>OZ240241.1:0-4800000 GCA_965198115.1 Candidatus Latescibacterota bacterium | reverse complement strand
ATGCCGAACCAGATGAGTTCAGGTCAATAGGTGTGTAAAAGAAATCAGGCGGCCATCTTCCCGGCTTCGACCTGCGGTTCGGTTGAGTGTTTCTGATCGTAGACTTGTTGTAGCAAGTGTGGCGCGGTGAGTTTCCTGAATCGGCTCTCTGCGACCTTGAGCGTACGCCAGATGAGAGTCGTGGCGTTCCTGACTTTCTTGAATCGCCTGGCGGCGTTTGTGCGAAGCCGAACGGAAGCAAAGGGGCTCTCGACGACGTTCGTGGTTCTCAGGTGTTTCCAGTGTTCCTTCGGAAGTCGTAGAACGTGACCATCCGATCCCAGTCTCTTTCGAGCGTCTCCACGGCGGCAGGGAACTGTGAGCGATACCGTGCGGCAAAGCGTTTCCGGAGCTTCTCGGCCTCCTTTTTCGTGCCGGCATAGGGGATCTGGACGAGCAGTGCGCGGGCTTCAGCCTGTGCACGCTTGGCGACCTTGTCGAGCACGTTGAGGATCTTGTGGTTCCAGCACCGTTGTTGCCGGCTCTCTGGCCAGACCTGATCAACGGCCGCCCAGATGCCCATATTCCCGTCCGCGGCGATCAGGACAGGATGTTCGAGCCCGCGATCCCGGAGATCCCGGAGCACCGTGAGCCAGGATTCTGTAGACTCTCGATAACCGGGTTCTATCGCCAGGATCTCCTTGCTGCCGTCGCTCATCGCGCCGATCACGACCAGCAGACACGCCTTCTCGCGCTCGAGCCCGGCTTTGACGTAGATGCCATCAGCCCAGGCGTAGACCAGTTCGCGATTATCCAGACGCCTTTCTTTCCAGTCCTGGAAGTCGACCTCCCACTTCCCTCGAAGACGAGCGATCGAGGTCGGCGAAAGCGGCGCGCCATCACCGAGCAGCGCACGCAAAGACAACTCGAAGTCGCCCTGGGAGAGACCGTGGAGATAAAGGTCGGGAAGCAGATCTCCAATGGCCCTGGTTCTCCGGGCGAACAGGGGGAGGATGCGGCTTTCAAACCGCTCTTCCAGACCACGAACCCGGGGACGCCGGACCTTGATCGTTCCGCAGCTCGTCGAGAGACGCCGGGGCTTGCCGTAGCCGTTCCTGTAGCCCCTGGAGCTATCGACCTCGGCTCGGCGCTCATACCACGACCGGCCCAAGAACGCGGTCGCCTCCTCCTCCAGAATGGACTGGAACCGGCCCTGGATCTCTTCACGGATCCAATCGTCAACCGTCTCCCACGTCGGCATGGACTTCAATGGGGCTCTATGCGTATGTTCCTTCACGGCGATCCTCCTTCCCAACCGGGCCTCTCACCCGGTTTTGTGTGAATCAACTATCTCACGGGAAGGGTAGGGTCGCCCTTTCTCTTTTTCCACACCTTTTGATTATAGCTCTTTGACGTTCTGGTGCTTGTGAGTGCCGTAGTTATCGACGACCAGATGGATGTCGAGATCCTTCGGGACGTTTTTGTCAATGTGCTTGAGGAACTGAAGGAACTCTCTGTTGCGATGTCTGGGCTTGCACTGAGTCAGGACTTTTCCTGATGCGATGTTGAGCGCCGCAAAGAGGGTAGTCGTGCCGTGTATAGCTGTGAGTGACGCCCTCGACATACCCGAGGCCCAAAGGGAGAATCGGTTGCGTCCGTTCGAGTGCTTGAATCTGGCTCTTCTCGTCTATGCAGAGCACCATTGCGTTGTCCGGCGGGTTCAGGTATAAACCGACGATATCCCTGACTGTCTCGACGAAGAAGGGATCGTTCGACAGCTTGAAGTGCTTCTGACGATGCGGCTGCAGTCCAAAGGCTCTCCATACACGTTGCACTGTGGACTTTGAGAGGCCCGTCTCATCGGCCATCGCTCGACAGGTCCAGTGGGTGGCACTCTTCGGCTTCTTCTTGAGCGTCTTGTAGATGAGTGAGGAGATCTCTTCGTCGCTAACGGACCGCGGACCACCAGGACGTAACTCGTCATACAGTCCCATCAAGCCTTGCTCGCAGAAGCGACGGCGCCATTTGCCGACAGACGCTCTGGACAACCCGACTCGTTCGGCGATCTCCTGATTGGTCAGACCACCATCGCTCAGCAGGACGATCTTCGCCCGACGCACCAGAGCGTGAGGCATGCTGCGCGAACCGGACAACGACTGGAGTTGATCGCGGACTTCATCACTGATGTTCAGTGGTTGTAACGGACGACCTCTTGCCATCGGTTCCTCCTCACAATGAGTGCCTGAGGAACCTTACGACTGTATCACGAATTTTTATAGTTATTCCTGAGACGATACACTAAGAGCTATAATCAAAAGGTGTGGAAAAAGAGAAAGGGCGACCCTACCCTTCCCGTGAGATAGTTGATTCACACAAAACCGGGTGAGAGGCCCGGTTGGGAAGGAGGATCGCCGTGAAGGAACATACGCATAGAGCCCCATTGAAGTCCATGCCGACGTGGGAGACGGTTGACGATTGGATCCGTGAAGAGATCCAGGGCCGGTTCCAGTCCATTCTGGAGGAGGAGGCGACCGCGTTCTTGGGCCGGTCGTGGTATGAGCGCCGAGCCGAGGTCGATAGCTCCACGGGCTACAGGAACGGCTACGGCAAGCCCCGGCGTCTCTCGACGAGCTGCGGAACGATCAAGGTCCGGCGTCCCCGGGTTCGTGGTCTGGAAGAGCGGTTTGAAAGCCGCATCCTCCCCCTGTTCGCCCGGAGAACCAGGGCCATTGGAGATCTGCTTCCCGACCTTTATCTCCACGGTCTCTCCCAGGGCGACTTCGAGTTGTCTTTGCGTGCGCTGCTCGGTGATGGCGCGCCGCTTTCGCCGACCTCGATCGCTCGTCTTCGAGGGAAGTGGGAGGTCGACTTCCAGGACTGGAAAGAAAGGCGTCTGGATAATCGCGAACTGGTCTACGCCTGGGCTGATGGCATCTACGTCAAAGCCGGGCTCGAGCGCGAGAAGGCGTGTCTGCTGGTCGTGATCGGCGCGATGAGCGACGGCAGCAAGGAGATCCTGGCGATAGAACCCGGTTATCGAGAGTCTACAGAATCCTGGCTCACGGTGCTCCGGGATCTCCGGGATCGCGGGCTCGAACATCCTGTCCTGATCGCCGCGGACGGGAATATGGGCATCTGGGCGGCCGTTGATCAGGTCTGGCCAGAGAGCCGGCAACAACGGTGCTGGAACCACAAGATCCTCAACGTGCTCGACAAGGTCGCCAAGCGTGCACAGGCTGAAGCCCGCGCACTGCTCGTCCAGATCCCCTATGCCGGCACGAAAAAGGAGGCCGAGAAGCTCCGGAAACGCTTTGCCGCACGGTATCGCTCACAGTTCCCTGCCGCCGTGGAGACGCTCGAAAGAGACTGGGATCGGATGGTCACGTTCTACGACTTCCCGAAGGAACACTGGAAACACCTGAGAACCACGAACGTCGTCGAGAGCCCCTTTGCTTCCGTTCGGCTTCGCACAAACGCCGCCAGGCGATTCAAGAAAGTCAGGAACGCCACGGCTCTCATCTGGCGTACGCTCAAGGTCGCAGAGAGCCGATTCAGGAAACTCACCGCGCCACACTTGCTACAACAAGTCTACGATCAGAAACACTCAACCGGACCGCAGGTCGAAGCCGGGAAGATGGCCGCCTGATTTCTTTTACACACCTATTGACCTGAGCTCCAACTAAAATGAGTGCGCCTGCGACTACTACAAATGTGATGTTTTTTGACATACTATTGTAAGCCTCCAGCTTTTGGGCGAGAGCAATTATGGATTACGCATAGTGCATATGTAGGGTATTATCGTTGGTCTGAACAAAGGGTTTTCGGACTTGCTTTGAGGTAGGTGGGTGCTGTAGGATGTGCTTACGGGCCCGTCCTACACACCATGCCGGTTCGACGGGTTGAATATACCGGGTTCCTGGTGTCAGGGTTGTTCGAGTCAGGTCAGTGGCAAGTCTATATGGCTAGCGCGTGCCCGGTAGGTCGGCGATCAGCCAGGGCGCCTCAGTCCATCGCTGGGGCTCGGCCTTCTCGATAGTGATTCTGGATTTCAGGCTTCAGGCTGTTGATAGCTCATCGGCACCCTCACCGTAAACGTGCTGCCCTTCCCCACTTCGCTCTCCACACCGATGGTCCCACCCAGCAGCTCCGCAAACTTCTTCGTGATGGACAGCCCCAGGCCCGTGCCCTTCTGCACGCTGCTCTCCGACCCTTCGGCCTGACGGTATTCATCGAAGATGGACGGCAGCTCGTCGACGGGGATGCCCTTGCCGGTGTCGCTGACAGCGATGACCAGCTCACCGTCCGCCTGGCTCGCGCTCACGGTCACACTGCCGCTGTCGGTGAACTTGATGGCGTTGGACAACAGGTTGATGACCATCTGCTGCAACCGCGCCTTGTCGGTGTTCGCCATTAGCTGAGCCTGCCCTGAGCTTGCCGAAGGGTCGGTCACGTCCTGGCGTAGCTCCACACCATCCTGGATCAGCGGACTGACGGTGTCGCACGCCAACGTGACCAGTTCCTTCACATTGAACCGCTCGGGGTTCACGTCCATACTTCCCGCTTCACTTCGACAGGTCCAGCAGGTCATCAATCATCGCTAACAGATGGTCGGATGCTTGGGTCGCCTTCTGCAGGTTCCCCTGGCCTCGCTCGGACAGTTTATCACCTTCGCGGTTAAGCACCAGATTCGTGAACCCCTTGATGGCGTTCATCGGTGTACGCAGCTCGTGGGACATCGAGGCGAGGAAAGCGGACTTGCGTTCGGTCTGCTCTTGAATTTCGCGGATGTCGAGATAGCGGGCGTAGCCAAGGGCGACAGCGTCGGCGAACTCGCGGAGGGTAGCTATTTCGTCGTCGGTATAGCGTTCACGACCCGACGCTGTCAGTCTGAGACGTCCATAGCTGCCTGCGGGCACTTCTAGGATGGTCGTCTCCTCCTCGATCACCGCCTGCCACGGCTCGCCAGCGATGAACCGCTCGATCGTCTGACGGTTGACGGCGGGGAAGGGGGCCGCAACCGCAAAGGATTCGGAGGTAACGTGTCCGTTCGGATCGAGGGTAAAGGTCGTGTATCGAAAGCCGTTTGATTCGAACAACGTCATCGTCGGTGACTCGACGGGCTCGTCGAGTACGTCGATGTCGCAAGATTCGAATTCGAGTCCGATGGACTTCAGGTCTTCTGTCAACAGGCCGAGAATCTCCTCAAAATCGCCCGCTGCGTCCATCGACTGCACTTCGGCACGGAGCCGCTGGACTGATGCCTCTACCGCAAGCCGGCGGTTTTGCGCTTCCTTCTGCTTCAGCTCCTCCCAACGTGAGTGGGCGTAGCCGAAGACCTCGCCAAACCGCTTGATGAGCATCAGATATTCTTCGGCAACGGGTTCTTCCGACATGACTACGACACTGCCTCCCACAAAGAAGACGATGTAAGCATCATACTTTGGGGGCCATTGCTTTTCTGGAACGCCCTTCCAGTGAGGATTACCGCGCTCGATCTGCTGGCGGATCGCCTCTTCGGCTTCCTCACCCTCCACGTGATAGTGGTAATAGTCGTCGCCGCGGCGGCGAGCTTCAAGGACTGGGCGGGCAACTACACCTTCAAGGTCTACGACAAACGGCTCCAGAGCACGACCGTCTACGTCCGTGGTCCACCTCTCGGCCTTCGTTTCCGAAATGGTAATTGAAAATCCCGAATTAATCAGCGGTAGCCCAAGCCCGGTCAGCTCTCGATGCACGGCCTCTACAACCGGTCCGATATCCTCACTCGACTGCATCCCCTGCGCCTGACCCCGCAGCCACTCCAGCACCTGCTCGCGCTGGAGGTCTACGTTGACCTGAAACAGTTCGTTGTTGGCCGATGAGAGCGCATTCACCGAATCCTGTAGCTTCCGTTTGGCCTGCACGACACGGGCGGACTGGAACAGGATGCCGAGGATGAGCAGAACGCCGGGACCTGCCACGACTGGGTTGCGCCACCAGGGGGCCTCGACGATAAACGCGTGGATGGCGGGCGTCGGGTCTACGTTGCCATCGCGGCCAATTGTGCGGACCTCAAACCGGTGGTCACCAGTGGACAACGAGGTAAACGCCACCGCGCTCCGCCGTGATGCGGACGACCACGCCTCGTCATCAATCCGCCACTGATAGCGGACAAGCTCTGCTGGCGTGTCATCCCACGAGGTCACTCGATCAGGGGTTGGTTCCAGTGACGTTTCGGGTGGATTCGGATCGGGAAGAAAGCGAGCAACATCGCCAGTGTGTGGGCTCCTCAGCCACAGTGCCCCATCAGGGGTTCCCACGATGTCCTCCATGCCCACACCCAGCGAGATGGGAATCTGGGTCTTGGGGTAAAGTGCCCAATTCGTCCAGTCAAAACGCACGAGACCTTGACTCTTTCCAAACCAGAGTGTGCCGTCCTTCGCCTGAATAATCCTATCAACCTGGTTCCCGCCAAGCCCTTCTCCCTCCCCGTATTGGGTCCAGTCCGACCCATCGAAGTGATGAAGCCCTCCAATAGGGCCTGGCCTGGCCAACCCAGAGACTGCCATCTCGGACGGGCAGAATCGTGCGTATCTTCTGGGCCTGATTGCCGCCGCCATCGTTGGGTGTGTAGTTAGTCCAGGCCACGCCATCGAATCGGCTGAGTCCCCCGAGTGTGCCGAACCACATTGCGCCGTCAGCGGTTTCGGTGATGGTGTAGACGGTATTGTGAATAAGGCCGTCATCCGTTGTGTAGTTAACCCATCCCTGCCCATCATACCGGATCAGGCCCGTTGCTTGGCCTGCGGCTCCTGGCCATTTTGTTCCGAACCAGACATCACCGTTGCTGGCGACATACCCCGTGTAGATGTTCTCTCCGACCAGGCCGTCTTCCGAAGAAAACACCTGCCATTTCTGCCCGTCGAACCGAACCGCCCCGCTCCTGCCGAGGTGCTGCCCGGCGACCCAGAGACTGCCGTCCTTCCCCTCAGAACCGCCGAGACCGAACCGTCAATCAGCCCATCTGATGTGGTATACCGGGTCCAGACCCTCCCGTTGTATCGGATGGCACCGGCTGCTCCGCCCAACCACACGTGGTTGTCGATGACGAAGAGGTCCGTGGAAGCTCGGCCGGTGCTTAGGGTTCGCGAATAAATAAACGGTCGATCTCAATGTTGAGCCATTGGCCGGATCGTGTAGTTCCAGTCGCCGTGGAAATCGTGCGGAGTGAGATCGATTTGGGTCATCTGTTCATCGGTCACCTTGACCCCGTTAGGGTAGGGTCGCTTGTCGATCTCGGAGCGTACTCGGAGACCGGCTTGAGTGGTCGTTCCGGCAATGAGATTCACGGTTGCAGCCAGGCTGACCAGGGGCTTGCCTCGCCAGTTCATAGCGATGAAGGAGAACAGGCGATGTTCGATCTTGTTCCACTTACTAGTGCCAGGAGGGTAGTGGCATACGGTGATCGTCAGGCCAGTGCGATTCGCAAAGCGCTGCAGCTCCCACTTCCACAGCCGCGTCTTGGCGCCGTTGCTGCCGCCTGCGTCCGCCGTGATTAGCAGATGCGTCGAAGTGCCGTAGGCGGGCCGTCCCATGTTCTTCCACCAACTTCGGATCGCATTCACGGCGAAGCTGGCCGTGTCGTGATCGATACCGACACTTACCCAGCCTTCATCACGGCTCAGATCATACACTCCATAAGGGATCGCCTTGCCCTGAGCAGGCACTATGAAATCGTGTACCTTCACACGCTCCGGGTCTCCCTTGGGTCGCCATTCTCGGCCAGGATTCTTGAAGTCGCCGATCAACTCTTTCTTCTTGGTGTCCACCGAGATAACGGGAAGGCCCTGCTGCTGCTGCTGGCTAATCCGATCATCGAGGTAAACGAACTGAGCGTCCCGATCCGGGTGTGCAGATCCCTCCCTTGTCTTCCGATTCGCCTGCAGCGTGTAATCGTGTTCGTGCAGGAGATTGGCAACGATCCTGGGGCTCACCGAATGCCCCATCGCTTGCAACTCGGCGGCCAGTTTGCGAGTGCTCTTCGATGTCCATCTCAGAGGATTGTCGTCAGGCGACCCCGCAGTCGTTGGCTCGACCAGATCATTCAGGTCCTGCCACAGCGTCGGGTCCGTGTCGGCCTTCCGCTTACGACCGCCGCCTGGACGCCGGATGCGAGCCGGGTCCAAAGGTTCGTCCGACCTCAACTCCTGAATGCCACGAAAGATCCGCTCTCTGGACATTCCTGTCGCCAGAGCCACAATCGCGATCCCACCGTGACCCAACGCTTCGGCTTCCGTGGCGGCCCACAGACGACGCGTGCGTTCCGTCAGCACCGGAGCCAAGGCTTCATACTTCGTTCGGAGAGTTTCGACGTCCACACTCCGAGCGTAAGATCATTACCTTGAAAAGTGCAGCACTTATTTCGTGGCAAACCCTTAGTCGCTACGGTCCTGCTCCGCCCGCAGTTGCCATAGCGGAGACTCGGTGGACGCGCGCGACTAGGTTTTGTGTTAGAACTGTTCCAGCGGATACATTCTCCGTCAGCCTGTGATCGGTTGCGATGTGGTAAGGAATGGGATCGGCCGATGCATCATCGCTGAGCTGGACGGCCGGCGCTAAAAACGTCTCCCAGTTGGAATCGTGTGCACCGTGGAGTTCGGTCCCTGAGGGCAGGTTCTGCTTCGCTCGGCCGAAGGAGTCGTAGTGCTGTGCCATCTCCCAACCCGAGGTCGGGGTGTCTCTGAGCGCGGCAGACAGGATCGAGTAGGGCGTTTCGACGCCGCAGAGGTGGTAGGGCCGGAAGAACATGCTCGACGTGCCGTCGGCGTTGCAGATGTGCCCCTTCCCTGATACGATACTGCGCGAATATTCGTTGTCGGCGTGCACGGTGACGTAGACGCCCCCTCCCATGCTGGTGTCGTTGTACGCTCTCAGATACGTCGACTGCTCGATGATGCCCCGGCCTTCGAGAATGCCGCCGTAGGATTTCGGCGCCAGCACGCCAGGCATCTCGTTCGGCCAGACCACGGGGTGATGGAACCGATCGCGCTCGATGGTGAGGCCCGTGGCGTTGGCGACGATGGCCAGTTCCGTCAGGTCATCGGTCCGGACGTCGATCGAGTCGCCCAGAAGCTCTTTTCTTGGCGATGATCTCCTCGAAGTGGGGTTGATCTTCCTTCTCAAGCAGTGGCCGGAATAGTTCAGCCTCCTCGGGGCTCAGGTCCTGCGTTGTGCCCTTACGAAAGCGTATCTGTTGGTTCGGGACGTCGATCCATAGCCTTTTCTCTCCGAACTTGCCGCCACACAAGACTTCCAACCCGATTTCTCGACACCACTCGAAAAGGCTGATGAGGTGGCTGGGCTGATCTCCGTCTGCAGCGGTGTAGACCCGGCCTTCGCTCTTTGCAATCCGTCGCAGACCAGTACCGACGGCGACCTCTGTTTCCTTCGTGATCATGACGACGTGCTTGCCGCTTCGGAGCGCTTCGGCCGCGTGAACGGCGCCGGCCGACGGATTGCCCGTCCCCTCCGCGATGACGTCGAGCGGAAGATCCATCAGCAGAGCACTATCCTGCACGACAACCTTTTTGCCGCCCTCGATTCCAGCCAGCGCATCCGCCCGGCTCTCGCCGACGATGATATCGTCGGCGCCGGCCAATTCATAAGCATTGCGAGCGGCATCGAGGTTCGTGTCGGCCACGATCGGGACGTTCAGGTTGGGAATGCTCTGAGCCTGCGTGACGATGGCGGTGGTGTACTGTCCGGTGCCAATCACGCCAGCCTGCACGATCTTGTCCGCTGATGCCTGAGTCATGCGATCTCGCTTTGGGTTTAGCTGTCAGAATGCGCGATGCCGTGCCCTACGATCGACCTCTGGTGCCGGGTTCAGTCGATCACGAAGAGCTTCTGCGGGAGGGACCCGAGCCTCTGCCAGCCGTCTTCGGTCAACAGCCAGTCGTCTTCGATACAGCCGCCCTCTTCTCCCTTGATCCCGTCAGGATCGTCCGGGTCGATCTTTCTGAACGGCTCGAATGCCATGACCATGCCGGCTTCGAAGCACAGATCGTTTCGTGCCGTGGTCAGCCGCTCGAGAGGTAGACCGAGATCCAGATAGGGATTTTCGTGCGCGAAGATGCCGATGCCGTGGAAAAAGCCCCACACGAATCCGAACTCCTTCTTCAACGCGGCACGCATGGCTTCGTAGGCCTCGGCGACCGGCATACCGAGTTTGATGGTGTCTCGAGCGACAACGTGCCATTGGGCAAGCTGTTCGTATTTCTCGACCATGTCGGCCGGGGGCGTGCCGAGGTAAAAGGCGCGGCTCATGTCAGCGTTGTAGCCCTGGTACTCGCCACCCATGTCCCAGAAGATTTCGATCTCGTCATTCCGCTTTACCGGCCAGTCTTCATCCGACATATACAGATGCAATTCCTTGGGTTGCTCCGGAAACCACTTCGAGGCGATGTCCAGCGGCGAACACCAGGACATGATCATACCGCCCTTGACGCACTCCGCCATCTGATGGCGGGCCAGATCACGTGCAGTGATCCCTTCCTCTACCTGCTTCAGCGTATCGAGATAGGCAGCTTCGAGAATCGCGACGGCATCGCGGATCAGATCGATTTGCCACGGTTCCTTGACTGCCCGAAGCGCGCAGAACAGCACCTGGGCATTCACCAACTCTGCGTGCGGCAGTAATTCCTGCAGGTATGTGACCGCAGAGTAGGGGGCTTCGTCGAGATCGAGGCCGATTCGGCTGCGGTCGAGCCCACGTTCGCGAAGCGCCTTCGCCAGCACCTCGAGGTTGATGTGTTCCCCGTCCATGCCAGATCCTCGGCCTTTGTAATACTCCTTGAACCAGTCTGGCCGAACCTCTTCCGGCGGGACCCAGCTCATGAAGTCGATGACGAACGCATCCCCTTTACGCGGGAACACCGGAAAGCACGGATGGTCGTCGAACCGCAGGGTTCGAATGTGCCCGCCCTGCCAGAAGCCGCGAAGATAGGCGGTGGTGAATTGATCGAAGGCCAGCACCGCGTCCAATTCGTGTTCTTCCATGTAGCTTTTCATGCGTGGGATGTCCAAAAGGCCGTCCTCCGTGCTGCTGTGATTGGATTAAGAGGATGCGTGGATCTCGAGAGCTCCGATGGTGAGGCGACGGCTGCCCTTCGGTAGAGCGACCTTCGGTCGCTTACCCAGGACACGGCTCAGGCAGGCAGTGTTCAGGAAGACACTGGCACTGGGCGCTCGCCGATGACGGTCGTGCGATGCATGTAGCGATCTTCGTCGTAGTCGGCAATGGCGTAATGCATCACGCAGCGGTTGTCCCAGATGAGGAGATCGTTGACCGACCATCGATGACGGTAGATCGATTCCGACTGTGTGCTGTGTTCGTAGAGAAATTCGAGAAGGGTTTCGCTTTCTTGCGAATGCAGTCCGACGATGGCCGACGTGTTGCCCGGGTTGACGAAGAGACATTTGCGTCCGGATTCCGGATGTGTGCGCACGACCGGATGTTCGGCCGCGTTGAATCCGTCGAGATCGTCGGGTGCGATGTTTTCGTGTGAGAATCCGACGGTTGTGTTCTTTGCAAAGTCGTGACGCGCGGTCAAGTCGGTTAGAAACCCCCGCACGGGCTTGGAGAGGCGTTCGTACGCAGAGTACATGTTGCAGAAGAGCGTGTCGCCGCCGATGGAAGGAATCTCAATGGCGTGAAGAATGGAAACCATCGCCGGGCGAGGCCGGAAAGAGACGTCGGAGTGCCAGTAGTTGCCGGCTCGCGTTCGGCCCTGTGGTTCCCCGTCGACGACTTTGTTGGAGGCACGGAAGATCTGTGGATAACCTGGCAGGAGGTACTTCGTGACCGTGTCCTGATAGGGTTCGGTTTCACCGAAGAGCTCTCCGAACTGACGACTGAAATCGATGTGTTGCTCGGGAGTGACGTGCTGATCGCGTAGGACGAGCACTCCATTGTGATCGCAGAGGCCCCGACGAATTTCGACGAAGGCATCTTCGCTGATCTGGGTGACGTCGACGTCAGTGGCTTCCGCGCCGAGGATGGGGGAGAGGGGGGTGATGTTCACGGTCAGTTTTCAGGACGTCGGGGGTCAGAGGTCAGGAAAGACGGTAGACGGGCCACGTAGCTCATCGGACCATCGTGGAAGCCCGTTTCATCGTATTGCGCAGTGCGCTCGGTGTGACACGACGATGATAGCTCGTTATGAGAGGCGTGTCATCCCGGTACGCCTCTTGGGAGCCTGTCCCAACGAACGTGAGGGAGGATCTATTCTCGCCGCCCATAGGACGACCAATGAGCGGCAAAATCAGAATGGGCCTTTCCCCGGACAGGGCCTGTGGCAGGCTCGCTGTCGGAACAGTATTCTGCTGGACTCCTCTAGTGTCTCGTCTCAGGAATAACTATAAAAATTCGTGATACAGTCGTAAGGTTCCTCAGGCACTCATTGTGAGGAGGAACCGATGGCAAGAGGTCGTCCGTTACAACCACTGAACATCAGTGATGAAGTCCGCGATCAACTCCAGTCGTTGTCCGGTTCGCGCAGCATGCCTCACGCTCTGGTGCGTCGGGCGAAGATCGTCCTGCTGAGCGATGGTGGTCTGACCAATCAGGAGATCGCCGAACGAGTCGGGTTGTCCGGAGCGTCCGTTGGCAAATGGCGCCGTCGCTTCTGCGAGCAAGGCTTGATGGGACTGTATGACGAGTTACGTCCTGGTGGTCCGCGGTCCGTTAGCGACGAAGAGATCTCCTCACTCATCTACAAGACGCTCAAGAAGAAGCCGAAGAGTGCCACCCACTGGACCTGTCGAGCGATGGCCGATGAGACGGGCCTCTCAAAGTCCACAGTGCAACGTGTATGGAGAGCCGTTGGACTGCAGCCGCATCGTCAGAAGCACTTCAAGCTGTCGAACGATCCCTTCTTCGTCGAGACAGTCAGGGATATCGTCGGTTTATACCTGAACCCGCCGGACAACGCAATGGTGCTCTGCATAGACGAGAAGAGCCAGATTCAAGCACTCGAACGGACGCAACCGATTCTCCCTTTGGGCCTCGGGTATGTCGAGGGCGTCACTCACAGCTATACACGGCACGACTACCCTCTTTGCGGCGCTCAACATCGCATCAGGAAAAGTCCTGACTCAGTGCAAGCCCAGACATCGCAACAGAGAGTTCCTTCAGTTCCTCAAGCACATTGACAAAAACGTCCCGAAGGATCTCGACATCCATCTGGTCGTCGATAACTACGGCACTCACAAGCACCAGAACGTCAAACGTTGGCTCACCTCACGTAAAAGATACCACGTGCACTACACACCAACGTATGCCTCCTGGCTAAACCAGGTAGAGATCTGGTTCGGCATCATCACACAAAGAGCAATCCGACGAGGAACCTTTCGGAACGTCAAGGATCTGATCACCTGCATCCAGAAGTTCACAGACCAATACAATCAGAACTCAAAGCCTTTCGTGTGGACGGCAACCGCTGACTCGATCCTCGACAAACTCAACAGACTTCTAAAACTTATTCGCGGGACACGACACTAGAGCAAGAAGGGATCCCGGCCTCAAGCACGCCGGGATGACAGCACGCCAGTTTGGTTTTCGAAAACGTTCACGAACTGTCATGCGCTTGGACTCTTCCTCCACCATGCTCCCGCTCGGGGTGTCGGTGGAGGGGGGCGTCTTCGTGGTGCCTCTCTAGTGCTGAATCCCCAGCTGATGCATTTGCTTATGGATCGCCTCGCGTGCTTCGACGAAGGGGCGCTCGAGATAGGCCTGGTGGTCGTCTTCGCCGTGATGATGGGTGATGTCCTCCGAACGATGCTGCCGCGAGGTGTTTTCGATGTAGGTGATACAGCCGTCCATCATGGTGAGCATGTACTGGGCGGTGTCCTGGTTGAACATCCACCACTCCTCGCCACAGGCGATGTAGACTGGCGACGTGTGGGCCATCAGACCGCGGCCCCAGCCGTCGTGGTGGGGAATCGATGTGGTGTAACCGGGCCCGCCGCAGCGGATCGCCAGCCACGAATGCCCCGAAACATCCACCTTCGCGCTGAGCGAGAGCTTCCTTGTGCCGTTGTTGTCCTCGGCGGAGGCGACGACACGGCCCTCCTGAACGACTTCGAGCGAGTGAATCGGCAGAATCGATTCGGCGGTCGCGCTGACTTCGACGGTGCCACCGTTGCCGGGCAGGTTGACCGTATCGCCGATGCGATGGCCGTCGACGGTGAAGTCGAGAATCGGTCCCCCGCTGTGGTAAGTGCGGCCAGCGGTGAGATTGCGACACCACGACTCGTAGGTGAACGGCTCGTCGGGTGGAATGTAGACGTAGGTGCGATAGATGCCGACGGGGACGTCGCTGCTCATTTTATCCGTGCCACCGACGAGTGGAAGTTTGTAACCCCCGTTGAGGTATCGATAGTACTCGAGATGGTTGTACATCCCGTGACGGAGCATCTCGACGGCGTCGGCGCGACCCGTGGCGATGAGGGCGGCGGGCTCACCGTTGGGGTTCGGGAGATGGGGGATGATGACGGTCCCACCCTGCGCGTGTGTCCGGTCGGCCCAGTCGGACATGGTCACTTCGAGTGTGCCGCCCAGCTCAGCCTCCCCGGGGCCGTCGCTACACCAGGGCATGACGGTTTCTTTCAAGCCCAGCAGGATCAGATGACCGAGGAAGTGCTGTCGGTTTTCGGATCCAACGTAGACGATGCTGTTGCCGTCTGGAGAGACACTCTCGCGTCCGGTGAATTCCTCGGAGTTGGTGAAGAGACTGCCCCATTGCGAGGGGAGCAAGTTGACGACATTCAGGTCTTCTCCCTGCGCCTCCGTGTGGCTTCCCTGCGTTGAGAGGAAGTGAACGTGTGAGTCGCCGCTGAACCACCGGCTTTCGTTCGCGTGATACCATCGCTTGATGCGGAGCTCGAGTTCGCGCTGGCCCGATTGGATGGAGACCTTCTGGCGAATCGGTTCGTACTCGTAGCCGCGTGCGACGTCGACGATGACCTCACCACGGGGGAGCCAACCCTGGCACGTCCCGTCGATGTAGGCGTAGGAGGCCTGACCGAGACGGACATCGCCGCCGACGTCGATGTGCCAGGTCCCCATGTCGGAATTGACGTGGGCGTGGTGGCCGTGCGGAGCGTAGGGAATGCCATCGGGCGAGCGGAAGTGGACGCGACAGGGAACGGGCTTGCCCGTGGCGTCGTCGATGACCTTGGTATGGACCCAGTTTCTCCCGCCGCTGACGAGGCGCACGTTGAGACGCGAGGAGGCGTCGACTTCGCCCTTTTCCGTCAGTTCTTTCCACTTCACTTCGCCGAGCACGTCGTCGGAGGTCTTGACCTTGACGGTAGCCGAGGGTGTCGCGGCGACCTCGACGTAGGCGGGACTGTTGTGGTCGTTCCGCTTCTGGCCCCAGCCCTTGTCGGACCCGTCGATGAAATCATCGCTCGATGTTCTGGGAAGGGGATAGGGGTAGGTGGCGATTCCGCGGTCGACTTCGACCTCGAGGTCGAAGGGGGCGTCGGCATCCTCCGATTTGGGTAGGGTGATGATGACTTCGTCTGGCGCATTGACGGAGAAAGGGCGTTCATCCAAAGTTCCGAGCGTGACGGCCGCGATGATGAACCCGGGCCCCGCAGGGATGACTTCGATCTTATCGATTTCCGCATCCGGATTCGGATTTTCCCAATCCCACAGGACATACCCTCTGGACGTGCCTCTGGACGCTTCCATCTGACGACGACCAGCTTCCTCCCACCGGCCCTCGTATCGCGCTTGAAGCCCGTCTTTCTGGTCGGGAAACGCGTCGAAGGGGGCTCCTCCTGCGTGCGGGACGGTGGCGATTTCGAAGCGCTCCCGGATGGGTACGCTGATCGAATCCTGGCCTTTGAGATGGAAGACGTAGTCGGCGACGGCGTTGCCGATCGGTCCGCTTTCGAGGATCTCAGAATTCAGAAGGCGATGGGCGACGATCACGTGGTGCGCGGCTCTGCCGACCGGGATGTCGAAGGCCTTGGTGCCACGGTCGCCTCCAGCGGCGATGAAACAGGATCCATTGCCACTCGAGGCTCCGACGAGAAACGGGAGACCGTGAAACTGTTGCTCGCCCGTGGGGGCAGATGGGCCTTCCTCGAGGACGTTCAAATCGGCGTTGGTGAGAGATGTCAGGTCGAGCGGTTCGTAGCCTTCCACGGTGACCTCCCGGGGTTGCGTGGAACTGGGGTAGAAGGAGTTCGATCGCGACGTCGAGTAAGGTGTTGGCAATCCCCGGCTCGCGCAACAGGACGTTTTCGGGCAGTCAGAGGTGGTGTTTGTGCGGGCTATGAGAGAAAGCCCCGGGCGCGTGGGGCCCGGGGCGGAAACCGACGCGGAGAAGCGCATCGATCATGCGTCAGGGGCAGGCTCCTCGGCTTTGCCACCTTTGGGGAGCGGGATGAGCATGCCGGTGTCGCGCTTGTATTGACGGTAAGTGTCACCGAAGAAATCGATGAGGTCCTTTTCCTCGAACCAGATCCCGATCAGGATGTAGCCGGTCGTTGCGACAGAAAAGATCAGGTGACCGACGGTCATGTCCGGCGTCGCCCAAAACGCGATGATGAATCCAAGCATGATCGGATGACGGATGAGCTTGTAGAGCCCCGGTGTTTTGAATTCGGGCTTCGGGATCTCTTCCTGGCGAAGATTTTTGTAGACCTGGTTCAGTCGGAAGAGATCGAAGTGTCCGATCATGAAGGTCGACAGAAGTACGGTGAGCCATCCGATCCAGAAGAGGGCAGTCAAAGCGAGCCGACTGCCCGCGTGTTCGACACTCCAGATCTGCCCGGTTAGCGGGCGCCATTGCCAGAACAGGAGGATGAGAATCAGGCTGGCCAGGAGGACGAAGGTGCTGCGCTCGACCGACCGTGGAATGATTCGTGTCCACCACTGCTTGAAGGCCGGTCGGGCCATGATCGTGTGCTGCACGGCGAAAAGGAGGAGGAGTGCGGCGTTAATGAGAACGGACTGAACGAATGCACCCGGTTCGCGGGGCTGTACGTCGATCGACCGCGGGACGAACACATTGCCCACGAAGCCGATTGCATAGAGGAAGGTGACGAAGAAGATGAGGTAGGAAGCCGCGTCGTACAGAAGTGCGATAACTAAACCTTGGTAAGCCCCCGGCTCTGCCGGGGAGACTCCCAGAGTTTGACAGTTCCAGAAATATGTAAGAGCCTCCCTTGCCGTGGACCGCTCAAAGCACACGGAAGGAAGGCTCTCTAATGAACAACGTAAGGAGTCTACGTCACACGGTATGGGAGTGCAAGTATGACGTTGTTTGGGTTCGGAAGTATCGTAGAAAAGTGTTGTATGGTGAAATTCGTCGCTATCTGGGAGGTGATTCGGGATCTGGCCGCACAGAAGGAATGCCGTGTGGAAGAGGGTCACCTGCGATCCGACCATGTGCACACGTTGATTTCGATCCCGCCGAAGCACTCAGTAGCTCAGACGGTAGGGTTCATCAAAGGAAAGAGTGCGATTCACATTGCTCGGAACTATCTGGGACGCAGGTCGAACTTCACCGGGCAGCATTTCTGGGCAAGAGGCTACTGGGTCTCCACCGTTGGCAAGGATGAACAGACGGTTCGGGAGTATATCCAGAACCAGGAGCGGGAGGACCGGCGTCTCGACCAGCTCAACATTTTCAGGTAATCGCCACCTTTAGGTGGCGCTTGGTTTCCAACCGCTTTGAGCGGTTCACAAGTTTTCAAGCCTCCGGCTTTGCCGGAGGTCATGACTCTGCCCATTGAATCGCCTCCAGTGTGATAAGTGGTCACTGCAATCAACCAAACAAAAAACCCCCGGGGACTTCTCCGAGGGGGCGGACGTTTCAATGTGCTACTTCCATGCGGGGACGTCAATCAGATTTCGGCAAGCTCTGATCACGAGAACCTCTGCGGAAATCCCATTGAGTGGCGAGGTTATGTAGATATCGGAGACACGATCCTGTGAAACGAATGTCGAACACCGAATATCGAACTTCGAATGTCGAACGCTGTTGTGACGATGGGGATCAGACGGGCTTTACGCTACCGGGGGCATCCAGACCCACGTCAACAAGGGCGCCGAAGAGCGTTTCGAGTTTTTCCAGGTCGGCTTCCGGCAAGGGAGGACTGAGGATGGAATCGATGTTCTCTTTCAGATGCTCGGGGTTTCCTGTTCCGAACAGGATGACATCCGAGCCGTTCGTGTGTCTGCAAAAACGATACGCGGCGTCGATCACGGTCCGGGCGCCTGCATCGTGAAGCAGAAAACCAAGGGGGTTCGACTCCCCGGCGAGATCCGACGGCAGTAGCCCGTCGCGCACGAGGCCATCGACGACACGTCTCAGTCGACCGTCTTCGCTGAACAGCACACGGACGGCGAACATGTTGAGTACACCGATGTCTTTTTCGATCGTTCGGGCGAAGATTTTCCTCGCGGATTGGTGCAGCATGTGGTAGGCGATCATGATGACATCGAAACAGTCCGTTTGCACGGCCTGGGTGAGAGACTCGTGTCGGGCATCCAAAGGTGGGACTTCTGTGACGCCCAGAAACCTGAATTTCCCTTTCTCCTTCTCTCGCAGGGCCGCGGGTACCAGGTTTTCGATCGCGTGTGTGTAGGCATCGGGTGCGACGCCGTGGAGGTGAAATACGTCGATGCAGTCCACACCGAGGTTGGTGAGAGATCGGTCCAGGCTACCTACGAGGGAATGGGCAGATTCCAGATCTCCGCCCCTTCCGACGTTCGCCTTGGTCGAGAGGACGATTTCGTCTCGATTCCGACTGGAGATGGCCTTTCCGATGATGGATTCGGTTCCGTAGGCCGCGGCTGTGTCGATGAGGTTGACGCCGAAGTCCAGTGCCTGATGGACGATCGACACCGATTCCGCTTCGCTCTTCCCGGTTCCCTGGCCGATCCTGCTGAATCCGCCGGATCCGAGACCGGCTACGCTGACCCGTAAATCGGTGCTACCAAGCGTTGTGTATTGCACGTAGCCCTCTATCGAAGAACCGGGAACCGGAGATCCAGAAAAACGTGGTGCGGACCTGTGAGAGATCCCGAAATTGGCTTCGACGCGGGTCGCCGTCAATCGGTTTGTGGATATAGGACCCTTTTTTGCGAAGTAAGGCAGATTTGCGTACACACACGGCGTTCAAAACGGTTCTTTGCAGTAGAAACCTGAATTGTGCCGAACATTGTGAGTCGTTGGCCACATTCGTGGGAGGATGCATAGCGTGACTGAAGGTGACGAATATCGTCGGATCGGCGTGAGGCCGTTCATCAACTGTTGCGGAACCCGAACGATCCACAGCGGTACGCTGATGTGGCCGTGTGTCCGGGAAGCGATGGCCGAGGCGTCGAAGCGTTTTGTGAATGTGGATGAGCTGATGGATGGCGTGGGCGCGCGTTTGGCCGAGCTGACGGGCGCAGAGGCTGCGATCGTCACGTCGGGGGTGCGGGCGCGCTCTGTGTTGCCGCCGCAACGGCGGTAACGGGTGGCGACCCCGAAAAGATTCTCCGGCTACCTCAGCTGGATGGGTTGAAGGATCGTGTGGTGATGCTGAAGACGGGGCGGTTCACCTACGACCAGGCGATTCGATCGGTCGGCGTGACGATCGTCGAGGTGGGCACTCGCGAAGAGATGGAGATAGCGCTGTCGGACGAGCGCGCAGCGATGGTGGCGCTGCTCGGATCGGACGAGGCAGCGGGGAGGCTGTCGGTCGACGATGTTGCGGACCTGGCGGCTTCCCGTGGGATTCCGATCCTGGTCGATGCGGCTTCGGAACACCTGAAGCGGCCGAATCCCTATCTCGAAGCAGGAGCGACGATGGTCGCCTATAGCGGCGGAAAGTATTTGAGAGGGCCGCAGCCGACCGGGCTGCTGCTCGGGTCGGAGTCGTGGCTACGGGCTGCCTGGACCAATGCGGCGCCCCACCACACGTTCGGTCGGATGATGAAGGTGGGGAAAGAGGAGATCATGGGACTCCTGGCGGCCCTCGAATATTGGGCGGGCGGACGCGATGGCGGTGTGGAAGCCGCCCGGTGGGAGACGGATTTGCGAACGATCGCTACGATCGTGACACAGGCGGATGGTGTTGCGACGGAGTTGCTCGCGCCGAAATCGGAGAAATCGCCCACGCCCCGGTTGGAGATCCGATGGGACCCCTCAACGATGCCGATCCACGGGTTGGATCTTCGGCAAACCCTGCTGGATACGGAACCACGTATCATGCTGGATGACCGATTCTCGACTGACGGGAGCGTGTTCATTCTGCCGTTTTCCCTGCAGGAGGGCGAGGCGGAGATTGTGGGTGGACGGATTCGGGAAGTCCTTGAAGGCAGCAGGGGGGCTGGGGGAAGCCAGAACCGAGCGGGTGAGGGGGAGAGTGGGAGAGGGGGACCGGATGTCGCGAATGTTTGCGGGGAATGGAATGTGACGATTTCCTACCCCGTCGCCGACGCTGATCACACGATGGTGCTCGAGCAGAACGGATCTGAAATCGGTGGGACACACCGGACAGTGTTTCTTGAAAACGCGATTCGGGGTGAGGTGAACGGTGAGCGAGTGCGACTCGTGACAGAGCATCGCTACGAGGGGACGCATCTCGTTTACACGTTCGAGGGGGACGTGAAGCCTGACGAGATGTCGGGAACCGTGGAGGTGGGGAGCGAGGGGCAGAGTGCGCCTGGGCCGTTGAATCGGATGGAATACGGCAGCTATGGATGGACGGCCAGTAGGCAGCAGTGACAACTGACCAGTGACAAGTGACCGAAGTTGAGGCGGTTACTGGGCGGTGAAGCCGCCGTCGAGGGGGAGGGCGATGCCGGTGACGAGGGTGGCGGCGTCGGAGAGGAGCCAGGCTACCGCCTGGGCGACTTCCTCGGGGGTTCCCATTCGGCCGATGGGCTGGAGCTTGGTGACACGGTCAGCGACGGTCTGATCGGCGTCGAAGTATTTTTGCCAGAGTGGCGTAGCGATATAGCCGGGGCAGATGGCGTTGATACGAATGTTTCGTGTCGCGAATTCCAGGGCAGCGGATCGCGTGAGGCCGAGGATCCCAGCTTTGCTCGCGGAGTAGGCGACGAATCCGCTCGTTGAACCGACCAGGCTGGAGATGGAGGCGGAGTTGACGATCGCGCCCGCGTCAACTTCGAGCATGGCGGGTATCTCGGCGCGCATGCACAGCCAGATGCCTTTCAGGTTGATAGCCATGAGACGGTCCCATTCCGCCTCGGTCGTCTCCAGGGTTCCGCGCGCGTCCTCGACCGTCCCTTCCGTTCCCGCATTGTTGTGCGCGCAGTCAAGGCGGCCATAGTGATCTACCGCTCGACGAACGACGGCTGATACCTGGTCGGCGTCGGACACGTCGAGCGTCTGGAAAATCGCATCCCCACCTGCTTCGCAGATCTGATGTGTGGTCGCTTCGCCACCCTCTGCGTCGACATCGGTCACGACGACTCTGGCGCCCTTCTTTGCGAGGGTCACGGCGGATGTCCGCCCGATTCCGGATGCGGCTCCGGTGACGAGCGCCACTTTCCCTTCCAGCAATTTAGCCATTCGATTCAGGCGAGCTCGACCTTCAGGGCATGGTTTCCGAAGATGACGGGATACGATTCCCCCGTTTTCGCGCTGACGGTGTCGGCATCCATGTAGGCGCTGCTGAAGGCGCGACGAGGTCTGGTCGTGTTGTTGATTCCGGATCGATGGAGCAGCCAGTTGTGGATGAGGATGGCTTCACCGGTTTCTGCTGTGAGATCTACGACGTCGTTCGATTCGACGTGCGCCTCGATGTCCTCGTCCGACGCGTAATGACCCTTGTTCAGGATGCCGAGTTTATGACTGCCGGGTACGATCTGCATGGCTCCGTTGTCGACCGTAGCGGCATCGAGGGCGGTCCACACCGTCACGGTCGGATTTCGATCGAGGCCCCAGCCCTCGCCGATGTCCTGGTGCCACGGGAGTTCGGTACCCAACCCGGCGGGCTTGTTCATGATCATGGATCGGAAGACCGAAACGTCCTCGGATACGTATCGGCGTGTGATCTGTCGAAACACAGGATGTTGCATGTAGGTGAGGAAGAAGGGGTCGTTGTGGAGCCCGTCGATTCTTCGATAGTTCAGGGACAGTTCGGTCGGTGCGGACGTTCGGGATTCGAGTTTGTCGTAGCCCGGTGCGTCGCCATCGAGTTGAAACTGCATGTCGTCGTATTTGAGCTCCCCTACCATGAGCGCGTCCACACGATCGCACAGGTCGCGTAATTCATCGATGGACAGAAGCTTCCCGAGCCGGAGGTAACCGAACTCGTCGAATTGTTTGTGGTGCTTCTCGGCAAAGAGACCCATGTATGAAGAGATCATGCGTTCCCCTCCGTTCAGTAGAGCACGAGGGCAATGACAGCCGCTACAGCGAGTAGGAGTATGATCAGGCGAAACGATCCGCGCAGCGATTTCGATTCGACAGGCAGTTGTTCGGACTCCCAGTCGATTTCGGGCAGCTCTTCCAGATCGGCTGCTTCACGACGGAAATCGACACGTCGGTCGTCCTGACGTCGTTCCGCCTCGCGGCGTTCGCCCTGGCGTCGTTCGCCGAAGTCGATTTCGCGATCGTCATTTCGCCGATCTTCGTCCGATCGTCTCGCCTCGTGACGACGTTCGTCACCGCGTCGATCGGTCTGCGCCCGGCGGTCGAGCGAGATGCTGGACAGGTCGATGCCCTCTTCGGTCTCTTCTTCTTCAGGCATAGTTTCTAAAGCCCCGCCTCGAGGAACGCGTTGAGTGTTTTGTCATCGATCTGTGTGAGGGTCGCCTGGATGTTGGCGCCGAGCTGTTCGCGATTCAGACTGCCGATCGGGTTGCCGTGAACGCGTTCGTCGCGCAGACAGAACTGGAGGGCCAGCGCGAGGAGGCTTACATCGTGCTCTTCGCACCACGATCGCATTGCTTCGGCGCGATGGTGATCCTCGCCCCACTTCTCTCGTGGGACGAAGCTTTCGACGGGCTTGCCCGTGAGCCATCCTCGCTTGATGGACCATCCGTTGATCACGCCGAGGTGGTTGGCGGCCGCGGCTGGGATGATGTCCTCGGTCGAGGTCTGGCGCAGGAGGTTGAAGTCATTGAAGGTGAGCAAGGCGTCCGTCCGACCCGATTCGATAACGGCCAGATGGAAATCGTGTGGCTGCATCCCGTAGCCGAGGTAGTCGACCCATCCCCTGCTTCGCGCTTCCTCGAGGCCTTCGAGGGTGCCGCCGGATTCGAGAGTCGGTTCGATTTCGGCTGGATCTTGGATGAACAGGACGTCGAAGCGCTCGATGCCGAGGATGCTGCGCTGGTCTTCGACGTCGGCGAGCACGCGTGTCTTCGAGTAGTCTGGACGCCCTTCCCCGTAGCCTCCCCATTCCGCGCCACTGTGGCAGCAGACTCGGCCGCTGACGATGATTTCGTCCCGGCTGACGACGCCCTGTTTGATGGCGAGTCCGAGCTTGCGGAGTGAATTGCCGTAGCAGCGCGCGCAGTCGAAGTGATCGACGCCACGATCGACGGCGTAACGAATCAGTTCGCACGCTTCAACGTCGGTCACGGGGCCGAAATTGTCTCCGAAGCCCTGCGATCCGAAAGGAATGACGGGGATCGACAGTCCCGTTTTTCCCCACGTCCTTCGGGGAACCTGCGTTTGACTCACGGCCAGTGCTCCTTGAGGAAGGGAATGGTTTTCCGGTGACTCCACGCGTGGGGTCCGTCGAAAAAATCTCTGTCGAGCGCCCCTGCGGCTCCGAGCTGGTCATAGACCTCTTGGAGATCGCGGTAGGCTCGTCGTGTCGCGGCGATGGGAAAAATCGGATCTTTCGTTCCGCTGATGACGAGCATGGGTTTGGGGGCGAACAGAGCGGCGATGTCACGCATGTCACCCCACGACATCATGTCGGGCACGCAGTTGCAGATGCAATGGTGAATCGAATAGATCGAATCTTTGAACGTGCAGTAGTAGCCGCCGATCATGGCCAGTTTGACGCGATTTTCGAGGGCCGAGAAGAAAAGTCCCACGGTGCCACCGCCGGACAGACCCGCTACGCCGATGTGCTTGGCGTCGACCAGTTCCTCCGTTTCCAGGAAGTCCACGAGCCGAGAGGCATCCCAGCATCTGAGCCCGACCGGTGTCGAGCCGAGAAGAAACGCGTCCATCGTGACCCGGTGACAGCTGTGCGTGCCACGGGCCTGGTCCTGTGCGAGGGCCGTCTCGTTCCACCCGCGCTGGATGGGCGCAATCGTGACGTATCCGTGTTCTGCCAGGTAGACGGCGTAGTCGAGGTCGAGATCCCGACCCTTTTTGCGTTGGGCGGCGTCTCCCTCGCGAATGTAAGGCAAAATGCCGCTGTGGCCGTGGAGACAAATCAGAGCCGGGGATGGCTCGGAGATCAACTTGGGGACGAAGTAGTAAGCGGGGATCCAATAGTCCGATTCGGAACGGACATAAATTTTTCTTCGGACGACGATGCCGAGATCGACACGCTCGGTTTCCCGTACATCGAGGTCGACTCGCTCGGGTGTTCGACCGACGAGCTTCCGAAGTTTTGCCCGGAATCTGCGTCGCCACGTGGCGTGTTCACGCCTGGATCGAGCTTCCCACGCAAGCTGTGGCTGCTGCCGGTTCGCCGCTGTTCTGAAATTCTGGAGAACCGTACTGTTCCGTCTCATGTAATAAAGATGCGAATGGGAGAGCTGGGTACAAAGCGAAAAACAAGACGAACCACTGAGGACACCCCTCGACTCCGCTCGGGACACGGAGGGAGAGGCGCGAATAACACCCTCTGGGTGCGCTGTAGAATGGAGCAATTCGATGACGGCACGACCGGAAGCAGGGTCGCCTGTTCTCGCAAACGAGGTGTTCAGTGTTCAGTTGTTCGGGAAAGCATCAGCCTACAGTTTGAAGTCGAGGCTCTGGGGCTTCCGGGGAAGTGGATTCTGGCGATGGGCTTCTTCCAGGACTGCGATCTGTTTACGAGTCTGCTCGGGGCGGATGAGGAGTTCCGTGCCGTTGTTGAGGACGTCGTAAATGTTGTTGTAGATCCGCTCGGGGCCGCTCTGCATCGATTCGAGCGTGTAGCCGACCGACCCTTCGGTCTGGGCTTCATCGAGGGTCCAGGATTCTTCGGTGTAGTCGAGTTCCTCGCGATTGTATTGGTGATCGACCGACCAGAGCCACATGTCGTGCCTGGTGGCCGTGTCGGGGTCGAAGTATTTCCAGTTCAGTTCCCTCGCGCCGCCGATAAGCCCCCCGCACGTTCCGCTGATGTTGTAGGAGTAAGGCTCTCCGTAGGTGACGAGGGAACTGATGTCGATGTCGATCTGCGGCGCTTTGCGATCAGTGTCCCAGAGCGTGAGCGTGACGTGGTTCTCCGCATCGCCCTCGAACGGGTTGCGACAGTCCATGCGGCAAAAGACTTCGGGTGTGCGGTCCCAGCCGAAGAGACAGAGTGCCTGATCGACCACGTGAGGACCCGTGTTCAGCAGGCTGCCGCCCCACAGGTCCTGCCGTGTCTGCCAGTCCCATCGACGACGGTAGCCGCTGAACGCGGCTCGGATGTGGACAATTTCGCCGAGGACACCGCTCGCGAGAACCTCCTGAATTTTGTCGAAAAACGGCTGCAGGCGATTGTTCAGGAACGGGAAAATCCTGCGATCGTTTTTCTCCGCCGCATCGACGATTCGGTCGAAGTCGGCGACGGTTCGGGCCATCGGTTTTTCGCAGATGACGTGGAATCCACGGTTCAGCGCTTCGATGCTCGCATCGACGTGAAGGGAAGAGGGGAGGGCGTTGACGAACAGGTCGAATCCGCCATCCTCGAGCAGGGGACGCCAGTCATCGTAGACGCGTGCCGTGAACTCGACCTCCGCATCCTCCCGCCGTTCCGGAAGCTGGTCGGCGATGGCGACGAGGTCATATCGTTTGGTATCCTTCGACACCCGGTTTGCGTGAATCTTGTAGCCGCTTCGACCCTGGCCGCCGATGGCGACTTTGATGATTCGGTTCGACATTCAGACTCCTTCCTTGACTGATGAGGGAGAAGATACATCGGAGGATTATCGGGGGAAAGCTTTGGTGGACGGTGGACAGTGACGGTGAACGAGAAAGAGGGCTTCACCCCTAGAGCAGATGACAGTGGACAGACGGCAGATGACAGCCTCGACGGCTTCCTGCCCTAGTAGGTAAGCAGGGCGCATATCCGAGATCCGATACAGGATATCTGATGTCAGAGATGTACGACCGGCAAACGGCCAACGGATAACGGGCCACGATCTTGTGTTCCAACTGTGACCATGCCCGATTTCATTACCAACGATGTGGACAATTTCTGGCGTGCTTTCGATGCGGCCGAAGGGATGCGCGAGCGCGATCAGGTTCGGATCTACGAAGATTTGTATCTGAGCCGGGGCTCGCGGGGATTCCGAGATTTCGCTTCACAGTATCTGAAAGACCCAGAGGCATTCACCCGTACGGTGAAGGACCGCGATGCCTTTTATCGATCGATTCGATTCTCGATGCATCGGATTCGCGAGTTCGAGGGTGAGATTCGTCACTTTTATCGTCGGTTCAGAAGGCTGTATCCGCCCGTCTCGATTCCGAACGTCACCTGCGTGATCGGGACTCTGTCGTGTCACTCGGAGAGAGCGGAGAGTGGGATTCTAATTGGTGCCGAGTTGTTCGGACGCACGGAGTCCACAGTGTCGGATGAACTCGATCGCGCCGAGCTGTGGGCGCTCAGACCATTGGCCGCGTTGCCCGACGCGGTCATCCACGAGTTGGTTCACGTGCAGCAGCGCGCCGGTTTCGGGAGCGAGGATTCGCTACTGGTGGGGGCGGTTCGGGAGGGTGTTGCCGTTCTGACGGCCGAGCTCGTCACACGAAGACGGGACGACAGCGTGCCGCACCTCTTTGGCCGTGCCCGTGAATCCGAGGTGTGGCAAGCTTTCAGAGAAGGGATGAGGGAAGGCGATCTCGATTCGTGGCTGGGGGGTGCGACCCGAACCGATGGGTGGCCGCCTCGTCTCGGGGCCTTTGTCGGGTGCCAGATCTGCAGGGCCTACGTGGCCAGAGGTCGAGGGACGGAGGCGGTGAACGCAATGATCGAGACGGAGGATTTCGAGGAGATCTACCGAGAGAGCGGGTATCAGGGAAGGTCTGAAGTGTAAATGCAAAAATCAAATGCCTACCACGAAATACACGAAACACACGAAAACACAGATGACCTGGAAGCCTTAACTGGACGGGGATGCCGTTTGAATGCGGAAGATTCAAGCTCGTACCTGGATAGAAAGAAAGAGGGCCACAGCATGATCACTCGCTGCGGCCCTCTTTACTTCCGTTCAGTGTCTGTTGACTATCGCCATTCGTCGACGGAGGCAGTCTTTCCATAGTTGGCGCCGAAGATGCGCCAGTAGCCGTTGGTCTCGCCACCGGTGACGACCACGTTGATCTGCTCCTTTGGCCAGATGCGGATCATTTCGTCGTCTTTGGCTTTGTGCATCGTGGCATACGGTTCGACGCCGACGAGGGCACGTGGCTCGACATAGTTCTCGATCAATTGGTAATCCCAGTAGACGTCGGCCTGCATCGTTCCGTTTTCGTGGATCCAATCGATGAGCTTGTCGACTGTGTCG
The DNA here is from genome assembly GCA_965198115.1 of Candidatus Latescibacterota bacterium. Lineage (GTDB taxonomy): Bacteria > Latescibacterota > UBA2968 > UBA2968 > UBA2968 > UBA6620. The sequence continues at coordinate 4,772,339 of OZ240241.1, read as the reverse complement.
AATCCGCCACGATCGACGAACTGGTTGGCCGTGATCGGGTCGAGGACGAACGTCGGGTTCTCGTGCGGGTCCATTCCCCTGAGCATCTGGACGATGTGAGTCTCCCAGTACTTTTCGCGGACTCCCAGGGTGAAGGCCGTGGATCGGCAGCCGGAGAAAGCGCTGACGGCGCTATCACCTTTCTGGAATCCGTGCTGCACGTGTAACGGGTCCCACGGGCTGCGTTCCTCGTTCTCCGCGTAGCAGATGCTGTTGTAGGCGTAGTTGTTGCCCTGTGAGCCGAGGTAAGTGTGCAGGGGGAGCGAGCCGCCCTGGCCGTTCTGCGACAGAAGCGCATAGGCTCGTCCGATCGTGGCGTTGGCGTGGTTGTAGGGCCCCATCGCGCCGACGCCCCAGTTCATGTCGATTTCTTCGCGGACGGGTCCGTTGACGACGGCCATCGCTGCGGCGGAACTCGTGGTGCTCGCGCGCGCCGTGACTTCGGTCGATGCGAGTGCGAGGATGACGGGGAAGTATTCGGGTTTGGCGCCAGCCATCACGGCGTTGACGGCAACCTTTTCGACCGTGTACTCCCAGGCTTCGCGGGGGCCTGTGGGTCTCATCTGGCCCACGACTTCGTCGGGACTGTGACTCGTGCCGCTGAGCATCGCCTCGACACGTTCTTCGGTGGGCAGGACGATGGGGAGCTTGTCCGTCCAGTTTTCCAAGAGGAAGAGCTCGTGCAGGCTCTCTTCAGAGTCCGGCTCGCAGAGTCGGGGTGTGGAGCGATCGAAACTGCGGACTTCCGTTTCTTCGTCACTCAAAGGACGCGTGAGGGCTTCGAACACTTCGGTCATGAACGGCCGCCCCGTGACGGGGTCTGGTCCGTCGACGTAGGCGCGCAATTCCGCGGGTGACTTGCCCATCACCGGCTGCGGAACGAAGACGAACCGCTGCCTGGGCATTCCCCGAGCGTGGGCCTGGGCCCGAGCGAGAGGCTCGAAGATGTCTGTTTGTACGGATGCGGTGGGCACTCCGTATTCGACTTCCATCGTGATGCACTGGTCGGCGACCGCCGGGGCGCACGTGCTTCAGTGGCCCACGCCGATGACGGCGGCGTCTCCCTTCTCTCTTATTTCCTCGTAGAGTGCATCATCGCGCCGGGTGTAGACGTCCGATTTCCGACGTACTTCGACGTTGACGCCGGGCTCGCTCTCGACGAACCATTCCGCCATCTGGCGCATCAGAATGTCGCCGTCGTCGAATCGGCAGTCGACGAGGTAGACCGTGCGGTCCTTCAACGAATCGGGACGATCGGCCATCCCAAGCTGCTTGATCTTGGGTGGGTAGGCCATCGGGTTGAGAACGGTGATCTTGTTGCCCATCGGTTCCTCCTTTGAACGGGGTACTAGAAGGAAAGGCAAAATTCAGAATGCAAAAGGGAAAATGGAGGGGCGGATGCCATCTCCGTTCGAGATCGCTGGGGTGAAGCGGTGGGCTGATGGGGTGAGGCTGTGTGAGAAGAAACGAGATGGTTCAGGATTCCGACTGCGCGATGTAGATGGTGTTCGTGTCGTCGATGTCGAGCAGCGGATTACGGAAGTTGACAGGATGATCACTTACGGCGGCAAACGTCGACTCGAGCTTCGCGATGAAACTCTCGCTGGGCAGATCGCCCGACCAGAGCGCGAAGACACCACCCGGATGGAGTTTTTCTCGGACCCGATCGAGTCCATCCGGTTCGTAGAAAGACCGGTGAGCGTCCGACAGCAGGTTATCGGGTGAGTGATCGATGTCGACGAGGATCGCGTGGAACCGATCGTTGGATTCAGACAGCCAATCGTAGAAGTCCGCGTTGACCAGGGTGCAGCGCGGGTCTCCCGTCAATCTTGGGGCGAGGGGCACAAACTCTTTGGTGTGCCAGGCGATGACTTCTGACAGAACCTCGACGACGACGACGGATTCTACACCAGGGTGATCGAGGGAGGCCGCGGCCGTGTGTCCCAATCCGAGTTCTCCAATCGCGATGCGGAGTTCCGTGCCTTCGACTTTGTCCAGTCCGATTTCTGCGAGCGCGATTTCCGAGTCGTTGATGAGGCTGGACATCAGGAATGTGCCATCGGGTTTGACTTCGAACACCTCGATGCCCTGGGTCGTCACGCGTCGCCGCAGGATGAGCTCACCCAGGTCGGTCTGCGCGTGGTCGAGTTCTTCGAAGAGGGTCATAAACACAAAAACCCCGCGCCCCATCGTAGGATGCGCCGGGTCTCCCGGGTGCTGATTCTCGTGGCGATTAGTCGTCTATCTGTGTCGACGTGACCCGCTCGATTCGTCCCTGGTCGGCCTTCTTGAGATCTCGCGCCAGTCCGACGGTCGATGCGGCCGAGATGAACCACTTTCCCGGGTCGAAATCATACCAGCGAGTGCCGGTCCGAAAATCGTTGGGGAACGTGTGATGGTAGTTATGGTCCATTTCGCCCCAGACGAGAAAGGCCAACCACCAGCTGCCGCGTGCCGTGTGGTGCTGCGAGTATTTCTGGCTTCCCCAATAGTGAGCGACAGAGTTCACGCAGAACGTCATGTGCCACTGGACGACGAGACGAACGGCACCCGCCACGAGAAAGGCGCTCCAAAATTCTCCGCAGAGCGCGCCAATGGCCGCCGGACAGAGGAAGCTAGTGACAACGGCCACGGTACCGTAGTAGTTGTGCTGCCATCGGTTAATGCGTTCGGAAGACAGGTCTTTAACGCGGCCGTAGTCGGGGTCGGTCTGGCGAATGACCCATCCGAGGTGGGCGTGCCAGAAACCCAGATTGATGTTGTACGGATCCTTCGCCCCGTCGCAAAAGGTGTGATGATCGCGGTGCTGGGCCGCCCACTGGAGTGCAGATCCCTGAAGGGCCATTGCGCCCCCGATCAGATAGTAGAAACGCAGGATCCAGGCCGCCTGGTAGGTTCGATGCGAGTAAAGTCGATGATAGCCCGCCGTTATGGCGGTAGAGCTGAAGATGAAAACCCCGAGCGCCAGCCAGAGGGTGGCTGCCGACACGGTTAGAACGCCTGCGACCCACAGCACGAGGCCTATCACAGCTGCGATGTGGGTTCCCACGACGAACGCCAGCTTGCTCAGGTCATAGGGTGGAACCGTGAGTTCGATGTCTTGGCTCTGTGAGGCCAGGATCTAATCCTTTCGCGATGCAGGAAAAAAAAGCGCACCGGCAGAATGTTTGGACGGTGCGCGTCCTTCATTGATCGGTGTAATATAAGGTTTTGAAAGGTGTTAGGACAAGAAATTCGTTCTGAATCCGCAAAGTTACAATTCATTCCGTCGGAGTCAGTTCTGGAGGATCGTTTTCGAATCGGGAGGCAGTCGGTGGTGGGCGCGATGACCTGACTGGTGCTCATTGCCGTTTCAGGACGGCCTCTCCTGGATTATCTTCCTGGCCGACCTGAGTCCTGGTCTGTGGATGCTTCGGAGTGTGACTATCGGGGTTCATAGGGGGATCGATCGTGAGTCTTGGACGGAACATACTGGGTGGTGAGCTGCAGGGTTGCAGTACGGATCCAATGACGGGTTTCTACAGGGATGGGTGTTGTCGAACAGGGGGTGAGGATCAGGGGTTGCACATTCTGTGCGCGGAGATGACGGCCGATTTTCTCGAGTTTAGCAAGAGCCGGGGGAACGATCTGTCAACACCGGTGCCCGAATTTCACTTTCCGGGTCTGAAACCGGGCGATCGCTGGTGCCTGTGTGTGACGCGTTGGACCGAGGCGCTGGAAGAAGGGATGGCGCCGCCGGTCGTGTTGGAAGCGACACACGTTTCAGCATTGGAATTCGCCAACCTGGAGGACTTGCAGACACACGCTGTTGACGAAAGTTAGGAGGTAGAGTGCATAATGAAAAATGGGGTCGAGATTTGCGCGCACAGGGGGTTGAGTCACGCGTGCCCCGAGAATACGTTGCCTGCGTTCGGGGCGGCGTTGGCGCTCGGGGTGGGCGAGGTGGAGTATGATCTGTGGCTGAGTGCGGACGGTGTTGCCGTGGTGTGTCATGATCCGAAGGTCGATCGGACGACGAACGGAGAGGGCCATGTCACCGAGATGACGTGGAACGAGATCCGGGCTCTGGATGCAGGTGTGAAGACGGGCGAACTATGGTCGGGTGTTCGCGTTCCCCGATTCGAGGATGTGCTGAATGCGGTGAGCGATCGGGCGGGGCACAACATCCACATTAAAGACCCGGGACCGGACGGCAGACTCGTCAAATACGTGTGTGATGAGATTCGCTCTCGCGGTTTGATCGACGTGGCCTACATCGCCGGTGTGGAGGATGTGCTCGAGGTAGCGCTCGATTATGCGCCCGATGTGACACGCTGCTGTCTGTGTGCTCAAAGCACACCGGACGAACAGATCGATCGTTCGCTGAAGTATGCGTGTTCCCGGCTTCAGTTCTCGCGGAAGGTGACAGCAGAGGGGGCTGCCCACGCGCACGAAGAGGGTCTGATCAACAATCTGTTCTGGTCGGACGAGTTGGAAGACGCGCGAGCCTACGTCGAGATGGGCATCGATGTGGTGTTGACGAACGAAGCGAACAAGCTGGAAGACCTGAAGGCAGGGAACCACAAATGAACACGAATGTGTGGAAGCCTGACGATCGTGGCCCTATTCGGGGAAGTGATCTGCTGGTGCTCTACGTCCACCATACGCAACGTCGATGAGAACCGGTTGAGACCATCGCTCAGGAGATATAAAAGAAATTTCGATCATCTTCAGTAGTAACGCCTTTCGCATTCTCCCGCTCTCTCCTCCCCCGCTCAGCTTCTCAGGTCCATCCTGAATGACATCCGATAGCAAGCTTTGACCTCGGGCCCATCTCGGGGGCTACGGCCACGCCACACTACCCGGTGTAGGCCGTTCCGAACAGCATCGCGAACTGCAGGAAGTCGGAAAAATCGATCCGACCATCTCCACTTAAATCGAGTAGGGGCACGAAGCGATCCTCTCCGATTGCTGATCCGAAGGCACTCGCGAAAACGAGGAAGTCGGTGAACCCGACGGTGAGATCTCCGTCGATGTCTCCCGGGTTGGCGATGGCGACTTCTCCCGCAACAAACTCGCCCACTGCCGAAAAGGCTCCGTCGAAGACCCCGTCAAAAGCCCAGGCGCGCCAGAAGTAGGTCTGCTCGGCTTCGAGGGCTACATCCACCCGCCAGCCGGTGACATTCGTCTGCAGGCCGCCGGTACCTTCGGGGATGCCGGACGCCTGCGCGACGATCTCTTCGAAGCCCTCGTCGAGCGCGACTTCGAAGTTGTAGGTGAGGTTGGCCTCGCTTTCGGCGTTGCCGACTTGGAGGAGGGGTCCTTCTCCGGATGGGGGCAAGGGTGAAGGCGCGGAAGGCCGGCCCGATCCGTCGGGCGTGGCTTCGATGATGGCCGATAGCTCGCTGGCGTTCGCCGCGGCATCGACCGCCCGGACCGCATAGCGGTAGGTGAGGTCCGGGTCGAGTCCATCGTCTCTGTATTCGGGGCCGGGCACGAGGGTGACCACTTCAGTCAGATCGTCCTCGCCGATCGCTCGCAGGATGTCGTAGCCGGCGACGTCCGAATCGGAAACCGGGGTCCACGCGACGACGACTTCGCCTTCGGCAGCGCGTACGCGAAGGTCGGCCGGAACCGATGGGGGCGATTCGTCGGCCGCGTCGGTCGTTCGGAAGAAGAAGACGTCGGAGGTCGTAGGACCGTTCCCGCTTCGGTCGACGGATTGGACGGCGAAGCCGTAGTCGGTGTCGGGCTCGAGATTCGTAAGATGGACTTCGTGGTTCATGACATCGCGGGCGGAACCGACGATCAGGCCTAACGCCTCGAAGCCGAGGTCCGTCCCCACGCCGAACCGGACGGCGCTGTCCGACAGCTCGTTGGTCTGCCAGCGGACGGTGGCCTGGACGCGGTAACGATAGGTGGTGGACGGCGCGAGATTCGTGAGAGTGATCCGATGGTCGGTGACGAAGTCGGGTGTCGCAATCTGCTTATCGAAATCTTCGGTTCCGAATTCGACAAAGGTCTCCGCAGCCTCGTCCGTCTGCCAGGCGAGCGCGGCACTTCGTTCGGTCAGGTAGATGACCGATGGAGGAGCCACGATCCGCGGGGCCGCCTGATCCTCGACGGCCGCCGTTCTGGCCAGGAAGATGCCTTTCGTAGAAGCGTTGCCCGCAGGGTCTGTCGAGCCGACCTGATACTGATAGGTCGTTCCAGGCAGCAGGTTGGTGATGACCATCCGGTGGACGAGGACGTCTTCGCCCGCTTCCACGCGAAAGCCCATGTCGTCGATCCCGAAGTCGATGCCGCTGTCGCTGCTTTCGTCGGTCTCCCACTCGATGGTGAGCGTCGTCGTGGTGGAGGCCACGGCGTGCGGACCCCGGAGGATGGCGGGTCTCTGCGTATCCTCTTCGGTCGTTGTGACGAAGCTGCCGGTCCCACCCGGTACCTGGAGGAACTTCGTGACGACGCCGGCTTTCCGTGTGAAGCCCCGCGGATCCCCGATGACCGTCTGGTTGCCTGCTCCATCGGTCGCCACGATCCGGAAGAGGTGCGGCATTCCACTTCCAAACCCGCCCATCGTGATGCAGCGGAATCGTTTCAGGTCTCTGCGGACAACCGACGGCAGAGGCCGCGTCACGAAGTCCTCTTCCGTTCCCACGACGAGTTCTGTGCTCGAGGGCTCATTGGTCAGAAGGCAGAAGGTGACTTGCCTATCTGACAGGTAGGGGATAGACGGTCCCTCTAGGACAATGGGCGGTTCAATGTCGGGCTCGGCTTGCGTGCGGAAAAACTTTTCGATACTACGGGACTCGTTTCCGGCAGGATCGGCTGAGATGACGATGTAGGAATGCCTCGTTTCCGGTGCCAGATTGGTGACCAGTACCCGATGCCCTTCGGTCTTCGGATCGCCCGCAACCTGTCGCCCTTCGAGTAAGACGAGGGAGTTAGTCACTTCGTCCGTAGCCCAGACGATCGAGGCGGTCGTTGCTGTCACATCTGACGATGGGCCGCTTATGATCACCGGTGGACGCGTATCGGGAACGTCGTCGGTCGCGACGGTCCGGATGACGCTGATAGCAGGCCCATTGTCTGCTACGTCGAAGGCGTGGACCTGGTAGTGGTATTCGGTGGCCGGGTCGAGACCGGTCAGCGTTTCGATGTGTTCGATCGTGAACTCGGGCGCCGACAGGCTGCGCGACAGGTCCTCCGGGTCGGTCCCGAAGACGAATAGGGTCCGTGCCAGTTCGCTCGTCACCAACTTCAGGGTGACCGAGGCATCGTCTTTCGACAGGACGAAGGGTCCCTCCGCGATTTCGGGTGGGGTCACATCGGGTGTCGCCAGGGTTGTGAATTCGAGAGGATCGCTCTCGATCGCGGGGAAGACGTTTGGACCGTTGTCCGAGATGTCTGCCGACAGGGTTCGGTAGAAATGTCGAGTTTGTGGTTCCAGGCCAGTCAATGTGATGACGTGGTTACTGACGGGTCTCGTTGAGCCGACGGTTCGCGAGGTTGAAAAATCGGCAAGCACATCGAACTCGACAAAGCCGGTGGCCGGCTCGTCGGTGCGCCAGGCGATCTGAGCTGTCGCTTCCGAGAGCCCGAGGACGAAGGGATGCACGGTTATGACCGGCGGATCGACGTCGGACTCCAGCGCGGTATGCACGACCGGAAGCACAGCGATGAATTCATTGCCGGTCGCATCCAGAGATCGGATGGTGAGCCGGTAGTCCGAGTCCGGGATCAGACCAAAGAGGGAGATGTTGTGGCTTTGAACCAGATCTTCCACGATCCGGCGGATCGGATCGCCCGGGGTCGGGTCGTTGCCCGTGACCACGCGCTCCCGGAGCAGTTCGGTGGTGGCAGGTTCGTCGGTCTCCCAGAAAACGGTGAACCCGTCGGACCTGATTTCCGTCACGGTAGCCGCAACGATCAGCCGGGGTGGCGTCGTGTCGGGCTCGGCCGACGTATTGAACGCGCCGCCGTCAACGGTGCTGATGTTTCCGGCCGGATCGATGCTGACGACCTGGAAGTTGTATCGTGTGGCCGCGTCGAGACCGGTCAGACGCCGTACGTGTTCGGTCTTGGCTTCCGTGCTGAGGGGCGTGCGGAAGGACCGGAGAGAGATGTCCTCAGTGTCGAAGACGATGCGGGAAAAGGCGGTCTCGTTCGTTTTCCAGGCGACGATGGCCTGATCCTGCAAGAGACCACGCACGGATGGCCCTTGGATGACAATGGGCGGTGTCGTGTCAGGGGCGGCGAAGGTCGTGAAGGTGCGAATGGCGCCTGTCAGAACGTTTCCGGAAAGGTCCGTCGACACGGCCTGGAACGCGTAGGTCGTGTTGGGCTCGAGATCAGTGATTTCAAGGGAGACAACGAACCCGGGCGCGAGGGTGGATACCGATTCTGTCAGGTCTCCCGACGCCGGCCCGAATCTGAGCTCGCCAAAGACGGGTTCGTTGACCTCCCACGTCGCGATGGCGCCGATGTGGGAACGGTCGGTCTGGGGCCGCTGGACGTAGACGGGCGGTTCAATGTCGGGCGACTCCCTGGTCTGGAAGGTGATTACAGGGCTCTGCGCCTCGTTTCCGGCCGCGTCGGTGACGGTCACGACGATCTCGTATTCGGTGGACGGGTCGCCGTCGAGTCTGATGATGTGAATCAATGCGGGGTCCGATGAAATCGTCTCAAGGACCCCATTGCCCGAAAGAGCGACTTCGACGGCCGACCGTTCGTTCAACCGGAAGCGCACGACGGCGGTGACATCCTCGATCCCTTCCACGGTGGGGCCGGCGAGAAAGACCGGAGGGGTTGTATCGGCTGCACGCAAGGGGCTGAAGCTGCGGATGGCGCTTCGGCCCACGTTGCCGGAGCCGTCGATCCCGATCACCTCATAGTAGTAGACGCCATCGGTCAGTTCAGTCAGGTCCACGGACACGTTGCGCCCCAAGCCGGCGTCCGACGTGACCGTCGTTCCATCCGACAGATCGGGTTGGCGTCCGAACCGGACTTCGCCGGTCACCGACTCGTCCGCTGTCCCGATAATGCGGGCGGTGGTCGGCCCGATGTCGACAGCGTCACCGCGGAGGGTGGGCGCTCGTGTATCCCCGACTACTGTGAACATGAGAATCGGGCCCTCGGAAACTTCCTCTCCGCTGATGGCCACCATCTGCCAGAACGTGCTGCTGGAATGCGCCCGCAGTACCGAGAAACGGGGCTCGGTCAGGTTTTCTGCAATCGTAACGAGTTCGTTGCTTGCGTCGCCGAGCCGCACGGAATACGTCACCGTGTGCCTTCCGGTATGTCCGGCTGGCCCCGAAGCTCGACCGCTCTCGAGACGTCCGTGGCGCCGTCGGCGGGCTGGAAACTGATGAAGGTGATGGGACCGACGATGGGCGGGGGTAGGGTCGTGAACGATGATATCGGTCCGGGGACCGGGTCGCCCTTGCTGTCGTCGATGGTAATCTGCCAATGGACGGTCTGGAGATGGTCGAGGTTGTCGAGGAGGAAGGTCGTGTCGGTCAGATCGACGGCCTGGACGGTCAGGTCATCGGCTGACGGGCCGGTTAATACGGTGAACAGCAGGGCGTCGCCATCGCCGTCCTGGCCTTCCCACGAAAGGAAGATTGAAGTGGACTGGTCTACGGCTCCGTCGGGAGGGAAGAAGGATCCATCGACGAATGTTGGTAATTCGTTGGGAGGCTGTGTCCAGGTGAGGATGACGGTGACTTGGGATGAATTCTGGCCGCTTGCGTCTCTGGCGACGAGGCTGATGGTCGTCGTGAAGACGTCATCGATCGGGGTGACGGTGATCGATTTTCTCAAAATCTGTACGGTCGGAATCAGGGACGCGTCATGCCCCGACACGATGATGTCGGTGGTGCTCACGTTCTCGTCGGAAACCGGAACGTTGAAGGTGATGGGCGTATTCTGAACCGCCGACAGGGGGGCGATAGAAGCGATGGTCGGCGGGTTGTTCGCGGGTGGCGGTGGTGGCGGTGGTGGAGGTGGAGGAGGTGGCGCGCTCGCGTCGGCGACGGATACCGTGAAGGTCCGGCTGATGGTGTTCGCGCCCCCGTTGGCGTTTCCTCCGTTGTCCGCAACCGTGACGGTGACGACGGCCGAGCCATCCTGGTTGGAGGCGGGCACGTAAACGAGACTGCCCGTGCTGTTTGGACTCGCGTAGGTCACTGTCGGGTTGGGAATCAGACTGGTGTTGTTGGACGTGGCAGTGACCGTCAGGGTCTGGCCGGATTCGTCGGTGCCACCTCCAGGACCGATGCCGGCGAGGTTGACCGTTTGCTGGCCAGCATTCTCCTGGATCTGCGACGGGTTGGCGATAGCGTTGAGGGTGGGCGCGTCGTTGACCGCGGTTACATCGACCGTGATGGTGGCCTCGGGTGAGTCGAGCGATCCATCGTTCATTTTAAAGCCGATGCTTCCGTGGCCGTTGCCCGTGCCGTTCAAGGCGGTGACGTAGATGATGCGGCGCAATGCGTCAGTGACGGTTGTGGGCACGCTCGTGATCTGGGCGCCGCGAGCCGTTCCATCCGGCGTCTGATAGACGGATCCGTTCGCCGGCAACGTGGAGATCAGAGCCGTCAAGGGATCCCCGTCGGCATCTGTCCCGCCGAGGGTGACCGTGACGTCCGTGTCCTCGTTCGTGCCGACCGTCTGTGGTGTGGCCATCGGTTGGTTGTTCTGATAGAGCGTGTGCCAGAACCCGATCTCGTTTGTGTTGGAGGCGTTGCTGGTCGTCCCGGCGAACACCTGGCCAAAGGTGCTGTGCAGGATCTGGCCCGCGGCAGTGGACTTCTCGCCACCGTTGGAGACGACAGTGCGCGGCTGATTGATCTGGGCGAGTGCGTTGGAGGTGAGACTCCAGATCAGTGCCAGAGCCGTGAGAATGATGGTGCGCATCGATGGTTTCATGACTTATCGTTTTTGTCAGTTACCCTTTCGAGCGACACCGAAGTTGGATCGACGTCCGCTTCAGCACCCGCCGTCTTGAGGCCGAGCTCACGAACCATCTTCCTGAGTTCTTCGATTTCATTTCCCTGTCTCTCGATCATTGCCTGCTGTTCCTGCACCCCCTTTATGAGTACCGGAATTAGATCCGAGTAATACACCCCGAGCGTTTGGTCCTTGTCGTTTCCGACGTTGACGACTTCTGAAATCACCTCCTGCACATCCTGCGCGATCAGCCCGAGTCGCTCTCCCCGTTCGGGATGATCTTTCCAGCGGTATCGGACCGGTTTCAACTTCTGCAGTTCATCCAGCCCGTAGTCGATGTCCCGAATGTCGCGCTTCCTGCGCCGGTCGGAGGTGTTGATCGTTCCATTGGCCGCGTAAACCTCGATCCATCTGAAAGTGGGAGCCGTGCCTGTGACGATCAGCTGATCGTACTGTGTGGCGACGGTGGTGCCGCCGAGCTCGATATCCAGCGTGCCTGCGGATGTTTGTGTGTAGTTGCCGGTCACCGTCAATTGACCGGCGGAAGTTCCCGGTCCAGTAGACCCCGCGTTGGTCGTGTTCGAGTTGACATTCCCGGTGCCGAGCAACGATGAACCCGCTTGAATGTCGACGATACCAGTTGTCGTAAGCGTGCCGTCGACGGTCGTCGTTCCGGACGTCTGCGTATAATTGGCGGCGGCGGGTACGGTCAATGTCGAGCCCGTGCCGATCGTGACCGTTCCGGCGTTGCTCAGGGCCGCAGCCGACGTGAAATTGCGGCTGTTCTTGATCTCGAAACTGCCGGCAGCCGCGTTCGTCGCGAAGTTCGTGATGGCATCGGCGCCCCCGCCCGTGGGCTCGATCAGTGAACCTGCACCATCCAGGATAATGGTGGCCGCGTTCGTGACGATGTCGGCGCTGGGAAACTGCATATGCCAGAGACATCGTAGGTTCCGCCAGTAAGGGTTGTACCCGAGAAACTTGAAAATGTGCCGGCGAAATCGAGGGTTCCCATCTGGACTTTTACGGATCCTGTGTTGTTGAACGCGATGCCGCCGCCGATTTGTGTGGTGCCCGTGCCGCCGGATTTTTGGAAGGTGCCGGCGTTGTTGATGGTGACCACCGCGCCGAAGGTGTGGGCGATGTTGGCGTCGACCTGGACGTCGAAGGTGCCGCCGGCCTGGTTGTCGATGACGGCGGAGGTTTGCAAGCCGATCTGTCCGGTGCCGGTGACGTTGGCGATGCCGGTGTTCAGGATCGAGAGCGTGCGCTGGGAGAGCGTCTTTGCGGTGGCGGTGGAGATGGTCAGCGTCGCGCCGCCGGCGATCTCTGTGGTGCCGGTGCCGCTCATCGCGCCGGACGACCACGTCATCGCACTGTTCACCGTCAACGTGCCGGCCCCCGTCAAGGTGCCACCTGTCAGGGAGAGTGCGCCGTTCGCAGTAATGGTTGAGGCAGCCGCGAGATCCAACGATCCGCCTGAAAGGATGAGGTTCTCGTCGCAAGACAGGCTGTTGATCGTAGTGGTGCCGGTGGAGTGCAGAATGGTTGGAGTACCGCCAACGTTGATGGTCACGTCATCGGCGCCGCCAGGTAGGACGTCCCCGCTCCAGTTGGTGTTATCATCCCAACTGATGCCGTCGCCGCCGCCGTCCCAAGAGATGGCTGCAGCGTGCAACCTGGGTGTCCACGTCAGGCAGACGAGAATGAGGCAGCAGACGAAGGCGAGGGAATAACGGCTTGTCATTTGGTTGGTCTGCGGTCGGAAAGTCCGAAACCCACAAGCTCCCAACGCAAAAACAGAAAGCCCCACGCAGGCCCCTCTGCAAGGCCTACTTGGGGCTGCTTAACGCTCAGAGGAAACGTTATCGCGGAACATCACGACCGCATTGGGTGCCACTCCGCTGTCCCGATACAACGAAGCTGGGCTCAGATGTTCCCGACTCAAGGTTTGCACCTCAATTATATGTCTGAAGCTGATTGTGCATCAATAGGCACAGGATCCTAATTTAGTGACACCCGTCACAAGTTTTAGATTTTCTTATACAAGAAGCGGCAGTTTGTGGGGAAAGAAGAGAATGCCGGAGCGAAACGGTCGATTAACCCGCATTTCACCACAGTTCGCCCGCTCTCCCTGTCCTCCGAAGCTTCAGCGGAGGAGGATCCTCTACCGATCTCCCGCTCGGTTTAATCAGATTCGTCCAAGACCACCTGCAGGGTCGCAGGTTTGTCGTGGGGAGACGGAGATCAGAGAGTGGAAGTCAGAGAACAGCAGGGATTGACGCCACCCTACAAAGGTAATACCTTTTGCGCAGACGGTAATACGAAATGGAAAGAGCTGTGCGATGAAGACGATGAAAATCAGAATTCCGGAAAAAATCGAGGAGAAGCTCAGGCTCGAGGCGGGTCGCAGGGGAGTATCCCTGTCGTCTATCGTCAAGGAGGCCCTGGCTGCCTATTTGGGAGATGGCAAGAAGCAGGATGAACCAAAGTCGGTCTATGGAGGGATGAAGCACCTGATCGGATCGTTTGACGGCCCGGGAGATCTATCTACTAACCCGAAACACCTGGAAGGACTCGGTCGGGACAGTCTCGGGTATTCGAATGCGGAGGAGCGATGAAAACGATTACGCTCAAAGTAAGCGAAGAAATAGATGAGAGAGTCAGATACGAAGCACAGAGGCAGGGGATCAGCAAGTCGTCACTCGTGCGAGAGGCCCTGGCCTCCTACCTGGCAGAACCATCGAATTCTTCAGAGCCCTCGGTCTACGATCGTATCAAAGACTTGTTGGATTCAGACGGTGAAGGTCCAAGTGACCTCTCAACGAATCCGAAATATATGGAGGACTTTGGGACAGATAGCTTGGGACATCTCCAGTTGCAGAGGAGGAGTCAAAAATGAAGGCGATTACGATCAAGGTTCCGGATTCGCTCGATAAAGAAATTGTTTACGAGGCACAGAGACAGGGTGTTAGCAAGTCTTCCCTCGTTCGAGAGGCCCTGGTGACCTACTTGACAAAGAGCGAAAAGAATCAATCTGCATTGGATCTAATACGAGATCTCGTTGGTACCGTAGACGGGCCTGCGGACCTTTCTACGAACCCCAAGTATCTCGAGGATCTGGGTGAAGACAGCCTCGGCACCGGTCGAAAGAAATGACCATCGCTGACGCTGGACCCATCGTTTCATTACTCAATCCCAGCGAGCCTTATCACCACTGGTGTATAGAGGCTGCAGATCCGCTTGCGCCGCCACTCCTTACTTGCGAGGCGGTGTTGACCGAATCGTTTCACCTACTCGAACGCAGAACGTTCAGCGGTGCAGCGGGCCTGAGGGCGATGCTGGAGCGAGGCTTCCTGAAGGCCTCCTTTTCATTGGAAGCTGAGATTGATGAAGTTCTGAAACTCTTGGAGAAATACGCAGACCAACCGATGTCGCTCGCGGATGCGTGTCTCGTGCGAATGTCCGAGTTGTATCCGGATCACAGGGTGTTTACCTTGGACAGTGACTTCAGGAGCTATCGCCGCTTCGGGCGACGCGTCATTCCGTTGCTGACGCCGTAGGGGAAAGGGAAGAGGACGGAGAGTGAGTAGGGAGAAGGGTCCGATCGTCCTTCGATATGACGATCACACTCCTTTAGAAATGTCGCGTACGTTGGATCTGGCGAGGCGTCTACTCAGGATGATCGGACTGGGTTCGTCCTGAACTTCCCCGTTCCACCAGCAAGCGATTGACGAGGGCTATTCCTTCGAGGGAGAGGCCCTCGTTTTGTTTGAGTTCAGCGAGAATGTTGGCGGTGGCTTCAGGTAGTTCGTGGTTCTCGAGGGCGGCGGAATAGACTGAATCCGCAGCTGTGACGTTGCCCTCGGCCAGGTGGGCAAGCGCGATGTTGAATCGCGGGTAAGGATGTTCAGGTGCCGATTCGATGGCGCGTTGGCTGGCGTTTCGCGAAGCCTCGTAGTGGCCTGACGCATAGAGCGCCCAGCCGGCGCGGATCCAGATGCTTGCCGTGTCGTTCGAGTGCGTCTCTGCTTCCTCCCACAACGACCAGGCGACTTCAACGCTGTCCTGATGGGCGAGCGACGCCGCGAGGTGGTCCTTGGCCATCGCGTTGTCGGGAAGGGCTTCGACCGCCTTTCGGTATTGGATGGAGGCCTGGGGGTAGTTGCCCGCCGTGGCGTGCAGGGTTCCAAATGACATAAACGATCCCGCAGCGGCGACGGCCGGGAGGGTGCCGGTTGTGTGCGCGTGCTGGATTCGATCCCACCGAGCGGCATCGACACGCTCCCGTCGGGCGTAGAGGGTGACGTCACCGAAATCGCGAACCAGGCTGTATTCCGGGATCACACCGTTCTCCAGATAGCTGTAGGTGTCGTGGATGTCTCGGTAGCGCTGGTTCTGGAGGTAGAGGAAGTCCGCGGCCTCGGCTGCGTCGTCGGTCAGACGGAAGTCGGTGGGCGTGTCGGGGCTCCGATATCGATCGCGGATGCTCGATCGGGTAAGGAGCAGGTCAGGCGCAAGGAGATGGATCAAGGAATAGGACGGTCCGAACACGCTCTGCGCGCGGGTGAATTTCGAGGGTACATACGCGTAGGCGTCGAAGAGAATGGTGGTGTTCGATCCATACGCTTCTTCGAGCCAGAGACCGGATGCGATGATGGGATCCTCGGTGAGGTCGCGGACTCGCGCGGACCACGCATCGCGAGAGAAGCTGGCTTGCACGACGGCCACGGCGAGGACAACAGCGATTCGTCCACTGGCCGGCAGCCCCCACGCCCGGCATCGGCTGGGCAAGACGCTTGCGGCCACCACGGCGAAGACAGGTAGGACCGGCAACAGATACTGTCCTTGGATGAACCTGATTCGGATCAAGAGGAAGACAAGGCAAGTGGCCGCGAATACGATGAGCACAAGATGATCTTCTCGTCGGGCGAGGGGGCCCTTGCCGGTCAGAGAGAAAACGCAGGTTAACGCGAGTAGCACTCCGATGAACAAACCGATGGCTGGTGAGAAGAGAATCCCAAACCAGGCGAGTGGTGACACATCCGGTTCGTCGGATACGATTCTGCCGACGAAGGAGAGATCGGCTGTGAACCGGTCCCAATTCCCTATGACGTAGGGATTGGTGAGCGTGAACGCTGCCGCGAAGACGAGAAGACAGGCGAGGCCCGCCTGAAGTTTCGTTCGTGAATCGGTGGCGACCCTGAAAATCACGAACCCGATGGCCGGAACCAGCAGGAACCCCCCATACTTTGTGCCGAAGGCGAGACCGGCGAATAACGATGATGCAATCAGGTCACCCAGGGTTTCGAGCTTGGCTGCACGTGACAGGGCGTACACGCCGGCGGTCAGGAAAGCGAGCTGTGGCAGATCGGGGTGCGCTTCGACCGACCAGCGGAAGAAGACGGGGACCGAGGCGAGGAGGGCAACGGCCGTTACACCTGTTTCGCGGTCGAAGGCGGATGCACCGATGCGATAGGCGAGCAGAAGAGTAAGGAGCGCGGCTGCCAGGCAGATCAGACGTAGAGACTTGATGATTGCCGCGTCGGTGATGGCTCCAAATAGACCCTGCCCTTTTGCGATGATGAGGGCGAGGTAGGGGTATAGCGCTGGATAGGTGAAATGGCCGATCGACAGATCGCCTGTTTCGTGGAGATTTTGGACAACGTTCAGAAATCCGGCCTCATCGAGCGAGATCACCTGGAGCATTCTAGCGTCGCGGGCCTCGTGATCGAGGGTCGGCCACGCAAAGATGGTGAAAACGATGAGGATGGTGATCAGACAGATTATAGGCGTATCGGACATATAGTTACACCGAGACGAATGGCTACATTACGCAGAATGCACGCCAGGGACGCGAAGACGCTTAGTACTCCTGTTCTCAAATACGGTGACGTATTCTAAGCAGACTTTGCCAAGGGCGTATCGTAGAACCTGAGTTTGTCGATCATCTCCGCGAGATCTGTTCGTGTGAACTTCCATTTGAAGGGTGTGGCGATACGTCCGTAGCGTTCCTGAAAACCGAGGATTCTTGCCTCAAGCTCTTCGAGCGATGCAAATTCGATAGGTGTCAGAGCCTTGCGTTTGAGGATCGAGAAGTAGATCTCGATCTGATTGAGCCAGCTTGCGTGGATCGGAAGGTGAACGGGGTGGATGTTTGGCCACTTCCCCTGGATACGGTCGATGCATGTTTGCCCTCGGTGCGAGGAGCCATTATCCACGATGAGGTAGACTTTCTTTGCCGAGCAATAGGGTTTCCGGCTCATGATCAGGCTCAGGAGCCGGTTGAAGGGCTCGATACCCGAAGAAGACTCACAGAGACCGAAGATTCGACCATTGTGCACGTCGAGAGCAGCCAGATAGGCCAGGGCTCCTTTCCGCTCGTATTCGTGTTTCAACGCGTGCCGCTCTGTTCGAGGCTGGCGGTAGGGTAACGTGCTTGCGAGCTCGTGCTTGAATACTGGTCTTTTCGTCGGCAGAAAGTACATATTCCCTCGGCCCTAAAGGCTTTCCTTGCCATTGGCGGTGATACAGATCAAGGACTCTACCTGCTTTGGTTTGGAAGTCCGGGTCCCGTGGGAAAATCCAGGAGCGATGATACCAAGGACGAATCGCGTCCTCGTTCAACCAGCGCCAGACAGTGGCGCCGCTGATCTTGGCAACGAAGCCCCTTTGCACTGCCTCGGCGGCAATCTCGGAACAGCTGAACCGCGAGAGCGGTATCCCGCTCTCGCTCGGTAGTTCACACGCCAGCGCCTTGATCTGAACGACCACCTGAGGGGGGAAAACCGGGCGGGCGCCCGGGACGAGATCTATCTTCGAGTCCCGAAAGACGCTCTTCGAAAAAGCGCTTACGCCATTTGCTTACGATCGGACGCGGGACATCCAACCGTTGGGCGATAATCTTGTTGGATAATCCCTCGGCGGCGAGAAGCACGATTTTCGATCGGATCACTTGATAATACGGTAACGTATATTGTCCAGCCATTCGCTCGAGGTCGACCCGTTCCTTCTCAGACAGTAGCACCACATAAGGCGAACGTCTTGGCATTGTTCTCCTCCTTTTGAAGGAGAACATAAGCTACAAATAATGTTCAGGACATACGTAATAATGTTTATGAAACCATGCACTAAGGCTCAAAGACGCGAAAGATCTGAGGGAGGCTGCGAGAAACTGAAATGTCTCGTTTTCGACCCCAACGGGGTCGTGTCGATAGCCCGGGTTCGGAGAACCCCGGATAACGAGCGTGAACTAAAATCCAACCTCTCTGAGTACGACGGCGAGGCGGTGGCCGGCGAGGACGAGGCGGCGAATGGCGACGCGTTCGGCTCGACGGCGGTAATGATCCGATAGCGCGACCTCGGGAAGATAAGGTTGGTCGCGCCAGGACTTGGACGTGTCATAGACGGCTTCGTTCGCGGCCACGGTGTCGAGGATGAGGTCGTTGTAGACAACGTCGCGGGCGAGGTCGTGGCTTTCGTCGAGCCAACCGACCGTTTCCGTCGTTTGGGCGCCGGTGACCGCTTGCCGAACGACCCCGGCGTCGGATGTGAACCGATCGATCAGGGCGTCGTGATCCGCGAGCGTCACGACGTCGGTGGCCAGGTCGTCCCAGAAGGCGTGCAGGTCCTCGACGCCTTCGATCGTAATGCCGTTGCCGCCCGCGTCGCCGCGTCTGAATCGCCGACTCGTGAACAGAGCGGTCGAGTGCACGGGCTGATGGATGTCTCCAACCGTGTGAAACAACCAGCAGATGGCGAGCGCTTTCTCGGATGAGGAAGCGCTTTTCTGTTTGAGAATGTGTCTGGAACGCGCGATGGATTGGACGACGTTGAGCCGGCCAGCGCCGTGGACGTCCTCGTCCCACGTCAGCTCCAGGTTGGTGGGCAGATCGGGCTCCAACTCTTCGTGATCCGCGTCGGTCAGGTAGAACGGGACGTTGATCCAGTGCCACGTGCCGTGATGGTAAGTTTTCCTTTCTTCACCGTCGAGACCCCGGGCGATGTCGGGCCAGGTCGCAGCGTGGGCGAAGAGCCAGCGGTCCTGGGTCGTCCGATCGGCCTTCGTGATGTCGGTGGGGAGGGTGAAATCTGTGGCAAAGCGAGGGTGGGTGCGCAGGGTGCTGACGATCTCGGTGCGACTGGTTTGTGGCAGCTGTTCCCAGGCTATAAGAGCGACGAGTCTGTGGCCGGTATCATTCCAGGCCCACGCGGGAACAGACGTGACGAGGACCATCAATAGGGTGAAGCGTGTGGCACGGTTCATTCGAACGGCTCCATTGGCGGACGATGGCGTATCTACGTGCGTGGGCTATGGGGCGACACGTGGGTCGCCCCATACAGTTCTGGCAATGGGTACTGATCGTGCGTGCGCTCGATCCAGGTGGCGAGCTCGGTTTGCAGCTCCTGGCGTTTTTCAAGGTGTCCGTGCTGGAAGGCGAGGTTGACCGTCTCGTAGGGGTCCTCGTTCAGGTTGAACATCACGAATGGCTGGCCCTCGATGCAAATGTACTTCCATCCGTCGTTGGTGCGGATGCCTCGCCAGGTTCGATCGAAGTGGGCCTGCTTGCGAACGCACTGTTGAGTGTAAGCGGACGTTGGTTCCGACTCGGGTTGCGGACGACCGGTGATGACGTGATGGCTGTAGTCGGTGCCCTCCGCCCAGTTCGGTTTGTCGATCCCACATAGCCCCATCGTGGTTGGTGCGAAGTCGACCGTGTTGAAGGCCGCGTCGCTCGATTCGATCACACGCCGACCACCGGCGGGTCGAACGATACACGGGATCCGCAGAGATTCTTCGAAAGGATTGCTCTTCGCGAAGTAGCCGTTCGAGCCGTTCGAGCCGTGTGAGTCGTCGTGGTCACTGAAGAAGAAGACGTGTGTGTTGTCGTAGAGTCCGAGCTTCTCCAGGGTGTCGAGAATACGACCGACGTTCCAGTCCAGGTTTTCGATTTGTGCGTAGTATCCTGCGAGATCCTTCCGAACTCGGTCTGTGATCCGTGGTAGATCCGGGACGTTGGGACGGAGTACGATTGATTCCGGACTGTAGTGCGCCTCGTACTCCGGGGGTGCGACATAGGGTCCGTGCGGCGGCTGGACGCTGAGGACGGCGAAGAAAGGATCGCCGTCCTTTCGTTTTTCGATGTAGTCGATGAAGCGATTCGTTAGGGCGTCGGTTTCGTAGATTTCAAGTTTTTCCTGCAATGGATCTGTGTCGTCGCGGCCGTCTTCGTCGTGGCCGTGGACCCAGCACTTGTACTGGGCGTTGTTGTTCGTAACCGATCCAGGTCTCGAAACGTCCGCGAGCCTCACGAGGGACATGAATCAAGCCGTTGTCGCCAGTGAGGTGCCACTTGCCGAACCAGGCCGTTCGATAGCCGTTTTCGTTGAAGGTATCGGCGATCGTGGGCAGGCTCGTGTCGAGCGCCTGTGGGGTGCGCTGGACGGCACGATGCGTGTAGCGGCTGGTGATGAGGGAGCCACGGAAGGGTGTGCACCACGGACAACCGGAGATGGCCTGCCTGAAGGAGACGCCCTGGGCGACCATTCGATCGAGATTGGGCGTTCTCGCGTTGGGATCGCCCATATAACCGGTTGCCTGCGCGCGGTGTTGATCGCCAAAGATCCAGATGACGTTGGGTTGGCTCAAAGGAACTCGCCTTTACTTTGCCTGGCCGAAACCGGAAAACCCGGTCAATGAACGATCGTTCCAGAGCACGCGGGGATGAATCCCCACGCTACGAACGCAAAGCCCGCTGAAGCGGGCTGATTGACAATAGGCGGCTTCAGCCGGGTTCGCTCTCTTAGCGAAGGGCTTTAGCCCTTTGTACACGAGTACAATTGCCAAGCTGATCCGGCCTACAGCAGTGCACTGTAGGCGTCTCTTCCCTTCCTGAACAATTCTTTCACGTCCTCACGTTGCTGGTCGTTGCTGTAGCGGCCGTAGCTGTCGATCCATTTGAACGATTCTTCGATTCCGGACAGGAAGTGCTGTACGCATTCCTCTCGCTCGGCGGGGACGACGCCGCAATCGAAATAGACGGGGCTGCTGTGGGCGTAGATGGACTGATCAAAGCTGTCCCGGTGATCGCCCCAGGCGCGAAGGGCGATCCAGCCGTCGCGTTCGACATTCATCTTGTGGCGGATGTTGCCCTCTCTCTTGCCTTCGGGCCACGACTCTGCGTGAACGAGGTGGCCGTTGTGGATGATTTCGATTCTGTGGACGGGATAGAAGGACGTGAAGGTGCCTTCGATGTCGAGATCACCGGCGCCTCCGAGGTCGACGGTCTGTCCCATCTCGTGATCGTTGACTCGGAGGTCGAGGGCGGGACCGTTTGTGATGAATGTGTTGCCCGATTTCATTCCGTCGATCCAACTTTCGTAGGAGAAATCCGCCTTGGTGTTGACGTAGACGCGGTTGTTGGAGCAGACGAACCAGTCGGTTCCGGTTGACGCGGGGAGGGGGATGCCGCAGTTGAGGAGTTTGTACCAAATATCGTACTCGGGATCCGCCCAGAAGGGGTCGAACAGGTTGAAGGCGTCGAGCTTGCCGAGGACGGCGGCGATCGGAGCTTCCAGTCCTTTGCCGTTGTGACACCAGATGACGATGCCACCTTGCTCGCGTGTTTCGTCGCAGCAGAAGCAAAGGGGAGGATAGTCGGGATCGAACTGGGCAGTGAGGATGTGACCTCTGCTGACGGGCTGGACGAGATTCCGGAGTTTGAGGAACATCACGTGGCCGTAGCCCATTCCCCAGGGCGAATGTTCGCCATAGTGCCGGTTCTCCTCGCCGATGTCGAGGACGTGGTGAGCGGTCGTGAATTCGTTCATCACGCCGATCGGATACTTGTTGCTCGCATAGGGGAGTTGTCGACGGTCGAGCACACTGACGACGGTGACGTTGTAGCCCTCGACGCTGCTGTCGATGGCGAGACGGTCGTCGGGGCGCGTCTCTTTTTCATCGTAGTGGATGTGGGTGTTGCCGGGGTACCAGTTGGATTCTTGCGGGTGATACCAGCGTTTTAGCCGAATCTCGACGTCTTTCGCGCCGTGCGCAGGCATTTCTACCACGGCACGGTGCGGCTCGTATTCGGTCCCGCGCTCGACAAGGACGTCGATCCGTCCACGATTCGCAGTGACTTCGAACGACCCTTCGCAAAAGAAGAAGGGTGTACCGGGACCCCGTTTCAGCATCGCGTCCTCCGGGTGGCAAAAGCGGCCGCTCGAGGTCAGGACGTGGACTTTGGCGCTGATGGGTTGACCGGTCTCTGCGTCGACGATGTTCCCGTGTAGGATGCCCATTGAGAAACCTCAGTTGTCAGGAAACGATTCGCAGCAACAATAACATTGCCTGGCTGTTACAACCAAGTGTTCGAGCCAAAACAATGCCCGGCAACGCACCGTCACACTGAGCGGAGTCGAAGTGTCGGTAGTCGGAACGGCTCCTTTCCGATTCCAAGTAATCAAATTGTTTCAACAGAAAGCCAGAACAGAATCCGATCTAAGACCTTTGCTAATGAGAAATGCGCTGGATCACTCTGGATCGTCAGGTTTTTGCCAGGGGACAGCGCCTGCCTTTTGGATCTCGGTGCGTAGGATGGCGGTCATTGTCTCGGATTGTTCCTGATCATCTATGCGGTTGCTCGATTCGTACGGATCGACGTCCACATCGAACAGTTCGAGTGGACTGTCGGGCCGGTTCTGCAGCAGCTTGAGGCCTCCCTTCCTCACAGCTTGCTGTGTGAGTCCATAAAAGTCCGAGCCGCCTTCGCGCCGTACCCAGTAGAGCACGCGGTCGCCCAGGTCCTGTGCGTGGCCGAGGAGCGTCGGCAGGATAGACCGGCCTTCGATTTCGTGATCGAACTCCGCGCCAGCCGCGAGACAGGCCGTTCGGGAAGAGATCCATCAGGAGGGCAACCTGGTCGGTTTCAGATCCGGGTTCGATGTGATCCGTCCACATTGCACAGGCCGGAACGCGGATGCCACCGTCGTACATTTCGCCCTTCTGCCCTCGGTAAGGTCCGTTGGTGGCCCCGACTGTCATTTGGCCTCCGTTGTCCGAAGTGTAGATGACGAGCGTGTTTTCCAGCTGGTTTGTCGCATCGAGCGTATCGAGAACTTGGCCGATACCTGCATCCATATGTTCGATGAGGGCGACGTATCGGACGCGTTCGTCGGAAGCGTTCAGTTCTCGCTCTCGGACTTTTTCGACCCACTCGTCGGGCGGCTGGATGGGTGTATGTGGGGCATTATAAGCGAGAAGAAGGAAGAAGGGCTGGTCGTGATCTTCTCGTTCTTCGATATAGTCGATCCGACCACTGGGTGAACAGATCCGTTGCGTGACCCTCTGGATGGATCTCCATCGTGTCGAGCCGCATATAGTTGATATCGTGACGCAGATGGGTTAGGTAGTCGTCCATCATATCGCCGAGGAAACCCTTGAAATGATGAAATCCTCTGTGACACGGATGGCTGTCACCGTCGAGTCCGAGGTGCCATTTGCCGATCAGGGAGGTGTGGTATCCAGCTCTTTTGAGGACGGTGGGCAGGATCACTGCTGACGGGCTCAAGTAGCCCCAACTGCGGTCGGAATGCGTGCGGATCACCCCTGGCACCCCGACCCGGTCGGGGTAGCGGCCGGTCAACAGGGCGGCACGACTGGGCGAGCAGACGGATGAGTTGGCGTAGAAGTGAGACAGTCGGATGCCACTGTTCGCGATTCGGTCGATGTTGGGCGTCAGCAGGTGGGGGCCGCCGTGGTAGGAGACGTCGCCCCAGCCGTGATCGTCGGCGAGGATGATGAGGATGTTGGGTTTTCCCGATTTCGAACTCAAAGCTGTGCCTCTTGCCAGACAAGACGGGAACCACAGATGAACACGGATGTGACTCGACCGGGAGATCCCGACCCTATCCGGGGAGGCTATCCGGTAGTTCCCCGCGGTTGCCATTTCGTAACATCGATGGCAACCGGATGTGTGCTCAGATAAGGTCTGACAACTGACGACGGACGTCTGTCAACAGCTGTTATGGCCGCTTAGGCCTTTATGCTACGGGGCCCAGAGGTAGCGCATCTTTTTGCGACTTCCTTCGATCAGGAAGGTCGGGCTGTTCTCGTCGACGTCGACGGTTTCGATGTGTCGGGCGCCGATGCGGTCGAGGGTTCGTTGGGATGCTCGGTTGTCGGGATTAGTTGTGATGATGAGCTGAACGTAATGTTTTCGGACGAGGGGGCGGATTGCGAAGCACGCTTTGGCCGCCCGTTTTTTCCCACGATGGGGTTCGTCGATGCCGTAGCCGACGTGACCGGCGTATTGAACGATGTTGTCGGTTTCCCCCACGCGCAAGGTGATCTGTCCATAACGGACCGCGCCTTCGGAATCGTAAACGCCCATACTGTAAGCGGGCACGAAGGCTCGTCCGTGATCGGCGGGACGCGTCGACTCGAGCCGAACCGTCACGTCCTCGTAGGCCATCGGGTCGTGCGCAATGAATGCGATGTCTTTGACGGATTCGCACGGGGGCGTGGGACGTTTTCGACGATGGATGTAGCGTTTGTCCAGATAGCTGCCGCATTCTTCACAATGAATCACCTCGAGATCGTGTCGGTCCATCACGTAGATGAAGGCCTCTTCCCGTTGCTGTCCCGTTTCGATCTCCACGCATAGCCGGCGATACCCGCCGGGTCTGCCGACGGACTCGAGCGCATCGATTCGAGCGAGCGTCGCATCGTCGACTTCGTAGACTTCGCCGGTCACCGGATACCCCGAACCAGGCTCGTCGACGACGGCGGGGGAATACCAACGGCCCGTCACGTAGAGAGGATACGAGACGAGAGTCCTGGCTTCCGAAACGTAATACGGGGACAGTCCTAGGTCGTCGTGATTGGGGAAGTCCCGCTTCAGGGTACCGTAGATAAAGACGCTATGAGCCATTGCGTGAGTCTGAGTGAGGATCTGGCCAAGAGAACAACAAGATAGAGAGAGATCGGACGTGGGAGGAAGACAAGAAACGAAGGGACGATACCAGAGATCCGATCAGAGATATCCGATACTTGAGATCTCTTAGATCAGATGTCATTACTCGGGTATCGGATTTCGATCTTCTTCGAACTGTCGATGGCTACTCCCTGGTGAGCGCGTTCTGAAGGGTGCTTCGATGGCGGTGGATCCAGGCCGCGGAACGGGATGGCCAGGCGAACGCCCAACCGATGATGGGGTCGGAGGGATGCTGCTGCGACGTGATGTGAAATTCGTCGGCTTGCCAGGCATTGAAGTGGATGATGAATTCGATGATGAGGTCGATGAAGCCGGCACGCTGATCCGCGGACAGACCGTATCCGTCGACGATGGCGCGAAGGATCCTGGCCCGATCTTCCAGTGGCGGCAATCCCTCGTGCTCCGCGACGAGATCGTCGTGTAGCTTGGCCGAAAGCCAGCAGGCCTGGGCGAGGTCGACTCGCGGGTCCGTGGGTCCGGCGAAGTCCCAGTCGATGAACGCGACCGGCCGACCATCGCGACAGATGATGTTCCACGGTGCAATATCACAATGGCCGATGACACGATCGGGTCCGCCAAGCGATCGGCCGCACCAGGGGTACCATTCCGCATCGGGTGGCGGGGTGAACGTTGCCGTCGCATCGTGAAGACGCCGGATCATCTGACCGATCGCGATGGCGTCTTCGAGACTGAGTGCGCCAGTCCATCCCACATCGCCGTCGATGTATGAGAGCGTTTCTCGACCGGTCTCGTCTCGACCCGATCCGACGAGCCGTGGCGCGGGGAAGTCACGTGCTTCGAGATGGCGCAGCAACGTATGCACGGAAGCAGTCCACTCACTGGCGTCTTTGATGACGACGTCGCCCCGTTTGAAGACTTCGTTTTCGTGGAGGGGACTGCGAGGGGTCAGTATTTCCGTTCCCTCTGCACCGTCCTCATTCTCCCAACCGAAGAACTCATTCGCCCAGAGGAACGTCCCGATTCCCGCAGCTTCAGCAGCCTGACGGTCGCTCTCCGAGTCGCCGACCATTGTCGATCGTTCGAGGTCGATGTAGTGCTTATCTGCGAGGCCCAGGATCATTCCCGTGTTCGGTTTCCGATAGGCCGATGCCTTGAGAGGCGACGCCCAGAAGTCGGTCAGTTTACCGTGCATTGCCTGATCGATCTGCTCGCATATGGCATTGGAGATTTCTGGTGTGAGGTATCCTCTTTCGATCCCGGACTGATTCGTGATGACGAAGACAGTGTCGAAGTCGGTAGCACGGGATCTGAGTAGATCGATCACGTTCGGCAGGAAGGTGACGCGTCCGTCCGCGGTCAGGTGGATTTCGTCGTCTCGGGTTCGGACGAGGGTATCCCCGAGGTCGAGGAAGAGTCCCGTACGTGAAGTCGTCGATAGAGTCATTTCTCAAGGAAGGGGGTGTTCGATCCAGACGTTCGGTTCGATGTAGAGTCCGGTGTCGTTCTGGCGATCGATCTGGATGGGAGCCAGCGCGCCGGTCACGATGTAGGTGCCCGATTCGGGGAAAGCCATATCAGCCCAGGCTTCCCATTCGGAAACCGTCCCCGGGATGGTCATCGCTCTCTTGCACGGCTTGATGATTCGGGCGCCCGCGCGAACGTGGATCCGCAACCAGGGATCGAAGGGGGCACCGTCCCGTTCCCACGTGATGTAACGATCGATCGGGGTGAGGGGATAGCGATGCTTCAGAGTGGGACGGATTGGAAGGATGAGTCGAGCAAGCCCGTTGTCGACTGCGAGGCTGCGGAGACGTTCGACGAACCGGTGACTGAGCCGCCGGCCCTGGAATTCAGGCGCGATCGCGATCTGGAGTCCGTGGAGGGTGACTGGTTTCCGGTCGCAGTCCCAGTCGCGGATCGCCGTTTCAAGTCCCCAGTCCCATCCTCCTCGGGGAGTTCCTCGGACACACCATCCCAGGCGAATGGGATCGAATTCCCGACGCCAGCGAGCGCCTCGCCGTCCAGGAGCACGGTCTGGTATTCGGGGAAATCGTCGAACAGTCGAGGCCAGTTCCTGTTCGCGATTGGATCGTGAAACATATACTCAGGCCAGACGGCGTCGATGACTTCGCTCAGGCGATCACGAAGATCGGGGCGTTCGGCGATCGTGAAGAATTGTAGAGACACTTGAACACCCCTTCGATACGCAACCTTCGGTTGCTACTCAGGACAAGTAAGACTCCAAGACACCAAGGAACCACGAAACACCGAGTGAGTAGTATGTCGAAAGTCGCGGCTCCCATCGGTCGACCTTCTTCTTTCTAGAATCCCCAATATAGCAACGCCGCCGGACTGAGTCCGACGGCGTGAATGGATGGGCCCGTGGGTTCGGTGGCGTCTATCTGATCTTGATAGAGCCGTTGTGCGTCTTGAGGCTCAGCTGTCCTTCACCGGCGCCGATCGTGCCTTCGAGTACCCACCACGGTAACGGGAAAACCGGTCGTGATGCTTCCATTGTGGGCTCTGACGCTTACCTGGGCGGAGAAGTCATCGGGCGCGTCGAAATCGATCTTGCCGTTGTGGGTTTCGATCGCGCAGGTTGAGCTCGACACATCGTCGAGCTGAACAGTGACGGAACCGTTGTGTGTCTCGATCGAGATTGCGCCACCCAGGTTGGAAGCGCGAATCGAGCCGTTGTGGGATTCTACAGCAACCGCACCGGCGATGTCGTTCACTTTGATGCCGCCGTTGTGCGTCGTTCCACTCACACTGGCGACGTCGACGACGGTGGCTCCGCCATTGTGGGTCTTGAATTCGTAAGCCAATCCTCTCGGCGCCTCGACGTCGACGTGGACGGACTGATTGTTCCTTGTCTTGGGCCTCTCGACATCGACCACCCATTTCGATCCCGAGCGTCGTAGCTTCACGCGAGTTTGCGAGAGCAGGTCCTTTGCGGTCGTTCGGCGGGGTGCCTTGGCTTTGATCAGCGCTTTCACCAAAATGGCGTCACCGTCCGTGCCGGAAATCTTGATCGATCCGTTGTGAGTTTTCGCCGAGAGGGAGATGGCCCCGTCGACCGATTGCGAAATCTCGTCCTCCCGAGTGACGCTGGCGCGATCGCTCGATTGGACGATCGAAGCGCAGCCGAACGTCAGGAGCAGAAAGAGGGTTAGGGTGAATCGAGACACGTTGACTGAAGATTTCATCGTTACCTCCAGGGCAGTGGTTCGGATCCGTTTCGACACCTGTCAGACGTGGGGATTGCGCGAAGTGTTTCGAACGATGCTACAGCCAGAGGCATATCAGTGGGGTGTGGGTGTTCCCACCTTCGCCCTACGGGCTGCGGCGGGCAGGCGGTGTCGGTGTTCAGGAAGACTATATACATTGTAAGCGTAATTTAAACAGTATGTTATAACAAATGAGCTTATTCCCAGGTGCAAAAGTGGCCTCGGGGCCACTTTTAAGATCGATAGAGACACCCTCGGGGGACAGGGTGTTAGTTCGTGCGGGGTTGTGCCAGTAATTCGTGCCGTTTCGCTGGGAGTTTGGGATAGTTCAGTTCCTCGCGGAGCCTTACGGCCTCAGAGATTTCTTCCGGTCGAAGACGTGATTTTTCGATGACGACGTTGAAGATGTCGTTCAGTATTCGGATGTCATACCTGGTGTGTGAATCAGGCAGGCGGTCGATGATGTATCGAAAATCGGCTACCGCGTCGCCACGTCGTCCGTAGAAAAACGGAAGATGATGACAGATGACGCCCCGTAAGAAAGCGACTTCGAGGTCGTCGGGCGCGTCTGCGCGTGCGGCATCGAGCTGCCTGAGTGCCCGCCGTACCCAGATGATCTTGCTCAGCGGGAAGATCGCGTGTTTCGCCCTGAGCCCCTTGAGGGATCCCAGATAGGCACTTGCCCGCACGGCCAGATCGGGGTCCGACTCCGCTAGGCGCTCGAATCTCTCGACGCCGACGTCGATCAGCTGCTTGTTTTCGACCGCATCGTAAAAGGTCTGACGGGCAACGAGCAAGGGATGCCGGACTGGGTTCGGCGGCTGTCGTGCGGGCCCGGGCTGTCCCGAAGCTGTCCCGAACATCACTACGGTGGATACGAGGCCGTAAATCGCGAAAATGCAAGGCCGTTTCGAGGACGATAATCGGTTCATAGCCACTATCCTTCGAGGTTCACCCAAGGTAGGACATCGCCCGGATCCGGAAAAGTTGCAAACACCCCTTGTCTAAACCACGATTTATCTGTAGGTTATGGCCAAGTTAAGTAACCCACCTTTTTACCTCCGAAGATTTCCTGCGTCGTTCCTCGCTTCAGGTCCTGTCAGAACCCGCACGAGAGAAAGCCGCCGTTAGTCTCGGGCACGAGATAGCCCCGAGGGGTCTATCCAAGACAGGAGAAGTATGAGTACCAAGTTTTCAGATCTACAGCTGCACCCGTCTATCCTCCAGGCATTGAAGGACGAGGGCTATACAGAGCCGACGCCCATTCAGGCCGACGCCATTCCTGCGGTCCTGCAGGGTCGCGATGTGCTGGGCACCGCCCAGACAGGCACGGGAAAGACGGCCGCTTTTTCACTTCCGATGCTGCACACACTGGGTGAGCGAGGGTCGAAGGGCAAGCGATTCATACGCGGACTGATCCTGGCGCCGACGCGCGAACTAGCGCTGCAGGTGCAGGACAGCTTCCGCGCGTATGGTCGCCACATCGCGCTGAATACGGAATGCGTGATGGGCGGTGTTCCGATGGGGGCGCAGATCAAGCGTCTTCGCAAAGATCCGGACATTCTTGTGTCGACTCCGGGGCGACTGCTGGACCTGATGGGTCAGAAAGTCGTTCGACTCGACCGTGTCGAAATACTCGTTTTGGACGAGGCGGACCGAATGCTGGATATGGGGTTCGTTCAGGATGTTCGACGAATCGTATCCGCGACTCCCAAGAAACGTCAGACGATGCTCTTCTCGGCGACTCTGCCGAGGGAGATCATCGACCTGGCCTCGGGGATGCTCGACGATCCGGTTTGGGTCGAGGTGGCTCCGCCAGCGACCGTCGTGGGCTCGATCGACCAGAAGGTGATGTTCGTGGACCAGTCGGACAAGCGTGCCCTGCTTACCGATGTGTTGGGGACGTTGGATTTCAGTCGAGCACTCGTTTTCACACGCACGAAGCATAAGGCCAACCGACTGTCGGCTCAGCTGTCGCGGAAGGGAATTAAGGCCGATGCGATCCACGGGAACAAGACGCAGGGCGCCCGGCAGAAGGCGTTGGCGTCGTTCCACCTCGGCCACACGAAGGTGTTGGTCGCGACGGATATCGTGGCGCGGGGTATCGATGTCGAAGGCATCACGCACGTCATCAACTATGAGCTTCCGAATGAACCCGAAAGCTATGTTCACAGAATCGGGCGAACGGCTCGGGCAGGCGCATCGGGGGTGGCATTGTCCTTCTGCGCGCACGATGAGGTGCCGCTCCTGAGGGACATCGAGAAACTGACACGAATCCCGCTGACGTGTCACAACGATCATCGGTTTCACTGTGAGGCCATCGCGACGATGCAGATGGTCAGACCGGCACCGAAATCACGGGGTCCGAAGACGAATGGCAAGGTGCGAAGTCGGGCCGTCAGGAATGGGCGTGGTCGACAGCAGGAAGTGGAAAAGACCGCCCCGCCAACGCCACGATACGGAAGAGGACGAAGAACCAGTCGGTAACCTAACGCCGAAGATCTAAGGAGGCCCGTCAGGAGCGAATCCTGGCGGGCTTTTTCATATTGGTCATTGCGGGCAACACGGAGGGGTTGTCACCGAGCCAAGGGTTCACCGAATCCTTGGAAAACTGGGCTGAGGGACTCGATCCCTTCGGGGTCAGAAAAGCAACTGCCTTGGATCCCCGCTAACCGAATCTCATCGTGGACAAAAATCGATTAAGTCCGTCGGCGAAGGACTGCACGTCCTTGGGGTTGAAGGCCGCTGGGCCGCCCGTAACCAGGCCCGTATCGCGGAGGTCGGACAGCAGGTCTCGGGTGGCGAGCCGCTCTTTGATGTTGTCCGGTGTGTAGAGAGTGCCACGTGGGTCGAGTGCGTTCGCTCCCTTAGCGATCACGCGATCGGCGAGGGGGACGTCGGCGGTGATGACGAGGTCTCCTTCCAAGGCCAGCTCGGCGATCCTGTCATCGGCCTGGTCGGGACCCTCGGGTGCGACGACACACGTGAGGAGGTCCGATTCGGGAAGCCGGATGTATCGGTTGGCTACGAAGGTGACGGGGATGGATAAACGCCTTGACGCACGGAGCAAGATGTCACGTAGTGGGCGGGGAAAGGCGTCGGCGTCGATGTAGATTGTCATAGAAAGACCGAGGCAGCCACTGAGCACACTGAGGGCACTGAGAATACCGGCTGATCAGCCTGCGGGGTGCGTCGATCTGAAAGCCATCCCGAAGTGCTGGGCCCGGGCGGAGAACGATCACTTCCTTCGTTCCCTTCCCGGATGTCATACTATTACTCGAACGATGATACGTCCAATTTCATATCCCACGCTCTGGATCGTCGTGGCTGTGGCGAGCGGGCTCTGTTATTCGTCGGTGACGGCCGCTGAGCAGTTGCTTTTAAACCTGACGACTGACGTGGCCTATGTGGCCGATTCCGAGTGTGCGTTTTGCCATTCGGAGATCGCGGAGACGTTCGAGCGGTCGGGGATGCGACGATCGTTCTACGATGCGACGACTGCCCCTGTGATCGAGGACTATGGGATCGACCCGATCTACGATCCGTCACTCGATCTCCACTACGTTCCCCTGCGACGGGCGGACGGTTTGTACCAAAGGGAGTTTCGGACCGACGGGGACGGAAGGGTGGTTCACGAATTGGAGTACAGAGTCGATTACATCATCGGCTCCGGGAATCACAACCGCTCCTACATCCGTAGCCAGAACGGGTTCTTGTATGAAATGCCGCTGACGTGGTACACGCAAAAGGGCGTCTGGGACTTGAGTCCAGGGTATCACGAGAGGAACCTGCGGTTCGGGCGGCCGATTGTCCCGGAGTGTATGAACTGTCACAACAGTTATGCACCATCGAATGTTGCTTCGGAGCACCGATACCCGACCGTGCCGGAAGGGATCGGGTGTCAGCGATGCCACGGACCGGGGCAGCTTCACATCAATCGTCACTACGGTGAGAAAGAGGACGCGCGCTCAGAGGCCTACGATCCGTCGATCGTGAATCCGGCGCATCTGTCGAAGGCGCGGCAGGTCGATGTGTGCCTGCAATGCCACCTCCAGGGCGCGATGTCAGCGCTCGTGCACGACCACTCGGAAACGGCCTTCAGACCCGGGATGCGGCTGGGTGATGTCCGGAGCGTGTTCGTTCGTGACGCCGACACTTCGACCCTTCGACTCCGCTCAGGACAGGCTCCGCTCAGTGTGACGGGAGACTTCGGGATCGCGAGTCACGGAGAGCGGATGATGATGAGCCGATGCTACCGGGCGTCGAATCGGGAGATGGTTTGCACGACGTGTGACGACCCGCATCGTCCGCCGGGTGAGACGACCAGGGCACAGTATCGTCAAGCGTGTGGGTCCTGCCATCCGAGCGATGCGCTTTCGACTTCGACCATCGGCGTGGATCACTCCGCCGGCTCAGATTGTGTGGCCTGCCATATGCGCCAGGGTGAAACGTCGAACATTCTGCACGTCAACTTCACGGATCATTGGATTCGGGCGCATCCCGAGCCTCTGTCGGTGTCCGTGGCGGAGGCGCGTTCGCGTACGATGGGGAACGTCGCGATACTCACGTCCTACTGGGGTATGTTCGAGATAGCAACAGACTCGTTGGCACTCGCCGAAGACGATCTCCAGGAAGGGATGGCCTACGTGCGCTACTACGAGGCCAAGCACGCGCATCCGACGTATCTGAGAAAAGGGATACAGGCTCTGGAAACCGGTTTGAGGGCGTTTCCCGACGACACCCAGGGTCGTTACTACCTGGGGAAGGCCTTGCTCCACGTTGGGCGGATCGAGGACGCTGTGGTGGCGTTCGAACGCGTGATCGACCTCGACCCCGCGGATGCGCTCGCCTGGTTTCACCTGGGTCTCGGACTGCAAAGACTGGGCAAGTTGGAGCCGAGCCGACAGGCGTATGTGAAAGCGATCGACATCGCCCCGGGCTATGTGGTCGCCAACAACAATCTGGGGAACGTCCTATCCGCGCAGGGACATATCGATGCTGCGATCGTCGCCTACGAACGGGCCGTCCGTCTGCTGCCTGACGATGTGGCGGCCCTGAACAACCTGGGCGATATTTATGCTTTCCAGGTCGAAGATCGGGCAACGGCCAGGAAGTATCTCGAGACTGCCTTGCGGTTCGATCCGGATCACAAGATGGCGCTGCAGAATCTGGGTACCGTGGATCTAGCGGAAGGGCGGATCGATGAGGCGACGGCGAGGTTCAATCGGTTACTGGAACTTGATCCTTCGTTCGTACCGGCACTCGGCAACCTGGCGATGATTCATCTGTCCGAGGGTCGCTTCTCGGATGCGGATCGATTTGCTCGGAAGATTCTGGAGAGACGCCCGAACGATGTTCGAGCGCGGGAGCTTTTAGACAAGATAGAAAGGGCTGCGCGTTCAGAAGGACGGTGATGGGCACCGTTCGCCCTTCGATACGATCTTCTCTGTGTCTACACAGTGCAGCTACGCACAAGTTTGTTGCACTCGGAGATCACTCAGGATGAACGGTGGCAAAGGTGCGATTGGTGCAGGCTCTTAGAATCTCGTATAGGGGTCGAGGGGATAGATGGGGCGCGGGAGGTGCTTCCAGTCGAAGCCGGCGATGTTGCTCATCGTCGCGCCGGGCGTGTCGGCGCGGATGATCTCGCTCGTCCACGGCGCGTAGTACTGCCAGTTGCTGGCAGTTTTGAGGACGGCGATTTTGGCGTCGGCGATGTCGAGGCCGAAATGCTCATAGACGATAGGATGGTTGCCACCGATATCCCGTTGTTCGCTGACTGCGATATGGATGGGGCCCGCTTCGAGCAGGACGGCGCGGCCCATATCGAAAGAGCCGTGGCTGGTGACCTCGACGTCGATTCGCCCGCCGCCGATAGCGGCCACGGTGGCCGTGACGTCGACGGGGCGATAGAAGTTCGTGTCCAGCTTGCCGCCGAGTGAGACGGTGATGGTGGCCCCGACTCCGGCCTCGACGGCCTTTGTGACGGCGGCTGCGTCCGTCATCGGAACGAGGGTGATGGACTGGATGTTCTGTTCGAGCATTTCGGCCAGGAGGCACGTGCTGTCGCCTGTTGCACCGCCGAAGACGCTGTCCCCCGTGTCGGAGAGGATGACGAGTCCCTTCGCGGCGGCTTCCGCGCGTCGGACTGCTTCTGCCGGTGGAATGGATTCCTGCACCACGAAAGCTTCGCGCAGATCCCACGCCTTTCGCGCGAGTTCTTCGGCGCATCGTTCTGCGAGACCTGATCACCATTCGTGACGACGGCGGTTGCCCAGCCACCTTCGGGAACGTCGAGCCAGGGCTGCATCGGAAAGTTGGAAGCGGAGACGACGCCATCGCGTGTTTCGATGTTACAGGCGAGGTCGAACCATTCCTTCATCGGCCCACGGGATGTGAGAAACTGTTCCTGATGAGTAATGAGGGGAATCTTCCGGTAGGCCATCGTGGGCACGACGTTGCCCCGGACGATGTCGACGAGCATCTCTCCGGCGAGCCGACCCGTGTCGGGCTGGTCGTGGGGCTGCGTGCGATGCGCGACGAGGGCGTCGCAATTTCGCATCATCCGTTCGGTCAGGTTGGCGTGGTGATCGAGTGAGATGACGATGGGGACGTCGGGCCCGACGACGGCTCGCGCGGCCTCTATAAGGTGACCCTCCGTATCCGGTTCGTTCTGCGCTTCGCCGGCGCCGTGGAGGGCGAAGTAAAGCACGTCGATTTTGCCCGCTGACTGCAGACCGGAGACGGTTTTGTCGTGGAAGAAGGCGAGGGTGTCGGGTGTGAGCGGTCCGTGGGCGCCCGCCCATCCGTGGATGATGGGCACGGGTTCCCAATCGATCGTTTCGTCGACAACCTCCAGAAAGCCGCCGACAGCGGGCACGCCCCGACAGTGCCTGAGCACTTCCTGTCCCTCATACAGGCCGTACTGACGAAACGTGTCGAGCGTCGTGAGGGCGGGGCTGAAGCTGCTGGTTTCCTGGCCGAAGGAAGCGATGGCGATGCGCATAGAACCTGGAAGGTCAGATTTCAGAGGTCAGGATTCAGATGACAGAGTACAGGGGTGACGGCTTCGTCCCATAGTAGAAGATGGTGGACGGTGGGCGGTTGACGGTGCCAATTCGAACAGAGGCTGCGTGGGCCCTTGCGAGGTCCTTTTGATCGAATTTTTCACGAGTTGATAGAATGGTGCCCAGCCATTCTTTATGTTCTGTAAGACGTGATCCTGTCCTGTTTCCGTTTGCACCCGAAGGAGAATGACGATGGTTAGACTCGAAGAACCTCGGCCGTTGACGGATGATGAGTTGGAAGCCTACGACCGGGATGGCTTTGCGATTGTGGAGAATCTTCTGACGCCTGAAGAAGTGACCGCACTACAGGATCGCTTGCGGCAATATACGCACGGGGATCGTGCGACGGAAAAGCTGAGGATTCAGGTGGAGCCGCGGGTAAAACGCGGAGAGATGAGGGTCGACCATCCGGGTGACGGGATTCGGAAGATCGACGGACTGGTCGAAGGGGACGATCTCTACAACGGGTTGGGGAAGCATCCGAACATCGTCGGCGTGATTCAGCAGATTCTGGGGCCGGACATCAAGATGTTCCGGAACGCGATGCTTCTGAAGCCACCGGAGGTAGGATCACAGAAGGGAATGCATCAGGACTCGCCCTACTGGTCGATCGCGCCGATGAATCTCTGCTCGTGTTGGTACGCCGTCGACACAGCGACGGAGCAGAATGGCTGTATGGGCGTCTTGCCGGGCGCCCACAAGCGCGGACCCCTGCCACACGTGCGCGTGACAGACGACTTCGTTGTCGATGAGGATCATTACAGCTTCGACGATATGGTGCTGGCGCCGGTCCAGGCGGGTGGTGGGCTCTTTTTTCATTCCCTACTGCCCCACTACACGGCGCCGAACCTATCAGACAACTGGCGTCGCGCGATTGCGTTGTCATATATGTCAGCGAAGTCGACGTTTACGGGGGATGGCGAGGGGCCGGAGTACTATCCGATCAGTGGGGAGAGCTACGAAGGTTGCGTCCGCTAAAGCCGCGGAGAACAGGACGCAATGACCATTGACCAGTAACCAAAGAGGTGGGCCCCTCGATTTCGCTCGGGATACACACCGGGGCAAACGACGGTTCGCGTTCGAGCTCACGAAATTGTCAGACGCGTCCCACCAAGCTTCTACGTTCCGCCTCCTACGTCAAGGATCGCGCCGGTCGTGTAGGACGCTTCATCTGACAGCAGCCACAGGATGGCGCTGGCGATTTCCTCCGGTTGCCCGCCCCGCTTCATCGGAACGGTTTTCGCCATTCGGTCGACGCGGTCGGGTTCGCCGAATGTTGCGTGGATGTCCGTGTAGATGAAACCGGGACGGACGCCGTTCACGCGAATGCCTTCGTCGGCGACCTCTTTGGCGAGGCCGATCGTCAGTGTGTCGATTACCCCTTTGGTTGCAGCGTAGTCGACATAGGTGTTCGGCGATCCAAAAGTCGAAGCGCCCGACGAGACGTTGACGATGGCGCCCCCCTCACCATCATTTCGGGTCGACATCCTTCGTACCGCTTCCCTCGCACAGAGAAAGCTCCCCTTCACGTTGACCGCAAAGACGCGATCGATGCGTTCGGCATCGAGCTCCTCCACCCGTGCACGCGGGCCGAGGATCGCCGCGTTGTTGACGAGCGCCGTCGGCGTGCCGAGTTCAGCATCCACCGTTTCAAACATCCGTACGACATCCGTTTCCATTGAGACGTCGGCTTGGACCGCGACGGCCTTTCCTCCGTTTTTCTCGATTTCATCGACGACCTGATTCGCCGCCTCTGCGTTTTCGCGATAGTTGACTCCAACCGAGTAGCCACGTTCGCCGGCGAGCCGCGAAGTCGCTGCGCCGATGCCCCGGCTACCACCTGTAACGATGATGATTTTCACTAAACGCTCGGCTGTGGGAGACCGTTCGCTCGATTCGTATGCCCGGGATCATTCGTTCGGGAAACGGGATCTGTTTCAGATCGGTCGAGGATAGAACTGTCCAAAGGAAAACGCTTCCTGAGTCGGTCCGTATTCCCGGAGGAGCTGTAGTTTTTTCTTGGACTCTTCGACCGTGGGGATGTGGCCGGCCGGTACCCACCAGAGTACGGCATAGGCCTCGACCATCTTCTCGAACCACTCGCGGCGGCGACGCATCACGGCCGCGTGTAAGCCAGATGTGAAGAAGGCCTGCAGGGATTCGACCGATTCCCAGACGGACAGATTGACGAGGATCGTATCGTCGGCGAAGGGTCGGTAGGAGGTAGCGGCCCCGTCATCGCTCTGCAGACGCCATACGAAACCAGGGCTCTCGTCGGCCAGCTTGTTTACGGGATCGAGCGCATCGACGAAGTCTGCCATCAGGGGGTCGTCGAGCGGCGCCTTCATTTTCGCAATGTTCAGCTGGGCGACATGGTGCTCTCGGCAGGTTTTGCCATCTGTCATTCCCCGTTTCTCAGCAGAGGGCTATGCATTGGGGTGGGCGAAGGCGGCGAAGAAGTCGTTGCCCTTATCGTCGACGACGATGAACGCGGGAAAGTTCTCAACTTCAATTTGCCAGATTGCTTCCATTCCGAGCTCGGGATATTCCAGACACTCCACCTTCCGGATGCAATCCTGTGCGAGTCGTGCGGCTGGGCCTCCGATCGAGCCGAGATAGAAGCCTCCGTGATTCTTACATGCATCTGTGACCTGTCGGGAGCGGTTTCCCTTCGCCAGCATCACCATACTGCCTCCGGCTGCCTGGAATTCGTCTACGTAGCCGTCCATTCGCCCGGCGGTGGTCGGCCCGAAGGAACCTGACACGTGTCCCTCGGGTGTCTTGGCGGGACCCGCGTAGTAGACGCACTGTTCCTTGAAGTATTGAGGCAGGTCGTCGCCGCTGTCGAGCCGTTCCTTGAGCTTGGCGTGAGCGATGTCGCGGGCAACGATCATCGGGCCGGTGAGAGAGAGCCGGGTGCTGACCGGGTACTGGTTCAGGGCGGCCCTGACTTCATTCATCGGACGGGTGAGGTCGATTTGGACGACCTCCCCTTCGAACTCGCTGTCGTCGACTTCGGGCAGGTATTGGGCCGGATCCCTTTCCAATTCCTCCAGGAAGATGCCGTCGCGGGTGATCTTCGTGAGAACCTGACGGTCCGCGGAACAGGAAACAGCGATGCCTACGGGACAGGATGCGCCGTGCCGGGGGAGACGTACGACACGGACGTCGTGGCAGAAGTATTTGCCACCGAACTGAGCCCCGATGCCGAGCTCGCGGCTCATTTCGAGCACCTGGGCTTCCATTTCGTGATCCCGGAACGCCTGGCCGTGCTCGTTGCCCGCTGTCGGCAGGCTGTCGAGATACCGGGCACTCGCAAGCTTGGCCATTTTAAGCGTGTACTCGGCCGAGGTCCCGCCGATGACGATGCCGAGGTGGTAAGGGGGACAAGCGGCTGTTCCGAGCATTCGCAATTTTTCGTCGACGAACTTGCGAAGTCCGTCGGGGTTCAAGAGAGCACGGGTTTCCTGGAAGAGCATACTCTTGTTCGCCGAGCCGCCCCCCTTAGCCATAAACATCAGTTTGTAGGCGCTACCCTGGTCCGCGTAGATCTCGATCTGCGCCGGGAGATTGTTGCGCGTGTTGATCTCCTGGAACATATCGATCGGGGCCATCTGGCTGTAGCGGAGGTTTGTTTCCTGAAAGGCCTTCGTGATCCCGAGCGATAGCGCGGCTTCGTCCTCGCCCTCTGTCCATACGCGATGGCCCTTCTTGCCCATCACGATGGCCGTTCCCGTGTCCTGGCACATCGGCAAGACGCCGCCCGCGGCGATGTTGGCGTTTTTGAGCATCTCGAGCGCCACGAAACGGTCGTTGTCGGACGCTTCGGGGTCGTCGAGGATTTTACGAACCTGGGCCAGATGGCCGGGGCGCAAGAGATGGGCGCTGTCACGAATCGCGCGATCGGCGAGCACAGTGAGACCCTCGGCCTCGACCTTGAGGATTTCCTGGCCCTCGAATTCTCCAGTTGAAACGTAGTCCGTGGTCACCAGGCTATAGGAGGTGTCGTCCTCGCCCAACGAGATCAGCTCTCGATATGTGAAGTCATCCATTCATTCCTCGTTTCTGTTTCTCGGTCGGCTGACCGCCTCCGCAACTTTCAATGCACGCAGGACGTTGCATTCCTGCCGAATCCGCATTCAATAGTGTATCCATTCTTGCCGTTTCCGCAAACTGCCGATCTGTTTTTCCGGTTCTTCGCGGAGAAAACTGGAAAAGTCCCGCTTCCCTCGGTACAGCCGCTTACGCGACCACTCGGGACAGGCGCCTCTACCGAGGCCGCCGCGGGGGCTTGTGGCCCACGCCGGCAGTACGATTCTGCTCGGTGACGGCTATGTCGATGACTCGGAATCTGGAGGTGAAACAGCAGCGTTGCTCGGTACCGCCTCTACCTGGGCCGCTATTACGTGGGTGACGGGCTTTTCACTTCAGGAGCGCTCGGTTTCTGATCGATCCACACTAAAGCGTGAAGAATCATTTTCCCTGGCTTGTGTCGGAAACGGTGAGTTCAGGAAGGGATTATCTCATCGGCCCGGTGGTCCAGGAGCGCCGTACAAGTGCGGTCGAGCCCTCTGTTCACGAGCGCCCGAGATCGTTCGTTGACGGCCATATCGAAGTTCACAAGGACGGCGACGATGAACATCCACATATCGAGCAGCGTGAGGCGGAAGTCGGCGGTCAGCTGATCGTATCCATACCCTTCGACGCCTCGATCGACTAGCCGCTCGTGGTAGAATCTCAGGAGACCCGCTTCGTGATCGCGACGGACTTCCGGATCGAGACTGCCAACGACGAATCTCGTGACGTCCCACGACGCAGGCCCGTAGGCGTATCCCTGCCAGTCGATAACGGCTATCGAGCCGTTATCGTAGAAGAACATGTTGTCGAGTCTGAAGTCCCCGTGGACGAATGTGTTGGGGATGTTCATCAGCAGTCGATAGATCTTCAGGGTTTTCCCTTTGAGCTGTTCGCCGATCGGAAGGACGGTCTTCGGTATCTGGTGACCGAATTGTTCAACGAAGGACTCCCACCACTGAGGATAATTTTCTTGCCAGCGCTCGGCTCGGGCATCGAACGGAGGCAGGTCCGGGATTGCCCTCAGACGCGGGTTCTCCCAGTAGGATGCGTGCATTTGGGCCAGATGGAAGAGGACGTTTTCGGCTTCTTCGATCGAGCAACCGGCGAGCTGATCTCCTGGCCGAGCCGGTGCAAGATCCTCCAGCAGTAGCACGCACTTGAGATTCTCCGTGTCGACCGCACTGTAGTAGCACCTCGGGGTTCGAAGTTCCATTCCGTCAGCGATGTTTTTGTAGAACCGAATTTCCTTCTCGTGGATCTGCCAGATCCTTTCGCGAAGATCCCTGTCCGCGGCGGGAAGCTTGACGACGAGTGTGCGAGGACCCTCGCCTCTGCCGTTCTCATACGCGATCTCGATTCGCAGGATACGCCCCACGAAGCCAACACCTTCGCCGATCTTGGTAGCTTCGCACGAAACGACAGGAATGCACACTACGCGAGAGAGCCATTCGGGGGTGATGTCCTCGTGACCGTCGGGGATTTTGAGAGGATCCACTGTTCATTCCCATTCGACGTAGACAGCTTTCACACGGGGCGTGCAGCCGCCGTTGCGAGCGCCCAACACGATTCGGTACTGAACCCACTCCCCTTGGAGAGTTAGGTTCACGGGGTTTTTCTCATCGAACCAGGATGCACTGTCGGTGGGACCGATCCAGGCCTCCTCGAGGGTCTCCTGATTCGTTCCGGAACGGATCTGAGCCTTCAACCAGGTCTTGGGTTGCAGCTCTGCTTCCCAGGAAATGGCCGTGACACGAGACCCTCCGGGTAGCCGGCAGGATGCGGACGTGTAAACCTCCTCGTTACCGCGATCCAGGACGTTGCCCGGGTCCACGCAGAACATCCCGTGCGGACCGGCCGAGGGAAGTCGTGTGGTGTTCTTCTCTGAGAAGCCGTCCGGCCCGTTCCAATAGACGGCCGACCAGCCGACGTGGTCGCCTTCGATCTTGTGATTGCCGACGACAAGGTCGGTCCAACCGTTTTCGTTCAGGTCCGCGGCGAGACTGCCTGCGGGTGCGTGCGTGAAGAGACGCGTACGATCGGACGCGGAAAAACCAAGGCCAGGCCGATTCCAGTAGATGAGTGAATCGAGGTCCCGGTTCTTGCTGTCGGAATAGGAGGGCACGAAGAGGTCGAGTAGTCCGTCGTTGTCGAAATCACCGATTGCGACGGAGTCGATACCGTTCCCCGGCAGCAGCGTCCGGTTATCCTCGCAAAGACCATCCGGTCCGTTCCAGTAGATGGTGACGAAGCAGTCGTGGGGCGCGCCGATCGACGGCGGAGCGCTACCCAGGATCAGGTCGAGATAACCGTTGCCGGTCAGGTCCGCGGCGCGCGCACAGATGGCCTTCCAGACCGACAGTTCCTGACATCGGTCTCCCGAGAAACCTTCGGGTCCGCCCCACAGAACCAGGCTGCGATCGGTCGTACTTTGAGGGAGAACGAGATCGAGCCAGCCGTCATTGTTGAGATCAGCTGTGTAGATGAACAGGGCACAGGTAAAGGCGTCGTCCAGCCGGATGCGCTCGGGTTCCCGCCCGGGTCCGTCGGGCCCGCCGTGGAAGATTTGAATTTCTGCTCCCTTGGTACGGCTGAAAACGAGGTCGAGGTAACCATCGCGGTCGAAGTCGGCGCAACACGCACCGTGAGGCAGTTCGGTCGGCAGAATCCAGGTCGGTGGCGCGGCGAATCCGCCGTCGTTGCGGTAGATGAAGGAGCCGGGGTCGCGCGATGGGGTGTTGTGGGCGGAGTTGACGAGGATGAGATCGGCCCGCCCATCGTCGTCGAGGTCGCAGCAAAGGGCACAGACTGCGCCGAACCCGGGCAGATCCTGCCGTCGGGTCTCGGTGTAGCCGTCGGCCTCTCCGGGGTAGATGGAGATGTCGACGGTCTCCGTTTTCTGACGACCCTGATGGTTGACGAAGACGACAACGGCATTGCCGTCTCCCTTGGGGCGAGCAACGAAGGCGCGTCTTGCGTCGTGACTGGTCAGCCCGGCTGGTTCGCCGATTTCCCGACCTCCTCGGAAGAGAAGAGACTCGCGCGTGTTCCAGTCGGGGGTGTAGCAGTGACAGATTACGATGTCA
This sequence comes from Candidatus Latescibacterota bacterium, assembly GCA_965198115.1. GTDB lineage: Bacteria > Latescibacterota > UBA2968 > UBA2968 > UBA2968 > UBA6620. Next base: position 4,729,962 of record OZ240241.1, on the reverse strand, counting down.
TCGCACCCATCCCCGTCGACGTCTCCGAGGGCGACATCGCAGGCGCGATAGGTAGGCAGGGGAGTACGACGATCCTCGCTGTAGCCGTTTTCGCCCCAGTAGATCCAGGACCTTTCCTGCTCTGGCTCTTCGGTCAGTTCGCGACACGCGAACACGAGATCCTGATGCCCGTTACCACCCACATTGCCGACCGCGACCGCGAGTGGCTGCGCGCAGGCGAAGGTGAGCGGGTCTCCGAATCGCCGGTCCGATCCCACCGGGACGAGCAACGCACTGTCGGCAAGCGCTGCGAAGATATAGGGCTGCTCGTCGAGCTGGATGACCTGGACGAGTGGTTTCGCATCCTGGATATACTCGTTCGAGGCCTTGTCGGCGTCGCTGACCGTGTCCTCGATCTGTGCCCCGTCTATCGGAAGGGGTGAAAGACGCGAGGTGTCGATCCCGTCAGGCGCACCCCAGAAGACCGTGATCTCTCCCTCGCTCGACCGAACGAGCAGCTCAGCGATCCCGTCCCCGTCCAGATCTCCCGCGCCGATCTGATCAGCGTCGATATTCAGGTCGACGTAGCGTCGCGGCTCGAATCCGAGCTCGGACTGATAGAAGAGGCGGACCTTGGTGGCGGCAGTCGGTGAGAAACCATCCGCGATCAGGAAGGCGAGATCGGGACACCCGTCGCCGTTGAAGTCGCCGGCAGCGACGGACGTAGAGCGTGGGGCCGGAAGTCGTTGGATCCTTCGTTCGCTCCATCCCTCGGGACTGCCGTAGTAGATCGTGGCATTCACGAACGGGTCGACGCCGTTATAACGGTTTCCCAGGACGAAGTCATCGAAGCCATTGCCGTTAAGATCGAGGACGGCGCCGGACCGTGCGCCGTCGGCGGGAAGCTCGAGATATTCGCATTGACCGAGGGGATCGCGATAGACCCCGGCGGGCGGCATCTCGTAGTGCGCCTGGCTGTTGCAGAAGACGATGTCCAGGTGACCGTTCTGGTCGAGGTCGAAGTGATGGATGCGCTGAAGAATGCCGGCGCGGGAAACGTAGAGGTTGTGCCCTGCGTTGCCGAACGTGCCGGCGTTGAAAGCTTCGAAGCCTTGTGTGGTCCAGGTGGGCATAGAGGGTTGTCGGTGTTCAGTGTTCAGTTGTCGGGGAAGGCGGCTTGGGACCTCGGCGATGGACTTCGTCCCGTCTGGAACCTGTTATCGTGAATGTGGAAGTGGCGGGGTTGTCTCAGATGATTAACTTGTAGGCTTCATAGAAGTAGCCACGAGCGTCATCTTACTACAGGAGTGAATATATGCCATCGTATTCCCTGAACCACGTTCACCACGAATCAACCGATGTCCACGCCGCCGCCGATTGGTATGTGAAGCTGTTCGAAGCGAAAGCCGACGAGCCCTACGAGCGTGGCGGTGCGACCTGGATCCGCGTGCATTTCGGCGGCGTGACCGTGACCATCACTGATCGCGAATTTTCCAATATGGATCTCGGCCGCTATCAGGGGTACGACCACCTCGGTCTCGATACGGATGATTTCGACGCCACGCTGGCTCGCATCGAGGAATGTGGTGTCGAGATCTGGAATGGACCGATGGATGCCGGCGGATTCCGGATCGTGTTCATCAACGGCCCGGATAACGTCAAGATCGAGTTGATGGAAAAGGCGTAATAAGTCCAAACTGTAGCAGGAAATCCGAACGGCGCAGAGGGTCTCCTGATCCTTCTGCGCCTTCGTCTTTTTCTGCGTCTGCTCTGCGCAGACAGGCCTGGGCTACGTCAGGTCAGATATCATCCTGCTCTGATATGAAGGATAGGATCTCCGCAGTCGTTTCGGCCGGAAGCTCTTCAGGCAGAAAGTGACCGCAGTCGAGCGGTTTGCCCCGTACGTTCTCGGCGCGTTCGCGCCAGACATCGAGGATGTCCAGGCTTTTCCCGGTCTGCCAGCCAGGGCGCTTGGCCATCCTCGTCCCCCAGAGTACCAGCACCGGACACTTCAGCTTGCGACCGCGATCCACCTCGTCGTGCTCGAGATCGAGTTCGACCGAACGGTAGTCGCCACAGGTGCCTCTGATGGTGTCCGGATCGCTGAAACAGCGCCAGTACTCCGCGTAAGCTTCAGGCGTGATCGATCCTTCGATCCCAGTCCAGCGCTCGAGCAGAAAGTCGAGGTAAGTCTGCGCGCTGTTGCCAATGAGCGTTTCCGGCAAGGGGTAGGGTTGGCGCATCAGGTGCCAGTGGAACCAGGCGAACGAGAGCGTGTAGTCCATATGGTCGAAGGCGGCCTGCGAAGGGACGACATCGAGCGATGTGAGCGATCGGATGCGGTCGGGGTGGTCGAGGGCCATTCGGTGACCGACGCGGACCCCGCGGTCGTGGCCGACGACGTGGAAGGCGTCAAAACCGAGGTGGGACATCACGGCCACTTGATCGTCGGCGGTTGTTCGCTTGCAGAAGACGGCCAGGTCTTCGGGATCGGCTTGAGGCTTATCGCTGTCACCGTATCCGCGGAGGTCAGGCGCCACGACTGTGTAGTGTGCAGCGAGGTCGGGCGCGATCTTGTGCCACTCGACGTGGGATTGTGGGTAACCGTGTAGAAGCAACAGGGGCGGGCCGTTACCACCGTGCACGAGGTTGATGGACACGCCATTCGCGTCGATGCGGGTCTGTGCGAAGCCTTCGAACAAGAGACGTCTCCTTAGTCACCCTTCCCAGTCGACAATGCCCTGACACATCCTCCGACCTCTCTCTAACAGTTCTCGATATCGCTCCAAAGGCAACGGCCGGTCGAATCCGGGACGTCGATACCAGGGTGCATAGTAGCCTGTGCTGGTCATAATGCGATTCTCGTTCGACCGGTTTGGTGTACCTCCGTGCCAGGTTCTGACGTCCCTGACAAGCGCCGTCCCGGCAGGTGCGCAGACGATCGATCGCTTCCAATGCTCGGGTTCGTCTTCGAGATCGGGCGGGCGCACGCGTGTCCGCTGTGTGCCGGGGACGAATCGGATCGCGCCGTTGATCTCCTTAAATTCTGTCATCAGAAAGTTCACGACGATGAAGGGGGCCGGCAGATCGAACACGCTGACCTGACCGAGCGGATCCTTCAACGACTCGCTCATATCCGAGTGCAGCTTCTGGATTCTTGCCCCCGGCGTGGAGTAGTCGCCGCCGCCACCCGAGCAGACGTAGTCCTGGCCACCCCAGATCTGGTCGAGTACGGGTAGGACCGTGGGCAATTCGATCAGCTGCGACCACTCGGGGTGGTGGATTTGCGTGCCGAACGAATAGCGGGCGAAGCCCCGGTTCGCTTCCTCGAGGGGGATTTCGGCCATCTGTTCTACAACGACACGATCCGCTCCCTCCTGCGCATATGCGAGCTGTTCGGGAGACAGGACGTCCGTCAAAGCGACGAAACCGTCTCGGAAGAAGACTTCGGCTGCTCGTTTCGGGTCGGAGGAGGGGATGAGGTCAATGTCTAGCATAGCATCGAGAATGGATGATCGAGCATCGAGAATTAGGGAAAACCATCAACCATCCGCAGCCGGATCATATGGGACGACACTTTCCTCCTGATTCCCGTCGTTTCTGGCCACGATGGCGAGGGCGGGTTCCGTCTCGCTCAGGTTTCGCGGTCGATGGGGCACGTTCGCCGGAATGTAGAGAAACTCACCCTCCTCGTTGATGACAGATTTCTCCAACCCGACGCCGTAGGCCGTTTCTACACGTCCGTTCAAGAGATAGATCGCCGTCTCGTAGCCTTGGTGAAAGTGAGGCTCGGCAGCACCCCCCGGAGGAATCATGACGAGATTCATTGCGAGGTCGTTGGAGCCTGCCGTTTCCTGGGATATCCCCAAGAAGTAGGATAACCTTTGCTTGGTCTGTGCCGCTTCGGTCGGCGGCCTCACGGTGATGATGTCCGCGTCACTGGCGACGGCAGTCTGTCGGGCGTTCTCAGATTCTGGCTCGGCCATGGTTGTTGTTCTCGTGGAGGCTAAGAAGGGCAGGGCGTGTCGAGACACCAGCCATAGAGACCGGGTCCCGTTCGGCTCACGATGGTGGAGATCTGTTCTCGCATTTCCGAGATCCGATCCTCGTGTTCGGGGTGCTTGGCCAGGTTGTGCATTTCGCCAGGATCGTGTGTGAGATCGTAGAGCTCATCAATGTCGTGTCGGTTACGGACGTACTTCCAGCCGTCGTCGAGAAGCATCACGTGTGCGCTCAAGTGTTCGTCGGTCCGGCTGTTTCCGTAGATCGCTTCCTGCGACGCGATTTCAGCGAAAACAGGGGCGGACGCTGGCTCAACCCCATCGCGCAGAGGGTCCGCTACCGACCAGCCGTCCAGCCGGTCGGGCAACTGAGCCCCGGCAAAGTCGAGCAGAGTCGGCATCAGATCGACGCCGCCTATGGGTGTCTCGATCTCCTGGCCCGAGGGCAATCCGGCCGGCCACGAGAGAATTTGGGGCACACGAACGGATGATTCGTAGAGGAGGCATTTCTCGACGAACCCGTGATCACCGAGCAGCTCGCCGTGATCGCTGTTGAAAAGGAAAATGGTATTCTCGCGCTGACCGATTCGGTCGAGGTGATCAAGAAGACGACCGACCTGATCGTCGATGTGCGTCACCAGCGCGTAGTAGTGGCGGAACATTCGGCGATACTCCGCATCCGTTAGCGAACCAGGTGGGATGCGGAATTTCGCGCGTTCTTGATAGGCGGGCTTGCCGTCCAGTGGATCGTGCCTGGAATCTGGCAGGGGGACATCGCCTTCCGAATAGCGATCGAGCTGCTCGGGTGTGACCAGCATTTCGGGGTGGGGATCCTTAACGCCGCAGAGGAGGAAGAACGGCGCTTCGTGGTCGACCGATTCATCGAGGAAGTCGATGGCTCGATCGATCGTCCAGGTTGTGCGATTCTGCCGAATGTCGTCGATCGTGCCAAAGGGTAAGGAATTGGGTCCGTAACGGACCTTCCCCGGCCAATCGCTCTTGTAGGGATTGGCCAATCCTTCGCTTTCGAAGTACTCGAAAAGAGGATCGGAGTAGTCGCTCGGTAGGTAGCGGTAGATGCACCAGCCGGCGTCGAAGCCGTGCTGGGCACGTTCGTCGCCGCCGAGGTGCCACACGCCGACGTTGCCACATCGATAGCCCTGTTCGGCTAGGACGTCGGCAATCGTCACAGCGTCGTCCCTCATACGACAGCCGGGCTGGTCGTGCACGTTTGGGCCGTAATTGCGGAGCTGGAGGTGCGCGTGTGGATAGAGACCGGTGAACCAGCTGGCACGGGCGGGGGAGCAGACGGGGGAGGCACAGTAAGCATTGCGGAAGAACGTGCCTTCCCGCGCGAGGGCGTCGAGGTTGGGTGTCTGCACGTAGCCATCGCTGAGGATGCCGAGCGAATCGTGACGCATCTCGTCGCACATCACCCAGACGATGTTGGGGCGCCCATTCTCAGCCGGCATCGATCGTCACTTTCTCACCGGTTTCGGCACTCTGATAGATTGCGTCGAGCAGTTTCATGAAGGTCAAGGCGTCCTGGGGTGAGACGTCGGGTGGTTGCGTGCCGCGTATGGCAGCCGCGAAATCGCTCACCTCCGCGTCGAAGTCGCCAGCTTCGTGGTCGACGTACTCGTCGACGAAATCGCCTTCGGTGTAAGTCGACCCGAGAAGCCTGCGCGTTCCCGAGCGTCTCATTCCATCCGGCAGGGACATCGATTCCGATTCGATCGTTCCGTTCGTGCCCAGAATGCGCAACCGAAGATCCCACGCCCGGTCCTTCCACGTCGGAATGACGGAAGACGCATCCATCTGGATCGTGATGCCGCCAGCGCATCCGACCAGAAAGCTCAGGTAATCCTCAGAGTGGCGTTCGACGTCCAACGTGGTCGGAAACGCTGCGTGGCTGACGGCGAAGGCCCATTCCGGTTGTGGACAGCCCATTAGAAACCAGGCCTGGTCGAGATAGTGGGAGCCGTGCTGTCCCAGCGCACCGCCTTTGAAGCCCCACCGATAGAGCCACTCGCGGCCGGGTGGCGGTGTAGAGTCGACGCGGCGCTCCCGGAAGTGGTAGTGGACACGTGCGTGGTACGGCTGCCCGATTTTACCATCGGCGATGATCTGACGCGTCTCCTTGTTCTCGGCGTTATGCCTCATGAAATAGGCGTAGACGAGCGTCTTGCCGGTCTCCAAGGCAACGGCGTTGATCTCTTCCACATCCGCGGCCGTGCGGCCGTGAGGCTTCTGGGCGAGTACGTGCTTCCCCGCTCGCAGCGCGTCGATGACCATTTCCTTGCGAATGTCGGGTGCGGTGGCGACGCCAACGGCATCGATAGACTCATCTGCGAGGAGCTCACGGTAGTCGCCGTAGACGTTCGGCACCTCGTTGAGGCCGGCCACCTCTCGAGCCAGCTCTTTGTTCAGGTCGGCGACGGCCCAGGCGACCGTATCCTCGCAAGCTCTCGCGCCCGCCACCCAGGTTCGTCCGACCCGGCATCCGATGACGCCCATTCTGATTGGATCTGCCATTTTCTCACCTTTGCTGTGGTGAAACCCCAAACGCTCAGTCTGACTCCGGTTCTCCGAACGCCGGCTTCCGCTCTTGTCTGGTTTTCTCGACCCAGGCCTGATGTGTCTGCTCTCGTCCGGGTCGTGGGGCTCCCTTCGCCAGGTCGTTCAGGAAGGCTCTAACTTCCTTCCGCTTACCGCCGATCAGATTGAGCCCACCGGGACGCCCCTCATCCCGCTCGAATTCGCCGTGGTATCGGCTGATGAGGATGTCGATGAGGGTCATTTTCTGCTGTGGGGTTCTGAAAGTCGTCGACGTAGGCCTCGATGAACGGTTTCATCCTCCCGGCCATCAGCTGCTTGCGCTTGTAGGTCTTGTGATACTCTTTCCACTGGATACGCCAATCGCAATCCTCGCACTGAACGGAACCGCACCACTCACGTGAGACGACTTTGCCACAGATCGGACAGGGGACTCGACCGCCGTGGGCTTGGGAGGCGGTCAGGATCGCGATGCAACGGTCGAGGATCGCGAAACCCACCTCGTCGATCAGGGTTTCGTCGACGATGCCGGCTGCGTCCTTCTCGTAGAGTTGGGCGATTTTGAATCGTTGAACGCGTCCCGCCCATTTCGGTTTGTCGTCTCGCACTATGTGAGGCGAGGAATCTGGGACTACGTAACCGGTGCCTCTCGCCCTCCCTTTGCCCGCAATAATTCCGCGATCTTCGACTCGTTTCTCTCTATGGCCGCAGATAGTGGCGTTAGTCCCTGGAAGTTCACCACGTTGACGTCGGTTGCATATTCGAGGAGCCACGCGACCATTTCCGCGTGACCGAAGCGGACGCCCGCGTGAAGCGCCTCATCGCATCCCGGCGATTCGGTTAAGAGTAACTCGGCGATTTCGACTTTACCGGACAGAGCGACGTGATACATCAAGGATATTCCGTGAACACCAGGCCGGCGGGAGGTTTCGGGGTCCGCGTCGACAAAGGCTTTAACAAGTTCAGCTCTACCCAACATTGCCGCACTGAAAACCGTCATTGGGGCTCCTTTGGCCAACAGGAATTCTGCGATCTCCTGGTTACCGATGTGACCCGCCGCTTCGAGTCCACACTCCCAGTCGCCTTCTCCCCAATCCATTGATGCGCGAAGAAGGCCCGGATCCCCGTCGTAGAGGGCTCGAACCCTGTCCGGTTTTCCGTGCGCCGCCAGCACGAATTCCTTGACGAGATCGGGGGCGATCGGTCTACGCTCACTCACCTTCGTCTCCTTCAGCGATCGTTCGGTTTCTCAGTGGCTGACTCAGCCGCCGACTGGACGCACGCCGATGGGTCGCTCGGCTCTGTGTCCGTCGATTCGATCTACGTCCCACAGTTTCGAAAATTTGAACGCCCGTGGGCAATGGCTGAAGGATTCATCGACTTCCACGAGCAGGCCCTGGAGCTGCTTGGCGTTGTCATCGGGACTGTGAATGGACATCTGGATCTGCCGCTGTTGGAGCTCTTCCTGATCGAGAATGGTGACGGTTCCGTTGACACGGACCGTTTCATCGAGGCCGGATATCAAGAAGAGGAGTCCGATGTGCGGGTTTTGATCCAAGTTGTGATAGGATTGGAACAGTCTGTTGCCGGCGACGTCGGGAACGATGAGGTGACGGTCGTCGACGACCCGGACGAAGCCGGGTTTCCCACCCTTAGGGTTCGCGAATAAAAATAAGGCTCTATCCGGGTTTCTCAACGGTGAAACTATAGAATGACAAGGTCATAGATCGTTCCCTACGCTTGGTTGTGTGTGTAGGACAATCAAAGCGAAGGGGGTGCGACCTATGACCGGGAGCAGATTACTATCGAAACTGCTGAGATTCAAGGGGTTCCGTGTTGTCAGCTGGTGGTTTGAGGGGAGAAGCTGCGTCGTCATCGCCGTAAAGCCACATAAGAATGGTTGTTGTTGTCCGGAGTGCGGCCGTCGAGGTAAAATCGTCCGCACAATGCCCCATCCGCGTCGGTGGCGTGACATTCCGGTGTGCGGGTGGAGGGTCTGGCTTCTCTACCATCCTCGGGAGATTCGGTGTCCTACCCACGGTCGTGTGGTCGAGGAGATTCCGTGGGCGGAGCGGTTCTCTCGGGTGACGTATCGCTTCGAGTATGCCATGCTGCGCTACTGCCAGACCATGACGCAGAAGGCGGCGTCCGAGTTACTGCGCATCTCTGCCTCGACGCTGTCGGATCTCCTTCACCGATCCATCACGCGGCTTCGTGAAGGTCATCGTATCCGAGGGCTCAAAACCATCGGGATCGACGAGATCTCCTACGCCAAGCGTCACAGGTACGCCACGCTCGTTTACGATCTGGACCGCTCCTGCGTGGTGTGGGTTGGCCGCGGCAGGGCGCGTAAAACGATCGATCGGTTCTTCACAGAGGCTCTCAGTCCCTACCGGAGATCCAAGATCGAGTGGGCCTGCTGCGACATGAGCGAAGCTTACATCGGAGCCATCCAGGAACACTGTCCGAATGCCAAGCTGGTCCTCGATCGCTTTCACATCGTCAAGGCTCTCAATGCCGCCGTTGACGAGGTCCGTAAGGACCAGTGGCGTAAAGCTGCCCCGGATGAGCGCAAAGCCATGAAGGGCCTCCGATGGCTCCTCTACCGGCACTCAGCGACACGCTCCAGAGGGGATACTCGGACACTCAAAGCACTGGAGAAGGCGAACTACCGAATCTATAGAGCCTGGAGACTCAAGGACGAGTTCGAGCAGTTCTGGGAATACAAAGCGCCCTGGGCTGCCGAACGCTTCCTGAAATGCTGGACGACGTCCGCACTCAGAAGTCGACTTGAACCCCTGCGAAAGTTCGTCAGGACCCTGCGACAGCACTTCTTCGGCGTCCTCGCATTCGTGAACACGCGTCTTACCAACGCCATCGCCGAAGGCCTCAACCGAATCGTCCAAATCGTCAAGAACCGAGCCAGCGGATTCCGCACACTCGACGCATTCAACGATATGATCTTCCTTACCGTCGGAGACATAAACATCCCTGAGCAGATTCCGAAGAGGTTCCGCACACTCTAACCGCGCCCCCATGCCAGGAACCACGGCACCTTCACCCACTTCATCTCGTTGAGAGATCCGAATATAGCCATAAATAAACGGTCGATCTCAATGTTGAGCCATTGGCCGGATCGTGTAGTTCCAGTCGCCGTGGAAATCGTGCGGAGTGAGATCGATTTGGGTCATCTGTTCATCGGTCACCTTGACCCCGTTAGGGTAGGGTCGCTTGTCGATCTCGGAGCGTACTCGGAGACCGGCTTGAGTGGTCGTTCCGGCAATGAGATTCACGGTTGCAGCCAGGCTGACCAGGGGCTTGCCTCGCCCAGTTCATAGCGATGAAGGAGAACAGGCGATGTTCGATCTTGTTCCACTTACTAGTGCCAGGAGGGTAGTGGCATACGGTGATCGTCAGGCCAGTGCGATTCGCAAAGCGCTGCAGCTCCCACTTCCACAGCCGCGTCTTGGCGCCGTTGCTGCCGCCTGCGTCCGCCGTGATTAGCAGATGCGTCGAAGTGCCGTAGGCGGGCCGTCCCATGTTCTTCCACCAACTTCGGATCGCATTCACGGCGAAGCTGGCCGTGTCGTGATCGATACCGACACTTACCCAGCCTTCATCACGGCTCAGATCATACACTCCATAAGGGATCGCCTTGCCCTGAGCAGGCACTATGAAATCGTGTACCTTCACACGCTCCGGGTCTCCCTTGGGTCGCCATTCTCGGCCAGGATTCTTGAAGTCGCCGATCAACTCTTTCTTCTTGGTGTCCACCGAGATAACGGGAAGGCCCTGCTGCTGCTGCTGGCTAATCCGATCATCGAGGTAAACGAACTGAGCGTCCCGATCCGGGTGTGCAGATCCCTCCCTTGTCTTCCGATTCGCCTGCAGCGTGTAATCGTGTTCGTGCAGGAGATTGGCAACGATCCTGGGGCTCACCGAATGCCCCATCGCTTGCAACTCGGCGGCCAGTTTGCGAGTGCTCTTCGATGTCCATCTCAGAGGATTGTCGTCAGGCGACCCCGCAGTCGTTGGCTCGACCAGATCATTCAGGTCCTGCCACAGCGTCGGGTCCGTGTCGGCCTTCCGCTTACGACCGCCGCCTGGACGCCGGATGCGAGCCGGGTCCAAAGGTTCGTCCGACCTCAACTCCTGAATGCCACGAAAGATCCGCTCTCTGGACATTCCTGTCGCCAGAGCCACAATCGCGATCCCACCGTGACCCAACGCTTCGGCTTCCGTGGCGGCCCACAGACGACGCGTGCGTTCCGTCAGCACCGGAGCCAAGGCTTCATACTTCGTTCGGAGAGTTTCGACGTCCACACTCCGAGCGTAAGATCATTACCTTGAAAAGTGCAGCACTTATTTCGTGGCAAACCCTAAGAATACGTGTCGCAGTTCCCCTCCCGATCGCTGGTCGCGAGGACGACGAAGGGAGCGTGACTGATGTATTCCTGGACGAACGACGACATATGATCGCGAACCTTGGCGGCCGTGCGCGCTTTGGGTGTACCGAACTGTTGTTGGAAACGGTTCTGAGGGGTTTCGAGACGAGTTTCTTCCATCCGTTCTCCTTTGGCTACAGGGCGCCCGATCGAAGTTCGTGTAAGAGTCGGTTCGCGGCAGTCTCGGCGTCGTCGAGGTTTTCTCCGACTTTCGGATGAAGGATGCCGAGACAATCCAGCCACCACTTCCCAGCCAGGGATTTCAAGAGGAGCTCACGAACGAGGGCCTCGACCTCTGTTGGTTCCGGCGGAGGGTTGCCGCCGACTTCCGTGTATCCTCGTACGAAGGCTTCCTCCACAGTTGGGTCACTGTAGAATCCAAGGGGGTTCGATCTTCGCAGATCGCCCTTTGCGTAAAGCACGTCAGAAAACCGGCTCCCACCTGAGCCTTCTGAAAATCGAAGACACCGGTTAGCGTAACGTGGTTTCCGTCCACATCCTCCATCAGGTTGTGCAGCACCGGGTCACACCACAGCAGAGCCCGTTCATCATCAAGATCGGGGATTGACAGGTCTGTGACCAGCTCCTCCAGTAGGGCAGGGAATCCCGGTCTCAGAATTTCGATTTCCCTCAGATAACGTGTGTCTTCCAGAATCCGGACAACGTTGGTCTTCCAATGCGGCAGAAAGAACAGCTGTCCCGGAATCCCGGTATGGGTCGGTACGGGGATCGAGTGAATCGAAGCCAGCGCGTGCCCAACGGCAGCCATCGTTGCCTGACGTACGGATCGCTCGGTGCGTTCGAAAACATCACGTCCACCCTCTCCCGATAGCGTCGAGGTGATGAGAAAGGAGTGAGGAAGGACGTCGCGATCTTCGTCGAGGATGACCAGATCAGGCACGGGTAAGCGGGTGTGACCGGCAATCAGGCCGAACACTTCTTTCTCGGTCGCGAGCGTGCCGCCCGGATCCCGAAGTTGGATCTTCAGGAAGAGTCGTTCTTCGGATGAATCCAACCGGTAGACAACGTTCATCGCGTTGGAGTGCGTGGCCGATCCTTCGTCGATCGAGGGAAGCCCGTGCTTTTCCACAATCGCCTCGATCGAGTGCGTGGGCAGCGCTGGCTTCCAACGACTCAGCCGTCGAAACGTAGCCTTATCGGCGAGTTCGCCCGGGCGACGGTCAGGCTGGCTTGGGAGATCCGGGCTGGTGAATGAGGTCATCGTGAGGCTCGCGGACGTGCTCCGCTGGAGAGCACGTACAACTATTTTGGTATACTGGGTCCTTAGAGATAGAGGCCTTCTACAGCAGGAGTTTCCTTGAAAGAGTTGGACCAGCTCGTTTCGCGTGCGCAATCGGGTGATGTGGCGGCGTTCACGAGCATCGTGCGTCGGTTTCAGGATATGGCTGTGGGCTACGCCCGCGCGTGCCTTGGCGACTTCCACCAGTCCGAGGATGTCGCCCAGGAGGCGTTTCTTCAGGCCTACCGGGATCTTCGAGCGTTGAGGTCGCCCGCGGCGTTTCCCGGCTGGTTCAGAACCATCGTCCACAAGCACTGCGACCGGGTACTCCGAAAACGATCCGCCACCCTCGTGCCGGTAGAAGCCCTGTCGACCGATGCGGACGATCCGGCCGAAGATCTCATCGTAGGAGAGACCCGGGCACGTCTCGAATCAGCGCTGAACGGTTTGCCCACGCAGGAACGTCAGGTCCTTCACCTCTACTACACGAGTGACTACGGTCGCAGGACGATTGCCGCATTCCTCGACGTGCCGGTTTCGACGGTAGACAACCGTCTGCGATCAGCTCGCAAGAAACTTAAGGAAAGGATGTCGGACGTGCAGACACTTCGTGACACAGCCCCCTCGAACGACGACCGTTTCGTCCAACAGGTTCGTCGGAATGTCGAAAAGACCTGGGCCTGGTTCGATCGCGCGTATGAATACGGCCGGGGTGAGCACCGTGACGAGCGACGGCAAGAAGCGCTTCGCGTCGCCGAACAAGCGATGACCCACTACGATGTCGAGACCGGAGGGACCGAGCTGGTGCGCAATATGATCGTGATCGGCGGTCCAATGGCTTTTCGTCTGACATCCGGCGGAAAAACGTTCGCCCTCCACGTCTACAACCCTGCACCGATACGCGTTGAGAATCCGCTCGATAGTCTCACTGGCATTCGGGATCGGGCCGACGTTCTGGAATCCGGTCTGCGATGGTTCGATGCAATGGGCCGCGACACGGACCTGACCGTGCAACAGCCCATCCCGAATCAAGAGGGGGACTTCGTTACCCAGGTTGTCTCCGATGGGGAGGCCATTAACTGTGCGCTTCTCGACTGGGTCGAGGGCGACGAGGTTGCGGAGAACCACCGGAAAAACATCGGCCGACCGGTTTCGGATTTACGTAATCTTGGCGTGATGTCGGCAAAGATGCATCAGCACGCTGGTCATTGGGACTGGCCGGATGGCTTCGTGCTGCCGAGAATGGATCGGACGAGGATGCAGACGGCTCTCGAGGTTCTCCGATGGGCTTCCGAACAGGATCGTCTCCCCGATTCAGATATTTCAGTCGTCGAAGATGCCGTGCAGAAGATTACCGGCGTGATTGATGACCTGGGCGAATCTCGACCGGTCTGGGGTCCCATATATACGCTTATGCCCGGTACCGTGGTCTTCTCGGGAGACGCAGCTTGCCCGATCGATTACAACAGCTTCGTGTTCGGATACTATCTCTACGACATCGCCTGGTCGTTCATCTGGAACGGGCACCGCCGGACAGAAGACGAGCGTTTCTTGAGAGTTATCAATCCGTCCTACTCCTGCCTGAAGACCATACGAGTCTGATTGAAGCCTTTCACGTAGCAGCTCGGATCATTTATCTCGCGCACTACGCTCAGAATCCTGGCGAGGATCTGAAGGGAGAGCGCAAGTTCGTCGATCACGAGTGCGCCAGCTACCTTACGGATGAGTCGTTTCTGTTCGAGAGGGGATCCTGGAGCGAGACGCGTTACTGGTAGGAAACCCATTGTCAGTGTTCCCTCCCTCGCCTTGGGCTCCTGTGGGGACGTCGCCAGGAAGAGGCGGGAATCTTTGTTACAGGTCTGCCGGATGCCTGCGCGACCGTCCTACGCTGCTGAACAAGCAGCGATGACGTCGGCGGATGATGTGCTACAGCCGACGGTCATTTCGGTGTTGGTGACGGCGGCCTGCGTGAGAATCTCGTCGTCAACCGTGGCGTCGACCTCGATGGCGGTCGTGCAGTCGCGGATGAGAATGATGTCGTAGCCTCGGTCTTTCATGGCGCGCATTCCGTAGTCGCGAAAGGGGACGCACATATTGGCGGCGAAGCCTGCGTAGAACAGGTGCAGGATCTTCTTGTGCTTCAGCAGGCGATGAAGCTGGGCGCCGGTCACGATGACGTGATCGCCCTCTTTAGGTGCGGCCTCGAGAATGATGCTGCGATTCTTGTTGATGTCGTCGTAGCGCTGATCGGGCGGGTCCTTGGGACGCGCCCATTTTTCATATTCGCCGGTCTTGGCGCGGAAAGGCTCTGGCGGCCATTCGTCTTTGGGTGTCGGCAATCGACCGTGTACCTCTTCGTCCCCCGCGAATTGCGTCCAGCCGTATACAGCTTTGCACAGTTGGGACTGGGGGCGTGGACGACGGTCGCGCCGACTGATCGAAGGGCATCGGCGACAGGGTTGATGCGATTCAGAGTGATATCCTGTCCACGGTCGAGGTGTGTTTTCACGTAATGATCGCTCCAGACGTCTACCTGGATGAGGGCAATCTCATCGACCGGATAGTTGAAGCTCAACGTATTTAGGTGAAAGTCCTTTTCATCGGTGTAAGCTTTGCGGGTGAGATGGTAGTACCGGACATCCAGGTCGATGGATTTCATTTCGAGCTCCTTCAAAGAGCGTTTCAACGCGGGGTCGGCGAGTGCGCAGCGATCTGGAGGTTTCCGCCCTGAAGGGGCGGGAGAGCCTAGCCCGGGGCGCTAGACCCGGGTTGCGTGGTGAATGACGGACACAACGGTAGAGGCGAGTACATCGAGAAGGTCAAGACATTCGGTGTACGATTGGGAAGCCTGGTCCTGTGGATCCATCCCCCATCGGAAATGCGCCGTGTGTCTCCTGTCCAGTCCATCATCGGGCTTATTGCAGAGAAACTGTGACAGGCTATTCGATGTACCCGGATAGCCTGAGTGATCGTCGAAGCTTCGCACGGTCGTAGGAGTGGTTCTTCCGGTTTCCCGAGGCCATTTTGTGGAAGAAATCGTTCAGAATCCGAGCCGGCTCGCTGTAGGTGACGACGGCGTCGACATACGGTGCGGGTAGATCCAACCACTGTAAAGCCCGCGGTTGTCTGGACACTCGGGTGAGTGTATTCAGGCGGCCTTTCGAGTTGCCGTGAGTGCGTTTCTAGCCTGTTCGGGCGTCTTGTAGCCGTGACGTTCGATGATCCACCTGTGGTTGTATCTGTCCCGAAACTCAAGGAGTGCGAGGCGCAGGTCTTCGATGGTACTGAAGTGTCTAACCCACAGGAGGTTTTCTTTGAGGGTACGGATGAACCGCTCGGCGCATCCGTTGCCTTCTGGCTCACGCACGAAACTCGGCGATGTTTGGACGCCGAGGAATGCGATCTCGTTCTGGAAGTCGTCAGAGACGTATTGTGACCCGTGATCGTGTCGGAGCTCCAGTCCTTCGGCGATGTTTTCTTCGAAGCCCCCGAAGTGTTCACGGATGCCCTGTCGGATCGGCTCGAGAGCCTCAAAGCGGTTGGCCGTCTTGGAGGCGTGAATGCCCACACACTCGCACGTGCAGTGGTCGATCGCGATAAACACGGAGGCTCTGCCCTCGTCGACCGTGGGCGTCACAGTCAGGTCGGTGCCCCACATCTGATCGGGCTTCTCGGTCGTAATCGTGCCATCGTGGGCTCGTCGTTCGCGACGCCGTCCTGGACGCGCCTGGAGCCCGTTTTCACGCATCAACCGGCGGACCCGATCCTTTGACGTCCGCATACCGTGAAAGCGAAGCCTGGCCCAGATCTTGCGGTATCCTTCGCCGTGGAAGGGTGACGCGTCGATCTCCTGCTGAATGAGGGAGACCAATTCCTCATCGGTACCCGCTCCGACCGGGCCTCGCTTCCGGGGTTGCCGAAGATCGGTTACGGATGAACGACGAAGCTGGCTGTGCACCGTGGAACGGGGTATCTGCAACACTTTGCACACGCGTTTAATGCTGTAGCGTCTCCCCGTGGAGGGCGAAAGGACCTCACTCATTTCCGCGACCTCCGATGCGCCAAAGGGCGGCGGGCTTCCAGACGATCGATTCTTTGTTGCAGCAGCTCGTTGTCCATCGTGAGCTCGCCAATCTTCGCCTGGAGGTCCTTGACCCTCTCGTCACGCTCGTCGCTCGGACGAGAGCGTAGTGCGGCCTGGGCGCCAGAGTGGAACTGATCGCGCCACTCGCTCAATTTAGCTGCCGTTACTCCCAGATCGCGAGAGACGCTGTCGAGGCTCTCGCCACGCATCACACGTAATACGGCTTCGGCCTTCTTCTTCACGGAGAAACGACCCTGCGAAGTCGCGCTTGGATCGGCTGGGCCTCCGCTCGCTCTCGCTCGCTCCGCCCCAACCGATCCCCTGGTAGCCTTGTTCATGGTGGACCCTCCTTTTCGACCTACTGTAGGTCAACGGAGTGTCCAAGAAAACCCCGGGGCGCTGGAGGTAGATCCAACCACCCCCGTTCGCAGATCTCTTTAAGGTTGTTCCTAATGATGTCGCGCTGGTTTCTGGGCGTCTCTCCCTCCATCCCGTAGTGACGCTCCAACTGCGCCCTCACGGGTCCCGTCAAGTTCTCATACCTCTGAATGACGTATCTGCCCAAACCGGCCAAAAACTCCCCGCAGTCGTAGAACCTGTTATCCTTCAGGAGGGCGCGCTCGGCGTCATTCAGATCGAGGGTCTTGTCCGAGACGAGTCCGAAATCCGTCAGATAGACGCGATGCCCGTCTGTCACAATGTTGCTGTGGTGGCTGTCGAAATGGACGATGCCACGATCGCGCAAGAATGCGTGGATTCGCTTCATCTGATCGATCACGCTGGGCGTTTCGGAGAGATGGTTTCCCAACCACCTACTGAGCGAGCGAGGGACGAACTCGAGGAAGACATAGATTTCGTGTCGTGCCTTCGATCTTTCCTGGATGTATCTCCCGACGCGCTTGCTTCCGTTCCAGTATTTTACATAGCCATCGAGATTCTTCCGGTTCATACCTGGGTCTTTGTAAGACGATGGGACGATGCGGTAGTGATACATCAGCGGAAAGTTCTCGATCGCCCCGTCGAGCACCCAGTTCGTCGTTTTGATGTGTGCGGAGATCTCGCGGAATGGACTGAACCCGACGGAGCCAACGCCGTAGTTGTAATAGGTAGGAAGCTGATAAAGATTGCGGGTGGAGAAGGCGTTATCATACTCACGGTCGGTGATGGGCAGCTTCTTTACGAAGAACCTTGTGCCGGCCAGTTCCAGCACCTGGTTGCCGCCCCATACGCGCGAGCCCTTGCGCCATCTCAAGTGAGAGAGGAGGGTCGGTGTGTCTATCTGCGCGAGGTCGGTGCTCCGTTTGAAGTATCTTTCACGTCGCTTGGCTATGGAGTTCATTAAGAAGCTCTCGCCGCATATCAAAATAGCTCAAGAGAAAGAAGATGCCAGAGCCACCGAAATCCGACGTGAAACAGGTCATTCAGGGGGCGCCGATCATCCAGGTCCAGGACCCTCGGGTAACAGCTGAGTACTATCGAGACGTACTTGGCTTCGAGTACGACTATGGGTCAGATCGCTATTGCGTGGTGTGGCGAGATAATGCAGCCTTGCATTTTGTGCGAAGCGATGACCCTGCGACAGGCGTGAGGCTCTTCCTGTGGGTGAAGAACGCGAATGAGATGCTCTCGCAGTTCAGAGAATCGGGTGCCACTATCGAGTCCGACATCCAGGATCGCGACTATGGGGTCCGGGATTTTACAGTCGTGGACTGTAACGGACTGGAAATCGTGGTGGGGCAGGATATCGAGTGAAAATCAGTTGGCAGTGACCCTACTAGGGCTTGAGGTACTTGCAGTCCTTGCGAGCGATTTCCAGTGGATTCTTACCCGATTTCATGAGCTATAATCAAAAGGTGTGGAAAAAGAGAAAGGGCGACCCTACCCTTCCCGTGAGATAGTTGATTCACACAAAACCGGGTGAGAGGCCCGGTTGGGAAGGAGGATCGCCGTGAAGGAACATACGCATAGAGCCCCATTGAAGTCCATGCCGACGTGGGAGACGGTTGACGATTGGATCCGTGAAGAGATCCAGGGCCGGTTCCAGTCCATTCTGGAGGAGGAGGCGACCGCGTTTTTGGGCCGGTCGTGGTATGAGCGCCGAGCCGAGGTCGATAGCTCCAGGGGCTACAGGAACGGCTACGGCAAGCCCCGGCGTCTCTCGACGAGCTGCGGAACGATCAAGGTCCGGCGTCCCCGGGTTCGTGGTCTGGAAGAGCGGTTTGAAAGCCGCATCCTCCCCCTGTTCGCCCGGAGAACCAGGGCCATTGGAGATCTGCTTCCCGACCTTTATCTCCACGGTCTCTCCCAGGGCGACTTCGAGTTGTCTTTGCGTGCGCTGCTCGGTGATGGCGCGCCGCTTTCGCCGACCTCGATCGCTCGTCTTCGAGGGAAGTGGGAGGTCGACTTCCAGGACTGGAAAGAAAGGCGTCTGGATAATCGCGAACTGGTCTACGCCTGGGCTGATGGCATCTACGTCAAAGCCGGGCTCGAGCGCGAGAAGGCGTGTCTGCTGGTCGTGATCGGCGCGATGAGCGACGGCAGCAAGGAGATCCTGGCGATAGAACCCGGTTATCGAGAGTCTACAGAATCCTGGCTCACGGTGCTCCGGGATCTCCGGGATCGCGGGCTCGAACATCCTGTCCTGATCGCCGCGGACGGGAATATGGGCATCTGGGCGGCCGTTGATCAGGTCTGGCCAGAGAGCCGGCAACAACGGTGCTGGAACCACAAGATCCTCAACGTGCTCGACAAGGTCGCCAAGCGTGCACAGGCTGAAGCCCGCGCACTGCTCGTCCAGATCCCCTATGCCGGCACGAAAAAGGAGGCCGAGAAGCTCCGGAAACGCTTTGCCGCACGGTATCGCTCACAGTTCCCTGCCGCCGTGGAGACGCTCGAAAGAGACTGGGATCGGATGGTCACGTTCTACGACTTCCCGAAGGAACACTGGAAACACCTGAGAACCACGAACGTCGTCGAGAGCCCCTTTGCTTCCGTTCGGCTTCGCACAAACGCCGCCAGGCGATTCAAGAAAGTCAGGAACGCCACGACTCTCATCTGGCGTACGCTCAAGGTCGCAGAGAGCCGATTCAGGAAACTCACCGCGCCACACTTGCTACAACAAGTCTACGATCAGAAACACTCAACCGGACCGCAGGTCGAAGCCGGGAAGATGGCCGCCTGATTTCTTTTACACACCTATTGACCTGAGCTCGATTTCATTTCGATTTCTGTATCGGCCCCGAGACCGATGAGCGCCTCTGCTGCATTGACCTGGCCCTGGTAGGTGGCGCGATGGAGAGGGGTGCGGCCCTTGGTGTCCTGCACATCCAGATCGGCGTTGTGTTCAGCCAGCAGTTCGATCGCCTCTGCCGCGTCGTTTTCCGCCGCGAGGTGCAGCGCCGTGCGTTTGGCTTTCGTGCGAGTGTTGACCTGGGCCCCGTGGTTCAACAGCCACTCTGCGCACGAGAGCGACCCTGCCCGTCCTGCCCAGTGGAGCGGCGTCGTATCGGCTTCACCGAGTGATGTGGCGACATCGGGATCTTCCTCAACGCGTTCGAGCAGTCGGTCGGTGTCATCCAACGCGCACGCCGAGAAGACATCGTAGTGTGCGCCACTCGTGAGCAGGACCTTCGCCACCTCCCGCTTGCCATCCGTCCAATGCGGGTCGGCTCCGGGTGAGACGGCCTCCTGGAGGACGGTATTCCCGCGCTCTCCGTTGCCCTTGATCCGAATCTCCGGATCTGCACCGTGCTCGAGCAGCAACTCCGTCATCCTCACCCCATCGCGCTGGTTAGCCGTTCCGAAGACGGCCGGCCAGTAGAGCAGCGTCACGTTGTCGGGCCAACCGGTGTGTGGGTTCGCGGTGCCCGTCGCATCCGCTACGCCTGACTCGAACAGCACACGCAGGTTATCGACGCAACCAGCCCAGGACGCTTCGTGCATCACGTCGTACTCGTACTGCTTCCCTTCCTTTGCACGGTATTCTTCGATCAGGAACGGCACATCCCGTTCGAGCAGGAATCGCAATGCGTCAACGCACCCGCGTGTGGAGCTCGTGATGTTGACGAGCGCCGGACCGATGGTGTCGAGCACGCTGGCGTTCTGATCGACGAGGGCCCCCATTCGGGCCACATCGCACGTCCCGTCCCAACGGGATTCCCCACGCGTGACTGTGACCGCGATGAGGTCTTCTTCAGCCGCCTTCAATGGTCGCTCTTCATCGGCCATAAAGGCTCTGCTCCAGAATTTGGCTGTGTCTTTGCGTGTCATTCAGCCTCTGTATGGGGCACGGAGTGTTCCTTGACGATGGTTGCGTCTCCGGTGAGCGTCACGAGGTTGTAAGGAAGGGGCAGCGCCAGGTCCACATCCGTTTCATCCACTTCTGGCCAGTAGTTGAGACCCATAAAGGGGCTTCCGACGCTACAGTAGTGAATGCCATCTCTGATGATCTGGACACCTCGGTGGATGTGGCCGAAGAAAACAGCTCGAACCGTATCACGATGGCTTATCAACATTCGATGAAGCTCGATCCCGTCGGCCATATCGACGCGATCACGGAACCATTCCGAATCCAAATCGAGCGGGCAGTGGTGGATGAAAATGGTCGTGCGGACACCATCCGTCAGCTGATCCTCCAGATACGCCAACTGCCCCTCGGGAAGCCGACCTCCACCTCCAACTTCCTCGTGAGGACCCTGTGAGTGAATGACGACGAATCGCTCGTCTTCTACCTGGAAAGCGTAGGATACGATTGGTTCGTCGGCTTCCATCACGGAGGTTTTCTCACCCATCCTCAACTTCAGAATCTCCGCGGGATCGTCGTGATTGCCGACCGCGTAGTAGATAGGCAAATCCAGCGTCCCGAAAATCTCTTCGGCCAGCCGATAGGCTGGAGGGGCGCCCAACGTCGAGCGACGACCATTGGCGACGTCGCCGGTGTGCATCACGAAGTCGGGCGAGATCGGCAACGCTCTGATCGCGGCCACCAGTTTCGTGGCGTTCGGGTAGGGATGCCGGCTCTTGTATTCGAACTCGGGATCCGACCCGAGGTGCGAATCGCTGATGTGGACGAAGTAGACGGGTTTGGTCATTGTTCGCGTTGGGAAGGGGCAAGGGCCGAAGGCATGCCTTCGTGAGAGGTGCGGGCGCCTCCAGCCGTGACGGGCCACGACTGGCCGCCCTTGAATTCGAAATCGCCACCCAGGCCGCACAGCCACTGGAAGAGGCGGGCGACTTGGATCGAGTCGTACCATTTCTCGAACACGGAGACCTCCGGCCGGAAACTCACATTCGCGAAGTCGAGGGATGGGTCCACGATCCAGTCACGCTTCGGGGGCGTCGTCCGAAAATAGTTGTATTTGAGAAGGTTGCGGATGCCACTGGCGGTGGAGCTTACGGCTCGATGCCAGATCGAGTAGTGGGTGATGAAGATCGAACCGGCCGGCGCTGCGGTCCGCACGCCTTTTCGAATGCCGCCGTAGTGACTCATGAAACGACGCTTGGCGTGGAGCAAGTGTGAGCTGGGTACCAGTTCGGTCGGCCCCTTATCGACGGGCGTATCTGCGGGGTAATAAAAGACCTGCAAGTAATCGAGCCGCGTCGTTTCGATCGCTCCGCCGTCGCGGTGCCAGCCGCCGGTCATGGTTCTTGGGCACTCCACGCGGTGGTTGCTCAACATCGCGGGCAGCTTGAAGTCTGCACCCAGAAGCGACCGGACAGCACCGGCCGCCTGCGGGTTCAGGATGACGCCCTCGACGAACCAGTCCTCTTCCAGGATCTCGACCGGTTCGAGGACGGGGTGCTCGTCGACGAAGTCCAGGGTCTTTCGATTGACATCGTCGGGAACGACGCCCTCGAGGATGAGGAATCCATTCTGACAGAACTCGATAACGTCTCGATCTGTCAACGTCGGTTCGCAGTCGTAGGTTCTGTCGGCCACAGTTTGAGCCCTCTTTGGAGGTGTTCAGTGTTCGGTGGTTCAGGAGAACCAGTGTACATAGTGCATATTAGGCAACGCCTACTTCTCGAGGATGAATTCACATCCGAGACCGTGCGTTTCTTCCTCGCCGACGAGCATCAGCGTCATTTCGGGAAAGTCGACGATACGCCAGCCATCCTGCATGGCTTCGTATACCGTCTGGTAGGGCCAGTCGTCGGGGTTGTCCGGGCCGTCGTGTACACCTTCATCGTCCACGAGCGACATGCCTTCGATTTGTGACGTGACGGAGGTGTTGTTGGCCTGGAGGTAGAGCAGACGCTGGCAGGTTGGTTCGTCCAGACACTTCAGAGCCTGCTCCAGATCCTGTTCTGTGAGGGTGCCAGCGCGGAACCTGGAGAGACACTGTTCCAGGCGCTGTTTGGCTTGTTGCATCGCCATCTCCTGATCAGAGAGTGGGTAGGGTCGACGGAATGATACACATCCAGAACGAGATTGTGTATTACCGATCGGCCCCGCTGACAATGCGCGGATAGCTCATCCGCAACGTCTGGGATACTCTGGAATGGCAGGATGGCCTTTGGAATGCAAACAGCGTTCCCGGGCTATTTAATCGAGAGGTTTTCGCGGTGAGGTCCCTATCCTAGTTGAAACTTAAAGGGCTCCAAACTTACGTTGTGGGTAGACGTGTGAGAGCGTGTACCCGTAAGAAAGGAGCCCACGATGGAGAAGCTATTTGCAGGGGATGGCGAAGTCAAGGTTGGGTCAGACGTTATGGATTTGGAGACGCGTTTATCGGTGATCCGGGCGCTGATTCCGCTGGGTCTGGAGGCCGTTGCCGACGTGCTCCAGCAGGAGGTGGAGCAGCTCGCAGGCGTTCGGTATGCGCGTAAGGGTTCAGAGCAGTCGCATCGTCGATGGGGAAGCCAGAAAGGGTCCGTGTATCTGATGGACCAGAAGCTGCCGGTGGCCGTTCCCCGTGTGCGCGACGTCGAGTCCGATACGGAGGTTTCTCTGGCCGCATACCGGGGGATGCAGAGGCCCAGAGCGATGGATGAGAAGCTGCTGCTTCGTGTGCTCAAGGGAATCTCCTGTCGCAACTACAGAGCCTGTGCAGAGTCGGTACCCGAAGCGTTCGGAATTTCGGCATCCTCCGTCTCGCGACGGTTCATCAAAGCCACCGCAAAGAAGCTGAAGCAGTTCCAGGAACGACCGCTCGACGACTACGACTTGGTCGCCCTGTTCATCGACGGAAAGAGCTTTGCCGACGAAGAGATCGTGATCGCTCCGGGCGTCACGACGGACGGCCAGAAGATCCCCCTGGGCTTCGTCGAATCGGCGACGGAGAACGAACGGATCTGCCGTCAGCTGATCCAGGATCTCATCCGGAGAGGCCTGTGCTACGACCAGGGCCTTCTCGTTGTGCTGGACGGCTCAAAGGGACTCCGCAGTGCCGTCACCAAAGCCCTCAAAGGGGATGTGTGCGTGCATCGCTGTCAGTGGCACAAGCGCGAGAACGTCGTCAGCTACCTCCCGGAGGCAGAACGTCCAAGAGTTCGACGGAAACTTCAGAAAGCCTATGACTGCGACACCTACGAGGAGGCAAAGGCCGCACTCGAATCACTCAAACCCGAACTCAAGCTGATGAATCAGTCTGCCGTGGCAAGCCTCGAGGAAGGACTGGAGGAAACCCTGACCCTCCACCGGCTGGGGATGCTCCCGTTCTTGAAGCGAAGCTTCCGAACCACCAATTGCATCGAGGCGCTCAACAGCATGACCGGCAACCTGATACGGAAGGTCAACCGCTGGAACAACTCTCCTCAGCGACACAGATGGGTCGCGGCCGCACTCCTCGACATCGAACCACGCCTGCGACGCGTGAGCGGATACAAACACCTCCCGCTGCTCAGGCAAGCACTGAAAAACAACCTGAATCTCGGCGACAATCAAGATGCTCGGCAGAGAGCATGAATACCACGGAGCCCGATGAGTTTCAACTGACTATGGGACTTGACCGTTTTCGCGCTCTGCCCACAGTTGTCTGTTGGCCCGGGCCTAGTCCAAGGTCTGTGGATGGAACAGACGACTCAAGAATCCACTGACGCCTGAAGAGGACAACAGTTAGACCGCTGAAATTACGCTGGTTAGGGCCAGGCATCTAAGAGAGGGGTGGGGGAGAAGGACGTGGAAGCTCGGTTGCCGCTTATCTGTCGGCATCTCGCCTATCCAAAGCGAACTCCTCACTCAGGATGGAATAGACGTGATAGTCATACCAATCGTCGTCGATCGGGAAGCTTTTTCTCGTGATTCCTTCACGTCGCATCCCGGCCTTCTCCAGTACGCGTGATGACGCAAGGTTTTCGGCGACACAGCCGGAGTGTACTCGATGCAGACCCAGGGACTCGAACCCCCACGTCAGCACGGCACCGAGTGCCTCAGTGGCATAGCCCCGATTCCAGTAAACCGGGAAAAGTCGAAATCCAACAAAGCCGGTGCGCCGATCACTCGTCTCTACACCGAACCCACGATCCAAGCCGATCAGTCCGATGAACGTCTCCGACTCATTGAGTTCGATAGCAAGTGTATACCCTTTCCTGGGATCCTGACTTTGTTGCTGGATCCAAAACTGAACGATTTCCGAGGCCTCCCTCTCGTTATCCAAAGAGTTCCAGCTCTCATATCGAGATGTCTCTGGGAGACGGTAGAGACGGAACAGTCCGTCCACGTCACTCGTTCTAAATTCTCGTAAACTCAGTCGATCGGTATTAAGCGGAAGATTCGCAATGGTCATTGGATTTCTCGGGCGGCCGCGTCGAGGGCATCATCTATCGCAGCGGCTGATCGGTTTGGATCTGCCGAACCAGATACGATCAGGGGGCCCGGTCTTAGCGGGGCGGTAAAACCGGGCCCAACGACAGACCTCACATTCGCTGATCCCCGTGCTCCGCACGACGCTGTGACCAGTCCGCCCAGATCAGGAGGGTACGTTGGTTTGCTATCTCACTCCGCGCGCAGCACATCCACAGGATTCGTCCTAACCGCAGACAGCGTCTGATAGAACCCAGCGGTCAATGGGCTGAATGCGACGCGATACTGAAAGACCTGCATCCAGTTCGTGACCAACCAGTAGCCGAAAGGTACCCCGACCATGTTGGCGACGGCGACGAGGGCGATCACTTCTTTCGTCAGGAGCGCGACCAGGCCGAGTGGGCGACCGCCCAGCACCTTGCGAATCCCGACTTCGGCGAGTCGCTGATGGGTCGAGAACGCGGTGAGCCCCAGTAGCCCGATGCAGGCCACGCCGAGTGCGACCACCCCGAAGATTCGGGACATACTGATGAGTTGCCTTTCCTGCCAGTAGTCCCACTGCAGTATTTCTTCGATGTCGTCATAGTTTGGCTCACGCAGCGTTTCGTGGCGGTTCCACACTTTCTCGATGTGTTTGATGACGGCATCACGGTCGCCTTCGCGATAGCGCAGGGAGATATGCCTGAGCTGTCGGGTCCAGATGAGTAGGACGACGGGTTGCATGGTTTGATAGAGCGGGTTGAGGTGGAAGTCCTTGATCACACCGATCACACGGCCTCTCGGTCTCCCGTTCCGGTTCTCGAGGAGAGGAAGGCCGAGCGTCTTTCCCAGGGCGTTCTGGTTGTTCCAACCGAACGCACGAGCTGCCTTTTCGGTCAGGATGAAGGCCTCTTCTTCGTCACTCGCGATGTCCCTGGAGAAGTTCCTTCCACTGACGAGCGGGACCTGATACGTATCCAGGAATTCGTAATCGATCGGCAGCATAGGCCCGCGGATTTCGATGGGGTCCGGTCGCTCGGGAATCCAGATCACGTTCGACTGGTTTCTCAGAGCCGGAATGTCCCTCGTACGCAGGATGAAATGATCGACGGGTGATTGCCGAATTCCTGCCGGATTTCGTCGATCCTTTCCAGCTGGAGGTCGTCTGGGAAAGGCCCCCACAAGCTGATGATGTTCTCCCTGGTGAAGCCGAGGTCTTTGGTTTGGATGAACGCCATCTGGCGATCCATCATCAGGATGCCGATGCCGAGGGCCACCGACACACCGAACTGTGCAACGAAGAGCGCACGTCGCAGCCAGTGGCCCGTGCTCGAGCGGGACATCGATCCCTTGAGGACGGTCGCCGGCGCGAAGGAGGACAGGACAACGGCAGGATAGATCCGGCTCACGAACCCCACGCCGATCAGGATGCACAGGAATGAGAGAATCACCATCGAATTCGCGACGTCGAACGGCACATTCTTTCCGGTCAGCCCGTTGAAGGTCGGCAGAAACAGGTAGACGGTGAGGATGCCGAGCACAGACGCCAGACAGGCCATGAATACGGATTCGCCGAGGAACTGGCGCGCGATCTGCTGACGTTCAGCACCGACGACCTTGCGCAACCCGACTTCGGCCGCTCGACTCAGGGATCGAGCGGTTGCGAGGTTGACATAGTTCATGCACGCGATCAGAAGGATAGAGACGGCGATGATCCCGACGGCGTAGAGGAGGGCGACGTCGCTGTACCAGTCGATTCCGAAGTCCTGGTCGGCGAATAGCCAGACGCGATCGATGGGGGTGAGTCGATAGCCGATCTTTTCGATCCAACTGGTGCCGAGATGCTTTACGACGACCTGGTCGAGTTTCTGTTCTAACGCCGCTGGGTCCGTCCCTGGCTTGAGCTTGACGAAGGTCTCGACTGGCCGCCAGTTGGACAGAGGACGCCACGACTCCCATAGATGATGCACGTTACCGACTGAGCTCGGAACGTTCCCCGTAAGCACGTCGAATCGGAGATGGGAGTTGGCGGGCAGGTCTTTGAGAATGCCCCGAATCACGAAGTCGCCCGGAAGGTGCCCATCCGGAATTGTGATCGTCTTCCCGATGGGATCGGCGTCGGCGAAGAAGCGCTTTGCCAACGATTCCGTCACGAACATGGCAAACGGTTCCGCGAAAACAGTCTCCGGATCGCCTGCCACGATCTCGAACGAGAAATGATCGAAGACGTCGAGATCCGTCCGCACCATGTGGAGCCAGAGTTCCTTTCCCTCGTGGGGTATGGCGTTCCAGATCGACCAGAAGCGAATGGCTGATTCAACCTCCGGGAAGTCATCCTCGAGGGCCGGTCCGAGCTGCCCGTAAGTCCTGAATCCATACTCGAGTGTGCCATCGGGCATGCGCGTTGACCGGACAACCTTATAGAGTCGATCCGCGTCTGGATGGAACGCGTCGTAGGACGTTTCCCACCGGGCGACGAGGAGTAGCAGGAGACAGGAGCCCACGCCGACGGCGAGACCAAGGATGTTGATGAGGGAGTAGCCCTTGTGCTTCAGGAGATTTCGGAGAGCTGATGTGAGGTAGTTGGAGAGCATGGAGAGCGTTAACCGTAGTCCGTTATCCGATTAGCGGGGAAGCGTGAACCGTCACACTGAGCGCAGTCGAAGTGTCGGAATCGCGCGACCAAGCCGTCCTTCGACTGCGCTCAGGATGACTTGGTCGCAGTTACTTGAGTATCTCACTCACTCCGCAATGTATCAACCGGATCGCGTCGTGCCGCCCGAATGGCTTGGAACACGACCGTCAATGTCGCGATGGCGAGGCTTACGACGCCACTCAATCCGAAAGGCGTCAGACCAAGGTCGATGCGATAGGCGAAACCCTCGAGCCAATCGTTCATGAACCACCAGGCCACGGGCCATCCGATCCCGTTCGCGACGATGACGAGACGCGTGAATTCACCTGAGAGCATCAAGGCCAGGTTGGACTCTGTTGCGCCGATGACTTTGCGAATACCGATCTCACGTGTCCGTTGCACAGCCGTGAAGGAGGCCAAGCCGAAGAGGCCCAGACACGCGACGAAGATGGCGATGACTGAGAAGGTGCGGAAGACGTCGCCCTGTCTTTGTTCGGTCTTGTAGAGGGTATCGAGTCGGTCGTCCAGGAACTCGTAGGTGAATGGTCGCTCAGGCAGCCAGCGTTTCCAGGCCGCCTCAAGGTGCTCCAAAGCCTCCGGGATTCGACCGCCTCGCACTCTTGCGAGCACGAGCTTGGCGTTCCACTCGTCCCAGTCGAAGACCACCGGTTCGACCGTTTCGTGGAGCGTGTTGGTGTGGAAGTTCTCGACCACACCCACGATGGTCCCTGGTGTTCGTCGTCTGTTCGGCCACCCCATTCCCTTTCCGATGGCCTCTTCGGGTGTCCACCCGAACCGTTCTGCGGCGGCCACGTTGATGACATACTCCTCCCCACCCGCCTGCCTCAGTTCCCAGTTATTCGTGAAGTGATGCACGGAGATGGGTCGACCTGCAGCGAACGGGATGCCGAGCGTGTCGAAGAAACCGTCGTCCACGGATAAGTTGGGCATCCCGATCGGTTCGCTCGTCCCTTCAGGCCTGACGTCGTATCGGGCGAGGAATTCCTGCAGATAGAACCGCGAGATGCCGACCTTGAGAATGTCGGGATGAGCGAGGAAAGTGTTTTTGACTTCCCGAGTCCGTTGCTTCAACAAGATTCCATTGTTCCCGTATTCGGCGATGTCTCTCGCGTGGAGGAACACGGGCATGACAATGACCTGATCGCGGTCGAAGCCCAGATCCTTCAATCGGATGAAGGTCAGTTGATGATCGACGACAATGGTCGAGATGATCAGCCCGATCGATACTGTGAACTGGAACACGACGAGCAGCTTGCGAAATCGGGCGCCGCGTCCGGTGGCGTAGTCTGGCCCTCGTAACACGGCAACAGGTCGAAGACCGGAAAGGACGACCGCGGGATAGAAGCCGGCGATGGCACCCGTCACGATCGCCGTTGCCAGCAGGACCAGGCAGCTGGGAATGGAGAGGTCGAGCGCCAGATCACGGTCGACAAGCTGGTTGAAAGTCGGGAGGAGGCGCCACTCGAGGAGGAGACCTACACCCAGAGACAGCATCGAGATGAGCAGGGCTTCACCCAGAAACTGGCTGATCACCTGATGACGAAACGCTCCGACGACCTTTCGGAGGCCGATCTCTCTAACACGGCTCATCGATCTCGCGGTCGCGAGGTTGGTGAAGTTCACGCACGCAATCAGGAGGATGAATGCTGCCATGATCGAGGACATCACGACGTATCGGATGTTGCCGTACTGAAGACCTAGACCGCTGATGGGATTGGGTATGATGCCATGGTCGGTCGTGGAGTAGAGGTACTTGCGGTAGAACGGCTGAAGGTGGTACTGCTTCTCAGCAGAGAAGTCACCGCCTTCTTCGATCAGGCCTGACCTCCGAATAGCGAGACATTTCTCCGTGATGGCGTCGAGAGATGCGCCTCGCACGGGCCGGAGATAGGCTTCGACGTCGGAGTACCCCTCTTTGAACCACTGGGTCCAGCGCATCATCACGTCGGACATCGTGTTCGAGTCATGCAGCAGGAAGTCGAAGTGGAAGGTCGACCGCGGTGGAATATTTCGGAGGACGCCTCGAACGACATAATCGCCCGCGAAGTAGCGCCCCTCGATCTTGACGTCCTCGTCAAGCACGTTTTCTCGTCCAAACACGCGTCGAGCCGCCGACTCCGTGATCAGGATATCTCCAGGTCCGGCGAGCCCTTCCAGGGACCCTTCGACAAGCGGGAAACTGAAGTAGTCGAAGAATCCCGGTTCGGTGACTGCCAGAGTTTCGCGAAACGACTCATTGCCGACTTTTGCCCAGATGTCATGATACCCGACACGCACAACACTTTCGACTTCGGGTACCGTTCCCCGGATGCCGAGCGCCAGCGCGCCCGATACTCCTTCCTGCGTTCGCACGATCCCGGTCCTGTTCCGGTCCTCCCGAAAGATCTGATAGACATCGCCGGCATGGGGGTGGGTTTGGTCGAAGCTGGTCTCGTGTTGGACGAACAGACCGATGAGCACGACTGCAGCCAAACCGACCGAGAGGCCGAGCACGTTGATGAGGGTGTAGCCTGGGTATTTCCAGGCGTTGCGGAGTGCGGTGGCGAGATAGTTTGAAATCATGTAGCTATCTTTGCGCCCCCGGGGCGGGAACCCAGGGGACGAGTGTGAATTTCGTTCGCAGGGCCCCGGTCCTAGGGGCCTATAGTACCGGGCCCAGGCAAGTCATGACGCGTGCTCGTCCCCGTGTTCAGCACGGGGACGCATTTCCCCTCACGCAGTTATGTGACGAGCCTGTGCGGTATCGTGTTTTGCTAGAGGCGGAGCGTATGCAAAAGACGCCTACCTATCCCTTTGATGAATCCCAAGAAATGGGACAAAGGGATAAGCAGGCGCCTCGTGGACTGGTATGGCGGTTGCCTGCTTGAGCGACTGCGCTCGAATTATTGTTTTTTCATCCGCCAGTCTGGAAGAAAGGATAGGGGGTTTCCTGTAAGAGTCAAGGCGTTGGTCACGCTACGAATCGTGGCTGAATGGACATCTTGGTTTGACAGCTTTTCCGACGCGTCGGTACTATCCCCGCTATTGATGGTGCATCCTTGGCAAGTGATCGAGCGTGCCCGGGATAAGAACAGGGAGGTCGTTGCTCATGGAGCTACTGTTCGAACCGAAATTGGAGATCGTCAGGTTTGCAGAGCAATGGAACTTCTTTCAGCGTACGCCTGACGTGTCACCCGAGCCCGTGCTGGTGGGTGACAGCCTGGTCGACGGCGGCGGTGCGCTCATCTACGGCTCGGTGCTCCAGGACGGGGGCAGGTATCGGATGTGGTATCAGGCCACGCCCAAGGGCGGGCGCGAGTATCCCTCGTCGTTTGTCGGCTATGCCGAGTCCGACGATGGCATCGAGTGGCGCAAGCCGACTCTCGGTTTGGTCGACTACAATGGCACGGCGAACAATCTCTGCAACCTTGGCGTCCATTGTGCCTCTGTCTTTATCGACCCCGACGCTCCCGCTGACTCCCGCTACCGCGCCACCGGTCACATCGACTTCCGTTGGGGGCCGTTTCACGCCGACGCGACGCCACAGGGTGGATTCGGTTATTACACGGCCCATTCCTCGGACGGGCTCGACTGGAAGCTGGATAGCCCGACCCCTCGTTGGCGCTACGCCGACTGTATTTACAGCATCTATCATCTGCATTGACATCAGTTACGTGAAAGTCAAGATGGACTCGGCCAAGAAGCGTACCGGGTGACATTGCTTCATCGCGCGGGCTGCAGCGTTACTCTCAATCTCAATATCCCGCCGCGTGAGTCGGCTTTGCCATCGGCGTGAGGCCGCTTTTCCATTCGTTTCCGTCACGGGCGATGCCGTTCGGTTCGGAAAACGGGAAGAGGACCCACTCATCGGGGGGAATAGAGACACGATGACCACGTCGTTTCAGGGCGTCGATCACGTCATCGCCCCAGCGCTGATCCACGATGGGATCGTCGGACTCGACGTGAACACGCGGTTGCTCCATCGCCTCCTGCAACGACATCCCTAGGTCGATTCGGTTCACGATCATCTGGACGACAGCCGGCCAGATGCGACGACCGCCTGAGGCGCCGAGTGCGAGAACCACGCGACCATCCCGGTGACAGATGACGGGCGTCATGTTGTTGAGCGCCCGTGCGTGGGGCGCGATGGAGTTCACCGTGCCCGGAACTGGACACGACCAGCCCATGCCGTTGTTCATCATGACCCCTACACCGGGGTTCACAACGCCGGAGAAACCGAGGTTTGTCTGCGTCAGGGCGACCGCATTGCCATCGCTGTCTGCGACGGTGATGTGTGTGGTGCCATCGTCCGAGGCAACTCCAGCCGGCGCAGGAAACCCATCGGGCCGATCGGTATCTGCGTAGGACCACGGCGTCCCTGCGGCGAACTCGGTCGCGGCGGCCGGATCGATTGTCTCGGCCCGAGACCGACCGTAGTCGGAATCAGCGAGAACGTTGCAGGGAAAACCGTAGATGGCAGGGTCACCCATAAACGTGAAACGATCGACGGCGGCGAGTTTGACGGCTTCGATCAGTGTATGGAGAAAGTCCACCCGATCCATTGTCTTCAGGTCGAATGTGTTCAGGATATTGAGGATCTCCAGCACCGTCGGCCCGGCACACGGGCCTGGCACGCCCGAGACGGTGAGATCTCGGTACTGCGTCTGAAGAGGCTGGTCGTGCACGATGGGCCGGTACTGGACCAGATCATCGAGCGTGAGATAACCGCCGTTGCGTGACACATCCTCGCAGATGCGAGCGCCCGTTTTGCCGCCGTAGAACTCTTCGGGTCCGTTCTTGCCGATTCGTTCGAGCGTGTCCGCGTAGTCGGTCTGGACGAAACGATTGCCGACTCCCAAAGGCGAGCCGTTCTTCTTGAGATAGACCTCACGCGTGGCCTCGAAGCGGGACAATAGCCCGTGGTTGTCGGACATCGTAAGCGCTTCTGTACGAGGCAGCGGGAATCCTTCACGGGCGAGAGTGGTTGCGGGCGCGATGGCTTGATCCAGTGAGATCGATCCCCAGTTATCCAGCGCGGTGCACAATCCGGCGAGCGTGCCCGGAATGGCGATTGCCGTGTAGCCGTCCCTGTTGGCGCCGTCCTTGACCTTCGGGAATGAGAAGCGTCGCGATACGCCATCCACCACAAGCTGGCTCTCCAGCTCGTACATCTCGGGATGGGCCGAACCGGGCGCTTGCATACCGAAGTCAATGACGCCTCCCTGACCGTCTGCCAGATGGACGACCATCACGCCTCCGCCACCGATCCCGTTCCAAACGGGCAGCAGCACACCTGTCGCGAACGCTGTCGTGACGGCGGCATCCACGGCATTCCCGCCTGACTGCAATACCTCGACGCCGATCCTCGCCGCCTCTTTATGCTGGGCGACGACCATGCCTGAGCTCGCCGCGATTTCCTCGTGACGATAAATGGGCCGGGACGTGTTCATCGCTTGTCCTTTGTCACCTGGCCTGTATCCAGAAATCTTTCCAGCATCGGTCCCCAGTCGTCGATTTTGGCCTTTAGGTTTTTCGGGTGGTGCAAAGCGGTACGGTTCCACCTTGGGAAGGATACAGCCGACCATAAAGGTATCGATCTCATCAGTGTAACGCTCGGGCCACGTAGCGTGCGCCTCATATCCCTGCTTGAATGCCTGTCGTAAAGGGGGATAGCGAGCGACATCCGTATCGAGCATCAGGTCGAGCAAGGATGTGGCCATATCCTGAACGGGATAGCCCCAGAGCGTGTCCTCGAAGTCGAAAGGATACAATCGACTGCGGTAGATCTTGATGTTTTCATACCAAAGATCGTTATGAATGACGCGCAGGTCGTTGACATCGCGATACAGCTGCTCGAATACTTCTTCTACGCGCGCCTGAGCCCGCTCAAAGATTTCCCTCGAGCGTGGAGTGAAGGCGTCTCGGAACTGCGTCTCGAACAGCACATCCTTCTCTTCACGCGCGTAGACTCGGTCCATTCGCCGTGTCGTGAACCCTTTCGGCGACTTGAAGCTGAGCGCTAACTCATGAAGCTGGGCGAAGAGTTCTCCGGCCGCGTGAAGAATCGGCTCATTCAGACGTTGCCGGATCAGCATGGCGCCCGGTACCCACGTCATCACGAAGCAGTTGCGCGGCTGCGGAACCCCCGAGTCTGTCGCTTTGACGAAATAGCTGCCATTTCGCGCGGCGACGGGAGCCGGTGCTCCGATGTCTGAATCTCGATGCAGAGCTTCCAGCCACATGGCCTCGGACAACAGGTCGGTATCCGTCCGCCAACCAGGCTCGCAAATCCGGATGGCGTAGGATCTCCCATCCTTTGTTCGAAGGCGAAAGACGGGGTGGGTCCACCAGGCGACGAACCGCATCCGCTCGACCTCGAGGTCATACTGCTTCAAGGCATTCAGCGCGAGCTGGCGGATCCGGCGAATCTCGCCCAGTCGCGTGAGCTGGTTGTAAGACTTCATGGGAAACCAGGTGTCAGACGTCAGTCAGAAACGGGCGCCAAGAGAAGCAGAGCTGGAAACTACTGGAGGTCATCGCACCGGTCATCCTGAGTGATCTTATCAAGCAATGGAAATGGGCCAGCTACATAGAACAGCATTGTGACAGATCGTATCGAAGGACGACCGGTGACGTCCGACGCCTTTCGATACGGCGATCCATTGAATTCTTGGTACCGGATCTACAATGCGGTTCGTGAATCGCCTACTCAGAGTGATCGGTTGACAGTGGTCGCCCACAGAACATTGACACTCATCGAGAGATTAGTCATCTTTCCCCAACACCGAGTCGCGCTAACCTGGCGAAGCAAGGCCTGCAGGCCTTGAACGCCTAGCGATTCGGTGCCGGCGTCGAGTCGTGCTAACTAAACCTTGGTAAGCCCCCGGCTCTGCCGGGGAGACTCCCAGAGTTTGACAGTTCCAGAAATATGTAAGAGCCTCCCTTGCCGTGGACCGCTCAAAGCACACGGAAGGAAGGCTCTCTAATGAACAACGTAAGGAGTCTACGTCACACGGTATGGGAGTGCAAGTATGACGTTGTTTGGGTTCGGAAGTATCGTAGAAAAGTGTTGTATGGTGAAATTCGTCGCTATCTGGGCGAGGTGATTCGGGATCTGGCCGCACAGAAGGAATGCCGTGTGGAAGAGGGTCACCTGCGATCCGACCATGTGCACACGTTGATTTCGATCCCGCCGAAGCACTCAGTAGCTCAGACGGTAGGGTTCATCAAAGGAAAGAGTGCGATTCACATTGCTCGGAACTATCTGGGACGCAGGTCGAACTTCACCGGGCAGCATTTCTGGGCAAGAGGCTACTGGGTCTCCACCGTTGGCAAGGATGAACAGACGGTTCGGGAGTATATCCAGAACCAGGAGCGGGAGGACCGGCGTCTCGACCAGCTCAACATTTTCAGGTAATCGCCACCTTTAGGTGGCGCTTGGTTTCCAACCGCTTTGAGCGGTTCACAAGTTTTCAAGCCTCCGGCTTTGCCGGAGGTCATGACTCAGCAGAGTTCAAGCAGATCACGTATGACAATTCGGGTCTGCGTGGAAGACTCGGGAATCTTAGTTGTCCGATACCCCCTGCTCCAGGTGGTAGTAAGACTCCACGATTCGATCGAGTGTCGCTTGAGGCAGCTCCAGATTGACGATATTCACGGGCTCGGCGAGTTTGATTTCTTCGGCAAAAGCAAATGAGAGTTTATTGAACATCGCGTGAGATTCAATTGTGCCGGCATCCAGTTCGCCTGCCGCCTTCTTGATGTCATCCTCAGCCCAACCCGAGACCTCCCTCAGTCTATTGATGTAGCCATCGATTTGAGCAGTCGCCTCGGGCGAGACAGGAAAAACGTCTTCCCACGTCCGTCCTGATGGTAGCTCAAAGCCGTAACTACCTATGGATGCCCTGGGTTGAATCAGATATCTGCCAATGGATCGTGTGGTCACCCCGCCTCCCTCAACAAAGCGCAAGGTGCTCTCGAGGGCCACCTTTTTGGGTCGAATTGCCCTGTAATTCCTGAATAGATCTGGTCTCTGCTCCTTAAGCGTAGCTGCCTTGACTGTTCGCTCCTTGTCCGAATGTTGCAATAGGAAGTCGTCACTATGTTCCCACCACATTCTGAACGACTCAAAGGGTTCACCCGACATCAGGAAAAACCTGTATTGAAGCTTCAAGACGCCAAAGAATCCTTGAAACTCTCTGGCCTTGCCTCGGTACGATGGTCCTGTGCTCTCGAAGGAGCCTCTATGATCCTTCTTGATGGGTTCGAGGTCCATACTGCCCACGGGAATACCCGAGGGAACGTGCCACGGTATGGGTATGGTCACTTGCACCGCCACGGCCTTGCCGTACCGATCCGTGGCAGGTTCGAAAGTCCACTGAGAGACGGCTTCCAAAGCGGCCTGATGGAGCACATTGGCGATATCCTGATGGAGAGCCCCATCTCCACTAACTGCTCCGACATCCTTGGCTTGTCCGTCTTTGCCAATCAGAAACGTGATATAGGTGGGCCCTCCGACCTTCATCAAGGCTTCTCTTGGAAAGGTGGGCGACGGCAGTTCCTTTATGACCGGCTTCGTCATCGCCGCGTGGAATGGTACGATAACTTCGCTCTCGGGACCCCACAGCCTTGCGGGTGAGTCTTTGTCGTAGTCATCGATAACGTGCTCGTTCTTTAAGGCCCAGTTCACAGCCGCAGTCTTGAGGTGGTCGCTATCGGAGTTCAGATATTCTTCCGCCAACGTCTTGTCCCCGTATCGCAGCAGGAGCGTGCATAATTCTGGAATGAGCGTGGTATGACCCTTTTGACGGTAACGACGTGTTGCGTCGACAATTGAGCCCGTAGCAGCTCTTGGACTGTCCACCAGAGCCACTGCCCTCAGGTAGTCGCCCAGGCCCCTATCCGACCGCACGGCCACTGTGCCTGGCTCGTCCCAGGTACTCCACCCCAGACTGACGCGAGCGGCAATCCCTACGGCAGGATCCTTCGCGGAACTGGCCAGAACATTCAAGGAGTCCTCTTCCAGTTCTTGGAAGCCCGACGAGAGAGCGTTCCAAACGAGTTGGCGTCCCTGCGTCATCGCATAGTCGCGCAGATCCTCGAACTTGGCTTTGGCCGCGACCTTCTTCAGCAGAGTCTCATCTGTCACTCTGGGTGTAGCGATGTTGGCCAACAGTAGGTCGTCGCCGGTCGCCAGCTTGGTCAGGAGCTGTTGATCGGTGAGTCGCATCGTTGCCACCGATTTCACAGTAGTGTCCTTGTCCTTTTGTGCGATCCGGGCCAGTTCTTTCTGGTCTGAAAGTCTCGCTACTGCAGCCAACCGCACACGAGAATCCTCGTCTTTGCGTGCGATTCCCTTCAATTCCTTCTGGTCTGTTAGCCTCTCCACGGCATACTTTCTGACCTGCCAGTCCTTGTCTTTCCGCGCGACTTTTGCCAGCACTTTCTGATCGGTCACTTCCTTGACGGCGGCGATTCTCGCCTCGGGATCCTGGCTGTCCATACTCCCAGCGGCGGAACCTCCAATGAGTGTGGCAATGACGAACGTGAGGTAGAGTTTCTTCATTTCTACACCTTCTAGGGCGAAGCGTCCTAGGTTTTGGATTTATGCTTGAGGCCGATGTAGGCGGCTCCGATGTGGATGGCGGCGATGACGACTGTCTTCGCGATAGGTGAAGAAACTGCCATGGCGATCACGAACATCACCAGCAGGTAACTGAGAAGCGCCACTATCAGGTGCCAACGTTTCAGGCTGCCTACCATCTCTTTCTCCAATTCGTGTCGTTCTCAGGGCGCGAGCTGGGTGCCGCTTCCCTCGTGGACGCAGAGCAAACTCTCTTCGTATTCACCATGATAGAGGAGCGTGTCAAATCCGTGCGCTTTCAGCTCGGCTTCTAGCCTTTCTCGGTTCCGGTAACACCGCAGGGGGATGTAGGATTCCCTGTTGACGATGAGCTTGTCCGTACACGGCTCGTTCCGCTCGTACTCGGAGGGATTTAATCCGAACGGTTCGAAAAGATAGTCGGTTTCGGGATCGTAGAGGCAGTCGCCATCGTAGAGGTCGTAGGTCCGCCCAGTCGATGCGTCGACGATCTTCTCGTCGGGCGAGTGACGCTCTGGATTGTAGACGGCAGAGCTGACGAGGTAATATCCGGCCGGTTTCAGCCTCGCCTTGACGCTCTCGAACACGCGGGTCCGCTCTTCGACGAATACGATGTGGTTGATACAGTAGCTGTCGACGATAAGGTCGAACGATTCTCCGTCGTGAGGAATCTGAGTAACGTCCATCACTTCGTAGGTGATCTCGAGATCGCGGTCTGTCGCGATCTTCCGTGCCGTTTCGATTGCCGTCGGGATCACGTCATACCCCGTGACCCGGAATCCAAGCTCGGCGAGCATGAGCGCGCCGGGTCCGACGCCCGTCCCCAGTTCGAGCGCTCGTGGGTAGCTTGTCCGAAACCGAAGCTTGGGCAGGGCGAACTCGAGAAACGCACGGGATGAGAAGTCGTTGTAGTCCGTACCGCCGTAAGCCCACTCCGCCCAGCTGTCGACCCCCATCTGCGTCATCTTTTCGTATCGACGCACGTTTTCTCTGAAATAGTATCTCATGATCCGTTCTTCCGATCCTCCTTTTGGTATGAGTTACTAAAGCGGAGATATGTTTCGCTTTGAAGGGCACGTCGCTGACTACACGCGGGGCTGTGGGTCGTCGGTCTGTTCCTGCCATTGTCTGATGCGGTTGGTGAGATCTTCAATCCGATCCTTGCAGGATGGATCGTCGAAGCGATTCTGCAGCTCGTGAGGGTCGGCGTTCAGGTCATAGAACTCGCACTGATCGGTCGGACTGAGGTTGAGCTTTTCGCCTTCCGAGGAGACGATGCACCGCCACGGATCCTCATTGTCAGGTGAGTTCCATCCGAAGAAGGCATTATTCCCTTCGAGCGTCTCAGTTCCTTCCAGGACGGGCACCCGGCTTTGACCTTGCAGATGATCGGGGATCGATTCTCCCAGGAGATCCAGTAGCGTGGGTACGAGATCGATCTGGCTGAACCGCCCCGGAATTCTGGTCTGCGATGCGCCCATGGAGGGGATTCGCATCAGGCAAGGAATCCGGGTCGATTCCTCATAGAACACTCCCTTCCCGAACATCCGATGATCGCCCATTTGGTCGCCGTGGTCGGAGGTGTAGACGACGACCGTGTTATCGGCGTGACCGCTCTCCTCCAACGCTGTGAGGATACTCCCTACCGCCCGGTCAACCATCGTCACGAGTCCCATGTACTGTGCACGAACCTTGCGCCAGCCCGCTTCGGTCGAGAGGTCCTGACCCTCGGTCGACTTGTGGTTGAACGACTCAGCCTTTGCTCTCGTGCGTTCTGATGTGTCCTGGGCGGGAGATTGCAGGAAGGAGGGACCGACTGGTAGTTCCTTCGGTGGATAAAAGTCGTTGAGGGACCGGAGTAGGGCGAGTGCGGCTCCAGGAAGTTGACATAGAGCACGAACGGTTCGGTGATTTCGCGGATGAAGTGCGAAGCCTGATGTCCAAGAAAGGTCGCCTTCGTATGCGCCTCGGGCAGGTTGGCCGACGGAAGACGCGCTTTCCGAGAGATTCGTGTTCTGGTTCGTATCCGTTCTCTACCAGGAAATGATGATAGGTGCTGAGCGTCTCGAGGTACTCGTCCTCGGTATAGTGCTGCCGATAGTTGTCTTCGATCGACACCCACTCCTGGAACCGTGCTGGGCGATGACTTCGTTGCCCAGATGCCACTTCCCCATGTAGGCCGTTGCGTAGTCGTCAGAGACCATCTCGGCAAGGGTCTGCACGTCGGGATTCAGTCGCACGTTGTTGCCGACACAGCCGTTTGTGTGCGGATAGAGACCGGTCATGATCGTCGATCGATCGGGCGTACAAACAGGTTGGGTCACATAGGCGTTGTCGAACACGAACGATTGATCGGCCAGCGCATTGAGATTGGGGGCCTGTACGTGTGTGTTCCCGTAGCAGGCCATGGTGTCGGCGCGCTGCTGGTCGGTGAAGATGAAGAGGAGGTTGGGCTTCATGGGTGATCTTTGTCGGTTGTCGTAGGGTCACGGCATGCCGTGACCCTACCCTCACTATACCTCCGGCACGCCATCGTCGCGTTTGCGATGAGGCGTGTTGTGATTGCCAGCGCTCAAGTCGGCGGCTGTCCAACCCATATGACCGTGACGGAGCGCACCGTAGCGGACCGCCCCCTCGTCCGCGAAGGGCCGGACATCCGGCAGGTTCATCCAGATCCGCAGGAGGACACGCTTGTCCGACTCCTCTTCGATCTCCGCGTGGCCATCGCGACCGTGGAAAACGGTGTAGTTGTTGAAGAAGGCGATATCACCCGTACGCAGGGGAAGGCGAAGCTGTTCGCCACGGCTGTCTGCGCGATGAAGTCGAAGATCTCTGTTTCGTCGTCGGTGAGTTCCTTTCCCGCGGCCTTCAACCCCCCTCGGATCCAACCGGGGTGAAAGCGACAGGTCACGACGCCGTCGGCCTCACTGTAAGCGGGGACATTGAAGTCGGAGTATGGCGTTTCGTCGAACGGAGAATCGATCCGTTTCCACGGGAAGCCCTCGTAGAGACGGGTCAGGTATTCCGGATGATGCTTCAGGATTTCGTTGTAGACGGTCATGGAACTCGAGGCCAGGCTCTGCGGATCGTCGGGTGCCTGGCGTATTATGCAAAAGAGACCAACGCAATCGGCGAGGTCGACGTGCAGTTTGACGGGTGTCGGTTTGCCGAGAAGGCGTGCGCCTTTCTGAGGCCGCAGCTCTCCGTCGGTGATGTAGTGGATCAGGCCAGCCTCTTTGTTCTGTGTCACTCCCGTGCCCAGGTGGGCGCAGAGACCCCAATACAGTCTCTCCAGGTCTTCGTAGTCATAGCTCGTCGGGACGTCGCTGAGGACCGCGAACCCTCTTCCCGTGCGAAGCTCGTCCAGAAGGTCTTGGAGGGTTTCCTTCATCGAGGGGAGTGGGAAGTCTTCGGATGTGATCTCCGCAAATTGCATTCCGCGATCTTTGACCTGACGAATGGCCTGATCGAGATCGGCCTTGTGCTTCTCGGTGACGCTGAATGTCCAGGAAGCGTCCCGTTGAAGGTCGTCGCCCGTCCACGCACTCGCATCTGTGATCGGTTCCATCCTCGGTGTCATCTTCCGCCTCCTGAATTCGCAGATGTTGCGGTGCAACTCCGCGTCCGTGTGGATCAGATCGTCTTGGGAATCACGCCCGCACCTCGTCGGACCAGTCCCGCCACAGATCACCGTCCGTGTTGTCTGTGACGAGCGGGTCGGGGAGGGCCTTGGGCGTCTTGAGGAAACCGTAGATCGTGGCCTTACGGATGACGTTGTCGGAAGCGTTCTGTCCGGCGATGTGCAGGATCTTGGTATGCCACAGCACCACGGTCCCCGCAGGGCCGTGGCAATCGACCGGTTCGGTGTCGGCCTTGATCTCACCGATGACGGGATCGGTGTAGCCGCCCGCTTTGCGCACGGCCAGATGTTTGTCCGTGTGCTTTTCGCCCTCCTTGAAGGCCTCCCATTGCTCCGGCCAGATCCGTGCGTGGCTCCCGGGCCAGATCGTGAAACCTCCACAGCCAGGCGGCACGTCGTCGATGTAGGCCGATATCTGCAAACGAAAGCGGCCATAGCACGGACCATCGGAGTGGGCGCCGCGGAAATCGGCGCCGGGATCCGGGCTCTTCGGTAACGTACAATACAGTCCACGCGTGCCCTGTCCGTTCAGCCAGACAGGTCCGGTCTTCGGCAATCGCAGGTCCTGCTCCGTTGCAAAGGTTCCTTCGGGGGGCCATCCCATGTCGTGGCCCACGTGCGAGACGAGCCCGCCTACGACGTCGTCGCACATGAAGGCCGGACCGGTCGCAGTGCCCGACGCGTCCAGGCCGTCCGGCCGTACCACGGTTCCTTCTCCCAGAAGTTGCTCAGCGACCTTCCACAACGCACGAGGAGCGAGGTTCAGCAGGATTTCCTCCGCACCGTTTCTGACCGTGAATCTGGGGCCGTTGCCGTTGAAGTAGGGATCCCCACCACCGTCCGGTCTGACGCTGAGTCTCGCGTTTTCCTCTTCGGTGATGTGAGTCCACGTTGTGGGATCGTCCCTCTTCATTCGGGGAAGGTGCTCGTCGATTGTCTCCCACATTTCGTCGCGGGCCCGCGCGCAAAGCTCCGGGTCGAGGACCGAAGGGAGAACGAGAAAGCCATCGCGTTTGAACTGGGCGATCTGACTGGTCGTCAGGGGCTCGACCTGCTTCAGATTCGGATCAGGCATTATCTGCTATCCTTTCGCGTTTGACAGGATCTTTGAGGTCGTGTCAAGGGCTGGTGCAGCCGGGAACTACAAGACAAGGAGCGCGTCTTTGGATCAATCATCATTCACGCGACCAGGCCAATGAAATGCCGATTTGGAC
Organism: Candidatus Latescibacterota bacterium; assembly: GCA_965198115.1. Classification (GTDB taxonomy): domain Bacteria; phylum Latescibacterota; class UBA2968; order UBA2968; family UBA2968; genus UBA6620. Next base: position 4,687,845 of record OZ240241.1, on the reverse strand, counting down.
CTCTTCCATCCTCGCTCCAGATAGAATCTGTATTTGTCCGGGGCAGCGGTCAGGGATATGATCAAGAATCCTGCCATCTCCTCTCTTAACTGCTCAAGAATCGTTGAGCCAATGCCTTTCCTTTGATAGTCAGGATCAACCACCAGATCTACGATCATACCATAGTAGCGGCCATCATCAACTGTTCTTCCGACCCCGACGATCCTTTCTCGATGATACGCGATTCGAACGTAGGTGCTTTTCTCAAAAGCCTGCTTGAGATCACCGGGAGATCTTCTACCCCATCCAACGGCTTCGAACAATTCAGAAACCCTCTCCCAGCAGACGCCTGAGTCCTTGTTCTTATATAGGATTTCCACGGACTTCTCCCGCTATGTCTTCAGAAGTTAGAATCGCAAGTTGAATGTGCTCCATTCTGAGTAGGCGAAGCTTGGCCTCTGCCTTGATTCCGGGCCTTCACCCCTTTCTCTGAAACGTCATACATAGGGGATGATACTCGCGTTGGACGATTCTTCGTTCATCGATGACGTTCCACTTTTTCAGTGCCTCCGGCAGGATAGCTTCGAGAGAAGGAATGTCCTGTGTCAAAACGACTGCGACTCCGCCTGACCGGCACAGACGTGCTGCTTCTCCGAGCGCATCCCGATACAGAGACACATTCGACGAGCGAGAGCCGTGCTCGTCCCCATACGGTAGATCCGATGTGATGGCGTCGAATGATGCATCCCGGAATCCAACAGTCCGCGCATCGCCGGTGACGATCTGCAAGTGCTCCGATAATCGCGCCGCTTCCGCGTTCTGGCGACAGGCTGTCACAGCCGTTTCGGAAATATCGACGCCCACCGCCGTGCGGGGGCGCTGGCGGAGCAGACGTTCGATCAGGAGCGTCCCGCTGCCGCACATCAGGTTGAGGTATCGATCCTCCCTCTTGGGACGGGTCAGCTCGACCATGCACGACGCGATCGCGGCGTTCAGACTCCCGCGATAGTTGACCTTGCGCCAATCTCTCGTCGCAAGAGGCCGGTTCCCGACACGGCACAGTACTTCCCAGCCCTTCTCGCTGGGGCGGAAGGCGATGACACAGTCTCCGTTGTCCCGATCGAAAGGCATTCCCAGGCGATTCTCGAGCTGTTCGGCGATGCGAAGCATGGTCGGTGATCCTGACCCCGCCGCGTCGAATCTGAATCCCGAGACCTTGTCCTTGCCTTCAACCCTCTGAGCATTTTCGATCAACTCAACAAGCGCTGCCGTGTGTTCGGGGCTAAGTAGCGTTCGCGGGCGGTGTACAGCGAAATCCTTCCGCAGATGAAGCGTCTGAGCTGTCGCGATGGACAGAAGCTTGTTCGCTGGTCCACGGAATCCAAAATGGACCTCATCCGATCGTCCGTGGTCGACGATCGAACAGTCGCTGCCGAATCGCCGTATCAATTCATCGCGAACAAGATCTTGCGTTCCCTCGAGAGCCGATACCGTCCACAGATACTCCGAACGCTGCTCGGAGCCACCTCTTTTCGATGGTGCCTTACGCCCTCGAGGTTTCTTCGGACGCGACTTTTTGTCAGATCGGGGATGGGGCACGATGATAACGTAATCACGGTCTGTGACGACCGGACGAGCCTCCGGTCATGCTGAGTGACCTCAGCTGTATGGCGCTAAAGGCGCAGCCCTTTGAGACGCCAGGAGCAGGTTGTATCGAAGCACGACTGGAGCCACTTTCGCAAACCGGGAGTGACCAAGGTCCGCCCTCGCTTACTCGCTTTGGAAGGCCTCGTATGCATCCAATGCGGCATCCGACTCGTCGGTCAGGGAGACAAGCGTCATCCGCACGCGAGCGTGTATCTCCTGCGATGGGACGACGTCTTGTCCGAAGAGCGAAAAGTCGAAGGCGCTGTAGGATGTCATCCTGTCGGCTTCGTTCTCTGCGAAGTAGCGCGTGCTGATCGAACTACATTCCTCTGCTCTAGACATCAACACGACGGCGCGGCCGTGTTCGGCATCTTCGAGATACGCGACGGGAACGGCATAGTGACGAACGGGGCACATTTGAACTGTCGGGGATTCCCACTCGCTCCGGTCCCATCGGCCGTCGATACAGCGTCTTGATGCGTGGGCGTCCCGCGCAAAGACGAGTACAGTGCCTCGAAAGACGTCGCTGACGGTTGGACACACGCGGTCCTGACCATCTGCCGATTGGCCGTAACGGTTACCCTTCAAGTACACGTAGGGGCGAAGGTCGGGATCGAAATAGCTGGACAGGAAAAGCTCGTAGCCCGCATAGGTGCCGTGGATTCGCGTACTCACGGTCAGGTCGATAGATGCAGGCCCCGTGATCGCATACCGGGCTTCGATGTCCCCTTGATGAGCATCCGTGGGTGCCCAGCGGATCGTCACGCTGTCGCCGTCGCAGTCGACGGATCGTGGCAAGGTTCTGGGCTGTCCCATGCCTTGATGTACGGCAAACAGACGAAACAGGTTCAACGCCGAATAGTCGGGATGAATCAACTCCTGGCCAGACGCTTTGTCACGAAGCGCCCACACGCCGTGGTAAGCGCCCTCGGGCGCGATGCGTCCGGCCATTGCCTCCGTTTCGAATTCGAAACCATCCGCTTGTTCAGTCAAACAACCCACGATACTCAGATCCTTGATCTCTCAGGACTTCGTGAATTCGGACAGGGCGTCGGCATCGAGACCGGCACGAACGAGCGCTTCCCAGGGTCGAACGGGTGCCTCACCCAGGACCGAGATAAGATTCTCTCTGAGGTCGTTGACCAGAGAGCCGCTCTCTTCGTCCGGTGGGGTGAGCTTAGCCAGACGGGTCAGAGCATCCTGGGCGAACCCGACACAGATGACGTTTTCGTCGGTGCGGACGATCTCTCTGAGAGCTTGAATAGTTAACTCCAGTGCGGAACCTGTCACCCGCGTCCCGTGTGAACAGAGAATGACGACGGACCATAGGGCGTTTTCCCGCACAGCCGATCGGACACGGCTGAATCGATCGAGACCGAAGTCGACGCCACCGCCCTCGCAGACGTCGCACTCATCGGTCGGACGGACGAATTTGATGCTCCGGCCCTGCGCCAGATCCATTGAGATACGATTTTCTTCTACGGCCAGACTCTGCACGAGTGCCTCGAGGCATGCTGGAATCAAGGAGGTGCCCACACCAGTTGCTATTGCCCGTCTACCGAGACAGCCCAACGTTCCCGCGGCGACCGATCTGACGTAGACAGAAGGGTCTTGGTGAAGTCGCGCAACGACGGCTTCGAGCACCTGGTTGGTCAGTGGACTCGCGTCGCCCAATCCGTAGACCCCGGCTTTGCGCACCCACTTGACGGGCGAACGCGTCGCCTTGATGAAAGTGTCGGCCGACTGTTCACCGACTGCGATGAGACCATAGGTGGCTGCGCGCCTGACGCTCTCACGATGGTCGTAGAGTACCTCGCCGAGATGCCTCACAGCGAGTTCGACATCTCCGATCGATGCCAATCGATACGCTGCGCCGATGCGCTTGGGCTCGGATTCATCGAACTTCGCTCGAAGTTGATCCGAGAGTCGATCGGCCTCCTCGCTTCGGGTAGAGGGCGACAGTGTCGCTGCTTCGGTTCGTGGCGGTGGTGGCTGACAAGTCTGGATCCAGTGGTGGTGGTATCGCCAGAGGACGGTGACGTCTTCGCCCGCGTCGGACAGATCGATTCCGGTCAACGCGTCGGTTCCAAGCCCATTCCAGTCGATCTCCGGGACGGTGATCGACGTGCGATCCGTGGTTCGATAGATCCAGAAGCGCCACATGAAGCGCGGGTCGCCCTCCCAGGTCCGCCAATCATCGCGACGATGATTGCCGCGATGGAAGGTGTTATGGGAATAGAGGATAATGGTGCCTGCGTCGAGTGGGGCCGCCTCGAACTGACGAACGATCGGCCACCGGGTGTTCGTAACAGCCTCTCGCATCCGAATGTCGTGCGGAGTACGCTGGTTGACGATGTCTTCGACATCGTAACCGGAGTCGGGCCCGCTGGGGCGGACGCGTTCCATTCCCTCGAGTTGGTAGTTGAAGTCGAGATGATCGGCGCCCGCGAAGTTGTCGTGGTTCTCTTCGTGATCAAAGGTCCAGTAGTGGGAATAGGGAATCGTGGCCGTCGGCCCCATGTCCTCTCGCACTTCCTGAGGGTAGTAGAGCATCTCGATCTGGACGGCCTGGTGGTGACGCTGCTTGCGGCTATTGTAGGGTCCGTTGTCGTCCTTGTGCCAGTGCTGGTCTCGTGGTCCGCTCTTGAAAGAGGCATTGTGCGTGAAGGGGACGATGGCCCAGTTTTCCCCGGCGAGCTGATTACAGGCTTCGACCAGACCGGGTGCGTTAAGTACCTCCAGGACGGCCGGGATCCGCGAAGGCGTAACGCGTTCTCCCGCTTCATCCGCCAGCTTCTCGTCTCTGAATACCCGCTCGTGAACGTCGAGCGAGATTCCGAGACTTTCGGGTGACAACACGACGATCCCGCGACTGGCGAAGTCTTGGGCGAGACGATCCGGGGTTGTGTAGGCAAGTGACGTTGAAGCAGAAACTTCAGCTGAGCTCAATTGATTCCTCCACATCCGATGAGCCAATCACTACGGCTGCTGTCGAAGTTCGAATCCATTGCCTTCCGAATCCTTGAAGACTGCGACTCGGACGGGAACTCCGTTGTGGGGTTCCCGTAGCTCGATCAGTCTGCCGCCGAGTCGTTCGATGTCCGCCTGGATCTCCTCGATTCGGTCAACCTCCAGGTTCAGCCCTGCGTGCGGAAGGAGACTCTCGTTTTCCGGACCCCACGAAGGATCGATGATGTGAAGGGCGACTTCAAGGCCTCCGAAGTCGAGTTGCGTCCATCCGTCCGACGCGAAAGTCGGCTTCACGTCGAAGACGCCAGTGTAAAAGGCGATCGCGCGATCCATGTCGTGAACGTAAGGGATCACAATCGGATTCCTTGCTTTCATGCATTCCCTTCCACAGATGATGTTTGACCAAACCGATGAAAGACACTAAAAGGAGCACGCGCGATCCGCGTACTCCTTTTGATGGTGGTATGGATCGTGCCTCTAAAGAGTCTTAGGTCTATACCAACATCTCCTCCGGCGCGTGCTCTTCCAGCCAGGCGCGCAAGGGCACATCTTCTTCGGTGGGAACGTAGCGGCCGTTGGGTGAAGTGGTGTAGCCCAGCAGCTGGCGACGGATGGGATCGCAGCCTTCGATGACGTGGTCGACGGTCATGGGGTCCTTGGGGCTGATCCAACGGTGACCGTAGCCGTAGAAGACCGCCTTTCGCGTGAATTCGGAGACGTTAGAGCTTCGGGCGTGGACGGTTCGCCGGTCGAAAAAGACCGCTGTCCCGGGTTTCGCGCAGATCGGGAAGGCGTCGTCGGGGATGCTGGTTGCCTTTCTCTCCTGCGGATCGCGACCGACTTCGTGGAATTCGGGCATCTCGTCGGACAGATGGCTGCCTGGGATCACGTGGAAGTTGCCTCGGCCCGGTTCGGAGACGTCCGTGAGGAAGTAGGCGACTTTGAGCGAGAGCCGGGCGGGGGGATGGACGCGAATGTCCTTGTTGACCTGACCACTGTCACGATGCCATTCCATCCAGCCTTCGGCCTCGTCCGTGTCCTGGGCGGCGGGTGGTTTGACGTGGAGGTGCGTGTGGTAGGAGAAGATGTTCCACCCCATGATGCCCCAGATCTTTGGCAAGACGATCGGGTTGTCGACGAGGTCGAGAAAGGCTTGATCCTGACCCAGCAAGTTCGCCTTGCCCCACGGCTTTCCTTGTTCGGTCTGATCGGCTTCGAGCGCTTCGCCGTGGAGTCGATCGATTGCGGCGATTAGTCGATCGACCTCTTCGCGTGTCAAAGCGTCCTCGACGAAGAGGAACCCGTTTTCTTCGAACTGCGTGCGTTCTGGTTCCGTCAGCGAGTGTTTCAGACAGTCCGCGTTCACGGTGATCTCCTCAGATGGTCAGAAAAGCGAAAGGTCGAGCTCTTTAGTCGTTTTGAATTCGAGCAGGGCAGGCATGCCTTCTTCAGTCTTTCGAATCCCGCGTTCGATTGCGGGAACGATCTCGTCGGGTGACTCGATCCTCTCTCCATATCCACCAAAAGCTTCGGCCATTTTCGCGTAGTTTCCGGAGATGTCGGTGCTTCGGTATTTCTCTGTTGAAACGGGCATGATCGGCAGTTCGATGGCCATCGATTCGTTGTTGAAGAGGACGGATAGGATGGGGATGCGCTCGCGGACGGCGGTCTCGAAGTCCATTCCGGTGAAACCGATGGCCGCGTCGCCCCAGACGTTGATACAGAGCTTGTCGGGATGGGCGAGTTTGGCGCCCATGGCGAGCCCGAGTCCGTACCCCAGCTGCGTCGTCTTGCCCCAGCCGATGTAGGAGAGCGGAACGGTCGCCGTCCAGAAGGGAGTCATCTGATCGCGTGGGCTTCCGGCGTCGTGGGTGACGATGGTATTGTTGAGGTCGACGATCGTGTTGAGCTCGCGGATGACGCGATAGGGCGAGAAGGGCGTCGAAGCGTCAGTGAGTTTCGGTTGCCACTGTGTCAGCCATGTTTCGTCCAGGCTATTGATTTTGGCGGCGATGTCGTTGCGACGGCCTCTGGGTTTGCCGCCGAGCCGGTCGGAGATGGCTTCGTGGAGTGCCGCGAGGACGAGGCCGGCGTCGCCGACGACGGGGTGGTGCACCTCGACGTCTTTGTTGAGGTCGCCCGGGTCGAGCGTGGCGTGGACGATGGTCTTCCCGTCCGGGATTTTCACGCCGAAGGGTGTTCGCGTGAAGCTGTTTCCGATCCCGAAGATGAGATCGGATTCGGTCAGGAAGGTGTGGACGGCTGACGATACGGTCCTGCCAGCTGTGCCGAGGGCGAGATCGTGGCTTTCGGGAAAGGCACTCTTTCCGCCGATGGTCGTGGTGACGGGCGCTTCCAGCAGTTCGGCGAGATCGCGAAGAGCGTCCCACGCCTTTGCGTAGTGAATGCCCTGGCCCGCGTAGATGACGGGGCGTTCGGCGTCGACCAGGGCGGCTGCAGCTTCATCGATGGCATCGGGATCCGGGCCAATGCGGACCGCGCGCGTCGGTGTGTATGCGACGTCGTCGATCTCCGCTCCAAAGACATCCCCTGGAATTTCGACGAGCGCAGGTCCAGGCCGGCCATTCCTGAGCTGCGTAAAAGCTCGACGCATGACCTCCGTGACGGAATCGGGCACCGTGATGGTTTCGCACGATTTCGTGACGTGCTGGAAGTTCAGGTAGGACGAAAAGTTGGGCGAGATGTGCGCGAGCGGTCGCGAGAAACCACCCGGGAGTGCGAGAACGGGTGCCGATTCGCCAAACGCCTGAGCGACGCCACCGAAGGCATTTTCGGCTCCGGGGCCCGTCTGCATGCAGAAGACGCCGATTCGTTCCCCTGAGGACAGGCGGCTCACGGCGTCAGCCATGTGGAGACCGATGCGCTCCTGGCGTACCAGGATCGGTCGGATGTCGATCTTCGCAGCCGCTTCGATCAGGGCGTTCACGGGGTAGGCGAAGAGGATGTCGACCCCCTCCTTTTTCAGGATATGTGCGATGGCGTCGGCAACGGTCATTTCAGTACTCCGAATGGAAGATCGGTGATCGAATGAAGCATCAAGATAGCTCGGAAGGGAGTGGCCGGGAAGGACGCAGGATCGGAAACAGAAGAACTTCAGTGGTCTGGACGATCACGACTCGTCTTCAGGTTCGTAAAACTCTGCGTCGAGGTCTTCCATCTTTCGAGCGACAAACGCTCTCGCGTCGGCGATTTGCCTGGTTGTAGACCGGTGCGCCGAGGGACTTGACGAAGAAATCCAAAATACGTTTGACCTGGTACGGACTGAGATTCTCGTCGAAATCCTCACGGTAAAGTCTTGCAAGCCCGGTGAGAATGCGCTGCTTCCGCTCGTCCGATAAGGTGATGTGTGTGGGTGCGCTCAAAAGAGGGACGCGATCCTCAGGTCGGGTGCCCAGCCTCTACTTTTCCAACACAGGCGGCAGACGTTTCCAGGTCTCTGTGGCCGACTCGAACCCCCTGGCCATCTGCAGCACACCGAAATCGTCCTGGTAGCGGCCGACGATCTGGATACCGACGGGCAGGCCCTCAGGTGTGAAGCCGCAAGGGACGGAGATGGCTGGATGACATGTGACCGTGATGTAGTAGCACGATTTCATCCAGTCGATGTAGGTCTCCATCTGCACCCCGTTGATTTCGGTGATGTAGGGTTTCTTGATGTCGAACGGGGGGACCTGGTTGACGGGGCAGACGAGGAAATCGTAGTCCTCCAGGAACACGCGGAAGCAATGGTAGAGTTCAGTCCTTTTCTGCTCGGCTGTGGCCAGTTCCGGGCCCGTGAGTTTCTGTCCCGCTTCCGCATTCCAGATAACGGTGTCTTTGACTTTGTCCCTGTGATGCTCGAGATGGTCACGCTGGGCGACCTCGAACCGCCACGCCCGCATTGCTTTGAACGCTTCGTCGGCACCGGTGAAGTCCGGTTCTGCATCTTCGACGACGCAGCCGAGATCGCTGAAGATGTGGCGCTTGGCTTCGAGGACGTCGGTGACTCGCGGGTCGACGGGCAGGCCGTTGAGGTCACGGCTCCACGCGATGCGACAGCCAGTGAAGTCTCGGTCGAGAGACTGGAGAAACCGCTTACCCGGTTCGGCGATGGCGAGGGGGGAGCGCCGATCGAAACCTGCGATGGCGCTGAGAAGGAGCGCGGTGTCGTCGACGGTACGCGCCATAGGTCCCTGGACCGAGAGAGGAAACCATCCGATGCCGTTTGGATAGCCCGGGACGCGACCCGGACTGACGCGAAATCCGACAATGTTGTTGAAGTTGCCCGGATTGCGAAGCGAACCACCGAGGTCGCTACCGTCGGCGATGGGGAGCATGCGACAAGCCAGGGCAGCCCCGGCGCCCCCGCTGCTTCCCCCACACGTGCGGCTCAGGTCGTAGGGGTTCAACGTTTCGCCGAAGACCTGGTTGAAGGTCTGCGAGCCGGCTCCGAATTCGGGGACGTTGGTCTTACCGAGGGTGATGGCGCCCGCTCCCTTGATGCGTTCGACGATGAGCGCATCCGCTTCGGGCACGTGGTCGGCGTAGATGAGCGAGCCCTGTGTCGATGGGATGCCTTCCGTGTCGACGAGGTCCTTGTGCGCGATGGGCAGGCCGTGCAGGGCGCCGATCGTGTCGCCTCGAGCGAGGGCCTCGTCAGCTGCTGCTGCTGCCGTCTTTGCCCGATCGGGAACCATGCTGACGATCGCGTTGACCTTTGGATTGATCCGATCGATCTGGGTGAGGTGGGCATCGAGGACCTCGCGGGCGGAGACGTCTTTTTCGCGTATACGCAGCGCAAGTTCGGTCGCGGTCAGGTAGCAGAGTTCGGTGTTTGACATGGGAAAAAACGGTGTTCGGTATTCAGGAAAACCCAGTGATCAGAGTGTGTGGATCAGGCCGCTGTCGCGAAGCGCGAGAACGGTTTTCTCGAACGCTGCCGTCGCATCTCTGATGTCCCGATCGTCGTGAGCGGATGAGAGGGCGCCCCCGGTGGAGCTCATGATGTCCACGCCGTGAAACCGCAGATGTCGTTGATACTCGTCGATCAGGTCCCCCGGCATCCCTTTCAGCCGTTTCGGTTCCTTCGTTTTCAGGTCTTCGCGTGTCGAAGCAGCTCGTATCCGGTCGGTGTCCGTTTCAAAGTAGACGTGGAAGGTCGAGGAGACGCCGTAGACGTAACCCGCGATGTTGTGGGTGACGAGGACCTGGTCGAAGGATGATCTAAGCTTTTCTGCCGCGGCATTCGCTTTTGCGATCGGTTGTCCCGTGGCGACCTGCTTGAGGAGCGCGATGCCGGCGGCTGCCGTGAGGGGGGACGCATTGAAGGTGCCCAAATGCACGACCCGACCGAAGCGGTCGTGCTGGGGATCACCGGTGTAGTCGAACAAGGCCATCACATCCTGTCGACCGACGACGGCGCCGCCAGGCATGCCTCCGGTCAGGATCTTCGCGAAACAAGAGAGGTCTGGTACGACGTTATAGAACTGTTGAGCGCCACCCGGGCTGTAACGAAAGCCGGTTACCACTTCGTCGAAGATGAGCACGACATTTCTTCGGGTCGTCAGCTCCCTCAACCCCTTCAGGAATTCAGGATCGATAGGAACCCGTCCCCACGAAGCACCGGACGGCTCAAGGATGGCACCGGCGATGTCCGGGTCACGATCCAACGCCTGTTCGACAGCCATCAGGTCCCCATCCGGCACGAGGACCGTATGGTTTCGTACCTCGAGTGGGATTCCGAGCGAGCCCTCGGCGTCGAAGGGCGGCTGGTAACCGTGGACCAAATCGTCGTGCCAACCGTGAAAGTGACCCTCGAACCGGATGATCTTGGTACGACCCGTGAAGGCGCGTGCGAGCCGGAGGGCCAGGAGTGTCGCCTCCGTGCCTGAATTCACGAAGCGCACACGCTCGGCGGACGGAACGAGCTCCTGGACACGCTCTGCCCACTCGATTTGCAAGGGATGATCGTTGCCAAAGTGCGTGCCGTCGCCCGCGACCGAAGCGATGGCTTCGACGACGGCAGGCGGTGCGTGCCCGAGCAGAAGCGCACCGTTCCCGAGCAGGAAGTCGATGTACTCGTGCCCGTCGATGTCCCACTTCCGCCCCCCTTCGCCCCGCTCGATGTAGAGAGGAACGGGCGTGGCGTGGCGAAGGTCGTGGCCGACGCCCCCGCCGAGCGATTTCTCTGCGCGAGCGAACAAAGCGGCTGCCTTGGGGCGAGAGGCTCGGTAGGCTTCGAAGAGATCTTGGTCGATGGCCATTTTCTCCTGGATCAGATCATCGTAAGGACGGTTCGCGAACCGTCCCTCGCATAGGGGATTGGGTCAGGTAATCGAAAAGGTCCGACTAGGTTCTTCCCCCGCACGCGGAGATCGTCTGGCCGGTGATGTAGCTCGACTCCTCCGACAGGAGAAAGCGAACGGCGGAAGCCATTTCTGAAGGTTGCGCCATTCTGCCCATCGGAGTGGCCGCGATGAGTTGTTCCACCATGTCCGGGTTGGCAGAGCGGGCGAGTTCCGTGTCCGTCAAACCGGGCGCCACACAATTGACGCGTACGTGAGGGGCGAAAGCCTCCGCGCAATGCCGCGTGAACGACATGACGGCGGCCTTGGTCGTCGCGTAGTGAATCATTTCCTTTTTGATCGCAATGCCGGCGAGAGAGGCGATGTTGACGATTCGCCCGAATTTGCGCTCGAGCATTCCGTCTTTGACAGCCCAGGTGGTCAGGAACGGCCCATCAACGTTGATCTGAAACATGCGCTGCCACGTGTCGAAACCGAACGCCGTGTGATGTTCGCTGGCTGCTATAGCTGCGTTGTTGACGAGGAGGTCGACGGGGCCGAAGCGGCCGCGAACCTCGTCTATCATGCGTGCGACTTCGGTTTCCTGGGAAACGTCCGCGCGTACGGGCAACCCCTCCGCGCCGACTGCTTCGACCATCGACAGGGTTTCCTGCGCAGCCGCCTCGTTCTCGCGATAGTTGATGACGACTCTGGCACCGTCCTCGGCCAGCATGATGCAGATGGATCGCCCGATGCCTCGGCTTCCACCAGTAACGACCGCCGTGCGGTTCTCGAACAGAGGGGCTGACATAGATCGCTCCGCGAAAAGTGGGATTCCGGAACGCTCAAGATCGGCACCCAAACCTTCGCAGGTCAAGCTCCTCGCGCGTCGAGCCAGGCTTCGTGGAAGGCGGTGACGGAGGGATAGCGATCAGACGGGTTTTGCTGGCAAGCGTGCGTCACAACGTCGAAGAGAGCATCTGATGCGCGGAAGGGGGATCGGGTGAGAGTCGTGTCGGATAGGAAGACGGCGGCACTCTTCCCGAGTGTAAACACAGACGTACGGTCATTGAGGACGGCGCCCTTTTCGAACTCCTCCGGGGCCATAAATCGTGAAGATCCCCACCAACGTCCGAGCGTGTTCGTCAATGGACCCTGGTGATACATATCGAGATCGATGAGGTGAATGTCCTCGGTCGGGAAGTCGTAGATGACAGCGCCGTCGTAGAAGTCGACCATCACCCAATTACGTTCGGAGAGGGCCACGTGCGTGTCGTAGATCGAATCGAGAGCACGGAGAATCCTCTCAACTGGCATCGAACGGAAACGATTGTAGGGAAGTCGGGTCTGTTTTGGAACTGCTCAGCAGGTCACCCTCCACGCATTCGTAGACAAGCAGCGGACCCCTCGGCGATTCGATGGTGTTGTGGAGGATGGGGAGATTCGGATGGTCGCAGCTCTGGCGCAATCGGACTGTGTTGCGGAGTAACTTCACGCGCCCGTCGAACGGTCTCAGCGGATCGGAATAGGCGGGATCGCCAGCTGTTTTGACGAAGTAGCTCTCGTCGTGGATGGCAATGATATAGGAATCGTTGCCCGAGTCCTGCGTGTGCAAGCCGAACGTGCGCGTGATCTGTCCCGCCGACTCGAGAAATTCAAGTGGCGAGACGTCGATAGAAGGTGTGTCGAATAGCGGATTGGACATCCAACCTCCGTCAGGAAGATTAGGCGTGGTCGTTCGACCGGAGGTCAGGGTGCTGGGTTTCAGACAGGTTGCCTGGATCTTAATTCGAGGGCTGGAAGTTGACTCTCACATCCGCACGAAAGCCTTCGACGCATCGAGGTGTCAGCCCCGCACACTGTTGAAGATCGAGAGTGTAGAGCTGGGGAAGCCGTGTCAGGCGTGAGAGCCCGTCGTCGGTGATGCCCGGACAGTTCCAGAACAGGACGCTTTCGAGCGCGTCCATCTGACTCATCAGTTCCAAACTACGATCCGTGATCTCCGTGCCCCAGACGTGGTACTTCTGGAGTTGGGTAAGGCCGCTGATGTGCTCTGTCGCCGGATCGCCCGTTTCTTTGCAATACATGTTGACGAGACGTTTGAGACCCTTGACCTGGCCGACGTGACGGTAGGCTGCATCTCCGTAGAACGTGGGCCAGAATTCTTCGAGGCAGGGGTAGCGAGACAGCGGCTCCAGGCTGTCGTCGTCGAGACGTTCCCCGCCGACGTTGAGACGCGTGAGATTGGGGAGGCGTGAGAACCCTTCGACTGTGGGCTGGGTGATGAAGTCGCATCGTTGAGTGAGGATGTATTCGAGCGAGTCACATCCCGAGAGTGCAGTGAAGCCTTCGTCGTCGGCCGTGGCGTTAAAGCATATGAGGTCGCGCAGCGATTCCATCGTGCCGATGTGGGTGAGGGTCTCACTGTCGCAGACCTTTTCGGCCCATCGAAGGATTCGCACGTTTGCCATCTTCGCGATGTGTTCCGCGCCCACGCCCGAGACGGTGCTTTCGGGCAATTGGTGCGCAAGTCCCATCTCGAAGACACCCTGGAACTGGGTGAGATGGACGAGCCCGGCATCCGTGATAGGCATACCGCCTCTCAGATCGAACGATAAACACGAAGGAACAGGCGGGCCGTATTCGTTGTTCTGAAAGGTCTGTCGGCCGTCACTCCACTCTGCAAGCGCCGGGTATTCCGGGAGTGTGGCAAGCCCGTCGTCGGTCGTGAGACTGCCAGGAGCAAAGTGGGTGAGGGAGGGTTTTCCGGCGAGCGCCCGGATTGCGCCGTCTCCAACGTTCGCGTTGTGCATCGTGACCATCTGTAGATCCGTGTGGTCGGCAAGGTTGGCGACACCGGCATCGGAGATGCCGGACATGCGATCCAGACGGACCACACAGAGATTTGGAAAAGACAGCAGGACGGATAGACCGATGTCCGTGATCTGCTTGCAGTTGACGAGATGGAGACGCTTCAGGTTGACCAGGCTGGAGAGCTCGAGGAGAGCGCTATCGGTGATATCCGCGCAGCCTGAAAGATCGAGATAGTGGAGGTGATCCAGCGCACCGAGCCTTGCCAGTGTGGCGTCATCGATCTGTTGCCCGACGGATAGACCGGGGATCTTTTGCCGGCCGACCTCTTCAATGACGTCGTCCCACGACCAACCGTCCATCCCGTGACGAGGCTCCACATACCAGACACGACACTCGGGGACATCGACGGAACGGCCGCCGACAGTCGTAGCGCCAAGCTTGTGCTCACCTCCTCCGGCCGGGTCTTTTGAGCCGTCGGGCTCGATCCAGCCGACCATCAAGGGGAGAGCGCTCGAGAAGGTGTGTGCGGGTATCATTCGCGTTTCCTTGCCGTGTGACGTGTTGCCATCTCTAACCTCAGATTTCGTCAATCGGATTTCGGATATCGATTCGGTTGATAGCCGAGATCCGAAAAGGGGTAGCTATTCCCTGTAGGGTCGCACCTCCCTATCCAATCGCTTCGCTAGGTGATCTTCTGCCCTGTCCAGCTCATAGTCCATCTGTAGTCCCAGCCAGAATTGTGCTGACATGCCGAAGTATCGTGCCAGTCTCAGCGCCGTATCAGCTGTCACGCCTCGCTTACCAAGGACGATTTCGTTGATGCGACGCGCAGGAACGCTCACAGAGAGCGCGAGACGGTTCTGGCTCAGTTCCATAGGCTTGAGGAATTCCTCGAGTAGAACTTCGCCAGGATGAAGCGGTTTGAGTTTTGCCATTGCGTTATCCTCTAGTGGTAATCTACGATTTCGACGTCGTAAGCATCTTTGCCGTCCCATCGAAAGCAGATCCGCCACTGATCATTGATGCGAATACTATGCTGATTCGACCTATCTCCCCGAAGTTTTTCCAGTCGGTTTCCAGGCGGTATTCTAAGATCGTCCAGAGTAGTCGACCGATGGATCATTCGTAATTTTCGGAATGCTGTTCGGTGAATTGCTTGCGGCAGTCTGCGCGTTGTCTGACGATCGAACAGCTGCCGAGTTTCCCTGTTGCGGAATGACCTGATCACTTTTCAAGATATAGCGATTCACGTTTAACGACAAGCGTTAAAGGCATCGCGTTGATGATATCCGAGCTCCGATCATATCTGAAGGGACAACGGCAATGACCGACACTTCGACTCCCGCTCAGTGTGACGGTGCGCGAGGTCGAACAGCATTCTTCCCATTGCCGCAGGCATTGCTGAGCTATCGGATCGCCGCGTTGATGAGCTGATCGAGGCTGCGCGGCGCCAAACGCGTTTTGATGGTCGATGGGAAGAGACGGCGACTCCGACCTGAAAGACCACTGAGGTCACCGCGTCGTCCTTTCCAAAGCCGCGCAAGATCGGGGACGCCTTCGCCACGCAGGATGAGGGGAAAGTAGGCGTGGCGCGCCCAGTGTGATGGATTCGCCGGGTCGATTCCGTGCAGGTCGGCGACAATGGGCCCTGATTTTGTCGCGCCGGCGATGGCGGACCAACCGACTAAGGACACGAGGGCAATGTCCCGTTCAGCGACGAGGATGACGTTCTTGGGTGGGATGCCGAGATCGCGCTCGATGAGTGCAGCTGTCGTGAGAATGTCGCCGGCCAGGTACTGATGGGTGGTTCGGTTGTAGGAGGTCGCAAGGTAGCTGTTCTCGACCTGCTCGCGATAGGCTTTGACGACTTCCGGAGACTGTTGGCCGAAAAGGAGCGGAACGACAACCCCATACCCTTTGTCGATCACTCTCTGAAGGCTGGATGGCGGTCGAGCGATGAATCGACTGTAGGCGTTTTCGCTTTTCCACGCTCGGAGGACGAGAAGTGTCTTCTTCCCTTTTTGAGGAAGGACGAAGCGACAGGTCAGCCCGCTTTCTTCGCTGAAGCGACCGTAGGTGAAGTGGTTGTCGGCAAGCTTACCACCCGACCAGGCGTATGCTGGTGTCTGATTCCGAACGAGCAAGTCGTCTTTTGTCGGCATCGTGAGACCGAGGATATCGGTGATGTTGTGCTCTCGATCGGGTCGCAGGTGAAGATCTCGCCACATTTCGATCAGGGCTTTTTGCGATGTGACTGCGTTTGAAACGGGCGGAACCGGCGTGTCGTGAACGAGAAGCTGCTCGCGTGTCGGAATGGGTTTCTTCGATTCGGGTACGCGGCGTCGAGAGAACGACGGATCGACGAGATGGCGTGTCATCCACGCCAGTACGTGCTCACGAGACCGCCGATCATAGTTATGGGCCTCGTCCTGGTAGAAACCGTCGATCAGCTCATCCTTCCCGTAAAGCGCATAGAGTTCTTGGAGACTCTTCAGTTCTCGTTCCTTCATGTGGTGCGTCCAGTCGCCGGTACAGCCGGTCAGGAACAGAGGGCGAGGCGCAATCAGGGCAGCGTAGTCGACGGTGCTGTAGTCGAGGTGGAGCAACGGTGTGTTTTCGCAGACACAGCCACCCTGGAAATGGCCAGAGAGCATCACCGCCGGGGCGGCGACTTTGATACGATCGTCGAGCGCTGCGAGAAAATAGGTCTGCGTGGCTCCACCGGACTCGCCCGTGCAACCGACCCGACGGGCATCGATGTCCCTTCGAGTGAGGAGATAGTCGAGCACTTTCATACTGTTATTCGTCTGGAGGCCGAACACGCTCAGCCCGAGAAGGTTGCAGACGCGTTTCTCATTGCCGGTGAGGAGCGCGCGATGGGCAATCTGCATGGCGTCGTTCGCGTGGGCGATCATCGACCAGGCAAAGGCCGCGAATCCGTGGAACGCGTGGTTCATTGCGCGGTGAGGGACCGATCCGTGACCGAGTGGCTCTGTTCTCGAATGCATCCCGTGGCCGTGGGGATGCAGCACAAGGGGGAGTTTGCCACTCGGGTTCTTCGGACGGTAGAGGTTGCCCATGACATAGAGTCCGGGCAACGTCTCGACACGGATGTTCTCGATGTCGATCCCCTGGTGCTCGAACGTCTTGATGACGCGTCCCTTTGCCCTGAACGCAGTCGTGCGATCGTTCAGCCCCGTGGTGAGCCATAGGTGCTGTCGAATCTGCTGTCGTTTGCGCTTCCACTGGGCGAGGGTGCCCCAGTCGGGCAAGGGGAACACGCTCTGGATGTTGCGGTAGCGGTAGAGGCGTGCGACGATCGGGAGGGAGAGGTCGGGTGTGCTCATGTCAGGCTCCTGACGTAGGCAGTTTGCCCGCATCGTCCAGCATCGGGCGGTCCAGACGTGTGTGATAGGGCGGTTCGAGAATGGCCTGTTGTTCGGGCGTCAGATCGTCGAGCATTCCTTCTGGCCAGGGGAGGTAGCTTTTGGCGTAGGCCAGACAGTTGGGGGAAAACCGGAAGAGGAGCGAGCGACGCTGATGCTTGGCTTTCCACGGGAGCGTCCCGTGCGTCGTGGCTTCGGTGAAGATGACGACGTCGCCCGCCTTGGCCGTGATCTGTTTGATGAATTCCCGATGGATCTCGTATTTCCGTATTGCCTCCGGACAGGTGAAGTTACCTTTGTGACTGCCCGGGATCAGGCAGAAGCCGCCGTCTCCGGGGTTCGTGTCGGCCAGCTGCCAGGACGCGACCGTCAGGCCGTTGTGCATTCGTCCATTTTTGAAGATGTAGTATTGGTGAGGGTCGAAACCGGGGCCTGACGAGCCGTGGAACGTGTGGCCCTCGGCGCCCTCTCGCATCGTGATCAATCCGGCGTTGTGGTCCATCCGAAAGCCGGGCCCTAGAATCTCGTGCAGGTAGGGCACGATACGTGGATGCGCGATCATCGCGCGGAAAGGGTCTCGCCAGGGCTTCTCCCAGGCCAGCAGACCACCCAGATCGCCCCGGCCCGTGATGCCCTTTAGTGTCTTCGAGTCGCGTGAGAGGGAAAGGTCGCCGACACGTTCGCGGATCTTGTCGGCGTGGTGATCGATGGCTTCGTTGGCCTTCGCAACTTCCTCATCGGAGAGAACATCGCGCACGACGATGTAGCCGTTGATGTCGAAGAGGTATTTTTCGTCTTCGGTCATAGATGGTCTCGTGTGTGAGGTGGGATCGTTGCTCCCGCAGGATAACGAACCAGGAGAATCTGCGAAAGGGCGTAGAGGCGGGGGAACCACCCTTCGACTGCGCTCAGGGCAGGCGCCTGAACACGGATGAACACGAAATGGGGAGTGTCCGTGGATTCGGAGACCGATTCGGGGAAGAGATCGAGGTTCGTCCGGCTGCCTGATGTCACGATGTCAATGCGAAGCTTTCCGCCCTGTAGGGGCGGCAGAACTTAGCCCAGGGCGCCGATCCGACGGAGGCGGTCAAACCCTGGGTTGGCACGGATGTTGGGAGGGTACGCCGCAGTTGGAACAGAAATCCGTGGAGGTGAGAGCCTACCGGCGCCTGTCGCGACACGTATAAGTGGGGGGAAACCCGATTCGGTGAAGCGTCAGAACAGACTTGCCTGGTGTCTTTCGAGGCCCGACACTTCCCCTCACATTCGTTCGGGGCAGGCTTCCGCACAGTTTGACGGTATCTTTTACTTAGTGCGAATAGATGACACAAGCCGGCGAACGTGGAGTCACATCGAATGGGTCTGACAACGGAAGAGATAGAACAATTCAACACACTCGGGTACCTCGTCAAAGACGGGGTCTACTCAGACAAGGACCTGGAGCCTCTGCGGGACGGTTTGACGGGGGCGATTCAGGAGAAGTGCGATGAGCTGATGGGAGAGGGGAAGCTGGATCGGGACTTCGGGGATGAGTCGTTCGAGACGCGGCTTACGAAGATTCATCGACACGACCCCGATGCGGCCCACGAGGTGCTTATGACGATCTCGTCGGGACGATTTCACGGTCCAGGTATCCTGAAGGCACTCCGACATCGCCCTCTGATCGATTGCATCGAAGACATCATCGGCCCCGACATCGTCGCGACATCGATCTACAGGATTCGGCCCAAGGTGCCCGGGTACCTGCGGGGGGAGGTCCCGTGCACCAGGACGCTGGCTATTCCTTGTCCCATTGCTACGAACATAAAATGGTGACCTGTTGGGTCCCGCTGGTGGATTCCACGCTCGAAAACGGCTGTCTGTGGGTGATTCCTAAAGTTCAGGACAAAGGGATCATTCAGCACTATACAGGCGGTCACGCCGGCTTTCTGGAGATTGCACCTGAGGAGGTGCCCCAGGGGGCGATGCCCGTTGAAATGGCAGCGGGGTCGGTTCTGTTCATGACCGCCATGACGCCGCACGCATCCTTCGAGAACAACACGGAGGTTGTTCGGTGGAGTATGGATCTCCGGTATCAGGATGCGAGTGTCCCGAGCAACGTCGGAGAGGTGCCGTCAGACTATACGCCGGAACGGGATCCTGTAACGATGGCGTGTTTCCCTGGGGAAGCCTATTTCGTGATTCGGGATCCCAAGGAGCCAGGAAAAGAACTGACGGATGCCGACGAGTTCGCGAAGTTGCGGGAACAGTGGGACAAGGTGAAGATCGATCGCCCGGGTAAGGGCTGGACGCCGTTGGAAGAGAGAGAGAGAACCCGTGAGCGGTCGGCAGTCGGCGGTGGGAATGACCACTGACCGGTGACCATTGACAAGACAAGCGTAGAGACGGCTTCGCCGGGATGGCGGAGCCTTTTTTGTGGGCTATATCCGGATCTCTCAACGAGCTGAAGTGGGTGAAGGTGCCGTGGTTCCTGGCATCGGGGCGCGGTTAGCGTGTGCGGAACCTCTTCGGAATCTGCTCAGGGATGTTTATGTCTCCGACGGTAAGGAAGATCATATCGTTGAATGCGTCGAGTGTGCGGAATCCGCTGGCTCGGTTCTTGACGATTTGGACGATTCGGTTGAGGCCTTCGGCGATGGCGTTGGTAAGACGCGTGTTCACGAATGCGAGGACGCCGAAGAAGTGCTGTCGCAGGGTCCTGACGAACTTTCGCAGGGGTTCAAGTCGACTTCTGAGTGCGGACGTCGTCCAGCATTTCAGGAAGCGTTCGGCAGCCCAGGGCGCTTTGTATTCCCAGAACTGCTCGAACTCGTCCTTGAGTCTCCAGGCTCTATAGATTCGGTAGTTCGCCTTCTCCAGTGCTTTGAGTGTCCGAGTATCCCCTCTGGAGCGTGTCGCTGAGTGCCGGTAGAGGAGCCATCGGAGACCCTTCATGGCTTTGCGCTCATCCGGGGCAGCTTTACGCCACTGGTCCTTACGGACCTCGTCAACGGCGGCATTGAGAGCCTTGACGATGTGAAAGCGATCGAGGACCAGCTTGGCATTCGGACAGTGTTCCTGGATGGCTCCGATGTAAGCTTCAAGCTTCGCTCATGTCGCAGCAGGCCCACTCGATCTTGGATCTCTGGTAGGGACTGAGAGCCTCTGTGAAGAACCGATCGATCGTTTTACGCGCCCTGCCGCGGCCAACCCACACCACGCAGGAGCGGTCCAGATCGTAAACGAGCGTGGCGTACCTGTGACGCTTGGCGTAGGAGATCTCGTCGATCCCGATGGTTTTGAGCCCTCGGATACGATGACCTTCACGAAGCCGCGTGATGGATCGGTGAAGGAGATCCGACAGCGTCGAGGCAGAGATGCGCAGCAACTCGGACGCCGCCTTCTGCGTCATGGTCTGGCAGTAGCGCAGCATGGCATACTCGAAGCGATACGTCACCCGAGAGAACCGCTCCGCCCACGGAATCTCCTCGACCACACGACCGTGGGTAGGACACCGAATCTCCCGAGGATGGTAGAGAAGCCAGACCCTCCACCCGCACACCGGAATGTCACGCCACCGACGCGGATGGGGCATTGTGCGGACGATTTTACCTCGACGGCCGCACTCCGGACAACAACAACCATTCTTATGTGGCTTTACGGCGATGACGAAGCAGCTTCTCCCCTCAAACCACCAGCTGACAACACGGAACCCCTTGAATCTCAGCAGTTTCGATAGTAATCTGCTCCCGGTCATAGGTCGCACCCCCTTCGCTTTGATTGTCCTACACACACAACCAAGCGTAGGGAACGATCTATGACCTTGTCATTCTATAGTTTCACCGTTGAGAAACCCGGATAGAGCCTTTTTTGTGTACACCGGAATTTATTCGTCGAGAGGCATCGGGCCCTCGCCCGGGGTGAGCCTCAGAACCGTGCCAGGTCTGTTGAGGACGATGTAGATGGCGCCGTCGGGGCCTGTTTGGACGTCGCGGACACGTCCGGCGTTCTTGAGGACGGTTTCGTAGTGGAGGACTCGATTGTCGTGGATCGTCAGCAGTTGGACTTCTTCGTACTTGAGCGCGCCGACGAGAAGACGGTTTTCCCAGCTCTTGAAAAGACTCCCATTCACGAAATCCAGTCCGCACACCGCAATGGAGGGTCGCCAGAACCAGTTTGGCTGTTCCATGCCAGGCAAGGACACGTGTTCGGTGACGATCGTCCCGTCGTAGTTGAGACCGTATGAAACCTCGGGCCAGCCGTAGTTGAGGCCGGCTTCGATGAGGTTCAGCTCATCGCCACCCATCGGTCCGTGCTCGGTGATCCACAGTTTGCCTGTTTCGGGGTGAATGGCGAGACCTTGCGGATTCCGATGTCCGTAGGAGTAGATGCTGGGCAAGGCTTCGTCAGTCTTCGTGAATGGGTTGTCATCGGGGACCCGCCCATCGCGATGGATTCGGTGAATCTTTCCGTTAGGTCGGGTCAGTTCCTGGGCCTGGCTGGAACGACCGCGGTCGCCGATGGCGAAGAATAGGTAGCCGTCCGGGTCGAACACGATGCGGCAACCATAATGATGGCGGGTTGTCAGATAGGTTTCGTGGGGCGCTTCGAAAAAGACTTGCTGGTCAACCCACGTGTTGTTCTGGATTCTCCCACGTACGATGCGGGTCATCGCGAGCTCGCGCCGCTTGCCCTCGGGGATACCTTCGAGCTTGTGGCTGTAGGACAGGTAGATCCAACCGTTCTGGTCGTGGCCCGAATCGATGGCAACATCCATCAGGCCGCCCTGACTTTCGGCCACAACTTCGGGAATCCCGTTTACTGGCTCGGCCATCAACGTTCCGTCACGAACGACTCGAAGACGGCCAGGGCGCTCGGTGATCAAGGCCGTGTTGGCAGTCGGAAAGTCGATGCCCCACGGGATCTCGAGTCCTTCTGCGAAGATCTCCACGTCGATGTGCAGATAGTTGATGGACTGAAGGATCGAAGGGATGGGCGGGGGATCGACGCCGGCTTCTTCCTCTTTCTGTTCGATGTAGGCCACGATCGAGCGCATTTGGTCGTCGGTCAGTGCGCCGTCGAACGCGGGCATCCCCGGGTGCGCGATCCCGTGTTTGATGTTGCGTCGAATGTCACTGCTCGAGGATCCGAACTGCCAGACACCGTCGATCAAACTCTGAGCCTTGCCGCCCTGAAGGTCGGCGCCGTGACACTTGGCGCAGGCCTGATCGTAGAGTGTCTGACCTTCGACCAGATCCTGTTCTTGAGCCGGTGCAGGATCTGGCAGGAGAGCAGCGAGCGTTGCGATCGTTAAAATGCGACGTCGACTCATTGTGCGTTCCTGTGAGGAATCTAGTGTCACGTCCCAGGAATAACTAGAAAAATATTCGATTCTGTCGTATGGTTCCTCAAGCACTCATTCTTGGGAGGAACCGATGGCTAGAGGTCGTCCGTTACAGCCACTGAACATCAGTGATGAGGTCCACGATCAACTCGAGTCATTGTCTCGTTCGCGTAGCATGTCTCACGCTTTGGTGCGTCGCGCGAAGATCGTCTTGATGAGCGATTGCGGTCTGACCAATCAGGAGATCGCGGAACGAGTCGGGTTGTCCGGAGCGTCTGTCGGCAAGTGGCGTCGTCGCTTCTGCGAGCAAGGCTTGATGGGACTGTATGACGAATTGCGTCCTGGAGGGCCACGGTCGGTCAGCGACGAAGAGATCTCCTCCCTCATCTACAAGACGCTCAAGAAGCAACCGAAGGGTGCCACCCACTGGACCTGTCGTTCGATGGCCGACGAGACGGGGCTCTCCAAGTCCTCGGTTCAACGTGTATGGAAAGCTTTTGGACTGCAACCGCATCGACAGAAGCACTTCAAACTGTCGAACGATCCCTTCTTCGTCGAGAAAGTCAGGGATATCGTCGGTCTATACCTGAACCCACCGGACAACGCGATGGTGCTCTGTGTAGACGAGAAGAGCCAGATTCAAGCACTCGAACGGACACAACCGATTCTTCCTTTGGGTCTCGGATACGTCGAGGGCGTCACTCACAGCTATATCCGGAACGGCACGACCACCCTCTTTGCAGCGCTCAACATCGCATCCGGCAAAGTTCTGACTCAGTGCAAGCCCAGACACCGCAACAAAGAGTTCCTTCAGTTCCTCAAGCACATCGACAAGAACGTCCCAAAGGATCTCGACATCCATCTGGTCGTCGATAATTACGGCACGCACAAGCACCCGAACGTCAAGCGTTGGCTCGCCTCACGGAAACGATATCACGTGCACTACACACCAACATATGCCTCCTGGCTGAACCAGGTAGAGATCTGGTTCGGTATCATCACCCAAAGAGCCATTCGACGAGGCACCTTCAGAAGCGTCAAGGACCTGATCGCCTGCATCAAGAAATTCACTGATCACTACAACGAGAATTCTACACCCTTCGTCTGGACCGCCACGGCAGATTCAATCCTCGAGAAAGTCCATAAACTTTTGAAGCTTATACGCGGGACGTGACACTAGTGTCACGTCCCGGGAATAACTAGAAAAATATTCGATTCTGTCGTATGGTTCCTCAAGCACTCATTCTTGGGAGGAACCGATGGCTAGAGGTCGTCCGTTACAGCCACTGAACATCAGTGATGAGGTCCACGATCAACTCGAGTCATTGTCTCGTTCGCGTAGCATGTCTCACGCTTTGGTGCGTCGCGCGAAGATCGTCTTGATGAGCGATTGCGGTCTGACCAATCAGGAGATCGCGGAACGAGTCGGGTTGTCCGGAGCGTCTGTCGGCAAGTGGCGTCGTCGCTTCTGCGAGCAAGGCTTGATGGGACTGTATGACGAATTGCGTCCTGGAGGGCCACGGTCGGTCAGCGACGAAGAGATCTCCTCCCTCATCTACAAGACGCTCAAGAAGCAACCGAAGGGTGCCACCCACTGGACCTGTCGTTCGATGGCCGACGAGACGGGGCTCTCCAAGTCCTCGGTTCAACGTGTATGGAAAGCTTTTGGCCTGCAACCGCATCGACAGAAGCACTTCAAACTGTCGAACGATCCCTTCTTCGTCGAGAAAGTCAGGGATATCGTCGGTCTATACCTGAACCCACCGGACAACGCGATGGTGCTCTGTGTAGACGAGAAGAGCCAGATTCAAGCACGAGCTATAATCAAAAGGTGTGGAAAAAGAGAAAGGGCGACCCTACCCTTCCCGTGAGATAGTTGATTCACACAAAACCGGGTGAGAGGCCCGGTTGGGAAGGAGGATCGCCGTGAAGGA
Organism: Candidatus Latescibacterota bacterium; assembly: GCA_965198115.1. GTDB lineage: Bacteria > Latescibacterota > UBA2968 > UBA2968 > UBA2968 > UBA6620. The sequence continues at coordinate 4,663,508 of OZ240241.1, read as the reverse complement.
ACATACGCATAGAGCCCCATTGAAGTCCATGCCGACGTGGGAGACGGTTGACGATTGGATCCGTGAAGAGATCCAGGGCCGGTTCCAGTCCATTCTGGAGGAGGAGGCGACCGCGTTCTTGGGCCGGTCGTGGTATGAGCGCCGAGCCGAGGTCGATAGCTCCAGGGGCTACAGGAACGGCTACGGCAAGCCCCGGCGTCTCTCGACGAGCTGCGGAACGATCAAGGTCCGGCGTCCCCGGGTTCGTGGTCTGGAAGAGCGGTTTGAAAGCCGCATCCTCCCCCTGTTCGCCCGGAGAACCAGGGCCATTGGAGATCTGCTTCCCGACCTTTATCTCCACGGTCTCTCCCAGGGCGACTTCGAGTTGTCTTTGCGTGCGCTGCTCGGTGATGGCGCGCCGCTTTCGCCGACCTCGATCGCTCGTCTTCGAGGGAAGTGGGAGGTCGACTTCCAGGACTGGAAAGAAAGGCGTCTGGATAATCGCGAACTGGTCTACGCCTGGGCTGATGGCATCTACGTCAAAGCCGGGCTCGAGCGCGAGAAGGCGTGTCTGCTGGTCGTGATCGGCGCGATGAGCGACGGCAGCAAGGAGATCCTGGCGATAGAACCCGGTTATCGAGAGTCTACAGAATCCTGGCTCACGGTGCTCCGGGATCTCCGGGATCGCGGGCTCGAACATCCTGTCCTGATCGCCGCGGACGGGAATATGGGCATCTGGGCGGCCGTTGATCAGGTCTGGCCAGAGAGCCGGCAACAACGGTGCTGGAACCACAAGATCCTCAACGTGCTCGACAAGGTCGCCAAGCGTGCACAGGCTGAAGCCCGCGCACTGCTCGTCCAGATCCCCTATGCCGGCACGAAAAAGGAGGCCGAGAAGCTCCGGAAACGCTTTGCCGCACGGTATCGCTCACAGTTCCCTGCCGCCGTGGAGACGCTCGAAAGAGACTGGGATCGGATGGTCACGTTCTACGACTTCCCGAAGGAACACTGGAAACACCTGAGAACCACGAACGTCGTCGAGAGCCCCTTTGCTTCCGTTCGGCTTCGCACAAACGCCGCCAGGCGATTCAAGAAAGTCAGGAACGCCACGGCTCTCATCTGGCGTACGCTCAAGGTCGCAGAGAGCCGATTCAGGAAACTCACCGCGCCACACTTGCTACAACAAGTCTACGATCAGAAACACTCAACCGGACCGCAGGTCGAAACCGGGAAGATGGCCGCCTGATTTCTTTTACACACCTATTGACCTGAACTCTTCAAGCACTCGAACGGACACAACCGATTCTTCCTTTGGGTCTCGGATACGTCGAGGGCGTCACTCACAGCTATATCCGGAACGGCACGACCACCCTCTTTGCAGCGCTCAACATCGCATCCGGCAAAGTTCTGACTCAGTGCAAGCCCAGACACCGCAACAAAGAGTTCCTTCAGTTCCTCAAGCACATCGACAAGAACGTCCCAAAGGATCTCGACATCCATCTGGTCGTCGATAATTACGGCACGCACAAGCACCCGAACGTCAAGCGTTGGCTCGCCTCACGGAAACGATATCACGTGCACTACACACCAACATATGCCTCCTGGCTGAACCAGGTAGAGATCTGGTTCGGTATCATCACCCAAAGAGCCATTCGACGAGGCACCTTCAGAAGCGTCAAGGACCTGATCGCCTGCATCAAGAAATTCACTGATCACTACAACGAGAATTCTACACCCTTCGTCTGGACCGCCACGGCAGATTCAATCCTCGAGAAAGTCCATAAACTTTTGAAGCTTATACGCGGGACGTGACACTAGTGGGCTGTTACGTTAATCGCCCTTTAAAATCAGAAGAGCAGGGTCACTTCGAGCCCTTCGTCAGGCTCAGGATGAACTCCGTCGAGAGGTCCCTATTCGCGATTCGTAACGGGCGTGTTCTCGACTACGCTCGAACTGACGCCGCTCAGTCTGGCAGCAAAAGTCCAGTACTACTTTCGTAACAGCCCACTAGTCAACAGATCCGAGGTTCGGACCGACAGCGGCAAATCGCATCGAGTGATAGTGCGTGTTCAGGATCGTCGTATCCCCGGTTTCGTGCATGCGGCGCCAGATTCCCGTCATCATCCGACTCACCCGGCCTGCCTGTTCAGGGAGCGAGGCGAGATTGGTCATCTCCCATGGATCGTCGTGCAGGTTATAGAGTTCATCGAAATCGAAGCCGTTGAAGACGAACTTCCATTCATCCTGCCAGAGAATCCGCTGGGTTAGGCGGAATCGGGTGCCGTGGTATTCGGCGTATCCTTCGCGGTGGTTCTGTGCAGCCTGAGTCGGATCCCGCAGCAGATCGGCGAAGGACTTGGAGTCGGGCGCATCAAACGGCTCTAGACCCACGAGTTCGAGGACCGTAGGGCAGAGGTCGTGGAATCCAACTCGTGCATCGGTTGCAACGCCTGCGGCGAGCCCGGGACCGGCAACGACCATCGGGATGGCGTAGATCTCTTCGAAGGCGCCGAAGTTATGGGCTTCGAGCCCGTGGCCACCGACGTAGCGTCCGTGGTCCGACGTGAAGATAACGATCGTGTTGTCGAGTTGGTCCGTTGCATCGAGCACATCGAGGATGCGAGCGATCTGTGCATCCAGCTCCGTGATGCGCCCGTAGTAGCACGCCAGGGTCTCCCGCCATTGCTCTTCGGTGAAGTCTTTCCAGATTTGCTGGTCACGACGATAGATGGCAGGTTTGTCGCCCATCTCGTCGTGCAGGTTCTCGGGTAGCGCGATCGACCCAACGTCATACTGCTCGTAAGCTTCGCGGCCGACGATGAGGGCTTCGTTCGGTTCGTAATGGCTGGCCACGCAGCACCAGGGCTGGTCAGTGGGGGCATCCTTCAGCCATTCACAAGCCAGGTTCGCTGGATGACCGATCTGGCGCTCCTCCGGCGGCGCGTCGGTTACCGCGTATTTAAGCGTGTCGTTGTAGCCGTCCAGACCCTGGTACAGATAGACGGTTGATGGGTCCAGGGTATCATCGACATTCAGGCCCTTCTGCGACGCGTTCGCGTGGGTCGCCCGGCCCTTTGCTTCGAACGTGTCCCAGCCGAACCGATCGAGCTCATTCGTACGCTCGACGTGCCACTTGCCGAAATAGGCTGTGGCGTAGCCCGATTCCGACAGCCGCTGCGCCCAATGCGGATGCTGATCGCGGAGGACGCACTGATCGTCGTCGACGCCGTGCTCGACCTCGAGGACACCGTGGTTGTGCGGCAGGAGCCCCGTCATCAGACTCGCGCGAGCAGGGGAGCAAGTGGGGAGGGGAGTGTGGACGCCCGTGAGGTGCACCCCGCGTTGTATGAGGGCATCGATCGTCGGTGTGAGACAGTCGCTGTTGGGCGAAAGCGTGCGTGCTTGCTGACCGTCAGTGATGAACAGGAGAATGTTCGGGCGTGATTCCGCTGGTGCCATGGCGATTTCCAGTTACAGGATCAGCCGGATCGGCGTGGGAGTGATCAGGACGTGAGGTCGAAGCACTTGCGTAGGTGGGCGGCGCCAAGTTTCCAGCATTCCAGATAGTCACAGCTGTTATTGCGATCTTCGAAGACGATGGAGATGACACCATCATAGCCGGCATCGAGGATGATCTTCGCAATGCGGGGATAGTCCAACCACTCTTCTACGCCGGAGTCGATCTTGTAGATCTTCGTGCGGACATAGGTTGTGTGTGCGACTGTTTGCTCCATGAAACCGTAGAAGTCGACGCCGGGAATCGTATTGCCGTCAAGGTTCGTCCCCGGCGACCCATACCATTGCCCCGTGTCGAGGATGTGGGTCAGGTATTCGTGATCGACGTCCGCGATCCACCTGAGAATGTCGTCGCCGGTCGGAGCGATAGCGGGTGGGTGATTGTGGAGTCCGACCTTGACCCCGCGTGTGCTCCCGTAGTCGCAGAGTGTCCTTACGGCGTCGATCTGATCCTGCCATAGCTGGTCTCGGTCCTCGCTCCTTTCCGGAATTCCGCCGGCGAACAATCGAATCAAGGGCACTCCGACGATCGTGCACGCTTCGATTGCAGATTTCGCCTCCTCTATGCGATGGTCCATCTCTTCGGTGCCGAGTGGGATGCCGACGGGATGTCCCTCGTCATTTACTTTCGTACCGACGAAGCCGCCGCCGACCCCGAAGAAGCCGATCGGAAGATCGAAGTCCTCGCACTTCCTCCTGATCGATTCCAGATAGGCCGTATCGTGTGATGCAAACCCTCGTTCGAGTTGGAAGTCGATGGCGTCAAAGCCGAGATCGTTCACCTGGTCGATCAATGTCTCGACCGGGAGCCACCGCTCCCTATTGGCGGGATCTCGCATCATCGCGTTGCAGGCGAGTATCATAAAGGCAGATCAGCCACTGAGGACACTGAGGGCGTGGATACCCCTCGGAACGAGGCCTGAGTCGGGAAGAAACTTGGTGTGAACCCGGGTAGGTGGTGGAGGGTTCGGGGGACTTGAGGTAGGAGTCTTTGACGGCGATCAGGTCACCCTCAAAGGTGAAGATGTCGCACCCGCGCACCTCGATGGTGGAACCGTCGTCCACATCGGTGCCCGTCATCATCCACTCGGAGATTCCCCGGTTTCCGCTGACAGAATGAACGGCATCAGACCATTTGGCGTCCGGGTAGGAAGCGAAGATGTCCGAGAAGGTGTCACGCACGGCGTCGTGACTTCCGATCCGCGTGTCGCTGGATGGGATGAAGACCGTGTTTGTTGTCATCGCGTTCATGATCGCGTCGATGTCGTGACGGTTGAAGGCGTCGGCGTAGGCTTCCAGGAGTTCGACCGTGGGCATGGTTCAGACCTGGACTTGCTCCAAGGCTTCACTCAGGATTTGGAGCCCATCGAGGGTGCCCTCCGTGCCGTGCCAATGCTCGATGGTGAGCATGCCGGCGTAACCGTCATCGGAAAGTGAGGAAATGACGTCGGAAAGGGACTCGCTCGTGTTGACGAGTGGGTCCATCGTGCCGCTGGCGTTCGGCTTGATATGAATGTCTCGAATCAAACCCCGCAGATGAGGATAGCCCTGCGACGGTGTTTCGCCCGCATTGGAGCCGGTCATCAATTCCCATATCGCGGCGACCGCGTTCGAGTCGAGCGCATCCACGACACGGCGCGTGTGCGCGGCGGTTCGACCGCTTGTGTTATCGACGACTTCGAAGCGCATCAGGACCCCTGCATCCTCGGCGCGTTCCACTGCCGGGCGTAGGTTGTCCGCGATTCGGTTGAGTTGGCTATCGAATTCCTCTGGCTCGACACCGGTGAAAGGGAAGCAGCGGATGAGCCGCGTGTTGAAGGCTTGAGCGATGTCAACCATCCGAGCGAATATCTCGTGGTGCTCTTTGACGATCTCCGCGTTGGTGATGTCGCACTTTCCGAAAGGGGGCATCAGCACGCCAATGTTCATTCCGAACTTGGCGAGCGTTGTTTGAACGCGGTCGATCTCTTCCTGCCCCACCTGCTCGATGTCCTTTCCGAACAAGCCCTTGCGAAGGTGGACGGTCGTGATGCCTGCTTCAGCACCCAGACGAAGGGCTTCTTCGAAGTCATCGGACATTTCACTCGTAATGTATGCGGGTATCACACTTTGCTCCTTACGTGGACCACCGAGTCATTTAGGAATCTGAGGCAGCCAATACCTGGGCTTGAGACAAGACGTCACCCAGCTGACGGAGACCTTTGAGGGTGCCTTCTTGGTTGAACCAATGCTCGATGGTCATCATTCCGTCGTAGTCACCTCAGCGAGGCACCGAACCACGTCCGCGTGTGTCTCCCCGGTGTCCCAGATGGGATCGAGTTCACCCTTTGTATTCACCTTGACGTGGACGTCGCGGATCAGGCCTTTCAAGTGCTGGTATCCTCGAGTCGGTGGCAACCCCAGGTGTGAGCCGGAGTCGATCTCCCAGATGGCATTGACCGCTCTCGACCCCAACGCGTCGATGACTTGCCGTGTGTGTTCTTCGGTGACACCGATCGTTCCTCCGTTGACTTCCATACACATCGTGATGCCTTCGGCTTCGGCGTGTCTGACGGAGGGTATCAGGTTTTCTACGATGCGATCCAGGTAGTGTTCGAGAGGAGGCGGTTTCCAACGTTCGCCCGTTTCGGACTGAAACGGAAACGCTCGGACCAGGTCCGTATCGAGGGCGTGTGCGATTTCCACCGTGCGAACGAAGATGTCGTGTTGCAGAGAGACCGTCTCCGTGTCTTCGATGTCGCATTTCGCGAAGGGCGGCAGGAGCATCCCGACACGAACACCATACTTGGCCATCACATCCTTTACCCGCGGGATGTCGTCGTCTTCGAGCTGATCGATGTTTTTCCCGAATAACCCCTTTCGTAGCTGAACAGTGTCTACTCCGGCTTCGACACCCAGCCTGAGTGCCTCGTCGAGGTCATCGGACATCTCGCCCGTGATGTAACACAGCTTGATCACGCGTCAACTATCTCCGTGCCATAAAGAGTAGGATCTATGCTACAACCGCTTCCTCGCCGAGATGTTCTTCGATCCAGGCTTTGAGGGGGACGTCTTCGGGTTTGGGCGATGTGTAGCCGTGCCCACCCGTGTGACTCACCCCGAGAAGCTGCTGCTGGATGGGATCGCATCGGTCGAGGTAGTGGTCTACCGTCATGTCATCGCGGGGTCTTAGCCAGCGGTAGGAGTAGCCGTAGAAGAGGACGCGGCGAGGATCGTCGTAGTAGTTCGCGCTGCCTGAGTGCCAGATGCGACGGTCGAAGAAGATGGCCGATCCTCTAGGCGCGCAGATCTGGGCTCCACCGTCGGGAATCGCTTTTCGGTCGTCTCCGGGAAAGCTGTTCCACAACTGGCTTCCAGGGATGCACGTGAAGTTTCCTCGCCCGGGTTCAGAGGTGTCGCTGAGGACGAAGGCGCACTTGAGGGAAACCATGGGGCGAGGTTCGGTTTCCATATCGGTGTTGAGGCGGCCACTGTCCTGGTGAAACCCGACGCCCGGTCCATCTTTCTCGAACGTTTTCCCTTCGGGTTCTCTCGGCGTGACGATCTGATGCGTGTGGTAGAGCTGGATGTGCCAGCCCATCAGACCCCATACTTTCGGAAAGGTCTTGTACCAGTCGATTAACTGAACGTAAGCTTCGTCGCGTCCGATAAAGTCGAGCAGGTTCGTGCGATCGTTCGGGCCCGCATCGGTTTCCTTGCGGTACTCGCCGTCGACACGGTCGACCACGGGAATCAGCTCGTCGATCAGTTCGCCAGGCAGCACGTCCTCGATCGTGAAGTATCCGTCCCGCTTGAAGCGAATTTCTTCTTCTTCCGTCAGCAAGTGGTCCAGACAACGTTCATCCATTGCTTGCATCCCTCTTTTAAGCAGGAGCGGGACGAAACGACACGACACGCTCCCCGGCTCCCTGCCCCCTGCTCCTCTGCAGCTTTATGCCGTAGCTTCTTCGCCTACATGCTCCTCGAGCCAGGCTCTGAGTGGAACATCGTCCGGCTGGGGCGATGTGTAACCTCGACCGCCGGAATGCGTGACACCAAGGAGTTGCTGTTGGATGGGATCGCAGCGGTCGAGGTAATGGTCGACCGTCATGTCGTCGCGTGGGCGGAGCCATCGATACGAGTAGCCGAAAAAGAGAACACGACGTGGCTGAGTCCAGTAGTTTGAGCTGGCCGAATGCCAGATCCGTCGATCGAAGAAGACGGCCGAACCCGCCGGGGCGAGTACCGGTGTTGCGCCATCGACAGGCTGCTTGCGATCCTCCCCGGGGAATTCGTTGCGCAGTTGACTCCCAGGGGCAACAAAAAAGTTTCCACGACCCGGGATGGATGTGTCGGTGAGGAAGAAACCGATCTTCAGAGATACCATCGGTCGTGGATCGTTCTCGAAGTCCTGGTTGATCTGTCCGCTATCCTGATGCCAGCCGAGACCCAGACCGTCTTTTTCGAGGGACGACCCCTCGGGCTCGGGCGGCGTGTAGGTCATGTGCGTGTGGTAGAGCTGGACATGCCACCCCAAGATGCCCCAGATCTTGGGGAAGGTCTTATACCAGTCGAGCAGCTCGAGGAACGCGTCATCCTTCCCAATAAAGTCGTAGTGGTTGATGCGCTCGAGTGCATCGTGCCCCAAGCGAGCGCGTTCCTCTTTATCGACGCGGTCGACGATCTCGACGAGTCGGGCGACGTGGTCGGACTCGAGCACGTTTTCGATCATGAAGTGCCCGTTCTGCTTGAATTGGGCGGCTTCCTCTTCGGTCAACTGGTGGTCGAGACAGCGTTGGTCCATGCTTGAGCTTTCTCTTGAAAAACCAACTGCGCCACTGGGGGCAGTGAGGGGGATACTTTGGTGTCACCAAGACTTGAGGTCCAAAGATAGTTCTGGGGGGGCGAAGAGGAAAGCGTTGCCGGGTTGGGAAGATGGTCAGAAGGTGAGCGGCATTATCCACCGGATCGGGTCAGGCGCCAGACATCGCTTTCCATGTTGTTGCCGGTGACCATCCAGAGGACGTCGTCGAACACGAAGACGCTCGCCGCGTGTCGTGGCGCCCAGGGCGTGTCCGAAACCTCTTGCCAGTCGACGCCGTTCCCAGAGTGCCAGACGTCGTTTCGGTTGCCACTCTCTTTGTGATACCCTTCCAGGACCCACAGCCGGTCATCGTAGACGGCGACTTCGTGATACTGACGTGGGTGCCACGGGGCCTCTTCCACGTGACGTCGCCAATCGACACCGTTGGCCGAACTCCAGACTTCGCTGTAGAATCGGCGATCGGGTCGCCGGGGCGTGTCGTAGGTGCCGCCTCCGAGCCAGATTCAGCCGTCTTTGACGGCGGATCCGCCGATCATACCCCTCGGTGTCCACGCGGGTTCGTTCCGTTCGATTTCCTGCCAGTTGATCCCGTCGGGTGACTGCCAGATGTCGGCGTAGAACGCCTCGATCGCAGGGGCGAACTGAGGTACTGTCTGGCCGCCGAGGACCCAGATCTGGCCCTCGTGTGCGACTGTGTAGTGGAGCCCACGAGGTCCCCAAGGGACGGGATCGAGTTCACGGGTCCAGGTGATGCCGTCTCTGGACGACCAGACGTCGTTTTGATAATGCCCCTGATTCGCATCCCCTCCGACGATCCACATTCGGTTGTCGTGGACCACATAGCCCGCGGTGTGACGTCCCTCCCAATCTGTCTCACGATCGAACGCGTCGGTCCCAAAGGTGTTCGGTTTGACGCACGTCCAATCGCTCTCGTCCTCCGAACACCAGATGTCGTTCGTGCAGATGCGGGGGAAGTGATCCTTGTCGTCTGGATTCCATCCCCCTATGAGCCACATCTTTCCGGCGAAGACGAGGGCGCCCGCGCCGTCCCGAGGGGCGAATCCGGCATGGTCGGTGATGCGTTCCCAGGTGTAGGTCGGCATGTCGAAAAAGTTACCAATCGTCAGCGGTCAGTTGTCAGGAAAGGCGGTCACTCGCGTAGGGTAGAACAAGGGCCCCGATCGATCGATCGAGGCCCTCGATGCTTGCAAAGTTCGCGCGTGCCGTTACCCTTCGACTTTAACCTCGCGTCCCGTGCGACTGGATTCGAAGATGGCGTTGATGACGGCGACTGGTGCGCGTGCCGATTCGAGCTGAATCAATGGATCGCGGTCGTCGCGAATCGCTTCGACGAGGTCCTGGATGATGAGGGTATGGCCCTTGGGTTTGACGGCGGTCGGGTCAGCCGAGACGCTCACCGCCTTTTCATCCTGGGGGCCGAACTTTGCCATCATTTCCTGCTCCTCGGCATCTTCGTTCTCGCCCCGCATGCGCCAGCCGATGAGCTTGGAGGCATCTTTCATGAGAGAGCCTTCGGAGCCATAGATGGTGATGAGCTGATCGTATCCGGGATAGCAGCAGGTCGTTGTGTAGATGGTGCCGAGCGCGCCGTTCTTGAATTTCAGAAGCGCGACCGTTTGGTCTTCGGCTTCGATGTCGTGGCCGAACACGCCATACATCCCCATCACGGAGGCTACGCCGCCGCCGAGCCATTGAATGAGGTCGACGGTGTGGACGCCCTGATTCATGAGCGAGCCGCCGCCATCTAGGTCCCACGTGCCCTTCCACGATCCGTGTGGGCCTTCGTAGTAGCTCTGGGCCCGAAACCACGGGAGATGTCCGTGGACACCGATCAGTTTCCCGATCCGTTTGGTGTCGATGACTTCCTTGATGGCGATGTTGAGGTCGTCGGTTCTGGCCTGGAAGATGCATCCGACTTTGACTTTGCAATCTCTGACCGTGGCGATCAGTTTGTCGACTTTGTCGGTCGTGATGTCGGCGGGCTTCTCGAGGATGATGTGCTTGCCGGCTTCGGCGGCTTTGATGGCCATCTCGGCGTGCTTGCCCGACTCAACTGTGACGTTGACGGCCTGTATCTCGTCGTCCTGGAGCATTTCGTCGTAGCTGGTGTAGCCCTTGCAGCCGTATTCTTCGACGATGGGATCGAGCCGCTCGGCGTCGGTCTCACAGGCCGCCACGAGTTTTGCGCCGGCCGCTTCGGTCACCGAACGGCAGTGACCCTTTCCCATTCCCAACCCGAGCACTCCAAATCCAATTTCGTCTGCCATAATTCCCTCCATCAGTATTGATCCGAGCGCTGCCACGCGCAGCCGCCCGGGCTGGCATTCTGCGTGGATCCCGCTCAATCCATTTCACGTGAGGCACAAGATAATGGAAGTTGAGGCGACGCGCACCAAGTGGGAGGGATGCCTTGTATTTGGGTCAGGATAGGCGAAAGTCGGAAGCGTACTGGACGGCGCCAAGCTTCTCCGCCACGCGTTGTGATGCCTGATTATCCCAAAAGGTGCTGTAGAGGGCAGTTCTTCCTTCGGCCAGGATGGTTTTCGCCCACGCGTTCGTGACATCCCGGGCGAAGCCGTTACCCCGGTAAGCGTCGAGGGTTTCGACACCCGCTTCCGCTGCGCGCGGAGATCGGCGGACAGTCGTGCACATGCTGACGGCCTTGCCGTCGACCACTTTGGCCACGCAGGGGTATTCGTCATCCACGTCCTCGTGTACGGTCGGGTAGGTATCCGCACAGAGCTTCTGGACATTGTCGTGCGAGAGAATCACGACATTCGAGGGCGATCCCGCTGACTCCGGTATGTGATAGGCCGGGCCCGAAACGATCTTTGAAAGATTCGCCTGAACGGGGCTCAGATGGCTCCGCGTGAGCGAAAAGGGGATGGGAGAGGTCGGATCTGCGAACGGCCAGTGTTTCTTTACCAGTTCGGACACGCTCTCTCGAATCGAGGTAGGCACATCAGGTCTGAAGCGGTGGATCCAGCGATCGTCAGACCAGGTCAGAACATACGGGGGTGCAGGCCTCCTGTGACGCTTCGCTGGCTCGTTAGAGGAGAGAGAAGGTTGCCGGACGCATCGCATACCCACGATGTGTCGAGGTGGACCTCGAGAAAGTCTTCAGGCAATTATCACGAAGCCAATTTTGCGTAGCGCTTGGCGGTGCGTGCCTTTGCCTTGGCGGCCTCTTCTTCGCGATCCTTCGGCGGAGTTGAGGTGGTGAGACTGCCCACCAGGTCACGCGTGACCGCGGCGATGGCTTCGATCGCATCGTTGAAAGCGGAATCGTTCGCCTGCGATGGCTTTGTGAATCCGCTGACCTTGCGAACGTACTGCAGTGCGGCGGCTTCTATTTCTTCCTCGGTCGCGACGGGCTCGAAGTTAAAGAGGGTTCGGATGTTGCGGTACATTTCTATGCTCCTTCTGATGACACGAGAGGGAGTGCACGAGAGTCAAAGACGGCCACTGAGGACACGGAGAGGTGCGTAAGGCAGGATCGGGGCCCTATTCGGGGATTGGCTGGGGAGCCACGGATCAAGTCTGGGGTGGGGCAGGGACGTTCCAGTGTTCACAACCTGCGAAAGGCATGTGTTTACCGGGGATGAATTCAGGTCGCTCGGTATAGGTGTTGTCCACTTCCGGAACGGCCTCGCCGCGGAGGAGCAGGTTCTGACGGTCCGGATCTTTGTCCCACGTGGTGGTTGGGATGTATCGAAGGGTCAACCCGACACGCCACGTATCGGAGGTGTTCGCGTTCGAGCCGTGGATGATCCGGGGGTTGTGGATGGAGATGTCACCCGCGTCGAGTTCGAGGTCGAAGGCGTCGGAATCATCGATGTCCTGAGGGCGGATGCCGACGCCGAGCACGAATTTATTCTTATCCAGCTCGATCATCTCGCGGCGTTTGAGGAGTTTCTTGTTCTGTGTGCCCGGGAGGACTCGCATGCAGCCGTTCTCGACGGTTGAAGGTGTGCCTGCGACCCAAAGAGTCGTGACTTCCATGGGCTCGAGGGGCCAGTAGGACCCGTCCTGGTGCCATTGGACGGCCTTTCCATCGTAGGGTGGTTTGGCGATGTAGTGGGCTGCGAAGAGGGCGATGTTCGGACCGATGAACTGCTCTGCGATGTCGAGGAGTCGATCGTCACCGGTCAGACGCCACACGAAAGGATCGTGCGCCAGCAGGTTGTGATGCAGGCTTTCCGGCCGGATATCAGGGTGCTTCTTCCCCAGCCAGTGAACGTGGTCCATCATTTCTGCCGCCAATCCCACATCGATTGCGCCACGGGCGATGACGTAGCCCTCTTCGTCGTATTCCTGGCGGAGACTCTTGATCTCCAGTGATTGGGAATTTGAACGCACCAGATAGGATTCCTTGCCTCAAACGCCTGTCATCCCGGTAGTCCTCTGAGCCGGGATCCATTTTCTACCCTGTCCTTCCCGAAAGTCAAAATGAGCCCCGGTTAAGTACTGAACCGGGGTGACAATGTTTCCGCTCTGGCTGACATTCGGTGTTGTCTCCTCACTACCAGGGCTAAGGATCGTGATTGAGAATGCTGAATGCAACGATCTCGCTAGAGAGTGCTCTATGCTAGCAGGTCCCTCCCTGTACCACATATGTGCTGGTCACGACGTATCTCGATCCTTCAACATCTGTCGACGTCGTGACTTTCAGGCATCTGGCAGCTCGCTCAGATCGGATATGACGAAGTCCGGAATGGTGGATGGTTGGTCGCGCGTGCCGTTGTCGATCCACACGGCGCCCATACCCATGGCTTTGCTGGGCGGGACGTCCCGTTCCGGATCGTCCCCCACGTAGACGATTCTGTCCGGCGGCACGTTGAACAGTTTCAGAGCATGCTTGAAAAGTCGGTGGCTGGGTTTGACGCAGCGGTGATCGGACGACCAAATGCGAACGTCGAAGCAATCGAGGATGCCCCGTTGTGCCAGGTTGTCCTCGAAGAAGCGCGAAGGTCCCCAGACATTGGACACGATGCCGAGTCGATGCGTTTCGGCCAGATTGCGGATGATCGCGACGTGTTCGTCGGAGATTGTTCCGACTTCCTGAACGCCCACGATGTCGGCCAACCGTCTGCGCTCGGCACGTGCCAGATCGGGGGCCGTCAAGGCAACAGCTTCCTCCGCGGTTGGGACGTCATCGTAGCGTTCTGGATCGACATATGCGGATTTCAGCCGCTCGAGGGTTCGACACACGATGTCCTGCACGACTCTGGAGGTCAGATCCCTCCCCCCGAGACGGGTGTAGACGGCTCCGAAGTCCTCATCGGGCGCGAAGCGATCGAGGTCAAACATGAAGGTTCGGCCCTGATCGAGCAGGATGACGTCGTAGTTGTCGATGAATCGGGATACCTGGTCAAGGTCGGTCACGATGACTAAGATAGGAAGCGGAGCTCGATGGCTTGTCGGTTTCTTGTTCGCTCCAGAGTTCCACGTTGCCAGCCAAGTAATGGGGTGTCTTTCTCTGCCGTCGTGCATTTTCTCCTTGAGAATATCGGGTGCGGTATTAGTATGTACGCAACCTGACGATCCAGGAGGAAACAGATATGGCAACTGAACGAATCACGAAATCGAACGGCTCGGCCGCCGTGATAGGACGCGTGCCAGCCACCCGCAGCGAAGGGAGAGGGCCGACGATCTGGCTTGCCGGCGACCCGAACGACTTGAAGGATTGGATGCCCATGGGTATTGCGGGTATCGTTTTGAACACGGTGGTTCACAACGAATATGCCCAGAATCACGGATCCGCGATCAAGGTCGTTGAAAAGTATCTGGAAATGACGGACAAGCCGATCGTGGTGGAGATCGATGGACACACAATCGACGAGCTGCGTGCTGTTGGAAAGGTGTTCACGGACCTCTCCGATCAGATCATTCTGAAGATCCCGTGTTCGGCGAACGGGCTGAGAGCCTTCGCGATCCTGAAGGACGAAGGGGTCGAGACGTTCTGCACGACGGTCTTTTCGTTGACGCAGGCGGCCGCGGTGGCTCAGGCCGGCGTCGATCACATCCTGCCCTTCTGCGATCCGGTGAAGCAGGTGGGTGGCGATCCGACCCAGCTGATTCGAGAATGCGCGCAGATGTTCAAGGGTTGGGCCCATCGCCCGTTCGTGATGGCGGCGCTGGTTCGATCGGTGGAAACTGCTCACGCCGCTTTCCGGGACGGCGCGGATGAGCTGGTGACGATGTGGACGGTCTATCGTGACATGCTCGAGCATCCGCTGACGGAGCAGTGGAACAAGGTCTTCCTGGATTCGTGGAACGATATGTACGAGAAAGGACTGTTGGAGGGCGTCCCTGTCGAAGCGCATTGATCGTCACCGATCAAGCAATGTAGTACGCCCCCGCACTCGTCTGTGTGGGGGCGTTACTGTTTGGGCATCGTCCTGTTGGAAGGCATTACCCTTTTCGATGTTTGGATCGAAACAGACGAGCTCCACGGTATTGCCTTCGGGGTCGTCTACGTAAAGCGATCGCCATTGAACCCAAGCGTGCTCGGCTGTCCGGGACCTCCAGACCGAGTGACTCCAATCTCTCCTTTTCCGTTTCGTAGTCAGTCAGGTCGATCGTAAACGCGATGTGATCGACCGTCGTGCGTTCTGCGCTGACCTCCACGTCACGATGGAACAGCGCGAGGACGGCGGTGTGCTCTGCGTAGCCCTCTGCGATCTTGAAGAAGGCGTGGTGCTCAGAATGATCGCCCATCAGTTCGAGGCCGAACGTCTCCGAATAAAACGCTCGCATTCCAGGAAGGTCGTTGACCCGTAGCGCAATTTCTCCAAGTGCTTTGACGGCTGTTGAAGGCATGGGCTTTCAAAGCATCGGGGGCAAGTTCAAGTGATGGTCAGTTACACCTTGAAGCGCACGGGCGACGGCCAATACGACTTCGTCCCGTCCGTTGCGGGCCCCGATCATCAGTGAGGTGGGCAGGCCGTCAGACAGGCCGTTAGGAATGGCGATTATCGAGAGACGGGCGATGTTGAAGGGGATCGTCACGTTGGCGTCTTGCTTGGCCCGATCGTCTTCTCCGTGTGGTTTCGGTAGCGTGAGGCTTGTCGGGCAGACGACTGCGTCCATGCCATCGATCCGGCGCTCGACCTCTGTCTGCAAAGAGGCGCGGTGTTCGAGACCTTCTCGATAAACCGATTCAGGGACCTCGAGCCCACGTTCCAGGTGTCGTCGGACCCTTGCCCCGAATAGTTCTGGTGTCCGTTTCACCCGGTCGCCGTGCTTCGACGCATATTCGGCATTTACGATCGGATGCTCGAGCTCGATGCCTTCGAAGGGCTCGATGTCGCTGAGGCGTGCGCCAAGCGCCTCGAGATGGGATAAGGACAGTTCGAAGGATGGACGGACCTCCTTGTCGGCAGACTCTGTTACCGATCGTATGACACCGATTCTGAGGTCTGAGACATCGGGCCGGACCCTTTCCAACAGCGACGCGTCCGGAGGGTCCTGGCTGGCTGGATCCTCTGGATCTCTTCCTACCAGTGCATCGAACTGGAAGGCAACATCGTCGACACAGCGACCGTAGAACCCGACGTGGTCGAGCGATGTCGAGAAGTGGTGCACGCCCGAACGTCCGATGAGTCCGAATGACGGCACATACCCCACCACCCACACCAAGCTGCTGGACCCCGTACCGACCCACCCGTATCCGTTCCGATTGCCCCTATCGCCAGACCGGCTGCAACGGCGACGGCCGAACCGCCCGATGATCCTCGGGGTGAGAGATTCGGCCCCCACGGATTCGTTGTGACTCCGTGAAGGTCGGACATCGTTTCGAAGCCGCACGCCAACTCGGGGGTCGTGGTCTTACCGACGATGACGGCGCCGGCTGCCTTCAGACGCGCGCAGACATTCGAGTCCTTCGCTGCAACATCTTTCGCGTATGCGCGGCATCCGCCGGCCGTAGGCACGCCTTCGAGGTCGAACAGATCCTTGACCCCGATGGGAATGCCGTCGAGCGGACCGAGGGATTCTCCCTTCGCCCTTCGCTCATCTGCAGCACGGGCGCTTGCGATCGCGAGATCCTCTGTCACGAGAGCGAAGGCATTCAGGAGGTTCTGGGATTCAGCGATGCGATCGAGGCACTGTCGGGTCAACCGTTCGGAGGTGAGATCTCTCGTCGAAGCGGGAGATGGTATCTGGAATGGTTAGGGGGATCGAATGCGGCATGGGTTCGGAGCGCTGGATGGATAGTCCCCGTGCGTCCCTCGAACACCGGATCAAAGAGCATCCGGCAACGACCTGGTAGAACGCTTTCCTGAGTCCGGCACTCGGGATGAGCGGGGCACCTCCGTGGGCTCTATCCGGGTTTCTCAACGGTGAAACTATAGAATGACAAGGTCATAGATCGTTCCCTACGCTTGGTTGTGTGTGTAGGACAATCAAAGCGAAGGGGGTGCGACCTATGACCGGGAGCAGATTACTATCGGAACTGCTGAGATTCAAGGGGTTCCGTGTTGTCAGCTGGTGGTTTGAGGGGAGAAGCTGCTTCGTCATCGCCGTAAAGCCCCATAAGAATGGTTGTTGTTGTCCGGAGTGCGGCCGTCGAGGTAAAATCGTCCGCACAATGCCCCATCCGCGTCGGTGGCGTGACATTCCGGTGTGCGGGTGGAGGGTCTGGCTTCTCTACCATCCTCGGGAGATTCGGTGTCCTACCCACGGTCGTGTGGTCGAGGAGATTCCGTGGGCGGAGCGGTTCTCTCGGGTGACGTATCGCTTCGAGTATGCCATGCTGCGCTACTGCCAGACCATGACGCAGAAGGCGGCGTCCGAGTTACTGCGCATCTCTGCCTCGACGCTGTCGGATCTCCTTCACCGATCCATCACGCGGCTTCGTGAAGGTCATCGTATCCGAGGGCTCAAAACCATCGGGATCGACGAGATCTCCTACGCCAAGCGTCACAGGTACGCCACGCTCGTTTACGATCTGGACCGCTCCTGCGTGGTGTGGGTTGGCCGCGGCAGGGCGCGTAAAACGATCGATCGGTTCTTCACAGAGGCTCTCAGTCCCTACCAGAGATCCAAGATCGAGTGGGGCCTGCTGCGACATGAGCGAAGCTTACATCGGAGCCATCCAGGAACACTGTCCGAATGCCAAGCTGGTCCTCGATCGCTTTCACATCGTCAAGGCTCTCAATGTCGCCGTTGACGAGGTCCGTAAGGACCAGTGGCGTAAAGCTGCCCCGGATGAGCGCAAAGCCATGAAGGGCCTCCGATGGCTCCTCTACCGGCACTCAGCGACACGCTCCAGAGGGGATACTCGGACACTCAAAGCACTGGAGAAGGCGAACTACCGAATCTATAGAGCCTGGAGACTCAAGGACGAGTTCGAGCAGTTCTGGGAATACAAAGCGCCCTGGGCTGCCGAACGCTTCCTGAAATGCTGGACGACGTCCGCACTCAGAAGTCGACTTGAACCCCTGCGAAAGTTCGTCAGGACCCTGCGACAGCACTTCTTCGGCGTCCTCGCATTCGTGAACACGCGTCTTACCAACGCCATCGCCGAAGGCCTCAACCGAATCGTCCAAATCGTCAAGAACCGAGCCAGCGGATTCCGCACACTCGACGCATTCAACGATATGATCTTCCTTACCGTCGGAGAC
This sequence comes from Candidatus Latescibacterota bacterium, assembly GCA_965198115.1. Lineage (GTDB taxonomy): Bacteria > Latescibacterota > UBA2968 > UBA2968 > UBA2968 > UBA6620. Next base: position 4,645,562 of record OZ240241.1, on the reverse strand, counting down.
ATAAACATCCCTGAGCAGATTCCGAAGAGGTTCCGCACACGCTAACCGCGCCCCCATGCCAGGAACCACGGCACCTTCACCCACTTCAGCTCGTTGAGAGATCCGGATATAGCCCCTCCGTGAGGTGATCAAGGGATAAAGCGGAAGGCGAAGAGGTCGGCGTCTCTGAGTCGGATGTGAAGTCTGGTGGCCTTGCCTGAAGGGCTGAAACGGTTTTTGCCGTTCCACGTCACGGTCGCGTCGATGAGGTCGCCGAAAAGGGTGTCGCAGTCCTCGAATGAGAAACCGGGGAGAGGGTTACCGTTGGCGTCCTGGATTTTGACGTCCATGACGCCGCCCCCCGTCGTCTTGTAGTTGACTTCGAGGCCCTGTCCGGCTGTCTCGAGTGGTGGTGACGTGAATTCACCCCACCGGTCGTAGGGGCCCCGTGCGGACACAAACCCATCTGTTCGGATCGTGCACCGGCTGAAGCGACAGTCATCGCACCGCAGAAGCTCGGAGTAGTAGAGGGAGAGTTCGTCGGGTGCCGTTTGGAGCATTCCGATGCCGACGATCGGGTTGCGGTCGACCCAGTCTCGCACATCCCGCCCGGGTGAGAGGAACGGACGTCTGAATCGACGGTCCCAGGTGACACCGTCGCGGCTGACGACGAATTGGGCATCCGAGAGCCCGGGATAACTGTTGGCGTCCCCCTCGCGATCGACATACAAGATCATCGGGAACATCATCCAGGCGCGTTGAGCCCGTGTATAACGGTAGGCCGCGTTGGTGTAGAGGTGTAGATCGGTCGGGTCGTTCTCATCGGCGGTCACGACGATTTTCATGTCGGACCACGCGTGGAAGTCCTTGGACTCGGCGCGACGGATGGCGCGGATACCGTCCTTGAAATTTCCCCGCCGATTTGTGTCGACCCCACGGCAGAAAACGACATATCGATCCGCTTCGTCGTCGTAGACGAGCACGTTGTGACTGTCGAACGGACCTGGTTCGGATAGCAGTGGATTCTCTGCTATCGGTTGCCACTCGATTCCGTCGGCGGAGGTGTAGCCGAGAACGTGGGCGGGTCCGGAACCGCGTGTGATCATCTTGTAGCGCTCGTGGTCCGATGCGGATGGATCGAGGATGACGCACGGGTTGATGCCGGAGGCTTTATCAGGAAACAGAATGTTGTTTTTCCCGTTCTCCACGGACTTCACGATGCCGAGGTTTGGCTTTTCCCACGCGATCCCATCCGTGCTCTCCGCATAGCAGATCCAGGACTCCGAATCGATCGCACTGTTCGGATCGCCACCCGTATCCGCGCGATACCACATCCGGAATCGATCACCGTCCTGAACGACGCTCGAGTAGTGAACTCCTCCCGACTCCCACGATCGATCGCTTTCGACGGATACTTCGCGCCTTGTCGGTTCGTGCGCGACGAGCTCAACGCCGTCCATCGAGTCGAAAAAGAGATCGTCCAGAAGCAGCTGACGTTTGGTCCCAACATCGATCATCTTCAGTCTCCCGAGGTAATCTGAAAGTCCTCAAAGCGAATCCAATGTTCGCCCTCCTCAGGGCCGTTGTAGCATTGCACGCTGATCTGATCGTTCTGCTCCGGTGCAAGTTCGCCCGCGGCGGCTGTTTCGAAATCGGTCGCTCCACCAGGACGAAACTGGGCTTCCCATCCTTCTGATGACACCTTTAAACGGAGGCGCACGGAATCGGCGGGCATCGGTTTTTTGCCCGGGATGATGTAAAGGTCTCCGTCGATCATCTCCTTGACCTCCTTAAACACCGGTTCCCCATTGTTGTAGAGGGTGATCCCTGCCTGCTCATACTGCGTCGTCGGGTGCGTATGATTCGTGATCGTCATTTCAACGGTATACGGACGGGGTGGTGCCGAGCGTAGCAGAGCGTTCAGAACCGTGTCCTTCACGCCTGGCTCGACGCGGATTTCCAGCCCGCCGCCATCTGCAATACGCCAAAAGCCCTCGTGCTCACGGATCCACGACCAACCCTCGCCGAGGCTGTCTGTGAATGAATCTTCGAAAACAACGACCATGTTTTCTCCTCGTGTGTGATGCGCCATCGTAGGGCCACGGCATGCCGTGGCCCTACTCGGTGATTTCAGCGACTACGTGTCTTCGTCTCCTACAACGTGACTTCCTTCCCTTGCGCCGCAGATTCGTAGATGGCTCGGACAACGGCTAGTGATCGTCTTCCTTCCGCCCCGTTGACGAGGGGCTCCCGATCATCGCGAATGGCATTGACGAAGTCCAGAATCTGGCGGACGTGGCCCTTTCCGCCCTCTTCGAGAACCGCGGCGGCGGAGTGCTCGACCGGAGCCCGTTCTTCGATCTGTCGAGCCCCATCCTTGAATGTTTCCCAATGATTGATCCAGACATCTTCCGTGCCTTCCAGGATGATCGTACCTTCCGACCCGTGGAGCTCGATGCGCTGCTGAAAGTCAGGGTGGATTGAAGTGGTCGCCTGGATGACGCCGAGTGCTCCGTTCGTGTATTTGACCGCGGCAACGCACGTGTCTTCGACTTCTATGTTCTCGTGGGCCCTTACGTCGGTGTAAGCCTGAACGGACGCGATGTCACCGGCGAGATGGAGCAAGAGATCAAGGCCATGGATGCCCTGGTTGATCAAAGCGCCTCCACCGTCGAGGGCCTGAGTACCCTTCCATCGAGAGTCGCTGTAGTACTCCTGTGGACGGTAGAATTTCATGTAGCAGTCGGCCATCACGGGGTTACCGAGAAAACCGCGGTCGATCGCCTGTCTGACTTCAACGGAATCGTCGAGGAAGCGAAGCTGGAAGATCACACCCAGCTTGACCCCGTTCCGATCGCAGGCATCGATGAGTGCATCAGCCCGGTCGAGATGGATCTCGATGGGTTTCTCGACCAGGACGTGTTTGCCCGCCTCGGCCGCGGGTATACCGAACGCGGCGTGTTCGCCGCTGGCGGTGCAGACGGAAACGGCGTCAATATCGTCGCGTGCGAACAGCGCGTCGAGATCGGTGGTCGGATCTCCAGCGAAGGCGTCGGTGATGGACTTCGCTCGCCCGTGGTCTCGTGAGCAAACGGCGACGAGCTCCGCGTCAGCGAGGTCCTGAATAACGCGAGCGTGGAGCTGGCTGATCATTCCCGCGCCGATGATGGCGAAGCGAATAGGGAGCATCTCTTCCTATCAGGCTACAACCAATGAGCAACGTGAGCGACTGCGACTACGCATTGTCACCCCGGTACGCTTTTTGGCCGGGGTCCATCTTTCATTGAAAGACCGAAGCGAAAATGGATCCCGGCCTGAGAATTGCCGGGATGACAGTACTCTTCCTCTCTCTCTTAAGGCGACCTGGTCGCTGTTATCCGGTCGATGTAGATGTAGTAGGCGCCGACGGACGAGCCGTCCTCGAGGTCGAACCAGGTCTGGATGTTGGTCTCGCCGGGATTCAGTTCGGCAGTGAAGACGATGCCGTTGTCGTCCGACGTGACGTCGGCTTCGTCTTCGAAATCGCTGACCCGGATCCGCGCCCTGGTGACTGCAAGGGCGACGCCTCCACCATAGCCTTCCTTGATCTCGCCGTAGCCCTTCAGATCGCCGTCGATCCCGGCGACGATGGGTCGATTTTCTTCGCGGGGCCATCGTCGCAGTTCGAAGCGATACGTTCCCCCGACCGCGACGTCGATTTCCCAGTAGCCATTGCACGCGTGTCCTGCTCGAACCTGTGCCTGGTTCCAGGCACACTCGGCTTCGGGGTTTCGCCAGTCGTGGGCGTTCAGTCGCATCGATGGCTCGTCCTCGTGGCCGATCGGGATCGGGACGGTGCCGTCGAACTGCTGAGACACTTTGTCCCACCAGCGATCGTAATCCTCACGCAACCTCGCCACGACATCGGGATGGGCGGCTGACACATCGGTTGTCTGGCCGGGATCGGCCTGGATGTCGTAGAGCTCTTCACCGTTGACAAGGCGCCACAGCTGCGTCATCGTCGAACTCTTGCGCCATTTCTCCGGTGTGGTGATACGCTGGGAGTCGGTAACGAGTGTCCGGTCCGGCCATTCGCCAGCGTCGCCCTTCATGAGGGACGCGATGCTGACACCGTCGAACTCGCGATCGGTTGCGATACCACACAGATCCAGCAGCGACGGCATCATATCGACGTTCGCCGTCAGCTCTGATACGTCGCGACCTTCCGTCAAGCCTCCAGCTGGCCAGTGGATGAACAGGGGAACGCGGTGGCCGCCTTCGTATTCCGATCCCTTGATACCGCGCATCTCCGCGTTGTATCCGTTCTCGATGAACTGGCCCTCGCCGGTGGTGCATCCGTGTGCGGTTCCGTTATCCGTCCCGAAAATGAGGATCGTATTGCTGGCGATGCCGAGCTCGTCGATCCGACGTCGTAATGCCCCGACGTTCTCGTCGATGCAGGTGATCATGCCGAAAAAGTTGGCGCGGCTTTCCGTGGGAACTTGCCCGTCATACTGGCGGCTGTAGCTGTCGTCGACGATGAAGGGGCCGTGAGGGGCGTTGGTGGTGATGAAACAGAGAAACGGACGGTCTTTGTTCCGTTCGATGAACTTCAGACCCTCGTTGAACCAGATGTCAGTGCAGTACCCTTCAAAAGGGGTCGAGTCGCCGTTCACGGCGTAGTGATCGTCGTTGTAGTTGTTGCCCCAGTAGTCGGGCGTATTGCCGACACCGCCGCCGCCGTGTGTAGAGGTGTCGTGGAAGCCGCGATCTTGAGGGCGGTAGGGGTAGTTGTCGCCCAGATGCCACTTGCCGAAGAGCCCGGTGCGGTAGCCCGCATCGGAGAAGGCGTCGGCGATGCTGTATTCGTCCTGACGGAGGAGTGACCGTCCACCGATGGTGTGCCAGACGCCCGTGCTGTTGTGGAAGTGGCCGGTCATGAGACCAGCACGCGTCGGCGCACACGTCGGGCCGACGTGATAATTCGTGAGGCGAACACTTTCACCGTGCAGACGGTCGAGATGGGGCGTCCGGATCACGGTATTGCCGTGGCAACCGAGTTCCCCATAGCCTTGATCGTCGGTGAGGATGAAGATGATGTTGGGTTTCATGGAAGGCAGTCGTCAGAAGTCAGTTGTCAGGAAAGGTGATTATATGGAGTCACAGTGTCCCCGTGCGGAGCCCGTCGACTCCGCTCAGGACAGGCACGGGGACTATGTTTCGGTAGGGAGCCTTTCACAACCCTGTCAAATCCGGCACCGACCAATTCGCACGCCACTGCGAATCGTCAGCAGGCGCATCCTCGGGCTCTTGAAGCGAAGCGAAATCCCCAAGCTTCGGCCGGATCTCTTCGGCCCAGATCGTTTCGACATCGCCGTAAGTCAGGATGGTTGCTCGCTTCTTCTCGTAGGCCTCGACGCCTTCACGCGCTTTGGACGCGATGCGGTCGGAGACATCAACCGTCATTCGTTCACCGGCTCGTCGACTGGCCAGCGCAGCATGACCGCCCATCGCGAAGTGAGGTCCCGGCGCCTCCTGGTCGGGAATGCGAGAAAGATCGACGCAATCAGGAGCGACGGCCCAAAGCTGGGATGTTTCACCCCTGCCGGCGTGACCGCCTGTTCCAAGATCGTCTCCGAAATGGTCCTGGTCAGTTCCACTGCTGATGAAGAGCGATAGCTGCGTATCGACGTGATGCTGCAGAATATCGAGCACGATCGGTACGTCCTGGCGATGCGGTCCGGAATGGCCCGAAAAGAGGACGGTCGCTTTGAAGCCGAGCGCATCCATCGCGCGAATGTGGTAGCAGATGCTTTTCAGAAAGTGCCACGGAGGGATCGCGGTCAGCCAGGTTCTTTTGTTCTCGATCACGCGCTCTCCCCACATCGCATAGCCGCCGATTTCATGACAGTGCCAGTAGTAGGGCGGACACACAATGCCCCCGTGCTCTTTGGCGACGAGGATGAGCGTTTCGTGTGAACGGATGCCGTCATTGCCGAGCGCGTTCTGTGGGCCGTGCGGCTCACACAGACCGTATGCGAGATACGCCGCTGGGAATTCTTCGAACGCGGCTTCCAGCTCATCGGGGAACATGCGTTCCCATCGCACTTCTCTTCTCATTTTTACCTCAAGAAAAGAACGGGACCACGGAACACACGGAAGAAAAACAGAGGCGAACCAAGATAAACACGAGACTAAATCCGCAGATCGGCGTTGATTTCGGCTTGGTAGGCGTCGACGCGTTCTGCGATGACGTCGTCGACCTGAACGATCTGTCCGGACTGGCCCGATTCCATGAGTGCGTAGGAGACGGCGACGGATCGTGTGCCCTGTGCGATACCCACCTCGGGTTCGCGGCCCTCGAGGATGGCGTTGCCGAAGTCGGCGTATTCCGTTGCGATGACTTTGCGGTCGATTTCGGGAAACTCGAAGTCGTAGTGACCGAGTCTCTCGCCGCCGAAAAGCCTGGCTGTAGCTTCGTCGAGTCGGAAGTCGGGGACAAGGTCGAGAACGCTCTCGCCGTCGATCTCCTTGCCCTCGATGTTGAGCGACAATGGAGCGCCGCGACGATCCGGTGGCAAATTCATCGATCCAGCCGCGCCCTGAATCTGGCGGAGCCAGCTCCCCTCGCCACGGATGGCGTGGTCTTCGATATACTGGCCAGCCACTCCGTTGGCGAATTCGAGCGTGGCATAGGCCGCGTCTTCCGCTGTGGCTTCGAACTCCCCGGGCATTTCCTTTTGCCATTTCCCGTAGACCCCGGCCGGGTTCGAGGCCGACGCATCCCCGCGTGCGGCAGGGTTGATTCTCACCTTTTCGTGCAGACGCGTCTGGGCATAGACGGTCGTGATGGGGCCGAGCAGGTATTCCATCATGTCCGTGAAATGGACACCGACATCGAGGAGCAGGCCGCTCTGATTCTTTTGATGGCGCCAGACCGAGATGAGCATTCGGTTTCCGTTGCCGCCCATCGAATGATGGATGAGGAGGCGGGGGTCGCCGATCACGCCAGCGTCGAGAAGTGCACGTGCAAGACGGTTCATCGGATCGCGGCGGTAGTTTTCTGCGACGCTGAGGACCTGTGGAGAGTCCTTGGCGGCTGCGGCGATCAGGTTACACGCACGAACAGTCAGGTCAACCGGTTTTTCGACCATGCAGTGCCAGCCACGCTCGAGCGTGCCGATAGTGACGTCGTGGTGAACACGAGGTAGAGTGGGGGCATCGATCGCTTCGACGCCTGCCTCCGCCAGTTCATCGAGATTGGTGACGACAGTTGGCCGGGTGTCAAAGAGATCGGCGGCCTCATCAGCGAGCGACTCGGCAGCCCCGGTTGGGATCGCACGCGGCGACGAGCTCGAAGGAAGAGAGACCTTGACGGCGAAGCTCTCCCAGACCGTAAAGGTGCCGATGTCCCATCCCGCCGCAGCCGACGATGGCCAGCCTGATTTTGCTCATTCCGCGATCCCAGAACAGGGTGATGAGGGCCGACTTCAGCGCCGGCTAAGATGATACGAAAGTGTCTCGCACGCCAGCGCGCCGCGTGACAAACGGCGATTGGGGAGCTTTTTTCGAGTTGACGTAAGGGGACTTACTGTATATATATATTATATACAGTAAGTGAGGCTTGATGATCCTGCATCTTTCAGAACTTTCGGCCGAACCCCTTCAGGCGCAGATCGTGCGCCAGATCAGGGCAGCCATTCTCGCGGGAACCTTGTCGGAGGGGGAGCTGCTTCCTTCGATTCGTTCACTCGCGAGAGAATCCAAAGTCAGTGTGATTACGGTCCAGCGTGCCTATGGAACGCTCGAGCACGAAGGCGTGATTCGATCCAGACGAGGGAAGGGTTTCTATGTCAGTGCCGTTTCTGCTCCGGATCGCCATCGTATCGCGCTCGACCGGTTGAAGGAAGGGTTGGGACCCATCGTGCAGACGGCGGTAGCCGAAGGCCTGTCAGGAACGGCCATTCGACGTGCTTTCACAGAGATTCTGGGCGATGCGAGGCAGTCGTCGCCCGTCAATTGACGAAGCGCAACCCCAGGAGGAGTCAGCAATGCCGGCATTCGAGTTGATTGGGCTGAAGAAGAGTTTCCCGCGTTTCGATCTGGGTCCGATCGAACTCGTGGTCGAGTCTGGATGTGCGACCGGATTCATCGGTCCCAACGGCGCGGGAAAGACCACTACGATGTATTGTATGATGGGCCTGCTCAGAGCAGAGTCGGGAGAGGTCCGGTTCGACGGCGTGCCCAACGATCTCAACCGTCCCGAGTGGAAGCATGGGGTCGGTTTCGTCGGAGATCAGCAACCGTTCCACGACCCCTGGACGGGGCGGGTCAACCTGAGGTTTTTATCCGGTTTCTATCCGACGTGGTCCGATGCGCTGGTCGGTGAGCTGGCGGATCGGCTCAACTTGGATCTCGATCAACGCGTGAGAGAACTGTCATCCGGGAATCGCGTCAAGCTCTCCTTGGTCGCGGCGATGGCCTACGAGCCCCAATTGCTGTTGCTGGATGAGCCGACGGCCGGACTGGACCCAGTGGTCCGAACCGAGGTGATCGACATTCTGCGAGATCTGGTCAGCGAGGGGGAGAAGACGGTGTTCTACTCAACACACGTACTGTCCGACCTGGAGCGGCTGGCGGATCACCTCATCTTCCTGAACGGGGGGCGGATCTCCCTCGAGGCCGATACCGAGACCCTTCGGGAAAAATGGCGGCGGTTTTCGTTTCATCAGCAGGGCTCAGTTGGTGAGATCCCGGCCGTCGTGCGTCAACGGGAGGAGAGAGGGAGACACGAACTCGTCAGCTCGGATGGAGACGTGACCGCGTCGCACCTGTCCGAGTTGGGTGCGGTCGATGTGCAGGTTTCGCCCATGTCGCTGAATGAAATCGCGATCGAGGTGATGACGTCGAATAGCAGTGCGCCATCTGTGGCGGAGACCGTCTGATGCTCCGCCTACTTGCGTGGGATCTTCGGCGAGAGGCGATCGGCCTGTTCGTTTCGCGGCTGGCTCCTCAGCGATGCTCGCCTTTTTGTATTTCGTCGTCGCTACGGAAAAAGGACTTCGCCTGGCCTGGACAATGCACCTGACGTTCTCGATGATGACCGTCCTGATGAATCACGCCGGATTCCGATCGGCCGGGAAGGATTCCCGATTACGGCTCCTTCCGATCTCCGCGCGAGCCGCGGGGGTCTCACGCATTTTCGTGGGATGGAGTTACCTGGCGATTCTTGCGGCTGTCTACGTCATCGTGGCGTCTCTGTCGGGTCGGGTGGATCCACTGGAGGCGATCAGCTCCACTGCAGCTGTGTTCGTGCTCCACGCGGCTGTCCTCGCGCTCGGTTACACGTTGAGCGACACGGTTATGATCTGGGGTGGCAAAGGGGGGATCGTCGCGCCTTTTGTCATCCTGTTCGTGGTCTACGGGCCCCCGTTCGCCGCCATCTTTCTGAAGGTGTATCATTCGATCGTACCCGCCATGACAGGCGATCCCGTGATCTTCTTGGGTGTGGTGGGTATTGCCACCCTGCTCGCGGTTGTTGGCATCCAGACGCACGTTCGCTACGAGGTGTGGGTGGCACCTCAAGCAAACCTGCTCCGCACATCTTCCGCCAAAGCCATCGGACATGCCGTGTCCCCCCTTCGGTATCTGCTCCGCACCCATCTACGTGCCTACAGGGGGTCCTATCTGCTACAGATCGTCTGTCACGCAGGCTTGTGCTTCTGGATGCAATCGAGGTCCGACCAGCCGTGGGATTTCACTTCCCCCAAGCAGATCGCCAGCGTGATCGGTCTCATCATCGCGACGACGGTTATGGGGGCCATCTTTCAAGCCATCGTGGATGGTGAGGAGCCGAAGCGATGCCAGTACTCGATCTTACCCGTCGATCTGACCACGCTCGCTCGATATCGCTCCATCGTCGTTGCGACCCTCTGGTTGCCTCACGCGGGATTCTGGATCGTCTGGGGAAGTGTGACCGGAAACGCGGAGCTGGCAGCATTCGTCCTCGGGGTTGCTGGTGTGATCTGGATCCTTCAATCGGCGTTCCTGTTCATCCTTGACCGAGGACTACTCGCTCCTTCTGCGCGTTTCCAGGTCTTTGTCGAGGTGTGGAGCCCGGGGGTGAGCGTGCCTCCAGCAATCGTTCTCATCTTCGGGATGATAGCAGTGAGTTCCCTCAATCGGAGCTTCTTCGAAGGGATGCCTGTCATTGTCTTCATCCTCACGTTCGGATTGGCGATCCTCTTTCGGAACCTCAGCATTCGAAGCTATGTCAACCGACGAAGCTACTTGACAGGATGATCCTACGTTGAGGAAAACATTCAAGACACAACCATGGTCTCGGATCGTGCACGTGCCCCGGAGGAGGGCCACTTGATGCTTCGCCTGCTCGGGTGGGATCTCAGGCGGGAGATGAGGGCGATCCTCGTGGTGGTCGCGAGTCTCATTGCGCTTTTCGTGTTCATCTTTGCGGTGGCAACTACCCGCGAGAAGGCGACGAACATCGCGCACGTGATGTTTCTCTGCGCGTCGGGAGCCATGGTGCTCGTGAATCACTCGGGCTACCGGCTATGGAGCCGGGATACGAGGCTGCGCCTGCTTCCCGTCACGATCCGAACCGCTGCCGTGTCCCGGATCGTGGTCGGATGGATCTACGTAGCTTCCGTATCCGTATCCGTATCCGTATCCGTATCCGTATCCGTAGCCTACGCGTGCGCAGTGGGCCTGATGAACACGGCCGGTTTGCAGCTACTCGCGATCGGGGCGGTCCTCACCCTCCACGCCGCAGCCATGGGAATCGCCTATGTCATGAACGACATCGCCTCTCAATCCGGGCGCGGGAAAAGTGCGATCGCACGAGGGGCCATTCTGTTGTTGCTCTATTTCCCCTTGATCGGAGGCGTTTCCTGAGGGCGTACGATATCGTCGTCCCCGTTCTGGTTGAAGATCCCACGCTACATCTCGGTGCGATCGGTGTGGTCGTCCTGTTCGCCGTCGCCAGTGTCTACACCCACACGTTTCACAAGGTGGGTATCGATCCGTCATCAACGTCGTTGCGTCCCTCGCTGCTACGGTCGCGCGCGCGGTCTGACCATCTGAGGTGCGGGATCATCCAGGTCGAATCGTGCAACCCGTACTTCCTGGCCGTGGGGGACGACCTCCACGCCGAGCGACAGAACGAAATCGCCTGTTTCGTCGAGGACGTGACCTCCACCGGAGCAAATGGCGCGCATCCGGCCATCATCCCACGTCGTGACGGCGACCGAGTCCATGTTGGGGGCGAGGTCCTGTTCCCACAGGACGCTGCCGTCGTGATCGAGGATGAAGTAACCTCCGTTGACCTCGTCGCGGCCGTCTCCATCCAAGTCGCCGATAGAGGGAATGTAAGCCGGGCAATGACCGTATTCCGTCCACGGAGATGTGTGTGTCCAGAGCGTTTCGAACCGGTCGTCGAGTGCGACGACGCGATTGCCTAGCTTGACGACGAGGTCGGCCGGGCGATCGAGTCCCCGCAGATTCGCGATCAGCAGGCGTTGATGGACCCAGTTCGCGCCCTCGCCCGCACACGATGTGATCGATGGGGGTGCGGCTTGATGGATGACGTCACCCGAGGATCCGTCTCGAACTTGGACGACGACATCGGCAAGCGACGTCGGGTCGGCGTCCTTCGATGTGTCTTTGAAGAAGCAGATGACCTCATCGCGTCCGTCGCTATTGACGTCGTAGAGCGTGACCGGACCCGGACGAGAGGGCTGTGTGCCGCTTTCTCCTTGCTGCCAGAGGATGTTCCCGTCAACGTCGAACGCTCCGAGGAAACTCGGCTTCATCCCCCCGCCATTGTGTCCATCGTTCAACGATCGATACACCAGAAAGTCGACGGACCCTCTCTCCCGCAGGCTTCCGATCCGGATGTCACCGCCGTAACCGATCGATCGGCCATCGACGGTTTCCGAAGCGCGGAGGGCAGCGGGGACGTCGATGCGTCGCCACAGGATGGGGTCGCCTCTGGCCACGATCACGAATCCTCGGGCGGATCGGGTGACAGGATGACGTAACGTCCAGCGAGCCAATCGTCGATCCCGTCGAGGTAGTACGGACTCGAGCGTCGATCCGATGCACCGCCCGCGGTCGTGATGTGAAGAAGGTCGTCGCCCAGATCGGCGATCATCCGTATTCCGGCCCCGACGGAGGACGTGCGGCCGGCAAGACCGAATTTCTGCGACTGGGACACCGTTGCGCGGCTCCCGAGGTGTTCGATTTCGACGTCGAATCCCAAGAATCTGGGGAGCTTCCCCGCCCAGAAGATGTTGTAGAGAGTCGTCCGTGCGTCCTGACTGTGAGGAGGGATGGCTGCTGAAAGGGCCCGTGACACGGCTTGCGCATAGAGTTCGTCGGGCGCTCGATCGCGAAACCAGGGCGATGCATCGCTGAGAAGGACACGATCGAAATTTCGATGGAGCGTGCTATAGAGCGAGGTCTCGGTGAGGAGATGATCGATGACGTTTCTGCCGAGGCCCCCGTCGCCGAAAACGGTCCGGATCAATTCCTTGTAGATGCGTTCGAAGGCGGTTGCTGCGACCGAGTCGGAATCGTAACGTTCGTCCCATTCACGCAGCGCACGACCGATGTCGTTGTCGGGTAAATGAGGCTCGATGAGGGATCGGAATCTTGCTGCCTGAAGCGAGCATCGATCATAGTGGATTTTTTTCATGTTTTCCGGTGTCAACGAGGAGCTATTGCCGATCAATTCGACGATGCGGTCTGCCCGGTAGGACGACATGGGCAACGTCATCGGGGCCACCTGCCCCAGATGATTCAGATCATTGTTTGCGGTGACCATAATGCCGCCGTCGGGATTGATGCACCGCGGGTATTGGGCAGGGTCGACAAATCCGTTCCACGATGCTTCCCATCCAAGGAGAGGGATCAATCCCGAACTGCCCGCGGGTCGCTGGGGCACGAGTCCTCCCAGCTGGTAGCCGATGTTGCCGCTTCGGTCTGCGAATACCCAATTGAACGAGGCGAATGTCATTCCCGCGAAGGCATCGATGGCGCCGTGAACGTCGGTGGACCGCTTGAGGTTGACGAACTGTTGAAGCGACTCCGCTGCCGTGCCACCCCGTTTCCGAGAAGCCCACGCGTAGCTCAGGTAGTAGCCGTCCTCCTCGGGTGTTCCTTCCAGCGGCCCGTGATCGGTTTCGTAGACCGTGAACGTGATGGGGGCTTTCCCGCGCGGTTGCAGTACCTCCTCCCGGACCTCGAAATCGATCCATTCGGTTCCTCGACGGTATCTGCCCCCCTTCACGTCCTCCACAATGAAATCGCTCACGTCCGAAGTCCCGTAGGTGGCCGACCACGCGAGGCTACGCGATCGGCCTATGGCGATGACGGGTAGTCCGGCGATCGTGGCACCCGAGAGGTAGTCGACTCCGTCTGTCAGGACGACGGGGTACCAGATGACGGGCAATTGCATGGCGAGATGGGGATCGCCGCAGAGGATGGGGGCACCGGATGCCGATCGCTCGGGCCGGATCGCCCAGTTGTTGCTCGCGGAGAAAGCGGGCAAAACTTCCCACAGGATGGTGGGATCGATCGTGGGTCGCGCCAACCGCACTTTTCTGAGGAGATCCACGTAGTCAGGCGACAGATTCTCTGTGATTTCCGGGAATAACTCCTGAATCCGCTCGGCATCCACGCCCTTCTGGATGAGCTCGACGATGAACTTTTCCGCCTCGCCCTGGGCCTGAGTGAGCCCGACGAAGCCCATGACCTTCGTGATCAGGAGCGTGTCCGCGGGTGTCCACGGTTCGGGTCGGTAGCCGGCCAGCTTGAACTCGAATGGACGTCCCGTTGACGCGAAGGCGTCGTTGACGCCTCGACAATAAATCTCGAGGGTATCCTGAAAGTCGCCCGACATGGTGGCCGCTTCCTCAGCGGCCTCGCCCCCGAGGTTCAACCAGCGCGTTCGCTTGTCCAGCTCGACGAGGGCCGGATCCGCTCGCAGGCATTCGGAGAGACGGCCCTGCCCCACGATGCGGAGCAGGCTCATCTGCATCTGCCTGTCGCGTCCGTGGGCGTAACCGAGGCCGTAGAACTGGTCGATTTCCGCATCGGCCTGGATGTGGGGATAACCGTGCTCGTAGCGACGGATTCGAACGTCGCCCTTTACCGCACGGATCGTGACGTCGGTTGCGTCGCGCTTGCGGGTCACGGGAGGGTCTGGATGGGGTCGGGGGGTGGGAGAATCGAAAGACGCGGGAAACTCACGGTTCCGACTTCCCGTTTCTCTGCCGGACGTGCCGACTGGGTTTGCCGAAGTAGAGCTTCTCGTTGGACGCGAGTTTCATCGGAATGCGGTTATGAATCCAGCCGCGGTCGGACAGGCCGTCTGGGAAGTCGTGTACGAGCATGCCGGCGGTGTTGATCTTCAGCGACTGAGCGATGGTGGCGTCGGGACGCGCGACGAAGCTGCCCCAGTGAGAGTAGGGCCGTGACGAGTTGTTGGCGACGGCCCACATCAGGTTGTCGGCGCATCGCGTGGGGACCTGGCGCCCGTTCAGGACGTCGAGACAGCTCGGGCCGTCGTGGCCAGCGTTGTAGAAAGAGTGGAGCATCAGCTGGACGCCCTTGAGGCGATAAGCGGTGTAGATCTGGGGATAGCAGACGTCGTAACAGATGGCGAGGCCGACGCGAATCCCGTTGATCGTCTTCGTGACGAGACGGTTCCCGGCGCTGTAGACGCGCTGATCTCCAGTGGTACACATGCACTTGTCGTAGCGGTCAACGATTCGACCGCGCGGATCGATCAAGTAGAGGCAGTTTGTGGGTGGAGTCCTTTCACTTAGGTAGTGGGACGATCCGAGCACGAGCCAGAGATCGAGTTCAGATGCCAACTCGCGCAATCGCATTGTCTCAGCACGCAGCCGTTCCCAGTCGAAGCCGTCGAAGTCGGCGCCCCCGTAACCAGACAGACACGCCTCAGAGGTATGCAGTAAGTGCGCACCCGTCTCGTGCGTCTTTCCCATGTAGCGTCGAACGTACTGCGCATTGCGTGCAATGTCGTGGGTGACGGGGAACTGGCAGCTGGCGACCCGCAATTTCTTCATTCTTGGCCTCTGTCACGGTGCCTGTTGCTTCTTCAGCGTTGACGTGTCGAGTCGGTAACGTTTCGAGAGTTTTGGCAACCCGGGTGTGGCCTGCAGGGCCTGCTTGAGGAGGGGACGAACGTGAAAGGGCTGCTCCGAGGTGATGAGGTAGAATCGTTCGAAACCAGGCGCGTCGTCGAGTTGATACGCGGATCTGAGTGTGTCCGAAGACCCTGATCGAAGCTTGAACGAGACACCTTTCTCCGCTCGGTGTAGCAACAGGCTGTCCCTCCCGTCAATGGAGAAAATCGCGCCGTATCCGGGGCCGGGCGAGACGTAGACGATCTGAATGACGTCTCCTTCCGCCACGGTTTCTCCGTCCAGGAGCGGCTCGACAAGCTCACCGACCCGCTTGAGCAGCTGTAGGCGAGGCATCCGTTCGATGACGGGGTGAATCGTTTCCGGCTGGTCAGCGCAAGCGCTGACCAGCACAACAAACGCGAGCAGGCAGGATGACCATCCAACTCGTTGCACCTTCCGATCCCTTGCGGTGATGCCGATCATCGGATTCGTAATCCCATCTTCACGCCGCGTCTACGCCTTAGTCGAAGAATCCGAGATCTTCGACGCTCGCTTCCCTGGCGATGCCCTCATCGAGTGTCACGCCGAGCCCGGGCCCTGTGGGAACGGCAAGATGGCCGCCCCGTATGAGATCCTCGCCAACGGTGAGGTTGGACCAGAGATCATTATCAAGGTGATGGAACTCGAGCACCTGGAAGTTGGGGACAGCGGCACATACGTGGCTGGCAGCGACGGTTCCGGTCGGGCCGCAGATGTTGTGGGGCGAGAACGGGATGTAGTACATGTCTGCGAGGTCGGCGATACGGCGGCCTTCGAGCAGACCGCCAGCTTTTGCGAGGTCGGGCGAGATGATGTCGGCGGCCTGCTGCTGAATCAGATCGCGGAATCCGTGACGGGTGTAGAAGTTTTCACCTGTACAGATCGGCGTTGTGGTCGACCGCGTGACTTTGGCCATCGCTTCGATGTTCTCAGGTGGAATCGGATCTTCCAGCCACAGCAGGTTCAGCGATTCGAAGGCCTTGGCGACCTTGAGAATATCGGGTGGCGCATAGAACCAGTGGGCGTCGATGAGCAGATCCGTGTTCGGATCGAGTGCTTCACGGACTGCGGCTACCACTGAAACGAAGTGATCGATGTCCTCGTTGCTGATGTTTCGGTTGTAATTGTCGCGCCGCGAGGGCTGCGGGTCGATGTCGAACTTGATGGCGTCGAACCCTCGTGTCTCGACGGCTTTCGCGGTTGCGACCCATCCATCGGGCGTGTCTTCCTCACCCTCGTGACAATCGTTGTAGACGCGGATCCGATCTCGGAACTTTCCCCCTAGCAGCTGCCAGATGGGGCATCCGAAGCTCTGCCCGGTGATGTCCCACAACGCCATTTCGATCCCGCTGATGGCGCTCATGACCGCGCCCTGATAAAAACCTGACGCCGACATCGAACTCATCATGTCGTGAAAGAGCTTGTCGACGCTACGTGGATCCTGCCCGATGAGCGATCGAGTGAGACGATCGTCGACGGCAATCTGATGGACTCCAGCGCCGTGGTAGGCTTCGCCGATACCGATCAAACCTGTGTCAGTGCGGACCTTGACGAGTACCCAGGGGAAGGGGGAGAGTAAAGCAGAGCCGATGTGGGTGATTTTCATAGCTGTTGAAGAGAGAACCGGTGGGAGCGGTCGAGCCTGCACTGAGCGCAGTCGAAGTGACCGCGAACCCAGATGATCGAGGACAGAAGACAGATGACAGCCACCACTTCTCTTCGTGTCTTCGCGTTGGTTGCTATGAGGTCAACAGGCGGGTATTGCCATCCACAGGGTTCAGGTGAGGAATCGATAACCTGAGGTATTCGTCCAGGAGTTGCTCGGGAGACAGGTCTGACGTGTCGATATCGAATTTGCCCTTGAGGGAACATAACTAAACCTTGGTAAGCCCCCGGCTCTGCCGGGGAGACTCCCAGAGTTTGACAGTTCCAGAAATATGTAAGAGCCTCCCTTGCCGTGGACCGCTCAAAGCACACGGAAGGAAGGCTCTCTAATGAACAACGTAAGGAGTCTACGTCACACGGTTTGGGAGTGCAAGTATGACGTTGTTTGGGTTCGGAAGTATCGTAGAAAAGTGTTGTATGGTGAAATTCGTCGCTATCTGGGCGAGGTGATTCGGGATCTGGCCGCACAGAAGGAATGCCGTGTGGAAGAGGGTCACCTGCGATCCGACCATGTGCACATGCTGATTTCGATCGAGCTCAGGTCAATAGGTGTGTAAAAGAAATCAGGCGGCCATCTTCCCGGCTTCGACCTGCGGTTCGGTTGAGTGTTTCTGATCGTAGACTTGTTGTAGCAAGTGTGGCGCGGTGAGTTTCCTGAATCGGCTCTCTGCGACCTTGAGCGTACGCCAGATGAGAGCCGTGGCGTTCCTGACTTTCTTGAATCGCCTGGCGGCGTTTGTGCGAAGCCGAACGGAAGCAAAGGGGCTCTCGACGACGTTCGTGGTTCTCAGGTGTTTCCAGTGTTCCTTCGGAAGTCGTAGAACGTGACCATCCGATCCCAGTCTCTTTCGAGCGTCTCCACGGCGGCAGGGAACTGTGAGCGATACCGTGCGGCAAAGCGTTTCCGGAGCTTCTCGGCCTCCTTTTTCGTGCCGGCATAGGGGATCTGGACGAGCAGTGCGCGGGCTTCAGCCTGTGCACGCTTGGCGACCTTGTCGAGCACGTTGAGGATCTTGTGGTTCCAGCACCGTTGTTGCCGGCTCTCTGGCCAGACCTGATCAACGGCCGCCCAGATGCCCATATTCCCGTCCGCGGCGATCAGGACAGGATGTTCGAGCCCGCGATCCCGGAGATCCCGGAGCACCGTGAGCCAGGATTCTGTAGACTCTCGATAACCGGGTTCTATCGCCAGGATCTCCTTGCTGCCGTCGCTCATCGCGCCGATCACGACCAGCAGACACGCCTTCTCGCGCTCGAGCCCGGCTTTGACGTAGATGCCATCAGCCCAGGCGTAGACCAGTTCGCGATTATCCAGACGCCTTTCTTTCCAGTCCTGGAAGTCGACCTCCCACTTCCCTCGAAGACGAGCGATCGAGGTCGGCGAAAGCGGCGCGCCATCACCGAGCAGCGCACGCAAAGACAACTCGAAGTCGCCCTGGGAGAGACCGTGGAGATAAAGGTCGGGAAGCAGATCTCCAATGGCCCTGGTTCTCCGGGCGAACAGGGGGAGGATGCGGCTTTCAAACCGCTCTTCCAGACCACGAACCCGGGGACGCCGGACCTTGATCGTTCCGCAGCTCGTCGAGAGACGCCGGGGCTTGCCGTAGCCGTTCCTGTAGCCCCTGGAGCTATCGACCTCGGCTCGGCGCTCATACCACGACCGGCCCAAGAACGCGGTCGCCTCCTCCTCCAGAATGGACTGGAACCGGCCCTGGATCTCTTCACGGATCCAATCGTCAACCGTCTCCCACGTCGGCATGGACTTCAATGGGGCTCTATGCGTATGTTCCTTCATGGCGATCCTCCTTCCCAACCGGGCCTCTCACCCGGTTTTGTGTGAATCAACTATCTCACGGGAAGGGTAGGGTCGCCCTTTCTCTTTTTCCACACCTTTTGATTATAGCTCTTTCGATCCCGCCGAAGCACTCAGTAGCTCAGACGGTAGGGTTCATCAAAGGAAAGAGTGCGATTCACATTGCTCGGAACTATCTGGGACGCAGGTCGAACTTCACCGGGCAGCATTTCTGGGCAAGAGGCTACTGGGTCTCCACCGTTGGCAAGGATGAACAGACGGTTCGGGAGTATATCCAGAACCAGGAGCGGGAGGACCGGCGTCTCGACCAGCTCAACATTTTCAGGTAATCGCCACCTTTAGGTGGCGCTTGGTTTCCAACCGCTTTGAGCGGTTCACAAGTTTTCAAGCCTCCGGCTTTGCCGGAGGTCATGACTGAACTTCCTGGGCGAATTCTTCGAGCACTGCTTCGACGTCCTCCGAGGGCACGAGTTGATGCGGATGCGGATCTGATTCCATGCGAGCGCGAATGACGTCCGGTCGGGCGTGGAGGTGGGCGACGATCGCGTCCCTTGGGAGGTCGGGTTCGCACTCGTGATGGTCGATGGCGGGTACGGATCGTTCGCCCACTCTTCTGGCGTTCTTGCCGGGGTAGTAGTAGCGGGGACCGTAAACCATCTCTTCCAGGTAGAAGCCACCATCAGGATGTGTTTGTATTTGTTGATCAGACGGACGTGGTAGGCGATCTGGAAGCGTTGGAATCGTTCTTTGATGCCGGGCAGCATGTCGAGCATGCCCTGCTGCTCTTCGGCGGAGAGATGGTAGGCGTCGGGGATGGTGAAGTGGTCGTCCAGATGGTGGTGGATCCCACGTTCCAAGCCCCAGGCGAAGATGCCCTTGATGAGCGTGGTGACGCCCGTGTATTCGCAACCGACGACGATGACGCGCACGATGACCTCCAGGGGAATCTGAAACGCGAAGACACTAAGACGTGAAGGCACGAAGAACTCGAAGCGAGCGGTAGTATACGGAGGGAGGGAAAGAGGGAAAAACAAAAACGCCGGTCGAAACGGCCGGCGCCTTTGGGTGTGTGCTCGTAGGGTCACGGCATGCCGTGACCCTACTCCTGCGCTGCGAATTTGCCGTTGCGGACTTCGCGGTTGGCGAGACGGACGCCCTTGGCCCTGTTGCCCTTCACGAGGAATTCTTCAACGTCAAATTCTTCCTGGATGACGCGGACCCGTGGCTTGGGCTTGTAGTCGACGACGACGCTCACATCACGCTCGGTCGTGAGGCGGATGGGTTTGCAGCCGGATGGGACGAGGTCGTAGCCTCTGTTGAGGATGAACTTGTCGATCTGGAACCGCTTGAGGCAAGGGTTGCCCTTTTCGTCCGCGTAAAGGAGCGAGTAGATGCGTTCGGGATCGACGAAGCCGCAATAGAGCATGCCTTTGTCGACGAAGACTTTGTCGGGCGCATCCTGGACCGACCACGTGCCTGATTTACGGATGACGAGGACACGGTCGTAGGGGCTGACGTCGAATTGGGCGGCACCGTTGACGTCGTAGCCGAGATATCCCCGCCGGGCGTCGTATTTGAGTGTCAGGTTGCGCTGTGCGGCCTCACGGACGTCGACCTGTTCGAGGCTGACGACTTCGGTCTTACGCGGGAACTGCTTGCAGTATTTCTTGAGAATGCCTTCCAAATAGCTGACAGCGTAGTCCTTGAGCGCCTTCAGGTGCTTTCGGACCTGTCGCAGACGCTTCCGGATTTCAACCATCTCCTCGTGCGCTTTGTTGATGTCGTAGAGAGAGATGCGTCGGATGGGAATCCGCAGGAGCGTTGTGATGTCCTCGTCGGTGATTTCGCGCTTGATCTTACCCGCGAATGGCTTCAATCCATCCAGAACCGCCTGGTTCACGTCCTCCGCGGTTTCCTGCTCTTCGATTTCCTTGTAGATCCGGTTTTCGATGAAGATCTGTTCGAGGGTTCTGGCGTGGTGTCTGGCGCTGAGCTCACGTTCCTCGAGCTTCAATTCCGCTTTAAGGACGTCGAGAAGTCGATCGGTGCAGTGTCTGACGACCTCGGTGACGTTCATGATGTGCGGACGATCGTCTTTGATCGCCAGCATGCTGGCCGTGATGGCGTTCTCGCACCCGGTGAATGCGAACAGGGCGTCGACCGTGTCTTTCGATTGAACGCCACGGGCGAGGTGGATGTCTACTTCGGCGTCCTCGGTCGTGTAGTCGGCGATCGAGCTGATTTTGAGCTTGCCCTTTTTCGAGGCATCTTCGATCGAGGTGATCAGGCTCTCGGACGTGTAGCCGTGCGGCAATTCGCGAACGACGATCCGCTTGGGATCTTTCGTGTCGAGGACCGCGCGGACGAGGACCCTGCCGTTTCCGTCGTTGTATTCGGACACGTCGATCTGGCCGCCTGTGGCGAAATCCGGGTAGAGCTTGAACTTTCTGCGCTTGAGATAGGCGATCTGCGCTTCGAGGACTTCGCAGAAGTTGTGCGGCAGGATGCGCGTCGACATGCCTACGGCGATGCCCTCGGTTCCGAGGATCAGAAGCAGAGGGACCTTGGCCGGGAAAACGACGGGTTCTTTGTTCCGACTGTCGTAGGTGTCGATGTACTCGGTGATCGCCTTATTGAGGAGGACGTCGTGGGCAAGGTCGGTCAGCCGGCATTCGATGTAGCGGGCGGCGCTGGCTTCGTCTCCCGTGAGGATGTTGCCGAAGTTGCCCTGCTTCTCGATGAGATAGTCCTTCTGCGCGAGGACGATGAGGGCGCCTTCGATCGACTGGTCGCCGTGGGGGTGATACTTCATCGTGTTGCCGACGACGTTGGCGACTTTGTGGAACTTGCCGTCGTCGACCTCGGCGAGCGAGTGCAGGATGCGTCGTTGGACCGGTTTCAGCCCGTCATCGACATCGGGGATGGCGCGGTCTTTGATGACGTAGCTGGCATATTCCAAATAGTTTTGGTCGTAGAGTTTATCTACGTATGGCATCGATTGATTGACTCCCTGTTACCTGACCTAAAGCTGAGCGGGGGACGGGGCGAGCGGGAGAGCGGGCGAAAAACCGTGTCTCCCGCTCGCCCCTCTCCCGATCTCCCGTTCAGTCCTAAATGAGGTTTTCTATGATGTAGTCTTTTCGCTCCGGGGTATTCCGTCCCATGTAGAATTCGAGCATATCAGGTACTTCTTTGAGGCTGCGCAGGTTGACTTTGACGGCGCGCATGTCTTCGCCGATGAACTGGCCGAATTCCTTAGGGGAGATCTCGCCGAGTCCTTTGAATCGCGTGACTTCGGGACTTCGAATCTCTTCAATGGCGGCGACTCGCTCCTTCGGCGTGTAACAGTAACGAGTTTCCTTGTTGTTCCGGACCCGGAAGAGCGGAGTTTCGAGGATGTAGACGTGGCCGCGCTGGACGAGTTCTTCGAAGAAAGAAAGGAAGAAGGTGAGGAGCAGGATACGAATGTGGAAGCCGTCGTGGTCGGCGTCGGTGGCGATGATGACTCTGTTGAATCGGAGGTTGTCGACGCTGTCTTCGATACCGAGCGCGGACATGAGATTGAACATTTCGACGTTCTTGTAAATGGCCGCACGGGTCTTGCCGTGCAGGTTCATGGGCACGCCTTTGAGTCCGAAGATGGCCTGTGTGAGGACGTCGCGCGCCGAGACCATCGATCCCGCCGCTGACGGTCCCTCTGTGATGAAGATGGTCGAATCCTCTCCGTACTTTTTGTGGCCCAGGTGATGCTTGCAGTCTTTGAAGTGCGGAATCTTGATGGCGATTTTCTTGGCGGCTTCTTTGGCTTCCTTCTTTACAGCATTGAGTTCCTTCCGAAGCTTTTCGTTGTGGATGACCTTTGCTTCGAGCTTTTTGGCGATGGCCCCGTTTTTGTGAAGCCAGTCGACGACGGCCGAGCGTGTCTCTGCGACGATCCAGGCTCGAACGTCAGTGTTGCCGAGCTTGTTCTTCGTTTGTGATTCGAAAACTGGTTCCTTGAGCTTGACGGCCACCGCGCCGGTGATGGACTCGCGCACATCGGCACCGCCGTAGTTTTTCTTGAAGAATTCGTTGACGCCCTTGAGCACACCCTCGCGGAACGCGCTCTGGTGGGTGCCGCCGTCGGCCGTATGCTGGCCGTTGACGAAGCTGTAGTAGGTTTCTCCGTAGGTTGCGGCGTGGGTGAAGGCGAACTCGATGTATTGGCTCTTGTGGTAGCAGGGCACGTAGATGACGTCGTCACCGACTTCGCGGTTGAGGAACTCGAGCAAGCCCGCTCGGGTGACGAATTTTTTCTTGTTGAAGTTGAGCGTCAGCCCGCTGTTGAGGCAGGCGTAGTTCCACATACGACGCTCGACGTACTCCTCGTTGAACTCGAATTCTCCAAAAATCTCTTCGTCGGGCAGAAATTCGACGTGCGTCCCGTTCGGCTTCTGAGCTTTGCCCTGCTTCTTGCTGACGAGTTGACCCTGGGAGAAGACGGCCTCGGAGTACTTTCCGTCACGATAGGCGATGACCTTGAAGTCGATGCTGAGGGCGTTGACGGCCTTGGTGCCGACGCCGTTGAGGCCGACGCTGAACTGGAAGACGTCGTCGTTGTATTTGGCGCCGGTGTTGATGACAGAGACGCATTCGATGACTTTACCGAGGGGAATACCACGCCCGTAGTCGCGTACGCTGACACGCCCATCGGCGCCGATTTTGACGTCGATCTTTTTGCCGTGCCCCATGATGAATTCGTCGACGGCGTTGTCGACGACTTCCTTGAGGAGGATGTAGATGCCGTCGTCGAAGTCGGTGCCGTCGCCGAGACGGCCGATGTACATGCCGGTGCGAAGCCGGATGTGCTCAAGCGAGCTAAGCGTCTTGACTTTGCTCTCGTCGTAGACGCCGGGTGCCGACTGTTTGGATCGCCCGTTCGATTTACGGGTCTTTCCGTTTGCCGATCCGTTCTTGGGTTTGGATATGAGGTCGAGCTGACCGGAGGACCGGGGTTTGGCCGTGGCGGGCATAGATCACCTTACGTGATGGATGAATCCGAATGAGTAGAAGATAGGGAGAAATTCACGCACGCGGGGGGCGCGTGAGGGAGAGATGGGCCTCGGAAGAGGGGTCAACCGAGGGGACCTATAATATAATGACGGTCAGGCGATCGATCAAGAATCGATTAACCTTTTTAAAAACAGGGATATGTGGGCAAGATGAGCCCTCATTCCAGGGGTGACCCAATCTAACGTTCGGGCATTGAATTCTGGCAGACGACTGTTCAATTGAAAAGCCCCCGACCGGAACGGACCGATCGGGGGCTTCTTTGTGATTCGAGACGATCTACGCTGAGAATGCGGCCGCAAAGAGGAGAAAGTCACCGAATCCTACCGTGCCGTCCCCATCCAGGTCCAGCCGATCGTCAAAACCCTCATCGCCGGCAGCCGTGTTGAAGCCACCCGCGAAGATGATGAAGTCGCCGAAACCGACACCCGGTGTGTCGTCGAGGTCCGCAGATTTCACAACCGCGGGCGTCTCACCGACACTGCCGATGACGACGTAGGCGGCGCCGGGGCCGATGTCGAGCACATTAGCCGATCCGAGGGTTTCGAGCGAAACGACCGTGAGCGTCACCACGGTGGCTTCGCTGAATCCGTCGAGCACCGTGAAGGTTGCCAGGCCGATGCTTCCTGCATCGGCGCTTGCCGCTCCACCCAGGATAGCGACGCCAGCGGTGTAGGATCCCTCAGTCTCCACGGGGAGGTTGAGGCCGCCAGTGAAAACGTCGGTGGACGCATACGACGTGAGCGAAAGTGCCGTCGGGTCCCACGTCAATGTCGCCTGATAGCCGGTCTGGCCGGACGCGCCCTCGGTCACGAAGATGTCCACCGTGACCTGGTCGCCCACGGCGGGAACGCTATCCGTGATGTGTTTGCTCTGGTTGCCGCTGGCGGTGTCGAGGTCGACGCCCGCGGGACCTTCGTCTCCCTCTGGCAACGAAATTGCACCGTCATCCGCGTCGACGAGCGGTGTCGTGCGGTCGCTGTCAACGATTTCGAGCATATGCCAGCTGAGATCGCCGAGGGGCTGCATTCCCGTGGAGGCAGTGGCGGATCCACCCCCCGTGTAGAGGAAGTCGTAAGGTGCTCCAGTGTTGTCCCAACTTGGAGCGGTAGCCGGATCCATGAAATACGCCAGCATCAGACTGGTCGGATCCGCCGGCCCGTTCACGAAGGTGATGGCTTCGGAGATGTTCGTCGCGTCTGTTCCGGAAGCTTCGACCAACACGGCGGCGTGCAGGCTATACTTGCCCAGTTCGGTCGCACTGAGGACGGAGTCCGGTTGGCTCGCTTCGATCGTAGGGTCGATGTAAAAATTGTTATTGCGGACGTTCAGAACCTGGTCGGCGGTGATGTCGATACCGAGCGAATCGGCGATGATCACGCGACCGTCCTCATCGGGATCCAACTCTTCGTTGGCGGTAGTCGAGCCGAGGTAGCCGACGTTCATGAACAGGTTGTTCGTAACGTGGGCAGTAATCACTTCGCCGAAGTTCAGGCCGTGCTGGCCAATGTTGACGAACGTGTTGTGATTCACGTCGGCATAGTTGATGATACCGCCACCGCCGTCGCGCAGAATGTCGGCTGTCAGGTTGTAGAAGCTGCAGTTTTCGATGACGAGCGAATCGATCGGGTTGCCGCGATCATCGATGCCGCGGCCGTTGGAAGGCGAAGAGTGCAGACCGATTCGAGAGATAGAGCTACAATCAATAGGTGTGGAAAAATAGAAAAGGCGACCCTACACTTCCCGTGAGATAACAATATCCACGAAATACCGGGTTCACAGGCCCGGTGGGAAGGAGGATCGCCGTGGGAAAACATAAGTCGAAGTCCCCCTCGTTGTCCATGCCGACGTGGGAAACCCTTGAGGGGTGGTTGCGTAAGGAAATCGAGGTTCGCATTCAGTCCATCGTTGAGGAGGAAGTGACCCAGTTCCTCGGACGCGGGTGGTATGAGCGCAAAGAAGCCGTAGATGCAAGATCCGGTTATCGCAACGGCTATGGGAAGCTGCGGCGATTGTCGACCTCTTGCGGCACGATCCAGATCAAGCGGCCCCGTGTTCGCGGTTTGGAGGAGCGCTTCGAGAGCAGGATTCTGCCGTTGTTCGCTCGGCGCACGAGAGAGGTGGGGGAACTGCTCCCGGAGCTCTATCTCCACGGTCTGTCTCAGGGCGACTTCGAGTTGGCCCTGCGAGGGCTTCTCGGTGATGGGGCTCCGCTCTCCCCCTCGTCGATTGCTCGCCTCCGCGGTCAATGGGAGGTTGATTACCAGACCTGGCAGGAACGACGCCTGGACGATCGTGAGCTCGTGTATGCCTGGGCCGATGGGATCTACGTCAAAGCCGGACTTGAGAAAGATAAGGCGTGTCTGCTTGTCGTGATCGGCGCCATGAGTGACGGCCGCAAAGAGGTTCTGGGCCTGGTGCCTGGGTATCGCGAGTCGACCGAGTCCTGGCTGGCTGTCCTTAGAGACCTACGGGATCGCGGCTTGGATCACCCCATTCTGATGGCGGCCGATGGCAATATGGGCATCTGGTCTGCCGTCGATCAGGTCTGGCCGCACACCCGTCAGCAGCGGTGCTGGAACCACAAGATTCTCAACGTCCCGGACCAGATCCACAAACGTCAGCAGCCTCAAGCTCGTGCACTGCTCGTCCAGATTCCCTATGCCAGCACGCGTCAGGATGCGGAGAAGCTGCGCAAGCAGTTCGTCGCACGATATCGCAACGAGTTCCCGAAGGCGGTGGCAACACTCGAACGGGATTGGGATAGGATGCTCACCTTCTTCGATTTCCCAGAAGAACACTGGCGCCACCTGAGAACGACCAACATCGTCGAGAGCCCCTTTGCATCCGTGCGGTTACGAACCAACGCCGCCAAACGCTACAAGAAGGTCGTCTCGGCAAGCGCTCTCATCTGGCGAACACTGATGGTCGCCGAGAAACGCTTCCGGCGACTCAATGCACCCCATCTGTTACACGTTGTTTATGCACAGCACAACCAAACTATGACCACAATCGACTCCGGGAAGAAGCTGGCCGCCTGATCTATTTACACACCTCTTGACTCGACCTCTCCCTACGCTTGGTTGTGTGTGTAGGACAATCAAAGCGAAGGGGGTGCGACCTATGACCGGGAGCAGATTACTATCGAAACTGCTGAGATTCAAGGGGTTCCGTGTTGTCAGCTGGTGGTTTGAGGGGAGAAGCTGCTTCGTCATCGCCGTAAAGCCACATAAGAATGGTTGTTGTTGTCCGGAGTGCGGCCGTCGAGGTAAAATCGTCCGCACAATGCCCCATCCGCGTCGGTGGCGTGACATTCCGGTGTGCGGGTGGAGGGTCTGGCTTCTCTACCATCCTCGGGAGATTCGGTGTCCTACCCACGGTCGTGTGGTCGAGGAGATTCCGTGGGCGGAGCGGTTCTCTCGGGTGACGTATCGCTTCGAGTATGCCATGCTGCGCTACTGCCAGACCATGACGCAGAAGGCGGCGTCCGAGTTGCTGCGCATCTCTGCCTCGACGCTGTCGGATCTCCTTCACCGATCCATCACGCGGCTTCGTGAAGGTCATCGTATCCGAGGGCTCAAAACCATCGGGATCGACGAGATCTCCTACGCCAAGCGTCACAGGTACGCCACGCTCGTTTACGATCTGGACCGCTCCTGCGTGGTGTGGGTTGGCCGCGGCAGGGCGCGTAAAACGATCGATCGGTTCTTCACAGAGGCTCTCAGTCCCTACCAGAGATCCAAGATCGAGTGGGCCTGCTGCGACATGAGCTGCATGTTTGGCACATTGTCAGTTGAAACTCGTCGGGCTCCGTGGTTTGCTCATGCTCTCTGCTGAGCGTTTTGATCGTTGCCGAGCTTCAGGTCGTGTTTCAGTGCTTGCCTGAGTAGCGGAAGGTGTTTGTATCCGCTCACGCGTCTCAGGCGGGGTTCGATGTCGAGGAGTGCGGCCGCGACCCATCTGTGTCGCTGAGGAGAGTTGGTCCAGCGGTTGGCCTTCCGTATCAGGTTGCCGGTCATGCTGTTGAGCGCCTCGATGCAATTGGTGGTACGGAAGCTTTCGCTTCAGGAATGGGAGCATACCCAGCCGGTGGAGGGTCAGGGTTTCCTCCAGTCCCTCCTCGAACTGCCAAGCTGCTGTGGATGACAAGGCCCAGATTGTCGTTGCTGCCGACGTCACCCAAAAAGCTAATGACAAGAACCAGATGACACCTATGGTCAACCAGATCAGAGCGAATATGGGCGGCACGACACCCAAGCACCTCACTGCCGACTCCGGATACTTCAACCAAAGTCAGGTCGATCAGGTTCAATCAGATGGCGCCGACCTCTCTATGTGGCGACGACAAAACAGAAACATGGAACGCCCATCGCGACCTGCCCCAGGGGACGGATCCCAAGGGCGCAACGACGAAAGACAGAATGGCGAGAAAGCTTCTCACACAGAAAGGTCGCTGCACCTACTGGAAAAGAAAACAGATCATCGAACCCGTGTTTGGACAGATCAAATCCGTTCGGAACTTCACCCGATTCTCATTCCGCCGAATCCACAAAGTCATCAGAGAATGGAACCTGATCTGTCTCACACACAACCTTCTGAAACTCTATCGACTCTCATTGGCTACCTGATCCCGAAGAGGAACTCGGCTCAAGGAAAAAACTCAGCTGGACTTAATCTCAACGAGCTTCCGGGTGTAACCCGACAGGCTCCTAGACTGTTTCCTCCGCCCTCACGCGGTCAGAAACCCACGTCGCGTAGCCGTCAATTGTGGCTCCCACTGAGCCGCTTGTCTTGGGAAGGTTCTTCAAACAACTCAACCGCTCTGAGACTCCCTGCAACCCGCCGTACTTCGCTATGATGTCCGTGTCTAAGGACAAAACCGCTTCCTCGATGGAATGTATTTCCGCCTTCACGGCAGGGTCGTTCCGGCACGGTCCATTTGCTCGCTGACTGCTCTGCTCACCCCCTCGGCCCGCATTGCTTTGTGATCCGCTCCGATTACGACGACCTGAACCTCGATACCCTTCAACCTCAAAGCCCTCCAAAGCCACTCATGCGAGTCGCCCCAGGAGCGCAGTTCAGCATCGGTATCTTTGCCCGGATCAACGTAGGCGAACGTGGCGGAATTGGCATTGGCAGCGATGGGCAGTTTCAGGGCAAAGTAACGGAGTTGCTTCCCCACGGCTCCCTGATAGACCCGCTTGGGCAACCGCTTGCGGTCGATGCCAAGCAAGGGAACGCTGATTCCCAATTCAACCTCGGTGTCATGTACATCAGCGAGAGAGCGTGCCCCGGACTACATCCAAGCCAGCAAGTTGGTTAACTTGGCAGCCTCACGACCTACAGGTGAGGCGATGGACGACTCCCGTTTATTGAGAGACAAACTGGCAGAGATTATGACTGCTTCACAAGTCGCCGAAGCCCAGCGGTTGGCGCGAGAATGGCGACCGAAGACCTGGGAGCAACTGAAGGACAAGTAGGTCTCGCCGTGACTCAGTGCGTTTCTCTGAGAAGATTCCCATTATGAGAATTGCTTTGTTTGCTTTGCTGGCTCTGCTGTGCATGGTGCC
Organism: Candidatus Latescibacterota bacterium; assembly: GCA_965198115.1. Taxonomy (GTDB): domain Bacteria; phylum Latescibacterota; class UBA2968; order UBA2968; family UBA2968; genus UBA6620. Next base: position 4,616,301 of record OZ240241.1, on the reverse strand, counting down.
TGCCAGTGCCAAAACTCTGACCGGCGCGGCTCGCATATTTGTTTCGCCTCGGCCAGAATCTCCTGCGCCCGGGATGACAATGGCACCCGGTGCTCCCGCTTGTGCTTCATCCGTTCCGCCGGAATCCTCCACTCTCCGACTTCTCGATCGATCTCCTCCCAGCGGGCCCCGCGCACCTCCCCGGACCGGCTCGCCGTCAGAACCAGAAACTCGAAGCCGAGCTTGACCGCAACCGCCGTCTCGGATTGCCGTACCGTTCGGATCGCTTCGGCCACCTCTTCATAGGGCAACGCCCGGTGGTGCCGTTGGATGCCGCCAGGTTTGGGCAACGCCGGCCGGATTGTCCAGCCGGTAGCCTTGGGCGATCGCCCACTTCATTACCGTCCCGATCCGTTGCCGCACCCGCCGGGCCGTCTGGTGCTTTTCGTTCCAGATCGGCAGCAGGACGGCCATGACATCGGCCGAGCTGATCCAATCCACCCGCTTCTGGCCAATCTTGGGGTATACATAGTCCCGTAGGGTCCCTGTCCACTGGGCGGCGTGCTTGGCACTCTTCCAGTTCGGTCGGTGCATTGCGATCACCTTGGCGGCGGCCTGCTCGAACGTCGGTACGGACTGGTGCCTGGACGCCATGGGATCGCCGCCTGCTCGGGCCAGTCTGCGGTTGGCCAGGGCGGCCTCCCGGGCTTGAGACAACGTCACCAACCGAACCGGACCCAGGCCCAGTTCGCGGCGCTTGCCGTGGATGAAGAGCCGTTGGATCCACTGCTTGTATCCGGAGGGCTTGACGCGTAGAATCAGTCCATGCTCGTCGCAAAAGATACCCGGCTGCTGGACGGTGCGGACGAAGGCGGCGGTGAGTTTCTTGCCGTGTCGAGCCACTTGGTCACCCTCTTATGATCACACCACTGATCACCCTTTCAGTCCTGGAATATACAAGACTTCACAGGGATGCCAATATACCACAAGTAATTTACAAACAGACAGTTAAACACATTATTAAACATCTTGGAATCTAGTAGGACTATGAATAAGCGGACTGCCTGGTCCCGTTCATTCCGTTCAAGAATGGCGATAAAAATGAGGGGAACGCCTTTCCTGTGTAAACAGAAAATGTGCTGGCCCTGGGTCGGGATCGAGAAGCTTATTTATCAACAAATTATATAATTAAATTGGTGGAACCGTCGATCCGCCGGGCAGCACGCCCGAGGCCAGATCGTTCAAGACCGCGTCGGCCAGACTGCCCGGCCGTGAGCGTCCAGCGCCCCAGCGAGTAGGATTCCCCGATCCGGCACATCTGGTCCCGGCCAGCCTCAGACAAGATTGCAATCCGCGTCGATTGCCACGCCCGACGACGCTCGGCCCCTGGTAGGTTCGCCGGCGTTCTAGGTTCGCAGGCGTTCGGTATGCTCGCAAGGGGTCAGACCAGGCGTATCGACGGTGGGGAAGGCAGAAAGGGTCCGTGTATCTGCTGGACCAGAAGCTGCCGGTAGATATCCCTCGTGTGCGGGACGTCGAGTCCGATACGGAGGTTGCCCTGGCCGCATACCGGGGAATGCAGAGGCCCAGAGCGATGGATGAGAAGCTGTTGCTTCGTGTTCTCAAGGGAATCTCCTGCCGCAACTACAGAGCTTGTGCAGAATCGGTACCCGAAGCGTTCGGAATCTCGGCATCCTCCGTCTCGCGACGGTTCATCAAAGCCACCGCACAAGAAGCTGAAGCTGTTCCAGGAACGACCGATCGACGACTACGATCTGGTCGCCCTGTTCATCGACGGAAAGAGCTTTGCCGACGAAGAGATTGTGATTGCTCTGGGCGTCACGATGGACGGCCAGAAGATCCCTCTGGGCTTCGTCGAATCAGCAACAGAGAACGAACGGATCTGCCGGCAGCTGATCCAGGGTCTCATCCGGAGAGGCCTGTGCTACGACCAGGGCCTCCTCGTTGTGCTGGATGGCTCAAAGGGACTCCGCAGTGCCGTCACGAAAGCCCTGAAGGGATATGTTCGCGTGCATCGCTGTCAGTGGCACAAGCGCGAGAACGTCGTCGTCAACTATCTCCCGGAGAGAGAACGTCCCAGAGTCCGACGGAAGCTTCAAAAAGCCTACGACTGCCACACATATGAGGAGGCAAAAGCCGCGCTCGAAGCGCTCAAGTTCGAACTGAAGCTGAAACGCTGACCCTCCATCGATTGGGTATGCTCCCGTTCTTGAAGCGAAGCTTCCGAACCACCAACTGCATCGAGGCGCTCAACAGCATGACCGGCGACCTGACGCGGAAAGTCAAACGCTGGAACAACTCCCCCCAAAGACACAGATGGGTCGCGGCCGCACTCCTCGACATCGAACCCCCGCCTGAGACGCGTGAGCGGATACAAACACCTCCCGCTACTCAGACAAGCATTGAAAAACGATCTGAATCTCGACAACAATCAGCATGCTCGGCAGAGAGCATGAGCAATCTATGGAGCCCGATGAATTTTCAACTGAGTGTGGGACTTGACCGCCTGGAGCACTCGACATCCAAGAGAGCATCTCAGGATTGGACTTGACCACTGTTACGGCTTACGATAGATTCCCGCCCAGATTACGCTATTCGCATTCTCACGCACCAAGAACTGACGACCGGAGATAAGGGAGGATGAACTCTCTGGGCGTTCCGATGTAGACCGCGCCCTTTTCATTTTCCCACACGCGCGAGAAATAGGCTCTCGAACCGCGAAAATAGCGCGTTTCGACCGATTGGGCTCAAGACGTGGCCAGGCCAGGTCCCAGTGGGCATAGGGGGGTTGCGCGGTGTTGGCCCTGGGCGCGTCGCTGGCCCGAGGCCCGCACCAGGGGGGTAGGGGGGGTGGAAACGGTCAGCTCTCTTTTGGACACCTGTAGTGGACCGTTTCTTTTGCTAATCCGTCCTAATTTCAAGTCCGGTCGCGTTCCGGCGGCCGTTGTCGACGAGGAGGGGGTTTTTCGGTGCCTTTTTCGCTTAAACGCGTTCAAAATCAAGAACTTGGGCTAGTCGACAACTTGGGTTCGACGGAATGGCCTGAAAATGGCGAAGCGGGGTAGAAAATCGGCCGTCTCCCTGGCGGTGTTGCCAATCGTGGACCCGTCGGAGGTCGAGAGCGTTTCGCGTCCCGATCCCCCGGAATGTGCCAAACGCGTTCGCGAAAGGGACATCAGGCGTAGGTCCGACAACCGCTTTTGGCAGTTGCGCCTTGTAAGTACTCCTATGGCACTATGTCGCATGGCCGCCAGATCTTAGGCGACCCTCAACTCAATTAGGGAACGGTCTCCACTGTTAACCGTATTGAAACGATTCTGCCTATTCTGCGAATAGCTTAAGCTGGGCGGAGAATTATCGCAAGGCGTCACACCACGCAATGATGAACAGGGCGCTGCCGACCCAGCCGAAGAAGGCACCTCTGTAAGGCAGCAGTTCCCGGCTGTCGTCGACGCGCGTGTCGCCGTGGATCGCTTTTCTGAAGACGGCCCCCAAATGTTCACGAGCCATCCACAGGCTCCAGGGAATGATTAGGAACAGGGCACCCAGGTCGTTCCAGTTTTCAAACAAGGTGTTCCCAGCCCCGTGTGTCGGTCCGAGGTCGACACCGAGTCGGTTGAGGAACCCCATCTCGAGTGTGATCAGGAGCCGGAAGACCCAGATGGTCAGCGACACGTCGAGGTCGATGAAGTAGACCGAGCCGATGAGGAGCGGATAGATCCGCGTCTGAACGGGAGGAAAGTGCGTGCCGAATTGGATGACGCCCGCATCACGCGGGATCTCCGGGAACAGCGGAACGAAGTAGCCGCCGATGATGTTCCACAGGATCGCGAACGATCCGATCGCTGCGCCGACCCAGAAGAGCGGGCGGTTCAGGAATCCGATCGTCCAAAAGCCTTCTTCCTCCGACTCCTTCGGTCGAGTTGTGTGAAGGGGCAAGGCCATGAGCGGAAAGGCGAGCCGCTCGTGTTCGACCCACTGTTTTCTGAGGATGGCGACGGTGCAGTAACAGAAGCAGGCGACGCTCGCCACGAGGGACATTCGCCAGAATAGAGGCACCGCCCACGCGCCCCACGGAATCGAAGCACCAAGCGGCAGGCCTTCGAAAAACCAGCGCACGGCCTGTCGGTCCGTGACGACTGCCCACTTGACCATGTTCGGGAGGAGATCGATAGCCCAGCCGTTTTCGGGCGTGGGATAGTAATACGGCGCGGCAATGTTGGAGATGAGGTGCGCCATGAAATAGCTGGGCAACGCCGAGCCGATGTTGGCCATGCCGAAGATGACGAGCAACTCCGTCGACGTGAGCACCGACTGCGGTCGCACCTTGTGAATGACTTTGTTGAGGATCGCCGCAATGATGAAGAAGGGAACGACCACGCCCCACGGCAGGTGGTCCTGCGCCATCTTCGTGGTATGGCCGATGTGGCGCGTCCAGTGCCCGCCCCACGCCATGAAGATGACACAGAGGGTGCCCAGGATCAGGGCTCTGGTGGTGACTGGGGGTGATGTAGCTGGGAGTTGGGCTGGGGAAGGTTCGGGAGAAGCGAGGGACATTGAGGATTATGAAATTAGGGAATCACCGTATTAGGAAATTGCTGGCAAGGGTTTTGCCCGTGGTAGCCGCAACAGTGGAACCTCAATAAATAGGAGACTGTATGACACCAGAGGAACTATCAGAGCGGTTACTGAAGTCTGCGGCCAGAATAGGTACCCTGATCGATGATCTTACCGACTCTCGTTTCGGGCGGCAGATCGCAGGCCAACTCGTCCGATGTGGAACGTCACCACTGGCGAATTACGAGGAGGCGAGAGCCGCCGAAAGCCGGAAAGACTTCATTCATAAACTGAGCATCTGCCTTAAAGAACTCCGAGAGTCAGGAGCCTGGCTGTCGCTGATCGACGAAGCGAAGCTGGTGTCTCGAGCTCAGGTCAATAGGTGTGTAAAAGAAATCAGGCGGCCATCTTCCCGGCTTCGACCTGCGGTCCGGTTGAGTGTTTCTGATCGTAGACTTGTTGTAGCAAGTGTGGCGCGGTGAGTTTCCTGAATCGGCTCTCTGCGACCTTGAGCGTACGCCAGATGAGAGCCGTGGCGTTCCTGACTTTCTTGAATCGCCTGGCGGCGTTTGTGCGAAGCCGAACGGAAGCAAAGGGGCTCTCGACGACGTTCGTGGTTCTCAGGTGTTTCCAGTGTTCCTTCGGGAAGTCGTAGAACGTGACCATCCGATCCCAGTCTCTTTCGAGCGTCTCCACGGCGGCAGGGAACTGTGAGCGATACCGTGCGGCAAAGCGTTTCCGGAGCTTCTCGGCCTCCTTTTTCGTGCCGGCATAGGGGATCTGGACGAGCAGTGCGCGGGCTTCAGCCTGTGCACGCTTGGCGACCTTGTCGAGCACGTTGAGGATCTTGTGGTTCCAGCACCGTTGTTGCCGGCTCTCTGGCCAGACCTGATCAACGGCCGCCCAGATGCCCATATTCCCGTCCGCGGCGATCAGGACAGGATGTTCGAGCCCGCGATCCCGGAGATCCCGGAGCACCGTGAGCCAGGATTCTGTAGACTCTCGATAACCGGGTTCTATCGCCAGGATCTCCTTGCTGCCGTCGCTCATCGCGCCGATCACGACCAGCAGACACGCCTTCTCGCGCTCGAGCCCGGCTTTGACGTAGATGCCATCAGCCCAGGCGTAGACCAGTTCGCGATTATCCAGACGCCTTTCTTTCCAGTCCTGGAAGTCGACCTCCCACTTCCCTCGAAGACGAGCGATCGAGGTCGGCGAAAGCGGCGCGCCATCACCGAGCAGCGCACGCAAAGACAACTCGAAGTCGCCCTGGGAGAGACCGTGGAGATAAAGGTCGGGAAGCAGATCTCCAATGGCCCTGGTTCTCCGGGCGAACAGGGGGAGGATGCGGCTTTCAAACCGCTCTTCCAGACCACGAACCCGGGGACGCCGGACCTTGATCGTTCCGCAGCTCGTCGAGAGACGCCGGGGCTTGCCGTAGCCGTTCCTGTAGCCCCTGGAGCTATCGACCTCGGCTCGGCGCTCATACCACGACCGGCCCAAGAACGCGGTCGCCTCCTCCTCCAGAATGGACTGGAACCGGCCCTGGATCTCTTCACGGATCCAATCGTCAACCGTCTCCCACGTCGGCATGGACTTCAATGGGGCTCTATGCGTATGTTCCTTCACGGCGATCCTCCTTCCCAACCGGGCCTCTCACCCGGTTTTGTGTGAATCAACTATCTCACGGGAAGGGTAGGGTCGCCCTTTCTCTTTTTCCACACCTTTTGATTATAGCTCGGTGTCTCTCGATGTATCTCTACTTGATGAATGTGATCAGCTATGTCGGATTCTTGGAAAATCTGTTTCAACGGCATCCTCACGATTGACAAGATTCAAAATGGTAATTGCGAATTAGCAACTTTGGTTGGGGTGAGCAACTACTGAGATTTGCAGTCCTCACGATTGGGTAAGGACAAGATTAAAAATTAGTAATTGCGAATTAGCAATTTTGAATCCAAATCGGGCTACGCTACTCCCAATCTCCGACCTCCCTAACTTCCTCGCTCCAATCGACCCACATATCCTCCCCCGGCGGCTCCTCCTCAAGTACGTCGACGTCTTTGAGTGTGTAATCGCACAAGACCGCTTTTCGGATCTGGCGGCTGTGGTTGTGGGATGCCGCGTGGCCGATGCGATGGTGCCAGAGGACGACGTCGCCGGCCTTGCCGTAGGTTTGGTCGTAGATGTGGTCGGCACCGATGATTTCGGCGTGTTCCTTGTAGCGGGGACCGTACTCGGCGCGGTAGCGGGAGTGAAAGTCGCGCCAGAAGGTGCGGTGGCTGCGGGGCCAGACGGTGAAGCCGCCGCCGTCGGGAGGGACGTCGTCGATGTAAGCCACGCAACCGAAACTGAAGGGGTGCCCGTCGACGTGGGTGCCAAGAGGTTTTCGTTCGACCTCGGGACCGTAGGGAAGGATGCAGTAGATGCCTCGCACGCGTTCGATGAGGCGGAATCGATCGCGGCCGAGGAGCTGGTGCGCGATTTCGTTCATCGCACCCGGGAGCAGCTCGACCATGAACGGTTCGTCCCCGATCTTGCGATACTGCCAGCGAAAATTGCGCTTGAGGTTCGAACCGTCGGGCGACTCTTCCTCTTCCTTGATCGGCCCTACCCACGTATCGGGATCGTCCTTTTTGAGCGTTGGCGGAGGATCATCCCACAGCCGGTCACACGCTTCTGTGCACAACGCCTTGTCCAGGACGTCGCGGAGGACGAGATAGCCGTTAGTCTTGAAGAATCGGATCTCGGTTTTGGAGAGTGTTCTCATGGTCGGTAAGATGTTGCGTCATGGAGGTTACGTGGCAAACGGAATTGAACCGCTCGAGGTTGCCGGGCGAGGCGGTTGGTGCTATCCTGAGGCGATGTGACAGTCGTGGTCGGCTAGCGGCTTCAACCAGGAGCTCAGGCCTGCTGCACCGAACGACAGGAGGTATCTCGTGTGTGTTCGATCGATTGTTGCGCTTCTCTTGTTCTGTGTTCTGATGTTGATGGGCATGCTGAGTGGCGGACAGCTGCACGCGTTCATCGACACACCTTCTTTCCTGATTACGGTGGCCGGAGGTCTGCTCCTGGCCATGATCAGCTATTCGATCGGTACAATTTGGGGTTCTATCGGGAAAGGTTTCGGGGGACACAATCTGGATTCGGCGACAGCGGATGAAGCGGCGCGCGCGCTACGTGGTCTCGGCAGTTCGTTTGTCAGCGCCGGTGTGATCGGCACGATCATCGGCCTGATCAACATCGGGAATAATCTCGATGATTACGATTCCCTCCTCCCGGGCTTGGCGACGGCTGCCATCACTCTGTACTATGGTCTCTTCATTAAATACGCGATCACAGAACCCTTGAGACGGTCCGTGGAAAACAGGGTCGCATGACAGGTGGTCGCCGACGGAACCGAAGGCCTTGCATCCAGACAGGTGCAAGGCCTTTTCGCTTTCAGATGTAATCACCAGCAGGGCCTCTCGCGACCGTCACCTAGCCGTTCGCCTCCAGCTCGCGAATGACCTGGCTGATCCGGATCTGGGCTTCCTCCGCCTCGCTCATTCGGGTGGGCCCCTGGAATTCCATGTCCTCCTTGAGTGCGGAAACCGCTCGCTCGGACATCGCGGAAAACACGGCCTCTTTCGTATCCTCCCCGGCTGCGCGCAGCGCAAGTGCGAGATCCTCCTGCTCGACTGATCTGAGTACGAGCTGAATATCCTTCACGCTCATCCCGGCAAGACTGGAGCTCAGGTCAATAGGTGTGTAAAAGAAATCAGGCGGCCATCTTCCCGGCTTCGACCTGCGGTTCGGTTGAGTGTTTCTGATCGTAGACTTGTTGTAGCAAGTGTGGCGCGGTGAGTTTCCTGAATCGGCTCTCTGCGACCTTGAGCGTACGCCAGATGAGAGTCGTGGCGTTCCTGACTTTCTTGAATCGCCTGGCGGCGTTTGTGCGAAGCCGAACGGAAGCAAAGGGGCTCTCGACGACGTTCGTGGTTCTCAGGTGTTTCCAGTGTTCCTTCGGGAAGTCGTAGAACGTGACCATCCGATCCCAGTCTCTTTCGAGCGTCTCCACGGCGGCAGGGAACTGTGAGCGATACCGTGCGGCAAAGCGTTTCCGGAGCTTCTCGGCCTCCTTTTTCGTGCCGGCATAGGGGATCTGGACGAGCAGTGCGCGGGCTTCAGCCTGTGCACGCTTGGCGACCTTGTCGAGCACGTTGAGGATCTTGTGGTTCCAGCACCGTTGTTGCCGGCTCTCTGGCCAGACCTGATCAACGGCCGCCCAGATGCCCATATTCCCGTCCGCGGCGATCAGGACAGGATGTTCGAGCCCGCGATCCCGGAGATCCCGGAGCACCGTGAGCCAGGATTCTGTAGACTCTCGATAACCGGGTTCTATCGCCAGGATCTCCTTGCTGCCGTCGCTCATCGCGCCGATCACGACCAGCAGACACGCCTTCTCGCGCTCGAGCCCGGCTTTGACGTAGATGCCATCAGCCCAGGCGTAGACCAGTTCGCGATTATCCAGACGCCTTTCTTTCCAGTCCTGGAAGTCGACCTCCCACTTCCCTCGAAGACGAGCGATCGAGGTCGGCGAAAGCGGCGCGCCATCACCGAGCAGCGCACGCAAAGACAACTCGAAGTCGCCCTGGGAGAGACCGTGGAGATAAAGGTCGGGAAGCAGATCTCCAATGGCCCTGGTTCTCCGGGCGAACAGGGGGAGGATGCGGCTTTCAAACCGCTCTTCCAGACCACGAACCCGGGGACGCCGGACCTTGATCGTTCCGCAGCTCGTCGAGAGACGCCGGGGCTTGCCGTAGCCGTTCCTGTAGCCCCTGGAGCTATCGACCTCGGCTCGGCGCTCATACCACGACCGGCCCAAGAACGCGGTCGCCTCCTCCTCCAGAATGGACTGGAACCGGCCCTGGATCTCTTCACGGATCCAATCGTCAACCGTCTCCCACGTCGGCATGGACTTCAATGGGGCTCTATGCGTATGTTCCTTCATGGCGATCCTCCTTCCCAACCGGGCCTCTCACCCGGTTTTGTGTGAATCAACTATCTCACGGGAAGGGTAGGGTCGCCCTTTCTCTTTTTCCACACCTTTTGATTATAGCTCCAAGACTGTCGAACGTGTACATCCGATTTCGAATTCGCTCGGCCAGTTCGGGATCCTGGCTGTCGATGTCACTGAGGATACGGGACTCTGTCGTGCGGCCGGCGTTGTCGAGCATTTCGGACAGGACGTCAACGCCGGGGACGTGCGTGACCCGCTCGGATACGAAGGTTTTCAGCTCATCGGAAAGCGTCCGTTCGAGCTCGTCGAGTACTTGTGGCGAGATTTGCTCGACACGCGCCATTCGGTTGGCGACGTCGGTTTGCTGCTCAACCGACAGATGGTTGAAGACTTCGGCAGCTATCCCTGGCTCGAGTTGCGATAGGATGACGGCGATCGTCTGGGGATGCTCTTTGGCGACGATGGTGGCGAGCTCGTAGGGAGCGATGTTCTCGAGGGCTGTGAAGGAGCGGGATTGACGCTCGTCGACGTCGCGGAGCATCTGATTGGCCTTCTCCTCGCCGACGGCTTTCTCGAGGACGCTACGTGCAAAAGCTGGACCTCCTTCGTCGGCCCCAACACCCGACCTCAGCAGCTCCTCGAATTCCTCGAGGACGGCATCCATTTGATCGGTCGAAACCGTATCGAGTTCCGACAACGCCTGGGCGATCGTCTCGACGTCGTTGTCGCTCAAGTGCTTCATGATCTCGGCAGTGGCCTCTTCGCCAAGAGCGATCATGAGGACAGCGATTTTTTGGCGTGGTGAGAAGTCGGACATTGAGGATCGAATATCGAGAATCGAGAACTGGGAACCGGGAAACCGGTGCGCTGTTGAAATTTAAGGTCTGAACGTGGGAGAGGCGAATCCCTGATGGTGCGATCCAATAGGGCTCATTCGGCAGGCAGAAGTTCCTTCAGAATCGGCATTTCTTCCAGATCTTCTTCGGTGAGCTGCGACCAGTCGATGCGATCGGGTGGCGGAGGCGGTGACGCGATAGAGAGCGTCTGTGTTGGGGTGACGATCGTGGTGAGGGGGAGGTCGTTGTCATCGCGGGGGATCGCATCGACGATCTGGGCGTCGTGGACGGTTGTGAAGACGGGCGCGGGCGGATGTCCGAGCTCACGAAGGATGGCATACTCGATGTCGCTGTAGCCCTCGCCTTTTCCACAACGGTGGCCTCGACGGTCGACGGCTACGGAGCCGCACACGATGGCGTCCATTGCCGGAAGGTCTCTGACGGGGACCTCGTCAGCCCACTCATCCATGCCGGACAGGCTGGCGGCCTTCCGAAACGACTCAGAGGGAATGGCCTCGGGATCGAGTCGCTTGAAGCCGCCTCTCAGTCGGGGCGTGGGGACGTAGACGGTGATTCCGCGCCGAAGCGCCTTTGCGCGGACGGGTCGCTGGGGTGCGTCCGGGTTGACTTTGATTTGCCCAACCGAAGCAAACTCGGCGATTCCGAGCAGCCTGTCCGCCGCTATGGAAGCGCCGGTGAAGTTTGGAATCCGGCCGTGTGGGGGGAAGGGGAATGCGGCGATACCCTCGTTTTCGAGGAGATCCCACACGTGCTGTCGTGTGGCCTGTTTTAAACGCATCGGGACCCCGCCTCGTGTGCCTCCAATTGAAAAGGGCGACACGAACCGACTCGCATCGCCCTCCGGATTTCACTGTGTATGCCGTTCAGCTTTTGGCTTCCTGCTCCTTTTCGTAGGCTGCCCGCTCCTCGGCCGAGTAAACCTTCATGTGGTAGGGCGGTCCAGCCAGGATATCGAGCGCCTTCTGATCACCCTTGCTCGCTTTTTGGATCAGCTTGGTTCGGTCTGCGCGTTCTTTGGCCTTGCGTTCGGCCAGCGTCATCGGTTTCGTGACCGGTTTCTCAGCCGGTTTTTGTTCGGCCATCTGCTGAGGGTCCTTTCTGTTTCGCCCGGGCGGAAATAGGATAACTGGCTAATTTACTATTGTTTATGCACGCAGCCCGAGCCTTTGCATCGATATTAATCAATGCTTTTTCGGTCTCGATGTCAAGGGGGGAAACCAGTCAGATGGTTTTGGATCTTCGTTCGGGTAGGGTTTTGAGAAATCTCTACTTCCGACCATCGACCGTGGACGGCCGATGGATTGTCCGGCTGTCTGCAGGTTTTCGGGTCACGGTAGCCGACACGTCGTTGTCGGTTGCTCTGGTTGATCCGCGAGGCGTGGATAGGTGGATACAGAGACATTCTCCATTGTAGAACGACGGAACACCTCCTAATTTAGGCCGTTCTCGCACCTCAACCGACGATCTCAATGACCTTTGGTCCTTCTATGACAGTCGACAACGATCCAAAGAGCTATAATCAAAAGGTGTGGAAAAAGAGAAAGGGCGACCCTACCCTTCCCGTGAGATAGTTGATTCACACAAAACCGGGTGAGAGGCCCGGTTGGGAAGGAGGATCGCCATGAAGGAACATACGCATAGAGCCCCATTGAAGTCCATGCCGACGTGGGAGACGGTTGACGATTGGATCCGTGAAGAGATCCAGGGCCGGTTCCAGTCCATTCTGGAGGAGGAGGCGACCGCGTTCTTGGGCCGGTCGTGGTATGAGCGCCGAGCCGAGGTCGATAGCTCCAGGGGCTACAGGAACGGCTACGGCAAGCCCCGGCGTCTCTCGACGAGCTGCGGAACGATCAAGGTCCGGCGTCCCCGGGTTCGTGGTCTGGAAGAGCGGTTTGAAAGCCGCATCCTCCCCCTGTTCGCCCGGAGAACCAGGGCCATTGGAGATCTGCTTCCCGACCTTTATCTCCACGGTCTCTCCCAGGGCGACTTCGAGTTGTCTTTGCGTGCGCTGCTCGGTGATGGCGCGCCGCTTTCGCCGACCTCGATCGCTCGTCTTCGAGGGAAGTGGGAGGTCGACTTCCAGGACTGGAAAGAAAGGCGTCTGGATAATCGCGAACTGGTCTACGCCTGGGCTGATGGCATCTACGTCAAAGCCGGGCTCGAGCGCGAGAAGGCGTGTCTGCTGGTCGTGATCGGCGCGATGAGCGACGGCAGCAAGGAGATCCTGGCGATAGAACCCGGTTATCGAGAGTCTACAGAATCCTGGCTCACGGTGCTACGGGATCTCCGGGATCGCGGGCTCGAACATCCTGTCCTGATCGCCGCGGACGGGAATATGGGCATCTGGGCGGCCGTTGATCAGGTCTGGCCAGAGAGCCGGCAACAACGGTGCTGGAACCACAAGATCCTCAACGTGCTCGACAAGGTCGCCAAGCGTGCATACCCCTACGACGAGGAAACCCACACGAGTACAGCGCCTCGGGCGATGGTCACGTTGCACCGTTCTCTTGGATACGTCTATGTGATTATCTACGTGGTGATGATGGTGCAAATGGTTCCCCGGATGTGGAACTATCAGATCGAACTACCGGCACGGACGGTCGCCCATCTCATGGTCGGCATTTCGATCGGGGTCATCCTTTTCATCAAGATTTCGATTCTACGGTTTTTCAGACACTTCAGCGTCAGCCTACCCTATTTCGGAATGATCCTGTTCCTGCTGACGTCCTTGCTCATCGGTCTCTCTGTTCCGTTCACTCTGCGGGAGTACGTGCTCAGAGCCGCGGTGGGACGGGGAGACAGTGTCTTCAGTGACAAGAACATCGAGCGTGTCAAGAAGCTGGCGACCACCGCAGAATTCCCCGAGGATCCCCAAACGGCCTACGCCTTGTCGAGGCGGGGCCTTCACACAGGTCGTAACGTGCTGCTCACGAAATGTGTGCTCTGCCACGATCTACGGACGATCCTCGCCAAGCCGCGCACGCCGTCAGCTTGGGTTCAGACCGTCGAACGGATGATGGCGAAGCCGGTTCTGGGCGAGCCCATCACCTACGATGACCAGTGGACCGTTTCCGCCTATCTGATCGCTATCACACCGGACATCCAGAGCTCGGCGAAGATCAGACGGCGTCGAGATCTGGAGCGGCAGCAGACCCAGGAAGCGCTCGCCGTGGCAGCCAACGTAGCGAGGCCCCCGACCCAACGGCGCTACGACGCAGAATCGGCGAAAGCACTGTTCGAGGAACTCTGCACTCAATGTCACGATCTGGATGAAATCGAGGGCGCTCCGCCACAATCAGCGTCGGACATCCAACCCCTGATTGCGAGGATGGTTGAGAACGGTCTGGAGATCGGAGAGCAAGAGATTGAAATCATCACGCGGTATCTCGATGAACGGTATGTGACCACGCAGTAACCAAGCGCAACACAGCACGACTGCGGGGGCCGCAACCCGAATGGCGAGTTCCGTTTTCAGAATCGGGAACGATCGACCTCGACTACGTTTTTCAGGAACCCTGTCCCGGGTCGGCAGTTAATGAATGGATGCGTTCTGTTTTCGTGTTCATTCACCGGGGAGGGAGGCCTCGCATATGCAACTACGCTACATCGTTCCACTTCTGCTTTACGTCATTGTTTCTACCCCCACTCATAGTCACGCAAGGAGCGCACGGGTCAATCAGATCCCGAACGGCAACCAGTTCAGCTGCGGGAACTGTCACGTCAACCCTTCCGGGGGCGGCTCTCGCAACGCGTTCGGTCAGGCGATTGAGAGTGGCTTTCTGAACGGATCAGGAGGTGGGGCGACGGTCGATTGGGGTCCGTCGCTGGCGGTTCTCGACTCGGATGGCGACGGTGTGTCGAACGGTCTCGAGCTGGGTGATCCGAATGGAGACGGGACTCCCGACGCAGGGGCGACCGTGACCAACCCGGGGGACCCGACGAGTGTGCCGAATCGCGCACCCGTACTCGTTTCGATCGGCGCGAAGAACGTGCTGGAAGGCGAAACATTGACGTTTAGTGTGACCGCGTCCGACCAGGATGGTGATGGCGTGACCATCACGGCATCCGGATTGCCGACGGGCGCGACTTTCTCCGGCAACACGTTCACGTGGACACCGGGTCTCGAGGACGGCGGGGAGACGGTGACGGTGTCCTTCGTGGCCACGGACGGCCAGCTTAATGGGAGCAGGAGCGTGAGCATCTCCGTCGAGAATGTGAACCGCGCTCCAGCCATTGCGGCCCTCGATCCGCAGACCGTGTTGGAAGGCGAGGTCGTGTCTTTCGTGGTCGCTGCAACGGATGAAGATGGCGATGCCCTGACGATCACGTCGAGCGATCTGCCGGCAGGTGCGACTCTGTCGGGTGACACCTTTACGTGGACACCAGGCTTCGATCAGGGCGGGCAGACGGTGACGGTCACTTTCGTGGCGACAGACGGCGATCTCGATGCGACACGCTCGGTCGATATCGCTATCGAGGACGTCAACCAGCCGGCACGTATCGATGCCTTCACACCTTCGGATAACCTGATCGTTTCTTCGGAGGGGATGAGTCTGTCTTTTTCGGTCGATGCCGTCGACCCCGAGAACGAGACGTTATCGTTCGAGTGGACGCTGAACGGCATTTCTGTTGAGAGTATGACCAACAGCTTCGATCTGGACGTTCTGGGAATGTCGGATGATGTGGTGGTCGTCACGGTGTCGAGCGACGACGGTAGTTCGGTGACGCAGTCGTGGACGGTTGCCCATTCCCTGAAAGGAGACTTCGACGGGAATGGGTCGGTGGATTTCGGAGACTTTCTGGGATTCGCCGGGGCGTTCGGAAATACGTCGGCAAGCCCTGAATGGGATCCGGTCTTCGATTTGAGCGGGGATGATCGGGTCGACTTTACCGACTTCCTGACGTTTGCACAGTTCTTCGGCCTATCGGGCTAGCAAGCTGGGATTGGCATTCCTACTCGGCCCTCGATCTTCGGATCGAGGGCCGTTTTGCGTACGGCCCCTGAAGTGACCATTGACCAGTGACCAAAGGGAGCGGGCAACAGATTCGTGTTACAGATTGTTACAATTGCCCACATTCCGCCTACATACAGGGGGGTTCGAATGGGTTAATCTCATGAGGGCAACTGATTGACACATTGGAGGAAGTCCGTGGCACGACCCATCCACGCGCCCCTCGTGGCCGGATTCAACGATTTCGATGCGTTAGTTGCAGACTACCGGCCGCGTGTCGTGCGTCTGGCGCTACGCTATGCCAAGGATACCGACGGGGCTGAAGACATCGCTCTGGAATCACGAGGGATCGCCGCATGAACGCCTCGACGGCGCCGATCGGTTGCTCAGATTCGTCCGATGGTCCTACCTTAAGGGCCGTAGCCACGATGAACTCCACGATGGACGAAAGGAAAGCCGTGCAGACGATCGTGCTCGTCGAAGACGATCTGGAATTGGCGGAACTGACGAAAGAGCGCCTCGAGCGTGAGGGCTTTTCCGTTCGTCACGAAGAGAACGGAGAGGCGGGTCGGGATGCCATCGTTGGTTCGCAGCCCGATCTCGTGGTACTGGACATCATGCTGCCCGGGATCGATGGATTCGAGGTCTGTAAACAGGTCCGTCCGGATTACGCGGGTCCCATTCTCATCCTGACGGCTCGTGATGAAGATCTGGATGAAATCCTTGGCCTCGAACTGGGTGCGGACGATTTTGTCACGAAGCCCGTGAAGCCACGTCTGCTCCTCGCCCGTATCCGGGCCCTGCTCCGACGAGCTCGCCTGGAGCCTTCCGCCCGCGTCCAGGAAAAAGTATCGATCGGCAGTCTGGTTGTCGACGCGAGCCGGAGGGAGACCCACGTCGACGATGCAGAAGTGGAACTGACGACGACCGAATTCGACCTGCTGTGGTATCTGGCTACGCACGCCGGCGAGGTCGTGAGCCGTCAGGACATTTACCAGGCCCTCTTCCAGTACGACTATGATGGGCTCGACCGAAGTGTGGACGTCTACATTTCGAGACTCAGGCACCGCCTTGGTGACCAGCCGACGTTCCCACACTACATCAAGACCGTGCGTGGCGTGGGTTACTTGATGGCGGGGGAGAAGACGTGACCCCGGCCGTCGACCTATCACGCGTTGTTCCACCTCACCTTCGGGCTCCCGAAGATTGACAACCCGCCCATCGAAGCCTGTGGCGCAGGTGGGGTTCGTGTGTTCACGAAGGACGGTGCATCGAGTGAACGTAAAATCTCGAAGGTTGCGATCTCTCATTCGCTATCGTGAAGCTTTGCAGAATGGTGGGTGACCGATCGTGAGACGTCTTTTTGTCAGAGTGTATCTGGGCATCGCCGTCGTGCTGCTGGTCGGAACGTCGGCGACTGTCTATCTGCTCAGTATCGGGTTCGAGGCCGTAAGGCGTCAGGGTTTCGAAGACCGGCTGATCGAGTTGGCGTCGACCCTGAGAGAGCGGATCGAAACAGCCGATCCTGATTCCGTTCGGCCCGCGTTCGGGGAATTCGGTCGGGCAACGCGAATGCGGGTCTCTCGGGTCCCCCTGGTGGATCTGAAGCCGGAAACGGTTGCTCGACTGGATCGCGACACGGTCTTCGTGGAGTGGAGCGATGATCATCGCCCGCGGGTTTACGTCACTCGGATGGATTCGGTCGTCGTCGTCGCCGAACTTGGCTGGGGCCGGCGTGGAGGGGCACGGCGGGGTCGCGACCGATTTCGTCCGGACCCCCACCCGCCCGATGAGGGAAGAGTGGAACGCCCGAACCAGCCCCTGGGCGGTCCGGGCTTCAGACCCCCCGAGGGTCGACCGCCCTGGGCGGTGGTCGGTGGTTTTCTCGATCGCGACACGGGTCCACGGGTCCTCTTCCTGGGGATTTTGGGCATTTCGATTCTGCTTGTCGGCCCGGCCATCTATTTCCTGATACGGCCGATGGAGAAGCGGATTCAGGACCTCTCCGGTGTGGCTGAGCGCTTTGGGGCAGGTCACCTCGATACACGGGCGGATCCAGTCAAAGACGACGCACTCGGCGAGTTGACGACCACCTTCAACACGATGGCCGATCAGATCAAACGTCTGGTCGAAGGTCAACGCGAACTGCTTCGGGGTGTTTCGCACGAACTGCGGACCCCGCTGGCCAGGCTGTTCTTCATCCTCGATGATGCCGAGTCGGCCGAGTCTGCTGAGGAGAAGGATCAGCAGCTCGCAAAGATCCAGGGAACACTGACCGAGATGAACGATCTGGTCGAGGAGTTGCTCACCTTCGTGAGACTGGATTCCGACCAGGTCGAAAGTATGATGGATCGGGTCCAGATGTCCAATATGCTCGCTGAAGTGGTGGAGACCGTGCGGGATCTCCGACCCGACATAGAATTCAGCGTGACCTCCGAGTGCGAGGCGATCAGAGCGATCTCCCGCTACCTGAAACGCGCGGTGCTCAACCTCGCCACGAACGCCGCACGCCACGCCGTTGGGAAGGTCGCGGTTACCTGCGTGGAAAGGGAAGGGATGGCAGTCGTGACGGTCGAGGATGACGGCCCGGGCGTACCGGCGGGACTGAGAGAGCATATCTTCGAACCCTTTGCGAGGGTCGACAGCAGTCGCAGTCCCAGCATCGGCGGCGTAGGGCTCGGGCTTGCCATCGTGTCACGGATTATGGATCTCCACGGCGGGCGTGTGACTGTCGACGACAGCATACTGGGCGGTGCCCAATTTCGACTGGAGTTTCCGGCATAGCGCTCTTGGTCCTGGACCCTTCGATAGATGTTTCGACATCGGCAAAACGGCCGTCAGCGGTGGAACTATAGAGAGGAGATCCTATGCGTCGATCGAGGTTGGTCCTGTCCCTTCTGGTAATTGCGCTGGCCGCAACTGCTGTGGAGGCTCAACCCGGTGCCGGCAGAGGAGGGGGTGGTGGGAGGGGTGGAGGCGTGGGCCCAGAGCAGATTTTGGGGATTATGGCGTTCGACGAGCGTGCGGCGGTGACGAACGAGCAGCTGCTGAAGCTGCGGGACGCGCTGAAGCCTATCCTGGTCAAGCAGCGCGAGCTGATGGCGAGTGTTCGTAGCGGCGAGCGGGATTACCAGGATGTTCGGGAAGAGATGATGACGCTTCGCGAAGAAGTTCTGGAGGCCGTATCGAGCGTGCTTTCGGAAGGTCAGGTCGAGATTCTCAAGCAGCGCATGCAGCGACAGGGCCGCGGAGGGCGGGGAGGCCGAGGTGACCCGTTGCGTTGAACTTTGAGAGCCTGACCCAGTCGCTTCAGAATGATGCCCCGCCAGCGCTCGATGTCCCCGAGATGCGGCGGGGCACTTGTATCTGGCCTGGAGAAGACGCGTTGGGACCGGCTTCTCAACGGTTGCCTCTTCCCATAGGGCACGGGGTTTGCGAACTTTGGAAAGCCAGCGTTTTTCGGTGCCTCGGTTTCAGACGTGTGTTCGATCCGGTCGTTGCTCCACAGCTCTACGGGGAGGGAAGGAGATGGTCTTGAAACATCTGATCTACGGTGTCGCCGTCTGCGTCTCTGCGTTGATCGTTGTGGAGGTAGAAGCGCGCCCGAGCAAGGGTGGGAAGGGGAAGCTGACCGGCGGGCGTGTGCGAAAGGGCCCTAAGGGAGGGCAGGATCACAGGATGCCGCGTGATGTGCGCGTCGTGACGAGCCTAAGGCCGCGCGATCGAATACGCGTGCGGCACCGTGGGGGCGATCTCTACTCCTACGCCGGTCGCTTTGAGGCTCGGTCCCGAAGGCTCCTGATCCGCTCGCGGCATTCGGGTTTTCCTTCCGCGTCGATCTCGATTCACCTGAGAGACCGGCCGGCCAGCGGGTACCGTGGCCCGACGGGCAGCCAGGGTTGCAGGCTTCCGGCACCGATCGGAGCCCTTGTGCCGGTTCTACCCGCGGGATATCGCACTCGGGTTTTCGCGACGATTCCCCATCACTACGTGCGTTCCGATGGCTACTTTGCGGATGCGTCCAGTCCGGGTTACCGAGTCGTCGAGGCACCGGACGATCGAACCTTGGCCGGCCTGACACCGGGTTTCGAGATCGTCGTGGGTGGCCATAATCCAGTTTACGGTGTCGAGGGACGGTTTTACGAGTTCGACGGCCGCATCGGACGTTACGTCGAAGTTGCGCCTGAACCTGGCTGGACAACGCGTGTCCTGCCTTCGGGGTTCGAGATCCTCCACCACAAGGGTGAACCGCTCTATCGAGTCGATGAGATCTACTTTCGATACGACGATCTGACCGAACGCTACACAGTGGTTACGGCACCGTCGTAGATCGTTCCACTGAGCTCGGACGTATAGAAGCCCCGGCCGCAGAACGCCGGGGCCTCTTTCTGTACACACGCCGTTACAAATCTGCTACCAAGCCTCTTCCGCGTTTGCTTTTAGGGGCTGTGGACCCGCGTTACACGCCGTTACAAAGCGCCTACCAAGCTGCCACAGACTTCAGGCCAGCCGTGGTGTATCGTTGAATGGCAGGAGAGAGACGGCAGTCGCCGTTTACAGTCTGTTACAATCATCTACACGATCCCAACAACCCAGGAATGCGCCAGGCGTCAAAGAGACAGCCGGGCACGAGAAAGCCTGCCAGTCAACAGTAGGAGGAAGCGATGAAAAGGTGGATGGCAGTGGGTGCACTCGCATTTGCGTTCGTGGCCGCGGATCAGCCGGCGGTCAACGCACAGGACGATGCCACGGACGATGTGGCATTCGTGGACGAGAACGGAATCGACGATGCCGAGGAGATGCGGCACCGGTTCGGCCGCCGGATGTTCGGTGTCGTTTCCCAGCTGACGGACGAGCAGAAGGAACAGCTCAAGGGTCAGATCGAGGCCCTTCGGGCGGGCGATGCGTCGAAGGAGGAGATTCGTGAGGCGGTGAAGGCCACGCTCGAGGGATTCGGCGTCGAACTTCCAGATCCGGGAGAGCACATGGTGTCCCGTCTGGGCGACGTTCTTTCGGCCGAACAGATTACGGACCTGAAGGACACGATCGCCGCCCTTCGTGAGGCCGGCGCCTCTCGAGATGAGGCTCGCGCTGCCGTCGATGCCAAATTCGCCGAATTCGGGGTCGAGCGACCGGCTCGTCCGGGGCGGGGTGACCGAGGGTTCGGACGCCGGGGTCGTTTTGGTGGGCGACACGGCGCGCCACCGGCCGATGCTACCGAGGACGCCAACTAGATTTCGGTAGGTCTGGGGGGAGGTCCTATGGCTTCCCCTCGGGCCCCGCCGGGAGGGAGTCGTCGTGATCTTTTCGATCGTCCTTCTAATCGCCCTGCTCGGAATCGATGTCGACCAGACGCGCGCAGAGACCGTTGCCGATCTGTCCGTCGAGTCGACCTACGACTCCAATGTTTTCGGAACATCATCCAAAAGCGAGGATTACCTGACGCAGGCATCCAGTTTTCTCGCGCACCGGGAAACGACCGACGAGTCCGACTTCCAGCTCTTTTATGCCGGCACAGCCTATCTGTTTACACAGTCGACGGATCGGTCTTTCTCGGTGCACGACCTGGGTGTGACCTACTCCAGAAAACTGGGCAGCGGTCGAAACAGGCTCTACGCCGGGTCGACGTTCAGGGCCCGGCTAGATCGTGACATTTTCACGGTTTACGACTATGCGGGATTCAGGATGTTTGCCAACCTGAAGATGTACGCGAACCCGAAAACGATGCTCAGGATGGGATACACGCTCGAAACGAGGAACTATTGGAACCTTGGGGCGTCGGGGTATTCGGACCAATACGTGTTTTTCCAGACGACGCGATACCTGCGGACCCGAACGACGCTGCGCAGCGACCTGAGTTACAGTCGAAAGGATCACGACGGATCTGAATCGCAGGTTGTCTTTGGTCTTCAGGCCGCGCAGGGACTGGGTTCTGGAACAGGGTTGAGCCTCAGGTATCAGAGACGAATCAACACCGAGCCAGGAAGTGCCGGCAGTCCCCTTTCTGAGGAGGACGACATTCTGGTCGATCGATACGACTACAGTGGAAATGCCGTGACGCTCAGATTGACCCAACAGTTGCCGCTCGCAGCTCGTCTCATCGTGAGTGCGGGCTATGAATCACAACGTTACGACGGGCAGCTTGCCCTGGATGAGAACCTGATACCTGTGTCGACGTTCGAAGAGCGGCTCGACCGGATCACGGGAGTGGGCGGTTCTTTCGAATTGCCGCTGACGGCTCGAATCGATCTCGGTGTGAGTTACGACTTCGAGCGGTCACGATCGAACGATGCGACGTATGATTACGACAGCCGCCACGTATTCTCACTCGGTTTCGACCTGGACTTTTGACAGGAGCCAGACGATGAGACGTTTTCTTCCGTGGGCTATTGCGGCCCTGGTCTTGACCCTGACGGTCCAGGGAGATGCGCTGAATCCGCTACCGTTTCTCGGACTGCTACCGACCGATGAGCTGAACGCCGAGCAGAAGGAGGCGCTGGATCTGTTGCTCGAGGAGTATGGCTCGACCACACGCCGAATGGACCGGCGCCACGGCGCGATGATTCAAGCCTTCCGGCGCGCCGCAGTTACGGGTGAGCCTGATGTCGACCAGCAGATGGCGACGTTGATCCGGATGGAGGCCGAGCGTCTCGTTCCGGAAGCGCGACTTGGTGAACGGATCCGTCGTATCCTGACCCCTGAACAGCTGGAGCAGATCGTGTTGCTCCAACCCAATCTGATTACGAGCGAACGCGCCTCGATGCGACGCGCGCCGCATCCTGATACGGAAAGTGGACATCTCGTCTTTTGAGCATCTACTCAAGAGAAGGAGGTTTGCGATGAAGCGGAACTTCGTTGTTGCGGCAGTGCTTTCTGGAATCGTCTTGATGAGCGGGGAAGTGCTTGCCCAGCGTGGGCGTCATCATCGAGGCCATCGAATGATGGCACACCGTTTCGAAGCCCTCGATCTGACGTCGGATCAAAAGGCCAAGCTCAAGTCTCTACGCGCAGACGGCCACAAGGCGATGGCCCAGCTGGAGGCTGATGTCAAAGTCGCTCGAATCGAATTGGGTGAGGCGATACGTCAGACGACGATCGAGCAGGCGGACATCAACAAGGCCGTGGACAAGCTGAATCGCGCTCAGTCGAGCATGACGTCGACCCGAGTGAACAGTTTTGTGAAGATGAAGAGCGTGCTGACGATCGAGCAGCGTGAGAAGATGGGAGAAATGGGGCCGCCCGAGCACGGGATGCGCAGACGAGAAATGCATCGTCGAGGCATGCGGCACGGAATGAGGGGTGAATTCGGAACCGAGCGAGGCCACGACTGCGATCGGAGCTAATCTGGAGCCGGTCGGGGTTAAACCGACATGCGTTCAAACTACCCGGCAGGCTTTGAGGACACGGTGCCCTGGCCGGCTCTATAAAAACCCAAAACAGCCACTGAGAACACTGAGAGCACGGAGGGCGTAGTGCTAGCATCGCAGGCCCTACCGGGGAAGAGGTTCACGGCAAACCGAAACATTCGGTAGAATACGGCAAGCACGAGGGTCGTCTCGCTATGGAGACGGCCCTTTCTGTTGCCTGTTTCGGAAGAGGTTATTCTGAATCGGGATCGGCGAGATCCCAACCCGGCTTGGTGCCGGTTTCCCAGTTCTCGGGAAGGGGCTCGACCATCTTGCCGTAGAGATCGGGTCGCCGGGCGCGGAGGTAGCGATAGCCGGATGACACCTCAATCTTTGCCGGCGTGCAGAGACCGACGACGTCGTCGTCCTCGAGTGCCATCGATTCGACGAGGATCTCGCCGAAGGGGTCGATGATCATCGCATTGCCGTTTTTGACGGTGTCGTGATCGACGCCGATGGGGTTGGTGTAGACGGCATAGACCCCGTTTTCATACGCCCGGGTGGGCAGCCAACGCATCAGCCATCCGCGCCCTTTCGGCCCGTTGAATTTCTGGCGAAGCCTGACCGGGTCGGTTTCCCGGTTGTCCCA
Source organism: Candidatus Latescibacterota bacterium (assembly GCA_965198115.1). GTDB lineage: Bacteria > Latescibacterota > UBA2968 > UBA2968 > UBA2968 > UBA6620. The sequence continues at coordinate 4,592,938 of OZ240241.1, read as the reverse complement.
CAAGGCCTTGTCGATGAGGCCCCGACCTGGCATATCGGACGGCAGACCGCACGTGACGTGCGGCATGAAGATGATCTCGGCCCCCATCATTGCCGTGAGGCGGACGTTTTCGGGCAGGTTGTTGTCGTAGCAGATGAGGATGCCGCATCGACAGTCGAGAAGGTCGAAGACGGTAAAGTCGTCGCCCGAATCGATGAAGGAACTGATGAAGGCGTGAAGCTTGCGGTGTTTGGCCAGAAAGCCGTCTGGCGTGACGGCGACATACGTGTTGTAGAGCCGATCGCCATCGACCTCGACCAGTCCGGCCATCAGCGGCACACCGTGCTTGCCCGACAGCTCGATGAGAGATCGAGTCGATGGCCCGTCCGGAACGACTTCGGCAAGATCGAGGAGACGCTCGCGAGAGAGTTCCTGCAGGAACGTGTAACCGGAGATGCAGCACTCGTGGAAGGAGACAATCTCGGCGCCACCTATGACGGCAAGCGCCGTCAGGGCGTCGATACGAGACAGATTGTAGGCCTTGTCGGCGTCTCTGGCTTCGAACTGCGCTGCGCCGATTTTAATGTCTCTCACGCTCTACCTCGCGAAGATCAAGAACGCCACTGAGAACAGGGAGAACACGGAGAGTTGTGGGTAAAGAGGGGCCCCGGGCCCTATTCGGGGAGTAAGTTCGAGCTGCGACTACACATCTGTAGTTTGGTTTCTTCCGTGTATTCCGTGGTCTAGGTTTCTACGCCGTGCATCAGACCGCGCATGTAGCCGACGGCGAAGAGGCGGCCGAGGAAATTGTAGCCGCCGGTTTCTTCTTTGTCGATGGCGAAGGTCGGCGTGTGGTCGGGACGGATGACGCCGTCGAAATCGATCTCGTCGTAAGCCTTCACGCAGGCGGCCATATCGGTTTCGCCGTCGTCGTGAAACGACTCGCTGAACGCCGGGACCTGGCCCTGCAAGTCACGAAAGTGCGCGAAGAAGATTTTGCCCTTGTTACCGAAGTGGCGGATGTTCTGGACGATGTCGACGCCCATTGCCTTGAAGTTGCCCTGGCAGAAGGTGAGTCCGCTGAACCCGCTGGGGACCAGGTCGAGTAGCCGGTCGAACGCTTGGGGACTGGTGATAATGCGAGCGACGCCCCGAAATCGGTCCCATCGGCGGATCATCCGGATGCATGCCCTGCTTGACGCCTGCTTCCTCGGCGACGGGGATGACCCGTTTGAGGAAGTATTCGAGATTCTCCCACAACCTTTCCTCGCTGATCTCACCGTACTCCGTTATCTCCGGTGCATTTTCCATTTCGCGATGATCGTACGTAATCGCGAGCGCGTCACCACGCGTGCGCGTCGTGAGCGACGTCCGCATCCAACCGAATACCGCCATCCAGTTGTAGCACATCGTCGGAATGCCGGCCGCACCGAGATTGCGAATCGTCTGACAGTAGTCGTCGATTTCCTCGTCGCGCCCGTCCAGACCCAGTTTGACGGCGTCGGAGATGGGCACCGATTCGACGACGGACCAACGAAGCCCTATGTCCTCGATGCGCTTTTTGTGACGCAAGATGTCTTCGAAATCCCAGATACGCCCGCCGCGGCAATCCCCTGGAAGCGTCGTGATGACATCTTTGACGTCCATCTGGAGCGCTGTCTTGAGGTTGTCGTCGGTGAAGGGTCTGATGACGAGACCGATTTTCATACGGTTCCTCTGGTCAATGAAAGCGGAACATTGTTTGATCAGACATACGAATCGATTAGTTCCACCCTTATCTCGGGGAAGGATGACAGGCGACGGTCGTTCGTCAGGAAGATGTCACATTCAGAAGCGATAGCTGCGGCTAGGTGAAGGGCATCGGGTGTGGTGTATCTGTAGCGAGCCTGTATCGTCGTGGCGAGATCGAAGACCTCTGACGTCAACGGAACAGACTCCGTGTTACTGAAGAAGGCATCGAAATTGCGTAACAACTGATCGTTCGACTCACGGATTGGCTTCACACGGCACTCCATCCTCGTGAGGTCGCTGACGACGGGTCGCAGTTCGCTTTGATCCAGTCGTTGTTCGACCAGTCTCCAGTATTCCTCGATACGTTGGACGTGATAGATCACAGGTGCGGAATCGAGATATGTTCGCACCTGCTACCTGTCCCAGCCTTCGCGCAACTCGCGGATGTGTTGGTCGACTTCCTCCTTAGTAGGAGGAACGTGTCCCCTTTCCCGCTGATCTGCCCAAATGCGTTCCATCGTTTCCTTGAGCCTGTCCCGATGCGTGCTGGAGCCATAGTCTCGCTTGGGACCTTCAGCCACTTCGGTGACCCCTCCCATCTCATCTTTCAGCATCCGCCGCAACGCTTCCCGCACGACCTCGCTGGCCGATCCATACATCCCAGACTTTACCTTTTCCCTGACTATCCGATCGAGTTCTGGCGTGAGATTGACGTTCATGCTCTCTGACCTCCCACTAAAGACCGAGACACAAACTAATGTCAGAATATAGCAAGAATTGTCAATTATTGGCTAAAATCAATCTATCTTTGGCGAATTTGGGGTTTTCGCGGAAGTCGATTCTGGGGTTGAACGATCTGCCGACGCTGAGGTGTCAGCCGTTCGAGGAGTTCAGGCGAGGGTTCATAGCCGTGACGGAAATTGCCCCACGAGGGCCCATAACGATAGACGCAGGTTCGACGAGTGCCTTCGTTGATCCGCTTGGCCGATCCGTGAGACAGGGCGTCAACGAAGACGATCGCATCACCTGCCTCCATATGGACCTCTACCGCGTAATCCAGACCATCCACCGACCCGCCCTTCTGCATCCGGTGCAGGTCGTAATCTGGAGGTGCAAAGTTCTGCTTGTGGCTCCCAGGAATGAGCATCGTTCCGCCATCACCTGGGCCGACGTCGGTGAGTGCGATCAGGACATTGACCTGACCGCACAGGAACTTTCCGTTGTAGACACGGAACTGGTTCCGCTTGATGCCGAAGTGATTTCCAGAGTGAAGGCCGATGGCCTCGCCGGGCTCACGGAAAGTGATGAAATTTTCGTCGATGAAGAGCGGGCCGTGATGGTAATCGAAGGTGCCTTCACCACCGACGAACGTCTTGAGATGATCGATCCAGGAGGGGTGATCGATCAGCTTCTCAAAGGGTTCGCCGGCTTCGTAGATCTGCTGGTAGTTCAGGCCGTCCGCCGTTCCATAGCCGTGGCCGTGGATGTAGCCGTACCACTCTCCCGGTTTAAGAGGTGGGATGGCGTCGATCGTGGCGTTGAGTTCGTCGACTTCGTCAGCTGTCAATGCGCCTTCGAGTTTGACATAGCCGCGGAGATCGAAGAGGTAGATGTCGCGTTCGGTGACAGACATTTGGGAAAGCTAGTGTTCAGTGTTCAGGAAAGACAGAGACAATCCAGCGTCGTCGGCAAACGTAATGCGCACTCTCTGGGGATGCAAGTCAGGCGGAGGCGCCGGAGTAGTTTTTCAATCCGTATTGCCAGAAGAGACAAGACCCTGCGAGCATACAAACGGCGACACCGACATCGAGCGCGAACGTCGACGCGTCCAGCCGCCCGACCAGGGCCTCTGCGGGAACGGTGATAGCGAAGGCGATCGGAACGATGAAGGTGAGCACGAACTTCATCCAATAGGGGTAAAGACCGATGGGCCAGCGTCCGGCCTGATACATCGTATCGAAGATGACGAGGATGTTTTCAATCTTGATAAACCAGAAAGAAAGGGTCGCAAGGACGAGGAAAAAACTGTAAACGATAATGCCACCGCATAGCAGGCCGACGGCGAAAGTGATCGTGTTGATGTAGCCGACTTCCAGGCCGCCGTAGAGGATCGCGTCGACGTAGCTTTCGTCGAGTGCACGACGAAAGAGAGCATAGCCGAGGACCAGCAACCCGAGAACAAAGTCGGTGAGTTTCCAAATGCGGACCTGGCTGATGCTGACCAGGAACTGCGCGTCTTCGGGTTTGGTCAAAGTGTAGTCCAGCGTGCCTTCGCGTACGTCTTCCATCAGCCGAGACATACTCGGCCGGATCAGGAGCGCAACTAGACCTCCGGTGATGAGGTAGACGCCTAGGAGTGCCAGAATATCGTTCGGACGCCAATCGCCGAGGGTGTCGGTGTGTGAGAAGACGATTGCGAATCCGGCGAGGGCCGTAATCAGGCTCATCCCCGACTGGAGCAGCTGGACGACGAAGTTCATCCGGTAGGCCAGCTCGTTCAGGATGCCAATTCGCATGAACGTCCAGAAGAGATGGAGCTTGTACACGGTCAGGCTCCCACTGCTGAGTATTTTCGGATACCGCGCCACCAGACAACACGATGCAGAACGAATCCGAAAGCGATCCAGGCGACCTGCATCATCAGCCCGTGGGTGATCTGCTGTTCTGAGAGACGTCCCAGTAGGAGCTCCACCGGGAAGGCGACCATCCACTGGAACGGTAAAGCATCGCCGATCTGTCTAAGCCAATGAGGCAGCAACCCGAGTGGGGCGATGCGTCCTGTCAGGAACAACCCGACCAGAAAGAAGACCTGATTGAATGCCTCGTTTCGAGTTGTCCAGAATGCGACGAGAGCGAGCGACCACTCGATGTAGAATCGCAACAGATAGGCAAACCCCATCGTGAGGAGGAATAGCAGGAAAAGGGTCAGGTCGAACGTGAATGTCGGCTTGAAGACGAGGCCCATAACCACGACGGACGGGATGAGGATAACCGACGTGAGCACTTTGTAGCCTATGTTGTCTGCGATGTCGCTGTGGATGGGGTGAATGGGTTTGAGGAGGACCGCAGAGAGCGTGCCGCTCCGGATACGCCACTCGTACTCGTGCATAATCCAGGAAAACGTGATCTGTTGGACGACCATAAGCACGATGTAGTAGGCAGCGAAAGTCTCTGGCGTGTAGCCGCCCACCTGCCCGCCTCGTGACTCGGCGACTGTCGTCCAGACGACGAGGTAGATGACGGGTTCGAGGATGCGCCCGATCATCCAGATGGCCATCGCCGCACGATACTGAAACATCATAGCGATCGACGTCTTCAGGTAAGCGAGATAGATAGAAACCATTGGGGGAATCAGGAAATTATGGAATTAGGAAACTGATGGGAATCGACGACACCATAGACTACTTGTCGGATTGCGCAGATTCGGTGGAGAAGACCTGCTCGATGACGTCTTCTATGGGGGGATCCTCGACAGTCAGGTCCAGGACGGGCAGATCGGCGAGCAGACGGCTCGTGACGTGGGGTGTCTCGGCCTTGTCGACGTTGAGCTTGTATCGTGCGCCGTCGTTTTCGATGACCTCCCCATAGCCGGTCAGATCCGCCGTTTCGGTGTCGAGTTCGACCTGGATGGTCTTATGAGGTGAAAAGCGGGTGACGAGGTCATTCAGAGGGCCGTCGAACAACACACGTCCGTGATGGATGACGATGATGCGCTTACAAAGCGCTTCAACGTCGGCCATATAGTGGCTCGTGAGCAAGACGGCAGCTCCGTGTTCCTTGTTATAGGCGTTGATGAACTCACGGATTCGCCGCTGCATTGTCACGTCGAGCCCGATGGTGGGTTCATCCAGAAACAGGACCTTCGGCCGGTGCAGGAGCGCGGCGGCGACTTCGCACTTCATCCGTTCACCGAGTGAGAGATTCCGGACGGGCTTGCTCAGAAGCTCGCCCAGGTCGAGGAGGTCGGTCAGCTCGTCGACGGTCGTCCTGTAATGTTCTCGCGTGAGGCGATAGACCGCACGATTCCGCTCGAAGGAATCGACGACGGGAATGTCCCAGATGAGCTGGTTCCGCTGACCCATAACCAGGGTGATGTTGCTCAGGAAGTCGCGATGGCGTTTCGACGGAGTGTGGTCGAGAACGGTGGCCTCGCCCGACGTCGGGTAGAGGAGGCCCGAAAGCATTTTCAGGGTCGTCGTTTTGCCGGCCCCATTCGGTCCGAGGAAGCCGACGATCTCGCCTTCTTCGACGCCGAAGTTGATGCGATCGACCGCTTTGACGTCCCTGGTCTTGCGGTGAATCAGACTCTTCAGCGCCTCAGCGAGTCCGGCTTCCCGCTCGGGGACGACGTAAGTTTTGCTCAGCTGGGTGACTTCGATGACCGGCATACTCAGGCCGAAGCGATCGTCAACGCCTTGAGTTTTTCATCATCCAGCTCGACTCCGAGACCTGGGCCGTCAGGAACGGTGAGGTAACTGCCCTCGGCGTGGATGCGTTCCTTGGCGGGCGAGTCGAGGTAGAGCATCGGTCCCATTGGATCGCACGGCAGATCGAGGTTGGGTACGGTTGCGCCGACGTGAAGCTGGCCGGCGATGCCGAGCGTCGATTCCTGATCGGTTCCGATCAGGCATTTGATGCCGGCCGATTCTGCGACCGCGTAGATGCGACGGATGTAAGTCGGGCCGCGGCTGACATTACAGAGGTTGAAAGCCGTGCAGGCGCGAAGCTCGATCGAATCGAGGGCAGTCTGTATGTTGCTCGTGTGAAGACTGACGGGCAGGTCCATTCGCTTGGTGAATTCGGCGCAAACCCGAAGGTTTCTCGACGGTTGCTCGAAATGGTAGGGATTGTGATGACGGAGGGCCTGGGCATACTCGAGGGCCGCACGCCAATCGTTGAAGCGACCCGAGAAGTCGATCTGTTTGAGTTTGACCTTGTCGCCAAAGCGGTCGAAGACGGTCGTGAGGAAACGGTTATCGAGCTCCGCGTCGTCGCCGGAGATGTAGAAGCGGATCAGGTGATGTCCGTGGTCGACGAGCCGCTGTACGTAGCCGACGGTCTTGTCGAAATCCTCTTTGAGCTGCCATCCCCACGTCGGATAGCAACAGTAGATCTTGTCCCGAATCTTCCCGCCCATTAGGCGATTCGCGGAAACGCCCAGTGCTTTGCCGTTCAGGTCGTAGAGTGCCAGATCGATCGCAGACACGCAGTGGTTGTCGCTGACGGTGCTGTTGAAGCTGTGGGTGCCCAGACGCTCGTTGGTTTCGGTAATGGCTGTCGCATCGGACCCGACGAGCAGGTCGTTGTATTGTCCGATGAGCGCGGGAAGATCCCCGCAGCGACTGTCGGAGGCTTCACCCAGTCCGACGGGACCGTCGTCGACGTGGACTTTGAGGATGACGTGACCCGACACGTGGCCATAAGCCCGGCGAGTTTCGATTTGGTGGCCTTCGATTTTGGTGATTTTCATTGCTTCCTCGCTTTAAAAGGCGCCACTGAGAACACTGAGAACAGGGAGGGATCAGATTGACCTGTGACAGGTGACAAATGACCAGTGACCGTAGCGGCCTTCCTGAACACCGAACACTGAACTCCTTCTATCTATGGCCAGCGGTCGAGTTCGGAGGGGAGGACGACACAGCCGCCTCCGTACCAGCCTCCTCCCGATTCGAGATGGTCAAGATACGCACGGCGCATACTCGTGTCCCGCGGAAGGTTGGGGAGGTCGTCCGATTCGAAGATTCGGAGGAGACCGGAGCGTCCTGGCCCTTTGGTGTGCGGGAAGAGCCGAGATGCGCGTTGAAAGCGGACAAGATTGGATGACTCGGCGAGGTAGTCCTGAAACTGAGGATCTAGCAGCCACGATCCACACGAAAAGGCTTTGAAGGGTCTGTCGGGATACCAGGTCGTGTAATGTTCGATGGCCTGACGGAAGGACGCGCCGCACTCGGCGAAGTCCATTGGGCCGTCCTCGGGGATGTGGATTTCGAGGATGGGATCGCCGGGTGCGACGAGGATCTCCCAGTCCGATTCGACGATTTCGGTCGGGTTGGCGATGGCGTGTCCGTTGTCGGCGATCCGGGTGGCCTGCCCGGACGACGGATCGGGTGATTGGGTGACTCCTTTCTCGTCCTGATCGCAGCGCCAGCCCGCCTCGTCGAAAGCCAGTCCGCCTTCGGCGAAGACGGCAATGTCACCGGTTTCGCGATGGCGACGGATCGTGAAGGGCGGTCGGAACGGCGCGTGGATGAACTGGAGACGCTCGACGCGGATGATCTGGCCGATGAGGCTGCGCGAGATCCAGGCGAGTCCTCGTGCGTGGATTCCGACGGGCATTGGGTCGAACGGTCGTCTGAATCCGGTGTCACACGGGACACCGCGCGAGAGGTGTTCGTCGATCCAGACGCGAATATCGCGCGCCGTAAGGCGCGAAACGGTATCGGGAATGCCGTGAGCGCGGTGGGATGCCCGCATCGGGTCGACACCGGACATCGCGATCAAGAGGTAGAAGGGGCCGGACAACTCGGCGAGCGGTTCGATGACGTTCGGAAACGTCGAGCGATGGTCGAACAGGCCCTGCCGAATGAGGAGTCCATCACGGACGTGATGGAAGAGACGCGCGAACGAATCGTCATCGTGGATGCGGCGTGCCGCGTCGACCACATCGGGAATCCACGCAGGCTCCAGTCCTGACCACCCGGCGGCCGATGCGATGGCCTCGGCGTCGAGCAGGTCGAAGCGATCGTCCGACGACGTCTCGCCCCATCCGGTTACGAGAGGCGAGGCTGCGAGCGAGGCCAGTCTATCTGGTAGGTCCACAAGAGTCAGGTCAGTCGGGCCAGGACGCGACCGACCGCAACGACAATCTGGCTGATCTCGTCGTCAGTCATATCCAGATTCAGCGGGAAGCGGACGATCTGGTCGCGCCAAAGGGATTCGCTGAGGGGGCAGAGTCCGGGTACGTAGTCGCGAGAGGTGTAGGTCTCGGTGAGGTAGACAGGTGCGTTCTGGGAGGGCATATCGATGCCTTCCTTTTTCATTTCGTTCGAGAAGACGTCACGCGGAGAGGGCGAACCGTCGACGCCATCGATGGGTCGCGAAAAGATCTCGCGGTCGGTGTTCAGGCCGTCAGGGTCGACGGTGGCCATATACCAGTGGAAGACGTGATGGCGATCGGGAAAAGTCCTGACCGGACGAATCGCAGGGTAACCTGATAGCCCCTCGGTGAGACGAAAGGCGAGGTTGCGACGTTCTTCGTTCATCCGATCGAGCTTGGGCAACTGCGCCCGGCCGATGGCGGCTCGGATCTCGTCCATCCGAAAGTTCTCGCCGATGACGTCACCCGTGCCACGGACGTTGCGCAGCTGTGTCGCTCTCCTTTGCCACGCTTCCGGAGCCTTGGGGCCGAGCACGAGCATTCCGCCGTCGCCAGTAGCCATATTCTTCTGTTCCTGGAAGCTGAAGGCCGTCGCGTCGGCGAATTGGGCGACGCTTCGGTCACAGAAGCGTCCCCCACAGCATCGGGCGGCATCGAACACGAAAAAGAGGTCGTGACGGTCGCTGATTTCCCTCAGACGAGCCATATCGGGCACGTGGCCCTCGTAGGAGGCGATGAAAAGCGCTTTCGTCTTGGGCGAGATGAGCGATTCGATGCTGTCTTCGTCGACGTTGAGCGTTTCGGGATCTGTTTCCGTGAAACGAACGGTTGCGTCGTGCCGGAGGGCGTAGATAGCCGTGGCGATGTAGGTGATCGGGTTGCTGATGATTTCGTCGCCTGGTTGCAGGTCGACGAGCCGGGCCGCGATCGACAGGGCGTTGCAGGCTCCGTTGAGTGGAAGCGCAAACTCGACGCCGCAGTAATCGGCGAATTCCTGTGCGAAGCGTGCGCCTTCTCCGTCCGACGTGAGACCGCTTGCGTGGCCGCTTTTCATCGCTCGGATGACGGCCTCGATTTCCTCCATTCCAAACCGCGTTCCGAGGGCGTTTTGGGCGATTTTCACGACGACATTCCTTTCCAGACACGAAAAACAGGACCCCGATGGAGGTCCCATAATAACCGATCGGGACCGGAATCCAAGACCCGCTCGCCTGGCTGGTCTGAAAAGTGGTCCCGGGGCCACTTTTGGATGCGTCATCCCGTGAGATCATCCACGGGTCCTCTCCGACGCTCTTTGCCAGTGTCGTCCTACTTGATGCCGACCACCATCGAGTCCGGGCCGACGAGGTGTTCCACGCGTGACTGTTTGAAGCCCGCTTCTTCCATCCAGCCCTGACAATCCGCACCCGTGTAGTCGAACCCTCCCTCGGTTTCGATCAGCATATTCAGACTCATCAGCAGACCGAACGTGTTTTGGGATCGGTCGTCGTCGATGATGGATTCGTAGACGATGAACGCGCCCCCTTCTGGTAGGGCGTTGTAGGCTTTCTGGATGAGCATTCTCTTCTGATCGAGGTTCCAGTCGTGGAGGATGTGGCCCATCATCACGACATCGGCTTCTGGCAGCGGGACGTCGAAGAAGCTCCCTCCTGAAAACGTCAGTCTGCCCGTGAGGCCGTTTTCTTCGACATACGCTTCGAAAACAGGGGCGACTTCGGGCAAGTCGAAGCCCTGGCCAGTCAGATGGGGATGGGCGAGGGCGACCTGTGTCGCGAGATCGCCCTGTGCTGTTCCCACATCGACAAAGGTCTTGTATTCGTCCCAGGAGAGCTTCTCTGCGATCGCCAGGTTTGTTACGGCTTACGATAGATTCCCGCCCAGATTACCGCTATTCGCATTCTCACGCACCAAGAACTGACGACCCGGAGATAAGGGGGATGAACTCTCTGGGCGTTCCGATGTAGACCGCGCCCTTTTCATTTTCCCACACGCCCGAGAAATAGGCTCTCGAACCGCGAAAATAGCGCGTTTCGACCGATTAGGCTCAAGACGTGGCCAGGCCAGGTCCCAGCGGGCATAGGGGGGTGCGGAAAACCTGTGGCCGTCCGACCGGAGACCGGTCATGTCCCGTTTCTTTTGCTAATCCGTCCTAATTTCAGTCCCGGACTGGCGCATCGCGGCCGTTGTCGACGAAAGGGGGGTTTTTCAGGTGTCGGAAACACTTAAACCAGTTCAAAAACAAGAGCTTGCGTCTGTCGACAAGGCGGCTTTGAAGGTGCTTCCCGAAAATGGCGAAGCGGGGTAGAAAATCGGCCGTCTCCCTGGCGGTGCTGCCGATGGCGGACCCGTCGGAGGTCGAGAGCGTTTCGCGTCCCGATCCCCCGGAATGTGCCAAACGCGTTCGCGTAAAGAAAGGGACATCAGGCGTAGGTCCGACAACCGCTTTTGGCCGTTGCGCCTTGTAAGTACTCCTATGGCACTATGTCGTATGGCCGCCAGATCTTAGGTGACCCTCAACTCATTAGGGAACGGTCTCCACTGTTAACCGTATTGAAACGATTCTGCCTATTCTGCGAATAGCTTAAGCCGGGCGGAGAATTATCGCAAGGCGTCACACCAGGTTGGCACCGTGGCTGATTCCCGTCATTGCAGCGAGGAATTCCTTGAGTCGCGCAGGGTCTGCATACAGCGTTGCGAAGAACGACTCGCCCCCACCCTTTGCCTCGTTTTGCAACTCTCCCGTCCGCAGCGCATCGGAGAGGCCGCCCCAGAATCGGTATAGTCGATGGTTAGCCATCTCGAGCATTCCACCGATGTAGGAAGGCTTCCGTTTATTCAAGAAAATATCCGTCTCCAGGGTGTTCCCGTACTTGCCATCCACGCGCTGGAGAAAGCCCAAGGAGACGAGGGCGTCGAGGAAATCACGCGAGGCTCGCGGATGCAAGCCGAGGCGATTCTGAACGCTCTCGAGATCTTCGGCCCCTTCTCCGAGCACTGTGAACAGTTCCATTTCAACGGCGCTGAGGAGGGTCTTCGACCCCCAAAACCCCAATCCGATTTGCATGATGTGATCCGGAGACGGATGAGACGTCATAGTCTAACCTTTCCTGTGGTTCCGACGTTGGAGGACCGGTCTTACCTCAGATCGCGGATGAACTTGGAGGCATAGGAGCGGACTTCGCGCCCGTTCAGGACGTGAAACTGGCGCAGTCGACCGATGGTCTGAAGGCTGAAGCGATTCAGCGGGATGTAGACGAGCTGCTTCTTGCAGCGACGGGCAAGACGGCGCCACCGGCTCTTGGGAGGTGTGGGGGAAACGAGTGCAATCCGACGTTCCCTGGAATGGAAAGCGGCACCGAGGATCAACCGCTCTTCAAGCGTATCGGCCTCAGCGAGACGATCGTCCGCCCAGACGTCCGGGATCGGGCGGGGAGGGAACATCAGAAAGCACCCACCGTAAAGGGCTTGGGCGACCCCGGGACCGATGACGTTGTCGGTGAATTCGGTCGCGAAGAAACAGAGAGTCGACTCGGCCTGATGTTCGGCATACCAGGTCGTTCGCCAGGCGTAGCGATTGGGATCGGCGGGTGTGTCGAACAGGAAGACGACGACTTCGATCGTGCCGCGTGACGGCGGGAGCTCTTTGACGTAGATGTCGCCGGTGTGCCAGTTGCGTAATGTTTCGCGAATGTCCAGACCGTCTTTGAGCGAGCTCGTGAATTTTTCGGTTTTGGCGAGGTCCTCGCCGATCAGGAGTCGGGCCTGTTCGCGGACGTGCGCGTTGAAGCTTTCGATGCGATCGTCCTCGGGCGGATAGGAGCACTGCCGGAAGGGGTCCCACTGCGTCTGCCAATCGCGTTGCTTTTCGGGAGGGGGCGAGGGTTTGAGCGGCAGCTCTCGCCAGACCCGCTCGGATCCGATGAGACGGTTCTTCGTATCTGCATCGCCGAGGGGAAAGACACCGAGGTCCACGCCGAGGGTGACTTCGGGATGGGGCGATTCGAGCTGGGCGGGGTAGATGCGCGCCGTTTCGATGAGGGTGGCTGCAAAATCGTCGCCCCCCACCTGCTTGGCCGCCAGCGCAATGGTGTAGAGGTCGGGAGACATTCGACTGTCGAGAAGCGTGAGATTTCTGATGTAGCGCAGCATCAGGGACATCGTCTGCGGTGTCAGCCAGTGCGTCGTCAGGTCGTGTTTGCGAATCCAGGCCGTCCTCGCCTCGAGGATGAGCGACTTGACGCCGTCCACTGCGAGCGTTTCGTCGGGCAGCATTTCGGCCCGACGATGTTCGTAGAGATGTGTGATGCAGGGGAGCTCGCCCAACGCGAAGTAGAGCGAACGGGTCGCGACCGCGTAGATCTCGGGCGGCCAGACGGGGCCGTTGGATTCAGGAGGTGGCACTCGCCGCTGGTAGGCGTCGCGGATCCACGGCCAGTCCTGGACGGGGCAGATTGCGAGGATCCGTTCGTGGTCGAGTTCGAGTAAGTGGAGCTGATGCGCCATCCACCGAATGCGGGCGTCGCGTTGGCTGCCACCTTCGGGCGCTGGCAGGGCAGGGACCAGCGCGGTGGCAAATCGCTCGAGGGCGACTTCTTTGAGCGCGAAAGGATCAGGGTGGACGAGTGCCTCGGTGGTGAAGTCCTGGACTTCGATATCGAAGAAGGCCGTGGGTATTCCGAGGCTGCGTGCTTCACGGAGGGCGGCGATGACGGGTTGGCAAGGGTCGATGGGGACGAACGTGTAGGCGGACGGATCTTCGGAAACGCCCCCTTCACGTTGTGCCACGATGTGAATGCGCGGTAGGAGGTCGACCGCTTCCATCACCGGATCTTCGAAGACAGCCGGGAGCGGCACGGCCACACAATCGAAGTCGCCCGCGTGGATACGAGCCCGGACCTCCAAAGCGAAATCGCCACTGCCGTGTAGGACAGGCAGAAGCGTGATTCGATCGTTGAGGTCTAGAACGTCATTCATAAAAAAACCAAAAGACGGCCACTGAGGACACGGAAAACACTGAGGATCGGGACTCGCCTGATCCAGAACTTCGGGGTTTTTCTCAGTGACCTCAGTGGCGCAGTTCAGTTATCCGAGTCCGGGCGTGTCGAGTCGTCGGGGCCGAAAAAGAAGTCGCTCAGGTCGACACCCGGCACCTCGTTGCCGAGTGCACGGCTGCGTTGCTCCGCCAGCTTGTCGAGGTCGAGGGCTTCCTCGCCGAGGACTCGTTCGAGGGCTTCGCTCCAAGCCGCGTCCCGAGAGAGGGGATGATCGGAATCCTGCGCCAATCGCTTGAGCGCGTATTGGATGATGTGGATTCCGTCGCGGGGCGAGTACTCGAGGTTGAGATCGTGCGCCCGCTGCAGGAATTCCACAGTGAGGTTCAGCATCTCCGCTTCCGCGAAAGGGAGATGGTATTTCAAAATCGCGAGTTCGTCCTGCCGGTTGGGATAGCCGACGGCGAGGGTTGGTTGAAGCCTGGAAAGAATGTAGTCGGGAGTTTCGTAGGTCGATTCGTCGTCGTTCATCGTCACCGTGCAGCGGAAGTCCTCGCTGGCCGGGATGGTGATGCCAGCGACGACGCTTTCCACATAGCGGCGATGGTCGAGGAGCGGGGCGAGGGAGGCCCAGCTCTTTTCGTTCATCCGGTTGCCTTCGTCGAGAATGCAGACGCCGCCGGTGATCATCGCGGTGACGAGGGGCGACGCGTGGTAGGCGATCTTGCCCGATTCCACGAGCACGGGTGTGACGAGCAAGTCCTCGGGTCGCGTGTCGCTCGTGCACTGGTAGATGTAGAGAGGCTGTGATCGTTCGTGCGCTGCGGCCATACCCAGGGTTGTCTTGCCGATGCCCGGAGGACCGATCAAACGAGGCGCGAGCGCGAGGTCCTGGTCGTGGACGGTGAGCCAGCACGCCAACAGCTGCCTGAACACGTCGCGCTGGCCGATCCACGCTTCGTGCTTCTCGACAGCTGGGGAGAGGTGGAGTTGAACATCGCCGACGGTAACCGTCTTTGGCTGATAGGACATGCGAGCCCCTTGCTTAACACTGTTTATCTATGTCACTTACCTTCAACGAAATATAACCCTCGCCGGAACCTCCGTCCAGATTCCTGAAGAGACGGCGCCTCGCCACCGTTTCTGTCGATCCGTTTGCGACCCGTGTTGATTTCACGGACATTGTGAGCAACCCCATTCGTCTGGAAAAGGACCGCTATGACCCGGCTCATCCTGCCTCTTGTGGCGACGGCCTCCCTGCTCTTGCCCTCGGAAGGCTGGTCGCTGACCCAGAGCCAACGACAATTCGCGCTGCATCGTCTGCGTCAGATCGATCCTCCAATGGCGAAGCGGCTCAAGAAGCTGAAGGGCCTCAAGGCATCCCTGTTACTTGAACGATATTGGTCCGATCGCCTCCTACCCCTGGGTCAACTCTACTACGGCTGTCTCGCAGGCCGTGCCCACCTGAACGTCTCCCAGTTTTTCTTCAACGACGAACGCGCGATGCCCAAGGACTACTGGCTCATCGCCGCGGCACCCGACTCCCTGGACCTGATCGATTCAGCCGATGTGTTGAGGCTCGTACTGGACGACGACGCGCTAGACGCGACCGCCTGGACGGCGCTCGGCTACATTCAACTCGAACAAGGGGAGTACGTCGAGGCGGAAAACGCGCTGATGGAGGCGATGCGGATCGATCGGAAGCAACCGGCTGTTCATCACGGCCTCGGTCTCGCCAAGATGAAGTTCCAGGGCAAGCGGAGGGAGGCTCGGGATCACTTTCGAGATGCGATTGCCCTGGATCGGGAATACGAAGAAGCGACCTACAATCTCGCGCAGTGCCACCTGGCAATGAGTAGTAACGACATCGACTATCAGCTCGGAAAGGTGACGAAGCGATTCCCAGACCACGGGGACGCCTACTTCAAACGGGGTGTCTGGTACGAGCGCCGGGGTGAATTGGATGGTCAGTATCTACGTCAGGCGAAGGATGCCTACACGGCCCAGCTTTCTGCGGCCCCTGGTCACAACGCGGCACGCGTGCGGCTGGCGGGTGTCGAGCTTGGGCTGGGGAATGAGGTTCGTGCGATATCCCTGAGTCGACTCATCCTGGACCAGGCGCCGGCGTATCGCGTCCAGGCGTTGGCGACGCTGCTGGCCGGCTACCAGGCACTCGGTGAGATCGCCTTGGCTGATTCGGTGGGGTCGCTCTTCGTAGATCGGCTTGACCCGGACGTGCAGCCTCTGTTCAGGGACGTGACTAGGGTCGCTTCCCAAAAGGAGAACGGGATCTATGACGCTCTCCCAATGGGAGAACGGGGAGACTTCATCAAGGCATTCTGGGAGCGCCACGATCCGACGCCCGGGTCGTCGGGCAACGCCAAGCGTGTCGAACATCTTCGCCGCGTCGGGTACGCGCTCACCCATTATTCGGAGTTCGCCGATCCGTGGGACCAGCGGGGTGAAGTTTACGTGCGCTATGGCGAGCCCGCCCACAAGAGCCGGTCGGGGAATATGCGATTCGAAACCGACCCGCAGGTCGTTCGCGTGAAGGATCGATTGTTCGCGACGCTGAATGATGACGAAAAGCGTGAGATCTATAATCTCCATCGACGGATTCGCACATCGACGCGGGATGTCGAATATCGAAACAATCAGGTTCGTGCGTCCGATTTCGAGTCAGCCGAGTTCGAGACGGAGCAGGTCGGCGGTTACATCGGCCGAGGCATTCAACGTCAACCCGGCGATCGCTTCGACCGCGACAATTTTGAAACTCCGACGGATCGAATGGGAATCCCGGAGATCCGAGGTGTTCCTCTTTTTCCGATCGAGAGTGGGAGGTCGTGGGAATACTGGATCTATCCCGATGTGATGGATGGCGTGGAGATCGTCTTTATGACGCTCTTCAAAGGCGCGCCCTTTGAGTTCGCTACACCGCCGGGAATGGGCAGATCGATCTCACAACACAATGCGAGGGGTTGGCAGCTGCGCCGATCGGACGATACCGTGGCCAGAGCCATCAAGCATCAGCCGTCGATCCTTCGGCTGAACCGAAAGCCGCTGCCTTTCGTCTACGACACTGCATCGTTCCGCGCGAGCGATGATACGACGCGTCTGGAGATCTACTTTGGTGTGCTGTTGAAAGATCAGGGCGATCCGCCTACCCTCGAGGCGAGTGCCACGGTGTTCGACGCTCGCTGGACAACCCTCGGGGAGATGGTTGCGCCCGTTCATGCTTCGGCAAACGATACCGTGGGCGTCGCAGAGATGCACATCAGACTCCCTCCCGGAGGCGATTTCATCCTGGCGCTTCAAGCGACGAACGTGAAGACCCGCGCTTCGACCGCCGTCAAGCTCAGGTGCTCGACATTCCCACGAACTGAGACACCCCTTCCAGTCAGCGTTTACGAACCGGACTCGCTGAGGCTGAGCGACCTGGAATTCGCCTCTCGCGTCGATCTTGAAGCAGGGGCGGCGACCAAGGACGGTATGCGCGTGGTGCCACGCCCCGGGCGCACGTACGGGCCGGGTGAAGTGGTCACGCTCTACTACGAGATCTACGGTCTTTCGAGGGATGAATTCGATCAGAATCGATACCGCGTAGACTACACGGTGGAGCCTGTGGACGGCGGAAACCTGGCCGCGAAGATCGTCGGTGAAATCGCCCGTGCCGTCACAGACGGGGGGCGCAAGGTCATCGAGATCTCCTACGAACGGACCGGTGCTGCGTCGGTCGAGTACGAAACGGTACAGATCGATGTCAGCGGAACCGAACCGGGGACCTACCGTCTTCGCGTTACCGTAACCGACGTGCTCGAGTCCGTCAGTTACGAGCGCGACAACACGTTCGTCATCACGAAGGGCTGACCGCGGTCACTCGACTGACGGGTTGCGGTTCGCCCCTCAAGCGGATCTGGCCCGTTGGAAAGGCACGCGTGGTGATTCGGGTCGAGATCGTTGACCTCGTCCGCGTGTGTGGCTATCTTGACGCCGCTCGGTGAGTGGATATCGAAGAGTGACAGGACGGTTCGACCTGGAGGAGCTATGCGAAGAGCCACGCTGACGTTTATTATCGCCTTGCTGATGGCAACGGGTTGCAGCGATCGGTTGAGCCAGATGCAGGATGCCTGCAAGGGGACGTGGGCGCTCGACTCGCGGGAGCTCGCAGACGGGCGCACGATTCGCCCACCCGCCATCGAGGGCTTGATGCATTGGAACCCGATCGACGCCCGCAAGGCCCACGTTTCGGTGACGGTGATCCAGAACCGCGAGGACAAGCAGATTTTCGACTACGCGGCGAGCACGTATGAGATTTCGACGTCGGCGATCACGCGCAAACGCCACGCACTCGTTCAGCGTGGTTATCGAGATCGCGAAGGGCTGAGCCACTACGTCCGAGCCAAGACGGAAAAAGGCAAAGCGTCGATCGAAGACGGTAAAATCACGTATCACCACGCCAAGAAGGATGCCGCGGGGGGTACGCTTCCTGGCGACGACGGCTACACCGAAGTCTTTGGCGATGGAGTGATGACGGCGACCTACACCGACACCTTCAAGGACACGTGGCGCCGCATTCAGTGATCTGAGATCGGCCGGCCGACGTCGGCGCGGAGTGATCCGATCATAGTGGGAGCAAAAACAGACGTCCGCCCATCCCTTTCACCGAAGGGGATCGGCGGACGTCTTTGTCTTTTCAACTCGCCCGGCGGGCTAGCGGACAGAGGCCCCATCGGGGTGCGTTACTCGATCGAGCCGATTCGGTCCCAGCGAATCGCCTTCGCGAGGCTCCAGAGAGGATGCTCGGTATTGCGGGAGAAAGCGATGACGAGTGGACGAGCCTTGATGTTGTGGATGGGGATGGGGCCGAAGTAGCGTGAATCATAGCTGTTGTCCCGGTTGTCGCCGATCACGAAGATGTGTCCGTCAGGTACACGTTCGGGACCGAAGTTGTCACGCGGGATGTAGCGCGAGGGGAAGGTCCTCAAGTCTGTGTATTTGACGCCTGGTGCGTTCGGGTAGGGCTTCCCGTCGACGAGGAGTTGTTTGTCGCGGATTTCTACGGTCTGTCCGGCGGTTGCCACACAGCGTTTGAACAGGTCCTTGGAGCTGTCTTCGGGTGATTCGATGATGACCAGGTCGCCCGAAGTCGGACTGGAGAAACCGGGAAGACGGAACGAGGGCACTTTCGTTTCGAGGAAAGGAAGCCGATCGGGGACCTGCGTTCCGTAGGTGAGCTTGTCGGCGATGACGAAATCGCCCGTGAGGATCGTGTTTTCCATCGATCCGGATGTGACGTGGTAAGCCTGGACCACGGTCGAACGGACGAAGAACGAGACGGCGATGACGAGGACCGCGCTCTTGATGAATTCGACCAGGCTGCTCGATCGGGTGGTTTTCGATTCCTGCACTCGTCTGCTCCGTATCTCTATGGGTGTAGGTACGTTACACAATGTGGCATTTTTGAGAGTCAGAGAAAACCCCTTTTCGGAATGTGCGTGTGGTGCCCTGCCCCTAAGGAGACCTGATTCGTGAAAGACGCCGATACGGGGCATACCTATCAGACAACCCTACTGGATGCGATGCAGGACGAGACTTTCATCCAATTTGTGGCGTCGGGCCAGCGACGTGGGAGAGATGTGCCCTGGCAGAAGGTCACCGTTCGTCCGGTCGAGATCAGGCATACGCGGCACCTCCAGTTCGTCTACTTCGACGGGCGTCAGGACATTCGGAAGAACTACGCGGAGGATGAAGCGTGGCGAGCGACGGCGCAGGAGGTTCTGGATGCCGGGTTCGCGCACTTTCACCTGCAGTCGGTCTCGGGCGACATTCACGTGAAGATCAGCAAGCGGGGGCGACCCCTCGTCTCCCGAGGCCGTCCATCGGTTGGCGTGGAGCGGGATCGCCTCGCGCATAACCGGGTCAAATCGTCGATGCTTCCAGCTGATGACGCCGCTCCCTACCTCAAGGCCATCGGGATCGCAGACGAGACGGGGCGCGTGAAGCCGACGATGCAGGCGAAGTATCGCCAGATCAATGCTTTCCTCCGGCTGATCGATCGAAGGATCCCGGCAGCGAAAGACGGGGCGGCGCTTCAGATCGTAGACTGTGGGTGCGGGAGCGCGTATCTGACTTTTGCCGTCATTGTGTATCTCACGAATGTCAGAGAGCAGGCAGTCGTTGTCACGGGTGTGGACAGAGACTCGGAGCGGGTCGAGAAAGGGACCGCGCTCGCCGACGAACTCGGTCTGAAAGCAGTTCACTTTGTCCAGTCCACGATTGCCGACTACGAGCCGGACGTGAACCCGGATGTCGTGCTGAGTCTGCACGCGTGCGATACGGCGACGAACGAAGCCCTCGCCCTCGGGGTGCTTTGGGATGCGCAACTGCTGCTCGCCGCCCCCTGCTGCCAGCAGGAGTTGAGCGGTCAGATCCGGGCAGACGGACATCATTCACTGCTGAAGCACGGAATCCTGAAGCAGAGAACGGCAGATGTGCTGACCGATGCTCTCAGGGCGGCGGCTTTGGAAGTGGCCGGCTACAGGACCGACGTGGTCGAGTTTGCGACCCACGACGTGACATCGAAGAATCTACTGATTCGGGCAGTAAACACCGGTGAGCGTGGGCGGAACGAGGCCGTAGCACACTACACGTCACTTCGAAACTTTTGGGGCGCGGATCCCTCGATCGAAAGGCTGCTGGGGGGCCGAATGTCCATCGGTGCACCGGGTGCATCCGTATCTGAATAGGGGTGTGGGCTGATCCCAACGTTCGCTTACAGAAAAAAAGTTCAGAATATTGAATTATCGTGTTGACAGACAAATCCTACAGGGTTAACTTATGGTGCTATCAGTGGAGAAAGCCCATTATAATGACAAATTCGAGACCCATATCATTCACCCTTCAATCGAACGAGCACGATGCATCGAGTAAATGCAATCATGTCCGTGTGCGGCACTCGTAAGCCGCTGAACACGGAAGCCAGGTAGAGTCCTGGAGAGTCATCGTTCAGTAACGCCCTCATTTTAGAGCGTTTCTGGACTCTGCGAGTCCTCTCCGGGGCGAAGCCGAAGCTTCTTCGGTTCCTCTCGTGCGGGGATTTGCAGGCAAAATCGGGTATCCAACCCACCCCTTTGCCGCCGTCCCCTTCAGGACGGCTTTTTTAATGGCCGCCGCGCGAGAAAAAATCGACGCTGTGGCCTTTTTTTATAATGATCCGCACTTTTCCGGGTCTATACAGTAGGACGGTCAAAGAAAGGAGGATCGGAGGTCTATCGCCCGCGGATCGGCACCAGGTGGAGCGGAATCAACCCGAACGAAGGGAGGTCTCACGTGACACCACGTAGAACCGAAATAAAAGCAGGCCCTCACGCGA
This sequence comes from Candidatus Latescibacterota bacterium, assembly GCA_965198115.1. Taxonomy (GTDB): domain Bacteria; phylum Latescibacterota; class UBA2968; order UBA2968; family UBA2968; genus UBA6620. The sequence continues at coordinate 4,571,988 of OZ240241.1, read as the reverse complement.
GTCTTTGGCGGGACGACGCGAGGGCCCAGTCAGCTAACGACGCCGTTCGGTACAACCGGCGCGTTCTCAACAATTTAGGTCATCTATCACATCATCGCAACAGCAATCCCGGTCAGCCGTGACCGGGTTGGAGGAATCATGTCTTATCACAGTGCTCTGAACACCGTCGCAGCGGGCTACGACGTTGCCCTGCGAATGTCTACCAACGTCGCGGACGAAACAACCCGAGGTATTGGCGAACAGATCGCCATCGAGACATTCGACGGCTTCGACAGAGCAGAGATCGACCCTGGAATTGGAACTTAGGTACCAACCTGTTTGGAGGAGTGTATGCGAACGTTCAAGGAAGTCTTGAGCCGGAAAGATGAGAGGGAAAACCTCAAAAACTTTCTCTTCAGTTTGACGGTCGTCGTTGTCCTCGTCTCGACCTTTTTCGGGTTCCACGCGGTGAAATGGATGTTCACCGATGGCCCCGACCTGAGGGACGGGCTGGCTATGATCGAGTCGACGACGGAAACCCCTGAGTAGGGGCATAGAGTTCAGATCGCGCCCCCAGGGCGCCTATCACGCAATGAACCGTCAAAGAAAGAAGAGATCGTCATGGAGACGCTTGGAGAAACGGAACTAGTGCAGCGCACACTCGAGGGTGACCTGAACGCTTTCACCAAACTCTACCGTGCGCATCAATCGAGGATCTATTCGGCTCTCCTGTATCGTACACGCAGTCGCGAGGACGCGGAGGACCTGTTGCAGACCACATTCATGCGTGCCTATCTCGGCCTGGCGGGATTCCGAGGTGAATCGGCTTTCTCGACCTGGTTGATGCAGATCGCGATGAATGTATGTACCACCTATCATCGGGCGGAGCAGTCCAGACGGGCGCGGGCTGACGTCGTGGGTAAGGAGGACGCCTTCCTTCGAGAGCTGTGGGAGCCATCGGGGGTCCCCGACCCCGAGGCCTTCACCCTGCAGGAGGAGCGCCGGACGACGGTGGAGGATGAGATACGCGGCCTGCCGGACCCTTACCGAAACGTGACGGAGTTGCGGTATCTCAAGGATCGCACGTATCTGGAGATCGTCGAGGAACTGAATGTCCCGGTCGGCACGGTCAAAACGTGGCTCTTCCGGGCTAGACAGCAGCTGAAGGATCGATTGGGCGAACGAGGTGTGGCGGCGATGTGACCCACTTCCTTGGAAGCTGTGGTGGGCCGGCCTGGTCGGGCCGACATCGTCTTGCCGAGCCACCGTATCTAGGGGGAGGAGGGGCGCCTCACCCGGGGAGCCGGTGAAACCACGAACATAACATCCGGGGCGTCGAAAGATGCTCCGGCTGTTTCTTGTGTGTGATCGGAGGGCTCCATCCGGCACCGTGTCAAACGGGTGCCTCTCCCTGCATTGCCTCCTCGGTCGGAAGGCTGCATGATAATGATGACCGAGTGGCCGATTGGAATCGAATGGAGAACGTGTGGCGAAGTCAACGAACAGACGGCGGAAAGGCCGACATCGAGGTGCTTCGGCGAGGGCGAATGCGGATCTGACTGCGCATCTGGCCTCCCTCGGGCTGGACGGCGTGTCGGCCTACAAATCGTGGTGCCACGATCGCGGTTTGAGCGGTGCGTTGAACAAGACCTGGCAGGAGCGGCGTCACGAGCGCTCCCTCGCACAGCAACAGCTGGATGGATCGCGGGATGAGGCCGCCCTGGATCGCCACGTTGAAAAGCTCGGCTTGCCCGACCGGGACGCCTACAGAAGCTGGTGCGTCACACACGGGCTGGGTGATGCACTCCACAAGAGCGACGCGCAACGGAAGAAGGAAATCGCGCTTGCTGAACGGTTTCGAGGAGATTCAGCACTCAAGTCGGCCAAGCGACATTCGCGGCGACCGGCTGACGTCATCCAGGCCATCTTCGACGGCACGGTCGACGATCGCGCACTCGAGCGCCCTCTTTATCGTCTTGTTCAGGACGAGGCGTCTTCGCTTCCGGATGCCGGCGCGCGTGATGCGTTCAGACGGTCGCTGCTGCAGGCGGAATCTGTGGGCGATCTGCTCGGTCTGAAGCCGGCGCTTTCCAATCTGGGTACCGTCCCGGGCAATACGTTCGTCGAGGGGTTGTGCGAGCTTTCGCGCCGTCAGGACCGCTGGCTGGAGGAACCCGGTTCCTGGCGTCCCGACGTTCGCAACTCTCGTCGGCAGTTCGGATCTCTGGTTCGGCATCTGGTCTGCCGGTATGATGTTCCGGCTTTTATGGACGCGGTTTGGCTTCAGGGGAGCGCGGTTCGCGATCACCAGGACTGGTTTCTCCACGTCGGGAACGGCGGGAACATTCGAAAGGCCGGCACGCCGGTCGATCTGACGAAGCGGATGGCCCACCTCTTCCTCCAGGCGCCGGATGGCTACACGATCGAGGAGGCGCTTCGCTGGGGACAGGTTCTGGGTCTGGGTGGCGACGCCTCGCTGGTCGAAGCCATTAACGCGACTCAGCTGGGAGGGTCGTTCGAACACGAGACCTTCTGGTCCAAGGTGATTCACTTCTTCGTCAACAACCCGATGCTCGATCCCGACCAGGTCGGCCCGCTCGTCGACTACATCCAACACCGCAAATTCGAACCCGAAGAGATCATAGAACCCGGCGGGGAGCGAACGACCGGGCCAGCACCACAACCCAACTTCTCCGTCAAGGGAAGGAGCATCGACAAGCTGTTGCGGGAGGTGGAGATCTGGCACCGGCAGCTGGCGCGAGAGACACGTATCCCCGATCGCGCCTGGGGCCCCTCGGGCCTGGGGACGTTCGAGCTCGAGGATAGAGAGACCCCGGGGGGCGAGTCTCACAGATGGGCGATTCGTGAGCTATTGAGCACCAAAGAGCTGATGGCCGAAGGAAAGGCTATGAGCCACTGTGTCGGATCCTACTCGAACAACTGTCGAAAGGGTAAGATCTCCGTCTGGTCGATGCAGGTCACGACCGGCGATGCGAGACCCTATCGAGTGATGACCGTGTCCGTGCAGAACGGGTCGCGCCGGATTAACCAGGCCCGTGGAAAGCACAATGCGCTCCCGAGCGGCAAGACGCCCAACGGCCCAAAAAGGCGCTCGCAGGAACGTATCGATACTACCTCAAGCAATCGCGACGCATTCTCAGACTGTGGCAGGAACAGGAAGGTCTGACCCTGGCGAGACGAGCTTAGTCATTGAAGATTGAAGATAGAACATTGAAAACCCGCAACGTTCACCTCACAACCACTGCCTACAGGAAGCGTCCACCGCATTTCCTCTCGTTAACCCGACCGCAATGTGATCGCGCTTGCCGTTCGCTCCGCCGAAACCCCATATTGGCGCGTCAAGAGACCAGGTCACGAGGAGGGCGATATGGCAGACCAGGAAGTCATGCTGGCGCGGATGACGCGCCGGGAGTTCCGGGAGAGCATCGAGTCGGGACAATACAAGACAGCGATCATCCCCACAGGCAGCAACGAACAACACCTCGAGCATTTGACGACGGGTCACGACATCCGCCACTCCGTCCATATCTCACGGGAAGCGGCGAAGACGCTGCATCCGAACGTAGTCGTGACGGTGCCCATGAACATCGGGATTTCGGAACACCATATGAGCCACAAGGGCTCGATGACGGCAAAGCCGGGCAGTTGGTTGGCCGTCCTCTTCGATGCGGTGGAGAGTGTGATCCGGCACGGCGTGGAGAACGTCCTGATTCTGAACGGTCACGGGGGCAACGTCGCGCCGGTGAAGAACAACATTGGCCAGTGGCAGCTCTACTTCAAGATGCGGGATCCGGGGACGAACCTTCACTTCGTTTCCTACTGGGACCTGATTTCGAAGGATTTCGCTGAACCCCATCTGAAGACGAAACGATATCCCGGACACGCGCAGGAATTCGAGACGGCAACCGCTTTGCACCTGTTCCCCGACAGCGTCCGCCACGACGCGATGCAGGACCAGGATGACAAAGCGCCCCTCGAGGCGACGGCCGAAGCGGGGAAAGCGTTCGTCGACGAGGCGATCTCGCAAGTGGCTGCCTACACAAAGGGGATGATCGACGGGAATCGACAGGATGAGGGCTTGAGCCACTTCCCGTAGAGCGTCGGCAATGAAGTTCGAGTGGTCAGCCCGTTCGCGGTTGCTACTCGATTCGTGGAGGAGGCGACCTTCGGGTCGCCTTTCCTTTTGTGAGGATGTGTGTCAGAACTCCGCAAATCGCCCAAACCTGTTTACCTGATCGGGGCCGCGACGGCATTTTCGCTCCTGGGCGATCAGCTGCTCTATTCGGTGCTTCCGACCTACTATACGGAGCTCGGGCTGGAGCCGATTCAGGTGGGGATCATCCTGTCGGCCAACCGATGGATACGATTGGTGACCAATCGGCTGGCCGAGGTTCTGTGTCGGCGACTCTCGCTGATGCTGCTGATCACGCTGGCGTTCACTCTCGGCGCGTCGCTGACGTTCGCCTATGCCTATGTTCGCGTCTTCAGCCTGCTTCTCGCAGCCAGAATGCTTTGGGGGCTGTCCTGGTCCTTCATTCGGCAGGTCGGGGTGATGACGGTCGTCGACAGCGCAGAAGAGGGGCGCCTGGGGAGGATGATGGGCGTTTACAGCGGCCTGTCCAGGACTGGTTCGGTGGTAGGAAACTTGGCCGGTGCAGTCGGACACGACCTGCTGGGGTTTGCGACCGCACTACTGATCTTCGGCGTCGCATCCCTCCTGGCCGTCCCCCTCGGTGTGGCGTCGAGGCGATCGTTGCGACATCGCGAGACAGACAAACCCAGGAGAGTTGTCCTCGACCGATCATCCTGGGGTCTCCTGGGGTGCGGATTTGTCGTCGGGTGCGCCGGGCCCGGGTTGATGATGTCGACGCTGGGGCTGCTGCTCGCGTCCGAACTCGGTCGCGAGGTCCACCTCTTCGGGGTGGGGGTGGGCGTGGCTTCCCTCACTGGGTTTCTGCTCGCGGGACGATGGGTCGCGGAATTGTTGGGTGCTCCGGCGATGGGTCATCTGAGTGATCGGGTAGGGCGCCGTGCGAGTGCGATTCTGTTTTTCTCGATCGGGGGATGTGGGCTGGCGACCGGGGGATGGGTAGGCCACCCTGGTGCGCTGATCGGGGCCGTCCTCGTCCTGTTCGTTTGCGGTGTCGGTGCGACCGTTGCTCTCACGGCCGAAGCGGGATCGCGAGGACCGAGGAGCGTTGCTTCCTATTCCACGGCTTCGGACTTCGGCTCGGCAGTCGGGCCGATTCTGGGGTGGTCGTCGCAGCAGGCCGTGGTGTCATCCGACGTCATCCTGTTCATGGGAGCGAGTCTCTACCTTGTGGGAGCGATGGTCGCCACAGGACTGAGAGCCGAATCCTTCGATTCGGACGCTGGAGCTAGTGTCACGTCCCGCGTATAAGCTTCAAAAGTTTATGGACTTTCTCGAGGATTGAATCTGCCGTGGCGGTCCAGACGAAGGGTGTAGAATTCTCGTTGTAGTGATCAGTGAATTTCTTGATGCAGGCGATCAGGTCCTTGACGCTTCTGAAGGTGCCTCGTCGAATGGCTCTTTGGGTGATGATACCGAACCAGATCTCTACCTGGTTCAGCCAGGAGGCATATGTTGGTGTGTAGTGCACGTGATATCGTTTCCGTGAGGCGAGCCAACGCTTGACGTTCGGGTGCTTGTGCGTGCCGTAATTATCGACGACCAGATGGATGTCGAGATCCTTTGGGACGTTCTTGTCGATGTGCTTGAGGAACTGAAGGAACTCTTTGTTGCGGTGTCTGGGCTTGCACTGAGTCAGAACTTTGCCGGATGCGATGTTGAGCGCTGCAAAGAGGGTGGTCGTGCCGTTCCGGATATAGCTGTGAGTGACGCCCTCGACGTATCCGAGACCCAAAGGAAGAATCGGTTGTGTCCGTTCGAGTGCTTGAATCTGGCTCTTCTCGTCTACACAGAGCACCATCGCGTTGTCCGGTGGGTTCAGGTATAGACCGACGATATCCCTGACTTTCTCGACGAAGAAGGGATCGTTCGACAGTTTGAAGTGCTTCTGTCGATGCGGTTGCAGTCCAAAAGCTTTCCATACACGTTGAACCGAGGACTTGGAGAGCCCCGTCTCGTCGGCCATCGAACGACAGGTCCCAGTGGGTGGCACCCTTCGGTTGCTTCTTGAGCGTCTTGTAGATGAGGGAGGAGATCTCTTCGTCGCTGACCGACCGTGGCCCTCCAGGACGCAATTCGTCATACAGTCCCATCAAGCCTTGCTCGCAGAAGCGACGACGCCACTTGCCGACAGACGCTCCGGACAACCCGACTCGTTCCGCGATCTCCTGATTGGTCAGACCGCAATCGCTCATCAAGACGATCTTCGCGCGACGCACCAAAGCGTGAGACATGCTACGCGAACGAGACAATGACTCGAGTTGATCGTGGACCTCATCACTGATGTTCAGTGGCTGTAACGGACGACCTCTAGCCATCGGTTCCTCCCAAGAATGAGTGCTTGAGGAACCATACGACAGAATCGAATGTTTTTCTAGTTATTCCTGGGACGTCACACTAGTGCCCCGTAAACGAATCGGATCCATTCTCCCACGCCCCACCCACCGGTCGTAGCTGACCGCCGCCCGTCACAGGCAGCTCCCTTCCGTTCTTCTCCGCCGTCGACACGGTCGAGTACCAGTCTTCCAGTACGCCTCTGAGCTCATCAATGCGGGATGCAAGCGAGCCGTCGTTCACCCGGTTTTCCCGTTCGTCCGGGTCGTTGACGAGATCGAACAGCTCGTTCGGTCCTTCTCCGTAGCGATGGACGTACTTCCACTCTCTTGTACGTGCCATTCGGGTGGGACCATATTCGTCGTAGATGACGACTGCGTCGCGTAGTCCCTCCCTCTCGCCCGTAAGGTTCGGCGCGAAAGATCGACCGGGCAGGTCCAGGTCATCGGGGATTTCGAGTCCGACGTAATCCAGCAGGGTCGGCATGAAATCGATGGCGCTGATCATTGCGTCCGTGGTCGACCCTTGAGGGATGCTGCCGGGATGGCTCGCGACGAAGGGGACCAGGACGGAATTGTCATACATGTTGATGGGGTAGGTGCCGTTTCCCTTCCCCCAAAACCCGTGGTGGCCGCAGCTGAAGCCGTTGTCGCTCGTGAAGACGACAAGCGTGTCTTCACGAATGTTCTTGGTCTCCAGCTTGTCGAGGATTCTCCCGACATCGAGATCCATCGCGGTCACCGCCGCGAAGTAGCCCTTGAGCATCTCGCGATTGCCGTGTGAGCTACGCGTGAGGCCTCCCGCCCAGGGGTGAATCGGCTCCTGCGGGCAGGTATCAAAAGCGCAGTCGTCGTAGCTGTCGACGATGTGTTTTGGATGACCCGTCCACGGGCTGTGAGGGGCGGTATAGTGCACACTGAGGTAAAATGGCGTTTCGTCGTTGGCGTGTGCGTCGATGAAATCGAGGGCGTCGTCGGTGATGACGTTGGTGACGTAGCCGGGTTCGTTGAATAACTGGCCGTCACGGATCATCGGGGCGTCGTTGTAGGGTCCGCCGCCCTTCTCGTGAACGAACCAGTGGCTGAATCCCTGCTGTGGCAGGACGCTGTTTCCCAGATGCCACTTGCCACTGATGCCGCACGTCCAACCATTTTTTGCGAGGATCGAGGTGTAACCCGTCTGACCTTCGAGATAGGTAGCCGCATCATCCCCGTAGTTTCCTCCACGAATCCAGTCGTGGACCCCGTGGCGTGATGGAACGGTGCCCGTGAGAAACGAAGCGCGGCTGGGCGAGCAGACCGGTGACGCGCAGAAGAACCGATCGAATCGCATCCCCGTCGTCGCGAGTCGATCGATGTTGGGTGTACGGATCTCCCCGTTACCGTAGCACCCGGCCGCCCACGGGCCCTGGTCGTCGGTGAGGATGAAGATCACGTTCGGTTGGTTGGTTGACATCGTCCAGAGTCGTGTTCAGGGAAGCTGCCGGCTCACGGACAGGCACGCTCGGCTATGCGAATACGGGTGGTCTCTTGGGTGGGATCGGCTGGATGATCTTGCGACGCTCCGGCGTCAGGCGCTCGAGGAGGGCTTCCGACGGCTCGAACCCGAAACGGTCGTGACCCCAATGCGGGCCGTACCGGTAAAGAAGCGACAGGCGGTGTCCCGGAGTCGTGCGCTTGGCGGAACCGTGGGCCAGGCAATCGACGAACACCACCGCATCGCCGCAGTCGAGCGGCACTTTGATCACTCCTTCGACGGGCTCCATCGAAAGGTCGTCTCCGTTGAATGCCGGGTGAAGCAAGTTGGACTTGTGGCTTCCCGGCACGACCATCGTCGGTCCGTCGTCCGGTCCGATGTCGTTCAGCGCAAGGATGATGACTACCTGCCCGCAACGGAACTGTCCGTCGTGATACCTGAACTGGGTGCGGATTCTTCGCTTGTGAGCACCTGAGTGGAGGGTCAGGCCGCGGCCCGGCCCACGCTTGTTCCACCAGTTCTGATCGATGAAGAGTCCGTCGTCACCGCCGACATAACGGTTGATGTGATCGATCCACGAGGGATGATCGATCAACCGCTCGAACGGTTCACCCGCTTCAACAATCTGAGAAAGGCCCACGTGGTCAGGCGGATTCCCACGGCAGTGTACGTGGCCACACCACTCGTCGTTTTCGAGGGGAAGCATCGCTTCGGCCGCTGCGTTCATCTCGGCCACGTGTTCCCGCGTAACTGCGTTTCTGAGAACCAGATACCCGTTTAAATCGAACAGGTAGTCTTCCATTTCTGTTGGCATCACTATTCTTCGGTCCCTTTCTCGAGGGTGCTTACAGCGATCGTGTCGTGCAATATCTGAACACCGGTTTCCATCTCAAAGCGATGGATTCGGCCCGGCTTGGGAGCCTGATACGTCATCACGATCCATACGCAAGGGCGGGGCCGCTCGATCCCGTTCGGGGAAACGAAGTCTGCTGGCACCCGACAGCTCACGACTGGGCGGTGCCAGGCTCCTACCAGCGGTTCAGGAAATGTCCATTGCCGTTGAACCAGATGGTATCGACCACCACACCGAGCATGATGCCCGTCAGCTGTCCCAGGAGCAATCCGATGAACAGGGGGGTTGCCTTTCGGTAGAGATCGAGTCCTCCAAACCTGAGGAGAATGCTCTTTATCGCCCAGATGATGAAAATCGAAAAGAAGCTGCTACGCATTGGAACGGATGATGAGATCGTGAACCCGATCGGGTGAAGCTTGAGGCCAGGAAATCGGTATCGCAGAAGAATGATGAGCGCGGTGACCGCTGACCCGATGCCAAGATATTGCACGCGTTGCCAGTCTGTTCCCCAGACGCTGCGATTGATGCGCCCGGCTGAAGCGTCGTAGATGCCGGGTGGGCCGTCCGGCGTGCCGTCGAAGCTGTTGATTCCGAAGTTGTAGCTGCCGATCGATTCATTCGCGAGTACGATTGTGTAGCCGACCGTGATCACTGCACCCAGCGTCAGTGCGAGGAATAAGACGGGTCCGAGCTTTCGCCGCTCGCGGTTTCCGAGCAATGTGCTCAGATGGGGCACGTGGGCCATCGTCGTCATGGCCAGCGTCTTACCGTCTGCGAAAAAGGCGTAGGTCAGGGCGAGGACGGCGGCGCCCGTGTGGCCAAGACCGACCGTACCGAGCGTGTGCCACGTGAAAGCCTGGGCGGTCAAGGGGCCCCGAAGGAACACGAGTCCGCTTTCGGCCATAATGCGTCCAAGACCCACGTAGCAGATGAGCGTGGCGAACCAGAAGAACAGAAGCGGCAAGGCTCCGAGGCCCAATCGGCCGAGGAAGAGGATGGCGAAAAGACCCGAACCGGTCATCAGAAAGACGGCCGTTCGGTAAGATGTGAGTTCCTCGGTTTCGTCGAGGACTTTCTCGCCTGTCCACGCCTGCCTGAAGACGGCGACAAGGTGGGTCTTCGCAATCCAGATTCCCCACAGCACGAAGACGATCATCCCTCCAAAGCTCTGCCATCCAATGGTCGGGTTCATCGAGCACCAGAGATCGGTCCCGTCCACCGTGATTCCAAGCCGGTTGAAGATGCCGACCTGGATGAGGGCGAGAATGTGGAAGAACCAGATGCTGAACAACACTTCCGACTTCGTGAAGTAGCCGAGGGCGATGGTCATCGGCTGGTTCAGGATCGTGAGGGTTGGAAAGTCGCGCGCAATCGGGACGTTGTACGCAGCCATGACGTGGAGGGGCGGCAGGCCCGTGTTGAACCAGGTGAGGAAGTTCCAGCAGTAGACAAGAACGATCCCCACGAAGGCAAGCCAGAAGAGACCGTTGCCCGCATACTCCCGGAGGGTCCCCTGTTTCGATGCGCCAACGAGGTCGGCCAGCACAATCGCAACGGGGAACGACAGACGCTCGTGATCGACCCACTGCTTCCGAATGATCACACTCAGTGAAAAGTTGAACAGCAGGACGGCCAGGAAGAACGGCGCCCACGCCATCAGGGGTCGGATCCACGCATCCCAGGGAATGGTCGCACCCGGGGCGAGCCCTTCATAGAATACGCGCGCGGCGTAGGAATCGTGAACCACGCTCCACGTCGGGAGATGGGGTAGGAGGAGCTCCATCCATCTGTTCTGGGGCGTGGCGAAATAGGTGGGAGCCGATATGACGCCGAGAAAATAACCCGACAGCCACTCCCCCTGAATGTTCGCAGCGACCATCCCGATGCAGGCGATGACGAGTAGCTCGCGGGGTGTGAATCGTCGTTTACCAGCGAGTGGGTTGAGGCCGAGCAGCAGGAGGAACGGAGCGAGAAAAGCGACGGATAGATGAGCAAAGTCTGCTCGAGACGACCGTACGACCATACTGGCGTAAACAGGCCATACGTTCACGCAAACTGCGAGTAGGGAGGGCTGTGATGAGGGAGCGACTCGCGGTCTCTCTATCGACACCATCACAACGGGCGGAAGGGGGATCACAATATGGAGATCACTCCGTAGACCTCAAAGCGATTGATTCGACAATGTCAATCCAGTATGCTTCTGGCGCTTGCCGATCTGATTCTCCACACACGTGACTTCCCCTGTGATCCTCTGCCAACGTGAACGTGTGACGGAGCATTCCAGTGGTCAGATCTAATGGCTGAGCGAGCTGGAACGGGTTTCGACCACCTCTCGAGGCTAAATAGGGGTGGTCAGGTTCAAGCGAAAGGATCGAACCGTGGCGGAACTGGGCTGGCGACGGCTGGGCCGTACTAAAATGAGCGTGAAAGCTCTCGGATTGGGCTGCGCGTTCTTTGGATCGCAGAACGTGACGGATCAGGATGCGCACGACGGTGTTCGCCGGGCGATCGATCTGGGATTGAACTTTGTCGATACGTCACCCCTTTATGGCGAGAGCGAGCGCCGCGTGGGACTCGCCCTGACCGATGGATATCGGGATCGAGTTTACCTCCAGACGAAGACGGGCACGCACCCGGATCGTCGTCACGATTATTCCGCCGAGGCAACTCGATGGAGCGTGGAGAACAGTCTGTCGGTGCTGAAAACGGATCGCTTCGATTCAGTGTTGATCCACGATCCACGTGATATCGAGGAGCCGTTCGCGAAGGGGGCGTGTCTGGATGAGTTGCTGAAGATGAAAGAGGAGGGCATCCTCGATCACATCGGGATCGGTGTGAGAGAGCACGACTTCCACAAACGGGCGATCGAGACAGGTCACATCGATATCGTGCTGACGTTTCTGGATTATACGCTCCTGAGTCAGACTGCGGGCAAGACGACGCTTCCGCTGGCGCGCTCACACGACGTGGGACTGATTCTGGCAAGCGCACAGGGCATGGGGCTGTTGGCTGGGCCGGAACCGGACGATGAATCGGAACGAAGTCGTTATCCTGGAAAGGAGCCGGTAGCCCATCGGATGTGGACGTGGGCGCGAGACCACGACGTCAACATTCGTCAGCTGGCGCTGCACTTCTGCCTGGCCGCGGACATCGGTGGGATGGTCATGGCGGGTCCGGCCACCGTAGAGCAGGTTGAGGAAGTCATCGAGGCTGCGACGATGCCTGTGTCGAAGGAAGTGTGGGCGGCGTTCGAAGCTGAGTTCGGGATCCGAGGTTAGGACACGAAGACGCGAAGACACGAAGAGGATATGGTCGATTGGTGACGCTATCTGAAACGGATGTGGCATCCTTCCGAGAACGCGGGTATTTCATCGCACGCAATGTGTTCGATGAAGGGGAGATCGACCGCCTCCGAGAAGGCTATGCCTACATTCTCGAACTCGCCGCCCGAACGGACCTGCCGGAGAACGTGCTTCACGGCAAGGGGTCCGAAGTGCACGTCCATCTTCAGACTCCTGAACCGATGTTCGGGCCGGAGGCGGTCAAATATCTGCGGAAAGTGCAGTGGCCAGCGCTCCTTCATCCTGCGTTCGAAGAGATTCGGAACAGCACGAAATTTCCTGTTCTGCTGGAGCCACTGATCGGCCGATCGCTGAAGCAATACATCAATCAGATCAACTTTAAAATGCCCGGTGGCGACATCTCATTCCCGTGGCACCAAGACATCCGTCCGACAGCCGGCGTTTCGAGACCAGGTAAACAACTACGTACAGACGATCATCGTGGTCGATGAGGCGACAGTGGCGAACGGCTGCCTGCATATCGTGCCAGAGAGCCACAAGCTGGGGAATCTGAAGGTCAAACGCTACGCGAAGGGACAGATCGAAGACCACGTCGACGTTGCGAAGGCTGTCCCGATGGAAGGTGCCCCCGGAGACGTAGTGATGTTCACTTCGTATTCGGTGCACGGATCGAAGCCCAACACGACCGATCGGCTGCGCCGGTCCTACATCAATGGGTTCGTGAGAGCATCGACGTGTGACGTGGGGAAGTGGGCATTTTTGTGGCTATATCCGGATCTCTCAACGAGCTGAAGTGGGTGAAGGTGCCGTGGTTCCTGGCATGGGGGCGCGGTTAGCGTGTGCGGAACCTCTTCGGAATCTGCTCAGGGATGTTTATGTCTCCGACGGTAAGGAAGATCATATCGTTGAATGCGTCGAGTGTGCGGAATCCGCTGGCTCGGTTCTTGACGATTTGGACGATTCGGTTGAGGCCTTCGGCGATGGCGTTGGTAAGACGCGTGTTCACGAATGCGAGGACGCCGAAGAAGTGCTGTCGCAGGGTCCTGACGAACTTTCGCAGGGGTTCAAGTCGACTTCTGAGTGCGGACGTCGTCCAGCATTTCAGGAAGCGTTCGGCAGCCCAGGGCGCTTTGTATTCCCAGAACTGCTCGAACTCGTCCTTGAGTCTCCAGGCTCTATAGATTCGGTAGTTCGCCTTCTCCAGTGCTTTGAGTGTCCGAGTATCCCCTCTGGAGCGTGTCGCTGAGTGCCGGTAGAGGAGCCATCGGAGGCCCTTCATGGCTTTGCGCTCATCCGGGGCAGCTTTACGCCACTGGTCCTTACGGACCTCGTCAACGGCGGCATTGAGAGCCTTGACGATGTGAAAGCGATCGAGGACCAGCTTGGCATTCGGACAGTGTTCCTGGATGGCTCCGATGTAAGCTTCGCTCATGTCGCAGCAGGCCCACTCGATCTTGGATCTCCGGTAGGGACTGAGAGCCTCTGTGAAGAACCGATCGATCGTTTTACGCGCCCTGCCGCGGCCAACCCACACCACGCAGGAGCGGTCCAGATCGTAAACGAGCGTGGCGTACCTGTGACGCTTGGCGTAGGAGATCTCGTCGATCCCGATGGTTTTGAGCCCTCGGATACGATGACCTTCACGAAGCCGCGTGATGGATCGGTGAAGGAGATCCGACAGCGTCGAGGCAGAGATGCGCAGCAACTCGGACGCCGCCTTCTGCGTCATGGTCTGGCAGTAGCGCAGCATGGCATACTCGAAGCGATACGTCACCCGAGAGAACCGCTCCGCCCACGGAATCTCCTCGACCACACGACCGTGGGTAGGACACCGAATCTCCCGAGGATGGTAGAGAAGCCAGACCCTCCACCCGCACACCGGAATGTCACGCCACCGACGCGGATGGGGCATTGTGCGGACGATTTTACCTCGACGGCCGCACTCCGGACAACAACAACCATTCTTATGTGGCTTTACGGCGATGACGAAGCAGCTTCTCCCCTCAAACCACCAGCTGACAACACGGAACCCCTTGAATCTCAGCAGTTTCGATAGTAATCTGCTCCCGGTCATAGGTCGCACCCCCTTCGCTTTGATTGTCCTACACACACAACCAAGCGTAGGGAACGATCTATGACCTTGTCATTCTATAGTTTCACCGTTGAGAAACCCGGATAGAGCCATTTTTGGAAGGGCGACCCGTGCCCGTGACGAGCGATCAAAGCTTTCACGAGCTCAGGAAGAACTAACACGAAGGCCGGGCGACGCGAAGGAAGCCGTGGGGAGCGATTTGAGAATCGAGGCGGTGCTGTTCGATGGGTACGGGACGCTGTTCGCGGGTGGGATGGATTGCCTCTACGACGTCTGTGACGAGATCGCGAACGATCATGGCCTCGATCTGGACGGGAAAGGTCTTCTGAAGGTTTGGGACCGCTATTTCTTCCCGATGCTTCGTGAAGGGGCGTTTGAGAATTTCAGAACAGTGAACAACGTCAGCCTAGGCAGAGTTTTTCAGCAGTTGGGGCTCGATAGTCGGACGGAAGGATACATCGATCGGATCTTCGATCTGCTCGGCAAGGTCTCCGTATACGATGACGTGCAGCCGGTGTTGAATCGTCTGTCCCTCCCTCACGGCGTGGTATCCAACGCAGATAACGACCACCTCTACGCAGCGCTCGCCAGGAACGACCTCTCCTTCCAGCTTGTCGTCAGCTCCGAATCGGCCCGGTGCTACAAGCCCAACCCCGGAATCTTCGATCCAGCCCTCGTGTCTCTCGGTCTCGCACCCGAACGCATTCTCTACGTTGGCGACTCGCAGGAGGATGATATCGTCAGCTCCAAACGCGCAGGACTACGCATAGCCTGGCTCAATCGAGATGGTGTGGCGCGTAAAGAAGGGATTCCCGATCCCGACTTCATCATTGGGTCTCTTCAAGATCTCTCTGCAATAACGAGCGGAACCACAGATGAACACGGATGAACACGGATCTCTCGGCGAAGAGTCCGAAGGGGCTTCCGCGTGCAGCAGCCACTTCAAGGTCGCCAAGGAAATAACCAACATCCACGAAGCACAGCTCATCAACTACCTCCGAGCCTCTGGAGTGGGTGTCGGACTGATACTCAATTTCGGTGAACCGAGGCTAGGGATCAAAAGACGTGTTGTTTAGGCTCGGGATCAGGTACCGCACCCTTGCTTTCACCGCCTAAAGCTTAGTTCTTAGACATCTGTGTCTATCCGTGTTCATCCGTGGTTCCCTGGGTTTTTCATTAGGAGAAACATTGCCGACTGAATTGCAAGAATACCTGTTCGACCTTCGTGGCTATCTGATGCTCGAGGAGGCGGTCGATGCGGATCATCTGGTGGAGCTGAACGCCCTCGTCGACGACTATACGGATATGGACCCGGGCGAGTGGCGGGGTTGGGTTCGTCGGTCGCCGAAGGTTACGAACGCCAAACACATTCATTCACCAGGTGTTCGAGATGGGAGAGCCGTTTGAGCGGCTCATCGACAACCCGTCGTGGATCGACCACATCAATCGGTTCGTGGGTGGAGACGACGGACTGTTCATCGACGAGTCGTTCGTGGATGTGCGTGATAAGGGAGCCGCAACGCGTTTACATTCGGGAGCGCACAAGCGAAGGATCCGGACCCAGTATCGCTTTCACAACGACCAGTTTCGTTGCGGGCAGATTAATATCCTGCTCGCGCTGACGGATGTGGGTCCCGGCGATGGCGGGACGATGATTTTACCCAACAGCCACAAGTCCAACCTGATCCATCCCGCTTTTCACAGTGACGAAGGCAACAAGTCGCTGGAAGATGTGACGGGCGCGGTCGAAGTGCACTACAAAGCGGGTGACGCGCTGTGTTTCGTCGATTGCTGTGCCCACGGATCGGCGGAGCGAATCAACGATGGCGAGCGACGGATCGCCATTATCCGATACGGACCACATTGGGGGTGGGATCGATACGGTTATCAGCCATCACCGGAGCTGATCGCGAGATTGACACCCGAGCGGCGAAAGATCGTGCAGCCGTTGCCGCCCAAGACACCGCCGGGTCAGCCGTCGATCTACGAAGAAGCCGAAGCTTTCGACTACGACAAGCAGGGCTGAACGAGGCACGTGTGAAAGCGATCGAAGCGAATGTGCCATCGGAGATGGAAAAGTATCTGTTCGATCTGCGGGGTTACATCGTGCTCGCAGGGGCGGTTGACGAGGACGATCTGATCGCGATGAACGAGATTGTCGACGACATTCTACCGATGGGGCCAGACGAGTGGAAAGGCCCGCTGCATACGCTACCCAGCGCCGGCGACAACCTGGTGATCGAAAACATCTTCGAGGCTGGCAACGTCTTCGAAAAGATGATCGACCATCCATCCAGGATCGACTTTATGCGGCGGTTCGTAGGGAGAACGGACGGGCTGTTCATCGACGAGGCGTTTGTCAACGTCCGACAGTCTAAGACGGGGCTGGCGCTGCACTCGGGTGCACACAAGCGGCGTATCCGGACACAATATCGCTATCACGACGAAGAATTCCGGTGTGGTCAAATCAATGTCCTGCTGGCACTGACGGATATCGGACCGGGGGATGGACCGACGATGCTGATTCCGGGGTCTCACAAGTCGAACATCATCCATCCGGCCTTCGCGGACAGACCGGGGTCACTGGAATCGGTGGAGGGGGCAATCGAAGTGCCCCTGAAGGCAGGCGATGCAGCGTTGTTCGTCGATTGCGTCGCTCACGGCGCTGGTTTCCGAACGAACGACGGCGAACGTAGAATGATGCTCTACCGCTACGGCTCGGGTTGGGCGAACAATCGCTACGGGTACGAGCATTCGACCGAACTGATCGAGCGTCTTACGGATGAACGGCGCATGATCATCCAGCCAAAACCTCCCTTGCTGCCACCCGAGCACGCCAGAAGCAACCACAGATGAGGCTGTGAACCGGAGGTTTGGCCACCGGTTTCCCTGAACACTGAACACCGCCATTCGGCCGCCAGGCCACTACACCACGTAGCCCTTCTCTTTGTCCACGACGTTCGCCAGATCCTCGCCGGCCAGATACCGTTTGGTGTTTTCGACGAGCAGCTCGAGTCGTCGCGCTTCCTGGTAGGGATAAGACGAACGTCCGGCAACGTGGGGCGTGAGGATGACATTGTCCATCTGCCACAGGGGATGATCTTCGGGCAGGGGTTCCTGTTCGAACACGTCGAGCCCAGCGCCGCCAAGCGTACCCGCCTCGAGAGCGGCCGTGAGCGCGTCGAGCGAAATGACCTTGCCCCGTCCGACGTTGAGGATGATGGCGGTGTCTTTCATCGCGTCAAACGCCGCTGCATCGATCAGGTGCTCTGTTTCCGACGTATGGGGAACACACATCGCCACGAAGTCGCATTCGGCCAGCATGGTGTGTAGCTCTTCGGGCGGATAGATCTTTTCGATGTAGTTGGGTTTGCCCTTCGGCGCCGGATCGAGACCGACGATACGCATGTCGGATGTATGACCCCGGGCGGCCACGGCAAGACCGATGCCCCCGAGGCCGACCACCCCGAGGGTGGTTCCTCCGAGATGGATGAACGGCGCCCCGTTTTTCTCCCACTTGCGCTGACGGGCGAACAGGTGAAGGCCACGGGCGAAGCAGAGAATGAACCCGAACAGGTGGTCAGAAATGACGTCGCTGTAGATGCCGCGCCCGTTCGTGATCGTGATCGAACTTTGGCGAAGCTCGGGGAACCAGAAGCCGTCCATGCCAGCCACACTGGATTGGAACCACTTCAACTTGCCAGCCTTCGCGAGCGCTTGGGGAGAGATGATGCGACTGTAGTAGATGTCCGCGTCAGCGATGTGGGCGACGACTTCGTCATCATCCTCTGCGATGCGAACTTCGACGCTCAACGCGCGAAGCTGTTCGACGGTTTTCTCTCGAAGCCCTGGAACACGTGGATCCATAGTCGTTCTCTGACTCGTCATTTCTGTACTTGGCCAGAGGATCACGAGTTTTGCCATGGGTGTCTCCATACGGAAGGTGACAAATAAACAGCCTGCGAGTCGAGGACCCGCAGGCTGTTTCATATTCGGTCGGTATAGCTACTTGGTCGGATCAGGCGTGTAACGAAGATAGGGTCTTACGGTGTTGTAGCCCGGAAACATCGTTTCCGCTTCTTCGTCGGACACGGCTGGCACGATGATGCAATCGTCACCGGGGTTCCAGTTCGCAGGCGTGGCGAGCTTTCGCTCTGCCGTCAGTTGCAGTGAATCGATCACACGCAGGATTTCGTCAAAGTTGCGACCGGTGGAGGCTGGATACGTGAGGGTCAGCTTGATCGTCTTGTCGGGCGCGATCACGAAGACCGAACGGACGGTGGCCTTGTCGTCGACGTTGGGATGAATCATGTCGAATGCCTCGGCGACCTTGCGCTCGGAGTCGGCGATGAGGGGGTAGTTCATCGTCGTGTTTTGCGTTTCGTTGATGTCGCTAATCCAGCCTTCGTGATCTTCGAGCGGATCGACACTCACGCCGATGACCTTGACGTTTCGCTTCTCGAACTCGGATTTCAGCTTAGCGACCGTGCCGAGTTCGGTCGTGCAGACGGGCGTGTAGTCGGCGGGATGGGAAAAGAGAATGCACCAGCCGTCTCCAACGTAGTCGTGGAGCGTGACGGTGCCCTGGGTCGTTTCGACCGTCAGGTTCGGAATTTCGTCGCCCAGCTTGAGTGGCATTGGGGCCTCCTTGAGGGTTGGCAACCCCGGCTTCGTGGTTGAATGCAGGGAGCAAAAGTTGCGTTACGCAGCCATCAAGTCAAGGGAAATCTCCGCGTCGGGGCGTGGCGTTGACCCTCTTCAGATTCACGCTTATGATTGAAAATCAAAATGTTACGTGTTGTTACGGATCTTCAACCCATTTCAGTCTGCCCCGACGTTCTGGTAGGAAGAAAGCCCCATTCGCACGTTCCCGATGCGTGATAGGTCATACAGTGCCTGAATCCGAACCCAATCGTCTGGCGCTTGCTCTGAACATCGAACAGGTAGAGGGACCGCGTCTGGCGATGCTGTGGGCCCAGTCTTTCGTGATGGGCATCGCCCTGGTTTCGTTCTACGCGGCGAGTAGCGCTCTTTTCTTAGCGCCTACGGGTCGGACAAGCTTCCCCATATGTATATCACGGCGGCCGTAGTCTCGACGCTGTTCGGACTCGCCTACGCCCGCTTTCTCAAGCGGAGGACACCGTCGGCCACCTTGATCGGTACCTCCATCGCCATGCTGATCATGATCTTGGGACTCCGGATCAGCCTGGACACGTCCCAGGGAATCTGGCCGAGCCTGCTGTTGCGTGCCTGCTACCCGCTGCTCCAGGCGATGCTGGCTGTTCTGCTCTGGGACCTGGCCGGACGGCTGTTCGATGTGCGCCAGGGCAAGCGTCTGTTCGGCCTGATTGGGGCGGGTGAGCAGCTGGCTACCGTTCTTGGCGGGGTTTCTACACCGATTCTGGTAGCCGCATTGGGCACGCCCAACCTCCTGTTCCTGTCGGTCGCCGCCCTAGGGATCAACCTGACCCTCACGTTCCTGATCGTTCGGCGCCACGCCGAGCGGTTCGGCGGGGAAACACCGTCTGAGCACGAGGGTGAGTCGACCACGGATCGCGTTCTTGACCTGTTCCGATCCCGCTACGTGACCTCCATCTTTGCCCTCTCGTTGCTGATGATGACGGTCTATCATCTCGTGGATTTCATTTTCTACGACCAGGCCCGATCACGTTACGCGGACCAGAACGCACTGGCGAATTTCTTCGGACTCTACCAAGGCGTGTCCCAGGCTGCGACCTTCCTTGTCATTACCATCGTGACGGGACGGTTCATCAGCCGCTTCGGGATCAAGGTCGGTATGCGGGTCCGACCGATCACGATGTTTATTTGCGGGGTCGTTCTGACGATCGTGTGGGCACGCGACAGTGAGATGACGACTTACTTCGTGGCTGCGACGGCGACGAAGTTCCTCGATCACGTGATTCTGCGCTCGTTCAGCGGCCCGTCATTCCTCGTTCTCTATCAGCCACTTCCCGCGCGTCGGAAACTCGCCGTCCAGCTGATCAACAACACGAGCGTCGGGCCGATCGCCGGGGGAGTGGTCGGATGCGTGCTGCTGCTCTTGGCTCACTTCCAGGCCATCGAGTTGGGCTTCCTGAGCGGTCTGATGGTGGTGGTTATCGTCGCCTGGATCTTCGCCGGAAAGAAGGTCTACAGCGAGTATCGCGGGTCTTTGTCGGAGGCTCTCGTCAGGCGTGTGCTGGAGGGTGGGTCTTCGATCTACGACGACTCGATGATCGAGATTCTGAAGCAGCGTCTTGACAGTCCGCACCCTGGAGAAGTCATCTACGCTCTGGATCTTCTGGACAAGGTCGAGGATGAGAGTTCGGCGGATCATTACGGCGAACTGCTCCTGCATCCGGACGCGGAAGTGCGAAAGGAAGTTCTTCACCGGATCGGCCGCGAGCAACTCAGCAATCTCATGGAAGAAGTGCGCGAGGTGATCCTAGATGACGACGATGATGAGGTAATCGCATCTGCTTTGAGGGCACTGTGTGCGCTCGGCGAGTCGGATGTGCTGGACGAGGTGTTGCCTTACATCGAGCATCCAGACCCTATCGTGCGCAGAGGCGTGATTTCAGGCATGCTCCGGTATGGGGGGATCGACGGGGTACTCCTCGCCGGTCAGCATCTGGTCGAGCTGGAGAATTCGGCCGACGCTGGCGATCGTGTTTTTACGGCACAGGTGCTTGGGGATGTGGGGATCACGTCTTTCTATCGCCCTCTGATTCGGCTGATGCGCGACGGCGATTCGGATGTTCGTATGGCCGCGCTCGCCGCGGCGGGCGATGTTCGAAGTCCGCGTCTCTGGCCCCAGGTACTCCAGCATCTTGAGACGACGCGGTTCCACCCGTATGCCGCCAAGGCGCTCGTTCGGGCGGGCGATCGAGCGCTCGAACCCATCGGGGAGGTGCTGTCGTCCGATGAGTTCGGTCGGCAAGTCAAGATGCGATCCGCGTCGATCTGCGGTCGGATCGGTGGGGAGGCCTCGCAGGCGCTGTTGGTCGAACACCTGGCGTTCTCCGACCGAAGCGTACGGATGTCCATCCTCACGTCGCTCCATCAGTGCGATTACAAGGCGACGGGAGCGGACCTAGTCGACGTTCGACGTCTGCTGCGTCAAGAGGTCGCGGATGTCGCGTGGCGTCTTGCCGTTCACGCGGATCTCGAGGAACTCGAGGCGTGCCAGCTGCTCGTTCGTGCGATCGCCTACGAAGTCGACGAGACACGGCGACGGATTTTTCTTCTTTTGTCGTTCATCTACGATCCCAGGACGATCCTCAGGGCCGAGGAGAATCTGAGTCGCTCTTCTCAACAGCGGGCTTACGCGCTCGAGGTTCTCGAGACGACGGTCTCTCGCGATTTGCGTCGTCTCGTGTTCCCCCTACTCGAATGGGACCGGCTGCAGGATCGCCGTGTAGCCCTGGGCGACGCGTTTCCACAGGAAGAAGCCACCGCCGAAGATCGGATTTCAGAAATCCTCAGCGAGGAAGAACGCTGGATCAGTCCGTGGATGCGTGCGTGCGCGCTCCACGCCTTGAAGGACGTGAGTGGTCCTGCCAGTGCGGCGGTTGCTCAGGCCTTTTTCAACCACCCCGAACAGCTGGTCCGGGCGACGGCGTTGTGGGTGGCCGACAAAACGGACCATCTCGAAGAAACGAGCGAGGGTAGACCTATGTTGCTGGCCATCGAGCGTGTGCTCGTCCTGAAGTCGGTCGATCTCTTTTCAGGCGTGCCCGAGGAAGTTCTGGCGGCGTTGGCCGAGGTGATGGAGGAGCAAGAGTACCACGCCGACGATCCCGTCTACGAGAAGGGTGCGACAGGCCGATCGATGTTCATCATCGTCGAGGGCAGCGTCAAGGTGCACGACGGTGACCGGACATTCATAGAACTGGGCGAACGCGACTTCTTCGGTGAGCTGACGACTCTGGATCCGGCCCCTCACTCGGCCTCGGTGACGGCGGAATCCCTCCGCCTGTTGGGACTTGATCGAGAGGCCCTCTACGAGCTGATGGCCGACCATCCGGAAGTGCTGCGCAAGATCATCCACGAACTCTGTGAGCGTTTGAGGGGCAAACGGTAGGGAGACGGTCGTGCGGAAGAATTTCCTGTTTCTGATCGCGGATCAGTGGCGTGCGGACGCACTCGGTTGCGCCGGCCACCCGGTCGTGCGAACCCCCAACCTCGATGCACTGGCAGCGGAAGGTACGCGATTCGACCGCTGCTTCGTTCAGACGGCGCCTTGCGGCCCGAGCCGGATGTGCATTTACACAGGGCGTTATCTGTGTTCGCATCGGGCCGTGAACAACAAGACACCCCTGGTCGATGCGGAGGACAGTCTACCCACCTGGCTGCGTGAAGCGGGCTATGCACCCCACCTGCTTGGCTACAACGACTACGCCGTCGATCCGCGGACGTTGCCGCACGACGATCCACGTAGACGGAGCCTCAGCTACGACAATGTCTTGCCGGGGTTCGACACGATTGTCTACCACGAGTTCGACAGCCCCGAGTATTTCGAGTTCCTGCGCGAGCGGGGCTACGCGGAGCGGCTGCTCAGCCACGGTGCCATCCACGCGCCGAACGTACCCGACGAAGGTCCGGGCGACCACCTGCCTCTTCGGTATCCGGCACACTATACGGCCGAAGATTCGGAGTGTCGGTTTTTGACGAACAAGGCGGTGGATTTCGTCCAAGACCACATCGATGCGCCGTGGATGCTCAACGTGAACTACATCAAACCGCATCCGCCGAGAATCTGTCCAGCTCCGTTCCACGATATGTACGATCCCCGAGATATGCCGCCCCCCTCACGAGACTCGGGAGAACTGTCGGACGACCATCCGTACTTGAAAGGTATTCACGCACGCCCTGAGCTCGTCGAGGATCGCGATCTTCGTGAGACCCAGGCGAACTACTACGGGATGGTTACGGAGGTGGACACCTCGCTCGGGCTGTTGTTCGAGGCGCTGAAGAAGACCGGCCAGTGGGAGGGGAGCACACGACGATCGTGTTCAGCTCGGACCACGGCGAATACCTGGGCGATCACTACCTGACGGGGAAAGGGCACTTTTACGATGGCGCGATGCGCGTGCCCCTGATCGTGAGGGACCCGGCGCCCGAGGCGGATGTGACGCGTGGCGTTACGATTTCCTCTTTCGTGGAGTCGATCGATATCGCGCCGACGGTTCTCGATGCGTTGGACGTGGAGATTCCGGATAGAGTCCAGGGAGCCAGTCTATGGCCGCAGTTGACGGGGGCGACGACGGAAGGAAGGCGTGAGATTCACTACGAGAAAGACTTCAGGCCGGTCGACGGGATCGATCCCGATCGGTGCTTGCTCTGGGTGATCCGAGACGAACACCACAAGTATGTCCAGTTTGCGGACTCGACGATGCGGCCGCTCCTCTACGATCTGCAGGCTGATCCGAATGAGATAGTGAACCTGGCTCAGGATCCGGGGCACGACGCGGTCGTGACCGAGTGCTGTCAGCGGTTGCTGAGATGGCGAATGGCTCACGAAGACCAGCGGATGGAGCATTGGGCAACGACTTATCGAGAGTAGGTTTTTCGGGGTGTGACCTGATTCACATCCACGATCTACCGGAGCGATGTATATTATCGTATCTTAAATACATTCTGGTTCACAATCAGGATTTCTAACAAATTAGGGTTATGGAAGACATCCTCGGCGACATCCGAACTTCCGTCAGACAACTCACGGGCGAGCTCGAGAATTTTCAGGAGATCGCCCAATATATCAAGCCTATGGCTGGAGAGCTCCCGAAGCTGCCTGGGCTCGACATCTATGGCGAAACGATACCGCTGAACGGGATCGTAGGGGGAGATCACATCCTGTATGTGGACTTCAGCAGGCGCTACGATCTCGATGCCAGAATCCGGCAAGCGAAGGAGGAGGGTCGCGACAAAGTGGCTCGGCGGCTGGAACGGTGTCGCCACAAAGCGGGGATCGCCATCGCCGACGTGTCCGGACACCAGATTACGGATGCGCTCCTTGCCGCCATGCTTCACCAGGCGTTTTTGCTCGGGGTGATATACGAGCTGGATTATCACGGGACGGTTACGGAGCAGCTGTTCGAGAACCTCAACACGCGCTTCTACAATTCCTCCAGTGTGAGCAAGTTCCTGACGATGCTGTATGGCGAGATCGACGACGACGGGACCTTCCGCTTCATCTCGGCCGCTCATCCCATGCCTGTCATTTTTTCGAGACGGTTCGACAGGATTGTCGATGTGCCTGAGCAGCGGACCTTCCCGCCGATCGGCACGCTTCCCTCGGGCGACGACATCGACAGACGAACGAACAGCAGCGTGCTCGGCTACAAGGATCCCTATCGGGTGAACGAGCTCGATCTGATCGGGTCGGGTGACACGATGCTGCTCTACACCGACGGCCTATACGAGCACGCCCGTGGAGAAGAAGGTTACTTTCCGACGCATCTCGAAGACGTACTTCGGGCAACTAAGGACGGGTCGGCGCAGGAGATTTTCGATGCGATTCGCAGGGATCTTACGGCCTTCGCACGACCCGAGGATGATGTCAGTTTCGTCGTGATCAAGCAAGCTTAGGTCGACGTCAGTCGCTGGATGATTTTACCTTCGAGGTCGGTTCTCGGGGGTATTTTCTTTGTCCTGAAACGTGCCGTTCTTGCGGTTTCGGGCGAAAACCCACGAGAAGGAGGCACCGTGTCGGAATCGACGATTACGCGGGTCTAGAACGCTCACGAAATGAACCGGGTTCGTGCGACCGGCGTAGGGGGCATCTTGTCGATAGAGACGCTTCGTCCTATTTTCACTAGCGTCCGAACCACGAGGAACCCATGGCGAGCACTGGCCATACGATACTATCCGTAGAGAATGACCTGCCCATCCGGGAGATGATCGTCGAGATTGTGGAATCCCTCGGCCATCAATGTCTCCAGGCCGGCAACGCCCGAGAGGCTATCGAGGCGCTCCAGGGAAATGAGGTCGATCTCATCCTCCTCGACATCCACATGCCTGGGGCGCGCGGCCATCAGTTCCTGAAGTTCATCCGCGACCGCGGCATTCTGACACCGGTGATCATCGTATCCGGGTATGTCCAGCAGGACGTCTTGAACCAGGTGAAGGGTCTGGACGTTTGGTCGGTGCTGGCCAAACCCATCCGCGTCGACCGCCTGACTGAAGAGCTTGACAAGGTATTTGCCCAGCCCGATTTTTGATACTGCGGTGGCCAGCTGGAAAATCGTGGGCATCCGGATGCTGGCGTCACCTGCCTGTGCGAGGCACGAGCGCAACGTCTTGTTCTTTACGAAACACAATACGCGCCCGCTCGCCCTCGTCCCTTCGACTCCGCTCAGGACTGCACGAGGGAACTGTTTGTTAAGACGCCGATCCGCGCCAGTCATCCAGGTCACGGTCCAGGTCGTCGCTCAGAACTTCTGGGTGGAGAGCGGCGAGTCGGCCTCGACGAGACGGCCATCTCCGAGCACGATCTGATTGGGCGTTCGAGCCTGGAAGCGGGCAGCGTATCGGGTCTTTCTCTCCTTTGTCTCCTGTTGCCTCCTCAGATCAGCCTCGTCGAAGCTGAATCCTCCCAGCAGGTGGTCCCGTAAGTCGGCCATTTCATCGCCCGTCTTCTTTGCTCATCCGGATCCGTCTCGAGGTCGAAACAGAGGTCGTGGCTTCCTCTGAACGCCACGTATTTGTGGGTCCGGGTCCTCAGCATCCTGAATTCGGTGCCTTCCCCCCACCGGGGCGCCAGAGCCTCCGTGATCACGCCAGGACGTGCATCGAGCGCGGCACAAGGTCGATGCCGTCGAGACCTTCGGGCCGAGAGATCGAAGCAAGACCGCAGAGGGTTGGAAAGAGATCTCCAGACTGGACGGATCCGTGACCTCGTGGGCGGTGCGTTCGCCCCTTCGGTGCTCGGGCAGGGATACGATGAGGGGAACGCGTGAGGCACCTTCGTGCCACGTGTTTTTCCACCACAACCCGTGCTCGCCGGCGAGTTCGCCGTGGTCTGAGGTGTAGACGACGATGGTGTTTTCGAGCAGCTCGTCTCGCTCCATCACTGCGAGGAAGTCACCCAGAATCTCGTCCAGGCAATCGACCGCGGCAAAGTAAGCGGCGCGTGCCCTTCGTCCTTCCGCTGGCTCGATCGCTTCGGTCTGGAATCCCGCGACGGCACCGAGTGTCATCGGATGATCCGCGCTGTCACCCGTGCGTCCGACGCGGGGTGGCGTGACGCCCTCGGGATAGTAGCGGTCAAAAAAACGCCGAGGAGCCGTGAGGGGAAAGTGCGACCGGCTGAAGGACGTGTAGAGCAGCCAGGGCTGATCTGGATCGCGATGTCTCTGCTCTCGTGCCCAGGATACTGCCGTTCGGGCGACAACGTTCTCCTGTAACAGAGCCTCCGGAACGTCGCTGACTCCAACGTCGAGCGTTCGAGAGCGCATTCCGCCGTCGGCCGACAGGGGATCGGGCTGGTGAGCGCACGGTCCTCCGAAGTCACAGTAGGGACGATCGCCAAACCCGGCTGTTTGAAGGCAGCCCCCGAGATGCATTTTGCCGACGGTCGCCGTGGCGAACCCGTTCTCCCGAAAATGAGACCCGAAGGTCGGAAGCTCCGGGGGCAACACCGATGCATTGCTCCAGGCGCCACACCGATGGGAATGACGACCAGTCAACATGGCGATTCGACTGGGTGTGCACAGGGGCATCTGACAGTAGGCCGCGTCGAAATGCGTTCCCCGAGCGATCAGGCCATCGAGCGTGGGTGTGTGACAGGGCTCGCCACCCCGATCCCGGGAACGGGCGGAGAGATATCGGAAAGAGTGCTCGTCGCTATGGATGAACAGAACGTTGGGGTGCGTGGACAAGGAACGACTCCTTTCGATGGCTTGACTCAACGTGAAGCTGCAGGCGGACGCATACGGTAAAACCACGTGGCAAGCGCGGCTAAAAAGACGGCTACACCGGTCCAAAGAGATTTCCGCAATGTTGACAGGCTACCCGAGATCTCGATGATGTTTTCACCCCGATCGAGCCGGATTGCGACGAACCCATCGGCCGTGGGGATCGCTTCGGTAAGCTTACCGTTAATGCGAATGGTGAGTCCTGAGTAGTAGCCGAAGGCGAGGCGAGCAAAGCAGGTCAGGGAGACGGATGCCGTCAGATGACACGGTCGAGATAGACGGTGTTCTCACGGAGGTCTAACGTCAGAGATTCATCGGAACCAGGAAGCGTGGTTTCTATGGCGACTGTGGGGATATACTCGGCCGTATGCGTGGTTCGGTCGATTTTCATCCGTTCGACGAGTTCGAGCAGGGCTGTTTCATCACCCACGGGAAGAGGCGGTGTCGGTCGAAGTTCGGTGGCGAGCACGATTGGGCTATAGTCACTCAGGGTCAGCTCGACCGTGCCCCTGTGGGTTTCGTTCTGTGTGATGGGCGTGAGATGGTAGCGTGTGCCGGTCAGGTAGAGCGCGTCGAGGAGCGTCTGGGCGGGGTCCGTGGCGAGCCACGCGTTGAGATGGTGGGCGTGCTGCAGGACCACGCGTCTGACCAACGGAATCAGGGGTCTGAGGAACTGGTCCGCGGCGCGTGTGTGTTCTACGTAGACGCACGCAATAGTCGGGGTCCGCGTATTGGCGACCAGGATGCCATTCCGAGGGGGCTCGACATGAATCAGTCGCTCGGGCGGAAACGCGTCTGATCGGATCAGGCGGTTCGCCTGTCCGTAGAGTCGACCGTAGAGCCCGTCGGAAACCCGCGCCATGGTCTGTGGAGTCGTGAAATGATACGGTTGGCGGAACGTGGTCGGGAGGAGGTCGACCGTGACGATCAGGAGGCCCAGAGCAAGGGCGGTCGTGGGGCGGCAACTGGCTAACCGCGCGAGCGGTTTTACGGCCAGCCCAGCCAACAGCGCGAGGAAAAAGACGAGGAAGAGCTCGTATCTCCCAGCGTTCTGCAGCTGAACGAACGGAAGGCTTTCCACGATCGGCCAGCGATACCCGAACATCAGAATCAGCGAGAGTCCCGCTCCCCCGTCGTGAACCAGGTTGCCACTGCCGGATACCGGCCTGCGCGACCACGGATGATGGTCCCGAGTCCAGCGAGGGATAGAAGGACGGCAGACAGGCCGACGTATCCTCCGTACCAGTTGTGTGTCGCGTCATCACCGCCTGAGAGGCTTGCGTTGTAGTTGGACCAGAGAAGAATCTGGGAGAGTGTGGGGTCGGGGAGTGCGGACAGAGAGAAGCCCGATTGCAGATACGTCTCATCGCCCTCGAGCAGAAGCGGCACCGTCAGAACCGACGACAGGACGAGCGAGACGATCACGGCGACCGTGCTCGCTTTAGCCACTCTCGATCTTCGGGCGACGTGCAGGATCAAGAGCGTGCTCGCGAACAAGACCAGGAAAAATCCGGTCCAGATGCCATACCCCGGGTGTGTCAGGACGATGAGCGCCAGACACGTCCCGCTGCAGAACGCGTGCTTGAGCCAGGAACGACGTCTAGCCGCGAGCGAGAGTGCCCAGAAGGGCAACGGCAGCAGGGCGTAGACCAGACTGACGGGGTAACGCCCCATGACGATGATCTGTTGTGTGTGCCAGAAGGTCAGCACGTAGACGGCCGCGGCCAGGATGCCGGCTCTGCGGCTCTGTGTCCACTCCCGGCACAGCAGGTAGAGCGTGATGCCGGAGGCGATGTGCGCCCCGCCCAATACGAGCTTGAGGGTGGTGTCGATGTCGCGGAGGGGAAAGTAGACGACACCGGAGAGGTAGAAGAAGACGAACCCATAAAACTGCAAGAAGGGTGTTCCGGCGGCGACGAGAGGCGTCCAGACCGGCAGGGTACCAGTAGCCATTGCCTCGCCGGTGATCCACGCGTAGAGCGTGTGATAGGCTGCGTCCGCGGTCCAGGTCAGGTCACCGAACGCGAAGTAGTAGCGAGCGACGATGAAGCCGCCCAGAATCACCGCCCAGCGCGTGCGGGTTTCGGACGACACGACAGCGGCGATCAGGCGAGTCGCACTATTCTGTTGCTGTTGACGGATCAGGAGGGCGACAAAGAGACCGAACAACGCCAACGTGAGTGACCGGTCCAGTGATGACCATGGGAGGGAGGCAAGGGCGGTTACGTAGTCCGGGACGCTGTTGAACCGAAGCGTCTGGGGGATAGAAGGCCATAGTTTGGGAACCGATACCCATTGTTGCGTGAGGAGAATGAGGCAAGCGACGAGGACGATGGTCAGGGCGTCAGTCGGGACCTTGCGTGATGTTGGCAGGGAAGGTGCCTTCGGTGGC
Source organism: Candidatus Latescibacterota bacterium (assembly GCA_965198115.1). Classification (GTDB taxonomy): domain Bacteria; phylum Latescibacterota; class UBA2968; order UBA2968; family UBA2968; genus UBA6620. The sequence goes on along the minus strand of OZ240241.1, from coordinate 4,542,472 downwards.
ATGGGGAGGATCCGCTCACCACTCGAACAGGACACCGAGCGTGTTTTCCGGTCGATCTGCCAGCGATGTGTAGACGTCCTGGCAGGCTTCGGGTCGATGCGTGTGGGTAATGAGGCTTTCGATGTCGAGCCGGTCGGTGGCCATGAGTTGGAGGACCAAATCCCGCTCTCGCTTCTTGTAGAACCGATAGTAGATGTGGTCGTCGTCCGGGGTCTTGGGCTGGTGTGCGCCGAGGATCGAGACTTCACGCAAGTGGACGTCTTTGAGGAAGTCCATCGTCACGGTGCCGCGCGGTGAGCCGAGGGCAACGACACGACCTCCGAGGCAGGCCAGTTCGACCGCGGTCGGATACACTTCGGGCTTGCCGGTCGACTTGAGGACGATGTTGACGCCGTCCTCCGTGGAAAGGCGCCGGATCTCGCCCTCCAGATCTTCGATCTGATTCGGATTGAGGGCGATGTCACAACCATTGTGGATGGCCTTCTCGATCCTGAACGTGTCGAGGTCTATGCCGATGACGGGCATCGCGCCCGACAGACGAGCCAGCTTGGCAGCGATCTGTCCGACAAGACCCAACCCGTAGACGACGACCGACTCGCCGAGGCCAACACGCGCGACCCGAACGCCGTGGAGCGCGATCGCGCACATGACGGTAAAAGCGGCCTCCCTCGGATCGACATCGCTCGGTACGAGGTTGAAGTTGGCCCGGAGTACGGCGTGGCTGGCGTGGTTGCTCTGCCCGGCGACGATGTCTCCGATCTTGACACCATCGGCGTCGGCTCCCACTTCGAGTACGCGGCCGACGTTGCAGTAACCGGTCGTCCGTGGGAAGCGGCGATTTCCTCCCGGCTCGCCACCGTGGAGCCAGTTGTAGACCTCCGTGCCGACGGATACGGCCGTGTAGTGGTTTTCCACGAGGATTCCGTCAGGAGGAAGCGGGTCGAGATCGAATGATTCGACCTCGATCTTTCGCACATCGGGGCAGATCAGTCTTTTGGGCTCCATCGTCTTCCCCTACGGAGGATCGGCCGGCACTTTTTGACGTTTGGGGATCAACGGGTCGTAAGTGAAACCACGGGTTTTCCTCTGGAACTCGGATCTTGCCTTCCGGAGGAGGTCCGGTTTGGTGACGAGGTCGAGCGCGGAGCCCGCGAAGATCTTTGCGGCTTGAATGATCGCCCGGTCGGCGAACGGCAGGATGGCCTGCGCTGCCAGGTCCCTGTGATGCCCGGGCGTCCCCTTCGCGTAGCAAACGACCGTAAATCGACCCATCGGGGCGAGCCACGACACGTTGTCCTCGTCCGACGATCCACGCCCCTGCGTGCCGTATCCCTTCGTGACCGAGGTGTCGAACCCCTCTTTGTAGCCGAGTTTCGTCACCACAGTTCGGTCTGCTTTGGTCGCGCGGGGAGGACCGAAGAGCCCGACATTGTCGGCCACGAGGTTACACATGGGATCGTTCGGCAGGCGCGGGTAGACGGCGGTGATGCGATGCCACTTCATTTCGGTATCGGTGGCGATGGCGGCCGCCCGTGCGCACGCGATCAGACGCCCGCGGAGCTCGTCGACCTGGGCGCGGTCCTTGCCCCGTACGAAATACCAGACCTTCGCGTAGGCGGGCACCACGTTGGGAGCGTCTCCACCGTCTCTGATGACGCTGTGAATGCGACAATTTTCGGGTATGTGCTCGCGAAGGTAGTTCGCGGCGATGTCCGTGAGCATGACGCCGTCGAGGGCGCTACGACCATTGTGTGCGCTGGCGCCGTGGGCGGTCCGGCCGTGGAATTCGAAGACGAGCGAGTCGAGGGACGACCCGCCGAAGTTGCTCACACCCGTGGCCGTTCCGGGATGCCAGGCCAGCACGGCGTCGAGGTCGCGGAAGGCACCGTCCCGGGCCATGTAGACCTTGCCGGCGAGTGTTTCTTCGGCGGGACAACCGTAGTAGATGATTCGACCCTTGCGACCGGATTTCTGGAGGATCTTGGCAGCGGCGACCGCACCTGCGGCCGGGGCAACGCCCAGGAGGTTATGTCCTCAGCCGTGACCCCAGCTGCCGTCGGCGGCACCACAGTTGGGCAGTGCGTCGTACTCGCCGAGCAGGCCGATGGCCGGCTTCCCGCTTCCATACGTCGCCCGGAACGCCGTAGGAATGTTCTTGAAGGGAAACTCGATTTTGAACCCACGGTCGTCGAGGTATTCGGCCAGCACTTTGGCCGACTCCGTTTCGCGGAAGGGTCGCTCCGCGAAACCGTGAATGGTGCGTGACAGCTTGCGCGCGGTGTGCGCTTCGGATCTGACCGCTTCGTCGACACGGTTCTTCTTCGTCGTCCGATTCATCGCATCCTCCGTTAGATTTCTGAGGCCACTGCGTCGCCTACCTGTTCGGTCCTGGCCTGGCCACCCACGTCGGCGGTATGGGACGTCTTGCTTTCGAGGACCCGTCCAACCGTTTCGTCGATGTGTCTGGCCGCCTGCCGGGCTACTTCGTCATCTTTCTTCATGCCGAGCCACGTGAGCATCATCGAGGCGGAGAGGATCTGAGCGACGGGATTGGCGATACCTTCTCCCGCGATATCGGGAGCGGTTCCGTGAGAGGGCTGGAAGACGCCGTAGCGATCGCCGACGTCCGCCGACGGAGCCATACCCATGCCACCGATCGTGCCCGCACCCAGGTCCGAGATGATATCGCCGAACATGTTTTCGGCGGCGACGACGTCGTAGAAGTCGGGTCGCCGGACCTGGTGTACGGTAAACGCGTCGACGTAGGCGTAGTCGCGCTCGATATCGGGATAGCCTTCGGCTACGCCATCGTAGATTTCGCGAAAGTATGCCTGGCTCTTGAGAACGTTTGCCTTGTCGACGCACGTGACTCGGCTGACACCGTCGCGGGGAGCGCCAGTCCGTTCCACGGCGATGTCGAACGCGTACTTCGCGATGCGCTCCGTTCCGCGCTTTGTGATGACCATGCTGTCGACGGCCACGTCGTTGCCGACGCGAACACCCGCCCCTCGCGAAGCGTAGAGACCTTCGGTGTTTTCGCGCATGATGACGTAGTCGATCGGGGGGTCTTCCGCGAGAAGCGGCGCGACCCCGGCGTATTGTTTGATCGGGCGGATTCCGGCGTAGAGGTCGAGGACGAATCGGAGGGTGAGTTGCGGTGCGATTTCGGTCCCGTCCTCGAAGCGGATGTTGGGATCGCCGGCCGACCCGAACAGGATGGCGTCGGCGCTGCGGGAGCTGCGCGCTATAGCTGTGGACGGTGGACGGTGCACGGTGGACGGTGGGCACCTCACGGACGATCGTCGACATGATCCGCCGATGCAGGGAGGCCGGGAAGAGCGTGATCTTCTCGACCCACATCACACGCCTCGAGTGTCTCGGCAGGGAGGTCCGATCCAGTACGCTGATAACACGCGGCGCCAACGGGGTGTTCGTTCAGGATGAACCGGAGGTCGGGAAAGGCTTCTCCAGAGCGAGCAGGACCTTGACCGATTCGGCGACGACCTCGGGGCCGACGCCATCGCCGGGCAGGACCGCGACGTTGTATGTTCCCATTCAGTCTCCTACGAGGCAGTTATTCGTAGTCGCTCCGGACGACGGCTTCACCGTCGGCGACCATGGTCTTTCCACGACTCCACACCAGCTCGATTTCGTCCTCGTCCGTGAGGAGAACGAGATCGGCATCCCGTCCGGCTTCGATTCGTCCCTTCGTCGCCAGACCCAGGCGGTTGGCGGGGTTTTGCGTGACAAGAGGCAGGACGGTCGGCCACCCAACACCCTGTCGGACGACAGCACGCACGCTGTCGAAGAGGGTCATCGGCTCCGCCATGGCGTATCGGCCACGCCGTGCGTCGGCGGGGCGGGGATACGCGCCCCCGCTGTCGCTCGACACGGAGATTCGGTCGCGGGGAAGGTCGGTGTCTAACAGTTCCAGGAGCGCGCGATCTGGCTCGATGGCGTTCGCATACCCGCGATCCTTCTGAATCTGGGAAGTCAGATCGATACTTCCGCCCTCCCGCACGAAAACCGCTGCCTGTTCCCAAAGCCCGGGGTTGCGGTTGACGTGTGTGGCCACAAACCGATCGGGGGGCAATCCCGTGGTTTCCGCGACTCTCTGGAGGGGTGACAGGCCAGCATCGAGGTCTCCAATATGGGCGTGCAGCACGGCCCGCTTGCCACCGATGCCGCCACCGACGACCGCGGCGTGCGCCAATTCACACAGGCTGGCGTGAGGCAAGGAAGGAGCCGAAGCTTCGGAAATCGCGACCTTGACGCCCAGGAATCGATCGATGTAGGCAAGATCGGCCTGCACGTCGCCGGTCAGCGTGGGCACTGGATTTCGCCAGCCACCCGTGTAGGCGTAGGCGCTGATGCCTTCGTCGGTCAGTGCGGCCGCTCGGCTCAACAAGCCGGGTAACGTCCGGCTGAGACTGTCGGTGCCGAGGGGCGAGACGACGGTCGTGATCCCCGCCAGGGTCATCCACGACAGCGGCATTTCGGGTGATCGATGCGTCGGGCCTGCGCCGCCGCTCGCTCCCATCACGTGGATGTGGCTGTCGACGAGGCCGGGAAGGAGCGATCGCTCCTCGGCTTGCACGACGACGGGATCTCCGACGGGCCACACGTCCTTCCCGACGTCGAGTATGTGCGGTCCGAAACACAGCACGTCGCAGATACCCAGATCTTCGGGGGCGTAGACGTGGGCGTTTTTGATGAGCAGGGTCTGCACGTCAGACAGTCGCGATGCCGGTGACGGTGATGGATGTGGGCACGGGGTCATCGACCGGTGCCACCGGGGCAGACGACGTCAACACAGTGGCGAGAGACGAATCACTCTGTGGCTTGCCGTGGGTGGCCTGGTCTCAGGATAGAGCGAACCCGCCTTCCTCGCGCACCCCTTTTTCGATCACTTCCGGTTCGAGATCGAACCCGGTGCCCGGCGTGTCGGGTACGATCATTCTGCCCTCGCGAATCTCCCATCCGTCGAGGACGATGCCGGGTGTATCGGCGGGTGCGGCCTCGAGCAGGGAAAAGTTTGGAATCGAGGCCGCAAAATGCGCGTGAGAATAGCGTTCGAGCAGACTTCCCCAGCAATGCGGAGCGCATTGAGCCCCCCACGGTTCGATCCGGTCGGCGGTCTTGCGCCACCAACTCAGGCCGACCGCTCGAAAGTCGTGCTGGACGATGTCGATCCATCCCGCTTCGACCATGTCGAAGAAATACGGCGGCGGGGGACCCGACTCGCCATCGGCGACGAGCGTGTCGAAGCCTTCGTCCTGGATGAATTCTTTGAACGCCTCGTTGAAGGAGCGATCTTCGGGAAACGCCTCCTCGAACCAGTAGATGTCGACATCGCGACATCGGAGGAGGATGTCCTTCGCTATGTTGAGTGTGGTTCCGTTGTTGGCGTCGATGAGAATCTTCGCGTCGGGACGTGCCGCCTCCCTGATTGTGTGGATGACGCGGACGTCACGGTCGGTGCCTTCGACGATGGGCATCCAGCGTGCACCTCTGCCGATCTTGATTTTGAAGTTATGGTAGCCGTAGCGGTGCCCCGTTGCCACTTCTTCGCGGAAGATGGCGTCCGCTTCCTCGTCGTTCGCGTCGAGATCGTCGATGTAGATCGATCCGTCGTAAAGCTCGACTTCTCGGTTTCCGCGCGCTCCGAGGAGCTCGTAGAGCGGCTGGTTGGACTGCCGAGCCACCAGGTCCCAGAGAGGGAGGTCGATCGGCTTTCCCGACTCCGACGTGCCCTCCTCGTCGATCAGGCTCGCCACCTCACGCCCCACGAGGTCCTGGGCATCTTCCTGTTCGATGCGAGACCAACCCACGCCCGTGGCACCCGTCGAGCTGCGGACTCGAACGATCGGGTCCGTGACGGTGTCTCCGTGGACTCCGATGCGGGCGTTCCTGCCTATGAGGCGGGGCCGTTTGAACCGGAGGACGATTTTCTCGATTCGGTCGATCTTTCCGGTCAAGTCCATCACGATCTCCCCTGGAATCCGAGCCTCCCAAGCTAAAACACGACCGCCCCCGAAGTCAACCAGACTTCGGACACGCAATGCGCTATTCCGGGGCACAGAGATAGAAGCAAGCATTTGATAATTAGAAATTTAAGTAGACTCTCCGACCGCTCTCGTTTGCGAGAAGAGGCTTGACCGTACCTACCAGGTAGGGTATTATGTCACAGCTTGATCGGTTTTCTTATACTCTTTGTAGTACCCACTGCCGGAATGCCTAACCCCACGGGCAATTCCAGCGTGGCGACCACCCCCCAACCCCTTTAAGTTCCTCTGTCCAGCTTTCCACATTGGCCCCTGGGTCCGAAGCCTGCGTTTTGCAGGCCGGTGTCTCGCACCCACTGCCACCGGATGTATCTGGAGGATACGCGTTGTATCTGTCCCGACTGAATGCCTTCGGGTTCAAATCGTTCGCGCAGAAGCTCGACCTGAAGCTGGAAAACGGTATCACTGCGGTGGTCGGACCGAACGGGTGCGGCAAATCGAACGTGGTCGACGCGATTCGCTGGTGTCTGGGCGAGCAGCGAGCGCGGGCCCTGCGAAGCAGTCACATGGAAGACGTTATCTTCCAGGGTTCTCGGTCCAGAAAGCCCCTGGGGTTGGCCGAGGTCTCGGTGACGATCGACAACTCGCAACGTCTCCTGCCGGTCGAGTTCACGGAGGTGACCGTGGCGCGGCGTTTGTATCGATCGGGCGAGAGCGAATACCTGATCAACAAGATCCCGTGCCTCCTGAGGGACATTCAGAATTTGCTGATGGACACTGGGATGGGCGCCCATTCCTACTCGGTGATCGAGCAGGGCATGGTCGATGAGATCATCAGCGACAAGACCGAAGAACGACGACGCGTGTTTGAAGAAGCAGCAGGGGTGACACGATACAAGGTTCGTCGACGGTCGGCGTGGAACAAGCTGCAATCCATCCAGCAAGATTTGACCCGAATCGACGACATCATCGGCGAGGTGGAGAGACAGGTCACGTCGCTGGCGCGCCAGGAGCGGAAGGCGCGTCTCTACAAACAGCTGACGGACGAGCTTCAAGCCCTCGAAGTCCAGGTTGCCCGGCACCGCTATTTTGAAATGTCGGACCGATCAAGACCCATGCTGGACGAGATGTCCTTCCTTAAGGAGGAGGTCGAGGTCGGCACGACCGATTCGGCGCGTCTGGAGGCGCGTCTGGAGGAAATCCGAGCCGAGCTATCAGAGCAGGACCAGGCGCTGGCAGCGGCGAATGCAGACGTGAGTCGCCAGGTCGGATATGTGCACGAAAAAGACCGGGCAATCCTCGTGGCTCGCGAGGAGATCCGTGGAATCGACGGGTTTCTCACACGCGCTGATCGTCGAGGTGGTGAGCTAGCGGAACGAAGGTCGACGGCGCTGACGGACAGCGAAGGCGCGAGCGCCGAAGCAACGGATGCGGCGCGTCGCCTGTCCGAAGTGACGGCCGAGGTCGAGCGCAAGGGCACCGAGCTCGAGGATCTGAACGAGCGGGTGAACGACCATCGGTCGCGGTCGGAGGACGAGCAGTCGAGATCGCGCGCCCTCATGCAGGAGATCAATAGCCAATCTTCCTCTCTCGAGCGTGGCAAGGCCGAAGTCGAGGGATTGCGGGAACGCCGATCACGGCTCGTCGAAGATGTCGACCGTGTGGAGGGACGTCGGGTCGAGGCGCGGGCGGTGCTCGAAGAAGCCGGAGTCGAAATCGCGGCGCTGGAGACTCGAATCAGCCAGGCGCAGGCCGATCGGGACGCGCTGGCGCGTGATCGGCAGGACAGTCAGATCCGGGGCGACGCCCTCGTCGAATCTCGTGTCGCACTTCGAGGCCGTCTGGAGGCCGACCGGGCCCGCCTCGCTTTGCTCAGAAAGCTGGAAGAACAGTTCGAGGGCTATTCGGCCGGTGTTCAGGCGCTCGCCGTGGATGCTTCCCCGTTCGCGGGCCGCATCCGGGCAATCCTGGCAGACCTGGTGGGCGTCGAACCGAGGTATGCTCGGGCGATCGAAGCGGCGCTCGGTCGTTCTCTCGACTGTCTGGTGATCGATTCGACGGACGATGCGGTCGAAGCCATGGCCTACTTGCGGGACGGCAACCACGGGGCTGCGGGCTTCCTGCCGTCCGACCGGATCACGCACGCGTCGGGAACACCGTGGTCTCCCCCGATCGGGGACGGGATCATCGGCCGAGCCAGCGACCTGGTTCAGCAACAGGGTGACGATCTGGGCGCCGCCGTCGGTCTGCTGCGGAACACGTTCGTCGTAGTCGATGCCGCCACGGCTCTCGTCTGGTACCCGGAGTTTCGCGCCCGTGGCTGTGGCTGTGTCACGCTCGAGGGTGAGGTTTTCGCGGCTGACGGCACGATTTTCGGGGGTGCCTCGGGTAGCGAGGAAACGAGTCTGATCGGACGTCACCAGCAGATTGAAGCGCTCACGGGCTCCGTCGAGACGGCAGGGGCGGAACTGAATGACCTGGAGCAGCAGATTCGTATGGCCGTCGAACGACTCGCAGCCTACACGGAGCGTCTGGAGACGGCCGATGACGTTCTCGCTGACCTCAAACACCGTCTCGCCGTGAGGCAGAGGGATCACCAGAACGCCAGCGTCGAGGCCGATCGCCAGGATCGGGCGGCTGAAGAGCTGGCCGACGAACACGCTCGGCTGGATGACCGCGTCTCCGAGTTCGAGCGGCGTTTGGCGGAGGGACGAGTTCTACTGCGCGCGCTTGAAGCCCGACGACTCGTGCGGGAAGAGACGGAACGTGCGATCGCACTGATCGTTTCGAACGCGGAGCGGACCCGAGCCGAAGTCCACGAACGCGTTTCGGCCCACCGCGTCGAGGTCGCTTCGCTGAAAGAGCGGTCCGAACGATTGAGCCAGGAGGCCCTGCGTCTGTCGAAGGAGGCAGAAACACTCGACCTGGAGAAATCCGGACTGGCACAGGAATCGGAGGAAAGTCGAGATCGACGCGGGCAGCTCGAGGCCAACGTGGCGGCGGCGAGCGGAGAGCTCGAGCAGCTGCACACGAAGCAGAAAGAGGCCGAGGAGAAACGGGACCGGCAAGCCGAGAGTCAGCAAGAATTGATGATGATGTCCCGCGGCGTGGAGGAGGACCTGCGCGAAAAGAGGCGGAAGGTGACCAAAAGTCGTGAACGGCTTCACGAGTTGGAGGTCGGACTGGCGGAGCTGAAGACGCGCGCGGAGGAGCTTCATACGCGAATGTTGACCGAGCGAGACCTGGACTTGAAGGAGATGGGCCGGCTGGAGGATCCAGAGTTCAATGCCGACATCTCATCCAAGAAGGTCGTCGAGATTCAGGAGCGTCTCAGGCGCATGGGAGCGGTCAACCTGGCCGCGCTCGAGGAGTACGAGGTTCAGAAGGAACGCTATGAATTCCTGGCGAAGCAGCGGGACGATCTTCTCGAAGCCGAAGACACGTTGAGACGAACGATCCAGAAAATCGACAGGACAGCGCGCGCCCGGTTTCTGGAAACCTATGGCAAGATTCGGGAAAATTTCCAGATTACGTACGCGAAGTTCTTTGAAGGGGGAGAGGCCGATCTCACTATGACACCCGACGAGGATCCCCTCGAGGCGGCGATTCAGATCACGGCCCGGCCGAGAGGCAAGCGTCTTCAAAGCATCAATCTACTCTCGGGTGGAGAGCGTGCGCTAACCGCCATTGCCTTGCTGTTTGCTATCTATCTCGTCAAGCCCAGTCCTTATTGTATCCTCGACGAGGTAGACGCACCGCTCGACGACGCCAACGTAACCCGGTTCGTGCGTGTCATCAGAGAATTTTCGAAGGATACGCAGTTCCTGATCGTCACCCACAACAAGGTCACCATGGAGGCTGCGGACTGTCTTCACGGCGTGACGATGGAAGAGCCGGGTGTGTCGAAGCTCGTGACGGTTCGACTGAGTGAGCAGCAGGACGATGCGCGACCGGGATCGATGACAGCGGGAGAGCTCGCGGCGGACGATTGATCGAGCCGTTCGGTAACTGTGACACTGGGGCGCCCGGGCATCTGTTCGGGCGCTTTCATTTTGTCGTCAGCCTGGCAGTCGAACCCCGAACACCTATAGCATCCAAAGACCCGCACCGTGAAACACAACATACATGCATCGATCATCTGGTTGTCGGCCATCATTGCTGGTCTTCTGATTGGTTGTGGCGAAGTAAATCCGTTGCGATCACAGTTGGACGGAGATGCGTCCGGACAGACAGAGAAGCTATCCGGGCCGGCCAGAAAAATCGCAGCGGTCGCCCAACGCGCAGTGCTCACGATGACTGTCAAGGACGCGGGTCTCCCTGCGCAGGGGTGGGTCGTGGTCGTCGAGCGGTCGGTCTCGGGCACGTCCGCGGACGAAGGGTGGTCGGCCACGACGAATGAACAGGGCCTGGCTTCGGTCGTGATCGAGAACGATCTGAACGGACCGTTTCGTCGGGTCGGTATTTCGGGTTACTACCAGTTTCGGGCCACCGATCCGGTAACCGGCGCGATGGGGCGGTGGGGGAGTATTCCGCTCAATACGCCGACGGAGGCGCTCTATCTGCGGGTCGGGGGGAGAGCACGGGAGAACGTGCCCGTTGTTATGGATGATGACGGGCTGTCGTTGACCGTGCGGGAACTGGCCGGCGTTTCGAGCTCAGAGCTGATGACCTCGGATGTGGCGGATCTGACAACGCTGGACCTGCCGCGACGAAATCTCGTCTCGATCGACGGTTTGGAGCACTTCGCGTCGCTTGACACGCTGATTCTGACGGAGAACCGGGTGGGGAATCTTTCTCCGCTGTTGGAATTGACGACGCTCCGGCACCTGGATCTCGACCACAACGAAGTAGAGCGAGTGTTTCCGCTGCGTCGGCTCAGGGTGCTCACATTTTTGGACCTTGCCTTCAATCAGGTTGACGATCTGTCGGTCCTGCCGCGTCTCCGAGCGCTCAAGACGCTCAACCTCGATGCGAACGGGATCCGGGATATCTCGCCACTCCGGGGGATGTCCCTGACGTCCCTTCGTCTGGTGATGAACGAGGTTGAGGACATCAGCGATCTGGCGTCGCTGACGGATCTCGTCTCTCTGGATCTGAGCTCGAACCCTGTGACCGATTTCACGTCGCTGGCGGGGCTCATCGCGTTGGAGGAGCTCGTGCTGGAAGGATGTCAGATTGCGGATGTCTCCGTCCTTGGGACCCTGACAGGGCTAACTTTTCTCAGTTTGAATAGCAACGAGATCGACGACATCTCGCCTCTGTCGGGGCTCACCTCTCTGGTGCATCTGGACCTGCGCCACAACGAGCTGACGACCCTCTCTGCGCTCACGGGTTTCCAGCACCTCGAGACTCTCGCGCTGATCGGCAACGCGGTAGATGACCTTTCCGTGTTGTCCACGATGCCGTCGCTCGAGGTCCTGGCGCTGCAACAGAACCAGATATCCGATCTGTCACCGCTCGCCGATTTGGTCCATCTCGAGCACGTACTGCTGGAAGATAACGCGATCGGCGATCTATCGGCGCTCGTCGAAAACGAGGGTATCGGGATGGGAGACATCGTCGACGTGCGGGCGAATCCTCTGAGCGACGTCGCTTTGACGGCTCAGATCCCCGCTTTGGAGGCGCGAGGGGTCGTGGTCGATCGGTAGGGGTACGAATAGCCGATTGACTTTCATCGGTCGATGCAATACTTTTTCGGTGTCCAAGGAGGACATTCTGGTGTCCAAGGAGGGCACCTCTATCTGTCGGGAAAACCGGCAGATAGGGGTGCCTTTTTGTTTGTGCGCGCAGGATTCAGCTGCTGAAGGGGTCATGGACCGGATTTCTCTGCTCATTCTGGCTTTCTTGGGCTTTTTCGCTCTCTCTGGCTCGAGCCACGGTCGATTTTTCACCGATGTGACGTTCAGCCTGAATCTGGCCGTTCCCGGGGATGTCGAGCGGGTTTCTTGGGTCGACGTGGACGCGGATGGCGACCTCGATCTCTACCTCGGGGTTCGGGGACGTCCAGATGTGTTGTTCCAGAACAACGGGATCGTCTTCACCCGAACCGGATTGGGACCGCTCGCCGTGGGTCAGACCGGTGTGGCCTGGGGTGATTTCAACTCGGATGGGAGGCTCGACCTGTTCTCGGCGGATTCGACGGCGGCCGGGCTGTTTCGGAACGACGGGGGCGGGTCGTTCACGAACGTGATCGGCGGCAGCGGAATCCCGGCTGCCGGCTGGAGGGGCGATGCACAGTGGGTCGATTACGACGGGGATCTCGATCTCGACCTGACCCTGGTCGATTCGGCTGGCGTCGTTTCGCTCTACATCAACGACGGCGCGGGAAGTTTTTCGGATACGGCTTCGGCGATCGGAATCACGACGGGGGACTTCGCGAGTCCCTCGTGGGCCGATGTCGACAACGACGGGGACTTGGACCTGTTTCTTTCCGGGTTCGCCCAGGCGCAGGCCAACCGTCTCTACCGCAACACCGCCGGTCTGCTGGTCGACAACGCGGGGACGTCCAATCTGGCTTTCGCCGACAGCCTGCAGACGGGGTCCAGCTGGGCGGACGTGGACGGTGACGGCGACCTCGATCTTTTCCTTGCGCACGAGGCACCCGCCGCCGATCGCCTCTTCACGAACAACGGGAGCGGGACGTTCACGGATGTGACCGATGCGGCCGGCGTCGGGTCGACTGCCTCGAGCGTTGCTCACGGCTGGGCGGACTACGACAACGACGGATCGATCGATCTCTTCGTGGCGACGCCGGATGAACCCCTTCTGTATCGCAACCTTGGGTCGGGGACTTTTGGCCAGGTGGCGACTCTGGAGGGGCTCCTCCAAACGCGCGAGATCGCGGCGATGGCGTGGGGAGACTACGATGGTGACGGGGATCTCGATCTCTTCTTCGCGGGTGACGATTCCACGTCCAGCGCGCTTTACCGGAACGACTCGGAGGTCGCCAACCGGTGGCTGTCGCTACGCCTGACGGATACGGGAGGACAAGCGGGCAGCATTGGCGCACGGGTGACGATCGATGTGGGTGGGTTGCGCCAGCTTCGATACATCAGCCCGCAGGTCGGGACCGCATCGCACCACGCGATCGACGCGATGTTCGGAGCGGGCACGGCGGTTGTGGTCGACACGCTCATTCTGGCGTGGCCATCGGGTGACACGCAGACGTTCGCCCAGGTTTCCACGAACCAGGTTCTCGCGCTCTCGCAGCGTGCGGTTTCACCGGATGTGCGCGTGGAAGTTCCGAATGTCTTCGCGACCTCGAACCTGGTTCAGATCCCGATCGAGATTTCCCAGTTTCTGAGTGCGGACTCGATTCGCTCTGCGGAGATCACCGTGTCGTTCGACGGCTCACAGCTTCGATTCGAGGAAGTCGCGTCTACTCTGACGAAGACGGATGCGTGGAACTTTGTGACCAACGTGATCGATGGAACGAACGATGTCGACACGCTCAGAGTGGCGACGTTTATGGATGCGCTGGCCGTGACAGGGGATGGGACGCTTCTCAGGTTGACGTTCGAACTGCTGGCATCGCCAGCCGAACTCGACCTCGTGAGCGTGCTTTTCAACGACGGAACACCCACGGTTGGTCTGCTCTCGAGTGGTACGGTCCGGAGCCAGGGTCAAAACGCGGTTTTGAGTGTCCTACCCAATCCGGTCGGGCCGCGCGGAGACCTGACGATCACCCTGGTCGATACCGATGCCAACCTGAGCGACGCGGCGAACGATTCTGCCGTGGTCGTGGCGACGAACCCGAGCCGAGCCGACACGGTGCAGGTTACGCTGAGGGAGACGGCCCCAACATCGGGACGATTCGTGGCCGTCCTGCCGACGGATCACGGGACGGATGTCACGATCGGTGACGGGGTCATCACCGGCGTGGCGGGTGACACGTTGCAGATCGCGTGGGATGATCTGTTGACGGACCTGGGCGCTGTACAGACGGTGACGGTTCAAGTGCCGATGACGGGGGGTATCGACGGCATCATCCTCGCGCAGCCCGATACGATCAGCCCTACGGATTCGATCCAGGTGCTGGTCATCGATCAGGATCGGAACCGTGAGACTTCACAACGCGACAGTCTTTTCGTGCGGGTGTTCGCAGCGACGAATGCCGACACCGAACGGTTTTCCTGAGGGAGACCGATCGCTCGAGCGGGATCTTCGAGCGGACGTTCCCGACCCTGTGGGATTCGAATGGAGTGGGCACGACCAGTCTGAACGGGGACGGATTCCTGACAGTTGCCTTGCGGGACAGCCTGGAAATGGAGTATCTGGACTCCCTGGCCGGATCGGGGGATACGACGCGGGTCGTCGGAGCGGCTCAGATCGTGCCGTGGCGCGATGCGGATCTTTCCGTCAGCGTCGTGGTCCAGGCCTCGTCTGGAAACACGGTCAAGGATGCGGTGCGTGTGCAGGTGGTGGACGATGACGAAAACGTCCGTGCCGAGATGATCGATACGGTGCGCGCTCGGCTCGTCAACCGCGTGAGCGGAGAGGTCGAGACCCTCGACCTCATCGAATCATCCGCCAACTCAGGTCAGTTCAGGCTGCGTCTGGATACCGTCCAGGATACGATGGGAACCGATGACGATGGGGTGCTGTCGATCTCGGCCGACGATTCCCTGAACGTGGCCTTCTTCGACAGCCTGACCTCGACGGGTGCGCCCGATTCGGTGTTCGCCACGACGTTCGTCATCGAGCAGTTCGGGGATATCGACCTGAACGGAAGCATCCAGGCTTTCGACGCGTCTCTCATCCTGGAGTTCTCCGTCGATGAGGCGCTTCCCGAGGCCCCGGCGCGGCCTCTTTCGGATTTCTTGATCGCCGACGTGGATGGGAGCAGCACGATCACGGGCTTCGATGCCGCCCTGACGGCGCGATTCGTGGTCGGGCTGATCGAGGAGTTTCCTGTTCAAACAGATTTGTCGATGACGCCACCTGAAGATGTGAAGAATCACCCGTTCCTGAAGCTCGGAGGCCCGCCGGTTCGGTTCGGGCCTCCGGCACCCGGGACCGATCAGAACGTGGAATTCCCGCTGATTCTGTCCGATCGCTCTCAAGTGGTGTCGATTGTTGCCGATATCATGATAGAGGGCGGGAGAATCACAGGGGTGCTCGCCGCCGACTCCTACGCTTCCTACATGAGGGCTGGCAAGGCTCATGAAGAGGGGTATGTCTTCGCTCTGGCCGGTCTGGAATCAACAGAAGAAGGCGAAGGAGTCGTTGTTCGATTGGTGGTTGAATTGGATCAGCCAGAGAGCTCGCCGCATCTGGTCTTGCGCCATCTGTCGTTGAATGGCAGTCTCGTTCTGGCGTCCCAACTCGCCGAATCGGACATTTTGCACGACCTACCTCTGCACTACGCTTTCCGCCCCAACTTTCCGAATCCGTTCAATCCCGAGACGACGGTCGGGTTCGACCTGCCGGTCGCCAACCAGGTACGGATCCACGTCTACAACGTTTTGGGTCAGCTGATCCGAACGCTCCTCGATCGCCACTATGAACCAGGAATCCATACGGTTGTTTGGGATGGACGCGACACGGGTGGAGCCGCAGTTGCCACGGGTGTTTACCTGCTGCAACTCCAGGCGGGTCCCTTCACGTCGACTCAGAAAGTTCTGCTGCTCAGGTAGGACGCTCTGCGGGATTCTGGCTGTCGTGGGCGTGCTCGGTGCGCGCTCCGCGATCGCCCAGGTTTCGGGTCAGGTCCCGGTGGAGATCCGTCTGCCCGAGGTGACGGCCGAACCGGGAGAGACGGTTCTCGTACCTGTGACGATCTCCGATCTGACAGGTCTGGGCGTTCTGTCGAGCAACCTGGTGATCGGATACGACCCCCGCGTCGTGAGCTCGGCCCGCGTCCTGTATCAGGGCACGCTGACCGAGGGGTGGAATCACGCCGAGCGCAGTCTGACCCTGAGCGCGCAGGATACCGTCGGATTGATGAGCATCGGGGTGTTCACGGTCGAAGATCCCGCGGTCGGATCGGGGACGTTCGTGTATCTGGAAATGACGGTTTCGGAAGGAACGCTCGGCGAGTCCAGCCCGATCACGTTCGATTCGGCGATCCTGAACGATCGCTCGCCACAGGCGGTGGCGCTGAACGGGCTTCTGATCGTGCGCTCCTCCACGCCCGGTGATTTCAACACGGACGGGCAAGTCGACTTTACGGATTTCCTTCAGTTTGCCGGTCATTTTGGTGAACAGTCGACGGACGTCGACTTCGAGGGCCGGTTCGATATCGATGGCAATGGTCAGATCGGGTTCGAGGACTTTCTCGTTTTGGCGAACAGTTTCAATCCATAGACTCGACATCAAAGAAAAAACGGCGCCCGGTCCCCGGTGGGGATCGGGCGCCCTTGTTTTGGGGGGACCTTCAGATTTTTAGGTCGATCCCGACTCGAGCGGGCTCCTCAGACCGTGAAGGGCGGGATCTGACGGCAATCGATCCGACCTCGACCCCCGATTGCTCCAACCCTTCGACGAGCTCGGCGCAGGCCTTCTCAAGCCAGGCAGCCCGCTCTGGATCCGCGACGGTCAGATGACACGTCGTGCGTGATTCGTGCCTCGTCAGGGTGGCCTGGACCTCGCCCAACCGGCTGAGCGTGACGCGGAGGGTGAGCGTGTAGTGGGTCGGGTCGACGGTCGCCTGCGCGTTGCCGCCCTGTCTCGACAGGTGCAGATCGACGGTTGTCGATTCGTTGCCGAAGACGAGCGGGACCTGGAGCCTGAGGTCGCTCCCGTCACGTCCGGGCAGCGCGTCGAGGCGGAGCGTGTCGAGTAATTTGAGGGCGCGTTCGATCGTGTTTCCGGCATCGCTCTGTTCGTCCAGCGCCCCCAGCCGCCCGAGGAGGGCCCTGAGGGTATCCCGGAGATCCGTCTGATTCGTTTCGATCCCCCCGGTCATCTGCCGTTCGATGTCGAACCCCATTCTGGCGATCCAACGCTGGAGGTTCGGGCCATCGAGATTCCGTGCGTTGGGGAGGTCGGATCTCAGGCGTTCGATGGCATCGACGAGAGCCGAATCGATTTTGAGACGTCTGGCTTCGGCTTTGAGCAGATCACCCAGCTGCGCGATGAGACCCCCCAGCACGGCCGAGGGCGCAGATCCGTAGAATGCCGCCAAGGCATCGGGTGTGACGGGCACGCCTTTCGATCGCAACAGGAGAATGCGGCCCACCAGGTCGTCGAGCTGGATCCCATCGAACCCCTGATCGGCCAATTGTTGGAGTGTGGCCGCCAGCTCCAGGACGGACCCGCGCGTGATGGCGACGCCTTCGCGAATGAGCGCCGTCAGTATGGCGCGGTGGGTCGTGTCGGCGGGCAGCCCGAACCGCTGTAGCGCGTTCGTCACCGCTTCGCCTTCGGACCCCGGTCTTCCGGCGATCGAGAGCACGAGGGGTGGGCCGAGGTCCTGAACACGCGCTTCGACGAGTTGGCCCTTGGCCAGGTTCAGTCGGCTTTCGGCGACGAGCGTGTGACCCAGAAAACGAATGGCCCAGCGTCCGTCGGAGAGATCTTCGACAACGCGGGCCTGGAGGGTTTGGCCTTCGGTGAGACGCGACAGGAGGGTGTTGCGCTCACCCTCGCCGATGAAATTAAACCGGAGGGTGGGTGTGATCGACGTGGATTGCACGGTGTTTTCGGAAGGGGGTCGGTGCGGTCGAGCAGGCGGCGCGGTTCAATCCCGCTACGACGTTGGCGGATTCCCTGGAGGCGATCATCCAGGGCGCTATCCCGAGACCGCCACGGCCGAGTCTGGTTTTCTGGAGGAGGACGGCTTCGGTCAGGTTGGCCGAATTGATGGACATTTCGTCACGCAGGATCGAGACGAAAAGGGTATCCACTTCGCCGATGTCCGTCTCGATCGGGAAGCTGGACTTGAGGGTGACGACGACCTTCCCCTCGCTGAATTTCCAGTCACCTTCGATTCTTTCCGCCTGGTCCTCGGGTGCGTTGAAGAAGACGATCCGAAACGTGTCTCGGTCGAATGTCCAGTCGACGTCTCCACTCAAGGTGCGTCCCATCAGGTTGGTCTGCGCGAACGTGCCGCTCCAGGTACCCTGCATGTCGGACGTGCTGATACCGGTCGGGGCTTCGCTCCCGCACGAGGCTGCGATTGCGAAAAGGCTGCAGAGAAGGAGTGAGAGACGGGGGTGGGGGTGTGAGCACATGGTGTTTTCCTCTGGCACGAAACAGCGGTCACGTGCCGGGGTCGGGCGATTTGATCGCCTCCATTCGAGCGATCATGCGGACTTCGGCGACACCGATGTCGAGTTCGTGGGCGATTTCGACCGTCGACTGTCCCTTTTTGAGGAGGGAATGGACGTCCCGGTATCTGTCGCCTGTGGAAGGCACCGACTCAGCCGGTGGTGACTGGGAATGGGATGTGGCGTCGTCGATCGTCTTCTGTTTCGATGGCGTCGTCTTTTTGGACGGTGTCTGCGCCGATTCGTCGGTCGCCTCCTTGGGCACGCCTCGGAGTCGATGGATCGAGCATCTCGATGGCGTCCCGGAGGCGTTCGACCTGGACCTGCAGCGTCTGTATCTGTCGATCGGTCAGATCCCGCTGGTCCCGTTGCCAGCTCCGACACCAGAGCAGAATGGCGAAGAAGATGCCGAGACCGAAGAAGGCGGCCAGGGTGATGACGAGGATCTCAATGCCCTGCAAGGGTGCCTCCGATCAGATCGTCGATTGCCTTGAAGCGCATGGAAAAAGTGGTGCCCTGACCGAGTTCACTGTCGACTTCGATGTGCGCTCCATGCTTTTCGATGATGCCAAAGATGATGGAGAGACCGAGCCCCGTGCCACCCTGAGCCTCGCGTGTCGTGAAAAATGGCTCGAACACCCGCGGCAGGTTTTCTTCGGGTATGCCTTCACCCGTATCCCGGAACCGGACTCGCACCGTGTCCCCATCGCTTTCGAGATCGAGGTCGATCGTGCCTCCGCCTTCCATCGCCTGGAGCGCGTTGATCAACAGGTTCAGGAAGACCTGCTCGATTTCGCCGACGTTGCCCACGATCCGAATGGGGCGCTCGTCGGATGCGTGAACGCGTGTGGTGACATTGCCCTTTTCGAGCAGGTGGTGCATCAAGTTGATGGTCTGATTGACCAGGTAGACGAGGTCGATTTCTCTGGATTCCTCATCACCACTGTTGTGTCGAGCAAAATCGAGGAGGCTGCGTATGATCCTCGAGATTCGTTTGACGTTCGATTCGACGAGGCGCAGGTCTTTGACGAGCCCCACGTCCTCTTTGTGGCGCATCATCAGCAGCTGAACGCGGCTCAGAATGATCTGGAGGGGGTTGTTCACCTCGTGGGCGACGCCCGCTGCGAGCTGCCCGACCGCTGCCATCTTCCCGGATTGGACGAGTTGGTCCTGCGAAGCTTCGAGTTGCTTGCGTGTTAGATCCCGGTCCTTTTTGAGGGCCCCGAGCTCGCGAACGAGGTCCCGAAAAAGCTCGGTCATGCCCTCGGTGGCATCGGGATCGTCCGATCGAAGGAGGGCACGGGCTTCTTGCAAAAGGTCGGTGATCTGTTCGGTCGATTGTGCCACGTTCTAGGCGCCGACTGGCGCACCTCCCTCGTTGTCTTCTGACGTCTGCGTTTCGCCAGGCGACTGGAAGAGCTCCCCCTCGAGATCGGTGAAAACACGAGCCGTTTCGATTTCCTCACGGTAGCCTTCGCTCAATTCCGACAGCAGGACGTCGTCGCTGATGTCGCGGCCATTTTTGAAGACGTCGGCCACTTTCGGGTTGAGCGATGCGCCGAGTCTGTCGCCACCACTCCCGATCCGGTTGTGACGGGTCAGGGCGTTGGCCATGTGGGTTACGAGGAGAATCTCGTCGGGTTCATCCAGATCGAACGGCGAGTGATGGTGGGCGATCGCGTTGACGAGAGACTCGGGTAATTTCCACTTCTCCGCCAGCCAACCGCCGATCTCGGCGTGTGTGACGCCGATGACCTGCTCCTCGGCCTCGGCGATGGAGAGGAGGTCTTCCCTGGACCGCTCCAGCGCTTCGCCGAACTCGTCGGGGAAGTATTCGATCAAAATGAGCTTTCCGATGTCGTGGAGCACACCGGCCACGAACGCCTCGCCTTCGAGCTTTCGATCGCGTTGTCGTGCCAGCATCCGCCCGGCCACACCACAGCCGATCGCGTGCTCCCAGAACTGCTGACGATCGAACAGGGGATGATCGTTGCCCTGGTGGAAGCGCTTGAGGACAGCCACGCTCAGACCGAGGTTTTTGACGGTCTCGAATCCGAGGACAACGATGGCGAGCTGGACGGTGGCGATCTTTCGCGGGAACCCGTAGAACGCCGAGTTGGCGACTTTGAGAATCTTCGCGGTCAGGGCCTGATCGGTGGAAATGAGCTGGGACACGTCGCGCGCCGAAGACGCCGGATCGCCGACGATCGACAGGAGCTGCGTGACGACGGTGGGCAGGGAAGGAAGACCGATGATCCGCTCGGTAACCCGACGCAGACGTTGGCGCTGTTCCTGCAGGAGATCGATCTCTGCCCGTGTCTGTTGTCTCTGCTTCGGCACGATATCAGGGCAGCAGGCGCATCCGCAGCTTGCCGCGGAGGCTCAGAACTGCTTTGGTGTGGATTTGCGAGACGCGTGATTCGGACAATTCCATCACCTGTCCGATTTCTTTGAGTGTGAGTTCTTCGTAGTAGTAGAGCGCGATGACGAGACGCTCCTGGTCGGTCAGCAAACCGATCGAGTCAACGAGCAGATTGCGCATTTCCTCCCGCTCGAGGTCGGTCAGCCGTCCGAGTTCTCCTGGGACTTGAGCGTGTCGACGAGGGCAACCGGTTTGTCGTCGTCGGATCCGTAGGTCAGCTCGTCGAGCGACAGCAGGGTCGTGGAAGAGAGGTCATCGAGCAGCTTGTAGAGGTCGTCGATCGAGACATCGAGGTTTTCGGCGATTTCCTGCTCGCTGGGGGAACGTCCGAGCGTGTTTTGAAGATCGGAAATCGAACGCTCCATTTCGCGGGACTTCGCCCGAGTGGAGCGGGGCGCCCAATCGATGGCCCTCAGCTCGTCGAGGATCGAGCCCCGAATTCGCATGGAGGCGTAGCTTTCGAACTTGACGCCCTTGCTCGCGTCGAAGTTCGCGTGAGCCTCGATCAGGCCGACGACACCGGCGTTGATGAGGTCATCGAGCTCCACCGACTTGGGCAGACCGATGGCGATCCTGCCCGCGATGTACTTCACGAGCGGGAGGTATTCCATCAGCTTTTGCTCGCGTGCGGAATCGGTGTTCTGTGCCTGGTAGGCCTTGGCGGACTCGGCGGATCGTGTCTGTTTCCTTTGCATAGACGTCAACTCTCGGTCGTTGGTCTTCGGTCAGACCGCTTCCTGAACGGGATCGCCCACGCGTTCGACGAGGCGGTCGAACAGGCCGGGGCCCGATCGAGGTTCGCCATCGAGAACCGGTAGGAGTGCGTCGGCCAGTCGGGCGATGGTCTTCGCGGCGTCGGAGCCCGGGTCGGCCAACACGAGAGGCTGCTGGACACGGGTCGATCGTTCGACGGCAGGATCTTCGACGACGTGCCCAGCGCGCGCGATCGAAATTCCTAAAAAGCGATCGACGATCTGGTTGAATTTCTCGTGCAGCTCGTGCGCCTCCCGGCTGGAGCGGGTTCGGTTGACGATCAGACCGATCGGGAGGTCCTCGCGGATGGTCTGGCACACCTTCACCATGGCGTAGGCGTCGGCGATCGATGTCGGCTCGGGTACGGCGACTACGAAGGCGCGGTCGGACGACAGCACGAAGTCCGTGACCTTGGATGAAATGCCGGCGCCCGTGTCGAGCAAGATCAGGTCGTAGGCCCGCTCGAGACGCCCCAGCTCTTCGGACAGTCGTTCGCGGTCCTCGGGCTGCCAGGCCTCCGATTCGCTGATGCCCGAAGCCGACGGCAGTATCGAGAGACCTTCGGGTCCTTCGACGACGACATCGAAGGCGCTCACGCTCCCTCGCAGCAGATCCTGGAGGTTGTGCTCGGGCGACAGCCCGAGGAGGATATCGACGTTCGCCAGTCCTAGGTCGGCGTCGACGAGAAGGACGCGCTTGCCCAGTCCCGAGAGGGCCAGAGCGAGGTTGACGGCAATCGTGCTCTTACCCACGCCTCCCTTGCCGCTCGTGATCGCCCACGTGATGGCGCGAGGTGCTTCGGGCTCACTTGAGGAGGCCATTGAGGAAAAGGGCGGTGGACAGGAGCGCGGGGCGTGCAAGGTGGAGGTCGCCGGGCACCACGCGGCTGTTGGTGATATACGACATCGGGACGCCCGATTCAACCGCCATTGTGCTTCGGACGTGATTGGTCCGGCATCCGTGTGGGGGGCCGGTTCACCCTGTAGAGGGAAGTCCGATGGCATCCGCCGTGGGCCCGATGCCACTGCCTCGCCGTCCTGAGCGATCAGGTCGGCCAAAGACGGGTAGGGGCCGGTCATCTGGCGCCCGCCCTGATCTTCGACGAACTGAAAGCCTTGCATGATCTCCAGGAAAGCCGAACCCTCGGCGGCAGGGGGGCTGCCGGCCAAAAGCCCGTTCGGAGTCGGCTGTTCGCCGAGCGATCCGAATAGGTGGGTCAGGAGCATGGGATGGGTCTCCAATTGGGATCTATTGGACCTACTTTGCCCGATCTCACACGATGGTGAGCATCGAGCGGGATGGTGAAGGGATGGTTTCGGGATCTTCGCGTTACATCGTTCCTTCCAAAAGTTTCTGCGATAGTGTGGCCTTTCGGGCATCATTGCCCAGACCGTTGAGAATGCGTGCTGCCTGACGTTCCTTCAGGAGCGGCAGGATTTCGAGAACCATTTCGTCGGGCATCTGATCGAAGACAGCGGCGGCATCAGCCGGACGCATGGCGCCGTAAAGTACGCGAAGCTGCTCGAGCCTTTTGGCTCGTTCCTCGGCCTGGCCTTCAGACCCCGCCAGGCTCTGTTGCTCCAGCGACCCTACGCTCTCGGAGAGCTCTGTCTTCTGCGCTTCCAGGGTTGTTCTATCCTCTTGTAACGTCAGGATCTGCTGTTCCAGCTCCTGTTTCTGCTGCTGCAAGAGGAGCAAACCGTCTTCGACTTCGGCGACTTCGTCGCTCTGAAGGAAGGCGGATTCTCCTCCGGGCAGCTGTCCGCTCAACAGCGCCTGGGCTTCATCCATGCTCGTGACCGCACCCGTGGCGAAAAGGATGACGAGCCCGATCGCGACGAACGATAGGGACATGCCGAGGAACAGCAGAAGGATGAGGGCCAGTTTTTTCACGATTCAGGGTTTTCCCGTTTCTGATCGAGTGCACGACGACCGGCCGTTTCGTCCAGCTGGGCCTGATCGCGCTTGCGCACTTCTCGCTTGAAGGTCTGGTGATCCCTGTCGCGCAGGTTCTCCAGAATTTTGGTCTCTTTGGACGCTTCGACGAGGGCGAGCCGTGCCTGTTCGACGAGCTGCGACGCCTCCTCGATTTTTTCGTCCTGGGCGGTAATCCGCTCGACCAGGTTTTGCAAAAACGTGTGCGTGGCCTGCAGATCGCTCGGATCCAGCCAACCGGATCCGACTTCACGCAGCCGTTCGTGTTGACGATCGCGCTCGACCAGCAGCCGGTCGCGCTCGTCCTGTTCTTCGCGCAGTTTCCTCTGGGCGAGGGCAAGGGCCTCCCGTCGCGAGTCGGCTTCCCGCTCCTTTACTCGCTTGACGGTGTCCAGGCGCCACTCGAACCGTTTGGCCACTGTGTCCGCCGATCCGTGTCGGATTCTGTGTTGCTCAGGCGCCGAGCAAAGCCATCATCTGCTGGTTCGCGCTCTCGAAGTCGATGTGGTCCTCGATGCCCTGTCTTAAAAATTCGTTGATCTCGTCGATGTTCCGTATGGCCATATCGATCTGTTCGTTGTTGCCCTGCTGATACGCGCCGACGTTGATGAGATCCTCGGCTTCTCGGTAGTTGATGAGTACCTCTTTGATCCTGTTCGATTTCTCGAAGTGGTCGGGCGTGACCACGTCGACCATGACACGGCTGACACTGTCGAGCACATCGATCGCCGGGTAGTGGCCCTGGGACTGCAGACGCCGGGACAGGACGATGTGTCCGTCCAGGATCGAGCGGACCGCGTCCGCCACGGGTTCATCCAGGTCGTCGCCCTCGACGAGTACGGTATACAATCCGGTGACGCTCCCCTTCTCTCCCATGCCGGCCCGCTCGAGCAACCGCGGGAGAAAAGCGAAAGTGGAGGGCGTATAGCCCCGGGTCGTGGGCGGTTCGCCGATGGCCAGACCGACCTCACGCTGAGCCATGGCTACACGCGTGACCGAGTCCATCATGAGCATTACGTCTTGGCCTTCGTCGCGGAAGTATTCGGCGATGGCCGTCGCGACCTGTGCACCCTTGATTCGAACGAGGGCGGGCTGGTCGGACGTGGCGACGATCACGACGGAACGGGCGAGTCCTTCGGGCCCCAGGTCGCGCTCGATGAAATCGCGCACCTCGCGACCCCGCTCGCCGATCAGGGCGATGACGTTGACGTCGGATTCGGCATTCCGGGCGATCATGCCGAGGAGCACGCTCTTGCCGACGCCGCTACCCGCGAAGATCCCCGTGCGTTGGCCCTTTCCACACGTAATTAGACTGTCGATCGCCCGGATTCCAGTCCCTAGAGGCTCGGTGATGCGTTGACGCTGAAGCGGATCGGGCGGCAGGGCGCTGACCGGACGTCGCGACTCGGTCCAGATCGGTCCCTTTCCGTCGATCGGTTCCCCCAGACCGTTCAGAATCCGGCCGAGCAGGGCGTCTCCGGCAGCGACCGAGAAAGGCTTGTCGCTCGCGGTGACTCGACTACCCGGGGCGATTCCCTCCATGGGGCCGAGCGGCATCAGGAGGACCTTGTTTTGCTTGAAGCCGACGACTTCGGCGTGCACCGGCGAGACGCCGGGTGCCGGACTGATCTGACAGAACTCGCCGATCGAGACGGGCGGCCCGTTCGATTCGATGACCAGGCCCAGCATCTGGCTGACTTTGCCGCGAACCCGGATAGACTCGGTCGTCTCGATGGTTCGCTGGAATGTGTTGAAATTCAATCCTCTTCGCCCGAATCCTTTCTGAGGTCTTCGAGGAGGGCGGAGCGGACGCGCTCGAGTCGCTCCTCGATCTGTGCGTCGACATCACCGATCGGTGTTTCGACGATGCATCCGCCCTTCGTGACCGTCGGCTCGGATTCGATAAGCAGGTGATCGATGCTTTCGAGCGATTCGAGCCAGTCGTTCCGGTGACGGCGAACGGCCTCGAGGTCATCTGGGTTGACGCGGATGATGACTTTCGTTTTGTCTTCCACGTAGCCAAGACAGTCGTGAACGGCCTAGAGAATGACTTCCTCGCTGGCCTCCGCGGCCGCACCCACGATTCGCTGGGCGAGTCGAACCGCCAGGTCGAGGATCGCCGCGTCGTAGTTCTTGACGGCGTCCTTCCACTGAACGGGCAACGATTCGACGAGGGCGCTGAAACGCTCGATTTCATCGGCGCTTTGCGCCAGCCCCTGCTTCGTTCCCTCGTTCGTACCGTCTTCGAATCCGGCGTGGTAGGCGTCCTCCTTTTCCTGCTGGAAGCGCGCTTCGAATTCCTCCAGACGGGCCTCGACGCGTTTTTCGATGTCCATGGCCGAGGGCGGAGGTTCCTCGGGTTCGGATTCTTCTTCTGCGATGCGATCGGCCACCTCTTCCAGACCGATCATCTGGTCGCCTTCGAAGGCCTCTTGTTCCTCGGCGTTCTCGGCGACTTCGAGGGCTTCGTCCTCCTCGGCTTCGCTTCGGACGGAGATCGTAACGCTCTCGTCGGAAATGGGGACCGAGCGCAATACTCGATTCATTCAGGTTTACCCGCCGGCCTGGCGAGCCCGCTGCGTCTCTTCGATGAGCATGGTTCGGATCAGTTTTGCTGCGTCCTCGGGACGATCGGAGATCAGCGAGGCGATACGACCGAGGATGATTTCGTGCGGCGTCTCGGGGAGCTCTTCGGAGGCATCGTCCTCTTCGAGCTCGCGCTGCGCCTCCATTGCGATCTCTTCCTCGCGTGCGACTCCGCGACCGATTGCGCCGATGATGGCACGCAGGATGAGGAGTGCGACGACGATCGCGATGCCCTTGGCGACGTTGAGGACGACCGACATGATCGGCTCCTCGTCTCTTCGTCGGCCTGTTTCTGTTCTGCCTGGCGCTTGATGTCCTGCGTCGCGAAGGGGAAACTGCTGGTCTCCAGAACGTCGTTACGGGTGTCGTCTATGCCGAGCGCACCACGAACGATCCTCGTGACGTTGTCGAGGTCCTCCGGTGTCCGATTCTCGAACGTCGTCGGCGCGTCGGGATCGATTCCCACCGCCGCCTTGATGGAGTTGATCATCAGCGAGTCCGTGATGCGTTTGATGGAACCGACCGTCCCTGTAATTCTACGAACAGCGGTGTTCACTTCATAGTTTGCGACGGAATTTTCTTTGGTTCCCGCCTCGGCCGACTGTTCTTCGCTGCTCGCTCCTGAGAACGGTCTGGTTGGGGTCGTAGGTCTCGATCGTTTCTTCGCGCTGGTCGAAGTCGAGTTCGACGGAGACCCGAATGAAGGCCTGGTCGGGACCCAGCACACGATCCATGATGGATTGGGTCCGCTTCTCTAAATATGACTCGACATCGCGTTGCATTTCAAGCTGTTTTGCCGTTGCGCGAGCCAGCGGGTCCATTTCTTCGGACAGGACGTTGCCGAACGCGTCGACGACGGTGATCATGTTCGGATCGAGACCCTCCACGCTGCTTCCAACGAGCCGCTGGATGCCCTGTATCTGCTTGGCATCGAGGGTCATGTTTTGCCGGAGCCGGAGCATGATGGATGCCGTTGCCGGCCGTTGCTCGTCGGTGAAGAGACTCGCCTCCGGAATCACGACGTGGAGTCTGACCTCCTCGACCTGCTCGAGCTGGATGATCGTCCTTTGAAGTTCGCCCTCGAGTGCCTGTTTGAGTTTGACGTTTTGAAGAAACTCGGTCATGCCCAGAGGAATTTCGTCGAAGACCTCGTAGCCGATGAACCCGGTTTTGGGAAACCCTTCGGCCGCGAGCGCGTTTCGCAGCGTGAGTCTGTCCTCGGTTGGAACGAGAATGACCGAACCGTCACCCGAGAGCTGGAAGGGCTGGTTCATTTCGCGAAGCCGGTTGGTCAACTCTCCCGCCTCTTTCATGTCGGTGTAGAGCGGGAGAAGCTCGACTTCGGGCTCGCTCCCCGACATGGTGAGGAACATCATGACGAGGATGAGAGCGCCGCCGCCCGCGCCGACCGCGATTTTGTGGGTACGGTCCATGCCTTCGAACTGTTCCCTGAGTTTGTCGAGAAATTCCTTGAGTGAGTCCATTTGGCTTTCGTCGATTCGTATAGGGCTGGGCAGGAGCTGATCTGCAAGAACCTGCGCGAGGTGGTCATCCAGGCCGGTTATACCTGAATGCGCATGATCTCCTGGAATGATTCAACGACGCGATTTCTGACTTCGATGAGCAAATCCATGGCGATGGCGGCCTCCTGTCCGGCCACCATAACCTGATGAAGATCCGTGACTTCGCCGGCGACGGAGGCCTTCAGGGCCTCTCCGGACTGGCTCTGGAGATGGTTGACGTCTCCGAGGAAATCCTTGACGAGGGCGTAGAAGTCGCCGTCGACCGTGCGTCCCTGTTCGGCCGCGCTGGCTTCGGTCGGCCCGAGCGTTCGACCGCCCTGTTCGAGCTGGCGAAAGGACCGTTGGACCATCGACGAGGACCCGGTCGGGCCCTCGGAGGTGGCGCTAAGGAGGCTACGAAGGGGCACCGTCAGGTTCCTCGCTGATCGAGAATGGTCTTAACACGCATGACTTCCGGTATGTAGCGTTTGGTTTCTAACGGGAGACGGCGGCGCTTGACCGACTCGGGCCCTGCGTTGTATCCCCACAGGGCGAGCTCGGGTCGTCTGAACTCGTTGAGCAGTTTTGCGAGGTAGCGCGTTCCTCCGTAGATGTTCTGGGCGGGGTCGAACGGGTTACTGACCCCCATGTCCTGAGCGGTGGCCGGCATGAGTTGCATCAGGCCCTGGGCTCCCTTGGGCGATCGCGCGTCGGTCTTTCCGGCGGATTCGACGTAGATCACCGCACGGATGAGGTTGGCGTCGAGCGCGTGGACCTGGCTGTATCGCTCGATGAGAGGATCGAAGCCCTCGATTCGGCGAAGCACGCTCTGGCTGAGACCTTCGGTATGGGTCTGATTGAAAAGAGGAATCGGCGACAGGGCCGGCGTGGGTCGGAAGGTGGGCCGGGCCAGTGGATCGGGCTGTCTGAGCGCGTGTGGCGCGGAAACGGTGATATTCGGTGCGAGGGCAGCGGGTTCGTCGCGACGCCCTGTGCTGAGGTAGAAGATGCGCTTGGCCACGGACGGGGCGATGCTGCGAGCGAGCAGGCGATGAACGGAGTAGGGCAGGTCGTCGTGGGTGTCCGCGTTCGCGGAAAACGGATTCAGGACGAGGATGACGATTGGGATGGCAAGAAGACGTAGAAGCATCGGGATTCCTCAAGCGCTCAGGTCAAGACGCGTTCCGATGGGGTGTGGGGTGGCCGTCGTGCGTCCGTCGGGTCGATAGCCGCCCTCGGCGCGTCCGAATGCGTGGAGGAGTGCGGCGTTCTCTTCCGACGTTACGATGTCGAAGCTGGACAGCGAAGCGACCGCGTTCGGTTGCTGCGGCTGCGGGTCCGGCGTGGCGGGCTGGTCGATTTTGAAGTCGATTCTTCCGCCGACGGATGGGGCCCGCGTCAACGCGGTCGATGCGGACAGTGCGCCCGTGTACATGTCGTGTTCCGATCAGATGGGGTGGCGGATCAGCCTCTGACCTGACCCGAGATGGCTTTCCGCAGTCCGCGGAACTTCTGGCTCACCAGGTGACTTCCGATGTTGTAGAGGAGATGGTTCTCGGCCAGGTCGGACATCTCCTGGTCGATGTCGACGTTGTTGATTCCCGACGTGTTCGGTCCTGGGTCGGGTTCGAAAACGCGTGGACCCGCGAGAGGGTCCGGAAAACCGACGGGCATGTGGCGCGCATTCGTCTTCCGACCGACGACGGGTGGTTTGTTAACCTGGGCTCGCAGGTAGTCCGCGAAGTCGACGTCCTTTCGGACGTAATTCACGGTGTTGGCGTTCGCGATGTTGTTCGAAATCGCACGGTGTCGCACGGACGACACGTTGAGTACTTTATTGAGCAGAGGGACGGATGTTTTGTCGAAGAGCAGGTTTCGAACGAGCATAGAAGCTCCCTGTCGAAAATGCCCCTTGGGACACTTCGGTCTATGACTCGGGACCCGTGATGAGTCCCATTCCGACCTTCGGGTGAGCAAAAGCCTGTACCGCTTCCTGGGATCCACCTCTCCGAGTCTCAAATAGGTGTATAATTGGCTGTTAAAGAGCAGGTTATGGCCCACTCTCGGTTTCGTTCGCGTGTCCGTCGCGACCTCCTTTCGGAAGAAATTCCTTCCTCGGGTCGAGCGGTTTCGACGAACCTTGCCGGCTTCGAACATTGCAGCGCGGTTTCGTCGTGACTCACGAAGCGTTCGAAATCCTGGGCCTGTCTCTGCGCGTTGCTCTGGCGTGCGTGGCGATCAGCCTCCCCGCCGGCATCGTTCTGGGCTGGCTGCTCGCACGCGTGGATTTCCGTGGAAAGGTTTTAGTGGACGGGTTGCTGCATCTGCCGCTCGTGCTGCCGCCCGTCGTGACGGGCTACCTGCTGCTGCTGTTGCTCGGACGTCGCGGGCCCATAGGGATGCTTTTACAGGAGGTCGGCATCCGGGTCGCGTTCGACTGGAAAGGGGCGGTGCTGGCGTCGGCGGTCGTCGCGTTTCCGTTGATGCTGAGGTCGATTCGGTCGGCGATCGAGACGGTCGACCCGCGTCTGGAATCGGCTGCTCGGACCCTGGGAGCCGGTCGGATCCGAGCCTTCCTGACGGTCACGCTCCGCATCGCGTTTCCGGGTGTCCTGGTGGGCGGCCTGTTGAGTTTTGCACGGAGTCTGGGGGAATTCGGCGCCACGATCACGTTCGTGTCGAACATCCCCGGGGAAACACGCACCCTCCCGCTGGCGATCTACACGATGATCAATCAGCCTGGTGGGGATGCCGGTGCGTTTCAGCTGGTCGTGCTTTCGGTGGTGCTCTCGCTCGGTGCTCTGGCGGCGAGTGAGGTCCTGACGCGGCGGTATCGGCGTGGGTGATGTTCTTCGCGTCAGGGCCGTCAAGCGCTTCGCGTCGTTCACGCTGGACGTGGATGTGCGCTGCGCTTACCCCGTCACAGCGCTGTTCGGACCTTCGGGTGCGGGAAAGTCGACGTTGCTGAACCTGCTGGCCGGTCTGGATGATCCGGATGAAGGGGAGATCGAAATCGGCGGTGAGCTGGTGTTTTCGTCGGACCGAGGGATCCGGGTTGCGCCCGAGCATCGGGGGATCGGGTGCGTGTTCCAGGATGAGCTGCTGTTTCCCCATATGACGGTCTGTCGGAACCTTCTCTACGGGTATGACCTGCAGCCCCCGTCCGATCGGCGGATGCGCCCAGACGACGTGATCGGACTGCTCGACCTCGACTCGCGGCTGGACCATCGCCCCGCCCAGCTGTCGGGTGGCGAACGCCAGCGCGTGGCACTCGGTCGTGCTCTGCTCCGATCCCCACGGTTCCTGACCCTCGACGAACCCCTGGCTGCGCTTGATCAGGGTCTGAAAAATCGGATTCTCCCCTATCTGAGGACGATCAGGGATTCTCTGGGACTGCCGATGCTGTATGTCAGCCATTCGGTGGGCGACATCCTTCAGCTGACGGGACAGGTGGCCATTCTGTCGGGGGGCCGGTGCGTGGCCCAGGGCGATTTTTTCGACGTGGCCCACCAAGAAGCCGTGACGCCGCTGCTGGGAGATTACGGGTTCGAGAATGTCCTGCAGGTTCAGGTCGAGCGGGAAGACACGGAAGCAGGCGTGTCCCGGGTCTCATTCCGAGGGCAGGAGATCAAGATCCCACCGTGCGGTCGTCCACTGGGAACCCGGTTGTTCATCGGTATCCGGGCGAACGACATCATCCTGTCACGGACGGAGCCGCACGGCCTGAGTCTTCGCAACGCCTTGCGAGGACAGATCGCGGACGTTCGTCGTGCCGGTTCGTTGGCGATGGTGTCGGTCGACGTGGGAAAGCGCCTGCTCGTGGAGATCACGCTGGAGGCGGTCGAGGAACTGGGTCTGAAGACCGGGGACGGGGTGTATTGTCTGGTGAAGGCCCATTCGATTCGGGTCGGGCCTCACGTTCCGGACCAGAGATAGCGAAGGCGCCCACGGGAGGGTTGGGCGCCTTCGTCTGCCGGTTGGATGCGGGGTAACCGTAACGGCTACTCTGCCGCACGCCACGCGGTAGGTGCTAAGTATAATGTGAGCTAACGTGACAGTCCAATAACCGGACTGTTTCTAATAGCTCACCCCTTAAACGATCGTGTGGGCGCGGGGTTCCCCGATCTTCCTCGATCTAGATTTAGTGACAACTGTTTGATATTTCAGGCCTTAGCCTGTATCTTTGCTGCCAGGTCTACAGTTTTTTGGCCGTTGACCGATAACGATAACACATTCGCCATCATCCTGACATTCCCCTTCAGGAAGGTGATCCGTGCGCACACTCCCCCTGCGCCTGGGTCTCTGGCTGGCGACCCTATCCGTCTTCGGATGTGGAACCGATGGCGCGCTTTCCCTCGCGCCCGGTGTCCTGTCCAAGCCAGCCGTCTCGAAACGGTTGTCGGTGGTGGTGACTCTCACCGACACCGGCACACCCGTAAAGGGTGTGGACGTCCGACTCCGGCCCTCAGGACGACCCGGTCGCTCTATCGCAGAGCGCACGGACGATCGCGGAAAGTCGATCTTCCATCTGCCGTCCACGCACGGCTATTACGAAGCGATCGCTTCGCTGGCCGGTCGTCCACTCGGATCGTGGGCCAGCCTGCCGCTCAACGCCGGGCGCGAATACCATCTAACGCTCGATCTCAACGGTTCCCGCTCGACCTACGCCATTCCACATCCGTCGGACGTCCGGATTTTCTCGTTGCCGGGAGGGACCGAGATCGAGATAGTACGGGTTCGCGCGGGCAAGTTCTGGATGGGGTCACCCGCGACGGAGCCCGGCCGCTCGGTCGACGAAGGCCCGCGCGTCGAAGTGGTCTTGACGCGCGATTACTACGTCAGTCGGCACGAGCTGACGCAAAGACAGTGGTACCAGGCGGTCGGGACGACGCCGTGGCGCACGTATCGGGACGTGGTGGAACGGATCGGAAATCCCGACGCGCTCGTGTTCTCGCCAGATGGGGATGCCTACCCGGCCGAAAGCACGGGCTGGGAGGGGGTCCAGGATCTCCTGCGCGCCCTGAACGCGCACGCGGGCAGACCCGTCTACCGGCTACCGACCGAGGCCGAATGGGAGTATGCGGCCCGCGCGGGTTCGCAAACGCCGTGGGGTTCGGATGAAGTCGATCTGACGGAATACGCGTGGATCGAGGCGAACACCCTTAACCGTGGGGAAGGTTTCGCGCACCCCGTGGGGACTCGACGTCCGAATGACTGGGGTCTTTACGATGTGCACGGCAACGTGGCCGAGTGGGTCCAGGACTGGTATCGACCCTACACGGGGGGACTTCAGATCGACCCGTCGGGCCCTGCATCGGGTGTGCACTCGGATTCGGGGTATCGCTCGAAGCGGGTCGTACGCGGCGGGTCTTACCAGTCGAGTCGCGAGGGCGTGCGCTCTGCGGCCAGAGATTTTACGGAAACCGAGGGTGCGGGGATCGGAATCGGAATCAGACTGGTTCGTGAGGTCGGGGAGGTGAACGACGGATACCGGTAGCGACGTCGACAAACCTGACAGGGCTGCTCTGTCTAGGACAGGGCGGCCTTTTTCTGTTTACGCTGCGTTTCCTGCGACGTAGTCGGTGAGTTCGCTGACCTGTCGTTCGACGTGGCGTAGCTGCGATTTGACGAGGTCGCCGATGCTCATGATGCCGACGAGCTTACCTTCCTGGAGGATCGGCATGTGTCTGAAACGACGCTCCGTCATGGTGGCCATGACGTGCTCGAGGCTGTCATCGAGGTGGCCGGCGACGATGTCTTGCGTCATTCGGTCGACGACGCGCTCGGCATCGAGGTCGGCGTTCTGGTGAACGGCTCTCATCAGGTCGCGCTCGGTGATGATGCCGATGATGTCGCCGGACTTGTCCTTGACGGGCAGGGCCCCGACTTTGTTGGAGATCATGGTGTCGAGCGCTTCGGACAACTTGAGGTCGGGTCCGACGAACACGACGCGTGTGCCCTTGGTTTGGAGAATGTCGTTGACTTTCATAGGAGGGCTCCAGGGGGAGGGGAAATGCGTAGCGGGCACGACGAAAGGTTAACGCCGCGCCCGCATAGACTGCCCGGTGGCATCATCCCCTCCGGTGTTGAGGTTGCGGCTCTCGACTCACGCTCCCGGCCGGCTCGTTGCGCTCGACGGCCCGGGCTCTGCTCCGCTGCGAAGGATCGCGCGATCCCAGAGGACGGGTCTGCTTGTCGTCGTCGTATGCAGCGTCAGATGTTTGGGCCGGAGACAGGCCTCGTGGAGCGGTTGCCGTGTATGATGCTTTTGGGTTGTGAAGAGTATAATGTGTTGGCGGAGATTTATCAAGACTTGATAATACGATAAGTTACCAACTCTAATTTATTCTGCGCTTGTCATTACCCTTCCTGAAGATTCAGAAGCGAGTTTGAGCGTTGCTTCCCCTTCCGGGGACCGGAAACAGAAACGCCCCGACCGTGACGGGTCCTCGTTCGGCGATGAAGGTGTCAGGCATCGGCGCTTTCCGACGCGGGAGCGCCCTTTCGGTAGATGCCGGCCATACCGTATTCGTGCAATTTGTTGCGCAGGGTCCTGGAGCTGATTCCGAGCAAGTCCGCGGCGTTCGTCCTGTTTCCGTCGCTGGCCTCGAGGGTCTTGAGGATGAGTCTCTTTTCCATCTCTCTGACGGTCGTTCCGACGCTGACGCCGTCGTCTCCACCGCCGGTACGCGGTGCGCCGGTGAGGATGTCGAGGGGCAGGTGATTTTCGCGCACCTGCGGTTCCTGGCAGATGACGACAGCGCGCTCGACGTAGTTTTCGAGTTCGCGGACATTACCCGGCCAGTCGTAGGCCATGAAAATTTCCATCGCCTTCTCGTTGAACCCGCTGATTTCTTTTTCGTTTTCGGCGTTGTATTTCTCCAGAAAGTGCTCTGCGAGCGAAGGGATGTCACCCTTCCGGTCCCTCAGCGTGGGCATCTGGATGGGAATGACGTTGAGCCGATAGTAGAGGTCTTCTCTAAATTTCCCTTTCTCGATCTCTTCTCTGAGGTTCCGGTTCGTCGTGGCGACGATCCGGACGTCAACGGTGATGGTGTTCCCGCTGCCGATGCGTTCGAATTCGCGTTCCTGCAGTACGCGAAGCAGCTTGGCCTGCAAAGGCGGTTCGATCTCGCTGATTTCGTCCAGGAGGAGCGTGCCGCCGTCGGCGAGCTCGAAGCGCCCCTTCGTCTGCTTGACGGCGCCGGTGAACGAGCCTTTTTCGTGTCCGAACAACTCGCTTTCGATCAGGTCTTGTGGCAATGCGGCGCAGTTGAGTTTGATGAAGGGTCGGTCTGCCCGCGGGCTGTTGTAGTGAATTGCGCGAGCCACCAATTCCTTTCCAGTTCCGCTCTCTCCGTTGATGAGGACCGTCGACCGGCTCTTTGCCACCGTTTCGACGAGCTCGAAGACTTCGTCCATGATCTTGGTCTTTCCGACCATGTTTCCAAAGCTGAACCGTTGCCCAAGCTCGGTTTTGAGTCGGGTGTTCTCTTTTTTGAGCTCCTGCACTTCGAGCACCCGGTCGACTCGCAGACCCAGCTCGTCACCCACGACTTCCCCTTTGACGAGGTAGTCGTAGGCGCCCTTTCGCATGGCTTCGACGGCCGTGTCGACCTGATCGAGTGCTGAGATCATGAGGACCCGCACGTCGGGGTGCCGTTCGGTCACTCTCTCGAGCAGGTCGATGCCCGACATGCCCGGCATGCGAATGTCGGAGAGGACGACGTCGAAGTCCCCTTCGGCGAGTTTTGTGAGCGCCTCGTCGCCGTTTTCGGCTTCGTCTACTTCGTAGGCGTCCTCGAGCTGGGATACGAAGGATGACCGAGAGTATCCGTCGTCGTCCACGATCAGGAGCTTTTTCATGTTCATTCCTCTGACTGTTCCCGGTGCGCGCCGGGAAGGTGTGTTCAGCCGACCGGAAGAATCACACTGAACTCCGTACCCTTACGGGGCTTGCTCTGCACGTCGATGGCACCCCCGTGTGCTTCGATGATTTTTTTGGCTGTGGCCAGACCGAGGCCGTTGCCGTCTTCTTTCGTCGTGAAGAAGGGACGGAACAGCTTGGCCTGAATGTCCTTTGTCATTCCGATGCCGGAATCCGCGATGGAGAGCACGGCGACGGGTGAGGAGGGGGTGGCCGTTTCTTCCCACTCGTAGAGGCCGGCGGCATCGTCTTCAGATCGAACCTGTATCCTGACCCATCCGGACTCTGGAATGGCCTGCACGGCGTTGTGCAAGAGGTTCAGGACGATCTGCTGCACCTGCTCCGGGTCGATCTGGCAGGGCAGCTTCTCGACCGTGTAGTCGCGCTGAACGTCGATCTCGAAGAATCCGACGCAGTCCTCGACGACTTCGACGGGACGCAGGTTGAGCTGGGCGGGCCTCGTGTAGGTCAACAGGTTCGAAACGACGCTGTTGAGTCGATCGATGCCCTCGGTGATCTTGACGACGAGGCGACGCCTGGGGTCGTCGGGCTCGAGCTTGCGGGCCAGGACGTCGGCGAATCCTCCGATCCCGCCCAGAGGGTTTCTGATTTCGTGGGCGACGGTGGCCGACATTTCTCCCAAGGCGGTCAGGGTGCTCACCCGGCTGGCCTGCCGCGACAACTCCCGCATCTGCGACACGTCGTCGATGATGGCCAGCGCACCGAGCACTGTGCCGTCACGACTCCTCAGGCAGGCGGTCTTGAACCTCACGGGTCGTGAATGACCTTCGGTGGCGGTGAGCTCTCGATCCTGTTCCGACACCCCCTCACCGGCGGTGATGGTGAGGTGAAGAAGACTGGCCGCGTCGCCGAGCACCGTTTCTGCGGGCTCGTGCAGGATCGATTCGGGTCGGCATTCGAGGAGGCTCGCGGCGGCTTCGTTGATGAGCGTCACGCGGTTGGCCGTGTCGACGGCGACGATCCCGGAACTCAGTCCCTCGAGCATGCTTTCAAGATAGGCGCTGAGCCGGTTTTCGTCCTCGAGGCTGCTTTGCAATCGCTCGTTGGTGGCCTGTAACTGTGGCTCAGTGTGTGAAAGTGGGACTCCAGATCGCGCTGGGAAGCGGCCAGCTTTTCGAGCGCGCTGTTAAAGGCCGTGTAAGCCTCCGCGAACGCAGCCAGGTCGTCGGGCGTGGTATCGGACATGGGCTTCAGCGCGTCGCTCCCCGAGCCGGTTCGGCCGGCGGCGTGATGCGGACTCCCTTCTTCCGTGCCGTCTGGACATTGGCGTCCACGCAGTCGGCGAGGGCTTTGAAGGATGCCTTCAAGCGCTTGAGCGCCGCCACGCTGAGCCGACCGTCGGGAGCCTCTGCCAGGACCTGAATCTCGCGGTGCAGGACGTTGACGACATCGATCTGCTCCTGGATGTCCTGGAGCAGAGACGTCGGATTCTCGCCTTCGGAGAGTTTCTTCCCGATCCGGTTGGCGAGCTCTGAGGCCCGGTGTTCGAGACGACGGATGTCCTGGAGGCTCACGCCTGACCTTCTTCCTCGGGCGGTTGTGCCCGGGGTGCACCGTAGGAGCCCGGAAGTGCGGCAGGCCGTGGGGCCGCCTGGGGCCCGCCGGCGACGGGTCGCCCCGGGGTCCCGGCGCGAAGTCGTGTGATTTCCTGTTCCTGATCCCGCACCTTGAGCCTAAGCGACCGAACTTCGGCCTCTATCTTTTGCACACGCAGGCTCCGAGCGACGGCGGCCTGGACTTCGGGCATTTTGAAAGGCTTGATGATGTAGTCCTGAGCGCCCCGTCGCAGCGCGTCGATGGCCGTCTGGATGCTCGGGTAGCCGGTCATGATGATGATACGCGTGTCTGGAGATCCGTCGATCAGCGTGTCGACGACGTCGAGTCCGCTCATGTCCTCCAGACTGAGATCGATCAGCGCGACGTGGAATTCCCGCGTGCTTACTCGATGAAGTGCGTCTTTGCCGGTTTCGGCCACGTCGACGACGAATTCCGCCTCGGTGAGCGACTCCTGGAGGAGTTCGCGCATAAAGGGGTCATCGTCGACGATCAGGATGGATTCACCAGCCATAAGAATGCCCGGTGTGAGGGTGTCGACCCGTGTCCGGTCGAGACGCCAGCGTGCGGGGAGTGTTCGAAGGAGGTTCGGCTCGAGGGGGAGGCCGCGACCCTTCGAAAACGCTCCACGACCGGTCTGGATCCCCAAGCGCAGTGCAAAGCGGAATCCACACCACAGGGGGTGTGGCTCACGGACCGGATGTGGGCGCTAACCTGCTGTCAATTCCGGACTTGAATGTAGGCTCGCGGCTGAAGGGAGTCAAGAAGCGGACGGATAATTTTTCCGGTGCTCGGAATAATTTTCCAGAGATGGCTGCCCGGGACGCACCACCGTCCCGGGCAACGACCGAAGGCCGCGGACTATCGGGCAGCAGAGAGCCAGAGGGTGCGGCCGCCGTCGATGATCAGGTTCTGACCGGTCACGAACCCGCTGGTTGCGACCCCGTAGATGGCTTCGGCCACATCTTCGGCCTGGGCGTTACGGTGCATGGGTGTGCTCCGAGCGTGGCCCTGATTGGACTCCTCCCAGCCCGCGGACCAGCGGGTCTCGACGAGGCCCGGAGAGACCACGTTGACCTGGATCTCGGGAGCCTGGCTCACGGCGAGCGACTTCGTCATGCAGATGATGGCTGCTTTGGACGCCGCGTAGGCGATCGAACTGCCCTGGCCGGTCGTGCCGGCGATCGAGCCGACGTTGACGATGCGGCCGCCTCCGGTCTCCTTCATTCTGGGAATCGCCGCCCGGCAGGTGTAGAAGGTCCCTTTGACGTTGACCGCCACGGTCCGGTTCCAGTCTTCGTCGGTAAGGCCATCGAGGTCGTCGAGGGGGACCATCCTGGTGGTGCCCGCGTTGTTGACGAGGATATCGAGCCTGCCCAGGGCAGCGACCGTCTCTTCGACCATTTTTACGACCGAGGTGTTGTCCGACACGTCGGCCTGGATGGCGACGGCCTTCCGTCCGAGGGCTTCGAGGTCGGCCACGGTCTGGTCGGCGTCGTCCTTCGATCGACTGTAGTTGACGGCGACATCGGCGCCGTCTCGAGCAAAGCGCAGGGCGGTTGCCCGGCCGATCCCGGTACCCCCGCCGGTGATGAGGGCGACCTTGCCTTCGAGTTGACCCATCGTTTTCCTCCGGTAACGGTTCAGATGTGTGGATCAGGAAACGCCAAAACATCCCTGATGTGGGTGGATTCCGTCATGAGCATGATCAAGCGGTCGACCCCGAGAGCGATACCGCCCGCAGGTGGCACTCCCATCTCGAGCGCGCCGAGGAACGCTTCGTCGATCGGTTGTTCGGGCATCCCGTGGCGGGTCCGCTCGCCGGCCTCGGTCTTCAAGCGTTCCCGCTGCTCGACGGGGTCGTTGAGCTCGGTGAACGCGTTCGTAAGCTCAATGCCTCCGATGAAAATTTCGAAACGTTCTGCGGTGTGTGGCGCAGCGTCGCGGCATTTGGCGAGCGCGGCCATCGAGGCGGGGTAGTCTGTGAGGATGGTCGGCTTCGATCGCCCCAATCGGGGTTCGACGCGGTCGAGAAACACCCTGAAGAAGATGTCCTCAAAAGTGTCTTCCCGTGTCACTCCCAACGTGGCATCGCCGAGACAGCTTTGGACGAATCCCCTCGGGTCGGCAGCCGGAAGCCGGTCGATCGACGCATACCGGTCGAAGGCTTCGTCGACCGTGAGCCGTTCCCAGGGGGGAGTGAGGGCGATTCGATCGCTCCCGACTGTGAGGTGCGCGCTACCGAGGGTCTCCTCCGCCAGGCAGCTGACGAGTTCTTCCGTGTCGTGCGCGATATCCTCGAAGGAAGCAAAGGCCCGATACCACTCGAGCATCGTGAATTCGGCGCTGTGGAAGCGCGAGAACGGCTCGTCCCGGAAGGCCT
The DNA here is from genome assembly GCA_965198115.1 of Candidatus Latescibacterota bacterium. Lineage (GTDB taxonomy): Bacteria > Latescibacterota > UBA2968 > UBA2968 > UBA2968 > UBA6620. The sequence goes on along the minus strand of OZ240241.1, from coordinate 4,503,175 downwards.
TGCAGATCTGATAGATCCGCTCTTCGCCACGGGCGAGGAGCCGCTTCATTGCGTATTCGGGGGATGTGGGGAGAAATCGCCGGGTCTTCCGCTGGCTCAGCGTTTCGAAGGCTCGCAAATGGGGTTCCATTCCCGGCGTCGGAACCAGCAGGGGGGTTTCGACTTCGACAAAATGACGGGAGTGGAAAAACTCCCTCGTCCGCCGGAGGATCCTGGCTCGCATCCGGATCTGACCTGTCGTAGCCTCTGGGCGTCGGGACGAGGGCGCCAGGACTTCGACCGCATCGACCGTGAACGTGGGTGGATTCCAACGTCCGATGCATTCGACGATGCTGTCTGCAGGGGCGCTGATCCGATCGATGGGGACTTCGCCGCTCGCGTCTCTAAGTCGCACGGTTGCCCCGGACATCAACAGTCGGCCGGCGATCGTGGCACGCACGCCCGGTTGCAGGTCGGCGATTCTGGAGTCCCGATGGGTCCGCGCAGGGTAGGTGTTCGTTTGAGCGTCAGTTCGGGCCATCGGCGAGATGTGAAACGTCGTTGAGACGGATGACGGTGGGGATTTGGCTTTCGAAGCACAGAGCGTGTACGGATGCGGGCGCCGTTTCGAAGTAGGGTCCCGGTTCATTCTCCCCGGACGTATGGCCGAGGACGTGGCGCAGGTAGGCGACGATGGGGCCCCCGTGTGTGACGACGACGCACCCTCCTTTGTTCTCCCGGATGATCGACCTGATGGACGTCGCCACGCGTACCTGGAACTGGCCATACGATTCGACGCCGTGACCGCTTGCCGAGGGACCGTGGAGGACTAAATCGGGAAACTTGGCGTAGGCTTCTTTGTAGGACAGGCCCTCGAGGGACGCACAGTCGAGTTCCCGCAGGTCGGCCCGCTGTTGAGGAACAACCTTGACCTGATCGGCGATGAGATCAGCCATTTCGGTCGCCCTGCGGAGCGGGCTTGTGTAGAGGGCGGTGACTTGGAAGTCCGTCTGGAGACGTCCTGCCAGCAGCAGAGACTGACGGCGTCCGAGTGACGAGAGCGGGACGTCGGACCACCATCCGAACAGGGTGTTACCCCGCCGCGTCTGGGCCTGGCCCTGGCAGACGATGAGAATGTCGGTCACGTGAGGTGGTCTACCATCCTTTCAAAGTCGGATGGAGGCAATATAGGGGGCGTCGGGTCGGATTCAAACCGCCGAGGTGTGATGGGCACCCTCTTGTCTTCGTTTTTCCGCGTCGTGGCGGTCTTTTTCGGATTCTCGGAGGTCAAGGAGAACGGCGAAACGGCCGATCTAAGAAGGAGGGCTCTTGGTTTCGTTTTCGACGTATTCACGAGGTTACGGAAAGCCGATGATGCACGTTCGAACATCCCTGAACAGGCTGGTTTTTTACACCCTGGCGATCCTGCTGCCGGCAGTAGACGTTGCAGCGGGCAGCTTCGAAGGTGAATCCCTGTTGATCGACACGCAGGTTGAGGCGATTCCGCCTATTTTCAACGATTCCACGCAAACCCTTCCGCCCGTCGCCTCGGGCGAACTCGTGACGTTCGACCTGTTCCTTCCAGAGGGGGAAGGGCTGTCGATCGAAGGAATCACGCTCGTGTTCGAGAACACCCCGCTCCCGGGTGATCTGCACGCGTTCTCCAGGTTCTTCAGCATCCACTCCATCGAGGGGTTGGTCGGGCGATCGGGAGAGGCGCGGGGAGCGATCACATCCGTCTTCAATGGAGCGAGCCGTACGATCGGTGCGAACGGATACATCGCGACGGTGAAACTGCGTGCCCTTCAGGACATCGACTCGGGGACGACCGTGCGTCTCGAGGGCGGGCGGACCCAGGTGGTCGACGGTCGCACGGGTCAGCGTGATTCCGTGGCGGTTGGCGAGGCGTTCTTCCTGATCACGAATACGGATTTCGATCTTACCCTCGATGTAGATACGTCACGCGTAGAGCCGGAGCCGCGCCGGGATCAGGGACGCACCCAGCTGTTCGGTGTGGGTGCGGATTCGGACGTGAGGGTGGAGGTCCACGGAAACAGGATTCGTAGTGCCGTCGGGTTCATCTTGGAATTCGTGGTTCAGCCCGGGCTTACGTTCGAGTCGTTCCAGCCCGGTACCGTCGATAGCGGTGGCGTGTTCGCGGGAGCGAGCACCCTCCCGGCCGATACGACAGGCACCTCGATTCTGGTGACGGTGGCCGATACGGTGAACGCCATCGGTGACAATTCGGGCTTCATCGGGAACCTGATCTTCACGCCGGAGGCGGGTCTCCGTGAAGCACGTGTCTCCCTTGTTCGAGGGGAAATGCTTCGGGGGGGCAGGTTCCTGCATTCCGGAACCGGGTCGGTTCTGATCTCCAGTTCAATCGATTTCGACGGCAGCCGGGTTACTGACTTCCGTGACTTTCTTCTGTTTGCCTCGGTCTTCGGGACGACGTCTACGCAACAAGGGTTCGACGGCCGGTTCGATCTGAATGCCAACGGGGCCATCGATCTGGCCGACCTGACGATTCTCTCGGGGATCTTCGAGGAAGCCCTGAGCGGGGGAGCTGGAGAAGACGCGGCTGCGCCTTGATCATTGACGTCCTGCGATGAACCGCCGGCCTCTCCTTTCAAGGGGAGGCCATTTCATTGCCCGTTGAGGGCGAACTTCGAACATCGAATGACCAACTCCGAACGTCGAGTGGACTCAGACATCGATGATGGACATTCGGCAGAACACAAATCGATATCCGAAATCCGATTGGTGATTTCCGATGTTCGAAAGAGTCTGGAACCGATCTTGAGCTACGTCTGAAGAAATGGATTCGTGCGGCGCTCCTGACCGACCGTGGTGAATGGGCCGTGGCCAGGGTAGAGGTGGGTTTCATCTGGAAGAACCATCACCTTTTCACGAATCGACCGCATGAGAGTGTCGGGATCGGCACCTTCGAGATCCGTTCGGCCGATGGAGCCGGCGAAGATCACGTCGCCGACGATGGCGTGGTCGGGCCATAGGAAGGTGACGTTGCCCGGTGCGTGGCCGGGTGTGTGGACGATGTCGAGCGTTTCTTGGCCGAAGGCGATGGTGTCTCCCTCTTCTATGAAGCGATCCACGCGTGGGGCGTCATCCGTGTCGACACCGAGGAAGGAGGCGATCTCTACGAGGCCTTCGACCATGAAGAGATCGGCCCGGTGGATGGTGAACGGCACGTTCAGCTCCTGCTGAAGGGATGTGACGCGGCCGATATGATCGAAGTGGCCGTGCGTGGCAACGATTTCGATCACGTCGATGTCGTCCTCTTTGACGAGCTGCAGGATTCCGGGCACGTTGTCGCCTGGGTCGATGACGATGCCTTTTCGGGTTTCTTCACAGGCCAGGACGAGACAGTTCACCTCGAGGGGACCGACGACGATCGACTTCAGAAGCATGGGTGAGACTCCGTCGTAGAGAAAGTGTTCGGTGTTCAGTGTTCGGGAGTAAAGTGCGTCGTGAGGCATTCCCTAGCTTGCGTTTGGCTGTTAGGCAACTGCTGAGATCGCGCTATCTCATCTATCCGTAGGGGCCATCAGCGTCGCCGGGTAAGGACGGTCTGGAGGCCGACGCCGAGGACGGCGACCGCCTGGATGATGATGACCATATCTCGGGGTACTCCGGCGACCAGCTGCAACCACCGATCGGCGGTGCGAAGTGATCCGAACAGGAGGGCGGCCGGGATAACAGCGAGCGGATGGTTGCGCGCGATGAGGGCGACGGCGATTCCGTCGAACCCGTAGCCGGGTGAGAACTGGGCGTAGAGGGTGTAGTGGACCCCCGTCACCTCGAGGCTGCCTGCCAGTCCGGCCAGGCCACCCGCGAGGGTCATGCCCAGAACCAGATGCCGTGCGTCCCGAATGCCAGCTGCGCGGGCGGCGTTTCTGTTGAGTCCAACGGCCCGAAACTCGGTTCCACTCGGGGTCAGGAATAGCCACCACGCGGCGAGGCCACACACGATCAGCGCCAGCAGAATGCCCACGCTCACGGGTGTGGGTTGCACGGTCCAGAGGCTGGGCAGGACGGCGGTGTCGACCAGCGGACGTGTTTTGGTGGCATACGCACCGGCGTTGAGGGGTCCCGTGACGAGGTAGTCGGTGGCCTGGATGGCGATGTAGTTGAGCATGATGGTGTTGATGACTTCGTGAACGCCACGACGTGCCCGAAGCCAGCCTGGGATGGCCCCCCACAGTCCCCCGCCCAGAGATGCGGCCAGCAACACCACGGGCAAGTGGATGATTCGGGGCAGCCCGAGGTCGAGGGCGCCGAGCGCAGCCGCGACGAGGGCACCGACGTAGAGCTGACCTTCCCCTCCGATGTTGAACAACCCGACCCGAAACGCGACCGCAACCGAGAGACCCGTCAGCAGCAGGGGCACGGTCTTGATCAAGACGCCGGCCACGTTCGTAGGCGTACCGAAGGCCCCGTAGAAGAGGGCGCTCGCCGCCCTGCCCGGGTCTCCACCCGATACGGCGATCAGGGCGAAACCGACGACGAAGGCGGCGGCCAAGGCGGTCAGGGACCTCCCTACTCCAGCAAGGATCGGCGCCCGACGAATCACGTGTCTTCTCCGCCCAGCGTCATGAGTCTGCCGATGCGATTTCGGTCGTAGTCGACGCGATCGAGACGACCGGCAATCCGTCCGGCATAGAGGACAATGATCCGATCGCAAAGGTCGAACAGCTCATCCAGATCGGCGGATGTGACGATCACACTTCCGCCGTTCTCTTTCGTGCGTGCGAGGCGCTCCCGAATCTCGTAGGCGGCGGCGAGGTCGAGACCCCGGGTCGGCTGTGCGGCCAGCACGAGGCTGGGTTCGGGGGACAGAGCTCTCGCCACGATCACTTTCTGCTGGTTGCCGCCCGAGAGTGCGACGATCGGCTCTGACGGATCCGGACCGCGGATGTTGAACGTCTCGACGAGCCGATCGGCGTGGGACCTGGCGGCTTCGCTGTCGATGCGGGTCGCGGTGCCGAACCGTCTGTGGTCTCCGAGGAGCAGGTTGTCTGCGATCGAGAAGGAATCGACCGTGCCTTCGTCGTGTCTGTCTTCCGGTATGTAGGCGAATCCCATCTCCCGTCGGGTGCTGGCCGAGGTGTGTGTGATGTCGGCGTCCTCCAACAATATCTGTCCGTCTTCGACGGGGACCAGCCCGACGAGGACACGCAACAACGTTTCCTGGCCATTGCCGGCGACTCCGGCCAGACCGACGGTTTCGCCCCGACGAACATCGAGAGTGACCTCGTGGAGATTCTGGCCCTCCCTCAGACGGGTGGTCAGGCTGTGCGCGCGCAACCGTGTCCGACCCGCTGTCGGTGAGGGGGGCCCAGCGGCCGTCGTGACACTTCGATCCCCGACGATGGCTCGGACGAGTTCGGATTGCGACCACGTTTCCTGCTCGGCCCGGTGGACGACTCGCCCCTCGCGCAACACGGTAGCGCGGTTCGCGTGTTCGAGGATGTCGGTGATCCGGTGGGTGACGAGAAGGATCGTGGTTCCCCCGTCACGGAGGCGGTCGATCAGGTCGAACAATCTCTCGGACTCGATCGGCGAGAGCGTGGAGGTGGGCTCATCGAGGATCAGCACACTCGTCTGACGATCGAGGGCTTTGGCAATCTCGACGATCTGTCGATTCCCGATGGGCAGACGACCGACCGTGACGTCTGTGGATATGTCGACGCCCAGTTGATCGATCAGATCGCGGGCACGACGTCTTGCCTGTCGGCGATCGATAAAACCCCATCTTCCCGGTTCGCGGCCGAGGACGATGTTTTCCCACACAGTCAGGTCCGGGACGAGCGAAAAGTGCTGGGCGACGAGTCCGACCCCCGATGCGAGTGCTGCCTCGGGAGACCCTGGCGCGAGCGTCTCTCCGTGGATTCGAACGATGCCCTCTTCGGGCGCCACGAGGCCGGCGATGGTGTGTACGACGGTCGACTTTCCCGCGCCGTTCTCCCCCAGGAGGCCGTGGATTTCGCCACGGGCGAGGGTCAGGTCGACACGGTCGTTGGCGAGGACGGCGCCGTAGCGCTTGGTCAAGCCTCGAGCGTCGATGGCGGGTGAAATCGTTTCGGGCACGGTCAGGGTCGCTCAGGATAGCGCTGTTTGTCGTCCTTGGGTCGGCGGGCAGGTTCCCGACCGTTGAACGGTTTAACCTGCAGACGACGCGCCTCCGCGTAGCTCCCCCACACATCCTCGCGGCGTTCAGCCTTCGCGTAGTGTGCTTTCGCACGCTCCCGGTTGCCCTCGAGATCGGCCAGCTTCCCGAGGATGAGCTCCGTCGGACCGATCAACCAATTGTCATCATCTTTGTGCGTGGCAGCGACCCGTGACAGCGCCGCTCTGGCCTCTTCGCGCTGCCCCAGTCGGTAGAGCGACACACCTTCGGCGAACAGGAGTTTCAAGCGTCTCCAGCCGATGAGTTCCGAACGACGCTGGCGCGCGATCGTGCGGATGCTGGCGATCGAGTCGACGAGGGCCGACGACAGGTCGTCCCCTTCTTCGATGCTGAGGGCGAGCATCGCGTCGACCGCCCGGATGCGGTAGTCGAGACTGTTGGGGTATCGCCTCAAAAGGTCGCGACCGCGTGCGAATGCGGCGCGTCTGTCGCGTTCGTAGTAGAGGTCGATGTAGGCCAGGGCCGATCGGGCGTCTGTGACCGCGAACCGACCCTCCTTCGCGACGTGTTCGAGCATCTCGAGACCGCCCCGACGATCGCCGGAGGGGAGATTGAAAAGCCGTTGGACCACGCGGAGGATGCGGGGCTTCGTCGCGAGGATGTAATCGGAGAGCGCGAGGCCGAATCGGGCGTCGACCAGGTCGGGGTCGATCTCGAGCGCTTCGGTGAGATACTCGCGACCCCGAAATCCGTCGACGACGCCTTTGAGCACTTCGCGACGCAGCATTTCGAGGCCCGTGCGGAGACCGTAGGCATTACCCAGCCACAGAAACAACTCCGCCGATTCGCCGTGGCGACGCATCTGGTTTTCGGCGTGTTCGATCGTGGCTTCGACGAACCGAAACACATCCGGATCGAGTTTCGCGCCGTCGCGCACATTCATGCCCTGTCGCCAGTAGACGACGGCTTTGTAGAAGGCGGGTTCCGGACGATGAGGATGTGCTCGCATCAGGGAATCGGAGACGGTGTGAGCCGCGTCGAAGTCTTCGTCGAGGCTCAAGTGGATGATGCGATGGATGGCTGCTTCCCACGGTGGAGCGGCACGTAGGGGAGACGTCATCAGGATGTTGAGCAGGAACGACAGGATCATCAGAGGGCGGGTGTCGCATCGAACCCGATCTGGCGCTCGATCCACCGGGCGGCGTCGAGCAGACGCGCCTCGTCGAAAGGCTGTGCGACGAGCTGTATGCCCAGGGGCAGCCCGTCGCGTGTGAGAGCGGTTGGCAGCACGATCGTGGGGTAGCCCGAGTAGCTCCAGGGCACGTTGAATGCGGGGTCTCCCGTCGAGTGGAGCCCGCGAGGCGCGGGACCTGGCGCGGCGGGTGTCAGGAGGATGTCGATGTCCCGAAAGGCGGGGTGAGGTCCCTATCCTAGGAGCCTGTCGGGTTACACCCGGAAGCTCGTTGAGATTAAGTCCAGCTGAGTCTGTCAGCGACCGGTTACCTTCGTTTTTCCTTGAGCCGAGTTTCTCTTCGGGATCAGGTAGCCAATGAGAGTCGATAGAGTTTCAGAAGGTTGTGTGTGAGACAGATCAGGTTCCATTCTCTGATGACTTTGTGGATTCGGCGGAATGAGAATCGGGTGAAGTTCCGAACGGATTTGATCTGTCCAAACACGGGTTCGATGATCTGTTTTCTTTTCCAGTAGGTGCAGCGACCTTTCTGTGTGAGAAGCTTTCTCGCCATTTTGTCTTTCGTCGTTGCGCCCTTGGGGATCCGTCCCCTGGGGCAGGTCGCGATGGGCGTTCCATGTTTTTGTTTTGTCGTCGCCACATAGAGGTCGACGCCATCTGATTGAACCTGATCGACCTGACTTTGGTTGAAGTATCCGGTGTCGGCAGTGAGGTGCTTGGGTGTCGTGCCGCCCATATTCGCTCTGATCTGGTTGACCATAGGTGTCATCTGGTTCTTGTCATCAGCTTCTTGGGTGACGTCGGCAGCAACGACAATCTGGGCCTTGTCATCCACAGCAGCTTGGCAGTTGTAGGCTTGAAGGAATTGGCCCCCTGAGACCATGATCCGTGAGTCGGGATCGGTGAAGTTCAGTTGTTCCTTTCAGTCGGGCTCTTTCGATGGAGGCTTGGGCTTACGTCCACGACCGCCGCGGCGCTCCCGGGCCTTTACCTTCTCTTCATACGCTGCCTGCTTCTCAGGAAACTCAGCCTCCGCTTCGGCTTCGATCTCGGCTATTGCGTCGCGGATTACTTTGAGTCGAGTCTCCCGGTGCTGCAACTCCTCGGGCAACTCGTCGCCGCGGTTGTCCTTTCCGTAGAGTTCGTCTTCGGCCGCGTCAGTGGCTTCGGCCTCGGTCAAGAGTCTGCGCACTTCGGCCTCGATCTCGGCTTCTTTCTTCTTCATCCGGCCGTAGCTCATCGCTTTGTGTTTTGAGGCATTTGCTTTGACTTTCGTGCCATCCAACGCCACGTGTCCCAGCTTCACCAGACCTGCCTTCACGCAGAGACACAGCACTTGCCTGAACAGACCTGAGAGGGCATCCAGATGCCGTTGACGAAAGGTCGATATCGTGTCGTGATCAGGATGCTGATCCAGGCTGAGCACACGGAAAGCAACGGAGTCATAGGTCGCACGCTCAATCTTGCGGGAACTCCTGATGCCTTCGCAGTAACCATACAGCAGTAGGCTCACCATCATCCGGGGATCATACGGTGGCTGGCCACCTTGAGACCCATCGTAGGTCTCGTAGATCGCGGACAAATCAAGTTGTCCGACGATATCCAGAATGAAGTAGGTCGGATGACCCTTGGGAAGCCAACTCCGGAGATCCGGAGGCAGCAACATCAACTGAGCCGGATTGTAGACACGAAACCGAGTAGAAGTGCTCAACGGAAACCTCCAATTCAGAGTCGGAACCTTGATCGCACTTCTACAATACGAAATCTTCCTCCGGCTGGGTACTCCGACAGGCTCCTAGTTGAAACTTAAAGGGCTCCAAACTTACGTTGTGGGTACGCGTGTGAGAGCGTGTACCCGTAAGAAAGGAGCCCACGATGGAGAAGCTATTTGCAGGGGATGGCGAAGTCAAGGTTGGGTCAGACGTTATGGATTTGGAGACGCGTTTATCGGTGATCCGGGCGCTGATTCCGCTGGGTCTGGAGGCCGTTGCCGACGTGCTCCAGCAGGAGGTGGAGCAGCTCGCAGGCGTTCGGTATGCGCGTAAGGGTTCAGAGCAGTCGCATCGTCGATGGGGAAGCCAGAAAGGGTCCGTGTATCTGATGGACCAGAAGCTGCCGGTGGCCGTTCCCCGTGTGCGCGACGTCGAGTCCGATACGGAGGTTTCTCTGGCCGCATACCGGGGGATGCAGAGGCCCAGAGCGATGGATGAGAAGCTGCTGCTTCGTGTGCTCAAGGGAATCTCCTGTCGCAACTACAGAGCCTGTGCAGAGTCGGTACCCGAAGCGTTCGGAATCTCGGCATCCTCCGTCTCGCGACGGTTCATCAAAGCCACCGCAAAGAAGCTGAAGCAGTTCCAGGAACGACCGCTCGACGACTACGACTTGGTCGCCCTGTTCATCGACGGAAAGAGCTTTGCCGACGAAGAGATCGTGATCGCTCTGGGCGTCACGACGGACGGCCAGAAGATCCCCCTGGGCTTCGTCGAATCGGCGACGGAGAACGAACGGATCTGCCGTCAGCTGATCCAGGATCTCATCCGGAGAGGCCTGTGCTACGACCAGGGCCTTCTCGTTGTGCTGGACGGCTCAAAGGGACTCCGCTGTGCCGTCACCAAAGCCCTCAAAGGGGATGTGTGCGTGCATCGCTGTCAGTGGCACAAGCGCGAGAACGTCGTCAGCTACCTCCCGGAGGCAGAACGTCCAAGAGTTCGACGGAAACTTCAGAAAGCCTATGACTGCGACACCTACGAGGAGGCAAAGGCCGCACTCGAATCACTCAAACCCGAACTCAAGCTGATGAATCAGTCTGCCGTGGCAAGCCTCGAGGAAGGACTGGAGGAAACCCTGACCCTCCACCGGCTGGGGATGCTCCCGTTCTTGAAGCGAAGCTTCCGAACCACCAATTGCATCGAGGCGCTCAACAGCATGACCGGCAACCTGATACGGAAGGTCAACCGCTGGAACAACTCTCCTCAGCGACACAGATGGGTCGCGGCCGCACTCCTCGACATCGAACCACGCCTGCGACGCGTGAGCGGATACAAACACCTCCCGCTGCTCAGGCAAGCACTGAAAAACAACCTGAATCTCGGCGACAATCAAGATGCTCGGCAGAGAGCATGAATACCACGGAGCCCGATGAGTTTCAACTGACTATGGGACTTGACCAAAGGCGGTGCGCATATCGTTTCGAAAGATGACCTGATGACGCCGAGCTTCGGCGTAGGCAGCGGCTGGAAGGAGCAGCCCCTCTTCGATCAACGATCGGAGGTCGGGTCGGAAGGTTCCGGGTTTGCGGCTGAATCGTGTCTCGTGGTAAGCCGCTGCTTCGGCGTACATGATGAGGCGATGCATTTTGTGCACGTCTTTAAAGCTCTTGGGAAGTGGGACGACCGAAACGTGTGCGCCGGAGGCGGTGAGACCTGATGCCACTTCCTGGGTGGTTTTGGCCACCTCTTCTTCGGCGACGTCGAGGAAGAAGGTATGCGCCACGCCCAAGCGCGGTGTTTCGAGAACAGTCTCTTCCCCGCGCGTGAAGGCGTCTTCGCGACAGAGGCTGAAGGGATCCTCCGGGTCGTGACCGGTCATCGCACGAGCAAACAGCGCAACATCGGCGACGGATCTCGCGAGGCAACCCAGATGGTCGAGGCTGTAGCTGACCTGGTAGACACCTCGGAGGCTGATGCGACCGTAGGTCGGTTTGAAACCGACGACGCCACAATAGGCGGCCGGCCGAGAGATCGACCCGCCGGTCGGTTTGGGAGCCGATGGCGGCCGGGACCATCCGTGAGGCGACGGCCGCAGCGGTACCGCTGCTCGACCCTCCGGGCGTATGCTCAGGATTCCAGGGGTTGCTCGTGTTGGCGGGATCGCGGCAGGCAAACTCGGTCGTCGCGGTCTTACCGAGAATCACGGCGCCTGCCTTCTTCAGACGGCTGACGGCGTGGGCGTCCTTTTCCGGTATGTGACCCTTCAGGAACTTCGAACCGCCTTCGGTCGGGAGACCGGCGGTTTCCACGATGTCCTTGATGCCGACTGGCACCCCGTGCAAGGGGCCGAGGTTCGGGTCCCCCGCCTCGGCGTCGCGCTGCGCTGCCGTTTTCAGGGCGTGTTCGGTGTCGACGAAGGTCCAAGCATCGATGTTCGTGTCGACTGCACGGATCCTGTCGAGACAGGCACTGACGAGGTCGCTACTGCGAAGCGTTCCTTCGCGGATGCGAGTTGCCGCCTCGGTGAGCGAGAGGGTGTGGGGCATCGCGAGAGTGTACGGACAGGCACGGGAGGGCGCAATTCGATTGACCGCTGACCGGTAGCAGTGACCATTGACAGGTGACCAGTGACTATTGACAAGAGATGTCGCTGCGGCTTCGCCCTATTGCGGGGAGAGACGGCTTTGCCACGAGCGGGAGGCAGGGGGCATAAAACACTGTCGACTTCAATCGTTCGGTGGGAGCAGCCTACGACGGAGTTTTACCCGAGCGAAGCCTAGGGGCTCAGGGTGTACCTCCGGGTTGCGAACCGACTGCTTCGGACAATGCTCAGACGGGTGGAACGGTGGTCGGAGAGATTGTGGCCCCGGGATCACTTTTCAGGCTCCAATCAGCGTTCGACGTGGGCGTTCGTTGCTGAACGATTACGTTTCGGCGGAAACGAACCTCGATCGTCCACTTTCGCGTCAAGAACCGGAGCGGATTCTACGGTGATTGCGTGGTGTAAGATTCGGCGAAGCGGACGAAGTCGGCAAAGTCGATGAGGCCGTCTTCGATGAGGTCGAACCGGGTGTCGGGGTCGGCCGTGTCGAACTGTGCCACGAAGAGCAGGAAGTCGCCGAAGTCGACGATTTCGTTGGCGTTGAAGTCGATGGGCTTGGGGGCGGCCCCGGGCAACCGTGTGGGTGCGGCCAGACCCGCAACCCGGTAGACACGGTGGGCCGATCCGTCGGCGATGTAGAGATCGCCCCGGGAATCGACGAAGACGTCCTGTGGCGCCAGGAGCTGGTCTCCCAGTTCGGGGCCGACGATCGTGTGGATCGTTCCGTCGGGTCGTACGATGCGGATTCTGGCGTTCCGGCTGTCGGCGATGTAGAGCGTTCCTGCCGCGTCGACGAAAAGTCCCGCGGGGCTGCTCAGCGTGCCTCGATCGGCCGGTCCCCCGTCTCCCGTGAAGTCGGGGATGCCCGTGCCGGCGACGGTGGTGATCGTGCCCTGGGCGTCGATGCGTCGCACGCGGTGGTTGCCGAGGTCGCTGAAGTAGATCGAGCCATCCTCAGCGACGAACAGTCCGTTCGGGCTGTTGACACGAGCCAGAACAGCCGGTCCTCCATCGCCGGTGAAACCGGCGATCCCCGTGCCGGCAAGCGTCACGATCGAGCCGTCCTGTTCGATCCGTCGAATGCGGTGATTGCTCCACTCGGTCAGGTAGATTTCACCCCCGCCCGATCGGAAAACGGCAGAAGGGTTCCAAAGTCTCGCTGCATCCGCCTGCTGCCCCTCTCCTCCGTATCCGTAGACGCCCGTACCGGCGAACGCGGTGATACGGCCCGACGCGTCGACTCTTCGGAGGGTGTGTCCGTTCCATTCGGCGACGTAGAGCACACCCGCACCATCCAGAAAGACGGAGGTCGGTCCGAATACGCCGGCGTCGATGGCCGCGCCGTTGTCACCGGACGTCGCATCTTCCCCCGTTCCGGCGACGGTTTCGATCGTTCCGGATGCGTCGATTCGCCGCACACGGCGGTTTGCGATGTCTGCCACGTAGACGTTGGACCGATCGTCGACGAAGACCGAGACGGGCACGTTCAACTGGGCGGCCGTCGCCGGGCCCCCGTCGCCGCTGAATCCCGATTGGCCGACACCGGCGATCAGTTCGAGCGGCTGAGCGCTTGCAGAGCCGATGGATACAAGAAGGATGAGGAGCGCGTGGAGCATTTTGGGCCTAACCGGAATCCCTGCGTCGAGGAGTCATCGGCATCGAAAGCGTCCGGTTCTGTCCAAGATGTTAGAACCCGATCGCGGCTGCGAGGACGCCGGGTACGTCGGCAAGGGATATTCGGCCATCGGGGTCGACGTCGAGCCGTGGGTCGAATTCGTTCGATCCCGATTGGCGGCCGAAGTGAGCGAAGACTCGAAGCACGTCGAGGAGACCGATGGGTTGGTGCTCGTAGAAGACCCGGGCGTCCGGGCGGAGCGCTGCCAACGTGGTCGGGGTGGCGATCCCTTCGACTCGGCGAATCATGCTGATCGAGCCGTCGGTGATGTAGAGGTCGCCTTTGGCGTCGACGAAGACGTCGGACGGACTTCGGAGGAGCGACTGCGTGGCCGGGCCGAAACTGTGCGGGGCCGTCTGTCCTCCGCCAGCGACGGTAGAGATGATGCCGTCGGCGTCGATCCGACGGATACGCTTGTTCCTCGAGTCGGCGATGTAGAGGTCGCCCCTGGCATCGACGAAGACTCCTGAGGGTCTGTTCAGCCTCGCGATCGAGGCGGGGCCTCCGTCGCCCGCCCATTCGGGAATGCCGTCGCCTGCTACGGATGTGATGATGCCGTCGGGAGTGACGCGTCTGATGCGATTGTTTCCGAGATCCGCGATGTAGAGGATGCCGTCGTCGGTGACAAAGATGCCGTTGGGAGATCTCAGCGAGGCGTCCGTCGCGGGTCCACCATCGCCGCCGAAGTCGGCTTTGCCGTTGCCGGCCACCGTGTTGATCGTTCCATCGCGACCGACACGTCGAACCCGATTTGCGCTCCATTCGGAGATGTAGAGACGCCCCTGGCCGTCGATGAAGATGCGGGACGGCGTCCCGAGGGACGTCTCGATCGCGTTCAACTCCTCACCCACGTAACCGGATTGCTCGTTTCCAGCGACGGTCCAGATCCGGCCGTCGGGGTCGACACGCCGAACGCGGTGGCCGCTCCATTCGGAGAAGTAGATGATGCCTGTTCGATCGACGAACACGGAAGAGGGCGTCAGGAGCGCCGTCTTGAGGGCGTCGAGACCGTCCTCAGAATAGATGCGCTGTCCGTTTCCGACGATGCTTCGGATGATACCCTCGGGCGAGATCAGCCGAATGCGGTTGTTGGATGTATCGACGACATAGAGCTGGCCTTTTCCGTCGGCAACTGTCGTTGACGGAACCCTCAATTCAGCGTTCATGGCCGACCCGCCATCACCACTGAAGCCCGATTTTCCGGTTCCGGCGACGACGTAGATATCTCCGGTTGCGGCGATTCCCTCTGGCGGTCGCATTCCCCACATCGTGATGGTCAGAAGCACTGCGTAAATCAGTCTATTCACTTCATCTCCCTCGTTTGACGCCGACAACCCGGCTGGCCGTCGGCTCGTCGTTTCGCATGAGGTCCGTGACACGCACGGCCACTTCGATTTCCTCTCGGTCGACTGGATCCACGTCGAGCGCGATGTACATGGGTTCGGAAGCGCTGAACCCTTCGTGTTCGTAGGAGACGCGGAGCTCATCGCTCTCTGCGGATGTTCCGATCAGCCTTGCGAGACCACCCAGGATACGTCGGGCCCCCTTTGGCTTGCCGCCTCGGATGTGGTAGTCGACACGATAGCGGCTCTGTCCATCGCGGTTCCTGAGCAGATTGTAGACTTCGTAGTAAAGGTAGATCTGCGCATCCCGCGCGAACGTCCGCGACGGCAGCGGGAGAACCGTCAGCTCGTTCTTGAGAAACTGGTGACCCATCTCGCGGTCGGCATCGACAATCTGACCGGCGATCTCGACCTCGCTTAGTGCGAACTCCGATGCCTGGAAATCCTGGACCTGAATTTTTTTGAGGAGTGCCTGAGTTTTCTGCGTTCCCGGATCCCGGACGTCGACTCCCAGGAAGTAAGTCCCCGGCACGATCGGAACACGAATCTGATCGACCATGAGTGTTCCGGGTCCGGCCTGCGATTCGTCCGAAATCCCCTGGGCGATGCGGACGGTATCAGCGTAGACCAGCCGGACATCCTCGTCGTAAACGGCGACCTTGCGGTCGAGCTGTCCGAACAGAACGTTGCCCCGTGGCTGCAGCCCGATCTGGTTCCACGGCACGCCGATGTAGATCTCCACGGCGGAACGGTCGTTATCGCGGAAGACGGCGTGGTCGACGTGAAGATCGAGCGGGGCACCCTTATAGTCGAATGTGTAGTGGGAGGGAGATTCCGAAACCGCCCTCTGGTAGATCGTTTCGGGCGCGAGAGACAGCCACAGGCTGTGGTAGGACGAGGATTGTGGCGGCTGCGCAAAGTCGTAGAGTCCGTCGCCGTACTCGTCGACGAAGGTGATCTCGACTCCTTCGAGAACGTCTCCGTAGATCCAGAGTTCCCACCGGGCGTTGAGCGTGGCGACGCCGGCGAAGGGGCTTCCACGATGGGGAACGGGAAAGATGGGAATCCCCCGAATCTCACCCAACTCCCGTGCGAGAAACAGACCTGGCCTCGTGTTGAAATCAGAAGGCATGATCTCGCCCTTGGCACGATGGACGAGTTCGTTCAGGCGGCTCTTGACACGAACCGCTTTGGGATGCGTCTCGAACACGAGGTTTTCCGACCACGAACGGTGATTGGGGTGCCCGAGCCGGATGTAGACGTCGCCCCGCACGTCCCACGGCTTTTTCCCAAGTCCGAAATTGCGGAGGGCATAGTGCACGCGGCGAAAGTGCTCGAGTCGTCGCTCGTTGATTCTTGTGACGGGTGTCGGGTCGAGACGCAGCCAGAACTGTCGCAGGAGACGCTTCCGGTGGACGTCTTCTGCACCCTCGATTTCGGTGAATTCCTTCCGTGTGGCGAGCAGCGTGACATCGTCAAAATGCCTCTTCAAATGTCCCGGGATGAGTTTGAAGTAGCGGTTGTAGGTCTCCTCCGTCGCTTCGTAGTCCTCTTTGGCCAGGTAGGTGGCGGCGAGCAGGGGCAGATACCGAACGGGGTCCTGCTCGACGAGGGCCTCCACGTCTGGAATGTCGTAGTGGCGGCGTCGCGTCCAGGACATCTCGAGATTCACGCGAGCGAGCCGGGCTCGCGCGTGGCGATGGTCCGGATTGACCATTAGTTGGTTCGAGTAGGCGCCCGCCGCACGTTTGTAATTATAAAGCTCTTCGAACACGACGCCGAGTTTGTGGAAGGCATCGGGGTGATTCGGGAATCGCTGGGTGACCTGGCTAAAGCGATGATCGAGGTCGATGCTGCCCATCGCGAGGTGACACATGGCCAGGTTGTACCACGCACCGGCATACTGTCCGCCACTGGCGATGGCATCACGGAAGTGGTAGAGGCCCTCCATCAGCCGTTTTTTTTGGGGAAGGTAAGACAGCCCCCAACCGTTTCGGGCCTCCGGGAAGTCAGGCTGGATCTCACAGGCCCGGAGGAACAGCTTCTCGGCTTCCAGGGCTCGCCCGGCTTCGAGCAGTGTGTAGCCCCGAGCATTGAGCGCGACCGCATCTTCGGGGAGCGCCTCGACGATCAGCCCAGTCAGCTCTACAGCCTCGGCGACGAGGGCCGAATCGGGCGGGGGCCAATCGCAGCGATACATCTTGGGGATCAGATCGCCCCGTTCGAAGTAGGCGTGGGAGACCGTAAACCGTCTCTTTCCGAGGTGGTAGCCGTAGTAGAATCGATGCAGAAGGGGATTCTGGCGTGCCCAGAACCGGTCGAGGAAGGCCGCCTTCGCGTCGTCGTGGAGGCCCGAGTAATGACTGCTGCTGTCGGGGCCGGCCTCACGCTCGATCAGGCGTTTGCTGATGGCGTGGTGAGCGTCGTCGAATTCGGGTAGAAGACTTAACTGCTCGACCTCATCGGCGTGCGCCACAGTAAGGCATGCCGTGCACGCAAGGGCGAACAACGCGGTCACGGGGGAGAGCCACCGATGTGGAGCGCTCGCTCGGCGCGGGGTTCGCCTTGCGCGACCAGGTCGGTCACGCGAACGGTCAGGTCGACGAGAGACGCGTCGGTGTCGGGAAGGGCGAGGCTGACGTGCATGGCCTCGTTTTGGGAGGACCCGGTGTGCTCGTAGGAGACCGATGACGCCACCTCCGTAGGACCTCCCCCGAGCAGCCGCCCGAGCGCGGCAACCACGGTCACCCCTGTCTCAGAAGTGGTCTCGTAATCCACAAGATACCGTGTTCTACCGAACTCGTCGCGGGCGAGGTTGTAAATCTCGAAATAGAGATGGGCCTGGCCGTCGAGCAGACGCTTTGTGGGGAGGGGCAGCACCTCCAGGTCCCCTTTGGTGAAGGGGCCGGTCCTTCCGTCCGCCGGGCGGATGCGACCTGCCAGCTCGATGTCACTGATCTGCAGTTCACTCCTGCTGAGATCGGGAATCTCAACGGGGGTCTTGTAGATTTGGATGTTCCCCGTCTCCGGGTCACGGACCTGAAGGGCGAGGAAATAGGATCCCGAATGAATTTGTTCGACGACCTGATCGATGAATAGGTCATCTCCGGCGGGCGTCGAGGAAAGGTGTTGCTCGATTTCATTCTGAGTGGTGCGAACGATGCGCCAGTTCCGGTCGTAGAGTGCGAACTCGAGCTGCAATCGAATTTTCCGGCCGTGGGCGATCTCCTTTAGCGGAAGACCCAGATAAATCTCCTGGTTCGTCTCTTCTCCGACCCCTCTGAATCCGGCGGTGGTCACGAACAGGGTGAGTGGATCGCCCCCGTAATCGTGTTCGTAGATAGAAGGCCGGTCGCTGACGATACGGCCTACGATGGCTTCGGGCGACATCTGTTGCCAAAAAATGGGGTAGCGCGTTCCCGGGGGTGGCACGGCGAATTCGTAGAATCCCCTGCCGAATTCGTCGATGAAGGTGACTTCGAACCCCCCCGCGAGGTGTCCGTAGATCCAGCTTTCCCACTTGTAGCCTGATTCGACACCGTCGGTGAACATCGTTGTTCGGCGGGGGAGTGGGAACGTCGGGATTCCCCGGATGTTGATCTCCGCAAAGGGCGCCGCGCCCGACGCGAGGTTTTGGGGCGGAACGACTTCGTGCAGGGCGTTGTGGGCCAGGGCGTTCAGCCGATTCTTGACTTTGACCACCCGGGGGTCGGTCTCGAACACGAGGAAGTCGGTGGAGGAGGTATGATCGGGGTGGCCGAACCGTACATACAGGTCGCCGCGCCGATCCCAACCGATGTCTCTCGTTGGATTGACGCCGTCGGCATAGTATCTGCGCGCGTGCGCGACGCGCCGGTAATGTTCGACGCGACGCTCGTTGACGGGTGTGGTCGGCGTGGGATCCTGTAGGGCCCAGAATCGACGGATCGCGCGGTTCCGCTCATCCCTGCCGTAGGCCGACTCGATTTCCTCGAATGCTTCGCGTTTGGCGATCAGGGAAAGATCCTCGAAATGCTGGCGCTCGGAGAACGGAAGGATCTCGAGATATTTCTGGTAGGCCGATTCCGCCCCGAGATACTCACCCCGTTCGATGTAGGATTCCGCGAGCAGGGTCAGGTAGTGCTTCGGCCTGCGCCGCGCGAGCTCGATGAGCTTATTGTGTGAGAGATGCTCCTTACTGTCGCTCTCGAGCTGTATGCTCACACGAGCCAGACGCTCGGACGCCCTTTCGTGGTTCGGGTTGACGGCCAGCTGGCGCGAGTAAGATTCTGCTGCGCGATCGATGTAGCGCAGGGACTCGTAGAAGACACCCAGCTTGAACCAGCCATCGTGGTGATTGGGATCGAGTCGAACAACCTTTCCGAAATATTCGTCGAGGCCGACACGATCCTTTCCCATGGTGGCCAGGTAACACATGCCCATGGCATAGCTGGCCCCGATGTATTCACGGTCCATCGCGCACGTCTCGCGGAACAGTCTGAGCGCCTTGGCCTTCTGGTGGTGTATCTTGAGAATGGCCAGCGCGCGCCCGTTGCGGGCTTCGACGAGACGACGGTCCTTCGTGATGGCCTTCAGGAAGAGCTTGCGCGCCTCTTTTATATGATCACGCTCAAGATTCAGATATCCCAGTGCACAGAGTGCTACCGGATCTTCGGGGTCGAACGACAGAGCGCGCTGAATGTAGGCGATGGCTTCTTTGATGTTGTCGGGGTGCGGCGACGGAAAACCGGTGAGGTAGCGACGTTGGAAAAGGTTTCCGCGTTCGAAGTAAGCTTCGGACACCGAGAAGCGGCGACGACCCAGGTGGTAGCCATAGTAGTATTTGTGGAAGAGCCTGCTGCGCCGGCTCCAAAGACGGTCGAGGTAGCGTGCTTTTTGATCGGCATCGAGGGTCGTGAAAACCTCGGTTGCCGCGTTGCCGATGGCCTCGCGAATCATAGCGACCGCGATGCTGTCTTCTCCGGCGCCATAGCTGTCCTGCAAAATGGGAGGCGGTTCGGTTTCCCCGGCTCGTGGAGGGAGGTGCCTGCCGTCAGCCGACTTTGTGAAGATGATCCTTTGATGCGGAACAGAAATGCGACCGAACACGTTGGTTTCGAGCATCAGGCTGTCGGGTGTGGAGTCGAGTATGCGGCCCTTTAGGACGGAGCCATCGTCGAGGACGACCTGCGTGGCGTCTGTGGAGGCAGTGACTAAGAACGTGAAGCAAAGGGTGGTCTTCAGGAACCGCAGCATAGGCATCAAGATAACTGATTCAGAAGACTGAGGACAAAGGACGGTCGACGGTGATGGGCTGTGTGCGGTTTCGATACATTCCTGTTCACGGAAGAGCGATTGCCAGGTGGATCTCCTCGCCACGGGATCAAAAGACAAAGGCCGCAGATCCAAAGATCCGCGGCCTTTGCCGAGCTTGCGATCAGGCTGGATTAAAACATGATCCCAGCGCTGAAAATGTTGACGTTATCGAAGAAGTTCCCGTTGAAGTGGCGGAAAGCGTAATCTACCCGGAAGCCTCTTCCCTCTTCGTTCATCCAGTTGATGCCAGCACCCGCCGAGTAGTCCTCGGTGTCGTGGTTGAACTTCCAGCCACCGCGTGCGGAAAACCCGATTTGGCCGCCTGGCTGGCGGAACTGATATTCCAGGCCCAAGCTGACCCGCTCGTCGAAATCGACGGGGTTGTTCAGATCGGTTGCCAGGTCGAGGTGGTGAGGCGCGGGCGTGTTACCGGATAACGAGATCAGGTCGAACAGCAGCCCGAGCTGGATGTTGCGTGGCAGCTCGAACCGGTCCCGCTGGTAGGTCAACTCCGAGCTGAAGTTACGGATGCTGGCGGCCAGCACCGTATTGCGGAACCCGGTGTTGAAGTAGGTCGATACGTCGAATGCGACGACCGATTTCGAATTGTCCGCTGCCGACACCTGTCCACCGATGAGGATATTGTCCCCTATGGTGCCGGCGGTCAGGTCCTGACTGGCGTACTTCAGGCTGGCGCCGAAGGAGAACCGATCGGTGATCTTGAACCCGTAGCCCACGGTCACGGCGTAGTTCGACGTCGTAAAATCTCCCGTCTCGTTGAATCCTGCCAGGTTCGATGGATCGCCGTCGATCGCAGTCCCCCGGAAGGTTCCTGCATCGAGCGTCTGGAAACCCACGGCGACAGTACCGTGCGCAGGCAGGTTTATGGCGACCCCGCCGACCGACATCTTTATGTCGGCGATCCACTGAACCTGCGTGAAGAAAGCCTCCCGGCTGTCCAGGAAGGCCAGCGTCGCCGGGTTGTAGAACAGTCCTGCCGCACTCCCGATCAGACCGTTTCCGGCATCGCCCATGGCGGCCGTACGCGCGTCGGTCGGAAGCTTCAGGAACGTGAATCCGGACTGACCCGACTTGATTTGCGTCGGGGCCGCTTCTTCGGCACCCGGGAGGAATTCGGACAGTTCACGCAGGCGTCCCGGGAAGTTGAAAATTTCTTTTTGGGCGAGCACATCGCCCGTCACCAAGCTCAGGCAGATCGCGACCAGCCCGAGTCCTTGTAGTATGCGTTTCACTATTCCCCTCCTGCGTTAACGGACGACCACGAATCTCTCGATGTGGGTACCGGGTACGGACGGATCTTCGCTCGTGATGTGGGCGATGTAAATCCCGGGCGTAATGAACTGGTTGTTGTCGTTGACCATCAGGTCCCAGGACAGGTCGCCCGATCCCACCGTATGGCGCAACTCGTTGATGATGTCGCCTGTGATTGAAAAGATCCTGACGATGGCCCGTGAGGGAAGGTTGACGAACAACAGCTTGTCGGGCTGGCCGTCGAAGTTGAACCCGCCCTGAGACAACTCGCCGCCCCGGATCTGGTAGGGGTTGGGTACGACGCGGATCTTATCGAGCTCGCTGCTCGAAGTGATCGGGGCCGCGAACGGGCTGACGCCCAATGCCTCGCTGCGCGTGGCCATGAAGACACTCTCGCGCTCGTCGCCGCCCACGTTCTCGACGGACGTGACCGCGTAGTAGTAGCGCGTGCCACGGACGACGTCGGTGTCGGTGAAGCTCGTCCCAGTCGTCTCCCCGATGTAGTGTCTGCCGTTTCGCGAGATGAAGTCGTCGGTCGGGATCCGGGTGTGGAACCCGAGCATCCGGTAGATCCGGTAGGCGTCGGCACCACTGACCGCGTCCCAGCTGATCTCGTTCTGTCCGGGGCCCGAATCGTAGGTGACGTTATCGGGCCAATCCGGTGCTAGCGGGCCGACAGGCTGAATGCCGATCGGAATGGCGGAGAGAGGCGTGAGCGTGCTGACTACGTCGGAAACGGTATTTCTGTTTGCCCACGCGGTCCGAGTCGAAGCGACCGCGCCATCGAGCGAGTCGATGGCAGAATTGAGGAAGGCTTCCTTCTCCGAGAAGGAGATTTGGCCGTTCAACCACTGCGAGCCGACACTGATGTTGTCGTCGAAGTTCGGCCCCGCGACGAGCCAGGCCGTGATGAAGCGAATGCTTTCGCCGGGGCGGATCTGGTCCCACGGGCCCCAGGTCATTCTCATCTCGACGAAGTCCTGTATTGCGCCGGTCCACGTCGGATCGTCAACATCCGTGAGCACGATTCGGTCGGCGCGCGTCGTGTTGGCCTCGGTGAAGAAATCGTAAACCGTATCGATGTCGGTGCTCTCGGTACTCGTCCAGGAGACGTCGTCGATCCATCTCGCCGAACGTGGCTGGGTGCTCTCGGCGTCGTCGGCGCTAGTGAGCCAGTTGTTGCCTTCGAGACTGGCGAGGCTTCCAGGATCGGTGACCGGTGTCTTGTCGACGTGGAGGAAGAGCCAGCCTTTGGCCATCGACTCGAGGAACTCGCCAGGCTGGATGAGTGTCTGGGCAGCCGCATCGAGCCTAGACCCCGGGCCCGGCGCCGGATCGCCTCGGTCGTCCTGGTCGGACCGGAAGCCGGGGGAATCCTGAGCGTCACCGTCGTGAGACCACAGAAGGACGGCTCGATCTTCCGTACCCGCGGTACCTATCGGACCTGTGAGGTCGTCTTCGTAGTAGCGGACTTCGTCCAGGGCCCCCAGGTCGACACCGAACGCTTCCCAGGTACGGGAGCCCTCGCCGGGGTTGGGCGTGATGAACGAGCCGCCCGACGGTGAACGGTTGTCGGAAGACTGGAACCAGTGGTGGGAGATGAAGAATTGCTTGTGGCCGTCGGCGTTTCTGGTGGCGATCTCCGGGGCCGGGCCTGCACCCCGCTCGCCCACGCGGGGGTCGGGCTGGTAGGGTGTGGTAGGGAATGTGTAGGTGTGAATAACGAACCTTATGTCGTCATAGTCCGTGTGCTCCCACGTCCAGGTCTGTTCCCGGCGGTGGATGCCGGCCGAGGTGGTCTCCTGGTTCTCCCGGTAGAGATCGGAGCCCAGGCCCGAGACGATCTGGTCGTTACGCGACGAGTCGAAGTTGTAAGCTTCGCGAAGAATGACCGCTCCATCCTGAGTGAGGGTGGGCGGGGTCTGTCTCCAAACTGCCGGACTCCCTCGGGTATCCACCGTGCGGAAGAATGTGAACGAGTATTGTCCAAGGTCATCCACCCTGTCCATCACGAACCTAGGGATCGTGCCGCCCTCCGATCCAACAATCTGCCGATCCGCGGTGAAGTCGGGCGTGTTGTAGTTCTCGAAAGCAAGGGCGTAGCCGAGAACATATTCTCGGGTGGTGACCGAGAATTCGATATCGGGTGTCGTACGGTCTTCGTTGTAGCCGCCGGGCCACCACTCACCCCAGTTCTTGCCGACGTTCAAGTCGGTCTGCGCCCACGCGCCGCTCGTCGAAACGAGGAGCGCGAGAACGGCAAGCGCGATTCGAATAAGCATTGGTGCCTCCATCCCGTTCAGAAGTTGGCCTGGCGGGCGCCCGGCCGGGCGCCCGCCAGAAAACAGCCGTCCTTAGAAGTTCAACCGAAGGCCGAAGTGAATGTCGCGTGCGAAGGTGTAGAACATGTATGAACGCTGGGGCATGAAAGCGACATCCACTTTCTCGCCTATCTTGCCGCCTTCGTTCAGGCTGCCGTCGGCGGCGACGGTCCATCCGAGCGCCTCCATGTAGCGTTCCAGATTGTCGTCATCTCTCCGTCCGCCGACCAGCTCGAAAACGCGATCCTGCGCATCTGAGGCGCGTGAACCCCCGGCCCGCTCCCCGGCCCGGTCGGAGTAGGGGATGTCGGAGTCCAGGAGATTCTGGACCTCCACGTAGAGCATGGGGGACGCGGGAAGATCGAAGATCTTGCTGATCCGGAGGTCGACCCTGCGCTCGTCGATCCACTGTGCGTTGAGCACGTTGCGGAGTGCCTGGTCACCTGCGGGGTTGTAGTTGAGCCAGTTTCCGCCCTCGTTCCGGAAGAAGAGGTTGGCTGACCAGCCGCCCTTCCAGAGTCTGCTCGACCCGCCGTAGTCGAGGGGCGTCCGCACGTTGATACCGACCTTGATGATGGGCCGCGCCTTGAACGGCGGGTTGGCCGTTTCCGGGTTGTCCTCGACGTCGGTGAGGATGGGCCTGGAGGAGAACCGCTGGTCCGATATGTCGTCGTAGCCGACAAGCCGGTCCCGATCGACGCGGAAGTCGTAGGAGACGTAGCCCGTCAGGAACTTGCCCCGAGCCCTCCTCACGCTCAACTCGAACCCGCGGGTGTCCTTCGACCTGCCGTTCTGCCGCAGGTTCGGGCCGCCGCCGGTGATACCGCGGAAGTCGAAGTTGCTGATATCTCCCTCGACATCGCGGAAATAGAGTGTTCCGGTGGTCAGGTAGTTATCCAGGAAGTTCCGCTCGTAACCGACCTCGTACTGGATGGTCTGGATGTGGTTCAGCCACGGGTTGCCGAACTGCTCTAGTCCCTCGCCGATGCCGCTCTGCGTGTTGTAGAGCTCGTCGCCGCTCGGGACCGCGGACATACGGCCGTAGTTGAAGAACAGCTTGCTGTCGACGGTGATCGGATGTGACACGCCCAGCCGCGGGCTGAGCGCCCACTTGGTCGGGGGCTGCGCACGGTCGGTGCTGGCGTAGAGCAGGACTGCGTTTCGCACCTGCCACGGCCCGTGCTGGCCGATGGTGTCGGGATCGATCCCAGCCCGCAGGAGGTTGGCCCGCTCGAACGGGTCTGTCGGGCTCTGCCGTCCAAGGTCGAAGTAGCGGTCGGGCTGGTGCCAGTCGAGGCGCAAACCCGCGTTCACGATGATCTGGCGGTATTCCATGCGATCTTGAAAGTAGACACCACCGTAGGTCGGCCAACGGATGAACACGTTGTGGAAGTCGGCCGTGTCGGTGATGTTGAGGAGTTCGCGCGCCTGCTGCGTCTGCCGCTTGATGATGGCGGCGTTGATCTCATCGCCCGTGGCGCCCGCACGGCGAAGGTCGGCGGCCGATTCGTAGGCCAAACGTGCTGCGTCGGGCAGGCTGTTCCAGTCGAATCCGCGGCCGATCTCATCGGCCGAGAATTGTCCGTCGCCGTTCGTGTCGAACCGGATTTCGGGTTCCCAGCCGAATGGCTGATTGGCCGGGTCTTCGTTGGTGGAAAGAAACCCGCGGATTTCGCGGATGTTGTAACTAAACCTTGGTAAGCCCCCGGCTCTGCCGGGGAGACTCCCAGAGTTTGACAGTTCCAGAAATATGTAAGAGCCTCCCTTGCCGTAGACCGCTCAAAGCACACGGAAGGAAGGCTCTCTAATGAACAACGTAAGGAGTCTACGTCACACGGTATGGGAGTGCAAGTATGACGTTGTTTGGGTTCGGAAGTATCGTAGAAAAGTGTTGTATGGTGAAATTCGTCGCTATCTGGGCGAGGTGATTCGGGATCTGGCCGCACAGAAGGAATGCCGTGTGGAAGAGGGTCACCTGCGATCCGACCATGTGCACACGCTGATTTCGATCCCGCCGAAGCACTCAGTAGCTCAGACGGTAGGGTTCATCAAAGGAAAGAGTGCGATTCACATTGCTCGGAACTATCTGGGACGCAGGTCGAACTTCACCGGGCAGCATTTCTGGGCAAGAGGCTACTGGGTCTCCACCGTTGGCAAGGATGAACAGACGGTTCGGGAGTATATCCAGAACCAGGAGCGGGAGGACCGGCGTCTCGACCAGCTCAACATTTTCAGGTAATCGCCACCTTTAGGTGGCGCTTGGTTTCCAACCGCTTTGAGCGGTTCACAAGTTTTCAAGCCTCCGGCTTTGCCGGAGGTCATGACTGTGGACCTGGACGCCGACCTTGACCTGGTGGTTCGGCGTGATCTGGCTCGTCATGTCGACCGACCAGTCGGTCTCCCACGCCGTGCCCCAGTCGCCGGCGCGGGCGTTGTTGCCCGAGCCCCCTCGCAGCCGGTAGAGGCTCTGGATGTCGCTCTGGGCCGGGCGATACACGAAACCGACCGGGCCCTCGTCGAGGATGACGGCACCCGCCACGGAGCTGGTGCCCGTCCGGTTCCGGTCGATATTCGTCTGGAGGATTCGACCGTCGCTGGTCCTCTCGATCTGCCCGTTGAAGACGTCGATGGTCCCATCGGGGTTGATGGCAGCCGCGGGCACACCGCTTTTCTGTGGACCTCCGACCCCGTAGTCGTGCTGGAAATCGGTGAAACCCAAGCGCCCGCTGATGTTGTAGAAGGTCTTGGGAGAGAGCGTATGGGTCCAGCTGAATGTGCCGTGATTTCGGGTGATTCTCAGAAGGTTACCGCCCGAACCCGGCGAGAAGGTGTTTGCGCTTCGGAACTGTTGTCCTTCGTAGCGCGGGCCTCGAGCATAAGTCCCCTGGAAGTTGCCCCATTTCCCACCCTCCGCCCAGCTGTGTACCCAGCCGAGGGTGAGTTTCGTGCTGGGTGTCGGGTTGGAAATCAGCCGGCCCTGTACCGACCGGTCCCTGTAGCTTGGAACGGCGATGCCCCACGTGTAGGCGGTGAGCTCCTCACGATGCGAGAAGAGGAAGGAAAGTCTATCTCGCAGGATCGGTGCACCGACCGAGTAGTCGATCGTACGGTCGTCGGCCCGTTCGCTTCCGTTCCGGTTCAATTGTTTGATGTCGCCACCGTCGACCGACCGATGCTGCCAGTCCCAGATACTCTTCGCCTGGGCAGCCGAAACGATGGGCTGATTGTCGGGACCGGTGAGGCCCTGCCAGACGGCGTCCCACCCGGCGAAGTCCACCACGCCGTCCCTATCGAGGTCGCCGGTTGGGCCAAACGACTGGAAGCGGCCGATGTCCCAGTAGTTATCGGCGCTGTAGATTTTGGCACCCTGATACTTCTCGGCCGCGGGGCTCCATTTCAGATCGCTGCTGAGCGTGAGGGCGCGCGGTTCCTTGGTCACGATGTTGACTACGCCGGAGCGCACGTTGTCGTACTCGGCGTTGAAGCCGCCCGTGAGCACCTGCATTTCGGAAACGCCGGTGACGCGCTGAAGGACGAGAAAGGACGGCTGTTGCGTCCGTCGCGCTGGCCGATTCCGTCGAGGTTGTAGAGAAGCTCTTCCTCGTTGGATCCGCGTATGGTCAGGCCCCAGTCGTCGTTGTCGACACCGACCTGGGTCTCGAAGGCCTGGCGAAGACGTGAACCGAGGGGCGCAGCCTGGATCTGTTCAGCCGTCATGGAGGCCTGGCTGAAGGAGATGTCCATCTGAACCGGCGGCCGCTCGGCCGTCACGATCAGATCTTCGAGCTGTTCGGCGGTCTCGGTCAACTCGAAATTCACGATGGCCGTCAGATCCAACTGAACGGCCACGCTCGTTTGGTGAATCGTCTGGTAACCGACGATGGAGGCCGCAACCGAGTAGCGGCCAGGCGTCACGAGGATGATGAAATACTCACCATTCACGTTTGTCGTGGCGCCACGTGTTGTCCCCTCGAGGACGACGTTGGCACCCGGCAGCGGCTCGCCCGTGGCGGCATCGGTCACGCGGCCGGAAACCTTACCGGTCGTCGACTGTGCGTCGGCCTGGAGCGGCAGTGCAAAGACGAGCGCCATCACCGTAAGCGCGACAGCACCGACTCTGAGAAACCGAAGATAATTCATGCGTCGAACTCCTTGAGTGGCATTGCACCAAGC
Organism: Candidatus Latescibacterota bacterium; assembly: GCA_965198115.1. Lineage (GTDB taxonomy): Bacteria > Latescibacterota > UBA2968 > UBA2968 > UBA2968 > UBA6620. The sequence goes on along the minus strand of OZ240241.1, from coordinate 4,475,466 downwards.
GGGTGCAATGTTGGGTTCGGAAACGGCCATCCAATCACGGCGATTTCCGTTTGGGCTTACCCCAGCTTAGGGTTCGCGAATAAATAAACGGTCGATCTCAATGTTGAGCCATTGGCCGGATCGTGTAGTTCCAGTCGCCGTGGAAATCGTGCGGAGTGAGATCGATTTGGGTCATCTGTTCATCGGTCACCTTGACCCCGTTAGGGTAGGGTCGCTTGTCGATCTCGGAGCGTACTCGGAGACCGGCTTGAGTGGTCGTTCCGGCAATGAGATTCACGGTTGCAGCCAGGCTGACCAGGGGCTTGCCTCGCCCAGTTCATAGCGATGAAGGAGAACAGGCGATGTTCGATCTTGTTCCACTTACTAGTGCCAGGAGGGTAGTGGCATACGGTGATCGTCAGGCCAGTGCGATTCGCAAAGCGCTGCAGCTCCCACTTCCACAGCCGCGTCTTGGCGCCGTTGCTGCCGCCTGCGTCCGCCGTGATTAGCAGATGCGTCGAAGTGCCGTAGGCGGGCCGTCCCATGTTCTTCCACCAACTTCGGATCGCATTCACGGCGAAGCTGGCCGTGTCGTGATCGATACCGACACTTACCCAGCCTTCATCACGGCTCAGATCATACACTCCATAAGGGATCGCCTTGCCCTGAGCAGGCACTATGAAATCGTGTACCTTCACACGCTCCGGGTCTCCCTTGGGTCGCCATTCTCGGCCAGGATTCTTGAAGTCGCCGATCAACTCTTTCTTCTTGGTGTCCACCGAGATAACGGGAAGGCCCTGCTGCTGCTGCTGGCTAATCCGATCATCGAGGTAAACGAACTGAGCGTCCCGATCCGGGTGTGCAGATCCCTCCCTTGTCTTCCGATTCGCCTGCAGCGTGTAATCGTGTTCGTGCAGGAGATTGGCAACGATCCTGGGGCTCACCGAATGCCCCATCGCTTGCAACTCGGCGGCCAGTTTGCGAGTGCTCTTCGATGTCCATCTCAGAGGATTGTCGTCAGGCGACCCCGCAGTCGTTGGCTCGACCAGATCATTCAGGTCCTGCCACAGCGTCGGGTCCGTGTCGGCCTTCCGCTTACGACCGCCGCCTGGACGCCGGATGCGAGCCGGGTCCAAAGGTTCGTCCGACCTCAACTCCTGAATGCCACGAAAGATCCGCTCTCTGGACATTCCTGTCGCCAGAGCCACAATCGCGATCCCACCGTGACCCAACGCTTCGGCTTCCGTGGCGGCCCACAGACGACGCGTGCGTTCCGTCAGCACCGGAGCCAAGGCTTCATACTTCGTTCGGAGAGTTTCGACGTCCACACTCCGAGCGTAAGATCATTACCTTGAAAAGTGCAGCACTTATTTCGTGGCAAACCCTTAGTTTCGATGGGGCGACATGGCATCGCCACCGCTCGGTCCCGTCTACCTTCTTCTACGGAGTCGGCCACACCTCAGACGGTGCACTCTGGGTGGGGGGCGTCGAAGGCCTGTTAAGTTCGATGGCACGAGTTGGTCTCACGACTCCGAAATAGCGCTCTACGCGAACACGCCGTTCGACGTCGTCTACACGCCACCCTCGGGGGGCCTCTGGGCCGTCAGCAGAAGCTTTGGGCTTTTCCATTTCGACCTTCAATCGTGGACCCGATACGACGAGCGCGACGGGCTGACTGAAGGGCGTCTCCGCAGTGTCCTCGAAGCCGACGACGGCAGCATTTGGGTCGTCTCCGACGAAGGGGTGTGCCACTACGACGGACGGTCGTGGACCCCCGACGTCGTACCCGGATCCTGGTTACAGGGCGGGGCTCCCGCGGTCAAACAGGACCGGACCGGTGCACTCTGGTTCACCATCACCCTTTCGGACTGGTATACACGGGCCGAACACGGATCGCAGCCCCCCCCCCCCCCGTCCACCTATGCATTTCGGTGCCTGAGATACGTCCCCGATCAGGCCCCCCCCGAAACACGCATCCAATCCCAGTTCACCGAAATCGCCCAGCCGGGCAACGCAACGATCAGCTGGTCGGGTGTCGACCGCTGGAGCTCGACCGAAGCCGACGCCCTGCTGTTTTCCTGGCGGCTCGACGATGAACCGTGGAGCACCTACGGATCGGACACGAGCAAGGACCTGCTCGCCTTGCCAGCGGGGCCCCACACGTTCGAAGTCCGTGCGAGAGATCTCGACTTTCAGAGCGATCAGACGAAGGCCAGCCTGGCCTTCGTCGTCATTCCACCTGTGTGGCAACAACCCTGGCTCGTGCTGCTCTCCCTCGCTGCGCTCCTCCTCACCGGATGGCAGGCGGGCCGGATTCTTCGCAGCAATCGGGTCCTCCGGTCCAAGGAAGACGAGTCGCTCGCCGCCCGCGATGCGGCCGAAGCGGCCAATCGTGCAAAGAGTCTATTTCTGGCGAACATGAGTCACGAAATCAGAACACCCATGAACGCCATCCTCGGCTATGCACAGATCCTCGAACGAGATCCGAGCCTCGAAGACGAGCACCGAAAGGCCATCGACACGATTCAAGAGAGTGGGGAGCACCTGCTCGCGCTCATCAACAACGTGCTCGACATCTCAAAAATCGAGGCGGGCCGCGAGGAGCTCAGAACGACCGATTTCGACCTCAAGGGGCTGCTGTCGGGTCTGGACGCTATGTTCAAGCTGAGATGCGAGCAAAAGGGTCTCGCGTGGCAACTTTACGAAGAACTGCCGCAGACTCCCGTCCGTGGCGATGAGAACAAGCTCCGGCAGATCCTGATCAATTTGCTCGGCAACGCCGCCAAGTTCACGAGTAGCGGTTCGGTCACTTTCAACGTTTCTCACGAAGGCGATCGACATCTATTCGAAATCATCGACACCGGTCCGGGCATTTCGCGCGAACTCCAGCAGCAGATTTTCGAACCGTTCCGTCAAGGCGTGGAAGGACAGGGAGGAACAGGGCTCGGGTTGGCCATTTCGCGACGACAGGTGGATCTGATGGGTGGAAGCCTCACCCTTCAATCCCAACTCGGTGAGGGGACGGCCTTTACCCTCACCCTCGCGCTCCCGCCTGGCCGAACGCCGGTGAAGCCCGAACACGACTGGTCGAGAGCGCGGGCCCTGTCGCAGGGACAGGACATCAGGGCGGTCGTCACCGACGACGACGCCACGAACCGCGACATCCTCGCGCAGGTTCTCACGACCGTCGGCGTGGACGTAAAAACGGTCGAGTCGGGTCAGGAAACCCTCGACATCGTCAGGTCCTGGCACCCGGACGTCCTGTTCCTCGACATTCGGATGCCCGTGATGGATGGGATGGAGACCCTGCGCAGGCTGACGGACGAACACGGCGACGATCGACCCAAAACGATTGCCGTCACGGCTTCGGTGCTCCTGCACGAAACGGAGACCTACCGTGAAGCCGGATTCGAGGCCCTGATCGACAAACCCCTCAAGACGGGCCAGGTCTATGCCACTCTGGCCGAGACCCTCGGAGTCACGTTCGAATACGACGAACCCGAGGGCGCAGGCCTCGCAATCGACTTCGCATCGGTCTCGGTCCCCGCCGACCTCCACCGTGCGCTGCGCGAGGCGGCCGAAGGCTACAGCGTGACCGATCTACGAAAACACATCGAAGAACTGGCGACCATCGACGGATCGACCGCCAGGCTCGCGGCCCATCTGCGCGAGATCAGCGGGGGATACGACATGGACCAGGTCATACAGACCCTCGACCGAATCCAGCAGGAGCCATCGTAGGCGCGCGACCGAATCAATACCTCGTGAAGGACCCCGAGATCCTATTTTTTTCCTGGCTTGGTTCGCCGGCCCGCACGCTCGGGACGTCGCCTCGCACAGGGTCGGTTCGATGGTGTCCGCCGAGAGGCGGTAGGACACCACGAACGCCCGCATCGTGACACTACCGGGTCAGTCCCACCAACGCCGAAAGAAACGACCTATGAATGACCTGATCATCGACCTCTCCGGCGCCCGAATCCTGATCGTGGACGACGTTCCCGCGAACCTCGACATCCTGAGTCAGTCGCTCGAAGCCGACAGCTACAACGTCCTCGTCGCGACGAGCGGCGAAAGCGCACTCAAGGTAGCCGCCCAGACCGTCCCCGATCTCATCATGCTCGACGTCATGATGCCTGGCATCGATGGGTTCGAGACGTGCAGGCGACTCAAAGCCGACGAGGCCACCCGGGCGATTCCCGTCATTTTCCTCACGGCACGAGATGAACTCGAGGGCGTACTCGAAGGCTTCCGCGCAGGCGGCGTCGATTACATATCCAAACCCTTCCAAAAAGAGGAAGTGCTCATCCGGATCCGGACGCACCTGGAACGCGATCGGCTGGCCAAAGACCTCGCCGAACTCAACGCCCATCTCGAGCAGAAGGTGCTGGAACGAACCGCGGAGCTGCGTCAAAAGGTGACCGAACTGGAGGGCAAGGACCGAATCGCACAGCACCTGCTCACCTACCACACACTCGAGGAAACGCTGGAACTCGTCGCACAGGTCACGGCCGAGGTCACGCGCCTCGATCGGATCGTCATCTACCGTTTCGGAGACGATACCCTCGTCCCCGTCGCGGCGACCACGGATGGCAGGAAGGTGCCTCGCCAAGACCTCGACGACCTCGACGCAAGCCGGTCGCAGGCAGCCCTGGCGGGCGTGCTCGCCTCGCGTTCGATCGTCAACGCAGGAGACGGATTCGCCATCGTCCCCATCCAGCGCGGGGAAGACCTGATGGGACTCATCGAAATCGCCCACAGCGACGAGGTTCCGGACGACGCGCTGCAGAGCACCGCCAGTTTCGCCCTTCAGGCAGCGGTCGCCATGAACGATGCGCAGATCCAGCAGGACGCGGGTCAGTGGAAGGGACAGATCGCCGAGATTTTGAAACTCGACAACGTGATAGAAAACATCGAAGACCTGGACCGATTGGCCGACGAAGGCCGGCGGGACGGCTGAAATACGACACGGATGCTGAACCCTTTCTCCAGAAACGATCATCGCCGGAAATTCGGGCAACGCGGCAAGGCCTGGATCCACGTCGAAGTGAACAACGCGGGCACACGCGCTCATCTTCGCGAACTCTGCTTCGGCGGCGACGAAAGCATCACCCGCGACGATATCTTCGCCGCGCTCGAGGAGAACTACAACATCGTCTACGGGATAAACGAAGACATCCTCGACCGGATCGTTCAGGAAGCACGGCGCGACCCCAACAAGGAATACTTCGCCAAACGAAACCTCATCATCGCCAGAGAGAGTCCGGCCGTAGAGTCCGAAGACGCAGGCCTCCGCCTCAAGTTCCTGGAACTCCTGTCCAAGAACGTCAAACTCGACTACACCGAACTGAGACGGGCCTTCAGAAGCCCGACCCTCGAAGACGTCTTGTCCCACGACATTCGCGTCAAGCCCGCTGCACCCGACGAACTGCTGGCCGTCCTGTCCCCCCCTCGGAAAGGCACGACCGGAAAGGATATCCACGGGAACGTGACCGAGGAGCCCCCGGAACCGAAGCCCGCGGTCCTCAAGGTGGGAACCAACGTGCGGAAGGAAGATGGCCAGTTCTTTGCCGAGTGCTTCGGCTACGTCTGTTATCTCAACGACTTCATCCACATGATGAATCCCATCTGGCTCACGAAAGACGAATCACGTGCCTACTACATTCACTTTCCCCACGCCGGCTCCGTGTTCCCCCAGCCTGAATGGATCGAGCATCTGCTCACCCTCCACAACATCGACGAAGAGATCCCCGAAAACGCCAGCCGCCAGCTGACGAACCGCCTGGCAGACGGCCGCTCACGCCGCACCGGGGTCCTCCTGGTCGAGGGGGAACCGCCCCACCCTGGGAGCGATGCGCTGCTCGTCAGCGAGCCCTCGCGTCGAGCCCTCGAGGAGAATCCCGACGCGAGCCTCGGTGCGATCCCCGTTCGAAAGGGCGAAGTCGTCGCGGAAGTGTCGCCTGCCGCTCCTGGGTTGCCGGGAATGACGCTCCGAGGGGAACCCGTAGAAGCCGAAGACGGCAAAGACATCGACTTCCAGGCCGGCGAGAACGTAGTTGCGGAGGTGAAGGAAGGAGAGTCGCTGAAATTCGTCGCGGAGATCGACGGAAACCTCAAGGTCAACGGCGACACGGTGGAGGTTCACTCGGTACTCCGCTTCGACGGCGATGTCTCGCCCGAATCCGGGCCCATCACCGCCGTGACTGACATCGAGATTACTGGCTCCGTGCTCGATGGAGCCACCGTCAAGGTCGATGGCAACGTCACGATCAGGGGCGGTGTCGAGAACGGCGCCACCGTCAGCGCAAAAGGGAACATCTCGGTCGCCCAGGGCATCAGCGGTCCCAAAGCAAAAATCATCGCACTTGGCGGCGTCGAGGCACGATTCGTCCAGGAAGCCAGCGTGATGGCCCAGACCGACATCCTGATCGGTGATCACGTGCGAAACGGAAACCTTCGGGCGGGGCGCGACGTCGTCGTTCGGCCGGGCGAGGGAGAACGGAGCGGCTCGATCCACGGTGGAACCGTGATGGCGGGGGGACGACTCGAGGCGGAGATCGCTGGATCGCCCGCGGGCCAACCCACGACGATTGGCATCGCCACGGACCTCGCTCTCGAAGCACAGATCAAGAAGGTGTAAAAAACCGTCGAGTTCTGCGAAAACAACGTACTAAAAATGTTCAGAACGCTTGGAATACAGTCCCTCGAGAAGGACGAGATCGAACAGCTCCTGGCGCGAACGCCACCCTGGCGCCAAAAGCCCATCGTCGCGCTCGTCGTCAAACTCAAAGACCTGATCGAATACAGAGAGCAGACCGTCAACAGTTTCGAAAGCCTGACGCAGCAGCGGGCGTCGAACGTGGAACGGGCGGAAATCCAGATCAACCAAAAGACGTTAGGGTTTGCCACGAAATAAGTGCTGCACTTTTCAAGGTAATGATCTTACGCTCGGAGTGTGGACGTCGAAACTCTCCGAACGAAGTATGAAGCCTTGGCTCCGGTGCTGACGGAACGCACGCGTCGTCTGTGGGCCGCCACGGAAGCCGAAGCGTTGGGTCACGGTGGGATCGCGATTGTGGCTCTGGCGACAGGAATGTCCAGAGAGCGGATCTTTCGTGGCATTCAGGAGTTGAGGTCGGACGAACCTTTGGACCCGGCTCGCATCCGGCGTCCAGGCGGCGGTCGTAAGCGGAAGGCCGACACGGACCCGACGCTGTGGCAGGACCTGAATGATCTGGTCGAGCCAACGACTGCGGGGTCGCCTGACGACAATCCTCTGAGATGGACATCGAAGAGCACTCGCAAACTGGCCGCCGAGTTGCAAGCGATGGGGCATTCGGTGAGCCCCAGGATCGTTGCCAATCTCCTGCACGAACACGATTACACGCTGCAGGCGAATCGGAAGACAAGGGAGGGATCTGCACACCCGGATCGGGACGCTCAGTTCGTTTACCTCGATGATCGGATTAGCCAGCAGCAGCAGCAGGGCCTTCCCGTTATCTCGGTGGACACCAAGAAGAAAGAGTTGATCGGCGACTTCAAGAATCCTGGCCGAGAATGGCGACCCAAGGGAGACCCGGAGCGTGTGAAGGTACACGATTTCATAGTGCCTGCTCAGGGCAAGGCGATCCCTTATGGAGTGTATGATCTGAGCCGTGATGAAGGCTGGGTAAGTGTCGGTATCGATCACGACACGGCCAGCTTCGCCGTGAATGCGATCCGAAGTTGGTGGAAGAACATGGGACGGCCCGCCTACGGCACTTCGACGCATCTGCTAATCACGGCGGACGCAGGCGGCAGCAACGGCGCCAAGACGCGGCTGTGGAAGTGGGAGCTGCAGCGCTTTGCGAATCGCACTGGCCTGACGATCACCGTATGCCACTACCCTCCTGGCACTAGTAAGTGGAACAAGATCGAACATCGCCTGTTCTCCTTCATCGCTATGAACTGGCGAGGCAAGCCCCTGGTCAGCCTGGCTGCAACCGTGAATCTCATTGCCGGAACGACCACTCAAGCCGGTCTCCGAGTACGCTCCGAGATCGACAAGCGACCCTACCCTAACGGGGTCAAGGTGACCGATGAACAGATGACCCAAATCGATCTCACTCCGCACGATTTCCACGGCGACTGGAACTACACGATCCGGCCAATGGCTCAACATTGAGATCGACCGTTTATTTATTCGCGAACCCTAAATGCATGGGTTCATAAATATTATTACGTATGTCTTGAACATTATTTGTAGCTTATGTTCTCCTTCAAAAGGAGGAGAACAATGCCAAGACGTTCGCCTTATGTGGTGCTACTGTCTGAGAAGGAACGGGTCGACCTCGAGCGAATGGCTGGACAATATACGTTACCGTATTATCAAGTGATCCGATCGAAAATCGTGCTTCTCGCCGCCGAGGGATTATCCAACAAGATTATCGCCCAACGGTTGGATGTCCCGCGTCCGATCGTAAGCAAATGGCGTAAGCGCTTTTTCGAAGAGCGTCTTTCGGGACTCGAAGATAGATCTCGTCCCGGGCGCCCGCCCGGTTTTCCCCCCTCAGGTGGTCGTTCAGATCAAGGCGCTGGCGTGTGAACTACCGAGCGAGAGCGGGATACCGCTCTCGCGGTTCAGCTGTTCCGAGATTGCCGCCGAGGCAGTGCAAAGGGGCTTCGTTGCCAAGATCAGCGGCGCCACTGTCTGGCGCTGGTTGAACGAGGACGCGATTCGTCCTTGGTATCATCGCTCCTGGATTTTCCCACGGGACCCGGACTTCCAAACCAAAGCAGGTAGAGTCCTTGATCTGTATCACCGCCAATGGCAAGGAAAGCCTTTAGGGCCGAGGGAATATGTACTTTCTGCCGACGAAAAGACCAGTCTTCTTCGGGTATCGAGCCCTTCAACCGGCTCCTGAGCCTGATCATGAGCAGGAAACCCTATTGCTCGGCAAAGAAAGTCTACCTCATCGTGGATAATGGCTCCTCGCACCGAGGGCAAACATGCATCGACCGTATCCAGGGGAAGTGGCCAAACATCCACCCCGTTCACCTTCCGATCCACGCAAGCTGGCTCAATCAGATCGAGATCTACTTCTCGATCCTCAAACGCAAGGCTCTGACACCTATCGAATTTGCATCGCTCGAAGAGCTTGAGGCAAGAATCCTCGGTTTTCAGGAACGCTACGGACGTATCGCCACACCCTTCAAATGGAAGTTCACACGAACAGATCTCGCGGAGATGATCGACAAACTCAGGTTCTACGATACGCCCTTGGCAAAGTCTGCTTAGAATACGTCACCGTATTTGAGAACAGGAGTACTAAGTTCCTGAGCGAACTGGAGGGGGCCCGCATCGTCGGCATCGCCGAACGCGACGGTGCCATCCTCTCCAATAAGGGCTTCGATTAAGGGCTTCGATGTTGAAGCCGTCTTCGCGCATCTCCAGGAACATCGAACCCCCGAAGGCTTCCCCGGCTCCTCCTTCGTCGAGAACAGCCGGGCCGCGCTGGAGGAGGAATGCGACATCCTGATTCCGGCCGCTCTCGAGGGTCAGATCACGCTCGAGAATGCACCCCGGATCAAGACGAAGCTCATCGCCGAAGCGGCCAACGGACCAGTCACGTTCGAGGCGGACAAATACCTGCGCGAGCAAGGCGTCGTCATTCTCCCCGACGCCTTCATGAACGCGGGTGGTGTAACCGTGTCCTACTTCGAGTGGATCAAAAACCTCTCCCACATCCGCTTCGGGCGGCTCGACCGGTGACACGAGGAAATCCAGGGTCAGAACATCATCGACGCGATCGAGGCTACGGTGGGCAAGACGATTCCAGACGAATTCCGAAAGAACCTCACCTACGGATCCAACGAACTCGACCTCGTCCGATCCGGTCTGGACGACACGATGCGAACCAGTTACCAGGACATCCGCGAGATCTTCCTCACCCGAGACGGTGTCCCCGATCTACGAACCGCGGCCTTTGCGTTGGCTATCGAGAGAATCTCGAGTGCCTACATCGAAATGGGGCTCTGAAAGGCGGGGGACCACCCCTCGATACGCCACTATAAACTCCACACACGGAAGACACGAAACGGGATCCGTCCGCTTGAGATGGCGATTCAGATGGAGCACGAGGAGATTGAAGGATTGCTGAGAGAACGGGGAGCCAGGGAGTAGAGCAGAGGACAGAAGACAGATTCGCCTTCGCCGAAGCTTCGGCGGATGGACGGTGGACGGTGGACGGTAAAAAGCTAAGGACCCGGACATCAAATTCACAGACTCAGGCACGATTACTGTGAGTGCACTCCGAGGGCCGTCCTTCGACAGAGTTCATCCCGAGCGGAGTCGAGGGGCCCAGGATGACCCTCGAAGCGCGCTAACAATTTCCGTTTCAGATACCGGAAAGGGTATTCCTGCGGAGGAGCTTCCTACCATTTTCGATGATTACCGTCAGGTGGAAGGCTCGGAGAGTGCTGTGCAAAAGGGTACGGGGCTGGGGCTGTCGATCACGAAGAAGTTCGCTGAGCTGCTGGGAGGGTCTGTTTCGGTGGTGAGCGAGGTCGGGAAAGGGACGACGTTTGCGGTTTCCATCCCATTGGAATACAGGCAGGATTGATCGATTCGACGATGCGCCGACCTGAGGTTGTAAGACCAAGCTCCAGCTTGGGAAAGGCTCTCTAGCCAGTCACCATAGCGCCTGACAAAGATCCATGTCGCTGGGGTTATTATGGGGCATTGAGGCAGCCTATGGCCCCCTTCCCAGGCAGAGCCAGGTCCTACATCAGATGCCAGCAGGCTCTGTTCATCCCTTCAAATCACCTGGGGAAAGAAGGCAGCTCGAGCTTTGCAAGGTGCTGCACCATCCGGATCACCTGGATAGCGTAACCGAATTCGTTGTCGTACCAGACGTAGAGATTGCAGCGTCTTCCCTGGACAATGGTCGACAGCGAATCGACGACCCCGGTTTTCAGATTACCCACGAAGTCGCTCGAAACCACTTCGGGCGAACTCGTATAGTCGATCTGGCCCTGCAACGGAGATTCGAGGGAAAGATCGCGAAGATAGCCGTTTACCTCTTCCACGCTGATTTCACAGTTCAGAATCAGGCTCAGAATCGCCAGTGAGACATTCGGGGTCGGCACCCGAATCGCGTTGGCGGTGAGCTTGCCCGCCAATTCCGGAAGTACCTTCCCCACCGCGTCGGCCGCACCCGTCTCCGTAAGGACCATATTGAGCGGCGCACCCCGGCCCCGTCGACTCTTCTTGTGGTAGTTGTCGATGAGGTTCTGATCGTTGGTGTAGGCGTGGCAGGTTTCGATGTGGCCGCCCTCGATGCCGTAGCGATCGTGCATCACCTTGAGCACCGGCACGATGGCATTGGTCGTGCAACTGCACGCCGAAAAGATTCGTTCCTCTTTGCCGATGCAGTCGTTGTTTGCCCCGTAAACGATGTTTGGAACGTCCCCGACGCCAGGGGCCGTCAGAATGACCTTGGCAACTCCCTTCGCCTTCAGATGGCGACCCAGGCCTTCGCGGTCCCGCCAGACGCCCGTGTTGTCCAGCACGATGGCATTCTCGATTCCGTACTTGTTATATGGCACGTCTTCCGGCCGGTCGGAATAGAGGATGCGGATCATATTCCCGTTGACGACTAGGGCATTCTCTTTCCTGTCCGCAACAATGGTCCCCTTGAACGGACCGTGAACCGAGTCTCGCCGCAGGAGGCTGGCCCGCCTGATCAAGTCGTCTTCCTGCTTCTTCTGTGTCACGATCGCCCGCAGGCGCCACTTGTCCCCTCCGCCGCTGCGCTCGATCAGTACGCGCGCCAGCATCCGTCCGATTCGCCCGAAGCCGTAGAGCACAACATCCTGGGGCGTGTCGAGCACCGGCCTCTTTCCCGTGTTGATCGCCGCCAGTTCCCGCTTGACGAACGTGTGGATGTCCTTCCCACCATTGTGCTGATACCGGGTCGTCAGCTTCCCGATATCGATTCGAGCCGGCGACAGGTCGAGCTTGCTCAGAGACTGCAGAATCGAGAAGCTCGATGAAACGGAGAGCTCGTCCCTGATAATCTGCCGTGCGAAGCGGTGAGCCTTGAGAATGTCGATCGTCGAGTTGTGGATCAATGAACGATCGTAGATGGTTGTGACGACGCCGCGGTCACGGTAGAGCTTGCCGATGAGCGGGATCATCGACTCGGCGATCTCCTCACGCTGCTTCCAATCATCCATATAGGACGACATCTTCTGATCAATCATCCTCTTCGATCCTCTTCCCTGAATAAGGCCCATCGCAAGACAGCAGCCATCCGGGGATCGATGGTTTCGCGGACACTACTCAATCCTACGCCTTCTACCACTCAGATAACAATACCAAACATTGCGCCACCTTATTCCAGATCGTTGAGTCGCAGGACCAGGTCATACAGAATCTGCACCGCGAACGTCACGTTCGAGGTCGACACCCGCTCGTCGTGACCGTGGCACAGCTCGTAGAAATCCATCCCCTTCTCATAGCGCATCGGAATGTAGCCGTAGACCGTGAGGTCGAAATCGACCAGATGCCGCGCATCCGTGCCACCGGTCTGCATAAAGGGAACGACGACCGCGTCGGGCTCGTAGACGTGTGTGGACGCCGCAATGATGTCGAACAGCGGGGTCTCGTGATCGAACTCGACGGCCGGGTTGAACGCGCCTTCCATTTCGATGTCGACGCCTTCGCCCACGAGCGCTCGCACCTGCTCGACGAATCTTTCCTCGGTCTCTCCCGGCAACGGACGGCCGCTCAGTGCTGCACGCGCGTCCGTCGGTATCACGTTCCGCTTCAGCCCCGCCGACAGCATCGTCGGCGCACAGGTGTTCCGCAACATTGCATCGAGCATGGACCGTGTGGCGGGCTCGACTTCGAGTGCCTCCAGCGCCGCTTCCACGCGCTCCGGGTCCAGACAGTCCCGAAGTAGCGCAGCCGTCTTCTCGTCGCTGTGACCCTCGGCCGCACCCTCGAAAAAGGCCCTGACGCTGTGCGACACCTGATGCGGGAGCTTATCGTCCCGCATTCTTCCGAGCGCATCGGCGAGCTCGATGATGGCATTGTCGTTGTGCGGGACGGAGCTGTGACCAGGTCGTCCCCTTCCAACCAGATCGAGCGACGCGCCCCCCTTCTCTGCCACCTGAACCAGATAGACGGGGGTCCCACCGATCTCGAGCGCGAACCCACCGGCCTCGTTGATCCCGTATTCGGCGTCGAACACGTCCGGCCGATGCTGCGCTAACCACTTTACGCCGTGTGCGGCGCCCATTTCCTCGTCCGCAGCCGCAACGAGCACCAGGTCCCGTTCGAGTTTTAACCCGTTGCGATGCGCCATCAGCAGGGCTTGCAATTGAGTCGCGCCTGTTAGTTTGGAATCGATCGCGCCTCGTCCCCAGACGTGTCTGTCGGCGATCGTACCCTCGAATGGCGGATGCGTCCATCGCTCGGGCTCGGCCGGTACGACGTCGATGTGTGACAGGAAGAGCAGCGGTCGCTCCGCACCCGATCCTTTCATTCTAACGACCAGATTCCCACGCTCCGGCGTCGACTCGATCACCTCTGCATCCAGACCTTCGGAACGCACGGACTCCGCCAACCACTCGGCCAGTGCCAGCTCGTTGCCGGGCGGGTTCGTCGTGTCGAACCGCACCATCCCGGCCAGACGCGCGGCCGCTTCAGCGCCTTCCTTCTCCCAATCGATCACTTTGTCTCCTTCAATTCAAGGGCTTTCAACACAGAGAGCGCAGGGATCGCAGAGAAAAGCCTAGTCGAGGAACACCCCGTTTCAATCCTCTGCGGCCCCAGCGTCCCCTTCGTTGAGAGGTTTTGGTTTTACAGATGCGGCGAGATACAGGGAATATCCCATCATCGCAACGGCGAGCGTACCCCAGAGCACGCCCCAAACGACAGCGGGGATGCCCGTCAGCGACGCCAGGGCGTCTGCATCGCTCCCTTCCTGGTAGACCACGATCAGATCTTCATAGATGTCGACGAGCACGTAGAGGCAACTCGCCGTGCCGAGGAATTGTAGCACCAATCGAAGCATCCAATGCGGGAGATAGCGTGACATCAGCAGGAGAACCACCGCGAAACCCGCCGTGTAGTAAACGCCGAACGTGTTCCGAATCCACAGAACCACCGCGATCACCATCACGAGGACGACGGTCAGTGCGACAATGCGACTTCCGCGTGTTCGTGATGTCGTTATGAGGATCAATCCGCCCCATACCAGACTTCCCAGGTAGCCGGCGCTCGCCACGACGAGGGGATTGCCGCCGCGGTATTCGCACAGACCGCCGATACGCTCGTTGACCTCGATGCTCAAAATCTCACCACCCGTCGAAACGGCGGCCAGCCCGTGGCTCAGTTCGTGGAGCAGGACGACGAACAGCTTGATGGGATAGAGCAGGAGCGTGTTCCAAAGGTAGACCGTCGTGCCGATCATCGCGACCAACAGGACAACCTGCAAAAACCGCTCATTCACGCGGACCCCGCAACGGCTGCGACCTTGTGCAACATCCGCTCCACATCCCCCTTCTTCAGACAGACGGGGCTGACAGACAGCACGCCATCCCGCGCACCCGACGTCCCCACGAAAACCCTGTCCTCTCCTGTCATCAGACGACGCGCCGCCTCGATCCCGTCGAGGTCAGCGAACTCGAGCGAAAGCATCGGGATACCGCGATCTCCCCCCTCGCTCATCGTTGTTGCAACCCCGACCACCTCCGACAGCCCATCGTGCAACGCGTGGATCGACTCGAGCCACGTCTTGGTGCGCGATTCATCGGACACGGCCACGAAACGCTTTAGCGCCGTCACCAACCCGACGATGGCCTCCTTGCCGACCTTGCACGGCCGTCCAATACCGTGATGGGGTGCGCCCGGAAGGGCTTCTTTCTCGACCCACTCCGTTGGCGGGTCCCACAGTTCGTAGTGGACGTCCAGGTCAAGATGCTGAAGCGCCATCGCAGCGATCAGATCGCGACGTCCGCACGCGATTCCCGATCCCTGCGGACCACCGACCACCTTGCCCCCGCTGAAGCACACGAGATCAGCTCCCGCGGTGATGAACCGCTTCAGGTTCGATGCGGGAGGCAGCTGACCCGCCGCATCGACAATCACGGGAACATCCCGCTCGTGGGCGACTTCCACGACTTCCTCGAGCGGCGGCCGGGATCGTGCGTTCGCGACGTAAGCGATGGCCGCCGTACGATCGGAGATCGCATCCGCGATTTCCCACGCCTCTGTATCGCGGACCCCGGCTCCGCTGAATCGGTCCGGCAGACCCACCTCGGTCAGACGCACGCCGACCGACCGGATCGCGTGGTCGTAGAAGTTGCGATGGCTCCGCGGCATAATCACTTCATCCGGGAGCCCCGTCGTGTCCGGCAGCCGATTCATCGCGCCGGGGTCGAGTCCCGTAACGCAGGCCGCCACACCCAGGAGCAGGCCCGCCGATGCCCCCGACGTGATGTAACCGGCTTCGGCACCCGTGACTTCCGCGATGTATCGTCCGGCGGCCGCCTGGAGTTCGGCTATGTCCACACAATGACCCGCTGCCTCGGCCATCGCTGCCGTCACCTCCGGATCCATCAGCGCCCCGCTCAAACGCGTGACGGGCCCGGCGGCGTTCACGATCGTATCCACACCCAGCGCTGCGTAAATGTGATCAGCCATTCGCCTCTTCCTTGGGAAGGACGACGGTCACGGTCGTACCACGCCCTTCTTCGCTGTCGATGTTCAGTTCCCCCCGGTGGGCCTGCACGATCCGAAGCGCCGTCGACAATCCCGTGCCCATCCTGACACGGTCTCCGCGCCGACTGAAGCCCAGATCGAAAATCGTCTGAAGCCGCCCCTCTGGAATTCCGCGCCCGTCGTCCCGCACCGTGACAGTCACGCGATGGTCATCCTCGCCGGTCTTGACCTCGATGACCCCCGTGCCGTCTATCGCTTCGGACGCATTTGCGTATCAGATTCATGAACACCTGATTCAGCTCACCCGGCGAACACGGAATCGGATCCACACCCGCGAAAGAGGTGGTCACCTCGACCCCCTCCTGAATCTGGGTTCGCATCAGAGCAATCGTACTCTCGAGCCCTTCCTCGACACTCGCGACCTGATACGCCGCCTCGTCCAACCTCACGAAATTCCGAAGGGTACGAACGATACGGGCAATTCGGTCTCCCGCCTCTCCGAGCACCCCGATGTTATCGCGCAGCAGCTGCGTCGCCCGGCCAAAGCGCGAGCTTATACGCAACCCTTCGATGGTCGACTGTTCCGTAACTTCCGAATCGACCTGATCGACGCACCGGGCCACCACATCGGTCGAAGCGTTGATGGCACCGACCGGATTGTTGATCTCGTGGGCGAGACCGGCGACGAGTTGGCCGAGAGACACCATCTTCTCCTGCACCACCAGCTGATTCTGCGCCGCCTGCAGATCGACGATGGCCGTTTCAAGCTGATCGTTCTTCTCGTTCAGGTCACGCGTTCTCTCGTCGACACGCTGTTCGAGCGTCCGGTTGGCCTCCTCCAGCGCCTCGGCGTTACGACGCAAACCCGCCTCCGCCCGGCGAATCGAATCGACCATCCCGTTGAACGAATGGGTCAATTCCCCGAACTCGTCCTCCACGTAAATCGGTACGGCCACGTCCGTGTTCCCGCCGTTCACCTCCCGCATACCCGTCAGCAGCGACTGCAAGGGCCGATCCATTCCGCCCTTGAAGATGTAGGGGAAGCCGACGAGCATCACCAGGGTCGCCCCCACCAGAAAGCCGGCCATTCGGACGGCGTAGCTGTGAATGTATCGCGGGTAAAGGTGGGGAGCGTAAACGGCCTCGAACAGGAAACCGCTCATCGTGAAGTAGTAGATCGAACACCGCAGATCTTGCACCGTTCCCCGGTATTTGAATTCCGACGTCAGCCGGATCAGGTCGGTCCGATTCAACTCCGACAGCATCAGCTCCTTTGCATCATTTGGCCGCATAGACGTGTTGGCACGCAGGTGATCGAGCACGCCCGGCGTAAACTCTCCCTCCACGTAGGCTCGATGAAAGCGCAGGGCGTCGTCACGGTTGGCAAAGGGCTGTCCCCCAGACGGGCCGAAGCCACCTCGCCCGCCTTCATCTCCCCCTGTGTAAAGCACCCTGGCTGCCCCCTCCACGTCAATCGGATGGGCCGTCACCATTCGAACGCCCTCGGGAATCAACGCATCGTTCTCCTCGACGATACCCCGGAGGATCTGACGCTGCTCTCTACGACGTTCGGTGTCATACGTCTGCTCGAGCGCACCCAGGATCACGTTCCCCATCACCCCGACGACGGCTAACATCGTCACCAGGGGTACGCCCACGAGTTTCGCGAGAAACGTCGACGGCACGGGCGCGTTGTTGATGTAGACGAAAACGAAGGCGATCAGAAACCACAGGTAGAGCGCGGCCACGATCGATATCAGCGTTTCCAACGAGATGATGTCGGCCCCCTCGAGGACCGAGGAGAGACTGAGAACGAGCAGCAGCCCGACAAGCCAGGCGAACGAGCGATGCGCCCTCGCGTTTCGAGCACCCGAATGCCTGGGTGTCAGTAGAGCCGCATCCTTCGTCCCCAGCGCGTAGTGGGCGGACTGTCTCAGAAACACGATGATGGCCCAGACCACCAATACACCAAGACCGAAGCTGAGGACCAACAACGCATAGGTCGGATCCGTCCGCAGGTTGGTTGCACCGATCCAGACGAGTGCGGCCGCGACCGCCGTGGATACCCACAGAACGATCCTCGACTCCCGCGGGTTCGGATTCGTCGGAAACCAGTAGGCGAACTGGATGATGATGACCACGTAAACCCCACCCAGGATCGCTTGCGCGGCTCCGAACACGGGCCGATACACGGACTGTGTCGCTACAAGCAGAAACGAGCACAGCAACGCGACCGTAAAGGCGGAGAAGAATCCGATCAACAGCCAGGTCGGCACGCTCTTGCGTCGGATGGTGAGAAGGTAGCCAGTGATCAGCAGGGACAGAACGAACTGGGCGAGGGAACTGATCGAATGCTTGCTGAGAAGGAACCAGTCCACGCGAAATCTCCGTGATTTCAGTGGGGGAAGTGAGGCGTCAGGATAGGGCGGAACACGCCGCGGGTCAAGGCTCCCTCACGATTCACTTGCACGGCTCGAATGCAGAACCTACCATAGCAGCCGTCTCTGGCAAACACGAGGAGGACTATGGATACGTTGGCATTTTCGACAAACCCGTTTGGCGGCGTCATCACCGATCCGGCCCATTTACCCGATGATCCGGTGGACTTCGACGACCGGCTGAGGGTCTCCATACAGACATGGTTGGGGGACGACTTTAAACTCGTCTGGCTCGAAGTACCGATCGAAAAATCGTCGCTCATCCCGATCGCCGTCCATCACGGGTTCACGTTCCATCACAGTCACGTTGACTACTTGATGCTCACTCACCAACTCGAGCACGGGGCCTTCATTCCACCGTTCGCGACGCACTATACTGGAGCCGGAGGCGTCGTTTTGAACGAGAAGGAGGAGCTTCTCGTCGTAAGCGAACGCTATCGACGATCAAAAACGCCGTCATACAAGCTGCCAGGGGGCGCGCTGCACGCCGGCGAGCACCTCGAGCAGTGTGTGATCCGTGAAGTCAAGGAGGAGACAGGGGTCGACGCCGAATTCGTCTCGCTCGTATGCTTCCGGCACTGGCACGGCTACCGCTATGGCAAGAGCGACATTTACTTCGTGTGCCGTCTGCGCCCGCTGACACAGGACGTGACCATCCAGGCGGAGGAGATCGCCGAAGCGCTCTGGATGCCCGTCACCGAGTATCTGGACGCGGAGGGTGTGAGCGTCTTCAACAAAGAGATCGTACGTGTCGCCCTCTCGAGCCCGGGCGTGGCGCCAGCCCACATCGAAGGGTATTCTGATCCGCAGCGACACGAAATCTTCATGCCACGAGGGAACAACAGAGTCTGAGGAGTAAACATCGATGGGTGGACTGTCCCAGAAAGAGCTGGACCGGCTTCGTCAATACGACACGCCGACCATCTGCAACGTCATCGAAGTCTTCGACGTACAAAAACGAAATGTCGGATACACGAACGAAAGCATCAAAGCCTGTTTTCCCGAAATGCCACCGACCGTAGGCTACGCGTCCACGGCTACCTGGCGCGCGGACGCTCCGCCCGTCGACGGGATCGCGTATGGGAGTATGGGTGAACAGCTCGAAGCGTTCGCCCAAATTCCGGGGCCCCCGGTCGTCGTCTTGCAGGACCTCGATGAGCCCACCTCCGCTGCCTCCTTTGGTGAGGTGATGTGCACGACGTACAAGACCTTTGGCGCAGTCGGTCTCATAACGAGCGGCGCAGCCCGCGACCTGGACCAGGTCAGGGAAATCGGGTTTCCCGCTTTCAGCAACGGCGCCATCGCCTCGCACGGATACGGACACATCGTCGACGTCCACGTACCCGTCCATATCGGCGGTCTGCCGGTCTTGCCCGGCGATTTGATCCACGCCGACTGCAACGGTGTCTCGACCATCCCAAACGAGATTGCCGCTCAGGTCGCTGACGTCTGCGAACCCTACGTGGCCGCTGAGCAGATCGTCCTCGACTACCTCAACGGGGACAACGTCACCCAAGAGGGGTTCGCCGAGGCACGGAAGGCGTGTCAGGCCGAGTTGGCTGCGTTGACGAAACGTGTTCGAGGGTAGAACCACGAAAACACGACGGCGCCCCCGAGCAGAGCTCAGGGGCGAGCACGACACACGACTCAATCTATCCAATTAAGGCGGCGCGCTCGTCCCCGTGCTCCGGCACGGGGACGCCGTATCGCCAACCGTTAAACCTAGGTGAGCTTAAAGTATGAAAACGGGTGTCTGCAGTCATGACCTCCGGCAAAGCCGGAGGCTTGAAAACTTGTGAACCGCTCAAAGCGGTTGGAAACCAAGCGCCACCTAAAGGTGGCGATTACCTGAAAATGTTGAGCTGGTCGAGACGCCGGTCCTCCCGCTCCTGGTTCTGGATATACTCCCGAACCGTCTGTTCATCCTTGCCAACGGTGGAGACCCAGTAGCCTCTTGCCCAGAAATGCTGCCCGGTGAAGTTCGACCTGCGTCCCAGATAGTTCCGAGCAATGTGAATCGCACTCTTTCCTTTGATGAACCCTACCGTCTGAGCTACTGAGTGCTTCGGCGGGATCGAAATCAGCGTGTGCACATGGTCGGATCGCAGGTGACCCTCTTCCACACGGCATTCCTTCTGTGCGGCCAGATCCCGAATCACCTCGCCCAGATAGCGACGAATTTCACCATACAACACTTTTCTACGATACTTCCGAACCCAAACAACGTCATACTTGCACTCCCAAACCGTGTGACGTAGACTCCTTACGTTGTTCATTAGAGAGCCTTCCTTCCGTGTGCTTTGAGCGGTCCACGGCAAGGGAGGCTCTTACATATTTCTGGAACTGTCAAACTCTGGGAGTCTCCCCGGCAGAGCCGGGGGCTTACCAAGGTTTAGTTACTGCTTCAACAAGCTGTTCCTCGATGGCGAGATCGACGTGCCGTCTGCGATTCGTTTTGTCGGTGAGAAAACGGAAGCCGACTGTTACGAACCACTCTCGCGCTACTGGGATCACGGGCGGGATGAAGCCGAACAGGCGAAGGAAGCACGGGAGATTCTGGACGAAGTGGGACTCACGGCCTCGTGCTATACGCTCGACAGCAATTTTGCCGTCTACGACGATGAGGCCAGTCAGGAGTGTCTGGAGATCTGTATCGCACGACTGGAAATCGCCCAGATCCTCGGAACCGATCGCATCCGCCTCGATCCTCGTTCGTCACTCCCCAATGCCCCCGAGGACACAGACTTCGACGACGTCCTCGAGCGGATGGCCGCGTCGATGCAACAGATCGCAGATGACGCCGCGGCGATGGACATCTCAGTCGGCGTCGAGAACCACGGCCGTCATCTCGGCCGCATCGAACAGACCGAACGCCTCGTCCGTCTCGTCGACCGTAACAACTTTGGCGTCAACATCGACCCGACGAACTTCCGTGCCGTCTTCGGCCAGGATCACATCGAAGGCGTGCGTCGCCTGGCGGGCGATGTCGTCCACGCCCATCTGAAAGACCTCCACATCTCGGATGAACCACAGGATGACAGCTGGCGTCAGGCACCCAACGGCCAATACATCAAGAACGCCATCGGTGGCGAAGGAGACTCCGACTGGCCACAGATCATCCGCATCCTCAAGGACGCCGGCTACGACGGCACCGTCTCTCTCGAAGTCGTCGATCCGGATGACATCCTCGGCAGCATTACCACCGGCGTCGCGAACCTGAAGAGGGTGGTAGCAGAGGCATAGCAGCGAGGACAGCGAGCAGGCGTGGCAGCGCCACCGGGTAGGAGCGGCCTCCGGCCGCGAAGAATCCGGTATGGGCGTGGCTATGACTTGCCTCGATTTACTCAGGGTTCTCTCCGTGCTCTCCGTGGTAAAGTTCTTTCTCTTGGTATAGATATGAAAGTCGCGATCATCGGCGCCGGCAACAATGCGGCAGGCCACGTAAAGAGTCTCGTTGCGATCGACGACGTCCAGGTCGTGGGCGTCGCGGATCCGATGACGGATCGTGCAGAAGCACTCGCCTCCGACGTCGGTGGCAAAGCCTACGGCGACCACCGTGCGATGCTCGTGGACGCGAAACCGGAGGCCGTCTGGGTCTGTTCGCCGTGCTTTCTCCACGCGCAGCAGACGATCGACTGTGCGGAATCGGGCGCCCACGTGATGTGCGAGAAGCCGATGGCGCTCTCGCTCGAAGACTGCGACCGGATGATCGCGACCGCGAAGGACGCGGGCGTCAAGATAATGGTCGATCAGTCGACTCGCTTTATGCCCGCGCTGATCGAGCTCAAGCGCATCCTGGACTCGGGACGCTGTGGAGACTTCGTCAAATCCTGGAGTCTTCGAGAGAGCTATCATCGCATCAAGAACGAAGCCAACTGGCGGCTCGACTTCGACAAGAGCGGCGGCATCGTCTTCGAGTGGGAAGTCCACGAAATCGACTTCGTGCGCAGCATCGGGGGTGACGTCACCGATGTCTACGCCCGGATCGCCTTCAGCCGCGAAGAGGCCCCCACCTTCCTCGATCACTTCTCCGCCATCCTGACCTTCGCGAACGGTGGGTTCGGAAATCTCGAGGCCAGTCAGTCGCAAACGCTCCCATCTTCCGGTCGCGGCTTCACAGGCACGAAGGGCTCGGCCGTTGCAGCGGGTCGAAATACCGTCAAGGTCAAGACGGCTGATATGGATGAACCCGAGGAAATCACCGTCGAGCCCGATCCCGGAAGGGACCGGGATCTTGGCCGCCTGACCCCGAACGGGCAGTTCATCGAGGCCATCCGGAACGATGGCCCTTCACCCGTCCCCGGTGAGGAAGGGAGAATCAATATCGCCATCGCCTGCGCCATCGTGGAGTCGGGAAATACTGGGAAGGTGGTTCGCCTTTAAACTTCATATTTATCAAAAGCTTAAGACAGGTACTAGCCTGAATCATGCATGAATTTGAGTTTAGGTTGTTTTGGAGTGATGTGATCACGCACAGGATTTGTTCTCGGCTTCTTCGGATGTCCAAGGTCCCGTAAGCGGTCTCTACGAGTCGCAAGAGTCACGATTTTCGTCCGGAACAGGTGTTGTTTTGCGACGTGTACATAGCTGTCCCCGGTATAGATCGGCGTTGTTACTGCGTGTTCGTTTCGAGCCTGGTGATGATTGACACCAAGACGTTTTTGAGTGGATACGATGTTGGAAAATGGAATCGGATTCTTCGTGCGCTTTCAATGACTCTCGCGCCGATTTTGAGGAAACGGTTCTGTATCGTGTTGACCTGAGGTTTGGTCCACGCGGTGCCCTTGAGTCCCTGTGATCGGAGTGCGTGAAGCAAGGCGTATGCAGCACTGTGTAGAAAGAGTCGGAACTGGTTGGCTTCAAACTTGTGGCACGATGTTCGATCGGAGTGAAGGAATGTTTTGTGGTCCTTGATGAAGCCTTCCGTGCGTCCCCTTGCGCAGTAGATACGATCATAGATAAAGCCGTCTCGATTACTCTGTAAATTGGTCACGCGGTATCTTGGATTTGCTTCGCCGTTTGTGACTTCAGCCTTGTGAATGATCCGGCGAGGCTGCCGGTAGGTGCCAGCCTGATATGAGAAGGATGAGAACAAGCGAATCGTCTCCTTATGCTCGCTCAGACGTAGCGCTTGGTCCATCAGGTTTTGTCCAGCCGCTTTGAGCTTGGAGTTGGCGCCCTGGCCCAGAACGTAGTAGATACCGTTGTCTTCGCAGAAATCGTGCATCTCTGGTGAGCTGAACTTTGAGTCTGCGCGAACGATGATCTCCACGTTTGGCCAAGATCCGCGTAGGTGTTCCACCAAGCGCTTGAGAATAGAAACGACCTGTTTACCGTTCGTCGGATGCCCGGGTCTCAAGATCGTCGTAATGAGCTTGCCGCTTTGGCCTTCATAGATATGTAGCGGCATATAGCAGTGTTCATTGTAATACGCGTTGAAGAGTGAAAATTGTTGCGCACCGTGCGTTGGGTCATCCGTGTCGTCGATATCGAGAATGATGCTTGGGGGTGCCTGGTCATACGATGCGATGAACCCGTCTACAAAAGCCCGTGCGAGCCGATACAAATCCGAGCGTCGCACATCATTCTCAAGTCGTGTCATCGTTGATTGGCTCCCGAGATCAGGACCGGAAAGAGGAAGCCGATCGCAGGCAGCCTTGACGCCCGGATCGTGGCGCAAATCATCACAATCGACGGCATCTTCATAGCCGCAAGCGATCTGAAAAACACGCTGCTTCACAAGATCCAAAAGCGTGTGATCGATATAGCTTGGGTGACGACGATCTCGCAAAGCATCTACCATTCTGGCGATCAATCCCATCTGAGACTCAAGGGCGCGAAGCAACAGAACTCCACCGTCACTCCTGACGGCGCCACCGGCAAAATCAGCCTCAACTACCTTGCCCGAAATGCTTGCGAATGGTAACCGGATCTGACTAGGTTCTATCACGGTAGTTCCTTCCAAGTGTTGTTTTGATGTGTCAGCCCTAATGTAGGGAAAAACAAACACTTGTACAAGGAGACTACCTTTTTTTTATGCATAATTCAGGCTAATGAGCGCTGCTGACTGAGTGCGCCGAGTGCTTTGATTTGATTATGAAGGAGGGTTACTTTCGCCACCGATGGCTACCCTCCACGATAGCATCCACGTCACGTTCAGTCCCCAACGCTACGATCCGACCCGTGTATGGGCAGGCAACCTGGCCGTCTGTGTGGACGGGATCTGGCAGGATTCTGCGCTCTGTGCGGGTCCACATAGAGGCAGGATCCGCACAGAGCGTCCGTGTAAGAGTGGAACTCTACGTAACAGATACCGATCCGGAGGGCATCGGCCACGGCGTAGATGCCCGTGTCTGGACGGATGTCAATGACAGGGGAGCACTCGATGAGCGGGGGATCTATCAGACAGGGGGCGGCGCACACTTTCCCATGCATCCGGCGACGGATAGCCGAGGTCGAATGGTTCTGAAAGGAAACAACGTTCTGTTCGTGTCAGACCCGATCGAGGTGTCGAAGACCGGTGTCTTTCACGCAACGGCCCAGTTTTCGGCCGATGGCAGGCCTGTCGCGGATTCTGGTAAGCGATGGGTGTCGATCAACGATATCGCTCATAACTGAGATTGTCAGCTCGTCGTCGGCCCGACATCGGTGCTGGACTGTCCATCCCTGATCGAAGTGTGTCCCAGAAAAATGGGAGCGCGAATGGAGGGCAACCGTTTCGTCAGCGGCACGATCGATCAGGTGACGCAGCGATTGTCAGCGATGCACGCGGACGTCGTCTACCTGTTGCCTTTTTTCGAGCCTGGATTCAAGGATCTTATCTCGGGTGAAGATGTTCGAAAGGGCGCGCTCGGCAGTGTCTATGCGGTCAAGAATTTCTTTCGAATCGATCCCGCCCTGATCGACGATCCGAATGACGCCGATCTCGAGGGTCTCGTATCGGAAGGATTGATCGATCCCTTCGATCTGAGCGACTTGCTCGATGCGAGAAAGAGGGACCGCGTACGAGAGCCGAGTGACCTGCTGAGTTTCGATTCGCGGAAGGTTTTGATGGACTGGGTGGAGGAACCCGTGATGCGGCAGATTGTGGGGCGTGCTCGATTACGTGCGCTCACGCGGGAAGCTCACGCCCTCGGCAAGCGTGTGATCATCGATCTTGTGCTCAAGCAGACGAGTCGCGACTGTTCGCTCATCGAGCAGCACCCGGAGTGGTATGAGTTGGATGAGGCTGGCGTTCCGAGGATCAACCGGATTGCCTGGCTCGTTTACTCGGATGTGGCGCTTTTGGATCTCCCCTTCAATCGACCGTTGCAGGACTACCTGTCGGGCGTTGCTCCCTTCTGGATTCGGCACTGCGATTTTGACGGTGTCCGCATCGACGCGAGCCAAACGATCGATCGTCCCTTTCTCAAGCAGATCAAGAATCGGATCAACGAGGTTAAAGAGGAGGCGATCGTTCTGGGAGAGACACTATGCCCGCTGGATGAAGCTGTGGATGTTCCGGTCGACGTGGTCTACGCCCTGCTCGTCGATTTCCACCGCGATGCAGATCGCGCCACACCGTATATCGATTTTCTGGAGGAGACCTATCGGGCTTACCCCCCAGGCACCGTAGCGATGGCCTATTTTGAGAATCACGACAGTCCCAGGGCGACCCGTGTCTGGCGTGAGCGGTTCGATGGTCGCTTACAGGAAGATGAGGCACTCAGCACGTACTGGCGTGGGGAGACGGGAAGCGACGCGCCTTCGTTGACGATGGCGCTTCTCAAGAATCTGCAAGCTTCGTTGATCGATGCGACCGCCGGATGCGCTGGTTTGACGAACCTATCCTACGGCACAGAATGGGGCTCGGAGTGGGGGGAGCAGACACAGACCGATTTCGAAAATACGACTCTCATCGATGAGTCCGGCGCGGACGAGCCTCCGGGCGTGGCTCTCTTTGAATCTTACGAAGGCTTGCACCGTTTTGTGGAAGGCCAGGACGTGTTGAGGGATGGGAGAATTTACTTCCATCGCTCCACATTTCCAGGAGGGGAGGAGGAAGATCGGATTCTGGCCTACGCACGGCTCGGGGACAAGGGGGGACTGGTTGCCGTCCATAATCTTGACTTACAGTGGCCGCGGCAGGTCACCCTCGATCTAGCGGACGTCTTTGAGCTTCGAAGGATGCCCAACGTAGAGAAGGTGTTCGACAGCTATGTCCGTCTGATGAATCAGAATAGAGACTGCCATTCGATCGTGGGCACGAAGATGACAATCGTGGCGTCGCCGCTTCAGAGTGTGGCGTACGAGATTGCTTGATGCGAAGTGGGCGAACCAGTCGAAGGCTTTTCGACAGTCATCGCCAAGGACTACGCCCAAGACCCTAGAAGTGCGATGCGTGGATGAGATTGCACGCGACCTCGCTCACGGGCGCAATCTTGACATCCGCCAATGCCGGGAGTAAGTTCCAGCCAGCTTTGTTCAAGGAATCAGAACCTTTTGGAGTCTGAATGGCCTCGCTCGTTTCTGCGGCACTATCCTCAGTCGGCCGTAAAATCCTGATGTCCCTTTCCGGTCTTGTGATGCTCGGTTTCGTAATCGGTCACATGGTCGGAAATCTCCAGCTCCTCACAGGCAACGCCGATGCCTTCAACAGCTACGGTCACTTTCTGGTCGGTCTGGGCGGTCTGCTGATTCTGACAGAACTGATTCTGGTGGGTTCGCTGCTCATTCACGTCTGGACGGCGATCAATATCGCGCGTGGGAAGCAGGCAGCTCGCCCCATTGCCTACGGTAAACTGAGATCGGCTGGGTCACCGAGCCGCAAGACGTTTGCCTCTTCCACGATGGTCTACACCGGCTTTCTGGTTCTGATCTTCATCGTGGTCCACGTGAGGACCTTCAAATACGGTCCGGCAGAGGATGAAGGATACGTGGCGACGGTGGAAGGTGTGGAGATGCGGGATCTGTATCGTCTGGTCGTCGAAAAGTTCCAGCAGCCCGAATGGGCGATCGGCTATGCCCTCGCCATGATCATTCTCGGCATCCACCTCAGTCACGCGTTCTGGAGCGCTTTCCAGTCCCTAGGCCTGTATCATCAGCGGTACACCCCCATCATCTATGGCGCGGGTCGCGTGATCGCATTTGTCGTCGCCCTAGGTTTCTTCGTGATACCGATCTGGATTTACTTCTCCGGAGCCTCCTGATGCCGCTCGATTCCAAGATTCCAGATGGTCCCATCGAGCAGAAATGGGACAACCGTAAGAGCGAGATGAAGCTCGTCAACCCGGCCAACAAGCGGCGTTACAACATCATCGTGGTTGGGACCGGGCTGGCGGGGGCGTCCGCCGCGGCGTCGCTCGCAGAGATGGGTTACAACGTCCAGAACTTTTGTATCCAGGACAGCCCCAGGCGTGCGCACAGCATCGCAGCGCAGGGCGGAATCAACGCGGCGAAGAACTACCCGAACGACGGCGATAGTGTGTGGCGTCTCTTTTACGACACCGTCAAGGGAGGGGACTACCGGTCACGTGAAGCGAACGTTTACCGTCTTGCCCAGCTGAGCAGCAACATCATCGACCAGTGTGTGGCGCAGGGTGTTCCGTTCGCACGCGATTACGGAGGTCTACTTGCGAATCGGTCTTTTGGTGGGGCGCAGGTTTCGCGGACGTTCTACGCACGTGGCCAGACGGGACAACAGCTCCTGCTGGGCGCCTACAGCGCATTGATGCGGCAGGTAGATGCGGGGCGCGTGGACCTGCATCCGAGGTTTGAAATGCTGGATCTCGTCGTGGCTGACGGTCAGGCGCGAGGCATCGTGGGCCGGAATCTGGTGACGGGTGAGATCGAGCGATATGCAGGCGACGCAGTCATTCTGGCGACGGGTGGGTATGGGGCTGTTTTCTACCTGTCGACGAACGCGATAAACAGCAACGTGACCGCGGCCTGGCGATGTCACAAGCGTGGGGCCTACTTCGGGAATCCCTGTTATACGCAGATTCACCCGACGTGTATCCCCGTGTCGGGCGATCACCAATCCAAGCTCACGTTAATGAGCGAAAGTCTGCGCAACGATGGACGCGTTTGGGTCCCAAAGGAGGAAGGGGACAAGCGGCCGCCCGATCAGATCCCAGAGGACGAACGGGACTACTATTTGGAGCGCCGCTATCCGAGCTTCGGCAACCTCGTGCCACGCGATGTCGCGTCGAGAAACGCGAAAGCCGTGTGTGACGAAGGACGGGGCGTCGGGCCGACGGGGCTTTCCGTCTATCTCGACTTTGCGGATTCGATCGAGCGGTTGGGCGAGCAGGTCATTCGTGAGCGCTACGGGAATCTGTTCGAGATGTACGAGCGCATTACGGGCGAGAATCCATACAGCGTTCCAATGCGAATCTATCCCGCCGTTCATTACACGATGGGCGGACTGTGGGTCGATTACGATCTGATGAGCTCGATCCCCGGATTGTTCGTTCTGGGGGAGGCGAACTTTTCGGATCACGGCGCCAACCGACTCGGGGCGAGCGCCCTGATGCAGGGGCTGTGCGACGGGTATTTTGTGATTCCCTATACCATCGGTGATTACCTGGCTGGTGAGACCTTTTCGGAACTCGATACCCAGGCCGATGCGTTCGAACAGGCCCACGGTGACGTTCAATCGCGTCTCGACGTGCTCTTGGACGTGGGCGGCAACAAGACGGTCGGCGAGTACCACCGTGAGCTCGGCCTGCTGATGTGGGAATACGTCGGGATGGAACGCACGGAGGATGGGCTGGCCAGGGCGGTGGAAGAGATTCCGAAGCTGCGCGACGACTTCTGGCAGAACGTCAAGGTCCCTGGAAGCAACGGCCACTTCAACAAAAACCTCGAGATGGCCGGTCGCGTGGCGGACTTTTTGGAATTGGGCGAGTTGATGGCCATCGACGCCCGCGATCGATCTGAATCGTGCGGAGGACATTTCCGAGCGGAAAGCCAGACGGAGGAGGGCGAGGCCTTGCGCAAGGATGATGAATTTTCGTTCGTCTCGGCGTGGGAGTTCAACGGGGTGGGCGAGACTCCCACGCTTCACCAGGAGCCGCTCGAGTTTCAGCACGTGAAACTCACACAGCGAAGCTATAAATGATCAAAACAAGACGAACCACTGAGAACAACCCCTCGACTGCGCTCGGGACAGGCTCTGGACACGGAGGGGGAGGACTCGACGGGATCGAGGCCCGATTTGGGGAGGAGCTGAGGCGTCGGTTCTTAGTTGAGTGGAATCACCGAGTGGTGCGTGGCGTAGACTGGTATCTGTTGAATTCGGGTTTTAGCATGACGTCAGCGGAGAGAAACTTGAAAGCAGGATCGCGATGGCAGGGATGACACTGAATCTCCATATCTGGCGGCAGGAAGGGCCCGATCGGCCGGGTAAGCTCGTGCCCTACAAGGCCGACGATGTGAATCCGGATATGTCCTTTCTCGAAATGCTCGACGTGGTGAATCAGGACCTGATCAAGCGGGGAGAGGAGCCGATCGAGTTCGACAGCGACTGCCGCGAGGGAATCTGTGGGATGTGCAGTCTTGTCATCAACGGCGTGCCCCACGGACCTCTACACGGAACCGCGACCTGCCAACTGCATATGCGTCATTATCGGGACGGTGACACGATCACGATCGAGCCCTGGCGATCCAAAGCTTTTCCCGTGGTGAGAGACCTGGTGGTCGATCGCACATCGTTCGACCGCATCGTACAGGCGGGCGGCTACATTTCCGTCAGCACAGGTAACGCACCCGAAGCGAATGCGCTACCTGTCTCCAAGGTCGATGCCGATCTGGCGATGGACGCTGCCGCGTGCATCGGTTGTGGTGCCTGCGTGGCTGCGTGTCCGAATGCGTCGGCATCGTTGTTTACGGCAGCCAAAATCGCTCAGTTTGCGCGTCTTCCACAGGGTCAACCGGAGAGGAAGGAGCGCGCGCTGCGGATGGTTGGTCAGATGGACGAAGAAGGATTCGGCAACTGCTCCAACCACGCCGAGTGCGAAGCCGTTTGCCCCAAGCAGATCTCCATTTCGACGATCGCGAGTATGAAGCGGGATTATTTGCGGGCGGCTTTGACGACATAGAAAGCTGAGGGGGAGACAGGGAGCAGGGGGGAGCGGGGAGCGGGGGACGGCAATGGGTTTCAGATATGAAAGCGCCTGGTGGGAAGTCCATCGGGCGCTTTTGCCATTCGGGGAAGATTGTGGCCCCGGGGCCACTTTTATGAGCGAGTGCTCGTCGGAGGGCCTCTGTAGCTGCTAGGAGAGCCCGAGATCCTCGTAAATGGCAGCATTCAGGGCCCGCTGGCGCTTGTGATGGCGGGGTTCGCCCGGAGTGCCGTTGCACACCCACGCGACGGCGAGATGGTGCTCGGGATCGGCGAAGGCACAGGCTGATTGCCACCCGCTATGGCCGAAGGTCTCGGGCGAAGCGTGGGGCCCGTAGCCATAGGGCACGGTGGCTTCACCATAGTGGGCGGAGTTGATGATGAATCCGAGACCCCAGTCCATCTTGTGACGGAAGGTGTGATCGTGCAGGGCGACACGATGCCGTGAGGTCAACGTGGCCACGGTGTCCTGTGAAAGAATGCGGTGCCCGTCGAGCTCACCTCCCCCGAGCAGCGCACGATAGAATCGGGCGAGTTCGCGAACGGGCCCTCGACCATTCCCTCCCGGCCTGACGATCGCTGCACCCTCCGCACTGTTGAAAAAAGTGTGAGACTCGAGCGGCTGTTTTGTTGCGTCGTAGGAGAGCGCGATTCTGTCACCGTAGGAGTGAAAGCTTGCGGACGGGATTCCGAGCCACGAGTCATCCATCGAGAGGGGATCGAAAATCGAGGTCCTCAGGAAATCCGGGAGGGATTGGCCGGACAGTCTGAATGGCTTCACCCAGGATGTACCAGCCGGTCGCCACGTGGTAGCCCGCTTTCTGACCGGGGTGCCAGTCCGACTCCAGAGGAGCGGCACAGATTTTTGGGATGATGGTCTCCCACGTGTCTTCATCCCATTGCACGTCAGCGTTTCTAAAGCCGCCCGTGTGCGTGAGGATGTGACGAAACGTGATCTGAGCTTTTCCGCTCTGCCCGAAATCGGGAATGACATCGACCACGGGATCGTCGATGTCGACGATCCCTCGCTCCCATAGTTGTGCAAGTGCTGTCGCGACAATGGGCTTCGTGGCTGATAGCCAGAGAATGATGGCGTCTGACGTCAGCGGGATTCCGGGTCTGGTTTCACCCCAGCCATCGTCTACGACCACGTCGTCGCCGTAGCGGATATACAGCTGTGCGCCCAGGTGATGACCCCGCGCGCGCTCCTCGTCGAGTACGGCGACAGCTTTGGGAAGACGGTCTAGCATCGAGCATCGAGAATCGAAGATCGAGACTTGGGAATCGGGCGTAGCTCGTTGTGCTGTCCTCTGCCTTCTATCCTCTGGAACGACCATCCTCCGCTATCTGGATGGATAGACAAGAGAGATCCGAACTCTGTTACGCCAAACATTGGTCGTTCTCGATTCTCGATCACCACATTCTCGATTTCAAGGGTTCTGCGCCGCTTTGATCAGCGCTTTGATGTAGCCGGCGGTGTATGCGCGCTGACGATGGCCCCAGGCTGAGTCCCGATCCGACTCCGCAACGTGATCGGGACAGAAAACACCGTCGTAGTCGACCCCCTTGTAAACCTTCATTGCCTCCCACATGTCGACATCCCCTTCGTCGATGTAGGTTTCCTCGAATTCGAGCCGTTTGCCTCGGATGTTCCGGAAGTGGACCATAAGATCTTCTTCCGCTCCCCAAAGTATCGGATAACGTCGAAAATCTCTTTCCCCGGGTTCTCGAGCATTTCTGCAAAAGTGCCCTGACAAAAGTTGAAGCCGTGATACGGGCTGTCGACGAGGTCGGCGAATTTCTTGGCGCCCTCGACGGTGCCCAAAACGCGATCGATCCCGCGGTATCCCGAGGATGGCATCCCCGGGTCGTGGGGATGGCACGCCATCTTGACCTTGTATTCCTCGGCCACAGGAATGACACGCTCGAGGAAGTAGCTGATGCGCTCCCACATCGCATCGGCATCGACCATCCCTGCCGAGGTCAGTTCTTTGTCCGTCTCTCTCTTCTCCTCGAAGTTGAAATAGTAAGTCGAGCCGACACCGAGGAGGGTCATATTGTACTTCAGGCAAGGGATCCAATCCCAACTTCACCCCCGGCTTTGACGCACTCGATGACGTCGTCGATCTCCTTATCGCGTCCGTCCTTTCCGAGCATAATGCTCGGGTTATCGGCGTCTTCGATGAAGTTGGCGTGCAACGGAGGCGCCATCACTTCAATGCTGATTCCGTATGACTCTAAATGCTCTTTGAACTCGACCAGCGCATCCTTCGACCAGTAACCCTTCCCTTCGATCATAAAGGGCTTGTGCGTGGCGTGCACGATGTGGTTAACCCCGGTTTGGACGACAAATTTGAGGTTGTCGTCCGAACAGTCATCTATCTGGTAGGCTGGGTACAAAGGCAACCTCCTGGAATCGAGGATCGAGGATCGAAAATCGAGAATTGGTAAGGCGGTCTCTCCATTTCTCGATGTTCAGTCCTCGATATTCGATGTCTACGTCGTTTCGTTCTGGAATAGCTCGATGGTTTCCCCGTCGGGTCCCTCGAAAAAAGCGAGGCGGACCGGTGTGGGTTGAGGTCGGCTCTGGATCTCGACATCCTTCGGCTCTACCGTTACGTTCGCTCCAGCCGTTCGTGCCCGTTCGATCGCGCCGTCGGCGTCGGACGTGCGAAGGGCAAAGTGGATGATCGATCCCTCCGGCTTCTCTCCCGGCTTCGCGTTGGCGAAGATCTCGAGATAGTTGCCATCGCCCGTATCGAGCATAATTGCACGTCCGTCTCCCTCCCCCCACGCGATCTTCTCGGTGAATCCGAGCGCCTCGGTGTAAAACTTGACGGACGCATCGAAATCGTGCGCGCGGATGGCTACGTGATGAAAGCCCCCGCCTCCGATTGTCTGATTATTTCCCATAGTTTACTCCTGAAAGTAACTGTGTAGGGAGTTGTCACCCCGGTACGCTTCTTGGCCGTGGTCTACTTTGACTTTCGGAGTGAACTCGGTGGTGACGCTGATATGGTCGCCCTTCGACTCCGCTCAGGGTCACCAGTCTCTGTGCGGAGCAATCAGCCATTGTTCAATGTTCGATACTCGATCACTCGAGGTAGTCCATCTCGGGGCGAAGATCCCATCGATGAGTGTCTTCGGGCTGCACGCTGCGTCCCCATCGCGCCAGCAGATTCCATTCCTCCGTCTTTGTCTGAATCCTCTCCCAGATCAGATCCGGATCCCAGCCGTCCAGAACCCGACTGGTCAGCTCGGATGCGATGTCTGTGCACTCGGGGTCGTCGATCCGGTCAGTCATCTCTCGCGGGTCTTTTTCCACATTGAACAGCTGGGAGGGCTGACCGTGGTAATAACAGAGTTTCCAAGGACCACGCCTGATCATCCGATGGAGGCAGCCGTCCTCGGTGCAGTACTCGCTGAATGCGATATCTTCCCACTCCGAGCTCGGGTCGCCCCAGAGAGGTAACAGGGATCGTCCACGGCTCGTTGGAAGGGGTGGGCCTTCCAGAGCGTCGATCATCGTGGCGTTGATGTCGAGCGCGCTGACGACGCGATCGATTCGGGTCCCTTCCGGGATCTCTCCCGGCCAGGCGATGATACCAGGGACCTTGGCCGAATCGTCGTAGAACGTTTGCTTCCACCAGAGACCGTGTTCACCGACCTGCTCGCCGTGATCCGACGAGTAGACGACGATCGTGTCGTCTTCGAAGCCATTCTCCTTCAACGCGTCGAGGATCTGACCGATCATCGCGTCCTTTCGGTAGACGAGGGCCCAATAGGCGGTGCGTGCACTGTCCACTTGATGGGCAGGAATCTCCGTCGCGATGCCACATTCCTGTCGCCATTTTTGGAAGTGTGGATGTAGATCCTCAGAGTATGGGACCGGTGATCGAGGTGGAGGCACACGCCCGGCGAATCGTTCAAAATCCTCGCGACGGGCCACAAACGGTTGGTGTGGGAGCATAAAGCCAACGGAGAGGCTGAAGGGCTTCGAGAGTGTTCCCGCTCTGGACTGAACACCAAGACGGTCGAGACAGGCAACGGTCGCAGCTGTCACGTCCTCGTCGTGAACCTGGTAGGCGCTCTGGCCGATACCTGACTTTCGAATACTCACACGACTGGGCCCGGCCGTTCCTTGCAGCATACCGTGATTGACGGGGCGACCGTTCGGCAGGTTCGGGCCGTGGTCGCCTACGAACCGCTCGGCATAGCCGTGAAGCTGGTCAGGCCCGTTCGAGTGCATTCGGCCGACAAGGATCGGATCGTAACCCGCCGCTCCCATCGCGTGAGCGAACGTGGGTATGGCGGAGTCGAGGATGTGGTTGTTGGTCCAGACTTCGTTTTCGTGTGGGTAGCGACCGGTCAGCATTGCCATTCGCGACGGCACGCAGATCGGCGATGGGCAGTAGACGTTGTCCAGCGTGACCCCGCGAGCGGCCAGTCGATCGAGATGGGGTGTTTCGATGGCTTCATCGCCGTAGCAGCCGGCGACAAAAGGGCTGTGCTGGTCGGAGTGGATGTAAAGGAGGTTGGGGCCCATAGGCAGTTTCCAGCCGTCAGTTGTCAGTCGTCAGGAGAGAACAGGCGATGTTCCAGCGATTCGAGCGGTATGATAAGGTCTTGCGGCTTGACACGAAATGAGGTTCCGTCTATCCTTTTTGCTGTGATGGCGACCCGATCTCCTCTTTCGACCCTCAGTACAACCGGCCTATGGTGGGGCTGGACAGGTCTACTCGTGTCCGGAGGGTCGTGTCGATTGCGCTGAATTCGAGTTCCACTGAGAATCGCCTTGAACCCGCTCCGGACAATCGGATGCGGGTTTTTTCGTTCTTGCTGGAATAAATGGATAGAGATCGCGTCGATAGGGTGTAACCAATGAACAAGGCCACAGATATCGATTCCGATGCCCTCGCTAGGGCGGAGAACCTTCTGGGCTATGCGCCGGATGCGGTCGAACGTGTGCGCCCACCCCTCGGGGCGTGCGAACTACTGCTACCGCGTCCGGAAGGGACAGGAGATGATGTTCCTCAAGGTCCAGCGAAACGTTCAAGCTGAGCCGGTCGGGGTCTACTTCCATCAGAGGCTACAAGAAGCCGGACTGCCCGTGCCCGAACTCATAGGTCTGGACCGGGGCGAAGACCGAGACGGCCGTGGGGCGAGCATCTGGGAGTACATCGACGGTGTGCAGGCCCATTGGCAGGATGATTCGTTTCTGTTGGATGAAGGTGAGTGTGGCGAACAACTGCGCCGAATCCACGACCTCACGTTTGATGGGCCCTTCTGCTTCCTCGGGGACGATCCTCCCGAGCGTTGGTTCGGACCCGCTTCGGATCACTGGGGGGAGATGTTCCCCTGCGAGGTGGCATCGAAGGACTACTACGACCAGGGGCTGCTCACACGCGATGAAGCCGACATCCTTTGCTCGCTGCCATCGCGTCTTCATCCACAACTGGAGCAGGTCGAAAAGCGGCTTCTCCATATGGACTACTTCTACAATGGCAACCTGATCCTGTCGAAAGAGGGCAGGCGTATTGTCGGTATCCTGGACTATGCCGAGGCGATGGCCGGGGACCCGCTCCTCGAGATCGCGATCATCGAACGCCACATCGACAACCCTCGGCTACCGTTCGACGTCGAACGGCTTCTGTCGGGATATGGCCTGCGTCTGGACCGGGATGCGCCGCTCTACAGGTTCTACACGCTGGCGATCCTGATCTTCGAGCGGTTGTTCTACAGTTACGCCAACGAGAAGAAGGGTCCGGCATTTCTGGACAGGATCAAGTCACTGCTCGCCACCTTCGAGTGAGATGAAGACCCAGACCTCTTACACGCACCTAGTTCTAAAGGCGAGGGACGGCGATCGGGATGCGTTTGGGACCTTGATGCAGGCCTTCGAGGCCGACGTTCGCGCCATCTGTCGGAAGTTCACGCGGGATGAGGATGATGCGGAAGATCTCGTCCTCGAGTCATTCGTCGAAGCCTATCTCAAACTCGATCAGTTGCGTAACCCCGAGTTCTTCGCGGCGTGGCTTCGCACGATCACACGGAACCTCTGTCGGTCCTGGTATCGTGTGCAGAAGGCGATTCCCGATCCGGAGATCCTGGTCGAGACGATACAGCGCGAGGATGATGCCCAGGAATACGATCGCGTGGCTCACGGCATCGCTCTGCTGAATTCGGACCATCAACAGATCCTGGATCTGTGCTATCGGATTGGACTCTCCTACCAGGAGATCGCCGATGATTTGGGTATGCCGATCGGCACGGTGATGAGTCGGATTCACCGCGCCAAGAACGCTTTGCGGAAAGCCATCTCAGGCTTAGAGGATTACACAATGGAAGAGACAGATCTTGCGATTCGCTTCAGGCTCGAGCTCGAGCTGCTCGACGCGCTGAAAGAGGAGGTCGAGGCGGCGAACGGTGTGGATAGGGTCAAAGGCCATAGCGAGCCGATGGTTCGGTTGAGACAGGTGATCGAGGCCGATTCGGCTCGCCTGGTCGACCTGCTCAAAGTGGCGGATACCGACGAGCGTCTCGTGCACATCGCGCACGTCGTGAGGTTTTCGCTGGTCCCGGCGATGCCGGTTCTCGCCACTTGCTGCCTGTCGGAAGACGAAGAACTGGCGGAACGTGCGGCACGGGTGGCCGAACGCTGGATTCTGAGATCCTGGTACGGCGTGAGGGGTGTGAACCTGCTGCTGGATGGTGTGATTGCCTCGCCCGCAACGGAAGCGAAAAAGGTTCGCCTGCTGGTCCGGCTGATTCAGACGATCAAAGACTCCGGCCAACCCGGACAGACTCACAAAGAGATGTTCGAGCTGTCACGGGTCCTGCTCGGATATCCGGAGGAAGCCTTTCCGGTGCTGTGGGATGCGTTCTGGGAGCTGGATGAGAATGATGAAGTCGAGTATGGCGTGAGAAAGGCGTTGGCTCATCTCGTCGAGCCGCTGTGCGACGCAGCGATCGGCGTCTTCAAGGAGGGCGATTCCAAGCGCACTTTCCGGATGCTGGACGAACTGATGCTGGTGCCGTTCCATCGCAACACATCCTTCTTCAGAGAGAAAGTTCACTTCCTGCCGGCCCGGATTCACCCTTCGCTGAAGGCGCTTGCAGAATCAGATGACGAGGTCATCCGGCTCCGAGCTCTCGACGCGTGCCGGATGTACAACGTGCCGGGTGTCAAAGTGCGGGAGACCGTGGAGGAACTGATCGAGAAGGTGACCGATCAAGATCCCTCGGAACGTGTGCGCGTGCTGAACGAGATGGGAAAGCGGGCCAACGTGGATGCCAAGGACGTCATACTCGAGCGGCTGGAGGAAGACGAAGACCCATCCGTTCGTGAGACGGCAGTGAGAGCCTACAAAAAGGTCGCTACGGATGACGAGAAGCGTGCCTGTCTCTCGCGGATCGCCAAATCAGGTGATCGAAGACTGATGAAGGTCGCCGCCCGCGCGCTTTACGTCGGCGAAGGACCGCGGCAACGGACCGAGCTTGAACTGCGTCGTATCGAACGGATCCGTGGAGCCGCGTATCTGGATGAGGGAGCCAGCAGAGGCAAGGAGATGCATATCGATCCCATTCTGGGGCTTCGGACGCTGCCAGAGATCCGAGACTACGAGGAAGAGGAGCTGACCCGGATCGTCGCGTCGGTGTGCGGGGACTATTCCACGACACGACGACAGATGGTGATGGAAGGTCGGCACAGCCTGATGAACAGAGAAAACGGGGTCTATTCGTTCACCGAGATCGGGGAGGCGGTTTGGAGAGTGGGTCAGTTCGTCGAAGAAGTGAAGGTGGGACTGAGAGTCGAAAAATGATCGTGCACGGAATGCAGAACGGTGTCAGCAGACTGTCGATGGTGTCTGACACGAGCGTTCGTGGCTGGTGGTGGTGGCTGGATGGAGAGGTACGCCCACCACCGGATGACGGACGCGATCGATGCTGGCTCAAGGCCGCGTGTCCCTTCGGGGGGTGCGCGGCCTTTTTTCGTTTAGACAAGCAAACCACCAAAACACCAAGACTCCAAGAAAGACGAAGGGATGGCTCGAGATGAGAGATGTAGCGATTACGGGTGTGCTACCCGCGCTCGAAGGCAAAACAGAGAGGCTCGCTCCGCTGTTCGGTTATCAGGAAACGTTCCAGTGCCACTTTATGATCGCAGATTACCAGGCGTTGACGAGGAAGGGTCAGCACGGGATCAAGATGAATCGGGCGATCCAGGCGACGGTCGAACGATTCCTCGTAGCCGGGTTCGATCCCGAGCAATCGGTCTGCTTTCTACAGTCGGCCGTACCACAACTGTCGGAGCTGACAATGATCTTGGGAAACCTCGTGACGCTGACGGATCTTCTGAGCAAGCACATTCGGAAACAGGGAGAAATGCCCAAACGAACGTCCCTCAGCGTCGTGGGCTATCCGGTTTCACAAGTCGCCGACATTCTCATGTTCGGAGCGCGTTACGTGCTGGTCTTTGAAAGTCAAAGGGAGAACATCGAGCTCGCGCAGGCCGTTGCGTGCCGGTTCAACGATGCCTACGAGGAGGTCTTTCCGATTCCGACCCCTTACTTCTGTGAAGACGGTGACACTGTTGTAGAGGCAGTGAAGACGTATGTTCCTACGTTCGTGAATGACGTGTTGAACCTCGGTGGGTCGCAGGCACGAATACGGGGTCAGCAGACGTTGGAGCGTGTCAAGGCTGCGATGGGGATGAACTATTGAATTGATGATCGAGAATCGAGCATTCGGGAAGGAGGTGATTCTCAGCTGGTTGGCGCAAAGAGGCGTGTCGGGGTGACAATAACCTCTGTGCCATTAAGCTCGCCCTTCTTCCAGGCGTTCCATAATCGCTTCCCATCGCTCAGCGTGGCTGATATGCGTGTTGAGGGGTTCGAATCCGGCCTTGAGGTAGGAGTTAATGGCAGCCAGCCGGTAGTCGTCGGTCTTCAGATGGCTCTTTTGGAAACCGAGCTCTTGGAGTCTGTGGAGAACGGCTGTGTTGACGAGATGTCCGAGACCTTTGCCACGGTAGGATTCGAGGGCGGCGACCATATGGACCTCGCCCATGACGGATTCTTCGACCGTGGCCTTCCACGCGCACGCGCTGGCAACGGGTTTCCCATCGTGGACCGCGAAGAACAGATTTTCTCCGTCGAAACGCGGATCGTCGATCAGGCGCATACGGCACCGCTCCCGCGTCCAGTTCTGACCGACGTTGTTTTCCATGATGTCGCACCAAGCCTGTTCGTCCCCGTCTCGATAGGTGCGCAATTCGTAGCCATTGGGGATGACGATGGCTGGCAGGTCGTTGAGGTGATCGCGCAACATCTCGAGCTGTGGCAGAGGCTCGTCGACGGGGGGGCTGTCTCCGGTAAAGATCGATTTGAGCCATTCGAGCATGATGTGGATCTCACATTCCGGTTAGGCGACGCAAACGTAGTCTACGGTTTCGACCAAACCCAGATCGTTCAGGTTTCCGCGAATGAGGTCGCGGGCGCCTCGTGAAGGTACAGCAGCGAGAACCATCGGGTTGCCGGCCTCTCGACGAGCCGTGTTCAGGTCACCAGGTGCGATGATCGGTGCCCCTCTGCGCGTGTTGCCGATCTTCTTGGGGTCGATGTCGACGAAAGCGTGGATCCGTATGTTCTCTCTCTGCAGATGTTTGGAAAGCCGTCTTCCCATTTGGCCGGCGCCCCACACGATGCAGGCTTTGTGGTTGGAGAGGGGGCCGAGTCCAAGATAGTGAGCCTTTGCTCTGAGGAAGTTTTCGACCGAGTATCGCGCGTCGGTTCTCGTGAGGCGAGTCTCGCCCTCGCGCCACTCGTGCAGAACTTCTGGGATCTTGCCCATAGCATAACCCGCTGAGTGGATTCGCAGCCAGAGATCGTAGTCCTCGGCCCAGCCGCGTTCTTGGTACCCTTCAACTTCATCCAGGACCGCACGTCTCAGAGTGACGGATGGATGAACGAGTGGGCTCTCGATGTAGATTTCACGCGCGATGTCCTCGTGCGTGATGAGGGTGTTGATCCATCTCTCGTAGACCCTGAATCCTTCCGCCACCCCGCTTTCTGAAAAGCACCGCACCTGAGATCCCACCGCGGCGATTTCTGGATGGTCGCTAAGGAAAGCGACCTGTCGCTCGAGTCGATGGGGTAGGGCCCGGTCGTCGGCGTCAAAACGGGCGATCAACGGCGCCCTGCATTCGGCGATTCCGGCGTTCAGCGTGTCGATCAGACCAGCGTGAGGGCGTGTGACGACCCGAATTCGCGCGTCTCTCCGAGCTGCCGTCTGAAGGATCCGCGCTGTTCCATCGGTCGATCCATCGTCGACAGCAATCACTTCGAAAGGCTCGAATGATTGGGAATGGAGAGTCTCGAGGGCTTCCGGGAGCGTTGGCTCTCCGTTGTAGACCGGCAGGAGCACCGATACCGTCGGCGCGCTCACGATGGTGCTTCCAGAGGTTCGTTCATCCTGTAGAGAATAGGGCTGCTGGCCCTGACCGTAAAGGTTGGATGCGCTCCGATTTCGATGCTGAGAGGCACGAATCGTGCGTCTTTTTGGCGCTCGTCAGAGTTAAATGTTCGTTTCAATTTGGCTTGACATCAAGTAGGCTGCGTGATATAATTATCGCGGTTTTTGGCGGCACTACCGTGAGCGACCTCGCTGCTTGTATCCTTATGCTGTTCAATAAGTTAGGTGCTCGCCTCTCTGCTTTGCCCCTGGGGTCAACCACGAGAGTTATGCTGAGCGATTACCTCCCGATTGTTCTGCTGCTGTTCGTCGCGGCAGGGTTCGCCGCCGTCAACCTCGGTATCACCCACCTGGTCGGTCCTCGCAAGCCCAATCCCGTCAAGCTCTCTCCCTACGAGTCGGGCGTTCCCAACATCGGCGACGCCCGTTTGCGATTCAGCGTCAAGTTCTACCTCGTTGCGATGCTTTTTATCATCTTCGACATCGAAGTGGTATTTCTCTACCCCTGGGCCGTCGTCTTCAAGGATCTGCTGGCTCAGGGGTCTTTCGTTTTTACGGAGATGGTGGTTTTCCTAGGGGTCCTGATTCTGGGATTTGCCTATGTGTGGCGAAAGGGAGGGCTCGAGTGGGACTAGAAGCATCGCTGGGTGACAACGTCCTCACGACGACGCTCGACAAGATGATCAACTGGGCCCGGAAGAGCTCGCTATGGCCGATGCCCTTCGGAACCGCGTGTTGCGCGATCGAGATGATGGCCACCCTATCCGGGCGGTACGACATGGCCCGCTTCGGTGCTGAGGCCGTCCGGTTTTCGCCGCGCCAGTCCGATCTGCTGATCGTTTCGGGCAGAATCTCACTCAAGATGATGCCGGTTCTGAAGAAGATCTACGACCAGATGCCCGACCCCAAGTGGGTGATCTCGATGGGTGCTTGTGCTTCTTCGGGAGGGGTTTTCAACACCTACACGCTGGTTCAGGGCATCGATCAGTTCATCCCCGTTGATGTGTATGTTCCAGGGTGTCCTCCACGGCCCGAGGACCTCATCTATGGATTTATGAAGATCCAGGAAAAGATCCAACGGGAGAACCCGACGCAGGAACCTGTTGAGGCCGGTGTCTGATGGCCGAGGAAAACGCGACGGAGACGGTCGAAACAGAAGCGGTCGTGCCGGAGGTCGATGATCCCGCGGCTCGGGCGCTTCAGGATCGCTTCAGCGATGAGATCATCGAAGTCTCCGAATCCTACGGCGAAACGACGGTCGTCTGCACCAAATCTCGAATTCGAGACATTCTGTCCTTCCTAAAGGACGATCCCGAGCTGTCATTCGATCGGCTCAGCGACGTGAGCGCGGTGGACTATAGCACCTACCCCGGGCACCCGCCCGATGGTCCACGCTTCAATGTCGTTTACCACCTTTATTCCCATCCACACAATCGACGTCTCCGGTTACGCGCTCAGGTTTCGGAGGATGGCTGCACCATCCCCTCGGTCGCTTCCATCCACAGAGGGGCTGAGTGGCCCGAGCGCGAAGTCTTCGATATGTTCGGGATTCGATTCGAGGGACACCCTGACCTTCGTCGGATTCTGATGCCCGTCAACTTCGAGCACTTTCCCCTGCGGAAGGACTATCCTGTCCAAGGGGTTGGGGAGCGAGACGTCATAGCGCCCGAGGATCCCGGCTTTCTCGGCAATCCCTACGCTGGAGAGGAAGAAGAAGAGGTCGACGACGCGCTCTTGTCGGAGCGTATGGTTCTCAACCTGGGCCCGCAGCATCCGGCGACGCACGGGACACTGAGGCTGACGCTGGAGTTGGACGGCGAGCGAATCGTCCGGTGCATACCCGACATCGGCTACCTCCATACGGGTTTCGAGAAGCTGGGCGAGCATCATACATACAATCAGTACGTGACGGTCACCGACCGGATGAATTATCTCTCGCCCCTGTGCAACAACATCGCGTACTCCGCTGCCGTCGAGCGGCTGATGGAGCTCGACGTTCCTGAGCGGGCCCTGTACATCCGGACGATTCTTTGGGAGCTGTCGCGCATCGCCGACCACATGGTCTGGCTGGGTACACACGCGCTCGACATCGGTGCTTTTACGGTGTTCCTCTATACATTCGAGCAACGTGAGCGCTGTTACAACATCTTCGAACTGGTGACGGGTGCTCGACTGACGACGAGTTACACCCGTATTGGTGGTTTGGGATGGGATGTGCCGGACAACTTCCGCGAAGTCGTACTCGATTTCGTCGCGCAGTTTCCCGCCGCGATGGAAGAAGTGGAGCGTCTGTTGACGCGGAACCGCATTTGGATCGACCGAACGAAGGACATCGGTGTCATCTCCGGCGAGGATGCGATCAACTGGAATATGACCGGGCCGATGTTGCGCGGTTCGGGTGTGGACTACGATATTCGGAAGCAGGAGCCTTTTCTGGTGTTTCCCGATCTCGACTTCGACATTCCCATCGGGGAAAACGGGGATACGTACGACCGCTACCTGGTCCGAATGGAAGAGCTGAGGCAGTCTCAGAGCATCATCGAGCAAGCGCTCGATAAAATGCCCAAGGGACCCGTCAAGGTCGAAGACGCCAAAGTCATTCTGCCGGAAAAAGGCCAGGTCGATTTCGGCATGGAGTCACTGATTCACCACTTCAAGGTTCTGATGGACGGGCACGGACTGACGCCCGAACCGGGTGAAGCGTATGTCCCGACCGAAGCTCCGAACGGGGAACTCGGGTTCTACGTGGTGAGCGATGGCACGGGCTATGCCTATCGGATGCGCGTCCGGGCGCCTTCCTTTATGAACTACCAGGCCTATCCGGAGATGATAGACGGCCACATGATTTCAGACGCGATCGCCGTCCTCGGGAGCATCAATGTAATCGCGGGTGAGCTCGACAGATAAAAGCAGCCACTGGGGAGCCGGAGCCCAGGTGGCCTATTCAAGGAACGGGCCCGGCGGTACACCCGGGACGCATAGGCGCTTGCATGGCTCCGCTCTTGATAGCCAGCAACGTACCATCGCACTGAGCGGAGTCGAAGTGTCGGTCCTCGCGCGATGTTTGTCGCGCAGATGAGACGAGATGAGAATGTATGGCGATTGAGTTGACAGACGAGACGCGTGCGAAGTGCGAAGAAATCATCGGCCGGTATCCGGACGATTGGAAGGAGGCTGCGATCCTTCCGGTGTTGCACGCCGTCCAGAGGGAGTGGGGCTATGTCCCGATGGACGGGCTCAAGATCGTTGCCGAGATGCTGGATATGCCTCCCGCGCGTGCAGCAGGCG
The DNA here is from genome assembly GCA_965198115.1 of Candidatus Latescibacterota bacterium. Lineage (GTDB taxonomy): Bacteria > Latescibacterota > UBA2968 > UBA2968 > UBA2968 > UBA6620. Next base: position 4,431,479 of record OZ240241.1, on the reverse strand, counting down.
TGATGAGTTTTTATCCGATGTTTTTCAAGGCCCCCGTCGGGCAGCACGTCATTCAGGTGTGCAGCACGCTTTCGTGTGCGCTCTGTGGAGCGAAGAGCCTGGTCGAGCATCTCAAGGAGAAGCTTCAGGTCGATGTCGAAGGCACGTCGGCGGATGGAAAATGGACGCTGGCCAAGGCTGAGTGCATCGCCGCGTGCGAAGGTGCTCCGGCGATTCGAGTCGATGACAAGCTGTATCGAAACCTTTCGCCCGATCGATTGGACGAACTGATGGCGGAGCTGGACTGACCAATGCCCATTAAAGAGTGCAAGATCCTGACCAAGTTACAAGAAGTCGACGGTTTGGGTGACATAAACGTCTACAAGCGGCACGGTGGCTACGAGGCGCTCGAGAAAGCCTTCAAGTCGATGACGCCTGACGAGGTGATCACTGAAATCCAGGAGTCGGCTCTTGCAGGGCGTGGCGGTGCTTGGTTCAGTACGGGTATGAAGTGGAGTTTTATGCCCAAGGAGCCGGATGGCCCGTCCTATCTCTGCGTGAACTGCGACGAGAGCGAACCGGGGACGTTCAAGGACCGCCAACTGGTGAACAGAAACCCCCATCAGTTGCTCGAAGGTGTGATCATCACGTGCTATGCCATTCGTGCCCGGGCCGCCTACATCTACATTCGCGGCGAGATGTGGGAGGAACTCGAGCAGATGGACCAGGTCATTCAACAGGCACGAGACGCAGGTTATCTTGGCGAGAACGTCCTTGGGTCGGGTTCCGACATCGAGGTCTACACGCATCCGGGCGCCGGCGCCTATATCTGTGGTGAGGAGACGGGGCTGATGCAATCGCTCGAGGGCAAGCGTGCCGAGCCTCGCGTAAAGCCTCCGTTCCCCGCTCAGAAGGGCATCTTCGATCGTCCGACGACGATCAACAACGTTCAGACGATCTGCTACGTTCCTCACATCATCCAGAACGGGGCTGCGTGGTTCAAGGAAATAGGCAGTGAACGCTACCCGGGCAGTTTCATCTACTGCGTGAGTGGACACGTCAAGAATCCCGGGATGTTCGAGTTGGAGATCGGCGGGTGTACGCTGAGGGAGATTATCTACGAATGTGCGGGTGGTATTCGGGATGACAACGAGATCAAGGCAGTGATTCCCGGAGGATCGTCTACGCCCGTTTTGACACCGGATGAGCTGGACATAGAGATGAACCCCGAGCTGTGGGCGATTCCGGGCCGGGGAGAATTCCAGGGTATGTTCGGGACGGGCGGGATCATTGTGATGGATGATACGACCGATATGGTCGATGCGTGTCTCAACTTGATGAATTTCTACGCCCACGAATCCTGCGGGCAGTGCACACCCTGTCGCGAGGGTATCCCGTGGGTCCGTGACATCGTGTGGCGGATTGCACACGGCCAGGGCCGTCCCGACGACCTGGACACGCTCGAGAGTATTTGCAACAACGTGTCGCCCCTGCTCACGCCTGCCATGTCTACGATCTGTCTGTTCGGCCCGTCCTGGTCCTGGCCGATGCTCGGGTTCATAAAGGCCTTCCGGAACGAGTTCGAGACGCACATTCAGAAGGGAGCGGCCGTTACCGCCGCCTGACCTCCGATGCCGACGTTCACGATAGACGGACAAGAAATCGAGATCGAGCAGGGCAAAAACGTTCTCCAGATCGCCGCCGATTACGGCGTGACGATACCACACTATTGCTATCACCCCGGGCTGAGCGCGCCGGCGAATTGCCGCATGTGCCTGGTCGAAATCGAGGTGGGTGGACGCCGCGGCATGCTGCCGTCTTGCACGGCCATGCCCGCAGAGGGCATGGTGGTCGACACGCAGTCGGATGCGGTGAAGGAAAACCAGAACGCCACGATGGAATTCCTTCTCATCAATCATCCGCTCGATTGTCCGGTGTGTGACCAGGCAGGGGAGTGTGAGCTTCAGGACTACAGCTACACATACGGCGCCGACCATAGCCGGTATCACGAGCATAAACACATTCAGCCGAAGAAGGACATCGGCGAGCACGTTCTCCTTTACTCCGATCGATGTATTCGTTGTACGAGGTGCGTGCGCTTCTGCGACGAAATCTCGGGCACGAGCGAACTGGGCTATTTCAACCGTGGTGTCCACAACGAGATCGACATTTTTCCGGGCGCGCCGATGGACAACCGTCTGTCGGGCAATACGGTCGATATCTGTCCCGTGGGCGCGTTGCTCGACAAGGAGTTTCTGTTCAAGCAGCGTGTGTGGCTCTTGCAGAGTGCGGATACGATCTGCCCCGGCTGCAGCACGGGTTGCAACATCAGGGCGGATGTGAACAAGGAGCGCATTTACCGGCTCGTTCCTCGCGAGAACTCGGGTGTGAATGACTACTGGATGTGCGACGACGGCCGTCACGGTTGGGGATACGTCCACGCGGACGAACGACTCTTGTTCCCGACGATCGGGAAAGATGACGACCAGAATCTCGTTCTATGGAACGTGGCGATCGAGCACATACGCGAGAAGCTCGAGTCCATCAAATCGGAGCACGGAGTCGAAGCAATCGCCGGTCTGGCGTCGCCACACCTTACGAACGAGGAGCAGTTCCTGTTCGGTAAACTGTTCACGGACGGAATCGGTGGCGGAACGGTCGCCCTTCAGGACGCGACGGCCTCGGAAGGGGACGTGGTTTTCAAGAGCGGGTTCACAATTCACGCGGACAAGGCTCCGAATGCTCGGGGCGCGAAGGAAATCCTGGCTGCGGTGGGTCTGTCGCTGGCGCCGACCGATGACATTTGGCAGGGAATTCGAGACGGAAGCATTAAGGCGCTGATTTTGCTCGGGGGGAATCCGATCGCCACGTACGGTGATGCCGAGCTCGACGCCTTGGCGGGTCTCGATCTACTCGTCGTTCAGGACATCCTCGAATCCGACGTCAGCCGAGCCGCGCACGTCGTGTTGCCCGGGGCCGCATTCATCGAAAAGTCGGGCACGTTCACAAATTATGCTGGACGGGTTCAGGGATTGAACTCGGGGCTGGAACCGCCCGGAGATGCGCGAGGCGATTGGGAGATCCTTCGAGATTTGAGCAATGCGATGGGGTGTGAGTTCACGATGGAGGATGTAGACGGCGTCGTGGCCGAGGTCGCCCGTTCGGTGGAGTCCTACAGCGAGGTCAGCCGCGAAACGATCGGCTCGGAAGGACTCCAGATCGAGGCGGCAGACTGAAGATGGATTACGCGCTCGAGAGTCTGATCAAGATCGCGATCGTCCTGGGTGTCATCATTACGACGGTCGCGTATGTGGTTCTGGCCGAACGCAAGGTAAGCGCCTACATCCAGAATCGTTTGGGTCCGAATCGCGTCGGACCGTGGGGTCTCCTACAACCGCTGGCCGACGGCCTCAAGTTCATCCTCAAAGAAGACGTCATCCCCAACCACGTGAACAAGGCGATCTACCTGATCGCGCCGGCGGTGATTCTGGTTCCGGCGTTGATGGGGTTCGCCGTAGTGCCGTTCGGCGACACGCTGATGGTGCTCGGGCACGAAGTCCAACTGATCATTTCGGACGCGGATATCGGAATTCTCTACGTCCTAGCCGTGAGTTCACTCGGTGTCTACGGTGTGGTGCTGGGTGGCTGGGCCTCGAACAACAAGTACGCCCTGATGGGCGCCGTTCGGGCGTCGGCGCAGATGATCAGCTACGAACTTTCGCTCGGTCTCTCCCTGATCGGCGTTCTGATGGTCGCAGGATCGCTTAAGCTTTCGGACGTGGTGAACCTGCAGGCGAACGGAACGATTCTGGGTGTTCTGCCCGCCTGGTTCGTGTTTACGCAACCGATTGCCTGTCTGGTGTTCATGGTTTCTGTGTTTGCCGAGACGAACCGGCTTCCGTTCGACCTGCCCGAGGCCGAGCAAGAGCTCGTCGCCGGCTATCACGCCGAATACAGCAGCATGAAATTCGCGATGTTCTTCATGGCCGAATACGCCCACATGATTACGGCATCGGCCTTGATCGCAACGTTGTTCTTCGGCGGGTGGCATTTGCCGGGTGTCGACCCGAAGGACGCTTCCTTCGCCCTGAGCCTTTTGAAGGTGCTGGTTTTCGCGGCGAAGACAGCTTTCTTCCTGTTCCTGTTCATTTGGGTAAGGTGGACGGTACCACGCTTCCGGTATGATCAAGTCATGCGTCTGGGGTGGAAGTATCTGCTGCCGCTTGCCTTGTTGAACGTGTTCCTGACCGGTCTTTATCTGACGCTGAACCGGTAGCTTTTCGACGACGCCGTCGATTCCTAAGGGGGGGAGATGGAGACTGCGGCCTTTTACGTGCTCGCAACCGTTGCGGTTGCGTCCGCCGTGCTCCTCGTCCTATTCCGAAATCCGGTCTACAGCGCCCTGTCTCTTGTCGCGACGCTCTTCGCGGTGGCAGGGCTTTTTGTGTTGCTGAACGCCTATTTTCTCGCGGCCGTGCAGATCATCGTCTACGCGGGCGCCGTGATGGTGCTCTTCCTGTTCGTCATCATGCTCCTGAACCTGGGTCACCCTGAAACACTCGAGCCTATGACGAGTCGATATCGTGGAACGGCCATCCTCTTTCTGTGTGCGCTCCTTGTCGCCCATCTCGGCGCGATGGGCGCACGACAACTCGGACCCCCGGCCGAGAATGAAGCTCTGTTGACAGAGAACGTCCCGACTATCGGTAAACTGCTCTACACGGATTTCCTGTTCCCGTTCGAGGTCGCTTCGCTCATCCTGCTCGTCGCGCTGATCGGCGTCGTTGTGCTGGTCAAACGCGAAGCCACACAGGTGTCCTGACCGATGGGAGTCGCGACTTCCAACTACCTGATACTGAGCGCGATCCTGTTTTCGATCGGCGTCGCAGGGGTTCTGACGCGTCGGAATGCGATCGTCATTTTCATGTGCATCGAGCTGATGTTGAACGCCGTCAACCTGGCTTTCGTGGCGTTCGCGAGGCACTTGGGTCAGGCAGATGGTCAGGTGTTCGTGTTCTTCGTAATGGCCGTCGCCGCGGCTGAGGTGGCTGTCGGTCTGGCCATCATTATTGCGCTCTTCCGCAACAGCGAGACGGTGGATGTGGCGGAGGTCAATTTGTTGAAATGGTAAAGCAAGACGAACCACTGAGGACACCCTTCGATACGCCTGCTTCGCAGGCTACTCAGGGCAGGCTGAGGACACGGAGAATTAGAGGTGGATCTGGGCGTAGGATGCCCGACTCGGGAGAAGATGGGGTGTGGATCGGAACTCTGGTGGAAGACCGGTGAATAGCATTTGGTTGATCTATGACCACGACTGTTGAAATCATTATTCTACTGCCGCTGTTGGGGGCGATCGTTTGCGGTGTCTTCGGCCATTGGTTGAAGAAGACGGCGGGCTACATCGCGACGGGGTGCGTGGGGGGGTCGTGGCTGCTCGGGTTGAAGACGCTGATGGATGTGAGGAGTGGAGCGGGGATCGATGAGAACGTTTACACGTGGGTGGCTGCCGGATCGTTCAGTGCCTCCGTGGGGTTCCTCGTCGATCCGCTGTCGGCGATCATGCTGGTGACGGTGACGACCGTTTCCTTTTTCGTTCACGTCTACTCGTTTGGCTACATGCACCACGACGCGGGATTCGCCAGGTTCTTTGCGTATCTGAACCTGTTTGTGTTTTCGATGCTCGTTCTGATCCTGGCGAACAACTATCTGTTGATGTTCGTGGGCTGGGAGGGTGTGGGTGTCTGTTCCTATTTGCTGATCGGGTTCTGGTTCGAGCGACGATCTGCTTCGGATGCGGGCAAGAAGGCCTTTATCGTCAACCGGATCGGGGATTTCGGTTTTCTGATCGGGATCTTCATGCTGTTCGGCTATGTCGGAACCGTCCAGTTCACGGAGGTCTTCGCCGAAGCGCCAACAGCCCTCAACCCCTCGGCCTTCCCCGGGGCGGCCACGACGATCGCGCTGCTGCTCTTTCTGGGGGCGTGTGGGAAATCTGCCCAGTTTCCGCTCTATGTGTGGCTACCCGATGCGATGGAAGGGCCCACACCGGTTTCCGCCCTGATTCACGCGGCCACGATGGTGACGGCCGGCGTGTATGTCGTCGCCCGCTCGAATGTTCTTTACACGCTGTCGCCCACGGCCGGTGCCGTCGTCGCGTGGGTCGGTGTCTTCACGGCTCTGCTTGCGGCTTCGATCGCGCTCGTGAACACCGACATCAAGCGAGTGCTGGCCTATTCGACGGTTTCCCAGTTAGGCTACATGTTCATCGGTGCGGGTGTTGGCGCTTATACGGCGGGAATTTTCCATCTCTTCACGCACGCATTCTTCAAGGGGTTGATGTTCCTGGCCGCGGGAAGCGTGATGCACGCCATGTCGAACGAGCTGGATATGCGGAAGTACGGCGGGTTGCTTTCGAAGATGAAGATTACGGGCATCACGTTCATCATCGGGACGGTTGCGATCGCCGGGATCCCGCCGCTGAGCGGCTTCTGGAGCAAGGATCAGATTCTTGCAGGAGCCTACCATTCACAAGTGCCCGGTCATACGGCGCTGTGGGCACTCGGGGTCATCGGAGCGGTGATGACGTCCTTCTACATGTTCCGACTGATTCTGATGACGTTCTTCGGACAGCCACGCGACGAGCATCTTCACGATCACGCTCACGAGTCGCCATCGAGTATGACGGTTCCGTTGGTCGTTCTGGCCGCGGGTGCCCTGGTGGCGGGCTTCATCACCGGCTATCCACTCGAGCACGGATGGATCAACCATTTCCTGCAACCCGTGCTGGGCGCGCCCGAACACGGAACGGGGCACGGCCTGCCCGAGTCCGTGCTGATCGGGATCTCGATCGTGGCGGGCGTAGCCGGATTCGTGATCGCGTTGGTGATGCATCGATCCGGAAAGCTGGGTGGCGCGTCCGATCAGCCGATGCACCAGATCCTGTGGAACAAGTGGTATGTGGACGAAGCCTATCACGCGTCGATTGTGCAGCCCATCCACCGGTTTTCGATGGGGTTGTGGACGATCTTCGATACGATCGTCGTGGACGGGGTCGCGAATGGGTTGGGATATACCGTGAAAGGTATCAGCTGGGTGTCGGGCAGATTCCAGACGGGACGCACGCCCACGTATGCCCTCTGGATGCTGTTCGGCACGATCGCCACGATCTACGCGGTGACCCTGCCCTGATATCGAATATGTGGATATCGAGTATCGAGAATTGAGACAGCGACTACACCACAGATGAGTTCACACCTTCTCACATATTTGATTTTCGTGCCCCTTGTGGGCGCGGTGCTGGTCGTACTTGTCGGCAAGGGGCGCGACAGCCTATCTCGCTGGCTGGCCCTCGGAGTCTCGTTCGTCAATTTCGTGTTGACGATTCCGCTGTTCACGAGGTTCGACTCCACGACGGCCGACATGCAGTTCGTGCACCGCGTCGAGTGGGTCGAAGATTTGGGGATCAGCTATGCCGTGGGCGTCGATGGCATCAGCTTGCTGCTGATCCTGATCACGACGCTTTTGACCGTGCTGTCCATCCTGGCGTCGTGGACGTCGGTCACGACCCGGGTTCGCGAGTATATGGCTTCGATGCTGTTGCTCGAGACGGGCATGCTGGGTGTTTTCTGTTCGCTCGATCTGTTCCTGTTCTACGTGTTCTGGGAAGCGATGTTGATCCCGATGTATCTGCTGATCGGGGTGTGGGGTGGGGAACGCAGGATCTATGCGGCCGTCAAGTTTGTGCTCTTCACGCTGGCCGGCAGCCTTTTGATGTTGGTTGCGATCATCTTCCTGTACTTCCAACACGGTTCGTCGACGGGTGTCTATACGTTCGATCTGTTGACGCTCTACCAGTACACGGTCGATCCCGAAGCCCAGTCCCTGCTCTTCCTCGCGTTTTTCCTGAGTTTCGCGATCAAGGTGCCGTTGTTCCCGCTGCACACGTGGCTGCCAGATGCTCACGTCGAGGCACCGACCGCCGGCAGTGTGATTCTGGCCGGTGTTCTGTTGAAGATGGGGACCTACGGGATCCTTCGGTTCTGCCTTCCCCTGTTTCCGTTGGCCACGGCCGAGTTTACATACCCGATCATGGTCCTCTCGGTCGTCGGGATCGTCTATGGCGCACTCGTGGCGATGGTCCAGACTGATGTGAAGAAACTCGTGGCCTATTCGAGCGTGAGCCACCTCGGCTTCATCGTGCTCGGTATCTTTGCCATGAACGAACAGGGCATGCAGGGCGGGATCATTCAGATGGTGAATCACGGGATCTCGACGGGCGCGCTCTTCCTGATCGTGGGGATGATCTACGAGCGGCGGCATACGCGGGAGATCGAGGATTTCGGGGGATTGGCCCAGGTCGTGCCGGCGTTTTCAGCTGTGTTTCTGATTACGATCCTTTCCTCGATCGGGCTGCCCGGCCTGAACGGGTTCGTGGGTGAATTCCTGATCCTGTTGGGTGCCTACCAGAGCAACGTCCTGATGGGTGTCATCGCGACATCGGGGGTGGTCCTGGCGGCCGTCTACATGCTGTGGATGTTTCAGAGGGTGGTGTGGGGCGAGGTGGATGATGCGAACGCGAAGCTGACAGATCTTTCGCTACGGGAATGGGTTGTCGTTGCCCCTCTGATCGTGCTGATGATTTGGATCGGTGTCCATTCCGAGACGTTCACGTCGCGAACAGAGGTTTCGAGCCGTCACCTGATCGAGGTCGTGGAATCCAAACAGATGAAAGCTGCGGGACGCGCTGTGACGATGAGGTCCGAGGAGCCTTTTCTCTTGACAAAAGACGGGGCGCCCCGGCAATTCTTTTTTCGCAATTGACTGATCTAACTGAAGTTGACGCATTTTTTGGACTTCAAGTAGTGGGACTTGTGTGAAAATCACTCTGGCCATTCTGCTCTTCGCGATCTGGTTGCTCTGGTCCGGGATTTACCTGTCGCTGACGATCGGGTTCGGGGTCATTTCGTGCCTGGGCGTAGCCCTGATTGCTGCTCGGATGGGGATCGTCGATCGCGAGGGCCACCCGATTCATCTGGTATTGAGGCTCCTCACCTATGGGCCCTGGCTGCTGTGGGCGATCGTCAAGGCGAACATCGACGTGGCCCGCCGGATTCTGAATCCAGGGATGCCCATCAGCCCAAGGCTCATCGACGTAACACCCGGTCAGAAGAGCGATCTGGGCCGCGTGATCTATGCTAATTCCATTACGCTCACGCCTGGGACCGTGTCTTTGGAGATGGATGAAAACAAGATCGTGGTTCACGCCTTGACGCAGGAGGCGGCTGACGACGTCGAAACAGGCGACATGGACCGGCGGGTGACGCGTCTGGAGGGCGGCGGATGATGTTCGTGGTCGCGATGGTGGCCGTTCTGGTCACGATGATTCTTGCCCTGGCTCGGGCGCTTCTGGGTCCGACGGTCTACGATCGGATCCTGGCCGTCAACATGTTCGGGACGAAGACCGTCCTGCTGATCGCGGTGCTCGGGTTTTTGACGGACCGGCCCGAATTCCTGGATCTGGCCCTGATTTACGTCCTGCTGAACTTCATCGGGACGATCGCGGTCCTCAAGTTGATCGAACGCGGCGATCTCGGTGTCGCAGACGAGTCGGAGGCTTCGGCCTGATGGAAGCTCTCATTCACGGCGCCAGCTGGGCCTGTCTCGTTCTGGGCTCCCTCTTCTGTCTGATTGGCGGGCTCGGTCTGCTTCGATTGCCCGATTTCTACAGCCGCACGCACGGGGGCGGCATCACGGATACGCTGGGTCTTGCCCTCGTGCTGATCGGCTTGATGCTGCAGGGCGGTCTATCGCTTGTGTCGGTGAAACTGATCACGATTCTCGTGATCGCCCTGCTGGCCTCGCCGACGTCCACGCACGCCGTTGCCAAGGCCGCCTTCCGCTCGGGGTTGCAACCTCTGACTTCGGAGACGAAAGACGCGTAATGGTAGAGGTCGTCAACATAGTCCTGCTGGCAGTGATGGTGTGTATTGCGATCGCCGTTTCGAGGTCAAGAAGCCTACTCGCATCGGTGATGTTGGCGGGCATCTTCAGTCTCCTGGCAGCAGGCATCTTTACCGTGCTGGACGCGGTCGACGTGGCGTTCACCGAGGCCGCCGTCGGCGCCGGCATGTCGACCGTGCTCTTTCTTGGAACGCTGGGGCTGACCACGCGCGATGAGAAAGCGCCTTCGCGTCGTTCCATTCTGCCTCTCCTAATCGTGATCGTGACCGGTGCGGTTCTGGTCTACGGCACGATGGACCTTCCCCTCTACGGCGATGCATCCGCACCCGTCCATCAACACGTGGCTCCACATTACCTCAACGTTTCGCCCGAAGAAATCGGCGTTCCCAACATTGTGACTGCGGTTTTGGCGAGCTACAGGGGATACGATACGCTCGGTGAGACGGTGGTGATCTTTACTGCGGGTGTGGGTGTGATTCTTCTGCTGCGCGGACGGAAGGAGGAGACGTGAGCTCGAATCCGATCCTCCGCGTCGTCGCGAAGGTCTTTATCCCATTCATCCTGATGTTCGGGCTCTACGTGCAGTTCCACGGCGACTTCGGGCCGGGCGGCGGCTTCCAGGCAGGCGTGATTTTCGCCGCCGGATTCATCCTTCACGCGCTCATCTACGGCCTGGAGGCTACGCAGAAGGTGGCGAAGCCGTCGATTGTGGAAGCGCTGGTCGCAATCGGCGTGCTGATTTACGCGGGGACGGGTGTCGCAGGACTGATCAATGGGGGGGCCTACCTCGACTACAACGTCCTCGGGCACGACCCGGTCCACGGACAGCATCTGGGGATATTGATCGTCGAGCTCGGGGTCGGCATCACGGTGGCCTCGGTGATGCTTTCGATATTCTACTGTTTCGCAGGGCGAGGACGAACCTGATGGAGTGGCCGGGACTCTATAACTACTGGATCGTGATCGTCTTGATGATGACGGGATTCTACACCGCCATCGCACGAGGAAATCTAATCAAGAAGCTAATTGGGTTGAACATCTTCCAGAGTTCTGTATTTCTCCTCTACATCTCGCTCGGCAAAGTCCGCGGTGGCACCGCTCCGATCATCGTCGATGGCGGCGCGACGTATTCGAACCCGCTTCCGCACGTGCTGATCCTTACAGCAATCGTCGTGGGTGCCGCAACGACCGCTCTCGGTCTGGCGCTCGTCGTGCGAATTCGAGAATCCTACGGGACGATCGAAGAAGACGAGATCGCCGCTCAGGACGAAGAGGTCTGATGTCCGAACACCTGCCCATTCTCCAGATCGTGATTCCGTTGATTTCCGCGCCCGTCTGCCTGCTACTGCGTCGGCGATCTCTGTCGTGGGGCTTTGCCCTGATCGTGAGCGCGACCGTCCTCTACATGGCTCTGGGACTGCTGTCGCGCGTCCTCACCACCGGCACGATTTCCTACGAGCTGGGTGGCTGGGCGCCGCCGTGGGGTATCGAGTATCGGATCGATACGATCAACAGTTTCGTCATTCTGTTGGTTTCGATCATCGGAACGGTGGTGCTGTTTTACGCACCGGCGAGTCTGGCCAAGGAGATTCCGCTCGAGAAGCACTACATGTTCTACACGGCCTATCTCCTGTGTCTGACGGGGCTGCTGGGTGTGGCCATCACCGGTGATGTGTTCAATCTCTTCGTCTTCCTGGAGATATCGGCTCTTTCCTCATACGTTCTGATCAGTCTGGGGATCGGCAGGCGTGCATTGACCGCTGCCTACCAGTATCTGGTGATGGGCACCCTGGGCGCGACGTTCATTGTGATCGGTATTGGACTGATCTACGCGGTGACGGGCACGCTGAACATGGCCGATCTGCAGGGCCGGCTGGCCACGGCGGGGATCAATCGGACGGTGATTGTCGCCTTCGCGTTCTTGACTGTGGGGATGAGTCTCAAGCTGGCCCTATTTCCGCTCCACGTGTGGCTTCCCAACGCATACAGCTATGCCCCTTCGGTCGTGACCGCATTCATTGCGTCGACGGCGACCAAAGTTTCGATTTACGTTTTTCTTCGCTTTGTGTTCACGATTTTCGGGACGGACTTTTCGTTCGGCGAGATGCACCTGGATACGGTGCTGCTTCCGCTGGCCCTAATCGGGATCTTTGTGGGCTCGATCGTGGCCATCTTTCAAACGAACATTAAGCGCATGCTGGCGTATTCGAGCGTCGCCCAGATCGGGTATATGATGCTGGGGATTAGTTTCCTGTCGGTGACGGGGTTGACCGGCGGCATCGTGCATCTGTTCAACCACGGGGTGATGAAAGGGGCGCTCTTCCTCTGCGTGGGGTCGATCGTGTTGCAGGTGGGCGCGGCGAACCTGGAAGATTTCAAGGGGCTTGGCCGGCGTATGCCGCTGACGATGGCTGCATTCGTACTGGCCGGGCTGAGTCTGATCGGTGTTCCCCTGACCGTGGGCTTCGTCAGTAAATGGTATCTCGTGCTGGCGGCGCTGGAACACGGAATGTGGCCCGTGGCCGTGTTGATCCTCCTGGCCTCGCTGCTGGCCGTCGCCTACGTCTGGCGCGTGGTGGAGGTGGCGTATTTCCAGGAAGCGCCTGAGGGAGCTGAAACGAAGGATGCCCCGATGATGATGCAGCTCGCCACGTGGGCGCTCGTCGCGGCGACGATCTACTTCGGTGTATCGACTTCAGTGACGGTGGGCGTCGCCCGGAAAGCGGCCCAGGCGCTGATGGGGGTCACTTCGTGAGTCCCTCCACCACGATCCTTCTCGCGATCGCATTGCCCACGCTGGCCGTACCCGTGATCGGCCTGCTCGGTCGCCAACCGAACGTAAGAGAAGCGGCCACGCTGGTGACGGGGGGAATCCTGTTCCTCATCGTGACAAGTCTGGTACCGGACGTGCTCGCGGGAGGAAAGCCGAGCGCTGAAGTCGTTCGCATTTTGCCCGGGTTGACGATCGGATTCCGCGTGGAACCTCTGGGCATGCTCTTCGCCCTTGTCGCCTCGGGTCTTTGGATCGTGACATCGATCTACTCCATAGGCTATATGAGGGGTCACCACGAGGAAAACCAGACGCGGTTCTATGTATTTTTTGCGATCGCGATTTCGGCTGCCCTGGGCGTCGCCTTTTCTGGAAACATGCTGACGTTGTTCGTCTTTTACGAGGTCCTCACGCTGTCCACCTACCCTCTGATCACGCATCACCGGTCGGAGGAAGCGCGGATGGGCGGAAGGATCTACCTGGGAATCCTGATCAGCACGTCGGTGACGTTCCTGCTTCTCGCTGTCGTGTGGACGTGGAGCCTGGCCGGTACACTGGACTTCATGCCGGGTGGCATTTTGGCGGGCAAGGCCAGTACCGGCGTGATCGGCGTGTTGCTAGCGCTGTATGCGTTCGGCACAGGGAAGGCGGCATTGATGCCGTTTCACCGTTGGCTCCCTGTGGCCATGGTTGCTCCAACACCCGTGAGCGCTCTCTTACACGCGGTCGCCGTCGTGAAGGCCGGTGTGTTTACGGTGATGAAGGTCGTTGTGTATATCTTCGGCATAGACCTTCTGAGTTCTACGGGTCTGAGTGAATGGCTGATGTATGCTGCATCGGCGACGATCCTGATCGCGTCGCTTGTTGCGCTCACGAAGGACAATCTCAAAGCCCGTCTCGCTTACTCCACGATCAGCCAGCTTTCCTACATCGTGCTTGGAGCTGCACTCGCCAACAGCTGGGGCGTTGTCGGTGGAAGCATGCACATTGCTATGCACGCGTTCGGCAAGATCACGCTCTTTTTCTGCGCGGGCGCAATCATCGTGGCGACTCACAAGACAGAGATCAGCGACATGAAGGGCATCGGTCGACAAATGCCGTTCACGATGTTCGCCTTTCTGATCGGGTCCTTGAGTATCATCGGGTTGCCGCCTTTCGCCGGTGCGTGGAGCAAATGGTACCTCCTCCTCGGCGCTATGGATGCCGGGCAATTCGTTCTGGTGATCGTGTTGGTCATCAGTTCTTTGCTGAACATCGCATACCTGCTGCCGATCGTGGTGAACGCCTTTTTCCTGCCAATAGAAGAGGGTGAACCAAAAGGGATCAAAGAGGCTCCCGTGGCCTGCGTCGGCCCGTTGATGTTCACGGCCGTCGGTTGCCTGGCTTTGTTCGTCTACTCTGATCCTCTCCTGCGCCTCGTCCGCCTCATTGGGGAACCTTGAGATGGAACCAGCCTCCGGTACGGAAAAACCGGACGAATCGGAGAAGAAGCACATCTTCGACGATCCGGAGAATACGAAACGACTGATCCGGATCTTCTTCGTCGTCTGCGCGGTGTTGATCGCATTGGATCTAGTGTTCCACCGTCACTTGAGCTTCAAGGATGGTGTATTCCCAGCCGAAGCGTGGTTTGGCTACTACGCGGTCTACGGTTGGGTGGCCTGTGTGATTTTGGTGCTTGCGGCCAAGCAGATGCGGAAAGTGCTCATGCGTGATGAGGACTATTATGACGAGTAGTCTCCATCCTGCCGCGATTTTGCTCGTGGGCAGTCTGGCGCTGCCCCTCTTGCGAGGGCAACTGCGTAAAGTCCTGCTCATCGTGCTCCCCGTAGCCGGCTTCGTCAATCTCCTGGGGTTCGAGGCCGGCACGGTCTCGACGACGTGGTTCGCCGGCTACGAACTGCAGTTCCTGCGCGTGGACAAGCTGAGTCTGCTTTTCGGCTACCTGTTCCACATCGCGGCATTCCTCGCAGCGATCTATTCCCTACACGTGAATGACGGTCTCCAGCACACAACGGGGTTGATGTACGCCGGGAGTGCGGTCGGCGCGGTTTTCGCGGGAGACTTGATCACCCTCTTTATCTTTTGGGAGTTGCTTGCCGTCACGTCGGTTTTTCAGATCTGGGCTCGCCGAAGCACGCGATCGGCGGACGCAGGGATGCGTTATCTCCTGATACACGTGACCTCCGGTTTACTATTGTTGGCCGGCACGGCGTTGTATTACTCCGAAACAGGGTCTTTGGCCTTCGAGCACATGGGACTGGGAGGCTGGGCCTCGCGCCTCATTCTTCTGGCCATCGGAATCAAGTGTGCCTTTCCCGTCCTACATACGTGGCTTGTCGACGCCTACCCCGAAGCGACGCCTACCGGGACGGTTTTCCTGTCCGCATTTACGACGAAGACGGCCGTCTACGCTCTTGCCCGCGGTTTTACGGGGACAGAAGAACTGATCTGGATCGGGGCGTCGATGACGATGTTTCCCATCTTCTTCGCGGTGATCGAGAATGACCTCCGACGTGTTCTGGGATACAGCATGATCAACCAGATCGGTTTCATGGTCGCGGGGGTCGGTTTGGGTGCGGGCATGGGTGTAAACGGGGCCGTCGCGCACGCCTTCAACGACGTCCTTTTCAAAGGACTGCTTTTCATGGCCATGGGAGCCGTCCTTCACCGCACGGGTCGGATCAACGGCTCCGACCTAGGCGGGCTTTACAAGTCGATGCCCATGACGACCGCGTTCTGCATCGTGGGGGCCGCATCGATCTCGGCCTTCCCCTTCTTCAGCGGGTTCGTGAGCAAATCCATGGTGATGACCATCGCCGCCGAGCAGGGGTATGTGGTCGTCTGGCTGATGCTCCTGTTCGCCTCGGCGGGTGTGTTCCACCACGCGGGTATCAAGATCCCCTTCTTCGCATTCTTCGCTCACGACGCTGGCATCCGGTGCAAAGAGGCCCCCATCAACATGTGCGTTGCCATGGGGCTGGGTGCCCTTCTCTGTGTCCTGATCGGCTGTTTTCCGGAATTCCTTTACAGGCTGTTGCCTTACCCCGTTGACTACGTGCCCTACACGCTGACTCATATGGTGCAGCAATGGCAGATCCTCTTTTTCTCTGCTTTGGCCTTCGCTTTCTTGAAACTCTCCGGGATCTACCCGCCGGAATTGAGATCGGTGAACCTCGATGTCGACTGGGCCTATCGTCGGCTGTTGCCCGCTACGGTTCGCTCGTTCCTGAGCGTCGGTAGACCCGTGAGCGACGGCTTCTTCAAAGGCAGCAAGGCAGCGGTTGCCTCGATCATCGCATTCGCCCACCAGCATTACGGTCCGCAGGGTGTTTTGGCCCGGACCGTGCGGACGGGGACGACTGTTCTGCTTGTTACCCTCTTCCTCGTAGCCTACCTGGTTTTCTACCTGTGACCCATCGGTTCGAGCAGTACCGTGTTTGATTTCAACTGGACCGTACTGACGCCCATGCTCATCGTCGCGGGGCTCTGTCTCCTCGTTCTCTGCATCGATATCATTTGGCCTGCGAACAAGGGTAAAAGAGCGGGAGATGTCGCCCTGCTTGGGACGGCCGTTGCCTTCGCGGTGACGCTGGGTATGTGGAACGTGCCCCCGACTGCTGGATTCGGGGGCATGGTTTTTCTGGACGATTTCGCGCTCTTCTTCAACCTGCTGTTTCTCGCTGGGACCGGGCTGACGATCTTCATTTCCGTCGATTTTCTGGCGCGTGAAGAGGCAGGCAGGGCCGAGTATTACATCCTGATTCTGGCGGCGACCCTGGGGATGATGCTCATGGCGGCCGGTGCCGACCTGGTCGTGATCTTTCTCGGTCTGGAGTTGATGTCGCTTGCCCTCTACATCCTCGTCGGGTTCTTCAGGCGGGCGAAGTCGTCGAACGAGGCTTCGCTGAAGTATCTGCTTCTGGGTGCGTTTGCGACGGGATTCCTTCTCTATGGCATCGCCCTCGTCTACGGGTCAACGGGGACGACGAATCTGCGCGAGATCGAGCTGACGATCGCACAAGGTCGCGTAAACAGCCACCTGATGCTGCTCGGCGGCGTCGCGCTGTTGATCGTCGGTTTCGCCTTCAAGGTTTCTGCCGTTCCGTTTCACATGTGGGCGCCCGACGTTTACCAGGGCGCACCTACGTCAATCACGGCTTTCATGTCAGCGGGACCCAAGGCGGCTGCGTTCGCCGTTTTCTTCCGCGTCCTGTTCGCCGCGATGGGGGATCTGGTCGATGATTGGTCACAGGCGATCTGGATGCTGGCCGCGCTGACGATGACGGTGGGCAACCTGGGCGCCCTCTCCCAGAGAAACATCAAACGGATGCTGGCCTACTCGAGCGTCGCGCACGCCGGCTACGTTCTGGTGGCAGTCGTCGCGGCAAGTGCGAGTGGCGTTGCGGGAGGGCTGTTCTACCTCCTCGCGTACACGCTCATGAACATCGGGGCTTTTTCGGTGGTTTTGGTGTTGGGACGGAAAGGTGACGAGAACCTCGAGATCACGAACTACAGCGGTCTCGGCTTCCGTCATCCGGGTCTTGGCCTGGCGATGACGCTCTTTATGGTCTCGCTGGCGGGACTTCCCCCGACGGCCGGTTTCTTCGGTAAATTTCAGATCTTTTCTGCAGCCGTCGAGTCGGGCTATATCTGGCTGACAGTCATCGGCGTCCTCAACAGCCTGGTCTCCGTTTACTTTTACCTCGGCGTGGTCGTGAGCATGTATATGCGTCAGCCCGTCGGGCAGACGCACGAGGTCACGATGTCGCCGTTCTCCAGAGTCGCGCTGATCGTGACATCCCTGGGTACACTATACCTCGGTCTGGCACCGACGAACCTGCTGAGGATGGCGCAGCAAACGGTTTCCACGTTGATCTAATTCAGGTCGTGCACAGCCCCTGGAGCTCTCGCGTCTGGAGGTGTCGGAGATGCTGAAGGGATCGGGGCCTGGTGAAGCGTATCGCAAGGCCGGTCCCTACATGGGATTGGGGATTGAGTTTGCCGCGACGGTGATTCTGTGCTTCATTGCGGGTCGGTGGTTGGACGGAAAGGTGGGGACGGAACCGATCCTGGCCCTGGTCGGTCTCCTAGTAGGAACAGGGGCCGCGACCTGGCACCTGTTGCGAGCGGTCAATCGTCTAAGTGATCGGGCACGCGAGGAGCGGGACACGGACGAGACGGCAGACCGGTGAGTGCGTCGCGAGATATCGGCAAATTCTTCAAGCAGATCGGCATCACGCTGGGTATCGCGTTCGTTCTACTGGCGTATCCGGTCTACGCAAGGTGGGGTAGGGAGGTGCTGCTCGCGGCCGCGATTGGATGCGGCATCAGCACCGTGAACGTCCTGATCGGGGGAGCCTCCGCTTTGTGGGCGTTCGACAAGCCGCAACCCGTCTTTTTGAAGACGCTGCTGGGGGGGATGGCGCTGCGGATGATCGCCATCTGCGTGACTTTCGTTCTGATCGTAAGATTGACCGAGGTTTCGGTTCTCGGGTTGGGTTTGTCGCTTTTCCTGTTCTACATCATCTACCAGACGCTGGAGATTCGATTTCTGACCGGCCGTCAACCCGGTTCGGTAGAAGGAGTTTGATGATGGCTTCAGAAGGACAGGCCGCTGCTGAACACGGTGCGGGCAACGATTACATCATGGAGCACCTGCTGGATGGGCCGGACATCCACGCTCCGTTCGGCCACATTCATCTGCCACACCTGGAGCTATTCGGGATCGACGTTTCAATCACCCGCCACGTGGTGATGATGTGGATCGCCACCCTCTTCCTGGTGGTCGCTTTCTTCGTGACCACCCGTGGGCGTGGCCTGGTCCCCCGCGGTTTCGGCAACATGCTCGAAGCGATCGTTCTCTTTATTCGCGACGAGATCGCAAAGCCGAATATCGGAGACCAGGAGTATCGTAAGTTCATGCCGTTCCTGCTCACGATCTTCTTCTTCATTCTAACCTGCAATCTTCTTGGGTTGATTCCCTACGGGGCCACCCCTACGGGCAACGTGAGTGTGACGGCGGGACTCGCCATCTGCGCGTTCCTGACAATTCAGATCGGCGGCATCATTCACAATGGATTCTTCGGCTATTTCAAAGGTTTGGTCCCCCACGGACTACCGCTGCCGATCACGGTATTAATGGTCCCGATAGAGATCATCGGTCTTCTGACCAAACCCTTTGCGCTCTGTATTCGGCTCTTCGCAAACATGACGGCTGGACACGTGATCATTCTCGCCCTGTTGGGTCTGATTTTCCTCTTCAAGGCATACGCGGTTGCCCTGGTGGCGGTTCCGTTTTCGCTGGCCATCTATCTGCTTGAAATATTTGTGGCACTCGTCCAGGCCTACATCTTCACGATGCTTTCGGCCGTGTTTATCGGCATGGCGGTGCATCAGGAGCACTAGCCACTCCACCCGGTCACCCCTAGTGGGAGCAGGGGTTGGGGAGAGGGGGAGATAAACCCTGTCTTTGAGTGTTTGCGGATGGCACTCGAGGGCTTACCGAAACGACATTCGTGGATCAGATTTCAACTCGTCATTTCTCTGGAGGTGTTCTGTGGCAGCTGAAGCAGCATTGGCATCCGAAGCATATGGGTATCTTTCAGCCGGCATCGGTGCAGGACTTGTCACGATCGGCGCTGGTCTGGGTATTGGCCGGTTGGCCGGCATGGCGGTCGAAGGTACCGCGCGCCAGCCCGAGGCTGCGAACGACATCCGTACCTCGATGATTATCACGGCAGCCTTTATCGAAAGTGTCGCACTGTTCGGGCAGGTTGTCTGCTTCCTCCTGGCGACCAAGGGCGGTTGAGTCGAGAGGGAAGTCACCTCAGGGTGACAGAAGACATTATTAACAGGAGAGCGGCATGTTACTGAATATCGAGCCCGGTCTCATCATCTGGACCATCGTCACGTTTCTGCTGTTGTTGGTGGTGCTCCGGGCGGTCGCGTGGAAACCCCTGCTGACCATGCTCGACGAGCGGGAACAACGCATCACCGATGCGCTTGCCCAGGCCGACAGAGCTCGTGAAGAAGCCGAACAGCAGGCCGATGAGAACAGGGCAGCGCTCGAGCAAGCACAAGTAGAAGCTCGGGCCGCCATCGCGGAGGGCCGCGAGCTGGCCGAACGCGTCGCCCAAGAGGTGCGTGAGCGCGCAGAGGGCGAGGCCACACAGATGCTCGAGCAAGCGCGACGCACGATCGAGCAGGAAAAGAACCAGGCGGTCCAGGAACTGCGGAATGAGGTGGCCGACATGGCCATCCTGGCCACGCGAAAGATATTGGACGAGCAGATCGACGAAAACCGAAGCCGGCAGATCGCGGATGATGTGATTTCGCGTATGCCGGAGTCGCCGAACTGAAAACGAAGAAACCACTGAGGACACGGAGCACACAGAGGGACCACCGATGAGTTGGTCGGCCCTAAGCGGGAGTGCGTTTGAGATACGGCCGGGTGGCGTGAAAAGCGATTCCGCTACTTGTTGGTTGTAAGACAAAGATCGGAGTGATTGTTTGAGTCAGACTGGCGTATCCCAACGTTACACAGAGGCCCTGGCCAGTGCGGCAGAAGAACGCGGCCTGCTCGACGAGGTTCAATCCGATGTCGAAGGCCTCATCGAGCTCTTGGATGCGTCGAATGATTTTGTCAGCTACACGGAAGACCCGTTCATCCTCCCGCAACAAAAGCGGGACGCCTTCACGCGACTTTTCGAGGGCAAACTACAGGACCTGACGCTCAACTTTCTGTTGTTGCTCTGCGAAAAGCGCAGGGAACGCCTGCTCACGGAGATGTTGCGCGATTATGTGACTCTGATGGCAGATCGACGTGGCGTGGCGACTGCCGAAGTCACCTCTGCAATCGAGCTGACGGATGAACAAGTCGGTCAACTGGAGGCCAAATTGTCGACGTATTCCGGAAAAGATGTTCGTGTCGAAACGAGTGTCGATCCCAGTCTGAAGGCGGGGTTTATCGCACGGCTTGGTGACCAGGTCTTCGATGGCACACTCGAATCGATGGTCGATCGGCTTCACAACGCGCTGAGGGCGGGAGCTTGATTCGGAGAGCGAGTTTCGACCTTGTGAAGTGCAGCGGAAAACAAAACCGAGGATTGTTGTAAATGGCGACGAATTTACAGATACGACCCGACGAAATCTCCGATATCCTGAAGCAACAGATTCTCGAGGCCAGACGCGAAGTCGATGTCTACGAGACCGGTACGGTGATCCAGGTCGGTGACGGCGTCGCTCGCGTGCACGGATTGGGGAATGTGCAAGCCAGCGAGCTTGTTCAATTCCCGAACGACATCATGGGCATGGCCCTGAACCTTGAAGCTGACAACGTCGGGTGCGTCCTGTTCGGTGACGATACCCAAATTCGCGAAGGCGATACGGTCAAGCGGACGGAACGGATTGTCGAAGTTCCGGTTGGCGAAGGACTGCTTGGACGCGTGGTCAATCCACTCGGGCAGCCGATCGATGGAAAGGGCCCCGTCTCCTCCGATCAGACGTTGCCGGTCGAGCGTATCGCGCCGGGTGTGATGGCGCGTCAGCCTGTTGTAGAGCCGATGATGACCGGCATCAAGGTGATCGACTCGACAGTGCCGATCGGGCGAGGACAGCGTGAACTGATCATCGGGGATCGTCAGACGGGCAAGACGGCGATCGCGCTCGATACGATCATCAACCAGAAGGACTCGGGTCTCAAGTGTATCTACGTTGCGATCGGGCAAAAAGCATCGACGGTCGCCAAAGTGGTGGGTGAGCTCGAACGTGCCGGGGCGATGGACTACACGATCGTAGTTTCGGCGACGGCGAGCGACCCGGCCCCGCTCCAGTTTCTTGCCCCGTACGCCGGATGCTCAATGGGCGAGTATTTCCGGGACAAGGGTGAGCACGCGCTGATCATCTACGACGATCTCTCGAAGCAAGCGTGGGCGTATCGGGAGATGGCGCTGGTGCTCCGAAGGCCTCCCGGTCGTGAGGCCTATCCGGGTGACGTCTTCTATCTCCACTCCCGTCTGCTGGAACGAGCAACAAAAATGAACGACGAGCTTGGTGGAGGATCGTTGACGGCGCTGCCCGTGATCGAGATTTTGGAAGGCGACGTGTCGACGTTCGTCCCGACCAACGTGATTTCGATTACGGACGGTCAGATCCTGCTCAAACCCGAACTCTTTTACGCGGGTATCCGACCTGCGATGGACGTCGGTGCGTCGGTATCGCGAGTGTCGTCCGCGAGAAGTCGCGCGATGCGTGCGGTTGCCGGTACGCTGAAGGGGGATCTGTCTCAATACAATGAGGTCAAAGCGTTCGCACAGTTTGGCACGGAGGGTCTGGACCAAGCAACACGCGACGTCCTGAACCGCGGAGAGAAGCTGACCGAGCTGCTGAAGCAGAACCAGTTTTCGCCTCAGTCGTTGGGTGAGCAGACCGTGGTTCTGTTCTCGGCGTCGAAGGTTGACGACGTCCCCACACAGGATCTCCAGCGGTTTGAGAAGGAGTTGCTTGAATACATCCGCGACGGCCACCCCGACATCATTCAGTCGGTGGATGAGACGCTCGATCTTAGCGACGAGATGAAGGAAAAGCTGGATGCGGCCGTCGATAGCTTCAAGGGTGGATTCCAAGGAAGCTGACGCCCTCGTGCTCAGCACGAGGGCGAGCGGGCGCCGCTCGTGTTCTTCTTATTAAGACGACGCGCTCGTCCCTGTGCTGTGCACAGGGACGCCTAGAGAAGGGGAAGATTTGGCGACTCTGAAGCAGCTTCGCACTCGCGTTGCGAGTATCAAGAACATTCAGCGTGTGACCAATGCGATGCAGCTGGTCGCTGCTGCCCGCATGCGCAAGGCTCAGGAGGATATCCTGGCTGCTCGGCCTTACGCGGAAAAACTAGATAGCATCCTCCGTCGACTCAGCGGATCTGTAGATACGAGCCAGAATCCGATGTTCGCTGAGCGGCCGGTCGAGCGGGTCGCCATCGCGCTGATCACTTCCGACCGCGGCCTGTGCGGCGGCTTTAACGCCAGCGCGTGCCGTCGTCTGGCCACCGAGGCGAGCGAGCTCGGGGGTGCCGACCTGTTGCTCGTCGCGATTGGCAGGAAAGGCCGGAATTTCCTTGCCAACCGCGACTACAACGTCGTAGCTGACTACATCGACGTGTTCCGCGATCTCGCGTTTTCGAGCGCGATGACGATCGCCGGTGATCTATCGAGGCGATTCAGGACCGGCGAAGTCGATCGTGTGGTCCTCGTTTACAACGAGTTTCGTTCGGTTGCCCAACAGATTCCCGTGGCGCACCAGCTTCTGCCGATCCTTCCGTCGGAATCGGGGGAAGACGAGCCCGGCGAGTTCATCTTCGAGCCCGATCCCGAGCGGCTGATGGACAGCCTGGTACCCCGACACGTGAACTTCCAGGTCTGGCGAGCGTTGCTGGAATCGAATGCGGGTGAACAAGCCTCCCGCATGCAGGCCATGGACAACGCCACGAAGAACGCGGGCGATCTGATCGAAGAGCTGACCCGGGACGTGAACAAAGCACGTCAGACGGCCATCACGCTCGAGCTGATGGACATCATCGGCGGCGCGGAAGCGGTCGCCTAGAACCACTAAGACACAAAGACACCAAGTAAGCAACACGAAGACACGAAGTTGCGAAGATATACGGGGAAGAGCTGTCCGAGGCGAGATGGGTGGTTGGGAGGAAGGGAGGAAGTCCGGCGGGCTTGATTTCGCTAGACGAGGTGGGTGAAATGAACGAAGGTCAGGTACAGCAGATTGTCGGGGTTGTGGTGGACGTAGATTTTTCGGGGAGCGAGCTTCCTCCGATTTACAATGCGATCGAGGTTGAACGCGAAGGGGATCGGCTCGTTCTCGAGGTGCAGCAGCACCTCGGCGAGAATATGGTGCGGACTGTTGCGATGGCTTCCACGGATGGGCTTGCGCGGGGCGCCAAAGTCGTCGATACGGGCCAAACGATCCAGGTACCCGTGGGCGAAGAAGTCTTGGGGCGACTCCTGAACGTGATTGGTGATCCGATCGACGGCAAGGAAGCGTTCGCGGACAGCGTTACACGCTTGCCACTCCACAACGAGGCGCCTGCACACGAAGATCAGGTGACGTCGGACGACATGCTCGAGACGGGGATCAAGGTGATGGACTTGATCTGCCCCTTCGCCCGAGGTGGTAAGCTTGGCCTGTTTGGGGGTGCTGGCGTGGGCAAGACCATCATCCTGACCGAGCTCATCAACAACGTGGCCTCGAGTCACGGCGGTTATTCGGTTTTCGCCGGCGTGGGCGAACGGACGCGCGAGGGCACCGACCTGATGTTGGAACTCGCCGAATCGGGTGTGATCGACAAGACGGCGATGGTCTTCGGTCAGATGAACGAGCCTCCCGGCGCGCGTCAGCGGATTGCCCTGACGGGTCTGACGATCGCCGAGCATTTCCGGGAAGCGATGGGTCAGGATGTGCTGCTGTTCATCGACAACATATTTCGTTTCATCCTGGCGGGCGCTGAAGTGTCGGCGCTTCTGGGACGCATGCCTTCCGCGGTGGGTTACCAGCCGACGCTGGCGACGGAAATGGGTGCTCTTCAGGAGCGGATTACGACGACGAAAAATGGATCGATTACCTCGGTCCAGGCCATCTACGTGCCTGCTGACGACTACACGGATCCTGCCGTTGTGTCGGCGTTCAGCCACCTAGACGGACGGATCGTGCTGGAGCGTGCGCTGGCAGACCAGGGACTCTACCCCGCGGTCGATCCGCTTGCCTCGAGTTCACGCATCCTCGATCCACGTGTTGTGGGTGATGAACACTATAATGTCGCACGCGATGTACAGCAGATTCTGCAGCGCTACCGCGACTTGCGGGAAATCATTGCGATCCTCGGGATCGACGAATTGTCGGATGAGGATAAGTTGGTGGTGGCTCGTGCGCGTCGGATCCAGCTCTACCTTACCCAACCGTTCCACGTGGGTGAGGGTTTTACGGGTTTTCCCGGAGAGTACGTGAAAATCGAGGATACGGTGCGCGGATTCAAGGGGCTCGTCGACGGCGAGTATGACGAATTGCCAGAGCAGGCCTTCTACATGGTGGGCGCGGTCGAGCAGGCGGTGGAGAAGGCGAAGACATTGGGTAATTAGGAAAATTGGGAAATAGGAATTGGGCACAATAGTTGGGCATTCGCGAAGACCATGGCATACGAACTTGAAATTGTGACACCGGAGCGCACGCTCTATACGGGGACGATCAGCCGTCTTCGGGCATCTGGTGTGGACGGGGGATTCGGTGTGTTGACGGGGCACCAACCAATGGTGTCGGCCCTCAGGACAGGGTCGTTGATTTTCCGCGAAGACGGAGGGGACGAGCGGTTGGCCTCGGTCAGCGGGGGGTTTGCCGAGGTGTTGAGAGACCGGGTCACGATTCTGGCGGAAACCGCCGAATTGTCCGAGGACATCGATCGGCGCG
This sequence comes from Candidatus Latescibacterota bacterium, assembly GCA_965198115.1. Lineage (GTDB taxonomy): Bacteria > Latescibacterota > UBA2968 > UBA2968 > UBA2968 > UBA6620. The sequence continues at coordinate 4,406,299 of OZ240241.1, read as the reverse complement.
GGCGGAGGGAGCGCGGGAACGGGCTCAACAGCGGCTCGTGAAGCCAAGAAATCCCGACATCGATGTTGTACGTGCGGAGGCCGCTTTGGAGAAGGCGCTCAATCGTCTGAGGATTTCTTAGGCACCACGAGAAGAAGGCAATGAGGAAAGACCCACGCGATGAACGATCGCGTGGGTCTTTTGCGTCCAGCCGAGAGCTAACTCAGTATTCGCGACAGCGGTTCGTGATGGGTAGACGCCGGTCTCGCCCGAACGCTCGCTGGGTGATCTTGATGCCTGGGGGAGACTGCCTGCGTTTGTATTCGTTCAGGTCGACGGTTCGGATGATGCGCTGCACGAGTTTCTCGTCGTAGCCGAGGGAGACGATCTCCTGCTGACTCTTGTCTTCTTCGACGTATGCCTGGAGAATGGGGTCGAGCACGTCGTAGGGCGGCAGGCTGTCCGTGTCGAACTGATTCTCTCGCAGTTCCGCTGTGGGCGGCCGTTCGATGATGGATGGCGGGATGGCGGGGGTCGTATCGAGGCTGTTTCGGTAGTGCGCGAGGTCGTAGACGAGCGTTTTGTAGATGTCTTTGATGACGGCGAATCCGCCGGCCATGTCGCCGTATAGTGTGGCGTAGCCCATGCTCATTTCGCTCTTGTTGCCGGTTGTGAGGACCAGCCATCCGAATTTGTTCGACAGGGCCATCAGCAGGTTGCCGCGAATCCGGGGTTGCAGGTTCTCTTCTGCGGTATCGAAAGGCCTTCCCTCGAATTCGTCGGACAGTTCGCCAAGATACGTTTCGAAGATGCTCTGGATGGGCATCGTCAGCAGGCTTGCGCCGAGTCCGTCGGCCATGGATTGAGCGTCGGATTTGGTGTCGTCCGACGAAAACCGGGATGGCATGGTGACCAGGCCCACGTTCTCCACACCGAGCGCGTCGATCGCGATGACGGCGACGAGGGCCGAATCGATTCCGCCAGACAGACCGATGAGCACCTTTTCAAATCCGTTCTTGCGGACATAATCTCGTGTCCCGACGACGAGCGCGCGATAGACATCGGGCAGCCGCTGCTCCGGGTCGAACGATGGAGGAATGGGCACCAGATTGTCGGTCGGCCCTTCGGGTGGGCGAGCGGCAACGCCTCCGAGAAGGATGGATGATACGCCGCCCTCCGCCATCTGTTTCTCTTTCCTGCGCCGCGGGTCGTGAAGCCGGTGTCTGAAGACGGCCTCGATATCGAGATCGGCAACGAGCAACTGCTCATCGAACCGGTTTGCGCGGGCGATGACCGAACCTGTCTGGTCGACAACCAGACTGCCCCCGTCGAAAACGAGCTCGTCCTGGCCGCCGACGAGGTTACAGAATGCGAGGATCGCCCCGTAGTCGGCCGCACGAGTGGCGAGCATCTGCTCGCGCATCAGGCCTTTGCCGTCGTGGAAGGGTGAAGAGGATATGTTGACGATGAGCTCGGCGTCGCCCAGGAGTGCCTGCTCTCTCGCCGGTCCACCCGGATACCAGATGTCCTCGCAGATGTTGACGCCAAACGTGACTCCGTCGAATCGAAAGACACTGCTCTCCGTTCCGGCTTGAAAATACCTGTCCTCGTCGAACACCCCATAGTTGGGGAGGAAGCACTTGTGGTGGACAGCCACACACTGGCCGTCGCTGAGGATGGCTGCGGCGTTGTAGATGTCGTCCTGGCGATCCACGAATCCGACGATCGCCGTCAACCCGGCTGTCTCCTTGTGGATCGCTTCGAGGGCTCGCAGATTCGCGTCGATGAACTTGGGCTTGAACAGGAGGTCTTCGGGCGGGTAGCCCGTGATGGCCAACTCCGGGAAGGCGATCAGGGATACGTGTCGGTCACGGGCCCGGGAGATCAGCTGGATGATACGGTCTCGGTTCCGGTCGATGTCACCGACTGTGAAATCGGCCTGGGCAAGGGCGATTCGAAACGGGTGGTTACGCACTTTTCCCTTCCAATGCTCGAACAGCGCCCCCGACGAGGATAGCAGCTACGTCGTCGGGTACCGAGCCCGTGTTGATGACCAGGTGATAGTTGGAGCCGTCGCTCCAATCGAGTCCGTAGTTGCTCTTTACGTATGCCGATCGTCGTCTGTCGCTCGACCGAATCATTTCCTTTGCCTCACCTTCGGCCACGTCGTAGCGACTGCAAACGGTTTTGACGCGATGGTCGATGGGGGCGACGGTTCGGATGTGAACGACGTCGTCCTCTTCTTTGAGAATGGCTTGCCCGCCACGTCCGACGATGACGACGCTCCCACGGCCGTGCAACCGATTGACCGTTGCACGCAGAAACTGGAGGTAGCTTTGGTGGTCGAGAAAATGGCGATCTTCGGAATCGGCACCATCCTCGGCGAGCAGCGAGGCCGACACTTCGTACGGGTATTCGAGTCCCCAGAGCATGGCAGGGGGAACAGGCACCGTTTTGGATGGTGTGATCAGGCTGTGCAGGAACTGTTTGATCGGGCTCGTGGCCTGTTCGTCGAAGCGTTCGACTTCCTCTTCGGAAACGTTGGCTTCACGCGCGACCTCGGTGATGAGATCCTTGTCGACGAGGTCGTAACGCAATTCCCTGGCTGCGGCCGCGGCAATGAGGTCGCCCGCGCTCCCGAGTTGACGTGACACGGTGACAACGGCCATGGTGTCGTGTCTCCATCTTGCGGGTCCGATGCGCACATCTCAGAATTCAGAATAGAATCGGTGACGGTAATCGGTGACTTCGGCCTTGTTCCGGAGATCGCCGAGCCACGCCTCCGCCAAGTCGTTTCTCTTTTGCTCGAGCATTTGACCTTCGAGCGTCGTTCGGTCGGTCGAATAAGATGTGGTGTCGGCCTCTGTTCGGTCGAGGACTCTGAGGACATAGGCCCCGTTCTGAGTCACGACCACTTCGCTCAGTTCGCCGATGGGCAGTTCGAACGCGGCTCCAACAAAGGCATTTCTGCTCCCGACGACGGGAACGAAATCCGTCCGGGAAAACGGCTCTGGCGATGCGTGCCGAAGGTCGTCGTCGGAGGCGAGTGCGCCGCCCGGTCCGATTTCGTTTCTGAACTGTTCGACTCTGGCCTGTGCCAGCGCCAGCTTCTTCTCCCGGCGTACCCGGCCCGCGATCTGGTTTCGCACTTCATCGAAGGGCCGAACCCCCGCGTTGCGTTTGTCCGCCAAAGCAAAGGCATAGAGACCGCGCTCGGTGTCGAATACCTGTGATACGTGACCCGGCTGTGCCTCGAGGAAGCCGTTTACGAGTCCCGAGGTCTTGTTTCCGAGGAGTGGGAAGAAAGAGCCGGCCGTGATGAAGCCGGAGTCGTTCGGTTCGATTCCAAGTCTGCTGGCTGCGCTGGCAAAACCGGATTCTTCGGCCCTTTCAACGAATTCTTCAGCCACGAGTCGGAGGCTGTCGACCGTGTCTCTGCCGGGTTCTACCTGTAGAAGGATGTGGCGGGCGTGGACCTCGAGGCTGTCGCCGTCACCGCGCGTTTCCTCGACTTTGACGATGTGCCAGCCGAATTGGGTTCGGAAAGGTCGGGACATCATCCCGTCGGCGAGGGTGAAAGCCGTGTCCTCGAACGCCTTGACCATTCGACCCCGACCGAAGAAGCCCAGGTCGCCTCCCTTTCGTGCACTTCCCGGGTCATCGGAGTACTCGGTGGCCAGCCGAGCGAAGTCGCCGCCCGAATCGAGCTCTTCACGAATGCGATGAATCTCGTTGCGAGCGTAGATCTCGTCGCGGCTGGTCGCCGCCTTGGGGAAGGAGACGAAGGATGCCCTGATCGCTTCTTTCTGATGGAACTCCTGTCTGTTCGTCTCGTAGTGGTCTAGGAGTTCGGATTCCTGGAAGGTGACGAGGGAATCCGCCAATCGCGCCGCCTCTATACCAGCGTATTCGACGCGGACCTTTTCGTTTTTGTCGAGCCAGGCCCGCCGAACTTCGGTTTCGGTCACCTTGACGCTGCCGGCTACGAGATTCTGCAGCTTTCCCGTCAGGACCATCTCTCGTGCCCGGTTTTCGGCATAGAGCACGATCTGTTTGTTGTTCAGGTCGGCGTAGGTCGACGGACTATCCAGGAACTGATGGTATTTGGCAAAATCGAACTTGTCCTCGGTTCGGAAGAAGTCGATGTTCCGAATCTCCTGTGGCGGGTTGTTTCGGTTCAGGAAGTCGACTTCTCTGTCGGAGGCCTCAATCTGGTAGTGGGCTAGCTGCGCTGAAAAAATGGTCTGGGTGATGAGTGCTTCCCATTCCTGCTGGATGAGACGGCTGATTTCGGGGTCGGGGACGCCTCGGTTCTTTTCCAGGCGATAGGCATTGCGGAGCTGCTGATCGAACTGCTCGTAGGATACTTCTTTTCCGTTGATGATCCCGACCAGGTTGGACGATCCACGTCCACCCGTGCTACTGAAGTCGGCACCCCACTCGAAGACGATGAGCCCGACGAATGCGATCGCAACGATCCACATCATGGCTTTGACAAAAACTGCACTGCGAAATGTTGACAGCATGCTCCTACGAGTCCTTTCGATCGGGATAACCCAGCTGCCTGCAGGGAGGGGAAGCTCGGCGGGATCAGCGGGTGAGAAGGGAAACCGTGCAGAGAAAACCAGTCTCAAGTTGTTGATTTTCAAATGTATAGTGAAGGTTTTTGGCGATCAAGGTTTTTTTGGCTTCCGACTCGGGTGAATGATTCGGGCTGCTTGACCCGGTAAGGAAAAGGGCCCTATACTCGCTCGAATAACTAGCGGATTCTCAAAGGACTTACGTGACTGTTTGCCTGACTCTTGCCGCTCTCCTCGTCCTACCTGCCCACGTATCGGCGGATGATCGTTATGACTGGCCGCTCGATCTGGCTCCCGCCCTAACCTCCACGTATGCAGAATACCGGTCCGGTAGATTCCACGCCGGGTTGGACATCAAAACCTGGGGTAAGGAGGGTATCCCCTGTGTTGCCGTAGCTGACGGCTACGTATGGAGGGTTCGGACTTCGCCGTGGGGCTACGGCAGGGCGCTCTACGTCCGTCTGGCCGACGGTAGGACCGCCGTTTACGCACATCTCTCCAGGTTCAGCTCGCCGATCGAACGCGTGGTTGCAGCAGAACAGGACCGCAGAGGGGCCTACAGCGTCAACGTTTACCTTCAGGCGGACCGGCTCCCGGTGAAGCGAGGCCAGGTGATTGCGTTCAGCGGGTCGACCGGATCGGGATACCCGCATCTACACTTCGAGATCCGGGACGGGCAGTATGGCGAGGAGCCGCTGAATCCCCTGACCAACGGATTCGGCGTGGCGGACACGATTTCGCCGACACCCGTGTCGGTGGCCTTTATTCCGATGGACGTGTCCACGCGCATCGGGTCCGGCGCGGACACACGCGTTCTGCCCGTGAGGTGGGACGAGGGGTCCGGTCGTTTTTTGACGCAACGCCTGTCCCTGTGGGGACGTTTCGGCTTGGCGATCAACATCTTCGACCGTGCCGATGCCTCGGCCCTCACGAACAGGCTTGCGCCCTACCGAATCAGGCTCGTGGCCGGAGGTCGTGAGCTCTTTCGGACCACCTACAGCGCCTTCACCTATGCCCAGATCAGACGAGTGGACCTCGATCGAAACTTTTACCTGACGCGAAGCGGTCGAAAAGGATTCCACAACCTCTATCTGCTGCCCGGAAACAACCTCGGGATCTACGGAGGCGATCATCCCGATATGGAACCCGGTGCCGGCATTCTGTCGGCCGGAACCGTGGGTCGAGGGTTGGACACGGCATTGAACGAAGGGGACCACGACCTCGCCGTCGTCGCGGAGGACGCGAACGGCAACAGCTCGATCGTCCACATTCCGATCGTGGTAGAACGCCGTTCCCCGACGCCCGTTTTTGCAGATTCGGGAGCGGCCGACTCGCGGTTTCCGCTTTCGTTAAGACCGATTCACTATGCGCGCCACGTCGTGATGTCCGTCGAGACTTCGAAATCGATGACCGGGCCCCCACGCGTGGGTCTTCGAGAGTCGAGCACGCAGCCTCGCGCGGTGCTGGTCGATGACCACACCGCACACATTCCGATCGATCTTGCCTGGGGGTCTTCGCTGACGTTGGACGTGACCGCATCGCTTTCCGACGGATCGGAAGCCTCCGGCCGATTCGCGCTGAGTCCGACGGCGATCGGCCGGGATGGCGGCGAAGTGGCTTCCGACGACGGGATTGCGCGGACCATCGTGCCGCCGAGTAGCGTGTATGCCCCGTTCTTCGCACAGGTGAGGGTCGACTCGACTGTAATTGCCGACTCGGCCGGTGTGGTGCCGGTCAGTCGCGCCTACCGATTCGAGCCCGCGACCATCCCCTTCCGCGAGATGGTCCAGATACATTTCCGCATTCCCGAGGCGACACCCGCTCCCGAGAAGCTGGGTGTTTACGAGTGGACGGACCAGGGCTGGACCTTCGTGTGGAACGATGTGGACCACGAGCGGGGGACCGTGTGGGCGGGTGTATGGCACTTCTCCACGTATGCGGTGGTCCGCGATGACGAGCCTCCTGTCCTGGCGCGTCTGGTGCCGGGTGAGGGCGAACGCGTCGAGCCCGTGCCCGAGATTTCTGTGGCGCTGCACGACTCGCTGTCGGGCATCCCGATGGAGGAGCTGATCGCGATGACGATGGACGGCCAGACGCTGATCTTCGAATACGACCCCGAAGGGGAGATTGCCAAGGGGATTCTTCGCGCTCCGCTCATCGCGGGGCCTCACGAATGGACGGTCAGGGTCCGAGATGTCTGTGGCAACGAGTCGTCGGAGACAAGACGGTTTATCGTGGGGGGAGAATGAGCGGATCCTTCACGCCGGCCTGCTAGATTGGATCCAGCAAAACGGGAAACAGATCGCCCCATTAAAGCATCAAACCTGGGAGAAAAGCGCCACCCGCAACGAGTGTGATCCATGCTGCTGCCCATTCGAGACGACAATCCGACCCGTCGAGTTCCGCTGTTCGTGACCACGATCCTTTTGGCGAATGTCGTGATTTTCGTGTATGCGAAGCTTCTGGGTCCGACCGGATTCGACGCGTTCACGTCGAGCTTCGGCGCCGTGCCGTTCGAAGTGACCCGTGCGGTCGATGCCGTCTCGCCCACGCCGATACCGCTCTATGCGACGTTGATCACTTCTCTGTTTCTGCACGGGGGGTGGCTTCATCTTGCCGGGAATATGCTGTATCTGTGGATCTTTGGGAACAACATCGAGGACGCACTGGGGCACGTACGGTTTTTGGTTTTCTATCTATTCTGTGGCGTTGCGGCGTCACTTGCCCACGTTGTGACGGGACCGGACTCGACGATCCCTCTGGTTGGTGCGAGCGGAGCCATCGCGGGCGTCCTCGGGGCCTACGTGGCGGCCTATCCGGGTGCTCGCGTACATACACTGATCTTCCTCTTTTTCTTTGTGCAGATTGTCCGCATACCTGCCGTTATCGTTTTGGGGATCTGGTTTATCGGTCAAATCTTGAACGCCTCCGTCGGTGGTGGGGGTGTGGCGTGGTATGCGCACATCGGCGGGTTCGTGGTGGGGTTTCTGCTGATGCGACGACGTGTTCGGCGGTTGCCGGTCGTCGTTGCGTGATGTGATCGCAGACGCAGGAGCAGCCCCTTCGACGTGGTCGGGGTTGATCCACGGCCGCGCTGACAGAAAGGCCAAGGCGGAGAACAAGGGGACGGACCAGAAGAGGAAAGGCTGGCCAGCGTTGCGTGTGGTCAGCCTTTGTCTTTGAGGGTGATTGCTACGTGGCTACGGCAGGATGAGGGAGTCCGCTTCGGAACGCCACGCGTCGATGATGGTTCCGACCTCATCGGCGTTCGCGATGTTGGGGTTGAGATTGATCAAACGTTCGAGCGCGACCACCGCACTGTCGGTCTTTCCGGCCTCGTGGAATCCGAGAGCGATGTCCCGGTAGCGATAGGATAGCGGCACCCACATGCTCGCGTCATCGAGAGCGTGCGGGGGAATATTCGCCTCGGCGAACGCGAGCGCGGTCATCGCATTGCCATACTGTCCGATCTGCACGAAAGCCTGCACGAGTCCCTCGAACAGCACCAGGTAGTTCCCGAGGAGGCGCCGCGCCACGGGATCTTTGTAAACGGTTTCGTCATTGACGCCGCGGTATCGGTATTGTGACATGAGGTTCTGGGCCGCTTTGAGGATGTCGAACTGCCCCGGCCCGTGGTTGTCGACGAGCCGGTAGGCCATCCCTTCCATCGAGAGGTAGGGACGGAGACCGGCCTGGCTGCTTGTCGGTACCGTCACAGCAAAGTAGATCGGTCTGTCGCCGCGCCAGTCGATCTTGCTGACGAGCCACCAGATCATGATCGAATGTGCTTCGATGACGTCGACGGGTCTGCCCCCGGTCGTTCGATACACGGCCGTGGGGATGTTTTCAGCTTTGACCTGCAACCCCGACACATCGATATCGCGAGGGTCTTCCCACGGGTAGGGCAGCATCTTTTCGCGAATTTCGGAGTCGGCCAAGCCTACGGGGATTCTGGGTTCCAGGTCACGGAGCTGTTCGATGTACCACGCGGTTTTTATCAGACTCAGGTTGACGAGTCGGACGTCGGTCCTTACCCCTTCGACGTGCTGCAGAAACCAAAGCGGATAGGTATCGTTGTCCCCGTTGGTGAAGAGGACTGCGTTCGGAGCGCAGGTCTGGAGGATGTTGTAGGCGTAGTCGTAGGGAATCTTGTTACCCCGGCGATCGTGCGAAAAAAGGTTGCTCTGCAGGATGCCGGCCGGTAGCAAGAGCGCCAGAACGGCGGCCCCCAGCACTGCCGCCCGCGTGGTGGCCGATTCTGTCAGACTCACGATGAGCCAGGCCGCCCCTATGCCCATCCAGAATCCGAAGAATGTGTAGGCACCGACGAAGATGTATTCGCGCTCCCGGGGCTCGGGGTCGGGCATGTTGAGGTAGAGGACGAGCCCGAGTCCCATGAGGGTGAACATGGAGAGAACGGAAGCAAACCGACGCCAATCGTTCCGCCAATGGTAGACCATGCCCGCAGCACCGAACAGGAGGGGAATGATGGAGAACACCTGGATCTGTTCGGCGGTCTGCGAGTTCGGCACCGCCCGCCGGAAAGTCGCGGCGAAGCTGTCGTAGAACGGAAACTGTTGCAGGAAGTACTTGATGTGGATGTTCAGCTGGTAGGACCCAAAATCACCCCTGCGTGGCCACGAGCTGTGGGTGCCGTATTGCTGGCGGCCCAGGAACGCTTTGAAATTTTCCCACGATTCCGGGTTGTTCATGTCGATCAGGGGGTTCAGCCCGGAACGCACGGACAATGCGACGTAAGTCGAGAATCCGAGGCCGGCCGTGACGAGTGCGGCGATCCAGAAGGGAGAGAGCGTCGACCGCATCGCGGGCCAGCGGACAAAGGCCAGGACGAAAAGGACGAGCATCAGACCGAGGGTCATCACGGTGTCCACGGATGCGCCGGCCCCCAACGCGCCCAAGACACCGAGGCCGGTGCCGACGATCCAGAACAGCGGCGCCCGCCACTCGGGGCGGAGCAGCATGAGTGCGATGATCAGGCCGGCCGCGACGACGGCCGTCACGAACGTGGGTGCGAAGATGGCGATGAGAGGGAAGCCGATGAGCCCGCTCGCAACCCACGTCTGGTGGGGAGCCGAAGTGTCCTCCATCAGATCGGTGAAGACGAGGATGAGGATGCCCGGGATCGTCAGCAGCACCTGTAGATGTACGCCAGCACCCAGACCGAATAGATATGCGATCAGGATGAGCATCCGGTCGCTCGCCAGGCTCTTGTGCCCGTCGTCCCACCGAAGGGCGAGCCAGTAGGCCAGCAGAGTGATCGTCATGGAAAGGCCGTAGACTTCGGCCTCGGATGAGTTGGCCCAGAAGGAGGTCGAGAAAGCGACCGACAGGGCGGATACCACACCCCCCGTGATGATGGCGACACGATGCGTCGGATCGTCGCGGTCCAGCCACTGAGCCAGCAGACGGACGACGCAAAGGTAGATGAGGGCGACCGTGACCGCACCCGACGCGACCGACAGAAAATTGACCCGCAGTGCAATTTCGTCGCCGAGGATGGCGAGCATGCTGAAGATGCGACCGAGAAGCGTGTAGAAGGGGGCGCCGGGTGGATGTGGGACGCCTAGTATGTAGGACGTGGTGATGAATTCACCGCAATCCCAGAACGCGACCGTCGGGGCGACGGTCAGAAAGTAGATCGTCAGGGTGAGGGCGAAAACGAGGCCGCCGACGATGCGGTTGATTTGAGTGAAACTCACGTCTGTTCGTTCCCAGATCGGAGATAGATGGGGTTGGTGTAGAGCCACGGTCGCCCACGGAGTCGCGCCCCGACGCGATAGACGCCCGGACCGTCAGCCGATCCCTCCCAGCTGCTCCCGTGAGAAACCTGCCAGCTTCGACCGTCCCGCAGGATGGTCACATCCGCCTCGATAGGCAGAGTCAGCTTGAGTGTCGTCGGGCCCGTATACAACCGCTCGTCTCCCAGGACAGCGTCGAGGTCGGGCGCCCAGAAGCGCGTGCCCCCCGCCTCGGCAAGCAGGTCGTAGGCGATGAACACGTGTCCTGCGCCGAGGTGCTGAAGGATCGTGTCGATGTCCTCCGCATCCGATCTGGTGAGGGCACGATCGGTGAGCACGTGCGTTCGCACCGTCCGAAAACAGTCGCGGTAGGGGAATACCACGAACGGCAAGGGGGCAAAGCGACGAGCGTGCACGTCGACCCCGCCGACGGCGACGACACGGCGACGGCTACAGAGGTGATCCCACAGCTCGATCGTTTCGGATTCGGGCCCGGTAATGCACTCGTCCGGGTTATGGTAGTGCTTTCCGAAGCGTGAGTAGTGGAAAGAACTCGCCCAATCGAACATGTAGGACCATAGCTCGAGTCCGACGAAATCGTCGGCCGACCAGTCTTGCCAGGAGTGGTCACGGGTCCGGACAAGAGGCCGATAGCGGCCGTGAGGGTGGGCGATGAATGACAGACCGCCTTGAGCGCGTATATCGGATAGGACACCGGATGCCGACTGTCGGTGCTCGACGTGTGTTTCGGTTCCCAGCGCAAGGCAGTGGCCGTGGCGAGAAGACACTTCGTCTCCCACCAGGAGCAGCACGTTTCCATTCCACCCTTCCCACCCTTCGTCCCTGGCCTCGACGGTGTTGTGATCGGTGAGGGCGAGGAAGTCGACGCCCGTTCCCGCGGCCGCAGCGACGATGTCCGCGACCGACCCCGATCCGTCGGAAAACCGAGAATGGATGTGGATTGCGCCGGTGTACTCGAAATCTGGACGGTCGCTCACGGTCGTGCGTAACAGCTGTTGCCGGGAAACGCTCAGGTTGCCCGGCAACGGCTTAGGCTTCGGTTCCGAAAAAATACCTATTCCTCTATTTCTTCAGGTCCGTAGATCCGGATCGACTCGAACTGTGTCTCGAACTTGATGTAGTAGACCTGATTGTTCTTGACCAAGAAGGCACTGACGCCGCTTCCGGTTAAAGCCATGTCGCCGCCCTCGTGAGAATCTGCGTAGGCGGGGGTGGTCTCGAACAGGGGGCGCACCAGGTTGGCGGCCAGCAGCACGGCAACGACGAAGAGCAGGGCGTTGGACAGACGTGTCCGGGGCATACGAATCCTCCAGTTGGATTGCGGCGGTCTCCGTCGTCAAATGATACACGTCAGAGTCCCGCCAGGTTCACGGCCTCGAGCGAGGCGAAAGACGCCGTAAAGTAAGGGTTTTGGCCCTCATGGTCAATAGTGAAAGGCTTGTCGAAATCAAAATAAACTATTGAAAAAATTAAAATTAGGTTCAAGCACTCGCGTTGTCTCAGGGGTAGAACCGCGGCCTGATGACACGTGGATAGGCATCGAAAAAACGAAAGGCCACCGGACTTACCCGATGGCCTTTTTCGTTGGGGTGTTCAGTCGATCAGTGGAGATACGACTTGAGGGGACGGCTGCGTGAGTTGTGGCGCAGTCTCGAGATCGCTTTCTCCTTGATCTGGCGAACCCTTTCGCGCGTGAGCCCGAACCGTTCACCGATTTCCTCGAGCGTGAGGGAATGCTCACGGTTGATGCCGAAGTAGAGGCTGATGACTTCGGCTTCACGAGGGGTGAGTGTGGCGAGGGCTTTTTCGATTTCGCGCTTGAGAGAATCGTCGAGGAGGGGTTCGTCGGGGTCGAGCTGTTCGGGATCGTCCAGGACATCGAGGAGACTGTTGTCTTCGCCCTCGTTGAAGGGTGCGTCGAGCGAAAGATGACGGCTGGAGATCTTGAGTGTGTCCATGACCTCGTAGTCGGTCATGTCCAGTTCATCGGCTATTTCGCCAGGGCTGGGCTCGCGACCGAACTCCTGCTCGAGGCCGCTCGAGGCTTTTCCAATTTTATGGAGCGCGCCCACCCTGTTGAGAGGCAGTCGGACGATGCGGGATTGTTCCGCCAGAGCCTGCAGGATGGCCTGACGGATCCACCAGACGGCGTATGAGATGAATTTGAAGCCTTTCGTCTCGTCGAATCGCTTGGCGGCTTTGATCAGGCCGAGGTTGCCCTCGTTGATGAGGTCCCCCATAGAGAGGCCCTGATTCTGGTACTGCTTGGCAACACTCACGACGAACCGGAGGTTGGCTTTCGTGAGCTTTTCCAGGGCGTCCTGATCGCCCTTTTTGATTCGTTTTGCCAGTGTGACCTCTTCGTCGGCTGTGAGGAGGTCTACTTCCCCGATCTCCTGGAGATATTGATCGAGGGATTCATCTTCGCGTGCGTAAGGCTTCTTCGACAGTTTTGACACTCGTCAGCCACTCCTTGTTAGCACCGTGGGGATGGCGCTGTGGGCCCGAGACCTGCGGGTTCGGGACGAGAGAACTGCGTGGTGGATGAGTATGGCTGTAACCGTCGTCGGGGAGTCTTACATGTAGGCTTACCTCCTGATGTGCGTGTCAGCGACGTTTCGAAGACCGTCCTCGCGCTTGTGCCCCCGCATCGTTTGCGCCTCTCTGCGCCATATCGCGGGCCCGCGAGGAACCGTGCCTCGTTACGCCGGTGACTTGCCTGTGGGACCGGAAGGGGTCCGGGATCCTGTGACTCTATCGGTTGAAATCGGTGAAACGACTAATACACGAGTGCGACGTATCGTGTTGTCTTCTGGCCCCGGGGTCTGATCAGGACGAGCACGGGGCTGTCGGTCATCTTTTCTAAGGCGGAACGATAGTCGTCTTTGCGCCAGATGCCCACGCCGGCCATCTCAAGAATCGCGTCGCCTTTCTTCAGTTCCTTTTGGTCCGCTGTGCTCCCCGGGGCGACGTAGCTGACGATGACGCCCTATCCAGCTTTTGCCGCCCCGAGCCGCCCCGCCTCCAGGCTCCAGCGGTTGGCGACTTCGAGACCCAGCCTGTCTCCTGCTCTGAGCGCGTCTTCGCGGGGCACTCCAAGCTTGTCGGGTCTGTCGGTCGGTGTGACTCTGAGGGTCGTTGCTGCTCACCTGGTGACAATTCTGCGAGCACGGCGCCGTAGTCGGCGACGGTGGCAATCGACCGCGCACCCAGTTTGACGAGGACATCGCCTTGGGACAACCCCGCCTGATCCTCTGGTCCATCGGGCCTCACATCGGCGATGAGGAGGCCCGAGATTTCGGCCAGGCTCAGGGCTTCCGCCAGTTCGGCGTCGAGGTCCTGCGGAACGATCCCGAGATAGCCTCGGGAAACACGCCCCGCTGTGGTCAGTTTGCCAGCGACCCGCGCGGCCAGGTTGATCGGGATGGCGAACGCGATGCCTGGTGCGCCCGGGTTGTAGGCGGTGTTGATGCCCACGACGCGCCCTGATGTGTCGATCAGGGGTCCGCCGCTGTTTCCGGGGTTGATGGCGGCGTCAGTCTGGATAAAGCTGTGAAACGGTGTTGGGTGGTCCCGTTCGATCGAATCGAGTTGCCGCCCCGTTGCGCTCACGACTCCGACACTGACGGTATGATGATACCCGAACGGGCTGCCGAAGGCGATGACCCAATCGCCGACACGGAGGCTATCGGAATCGCCGAGTAGGGCGATATGATCGTTTGAAAGGTCCGCCCGGTCGATCTGCAGTACCGCCAGATCGGTTTCCGAGTCCTGTCCGACCAGCCGGCCGTTCACTCGTCGTCCATCGGTGAATCCGACCTGGATCGTGACCGCTTCGTTGACGACGTGGCGGTTGGTCAGGATTCTACCATCGACATCGAGGACAATACCCGATCCGAAGCCGCGTGTCGAGGGTGTTTGCCGAACGGTGCCACCCCGTTCGGGGCCCCAGGCAAATTCGCTCCCACGCGATCGGGTCACCGAGATGCTGACGACGCTGGGCCGAACGCGATCGACGATGTCGGCGATCGAGCGGTCGATCTCGTGGGCGGGTGCGGCGACCGAAACAGCCAGCGCCGCGGCACCCCACGCGATGGCACTCCGCTCAGGCCTCGGTATCGGGCGCCTCGTCGGGCGCACCCTCCTCAGTCGCTCGAAGATCGCTAAGGGTGTCCTCACGAGACTTGAGCTCCTGTTCGAGGTCGCCGATCTTCGCGACGAGGGTGTGAACGGCCTCGGATTCGAGGACGCTGTTCCCATCGCCGGACTGGATTCCGCCGTAGACGTTTCCACCCAAATCGGCTAACGCGTCTCTGATCGCGTTCCGTGTTTCGGCGATGTCGAGCCGTGCGCGGCCGACCCTGCCGAGATACTCAGCCTTCTCAGCCGCGACGGTGGCGCTGTCGAGGAGGCTCTGTTTGATTCTGTCCCAGAGCGTAGCCGTTTCCGTCGTCATTCCATCTCCACTATTCGACATTGGGCCGCCCAATCAGGTCGGTGCTGTCTGCGCCTGTCGCAGCTCGTGGATGAGCTGGTCCCTATTCGCGTGTGAGATTTCGCGCCCCTGAATCGACAGCCCCGGGGTGTCCCGCGCCAGTCGGCGGAGTTGCGTCACCGAAAGGGCCTCGAGATCGGATCCGTTGATCCTCTCGCCTTCGATCTCGAATTTTTCGATCAGATCGTCGTGAGGATTGGGTATGACGTGCTTGGAGATCAGCTCACCGACCTGTTGGCCGGCGTGCGCGCCCGCATCGACGGCGGCCTGGACCGCACCGACGTCGCCCATCATACGAATGGAGACGAGCCCACCTTCGATTCTCTCGACACCCGTCAGCGAAACGGAGGCCGCTTTGACGGCGGCATCGGCGGCTTCTGTGACGCCGACGAGTCCTCGCATTTCTATGAGTCCGAGCGCCGATGATGCCATGGGTTGGCTCCGTTGACCGCCCGCTCCGGGAGGAGCGGACAAAAGTCAAGCGGCCAGCCTGCGCTCGAGGTGGGCGAAGGGTGGCCGCCTTTGCTCAACATTTTGTTCTATAAAAACTTATGCACTCTTTTGGGATCCGGTGTTGCGGTCCGTGTGATCGCGAACTACAGAAATAATAACAAAACCGCCGTTCCCTGTCACGCACTTTTTTAGTTATAACCCTCACTCCCATATTGGGTTAGGAGAATTAGGCCCACTAATCAGAATCGAGGTTTGCATCGTCTCTGGCCCAGTGATAGCGGCTGGCTCCGTGCCGAGTCCCGAACCAGATGTAGTCCTCTTCGAGAGCGACCGATCGCACCTCTTCGTCCACGAGGCCGTCGACTCGGGTAATCTTCCGCCAGTTTCCGGTTCGAAGATCTGTCACGAGTACACCCTGATCAGTCGCCACCCAGGCCCTGAGCCCATCACGCAGGACGTCGATGGTGCGGCTGCCGGCGGATTCCGGGAGCGGCCATTCGATGGTCTGGCTGTCGGGGTGCGTCACGACCAGGACCGCGGGGGGTGCCGCCAAGACGACTGTGAGGGTATCCCCTTTTGCGTGGACGTCTCGGACGGGGGACGTCGAGACGGAGGACGGTTCCCAGGTGGCGTCACCACGTGGACAGCGGAAGAGACCTCTGTCTGTGGCCGCCCACAGGGCCGTTCTGCCCGTCGCCATGCCCTCGATTTCGAATCGCTCGCTCCCCGAGACCGTGCGAAGCGTGTCAACGGCCAGATCGAGCACCGCCAGGCCGGTCGGTGTCCCAATCCAAAGCCGCGTGTCGTCCTGGATGAGGGCCGTCGTGGGGCCGATTCGCCGGTTGGTCCACCGGCTGAAGCGATAGGTCACCCACGCATCCCGATCGGTCCGATATCTCAGCAGACCTCGGTCGGTCCCAAACCAGACATTCTTGCCTTCGGGAAGGATCACGGTAACCTGGGCATCATCGAGCCCGTAAACCACTTCTTCTTCGAAGTAGTCCCACGTGTCGGACCGGGTGTTGTAGCGTGAGATTCCACGGGCGAACGTCCCGAAGTCGTCGCGGCCGCCGAGCCACACTTCGTGTCCATCGACGGCGAGGGCCGTCACGTTCTGTTCAATCGGACCGTGACGCAAGAACTCGAGCGAGCTGAATCGAAGATCGGCTCGACCGACGCCCAGTCCTGCGGTGCCGACCCAAAGGTTGTTCCACGAATCGAGCAGTACATCGGTGATACGATAGTCCCGGCGGGGACCACGAATCAGACTGCCCTGGACGAAGTAGCCGAACGGCATCATCACGTCGGGGGGGATCCTGCTCGCGGGCCGGTCGAAGAACTGCGGTGTTCCGCCTGCCATGACGGTCTCCAACCGGGACATCCAGCGCGCGGTGCCATCCGGGGTCTGGATGTGGAGGTCGCCCGTGGACGATTCGTAGGTCATTCGTTCCACGAGGTTGCTGGGCAGTCCATCGATCGTGGTCAGGGAGGGAAGCCAGTCATCTCGAAACCTGCCGTATCGTCGGACACCGCCGGTCGTGCCGATGTAGATTTCGTCCTCTCCCTC
This sequence comes from Candidatus Latescibacterota bacterium, assembly GCA_965198115.1. Taxonomy (GTDB): domain Bacteria; phylum Latescibacterota; class UBA2968; order UBA2968; family UBA2968; genus UBA6620. The sequence continues at coordinate 4,389,445 of OZ240241.1, read as the reverse complement.
GGCGAGATCGGTCACGAAATTCATGTTGGTGTAGGTCTGCCAAAGTGTGGCGTCGAAGGCGCCGACGGGGCTGGAAGAGATAAAGAGAGCGAAGAATACGAGGAGGTTCATCACGCGATTGAGGGTAAAGCTCGTGCTTGAAGGGAGGCGCTTCGACGTTGGCGACAAGCGTGGAACTGATCAGCGTTCGACGACATCTACCCCTGGCTGCGGAGAGCGTCCATCACACGTCGCGTGATCTCGTCGATCGTGGCTGCGTCGGGCTGAGCCGGAGCGCCGTTGCCCTGAGCATTCCCAGCGCTGCGCGTTCGAAGGGTCGGGATGCCCCCACCGCTGGCCGCTGCCGCACCCACGCCAAGAGGCTGCTGAATGGTGCCGACGCTTCCGACATCGCACGCGGGACTGGGTCCCCGAATGCCCATCCTCTCGCGAATCTGCACGAGCTTCTGGACTTGCTCGGCGTTCAGGGTGTTGAATCCGCCAAGCTGTCGGGCGACGAGCATGATTTTTGCGAAGTGTTCCATGGTTTCCATCTTGTAGTAGGCGTTCATCACGCTGGTACCGATGGTTGTGGCTCCGTGGTTTTCGAGCAGGTAGGCGTCGTAGTCCTTGACCCACTTTCGGATGGGCTCCGAGATTTCGGAACCTCCCGGCGTCCCGTATTCGGCGATCGGAATGGCACCCAGCGTGATGACGACCTCGGGCAGAACGCATTCGGTGAGTGGGATCCCGGCGACGGAAAAACCCGTCGCAGTCGGTGGGTGTGCGTGCACGACCGCTCGGATGTCAGGGCGTTCCCTGTAGAGAAAAATGTGCATGCCCAATTCTGAAGACGGGTTCTTCACACCGCTGACCTTTTTGCCGTCCATGTCGGTGACGACGAGCTCCTCGATCTTGAGGAAACCCTTGGACATGCCCGTCGGCGTAGTGAGAATACGATCTTCGTCGATTCGACAGGAGATGTTTCCGTCGTTGGAGGCAACGTATCCCTGGTTGTAGACACGTCGTCCCGTTTCGATGATGTCGAGTTTGGCCTGGTGGAGGTTCATTTTCTAAATCCTGAAGAACGAAACCGCAGAAAAACGGACCACGGAACACACGGAATACACGGAATACACGGAATACACGGAAGAAGGCACTGACTTCGAAACCCTGACCCGATCGATTTCTCGAAACACTGCAGGATCCCAGATTGATGAAGCACAACACGCACGGACAGAGATCAGGGCCCGCTCGTGCCGATCGATCGGTGGACGTGGTCGACGATCGCGGCGATGACCGAGCGGATCGGGGGGCGCTCGACCCCGAGCACCTGCCCCGCGGCGATGCCCTGGCGGAGCACGAGGACACGTTCACCGCTACCGGCACCGACGGCGTCGATCGAGACTATGACCGAACCGTTCGGGTTCCCATCGGCGTCGGTGGGTTGCACGAGCATGATCTTCGTGTCGTCGTAGGACGCGTGTTTGATCGTCGAGACGACGTTGCCCACGACACGACCGAGGACCACGTCAGACCTCCTCGACCGTTAGGTGGTCGGCTATACCGACGATGGCTGCGTCGATCGGGCCGTAGCGCGACGGCAGGGCGTTCGGGGCCTCCCTGGCGCTGACCCAGTAAATGGTCTCGCCCTGACCGGCACTGACGACGTCGGCGGCGACGATCGGTAAGCCGATCGGTTTCCTCGTTTCGTCGATGGGTTGGATGACGAGCAGGCGAATGCCGTGCAGCGAACCATCCTTTCGAGTGGCGACGACCTTTCCGATGACCTCACCGAGTTGCATCAGACGATCCGGAAGTAGTCGACGAGTGTACAACGCCGCTGTCGCGTGAACGTTCGCGCCGAGGTTGCACCTTCGCCGGTTGGCGTAGCGATGGAGAAGGATGTGTAGCCCTCTCCACCGGCCCCCAAACCTGCGGTGGACGGCCCGTTTTTGACGAACAGCGTACAGCGACACTTCCTCGCCATCGTCGTCATGTGCTCGACGTTCCTGGAATGCATGACGGCCGTGTGACGGTAGCCGTGCTCGGCCTCGACCGCCACGTCGATGCCGGTATCGACATCGGGGACGCGAACGATCGGCAGGAATGGCATCATCTGTTCCATGCGCACGAAGGGATGATCGCCGGTGACTTCGCCGATCAACATCGGTACGTCGTCTGTGATGTCGAGTCCGATCGCGTCGGCGAGGACGCTGGCGTTGCGTCCGACGAGTTCGCGGTTGATTGACCAGTCGCCCGAGGCGTCGGTGGGAAAGGCGATGCGTGTGAGCTGTTCCACCTGCCCGGAGTCGAGCATCACGCAAGCGTGGTGCTGCAGCTGGCGTATGAATTCATCGGCGATGGACTGGACGACGAAGACTTCCTTTTCGCCGATGCAAAGGATGTTGTTGTCGAATCCGCTGCCATCGACCGTGTCCGCGGCCGCTTTCGCGAGATCGGCGGTTTCGTCGACGACGACGGGCGGGTTCCCGGGCCCTGCGCATACGGCACGCTTGGGCGCCTGCATGGCGGCCTGGACGACGCCGCCTCCGCCGGTCACGAGGATCAGGTCGATGTTCGGGTGTGTGAAGAGCGATTGCGCTGTTTCGATCGTGGGATCAAGTACCGCGACGAGCAGATCGGGCGGTCCGCCGGCTGCGACGACGCCGCGGTTGAAAATCTGGATGCCCGCTTGAGAGACACGTTTGGCGGTGGGGTGCGGAGCGAAAACGGCGCTGTTCCCGGCCGCGATCAGGCTGATCGCGTTGTTGAGGATGGTCGGAACGGGGTGCGTCGACGGCGTGACTGCGGCGACAACGCCGAAGGGGGCCATCTCGACGACCGTGAGGCCGTGGTCGCCGGACCAGGCGACCTGCTGCAGGTCTTCGACGCCAGGTGTTTCCTGGGCAACCACCTCGAACTTCCGAATCTTGTGGGGAACGCGTCCCATGCCGGTCTCGTCGCACGTCTGTGCCGCGAGACCGCTTGCGTGTTCGAGCGCGGTCGTCCGGACGGCGGCAATGATTCGGCGTCGGGTGTCGAGGGACAGGGACTCAAGGGCCTGCTGCGCCAAACAGCTGGCTCGGATCGCGTCGTCGAGCCGCTCGAAGATCCCGTCGTCCCCGCTACCTGCGGGTCGGGGGGACGGGGTCTGGATCGATGGTGACTGACCGTTGGCCGTGAGACCGCGGACGACGTTTTCGACCACAGCCCTGACCTGGGCTTCATCGAGATTCATAGCCTGTACTCACGTTGGGGGAGTCCGGGGGCAGTCAGTGACGGGCCTTGTTGTAAACGATCTCACCGTTCACTTCGGTCGAATCGACGATGGCCACGATGACCGCGTCGACAGGGCGTTCTTCTGTCGATTCGGTCATGCGCGCAGAGCTGCCGCTGCAATAGAGGACAACCTCACCTTCTCCTGCGCCGACCGCGTCGACGGCGACGACGAAATTCTCCGTCTCCTGCATCGCCGTCAGATCCAGGGTCTGGACGATCTGGAGCTTGAACCCTTCCAGCCCGGGAGCTTTTTGCGTGGCGACGACCGTGCCGACCACTTTACCGAGTATCATAGATGGCTTCCGTTAAGCAGTCCTCACGCACCCTTTCCGATGGGCAGAGCGTCTTCCAAGCTGTTGTGGGGACGTGGAATGACGTGTACGGAGATGAGCTCGCCGACCTTGCCTGCTGCCGCCGCTCCTGCGTCGGTGGCTGCTTTGACGGCAGCCACGTCGCCCCGCACGAGGGCTGTTACGTAGCCTGCACCGATCTTCTCCCATCCGATCAGCTTCACGTTTGCCGCCTTGACCATGGCGTCGGACGCTTCGATCAAGGCAACGAGCCCTTTCGTTTCGATCATCCCTAGGGCTTCTCCCATGTCTCTTTCTCCTTAAGGCTGTGATTGGGCGGGATCCGGATGATCCCGCCCGAGGGTGTGCGTTTGTTTACGATAGAGTGCCAGTCGGAACGGTGGTTCTCCATCGAACGTTCGGATTCTCTCGTATCGTTGCTCGAACCAGGACGAGGCCACAACGCCCGTTTCGATCGACTGCCACGGCGGGTCGTGGAACAGCAGGTATTCGGGTTGGAGTTCCCGCACGCTCCACGCGGCATCGCCCTCGGCCAGCCTCGGTCGGATACTCGGCTCGGTCAGTCCGACGAGGTCGAGGATGTTGACCCCGCTGAAGTAGCCGATGATTCCGATCTCGACCGTGGCGACCCGTGCCCCTTCCGAAACGATCGTGGGCAACGCTCTGCCGACCTCGCGATAGCGGGCGTATCGCGGCTCGGGGTTGGTGATGACGCGATGTGCTGGCCAGAGCTGTGCGGCCACGAGTAGAGCGATTCCGGCGACAAACGCGTGTCGGTGCCAGCTTACGACTGTGGCGCGAAGGCTCTGTGCTCCGAGCCCGGCGAGTACGGCGAGACACGGCACGAACTGTGTGTAGTAGTGGTAGGCCGACGGGATGCCCATGGCCGCGTAGGCCCCGGCGACGACGATCGCCCATACGACGAGTCCGATCGCGAGCTTCGATGTGGCTACCTGACGAACCCCGACGATGGCGAGCACGGGTACGATCGCCACTAGGGGAGACAGGAGGGTGTAGAGAACGGCGACCCGTGCTCCCCCGTAGAGGTAGGTCCGCCAGAATCCGCTCTGACCCATGGCACGCCTGGCCTCGAGCGTACCCGGCAAGGCGTGTCCGTAATACGATAAAGCCCAAGCCATTCCCAACAGGACAGGCAGCGCGAACGCGATTGCATAAGCTACGGTTGCCCGTCGATCGTTGACGAGCGCGTGGCATCCGATCAAAGCCCCCGGAACGAATCCGTCCCCTCGCGTGAGGGTGGCCAGCGCGAGCAGCAGGCCGGCCAGAGCCGGACGGTTTCGCCGATAGGCCCAGCCGCCACCGAAGACGAGCGCGAAGAAGACATTGAGCTCGAAGCCCTGCGTGTCGCCGATCAGCGGATGCGTGATCGTGAGAAAACCGGCGATTACGCCAGCCGTCGTGTGACCTTCGTCGTCGAGCAGACGGTAAATCAGGATGCCCACGAGTGCCATCGACGTGATCGTCAGGCAGCCCGCGAGAATCGGTATGTCGGCGCCGGCGAGAGCCCCCGCGCCCAACGCGATCGCGTAGAGTGGAGCGGTCGTCCCGAGCACCCGCTCGCCCACGTTGAAGACGAGTCCGTAGCCTTCCGCCCAATTTTTCGCGTATCGAAACGTGATGTAGGGGTCGTCGAAGTGAACCAGGTGATACAACCCGCCTGTCAGCAGGGAGAGGCCGATCAACCCGGCGACGACGCGTCTCTGTTCGGAGACCGTCACGATCCGGACGTGAAGTAGATCTGCAAGTCGGGGTGTGGGCGAGGAATGATGTGGACCGCGACCAGTTCCCCAACCCGGTCGGCGGCGCTGGAACCCGCCTCGACCGCAGCCTGGACAGAGCCCAGATCGCCCCTCACGAGCGTGGTCGTGAAGCCCGCTCCGATCGTTTCGTATTGTTCGATGTCGATGTTGGCTGTTTTGGCCATCGCATCGGCGGCCTCGGTGGTGCCCACGAAGCCACACGTTTCGATTAGCCCGATGGCGCGTTCTTCGAAAGCCACGAGCCTGCTCAGACCTCGATGGTCGCGATGTCGCCACACGCGGACCCGGCAGCGTTGGCGTCGTCGGTGTCCAGGTGGATTTCGGGCAACTGCCCCGGTTCGACCTTGAGTCTGACGTTGTGGAAGACGAGCCCCTTTTCGCCGGGGACCCGGACACTCACGCGGTCGGTGTCCGACATACCCATACGCCCTGCGTCCTGGGGTGTGAGGTGGATGTGCCGGGTCGCGCGGATCGCGCAGTTCGAAGTGAATGATCCCTTCGGTCCGATGAAGGTGATGAACCCGGCCCCCTCGAGGTCGCCGGAATCGCGAATGGGCGGGTCGAGGCCGAGGAAAATGGCGTCGGTTCGAGCAAGTTCAACCTGGTTATAGCCCCGTGTCGGTCCGAGGACGCGGACCCGTTCGATGGCACGAAGACGAGGGCCGACGACGGAGACGACCTCCTCTGCCGCGAATGCGCCGGGCTGGTAGAGCTCCCGGTAGACGTGGAGTCGAGCACCCCTTCCGAACAAGGTTTCGAGGCCCTCGTCGTTCAAATGGCAATGTCTGGCTGATACGCCGATCGGGACGTCCATCGGCGCGGGGGCCCGGATCTGTCGCAAGACCTCGTCGACGACGGCGTCGACATCGATGCTGTCACCGGGAGCACGGGATTCGCACCGGGAGCACAGGTTGCAGTCCTCGCACGCGGACGCCGGTTGGAGGGTGACGTTCATCGATGTTTGCCGAGCGAACGACGTCTGGGAGAAATGGTATTGGGTTTCGGGTTACCCGAAACGACGGACAACCCGAGCGACTGGAGGAGAGTCGCATCGTGTGATACGGGGAGAGGTCGCCCGGCATCGCCGAGCGGGGGACGAAGGTAGCGGGCCTATGTCGGCAAGTCAAGCTGTCTGTTCTGGAATCGCACGATCGCCGTGCTCCGCGACGGAGGGGATCGATTCGGCGTGCTCCCGAATAATTCCCTTTGGCGGAGCTCTGTGGAACCGTATTTTCGGACGAGTGCTGTAAGTGTGGAAAACACAGTGTGTTCCGACGAGGAAGAGCCTGTCCCGATGCACCTTTCCCGCAACCTTGCCGTCATTTTTCTGTTTGCGCTGACCGTGCGTGTCGTGGTCGGAATCGATCGCGACCGATGGCCGGGTGTAGCCGAAGAGGCCGAATGGGAGAATGCGGCGCTCGTTTTCGAGTCTTCGGGGCTGCTCACGCCAGACAACATCGGCCCTCGCCCGCCGCTGTATCCGTTTCTGATGGCTGCGGTCTATTTGGCGTCGGGGACGAGTGCGATGGCCATCCGCATCGTTCAGGCGATTCTGGGTAGTGTGACGTGTCTGATCGCTTTCTCGATCGGTCAGCGCAGCCTGGGTGAGCGCGCGGGTCTGGTGGCCGCGACGTTTTGCGCCGCCCACCCCCTGTTCGTTTTTCAGGCGGGGATGCTGACGTCGGACACGTTGCTCGTCCTGCTCGTGGCGATTTCCGTTCTGCTCGCTGTGACGTTCGTGGAACGTCCCACTCACGGTAGAGGGTTCGCCCTGGGTGCCTCTCTGGGTCTTGCCGTGCTGTGCTCCCAGGTCGTTCTGGCGTGGGTGCCGCTCGTGCTGGGAATGCTGATCCACCGATGTGGTCGGCCAATCTGGGGTCCGTTGTCCAAAGTGGTGTGTGCGATGCTGCTGGTCATTCTTCCCTGGACGATTCGAAACCACATCGTGACGGATCGGCTGGTTCCGGTCGCCCAAAGGGCGGGGTTGGACCTGCTGATCGGGCACGAATCTCAGGCGAATGGGCGATACAGCGAGGCGCAGAACTACCTGGGTCTATTCGTCCGGCTGTCGGACGATACGGAAAACTACGTGGATCGAGACCGACAGGTTTTTTCTCGGGTCGCCGGATGGATGTTCGAGGACCCGCTACGATCGCTCCGCCTGGGTTTGCAGAAGCTTTTCCATCTGTGGAACCCTTTTCCCGCGGGAAGCAGTCGTGGCGCGAACTTGCTCGCGCTCGCGGTGGTCGTGCCCGTTGTGGTGCTGGGTCTCGTGGGCGCGATCGGTCATCGGCGGGCACCGATCGGGTGGCTCGCACTGACGATGGCGGTGGCGTTCTCGATCGTCCACGCGGTGTTGTATGCTGAGGCACGATTCCGGCTGCCGGTCGATGTGGCCTTGCTCGTGCCCGCCGGCGATCGTGGGATCAGAGTCGCCACGTCTCTGTGGGCCAGGATCCGAACACGATGGCACGAACTCGCCGACGGAGATGCTCGAGCGTGAACCGTACGATCCATCGTGTGTCAGCGACGGTCTGTCTCGTGCTGCCCTTTCTGGTTTTGGTGATGGCTGTGGGCACGCAGTGGGCGGCGCGTTACGCCCTGGACGACAGTCTTATGTTCCTGCGCTATGCGGATCACGTTCTGGCCGGAGAGGGGATGGTCTGGAATCGAGGCGGGGAACCTGTCTACGGGCCGACCTCTCTCGCTTACGTCGGCGTCGTGATGCTGTTTCGGATGTTCGTCGGGACACCCGCCTTAGCCGTTCAGCTGACGAGCCTGTTCTGTGGTGTTCTGTTTCTGGTGGCTGCGTCGTGGCTGGCCTACGAACACGCAGGGCGATGCGGCGTCGCGCCCGTGGTCGTGACGCTGACCGGGCTGGCAGTGTGGTCCGATTCGCTGGCCGCCCATTTTACGACGGGGATGGACACGACGCTGGCCATGGCTTACCTGGCGGCGTTTCTCCTGGCCACCCGGATGATGAAGAGCGAGCGGGTTGGCGTGGGGGTGTGGCTCACAGCCGTCGTGGGTGGTGCCGCGCTGGCCGTTCGTCCCGAGCTCGGTCTTTTCACAGTCCTGGTGCCTCTCTCTGCGGTGGTTTTCGGGTCGGTCGAGATGGCCGGGCGGTGGCGGAATGTCCTGATCGGCACGATCGGCATCTACGTGCTTCATGCATTTTTGGCCTGGCGTCTTTTGGGCACGCCGTTGCCGCTGTCGTTTTATGCCAAAAGCGTCAACGGATACGGAGCGGGCTTTGCGGCGGAATACGGGCACGTCGCGTTCGCAGAGTTCATTGACTTCGTGAGTGGCTACTGGCTTCTGATCGTGCCGATCGCGGTCGATCTGTGTCTCTTCGGGTCGCGCTGGAAGGGGCGGGAGATGGCCGTCGAACGCGGCGTGATGGGGGCGACGGTGCTTTATCTGTTCTACCATCTGTTTATGACGCTGCCGATCATGCCCTACAAGGAGCGTTTTTTCCATCCGGTTGTGCCCGCCCTGATCTTCCTGTGTGCCGGAGCGGTTGCAAGACTGCCGATGCGTGTGGAGGACGCCCTGCTGGGCGTCCGTGGCCGTCTGCCTGTTGTGGCGATGTGTCTGGTGATCGCGGTCCTTTCGCCGACGGCGGTGGCTTCGGCCAAAGCGCTGCGGAAAGGGATCCGGTCGGGAGAGGTCGGAACGTTCGACCTCGTCTTCACTTATCGGACGACCTCGCTGACGGAACGGTGGTTCGCGCTGGATCACTTTTCGAAACTTCCAGACGATTTGGTGATCGCTGCGACGGAGATCGGTTTGCTGGTGGCTCTCAATCCGAACAAGCGGATTGTCGATATGGCGGGGCTGAATGACAGGACCTTCGCGCTCGAGGGCTTCAGCGCGGATCGCCTTTTCGAACGGGATCCCGATCTGATTTACCTTCCACACCCCCATTACCGGGCGATGAATCGCGCGCTCGAGGCAGATGGACGGTTGTACGAGAACTACGCGGTCTTTGGACCGGATACGATCGGCACACACTTTGGCATCGCCCTTCGGAAGAGAAGTCCGTACTACGAGCGAATGCGGGCGATCGTCGGGTCGGAAAAGCCAGAAGCGCTGGGAGCCGGAAAGTGAGCGAGGGCTACGCGAACGTTCTGCTCCACCCCGGAAGTCGGCGGCTGCTCGCGGCCGTGTGTGCCGCGCACGTGACGTTGATCGTGCTGCCCGTTCTGAAGTTCGGATGGATCGGACCCCCGATCGTCGTTCTCGCGGTTTTCTCGTTCGCGGCCGTGTTTGGGTCGCTGACGACCGCTCTCTTCTACCTGTGTACGATCCCGGTGATTCTTCCGAGCGCGTTTTTCGACGAGTATCTTCGACTTCCCGAGAACGTCCATTTCGTGGAGGCGCTTTACGTCCTGATCGTCATCCTGGCGACGATCAGCTGGATCTCAGGACGTCGTTCAGGTTTCCGGACTCCGCTCGACTTCCCCGTCGCCGTGTTTCTCGTGCTGGTGATCTTATCCTGCGGGTTGGGATTGGCCTACGGTCAGTCGACGTCCCACATGCTACGAAACGTCCGCTACCCGCTCTACTTCGGATTGTTCTACGTGGGTACGGGTTTTTTAGACGCACGTCGTTTTTCCGACTGGGTGCCGCTTCTGGTGGGCACGTCGGCGATCGTCGGCGTCGAGTATCTGTTCGAATTTTTGGGTGTCGTGAACCTTTCGATCTCGGGCTCCTTCGTGCGAATCGCGCGCATCGAGGGGCTGATGCTCCCGATCGGGACGCTGCTGGTCGCGACGGTGTGGATGTTCGAGCCACGCACACATCGGCGCGTGCTGAGCGGAATCGCTCTGATACCTCTGGCTCTAGCGCTCGTGCTGACCGTTGGACGTGGTATGTGGATCGGAACGGCGGCCGGACTTGCGGCCCTCGCACTCCTCGTCGTACTGGACCGAGGTCGGCGGGGGAGAACCAGACGGTTCGTCCTGCTCGTCGCGATGCCGGCCCTGATTCTGGGCATGGGCGTCGTCTTCGAGACGGTCACGAGTGCAGGTGTGTCGGGAGCAGCCTATCGCAAGGTCGAGCGGGCGGTCAATCAGGAAGATTGGACGATTTCCTCGCGTCTGATCTCCTACGGGCTGGTTCTCGAGGCCATGCAGGAACGACCGCTTCTAGGAGGCGGCCACGGAGCCACGGTATCGATTCCGATTCTGGACGCGGCCGTGCCGCACATTCTAACTACCGGAGCGGTCGACAACCTCTACCTGACGCTCGGACTGCGGATGGGGGTGATCGGGATCGGCGTCTTCCTGTGGCTCTACGGGAAAGCGCTCTGGCTTGCGCTCCGACGTTTTCGCCAGGACGTCTCGGCGGACCATCGTCTGCTCCTGGCTTCGTTCATTACCGTCTACTGTGGGCTTCTGGTCTACGGAATGGCCGATGCGACGATGGTTACGAATCGAATCGTTTTCATCCACGCTGTGTTTCTGTCGATCGTCGGTCGACTGGTCGCGGAGCAGTCGGACGTCGAGGAGGCCAAGGCGTGACGGCCCTCGAGCCCCTGATGAACGCTCCATCGGTGACCGTGTCAGTCGTGATCGTCAACTGGAACGGTGGCTCGCACCTTCGACGGTCCGTCGAGGCCATCCAGAACAGCGGAAATGCATCGATTGCGGAGATTCTCGTCGTAGACAATGCCTCGTCCGATGACAGCGTCTCTTCTATCGAGGATTCGGAGCGTGTGCGGGTGATCCAGACGGGTTCGAACCTGGGCTACGGGGGAGGTGCGAATCGTGGGTTTCGGGAAGCCAGATCGGAGTATGTGGCCATCCTGAACCCCGATGTGGAGGTGGAGCCCGATGCGATCGGCCGGATGGCTGCCTTTCTGGCATCGGAGTCGGACTGCGGGCTGGTCGGTCCACGGCTCCTGGATTCGACAGGGGAAGAGCCGGGATCGTGCGGACTTCGCCCTGGTCTGTGGGATGCGATTGGACGTAAATTCCTTTTGCATCTGGTATTTCCGTTCTTTAACTTCCGCCTGTTACGGCCTGCCGAACCCACAAAAGTGGCGTGGGTGACGGGGGCGTGCACGGTGGCCCGGCGATCCGCTCTGGAGTCGGTTGGCGGATTCGACGAGGCCATTTTTATGTATTTTGAGGATCTCGATCTCTGCGAGCGTCTGGGCAAGGCCGGTTGGAGCGTCTGCTTCCTGCCGGAGGCGTCGGGTCGGCACGTGGGGGGCGAGAGTTCCCGGCAGGCGCTCGAGCACATGTTGCTGGCGAGTGAGGTCAGCTACCGCTATTTCACGAGAAAACACATAGGGGTCATTCTGGCGAGTCTTCTCGTTTTTATGACGCCCCTCGAGATGGCTCTGAGGTCGTGCCTGTGGGGCGCCGTTTTCGTGTTTTCCGCCAGCCACCGTCGGGAGGCGGCCGTTCGGCTGCGGGCTTACTGGAAGACGTTCCTGAATGATTTCAGCGGGGCGTATCCGCCTGACGGCCCGGTGCCCACCTGAGAGAATCCCATGAGTATTCCTGTTCTACGTCCCTTTTTCGGAGATGAGGAAGTCGAAGCGATTCGCGAGGTCCTGGAGTCGGGTTGGGTCGGGCCCGGCACCAAGGTCGAAGCCTTCGAGAAAGCTTTTGCCGAATACTTGGGTACTCGATTCGCCGTGAGTCTGAATTCGTGCTCTTCGGCGCTCTTCCTTTCGATGAAGGTATTGGAGGTCGCCGGTCGAGAGGTGATCACGACACCGATGACGTTCGTGTCGACCAATCACGCGATCCTTCAGAACGACGGGATCCCGGTCTTTTGCGACATCGATGCCGATACGCTGAACGTTTCGCCCGAATCGGTGGAAGCCAGGGTCTCCGATCGGACGGCGGCGATTGTCGTGATGCACCACAGTGGCCACCCGTGCGACATGGATCCGATCGCCGAGATCGCGAATGCACGAAACATCCCGATCGTGGAGGACGCCGCGCACGCCGCCGGCAGCCGCTACAAGGGTCGGATGGCCGGCAGCCTGGGGACGGTCGGGTGCTTCAGCTTTCAGGCGCTGAAAAATATGACGACGGGCGACGGCGGCATGCTCACGACGGACGATGAAGGAATCGCCACGCGGTTGAAGAATCTCAGATGGATGGGAATCACGCGTGGAACGTATGATCGGTTCCGGCGGAACGGGCGTGCACGCGCGTGGGAATACGACATCGAGGAGGTCGGCTACAAGTTCCACATGAACGATCTGACGGCGGCCATCGGTCTGATTCAGCTGGCTAAACTCGAATCGCTGAACACCGCGCGGCGGGAAATCGCGGCTCAATATCGTAAGGCTTTTGCCGACCTTTCGTGGATCGAGATGCCGCGTGAAAAGGACTATGCGCGGAGCGCCCACCACATGTTCGTGGCCCGAGCAAAGGACCGCGACGGACTGATCGAACATTTGGCCGAACAAGAAATCGACGCTGGCGTCCACTACAAGCCCAATCATCTCTACACGGTCTACGAACCGTATCGAAGCGAGTTGCCCGTGACCGAACGGGTGTGGCAAGACATCGTCACCCTTCCAATGCACCCGGGCATGCGGACCGAAGACATCGACCACGTGATCGAGTCCGTCCGATCGTTCCTTCCACACGAGGCCCAATCGGGTTCGTGATGCCGCCGCTTGCGCACGGCGCCACGATTCTGGCATCCAGCCTTGGCGTCGCGTTCGTCCTCTCTCTTCTCCTAACACCGCTGGTTCGGAAGGCCGCGCAGCGCTTCTCCGCCCCGACCGAAACGCGCGCCGATCCTCCCGCCATGGGGGGCCTCGCCGTCGTCGTCGCGATGTTCGTCGCCCACCTGCTGTTCGCCCCGTCTCTTCCGCTGGGATTTCTTGTCGTCGTCGCAGAGGTTGCCTTGATCGGCTTCGTCGACGACGTCCGTCCTCTGTCACCCGTGCTCAAGACGGTTCTTCTGGCGCTGGCCGCGATGCACGGTTGGGTGCTGGGTCTGCGATTCGACCTGCTGCCGGGCGTTTTGGACGGCGGGTTGACGACGCTCTGGCTGGTCTGGATGGCCCACGCGACCAATGTGCTGGATATGGAGGACGGGCTGCTGTCGAGTATCGGGATCGTCGCGTGTGCGGGTCTATTCGCGGTTGGATGGGTCGGTGGTCTTCCCGACCTCCTGCTCCCGGCGGTTGGATTGGCCGGCGCATTGGGCGGATTCCTGGTCTACAACTGGCACCCGGCGCGGATCTACCCGGGCGACACGGGAAGTCTCTTCGTGGGTTTCTATCTGGGTGGGCTGGCGATGGTGTGTGTGGGCGGGTTGTCGGGCCCTTCACGAGTCGTGTCACCCATCCTGATTCTGGGTATGCCGATGTTCGAGGCGATTTTTCTGATTGTCGTTCGGACGGCCAAAGGGCGTGTTCCGTGGCGACCGTCGATCGACCATCCTGCCCATAGGCTTTGCGCATCGGGTATGGGTGTGCGGGGCGCCGTCGTTTTGTTGTGCGCCGTCGGCGCCCTGTTGTCGTTGGGGGCGACGGGGACGATCTATCTGTCCGCCTTCTCCATCTGGGTGTTGGGTGGTGGATGTGTCCTGGCGATGATCGGACTTGGGATCGTTCTTGGACGTGTGGACGTGGAGGGCGACGGTATCGATGGCCGGCCATTGAGCTTGCTTTCGAAGAACTGGTTGGTGACGAGGCTGACACACGGCGCGATGGCGGCAGAGCGCGACGTGGTTCACGGGCGCCTGCTCGACATCGGTTGTGGACGGCGGCCCTACCTCTCGCTGTTCGAGGAGCGCGTCACGGACTACATCGGGCTGGAGCGTGAACCGGGTCGCTACTCGGACCTTCCCCCCGAGGTGAAGGGTGACGGAAAGGCCTTGCCGTTCGTTTCGGACTCGTTCGACACGGTGATTTCGAATCAGGTTCTGGAACACGTTCCCGAACCAGCCTACGCCGTGGTCGAAATGGCTCGGGTGATGAGGCCCGGTGCGCGGGCCGTCATCACGGCGCCACTTATTTGGGGTATCCACGAGGAGCCACACGACTACTTCCGATTCACGCCGTATGGGCTGACGTACGTGGCCGAACGCGCAGGGCTGATCGTCGAACGCGTGTGTCCCCTTGGCGGTTACTGGGTCACGACGGGCGCGCGCTTCTGCTACTACCTGGAGCACTTTGCCCGGGGCCCCGTCCGTCCGATCGTTGCCCTGCTCTGGATGGTGGTTCAATCGGTTTCCGTCTGGCTCGACGGCCTACATCGCGTCGAGGGGGATGCGTGGAACCATCTGATGGTGGCGCGGAAGCCAGAAGACTGATGACAGAGGCAGAGAGCGGGGGATTGACGGCGGGGATTGACCAGTGACCATTGACCGGTGACAAAAGTTGGGATGGCTTCGCCGCGTGTCTGATGGCGGAGTGACCAGTGACCTTTGACCATTGACAAGTGACGGAAGTTTGAGACGGCTTCGCCGCTAGGTCTGTTGTGAGGAATTCGTGAGCGAGCGTCTGGATCTGAAGCGGTCGGCGATAACGGGGGCGCGATGGTCGAGTACGACGACCGTCTACACGCTTGCACTCCAATTCGTCCAGGTGGCGGTGCTCGCGCATTACCTGAGCCCCGCTTCCTTCGGGCTCGTGGGGCTGGTCGTCGTTTCAGTCGGTTTTGCCCAGGCTTTCGCTGACGTGGGGCTCACACACGCGATCGTGCAACGTCAGGATGGGGATGACGGTCCGATCTCCAGCCTCTTCTGGCTGGTTCTGGGGACGGGTGCCGCTCTGTCGGGTGTCTTCTTTGCGCTGGCTCCCTCGATCGCCCGAGTTCTGCTGCCGTCGTCGATCTCCCTCTTTTCGATCGGGGATGGCCCGTCCGTCGCGGCGCCGCAACTGGGCGTGTTGCTCCGCGATGCTGCGCCGGTCTTCCTGGCAGGCGCCCTGGGACACGTCCCGGCCTCGCTTCTCCAGCGAGGGTTGCGATTCCGGCGACTGACCCTCCTGGAGTCGGGGATCCAGACGGTAGGATCGACGGTCACGATCGTGTGTGCCGTGTTCGGGGCCGACGCCCACGCCATCGTTTTCGGGCTGTTGGCCGGGGCGTTGACACGCTCATTCGCAATGTCGATTGCGGTGTGGTCGAGCTGGCGCCCGTCTTTGCGGGCCCGGCGATCGGATCTCTCGGGCTATCTGCCGTTCGGGTTGTATCAGACGGGCGAGCGGGCGGTGAATTTCTTCGCGGCCAACGTGGATTACCTGATCATCGGGAGCTACCTGGGTCCGGCCGCACTCGGCATTTATTACGCGGCCTATCAACTAGTGATCCTGCCGATTCAGAAGGCAAGCCCGGTTCTGACGCGTGTGGCCTTCCCGGTGTTTTCCCGGGCGCAGAACGACAACGCCGTGCTGCGCGATGGCTACATCTGGATCGCGCGGTTGATCGGGCTTGTCGGGTTTCCGACGCTCATCGGTCTGGGCGTGACGGCCCCGACCTTCGTCCCGGTCTTCCTGGGGCCAGGCTGGTCCGCGTCGGCCCCCCTTGTTCAGTTGCTCATCCCCGTGGGTCTGTTCAAGAGTCTGGGAAGTCCCCTGGGTTCCGTCTTCCTGGCGAAAGGACGCCCGGACCTGGGGCTGAAGTGGAACGCGATTCTGGCTATGGTCAATGCGTCGGCGTTTACAGCAGTCGCTTCGGGGGGTCCGCCTGCGGTCGCGCTCGCCTACGTGGTGACGAGCGGGTGCGCGTTTTTGGCGGGCCAGCTTCTTCTAAAACGGTTGATCGGGCTCGGGGTCGGGGCGTATGTGTCGATGCTCGTGAAGCCCTTGTTCATGAGCTGCGCCATGGGGATCGTCGTGGCGTTCGCGCAATTTGGCGTGGTCGGGTCCTCCATCGACCCCCTTCATCTTCTGCTGTTCCTGGTCTCGCTCGGCGGATCGATCTACTTCCTGCTCGTCGCGCGAATGGACCGTGGTCTGATCCTGGAGATTCGATCGTGGATTCTGGGGGCGGGCGCATGAAGGCTCTCTTTCTGGCGAGCAGCGGTATTCGTGATCCCGCCAGTCGGACACGTGTGTTTCAGTATCTCCCGCTGCTGCGGGACCGCGGTCTGGAGCCCGACGTCAAGGTCGTTGTAGCGGATTCGGTCTATGCGAAGGGCGTGGATCGCGGACGTTTCTGGAAGCTCTGGTACTACGTGACTGTCATCTGGCTCTACCTGAAGGCAGGGACGCGCACGGTAGTTCGTGCGTCCTGTTACGACGTGATTTTCATCCAGCGCGTTCTCTTCCCTTTTCCCCTTCCGACTCTGCTGCGTCGGCATCGACACAAGGTCATCTACGATTTCGATGACGCGATCTTCACGACCGAGCGCGTGGAGGCTACGGGTCTGGAGCGTTTGAGGAGCTGGTTCCACGGTCGATCGCTCGGGCCCGTGCTGGCGGCGGCGGCGCACGCCGTTGTCGAAAATGAGTACACCGCAGGGTATGCGGAACGATGTGGCACGTCGACCACGGTTATCACGGGTCCGATCGACACGCGACGCTACAATCCCGGTCTTAGAGAAGACGGAGCGTCGGTCGTCATAGGATGGATCGGTAGTCCCTCTACAGCCGAGTATATCGAGCTGATACGGGGGCCGCTCGAGACGCTGGCAGACCAGCATCCCGGGCTCGTACTGCGAATCGTCGGCGCTTCGGGACTTCAATTCGGACGGCTGACCGTCGACGAGCGAGAGTGGTCGCTGGAGACGGAGGTCGCCGATCTCAGGACGTTCGACATCGGGTTGATGCCGCTTCCGGACAATCCGTGGACACAGGGAAAAGGCGGCTACAAGATTCTCCAGTATTCGGCGATGGGGTTGCCCGTGGTGGCATCGCCGGTGGGGGTGAATTCCCGGCTGGTCGACCACGGGGTCAGCGGCTTCCTGGCGTCCTCGGGTGCCGAGTGGGTGAGCCACCTGAACGGCCTGATCAATGACGCGGCGTTGCGCCGGAAAATGGGGCGAGCCGGACGCAGCAAGATGGAAAGGTGCTACGCGCTCGACCGAGCGGCCGATCGCCTTTTTTCACTCTTTTCCTCGGTCGGGGGGGCATCCCGGGCCCCAACCAGGTTCGAAAAGCGAGCCTAAATCGCAGTTTTTTCAGGGTTCTACGCGATTGTGTTGCATCTGAGGGGAACCGAGCCTACATTAGGTGGGTTTGGCAGCCCGTTGTCGGTCCATCGGCCGGCGCTTTTGCAGGTTTCGTGTGACCCCGCGCGCCGTCGTTCACGGCCGTGATGCCCTTGTCGACGCGAGGTCTCGCGCTCTTTCTGGTGTGAATCTGTCGTATGCCGTGGCGATGTCCGGCCATTGTGGGGGAAGGGATCAGAATGAAGATCTTGATCACGGGGGGTGCCGGATTTATCGGGTCCCACCTGGGCGAGCGGCTTTTGAAAACCGGCCACGAAGTGACGGTGTTCGACGATCTGTCGACGGGGGATTTGGACAATGTCCGGCATCTGGAGGATGACTGCCGGTTCAAGATGAAGGTTGGGACCGTTCTGGATCACGATGCGCTCGCCCCGCTCGTGGAAGACGCGGATGTGATTTTCCATCTGGCAGCTGCCGTCGGGGTGAACTATGTGATCGACAATCCCCTGCACGCCCTGATGACGAACATTCGCGGGACAGAGATCCTGCTGGAGCTGGTGAACAAGCGGAAGCAGCGCGTCATTCTCGCTTCGACGTCGGAAGTCGCGGGAAAAAAGAACGGTAAGGCCAGTTTTTCGGAGGACGACGACCGGCTACTGGGTCCGACGACGGTGACGCGATGGATCTACTCGACGTCTAAGGCGGTGGACGAGATGTTGGGGCTGGCCTACTGGCGCGAGAAAAAAGTCCCCGCCGTGATCGTGCGTTTCTTCAACGTCATCGGCCCGCGCCAATCGCCCAACTACGGGATGGTGGTTCCGCGTTTTATCAAGCAAGCCCTGCTGGGTCACCCGATCACGGTTTACAACGACGGCGAGCAGAAAAGATGCTTTACGGACATCGAGGATGCTCTGGACGGTCTCGTCGCGCTTGCCGAGCACCCCAACACGCCGGGTGAGATCTTCAACCTGGGCGGAAACGCCGAAACGAACGAAATCAGCATCAAGAAGCTGGCCCATCGGGTCAAGGAGCTGACCGAGAGCGACTCGCCGATCGAATACGTGCCCTATGAAAAGGCGTTCGCGAAGGGGTCCTACGAGGATCTCAACTATCGAGTCCCGGACTTGACCAAAATTCACGGCGCTGTGGGCTACGAACCGCAGGTGAGTCTGGACCTGACGTTGAGAAAGATCATCGAATACTACGAATCCTGAGGGATCTGGCGTTCTCAGGCCCGGAGCCACACGGTTCCGGGCCTTTTTGCTGTACGCGAACTCTTGCCGACCCTTTTCGATTATGCTTAAATGCCTGAACCGCCGGGGTCCTCGTGGATGCCGGTTTTTTCACACCCGTGACGATCGCATGAAGATCCTTTTCAAAGTGTGTCTGCTGGTTCTGATCCCGATCGGATCCGTGCTCGCCCAGAGTGCGAGGCCGCGTGTTGTCGCGTCCGACGATACGGGGGTGACGCTGGAAGTGACAGCAGTCGGCTACGACATTTCGGGGGTGACGCTCGATGGCCGTCCGTATTACCGGGTCTCTGTCGCGGGCGGCGTTCCCCCGGATCTCCCGGGGCACCCGTCGATTCCCGAGGTCGGGGCGCTGGTCGGTGTCCCATTCGGTGTGAACGTCCAGGCGACCGTCCTCGATGTCCGTTACGATTCGATCGAGGAAATCGATGTTCATCCTGTGCCGGATGTGAAGGTCCGGGGACGCGATCTGGGTGTCGTCGGGGGTGTCTCTTACCGTGCACGCCGGGATGTCTACTCGACCGATGGATTTCTGCCCGAGGAGCCGGTCCTGGTAACCCGAATCGGGATGCTTCGCGACCAACGGGTGGTCTCGCTGTCGATTCGCCCGATTCAGTACCATCCCGTTCGCCGGGCACTCCGCATTGCCCAGCGGATGACGGTGCGTCTTTCGTTCACGCCGACTCTCCGACGTCCCACCATCCTGACCCCTTCCGACGAATCGCCAACCCATCCGTTCGAGGCGAGCTACCGGGCGTCGTTGTTGAACTACGAGTCTGCCCGGCGTTGGCGTCGCCGAGTGACGCCGGCGACCAAACAGGTGGGTGATTGGTACGATCCTCTGTCGGACTGGTACAAGATCCAGGTTACGGAAGACGGTGCTTACGCGTTGGACGCAGCTTGGTTCGACGCGGCAGGTCTGTCCCTCGTGCCCGATGACCTCGACCGACTTCAGGTCTTCGTGGATGGCGTGGAGGAGCCGTTGCTGGTTCGGGACGACGGGGACGGGATCCTCGGAGAAGGGGATCGTGCTATTTTCTACGGTCGCTTCCGAAGGGAGCCCGACCGGGACTTCGAGAACCATCAGGGGCGGGGACGGGTTTACTGGTTACGCATCGGGCAGACGAACGGGCGACGGTATTCCGCCGAGGATGGGTCCGTCGATGATCCACTTCCGGAGGCGCTCACGTTCCCGGGTTCGGCGCACGCGGAAGTCGATTCGATCTACGAGCGGCTGGGAAACGCACCCGACGCCGAACGAGACCACTGGTTCGGCCCCCGTACGGCATCGCCGTCGGCACCGGGCGCCACACAGTTCGATGCGGTACAGGAGATCGCGCTCCCGGGCATCGTGACGACGAATGGCGGGAGTGTGAGTGTCCGCGTTTCGATGCACGGACTGACGTCACGTCAGGATCTGGATCCCGATCATCGAACCCGGATCGTGGTAGACGACAGCGTGGTTGTGAGTGAAGATGCGTGGGACGGGTCCGACTTGTTCATCGCTGAAGGCGAGATCGAACCGAGCGGCCTGGGGGATACTCTTCGTGTGACGCTGTCGACACCAGGCGACCCGAGCTATTTCCCGTCGGATCCTCTGGCGTTGCCGTATGTCGACAATGTGCTGCTGAACTGGATTGCGGTGAGCTACCCCCGTGCGTTCACGGTCGTGGATGGGGCTTTACGGTTCAGTATCGCGGGGCCCGAGACGGGCAGCGCCGTCAACGTGGTCGATCTGCGGAGCGAGGCCATTACGGTTCTGGATCGGGACCGAGGAGTGGTGCTGACGAACGTCGCCGTAGCAGCGGATGGCGGGAAGTTCGTCGCCCGATTCGCAGTCGGGTCCGCTGGCACCTACGTCGTGTTCGACGAGGCTGCGATTCAGCCCGCGCCCCCTGGAGAGCGGGACGAGAGTTCAGACCTCCGTGGAAGCCAGGGTGCGGCCTACGTGATCGTGACGCACGGGATGTTCAAGGTTCATTCGGAACAGCTGGCTGAGCACCGTCGTGCGGAGGGGTTGACCGCGATGATCGTCGACGTTCAGGATATCTTCGACGAGTTCGCCCACGGCCACCTGACCGAAACGGCCATTCGCGACTTTATGCTGCACGCCTACGCCACGTGGCTGGAACGTCCGACGTATCTGCTGCTGATGGGTCGCCATACGTTCGACTATCGTGATCTGATGGACGAAGCGCGGTTCAGACGGCGCTCGCTCGTTCCGTCTATGAGATTTCAGTCGATTCGACGCGGGATCGCCTACACGGATCACTTCTTCGGGGCGGTCGCGGGTGACGATCCGTTCATGGATGTCTGGGTCGGGCGCTTTTCGGTGAACAGTTCGCTCGAGGCGAACACGGTCGTGCAGAAGGTGATCGGTTACGACCAGGGAGAAGAAGCGGCCTGGCGGGACAAGGTGCTCTATATGGCCAACTGGGACCTCGCCCTGGGCGACGGTCTGTTCATCGCGGACAGCGAGAACCTGATCGAGCAGTATACGGAGCCGTTCGGGCTGGAGACTTTTCGCGTGTATCACGACGCTGACACACCGCCTGCTCCGAACGAAAGTTCGAGTGAAGTCATCCGTCAGTGGAACGAGGGACGGCTCATCGTGAATTTCATGGGTCACGGCAGCGCGGCGACGATGCAGGGTTACCTTTCGGGGGTCTTTCAGCAAATCGGCTTCGACTACACGGGTCAGATTCAGAACGAGGACAAACTTCCGGTCGTAGTCGGAATGTCGTGTCTGAACGCCCTGTATTCGGAACCGACGTTGATCTGTTTCGCTGAGGAGCTGACGAACAAATCCAACGGTGGGGCGATCGCTTACCTGTCTGCGTCCTCCCTCGCGTTCATCTTTACGAACAATTTCATCAACGATTCGATGTTCCGGCTGTTTTTCCGCGAAGGTGTGACGTCGTTCGGGGCGGCGGTGGCACTGGCCAAGACGGATCTGCTGACGCAGCGGCCGGGCAGTGACAACAGCACGGTGATGATGATGCTGATCGGTGATCCGGCGCAGAACCTGCGTGTTCCCGGGGGCCCGGACTTCGCCGTCGACGAAACGACGCTGACGGTAGCCCCCGAGGGCATTCTGGCTGCAGCAGACACGGCTCGTGTCGAGTTGAGCATCGTGAATGAGGGCATTCTGCCGAGCGAACCGGTCGATGTGTTCCTGATCGACCGCAACCTGGATCAGGGCAGCGTCGACACGTTGTTCGCAGGCACCCTGCCGCCTTTCGGGCAGACCGAGCGTCTGGTCGTGGCGTGGCCGTTGGAAGGGCGCGCCGGCCGTCATCGGCTGGATGCGCTGATTGATCCAGACTCGAGAACGGGCGATACCGATCCGACCGACAATACTGCGTCTCGTGACGTGGAAGTATTCGGGGCCCTGAGCGCCCTTCCGCTGTTTCCGCTCGAGAGTCAGGGTGTTTCACCGAACGACGTCCGGCTTGGTGTCCGCACCGGATCTCAGGCGGCGACATCTCTCACGGCAGAGTTCGAGGTGGCACGCGACGCGTCCTTCGAGGGAAATGAGGTGGTCCGATCGGGCGAGGTGACAGGCGAGGGCGAGGTGGTCATCTATCGGCCGTCGGGTCTGGAAGACGGAATCTGGTACTGGCGGGGACGTCTGCTG
Organism: Candidatus Latescibacterota bacterium; assembly: GCA_965198115.1. Lineage (GTDB taxonomy): Bacteria > Latescibacterota > UBA2968 > UBA2968 > UBA2968 > UBA6620. The sequence continues at coordinate 4,367,106 of OZ240241.1, read as the reverse complement.
GACGGCGGCGATGCCGGCGCGTGGACGACGCCGCGAAGTTTCGGACTCGAGGGGGCGTTGCCGGAGCGTGAGATTCTATGGCGCCAATCAGCGATCCAGATTCAGACGGACAACACGATCGAGACCTACGCGGACGGGACGCTTGGGAGAACGACGAAGCCGCTGACGCTTCGGCTGGATGCCGAACGTCGGGAAGCCATTTTCGAGGCGGAGGGGACACCGGGCACGGCTATCCTGGCGACGGACGGCACGTTCATTTACGCGACCGGTTTCTTCTCCTCGGCCGGTCTCTATCCCTCGCCCGAAACCTTCATCCGAATCGGCACGGGGTTGAACGGCACCGTGGCGGGTCAGAACCTGGGGCCCGTGACCGATGTGCCGGTTGAAACAACCTCTGCAACCTTCCACGGGGACGGTTTCCTTTACGCCGACATTCGATTGTCGGGAGAGCTTTTGCGTATTCGTCCCGAGACGGGTGAGGTCGATCGAGTGGCCGTGCCCGACGGGCTCCTGGAAGTGGAAACGGGATTGGTGTTCAACGGCTCGTCGCTGATCACGTCGGACGGAACGGATGTCTACAACGTGGCGTGGGGCGTGAACGGCATCGCTCGGGGGGGTTGGACGGTTCGGGTCTTTCGGCCGGAGGACGACTGGCGGCTCCTGCGGAGCTTCAAGGTCGAGCCGACGTCGACCGGGTTCGCCTACCAGTTCACGGATGGCGTGATCGCGGATGGAGACTACCTCTACCTCGTGGAGTTCGGGACGGGTGTGAACCATCGTGTTCGCGTCGTGAGCGCGGTGGACGGTCGTTTCATCGAGGAGTTCGAGAGCGATCAGGGGGAGACGGACATCCTGTCCGGACAATATGACTGGGTGAACGACAAAGTCTGGATGGGGCAGCTCAACGGGCCCGGCATCATCCGCTACGAGGGACGACGGCTGCCGGATGAAGGTGTGATCCTGTCCCTGCCGATCGGTCCTGCCCAGGCGTGGGGTTCGGCAGACATCGCTGTAACTGACGCAGGCGGACCTTTCGACCCCGCTCAGGGTGGGCCCTTCGACTCCGCTCAGGACAGGCAGGCGCTTCTGGACGTTCTAGGTGAAGGCCCCGGGGGTCTCTACTTGGAGGTTGCTTCGATGACCGATCTGGACCCTCGAGGGCCGATCGATCTGATGGGTCTGGATTCGACGATCGAGCGGGTTCGTCTGCGCCTGCGTCTTTCAGCACCCGGGCTGAACCGAACGCCTTCGCTCGGGAGTTGGGAAGTCCGTTACGAGCCCGTGAGTGAGATTCGGCTGTCGAATCTGACCCAGTCGGCTACGTCGGTCGTGGAACTGGAGCCGATCGACCTGGCGGTCGACGTCCAGAACCTGGGTCCGAGTGATCTGGTGATCGGCACGACCGTGTCGTTCTACGCCGGGCCGCCTTCGTCGGGGCGGCTGATTCGCCGCATTGCGATTCCCGAAGACACGCCGATCGGGAATCGACGCACCATCCAGACCCGTTGGGAGACGGGTCAGTTCCCCGGTATCCACACGGTGACGGTGCAGGTCGAGGATGTTCAGGGGCGACCGCAGTTCTTCGCGACACGTCTTCAAGCGGACGAACCGGTGGAAATTCTGGGAACCGGGGATCAGCAGCCGCCGGTCATCGAGATTTCGGCAGTCGACGCCCTCGGGGATGTGCGTGCCGACGACTACCTGCCGGCCACCACGACGTTCCGGGTCGTCATTTCGGATTCGAGCGGTGTGGACGAGCGTGCGACGTCGATCGATCTCAGAGGCACCAACGACGGATCCCACCAGGCGGTCCAGCTGCCCTCGGCAGAGGTCGGTGAGGGCGTGATCAGCCCCACGTCTTATGTTTTCACGTATCAGCCGGAGACGCTCGGCGACGATGCCTACGTCCTTTCGATTACGACATCGGATCGCGTCGGCAACGGACCCGTGACAAAGACCCTGGCCTTCCAAGTACTGTCCGAGCTGGCGATCGAGCGTGTGTTGAACTATCCCAACCCGATGGAAGGGCCGACGACGTTTACCTTCGTGCTGTCACAGCCGGCCGACGTGACGGTCCGTGTGTTCACGCTGGCCGGTCGGCTGATACGCGTCATCGATGTGCTTTCGAGCCGAGCGGGGTATAACCAGGTTGCGTGGGACGGTCTCGATTCGGATGGACGTCGCCCGGCGAATGGCACATACCTTTACACGGTGACGGCAGAGACCGCTGACTCGAAAGTGCGGGCGAAAGAGAAGCTGATCGTTTATCGGTAATGTGAAAAACAAGACAGCCACTGAGCACACCCTTCGATACGCCTGCTTCGCAGGCTACTCAGGGCAGGCTGAGAACACAGAGGGTGACGAATCCAGGAATCTCGCGCCCCTGCCCGGGAGGGAGTTCGAAAAAGCATCTTGAACCCGTAAGATTCTGATCAACTCGCACTCTGGGACAGGCAGTTACAGAAGTTAGATAGGCTATTCATAGGGGGAACGTCTTTGAGCGGTCCAACGGCTGGAGAGCGGGTGTTCTGGGAAGAAAACGGGTATCTGGTGTTCGAGCAGGCTCTGGTATGTGAAGAGCTGAAGCGACTGCAGGATGTGTTCGACCGTGCCGCGCGTGACTGCAAAGCGGAATGGCTCGAGGGAATCGCACAAGGCACGAAGCCGGCTGCGCATTTCGACATTCCAAATCCGTTGGAACGAGACGACTTCTTCATCGATCTGATCGACCATCCGGTGTGGTATCCGTATCTGATGGACTTCACGGATGACGAGTTGATCCTCCTGGGTCCCCAGGTGCGCACCTTGCCCGCACAGCCGATCAGCTACGTGGGCTGGCACCCGGATGTTCCCCACACGACGCCACTTCACATGAAAGTGCAGATCTACATCGAGGACGTGCCGAAGGAGGGTGGCGCCTTCGGCTACGTACCGGGGAGTCATAAACCGGATGCGGGACCGTGTCCAAAACCGAGTCCTCTGAATGCAATGCCGGGCCACAAGGTCTTCCCGGGCAAGGCTGGTGACGCCATTCTGTTCAATTCCTACGGATGGCACACGTCGATGGTGAACACGACGGGGATCGCGAGGAAGTCGATCATCTTGATCTACGAGAAGTGGAGCGAAGGCAAGATCGGCGCCGATCGCTATGCGTCGATTGCGGATAGGCTCACGACGTCGGATCGGCGCAAGCTGTTTGGTCTCGAGCCGATGCACGGCGGCCACTGAGGGCACTGAGAAAACCTGAATGAACCACCCCTCGGTACGCTGCCTGCGGCAGCTACTCGGGATAAACTCCACACAGATGACACGGAAGGCAGGTGCGATGTCGTCCTGGTAGCCCTATTCGGGGTTGGAGCCAACGGGGTTGCTCTTGTCTTCAGCCCGGTTCACCGGGCTTCGCAGCCGTAGCGTGGGGCTTCAGTCCCACGCTACGGCTGCGAAACGAGTAAAATCATGATCGATGCGCACGTGCACGTGTTTGCGAAGGTTTCGAGCGAGTTCCCGCGAGAGGTGAGCGACAATACGCCAGCCGATCGGGAGGAGACGGCGGAAAAGCTCCTGGATACGATGGGAGCGAACGGGATCGAGAAGGCGATCTTGACTCAGATCGGCGGCCTCGAGATGGAGCATCACGCTTACTTACTTCGATGCCTGAAGGAATACCCCGACCGCTTTCGGGGAATCGGGTTGGTTGCGGATCCCCAGCATCCCGAAGACCAGATGGATCGGCTTGCGGGCGACGGTGGCATCATCGGGTTCAGGCTGTTCAAGATCGGGGGCGAGCGCGATCCGCTTGCCGCGATCGATGTGCGAACGTTCGAGACCTATCCGGTCTGGAAGCACGCGGCTGAAAAAGATTACGTGATCTGGGTGTATCCGCCGGCGGCCGAGAATCACTGTGTTCCGCATCTGATGGAAGCGTTTCCGGAACTGACCGTGGTTTACAATCACCTGGCCTTCTGCCCCGGCGAAGGGTCGTTTACCCACGACGACAAGGGACGACCCCAGATCGATGTGCCGATTCCGCCGGTCACACGCTACAACACGCTGGGACAGTATCTCTTCCCGAACGTTTGTGTCAAACTGTCAGGACAGTATGCGTTCTCGAAAGAACCGTACCCCTACGACGATCTGTCGGGATGGCACGAAACTCTGTTGAAGAACTTCAAGGCAGATCGATTGATGTGGGCGACTGATTTCCCCTGGATTCTGGAAGAGCCGGGTTACGACAACCTGGTGAAGGTGATCGATGCGCAGCTGCCTGATCTGAGCGCGGAAGAACGTGAGCTGATCATGGGAGGAACGGCGGAGGCGAGGTTGTTTTCGCGAGGATGAAAGGCTGAAACACGAAGTCACGAAGGCACGAAGAAGAACCTGGGGACGACCAGCGCGAGCCGGCGTCCTCTTTTTTTATTCGCGAACCCTTAAGTCTATCCTGGTTGCCCTCGGCGTCACTTTTGCCTGCGTGGGACGCAGGCCCAACAGTGGCGAACGTTCGTTCAGGAAGATGGGCTCGCGTTCGACCACGTATCCCGTGTGTTTCAGTCTGACGATGGCGCGCTCTGGTTCGCCACGCTTGATGGGGTCAGCCGCTTCGACGGAACGTGGCAGACGTTCACGGTCGAGAACACCGGTGGCGGGCTTGCTCACAACAACATCCACGCCATTACGCAGTCATCCGATGGTGCGATGTGGTTCGGGTGCGGATTCACAAACGACTTTGGAGATGATGTGGGAGGGGCCAGCCGCTACGATGGCTTGAACTGGATCACGTTTACGGAGAGGGATGGGCTGGCCGGCAATGATGTACTGGCCGTGACCGAGGCTTCCGACGGCGCAATGTGGTTCGGGACCACAGATGGAGCCACACGACGTGCAGATGGTGTATGGGAGTCTTTCCACAGCTTCAACAGCGGTGTGCCCCCCTTCGCCGTGTCGCAGATCTACGAGACCTCCGACGGCGCGCTCTGGTTTATGGGCGATGGTCGGGGTATCGGGCGTTTTAACGGTCAGGACTGGGGTGGCATCCCACCCTTACCCGAGTCCATTGCCAGTCAGCTCGTCATCAGCCCCGTCACGATCTACGAGGCGACCGACGGTTCGATCTGGTTCGGGCACATTGGAAAGGTCGTTCGGCTCCTTGGCACCGAATACGAGCTGTTTACCGAGCTCCCGTGGTTTCTGATCACCTCCATTAGCGAGTCGGCGGACGGATCGATCTGGGTGACATCGGGGACCGATTTCGACGGTGTTCGTGGTGGACTCAGCCGCTTCGATGATGACGCGTGGGTGCATTTCAATGTCGATGATGGGCTTGCGGCCAATCACGCGCGGTCGGTGATCGAATCGACAGACGGAGCGCTGTGGATCGGTACCATCGACGGCGTCACCCGGTATACCGGACCGCTATGGACCTCCTTCGGAGGAGGCCAGACACCAGAGGTGGCAGGCGACTTTTCCTGGCTGTACCACACATCCGATGGCGACGTGTGGGCAGGTCCGGCTGGAAGCGTCCGCGGCGTCAGTCGATTCGACGGCGAATCGTGGCAGCCGTTTGACGTACCGCAGGTCGTCGATCAACGAAGGGGAATCACGACGATGTTTCGTGCGGTGGATGGCTCGCTCTGGTTCGGGGAGAACGGGTTCGGTGAATCGGCGGTCAGCCACTACCGTGATGGTGACTGGGCTACTTACCAACCTTCGAAACCAGTTGGACCCGTGGTCGAGGCTTATGCCTCATCCGATGGCTCGATCTGGTTTCTGAATCGACCCGATCGCGTGTTCCGTTTCGCGGATGGTCAGCTTCGCCAGTTCCACTTTGAATTCGCTGGCTTGCCCGAAGTCGTTCAGTCGATCATCACGGGGGTCAACTTCACGGTACACTCCGTGCACCAGTCCATTGATGGCGCGACCTGGTTCGGTACCTCCCTGGGGGTGTTGAGGCACGAGGGAGGGATCTGGACGTCTCTGCACTCGGAGGATGGCATTCCCTCTCAGCCCGTGACCGCCATCCATCAGTCGAGCAATGGAACGATGTGGTTCGGGAGCGACGGGGGAGGGATCACCCGCTGGGACGAATCGGAGTGGGAGCGATTCACAACGGACGACGGTCTGCCTGGCGACCACATCTCGACCATTCTCCAATCGGATGACGGCCTGATCTGGGTTGGAACAACCTCCGGTGTGGGACAATATGATGGGGAAGTCTGGCGACTACCCGAGGTGGGCTTCTTCGGCTCTTCTGCGCAGTCCATTTTGAACGTGACCGACATCATCCAGATCTCGACCGGCGAGATGTGGTTCGCGACGACCGTTGGCATCTTGAGAAATGCCACGGAGGAGCTCTACGACGCGGACGACGGCTTGGGTGCCGACTATGTGTACGACATCGAGGAAGCCTCGGATGGGACGATCTGGGCAGGGACGACGGCCGGGGTCAGTCGATTCGACGGGCAGACGTGGTCCGAGCCGCGGTTCGCATTCGTGAAGGGTATCGCCGAGTCAGCAGACGGTACCATCTGGCTCGGACTGGACGCTGATCCGTCGATTCGGCGTCTGGTTGGAGATTCCTGGCCGGGTGTCCAGAGGGCGGACGGTCTGGCAGGGTCAGAGGCCATCTTCCAGTCGGCCGACGGTGCGATGTGGTTTGGGGGTGCTCTCGGTGCGTCCCGCCTGTGGAACGGTGAATTCCGAACCTATTCCCAGAACGAACTGTCCAGCGACACGACTCGAGAGTTTTTCCTGTTCGGGACAGTCAGCGAAATCACTCAGACTGCGGACGGAGCGATCTGGTTTGGCGGCTCAGGACTGAGCCGATTCCAGCACGGTCGGTTTACACCGGTTCTGGATCAGAGCGTGAACGCCCTTCACATAACGCGCGGCGGTGATCTATGGGTTGGGACCTTCGGGGATGGGGCCTGGAAACTCGATGCGGGACGGTGGGAGACGATCACGCAGGCGGACGGGTTGCTGTCCGACGACGTCCGGTCGATTGCCGAGGGAGAAGATGGGGCGATCTGGCTCGGTACCGTACGCGGGGGGCAACTGGAGTTCGAGGGTATCGAGACTTCCTCCGGACGCTCAGGCGTGACGCGATACGATGGCCAGACACTTCAGCATTTTACGGAGCGGGACGGACTTATTTCAAATCAGGTGTTCTCGGTTCTCCAGGGACCTGATGGCCGGATGTGGTTTGGAACCGATGAGGGAATCAGTGTCTTCAATCGACCCACCGGTGGCATCCTGCAGACCCGGATCGTCCGTCGTCCGCCGTCGCCGCTGGGCGAGGGCCGGTTTTTGGTCGAGGGCCGGGGGTTTGACGCGGGGACAAACGATTTTCCGCCGCTTGCGCATGCCCTCACCAGCGAGGACCGCCTTCCCGGGGAAGCAGAATGGTCCTCTTTCCAGCACGCATCGAGCTTCGAGATCACCGGGTTTGGGAATGGATCGTGGACGGTCTGGATGCGCGCCCAGGATCGATATGGGAATCCCGATGCCACGCCTGCCAGCTTCACGTTCGTGGCGGACCTGACCGGCCCCACGGCTGCGATCACATCGCCTCGAACGGGAGATGTCGTCAGCGGGGATGTCGATCTGATTGGGGTTGCCATCGATCGATCAGAGACGCCCGATCTCGAGATCTATCAGCTGGAGTACGCACCGGGGACATCGGACGAGCTGACGGATGAATGGCAACCCGTGGATGCAGCTCAATCGAACCCCGTGAGCAGCGGGGTCCTTGGCACCTGGCGAACTGACGAACTGGACGATGGTCCGTACGTGGTGCGACTCTCCGCCCGCGACCGACTGGGGCATCTCAGCGATCATCTCGTCGACGTGACGCTCGTGTCGGCACTGGGTGCCATCGACGACGAGGCCGGGGGGGTGGTCTCAGAGGCGGGAGGACAGGTGGCGTTGATGATCCCGCCAAACGGCCTGGCATCTGACGCGACGGTAGAAGTCGCGATCGTCACCCTCGACGCGCTTCCTCCGATGCCTGTGGATGCAATGTCGTTCGAGGCGGCCTACTCGATTGGACCATCGGAAGTGGTTTTTGCCAAACGCAGTACTCTGACTATCGATCTTCTCGGATCCCGTGAGACCAACGGCTCGATCCTCGCGGTGTATCGGCTGGGGCCAGCGGGATGGGAGCGGCTCGGTGGTACGGTCAGCGACCGGGATGACGTCATCTCCGTAGGAATCGACGAACCCGGGATCTTTGCTCTGTTCCAGGCGCTGCCCGCGACGGGACAGCGTGGCATTGCTAACGTGGTGTGCCAACCGCGGGTCATCTCTCCCGGTGGTCAGCTCTATCCAGGGACCACGGACATCTCCTTCGAGCTGGGCACGTCTTCGGCCGTCGACGTGAACATCTATGGGTTGTCGGGTTTTCTGGTCCGTCGCGTGCTCGAAAGCCGTTTGCTCAGCGGCGGGCTCAACACGGTGCGGTGGGATGGGATCGATCGGTCGGGCAACGTCGTTCGGGATGGTCTGTATATCGTCGTGATCCAGGCCGAGGGTGTGTCTGCCAACAAAACGGTCGCCGTCGTCAACCGATGACGTCGAGTAGGGAAGGATAACCTGATGATCCACGTCGTCATATGGACGCTCTCGCTCCTGCAGCCGCTGCACGCGGACACGGGCCAGATCCGTACCATCGCGGGCGGGTCCGTGGGGGACAACGGACTTGCCACAGAGGCGAACCTGGGTCCGCAAGGAATCTTCGTCGATGAACGTGAGGACGTCTACATCGCGGACTGGCTCTACAGCCGGATTCGGAAGGTGGATGCCGAGACAGGTATGATTGTGTCGATGGCCGGCAACGGAGAGGAACGATACGCCGGCGACGGCGGTCCCTCCACCGAGGCCAGTCTGGACAGACCCCTCGCGGTGTTCGTCAGAGGCGGGATGATCTACTTCGTGGAGCGACTGAGGATTCGTAGAGTTGGCCTGGATGGCCTGATTACGACCATAGCCGGAAACGGAGAGCGGGGGTTCTCGGGCGACGGTGGGCCCGCGACGGAGACGGGTCTGGACGGACCGGAGGACCTGTATGTGGATTCGGTGGGCAATGTCTACATCGCTGATGGAGGCTTTTTCAACCCACGGATCCTGAAAGTCGACGCCGAGTCAGGCGTCATCTCCTCGATCGTCGGTACGAGGGACTCTGGATTCTCCGGCGATGGAGGACAGGCATCGGAGGCTGTGCTGGATCGATCGACATCCCTCTATGTGACGAGTGACGGGTCCATCTACATCACGGACGCTGGCAATCAACGTGTTCGGAGGGTCGCCCCGTCCGGAATCATTTCCACGATTGCGGGAACAGGCGAAAGGGGTTTTTCCGGAGACGGGGCGGCGGCGACCGATGCGATGCTCAGCTCGCCCGGTGGTCTGTTCGTCGATGCTGAGGGGAACGTTTTCTTCACGGTCGTTGGGGATCGGGTCAGGAGGATCGATGCTGCAACCGGCGTGATCTCGACCGTGGCTGGAAACGGTCAGCAGAGCTTTTCCGGAGACGGGATTCAGGCGACGGAAACCAGCCTTTGGGGGCCTAACGATGTATTCCTCAACCCGGCCGGCGACATCTACATCTCTGACAACTTCAACGGTCGCATCCGGAAGGTCGATGTGGAAACCGGGCTCATTTCAACCGTTGCGGGAAATCCCGATCTGACGCTGGCGGGTGACGACGGACCTGCCACAGACGCCAGGCTCAAGACACCGACGGGGACGTTCGTCGATGGCAAGGGCGACCTCTACATCGCCGATACCGGCAACCAGCGGGTACGGGTGATCAGTGCGCAGACGGGTCGTATCAGCACGGTGGCGGGCAGTGGACCGACAGGACAGGAAAACGGAAGCTTCTCGGGAGATGATGGGCTCGCAACCGAAGCCACGTTCTTCGGGCCCGAAGACATACACATCTGTACGTTGGGACACCTCTACATCGCGGACGCACTGAATCACCGTGTCAGAAGAGTCGATGTGGAAACGGGTCTGATTTCGACCGTGGCTGGAAGTGGACCGACGGAATTCGGAAGCGGCAGTTTTGCGGGCGACGGTGGACCGGCAACGGAGGCACGGCTCGACGGCGTCTTCGGCGTTCACGTGGACGACGATCACAACCTGTTCATCGCGGATCTTGGGAACAGCCGAATCCGAAGAGTGGATGGTTCGTCGGGTGTGATCCAGACCGTCGCAGGTAACGGCCAGCGCGAATTCTCGGGTGACGGGGGGCTTGCGACCGAAGCGGGTCTGAGCCTCTCAGGCGACGTTCACGTGGACAGCGGAGGAAACCTCTACATCGTCGATGGCAACAACCGGATCCGGAAGGTCGACGCCGCAACGGGGATCATCACCACGGTCGCCGGAAGCTCCTCGTTCACCGAGGGAGACGGTGGATTGGCGACCGAGACCCGGCTGGATTCCCCGATCGGGGTGTCGGTCGACGGGTCAGGCAATGTGTTCATTGCAGAATGGGGGGACGATCGAATTCGGGTTGTCGATACGGTGACGGGTGTGATCTCTACTGTCGCCGGAGACGGGAATTCGGAGTTTTACGGGGACGCCGGGGCTGCGACGGACGCGAGCCTCGATCGGCCGTCGGATGTCTTCATTGACCACGCGGGAATCTGATCATCGCTGACACCGACAATGACAGGATTCGCATCGTAGAGGGATTCAGGTTGACGGGAGGGGGAAGCAAGACTTCTGATTTCAACGGGGACGGCAACGTCGACTTTGGGGACTTCCTGGCGTTCGCGGCCGTCTTCGGTGCGGATTCTGCAGATGATCGCTTTGACGACCGGTTTGATCTGAACGGCGACAGCGATATCGGGTTTCCCGACTTTCTCGAATTCGCCCAGGCGTTCGGAGGGGCGAACTGATGTTTCGTGGCTGTTCGCGTGCGCGCACGCTTTCGAAATGGAGGTCGATGGTGAGAGTGACAGCGATCGCTCTCTTCCTGGTGTTAAGCGACCACGCTCAGGGGCAGTCCATCGGGAACGTGCTGGTTGGGACGCGGCCACTGGCACTGGGCGGGGCCTATACCGCGGTGGCTGACGATGTCAATGCGGTGTTCTACAACGCGGCAGGCCTGCTGTCCCTGGAACGGCACGAGGCGACTTTCTCGCAGGCCGATCTGTATGGAACCGGCATCCGCACGAATTACGTGGCCTATGGACTGCCGATTGCGCGTCGTCTCGCCATCGGTGGGGATTGGCAGCACATCGGGTTCGGCGACGGGGAGCTTGATTTCATCCGAAACGTGATGAAGGTGGCGCTTGCTGCGGGTCTCCCCAGAGGGGTGTCCGTGGGGCTGGGAGCAAAATACCTGTTGACGGATACATCTCTAGATGGTCAGTCCGTGGGAAAAGGGTCGGGGTTCGGTGTGGACATCGGGATGCTGTGGCCCATTACACCGAATCTCCGTTTGGGGGCCTCGCTCCACGATGTGACGAACACCGGAGTGACGTATGAGGACGGGGGCTCTGCGGACCCGCTCCCACGAACGTTGAGAGCGGGTCTGGCCTGGAACATCCGGACAGACGCGTTGGTGGCCCTGGACGTCGATCGCGGCCTCCACCTTGGCGGTGAATTCGTGTGGCGAGATGCACTCGCGCTTCGGATGGGTGTGAAAAAGGACCTTCGGACGTCGGATCCTGTCAGGCTCACGTTCGGTGTAGGTGTCAAGTATCGCGCACTGCAGTTCGATATCTCCCATCTGCCGGGTCGGCGTGGCCTGGGTCAGACGCAACGTTTCGGGTTGACGGCTTCCTTCGATCCTGCCTCGTCTGCCGTTCGCGTGGTTGGCATCGAGAGCGACGAGCTGTTCGCTTCCTATTACAAAACCTACCAAGGGCAGCCCGTGGGCGAGGTTCGCATCCTCAACACCTCGGGCAAAACGATAGAATGCCGCCTCACCATCTCGACACCAGGCTATGAAACGGTTCCATACCGACAGACGTTCATCGCTAGGAAAGGCAAGCGCGAACAGGTGGTGCCCCTGACGGTCGCGCTTCCGGACGAGATGGCCGATCTGACGCGGGACATCGCTTTGCCGGTGGAGGTCGAAGTGGAATACGCGACAGCGACCCGGACACGGTCTGACAAGCAGAGCAGTAAGCTCGTCGTCTATGGAAGAGGGGCGATGCTCTGGGACGATATCGGACGTGCGGCAGCCTTCGTCACCAGTCGGGATGCCGAAGTCGAGCGGTTTGCGAGGGAAGTGTCCCACGCCGTCACGGAGCGGTCGCGACTCAGGTCGATGGAGCGGAGCCTCGTGCAGGCGGCAGCTGTTTTCGAGGCGCTCAGACACTTTGGGATCCGTTATCAGATCGATCCCAACAGTCCCTACGTCGAAGCGATTGATGCCGAATGGCCTTTCGACAACATTCAATACCCAAGGGAGCTGCTCGAGCGGCGCACGGGTGATTGCGACGACTGCACGGTTCTCTATTGCTCCTTACTGGAGAATCTGGGTATCCCGACTGCCGTAGTGGACGTGCCCGGTCACATCTTCGCGATGTTCGATACGGGGGTAAGGGTCTCGGAGATCCACCGGCTTGGTATCCCGGAAGACCGTCTCCTGGCGTTTCGCGGATCGCTCTGGGTGCCGGTCGAAACGACGCTATGGGCGAGGTCCTTCAAGGACGTCTGGCAAGCTGGACTCGATCAGTTGCGAGGGTTGTCCGATTGGCGAACGCGCGTTCGGCCAATCCACGAGGCCTGGTTGCGTTACCCGTCGGCCGAACCGTCTTTCACGTATGAGATGCTCGGTGCAGCCGTAACCGAGGCAGTTGAAAAGACGGATCTCACCGAGCTTGTTGCCAACCTGAATGAACTCAAGCGAAGCTACGTGGACGACCTGTATGGGTCGGTGTTGGCGACGAGCCCACGCGATGCCGAACTGCGATTCGAACTCGCGTATGTATATATGTCTCTCAATATGACGGATGAAGCGAGAGGTCAGATCGCGCTGGCGAGGGAATACGCCGGTGACCCGGCGCAGGTCGCGACGTATCTGGGCAACACACATTTTCTGGACGGGGACCTGGATCGAGCGGTTCAGCACTACCAGCGCGCGCTGGAGATCAATCCTGAAGATCTCGGGATCAGAGAGAATCTGAACCGCGCGATGCTAAAACTGGTGGAAGAAGGGAAGTGAGCCAGGAGGACTCCAGACCGGAAGAGATTGTGGCCCCGGGGCCACTTTTTCAACCAAGCCCAAGCCGACAGCAAACGCGCACATTCCGGTGGGACTCGACTCCAGTCGGGAATGACCTGTAACGCGAAGCCTATGGTGGCCAACAATTGTGCGCGAACATTGACTTTGTAGGACCAAGCTCTGCTTGGGAAGGGCCCCACAGATTATCGATTCAGCCCGGATGATAGAATGTCGCTGGCCTGATTCTTGGGCCCCTGTGGAATCGCCAGGTGCCCGTTCCCGGACAGGAGTCCGGTCTCACATCGTGGGCCAGCCAACCCGACCTCTGACCTCTGTGTCCCCTACTGCCCCGTAATCGAATCCACATCCCGGAACATATGCTTCAGCCGCTCGACATCATCCTTCGGCAACGGCCCTCGCTCGAGGCTGGCGATGTTCTCTTTGAGATGATCCGGATTGCCCGTGCCTGACAGGATGACGTGGGTGCCGGGCTCGTGGTTGCAGAAGCGGTAGGCGGCGTCGGGAATGCTCTCGGCGCCGTTTTCGTGTAGGAGAAACGCGAGAGGATCGGTCGGGTCATCGATGTCGTCGGCATCGACCTGGCCGGCTTCGATGAGGGACGCGACGGTTTCGGCGAGGTACTCAGCATTGCTCAAGGCTTTTCGCACGGCAAACATCACCTGTATGCCGACCTTCTGCTCGATCGCCTTGGCGAGGACCCTTTCGCGACCCGACTGGTTGAGGATGTTGAAGCCGATCATCATCACATCCCAGATGTCGTCGGCGAAGGCCATCGGGGCCATCGCGTGTTCGGTGTCGTCGTTGAATTTCTCGGACATCCCGATGAATCGAATCTTGCCAGCCTCCTTCAGCTTGACGAGCTCCGGGTAGAGCTCTTCGGCGCACCGCTTGTAGTCAGCGGGAAAGACGCCGTGCAGATTGTAGACGTCGATGTAATCGGTGCTGAGACGCGACAGGCTATTCTCGAGGCCGGGCGCGACGTCCGCCGCTTTTGCGTCGCTCGAGCTTTTCTTCGTGGAGATGATCAGCTGATCGCGGGGGATTTCTTTGAGGGCGACACCGATCGCGGGTTCGGTGCCATAATTTTCTGAGGTGTCGACAAAATTAACGCCCGCATCGAAGGCCTGAAGCAGAATACCCGCCGACTCCGTCTCGGACATTCCGGCACGCTTTCCCATCCCGCTGGGCCCGCCGGCACCGATGCCCATCACACTGACGTCCAACCCTGTTCGACCTAGCTTGACACGATCCACGTGGCCCTCACGGATGTGGTGTCATAGACTGTCACCACGGAGTCAGATTTCGTAACAGATGCGCGGCGGTCAGTTCGAGCGGAGTCGAGAACCCGCCCAGAGCGATTGGAACGACTTCTCGACTCCGCTCGAAGTGACGTTGCTTGCGGGCTCACTTTGAGGAGCGACGGCCGTGACAGGCCGCCTTCACTTCTTCGGCCCCGGATCCCCTCCCCATTCCCCCTGACCCGTAATCGAATCTACTCTCCGAAAGATCTTCTTGAGCCGCTCGACATCCGCGTCAGGAAGAGGGCCGCGCTCGAGACTGGCAATGTTCTGCACGAGATGTTCCGGTTTGCCTGTCCCCGAGAGGATGACGTGCGTGCCTGGTTCGTAGTTGCAGAAGCGATACGCGGCATCGGGTATCGTGACCGCGCCATCGTCGTGCAGCAGAAACCCGAGCGGATGTTCCGGGTCGTTGATGTCCTCTGCATCGACGTGGCCCTCTTCGATCAGCGAGGCGACGGTCTCGGCCAGGAACTCCATATCACTAAGCGCCTTGCGAACGGCGAACATCACCTGGATTGCGACGTCGTTCGCGATGGATTTCGTGAATACTCTGTCGCGAGCCGACTGGTTGAGGATGTTGAACCCGATCATCACGACGTCCCACAGATTGTCGTCGAGGGCCCGCTGTAGCATCTCGTGTCCCTTATCGGCGTTGAACATCTCCGTAATGCCGATCGATCGGATCTTGCCAGCATCCTGTAGCTTCACGAGCTCGGGATACAGCTCATCCTTGCAGCGGTCGTAGTCGAAGTCGTAGACGCCGTGCAGACTGTAGACGTCGATGTAGTCGGTGCCGAGACGCTTCAGGCTTTCCTCGAAACTGGGAACTACGTCGGCCGCGCTCGACCCCCTCGAGCTCTTCTTGGTGGAGATGACGACCTGGTCACGGGGAAACTCCTTGAGCGCAAGACCGACGAGCGGTTCTGTGCCGTAACCCTCTGCCGTGTCGACGTAGTTGACGCCCGCGTCGAACGCCTGATGCAGAATCGCCGCCGACTCTTCGGGCGTCTTGCCCTGCTTTTTCCCAATCTGACTCGGGCCACCCGCGCCCATCCCCATCACGCTGACGTCGATTCCTGTTCGGCCAAGTTTTATTCGGTTCATTGAGCTTAACCTCGATATGGTCAGATGTGTTCAGATCCAAGAATTGATGGTAAGGATTGTGTACTAATTATCCTGCCAACACGCAGCACCCACGCGTCCAGATCGGTGGCACTCCGATTGCAGCCAAACCTTGGATCGCGTACTTTACAAGGAGAACGGGTGCTCAATAGAGATCAGATCGATGGGCTGAGTGCGGCCCTGGCCAATCTAGGAACCGGCGCAATCTTGATCGGTGCGTTCAGCCCTCTGGTCCTCCATACCGATTTGAGGTATGAGCTATGGCTCAGTAGCCTGGTTAGCTGGGTCATCGGTGTAGCGATGATTACAGCTTCCATACTACTCAAGAAAGGCTGATACGTGGATCCGATTCTATTTGGTACTGGCCTGGTCGCGCTTGCTGGCATCATTCTCGGTGGTATCGGTTTCTGGCAGAAGCACAAGCTCGAGAAGAAGGAGGAAGAGGAGAGGCTTCGAGAGCAGTCGCTTGATGAGAATGGATCCCGGCCAAAAAGCGTACCGGGATGACATTGCTTAGCTAACAGTCGTCCTTGTCTTCTCTCTTTGACTGGTCCAAAGACTGCCCTTGCAGTGCTGACAGATGCCATCCGTTCTCTGTTCTTTATAGGCTATATCCGGATCTCTCAACGAGCTGAAGTGGGTGAAGGTGCCGTGGTTCCTGGCATGGGGGCGCGGTTAGAGTGTGCGGAACCTCTTCGGAATCTGCTCAGGGATGTTTATGTCTCCGACGGTAAGGAAGATCATATCGTTGAATGCGTCGAGTGTGCGGAATCCGCTGGCTCGGTTCTTGACGATTTGGACGATTCGGTTGAGGCCTTCGGCGATGGCGTTGGTAAGACGCGTGTTCACGAATGCGAGGACGCCGAAGAAGTGCTGTCGCAGGGTCCTGACGAACTTTCGCAGGGGTTCAAGTCGACTTCTGAGTGCGGACGTCGTCCAGCATTTCAGGAAGCGTTCGGCAGCCCAGGGCGCTTTGTATTCCCAGAACTGCTCGAACTCGTCCTTGAGTCTCCAGGCTCTATAGATTCGGTAGTTCGCCTTCTCCAGTGCTTTGAGTGTCCGAGTATCCCCTCTGGAGCGTGTCGCTGAGTGCCGGTAGAGGAGCCATCGGAGGCCCTTCATGGCTTTGCGCTCATCCGGGGCAGCTTTACGCCACTGGTCCTTACGGACCTCGTCAACGGCGGCATTGAGAGCCTTGACGATGTGAAAGCGATCGAGGACCAGCTTGGCATTCGGACAGTGTTCCTGGATGGCTCCGATGTAAGCTTCGCTCATGTCGCAGCAGGCCCACTCGATCTTGGATCTCCGGTAGGGACTGAGAGCCTCTGTGAAGAACCGATCGATCGTTTTACGCGCCCTGCCGCGGCCAACCCACACCACGCAGGAGCGGTCCAGATCGTAAACGAGCGTGGCGTACCTGTGACGCTTGGCGTAGGAGATCTCGTCGATCCCGATGGTTTTGAGCCCTCGGATACGATGACCTTCACGAAGCCGCGTGATGGATCGGTGAAGGAGATCCGACAGCGTCGAGGCAGAGATGCGCAGCAACTCGGACGCCGCCTTCTGCGTCATGGTCTGGCAGTAGCGCAGCATGGCATACTCGAAGCGATACGTCACCCGAGAGAACCGCTCCGCCCACGGAATCTCCTCGACCACACGACCGTGGGTAGGACACCGAATCTCCCGAGGATGGTAGAGAAGCCAGACCCTCCACCCGCACACCGGAATGTCACGCCACCGACGCGGATGGGGCATTGTGCGGACGATTTTACCTCGACGGCCGCACTCCGGACAACAACAACCATTCTTATGTGGCTTTACGGCGATGACGAAGCAGCTTCTCCCCTCAAACCACCAGCTGACAACACGGAACCCCTTGAATCTCAGCAGTTTCGATAGTAATCTGCTCCCGGTCATAGGTCGCACCCCCTTCGCTTTGATTGTCCTACACACACAACCAAGCGTAGGGAACGATCTATGACCTTGTCATTCTATAGTTTCACCGTTGAGAAACCCGGATAGAGCCTCTTTATATCTCCGCTGAAGTTGGTTCGCAGCCGGGAGGCTGCTCCCACCAGAGCCCACCGGGCGAAGTCGTTTCCACCGTCTACCAAATCGCGTAAGACAGAAAGCAGAACGACCTAAATCCTTACTCTCACCTCTTTCCCTTGCTCCTGACTCCGATAGATCCCATCCAGAATTGCCATCACCTGCAACGACTGCTCGGCGGGCACGGGTGAAGGCGCCCCGTCGACGATCGCCCGGGCGAATTCGACGCATTCGAGGGCGTGCGGTTCCATCGTGTCGCGCGTGCTCTTAAGCGTGCGATTGTAGTGCTGGCGCGTCTGGTTGTTGCTCTCGTAGAATTCGCACTTCGGCCAGTGACTGCCGCCTTTCGTACCGTACAACCACATCTGCATATCCTCACCCTGCGTGTCGTGGTGCAGCAGCCAGCTGACTTCGATGATGAGGGTCGCGCCGTTCTCGAAGCGGACGAATGCCGCGGCGAAGTCTTCGACGTCCATTTTTTTCGGCATCCGGGCGCCCCCGCCCATACCCGTGAAAGCCCCGCGTTGGTTGGCGATCTCCTTGCGCGCGACGCCCGAAACGGCGACGGGATTCGGATTGCCCATAAACCAGAGGGTCAGGTCGAGGATGTGCACGCCGATGTCGATGCAGGGCCCGCCACCACTGTGCTCTTTGAGGATGAAGCCGGGGCGAACCGGCGCACCCGATCGCCGAAGCATCCAGCTCCTCGCGTGGTAGATGTCGCCGAGGGCCCCGGTGTCGAGTTCGGCTTTCATCGCTTTCGCGCCGCCTCCGAAGCGAAAGTGCTGGGCCGTCATCAGCAGCTTCTTTGATCTGTCGCGGGCGGCGATCATTTTTCTGACGGCTGCGGGGTTCGGAGCCAACGGCTTTTCACAGATGACGTTTTTTCCGGCATTCAGGGCCGCGATCGAAAGGGGGGCGTGGTAGTTGTTGGGTGTGCAGACATCGATGATGTCGATGTCGGGGTCCTTGAACAGGTCCTTGGGATCAGTCGACAGCTGGGTGATGCCCTGACGCTGTCCCCAGGCTTTGAGCACCTTGCCGTTCACATCGCTGCCAGCGACGACTTCGGCGTGTTCGGAAGCCTCCCATCCGGGGAGATGGGAGCGCGAGATGCCACCCACGCCGACAATGCCGACCTTGAGCGATCTTACCATTTTGGTGAATCCTTTCGATCGATTTTGGCGGTCACACCGAACAAGGGTAACCTTTCGGGGCGGGAAGATAGCGCCTGCGAGTGGCTTTGACAAACCCGTGGAGGGCAAGGCATTCTGTTGGGACTGTCCTTGATTGTCGCCAGTTCGTAGGGGCGAACTGTTACGTTGATCGCCCTTTGAAATCAGGAGAGCAGGGTCACTTCGAGCGGAGTCGAGAAGTTCCTATTCGTGATTCGTAATGGGCGTGTTCTCGACTACGCTCGAACTGACGCCGCTTAGTCTGGCAGCAAAAGTCCAGTAATACTTTCGTGATAGGCCACTAGTGTCACGTCCCGCGTATAAGCTTCAAAAGTTTATGGACTTTCTCGAGGATTGAATCTGCCGTGGCGGTCCAGACGAAGGGTGTAGAATTCTCGTTGTAGTGATCAGTGAATTTCTTGATGCAGGCGATCAGGTCCTTGACGCTTCTGAAGGTGCCTCGTCGAATGGCTCTTTGGGTGATGATACCGAACCAGATCTCTACCTGGTTCAGCCAGGAGGCATATGTTGGTGTGTAGTGCACGTGATATCGTTTCCGTGAGGCGAGCCAACGCTTGACGTTCGGGTGCTTGTGCGTGCCGTAATTATCGACGACCAGATGGATGTCGAGATCCTTTGGGACGTTCTTGTCGATGTGCTTGAGGAACTGAAGGAACTCTTTGTTGCGGTGTCTGGGCTTGCACTGAGTCAGAACTTTGCCGGATGCGATGTTGAGCGCTGCAAAGAGGGTGGTCGTGCCGTTCCGGATATAGCTGTGAGTGACGCCCTCGACGTATCCGAGACCCAAAGGAAGAATCGGTTGTGTCCGTTCGAGTGCTTGAATCTGGCTCTTCTCGTCTACACAGAGCACCATCGCGTTGTCCGGTGGGTTCAGGTATAGACCGACGATATCCCTGACTTTCTCGACGAAGAAGGGATCGTTCGACAGTTTGAAGTGCTTCTGTCGATGCGGTTGCAGTCCAAAAGCTTTCCATACACGTTGAACCGAGGACTTGGAGAGCCCCGTCTCGTCGGCCATCGAACGACAGGTCCCAGTGGGTGGCACCCTTCGGTTGCTTCTTGAGCGTCTTGTAGATGAGGGAGGAGATCTCTTCGTCGCTGACCGACCGTGGCCCTCCAGGACGCAATTCGTCATACAGTCCCATCAAGCCTTGCTCGCAGAAGCGACGACGCCACTTGCCGACAGACGCTCCGGACAACCCGACTCGTTCCGCGATCTCCTGATTGGTCAGACCGCAATCGCTCATCAAGACGATCTTCGCGCGACGCACCAAAGCGTGAGACATGCTACGCGAACGAGACAATGACTCGAGTTGATCGTGGACCTCATCACTGATGTTCAGTGGCTGTAACGGACGACCTCTAGCCATCGGTTCCTCCCAAGAATGAGTGCTTGAGGAACCATACGACAGAATCGAATATTTTTCTAGTTATTCCTGGGACGTGAACGCTAGCCTGAATTATGCATAAAAAAGGTAGTCTCCTTGTACAAGTGTTTGTTTTTCCCTACATTAGGGCTGACACATCAAAACAACACTTGGAAGGAACTACCGTGATAGAACCTAGTCAGATCCGGTTACCATTCGCAAGCATTTCGGGCAAGGTAGTTGAGGCTGATTTTGCCGGTGGCGCCGTCAGGAGTGACGGTGGAGTTCTGTTGCTTCGCGCCCTTGAGTCTCAGATGGGATTGATCGCCAGAATGGTAGATGCTTTGCGAGATCGTCGTCACCCAAGCTATATCGATCACACGCTTTTGGATCTTGTGAAGCAGCGTGTTTTTCAGATCGCTTGCGGCTATGAAGATGCCGTCGATTGTGATGATTTGCGCCACGATCCGGGCGTCAAGGCTGCCTGCGATCGGCTTCCTCTTTCCGGTCCTGATCTCGGGAGCCAATCAACGATGACACGACTTGAGAATGATGTGCGACGCTCGGATTTGTATCGGCTCGCACGGGCTTTTGTAGACGGGTTCATCGCATCGTATGACCAGGCACCCCCAAGCATCATTCTCGATATCGACGACACGGATGACCCAACGCACGGTGCGCAACAATTTTCACTCTTCAACGCGTATTACAATGAACACTGCTATATGCCGCTACATATCTATGAAGGCCAAAGCGGCAAGCTCATTACGACGATCTTGAGACCCGGGGAGCTCAGGTCAATAGGTGTGTAAAAGAAATCAGGCGGCCATCTTCCCGGCTTCGACCTGCGGTCCGGTTGAGTGTTTCTGATCGTAGACTTGTTGTAGCAAGTGTGGCGCGGTGAGTTTCCTGAATCGGCTCTCTGCGACCTTGAGCGTACGCCAGATGAGAGTCGTGGCGTTCCTGACTTTCTTGAATCGCCTGGCGGCGTTTGTGCGAAGCCGAACGGAAGCAAAGGGGCTCTCGACGACGTTCGTGGTTCTCAGGTGTTTCCAGTGTTCCTTCGGGAAGTCGTAGAACGTGACCATCCGATCCCAGTCTCTTTCGAGCGTCTCCACGGCGGCAGGGAACTGTGAGCGATACCGTGCGGCAAAGCGTTTCCGGAGCTTCTCGGCCTCCTTTTTCGTGCCGGCATAGGGGATCTGGACGAGCAGTGCGCGGGCTTCAGCCTGTGCACGCTTGGCGACCTTGTCGAGCACGTTGAGGATCTTGTGGTTCCAGCACCGTTGTTGCCGGCTCTCTGGCCAGACCTGATCAACGGCCGCCCAGATGCCCATATTCCCGTCCGCGGCGATCAGGACAGGATGTTCGAGCCCGCGATCCCGGAGATCCCGGAGCACCGTGAGCCAGGATTCTGTAGACTCTCGATAACCGGGTTCTATCGCCAGGATCTCCTTGCTGCCGTCGCTCATCGCGCCGATCACGACCAGCAGACACGCCTTCTCGCGCTCGAGCCCGGCTTTGACGTAGATGCCATCAGCCCAGGCGTAGACCAGTTCGCGATTATCCAGACGCCTTTCTTTCCAGTCCTGGAAGTCGACCTCCCACTTCCCTCGAAGACGAGCGATCGAGGTCGGCGAAAGCGGCGCGCCATCACCGAGCAGCGCACGCAAAGACAACTCGAAGTCGCCCTGGGAGAGACCGTGGAGATAAAGGTCGGGAAGCAGATCTCCAATGGCCCTGGTTCTCCGGGCGAACAGGGGGAGGATGCGGCTTTCAAACCGCTCTTCCAGACCACGAACCCGGGGACGCCGGACCTTGATCGTTCCGCAGCTCGTCGAGAGACGCCGGGGCTTGCCGTAGCCGTTCCTGTAGCCCCTGGAGCTATCGACCTCGGCTCGGCGCTCATACCACGACCGGCCCAAGAACGCGGTCGCCTCCTCCTCCAGAATGGACTGGAACCGGCCCTGGATCTCTTCACGGATCCAATCGTCAACCGTCTCCCACGTCGGCATGGACTTCAATGGGGCTCTATGCGTATGTTCCTTCACGGCGATCCTCCTTCCCAACCGGGCCTCTCACCCGGTTTTGTGTGAATCAACTATCTCACGGGAAGGGTAGGGTCGCCCTTTCTCTTTTTCCACACCTTTTGATTATAGCTCAAACAGGTCGTTTCTATTCTCAAGCGCTTGGTGGAACACCTACGCGGATCTTGGCCAAACGTGGAGATCATCGTTCGCGCAGACTCAAAGTTCAGCTCACCAGAGATGCACGATTTCTGCGAAGACAACGGTATCTACTACGTTCTGGGCCAGGGCGCCAACTCCAAGCTCAAAGCGGCTGGACAAAACCTGATGGACCAAGCGCTACGTCTGAGCGAGCATAAGGAGACGATTCGCTTGTTCTCATCCTTCTCATATCAGGCTGGCACCTACCGGCAGCCTCGCCGGATCATTCACAAGGCTGAAGTCACAAACGGCGAAGCAAATCCAAGATACCGCGTGACCAATTTACAGAGTAATCGAGACGGCTTTATCTATGATCGTATCTACTGCGCAAGGGGACGCACGGAAGGCTTCATCAAGGACCACAAACATTCCTTCACTCCGATCGAACATCGTGCCACAAGTTTGAAGCCAACCAGTTCCGACTCTTTCTACACAGTGCTGCATACGCCTTGCTTCACGCACTCCGATCACAGGGACTCAAGGGCACCGCGTGGACCAAACCTCAGGTCAACACGATACAGAACCGTTTCCTCAAAATCGGCGCGAGAGTCATTGAAAGCGCACGAAGAATCCGATTCCATTTTCCAACATCGTATCCACTCAAAAACGTCTTGGTGTCAATCATCACCAGGCTCGAAACGAACACGCAGTAACAACGCCGATCTATACCGGGGACAGCTATGTACACGTCGCAAAACAACACCTGTTCCGGACGAAAATCGTGACTCTTGCGACTCGTAGAGACCGCTTACGGGACCTTGGACATCCGAAGAAGCCGAGAACAAATCCTGTGCGTGATCACATCACTCCAAAACAACCTAAACTCAAATTCATGCATGATTCAGGCTAGTGTCGTGTCCCGCGAATAAGTTTTAGAAGTCTGTTGAGTTTGTCGAGGATCGAGTCAGCGGTTGCCGTCCACACGAAAGGCTTTGAGTTCTGATTGTATTGGTCTGTGAACTTCTGGATGCAGGTGATCAGATCCTTGACGTTCCGAAAGGTTCCTCGTCGGATTGCTCTTTGTGTGATGATGCCGAACCAGATCTCTACCTGGTTTAGCCAGGAGGCATACGTTGGTGTGTAGTGCACGTGGTATCTTTTACGTGAGGTGAGCCAACGTTTGACGTTCTGGTGCTTGTGAGTGCCGTAGTTATCGACGACCAGATGGATGTCGAGATCCTTCGGGACGTTTTTGTCAATGTGCTTGAGGAACTGAAGGAACTCTCTGTTGCGATGTCTGGGCTTGCACTGAGTCAGGACTTTTCCTGATGCGATGTTGAGCGCCGCAAAGAGGGTAGTCGTGCCGTGCCGTGTATAGCTGTGAGTGACGCCCTCGACATACCCGAGGCCCAAAGGGAGAATCGGTTGCGTCCGTTCGAGTGCTTGAATCTGGCTCTTCTCGTCTATGCAGAGCACCATTGCGTTGTCCGGCGGGTTCAGGTATAAACCGACGATATCCCTGACTTTCTCGACGAAGAAGGGATCGTTCGACAGCTTGAAGTGCTTCTGCCGATGCGGCTGCAGTCCAAAGGCTCTCCATACACGTTGCACTGTGGACTTTGAGAGGCCCGTCTCATCGGCCATCGCTCGACAGGTCCAGTGGGTGGCATTCTTCGGCTTCTTCTTGAGCGTCTTGTAGATGAGTGAGGAGATCTCTTCGTCGCTAACGGACCGCGGACCACCAGGACGTAACTCGTCATACAGTCCCATCAAGCCTTGCTCGCAGAAGCGACGGCGCCATTTGCCAACGGACGCTCCGGACAACCCGACTCGTTCGGCGATCTCCTGATTGGTCAGACCACCATCGCTCAGCAGGACGATCTTCGCCCGACGCACCAGAGCGTGAGGCATGCTGCGCGAACCGGACAACGACTGGAGTTGATCGCGGACTTCATCACTGATGTTCAGTGGTTGTAACGGACGACCTCTTGCCATCGGTTCCTCCTCACAATGAGTGCCTGAGGAACCTTACGACTGTATCACGAATTTTTCTAGTTATTCCTGAGACGAGACACTAGTTCAATGCGATATCGTCCGCGAGGAGGTGAAGGTGAACGGGAAATCCTATCCCATCGGAGCCATCTACGGCTATGCTGTGTGTCTTATCGCGATCGTCACCGTTTTACTTTCCGTGATCGAGATCATCGGTTCGGGGATGGATGCGAGAAATCCACTTAAATCGCGTCGCTATCGAGGACCGAGCTACGCGTCGTTCGAGAACTACAAGGTCGACGTGCTGGCAGACAACGGAGAGAGCGGATACGTTCCCAGCGACGAAGCATTACAAACAATGTTCGAGGCAGCGAAGAAAGAACATCGCGAGATCGTTCGATACCGGGCCCTCGGTCGATCGTGACGAGTCTGATCGTGACGGTCATCAGCGTCGTGTTGTTCGTGATTCACTTCCGGTGGGCAGAGGCCCGAGTCCGGGCGGCTGAGGGAAACCCCGTTCGAGGTCTCAGTCCGCCACAGACCTGAGCCTTGGAGAGCGATCACGCCAGGCTGTCTAGGCGAGATTCTCGGCGGGTCAGCTCTTTAACGCGAGTGGTTAGGAGCATCATCCAACCGACCACGGAGATCGTGCCGACCGATACATAGGTGGCGACGACGCCGAGTCGATCGAAGGCGAGTCCGACGAACGGAGAGAACGCTGCGAACGCGAGGTTCGGAGCCACGCCTACGATCGAGATCATCGTCGCCCGGTTTTCGTCCCGGATCCGTTCGTTGACGTAAGCAGTCAGTGTGGGACGATAGAGGCCTCTGACGATCTGCTGGAGGGCGAGCAGCAGAGCCCGACGTTCCCGACGGATGCGACCCCCCAGGCGGGCCACGAGGGCGGCGATCACGTTGAAGATGAAGAAGATCGTTCCGTACCAGGCGACCGGCACGTCGTTCAGCTTGAGGTAGGGTTCGTAGAGCCAGAAGCCGGTTCGGTAGACGAGTCCCATCGTCGACGTGAGCCCGAGACCCACAGGAGTGCCGGCGCGTGTCGCATCTCCGCGAGGCTCGACCAGACGTGGGCGCCGTAGGTGTGCGTACTGATCACACGATCGGGTTCGTGGAGGAGCCACCCGACGCCTGTTGCGACGAGCATAAAGCCGACACTGAAGCCAAACGGCAGGTTCGGGTCGATGACGTAGAGCCAACTGCTCGCCACACAGCCAATGGCCTGACCCACGAACGAGAGAGAGGCGGTCCGACTCTCGACGCGCGCATAGTCGTCTTTCCTTCCTATCCGGTCGAGACTCTCGAACAGGATGGCCGAATCCGCTCCGCTTCCGAACGTCGCTCCCAGGCCGAACAGCGCTTCGGCGACGGCCAGGTAGACGAAATCGGTGGCGTAGATGTAGGTGTGCGTGGAGCAGCGTCGACAGGGTTAGGGAGAGCTTTCGGGAGACCTTGTCGGCGATGGCGCCTGTCGGGATCTCGAACACGACGACGGAAACAGCCGCAATGCTCTGCAGCGTAAGGATCTGGGCGTAGTTCAACCCTTTGCCGGGCAGGTAGGGCGTGAGCACGGGCCCGATGATGAGGAGGCTGCGAAAGAGCCGGTAGGTCGTGTAGCGCGTTATGTTGGCGCGATAGCGATCGGTCACATTGTGTTCCAATAAAAAAAGGCTCTATCCGGGTTTCTCAACGGTGAAACTATAGAATGACAAGGTCATAGATCGTTCCCTACGCTTGGTTGTGTGTGTAGGACAATCAAAGCGAAGGGGGTGCGACCTATGACCGGGAGCAGATTACTATCGAAACTGCTGAGATTCAAGGGGTTCCGTGTTGTCAGCTGGTGGTTTGAGGGGAGAAGCTGCTTCGTCATCGCCGTAAAGCCACATAAGAATGGTTGTTGTTGTCCGGAGTGCGGCCGTCGAGGTAAAATCGTCCGCACAATGCCCCATCCGCGTCGGTGGCGTGACATTCCGGTGTGCGGGTGGAGGGTCTGGCTTCTCTACCATCCTCGGGAGATTCGGTGTCCTACCCACGGTCGTGTGGTCGAGGAGATTCCGTGGGCGGAGCGGTTCTCTCGGGTGACGTATCGCTTCGAGTATGCCATGCTGCGCTACTGCCAGACCATGACGCAGAAGGCGGCGTCCGAGTTGCTGCGCATCTCTGCCTCGACGCTGTCGGATCTCCTTCACCGATCCATCACGCGGCTTCGTGAAGGTCATCGTATCCGAGGGCTCAAAACCATCGGGATCGACGAGATCTCCTACGCCAAGCGTCACAGGTACGCCACGCTCGTTTACGATCTGGACCGCTCCTGCGTGGTGTGGGTTGGCCGCGGCAGGGCGCGTAAAACGATCGATCGGTTCTTCACAGAGGCTCTCAGTCCCTACCGGAGATCCAAGATCGAGTGGGCCTGCTGCGACATGAGCGAAGCTTACATCGGAGCCATCCAGGAACACTGTCCGAATGCCAAGCTGGTCCTCGATCGCTTTCACATCGTCAAGGCTCTCAATGCCGCCGTTGACGAGGTCCGTAAGGACCAGTGGCGTAAAGCTGCCCCGGATGAGCGCAAAGCCATGAAGGGCCTCCGATGGCTCCTCTACCGGCACTCAGCGACACGCTCCAGAGGGGATACTCGGACACTCAAAGCACTGGAGAAGGCGAACTACCGAATCTATAGAGCCTGGAGACTCAAGGACGAGTTCGAGCAGTTCTGGGAATACAAAGCGCCCTGGGCTGCCGAACGCTTCCTGAAATGCTGGACGACGTCCGCACTCAGAAGTCGACTTGAACCCCTGCGAAAGTTCGTCAGGACCCTGCGACAGCACTTCTTCGGCGTCCTCGCATTCGTGAACACGCGTCTTACCAACGCCATCGCCGAAGGCCTCAACCGAATCGTCCAAATCGTCAAGAACCGAGCCAGCGGATTCCGCACACTCGACGCATTCAACGATATGATCTTCCTTACCGTCGGAGACATAAACATCCCTGAGCAGATTCCGAAGAGGTTCCGCACACTCTAACCGCGCCCCCATGCCAGGAACCACGGCACCTTCACCCACTTCATCTCGTTGAGAGATCCGGATATAGCCAAAAAAAGGCCCGCCGGCATTTCTGCCGGCGGGCCTCCGCGTAGATGCTCTCGAGCGTCAGCTATTCCGGCGGGACGTACGGATCCGGACCGATCGTGGTGAAAACGATCGCGGCTGCTCGCTGGGTGACGGTGAGTGATCGTGTGCGTGTCATCAGATTTGTCGCTTTTCCAATCAGACAGAGCTGCGCAAAGGAAGTTTCAGGATTTCGCTGACCTGTCGACTGCCGAAGGTCAGCTTACGGTGAGCTCGGTCTCGGGCTTATTCTCGAGTCTCGACAGCCAATAGGAAACGTCGAAGTCGTCGTTACCTGTGAGAAAGCGCCAGAATCTGATGCGATTGACGATCTCCAAACGGACTTCGTTACCATACCACCCGTGGTTCGTGCTCAGAATCTTGCCGATTTCGGGGTCCTCGATGTCGTGGGTGTTCCATAGTTGACGCTGCCTGACGGTCGGGTTGAGCCGGAGCTTGAACATATACCGCTTGTTGCCGGTCAGGTTGGGTTGTGCGCAGTGCCAGATTCCGTGGTGAGCGACGGCGACGGTACCTGCTTCGCAGACCATCGGTACCTGCCCGAGGAAATTCTGGTAGCGGGCCACATCCGACTCGGAGATGCGGCGAAAGTGGCTGCCCGGCAGGAACATCGTGCCACCCATCTCTCGTGGTGTGTCGTGGGAAAAGTAGAAGAACTCAGGATACGCCGGGAATTGTTGGGGAAACTGAACCACTCGCCAGCCGTCGTTCATCGCTTCGACGACGGAGCCGTAGGGGGGCTCCTCCGAATCGCCCGAGGTGTTCATCTCCTCCCTCGCGCCGTCGTAAGCCGACCAGGCAACGACTTTGCTGTTGAGGTCAGGAGAATGCAAATACAGGATCAGCAGTTTCTGACGAAGGTTCGACGACAAATGAGCTCCTCAACCACTCCTGGACATCGGACCGGTGACCACGACGGAGAGTATACGACTGCCCGCTGGTCGCCTCAAGCGGTTACAGGGCGTCGGCCGCTTCGATCGACGCTCGTATACGGTTACGGCCACGGTGCAGCCAGGTCTTGATCGTTCCCGAGGGCACCCCCAGTTGCTCGACGATTTCCGGGTAGGGCCGGTCTTCGATGTAATGGAGCTGGAGTGCCCGACGGTATCGCTCCGGGAGTGCATCGATCTCGCGCACGACCCGACCTACCTGCTGTTTCTGTTGAAGGACCTGATCGGGCCTTGGCTTCGGGCAATGCCCAGCGGATTCGGGCGTGCGATCGAGCGCGTCGAGAGGTAGTGTGACTCGGCGGCCGTCGTGGTGACTGTTGCACACATTCATCGCGATCCGGGTCAGCCACGTCGAAAAGGCAGCGTCTCCCCTGAAGCGGGGCAACGCACGAAAAGCGCGAATGAAGGTTTGCTGTACAAGATCGTCGATGTCGTCGTCATAGTCGGTGCGTTGAGCGACGGTCGCCGCGATGCGGGCACAGTGGGCGTGATAAAGGCTGGAGTAGGCTCGCTGGTCGCCGCGGACGGCTCGTTGAATCAAGATCTGTTCGGATTGCTGCGTCATTGAGAGTCTCACCGTTTCGGTTTGACAGGATTTGCGAAGGTCGTCGTCAAGCCGAGGCACGTATTTTTGAGGGGGTGCGCGACTGGGAGGGGAACAAACAAAAAGCCCCCTGTCGAATGAGTATCGACAGGGGGCATAGCCGCCGCATCGGCTTCGGGGCCCGCTGAAAAGCGAGCGCCGGCCGACTATCCGAGTCCGGGACAGGGTCCGTTCCTCCCGGGGCAATCGAGTGTGCGTAAAGTCACTGGGTCTTCGTGGACTCCTTGTTCAGTTTGGTGAATCAGTTTGACGAATATCGCATTGTGGTCGGATAAGATCAAGGCCGTGTGGCCACATTCTGTCTATTTGTTGAAAAAGAGTCTTGGTAGATGAACGCATGTGCACTACAATAGATGGAACGTTGATCGGTCGTGGTGCGTCACAGTAAGAGAGCTTCAATCGGAGTTCGAAACGGAGACCCAGAATGGCAACCTACCCCCAGGCCGGCACCCTGGACCGCACCTCCACCCCGGAAGGCGTCCGCGTGATTCGGGAACCCGATCGACGGTTCAGACACCATCTCGCCTACCTTGGATTCTGTTACGCCCTCATCGACGACGTCGCTCGGTCGGAGCGCATCCGAGGCATGGTTCGTCGTCTAGACAGGCGTTACCGTTTCCGACTTCAGTCGTTCAACTAACCCACCAAACACTCTGTCCGCGCGTTCCGTTCCGTTCGGTTTTGGCGGCCTCTAACGCCCTCTTCGACTGCTCTTCCGAGCTCGCCCTCATTGCTCTTGACTCAGCAAAAACAATGGCTTATTATGAGATTGCTTTGAGCAGAAGGGCTCCTTTCCTGTTACGAAAACGATCGCGTTTCACCCGCGAAGCACGATGGTTTCTGCAGTTTGTATCCCCTCCGGAAATCGCGCTGTAGCTCCCCAAAAAGCTTTCGACTCGTCGGCCGATCGTTTCGCCTAAAAGAAGCGACCCGAGGACAGGTGCGTCTTTAGACAGCCGGATTCCTTGAGGTGTTACCACACACGCGGAATCATCTCTCCCCGGCTGTTTGGGACCACCGCCCTCGGGCCTTATTTGTGATAGTTTTCGCCGCGCACGATCGTAAAGGCGCGGTAGAGTTGCTCCAATAGGATTAGACGTGCCATTTCGTGTGGCAACGTCATGGTCGACAGCGATAGACGCCAGTCAGTTCGCGTGATCACCTCATCGGACAGGCCGAAGGCGCCTCCGATAGCGAAGGTGAGCACAGCCACGCTTCGTGTCGCGATTTCCTCTATTTTCCGCGCCAATCCAGCAGAATCGACCGATTCACCCGCTGCATCCATCGCAACCAGATAAGCTCGATCCGGAACGGCACCGAGGATGCGCTCACCCTCGGCTGCTACGATCTGCCGAATCCCGTGGGATCTGCTTCCACGACCCTTGCTCGCCCGTTCTTCGGCCACGTGCTTCTCCACAAATGTGGTGTAATGACCGAGTCTTTTGGCGTATCCGTCGCCGGCCTCGCGTAGCGGGGGGTCCTTGCACCGTCCGACGGTCAGGAGCGCGATGCGCATGAATCGACAGTATAATTCACGAATCCTGAGGTCACAAGCTTGTTCACCGAAGTGGAAGGCGATACCCTTAAGGTCGGACCGCTTTTCTTACCAGTAAAGGGTCCTCTCCGAACCAGCCGGCTTGACACGCTTACCTACCAACGGTAGATTCTTGGCCTTGAAGGATAAACTCCCAAAACTAAAGGCACTTGCGTGCATTTTCGTTTGATTCTAACGGCTCTACTCGTGCTACTGGTCGGGGCTCTCGACAGCCCCGTCGGAAGTGAACCCGACATTCTTCCTACCGATGCTGTTACTCGGGGGATGAAAGGCGTAGGCAGGACGGTGTTTCACGGCACGAAAATCGATTCTTTCGACGTCGAGATCCTGGGAGTCGTCAAGAATGTCTTCGGAGCCAGGTCCGATGTGATTCTTGCACGTCTTTCGGGCGAAACGATCGACCGGACTCAGGGCATTCTGGGCATAAGTGGAAGTCCCGTGTTCGTGGACGGCAAGCTGATCGGGGCAGTCGCGCTGGGGTGGGCTTTTTCCAAAGAGGCGGTTATGGGAATTACCCCGATCGAAGAGATGCTCGAAATACTGGATCGACCGGATACCGTGCCGGCAACTCGGATGGGGGCTACCTCTTCTCTATCTCGGAAGCACGACCCCCTGAACTCGATGGACCTGGCTTCTCTCAGACCGGTGACGACGCCCGTCTTCGCCTCGGGATTCGCTTCTTCGGTCGTCGATGATCTCCGCGATCGACTCGCGCCCTACGGGCTTCTCCCCGTCCAGGGTACCGGCGGTGCCGACGCTTCCCTGCCCGATGGGCCACTGGAGCCAGGAGCTGCCATCGGCGTACAATTCGTGCGGGGCGACCTGGATATGACGAGCATCGGGACGCTTACGTGGATCGAAGGAGATCGTACAATCGCGTGGGGACATCCGATGATGTTCAGCGGAACGACCTCCCTGCCCATGACAACGGCGTTCATCCACGACGTCATCCCAAGCCAGTTTATCTCTTTTAAAATCGGGTCTGCCGTGCGCCAGATCGGTGCCGTCACGCAAGATCGCGCACCGGGTATCGGGGGTGTTCTCGGACAGACCGTGGATATGATGCCGGTTTCGATCGTCGTTCGGTCGCCGAGCCGTGAGGAGACCTACGAGATCGAAGTGCTGCGGGATCGGAGGTTTGGACCGCTCTACACGCAGGCCTCGATCGTAAGTGCGTTAATCACGTCACAGCAGGCGGCGGGTGAGGTGACCGTAAGTACCCGCTCGACGATCGAGCTGGATGGATACGATCCACTCGAACTCGAGAACGTCTATGCGGGTCCACTCGGGCTCGGCGAGAGTATCGGTGGTGTGACGCGCCCGTTCGATATGTTGGTTCAGAACCCGTATGAGACGGTGCGGGTGGTGCGCGCCTCTTTCGATCTCGACGTGGTCGAAACGGTTCACGCCGCAAAAATCGTCGGGGTCCGTTTGGACCGGTCCCGTTTCGAGGCTGGCGATGCGGTCGATCTCCGTGTGATCGTCCGGCCATACCTGGGCGAACCGCACGAGATCGCGACGTCGGTCGTGCTGCCGTCGTTCGTGAAGGACCAGCAGTTGACTTTGCGTGTTTCGAGCGCGAAAGATCACAACACGGCCGACGCCAAGCGGGTTCCGGCGGAGTATCGCCCCCAGGACATCTCACACCTGCTTCGGAAGCTCGGGGAGTTGCCCAGGAATGACGAGATGGTGATCGAGCTTTCCGCGCAACGGCGGGGGGCGACAATCGAGGGGCGGGAAATGGCCGTCCTTCCGCCGTCGGTTCTTGCAGCCCTGGCGATGGGGCGCGAGAGTGGTTCAATCGCGGCCGTGAGCAGTTCGGTGCTCTCTCACGAACGCGTGTCGACCGACTATGTCCTGTCCGGAAGCCAGACCGTTTTCCTCTACGTGGGTGACCAGCAACCGGGGCTGCGATTCGGCGGCACGCACCGCCGGACGTCACCATCTTCGACAGAGAAAGAGGGACGATGAAGGCGCTTTGGCTGTCGATTTCGATTCTTATCGGTGCGCATCACGTGTGCGCCGTCGAACCCCGAATCTGGGAACAGGATACCCAGGCGCATTTCCTCGAAGGAGAGATCCAGGATCTGTCGGTGTCACGGGAGGGGACCGTACGTCTCGGACCTTCGGTCGCTCCGTTTGCCACGACCGACGAGAGCTATGTCTGGTCGCTCGCGCAGGACGGCAGTGGAACGATCTACGCGGGAACCGGGAACGAAGGGCGGATCTACCGGATTTCCTCCGGTGGTGATCCTGAGCTCGTCTTCGATTCACCCGAAGTGGCGATCTTCGCCCTCGTGGTGGGGTCGGACGGAACGGTCTACGCCGGATCGTCGCCAAGTGGGTTGATCTATGCCATCTCACCCGGGAAGGAACCGAGAACGCTCGCACACACAGGCGATCACCACGTATGGGCACTCGCGCTCGCTCGCGGGCGCATCTACGCCGCAACCGGTGGGCAGCAAGGTCGTGTCGTGTCCGTGTCGTTGGGTGGCGATGTCGAAACAGTGCTCGAGGCCGCCGACGCGAATGTCGTTTCGCTGCTACGGAGGTCCGACGGAATCCTCTACGCCGGCACGGATGAAAATGGGTTGATCTATCGCATCGAGGAGAAAGACGCGACCGTGCTTTACGATGCGATAGAAAACGAAGTTCACACGATGGCCCTCGCCGCCGACGGCACACTGTATGCCGGCGCGATGTCGCAGGATGTCCGTGTGACGCCATCGGGTGGGAGCTCGCGCGCCGCAGAGTCCCCAGGATCCCGTTCGCGGTCCGCGCTCTACGCGATTCAGCCGTCGGGTTCGGGCTACAGGCTTTGGGAGACGTCGGCGGCGATGATGCTGTCGGTTGGCGAAAACGCGGACGGCGCAATCGAGATCGTCACGGGCGACGAGGGAGGGCTCCACCACGTCTATCCACGGGGCGGTCACGCCCTGGTCGCGCGTCTGCACGAGGCGTCGCCCTGGACGTTTCTATCGAACGGTCGCGGTGGCGGATGGCTGGGCTCCGCCGGCACGGGGAAGATCTGGTCGATCGATTCCGGAGCCTCAGCGAAGGGTGTTTTGACGAGTGAACCCGAAGACTTCGGTCTCGTTTCCCGCTGGGGTCAGCTGACCGCCCAGGCTGAGACGGCAAAGGGGGCGTCGCTCGGGTTCGAAACACGGAGTGGGAATCGCGAGACGCCGGATGAGACCTGGAGCGATTGGGCGGTCGTCGCAGACGGGCGCATTGCGAGTCCTGCAGCGAGGTTCATTCAGTATCGTGCGACGCTGACCGGGAGTGGCGGATCATCTCCTCTGTTGCGGCGCGTCAGGATCGCGGGGCTGCAAGACAACGTCCGGCCTATGGTGCTGACGTTCCGTGTCTCGGCACCCGGGTCGAAGGCGAACGGGGATGGGCCGCAGGCCAAGGGCGGCCCCAACGGTCCCCGTGGGTCGGTCGGAGGGTCGGACGCTCGGGGAGTCTGGAAGCTCGATTGGTCCGGCGCGGACGTGAACGATGACGATCTTGTCTACGCCTTGCATTTCAAGGGTCGAGCCGAACGCGATTGGAAGCTTCTCGAGGACGACCTGACGGCCACCAGCTACACGTGGAACACCGAGTCGGCACCCGAAGGCGCGATGCAGGTTCGGTTGACGGTTTCCGACGAGGCGAGCAATCCGCCGCATCTGGCCCTGTCGGCCGAGAGACTGAGCGAGCCGTTCGAGATCGATCACACACCGCCCGTCGTTTCGCTGGAGATTTCGACGCTGTCATCCGGGGCCGTGCGTATCGAGGGTCGGATGAGCGACGCGACGACCGCCCTTGTCGAAGCTGCCTATTCTCTGAACGCGGGACCGTGGCACGTTCTGTTCCCGTCGGATGACATCTTCGACTCGACGGAGGAAGCGTTCGGTGCGAAGCTGGATGGGTTGGCGTCTGGAGAGTACACGATCGTCGTGCGAGCGGTGGATGGGTTGGGCAACGTGGGCGTGGCCAAGCGTCTGTTCGACGTGAAGAATTGAGCGGACCGCGGAGACCTATTGTCGGATGACCCTACCCCGCCAGTGATCGATGCCGACTACATTCGTCAGGCCTTGACACTCGCCGAGCGCGGACGGCTGACGGCCCGGCCCAATCCGATGGTTGGCGCCGTCGTCGTGCGGGATGGAGAGATCCTGGGCCGTGGCTACCACGTTCGTCCCGGAACCGCCCACGCAGAAGTTGCGGCGATCGACGACGCGGGCGGGGAGGTTGCAGGGTCGACCGTCTACTTGACCCTCGAGCCGTGTGCCTTCGAGGGTCGGACACCGGCGTGCGCGGACTTGCTCGTGAATCGGAACGTAGGACGAGTGGTCTGCTGTCTGGAGGATCCGGACGCACGTGTTTCGGGCGCGGGGTTCGAGCGATTGCGGGACGCTGGCATCACCGTCGAGGTGGGGTTGTTGGCCGACGAGGCTGAGAAGCTGAATACGGCCTACCTGACCCATCGCCGCACGGGGCGGCCCAACGTGACTCTCAAGCTCGCGCAGTCTCTGGATGGATCGATCGCGACGTGTACGGGCGATTCCAAGTGGATCACGGGCGTGGCTGCGAGGGCCAGAGGGCACGGGCTACGGGCCGAGGCCCAGGCCATCGTGGTGGGTGTGGGTAGCGTACTGGCCGACGATCCCCGATTGACGGTTCGTCACGTGGAGGGTGAGAATCCCCTGCGTGTCGTGCTCGACACCCAGCTGCGCACGCCACCTGACGCGAAGTGTCTTCCGGGGGCGACGATCGTGGCCGCAAATGGTGCCGATGCCGATGCGCGGAAGCAGCTGGAGGCGAGCGGGGCCCGGATAATGACCGTCGCGACCGATGAAACGGGTCGGCCGCGGGTCGAAGCCTTGCTGGACACGCTCGGATCAGAAGATGTGATTCACGTGCTGGTAGAGGGAGGGAGCCGCGTGGCTACCGCGTTTCTGCGGGCGCGTTGCGTCGACAGGATCGCGATGTTCATCTCACCGCGAATGCTGGGCGCCGGGATTCCTTCCGTCGACGATTTGGGAATCCGAAGGATCGAGGAGAGCGTCCAACTGTCCAATGTTCGGACGGAATGGTTGGGATCGGACCTCCTCTACGAAGGTGATGTGGTCTGACGCGACGGGCTTAACGTGCCTGCTTCGTGTCGACGGGGACCGAACCTGGAGCGACGAGCGTGTTTACGGGAATCGTTGAAGAAGTTGGAACCGTTCGGTCGATCGACCGACGGTCCGGCTACCAGCAGACGAAGATCGAAGCCCCCACGGTGTTGGATGGAATGAAGGTTGGAGACAGCGTGAGTCTGGCCGGAGCGTGCCACACGGCGGTTGAAGTCTCTGCGCCGACGTTTACGGTGGAGTCGGTTGAAGAAACGCTGAAGCGAACGACGATGGGGGCTTTGGGGTTGGGTGACCGGATGAATCTCGAGCGCTCGGTTCGTCTTTCCGATCGTCTGGATGGACATCTCGTGCAGGGCCACGTGGATGGCGTGGGTCGGGTCGCTACGTGCGACGACGGAGGCGATCATACGGATTACACGATCGAAATGCCGGTCGCGCTCAGCCGGTATGTGGCGGAAAAAGGATCGATCGCCGTCGACGGAATCAGTCTGACGGTCGTGTGGGTGGACGCGGATCGATTCGCAGTGACGATCATTCCGCATACGATGCGGGTGACGACGATGAGCGATCGCCGCCAGGGCGATCGTGTGAATCTGGAGGTCGACATCGTGGCGAGATACCTCGAACGGCTTGTCGGCACGAGCGAGGAAGCTGGAGGCCTGACGTTAGCTACCCTACAACGCGCGGGATTCGGGTTATGAGCGAATCGAAAACAGAGTCCAGTCTCGACTCGATCGAAGATGCCATCGAGAACATCGCGAACGGCAAGATCGTGATCGTCGTCGATGACGAGGATCGTGAGAACGAGGGCGATTTCATTCTGGCGGCCGAGAAGGTGACGCCAGAGGCCATCAACTTTCTGGCCACACACGGTCGTGGGTTGGTCTGTCTGCCCGCAACCGAAGAACGGCTGCGAGATCTACAGCTCGATATGATGGTGGACGAGAACACGGCGTTGCACGGAACGCCTTTCACCGTGAGCATCGATGCGGTCGAGGGAACGACGACCGGAATCTCGGCGAGCGACCGAGCGGAGACGATTCGGCGATTCGTGGACCCGGCGGCCGTGGCGACCGACTTTGGTCGTCCTGGTCACGTTTTTCCGCTCAAAGCGCGACCGGGTGGCGTGCTGCGGAGGGCGGGCCACACGGAGGCGACGGTAGACCTGGCCAGGCTGGCGGGGCTGGCGCCAGCCGGTGTTCTGTGCGAGATCCTGAACGCGGACGGAACGATGGCGCGTCTTCCTCAGTTGCAGGAGTTGGCCCGACGGTTCTCGCTCAGGGTGATCACGATCAAGGATCTGATCGCGTATCGAAGCCGCTCGGAAAAGCTGGTCCGGTGTCTCGAGTCGGTCGACATGCCGACGCAATATGGTGAGTTCCAACTCCACCTGTACGAGTCGGATGTGGATGAGCGCGAGCACGTGGCACTGACGACGGGGGCATTCAACGATGGCGAACCGGTGCTCGTGCGGATGCACTCCGAGTGTCTGACGGGGGACGCGCTCGGATCGCTGCGCTGCGATTGTGCCCAGAACCTGGATGCGGCGCTCAAGATGATCGCGAGGGCAGGTCGAGGCGTGCTCGTTTACATGCGGCAGGAAGGCCGGGGCATTGGATTGCGTCAAAAGATCCGGGCCTACAAGCTTCAGGAATCGGGCTACGACACGGTCGACGCGAACGTCAAGCTGGGCTACAAAATGGACGAACGGGATTACGGGATTGGCGCCCAGATTCTGTCCGATCTGGGGGCGCGCAAGATTCGTCTGATCACGAACAACCCCTCGAAGCGCGTGGGACTCGAAGCCTACGGGATCGAGATCATCGCGCGGGAGGCGATGGCGATTCAGGCGAATCGATACAACATCAATTACCTGCGGACCAAGCGCCTGCGAATGGGTCACCTGTTCAGCGACGAAGACCTCACGTTGGAAGACGGGACACCGGGAGATCAGCATGCCGAAGGTCATTGAGGGCACACTGAACGCCGACGGCAGACGATTCGGCATCGTCGTGGGCCGGTTCAACGCGTTCATCACGAAAGAACTGCTGGAGGGTGCGCTCGATTGCCTGAGACGTCACGGAGCCGACGTGGATGGGGTGGACGTGGTCTGGGTGCCCGGGTCGTTCGAAATACCACTCGTCGCGCGCAAGCTGGCCGCGAGCGGAAGCTACGACGCCGTGATCTGCCTGGGCGCCGTGATTCGGGGTGCGACACCCCATTCCGAGTATGTCGCGGCCGAAGCTTCCAAAGGGATCGCCGCTGCGTCGCAGGAGACGGGCGTGCCGGTCATCTTCGGTGTGCTAACGACCGAAACGATCGAGCAGGCCATCGAGCGGGCAGGGACGAAGGCCGGGAATAAGGGCTGGGACGCCGCACTCAGCGCGATTGAGATGGCGAACCTGATGGGTGATCTGGAGGGATGACGGGGTCCCGTCGCAAGGCGCGAGAGGCGGTGCTCCAGGGACTTTACTGGTCCCTGAGTTCAGGCGATCCCGTCGAGCAGACGCTGCGAACGATGGCGCTGCGGTCAGGATTGTCCGAGGAGGCCTCGTCGTTCGCCCGGACCCTCGGGGCGAAGACGTGGGAGGCGCGTGAAGCGCTCGATACGCGGATTGGAGAAGTGACGGAAAACTGGTCGATCGACCGTCTGTCGCGCATCGACCGTATCCTGATGTGGATGGCGTTGACGGAGATCGAGCATTTTGAAGAAGTGCCCGTCAAGGTGTCGATCGACGAGGCGATCGAACTCGCGAAGCGATACAGCGTTGAAAAGGCGCCAGCCTTCATCAACGGGGTCCTGGACCGGCTCGCCCAGGGCGATCTGACACCTGTCGATTCTGGAGACGCGTCGGGGGCGACCGAAAGGGACGGCTGACCGTGAAGGTCGCGGTTCTGTCGGACATACACGGCAACGCCGAAGCCCTGGATGCGGTGCTCGCGTGCTGTGATGCCAGGGGGGTCGGGCGGATCGTCTGTCTGGGTGACATCGTCGGCTACGGTGCCGATCCTGGCTACTGTGTCGATGTGATTCGGGACCGGGCGGACGTGATCGTCGCCGGCAATCACGACCGTGCGGCCGTCGGGCTGGAAGATCTGTCGTGGATGAACCGCTTCGCTTCGGAGGCCATCAGGTGGACGGCCTCAACGTTGAGCACGGCACACGCCGACCTGTTGTCGGACTTGCCTTTCGAGCATCGTGAGGGCGACTGGCACTTCGTCCACGGGTCTCCGGAAGAACCGGAAACATTCCCCTATCTGTTCACGGGCGGCGACGCGGAACCCGCGCTCCGCGCGACAGATGCACGGTTGACGTTTGTTGGCCATTCCCACCGGGCGTTTATTTATGCCGACGGGACTGGCGAAGTGGTATCTGTCGAGGGATCTTTCGACGTGTCCGACGCACGGTGCATCGTGAACGTTGGTAGTGTCGGGCAGCCACGGGATCGAGACCCCCGCGCGGCGTTCTGTCTCGTCGACGACGGAACA
This sequence comes from Candidatus Latescibacterota bacterium, assembly GCA_965198115.1. GTDB lineage: Bacteria > Latescibacterota > UBA2968 > UBA2968 > UBA2968 > UBA6620. Next base: position 4,327,858 of record OZ240241.1, on the reverse strand, counting down.
CCGACGATCGAACTGATCCGCGTGGCCTACGACCTCCCCAGCGCCCAGGCAAAAATACTGGAAGCCGGCCTGCCGCCGTTCTTGGCAGAACGTCTCCTCAGCGGTAGCTGATCACCTTCGGAATCGTACACCATGATGAACGCGTTGACAAAACTGTTCGGGTCCAAACACGACCGCGACGTCAAGAAACTTCAGCCGGCCGCGGACCAGATCAACGGGATCTGGGAGGGCCTGAAAGACATCTCGGACGCCGACCTGCAGTCCAAAACCAGCTCCCTTCGAGAACGGCTGCGGGAATCGACGCGGGATATCTCGACGGAGCTGGATGAACTGAGGAACCGGTTGATCGGTCTGGAGGGACCTGAACGCCAGGGTATCCTGGACCAGACCGAGGAGGCCGAGTCCGATGTGAAGGCGGTCGAGGCGGATACGCTCGACGAGCTCATGCCCGAGGCGTTCGCGGTTTTCAAAGAGACGTGCCGGCGGATGCTGGGTCAGAGTTGGGACCGGGCCGGCGAGAATTACACGTGGGATATGGTGCCCTACGACGTCCAGCTGATCGGTGGGATCGTCCTGCACGAGGGCAAGGTAGCCGAGATGGCTACGGGTGAAGGGAAGACCCTGGTCGCGGGTTTCCCGATGTATCTGAACGCCCTGACCGGACGGGGTGTCCACCTGGTCACGGTGAATTCCTATCTCGCGAAACGCGACGCCATGTGGATCGGGCCGCTCTACGTCTGGCTGGGTCTGTCGGTCGGCATCATCCAGGACCGGACGATGGGGATCGAGGGATACGTCCTCGAGGCGGACGGATCCGGCGGGTTTAACGTTCGGGAATGCGACCACGCCGAAGCCTACCGGGCGGACATCACGTATGGCACCAAGGATCAGTTCGGGTTCGACTACCTCTACGACAACATGGCCATTCGGCCCGAGGACCTGTTACAGCGTGGTTACAGCTTTGCCATCATCGATGAAGCCGACAGCATTCTGATCGACGAAGCCCGAACGCCTCTGATCATCTCGGGGGCGGTCGCCGAAGCCGACAACCAGCGTTTTGACGAGATGCGTCCACTCGTTGAACGTCTTGTGAAGGCGCAGACCCGCGTGGCGAACCAGATTCTTGCGGATGCCGAGGGTCAGCTGGAGGAGGACGATTACGAGGCCGGCATCCAGCTGCTCCGGGTGAATCGCGGAGCCCCCCGGAACAAGCGCTTTATGAAGCTGCTCCAGGAAGAAGGGGTGAAGCAGCTGATCGGTCGGGTGGAGGCAGATTACATCCGTGACAAGCTGATGGGCGAGATCGACTCGGAGCTTTACTTCAGCATCGACGAAAAGAGCCACATCATCGATCTTACCGAAAAAGGGCGAGAGGAGATCAGCCGGCAACCCGATGAGTTCGTGCTCCCTGACCTGGATGAGACGCTGCACGAGATCCGATCCGATGTCGGGAAGACCGACGAGGACAAGAGCCGGGCCGAAGCCGAAGCTTACCAGGATTACGGCACCAAGAGTGAACGGATTCATAGCGTTCAACAGCTGTTGAAGGCCTACACGCTCTACGAGAAAGACGTGCAGTACATGGTGGACACGGGCAAGGTGATCATCGTCGACGAGTTCACGGGGCGACCGCAGGAGGGTCGCAGGTTCTCCGACGGCCTCCACCAGGCGCTGGAGGCCAAGGAACGTGTGAAAGTCGAACGGGACACGCAAACGGTCGCGACGATCACGTTGCAGAACTATTTCCGGCTCTACGATAAGCTGGCTGGAATGACGGGAACGGCGGAAACCGAAGCGGGCGAGTTGATGCAGATCTACAAGCTCGACGTGGTGACGATCCCCACGAACGAACCCGTTCGCCGCATCGACGCCGATGACCTGATCTTTCGGACGAAGCGTGAGAAATACAACGCCCTGGTCGACGAGGTGGAACGGCTGAATGGCGAGAAGCTACCCGTACTCGTCGGTACGATTTCCGTCGAGGTGTCTGAATTGCTGGCCCGGATGCTGAGTCGCAAGGGGATCAAACATTCGGTTCTGAACGCACGTCAGCACCAACACGAGGCAGACATCGTCCGGCAGGCAGGACAGCCAGGGGCCGTGACGATTGCGACGAACATGGCGGGGCGCGGCACCGATATCAAGCTGGGCGACGGTGTCGTCAAGGCGCCGGAAACCCATCAGTGTGCGCTGATTTACAACCCTGAAAGCAGCGAGCCGCTCTGTCCGCACCTGAAAGAGTTGGGCTGCCAGGAGGACGTTCCGTGTGGTCTGCATATCATCGGAACCGAACGTCACGAGGCCCGACGGATCGACCGGCAGCTACGGGGGCGTTCCGGTCGTCAGGGCGACCCGGGCAGTTCTCGGTTTTTCATTTCGCTCGAAGACAACCTGATGCGTTTGTTCGGGTCGGAACGGATCGCGCGAATCATGGATCGTCTCGGAGCCGAAGAGGGCGAGGTGATCGAACACAGCATGGTCACGCGCTCGATCGAGCGTGCCCAAAAGCGCGTGGAGGGTCGGAACTTCGAGATCCGCAAACATTTGCTGGAGTACGACGACGTGATGAACCAGCAGCGTGAGGTGATCTACGATCGACGACGCCACGCTCTGGAGGAGGAGGACATTTCGGGTGAGATCATCGAGGTGATCGACGATACGATCACGATTCTGATGGATGCGAATGCGCCCGAAGGCGCCCATCCCGAAGATTGGAATATCGAGGGTCTCGCCTCCGACCTGAGGAATACCTTTCTCCAGTCGGCGATCGATCCGGACGAGGATCTCCCGACCGTCCATCGGGACGACCTTCGAAACGTGATCCACGACGATGTGCGATCGGCCTACAGCCGTCGGGAAGAACTGATCGGGGCCGATCGGATTCGACAGCTCGAGCGGATGGTTTACCTGAGTATCATCGATGAGAAGTGGAAAGAGCATCTGCGGGAAATGGACGATCTGAAGGAAGGGATCGGCCTCCGCGGTTACGGGCAGAAAGACCCGCTCGTGGAGTACAAGCGCGAGGGGTTCGGCATGTTCGTCGAGTTGCTCGACGACATCAATCGGGAGACGGTACGAACCCTCTATCGCATTCCGATCGATGAGGGTCCGACACGTCCACAGCGTCAGCCAGGCCGCTTGTCCCTCGTTCACGAAGATGCGGTCGGCATGGGCTTCGACGTCCCCGTCGCTCCGCCGACGCAGGAGACAGTCACCAATACGTCCGAGAGCGAGGGACGGCCGAAACAACGTCCCGTGCGAGTCGAGGCAAAAGTTGGCCGGAACGATCCGTGTCCGTGCGGGAGCGGCAAGAAGTACAAGCGATGCCACGGGGCCTAGATGATTGAAAGATTTAGAATCGAGGATCGAGAATTGAAACGCCAGTTAGACCGGTGGCAAGCCAATGAGCGTACAGTCAATGGGAGCGCGTATGAAGTCACGAGAAGATCTGTTGTCGTCGGCCCGGGATGAGATCAAGGAGCTGTCGGTCGACGAGGTGAACGACTACCTGGAGGAGGGCAACACACCCGTTCTTTTGGACATTCGGGGTCTGGACGAATGGGAACGTGGTCATCTGAAGGGTGCGATCCACATCCCCCGTGGGGTCCTCGAGGCAGAGGTGGAGAAAAGGATTCCCAACAAGGAAGACGAGGTCATCGTTTACTGTGCCGGAGGGGTTCGATCGCTGCTAGGCGGTGTTTCACTCAAGGAGCTGGGCTACGAGCGTGTCATCAGTATGGACGGCGGATTCGGCGACTGGGAAGATGCCCATCACCCCATAGAAACGCCGCCACCCCCGGAAGAAGCGGAAGCGCCGGCGAATCCAGCGTTGCTCACGCAGGAGATCGAGCATCTCGAGGCGAAGATACAGGCCCGAAGGGCCCGCCTGGAAGAGGCCGACTCGTAGGTTCTTCGTCGTTCAGACCCCGGTGTGATAATGCGCTTGCGCATCGCGCCGGGGTCTTTTATATTCCACGCTTGTTAGCACTCGGCACGCACGAGTGCTAACATCTCAAATTCTTTATTTTCAGTTTCTTAATCACTCTCGGTCGTGTGTGCAGACTGGGAATTGAGGAGGGTTTCTCGATGAAGGTGCGTCCTCTCGGGGATCGAATCCTGATCAGGCGAATCGATGACGAAGAGCAGGTTTCGGGTGGAATTATCATTCCCGATACGGCAAAAGAGAAGCCGCAACAGGCCGATGTCGTAGCCGTCGGGCCGGGGCGTCGAACCGACGATGGTGACGTGGTCGCGCTCGACGTGAAGCCTGGGCAGCGTATCCTGATCGGAAAGTATGCGGGTAACGAGATCGAGATTGACGGAGAAGAGTTGGTCATCGTGAACGAAGGCGACGTTCTGGGCATTCTCGAATAAGTCAAAAGCGCTAAGGAGGTCAACACCGTGGCAGCAAAGCAGATTTCATATGGCGTCGATGCCCGAGAGCGTGTGCTCAAGGGTGTGAACACGTTGAGCAAAGCCGTCAAGGGGACGCTCGGGCCAAAGGGGCGGAACGTCGTTCTTGCAAAGAGTTGGGGTTCACCGACCGTAACCAAAGATGGTGTGACGGTCGCCAAGGAAATCGAGCTTCCCGACAGATACGAGAACTTGGGAGCCCAGATGGTCAAGGAAGTCGCGTCAAAGACGTCGGACGTGGCGGGCGATGGCACGACGACGGCGACAGTCCTGGCAGAGGGCATCTTCAGTGAAGGTCTCAAGAACATCACTGCCGGTGCCAACCCGATGGACATCAAGCGAGGGATCGATGCGGCGACCCAAGCTGTCGTCGAGGGCCTCAAGGCGCAGAGCAGTCCCGTCAAAGACCGCAAGGCCATCTCGCAGGTGGCCACCGTCTCTGCCAACAACGACACGAGCATCGGCGACATCATCGCCGACGCGATGGAGAAGGTCGGAAAAGACGGCACCATCACCGTCGAGGAAGCCAAGGGGCTCGAGACGACGCTCGACGTGGTCGAGGGTATGCAGTTCGACCGTGGGTATCTCTCGCCCTACTTCGTGACCGATCAGGAGAACATGGAGGCCATCCTCGAGGACGCCTACATCCTGATCCACGAAAAGAAGCTTTCGAACATGAAGGACCTCCTGCCCTTGCTGGAGAAGGTTTCCGGAACGGGTAAAACCCTGCTCGTGATCGCCGAGGACGTCGAGGGTGAAGCTCTTGCCACGTTCGTGGTCAACAAGGTACGGGGAACCCTGCGTGCGGCCGCCGTCAAAGCGCCGGGCTACGGGGATCGTCGTAAATCCATGCTCGAAGACATCGCCGTCCTCACGGGCGGTCGAGTCATCAGCGAAGATCTGGGGATCAAGCTCGAAGGTGTGGAGCTCGATGACCTGGGCGTCGCGAAGCGACTCGTGATCGACAAGGACAACACGACAGTGATCGAAGGGGCTGGGTCGAGCAGCGACATCCAGGGTCGCGTCGGGCAGATCCGGAGGCAGATCGACGATACGACCTCCGACTACGATCGGGAAAAGCTGCAGGAGCGTCTGGCGAAGTTGGCAGGCGGTGTCGCTGTGATCAACGTCGGCGCCGCGACCGAGACCGAAATGAAAGAGAAGAAGGCGCGCGTCGAGGATGCCTTGCACGCCACCCGCGCAGCCGTGGAAGAAGGGATCGTGCCTGGCGGGGGTGTCGCTCTTCTGCGTACGATCGATCGACTGGAGAAGACACGCAGTGCGGTGAAGGGCGATCAGAAGACGGGTGTCGAGATCGTCCGTCGCGCGATCGAAACGCCCCTGCGGCAGATCACGGAGAATGCGGGCCTGGAAGGATCACTCGTGGTTCAGCGTGTCTTGGACGAGAAGGACGGCTTTGGATACAATGCACGAACGGAGTCTTATGAAGATCTGGTCAAGAGCGGCGTCGTCGATCCGACGAAGGTCGTGAGAGCGGCGATCGAAAACGCATCGAGCATCGCTGGGCTCCTGCTCACGACCGAGGCGTTAGTCACGGAGAAACCGGAAGAAGAGAAGGAGCAGGCTCACGACCACGGCCACGGGCACGATCACTTCTAACCCGACATTGGGTCTCCTTCGACACACAGCGGACAGCCCGTTTTCGGCGTTCGGCCGGATGGGCTGTCCGCTTGTATGTACGTCTTGAAATTTTCGCCATCCCCTTGGCTCACCGTCTGGCCTATATTCCTCGATTACAGCCACATTCGTTCGTTCGTTCGCTCGATCGAAAGACGCCCTCTGGACGCCCTGGCCATGGTCGCCGTGGCCTACGGACTCGTTACGGTGATACGATATCGAGGTCTGAACGAGGAGATGTCCCAGGACACCGAACACTTCGTTCGTTCGCGCCAGGACCTCGAGAAGCAGATCAGCGTGGAGGAGCGGCTCAAGGTCGAGGAGGCCGAGAGCGTCGTTCAGACGGAGCTGGAATTGCGGACTGCCAAGAGCCGGATGTCGGAGACCCGGGAACAGATCGATCAGGCCAACAAGCGGCAGGAAGAGTTGGAGTTGGATCCTCTACCACGCAACAAAAGGTAAGACGCGATAGGTCAGCGGTGGGCTACCTCGAGCTTGTTTTGATCACTGTGGCCGTCGTTGCAGTGAAGGGTTTCACGATGGTTCAAGAAGACGGCCGAACAGCTCGCCGTCGCGCGTACCGAATTGGTGCGGCACGAGCAGTGGCTGGCGGCTGTGCAGGAGGCCCGACGGCCGATCTCGGACCGGCTCCACGAGCTGAATCGTGTGGTCGTGGAGATGAATCGTCAGGTGTCCGAACTCGAGGACACTCTCAAGAGTGTGGTGGCGCGCAACGCGGAACTGCGTGCGGAGGTCGACACCTATTAACGGGCGACATTTGTCCCGAAGAATTTTCTATATTGGTCGGCACACTGGTAGGAGCGAGGGTAGCACCCGTTAGGGGGAATGATGGAAGAAGTGCGCGAAGCCGGAGAAACGACCGACGCTCCGGTGGCCGAGGCTAAGCCGGTAAAGAAAGCCAAGAAGGCCAAGAAAGCGAAGAAAGCGAAGAAGGCGAAGAAGGCCAAGAAGGCGAAGAAGGCGAAGAAGGCCAAGAAGGCGGAAGCGAAGACCGACGACAAGCCTGATGCGAGCACGTCGGAAACAAGCCAGCGTGGCATCGAATATGGGCGTCGTCCTAAACGCGGGGGACCCGACACGAGCACGGGCGAGTCAACGGACGCTCGAACGACGCTCGGGGCGACCCCGGGCCAAAAGAAAACGCCTGCGGCCCGTGAAAAAACGTCTCGTCGCGACGAAGATGGCGAAGAGGGACGGCCGGACTCCGATGCACGCCGAGGACGCCGGCGCCGAGGACGCCGGGGACGCGGTGGCAGAGATCGCGATGCAAGGGACCGGGATAACGGCGAGCCGGGATCTCCGCCTCCGCGCTCCTCTTCGCGCCCGCGCCCACAGCCACAGCGGGAGAAAGTTGCAGACAGGCCACAGTCCATCGAAGAGATGATGGGCGAGACGTGGACCGAAGAGCGCGCGCGAAAGTTTCTGAGCGAGGGGTTTCTGGCCGACCTGTCACCGGGACTCCTGGTGGCTGTGGAGGAGAAGTCCTCACCCGATCGATCGGCACTCGAAGCTCCGATTCGGGCGATCCGACGTGTGCTGGCCGACGAGTGCATGGTACAGGACGATGCGACCGATGTGATGTTGCTCGACATGGTCGTCAAGGCGCTCCAGGACTGGACTCAGGTCTACCGCATTCGTCCCGAGTCCGAATCGAACCTGGTCGATGTAGAGCGTATCCTCGACATTCGGGCGAAGGCCGATCGCAGGTTGATCGAGTCGATCAATGCGCTGAAAAGCAGCTAGGCGAAGCGGCGGAGGCGCAGGGCGCTGGGAAGAAAGACGAGGCCGGGCTTGTTGGGAATCCAATGGGTCCGGTCTTGTTGTGTACGAATGTGATCGTATCCTGTGCCTAGTTCCCTGTTCGATCGACGTAGGCGATCGGATCGGAAACGCCGTTTGCCTCGAACGCCGCAAGTCGTTCGACACAAGCGTCGCATAGGCCGCACGCGGGGCGGGTGCCGTTGTAGCAGGTATGGGTGTCCTCGTACGGGACCCCGAGTTCGAGACCGACGCGGACGACGTCCATCTTCGACCAGGTGACAAAAGGCGTGTGAATGCGGATGCTGGTTTCCCGCGTTGCGCCGAGACTCAACGCATTCTGGAGTGCGTCGTAGAAGACGCGGCGACAGTCTCGGTAGGCGGCGTGGTCGTCTCGAACGGGCGATATGTAGAGGTCGGTGATGGATCGGGTTTCTGCATAGGCGGCAGCGGCGGTCACGAACATCGTATTCCGAAAAGGTATGACGGTCGAAATCTGCCGGTCTTCGGATGCGGCCGGCACATCCACCTCGGTGCTCGTCAGGGGTGTGTCGCCGATCTGGGCGAGGTCGAGGTGGATGAGGCGGTGTGAGGCGGTGTGCGCCAGGGTGGACAGACGGCCACTCGATTCCAGTTCGATCCGGTGCCGTTGCCCGTAGTCGATGGCGACAGTGTGGATTTCGTCGACCCCTTGGTCAAGCATCCACCACAGAAGAGTCGTCGAGTCCATGCCGCCGGAGAGGAGAAGCACGGCGCGATTGGGTTGTGGTTCTGTCATGGGATAATCGAAGGGCACGGCTTCCCGATCGAGGAGGCCGTGCCCTTTTGAATTTTCTTACTCGCGCGACTATCGCGAGGAGACGAGTTGCTCGACGACCGCAGGATCGGCCAACGTGGAAATGTCGCCCAAATCGCCCGTGTCGTTCTCGGCGATCTTTCGCAGAATTCTGCGCATGATTTTGCCCGAGCGGGTTTTCGGAAGCCCGGGCGCCCAGTGGATGACGTCGGGCGAGGCGATCGGGCCGATTTCTTTTCGAACCCACGCGACGAGTTCTTTCTTAAGGTCGTCCGTGTAGGTTTCGCCGGCGTTCAGTGTCACGTAAGCGTATATGCCCTGGCCCTTGATTTCGTGAGGATACCCGACGACCGCCGATTCGGACACTTTTGCGTGGGAAACGAGTGCGCTCTCGACTTCGGCTGTGCCCATTCTGTGCCCCGACACGTTGATGACATCGTCGACGCGGCCCGTAATCCAGTAGTAACCGTCCTCGTCACGACGACACCCGTCCCCCGAGAAGTAATAGCCCTTGTACTGATGGAAGTAGGTTTCCTCGAATCGTTTATGGTCGCCGTAGACTGTGCGCATTTGGCCAGGCCACGGTTCGGAAATCGCGAGCACACCGTCGACACCATCCCCCTGCTGCTCCTGACCCGATTCGGGATCGAGGACGACCGGTTTGACGCCGAAGAAGGGGAAAGTGGCCGATCCCGGTTTTGTGGGAGTGGCGCCGGGTAGGGGAGTGATCATGATTCCCCCGGTTTCGGTTTGCCACCACGTGTCGACGATGGGGCACCGGCCTCGCCCGATGTTTCTGTGATACCATTGCCAGGCCTCGGGGTTAATGGGTTCGCCCACGGTGCCGAGGATCTTGAGCGAGGAGAGGTCGTATTTTGCGGGGATCGCCTCTCCCGCGCCAGCGAGCGCCCGAATCGCGGTGGGCGCGGTGTAGAACTGGTTGACCTTGTATTTGTCGACGATGTCCCAAAACCGACCTGCGTCGGGATAGGTGGGAATGCCCTCGAACATGAGGGTGACTGCGCCATTGCACAACGGGCCGTAGACGATGTAGGAGTGTCCGGTGACCCACCCGATGTCGGCCCCGCAGAAGTAGATGTCGCCGTCGTGATAGTCGAAGACGTATCTGTGGGTGGTGGCGGTGTAGACCATGTAGCCGCCCACTGTGTGCTGCACACCCTTTGGCTTGCCCGTGGAACCTGATGTGTAGAGGATGAACAGCGGGTCTTCGGCATCCATCTCCTCGGGGGGACAGTCGCCGGGAGCCGCGTCGACGACGTCGTGCCACCAGATGTCACGGCCGTTGGCCATCTCGCAGTCCACGCCCTTCCCGTCGGGCACACGCTTAACGACGAGGCACGTCTCGACCTTTTCGCCGTCCATCCGCTGATCGGCGTGATCCATGGCGACGTCGGCGCTCGCCTTGAGCGGAACCGGTTTGTCACCCCGGAACGTGCCGTTCGCCGTGATCAGAACTTTGCACGTAGAGTCGACGATGCGGTCGGCCAGGGCCTCGGAGGAAAACCCGCCGAAAACGATGCTGTGGATGGCACCGATACGGGCGCACGCGAGCATGGCGATGGCGAGTTCGGGAATCATGGGCATGTAAATCGAGACGCGATCGCCCTTCTGGACGCCCCTGGATTTGAGGACATTGGCACACTTGCACACGAGGGTGTGCAGCTCGCGGTAGGTATAGGTGCAGTCCTCGCCGGGCTCGTTACCCTCCCAGACGATCGCGTTCTGGTCCCCCCGCGTATCCAGATGTCGGTCCAAACAATTGTGGGTGATGTTGGTTCTAGCCCCCTCGAACCACTTGATGCTGATGGGTCCGTTCTCCACGTTGTAGTTGTAGGATCGAACTGTGTCCCATTTTTTGTACCAGTGGAATCCCTCGGCGATTTCCGCCCAGAATGCTTCCGGATCCTCGACAGACTGGCTGTGCGTCTCTTGATAGTCCTCGAACGTTCTGACGTGGGCGACGTTACTCAGACCGTCCGGCGGGTGGAATTTGCCGTTTTTTTCGTCGACCGATGACATTGCATCCTCGCTTCGGTGGTGAAGAGCCCCGATGTGACTAAGAAAGGACATCAGACTGGCCAATATATAGCCCGTGCGCGATTGGGACGCAAGACGGAATAGGGTGACAAGGGACTACGGAATCGCGACTTTATGGGGGCCATTCAGCCTCTTTGGCCTTATATTTCGGGCAGGCCTGCCGAGGGGTGTTCTAAAGAAAGAACCCTTAACGACCACACATTGAATATTAGATTTTGTAATCTATCGTGGATGTGAAGAATCACGCTGAATCGAGCGGAAAAGTGGAACCTTCCAACGCCCAGGATGTTCAAGGGGGCGTGCGAGTATCTCGTGGCTGTGCCGGCAAACACGTCTCACGAGATGCACAATCATCGGGAGGAGATTCCATGCTTATGGTCAGTTCGAGGCAGACCCCGGGTGAACTGACGGATATGGAGATTCTGGCCGAGGTCACGGCGGGAAACGTCGACGCCTACGGCAAGATCGTCAGTCGATACAGCGGACGGCTCTACAACTTCATTTTTCGTTTCGTGGGCGAGAGGGAGACTGCCGAAGACATCGTGCAGGAGACCTTTCTCCGCGCGTTCCGAAAGCGCGACGAATACCGTGCTATCGCGAACTTCTCGACCTGGTTGTTCACGATCGCCGGCAACCTCGCCAAGAGCGAACTGAGGCGAAGGAAACGCTGGCGTCTGTTTTCGCTCGATCGGGACGAAGAGTCCGACACGGGCATGGATCTGCCCGACGAGTCATTCCGCCCCGACAAGGTGGCCGAATCGTCGCTTGCCAACGTGCAAATCAAGGACGCGATCCGATCGCTTCCGGAAAACTACCGTCAGGTCATTCTGTTGCGCGATGTCCAGGGAATGTCTTATCAGGAGATATCCGAGATCGTCGACTGCCCTGTGGGCACGGTCAAATCACGCGTCAATCGTGCCCGTCTCAAGCTTCAGCAGAAGTTGAAGAACGAGGGACGTGACATCGGCCTCGAGGTCTGATTCATCAAACCAGGAGTGAACTTTACTATGGATGCGGAAGCGTTTCATCGAAGGTTGTCGGATTATGTCGACGGAGAGTTGTCCGACGGCGACACGGTGAGAATGGCTCAGGCGATCGAAGAAAACCCGGCCTTCGCCGAAGCCTACCGCACGATGACCTCGCTCCGGCGGAAGTTGAGTGAACTGCCGGAAATCCGGCCGTCTGCCGGGTTCGAGTTCGCTCTTCGAAGTCGCATCCTCACGGAGGCGAACAAGGAACAGACTGCCCGTCGGCGTGTTCGGGCCCTTCTGTTCCCGACGGCCCGGCGCGGCCTGCTTACGGGCGCTGTCGCCGCCGCGCTCGCGCTGGGGGTGTCGAGCCTGTTCACGGATTCGACCGACATTCAGGTGGCGGCCGATCCATCCGCGACCGAAACCGAGGTGCTTCTCGAACCAGAGATGGCCGTGCGGATCTACGGTGCGATGAACCGGCCTATGGCGACCGTGCCAGCGGAGCCCGTCGATCGTGGCGCACTCCGGCAGCTCTCGCAGGCCGAGTCCTACGCGCTTTCACGACGGCTCTATCGAACCCGAAGTGTTTCCCGAAATACGACCGCCTTTCCCCCGCCCCCCCGTGGGGCAGTCCGTCGGGTTCCTGTTTCCTTTTAGTCGGCCGACACGATCCTCCCCGGGAGGGGAAAGCTGTCAGACCCCATCATGTCGAAATTCACTCGAACATACCTGCCCGTCGTTCTCATCCTCGGAATGGCGGGCGTTCCTACGTCCGCACGTGGAGAGGGCATCCTGCAGGCGATCGAGAAAGAGATCGCCCTGCTGCTCGAGCAGAACCGCGGATGTGTGGTTCGAATTCACGCGATCTATTCGCCCGGTAGCCACGCCGAGTCGATGCAGTACGGCTCGGGTTACACACACGGAACGGGGTTCGTTTTCGACCCCGAGGGTTTCGTGTTGACCGTGGACAAAGCGGTTGTGGGTGCTCGCGAAATCCGCGTCACTCTGGATAGCGGCGAAACACGTACGGCGTCCTTTGTGGCGTCCGACCCGGCGTCCGACGTCGCTGTGATCCATCTCGACGCGTCCGATGATCTGCCACACATTCGCCCCGGAGATTCCGACGGTGTACGCGTGGGGCACTACTCCTTCATTCTCGGAAACGCGTTCGGTCAGTTGATGCCGTCGATCGGTTCGGTTCACGAGGTCAACCCGGACGAAGACCTGATTCAGCTCACTTCATCCGTCCACCCCAGCTACGGCGGGGCGCCCGTGTTCGACAGCGCCGGACAGGTTCTGGGCATGGTCTGGGCGGCCCCCTTCCAGTCGGGTGATCCGCTGGCGTCGGTCGCGCAGGAAGCGCCGATGACCGTGTTCGTGATTCCGATCAACCGGCTGGAACGCATTGCCCGAGACCTCGTCCGACAGGGTCAGGTGAACTACGGTTGGCTGGGCGTCGAAGTCGACGAACATTCCTACCCGGTGGTGGTCACTCGCGTTGCCGAAGGGGGCCCCGCGTGGAAGTGCGGGATTCGCGAGGGACATCGGATTCTGGCCTACGGTGGCCACACCGTTACAGGGCCTTTCCACCTGAGGCGGCTGGTGATGGAGACGCCACCCGGGACGGCGATTCAGATTCGGTTGGAAAAGGGAAATCGTGACGTGGCTGCGGAGGTCAATGTGACTGAACGGACGACGGCCGATGCCGGAAGTCGTGAGCTGAGTGAGTTCGATCCAAGTGCTTCGACCACTGCTCTGTCGCACGACCTTCGAACGCCGCCGCCCCCCGAAGACGTGTTGTTCAACCAGATCCGGGCAGTCGAGCAGGAACTCGGCCGACTCCGAAAGCTGATCAAGAGCCCCTGAAGATTTCGGTTCGTGGTGGAAATTCTACGGCCCCGGCGATTCATCGCCGGGGGGCCTTCTTTGTGTGATCTGCCGTTCAGGTGTGTTCACATCCCCGTAACACGTCCTCAATCGACTGCGGAGTCGTATTCGCCCAGACTGAGAGAGTGTTTGGTTAGCCTCCCCCTCGTTCTCCCACGATTAAGAATCACGATTCTGTCATATTTCACCGGCGTGGCATTTATCGGAATCCACGTAAAACACCGTGGAAGAGGAGGATGGGAAGGTGTTCGTCAGCCCGCAGCCCCGGCCAGTCAGAAGACACCAGGGAAGCACGATGGACCACGTGCACCCTTTCGTCAGTGTTGGGTTCTGGCGAGAGAGCGGGCGAACCTGGCCATCGACAGTTCACGGTTGGAAACCTAAAGTTCATTGGGATTTAACACATTCAGATCACGTGACTCGGTATACTTCATTGAGTCCAATTCACGTATCGGAACCATGCCTAGGAGGAGGCAGAAAATGCGTAAATCCGGTCTGATTCTTACCACGATTCTTACTCTGGGCGCCCTCGCTCCGGCCAGCGCACAATCCAACATTACGGTCGAAGGGTCGGTCGACGCCCTTTCCGGCTATCTCTGGAGGGGGGGTATTCTGGGGGCGGACAACAAGCTCGTTCTCCAGCCCAGTCTGACGTTCGGTTTTGCGGAATCGGGCGTTTCGTTCAACATCTGGGGTTCTTTCTTCGCGCAGAGTCGTACGGCAACCGAGGGGGCCGATGAACTCGATTTTACGGTAGACTACAGCGGCAGCTTCCCGGAAAGCCCCGTTAGCTTCTCAGTCGGCTACATCCAGTATACGTTCCCGAACGGTGGATCGGGCGCCGAGCACTCCGAAGAAGCTTACGGTAACCTCAGCTTCGACAATGCTCTGGCACCAAGCGTTACGGTGTATTACGACTTCGGCTTGATCGACGACTACTACGCTGCGCTGGGTGTCAGTCCGGAGTTTCCGCTGAGCGAGGATGAGAATGCACCCGCACTGGCTGTGAGCGCATCGGTGGGATTCAGCGGCGACGGCTACGGCGACCGTGCTGGTTGGAACGATGTGACACTCGGCGCGTCGGTCGGGTTCGTGGCAGGCGGCACGTCAATCACTCCGATTATCGGTGTGACGTTTGCCGACGACGGTGTCAACCCAGACACCTCGGTTTGGGGAGGTGTCAGCTTCGGGTTCAGCAATTAGGGTGTGACCCCGGCTGCGGTCACGTGACGTTCAACGGAAGGCCCGGGAAGGACAGTCAGGGCCCTCGCTTGTGGTGAACGAAATCGTAAGATTGAAAGTCCCCCGCTGGGAAACCCAGCGGGGGACTTTCAATTCGAACTCAGTCTGAAATCAGAGTACGATTTCCTCCTCGACCAGGTGGAGCTTCAAGCGGCTGAGGGCGCGATCTTTGATCTGGCGCACGCGCTCGCGTGAGATCTGAAACTCACGCCCAACCTGCTCGAGTGATGCAGGTTCGTCGGTCTCGAGGCCGTAGTAGAGGCCCAGGATCTTCGCCTCACGCTCCGGGAGTTCGTCCAGACCTTGGCGCAGGAGTTGCCGGACGTGGGCGTCGTGAACACGTTCGTCGGGAGACGGTTCGTCGGCCTCGAATGTGTCGGCGTAGCGTATTGTACCGTCGGAATAGATCGGACTGTCCATCGACAGGGACGGTTGTTTGGCCTCCATCGCACGACGTACACGACGAAGCGACATTTCTGTGCTTTCGGCGATTTCTTCGATGCTCGGGGCTCGCCCCAACTGTTGTGTGAGGAGCCGAGCGGTCCGGGAAACGACGTCGTGATCGTCGATCTGATTCACGGGGACCGAAACCGTGTGCGTCTGCTTGTTGAGGGCCGACAGAATGGCCTGCCTGATCCACCAGACAGCGTAGGTGATGAATTTATGGCCGCGAGCGGGGTCGAAGGTCTCTGTCGCGCGGATGAGTCCGACGTTGCCCTCCGCGATCAGGTCCGACATGGGGAGTCCTCGTCCCGTGTACTCGCCAGCCACCCTCACGACGAAGCGAAGGTTGGCCGTGATGATCTTATCGAGGGCGCTACGGTCGCCTTTCCGTGCCTGAACGATGGTCTTTCCCTCATCTTCCCGCGACAGAGGCGTGTATTTTCGGATTTCCCGCAGGTATTGATCCGTGCTGTCGGATACTCCGGGCATGTCAGTCCCCGTTCGTCGCTGTCAGATCGCTTCCATCCTGCCAGGTTGACAGTCGGCAGGAGGTCATTATACTTTCAAGACACACAGCGTTACGCTTTTTGGTAGCGTGTTCGAGTCGTCGGCTTCGATCTTGTCAGGGTCCGAAGCCGACGGCTTTTTTTAATTGCTCTGAATCGTGTGGAAAAACGGGACACAAGTCTCGTCCCGCATTTTTTCGCACTCCTCGCACAGCCTCTCATCCAGTCGAATTTGACACGGCAAGCACTCGCAAAGACTGTCGATCGTGCCTACCAGCTTGTCGCGCATGTGACCCAAGGATTCGATCTGGTTGTTCAGTTCTTCCAGCCGACCGTGCATGTCCTGCAGGACATCTTGAGCCAGGTTTCCACCCGTCGGGTGAGCAAAACGCTTTTGAAGAATCTGACGGATCTGGTCCAAATCGAAACCCAGTTCCTTCAGACTCAGAATCATCTGGAGTTCTTTGAGCTGGTGATCGTTGTAGCAGCGAAACCCGCCCGAGGTCCGATGGCAGGGCTTAATAAGACCCACCTCTTCGTAGAAACGAACAGCGCGAGTCGTCGTGCCTGCCCGTTCTGCCAGCTTTCCAATTCGCATGATGGTCGATTGGCTCAATGCACCCCCTGTGAGATCCACCGACTCCAGAAAACATACTTTAACGTAACGTTAAAGTCAACAAAATTTTACGTTACGTCAAGATTCTGTATAATCTGTATAAATAAATATATACTATTGTTTAATATAATGTTAAAAACCTAATGGTGGAATAGGCGTATACCTGACATAACCATGGCGATATCATATTTATCGCACGCGTCGATGACATCCTCGTCTCGCACCGATCCTCCGGTCTGCACGATATAGTGGACGCCCGTGCGGGCCGCCCGATCGATGTTGTCCCGAAACGGGATATAGGCATCCGAACTGAGTGACACCTCGGTTAGATTTTTCAGCCAGGCGGATTTCTCTTCATCGGAGATGGAGGGAGGCAGTTCGGAAAAGTTCGCCCGCCACGCCTCGTGCTCCTCGGTCGACATTCGCCCTCCCAAGTATTGCTCGATGGCGTTGATCTTTTGTGGGCGCATGAGCTTGGGTACGAACTTCATGTCGAGAACCTTGGGATGAGTTCGCAGATGCCAGGCTTCAGCCTTGCGGCCGGCCAGGTCGGTGCACGCGAGACGATTTTGCTGGCCGGCCCCGACGCCGATGACCTGACCCCCTTTTGCGAAACAGATCGAGTTCGACTGTGTATACTTGAGGGCGATAGATGCGACGAGGAGGTCACGGCGGGCTTCCTCGGGGATGTCCTTTGCCCGGGTCACGACATTCTGGAGGAGCTCGGGACCGGTTGTGCGATCGTTCCGGTGCTGCTCCAGGGTTACACCGAAGACCTCCCGCGACTCGATTTCGTGCGGGTGGTAGTCGGGGTCGACTTCGACAATAAGAAACGCTTTCTTTTTTCCATCCAGAATTTCAAGAGCATCAGGTTCGTAACCCGGCGCGATGATGGCGTCCGACGCTTCTCGCCGAAGAAGGCTGGCGAGGGAGACGTCGACGACATCGCTGACAGCCGCGAAGTCCCCGTAGGATGACAACCGGTCGGCCCCTCTGGCGCGGGCGTAGGCCGTTGCGACGGGGGACAGGTCGAGGTCTTCGACGAAATAGGCCCTCTTGAGGGTCTCCGGCAATGGGACGGCCACGGCGGCCCCTGCGGGGCTGACGTGCTTGAACGAAGCCGCCCCCGGCATCCCGAAGACCTGTCTGAGTTCGCGGGACAGTTGCCACGCGTTCAGGGCATCGAGGAGATTGACGTAGCCCGGGGCGCCGCGCAGCACTTTGAAAGGCAGTTCACCACCGTCCTTCCGATAGACGCGTGCCGGCTTTTGATGCGGATTCATTCCATATCGAAGTTCGAGTTCGGTCGGCATTCAGAAACCTCTGAAGGGCGTTGAATGAACGGGCGTGGCATGAAAAAAGCCCGGGTGATCGAGGGGAGATCGTGCCCAGGCTACGCATCGTCGGTCGCACGACGACGGGGGAACGTGTCGTGGGCGTCCAATATACCGGGGCATGCCGACGGTGTCAATTCGACGGACGAATGGGAATGAGTTTGGCGCGGACGGTCATGATCACCGGGGCTACGGACGGCATCGGATTGGCTCTTGCCCGGCGGTTTGCGATGCGGAACGATCGATTGGTTCTGGTTGGCCGGCGGAGTCTTTCGGCGCTCGATGATCCCTTGTTTTTTCGGAACCGACCTACTGCCAGGCTGATCTGTCTCTCGAGGAATGTGGAAAGAGGTCGAGCGATGGTGTGAGGTGTGGAAGGTAGACGCGATCGACCTTCTCATCCACAATGCGGGCACCGGTTACTGGGGCAGGACCGAGGTCGAAACGAACGAGGATATTCGCAGGGTCGTCGCCGTCAATCTCGGCGCGCCGGTGTCGCTGACCCACACGCTCTTCGGTCGTCTGAAGAAGGTCGAAGGACACGTCGTTTTCATCGGCTCGGTTGTCTCCGCTCTGGCGTGTCCCGAATACGCGGTTTACGGCGCGACCAAGGCAGCAGTGGACGGGCTGGTGCGCAGTCTCGCCTACGAGTTGGAGCCCAGGGTGACGGTTCAGGTCATCCATCCCGGGGCAACGCGGACAGGTTTGCACGAGAAAATGGGGTTGACGAGCGACCGTGTTGACTGGCGGCGTTTTCCTTCGGCCGCGTCGATCGCTAAGAAAGTCGACGGGGCGATCGGGCGCCGACAGCGTGCTGTTCTGGGGTTCGGAAACCGTGTCGCGTGGGCTGTTGGCCGGCGATGCCCTCGGCTGGCGGATGCAGCGCTGCGATCGCCTGGGTCGGCTGAAGCTGATTGTGCGACTCGCCGCGCGAAGATCGAGCACGCTGTTGTGACGGGCGCGGCTGACGGCATCGGAAAGGCGCTGGCCTGGCGTCTTGCGCAGGATGGCACGCACATCACGGGCGTGGACGTCGACGCGGCGCGTTCGCGCACTGCCGAGGAGGAGTTGGCGGCGATCGGATCGTGTGCGCGATACGTGGTGGGTGACCTCGGCGATAACGACGCCAATGACCGAACGATCGACTGCTGCGAGGTGACCCGATCGATCTGCTCGTCCACAACGCAGGGATCAACGCGGTCGGGAGGTTGCCCTCGCTCGAACTCGACTCGCTGATGAAGATCGTGGCCGTGAACCTGACCGGGCCGATGGTCGTGACGGCGCGTCTTTTGGAAGCCAGACACATCAGGGCGGGTGGGACGATCGTGTTTGTCAGTTCGTTGTCACACTTCTTAGGCTACCCCGGGGCTTCGGTGTATTCTGCGACGAAAGACGGGATCGCGTCTTATGCTCGCAGCGTGCGTGCGGCAATGAAGGGCCTGAGCGTGAACGTGCTGACGGTGTTCCCAGGGCCCACTCGAACGGCGCACGCAAGGCAACACAGCCCGGATAACAGCAGAGAACACAAACGTATGGCGCCGGAAGAGCTGGCGGATCGGATCCTGTGGGCCGTCGAGCGTCGGAAACGGTCGCTCGTACCGGGATGGCCGAACAGATTGGCCGCAGGGCTCGGCCGATGGCTGCCCGGCGTGACAGCGCGCGCGATGGCGACAGCCATTCTGCGAGGAGAGGAGTAGACAACAGATGGATGGACTAAAACCCACACGCGAGGAGCTGGCTAGAGAGTCGTTTGGTGAAGCTCATCTGCACGCGGCAGTGACCGCCCTCGGGGAAACCGGGTTCATCGTGATCAAGGACGTGGTCGATCACGATCATCTGGACACGCTGCGGGTTCAGATGGAGAAGGACCTGAAGAAGATCCAGTCACTCTCCGTTGTTCCGCATAACTTCGTGTGGGGAAACATCCAGCAGCATCCGCCCCCCTACGCAAAATACATCTTTCGCGACGTGGTAGCCAACCCTTTCGCCTGCCAGATTACGCGTTCCGTGTTGGGAGCGGGTGCCTACATCAACGGGGTGACGGGGAATTCCAATGTGCCGGGGAGCACGATCCAGCCGGTTCACGTGGACGACGGTCAGCTGTGGCCCGGTCTGGCCGTTGCGCCGCCCGCGTCGCGACTCGCGGTCAACCTGGCACTCGGAGACACGACGGCAGAGAACGGGGCCATCGAGTTGTGGCCTGGCACGCATCTGGATTTACGTCAGGTGATTGGTCAGGACATCCGGGTTGACGAGAGCGCTGTCGAGGAGCGGCGAAAGACCGTGCCGCCGGTCCTGGGAGAGACGACAAAAGGATCCGTCCTGA
This sequence comes from Candidatus Latescibacterota bacterium, assembly GCA_965198115.1. GTDB lineage: Bacteria > Latescibacterota > UBA2968 > UBA2968 > UBA2968 > UBA6620. The sequence goes on along the minus strand of OZ240241.1, from coordinate 4,307,848 downwards.
TTCGCGACATGCGTCTCTGGCACCGCGGCATGCCGAACGCGGGCACCGAAACAAGGTTCATGATCGCGATGGTTCACAACGTGTCGTGGCTCCGACGAAAGGGCGGGTATCGGCTCCAGCGGGGATGTGAGGATGTATTCGAGGGGTGCGAGATCGAGAATGAGATACCTATCGTGGACGATCCCGGCGAGGACCACATCAGAAGGAACAAACCTTACGCCTACGACGGCCCCAATTGATCAAGGCAAGGCTTCGAACGTGAGCGATTGGCCGTCCACGATCCGACTGAAGGGGACTGCTGTGACCCCCTCTCGAACGAGTCGTTCACGACTGGTTCTTCAACCAGCGTTGAGAAGGGATACGCTTTGGTGTGCGTGTCACTAAGCAGGCCTAGCACCATTTCCTTCGGGTGATAGCGTTCGTCGATCGCTGGCGATTGCGCGAGCCAGATCTGGTTGTTGGTCGTGTAGCCCCGATCGATGTAAATATCCCCCGTATAGTCCCGAATGAAGCCCGTGTTTCGGGTGAGGACCTGCGATTCGGGATACATGGCTTTCCAGGCCGCCCACGTTCCCTGGAACACCGGAACCAGATCGATGCCTGCCGGGACAGCGTTTCCGGCGATGGCATTTGCCCGCATCTGCGACCACAGACTCCGTGACCCTCGATCGTACATCACCATGTTATTGTTGTTGTAGAGCGCGCCCGAGTTGCCGAACTCGATGTCGGTTGCGTCGTAGGCGACGCCGGAGGCGGTCAGGGGACAGTAGGTGAGGCTGATCTTGCGATTCCCCACGGTGTGGTTGACGATTTCGTGCCAGTTCATGATTCGAACGGGATAGGCTCGGGCGTCCCCATCGAACTCCACCCCGATGACGACCTCTTCATCGGCCACGTGATCGGCAACGCGGGCGGATGTGAAGTTGGCCTATCCCTGATTCTGTCTGGGGCGATTGAGCGGTGGAATCGCGTCTATGGGGACATCGCCCAGGATTTCCTCGAGGGGAACTGCGCTCCGAATGCTGGTAGGGTCGAAGGGTTCGGTGCCGCCCACTTGCTTATGGGCGGCCGTTCGCGGCCAGAAGGAGGCCCAGCCGAACCCAATAAGCGCTGTAAGCGGGGACTCGCGTGAGGCGCCGTCCGACGAGCGGTCCGGATTCGGCCACACTGGTGACGTTCCAGATCGTGCCGGTCTGGGTGTCGCGAAAACGGAATACGCCCATCCCCGCCACATCTTCAGGCGCGCTGGAACCTCCGGACGGAGCCGGGGATCCGGCGATGGGATTGGGCGTGGAGGTGTCGCCACCCCAGGCAGAGGGTGCGACGACGAGAAGCAGAAGAAGGGGAGCTGAATGCACAGCCAACCTACACTTCGGCAACAAAAGAAAGGGCCAACGTGCACTGTGGCGCGCTGACCCGGCTTGTGATCCCCAGAACGATAATCTGAATCGGTGACCCTTTCAAGTCAGCTTGGCGAAGACGCGCCGATCGAGGACGCCTCGATTCCTTGGCGTACGACGGCCGCAGGGTCCCCCGTCTTTTCCAGCAGGTCGACTTGTCTATGGGCCCACGACTTTTGCCTGGCCTGGTCGATCAGACACACCAGATACTCCTGGCAACCTAGGTCTTGGGACACGGGTCCGAGTTTTCCGATCATCTCGGTTACGACTTCCCTGACTGGCCGTAACTCGTGCGTCTCTGAATCGACGAGACTTGCTTCGAGTCCGTACCGGGCGGCGTGCCACTTGTTCTGACGGACCAGCATGGGATGGCAGTCGTGCTGGTACGTGCCCTCCTCGATCTGATCCGATAGATACTGTACCAGGCACTGTATGAACGCGACGATGCTCAACGTGTCCTGGAGGGTGCCAGGTATGTCGCAGATTCTCACCTCGACCGTTCCGAATCCGTGGTGTGGGCGGACATCCCACCAGATTTCGCGGATCGATTCGAGGAACCCCGTGTCGATCAGGTGGTTGACGAGCCACACATACTCGCTCCAGTTTCGCATGAGCGGAGGGAGACCCGCTGTGGGCAGACCTTCCATCACCTTGGAACGCCAGGAAGCGAGACCCGTATTCCTTCCTTCCCAGAAAGGGCTGTTGCTGCTGATCGCGAGGAGCACGGGGAGGAACCGTAAGATCCGATCGCAGATCATCACCGCTTTGTCTCCCGTGTCGACGCCGATGTGGACGTGGAGGCCGAATGTGACGAGCTGCCTGGCGGTGTCCTGGAGTTGGGAGACAAGACCTCGATACCGGTCGTTGTCGGTAACGGTCTGGTCCTTCCACTTCGAGAACGGGTGTGTGGCCGACCAATAGAGTGCGGCGTTCTCTCGGTCGGCGGCGGAGGAAAGGGCGCCGAGGGTTGTCTGTAGGTCGGCTTCGGCCTCGCTGACGTTCCTGCAGATCCCTGTGTTGAGCTCCACATAGCATTGCATGAGTTCGGGTTTGACCCGATCCGCAAGGTTTTCGGGCAGGCTATCTAAAATCGGTTGGTTCACGCTCTTGAGGGCCATCGTTTCGATGTCGACGAGTGCCAGTTCGATTTCGACACCGATCGTCGGTTTTGGGCTGGTGTTGAAGTCGAGACTCCTCATGGGTCCTCCGGGCAGGGTTTCGAAGCTTCGACGAGACACCGGGCGAGGATGCGGGAACCCAGGGGCAGTGCGGCTTCGTCGAGGTCAAAGTCCGAGGCGTGTAGCGGCGGGCTACCATGGGGCCCGAGCGCACAACCGAGCCGGAACAAGCAGCCCGGAATACGCGTCTGGTAGTTGGCGAAGTCTTCGCCTCCCATGCTGGGCTCGGTGATCGGCTGAACACCGTCGGGGCCAACGACGTGTTCCGCACAGCGGGTCACAATAGCGGCCAGGTCGGGGTCGTTCGTGACGGATGGGGGACCGATGCTTCCCGACACGTCGATGTCAACCCCGGAGGCCGCCGTCTCTGCACGGCCAAGCGTGACGATCCTGTCGTAGGCCGTATCGCCGACTGTCGTGTCCAGGGACCTGAGGGTGCCCCTGAGTGTTACCGTATCTGGAATGACGTTCGGACTGGTCGCGCCAACGACCTGCCCGATCGTAAACACCACGGGGTCGTGTGCGTTCAGACGTCGTCCGAGGTCACCATACAGGTTGTGCATGAGTCGGATGGCCGAAGCGAGGGGGTCGCGGGCTTCGTGCGGTCGGGCAGCGTGACCGCCGACGCCTCGAAGGTGTATTTCGACAAAGCGACATTCGGCGGTGATCGGACCGGGCGAGACCCCCACGCATCCCGTCGGCCTGCTGGGGTCTGCGTGCAGGCTGAAGATGGCGCTGACGTCGTCGATCGCTCCCGCACCGATCATTGCCAGGGCCCCTTCGTTCGTTTCCTCTGCAGACTGGAAAATGACCCGCCAGTCGACGGGCCACGGTAAAAGGTTATGGCGCCCTGCATTGATGATGCCGAGCAGCGCGCCTACCACGGCGGCGGTGTGGCCGTCGTGACCGCACGCGTGCGTTAGACCGTCGACGTGGCTTCGGTAGGCGGTCTTCTTGGTGTCCTGGATCCTGAGTGCGTCTATATCCGCCCTCAGCGCGACCCGGGTAGGCGACGTCCCGGGTGAATCGACGATCAGACCGCAGCCATTCTCAGGGCGTCTCGGCGCCAGGCCGGTGTCCTCTACCAGGTGCTCCAGGTACTGGGTTGTCTGGATTTCCTGGCCGCTTGGCTCGGGGTATCTGTGAAGGTGTCTCCGGACGGAGGTGATCGTTTCTTCGTGTGCGAGAATCGCACGATCGAGGTGCTCACGCCAAGCCGGTTCGCGATCCAATCAACGCCTCCAAAATAGTTTGGACGAAATGTAAGGTCGGCATCGTCGTTGGGCTACCGAACTGGGTACCCGGGCAATGGCGGGAAGCCTCTTCGTTCCCGCCAGGGGCGCACGAAAATGGCCGGCCCCGCAGGCGCCGGCCATCCACGTTGAACTGATTTGCGTGAGCTACTTCTTCAGTGGGCTCTGCCAGATTGCCCTGCCGACGAAGAAGGGCCCAAGGGATTCCATGTATTTTCCGGTCTGTTGGGTCTTTCTCATTTCCTGGACGATTCGGGAGAGTGGGAACAGATCCGGGCCGATGAGGCCGAGGACGAATTCGTTGTCGTGTTCGTCCAGACCGTAGCAGGCAAGACGGATGTCGTGGGCATAGCCCGCAGTCCCGTAGGTACGACCGATCGTGGCGTGTTCGTAGAGGATCTTGCCCTGTTCGGCGTGCGGGAGTAGGGCGAATTCGGACTTGCGTCGCAGAGGATACCAGATCGCCCAGGGCCATTCGGTGTTGAGTGCGTTTCGTCTGGGCTTGCCGAGCAGGTAGTCCTCGAGGTTGGGTTCGCGACCGGTCGAGTAGGTGCGTCCGAGCATCGTGAGATGCGGCTTTAGCGTCAGTTCGCCGAAGGGACTGGATGCGATGAAGGCCCGGACGCTCCCGGTCAGGGTCGATGGATCTTCAGCGATCAGTAGGAGGGCAACTCCGAAAGGATCGTTGATGTCGCTGTAGAGGACGGTCTCCAGATCGGATTTTCCCAGCGCGTCGACGAGGGGGGCGGTGTCGCGACAAACGCCGAAGGCAAGCAGCTGGACGTAGAGCCGGCGTGTGCTCGACTGGGGGACGCCGTGTCGCGGTGCCCCTTTTTCGCGGATGTCGCGAATATCGCCGGGATAGAGCAGATCGCGGTCGGGTTCGATGCCCCATCGTTTGCCCACTTCGCGCAACTCGCTGGTCATCGGCCATTGATCGCCGATCGGCTCGCCCAGATACTGCGTCGACGCTCCCTTAAGGGCCATGCAATTCGCGTTGTCTCCGAGCCTGCGAACCTCGGTGAGTTCATCGGGGGTCAGGTTTTCTTTGCCCTGGACGGTGACGAGTTCGTCGATCTGCTGCTCGATGGATTTGGCGTCGGGCTTCGGTTCCTGGAGCAAGGTGGGAACGACGCATTCGACGGCAGTTTGGCCGAGGTCCCACTTGCAGGCGAACTGAAGGAGCGACAGATCGTGGTGGCTGGCGATTTCGCGGAACCGTTCCAGCTTTTCGTGTGCGGCTTCGATCCATCCCGCCGGACGGAACGAACGATGATCGGTGCGTGGCAAGCGGGCACCGGCGTTAAGGTCGTCGTGAAAAATGCCGCCGTAGTCGACGACACGCGCGATGACTTTGACGTCGTGTTTGGCCGCCGCGTCGAGACAGAGACCACCCGGCCACGGTTCGAGCGGGTTGAGGATGAGCATGGCCCAGTCGATGCGGTCGCCGTGTCTTTCGAAGCAGTCGATGACGTCGAGCGTGAACCCGTTCGCCGGGCCGGGAGCGACGCCCAAAAGCGCGGTTCTGCCGCTGTCGCGCACCCCCTCCAGGGCGTCCCACACCGCCTGATGTGTGTATCCCGTCGTGTCGGGGTTGTGCAGCAGGAGCAGATCGAAGCGATCGTGGCCGAGGCGCTCGAGGGATTTGTCGACCGCCTCGTCGATGTAATCTCCGTATTCGACCGGGGCGCGAAGCGTCGGGTCGGTGAAGCGAGGGTAGCCTCGCTCGGCCTCGCGCGCGCCGTTGTAGTAGTCGTGGCCGATGGCACCGACTAGGCAATAGGAGTCTCGATCGTAGTGGGCGAGGGCCCGTCCGAGTAGTTCATCGGCCGCTCCCTGTCCGTAGACGTCGGCTGTGATGAACGTACGAACGCCCTCGTCGTAGGCGTATCGGACGGCCGATTCGAGGTTTTCCGAGCCGATGTCGCTGCCGAAATGCATAAAGTGTCCGCCACTCCAAATACCGAAGGCGGTCGTTGTCGGGTGCATCATTGAGGTCACTCCAAGTTGAAGTGCGATTCTGTCAGAAATATACCAATGGGAGTTCTCATTCCAAGATTCAAGTTAAGCGACGATCGCCGGAGCTTCTCGAACGTTGTATTTGGCCCCGATGAGGCGACGAACTAAATTCGGCGCAGGTTATGAAAGGAGTTCGTAGATGAATCGACCCTCCTGGGATGAGTACTTCACGACGATCGCGTATGACGTGGCCAAGCGCTCGAACTGCATTCGGAGGCAAGTCGGAGCGGTCATCGTCAAGGAAAACAACATCATCAGTACGGGTTACAACGGGACGCCTGTTGGTGTGCGAAATTGCTACGAAGGGGGTTGCCCGCGTTGCGCGTCGGACGTGCCGTCGGGTCAGAGTACGGACACGTGTATCTGTGTTCACGCCGAGGAGAATGCGATCTGCTTTGCGGCGCGTCACGGAGCTCGGACGGAAGACGCCGTGCTCTACTGCACGACCCGACCCTGTTTCGGCTGCCTGAAGGAGTCTGTCCAGGCCGGGATCCGACGTATCACTTTCGTTGAACCGTATGATTACGAGCAGGAACTGGAGGATATCTACTGGCAGCTGGCTGGTGAATCGGGGATCCAGCTGGAACAGCTCGATCTGGAGATCCCGTTGGAGAGACGGTAAGGGTCACCTATGTGGTGGTCGGCGGTTCAACCGATCCAGTGTTCGAATCTCTGGGGGCGCGGCCGTCCCGCCGCTTTGAGATAGACGCTGACTTTGCCGTAAAAGATGATCAAGGCTTCCCGGAAGACGTCGAGGTGGATCCAGGCTGGAAGCTGGTTTCCGCCGCCTCGGTCGACGGGGCGTTCGCCCTCGTCGTCGCCGACCGATTCGAGGACTGCTGAGAGGTCGGTGTCCAGCTGGGTGTACCACGCACGAATCTTGTCGAAACTGTTGGCGAGACCTTCGATGGGACACGGTTCGGCTGGTCCGAATTCGAAGGTTTTGAAGGATTCGATGTATGCGGATTGAGTTTCACCGAGTTCGCGAAAGAGGATTCCTAGGCCCGGTGCATCGCCACCGGGTGTCATCGCCAGATCGTCTCCGGTGAGCGTATCGATCAGCTGGTCCCTCAGTTCTCTGTAGAGTTCGACGATCTGCATCTGGCGCGCCAACTGGGCGTTCATACGCTTCTCCTAACGAAGAAACGCGGCGAAGGCCTTAAGAGCCCTGCCGCGTTTTTGCATTCCGTCGATTCAGTGGGTGTTTAGCTCGCGACCTGTTTAACGCTGAGTCCCTCGTCCTTCAGGAAGGCCATGAACCCCTTCTTGTTGACGGTACGCAGGGCCCTTGTGGATAGCTTGACGCGTACAAAGCGTCTGAGTTCCGGCACGTAAATGCGCTTGTTCTTCAGGTTCGGTTTCTGGACGCGTTTGACCTTGCGCTGGGAGTGGGAAACGTGGTTGCCGACGAGCGGTTTCTTGCCCGTCAGGCGACATCTTCTGGCCATCGGAAACCTCGAATGACTGGGTCAAATCGACCGTAAACGCGTAAAAAATCAGAGTCTTAAAATAGACAAGGCCAACCGGCGATGCAAGCGAATTGTCGTCCCCGGATGGTCCTTTCCGATGCCATACGACTGTAAAACAATGGCTTAGGAAATCCGTTTCCAGGCTACGCCGCGGTGGCCGAAATCGAACTGGTCGGGGTGCAGGATTTCGGCCAGGATCTCGAGGGACTCGACGAGACGTGGGCCCGGACGGTTAAAGAAGTGGTTTCCGTCCGTCGCGAAGACGCGATCGTTCCGGACGGCTCGCAGGTGCTGCCAATCGGTTCGATCGAAGAGGATTCCGCGCGCTTCGTCGACTGTGCGACCCTGATCGAACCCGCAGGGCCTCAGGACGATCACATCGGGGTCGGCAGCCAACAGGTGGTGCCACTCGATTGTTCCCGAATGCTGGCCGGCCTGTCCGATCTGCGACTTGCCGCCAGCCATGGACACGAGTTCGGGGACCCAGTTGCCCGCCGTCATCAGGGGATCGAACCATTCGATACAGACGACGGTTGGTTGCTCGACTCCGAGCGAAGGGACCGCGCCGGCGATGTCGGCCATTCGCATTTTGAGACGCGCCGTGAGCAGATTGCCCGTATCGAGGTCGCTCAGGGCGAGTGAGAGCGATTCGATGTCTGCCCAAAGGCCATCGATGTCCCCCGCCTCCATGGTGACGATGCGGGATCTGGTACCCACCCACTGCGATACGGTCCGCTGCACGTCCAACGCACTGACTGCGCAGATCTCACATTGTGTCTGTGTTACGATGACGTCGGGTGCCAGGTCGCGAAGCTTGTTCTCGTCGACGCTGTAGACGGCGAGCGCATTCTGAAGGATTTCGCGCACCCGCTCGTCGATTTCGGCACTGCTCCCTTCCGGGTCGAATTTGGGTGCCGTGCACGCTGGAAGATCGACGACCGAAGCCGGGTAATCGCATTCGTGAGATCGACCGACAAGCTGATCGGCACGACCCAAGGCGGAGACGATCTCGGTGCCGCTCGGAATAAGTGAGACGATGCGCATCACGTTCGTCTGGTGGTCGGGTGGGGCCGCGAGGGCGACAGACAACCGAGAAGCCCGTCGAGGGATTCGAAGACGTCTTCGCGACCGGGTCGCTCGAGTCTCCAGACGGGATGGTCCTCGACGCCTTCGACAAAAACGACCGTAGCGGCCTCGTCCGGAGAACGTGCAGGACGGACTTCGAAACCGACTCGTTCGAGTGCTCGTGTCGTCCAGGCCCCCACGAGACCTGTGCCGTGAAGCAGGACGGGGGTGACGTTTTCAGTCGGGACGGTAAAGGCGCCTGCCTGGCGATCGAAGAGGATGCCGTCGCGTTCGAACACGCGGCCGAAAGCTCCGTTGAGGACGAGTGTCTCGGGGACACCGACTTCGATGCTCGAATTCGACATGAGCCAGATCCTGTCGGCGTTACGAACAGCCAGATCGAGGTCGTGTGTCGAGACGAGAATCGACTTTCCTGTCTGGCGGGCCAGCCGGCGCAACAGAGCGACGATTTCCACACGCCGTGGCAAGTCCAGGAAGGCTGTCGGCTCATCCAGAAGGACCAGGGCCGTGTCCTGGGCGAGGGCTCGTGCGATCATCACCTTTTGGCGCTCGCCGTCGCTGAGTTCGTTGATGGGGCGATCGGCGAGTTCTATCGCGTCGACCGCCGCGATCGCCCAGCTTACCTGCTCGAGGTCGTCTGGACCGAGTCGACCCAACCAGTCCGTGTAGGGGTAGCGACCGAGACCAACGAGTGTTCTGGCATCGAGATGACCAGCGTCGACGCGATCGGTCAGGACGATGCCGACGTGTCGCGCTCGATCGCGTGTGGTCATCGTCGTGACGTCGACGCCGGCGATCAAGGCACGACCCCCGAGCGGTCGCTGCATTCCGGCGAGGGTACGCATGAGCGTCGATTTCCCTACGCCGTTGGGGCCGAGTAGACAGACGAATTCCCCGCTCGCCAGGTTCACCGTCAGGTCGTGGGCTACGACCTGAGGCGACGCCTTTTGTGGAGCGTAGCCGATGGTCAGCGATCGGGTTTCGAGCAGGGTCACGGTCAGGCTGCAAACGATGTGCGAAGGTTCCGCCGTCGGAGGACGATCCAGACGACGATCGGGGCACCGATCAGTGCGGTCACCGCGTTGAGCGGCAACGTAACCTGACTGCCGGGTAGTCGGGCCACGAGGTCGGCGAAGAGCGCCAGGGCCGCGCCCATCAGGCAGGTGCCCGGCAATAGAACACGGTGGTCGGATGTAGAAAAAAGACTGCGGACGAGATGGGGCACCGCGATGCCGACGAAGGCGACGGGTCCGCAGAAGGCGGTGGTGACGCCAGCGAGGAGCGAGGCGCTGGACAGAATCCAGACGCGCGCATATCCCACACTCAGGCCCATACTTTCGGCGTAACGTTCGCCCAGCAACAGGGTGTTGAGCGACTTGGTCGAGCACGCGGCCACCAGAAGCCCGATGGTGGCCGCCGGGCCGAAGACGATCAGCTGAGAGAAGGTGACACCCGAGAAGCTGCCGAATGTCCAGATGAGGTAGGCCTGTACCGCGTTCGATGCGCTGAAATAGATGAGCACGCTGACGAACGCGCCCGACGCGTAGCCGAACATCAGCCCGAGGATGAGGAGCGTCATGTTGTCCTCGACACGTCTTGACACGAGCAGCACGAGACCCAGAACAGCGCCGGCTCCCAAGCTGGCCGCCACGGTGAGGCCGAACCCGCCAGCGACGCTGAGTCCCGCGATGAGGGCGGAAGCCCCGGCCCCAAACGTCAGCACGACCAGGGCCACACCGAGGCTCGCGCCGGCGCTGATGCCGAGGACGAAGGGCCCGGCGAGCGGGTTCCGAAAGAGGGTCTGCATCTGAAGGCCGCTGACGGCGAGGGCGGCCCCACCCAGCCCAGCGGTGATCGCACGGGGGAGTCGGATTTGTGTGACGATCTGGTGCCAGGCCGTTGAGCCCGTTGAATCGCCGGCGAGAATGGTGATGACCTCGTGAAGGGGAATCCGGACGGATCCGAGCGCAAGGGAGGCACAGAAAAGAACCACCACGCCAGCCAGAAGCGTGAAAAAGGGCCCACCGGTCGAGGGCGGCGTGGGCATCGGTTGGATGTTTTCATCCTGGCGCGGCTGCGGCGTGGCCATCAGGGCAACCGCCGATAGTAGTGCAGCGTGTGATCGGGCAGCAGATGGGGGTGAAAAATCTTGATCAGGTCGGCGAGCACGAGGTGGGGATTCGCGACACCCGATTCCCAGTAGTCGTCGCCGCCCGTGTCATTCGCCCGTGCGTTGTGGTTGTACATATGACCTGTTTTGAACGCATCGAACGTGGCGTAGCGTTCGTCGTTTGCGAGCGCCTGTTGACGCGACGTCCACTGACCCGTGTTGATCCAGTATCGAGCGTGCAGGGCCCTGTCGAGGACGGCTTCGAAGTCGAGAGGGATACTCCGATCGCTCTGATCGTCCTTCCAAATGTAGTCGGCCCCCGCGTCATCGAGCATCCGAGCCATGAAACTCCGTCCTCCTGATGCGTGCCAGACCCCGTGCCAGCTGATGTTTGTGAAGACCGTCGGCCGATGATCGATGCCGGATGTCAGGGTAGCGAGACGAAGGTAGTCCGTCTCGACCTCTTTGAAGGCGACTTCGGCCCTCTTTTCGAGGTTGAAGAAGAGGGCTGTGAACTTCAGCCATTCGGCACGACCGAGGGGGCTGGGTTCCATGAATTCACCGTTGACAGCCGCAGGTATGCCGACTTCCATCAGCTTGGGGTGCACGTCGCCGGCGGGGTTCCCCGACCCGTAGGACATGACGAGATCGGGGGAGAGCGAGACGAGCGTTTCGATGTTTAGGCTCCCGTCGGACCCCGTTTCGACGATCCTTCCGTTTGCAATTTCGGCGCGGATGGCCGGAGAGTAGACGAAAGACGCCTTTCCAAGTCCGATCAGGCGATCGATGGCATCTATTTTTTCCACGTGGGGCAAGTAGGTCGACGAAAGGGCGACAAAACGACGGACGGGGACCGTGATTGTCTGGGCATCCTCGTAGCCCTCGGGTCGCGGAGTGCCTTCCTGGACCAGCACGTAAGTGAACGTCTCTCTCGCGCCCTTCCAGGGCCGGAGGACGCGAACGATCTTATAGGTGTCGTGGTAGCTGACCTCGAAGCCGGTCGCGTGTCGGATCTCTGCCTTGTGGGGGAAGAGGTCGGCGGCGTGGGTGGGGCCCAGGAGGATGAGCAGGGCTGCGACGTAAGCGAGCAATCTGGGGGTCATATTTGCCAGTCGTCAGGTGTCAGGTTTAAGGTGCGCGGCCTTCGTTACACCCTTCGACGCCAGCGTCGAAGGGCACTCGGGCTCACGGCGATTGTCTTCGTAAGAATAAGGATCCGCGTCCCCGAGTATGTCTGTCACTTCGACTTCGTGCAGGCTCCAGCAGGTCAGTCACTGAGGGGCGCCAAGAATCGCTAAAATTCGATGCCGGGACGTGCGGGGACGCCTTTGGCGTAGTAGTGTTTGACCTTGCGCATTTCTGTTACCAGGTCGGCGCGCTCGATCAGGCTTTCCCACACTTTGTGACCGGACATCACGAGCTCGCAGCCTCGGTTGGCATCGTAGAAGTCGATGAGCGACATCACTTCTGATTCGGGGAGCAGGTCGTAGGCGACGGCCGCCAGGACTTCGTCGAGGATGAGGACGTGCTGGTTGCCCGATTCGAGGAATTCACGCGCGATCCCGACACCCCGCTTTGCTTCGTCGATGTCCCGCGACTCTACACCGAAGCGAAAACTGCCGTCGCCCTGCATTCGTTCGGCTCCGGTAGGATGCAGATCCACGCCCTCGATGGTGCGCAACACATTTCGCTCGGCGTAGTGCTCGACTTCGCCATCGTACCCCTTGTCGAACTGAACGATGGCGACTCTGTGACCTGAACCCGCCGCTCGGAGCGCCAGCCCCATACAGCTTGTCGTCTTGCCTTTCCCATAGCCGTAGTAGACGTGCAGGCAATGATGTGAATCGATGCGGTCGCTGGGTGGTATGGCCTTGATGTCAGACATCTATTCGTTACGGCCCGTCGTATTCCGAAGCGAAGATCAGGAAGTCAGCAAAGTCGACGGTCCCGTTCGTGTCCAGATCGGAGCTGGAGGAGAACGTTTCATCGCCGTGCGATGTTTCGAACGCGGTGGCGAAGGTGAGGAAGTCGGTAAAATCGACGTTTCCGTTTCCGTCGAAGTCGCTCCGAACCACATCAACAATGGCGATGTCGAAGGGTGGAAGCGACGTGGCGAGTGGTCCTTGGATGAGGGATTCGGTTGCTGAATCGAAGACCCTCACCCCCGCTTCGTCGGGAGCGTCGAAGGTACTCCGGTCCGCGACGTAGAGTCGGCCTGGCGCGGAAACCAAGGTCGAAATGTAGCCAGTAGTGACGCCTTCAAGGGTAGCAGATACTTCCCCCGTGCCAAGGTTGAAGCGCCGCACAAAATTCGGAAACGGGGGAATCGAACTTGACAGCACGACATAACCTTCACTGTCGCTGACCATCGCGATGGCGTTGACGTCATTTCCCAGGGCCTCCTCAGAAACGAGAATGCCACTGACTTCACGGTTGATCAGATCCACAACTTCGATGCCACCGTCGTTGGCACCGAATGTCCCAACTTCGGCCAGAACCCACCAGGGGCCGCGCTGGGCCGCCCCAAACGGCTGGCTAGCCGTAAGGCGGATCCCATCCATCTCCGGGCTCGTGGGATCCATGTCCACCAGCGCGTCCGATGAAACATCGACGACGGCGATCGTGCTGAATTCAGTAGGGGCGAAGAGAGGAGCATCCCGATCCAGTCGTTGACACGCGACGAAGAGATGCCCTGCATAAAATGCGAGCTGGGAAGCTTCAGGTAGACCGTCGGCGTCCGAGAAGGAGGAGAGACTGATGATATCCGACGAGTCTCCAGTCGCCGGGTTGACGACAAGCAGGTAGTCCTTCCCATAAACCGAAACGTAGGCCTTCTCGTCGCTGACGACGATCATTTCGTGCGGGTTGCTACCGTCGCCCGTTGAGAACTGTGTGAGGGGCATTGCGAGGTCGTCCTTGTCGAGCACGATGATGTTGTCCTGGCCGAGCCGGTTGATGATGTAGACACGGTTTCCGAACACGCGTACACGCGCGTCACTGTGGATGAGGAGAAGGTCGTCCGTGACTGTTCCCGCGTCGTCGACCGAGGAGAGGCTTCCGGTCGTGAAGTCGGTCGTCGTCACGATGGTTCTCGGCTCCCCGTGGGCGACCGAAACGAACATCACGGTTGTGATCAGGGATCGAACGAGAGAGCAAAACATAGTTCCTCCTACGGAACTGTTTGGACGTTGACGAACCACGCGCGTCCGGGCAGCGGATAGCCCCAAACGTCGTTGATCTGGGCGTTCGTGATATTCCTGGCCTCAAGCCCGAGTCGAACAGACGGAGACACGTCCAGGTGAACGACTGCACCGTGAAGATGTCGCGGATCGAGTGGACGCCGGTTGGCGGGGTCGAGGAAGTTCCCGCCCTGGAAGGTGTAGTCATACCGCGTTGAGACACCGTGGAACTTCGTGGTCGTATGGAAAGCCAATGCGTGCCGCGGCCGGTTGGGCAGGGTCTTCCCGGTTCGGCTCGGACTATTCGATCGGTCGCTTGCGTCCTGAAGGGTGTAGTTGAAACCGACGGCCCAAGACGCAGTCGTAACGGAGCCGCTGAGTTCCAATCCTCGGACCCGCGCCTTCCCGATGTTGTGCGGCCGGGAGGTGGCCTGCGATGTCTGAAAGAACTGGATGAGGTCGTTGTAGCGATGGTCGAAGTAGGCTGCCTCGGCCCCGAGCGTGGGACCGCCATAGCGAAATCCAGTGTCCCACGTGTAGGCGCGTTCTGGACGGATTCTCGTGTTGCCGACGACGCCACCCCGGTCGCCGAACAGCTCGTAAAAGCTGGGAGCGCGCTCGGAACGACCGGTGTTGGCCCTGAACGAGAGCGTGCTCGTAATGTCGATGCGGATGCCCGTGCTTGCGCTGATCGACGTTTGCGTCTGACTGCTGTCGGGGGCCTGTGGTGAGAATGCGAATGGATTTCGACCCTCGAGACGGCTACGAAGTTGTCGCGCGTCTACTCGCGAGGACCACACGCCGATGTCACGCGGGAGGGTGAGATCCGCGCTCGTTCCTCCGGCAAACCTCATTCGCCGAGCGGCGAACAGTGGCGTGATGAGCTGGATGTGGGCGGTAGGGTCGAACGTCTCGCGGCCGACATCGGTGATCAGCCGGATCAGATGCCCGGTGGGGAACGGCCAGCGGGTTTCGGTGCGCCAGCCGATCGATCGTGTACGGTCTTCGTTGTTCTGCCGACCCACGCCGACCTCCCCAACGATGTCTTCGAAAGACTCACCAGTGTGTGTGAAGTAGAACGTCTGTCGGGAGAAGAGGCGGTCGAAGAATGCCCTGTCTTCGTAGACGATCTCGGTGAGGCTGCGGAATGTGTCGAAACGGGCATCGGTCGACTGATTGTTGCTGAGGCCTGGAATGCCCTGGCGTTTCCAGAACAGGGTCTGATGAAGAGACAGGCTGCGAGCTTCGGTCAGCCGGAAACGCGATTTTGCGAGCACGCTACCCGAGGACACATCGCTGTTCCGCCGTTGAACGACGGCATCGTCGTTGGCGTTGTACTCCGTGCCGTTATCGTCCAGGAAGGGAAAGTCATTGTCGCTCGCAGCGTAGTCGACTACGAAGAGAGAGCGCCAACGGCCCGATCGAGCCGTCCAGACGGCGCTGATCGATCGAGTGTCGAATGAGCCCCACGACGCAAAGACCCCGGGCGGGGTTTTATCGGCGATCGCTCTCGTGCGTATGTGAACGGTCCCGCCAAGTCCGTGGCCGTCCTGGCCGGCGCCACGCCGTACTTCGATTCGGCCGATATGCGACAGCGGCAGATTGCTGAGGTCGATCCCTCCGCCAAGGGCAGTGTTGAGAGAGATCCCGTCGAGGTAGACATCGACCTGTTCACTAGACGAGCCGCGGACAGAGATCGTGCTGAATGCGCCCATTCCCCCGAGCGATCGAACCTGGACTCCCGTCGTGGCGGAAAGGACTTCGGGCAGGGTCGTTGCACGACCTTCGAACGCTTCGCGCGGGATGATGACCGAGAAAGCCGGCTGTCGAGCGATGTCCGGGTCGGGGTGAGCGGTGACCGAGAGATCGTCGAGGGGGATCGGTTGAGGGACGAGAGCGATGGAGAGCGGAAGGAAGTCACTTCCGATCGCGACGTCGAGCGACGATGTGTGGTAGCCGACGTGGCGGACTTCGATTCGGTAGTCGCCCTGGGGCAGATCGCTGAAGCGGAATCGACCGAACGCGTCTGTCTCCGCCGCACGTTCGGTACCGGCTAGCCGGACCGTTGCGCCCGCAAGAGGCTGTCCGGAATCGACGATGGTTACGATGCCGTCGAGCGTAGTGGCATCGACGACACCGCAGAAGGACGCGAGCAAAAGACCGATGGAGAACGTAAAGCGCAAAAAAAGAACCCCGACTTCCCTCAGGGAAGCGGGGCACGCGTGCGTAAACGCCTGTCCGGTGGCTTCGCTCCCTGTCCTCGAGGAAGTTCGAATGCGACGGATTCAGGCAGGTCTTCTGGCTTCCGGTTTACCGACTCACGCGTCTTCCCAGCCTTGCGGCCAGTGACGTTCGACGTGAGCCAACCCGGTTACAGCGGCGGGCCCGCGACGGATTTGCACCGTCTTCCCTCTTACGGCTGACGACTCAGCCGTCACCTGAATCCTAATGATGTCTGTCAAAGAACCTGCGCTGAATATACGGATGTTGGGTAGGTCACGTCAACCCGAACGCGCCAACAGGCTTCGCCTTGTGCGTCTTATCGTTCGGGCCTCGATACTGGGCAATACGCCCCTACGACCACGTGGAGGCGAGGCGTTCGGCCATCATCAGGACGGTGGCGTGGATGTTGGCGCGGACACAATCGGGCATAATCGATGCGTCGATGACGCGAAGGTTGTCGACCCCGTGGACGCGGCCCTGTTGATCGACGACGGCGAGCGGGTCCGTCGCGGAGCCCATCTTGCACGTGCCACTGACGTGGTGGCCGGTCGTGGCGTGGTGGAGGATCCAGGCGTCCAGCGCATCGTCCGATGCGAGATCGGCATCGGATGGTTGCAGCAACGCGGTGATGTGGGCGGAGAATGCGTCGTGACGAACCAGGTCCCGGCACAGACGGATGGCCTCGCGCATTCGTTTTCTATCAAGCGGGTGAGCGAACATTCCGTAGTCGATGTGCGGGTCGTCGTGTGGGTCTGGTGATGCGATGGTGAGGCGGCCTGCGCTTTCAGCCAAGTTGACGGTTGGTCGCATCAGGAGTTTCGGCTCATCGCGGAGATGAGCGACGTAGACGATCATGTCGTCTTTGTCAGTGGAGTCCTCTGCCGTATACCGCAGACCGACCTGGTGCCAGTGCGTGTCCGTCGGGCCCGTGCCGTTGGCCTGCCAGTAGATCGGAACGGCGGGATGGTCGCGGAGGTTGTGTCCGACACCGGGCAAGTTGACGATCGAGTCAACCCCGTGAGACATCAGGTTGGTCGCGTCGCCTATGCCTGATCGCTGGAGCAGAAGAGGCGTGCCGATGGCGCCGCACGAGACGACGACCTCGTTGGCGTCGATCGATTGGACCTCGCCGTTGTGTCCAATCTCGATGCCAACCGGCCTGGCGTCGTCGAAACGGATCCGGTGGGCAGTCGTGTTCGCAAAAACGGTGAGGTTGGGTCGCCCACGGACGGGGTTCAGGTAACCGATCGCGGCGCTGATGCGAATGCCTCCAGGATTGTTCATCGGGAAAGGGCCGACTCCCGTGGCGTATGGCTGGTTCAGGTCGGGACAATCGGCGAAGCCCGCGTCGCGGCAGGCCGCATAGAACGCAGACTGGGCGTCGAGCCATTCTGCACGCTGATACCTTCGCACCTGGATCGGTCCGTCCTGACCGTGACCGTCAACGAAGTCGAGATCGGTTTCGACCTTTTGGAACCAGCGTTCGACGGCGGACCACGACCACGCATCGTTCCCCAAGTCGACCCATCGATCGAAGTCGTAGGGGAGTCCCCATAGATAGATCTGCGCGTTGACGGCGCTCGACCCCCCGACGAGCTTCCCGCGGATGATAGGTTCGGTCCGGGAAGCGGCCTTGGCGACATAGCCCCAGTCGTGGCCTCGAGCGACCGTGCCGGACGACGTACTGTAGCCGAGACGCACGTCATCGGGGAGGGATTCCGTGTCGGGGAAGTCCGGTCCGGCTTCGATCAGGAGGACGGATCTGGATGGGTCTTGTGACAACCTTGATGCGAGGACGCAGCCCGCTGCTCCAGCTCCAACGATGATGGTGTCATATTTCAAGAAGCTGGCTCCGCTTGGCGTAGGCGGTCGTTGGCAGTCCCGCAATTACGGCTTGACGTCGGCTATATGTATACTTATACTGATAAGTATATCAAAGGAGGTTGTCAATGGCACGGTCTAAGCGCGCTCAGATCTTGATGGAGCCGGTCGAATACGAGCGGCTGGAAAGCATCGCCCACTACAAAGGGTGCTCGGTCGCGGAATTGGTTCGCGAAGCCGTCCGTGAGAAATACGGCACCGGATCGAGCGACAAAAAGGCAATTGTCGACCGCCTCACAGAACACGCCATCCCCTTGCCGGACTGGGAGGAACTGAAGACCGAAATTGAGAATCGGCATTCCTGATGGTCTTCATCGACACGAACGTCTTCCTGTATGCGATCGGTCGCGAACACGCACTCAAGGCTCCGTGTCAAGCCGTTCTGCGAGCGCTGGAGCAGGAAAGGCTCGAGGGAGAAACGAACACGGAAGTCATACAGGAGGTCCTTTTCGCGCTCTCCCGACGAGGGTCTCGAGAGTTGGCCTCCGAGGTCACGCACGATCTGATCGATCTGTTCCCCAACTTGCTCCCGGTTACGAGACCAGATCTGAGGGTTGCAGCGACACTCTACAAGAACAGCCCCTCGCTCTCCCCCCGCGATGC
The DNA here is from genome assembly GCA_965198115.1 of Candidatus Latescibacterota bacterium. Classification (GTDB taxonomy): domain Bacteria; phylum Latescibacterota; class UBA2968; order UBA2968; family UBA2968; genus UBA6620. The sequence continues at coordinate 4,289,447 of OZ240241.1, read as the reverse complement.
CATTCACATCGCTACGATGCAGAACAACGGTCTGGATACGATCGTCACCACCGATCGTGACTTTGATGAGGTCACTGGCATTCGTCGAGTCGACCCGTCGGGCATATGATTCGATCTGTTGAGCTTCCGCAAGACGAAGTCTTCGTGTGGTGACCCTGGATTCGGAAAAGGTCCGTGACCAGTCCGCGCACTCGAGATGAGGGATTGAGATGGCCGAAGAGACGATTTTCAGCAAGATCGTCCGCAAGGAGATACCGGCGGACATCGTGTATCAGGATGACCTCGTGACGGCGTTCAGGGACATCAATCCCCAGGCGCCGACGCACGTGCTGATCATTCCGAACAAGGTGATTCCGACGGTGAGGGACGTGGAGACAGAAGACGAAGTGGCGTTGGGCCGTTTATTCACTACGGCAGCAAAGATCGCACGTGACGAAGGAATCGATGAAGGTGGATACCGTCTTATCGTCAACTGCGGCAACGACGGAGGACAGGAAGTCTATCACGTTCATATGCACCTCCTCGGGGGACGCAGGTTGGGAAGGATGTTGCAGGGAGCGTGAGATGCTTGGTTTCGTTTGTCTTCGCTATGGTCATCTCCTGTTCCGGGGACGATGAGAGTACTCCGTCGGTCGTGGAGGGGAGAAAACTCTACGCGTCCAATGGGTGTGTACTCTGTCACGGCCGTGATGGCCGCGGGGACGGGCCTATGGCGGAGAACTTTCGGCCGCGCCCGCGCGATTTTCGGGATCTCAGTGGATACAAGCAGGGTCGAGACATTGCCGACATGGCGAAGACGATCGAGATGGGCACGAGAATGGACGGGGGAAAGATGCCGGGGTATCCGCACATATCGCCGGCAGATCGTGAGAAGATCGCGGCGTACGTGGTTTCGCTACAGGGGGAAGATTAGCCACTGAGTACACAGAGCACACAGAAGATTCCTGACTCACAGGATCGTCGCGCGTCGGACAACGCGGCAGTCGTTAGACGTCCACGGTGGACTTTTTTGCTTTTGCTTTCCGTGTGGGCTTGTGGGGAGGAATCGGCTGGGCTCGAGGTGGGGAGTGGATGGGTGCGACCCATCCTGCCGACGCAAAGCGTGACCGCTGCCTACTTCGATGTGACGAATCGGACGGGCGATACAGTTCGGGTCACAGGGGCTTCGTCGCCGGCTTTCGAGGCTGTCGAAATCCACGAGATGACGACGGATGGGCAGGGCGTGATGAGAATGCGACGACTGAGGACGCTAGTTCTGGAGCCCGGTGAGACGACGAGCCTGAGCCCGGGCGGAAAGCATCTGATGCTGATCAATCCGACCTATACTATTAGCGAAGGAAACGACGTGCCTCTCACACTTCGAACATCGGAGGGATCATCGGTGACGTTTGCGGCAAGGGTGGAGAAGCGTTGAGGGCGCTCGTCTATTTTTTCCTTTTGGTTGCGGGCACAGTTGCTTGCAAGCAGACTCAAGAGAGAGTGCCGTCACAGGATGTGGCAGAGGAGGTCGAGCTTCCTGAACTGAAGAAGCTGGATTTCGGCGATGATTTCTTCCTCACGGACCAGCACGGCGCGTCGTTCGATTCTCGGGCGCTGCGAGGCCGCGTGGTCCTTCTGTTCTTTGGGTTCACGACCTGCCCGGATGCGTGTCCGACGACGCTTTCAAAGCTCTCCCAAGTGTATGACCTGCTGGGGGAAGCTAGGGAGCAGCTGCAGGTCGTGTGGGTAAGCGTGGATCCGGAGCGCGATACGCCCGATCGGATCAAGGCTTACCTGGAATACTGGCAGATGCCGGTCATCGGCTTGACGGGTACGCCGGAGGAAGTGAACCGGGTCGCCGCAGGAGGTTACGGCGTCTATTACAAACGTTCGGAAGAAGAAACCGAGGCCGGCTATCTGGTCGACCATACGACGCTCGTCTATCTGATCGATCCGGATGGGGATCTACGCTATCTCTCGCAGCCGGGTGACAGCGCGACCATCATTGCAGGACTGATTCAGAAGGTGCTTGCAGAAGGAGCATAAACCACCCTCGACTATACTCGGGGCTGGCTCCGGCACCAAGGCACGAAGGAAAATTCGGGATACTTTATCTGAAAGTCGAAAGCCCCCATCTAATTTTGATGGGGGCTTCTTAGTGCATGGTTTCATAAACATTATTACGTATGTTCTGAACATTATTTGTAGCTTATGTTCTCCTTCAAAAGGAGGAGAACAATGCCAAGACGTTCGCCTTATGTGGTGCTACTGTCTGAGAAGGAACGGGTCGACCTCGAGCGAATGGCTGGACAATATACGTTACCGTATTATCAAGTGATCCGATCGAAAATCGTGCTTCTCGCCGCCGAGGGATTATCCAACAAGATTATCGCCCAACGGTTGGATGTCCCGCGTCCGATCGTAAGCAAATGGCGTAAGCGCTTTTTCGAAGAGCGTCTTTCGGGACTCGAAGATAGATCTCGTCCCGGGCGCCCGCCCGGTTTTCCCCCCTCAGGTGGTCGTTCAGATCAAGGCGCTGGCGTGTGAACTACCGAGCGAGAGCGGGATACCGCTCTCGCGGTTCAGCTGTTCCGAGATTGCCGCCGAGGCAGTGCAAAGGGGCTTCGTTGCCAAGATCAGCGGCGCCACTGTCTGGCGCTGGTTGAACGAGGACGCGATTCGTCCTTGGTATCATCGCTCCTGGATTTTCCCACGGGACCCGGACTTCCAAACCAAAGCAGGTAGAGTCCTTGATCTGTATCACCGCCAATGGCAAGGAAAGCCTTTAGGGCCGAGGGAATATGTACTTTCTGCCGACGAAAAGACCAGTATTCAAGCACGAGCTCGCAAGCACGTTACCCTACCGCCAGCCTCGAACAGAGCGGCACGCGTTGAAACACGAATACGAGCGGAAAGGAGCCCTGGCCTATCTGGCTGCTCTCGACGTGCACAATGGTCGAATCTTCGGTCTCTGTGAGTCTTCTTCGGGTATCGAGCCCTTCAACCGGCTCCTGAGCCTGATCATGAGCCGGAAACCCTATTGCTCGGCAAAGAAAGTCTACCTCATCGTGGATAATGGCTCCTCGCACCGAGGGCAAACATGCATCGACCGTATCCAGGGGAAGTGGCCAAACATCCACCCCGTTCACCTTCCGATCCACGCAAGCTGGCTCAATCAGATCGAGATCTACTTCTCGATCCTCAAACGCAAGGCTCTGACACCTATCGAATTTGCATCGCTCGAAGAGCTTGAGGCAAGAATCCTCGGTTTTCAGGAACGCTACGGACGTATCGCCACACCCTTCAAATGGAAGTTCACACGAACAGATCTCGCGGAGATGATCGACAAACTCAGGTTCTACGATACGCCCTTGGCAAAGTCTGCTTAGAATACGTCACCGTATTTGCGAACAGGAGTACTAAGGGTCTATCTGTTACGAAGTCGCATCGTCATTTCTCATCGGAGGGTAGCTATGTTGCGGTGGTTTCAAAATTACCGGGGCGCCGCAGTCGCGCTGACAGCCGTGGTGGGCGTAACCTTGATCTCGCTCTCACCTGCTCTTGCTCAGGATCCGCCACCTGCAGGGCCCGATTATGATGGGGACGGCGTGGTGGGGTTTGGCGACTTCCTAATTTGGGCGTCGCTGCCTGAGGCGGGTGACCTGGACGGTAACGGGCAGGTAGGCGTCGAGGACTTCGACCTCTTCTTCGGCGGACCCGTTTTTGGCACGACGGTCGATCCGAACCAGCCTCCGCCGCCCCCTCCGGGTGATCCGACCGATCCGAATCAGCCACCTCCGCTTCCAGGGCCTGACTACGATGGGACTGGAGCCGTCGATTTCGGGGATTTCATCCTCTGGGCGTCACTGCCTGAGGCTGGGGATCTGAACGGTGACGGCGTGATCGATACACTCGATTTCGATCTCTTCTTCGGGGACTCCTTCTTCGGCACCGACCCCAACCAGCCGCCCCCTAGCGACCCAACGGATCCCAACCAGCCTCCTCCGTCAGGAATTGGCCCCGATTTCGACTTCAATGGACTGGTGGACTTCTCGGACTTCTTTGCCTGGGCGGGACTTCCGGAAGCCGGTGACCTCGATGGCAATGGGGAGGTAGGCGTCGAAGACTTCGATCTATTCTACGGGGTCCCTGTCTTCAATACCCAGTTCGATCCGGCCAATCCGCCGCCTGGATTCATTCCAGGGGGACAACCTCCCGAGTTCATCTTCGGCGATTTTGATGGCAACGGCATCCTGGATGATGCCGATGTCGCTTTCTGGGTGGCCGAACCTGAAGCGTCGGACCTCGATGGCGACGGGGATATCGATAGGGATGACTTCGACATCTTCTTCAGCCAGCCCCCGCCTGGCCCCGATGGACAAGGGTTCTGGGTGTTTGGTGTCATCACGTTTGTCGATCCCGCGACGGGCGAGTTCGAGGTTACTCAGGAAGATGGGACCGTCCAACTAATCGGCACCGTTCCAGAGACCGAGTATCGGCGCATTCTTCCTGGAACGGAGCCACCGCCTGTCGATCCCACCGAGCCGATCCCACCACCGGCGTTCGAACCGGCTTCCTTCGGTGACGTTCAGCTCGACACGCCGGTCAACGTGTTTGTGGTCGAGCACGAAGGTGGTGGCCTGAGCGCGGACATCATCGAGTTCTTTGAGCAGCTGGAACCCGGATTCGGAGGACCGGACGAGCCGGTCATTCTCAGCCAGGTTTTAAGAGACCTTCTTGAGGAAATGAGAGTTCGGCTCGAAGGTGAGCCTCCCGGATTCCTGCTTTCGATCGAGGAATTCCGTTCACGTCTGAGCGATGATCGGGACATCGAGCTTCTGGAACTGCTCGGCGGCTCAAACGGGCAGTTTGTACTCGACGATGTCTTCCGGGCTCTCGACGGCATCTTCGACTTCGGTCCGCCGCCTCCGGGTGATTTCCCGGATGAACTGGTCAGTGTGTTGCACGACATTCTCGCGACCCTGGAGGAACCTGGCGCACCACCGACGACGCCGGCTGTTTCGTGGTTCGGCTTTCTGACCGACGATCTTCGCGCTCTGCTCGAGGACATCGCTGGCGATGACGGTGAGATCAACCTGGACGAAGTCCGTGCCGCCCTCTTCGGCGGCCAGCCTCCGCCTCCCTTTGGCGACCTTCCTCAGGAACTGCTGGACGTTTTGTTCGACATCGAGGCGACGCTGCTGGAGGACGGTGCGCCGCCAACGTCGCCCGCGAGCGCTTGGTTCGGTTTCCTGACTGACGATCTTCGAGGCATTCTCGAGGACATCGCCGGTGATGACGGTGAGATCGACTTGGAAGAGGTCCGCATCGCCCTCGGTGGTGGGTCCCCACCGCCCCCCTTCGGCGATCTACCGCAAGAGTTGCTGGACGTGCTGTTCGATATCGAAGCGACACTGTTGGAGTCGGGGGCGGGACCGACGACGCCTGCAATTGCTTGGTTCGGTTTCTTGACTGACGATCTTCGGGGCATCCTCGAGGACATCGCGGGTGACGACGGTGAGATCAATCTGGACGAGGTTCGCATCGCCCTCGGCGGTGGCCCTCCACCGCCACCCTTCGGCGATCTCCCGCAGGAGTTGATCGACGTACTGTTCGACATCGAGGCGACGCTGCTGGAGCCGGGTGCTCCGCCGCCGACGCCGGCGATTTCGTGGTTCGGCTTCCTGACGGACGATCTTCGAGGCATCCTCGAGGACATCGCCGGTGATGACGGTGAGATTAATCTGGACGAGGTTCGCATCGCCCTCGGCGGTGGCTCTCCACCGCCACCCTTCGGCGATCTCCCGCAGAAGTTGATCGACGTACTGTTCGACATCGAGGCGACGCTGCTGGAGCCGGGTGCTCCGCCGCCGACGCCGGCGATTTCGTGGTTCGGCTTCCTGACGGACGATCTTCGAGGCATTCTCGAGGACATCGCCGGTGATGACGGTGAGATTAATCTGGACGAGGTTCGCATCGCCCTCGGCGGTGGCCCTCCGCCCGATGGATTCCCGCCGGGGATTCCGCCCGAATTCGAGGGAATCGTGTTCGAGATCATCGAGTCCATCCGGAGAGCCATCGATGACTCCGGCGGGTTCGGAGTACCGCTTGACGAACTTCTCCTGTTCCAGCTCCCAGAAGATCTGAAGCAACTCTTCCGGAACCAGGTCGGTCCAGACGGGTTCATCACGTTCGATGGGTTGGACCGCATCCTCCAGCCAGGACCCGGTGGTCCAGGAGATCTCGGCGAACTTGCCGTAGAAGGCGAGGTTGTCACGATCGATCGAGATGCCGGGACGTTCGATGTCCAGGATGAGACGGGCGTGGTTCACACCGTCCAGGTCACGGATGAGACTGAATTCTTCATTCGCGTCGGGGGTCCACCTCCGCCCGAAGATGGATTCGGTACGTTCGGGCAGACCCAGCAGGGCCAGTTCGATGACCCGTTCTTCGGTGGCGACCCATTCGGCGATCCATTCGCCGGTGGTGGTGACCCGTTCGAAGGATTCGCCGTCTACGAGGACCTGATCGAAGGAGATTTCGTCGAAGTGTTCGGCGAGGTGGAGAGTGACGGTACGATCTTTGCCACCGGTGTGAAGATCCTGCGCGATTTCGACGCAGGTGGCGGTGGGTTTGGTGGTTTCCCGGTTGCTTTCGGTCGGGTGATTGAGATCGATCGTGCGGTCGGCTCCTTCGTCATCGACGACTTCGGATTCCGGACGACAGTTCACGTCTCTGACGCGACGGTCTTCGAGATCCAGATTTTCCAAGAACCATTTTTCCAGCGAGACGCCCTGAAGGAGGCGCGCCGAAAGGTCGCAGCCAAGCGGGCGCAGTTCGGTGAACCGGGTGATTTCAATGGAGACGGGATCTTCGATGATGCCGACTTCGACGCTTGGTTCAACAGCCCCGAAGCGCACGATGCCAACGGCGACGGGATCGTCGACTTCTTCGATTTCGAGATTCTGTTCGGCCTTGTTCCAATTTTCCAGGAGCCGGAGATCGTGCAGGGTACGTTCGACGACCTGGTCGAAGGAGATGACGTCGACATCTTCGGCCTGTTCCGCGACGATGGCAGCATTGATGCCGATCGTGTCATGATTTTCCGCGGCCCGGAACAGGAAGAGCCCCAAATCATCGGCGCCGTGGTCGATGTCGATGCCGATAATCGATTGATCTTTGTGGAAGGTGACGACGAAGTACCGGTCGAAGTTGCGATCACAGATGATACGGTCGTCGGTGTCGTCTTTTTCAATCCTTTCCAGGACGATTTCTTCGATCCCTTCTTCGGGGGGCCAGAGGGTCCGCGTTCAAGCGTGCCCAGCCGCTCACGAACAGCAAGGCAACCAAACCGGCTGCCAAGGTGACGAGGGCCAAGCAGTTCCCCGATCCGTTCTTCCCGCCGCCCAGCCCGATTCCAGGCGTGCCTCTGGACGAATTACGAGAATTCGCTGACATCGGCCTCGGCGTTCAGGTCGCCGTGTTCGGAGAGGAGAACGATTCGGGCAGGATCACAGCGAGCTTCGTTCTAATTCTGAACGGTGGTGCACGTCAGCGCACGTTCGAGATCGCAGCGCGCGTGGAGTTCTTCGATCAGTTCGGTGGCTTCCTGTTCTTCCAACCGTCGATCGAGCTGTTCGTGCCGCCAGGTACGGAGATCATGCTGCCCGACGGCAACGTCGTGGGGTCGTTGAGAGAACTGCGTGATGCGCTTCTCTCGGAGCAGACGTTCCAGTTCGAGCCACGTTTCCTTCGGATCTTCACCGAAGACATTCCCGATCCTAACCGGCAGCTGGCCGTGGGCATCGAGGTGCTACCACTCGGCGTGGACCCGATTCAACTCGATGAGGATCTTCTCATTCGGGTTGATGACCTGTTCGGTCAGTTGCGTGACTTCGAAAATGTCATTTCACCGAGTCCACCTGCACCAGCCAGGATCACGCGCAACACAGTGATCACTTTCCCCGATGAGTCCCCAGCGGGTCTCCACGAGTTGAGACACGGTGTTCTGGTGGCCGTGGAGGGAACGGAAACGGTCTTCCCGGGCGCACCCGAGGGTGAGCGCGTGGCCGAGTTCGTGTCGATCATCGGCGGCGAACCTTTTGAGATCGATGGCCTCGTGGAGAGCGTGGATGAGGCTAGCGGACGATTGTACTCGCGGCACGTCTGCCCGAGCCGATCACGGACCGTACATTCTTCGGCGACTTTGGTGGCCGGGGCATTCCCCCTGAACAGTTCAGGGATCTTCTGGAATCCAGCGAGGAAGCGCAGATCGTCGTCGAATTCAACCCGTTCAGGCCCGGTGTCGTCAGGCTGACGTTGCTGAATCCGGCGTTTCCGCGTCCCCTTCATCCCGAGGAAGAGATCTTCGATCGCTTCCAGGTTCAAATCGAGGAAACGGACGACGGGTTCCTCCTGGTGTTCACGGCACTTCCGCCGTTCACGCTGGGCGACGGAATCGAGGTCATCGACGAGAATGAGAACCCGGTGAGTCTCGCTTCCCTTCCGGGTCAAAACATCTTCATGGAAGGCGAAATCATCGGTGATGCGCCGCTCGTCTTCTACGCGGAGACGTTCAGAGATCTGGCGGAAGTCTTCGTTGAAGTTGACACCGGAGATTTTGACGGTGAAGGCGATGAGAATGATGCGGTTCTCAACGTGGTCGATATCGATGGGAACGTACTCGACACCGAGATCGTCGTGTTCCTCGATTTCCTGCCTCCGGTGGTTGTCCGATCCGGCGCGGTCGCCCGCAACCTGGGTCCGGGTCTTCACGAGGTCGAAATCGAAGTGCCGTCACTCGGTCTTTTCGCGAAGGCTGACTTCACGATCCGGGCGATAGGATCTGCATTCCGCGTGGTAAGCACCGAACCCGAAAACGGCGCGGTCGACGTGCCCGAGAGCGGCGAGATACGCATTACGTTCTCCGCACCGGTCCGTCAGGCAGGACGTTTCGTCAACGTCGAGGCGTTCCTGGTTCCCGGCGAGGGACGTCCACTCGACGTTTTCCTCGATGACGATGGAACGACCGCCGTGATTCCTGTCGAGCTGGCGCCGAACACGTCCTACACATTCACGCTCCGTGGTGCGCACGGAAAGAATGGACAGCCCCTGCCCGAGTCGTTGACACTCACGTTTGCGACGGGCGGTCAGCTCGAGTCTTTTGGTAGCATCGAGGGCAGTCTGTTGCTCGTAGAAGCGGCTTCGAAACAAGCAGATCCGGTCGAGATTCTGTTCGGCGAGGTCATCGCGGTCAACGAAGAAGGTGAGATCGCAGGCGGGAGCGTTGTCGACGAGCAGGGCGGTTACCAAGTTGAAGGTCTGAGCGAAGGTACATACGGTTTGTTCGCCCAGGTCGAGACATCGGCAGGACCGACCTCCGGCGCCTACGATCCAAACGGTGACGGAGCTCCGGACCCAATCGCCGTCGAAGCGGGTGGGGCTACGGTCGTGGAGGACTTTACCGTGCCGCTTCCGCTCGTGACAACGGAAGTCGACCTGGTGGCGGATGACGCTGTCTCGGTCGATTTCGATACGGCGGCAGGCGACGGTGGCGTGACGGAAACCACGGTCCCGCCGGGTGAGTCGTTCGAAATCGCGGTTTACGCCAAGGGCGTCGTGGATCTGCTGGGCTACGAGATCCAGGTGGACTACGACTCGACAGCCGTGACGCTCGACGGAATCGCAGAGGACGGCACGCTCGAGACCAACATTCTGAAGCAGAGCGGGGGTGTCGCCGTCAGCCTCTCGATCCCCCAGGGAGACGCCATCAGCTTCTCCACAGTGCTCCTGGGCGCTTCCGACAGCCAGTTGGGGCAGGGTGATGGGTTGCTGGCCGTCCTGTCTTTCCTCGTGAACGACCGGTTCAGCGGCATGACCGATGTGACCGTAACCAAGGTTCAGTTCTCGAACGGTGAAGGTGGTGTTGAGGAACTCGAGACGTTCACGCGTGGAACGGTGAATGTCGAAGGTCTCGAGCGTCAGATTACGCTGACGTCGAGCTCTGATTCGCTCGCCTCGGACGGGAGTGAGTCGGCGACATTGACGGCGGCGTTGTTCGACCTGGACGGTCTCGCACTGACCGACGACGGGTTGGACATTACGTTCTCGGTCACTTCAGGGGACGCACAGGTCGACGGCGGATCGAGCGCAACGGTTCCGAGTGCATCTGGTATGGCGACCGCCTCCCTCACGATTCAGGCTGAAGGTGACGTGGTTGTTACCGCATGTATCGGGTGCCCGTGAGGTGACCGCAACGGTCGTGGGTAGGGCTGCGGCAGCCATCGGGGAAGGCACGATCGGTCCGATGGCGCTCGATCTCGATTCGGCCGACGGGGATCGGGAGGAACGCATCCTCGAGGACGTGCCGGATGACGGCACGGTGACGGTTGATCTGGTGGCCACCGAAGGCGCCACGGGGTTGGCAGGCTATCAATTCACTTTGCTTTTCGAGTCGGCTAACCTTGAGTTCGGCACCTTCACGCTGTCCGGACTCTTCTCGGGTGCGTTGCCGATTCCGACGGAGGGGGACGGTCTCTTCCGCGGGAGTGTGGCCTTCCTGGGGACAACGAAGACGACCGCGGACTCAGGAAGCATCGGCACGGTCACATTCACCGTGAAGGATGGTGCGACGCTGCCGACACGTATCACGCTCAGCAGTGGTCAGTTCGCCACCTCGGCTGCCGATCAGACGCGTCTGACGATCGGAGCCGGTGGCGCCACGATTCAGATCGGTGGCGATGCCAGCGGTGAACCCACACCCGACTTCGACGGGGACGGAATCGTCGGGTTCGGCGATTTCATCCAGTTCGCTCAGGCCTTCGGGGCCTCTGTAGGGGCAGCGAACTTCGATTCGAAGTTCGACCTCGACGGGGATGGCAACATTGGGTTCCCCGACTTCATCACCTTTGCCGGGGCGTTTGGTGGGCCGGCTAAACGGGCGTTGACCAAACCTCTGGGTCTCGGGCCTCATTTGAATGCCGAGACTGGGATCAGTCTGGTGGCTCAAAGCGCCCGCAACGGCGAGATGATCACGGTCTCAGTCGATCTCTCCGATGCCGAGGTCGTTCAGGGCTATGGACTGACGCTGAAATACGACGCCGTGGCGTTTGAACTCTCCGATGTGCTGTCTGCCGGCACTTCCTTGTTCGCGGAAGACGGGCGGCCAGCGCTCGAGGCTCGCCAGTCGGGCAAGATCACCCTGGCCGATGTCCTGACCGAGGGGATCGTCGGGGATCGTTCGATTGTGGAGCTTCAGTTCAACGTGCTCGACCCGACGGTGACGGGTGTGGTCGAAATTGCAGAAGCGTTCGTGTCTGATCCAGCCGGCAACATCCGTCGCCTGGGTGACTCCGCGGCGGAGCTTCAGGCGATGCCCGATGCGTTCGCACTGACGCAGAATTACCCGAACCCGTTCAACCCGGAAACGGTGATTCCGTTCGCGTTGCCCGAGGCTGCCGATGTTCGCCTGACGATTTACAACGTGCTGGGCCAGCAGGTCTCCCATCTTGTCGACGATCGGCTCACCGCCGGTTGCCACCGTGTGGCGTGGGACGGTCGAGACGAATACGGTCGACAGGTGGCCAGCGGTCTGTATTTCGTACGAATGCAGGCTGTGGGTACTCAAACGTCCGCGTTCACCACGGTTCGAAAGATGATGCTGCTCAAGTAGCTTTCATCATCTTGTTTGAAAAGGGCGTCCACGTAGTCGTGGACGCCCTTTCTCTTTTCGCCGTCTCCCCCAAGAGCGGAGAGTCCGAACATCGCTTCTGTGCGGTGCTCTTTCATCAATCCAGTTCGGTACGCCTGTGAGCCGTCGTATAGTCACAGGATTCGAAGTGCCCTATATTTAAAAGGAGCAAGCGGTCATCTTGCTGCGACGATCCATCATTTGCGGGAAGGCCACGTGGTTTCGTTCGTGCTCCTGAAAGTCGAAGGATTCGCGCCTGTTCTGTCGAAGCTACAGGATCGTGAGGATCCGACTGTGCAGGCGGTTCTGTATATCGGAATCGTGTTGGTTCTGTTGGTGCTCATTCCCCTCGTGGTCAACACCGTGCGCAAGCGTATCCGACGTAGAGAGCGCACCCTGAGGGGATTCGATCAGCTACAAAAGCTGGCGGATCAGAATGCGTTCGATCCGATGGAGAACAGGCTGGTCGAGTCGATGGCCGAGGCCGTGCCCGATCTCAATCCGGCGACGGTTCTTTCTTCGCTCGATGGGTTCGATAACGCGGCACGTGCCTACATCCGGCGTGCACGAAAGCTGCCGTGGTTGGAGATGGAAGACGCCGTCGACCGGATCGCAGCCGTGCGAGAGAAGGTGGGCTTCCGGTATATTTCCGAGGATCGTCGACCCAGGAACACGCGGCACCTTATGCTCGGTCAGAAGCTGTTCGTCTTGGCCCGTGGTGGATCGGGGTTTCGTCTACTTTCGGCCGAGATCCTCGAACTCAACGACCTGGCGATTTACACGGAGCCCTTCCAAGAGGGCAAGCGCATTGTTCGGTTTCGGCCTCGACATCCTGTCTGGGCATTTTTCTGGTCGCCGTATGGCGGTGAATGTCGGTTCAGCACACAGATTATGAAGGAGTATACTCGTCCGCACGCCTACCTGGTTCTGGAACACGGGGACGAACTGATATACAACGAAGATCGAAAGATCTTCAGCTGTGATCTGGATGTGGCCGTTACGGTAACGCACTTACCCACTTCCACGTATGGACGCGAGATCCCTTCGGACGAGTTGTTCGACAAATTCGAGAACCTGGAAGAAATTCCTGTGCGGTTGGTCGAACAGAGCGGGAGCGGGCTGGTGGTAGAAAGCCCCACGACGATGGGGGAAGGGGACCTGATTCGGATTCAGCCGGGCGCCGAGGGCCCCTCCTTTCTGGCCGGGTGGCTGGCCCGCGCGACGACGGTGGACCGCGACCTGGTTCGATTCAAGTTCTTGAAAAAGTCCAGGGAGAGTCTGGAGACGATCCTGAACTTCATTGCTCCACGTGTTTCACCGGACGCTCTCAAAGGGCGTAAGCGTCGAGTACGGTGATGGAGACGTAGTCTTCGCAGAAGTCAGATTGAAAAGTGAAAAATGCACAGACCGCCTCCGATCACTTCGGGCGGTTTTTGCCTGTACGGGCGAGTGGATGTCTGAGCGACAAGCGTATTGACAGGGTTAGTCCGCGGGCTACCTTTCGCAGGTGAGCCAGAGGAAAGTGAACACGCGTGGGCACGCCGGGGAATATGCGAATTTCGGGTTCGCAGCTGTCACGGCGGCCACAGCTATTGCCCTGACGGCCGGGTTCGGTTTCGCGGCCATCCTATCGGCCCACGTCGGCTTCGGGCTGTCTGTCGGCACGTGGTGGCTTCCCGTGCTACAAGCGCACGGGCACGCGCAACTGATCGGGTGGCTTGGGCTATTCATCGTGGGCGTCAGTCTTTACTTCGTGCCGAGGCTCGCAGCCGTTCCGCTTCCTCGACCGGCCGTCGTGCCGTGGGCGGTGGGAATGCTTTTCGCAGGTGTGGTGACTCGCACGATCGGTCAGACGACCGCAGGCCTGGGCGCCGATGGCGGTGCGGGTCCCTTCGTGATCGGCCTATCGGGTTTTGTGACGCTGGTTGCGATCGTCATCTACGTCGGAACTGCCATCTTCGTCGTTCTGCACGCTTCCGACCAGCGGTCTGCCCTTGCTGCCGTCCGTCCGCTCCTCGTCGCTGCGTTGGCGGGATGGCTGAGCTACGGGGTCATCAACGGGGCGATTTCTTGGGAGGCTGCTCGCGATGGGGCAGCGGTGGTCGATCTGACCTGGAATAGGATTTCCATCGACCTCTTTGTAGGGCTGACGCTCGTACCCGTTGCGCTCGCCTTTTCTGTCCGGACTTTCCCTCTTTATCTCCGATTGCCTCCGATCCACTGGTCCGTACCGAAGGCGTCGTTCGTGTATGTCGGAGCGGCGATGGTCGTTTTGGTACACCGAATCGTTCCCAGCCTCGAGCACGAGGGGCTAACGGGGATCGGTCACGTGACCAAGGGTGCCGTTCTACTCTATTTTATTTGGAAGCTCGATGTGCTTTTCCGTCTCAGACCGCCGTGGACAGTCGGTCGCCTGGCACAAGCGAGCGGTGGGCCTGAGGCGACCCGCGCCGGTCTGCCGGATCGAGGAGAATACGGGCGCTTCGAGCTCGCGCTCTACCTTGCTTACGTCTGGTTGTTGATCGGGGTCGTTCTCGAGATTCTGACGGGTTTTCAAACGTGCGCCGGCCACACCCTGTGGGTTGACGCTGACGCCCTCCGCCACACTTACGTGGCAGGGTTTCTGACGACGCTTCTGTTCGGTATGGCCCCGCGCATGATTCCAGGATTCGTCCACGCTCGAGCCGTGGGGGTTCCCGGATTGGTCGGACCGGCCACGCTCGTGTGGACCGTGGCGGTCCTGTTTCGGATTGGCCCTCTCCTACAGGGTGGTTATCTGGACCACCTGGTATCGCCTTCGGTCCAATCTGCATTGTTCGGTCTGTCAGGGCCAATCGGGGCCGCCGCTGTCTTTCTGCTCGCAGTGACCCTGTTCCGGACTCGGCCAACTTAGTGCCACACCGTTGACCGATGTTCCTATTGCTTCGATTCAGAGATTGAGAAACAGTTCAGCGAGAAAAGCCTCAACACCCGATTCGTTTTTTGCCATACCATATGTCCTCTGATCGCGGCTACGCTGATCAAAGGCTGGAGGTTCGAGATGGAAGCGGTGTTCACGTTGTTCGAAAAGGATGTGATCGAGGCGAGCGCAGATGTGCCCGTGCTGGTGGACTTTTGGGCGGAATGGTGTGGGCCGTGCCGTGCACTCGGGCCCGTTTTGGAAGAGCTGGTGGCGGAGGGCGATGGTGCGTGGTGTCTCGTCAAAGTGAATGTCGACGAAAATCAGGAAACCGCGCAGGCGTTTCAGGTGCGTGGGATCCCGGCTTGCAAGCTCTTTTATCAGGGCGAGGTGATTGGCGAATTTACGGGAGCATTGCCCAAACCGCAGGTGAAGCAGTGGCTGAACGACCATTTACCGTCGGCCGGCAAGGACGCGGTTGCCCGGATCGATGACCTGATCGAAGCCGGGCAGGTGGATCAGGCTCGTTCCATCCTGGAATCCCTCCATCAGGGCGATCCTGACCAAATAGACCTTGCGGTGCGGCTTGCCCGATTGACGTTCGCGGATGATCCGGAGAGGGCCGCGGCGTTAGTCGAGTCGATCGATGAAGGCCATCCGGCATTCGAAGATGCGGATGCGATTCGCACGCTGGGTCGGCTGGCCGGGCTGCCTGACGCTGCGGAATCGGGCGGGTGGAAGCTCTACGGCGAGGGGAACGTAGCACTTGTTCAAGGGGACTACGACACGGCGCTCGATCGGTGGATCGAGGCGATCGCGAACGGCCACCGCGAGATCGACGACGATGGTCCCCGCCGCGCTTGTATCGCCCTTTTCAAATTGTTGGGCGAACATCACGAAACGACGAAATCGCGTCGGCGGGCGTTTTCATCAGCCCTGTTTTAAGTACCACTGCATACCGGGAGTCATGCAGATAGCGAGATGTGTGGGAGTTGCTTTTCCGAGGTGGCATTGACGATATCGAGGCGTCGGCTGAAATAGTCGGCGCCTTCTGTTTTGCAGACCAAACAGACGGCGTTCGAGGCAAACAGATGTTTACGTATTCAAATTACATAAAAACAATGGGTTATGGGTTGACGGGCGGAGCGGTAGGGCTATTCTACAAGGAGGAGGACCGAATGAACTCATTCCTTGTCGAGTGCTTCGTCGCCGGGATGGCGGCGAGTCTGGCGTGCGGTCTTGGCGCCCTGCCGTTATGTTTCAAGACGATCGATCTGGAGAACCGCGTAGGTCTGGGTTACGGTTTTGCCGGGGGGCTGATGTTCTCAGCCTCTGTTTACAATCTCATCCTCCCGGGGCTGACCCTTGGAAGCCACGGGCAATCGGTCTTGCCTGTCTTGAAATTGCTCGGGGCGTCCTGGCCGGTGGTGGATTTCTGTGGATTCTGGACAGAGCCCTCACAGAGGAGCGACTGGATCGTGTGAAATCCTTTGGATCTCGTCGGGAGATCCTGATCTTCGTGGCGATGTCTTTCCACAGCGTCCCCGAAGGGATCGCGGTGGGTGTGGGATACGCCTCCGAAGAGCTCGTTGCGGATGCGGACAACCTCGGCAGCAACATCGCACTGGCGATCGCCATCCACAACATTCCCGAAGGGCTAGCGGTGGCGATCCCGATGCGGGCCCGGGGCGCGAGCATTCTTCGGTGCGCCGTTGCCGCCTTCCTTACGAGCGTTCCGCAACCAGTCGCCGCGGTACCCGCTACGTTGATGGTCTGGTTTTTCCATCCGCTGATGGTCCCGCTGCTGGGACTTGCAGCTGGAGCGATGATCTTTCTGGTCGTTGGGGAACTGATACCGGATGCCCTCGACAAGCGCTCTTCCTACGAGGTCGCCTGGGCGTTTCTGACAGGGTTCTGCCTAATGGTCTTTGTGCAAGTGGTTTTGTAGGAAAACCAGACGAATGTTCTGAGAAATTGATCCACGTTGAATCGAAGATCGAAAGTCGAGGAACGGTATGGCGTTAAAATGTTGTCTGAACACGAGTACGATTCGGTCAGAGGAGGCAACGCCGCTCGACACGATCGGCACAGCAGCCGGCGCTGGCTACGACGGTATCGAGCCCTGGGTGAGTGAACTGGATGACTTCGTGGAACGAGGGGGGACGCTCGAGGAGGTACGGGCGAAGGCGGACGACTGCGGAGTTCAGATCGTAAACCTGATTGCGTTTCCGGAATGGGCCGTGCCCGAGGAAGACCGGCGTAAGTCGGGACTTGAGGAACTCGAACGCTGCCTTGCGATGGCACGAACGCTCGGGTGCCCCTTTCTGGCGGCCCCACCCCGAGGGATTCACGATCGTGTGGTCGACATCTTCGAGGTGGCGGAACGATACGCAAAGGTGGTCGATGTCGCGAAGGGCTACGGCGTCACGCCTTTGCTGGAATACTGGGGCATCGCGAAGACACTGGGAAGGACGGGGGAGGCGTTGCTCGTCGCAGCTGAATGCGGGCGTTCGGATGTCCGGTTACTCGCGGACATTTTTCATATGTACAAGGGCAGCGGACATCACCACGGGTTCGAGCACTTCGGCGATGGCCGTCTTGGTCTCGTGCACGTCAACGACTATCCGGCGTCACCCGGGCGTGAAGACGTCACGGATGCAGATCGCGTGTTTCCGGGAGACGGAATGGCGCCGTGGACTGAGATCGTCGAGAGTCTGAATCGGATCGGCTTCGACGGGATGCTTTCGCTGGAGTTGTTCAATCAGAGCTATTGGGACCGGGGGCCGGCGTGGGCGGCGGAGACAGGGCTGAAGAAACTGAAGGCGATGGTGGAAAAGTAAGGACAGTGGACGGTAGACAGGGGACGATAGCGACGGCTTCGCCCCAATCCTTTTATGGCACGTCTTTGCCATCGCCGAATCCCGGGTCGCCGGCTGCCACATAGCCTCCACTCTTGCCCTCACGATCAGATGTGACCCAAAGGCTGTATAGACGGCAATTTCTCCCCCGGAATCTCAAACGCACGTCCCGGTCTGTGACCGAACCCAGGTTGCCATCGTTCCACTTGATCTCGCCCCTTGTGGTGCTCTTCCGAATCGGGTTGCACCTCTCCGAATTCAGATTCTCGACCGCATCGCCTGCTTTGTCGCAGACCTCCACGCGTATTTCTCCGTCCGATTCGCATTCGGTATTCACGAAGAGCCTGACTCCCTCGAATCGGACCGGGCGGGTCAGCAGCTCAGATTCTTCGTCGCCCGCATCCATCGAAGCGAAGCCGTCGCGTCTGAGGGTGGCCAACCCGGTGCTCGCTCCAGCGTACATCACGCGGCGGCCGCGTCCTGGTCCCTCGTCGGTTGGCCCGAGCCTCGGGGACTCTCCGGAGAAACCGGCGAAATAGAAGCGAAGTTCGTCGCCGACGACGGTAAAGAGACCGCCGCACGCGTGGAGGTAGGCCCGATTCCAGTCGCCGTTCTGACGACTCGACGCGAGGAAGGGAGATCGATCGGGACGCGAGAAATGGAAGCCGTCGCGACTGTAACCCAGCTCGAGATCGATCGTCTTCGGGACACCCTCCTTGGCGCAGATGTCGTTCTCGGGTCCGCGAAAGATGGCAAACGCCCCGACCATCAAGCTCTCGTAGGCTGTGACGTTGAGATCGTAGAGTGCAACCCGATGGTCGGGCCGCGCGGGATCTGCGAGGTCGAGACGATCCGCCCGCTGCCAGAAGACTTCATCGTCCGATGACCAGGTATCCAGGAACCGGTCCCGTTCCTGATACCACCGGGCACGCTGGTTCCCGAGGCTCGCAATTCCGTGCCGAATGCTCATACACCACTTCTTGCGGAACGGGTTGTAGAAGTAGCTCGTGTTGTCACCCACGGTCGGCGTAATAACCGGCTTACTCCAGTGAACGCCGTCCGCCGACACGTGGAGGCCTCCCTCGCTGAGCGTTGAACCGTCGTGCTGTATGTGACGGTAATATTGGAACATCTTGAATCGCTCGGCCGGGTCCTCTGTATCGTGGTCGAGCCAGACGAGACAGCCGTCGCGATTGTCCGTCCTGTTACCGCCCGGCTCGCCCCAGACGATGTTCGTGCCGGGTACGACGTCGAGGTCGGGCCGCGTCCAGTGGATGCCATCTTCGCTCGTGGCCAGGGCCGTTCCGTGAAACCAGCCGGGCATATACCACAGCTTATAGAGACCGTCTTCCGGGTCGTAGCAGATCCCGTCGTTGAAAGGCGCCGCCATCGGGCAGTAACCGTCGTCCATTTCTTCGCCGGTTTCGGGAACGAGGACCGGACTCGCCTGATGTAGGGTTGGCTTGTGATACGTGCGCCGGACGTCGAAGATGCCACGAGGAAGTCGTCTACGAACAGCTGGCGCCCATCGTCGATGGGAATGAGATCCGGCGGGTCTTCCAGATAGGGGATGGTGAGCGGTTCGGCGGATGCCTCGACGACGTTGTGCGGGGGCCAGGGATCCGCCAGGGCGATACCGTTGTAGAGCATACGTTTTCCAAGTCTTGACGGTGGGCTTGCGGTGTTGCCAGGTCGGCTCGGTTGCAATATCGTGATCGTAGTCACCAATGTGTCTTGTGAAACCTCTGACGACAAGGGAAAGGGGCTCATCTTTGAGAGCAGAAATCTCCACATTTAACGGTTTGGCCGAGTGGTTGGTCGCCACACTCGGGTGCGCACTCGAGCCCGGGATCTACGAGGCCGATGCAGACGCCCACGCCGAACCGCTGCTCGCGTATCGGATCGGCGATCGGTCGATGATGAGAATCCCTATGGGGTGGCGATCGGACATCGAACGTGTCGCGCTGGGTCTTTCGGACGACGAGCTTTTCTCGATTCTGGGAACCTATGAACTGGGGCGCGTGACTTTGCCGCACGGCGTGAGTGTTTGGGGGCCGAACCTCTACTATTTCGGCAATGCGGAAACGCTTCGACCGGTCGATGATCAGGATGTCGCCGCCCTGTCGAAGGAGGAGGTGCGTCGCGCCGTCGATGAGAAAATTTTCTGGCACTGCTATTGGGAATCGGCGTCGGCGAACTTTGGCGTGCTTGACGACGACCGGCTGATCGCGATGACATCCGTTCAGTCACTCACACCGCCGGTCTACGAGATCGGCGTCGATGTCGCACCCGGGTCAGGTCGGCGCGGGTTGGGTCGTGCGGTCATGACCGCAGCCTGTCGTTGGATCCTGGAGCAGGGCGGTCTGATCCTCGCTCGGACGTCGCCGTGGAACATTCCGTCCGCGCGCCTGCTGAGGTCTATGGGGCTGCGCTACACGCTGTGCGATGTCGTGGGCAACCGTGGACCTTTTCGCGTGCCTCCGCAGCCGCTCGGAAAGCCCCTTCCCGACGTCGAGATCCACGATCACTATCCGATGTGGGCTCAGAAATCAAGGCATTATCAGACGGTGAAATGAACGTCCTGATGGCAGTTAACCCTAAGGGGACAGTGTAGCCTCGGCCTCGGTCCGAGGTCGAGTCAAGAGGTGTGTAAATAGATCAGGCGGCCAGCTTCTTCCCGGAGTCGATTGTGGTCATAGTTTGGTTGTGCTGTGCATAAACAACGTGTAACAGATGGGGTGCATTGAGTCGCCGGAAGCGTTTCTCGGCGACCATCAGTGTTCGCCAGATGAGAGCGCTTGCCGCGACGACCTTCTTGTAGCGTTTGGCGGCGTTGGTTCGTAACCGCACGGATGCAAAGGGGCTCTCGACGATGTTGGTCGTTCTCAGGTGGCGCCAGTGTTCTTCTGGGAAATCGAAGAAGGTGAGCATCCTATCCCAATCCCGTTCGAGTGTTGCCACCGCCTTCGGGAACTCGTTGCGATATCGTGCGACGAACTGCTTGCGCAGCTTCTCCGCATCCTGACGCGTGCTGGCATAGGGAATCTGGACGAGCAGTGCACGAGCTTGAGGCTGCTGACGTTTGTGGATCTGGTCCGGGACGTTGAGAATCTTGTGGTTCCAGCACCGCTGCTGACGGGTGTGCGGCCAGACCTGATCGACGGCAGACCAGATGCCCATATTGCCATCGGCCGCCATCAGAATGGGGTGATCCAAGCCGCGATCCCGTAGGTCTCTAAGGACAGCCAGCCAGGACTCGGTCGACTCGCGATACCCAGGCACCAGGCCCAGAACCTCTTTGCGGCCGTCACTCATGGCGCCGATCACGACAAGCAGACACGCCTTATCTTTCTCAAGTCCGGCTTTGACGTAGATCCCATCGGCCCAGGCATACACGAGCTCACGATCGTCCAGGCGTCGTTCCTGCCAGGTCTGGTAATCAACCTCCCATTGACCGCGGAGGCGAGCAATCGACGAGGGGGAGAGCGGAGCCCCATCACCGAGAAGCCCTCGCAGGGCCAACTCGAAGTCGCCCTGAGACAGACCGTGGAGATAGAGCTCCGGGAGCAGTTCCCCCACCTCTCTCGTGCGCCGAGCGAACAACGGCAGAATCCTGCTCTCGAAGCGCTCCTCCAAACCGCGAACACGGGGCCGCTTGATCTGGATCGTGCCGCAAGAGGTCGACAATCGCCGCAGCTTCCCATAGCCGTTGCGATAACCGGATCCTGCATCTACGGCTTCTTTGCGCTCATACCACCCGCGTCCGAGGAACTGGGTCACTTCCTCCTCAACGATGGACTGAATGCGAACCTCGATTTCCTTACGCAACCACCCCTCAAGGGTTTCCCACGTCGGCATGGACAACGAGGGGGACTTCGACTTATGTTTTCCCACGGCGATCCTCCTTCCCACCGGGCCTGTGAACCCGGTATTTCGTGGATATTGTTATCTCACGGGAAGTGTAGGGTCGCCTTTTCTATTTTTCCACACCTATTGATTGTAGCTCCTCGGTCCTGAGGACAGTGACTAAGGAGAAAGGAGAGGGATGAAGACGGTCTACAGGATGGAAATGGACAGCGAGGATGCATTCAGGCCGGGTGGCGCTGGTCATCTGCAAGTCGAGCGTGTCGCACACCCCTATGGCGAACTGTCCAAATTTTTTCACACGCTCGTGGGACATCCCTGGCAATGGGGAGGACGAGACGGATGGGGTGAGCAGGAGTGGGATGCCTACGTGAACCAGCCCGGGTTCGAGATGTGGCTGGCATTGCACGAGGGAACACCTGTGGGGTACGTGGAGCTGACCCTGTTGTCCTCAGAGGAGGTTCAAATCAAAAGGATGGGGCTCGCCCCGGCCTTCATCGGCAAGGGACTCGGAGGCCAGCTTCTGACCGCGGCTGTCAAGAGGGCGTGGGAGCTGACTTCGAAGAAAGTCTGGCTGTCGACGTGCTCGCAAGACCATCCAAGGGCCAGAGCGAACTACGAAGCCCGGGGGTTTGAGGTCGTGACGGTGCGTGAGGAAGATGAGAATCCACCGATTCCATCGTTCTGGGATCTCGTTGAGGCCGCGGATGCCTCGAAGCGGGGCTGAAACGAACCGATCAGGCTGCGGAATTTTCGATGATCCTGCGTTTCCGCCGAGGGAGATGACCTCCAAGTGATCGGAGGGAGAAAAGTGGCCCCGGGGCCACTTTTGGGACCACAGACTTCCGGGCGCGGCTACAGTCAGCCGGATTCCGATCGATCTCGTTCCTTGCTCCCTAGGTTAATGCGTCGGGAAAGTGGCGGAACCGATCGATTCCGGATACGGGATCCATTTAGTTATCTTTCGCAAGGCTTGCCGATTGACCAAAGGAGCATCGATGTCCTTCCTGCTGTGCCTCCTGTCCCTGATTCCATCGGATGTTGAGTCCCAGATTCCGACGCACGCCTGGTCCACTTTCCGTCGGGAACAGGGTCTGCTCCACAACTTCGTCACATCGATCGCCGAGGCACCCGATGGCGCCATTTGGTTCGGTGGAGCCTATGGAGTCAGTCGGTACGACGGCGTCGAGTGGACTCACCACACCGAAGCAAACGGTCTGCCCGGCGCATTGGTGACGCACCTGATGATCGACAGCAACGGGCGTCCCTGGGCTGCGTCGGGGGAAGGGTTTCGAGGATTCAGACAGGGTTGGGTCGCTTATCGGCAAGACGACCGATGGGTGCCCGTCACGCTGGGAGGCGATCGCCGGCGTCCGCTCGTTGGGGAGCTCTTCACGGTGGGGGGAGCGACTGCCATCGGAACGCGTGGCGCGGGTCTCTCCATAGAGGGCGAGGGTGGCCGGCTCGAACGGCTGACGACGCGGGATGGCTTGAATTCCGACGACGTAGAGTGTGCAACCGTGTTTAATGATGGCACGGTGTTTCTCGTTCACGGGTTGCGAGGACCCGGTCCGCCCTCGACGCATCTCAGCAAGCGTGATCCAAGTGGGGTATGGTCGAGTTGGGATCCGGTACCCCTGGCGAGGTTGGATGTCATCTCCGTGGCTTCCGATGCGCGTCGTCGTCTTTGGTTCGGGACGAAAACCGCGGGATTGCTGATGTACGACTCACAGCTCGAATCACCCGCGGTCTCGTCCGGGACAAGCTCGTCGGACTCCGAGGACCGAAGCACCTCGCGGCAGGTTGAGGGGTGGACGACGTTTACCGTAGACGATGGGTTGCCGTCGAACACGATCGACGCCCTGGCGACAGGACCGGATGGGACGGTCTGGGTCGGTACGCCGATGGGCGTGGCAAGACGAGGACCCGGCCAAGTCGCGTTCGACAGTTTCACGGAACAGAATGCGCTTCCGAGCAACGGCGTGATGGCGGTTCTGGTTGCTTCGGATGGAACGACGTGGATCGGGACCCGGGGTGGGGTGGCTCGCTACGCTCCGACGGGATGGGTGGTTCATCGAACTCCCTTCAGTGAGCAGCGGTTCCCGGTGCGTATCGAACGGTCAGCGGACGGCGACCTCTGGGCGTCGACGAGCCGTGGCCTCTTTCGTGCCGGCGGCCAAGGATGGGAGCTCGTTCTTCCATTCGCCCGTCCCCAGCCGGTCTTCGATCTCGTTTCCGGATACGAAGGATCGTTATTGGGCTCTGGGCGCCCGCGACATTTGGGTCCTGGACGTCGAGGGGTGGCGTTTAGTCGATCGCGGTATCGGGAGAGGCCGGCGTAGCAGCCTCCGGTTCATTGCGCCGAGACGAGCGGGCGGGTGCTGGCTATCGGGGCGAGATGGAGTGTTCGTGCACGATGGTCAGACACTGGTCCGAGCGGACATCGAAGTCGACCAACCGTCACGGGTTCTGTTGGAGGACTCGAACGGTGACCTGTGGCTCGGCGTGGGGATCTCTACAGGTATCGATCAGGGGATCTTTCACGAGTCGAGGAGGTATCGTCCTTCGGTCTGGGGGGACCCGAGGCCGTGGTCGAGCGCCCGAACGGCGAGATCTGGGTTTCGTTCCTGGCGGGTGTCTGGCGATTGTCTGGCGAGCAATGGACGACGATGCCGGAAGGTGGGGCGACGGGGTATGACGGGGTTCGTTCGATGTTCGTGGCATCCGATGGGACCCTGTGGCTGTCGAGCATTCTGGATGGGGCGATTCACACAGATGGATTGACGTCGATGCGATACGGTGCCCGTAGTGGCATCCCGAGCACGCTTGTGTGGGATGTGGCCGAGGATCGGCACGGAAATCTGTGGTTTTCGACGGACCAGGGGTTGGGCTGTTATGAGCCGGATCAGAACCCCCCGAAACCTACGTGATCGATCCCATCACGAGGGTTGCCCCGAGCGAACCCGTCTACCTCCGTCTGGGCGGTCACGACAGCTGGCTCGGGACACCCGACCGGGAACTGCTCTTTTCCTGGCGGCTTGACGAGGGGGCCTGGTCGCCCTACACGGGGGATCGTCAGGTTCTGTTCGATCGGTTGGAACCCGGTATGCATACGTTCGAGACGCGGGCGATCGATCGGCAATTCAATTTCGATCCCAGTCCGGCGAAGGTGACGTTCGACGTACTCGCGCCCGTCTGGTTGAGGCCCTGGTTCCTGGCTCTGTCGGTGTTCGGACTGATCGCGGTCGGCGTGTCGACGACTACAGCCATCCGCCGCCACAGGGATTGGCGTGCCGCCCAGGAGAAACTGGTCCTGGATCTGGAATCGGAACTGCAGGAGGCCCACGAAATGCAAATGGGTCTTCTGCCCCTCGAGCCGATCGTGACGGAGCAGATCGAAGCGGCAGGACGTTGTCTGCCGGCCAA
This sequence comes from Candidatus Latescibacterota bacterium, assembly GCA_965198115.1. Taxonomy (GTDB): domain Bacteria; phylum Latescibacterota; class UBA2968; order UBA2968; family UBA2968; genus UBA6620. The sequence goes on along the minus strand of OZ240241.1, from coordinate 4,264,732 downwards.
CCACGTAGGGGGAGATTTCTACAGCTTCGACTGGGTCGACGGGGACCGAAGGGCGTTCGTGTGTGGCGCGGCCGACGTGTCGGGCAAGGCGATGAAGGCGGCGGTGCGGGTGATGCAGCTGAGCGGTATGTATCGATACGAGCTGAGACCCGATCGATCGCCCGCACAGGTTCTCCGAGGATTGCACTGGTCGCTGCTCGACCACCTGGACGACGAGTCGTTCGTGACCGGGTGTCTGGTGTCGCTCGATGTGGAATCGGGACTGGTGGATCTGGCCAACGCGGGGCATCCATATCCCCTCGTTCATCGTGTGGCAACGGGCGAAGTCGAGTCGATCGCGATGCCTTCGATTCCACTCGGACTGACGTTACCCTTCGGATCCAAGCACAACGTCGCAGAGGAGCGTGTGGCGCTCGCCCCCGGGGATACGCTGCTCCTCTACAGCGATGGGGTGACGGATCTGGCCAACGAGGCGGAGGACTTTTACGGCGAGGAGCGGTTGATCGAGATGTTCGGGAAAGTGGGAGGGATGGAAGCCGATCGTGTACTCGATGCACTGGTTTCCGATCTCAATGCCTTCCAGGGAAGTGCCTCTCAACTCGACGATGTGACGGCTGTCGCCATTCGATGGAACCCGCCGTAGAGGATTCATTTCCCGGTTGCCGACCGGTGTCTTTGCACGGCCGGATCGATCACGCGACCGATCGACATCGGGGCGCGGGTTGGTGGTCTTCCAGTGAATGTCCTATCTTGAGTTGCTCGTGAGTTGAAACCCATTTGCTCGGCAGGCCGATCGTGAATCTGACTTTCAGGGACATCGAACCGTGCGACCGCGGCATCCTGTCGAGCCTTTTGGCGGAAACCTATCGCCGGCTCGAAATCTTGAACGAGCCTCCCTGGGTTCCTGACAGGAGCGACTGGCAAAAATTCGACGATGAGATTTTCGACGAACTTGCCGAGGATCCGGAGGATGAAGTTTTTCTGACGATCGTTGACGGCGAGCCTGCAGGGTTCGCGTCGTATTACCAGCAGTTCGACACGGCGACGGTCGGGCGGAACTGCGTCCTCCCGAGGCACGGGGGCAAGGGGTTGGGCCTTGCACAGCACGGAATTCTGAGACGAATCCACGGAAAGAGCATTCAACAGATGGTCGTCGTCACCGGGACGCACCCGTTCTTCGAGCCGGCACGGCGGATGTATTTGAGCGCAGGTTTCGAGGAACAGGAACAATTCGACGACGGTCGGGAACCGGTCGGATCCTCGTTCGCTATCGACTGGATCTCAAAAAGGGGGACGCGTAATGACGCCGGAGCAGCGCGAGTTTTTCGATTCGAGCGGCTACGTGATGATCGAAAACGCCATCCAGGGGGCCGACCTCGAGCGCGTGCAGAAAGTCTTTCTCGAAGGGCAGGCCGAGACGCGCGTCGAATGGGAAGCCGATGGATGTCCGAGGGGGTTCTTCGATATTCCCAACATCCTCGAACGAGACGACATCTTTCTGGATCTGATGCATTACGAGTCGACGTTCCCGCTGATGGAGGAAATCATCGGGCCCGACATACAATTGATGGGGATCCAGGCCAGGACTTATCCACCCAACCCGAAGTCTTACACCAACTGGCACAAGGACTGTCCGCCCTGGAGTCATCCTCATTACGCGCTCAAGAGTAAGCTCTTCTACTACCTGTTCGATGTGGTCGAAGATGGCGGATGCACTTCGTTCGTGCCCGGCAAACATCGTTCGGTTGAGGATATCCCCAAGTTCGAGAAGCCCGAGGAGATGCCAGGACACGTCAAAATGGCCGCGAAAGCCGGGACGGCTGTGATCTTCGACACGCGGCTCTGGCACACGGCGATGACGAATTCGAGTCTGAATCCTCGCATCTGCCTCATTTACAATTATGTGCCTTTCTGGTTCAAGCAATACGCGTCGACGATCGAGCAGGCGCAGCGCCTGGACCAGCGGGTGACCGATCCGATCCGACGTCAGCTCCTGGGATTGGAGCGAGTGAAGGGTGGGAATCCCTATGTCGTGAAGGTGGCCTAGTGGGTGGAAGGTGAACCCAAGACAAGCAGTGGTGAGTTGGAAGCCCCGGGCATTTGCTCGGGGCTTTTCGTTTGCGTCGGTGTGACGCCCGCGTTTCATTGAAATCGGAAACGAGGTGAGTGTGGCTGGATTGAGGTGGAAAGTCGGTTACGCAGAGAAAGACATCACGCCCGCTCCCGGCGAGGCACTGCCGTCGGGGTTCGGTTCGGAGCGCTACGCGACAGGCGTCGTGTCCCCGCTGCGGGCACAGGCGATCGTTGTCGAGGACGCGGAAGGGCATCGCGCGGCGATCGTGGCGAGCGATGTCCTCGGCTACGCCCGTGTTCTGGTCGATGCCTTTCGTCACAGGATCGAGTCCTCCCACGGGATCGCGCCGGCGGCGGTTGCGTTCCCGTGTTCTCACACGCACTGTGGCCCCGCTGTCAACTACGGCCTGAACTTCTCGGTCGGCGGCCTGAACGTCTGGTATCTGGCGCGGCTCGAGAACGCTTTGATGGACCTGGTGGACGAGGCCGTTCGCAATCTTTCGCCAGCACGGATCGAGTTCGGGGAAACCGAAGCGCAGATCGGGATGAACAGACGGCGGGTGACGGCCGACTGTGTGCGTGGGGGACCCAATCCGGCCGGCATTTACGATCGTCACACACCGGTTTTGAGGATGCGGCGCCGACGCTCACCGCGGGACGTGATCGTGGTGAATCACGCCTGTCATCCGACGAGCTCCGGCCCCTACCCCAAGTGGTCGCCCGACTGGCCGGGGGCGATGCGAAGGCACATCGAGTCTCGGGTCGCCGATGCCCGGGCCGTCTTCGTCAAGGGATGCGGCGCGGACGCGAACCCTTACTATCGTGACCCCGTTTCCGGCAACTACGCCCTGGCGCGCGATCCGGTGCGTAGCAGACGAGTCGGTGTCCGACTCGGTCGGTACGTGGTGAGGCTCCTCGAGGATGCGCAGCTCAAACCCCTCGAGGCCTGCCTGAAAACGACCCTCGTATCCGGATCCCTGAGTCTGAAACGTCCACGATCGAGGGCCGCGCTGCGGGATCAGGCGATGGCGGGCGCCAACAGCTCACACCTGACGTGGTGGGCGCGGCAGTCGATCGCCTATCCGGACACGCGAAAGGCGGTCGAATACGACGTTCAGGCGTGGCGGCTCGGTCACTTCACGCAGTTCTGGTTGGAAGGGGAAGTCTGTGCGGATTTGGGTGTGGCGACCCGGTCGCTTGTGGAAGGACCCGTAGCCACCGCCGCCTACACGAACGCCTGTCCGGGTTACATCAGTTCGGCGCGCTTGATCCGCGAGGGCGGCTATGAGGGTGACACGTCGCATATGGCCTATTTCTTACCGGCTCCCTTTGCGGAGAAATCTGAGAAAGAGTTTATGGCCCTGTGTCGCGCGGCATTGAGAGACCTGGACAGACGTTGACGCGATGCGTCGGATGTCGTTGACGAAAGGAAGAGATGGCGAAGAGGAAGTTGAGGGTGGCCTTTATCGGTGCGGGGGGCATCGCAGGCGCCCATATGAAGCAGTACGCGTTGATGGACGACGTCGAGATGGTGGCGATGGCCGACATCTCGACGGAAGGGATGGCGCGGTGGGGGAAGGAATACGACATCCAGGACGCGTTCACCGACTACAAGGAGATGCTGCGGAAGGTCGGGCCCGACGCTGTAAGCGTTTGCACACCCAATGGGTTGCACGCAGAGGCGAGTATCGCCGCGTTGCGGGCGGGTGCCGATGTGCTGGTGGAAAAGCCGCTCGCGATGAACGCGCGAGAAGGTCAGCGGATGCTCGACACGGCAGACAAGACGGGGCAAAAGCTCGTGATCGGCTTTCAGCAGCGATTCGACCCGAGAGCACAATTCATGAAAAACGCGGTCGATTCGGGTCGTTTGGGGTCGGTGCTCTTTGGTCGCGTACAGGCCCTGCGACGCCGGGGCATCCCCAATTGGGGCGTGTTCGGTCGAAAGGAGTTGCAGGGCGGGGGCCCCCTGATCGACATTGGTGTGCACGTTCTGGAGGTGACACACTACGTGATGGGATCGCCCAGGCCGGTGGCCGCGAGCGGAAGTGTTTACACTTACCTGGGGAATCGAAAGTCGAACGTCGCCTGTCAGTGGCCCAACTGGGATCACAAGACGTATACGGTCGAAGACCTGGCGGTGGGGCAGATCCGGTTCGAGAACGGCGCGACCCTCCACGTCGAGTCGAGCTTTGCGGCTCACATCGAGAAGAACTTCTCGAACTTCCAGCTGATGGGAGAGAAGGGTGGCGCCAACTTCGATCCGATTCAGCTTTACACGGACGACAATGGATATATGATCAACAGCGAGCCGGGCTGGCTCCCCCGGAATCAGGATTTCGGCTCGATTTTTGGCATCAAGATGCGCAACTTTGTGGATCACTCCCTTTACGGTAAACCCACGATGGCGCCCGCAGAACACGGATTGATGGTGCAGAAGATGATGGATGGCATTTACGCGAGCGCCGAACGAGGTAAGGAAGTTTCCATCAAGTAGAAGCGATATCCGAGATCCGATGTACGACTTCAGACATCTGAGAGTGGCAAGGCTCTTCCCGGCAGGGTCACCAAACGGGAAGAACCAGGGGTTTCCTGCTGCCTACTCTCTTTTCCCTTCTCACTCACTATGAATGGTGCTGAATTACTCGCTCGAGAATTGAGGCGACGGGGTGTTCGTCACGTGGCCACGTTGTGCGGTCACGGAATGGATCCGCTGGACGAGGCGCTCGACCGGACGGGAATCCGGATGGTCGACGTGCGGAACGAGCAAACAGCCGGCTACATCGCCGAAGCCACCGGCCGTTTGTCTCGCAAGGTCGGTGTGTGTGCCGTCAGCAGCGGTGTGGCACACGTCAATGCGATGACGGGTGTGGTGAACGCCCACTTCGACGGTGCGCCGATGCTGTTGATCACGGGCAGCGGCCCCCGTGAAACGATCGGTCTGGGTCACTTCCAGGACCTCGATCAGGTCGCTCTGGCAGATCCGATCTGCAAATACTCGAAGCTGATCGATCGACCCGAACGCATCGGCCAGTATCTGCACGAGGCTTTCTCTGCGGCCATCTCAGGGCGGCCGGGTCCCGTGCATCTCACGTTCCCGCTCGACGTGCAGCAGGGTGAGGCCCCGCTGGGTGGTATTCACGTACACCGTCCGATTTCAGTGCCGGAAAGTCAGCCAGGCCCATCGGAGCTGAGTCGCGTCGCCGTCGATGGTGGCGGAGGCGGAGCGCCCCGTTGTAGTGGCCGGCGGCGGCGTCTACTACGCGAAAGGTGAACGCGCCCTGGCGTCGTTCTGCGATCGGTTCGCGATTCCTGCGATGGTTCCAATTTGGGACCGGGGAAGCTTCCCGAAGGAACACGGCTCCTACGTCGGTGTGATCGGTTCGGCCACGGGAGGCCCCGAGATCCTGGCCGATGCGGATCTGATCCTCGTTCTTGGTGCGCGCAGCGACTACTGCCTGGGCTATCTGCAACCACCGACAGTGGACGAGAATGCCGCGATCGTGCGCGTCGACGCGGATCCGGCCGAATTGGATCAGGGGACGGGTGCTCACGTTACGGTCAACGCGAGTCCGGCAGCATTTCTGCGCGACCTTGACGTGACGTGCGAATTCGTCGTGCCGAAGACCGATTGGCTGATCGAGGCCCAAGGCCGCAAGCAGACGCATCGCGATCAGGTGGTTTCGGCCGTCAGGCCGGACGAGGGATGCCACGCGCTGGATGTGGTCGAGGCGATCGGCGAGGCGATGACGGCCGACACGACCCTCATCATCGACGGCGGCAACATCGGCCAGTGGGCACACCAGGTGCTGAACGATCGCTACCCGGGGCACTGGCTGACGTGCGGTACCAGCGGTGTGGTGGGGTATGGGATTGCCGGCGCGATGGCCGCAAGGTTGAACGATCCGGACCATCCCGTCATTCTGCTTTCGGGCGACGGGGCGCTGACCTTCACGGTCGCCGAACTCGAATCGGCCACGCGTCAGGGCTTGCCTTTCGTGCTCGTCCTGGCAGACGATGAGGCGTGGGGCATCACGCTGACTGGTCACGAAGGCCACTTTGGACGGGGGATCACGAGCGAGCTCGGCCCGATCGACTACGTGGGGATGGCGCGGTCGTTCGGTGCCGAGGCGATGCGGATCGACGAACCGGAAGCCATTCTGCCCGCGATTCTGACGGCGATCGGCGCAGAGGTCCCTACGCTGATTCACATTCCAGTCGTGAGATCGAACCCCCTCAAGGATCGGGCCCACGCCGGGGTGGCAACGCGTACGGACGTGTCCGATCGCGTGCGTTGACGCTGGCTATGTATTCCCTTACTCTTCATTGTGACTCGGATTAGCAGACTCTATATAAGGAATCAACCGTATGGCTACGGAAAAGGACCCCTACCTCGGCGTTGAGAACTATAAGGTCGTCGGTACACGCCCGATTCGACACGATGGGATGGACAAGGTCACGGGGGCGGCTCGTTACGGCGCCGATGTCCTCCCACCCGGATGTCTACACGGCAAGACCCTGCGGAGTCCTTACGCCCACGCACGCATCAAGTCGATCGACACGAGCAAAGCCGAAGCACTCGAGGGTGTTAAAGCTGTCATCACGAACAAAGATCTTGCGCAGAGCTTCGAGGACAAGGTGACCGATCTGGGTGAAGGATCGGTGCTTCCGGAGCATTTGAGCGCGAATGTCCTGGCCAAGGACAAGGTGCTTTACGAGGGGCACGCAGTCGCAGCCGTCGTCGCGACGTCCCCGAACATCGCCGAAGAGGCCCTCACTCTGATCGAAGTCGATTACGAGGTCCTGCCCCCGGTGATGGATGTGCTCGAAGCGAAAGAGGACGGTGCACCACTTCTCCACGAAGACCTGACGACCAAGTCGCTGGGCGAGCAGACGGACAAACACAGCAACGTCGCCAGCTACTTCCAGCACAAGTACGGGGACATCGAAAAGGGTTTCGCCGAGTCCGACGTCGTGATCGAGCGGGAGTTTCGGACGGCGACGGTTCATCAGGGCTACATCGAACCGCACAACTGCACGGCGATCTGGGGCAAGGATGGCAAGGTGACCGTTTGGCAGAGCTCACAGGGTCCGTTCGAGGTGCGTGGGCAGTTCTCCGATCTGCTGGGTATCCCTGTGGCGGATGTCAAAGTCATCCCGCAGGAGATTGGCGGCGGATTCGGTGGCAAGTTCCGCGTCTATCAGGGTCCGACGGCGGCGCTGATGTCCAGGATGACGAACCGGCCGGTGAAGATGGTGATGTCCCGTACAGAGGTGCTCAAGGCAACGGGCCCGACACCTGGTTCCTACATCAAATGCAAGATGGGAGCGAAGAAGGATGGCACGCTGCTGGCCGCGTCGGCCGAGATGATCTACGAAGCGGGTGCCTATCCGGGTTCGGCCGTGGGCGCTGGGGCAGGTTGCATTTTCTCCCCTTACAACATCGAGCACACCCAGATCGATGGCTACGACGTGGTCGTGAACAAACCCCAGAGTTCGGCGTATCGTGCTCCGGGGGCGACGAACGCAGCCTTCGCGTCGGAAACGGTGATCGACGAGATTTGCGAAGAAATCGGAATGGACCCGCTCGAGTTCAGGCTGAAGAACTCGTCAAAAGAGGGCACGCGTCGCGCAGACGGGCCGGTGTTCCTGAAGATCGGACAGGAAGAGGTCGTGAAGGCCGCGATGGAGCATCCCCATTACAAAGCGCCTCTCGAAGGTCCCAACAAGGGTCGTGGTGTCGCCGGCGGATTCTGGTTCAACGGGGGTGGGACGTCTACGGTTGTCGCGAATCTGAATCCGGACGGCTCCGTCACGTTGGTCGAGGGATCGGCTGACATTGGCGGTACTCGCACGGCCGTGGCTATGCAATTCGCGGAAACACTCGGGATTCCGGTCGACCAGGTAAATCCGCTGGTCGCGGATACGGATTCCATTGGCCAGACCGATGGAACCGGCGGCAGCCGTGTGGCTTTTGCCACGGGCTACGCGGGCATCGAAGCCGCCCGTGATATGCAACAGAAGATCATCGAACGGGCAGCCAAGATCTGGGAGATTTCCGAGGACGACGTCGATTACGATGACGGCGTGGTGAAATCTAAGTCGGATAGCTCGAAGTCGATGGACTTCAAAGAATTCGCCAGTCGCCACAAGAGTGCGGGCGGTGCGATTGTCGGAACGGGCGCCATCTCGGGGAAGACGCCGGGCAACGCGTTGGCGCTGATGATCGTCGACGTCGAGGTCGACCCGGACACGGGGAAGGTGGAGATCGACAGGGCGACGATCATTCAGGATGTGGGCACCGCGATTCATCCGAGTTATGTCGAAGGCCAGATGCAAGGCGGTGTTGCTCAGGGCGTGGGTTGGGCGCTGAACGAAGAATATTACTACACGAAGGATGGGGTGATGGCGAACGCCAGCCTACTCGACTACCGTATGCCAACGGCGCTGGACTTGCCGATGATCGATACGGTGCTCGTCGAGGTGCCGAACCCCGGGCACCCCTACGGCGTTCGAGGGGTTGGAGAAGTACCGATCGTTCCGCCGCCAGCAGCAGTCGCGAACGCGATCTACCAGGCCATCGGAATCCGGATGCGTGACCTGCCGATGTCGCCGGGTCGGGTGCTGGAAGCTCTATGGGCGGAGGGGGCTTCGACACAGGCCGCGGACTGAAAAGCAGTTTCAGACATCAGTCGTCAGATAACAGGTGATAGGAATCGCCCGAGTGGTTGTGGCCGCTCGGGCGGTCCTTTTTTCGTTTTGACCTTCCTACGCCTGCGACCTTCGTAGGAGATGGGGAGGGTCCGCTGTACCTTTTGAAAACTCTGCTGCGATGAACGCCTTGGAGGATGCCATGAAGGTGCTCGTGTTTGGTGGACTGGGTCGCTACAGCGTCAGAATCACCGAGAAACTGTCCGCAGAGCACGATCTTTCTGTCTTCGAACTGAAAGAGACGACACCCGAGTTTTCGTGTCGTCTGATTGCCGGAAACGTTCTGGACGCGGATGGGGTTGCGCGAGCCTGCGAAGGACACGACGCCATCATCACTTTCGTGGTGGGGAACCTGGAAGTATCGATCGACGGGATCCGGAACATCCTCGAAGGGGCTGAAAAGACTGGCGTTGGCCGCGTGGCCTACACGTCCTCGGGCGGAATCTCCTATCCGATCCGGTCTACGACAATCATCCGATGTTCGGTCCGAGCTTCTTCGACAGCGATTTCTGGGATGGCTTCTTCCCGATTTACGAAGGCTACGGGCTGTTTCCCGGACTGGAAACCCAGAATTATTTCTTTCACAAATGGCTGTGTGAACAGGTCTGCGAGCGCTACGCCCGAGAGGGTCTATCCGTGACCGCGATTCGTCCCGGCAACCTGATGTGGGACGATATGACCGCTCCCGGAAGCGACAATGACAAAGTCGTTAACCCGCTTCACCTGCTGGTCAGCGGTCACACGACGGTGACGGACGCCGCAAGACTCTTTAGTCTCGCGGTCCAGAGCGAGGCTTCCGGGTTCCGGATCTACCAATTGAGCAACGATACACCCTACGCCAACCTCAGTATGCATACTGCGAAGACGGAGCTCGGTTTCAAGACGCAAGATCGGCAGGTCTACTTGGACTTTTACAAAAGGCAGGACTGGTCCGTCGTGTTCAAGGAGGCGATCAACTTCGAAATTCCAAAAGGCGTCCTGGAGCGGATGGAAGCTTTCGGAGTAGGGTGACGATCCTCAGTCACAACGTCTACTGGTTTCAGGGAGTTCCGTTCGATACGGATCAGCCGGGGGACGCACGCATCGAGGTGGTGCAGGATCTGATGGGTCTCTACCGGCGAATCGAACCCGACATCGCCTGTCTCCAGGAGATCCAGAGTCCGGAATCGGCCGATCTTCCAGCTCGCTCCCTGGGATTCGACGTGCACTATACAGAGGGTGCGACTCTGCGCCAGTATGGGGGTGCAATCCTTTGGCGTGAGGGGGAGATCCTGCGGACCTCGGAATCCGGTGACGGGACGCAGCGTGTCTGGCAGATTGGTAAAAGCGGAGGGTTCAGTGTCTGCAATGTTCATCTTCCATCGAGTCGACAGCTAGGGCAAGCGCGCGCGGCTGTCCAGAGGATGGATGAAATCGCCAAAGCAACGATGCATCGGCCCGACCTTGTGTTGGGCGATTTCAACGAACCCCCCGGCGGTTCGGTCGACCAGCTCCTCACAGACAAGGGGTATGTAGACGCGGCGGCACACACCGGACAGACGGCGCGCCCCACGAATCTGAGCGGGAAACGCGGCGATCGGATTTTCGTTCAATCGAGCGTTTTGGATCGTCTGACGGGATACCAGACGTTGGACGTCGACGACCTGGCCATCGATCTGGAAGGGAAGACGTCTCTCAGTGACCACCTTCCCCTTTGGGTCCACTTGGAAGGCTGACGTGCGATTCGATGTCGTTTTCTTCGACTCGGGCGGCACCCTCTACGGTAAAGAGGGTGGATCCGATCCGTCTCCGGCCGAGGTCAGGGGTGGGCGGTTCGAGCGCGTGGCGGCTGGTCTGACCACGTATGGCGTCGATGTCGGCGCCGACGAGGTATGCGCGAGTTTATCAAGCCTCGAAACGACGCGCTCGGAGGAACTCGGGGCAGCGTATAACTTTTTCAGATTGTTGATCGGTTACTGCGAACGTCTGGGCGTAGGGGCGGAGATTGCGGCTAGCTTGGCCGATTCGTATGCGGGTCCCCGCTACGCCTCCTGGCTCTTTGAAGGGACGATCGAGACGATTGAAGCACTCCATCGTACCGGACTGCCGATGGGCGTCGTCGCCAATACGTCGTGGCCCGGATTCTGTATGGACCGCGCGTTTTCGGGTGTTGGATTGCTGCCTTTTTTTAAGGCTATATCCGGATCTCTCAACGAGATGAAGTGGGTGAAGGTGCCGTGGTTCCTGGCATGGGGGCGCGGTTAGCGTGTGCGGAACCTCTTCGGAATCTGCTCAGGGATGTTTATGTCTCCGACGGTAAGGAAGATCATATCGTTGAATGCGTCGAGTGTGCGGAATCCGCTGGCTCGGTTCTTGACGATTTGGACGATTCGGTTGAGGCCTTCGGCGATGGCGTTGGTAAGACGCGTGTTCACGAATGCGAGGACGCCGAAGAAGTGCTGTCGCAGGGTCCTGACGAACTTTCGCAGGGGTTCACGTCGACTTCTGAGTGCGGACGTCGTCCAGCATTTCAGGAAGCGTTCGGCAGCCCAGGGCGCTTTGTATTCCCAGAACTGCTCGAACTCGTCCTTGAGTCTCCAGGCTCTATAGATTCGGTAGTTCGCCTTCTCCAGTGCTTTGAGTGTCCGAGTATCCCCTCTGGAGCGTGTCGCTGAGTGCCGGTAGAGGAGCCATCGGAGGCCCTTCATGGCTTTGCGCTCATCCGGGGCAGCTTTACGCCACTGGTCCTTACGGACCTCGTCAACGGCGGCATTGAGAGCCTTGACGATGTGAAAGCGATCGAGGACCAGCTTGGCATTCGGACAGTGTTCCTGGATGGCTCCGATGTAAGCTTCGCTCATGTCGCAGCAGGCCCACTCGATCTTGGATCTCTGGTAGGGACTGAGAGCCTCTGTGAAGAACCGATCGATCGTTTTACGCGCCCTGCCGCGGCCAACCCACACCACGCAGGAGCGGTCCAGATCGTAAACGAGCGTGGCGTACCTGTGACGCTTGGCGTAGGAGATCTCGTCGATCCCGATGGTTTTGAGCCCTCGGATACGATGACCTTCACGAAGCCGCGTGATGGATCGGTGAAGGAGATCCGACAGCGTCGAGGCAGAGATGCGCAGTAACTCGGACGCCGCCTTCTGCGTCATGGTCTGGCAGTAGCGCAGCATGGCATACTCGAAGCGATACGTCACCCGAGAGAACCGCTCCGCCCACGGAATCTCCTCGACCACACGACCGTGGGTAGGACACCGAATCTCCCGAGGATGGTAGAGAAGCCAGACCCTCCACCCGCACACCGGAATGTCACGCCACCGACGCGGATGGGGCATTGTGCGGACGATTTTACCTCGACGGCCGCACTCCGGACAACAACAACCATTCTTATGTGGCTTTACGGCGATGACGAAACAGCTTCTCCCCTCAAACCACCAGCTGACAACACGGAACCCCTTGAATCTCAGCAGTTTCGATAGTAATCTGCTCCCGGTCATAGGTCGCACCCCCTTCGCTTTGATTGTCCTACACACACAACCAAGCGTAGGGAACGATCTATGACCTTGTCATTCTATAGTTTCACCGTTTCTCAACGGTGAAAGAGTTCAGGTCAATAGGTGTGTAAAAGAAATCAGGCGGCCATCTTCCCGGCTTCGACCTGCGGTCCGGTTGAGTGTTTCTGATCGTAGACTTGTTGTAGCAAGTGTGGCGCGGTGAGTTTCCTGAATCGGCTCTCTGCGACCTTGAGCGTACGCCAGATGAGAGTCGTGGCGTTCCTGACTTTCTTGAATCGCCTGGCGGCGTTTGTGCGAAGCCGAACGGAAGCAAAGGGGCTCTCGACGACGTTCGTGGTTCTCAGGTGTTTCCAGTGTTCCTTCGGGAAGTCGTAGAACGTGACTGCGAAAGTTCGTCAGGACCCTGCGACAGCACTTCTTCGGCGTCCTCGCATTCGTGAACACGCGTCTTACCAACGCCATCGCCGAAGGCCTCAACCGAATCGTCCAAATCGTCAAGAACCGAGCCAGCGGATTCCGCACACTCGACGCATTCAACGATATGATCTTCCTTACCGTCGGAGACATAAACATCCCTGAGCAGATTCCGAAGAGGTTCCGCACACTCTAACCGCGCCCCCCATGCCAGGAACCACGGCACCTTCACCCACTTCATCTCGTTGAGAGATCCGGATATAGCCTTTTTAAAACGCGCACCTACTCCGGCGACCTTGGGATCTCAAAGCCGGATCCGATGATTTTCCGGCACGCCGAGAACGTGATGGGGTGTAGCGGAGACCGAATCCTCTTCGTGGGAAACGACCTGAAAAAGGACGTCGCCGGCGCGACCGGAGTAGGGTGGTCGACCGCTTATCGGGTTCCCCCAGAGTGCACGCCACCGGGGGTCGCCAATTTCGAGTTTTTCGAAACACGAGAGTTGCTTCCCTACATCCTCGAGTCGTGAGGGGCGCAAATGGATCACGCTGATGTCGTGATTGTGGGGGCTGGTGCGATCGGGATCTGTACCGCGCACTACCTTTCGGAAACGTCGAAGCGCATCGTCGTCGTCGAACGCGGGGAGGTGTGTTCGGGATGCTCCTACGGGAACGCAGGCTTGTTGGTACCGAGCCACTGCGTGCCGCTCGCCGAACCGAAGGCGGTCTCCCAGGGTCTCAAATGGATGTTCAGTCCTGACAGTCCCTTTTACATCAAACCGCGACTGAACCGCGACCTGATCGCCTGGCTGTGGCGCTTCATGCGGTCGGCTAACTCTCGGCAAGTTGCCTCAGCGATGCCGCTGATCCGCGATCTGAGCCTCGAGAGCGTCCGCCTGTACGAGGCGCTCGCGAAAGAATTCGATTTCGGACTGCAGCAGGTCGGCGGCATTCACGTCTACCGGACCGAACAGGCCCGGGAAAAGGTGGTAGCTGAGGCGCGCCATATCGCCGAGTTCGGTATCCAGATCGAAGTGCTGACGGCTGAAGAGGTGCAGGCGCTCAATCCTGGTGTTCGACTCGACATCGTGGGTGGTGTGTTCTACCCCCAGGACGGACATATAAACCCGGCTCGTTTTGTGACGACGCTTGCCAGGCGGGTCGAGGATACGGGTGTGGAGATTCGCACCCAAACCGAAGTGCTCGGTTTCGAGCGCAAGGGAGATGCGATCGGTGTCGTTCGAACCACGAGAGGCGATATCGAAGCTGAGGAAGTCGTCTTGGCCGGCGGCTCGTGGTCGCCCGGAATCGCCCAGTCGCTCGATCTTCGCCTGCCGATTCAGCCGGCCAAGGGCTACAGCGTGACGGTACGAATGCCAGAGATCGCGCCGACCATTCCGATGATGTTGACGGAGGCCAAAGTCGGCATCAATCCGATGGGGGATACCCTCCGGTTCGCGGGAACTCTTGAGCTCGCAGGGCTCGATTTCACGATCAACCAGCGCCGGGTTCAGGCCATTCTGAACGCGTTTCCGAAATACCTGCCCGATCTGGATCCGAACAAGATGGAATTGCTGGAGATCTGGCGGGGTCTTCGGCCCTGTACGCCTGATGGGCTTCCCTTCCTCGGACGCTCCTCGGCCCATCCGAACCTGACCGTCGCGGCCGGCCACGCGATGATCGGCATCTCTCTTGGACCCGTTACGGGCAAGATCGCGGCGGGGATTGTGACGGGAGAGGATCACGGGTTCGATCTGTCGTTGACTCGCGTCGATCGATTCGCGTAGCCGTGCGGCAGTGCCCCACGGCAGTTGTCAGGGTTCAGGGTTCAGTCGTCAGGAAAAAGACGGGCGATGATTTGTGATTCGCATTGTCATCTGAAGCACGGCAACAGGGACAAGACCGAGTATTCACCTGAGACGATCGTCGAGGTGATGGATGAGGCGGGTATCGACAGAACCGTCGTTTTCGCGATGTCGACCACTTCTTGCCGAGCCAACCAGATGGCGCGGGAAGCCGCGAAGTCGTTCCCGGATCGGCTGATTCCCTACGCCTATGCCATTCCCCACATCGAAGTGCCCGCCCTCCGCCTCGTCGAGGAGGCGGTCAGCGACTGGGGGTTCCGGGGCATCAAGATCCACGGTGGGGAAACCAGGCTGGCCGAGCACATCATCGATCCCGTGTTCGAGCTGGCTGGCCGGTTGGATGTGCCGTGTCTGGTCGACTTCGTGGGCAACGTGGAACACACGCGACGCATCCTCCGTGCTTTTCCAGCGACGACCATCATTGTCGCCCATATGGGAAAGTATCTGTGTACGGCCGCAGGATTGCTCGATCAGTTCATCGAGCTGGCCGAAGAATGCGAGAATGCGATTCTGGACACGAGCGGGGTGACGCTGTCCTGGAAGATTCAGGATGCCGTGACGAGAGTCGGATCCGACAGGATGGCTTTCGGCATCGACGGGCCCCATCCCTATCCCACGTTGGCAGAGTATGCGAGATCTGAAATCGACCGGATTCGGGGCCTCGAGATCAGCGATGACGATCGTGACAATCTCTTTTGGGGTACCATCGCGCGTCTGTTGAAGCTGGAATGAGAACGGCTCTATTTAGAAAGGATGCGTAGAATGACCGTGACGGATGTGACGTCGAAGATCGCGAGGCCGGAATCGACCTTTCCTGGTGAGGAATGGGAAACACGGTCGCCCGAAGACCTCGGTCTATCCTTGGAAAGGCTGAATGGCGTCGAAAGGTGGCTGAGGGATACGAATCCTGACGCGAAGTTCAGAGTGGTCATCGCGCGTCACGGATACCTTGTGGCCGAATGGAACCAAGGCATCGAAGGGGATGAAGAGCTGGGGCAAGCGTCCGCGTCGAAGTCCTATTTCTCTTGCGTGCTTGGTGTTGCAGTCGAGCGAGGGAAGGTTCCGAGTCCGGACGCCAAGGTCGTCGAATACTATCCTGAGATGATGGCTATCGCAGAGGACGAGGGGCCGAAACCCGGCCGATATCCATTTGAAAAGGACCGGGACATCACGTTCCGCCAGCTCATCTGCAACACCTCTGGGTATATGAAGCCGGGTGAGGAGCCAGGAAAGGTGTTCCATTATCAGACTTTCGGGATGAACCTTCTCGCGAACTCGATCGCCACGATCTGCGGCCTCTACGATAGTGGAGATCCGGATCGGCTGTTGGGTTGCGCCAGACTGGTCGAAGAGTGGATACGCGATCCGATTCGAGGAACGTGGTCACACGGATACAACGACTTCGACCATCCTCCTCAAGCCAAGAAGAACATCTTCGGACACTCCCTCAGGGTGGTCGCGACGGCGAGGGATACAGCACGCGCGGGACATCTTTGGCTCAACTGGGGGAACTGGAACGGATTGCAGGTCATCCCGGAAGCCTATCTGAAAGAAGCTACCGTCACGAACCGGTTCATTCTGGAAAACGAGCCCGAAAAGAACTGGAAATATGGTCACGGGTTCTGGGTGAACGATCACGGCAAGCAGTGGCCCGACCTTCCACGCGATTCCTTTGCCGCTTCGGGTGCGGGCGCCAAGCACATCTGGGTCTGCCCCCGGCTGGGGCTCGTGGTTTCTCAGAATCCAGGCACGTGGAACCAGGTCAAAGATGAGGTTGAAAGGGTGAACATTCAGAACGAGATCGTGGTCCGGATTCTCGACGCGTTGGAGGACGGCTGATCGTCTCTCAATGGGAGAAGACGCCCACGAGGCCCGGTTGCGGAACACGCAGTCGGGCCTTTCCTTGTTTCCGGGGAGAGATCGACGAAGAGGATCTGAGGAGAGGAACGTGGCGAATGATCGACCCAACATCATCCTGCTGACATCGGACCAGCAGAAGTTCTCGGCAAGCCGGGTGGGCGGCAACACGCAGCTCGTCACGCCTGCAGCGGATCGATTGGCGGCCGAAGGGGTGAACTTCACGCGCTGCTTCGTCCAGAGTCCGCTGTGTCAGCCGTCGCGCACCTCGATTCTGACGGGTACCTACCCTCAAGAACACGGCGTGATGGGGAACTCTTCGCGAACGGATGGCGTTCCCCCCGATCGGGAGATGTTTCAGGAAGTCCTTGGGGCCCACGGCTACACGTGCGGTGCTGTCGGACATCTCCACGCGAATAAAGGGTTCAGCAGGGGATTCGACTGGATCCACGATATGCACGAGTCACCCATCATCGAGTCTGTGAGACCCGTGCGGGAGTACTCCGAAGAACACGCGCCGCAGACCGAATTCGGATGGGTCGGTTGGTGGTGCGATACGAGCCCCGTGCCGGAAAGTTCGTCGACGGGAGCGGTGATCACGGACCTGGCCATCGATTTCCTGGATCGCACGGAGGGACCCTTCTACCTCCACGTCTCTCACGAGGACCCACATCCGCCCTATATGGTCGCGCCGCCGTACGACACGATGTACGATCCCGATACGATCGAGCTGCCGCCCGACCCTGTGTGGGATAAGGCAATCGGACGGTTGAAGCGGTTGTCCAAAGAAGAGGGAATGGATCTGTGCGGCGATGACCAGGTGCGCAAAGTGATCGCGATGTATTACGGGATGATCAGTCACGTCGATCGGCAATTCCAGCGCGTCATCGATTGCCTGGAGGAAAGGGAGCTGCTGGACAACACGTGGATTGTCTACACGTCGGACCACGGTGACTTTACGGGTGAGCACCGGATGATGACGAAGGCGGAGATGCTCTACGACTGCCTGCTGCACGTGCCCCTGGTTGTCCGCGCACCAGAAGGGCAGTTGCCCAGAGGTACGGTGTGCGATCAGCTGGTCGAGGCGCTCGACCTGGGGCCTACGATCTGCGAGGCGGCTGGCATTTCTCCGCCCTCCAACCGGGGTCGATCCATCCTTCCCCTGGCTCGAGGGGAAACAGGCGACGTCCATCGCGACGCGGTCTACGCCTCGGTGGGGCGGAACACCGTCGTTAACGTGCACAACCTGCCGCAGGGTATCGCGGTCTCATCCCGTTTGGAGGATGCAGCGACGATGGTCCGGACGGAGTCCGCCAAGCTGATCCACAACCCGAATGACGAATTCGAGCTGTATCTGCTGGATGATGATCCGGATGAGCTGAACAACCGTTACGGAGAACCGGATGTTGCCCAGATACAGACGTCCCTGGAAGAAAAACTGAAAGCCTGGACGGATCGGTACCCCATTCCGCCGCTCTGATTTCCGTGTGTGACTAAGCGAGGATAACGATATGGCCGACAAGGTAGTGAGAATCGAGAGTCTGACACGACGTGAGTTTCGCGAGGCACTCGAACGTGGCGAATTCGAAGCAGGGATCATCCCCACGGGGAGCATCGAGCAACACCTGGAACATCTGCCGATGGGGCACGACATCGCCCATTCGACGGCGATTGCGGAGGAAGCCGCTCGCAGACTTCACCCCAAGGTGATTGTGGCTGTGCCGATGGCCGTCGGCATTTCCGAGCACCATATGATTCACAAGGGCACTGTTACGGCAAAGCCCGGATCGTGGCTGGCTGTCCTGTTCGATTCGGTCGAGAGCCTGATACGCCACGGGGTCAAGAATGTCCTGATTCTGAATGGCCACGGTGGAAACGAGATGCCGATCTACGGGATGATCAGACAGTGGCAACTCTACTTCCAGTCCACTAATCCTGACGCAAACGTGCAGTTCCAATCCTATTGGAATCTCAGCCGGGATGACGCTGAAAAGGTGTGCGAGGCTCGCGTTCCGGGCCACGCCGGGGAATACGAGACGTCGACTGCCTATGCGTTGTTTCCGGGTGGCATTAGGCAGGATGCGATGAACGATCAGGAGGAGAAGCAGCCGCTCGCTGCGTCCCTGGAGAAAGGCGAAAAACTTGTCGAGGCGGCGGTCTCACGGACCGTGACGTACCTCGAGGAAATGATGGCCGGCGAACATCACGAAGTTGCGCGGCACGTTTTTTCCAAGGAGCGCGCGCCGTAGGGGCGTATTGCAATACGCTCTACGGTCACGGAAACCACAGGAGACGATCGTGTCCGCATCCATTCTTGATCGATTGGCTGACGGTCCCGTGCTGGGCGACGGCGGATACGTGTTCATCTTGAAGGAACGCGGTGTTCCGATGGAGGACTACTCCCCGTACGGGATTCTGTCGAACGAGGAAACAGTTCGCGGCCTCTATCAGGAATTCTTCGATGCGGGGGCGGAGGTCATCCAGGCGCAGACATTTCAGGGCACTCGAAACCGTCTCGAGGGTGTTGGTGCGGCCGATCATTACGAGGAGATCCATCGGAAAGCCGTCGAAGTAGCCCGGAGCGTGATTGGTGAGGATGGGCTATTGGCCAGCTCGATCGGATCGGCTGTCGGGTCGAAGGGCCTTGCGGCGGAGGGTCTTTCGACCGACGACGCGAGGGGACTCTACCAGGAAGAATGCGAGCTCGTCGCAGAATTAGGTGTCGACTTTTTGATCCTCGAGACGCTCTACTACATCGAAGATGCCTGCTCGCCCAACGGGCCTTCCGGTGATGGTGACGATGTCCTGCAAGCCGGAACTGAGATCGAGAGACGGATTGGATATGGACGAGTGCGCGAAACGGTTGAAGGCCGCGGGCGCCGATATCGTGGGGCTGAACTGTATGCAGGATCCCGAGTTGATGTTACCGATGATGGAGCGGATTCGGGACGCCGTGGACGGTCCTATCGCCGCGCAACCCGTCGCCGTGATGTGTACTCCTCATCTGTATATGGGCGCAGGAGAAGGGCATTGGACCGGGCGGGTGGTGTCTCCGGAGGGGATGGCGGACTACGCACGACGCGCGCGTGACATCGGGATCGACTACATCGGTTCCTGCTGCGGGTCGGGACCGGAACAGGTACGGGCGATGGCAGGGGCATTGAACATCGAAAATCGAAGATAGAACGTTGAACACCGGGAGACGCTTCGCGTGTTGACCAAAGGCGACATCGAGAGCGGGTTGAGAGACCTCGGGTTGATGACGGGGGATCACGTGCTCGTTCATAGCTCTCTGTCCAGTCTCGGACCGGTGGAAGGAGGCGCCGCGACCGTTGTCGATGCTTTTCTCGAGGTGCTGGGGCCTGATGGGACGCTCGTCGTTCCGACATTCGGTGATTTCGGTGCGATTATGGAAGAGGTTAAACGGCGACCCGGTGTCGTGGAGAGCATTCATCCCCGCGCGAGTGTTGCAGCCGTCGGTGGAAAGGCGACAGAGGTCTGCCAGGACCACTGGAAGGCTGAGATGGCCCACACGGAGGGCACACCCTATGCCCGGATCGGAGACCTCGGCGGGTACGTCTGCCTGCTAGGCGTGGATCAGGACCGCAACACAACGCTACACGCCGTGGAGTCGATGCTTCGACTCTCGTATCTGAACCGAACGCAAGAGCACACCTTCGACACGCCGGAAGGCGAAGTGACGCGATCGTGGGATTACTTTCCGGGGCCGCATCGGGACTTCATCGGTCTCGATGCAATGCTGCGCCGTCAGGGCATCGTGAAGCTTGGGCGGATCGGGCGATCGGCCGTAAGGCTGATGAAGAGCAAGGAGTTGGTCGACTACCTGTTCGAATTCGGAAAGACACATCCAGATTTTGCGCTATGCGACAACCCGAACTGCGAAGCGTGCATCGATCAGCGCGCCGATCTCTTCCGAACGAGATGGGAAGCCGAGGACTTCACGCTCGTGACATCTGCGAGCTTGGCCGGCCGGTACGTGCCAGAGATGATCGAAAACTGTCGGGCTGTCGGCATCGGCCACGTCGAGATAGATGCTTTGCAAGGGCGGCCCCTACAGTCGCTCGGGGCGGCGCGTATCGTGTCGGCCGTTCAGGAACTTACGGACGGCGGATGCGTCGTGACGGCTCTGCGTGGTTACACGTGTTGTAACGTAGAGGACATTCTGGCCGCGGCCCTAAACAGCGGCGTTGGACGCGTCGTCCTTCCCCTGGCAGGGCCAAACGAGTGTCTCATAGAGGTGGCATCTGAGAGTGAGATCCAACTTTCCTTTTACCATGTTCACCTGAGCACGACGGACGCGCACGACGCGATCCAGCATCTGCGGGCAGCCGGCGTTCTCGCGAACCTCACTTACTGCGGGGGCAATTTCGCTCGTCTGGGAGAAAAGCCCTTTCACCAGATGCATCGGGCGAGATTGAAGGCGCTGACGGACCAGCTCGACGTGTCGGACGTGACGTACGACGGTCGACCGACCGAACTTGGGCGTGGCAATGCCGAGATCAAGGAGTTGATTTCGATTTTACGCTGTTCCGGATTCGACGGATTCATGGTTTTGGGAGCGGAAAACCGGCTGGCTGGTGGGTTGAGAGAGTGCGTCGATAGGTTCCTGCATTTGTTGGACAACGTGTGAACAGAGGACCTCATCCGCCACAGAGCTATGACATAGCGTTGGCCATCGGGGAGTCTCGGCGAACGAGGGCGTTGTGTGCGCGCTTGCTGGACGATTCCCCCCGGTCTGCTCTAAAAGGCTGAAGTCTTCGGTGGTTATGAGCGTTCGATGACCGTTGACGCCGAAAAAGTCGACCGATCGGCTGAATTCGCAGCTGCGCCAGGAGCGCAAGCGAGCGAACAGGTAACGGGCAGATCCCTGGTCCTTGGCGTTCTCACCATTGCGGGCATGGTTCTTTATGTCACGTACTTCGGTCGGAGCCTGAGCAAGACATACCTGCCCGTTGCAGCTATGTTGCCCTTTGCAGCTTGGGTCGGGGCCAACATCCTTCTCAAGATCCTGTTTCCTCGCGTGGCTCTGACGCGCACCGAAATGCTGACCATCCTGTCGATGTTGTGGGTGGTGGGAAACCTGCCGGGCATCGGATGGGCCAGCTATATGGTGACCGACCTCGCCGCCCCCGAGCACTTCGCATCCCCGGAGAACCGGGCGCGCGACCTCCTGATACCCCTTCTGCCCGACTGGCTGTTCCCTGAGCCATCTCCCATTGTGATCAGTTCCTTTTTCACCGGGCTCAGACCCGGTGACGGGGTTCCGTGGCTTGCCTGGATCAGGCCTCTTTTCTGGTGGCTGGTGGCGTGTCTGGCGCTCGTGGGGGCCGGATTCTTCGGGAGTGTCCTGTTTTACAGACAGTGGCGAGACAAGGAACGTTTGGTGTTTCCGATGGCCGCGTTTCCCACGGCCCTGTTGGAGGGGCCGCGGGACCAGGTGGTGCCCGATCTGTTCAAGGATCGCGTGTTCTGGATTGGTTTCGGGCTCGCAGCGGGGATCATCGGCTGGAACATCGTCGGCTATTTCAGGCCGAGCATCCCGAGGATCTCGCTTTTCGATACCACTGTCTTGAAAGCAGTGACCGTCGGGCGGTACTATCCTGACTACTACACGCGGGTACAGCCGATGATTATGGGTTTGGCCTACCTGTGTCCGCTGGACGTCCTGTTCAGCTTCTGGGTCTACAACCTTCTGCAGATTTATAAGGTTGGCGTCCTGAATCGAACGGGTTTCAGCGTAGGGCGCCATGGTCAGGCTGCCTCAGGTGGACAGCTCACCACACTGGAGTCTCACGGTGCTCTTGTGTTTCTCGTGGGCTGGTCGGTTTGGCTGTCGCGGCGACATCTCAAGGAGACGGTCGATAAGGCTCGCTCTAGGCGACGGGAGGACGACGACGGTCTTCCGGTTTCCTACCGAACGGCCTGGCTCGGGCTGACATTTTCGGCGGTCATTTTGGGTGGCTGGTGCGTCTCGGCTGGAATGGGTTTCTTCTCCACGCTCGCGCAACTCCTCCTGATGTTCACGTGCTACTTTGGAATCGCCAAGTACGCGGCAACGACGGGATTTACGTTTCTGTCTCCCGCCGGTGGCAAGGGCGCGGCAATCATGACCTCGCTGGTCGGGACCGTCAACACGCAGCCGAGTACGCAAACTGCGCTCTGGTTGGTCAACAGCAACTGTATTGGTGGCGTGCCCATTCGAACAGCATCGATCCCTTCGGTATCCCACTTCTTTCAGATGATGGGAGATCGTCTCAAGAGACATCCGCTGGTGTGGGGGTGCGTACCCGTCGCATTCCTCAGTGGCTTCGCCCTCTCGGCGGGCTTGGAGCTCTACCGGTGTTATACTGAAGGAGCCCTCAACGGGCTGGCGCCCACCTATGATTGGCGCCAGCTGATTGCAAGAACGCCATTCATTGAGGGCAGTCGGCAAACTTATTTCGATTTTGCAAAGGCAGGGATCTGGTTTTTAGGGTTCGCTGAAGCCGGTCTCTTGACATACCTAAGAGCCAAATACCTCCGGTTCCCGTTCCATCCTGCTGCGATTGCGTTTCCGACACGCCGCTATGGATTCAGCCTGATGCTGGTGTGGATGATGAAACGGGGTGTGATCAGCTATGGCGGTGGCTTGCTTTATCGGCGTACGCTGCCATTCTGGTATGGAGCCATTCTCGGGTATCTGTTCGGGATTGGTTGCTCGGGCGCGGTCGATGCCATCTGGTTCCCAGGCGAGCCCCACACCGTGCACAACTGGTAAGGGAAACGACCGAGATGTGTGGAACCACAACAAGAGAAAGCGGTCGAGCATCCTTCTGTTCAGAGTATGGCCCAGGCTACGCTGGCCTTAAATGGTGACTGGAGAGGAAACCATGGCTGACACGGGCATCCCTGATTGGGTGACCTACCCGAGAGAAGAATGGCAGCAGATTCCCCCGACGGAAGCGGGACTCGACACGGATCGCTTCGACCGTCTTATTTCCGATGCGACGATCGAGGGTGCAGAGTGGGAGGGCGAAACGCACGAGGGAAACGAGTGGGGCGTGGTGCTGACACGAGGAGGCTATATCGTCAACGGCTGGGGGGATCCCGACTATGCCTACCAGACGGCCTCGGTGGCCAAGACGTTCACGCGGGCGCTGATCGGTCTGGCCGTGGGAGAGGGGATGATTCACGAGGACGATCCCATCTGCGAGACGTGGACCGGTGAGGGGCAGCTGTCGCATCCACACAAGGTTCTGACCGAGGGCCATCATCCCAAGCTGACTTGGCGACACTTGATCGGTGCGCCCGACAAGACCTCTGCGCACTTCGGTGGATTTCCGGTGACCAACGGTTACTTCTGGAAAAAGAAAGCCTACGCGCACAGCACGGGCGGGTTCATCGATGGCGTGTTTACGCCTCGGCCGGATGCGGAAGACGATCCGGGACGCCCCGTGCCGTCCTGGGCGAAGTGGACGGGAGATCCGCTTTACGACAACTATTCCCACGTCGAACCGGGCACGCAGGGGATCTACGCGAGTGGTGGCATCTGGCGTCTTAGTCAGGCGCTGACGGCGCTCTGGGGTCGAGACGTGAAGGACGTGCTCGATGACAGGTTGTTCGGGAAGATCGGCATTCGCCCTGACCGATGGGATTGGGTGACGGGTAGAGAGGTCTTTGAGAACAAGGATTTCTACCTCAGTATGCCTGGCTACGGCGACTTCATCGACCCACCTTACGAGATGGACGGCCACAAGGTCAGAGGGGGAGGGGGCTGGGCAATTATGTCGGCGAGCGATCTTGCGCGCTACGGGTTGTTCGTGGCGAGCGGTGGCGTCTGGGAGGGAGAGCGTCTGCTCGATCCGCCGTGGGTGATCAGTCACGGCGGTGGCAACGGCAGCCGTCTGGAGGGCGATCCGACGACCCTTCTGTCGATGGGGATGGTGACTTCGCGAGGCATGCCCGCCCTTTCCGATTTCGCCAGCCTGGTGACTGGTCCCGTCGAGGTGGCCGGTTGAACGCCATCGAGGAAGAAGTGATGGTTGCGATGCCGGACGGCGTGCGACTGCGCACGAAGATCGCCCGCGCCGACGATACACCTCGTCCGGTCGTTCTGATCCGTGGTTACAACACAGACTTCTGGGGAGGGGTCTCGGACCGCTTCGTGGACGCGGGCTACGTCTACGTTGGGCAGGCCACCCGGGGCCATATCGGGTCGGAGGGCGCCCACGCGATGGACAACCGGTTCTTCGACGACGCGCAGGACGGCTACGACGCCATTACCTGGACTGCCGAACAGGAATGGTGCAACGGCGATGTGGCGATGTATGGCAGCTCTTACTATGGGGCGACACAATGGCTGGTGGCGCCGCTGCAGCACCCGAACCTGAAAGCCATCGTTCCGCAGAATATCAACCCCGATCCGTGGGAGCGGCAGTATCGGGACCACGGGGCGCTGCAGCTGGCCCACACCGCTCGTCGCATCTACGACTACAACGAGAAGGGCAAAGAGCTTGTCGAACGCTTCGGTCTGTTGAATTGGTATAAACATCTCCCTCTTCGCGATTTGGACACGGTTGCAGACACGCCCCCGAACAGACTCTACCAGGATTACCTCAACCACGCCGAGTACGACGACTTCTGGCGCGCCATCGGGACACGCGACCACTACAGCGAGGTTCGCATCCCGGTGTATATGATGAGCGGCTGGTACGACAATTACCCGGGTGCCACCCTCACATACTTCAATCGGATGAAGGAAGTCGGAGCGACGGACGAGATTCGTGTCGCGATCTTTCCGACGACCCATAGCGGATTCGCCGTTGTAGGTGACCGGGATTTCGGGGAGGATGCGGATCAGGACCAGATCGCGCTGGCGATTCGGTGGCTCGACGCGGTGCTGAAAGGGCACGATGACGGGATCGGTGCGGAGCCACCTGTGCGGATCTTCACGATGGGTGTGAACGAGTGGCGTCTGGAGGACCAGTGGCCTCCCGCACGGACGAGCGCCGTGCCCTACTATCTGCACGTCGGAACGGGGCCGCACGATGGCGGGCTCAGTCCTGATCCGCCAGAGGACGATACGACGCTGGAATACGTCTACAATCCTGAGGACCCGGTGCCGACGCGAGGGGGTAATCATTCCTCGCCGCTCATCGAGGGCGTCATTCGGGCAGGGCCCGTCGATCAGCGGCCGAACGAAGACAGACCGGACGTCCTGGTGTTCACGAGTGAGCCGGTTGACGAACCGGTCGAGGTGACGGGCCCGGTGACCGCGACGATATATGCCGCCTCGAGTGCACGCGACACCGATTGGGTCGTGCGTCTGATCGACGTCTATCCCGATGGAACGGCTTTCAACCTGACTGAGGGGATCCTGCGCGGGCGGTTCCGCGAGTCGATCTGGGAACCCGAGCGGTTGATGGAACCCGGTCAAGTTTATGCGTTCGAGATCGATCTGATGGCGACGAGCAACGTCTTCCTGCCCGGACATCGGATTCGCGTTCACGTCACGAGCAGCAACTTTCCCCTGTGGGATCGGAACCCCAACACCGGTCACGAACAGGGCAGCGATGCCGAGCTGGTAGAGGCGCAGCAAACGATCCACTGTAGCCCGGATCGATCCTCTCACGTGATGCTTTCGGTCGCCGAGTAGAGATGTCACGAATCGGAAAACCAATCGGATGATTTCGACCGAGAAAACAGCCGCTGCCGCACGTATCGGTGCCGACGTGGGAGGGACCTTCACGGACGTCGTCCTGATCGACGACCAGGGCCGACTGTGGACCCACAAGGTTCCCTCCACGCCTCCCGACTTCGATCGGGCCGTACTCCTCGCGGCGCAGCATCTGCTCGACGTGTCGGGGTTGGCTGGTGCACGCGTGCGGGAAGTCGCCCACGGAACGACGGTTGCCACGAATGCGGTCCTGGAACAACGAGGTGCGCGTACCGCGCTGATCACGACACGTGGATTCCGCGACGTCCTGGAACTGCGGCGTCTCAAGGCACCTCAGCTATACGATCTGAGCTTCGAGAAGCCACCTACGCTGATCGAACGCCACTTGAGGTTGGAGGCAACAGAGCGCGTGTCGGCCGAAGGCGAAGTGCTCGTGCCGCTCGACGAGGACGCTCTGAGCGAGTTGGTCGATCGCCTGGAAGGAGAAAAAGTCGAGTCGGTGGCGGTTTGCTTTTTACACGCCTATGCCTGTCCCGAGCACGAGCAGAAGGCAGGAGTTTTTCTGAGAAGTCGCCTGGGCGACATACCCGTTTCCCTTTCGCACGAGGTCTTACCCGAGCGACGAGAATACGAGCGCACAGCGACGACGGTCATTAATGCCTACGTACAGCCGTTAATGAAGCGCTATCTCGGCGCGCTTCGGGAGGGATTGGCCGGCCGGGGGATCGACGCCCCGTTGCACATTATGCAGTCAGCGGGGGGGTTGACACCGGAAGAGGATGCGGCCGCACGGCCGGTATTCGCGCTGGAATCGGGGCCGGCTGCCGGCGTTCTGGCTGCCGCACACACGGCCGATCGCGCGGGTATCGAGAATGCGATCACACTCGATATGGGTGGCACGACGGCCAAGGCGTCGATGATCGAAGCCGGTGCGATCGCCTACAGTTCGGAGTACGAAGTCGGGGCGTCTCTGTCGGCGGGCAATCGCATCGTGGGTGGGGGTGGGGACGTCATCCGTGCGCCGAGCATCGATATTGCCGAAGTAGGGGCCGGCGGAGGCAGCATTGCCTGGCTCGACACCGCTGGGGGGCTCCGCGTCGGGCCGCTCAGCGCTGGTGCGGAGCCGGGGCCGGCGTGCTACGGGCGCGGGGGCACCGAGCCGACCCTGACGGATGCGAACGTCGTGCTGGGCTACATTCGTCCCGGGACACTCGCGGACGGTGGTGTGAGCATCGATCCGTCGGAGGCGGAGCGCGCGATTCACGATCGAATTGCCGTCCCGCTCGAAATGGATGTCCACCAGGCGGCCGAGGGTGTTCACCGTATCGCCAATGCGCAGACGATGCGTGCACTGCGGCAGGTGTCGAGCGAGCGGGGTCGAGACCCACGCGATTCTGTGCTGATCGCCTTCGGGGGATCGGGGCCGGTTCACGCGGCTGGGTTGGCGCGGGAGTTGCACGCAAGACGAATCCTCGTGCCGCCTTTGCCCGGGTTGTTCAGCGCACTGGGCTTGCTAGTTTCGGGCGTCGAGCATCACGACGTGCGCTCGTGCCAGCTCGTGGGCGACGGTCTGAATGCGCGGACACTCGGTCGTGTGTGCGATGATCTTCGGCACGAAATGACCGCCCGATTCGACACCGAAGGCTACAAAGCGTCGCTCGTGGAATTCTCCTTCGCCGTGGATGTCCGGTTCCAGGGCCAGACGTCCCGAATCAGGGTTCCCCTGACGTCGGATTCGATGCCTGAAGCTGTGACGGATTTGTGTGTGGCGTTCGAAGACGAACACGAGCGGCTCTACGGCCACCGTTCGGATCCGGACAATCCGATCGAAGTCGTGGCCGTACGCCTCGTGGGGAGAGCGGGTGTAAAAGGGATCGGGACGAACCTCGAGGCGGCCGAACTGGCCGGCGAGCGTGAGACGAGCCGCGAAACATACTTCGAGGGCGCGAGGAAAGTCGCCTCCGTCGTGCGTTGTAGCGAGATCGACGGATTCGTCGAAGGCCCGCTGTTGATCGACGAGTATGATTCGACGATTGTCGTGCCTCCCGATGTGCGGGCGCACGTCGACGAACACAACAACCTTGTGATGGAGTGGAACCGTGACTGAAGTCGATCCGATTACACGAGAGATCGTGAAGAATGGGCTCGCGGCTGCAGCCGACGAGATGTCGATGGCACTTTATCGCACGGCATATTCCACGATTGTGCGTGACTGTCTCGACTATTCCACGTCCTTGTGTGATGCCGAGGGCGAGATGATTGCGCAGGGCGTGACGATTCCCCTCCACCTGGGGGCGGTGCCTTTTGCGATGGAGGCGCTTTTTGCGAAATTCGGCGATGATATGGAGCCGGGGGATGTGTTCATCCTCAACGATCCGTTCGACGGCGGTATGCACATTCCCGACATCTTCATCGTCAAGCCCGTGTTCTGGGAACAGCGGCGCGTGGCCTTCGCGGTGAGTACCGCTCATCACCTCGATCTAGGCGGGCGTCTGCCGGGCAGCTCGGCGTGCGACAACACGGAGATTTTCCAGGAGGGACTGCGCATTCCGTGGCTCAAACTGTATCGTGCGGGAGAGCCGGATGCGTCGCTGTTCGAGCTGCTGCGCGTGAATGTCCGCGTTCCGAGGATGACCCTCGGCGATCTGCGAGCTCAGGTGGCGGCCTGCCACATCGGCGAGCGCGCGGTCCACGATCTGATCGATCGGTACGGACCGGAGAGGTTCGCGGCGTGTTGCACGGATCTGATCGACTACACCGAGCGGCTTCTAAGGGCCGAGATCGCCTCCTGGCCCGATGGCAATCACGCGTTCACCGACTTTATGGACAGCGATGGAGTCGGGGGTCCACGCGTGAAGCTGCAGGTGAACGTGAGCGTCGAAGGGGACGGCCTGACGGTAGACTTCACTGGAACGTCCCCGCAGGTTCAGGGCGCGATCAACAACACCCTCTCGTTCACAGTGTCGACGGTCGTGATGTGTGTTCGCTGTATGATGAAGGAGAGTATTCCGAACACGGCAGGCATGTTCAAGCCGATCGAGGTGATCGCTCCGCCCGGGACCGTGGCCAACGGGGTGATGCCGGCGGCGTCATCGATGCGAGGCGTCACGGCCTTCCGAATGGTCGACTCGGTCCTCGGGGCCCTGGCTGGGCTGCTACCCGATCGCGTTCCGGCTGCCGGCGAGGGAGGCAATACCCTGGTCGTCGTCGGAGGCGAGCACGATGACAGGCGACCCTATGTCTTCTTCGAATTGCTGACGGGAACGTGGGGTGCTCACCCCACACGTGACGGAAATGACGGGCTGAGCAATCCTGCCAACGTGGCGGCCAATATCCCGATCGAAGAAGCCGAGTGTGAATACCCGATCCGAATCGAACGCTACGGTCTCGTCCAAAACTCGGGGGGCGTGGGCAAGAATCGCGGCGGTCTGGCGATCGAGCGAGAGTGGTGTCTGTTGAAGGGCGCGGCTCACCTTGCGATTCGCTCGGATCGTCGAGACCACCTTCCCTACGGATTGGCCGGGGGCGGTGCCGCTACGGGGTCGATCAACCTCCTGAAAGGCGACGACGGCGAGCAGGTGTTGCCCACGATGATCTCGACCACGATGACGGAGGGTCAGCAGCTGTATCATCGGCAGCCCGGTGGTGGGGGATGGGGCGATCCCTTCGAGCGGAACCCGCAAGCGGTTGCTCGCGATGTTCAGAACGACAAGGTGTCCGTCGAAGCGGCACGCGAGCACTACGGTGTCGTGTTGAACGGGGGAGAGGTGGACGCGGAGGCCACGACGAAACTTCGAGCCGAACGTAGCCAGTGAGGGGGACAGAAAGAAGACAATGCTGCTGGGATACGTGAGCGACGAACGCTACGTGGCGCTACCCGACGCGCTGCTGGAATTCAGGCGGGGGGAGGACTCGTGGGAGACCAGGTCGAGGGCGACGGGCGCCGTCCACGGGGAACTGGATGCCGGGACCTACGAGGTTACGCTCGGCCATCCGGGCTACGGGTCGAAACGTGTCACGCTGACGCTGCCCGACGACGCGCCGCATCAGTTCAGATTGATGCGCGACCAGCTGCTCGCGTATATGTGGCCCAAGTGGGTGCGGAGCGGCGAGCGATCCGAGTTTCGGGTTCACTCGGCCGAGTCCTATAAGCTGGAGCTGTGGCGGTACGGATGGGAGAAGGAGCTTGTAACGCCGATCGGCTGGTATGACGAGCACGGCCCCCGGGCGACCGTGCAGATCACGCCGGACGGTGATTACACGCAGACCGGCGTGCGATGGAACGAGACGGGCTACACGCGGGAGGCGCACAAGCAATTCCTCGAGGCGCCCGATCGATCGGGCCTCTACTACCTTCACGCCATGGGGGCGTCGAGCGACTTCTTCTCGTTTCCCTGGATCGTCGCACCGGCCGAGCCCTCCGCCGACATCGCGGTGCTGGCCTCCAACATCAACTGGAACGCCTACAACAATTTCGGCGGTCGCAGCAACTACATCCATCCGGAAAGCATGCCTTGTCGACCTACGGTGAACGCCCGAATCGAGCTCGACCGCTACACGAACCCGACCTACGCGGGATTCACCTTCGAGGACTACCAGCCTCTTTCATTCGATCGGCCGGAGCCGATCAACCACGTGGCACAGGATGAGCGCATCACCGATCCAATCGAGGGCCGCTCCAATTGTCACGTTGCACCCGCGGAATGGCGACTGCTGGGATGGCTGGAGCGCGAGGGATTCGAGTACGACCTATATGCCGAGACCCAGCTGCACAGCGGCGTACTCGACCTCGACGCTTATAAAGTGCTCGTCCTCAACTCCCATCCGGAGTACTGGTCGAAGGAGATGTACTATGGCTTGAAGGACTGGGTGTTCGAACGTGGAGGGAAGCTGGCCTACATTGGGGGCAACGGCCTCAACTGTGAGGTCGAGTTCGAAGACGAGTATACGATGAAAGTTCGAAACGGCCGATACGGGGGCTCGGCCGGCATCCTCAAAGCCGTGGGGAAAGAGAGTCGTCTTCATCTTTATCACGAGTCGGAAGCGAATTTACTCGGCGTGTCGTGCACGGAGACCGGCATTATGACAGGCGCCCCCTACCGTGTGATCGACTCGACGCACTGGGCGTTCGAAGGGACCGGCCTCCGAGAGGGAGACCTCTTTGGGGAGAAATACCTGCATATGCGATGTCCCGGCGGCGCGTCGGGACACGAGACCGATAAGATGTCCCCGAGTTCGCCCGCGAACGCCCAGCTGCTGGCGAAGGGTCTCAACCCGGACGACGGCGGCGCGGAGATTGTCTACCACAGGACGGACAGCGGCGGTGAAGTGTTTTCCGTCGGATCGATTTCCTATGGCAGCTCGCTTGTCATCGATGACACCCTGCCAAAGATCACCGGTAACGTGTTCCGCCGCTTTCTGTCGTGATGAGTGGCGGCAGGGCGAGGTTGCGACCTTCGAACGATGGCTCCCGCTGGGTAGATGAGCACTAAAGGCGGTCTGATGGCACGAAATATCATCGTTGGGGCAGCACAGTTTGGGCCGGTCTCTAGATCGGAGAGCCGCGAGGATGTCGTGAAACGGTTGCTCGACCTTCTCCGTGAAGCTCACGGGCGGGGCTGCGATCTGGTTGTCTTCACCGAAGTGGCGTTGACCGCGTTTTTCCCTCATTGGTATATGGAGGATCAGGGGGAGATCGATGGCTACTTCGAGCGAGAGATGCCGGGTCCTGAGACGCAGCCGCTGTTCGATGAGGCGGCACGGTTGGACGTCGGGTTCTGTCTGGGCTATGCGGAGTTGGCCGTGGAAGACGGGCAGACGCGGTACTACAACACGTCGATTCTCGTGGGGAAAGACGGGCAGATCATCGGCAAGTATCGGAAAATCCACCTGCCGGGATACGATGCCTACCAGCCCGGCCACGTGTATCAGAATCTGGAGAAGTTCTACTTCGACGTGGGCAACCTGGGATTCCGAGTGTGGGACGCGTTCGGTGGAACGATCGGAATGTGCATCTGCTACGATCGCCGTTGGCCGGAGTCTTACCGGACGCTCGGTCTTCAAGGTGCGGAGATGATTCTTCTAGGATACAACACGCCTGACAACAACCCAGCCAGTCCAGGGAGCAACCACCTCGCCAATTTTCACAACTTGCTCTGTATGCAGTCTGGGGCCTACCAGAATGCGACGTGGGTTGTCGGCGTTGCCAAGGCCGGGGTAGAAGAAGGGGTGAGCCAGATCGGTCAGTCCTGCATCATTGCTCCGTCTGGTGAAGTCGTCGCGATGTGCACGACGCTCGAGGACGAACTCATCGTCGCCAGTTGCGATCTGGACCAGGCGCAGGTCTACAAGGAGACGACGTTTAACTTCGAGAAGAATCGGCGGGTGGAACATTACGGAAGGATTGTGGAGTAGACGGTTGACGGGAGACAGTGGACGATTACGACGGCTTTGCCCGCACACGTGGGCGTAGGCGCGATCTGGCCGCACTTCGACTGCGCTCAGTGTGACCATGTCGTGGATGATACGTAATGCTGAGCGGAGTCGAAGCACGACGTGCTCGTCCGATGTTTGCGCCCACAACGTTTCGACAGCGATGGACGCATTGACCATTGATAAAAGTTGATCTCTGCAAAGAATGACCAAATCAAAAAAGCACGGGAAATCGGGCTCGGGATCCTTCAGCCGAGTCAGAAAGACCTGGATCACGGGATGGAGCTTCATAAGGACTCGGTCGTCGTGGAATCTTATGGGCTGGGTCTGTCGGCGCCGATCGACGGTGATGTGGTCGCGAAGGCCGTCGAGGATGGCGCCACCGAAGTCGAGCTGCAGGACCTGACGGAGGACCATCGGATGACTCGATGGGCGACGGTTCCGAAGCTGAGCAAAGAGTTCGCCGAAGCTTGGGCCTCCGCGGGCGTGACGTGCACGTTTCAGAACGCGGGCGAGGAGGGGAACGATCCGAGTGTGCTCATCCAGCGGCTGGCGCGCCACACCTATGTCACGGATATGATGCCGGACTTGATGCGGCGCGCCACACGTCCGGAAGACATCGAGGCGGCCAAAGCGGAGGGCAAGCATTGCCGCTATATGACGGGCAATGGCATACCTCTCGCGCGGGATCAGCGAACCGTCGAAGAGGAAATGCGATTCATCCGCGTCTTCTTCCAACTGGGCGTGCGGATGATGCATCTGACCTACAATCGCCGCAATCCGATGGGTGACGGATGCGCCGAGCCGGCTGATGCGGGTCTGAGCGACTTCGGCCGCGCCGTGATCGATGAGATGAATCGCGTGGGTGTCATCGTGGACGTCGCACATACAGGGCGACAGACGAGTCTGGATGCTACGACCGTCACCGAACGCCCGATGGTCGTGAGCCATTCGTGCGCCCACGCGCTGAACGCCCACATTCGCTGTAAGGACGACGACGTGATTCGCGCGATCATCGGAACGGGCGGAACGATGGGAATTACGAATATTCCGGGGTTCCTCGGCGGAAAGGGAGACATCAGCGCGATGCTCGACCATATCGACTTCGTTGCGAAGACCTACGGGACGGATTACGTGACGATCGGGACGGATCGCTCCTACACATCGATCTATACCGAAGAGGAGAATCGCAAGGTGCCGAAATCACGAGCGCTTCGGGCGCGGTGGGAAGCATTGTGGCCTGAAAACGATCCGATGCGATGGCCGGAGTTCAAACAGGATCATCAGGTACAGAGTCTCGCTTGGACGAACTGGCCATTGATCACCGTCGGGCTCGTTCAGCGTGGGTATTCGGACGAGGACATTCGGAAGATCATTGGCGGGAACATATTGCGCGTTGCTACGGATGTGCTGGCTTAACGCAATGACCATTGACCGGTGACAGGTGACCAATACCAGAGTGGGCGAGTGCGCGAGCAGGCGTGGCAACGTCTTCGGTGGGAGCAGTCTCCCGACTGCGAACCGGACGGTGACCAGAGCGGGTAGGAGCGGCTTTCAGCCGCGAGTCAGTGCGAGGAGCCTATGAGAATCCTTATCGCGGGACAAGACGATCGGTTGATCGAGGCGATCAAAGGCGAACGATCGGACGACGAGTGTACAACGTTCGAGCCCGAGAACCTGACGGATGACACGGCAGTCTGGGAAGCGGTGCGCGAAGTCGATGCTGTCGTCCATTTGGGGGAGCTCGTTGGTGAAGATGAACATCGTCAGATGGATCTCGCCACACGGGGAACCTATATGCTGGTGAAAGCGGCCGTGGACGCAGGTGTGCGACGGATCGTTCTGGGCAGCACGCTCGCGTTCTTCCGCGCGTATCCCGATGACGTCTACATCACCCCGTACTGGCGGCCGGAGCCGACGGATGACTTCGACCAGCTGCTGCCGCTGCTGTCTGAGGTCGCTGCCAGAGAGTTCGCCCGCGATCACGCAGTTGCGGTGACGGTGGTGCGACTCGGACATCTGGTCGATGTGGATTCAGTCGAAGGTGAACCACAGACGGACTGGCTCGACTATCGGGATGCGGCCAAAGCTATCGGGCTGGCTGTCGATCGCGACACGTCCGACGAGCTCAACTGGCAGCAGCGCTACGGAATCCTTCACGTTGTTGGCGATCACCCGAATCCTCGATTCCTTAAAGGTGACCCGCGTATTGCCGGGCTTCGGCCGATGCTCGAGATAGAACGAAGAAACTTCGGGGGGGCGTCATGAAGCGGATCGCACTTTACGGGGCTTCAGGTAACATCGCGCCGCACATCGTCCCGATGCTCGAGAAAGACTACGAACTTCACCTGTCCGACATCGCGCCCTATCCCGATGGGCGGGAGATCACGCACGTTGACATTACGAACTACGATCAGGTGCTGGAGGCTGCGCGTGGATGCGACGCGCTGATGAACTTCACCGTCTTGCGATCGATTCGGGATCCTGGTTTCGCCGTGAACGTCACTGGCGCCTGGCACGTGATGCGAGCCGCGTCTGAGCTTGGGATCAAGAAAGTCGTCCATACAGGGCCCCAGTGCATTCGCGGTTCGTCTGATCACGCGTTCGACGTGTCGGATGTGCCGCGCGCCCCGGGATCGGGCATCTATGGGCTGACGAAGACGATGTCCTACGAAATCTGCAGGACCTTCGCCCGTCGCTACGGGATTCAGACGGTAACGTTCGTGTTCAACGGACTGAGGCCGCGTCCCGATGGCCCACAGACACAGACGGACTTCCCTCCATTCACCGTCATTTATGACGATCTGGCGGCCGTGTGCAAGCTGGCGCTGGAGATCGAGTCCGTGCCGGAGGACTACCAGGAGTTCAACATGCTCAGCTTCGAAGCGCACGGTAAATACACGGTCGACAAGGCGCGTCGGATTCTGGGGTTCGAGCCTTCGGAGCGGTGGGAGGAGTATTACAAGAGGCCTACGGCCTGAGAGCGGAATGAAAATTGAAGAATGCAAAATGAAAATTGTGGGGTGGTTGCCGTAGTGGATACGACGTAAGAATGGCAGCCGTGAAAATCGGCATCGTTGGGACGCGTCGGGGGAGGTCGTTCAAGTCCGGGATCGAGGCTGGGGGCGGTCGCGTGACGGCTGTCTGTGATGTCGACGAGGAAGCCCTGGACAGCGCACGGGACCACTGGGGCGACGTCACGTGTTACACGAACTACGAGCAGATGCTCGACGAGGGGAAACTCGATGCGGTCATCGTATCGACTCCGATGCATCTGCACGCCGCCCAGTCCATCGATGCGCTGGCGCGAGACATCCACGTCTATAGCGAAGTTTCAGCGGCCGTTTCCCTGGACCAATGCCGTCAGCTTGTTGCCGCCGTCGCGGATTCCCGTGCCATGTATTGGATGGGTGAGAACGTGATCTATACGCGTCAGAACGCGATCGTTCGAACTCTGGTTCAGCACGGGCTTTTCGGCTCGCCGACTTTCGCGGATGGGGAATACCTCCACGAGCTGAAGGATCTCAACGAGCGCACACCGTGGCGTCGGACCTGGCAGACGGGGGTGCGTGGCATCACCTATCCGACTCACCAGCTTGGACCCATCCTGAGCTGGCTGGAAGGAGACCGCATCGTCCGGGTCTGCTGCGAAGGATCGGGCAGTCACTTCAAGGATCCACGAGGTCAGCCCTACCACGACGACACGGCGGTGATGCTCGCGAAAACAGCGCGCGGCGTGCTGATCAAGATCCGGATCGATATGATATCCGAGCGTCCTAGCGTGACCTGTACCTATCAGCTACAGGGTACCAATGGGGTCTTCGAGTCCGCTCGCGACCGCGACGGAAGGCATCGGATCTGGCTGGAAGACCTGTGCGACGACAAGGAGACTTGGCGGGATCTGGATACGATCGGCGACGAATACCTGCCCGACATCTGGCGTGCCGAGCCGAAGGATGGAACAGGTGGACACGGAGGCAGCGACTATCACGCTGTTCGAGATTTCCTGAGGGCGATTCAGGGTGAGGAACCCTGGTGCTGCATCGGGATTCACGAGGCGATGGATATGACAATACCCGGCCTGATCAGTCAGGATTCGATTCTGCAGGATGGGGCGTGGTTGGAAGTACCGGACTCGAGAAACTGGCATAGAACATAGAACATTGAACATTGAATATTGAAAACCCGTAATCGAATACAGGATGAGGCTATGAAGATCACGAAAGTCACTGCAACATCCGTTTTTGTACCCTACGAGGCGCCTGTGGGGCCATACAAAGGTCGCGGAAAAGGCGAGGGGACGAAGGGAGGAAGCGGGCTGATCGTAAAAGTCGAGAGTGACGGGCTCGTGGGTTGGGGAGAGGGCAGATTTCAGTTCGAGATGGACCCGGCCGAGGTCCTCGTCGGGAGGGACATATCCGATGTGGAGGGTGCCGTTGCGGCGATGGCTGAGGCTGGCATTCCGCGGGGGCCAATGTCCGGTGTGGAGATGGCCCTATGGGATTTCCTTGGGAAGCACGCCGGACTCCCCGTGCACGTGCTTTGGGGCGGCAGGCTCAGGGATCGGGTCGATTTCACGGCCTGCCAGGGCATCAAGTCGCCCGCAGAATGCGGGTCTACAGCTCGAGAAGTCGTGGACCGATGGGGCTTCACGCATCTCAAGACGAAGGCGGGGGACGATCTCGAGCACGACCTTGCGGCAGCCGACGCAATCGTGAAGGAAATTCAGCACGACGCGACCTTGCGTCCCGACGCTAACAGCGGCTACGGACCGGACCTGGCGACAGAAGCGATGGCAAGAATGAAGGACGTCGGCGTGAATGATTTCGAGGACCCGTGTTCACCCGATCACACGGAGATCCTGAGAGGAATACGTGAAACAGGCATGAGGGTGCTGATCAACGAGGGCGTGACTTCGCTGGATGCGGTCCGCGAGATGCTGATCGCCGAGGCGGGAGATGCATTGATGCCGGATACGCCGGTAGCCGGTAGCCTCCTTGGCGTGCGCAAGATCGCCGCCGTCGCCGAAGCGTGGGATGTGCCTTGCCTGATGCATTGCTCGCACGATCTGGGCCTCAAGACGGCAGCCATCACACACGTGGCTGCGGCGACTCCCAACTGGTCAGGGCCGAATGACACCTGCTACCACGGGTTGGTCGATGACATCCTCGTCGAAAAGCTGCAGTTCGAGAACGGTCAGCTCACCGTGCCCACAGGAGCGGGGCTCGGTGTCGAGGTGGATGAGGGGAAGCTCGAGAAGTACCGGGTAGATTGACCACTGACGATTGACAAGTGACCAGTGACCAAAGTTGGCGATGGTTAGGATGTGCATCCTTGAGTGTTGATCGCACCGAAGAAGTCCGGCTTCGCGACGGGCAGAGGGCAGAGCTGATTCGTATCGACGCGCCGGATGCGGAGTGGGTCGACCCGCTCTGCACGTTCCTGAACCGTCCGCCAACACCGCTGGGTCCATCGCTCTATCGTTTTCTGCTCACGAGCGATCTGCCTGGTCTCCTCGTGAGCTTCTATGCGATGCGGCTTGCCGGGGAGATCGTCGGGTGCATCGTGACATCGGAATCGTCTTCGGTCGGGTACATCAACAGCACGTTTGTCGTCCGTGAGAAACGCAGGCTGGGGATCGCGCGTAGCTTGATGGGTGCGCTGGAGGAAGATTTCAAAGGGGGTGGGCACGTTCGATTCTTCACGACGTGCACCGGGAGTCCCGCCGAAGTCATGTTCGAATCGTTCGGCTATCGGACGGCGTGGCAGCGCAACGGTCGAACAGGGATGGAACAGCATTTCGGCGATTCCTCGTGGGACAGCTACTATCAAGGCGAGCCCGCCGGGGCGGTCGTGACCGAGGTCGACTGGTGTCACTGGTTGCCGCACCGGGCGCTGATGTGGGGCAGATCGCCTGACGCCCACCATCCGCTCGTCAGCGATTTCGAGAGCCGGATGATCGAGTCCGGGCAGGAACGTTGTCGCTGGTTGGCTCTCGTCCTACCGGAAGGTCAGATCGTGGGGGAGGCCCTGCTCAGACGAAGCGATGGATTCGGTGTGGAGCCACAGAACGCCCACGTCCTCGATATGTATGTTCATCCGCGCTTTGCGTCGGAGCGTGAGCGACTTTTCGACGGAGCGATGCCCAACGGCGGACACGTGACCACCTTTCTCCATGGAGACGCCTCTTCGGATATTGCCTGGTTCGAGGATCGGGGCTTTCTCTTGGAGTCGAGATTGCGAGACGACTACAACCATCACGATCCCTCGACCCCGGATGTACGGATTTACGGACTGACCGTATGACATTGAATGTCGACTGCCCCAGGAGCCGTCTGTGACTGTTGAAACAACCCGCTTCACTGACGCGATTCGCGATCGTTTCCTCGACTGGACAGTGGTGGCCGGGTCCGATCGGGATGAGGCGGAGTGGTGGGCCGGTGCACCATCGGTCGCGCGAGGGCCGGACGGCGTGTTCTGGATGTCTGCCCGAATGCGTACGGCTGACGCTCCTCTCGGCTATCGAGGTTATGAGATTCGGATTTTCCGCAGCGATGACGGTTTGGCGTTCGAACCGGTCCACTCGATCAAGCGCGAAGAGATCCCGCTGGACGGGTTCGAACGATCGTCCCTGGTCTACGACGCTGCCCAACGGGTGTTTCGCCTCTACGGTTGCTCGCCCATCCACGGTACGTGGACGGTCCTGAAGTGGGGCGATGCGATCCGACCCAATCAGTTCGCCCCTTCAGCTGTACAGACGGTGATTGAGGCCGAGACGACCGAGGAGGTATCGCCCAACCGGGGTCTACGAGCGAGGTCCGAGTGGCCCGACGGGGTTCAAAGATCCCGTGGTGTTGATCGCGAACGGCGTCTACCACTGCTACGTGATCGGGATTCAGCGAGGCGAACGCATCTTCCACTTTCGCAGCGAAGACGGGGACACGTGGGAGCCGGTTGGCAATCCTAATCTCTCGACGATGGGATTGGACGGATGGCATACCCACGCGGTTCGTCCCGCGAGTCTACTGCCTGTGGGCGTCGGTCATCTGTTCGTTTACGAAGGATCGAGCACGGCCTGGGATGATCCGAGCTATAACATTGCGACGGGGTTGGGATTCACGTTCGATCTTCATCGCGTGACGGACCTGACGCCGGATGCGCCGCTGCTGATCAGCCCGACGCCTGGTCGTCTTCACACGTGGCGTTATTCTCACTGGATGTGGGTCGAGAATGAGCTTCGCGTGTTTGCGGAGGTCGAGAAGGAAAACGGTGCGCACGAGATCCGGTTGTATAGGATTCCTCGCCAGGACTTGGAAACGTAGAGGGAACCACAGAAGACGAAATAGGTGTTCAGCGGTTCGGTGTTGAGTGTTCAGAAAACCACCGTCACACTGAGCGGAGTCGAAGTGTCGGTCTTCGCGAACCCTCGTCGCTGTTTGCGAAACATCGACCAATCGGTATGAAATGCCAGAGATAATCGAGCGCCTAACGGCAGCCGACTTTGACGAGGCGATGGCGATGATGGAATACTCGTTCGGGTTCGAGCCGCCTCGCGAGTTTCCGACGCTCCATCCGGCGATTTATCGTCCAACAGACGAGTGGATGCGGTGTAACTATGCGATCCGGCGGGATGGTCGAATCGCAGCGGTCGTGGGCGTCTATCCGCGGGTGACCGCGGTTGGGGATGTTCGATGGAACGTCGCGGGGATAGGGGGTGTCTGCGTACACCCTGACTATCGCAGAACGGGGTTGATGAAGATTCTTATGGATCGAGCTGTCGCAAATCTTCTCGAAGAGGCCCACATTTCATTCCTGGGCGGGCAGCGACAACGGTATGCCTATTGGGGTTACGAAAAGTGCGGGGTCAACCCCATCTTCACGATCGGTCGTAGCAACATTCGTCACACGTTCGACGATCCGACGCCATCACTCCGCTTCGAGCCCCTGGGCGAACACTATTCGGACCGCGTCGCCGCTTGCAAGGGGCTATACGAGCAGGCGGTGGTACACGGGGTGCGCCCCCTCGAGGATTTCGTCAAGCATCTGTTGACGTGGTATCAGGAGCCGTGGGTCGCGATGGACGAGGATGATGCGATCGTCGGCTACGTCCTTGTAGAGGAAGGCGGATGGAAGATCAACGAGCTCGTCGGCACGTCGGATGATACGCGTGTCGGTATGATTCGCGCCTGGCTGGAACGATGGGATCGCGACCGGGTTTTCGTGACGTGCCAGCCCGACGACGTGCCGTTCATTCGCCGCCTCGGGACTTTCTGCGAGGCGAGCACCGTCGATCCCCCCCGCAACTGGCGCGTCGTGGACTGGCCGACGGTAGTAGGTTCGCTGATGGCGGTCAAAGGCCGGTTCGCGCCCTTGCCCGATGGCCGCGCCGTGATCGATGTGACGGAGGCCAGGTTGGAAATCGAAGTGTCAGACGGCGCGACGTCGTGCACGCTGACGGATGACGAGCCGGATCTGGTCTGTTCCGCCCTCGACGCGCATCGCATCCTGTTCGGGCCGGAACCGCCGTCGAACGTCGTTGAGCTTCCGGCAGGTGCCCGGCTGTTGGAGGCGTGGTGTCCGCTGCCGCTGGGATACGTGCGTGCCGATGGCGTGTAGACATCGAGAATCGAACATTGATCATTGAAGCATTGTCTCGCGTGATCCTCGGACTCAACAGGAGCTTCACCACTTTCGCACGTAGGGGCCAGGTCTACCCGATTGTGTGTCGCTGGCATCGGGATCAGGGATAGGTAGGGGGCCGTGCGCCTGACGGCGTCGGCCCTGTTTTCTCGATACTCGATAATGGTGTTAGTCGAGGCGTTCGACGGCCACTGCGATGGCTTCGCCGCCGCCGATGCAGATCGCGGCGATGCCGCGTTTGAGGTCTCTCGACTGCAGGGCGTGGAGGAGGGTGACGAGGATCCGTGTTCCGCTCGCGCCGATAGGATGGCCAAGGGCGACGGCGCCGCCGTTGACGTTCACGCGTTCGGGATCCAGACCGAGTTCGCGGATGGCTGCCATCGGCACACACGAAAAGGCTTCGTTAATTTCGATCAGGTCGACGTCATCGAGAGACCATCGTGTCCGATCGAGAAGCGCGCGAATGGCCTCGATGGGGGCGAGGGTGAACCAGGCGGGCTCCATCGCGACCGTCGCGTGACCGACGAGGACCGCTCGGGGGCCCGATCCGGTTGGGACGCCCGACGTGACGAGCAGGGCGGCGGCGCCGTCGTTCACGCTCGACGCGTTGGCCGCGGTGACAGTCCCGTCCTCCCCGAAGGCGGGTCTGAGCGAGCGCAGTTTTGATTCGTCGAAGCGCTGAGGCTCCTCGTCGACCGTTACGGTGGCGCTCGTCGTGGTGACCGGTGCGATCTCCGCCGTGAAATGACCCTCTGCCTGTGCGTGTAGCGCGCGCCGATAACTTTCCACCGCATAGTCGTCCTGTTCCTCGCGTGTGGCTTCGATCCTTCGTGCACAGCGGTCGCCGCACGTTCCCATATGCGTCGCGTCGTACGCATCCAAGAGCCCGTCGCGCATCATACTGTCGACGGGATCGCCATCGCCCGGGCCTCGGCGACCTTCCTTCGCGGGATCCAACAGAAAGGGAGCGCGGGTCATATTCTCCGTTCCCCCGGCGATGATTGTCGTCCCATCCCCACTTTGAATGGCCTGGGCGGCGGAAATCACTGTCCTGAGGCCGGACCCACAGACTTTGTTGATCGTCGTCGCGGGGATGGATGCTGGGAGACCGGCGCCGAGGGCGACCTGCCGGGCGACGTTTTGACCGAGGCCGGCGCCGATCACATTGCCGATGACGACTTCATCGATGTCCTGTGGTGCATATTCGCTGGAGGTCAGCACCGACTCGACGACAGAGGCGGCAATTTTGGGGGCGGGACAGGTAGAAAAGGCTCCCCCAAACTGGCCGATTGCGGACCGGAAGGGGTGCGAGAGGTAGACGGTGGTCATCGGGCCCCGAAGGAAAAATGTCGAAATGACGCGTTCAGCCCTGACAAATTAGGCACAATAGGAATC
The DNA here is from genome assembly GCA_965198115.1 of Candidatus Latescibacterota bacterium. Classification (GTDB taxonomy): domain Bacteria; phylum Latescibacterota; class UBA2968; order UBA2968; family UBA2968; genus UBA6620. Next base: position 4,222,173 of record OZ240241.1, on the reverse strand, counting down.
TGTAACAACATTTTGTAGTAAATTTGCCTATAGCACGTCAGATTGCCCATCGATCTGGTCACGGACGGGAGGTGTCTATGACTGTATCCGATCTCATGAAAAAGGATGTCGTGAGCGCGACACCCGATACGCCGTTGAAGGAGGCCTTCTCCAAGATGAATCACGCTCACGTTCGGCATCTTCCGATCGTGAGCGGCGGACGCCTGGCCGGGATCGTGAGCGATCGGGATATCCGGCTGTTGGGGATGCAGGTCGACGGAGCGGAGGAAGGTGGAATGGTTTTCTCATTGGACCTGGACACGACTGTGGGAGACGTGATGCATACAGATCCGATCGTTATTGCGCCTGACGTGGATCTCCACGAGGCGATCGATATGTTCATAGAGGAGAAGGTCGGGGCGATTCCGGTGGTGGATGAAGCGGATCATTTGCTCGGCATCATCGGCTACATCGATTTGCTGGAGTTGCTGCAGGATCGGCTGTGAGGGCACAATGACCGGGAATGAGAGGTCGGTTGGCTGACAAACTGAATCAGAAATTTTAACGAATACCAAAAGGGCATCTCCAGAGGAGGTGCCCTTTCCGCATGTCTTCCGGTGGCATCATAATTGCGGATCCGGCACACGTCCCCTTACCCCACACCGTTTGAGCTCGTTCGCCATCGCAGGCAAAACGGGAGCTTCCTTGCCGGTAAACACGCCCACACTCGTCGACCATTGGGAAGATCCCCGTCAGGGGAACGCCAGAGTCTGGCTCTACGAGGATGGACGCTACCTCTTCGAACTGGTACGGCGCGATGGTAAGTGTCTATCGGTGTTTCTGCCAAGCCGTGAAGACGTGCTGGCTTTATGGAGCCGGTTGTGGGAAGAAGACGAGGATCAGGATTCTCCATCGTGAACAGACCTGATCGCGCTACGCCGTTGTTGCATCGGTGACGGAATAGGGTGGGCTCCCTGTCGTGGGACGTGGATGTCATTCGAGTGGGACCGATTCCCCTCAAGTTTCTCTGCTGCTTCTTGGCGCATTCCCGAAGCAAGTTGTGCAATTACAGGGGTTCATAGGATTCCGTATTCACTCTCGCAGGAGTGGCATCCAGATTGCGTTTGTGGAGCAACGTTCGTGAGATCCCAACGAGGGTTCACCAGGGCCTCGCCCATCCCAGTCACCGACCCCTGAAGCTTTCCCGATGGTGATGCCATCGGGTCCTGAAATCCATCTCAGTATCCTGGAGGCTGCTTTTATGGATTCAGACCGCCGCTGCTTCGCTGTCATCTTCCTCGTTCTTGGTTCGATCCTCCTAAAAAGCCTTTCTCTTACCGCATCTGAGCATCCACCTCGTCCGGTACCAGGCCCTGATCTGGTCGAGCTCGGCAGGGCGACCTACGTCTCAAAATGCGTGGCCTGCCACGGTGACCAGGGGAGGGGCGATGGCATTGCGGCCTATCTCCTCTACCCCAAGCCAAGAGACTTTGTGGTGGCCCGGTATCGTCTGATCTCGACGTGGGAGCGAGTGCCGACGGATCAGGACCTGTTCGATACGCTTACCCGAGGCATGCCGGGATCTGCCATGCCGTCGTGGGGGCATCTGCCTGAGCGAACGCGATGGGGACTCGTCGACTACGTCAAGTCCCTGGCGGCGGAGCCTTGGGACATCGCACCGTCGAGCGATCCTCCTGGCGAAGGCGCTTCGGGCACCGGTGTCATTCGCGTTCCTCCGGAGCCGCCACACCAGGATGGCGACGAAGAGCTGGCCGCCTCGTTTTTCAAGGATGCCTGCGCGGGATGTCACGGGTTCGATGGCAGAGGAGACGGTCAGCAGAAGCAGGTCGATAACGAGGGGTTCCCGACACGGCCTCGAGATCTCACACGCGGGATCTACAAGGGCAGGCCGGATCCCGAATCGGTCTACCGTCACATCGTAGCAGGCCTTCCGGGGACGCCAATGCCCATGAGCGATTGGTCCTACGGGGACAATGCGTGGCATCTGGTGCGTTTCGTGCTGGAATTATCGACAGCCGAGCAGCGCAATGCGGCGCTGATGACAACCGGTACGATTCGTGCGCTTCGCGTGAAGCGGCTCCCCGAAGCCGATGAGGCGTGGAAGGACATTCCCGCCACCCGAGTGACCTTGATGCCGCTCTGGTGGCGAAACGAGCGGGTAGACGAGGCGGAGGCCCGTGCCGTACACGATGGCAAGCGCCTGGCGGTACGGCTGCGGTGGCGCGACGCGGGGGCCGACGATGCGGTGCTTGGGCAAACGGCGTTCACGGACGGTGTGGCCCTGCAGTTCAGCGAAGAGACGGATCCACCGCTTTTTGCGATGGGGACACCAGACAGTCACGTGAGTATCTGGTACTGGCGAGCGGCCTGGGAACGGGATCAGGCGGACGGTCCCCCGCAGCTCACTGCCTCACACCCTGCGATGCCGAAGCACGCCTATCCCGGACACCCGGATCTGCCGGGATATGCGACGGGTATCGTGGCGGGGAATCCGGTGTCCGGGACGAATCACGTCTCGTCTGTCGAGGATCTGCGTGCCAAGGGGTTCGGTACGTTGACGAGCCAGCAGCCCGGTCGCCGAAGCGTTCGAGGTAAGGGCGTGTGGGACAACGGGTGGTGGACCGTCACTTTCGTACGGGAAATGAAGGCTCGGGATGAGGGCGACGTGCGGTTGGATCGGGGCGTGCGAATGTCGGCGGCGATCTGGGATGGCGCCGCCGGTGATCGGAACGGGCAGAAGTCAGTGAGTATCTGGCACGACCTGGTGATCGAGAGATGAAGCCTTTCGCGTCTCATAGCCCGATCGAACAAGCCGTGTTGATCTCAGGGAGAAACCCACGGGAAGCGATGGAGACCAGAAGATGAACGAATCGAACGATAGCACGAAAGGCTGGCACCGACGCGCCTTCTTGAAGAGCCTGGGTGCAGGCGCTGCATTTCTGGCGAGCCCGATGGACGTCCTCGGTGGACTGGCTCCAGTGGACGTGACCAATCCGCTGGACCACTATCCGAGCCGCGGGTGGGAGAAGATCTACCGCGACCAATACCACTTCGATACGACCTTCACGTGGATCTGCGCGCCCAACGATACGCACATGTGTCGCCATGCGGGCCTTCGTCCGCAACGGCGTGATGGTGCGGTCGGAGCAGAATTACGACCACGACCGCGTCGGGGACCTATATGGCAATCGAGCGACGCAAGCGTGGAACCCCAGGGCCTGCCCGAAGGGATTCACGTTCCAACGCCGTGTGTATGGCGCGCACCGACTGAAAGGTCCTGTCCTTCGGAAGGGATGGAAGGACTGGGCCGATGCGGGGTTCCCATCCTTGTCCGACGACCCAACGCTGCGGACGCGCTACAAATTTGACGATCGTGGAAACGACACGTTCGTGCGCGTGTCGTGGGAAAAGGCATCGGACTTCGTGGCGCGCGGGATGCTGCGGTTGCGAAGACCTACAGTGGCGACGAGGGTAAGGCGCGACTGGAAGCTGACGGCTATGAGCCCGAGATGTTGACCCACTGGGGAGGCGCCGGCACGCGGACGATGAAGATCGGTTCGAACCTGCCGATTCACGGTCTTGTCGGCAAGTTCGGGCTGTTTCGCTTCGCGAACATGACTGGACTGATCGACCACCACGTGCGTGACGTGAGCGAGGCGGACGCCATCGGTTGCAGAGAGTGGACCGAATACACCTGGCGTGGAGACCAGGCGCCGGGCCAGCCATTCGTTCACGGGTTGCAGACGTCAGACATGGACATGAACGACCTGCGCTTCTCGAAGCTGACGATCCAGATCGGGAAGAACCTGATCGAGAATAAGATGGCAGACAGCCACTGGCTGAACGAGGTGATGGAACGGGGCGGCCGCATCGTGGTGATCACGCCGGACTACAGTGCGCCGTCCGCGAAGGCCGACTATTGGATCGGTATCCGTCCCGGGTTGTCGGACACGGCGGTGCTGCTGGGCGTGACGAAAATCCTGATGGACAACGATTGGGTGGACAAGAAGTTCGTCCGATCCTTCACCGATTTTCCTCTTCTCGTACGCACAGACACGCTCGAACGTCTGCGACCCGAGGAGGTGATCGCGGGCTATCAATTAAAGAACCTGAAAGGCGGACCGTCCTACACGATTCAGAACCTGACGGACGGATCGTCGAGACGCCGAGGTGGTGCCGTTGGAACAGCGCGAGAAGATCGGGGACTTCGTCGTGTGGGATGAAAATGCCGGCACGATAGCCGCGGTGAGCCGCGATGAGGTGGGTGCAAAGGCCCTGGAGAGTGCAGCTCTGACCGGCACTTTCAGTGTGGAAACCGTGATGGGTGAAGCGGTGGAAGTGATGCCGGTCTACGAGATGTACCGGCGGCACCTTCAGGATTACGATCTGGAAACGGTACGCGAGATCAGTGGCGCGGAGCCGAGGCTCGTGGAGCGGCTGGCACGAGACATCTGGGAGACAACACAGGCCGGAGGCCCCGTGTCGCTCCACCACGGCGAGGGCACGAATCACTACTTCCACGGAACGTTGCACAATCGGGCCTGTCACTTGCCACTGATGTTGACGGGAAATTTCGGCAAGCACGGATCGGGTGTGTTCACGTGGGCGGGCAACTACAAGGGGGCGTTGCTGCAGGGCTCGCCCTGGTCAGGCCCCGGCGCAGCGACATACGCGCACGAAAACCCGTTCAAACCGGTACTGGACGAGAAGGCGAGGATCACGGAGCACGATCTACGCAACTGCACCTACGGCGAGGACGTGGCATTCTGGGGCCACGGCGATCGGCCGCTGATTGTTCAGACGCCGGAGGAGGGACGGAAGGTATTCACCGGTCAAACGCACATGCCCTCGCCCACAAAGCTAATGTGGTACAGCAACGCGAACCTGATCAACCAGGCGAAATGGGCTTACCAACTGATCGTACACGTGTTCCCAAAGATTGACATGATCGTTGACCAGCAGGTGGAGTGGACCGGCTCAGCGGAGTATGCGGACGTCGTACTGCCAGCGAACTCCTGGGTGGAGTTCGAAGATCTGGAGCTCGGAGGGTCGTGCTCGAACCCGTTTATCCAGGTGTGGGGTGGGAACGGCATCAAGCCTGTGCACGATTCGCGGGATGACGCGGAGATCTTCGCGGCGGTGGGACGCTCGTTGTCGAAGATTACTGGCGAGCGGCGTTTTGCGGACTATTGGAAGTACGTGACGGAAAAGAAGGCCCGCGTTTACATCCAGCGCGTGCTGGACAATTCGACTACGACACGCGGGGAGGACGGTCCCTATGAGTTAGACAAGATCCTGCACGGAGATTACGGCGGTGAGCCCGGCTCGGCGCTGATGCTGTTCCGAACCTACCCACGTGTCGCGTTCTACGAGCAGATTCACGATAGCATTCCGTTCTACACCGATTCCGGACGACTGTCGGCATATTGCGACTTGCCCGAAGCCATCGACACGGGCGAGAACCTGATTGTGCACCGGGAAGGTCCCGAGGCCACACCCTACCTGCCCAACGTGATCGTGTCGACCAGTCCGTTCCTGCGGCCCAAAGACTACGGCATTCCACTCGAGGAGATGGACCCCGATCTACGGACGGTTCGAAACGTGATGATGCCCTGGTCACAGGTAAAGGAAACGGTGAATCCGCTCTGGGCGCGGGGCTTCCGATTCTTCTGCTCAACGCCCAAGAGCCGCCACACGACTCACTCTTCATGGTCGACGGTGGACTGGCACTGGATCTGGAGCACGAATTTTGGGGATCCCTTCCGCAAAGACAAGCGCGACCCGGGTGTAGGGGATCGCCAGATTCAGATGAACCCGCAGGCTGCGAAGGACGCGGACCTGAATGATGGCGACTACGTATATGTGGACGCGAACCCGGAAGATCGGCCGTTCGTGGGTGCGCGGGCGGGTGACGATCGCAGTCGTGCGTTCCGCTGCCTGGTCCGGCTGAAATACAACCCGGCACTGCCTTACTCCATGACCATCATGAAACACACCGGTTGGATCGCGACGGAGCGCACGGTCAAGGCGCACGAGACACGGCCCGACGGCATGGCCTTGGCCGCCGACACCGGTTACCAATCCAACTATCGTTACGGTTCTCACCAGAGCATCACTCGAAGCTGGCTGATGCCCATGCATCAGACCGACACGTTGTTCCATAAGAAGACGGGTTCGATGGGCTTTACTTTCGGTTTCGCGGTTGACAACCACGGCGTGAACACGGTTCCGAAGGAGACGCTGGTTCGGGTGGAGAAGGCCGAACCGGGTGGGCTGGACGGAAAAGGTGTCTGGAAGCCAGGGACGACGGGCTACGCTCCGGGAAACGAATCCGAACTGATGCAACGCTACCTGCAAGGCGACCTGACCCACGTGCAGAGTTGACGGCTGAATGGCCGCCTGCCTCGCTTTCGATGAGCCTCTGCGTTTTTGTGGGAAGAGCGGCGAACCGGAAAGGATGAGAGGAATGGAACGTGATCCGCAAGCTGACGGTGAAAGCCTGGAGGAATTCCTGGAACGCGAGCACCCGGGCAACCGCCCGGCCGAGCCCGCCGACCCGATGGAGACGACGGCCGCACGTGTCGACGGGAATCCGTTCGTCATGCTGGATTGCCTTATTGAAGAATACGCCCGCCAGGGCCTATCGAAGCGCGAGATTCTGGATCTGTTCGAGCAGCCGTTCTATCAGGCGACGCACGGGTTGAAATGTCTCTTGGGAGAGGAAACCATTCGGCGGCGCGTGGAATCGACTCTGGCCAGGTGCGGTGTGTTCAGTGTGAGAACGGTAACTGTCACGGATCCGGATAGCGGTCTGCGTGGCGCAGACGTTTTGAACATCGAGGATGCCTGAGGAAAGGGTTGATCATGCCGACTGTTTACAACTGGCAGCTGGGCCGGGAAATGGAGTATCCGTTCGATGAATCACACCCGCGCTGGCAGTTCGCCTTCGTGTTCAACATCAACCGGTGCATCGCGTGCCAAACTTGCACAATGGCCTGCAAGTCCACGTGGACGTTTTCGAAGGGCCAAGAGCACATGTGGTGGAACAACGTGGAGACGAAGCCTTACGGAGGGTATCCCCAGAACTGGGACGTAAAGCTGCTTTCTCTGCTTGAACAAGCCAATCCCGGGGGACAAAGCTGGAGTCAGGACATCGGGGAGGGCGAAGACGGCACCGGGAAGGGAGCCCCGAACGGGCGGTTCGATGGCCAAACGATTTTCGAGGCGGCGGAGAAACACCAGGGAGCGGATGGTCCGAATCGAGTGCTGGGCTACTTGCCGGCGGACTCGGACTGGGACGCGCCCAACATGCAGGAAGAGACGGCCACGGGTGAAGTGATGAAGGAAGGGGAGTGGGGTCACTCGGTTGAACTCCCGGAACATAAGGTGTGGTACTTCTACCTTCAACGGATCTGCAACCACTGTACCTATCCCGGATGTCTGGCCGCGTGCCCCCGGTCGGCGATCTACAAACGCAAAGAGGACGGCATCGTGCTCATAGATCAGGAGCGGTGCCGTGGGTATCGGAAGTGCGTAGCGGCCTGCCCCTATAAGAAGGCCATGTATCGGCCGACGACGCGCGTGAGTGAGAAATGCGTGGCCTGCTACCCTCGGATCGAGGGGCGGGACCCGGAGATCAGTCCGAACGGTGAGCCCGCAGAGACGCGGTGCATGGCGGCGTGCGTGGGTAAAATTCGCCTGCAAGGCCTGGTGAAGGTGGAAGAGGACGGGAACTGGGCACCGATGGCCGATAGCCCGCTCTACTACTTGATTCGGGAACGAAAGGTGGCGTTGCCTCTCTACCCCCAGTTCGGAACGGAGCCCAATGGGTTCTACATTCCGCCGCGTTGGGTGCCGAGGACCCATCTGGAGCAGATGTTCGGGCCCGGTGTACGAAACGCAGTGGATCAGTATAGCTGTCCGGACAGGGAGCTCCTGGCTGTCCTCCAGTTGTTCCGTGCCACCCAGCAGATTTTGTTTCGCTACACGATCGAGAAGGGACCGAAGATCGGCGAAGCGGAAGTGACGATGCCTTCGGGAGAGAGACGAACACAGGAGCTCTACAACGATACCGTCGTTGGCTACAACAAGCTGGGGAAAGAGGTCGTTCGGGTGACGGTCGAGGAACCGACGTTCGAGCGTCCGAAATCTCACGTGAATTCTATCTGAAGACGGAGCGTTTCAAGATGAATGAGCTTGCATTCAACGAAACGATGATGCTGGCACGGCAGACGTGCTACCAGTTTTTCGCGAAGGCCACTTCGGACCCGGCTTCAGGCCGGTGGCGTCTTCTGCACGACCCCCGTTACCAGCGTACCGCGATCGCGGCGGCAGATTTCCTGAGGGCTGAAGCCGGGCAGGCGTCCGTGGACGCCGTGGCGCCGGGTGAGAGGCCGTTGGCTGATCTCCGGCTGGACATCGCGTTTCGACATCTCCGAGCCGGCGAAGCAGAAGAAGCCCACGGCCGCATTTTCGGGTTTCTGTTAACGAAAGATTGTCCCCCCTACGAGACGGAGTATTGCCCGCAGACGTTCTCAATCTACCGGTCGCACAAGATGGCGGACGTCGCTGGCTTTTATTCAGCGTTTGGGCTTGAGTCGGGCCGGGACTTCCCGGAGCGACCGGATCATGTGTCACTCGAGTTGGAGTTTATGGCGTGGTTGATCGGGAAGATGCGTTTGGCGGTAGGAAAGGGCGGTCCCGAGGCGGAGGAACACGTAGGTGTCTGTGCGGACGGGCAGGAACACTTTCTGACCGATCACTTGAGTTGGTGGGTGCCGGCGTTCTGCACCGCGTTACGGAAGAAGTCCGAGGGGAGCCAACCGTCGACGACAAGCACATTCCACGGTGCTCTGTCTGAAGCGCTGGCGGCATTCGTCAGTTTCGAGCGTGGGTGGCTGGGCATTCCGGCGCCGAAAGAATTGGTGTCGCCGAATCACGCCGAGGACGAACCGGAGATGACCTGCGCGGCGTGCGAACTCGCTGGCGGAGGACCTGAGGGTGGCATTTCATCTTCGGAGGACCGACCCTTCGACCCTGTCGCCCAAAGCTGATCAGGTGATGTTGCAGGACCAGTCGATCGACCGAATCAGAGAAAGGGAACCCTGTGAACGCACGTGTGCCGCCGGTCGTTGCGGTGACCGGCTACAAGAATGTGGGCAAGACGACCGCGATCGAACGTCTGCTTCAGGAGTTGGTCACTCGAGGGTACCGAGTGGGGACGCTGAAACATTGTCATTGCGCGTTTGACGTCGATCGACCCGGCAAAGACAGTTGGCGACATCGGCGGGCAGGATCGATGGGCACGGCCGTTATCGGACCCGAGGGTTTCGCCCTTGTTAGGGATGGTGAGCCGGACCCGCGAGAAGCTGCCGCGTGGCTGTTTCCCGACGCCGACCTCGTTTTGGCCGAGGGCTTTCACTGGTATGCGTTGCCCCGTATCGAAGTGCACGACGCCGCCGGCGCGTCGAGGGACTCACATCCACGAGGCCGCGTGGTCGCGAGTCTTCCGTTCCGATTCGGGGAGGACGAAGTGGATGTTGTGGCAGCACTGCTCGAGGAGGAGATCGCTCTGGGTTGCGTGCCGGTCGGCCTGCGGGCGTAGCGTTCAATCGGCGATACAGAAAACGCGCCGGCCGTATGCGACGAGCCAGACGAGAGCCGCCATCATCCAAAACCCCGCAGCGACGTGCAGCATCCCGAAGTAGTACCATTCTAAGAAGTCGGAGATTCCGCGTCCCACGAGGGCGAACAGTACCAGAAGCCCGATCGCTTTGAGCGGCCGGGCTTTTCCCTGCCAGATGGACTCGGGACCGCAATGAGCGGCAACAACACGTGTGGAGATGACGAACGTGATGAGCGAGAAGCCACCCACGAACGTGAAGTGTAGTGCAACGACTTCGTAGTCTGGAAACAAACCGGCAAGCCACTGCCCGATGAGGACGGACCAGAAACCGATCCAGAGGGACCAGCTCGAGAAACGACGTTCGCCCGGCAGGCGGAAGATCGGTAGTGCCTGGCCGAAGAAGCGCGTGAGGACGGCTGCTCGTATGAGGCGGCCTCCACCCTCGGTCCACCCGGACTCGAGGACGAACGACCCGATCAGGAAGAGGCCCAGGACGAATCCGGGCTTGAAGTCGACCTTCTTCGTGGGATCCGACTCGAGGGATTCGGCGGCTACCCCGTCTACGAGTCGTCGGCCCAGGTAGGCGCCGAAGGCCAGGAGCAGGCAGACGAACATGCCCTGCTCGAGGAGCCGATGACCTAGCTTAACGAAGCCCTGGATCGGAAAGACGACGAGTACGGTGCCGATGAACCCGAGGGCAAGACCGACGGGAATGAATACGAACGAAGCGGGCGGCGAATCGGCGCGCGACGCATAACGACGGAGGCAAAAGACCAATAGGTGGAGTGTGACGAGGGCAAAGCAGACCTGAGCCGTTGCCCAGCTGTCCAGTTGTAGGAGCACGGTTGTCTGGACGATGAGAAAAAGGGCGAGGATGACCTCCCACAAGGCGGCAGGACGTGCGTCGAGGAAGCGGGGAACGGCGGTCAGGATGAAGCCCGCGGCGAAGGCCCCCTCAAACCCCTGGATCATCATCAGGCCGTGGTAGTTACAGGAGTAGGTCTCGATCAGACCTGAATAGTACCATCCCCAATGCGCCACGCCGACGAAACCGGCTGCCGCGCCGATTGGAAACAGAACGCGAAAAGGCTCTGACTTGAGCAGCTTCAAGAGGGTCCACCTGCGAATTGGGATAGAGTCCACTGAACGAATGGTGAACCATTCTGGTGCGTCCATCAAGGGGATTCGGATCGAACGTGTAGACCACCTGTGCACGGTTCGGCCGATCGGCGATCGGATGATTCGAGAACCCTCAGAGAGGACGGTCGGTGTGTTCACCGGCTCGACTACAGTTTGGTATATTACTCGCTCAGCGAGGACACTCCCGTGTCGAAGTCCGAATCCATAAAGCGCGAAATCGAAGCGTTGAACAAACGCATCCAGGACCTGGAATCCAACCAGAGCCAAGGCGAGGGGTGGCTCCAATCCCAGCTCGATAGCGTCCTGGACGGGATCATCACCATCGATGTACACGGCAAGATTCAGTCTTTCAACAGAGCTGCCGAGGAGATCTTCGGCTACGAAGCGGCCGAAGTGACGGGCCAGCCGGTCAACATCTTGATGCCGGAACCGTATCGGTCGGAGCACGAGGGATATGTTTCGCGGTACCTGGAGACCGGGGAGGCCCAGATCATCGGGAAGGGCCGGGAGGTCCAGGGGCGGAGGCAGGATGGGTCTACGTTTCCGATGGATCTGGCCGTGACGGAGTTTACGCGTGACGGCGCACGCATCTTCACGGGCATTGTTCGAAACATCGCAGAACGAAAGCGGCTGGAGGAGCAGCTGATCCAGTCCTCCAAGCTGGCATCCCTGGGCGAACTTGTCGGGGGCATCGCGCACGAGATCAACAATCCTGCTGGTATCATCCTCATGCGGGCGGCCAGTCTGATGCGGGCAGCGAAGGAAGAAGACTGTCCACCCGAGGTGATCGAAGACATCGAAGTAATCCAGCGGCAATGCGAGAAGGTCGCCCAGATCACGTCGGGCCTACTGGCGTTCTCCCGAGAGTCTCCGTTCGACCCGCAGGCGGCCGATGCGAATGTCACGGTCAGGAGCGCCATCGAGTTGATCGAGAACGTGATCAAGAACCGCAAGATCGAGATACGCGTAGACCTGGATGCCGACCTGCCGATCGCGGAGTTCGATACCACGCGGATAGAGCAGGTAATGCTCAACCTGATCAACAATGCGATGGATGCCATGCCCGAGGGGGGGCGGCTGACTGTTCGCACAGAATCAGTCTCAGAAGGATCCCTGCGGTGGGTGCGCATCTCGGTGGAGGACGACGGAACGGGAATCCCGAGAGAGCATATGGATCGTCTGTTCGACCCCTTCTTTACGACAAAAGAAGTCGGGAAGGGGACCGGCCTAGGCCTTGCCATCAGCTACGGAATCGTCCAAGAGCACGGCGGGCGGCTCGAGGTGGAGAGCGAGCCGGAGAAAGGGTCCGCGTTCCACGTTTATCTGCCAGAGGAGTGGAAGCTTGTCTAAAGGACGCGTTTTAGTAGTCGACGAGGAACCAGATATGCTGAGCACGTGCCAGAGGTTTTTGGAACGCGAAGGCTTCGCCGTGCGTGTGGCCGAGGACGGTCGGAAAGAGCTCGAAACGGCCGATGCGTTTGCGCCGGACCTGGTCATTACCGACCTCAAAATGCCTGGAATGGATGGCATGGAGTTGCTGCGACGTCTGCGGGAGAATCAGCCCGATATCATGGTGCTGATGTTCACAGGCTACGGGACGATCAACGACGCCGTCGAGGCAATGAAGGAGGGGGCGTTCGACTTCATCACCAAGCCGTTCACGCCCGATCATCTCCTTCTGTCCGTCAGTCGGGCGCTCGAACATCGTCGGCTGGCCGGCGAGAACCGTGCGCTTCAGGAACAACTGGAGGTGAAGTTCAGCTTCGACCAGATCATCGGTCGGAGCGCGCCCATGCAGCATATGTTTGATCTGATCCGAAGGATCGCCGGCACCCAGGCGAACGTGCTCGTGACGGGCGAGAGCGGGACGGGGAAGGAACTGATCGCCCGCAGCATCCACGCCAACAGCCCGCGCAAGACGGGGGCCTTCGTGCCGCTGAATTGCGGGGGGCTGCCCGAGCATCTGGTCGAAAGTGAACTGTTCGGACACGAAAAGGGCGCGTTTACGGGAGCGACCTCGACGCGCGCGGGGCTGATGGAACACGCGAACGGCGGAACCTTCTTTCTGGACGAGATCGGAGAGTTGCCGACCGACCTGCAGGTGAAGTTTCTGCGCGTTCTTGAGGAACGACAGATTCGCAGGGTCGGGAGCAACAAAGAGCGCTCAATCGACATCCGGCTGATCTCGGCGACCAACCAGGACTGCGCGCGACTGATCGACGAGGGAAAATTTCGTGAAGATCTCTTCTATCGGATCAACACATTCGATATTCACGTTCCCCCTCTCCGGGAGAGAGGCGACGACATCGAGCTCCTCGCACGTCACTTTTTACGGGTGTACTCAGACGATCGTCCGGGCGATATCTCGAGCGAAGCCCTCGACGTTCTGCTGCGCTATGCCTGGCCCGGCAACGTGCGCGAGCTGCAGCACGTGATCGAACGTGCCGTTGCCTTGTGCGACGGGCCGAGCGTCGGCGTGGACCATCTGCCCGAGGAGTTGAGGGGTGGAGGCGCCACGGGTGGAATCGCCAGGTCTCGGCTTCATCTTCCTTTCAAGGAAGCCAAAGAGGCTGTCATCGAAGGGTTCGAGAGGGAGTACATCGAACACCTTTTAGCGAATCACGGTGGAAACATCTCCCGCGCTGCCGCGACCAGCGGCATCGACCGCCGTTCCCTCCATCGGCTCCTCGCCAAGCACGGCATCGACGCATCCAGCTTTTCACAATAGGGTATCGGATCGCGCGCGGATGGGGCCCGCTGTCGAGGCGGGCTTTTTTTGTGCTGTGTGACCGCGCAGGTGTGGCACACACCTTGCTCCTGCTTGGGGCTGTGGGCGCCGCAGGCGATTCGAAGCCCGTGTCTAAAAGAGAAACCTGGTCGGGATGTTCAACACTGTGACGGTGGACCTAGGAGGCGATCGTGGTTTCGTTCATACCTCTAAAGGTGGAAGGATTCGGACCCGTGCTGCAGAAGCTCCAGGACCGCGAGGATCCGGTCGGTCATACGGTTCTTTTGGTCGGAATCGTGCTGGTTCTGCTGGTACTCCTCCCACTCGTTGCCAACACGGTTCGCCAGCGAATCCGACGCCGGAAGCGTCTCTTGTGGGGGTTCGACCAACTCGAAAAGATAGCGGATCAGAATGCGTTCGATCCAAAGGAGCGCAGGCTCGTGGAGGCCATGGCCGACGCGGTGCCCGACCTCGATCCGGAGACGGTTCTTTCCTCACTCGACGGGTTCGATAAGGCCGCACGAGCCTACGTGCGACGAGCTCGGAAGCTGCCTTGGCTGAAGCTGGGAGATGCGGTCGATCGGATGGCGGCTGTACGTGAGAAAATGGGGTTTCGTTATATCCGGGCTGACCGGCGTCCGAGGAACACCCGGCATCTCTTGCTCGGCCAGAAACTCTTCGTGCTGGCACGAAGCACATCGGGATTCCGTCTGCTCAGCGGAGATTCTGGAACTCAACGACCTTGCGATCTACACCGAGCCGTTTCGGGAGGGAGAAGGTGTCGTCCGGATCAGGCCTCGCCATCCAGTGTGGGCTTTCTTCTGGTCGCCGGATGGCGGCGAGTGCCGTTTCAAGACACAAGTTCTGAAGGAGTATGAAAGGCCTCTACCCTACTTGGTCCTGGAGCACGACGACGAGCTGGTCCATAGCAAAGGCCGGAAGATTTTCAGTTGCGATCTGGATTTGGGGGCGACGGTGACCCACCTTCCGGGTTCGACTTATGGTCGAGGGACTCCCACGGACGGACTCTTCGACAAGTTTCCGGACCTGGCGGAGATCCCGGTCCGGTTGGTCGAACTGAGCGGGAGCGGCCTGGTCCTGGAGAGCCCTGTCACGATGGAGGAAGGGGATCTTATCAGGCTCCATCCCGGCGACGAGGGCCCAGCCTTCCTGAAAGGGTGGCTGGCGAAGGTGACGACGGTGGATGCCGGTTTGGTCGATTTCGATTCCTCGGGAAATCTCGGGAGAGTCTCGAAACGATCCTGGGGTTCATCGCGCAGCGCGTGTCCCTCAACGCCCTGAAGGGGCGAAGAAGGAGAAGCGCAGTGGTGGAGGCCTAGCCCCAGAGAGCCGGAAGCAGCGGTTGTTTACGGGCCGCTCACGACTGGAGTCGTGGGCGGCCCTTTCCGTACGGACGAGGTGTGCGCTCGGACCGAGTTCTGAGACACGACTGTCACAGTTGTCCCGGTGTGGAACCCTGTAGCTTAGTGCATGGTTTCATAAACATTATTACGTATGTCCTGAACATTATTTGTAGCTTATGTTCTCCTTCAAAAGGAGGAGAACAATGCCAAGACGTTCGCCTTATGTGGTGCTACTGTCTGAGAAGGAACGGGTCGACCTCGAGCGAATGGCTGGACAATATACGTTACCGTATTATCAAGTGATCCGATCGAAAATCGTGCTTCTCGCCGCCGAGGGATTATCCAACAAGATTATCGCCCAACGGTTGGATGTTCCGCGTCCGATCGTAAGCAAATGGCGTAAGCGCTTTTTCGAAGAGCGTCTTTCGGGACTCGAAGATAGATCTCGTCCCGGGCGCCCGCCCGGTTTTCCCCCCTCAGGTGGTCGTTCAGATCAAGGCGCTGGCGTGTGAACTACCGAGCGAGAGCGGGATACCGCTCTCGCGGTTCAGCTGTTCCGAGATTGCCGCCGAGGCAGTGCAAAGGGGCTTCGTTGCCAAGATCAGCGGCGCCACTGTCTGGCGCTGGTTGAACGAGGACGCGATTCGTCCTTGGTATCATCGCTCCTGGATTTTCCCACGGGACCCGGACTTCCAAACCAAAGCAGGTAGAGTCCTTGATCTGTATCACCGCCAATGGCAAGGAAAGCCTTTAGGGCCGAGGGAATATGTACTTTCTGCCGACGAAAAGACCAGTATTCAAGCACGAGCTCGCAAGCACGTTACCCTACCGCCAGCCTCGAACAGAGCGGCACGCGTTGAAACACGAATACGAGCGGAAAGGAGCCCTGGCCTATCTGGCTGCTCTCGACGTGCACAATGGTCGAATCTTCGGTCTCTGTGAGTCTTCTTCGGGTATCGAGCCCTTCAACCGGCTCCTGAGCCTGATCATGAGCCGGAAACCCTATTGCTCGGCAAAGAAAGTCTACCTCATCGTGGATAATGGCTCCTCGCACCGAGGGCAAACATGCATCGACCGTATCCAGGGGAAGTGGCCAAACATCCACCCCGTTCACCTTCCGATCCACGCAAGCTGGCTCAATCAGATCGAGATCTACTTCTCGATCCTCAAACGCAAGGCTCTGACACCTATCGAATTTGCATCGCTCGAAGAGCTTGAGGCAAGAATCCTCGGTTTTCAGGAACGCTACGGACGTATCGCCACACCCTTCAAATGGAAGTTCACACGAACAGATCTCGCGGAGATGATCGACAAACTCAGGTTCTACGATACGCCCTTGGCAAAGTCTGCTTAGAATACGTCACCGTATTTGCGAACAGGAGTACTAAGTGCGAAGCCCCCCGATTCGGCCCTTTCGGCGACCTCTGCAGGTGGCACACCCGTTGCTCGCCGAGGGAGAAGATGCTGCTTCAGCCGACCACTACAAGGGGGGACCAATGGATCTGACGACGACCTACCTCGGCTTCGAGTTGAAGAATCCGATCATTGCATCAGCGTCGCCCCTCTCCGAAGACCTCGACAGCATTCGCTCGATGGAAGACGCAGGCGTTGCGGCGGTCGTGCTGTTCTCCCTGTTCGAAGAGCAGATCCGCAAGGAAATCCGCGAAGTGTTTCCATACCGTCGCTATCGCGTCGACGGCTATGGGGAACTCTTCGACTTGCCCGAACGGGATGTCGAAACCCCCTACGAGTATCTGGAGCACATCTCGCGCGCAAAGGACGCGGTGGACATTCCGATCATCGCGAGCCTCAATGGCGTGACGACGGGCACGTGGATCGATTACGCACGGGGCGTAGAGGCGGCGGGCGCCAATGCCCTGGAGTTGAACATCCATTATATCGCAGCGGACCCCCTTCAGCCCGGCAGCGTGTGGAGCATCGCTATCTCAATATCCTCTCCGACGTCAAAAAGAGCGTGAACATCCCAGTTTCGATCAAGCTTGCCCCTTTCTTCAGTTCACTCGCCCACGTCGTGCATCGTCTGGACGGCGCTGGCGCCGACGGGATCGTCTTCTTCAGTCGGCCGTGTCTGCCCGATATCAACCTCGAAACGCTGGAGGTCGTCCCGGGCATACAGCTGAGTGATCCCGGTGCCGCGCGATTGCCCGCCCGATGGATCGCCGCTCTCCACGGGACTGTGGAGGCAGATCTCGCGGCGTCCGGCGGCGTCCACTCGGCCGAGGAGGTATTGAAAATGCTGATGGCTGGGGCCCGGGTGACGATGATGACCTCCGCCCTCCTGAGACACGGCATTGCCCACGTGCAGGAGATCATCGGGGACCTGACCTCGTGGCTGGCATCCCACGGCTATGACTCGATCTCACAGCTCCGAGGCCGGGTGAGCCAACACGGCCGGGCCGATTCGGCGTTCGAGCGTGCCAGCTACGTGCGCGCCCTCTGTGGGTTCGAGATGGAAGGAGGTCAACCGTGACCCCCGCAACGATCGATCCCGTGGCCGAGCGACGCGCAGACCCCGAGCTGATGGCTATCGTCTGGATCGACGATCGAGTGATCCGGACCAAACATCCTTCAGCCGACTTGAAGCTGTCTTACCGCAGGACATTCCAGGCCAGCTGTCTGTTGACGTTCATCCTGCACATCGCCCTGGCCGTCTGGTTCCCGGAGCTCGAAGCTCAGCAGATACGGGGGAGGCGAGTCCAGACGGTGATCGACGTGGCCGACATTCCCGAGACTCGCCAGATGGTCCGTCCCCCGCCTCCCGCTCGTCCGGCCGTTCCCATCGAGACGGAGAGTGATGACGTGCCGGATGACATCACGATCGAATCGACGGACCTGGACTTCGATGACGTCAATCTGAACCTTCCCCCGCCCCCTCCGCCTGGTCGCTTCGACGAAGAGGCAATGGGGGAGGAGGTCGTGGAGTTCTGGGCCGTCGAAGAGTCCCCCGTCCTCGTGAAGGAGGTACTGCCGATCTATCCTGATGTGGCAAGTCGGGCCGGTCTGGAAGGGACCGTCTTCGTCGAGTTCGTCGTCGGACGGGATGGCACCGTCCGCGATGTGATCGTTCTCAAGGGTCCGGTGATCTTCTACCAGCCAGCCGTGACGGCGGTTGCCCAATTTCGGTTCAAGCCCGCGATTCAAAATGACAGGGCCGTTGCGGTCAGGATGGCCAGAGCCATTCGGTTTCGTCTAAAGGCAAGGCGGTAGGGAGGTGGCCGGTCTCGTGGTGGAACCTGACCTTCGGCCGCGTGTTCTGGTTGCGAGTGCGGACCTGTCCTTGCTGGACCGGGTTTCGCGCCTTTTGCGAACCCGGGACTGTCGCGTCGCGGCAACACCCCGCAGCGGCAGACTACTTTATCGTGCCCTCGAGGACCCGTTCGATCTCGTGGTGATGGATCTTGACCTGATGGACCTCGATGGCAAACAGACACTTCAGATACTGAGGAGGGCGAAACCCGATCTTCCCGTGGTCGTGCTCTCGAACCCTCCGAATGAGAGAGAGGCTCGTCTGATTGCGAACGAGCACGTGGTCCATCACTTTCGGAAGCCCGTCGATCTAGAACGCCTGGTAGGAGCAGTAGGGCGTATCGCACAGCACGGAATCCCACATCGCAAAGTAGAGGTCTCCAATGGCATTCTATAACCAGGGCGATCAGGCTGGTATCGCGGCCTACTTCAGGGACGTGCGGAAAACGTGCCCGCTTTCACGCGAGGACGAGAAGGCGCTGGGCCAACGCATTCAGGAAGGAGACCTGCAGGCGCGGAACGAGTTGGTGACGGCGAACCTGCGTTTCGGTGTGGCGATGGCGAAGAGTTACCAGGGCCGCGGTCTGTCCCTCGACGAGCTGATCAGTGCGGCGAACCAGGGTCTGATCGAAGCCGCCGACCGATTCGACAGCAGAAACGGCGCACGCTTCATTACATATGCGAGCTGGTGGATCCGACGGTACGTGGGCCGTGCGCTGGATGAAGGAAGCCGGCCCCGTCCACCTGCCTGCACACGTTCAGGAGCTGATCCACAAGGTTCAGCGGGCTTTTCGCGATCTTCATCAATCACTGGAATATCCTCCCGGCCCGGAGGACGTGGCTGCGAAAATCGGCGAGCCCGTGGGGAGTGTTCTGATGGCTCTGAAGAACGCCCAGGACGCATCCTCCCTCGACCACGAGTTCTGATTCGCTGCCCGACGGGGAACGACGACTGGTCAAGACCACGTTCGACGATGTTTACAAGACGCCCAATATCCTCGAGCACATCGCCGAAGACGAGGAGGTCGATATCCTGCTGACAGGGTTGCCCGACCGGGAGGCTTCGGTCGTCAGACGGTATTACGGGCTCGAGGGGAACGGAGAGGGCAATCTCGCGGAAATCGGTCGCGAGATGCATTTGAGCCGCGAGCGCGTCCGTCAGATTAAGACCTTGGCGATGAGGCGGCTGAAACGCCGCGCGCAGGAACTGACCGCTGCCTGAGGTCTTCGTCGTTCTTGACGACCCTTGTGCGAGACCTACTTTTCGTCCGTGAACCGAGAAGACACACGGCGATGTCAAAAGGGCCGCGCCGGAGGATACGCGGACTTCGGGTTCGGCGCAGTCACGACGGCAACGGCGATCGCACTGACAGCCGGGTTCGGGTTCGCGACGATTCTGTCGATCCACGTGGGCTTCGGGCTGTCCGTCGGTACGTGGTGGCTGCCCGTTCTCTAGGCACGGTCACGCCCAGCTTATGGGCTGGCTCGGGCTGTTCATCGTGGGCGTCAGCCTCTACTTCGTACCCAGGCTGGCCGGCATACCGCTGCCTCGACCGGCTGTGGTGCAACTTACGGTGGGTCTTCTGTTTGTCGGCGTGGTGACTCGCGCAGTCGGTCAAAGTATGACTGGTCTGGGGGTCGATCTCGGTGTCGGTCCGGTGGTCATCGGTGTCTCCGGCCTGCTGACGGCGCTTGCCATCGTTCTCTATGTCGGGACGGCGATCTTCATCGTTCTCCGTGCGTCCGATCAGCGCGCTGCCCTCGCCGCTGTGCGCCCGCTTCTGGTAGCGGCGATGGTAGGGTGGTTGAGCTACGGGCCATCAACGGCGCGATTTCAATCGACGCCATGTACGCCAGAACGGCGATCGTGGATCTGACCTGGAATCGGACCGCCATCGATCTGTTCCTGGCGCTGACGCTCGTTCCCGTTGCACTCGCCTTCTCCGTCCGCACGTTTCCTCTCTATCTCCGGCTTCCTCCGATCGACTGGCCCGTGGCAAAGGCATCCCTTGTGTATGTCGGAGCCGCCGTGATGGTGGTGGCGCATCGAGTGGTTCCGAGCGTCGACCAGGTTGGCGTAGCCTGGCTGGGTCACGTGACCAAAGGAGTCGTGCTGCTCTATTTCGTCTGGAAGCTCGACATCCTGTTGCGGCGAAGACCGCCCTGGACGATCGATCGTTTGGCCGAGGCCACCGGAGGCCCCATCCAACTCGCATCGGGCTGCCCGATCGGGGTGAATTCGGACGGTTCGAGTGGGCGCTCTATGTAGCCTATGGCTGGCTGACCGTCGCGGCCGTCCTCGAGGTGGTGACCGGCGTCCAGACGGGTGCCGGTCGCGCGCTTTGGGTCGACGCCGACGCACTTCGTCACGTTTATCTCGCCGGGTTTTTAACGACGCTGCTGTTCGGTATGGCGCCTCGCATGATTCCGGGCTTTATCCACGCTCGTCGGGTCTCTGGCCTGCGACCCTTCTCTGGACTCTGGCTGCTGTGCTGAGGATCGTTCCGCTCCTGCTTGAATCGCCCCTGACCCGTTCGGGGGTACCCCCCACCTTTCTCGCCGTCTCGTTCGGTCTGTCTGGGCCGATCGGGATCGTGGCCGTTCTGTTGCTCGCGATTACTCTGTTCAAGACCAGCCCCTCAATAATCTACGTGGCGCGTGTGACTTCCGCGTCCCATTTACACGCCGCCGCCTGGTTGAGTCACGCAGGAACCTCGCAGTCCAAAGGCGTTTTCGCGCCTGATAGCAACCTTCGTGACGTGGTACATAATTTGCCCATCTGACCAGGCGATTGGAGTGTGCCCACGCTGGACAACGCCCGTTTACCTAACGAATCAGGGGGGACGATTGAAGACGATGGTATTTCGCCTCGTGGTCGTGACAGGTCTGGAACTGTTTCTGGTCCTGCCCGTGCTTCTGATGATATATGGTGACCGCTATGGGATATGGGCCACCCTCGAACCCTGAGCTTCAACCGAAGATCAGGACGTCAGGAAGAGCGATGATCGGACCCGATCTGCGACTCGTCTTTTGGGAGACCACGCTCGGATGCAACCTGCGCTGCGCCCACTGTCGCGCGACCGCTACGCCCGGCCGGGCGCCCGACGAGCTTTCGACGGCCGAGGCGTTCGCTCTCGTAGAGGACATCGTCTCGTTCGCTTCGCCGATTCTCGTGCTGAGCGGAGGCGAGCCTCTGTATCGGCCCGACATCCTCGACATCGCACGCTTCGCCAGCGACGCGGGGCTGCGAGTGGCCCTGGCGACGAACGGGACGCTGATCGATCCCGAGATCGCCGCCGACATTGCCGGCGCGGGCATACGACGTGTGAGCATCAGTCTGGACGGCGTGCAGGCTTCCACACACGACACGTTCCGCGGTGTCTCTGGGGCGTTCGAGGCGGCGATGGAGGGTAGCCGGCTGCTGCGTGCGAACGATGTGGAGCTGCAGATCAACACGACCGTCACACGCCACAACGTGGAAGAGCTCGAAGCGATTCTTGACCTGACTGAACGACAGGGCGCAAAAGCCCTGCACTTTTTCCTGCTCGTCCCCGTCGGCTGCGGGTCTGGAGATCACGGAAGAGCAGCAGATCACGGGGCGAGATTATGAGCAGGTGCTGTCCTGGATCTACGAGGCATCGCGCAGGTCGTCGCTCGAAATCAGAGCCACCTGCGCCCCCCATTACTATCGGGTCATTCGTCAGAAGGCGCGTGAGGAAGGTCGCCACATCACACCCAAGACCGATGGGATGGCAGCGATGACGAGGGGGTGTCTTGCCGGGTCGGCGGTGTGCTTTGTGTCCTACAAGGGTGACGTACAGCCGTGCGGGTATTTCCCAGTTGCAGCAGGTAACATCCGCGAGCAGTCGCTGGAGGATATCTGGGCGAACGCGTCGTTGTTCTCGGAGTTGAGAAACCCCGATGAGGTCGAGGGCAAGTGTGGGCTCTGCGAGTATCGAAACGTGTGCGGGGTGTCGCGCCCGTGCGCTCGGCGAGACGGGAAACTATATGGCCGAGGAGCCGTTTTGTGACTTTGAACCGCGGTCCTCGCTGATCGCGAAGCACCGCCAGCATTGTGAGATCGGTGGGCGGACGCGTATGTAGTGAAGGGCTCCGATTTTGAGAGTCTCACGGCGAGCTTGAGATGAACGCGGGAAGAAACAGCGTCTCGTGCTTGATAGAAGCCTGATACGACGGCCGAAATCGCTCCAGCGTCGAGACGTACCGATGAATCCGTCCCCCACTCATTGAGTGGGTTTTTTGATGTCCAGCTGAGGGCTTGCGGTCACATCGGGACTTTCAGGTCACAGACCGATCGCAGTGCGCCGACGGTGCTGCCGCATCGAACAACGGTTTCTGATAGATAGATGATTGGCATAAAACCTGCACTAATGCTTCAAGCAGCAGAACGTCGGAACGCGGATGGAACCCACGGTCTGCTCGCAGTAACAAGGTTTGGAAGAAACTCAGATAGTACCGCAATCGAAACGCCTGAAAGAGAGGTGAGTGCAATGTCAAACTGGGTCGCCAGATCCTTGATCATCCTCGCCGCGTTGCTGATTACGACTGTCAACGCCGCAGAAGATGACGAGGAAGAGGAAGTCGATTTCGACGATGTCGAAGAGAGAGCACCACATACTCTGAAGAGCTGGTCGGACCGAATCCACCTGTCTGGACGATTCGACTTCAACCTGGAGATGGAGAATCTCGGTGGCGACGGAGCAAAACCTGACCGATTCCGCACGTATCACCACTTCATTTTTCTAAAGGCAGACATCAGCAAAAAGTTGCTGCTCGAGGCAGAGCTGATCGATCAAGTCTACTATGAGATGACGTATCGACTTACGGACGGCGTCGAACTGAAAGCGGGAAAGATCTGGGTGCCATTCGGGCTCTCTCCTTTTCATCACTACTACGGAGGCGTCCAGGGAGATCCCTTCACGGGGAAATTGCTCCCCAATGTCTGGGCAGAGCTAGGCGCATCGATCCGGTACCCCATCCTGAAAGATTGGCGGGGTCTGTCGGTATTCGGCGACAGCTATATCGTCCGTGGATTCGAAGAAGCATCGGGTCGGGTCCTCGCGCTCAATGCCGGGGGCAGCGATGACGTTTTCGCGTATGGCCAACGGTTGACGATCAAGACGCTCAAAGACCGCCTGACTGTTGCAGGCTCCGCCCTCTACAATAAATGGGGTACCGACAATGACCAGGAAGTCTTCCTGTGGGGCGGAGATTTCTCAACGGCCTACGGCCTGCTTAAGGCGCCGGGGATTCGCCATCTTCGGTTTAGCGGTGCGGCGGCCAGAGCGGAAATCAGGGATCGAACTCTCGTTGAGTCTGCGAACAACGACCAGGGCTGGTATTACAAGTATGGAGACTTTGTCGAAGTTCACTACGGACGATGGCAACCCGATCTGACCTTCCGAGTCAGGTACGGTTCCTACATCGATTTCGACGATGTCGTAACGAACAACGACACGCACAGTATCAACGTCGCGGCCATCCGACGCATGGGGCCCCTCGTCGTGATAGCGGAGCACTTTTGGAATTTCGAGGAAGTAGACGAAGTACCGAACGATCTGTTTCGGTTGCACGCGGTCGTTGAGTTCTAGGGGAAAACAGACAAGGAGGTGTGTCATGATCACTCGACACTTGAAGAGACGGATGACCCTCCTGAGCGCGGTCGGGCTGCTGTTGGTGCAACCCGCGTGTGATCGGGATGGCGTCGAGACGATTGTATCAGGAGGGACTGCTGAGGGTCCCGCGACACTGATCGCGGCTAGAACACAGACCCCTCCAGTGCTCGATGGAATGGCTGTGAGTAATGAATGGGAGCAGGCTGCAGCCATCTCGGTCGTCACCGAGGTACCGGCCATCGAAGCGTTTGCGGGGTATGAAGGTCGCGGATACCAGGTCATCCTCAAATCGATGTATGATGACTCCCACATTTACTTTCTGGCTCAGTGGGATGATCCCCAGATCGACCTGGATCGCGAGACCTGGTTTTTCGATCCGGCTGAGAGAGCGTGGAAGCAAGAATCCCGATGGCCACAGTTTGCAGACGGATCCGTGAGCCGGAGGCCCTTCTACGAGGACAAGCTGTCTCTGATTTGGGAGGCTACCCCCGTTGCCGGATTCGGAGAGCAGGGATGCTGGGTAGCCTGCCATACGGGACTGAATCCGAACAGCAATAACGGAGGGAAGACTGCTCTCAAATACACGAATGCAGCCGGCGAAGTATTGGACATGTGGCACTGGAAATCCGTTCGGAACACGTCACAAGACACGTATGACGATCAGTACACGGACTCCCAGCGATCTGCCAGGAACGGTGGCCGAAAGAGCGATCCTGGTACAGGTGCCTACTCGAACAACAAACAGACGCTGAACGGAGTGAGTGTGCCCAAATTCATAATCCCGGATGCGCCCCAACGATACTACTGGGTGGAGACGGACGGGTCGAATCCAGTACTACAGGATGCGGGTCTCGCCCTGGCGGTCACGGACGTAGACGCTATGGGCGCCCTCACGCTCAGCGACGGCACAGCGATCGACCCCAATACAGATGTTCGCTATCACCGGGATGGTAGCCAGCTTCCTCCGAGCGTGTTCACAAGACCGGTCGAAGGGGATCGGGGCGATATCGATGCCGTCGGTAGATACACTGGGGTGTGGACGCTGGAGTTCAGACGGTCCCTGGAGACGGGTAGTGGGGCAATGGACGTGCAGTTCAGCGATCTTGGGGCAGTCTTCCCGTTCGGGGTCGCCGTGTTCGACAACGCAGCCATTGCTCACGCTGTGTCGACAGAATCGGCGCAGCTGAGATTCTCTGAGTAGCCGTTCCCCGGGAATCAGCAGTCCCGGATCCACCGCGAAGGAGCAGGTCGTGACCAAGACCCTTTTACAGCTCACGCTGACCGAACTGCCGACGACAATTCGCATTCTGTTTACCGCAACACTGTTGACGCTCGGTATGGGGTATCTCTTCGCACTGGCTAACGTAGGGCTGGCCGTTGGGCTGACACCTGTGAAGATCGTCGAGCACTATTGGGGCAACGAAGCTACGCGCAGATCGCTCGAGCAGGACGATGCACCAGCCGAGCAGGAATTCAGCTTCGAGGAGTTCGAGGCTGAACAGGGAGATGAGCCCGTAAGACCCATCCCCAGTTTTAAAAGTCTCGTGGCCGAAGGCCATTTCCACCTGCTCAGCTACGCGATGATCTTTTTCATCTGTGGTTTCATCGTTTCGTTTGCCCGGATGCCAGTGTTAGGGAAGCAGGTCCTGATCCTGGCACCGTTCGTCGCGTCGGTTTTCGATATCGGGAGCATTTTGCTGACACGATTCATCGGTCCGGGGTTCGCCTGGATGGTGATGCTGTCCGGATCCGTTATGGCTGTCTCTTTCGCGCTGGTTTTTGGAATCAGCATCTATCAAATGTGGTTCCGCAGATCCTCTGCCCAGTGAGGGGTGCTATGGGCCGAACGTGGGTTGGTCTACTCGTAGCTGGGTTTTTCGCGACTGTGATGTTCTCGTTCGTTCAGGTCAACGTCTCGGGCCAGATGACGGGGGTCGTCACGCTACGGGATGCGCTGAAGGGGATGCTCCAGAAGAAGGGGGCCCGCAGTCTCAGGAAGCGAGCAGTCACTCTCACACAGTCCGAACAGGAAGAGGTTGCCAAGACCTACGGTTTCGATCCCAACGAGCAATACGTTATCTACACGGGCATCGATGAAGACAAGCAGCCGATAGGCTACGCGGTGGTGGTGGACATCGAAGGAAAGGAAGGCCCACTTCAACTCGTGGTTGCGGTAAATAAGGATGACGGACAGGTATACGATATCGGGTTCACGGTCTTCGGGGAGGAACGTGGGAAGCCGGCCATGCGGAAGTCCTTTATGTCTCAGTTCATCGGATACAACAAAGGCCACTCCTTCAGATTGGGTAAGGATGTGATCGGCATAACAGGAGCCACGCACACATCGTCCGCTGTTGCCCTCGGCGTTCAGCACGGTGTATGTATCGTCGACTTCCTGGGTCGAAAGAATGCCAAGCACCCACAGTAAGGAGGTCGAGCCATGAAAAAATCAATGGTTGTAACGGTCAGTCTGCTTCCTGTCGTGATGAATCCTCGCGAGCTGTGGTACCGAGCATCCTTTCAGCCGCGGACTGGAAGGCGCCGGAGGCGATCTGCAAGATGGGATCGCGGGCGCCGTCAGTTTCAACGTTTCGGTCAAACCAGCCTTGAAGAGATGTACTCAGTGTCACGCGGGTGGCACCGGAAACTGGACCTATGGTGATGGGCCTCAGGCCTACGATCAGGTCATCCCCCAGATCGATTTGAACGAGCCTAAAAAGAGGCTATATCCGGATCTCTCAACGAGATGAAGTGGGTGAAGGTGCCGTGGTTCCTGGCATGGGGGCGCGGTTAGCGTGTGCGGAACCTCTTCGGAATCTGCTCAGGGATGTTTATGTCTCCGACGGTAAGGAAGATCATATCGTTGAATGCGTCGAGTGTGCGGAATCCGCTGGCTCGGTTCTTGACGATTTGGACGATTCGGTTGAGGCCTTCGGCGATGGCGTTGGTAAGACGCGTGTTCACGAATGCGAGGACGCCGAAGAAGTGCTGTCGCAGGGTCCTGACGAACTTTCGCAGGGGTTCAAGTCGACTTCTGAGTGCGGACGTCGTCCAGCATTTCAGGAAGCGTTCGGCAGCCCAGGGCGCTTTGTATTCCCAGAACTGCTCGAACTCGTCCTTGAGTCTCCAGGCTCTATAGATTCGGTAGTTCGCCTTCTCCAGTGCTTTGAGTGTCCGAGTATCCCCTCTGGAGCGTGTCGCTGAGTGCCGGTAGAGGAGCCATCGGAGGCCCTTCATGGCTTTGCGCTCATCCGGGGCAGCTTTACGCCACTGGTCCTTACGGACCTCGTCAACGGCGGCATTGAGAGCCTTGACGATGTGAAAGCGATCGAGGACCAGCTTGGCATTCGGACAGTGTTCCTGGATGGCTCCGATGTAAGCTTCGCTCATGTCGCAGCAGGCCCACTCGATCTTGGATCTCTGGTAGGGACTGAGAGCCTCTGTGAAGAACCGATCGATCGTTTTACGCGCCCTGCCGCGGCCAACCCACACCACGCAGGAGCGGTCCAGATCGTAAACGAGCGTGGCGTACCTGTGACGCTTGGCGTAGGAGATCTCGTCGATCCCGATGGTTTTGAGCCCTCGGATACGATGACCTTCACGAAGCCGCGTGATGGATCGGTGACGGAGATCCGACAGCGTCGAGGCAGAGATGCGCAGTAACTCGGACGCCGCCTTCTGCGTCATGGTCTGGCAGTAGCGCAGCATGGCATACTCGAAGCGATACGTCACCCGAGAGAACCGCTCCGCCCACGGAATCTCCTCGACCACACGACCGTGGGTAGGACACCGAATCTCCCGAGGATGGTAGAGAAGCCAGACCCTCCACCCGCACACCGGAATGTCACGCCACCGACGCGGATGGGGCATTGTGCGGACGATTTTACCTCGACGGCCGCACTCCGGACAACAACAACCATTCTTATGTGGCTTTACGGCGATGACGAAACAGCTTCTCCCCTCAAACCACCAGCTGACAACACGGAACCCCTTGAATCTCAGCAGTTTCGATAGTAATCTGCTCCCGGTCATAGGTCGCACCCCCTTCGCTTTGATTGTCCTACACACACAACCAAGCGTAGGGAACGATCTATGACCTTGTCATTCTATAGTTTCACCGTTGAGAAACCCGGATAGAGCCTAAAAAGAGCATCCTCCTCACGAAGGCGACGAATTCCTCAGCACACGGAGGAGGCACTCAGTTTTCAGAGACCAGTAACGCGTTCCAGGATGTTCTGGCCTGGATAAGAGCCGGAGCACCGAGGAATTAGCCATTCCCACCACGTAAGGATACGATGGTGTGGTCCCCGAGCGACCCAGAGGATTTGCCAGAATGCGCTACGTGCGATGCATTACAATGCTCCTGATTCTGCTTATTGGTGGTCGAACGACAGCCGAAACGCTCGAGTATCGACGGTTCCTGATGGGGACGACCGCACGAATCGAGGTCCGGGCAGAGACGGCTGAGATGTGCGAGAAGGCGATCCAGGCTGGATTTCAGGAGATGACCGACGTGGACCGCTTAATGAGCACGTATAAGCCAGACAGCCAGATCTCGCAGCTCAACAAGGCCGCAGGATCGCAGTGGTTGGAAGTTGATTCGAGAGTGTATGACGTGCTTCACAGAGCTCGCACCTATGGAGAACTGAGCGAAGGTGCATTTGACATTACCGTGTTGGGACTGATGCGACTCTGGGGGTTTCGGGGAGGACCTCCCAGGATTCCAAAAGATGAAGAGATCGCGCGACACCTGGAATCGGTTGATTACAGAAGAGTCCACCTTCATCCGGATGGCCAACGAGCACGACTGGAACCGGGCGTTGAAGTCGACCTGGGCGGAATCGCGAAGGGCTACGCGCTCGATCGGGCGGTTGTGGCCCTCAGAAAGAACGGGGCACACGGCGCCGTAGTCGATCTGGGCGGCAATATGCTCAGCTTCGGCCAGGGACCTGGATCGACCGTGGGAATCGAGAATCCGCTGAAATTAGATGATCTGTTGGGGACGATACGCTTACGAGATGCGTCCATTGCCTCGTCAGGAGGGTATGAAAGATTCGTCACAATCGAAGGCAGGCGTTATGGCCACGTCCTAGACCCACGTTTGGGCAGGCCCGTCGATGGGATGCTCATCGCAACGGTTGTGACACCAACCGGTGTCGACGCCGACGCGCTTTCCACGGCTCTGTTTGTTTTGGGGCCGGACGAAGGGATCGCGCTGCTTGAAAGAATCGAAGACGCGGAAGGACTCATTGTATGGAGAGGAGAAGGGCCTAGCACGCACGCCCGCGCTACATCGGGTCTGTCGTTTCAAAAAGAGGGGTCTGCCTCGGTCGAATTCCTCCAGCCACTCTCGAGATGATGTTCGCGGACGTGCCATCGCGTGCCCACGACACTGAATCCAGCTGATTGGAATCGCCCGCAGATCCGGAGGTTCCCGGGCAGCATGTGTAACTGGGAGGAATAGACATGAACATCGCGGAATCGGTCAACGAAAGAGTCAAAATCGACGATGAGGACAAGGTTCTGCTGGATGAGCTTCAGGTTGAATTCCCCGTGACCCTGCGGCCGTACGCCGCGGTAGCGAAGACGATCGCCTCGACCGAAGCCAGCGTAATCGATCGCGTTAACCGTCTGCGGGATTCCGGCATCATCCGACAGATCAGCGCGATTTTCGACACACGCAAACTCGGGTATGAGAGCACGTTGATCGCCGCGGAACTACCCCCCGATCGTCTCGAAGCTGGCGCTGCGGTGGTGAGTGCGCACCCCGGTGTGAGTCACAACTACGAGCGGGACCACCGCTACAATCTCTGGTTCACCCTTGCGACACCACCGGGCGAAGATTTGGCTGCGGCCGCTGACGATCTGGCGGGCAAGGCCGGGTTCGTGCGATATCTAATCCTGCCGGCGATCCGAACCTTTCGAATCGGCGTTCGGTTGGGTCTGAATGGTCGAGACCGTCGGCCGGTGTCTGCGTCTGACGGTCCAAGCCACCCCGGTCCGCTCACGCCGTTGACCGAACGGGACAAGGCGTTCGTCCGTGTGCTGCAAGAAGACTTTCCCGTCGTAGCTGAGCCGTTCGCCCCCATGGCTGTCAGGCTGATCGTCACTCAAGACGCGCTTCTCGACTGGATCAGGAGAATGACTGACACTGGCCGCATACGTCGGGTCGCGGCTGTTCTGCACCATCGGGCTGTTGGCTTTGCGGCCAATGCGATGGTCGTGTGGGCGGTGCCTTCTGCGCGGGTCGAGGCTGTGGGCCGGTTCTGCGCAGAGATCCCCGAGATCAGCCACTGCTACGAGCGACCGATGTTCGAGGACTGGCCGTATAACCTGTTTACGATGATTCACGGGAGGGAGACGTCGGATTGCGATCGAGTGGTCTGCCAGGTCGTGAAACGCTTTGGTGACGTGGATCGTGAGATTCTCTACTCGACGCGAGAGTTCAAGAAGGAACGGGTCAAGTATTTCGTCTGAGGTCA
Source organism: Candidatus Latescibacterota bacterium (assembly GCA_965198115.1). Taxonomy (GTDB): domain Bacteria; phylum Latescibacterota; class UBA2968; order UBA2968; family UBA2968; genus UBA6620. The sequence goes on along the minus strand of OZ240241.1, from coordinate 4,191,931 downwards.
AACAGCGAAGTGCTCTCAGAAGCTGCTGGGCGTTCCAACCTTTGTGAGCGAAATCGGCAACACAGCCCGCTGACGACGGTCTTGCACCTGGGGTATTGTATAAGAACCCATAGCACTGTGGGCCCTTAACCTGAACTACCACTCGACGTCGCGGCTGGCCCTGCGCCCCCCTTTCGTTGGCTCCTTAGATGGGTCGAATTGCAGGTTCAGGCCGAGAGGAGGCTGAGATGAAATCTTTCATTCGATCTGCTGTTCTATTGCTGCTGCTCAGCAGTTCCCTGCCGGCCCAAGCATCGTCCCGCATTCTGATTTTTCCGTTTGTGGCTCAAACCAGCGTTCCAAGCTGGGAGTGGATGAGGGTTGGGCTCTCCGCCGAACTGGAGTTGAGGCTTCTCCATATCTCCGGTGTGACCGACGTCGTGATTGCGGAATCCGTCCCTCGGACAGAGGAATTGGGGGTAGCGAGAAAAGGGGGATTCGATCGCTACGTTTCCGGATCCTACCACATCGAAGAAACGTTCCTGGAGCTTGAGGCCCGCATTGTGGACGTTCCATCCGGGGAGGTGTTGAGGAGCGTCACGGATCGAACACCGACGGACAGACCACTCAAGGCGCTGGATGTACTTATGCACCGTGTCCAAATGGTCTTCGGCGTTCCGGCTGTCCGCGCGGACGCCCGGTTTCTGACGGAGGCGTCCACGCACAACGTGGCTGCGTTCGAATCATACGTCGCGGGATTGCAGCTTTTCCGAGTGTCTGTGTCCGATCCGGTTGCAGAGGGGGATGCGCTGATCGCTTCCCTGGCTGCCTTGCGTGAGGCCGCGGAGCGGGACGCAGGATTCGCCGGCCCGCACTATCTGATGGGCATCATCCACGAGACGCTTGGGGATCGAGCGCTTGCGGTGGTGTCCTATCGGGCAGCGATCGAACGTTCGCCCCGGATGCACAGGGCGATTGCGGCCCTTGAGCGGATGGGCGTATTCCCGTCAGGATAGTCGGTTCGTCGAAAGGAGCCGGTTTGATCACAACATTCTCCGAACTCGTTATCGAGGGGTCGTTCCCACTGGTGAAGGGGTTTTTGATGGGGTTTCGAAGTGGGATGGGGAACCCGTTCGAATACTTCTTCCATAGAAAGACGGGAATCCGACGGGAAACCCTCAAAGACGTTCTAGGTGAGCTGTTCGATCTGGAGAATCTCGTTCACGTGTGCGTCGAGAATCGGGTCGTCGAAGCGTTGCAGCAAGCTGTCGTGGAGGCGGAACCTGCTATCGGAATACGTCTGAATTCGGCTACAGTGATTCACACTGCGGAATTCGGATTTGCACTCGAGGTGTACAACCAAGATATGATTCGCGAGTGTCGCTTCTTGACCGAAGACCTGCCGGACGGTGTCGAGTTGGACGCTGTGGAGATCGAGCGGGAGTCCACACCCCGCAGCGGCCACCTTCCTGCACAACCATTGAGATACGCCGCGACGGGCCGCGTGTGTGGGGACTTCGGCGGCGTGATCAAACACTATCTCCGATGCAAACGGAGTCGGGCCGCACGCTTCATCGACACGGAGGAGGTGGTACTGGAGCACACCGAGTCCGACCCGATTTTATCCACAGCGTAGTGGCTCAAGGCAGGCACGAGCGGAGGCCGGTTCGATGATCGCTCTTTCGAAGCTTCTCTGCGACACGTCTTTCGCCCACGACCCTCTGAGATACGGTGAACGGGCGAGTCCCGGCGTCAAACACGCGCATAAGAGGGCGAGGAGCGCGGCGGAACGGCGTCCGGTGGTCGTGTGGAACATCACGCGCACCTGCAATCTACGTTGCATCCACTGCTATTCGGATTCCGATGCCAAGAGGTATCCCGATGAGCTGACTATCGACCAGGCGCACGCGATGCTCGAGGACCTCGCCGAGTTCGGGATCCCGGCCCTGCTGATGTCCGGGGGCGAGCCGCTTGTTCACCCTGACTTTTGGGACTATCTGGGCTATGCTCGCGACCTCGGTCTGCGATGCGTCCTGTCGACCAACGCCACGCTCATCCGTCCAGAGACGGCACAGCGGCTCAAAGAGATGGGGATCACCTACGTGGGGGCCAGTCTCGACGGCATCGGTGCGGTGAACAACGTGTTCCGCGGCAAGCCGTGGGCTTTCGAACGCGCCGTGGACGGCATCCGAAACTGCAAAGCGGCCGGACTTCCGATCAGTCTCCGTATGACGATGACGCGCCACAACGTCGAAGATCTGGACGGTATCTTCAGCTTTGTCCAGGAAGAGCAGATCGAGCGCGTCTGTTTCTACCACCTGGCCTATTCGGGCCGGGGCCGTGGACTGCGGGATGATGATCTTCTTCCATCGGAAGCGCGCCACGCGATGGAAACGATCGCGGAGAAAACGCGTGACCTGTTCGACAGGGGTCATACAGTGGATGTTCTGACTGTCGCCAACCATTGCGACGGCCCGTTCCTGTATCTGAAGTTGCTCGAGCAGGATCCAGACAGGGCCGAGCAGGTTCGCCAGCTCCTGGAATGGAACGGGAGAGGGGCACACAGTTCCGGCGTGGGGATCGCCGATATCGACTTCAACGGAAACGTCCACGCCGATCAGTTCTGGATGGATTACAGCTTCGGAAACGTGAAGCATCGTCCGTTCAGCGAGATCTGGATGGATGAATCGGATCCATTGATGGCGGGGCTGAAGAACCGTCTTCCGTTGCTCAAGGGACGATGTAAGAACTGCGCTTTCATAAAGATGTGCGGTGGAAGCCAGAGGGTACGCGCCTGGGCGGCTTACGGCGATCCGTGGGCGGAGGACCCGGCGTGTTATTTATCGAATGAAGAGATCGGAGTGATCGAAGCGATCCCCTCGATCTGAGGCTTGGATCATATGTGACTGCCAGTCCTGGGGACTTATGATGGCTGATGGTCGGGAGACGAGTGCAATAAGACGTGGAGAAGGTCCGATGCCGAACCTGTGTGACATTCTAAACAGATCCGATGAGCGGCAGAACCTCAAGAACGGTGCGGTGGTCATCGGATTGGTCGTCATTTTCGTGTGCGTCATTTTCGTAATCGACGCATTGCAGCAGTCGACGGGCGCAATCTCAGACCGATCTTTCGAGCAGGTTTTCACGAGTGCAGGCAACGAGTGATCGTCATTCCGTATAGCCATCACCCACCCAGGTGTTTCCGCTGCGTGGGACTATCCTCTAACCCGAAATCGATCGAATTCTGTAATGAATCTCGTCCCATCCCCGGTCTCCGTGGGGGCGACACGCTTAATTCGTCATAGCCACTCGCTATAAAGCCTCTCTTGCAGTATCCTCCGTTCTGGATCCAGGTCGCGGCTCATCTGTCTCGTTGATCAGACGCGAGTTCACAATCCGCGACAGTGGTCGAGGATGAAGAGCTGGTGAGCAAGAAGGTGTTGCGGCGCGTGGCCCGCATCGTGACGTGGGAGCAGCGCCGTGAGGAGATGAAGGGCGCCTGCCGGAACTGCCACAACGACACCTATATCGACAACTTCTACAAGCAGTTTGACGATCTGGTGATGCTATACAACGAGAAGTTCGCCAAGCCCGCCAAGAGGTTTATGGATATGCTCAAGTTGGACGGCGTGCTCAGACCCGACGCGCCGTTCGAACACGAAGTTCAATGGGTGTTCTGGGAACTCTGGCATCACGAAGGGCGACGCGCCAGACACGGGGCGAGTATGATGGGCCCGGACTATACGCACTGGCACGGGATGTACGAGGTGGCCAAAAATTACTACACCGAGTTTCTGCCGGCGGTCGTAGACGCGGCAGAATCGAAAAGTGAGGCCATCGGTCACAAATACGCGTCGCTCGTGGAGGCGCTTCTGGCGCAGGAAGAACACTCGTGGATGAAAGGTCTGAGTCCCGAAGAGGCGGAGAAGTTGCGTATGATGTATGAGGATCGTTACAACCAGTAGGGATCACGCCCGTTGCGGGTGGAAGAGCCGAACGTGTAGAAGCCTTGGATAGCCGTTCCGAAATCGATTGACGCTACGTGCGTGGCGGGATTGTCCACGTTTCCCACCGACCCGTGAGCGATCTCTACCTGGTCGATGCGGTGGAGGAATGACTTCTTCTCCGTCAGGCCGGCATTCTCCGCCATTTGCAAACTGTTCCAGATCTTGACAGCTTCCTTTTCGTGGCGTATTTTTAGGGCGGTCATAGAGTTACATCTATGACAGGGCCTCTTCGGAGGCCCTGTTTTCGTGTCCCCTATTCGTCGATGCTCCCCCTTCGTAGCATCACATCCCGAGAGGGTGAGAGGCCTATGGAGGATCTTTCCAAGAGAGAGCGGTCGATTCTCGACCGCCTGGTTACCTGCTACATCGATACGGGTGAGCCCGTCGGCTCTCGAACCCTGGCCAAGACGGGAATGTCCCTGAGTCCGGCCACCGTTCGGAATTCGATGGCCGACCTCGAGGAGAAGGGATACCTGCATCAGCCCCATACCTCGGCTGGACGCGTGCCGACCGATAAGGGCTACCGGGTCTACGTCGATGCCATCATGGGACAGCAGGAAATCTCCGAAGACGAACGGTCGCGGTTGCGAGAAATGGTAGAGGCGGCGATCCGGGAAAACAACATCGAAGGTTTGATGAGCCAGGTATCCCGGGTCATTGCCGATGTTTCGCACAACCTTGGCGTGGCGCTGACACCACGATTCAAGGAAGGCCGCTTCCGCAGCATCGATATGATTCACCTGAGCGAGTCGAAACTGCTTATCGTCGTGACCATCCAGTCGGGTCTCGTCAAGACGATGGTCATGGAAGTGGATGCGCGGCTGGAGGCTGAAGACCTGGAGAGCACGCGCCGTTTGGTCAACGAGCGGCTGTCGGGGCTCTCGATCGGGGACATCCTCAGCAACGTCGGTGAACGTCTGCAGGGCTCGAGCGAGGGGTCACCCAAACTCCTGCGTCTCATATGCGACACTGCCGATTCGCTGTTCGAGTTCAGTACCGACGATGACCTGCACCTGGTTGGAACCGGGAATTTCTTCCTTCAGCCGGAATTCAGCGACAACAAGGATCAGCTGGCTCAGCTCTACGAGCTGTTCGAAGAGCGAAGCCAGATGACAGCCATCCTGAACGATCGGATGGGTGAGGGCATTGCCATTACGATCGGCCAGGAAAACGACTCGCCCGAGTTGAGTGCGTGTAGCCTGCTGACGTCGAAGTATCGGATGGGGAATGTCACGGGGGTGATCGGGCTGATGGGGCCGACCCGACTGGCCTACGCCAAAATGGTCCCCCTGGTTCGGTATATGGCCAGTCTGACGGAGAACCTTTTGGAAGAGAAGTTCGAAGAGAGGTAAACCTGCATGAGTGAGCAGGAAGAGGTCGAGGAAGAGCTGGAATCGGTTTCTGAAGCAGTGAAGGATGACGAGGAGGAAGGAGCCGGCGACGAAGCGGCCGAAACGGAAGCCGAAGAACCGGAAGCACTTGAAGAAGACTCGCTGACTGTCGCGACACGCGAAGCCGAGGAGCACAAGGATCGGTGGATGCGTCTTGCAGCGGAATTCGACAACTATAAAAAGCGGACTTCTCGTGAGATACAGTCGTTGATCGACTCCGCAAACGAGGCTCTGGTCCGGGATCTTTTGCCTACGATCGATTCGGTCAGCCGGGCACTCGATCACGCCGAGGGGGATGAGGACTCGGAGAGCTTCAAGTCGGGCGTGCGGATGATCATGACCGACTTCTCGAAGGTCCTCGAAGGACGCGGGTTGACGGAGATCGATGCGCTGGGCAAACCGTTCGATCCGAACGATCACGAAGCGTTGATGCAGGTGGCTTCGGAAGAGTACGAGGCGGGCGTCGTCGCCAACGTGGTCGAAAAGGGCTACCGGTTGGGAAGCAAGGTGGTTCGGCACGCCAAGGTCGTCGTCAGCACGGGTGCACCGGTCAGCGAGACAGAAGAGAAAGAAGACGAGTCTTAGAGGGGCAGGCACGCAGCCTGCATCTTTTTGTTTCAGGGGATCGTTTGGACAAACGCGACTACTACGAAGTCCTGAGTGTGGGGCGCGACGCCTCCGAAGACGATATCAAGAAATCGTATCGGAAGCTGGCGCTGAAGTATCATCCCGATCGAAACCCGGGCGATGCGGCGGCCGAGACGAGTTTCAAGGAGGCGGCCGAGGCGTACGAAGTTCTGAGCGACCCACAGAAGCGCCAGACCTACGACCGATTCGGTCATCAGGGTCTGGGGGGACCGTTCGCGTCAGGTGGGTTCAACTGGTCCGACTTCAGCCACGCAGGAGACTTCGAGGACATCTTCTCCAGTCTCGACGATATCTTCGGCGGCGGCATCTTTGGGGATATCTTTGGCCGTCGGGGCGGGGGAAGACGGGGACCCCAGCGGGGCGAAGACCTGCGCATTACACTGCCGCTCACGCTCGAGGAGATCGCCGAAGGTGTGCAGAAGAAGATCAAGTTGACTCGACTCGACCGCTGCGACCGTTGCGACGGAAGCGGGGCCAAAGCAGGGTGTCAGCCCGTGGCGTGCGAGACCTGCGGAGGTACGGGGCAGATTCGACAGGCGACGAGATCGCTCTTCGGGCAGTTCGTGAATGTGACGACGTGTCCGCGTTGCGCCGGCGAGGGTACCTCGATCGCGCAACCCTGTGCCCAGTGCGGGGGCGATGGTCGTGTCAAGACACAGACCAGCCTGTCGGTCAACATTCCAGCCGGTGTAGCCGAGGGGAACTACATCCCACTGCGCGGCCAGGGGAGCGTGGGTCGTCGGGGCGGGCCTGCCGGCGACAGCCAGGTCTTCGTGCAGGAGATCGAGCACGATCAGTTCGAGCGACACGGGAACAACGTGGTCTATGACCTGCCGATCAGCTTCTCGCAGGCCGCGCTGGGTGCCGATATCGAAGTACCGACGCTGGGAGGCAGAGCCCTGATGAAGGTGCCTGCCGGCACCCAATCCGGGCAGGTTTTCCGGCTGCGGGGAAAGGGCATTCCCGATGTGAACGGCTACGGGACGGGTGACGAGCTGGTTCGGGTGATGGTCTGGACGCCCAAAAAACTGAATCGTCAGGAGCAGGAGATCTTCCAGGAGTTGTCCGAGTTGGAAAACGGAGCGCCCCCCGAGGGTGGGAAAGGGTTCTTTGACCGATTGAAAGACGTTCTGAGCGGCTGAGCACTCTCAAAGAGGGATCGATGACGGCTCGTGCCCCTCGTGGCTGGGGCCGTTTTTCGTCGTTTTGGGTGCTTTTCGGCGTCGTGTCCGCCTCGCGTGGCAGAAAGAAGTGCGGAAACTAAATCGACTGACGATATACTTAGTAGTATCCAGTGATACCGCCTTTCCTCCCGAGGGAAAACTGGTCCTTGGATACGCACACAGGATGTGGATAAACGCGCAGGGATGCCGGCCAAGCTGAGCCGCCTGGGCCCCAATCGGGGTTCAGGTGGCTCTTTTTTGTGGGTTGGCAAGCCCCAACCCCTGGCCTATATTCAGAAAGCGTTGCTTTTCAGCCATTTAGGACCTCTCCCTCGCCTTAAATCTCCCCCTTTCGAGTGAAATCCTGGTATCGAATCGTCGTCGAACTTGCTCCCGAGGCGTTCGAGACAGCGTCCAACGTCCTGTTTGAACTGGGTTGCTGCGGCATCCAGGAAGAGGCCGAAGAGAATGACGGGCGGCTGATCGCTTACTTTCCGTCCGAGACCTTGCGGGCTGAGGTATTGAGGCAGGTCCGGGCTCGCTTGCCATCGGTGACCGTGTCGGTGGAGGAAGTCGAGACGACAGATTGGGCCGCAACGTGGCGAGATCGATTCGAGCCTGTGTGGCCTTCGTCGCGGATCGTCGTTTGCGCCCCGTGGCACGAAGTAGCCGAGCCGGAAAACGGGATCCGGATCCTGATCGAGCCCAAGACCGCTTTCGGAACGGGAGGTCACCCCACCACGCGACTGGCGCTCAGAACAATGGAGGGTGTGATACGGCCTGGGGATCGTGTCCTGGATGTAGGGACGGGTTCCGGCATCCTGGCGATCGCCGCCCGACGGCTCGGAGCGAGTGAGGCGTTGGCGGTCGACACGGACCCGCAGGCGATAGAGAATGTGAGAGAAAACGCCGCGCTGAACGGTGTGGACGGGATCGTGGTGGAAACCCGGTCCGTGGCGGCGGAGGATAGCGGCTACGACTTGGTGGTGGCGAATATCATCAGTAGCATTCTGAGGCCGATGCTAGGACGGCTTCACCACGCCGTTCTACCCGGAGGCCACGTCATTTTTGGTGGGCTGTTGTCGCGTGAGCACGCGGACTTCCAGTCCAGCTTGGAAAGCGCGAGTTTCGGTATCGTCGACGTCGTGCAGGAGGCGGAGTGGATCGGTTTTACGACTTCAAGATCCTGATTCTGGGTGTTGTGATCGCGTGGTTTGTCCTGTTCGGGTCCACGCCAATCGATGCCCAGGTGCGTCACGGAGACCAGGTCGCGATCGTGGCGAATACACCTGCGGGCAGGGTCCGGGCACGCTCGGTCCCGACCGAAAGCGCGGACGGTCGGTTCGTGAAGGGCGCTTTCATCGAGTGGATTCCCGAAGGCACGCAGATGAAGCTGCTGGGGCGGCGCACCTTCGGCAACGAGGGCGATTGGATCCATGTCGAGCTTTCCGCCGGGGCATCCGGGTGGATCACGGCGCGCTACCTGAGCGTTGACATTGCACGCGACAAGCTGATCGTGTTGCCGAACAACGTGAATATCCGCAACCAGGCGAGCGTCGGGTCCCGTGTGATCGACAAGGCGACCAAGGGCACGGCGTTGGGGATGGTGCGGGAACGAAACGGGTGGTATCTGGTGCTCCTCCCCACCGGCCGTCGTGGATGGATTCGTGGGGATATGGTTCGACACGAACCGCTGGCCCCGGAAACGGTGCCCACCGAGCAGACGTCGACGGCCGCCGAAACGACCGCTCCAGTGTCCGAGCCCGAACCGGAACCGGAGATCGACTATTCCGCCCAAGCCAGGGAGCTCGCCGGTGCGGGCAACCACGTTGAGGCGGCTGAGGCTTTTCACAAGGCGGTGGAAGCGGATGCGAACAACGGGCCCCTGTTGTTCGACGCCGCGAAGACGTTCGAAAAAGCGGGTGAGCGGGATGCCGCGATCGAGCACTACAGGCGGGCGATCAAAGGACGCCCGTCCCGGCCGGAGGCACAGTTCTATCTCGGCCGGTTGCTCAAGCCCGCTGATGAGGATGAGGCCCCCGAAACCGAACCCCTACCGGTCGAGGAAGAAAGCGAACCCTCGTTCGAGTTTTTCTCGACGTATGCGACCTACCTCTTGCCCGCGCTGGCCATCGGGGCTCTGGCCTTCGTCGCGGTCCTGATCGTGGTCTATCGCCGGCGGCGATCGGGCCCGTCGCATCCGATGTATCGCAGACGACAAAGAGATGGTGGGTTCGACGACGTGCTCAAGTATGCTGTGGAAAAGCGTCCCGTCATTCGAGAAATCGAAGAGGCGGAGAAAAAGCTAGCCGAAATGGACGAGGCTCTACGTAAGCACGTAGACGCCTTCGGATCGCCGGGTGAGGATGGGAGGCCCGCGCTGCCACCCGGCGAGACGGCGGAAGCACTTCTGAGCAAGATCGACGCACTGCGGAAGACCGTGCTCAACCAGGAGGAGCGGTCCCGCATTTACGCCGATCTGGTTTTTTTACAAAACGAAAAGATCAGCGCTTTGGACGAGGAAATCGATGCGTTGAAGAAGCTGATCAAGCTGGAATACGCGGATGGCAAGAGCAAGTCTTCGGACAAGCCTTCCACCCCCCGGAGCAAGAACGCCTGACGTGCTGAACGACGGGAATCGAGGGCGGAGACGATACAGGTCTCCGCCCTGTTCTATTGGCGGATGACGTGTCGGATCGAGTCTACACATTTCTGGTTTCACGCGACGGCGAAGTGGAGTCGGAGGAAATCGCCGAGGAGGCGCTCGGATTGCAGGGTGCGCGTGGTTCGGTTGCCGATCGGGTCGTGGCCGCGGCCGCCGCGGACGATTCTCGCGTGGTCCGTGGGACCACCGGGTGGACGATCGTCACGACACCGATGCGACGGAGCCTGAGGGACGTTCGCTATGTAGTGGTCGCGCACGCGTCTCGTGACGACCGGCACGCGTTGGCGGCAACGAGTGTCGGTTTCGACGGTCGACCGGGCCGATCGGGCGGATCGTTCGCGGGGGACGAGCGGGCGGCGGCGAGCCAGACGTTGGCAGAGATCGAGGTGCTCGGGAAGCGTGCTATCCCCGTTGCCTTTCGTCTTCCGGGTGTGCGGGGAGAAATCAACCGCCTGTCCAGGACGTGGCTGGGCAGATCCGTGCTGGACGAAAGCGAGGGGCTTTGCCTGTTCCGGCTGGCCCGCCGACGCTTCCCCGATCGGTCGTTCGGATCGCTCGAAGCGATCGCCAATGCGTTGAAACTTCCGTGCGTGTCTGATCGAGGTCCGCAGGAAGACGCGGATCTTCTGCTCGGTTTGCTGGAATTGTATGAAGACGAAGGCGTGAGCGACCTCCATGAAATCACGGCCGATCAGTATCCGATCAGGGATGCAGTTCACTTCTTGTCGTTCGCGTTCGACGCCGAAGATTTGGCTTCACTCCCGGAGGCGCCCGGGGTGTATGTGATGCGCGACCAGGAGGGGGAGGTCATTTACGTCGGTAAGTCCAAGCATTTACGCGATCGTGTTCGAACCTACTTTGCCGACCAGGCCGATCGCCCGGAGAAAACGCGCAAGATCCTGGAGAGGATATGGTCGGTGGACGTCGATGAGGTAGGGTCGGAGCTGGAGGCGCTGATTCTGGAAGCGCGTCTGATTCAGGCGTGTCATCCGCTGTTCAACACTCAATTGGTCGTTCACGAGCGCCCGGTGGGGTATGACCGGGCGAGCCGGGTCATTCTGCTCCAGCCATCGGTCGACCCCCATTCCGTGGAACTGTTCTGTGTGGAGGAATGGGGTCCGCTCCTCCAGGTACGAACACGCGTCGATCTGACGGATTGGCCGGCCAGCTACGACGCAATCGACGCGCGGTTTTTCGGTTCGACCGAGCCGCTCGAACGATCCGAAGAGGATGTGGCTGCCTACAACATCCTCCAGACGTGGATGGGAGCTATAATCAAAAGGTGTGGAAAAAGAGAAAGGGCGACCCTACCCTTCCCGTGAGATAGTTGATTCACACAAAACCGGGTGAGAGGCCCGGTTGGGAAGGAGGATCGCCGTGAAGGAACATACGCATAGAGCCCCATTGAAGTCCATGCCGACGTGGGAGACGGTTGACGATTGGATCCGTGAAGAGATCCAGGGCCGGTTCCAGTCCATTCTGGAGGAGGAGGCGACCGCGTTCTTGGGCCGGTCGTGGTATGAGCGCCGAGCCGAGGTCGATAGCTCCAGGGGCTACAGGAACGGCTACGGCAAGCCCCGGCGTCTCTCGACGAGCTGCGGAACGATCAAGGTCCGGCGTCCCCGGGTTCGTGGTCTGGAAGAGCGGTTTGAAAGCCGCATCCTCCCCCTGTTCGCCCGGAGAACCAGGGCCATTGGAGATCTGCTTCCCGACCTTTATCTCCACGGTCTCTCCCAGGGCGACTTCGAGTTGTCTTTGCGTGCGCTGCTCGGTGATGGCGCGCCGCTTTCGCCGACCTCGATCGCTCGTCTTCGAGGGAAGTGGGAGGTCGACTTCCAGGACTGGAAAGAAAGGCGTCTGGATAATCGCGAACTGGTCTACGCCTGGGCTGATGGCATCTACGTCAAAGCCGGGCTCGAGCGCGAGAAGGCGTGTCTGCTGGTCGTGATCGGCGCGATGAGCGACGGCAGCAAGGAGATCCTGGCGATAGAACCCGGTTATCGAGAGTCTACAGAATCCTGGCTCACGGTGCTCCGGGATCTCCGGGATCGCGGGCTCGAACATCCTGTCCTGATCGCCGCGGACGGGAATATGGGCATCTGGGCGGCCGTTGATCAGGTCTGGCCAGAGAGCCGGCAACAACGGTGCTGGAACCACAAGATCCTCAACGTGCTCGACAAGGTCGCCAAGCGTGCACAGGCTGAAGCCCGCGCACTGCTCGTCCAGATCCCCTATGCCGGCACGAAAAAGGAGGCCGAGAAGCTCCGGAAACGCTTTGCCGCACGGTATCGCTCACAGTTCCCTGCCGCCGTGGAGACGCTCGAAAGAAACTGGGATCGGATGGTCACGTTCTACGACTTCCCGAAGGAACACTGGAAACACCTGAGAACCACGAACGTCGTCGAGAGCCCCTTTGCTTCCGTTCGGCTTCGCACAAACGCCGCCAGGCGATTCAAGAAAGTCAGGAACGCCACGACTCTCATCTGGCGTACGCTCAAGGTCGCAGAGAGCCGATTCAGGAAACTCACCGCGCCACACTTGCTACAACAAGTCTACGATCAGAAACACTCAACCGGACCGCAGGTCGAAGCCGGGAAGATGGCCGCCTGATTTCTTTTACACACCTATTGACCTGAGCTCCGTGGATGGCCCACAACCACCAGACGGCAGACGTCATTCACGTCGACGATGCGGCGGGCTCGAAGGATCTGCGACGGTTGCTGGAGGATGCGATTGCCGGATGGTCGAGTAGCGATTTGGAGAAGACGTGGAGAATCTGAAGTTGGGTTTAAAAGTGGCCCCGGGGCCACTTTTAAGAAGGGAGCACAGAGAGGCTATGTATCCGTTTGATTTATAGGTGAATAGACAAAAAAAGACGCGCCTCGACTCTGTGCGGGCGCGTGTGGGGTGCGACGTCGTTCCTGTCACCTACAGGTCCAGGACCATTCCTTCCTGTCCGAGAATGACTTCGCACGTGTCTGCATCGGCGACGTGGTTGAGATAGTTGTTCGTGCTTTCGAGCAGGCGGACGAGGCGGGCATCGTCGCTCAGGTGGTCGTGGTGGAAAAGAACCAGACGTTTGACACCGGCGTTCAACGCGATGTCGACACCGATGAAAGAGGAGGAATGGCCCCAGTCGCTCTTTTCGAACGACTCGATCAGGTCATCGAAGTGGGCGTCGAACACGAGGGCGTCCGCCCCCTTGTAGAACTCGATGAACTCGCCCATCGCATCGGGGGTGAGGTCGTTGTAGGAGGCGTCGGTCGCATACACGAATGACTTGCCGTCTCGTTCCAGCCTGTAGGCGTAGGAGTCACCGGGATGGTGAAGCTGGTGTGCGGTCACGTTGAAGCCGTTGATATCAACGGCTTTGTCGGGCTCGAGTCGCACGAACGTGAGGTCGGCGGCCATATTTTCGAACAGGACGGGAAAGTTATAGGGGTGGTTCTGGTTGCGGAATCGGGCTTCCAGTTCGTCGTGGCAGCCGTAGAGCGTGACGGATGCTCCGGGGATGTAGACGGGTGTGAAGAAAGGGAACGCACAGATGTGGTCCCAATGGGTGTGGCTCATCAGGATGTGAACGGGTGGTTTTTCATCGACGAACCCGTTGGTCATCATCTTGCGACCGAGTTCGCGGAGGCCGGATCCGGCATCGATGAGGAGGGAGTCTTCGCCCGAGCAGGCTTCCAGGCAGGCCGTGTTGCCACCGGCCGTTCCCCCCTCGAGAGACGGCATACCGCGCAGAAAGGCGGAAGCCTCTTTCGTGTTCTTGAACGCCTGTCCGCTTGCCTCGACGAGGATGCGGGCGATTTTCAATTCGAGTTCGTCGGGCGAGATCGGTGTCGGGATGGAACCGCGAACGCCCCAGAAGGTAATCTGCATACGGTTCGAAGGAGGACGGGGGAGACCCGAATGGTGTAAGTTTATATGCCGTATGTAGATACGACAACGCGAGAGAACTATAGGGCTTGATTTGCGTCTTGTCAAGCCATCGAACGATCCGTGGGGCCGAGGATTCAGTTCGCACAGACATAGGCCAGGACCTCCACCGCCTGTTCGAGAGAGTCGACGACGACATTCGCCCGCCCGTCCAGCTCTTTTAAGGAATGTCTGAAGCCCGGTCCGTGCACGACGATGATCGGTTTGCCCAGGGCGACGGCGTCTCCGATGTCACTCGAAACGTTCCACTGCCTGTAGTTCTTGTGCTCTTCGTCGAAAAAGGCGATCAGAAGATCGGATCGAGCGATCCAGACCTGCGCTCGCAGGTTGTTGACACGCCCGCCCAGGTCGTCCTGAACTCGCGGATAGAAGTCCTCTCCTACGTCGTCCCTGGTGATTCCACGAATCTGTACGCCGATGTCATCGCTGAGACCGTGGTCCTCGCACGGTCCTTTGAAGGCGATGTCCAGACCCTTGCTTTCGGCCAGCTGTCGGACGCGGTCCCGCCAACCTCCGTGAATGTGGCCGGAGAGGAAAACGGTCAATGCGTTCATTCTGTGTCCTTTCTACTGGAGTTCAGGCCATCCGGGGTCATTCGATAGGCCTGCAGGAGGGCGTGGAAGGCCCGGTCGTAGAGCGGATGGTCACGCGAGAAAAAGAGATGCGTGGGGCATCCACAGTCGGACGACCCGAAGCCGGGCGGACCGGGATGATACAGACCCGAGATGGAGCGGGCAACAGGGCACTCGTCCCTCCTGCTGCTGCGGATGGGAAGGGGGATGACCTCGGAACACGCCTTGCGCAGGTAGTCGACGTGCCAGTGCAGGCGCTTGCGGTGGCGGCGATGGCGCGCGATTCGGGCATCGAGACCGCGGAGGGCGGACCCGACGTAGAGATACCAGCCAGCCTCGAAGCATAGATGTCCGAGCGCCCCGATTCGGATGTGGCGACCCTCGACCAGGTGCAGGAGGAGGATGTAGGCGCCGGAGTTCGTCACACCTTCGGTTCAGTGTGATTTGAGACCGTGACCGGTGAGCGGGATGACGGCTGTCCCCACGCTGTCCAACTGCGAGACGGCAGCCAGAGCGGCGGCTGACGTCGGTTCGATGAACCAGCCGCGGGAGGCGGCGTCTGCCCAGGCGGCTTCGATGTCGGTTTCGCTCACGGTGAGGATACGGCCGCCCGTCTGGCGAACGATGTCGAGCATCTGATTCCTGCGGGCGGGCTCGGCGATGGCGATGCCTTCGGCTTTCGTCGGGGCGGTGGAAAAGGCGGCATCTCGCCAGGCGGCGTCGAGGGGGGCGCAGTTGGCGGCCTGCACGGCGATGAGTTGGGGCGTCCGATCGATGAGACCCGCTACGAGGAGGTCGTTGAACCCGATCCAGACGCCGATGAGCAGGGTGCCGTTGCCGGTCGGAATGATGACGCGGTCGGGAGCGTGGCCGAGCTGATCGCTGACCTCGTAGGCGAAGGTCTTCGTTCCGTGGAAGAAGAACGGGTTCCAGACGTGACTGGCGTAGAAGTGGCCCTCAGCCGCGGAGAGCGCGGCGTTGGCCGTGTCTTCGCGGGAGCCCGGAATGCGATGGAGCGTGGCGCCGTAGGCTTCGATCTGTGCGAGCTTGGCGGGCGAGGTGGAGTCGGGCACGTAGATGTCACAACCGATATCGGCTTTGGCGCAGTAGGCTGCGATGGCGGCGCCGGCGTTTCCGGAAGAGTCTTCGACGACTCTGTCGACGCCGAGTTCGACGGCCCTGCTGATCAGGACCGATGCGCCGCGGTCCTTGTAGGAGCCCGAGGGAAAGAGGTGGTCCTGTTTGAGCCAGACGTCCTGGCCCGCGACCTCCACGCGGGTGAGAGGGGTCCCGCCCTCGTCGAAGCTTACGATGTGGCTGTCGTCGGGAATCGGAATCGCCGAGCGGTATTTCCACATCCCACCGCGGTCGCTTTGCTCGAATCGAGCCTCGAACTCGAGATCGAGGAGCGCACCGGAATCACACTTCCACCGCGGGTTTGCGACGTCGTAGCTGACGCCGGTGTGGGAGACGAGTTTTCTCATTCCTGTTTCGAGCGGCCTCGTAATGAGGCGTGGGTGATGGCGATGACGGCACGACGCGGAAGGAGTCGGCTGGAGAAGGCGAGCACCTTGTTCATCGGGTTGTGTACGAAAGAGGGTTTCCGTCCGAGGTTCCTGAGGGCGGCGCGAACGACGCTGTCCGGCGACGAGGTGCGGTAGAGCCCGGCGTCGCGGATGTTCGCTACATCCGTGAATTCGGTTCGTGTGAAGCCGGGTGACACGGCGAGGGCGTCGACACCAAACTCGCGACACTCCTTCCACAGCGCTTCACCGACCATCAGATTGAAGGCCTTGGTCGCGCCGTAGGTGGCGAAGCTTGCGGTGGCTTGGTAACCGGCGAGAGAAGCCAGGAAGATCAGCCCGCCGTGCCCTCGCTCCTTGAGCGCGGGCAAGTAGTGGTTCGTGAGCAGGATGGGCACGACGCAATTCAGGACCGTCATCTGCACTTGGCGGTCGGCGTCGAGCTGGTGGTAGTGGCCGGACATTCCGTAGCCGGCGTTGTTGACGAGCAGACCGATGTCGAGGTTCGCTGTTTCTTCGATGACGTGGCGACACCCGTCTTTCGCCGTGAGATCCGAGACGATTATGCGTGTGCCAACGCCGGAAGAGGATTCGACTTCCTGTGAGACCTGCTGAAGCCGGTCCTGACGACGGGCGACGAGGACGACGTTGAGCCCTCTGCCGGCGAGTTGCCGCGCGAATTCGGCACCGATACCCGACGAGGCGCCGGTGACGAGGCCCCACGGTCCGTAACGTTCGGCGAAGGTCATTTGACCGTCGCCACGATGTCGACGGTGACGTCGTCGTCCAGAGGAAACATCGGCCGCGGGCACCGTTCGTAGGGCAGCGAATGGAGGTTTGCGCTGGTCGAGCCCGGGACGTCGACGGGGACGATCTCCTCCGCGATGGCCTGATAGTGCGTGCGGAATCCATTGGGGGACTTGCACACACAAAGGTCGAAGTCGACCGGGTCCAGACCGCGGGATTCGAACACACGGCGTCCCATGATGGAGACAGGCAGGCTCGTCACGAGCAGCGAGCAGGTGCCCACCCGGAGGACGGCAGTCTTACCTCCGCTTTCGAGCGTCCCGTCCTCCGTTCGATAGACGCCGTCGTGGAGGCTCTGAACATAGGCTTCGCATTCGAGCGGAGGATGGCGGGCAGGATCGAGGGCTCCGCCCAGAGACAGCGTGAGCGTTGCACCGACGCCCGCGCCGAAGGCACGTTCAACGGCGGGAGGATCGACCAGCGGCAGGAGTGCGTTCCCTGTGTAGCCCGAATCGAGGAGGCCGCGGAGAATGTGGTTACTATCGCCAGACGCGCCGGACGAGGTGGCGTCCGCCGCATCGGAGAAGATGGTGAGGCCGTCCGTCCTGTTCGCGATGGCGATGGCTTCGTCCAGCTCGACGAGGTCGGCCTTGAGATGGTCGCGCTGGCTCCACATGAAGCGCGCGATGCTCTCGGATACTTCCTTCGCCCGAACGGGATCATTGTCGGTCGTGACGACGATGTTGGTGCGCAGGTCGGGTACGTCAGTGAACGGGTTGCCGATGAAGACGGCGGCGGAAAGCCCGCCGGTGGACGCTTCGACCTCCTGACAGGTCCGGATCGCCTGCCCGAAGAGGCCGGTTTCGGTGATCAGCTCATCGCCGCGGACGAGCATCGGGAGCTGGACGCGGGCAACCGAAGGCTTGACCTCGTTTTGCATCAGCCGAACGAGATTGCGGGCGGCGCGTGCACCCGTCTGATACATATCGACGTGTGGATACGTGTGGAACGCTACGAGGACGTCCGATTCGTAGACGAGACGATCGGTGAGGATGCCGTGAAGGTCGAAGCTCGTGACGATCGGAATGTCGCCGAGCTCTGCGCGGATACGGTCGAGGGCTCGGCCTTCGGGATCCATCTCTTCCTCGCCCTGCATTGCGCCGTGGAACGAGATGTAGGCCGCATCGATGTCCTGGTTGGATGTCCGGATGGCGCTCACCAGGTCGTCGGTCAGGCTGTCGAGGGTGGCCGTGGCGATTGGCCCGCCCGAGCAGGACCACGCGGCGAATGTGGGGACGATCTCGATGTTATCGTGCTCGGCGAAGACGTCGAGCGCGCCTGCGAGTTCGGTGTTCGTCCCCTCCAGGCTGCGGATGTCCTCCCCACGAAGGGCCTCGAACTGCTCCCGTTCCGTGAGACGGGGGTTGAAGGAGGACGTCTCCTGCTTCAGTTCGCCAATCAGCACGCGCATAAGCCCATCCTCTACCTACGCGTCTCCACCCACTACCGGAACGGTAGCTTGCGAGGGAGGGGTCGCTTCCTTGATCAGGCGTCGGGACTCGTCGAAGTATTCGTCGACGATCTCGAATCCGCAAAAGCCCACACCGAGTTCAATCGCTGCGAGGGCGCTGACCCCGATTCCCAGAAAGGGATCGAGGACGGTGCGAGTTCGTTCGACCCCGTGGAGCTGGATGCACATTCGTGGAATCTTCACAGGAAACGTGGCGGGGTGAGGGCGCTGCTTCTGCCGGTCCCGGATGGTCTTGTAGGGGACGAACCAGGTGTTTCCTCGACAGCGTCGGTCGGACCCTGCTGACTTCCACCGGGTGACGTTCGATTTGTCCTGGTACTCGACTCCGATCGCGAGTCTGTCGAGCTGCACACTCCCCGATTTGGTCAGGTGGAAGATGTACTCGTGGCAATCGTTGAGGTATCGGGGGCTGTTGATCGGTTTGAAATGTCCGATGCCGATGTTGCCTGTGATGTTGGGGTAGTCTCCGACGTCTTCCTTGAGGATCGAGATGGACTTGATCCAGTGAATGACGTTCTGAAGGCGGAAGTACTTCTGGACACGACTCAAGACCTGGAAGGGAACGGTCGGGTCGGAAGGTTTGGCACCGATGTTGAGGAAGACAGAACCTTCGTTGGAGAGAACGCGATGGACCTGCGCCGCCCACTCTTCCATCCAGTCCAGGTAGTTCTCACGGGGGATGGTGTCGTCGTAACCCGAATACGTGGTGCCCAGATTGTAGGGAGGGGAGGTCACCACGACGTCCACGGTGCCCGGGTCGAGCCCGTCCTGCATCCCCTGAATACAGTCTTCCTGATAAAGGGTGACCAGCACGTCGTTGAAACGCTGGGTGAAGATCACACGTGACTCCGATCAGGTAGGTTGTGATGTCGCGGGGGAGCGCTGCGGGGGGAAGATTGATACGGCGGGAATGGTGTGGGATCAAGTCGAAAACCGAACCACGGTTGAAAGAAGGAGCGAGTGAGCGGGCGACTGGGAGAGCGAGTGTGGCAGTGGGATGGCCGAAATGTTCAGCCGACAGTGTAGTGCACCGCTCACCCTGAGTAGACGGCCACAGAAGCCGGTTCGAGCGGAATCCTTTGCTGTAGGCATCGCCCCGTCGTATCGAAGGGCGAACGGTGCACAAGCAACCCGCCATTGCCACGTCCGCTCTCCTGCTCGCCAAGTCGCCTGCTCGCTCACCCCACGGTCTGCCCAAACAGGGCGGCGAATGCGAGGAAGTCCGCAAAACCCACCAGCCCGTCCTCATCGAGGTCGAACCCGACGTCGGTCGTGCCGAAGGCGGCCGCGAACAGGATGAAATCGGAAAACCCGACGTCCCCGCTGTCGTCGAAGTCGGCGCGTGCGGCTTCTGCGGTCGGCCCGAGCGTGAAATCGAAATGCGCACGGTCGATGCGCACGCCACTCGTGTCGGCGACGGTCTCGCCGAGGTCGAGCCGGTAACTGCGATCCGAGCGAACCGAGTCGGTGAACGTGAGGACGACCCGCCTTCTTGCACGGTCGAGGAGGGCAGAATTCGGGTGTCCCAGACCGTCGATCGTGTAGGCGTCGGGGTCTGCGATGGCGCGCGCCATCGTTTCGGAAAAGTGGACGGCCAGGCTGTAAGGATCGACGAGGCTGACCCGAGTGATGGACGGAGCCGAAGTCGGCACGACCCTGACTGGGCCGGATCGGAGCGATGTGCCGCCCGCGAGTAGGGCTTCGACTTCGTAATCGACGGGGACGCCGATGCGGAGACTCGAGTCGATGAACGTGGACTCGAGCACCTCCGCGACCATCCGATCGTCGCCATTCTGAAGCCGGTGGACGCGGTAGGCGGTCGCTTCAGGGGCGGCCGTCCACGCCAGGACGACCGTTCCGTTGGCGGACGGTCGCGCGCTCAGAATCTCAGGGCGTTGCGTCGTCTCGACGCCGCCGCTGCGCTCGAGGACCTTGATGACCCCTTCGGCGTTGAAGACGATTTCGGGGATGTTGTCTCTGTCGAAGTCGGCGATGACGGGTCGATGGGTGAGGCTGACTTGTGTATGCCAGAAAGGTGTGTAGCTGTTCGGGCCGTTCGATCGGATGAGATAGAGATCCGGCAGAATGCAGAGCGCCAGGTCGGCGAGCCCGTCCCCGTCGATGTCGCCCGTTGCGATCCCATTGCCGGGTGTGAGGACGCCCGTGATTCGGGTTTCCCACTCGATCCCGAACGCGTCGTCGTCGATCGCACTCCAGACCTGGACGATCCAGGCTCCGTTGAGGGCGTTGTCCGGGTTCTCGTTGGCCAGGGCGACGACGAATTCGACGTCCCCGTCTCCGTCCAGGTCCTGTCCGCCGCCGACCCAGCTGGCGTCGGATCCGTCGGGCCCTGGTTGGAGCCAAGTCTCACCGAATCCGCCCACTCCATCCAATTCGTAGATCCAGAAATCGCCGTCTCCGTCCCCCGTCAGAATCTCGCTTCGACCGTCTCCGTCCAGGTCAGCGACGACCACACGGGGCCCGATTATGCCGGTCCCGGACGACGGGTTCGGTAGAAAATCTCGGTCGGTGTAGGATCCTGCCGCACCGTCGACGATCTGGATGCCGCGTTGAATCGGGTTCCGCGTGAGGAGGTCGTCAATGCCGTCGTCGTCGACGTCCTCGAACCCCAGCCCTAACACAGCCGACCGCGCAAAACGCTCCGTGTCGGGTGCCAGCAACCCCGACAGAACCCGGATCTCTGCGATCGTCGTGGCCAGAAGTTCGGGACGTCCGTCTCCCGTGACGTCCCCCACACTGTAAGGGAGCGCCCCTGTGGTCGTGGTGAAGGTGTGTTCGAAAGTCCTGTCGTCGGTCCACTCGTGGAGCTCTATGGGACCGAAAGCCTGGCCCTCGATGTAAGGCATAAGGGCGAGCTCCAAGCGCCCGTCTCCGTCGAAATCAGACGGACGATCGGTCAAGAAGCCATCGGGCAGGCGAGCGATTTCCGCAAAGCCGATGTCGGTGAAGCGAGCTGGGTCGATGACGATCGTGTCGCGAACGGATGTCGTTCGCCTCCCCGTCGGGCCGATGGCGACGACCGTGAACCCGATGCGACGTCCGGGTCCGGGGATTTCGATTTCGTGAGCCGTGTGGACGACGGGTGACGTCAGGGTGTCGGGTTCGGTTCCGTCGAGTTCGTCGATGACGAGCAGGCCGCGTGTCGGCGTTTGCGTGATCCAGTGAACGCTGGAAAGGCGACGGTTACCCACGAGCGACGGGGTCGTGGACAGGGCGATGATGTTCGGCGGCTGGGCACGCGCGTGAATCACGACGCGATCCTCGATTGTGCCGCTGGCGAGGTCGACTTCCAGACGGAGGACGACGGGTGTATCGCCGAGATTGTCGGGAAGTGTGATGAGGTGGTTTACGTCCGTGGCGTCGGAGCCGCTCGCTGTGAGGTTCCAGGCGGTGGGACTCAGTTCCCTACCCCAGGATAGACGGTAGGCGGTCGTCGGCCCGGTCGCGCTTGCCGTCACGTCGACGGTCGTCGCTGCGCCCGCTTCGTTCATCGGAGAGGTGATTCGCAAAGTCGGGGGGACGGCCCCGCTGCCGCCGAACGTTTCTCCCAGAGCGGCTCCGTCGATGAGGCCCGCACCGTAGCGCTCGTCCCAACCCGACGCGCCGAGGTCGGTTGCGGTGGAGACGAGGGCGCCGCGCACTTGTTCCGCAGTCCAAGAGGGATGGCGTGCGAGCAGGATCGCGGCCAGACCCGCGATGTGCGGCGCGGCGAATGACGTGCCCGACCGGACGGTGTATGTGCTGTTCAGTCCGACGCCGAGAATGTTGACACCGGGCGCGACGAGGTCGAGACGTGGTCCGGTGCTGCTGAAGCTGGCAAGACGGTTTTCCGCGTCGACGGCGGCGACCGAGATGACGCCGTCCGTGCTCGCGGGGAAGGAGACGGGCTGGCTGCTCGTGTTTCCGGCAGCGACGACGATCGTCAGACCGTGACGGATCGCGACGGCGATGGCGTCTTCGAGGACGAACGTTCTTTCCGGGCTGCCCCAGCTGAAGTTGAGGACTTCGGCGCCGTTTTCGACGGCGTAGAGGACGCCGGCGGCGAGGTCGTCTTCCTGCAGAAACGTTCCCCCCTGGCTGAAGGTGAGCCCCGCCCGGATCGGCATAATCAGGCAATCGGCCACGCCGGCTACCCCGATTCCGTTGTCGGTCACCGCGCCTGCGACGCCGGCGACCTGTGTACCGTGACCCGATTCGTCGGCCACGTCGTTGTCGGGATCGATGTAATCCCCTTTGCCGGGGAGACGCGGTGCATCGGTGAAATCCCAGCCGTTGATGTCGTCGACGTAGCCGTTCCCGTCATCATCGACACCAGCGATCCCATTGGCTTCGACCGAATTCACCCAGATGTTGTCTCTGAGGTCTTCGTGCGTGACGTCGACACCCGAGTCGATGATACCCACGATGACCTGACGGTCGGCCGGGCCGAAAGCGTTACGCAACGCGGTCCATCCGATCCGGTCGAGCGGTTGTTCGCCGAAGCGCGGGTCGTTCGGTCGATCGAGTGTGTGGAAGACGTGGTTGGGCTGCGCGTAGAGGACGCCCGGTCGACGGGAGAGCAGGGCGGCTGCCTCCTGCGGGGTGTGCGACGAGGCGTAGGACACGCGATAGATCAGCATTTCACTCGCCGGTGTCGGCTTGGTTCGGACACTCCGTTCGTCGAAAACCGCTTCGATCGAGATGATCTGCAAATCGTGCGTGTCGAGGATTGAGGGCTTAGCGGCCGCAGAGCGAACACGGAGGAGCACTTCTCCGGGTGTGACGCGCTCTTGCTGCGCCGATGTTCCACTCACGGAGATCGAGAGGAAGCTGAGGAAGAGGAAGAGGCTGCGGTGCGTGGTGAGAGGACGCAACATCCCTAAGTAGACGCCCGGTCCAATCGGGCGGTTCCTTCCGGACTGCTGCCAGAAGGCAGAGCAGCGACCAGAAGCGCGGCGGGGAACAGAAAGGTGGAAACGGATGCCAGCGCGAAGGTGAGCGAGGCATACTCGGCCAGGCGCCCGACGAGTGGCATCAACAGCCCGGCCGTGCCCCAGCTGAATCCCATTACGACGCCGGTGGCCGTACTGGTGTTGTTGGGTAGACTCTGCTGCGCGAGGACGATGTTGGTGGTGATGCCCAGGTCGAACAGGAAGCCGGCGAAAAAGAAAGTGGGGATCGTGAGGCTTCCGGTGATCAGGCAGAAGACGATGTGCAACGCGCCTGAAGAGGCGTTGGAGAAGGCGAGGAGTCGTCGTGCGGACACACGGTCGGCGAGGTAGCCCCCGCAGATTCGGCCGAGCGTGCTGCTGATCAGATAACCCGACAGGACCCATCCGATCTTGGCCGTGGGCCATCCGCGGCTTTCTCCCAGAAGTGCGATGAAGCTGATAAAGCCGGTGTGCGTAAGTGACCGCATCACGCTGATCCCGTAGAGTGTCCATAGAGGGCGGACGGCCTTCCCTCGTAGGGCTGCGAGCGATATACCGTTGCCCGTGGTCGAGTCCTGTGGTTGGTGCCTCCGCCCGCCGAGGTAGAGGAGGCCGAAGACGACCACCCCCGGGAAGACGCAGACCCACATATGCTGGAGTCCGTAACGCTCGACGATCTGAGTGGCTGTGATCGGCCCGATCGACATCCCGAGCGTTCCTCCCGTCAGGAAGATGGCCATCGTCAGGTTAGAGCGACCTGGGAGATAGCTGGTGACGAGTCCGCCTGCGGAGGGGTGAAAGAGGGAAGAGCCGAGCGAGGCCATCACGAGGAATGCGGCGAGGACAAAGACGGTTGGCGCGAAGCCGATGGCGGAAACGAAGAGCCCGCAGAAGAGGACCCCGAGTCCTGCGAGGATCAGTCGATTTCTGCCGTCGGAGAAATAGCCCATAAACGGCTGCGCTATGGCCCCGCACACGGACACGAACGAAGGGAGAAAGGAGATCTGGAATACGGTGAGGTTGAAGAGGGACTTGAAGACGGCGTAGAGGGGCGGGGCCATCAGCATATAAAAGTCAACCGCCGTATGGGCCAGGGTCAAAAGCCACACACGGCGGAGGGATTCGTCGGTCGCGGCTGTTGCACTCAACCGGCGCCCTCCCCAGCCCTGGCAGGCTCGTGGAGGCCTGCGCGTTCGAGTACCACTTCGCCGAGCTTGTCGTGAATGCCGAGAGGACCGGTGACCCGCACGGTTACGCCACATCGATCGGCGGCGGCCTGTGACATCCGGGGGATGTCCTCGGTTGCGTGGCGGCCGGGGGAGAGCATATACGGATGGACAACGATGTCGGTTGCGCCGTCCTCGACGCAGGCCTGGATGCCTGCCTCGATCGTGGGGTCGGCCAGTTCCATATGCGCGATGTGTACGATCAGGTCTTCTCGCTGGCGCCGGATGACTTCTGCAACGCCTTCGAGCATATCGTTGGCTTCTTGTCTGCGAGAACCGTGATCGACGATCAGTAGTGCGGTCGGCATTCGTCCTCCGAAAAACGTCGATGTAGAATACCCATTTCGGGTTGCGCGGTCAATAACGCTGCGCCGAATGAAACGGCCTATAAATCGTGAATTTGCAATTTCTTAGGCCCGAATCAAGTCTTGTGCAGCAGACCGCTCATCGCTTCCGTCACGGTCTTGGGATCGAGCGAGCTCATCGAGCCCCCGGGTGCCTCGATCACGCGCACGTTGGGACCCCTGGGTGCCCAGACAGCCGACGGCGATGGGCCGAATAGAACAACCGAGGGTGTAGCCGTGGCGGCAGCGATGTGGCTCGGGCCCGTGTCGCAACCGAGGTAGATCTCGGCCTGTGCGTAGAGCGCGCAGAGCGTGGGAAGGTCGACAGGATGGAGCGGAACGACGTGAGTGCTCGCCAGATGGGCTATCTCTTCGGCCAGCGTGCCGTCGGCGGGTCCGCTCGTGACGACGACGGCCAACTCCCGGTCCTGCCAGAGGGTCTGGGCAACGGGCGCAAAGGCGCCCGCGTCCCACTGCTTGGGTTGGCCACCTGCCCCCGCGTGAAACGCGGCGTAGCTTCGGTCGACGCCGGCTTTTTCCAGGATCGAACGCGCGGACTGGAAGGACCGCTCGTCGATCGTGATCGTCGGGATGGTCGAGATCGCCGGGATGCCCAGCGTGGAAAGGGGTTTCAGCAGGTGATCGACCGCGTGTGTGTCACCCTTCTCATCGGGTCGCGGTGGATGGAACAGGGTCCGACGAACCCCGCATCGGGTGAGGTTTTCGATTACAAGGTCGTCAGGGTCGTTCATGTAGGCGATAGCCAGGTCTGTTTCGCCGATGATGGGTTCGACGAGCGAGAGGTCGCTGCCCCGCGCGAAGAGCGCGGACCAATGTGCAGCGTCGACGTCGTGAATGCGGTTCACGAAGGTCTGAGCCAGAATCGCGCGATCGGGGTAGCCGACGAGGTCGATGGAGGCCCCGTGATAGGCGGCTCTGAGCGAAGCGATCGCGGGGAGTGTGACGACAAAATCGCCGACGGCGCCGGCTCGAAAGATCAGTATGCGCTGAATTGACACGATGGTGCGCTCACGTCATATTGGGTCGTCGATGACGCAGAGTCGGGAATCCGGTCGCTTAGCCGGTGACACCCGATTCGAGTGAGTACGTGGCGAGCTATGACACAGGAGGCTAAGATGAAGGTGCTTGTGCTGTCCGGCGAAAATCACCGCTTCAACCTGAGCGCGCCGATCATAGCGGATTTCCTGGCGAAGGATGCTGATCTCGATGTCGAGACGACGGATGACAAGGACGCACTGAAATCGCTCGATGGCAACGACGCCGTCGTCTTCGGAACGGGGTTCACACGGCCCGAGCGAAAGGATGACGGGACGGTCGAACACCACGACGATCTGACTTCGGACCAGGAGGCGGGACTGTTCGGTTTCGTCGAAAGCGGCGGTGGTCTGGTGGGGATCCACGGAACGGCCTGGCAGATTCCGAGTCGGACCGTCCCGCTCATCGGCGGTCACGCGAACTGGCATCCACCCGGCCTGACGTTCAACGTTGAAATAGACGACACCGATCATCCGATTACGGATGGCGTCGACACGTTCGAGGTGGAGGACGAGATCTACATGTCGGCGTGGGATCCGAGCATTCACGTGCTGGCGAGCGCAGAGTGGTCCGAAAAGCGACACCCTCTGGCCTGGACGCAGCCCTTCGGGAACGGCCGCGTTTTTTACACGGCTCTGGGGCACGGGCCCGGGACGTTCGAACGGCCGGCAATGCAGAAGCTGATGACCCAGGGAACGCGCTGGGCGGCAGCAGCCTAGCGGCGACAGGTGAAGAGGACCTCGTGCAGAGCACGAGGGCGAGCGCAGCATTTTTTAGATTAGTAGAAAAGCAAAGCGTTACGCTCCTCCCTGTGCACAGGGACGCGTAGCTGCAGTTTGGTTACTTGATGGAAGATGAACGACGAAGACCTGCGATTCGTCTTTCGTGCGCGAAGAAGCCCATTCCGGGGTCCGTTGGGAATCTTTTGACGAACTTGTGACACATTCGTGATACTTCGATCGGCGTTCGATCGTCTATTTAAGGCAAGACCCGAGACACGGCATCTGGGAGCTCGGGCCGAACCTGGACGATCGAACGATGGGAGAGGAGGGCGGACGTGAAAGCTTTGTTTCTGGCGATCGTGGTGATGGTTTTCGCGGACTGCGGAAAGGGTGTGGCGATGGAAAAGGCAACATTCGCTGGGGGATGCTTCTGGTGCGTCGAAGCGCCGTTGGAGAAGCTCCCCGGCGTGCTCGAAGTCCTGAGCGGGTATACCGGTGGGCACGTCGGCAATCCCACCTACAAGCAGGTGACGACCGGGGCGACAGGTCATCTCGAGGCGGTTCAGGTGACGTTCGATCCGGAGCAGATCAGCTACGACCAAATCGTCGATGCCTTCTGGCGCCTGTTCGACCCGACCGACGCGGGCGGCTCGTTCTACGACCGCGGTGAACAGTATACGTCGGCGATTTTCTACCACGACGAGGCTCAACGTCTGGTGGCCGAGGCTTCGAAGAAGGCGCTGGATGAGTCCGGCCGATTCAAGAAGCCCGTGGTTACGCCGATTCTACCTGCGTCGGAATTCTTCGTCGCCGAGGACTACCATCAGGATTACTACAAGAAAGAGCCCGCGCACTACAGCCGATACCGGACGGGGTCCGGTCGAGATCGGTTCATCGACGCCCACTGGGAAGATGAGAAGACAATGATGGAAAAACCGGTCGACACCAAATTCAAGAAACCTTCGGACGAAGAGATCAGGGCGAAACTGTCCGACCTGCAGTACAAGGTGACTCAGCACGAGGGAACGGAATCGCCGTTCCAGAACGAATACTGGGATTACAAGCAGGAGGGCATCTACGTCGACGTCGTATCCGGGGAGCCTTTGTTCAGTTCGACGGATAAGTATAAATCGGGTACGGGCTGGCCGAGTTTCGTTCGCCCACTCGAACCCGACCACATCGTGGAGAAGACGGACTACAAGCTGATCTGGCCCCGCACGGAAATACGGAGTAAACATGCCGACTCCCATCTGGGGCACCTGTTCAACGACGGGCCGGAGCCGACGGGACTGCGGTATTGTATGAATTCGGCGGCGCTCCGGTTCGTTCCGAAGGAAGATCTGGAGAAAGAAGGGTATGGGGACTACGTGAAGCTATTTGAATGAGACGTTGGCCGTGAACCGTGGCCGGGAAAACCCCAGGCCGAACGAGCGCCTTCCGACATTGACGTCGGAGGGCGTTTATTTTTAGGTCGTCGACGAGAGCTTGTCACTCAGCCTGTGGCTAGAAGACCTGTAGAGAGAAACGACCGGGAACGATTGTCATCCCGGCGTGCCTTAGTGCATGGTTTCATAAACATTATTACGTATGTTCTGAACATTATTTGTAGCTTATGTTCTCCTTCAAAAGGAGGAGAACAATGCCAAGACGTTCGCCTTATGTGGTGCTACTGTCTGAGAAGGAACGGGTCGACCTCGAGCGAATGGCTGGACAATATACGTTACCGTATTATCAAGTGATCCGATCGAAAATCGTGCTTCTCGCCGCCGAGGGATTATCCAACAAGATTATCGCCCAACGGTTGGATGTCCCGCGTCCGATCGTAAGCAAATGGCGTAAGCGCTTTTTCGAAGAGCGTCTTTCGGGACTCGAAGATAGATCTCGTCCCGGGCGCCCGCCCGGTTTTCCCCCCTCAGGTGGTCGTTCAGATCAAGGCGCTGGCGTGTGAACTACCGAGCGAGAGCGGGATACCGCTCTCGCGGTTCAGCTGTTCCGAGATTGCCGCCGAGGCAGTGCAAAGGGGCTTCGTTGCCAAGATCAGCGGCGCCACTGTCTGGCGCTGGTTGAACGAGGACGCGATTCGTCCTTGGTATCATCGCTCCTGGATTTTCCCACGGGACCCGGACTTCCAAACCAAAGCAGGTAGAGTCCTTGATCTGTATCACCGCCAATGGCAAGGAAAGCCTTTAGGGCCGAGGGAATATGTACTTTCTGCCGACGAAAAGACCAGTATTCAAGCACGAGCTCGCAAGCACGTTACCCTACCGCCAGCCTCGAACAGAGCGGCACGCGTTGAAACACGAATACGAGCGGAAAGGAGCCCTGGCCTATCTGGCTGCTCTCGACGTGCACAATGGTCGAATCTTCGGTCTCTGTGAGTCTTCTTCGGGTATCGAGCCCTTCAACCGGCTCCTGAGCCTGATCATGAGCCGGAAACCCTATTGCTCGGCAAAGAAAGTCTACCTCATCGTGGATAATGGCTCCTCGCACCGAGGGCAAACATGCATCGACCGTATCCAGGGGAAGTGGCCAAACATCCACCCCGTTCACCTTCCGATCCACGCAAGCTGGCTCAATCAGATCGAGATCTACTTCTCGATCCTCAAACGCAAGGCTCTGACACCTATCGAATTTGCATCGCTCGAAGAGCTTGAGGCAAGAATCCTCGGTTTTCAGGAACGCTACGGACGTATCGCCACACCCTTCAAATGGAAGTTCACACGAACAGATCTCGCGGAGATGATCGACAAACTCAGGTTCTACGATACGCCCTTGGCAAAGTCTGCTTAGAATACGTCACCGTATTTGAGAACAGGAGTACTAAGGCTGGATCCATTTTCACGCCCAGTTATGATGAGCCAGGTTGAATGGACCCCGGCTAAGAAGCCCCGGCCCAGAGGCATACCGGGGTAAACTTCCCGGGGTGACAATGCCTCCTCAGATCGATCGCAATCGCGGGTCGTGGTACACAGCTGAGGTTGACCCCCATTGCCGATCGGCCTATCGTGCGAACGATGGATGACGAGACCCCCCAATCGCCGCAGACATTGGTTCAGATCCAGGAGCCGGTCGCGCGACCCCAAACCCTTCGTGCGCGGATGGCTGCGTCGGCCTGGCGGGAGGGCACCGCGACGTTCGTGACGAACGAGGTGCCGTTTTCATACAGCTCGGGGCCCCTTCTGGCCAAGTCGATTGCCGAACTCGTTCACGAACGTGCGAAGCGAACACGGGGACCCATACGGGTGATGGAGCTGGGTGCGGGGTTGGGCTACCTGTCGCGTCACGTGCTGGATCGCTTGCGGGACGAAGCGCCCGAAGTCTACGGCCAGTGCGAGTTCATCGTGACCGATGGAACGGCCGATGTTGCGGAAGAAGTGGAGGCCAGGGGGATCTTCCAGACGCACGGCGATCGAGTTTCGACGGGCGTCGCCGACCTGAGGGAGCTGGACACGATCGTCGCGAGACAGCCGCACGTGGTTCTGATGTCCTATCTCCTCGATTCGATCCCCCCTCGCGTGGTTTCGGAAGAAGGAGAAGTGGAGATCGCGACCTCCATCTCGAGCGATGCCACCCTCGCGGACACGAGTGTCTGGCCGCCCCGTTTTCTGACGGGTGAGGATCTGCGTAACTCGATGGCCGACCCCGATGACCTGGAGGTTGCGGTCGCCAGGCGTGCGGCAGGATTACTGGTGGAGTCTCCGCGATCGGGGGAATCGACTTTCAGAAACCAGCGGCCCGAGATGGTCGATCTGCTGTCCGATGTGCAACGAGGTTTGCCGGACGATGCGCTGATGGTCGTCACGGATTTCGGTTACGCTGGAGAGAAGGCGTCTTCACCGTTCGCCGAGCTGATGACGGAGTACGGTCTGTGCGCCTTCTGGGGGGTGTTCTTCTATGAGCTGGCTGTGGGCGCCCGTGTGGCTGGCTATTCGGCTTCACTCCATCGTGGCCACGAGGGTGGCACGCATACGATGGCGATCTACGGCAAGTCGGAGGAGGAAGCCGTCCGTCGGTCTTTCAAATCCGCGTTCGATGGGGTCGTGAGCGATCGTCCCGCGTTGGTGCTTTACGCCTTGGAAGAAGACGCCGAGCCCGAGGAGGTGCTCGCGGCGGTGGAAAAGATCGAACGCACGATGGCGTCGGAGGAGGTCGAGTCGTACGGGAACCTGTCTCGGTTCGTGCACCTGCTTCTCCCGTTCGGGTACGTGCGCGAAGCCGAACGATACGCGAGACGGTGTTTTGATCTTTACCCGGAGATCGCCGCACCCGAAGCTTCCATTATCGGAAGCCTGGTGGGCAGAACGGGCGATCTGGACGAAGCGAAGATGTGGTTCGATCGCTCGATCGAGATCGCCCCGGGCTACAGCCACGGCCATCACGGGCTGGCCGGCATCGGACGTATGAGGGAAGACTGGACCACCTATTACGAGGCGATGCGGCGCTACGTCGAGACGTGCGAGGGCGATCTTTTCGCGCCAATGCTATCGCTGGCGGAGACGCTGGAGGGAACATCATTACACGCTGCTGGGCGGGAAGCAAGACAGTGGCTCGCCGAAGCGTCGAAGGAAGTGCCGTGGTTGGTGCCGGATGAAGTTAGATCAAGGATCTAACCAGGTGATCGAGAATCGAACATCGAGAATCGAATATTGAAGAACTGAGGACCGAGTCACACTTACCGTAATTTTGCGAGTATAGAATCGTAACGATCGCCGACCGATCATCCTGAGTTGGCGACTTGTGAGGGCCATTTCGGAATCGTTATGATTTTGGATGATCGCCGTATCGAAGGGCGATCGGTCGCCTTGTCTGGTGGCCAAGAGCCAGAGATGGTCAATATTCACTTGTCAGTGGTCAATGTGAGACTTTCGCCAAACAGGTCGAATCGTCGGCCGTTCACGAAGTAGTGGTGCCCTCGCTCATCAGGCCAACGGACCCCACCAGATCACAATCAGTCGACCCTGTCGAGGTTCCCGGCCTCTCTCGGTATTCAAACGTCCATTCCCGCGAATAAGTCCTGCTCGCCTGTCAGAACCGCGTGCAAATCGAGGCCGCGAACCTGAGCGACCGTGCCTGCGATCGGTGCAATCTGCTTCTGCACGTAGTGTTCATAGTCGATGGGCGAGGTGACCTTTGAAACGGGTTGTGGGCCTTCGCGAGTGACCACGTAGTGAATGACCCCCCTGGGATTTGACAGGAGTCTTGCCGCTTTAACGTGTGGCGGGCTCGATTTCGTGTAGTCGTCGACGCCCTTTCGCAGTCCCTTCCGGTAGACGAGGTCGGCATCGTGTTTTCCCGCACGCACCTCGTCGATCCAGCGTTGGATTCTGGCCTCGATCTCCGCGTTCTGTGCGTTCCCGAACAGCATTCCAAACAGGTCGTGCTGAAGACGATGGGCAAGGTCCGTCCAGTCGCGCCGGACGGCCTCCATTCCTACGATTTCGATCTGCTCGCTCCCGTCGTCGATCCTCAGGCCTGCGTAGCCCTTTGCCCGGCCGCGATCGACGTCACCCCGCATTGGCGGCAAGAGTAGGAGACGGTAATACTTTTCGAACTCCAGCTCCAGCTTGGGGTCGACGTCATAGGTTTTGCGAAGGTGCGCACCGAGGGCTTCGTTGACCCGTTGACAGAGATCCCGTCCGACCGAGCGGGCGTCCATTTCCGTGGCGTCCGTCGGTAGACCGGGCTGGACGAAGACGGAGTCCGTGTCCCCGTAAAGAACCGTCGCACCGGCCTCTTCGAGCCAGCGCTGCGTCCATCGAAGGATCTGGTGACCGAATCCGGTGATCGCGCCGGCGAGTTCGGGTGCGGCGAAACGACAGGCGGTGGTCGCGAGCACACCGTAGAACGAGTTCATCACGATTTTGTAGGTGTAGGACGCGAGCTCGTTGCCACGGGTCCTGGCTTCGTCACGGGAGGTGAAGAACTGGTCGAGCAACTGCGGCAGGATACCCGGGGCTCGATCGAAGCAGGCGCCGTTGGGCGCCTCGATGGCATTGTCTCCTGCACGAAGCCTGGACAGCGGATCGATGTTGAAGGTGCAGATGATCGACGGATACAGGCTCTTGAAGTCGAACACGAAGACGTGGTCGTGGACACCTGGTTGAGGGGCGACGATCAGCCCACCGGGCGCACCGCCTCGGTTCGCGGCGTCGGTGCCGAGCGTGGGGGCGACGATTCCGCGGGCGTGGAGTTCGGTCGTGTAGAGGAACTCGAAGGCGCCGATGCTGCCCCACGCGTTGTCGAGCGACAAGCCCGTCAGCTTGCTGCGTTGGATCGTCAGGGGGATGAGTCCCTCGGCTTCGAGGATATCGCGGACCAGCCGACTGTC
Organism: Candidatus Latescibacterota bacterium; assembly: GCA_965198115.1. Lineage (GTDB taxonomy): Bacteria > Latescibacterota > UBA2968 > UBA2968 > UBA2968 > UBA6620. Next base: position 4,159,159 of record OZ240241.1, on the reverse strand, counting down.
TTCGAGACAGTACTCGCAAAAGGCCGGGCGATCGTGCTCGTAGGCGTCGAGAATAGCTTCCGGTATCGATGCGTCGTCTTCGGGCTCGAGGGTCTTGCCGCGACCCAGGAGCTCTTGCGCGACGGTGCTGAGACGGTAGTCGTCGAACCGCCGTGGAATCGCACGAACGAGTCGCATCGCGTCGACGGCCTGACGACCGGGGATGATGACACGACTGCCGCCCCAGTTCTGGCTCTGTCTGCGCCAGGCCGTGTCCCGCGTGCGTCCGAGTTGAAAGGTCTTTCCAAGGGCACGGTAGCGCTGTTGCAGGACGTGGAGGTCGAAGTCGACGACGTTCCACCCGGTGATGATGTCGGGATCGAGAGCTTCGATCCGTTCGGACAGCGCATCGAGCAGGGCCCCTTCGTCCAGGTGCGCGAATGTCGAGTGATCGTCGGTGGGGGCGGGCTGGCCGAGGAGGTGGGTCTCTTCGATGTCGGTGTCGCCGCAGCCGACGAGCGAAAAGGCGAGGACACGCGAAGCATCGGGGAGCGTCTCGATGTCGAGGGCCAGCACTTTGAGGTCGACCAGAACCTCCGCCGGGACGAGGGAGGGATTCGTGAAGACGCGATCGACGCCGTCACCCTTCCGGGACGGGCCCGAGATCTTGACACTCTGCCGAATCGTTCGATCTATCAGATAACGGCGGATGGGGGACAGATCCGCTTCGTAGGTTCGTATTTCGTTTTTCGAGAGCGCCTCGGACGTGCGTCTGAGGGCGCTGAGGCGGTGAGAGAGAACTTCGATAACCGGCTCGCCGTCCATCGTGTGGTGGGTGTCTTCGACCGTTTGGATCGATGGGTCGAGTAGATAGGGACGGGCGCGTTCGAATTCGGAACGCCGAATGAAGAAGCCAGGACGGAACCGATCGTCGACGAAGCCGAAGGTTCCTCCGTTTTCGTCGCGCCCGATGCCCAGGATGAGGAATCGATCGTCACGCTGCTGGTGGAACACGTGGATGAGAAAGCCACGCAGGGATGTATCGGGTGTGGACACGGTCAGACCGAGTTGGAGCGTTCGATGTAGGTGTCGAGGTACCGGAGCGCGTCGCCGCGACCGATCGTTTCGCGGGCGTGGGCGACGGCGCTTTCGGGATCGGGGTCGCAGGCGAGGAGGACGTTGAGGGCGGCCGCATTCAAGAGGATGCGGTCGAATGACGAACCTAGCTGACCCGAGAGTGCGGCGCGACCTTCCGTGGCGAAGGCCTCGGCTGTGACGGTTCGGGCACTTGGGCTGTGGGCGTAGGAAAACCCGTAGGTCTGGGGATCGAGAGCGTCTACCGTCTGCCGGTCCCCCCTGAACCCTTCGACGTGGTTGACGCGTTGGCGACCTGCAGGATCTGGTTCGCGCGGCCGCAACGAGAATTGGGCAGTCCCTTCTTCGCCCTTGATCAGGAAGCCGGTATCGAGGTCCTCGTCGCGCATCAGCCTGAGATGAAGGTTCTCGTAACCAGGATGGTAGTAGCCGATGACGGCTGCGTTGGAGCCGCTGGCACGCAGGAGTCGTTGGGCCTTTTCCGTCGCGGCCCAGGGAGGACGCTTTCCGATGTGGTGCCGGAGGTCGCGGAGGGCGTAGGCGTTCGGTGCGAACACCCGCTGGCTGACGTAGCCGAACCGGACGTTGGGATCCTCGACCAAACGGGCAACTCGATCGAGGTCGAGGTCGACGTCGGCTCCGAGAAATCGAAGAATCTGCTCGTCGGTGACGCCGAACTTGGGTGGGAGTCGGTCGACGCCGTGGAGGAGGGTGGTGTGGCCCTGCGCGGCACGCACTGCCGTGACGAACACGGTCGGTTTGAAGAATCGCGTCGCCCCGGTGTAGGGTTCGCCGATGTGCGTCAGTGCATCTACGTTGACCACGTGTCGATCGGTCCGGTCGAAGACGGCGTCGAGATGTCCGCAAAACTCTTCGTAGGTCTCGCGATTCATCCGTTGGCCGATCAGGAAGGCGGCCGTCAGTGCGGGGTGGGCGTCCGGGTCAAGGGCGGCGTCTGCCGCACGACGGGTCTGATCGTAGGTCAGGTTGTTGCCCGCAAGGATGGGAATCAGGGCGCTGACGAGGACCGTGTCGGCTGGTGAGTTCGTTCCCGGAACGCGCGCCGGATCGACGAGAAAGTCGAAGGGGGACGGTAGCGAGGCCAGCCCCGTGTCGTGGCGGGAGAGCGCTGCCAACTCGTCGACGCTCCAGGCCGTAGCCTCGGGGAAGTTTCGGCGAACCGTCATTGCCGTCAGAAAGGACCCGAGTTGGGCAGCGGATGCTGGGTCCGGGTAGGTGTCCGGGTCGGATGCGGACGCGATGACGATGTCGAGGATCTGGTCCGGATCCGGCCCGTCGCGCTCCGTCAGCGGTCGGGTCTGGTGTGGACCCGTGCATACTCTGCTCTGCGCCTCCAGCAAGAGCGTGTTCGGCTGTCTGTGAGTGATGGTCGTGATCATAAAATCAATTATACCAATGGGTTAAGGCTAATATAGTCGGGGGTCGATCCCTGTCAAGCCGTGGGTGCGCTTTACAAGGTCGCAGGCCGTTGGTATCATTGTCGTCACGTTTGACTGAAGCAGATGTCACGAGAAATCCGTGGGTTGCAGACTCGGAGACCCTCGAACCAGGAGTTGTTATGAACGGCCCTCGACTGGGGGATATGGCTTTCTTCAACGCGCTCGATCTGGACCGATTGGGGCTCGAGGGCGTGCGGAGCGCAGTGCTGCGTGCGGACTGGCCTGCGGCACGCTCCGAGTTTGTCCGATACCTGAAGTCGCGGGAGCGTCCCTTCTGGTTCTCCAACTGGCGCGATCGCCGCGACCCCCACTACCGGCACGAGGTGGAGCTGGTCCGTGTGGGGGACGATGCCATCAGCCACGTGGACCTGAAAATAGCGGACAAGGCGGTCGCTAACACACTGACGAGCTGCGACGTGGAGCACGTCTTCGGTCAAACGATCAACTGGGAGCTCAACCCGATCGACTACCGGGAATGGACCTGGCAGCTGTCCCGTCATCCTTACTGGGTGACGCTGGGCCAGGCCTATTGGAAGACGGGGGATGAGAAATTTGCGCGGGCGTTCGTACGGCAGATGAGGCACTGGGTGTTGAACGTCCTCGTACCGGTCGGAGAAGATGGCAACACGTGGAAGCACGGCGCAAGGATGGGATCGCCCAACACCAACTGCTGGCGGACGATCGAGTGCGGCATCCGGGCTGGACAGACGTGGCCTTACGCGTTTTTCTACTTCTTGCCGTCGGTGGCTTTTTCGGACGAAGCGATTTGTTTGATGCTGCGGAGTATGGTCGAGCACGCCCGCCACCTGCTCAGGTGGCCGCAGACCGGCAACTGGCTGACGATGGAGGGAAACGGGCTGTATCACCTCGGGGTGCTGTTTCCCGAGTTCAAGGAGTCGGCTGAGTGGCGGAGGGTCGCGATGGAGCGGCTCTACCGGGAGCTCGACAACCAGGTTTACCTGGACGGCGCCCAGGTCGAGCTGTCTTCGTCATATCATCAGGTGAGCTTGCGGAACTTCGTGATGGCCTACAACCTGGGCTGTCTGAACGGCCAGCCCATCCCGCCGGATTACGTGGCGAAACTCGAGCGACTCTACGACTACGATCTCTACCTCGCGATGCCAGACTTGAGGATGCCGGCGCTCAACGACGGGGATTGGACCGACATTCGCCCGTGGATGAAGAACGCGCTGGAGTTCTTCCCCGAGCGAAAGGACTTCCAATGGGCGGCAAGTGGAGGAAGCCAGGGGGAACGACCGACGACGCTGTCCACCGCCTTTCCCTACGCCGGGCACTTTGTGATGCGCTCCGGATGGGACCAGGATGATGCGTATCTGCTGTTCGATGGCGGGCCGTTCGGCTACGGCCACCAGCACGAAGACAAGCTGAACATCGTCGTTTACGCAGAGGGGCGCGTGCACCTGACGGATCCCGGCAATTATCCCTACGACGGGTCCCAATGGCGCAGATACGTTCTTTCCACGCGGGCTCACAACACGGTTCTGGTCGACGGCCTGGAGCAGAACCAACAGGGGAGGCCTCGGGAAGATTACCTGGTGAGCGCGCCACTGCCCCACACCTGGGTGAGCAACTCGTCGTTCGACTATGCGTCCGCGAGCTACGACGACGGCTACGGCACTCAGAAGCTGAAGACGGTGACGCACACGCGTGCCGTTCTGTTCGTGAAGCCGGACGTGTGGATCGTCACGGACTTCCTGCAGGCGATGGATGGCGCTTCCCATCGGTACGAGACTCTATTTCACCTCGATTCGATCAAGGTGGACGTCGTGGGGAACGGGAAGAGCGTCGAAACGTGCAACCGGGACGCGGGTAACCTGGGCATCTACGGCATCGTGCCGGAGGGGACCGAACTCGATGTGGTTTCCGGGCAGGAGGACCCGGTGGTGCAGGGCTGGATCCCACGCGGCAAGCCCTATGAATGTCATCCCCTTCCGACGGCGGTCTACGCGACCGAGGGCAGTGGGACGACGGCGATGAGCTACGTGCTTGTTCCGATCGCTCGTGGCGAGATGTCGCCCATCAGCTACGCAGAGCGACTCGACGGGGAAGCGGGTGTCTCGGTCGGTCGGATTTCGCTCAAGGATGGTCGGACCGTCCACTACGCGGTCCGTCTGCCCGGGAGCGATGATCTGATGCTCGATGATTTTCACTCCGACGGTGAAGCGTTCGCGATCGTAGAGAGCAGGAGCGGCACGATCGATCGAGTTCTGGAAGTCGATGGTTCGGGACTGAAGCGCAACGGCGACCTCGTCCAACGAGGCGAGGCCGTGAACGGAGCAAGCTGATGGGTATCGTCGACACGCACGCACACGTCTACCATCCGGATGAATCGATCTATCCGATGATCGAGGAGCCGAGCCGACCGCCCGAGGGTACGGGAACCGTCGACCATCTTGCACGCAATATGGCCGACGCCGGTGTCGCCCAGGCCGTCCTGATTCAGACGGGGTCGGCCTACCGATGGGACAATCGGTTGCTCGCGGACTGCTCGCGTGAGAACAGCGCCTGGGCCGTCGGCGTGTGCACACTCGACCCACGGTCGGATGAGAGTGTGTGTAGGCTGACCGATCTATCTCAGAATCACAACGTGCGCGGGTTGCGGATGGAGGCGACGAGGGACACGCATCCCCTCTACTACCACCACGGCGCGGTCCGGCTCTGGGAAGCGGCGCGAGATCTGAATGTCGTGATCTGTGCGCACCTCCGCACGAATCACCTGCCGCAACTGGCCGATCTTCTCTCACGCTACACGGACGTTCCGGTCGTGCTGGATCACGCGGCCTATCCGTCGGCTGCCGAGGGTGTCGACTCTGAAACGGTGAGGGAAGTCGTCGGGCTCGCACGGTTCCAGCACCTTCACGTGAAGCTGACGTTCGGCGTGACGGGATCGGACGAGACGTACCCGTTTTCGGATACGCACGCGATCCTGCATACGCTGATCGAGGCCTTTGGACCCGATCGGTGTGTTTGGGGTTCGGACTTTCCGTGCGAACACTGGTTGAAGAAAGCGAGCTACGCCGAGCATCTGGACCTGTTCAGACAGGCCCTGGGGCTTTCGGAAACCGTCCAAACGGCGATCCTCGAAGAAACACCGACCCGGTTGTGGTTCGAATAACACGGGCGGGGCAGTCGGGGAGAAGCTTCGCAGCAAACGCCCCGGTAGACGGGAGAACGATGTGGGTGTGGGCCCGCCCGCCCTCGATCCCGACGTCTGACCTCAGGCAGACTCGGTGGGCGTGAGTGCCGAAGCTGTCGGTGCTTGCGCGACTGGCGGTGAGGGCGTTCGACCCAGAGCCATCTGGATCGGGGGTCTGCTTGTCGCGTGGATCAACTTCTGGATCACCTACGCTGAGTATGTGGTCCACGCCTCCCGGATGAACATCAGCCACTACCCGGTGGCGCTTTTCGTTTCCTACTTCCTGCTGGCCGTTTCCGTTCCCTTCCTCCGTCGCGTGGGGTCGTGGCTGGTGCTCACATCTGCCGATCTCGCTGTGATCCTGGCGATGGGATTCGTCGGGGCGATGGTCCCGACGTCGGGGTTGATGGGGTTCCTGCTCGGCATCATTGCTACCCCTTTTTACTTCGCGAACGCGGAGAATCGGTGGGGCGAGTATTTCCACCCCCACATACCCGACTGGGTCGCCCCCAGGGACACCGGTCAGGCGCTGACGTATTTCTTCGACGGTCCGCCGGGAGAAGTGCCGATTCCGTGGGGTGTGTGGGCGATGCCGATCGCGTGGTGGCTCGCCCTGACCGCGGCCGTGGTCTATGCGACGTTGGCGATTGCGGTGATCCTGCGGAAATCCTGGAGCCAGCACGAGCGGCTGGTCTACCCCCTCGTCGCGGCGTCCGAGGACCTGATCCGGGTCGCGGATAGCGGCCGGGGAGAGCGACGTCTGTTCTGGGGGGAACGGCTGTTCTGGGTCGGGCTGGTGATGCCGCTGGGTGTGATGGTTTGGAACTTTGCGACCTTCTTCTCGCCGCTTCTGCCCTACATCAACTATGCGGGACGTTGGATGACACCGCTCAGGGGGTTTCCCCGATTCCGCACGCGGGTCAACACCTTCACCCTGGGGTTCGCCTACCTGGCGAACCTGGAAGTCCTCCTGAGTCTCTGGATCTTTTATCTGATCGTCGGGACGGAAGTCTATGGGTTCAATCGTCTGGGGTTCAAGATCACCGGGACGGAGGACTCGTGGAGCCAGCCCCACGCTGCGTCGGGCTGGCAAAGCTTTGGAGGGCTGACCGTTTTCGTCTTGTGGGGGCTGTTCGTTGCTCGCGAGCATCTGTTGCAGGTGTGGCGAACGGCGCTCGGTAAACAGACGGTTGACGATTCCGACGAGATTCTTTCATACCGGGCGGCGGTCTGGGGGCTGGCGGCCTCTGTGGCTCTGATTTTCTTCTGGCTTCTGGCGGCGGGGATGTCCCCGTCGATGATCGCGCTGATCGTGTTCGCTACGTTCATCGTGTTCGTGGGCATCGGTCGCATCGTGGCAGAATCGGGCCTGGTTTATGTGCGGGCGCCGCTCACCCCACAGGTTTTTTCGATCTATGCGCTGGGACCGGGCAATCTGTCTCCCGCGTCGATGACGATGAGTGCGTTTACGTACGTCTTCTTCTCCCAGGGCAAGGGGCTCTTTGCGACCCCGTTGATTCAGGCTGCTCGGCTGGGCGAGCTGGTGTCGGGGCGCCGTCGACGGATGACCCTTGCGGTCTCGGTCGCCATCGTCGTGGGCATCGTGGTCTGCACGGTTGTGACGTTTAACTGGGGCTACGAACGCGGCGCCTACAATTTCAGCGACTATCCCTTTTCGTCGGGCAGCAAGCACGCCTTTACCGTGACGATCAAGAAGATGCAGGACACGAGGAGCATCGACCTCGAACGGCTCCTGTTCTACGGCATCGGCGCGGTCGTGATGGCCGGGATTCTGTTCGCTCGGGCCCGACTTCCCTGGTGGCCGATCCATCCCGTGGGTTTTACGATTCCACTGACCTACGCGACGCTCAATTCGGTGTTCGCCGTGTTCCTCGCCTGGATGGCCAAGTTCGTGGTGATGCGAATCGGGGGCGCCGCGCTCTACAACCGTACGCGACCGCTTTGCCTGGGGTTGATCGCTGGATATGCGCTTGGCGTGGGTCTATCGTTCCTCGGCGATTACCTGTGGTTCTTCGGGGATGGTCACGGTGTCCATTCTTGGTAAGACAGCAGGGGAGAAGGGGGCTGAGGAGATGTGAATTTCTTTGGTGGGAGCAGCCCTTCGACTCCGCTCAGGATGTACCTCCCGGCTGCGAACAGACACTGGACGATCAACGCGTTCAGCGTTCGACATTGGATGTTCGGTGTTGGACATTTCGCCTATGGTTCTGAAAATGTCCAACATCGAATGACCAACGCCGAATGTCGAGCGTGAGACTTGGCGATGGAACCTAGGACTGAAGAAGCTGCGAGCCCCACCCGAAACGGCCTGACCGGCCGTGCCCTCGTTGTCGGGTGCGCTTGCGTGGGGGCATTGAACGTCATCGCGCCCTACTCCGAGTGGATCGTTCACTCGACGTTGATGACGACGAATTACTTCCCGCTCGGGCTTGCGTCCTCCTTCGTTGTCGTCACCCTCCTGCTGAACCCCCTGGTTAAATCCATTCGAACATCGGCCGGTCTGTCCGAAGCTGATCTGGGCGTGATTTATGTGATGCTGCTGGCGGCAGCTTCGGTGCCGACCTACGGGATCACGGGATACATCCTGTCGATCACCGCGTCGACATACTACTTCGCGACACCCGAGAACGGCTGGGCCGAGTATCTCCACGATGCCGTGCCGGTCTGGGCGGTGCCTCCAGATGGACCCGCGACGGCCTGGTTCTTCGAGGGACGACCGCCGGGTGCGGATATTCCGTGGGATGCCTGGGTCGTGCCGTTGGGATGGTGGGGGAGTCTGGTGGCGGCGACGCTGGCACTGAGTATCGCGCTGATCGTCGTCTTCCGGGCCCAGTGGGTGGATTCGGAACGTTTGGGATTCCCGTTGGCTGATATTCCCCTGTCGGTGATGAATGCGTCGTGTGTGATTTTTCCCTCGGTGGTGACCTCACGGCTGTTCTGGTCGGGGTTCGCCATTTCGTTCCTAAAGATTCTGTGGGAGATCCCCGCTTATTTCTATCCCCAGTGGCCGAGGCTCGGTCGCATACGGCTTTCCATCCGACGGGGAAAGGTCTTTCCCGGTATTTCGTCGACGCTGACGCTCCCGCTGCTCGGCATCGCCTACTTCGTTCATACGGACGTGTTGATGAGCGTGTGGGTCTTCAACCTGTGGAACCTGGCCGAGATCTCGCTCTTCAACCGCACGGGTTTCACGATCGGCACGGCGGAGATCTATTCCGTCAGTCCGGCGTCGCTCGCGTGGCAAGGCTTCGGAGCGTTTTCCGCACTCGTGGGCGGAGGGATCTGGGTCGCGCGCGACCATCTGGCCAAGGTCTGGCGACGGGCTGTTCGACGCGATCCGGCTGTCGACGATTCGGCAGAGATGATGGGGTATCGGGCGGCGTGCGTGACGGTCCTTGTTTCATCGCTTTACATTCTGCTGTGGCTGCACGCTATCGGAATCTCGTTGCCGATCGCGCTCCTCCTGTTTTATGCGGTGGCGACTCTCTACCTGGGTCTGACGCGTATCGTGATCGAAGGGGGATTGGTTTTCGTCCGCGGCCCGTTGTTGCCGCAGGCGTTCGCGATGCACGTGGTGGGGCCCGGTCTGCTGTCATCGTCGACGATGACCGGACTGGCGCTGTCCTACGCGTGGGCGTGCGACCCGATCGCCAACTTCATGCCCTTCGGTGCCCACGCGGCCCGCATCCATACTGAACATCGGGCGTCCCGAGGTGCGTTGGTGAAGGCAATGGCCCTCGGTTGGGATTGAGTCTGGTCATCTCCTTCTGGTTTTCGTTGCGTCTGGCCTATGAAAGCGGCGGTTACAACTTTGGGGAATGGGTCTTCCGCAGAGGCGGGCAGGTTCCATTCAACACCATCGTCGGCAAGATGACGGCGGGACAAGGTCCTGAGCCCTGGTACGTCGTCTTCTTCGCGATCGGCGTCATAGCAACGTTCCTGTTGACGCGACTGCGCCATCGTTTCACGTGGTGGAGGCTGCATCCGATCGGGTTTTCGATCGCATCCGTCGGCCAGGTCCAGTGGACGGTACTCACATTGTTTGCGGCCTGGACCATCAAGACGATCCTGATCCGAATCGGAGGACTGATGCACTACGATCGGGCAAAACCTTTCTTCATCGGGCTTGCGCTCGGGCACTTTGTCGCCGCGGGGCTTTCCTTCGCCGTCGATGTGATCTGGTTTCCGGGCTATGGCCATAGCCATTATTTTTGACACTGAGAATCGACAATACACCGAACACCCAAGGGGAACAGTATGGTACGCACCTTTTTCACGATGGGAGCACTGCTCGCGTTCCTTGGCGTGGCGCTCGGAGCTTTCGGCGCACACGCTTTGAAGCAAAGACTGCCAACTGATCTGTTCGATGTCTTCGAAGTCGGAGTGCGATACCAGATGTATCACGCGCTGGCGCTATTGGCGGTCGCCTGGGCGGCGACGCAGTGGCCGGGGAGTGGTCTGACGATCGCGGGATGGCTGTTCGTCGCGGGGATCGTGGTCTTTTCGGGGAGTCTTTACGTGCTCGCTCTTACGGGTGTTCGGTGGTTGGGTGCGGTGACGCCGTTGGGAGGGGTGGCCTTCCTAGCGGGGTGGGTGTATCTGGCGTGGCACGTGTGGCGCTCCAGCGTGTGAAAACCAACCCGTGGGCACGAAGGTCAGATGAGAGAGATGGGGGGACCAGCTGGAGCCTCCGCCGGGTGTGGCCGAGCAGGCCGTTTCCCGTTCGATCGAGGGTGTGGGTCAGGCCTTTCTGGCGAGAGCGAAGGTCCGAAACCTCCTGTCGCGATGCCCTCAGCCTCGCCGCGGCCGACAGCGTGGCCAGGAGCTTTTCGTTCTGCCAGGGTTTGAGCACGAAGTCTGTTGCTCTCTGTCGATGGCCTCGACCGCGGTCTCGACTCCACCGAAGGCCGTGATGAGCACGACGACGGCTGACGGATCCTGCTCCAGAATGCGTCCCAGCCAGGTGAACCCCTCGCGTCCGGAGGTGGCATCCTGCGAAAAGTTCATGTCGAGCAGGATGACGTCATACGTCGTTGCTTCGAGTCTGGCGGAGATGTTTTCCGGTTCTGTATGGATCTGCTCGACGCGTGGTTTCAACAGAAGACGCGTAGCGAGCAGGACGTCTTCGTCATCGTCCACGACCAGAATGTTCCCCTGTTCTGGCCGAATCTCCGGGTTGGCCGCCAGTCGCACAGCTCGGTTTCGACGCAGACAAAGACCCTATCCGCGACCGGAGGACGCCCTTGAATTCCGAAGCTTCTGAGCCCCACCTTGATTCACGATGCTCTCAGGAGAGATCAGTCGGCCTTCTTTGAACTCTACCGCGTTAATTGCCACAGAGTGCTGGCCCAGGTTTCCCGCGCCGTTCGGGACCACGACGATGTCGAGGACCTTGTCCAGATGACGTTCATCAAGGCCTTTCGGGCATTGCCCAGGTTTCGCCAGGATGCGACGTTTTCGACCTGGTTGACGCGGATCGCCATCAACGTGAGCGCGTCTCATTTGCGGCAACGCAAAACGAGAGAAGCGAACCAGGAACGTTTGGAGCGCGAGCCGATCCTGGACGTGATGCCAGGGACGCCCAACCCCGGCCACGATCTTTCGCGCCGGGATAGCCGGCGCAGGCTACGCGCGAAGGTTCTACATCTTCCCACCAACTACCGGCGGGCTTTATGGTTACATTACATTCGTGAATGGTCGTATGAGGAAATTACGCGATCGCTGGACGTGCCGATCGGAACGTTGAAGATCTGGTTGCAACGGGGTCGGAAGCGACTTCGCACGGATCTTGCACATTTGGAAGAGGATCTTGTCATCTGATGCTGGACGGTGGACCCAAAGACACCGACTCACAGGACGAATCCAAACGTCGCCAGTCGCTGGCGGCTCGGGTTGCCGGCACATCAACGAACGAGGATGCGGATCGTGGCAAGGAGATCCCGCTTCCGACGAAGGAAAATGCCCCTCGTCAGGGGATGGATCGGATTGTTGCCAGGCGGAAGTGGCCGCCTCGCAGGATTGCGACGGTAGGGGCAGGTGCCTTGTTCGGGGGTGCCGTCGTCTACCAGCTGATTTTCGGGGACCACAGTACGCGTCTCAACGTCCAGACGGAGCGTATCACGATTTCGACGGTCGAGCGGGGTCCGTTCCAGGAATTCATTCCCGTTCGCGGCGAGGTCCTGCCGATCCAGACCATCTTTCTCGACGCGCAGGAGAATGGTCGCGTCGAGGCGGTTTACCTGGAGGCCGGCGCGATGGTTCAGAAGGGGGACCCGATCCTGAAGCTCACGAACCCGGAACTCGAGCTCAAGGTGATGGACCAGGAGGCGCTCTTCTACGAGCAGGTCAACAATTTCGAAAACACACGCATCACCCTGGCTCAGCAAACTATTTCGCGGCAGCAGCAGCTTCTCGAATTGGAACAGACCGTTCTGAGGCGAAAGCGGGATTTCCAGGTGGATGAGGAGTTGCACAAGCGGCTTATTCTATCCGATCGGGCCTTCCAATCGGAAAAGGATGATTTCAACTACTGGGAGCGGCGACTGGAGTTCATGCGTGAGACTGTGCGCCAGGATTCCCTTTCGCGCAAGACCCAACTCGCGCAATTAGAGAATGCACAAACCCGGTTGACCTTCAATTTGGAAGCGGCCAAGAGGAGCCTGAACAATCTCACCCTTCGCGCTCCCGTGACGGGTCAGCTGACGTCGCTGAACGCGGAGATCGGGGAGCAGAAAATCAAGGGGGTGAGGTTCGGGCAGGTGGACGTGCTGGACGGGTTTCGAGTTCGCGCCCAGATCGATGAATTCTACATTACTCGGATCAACGCGGGGCAGACCGGTACATTCGATCTGGCTGGAAAACCCTTCGAGCTTACTATTCGCCGCGTATTTCCCGAAGTGCTCGAAGGACGATTCGTCGTCGACATGACCTTTACTTCGGCGACACCTGACGACATCCGGCGGGGTCAAACCCTACAGATACGGCTCGCGCTGGGGGATCTCGAAGAGGCCCTCCTGCTCGAGCGTGGCGGATTCTACCAGACCACGGGCGGAAACTGGGTCTTCGTGATCGAAACCGAAGGCGAAGCCGTCCGCCGCGACGTTCGAATCGGCCGTCAGAACCCGGAGTTTTTCGAGGTTCTGGATGGGCTGAGACCTGGAGAGCGTGTCGTGACGTCTTCGTACGAAAACTACGAGGAAATTGAAAAACTCGTATTGAAGTGAAGTGCGGAGGAGATCGGTCCGGTCGTCAACTGACGGCCGGTATTCAACGGAAACGGAGGCTTAGCTGATGATTCAGACGAAGGAGCTCGCTAAGGTCTACACCACAGAGGAGGTCGAGACCGCAGCGCTCAACAACGTAAGTGTCGATATCAATGAGGAAGAGTTTGTGGCCATCATGGGCCCCTCCGGATGTGGAAAGTCGACTTTGTTGAACGTTTTAGGCCTGCTGGATAAGCCGAGCGGGGGAGAATACTTCTTCAACGAGGAGGAAGTGTCGGGCTACAACGAACGGCAGAGGGCGAATCTCCGTAAGCACAACATCGGGTTCGTTTTCCAGAGCTTCAACCTGATCGACGAGCTAACCGTCTACGAGAACGTCGAGTTGCCTCTGTTGTACCAAGGCGTATCCTCTTCGGAACGGAAAGAGCGAGTGAACGACGTGCTCGAGTACATGGCGATCGCACATCGTCAAAAGCACTTCCCGCAACAGCTCTCGGGCGGTCAGCAGCAGCGTGTGGCCGTTGCCCGCGCCGTTGTTTCGCGACCGAAGCTGATTCTGGCTGACGAGCCGACGGGTAACCTGGATTCCGCGCACGGTACCGAAGTGATGGATCTTCTGACCGAGCTGAACAAGAACGGGACGACGATCGTGATGGTCACGCACTCGACACACGATTCGGGCTATGCCCACCGCGTGATCCACTTGTTCGACGGTCGGGTGGTTACAGAAGGGGCGCAAGAAGAGTTCCACGTCTAGCATAGCTACCGGGCGTCGTGGGGATGACGTCTGTTGTGGTCACGTTGAGAGCTGGTGGAACGAGAACCGTTATCCGTTATCCGGGAACCGGAAGACGGACAACGATAAACGGATCGCGGGGGCCATATGCCAAAGGTTAAGATCGAATTGCCGGCTGTGGATGCAGATGACACGATCGAAGTCGAATTGACGGTCAATGGTGAGAAGCGGACCATGACCTACCGAATCGACATCTTCGACTGGCAGCGCGAAGCACATCCGGGGGAGGAGCGTGCGCTGGTTCTGAAGAGGATGATCGAGGGGTACGAAGAGGGCTGGCGGCTAGTCCAGATCGGGGCGCCGACGGAGCGTGAGATCCCCGTGATGTTCCAACAGGTTCAGGAGGTCGCGCGATGATCAAGCTGGATGGAATCGAAAAGCACTACTCGAACAAGTTCATCAAGACGTTCGTGCTTCGGGAGATCAATCTGGAGATCGATGAAGGCGAGTTCGTGTCGATTATGGGGCCGTCGGGCGCGGGCAAGTCGACGCTGCTCCACATTCTGGGTATGCTCGATACACCCTCCAACGGGACATACACTTTCTACGATCAACCTGTCCAGAAGATGAACGAACGGAAACGAACGGAGCTCCATCGCGATCATATTGGATTCGTGTTCCAGAGCTATCATCTGATCGACGAATTGACGATCGCCGAAAATCTCGAAACGCCCCTTCTCTACCAGAAGGTCAAGGGGAGCAAACGACGAGGACGTGTCGCGGAGATGCTGGATCGATTCGGGATCGTGGCCAAGAAAGACCTCTTCCCCAACCAGCTCTCCGGCGGACAGCAACAGCTCGTGGGTGTCGCGAGGGCGCTGATCATCAAACCTAAGCTCATCCTGGCGGACGAACCGACGGGTAACCTCAACTCCGAGCAGGGCACGGAGATCATGGAGCGGTTCACGGAGCTGAACAAAGAGGGTGTCACGATCATTCAGTGCACGCACTCGGAGAAGAACGCGGGTTATGGGAGGCGGATCATACACCTTCTCGACGGCTGGGTTGACCGAGACGAAGCAACGGGCTGAGCTCGGAAGACGATCGCCCGATTAGCAGATAGGCCCACCCATAGCGGTGGGCCTTTTCGCGTACTGTTCGGAAATGGGACAGCAGTGTTCAGGTTCGGACGGTCGATCGACGTTCCGGGAGGCGGAATGCGCATCAGGAGGCCCATTCCTCGCTGGCACGGGGATCGCAAAGCGGTAGGTAGCAGATCTGAGACGTTTTCAGTCGTGAGGACTCTACGCCCGACATCGAGGAATCTGATGTTCAAGAACTACGTCACCACCGCCCTTCGAAATTTGGCACGTCATCGAAGTTTCTCGGTCATCAGCATCGTCGCTTCAATTACGTGGGGTTCTCCGTTGCGCGTTCGATGCAGCGAGCCAGGGAGGTCGGTGTGTGTCAGGTGGTTGGCGCAGCGCGTCGACAGATTCGAATGCAGTTCTTGACCGAATCGGTCGTGGTGTCGTTGGCTGCTCTGGTTTTCGGCGGTATGGTGTTCGGCTGGCTCCTCGACGCGTTCAATAACCTCTGGTCGATCCAATCGATGAGGGCGCGAGTCGTTGTGGAGCCGCAGGATGTCGAACTCGGGGCGATTTTCGGTGTGTTCGGTGTCCTTGTTGGTCTCCTGGCCGGGGTTTATCCCGCGTTGGTAATGTCGGCGACGGTACGCTCTCAAGTGATCAAAGGCACTGTGGCCCTGGAAAACAAACGCTTCGCACTGCGCAAAACGCTGATCATCACACAGTTCGTTTTCTCATTCATTTTCGTCACGACCACCTTGCTGTCCTACCTGCAGGTAAATCACACGATCGAAACGGATCTGGGCTTTAACCAGAAAGACCTGATCAACGTAGAGCGGTTTGACGTGTCCTACGATGTGCTCCGAAAATGCCCTGCTCCAGCACACTTCCGTAGTAGGAGTGTCCGGGCTCTCCAGCTTGACGGGAAGTGGGAGTCGCCGGGATGTCTGGATGGATTCAGATCGAGTGCCCAACCGGAAGAAGGGCTACCTGATCTATACTGATGAGCACACGATCGAGAACCCGGTTGGCCCTGGTATGTCCACATAGGATCGACGGTTTACGTCTCGACGCCTGGGTGTTTACCGATCACTTCGCCGACGTGATCGTCAGGGCGGATGGTGTCACACATTTCGTGATGGATCTGGATGACCTGGCGAATGGGCGCGAACTCGGATTGATCACGGAGCCGGATATGGCTGCCACTTTATGTCAGACCCAAGATGGTCGACACGATCCGTGATGGGGCGTTTACGCCCGTTGATCTTGCGGAGCGTGAGACCTGGAAGCGGAGACTCTCTCAACTGCAGGGTTGAGTATGTGTTGGGTTTCCGTACCTTGAGTCTGTAGCCGGTTGACTGTTGCGAAACCAATTAGATTAGGAGAACAGATGCGATTACGGTGCACATTTTTGACGATTGCTTTCACGTTCATGGTTGTGGCCCCACTCCAGGCATCGCAGTGGCCCCGATGGAGGGGCCCGAACGGAAACGGTCGCGCTGAAGGAAACCCACCCGTCGAGTGGAGTGAGAGCAAGAACATCCGGTGGAAGACGGCGATTCCGGGAACGGGTCACGCTACACCTATTATGTGGGACAATCGGATCTACGTGCAGACCGCCGAAGAAGTAAGGCCGAAAAGCGAGGAAAGCGCAGCGGTTTACCAATTCAAGTTGCTGGCAATCGACCGCAAGACCGGGAAGCCCGTCTGGGAAAAGGTTCTTCGCGAAGCGACGCAGGCCCAGGTTGAGCACGACACCTCTACCCAGGTCAACATCTCGGGTCTGACCGATGGCGAGCATCTGTATGCGAATTTCGGATCGATGGGTCTCTACTGCCTGGATTTCGATGGTAAGATCAAGTGGGAGAAAGACCTGGGCGAGATGCAGACCCACAACAACTTTGGCGAGGGCAGCACTCCGACGATTCACGGCAACAGGATGGTGGTGAATTGGGACCACGAGGGAAGCTCTTTCATCGTTGCACTCGACAAGCGCACGGGGAAGGAACTCTGGCGAACGTCTCGGGACGAAAAGACAACGTGGGTGTCACCGGCGGTGATCGAGCACAAAGGCGTCAATCACGTGGTCGTTCCCGCGACGGGGAAGACTCGAAGCTACGACCTTGCTACGGGAAAGCTGATCTGGGAATGCGCAGGTCTGGGCGCACTCGTGGTTCCCACGCCGATTCACGCAGATGGAATTGTTTATGTGACCAGTGGCCACAGCGGGTCGGCTATGCAGGCGATTCTTTTGGACAAGGCGAAAGGCGACATCACGGGTACCGATGCCGTTCTCTGGTCGATTAGTAGGAATACTCCGTATGTTTCATCCCCAATCCTCTACGGAGACCGCATGTTCTTCGTCAAGGGCCGGGAAGGCATCCTGTCCAGTTACAATGCCAAGACGGGAGAGCAGATTTATGGACCCGAGCGGCTGCCCAGAGGGGTCGGTCACGTGTACGCTTCGCTGACTGGAACGAAGAATCATTTCTATGTTCCTGGCCGGAATGGCACCACCCTTACGGTCAAGAATAGCCCGATGTTCGAGATTATGGCCGCCAACGTGCTCGATCAGGGGATCTCGGCATCTCCCGTGATTGTCGATAACGAACTCTTCTTAAGGACTTACACACACCTCTACTGTATTGCTGAGGAGTGAGTGTCAGGACAATGTGACTGCGGCGGCCGAGATTGATCCACGTCGAATGACAATGCCCCCTCCCTTTTACAGGAGGGGGCGTTTTGTTGCTGCCTATCCCCAGTGGACAGACTATACTGGGCGTTGGTCAACTTGGGGATCGGTAAAATTCACTTCACAACGGACTACATTCATGTCTGAGCTCATCACGCTGAGAAACGGTGAGGAGATGACGATCTGTACCGTCGAACCACCGCTCGGCGCGAATGCGGACAAGGTCGGATGTTGGCGCGACGTCCGAGACGACCTGTTAGGGGGTGCATTCGTCGATTGGCTGTTCACCCCTTACTTCGTGGGGGAGATCGATGGGGAAGTCGTCGGTTCGTTGAGCTATTATGTGGCAACCGACAGACGAGATGTGGGCGTCATCGAGTTCGTCGCTACGAATGAACGGCATCGAAACAAGGGCATTGCTTCCTGCTTGATGAAAGCTGCAATCGATCGGTTTCGACAGGATGATGGGAAGGCGCTTTATCTCTGTACTACCAATCCGATCGCCGGTCACCTTTACGAGCGACACGGGTTCTGCTACTACGTGGGCGACGGGATGCGCTATCTGGCCCCCGGTGCGGAGGACTTCGACGACACTCGATGGTGTCATAACGGGCAGGCGACGGTGAGGGCAGCACACTGGGGCGACTTGCCTGGATTGTCCGCCCTCTACAATCATCCTGAACCGAACTGGCTGCTGAAAGACCCGCTGACTCAGACCTACGCGGGAATGCGATACGAGAGTCATTTCGTCAAATTGATGCGACGTATTGAAGACGGGCGAGGTGGCTATGTCGTGCTGGAGAATCCGGCCGGTGCGCTCGTCGGCGCGGCAGCGTTCGAACGGGTCGGTACCTTCTACGAACAGCACGTGGCTGCGTTGAGCTTTCGAGTGACACCGGCCTACCAGGACGAGACGGGCGCACTCCTGCAAATGGCCATCGAACGGGCCGGCGAGATCCGCATTCGTACGCTCCAGATCTCGATCGCCGCTTGCGATGACGACGTTACCCGACTCGTGGAGACGGCTGGTTTTCGGAAAGAGGCCCGACTCGCGGATCGGCTTCGTACGGATGAAGGCTGGATGGATGTGCTGCTCTATGCGCGGAGGACCGACGCTGATGAGTCGCCGCATCGCCCGATCGACGACTACTATGGGACGAGGAAAACCTGGCAGAAGGAGCGACTAAAGGATTCGTAAGGATGACAGTGGGCGGCTTGTCATCTCGAACCCGATTCGCGCCAGCGAAGCAGGCCCTCGTCACGGGTGAGAGATCCCTGCGCGTATGCTGCAGGAACTGTCCGTGTAGCGAAGCTTCGTCGCGAAGGGATTTCTCCACGGATCGTCCGGCGCCTTGCGGGGGATAGTCTGGCCCGGACCCCAGACCGTGTCGAAATGACAGGCTGTCTTTGTTTGAGAACTCTTTTTTCCGGCCAGGGAAAATGGATGCCAGTGCATCCAGTACGGGTTGCGCGCGTTTCTCGTGAGTCTTAGAGACAAAGATGGATCTCATATACGAGGACAATCACCTGCTCGTCGTCAACAAACCGGCCGGACAACTGGTACAGGGCGACCAGACAGGGCGGTCGACGCTGCTGGATGAGGGGAAGGACTGGATCAGGGCGAAGCACGGGAAGCCCGGTAACGTCTTCCTCGCTCTGGTACACCGGCTCGATCGGCC
Organism: Candidatus Latescibacterota bacterium; assembly: GCA_965198115.1. Classification (GTDB taxonomy): domain Bacteria; phylum Latescibacterota; class UBA2968; order UBA2968; family UBA2968; genus UBA6620. The sequence continues at coordinate 4,140,029 of OZ240241.1, read as the reverse complement.
TGCGTCGGGCGTCGTGGTGCTGGCACGTACGTCGAAGGCAGCGGCCAGGCTGTCCGAAGAGATCAGGGAACGTCGGACCCGGAAGCTCTACTGGGCTCGGGTCGAAGGGAAAACGAAGGACAGCGGAGCTTGGACGGACTACCTTGTTCGGGACGAACGCACGTCGAGGGTCGGCAACGAAGGAGAAGGTCAGGAAGCGCGGCTGAGTTTTGTGAGGACCCATTTCGACGAGGATGTCAGCGCGGTGGAGATCGCACTCGAAACGGGCAGACATCATCAGATTCGCGTTCAGTTCGCGCACCGGAGGCATCCCGTCGTGGGCGATCGACGCTATGGGTCTGTTCGATCCTTCGGCAGCGACGCCATTGCGCTGCACGCACGAGAGATGTGTATCGTGCATCCAACCCGAAAAGAAGAGATGAGCTTCGTTGCGGATCCGGGCCACCACTGGGGAGACGAATGGCCGAACAGCTGAACATCGGCATTGTCGGCGCCGTGGGTCGAGGGAAGAGCTTTCGCGCGGCATTCGACACGCATCCGCTGACGCGGATTCACGCCGTGTGCGACGTGAATGAAGAAGAGTTGCCCGAAGCGGTTGAGCGTCTCGGTGCGTCAGAGTCCTACACCGACTACGACGAGATGCTGGAGAAGTCGAATGTCGACGCGGTCGTGATCGGGACGCCCATGCCGTTTCACGCGCCCATGGCGATCAAGGCGCTCGAGCAGGGCGTTCACGCGATGAGCGAGGTGACGGCGGCCGTGTCCGTGGATGAGTGTCGTGATCTTGTCGCGGCGGCCAGAGCTTCGGACGCCGTTTACATGATGGCCGAGAACTATACCTATCGGAAGCCGTGTGTGCTCGTCAGGGCGCTGTCCGAGAGGGACTTGTTCGGCGATGTGTATTACGCTGAAGGGGAGTATTTGCACGAACTGAAAGGGCTGAACGAGATCACGACGTGGCGCCGAAAATGGCAGACCGGGATCGACGGGGTCACCTATGGCACGCACAGTCTGGGGCCGATCCTCCAATGGATGCCCGGTGACCGCGTCGTCCGAGTGTGTTGCGAGGGGAGTGGCCACCACTACGAGGACCCACGCGGTGACGCCTACGAAAACCAGGACACGTGCGTGATGCTGTGCAAGACCGAGCGCGGCGGGTTGATCAAGATTCGTGTCGACATGCTCTCTGAACGCCCACATTCGATGGTCAACTACTCGCTTCAGGGCACGAAGGGATGCTACGAGTCATCGCGGGCCCAGGGAGAGCCCGATCGTATCTGGCTCGAGGGTCTTTGCGAGGACAAGAATGCGTGGATGGACCTGACGGAGCTCGAAGCCGAGTATTTGCCCGATATGTGGCGCGATCCGACGGAAGAGGCGATGAAAGCCGGCCACGGAGGTGGAGACTACTTCGAGGTGATGGACTTCGTTCAGAGCATCGATGAAGGAACAGCCTGTCCCATCGGGATCCACGAGGCGATGGACATGACCCTGCCGGGACTGGTAAGCCAGGCGTCGATCGCCAACGATTGCCAGTGGATGGAGGTTCCGAATTCACGAGAGTGGTGACCGGAGGTGTTCGGTGTTCATGAAAACCGGGTAGGAGCGACCTCTGGTCGCGATGCTCTTCTATGAGCTTGACGGACCAGCAGATTAGGCGATTCCGCGAAGACGGTTATCTCGTCGTTGACGACCTGATCCCACCCGATGAAGTCGAGAGGCTGCGATCAGCGTGTGCCGATCCGGATGTCGTCGAAGCACAGGTGGCGAAGGGATACGAGGAGAAGACTGTACACCTACTGTCGATCACGTCCTATCACGCCGCATTCATGGAGAGAGCTACAATCAATAGGTGTGGAAAAATAGAAAAGGCGACCCTACACTTCCCGTGAGATAACAATATCCACGAAATACCGGGTTCACAGGCCCGGTGGGAAGGAGGATCGCCGTGGGAAAACATAAGTCGAAGTCCCCCTCGTTGTCCATGCCGACGTGGGAAACCCTTGAGGGGTGGTTGCGTAAGGAAATCGAGGTTCGCATTCAGTCCATCGTTGAGGAGGAAGTGACCCAGTTCCTCGGACGCGGGTGGTATGAGCGCAAAGAAGCCGTAGATGCAGGATCCGGTTATCGCAACGGCTATGGGAAGCTGCGGCGATTGTCGACCTCTTGCGGCACGATCCAGATCAAGCGGCCCCGTGTTCGCGGTTTGGAGGAGCGCTTCGAGAGCAGGATTCTGCCGTTGTTCGCTCGGCGCACGAGAGAGGTGGGGGAACTGCTCCCGGAGCTCTATCTCCACGGTCTGTCTCAGGGCGACTTCGAGTTGGCCCTGCGAGGGCTTCTCGGTGATGGGGCTCCGCTCTCCCCCTCGTCGATTGCTCGCCTCCGCGGTCAATGGGAGGTTGATTACCAGACCTGGCAGGAACGACGCCTGGACGATCGTGAGCTCGTGTATGCCTGGGCCGATGGGATCTACGTCAAAGCCGGACTTGAGAAAGATAAGGCGTGTCTGCTTGTCGTGATCGGCGCCATGAGTGACGGCCGCAAAGAGGTTCTGGGCCTGGTGCCTGGGTATCGCGAGTCGACCGAGTCCTGGCTGGCTGTCCTTAGAGACCTACGGGATCGCGGCTTGGATCACCCCATTCTGATGGCGGCCGATGGCAATATGGGCATCTGGTCTGCCGTCGATCAGGTCTGGCCGCACACCCGTCAGCAGCGGTGCTGGAACCACAAGATTCTCAACGTCCCGGACCAGATCCACAAACGTCAGCAGCCTCAAGCTCGTGCACTGCTCGTCCAGATTCCCTATGCCAGCACGCGTCAGGATGCGGAGAAGCTGCGCAAGCAGTTCGTCGCACGATATCGCAACGAGTTCCCGAAGGCGGTGGCAACACTCGAACGGGATTGGGATAGGATGCTCACCTTCTTCGATTTCCCAGAAGAACACTGGCGCCACCTGAGAACGACCAACATCGTCGAGAGCCCCTTTGCATCCGTGCGGTTACGAACCAACGCCGCCAAACGCTACAAGAAGGTCGTCGCGGCAAGCGCTCTCATCTGGCGAACACTGATGGTCGCCGAGAAACGCTTCCGGCGACTCAATGCACCCCATCTGTTACACGTTGTTTATGCACAGCACAACCAAACTATGACCACAATCGACTCCGGGAAGAAGCTGGCCGCCTGATCTATTTACACACCTCTTGACTCGACCTCCATGGACCTGGCGAAGGATCGTCGCATCGTCGAACTCATAATCCCCATACTCGGTGAGGATATTCAGCTGGAACATTCGAAACTGGCGACGAAACCCCCCGCAAAGGGAAAGGGCGAGTTTCATTGGCACCAGGACTTCGCCTTCTTCCCGCACACGAATTCCGATCTGCTCGCGGTGATGGTCATGCTCGACGATTCGACGCCAGAAAACGGGTGCATGCAGATCGTGCGGGGAAGCCATCGTTGGGGACTACTCGACCATACGGTCGACGGCCCTTTTACGGGGGCGTGCCAGGAGCCCGATCGATGGACGGACGAGCGCCGGATCGTCGACGTGACGCCGCGAGCGGGCGGAATCAGCATCCACCATTGTCTGACGCTGCACGCCTCCGACGTGAATCGAACGGGCCAGCCACGTCGCGGGTTGGTCTTTCAATATTGCGCGGACGACGCGTATCAGCTTGCGGATTCGGTGTTCGAGGATACGGGAATTCTCATATGCGGGATGAGGCGAGAACGCGTGCGTTGCGAAGAGGCCATCCTCAGGCTCCCCAAGCGGAACCGAAACGAGCACCCATTCGGGTCCGTGTGGCACCAGGACGGCCCCATCGCAAGCCAGCGAGACTATCGATTCGACGCTGACGCTCCGTCATGACGCGCAGAGCCGACAGCGAACGCCTGGCGTCCTTCGTGCAGGCGTTACCCAAGTGCGAGGTGCATCTCCATCTCGAGGGCGCCGTGGCTCTGCATCTTGCGAGGGCGTGGTCGGACGAGCCGATCCCGGTCTATCCTGATTGGCTCGATCGAGCCCACCGATACACGACCTTTTCCGAGTTCATTCACGTCCTCAACCTGACCTGGCGTGGAAACCTGAACACCCTCGAGCGGATTGAAAAGGCGGCAACAGAGATCTGGCGGGGTCTCGCGGACCAGAACGTGAGGTACGCGGAAATGTCCTTTGGTGTCGGTGCTTACACGTTTCCCGTCGTCGAAACCGTGGCGGCCCTCAAAGCAGGGGCACCGGAGAGGTTGACGGTGCGAATCATCGCCGGTCTTTCCCGCGACCGAGACACCCCCTATATCCTGAAGATCGGGGAGGAAGCCGTGTGGGCGGAAAACGTGGATGGGATCGATCTGCACGGGGACGAACGGGTCGGAGACTCAAACGATTTCCTCGGGCTCTACCAGGCAGCTCGTTCGAGGGGGATGATCACTAAGGCTCACGCAGGAGAATTCGGTGGGGCGGCGTCCGTGCTGGAGGCATTGGATCTGCTCCGGGTGAAACGGATCGAGCACGGCGTCGGAGCGGCGGATGACGCTACCCTGGTTCAGCGTTTTCTCGATGACGGTGTGACGCTCGATATGTGTCCGTGGTCTAACGTCAAGCTGGGTGTCACCGAGAGTCTGGACAGACATCCTCTGCCAGATCTACACCGCGCGGGTGTTCGAGTGACGGTCAGCACGGACGATCCGACTCCGTTCGGCCAGACCCTGTCGGATGAGTATCGATGGATGCACTCGGAAATGGGGCTCAGCTTCGAGGAGATCGGTCAGATCGCGGCCAACGCCTTTCTGAATGCCATGATGGACGACGCCGAGCGAGACGCGTGCCTGAACGAGATCGCTTCGGTTGTCGAATCTCACGAGGGTTGAGATGATGAGTCAGGATCCTGAAGCCGTCGGTTTTTCGAGCGAGCGTCTTGATGGCGTCCGCCAACTGCTCACGAACGCCCACGCGTCGGACGATCTCATGGGAGCGGCTATGCAGGTGACGCGCGGCGGCGTGGCTCTGGAGCCGATCTGCGTGGGGCGTCGGCGGCTGGCTGACGAAGCCGAGGTGGTCGAGCGGGATACCATCTTCCTGGTCGCCTCGATTACGAAGCCCATCGTGACGGCCTCGGTTGCCCGGCTGATCGAGCGTGGAGAGGTGAGTCTGGATGATCGGGTGGCCGATCTCGTGCCGGGGTTCGAGGCAAGTGGGAAGGAAGGCGTCCGGGTTCGGCACCTGATGACGCACACGTCAGGTTTACCCGACCAGATCCCCGAGAATCGGGCATACCGAGAGGCCCATCGCCCGTTGTCGGACTTCGTTGCCCGGACGTGCGAACTACCGCTGGCGTTCGATCCCGGGACGAAGGTGTCGTATCAAAGCAGCGGAATCGCGATGCTGGGCGAAATCGTCGAGCGCGTGACGGGAACCGGCCTGCCGGACCACCTGAACGAAATCTTCTTCGCTCCCCTGGGACTGAAAGACACGAGTCTGGGTATCCAGACGAGGTCGGATCGAGAGTCGGATGTCGTGATGGCGGGCGAGGGGCTGACGCACGGAGGGTCAGGAACCGATTTCGATTGGAATTCGGATTACTGGCGGGGATTCGGAGCGCCCTGGGGTGGTCTGCTGACGACGGTGGAAGAGATGACCCGCCTGATGCTGCTCTTCCGCGCAGGCGGTGAGCTCGACGGAGTTCGTTGTCTGAACGAAGCAACCGTGCACGCCACGGTGACGGATCACTCGTCTGCTCTTCCCGATCTGGATCCACGCGATCGGGTCCGCCAACGCTGGGGGTTGGGATGGCGGCTTGGAGGCCGCAACACGTCGAGTTACGGAGATCTCACGTCCGACAACACCTACGGTCACGGCGGAGCGACGGGGACCGAGGCCTGGTGCGATCCGGATGCGGATGTGACGTGTGTGATCTTCACGAACGATCCCGACGCGGCGTCGTGGCTGCGTCCTCGCGTTTCGAACGTGGTGATGGGGGCTCTGTTGTAGGAAACGGGAGGATAGAAACGAAAACGCCGCCAGCTCGTGAGTCCAGGGCGGCGTTTTGCGTTTGGCTATGGGACGGAAGTGGACAGCGGTTGCAGCCGTGAACTTATCCTTCAACCTTCGCGTTGGCGAAGAGCGTGCTCACGGATTCGTCGTTGTTGATGCGTCTGATCGCCTCACCCAGAATCGAGGCGACGGATAGGACCTTGATCCGGCCGTTCTGGTCGTTCTGGGGTACGGGAATGGAGTTCGAGACGAGCAGCTCCGTGAGAACGGAGTTTTCGATGCGTTCGATGGCCGGGTCCGCCAGCACGGGGTGCACGATGCAGGCAGAGATGTCGAGTGCGCCCCGTTCCTTCAGGATCGCCGCAGCCTCGCAGAGCGACCCTCCGGTGCTGATGAGGTCGTCGACGATGATGACGTTCCGGTCTTCGACCTCGCCGATCAGGTTCAGGACCTCGGTGTCGGTTCCGCTCGTTCGACGTTTGTCCACGATTGCAAGATCGGCGTCGAGGAGTTCGGCATAGGCGCGTGCCATTTTAATGTTGCCGACGTCCGGCGAAACGACCGTCAGATCGGGAATCTGCTTGGAGGCGAAGTAGTCGGTGAAGATGTTGATCGAATAGAGGTGATCGAAAGGGATGTCGAAAAAACCCTGAATCTGATTGGAGTGAAGATCGAGCGAGAGGGCGCGACGGGCACCGGCCGTGTAAATCATGTTGGCGACGAGTTTCGCCGTGATCGGTACGCGAGGTCGGTCCTTTCGATCCTGGCGAGCGTATCCATAATAGGGAAGAACCGCGGTGATACGTCTCGCCGACGCGCGACGCGCTGCGTCGATAAGGATGAGTAACTCCATGAGCGCGTCGTTCGGCGAGAGGTTGAGGTCCTTGTTGCCACAGACGGGCTGGACAATGAAAACGTCGGTCCCGCGGATGTTTTCGTCGATCTGAACGTGCGTTTCACCACCGGGGAAGATCTGAACGGACGCCCGCCCCAGGTGAGTGTCGAGGTGGGTACAGATGTCCTCAGCGAGTGCGCGGTTGGTGTTGCCGGTGAGAATTTTGAGGTCGTAACCCACTGCCGTTCCCTCCTGAAGGGCTTCCACCTTCGCCAAGGCTACGGTGGACAGGTTGCGGATCGTTGGACAGCGGGGGAGAATGCGGTGGGGGCGTCGATCGGCGAGGCCAATATAAAGGCGCGACCGGGCGAGTCAAGCTTCAGTTGCTGGACGTTGCCCGTTGGATTTCACGATACCTGAAGCGCGAGGTGCTGGACGATATAACAGAGCGGGTCGAGCATCTACACGAATTCGAGCGCCTCATTGCGGATTCGTCGGTAATAACAGCTGTGACGCGATTCGCCATCGCTCCCCTTCGTGTGACAGGTACCGGCTCCCTTCAGCTTCACGCGATAGAGGAGCGAATTCTGCTCGCAGTTGACGCGCACGTCGACGATTTCGAGAACGTCGCCCGAGGTCGCGCCCTTGATCCAGAGCTCCTGTCTCGAGGTGCTCCAGAACGTGGCGACACCTTCTGACAGGGTGTGCTCGAGGGCCTGCCGGTTGGCATAGCCGATCAGGAGCACGTCGCCAGTTTCGACGTCCTGGACGGCAACGGGCAAAAGGGCTTCAGCGCCCTGTGTTCCCTTTTTCAGCTTCGAGAAGTCGAGGGTGAGGGAGGTTCCCTCTTCGAGTTCAAGCGACATGGTCTTTCTCCTGTTCGTGGTCGGTCTCGGAGTGAAGATAGACGATCGATGCCTGGCCTCAAAGCCTGATGGGACTGCGTTCTTGCCCAGTGGGCAGTGATGACCCTAATTGTGGGCGGCGGGCAGCTTGGCAGGCTCGCCTTCATTTGTCCACCCCAATCGGGATCTCGTATGCTCTTCTGGCTCGGTCAGAACATGGCTGACGTCTATGGCCCGCTCCGGCTGTTCGCCTCCTACCTGTTCCTGACGGGGCTTGGCACGGCCATGGCGGCGATTCTGACCCTGATCCTGTTGCCGCGCCTCTGGCGGCTTCTCCCGAGGGATCGCGGGCGGGCCTTCGCGGTGGATGCGGAGAAGAGCGAGGGAAAGCCGGTGGGCGCGGGAATCATCTTCGTTCCGATTTTCGTGTTCGTCTGCGTGCTGACGGGGCCGCTGGACGTCCGTCTGCTCAGCGGGCTGGGCTGCATCGTCATGATCATGCTCGCCGGCTACTTCGACGACCAGGCGGGTGGATGGAACGAGTATGCGCTCGGTGCGATCGATCTGCTGATCGGGGCGCTTGCGGCGACGGCCGTATGTGGTCTCGAACCCTACCAGCTCTGGCTGCCGCTCATCAAGACAACGGTTACTGTTTCGCCCTGGATCTTCGTCCCGGTTGCGGCGGTGTTGATCTGGCTGGCGATCAACGCGACGAACTGCACGGACGGCGTCGATGGGCTGTCCGCCAGTCTTTGCGGTCTGGCGTTCATCTATTTGGGCGGCATCCTCTACGGAATCGTGGGGCATCGCGAAATCGCCCGATACCTGCTCGTGCCTCACTACGGCGATGGGGCGAGCTGGGCGGTGCAGGCGTTCGTGATGGTCGGCTGTCTCGCGGGTTACCTGTGGTACAATGCCAATCCCAGCCAGGTCCTCATGGGCGATGCGGGTTCGCGTCCTATGGGGCTACTTCTGGGAATCCTCGTGCTGGCCTGCGGGAACCCTTTGCTGATCGTGGTGGTGGCCGGCGTGGTTCTGGTGAACGGTGCAACAGGCTTGCTGAAGGTGGCGCTGCTTCGTTTCTTCAAAATCTGGATATTCAAGGAGGTGCGCTACCCACTGCACGATCACTTCCGTCTCAACCGGGGATGGTCGAGCACACAGGTCCTCGTTAGATTCATGCTGCTGCAGGCGGTTGGGACTCCCATTCTGCTCGTTCTTCTTCTCAAGATTCGATAGTCAGAGAAACGATGCGTCGACGGCCACTTCCCCGCGGGAGTGGTTTTTCATTTGAAAACTGGGCATCGAATATCGAACATGGACTCCGTTGGCGACGAGGATGTGTATTCGAGGAGGTGACGTGGCAACGAAAGAAGAGATTAAACAGAGGATCGCGGAATCCGTCGATCGTCGTGCGCGACAGATCGAGCAGATCGGTGATCACATCATGGTGAATCCCGAACTGGGGTTCAAAGAGTTCGAAACGGCAAAGCTCGTGGCGTCGACGATGGAGGAGGTCGGTCTCTCGCCAGAGACTGGCCTGGCCCGCACCGGTGTCAAGGCGGTCCTGAAGGGTGGGAAACCCGGTCCCCGCGTGGCCATCATCGGTGAGCTGGATTCGTTACTCGTCTCGGATCATCCGGACGCCGATCCGGAAACGGGTGCAGCGCACGCGTGCGGTCACAACGCCCAGATCGCGGGGATGCTGGGAGCGATGATGGGTATGATCGACACCGGGGTCGCTCAGGACCTGGCCGGAGATGTCGTGTTTTTCGCGGTGCCCGCAGAAGAATATGTCGAAGTTGAATATCGACTGGGATTGGTGAAGGAAGGAGAGCTGACCTACCTGGGCGGGAAACCCGAGCTCGTGCACGGCGGTCATTTTGACGATGTCGATATGGCGGTGATGATTCATACACACAGCGACGAATCGATGACGAGGGCGGCTGTGGCCGAATCGTGCAACGGGTGCGTGGTGAAGCTGATCCGTTTTCTCGGACGAGCCGCACACGCGGGCGGTGCGCCACATCTGGGCGTCAACGCGCTGAACGCCGCACAGGTTGCGCTGAACGCGATTCACGCACAGCGAGAGACGTTCCGCGACCAGGATTCGATCCGCGTCCATCCGATCATTACGAAGGGGGGCGATCTGGTTAACGTCGTCCCCGCAGACGTCCGGATGGAGACGTATGTGCGAGGACGGACCAACGAGGCGATTGTGGATGCGGGCGAAAAAGTGGATCGCGCCCTTCGCGCTGGAGGCCTTGCGGTCGGAGCCACGGTTGAAATCGAAACACTGCCGGGTTACATGCCCCTCCGAAACGATGAGACGCTTCGCGATTTATTCGAAGCGAACGCTCGGGATCTGTTCGGGGCAGACGACTACAGCGAGGTTCCTCACCGAACGGGGTGCACCGACATGGGAGACCTGTCCCACATCATGCCGTCGCTGCACCCCTACATGTCTGGGGCAACCGGGCCGGGTCACAGCGCGACGTGGCACATCTCAGACAAGGAAATGGGCTATCTGAGTCCGGCGAAATCACTGGCGAGTCTGGCTGTCGATCTGCTCCACGGCGACGCGGCAAAGGCAAAGGAAGTTCTTGAAACACACGTCCCTGTGATGACCAAGGACGAATACCTGAACTTTCAGAACGACGTGTTCAGAACGGAGGTTTACGACGGGGCAGAGGGAACGTCAGAGGTGAAGTAGAGGTGCGGATCAGGCAAAAGGAGAGGCCGAGGCGATGTCGCCTCGGCCTTTTTCATTCGGATCCTGGCTCGCCCTGGATTTTCCGCGTTTACAATTCGAGCATTCGCTGGACGGACTTCAACGCTCGGACGCGGATGTCCTCCGGCACTTCGATGATCTGCTCGTCCGCCTTCAGGGCGTGAAGCGTGTCTTCGAGGGTGATTTCGTTCATGTGGGGACATCGGATGCTGCAGAGCCTGACCATCTCTTTTTTAGGGTTCTCGGCGGCGATGTTGTCGCCCATGCTGCATTCGGTGAGGAGCAGGTAGTTCGGCGCGTCAGATTCACGCACGTAGCTGGTCATTTGGGAGGTGCTGCTCGAAAAATCGGAAGCGGCGACCACCTCGGGGCTGCACTCGGGGTGGGCGAGTACGAGCACTTCGGGGAACTGTGCGCGGACGTTCTCGATGTCTTTGACAGTGAATCGCTCGTGGACTTCGCAGCGCCCGTGCCAACCGACCATCTGATAGTCGATTCCCGGTTTGGGGTTCACCGAGGGTTCCCGCGTCGGGAAAATGAGGGTCTTCCCCGTCTCCTTCGCTACGTTTGCGGCAAGATATTCATCTGGCAGAAAGATGACGGCGTCAGCATCGAGGGACTCGACAACGCGAGACGCGTTACTGGACGTACAACAGATGTCGGTTTCTGCTTTGACGTCGGCGTAAGTGTTGATGTAAGTGACGACCGGGACACCGGGGAATCGGGCTTTAAGATCTCGGACGTCTTGCGCGGTGATCGATTCGGCAAGGGAGCATCCGGCCACCTTCGCCGGCAGAAGTACCGTTTTACCAGGATTGAGGATTTTGGCCGTTTCGGCCATGAACCGAACGCCGCAGAAGACGATCGGATCGGCGTCGGTCTCGGCCGCCTTCCGGCTCAGTTCCAACGAGTCTCCGACAAAATCGGGGACCGAGTGAAAGAGGGCGGGTTCCATGTAGTTGTGACCCAGGATGACGGCCCCACGCTCCTTCTTGAGCCTGTTGATTTCGAAGGCGAGCTCGGCCTTGTACCGGAGTTCCACGTCGGGAACGATCCCCCTCAGCTTTCTCTCCATGGCCGCGTAGGTTTCTTCGACAGTTTCGGCTTCGATGGCCATCCCGTGCTCCGTGACGGTCAGGTTACGGCAAGTGGTTCCCGCCAAAGATATAAGATCGACATGCCCGCTGCAACCCCGAGACAAATAGCACGTTAAGCAGCCTGTTCGATGCCTTCGCTTTGGGCTCGGTCCGGGCGGTGAAACGTGTTCCGGTAGAGTGTTTTGACGTCCTCGAGGATGTGGTAGAGCACCGGAACGAGGACGAGGGTGATGAAGGTGGCAAACACGACGCCGAAACCGAGCGAGGTGGCCATGGGGATCAGGAACTGAGCTTGCAGACTGCGTTCGAGCAGGATGGGCGTCAGACCGAGGAAGGTGGTGACCGAGGTGAGCAGGATCGGGCGGAAGCGTTGAGCGCCCGCCTCCCGAATCGCGGCCCCCAGCGGCTGGCCATCCTGCCGGAATCGGTTGATGAAGTCGACCATGACGAGGCTGTCGTTGACGACCACGCCCGTTAAGGCCACGAGACCGAAAACAGAAAGCATGGTGAGGTCCATTCCCATGATCAGGTGACCCCAGATGGCTCCGACGATGCCGAAGGGAATTGCGCTCATGACGATGAGCGGCTGGAGATACGATTTGAACGGAATGGCCAGGAGGATGTAGATGACGAGCAGGGCTAGTACAAAGTTTCCCGTGAGCCCCTGCATCGTTTCCGCCTGTTCGGCCTGTTCGCCTTCGAGGGAGTAACGCACGCGAGGGTGGTCGGCCAGGATCTGGGGAATGACGTCGGCTTCGAGCGCGGCAATGATTTCATTGGCATTGGCCTGGGTCTGGTCAACGTCAGCGGTGACGTTCACGACGTTTCGTCGGTTCGTGCGCTGAATGCTGGCGAAACCTCTGCCGAATTCAGCCTCGGCAGCGATGGAAAACGGCACCTCGGCGCCCGATGGGGTTCGGACACGCATGTCTTCGAGATTGCCGAGCGATCGTCGCTCGGCAGCGGGGTAGCGGACCATTACACGGATGTCGTCCCGTCCCCGTTGGATCCTCTGAGCTTCTTCCCCGTAGAATGCCTGCCTGACCTGACGGCCCAGGTCGGAAAGCGTCAGTCCGAGAGTTTCGGCGGCCCGTGTGAGCCTGAGCTTAACCTCCTTCTTGCCCGGGCGGAAGGAATCGGATATGTCGAAGACGCCCGGGTATTCCGCCAATTTGTCCTGAACATTCCTGGAGACACTCACGAGCTCGTCGTAGTCGTTGCTGGAGAACTGGACGTTAACCGGGTCTCCGAACGAAAACAGATTGGCCGAGTAAGTGAGCGAGATCGCGTCGGGTATCACGCCGACCTTTTTCCTCCAGCGGGCGACGATTTCGTTGCTTCCGAGTGGTCGGTTCTCCGCGGGTGTCAGCTCGATGTTCACCTCGCCCAGATGCGCGGCGGAGAAGGTGCTGGTTCCGCCGCTGTTCTGGTTCTGAATGGCCTTTGTCGGCTGCCCGCCCACCGAGGCGAGCGTATGGCGGAAGACCGGGTCCTCGTATTCCGATTCGATTTCGGAGCGTAGCTCGATGGCGGCTGCTTCCATTCTCTTGACGGCTGTGGTGGTCACCTCCGCGGGCGTTCCCTGAGGCATTTCTAGAAACGCCACGACGTTGTCAGCGTCAACCTGAGGGAAGAAAACGAACTTGATCCATCCGCCGCCCACGATTCCAATGACGATCAACAGCGTCGAAACACCCGCGGCCAGGGTCGCGTAGCGCCATTCGAGCGCCCGTTCGATCGCGGACCGGTACCTGGTGTCGACGAAAGACTTCAGACCGGTCGAGAAGAAACTCTGGAACCGTCGCCACCGTGTCTCCGGCTGGTCCCCGTCGTCCTGGAAGCGAGAATGGGCGAGGTGCGCAGGGAGGACGAACAGGGATTCGAGCAGGGAGAAGATGAGGGCGAGGATGACGATTTCGGGGATGAGTTTCATGAATTTGCCCATCATCCCCGGGACCAGCAGCAAGGGAGAAAACGCGGCGATCGACGTGAGGACGGCAAAGATGACGGGCACGGCCACCTCCTGTGCTCCGTCGACCGCTGCCTTCAGACCGCGTTTTCCCATCTGGTGATGCCGGTAAATGTTCTCGCCCACGATGATGGCGTCGTCGACCACGATACCGAGTACGACGATGAACGCGAAGAGGGAGATCAGATTGATGGACGCGTCGATAGACGGCATCATCCCGATCGCGCCGAGGAAGGAGATTGGGATGCCGAGAGCGACCCAGAAGGCGAGTCTGAGCTTGAGAAACAGCGTGAGTGACAGGAGGACGAGGAGGAAGCCTGTCCGGCCGTTTCGAAGCATCAAGTCGAGGCGACCGTGGAGAACGCGAGAAAAGTCGGCCCACACGGTGAGCGAGATGCCCTCGGGGACCCTGATCTGTGCGTCGGCGACGTAGGTCTTGACGTCTTCGGCGATTTGGAGGGCGTTTTCGTCGCTGACCCTGGCCACCTGCACGATAACCGTGGGTTCGCCGTCGAAGCGGGCGAATTCATCCGTCTCGGCGAACCCGTCGACGACGCGCGCGACTTCCCGGAGCCGAAGGTGGCTCCCGTCGGGACGGGCACGAAGTACGAGGTTGCCGAACTCCTGACCGATGTAGGCCTGCCCCTTCGTACGGAGGAGGATCTCGCCCCCCCGGGATCGGATCGATCCACCGGGGAGATCGATGGACGACCGTCGGACGGCATTCGCGACCTCGTCGAATGTCAGACCGTACTGGCGAAGGGTCGATTCGGAGACTTCGATCGCGATTTCGTAGGGGCGCGCACTCGTGAGCGAGACCTGAGTGATGCCGGGGATGGCGGAAATGTCGTCCCGCACGCGCTCGCCGATCGTCTTGAGACTGCGCTCGTCCGTCTGTCCGGATACGGCGATGTAGATGACCTGCCGCCTAAGGACCACCTCTTTGACGACCGGTTCTTCCGCCTCATCGGGGAAGGTGTCGATCGCGTCGATTCGGGACTTCACGTCATCCAGCAGACGTCGGATGTCGTAATCGGCCACGACTTCGATCGTGACGATGCCGCTGTTCTCGTTCGCGGTCGATGAGATTTTTCGAATGCCTTCCAGACCCTGGACGGCTTCTTCGATGCGAACACAGATGGCCTCTTCAACCTCGGACGGCGCGGCGCCCGGGTAGGGTACCGAGACCGTGATCATGTCTGCGGCGAACTCGGGGAAGATTTCCATCCGGAGCCGGGAAATCGTGAGCATCCCGCTGCCGAGAATGAGGACCATCAGGAGGTTGGCTGCGACGCTGTTTTCGGCGAACCAGGCGATGGCGCGTTTCATCCCACGCCTCCCTCATCCGTGATGGCCGGTCGATCGTCGGCAAGCCGAACCTTCATTCCGTTGGCAACGGCCGCGAGGGGAGACACGCACACCCGCTCTCCGGTCGACAGACCGGAGGTCACGACGATCTGCTCATCGTCGGCGCGCAGGATCTCGATCCGTCGGAAGTAGAGACGACCATCCTCCACGACGAGCACGCGATCGTTTCCCCGGAGGGCGGCGCGCGGCAGGAGGATCACGTTATCCGCCCGTTTTCCGATGATGTCGGCCTCGACGAACAGACCGACAGCCAGGGGGAACGAGGGATCCGCGTCTTCGATGCCATAGGGGTCGTCGACGCGGGCGACGAGGTGCACCATACGCGTGGCCGGGTTGATTTCTCCACCGACACGCACGATCCGCCCACGCCAGGAGCGCCGCTCTCCTGCGAAGCTGGCGATGAAGTCGACGGGTGGGCCGCTGACGAGTTCGCCGCTTTCGCTGAAGCTCAGGTCGAGATCGAGATAGGCGAGTTGACGATCCGGCACGGGGAGCTCGATTTCGGCGTAGTCGACCGCGTAGATTCGCCCGAGTGGGGTATTCGGGCCGACGACCTGACCAACGTCGATGCGTTTGGAGCGAACCCGGCCGTCGAACGGAGCCCGGATTCGTGTTCGCTCCAGGTTCAGGCGTGCGCGTTCGACCTGAGCCAGTGCCGCCTCCATAGCTGCCTCGGCCTGCTCGAGCTGCGGTTCCCGTAAAACGAGCGAGGTCGGCTCACCCTCGCCGACGCGCTCCCATTCATCTCGTGCAATCCGGGACTCTTCCTGTTCCCTGGCGAGCTGAAGACGGGCCTGGGCGACCTGTACGCGCGCCGTCGCGAGAGCGAGTTCGTAGTCACGCGGGTCGATGCGTGCGAGGGTGTCGCCGCGTCGGAAGAAGCCGCCGCCGGCGAAGGCGGGTGAGACATCGACGATCTCGCCGCTGACCTGGGCGACGAGATCGCTCTCGGTTCGGGCAGCCACGGTTCCCTGCGCGGGTACTTTGAGCTGAACGGACTCTGTTCGAGCGACGATCGTTCGGACCAACGGGGCGGGTGTTTCAGGTGGTCGCGTCTCGACGCTCGATCGCGCGGCGATGAGGCCGGCGGCCGCCACGCCTCCGCCGACGATGATCGCGATTGGCAGCAGGATCTTCGGGTTGAGTGTCATTCCGTTGAGGCTCCGTGAGACGTTGGCCCATCTGCGATGGTGGATAGCACATCCGTTCGATCGACGAAATCACCTCCGAGCGCGAGGTGCAGGTTGACTCGGGCGTCGAGACGTTGTCGTCTGACGACGAGCAGTTGGCTTTTGGCGGTGTAGGCCGCCCGCTGGGCGGACAGCAAGGTGATCAGATCGGTCAGCCCGCTCCGATACCGATCCTCGGCGAGCGACCGTGCCGCCCCCGCTTCGGTTGACGCCTCTGCGAGAGCGGCCTCCCGTTTGGCGAGGAAACCTTCGGCTTCGAGTGCGTTTTCAACCTCGGCGAACGCGTTCAGAACCTGCGCGGCGAAGAGGGCGAGAGCTTCCTCGTTCCGAGCCTCGCTCAGGTTGATGCCAGCCTGGATCCGGCCGCCCTGGAAGAGGGGCGCGACGATGTTTCCGATGCCACGCCAGACCGAAAAGTCACCGTCGAGCAGACCGGACAGTGCGTCGCTCGTGCGTCCGGTCGAGCCGGTCAGGGAGATCCGCGGATATCTTGCTCGCTTGGCTTCTTTCACACGCGCGACGGTGGCCGCGAGTCGACGCTCCGCGGAGACCAGGTCCGGGCGACGGGAGATGATGTCGGCCGGCAAACCGGTTGGAACGGTCGAGGCAACAGTCGGCAGGGCGACGCTTGCGGCGAGTTTGCCCGAGGGGTAGCGACCCAGGATGACCTCGACCTGTCGTGAGGCAATTGTCAGTCTTTGTTCGGCCAGCTGAAGTCGGTCGAGCGCCGTTGCACGCTCGACGCGTGTGAGGCGGAGGTCGAGCGACGATCGGATGCCGCGTCGATACCGGTCCTCGATCTGCCGGAGGGAGGTGTCGTAGTTCTCGAGCGTGGCCACCGCAAGGGAGTGCTGGAGTCGGGCTTCCGTAAGAGCGAACCAGGCCTTCGCGGTCTGGGCCTGCAGGGATAGCTTTGCGCCGTTGTAGGTGGCGGCTGCGGCTTGCCGGTCGGCGAGGGCGGCCGATCGGGCGGCGCCAAGGCGCCCCCATACGTCGAGCTCCCAGGTGACGTCGAGAGAGACGCCGTAGCTTGTCGAAGTGGTCTTCAATGGGCCGGTCTGACCAGGGATCGGAAGTCCGACGAAGACCTGCTGCTGCCGTGCGCCGCTGAATCCGCCACTGACCTGGGGCCACAGCGGGGCACCGGCCGCCTTGGCCTGGGCAGCAGCTGCACGCATTCTGGCGGCGGCTGCCATCAGGTCGTGGTTCGAGCGGGTCGATTCGGCGATGAGGTCTTCGAGTGCGGGGTCCGCGAAGTCCGTCCACCACCGCCCGGATCTCATCTGGGTCTCGTACGCGGCGTCCCTCTTGGGAACCGGAACGCTGTCGGGGACGCGCTGTATAGGTGCTGTTCCACAGGCGTAGAGGAGGATTGCTAGGACTGCGAAGCGAGAGCATCTCATTCCGGGCGTCTCTCAGGATGAAGATGGTCGGGCAGTGGAGCGCGAAGCCCGCCAGCTATGAAGCTGACCAGGCGCTCGACGTTGGCGTCGACGTCGTCCAGATTGATGCGCCCTTCGGAGCGCCGTTGGATGACGTCGCCGGCGACGAGGGTGAACGCCATGCTTCCGATCATGAAGTGAAATCGCCAGAAGAGCTCGTCGGCCGGCAGTTCGGGAACCGCCCGATGCAGCGCGGCGCCGAATCGCTGCGCGACTTCCTCGAACAGGCTGAGGATCGAAAACTTGAAATCGCCGGGTTCGGAGTAGAGGCGGCCCATCAGATGCATCACACACTCTCCGCCGTGGTCGGGCGATCGTAGCAGGCTCAGGGCAGGCCGGACGAACGCCCTGATAATTTCCTCGAGACCGGGGCTGGCCTGCCGGTTTTCGGCTGCGGCCAGCTGATCGAGCCGCATCTGGTTGATCGGCTCGATTCGTCGCGCGAAGACCGCCTGGAGCAGGGCCTCCTTGCTCCCGAAGTGATAGTGGATCGACGCCAGATTGGCGCCTGCCTCATTCGTGATCGCACGCAGGGAGGTGCCGCCGATGCCTTGGTTGGCGAACAGACGTTCTGCCGCATCGAGAAGTTTGACACGTGTGTCCGTGGTGGGTGTTTCGGTCATAGGCGTCCATTCAAGCGTACGATTTAAACGTTCGCTTTAAACGAATGTTCCATAAACATACACAGGAGATGTGTTCTGTCAATGTATATATTAACATATTGTTATTAAATGGTTTATATGTTCATCAGGTTGGTGTATGTTGAGTTTCCGTGACATTCCATGCTCGAACACGTACATTCCGCGCCTATGGTTCATACGGAAAAATTAGAAAAGCGATACGGATCGAAATGGGCGTTGCGCGGCGTCGATACACACGTTTCGATCGGTCGTGTTGTTGGTGTTCTGGGACAGAACGGGTCCGGGAAGAGCACCTTTTTCAGGATTCTGGCGGGACTTACACGGCCCACGAACGGGACGGTCACGCTCGATGATGTTGCTCCGTCTCATCGGTCGCGACGCATCACATCCTATTTGCCTGAGGTCGACCCGTTCTATGGGTGGATGACTGTCGGCGGGATGCTCGATTTCCTACAAAAATTCCACCCCGGTTGGGAGGCCGACCGTGCACGCGCCCTGCTCGACACGATGGAGTTGGAAGAGGACCAGACGATCGAGACGCTCTCGAGGGGTCAGCGAGGTCGGCTGAAGATCGTGGCAGGTTTTGCGTGGCCGAGCCGACTGGTGTTGATGGACGAGCCCCTGAGCGGGATCGATCAACCTTCGAGGCGGAAAATTCTGAGTGAGCTGATCAATCGAGTCAGACGCCCCGAACAGACCATCATGATTTCGACGCATCTCGTCTACGAAGTGGAGCCGTATGTGGAGGACGTGATCTTCTTCCGCGATGGCGAGATCACACTCCAGGGAGACGCCGAAGCGCTCAAGCGTGAACGCGGCGTCGACCTGAGCGACCTGTTCGAGGAGGTCGCGATCTGATGATGTGGCTGGCTCTTTACTTGAAGGAGCTACGCGAGCACAGAGGGGTCTACGGAGGGCTGTCGGCGGGTGCCATCTTGCTCTATACGTTCATCCTCACTCGAGTCGAGGGAGAAGCCGGTGCCCTCTTCCTCGCTGGCTTTCCCGTTTGGGTGACCGCGGCACTGCTGCCGTTTGCCCTCGTTCGCTCGTTTTCCGGAGAGTGGAGGGCGTCGACCCACTACCTTCTGCTGGCTCTCCCGGTGAGACCTGCGCTTATCGCCTTGGCCAAATGGGTCGCACCGCTGAGCGTAGGTCTCGCCATTTTCGGTGTCTCCCTCGCGGGCATTCATCTTCTGCGGGTCGAATTCGAGGTGACGGGCCTGCTGCTGCAACAGTTCGGCGCCACGCCCCGGTTGGTGTTGACCTACGTCAACACGCAGTATCTGGCTACGGTCGTCCTGCTGCTGGGCATTGCCACCAATTGGGTAGGAATCCGGCAGGCGGTCGCCGGGCCCTGGTGGTTGCTCGGCTTCGTTTATGTGGTGGTGACGCTCGTGCTCTACTTTCAGCTCCTTTCCCCCTTTTACGATCTGGTTGGCGATCAACTGGGCACACCGTGGATTCAAGTCGCTTTCTCCTTCGCGTTCGGATTGGTCTATACAGCATCCGGGATTGTCCTGTTCGATCGATGGGTCGAGGTCTGATCCGTGCTTTCTGTCGTGAGCATTCGCGTTTACGATGGGAAGGGTCGTCCGATGGGAGAGTTTCAGACGGGTGTGGATGCGATCCAGATCTGGTTGTCCCAACTCGAAACGGTCGACGAAACACTGTCCCCCGCCCGCCCCCTCGTCGATCCCGACGGGAAGAACGAAAACTACGACTGGGATCTCTGGGTCAAACCCTCAGAAGTGGAAGAGGATCTAACACGCATCTGACGTGCAGGGAACCCTCACCGTTCACCCTGAGTAGACGGCCGAGCCAAGAGGGGTGACTGCCACTCATCTGGACGCGTGTGTCCGTCGTATCGAAGGGCGGACGGTGTTGCAGAAGGCTGAAATGCGAACGAGCACACGACTCTCTCAGGCCTGAACGTGAAACTCTCGATCACACAATGGAACCGGGACTTTCGGCTTCTCGCAGCGGCAGTGGCTTCGCAAGGCATTTTCTTCGGTGTGCAGATGTCGCTGTTTTACAACTTCATCGTAGATCGACTCGGTATCGAACCGCACGAGCTGGGATGGGTTGAGGCACTGCGCGAGGTTCCCGGGTTCTTGAATGTGCTGTTTCTGGCGGTGATGATCCGTTTTGCGCCACCGGTCGTCGCGGCCCTCTCACTCGCGATTATGGGAGCCGGAATCATTGCCTACGCGGGGGTGACGTCGGTCGCAACGCTCGCCCTCTACTCCGTGGTCTGGAGTATCGGCTTTCATTGCTGGCTCCCTCTGGAGCAGTCCATGTCGCTGTTGTTCTCTCCCGAGGGCACCAAGGGAAACTGGCTCGGTCAGCTGCGATCAGTCCACAGTCTGGCGTGGCTGGCAACGATCGTCACGTGTAACCTGACCTACGATCTGATCGGCTACGGGGGGCTGTTTCTGTTCGCAGGGATCGCCACGATCCTCGGTGGCGTCGCCATTCTGTTCACCAGCAGAAGCAAGCCGGAGGTCGAGAAGAGCTTCGTTCTGAAGCGGCGCTACGGTCTTTACTATGCCCTGAACTTTCTTCAGGGATTGAGAAAACAGATGTTCATTACGTTCGCGATTTTTGCCCTCGTGAAGGTCCACGGCATGCCGGTCGCGACGACGATGAAGCTCGTGTTCGTGAATCAGCTTCTGATCACCCTGACGGCGACCTGGATGGGACGTCTGGTGGACCGATACGGTGAGCGGAAGATGCTGAGTTTCAGCTATGTGGTTTTGGCCTTCGTTTTTTTTGGCTACGGCACGATCGACAGTCGCCCCATCCTCTACGTCCTCTACTGCATCGACAACATGATCTTCTTCGGAGGGATCGCGCTGACGACTTATCTGCACAAAATCGCGCCTGACGAAGATCTCAAGCCGACACTGTCGATGGGCGTCACGATGAACCACTTCGCGGCCGTCGCCTCGCCCCTAGCCTGAATCATGCATGAATTTGAGTTTAGGTTGTTTTGGAGTGATGTGATCACGCACAGGATTTGTTCTCGGCTTCTTCGGATGTCCAAGGTCCCGTAAGCGGTCTCTACGAGTCGCAAGAGTCACGATTTTCGTCCGGAACAGGTGTTGTTTTGCGACGTGTACATAGCTGTCCCCGGTATAGATCGGCGTTGTTACTGCGTGTTCGTTTCGAGCCTGGTGATGATTGACACCAAGACGTTTTTGAGTGGATACGATGTTGGAAAATGGAATCGGATTCTTCGTGCGCTTTCAATGACTCTCGCGCCGATTTTGAGGAAACGGTTCTGTATCGTGTTGACCTGAGGTTTGGTCCACGCGGTGCCCTTGAGTCCCTGTGATCGGAGTGCGTGAAGCAAGGCGTATGCAGCACTGTGTAGAAAGAGTCGGAACTGGTTGGCTTCAAACTTGTGGCACGATGTTCGATCGGATACGATCATAGATAAAGCCGTCTCGATTACTCTGTAAATTGGTCACGCGGTATCTTGGATTTGCTTCGCCGTTTGTGACTTCAGCCTTGTGAATGATCCGGCGAGGCTGCCGGTAGGTGCCAGCCTGATATGAGAAGGATGAGAACAAGCGAATCGTCTCCTTATGCTCGCTCAGACGTAGCGCTTGGTCCATCAGGTTTTGTCCAGCCGCTTTGAGCCTGGAGTTGGCGCCCTGGCCCAGAACGTAGTAGATACCGTTGTCTTCGCAGAAATCGTGCATCTCTGGTGAGCTGAACTTTGAGTCTGCGCGAACGATGATCTCCACGTTTGGCCAAGATCCGCGTAGGTGTTCCACCAAGCGCTTGAGAATAGAAACGACCTGTTTACCGTTCGTCGGATGCCCGGGTCTCAAGATCGTCGTAATGAGCTTGCCGCTTTGGCCTTCATAGATATGTAGCGGCATATAGCAGTGTTCATTGTAATACGCGTTGAAGAGTGAAAATTGTTGCGCACCGTGCGTTGGGTCATCCGTGTCGTCGATATCGAGAATGATGCTTGGGGGTGCCTGGTCATACGATGCGATGAACCCGTCTACAAAAGCCCGTGCGAGCCGATACAAATCCGAGCGTCGCACATCATTCTCAAGTCGTGTCATCGTTGATTGGCTCCCGAGATCAGGACCGGAAAGAGGAAGCCGATCGCAGGCAGCCTTGACGCCCGGATCGTGGCGCAAATCATCACAATCGACGGCATCTTCATAGCCGCAAGCGATCTGAAAAACACGCTGCTTCACAAGATCCAAAAGCGTGTGATCGATATAGCTTGGGTGACGACGATCTCGCAAAGCATCTACCATTCTGGCGATCAATCCCATCTGAGACTCAAGGGCGCGAAGCAACAGAACTCCACCGTCACTCCTGACGGCGCCACCGGCAAAATCAGCCTCAACTACCTTGCCCGAAATGCTTGCGAATGGTAACCGGATCTGACTAGGTTCTATCACGGTAGTTCCTTCCAAGTGTTGTTTTGATGTGTCAGCCCTAATGTAGGGAAAAACAAACACTTGTACAAGGAGACTACCTTTTTTATGCATAATTCAGGCTAACTGAAGCCCACTCTCGAACAGGCGAGGGTGGGCACTTTTTATAAACAGGATAGTAATAATTCATTTTTGAAACTATTTTTCTTGTATAAATTGATATATTAAATATTATTAATTAATAATTTCAAATTAAATCGAATACTTCGGTGGGTCTGGAATGGGGAGGACCATGAATCACTCACTCACAGCCTGTCCGATCTGCGGAGGACGGCTTCGTCCGGTCAAACTCGGGTGTCACGATTGTTCGGCCACGATCGAGGGCGAATTTCGAACCTCTCTGCTCGGTCTGCTCTCCGACGAGCAGCAGCGGTTCATCCTCGCATTCATCGGCGCCCGAGGCAACATCCGGGAAGTCGAGCGGGATCTGGGGATCTCCTACCCCACCGTTCGAAAACGCCTGGAGGAGGTGAACCAGGCGTTGGGTAACCCATCTCGGAACGAACGCGAGTCCCAGCTGAGCATTCTGGACGCGGTTGTGGATGGAGAGCTGACCGCACGCGATGCGATCGCTCAACTTCGGAGACCCGGCTGATAACGTCGATCAAGGAGGTAACAATGGATGCAGCAGAACGGAAAGTTCTATCGCTCCTCGCGGCCGGAACGGTCAGCGAAGAGGAAGCAGAGGAAATGCTCGATGCTCTCCGGTCGTCCTCGCCTGCAGGTGACGGGAAAGCCAAAATCACGACGAGCATCGTGGGTGAGAGTGAGCTGAATCAGGCGCTGCTCCGACGCATCGAGGAAGTGGCGAGGATCGACGATCACGTGCTGGTTGAGGGGGAACCCGGGACGGGTAAAATGCTGATCACGAAGGCCGTCCACTTCAACGGTCCTCGTGCCGACCAGCCTATTCTGTTCCTCGATGCGAGTGCAACGGATGCAACGATCGAAACGGAACTGTTCGGCGTCGAGGCGGATCCCGCAGGCGGCCGTTCATCGCCGGTGTCGGGTCTGCTCAGACTGGCAAAGCGGGGCACGGTCTGCATCGAGGCTATCGACAGGCTCTCACCGAACATCCAGCAGAAGCTGGCCGCCTATTGCGTCAACGGGCGGTTCTCACGGATGGGTGGCGCGACCATCCTGCGATCGGATGTTCGTATTGTCGGCATCTGTCATCACAGCCTCCAGGATGCCGTCGATCAGGGCCGATTCAGATCGGATTTATACGAGATGCTCGCGAAAAACTCGATTCTCAGTCCGACGCTCAGGGACCGTCTCGAAGACTTGTCCGAAATTGCGAATCACTTCATCCGGTCGCGTACCAAGGACAGCGACGGCCCGGCTCCCGCCCTCAGCGAAGCCGCCCTGGATCATCTCAAAGCGTACGCCTGGCCTCGGAACTGCGCAGAGCTCGCCGACGTCGTAGCGGATGCGGTCAGCGCGTGCGACGGAGACACGATCACGCCGGAGATGTTGAAGATGGCATAGCCGAATCCGAGTGTGCTGAGACATTGTCGGAGGAAAGCCGATGGCGACCGAGGGATGCACGAACACGGGGAGGGTGAACGCAAAAACACTAAGACGCCAAGAAGAGAACGGCTTACACCTTCAGGGCACAAGAAGGGCGGCGCATCAATAAGATGGCCGCCCGTTCGTTTTGTTATCAGTACGCAGGTAGGGACGCTTCGCGAAGCGTCCCTACCCAGAACCTGTCCATCGAATCCCGGATCAGCCTACAGATCCTCGTTGGGCATCTGGCCGCGTTGTTCGGGAAAAAGCACCTCGATCAGCTTGCCCGCATCCCCTGCGAGGGTGATGCCACCGGCTTCGCAGACCTCGTCCGGAACCTCGGTGCTGATCAGCAACTGCGCGACCTCCTGTCCTCCGCGCACGGAGTGATCGGAATCGACTGCGTCCGACACATCGACCTTCGCTCCTCCGATCGCGAGTGACGCAGCCTGGCCATCGGCTTCGATCGAAACCGTACCTTCCCATCCTGACAACGTCGACGCAGCCAACCGTCCGCCTAGCACCGGCGCGATCTTCTCCAGGGTAGAGCGAAGGTTGATCAGCCTGATCTGCGACGCGCTGCGCCCATCATTGTCAACCTTCTTGACCTCGAGAATGTAGTCGCCCTGCCTGATCCGCTTCGCCAGCGGGCTGCGATAGGGCATTTTGATGAACCGTACACGATCGATCTCGAACTCCCTCACCTTCTGCGCAAGCACTCGAAGAATCTGTTCCGGGTCACCGGCAGCATCCGAAAACGTGAACATCTCTTTGTCCCGAAACGGTCCGTCATACAGGTAGCCGACGACCTTCCCACGATCATCCTTGAAGATGTAGGCGGGAAAGTCCTTGTCGTCGGGTGGCGGGCACTTGCCGCGGTGGTAAGTAGGACGAATCGAACACCCCGTCAGACCCTTGTGATCGTGGTTGTAAATCTCCGCGAGGTCCTTGCGACTCGCGATCTCGTTTGCGTGAACCCGCTCGAGTATCACGTCAGGCGGCTCAGTCGGCAGATCCTCCACGTTAACGTAGTAACATTGTTGAACGGGCATCCCGTAGACGAACCCGTGCGGCGCGAGCCATTCCGGTCGCTCCGATCTCGTCACGGCGATGTCGTAGCCATTCGCTTCCATCGCTTCTACGGCGGCTCCGATGGTCTCCTGCAGCTTCCCTTCGTCTGCTGTCTCTTTGTTCACGTCCAGCCAGTTGATGCCGGCCGCACGGACGACCGCATCTCCGATCTGGAAGTTCAGTTCATACACGCCGACGTGGGTCGCGATCTTCCCGTCCACCATCCCGACACGGGAGGTCTTCCAGTCGAAGTGACTCTCCGCGATACGCCCATTTCGGGCCTGGCGCGCCATATCTGCACGGCCCTTTTCCTCCAGTCTCCGGTAAATCGCGTCACTGTCTTTCTCCTTCACCGGCGCGACGATCTTCAGCACGCCGTTCACGAATTCCGCGTCTTTCGACGGCCGATTCGCTTTCAAGTTGTCCTCAACCATATCAAGCAGCCTCTCTCTCATTCGAGTTCGCGCGCTTCTCAGCCTGTTCTTCACCGTCGAAACAGGCACATCCAGAAATGTCGCGATGTCATTCTGTGATTGGTCCGAGATGTAATACATCGTGACGACTTCGCGCTCCCCCTCCGGCAGGTCGGAAACCGCATCGTTCAGCAGGCTGTGCATCTCACGATCCTCCAGAACCCGGTCGGGGAGCGGCTCCCGTGCGGGAAGTGCCAACGCTTCTTCGGCCGACAGGAAGGTGAATCGCCGATCCTTCCGGGTCAGACGGTCGCAGTGTTTGAAGACGATCCGCCGCATCCAGCTGGGAAAAGCCGCCAGTGAGTGAACTCTTTCCAACGTTGGAAAAGCCTCGATGAACGCTTCCTGTGCCGCGTCCTGCGCCAGGTGGAAGTCCCTGAGGATGCTGTAGGCGTATCCCACGGCCATATCCTGGTAGCGCTCGACAAGCGTGCCGTAAGCCTCGATGCATCCTCTCTGGGCCGACTTAAATGTGGTTTCCAATTCGTTCATCGTTTGTGTGTGTGGTGTCTTCCTGACAACCGACGACTGAAAGCTGACAACTGATTTGGAAGTCCTTCCACGGATAGTATCCCATCATCGGGCGGGAAGGTGTACAAGAAAAGAGTGATTCAGGAAGGCATCGGCGTCGGTCAATTCCCAGGCAGAGCTTGGGAGCGAGGAGGAAAGGGATGATTCGGAAGTAGAGGATTGTCACCCCGGAACGCTTCTTAGAAGCTTGTCCCGAACGAATGTGAGGGAGGGCCCATTTTTGACTTTCGCGAAGATCAAAATGGATCCTGGCTCACCGCCGGGATGACAGTACTCTCCCCGTTTGACTAGTAAACAGCAATTGCCATTGCTGATTAATAGCCAAACCGAGTGCCAGGGTCTCTACACATCCCCGATTATACAAACGACTCCAGGATTCAGTTGGTAATCCACTGATTCCTAATTCTCAGCGTAAACCTTCCCGCCCTTGACGACGTGGGGGGAGCCAGTCGTTCTTTGCCGGTTCTGGTCTCGCCGTGGGCGTCCACGAACTCGACGTCTCCTTCGATGCAATCGAGAACCACGGCGTCACCCCACGCCCCTTTCTTCAACGTGCCCACCTTCCCCTGGAGGTTGATGATTCCGACGGGGACGGATGTCACTCGGGCAAGTGCATCGTCGAGCGGCATTCCCAGATGGAGAAACTTCGAGATCACCGACACCAGGTCGTAAACAGGCCCATTCACGTTGTAAAAATGAAGATCGGAAGAGATCGTCGTCGGAAGCACGTCCTGCGCCATCGCGGCCTCCACGACGTTCCAGCTGAACGAACCCTGGCCGTGGCCGACGTCGAAGATCACGCCGCGCTCGATCGCATCGCGCACCGAGTCCCCGATCACGCCATCCTCCAGGATTCCGCACGGGAAAGCGTGGAAGCAGTGGGTCATAATGTCCCCGCCCTTCATCACCGCGAGAATGTCATCGATCGAATCGCACCACGCATCCTGCGGGTGAACCATAATCGGCAATCCGGCCGCATCGGCCGCAGCTCGTGCCCGATGGAGGGGTTCCATCCCCGAACGCTCGCTCACGATCGAGTTGCGCGTCAAACGCACCTTGACACCCAGGACGACGTCGCGATGCTGCTCGATCATCTTGCACGCTTTGTCCACGTCCGCGTATTCCAGGAACTCGAACTCGCCAATCTCCCGACAGAGCATTCCCTGCGACGAGATGTTCATCTGTGCAAGAATCCGCGTCCCGCTCACATCGATCACATACTTCCGAAATCCGGGAAACGTATCGGCACCCGCAGAACCCGCATCCACGACCGTCGTGGCCCCTTTGGCCAGACACGTCGGATCCGGCTCAATTCCGTAATGACTCACGCCAGCAAACACGTGAACGTGCAGATCGATCAGCCCGGGCGCGACGATCTTCCCGGACGCGTCGATTACGGTCGCCTCGCCTGCGTCCACATTCTCCGATACTTCAGCGACAATCCCATCGGTAAACGCCACATCTCGCTCCGTATTGATCCCTTCCGCGGGATCGATCAGAGTGCCGTTCTTGATCACCAGGTCGTAGGACATTACGAGCTCCTTATGTCTGAAACGCAAAGACACCAAGACTCCAAGAAGAACAGTCCGGTGGGAGCGGCCTCCCGGCCGCGAACCTGTCGGCAGTCGGCAGTGTCGCTACTGCTCCTGGATCGTCTCGGGCTTCTGAGCCATCTGATCGTGTACCAGTTTTTCTCTGCGCTCCCTGCGTCCCGTGCGTTGAAAGATCCTGCCTTACGGAATCAGAAGATGCAGATCCCCGAATTCGTGCCAGAGATACTCACCATCCAGGGCCTCGTGGTAGGCCTTCTCCAGACGGCTTCTGCCTGCGAAGGCTTCGAGCATTCTGAGATGAGATGCCCGAGGCTCGTGAAAACCGGTGAGCAGACCGTCGACGGCCCTGGGTGGACGGTCGGGCGCGATGATGAGGTCTGTCCAGCCAGACCCCGGATGCGCGACACCGCGTTCGTCCGTGACGGTTTCGATGGCTCGAACGGCTGTCGTTCCGACGGCAAGCACACGGTGCCCCTCGGCGCGTCCCGTGTTGATGAGGGCGGCGGTTTCGCGCGGGACGTGATAGTATTCCTCGTAGGGTGCTTCACCCGCTTCCAGGCTGGCGACACCCGTGTGGAGAAGGAGCGGAGCGATTCTGACGCCACGAGAGGCCAACCGCGTCACCAGGTCGGAGGTGAACCCGCGGCCGGCTGACGGCATTTCGGAACTGCCCGGCTCATTTGCGAAGACGGTCTGGTAATGGTCGGATCCCCACGCCCGGTCGATGTAGTGGTAGCGGATCATTCGGCCGTAGGCGTCGAGATAGCGGTCGACGGAATCGTTCAGGTCGAGGGTTGCGATCCACAGACGCGCTTGGGCCGAAGGATTGTGACGCAGTCGTTCGTCGTGAGGTGTCAGGAGGGTGACCTTGCCACCCCCGGCGAGTGAGAAGGTCATCCCCGCACGCGCGTTGAGGAACGGGGCCGTGGAGATCCCTCGCGGTTTCCGGATCTCGACAATCCAGAGACCGGCGGGGAGCTCCGTCGATAGATGCACGGCATAAGGCAGCTTGTCCTCCCCGATAGCGGGGACCGAAGCGGGCATCGTTCCGCTCGTGTTGACGACGAGCGTATCGCCCGCCGTCAGCACGTCGGGAAGACACCGGAAGCGTGTATGCAGCACGCGATCGGTTTCGATACGCGAGACCATCAAGCGAACCGTGTCCCGTTCCAGCCCTCTGGCTTCGGGCGGTTCGGACGCTTCCAGTTGCGAAGGGAGGACGAAATCGAGGGCTTCGGTGTCGTTTGAGGCCTGGGATTCGATGACGGCATAGTCGTCTTCGTGGCACGCACATTCGATAGTGGCCACCGCCGCTTCGTCAGTGTGTGGCAGCATAGTCAGCCTCCTTGTCGATTTCGACTTCGCAGGCACGGTATCGCCCGCTGGGCAAGTCGCTGTGGATCAAATCGAGAATGCCCGGAACGCTGGTTTCGGGCAACGGGCGATCGTCGATGTTTTCTCCCGGGAAAGCTTCCTGATGCATTCGTGTTCGCATATCCCCTGGATCGACCCAGTAGATGCGGAGGTCGGGGCGCCCGACGGCAAGGATGGCAGAGAGGTGCTCCAGGGCCGCTTTGGACGACCCGTAGCCGCCCCAACCTTCGTAGGCTTCGACGGCCGCGTCGCTCGTGATGTTGATGAGCGTGGCGAACGGGCTGAGTGAGCGGTGAACGGCCTGTATGAGGCCAAGAGGGGCGATGACGTTCGTACGAAATACGTCCTCGAGCACGTCGAGCGGATAGTCGATGAGGGCGGGCTGCGGACTGGGGCCGAGGATGCCGGCGTTGTTGACGACGAGGTCGAGTCCGACGGCGGCGCGTGCGATTTCGGACCGATGTCTCGGGTTCGTGAGATCGCCGGCGAGAAATCGAACCGTTGTCAATCGCGAGAGGTCTTCGGCGGTGGCAGCCAGGTCGTGCTGGTGCCGAGCGGTGAGGATCAGATCCCATCCTTCGAGCGATAGGCCTTCAGCAAGCGCGCGCCCGAGGCCTCGGGATGCGCCGGTAACGAGTGCGGTTCTGGTTTCCATCGTGATCTCCTTCCTGTTTGATCGTTCGGCCCATCGTTTGATCTAACAGTATGTGAAGACAGAGGATCGGACATCGGCCGGTGGGACACCCGTGCGGTGGAAATGGAGCAGGGAGGACCTGGTCTATTGACCAGTGACCATTGACAGGTGACCAGTGACCAGAGTGGCCACTTCTCAACACATCGGGGCGCCTTTGGGGTTGCAGCAACGGGGGGCGAGAGGCATCCTATGTCAACGGAAGGAGGCGGCGATGCAAGGCGCATACTTTTTGGGCGATCAGAAGATAGTGTTGATGGACATTCCGAAACCCGAGCCGGGAGCCGGCGAGGTGTTGCTCGCGATGCAGGCATCGGGCATTTGCGGCAGTGACTTTCGAGCTTACAAACGACCTTCCTCCGAGGTGGATCCCGACGTGCTGAAGGTGGGAGGCCACGAGCCCTGCGGTGTGGTCGCCGAGCTGGGTGATGGCGTGACGGACGTGGTCGTCGGCGATCGGGTGATGATGCACCATTACTCGGGGTGCCGTCGATGTGCGATGTGTAAATCGGCTACACGCAGATGTGCTTCGAGGGTAGAGAGGTGTATGGATACACGATGGATGGGGGGCATCAGGAGTTTCTGCTGGTCCCTGATTACACGTGTGTGAAAATGCCGAACGCCCTGCCGTTCGTTGCGGGCGCCGCGATCGCCTGTGGCACGGGTACGGCGCACCACGCGGTGAAGCGACTGGCGCCACAGCCGGGGGAGACGGTGGCGGTCTTCGGTCAGGGTCCGGTGGGATTGAGTGCGACGATGTTCGCGTCGTCGATGGGGGCAAAGGTGATTGCGGTCGATCTGCTGGATACGCGACTCGACCTGGCCCGAAAGCTGGGTGCGGCAGAAACAGTGAGTGCGTCGTCGGAAAACGTGGTTGAGATGGTGAGGGAGGCTGCGGGAGGAAGCGGGCCCGACGCGACGCTGGACGCGACGGGGATTCCGGACGTGCGATTGCAGGCTGTGGACAGCGTACGTGTGTGGGGCCGCGTCTGTTTCGTGGGCGAGGGGAACACGACCACATTCGACATCAGCAACCAGATCATCCACCGGCAGCTGACGGTCTATGGCTCGTGGACGTTCAGCATCGGCGGACTGGCCGAGACGGCTAGCTATGTCGTCGACAAAGGACTACCGATGGATGCATTGATTACTCATCGCTTTCCGCTGGACGAGATCGATGAGGCTTATCGAACGTTTGCGTCGGGGGAGTCGGGGAAGGTTGTGGTGGAGATTTGAGTGTCGAATCTTGATTCGAAGTACGTTTGGTGGTGTCAGTTCGGGTGCGAGCCAGAACTATCCCACAGGCCGCGGCCAATTGTGGCCTCGGGGCCACTTTTATGAGCGAGACACGATCAGCTAAACGGATATTGCGCCTAAATATCTGTTTTTAAATTATTTGAGGCTTAAATGAAGGTGGAGATCTCGTTCACGGGTTTTCGCTGGATATCGGGGACGGTGGCATCGTCTGCTGGGTAGCCCACGACGAGGAGCAAAAAGGGCCGTTCGTGATCCGGGCGGTCGAGGATCTCGTTCAGGAACCGCATCGGGCTGGGTGTGTGGGTGAGCGAGACGAGTCCGGCGTGGTGGACGGCAGTGATGAGAAGACCCGTTGCGATGCCGACGGATTCATTCACATAATAATGTTTGGGGCGGCGACCATCCTTGTCGGCGCCGGTCCTTTGGGCAAAGATCGCGATGAGGCAAGGGGCCTGCTCGAGAAACGGCTTTTCGGGTAGCGTGTTGAACGGTTCCACCGCATCGAGCCACTCCTGTGGCGCGCGACGGTCGTAGAAAGCCTCCTCCTCCTGTTCGGCCCCTTCGCGAATCCTTCGCTTCGTTTCGGGATCGGTGACGACCACGAAGTGCCAGGGTTGAAGGTTGGCGCCGCTGGGCGCGGAACCCGCTGTGCGCAGACAGGCCTCGAGCACGCCCGCTGGAATCGGTCGATCGGAGAACTGTCTGACCGTTCTGCGTTGCGTGGCGAAGGACGCGAACCGCTCTGCGCGGTCCTTCATTTCGTTCTCGGATTGCTCGCCGAATTCGAGTGGGATCTCTTTCATTCAGTCTACGTAAGGTCCTTCCGTTTCCAGACGGGTCCTTGCCTTCCTGTAGTCATCCGATCCATCATCCGCCCAGGCTTCGAAGCGCATTTGCTTCAGGTCGCCTTCCTCGATTCCGGTGACGGCCGAAAATCCCTTCGATCCACCCACGGACTTCTGAGAGTTGTCGAGTGTGTAGAGACGTTTTCCGTCGGGCAGGTGGACAATGCCGATATGTTCCATCTGTTCTAGGCACGCTGTGTTTGCAGCTGCCTCGAGCTTTTTCTCATCGAGATCGCTGCCCAGCCCCGGCTCCTCGGGCACGCGACAGAATCCGCCGGTGACCGGTATGTCTGTGGTGACGATGTCTTCGTCGAATTGGTCGACGAGGTTCATCAGGTGGGCGCTGGCGGTCGGCAGCACGGCTGCCTCGTGCAGGCTGAGGGCGCGCATCAGCGTTGTGCCTGACTGCTGGATGAGGACCTGAACGTTCGCACGACCGTAAGCGAACCCGGCCTGAAGGACGTTCCCGATTCCTCCACCCACCATATAGATGTCGGCGCAGCCGTGGATGACTTCGTGCATTCCGCCAAGCTGCGGGTTGTGCATAATCAGCGGCAGGTGCGATTTGGCTCGCAGGAGACGCCAGCCCTCGATGTCGGTCCAGGGCAACGGGTCTTCGAGGAACCCCACGATCGGGTACTTCTGAAGCTCTGCGATGATCGGACCGATGACGCCGGGCGTACGGCTGTGGTTGAGGTCCCAATGGATGCGGAATCCTTCCGGCGCGACGTCCTGCGCGGCTTTGGTCTGCTCGATGACGTCGTAGCGAGGGTCGCTGTGCATTTTGAAGATGCGATAGCCCTGGTCGGCCGCCCGTTTGACCTCGCTCGCGAATACATCGGGCGGGCAAGGCCTCGTCCAGGCCGCAACCGGCGCCGAGTCGCGCACCTTCTGGCCCATCAGTTTATAGGCTGGGACTTCGAGGTGCTTGCCCATAACGTCGTAGAGGGCCATCCCCAGCGCGGTGTTGAAATTGTTGTGCAGAAAGTCGAACGGACTGTGATCGATGACCGCCTCGATCTGTTCGTCATCGATTGCCCGCCCCTCCTCATTGCTCCCGTAGCCGACGATGCCGTTATCCGTCGTGACCCGGACGGCTGTGTGCTGGTCGATGTCGTACATCCGAAGACGACCGGCTTCGTTGTCGTAGCGCTTGGCCAACCGGATTGTGATCGGAATGACATCGATGTTTGTGACTTTCATCGTGAACCTCCTGAAGGCGCCCCTTCGGTACGGCTGCTTAGCCGCCTACTCAGGACAGGCACTGAGCACACAGAGCACACTGAGAAAACAAAATGGTCGAAAACCGGAGAAGCCCGTGGTTCAGAGCACGTCCGGAATCAGAGTGAATGCAGGAACGACTCCTTCCACGTCTGCATCCGAGTGTCATCTGCGTTGAAAATCTCAGCTTCTGAGTTTCTCGCAGGCGGCGATACGAGCGACGGCTTCCTCGAGGTTCTCGAGTGAATTGGCGTAGGAGAAGCGCAGATAATCTTCGCCGTAAGTGCCGAAACCAGTCCCGGACAGGCAGGCGACACCGGCGTCTTGCAAAAGGATGTTCTCGATTTCCTGAACGGGCTTGCCAATGCCTTTGACGTTCGGGAAGAGGTAGAACGCTCCTCGTGGGAGACGGCAGGTAAAACCTTCGATCTGACTGATACCGGCGTGAAATACGTCGCGACGTTTTTTGAACTCGAGCATCATCGCGTCGGATTGATCCTGTGGTCCGGTAAGGGCTGCAATGCCGGCCATCTGTGTGAAGGCGGCTGTGCACGAGTTGCTGTTGACCATCAAGCGTGCGACTTGGGTTGCGAGTTCTGTCGACATCACGCCGTAGCCCATTCGCCAGCCGGTCATTGCGTAGGTCTTCGAAAAACCGTCGAGAATGATGAGGTTCTCGTTGACTCCCTCGTAAGCCGAAATACTGCTGAATGGATCGTCATAAAGCATTCGCGAATAGATCTCGTCGGCCAGAATCGGGATGCCGCGACCGACGGCGATGTCCGCGATAGCCTCGAGGTCTTCGGGTGGAATGAATCCGCCGGTGGGATTCTGCGGCGAGTTGATGATGATGAGCCGGGTGTTGTCGTTGACTAGAGACTGGAGCTCGTCAATGTCCAGGCTGAAGTCTTTTTCTTCGAGTAACGGGGCGGCGACAGGCATCGCTCCACTGAATTTGATCACGGATTCGTAGATTGGGAAACCCGGATTGGGGTAGATGATTTCGGCCCCGGGCTCACCGTAGGCCAGGATGGTGAAAAACATAATCGGCTTCGCACCCGGTGTGACGACGACTTGATCGGGATGAACGTCGATGTTGCGGCTTTTTGCAACGTCGGCCGCGATTGCTTCTCGCAGCTCGGGAAGTCCAGCCGCAGGGCCGTAGTGCGTGAACCCATCGTCGAGCGCCTTTTTACCGGCCTCTATGATGTGGGCCGGTGTTTCGAAGTCGGGCTCGCCAATTTCGAGGTGGATGACATCTTTGCCCTGGGCTTCGAGCGCCCGGGCCTTGACGAGGACGTCGAAGGCGGATTCGGTGCCGAGGAGGGACATCTTTTGCGAGAGATTCATTGGTTACCTGTTAGTTCGCTGCCTACTGCCGAGCAGGCGAGCCCTCCTTCGTGGCGCCGCCGCTCTAAGGGCAGGAGAGCAGGCGTGGCAAAAGCTGCGCTCCATCGCTCAATGCTCAATGCTCAATCTATTCACTTTAACGATACGGATCGTGCAGATCTTTAAGAGCCGCTCCCTCGGTCGCTATGAAGTCAGGGGCGGTCGGACTTCGCCTTCGACGATATCCCCTTCCGTGTAGGATCCTAGGATCTTGAACGTTGTGGTGTGGGACTCCAGTCCTTTCAGCGCCTGCTGACACGGTTCGTCTCGCTGGTCGCCCGAAATATCCAGGTAGAAGGTGTATTCGAAGGGCCTGCCCGCAATCGGTCGGGATTCGATTTTGAGCATATTGATGTTTCGGTCGGCGAACGCGCCCAGACTGGCGTAAAGCGATCCGGGTTCGTGCCGGAGCGTGAAAACGATCGAGGTTTTCGCCGGTGTGTCGGGCTGGGTGGCTTCCGGGGCGACCACGACGAATCGTGTGAAATTCTGGTGGTTGTCTTCGATCCCCTGTTTCAAGATCTCGAGGTCGTAGTCGATCGCCGCTTGACGGCTGGCGATGGCCGCGGCGTTGCGATCGCCGGAATCGCGGAGGTCCCGAACGGCACCGGCCGTGTCGTGTGCGGCGGCGGCTTTGGCATCGGGCAGGCTGGCGATGAAGTCCAGACATTGGGCGAGCGCAGGCGGCTGTGAATGGATTCTCCGGATGTCGTCGAGCCCCACGCCGGGGTTGACGATGAGGTTGTGGACGATCCTGAGCTTGGTCTCGCCAATGATGGAGAGATCGTGCTTCAAGAGATGATCGTAATTCTCGAAAATGCTCCCCATCAGGGTGTTCTCGATGGGGA
The DNA here is from genome assembly GCA_965198115.1 of Candidatus Latescibacterota bacterium. Classification (GTDB taxonomy): domain Bacteria; phylum Latescibacterota; class UBA2968; order UBA2968; family UBA2968; genus UBA6620. Next base: position 4,104,697 of record OZ240241.1, on the reverse strand, counting down.
CCATCCCGTGCGTCGCCTCATTCCCCTCGACGGCGCGGAACAGATGGGCGAAGTCGGATTGTGGCGCGACCCGGACGTCCTGCCCGAAGTAGGAACGAGCAGCCATTTCGCTGAAAGCGCCGTATTCACCCTGGAACGCGACGATAATGTCCTCAGCGCTCATAGAAAGGCGCCACTGAGGACACGGAGCACACTGAGGGTTGGAACGGTCGACGGCCGGTGGTGATTGAGGCGTTCGGGGAATGGACAAACCCCTGAGCCTTCGTCATCTGGTCGCGCAGTTTCATTGCTTGTGAGCCTTCTCAATGTCCTCAGCGGCCTCAGTGGCTGTCTCTCAGCTGCTGAGGAGGACGTTGAGGTGTGTTTCGACGCTGGAGGCCAGGGCTTCGAGGTCGTAGCCGCCTTCGAGGACGGAGAGAAGCCGATTCTGAGCGTGGTCTCTGGCTATCGACAGGACCTGTTCAGTCATTTTCGCGAAGCCGTCGTCGGTGACGCGGGTCATCGAGAGAGGGTCGCGAATGTGCGCGTCGAAGCCTGCCGAGACGATGACGAACTGAGGTTGGAAATCCGCCATTGCGGGGAGCAGAATGTCGTCGAACGCTTTGAAATAGTCGTCGTCGCCCGTGCCTGCTGGAACAGGGACGTTGAGTGTCGCACCCTGGCCGGCTCCGTGACCTCGCTCTTCGGCAGCCCCCGTGCCGGGGTAATGCGGGTATTGGTGAATGCTGAAATAGAAAACCGATGGGTCCGTTTCCAAGATGTGCTGCGTGCCGTTTCCGTGATGCACATCCCAGTCGATGATGGCTACACGCTCGAGACCGTGCATTTCCTGGATGTAGCGTGCGGCGATGACGACTGTGTTGAACAGACAGAACCCCATCGCCCTGTCGAACTCGGCGTGATGTCCCGGAGGGCGGACCGCGCAAAACGCGTGGTCTATGGCTCCCGACACGATGGCGTCCGATCCCTGAAACGCGGCGCCGACGGCCTTGCGGGCGATGTCGTAGGAGGCGGGACAGAGCATCGTCTCGTAATCCTCCATATACGTCGCGCCCTGCTCGCATCGCTTCCGGACGTTTGAGATGTGAGCGGCTGCGTGGCCACGATGGAGCCAGTCTTCGTCAACCGCGATCGGGTCGATACGGGTCAGGTCGCTTTCCAAACCCGACTCCGCGAGCCTTTCGTGGAGAGCAGCGAGCCGTGCTGGACGCTCGGGATGGCCCGATCCGGTGTCGTGTTCTTGGAAATCCAGATGCCCGATCAGGGCGACTTTTTTCATGAAGTGATCAAGGATACCAGGAACCACAGATGCACACAGATTGGCGTGCGTCCGGGGTTCGAGACCCTATTCGGGAAGATGATCGAGCAGATCTTGTAATTATGACGAAGCCGAATCTCTGTATCACCGGTCGGCAAGATACGCCGGAGCAAAAACAAAGCCACCGTCCCCCGCCTGCCCTGAGTAGCCTGCGAAGCAGGCGTATCGAAGGGTCCCCCGTCCACTTGTCCTCACTGCTTCTGGAAGACGCCGACAAAATGTTGGGGCGTCGGCAGTCATCAGCCGTGAACGAACGCGCTTGGGTGATGTCTGAGATGTCGATGAAGACGGCGTCCTTTTCGCTCGATTCGTAGGCTGCCATCAGGACGGCCATCGTGTCCCAGGCCATCATTGCGCCGGATTGAGGATAGCGGTCCTCCGAGATCACGCAGTCGACGGCGTCGTTCATTTCGTTGACGTAACCGTGCGCGTGAAACTGGTTGGGCATCGGGAAGGACGTGCCTTCGGCGGTGGGTAGCTTTTCGCGAAACAGGATGTCGCCGGATGGATGGGCAGAAGGCAGGAAGATCTCATTCGCGTTGTTCGGGTTGACACGAATGTCATACTGCCCGAAGTCGGCGATAATGGAGAGCTCGTTTTTGATTCCGCTGATGCTGAGGTCGTAGCCAAGTACCTCGGCAACGGTGTTGTCGTCGAAGACGATGGTGACACGTCCGAAGTCGTCGACGTTCTGCATCACGCGAAAGTGCTCGCCGGCCGATTCGGGCTGGTGTTTGAGGACCTGGAGCGCGACGGCCGAGATTCGCTTGGGCCGAATGGGTGCTCCACCTGAGAGGAGTCCCTCTACCTGTTTGATGTAGAGGACGGGCCCGAGGGGATGACAGGCCTTGTTGAAGAGGGCTCCGCCACCCGATTTGGACGACGTGTCGTAGGCGGGGGCGTGCGATCCCTGGTGCGCGCAGAACCCGCGCTGGTAGAGGACCTTCCCTTTGTTCCGCTGGCTTGCCTGAACCATCACTTCGACGAGTCCGCGGACCCCATCGAAGTAGACGAAGTCCTCCGCGTAAAGAAGCTTGCTGCCACCTTCGCGAACGACGTCGAGAACCTGCCCAAGATAGTCCATCGATTCTTGCTTTTTGGTTTCCCCGTCGGCATCGCGCCCTTCGACGTGGCCCGGCCAGATCACGGGCGGTTTCTCGAGGACGATGACTTTCGTGCCCGCCCGAGCCGCTTCCATCGCGTATTGACCGTGGGTGAAGTTGGCACAGGCGATGTTGTCGATGTCGGGTCTGACGGTCTCGACCATCGTGTTGTGTTCGGCATAGGCGTCACGGATGCCGTGTTTCTTCGCGAAGGCTTCCGCGTTTTCAATATGGCCCGAGCAGACACCGGCGAGGTCGATTTCGATGCCGTTTTTGTGCGGGATCATTCCGTAGACCTGCGCCGTGTAGTCGCCTGCGAAACCGGTTCCGTTGATCGTGACTTTGACCTCTTTCATTGGGCTCCCGTCTCGTGCGTCAGTTGCTTGATCAATGCCAAATGGTCAGGGTAGGTACGGGCCAGTTTCTCCCGATCGGCGAGTTCGAAATCCGCGAAATCGAATCCGGGAGAGACGACACAGGTGACCAGGCTGTAGCCCCTATCGGCCTCCACGTATGCGCCGAACCACGTGCCGGCTGGAATCACGCACTGGAACACTTGCTCGGCTTGGGGACCGAGTAATGTGGAGGTCCTTGAGCCGTCCGCGTTCAGCTGCTCGATTCTGATCGGCGCCCCGGTATGAAAACACCAGATCTCGTCGGAAGCAATGCGGTGGAAAGCTGAGATCTGCCCGGTTTCGAGCAGGAAGTAGATCGACGTCGCGAAGGACCGGTCCCCATCGAAGCGGGCAGGCAGAGCGGACGGATGGAGGCGCTCAACGGAGCGATACGTTTCGCGATAGTGGCCGCCCTCGGGATGAGGGCGCAGGTCGAGACTTTCTATCCAATAGCGAGAGCCGTTCACGAGATGATGCCGCCACCGAGACAGTACTCGCCGTCGTAGAAGACGGCCCACTGGCCGGGGGCGATGCCCCCGTCTGGCCGTGCGAGCGTAACACGATAGTCGCCGTCCGCAGGTTCAAGTGTGCAGGGCGTAAGCTCGGGACCGTGACGCAATTTCGTTGAGAGAGAGGATCCATCCGGGGGTTCCGCGATCCAGTTGGGTTCCTGCACTGTGAACGTGTCGCGCAGTCGATTTTCCCGTCGTTCCTGGTGGGAGACAAAGACGACGTTGGCTTCGACATCCTTTTCGACCACATACCAGGGACCACCACCCAGTCCGAGCCCCTGGCGTTGACCGATGGTGTGGAACCAGAATCCTTGGTGCGAGCCGAGGACTTCGTGCGTGTCGATGTCTACGATGTCTCCGCGTTGTTCTCCGAGGTGGAATCGGACAAAGTCGGGATAGCGGATCTTGCCCAGGAAACAGATACCCTGGCTGTCCTTGCGGTCGCGGTTGGGAAGGTCGAGGTCGGCGGCCTGGCGACGCACGGCGTCCTTCGTGAGGTGGCCGATCGGGAATTCGGCTCTTCGGATCTGGTCCTGATTGAGGTTGCAGAGAAAATAGGTCTGGTCCTTGACCGGGTCGGGTGACCGCTTCAGCCGGGCGGAGGAATCCCCACGCTCGACGGTGGCGTAGTGACCCGACACGACGCGGTCGAAGGCGTGGCCGACAACGTCGACGAACGCACCGAACTTGATGCGCTGATTACAAAAAATGTCGGGACTGGGCGTGCGGCCCGCCCTGAGTTCGGAAACGGCGAGGGTGACGACACGATCGAGGTACTCGGTTTGCAGCGGGACGATTTCGAGTGGAATACCGATCTGGTCACAGACTGCACGGGCGAATGCGAGGTCCTCTTCCCAGGGACAGTCGCCGATGTGAGCAAGCTCGTCCTCGAGCCAGATCTTGAGGTAGAACGCCGTTGTATCGGGATCTTCGTGTCTTGCGAGATGGAGGGCTACGGAGCTGTCGACCCCGCCGGATAGAAGGACGGCGGTGGACATTTCAGATCGAAAATCGAGAATCGAGAATGGGGGATTGGAGCGTGGTCACGCCGGGAAGTCGGGAGGCAAGGGTCTATGCGGGACCTGGTGACCCTTTGATTTTGTCTCGTCGCGGTGGAGGTGACCTGTGCGGCCGCCTTCGGGGGTCGCGTCCTCGAAATAGAAGGCTTCTATGTCCTCGTAGATTTCGAGCACATCGTGCTCGTCACCCGTCTTGGTGCACACGATGTCGCCCGGCTTGGCGTAGTATTCGACGCCCTCCGACATCACCTTCGCTTTGCCCTTGAAGATGAGCCAGTATTCGTCGCAATCGTGGTAGTGACAGTCGAATCGCCCTCCCTCCGTCGACACGCGAAAGACCCCAGCGCTCGTGACGGCGCACCAGTCAGGACGGTTGCCGGTTCTCATCGATCCTTCTGTTGTTCTGACGACGGGCATTCACACCTCACAAGTGACCAGGAAGAGCTCGACACCTCGCGTGTGCCGGCAAGATAATAAACCACGAATTGGGTCGATGGAAAAGTTAGCCTTGCGGTTCAGGAGGGTCAAGCGAGGAGGGCTCTGCCAGTCTTCAAGCAAGTTCGATGACGACGTTCAACTTCTCGATGCTGACGGGATACGTTTCTGCGAGGAAGGGACCCTTGGCGTAGCCGGTTTCGGAGTCGATTTCGAGGTCGGCCTCTTCGATGGGTTCGACGCCGACGTTGTAGCTTCGGACCCGTACACTCGCGGGATCGACCCACGATTGACCGGTCTTGATGTCGTATTCCCATCCGTGCCACGGGCAGCGTAGCATCTCGCCCTTGCGGAGATACTCGTAAGGACCCCCGGGTTTGTCGCACTTCAGAAACCCGACGGTGCGACCTTCGCAGAGGGGACCGCCCTGGTGGGGACACCGGTTACGCACCGCGAAGAACTCGCCCGCGACGTTGTAGACGCCGATCGACCTGCCGCTGATGTCGACGATTTTGCGCTCGCCCGGTGGGATTTCGCTCACTGTCCCGATGATGTGTTTGGGCATAATGCGGTCGGTGCGACACCCTTCGACTGCGCTCAGGACAGGCGCGGGTCGCACCTTACTGGTTATGACAGGCTGTAGAGCTTTTTAGCGTTGCCGGCGAGGATACTTTTTCTAAGATCGTCGTCGAGGTCGTTCGGGAGGGCCGACGTGGGCGCGTCAAAGTCCCAATGAGGGTAGTCCGTCGCGAACATCAGACGATCGTACATATCCATTTGACGCAGGAGCTGATGGAAGTGCTCTGGGCGCTCTGGCTCTTCGACAGGCTGCGTCGTTGTCCAAAAGTGTTCGCGAATATACTCTGAAGGCGGGCGCTTGACGTCGGGGACTTCGCTACGCATCAGCTCCCAGCTTCTGTCGAGTCGCCACATCAGCGGTGGCAGCCAGGCAAAGCCTCCCTCGATCAGGACGATCTTCAATTCAGGGAACCGCTCGAAGACACCTTCCATCACGAAGCTCGTAATCTGCGGCTGGAACGCCTGGGACATTCCGCCGTGGTCTTCGATGTAGTGCGACGGCCAGCCGCTTCCGGTGATGGGGTGGCCGCCGGCGCCGCCGAAATGGATGCCGATCGGGAGATTGTGCTCGCAGGCCGCCTCGTAGATGGGCCAGTACTTGCGCCGACCCATCGGCTCGCTGGTTCGGGCGGCGAAGATGACCTGGACGAAACCCGGGTGATCGCCTGTTCGATGAATCTCTTCGGCAGCGAGGTCCCCGACCTCGTAGGGCAGGACCAGAGAGGCGCGGAGTCTGGGTTCGGGTTCGAGCCATTCGGCGATCTGCCACTCATTCACGGCCGAGGCAAAAGCTGCGCTGAACTCGAGGTTGCGTGCACCCCCACTACCGGTTAGGCAGTTGAGAATCCCGTATTCGAAACCCCACTCATCCAACAGCTGTTCTTGCATAAAAGCAAGATCGCCGCCCGGAGGCAGGCCCGATGGCGGCCAGCTATCGTGACGTGCCGCGTTAGGCACCGCGCGGGGGTAATAGCACCCCGTGAAGTTGCGGATGCCGTAGATCTCGTGATGCTTTCGCCATCGGGGGGCGAGATACTTTCGAATCGTGTCATCGGACTGGATGGCGTTGTGGATGTCACAGTCGATGCGTGCGTGATCCGTGATCCGGGATCCGGCATCCGGGATCTGAGTCTGGACTTGGGGTGGCGCTGGCGCGAGTGTAGACATAGGTGGCTCCTGGGTGGTCCTTTCGACGCGAGGATGGTGTCTCAAGCTGTGGCTGAGACTTCCAAACCGTAGAATTCGGCGGCGTTGAGGTGCAGGATGCGTTCCTTCAGATCTTCCGGTAAATCCGATAACCAGGCCATAGGCTCTTCGCCGTGCCAATGCGGATAGTCCGAGGCAAAGAGCAGCATCTTGTCTGAATTCAGGTAGTCGATGATTTCGATCAGCTCGTTGGAGCGTTCGGCCGACGGTCGGTCCGTCGGGGCCGTGGTGAGGTGGATGTGTTCACGCATATAGTCGCTGGGTGGGCGCTTGACCCACGGCGTGTCACGCCTCAATCCCTTCCATTCCTTGTCCATCCGCCACATCAACGACGGCATCCACGTCCACCCGCTTTCGGAGAGGACGATCCGGAGCGTCGGAAACCGATCGAAGGCTCCTTCAAAGATAAGGCTGTTTATCTGCGATTGGAAGGTGGCCCCTGCATCGACATACTCCTCGACGTAGGTCGATGGCCAACCGATCCCAGTTGGAGGAAAGCCTGATGCGCCTCCAAAGGCAATCAGAATAGCCAGGTCGTGGCGAGTCGCTGCGTCGAAAACGGGATCGTATCGCAGGTTTCCGTAGGGGGCATCGCCGCAGACGGGCAAGACGACCTGGATGAATCCTGGGTGCGATCCGATTCGGTCGATCTCGGCGGCAGCCCGAACGGGATTCTGATTGGCGACGATGATGGATGCCCGGAATCTGTCGTCGGTGTTCAGCCACTGCTCCACCTGCCAGTCGTTGACGGCCGTGGCAAGGTCTGCCGCCAGATCTTGATTGTGGACGCTTCCCGCACGGAAGCCGCAGTTGAGAATGGCGAGGTCGGCGCCCCCGTCGTCGAAGACGTGTTTGCGAAGGAGGTCGATGTCGGACCCGGGTGGTCCGGAATCGGGTCGTGCGTCCTCCCGTGAGGCGACGGGGGATTTATCGGGGTAGTCGGCCGCTCCGGTTCCGCGAAAAGCCGATTCGTTCAGGTAAACCTGCCACTGCTCACCCAGATAAGGGAGGAGTGTTTTGAGCTTGGGGAGCTCGTTGTGGACGTCTGCGTCAATCATTAGGCTAGAAATTTCGTGGACGGTGGACGGTGGACGGTCGGCGGTAGACGGTGGTAAACGCCTAAGCGAGGTAGGCTTCAATCATTAGCCTCCGTAAAATACCTTTTCGCCGAGGTGTTTGACTCTGAGCGTTGAATCGTCGGGACGGCCATCGGGCTCATTCGATACGGAGGCGTCGACGACCTCCCCGACGAATACGGAATGATCTCCCTTTTCTACCGTGTCGACGAGGCGGCATTCGAGGACGGCCGTGGCATTGGACAGGACGGGCACGCCTGTCGAGCCGCTGTGATACGGTTCCCCGCTGATCGCTCCGTTCTCGACCTGCGTCTCTCTGATGAACGTGGATGCGATGGCGTCCTGTTCCTGAGCGAGCATATTGAGCGCGAAGGTTCCGCTCGTTTTGATGATGTCGTGACTGGCGGAATCCGCTTTAACGCCGACGACGAGGAGGGGCGGCGCGAAGCTCGCCTGGGTGACCCAACTGACGGTGGCGGCACCGATTTCGCCTTCGCTTTCGGAGGTGAGGACGTAGAGTCCGTAGGGAATCATCCTCAACGCTGTCTTTTTCGCTTCGCCGTCCATTCAATCTCCGATGTCAGTCGAACCATTCGTCCGACGGATCGAACGCAGGGGTTACAAAGATGGCAACGGTCATTTCGGTGCCTTTTTCGACGACCGCGCGGTGCCGGATTCCGGGTGGAATGTGGATCCCCACGCCAGGATGCACGGGTTGCCGTTCTCCGTCGAGCTCGATCTGGCCTTCGCCATCGAGGACGTAGTAGACCTCTGTCAGCTGCTTGTGATAGTGGGTTTGGGCTTCGGTCGTGATGGTGGTCGTATGGAGGGTGAAGGCGCCACCCGATGCTTCCTCGAACGCGCGTCGCGCGATGCCGCAGGGGCAGTCGACACCGGCGACTTTTGCGAAATCGACGATCGATGCCCTGGCAGTGTCAGTCGTTTGGGACATTTCCCGCTGGTTCTCCGGTTGAGTCGAAACGGTCAAGCGCGGACGGCAGGGGTGCCGCCAGGGCGTCGTCGTAGGCCGTATCGAGCGTTACTCGGCCGAGGTGAGGCGCCGGCTGTTCGCTTCGAGTCTTCAGATCATATCGGACGGGCATGCTGAGGTGTTTGATCACGCCGTCTGCGAGTTGGATTCGCGATACGCCCGGTGCGGCAATGTGGCGAAGACCGACCGTGTCCGATGTGACGTAGTCCAGAGTTCGGTCGACGACGTCCTCGGCGTTGAGGACTGACCGAGCTTCGTCCTCTACGATGGTGATCGGGAGACCTTTTGTAAAGCGGTAGCGCATCCAGTCGAGGTGCCCGGTCCGTCCGTCGACGGAGGGACCGATGGCCAAAGGCACGCGAATCACGACGGTGTTCTCGCGCTGAAGCACACGCTGTTCCGCCTCGACGCGGGTTCGCCCATAGGCAGAAATCGGACAGGGTTCGTCACGCTCGTCGTAGCTTCCGTCGTGACCGAAGACGTGGTCGGACGAGAGATAGACGAATCGAGTGCCGCGAGGGATGTGGCTCAGAACGCGAACCAGGTTGAGGACGTTCTTCTCTCGCGCCCACTCTTCGCGGGCTTCGCACATTGCAACGTCGCATACGGCGTGAACATAGATCACGGCTTCGATGTCTCTGTCGCAGATGCGACGAACATCGCTCTCGCACTCGTGGACGACGACATCCCATCCGTGCGCGATGCCCTTCTTGTTCGGCGTTGACAGAATTGGAACAATATCGGGGCATCGTCGGGCAATGGCGTAGCCCACGATGCCGGTCGGGCCGAATAGAAGAGTGCTCAAGTTAGAATGCAAAATGCAAAAAGGTTGGCATCGGCTCTAAGGAACGGGGGCGACGTCGTTGAAGATCTGAGTTCGCCACATCACCCGACGTTGATCGTCCGGGAATGGGTTACGTCGGTGCATCGTGCATCGGTTGTCGAACACGACGAGATCGCCGACACGCCAACGGTGTGTGTAGATGAATTCGGGTCGGAGCGTGTGGTCGTTGAGTTCACCGAGCAGGCACTCGCTCTCTTCGTTGGAGACGTTCTCGATGTATTTCGTCAGGTGGGGGCCGACGTAGAGGGCCTTTCGACCAGTCACTGGATGTGTACAGACGACCGGATGGCTCGCGGGCGTTTTGGGATTCTGCTCATCGACGTAGTGCCGATGGACTGCTCTCAAACCATCGAGCTTCTGCTTCATCTCATCGGAAAGCGCGTCGTAAGCCGCGTAACAGTCGCACCAGTAGGTGTCACCGCCTTCACTGGGAATCTCGATCGCGTAGAGCATCGAGATGGTTCCGGGTTCGTGCAGGTAGGAGAGATCGGAGTGGAAGGTAAGCTCGGCGTTTCCCAGGGCACCGATCGGTTGCCCGTTTTCTTTGACGTTGGAGATGATGAAGATTTCGTCGAGCTCGCGATTGTCGGGTTGTCTGCGAACGTGCGGGACAGCCGTGCCGTAGTAGTTGGTGAAGTGTACGAGATCGAGTTGCGAGATCTGCTGGTCGGGGAAGACGATCACGGAAAAGTCGTACAGAGCTTTTTCCACCGCCACCTGCTCGTCGCTCGACAACGGGCGATCGAGCGAGAGGTTCCGAATTCGAGCTCCAAGGACGGTATCCGTTGTTTCGATGGCGAGATCTGTCATAGCTCGTGGGTGGATGATGTCGCGGAGTCGAGAGGCCACACTGAGGAGTGTGAGCACTCTGCCTTGTCCCTGGGCACTAAAGACCTTGCTCGCGAAACCAATCGATGACGGTCTTGACCATCTGTGGCGTGTGGTCGGAAAAGACGTGATCCGCCCCTTCGATCTGGACGAGTGATTTAGGTTCGTTCGCGCGTTCGTAGATATCCAGGCTGTCCTGAAGGGGGACGACGTCGTCTTCGGTCCCGTGGACGAGCAGCCACGGGACGCTGACATTCGCCCCGAGATCGACGACCGAATGGATGGATTCCATATCCTCCATATAGGTTCGGGAGAGAGGGCAGGTCGGCTCGTCCCACATACAGCCGTGATCGGGTGTGACATCACCGAATTCTGTTCGAGCGAAAGTCTCGGTGTGCACCATTCCGGCCAGGGAGACGAGAAGCTTGATGCGGCTGTCCTTGCTCGCTCGTAAAACGCCGACGGCGCCCCCCATACTGTGGCCGACGTAAGCGACCTGGCGCCCGTCCAAGGCGTCGATAACACAGGACAGGTCCTCGGCTTCTTTCGAGATGGTGGCTTCTTCGAACCTTCCACCCGACGCTCCGTTCCCCGCGAACGAGATCCGCACGGCAGGAATGCCCGCTTCCGCCAGTCCCGAGGCCAGGGCCACGACAAATGGACGATCCTTGTTGCCGGTCACACCGTGACCGATGACGACGATGTCGGTGGTGTTGTCATTCGCGTCGTGCAGCGTGTAGTCGATGACTTCGTTGTGCGAATTCTGAACCGTTCCAAGCATCCAGCTTTCCTTCCTCAGTCTGGTTGGCTCAGCCATTGAGCCGTGGCCACCGACGGTACGGCGTGAACTCTATCTTTTTGACCGCCGAAGATGACTGGCGACAAAATTACTGAAGTCGTCGTTGCACAACAAGGTAGAACGAGTCGAAGATCTGCGAGTCAGTCCCCCGGAACGGGGTTTGAACGAGGAGGGTGGCGCGCATCGTGCAGGGCCATCGCTTTGGCGACGATGCTTTGAATCTGGGCGGAGCCGGAGATCGGTTTTTGAAGATGGAGGTCGAACGGCTTGAGCCGGCTGTCGTTCTCTTGCAGGAACCAACCGGTGATCAACACACGCACGACGCTTGGATCGCGCCGCGCGATTTCTTCGGCAACCTGATCTCCCGGGCGTCCGGCAGACCCAGGTCGATCAGAGCGATATCGAATTCATTCACCGAGAAGGTCTTGAGGGCACGATCGCCGTCATCGAGGATGGTCAGTCGATGCCGCGGTCGCAGCACGCGGTCGAGGAGTTCGACGACAAATGGCTCGTCCTCGACGATCAGGATGCGGGCCTGCCGCTCCGTGGAGGGAGCCGGGTCGGTTAGGCTTCCGCTTTGCAAGCCGGACTTTGTGGCTGGAAGCTCGACGATGAATCGCGTGCCGATGCCAATTTCACTCTCGATGTCGATTTTACCGCCCCATCGAATAACAGAGCCGTAGACGGTCGAAAGACCCAGACCGGTCCCGACCTTCGCTTTGGTCGTGAAGAAGGGCTCGAAGGCGCGTTCACGCGTGGTATCGTCCATTCCGATGCCATCGTCACCGACCGTCAAGCGAACATTGTCCCCTGTGCTCGAGGTTGTGATTTCGATATCACCGCCTCCGGGCATGGCGTCAACGGCATTCAAAATCAGGTTGATCAGGATGTCGTAGACACCGCTTTGTGTGGCCTCGACGTGAGGGATTTCCCCCAGATCCGTGTGGAGGACAATCTCGGCTCCTCGGCCCTCCGCCTCATCCTTCCACCGGGGTCGCGTGTCGGCCACAGCCTCTTCGACAAGCCGGTTGAGATCGACCGACGACGTTGTCTCGTGCGGGTCGCCGACGGCGTGGTGGAGGCGTTTGACGAGGTCGGCTGCCCGTGTGCCGGCCCTGATGATCGTGTCCATTTCGGGCGCGAGGTCGGAGCCGTCTACCCTGACGCGCAGTAGCTTCGCGGGACCCAGCACACCGGTCAGAATGTTGTTCAGGTTGTGACTCACCCCTGCAGATAGTTCACCCAGGGCGGTCAGACGCTGGACACGGATGAGCTCGGTTTCGAGGAGGTCCCGCTCTTTGGCCTCGTTCTTTAGACGTTCGTTGGCGGTTTGAAGCTCTGACGTCCGTTGCTGCACGAGGTCCTCGAGTTGGCTGCGCGAAGCTCCGTTTCCATCTCTTTGATGTGAGTGATGTCAGTGTTCGTGCCGATCATCCTCGTCGCCCGTCCTGCGTCGCGTACGACGTCGCCGCGCGCCAGATACCAGCGGGCAGATCCATCCTTGCACACCATACGATGTTCGATCTCATAGCTGTCGGTCTTGCCCTCGAGGCAGTCGTTGGTGGCAGACACGACGGCTTCGTTGTCGTCGGGGTGAACGCGCTTTCTCCACTCGTCGATGTGGTTCTGGATCTCAGCGTCCTCATAGCCGAGCATCTCTTTCAGGATGGGATCGAGAAAGATGTCACCGGTGGGGATGTTCCAATCCCACACACCCACTTTTCCTGATGAAACCGCGCGCGTGTAGCGATCGTCCTTTTCGCGGAGTTCGCTCTCTATCTGTTTGCGATAGGCGATGTCTCGGGCCAAACCCAGGACATACGTTGTCCCCTCGAGCTGCACCGGAATCGTCGTGATTTCTATATCGAGTATCTGGCCATCTTTTCTTCGAAGTTGGTATTCCTCCGGACCGACCGCATAGCCTAGGGCGCAACGCGCCAGATTTGCCGCAGCTCGAGGTATTTGGTCCGTCGGCAAGAGTTTGAGCTTGAGGAAGCTCTTACCAATCAACTCCTCTCGGGCGTATCCGATGAGCTCTTCGGCGACTTTGTTGCCATCGATGAAATGACCCTGAAGATCTGCGAGATAATAGGCCTCAGGACCACGCTCAAAGAGAAAGCGCAGAGAATCTCTGGCTACGATGTCGGCGACGTTCGTAGAGTCCTGCCGATTGAGCCATTTGCGAAGCCGCTCGAGCATGTTTCGTCTCACAAGTCGCGGGTCACGATGCGGACTCAGAATCCGTTTCGTATGAAATCGGCGATGTGCTCTCCGATCACCATCGTCGATACGTTCGTATTGGCACGGACACAGTCGGGCATGATTGAGGCGTCGGCGACCCGAAGCCCCTCGACACCATATACCTTCCCAAACTGATCGACGACGGCCGCATCGTCGGATGTGGGCCCCATTTTGCACGTCGACGACGAGTGGTGGCTCGTCGAGACCTTCCGGCTCATCCACGCGTCGAGCGCGGCATCGGTCGCGAGATCCTCGTCTGTAGGGTCGACACGCTCTTCGATGATTTTCCGAAAGTCAGCGTGACCGGTCAGCTCGATGATGATGCGTACGGCTTCGCGCAGCCGGTCACGATCGAAAGGATCTGCGAGATAGTCGTAGTCGAGGTTCGGCTTGTCGTATGGATCGGATGAAGCGAGGGTGATCTGCCCAGCGCCCGCGGCCAGATAGATGCAAGCGGTGAGGTAGAATCCGATTGGATCGCTTTGGGACGAAACGTAGAAGCCTTCCTCCGTGGCGAAGGTCACAGGAAGGATGAGCATGTCGTTCTTCAGGTCGGAGCCCGTCGCCGTGTAGCGGAGGCCCACCTGCAGCGGAGGGTCTGAACCGTCGGGCATCACGTCGTTCTTCGAGCGAAGGGTCACGGGGACCTGGGGATGATCCCGCAGGTTCTGCCCGATACCGGGCACATCCAGTACGACCGGAATACCCAGGCTCGACAGATGATCAGCGGGACCGAGCCCGGACAGCATCAGGATCTGTGGGGAAGCGATTGCGCCCCCAGAGACGATGGTTTCAGCCGCGTGCACAGTGAAAGTTTCACCCCGGCTGTCGACCTCCGCGCCGACTGCGCGTGTTCCTTCGAAAAGGATTCGGCGAACGTGACAGTCGCCCCTGATCGTGAGGTTGTCCCGATCCCGCGCAGGCTCCAGATAGCCCATCGCTGTGCTCCAACGAATGCCATTCGGGTTGTTGAGGGCAAGCGGCCCAACGCCGGTCGAATCGGGATCGTTGTGGTCGGGACAGTCTGCGTAACCGGCATCCAGACAGGCTGAGTAGAACGCGCGATGGTCGGGATTCAATTCGGGATTCTTGAACCTGTGAATACGGATCGGTCCGTTGTTGCCGTGGTAGTCGTTGGAGAAGTCAGGATCGGCCTCGTTCAGACAGAAGTAAGGCAGGAGCCTGTTGTAGCTCCACTGATCGTTCCCGAACGAGGCCCAAGAATCGTAGTCCTCCCGGGGACCCCGCAAGAAGATCTGAGCGTTCACCGCACTCGAACCTCCGATGATTTTTCCTCGCGGAACGATCATGTCGGGGGAATCGTCGGTTCCGCGGCCCCGGTAGCCCCATCCGAACTTCGTTTCCGTCCCGAACGCCTTGGGCCAGATGTTGCGGTCGCCGTAAGCGCGCCGAATCTCGTCGGGTAATTCGTCCGTCCGGAAATCCGGCCCGGCTTCCAACAGCAGAACCGAACGGCCGGCTTCTTCGGAGAGACGTGCGGCTAGAATGGAGCCGGCGGAACCCGAGCCGACAATCAGGATATCGAAATTTTCAGGCATTTTGGAGAGTGGGACCTCGCTACTGGGATGGCAGACGATGGAAACAGGAGTCACGAACGAGCCACATATCGAGTCTCATTCATCGAATTCGGGTGCGCCGTACTGGAGCAGAAGCTTGGCCGTTTCCGAGTGGCCCTGCTCCTGTGCGAGTATCAGCGGCCGACATCGATCCTCGACATCCGAGCCGAAGAGAATCAGTAGTTCGGCTGTCTCGGTCTGCCCGAAGTAGGCAGCCCAGCCGAGGGCGGTACACTGATGCTCCTCGTCCCTCACCTCGAGACTCGCGCCCAGACCATAGAGCAACGCACACATTTCGATGCTGCCGTGCCGGGCGGCCACGTGGAGGGGGGCCAGGCCTTGCTGACTGTCGACGGCAACCAGACGGTTGACGCCGGAGCTATCCTCGTCGGCGAGTTGCTTCACGCGCTGGCCGTCGTTTTCGAGAACAGCGAGGTGGATATCGTTTTCAGCCACCGTGGGTCTCCAGGTCGAATGGTGTGGTCATCCTGCAGTCTAAGGAAGGCGTTGGGTCCATCGATTCAGATGGCATCTGGATCGATGTCGTGAACCATCCGATTGACTGCGGGAGCGTGGTTCCTCAGCCCAAAATGACTGGAGAAGAGTGTAGGGGCAAATGGAAATACACCACGAACGCACGTGGGATCCGGTCCTGGAGTGTCTTTGTACGCCGCCAAAATCAGGACGATCCGACCCACATAAGCGACACTTTGTAAGACCTGTCTTACGACGTGTGGAGGTGATCCCTCTCTGTGGTTGAAATCGACCACCCGAAGCCTATCGGATCCTCTTGTGACGGGGCGATTTCCCGGGGAGTGAAGGATCATAACTTCACCAAAAGAACGACTTGCAACCGTCATAAATTTTGTGTCGTAGCGAATGGGTTTTGGCACCCCGTTTGCGATAGGTAACGGTAGGCTGAAGGACTTTCAACGCCAACCGGAGTAGGAAAACATGTCGGGCCAACTCAACATTCTTTTAGTCGATGACGAGCAGATCGTTCACGAGACTATTGGCGATTACCTGATGGATTGCGGGCACCGGTTCAAGAGTTGCCGCGAAGGAGACTCGGCCTTGATCGCACTGGGTAAGGACGACTACGACCTTGCGATCATCGATGTCAAAATGCCGGGTCTCAGCGGGCTGGAACTCCTGGAGAGGGCTAGGAAAACGTGCCCCGAAACATCGATCGTCATGATAACGGGCCACGGGAACATGGAGATGGTCATCGAAGCCCTTCGTTCGGGGGCCGCTGACTTCCTGCCCAAGCCAGTCAAGCTGCTGGAACTCGAGGCGGTTCTGGAAAAAGTGGCTCGCCTCGGTGGTCTGGAGAAGGACAAGCGACATCTGAAACAGACGATCGGCGGGATCCAGTCCAGCGCCCTGAGGGAAAGCGCCTGCGGTTTCATGGGTGCGAGTCCCAACGCGGAGTCAGTCTGTGAACAGATCGATCTGGCCATCGAAGCACGGGTGGATTCCGTCCTGATCACGGGAGAAACGGGTACGGGCAAAGAGGTCGTCGCAAGAGAGCTTCATTTCAAGAGTGGCAACCCCGATCGTCCCTTTATCCCGGTCAGTTGCCCGGCTCTGCCCGAAGCCCTCGTGGAAAGCGAGCTTTTTGGCCACGCCAAGGGTGCCTTTACGGGTGCGACCACGGACAAACCCGGCTATTTCGAGTTGGCCGATGGCGGAACGCTCTTTCTGGATGAGATCGCGGACCTGTCGGCCGACGCCCAGGCCAAGGTGCTCCGTGCCCTGGAAACGAGAAGCTTCAGACGCGTCGGCAGATCGAAGGAAATCAGCGTGAACCTCACGGTCGTGGCGGCCTCGAATGCGCCGCTGGAAGACGCGGTCGCCGAAGGAAGATTCAGAAGCGACCTGTTTTACCGACTGAATGTGTTTCCGATCGAGTTGGCACCCTTGAATCAGCGCCCTGAAGACGTGATGCCCATTGCCGAACAGTTTCTTGCGGTTTATGCAACACAACGGGGTGTTTCGGAAAAATCGTTGACGCAGGATGCAAAAGAATACCTGCTCGATTACGCGTTCCCGGGAAACGTACGCGAGCTCAGGAATATGATCGAACGAGCAGCGATCCTTTCGAGATCCGGGGACATTAATGCCGCCCACCTGGGTCGACACAATGGGCACTCGAAGGTCTCCACAGCGAAGATGATCCCATCGGAAAGTTTTGGCGAAAGGGATTCGATCCTGACTGCTCTCGAGGAAGCAAAGTGGAATCGTAAGGCGGCGGCGGTTGCATTGGATATCCCCTATTCGACCTTGCGCTACAAAATTCAGAAGTACCAAATCGCTTGACTGTCGGGAAGTCGGAGTTGTCATCTATTGCTGTCAAGGATCGCTAACCCTGACTCAACGACGCACTTTCGCCAGACCACACTATATAGAACTAAAAGTCTGTTTATGAACGGGTTATAGACTTCAGCACGTTCGGGCACGGCTGTTGCGGTGTGTATTAGGATCACCAGTCGGAGCCACCGGGGAATATGAGCCATTCCAGCAAGCAGATTTTAGTCGTGGACGATGAGGAAATCGTCCGACAGACGTTGACGACCTTTCTCGACGACCTGGGCCACGATGTGACCTCGGTCAAAGACGGCGAAGCCGCCTTGGCGGCGCTGCGTGCCACGCTCTATGACATCGCCTTTGTCGATGTCCAGATGACGGGCATGAGTGGGTATGACCTGACACACCGAATCCGGGAATCGTGGCCTCACATTCGAGTCTGCTTGATGGCAGGATTTTATAGTTCCGATTTGAGAGATCGGGCTTCTCAGCTGGGCACCATCGGGGTTCTGGGGAAGCCCTTCAGACTCCAAGAATTGGAGCGATTTCTCGAAGACGCGGCCGGCGTCGAAGCCGTTTTACCCTCAGATGCAGGAGCACAACCGTGAGAATATTGATCGTGGATGACGAGGAAATCGTGCACGAAACCATCGGGGAATACCTGGCCGAGTGCGGGCATCGGGTGGAGACCGCTATGGACGGACAGGCTGCCCTGGACATCCTGGACCTGAGAAGCTTCGATCTCGCTTTTGTGGACCTGCGAATGCCGGGTCTTGACGGAGAGGAACTCCTCCGGAAGATCAATGGGAAATCTCACGATCTGCCCCTTGTCACCATCAGCGGCCACGTGGATCTGGCCAGTCAGGGTCCACCTGAGGACGTGTTGACTGTCCTGGTCAAGCCCATCCGATTGCTGGATCTGGATCAAGTCCTGGAAGCCGTCGAGCTGGCACCAATGAGTGCTATCTGAAGAAGCCATACTCTCGATGACACTTTCTCGTGCCTGAATCTCCCCGCAACATTGACGGAAGGAAGCATTGGGATGGACACCACGCAAGAAGGCCGGTTGGGATTCGGGATCGGGGATAAGCCACCAGCGATCAGCCTGCCGGATCTCTTCGAAGGAGATCTCGTTACATCGGACGAATTCATCGGAAAGAGGACTGTGTTCTTCGTGTGGGCATCGTGGTGAGGGTGCCGCAGCCAGCTGCCTGGATGGCAGTCCTTTCACGAGTCTCACAAAGGCCTGGTCCAGATCGTCTCGATCGCGCAGGACGCGCAAGGGGCTGAAGCGGCGAAGCCCTGGGTTCAAAAGGCTGGCGCTACGTTCCCCAGTCTTCTAGACCAGCACAACGTGATCGGCAAGGTCTTCAACCTTAAGTATGTCCCCGTCGGCATCCTCCTGGATGAAGAAGGTCTTCTCGCCAAGTCAATCGGACCTGTCAACATCGACGAGTCTGATTTCAGTGCCGAACTCCTGGAATGGGTTCTGACGGGAACGATCCCGGCGGCCTGGTCCGAATCGAACAGACCCGAGATTCCACACCCTCTCTCGTCGAGGGAGCAGGAGGCGGACGAACGGTTTCAGCGGGCGACCCAACTTCTGGAGCAAAATAATCGAGCGGAAGCACTCGTGGAGCTGAGGGCAGCAGTCCATCTCGATCCTGACAATTGGGTGATCCGGAAGCAGCTCTGGGCGGTAGAGACGCCGTTGGCCTTCTATAAGGGTGAAGTCGACTACGTCTGGCAGAAGGAACAGATCAAGCGGGAGAACTCGACGCGTGGTGAAAGCCGGAGCGGCACTGCATCATGAGTGAACTTCGCAAGATGCGTCATGGCTTGGTGACCTGCGGAGCGACGATGAAAGATGTGCACGTGCAACTTGGAAAGCGGCGCAGAATGACCGGAATAGCACTGATGTGTTTGGTCGCGCTTGTCTGGGCCGTGACACTCACGCCCGGGTTATCCCGATTCGGTCAGGCACCAATACGATCAGTCGGGCGGCCCGATTGGCGGCGGCCGGAGATACGCTCGTAATCGTATCGAGCGGCATCTATCACGAGTCGGATCAGGTTGTTTTGCCCGGACGTTGCTCTCAGTCTGATCGTCGATCCCGATCTGTCGGACCGCCCGGTCTGGCGAACCGAAGGGAAGAGCCATCTCTCCGCTCGCGGCGACCTGTTGCTTCGTGGTGTCCGGCTGACCGGGGCCAACGTCACGCAACGAGCTATCCGTAGCGTGTCCGCCGTACCCCGGAAGCTCATCATCGACAATTGTGAGATCGACGGATTTGTCGTCGCAGGGGTATCCGGTGAGGGTGGGACCTCACTCACTTGTGTGATCACCAACACGCTCTTCTACAACATTGGCCAGGTGGCGGTGGACTTCAGGCGGCCAGATGAAGTTCGGTATCTCGAGATTCAGAATTGCACCTTCTCCTATCTGGGCGAATCTGCGATCAAGGTCGACAGGGTGCGAATTCCCGTGCGAATCAGGATCTCTCACATCACCGTACACAACGCCTATGACGGGGTCGACATTCTTGCCGTTCCCGATGCTCTGATCTCCAGCAGCATTCTTACGGGCTGCCGGAGCTACGCGTTGCTCAGCCACCCTAAGGCCCAGAGGATGGCCATCTGTACCTATGACAACCGAAAGAACTTCAACACCGGTCCGAGCATGGACTGCTGTTTCAGCGCCGACCCCCACTATTTCGATGCAGAGTCTGGAGATTTCTCCCTCTTGAGTTCGTCGAAGTTCTTGACTGCGGGACCTTCTGGCAGTGCGGTCGGGGATCTGAGGTGGACAGGGCCGGCGACGGATCGGGCGGAGAGCCGGCGGTTGTGGGGGGCACTTGCTCGCTACGTGTTCCTGCCTGGATTCGGGCTTGTCGGATTCTTGGCCGTCCTTTATTCGATGAGAAGAAGAGAACTTGCGAACCGAGAGCGTGTACGGGAGCAGTTGAGTTCCACACGAAGCAGGCTCCAGCACCTGCTGGACACGAGCCCCGCCGTCATCTACAGCTGTCGGCCGGACGATCAAATGGTGTTTACGTTCGTCAGCGAAAATGTCAAAGGGTTGCTCGGAGGTCGAGTCAAGAGGTGTGTAAATAGATCAGGCGGCCAGCTTCTTCCCGGAGTCGATTGTGGTCATAGTTTGGTTGTGCTGTGCATAAACAACGTGTAACAGATGGGGTGCATTGAGTCGCCGGAAGCGTTTCTCGGCGACCATCAGTGTTCGCCAGATGAGAGCGCTTGCCGAGACGACCTTCTTGTAGCGTTTGGCGGCGTTGGTTCGTAACCGCACGGATGCAAAGGGGCTCTCGACGATGTTGGTCGTTCTCAGGTGGCGCCAGTGTTCTTCTGGGAAATCGAAGAAGGTGAGCATCCTATCCCAATCCCGTTCGAGTGTTGCCACCGCCTTCGGGAACTCGTTGCGATATCGTGCGACGAACTGCTTGCGCAGCTTCTCCGCATCCTGACGCGTGCTGGCATAGGGAATCTGGACGAGCAGTGCACGAGCTTGAGGCTGCTGACGTTTGTGGATCTGGTCCGGGACGTTGAGAATCTTGTGGTTCCAGCACCGCTGCTGACGGGTGTGCGGCCAGACCTGATCGACGGCAGACCAGATGCCCATATTGCCATCGGCCGCCATCAGAATGGGGTGATCCAAGCCGCGATCCCGTAGGTCTCTAAGGACAGCCAGCCAGGACTCGGTCGACTCGCGATACCCAGGCACCAGGCCCAGAACCTCTTTGCGGCCGTCACTCATGGCGCCGATCACGACAAGCAGACACGCCTTATCTTTCTCAAGTCCGGCTTTGACGTAGATCCCATCGGCCCAGGCATACACGAGCTCACGATCGTCCAGGCGTCGTTCCTGCCAGGTCTGGTAATCAACCTCCCATTGACCGCGGAGGCGAGCAATCGACGAGGGGGAGAGCGGAGCCCCATCACCGAGAAGCCCTCGCAGGGCCAACTCGAAGTCGCCCTGAGACAGACCGTGGAGATAGAGCTCCGGGAGCAGTTCCCCCACCTCTCTCGTGCGCCGAGCGAACAACGGCAGAATCCTGCTCTCGAAGCGCTCCTCCAAACCGCGAACACGGGGCCGCTTGATCTGGATCGTGCCGCAAGAGGTCGACAATCGCCGCAGCTTCCCATAGCCGTTGCGATAACCGGATCCTGCATCTACGGCTTCTTTGCGCTCATACCACCCGCGTCCGAGGAACTGGGTCACTTCCTCCTCAACGATGGACTGAATGCGAACCTCGATTTCCTTACGCAACCACCCCTCAAGGGTTTCCCACGTCGGCATGGACAACGAGGGGGACTTCGACTTATGTTTTCCCACGGCGATCCTCCTTCCCACCGGGCCTGTGAACCCGGTATTTCGTGGATATTGTTATCTCACGGGAAGTGTAGGGTCGCCTTTTCTATTTTTCCACACCTATTGATTGTAGCTCGTTGCTCGGGTATCAGCCGGATGAAGTCTTGTCCGACGAGACGTTTTGGATCGACAACATCCACATGGAGGATCTGCCCCGGGTGATGGGTGAATTCCCGGGAATCTTCACGAAAAACCAGCACGCCCACGCCTACCGAATCCTAAACAAATCGGGTGCGTATCGATGGGTTCACGATCAGGCCCATCTGGTCAGGGACCAGAACGGCAGACCGACGGAAATCGTGGGTTCACTCGTGGACATCACGCAGCGCATCGAGGCGGACGAAGCGCGAATGAACGCGGAACGTGAGCTGGAAGCGCAACGCGCGCTCAGCATCCGATCCGACCGGCTGCGATCCCTGGGAGAGATGGCCGCGGGCATCGCTCACGAACTGAACCAGCCCCTCGTGGGTGTTCGCGGACTGGCCGAACACGTTCTGATTTCCCTCGATCGAGGGTGGGAGGTTTCGGAAGACAAGCTCAGAGATCGTGTCCGGCGCATCGTCGAACAGGCTGATCGCATGGTTCACATCATCGATCACATCCGGATGTTCGCCCGAGAGGCCGGAAAGCCCGATTTGTGTCCGGTTTCCTTGAACGAAGTCGTTTCCTCTGGCATCGATCTGCTGGGTGCCCAGTTGAAGTCGCACGGGGTTGCGCTCGAAGCCAACCTAGCGGAAGAGCTGCCCAATGTTCTGGCCAACCCTTTTTCGCTCGAAGAGGTCCTGATCAACTTGATGAATAACGCGCGTGACGCCGTGGAAGGAAGCCAGAACGGTTCGGCTCCGCGTATCTCCCTGCGCACCTACCTCGAGGCCGAGGGTGCGCAGCCCAAGGTCGGAATCGAAGTTGGGGACAACGGCTGCGGGATCCCCGATGACCTTCTTACCAGAATCTGGGATCCCTTCTTCACCACCAAGGCCCCCGACAAGGGGACGGGTCTGGGGCTGTCGATCTCGGAAGGGCATCGTGGAAGAGTTTGGCGGAACCCTCACAGTCGACAGCAAGCCGGGAAAGGGAACGACAGTTGCCGTCATTCTGCCGACCAGCGGGTAGAGCTTGGCTGGGAACGGTTCCTTCCGTCGTGCGGTCTCTGGCGTTTCTGGCGATTGTCTCGGTCTTTCTGGTAGCAGGGGCTGCGGATGCTGCGAAACAAGCGACAGGATTCCGTGTCGGAAAGCTCGGCGGTCATTGGCGACACTTCGGTAGGGGTGACGGACTTCCGAGTGGTTCTGTGACCTCGATCGTACAGGATAGCACGGGGTACCTGTGGCTCGCCGCTGGTGGGAGCCTCACGCGTTTCGACGGCCGATCCTTTGCTACATCATCGCGGGAAGATGGGCTCGCCGACACAAGTGTAAGAGCGATCCTGCCGGGAGGTTCAGGTGAGTTGTGGGTTGGAACCGATTCGGGTGTGTTCAGACGTGTTGATGGCGGCTCTACCAACCTCAGTGGCAAACACGGTTTGCCTTCAGAGGAGGTGCGCGCGCTCCACAAGGACCGGTCCGGACGTCTTTGGGTGGGGATGGCCCGAGGCGCTGCTCGATTGGAGCAAGCAGGAAGAATCACTTTCAAGGTCGTTACTGGACTCGAGTCCGTCCCGGTAAACGTGATCATCGAAGATCGATCGGGCTCGGTTTGGTTCGGGTCCGACTTGGGTCTCTACCGAATGAGCGACGGTCGTCTCGAAGATCTCAACCTAACGCTTGGAGTAGCGAACGCTCCGGTTGCGATTGTAGGACTCGCGAGAGACGGTGGCGTTTGGGTAACCGATTCCGACCGCGTATGGCAAGTGGGTGGGGAAGGAGTGTGGACCGTCCTTCCGCTGGAATTGGACGGACTTCGTGTAACTTCGATTGTCGAGGACGAGGGACGCACCGTCTGGGTAGGAACAGCCGATGGGCTGTTTCGGTTCGATGGTGAACATACGACCCGCGTTCCTGGCGGCCCTGTTGCAGGGGTCCTTTCCCTGAAGCGCGACAGGGAGGGCGCCCTCTGGGTTGGGACTCAGGATGGACTAAGCCAATATCGTGGGCAAGAATTCGTGACCTACACGACTGAGGACGGCCTTCCTCTGGATGAATTGGACCAGATTTTTGTAGATCGAAATGGGGACTTCTGGATTTCGTCGAACGCCGGCGTCACGCGGTTCGATGGAAACACATTTGTCACTTATGACCTTCCGGAGAATCTTCCCTCGAGCAGCGTCGAGCCAGTGTTCGAGGACAGCAAGGGCAGAATTTGGATTGGTACCAAAAGCGGTCCTTTCTTTTTCGATGGCCGCCGGTTTCTTCCCTTCCCAGCGAGTGACGCATTGAAGCGTGCCGAGATCGAGTCCATTGCCGAGGATCGCGCAGGGAACGTCTGGTTCGGGACCTTCGATCGGGGGCTGTTTCGTTTCAACGGGCGAGGATTCACCGCATTCGATTCTCGAAACGTCCTGCCGCACGACAAAGTCGAATGCCTTCTGGGGGACAGCAAAGGCAACCTCTGGGCGGGAACGGATGAAGGTCTCTGTCGTTTTGACGGAGCCGAGTGGCGCATTTTTACTGATCGGGACGGGTTACCGGACAATGAGGTAGAGTCGTTGCTGGAAGGTCGAGACGGAGCCCTGTGGGTCGGCACGGATGGAGGTGTGAGTCGGTTCGATGGGGAGACGTTTCAGACCTGGACCGCCCGAAACGGCCTTGTGGTGGACGAAGTGGAATCGATCTACGAGGATCGGGGGGGCCATCTCTGGTTCGCGACAGAGAACGGCTTGACTCGGTTTAATGGTGAAGCCTTTGCCAGCCTCACACAACGAGACGGGCTGGCGAGCAATGTGGTCGAAGGCCTGGTGCAGGACGCCGAAGGCGCCTACTGGATCACGACCCACGGCGGGCTGACACGATTCCGGCCGAATCCTGGATCGACATCCACTGCGGCCATCCGATCCGTGATCGCCGATCGACATTACCGCGACGCCTCTCGGGTCTTGGCGCCGGAGGGAGGACTGGTAACCTTCCAATTCGAGGGGATCAGTTTCAAGACAAACCCCCGAAATCTACTTTTCCGCTACCGTCTGGTTGGACTCGATGACGCCTGGTCGACCACGAGGAGCCGCCGCGTGGAATATGCGGATCTGAGTAGTGGGCAATACGTCTTCGAAGTGCAGTTCATCGATCGGGACCTCAGATGGTCGAACGAGGCCACGACGGTTCTACATCTGGAATTTTCTCGAGCGAAACAGAGCCTGATCGTGGGCGGCTCGATCGCATTTCTTGTCATCGTCGGGCTGGGTATACGGACCACGAGGATGCATTTCCAGCTGCGTCACGCCAAGCGTGACCTAGAGAACCGCGTGATGCTACGGACCCGGCACCTCAATGATGCGAACGAGAAGTTGAAGAACCAGATCGAAGCTCGACGGGCCGCTGAGACGGAACTGGAAACCCAACGAAGTCTGATCTTTCGGGCTGACCGTCTGCGGTCTCTCGGAGAAATGGCGGCAGGCATCGCCCACGAGCTGAACCAGCCCCTGGTGGGTGTTCGTGGCCTGGCCGAGCACGTTCTGATTTCTCTGGACCGAGGATGGAAGGTTTCGGATGACAAGCTGAGGGACCGCGTTGGACGCATCGTCGAGCAGGCCGACCGGATGGTCCACATTATCGACCACGTCCGTAGATTCGCTCGTGAAGCTGGGAAACCGGATTCGTCTTCGGTTACCGTAAATGAGGTCGTTTCCTCGGGGATCGGCCTGGTGGGGGCGCAGCTCAGGTCGCAGGATGTCGTCCTCAAGGTCGATCTCGCTGAGGACATGCCTCCTGTGCTTGCCAATCCGTTTTCCCTCGAGGAAGTGTTGATCAACCTGATAAACAACGCGCGCGACGCGGTGGTGAATAGCAGTAATGGAGCGGAGCCCCGCATCTCGGTTCGCACGTCCTTCAATGCCGGGGAAGCTCGCCCGCTCGGCATCGAAGTCGAAGACAACGGCAGCGGCATCCCGCCCGATGTTCTTTCGAAGATCTGGGATCCATTCTTCACGACTAAGGATCCTGACAAAGGAACCGGGCTTGGACTATCGATCTCCAGAGCGATCATCGAGGATTTCGGCGGTGTCATCCAAATCGACACGGAAGATGGTCGAGGTACCACCGTCACGATTTCCCTTCCTGCCGTTGGATCCCATAGCCTACAGTCGGAAGCCGCCGGCTAAGGCGCCTCTCTCTCAGAATCTCCACGCTCGATATCCGATCCTGCATCGTCCACCAGACGTGCTAGCACTTTTGGCTAAGGTTGCGTGTTTCGACGTTGCCCGTGCACCCGTATGGCCTCGTTTTACGCGGTTTGTCCGGTCCCCAACGGTTGGTACACGTTTTGCGAGTCTGGTGACCTGAGTATCAACGCGAAGGCCACACCGACCGGATTACGAAAGGAAACCCAATGGGCAAGGCTCTTATCGTCGCAATTCTGATTCTGTGTCCAGTCGTTGCGTCTGCAGGAGAAACCATTGAAGGACAGTCGACCACGCGGGAGGAACTCGCGGAGCTGGAGCGACTGAGGCTGCAGATCGAAGCGCTGAGACAGCGCCTCGAGATCAGAGACACCGTAGAGGTAGAAGACTCGGTCGATCTGTCAGGGGAGGAACTTGCCTCGATTTCCGAGACCGAGTCTTCGGGGACCGTCTTTACGCGGCCCTGGCATCAAAACCTCAGCGTTTCGGGATTCGGCGCGTTTTGGCTGGCCGATTCTGGAAGCGATGGAACTCGACCCGAACCGGGTTTCGTGATCAAAGAAACGACACTGTTCGTCGAGGCGAATGCGTGGGATGACATTTCATTCTTCTTTGAAATCCAGACCAACGCACTTCAGAGGGACAACAGCCAATCTGTGAGTACGGGGGAAGTCTACGCGCACTTTCGCAATGTCCTGCGAAGGTGGGGGGATGATCTTCTGAGCGTCAAGGTGGGTCGTGTGGACATCCCCTTTGGCGAGGAATACCTGTGGCAGGATGCGCCTGACAATCCGTTGATCTCCAATTCCGCGGCCTACCCCTGGCTATGGGACGAAGGTCTGGTTTTGTATGGCAAGCTGAGGGGGATCGGATGGGTTGCGTCCATGATGGATGGTACCATCGCTCGAAGCGTTGAAGACGACCCTGCGAAGGCGGTCAGCTTCAAGCTCTACGGTACACCGTGGACGCCCCTCTATCTCAGTGCAAGCGTCATGAAGAACGGAGCGACGGCAGCAAGCGCTCTGATACTCGGTGGGAGCCTCTTCCAGCCGGTGGGCGTATGGGGCGAATCCGCCCTCGGGCAAAGTCCCAGCAAGATGGTGGACGCGCTTCTCTATGAGGGCTACGCGAAGGTCAAGGCATCCAGAAAGCTGGACTTCGAATTCTCCTATGGACGAGCGTTCGTCAACGACGAGGACCGTTCTTTCGACAGGGACCTCACGTGGTTCATGGTTCAGCCTCGCTTCTTCGTTAGGCACGATCTGTGGGTCGTCGCCCGTTACAGTGAGATCGGAACCTATGATTCGAACGCAGGCTACCACTTTGGTGGCGAGTTCCTGGCAGGTGGCAATCAGGCCTTCGGCTACGACGCAAAGCGACTCCAAAGATTCTCGGTCGGTGCCGGGTGGCGAGCGAATCCGCGAGTAGCCATAAAGCTGGAAGTGGGTCTCGATCGCTATGAGGTCATTGACGCCTCTCCTCTGCGGCCAGGTGATGACGACAGAAATTTCAGTGCCCTTGAAGTCGTGGTTTCCTTTTAGGACCGAACGCAATGACCGTACTGATCCAACTGATGCTCTGCTGCCTCGTGGCCGCCCAAGGCTATGAGATGAATCCTGGCCCAAGCAAACACGCGATGGCATCACTCGCTGGTGATCTGAGGCTGGTTGAGAAGGCGCTTGACGAAGGTGACTTCGACACGTTGCTGGATTCGACCACGCGGATGAAAGGGACGGTCGATTCATTGGCCAACATTGCACCGCAGATCAACGAAGATTTGATCGATGTCTTCAAAGGCTATGCTGGGGATCTGGAGCGAAGATTTTCCGATCTGACGGCCGCGGCTGCAAAGCAGCAGCAGCGAGCGTCCCAGATCGTTGGTGAAATGCGTCGAACCTGCGTGTCCTGCCACGTGAAGTTCAGAAACGCAACCGACAGAGCGGGTCGCTACCCGGGCAGGGCGAACGTTATCGCCGGAGGAGGTCAAGATTCTGGAGATGGATGGTGGGGAGCGGGAGGACCGATCGAATGTGGTCGTCTTTTTGGATCGCGTGAAGACTGGAACCGAATGGCCGAGGCCAGTGATCCAGCCCTCGATATCACAGGAAGGCCGCAAATTCTCCCCCAGGGTTCTTCCGGTCACGAGAGGCACGACCGTCGATTTTCCGAATGATGACACGATCTTTCACAATGTCTTCTCTCTTTCAAAGTCCAAACCTTTCGACCTCGACATTTACCGCCCGGGAAAATCGAAATCGGTCACGTTCTCAACACCCGGTTGGGTCAAGGTCTACTGCAACATGCACGGACAAATGACTGCGAACATCATCGTCCTGGACAATCCGTATTTCGCGCTGACAGACCGAAGAGGTCTCTTCGTCATATCCGACGTGCCGGATGGAGAATATGTGCTCCGAACCTGGCACGAGTACGGGAAAGAACAGCGCAAGCGTCTATCCGTCTCGAATCGATCCACCACATTCCAGACGTTTACGATTCTCGAGGACAAGAAGCTGATTGCGCATACGAATAAATTCGGACAACCCTATTCGGGGAAATATTGAGTGAGGCGCTTGAGTATCAGGTCGAGGCTCTTTCTGGGCATGGTCAGTGTCTCGCTGAGCTTCATTCTGCTCTCGATCTTCTTGACGGGTGGACTGATGGAGAGAATGGGGCAGGAGGAGCTTGCCCGCAACCTGGGGACAGCGGAGAAGGCCTACACTCAACTCAGCCACCTCCAAACCGATCTTCTCACGTCCAAAGCTCGGTCGGTTGCACAGACACCCTACTTAAAGGCGGTCTTGAGCATCCCGGATGTTGACCACGACACGGTTCTTTACACGGCTAGAGAACTACACGCAGCAAGCGACGTCGATCTGATGCTGGTGTTGGACGCCGGCGAGTCGCTACTCGCAGACGCCGATAGGCCGCGTCGCATCGGCGAAGATTTCGGCTCTTCCGCCATGATAGTCAATCAGTCCGGTCAGACGTCCGCCGACATCTGGGCCTACGAAGATGGGCATTACAGCGTCGCGGTCGCGCCGGTCATCATTGCGAATCAGATTCTAGGATACCTCTGCCTTGGCCAACAACTGAATGACGCCTATGCAAAACGGGTCAGGGAAACGACCGACAAGGACATTCTGATCCTCTATCAGGGGCACGTGATCGGGACTGCTTCAGACCGACCTGACCTGGTCCTGTCCGACGGGGACGTAGACGTGCTGCTGGATCTGTTCGATGACGCGAATACCGATGAGACGGCGCCCGTGCGTGTCACCCTCGGCGGGGTCGATTGCTATGCAAAGGCGACTCCGTTTTCCGACGCGGGACTCACAGTCTTCTTCCAAGACGCCGACGAAGCCGAAAGCGCGGTTGCCGTCGTCAGAACGTCGGTCCTGATGTCGGGCTTCCTGGCTGTGATCCTGACGCTTGTGTTTGGCATGTGGGTTTCGGCGAAAGTGAGCCGGCCCATCCTCGAGTTGAGGGATGCCGCGGAGCAACTCGGCTCCGGGAATCTGGATGGCAGGGTCACGGTCCGAACTGAGGATGAAATAGGTAGTCTGGCCGTATCCTACAATCTGATGGCGGAGAATCTGCAATCCGTTTACAGAGATCTCGAGGACGCCAATCGAACGTTGGAAGATCGCGTCGCTGACCGGACCAAGGAACTGAGGCTGGAAATCCAGGAACACGCCCGTACCGAGGAGGTCCGTCGGAAAGTGGAAAGTGAGCTTGAAGCACAGCAGGCACTTGCCATGCGGTCTGACCGACTGCGATCTCTCGGAGAAATGGCCGCCGGTATTGCCCACGAGCTCAACCAGCCGCTCGTGGGTAAGGGGATTGGCCGAGCACCTGCTTATTTCACTCGATCGTGGATGGAGTGTGACGAACGACAAGATGAAGGATCGTCTTTCCGGCATCGTCGAACAGGCAGACCGCATGGTCCACATCATCGACCACATCCGTATGTTCGCCCGGGAAGCAGGCAAGCCCGACGTTTCGCCGGTTTTCGTGAACGAAGTTGTCTCTTCGGGGATGGACCTGCTCCAGGCCCAATTCAGGTCCCACGACGTGGCGCTCGAGGCCGACCTGGCAGAGAACCTGCCCCCTGTTCTTGCCAACCCATATTCCCTCGAGGAAGTTCTCATCAACCTGATGAACAACGCACACGATGCCTTCGAGGGTAGCCGTAACGGTCGGTCGCCCTGCATCTCCGTGCGCACCTACATCAATTCCGGTGACGCGGGTCCGGAGGTCGGTATCGAGGTTGCCGATAACGGTTGCGGCATCCCGCCGGAGATTCTCGTGAAGATCTGGGATCCCTTCTTCACGACCAAGGACCCCGACAAAGGGACTGGCCTCGGACTGTCGATCTCCAGGACGATCGTCGAGGACTTCGGCGGGACGATGGACGTCCACTCCTCGGAGAACGAGGGGACGAGGGTCACCATCGCTCTCCCACAGGTCGAGATCGAAAATCAAACGTCGGACCTCACCGAGCAGGCTTTCAACGCAAGGCCGGTCCGCAACTGATTCGAAGAACGCGCATCCGTCCTAAAATAGTGATAACAATGATTGCAGCTAATCGACCTTGTTGCTGCGTGCTACAGGCGTGTGATACGTGGATCTGATCGATATCCGCATGCCCGGGATGGACGTACTTTTACAAGCCCGTGCGACTCCTGGAACTTGATGCGTTGCTCGAGACGTTCGCCGGCCCGATCCCCATATAGACCTTCCGTGGCTTCAGCCGGCTTGTGTCTCCAATCGGATTCCTCGCGTTCATCCCTCCTGCCTCCATTGCATATCCGATGTCTTCCCGTTCGTACCGATTGATTTCCCGCCTGACTGAGATGTTCGGCTGACCTCCTTTCCACACTTCGTTCGCTCATCTCCACACCTCCTCTGGTCTTGATGCCGCCTGCTCGCGATGAACCTCACGCGAGACCTTGACCTTGATCCGAGACGTGAAAGCAGCGTTCGAGAGCATCGACTACAAGATCAACGAGCGGGCAGAGGAATACTGGCCGGAGTGGTTTGCACAACCCGAGATCGATTCATCGATCGACCTCAAGAACTTGCTGAACGGACAGTTGACGTCGTAAGGCGATACCGGGCGTCCCGTCCGGAGTCGCAGCCGAGGATGTTTCAACGCGGGGAGATGGCGCCGGTCGCTTCTCCCCGCGCTGTGCAATGGGTAATGGAATAGATCCCGACGAGGCTTGTGATGATCTGGATTTGCAGGGCGGTGATCGTGACGGTCTTTTCGCTCTCCTACGGGTGTCTGCCTGACAACCCGGTTCGCAAGACGGAGATTGCGGGTCTCGCCACCGCTGGGCGAGACCAGAGTGTCGGTCAGATGACCGCACCGCTGACGATCGATCCGAGGGTTCTGGAGGAGCGGCGGTTCGGTGAGGCCCCGATGCTGGCCGAACGTGTCCGCCAGGGTCGTCTGCCGCCCGTTTCCGACAGACTGCCTGATGATCCTGTCGTGATCGTACCCGTGGAGGAGATCGGACGCTACGGTGGAGAGCTCAAACGGGCGTTGACGGGGGACATCGTTCAGACCCCCGGGCTGATCAAGACGCTGACCGAGAATCTGATGGACTACGAGCGTCCGAATCTGTCCAAACGGATCGTGCCCAATCTGGCGGAGAGCTACTCGTTCGAGGATGAGGGAAGGACGGCTATTTTCCGGATTCGAAAGGGGATCAAATGGTCGGATGGCGTCCCGTTCACGGTCGATGACATTCTGTTCTGGTATGACGACATGCTGGTGAACGACGACGCCCGAAGCCGGCCGCTCTTCCCGAGCAACTTTTTGGTTGAAGGTCAGCCAGTTCAGATGTCCAAGGTCGACAACCTTACGCTCAGGGTGACGTCACATAAGCCCCTCGGACGGGTCCTCGACCTCGTCAGCAATTACTGGATCGCCTATCCGAAGCACATTCTGTCGTCTCTCCACCCCAAGTACAATCCGGATGCGACGTACGAAGGCTTCAGGGACAGCACGACGGCCGGGAAGCTGATTCTGAAGCCGAACCTCCCAAGATTGTCTCCGTGGGTCCCGGTCGAATGGGTACGCGGTCAACGCGTCGTCTATGAGCGGAACCCCTACTACTTCAAAATAGATTCAGAAGGCAATCAGCTGCCCTACGCGGATCGAATCGTCTTCAACATCATACTCGATCCTCAGGTCATATTGCTCAAGTTCATGAATGGGGAGATCGATCTTTTCGGCCGATACGCGCAGATCAACATGTATTCGACGCTGAAGACCGCCGAGCGGGACGGCAAGTTCAAGCTGCGATTCGCAGCTCCCGTGCCTGCGTCGGTTCTTTACCTCAACTGGGATGCGCCCCGAGAGGCGCTGGCACACGCCTTCAGGGATCGACGCGTGCGGATGGCGCTGTCGCACGGGATCGATCGGGAAGAGCTGGGTCAGATCGTCTATCACGGACTTCTGGAACCTGCCGGTACGACATTCGGCCCTTCCAGCGTCTACCACGACCCGAGCCTGATGCCAACCTATGCAGCGTACGATCCGGCAAAGGCGAGGGCGTTGCTCGACGAGGCCGGACTGGTGGACGGGGACAGGGACGGTTTCCGAGAGTTTGCCGACGGTACGAGGTTTGCGATCACGATCGATGTTATATCCGGCATGGGCATCGACGTCTGCGAACTCGTTGCCGAGCAGTGGCGCGCGCTCGGGATCGACGTGAGCCTGAACATCGCTTTGCGTGACATCATTCTTCCAAGACGAAATGCGGGTGACTTCGATGTCTTCTGGGGGAGGAGCTTGCCGAGCGACCCGTCGATCAATCGGCATCAATGGGCGATCACGGGCCCCAATCGTCCCTTCTGGCACAGGAATGCGGCATCGGTCGGCCCACCCTGGCTCCACGAGCTTTCGCGATGGATCGAGGAGGCGGGTGCGACGATCGACCCCGCAGAGGTCCTATCGAAAATGGTGCAGGTACGCGACCGTGTGACGGAAGAGGTCCCGTTCATCAACGCCGGCTTCGTGACGCCAGTCTGGGGATCCGGCACGCGGCTGGGGAACGTGCCCGAAGAGGTGACGACGGAAGACGCCTACATGGGGTGGAGCCGGCCCGTTTTTCACGAACAACTGTTCATCAAGAACTGATGATCGCGAGTCGAGAATTGGAGGAACGATGGCGGATACAGTTCGAATCGGTGTGATCGGTGCGGGCGGCATCTTCCGGAGTCGTCACTTCCCAGGTTTGGCCAAGATCGATGACGCTGAGGTGGTGGCGGTCTGCAATCGAAGTGAAGAGAGCGGTCGAAAGATCGCAGATGACTTCGGTCTACGCCCCGACATCGTTACGGATCCTCACGTGCTGATCGCTCGTGACGACGTCGACGCGGTGATGATCGGAACGTGGCCGTATCTCCACTGTCCGCTCGTGATCGAATCCCTGGACGCGGGCAAACACGTTTTTGTGCAGGCTCGTATGGCGATGGACTACGCGGAGGCGCGGCTGATGCACGGCAGGGCGATGGAGTCGGACCGCGTGGTGCAGATCTGTCCGCCACCGCATTGCTTGCGGGGAGACTGGTTCGTTCGACGGCTGATCGACGAGGGGTTTCTGGGCGACGTCTACAACATCTACGTGCGGTGCACGAACGGCGACCTGGTTGATCCTGATGGTGCGCTGACCTGGCGTCAGATGGCTCGCTATTCCGGCCTCAACACGTTACGGCTCGGCATGCTCGTCGAATACGTGCATCGCTGGTTCGGTTACGCGTCGTCGGTTTCGGCTCAGGGCAAGACTTACACCAAGGAGCGGCCGGTGGACGGGGGGCTGGGCCCGGTCGAGCGCCCCGACTTGGTCAACATTCTGGCCGAAATGGAGAGTGGTGCCCTGGCGACACTCGTTTTTTCAGGTCTTTCTCAGATGACGCATCCCGGCAGCATCGAGGCCTATGGCAGTGAAGGCGCGATGGTTTACTACCTGGGGAGCCATCAGATTCTGGGTGGCAAAACGGGTGACGATGAAATGAAAGAGCTGACGGTTCCGGAGGGCGAGATCCGTGAATGGACCGTCGAGCAGGACTTCATCGACGCGATTCAGGGACGCTTCGCAGGCGAACCGGAATCGACGTTTTACCAGGGCGTGAAGTACATGGAGTTTACTGAGGCGGTATTCCGGTCCGTCGAAGACCACGCCACGGTGCACTTGCCGCTGGGTGGGTAGAGCAACACCCCTCGACTCCGCTCGGGGCAGGCTCCGGCGCGGAGGGGAAAGACATTAGCGCAGAGGACGCGGGGACCACAGAGACAGGACGCCGAGAGGCACTGAAGTGCGAAACAGAGGAGTCAAAATGTCGCGCGTATATCCCACCTTCTACATCCAGAGTTACGATGAGGCATTGCCATTTTACGTCGATTTTCTCGGATTCAAGATCGATTTCGAGTGGCGACACCAGCCAGGTCTCCCTGTCTACATGGGAATTTCGAGAGGGGTGAGTCCCGGGATCACGAAGGGGGAGCTGGCGCTTCACTTGACCGAACACAAGGTTCCGGAGGGCACCGGGATTCTGGCGGATGTGGAGGATGTGCACGCATTCTTCGATGACCTGAAAGCCAGAAACACCCAGATGCTCGAGGAGTCTGCCACCACTCATCACGGAATGGAACTGGTCGACCAGCCCTGGGAAAAGACCGAGCTTCATCTTAGCGATCCGTTCAAGAATGGTCTCATCTTCACGAGCAAAACGACTACCCCGTGACAGATCTCGCGGAACAGATCCAGGCTGGTCTTGAACGGGAACGTGGACGCTTTCAACCCGATCGTACGGCATTTCCCTGTTCGGGCCTTGTGGCAGGTATGCGAAGCAGCTTTATCTGATTGGCGACTAAACCAAACATCATCCTGATCGTGGCCGATGACATGGGCTACGGTGATTTTGGGGCGTTCAGCGAGGGGCGGGTGAGGACCCCGCATCTCGACGCGCTGATTGGGGAAGGTCTGTGCCTGACTCAACACTACTCCGGATCGCCGGTCTGTTCGCCTGCTCGCGCTTCGCTGCTGACGGGGCGATACGCCCACAGAACTGGCGCTCTGTCGCCACAGGAAGTGCGGGGGAAGGATCGCATCGCGTTGGACGAAGCAACGATCGGGGATGTTTTCAAGCAGGGCGGTTATGCGACAGGGCTGATTGGGAAATGGCACAACGGTGCGCTCGATGACCGCTACCATCCAAATGCTCGGGGATCGATACGTTCGTCGGGTTCCGGGGCGGGTGGATGGACTACTGGGACTGGTGGGTCGAGCGAAACGGCCGGCGCGAGCGGTCGGACGGGCGCTACCTGACGGATGTGTTGACGGATGAGGCGATCGCATTCGTGAGACAGCATCGGGCAGAGCCTTTCTTTATGATGCTGCCCTACAACGCCCCGTATTCGCCGCTTCAGGCACCGGCGGATGTGGCAGTAAAGTTATCGGGAGGCGGGTCACTCAGAGCAGATTGCGGCGACTTATGCGATGATCGAGGTGATGGACGCGGGTGTTGGGCAGGTTCTGGAGGAGCTGGAAAAGCTCGGGGTTGCAGACAACACGATCGTGATGTTCACGAGCGACAATGGGCCCGCGATGAGGCTTCGTGACGATCAGGTGCCGGAAGGTTGGTCGACGGATACACGTCGACCAAATGCGGGGTTGCGAGCAGGGAAGGGCTCGGTTTACGAGGGTGGAATCCGTGTTCCGATGATCGTGCGATGGACGGATGGTCTCGAGTCGGACCGCGAGGTCACGGATCTGATCCACTTTACGGATTGGTTTCCCACACTGGCCGCGATGGCGGGCGTCGAGTTGCCTGAAACGCGGCCAATCGATGGGCAGAATCAACAGAACGTGCTGTGCGGTGGGGAGGTGTCGGAGCCACCGATGCGGTTCTGGCAGTGGAGTGGGAGCGAACCCGTCTACACTTCGAACGCAGCGATACGGGACGGGTGTTTCAAGCTCATTCGGCCGGCTCTGACGATGCCACCTGCGAACGATCGTTCGGCTGAGCTTATGGCGCGCTACGTCGAACTGGACATCGAGTACAAATACCATCCGGAACGCGTTCGCCTGATGACCGACCCGGAGCCGGAGCGCACCATTCCCGATCCTCTTCCGATCGAGCTCTACGATGTCGAATCGGATCGTGCGGAAGCAGACAACCTAGCCGAACGCGAACCAGAGCGCGCTGCCAGGATGCTGTCTGAGCTGGAGGAATGGTGTGAAGAGGTAGAAGCCGAGCGAAAGAGGCTCGAGTGCTGATTGTTATGAGATTGTCACGACACGAGAAGGGGCGCCCTCATCGATTGAGAGCGCCCCTTTCCTGTGGGAATCCAACATTGTTTGGGTTCAGAGGCCGATGGTCCCGGGCTCGATGTCGGCGTGGGCCCACGCTTCGGCCAGACGTTTCTGTGTATCGGCCGAGCCTTCTGCATTCCCGGTTGTCCGATAGCCTTCGAGGAGCCCCTGGAGGGCCCAGCCGTTTTCGGGATAGATGGCGAGATCCTCTTTGAAGGTCAGTTCCGCCTCCTTGTGGTGTCCAGCGTTCAGGAGCACACGACCCAAGGTGTGACGGGTGGAGGCTGGCCAGTCCGATGGCTCGGTGTAACGAAGCTGGTCCTCGAGGGTGACGGCGTCGTGCAGATGCTTGAGCGCCCAGTCGGTTTCGCCGTCGGCAGCCGCGATCTCCCCGGTGGCGACTTCTCGGGCGATGGTGAGGACCTCTGCGGTGCTGTTGATGTCCCAGATTCGATATTCCGTGAGCGACGTGTCCGCGGCGATTGTCCGGAGTGCAGAAAGCTCCTGCCTGGCGTTGCCGATTTCGTCCGTGCGGGCGAATGCGATCGCCCGGGCGTAGCGCCATATTCCCTGTGAGTAAGTAAGGTCGGCCGGGGGTTGCGGCTCGGCCAGGACGCCCTCCCATTCTTCGAATTTGACGAGGGTGTGGATGGGGATCGTCAGGAAGTGCTCGAGGGCAGCCAGCTTCATGGCACGCATGGCTGCTGTGTCGACTTTCGTGACGAGTCCACGGGCGGCGGATATGGCCTTGGCTCTGTCGCCGGCGAGTGTCGCGGTGGCCCATAGGAAGTGCCAGTTGTGCGGGTAGTACGCGAGGGTGTAGACCCCGGGTCGTCCACAGGTCGTGCTGAAATATTGATCATCCGCTTCGATTGATTTCTCGTTCGCGATCATCCCTTCCTTGTAGGTGCCGACGCGGATGTCGATATGCGACGGCATGTGCAGCAGGTGGCCGGCGCCAGGGACGGACACGCGCAGCCGGTTGGCGCTCGGCACCCCCTTGTTCGGTGTTTTGGACGCTTCGATGGCGTGCACGTAAAGATGGTTCGCGCCCGGGTTGTCGGGATCCTTCGTGAGCACATCGTCGAGCACGGCCAGAATGTCGTTCGCCCACGGTTTGGGCACGCCGTTGGCCTCCCAATAGTCCCACGGGTGGAGGTCCATGAGCGACTCGGCGTAAAGGGTCCCAATGTCCGTGTCGCCGGGATACCGAGCATGTAGGTCGCTCATCGCGTCCGCGTAGGCTTGGTCGAGGGTCGATCGGTCGTCGGAAGCCGTTGGCTCGTAGCGCTGCGCGAGTGCGTCGATCAGGCCCCGCTCCTTGTCGGAGACGGATTCGCGAAGTGCCAGCGCCCTCTGAATGGATTCCCACGCTTTGGGCACCGCATCGGGCTGCATGCCCAAGTTGATATTGGGACCCTGGACGAGGGCGACACCCCACCACGCCATGGCGCAGTCGGGTTCGCGGCGAGCCGCCTCTCGGAAGGAGAGCTCTGCTTCGAGATGGTTGAATCCGTAGGTGAGCACGAGGCCCTGATCGAAGAAGCGCTGGACCAGGGGGTCGTCTGTCGTAACAGCGTACTGGTG
Source organism: Candidatus Latescibacterota bacterium (assembly GCA_965198115.1). Classification (GTDB taxonomy): domain Bacteria; phylum Latescibacterota; class UBA2968; order UBA2968; family UBA2968; genus UBA6620. Next base: position 4,066,896 of record OZ240241.1, on the reverse strand, counting down.
GTCGCCCATGCCCCCGAGGAGGCCGGCGATGGGTCCATCGTCTTGACCGAATGCAATGGATGCGGTGAAGAGTGTGGCGGTGACGATAGTGCGTAGCATGGTGTCCTCCGACAGGATCGGTTCTCGCGTGTGGACTCGTGGATGATTTAGGGGTTCTCGACGACCTGCCAGTCGATAGGACCGCCTTCCCGGGCGATTCGTGCCGTTCCCGGAAAGGGGGTGTGGGCGACGAGGAGCAGTGCGCTCTCTCGAGTGGCGCGGTCGATCAGGTCTTTGCGGGATGGGATCATCGCTGCCGCGTCCCGGCCGGGCCAGACAAAGTCGATATGCTCGGCCTCGCACGGGTCGTGAAAGAGGTCGCCCACATAGTAGGCGATGTGACCTTGTGATTCGAGTCGCACGAGAATGTGGCCCGGTGATTCGCCCGGGGCGTGGATGGTGGTGATACCAGGGGCGATCTCGTGACCGCCGTCGGTGAGGTTGAACAAACCGTGTTCCTGCAGGATGGGGATGTGCAGGTTGTAGTTTGCCCTGCGGTCTGGACGCTCAGGCACCTGGCCGCCGTCCGCACGGTGCATGAAGTGATGTGCCTTGGGGAAGGAGGGGACGCGGATTCCTTCACGATCGACGGTCGTTCCCATAATGTGGTCGGCGTGAACGTGCGAATACACGACGTCGGTTACATCGCTGGGTGAAATCCCGAGGGTGCCGAAGGCGCCTAGCAGGGGCAGATGCGGCTCAAAGGGGAACATCGATTCGAACCGTTCGCGTGCTTCGTTCGGTTCGCCGATTCCCGTGTCGAGGAGGACCAGACGATCGGCCGTCCGGACGAGGATGATGTTGAGGCCGAAGACGAGTCGGCCGCGGTCGTCGAGTGTCGTGAGAGGGCGCCATACGGATTCATCCATGCCCTCGAAGACGATAGCCGGATCCCCGTAGACGTTGCCCTCGGAGATGATGGTGAGTTCGAAGTTCCCGAGATTGAAGGTGTGAGGGTTTCCCACGATAGATCCCAGACTTATTTGCGGGCGACGAGTGTGACGAAGCCGTCTTCGACTTTTGAGGAGACGATCTCGAAACCGATCTTGGGGAAGAGATCGTGAATGTGGGCGGATGTAAGACGAACTTTCCTATAGCTACTGCGATAGAGATGCCAGTCTCCGTCCCTTCGTTCGTAGACGATGTCGTTGACTGTTACGAAATCGTCTTCATATTCGAGGAAGCAGGTGAAGATGGTTTCATCGTCGTTTTTGAGAGGGATGATGCGATCGTCTCCTTCGAGTTCGACACCCAGGTCGCGAAAGCTGAGGACGAAGCGTCCCTTGGGGTCCAGACAGGTGTGGATATCGTGAAAGAGAAGCTGGATGGCCTCGAGACCGTCAAGATGTGTAATCGTGTCCCCCATGCAGACAATGAGGGAAGGCGTGGTGTCGAGGTGTCTTTCGAAATGGATCAGGTCATCTTGAACGGTCTGGATCGGAAGGTCCGACGATGCACGCTGCAGTTCGGTCAGAAGGTCCTCGGACTGGTCGATGGCCAGGACACGGTAACCCAGTCGGGCGAGCGCCACGGACTGGAAGCCGGATCCGGATCCAAGATCGACTGCCAGGTCATCCTGCGCTGGAACGAGCCCGGTTTCGGCGAAGAACCCAAGGTTACGCTCAGTGTTGGATTCAAGGCCCCCACACAACCACGTGTAGTGACGGGATAGGAGCTGCTTGTAGTGTCCTTCGACGCGTGACACCTATGCGCTCGTGGCAAAGAACACGCCTGTGGGACGTGTCTTTTTGGATTTGAGGGTACGGGTGAGGTGAGGGTCTATGGAGAGGTTGTTTACTCCGACAGCGCGTTGAATCGGGCGGCAAGGTCGGGTCCCGCCCCATCATCCTCGTGTTTGAAGAAGATGTAGGATTCCTTCCAGCCGTTCGCATCGATGCTGTCGGACCAATGCTTGAGCTCCTCGTCACTGTAGCCCTTGGCTCTCAGTCGCAGATAGCCCCAGTCGGCCGTAGACACATACCGCAGTGCCACATCTTCATCGGTGTCCTCTTCGTCGTGCGCGAAACACAGAGCGAGATTCCGCTCTCGAAGCGTGTCGAACACCTCGTCTACATACCAGCTGTCGTGACGGAATTCGAACGCAGCTCGCGTGCCTTCCGGAAGGTTGTCGACGAACGCTCGCAGACGATCGACGTCGCCACGCAAGAAAGGAGGAAGCTGGAAGAGGATCGCGCCGAGCGACGGTCCGAAGTGGGATGCGATGCCAAGAAAATATTCAGTTTCCTCGCCGGCTTCCTTGAGTCGCTTGATGTGGGTGATCCGGCGCGTCGCCTTCGTGACGAATCGAAAGGCTTTTGGGACCTGCTCCACCCAGGATTCGACGACGTGGGGCTTAGGGACGCGATAGAAAGTGTTGTTGATTTCGACCGTGTTGAGCTGACTCGCATAGTAGCGCAACATATCCTTCGAGGCGGTCTTCTCGGGATAAAAAACGCCCTTCCATTCTTTGTAGTTGTATCCGCTAGTGCCGACGAAGCGTTCCATGTCATCCTCGGGCTTTTAGTGGAACGGCGTGGATTTTCTCAATATACGGGTCGTCGATCGGAGTGCAACGGAGGGATTGGTTGATCTGTGACCAGCAGACATAGGAAAGACGGGCGGCACGTCGTGCCACCCGTCTGTGCATTCGCATCGATGCGATACTGTCAGCCGGTCGACGAGGTTTTCGGCGAGCCCCGACTGAGAACGGGTCGGTTCGACGGGGCATCGACGGTGCGGCCGAGCACCTTCTCAAAGACGGCCGTCGGTTTCTGATCGAGTTCGGGTATGGCTGGCACGGCATTGGGCACGATCGAGGCGGTGCCCGACTTCCGTCGTTTGGATTCTCGCTCCGATCGTTCAGCACGATCGCGTGCGAGTCGATCGGTCAATCTCGATAGGACGTCGACGATTTCGTCCGCCGAATTGATCTCTCGAGCGGAGAGGAGCTCGAACGTCTCACGGGCGGATAGATCAGACTCTGTCTTGCCGCGGACGTTGTAGCCCACACCTTCGAGGTAGCTTACAGTGCGGTTGCTGTTGAGCGCGGCTGTCACGTCCGATCGACTGGCTCCGAATGCGTCGACGATATCCTGACGATCTCGACCCTGGACGAGCACGTCGACGGATCCTCCTACGGTGCGCATCACGCGCCAAGGCGACCACCAAGCGCCGTTTTGGTCGTTTAGGGTTTGCCACGAAATAAGTGCTGCACTTTTCAAGGTAATGATCTTACGCTCGGAGTGTGGACGTCGAAACTCTCCGAACGAAGTATGAAGCCTTGGCTCCGGTGCTGACGGAACGCACGCGTCGTCTGTGGGCCGCCACGGAAGCCGAAGCGTTGGGTCACGGTGGGATCGCGATTGTGGCTCTGGCGACAGGAATGTCCAGAGAGCGGATCTTTCGTGGCATTCAGGAGTTGAGGTCGGACGAACCTTTGGACCCGGCTCGCATCCGGCGTCCAGGCGGCGGTCGTAAGCGGAAGGCCGACACGGACCCGACGCTGTGGCAGGACCTGAATGATCTGGTCGAGCCAACGACTGCGGGGTCGCCTGACGACAATCCTCTGAGATGGACATCGAAGAGCACTCGCAAACTGGCCGCCGAGTTGCAAGCGATGGGGCATTCGGTGAGCCCCAGGATCGTTGCCAATCTCCTGCACGAACACGATTACACGCTGCAGGCGAATCGGAAGACAAGGGAGGGATCTGCACACCCGGATCGGGACGCTCAGTTCGTTTACCTCGATGATCGGATTAGCCAGCAGCAGCAGCAGGGCCTTCCCGTTATCTCGGTGGACACCAAGAAGAAAGAGTTGATCGGCGACTTCAAGAATCCTGGCCGAGAATGGCGACCCAAGGGAGACCCGGAGCGTGTGAAGGTACACGATTTCATAGTGCCTGCTCAGGGCAAGGCGATCCCTTATGGAGTGTATGATCTGAGCCGTGATGAAGGCTGGGTAAGTGTCGGTATCGATCACGACACGGCCAGCTTCGCCGTGAATGCGATCCGAAGTTGGTGGAAGAACATGGGACGGCCCGCCTACGGCACTTCGACGCATCTGCTAATCACGGCGGACGCAGGCGGCAGCAACGGCGCCAAGACGCGGCTGTGGAAGTGGGAGCTGCAGCGCTTTGCGAATCGCACTGGCCTGACGATCACCGTATGCCACTACCCTCCTGGCACTAGTAAGTGGAACAAGATCGAACATCGCCTGTTCTCCTTCATCGCTATGAACTGGCGAGGCAAGCCCCTGGTCAGCCTGGCTGCAACCGTGAATCTCATTGCCGGAACGACCACTCAAGCCGGTCTCCGAGTACGCTCCGAGATCGACAAGCGACCCTACCCTAACGGGGTCAAGGTGACCGATGAACAGATGACCCAAATCGATCTCACTCCGCACGATTTCCACGGCGACTGGAACTACACGATCCGGCCAATGGCTCAACATTGAGATCGACCGTTTATTTATTCGCGAACCCTTAGCTCCCTGACCGAATTCCGGATTCGGAGCTTGACGTTGTCCGCTTGGCGCTCGAAGTCGGTTGGGCGCCGCACCTGATCGCGAGACCGTTCGTAACCCGCCTGTTGGATGGTCGGAGGCTTGATCACCGGGAGGGCGATCGGACGCGTGGATTGGGGCTCGACCATCTCGGCGTCTCGCATGTCCATCACGTATTTTGTCGCCAGGCCGCTGATACCGGCGAGGGCGAGAACGAGTCCCACGATGCCGATGAACGTGGGCAGGCTGGATGATTTCGTGGGCGTGTAGAGGTCCATTCGTTTTGCCATCTTGCCCTGATCGGACAGGGGTGTCAACCGCTCGCCCTCGTCGTCGGTCAAGCTGCCCCCCGTCCCCGTCAGGAGCGCCTCGGGGGAGGTATCGAGGTCATCCTCGCTCAGGTCGTCATCGAGCAGATCGTCGAGATCGAGGGAGGAGGAGAGGTCATCGTCGACGAGATCGTTCGTGTCTTCGTCGAACAGGTCATCGTCGTCGACAATCGGATCATCGCCCAGGAGTGCGTCCAAATCGTCTTCGGCGGCGCCCAGGGCCACGTCCGAGTCGTCCTCGGTTGGTTCTGCCATTGCAGTGGACGGCATTCCGGCCAGGGTGCGCTCCGCACGGCGGAGACGAATGAGGTTAGAGACGGTCAGCGGAACCTGGAGTTCGAGGTCGAGCACACCAATGGGGCGGGAGAAGTGGTCGACAGCTCCCTCCTGAAGGGCGGTTTCGATCCTCTCACTCTCTTCGCTCGTGACGATGACCGGGATGTCGGGCATATCCGGTCCGCCGAGTTCCGACACGAGATCCGCCCCGTCCCCCTCGTCGAGATTGACGAGAATCAGATCGACGTCGTGTATCTGAATGGCACTCAGAGCCTCTCCGCTAGAGGGAGCGGTCACTAAAGCGTAGTCACCGTCTGAGAGCGCATCACGGAAAAGGTTGATGTTCTCCCCGTCAGAGTCGACGAAGAGGATGGTTCCCCCTTCATCGCCTCCCTCTGTAGCGAGGTCCGCCTGAACACTCTTGAAGTCATCGAGGATCGAATCTTCGGCGTCTGGAGGAGGCGCACCTGTTGCGAGGATGTGTGCGACTTCGTCCTCGACGCCAATTGTCAAGTCCGTGTCGTCTTCTGCGAGAAGCGCGTCGAGGTCATCCTCGGCCTCGTCGGGGACGGTCTCGATTGGGGTGGGGTCTGCGTCCAGATCCTCGAGAAGACTGTCCAGATCCTCCAGGTCTTCTTCGTCTGACAGGGCGAGGACCGATTCGTCGCTCTCTTCCGGGTCCGCCGTGAGGTCCAGGTCCTCCTCGACAGGATCTTCGGCGATCAGCGTCTCGAGGTTCACATCCTCTTCGGGTTCGTCGTCGTCCAGGGTGAGGACGTCTGCAACGTCTCCTTCCTCCTCCTCGAGCAGATCCGAGAGATCATCTTCCTCGTCCAGGACTTCAGCCCCGGCCTCGTCATCTTCCAGGTTGTCGATCAGGTCGGCGAGGTCGTCCTCGGATTCGGTTTCGACTTCGGGCGCGGCATCGTCTGCCTCCTCGAGGTCGTCCAGGAGTTCGGCTAGTTCGCCAGGGTCTTCCTCTTCGGCCAATTCAGTAATTTCCTCGGCCGAGGGGTCGGTGACATCTTCTTCAAGGTCTTCGATCGCATCGACCTCTATTTCGTCATCGACGGCCTCGCCTTCAACCGCGTCATCTACGACCGCTTCGGTCTCTTCGTCCGTCTCGTCGACCAGAGCATCGAACAGACTTTCCTCGTCGCTCTCCTCAGCGACCTGCCCGAGGTCGATAGCCTCTTCGGCTTCGCTTTCCGCAGGAGACTCGTCGTCTTCAAGCGCCTCGACGAGTTCGGCGACATCATCTTCCTCGGTCAGATCCGCCAGGTCTACGTCTTCCGTATCGGTGACATCGGTGGACGCATCGTCTTCGAGCGCCTCGACGAGGTCGGCGACATCATCGTCACCCTCGACGGCCGGGTCTGCGGCGTCCTCAACAAGCTCGTCATCCTCGAGCGATTCGACGGCCTCGGCGGCATCTTCGTCGCTCTCGCCCTCGGCCGTATCCTCCGCGATGACTTCGTCGTCGGGGGCCTCTTCATCGACGAGTGAATCGACGAGATCGGCGACGTCGTCATCCTCCTCCGCTTCGGTGAGTGCCTCGAGATCGATTTCCTCGACGGCGTCTTCGTCAGACGTCTCGCCTTCAGCGCTCTCTTCATCATCGAGAGTTTCGACAAGATCCTCCAGCCCTTCCTCTTCTGTGGCTTCTTCGGCGGTCTCCAGATCGGCGGCTTCCGCACTCACTGCGACCCCGGCATCTTCGTCGAGCGAGTCGACGAGGTCGGCCATGTCGACATCTACCTCATCTTCGACCGGTTCAGCTGCTGCGATATCCTCGCCCTCTTCGGGGGACTCGACGAGATCCACTATTTCTTCGGTGGCAGCATCGTCCAGATCTTCAATCTCTGCCGTATCGGCATCCGCTTCTGCGCCGACCGCCTCCTCGTCAACAGACGGTTCGCTGGTCGTTTCCTCCTCTGGTTCTTCGACAGCCGTTTCGACGGGATCTTCAGTCGTGTCGCCATCGAGCCCCTGGAGGAGGGCGCCGAGGTCCTCTACTTCATCGCGAGGCTCTTCCTCGACAGCTTGATCGGTCGGCGTTTCTTCATCGACCGACGGCTCCTCGACAGCCACTACCTCCTCGGCTTCATCCTCAGCCTTAGTATCTTCGTCATCGAAAAGCGCGGCCAGATCGTCTAGAGCCTCGGCCTCCTCCTCCGTCGTTCCTTCATCCACGGAGGCAGCGGCTTCAGCTTCAGCGGGTTCGGCGACGGGCTCTCCATCCTGTGTGGTGGCTTCTGTATCGGCGAGTGTCGCCTGGTAGAGGACGTCATCCAGGTTTTCCTCGGATGTCTCCTCCTCCATGTCGTCGAGCATGGATTCCATCTGGTCGGCGTCAGAGGTTTCTGCACCCTCCTCCGCGTCTTCGGGAGTCTCTTCGAGGTCGTCGAGCAGGTTTTCCAGATTGTCGGCCTCGGAATCCTGGGCCTGTTCGAGCATTTCGTTGATGGCGTTTTGGTCGAGGGCCTCTGGTTCGGCCTCTTCGGACTCTTCGCTCTGGGGATCTAGGGGTTCTTCTGCCATAATATCACCTGTGGGGAATTCGGCGATGACCTGACGTTTTTCCTCCTCCGTCGGAGGACGGCAGTCCCGGATACGGACATAGTTCTCCCGCAAGGGAGGCACTATTACTATCGACTGGGCACGGAACGCCCTTAAGTACTAAATTTACCAAAAGCTTATTTCCTTGCACCAAAGAAAAATGGGAACTCATCGAGCCCCCATTTTCGGTTCCTATCGAGATCAGGTCGCCACGGTTCACCCAGTCTCTTCCTCACCCATCGGATTCTTGATCCGTTCGATCTTATCTTCGCAATACTTCTTGTAACGACGGTCACGCAACCCCTTCTCATAGTGCGCGATGGCCTTGTCCTTCCACCCGTCGCTCTTCATGGCTTCGTAAATGTCACCGAGGATCACGTTGGCAGGTACGCTGTACCTGCCGGAAAGCGCCTTCCGGGCAGCAGCTGCCGCCGACTTGTATTGCTTCGTTTCAAAATAGGTAACCGCGATCCGGTAGTTCGTCTCCTTCGATCGAGCGTCTTTGGCGAGTGCCCGCTTGTAGGAAGCGATGGCTCCTGAGAAGTCTTTGGCCTGATGCTTCGCGAACCCAAGGGAGGTCAACATCTTGGCATCGTTGGGAACGGCCGCGACGCCTCTCTTGAGGGTGGTCACTGCCTTCTTGAACTGTTTCGTGTCGCTGTAAACATCGGCTAGTTCGATGTAGGCCCTACCGTTCTTGACATTGGCTTTGATGGCCTTTTCGTAGGCGGCCGCTGCCCGGCTGTTTTTTCTCGTAAGCTTGTAGAGATCTCCGAGCGACTTGTAGGCCTTGTCGTAATTGGGGTCGAGATCCGTTGCCGTCGAGATTGATGCGATTGCCTCCTTGTAATTACGTGCACCCTTGTGCGCCAGACCCAAGTTGTAGAACGTCTTGGCGCTCGACGGGTCTATCTGACTGGCCTCGGTGTATTCTTCAACCGCACCCTTGTAGTCCTTCTGTCGGATATAGGTCAGGCCTTGCCGAAGATGTGCACCAGCCAGGAATTCTCGAGCTTTTCCGTCTTTGAAGCCCGGCTCCATTTCCAGGACTTTCCTGAAGCTGGCCTGAGCATCGCGATATTGTTTGAGCGAAACGAGCTGCAGTTGACCCAGCGCGAAATAGGCCCCCGTGTAGTCACGTTTGACAGATGTCGCCATCTTGTAAGCTTCCGCGGCCTTCTCGTAGTTCCGCATTTTCTGATACGTCAACCCCATTGCCTGGTAGGCCTGGGCGTTCTTCCCGTCAAGGGTTACGGCTTCTTCGAAGGTCTTGATGGCATCGGCGTAGCGTCGCTTTTGGAACAGGTCTTGTCCAGCGTTGTATTTTTCAGCGGACTCGGGCGAAACTTGAGTAAAGCTGGGCGACGAAACGAGCAGTAGGGCCACCACGACGGCGGCAAGTAATCGTCGTGTCATCAGCATCGTTCTCCCAATCTGGCTGCTGGTACAGGTGGTTTGGTGCGGATCGAATCAGGACAGCCAATAAAGTAGTCAATCCCGCCCGTGAGTGTCAAGAAGCAACACAAAAGGGCCGCCACGACGCGGTCGTAGCGGCCCCCGACTGACTCTCTTTCTGGGCGTCAGTTCAGGTCGAATCGTATGACCTGGCTCATCCAGACGGCGACGGGCTTGTCGTTCTGCATGGCGGGAGAAAAAACGAACTGCATGACCGCATCTATAGCGGCCTGGCGAAAGATTTCCTCACCCTTGAGGATCTGAACCTGTTTGACACGGCCATCCCTGCCCACGTGGAAGCGGACAAACACCTTACCCTGAAGCCCCGCCTTTCTGGCGATCTCCGGATATTTCGGCTTCGCGCCCTTTTTGAGTTTGGGCTTGTCCTCGACCATGAAGAATTCGAGGATCTCCTCCTCCATGGCGTCGTGGGAGCCTGGTGGCGGTGGAGGTGGCAGGTCGACCGTCGCATCGTCGAAATCGAGGTCCGTGCTTTCGATCGTGACGTCATCGGGCACGTCGTCGCTTTCCGTCTCGATCGGCACGGCAGGACGCGGTGGGGGTGGGGGGCGCTGGATCTGACGCGTTTCTGGAATGTCTTCCATGTTGATGATGATCTGATCTCGCTTTCGGGTCGCCGCCTGGACATTCATATCGGGAAAGAGGACGGCGAAGAGCACGTGGAGCACAAAGTTGATACCCGTACAGATCCAGAAGACTTTCTTGTATCGCAGCCTCAGATCGGCTTCGGGGTTTTTTCCTCTAACCATGGTCACCCCTCCTTGTCAGCGGCAAAGTTGATTCGCAGTGTGTCCGCTTTTCGGAGTTCCTCGATCACTCGCGACACGAGCCCATACGGTGCCCGGAAGTCGCATTTAAGCGAAACGATGGTTTGGGGTTCCTTGACCCGTCGTTCGTAGAAGACGTTGGCGACCTGGTCGAGCTGCGCGACCTTGTCGTCAATGTAGATCTTGCGATCGGCCGAAACCCAGAGATAGGAGATCAATCGCCGTTTCTTCAACTCCTCGATCTTTTCCGCCCGGGGCAGAATGATTCCAGTCACGCGATACCGCACGAAGACGGTGGTGACCATGAAGAAAATCAGGAGGAGAAAAGCGATATCGGCCATGGAGCCCGTGGGGATCGATTCACCAACGCTCGATTTTTTCTTGAAATCAGGCAATGGAACCCCCTATTCGGGCGAGGCTAGAGAAATTTTGTCGGCTCCGGCGAGCTTGACTTCGTCCAGTACGGAGATGAAGCTTTCGTAAGATGTCTCTTCATCGGCCTTGAGTGAGACGATGAGCTTCTCGTTCGTGGCGATGCGTGCTTCGATGTTCGCACGCAGTTGGGTGAGGGGGACTTCCTCTTCGAGATTGATGAGGATCGCACCAGCCGCGTTGACCCAGATGTTGCAAATGTTCTTTTTCTGAATCTTCTTCGACTCACCCGCCGGGGGGAGTTGCATGCCGATGCCTTTGTCCTGGTTCATCGTCGTTGTCACGAGGAAGAAGACGATGAGCAGGAAGGCGATGTCGGCCATCGAACTCGTCGGAATCTCCGGGTTTGACTTTTCCCGTCGATTGAGATGCATGGATTACTCCTTGCCGTACCCCAGCTGAATCAGTTCTTCGACAAACTGGGTGGAGGCTTCCTGCATGTCGATGATAATTTTGTCGATTTTCGAAACGAAGAAGTTGTGAAAAGCCTGAATGGGGATGGCGATCACCAGACCGGAGGCGGTAGTGATCAGTGCCTCGGAGATGCCGCTGGCCACGATGCTAGGCTCGACATCGCCTGCAGCGGCGATTGCCTCGAACGCGCCGATCATACCGGACACGGTCCCAAGGAAGCCCAGCAGCGGAGCAATGTTGGCGACCGTCGACAACCAGACCATGCCCCGCTCGAGAAAGGCCATTTCGACCGCCCCCGATTCGGTGATGGCTTTCTCGACGTGGTCGAGACCCCGGTCCAACCGTAGCAGACCTGCGTGCAATACGGAGGCAACGGGGCCCGGTGTGTTCGAGCAAATTTCGGCAGCCGCTTCAGGTCCCCCCTGCTTCAAGGCCTCCTGGACCTGCGTAAAGAACTCTTTTGAATTGATGTGCGCCTTGCTGAGCGTGTAGAGGCGTTCGAAGGACACGACGAGACCGAAGAACAACATAAGAAGAAGGGGCCACATGAAGGGCCCACCTTTGACGAACAGTTCAACCATGCCACATCCCCCAAGAGATTGGTTTGTATTGTGTCACGAAAATCGGGGAGGGTCCAACCCGGAGCTTGATGTGGTCACCGGTGGTCCCGCAATCCGGGAATGGCCAGGGTAGCCTATGCAAGCGGTGGACCCACACGAACGGGTGAAAGTAGTGAGGCGATGAAGAACGAGGAGCAGATTACCGAAGAGGTTCTCCTCTTCTTCTACTTCTTACCCTTAACCTTGACTTCCTCTTTCTTGTTCTTTGACTTGTCGAAGAATTCGCGCTTTCGCTTCTCCTCCTCGGTGAGCGGCGGATCGAGCTCCCAGATCATTCGCTGAGCGTTGTCCCTCCACTGGGGATCCTTCAGCGCTTTCTTGTACCAGGTAAGGGCTCGAACCGAATCCTGCTTGGCCGAAGCGTTGTTCCATCTTTTAAGATAGTGGTCGCCCTTAAGGTAGTTCAGTCGTCCACTCTGTGCATCCACCTTGAGCCCGGTGTTGATCCACCTGAGAGAACCCGTCTGATCGGCCAACGACTCCAGGACCTTGAGATTCTTGGGCTGCAAATCGTGCATTTTCTTTAAAATGCCAACGCGGTAACTGTTTCTCTTGCCCGTATGGTTGCTGAGTTCGAGGAGATTGTCAAGGTAGATGAAGTTGGTGGGGTCGTGGTCGTGGAGTCGAGCGAAAGCATCGAATGCCTTATCGTGTTCCTGCAGTCCTCGATATTGGTCGCCCAGCCACTCGAGCGTCTCCCAATCGTTGGGGTTCATCTCGAGAATTCTCTCCTTTTCCGCCAGCGCTTCCTCGGCGCCACCGGTATGCATGGCGAGTTTGGCGATCGTATCGCGCACTTCGGGGTTGTCGGGATCGAGTTCGCCCCACACTCGAGCATATTCGAGGGCTGGTTCGAATTCTTCCTCCTCGACGAGCATGCTGATCAGATAGTGGAGATACTGAATCTTCTGTTCGGGTTTGGGGTCGATGTCGAGGAGTTTTTGGTAAGTATCGATTGCGTTGGGCCGGTCTTCCTGGAGCTGGTAGATCTGACCCTTGAAGAAATAGCTGTTCTGAAAACTGGGGCTTGTCGGCTTGAGAAGCTCAATGGCCTTGTCGAACCACTCCAGTGCCTCATCGTATCGGTCGGTGTCGTTGTAGACGCGCCCGAGATAGTAGGCTGCCCGACCTTCTGAAGGGTTGTAGGCAACCGACTTGAGGAGTTGGGTTTCGGCGTCTTCGAACGACTTGTTCTTGTAATACCGGGCGCCGAATGACAGGTGCTTCCGTGCCTGCCTCGATGAATCGACGACGGCCTCTTTCTGCGCGAGTAGTCGATCGGGAACAACGGCTGTCGTGACGGTCACGAGCAGGACGATTCCGATGTAGAGGGTTGCGCATTTCATTGGATTGGCTCCTACATAACTCTCCAGCGCCCCGGGGTTTTCTTGGACACTCCGTTGACCTACAGTAGGTCGAAAAGGAGGGTCCACCATGAACAAGGCTACAAGCGCGACTTCGCAGGGTCGTTTCTCCGTGAAGAAGAAGGCCGAAGCCGTATTACGTGTGATGCGTGGCGAGAGCCTCGACAGCGTCTCTCGCGATCTGGGAGTAACGGCAGCTAAATTGAGCGAGTGGCGCGATCAGTTCCACTCTGGCGCCCAGGCCGCACTACGCTCTCGTCCGAGCGACGAGCGTGACGAGAGGGTCAAGGACCTCCAGGCGAAGATTGGCGAGCTCACGATGGACAACGAGCTGCTGCAACAAAGAATCGATCGTCTGGAAGCCCGCCGCCCTTTGGCGCATCGGAGGTCGCGGAAATGAGTGAGGTCCTTTCGCCCTCCACGGGGAGACGCTACAGCATTAAACGCGTGTGCAAAGTGTTGCAGATACCCCGTTCCACGGTGCACAGCCAGCTTCGTCGTTCATCCGTAACCGATCTTCGGCAACCCCGGAAGCGAGGCCCGGTCGGAGCGGGTACCGATGAGGAATTGGTCTCCCTCATTCAGCAGGAGATCGACGCGTCACCCTTCCACGGCGAAGGATACCGCAAGATCTGGGCCAGGCTTCGCTTTCACGGTATGCGGACGTCAAAGGATCGGGTCCGCCGGTTGATGCGTGAAAACGGGCTCCAGGCGCGTCCAGGACGGCGTCGCGAACGACGAGCCCACGATGGCACGATTACGACCGAGAAGCCCGATCAGATGTGGGGCACCGACCTGACTGTGACGCCCACGGTCGACGAGGGCAGAGCCTCCGTGTTTATCGCGATCGACCACTGCACGTGCGAGTGTGTGGGCATTCACGCCTCCAAGACGGCCAACCGCTTTGAGGCTCTCGAGCCGATCCGACAGGGCATCCGTGAACACTTCGGGGGCTTCGAAGAAAACATCGCCGAAGGACTGGAGCTCCGACACGATCACGGGTCACAATACGTCTCTGACGACTTCCAGAACGAGATCGCATTCCTCGGCGTCCAAACATCGCCGAGTTTCGTGCGTGAGCCAGAAGGCAACGGATGCGCCGAGCGGTTCATCCGTACCCTCAAAGAAAACCTCCTGTGGGTTAGACACTTCAGTACCATCGAAGACCTGCGCCTCGCACTCCTTGAGTTTCGGGACAGATACAACCACAGGTGGATCATCGAACGTCACGGCTACAAGACGCCCGAACAGGCTAGAAACGCACTCACGGCAACTCGAAAGGCCGCCTGAATACACTCACCCGAGTGTCCAGACAACCGCGGGCTTTACAGATCCTACATAACTCCCGCAGCCCGGGGTGCTAAAAACAGTGCCGAAATCCTTATTAAACAAGGTTTTCGGCGAGCAGAATAAGGGCAATATGCTACTAGGCTACAAAATCTAATGAATCGATTTTTTCCTGTCAAGCTAAAACAGGGTGTCTTAAGTGCTTGTAATATTGAACGGTTCTGACTCATCTTCGGTTCCGCCCGGAATGGGGTCCCGAATCCTCATCGCCAATCTTCAAATCAACAGCACCTCCCACTGATCCCAAGCCGCGCATCTGCCGATCGGCATCGTCTCTCCTTCTGACGGCTCGTTCAATGCTGTCCCGCAGACGATCGGTGGGGGTCGAATCCTTGGCAGGGGCGCGGTAGGAAGGATCGCCGACGGAAGGTCTGGGAGCCCCGAGATCGATTCGTATTTCAGCCCAGTCCCTGAGGAGCGAGACCTCGCGGTCAAGCAGTTCGATCATTTCGCTCTGAACCTGTGCGAGGTCGAAGTAGGTCACGAACCGAGACTCACGCCGCAGAATGGTTTGTTCTACGTCCCGCAGAGCCCCCTCAGAAACCTCGACCGGTACAGGCTCGCTACGCGAGAGCGTGCGAAAAGATTCGAGAGCCCGTGCAACCCGATCGTCGAGTTCATCCCTGGAGATTTCGGTCTGCAGAAGGGCATCGATCGATCGGGACTGGATGGGAAGAGCGCGTGTGGTCAGGTTTCGTCGTCGTCGTTGCTGAGCCGCCCGGTTTCGGTCCATCCGATCGAAAAGCCGCCCTCCGAATAAGAGGGCGATGACGATCGGTCCGACGACGAGCAGGATGAAGCCTATCAGGGCGATGAACGTCACTTGCGCCTCCGTGACCTGGATCGATTCGCTTCCTTATTATTATAGTCGCCGAACGAAGGAGAGGTCAACCCCGGAGGGTCTGTTGACACGAGCCCTGAGGACGGATATATTCTTCGATCAATCATCTTTTCTTATCGGATACGGAATTTGCGAGTCATTTTCTGGCCAAGTGCGGGTCCAAACTGGGCCGCGGGATCTCTACCCGCGATGCCCGGGCGGATCTGTGCGACCGCCGGGAGCGGTGTGTGACCCCTTGATGCGACCGCGTCAGGGGGTTTTTTGTAACCATTTTCGACACCGACGAGGAGAATCGTGCAATGAATGACCCGGGTGAAAAGATCGTGAAGGAAGGACTGACCTTCAACGATGTGCTGCTCGTCCCCGGAAGGTCGGAGGTGCTCCCCCGAGAGGCCGACACGGGAACGCGGTTGACGAACAATATCCGACTGAACGTCCCCCTCGTCAGTGCGGCCATGGACACGGTGACCGAGGCGCGCCTGGCTGTTGCCCTCGCACAGGAAGGCGGCATCGGCATTATCCACAAGAACCTGACGCCTGCCGAGCAGGCCGAAGAGGTCGAAAAGGTCAAGCGATCGGAGAGTGGGATGATCGTAGACCCTATCACACTCGGCCCCGATGCCTACATCTCCGAGGCCATGGAGATCATGCAAAAGTATCGGATCTCTGGCGTCCCGATTGTCGATGCGCACGCCCGCCTTGTGGGAATCCTCACGAACAGAGACCTTCGGTTTGAGAAGAACGTCCAGCGCAAAGTTCACGAAGTCATGACCAGCAAAGGGCTTGTGACCGCTCGTCTGGGTACGCAACTGGAAGAAGCCCAGGAGATCCTTCAGCAGCATCGAATCGAAAAGTTGCCGGTCGTCGACGAGGCGGGGGTGCTCAAAGGGCTGATCACCGTCAAGGATATTGAAAAGAAGACGCAGTATCCGAATGCGTGTAAGGATGGAATCGGCCGTTTACGCGTCGGTGCAGCCGTCGGTGTCGGAGGCGATGCCAGCGAGCGAATCGAGGCGCTTGTCGATAAAGATGTCGATCTCGTGGTCATCGATACGGCTCACGGCCATTCTCGCGGCGTCCTCAAGGCCGTCGAGCAGTTCAAGGAGCGATACCCCGATGTCGATGTGGTGGCGGGAAACATCGCGACGGGTGACGCGGCGAGCGACCTGGTGGCAGCGGGAGCCGATGCGATCAAGGTGGGTGTAGGACCATCGGCGATCTGCACGACGCGTGTGATTGCCGGTGCTGGTGTTCCTCAGATCACTGCGATCATGGATTGCGCCGAGGCTGCCGCTAAGACGAACGTGCCCGTCATTGCAGACGGTGGCATAACACAATCTGGAGACATTACGAAGGCGATTGCTGCCGGTGCGAACACGGTCATGATCGGGTATTTGTTTGCCGGAACGGATGAGTCCCCCGGCGAGACGGTCATTTACCAGGGCAGGACGTTCAAGGTCTACCGAGGGATGGGGTCGCTCGGCGCGATGCAACGGGGAAGCAAAGACCGTTATTTCCAGAGCGAAGTAGAAACGAACAAGCTCGTGCCCGAAGGCATCGAAGGTCAGGTTCCATACAAGGGTTCGATCTCGGGATTCATCTACCAGCTGGTTGGCGGTTTGCGTGCGGGAATGGGGTACTGCGGCGCAAAGACCATCGACGAACTTCGTGCCAACGCACGGTTTGTCCGGATCACTGCGGCCGGGGTTCGTGAGGGTCACGCTCACGACGTGACGATTACGAAAGAGGCGCCCAACTATCGTCTCGAATAGCCAGCGTCGTTTCGATCTTAAAAACTCTGTCAAATAGTGGCTGAATAATCAGAATCTTCTTGATTCGTGAAATGAACCGGCCGTATATTCACCGGCAGATAAAGGGCGTTTCACAGTTGGTCAAGTCGACCTAAAGTGTGATCGTCTGCGGACACCGCCAACGGCTGTTACGAATCCACGAGAAGGAGGTGAAAGCGATGCCGGTAAAAAGGGCCAAGAAAACGAAGAAGGCCAAAAAGCGCGTCGCCAAAAAGTCGGCAAGGACGGTGAAAAAGCCAGCCAAGCGTTCAGCGAGAAGGGCTAAGAAGCCGGCCAAAAAGGCGAAGAAAGCCAAAAAGGCCAAAAAAGCCAAGAAGGCTAAAAAAGCCAAGAAAGCGAAGAAGAGCGCCCGTCGCCGCCGCTAAGTTCGCTTCGAGTTGTCACAGAAGACCCCTACACCGCTCGGTGTGGGGGTCTTCTGCTATGGGGCACGTTGACAGGTTAGAGCAGTCGTGGCATGTTCAAGTATCTATTCGATTTGTCGATAAGGTAGAGTGGCGGTTTTTCCCAACGTTTCTAACATTCAGGACCCTCGCACATGGCGAATCTGAGGTTCACACTCACGGTCATCGCAGTCGGTCTGATTCTCGCCGCGCTCGCGCTTGGCTGGTTCGCTCCCGTGATCATTTCTCTGGTGCCGGAGCAAGTCGACGCCCCCCATCTGTTCCTCGCCGCTTTCGTATTCGTTGGGCTGTGTGGTGTTGCCTTCTATTCCATGATGGAGCGGGCACTGAACCCTGTGCTCTCGATCGTCGACGCATTCACGCGCATGCGGGCGGGTGACATGCATCCTCGGCTACCAGTCGAGGGGCCCGATGAGATGCGTCGTATGGCGCGCGGCTTCAACGACATGGTCGAGGATCTCGAGACTCAGGTTCGGGATATCGAGGTCGAAAAGCAGGCTGCCGAACGCTCAAAGGAATACCTGCAGGAACAGCTGAACGCCCTGACCAAGTTCCGATCATTGGCGGAATCGGCTCCAATGGGCGTCGTGTTGGCGGATGCGGATCTGCGCATCGTCTACCAGAATGACACGTCGAAGTCGATGCTGTTCCAGCTGAACGACCACTTGTCCATCGACACAACTGCGCTGTCTGGGGAACGGATTTCGACGCTTTACCCCGACCCCGCCGCCGCCGCTGAGGCGCTATCCGACCCCGACCATCTTCCGTATGAAACGACGTTCAAGATTGGCCCGCACCACGTCCGGTTCGTGGCCAGCGCTGTGTTAGACGAGGAATCGGAGTTCGCAGGTCCGTCGGTCTTTTGGGAAGTGGTCGAGCCTCACGAGGGCACGGTTGACGAGGCGGACGTCTTCGCGATTTCCGATGTGGAAGAAGAGGGCGATTTCGAACCGCTGATGGACCCGAACTTAGGGATCGACGAGAACATCCTCGCAGAGGTCGAGGAACTCGAGACGATGGAGGATGACCTGCTGGAGGGAGGGTTCGAGTTGATCGATGAGCCCCTCGATGAAGAAACCACCCTCCCTCAAAACGGGGCTCCGGCTCGATCGATGGATCGGGGGGACGTGGAGGAACTCAAGCGGGGGGCCTCCCTGGTCACGCGCAGTGTTCGCGTCCTGGGTGAACGTCTTGCGGGAGTGAGATCCTCGATTCAAGCGCTGAGCAGCGAGGGCGACAGCCTCCGTCGATCGATCGACGAGATCCGTCAGCAGATCGAGCGAACGGGTGATCGGACGAACGAGCGAGCCGAATCCCTCTGGGACCTCGTCGACGGGGCGAGAGAGGCGACCGCCTACGGCGAGATGGTACACGAAGCCGCGACTCGCCTACGTGGGCGTCTGAACGAGTCCGAAACGATGACGCGATCGATTGCACGTCTGCAGAGCTCGATCGATCATCTCGTTCTGTCCGCGCGAGTGGAGTTGGGTCGCGCGGAGACGGAGAGCGGCGGACTCGCGGCGGTCGTTGAAGCGATTTCCGACCTGGGGCCCGAAGTGGCGCGTCTACAGCGGGAGATCGAAGAACGTGTCGTTCAGGTTCGCCAGGATCTGGATGAGATGGCGTCACACATCGAAGGGTCGGGGTGGTCGGCGCGCCAGACAGGGCGTCTTTCGAAGCGAGGCGGGACGGCCCTCGACCGGCTTGCAAGGGATGTCGAAGAGACAACCTCGCAGGGACGGCTCCTGATCGAGTTGGCGGATGGGCAGGCCGAGATTCGCGGTCACATCCAGCGCCAGGTGGAGGAGCTCTACGAGCTTGTGGAAATCACGCAGAAGGTTGCTTTGGAACAGGAGAGCATCGTGGAGCGGGCGGACGTCGAGGACGAGGCCGACAACCGGGGAACGCTCGCCGAATAGCCGTTTTTGAGTTTAGGAGAGGGGGATGAGACGTTGTTGTCTCGTCCCCCTTTTGCGTTGGTGGCCTCTCTTGACAGGTCATGGGGGATCCCGTATGGTTTCGGGCATTGAGAAAGGAGAAGGCGTGCACAGGATCATCGCAGGACTTATGATGATGGCCGCCCTCTGGGCGTGTGACACGACGGAGGCGCGTCAGACAACGATCGACACCCCGACCCTCCAGTGTGCACACTGTGAAACGACGGTAAAGCGAGCCGTAGAGAAGGTCGATGGGGTTCGACGCGTGGCCGTCGATTTGAAGGCGAAACAGGTACGTGTTTCTTACAACGATGGATCGACCGGTCCACAGGCACTTGCGAACGCCATCGCTGCTTCCGGTTACGATGCAAACGGCGTTTCGGCCGATTCCACTGCCTACGCCTCGCTCCCCGACTGCTGCAAGATCACGGGCGAGCACCTCTCTCACTGAGCGTGCACGATCGGTCAACGCATCCGGATGTCGTCGAGATCGAGTCTCTGCTGACGACGCTGACGAACGCCGTTCAGAACGGTGACGGCGATGCCTTGACGGGGCTTCTTTCGTTCGACCCTGTTGCGATCTTCACAGGGTCCGTGGGTCGGGTCGCTGGATTGGAGCCGGTGCGCGACGTGTGGTTGCGACACCTGGCGGCGTGGGAGGATGTAGAGCTCGAACGGAGAGACACGCTCGTGAGGATTCACGGCGATGTCGCCTGGGCGACGTTCTTGTGGGATGGCGCTGGCGTGCAGAATGATAAGACCTATCGCGTGACGGGTGAGCGCTGGTCGATCGTCGTCGTTTGGGAGGACGGTCGCTGGCGTATCGCGCAGACGCACGCGTCCTTGCCGTTTTCCGATTGGGCATCCCTGCGGAACGAAACGTGACGGGAACCCTGATCAATGTGGCGACCGTACTGGCGGGAAGTTCCGTCGGACTCGTGGTGGGTGGTCGATTGCCCGAACGTGTGCGCCAGACGACTTTCGCCGGCATCGGTCTGTTCACGCTCCTGATCGGCACACGAATGGCCCTCAAGACGGATCACGTGCTCATTCTTCTGGGGAGCACGCTTCTCGGCGCATTGGTCGGAGAGGGCATCCGCATACAGGGCCGTCTGGATGCGATTGGGGACTGGCTCGAGCGGCGGTTTTCGATGAGGGGCGGCCGGTTCAGCGAAGGATTCGTTACTTCGAGCCTCGTCTTTTGCGTCGGCCCTCTGACGGTGGTCGGATCGATCCAGGACGGCCTCTCGGGCAACTTCGAGCTTCTGGCCACCAAGTCCGTCCTCGACGGATTCGCCTCTTTCGCTTTCGCGGCGACGTTCGGGGTGGGCGTGATGTTTTCTGCGGTGACCGTGCTGTTGCTACAGGGAACGCTCACGCTCGGGGCGACGGGTTTGCAAACGCTGTTGTCGGAGGCCTCAGTTTTGGAGATGGAGGCTGCCGGCGGCCTGATTATCGTAGGCGTAGGGCTTTCCTTGCTCGACGTGGCTCGTGTCAGGGTGGCGAATTTCCTTCCCTCGCTGGCGTTTGCGCCGTTAATTTTATGGGTCGTCGGGAAGCTGAGTATCTGATGGTTGGTTCAGTGCAGGAGGTGCACGGTGCCGGGACAGGTATCCTCATCCAACGTTAACTCGAACGGGCTCATTCCCCGTACGACGATGCCGCCCCTCACATCTGGCCGGCCGATCAAGGTCGATGGCAACTCCAATTCGAACACGTCCTCGGCGGCCGGAGCAGATCTCGTTTCCCGGGTCGTCAATCGGGCTTCACCCAACGGGGTTGGGGTGAGTATCGACATCACCATCTGACCACCCGGACGAGGAATCGGACGCTCCGGAGGCTCAATGCCTTCGGGGCTTTTCTTTTTGACAGAATCGATCCTACAGTTTGGCGGTGGCTACGGACGCAAGCCGCCGCGTCTAATCCAAGGTCCTGGACATCTGAGGTGTGAGGTCATCGTGCAAACGATCGTTTTGAGGGAGCCTGAGGCGTTCGAGCGCCACGACACGGCAACCCCCGCCAGTCCGGGTGGCGGGCAGGCGAGGGTTCGTGTGGAGCGTGTCGGTGTCTGCGGCACGGACCTGCACGCCTTTCGGGGACGCCAGCCTTTTTTCGATTATCCACGCATTCTGGGCCACGAGCTGGGCGTGACCGTTGTGGAGGTCGGCCCTGGAGTGACGGATGTGAACGTGGGTGATCGGTGTGCGGTGGAGCCGTATTTGACCTGTGGCAGTTGTATTGCCTGTCGCCGGGGCAAGACCAACTGCTGCACGCAGCTCCAGTGTCTGGGGGTTCACACGGATGGAGGGATGCGGGAAGAGATTCTTCTGCCTGCGGCCAAACTGCACCGGTCGGATGAGCTCGAAACGAGCCAGCTCGCTTTGGTGGAGACGCTTGGCATCGGCGCTCACGCGGTCGATCGTGCGACGATTGAGCCTGACGAAAAAGTGCTCGTCATCGGTGCGGGGCCCATCGGTCTGTCGGTCGTCCAATTCGCGACCGTTGCGGGAGCGCGTGTGGGGCTTCTGGAACTGGCACCCAGCCGTATGACGTTCGCTCACGCTCAATTCGAGGTGGAGCGGGGGTTTTCAGATCTCGATACGGCGCTGGAGGAGGTGATGGACTGGACCGACGGAGATCTTCCGACGGTGGTTTTCGACGCGACGGGCAATCCACGGTCGATGGCCGGTGCTTTCCGCTTCGTCGCGAACGGTGGGCGCCTGGTGTTCGTGGGATTGGTACAGGACGACATCACATTCAACGATCCAGAATTCCATCGACGTGAAACGACCTTGTTGGCCACGCGGAATTCACGCGCGGAGGACTTCCGCCGCATCATCGAGCTGATGGAGTCGGGCCGGGTCGATACGTCACCGTGGATCACACACCGGGCAACGTATGCGACGTTCGTGGAGGCGTTTCCGGGGTGGCTGAAGCCTGAAGCAGGTGTGGTCAAAGCGATGCTGGAGATGTGACGTCGTGTCTCGTTCGCGCTATCCGATCCCGGCCGGCCGCGTTCGCGTGGAGGACGAAGTGAAACGGTCGCGGTTCATCACGACCCTCGACACGGCGGTCGGCGTCGACGCCGCCAAGGGTCTCGTCGAGGAGGTGCGGAAGACCTACGCCGACGCGAGCCACAACTGCTGGGCCTTCTTGATCGGCCCGCCAGGCTCGACGGGCACGGTGGGGATGAGCGACGACGGCGAACCGCACGGTACGGCCGGTCGACCGATGCTGAACGTCCTCGTTCACGGAGGCGCGGGTGACGTGGCTGTGGTCGTAACGCGTTATTTCGGCGGGACGAAGCTCGGCAAGGGCGGGTTGGTTCGTGCGTATTCATCGGGTGTCCAGCACGCACTGTCCACCGCGGAGCTGGTAGAAAAGGTCGATCGGTTGTCCATCCACGTTCGGTTCGACTATGCGTTTGTCGACCAAATGAAACGACTTCTGCCTGACTACGAGGCCGAGATGGTCGATGAGGAGTATGCTACAGATGCGACGTTTCGTTTGTGGTTGCCGACGGAACGGGTCGAAGGGCTGTCGAATGCGATTCGGAACCTGACGAACGGAAAAGCTACCGTGGTTCGCGATTCTTGAGCCTTTAGATTCGCTTAGTCTGCAGTGGAGTAAGTATTAGGTAGTGTCCTAATTTCACGCCGCGCAGTCGAGTAGATCACCCACGGTCCAAAGCCGATTCGTCACGCCCGCTTCCATCGCCGGGGCCACCCTCAGCGTCTTATGGATGCGGGCGAAATTGTAATGAGCAAAGTGTAGGGAGACAGCCGCTTTCAGGTTATCTCCCTTTTTGCTGAAGGCATTGGTGAGCCGCGTCAGCCGACGCATCGACATGCGCATCGTTAGGTTCTGGCGCTCGACGTAGGACGTGGATACGTGGCCCATGTCGGGTTCACCCATAATCACGTCTTTGTGGACGGCCGACACCTTCGGGGGCGAATACCTACCCGGCCCGATGGGCTCCGCTTCAAAGGATTTTACGATTTGCGCGTAATCGACGGCCGGGCCCCACTGTTCATCTACGGCATCCTTGTAAGCACTAAAGGCGTCGGACGAAAGCTGAATACGTGAGTCCAAGCGGGAGGCCAGGTCGCCAAGAAACTCCCGCGCAACCTGCCCGTTCCTCCTGCCCACTCTATAGGCCGGAACCAGCTTGGTGTCTGCGTCAAGCGCGACCCACGTTCAAACATCGCCGTATTCCTCGGGATCGCCGTATTTGATGTGCCGTTCCTTCTTCGCGATGAAACCCCACACTTCGTCCACTTGAATCCGCTTGCAGGACAGACCCCGTAGGGTTTCATCCATCATCGTCTTACAGCCGTTCCCGACCCGCACCATCAACCGCAGGATCGTATCGCGGTGGACGCCCGTCAGCCGCTCGACGGAACGGACGCTCATTCCCTCCACCAGGCAGTTAATCGCCATTTCCTGCTTTTCGCGCTTCAGATTGTTAGCCATTGCGGTGCCCTTTACCTTAACGTGTAACCCTAACATAAAGATTGGCGCTCACTGTGTCAACGCCAATTTTGGTGTTTGGGGGCACGAAAAACCCCCCAATTTCAAGAATTGGGGGTTGACATTGCCGGGGTAGGCGCTATATTAGCTTTGTAGATACGGGCGGAAGGCGCTCGCGTCTGGTGACGCAATCCGGGCCATACACCTTGGAGAAGCCGAACGGCTAAGGTTCGATTCCTGCGCCTTCCGCCATACAAAGTATACGAAATCTCAGGAGGTTGCGCTATGGCAAGGAGCAAATCTCATCCGTTAATAGACCTCAAGGAATCGATTCATCTTACGACAGCCCTTGAGCAAAGAAACGGAACACGGTGGGTGCATCTTGACGCTATCCTCCCACAGATACGTGAGTTAGTGTCCAGTAACGATGCGGCCGACGCGGCCCTTTCCACACTGGGGCAGTTCGGATTGATGGAGGAAAGGGGCAAGAAGAACGCGGGTACGAAGGAATATCGGTTGACGGATATTGCCCGTGACATAGTGAGGGACGAGCGCCCCGACTCGAACGAGAGAATGAAGAATCTCCGGCTGGCGGCCCTTAGTCCACCTGTCTACAGCACCCTCTACACACCGGAAAAACCAATACCGGACATCTACGACATGAGGGACTATTGTAAGCGCAGAAACGGGTTTACCGAAACAGGAACGGAAACCTTTTTACAGAATTACCCGACGACAATTCAGTTTGCAGGACTCTCAGAAGCCCGTATATTGGAGGGTGAAGGTGGTGATAAATCCGCCGACAACGACGGGGACGCGGCCATAGCACCGCCACCACCGCAGCCCGGCCCTGTCTCTCATCGGACAAACAAAATGCCCGGAACCTACACCATCAAGATGGGGGATGCCCAGATTGATGTGGGATTCCCCGTCAATGGGCTTTCCCTGTCAGATATGGATTCTGAAGTCCTAAAATCGAAGTTCGGAAAGTTGATAGACAGCCTCCAGACCATTTGGTCTTTGGCCGCTGAAGCAGAGGACGCTGACGATGCAGGAAGTCCCGATAGCGGCCCTGAAGCAGGCGGTTGAGGGCCTACACGAATGTAACGCCCGCCATACGGGCACAGAACACGTAACAGAAACCTTCGAGGGCGAGACGGTCTGGGACGGAGACGTTCACATCTTTCGCCCTCGAAGGCCACCCATCGGCGTCTATCGCATACGCTTGGTCGTCTCCCGTCCAAGGGTCCGATAGACGACAGTTTTTTGCTGTTCTCCACGTCCCCCCGGTAGCCTCTGCCCAAGACGCCGTCCGTGCGTCCATCGCTTCACAAAACAGGTAGCTCCACCCATACCCGACAGTCCCGCCGACCTCGGACTGCCGTCAAATTAGGACACTACCAAGTATTACCCCGCCTTTGCGGTTTCCCGAAAACCCATTATATTAAACGTTCTCGGGTTGGCTGAGCCCATCGGCCGAAGTCACAGTCCGAGCCGTCCGTTTCGAACGACGAATCCCCGAGGTGTAGCGGTCACGCGCAGTGATGGGCGTTGTCAAAAAGGTTAAACCCATGTCAAACCCCATCGGATTGCCCCCGAAACAAGGTCTGTACGACCCGAAGAACGAGCACGATGCCTGCGGAATCGGTTTTGTGGCCCACGTGAAAGGTCAGAAGTCCAACCGAATCGTACGTCAGGCGATGGAAGTGCTCGTGAACCTCGACCATCGAGGAGCCAGGGGGAGCGAACCGGATACGGGTGATGGCGCAGGGGTTCTGATGCAGATTCCTCACCGCTTCTTCCAGTCTGCGTGCGATGGGATCGGGATCGACCTTCCCTGGCCGGGCAAGTATGGTGTCGGCATGATCTTCCTGAGCCCCGATCGTGATCAACGCCACGCGCAAGAGAAGGTGCTTGAACGCATCGTGGTTGAGGAGGGGCAAGTCGTGCTCGGTTGGCGCGGTGTGCCGACGGACAACCTGCATCTGGGCGAAACCGCCAAGCGTCTGGAGCCATCGATTCGGCAGATCTTCATCGGTCGAAGCGACGCCATTCAAGATCAGGACGCGTTCGAGCGGAAGTTGTATGTGATCCGAAAGCGCGTGGCCCGGGAGATTCGTTACGAAGGAGATTTGCCTGGCAGCGAGCACTTCTATGTGTCGAGCCTCTCTTCGCGATTGATCGTCTTCAAGGGGATGCTGACGCCCGCGCAGGTGGAGGACTTTTACATCGACCTCAAAGACAGGTCGATCATGACCGCTCTGGCACTGGTTCACTCCCGTTTCAGCACGAATACGTTCCCGAGTTGGGAGCTCTCGCATCCGTATCGGATGATGATCCACAACGGCGAGATCAACACGAAGCGAGGCAACGTGAACTGGATGTTCACGCGTCAGGGCAATTTCGCTTCGGAATTGTTCGGCGAAGACCTGGAGAAGGTCATGCCGGTGATCGAGGACCCGGAAGGAAGCGATTCTGCTGTGTTCGACAACGCGCTCGAATTCCTGACGTTGGCCGGCCGATCGATCCCGCACGTGATGATGATGATGATTCCGGAGCCGTGGGAAAACCACGAAAGCATGAGTCCGGAGAAACGCGCTTTCTATCAGTACCACAGCTGTCTGATGGAGCCGTGGGACGGCCCCGCGTCGATTGCTTTTACGGATGGCGTGAAGATCGGAGCCGTGCTCGACCGCAACGGGTTGAGACCCTCGCGCTACTACGTGACAAAAGACGATCTCGTCGTGCTGGCTTCTGAAGTCGGGGTGATGGAGGTCCCGCCCGATCGTGTCCTTCACAAGGACCGTCTCCAGCCGGGTCGGATGCTGCTGGTCGACACCGAGCAGGGCCGGATCATCAGCGACGAAGAGCTGAAAGATCAGGTGGCTACAGCGAACCCTTATCAAACCTGGCTCGACGAATACCTTGTCGCCTTGGAATACCTGCCGAAGGCGAGTATCGACGATAAGCTACCCGACCACGAAGAGGTGTTGCAACGCCAGCAGGTGTTCGGATATACCTACGAAGACCTGCGAGTTTTCCTGGGTCCGATGATTTCCTCGGGGAAGGATCCCGTGGGGTCGATGGGGAACGACGCGCCGCTGGCCGTTCTGTCGGACAAGCCCCACCTCCTCTACAGCTACTTCAAGCAACTGTTCGCTCAGGTGACGAATCCGCCGATCGACCCGCTACGTGAGGAACTGATCACTTCGGCATCGACGACGATCGGCCTCGAGGGGAATCTGCTCGACCCGGCGCCAGAAAGCTGTCACCAGATCGAACTGGAGCGGCCGGTCCTCACGAACGAGGAGCTGGAGCGAATCCGGTCGATCGACCATCCGGGCTTCAGGACGCATACTCTCCCTATTGTGTTCGACACGTCAAAGGGTCCGACAGGGCTCGAGCTGGCGATGGATACGCTCTTCGAAGGTGCGGATCGTGCGATCGAAACGGGGGTCAATCTGTTGATCCTGTCGGATCGAGGGATGGACGGAGAGCATTGCCCGATTCCGGCCCTGCTTGCGACGTCAGGTCTGCACCATCATCTGATCCGGAACAAAACGCGCACACGTGTCGGCATCGCGATCGAGTCGGGAGAGCCGAGGGAGGTTCATCATTTCTGCCTGCTACTCGGCTACGGCGCCCAGGCGATCAATCCCTACATGGCTTTCGAGAGCCTCGGAGACATGATTCGCGAGGGCATGGTCGAAGGCTACGACCACGCGTCGGCCGTTTCGGGATACATCTATTCTGCTGTCAAAGGTGTGGTGAAGGTCATCGCCAAGATGGGCATCTCGACGATCAAGTCCTACCGGGGTGCTCAGATCTTCGAGGCAGTGGGTCTGAGTCAGGCTCTCGTCGACAAATACTTCACGTGGACGGATTCACGCGTGGATGGCATCGGGCTCGAAGTGGTGGCCGAAGAGGCGCTGATGCGTCACCGCCAGGCCTTCCCCGATATTCCGGTGAACGGTCGTACCCTCGACGTCGGTGGACAGTTCCAATGGCGAAAGGACGGCGAGTATCACCTGTTCAACCCGCTGACGATCCACAAGCTTCAGTTGGCGGCGAGAATGAACGACTACGAGGTCTACAAAGAGTACGCCGAACTGATCAACGATCAGTCCGAACGTATTGCCACTCTCAGGG
This sequence comes from Candidatus Latescibacterota bacterium, assembly GCA_965198115.1. Taxonomy (GTDB): domain Bacteria; phylum Latescibacterota; class UBA2968; order UBA2968; family UBA2968; genus UBA6620. Next base: position 4,039,160 of record OZ240241.1, on the reverse strand, counting down.
GCTTGATGGAGTTCGACCTTCCCGAGGAAGGGATCCCCATCGAGGAGGTGGAGTCGGCCGAGTCGATTACCAAACGGTTCAAGAGCGGGGCCATGTCCTACGGGTCGATCAGCAAAGAAGCGCACGAAGCGCTGGCGATCGCGATGAACCGGATCGGTGGGCGCAGTAACACCGGGGAAGGCGGCGAAGATTCAGAACGATACACGCTGGAGCCGAACGGAGATTCGAAGAACAGTGCGATCAAGCAGGTGGCTTCGGGCCGGTTCGGTGTGACGAGTCTGTATCTCGTGAACGCGCGCGAGCTGCAGATCAAAATGGCCCAGGGCGCGAAGCCAGGCGAAGGCGGCGAGCTACCCGGGAAGAAGGTCTATCCGTGGATCGCAAGAGTTCGGCACTCGACACCGGGTGTTGAGCTGATCTCACCGCCCCCCCACCACGACATTTACTCGATCGAGGATCTGGCGCAGCTCATCCACGATCTGAAGAATTCGAATACGGACGCGCGCATCAACGTCAAGCTGGTTTCGGAGGTGGGCGTGGGTACGGTGGCTGCCGGCGTTGCAAAGGGTCACGCCGATGTCGTGCTGATCAGCGGCCACGATGGCGGTACCGGCGCTTCCCCGCAAACCAGTATCAAACACGCCGGACTGCCCTGGGAGCTGGGTCTTTCGGACACACACCAGACGCTCGTGATCAACAATCTGCGAAGTCGAATCGTCGTCGAGACAGACGGTCAGCTGAAAACCGGACGCGATGTTGTCATCGCGGCGTTACTGGGTGCTGAGGAATTCGGCTTTGCGACGACGGGGTTGGTGGCGATGGGCTGCATTATGATGCGGGTCTGCCATCTGGACACGTGTCCGGTGGGTGTTGCGACGCAGAATCCTGACCTACGGGAGAAGTTCATGGGATCGCCTGATCAGGTCGTGAACTTCCTCCGGTTCATCGCTGAGGACATGCGGGAGATTATGGCCAGGTTGGGGTTCCGGACGGTCGATGAGATGGTCGGTCGGGTGGACGTGTTGCGACAGCGGGACGATGTCACACACTGGAAGGCGAAGCACCTGGATCTGAGCCGGATCCTCCATAAACCCGAACCGGGACGTGACGAGCCGACCTACTGCTGTGTCGCCCAAGACCACGGGTTGGAGAATGCCCTCGACAACCAGACCCTTCTGGACTTGTGCGATAAGGCGTTGGAGGACGGTTCACACGTCAAGGCGAAACTGCCAATCAAGAACACGAACCGTGTCGTGGGGACAATTCTCGGTAGCGAGGTGACGCGGCGATTCGGTGCCGATGGACTCCCGGCAGACACGATTCATCTGCACTTCCAGGGTTCGGCAGGTCAGAGCTTCGGGGCCTTCGTCCCCCCCGGCGTGACGCTCGAGCTGGAGGGTGACGCAAACGACTACTACGGAAAAGGTCTTTCCGGCGGACGGATGATTCTGTATCCGCCAGAGGGGTCGACGTTCGTGCCTCGCGACAACATCATCGTGGGAAACGTCGCGTTCTACGGTGCGACGAATGGCGAAGCGTTCATCCGCGGAATGGCCGGAGAACGGTTCTGTGTCCGAAACAGCGGTGTTCGTGCCGTCGTGGAAGCGGTCGGAGACCACGGGTGTGAATACATGACGGGCGGTCGCGTCGTGGTTTTGGGTCCTACGGGTCGAAACTTTGCCGCTGGGATGTCCGGTGGCATCGCTTACGTGTTCGATGAGGACGGCACATTCGACACGCGCTGCAATCAGGAGATTTCGGATCTCGAGTCGCTTTCTGACGCTGAGGAAATCGAAGAGGTACGAGTGATGATCGAGCGTCACGCCGACTACACGGACAGTGCGCTTGCACGTGAGATGCTCTCTTCGTGGGATCGGATGGTCGAGCGATTCGTCAAAGTGATGCCGCGTGATTATCGCAAGATACTCGATGCCATCGAACGGGCACAGGCGAGGGGGCTGCAGGGAGATGATGCGACGTTGACCGCCTTCCGGGAAGCCGTTGCGGGCTAAGACCACGGAACACACGGAAGAAAGACAAAGACAGAACCACGAAATACACGAAAAACACGAACGGAAATCTTGGGCCCTCCTCTCCACTCCGTTCGGGATGAACTCCAAACAGAATACACAGGGAACGTAGAGTCCTCGGGATCGAGGCCCTATTCGGGGAACAAGATTGACTGGGGTGGTTCGTAGGACAGGAAGTGCGATGAATTTGACTTCAGTAATACCAGGATCGTGGAGAACTGATGGGTAAACCGACCGGATTTCTCGAGTTCGATCGTGAACTGCCGGCCGACCGTTCCCCGGGGGAGCGGATCGCGGACTGGGACGAATTCCACCTCCACCTGACCGAGGAGAAGCTGAGACAGCAGGGTGGACGCTGCATGGATTGCGGAGTTCCGTTCTGCCACACTGGAGAGAGTCTTCCCGAGAACACGCCATTTCCGTCCGGATGCCCCATCAACAACCTGATCCCCGAATGGAATGACCTCGTCTATCGGGGTCTGTGGAAAGAGGCGATCGAGCGACTCCATAAGACGAATAACTTCCCGGAGTTCACCGGTCGCGTGTGTCCTGCCCCGTGCGAAGGATCCTGTGTGCTCGGGATCAACGAGCCTCCGGTGACGATCAAGCAGATGGAAGTCAGTATCGTCGATCGGGCGTGGGAAGAAGGCTGGATCGTGGCCAGTCCACCCGACAGACGTACGGGCAAGCGCGTCGCTGTCGTGGGGTCGGGGCCCGCGGGGCTGTGCTGCGCCGCCCAGTTGAATACGGCGGGACACAGCGTGACCGTTTACGAGAGAAGCGACCGGGCGGGTGGGCTGCTGATGTACGGTATCCCGAACATGAAGCTGGATAAGATGACCGTGCAGCGTCGGATCGATCTCATGGCGGCGGAGGGGATCGATTTCGTCTTCAATACCGAAATTGGTACGGACATCCCGGGAAAGAAACTGATGGAAGATTTCGACGCGATCGTGCTATGCATCGGCGCGCTTAAACCAAGGGATCTTCCCGTCGAGGGACGCGATCTCAAGGGCGTTTACCAGGCGATCGAGTTCCTGGAGGCGAACACCCGGAGTCTTCTGGATTCGAAGCACGGGGACGGGAACTATATCTCCGCTAAAGACAAGGACGTGGTCGTACTCGGCCAGGGAGATACCGGCACCGACTGTCTCGGTACGTCCATGCGGCACGGATGCAAATCTCTGAACCAATTCGATATCATCCCCGCGCCGCCGGAGGCACGGACGGATGGGAATCCGTGGCCCGAGATGCCGAGGATTCTGAAGATCGACTACGGCCACGAAGAAGTGGCGGCACGGTTCGGGGGCGATCCTCGTACTTACAAGCTCAGTACATTCAAGTTTTCTGACGACGGGAATGGAAACGTCAAAGAACTACATACACGCGAGGTCGAGTGGGAGCCCCAGGAAGATGGCAGACCGTTCCGTGAAGTGGAAGGAACGGAGAAAGCATGGCCGGCCGATATTGTCCTGCTGTCGATGGGATGGCTTGGCCCTGAGGACACACTGCTCGACGAGTTCGATTTGGAGAGAGACGCTCGATCGAACGCCAAAGCCGAAGTCGGTCAATACACGACGGAGGTCGAAGGTCTATTCGTTGCCGGCGATGTGCGTCGAGGGATGAGTCTGGTCGTGTGGGCTTTCAAGGAGGGCCGCGAGGCCGCCCATGAAGTTGACCGATACCTGATGGGGAGTACCGACTTACCTTAGATCCTCCTTCGTGACCCCGTTACTTCGGAGGATAGACGCCGGAAGACAGAGACGGACGAGCGGGAGACGGGGCGAACGGGAGAGCGGGCGTGGTAATGCTCTTCCCAAGATCTTGCGGTGGGAGCAGCCCTTCGACGGAGTTTATCCCGAGCGAAGTCGAGGGGCTCAGGATGTACCTCCGGCTGCGAACAGATCGCCAAAGACAGGACAGTATCACGCTCCTTTCTGAGGATGGCAGAGAGGGGCGTTTTTCTGGCTCTATCCGGGTTTCTCAACGGTGAAACTATAGAATGACAAGGTCATAGATCGTTCCCTACGCTTGGTTGTGTGTGTAGGACAATCAAAGCGAAGGGGGTGCGACCTATGACCGGGAGCAGATTACTATCGAAACTGCTGAGATTCAAGGGGTTCCGTGTTGTCAGCTGGTGGTTTGAGGGGAGAAGCTGCTTCGTCATCGCCGTAAAGCCACATAAGAATGGTTGTTGTTGTCCGGAGTGCGGCCGTCGAGGTAAAATCGTCCGCACAATGCCCCATCCGCGTCGGTGGCGTGACATTCCGGTGTGCGGGTGGAGGGTCTGGCTTCTCTACCATCCTCGGGAGATTCGGTGTCCTACCCACGGTCGTGTGGTCGAGGAGATTCCGTGGGCGGAGCGGTTCTCTCGGGTGACGTATCGCTTCGAGTATGCCATGCTGCGCTACTGCCAGACCATGACGCAGAAGGCGGCGTCCGAGTTGCTGCGCATCTCTGCCTCGACGCTGTCGGATCTCCTTCACCGATCCATCACGCGGCTTCGTGAAGGTCATCGTATCCGAGGGCTCAAAACCATCGGGATCGACGAGATCTCCTACGCCAAGCGTCACAGGTACGCCACGCTCGTTTACGATCTGGACCGCTCCTGCGTGGTGTGGGTTGGCCGCGGCAGGGCGCGTAAAACGATCGATCGGTTCTTCACAGAGGCTCTCAGTCCCTACCGGAGATCCAAGATCGAGTGGGCCTGCTGCGACATGAGCGAAGCTTACATCGGAGCCATCCAGGAACACTGTCCGAATGCCAAGCTGGTCCTCGATCGCTTTCACATCGTCAAGGCTCTCAATGCCGCCGTTGACGAGGTCCGTAAGGACCAGTGGCGTAAAGCTGCCCCGGATGAGCGCAAAGCCATGAAGGGCCTCCGATGGCTCCTCTACCGGCACTCAGCGACACGCTCCAGAGGGGATACTCGGACACTCAAAGCACTGGAGAAGGCGAACTACCGAATCTATAGAGCCTGGAGACTCAAGGACGAGTTCGAGCAGTTCTGGGAATACAAAGCGCCCTGGGCTGCCGAACGCTTCCTGAAATGCTGGACGACGTCCGCACTCAGAAGTCGACGTGAACCCCTGCGAAAGTTCGTCAGGACCCTGCGACAGCACTTCTTCGGCGTCCTCGCATTCGTGAACACGCGTCTTACCAACGCCATCGCCGAAGGCCTCAACCGAATCGTCCAAATCGTCAAGAACCGAGCCAGCGGATTCCGCACACTCGACGCATTCAACGATATGATCTTCCTTACCGTCGGAGACATAAACATCCCTGAGCAGATTCCGAAGAGGTTCCGCACACTCTAACCGCGCCCCCATGCCAGGAACCACGGCACCTTCACCCACTTCATCTCGTTGAGAGATCCGGATATAGCCGTTTTTCTTTGGTTGCGCGCCCTGTTTGTCGGGCGGATACTGGTCGACACTCACTTACCCAATGGGATTGAGCAGATGGGAACAGACGTACGCCTGACAAAGGCTCAACGATTCCAGTTCGACGCCTATGGATACGTGCTCCTGGAGGAGGTGCTGAACGAGGAGGAAGTTGGAGCGAGTAGAGAGGCCCTTTTACGGATGAGGGACGATCCCGATGCGGAATCAAAAGGGATCTATAGACAAGGCGAGGGCGACCGAATGTTGATGGGTAATCTCGTCGCCTACGATCCCGCGCTTCTGAGCTATGCGACGCATCCAGAGCTCGTGCCTTTGGTAGAAGAGGTGGTTGGGGGAAGGGTCCGGCTGGAGGAGTCGGAAGCGATTATCAATCGACGGAATCCCGAGGACACGGATGAAGAGCTCTCTACACGTCGGACCCACCCGACAGGCTTTCATCGTGGCACCACCCCCACCTGGGGATGCTATCAGGAAGGAGATCGGTTTCACTGTCTGTTCGTGAAGACGCTGGCCTATCTGACCGACGTGGGGCCCGACGACGGTGGTACGTCGGTAATTCCAGGCAGTCATCGGATGACGTGGGACAAGGATGAGATGATCGAGGCTGCGATGGCAGACGCCGGGCTCATATATCAGGTGGAGGCCAAGGCCGGGTCCGTGTTGCTGTTTCCCGAATCGCTCATCCACAGCACGACGAAGATCAAAAGCGACCGCGAGCGAGTGATTCTCGTTTCGGGCTACACGCCTCCGATGCTACGTGAATGGCCGGGCAATGAAGTGGATCCCGCTTTCGTAAGTACGTTACCCGAGGAGATTCAGCCTCTGATTTCGGGCAGCGACAGTTGGAAGTGGAAGAGGAAGTACGAGTGACGGTGGGCCGTGGGCAGATAGGATGGCTTCGCCCTGTTGTCAGATGACAGAGTACAGAAGACAGATGACAGCAGAGACGGCTTCGCCCTTGTGGCTCACTGCTGAAGAGATGTGGGGTTGGCGGGGGGACGCACCTGACTGATGCAATCATTCGCGATTGTCCTTCTGCTCGTTTCGGCCGTGATGCACGCGGGGTGGAACGCGTTCGGCAAACATCGGGTGCCCACGCTGGTGTTCTTCCTCGTGGCCATCACAGGAGGCGCCCTTCTCCTGTCCCCGATCCTGATTCTGTTTCCGGCTGTGCCAGGATCGATGGTCGCGTACGATGTGGTGCTCGTTACGGGAGCCGGATTCCTCGAAGCGGTTTACCTCGGCTCCCTTGCGGCGGCCTACCGCACGGGTGAGCTTTCGATCGCGTATCCGGTAGCCCGTGCCGCGCCAGCCTTGTTCGTCGCCATCGTGAGCGTCCTGATCGGCCACAATCCGGATGCGATCACTCCAGGCTATTGGCCAGGTGCTGTGCTGATCGTGGTGGGGAGTCTCCTGGTTCCGCTTCGAAGCGTCACGGCGTTCAGACTGTCGGTGTACCTGCACCCGGGTTTCGCGTTCGCCCTCCTCGCAGCGCTGGGGACGACAGGCTACGCGATTGTCGACGATACAGCACTCGCGCGTCTCAGGTCGGCGAACTCACACCTCGCACCTGCCTATGTCACTCTGGTTTATGCGTGCCTTCAAGCGGCGACGACTGCGTGCTGGCTCTTCCTGGGCGCAGTACTACGGCGAGACAATCGTCAGGTACTCGTCGCGACTGTGCGTGGGGGTCTTCTGATACCGGCCTTGACGGGCGGGTGGATCACGTTGACATACGCATTCGTGCTTCTGGCAATGGCTTACGCCGAGAACGTCAGCTATATCGTCGCGTTTCGGCAGATCAGTATCCCGATCGGTGTCTTCATGGGAATCGTCTTGTTGCGTGAGCCGGCTGCGGGTGCCAAGATTCTGGGGACTGCAGTGCTTGTTCTGGGCGTCGTCCTGGTCGCGCTCGCAGGCGCATGACTGAACGGAGGAACTATGAGAACGCGTGAGTTGGGTCGAGGAGGTTCAGACGTATCGGTCATCGGGCTGGGTGCCTGGCCGATTGGGGGCGGGATGGGAGCGATGGCCGAATCCGCATCGATTGCGACCGTACGTGCGGCGATCGACGGCGGGATCACTCTGCTGGACACGGCGCAAGCTTACAGAACGAGTGAGTCGACGTTGGGAAAGGCGCTCCGGGACGGATATCGCGATCGCTGCTTCCTCGCGACGAAAGTAAGCCGTGACTATTCACCGAAAGATGTGAAGACGGCGATGGACAACAGTCTGCAGGCGTTGAACGTCGATCACGTGGATCTGTATCAGGTACACAGCTGGGGGGCCGATCGTTACCCGATCGAGGCGACGATGGAGGCCATGGCACGGCTGCAGGAAGAAGGTAAGACTCGATATCTCGGGGTTTCCAATTTCAACGCCTCTCAGATGGAAGAGGCGTACGGCATCGCGGCGTTCCATTCGAGTCAGCCCCGCTACAACCTGGTCGATCGCAAAATCGAGGTGGAAGATCTGCCCTATTGTGAAGAAAAGGGGATTGGAAACCTTGCCCACAGCCCTCTGGGTAAAGGGCTGTTGACAGGGAAGTACGCGCCCGGTCACGTTTTTCCGGACGACGACGAGCGATCGAATTCTCCTCGCTTTCAGGGCGAACTGTTCGAGCGCTACTGCGCGCTTGTGGCTCGCCTGAAGGTGGTTGCCGCTGACCTGGGGATCACGATGGTTCAACTCGCGATCGCCTGGTGTCTACGCGAAAAGGCAGTCAGTTGCGTGCTGGTTGGCGCGAAAAAACCGGATCAGGTGAATGATCATCTCGTAGCGGGAGAGCTCGATCTGTCAGAGGAGACCCTGGCACGCATCGAGGACATTCTGACGGATACCCCGGAGGGGTAACGGGGAACAGGGGTTCCTTCTGGTAAGCGGAGTGACCCATTGAATCGGGCGGAGCCTGTCGGAGTACCCAGCCGGAGGAAGATTTCGTATTGTAGAAGTGCGATCAAGGTTCCGACTCTGAATTGGAGGTTTCCGTTGAGCACTTCTACTCGGTTTCGTGTCTACAATCCGGCTCAGTTGATGTTGCTGCCTCCGGATCTCCGGAGTTGGCTTCCCAAGGGTCATCCGACCTACTTCATTCTGGATATCGTCGGACAACTTGATTTGTCCGCGATCTACGAGACCTACGATGGGTCTCAAGGTGGCCAGCCACCGTATGATCCCCGGATGATGGTGAGCCTACTGCTGTATGGTTACTGTGAAGGCATCAGGAGTTCCCGCAAGATCGAGCGTGCGACCTATGACTCGGTTGCTTTCCGTGTGCTCAGCCTGGATCAGCATCCTGATCACGACACGATATCGACCTTTCGTCAACGGCATCTGGATGCCCTCTCAGGTCTGTTCAGGCAAGTGCTGTGTCTCTGCGTGAAGGCAGGTCTGGTGAAGCTGGGACACGTGGCGTTGGATGGCACGAAAGTCAAAGCAAATGCCTCAAAACACAAAGCGATGAGCTACGGCCGGATGAAGAAGAAAGAAGCCGAGATCGAGGCCGAAGTGCGCAGACTCTTGACCGAGGCCGAAGCCACTGACGCGGCCGAAGACGAACTCTACGGAAAGGACAACCGCGGCGACGAGTTGCCCGAGGAGTTGCAGCACCGGGAGACTCGACTCAAAGTAATCCGCGACGCAATAGCCGAGATCGAAGCCGAAGCGGAGGCTGAGTTTCCTGAGAAGCAGGCAGCGTATGAAGAGAAGGTAAAGGCCCGGGAGCGCCGCGGCGGTCGTGGACGTAAGCCCAAGCCTCCATCGAAAGAGCCCGACTGAAAGGAACAACTGAACTTCACCGATCCCGACTCACGGATCATGGTCTCAGGGGGCCAATTCCTTCAAGCCTACAACTGCCAAGCTGCTGTGGATGACAAGGCCCAGATTGTCGTTGCTGCCGACGTCACCCAAGAAGCTGATGACAAGAACCAGATGACACCTATGGTCAACCAGATCAGAGCGAATATGGGCGGCACGACACCCAAGCACCTCACTGCCGACACCGGATACTTCAACCAAAGTCAGGTCGATCAGGTTCAATCAGATGGCGTCGACCTCTATGTGGCGACGACAAAACAGAAACATGGAACGCCCATCGCGACCTGCCCCAGGGGACGGATCCCCAAGGGCGCAACGACGAAAGACAAAATGGCGAGAAAGCTTCTCACACAGAAAGGTCGCTGCACCTACTGAAAAAGAAAACAGATCATCGAACCCGTGTTTGGACAGATCAAATCCGTTCGGAACTTCACCCGATTCTCATTCCGCCGAATCCACAAAGTCATCAGAGAATGGAACCTGATCTGTCTCACACACAACCTTCTGAAACTCTATCGACTCTCATTGGCTACCTGATCCCGAAGAGGAACTCGGCTCAAGGAAAAAACGAAGGTAACCGGTCGCTGACAGACTCAGCTGGACTTAATCTCAACGAGCTTCCGGGTGTAACCCGACAGGCTCCTAGTGGGGAAACGAGATGCGCCCGCGAGGATGTTCAATCACGCGGGCGCTTTCTGTTTTTGTGGTAGCGGTGGAGGGATTCGAACCCCCGACACGTGGATTATGATTCCACTGCTCTAACCAGCTGAGCTACACCGCCACGTCGTTTCCAGGAGGGAAAAAGATACCCGCTGGCCAGAATCGTGTCAAGAAACCGGCCACTGAGACCACTGAACACATCGCCCCACCGAGCAGACACCTGATGACTTATTCTCGTGAAACGGCGGGACGTCCGGCACCATTGGTTGTCCCAACTTCAATGCCTGGGCTGAATGGGCTGCGCCGCATTGACAACCCTATTGCAATATGGTACATAACGTCGAGGTTCGTAAAGGAGAGGTCCGATGGTGAAGCTTTTTTTCCATATCTGCTGTCTGATGCTGCTTCTCTGGCCAGGGGCCGGCCGTGCGGAAGAGGTCCTTGTGATTCCCATCAATGGGACGATCGAGAAGGGGCTGGCGGCGTTCGTGGCAAGGGTGATGGATGAAGCCGATGCGAGCGGTGCCGCCGCCGTGGTGCTCGAAATCGACACTCCCGGGGGAGCCCTCGATGCGGCGCTAACCATTCGGGATGCCTTGCTCTACAGCGAGGTCCGGACGATCGCATTTATCAATCCGCGTGCCATTTCTGCCGGTGCGCTGATTTCCCTCTCAACGGACCATATCGTGATGGCAGAAGGCGGCACGATCGGTGCGGCAACGGCCGTCGACATGCAGGGGAACAAGGCGAGCGAGAAGGTCATCTCGTACTTTCGCAACGAGATGAAGGCCACTGCAGAGAAGACCGGTCGTCGTCCGGAGCTCGCCGAGGCCATGGTCGACGAGGATGTTGAGATCGAGGGTTTGGCCCCGAAGGGCAAGCTGCTGACGCTGACGACCGAGGAAGCGCTCAAGGAAGGAATCGCCGAGTACAAGATCACCGCCGAGGCGGCAGCCGAGAAGATGAAGGAATTGCTTGACCATTTCGAGCTCGAAGATGCAACTGTCGTGAGGCAGACCGTCAACTGGGCAGAACAGGCGGTTCGGTGGCTGACTCATCCGATGGTGGCTTCGATGTTGATGACGCTCGGGTTCCTGGGGCTGATCTTCGAGATCCAGAGTCCCGGGTGGGGAATCGGTGGCAGCCTGGCGCTGATCTGTCTGGGACTTTTCTTTGGCAGTCATCTGATCGCTCAGCTCGCCAACTGGACAGAGGTTCTCCTGTTCGTGTTAGGTGTCGCCCTTGTACTGGCTGATGTCTTCTTCGTGATGGGATTCGGACTTCTGGCGGTGCCGGGTGTGGTGTTCATTCTGGCGAGCATGTTCCTGAGTCTGATGGGTAGGACCGAACTCTGGACCTGGGATTCGGTCGGTATCGCCGTACGTCCCTTGATGTTCGCGATGATGCTGACGACGGTCCTTGGCTATCTGTTGCTTCGAAGGCTTCCACACTCTCGAACCTGGAGTCGGGTGGTCCTGGAGGCCGGGGAAGCGGGCTACTCTGCTGCGTCCGAGTATGATGACCTAGTTGGTACTACGGGAACAGCCTACACGGATCTTCGTCCGGGAGGCACGGGGCTTTTCGATGGCAAGCGCGTGAGCGTCACGACCGAGGGTGACTACCTGGTCAAGGAGACCTCGATCACCGTGGTCGAGGTCGAAGGCAATCGGATCGTAGTGAGGCAGTCGGCGGACGTGTAAGGGCCGATAGGAGATGTTTTGATGGAGTCCATCCTGTTTCTTCTGATGGTCGTGGCAGTCGTAGTCTTTCTGCTGCTGTTCTTCTATTTTATTCCGGTTGCGCTCTGGGTCGCGGCTCTGGCCGCCCACGTGCGAATCGGCATTGGCGAGATGATCGGCATGCGTCTTCGCCGAGTCCCGCCGAGCGTGATTGTGAACTCGCAGATCAATGCCTCGAAGGCAGGTGTGGAAATCTCGACCACCTTCCTGGAGGCGCATTACCTGGCCGGTGGCGATGTGAGCAAGGTCGTAGGCGCATTGATCGCTGCGGATAAGGCGGGAATCACTTTGACGCCAGAACGCGCTGCCGCGATCGATCTTGCTGGTCGTGATGTGTTCGAAGCCGTCCAGGTGAGCGTCAACCCGAAGGTAATTTCAACCCCGATGGTGACGGCGGTGGCCAAGGACGGCATTCAGGTGAAGGCGACGTCGCGGGTGACCGTCCGGGCGAACATCGAGCGTTTGGTCGGAGGCGCCGGCGAGGAGACGATCATCGCGAGAGTAGGTGAGGGCATCGTCACGACGATCGGCTCGGCCGATTCGCACAAGGACGTGCTTGAGAATCCGGACATGATCTCGAGAACGGTTCTGGACAAGGGATTGGATTCGGGAACGGCGTTTGAGATCCTGTCCATCGACGTTGCCGATGTAGACGTGGGTGAAAACATCGGTGCCGCGTTGCAAACGGACCAGGCAGAAGCCGATCGCAAGATCGCGCAGGCGAGGGCGGAGGAGCGTCGGGCCATGGCGGTTGCCCAGGAACAGGAGATGACGGCGCGTGTGCAGGAAATGCGTTCACGTGTAGTGGAGGCGGAGGCGGAAGTACCTCGTGCGATGGCAGAGGCCTTCCGGGAAGGTAATCTGGGTGTGATGGACTACTACCGCATGCGGAATATCCAGGCGGATACGGATATGCGGGAAGGTATTGCTGGAGATTCGGGTGAGTCGTCGGATACGGAGGAGAACTAAACTGTGGGCGGTGGGCAGTCGGCCGTGGGCGGTGGACGGGAGTGATCAGTGACCACTGACCAGTTACAAAAGTAGAGACGGCTTCGCCCTGCTTGCTTTTGGGATGATCGGAGATTGTGATGAGTTTTGATGTTCTGGTTATCCTCTTCATTCTGTTCAGCATCGTTTCGTCGCTCGTGAATCGCTATCAATCGAGGCGCGCGGAAGAAAAGCGAGTAGATCGACGATCACCTGGACCGGTGGAAGAGGACGAAGAGGATGTGTTCGACACGTTCGACTGGGGCCGTCTGGAGGAACCAGAACCGGAGCCGCCCAAACGTGTCACGCCTCAGCCTGCCGAACATCTGCCCGCTGAAGTGCCTGGTATCGAACGCGTTCTGGTTCAGCACGAGGCCGAGGAGCGTATTGCGGAGTTGGTCGATGTGCGCGGAGCGTCGGTGTATGAGCGATCACGGCGATCACGGCGTCACACTTTGAGGTTCGATCGCCGTGCGGTTTTGCGAGGCATTCTCTACGCGGAGATCCTGGGCCCGCCTCGTGCCATCAGACCCGCGGGAGAGGATTGGGACTGAGAGGCCGGTGTCGATGAAGGTAGACGGCGGCTACCCGCCTTCGCCACTACACGGTCTCGGCGGACAGGCGGCTTCGCCTACGTGGGTTGTCGGTGAAGTTGACCTCCGACGGCGATGGATACAGACTTCGATCGTTGATCGTACGGACGGTATGGTATAGAATAGGGTAGCCGGGAGGAGCGAATCGCTGCTCCCTGGCAACCGGATATAGCGTGCCGAAGTGGTGGAACTGGTAGACGCGCTGGACTCAAAATCCAGTGGGCGCAAGCCCGTGCGGGTTCGACCCCCGCCTTCGGCACCAATATAAATAACGACTTACGGGCGGCTCGATGATGAGTCGCCCGTAGCCTTTCATCCAGTGTCCATCCAGTGTCCATCAGAACCAGCCGCATCCACCCTTCTAAGGCTTCATCGAGGCTACAATTGGTGGGCAATCTGTAGTGGATATGAAACTCTCTTGATTGTGATTAAACATGAGGTGTGTTGATGGGGAAGGAGGTATGGGGAGCTCAGGTCAATAGGTGTGTAAAAGAAATCAGGCGGCCATCTTCCCGGCTTCGACCTGCGGTCCGGTTGAGTGTTTCTGATCGTAGACTTGTTGTAGCAAGTGTGGCGCGGTGAGTTTCCTGAATCGGCTCTCTGCGACCTTGAGCGTACGCCAGATGAGAGTCGTGGCGTTCCTGACTTTCTTGAATCGCCTGGCGGCGTTTGTGCGAAGCCGAACGGAAGCAAAGGGGCTCTCGACGACGTTCGTGGTTCTCAGGTGTTTCCAGTGTTCCTTCGGGAAGTCGTAGAACGTGACCATCCGATCCCAGTCTCTTTCGAGCGTCTCCACGGCGGCAGGGAACTGTGAGCGATACCGTGCGGCAAAGCGTTTCCGGAGCTTCTCGGCCTCCTTTTTCGTGCCGGCATAGGGGATCTGGACGAGCAGTGCGCGGGCTTCAGCCTGTGCACGCTTGGCGACCTTGTCGAGCACGTTGAGGATCTTGTGGTTCCAGCACCGTTGTTGCCGGCTCTCTGGCCAGACCTGATCAACGGCCGCCCAGATGCCCATATTCCCGTCCGCGGCGATCAGGACAGGATGTTCGAGCCCGCGATCCCGGAGATCCCGTAGCACCGTGAGCCAGGATTCTGTAGACTCTCGATAACCGGGTTCTATCGCCAGGATCTCCTTGCTGCCGTCGCTCATCGCGCCGATCACGACCAGCAGACACGCCTTCTCGCGCTCGAGCCCGGCTTTGACGTAGATGCCATCAGCCCAGGCGTAGACCAGTTCGCGATTATCCAGACGCCTTTCTTTCCAGTCCTGGAAGTCGACCTCCCACTTCCCTCGAAGACGAGCGATCGAGGTCGGCGAAAGCGGCGCGCCATCACCGAGCAGCGCACGCAAAGACAACTCGAAGTCGCCCTGGGAGAGACCGTGGAGATAAAGGTCGGGAAGCAGATCTCCAATGGCCCTGGTTCTCCGGGCGAACAGGGGGAGGATGCGGCTTTCAAACCGCTCTTCCAGACCACGAACCCGGGGACGCCGGACCTTGATCGTTCCGCAGCTCGTCGAGAGACGCCGGGGCTTGCCGTAGCCGTTCCTGTAGCCCCTGGAGCTATCGACCTCGGCTCGGCGCTCATACCACGACCGGCCCAAGAACGCGGTCGCCTCCTCCTCCAGAATGAACTGGAACCGGCCCTGGATCTCTTCACGGATCCAATCGTCAACCGTCTCCCACGTCGGCATGGACTTCAATGGGGCTCTATGCGTATGTTCCTTCACGGCGATCCTCCTTCCCAACCGGGCCTCTCACCCGGTTTTGTGTGAATCAACTATCTCACGGGAAGGGTAGGGTCGCCCTTTCTCTTTTTCCACACCTTTTGATTATAGCTCTACACAGGAGAATTTCTGACATGGATGACGTAAGGATCGCGCTTCACAACATCGTATTCGATCGCTGCCACGGACAGTGCGATGGCCCTGAGGGTCATCAGGCGCGTATGCACGATCAAGTGGACGGACTTCTACTACGACCGGCGAAGAAGGAAGTTCGTCGCCAATCCCAAGCATGCCTGCTACCCTGTCGCAGCGCACCGGAGCCTTTCCGTCCGGATGGACGCCCGGTATCGTAGCCGCCCTGGACAAGGCGGGGTTCAGTTCGCAGAGCATAGACATGCGTAAGGACGTACACCCGTCTTTCCAGTTCGGCAAGACGACCATGCACTTACGCGACTACCAGATCGAAGCCTCGGACGCAGCATTGGCGAAGGGAAGGGGTATCGTCCATCATGCCACAGGCTCAGGCAAGACGGTTACCGCCGCCGTAACCATCCAGAAGATATGCAGGCGCACGATCTACTTCGTGCCGAACCGGACGCTGCTTGCACAGACGGCCAGGGGACCTGGCGGAGATCATACCAGCCGAGCACATCGGTCGATGCGGAGACGGACAATGGGAGCCGTACAAGCCGCTCGTCGTATGCACGGCCCAGATACTCTGGAAGAGAAAGGACTCGCAGGACGTGCGTGACCTGCTTTCCAACGCGGGCTGCATCATCGTAGACGAGTGCCATCACGTAGCGAAGTCCCCGAACGCGACCGGCAATACGTGGTACCGGCTGGTACAGATGTCCGACGCCTGGTATCGGATAGGGTTCACCGCTACACCGGGGAAAGACGACGAGGCAGGGCGCAGGCTCCTCGAAGCGGCGACGGGCCGTGTGATCTCCAGTGTCGGTACGGATGAGCTCGTCGAGCGGGGTATTCTGTCGCGTCCGGCAGTAGAGTTCCACGAGGTGTTTACACACACCACTTCAGCCAAGAAACGACGACCGTGGCACGAGAAGTACGAACAGGACCTGCTCGGAAACGCACGGCGCAACGCCATGATCGCCAAAATAGCGGCAGAGGACATGAAGGCGGGCAGGTCGGTGCTGATCTCCGTCGAGCGGATCGAGCAGCATGGGTCCGTGCTCAGCAATATGATTCCCGGTTGTGTGTTCCTTCATGGGAAGTCTACGGCACAGGAGCGGGCGGCTGCGATTGCTGCGTTCGAGAAGAAAAAACTCCTGTGTATCGTGGGTACTATCCTCGGCGAGGGCGTAGACATTCCATCACTGGACACCCTGATTGTTGCAGGCGGGATGAAGTCGGATAAGCTAATGGTTCAACGGATCGGTCGCGTACTCCGCGCATCCGGCACGGGTAAGCACAAGTCGGCGCGGATCGTGGATTTCTTCGACAACGACAGTAGCACCCTGATGCGGCATTCGATGTCGCGATTAAAGGTCTGTGCGAGCCGAAAGACATTCGACGTGACGGTCATCACGGACCCGAACAATGCGACGGGGGCCCGTCCCTACATGGCAGTGGATAATGTGACGATTCAGGACAGAGTACCCTCACTTATGAACTTGTCTCCCGACGGAGAACAGTCGCAGGACCCTGTAGGCCTACCGCTCACGAATGCGAGTACACCGGAGAGTACACCCAAGCGCAAACCGAAGGTCCGCAGACCGCTTCCAATGCCGCCTGTGCGCTGAAAAAACTGTCTGTTGCCCTGTTTGCCTTTCTTTGGGGAATTACATACCTGAATGCCCAGAATTTTCTTACCATTGCGTTGAGGCATCTACCATCGAATATCCCCAAAACACCTTCAGCGTTTACGTCAACGAGTTCAGCGACCGTCACAACATCCGTCCGCTCGATACCATCCAACAGATGCGGGCGATTGTCCGGGGCCTTGAAGGGATGCAGCTCCGGTATCGGGAACTGGTCGCGTGACCGGCGTTCTCGTCCCGCCGCTCAAGATGCAGGGCATCAAGACGAAGATCGTCCCACTTATCCGAGAGAGCGCCGTTTGGGACGGAGAGGGCAAATGGGTAGAGCCTTTTGTCGGCTCCACCGTCGTGCCTATGAACATCAACCCAGATCGTGCGTTGCTGGGCGATACGAACTGTCACCTGATCCACTTCTACCAAGCCGTTCAGCGGAGTACGCTTACCGCCAGCTCGGTGCGCGAGTTCTTGGAGCGGGAAGGGGCAGAACTCTTGCGAGACGGCCAAGAGCATTACTATCGGGTGGGAACGCTTCAATGCCAACCACGATCCGCACGATTTTCTTTTTCTCAACCGTTCATGCTTCAACGGTCTCATGCGGTTCAACAAAAAGGGACGCTTCAACACCCCATTCTGCCGAAAACCGGAGCGGTTTCGTCCCGCCTACATCACGAAGATATGCAATCAGGTTGAGAAGGTCGCGGACAGTGATGAGGGGCAAGGATTGGAAATTCGTCCATGCCGACTGGACGGATATTCTGAACGAAGTCCGGCAGGATGATTTCGTCTACGCAGACCCCCCCTATGCTGGCCGGTTCACTGACTATTTCAACACATGGACCGACGAAGATGCTTTGCGCCTGGAAGATGGATTGAAGGCACTGCCCTGTCCATTCCTGTATTCCATGTGGTCGGAGAACAAGTACCGGAAGAATGAGCGACTGCACGAAGCCTTTGCGGAATACAAGATCAGGACCTTCTCGCATTTCTACCACTTGGGCGCGACCGAGAGCCTACGGAACGGAATGACGGAAGCCTTGGTCGTTGGATGAGGGACTTCATCCTGATGGTACACGAAGTCAAGCAATGCTAGACCCCCTCCCTGGGCACTCAGGTATATAATTCCCTATGAATTCGTCTTCATGTTCTCTCGCAATTGCTTCTATTCATAATTCCTCAAAAGAAACTGTCCTACCTGCCTTCCCGACACCCGTTCACCCCCGCCAAACCTCCATACAGGCTTTTTAAGCCACGATCCGGTACAAACAAGGGAAATTAAGTTTTCGTGAATCGAAGGCACCAGAACGCTTTATTCGGCCTGGATCAGCTTTCAGATGTGAATTTTTTATGTGGATTGATGTGCTTACGGCGTCTTGTGGCAACGGAAGGGATGTAAAGGCTCTCAACTGTCTGTTTCAGGGTCGCTACCGGGGCTTTCTGCATCATCGTGGGTGTCTTTTGGTTCTCCAGCGGCCAAAGTCCAAATAACCCGAAGACTGTCTATCAGTTTTCCGAACCTGGACTTGAGGATTTCGGAATCCGCATCTGACAGTAAAACCCCATCGGGAAATCTCACATTGATCTGAGCATTCCCCATCCTGATAGTGTAGGTTCCGGGCATTGTTGAGCTATAATCAAAAGGTGTGGAAAAAGAGAAAGGGCGACCCTACCCTTCCCGTGAGATAGTTGATTCACACAAAACCGGGTGAGAGGCCCGGTTGGGAAGGAGGATCGCCGTGAAGGAACATACGCATAGAGCCCCATTGAAGTCCATGCCGACGTGGGAGACGGTTGACGATTGGATCCGTGAAGAGATCCAGGGCCGGTTCCAGTCCATTCTGGAGGAGGAGGCGACCGCGTTCTTGGGCCGGTCGTGGTATGAGCGCCGAGCCGAGGTCGATAGCTCCAGGGGCTACAGGAACGGCTACGGCAAGCCCCGGCGTCTCTCGACGAGCTGCGGAACGATCAAGGTCCGGCGTCCCCGGGTTCGTGGTCTGGAAGAGCGGTTTGAAAGCCGCATCCTCCCCCTGTTCGCCCGGAGAACCAGGGCCATTGGAGATCTGCTTCCCGACCTTTATCTCCACGGTCTCTCCCAGGCGACTTCGAGTTGTCTTTGCGTGCGCTGCTCGGTGATGGCGCGCCGCTTTCGCCGACCTCGATCGCTCGTCTTCGAGGGAAGTGGGAGGTCGACTTCCAGGACTGGAAAGAAAGGCGTCTGGATAATCGCGAACTGGTCTACGCCTGGGCTGATGGCATCTACGTCAAAGCCGGGCTCGAGCGCGAGAAGGCGTGTCTGCTGGTCGTGATCGGCGCGATGAGCGACGGCAGCAAGGAGATCCTGGCGATAGAACCCGGTTATCGAGAGTCTACAGAATCCTGGCTCACGGTGCTCCGGGATCTCCGGGATCGCGGGCTCGAACATCCTGTCCTGATCGCCGCGGACGGGAATATGGGCATCTGGGCGGCCGTTGATCAGGTCTGGCCAGAGAGCCGGCAACAACGGTGCTGGAACCACAAGATCCTCAACGTGCTCGACAAGGTCGCCAAGCGTGCACAGGCTGAAGCCCGCGCACTGCTCGTCCAGATCCCCTATGCCGGCACGAAAAAGGAGGCCGAGAAGCTCCGGAAACGCTTTGCCGCACGGTATCGCTCACAGTTCCCTGCCGCCGTGGAGACGCTCGAAAGAGACTGGGATCGGATGGTCACGTTCTACGACTTCCCGAAGGAACACTGGAAACACCTGAGAACCACGAACGTCGTCGAGAGCCCCTTTGCTTCCGTTCGGCTTCGCACAAACGCCGCCAGGCGATTCAAGAAAGTCAGGAACGCCACGACTCTCATCTGGCGTACGCTCAAGGTCGCAGAGAGCCGATTCAGGAAACTCACCGCGCCACACTTGCTACAACAAGTCTACGATCAGAAACACTCAACCGGACCGCAGGTCGAAGCCGGGAAGATGGCCGCCTGATTTCTTTTACACACCTATTGACCTGAACTCGCATTGTTGTTGTTCTGTGAGAGGTGGGAATTCGCGTCGTCATCCTTTAATATACAGCTTTCCTCCAACCTCGTCTATGCGGGAGAGAAAAATCTGACGGATATTTTTTGCAGGCACTGCCAAATTGAGAAAATCTGACGGATATTTTTTGTACTCCCATGTCATCCCCCCAATCGCATTCAGAGAGACGCGTGATCTATGCGCACGCGTATAATCCGCGTCAGACTGCCGCCGCTACGCAATAGAATCCGCGTCAGACCGTCCCATCCGCGACGCATAGAATCCGCGTCAGGCAGTGCCGCCTGGCGGACAGGCGACCGGGTGTAGGCAGTCGCGCAGCCATCGTGATCTGACGGAAGGTTTATGCATGACGGAAACGGACAGAACTGGATGTCGCAACGCATAGAATCCGCGTCAGACACAGCGACCGGTGCGTTGGAGCCTGGACAGGCAGGCCTTGTGTGCGGGGTTACGATCTGACGGAAGGTTTACGCGTGGCGGACGTACTGCATCTGACGGAAGGTTTACGCTGCGGCATACAATCCGCGTCGGATTCGGCGACCTACGGACAGGCTGCCGGGATCGACCGTTTTTCGGCTAAGGCTTTACGCCCTGGTTCTCTGGGCGAACAGGGGGAGGATGCGGCTTTCAAACCGCTCTTCCAGACCACGAACCCGGGGACGCCGGACCTTGATCGTTCCGCAGCTCGTCGAGAGACGCCGGGGCTTGCCGTAGCCGTTCCTGTAGCCCCTGGAGCTATCGACCTCGGCTCGGCGCTCATACCACGACCGGCCCAAGAACGCGGTCGCCTCCTCCTCCAGAATGGACTGGAACCGGCCCTGGATCTCTTCACGGATCCAATCGTCAACCGTCTCCCACGTCGGCATGGACTTCAATGGGGCTCTATGCGTATGTTCCTTCACGGCGATCCTCCTTCCCAACCGGGCCTCTCACCCGGTTTTGTGTGAATCAACTATCTCACGGGAAGGGTAGGGTCGCCCTTTCTCTTTTTCCACACCTTTTGATTATAGCTCAGCCCCCTTCCACAATCTCATAGGATGCTATCCTATTTTCACTCCTCCCGGCAACAACGGTGAAGCAGGTCGTGTGATGGCGCGAGATCTCGAGTTGTGTGCCGAGTTGTTGGCATAGGGTTCCAACCAACCTGAGACCCAGGGAGGAGGATTCATCGACGCTGTCCGGGAGGCCCACACCATCGTCGCTGATGGATAGCCGGATCTGTCCTGATGAGTCGTGTTTGACCTTGAGGGAGATGGTGCCAGCCGCACCTTCTGGGAAGGCGTATTTTAGGGCATTGCTGATCAACTCGTTCACGATCAGACCGAGTGGGATGGCGGTGTCCAGACCGAGGGAGATGGGTTCGATCGCGAGTTCGGATCGGACACGACCCGCGTGGCGGCCGAACGTCCGGAACAGGGACGCGACGAGGGTGGTGAGGTAGTCCTTGAAGTCAACGGTTGCCAGGTCGTCGGACTGGTAGAGTTGTTCGTGGATCAGAGCCATCGATCGAATCCGGGCCTGGCTTTCGTCGAACATAGAGTTCAGGTTCTCGTCGTTTTGCCGACTCGCCTGCAGGTTGAGCAGGCTTGATATGATCTGCAGGTTGTTCTTGACCCGGTGGTGGACCTCCTTGAGGAGCACCTCCTTTTCCTGCAATGACGCGCGGATTTCCTCCTCCGCCTTCGTCCGTCGCTCGACTTCTGCTTTGAGTTCCTCGTTGATTCTGCCGAGCTCCTCGGCTCGCTTGAGCGTCTCCCGATACTTTTCCGCCTGCTCAAGCGCTTCGCCGAACTCCTTGTCGCGTTGTTCCAGCCCCTCGGTTGCGCGGACAAGCTCGGTGGCCTGCCTGGCGAGCACATCCTCCGCCCGTTTCCGGTCCGTGACATCGACGAAAATCCCGTAGACGGACGGTTCTTCGCCGGGAAGGCGACCGATGGATCCGTTCAGAAACAGAAATCGGCCCCTGCTACCTTGAGGGCCGTTTCGGCTGGTCCCAATGATTCGGATGTGGTGAGGGCCCTTCGGAAGTCGTCGAGGTAATCTGGATGGATTCGTTCGAGGATATTGTCGTCGGCGGTCAGGCCACTGGCTGTTTGCATCGCGCTGTTGGCGTAGAGGACGCGTCCATCGAGCGTGCAGGAGAAAATGAGCTCTCTTGCTGACTCGGCAATGGCCCGAAGCGGGTTGTGGGTCACGCTTCCCTCGCTTAAGCGATGGGCGTGGGATCTCGGCCACCCAGGTGCGGAGGAACGGCTCTTTACGCGGAGGCTGCTGCCGGCGCGAAGCCGTAGGACAAAGAAATAATCAATCGCCGGATGAAGCAACCACACGATCCGATTGCGGCGACCCATACCGGGTGACTACGGCGAAGATGAGGACGTTGACGATGAGTCCCCAGGCACCGACGTCGAAGGTGGCTTTCATTGTGGCGATGAGACCCCCGAGTGCCTGCCCGGCAAGCATCGGCCAGAAGGGGCTGAGGGCGAAGACGGTGAGCAGGCCGGCGACGATGCCGGCGATGGCACCCTCGCGGGATCCCCTCTTGATGAACAACATATCGACCGCGACGGGCAGGAGCTGGGTGGAGAAGGCAATCGCGAGGAGGCCGAGGATGACGATCATTCCGAGGGGGTTGCTCTCGCTGCGGCGGCCGATGATGACGAGCGTCAGAGCCACGATCGTGGCGACGGCGATGAGCAGACGGCCGACCCAGGTCCGTTCCCGTTGACTGGCTTGGGGGCGGATGAACTGATCGTAGATGTCGTGAGTGAGGAGGGCGCTCATCGCGTGGAGGTTGCTGTCGGCCGTGCTCATTGCGGCGGCCATAATGGCGACGACGATGACGGAGGCGATGACGGCGCCGACTGTTCCGAGGAGCTCCGGCAGGTGGTTGTCGAGGACGACGACGAGGATCCGGTCGAATTCGTTGGGGGCGGAGCCGACGGCGGGATTTGGCACGAGGCGGCCTGCGGCATTCGTGAGATAGTTTCCCGCCTCGTCGACGATGGGGTAGAGCACCTGGCCGCCGAGTCCGACGAGCATCACACCGAAGAAGAAGCAGGATGTGAGCACGGCCGCGAAGATGAGGGCGCTCCGTCGGAGGACTTCGTCGTCGCGCGCGGCGTAGAACCGCATCCATTGGGCCGGCTGGATCATCGAGCCGAGGGAGGCGAAGAGGGATGCCGTGAGCAGGATTTCGGGTTTCCAGTGGCCGGCCGTGCCAGGGACAGACAGGGATTTCGGTGGGAGCTCGGCGACGCGAGCAAAGAAGGCACTCGGCCCGCCCAGGACGGCAACGACGGCGATGCCGGCGGTGAGCATACCTGCGACGAGCAGGACGCCCTGCACGACGTCGGTCCAGGCGACGCTGCGCATCCCACCACCCATAATGTAGAGCATCGTGATGACGGCGAGCAGGATGGCGCCTGTCTCGAACGCGGTTTCGACACCGAAGAGTTGTTGCGAAAGGATGCCGCCCGCCTGGATCTGGATGACGACGTAGGGCACCGCGTAGAGGACGCCGATGAGGGCGACGAGAAGCCGAATGCCGACGGGGCTCTGGTAATGATCGGCGATCATGTCGGCGGGTGTGACGTAACCGCGAGCTCGACCGATCCGGCGTATGCGGGACCCGAC
Source organism: Candidatus Latescibacterota bacterium (assembly GCA_965198115.1). GTDB lineage: Bacteria > Latescibacterota > UBA2968 > UBA2968 > UBA2968 > UBA6620. The sequence goes on along the minus strand of OZ240241.1, from coordinate 4,015,772 downwards.
GAGGTAGACGGCGGCGCCCGCGACGGGCACGTTGAGGCTGAAGAGCGCGAAGACAGCGCCGTCGCGGTAGACCATCCCCGGGGCGCCGAGCAACGCGAACGAGCTGAAGAAGGTGGCCATAATTGTGAGGGAGGAGACGACCCAGCCCTGGGACCGACCGGCGAGATAATAGTCTGTTTCATCGTTCTTGCTGCGGAGGTATCCAACGATGCCGAAGACGAGCAGCATCAGGAGGTAGAGGAGGAGGACGGTTGTGGGGATGAGGCTCATTGGGAAATCAGGGAATTAGGAAATGGGGAAACTGGGAGGTCGCGTTAGTCCTGATGCTGCGGCGCGTCGCTGTTTTCGGTGGTCCATAATTTCCTGTAGGCGATGATGATGGCGACGAGTTGGACGGCGTACCAGAAGAGGCCCCAGACGTAGATGACGGGCAGTCCCAGCATCGTATAGACTGCGTTCGGGTCGGCTGGGTCGGGGTTGACGAGGCGGAGGCCCGGGCCGGGGCCCATGATCATAGCCAGGAGGAAGAGGGCGAATAGGAATCGCGATAGAGGTTGTTTTGGCATCTTGTAAGACCGTGGCGGTCGGCAGTAGGCTGTGGGCGGAAGACGGCTTCGCCCCATTGGCAGATGACAGTAGACAGAGGACAGAAACATCACTTGCTCTTCGCCCACTGTATGTGCCCGCTGAATCACGGAAATCCGGCGGATGCCGGTGACCAACGCCGTGAGTATATTGCCGGCCGGCCGGATGAGCAATTGATCTGTTCAAGGACAGGCGAGGAGGTGCAATGAAAATCTCAGTCAGTCTCGGCGAGTTGTCGGAAGGGCGGATGCGCTATGCGAAGCAGATGGGGGCGCACGGCGTGGGTTTGGGAGCCTATGGGTTGGACAGCTACAACCAGACGGGCCGCATCGATGTGGAGGATCTGAAGAGGGCGAAGGCTGCGATCGCTGCCCACGGATTGGACGTGTTCACGCTCAGACTTCGACCGCAGGCGACTCACGATATCCTGACCGATGGACCGAACGCTCAACAGGAGATCGATGATGTCGTGGCCTGTGTGCGCGCCGCAGGGGAGGCGGATGTTCCATTTCTCTACTACAACCTGACACCGTGGCGAAGCCTGCCCACGGCGTGGGGCGATATGCCCGGGGCACCACCGCCCGAGCCGGATTCGGTGCGCGTGGGATCCGGTCCGGGTCGATACTATCGTCCGAACGGCCGTGGTGGGGCCATCCTGTTGACCCATCGGGGACATCTGGCCGAAAGGGACCAGGCGAATACCCCGGATGACTCGGTGGCGCCGTATGGGATGATTTCGGCGGATCAGATGTGGGATCGGATCGGCCGAATGTACGAGGCGGTGATTCCGGCCGCGGAGGAAGCGGGGGTGAACGTCGGGGCGCACCCGAACGATCCACCGGAGCGTGTGTATCGTGGTGTTGAACAAGTGAACAACACGGTCGAGGGGCTGACCCGACTCGTGGACCTAGTCGACAGTCCGCGAAGCGGTCTCCTGCTCTGCATCGGGACGTTGCACGAGATGGGCGAGGATACGATGGCGGCGATGGACACCCTCTTGAGTCGCGGGAAGATCTTTTACGCGCATTTCCGAAACCCGAAAGGGACGGTACCGGCCGGGGACTACCAGGAGGACTTTCTGGACGAGGGCGACCTCGATATGCTGGAGGTGATGGGGCTCTTCAAGAAGCACGGTTACGAGGGGGCGTTCGACCCCGATCACGCTTTGGGGATCGAAGGGGATGATGGATTCGCGGGCGGAAGTCTCGGGTTCGCCTGGGAGCTGGGCTATATGCGGGCCCTGCTGAAGACGGTGATGGCGGAGGGCTAAGGCCGCAGCCTGCGGCTGCAGACAGTGTTCGGTGTTCAGGAAAACCGAAAGCACCCTGCGATTCCACCCGATAGCGCGTGGAGGGCGTATAGACCGTCAATAACTGCCGAACAGACGTGACGCTCCAACTTTACAATGGAAAGTGGCTCCGAATTCGCGGTTCGGAGCCACTTTTTTGCCCATACATGAAAATTTATTGTCTATTTATGAAAATAAATACTTAAATTGAGATCTGAATCGTGTAAAATGTCGTGTAGAGGTTAAACTATGCGAAAAGTGATCGAAAGATGCCCTGCCTGTGGTGACGACCTGACGGTGACACGGCTGCGTTGCGGGCGTTGCGAGACCGAAGTGCACGGGGCCTTTCAAACGTCCGTGTTTTGCAAGCTGTCACCCGAGGATTTGGCGTTCGCCGAGATGTTTATCCGGCTTCGGGGTAACGTCCGGGAGATGGAGCGTGAACTCGGGGTGGCCTACAACGCCGTTCGGAATCGGCTGGACGAGGTGATCGGGCGATTGGGATTCGAATCGGACGGTTCGGATCGTGAGACCCGGTCGCGTCGCCGCTCGAGTTCGTCTTCGACGCCCGACCGAACCACTGTGCTGGATCAACTGGACCGAGGAGACATCACGGCCGACCAGGCGGCGGAGTTGCTTCGAGGTGGGTCCCCAATCGATGAGGAGGCAGAAGATGAGTGAGGAACGGAAACGCGTGCTGGAGATGCTGGCGGAAGGCAAGCTGAACGTCGATGAAGCAGAGCGTCTGCTCGCAGCGCTCGAGGACGATGGGGAGCCGGAAGCACCGAGAGAACCCGAAGATGCGGGGAAACGGGAGGAAGAAGAGGAGGAAGAAGATCCATTCGATCCGCTGGATGGGTTGGGTGACGAGATTCGCGCCGGGATGGCTGAAGCGGAAGCCGCCGTCCGTCAGATCGTACCGGAAGCAGTGGGGGCCGTGAAGGGCGCCGAGCGAATCGTTCGGTCTGTCATACGGACAACGACGCGTAATCGGCGACGGCGATCAAGAGGTCGAGGTGCGCGGGAGGAGGCCATTCGGCGATTCAGTGACAACCGACCGTTCGAGTCTGGAGCGACACTATCCGTCCGGAACGGAAAAGGAGATGTTAAGATCGAGACGTGGGAACGCGACGAGATTTCCTTCGACGTTGAAATCGTGGCGCGAGCTCGCACGGAAGAAGAGGCTGCGCTTCTCGCCGATTCGGTCGAGATCGACGTGTTGAATGCCGAAGACGGAATTCGTATCGAGTCCAGTTTACCGAACGAAGAAGGCGAGCTTCGTGGATCCTGGGTAGCGAACTTCGAAATCCAGGTACCGAAAAAAGCCGATCTGGATATCGAGTCACGGCACGGTGATACACGGACCCCAGAAATAGATGGAGAGGTCGCCGTCCGTAACTCGCACGGTCATACGAGTGTGGGGGACGTAAAAGGCGCGCTCAGACTCCGGCAGAGCCACGGGAACGTGACGGTGGCTTCGGTTGATTCTGAAGCCACCGTAGAGGTTCGGCACGGTAATCTGACGCTAAAGGAGACGAGTGGCAGACTGTCGCTGAGGAACCAACACGGCAACGCAACAATTGGCCCCATCGGGAAGGATTTAGATCTCTTTTCCGCTCACGCGAATACGACGATCGCGTCGGTCGGAGGTAGCATCGGAAGCCGGATTCGACACACTGAGCTACATTTCGAAAAGGACATCCAGGACAACCTCGTTCTGGATGCCAGCCACGGTGCATTCCGCGGTCGTCGGATTGGGGGCGATCTGACGGTCACGGTTCGCCACGGTTCAGTGAAGGCCGATCAAGTCGAAGGTGCCGTGGCTATCGATAGCAGTCACACCCCCGTCGAGATTGGGCGCGTGGGAAAGGACGCATCTATTAAATCCGGTCACGCACGTGTGGAGCTGGACTTCGTCGGAGGTGTCGCCGCGATCGAGGGGAAGCACAGCCCGGTGTGCATCACAGAGGCGAAGGGCGATGTGATCGTCAATGGGTCGTTCGATCCGATCGAGCTGAAGGCCGTTTCTGGTGGGGTGACGATCAGCTCGAAGCAAGGCCCTGTCACCGTCCACCCCGACGGGCCAGTGACCGATGACTATACGATTAACAATAACGGCGGGCCGGTCGATCTGGCGCTGCCGCAAGGGTCGGACGTTGAGGTCGAGGGCAATGTCAAACACGGGACGGTTAGGTGCGACGTGGCGGGCATCGAAGTGACGAAGCCGAACAAGAAAAGCCATCGCATTTCCGGACGGATGGGGGAAGGGTCCGCCAAGGTTCGGCTGAATGTAGAGCGGGGGGATCTCAGCCTGCGCCAAAGCTGAGCGCAAGTAGAGCAGAAGGCAGAAGGCAAAATTCTGAATGGAAATTATGGGGGCGAGAACCTTCGTCGAGGATCTCGCCCTTGTTGCTGTACTACTGTGTCAGAGGATGCGGCGCATTTGTTGCCACGCCTGCACGCCCCAATGCCCGCTCGAACAATACGTCCTACTGTGGCTGCTGACTTTCGACCTGGACGAAGTCGTCCTGTTCGAGTACGTATGCGCTCAAGGAGCCCCCGTAGACGCAGCCCGTGTCGAGACCGACGAGGTAGGTGGTGTCGTTCTCGGGGCGCTTTTTGTGGACCAACCCACCGACTGCATCGTGGCCGAAAATCACGACCTTGCCTTCAATGGGTTCGAAGTGGTCGTGCCACCGAGGGCCCTCGACCCCATCGGTCGGCGGCCAGGTCCGAATGGCGAGAAATTCGTTCCGTGTCGTGCGGTCCAGTCCCTTCTCCGGGTTGATGCCGGCGTGGACGAGAATGAAATCCATTTCACGAATGTAGTGAGACTGGACCCCGATCCAGAGAGCGAGTTCGTCTTTGACGGCATCGAGTTGGGACAGTGTGACGGCCTGGTCTTCATCGGGCTCGGCGCCTCCCTCGATCAGGTCTACCAGCTCCGAGTCGTGGTTGCCGATGACCATTTCCGCGCCGTTTTCGAGCATCAGTTTCCAGACACCGAATGGGTCGGGGCCCTTCGAGAACGCATCTCCGGTCAGCAGCAACCGGTCGGTGCCCTTTCTGAATCCACTGGACTTCAGAATCTCCTGAAACTCCTCTGCACAACCGTGAATGTCGCCCACAAAAATGGTTCGCATCGAGTGATCCGCAGATGGGTGTAGGGTTTAGAATGACTTTGGGAAATATAATCAGGAGTGTGTACTTGGCCACCCGTACAGGTTGGGGAAATAAACGGAGGCATCTTTGACAAAAGGTTTGACAGAGAGCGAGGATGGACGTGTTCGCTGCTGGTGGGGGGCGGACGACGCGCTGTACTCGGCCTATCACGATGAGGAGTGGGGGCGGCCGGTCACGGATGATATCCGGCTGTTCGAGAAGATCTGTCTGGAGGGGTTTCAGGCCGGTCTGAGCTGGCTGACGATTCTGCGAAAGCGCGAGAACTTCCGAAAGGCGTTCCGTGGATTCGATTTTGTGAAAGTCGCTCGATTCGAGGAGCGCGATTTCCACCGTTTAATGAAAGACGCGGGCATCGTGCGGCATCGGGGCAAGATCCGGTCGACGATCAACAACGCCAAGCGGGCGCTCGACCTCGCGGAGGAATTCGGGTCGATTTCGGACTACTTCTGGCAATACGAGCCGAAGAAATTGTCACGTCCACGCCGAATGACCCATCGTGCGTTGACGAAAATGACGGAATCCGCCGATTAAAGAGCGTTGAGCAAGGACCTGAAGAAACGCGGATGGACGTTCGTGGGCGCGACGACGGCCTACGCCTTTATGCAGGCGATGGGGCTCGTGAATGACCATTTGGAAGGGTGTTACGTGAGAGAAGCCTGTGAGGCAGAGCGGGAGACGGGGAGAGCGGGTGAGACAATCGATAACGCGTAGCGATTACCCGTAGGGGCCGACGGCTGTTCGCCCAGTGCGGCGTGGTAGATCGATAACGCACTGACCGCATCCGATCAAACGAACCGGAGGTAGACGTCCTCCTTTGCAGTCACCTTGCCGATGAGGGTTGCGGATTCGACACCGGCGCCCTGAAGCCGTGCGAGGAGGGCGTCGACCTGGTTGCCGTCGACGGAGAGGAGGAGGCCGCCGCTGGTTTGGGGATCGATGAAGATTTCCTCGTGCCAGGCCGGGATTCCGGACTCGAAGGCGATGTGATCCTGGACGAGGCGCCGGTTCTCGCCGTTGACGCCGGTGGTCATCCCTTTTTCATACATCGCGAGGGCTTCGGCCATCAAGGGGACGTCTGACACCCTTATGTTGAGTGTGACGCCCGATCCTTCAGCCATTTCGAGGCCGTGACCGGCGAGGCCGAATCCGGTGATGTCCGTGGCGGCGTGGATGTCGAATTCCTGCGCGATCTCGCAGGCTGTTTTGTTCAGCGTGATGATGGTGTCGAGGCACGCCGCGAGCGCGCCATCGGAGACCCAGCCCTTGAGGTTGGCGTTGAACAGGACGCCGCTGCCGATCGGTTTGGTCAGGACCAGCGCGTCGCCTGGTTGGGCGCCGGCGTTTTTCCAGTAGCGCTCGGGATGAACGATACCCGTCACAGAGAGACCAAATTTCGGCTCCTCGTCGTCCGTCGTATGACCGCCGGCGAGGACGGCCCCAGATTCCGTGATTTTTCTGAGCGCTCCCTCGACGATGCCGTGAAGGATCTCCTCGTCCAGCGCCTTGGACGGGAATCCGACCAGGTTCAGGCAGGTGACGGGTCGCCCCCCCATCGCGTAGACATCGCTCAGGGAATTAGCCGCGCCGATCTGGCCGAACACGAACGGGTCGTCTACTGGAGGCGTGATGAAATCCGCGGTGACGACGACGGCCTGTTCGTCGTTGAGCTTGTAGATCCCGGCGTCATCGGAGGTTTCGAACCCGACGAGCAGGTTGGGATCGTGGACCTTCGGCAAGGCTTCGAGCAGTTTCCCCAGTCCGACCGGACTGACTTTGGCCGCTCAGCCGCAGGTTTTGGCGAGGCTCGTGAGGGTCTTCTTTCGAGATAGCAGTGCCACTGTGTCTCCAAACGGCTGGCAGGTTCGACGTGACGGCCTAAGACTACGGGCAAACACCCGGTGTGGCAACCGAAGATACCACCTTGCGGGAGGTCTGAGTGGGCTGGATATTGGGGCATCCTGGGAGTTTGCCAATGTCTTTATCAGAACACTTCCCTCCAGAGCTGCTCGCCGAGTGGGTGGTCGACGCCCGTCAGAGAACGCTCGATCTGGTCGTGGACCTGACCGACGAGCAGATGATGGGACCCGAGCTGTCGATCGTCAATCCGCCACTCTGGGAGATCGGCCATCACGCCTGGTTCCAGTCGCGTTGGGTTCTGCGAGAGGCGTGTGGTCAGGAGCCACTGCGCGAGGACGAGGATGCGCTCTACGATTCGATCGCGATTGCCCACGACACGCGATGGGATCTTCTCCTGCCATCTCGTGCCGAGACGTTGGCCTATATGCGTGAGGTGCGTGACCGCACCATCGAAGCGCTGAGTGTGCCCAACGTGCCCGATGAGGTTATCTATCACGCGCTGTATACGACACTTCACGAAGATATGCACACGGAGGCGCACACCTACACGCGCCAGACACACGGCTATCCGGCACCGACGTTTACGGATGCCATCGGTGAGGTCGGAGAAAGCGATGGCGGTGATGTTCCCGGTGACGTAGACGTGGAGGGCGGAACATTCTGGCTCGGCTCCACGCGGGACGAGCCGTTCGTGTTCGACAATGAGAAGTGGGCGCACCCCGTTGAGCTCGAGTCTTTCACGATCTCGAAAACGCCGGTCACACAGTCGGCCTATCTCGCGTTCGTGGAAGAGGGTGGCTATGAGCGAAGGGAATGGTGGTGCGACGAAGGTTGGGCGTGGCGTGAATCAGCCGCTTCAGAACATCCTGTGTATTGGAAGAAGGAGGGTGGCTGGCTTCGGAAGGATTTCGATCGCTGGGTCGATCTGGAGCCCCACCTGCCCGTGATTCACGTGAATTGGTTCGAGGCAAACGCGTATTGTCGGTGGGCGGGTCGTCGATTGCCGACGGAGGCTGAATGGGAGGCTGCTGCTTCGTCGACCGCTGGCCAGACGCATTCCGAATCGAAGCCGCGCTTTCCCTGGGGTGACGAGGGGCCGTCCGCCGACAAGGCCAACCTGGATTGGGGCGCGATGGGGTGCGTCGCCGTGGGTGCACTTTCGTCGGGCGACAGCGGGGTGGGTTGTCGTCAGATGATCGGGAACCTGTGGGAGTGGACGAGTGACGCGTTCCTGCCGTTTCCGGCGTTCGTGCCCGACCCCTACAAGGAATACTCCGAACCGTGGTTCGAGACGCAGAAGTCGATGCGCGGCGGGTGCTGGGCGACGCGTTCGCGGCTGATCCGGACGAACTATCGAAACTTCCAGACCCCCGACCGGCAGGATATCTGGGTCGGCTTTCGCACCTGCGCGCAGGAAACGTGAAGATCAACCTGATTACACCGGCTCCCCGTGGATCGCGAAAAGGGAACCGCATTACGGCGAGCCGCTGGGCCCGCATCCTGTGGAACCTGGGACATCGCGTGAACGTCGCGACTCGGTATGATACCGGGGACTACGATGTCTGTTTGGCCCTTCACGCTCGGCGTAGCCACCGCTCGATACGCGCTTTTCGAGAGCGTCATCCGGATCGCCCGTTGATTCTCGCACTGACGGGCACGGATCTTTACGGAGATATCCACAAGAGCGACCGGGCGAAGGCGTCCCTCGACCTGGCGGATCGTTTCGTCCTGCTGCAGCCCGACGGGATCAAGGAGTTGCCCAGACGTTTGCGATCCCGGGCTCGTGTCATTTATCAATCCTGCACCTGACCCAAACCCGCGACCCCCAGGCGGAGGGTCTTCGAAGTCTGTGTGATGGGGCACCTTCGTCCCGTGAAGGATCCGTTTCGAACGGAAGCAGCCGTTCGGCAACTCCCGAAGACATCGAAAATCGTGGTGACCCACATCGGCAGCGCGCTCACCGAGGGGATGAAGCATCGGGCGCAAACGCTGACGCGACGGAATGACCGCTACGATTGGCGGGGGGAATATCCAAGGTGGAGGGCGTTGCAGGTACTGTCCCGAAGCCGGCTATTGGTCCTGACGTCGAAGATGGAGGGCGGTGCGAACGTCGTGTCGGAGGCCCTTGCGTGTGGTGTGCCCGTCCTGTCTTCGCGTATCTCCGGGTCGATCGGGATGATAGGACCCTCCTACCCCGGGTTCTTCCCTGTTGGAGACACAAGCGCGTTGACGAATCTCCTGCGACGGGTCGAGGAGGATCGAGGCTACTACGACTCGCTCGTTGCCGCGTGCGAGAACCAGGCCTGGATTGTCGACCCGGAGTTGGAGCGAACGAGCTGGCGCGATCTTCTGGGGGAGTTGGTCTGATGCAATGAGTCGCCGTGCAGAACACGACAACCTTCGTAAGCGGAAAAGCGCCCTCGTGCGGAGCACGAGGGCGAGCGTGACGCATTATATATTTTGAAAAACAATGCGTTTGTGCTTAGTACAGGGACGCAACAGACGTTTTTACTCAACCCCCGCGCACTTGAGCCATTCTGCAAGGTGATCGAGCAACCCGTTGAGGACGATCGCCGCACCTTCCTCGAAGTGCGCCACGTTCCCGTAGGCCTCGCTTCCCTCCTCTCCGACCACGTCCGACACGCCCCGCAGAATCAGACACCTCACGTCGTTGTGCCTCGCGACCCACGCGATCGATGCGGATTCCCAGTCGCCGCAGACGGCGCCGAAGTCGCGCTTCAATCCGGGAATGTCCGACGGCACGATATCACGATTGCCAGAGACCATTACGGCTCTTGTGACCTCCTGCGGAAAAGGCGTCTTCAGCCAGTCGACGTCTATTTCGGACCCGTAGTAATCGTCAGCATCCTCCTCGTCGAGCATCTGTTCGACGATATCGTAGACGATCGTCCGTTCCACGAGGAATGAGCTGGCCCCGCTCGACGTCGCCTTCAAACCCTCCGCACGTGCCCAGATTGAGGAGTACATCGGGTCGGAACGTGTCGATCGCCCACTGTGCGCTCGCAGCCGCCGCGATCTTGCCCCACCCGCCGTGGAAGAAGGTGAGGGGTGTTTCAACATCTGGCAGGCGAAGCTCGAACCACTCTCCGTAAGGCGATGTGTCAACCGATGCGGCTTTGAATCGCTCGCGGACCACCGACCACTCCTGGTCGGCGGATATGACGATGAGGACGGGCTTCATTCAGGGAGTCCGTCAGGTAGTGAAAAGCGCCGGGCGTCATCGGGCGGGAAAGCCACGGCATCGGTGACGGCGTCGGTGTTGATCGGACCGAAGATGTGTGGGTAGATACCGTGACCGTGGCTGTCTTCCTCCTTCACCTGTGACTCAAGCCGGTCCAGATCGATGCAGAGGATGACGAGATCCACCCGCCCCTCGAAGATTCTGTCGGCGACGCCAACGATCTGGTTCTTGTGTGAGCTGTGAATGAAACCCTCACGTTCGAGAGAAGGGTCGGTGAAGTGGCCGGTAGCCTTCTGATCGAGCCAGGCGCCGGAGGAGGTAATGTGGTAGAGAAAGGGCATTGAAGACTCCAGAAAAGCCCTGGCATTGACCAGTGACCAATGACAGATGACCACTGACCAGCTGGGTCGATAACTGTTTGTGACGGGTCTAATCTATAAAACATTTAGAATCAATAACTTAAAAAAGTGGCCCCGAGGCCACTGTTAAGGTCTTGCACAGAAATCGCCGTTTCAATAGAGATTGGCGAAGGTGCCCATCGTCTTCCGGCACTTCTCCTCGAATGGAAAGCTGATCCGGCGGGCGGCAGATCCTTCGCCTGGATTGCGATACGCGTAGACGACGCACCATCGCGTGTCGCTGTTGGCTTTGCGCGGGGTGACGGCGTGGAGGGCGTGGGTCCACATCAACGCGACGGTGCCGGGTGGCGCCGTCAGATTTTCCACTTCCATTGGCTCTCCAGTCGCAGGGTGAGTTCGGTCCTGTCCCCACGCGGCCCACATCTCGTTATCGTCGAAGCTCGAGCGGATACCGACTCGCCGATAGAGGTGGCTGCCGGGAACCGCCTTTAGCCCTCCGTCGCCCGGTTCGAATCCATTCACGTAAAAAAAGATGCGGACGAATCCGAGCTCGGGTCGCTCGTCTCCATAACCGTGGGTGTGCCAGCCCGATCCCCCGTTGCCGCCCGGCCTGATGAGAGAGACGCAGTGATCGTAGCGCAGGTCGTCACCGAGAACGTGCTTGGCCAGCTCGACCATCTGGGGATGCGCGATGAGGCTCTCCAGATAGGGGTCGTATTCGGCGGCATACATACTCGTCGGTTTGGGTCCCTGACCCTCCGACCGGGACATCGCCAGAATACGATTCAACGATTCCGTCAGTTGACCCTGCGCTTCTTTCGTCAGCAGACCGGGGAAGACGAGGTGACCGTCTCGGTCCATCTTCTCGCGATGGGCGGGGGTCCATTCGTAGGTATTGAACAATGAAGATTGAAGATTGAACATAGCGTGGCTACTCGATGTGGGGGAGCGAGAGACCGAAGGCGGCGGCCCAGGAGATGACGGCGAAGCCTACGAGATTCTCTATTCACAGTTAGCGATGGACCTTAGAGTCCCTCGCTTCATTCTACATAAACTAGGAAATGCGTAGCGCATTATCCGATCTTATTCATCAATGCCTGGAACCCTGTATGTGACGAGAGGTAATCCAGGCTGCTCTTCATCCAGCTGTCGTGGTCAGAGCTATCCGGAGGGAGCCGGAGCTTGACGCAGACGGTTGTCGTGTCCGATTCAGGCAACTCGGTGCGCATCAGGTCGAAGATCGTGTCGAAGTCGACGGAGCCCTGTCCGATGGGCGTGCCCCAGATGGTGACGTCGTTCGAGCGATGAGGGAAGATCTGCACGTCTTTGATGGCGACGGCGATCGCGTGGGGCAGCACGGCGCGGGCGGCATCGACGGGCTCCTCGCACACGGGAAACGGATTGGTCGTGTCGAACGCCATTTTGAACGTGGCGTGATCGATGCGCTGGGCGACGGTGAGCATCTCGTGGCCGCGGTAATCGAGATGCGGCAGGAGGGCAATCCGGAGATTGCGGCTGGCCGCCTCTTCGGCAACGGGGCCAAGATGGTCGGCGACGATCGTCAGCTGTTGATCGAGCGGGGGATCGTTGGTGAAGCGGTTGTGCTTGCTGCCGCTGCCGAACGCGACGACGGTGCCGACGCCACACTGTGCGGCGACGTCGAGGGTACGGCGTGCCAGATCGAGGAGACCGGCGCCGCCCCCCTCCGGGGTGACGAAGTCTTCGCTCCAGTAGCCGACGAAGGTGATGGCCAGGTCGGCCGCTTTCTCTTTAACCTCGGTTGGATCATCGGTTCCTGACAGTGGGAGCGAGGCTTCGAGTGCTTTGAAGCCATAGTCGACGCACCGATCGAGAAGCCACATCAGGGGTTTGTCGGCGGGCGATACGCCGCTGTAGGTGGGTGATGAGAGTCCGAGGATCATTTCGATGGCCGAGTGAAAGAGAGCGATGGGTCGGAAGCCCTGACTTCGGCCTCGGGGAGGCCGAGCTCGCGGCGGATGACGTTGGTCCCCTCGACGAGGGCGACGCATTTGTAGAACGCGATGCGGCGTGACAGGCCTTCGCGTCCGAATCCGCAATCGGTGGTGATGACGAGTCGTTCGGGGGGAATGTGGTCGAGGGCCTTGCGAATCAGGTTGCTAACGCGATCCGTGGGTTCAACGGTGGTGTTGGTGTGGTTGACGACGCCGATGGCGATCTTCTTGGTCGTCTCGTGTTGAGGGAAGAGGTGAAGGTCCTTTCCGAAGGTGCTGGCGCATTCGAAGGTGATGACGTCGGCGTTCAACTGAAGAAGGTAGGGGATGGCGCGTTCGTAGGACGGTCGGTCCCAAAAGAGGGCCTGCTGATTCGGGTTTCCCCAGCACGTGTGGACCCAGATTTCGGCTTCGACACCGTCGATTTCGCGGTTGAATGCGTCGCTCATGAATTGCAGCTGTTCGTCGGTCGTCGCAGGGTTGAGCGACAGGAAGTGGTGCAGGGGTTCTTCGATCTGAATGACCTTGCAGCCGGCTTCGGCGACGGCTCGCAGTTCCGCGTTCATAATGTCGGCGAGGTCGAGGATCATTTCGCGGTCGTCCCCGTAGGCTTCGTTCCAGAGCATACTGGGGAGGGTCTGCGCGCTGATCGACCCGAATTTGACCGGGCGGGACGACATCCGCTGGGCGGTCTGCCAGACGCTGGCGTATTCGATGGGGCCTGCCGTCAATCTTTCTGTCGCGACGGGTGCCTGGTAGGCTTCCTGGACCTCCCAGAGGATCTGTCCAGGGCGAAGATCCATTCGGCTGGACCAACCGGGGGCCCGATCCCGATGGCCGTTGACACCGTTTATCCGTTCGAGAGGATAGAAGAACCAGGAACGTCCGCCGACGTCCTGGTCGAAGCGAGCGTCGCCGTCGGTCAGGATGTCGAGCCCGGCGCGTTCCTGATCGTTGAGGATGCAGGCGACCGCGTCGAGGTATTGCTCGCGGAAGACGGCGTCGGCGAGGGCGACCTTGAACGGACGTCCGCGCAGGCTTTCGCGGTACCACAACGGTCGCGGATACGATCCGACGATGGTGGTGGGTAGCACGCGGTCTTTCGTGACGGTCAGCATCCGCTGGCTCTACGGACGACGCTCGTTACGATGGGCAGATCCGCCTCGCACCAATCGAGGGCGTCGAGGCCGTCGACGGTGACCCACGCGATCTGTTCGTGCTCGAGTGAGGTCGGGCGCCCTCGTAGGATGTCACACCAGAAAGGGATCAAGCGCACGCTTTTCTCGTCGTAGTGGTGGATGTTGGGCGCAAGACGGTCGACGACGCGAACGGTGATTCCGAGTTCTTCCTCGAGCTCGCGAACGATACACGCCTCAGGATCCTCGCCTTCGTCGATTTTGCCCCCGGGGAATTCCCATTTGAGAGGGAGATGTGAGTTCCTCGAGCGTTGGGCGGCGAGTATCTTCCCGTCGCGGCGTTGGATGATGGCGCAGGTGACGTCGAGCATGAGGCCGAGCGGGTGAGCCCTCCTGCGAGCGGGGGAGCGGGCGACGACGATCGCCGCCGCAATGGGTGTTCATGATAGTCGATTCTGTGGGTAAGGAAAGGGTCGGTGTATGCCACGATGGATGATTGCGGTCGTCTGACTACCGTATGGTATTGGGTCTGGCGAACGATGAGCTGGGCTACCTGATTCCGTCCGAAGATTGGCGGGAGGATGAGTACGAAGAGACGATGAGTCTGGGCAAGACCGCAGGCGATGTGGTGACGGAAACGACGATAGACCTGATCGAACTTTTGCGATAGAAAAAGCGAAATTTGTGACCAGGGCCACGTCATCGCTGTGACAGGCCTTACAGCATTTAATGCGTCATTGTCCCAACGTCCATATCATAGAGGATCGCGCAGCAGTGAAATCTTTGCTGGGAGGGATCGTTTCATGCACCGAGTTACACTGTTCATTTTCTTGTTGGCCGGAGTTTTGGCGGCCGTTCTGTATGCTCAGGGGAATCCGTCTCCGATGCGAGTCGACTTCGTTGGGACCTATCCTGAGATTGCTCAGACGCCCGGGGGAGGACCGACAGCGCAGGGGGGGGATCCAGGTTCTCCACCTCGCCAGCGTTCGCAAAGCAGCTCCCGCCGGTATGCACCACCTCCACCACCGCCCCCACCTCAGACGCAACAGCCTGGTGGAAGTCCCACGACACCGGCGGCACCGGCGCCCCCACAACGATCCCCTGTCATGACCAGCGTAAGACCTCGAACGGGTCCTTGTGCCCAGCGTGGCAGTTCGCTGGTCATTAGAGGTTCGAACCTCGGAAACGGCCGGGGTGCACGGCAAGCTCGTGATGGTCAACCGGCGTACTGACTTCAAGATGACGATGCAGCACAGGGTTTGGACGAACGCGCTCATCGATGCGACTGTGCCTTCACATCCAAACCTCGGCCCGGGTACCTGGACCACGGTGGGTTTCTACAAGGACAGACAGATGGTCTATCAATACGCCAGGCCAATTATGATCTGCAGGTGAGGAGGATTCCGCGATGAAAACGTTTTTTATGATCTTGACACTTTTCCTGTCGCAGTCGCTGTCCGCAGGGGTTCAAAGTGCGAACCCGAATCCGGGAACACCCTTCGAGCAACTGCCCGCGCCACCAGCCATCTATGGGTTCGTTTCTTTGCTATCGGGGTCAACCGGTCAGCCCGTCACGTTACCAACTACGGGGTCGGGCATTGCCACCCTGGGAACGTTGGACATCACCTTTCGGTCCGCATCGGGGCAGACACACCGTCTATCGACCCCGTTACAGTATTCAGTCGCTCAGATGACGACAGGAGGACCCACAACGACGACGATGCTTGTCTGTCCCCCGGGGGCTCTCGTGCCCGATCCGTCGTCGCCAACCGGGCTGAAGTACAGGGTGGAGCTGCTCAGGCAGCGAATGGCGCCCGGGGCCGCTCCACAACTCCAACCGGACACGTCCACGATGGCCTCGGGCCCAAGTCCTCGAAGCATTCTCTATGACCCGGAACAGTGGCGGGTAGAACACGTACATATGAACCCAGCGACCGTCCACGACTCCCAGGGCTCGCCAGTCAACGTGCCCATAGCGGAGAAGTTCCCGCCGTGGCCAAACTTTCCTAACGAGATGTAGGGAAGACTCAGGGTGTCGCGAAAAGCCGCCGTAGCAGTTTACGGCGGCTTTTTACTGTACGCTCTTGTCGAGCAGGAGAGCAGGCGTGGCGTTGGTTTACGTTTCGGAAAGCACCGTCACACTGAGCACGAGCCTGCCCCGAACGAATGTGAGGGGAAGTGTCGGTCTTCGGCGAATCAACTATTCATCATCCACGTGTGGAACGCCTAACCGTTCGGGTAGCTGGGGGTCAAACTCGGGTGTGTGTCTGATCAGAACGTCGTAACCTTCTTCTTCAATCGATGGTAGCGAGAGCTGTTCGTCGACGGCATCCGTCGCGCCGAAGGTGACGTGCAGGTCGGGTTTCCACGCGGTCATCGCGATCGGAATCCACCGACGACGACGGTGATTCAGCACGACGTGCCCGTTCCCGATGCCAGAATGCTGAACCGGCCGGTCCTCCCACCTCTCGTGTTGATCATCCCCAGGACCGAGCAAGCATCCCAGCACGCATCGAAGGCGTCGATGACGAACCCGACTTCGCGCAGGTAGAGTACGCCGAGCGGATTGTCGGCGGGCAATGCCGAATCGTCGATGTAGTCGTGGGAATAGATCTCGAGCAGATTGCCGTCACCGTCCTTGAAGTAGCGTCTGTGAGTGTGATCCGTCGATGTCGCCACACAACAGCAGCCTGCCGACGCGATCAGGTGGGCCGATGCCTGAAACGACGAATGACGAACTTCGAACGCGAGGTGTGCGGGTGCCAGGGGCGACTCTGTACGGGCAAAGTGAAACTGCGTGAACGGGGTAATCGTGAGCGAGATCGAATCCTCGTTCTCGGTCAAGACATCGAACCCGAGACCTTCGCAAAGACCTGGCGGACGCCTTGAGGAGAAAGCGTGGGTAGCTGCAGTTTTGCGTAGTGCGTGATCATCGATTGCCAATCAGGGGTTCGCCGCTCACTGCCTGATGGTAGAGGAAGAACATACCGGCCCCGTAGAAACCGATAGCAAGGGCGAGAATGGGCCACCTGGCGCCGGATGCGATCCTGCGACCAACGAGGTGCCCGATGAGCGGGCAGAACTGCAGAGCGTGGAGTCCCATCGCGTGAGCGATTCTCAAGTCTCCCCCCACGGTACTCCAGTTGAGAATCGGGAGGCCGGGTCCCCCATCGGGTGCCCCGATGGTATGGGCGCTGAGGTTGACCATCGAATTCCCCCACGCACTGCCGATCAGAAACAGGGCGATCCCCCACCGGATACCCCAGAGGTAGGTTTCGGATAATTCGAGGTGCCTGATGAAGAATAGGACGCCGACGTAGAGGACGGCTACGGTGTTTAGAAGAATCATGATGCCCATTATCGAGAAAATGAGGGCGTTCAATGTTGTGGTGAAGTTGAAGTGGGATGGAACGCCACGCAGAGATTGTCCACCTATGCAGACAATCTCTGCGAGCATAGCAACGGCAATGACTCGGGAAACGATGGAGACGGATCGCGTATCGGCTTTGAGGTCCTCGAGGAGATACGCCATCGTCCACAGGAAAATCCCGTTGGAAATCGCGAACTTGGTCGGTTTGATCCAGGGATCGATGCCCAGAATCGTGCGGTCATCGGCGATCAGGAACAGGCCAATCAACGCGAAGTGAAAACGACCCGTCCAGGAGAGGATCGGATTGCGGTCGTGGATTTCACGGATCAGGGTCATCATCGAGTGTGATGCTCCTTTTGTGGACCGATCGGAGTCCATAGTATGCGAGCCAGCCCACTGGGCCGAAAAGGAACGTCAGCAAGAGACAGGGTACGACCGTCAGGTGGCGAAGGCCGAGTCGCTACGCGTCTCTAACCTGCCAGGCTCCGATGAAGAGATCGAAAGCGAGGTAGTGAACCCATCCCGCGAGCAACAGCTGCCGGCTTTCGAACAGTCGTGCCACGGCATCGAGTGAGCCGTATTCACCGTCGCTTTGAGGAAAATATCCGATGACCAGGCCAAAGTATAGCAGTCCCAGGATGACGGGGATCAGGACGGGACAGATGAGGTGCGTAGCGAGTCGCCATCTCGGACGGAGAATCAGCAGGATCCATCCGATCAGGGCGATCTGGTTCGATAGGAAGAAGGCCTGGTTTGTCATCGGATCGGTCTCGATGGCGTGGGCGAGGTAGGAGGAATGAAAAAACTCGGTTCGAGATCGGGGCCGGGATGACCTTGCAGACCAGACGGTTTCACGTGAAGGACCCATCGAGGACGCTGGCGAAGACGTCGCGATCGACGTTGCCTCCCGACAGGACAACGGCGACTCTCCTTCCGCTGTTTCTGGACTTTTCCTGAATCGCGGCAGCTACGGGAGCGGCGCCCGCGCCTTCAGCGACGTTGTGTGTGCATTCGAAGAGCGCGCGCATCGCTTCGGCGATTTCTACGTCCGTGACCTCGACGATGCGATCGACACCCTCCCGGATGAAGCCGAGGGCGTCGGGATGAGGCGTTCGACACGCCATCCCGTCTGCCAGACGTGTGGTTACCGGGGCATCGATGGGTCGGCCGCTCGCGAAAGATTCGGCGTAGGCCCGGGCGTGTGCCGACACGACGCCCACGACCTCGATCGACAGACCCAACGCCTGTTTGGCGGCGAGCACGCCACAGATGCCCGACCCGAGCCCGATGGGCACATAGATGACGTCGAGGTCGTCGGTTTCGGACAGGAGTTCTAGGGCGTAGGTCGCGACGCCGGCGACGAGAGGTGTATCGAAGGAGGGGACCAAATGCAGGCCGCCGTCGTCAGCAAGCCGTTGCGCGTGTTCGAGTGACGACTGGAAGTCGTCTCCACTTTCGATGAGGACGGCGCCCAACGCCTGGACGGCGGCGTTCTTCTCGCGGCTGTTGCCGTGCGGCACGACGATCGTTGCGGGAATGTCGTAGCGTCTGGCCGCCCACGCAACGGACTGTCCGTGGTTTCCGCGTGTGGCGCAGATGACGCCCTTCGTTCGCGCATCTACGGAGAGTACGGCGAAGTAGACCAGGCCTCCACGCACTTTGAATGCGCCGACGGGCGTGTGATTCTCGTGCTTGACCCAGACGTCGGTTCCGAGCCGCTCACACAGCATCGGCCACCGATACTGAGGTGTCGGTGGCATTGCCGCGTAAACGATCTCTGCTGCGGCTTGGATTTCATCGCGTGAGGGCAGCATAAGCGAACGTCTTCAGTAGATCGGTGTGGAATTTCTCCGACGAACGCAGGGAACACCACCCCAGTCGGTGATCAGCATTGATGCGTCGAAGCTTTTCTTCATCAAGTCCATCTTGATGGGGCTGTAGTCCGGATCGTTCCACCGATTGTCGAATTCGCCCGGGTCTTCCTCCAGGTCGTAGAGTTCCCCGAGATCATATTCGTGGTAGACGACGAGTTTATAGCGGCTGTCGCGATACATCGTGCCGTAACCGGTCCGGCCCTCGCTGTTCAATGTGTGCTGGGCATCGTAGAACTCACAGCGAACGTGGTCTCTGAATATTTCGGGTGACTGAGATCCCTGGAGGATCGGTCGGAGCGACCGGCCCTGGATGTGATCGGGGATGTCCAGATCGCACAGGTCGAGGAGGGTGGGGACGATGTCGATGAGCTCGACGAGGCCGGATGCGCGCGTGCCCTCGGCAAACTGCCCCGGCCAGTGCCAGATGAGTGGAACCCGGACGAGCCCTTCGTAGAATCGACATCCCTTGTAGACTCGGCCGTGGTCGCCGAGCAGTTCGCCGTGGTCGGAGGTGAAGATGGTGAGTGTGTTATCTCGCTGGCCCATCTCGTCGAGGAGGTCGAGGAGATGGCCGATTTGTTCGTCGATGTGGGTGATCAGGGCGTAGTAGTGGGCCTTGGCTGCCCCCGCATCCGATCGACCGCCCAGGAAGGTTTCTGTTTGTCCGCTCGTGTGACCCAGTTCGAGCCTGTCGGGTGTGCCGAGACCGCCCTGTGTCGGAATCAGGTCGAGCTGGCTCTGTGTCTCCTGGTCGGAATCCCGGTAGAGAGGGGGCGGCATCGCGTCGGGATCGTATCGATTCAAGTACTCTCTGGGCGGATTGAACGGCTTGTGCGGAAAGAAGATGTTGACCGAGGCGAACCAGGGTCTACCGACGCTTTCTCGGATGAAGGCGGAGGTTTTCTCCACGCACCAGGTCGTGTGATGGAGTCGATCGGGCACGCCACCCGGGTCGAAAAGCACGGTCTCCGGATCCTCGCCCTGGGCCCGAATCCAGTCCGCATAGTCGTTGCCTTTTGCGTCAGGTGACAGACGACTGTAGGGACCGTGACTGTAGTGCCAGTAAGTGTAGCCATCGTCGACGCGCTTTTCGACGCCGTGATAGGCGGCGTTGAGGTGCAGTTTGCCGATCAAACCGCACGTGTAACCCGCATCGGCGAACATCCTGGATACGACGGGCACGTTCTGGGGGAAAGTTTCCACGCCGTTGCCGTTGACGTGGAGGGTGCTGGGATACAGCCCGGTCATGAAACTGGCGCGACTGGGCTGGCAGATCGGGTTCTGACAGTAGGCGTGTGTGAAGGCGACACCGGATTCGGCGAGGCGGTCGAGGTGAGGTGTCTCTATGACTGCGTTACCGAGAGCCCCGATCGTGTCGAAACGCTGCTGATCGGTACAGATCCAGAGGATGTTCGGTTTCATCCGGGAAGACTTCCGGTTTGGGTCGCGATTGAAGATCTGTTGCAGCGGTCGTCTCCCCTGCCGGGGAAACGAGAGTCCGCCACCGGAGGGCGCATTCAGTTGGGCCAGGGTGTCACGATGACGTCGAGTTCGACGCCGACACTCGTTTTGCCCCCCTTGCGAGGCAAGAGGCTGGTAATCCTCAGGTTGGCCGTTCCTTCCCGAAACCCGAACAGTCCCTCCGTGCCGAGGGACGCGTTGAAGGAAGCCAATTCGATCGCGAGGGGCGCACGGTAGACACGTTGACCCGCCGAGTCGATCGCAAGGACGAAAAGTTGATTCAGCTTATAAGACCCACCCTCGGTGACGTAGATTCGTGCCGGGTAGACGACGAGTGAATCGACGTGGTTTCCCGCTTTGATGAGGCTATCGAGCTCGGGGGCGGTGAAAATGCGGGGTGACACGATCACGCGGCTCGTGTCCGTGGCAGGGGTGTGCGCTTCGAGCCGTTGCAGTCGCTGTTGTGCGTGTGCGGTGAGTGCCAGGACGAAGAGGGTGAGAAGGATTCTCATTCGAGCACGACTTTGATTCCTGCTTCACGGAGCTTGTGCTCATCGCCCACCGGCGTGTGGAGGGTCGTGTAAAAGCGGTCCAGCTGGTCCTGATCCTGTTTGGGTGTCAGGAGGCTGACGATGATGAGGGTCAGGAAGCCGCCCGAAAGATAGAGTGAGAACTGATATTGCAGTTCCCATTCCCAGAGGAATCGGGAAACCGCCCATAGAGCGATCGATGCGGTGATGCCTCCCCAGGCGCCCCACGTGTTGGCGCGCCTCCAGATGACTCCCCCCAAACGGCGATGCCGAAAAAGGCCGAGAGCGACCACGCGAGGACAAGGAGTTCGACGACAGAGGTAGATAGCTGCGTGACGAAGATGCCTGCCGCGACGATGAAGACGCCCACGACTCGGCCGACCATAAGCAGGTGTCTCTCCGTGGCTTCGGGCCGGATGTAGGGCTTGTAGACGTTTTCGATGATGAGGGCAGAGCCGTCGACCATAAAGGAATCGCACGAGGACATCACATCGGCAATCATCGAGGCGAGCATCACACCGACGAGGCCGATGGGTAGCAGGTCGCGAGTGGCCAATCCGAAGGCGTGCTCAGGATCGTCGATGCCTGGATAGATGGCCACACACGCGATGCCGACGAGCGACCAGGCTACCGTGCAGAACCGTTTGATCATATTGCCGTAGGTGAATCCGAATCGCACTTCCCATTCGGTCTTTCCCGCACCGCCGATGGCCATATGGTGGGGAGCCGCGATTGTGCCAACCAGTCCGTTGACGACGATGATAAAGATGTAGAAGATCGTGATTCGATCGTATCCCGGCGGAGGGTCGCCGGGTGCGAGGAGGCTAAACATTTCCTCCGGAATCTGTCGATGCAATCCTTCGAATCCACCGACCTCGGCGAGTACGAAGGGTACGAGGAGAAAGGAAAGGACAATGATGAAAATACCCTGGATGAAGTCGGTGACAATGGCCGCGGGCAGTCCGCCGGCCAAGCCGTAGGTGAGGAAGAGGACCGTCATCACACCGACCGCAAGCTCGGCGCTGATGGCACCCCCCGTGATGGCACTCGCCGTCTTTCCAGTGCCCAGGAGCATCAGACCGACACTGAACGCAAAGTTCAGGACACCGAACACCGCGTAGAAGATGCCCAGGGACTGGTGATATCGCTGATCGAAGAAGTCTGCGGTTGTGAGATACCGCATTCTCCGTAGAAGCGGCGCGACAATCCAGTAGAACGGTGTGAGGAAGAGGTTGAGGTATTGATACCAGATGCCCGCGAAGCCCAGCTTGTAGGAAGCTCCCGCGACGGAGACTGCCTGATCCGTGTGTGTTCCGGTTCCGAAGGAGTGCATGACCATGAAGGCTTTGCCGAACTGCCTTCCGCCCATAAAGAAGTCCCCGACACCCTTTACTCTGCGAGCGGCCCATAGGCCAACGAACATAATGCCCACGAGGTAAAGAAGGAGCATAGTCAGGTCGAGTATGTGGAGTCCGAACATCATTCTCCTTAAGCGGCAGGGAAATCGGTTGTTCGCCAAAAGGTAGACGGGAGACGGTGGACGGTGTCTATGGTTGCCGTCTGGCCAATCGTCAACGCCAATCGCAAAGCGCCTTGACGTAGGCCCGGCCGACGAGGTGGTGGCCGTCACGCAGATAGGGAAGATAGTGACCGGCAAGTAAGCAGTCGACGGGCAAATCCGACAGCCGCCTGAGCGTCTGGATATACGTCGGTTTGTCGAAGTCCTCTCCACCCTGCCAACCGAGCTCGGGGACGAAATCGGTCCCTTTCGCCATCAGGACGTCACCGGCGAACCAGATGGTTTTGCCGACGTGGTTGAGTTGGTAAATGACACAACCGTCCGTGTGACCGGGCGCGTGGATGGTTTCGATACGGAGACCGCAGGTTTCGATGACGTCTCCGTCGGTGACGACGTGGTCGATTTTGCAAGGAGGAAGTTTGAAGCCGGCGGCGTAGGGAACGGTCCGGTTGTCGGAGCGTTCGATGCCTTCGGCGTCGCTCGGCCCGGCGTAGACGGTCGCGCCACGTTGTCGGATTTCCGCCGCGTTTCCGATGTGATCGTAGTGACTGTGGGTGAGGAGAAGGGAGTCGACGTGCTGGAGCGAGATGTCCCATAGCGCCGAGCGTTCGTCCGCGACCCTCAGATCATCGGGGCGTGTCCCGGCGTCGATGATGATGTTGCCCGCATCGGTGTGGATGAGGTAGAAATTGGCGTGCGCAGCATAGGCAAAACCGTCGAGGAGATAGATGTCGGGCAGGATCTGCATCTAAGTTCGCTGGTCCCAGTCGTCGCCCAGGTTGTCGAACTGATTGTGGAGCGACGTGATGACGTTTGCGTCGAGCGGCCCGTTGCCGAGGGAAGCGATGTTGGCCTGCGCGTTGGCCAGTTTGGTGGTGCCGACGATGGCCGTGTCAATGGCGTCGTGGCTGAGCGTGAAGCGGAGCGCGAGTTCGATGCCATCCTCGGGCGCACCCTCGGGAACGGTCATCGCCTTTGCGCGATCCCAATAGGCGTCGGCGTAGTTGTAGGGGGACTCCGACCAGCCGAACGCGCCGTTGGCGATCGGTCGTTTGGCGATGATGCCCATACCGGCCTCGACCGCCGCGGGGAGGACGGAATCGCGCCCTTTCTGGTCGACGACGTTGAATGAGGTTTGCAATGTAGCGAAGACGCCCGATTCGATCGCGTATAGAGCGTTTTCACCGTCTCCGCTGAAGCAGGTGTAGCGCACCTTGCCGGCTTCCTGAGCGCGCTGAACAGCCTCGGTGGCCTCTCCCGTTTCCAGGACCTCTTTGGAACAGCTGTGAAGCTGCATCAGGTCGATGCGATCCGTTTTGAGACGCTGAAGCGATCGGTCGATGCTGTGACGGATCGTGTCGGCCGTCCACGGCTCACCCGTGGCGTCACCGGCTACGTGGCCGCATTTCGAGGCGAGGACATATTCATCGCGTCGATGGCTGACATACTTTCCGATGAGCTCTTCACTGTCGTCATAGCACGCGGCGGTGTCGAGGAAGTTGATGCCGCTGTCGAGCAGACCGTTCAACAGGGTGTCGACCTGGTCGTCGGTGACGTCTTCGTAGCCGATGCGCGCGCCGCCGAAGGCGAGCCGGGTGACCTCGAGATCGGTGTTACCGAGTGTGCGGGTTTCCATAGCCGGACTCCAGAGAGAGTGAGGATTCAGTGCAAGATAGGGAGGAGGGAGCGGAGACCAAAAAGCGATATCCGAGTGCCGAGTGCAGGTATCCGATCTCCGAGAGGAACAACCTCAGTTCCCCAATCACCGTTCTCTAATCTCCGATCCCAGAGGGAGATCTCGCTCGGCGGACCCGCTCGGTGATCTCGTTGGGGCGATCGAACAGGGCACGGATGTCTGGGTCGGGATGGTTGATCAGACGATCGGGGAAAATCGTGTGGATGCTGAGCGGGGGCAAGGACCGGTGCCCGTAGTAGATGTGTATGGTGCGACGCTCCCGATCGGTCGTGCGCTGGCGCGCGTCGTGTATGTTGGCGGCGTTGAAGAGAATGGCGGTGCCCGCCTGGCCGTGAAGGTCCTCGGCCGTGCTCCCGTCACGATGGTCTGGCGCCGATGCCTTGGCTTCGACGGATTCGGGAACGATGCTGAAGCAGTGTGTCGACGCATCGACGTCGGTGAGGTAGTAGACGAGCGATAGGTTTCTCAGATAAAGCGGGGGATCGGTGCCGTGTTGGATATCCCGATGCCAGTGAGGATCGGGTGGGGAGCCCTCGATCGGTTCACGAATCATCACAGAATGCTCCTCGAAGCAAAGATCCTCGCCCATCAGTTCGCGGGCGATCGGCAATGTCGAAGGGTGGAGGATGGAGGCATCAAAGACCGGCTCGTCGAGGAGAATGCTGACGGCCTGATGTCGACCGCCGCCGCGGTTCTGCCAGAGACGCGGGAAGTGCTCGCGGTCCCGATCGACGGCTTCGTTGAAGGCTTCGACTTCGGCCTGATCCAGCGCGTTGGGAATGACGAGGTAGCCCTGAGCTGCGAAACGTTCGATGCTCGTGGAGATGTTAGTGAACATACAGGCGATATCCGAGTGCCGATTAGCGATGTCCGAGTTCCGAGAGGGCAGCTCCGAAATCTCCATTTGAGGTGGCCATATGGCTAAGCGTCTGTCACCCCGGTACGCTTCTTGGCCAAGGCCCATTTTATGGCCTCTCTGGAAGTTCCTTAGTGGCCGGTCCCGCGGCAGAAGACTGACATAGCGATATCCGAGTGCCGAGTAGTGAATATCCGAAAGAGGGCGCTGATTCCAGCTTCCGAATCTCCGATCTCTATTTTCCGATCCCCGAAGGCGAAAACCACATTCCGTCATATCCGGGTGTGACGCCGTGGGACGCGCCGAGCGCAACCTGTTCGTCGTAGGTGATGCCACCGTTGTCGCCGATGTGAAGCGTCGCCCAGGGGGTCGACTCGGCGATGCACTCCATTTCGAGCAGTCGCTCTTTCTTGGCCACGAGTGTGGCGAAGTTCATGTGCCGGGCTTCGAGGTCGGCTTCACCGGGTCCGAAGATGGTGCATTCCGAGATGACCGCATCGAAGGAGAAGGCCTCGACGTGCTCCCAACTCTCGTCGGTCCAGTAGCCGGTGTCCCACGCGCAGAGTACCGTCGTATCGCCGTGCTGAAGGATGTGGTTGAGGACAACGCCTGGCCCGTGATTTCCGAGGAGAGGGGTGATGCTGAGGTCTCCGGCCGTGAATGGTGTAAATGGGTCGACCTGCTGAAATGAGACGTTCAGCTTTTCGAGGTCGAGTCTTTCCATTTTCTCACCGACTGTCACGCTGCCGTAAGTGTGAAGATGAGGGAGCGCGCTTCGGTCGCTGAGAATCGATGGACGGATCGAGAGCAGCCCTGTGTCGATATGATCCGGGTCTGCGTGGCTGAAGATGAGGTGCTCGAGCCTGTCGAGGGCGAAGCTGTCGCGGATGAAGTGATAGGAGACGTCGGGCGAGAGGTCGATGGCGTAGCGCGGCTCGCCCACATCATCACCGTCGAGATAGAGGTGGACGGCACATCGTGTCCGGACATCGCGCCCGCCGTCACGACGGGCCGTTTCGCAGACGCGGCAACGACAGAACGGACGTGGAACGGTTTTGCCGGCGGAGGAACCTAGAATATGAAAGCGCATCTTGTGACCTATGAACTGACGGGTGATTAGGAAACGATATACGAGTTCCGAGTGATGATCACCGAGTTTAGAAAGAAGGGTGAGATCGATCTACGAGATTATGTGTGCGGCAAGCGCGTCCCAATCCAGCACGACGCCGTGGCCGGGTCGATCCGGGGCGACGGCGTAGCCATCCTCGATGACGATTGGATGTTCGATGAAGCGGCTGATGTCGAATGCGTGTACTTCGAGGAAGGAGGCATTGGGGACGGCGGAGAGGAGGTGGACGTGGAGGTCGTGGACGCCGTGTGACGTGACGGGCAGATTGTTCGCTTCGGCGAGCCGAGCGACTTTGAGCCAGGTGGTGACGCCGCCGCAGATGGCGACGTCGGGCTCGGGAAAGGCGATTTCGCCGTAGCGGATCATATGCTCGAACTCGTGGAGCGTGCGAAGATTTTCACCCGTGGCGATGGGGACGCCGCCCTCGCGCGCGATCCGGGCGTGGCCGGCGTAGTCGTCGGGGATGGTGGGTTCTTCGAGCCAGTAGACGTTGTGTTCGGAGAAGGCGCGGGCTCCGCGGATCGCTTCATCCACGCGCCAGCCCATATTGGCGTCGACGAGGAGCGGCAGGTCGGGGCCCAGGAGATTCCGGATGTGTGCGACACGCTCGACGTCCTCGGAAAGCTGTGGGCGCCCCACCTTCATTTTTATGGCGCGGAATCCCTGGTCGAGAAAGCCTTCGGTCTGTTTAACGAGGTCGTCCAGGGTGAAGTAGAGATCGACGCCACCTGCATAGGCGCTGACGCGATGGTCGTTGCCGCCGAGGTAGCGCCACCAGGGCTCGTTCGCCGCTTTGGCGACGAGGTCCCACAGGGCGATGTTGACCGCGCCCCCCCGACCGACAAAGTGGGCGTGCCACCACATCCGATTCCACAGGTGTTCGATGCGGCGGGGGTCCTCGCCGACCACACAGAACGCCAGATCGTGTTCGAGCAGCGCCGCGATGGCTGCCCCACCTGTTCCTGGCGTGAAGGTGTAACCTACGCCCTCGAGACCATCGTTGGTGACAATTCGCGCGGTGATGAAATCGAAATGGGTGATATCCCCCGTGCGTCGAGTCGGAGAGGACGACAGGGAGCGGGATGCGGTAGAAACCGGACTGGAGTTTTTGGATTTTCATTCGAATGCCCGTGTTCGAGTCTGGGGGAACAAGATAGACCGGATTCCCCGAAATGAAAACCGTCGGAAACCCAATCAGAGCTTGATCTTGAAGGAAAGTGTACTTACACCTAGGACGAATCGACGGTCCCCGGCCGAAATCCCCATCGATGAAACAAAGAGTCATCACTGGCACGCAGGGAGGAGATCATGAATTCAGTCGGGCTGTCGCAATCTCTCGTCACGATCCAACAACACATTCTGGACCAGCAGCGGGCCCATCATCCGAGGGCAACCGGAGAGTTCAGCTGGCTCATGAGTGGTATCACGTTGGCGACGAAGATCATCGAATCGCAGGTGCGACGGGCAGGTGTGCTGGACGTACTCGGGGAAACGGGTGAGGAGAACGTCCAGGGGGAACGTGTCGAAAAGCTGGACGTGATCGCGCACGAGACGCTGACGCGATGCCTCGGCTATCGGGAGGAAGTGGGTATTCTGGTGTCCGAGGAGGAGGAAGGTCCGCGTGTTCTGAAAGCGGATGATGACGGTACCGGCAAATACGTAGTGCTGTTCGATCCGCTCGATGGGTCGAGCAACATCGACGTCAACGTGTCGGTCGGTACGATTTTCTCGATCCTGTTGAAGGACGAGAACTGCGAAAATGGACCGACGGGTCACATTCTGCAGCCGGGTGTTCGGCAAGTCGCTGCCGGCTACGTCGTCTATGGGAGCAGCACGGTCATGGCTTACACTGCGGGAGACGGGCTGCACATGTTCACGCTCGTGCCCGAAATCGGAGCCTATGTGCGGAGTAGTGAACGCGTGCATATGCCCGAGGTCGGAAAGACGTACAGTGTGAACGAAGCCTACGCCGCCAGTTTTCCGATCGGATATCAGCGCTACCTGAACGCGGTGAAGGACGAAGGCTATTCGCTTCGCTACATCGGATCCCTTGTCGCGGATTTCCATCGGACCCTGCTTCGAGGCGGCGTATTCCTGTATCCGGAGACTGCAAAAGACCCGAAAGGCAAGCTGCGTCTCCTGTATGAGGTCAATCCGATGGCCTTCTTGGCCGAACAGGCAGGAGGTCTCGCGACGGACGGACGGGACAGGGTGATGGAAAGGGTGCCTACGGACCTCCACGAGCGTACGCCGCTGGTGATCGGCAGTCGCGGGGAAGTCGAGAAGGTGATGTCCTACGTGGCTTCGGAGGATCGATCCGTGTCTGCAGCCTGAACGGCGGCGAACAGCACCTAAATCTTGACCTGACGATGTTCGGCCGCGCTCCAGTCACGGAGCGTCGGTTCCAACTCGTTCCAGAAGGCCTCGGGAATGTCAATTTCCGAGGCCTTTGCGTTTGTGCTTGCCTCGTCAGGCGTTCGGGCGCCGGGGATCACGGTGGATACTTGCGGGTGGCGAAGGACGTAGTGGAGGGCGACGGTTGGAAGCGATACGTCGTAGCGTTCGCAGAGTGCTTCGATTTCGGCGACGTGCGCGAGACATTCCTCGCTGAAGTTGCGGCGGTGAAAGTAGGCGTCCGATTTGGATCCTTTGGCAAGGAGACCGCGCTCGAATGGCGTCGCGAGAAGGACACCGGTGTTGTGTTTCTTCGCGGCGGGGAAGATTCGGTTTCCGGCGATCCGGTTGATGAGGGTCCAGGCATTGGGTACGACGGCGACGTCGAATTCGCCGGTTTCGATGTAGGGCTCGTTCGTCGAGGGGTCGTTCATGGCCGTGCCGACGTTGCCCACGACGCCTTGATCCTGGAGGCTGCGCAAAGCTCGAAGCGCGCCGCCGAGGACATCTTCCATCGGCTGACCCATCGCGTCGTGGATCGAAACGAGGTCGATGCTTTCGAGCCCGAGGCGGCCGAGACTGTCCTCGATCTGACGTAGAACGCCGTCGTAGCTGTAGTCCTTACCGCCCGGGGGGGCGCCGGTTTTGGTGACGACCGTGGCGATTTCCGCGAGATCGGGGCGTTCCCTCATCGCGCGGCCGATCACGCGCTCGCTGCCACAGCTGCCGTAGCCGGGGGCCGTGTCGATGAAGGTGGACCCGGATTCGATGGCGGCGACGACGGTTTCGGCTGCGAGGTCCTCGTCGAGCTCACTTGGAGCATCCGCCTCCGGTCCCCCGATGAACATCGCCCCGAGTCCGATGATGGGGACGTCTATTCCCGTTCTGCCGAGCTTGCGCGTCTGCATACTTCCTCACGCGACTACGAAAGACATCGAGACCACGGAATACACGGAAGGAAAACCAAAAACCGAACCACGAAAACCACGAAATACACGAAAAGGGCAGGAGTCACAGAGCAATGACTGAAGTTTCCGCCGACCCCGGTCTTTCTTCGCGACTTCGCGTCTTCCTGTTCAAGGTTCTTGGTGTCTTGGAGTCCCTTCGACTCCGCTCAGGACATGCTTGGTGGTTCAAGCCTTCCCACGTTCGCCACGAGGATGACGGAAGTAAAGCCAGAAGAGACCCGCCCCGACGGTTGTCATCAGGGCGCCTGTTTCAAACACGGGAACAAAGCCGGCCGTGGCGATGGTGTAGCCTCCGAGGAGAGCCATCGTGAATTCGCTGGCGCCCGACCCGAAAGAGGTGCATCCGGCCATCGTGGGGCGCCAGGCTGGGGTGACGAGTTCCTGATGATGGACTGTGTAGGCGGGTCTCCGGACGGCGGCGAACATGATGAGGCTGATGAAGGCGAGACCTACGATGTGGGAACTCGGGACGTAGGTCATGACCAGGAGGCTGATGACCATACCGAACGCACCGACGGTGGAGACGTTGATGATGCCCACTGTTTGCAGAGAAACGGTGTGAGTAGAGCGGTGACCACGGAGAGACAGTGACCTGCGGACCAGCACGCGCCTATGAAAGAGGGTGAACCGGCGAAATCGACGTCCATATACACGTTGAAGTACGTTCTTGCGACACGTTCGCCCGCCAGTTGGAGAAAACCCGACAGAAACAGCAGGACAAACAGGAGGGTCGGGGCCGAGCTCTTTCCACGGTCGGCTCTCCGGAGGTCGCCGGAATACGTCGCGGTCGTGGCTCGGACGAGAAAGAAGCCCGGGATGATCACGAGTGCAGCCACCCATAGTGTCTGTCGATACGGGCTCGTGTCCGTGAGAGCAACCCCCGAAAGCCCCGCGAAGATCGAAGGGAGAAGACCGCCGATGAGACCCCCGGCCAGACCTGCGAGGGGACCGATTGCCGTGTGAAACGCGTAGGCGTGATTGCGCTCTTCTGGACGTGTAGCCCCGATCAGGAAGGGCGTCCCACCGATTTGGAAGATCCCCATCCCGAGATAGCTCACACCTCGAGTCGCGAGCAGCCACGAGCGCATCATATGCTCGGGGAGATATTCGGCGAAAGGTAATGCGCCGAGTCCTGTCGCCATCAGAAGCATACCGGCCATCATCATGTGGCGTCTGCTGATGCGCAGTCCGAGGACACCAGCGGGCATGGCGACGAGGGTGTTAGTCAGGGCGCCGGTCGCGTTGACCCACCCGATGAACTTCGACCCGTAGCCGAGTCTCAGCAGGTACAGGTTCAGAATGACGGTTTCGACGCCGCCGAAGATCGTGAAGCCGACGATGGCCGAGGCCAGGAGGTATAGACGGACGTCGCGATTGAGTTGACGGTAAATTTGGAAGAGGGATTGGGAGGATGGGGTGGGGTTCGCGGTCATCGGCGGTCGGGCCGTTGCGTCACGTGGGTTCTGCGGTTCGAATCAGGCGAAGATTCACGCCCGTGTGTTTCAACGCGAACCCGACGTTTTCGTAAAGCTGGCGGGCATTCGTGTTGCCGTCGCTGACGCAGAGTGACACGATGTCGTTGCCACGTTCTGCGATAAGGTATCCCAGGGCAGCGTGAAGGAGCTTTCGCCCAATGCCTTGACGTCGGGCGTCCGATCGAACACCGAGATATTCGATGTAGCCCTCTTTTTCGGACTCGACGAGCGCACGAACATAGCCGAGCACTTCGCCGTGATTGACGTAGACGAGGACCTGCTTGTGCGGGTCGAGTTGCTCGATGATCTCACGACCATCCGCATACGTCGACGGGAACACGTGGTTGTGAACCCGTTTGAACTCTTCGAACTGGTGTTCTTCCAGGACCCGGCACATGGAGTCTGAGAAGATGGCGGTCTCGCGACTCGTTTCGTAGACGTGCGTGAGGCCCTCTGGCCGGTAGCCTTTCGATCGATAGAACGCGTCCCCGTCAGCGTTTTCTGCGTTGAGAAACGTGTCCAGTCGAGTAATCTCCTCCGGCAGAGACGACACGAGTGCCTCGTAGAGGGCCTGTGCTTCGGTCACGCCATCCTGTTGAACCGGCCCTCTGAGCCAACCTCGCTTGAGCTCCCTTGCATATTCGCATCCAATCATTGCCCTGAGATGGTGGTCCCGTGCGATGGCAACGATAAGCTCACCGCTATTCGTCAGCTGTCGTATCTCGGCGACCATATCGTCGACGGACTCGGCCGTTTCCGCGTGGAGGCAGTGCGTCGCCGGCGAGCGAGACGTCGCTTGGATGAGACGAGCGATCGCATCGAAATCATCGGGCGTAGCGAGGGTTATTTCCATAGAAAGAGCAGTCACTGAGGACACCCTTCGATACGCCTGCTTCGCAGGCTACTCAGGGCAGGCTGAGAACGCGGAGGGTCGTATGAAGGGATTCGAGGGGCCCCAGCTCATCCAGGAGGTCGACGATCTGGCCTACCTGAGTATCGATTTTGGTGACCAGCGTGAACTGCGGGGGGCCCGGTTTCGCTATTTTCAGGATGAACAGTGCGGTCATCGGCCGTTTGCGTTTGAGGCGCGACGGCTTTGTGTCTCAGGACGTGGGTACGGACGAGGGTCGGCTGACGATGGTTCCTTTTACCCTCGACGGCAACCGTCTCCAGGTGAATATTGATGCCAGTTCACGGGGCTGGCTCAGAGTGGAAATCCTCGACGAGACGGGCCACGGTTATTGGGCCCGCCAGGGCGGAGGCCGACTGGCTGGTGTTCAACGATCTGAACAGACTGTGACGTGGAAAGGCCGTCCCGATCTTTCATCGCTTCGGGGACGTCCCGTTCGGCTGGAGTTCAGGTCAATAGGTGTGTAAAAGAAATCAGGCGGCCATCTTCCCGGCTTCGACCTGCGGTCCGGTTGAGTGTTTCTGATCGTAGACTTGTTGTAGCAAGTGTGGCGCGGTGAGTTTCCTGAATCGGCTCTCTGCGACCTTGAGCGTACGCCAGATGAGAGTCGTGGCGTTCCTGACTTTCTTGAATCGCCTGGCGGCGTTTGTGCGAAGCCGAACGGAAGCAAAGGGGCTCTCGACGACGTTCGTGGTTCTCAGGTGTTTCCAGTGTTCCTTCGGGAAGTCGTAGAACGTGACCATCCGATCCCAGTCTCTTTCGAGCGTCTCCACGGCGGCAGGGAACTGTGAGCGATACCGTGCGGCAAAGCGTTTCCGGAGCTTCTCGGCCTCCTTTTTCGTGCCGGCATAGGGGATCTGGACGAGCAGTGCGCGGGCTTCAGCCTGTGCACGCTTGGCGACCTTGTCGAGCACGTTGAGGATCTTGTGGTTCCAGCACCGTTGTTGCCGGCTCTCTGGCCAGACCTGATCAACGGCCGCCCAGATGCCCATATTCCCGTCCGCGGCGATCAGGACAGGATGTTCGAGCCCGCGATCCCGGAGATCCCGGAGCACCGTGAGCCAGGATTCTGTAGACTCTCGATAACCGGGTTCTATCGCCAGGATCTCCTTGCTGCCGTCGCTCATCGCGCCGATCACGACCAGCAGACACGCCTTCTCGCGCTCGAGCCCGGCTTTGACGTAGATGCCATCAGCCCAGGCGTAGACCAGTTCGCGATTATCCAGACGCCTTTCTTTCCAGTCCTGGAAGTCGACCTCCCACTTCCCTCGAAGACGAGCGATCGAGGTCGGCGAAAGCGGCGCGCCATCACCGAGCAGCGCACGCAAAGACAACTCGAAGTCGCCCTGGGAGAGACCGTGGAGATAAAGGTCGGGAAGCAGATCTCCAATGGCCCTGGTTCTCCGGGCGAACAGGGGGAGGATGCGGCTTTCAAACCGCTCTTCCAGACCACGAACCCGGGGACGCCGGACCTTGATCGTTCCGCAGCTCGTCGAGAGACGCCGGGGCTTGCCGTAGCCGTTCCTGTAGCCCCTGGAGCTATCGACCTCGGCTCGGCGCTCATACCACGACCGGCCCAAGAACGCGGTCGCCTCCTCCTCCAGAATGGACTGGAACCGGCCCTGGATCTCTTCACGGATCCAATCGTCAACCGTCTCCCACGTCGGCATGGACTTCAATGGGGCTCTATGCGTATGTTCCTTCACGGCGATCCTCCTTCCCAACCGGGCCTCTCACCCGGTTTTGTGTGAATCAACTATCTCACGGGAAGGGTAGGGTCGCCCTTTCTCTTTTTCCACACCTTTTGATTATAGCTCTTCGGCTGCGTTTTTATCGGACACGCCGTTAAGCTGTGTTCTTTTCAGTTTGTCGTGTAGTCAGGAGGGAACTTGGAAAAGATATCCGAGAATCTGTACCTGTTCGAAGACACCTGCAATGTGTATGTGGTCAAGGAAGGCACAAGGGTTGTGCTGATTGACTTCGGCAGCGGCAAGGTACTCGACGGTCTAGGTGATCTGGGCATCACCCAGGTCGATTGGATCCTGCACACCCACCACCATCGCGACCAGTGCCAGGGGGACGCGATAGCCAATCAGCGCAATATCCCGATTGCGGTGCCTGCCCAGGAGCGCCCCTATTTCGATGAGGTGGAGGTGTTCTGGGGGTCGCGGCAAATCTATGACATTTATGATGTGCGGCAGACCTTTTTCACGCTGGCCCAGAGCGTGCGTACGTCACGCGTGCTCGAGGATTACGAGACGTTCGAGTGGGGGAGATATCGATTCTTCGTTCAGCCGACGCCCGGTCACTCGCTCGGTCACATCGCGTTGATTGCAGAGATCGACGGGCAGAAGGTGGGATTCAGCGGAGATTTGATTGCTGCGCCGGGTAAGGTTCAGGCTCTCTACGATCTCCAGTACGCCTATGCCCAGGGCGATGGCTGCGACTACATGGTTTACTCGCTCTGCAAGATGCGGAACCACAATACCGACATGCTCTGTCCTTCCCACGGCCGTCCCTTTGGCGACACAGCCAGCGCGCTTCAGAGTCTCGAGACAAAGTTCCGTGCCTATCTCGAACACCGGTACAGCATCGAAACGCCTTCCCTGGATGTGGCTCCCCGCTCGGTGCTTCCTCATCTGGTGCAGATCCCCGGCTGTTCGAACACGTGGATTGTTATCAGCGACAGCGGCAAAGCCCTTTTCGTTGATTACGGCTCCCCGAGCCGGACGTTCATGTATTCGTTCGAAGTCTTTTTTGAAGCCGGCAATCGCCTGCGTCCACTCGAGCACAATCTGGATATCCTGCGGGATAGTTTTGGCATGAAGCAGATCGATCTGGCCATGCCGAGCCACTATCACGACGATCACGTCAACGGGCTGCCCTATCTGCAGCAGCATCACGGTACGAAAATCTGGTGCTTCGAGAATATGGTCGACATTCTGC
Source organism: Candidatus Latescibacterota bacterium (assembly GCA_965198115.1). GTDB lineage: Bacteria > Latescibacterota > UBA2968 > UBA2968 > UBA2968 > UBA6620. Next base: position 3,981,061 of record OZ240241.1, on the reverse strand, counting down.
AGCACCCGCACGGCTACAAGCTGGGGTGTACTTTCCCCACTCCGTTGAAGGTGGAGCGGGCGCTCGGGCAGGGGGAAACCTTCCAGTGGGAGGAGTTCGAGTTTCAGGTCTTCCACACGCCGGGTCACGCCGACTATCACATGGCAATGTTCGGTGAGATCGACGGCAAGCGGGTCGTGTTTTCCGGAGACGAGGTGGGTGTGCGGGAGGGGAAGGGATACCAGTCGAACAACATCTGGCGCAATCACGTGCACGCCAATTCCCACCAGATTACGGGTAAGCTCTACCTGGAGCATCAGCCGGAGTTGACGTGTCCCGGGCACGGCGGGCCGTGGGAGATTGGCCCGGAAGAGTGGAAGGTCTATCACGATTGGTGCATCACAGAGCAGATCCACTGGCGCGCACTTGCTGCACCCGAAAATCTGGAGGAAGCCCTCTACCCGGACCACGTTTTTCTGTATCCGTATCAACCGCCAGCAGCACCCGGAGAGGAGGTGCGCATGCAGGTGTGGTTCGAAAATATCAAGTCGGTGCCCTCTACACTGGAGTACGAATTGGTCCTGCCAGACGGCTGGGAAGCGCGACCGAGTTGCGGAACGGTGACGGCAGATCCCGGGAAAAAAGAGATTGTCGATTTTCTATTGAGAGTGCCGCCAGATCAGGCTACCGCTTACAGGCGCCAGCCAATTGCCCTGGATGCAACCCTCGACGGCGTTCACCGAGGGCAGTTGGCCGAGGCGGTTGTGGATATGCGGCCTGAACTCGATTGGGGCACCGGTGGGGTGGCGCGGCGAACATCAGCGGCAGATGGATGAGGGGGCGGGAGGATAGCTGATGACACTCCGTAGAAAGAGCAGCCACTGAGGAAACCCTTCGATACGCTCCTGTTTGCAGACTACCCTTTGGTATAGCGACCTTCGGTCGCTTACTCAGGACAAAGCTCAGGGCAGGCTGAGAACGCTGAGGGTCGTTTGAAAGGATTCGAGTCCCTAGTCGGGAGTGGATTCGGAGGTCCATTGAAACCTGCGCGTGGGTAGTTTCTTGATCCCCGAACACCGAACACTCGATCGAGGCCGCAGGCCGCAATCAAGCGTGTGACCCCTTCACGCCGATGGGCCAGTTCTTCGACGCGGTCCTCGCGTCGGCGAGGTAGTCGCTGATGCGACGGATGACCTCGGGTTGTTGGCCGGCGACATCCCTGGTTTCGCCGAGGTCGGTGTCGAGGTTGTAGAGTTCGAGGGGTTCGTTGAGGAGGCGGTCTGTCGGGGGTCGGACGGCCTTCCAGTTCTGCCACCTTACCGCCTGCTTGAACCCGCCACCGTGGCGCTCCCAGTAGAGGAAGCGATAGGACAGATCCTGATCCTCACCGAGGAGAGTGGGAAGAATGCTGACGCCGTCGGTCTCGGGTGCTTTCGCTTCGATGATGTCGGCGACGGTGGACATGAAGTCGGCATAGTACCAGACCGTTGTATCGTTGGTCTTGCCCAGGGGTAGCTTGCCCGGCCAGCTGACGATCAAAGGCGTGCGGAGGCCCCCTTCGTACATATCGCCTTTCTTGCCTCTGAGAGGACCGCAGCTGTTGAATGTGTCCTGCCAGGAGTGGCCCGACCCGTGGTCCGATCCGAAGAAGATGAGCGTGTTGTCGTCGATTCCCAGCTCTTTGATAAGGTCTACGATCTGGCCGACTTGCGTTGTCGATCTTCGTGACCATGGCGGCGTGGACCTTTTCGCCGTCCGACCAGTTCTCGCTTTCGAAGACGCCGACGGAAGGAATCTCGAATGCACCGTGGGGTAACGTCCACGGAACGTGAAGGTAAAAGGGTCCGTCTCGGTGTTCGCGGATGAAATCCATCGCGAATTCGAAGATGAGGTCGTGGACATACGTGACCTGGTTCTCGGCTTCGTTCTCGGGATAGTCGACGCGTTCCTCGTTTCGCCACAGGTAGTCCGGGTAATAGGTGTGCGCGCGACGTTGGTTGAGATACCCGAACCACTCGTCGAAGCCCTTGCGATTTGGAACACCGGTCGTGTCGGGTTCACCGAGACCCCATTTGCCCGTCATGCCGGTGGTGTATCCGGCCCCTTTAAGGAGCTCCGCGACGGTGAAATCTTCGGGCTCGAGCGGGACTCGCTTCTGATCCCCGACGCCACCGACGATGCCGAAGTTGTCGCGCACACGACAGTGACCGCTGTGCAGACCGGTGTTGAGGACGCACCGAGACGGGGCGCAGATCGAGGAAGCGGTGTAGCATTGCGTGAATCGCACGCCTTGCTGGGCGAGACGATCGAGGTTGGGTGTTGGAATGACCGTGCCGCCATAGCAGCCGAGGTCGGTGTATCCGAGGTCGTCGCAAAGGATGAAGATGATGTTTGGCCTAGACATGGTAGGTCTCTATGGCGATGGGTGTGGGTCAGCAGCTCGGAGCTGGTCAATAAGATTGGAGGATCGTTGGCCGTAGTCCGAGGCCGGGAACCGGACGCCACGGTCGGGGTTGTTTGTGTGCGTTACGGAACTGCAATGAGGGCGCGGCCCCATCAAGATTTCTCGGTGAATTTCGGGTAGAACTCAGGGTTGGCGGCGAGGGACTCATCCAGGATCTTTGCGCCGATCTCGACGGTGGGAATCTGGGCGTCGAAATAGAGCCCACGGACGGCGATGTCTCGATGACCGGAGATCGCGGCGTCGATGTGGAGTTCCTGTTGGGTAATGCGAGTCGAGAGAATCTCGCGAACGGCGTCGGGCAATGGGCCGACTTTCAGGCCGCGGACGCCGAGTGGGCCGATGCGCGGGGAGCTCGACGATGGCGTGGTCGGGCAGGTTGTCGATGAGGCCGTTGTTCGGGATGTTGACCATCTCGAACCCGGGGGGATGACAGCCTTCGAGCATGGCGATGATGTCGACGGCGTTCTCACCCGACGGGCCGAGCAATTCCTCGATCGGTGATTCGCCCGACGCGAGGGCTTCGCGTTCTTTCCAACGGTCCTCCCATTGCGCTTCGGAGGTGTGTCGAATCTTCATTCCGAAGTCGGCGCCGCCGTTGGTCTCAGGCGTGAGGAAGTCGTTGAAGAATTCGGCGATGTGATCTTCCGTGCCAGTCGGCCAGACGCCGAAGGCGCGATAGACCCTGTCGGAAACGGGGACCTCATCGAGGATCGCTTTGTTCCGGGGCTGATACAAAGCATCGATCAATTCCGGCAAGACATCGCGCCCCTCGTGCTCGAGACCGAGGGCCCATGTGAGATGATTCGTGCCGACCGAGAACATGTCGAGGGTATCGGGATCGGTGTCGAGGACGCGAGAGAAGAATCGCTTGGTGAACGCCCATTGTTCGCAGAGGCCGACGACGGGAAGACCGCTTTCGCGAATCATCCCGCGACAGACGGCGGCCAGTGGATTTGCGAGGTCGATGATGGTGGCGTTGGGTGCGAGTTCGGCCGTGCCGCGAGCGATGTCGACGGCGTGGGGCAGAACGCGAAGCCCACGGCAGTAGCCTGCGGGTCCGACGGTTTGGGATGTGGGCTGGAAGATGCCATAGCGCTCGCCGATCTCGACGTCGCGCTCCCTGGCGAAGGGTTCGCCCACGGCGATGGAGTTGAGGACGTAGTCGCAATCGGCGAGCATGTCGCGCCGGTTGGATGACGATTCGACGGTGAGTGAGGCGCCGGAGGCCTCGATCATGCGCTTGACGATACGCGTGGAAGTGTCGAGCGCCCTGTCGTCGGGATCGACCAGCGCGAGCGTACTGTCCGCAAAACGTCGGTTCGCGAGTGAGGTCAGCGGCGATTCCGAAACTGAACTTCGACCCCGCACCAATGATGGCGAGTTTGAGCATGTGATGTCCTTAATTTCAAGACGGGGACCACGGACCAAACGGAAGGAAACCAAAACGAACCACCTCTCGCCTCCGCTCGAGGCAGGCTCCATACACGAAACACACGAAAAACGTCGGGACGCGCCACTGAGATCTCTGAGAAATCACTCGAGGAAAAGACACTGAGAAAGCAGACGCCACGCCTGCTCCACAGCCTCCCCGTCTCCCGCTCAAACTTTGCGCCTTCGTGTTCCCCGTCCTTCTTGGTGTCTCCGTGTCTTCGTGGTTTAGATGTTCTCTGTGGCGCGAAGCAGCGTTTCCTGCACGAGTAGTTCGTGGGTGTGTGGACGATCGCGCTTCTGTGCGCCGGAGATCGTGGCGAGGAAGGCCTGTAGCGCGATTTCGTAGAGGGCCTGGCGGGATCGGCCTTCGACTTCGACGATCTGGTCACCGGCGACGTAACCATCGCGTGCCTCGTCGATGCACAGACGGATCTTGGGTCCGGGCTCGAAGGGTTCGAGGATGATGGCGCTCGCTTTCGTCCCATAGACCTCGAACCGCCGTGCCGCGGGACGGGCCTCGAACGAGGAGATGTCGAGGAAAGCGATCGCGCTGTCCGTTTCGTAGACGGTAAGCGTGTTGTCGACGACGTTTTTTGCGTCGCTGTCGTTCCGGAGGAAAGAGGTGATCTTGTCGGGACGTCCGATCATCCAGACGACCTGATCGATCATGTGCGGGCCGAGATCGTAAAAGATGCCGGCTTTGAAGTTTTGGCCCTGTTCTTCCCGCCGCTCGCGGTCGACGCTCGTTGACATGTGGCCGCGGATGGATGTGACGTCGCCCATGAATCCGGACCTGATCCAGTCGTCGATCTGTCTGAAGCCTGCGTGATACCTGAGCATGTAGCCCATCTGGACTAGGAGCTGTTTCTTCTCCGCTTCGGCGATGACGCGCTGCCACTGCTCCCAATCGTTGCCGGCCGGTTTGTCGTACCACACGTGTTTCCCGGCGTCGACGAGGGCCTCAGTCTGGTCGAGACTCTCCGTGTTGTCGCCCTCGGATGCGACGGCGACGATCGAATCGTCGTTCAGGATGTCGTCCAGACTGTCGAACCAGTTCGCGCTGGAGAATGCACCATCCCCCCCCGATACGGCGTGGCGTTGGGCTGAATCTGGTTCGAACACACCCGCGACTTCGACGTTGGGGTTGCCCTCGAGGGCCGTGATCTTGCCACCCGCGTGACCGTGTTTGGTGCCGACCTGTGCCCATTTGATTTTTGCCATTTTTCAATCCTCATAACGCAAAAACGAACCGCCTCTCACGTTCGTTCGAGGCAGGCTCACACAAAATACATGAGAGTGCAGACTCTTCCGTCGGTGGCATCTGGCAGAAAGGTGAAATTGAAAGCAGGAAATAGCAAACGCGGCGTGATCTGAAAGTTGAATGGGCGAATAGGTGGAAATCAGCTACAATAGCTCCGGGTGGTGGTTTCTCAACCAGGCCACGACGGTTTCCGAGAGTTGATTGACCGTCTCTCTCAACTCTACAGCATCCTGCTCGGTCGTTGAACCGATGGTGTCGTACTCCACCGTGTTCCGCTTTCGACGGCAAGTGTCCAGGTAGGTGACAAGGGAGCTATAATCAAAAGGTGTGGAAAAAGAGAAAGGGCGACCCTACCCTTCCCGTGAGATAGTTGATTCACACAAAACCGGGTGAGAGGCCCGGTTGGGAAGGAGGATCGCCGTGAAGGAACATACGCATAGAACCCCATTGAAGTCCATGCCGACGTGGGAGACGGTTGACGATTGGATCCGTGAAGAGATCCAGAGCCGGTTCCAGTCCATCTGGAGGAGGAGGCGACCGCGTTCTTGGGCCGGTCGTGGTATGAGCGCCGAGCCGAGGTCGATAGCTCCACGGGCTACAGGAACGGCTACGGCAAGCCCCGGCGTCTCTCGACGAGCTGCGGAACGATCAAGGTCCGGCGTCCCCGGGTTCGTGGTCTGGAAGAGCGGTTTGAAAGCCGCATCCTCCCCCTGTTCGCCCGGAGAACCAGGGCCATTGGAGATCTGCTTCCCGACCTTTATCTCCACGGTCTCTCCCAGGGCGACTTCGAGTTGTCTTTGCGTGCGCTGCTCGGTGATGGCGCGCCGCTTTCGCCGACCTCGATCGCTCGTCTTCGAGGGAAGTGGGAGGTCGACTTCCAGGACTGGAAAGAAAGGCGTCTGGATAATCGCGAACTGGTCTACGCCTGGGCTGATGGCATCTACGTCAAAGCCGGGCTCGAGCGCGAGAAGGCGTGTCTGCTGGTCGTGATCGGCGCGATGAGCGACGGCAGCAAGGAGATCCTGGCGATAGAACCCGGTTATCGAGAGTCTACAGAATCCTGGCTCACGGTGCTCCGGGATCTCCGGGATCGCGGGCTCGAACATCCTGTCCTGATCGCCGCGGACGGGAATATGGGCATCTGGGCGGCCGTTGATCAGGTCTGGCCAGAGAGCCGGCAACAACGGTGCTGGAACCACAAGATCCTCAACGTGCTCGACAAGGTCGCCAAGCGTGCACAGGCTGAAGCCCGCGCACTGCTCGTCCAGATCCCCTATGCCGGCACGAAAAAGGAGGCCGAGAAGCTCCGGAAACGCTTTGCCGCACGGTATCGCTCACAGTTCCCTGCCGCCGTGGAGACGCTCGAAAGAGACTGGGATCGGATGGTCACGTTCTACGACTTCCCGAAGGAACACTGGAAACACCTGAGAACCACGAACGTCGTCGAGAGCCCCTTTGCTTCCGTTCGGCTTCGCACAAACGCCGCCAGGCGATTCAAGAAAGTCAGGAACGCCACGACTCTCATCTGGCGTACGCTCAAGGTCGCAGAGAGCCGATTCAGGAAACTCACCGCGCCACACTTGCTACAACAAGTCTACGATCAGAAACACTCAACCGGACCGCAGGTCGAAGCCGGGAAGATGGCCGCCTGATTTCTTTTACACACCTATTGACCTGAACTCGTGACAAGGTCACGGGTCTCGGTACCCAATATGAGGGAGAGCGACTGGATGGTTCGGAAGTGATGACCTCGTCCGACAGCTCTGTAACCCGAAGCGTGAAGCACGATCGAGCTGAGCGTGAGTGCGGCGTTGTAAGCAATTCCAAACTGCCAGTCTGTGGAGATTGTAGCTGTCGCATCCTGCAAGTCCCGTTCAACGATCGCCAGGAGATTGCTGACTTCCTGAGGACTTGTTCGGTGTGGCTTTAGGTAGCCTTCACGCACCCAGTCGTTCAAGGACACGTTCATCCCCAATCACGAACAGCTTTTCGTTCTCCAGGACAGATCGGACGAAGTGTTCACCCGCACTGACCCGCCGCTTGAACTCTTCTTCATTCTGGACATAGGGGTTCACTTCCCGCCCAGATCTGCTCACGACGGGAGGGAGGCGCGAGACAATGTCCTTCAGCGATGTATCACCGATCACCAAGAGGTCGATGTCACTGTCCTCTCTCATTTCGTTTCGTGGTAGAGAACCGAAGATGAATGCAGCATCGATTGGGAGGCCAGCCAGTGCTTGGGCGATATGGGCGGGTAGCCCCACGGTCTTCAGAACGAGTTCGCGAAGTGTGTCGAAGAGGGGGTGATCCCTGTTCGCAGTGTACTGAACGCGATTGCCGTCCCGTTCGGATTTCAAGAGCCCGTGTGAAACAAGCCGGTCCAATTCGCGGTGCAGGGTCCCAGTGGAGATCCCCGTGCGGCGTTCCACCTCTCGCAGGTGTAGGGTGACCGGCAGAGAATCAAAGAAGAGGCCGAGGATCGTGGACCTCGATTTCGACGATGTGAGGACCGTGAGGATGTCCATTTGATCTATCATTGAGAACAGTTGCTCTTATTTTGAGAACATATAGAGTATAGATGACATCTCCAAGAGAGACAACCTCCGAATTCCTGATCTCTCTTCGATCCTCAGTTCTTCAGCGGCTTGCCCGTCTTCAGTGTGTGGGAAATCCGTTCGTGCGTTTTCTCTTTCGCGAAGAGTTTCAGGAAGGATTCGCGTTCCAGTGAGAGCAGGTGCTCTTCATCGACCGTGTCCGGTCCGGATAGGCGTCCCCCGCAGACCACGTTGGCGAGTTCGTCCGCGATGAAGACATCGTAGTCTGTCAACGTCTCATCCTCACGCATTTCTCTCGCCACTTCCTTCAGTCGGTCGATACCGGATGATCCGAGGACGAAGACTTCTCGAGGTTCCGGTGCTCGATACCCATCGGATAGGTCGATGACCATCTGCTTGGCTTCGTGGAGATGGCGATTCGGATTGGCGGCGATGCGATCGGTCGGGAGCAGATAGCCCAACGCCTGCGCGTGGCGGGCATTGTCGGATACCCGAGACGTCACGATGGCCCGGAATGATTGCTCGAGACGGGCGAGCACTGCGTCAGGATTCCCCGCCGACCCTTCCTGACAGCGATATGCCATTTCTCTGCTTCCCCCACCCGCCGGGATCAGTCCGACGTTGACTTCCACCAGGCCGATGTAGGTCTCGGCACCAGCGCAGGCCGCCCCCGCGCCGAGGACGATTTCGGCACCCCCGCCGAGGGCCATGCCTGTCGGGGCGGCGACCACGGGCTTGGCGATGGTGCGTGCCCGCATACACGGGTCCTGAAGGTCGATCAGGAAGGCATCGAGTGTCTTCCAGTCTTTGGCTTGTGCCGTTTCGAGCATCCAGACGAGGTTGGCGCCGAGGGAAAAGTGTTCCGCGTGATTGCCGATGACGAGGCCGGTGAAGTTTCGTTCGACTTCGTCGATCGATTCTGCGAGCAGTGATTCGACGGCTTCGTCGATGATGTTCATTTTCGTTTGGAATTCGAGGCAGGCCACGCCGTCGCCAAGGTCGATCAGGCTGGCGCCTTCGTTCGACAGAATCGTGCTACCGTCGCGCAGTTGATTCAGGTTCACACGATCGGACGGGGGGACATCCTCCGTCGGCTGCTTGGATGATGGGTCGAAGATCGTGACCCGGTGCCCGTCCCTGGAGTAGAACGAATCAGATCCCGATGCAAGGAGGTCCGATACGAGCGGGGGCGGTTTACACCCATCCGACTCCATTCTCTCAGCAGCGTCACGCACGCCGACGGCGTCCCACAGCTCGAACGGCCCAAGTTCCCAGTTGAAGCCCCATTTCATCGCGCGGTCGACGCTTTGCAGATCGTCGGAGATCTCGGGGATGCAGGATGCGGCGTAGCACAACACGTTTCTGAGATGACGCCACGCGAACACGCCGCCTTCGTCCGAGTGATTCACGAGGGTTCGAACGCGTTCGGCGACATCGCGCGTTCGACGGACCGACGCAAGCGATTCGAATTCGACGTTTGTCCGTGCAACGTAGTCGAGTGAGTGCCAGTCGAGCGTCCAAATCTCGCTTCCGTTTTCGCCTCTACGTTTTTCGTAGAAACCACTCCCGGTCTTGTCACCCATCTGGCCTCGATCGAGCAACTCGGACACGAATGCGGGCAGGGCACCGTCTTGTGACGGGAGGTTGTTCGCCACATCGACGAGAATGTCGATGCCGACGAGGTCGGCCAGCCGGAAGGTTCCACTCCTGGGCCGGCCGAGGGAGGGTCCGGTGATGGCGTCGACGTCGTCGATGGTCAGTCCCATTTCGACCATTTCGCGGATGGCGTCGGCGATGACGAAGATGCCGATGCGGTTTCCGATGAAGTTGGCGGTGTCCTTGCATCGAACAACGCCCTTGCCGAGCACGCGCTCGCAGAATTCGCTCACGGATGTCAGCGTATCCGGGTCGGTATCGGACGTCGGAATGACTTCGAGAAGATGCATGAAGCGAGGCGGGTTGAAAAAGTGCGTACCGAGGAAGCAGGCTCTGAATTCGTCGGATCGCCCATCAGCGATCGCGTGGATGGGAATCCCGGACGTGTTTGTGCTGACGATCGAACCCGGCTTGCGATGCTCGTCAACCAGGAGATGGAGCGCCTGTTTGGCGTCCAGCTTTTCGGTGATGGCCTCGATCACCCAATCCGCCTCGTCCAGCCGATCCGCGTGATCCTCGAGATTCCCGACACGGATCCGGTCGGCCGACTCCGCCACGTAGAACGGAGATCGCGCCCTCATCCCGCACATCCGGTCGACGGCGCCTTGGGCAATGGCATTGCGTGAATCTCCCTGGGCGTTGTCTGGCACGACGTCCAGGAGGTCACAGTCGATGCCGACGTTCGCAAAGTGTGCAGCGATCTGGGACCCCATCGTCCCAGCACCGATGATGGTTACCCGGTTGATCGTGTGTTTCATCTGGTGTTCACTTTCCGTATGCGACTGTCATAGCGCCCTCGTGCAGTCCTGAGCGGAGTCGAAGGGACGAGGGCGAGCGTGACGCTTATATGAATTAAAAAACAACGCGTTGTGCTCGTCCCTGTGCACAGCACAGGGACGCATTGATCGTCACCTACACAACTCCATCCCGTCTAAGTGCGTCCACTTCTCCATCAGAGTACCCCAGCTCCTCCACCAAAATCTCGTCCGTATGTTCACCCAGCAGGGGCGGCGGCCGTCGTATCTCGACCGGCGTATCTGAAAGGTTCATCGGCGATCCGGCGAGTCGCGCCGTTCCGACGGTCGGGTGGGGCACCTCGACGAGCATTCCACGAGCCTGGACCTGTGGATCTTCGAACACTTTGTCGACGGTGTTGACGGGTCCAGCCGGTACGTCATTTTCGGCGCATAGAGACAACCATTCGGCGACGGTCCTTTCCATGAACAGACTGGACATCTCAGCGATCAGCGCGTCACGATTCGCGACCCGTTTCGGGTTTGTGGCGAAACGTTCGTCGCTGGGCCAGTCCGGGCTGCCTGCGGCCTTGCAGAAGCTGGCGAACTGTCGGTCGTTGCCGATGGCCAGAGCGAGATGGCCGTCCGAGGCCTCGAACGTCTGGTAAGGAACAACCATGGGATGGGCGTTCCCGTAGCGCTTGGGCAGTTCACCCGTGCAGAGCGCGCCGCTACCGACGTTCGCCAGCAAGGCGACCTGCGCGTCCATCAGCGCCATGTCGAGATGCTGTCCTCTGCCCGTCTTTTCCCGGGCGTAGAGGGCGGCGAGGACAGCGGAGTTGGCAAAGAGTCCGGCGGCAATGTCGGCGATGGCCACACCCACCTTTGTGGGTTGGCCGTCTTCTTCGCCGGTGATGGACATAAACCCACCGCGGGCTTGGATCATAAAGTCGTAGCCGGGGAGATCCCGGTCGGGACCGGTGTGGCCAAAGCCGCTGATGGAACAGTAGATCAGTCGCGGGCTCCCTGCCTTCAGATCTTCGTATCCCAGCCCCATCTCGCCCAGGCGGCCGATCCGAAAGTTCTCGATCAGCACGTCGCTCTCTTTCACCAAACGCCGCGCGATGGCCACGCCTCGTTCGTCCTTCAGGTTCAGCGTGAGGCTGCGCTTGTTTCGATTCGTGCACAGGTAGTAGGCCGATTCGCCTTCGACGAAGGGGGGACCCCAAGATCGCGTTTCGTCTCCGACACCGGGACGTTCGACCTTGATGACGTCTGCCCCCAGATCGCCCAACATCATCGCACACCCGGGCCCGGCAAGCTGCCTGGACATATCGAGAACCCGGATACCTTCAAGGGCCCCCGACATCAGACAACTCCTCTGGTGTGTTCACCTGCATGCTTGTGTCTTCCCGCGTGAGTCTGGAGGATTCGGACTGAACGGAAGTCGCGGATGACTGATGGAGATTCCGGCTTTGCCCATTTCGGTTTAGGTGGTGGCCCACGCGAGCTTCGGCGTTAGGGTAAGGAAAGAGTACGCAGATCGATGATCTGGATCTCTCCATAGCGGATGCAGCCGAAGTTCGATGTACCTGTGTTGTGCGTGGCAAAATAGGAGGGTTCAGTGCTCGATCTGAGTGTGATCACCAGGTAAGGAGTCAAATTCAAGTCGATACCACCCTCGGGGTTCACATTGCTAAAGTAGATGCTGCTCGCCTCGCCCACTTCGAGAACTCGGAAACCGTATGCGGCATTGGGATCGCCTGGCAGCGCGGTTCCGAAGGTTCCCGCACCACCCGCCGCCTTGACTACGGACGCGTCACGGGTAGGTTCGTTGGCCAAGAGGACGCTCACCGCTGCTGATCCGTAAAACCGCTCGTTTCCGCAGTAGGCCCCACTGTGTTCTTCGTTCTTCACAGTGATGGTATACGCGATACGATTGGCGTCCAGTTCAAGTACCTTGGCCTCATCGATAACCAGGTTGTATCCGCCGCATCCGATTGCCAGAGGACCCAGGCAGAGGACCAGCGTCAGATTGAGCAATCGATTTCTCATCGGTTAACTCCCATTGTTAATGAGAACGCAGACACAGCTGCCTGCTGAGGGGGTCCGCCGGCGTTGCTTTCTGGCTGTCTACTCGCGGGATGCGCAAGCTCCCTGCACGGATTGGAAAAAGCAAAGGTGCGTGGCATTCTTTCGTGTTATCCTTTTGGCCGCCCTTCTGCCTGCAGAAAGCGTACGGATCGGCATTCTGGCAAGCACGATCATTCGGCCTAGCGGCCGGAAGTAAGAAGTGGAAAGCAAAAAGGTAAAAGGGAAAGACGGCTTTTCTCGGAGCGGTAGGGGAGAACAAGGATGGACTTCGAACTGACCGAAGAACACAAGATGATTCAAGACATGGTCTACGACTTCGCTCGTAAGGAGATCATGCCGATCATCCGAGACCACGATCGAAACCACACCTTTCCTGATGAGTTGCTGCCCAAACTGGCCGGTCAGGGCTTTCTGGGTGTGTGCCTGCCCGCGCGATTCGGCGGGGCGGGTATGGACTACACGTCCCTGGGGATCGTGTCTGAGGCACTCGAGTGGGCCGACACATCTGTGCGGGAAACGCTGGCGGTCACGCTGGCCTTACACGCGATGCCGGTCTTCCAGTGGGGCACGGACGCGCAGAAGGAGCGGTTCATCCCGCCGGTGGCGACGGGTGAAAAGATCGCGTGCTTCGGGCTGACTGAGCCTGGCGCAGGTTCAGACGTGGGTGCGATGACGAGCCGCGCCGTACGGGAGGGTGATGAATACCTGCTGAACGGCGAAAAGATGTGGATTACGCTGGCGGATATCGCGGACCGGTTTCTGGTGGTGGTCAAGACCGATCCAGAGGCCGGCGTACGGGGTATGACGGCGTTCATCCTGGAGCGTGGATGGCCGGGCCTGACGACCGGTACGATCGAAGGCAAGCTTGGCGCACGCGCGAGCAATACCGGATGGGTCAATATGGAGAACGTGGCTGTGCCCGTATCTCACCGAATCGGTGAGGAGGGCGAGGGTTTCAAGGTTGCGATGAGCGCGCTCGACAACGGCAGGTTCACGGTCGCGGCAGGCGGCGTGGGCACGATGAAGGCGTGCCTCGAGGAGTCCGTGAAGTACGCCCGGGAGCGCAAGACGTTCGGAAAGCCGATCGCAGAGCATCAGCTCGTTCAGCAGATGCTGGCGCTGATGCAGCAGCGTATCGACATCGGTGAATTGCTCGTGCGGAAGGTCGGATGGATGAAAAACGAGGGGATTCGTAACACGCGCGAGACGAGCATGGCGAAGTGGTTCTGTACGGATGCAGCGAACACGACGGCCAACGATGCCGTCCAGATTCACGGGGCCTACGGATTCTCGGACGAGTATAACGTCGAGCGACACCTGCGCAACAGCAAGGGCGCACAGATCTATGAGGGAACTTCACAGATCCATCAGCTGGTGCAGGCGAGTTACCTGCTGGGAGATCGTGTGGACCGGCCGTTGAGGTGTGAGTTGCCACCGTATGATGCTGAGGTGTGGCAGGCGGAAGAGTGAAGCGGTTGCCCGCCCTGGTATAGCGCCCTCGTGCAGTCCTGAGCGGAGTCGAAGGGACGAGGGCGAGCGTGGCGCGTTTTCGTTTAAAAAAAGGATGCGTCCGTGCTCGTCCCGGCGCCTGTCCTGAGCGTAGTCGAAGGGCTGTGCACAGGGACGCATTGTGCACTAGGGACGCATGGCTGACGTTAAGTCAAAATCTAAAATGAACATCATCGCTCTCGTCAAACAGGTGCCCGACACTGCCCAGCTTTCGGGGACGGTCGATGGCCTTCAGCTGATGCAGGAGGGCCAGCCGCGCATCGTCAATCCTTGGGACGAGTATACGCTGGAGACCGCGATTCAGCTGAAGGAAGCGCACGGCGGAAAGGTGACGGTGCTGTCCGTGGGCGAGCCGGAGGCGGCCGAGGCGCTGAAGACAGGGCTCGCGATGGGGGCAGACGAAGCCATCCTGATCTCCGATGAGGCGCTGGAGGGCAGCGACAGCCTCGCGACCGCACGTGTGCTGGTGGCGGCCATTCATAAGGTGGGAGATTTCGACCTCATCGTCGGGGGACGTGCATCGATCGACGACAACCACGCGGCGACGGCCGTTCAGGTTGCGGCGTTACTCGGTGTTCCGCCGATTTCGTATGTCGCCGAGTTGTCGGTCGATCCGTCGGAGGGTAGTCTCAATGCGGTCAGGTTGCTCGAGAATGGGCGCGAGACGATATCGTCGACGCTGCCCGCCGTGGTGACGGTCGTGAAGGAGATCAACGAGCCACGCTACCCGACGTTCATCGGGATTCGGAAGGCGGCTAACGCGGATATCCCCGTCTGGACGATCGGCGATCTCGGGTTGGAAGCCGATCGTGTCGGAGAAGCCGGATCCCAGCTCATCCGTTCGGACCTCTCACTTCCCCCCGTACGCGATGCGAGCCTCGAGTTGATCGACGGCGACCCGGCCGACGCCGCGAAGACCCTGGCGGACCGGTTAATTGCCGATCAGGTGATTTAGGGCAGTAAACCGATATCCGAGTGCCGAGTAGCGATATCCGAGTTCCGAAAGAAAGTCCCTCAAAGGCGTTGGATGGTCCACGGGCCAACGGCCCGTGATATCCTAGCCCAGCCCAACGGGCTGGGTGCAACGGGCAGGTCACCGTCAAGCGGGCCATCGGTCCGCGATACCCTCGGCGGCCACGGCCGATATACATAATACCCATGCCGAATTCCATTCTCGTCTGGATCGATCAAAACAACGAAACGACTGATCCCATCGCGTGGGAGGCGCTGAGCGCTGCCCGATCCGTGGTTAGAGAAACCGGAGGCGAGGTCGTCGCACTCGTGCTTGGTGATGGGGTCGACGACCTGGCGAACGAGGCCATCCAACACGGGGCCGATCGGGCGATTGTGGTCGATGACCCGACGCTTTCGGGCTTCAGGGTCGAGCCTTACGCGGCTGTGGTGACGAGCGTGGCAGAGGCCGAGACGCCCGATGCGATCGTGATGGGCGCCAGCCAGGCGGGACAGGAGCTGGCTGCCTTCGTGGCTGCGAAGCTGGGTTCGGGATTGGCGTCAGACTGTATCGCGCTCGCGGTCGAGGATGGCGTGCTCGTGGCTACACGTCCCGCCCTGATCGGGAATCTCCTGGCGACCGTCCGGTTTGCTGAGAAGCGACCGAACGTGATCACCGTGCGCAGACGTGTCTTCCCAGTCGGAGAACGGGATACAGGGAGGAGCGGGGTCATCGAGAAGGTTGATTCCGTGTTGTCTGAAGACGACATCCCCTCGGTGATCGATTCCTATGAGTTCGCATCCGGTAAAGTCAGTTTGACGGACACGAAGATCGTCGTTTCCGGAGGGCGGGGCGTTGGCGGGCCCGATGGCTTCGGACCGATCCAGGCGCTGGCCGATGCCGTCCACGGAGCGATGGGCGCGAGTCGAGCGGCGGTGGATGCGGGATGGATTCCCTATGCCCATCAGGTGGGACAGACGGGGAAAACCGTGCAGCCCGATCTCTACATCGCCTGCGGTATCTCGGGGGCGATTCAGCATCTGGCGGGCATGAAGACGTCGAAGGTGATCGTCGCGATCAACCAGGACCCGGAAGCCCCGATCTTCAACCACGCACACTACGGCATCGTGGGGGATCTGTTCAAATACGTGCCGGCGCTGACCGAGGAGTTCAAGAAGCGCTTGGGTACGCTAGACAGATGAACGTGAGACATGGCGAGCGGGTGAGCGGGCGTGGCATTTCCTTGGTGTATCACGTCTTCGGTGGGAGCAGCCGGACCCTGTCCCGAGCTACGTCGAGGGAGGCTGCGAACTGAGCCTGTTGCATCCACGAAACACACTGTCACCCCGGTATGCTTTTTGGCCGCCTGTCCTGAGCCTGTCGAAGGGGGTCCATTTGCCTAAGATTCATTTCAAATGCTGACACCCATTGAAAAAACCCTCTTCGTCGTAGCAACACTCATCTCCCTGTCGTGGACATTCATCACGTTCAGACGAATGATCCGCGTGATCAATCGTGGACAGGGCATACTGCATTGGGCTGCGTTGCCACGGCGCATGATCGAGGGTCTCGGCGCACTTGTCACTCAGGGTTGGATGGTCCGTCGCCGTCCCCTTGTGTCGATTCTCCACGCCTTCGTTGCGTGGGGATTCCTGTTCTACCTGCTCGTGAACCTGGTGGATCTCGCCGAAGGCTTCTTCGTCGTTTCTCACGAGCGCGCCCCATCCCTGGGATGGGATCTGTTCCGGCTGTTGAGCGACGTTCTGACGGTGGCGGCGCTGGTTGGCGTGACCTTCCTCCTGGCCAGACGATTCGTTGCACGGTCTGATTCCCTCGACTACCACGATAACATCAAGCTTTACCCTGACGCACTGACGGGAATCTCGCGGGATTCATTGATCGTCGGTCTGTTCATTCTGGGCCACGTCGGATTCCGATTCCTCGGTGCCACCGTCGCCATCGCACAGGAGGGGGCGGATCCCTGGCAGCCGGTCGCGGGCGCCGTGGCTCATCTGTGGGCCGGTCTGCACGCGTCTCAACTCGATGTCGCACGGCACGTGTGCTGGTGGCTCGCGTTGGGCCTGATCCTCGCCTTCCTTCCCTACTTTCCGTATTCGAAGCACGCCCATCTGTTCATGGGGCCGCTCAACTGGATGACGCGTCCCGATCGCAGATCCTCCGGCGCCCTCGAGGCCGTCGATTTCGAGGATGAAACGCTCGAGCAGTTCGGCGTCGCTCGTCTGACGGATCTATCGCGCACGCAGATCTTGGACGGGTTCGCGTGCATCGCGTGCAACCGATGCCAGGATGTCTGTCCCGCTTATGTGACGAGGAAAGAACTGTCGCCCTCGGCGCTGGAGGTCAACAAACGCGCGTACCTGAAGCAGAATCTGAAGGGACTCGCTTCAGGCGATGAGGACGGCGGAACGCTGATGGACTACGCAATTAGCGAGTCCGCGACGTGGGCGTGTTTGAGTTGCGGAGCGTGCGCAGAAGCGTGTCCAGTCGGGAACGAACCGATGTTCGACATTCTGGATGTTCGACGCGATCAGGTTCTGATGAACGGGAAGTTTCCCGATGAGCTCAGAGGCGCCTACACCGGGATGGAACGGAATGGGAATCCATGGCAGATGACGGAAGACCGTCTGGCGTGGACGAAACCGCTGGATTTCGACGTGCCCACGGTTGAGCAGAACCCTGACTACGATTTGCTCTATTGGGTCGGTTGCGCGGGGGCATTCGACCCGACTGCGCAGCGCGTTGCTCGAGCCATCGCGACGCTGATGCATCGGGCCGGAATCAGTTTCGCTGTTTTGGGCAACGAGGAGTCGTGCACGGGTGACGTGGCACGCCGCTCGGGGAACGAACATCTCTTTTACGAGATGGCGAAGCAGAACATCAAGACCCTGAACACGGCTGACGTCGACAAAAAGCGGATCGTCACGGGCTGCCCGCATTGTGCACACACACTGGGCAGCGAGTATCCGGACCTGGGGGGAGAGTACGAGGTCATCCACCACACCCAGCTGATCCAGGAGTCGATCGATGGCGGGCTGCTCGAAACGAACGCGGGTGCCGGTGAGAATGTTACCTTCCACGACCCCTGCTACCTCGGTCGGCACAGCGGGACGTATGACGCTCCCCGACTATCGCTCGAAAAGTCGGGAACGCGAGTCCGTGAAATGCCACAAAACAGACGGAATTCATTCTGCTGTGGTGGTGGTGGCGCTCAGATGTGGAAGGAAGAGGAACAGGGTTCTAAAGTGGTCAGCGACGTGCGCTACGCAGAGGCCAACGAAACCGGCGCCGAAACCCTCGCGGTAGGTTGTCCCTTCTGTGCGAGGATGCTGGGCGATGCCAATGCCAGGGCCGGGGATGTCATGAAGGTGAAGGACGTCGCGGAGATCGTGCTGGAATCGCAAAACCAAAGCAGCCACAAATGAACACGAATACACACAAATCGTGTCATAGTGCCCTGAAAGGGCACCGTCCGTGAGCTCTGCTTCATAGAACGCTGGGTCAGAAGAGAACACATAACTCAGCGCACGGAGACGATGTCACCCCGGTACGGTTCTTGGCCGGGGTCCATTCTGAACTTTCCCGGACGGTGAAAGTGGATCCCGGCCTGAAGCCTGCCGGGATGACAGTACGTTGCCCCCGGGTCGCAGCTTGCCGCTATCGCTTGAACGGCTATCTTTCATCCAGCCCCTTCGTGTCCCACCTGCGCCAAGGCTTCGATGGGCAGGCTTCGCGACTTCGTGTTTGTTTACCAAATGGGCGAGATTATGGCAGACGACATCCGGCCTTTCAGAGAATCGAACGACGCGCTGGACGATCCGGAAGAGATTCGCCGGCGCATCACAGATGAAGGCTACCTCTTCATCCGTGGACTGCAGGACAAGGACAAGCTTCTGTCGCTGCGGCGCGACGTGTTGAGCGTGATGATGGATGGTGGATGGCTCGTCCAGGGGACGGATGTCATGGACGGGATCGCCGACATCTCGACGCGGTGTACCGAAGGGGACATCGAATACACAGACGTCCATCACCTCGTCTACAGTCTGGAATCATTCCATCGGTCTGGACACTGGCCGGAAGTGATGGAGATGATGGAGAAGGTGATCGGCGAGGAAGTCCTGCCGCATCCGCAGAAAATCCTGCGGCTCTGGTATCCTCAGTACACCGATCACACGACGCCGATCCATCAGGATTACGTTCATTTCCAGGGCAGCTACAACACCTACACGTGCTGGGCACCGATCGGGGACTGTCCGATCGAGTTGGGACCGCTCGCCGTGATTCCCGGTTCGCATCACGTTAATGCCGTGCACGACCATCACTTTTCGCTAGGTGCAGGCGCACTGGCCATCATCGAGGACGAGTTGGACGGGCAGTGGCATTCATCCGACTTCGAAATCGGCGACTCGCTGATTTTCCACAGCCTGATAGTGCATCAAGCACTGCCCAATGTGACCGAGGATCGTATGCGCATCTCGCTCGATAATCGGTATCAGGCGATGGACATCCCCATCTCCGAGAAGAACCTGGTCCCTCACATGAGTAATCTATCGTCGTTCGACTGGGATCAGGTTTATGCGAACTGGGAAACGGACGATCTCAAGTACTACTGGAAGAAATACGACCTCGAGGTGATGGAGCGGATCGATCGATGGGGGTTGCAGGGTTTCGAGGAGGCGCTCGAACTCGCGCGCGGCGGCGATCCTGGGGCACAGCATCATCTGAGACGAATGATCAAGAGGATTCCAGATACACCGGAGGCGACGCGCGCCAGAGAGGCGCTTGCGTAGAGGACATCGTTGACCGTGATCCGTTTGCTGTTGACCGGAACAATCAATAGCCCCCGCGAGACACTACTTGCGGGGGCTTATTAGTTCACTGCGATGTCTGCGCCTGATCGATGGACGCGATTGCTTCGCGCTTTCCTCCAGGCACCACGACCGATTCCATCTGGACAGGTCCCTCTGGTGTGACGCCTTGCGATAATTCTCCGCCCGGCTTAAGCTATTCGCAGAATAGGCAGAATCGTTTCAATACGGTTAACAGTGGAGACCGTTCCCTAATGAGTTGAGGGTCACCTAAGATCTGGCGGCCATACGACATAGTGCCATAGGAGTACTTACAAGGCGCAACGGCCAAAAGCGGTTGTCGGACCTACGCCTGATGTCCCTTTCTTTACGCGAACGCGTTTGGCACATTCCGGGGGATCGGGACGCGAAACGCTCTCGACCTCCGACGGGTCCGCCATCGGCAACACCGCCAGGGAAACGGCCGATTTTCTACCCCGCTTCGCCATTTTCGGGAAGCACCTTCAAAGCCGCCTTGTCGACAGACGCAAGCTCTTGTTTTTGCACTGGTTTAAGTGTTTACGACACCTGAAAAACCCCCTTTCGTCGACAACGGCCGCGATGCGCCAGTCCGGGACTGAAATTAGGACGGATTAGCAAAAGAAACGGGTCTCAACCGGTCTCCGGTCGGACGGCCACAGGTTTTCCACCCCCCTATGCCCGCTGGGACCTGGCCTGGCCACGTCTTGAGCCTAATCGGTCGAAACGCGCTATTTTCGCGGTTCGAGAGCCTATTTCTCGCGCGTGTGGGAAAATGAAAAGGGCGGGCGCGGTCTACATCGGAACGCCCAGAGAGTTCATCCCCCTTATCTCCGGTCGTCAGTTCTTGGTGCGTGAGAACGCGAATAGCGTAACTTGGGAGGGAATCTATCGTAAGCCGTAACACCTCTGGCGCTCGTGCACGATCGTCACGGGAATCTCTGGCCCCAGCAGCACCCGAGGCAGAAGGCGCCGTGGTGGAGTCCCATCCGAAAGGCGCCGAAGGTGCCGGGCTTCCAGCTGTTGGAGATGAAGTGGGCTGGGGAACGACAGTGCTTCAGGCAGGCGTCTTTCATGGGGGTGAGCTGGTAGAGCCCGGCGGCGGTCAGGAGTCCGGCGCCGAATACAGGGCTGTTCGCGACCATCATCGGGGAGAGGAGAGCGGCTTCATCCAGACGCCACTGAGCGAGTGTTGCGACGACGCTGAAGAGACTCCAGATGACGATGTAGCCGACGACGAATGAATATGTCGAGACGTGGGTGCCCTGATCGGCGGCTTTTCGCGCGACGGCCGCAAAGATCAGGACCATGGGGATGGCCGAGGGGACCATCATCCCGATCATCATGATGATCCACATCAGCAGCATGGCGACGAAGTAGGATGTCGTCCACACCGGCATCTGCATCATCATCATTTCGTCCATCCTAAAAGCCATATCGACTAGGTAGACCCACGATAAGAGCGTGAGGGTCCCCAGGATGGACAGGATGGTCACGCGGTCCCGCAAAGGGAGCGAGCGGAGACCGCCGGTTCGGGCTGAGCCATCGGCCGGCCGCTCAGCGGATGACGCCGTCCTGGTTCATGTGCAGGATGTTGAACTGACCATAGGTCCCGTCGAACTCCAATTCGAGGCCGGGCACCTCGCACGTCGTTTTGCCCGAACCCATCTCGGCGAAGGTATACTCGAACCCGTTGGTCAGGTTGATGCGGGCTTGCGCCGGTTCACCCGTGAAGGGGCTGATGATGGGGGTGCCGACGGACTCCACGATACCGGAGATGCGAAGGGTGGCTTGCCGTTCATCCACGTCGATGTCCAGCTCGATGGGCGCATAGACGGGATCGCGTGTTTCACTCATCGTGCTGTTGTAGACGAAGAAATGTGTCGCTCCAGGGGCCGTAGACCCACCGTAGAGGATCGTCCCGAGCGCCGCGCGCTGATCTTCTTCGGCGGACTCATCGATGATGGCCATCTGTGTTCCGTTGCCGTCGGCGATTTCGCCGGGCCATTTGACGAGCATCGCCCACTTCAGCCCATCTAATGAGGTGTCGTTGAAATGACCTTCCTCGATTAACCCGGACACGACGGCTTCACAGGATCCGTTCGTGGTGGGTGAGGTGAATTGACAGGGGCAACCGTACGCGCAATTGCAGTTTGCGTATTCAACGCCGCGCAACATCCACGTATCGGCCATCAGATCCTCCAGTTCTGGATTACAGGGGTGAGGTTTGTATGATCGGCACGTAAGGTAGTCCGGCCAACAGAGCGGAGTCAATCGATGGATCCTGCGCTGGCCAGTGATCCCCGGGGTAACGTTACCGTTGGGGACTGTCGGTGATCCGGTCCGTCCCGTGGCCCGTGCGTCTCGGGTGAACGCCCTCGGGTGGGGTCGCTGCCTGGCCTCGAGTTCTGACATAGTCGGGACTGTATTTGCTGGCGCAAGCGACGGTGTGAAACCAGGGGTGGAGGACGAGTTTCTTGGCGTAGCCGATTTCGTCTTCCGGTTTGAGAGCGTCGATCTTGCTCATGGCGTAGACGCTGAGGATGCTCCCGTCGGCAAGCTGGACGGATTGGGGATAGCCGACGCCTTTGGGTAGCGAGTCGTCGCGGATGATTTTCTCGTTTTTGACATCCCAGGTGTCACCGTCGTCGTGGCTGAGGCAGGCGCGCACGCCGACCGGGTGACGGCGATGGGCGTAGGTGACGAGGATGTCGCCATTCGTGAGCTGGATGGGATAGCCGGGGAAACCCCAGAACGGGACCTGCGCTGGCTCGCTCCAGGTGAGGCCGTCGTCGTCGGAGACGCTCTGCCACATGTTCTGATCGGCGGGGAACAACGGGCGCGCGAGGGCGAGGATGCGACCCGACCGGAGACGCAGGAGGTGGGTTTCGTTGTAGCCGATCTTGTCTTCGGGGTCGAAAAATACGGGCGTGAAGGTCCAGTTGTGACCGCCGTCGGTGGTGCGAGCGACCCACACGCGTGTTGTGGTGTCGGTGCGGTTCAGGCGACCGTAAAGGGAGCCCATGATCGTTCCGTCGTCGAGGCGAAGGGTGCGGCCGAAGAAGCCGACCATGTGCGCCCCCAAGGGGGCGTCGCCACGCGGGGCGTTTGGGATCGGTTCGCGCGTCCACGTCTCGCCACCGTCGGTGGATCGACACGTGGCCAGTGGGGGATAGACGGCGACGATGCCTTCGAACGCGTCACTGACCATGTGACCCTGCGCTTCGAGGTCGGCGCGTTTCTCTGCTTTGTAGAGGCGATAGGCCATACGGCCTTCTGGTTTGTAGAGATGGCCGAGTCCTTCACGCTCCAGGTGATCGCGCAATTCGTCGCTGGACAGCCCCTCGTTGCCGATGTAGACGCGTGAGCCGTCGGGCGCGTCGGCTCCGCGTATGGGCAGGGGGCCATCGTTGTTCTCCCAGGTGATGCCGCCGTCGACGGATGTGAGGAGCGTCGTGCGATGGTCTTCGACGAAGAAGTCGTCACAGAGGCCGGATTCGGATTCGGAGTTGACGCGAACGACGAGCCGATCATCGTCGAGGAGCCAGACCTCGGCGCCGTTGCTGGAGTAGCCGGTCAGGTTGAGGAGGGTAACGTCGATTTTCCAGGGGGCCATTTGGCGCTCCTAAAAGACGCGAACAAAACCTGGGGACCACGGAACACACGGAAGGAAAGGCAAAACCACAGAACCACGAAAACCACGATACACGAAAGGGAGACCTGAAATGGGGACCACCTCTTGGTACAGTGAGGGCACGGCTTCGGATAAGCCCATACACGGAAGACACGGAAACGATAGTTGCCAGGCTCGGCCTGGCTTCTTCCGTTGACATCGACCCGCGCTCGTCCCCGTGCTTCCGCACGGGGACATCCGTTACCCTCCGCTAAGACGAATGTCATCCCGGTTGTGTGTCGAAAGCCTCCACCGGTCGTCTCTGGCCGGGGAGATCCATCTTGGGTCGGTCTCTCTCGTAGAACCAGCGTGACCGAAAAGTGGGGCCCGGCCAGGAAGCGTACCGGTGTGACAAGGGTTCTCTTGAGGATCCTACCATAGTTGCCAGGCTCCCGCCTTGCTTACAATACGGGCCCAATATAGCGATAGCCCGAAAGCCGGTTGCTGCTTATCCTTATAAAGTCGTAGTGAGTCATTACTGTTCAGCTCAGTGTTGCCTTAGACCTAACTTGTAGAATGCCCACCCTCCATACGCAAATAACTAAACCTTGGTAAGCCCCCGGCTCTGCCGGGGAGACTCCCAGAGTTTGACAGTTCCAGAAATATGTAAGAGCCTCCCTTGAGCTCAGGTCAATAGGTGTGTAAAAGAAATCAGGCGGCCATCTTCCCGGCTTCGACCTGCGGTTCGGTTGAGTGTTTCTGATCGTAGACTTGTTGTAGCAAGTGTGGCGCGGTGAGTTTCCTGAATCGGCTCTCTGCGACCTTGAGCGTACGCCAGATGAGAGCCGTGGCGTTCCTGACTTTCTTGAATCGCCTGGCGGCGTTTGTGCGAAGCCGAACGGAAGCAAAGGGGCTCTCGACGACGTTCGTGGTTCTCAGGTGTTTCCAGTGTTCCTTCGGGAAGTCGTAGAACGTGACCATCCGATCCCAGTCTCTTTCGAGCGTCTCCACGGCGGCAGGGAACTGTGAGCGATACCGTGCGGCAAAGCGTTTCCGGAGCTTCTCGGCCTCCTTTTTCGTGCCGGCATAGGGGATCTGGACGAGCAGTGCGCGGGCTTCAGCCTGTGCACGCTTGGCGACCTTGTCGAGCACGTTGAGGATCTTGTGGTTCCAGCACCGTTGTTGCCGGCTCTCTGGCCAGACCTGATCAACGGCCGCCCAGATGCCCATATTCCCGTCCGCGGCGATCAGGACAGGATGTTCGAGCCCGCGATCCCGGAGATCCCGGAGCACCGTGAGCCAGGATTCTGTAGACTCTCGATAACCGGGTTCTATCGCCAGGATCTCCTTGCTGCCGTCGCTCATCGCGCCGATCACGACCAGCAGACACGCCTTCTCGCGCTCGAGCCCGGCTTTGACGTAGATGCCATCAGCCCAGGCGTAGACCAGTTCGCGATTATCCAGACGCCTTTCTTTCCAGTCCTGGAAGTCGACCTCCCACTTCCCTCGAAGACGAGCGATCGAGGTCGGCGAAAGCGGCGCGCCATCACCGAGCAGCGCACGCAAAGACAACTCGAAGTCGCCCTGGGAGAGACCGTGGAGATAAAGGTCGGGAAGCAGATCTCCAATGGCCCTGGTTCTCCGGGCGAACAGGGGGAGGATGCGGCTTTCAAACCGCTCTTCCAGACCACGAACCCGGGGACGCCGGACCTTGATCGTTCCGCAGCTCGTCGAGAGACGCCGGGGCTTGCCGTAGCCGTTCCTGTAGCCCGTGGAGCTATCGACCTCGGCTCGGCGCTCATACCACGACCGGCCCAAGAACGCGGTCGCCTCCTCCTCCAGAATGGACTGGAACCGGCCCTGGATCTCTTCACGGATCCAATCGTCAACCGTCTCCCACGTCGGCATGGACTTCAATGGGGCTCTATGCGTATGTTCCTTCACGGCGATCCTCCTTCCCAACCGGGCCTCTCACCCGGTTTTGTGTGAATCAACTATCTCACGGGAAGGGTAGGGTCGCCCTTTCTCTTTTTCCACACCTTTTGATTATAGCTCCCTCCCTTGCCGTGGACCGCTCAAAGCACACGGAAGGAAGGCTCTCTAATGAACAACGTAAGGAGTCTACGTCACACGGTATGGGAGTGCAAGTATGACGTTGTTTGGGTTCGGAAGTATCGTAGAAAAGTGTTGTATGGTGAAATTCGTCGCTATCTGGGCGAGGTGATTCGGGATCTGGCCGCACAGAAGGAATGCCGTGTGGAAGAGGGTCACCTGCGATCCGACCATGTGCACACGTTGATTTCGATCCCGCCGAAGCACTCAGTAGCTCAGACGGTAGGGTTCATCAAAGGAAAGAGTGCGATTCACATTGCTCGGAACTATCTGGGACGCAGGTCGAACTTCACCGGGCAGCATTTCTGGGCAAGAGGCTACTGGGTCTCCACCGTTGGCAAGGGTCAAGTCCCATAGTCAGTTGAAACTCATCGGGCTCCGTGGTATTCATGCTCTCTGCCGAGCATCTTGATTGTCGCCGAGATTCAGGTTGTTTTTCAGTGCTTGCCTGAGCAGCGGGAGGTGTTTGTATCCGCTCACGCGTCGCAGGCGTGGTTCGATGTCGAGGAGTGCGGCCGCGACCCATCTGTGTCGCTGAGGAGAGTTGTTCCAGCGGTTGACCTTCCGTATCAGGTTGCCGGTCATGCTGTTGAGCGCCTCGATGCAATTGGTGGTTCGGAAGCTTCGCTTCAAGAACGGGAGCATCCCCAGCCGGTGGAGGGTCAGGGTTTCCTCCAGTCCTTCCTCGAGGCTTGCCACGGCAGACTGATTCATCAGCTTGAGTTCGGGTTTGAGTGATTCGAGTGCGGCCTTTGCCTCCTCGTAGGTGTCGCAGTCATAGGCTTTCTGAAGTTTCCGTCGAACTCTTGGACGTTCTGCCTCCGGGAGGTAGCTGACGACGTTCTCGCGCTTGTGCCACTGACAGCGATGCACGCACACATCCCCTTTGAGGGCTTTGGTGACGGCACTGCGGAGTCCCTTTGAGCCGTCCAGCACAACGAGAAGGCCCTGGTCGTAGCACAGGCCTCTCCGGATGAGATCCTGGATCAGCTGACGGCAGATCCGTTCGTTCTCCGTCGCCGATTCGACGAAGCCCAGGGGGATCTTCTGGCCGTCCGTCGTGACGCCCGGAGCGATCACGATCTCTTCGTCGGCAAAGCTCTTTCCGTCGATGAACAGGGCGACCAAGTCGTAGTCGTCGAGCGGTCGTTCCTGGAACTGCTTCAGCTTCTTTGCGGTGGCTTTGATGAACCGTCGCGAGACGGAGGATGCCGAAATTCCGAACGCTTCGGGTACCGACTCTGCACAGGCTCTGTAGTTGCGACAGGAGATTCCCTTGAGCACACGAAGCAGCAGCTTCTCATCCATCGCTCTGGGCCTCTGCATCCCCCGGTATGCGGCCAGAGAAACCTCCGTATCGGACTCGACGTCGCGCACACGGGGAACGGCCACCGGCAGCTTCTGGTCCATCAGATACACGGACCCTTTCTGGCTTCCCCATCGACGATGCGACTGCTCTGAACCCTTACGCGCATACCGAACGCCTGCGAGCTGCTCCACCTCCTGCTGGAGCACGTCGGCAACGGCCTCCAGACCCAGCGGAATCAGCGCCCGGATCACCGATAAACGCGTCTCCAAATCCATAACGTCTGACCCAACCTTGACTTCGCCATCCCCTGCAAATAGCTTCTCCATCGTGGGCTCCTTTCTTACGGGTACACGCTCTCACACGTCTACCCACAACGTAAGTTTGGAGCCCTTTAAGTTTCAACTAGGAGCCTGTCAGGTTACACCCGGAAGCTCGTTGAGATTAAGTCCAGCTGAGTCTGTCAGCGACCGGTTACCTTCGTTTTTTCCTTGAGCCGAGTTCCTCTTCGGGATCAGGTAGCCAATGAGAGTCGATAGAGTTTCAGAAGGTTGTGTGTGAGACAGATCAGGTTCCATTCTCTGATGACTTTGTGGATTCGGCGGAATGAGAATCGGGTGAAGTTCCGAACGGATTTGATCTGTCCAAACACGGGTTCGATGATCTGTTTTCTTTTCCAGTAGGTGCAGCGACCTTTCTGTGTGAGAAGCTTTCTCGCCATTTTGTCTTTCGTCGTTGCGCCCCTTGGGGATCCGTCCCCTGGGGCAGGTCGCGATGGGCGTTCCATGTTTCTGTTTTGTCGTCGCCACATAGAGGTCGACGCCATCTGATTGAACCTGATCGACCTGACTTTGGTTGAAGTATCCGGTGTCGGCAGTGAGGTGCTTGGGTGTCGTGCCGCCCATATTCGCTCTGATCTGGTTGACCATAGGTGTCATCTGGTTCTTGTCATCAGCTTCTTGGGTGACGTCGGCAGCAACGACAATCTGGGCCTTGTCATCCACAGCAGCTTGGCAGTTGTAGGCTTGAAGGAATTGGCCCCCTGAGACCATGATCCGTGAGTCGGGATCGGTGAAGTTCAGTTGTTCCTTTCAGTCGGGCTCTTTCGATGGAGGCTTGGGCTTACGTCCACGACCGCCGCGGCGCTCCCGGGCCTTTACCTTCTCTTCATACGCTGCCTGCTTCTCAGGAAACTCAGCCTCCGCTTCGGCTTCGATCTCGGCTATTGCGTCGCGGATTACTTTGAGTCGAGTCTCCCGGTGCTGCAACTCCTCGGGCAACTCGTCGCCGCGGTTGTCCTTTCCGTAGAGTTCGTCTTCGGCCGCGTCAGTGGCTTCGGCCTCGGTCAAGAGTCTGCGCACTTCGGCCTCGATCTCGGCTTCTTTCTTCTTCATCCGGCCGTAGCTCATCGCTTTGTGTTTTGAGGCATTTGCTTTGACTTTCGTGCCATCCAACGCCACGTGTCCCAGCTTCACCAGACCTGCCTTCACGCAGAGACACAGCACTTGCCTGAACAGACCTGAGAGGGCATCCAGATGCCGTTGACGAAAGGTCGATATCGTGTCGTGATCAGGATGCTGATCCAGGCTGAGCACACGGAAAGCAACCGAGTCATAGGTCGCACGCTCGATCTTGCGGGAACTCCTGATGCCTTCACAGTAACCATACAGCAGTAGGCTCACCATCATCCGGGGATCATACGGTGGCTGGCCACCTTGAGACCCATCGTAGGTCTCGTAGATCGCGGACAAATCAAGTTGTCCGACGATATCCAGAATGAAGTAGGTCGGATGACCCTTGGGAAGCCAACTCCGGAGATCCGGAGGCAGCAACATCAACTGAGCCGGATTGTAGACACGAAACCGAGTAGAAGTGCTCAACGGAAACCTCCAATTCAGAGTCGGAACCTTGATCGCACTTCTACAATACGAAATCTTCCTCCGGCTGGGTACTCCGACAGGCTCCTAGGATAGGGACCTCACCTTGGCAAGGATGAACAGACGGTTCGGGAGTATATCCAGAACCAGGAGCGGGAGGACCGACCAGCTCAACATTTTCAGGTAATCGCCACCTTTAGGTGGCGCTTGGTTTCCAACCGCTTTGAGCGGTTCACAAGTTTTCAAGCCTCCGGCTTTGCCGGAGGTCATGACTGTAAATACAATTACTTAACAGGACGATAGTATAAAGGCCCACGGTCCTTTGGACTGCGGGCCCCCTTCTTTGTCTAAACAGTGTATGGAATCGATGATGCGAGCCCATCTGTCAGCTTTCTTCTGTCTACTGATCTGCTTCACCGGCCCCGTCTCCGGTCAGGAACTGCGGGGGCACGTCGTGCGGATGTCCGACAGGATGCTGTTCGTTTCCTTGAGAGACGGCACACCTGTGCGCCCGGGCGATCGATTCCAGGTCTTTAACGGGGCCATGACCAATGGGTCCTCTGCGGCTCCGGACAGGTCCAGCCTGATCGGAATCGCGCAGATCGTGGAGGGATCGCGACGGTTTGCCCGCGCGGAACTCGTCGACCTCGAACCGGGCATCACGCAGGCCTCCTTGTTGAAGGTTGCCGGTGGAAGCCTACGGTTATTCAGCTTCCCCCCCAAGCCGATGACGCCGCCTGCGAACCCGCTGATTCCACAACGTGGGATGCCCTCGGTTTCGGTTCCGTTGTTCTCCCGTGGGCTTTCCGCGCCTCAGGTCCAGGCTTATCGGACTGCTGAACCACCCAAGATCGACGGCCGCCTCGACGATGCGGTCTGGCAGTCGGCCATGTCGATCGACGATTTCTTGCAGCGAGAGCCCTTCGAGGGGGATCCCGCAACGGAGAAGACCGAAGTTCGCATCCTCGTGGATGACGACCGTATCTACCTCGGCTTCCGCTGTTATGACTCCGAACCGAACCGAATCGTGGCGTCCCGCATGCAGCGTGATTCGGAGCTGAACGACGACGACAACGTATCCGTGATCTTCGACACATACAACGACCGGCGGGGTGGCTTCTACTTCAGAACGAATCCGCTCGGTGCTCAGTATGACATGCTTCTGAGCGACGAAGGCCGCACTCGCAATGAGGCGTGGGACTGTATCTGGCAAACCAGGTCGTCTCGGGATGCAGAAGGATGGAGCGCCGAGATGGCGATCGATCTGGATCAGTTACGCTACGCAGAGAGCGGGGATGCGATCTGGGGGCTGAATCTGGGGCGCACCATCAAGCGCAAGAACGAGGAAATCTTCTTGATGCCACCCCCTTTGGACTATGGATTCCGCGGCCAGTATCGAACATCGATGTTGGGGACGCTCGGCGGCATCGGCGCGCTGAGAACGAAGCCGCGTCTTCAGATCACGCCCTACTCATTGGGTGGTACCAACCGGCAGTTCGACGGCCTCGACCCGACCGAGCAGCCTACGCTCGATGCAGGGGTCGATCTCAAGTACGGTTTGACCCCGAGTCTGACGCTGGACCTTTCCTACAAGACGGACTTTGCCCAGGTCGAGGCGGATCAGGAGCGGGTGAACCTGACGCGATTCAGCCTCTTCTTCCCCGAACTGCGAGACTTCTTCCTCGAAGGGGCCGGTATCTTCGATTTCGGCGAGACGATCGAGTTCCGTGGCGGCAGTAACAGCCGTCCGCCCACGCTGGTCTTCTACAGTCGAAAGATCGGTATCCAGGACGGACACAATATCCCGGTTATCTTCGGCAGCAAGGTAACGGGGCGAGCGGGCGCCTACGAGATCGGCGCGCTCAACGTGATGACAAAGGCAGGAACGTTTGTTGGTGAGGATACGGAAGACCGATTCATTACCGCTTTCGGCGACTCACTCGATAAAGACGAAGCCGAGCTGTTCGGTGGATCGTTCACCGATACGATCGATGTGGACATACCCGACACACTGAGCGTGGAGCGGACCAACCTGTCTGTCCTTCGTGTTCGGCGGGACATCTTCGGCCGATCGAACATCGGGTTCATCGGAACGAACCGGTCGCCGGGCGAGGATGATGACTACAACCGGGTGATCGGGGGCGATCTCAATTTTTCCTTCTTCGGCTCGGCGCTCAAGCTGAAGGGATGGTTCGCAAAGAGTTGGACACCAGGGAAGCTCGAAAAGGACCTGGCTCACAACGCAGAAGTGGAGTTCCGGAAATACAACCTCCAGCTGGAGGCGAAGTATCTAGATGTGCAGGAGAACTTCAACCCCGAGGTCGGGTTCGTACCACGGGACGACATCCGGCGGTACAATGTCGAAACGCGATGGCGGCCGCGGTTCAGAAACCTGCCGGCCATCCGCCAGTTCTCGTTCGGCCCGGAGTACACCTACCTCACGGATCAGAACAACCTGCTTCAGTCGAGTAGGCTTCGGTCCTCGTTCTTCACGAACCTGAAATCGGACGACTGGATTGGCATGCGCGTCGAGCGGCGGTTCGAACGGTTGGACGATGTTTTCGACGTGTCGGACGACGTCGAGATTCCGATCGGCGACTATGCGTTCACGTCGTATAGCGCGAATCTGTTCTCGAACGGCGCCCGGGCGATCGGGGGGCGCGCGTCCTATCAGTGGGGAGAATTCTTCGATGGTACGCGAAAGCGTATCTCGCTC
This sequence comes from Candidatus Latescibacterota bacterium, assembly GCA_965198115.1. Lineage (GTDB taxonomy): Bacteria > Latescibacterota > UBA2968 > UBA2968 > UBA2968 > UBA6620. The sequence goes on along the minus strand of OZ240241.1, from coordinate 3,949,958 downwards.
GGAGGCGACATCAAGCTGTCGAGCCAGTTTACGATCGAGACGACCTATTCAAACAACCGCGTGGCGTTGCCAGGCGGCGACTTCCAGACCAATCAGCTGACGAACCGGTTCCTCTACACCTTCTCGCCGGATTTCTTCATTCGCGGTCTTGTCCAGTGGAACAGCCGGCGTGAGGTTGTCGGCAGCAACTTCCTCCTCAATTATCGCTTTGCACCCGGCAGCGACATCTTCCTCGTTTACAACCACGCCTGGGACACGGAGAGTGACTTCGCTCAGCTGAACCGCTCGGTGCAGATGAAAGTTTCGTACTTCTGGAAACTATAGAAGCGCCCACGAGCAAAACGATATCCGACATCCGAGAAGTGAGATCATATATCCGAGAGAGGAAATCTCATACATCTGATTTCTTGCGTCGGATATCAGATATCGATTCTTTCTCCCGCTACTGAATCTTTTCGGTCTCGATCCCTCCCAGCGGTACCTCCAACAAGTCCTCACCGAAGATGATGTCCCCGTCGTAGATCTCTCCCGCTTCGCGCAGGACCCGTTCGCGCACCCCTGGTCCTTCCATCTGATTCGTGATGTGGACGAGCACCAGCGTCTTCACGCCCGCATCACGAGCCGTACGGGCGGCGTCGAGATGGCCAGAGCAGCATCCGGTGATTCTGGGGTCGGTGACGACGCCGTTCATCAGGTGGCACATGTGAATGAGAACGTCGGCTTCGCGCGCCAGGTTCGTCAGGCTGTCGATGGGAGCGGTGTCGCCGCCGAAGACGATGGTCTTGTCGGCCGTTTCGAACCTGTAGGCGAGGCACCTGAGGTAAGGCTGGACGTGGATGACTTCGGCGACAGACACGCTCCACCCGCTGCCGTCGATGGTGTCGCCATCCGATACCTCGGTCACGTGGGGTGATGGTCTCTGACGAGGCAAAACGCCGCCTCGCATTTCGTAAACGAAATCGCTTCCTTCGTGACGCGTCCGTGCCGCGAGATCGGGCCCGAAAGCGCCGTCTTCCGCGAAGAGGCGTTCGGTCATACGTGCGACGGGCGGTGGGCCGTAGACTTCGAGCTCGGGAATCTTGCCTGCTCCCTGGTCCCAGCGGCAGAGGACGAGATACCCGTAGTCGACGCAGTGATCGTAGTGAAGATGGGTCAGGAAGAGGTGCGTGACGGCATCGGGCGTAAAACCCTTCCTCAACAGTCGGCGAACGGAGCCGGGGCCGCAGTCGAAGAGGAACACGTTGTCACCGAACGTGACGAGGTAGCTGGAGCCTGCGCGATGGATGAACGGAGAGGGAGTGCCGGTGCCGAGAAGCGTGAGTCTGAGGGACACTGTGACCTCGATTATGAAGTTAGGACATTAGGGAATTATGAAATTGGTGGGTGTCCGATGGAGGCGTGGATCTGGACGAATTTCCAGTTATCGCTTTCCTTTTCCAGGACGCCGGTCAGGCGCATTGCGAGGGTTTCCTGGTGCCCCTGCCACTCCAATTGCCACGTCTGACGAGTGTAGAACCAGGCTGTGCTGTTTCGCTCCTGCACGTCCATATGGTCGACGTCGATCGAGAAGTTCCGCGTGCTGGCGACGTGATGACGATAGTAATCAGCGACTTTCGATCCCCCTTGAATGTATTCCCCATCGTCCGTGCCGATCTTGACGAAGTGATCGGCCCTTGAGATGAGAGCAATCAACCGTTCTGCGTCACCAGCAACGAGTGCGTCGAAATAAGCTTCAAGGGTTTTAACCGCGTTCATCGGATTCTGAACACAAAGACGCTAGTGTCACGTCCCAGGAATAACTAGAAAAATATTCGATTCTGTCGTATGGTTCCTCAAGCACTCATTCTTGGGAGGAACCGATGGCTAGAGGTCGTCCGTTACAGCCACTGAACATCAGTGATGAGGTCCACGATCAACTCGAGTCATTGTCTCGTTCGCGTAGCATGTCTCACGCTTTGGTGCGTCGCGCGAAGATCGTCTTGATGAGCGATTGCGGTCTGACCAATCAGGAGATCGCGGAACGAGTCGGGTTGTCCGGAGCGTCTGTCGGCAAGTGGCGTCGTCGCTTCTGCGAGCAAGGCTTGATGGGACTGTATGACGAATTGCGTCCTGGAGGGCCACGGTCGGTCAGCGACGAAGAGATCTCCTCCCTCATCTACAAGACGCTCAAGAAGCAACCGAAGGGTGCCACCCACTGGGACCTGTCGTTCGATGGCCGACGAGACGGGGCTCTCCAAGTCCTCGGTTCAACGTGTATGGAAAGCTTTTGGACTGCAACCGCATCGACAGAAGCACTTCAAACTGTCGAACGATCCCTTCTTCGTCGAGAAAGTCAGGGATATCGTCGGTCTATACCTGAACCCACCGGACAACGCGATGGTGCTCTGTGTAGACGAGAAGAGCCAGATTCAAGCACTCGAACGGACACAACCGATTCTTCCTTTGGGTCTCGGATACGTCGAGGGCGTCACTCACAGCTATATCCGGAACGGCACGACCACCCTCTTTGCAGCGCTCAACATCGCATCCGGCAAAGTTCTGACTCAGTGCAAGCCCAGACACCGCAACAAAGAGTTCCTTCAGTTCCTCAAGCACATCGACAAGAACGTCCCAAAGGATCTCGACATCCATCTGGTCGTCGATAATTACGGCACGCACAAGCACCCGAACGTCAAGCGTTGGCTCGCCTCACGGAAACGATATCACGTGCACTACACACCAACATATGCCTCCTGGCTGAACCAGGTAGAGATCTGGTTCGGTATCATCACCCAAAGAGCCATTCGACGAGGCACCTTCAGAAGCGTCAAGGACCTGATCGCCTGCATCAAGAAATTCACTGATCACTACAACGAGAATTCTACACCCTTCGTCTGGACCGCCACGGCAGATTCAATCCTCGAGAAAGTCCATAAACTTTTGAAGCTTATACGCGGGACGTGACACTAGTTAGAAGTTTAAAGGACCCTGATGTGGTAATAAGCGTGCGGGTAGACACCCGAACAATAGCCTGAGGCTCGCACCAGAGCAACCGGTGGTCTCGCCTCAACTGACCGCATATGGACGGTCGGAGTGCCGGCCAGCCCCATCACCCGAACGCCGACCCACGCCGCACACCCTCGTCCGGCATGAAGCCTGAAGACGGTCTCATGGCCTTCATCAGCCGCCCCCTCCGCGGCGACCCGAAGGGTCGGAACTTCCAAGCGCTTCCGGGGGAACGGATGTCGCCAAGCTCCGGGATCGGCATCATGGAATGGGGAGCTGCGGCTTGGAGGGCTGGAAAAGACTGGCAAGGAATAACATCGACAAGGGCATCACCGGTTGCGGCAGGGAACGGATATCGGGCCGGCCGAACTGCCGGCTCAGAACACGTGGCGCAAGGAGAGCATAAGTCCATGCCCTCGCAGATCAGCCCTCGTTTCGGCGAAATTGATCTCCAGCGGGTCGCGGTTCCCGTCGTGCCAGACGATCCGGCCTCTGGCTCTGCCGGTTTCGACGGCGCCGTAATCCGTGTAACGCCAAGCGAGATCAAGCGTCACGTTCTCCCCCGGAGATGCTGCAAATCCCGCCCCCAGCATCCAAGCGAGATTGACCCGTTGTCCGCCTGGAACGCGGGTCGCCGTCTTCGGGAACTCCATCTGCGTTTCATCGATATCGATGCGGGACAGGCCGCCGCCGGCGCCGATGAACGGGCTGAAGGGACCGAGCCGGGGCAGGCCGAGTTCGGGGAGGTCCAGGTAAGCGGCAAGCATGCCGGTCAGGGAGGACAGATCCGCCGAGACGGCTTGTCGCCCCGTGGTTTGAGTAAAATTGGCGCGGCCCTCGAAGGAGAAGTTCGGGCGGTGCTGAATGACTGCTTCGATCCGTAGGGCGGGCGTCGCGGCATTATAGCCGAGCCCGAACTCGAAACCGGCCATCGTTCCGAAATCACCGAGCGAACTCAGGGGCGCGTCGTCGCTACCGTTCCCGAAGCCATAGAGGGCCGCCGGAGAGGTGCTTGAACAGTCCACATTCTTGAACCGCGTTTCTTGCGACCCGTCGAGAACAACCCCGGCCCGGAAGTAGAAATCATCACGGGACGTGGGCCCCGAGGATACAGACTCCGCCGCGCCGATGGCGACAGGCGACGTGGTGAACGGGCAGGACCGCGCGGACGTGCTCGTCGTCTGCGCGAATGCCATGCCCGAAGCCGTCGTCGCGACCGCCGCAGCGAGCGCTGTCCGAAGCCATGATGCGTGGAAACGGATCATCGGATTTTCCCAGCCTTCGCGCGGCTCAAGTGCGCGTTTCGTGAGCGGATTCAATCCAATTCCAGAACAGTCCCGGGGGATGACCCGCAACGATCTCCTCCGATTCTACGTTTTGAACAGCATCTTGCCGATCCTGGACCCGGGCCCGGCTTCGTGGCCGGCGGCCTCCAGGAGGAGGTGGCCGTAGATGTCGTAGGTCATCGTGATCGAGGCGTGCCGCATCTGCTCCTGGATCTTTTTCGGGTTCTCGTTCGCCGTGATCATCAAAGAGGCGCAGGCGTGGCGGAGGTAATGGAACGGGAGCCGCCTGAGCTCGGGGCCGCCTTCCCGCCTGGCCCTCTCGTTGGGCCTTTCGATATAGATGGAAGATAGATCCGGTTGACGACGTTGCGGTCGTGCAGGAGCTTGCCGTAGCGGGTGCAGAAGATGAGATCCTGGGTGTCCCCCCGGCCCCGATCTTCCGTTCGCTCTGGCGGGCTCTGTGGGCTTCTAGCGCCCTGATCGCCTCGGGCATCAGGTCCACCCAGGCGATCGAGGTGGCGGTTTTTGGAGGGCCCACCGTCCCGCCTGACGCTCTCCTTCACGTGGTAGCGCCCGCCCTCCCAGTCGAGGTTCCTCCACCGCATCGCCAGCGACTCGCCGACCCTCAATCCCCCCGACACCACGCACAGGAAGTAGGCATACCAGTCTTCGGGAACGGCGTTTAGAAACTGCCTGAGCTCAGCAGGATTCCAGGGCTTCACCCGGCGGCGGCGCACCGTGGGCAGCCGGACCTTGCGCGCCGGATTTTGTACACAGTAGCCCCACTCGATGGCGTGGTTGAACATCTGACGCAGGAGGGACAGGTGCTTGCGCACCGTCTCGGCAGACAGGTGGGACAGGCTCGCCTTGAAGCGCTGGACGACCTGGGCGCGTCGATCCGCTTGGAGCCAATCGCGGGAAAGATGTTCTTCTTGAAGTGGGAGCGGTAGGTGTCGAGCGTGCGGGGGGGCGACTTCGGCCCGGGCGTAGTCCTCGAGCCAGATCTGTGAGAAAGCGGCGAAGGTGAGGTCCGCGCGAACCCGGAGCTTCCCGTCGTGGAGATCTTTTAGGCGTTTTGCCAGCGACGTCTCCGCGTCCTTGCGCGTCGCGGGACGGCCGGCGACAGACGGCTCCACCGTCTCCCACTTCGGCGTCCCGTCAACCGGCACGACCGTGTAGTAGAGGGAGGCAGGCCGACCCCGGTAGGTCCGCGTCCGGGATTCTCTGGCGATGATCTGGCTGCGCGGCATCTACGAGAAAAAGGCGATCTTGATCAGCAACCCCACGATCACGGGACCATACCCGAACTTGAGCACCGCCAGGTCGCGCTCGACTTTGGCGAACCGCTCGTCGACCTTGGCGAACCGCCCGTCGATAGCAGCTATCAGTTCGACCAGGTCCTCCTTCGTGGCCAGCCGCTCGGCCAGAGGGATCGCCCCCGCCGCGGCCTTCGCCTTCTCCTCGGACGCGCCGGCCTCGATCAGCGCATCATAGACTTCCGAAACGATCAGGCTCATCGCTTACCCTTCGGTGTGATAGGTCCTTCTGTTTGGGGAAGGCGGAGGAGTTTCACGCGCGCATCATCCAGCATGAGTGCGACCATCTCGACGGGATCCTCTATCCCGACCGGATCGAGGAGGGCGATGTTCGGCTTCATCGAGGAACTTCAGGCCGTCGGCCTGATCCCCGGCGACCTCCCGCGGGAATCTCCGAGAAGACCCGGGGTAAGGCGGGCCAGCGAGAGCTCAACAGTGTCGGCCCGCGCCGCCCGTGCCACGCTTTGCATACGGCGGTATCGAGGTCTGGGACGGAGCAGGCCCCCTACCCCTAGAATGTCCCTCCGACGAGTCCGACCGCCGCCGAACACCTCATCGCACAACCACCACGCACGCTATTCGCCACTCTTGGAGAGCTGTGGACGGAGCAGGAGATGGAGCACGAGGACACCCGCGAGCAGGACGCCCGCGATCGCCGGCGCCCGCCAGTCGCCAGCCCCGACCCGGGCCGCGAACATCGCGAAGCAGACGACCGCGCCGAGTGCGGGCACGGCGATCGGCAGCTCGAAGCCGCCCTCGGGTTCACCGGGTCTGAGCTTCAGGATGACAAGCGCACTGTTTACGACCGAGAACACCAGAAGGAGGAGGAGCACCGTAGCCGAAGCCAGCTGCGAAATGTCGCCCGACAGGATCAAGAGCACGATCACCGCAAAGATGAGCGCCACAGCGACATGGGGCGTGCGGCGCGCCGGATGGACCTTGCAGAGAACTCGCGGCAGCTGTCCGTCGCGCGCCATGCCATACAGGAGACGTGAGGCGGTCACATAGTTGATCAGCCCGGTATTCGCCACCGCGAAGATGGTAATCGCAATGAACATCCAGGCCGGGAACCAGGGCGCCGCGCGCGCCACGACTTCGACCAGCGGCGCATTGGCCTCCGCCAATACCTGCCACGGCACCACCGAGACCGCGCTGATCGACACGCCCATGTAGATGAGGACGGTCAGCACCAGGGCCGACACGAGACCGAGCGGCATGTTACGCCGCGGATTCTTTAATTCCTCGCCGACGTTGATCGCATCTTCGAACCCGAGGAAGGAATAGAAGGTGAGCACGACTCCCTGGACCAGGAACACGAGGGGAAGGCCCGCCTCGGTCTCCGGAAGGGAAGGAAACTCCATCAGGTTCGCCGAACCCCAGAAACGCAGGCAGACTGCGATCACGAACAGCAGGCCCGCCGCTTCCACCAATGTGAAGACGACATTGGCCCACATGGATTCCCGGATACCGCGGTAGACGAGGGCACCCACGAAGATGAGATAGATGAAGGCCAGCATGCCGGTCGGCAGACCTTGGAGAGCGGGTAAGGCCTGCAGGTTCTCACCCACGACGCGCGCGCCGGCGGCGATCGAAGTGAAGCCGGAACACGCCACGCTGAGGCCTACGACATGGGTCAGCAGGGTGCGGCGATAGGCGCGGTGGGTAATATAAGCCGCACCGCCCGCGCGCGGGTAGCGCGAGCCGAGCGAGGCATAGGACAACCCCGTCAGCCCCGCCGCGACCATGGATAGCGCGAAGGCCAACCAGATCGCAGAACCCATCTCGGCAGCAACCTGCCCCAGCAAACCGTAGATGCCGGCGCCCAGCATGCTGCCCGCTCCGTAGAGCGTCATTTGCCACAACCCTATGCTGCGCCGAAGCGTCGGTTCTCCGCTGGCCGCTCCCGGCGGCTTGCCAGACTGTTCCATGGGCTCCCCCCTATTTTGCTTTTGCCTTGCGCTCCCGATGCCACTGGTGTGGCACGGTTTATTCGAAGACCTCAAGCCCGCCGTCCCTGACGACCAGGATGATGGGGTCGTAGATCGCGTCGCCGTCGGCATCGAAAGAGAATGACCCTAGGACCGTGTTGAAATCCCGGATGTCGGCCATCGCCGCCCGGATCGCGCGCGCATCCGTCGATTTTCCCTTCGCGAGCGCTTCTGCCAAAACATGCACCGCGGCATACGACTGCGCCGCCCAAGGGTTCGGGTTTTGCCCGTATGTCTCCTCATACTTTTGGACAAAAGCCTGGTTCCCGGGTGTCGAGGCCGTGTGAATCCACGAAGTAAACGTGATGGCGCCTTCGGCGGCCGCACCGGCCGCTTTGACCTCGTCGATCGTCATCTCGAGGATGATAAGGGAAGTGCCCAGGTCACGACCTTGGATCAGGATCAAGGTCATCTCCGGCGACAAGGCCGAGACGAAAACGGCATCCGGGTCGAGCGCCTCTATCCGCGTCAGTTGCGCCGAAAAATCGGTGTCGCCCGTCTCGAACGTCTCGGTCGCGACAACCTCGACGCCGTTGTCCGCGAACGCTTCCGTCAACGCCTCATAGCCGCTCTGGGAATAGAGATCGATCCGATCGTACAGCACGGCCACCCTCTGATACCCCAGCTTCTCCCGGGTCGTCGCCACGCCGACCGGCACCATCCTATCGACGGTAAGACTCGCACGGAAGATGAAATCGCCGATCGCGCTCAACCCCGCCGCCGACGAGATCGAGCTGAACGCCACCACCTGATTATCTTGCGCGATCGGAAATGCCTCCACCGCCGCCGTGGAGATGCCCGGACCCAAGATCACGGGCACCCTGTCTTGGTGGATCAGCTTACCGAACGTTTCCACCGCACCCGCAGCCGTGCCTCGATAGTCCTCGACGATGAACCGGATTTTGGGGGCGATGAGACCTGATCCGTTGACCTCTTCGAGCGCAAGCTCAAAACCGTCCCTCACCGACAGGCCGTACAACGCATTGGGACCGGTCAGGGACACGACGACGCCCACGGCGATCTCTTCGGGCGCTGAGGACAGAAGCGATGAACCCGTCACGCGCGCCTTCCCCCCAACGGCCAGATCGAGCAGCACCTCATACCCGCCGTTGATCGGGATGCTCGACCACCTCCCCAGCAGGTTTCCGTCCTGCCACGCACGTGCCTGGTAGTAACCGGTCGCATTTTCACCAAGCGCCACCCGCGCCCGGCCCGCCTCATCCGTCGTGTCCGACCACGCATACTGGGCCGACCGCCCGGAGATAGATCGCGAGAACTCCACAGCCGCACCGGGCACAGGCATCCCATCTTCGCGCACCGTCACCACCACCACGGCCTGCGTCACGCCCCTGTCGACAGCCGCCTTGCTCAAGGACCGCCTAACCTGCTCGCCAGCCCCCTGACCCCCCTCTGACACCGTCACACGCTCGCTGCCACAACTCCATAACACCCCGCCGGCAAGCACCACCACAATCACACGACGAAAACTTCTCGACATAACGACCTCCTTACGTTTCCCGAGGACCTGCGGCTCGGTGGCCCCCAAGGGGAGCCTTTGACGACCTGACAGAGCGTGCACCTGTAGCGCCGAACCAGCTACCTCCACCCGTCAGTCACCTGGATCGACAGCCTCGGATCGCCCAAGCCTCGGCATCAAGGGTAGGTCCACAGGCTCAACCCGCCTTGGCAATATACGCTCCATTGCCACGGCCTCATCGTCATAATCCTCCACCGTCTTACCGTCGGGCAAGACGTAGGTGACGGTTATGTCCTTCCCCTCTGAACCGGTGTGTTCGACCATCTCCGGCGCAGCATCCAGGCCGAGCAGCTTTGCCTCACGCCCCAGGAGCTTGAGAATGATGGCGATGGCTGACAGATCGGGTACTTTCGCCATTGCCAGCGGCCACAGCTTGACGAGCATCTGGTTGAGCCGCTCCCGTTGCAGCTGGCGGTATTGGGTCGTATCTGGACACTGAACAGCTGCACCCTCCAGGCGGGCATTGATGTCCCGTTGTACTGTCCCGTGCGAGATGCCCGTCTGACGTACTATCTGATGGTTTGCACCACCCAGCATGAGCCTCATCACCTCGTCGCGACGTTCCTCAATCTGAGCCGTCTTCTGTCTTGTGGTCATAATTTCTTCCCTCGAATCGGATCGGATCATCGAGCCGTGATTTTTTGTGTGCTTATTATGCACGGAACTAATGAACGGATCATGCCGATAAAAGCTCCCGAAACGCTTGTGGTACGCTTCCGGGAGTGTACCACATCTAAGTCGTATCGAATACTGTAGTTATGAACCAAAAGACGGCCCCAAGGTGTACCACTCCTATGGTGTCCCACTTCTGAAGGGCTCCCGGACAGGCTCTGGTGGGGCTCCCGGAAGGGCTAATGGGGGTGATTTTTTGTGTGCTTATTTATGGCTATATCCGGATCTCTCAACGAGATGAAGTGGGTGAAGGTGCCGTGGTTCCTGGCATGGGGGCGCGGTTAGAGTGTGCGGAACCTCTTCGGAATCTGCTCAGGGATGTTTATGTCTCCGACGGTAAGGAAGATCATATCGTTGAATGCGTCGAGTGTGCGGAATCCGCTGGCTCGGTTCTTGACGATTTGGACGATTCGGTTGAGGCCTTCGGCGATGGCGTTGGTAAGACGCGTGTTCACGAATGCGAGGACGCCGAAGAAGTGCTGTCGCAGGGTCCTGACGAACTTTCGCAGGGGTTCAAGTCGACTTCTGAGTGCGGACGTCGTCCAGCATTTCAGGAAGCGTTCGGCAGCCCAGGGCGCTTTGTATTCCCAGAACTGCTCGAACTCGTCCTTGAGTCTCCAGGCTCTATAGATTCGGTAGTTCGCCTTCTCCAGTGCTTTGAGTGTCCGAGTATCCCCTCTGGAGCGTGTCGCTGAGTGCCGGTAGAGGAGCCATCGGAGGCCCTTCATGGCTTTGCGCTCATCCGGGGCAGCTTCACGCCACTGGTCCTTACGGACCTCGTCAACGGCGGCATTGAGAGCCTTGACGATGTGAAAGCGATCGAGGACCAGCTTGGCATTCGGACAGTGTTCCTGGATGGCTCCGATGTAAGCTTCGCTCATGTCGCAGCAGGCCCACTCGATCTTGGATCTCTGGTAGGGACTGAGAGCCTCTGTGAAGAACCGATCGATCGTTTTACGCGCCCTGCCGCGGCCAACCCACACCACGCAGGAGCGGTCCAGATCGTAAACGAGCGTGGCGTACCTGTGACGCTTGGCGTAGGAGATCTCGTCGATCCCGATGGTTTTGAGCCCTCGGATACGATGACCTTCACGAAGCCGCGTGATGGATCGGTGACGGAGATCCGACAGCGTCGAGGCAGAGATGCGCAGTAACTCGGACGCCGCCTTCTGCGTCATGGTCTGGCAGTAGCGCAGCATGGCATACTCGAAGCGATACGTCACCCGAGAGAACCGCTCCGCCCACGGAATCTCCTCGACCACACGACCGTGGGTAGGACACCGAATCTCCCGAGGATGGTAGAGAAGCCAGACCCTCCACCCGCACACCGGAATGTCACGCCACCGACGCGGATGGGGCATTGTGCGGACGATTTTACCTCGACGGCCGCACTCCGGACAACAACAACCATTCTTATGTGGCTTTACGGCGATGACGAAACAGCTTCTCCCCTCAAACCACCAGCTGACAACACGGAACCCCTTGAATCTCAGCAGTTTCGATAGTAATCTGCTCCCGGTCATAGGTCGCACCCCCTTCGCTTTGATTGTCCTACACACACAACCAAGCGTAGGGAACGATCTATGACCTTGTCATTCTACAGTTTCACCGTTGAGAAACCCGGATAGAGCCTTATTTATGCACGGAACTAATGAACGCCGGGCAGCAATCTTCGAAGCCAGAACCTCTACGACCTCATCTCGTTCTCGTTGGAGCTCCTGAACATCTTCCCTGAGATCCTCAATGCCCTTGTCCCTTCTAAGGCAGTGGACCACGCCACTGCAGGCAGGTCGCCCGTAAACGGCCAATGTATCTTGAAAGACGTCAAAACGCACAGGTCGTCAGTTTGACGAAGTTTCCTTGCCGAAGGCGTTGGCAAAGATCACAAAATCACCAAACCCGATGGTCCTCCGAGCCTGGACCGTGTCTCCAGGTCACGCTGGTGTAACCGATCATATCGAGCGGCCTGTTTCTCGGGCCTTCCAGTCTGAACGCCTACGCGTTCCCGCGTCTCGGCGCGATGCCGGTGTCGGAGGTGACGACAGCAGACGTGCTGGCGGTCCTGGAGCCGATCTGGCATGAAAAACCCGAAACCGCGCGACGGGTGCGCCAGCGCATCAGCACGGTGATGAAGTGGGCCGTGGCCCAAGGCTTTCGGCATGACAACTCCGCCGGCGACGCCATCGGCGCTGCGTTGCCTCGGCATAACGGCGTCAAGCGCCACCACTTGGCGCTACCCCATGGCGAGGTCGCGGGGACGATAGAGGCTGTGCGGACTTCGGCGGCGACCCTCACCGCCAAGCTGGCCTTCGAGTTCCTGGTGCTGACCGCGTGCCGTTCCGGCGAGGTTCGCCTTGCCACTTGGGATGAAATCGACTTGAAGACAGGCGAATGGATCATCCCCGGCCAGCGCATGAAGGCCAAGCGTCCCCATCGGGTGCCATTGTCAAGCCGGGCGCTGGAAATCTTGAATGAAGCGCGATCAGTTGATGACAATAGCCTGAATTAGAGTTCAGGTCAATAGGTGTGTAAAAGAAATCAGGCGGCCATCTTCCCGGCTTCGACCTGCGGTCCGGTTGAGTGTTTCTGATCGTAGACTTGTTGTAGCAAGTGTGGCGCGGTGAGTTTCCTGAATCGGCTCTCTGCGACCTTGAGCGTACGCCAGATGAGAGTCGTGGCGTTCCTGACTTTCTTGAATCGCCTGGCGGCGTTTGTGCGAAGCCGAACGGAAGCAAAGGGGCTCTCGACGACGTTCGTGGTTCTCAGGTGTTTCCAGTGTTCCTTCGGGAAGTCGTAGAACGTGACCATCCGATCCCAGTCTCTTTCGAGCGTCTCCACGGCGGCAGGGAACTGTGAGCGATACCGTGCGGCAAAGCGTTTCCGGAGCTTCTCGGCCTCCTTTTTCGTGCCGGCATAGGGGATCTGGACGAGCAGTGCGCGGGCTTCAGCCTGTGCACGCTTGGCGACCTTGTCGAGCACGTTGAGGATCTTGTGGTTCCAGCACCGTTGTTGCCGGCTCTCTGGCCAGACCTGATCAACGGCCGCCCAGATGCCCATATTCCCGTCCGCGGCGATCAGGACAGGATGTTCGAGCCCGCGATCCCGGAGATCCCGGAGCACCGTGAGCCAGGATTCTGTAGACTCTCGATAACCGGGTTCTATCGCCAGGATCTCCTTGCTGCCGTCGCTCATCGCGCCGATCACGACCAGCAGACACGCCTTCTCGCGCTCGAGCCCGGCTTTGACGTAGATGCCATCAGCCCAGGCGTAGACCAGTTCGCGATTATCCAGACGCCTTTCTTTCCAGTCCTGGAAGTCGACCTCCCACTTCCCTCGAAGACGAGCGATCGAGGTCGGCGAAAGCGGCGCGCCATCACCGAGCAGCGCACGCAAAGACAACTCGAAGTCGCCCTGGGAGAGACCGTGGAGATAAAGGTCGGGAAGCAGATCTCCAATGGCCCTGGTTCTCCGGGCGAACAGGGGGAGGATGCGGCTTTCAAACCGCTCTTCCAGACCACGAACCCGGGGACGCCGGACCTTGATCGTTCCGCAGCTCGTCGAGAGACGCCGGGGCTTGCCGTAGCCGTTCCTGTAGCCCCTGGAGCTATCGACCTCGGCTCGGCGCTCATACCACGACCGGCCCAAGAACGCGGTCGCCTCCTCCTCCAGAATGGACTGGAACCGGCCCTGGATCTCTTCACGGATCCAATCGTCAACCGTCTCCCACGTCGGCATGGACTTCAATGGGGCTCTATGCGTATGTTCCTTCACGGCGATCCTCCTTCCCAACCGGGCCTCTCACCCGGTTTTGTGTGAATCAACTATCTCACGGGAAGGGTAGGGTCGCCCTTTCTCTTTTTCCACACCTTTTGATTATAGCTCGCGTTCATTTCTCAGTTCTGCTTACGACGACCTTGCGGGTCGGATCGAACTGTCGCGTACATCATAGTATGGCGTGGAGGGCGGGGGGTCGCAACCGGTGTTCAGTGTTCGGTGTTCAGGAAAGGCTGGCTCGGGCTGCGCGTAAGCGACCTTGTGGCAATGGGTTAGTGTGGGTGCTGAAGCACAGTCGCTGCAAGTGCTAAACAGGCTGAAGCGGTTTCGCATCGTGGGGCAAAAGTCTTAGAGTTAAATCCTGGCGATGGAGACAGATTGATAAAAGTGAAAGGAACGGATGGCGAAGAAGATCTATGTGATTGCGAGGGGGAAGCAACCGGGGGTCTACTCGGCCTGGGCGGGTAAGGGGCAAGCCCAAGACCAGGTGAAGGGTCACCCGGGTGCTGTTTACAAGAGTTTTGCATCAGCCGCTTCTGCGATTGAATGGCTGAAGACGGTCGAGGGGCACCATCCGGCGGTGATGGCGGAGCTCGAAGAGCTGCAGGATCCGGTTGCATCCGTTGGGGAGGTGGGGGAGGTTGTGATTTACACGGATGGAGCGTGCAACGGGAACCCGGGGCCGGGAGGGTATGGCTGTGTTATTCTGGACGGCGATCAGCGTCGGGAACTGTCGGCCGGTTTCAGCCGGACGACGAACAACCGGATGGAAATCCAGGCGTGCATTGCGGGGATCGAGGCGCTGGTGAATATGGAGAAAAAGGCCACCCTGATGACGGATTCACGCTACGTCGTCAACGCGGTGACGAAGGGATGGGCACGGAAATGGCGGGAGCATCGTTGGATGCGAACGGAGACCGAACCTGCCAGGAATCCTGATCTGTGGGAGCGATTATTAGATCTGTTGAATACGCACGACGTGACATTCCGATGGGTCAAAGGACACGCGGGCCACGTGGAGAACGAACGGTGTGATGAACTGGCCGTGGCTGCCGCGGAGGGCGAGGATCTGCCACCCGATCCCGGGTTTCGGGATGACAAGCCGCTTACGTTGTTTTAGCGCTTACACACTCGCGACAATCAATGTCACCCCGGCAGTGTGTTGAGCCGGGGTCCATTTTTGTCTGGCGCCGCCAGCGAACTGCGATTGTGGCGAGAATGGATCCCCCTTCGACAAGCTCAGGACAGGCGGCTAAGAAGCGTACCGGGGAGCTCAGGTCAATAGGTGTGTAAAAGAAATCAGGCGGCCATCTTCCCGGCTTCGACCTGCGGTCCGGTTGAGTGTTTCTGATCGTAGACTTGTTGTAGCAAGTGTGGCGCGGTGAGTTTCCTGAATCGGCTCTCTGCGACCTTGAGCGTACGCCAGATGAGAGTCGTGGCGTTCCTGACTTTCTTGAATCGCCTGGCGGCGTTTGTGCGAAGCCGAACGGAAGCAAAGGGGCTCTCGACGACGTTCGTGGTTCTCAGGTGTTTCCAGTGTTCCTTCGGGAAGTCGTAGAACGTGACCATCCGATCCCAGTCTCTTTCGAGCGTCTCCACGGCGGCAGGGAACTGTGAGCGATACCGTGCGGCAAAGCGTTTCCGGAGCTTCTCGGCCTCCTTTTTCGTGCCGGCATAGGGGATCTGGACGAGCAGTGCGCGGGCTTCAGCCTGTGCACGCTTGGCGACCTTGTCGAGCACGTTGAGGATCTTGTGGTTCCAGCACCGTTGTTGCCGGCTCTCTGGCCAGACCTGATCAACGGCCGCCCAGATGCCCATATTCCCGTCCGCGGCGATCAGGACAGGATGTTCGAGCCCGCGATCCCGGAGATCCCGTAGCACCGTGAGCCAGGATTCTGTAGACTCTCGATAACCGGGTTCTATCGCCAGGATCTCCTTGCTGCCGTCGCTCATCGCGCCGATCACGACCAGCAGACACGCCTTCTCGCGCTCGAGCCCGGCTTTGACGTAGATGCCATCAGCCCAGGCGTAGACCAGTTCGCGATTATCCAGACGCCTTTCTTTCCAGTCCTGGAAGTCGACCTCCCACTTCCCTCGAAGACGAGCGATCGAGGTCGGCGAAAGCGGCGCGCCATCACCGAGCAGCGCACGCAAAGACAACTCGAAGTCGCCCTGGGAGAGACCGTGGAGATAAAGGTCGGGAAGCAGATCTCCAATGGCCCTGGTTCTCCGGGCGAACAGGGGGAGGATGCGGCTTTCAAACCGCTCTTCCAGACCACGAACCCGGGGACGCCGGACCTTGATCGTTCCGCAGCTCGTCGAGAGACGCCGGGGCTTGCCGTAGCCGTTCCTGTAGCCCGTGGAGCTATCGACCTCGGCTCGGCGCTCATACCACGACCGGCCCAAGAACGCGGTCGCCTCCTCCTCCAGAATGAACTGGAACCGGCCCTGGATCTCTTCACGGATCCAATCGTCAACCGTCTCCCACGTCGGCATGGACTTCAATGGGGCTCTATGCGTATGTTCCTTCACGGCGATCCTCCTTCCCAACCGGGCCTCTCACCCGGTTTTGTGTGAATCAACTATCTCACGGGAAGGGTAGGGTCGCCCTTTCTCTTTTTCCACACCTTTTGGTTATAGCTCCGTACCGGGATGACAGTACTCATCGTCCGTGTCATTCGGCCCCCGTGCAGTCCTGAGCGGAGTCGAAGGGACGGGGGCGAGTGTGTGTACGGAAGTATCTGAACGCGGGCAGAGCCCGGCGATGGCGGTCAGCCACTACGCCGCAGCCGTTTCAGCGTCGATCTCTTCCAACCTCTCAGCGTGGCGGTCCATTCGGACCATCTTTGTCAGGACGATCAGGACGATACCGAGGGCGGCGGTGGCCAGGAAGATCTCGTTATACTCGAGAACCGCGTCGATGGGGCCGGTGACGGCTGCGCCGGCTGAGGTTCCGAGGTTGGCGAGGGCCATGTATAAAGAGAACTGTGTCGCAGCAACCTTCTTCCAGCAGATGGTCATGAAGACGGGGATGATCGAAACGACGAAGACGATCCCGAGGATGTTGAGTGCGAAGAAATAGGCGGTCACGTATGTCGGATCGTACCAGAGGTCGGTGAAAATGCCAGCTGCTGCCTGAACGACGATCATCAGGATGACGGTCCCCAGAACGCATCTGAGACCGCCCAACCAGTGGACGAGGGTTGCGCCGACGACCATGCCGACGATGCTAGAAGCCACACCCGCATAAGCCTGGATCTGAGAATAGTCGGCATCCTGCCAGCCCAACTCCTGGATGGTCAGGACCGGGATGACCGTCCACGTGATGCCCTCGCCTCCACGGTAGAGGAAGTTGAGTGCGCCCCCGATCAGGCTGGCGGGCAACACGACCACGCGAAAGAGGCTGCGGAAGATGTCTCCCCAGCTGTGGAGCTGCATCTCCATGGATTCAGGGGATGCGGTGCCTTCGGTCCAGGGGAGCAGCTTTTCGCCTGGCCGTTCTCGCAGACAAATCGGGAAGAGGACGATGACTGCGAGAAACAAGGCGTTGAGCGCGATGGCCGCGCCTAATCCGTGGCTGCTCATCACGGTGCCCCCGACGCCCGTTGAGAATGCGATCCCCAATCCCTGTCCACCGAACATGAAGCCGTTCGCGCGCGCGCGTTGATCTTCAGGGACGACGTCGATGGCCATTCCGTCGACGGCGACGTCCTGGAAGGCGGCGCACATGTTCGTGACGAATCCGATTGCGGCCAGCAGAGTGAGGTTGTAAGCGGGATCGGGCACGGCGGCCAGGGTGCAGAATGAGATGAACAGGCCAATCTGGGCACCCACGACCCAAGGCCGACGCCGACCCATCGGGAGATAGCAGAAGCGGTCCATCAGTGGTCCGCCGATGAGCTTTAGGCTCCAGGGAAGCGCAACGATGGCCGTGAATCCGCCGATTTCGGCTGTGCCGAGGCCCTGTTTGGCCAGCCAGGCCGGCAGCGCGACGAGGACGAGACCGTAGGGGAGGCCCTGCGCGACGTACAGGATGGGGAAGGTGATGTAGCGGAGGAGGGGGCTCTGCGATAGTGCGGGTAGTCGAGTCAAGCTGTGGCTCTCCGGAGTTTGGTAGAAGGGCCGGACGACGGAGCAATATACGGAGAGTGATGCAGCTGACCCACCTTCGTGACTGCGTCGCTACGGCGGGCAGGTGGTTGACGGGGGACGGAGAGGCGGCTTCGCCTCTTTGGAAGTGGGCGGTCGGCGGTAGAGGGTGGACTCCTCGCGTTCGCTCGGGGCAAGCTTCACAGATGGCTCGCCCCGTTGCCGGTGGGAGCGGCCCTTCGACGGAGTTTATCCCGAGCACCTCGACTTCGCTCGGCACAGGCTCCGTCGAGGGGCTCAGGATATACCTCCCGGCCGCGAACTTGGCATTGCGCGCATAACGGGTGCATTGACCATTGACCTATGACAAGTGAAAAAAGAAAGGTGAAATAGGTATCGCAGTTGTTCTACGGCTCGAGCACACGTTCGGGCCCGCTTTTCATTGCACCGATGGGATTTTGTGTTAGGGGTCCTTCTAATTCCCTTGTGGACTGGGACGATTACGGGATTCGCATCGAGCTGCGGGTTCTTGTATCGGGACGGGACCTTTCCCTATCTTTTTCCTGTGATTCGACGACGCCATTCACCGAACAAAGGTCGAACGATGACGTTTCTGATACGGTCTATGCTCCTGTGTGTGACGCTGCTATTTGGATCTTCCACAAGCAGCGCAGAGCCCATCCGATTTCGCCAGTTTTCGGTGGAAGACGGTTTGCCGGTTAATGCCATCCGATGGATGATCCAGGATCATCTGGGGTTTTTGTGGTTGAGTACGCCGAGTGGGTTGGTTCGGTACGATGGGTATACGTTCAAGACGTATCAACCTGAGGCGGACAATCCGGCGAGTCTGAGTGATAGCAATGTGATGGAGATGGTGGAGGACGAGGCGGGAAATCTTTGGATCGGGACGATTTCGGGTGGTCTGAACCATTACGATCGACGGACCGACAGCTTCAGGGGATATCGGCACGACGAGACTGCCGAGGGAGGACTGTCGAGCGACGCCGTGTTCACGCTTCACGTCTCGCGCGACCAGATCATCTGGGTGGGTACGTTCGGGGAAGGCCTGGACCGCTTCGACCCGTCCACGGAGGAGTTCAAGAGCTATCCGCCGTCTGAGGAAGATGACGGTCTGAGCGACGGGCGCATCTATGCGTTGCTCGAGGACCGACGGGGGAACATCTGGGTGGGGACGCACGATGGCCTGAATCGGTTGGATCCGACGACGGGACGTTTCAAACGTTACTACCACGAGCCGGACAATCCGGCCAGCCTGAGTCAGAACACGGTGACGAGTCTGATCGAGGACGACGCGGGATTTATCTGGGTGGGGACCGACGGCGGTCTGAATCGATTCGATCCCGGGCTCGAGCGGTTCCAGAACGGAGTGAAGGGCGGCTCCTGTTCGATCGCATCATCGAAAACGTGGCCACGTTCCTGGCCTACGATCTGATCCACGGCGATCTATCGCCCTTCAACATCCTGTATTGGGAGGGTGACTTTCGTGTCATCGATTTCCCGCAGGCCGTGAGTCCGCCAGAGAATCCGAACGCGTTTCAGTTTCTGGTGAGGGACGTGGAGCGGATCTGCCAGTATTTCGAGAAGCTGGGTGTTCAGGAAAGCTATTTCGACATCGCGGAGGATCTGTGGGATCGATATCTGACGAGATCACTGTAGCCACTCTATCCGTCAATACCCCGCCGCCTGGCCATCCTTTCGCCAATCTGACGCGCCGCAATAGCCATCCCCGAGTTTGTAGATGAGCTGACCCCCGCCGAATCGGGCCTCGTGGACGATCTCGACGTCGTGACCGCGCGCCCTCAGATCGTCGATGACACTGGATGACATTCCTGCCTCGACGGCGACAACGTTCCCGGGGAAAACCTGCCACCGTGGCGCGTCGCAAGCGGCTTGCGGATTCTGATCGTAGTCGAACATCCGGATCATCATCTGGGCGTGGCCCTGCGGCTGCATCGGCCCGCCCATCACACCAAAGCTCATCACGGGTTCGCCATCCTTCGTCGTGAATGCAGGGATGATGGTGTGGTAGGGTCGCTTCCCCCCAGCCACCTGATTGGGGTGTCCGTCCTGGAGTACGAAACCCGCGCCGCGATTCTGCAGACTGATTCCTGTCTCGGGTACGACCACACCCGACCCGAACCCCATGTAGTTCGACTGGATGTAGGAGATCATCATTCCGTCTTCGTCGGCAGCGGTCAGGTAGACTGTTTCGCCGGGCCCCGGTGTGCCGTGCGCTGGCGATCCGGCTTTCTCCAGGTTGATCAACTTGGCACGCTTGGCGAGATAACCCGGGTCGAGCAAGCGGTCGTACTCGATGTCCCGGGTTTCGGGATCGGAGACGTATCGATGGCCGTCGGCGAAGCCGAGCTTCATGGCTTCCAGCTGGAGGTGGATGCTGTCGGCGGAGTCGACGGGGTAGGACCCTATGTCGAGGTTTTCGAGCATTCCGAGCATCAACAAGGCAGCGATGCCCTGTCCGTTGGGCGGGATCTCCTGCAGGGCGTATCTGCGGTACTCGGTCTGGATAGGGTCGACCCAATCGCAAGCGTGGGCGCCCAGATCCTCCAGTGTCATCGCGCCGCCGGTATTCGATGCGTGAGCGGCGATTTTCTCCGCGATGTCGCCGCGGTAGTAGGCCTCGCCTTTCGTTTCCGCGATTCGTTCGAGCGATCGCGCCTGATCCTCGAACCGGAAAGTTTCCCCGACGTAGGGCCCACGTCCGTTTGGCATGAAAGCCGCACGAAAATCGGCCGAGCCCCCCAGGGTTTCTGTGGCTGCGTTCCACGATCGAGCGACGATGGGGGGTACGATCCATCCATCTCGGGCGTGGCGGATGGCGGGCTCGAACAGGTCTTCAAAAGGCAGCTTGCCGAAGCGATCGGAGAGCGCGACCCAAGCAGAGACGCAGCCCGGAACCGTGACCGCGTCCCACCCTTGGGTCGGCATCGTGTCGTGTCCTGCGAAGTAGTCCGGAGACCAGGCCTTGGGCGAGCGACCCGAGGCATTCAATCCGTGAAGCTGCTTTCCGTCCCACAGAATGGCGAAAGCGTCGCTGCCGATACCGTTCATCGTCGGCTCGACGACGGTTAGCGTGATAGCCGTTGCGAGGGCGGCGTCGACGGCGTTGCCCCCCTTCTGCAACATCTGCAAGCCGGCCTGAGCACCCAACGGCTGTGAAGTGCAGACGAGGTAGCGGGCGAAGACGGGCATTCGCTGCGAGGGGTAGGGGAAGGTCCAGGAGAAAGACATTGGAGCTCCATTGGGAAATTATGGAATCAGGAAATTGAAAGGCTTGAACCACCAAGACGCCAAGACACCAAGAAAAGACTGGAATCATGGGGATTAAGCCACGTGACCGTATCCTAAACACCCCTGCGAAGGAATCCCATCGACATTCGGAAGCCGGTTGTTTCGATCCGCCTGAGATTCGCTTCCCGATTAGGGCCTGGGGCCCCGGGCGTTCCTCCAACATTCGTGTTCATTGATGTTCATCTGTGGTCCGTTTTTCTACCAATAACAGACCGCCTCAGCGATCCCACCGAGATGTTTCTCGTTCCACGTCACGTCTGCGACAATCGTCCAACTATGCGAGCGCGTTTCCACCGGCATTTTCGCGACGATCCCGAATGACTTCGTGTCGCCAGCCTCGACCTCGATGTCCAGATGCCCGGGGGTCGCCGACACGCCTTCGGTCGTGACCAGAGTAATGGATCCCGTGCGTTTCTCCAGCTCGTGATTCCTGACGCGGATCTCGAATCCCGCTTCATCGCCGGGCTTCACACGTACCTTGAATGGATAAAACTCCACCCAATGCGGATCCATTCCGAGGTTGGGATGCGGCTGATCGATGATGTCCGTGAACAACTCTGTCCACCGATCCATCCACGTCTGCCACTTCTCGATTTTCGCAGGCTCGTAAGGAACACCCCCACCGTGTCCTGTCAGAATCGTGTCCGGGTTCCGCTCCTGGATCTGCCGCGGCATATCTCGATAGCTGGAAACAGGCGTTCGATTCTTTGGGATGAAGGAGTGGATCCAATCACGCTGTTCACGGAAAGTCAGCCCCGAGACGTTGTCCCCGATCACCAGGTACCGCTTTCCGTCCACATCGAACGTGATCAGGTTGTGATACCACGTTTGACCCGGATACTGTTCGATCCGAAAATCGACCCCCCGCCAGGCAAACACTTCGTCACGTGCCACAACCCGCTCGACTTTCGTCCCATACGGCACGAGACACGGCATATCGTATCGCTCCGGATGCTCGATAATGTCCGCCAGCTCCGGTGCGGTCGCGACCTTCGTGCCATACCTGGCCTGGAGCGCGGGCAACCCCGCAAGGTGATCGTCGTGGTAGTGCGAGGGCACAAACCACTCAACGTCGGTCACGCCGATCTCTGGCTCCAGCCTGTGAGTCAGATGATCGATGTAGCGATGTGGATTACTCGCAATCGGCGCGTTCCCCACGTAACCGGAATCGATGAACAGCCCGTGGCCTTCGTCGTCCTTCACGATGTAGGTGTAAGCAGCCGAGTTGCTGACCTCGAACACGTGGTCCGACAGCTGGCGAAAGATCGGTTTGAAATCCTCGTAGGGTGTTGCGTAGAAAAGCTCGTAGAGCTCGGCCAACCGCACGCGAAGATCGGTAAAAGCCGTATCCTCAGCCTCGAACGGTTCTCCGTGACCCGGAAGAATCCAGTCGACTCCAAGGTTCCTTACCGTCTCGAGGCTCTCCATCAGATTAACGTGGCCCTGAAACGTCATATACGCCCACTGGGAAGAATAGTACTCGTGAAGCTTCCCCGGCGATGCCATCAGGTCCCCACAGGCGAGTAGCCGTTCCCTATCCGTTTCGAAAAGATACCCCGCGGACCCGAAGGTGTGCCCGGGAAGGGGAATGACCTGCATCTCCAGACCTTGCCACGCCACTTTGTCGTAATCCACGAGCGCTTCGCCATCGATGTCATCGACCGGCCCGGACGTCTGGTAGTAGGACTTGTAGTTGTCGTAAGTGTCGTAGCTTGCACGAATCACATCCCCATCTTCGTAGAACCGTTTCTCCGGGAAAGGGTAAGAGACTTGAATGTTCTCGCTAGCCCACCGCGGCGCACTGCCGCACTGGTCGCGATGGAAGTGCGTCAGCAACAGCTGGTCGACTTCGCTGACCCCCGAAAGCTGAGTCACCTCCTGCGGCGCGAACTGTCCGCAATCGATGACCAATCCTCGACCGTCACGGGCTACGACGTAAGTGCTGCACGTTCCTTCGATCCGGGTGATCCCTGGGAGGTCCACGATTATCCTTCCTCGATCTTCGATGGTGGTTTAACGACAACCCAATCCGGTCCAGCGAGGCCTTTAGCCAGCGCCCGTGTCGCCGTGATCGCGTGCGCACACGTGGCCTCTTCGGTCAACGCGTAGATCTGGTAACAGTAAGTGATCGTTCCTAATCGTTCGGCCAGGTTCGCAAACTTCCCGGCTCGACAAAGCGGCGTGTCTTTCTCGATCGTCGTCACGCGCCAGGCGTCGTTGACGGATAGGAGTCTTTCGTCAGTGTAGCTTACGCGGTCGTGCACTTCTTCCGGAAACCACTCGAGCGCGAGTGGATTGAGCTTGTGGGGGCGCGTGTCCTGATAGTGCGTGTGGAATTCGACGAATCCCGTCGGCTGAAGGCCCTCCGCGAATCGCCACAAGGCTTCCGTTTCCTTCGGCGCACCCTCCCCGTTCAGAAAATGCTCGAAGCTGAACATCGGGACCTCGCCTCGATTGTTTGTCACCGATCGCCCGTGATGGGCCCCATCAGGGTTCGGCATTGGCACGAAGCAGAACTGGAAACGATCGCGCAACCGTTCTGTCAGGTCGCTGCGATCCGTCAGCCAATGGGCAACAGCCAAGACAGGGCGCGCGGCCGGCTCGGCGGGCTGCATCGTGGCGTGAATCAGGATCGATTCATCCCGAGGTTGGGTGTGCAGGACTTCGATCGGCCGGCCCTCTGCTGTCTCACCGGCCAAGTGGATGTCGAACCCCTCGACTTCTCGCACAATCTCAGCCAACTCCGCAGAGACAGTCTCAGGACTCACATAGGGTTTGTTGGCGACGTAGACCGTCTCACTCGCAAAGAGGTCTACATCGATGTCGACATGCTCCCTCGGTTCGAAGCTGACGTTCTGACTGTTGATGATCCACCAACGGCCATTCCTTCGAAGCCAGTAAGGTGGATCCATATACCGGTTTCCGTTCGTCTCTGAAAAATGGAATCGGAGAGATGCCCGTGTCGCCCGCTCAGCGTGTAATCGCACGTTGAAGGCGTACTCGCAGGGCACGCCGGCGCCACCGAAATTCACTCGAAGCGCTTCATAGAACCAATCGGGAACCGGTTCGGGCTTCGGTAAAATCTCGTACCGATCACCCCCCATCTTGCGGATCCCGCCAGCGCTTCCACAGGGGAAGTCAGCGTCGATAGTCAGGCCGTTGTCTTTATCGGTGTATGGCATCGTGATGCTATCGCGGCCTACAGGCCGCATTTCCTAACAGCTGCCCGGAAACCCAGGGCCGCGCCCGGGGCTAAAGTATGTCGCGTCGTTGGCGCTTGAAACCGATCAACCAGTCGAGGGCCAAAGGCGCGAGTGGACCTTCCGGGATGATCGGTGGGTGGCCCGAAATATCTCAGCCCAGCCCAACGGGCTGGGCTAAAATTGGGGCAGGTTTCGGCGCGGGCCAACGGTCCGCGATAGTCATCGCAAAGGATCCGCCAAGTCTTCTGACCGGAAAGCCCCCTTCAGTCTCACGACTCTGAGTGTCCTCAGTGATCTCGGTGGCGCCGTTCAGTCTAGCGAGACGGTTTGCCCCGACTCGGCAGAGGCCATCGCCGCGTCGTAGACCTGCATCGCCTTCAGCACCTGCTCCGGTGTCACGAGGAGGTCGGCCCCTTCGTTCAGCACATCCGAAATGTTCTGGTAATAATCTTTCCACGACCCCCGAACGCTGTCCAGGATCAGTTCTTCGGGTTCGCCGTTTCGATGGCTCGCAACCCGAGCGCGGTCCTCGGGCGGTTCCTTCGCATCCTCGATCAAGCCAAGCCGCAGGAAGGGTTCCTGCGGATCCAGCCCCGGTTTCGACAGCGTCCCGAGATCACCAGCCACGAACCATCGGGGTATTCCGATCGCCGAGAGATTACCGATCTCGATCTGGTAGCGAACGTCGTTCGCGAAGCGAAGGAAGATCGAGCCGTAGTTTCCGATGTCGATCGGCCAATGGTCTCCGTAAATGACGTCGCAGTAGACCGACTCTACGGGCGAGTCCACCACCATCAGGGCCTGATCGACGAAGTGAGCGGGCCAGTCGAACAGGATCCCGCCGCTCTGCTCGAGGCTGCCGCGCCATCCCCTCGGACAGCCGTAGCGCATGATCCCAACCTTGAACAGGTAGGGCTGGCCCAGCAGACCATCCTCGATTGCCTTCCGAACCGTCAAGTAGTCCCAATCCCACCGACGATTGTGGAAAACCGACAGAAGGACATTGTTGCGGTCACGAGCCGCGATCATCTGTTCGGCTTCGGCGGCATTCATGCACATGATCTTGTCGGTGACCAGGTGCTTTCCCGCGTTCATCGCGTGAATGGCTTGCTCGCAATGGACGTTGTGGGGGGTCGCGAGCACCACCAGGTCCACGTCGTCATCCTCGAGCAACGCTTCGAAATTGGAGTAGATCTTCGTTTCCGGATGGTTCTCCCGCGCTTCAGCCTGACGCCCTTCGTCTCGCGTGCTTACCGCGTGGAGTCGTAGTCCGTCCGCCAGTCTAATCAGATAAGATTGGTAAGCTCTACCGGAGTACCCGTACCCGACAACGGCTGCGTTGATCATGAAACGTTCATCCTCACAATGGCCTTCGCCTTCGAAGGCTCTGCCACCTGCTCGAATCCCATCCTCGTGAACATCTCCACGGTCCCCATATAACTGGATACCGCTTCGAGCTCTCCAGTCCCGCGATGCGGATAGGCCTCGACGATCCCCCCACCCTGCTTGCGGACATAGTCGATCGCCCCACC
This sequence comes from Candidatus Latescibacterota bacterium, assembly GCA_965198115.1. GTDB lineage: Bacteria > Latescibacterota > UBA2968 > UBA2968 > UBA2968 > UBA6620. Next base: position 3,924,246 of record OZ240241.1, on the reverse strand, counting down.
GATCATTTCCATCGCGACACCGCCGCCACGCCGCTCCTTCTTCACGTACAGACAGACGAGCGACCACACGGGCTCGTCATCGATTCGCTTGAGCACGGGTGACCGCTCCAAAGCACCGAACTGTTCTCTGGGCGCGACTGAACACCAACCGACCGGATCACTGTCTTCGTATCCGAGAATCCCCGCCACTTCTCCCTGGGCGACGATCTGCTTGAAGGCGCTGCGGTTTCCCCTGGAGCCGTTTGATTCGAACTCTTTCCGCTTCAGCCGCCACCACATACACCAGCAACCGCCATACGCCCCGCTCTTCCCGAACAGCGCCTCGAGATCCGGCCAGCGGTCAGGCGTCAGCGGTGAAAACGACAGCGCCACATTAACTTTGTTGCTGCTTAAAGTGGTCGAGGACGATTTCGAGCTTCTCGCGCACGTCATCGGCCTCTTCACTCGCCCGTCTTTCGATCGGGCTCTCCTCCAGATCGTCTGCGACGAGATCGTAGAGCCGACCATCGTCATACAGCTTCCACCGTTGGTCCTGTGCCCACTCCTGAAGTCGGTAACGGGTCTTCCCTTGACCTGGGAGCGGGTTGTGCCACTGGTAGATCCAGTCCCTCGGATCACCCTCGTCACCGATCAGCTGAGGAAGGAACGATCTCCCGTCACATACTACGCTTTCGGGCATACTCACCCGCGCCGCCTGCATCATCGTCGGCAGGAAATCGGTCAGATCGATCAGATCGTCACACACCGTTCCCGCAGCTCGATCCCCCCAGGTGCTGACGAACGGCACGCGCGTACCCGCGTCCGTCGTCTCACCTTTTCCGCCGCCGAAAGGTCTTTCGCCCAGCATCGAGGTCACTTCGCGCGGTGAACCATTATCACCGATGAACATGACGATCGTGTCTTCGCTCAATCCGAGCTCCTCCAACCCCTCGAGGATGTAACCGATCAGTTTATCCGTGTACTCCACCATATCACCGAAGTTGGCGACATCGTTCTTATGACGGTCTCCCGCCCACCCCGCACTGTCGGGTGTCGGCGTGAACGGACCGTGAGTGAGAGCCATAGGATAGTAAATGAAGAACGGCTCATCCTTGTGTCTCGACGCAAAGTCCAGGAGGTAGCCCGTGAACAGGTCGGGCCCATACTGACCCTCGGTATCCTCCATGAATTCACCATTGTTCAGAATCACAGGATCCGCGTAGCGTGATCCTTTGTCTTCGGTATGTCCCGTATGCCAGAAGAAGTACTCGTCGAATCCCGCATCTTCTGCCAGCATCCCCTTGCCACGCCACTCGGGCTCGAAATCCGGTGGATTGTAGCTCCACATCTGCCACTTGCCGGTTATGCACGTCGCGTATCCCGCATCCTGCATGTAGTGTCCGAACGTCTTCTCTTCCGGGTCGAACACACCGAACGCCTTCCAATTCCGGAAGTTATACTTCCCTGTCATCAAAGCGACCCGCGTCGGCGTACACAGCGGAAGCGAATAGGCGTGGTTGAACCGCACACCGTGTTCCGCCATCCCGTCGAGGTTCGGTGTCTGATACGACTTCCCACCATAGCATCCAAGACACTCGTATCCCAGATCGTCCGCCAGGATGAGAATGATGTTTTGCTTTCCGTCCCGTGCCATTAGGCTTCTCCAGGTAAAACCATCTACTTATACGTGGATCAATCCACAACAAGCCGTTCGGGAGCGCTGCGATGGTCCCAAACACGATATCCGCAAAGAGCACGGAAGGCAAGAAGGCATCGGTGTGCAGACCCTGTTGTGTCTCATTCGGGAGACTCCTGACATTACCGAGGAAACTGATTCCGCTTCTGCTCGCAACGGCTTCTACCTCTGCTACAGAGACCGTTACACCTCTCAGAATTTTCTCGGGCGAACCCCGATTGATCGTCGTCAACGGGTATTCGACATCCAATCATTGGCCGCATCTGTTTAAACGCAAACTCGATCGCTTTTTGGGTGAGAACCACCCGCTCGAGGTCAAACTGGCTCTCCGCGGCGGTACACCCATCGCCAAGTGGATGGACATCGAGTCCAGATAGCGTAAGAATGCGTGGATCGAGCGAATTCAGCCCGCCCTCGCCTCGAAGGGCGAGCGACCCGCAGTCGTTTTGGCCCAGCAATCCTTACAGTGGGTATATGGGGAACAAACCGAGGGGATTCGCAGTCCAGACGATGCCGAGCGCATCCAGTTCGGTGCAGACGTCATCGTATCCTACGCTGATCACCTCCTAACCGACGGAGCCGACAAGGTTTTCATCGCGATGCATATCTACAAACATCCAATGGAGCCGGAGATCGGTCACGAGCGCCTGGCCCTGGAGGCCTATCTGGATCGAAATCCATCGAACGTCAACGAAGGGCCCGACGTGTGGGAGCCGACACGAGTGCACTTCCCAAAAGCCTTCGACCTGGACGGCCGGCATCCCGGCTCGATCGGCATCGAAATCATGGCCCAACTCTGGTTCGAGACGTTGCTCGAACACGATGGTGTGCCCATCCCGGAGTGGAGTCGTCGGGAGATGCGGGAGGCCATCGAGGGTCAACCGAACTCCACGCGCGTCCTCAGATACCGCGGAATCCTGCCTCGAGGAAACCTCCTCACGAGCAATGGTTGGAAACGCGTACTGGAGCGGTGGGATCAGGATGGGGATGGGAAGCTGGATGCTGACGAAGAGGAAGGATGGGTGAAGAGTGTGAGAGAGCGGATACTAGCCCACGGGCAGTAGGAGTTGTTTCGATGCAGATGGCTGAAGACCGATGTTAGACCTCACCACCCGATGACCGACACTTCCCCTCACATCCGTTCGGGGCAGGCTTCTGCTCAGTGTGACGGTGTGTGCGTGTTGCAGTGTCTCACCTCACACCTCTCAGATCGATATACGCCGGATCCGCGACCTGCATCTCCCGAGGGAGCAACCCATTCACCACGGCCACGATATCGTTCGTGACGATGCGGCCGATATCGTGAAACGCTTCCTGAATGGCGCCTGCTCGGTGGGTGGAAAAAACGACGTTCGGAGCGTTTCGGATCGGATGATCCAAAGGCAGTGGCTCTTTCGGATAGACGTCGATGCCTGCGCGGAACCGACCTTCGAGCAGCAGGTCCGTAAGCGCGTCGAAATCGACGACGTGCGACCGGCTGAGCAGAAGGAAGATCGCATCGGATCGGATCTTTTCGAGTAGCTCACGCCCGATCTGTTCCCGATTCGAACCAGTAGGAGTTGCAAGAACGAAGATGAGCTTCGACGTCGAGAGAAGTGTTTCGAGATCGACGGGCGTCACACCCTGGCTCTCGAGATACGCGTCGGTCATCCAGGGATCGTTGGCCTGGATCGGGCAGCCGAACGGTTCGAGCAACAGCTTCAGGCAACGTGCCAGGCTCCCGAAGCCAATGAACCCGGCTTGCAGTCCGTAGATCGAGCGCTCGTGCCTCGTATCCGGAAGGTGCCATTCACCCCGCTTAATGGACGCATCATACCATACGATCTGTCTCGAGACCGCGAGGGCGAGGCCAAGCCCCATCTCGGCCACTGTAGGACCGAAGGCGGGGGCGCAGCTCAACACCCGGATTCCCCGCGAGAAACAGGCGGCGTAATCGAGTACCTCCGGCGAGGGGAATCCGCCGCTCGTTTCTGCGATCACCTTCAGATTCGGAAAGCGGTTCACGTCCCCGTAGGACCAACGCCCCGTCACGATCCCGAAGAGATCCTCTCTCGCCGACTCTTTTCGTTCTTTGCCCAGACCAGATCTGCGGCCGACCGGAGACGATCGAAGTCCTCCGGCCTGAAGAGAAGCTCAATAGTTCTTGCATAAGGGTTGAGCAGGATCCTGCGTGACATGATCAGGGCTCGCCCTTCAGCTCGAGGTAGGCCGGATCGGCCGGCTGCAGTTCGCGCGGCGGCAGACCCTGAACCAGGGCCTCGAGATCGTTGGCGACCATCCGACCGAGGTGCCAGTAGACTTCCGGATTCCCCCCGGCACGGTGCGGCGTGAAGACCACGTTCGGCGCACGGCGAATCGGGTGATCCTTGGGAACGGGCTCCTCAGGATACACATCGATGCCCGCCGAGAATCGTCCCTCGCTGACGAACTCCGTCAGAGCGTCGAAATCGAGGACGTGCGAGCGGCTGACCAGAATGAAGGCCGAGCCTGGCAGGATTCTCTCCAGCTTCTCTCGATCCAGGAACGCACGGTTGGATGAGCTCGGTGTGGCCAACACGAAGATCAGACGAGAGGTGGACAGGAGCGTGTCAATATCGATAGGCGTGACGCCCTGGGACTCGAGATACGCGTCCGTCATCCACGGATCGTAGACCTGGATCCGACAGCCGAACGCTTCGAGGAGCGGCTTGAGGCCCCGACCGAGGGAACCGAAACCGATCAGTCCCGCCTGAAGGCCGAAGATCGAATATTCGCCCTTGGATTCCCGGTGACTCCAGTGGCCCTTTCCTTCGCGGAAGTCTGCGTCGTTCCAGGCGATGCGTCTTGCCACACACAAGGCGAGTCCCAATGCCATTTCCGCCACAACGGGCCCGTAAGCCGAGGCACAACACAATACGCGAACGCCGCGGGTAAAGCACGCGGCGTAATCCAGCTCGCTCGGTGTCGGGAACTGGCCCCTCGACGTCAGAATCGCCTTCAGGTTTGGGAAGCGCCCGACGTCTCCATACGTCCATCCGCCGGTGATCATCGCGAACAGATCTTCGCGCACCTCTTCGATGACCTCGGCAGGCGCCTCTTCATCCTTTGCCCAAACGAGATCGGCTATCGCCTCGAGTCGCGCGAAATCGTCCGGGTGAAAGATGTGATCGATCTTCCGGCCATACGTATTCAGCAGAACCTTGGGTCGCGTGCTCACGATTTCTTTCCAACGGTTGGACTTCGACGAACGGTTCGACCTTCCTGGGGATCGAGCGGCACCGGTGGGACGGATCCCTCGCCTGCTTCGGTCACGACGCGGCCGTCCTCCTCTACGATCAGATTGAGGTTCAGATCGGCCCTGAAATTAGCAGCGTGCGAATCGGAACCGAGTGGTCGCCTGGCAGATCCAGCAAGTTGACACCGTGGGCCCACCGGTTCCGCTCACCTTTAAGGAAGGTCGATGATCCAGCCCCACCATCATTTTCGCACGATCAGAAAACCCGTCAGGTCCCAGAAGTAACGCTCCTTCGAATCCACGCATCTCCCAGTCTATAGGTCCGTTGACACTTTGCCGTCTTCTCGAACATCCAGTGTCATCGGTCGCCTGTTGACTCCCGAAGCAGGTCCGTACATGACCGCTTTCTCAGCCGGCGTCATTCCTTCAACGGTCGTGCCCCCCCAATAGTTTTTCGGATCGATGAAGTTTCGACCACTTCGTATGGACGTACGCGAAGCGTACTTGAATAGGATCGATCGCCGGTCGTGATCGTTGCGCCACGGGTGCGTGCCGTGCGTCTGAGCCCCATCCATGAAAAAGAAGCAGTCTCCAGCACGTATCTCAGGCTGGACAACCGCCCCCCCATCGTCATCGCAGTTCCGAACGCCTTTGGGCAACGGGAAATCCGACTTGTGCGATCCGGGGGCAGCAGCGAAACCGCCCCCTCCAGCCGGACAATCGTTCAGATTCCACGTCACCGTCACGCCGCCGCAGTACATCTCCCCCGCCTGGTGATGGTAGGCAACGTGCTCGCCGTGCGGAGCGCCTGCTCCGTGCAGGATCAGACCCTGAGACCCTTTGACCGCATTGTTGAACTGGGGCCCGTGATCGAGCCTGAATCCCGACCCGCACATCGTCTTGAGTCTGTGGACCACCTGCGGATGTGCAAGAAGCTGTCGGATCGGATTGGAGTAGGACCCTGGCAAGTCGAACAGGTTGAGGTCTTGCATCCATCGGTTGTTCGCACCCTTCAGGAAGGTCGAATCTCTAGCCCCACTCTCCTCCTCCTTGACCGCGCCCGACGTGATCACGTAATCAAGGGTCCTGTTGATTTCGGACACCTCATCCTTGGACAAGACCTGGGGTACGATCAGGTATCCAGTCAGATCCCAATAGTAGCGTTCTTTCGCATCCACGGTAGCCATCTCCTTCGATTTTCGTCAAAAAGTTCGACAGTTACTCGCCCAGCCCGGCAATATCTACGTCGAACAACTCCCCGAATTCCTGCCACACCGGCCGCGGAATGTCTGCGGTCGCAGCCTCGTAGGTCCCAGTGACTTCCTCGGCACTCGCCTGACCGGGCAGCACGATGCTCTCGACGTCTGCATTCAGACAGTACCGAATCGCAAGATGGCGAATGTCCAGATCGCGCTCTACGCACCACGCCAGCATCGTCCCAGCTCTCGGCTCCTCCGCATCGCGGATCTTACGAAGCTCGTCACCTTCGTCGACGGGTCGGCCCGTCAGCAGTCCCATCCCCAGCGGACTGGCGAGTATGACACCGACATCCTTTTCCCGACACTGTGGGAAGAAGTCGTTCGCAGCCGCTTGTGTGAGCAGGTTGTACTCCAGATAGGTCAGGACGAGCTCGATCTCACCGGTGTCGATTGCGCGCTTGATCACCTCGGCGCTACGCGCCCCGATACCGATGTGTCTGATCTTGCCCTCATCGCGCAGCTTGATCAACTCGTCCAGCGCACAACCCGGTGCGAGCGGATCGACGAAGTCCGTCTCGTCCTTGAGAAATATATCGGGCTCGTCATAGCCGTGGATAAGGACCGAGTCCAGATAGTCGGTCCCGAAACAGCGTAAGCTGTTCTCGATGCTCCTCCGCGTTGCGCCCGCCGTGTGGTCGGACGTCATCTCGTTGCGAACGTGACTGCTCACCTTGCCCTGAAGGTAGACCTGCTCCCGTCGTCCACCCGACAGTGCCTTTCCCCAGCGGTCTTCGTTCTGCCCTGGGTACGTGTCAAAGAAGTTGATACCCAGGTCGAGGGCCTTGTCGATCCCTGCGATCGTCTCTTCTTCGGTCGATGAACCCCACCAGGCCCCGCCGAGGCCCAGGCAGGCCGGCGTCATCCCCGTACGACCGAGGCGGCGGGTCGGAAGCCCCATCCCTTTACGACGCCTCCAACAGATCGCGGACACCCGGCCACTCTCGCCAGATGTCGACGTAGGCGTCCTTGCCAACCGCCTCCACGTCGATGTGGCGAAGCCGCGTAATGACCGCCAGGCGCACATCCCCCGAAACATTTGCACACGCCCCGTGTACGACCTGGTGATGAGCGATCACCAGGTCCCCCGCCTTACCCGTGATCATGACAGGTGATTCTGGCAGCTCGGGGCGCGGCATTCCGTTTTTCAATACCTCGTGCCCTTCACGCCGAAAGTACTCGGCAAAGAACGTGTGCGACCTCGGGCAAACCGTGAAGTTCCCGCTGTTCGGTTTCGGGACGTCGGCCAGATAGATGACCGCGAAGGCCGTGAAGCCCCGCTTGTAATCGCCCTTCGCCGTTCCGTTCGACCCGTTGCCGATGCCATCTAGGTGTCCGCGAAACTCCTCCGGTTCCTCCCCGAGGGGCAGCGGGAAACGTGGATACGGCTTCGCACGCTCGACGGGCTGAACGTTGCCCTCCCCCATCAGCGACTCGGCGATCTGCATCACCGGCGATCGGTTGTATAGGTCCGTGATGACGGGCGCATCCAGCAGCTCGGCACAGAAGAACGCGGATCGATGTCCGTCGGGATTCTCTCCGCCTAACCCCACGGTCCCGATCGAGTGGTTCACGGCCCGACGCGCCGTCTCGATCATCTCCGCGGGAATCGCTCCCGGAACCTGAACATAGCCTTCCGTCACGAAGTGCTGCTTCTGTTCCACTGTCAGCATGTCATCCCTACCAGTTCGTGCGGGAACCGTCCGTGCGCCTCAGGTGCGGCGCCTCCCAGAATTGGAACGGCTTCTCTTTGGCCAGCTCCTCGTTGAAGTCGACGCCGAGACCCGGCGTATCCGGGACGCGTATCCGGTCTCCCTCCGCCTGAAGCTGCTGAGGATACAGGTCGAAGTTCAAGTCGCGCTTTTCCGTCGGCGACACGCGGTGCTCCAACCAGGCGAAGTTCGGAACGGCCGCCGCCAGGTGGACCGTTGCCGCAGTGCAGATCGGTCCGAGCGGGTTATGAGGCATCAGATCGATGTAATGCGTCTCCGCCATGGCTGCGACCTTCATCGACTCAGTGAAGCCGCCGACGTTGCAGAGGTCCAGGCGGGCAAAGTTCGTGATACCCCGCTCGAGATAGGGGGCGAACTGCCACTTGCTGGCGAACTCCTCTCCGATCGCGAACGGAATGTCCGTCATCGTCCGCAGAGACTCGTACGCCTCCGGTGTTTCGTCCCGAATCGGCTCTTCGAGGAAATCCAACGTACCCGGCGGCATGCGCTGGCAGAAGGACGCCGCCTCCGCTACCGATAGGCGGTGGTGATAATCGATGCCCAGGACGGGCCCCGATCCCACTTCCGCGCGCAGGGCGGTAAGCCGCTCGGCCGTCAGCGCGAGCGACTCTCGCGGCTCGAAGATGTCCCCTTCGTGTGTGTGCGCCCAGTTCGACCGAATCACGTTCCAGCCCGAGTCCAAAAGCAGACGCACGTTCTCGATCAGCGCCTCGGTGCTCGGCATTTCGCACGTGGCGAAACACGGAACGGCGTCCCGATGCTTTCCCCCGAGCAGCTGGTAGACGGGAACGCCGAGCGACTTCGCCGTGATGTCGTGAAGCGCGATGTCGATCGCCGAAATCGCGGCTGTCAGGACGCGCCCGCCCTCGAAGTACTGGCTGCGATACATTTCCTGCCATAAAGCACCGGGATTCCTCGGATCGCGTCCGACGAGGAACTCCCGGAAATGTTTAATTGCGCCGACAACGGCCAGCTCTCGGCTCGACAGGCCCGGTTCCCCGAGTCCGTAGATCCCCTCGTCCGTCTCGATCTTCACGATCGTCTGGTTGCGATGGCCCACCCACACGGGATATGGCTTGATGTCAGTGATTTTCAAAGGACTCTCCTACTCACCTAGGTGGTACAAATGATCAAGCCGTTTGGAATTCTGTCTATGAGGGACTTCTCGACTCCGCTCGAAGTGACCCTGCTATGTTTTCTTCGACTAGGCCTAAACGCAATTAGATTTCACGGAGAAGCCAGCGCACCGCGTTCTGCTGAATCTTCACGAATTCCGGGTTCCACAGCACCGGAATCAGGTGACCCGGCGCAAGGTAACACACCCGCCCTTTCCCATAGTCGAACGCCCATCCGGCTTCGCACGTCGTACCTAAGTCCTTGAACGCCTCGCCGTCGTCGTTCACGCTGCGCATCAGCACATTGTCAGGATCGCCGTCATACGTCATGAAATGCTGCTCATCGGTCACCACGAAATCGCTCGCACCTCGCGTGATGGGATGATCTTTGTTCGTAATCTCCACGCGATACGGTCTGACCGGCGGATGTCCCTCAGTCGCGGCGCCCAGGACGGATCGGAAGTCTGCGTTGTCCGTCGCGATGTACGTCACGTTGTGACAGAGCAGCGCCGCCCCACCGGACTCGACGAACGTCTTGATCGCGGCACCCTGTTCGTCAGTCATCCAGGGCCGTGACGATGCCTCTTCCTCGGGCACCGGAGGATCGCTGGTCAGAGGAAGCGCTCCGGTTCGAGAGAAGAACTCGGTTTCCCCATAGCCGGTTGGCCAGATCATCCCGTCACGGAAAATGATGAGCAAGTCATACCCATCGAGGGCTTCCGAGCCAAGCGCCTCGTAGTCGTCCGTAAAGTCGATCGTCAGCCCGACGCCTTGGACCAGTGTTCGTTTGAGCGCCGTCCGGATGTAGTGCGAGTTGTGATAACGATCGCCGATCAGGGCGTAAGCGCGGGCCATCTCAACCATCCTCACCCGCTACGTCATAGCCACGCCATTGCACATCTTCCGCCAGTTCCTTTGCCTTCGGGAATGCCACCTGATGCTCGTCGCTTGCCGCCCACTTGCGACGGTTTTCCTCCGTGTCGAAAACCAGATTCATCTGATAGTTGAACTCTGTCTCGCGGGCATTGATCTCCTTATGGATCTCATCGGGAAACAGTCTTAAAAGCCGTGATCCCAGATAGCCCTCTTGCACCTGCATGGCTGGAACGTAGACGTCCATGAACATATCCTCGAACGCCTGCCCGTTTTCTTCGCTGACCTTGAAATAGATCTGTAGTAACACGTCTCTGACCTCGAATGATGCCCATCGGGCGATGGTCTGGGGTCGCCACGGTCTACCACCCGGGCGAAGGGGCAACCAATATGGTTGAACTCGGGTGAGGGAGGCAAAATCAAATGCCGGAGACCACAAGGGTTTCCGGCATCTGGGGGATCTGGCGATGGGCGTGCGCATCGCGCGTGGGGATGAGTCCCCACGCTATGAATCCGAAGCCCGCTAAAGCGGGCTATTGTCACTAGCCGGCTTCAGCCGGCTTCGCTGCTCTAGCGTGGGGCTTTAGCCCCACGCATCCCCGGCGTCCAGCTAATTCATAAATCCACGCATCTCGATCGTCTGCCCGGAATCACGCCCTGATTGAATGGCCGCCAGAACCGGGCCGATCGTCTGCATGCCGTCGCGATAGTCGTTCCTTATTGCCGTAGGATCTCCCGATCGAACGGCCTCAATGAACACGCGATCGTGTTCGGCCCACGGATCGAACGTCTCCGTTCCAGCGAGCTCCCCGTTGACCTCGCAGGACCAGACCTTGCCGTCTTCGCGATAGACATCCACCCAGCCACCCACGAACGCGAAGGAGAACAAAGGGACTACCCTCCGGCCGGGCGCGCGAACGTCATCGGCAAGGAGCGTCACGAACAGGAGGTGCATCGTTCCGCCGTTCTCGAATCGAAAGTTCACAGAGCCATGACCTCCGGCAAAGCCGGAGGCTTGAAAACTTGTGAACCGCTCAAAGCGGTTGGAAACCAAGCGCCACCTAAAGGTGGCGATTACCTGAAAATGTTGAGCTGGTCGAGACGCCGGTCCTCCCGCTCCTGGTTCTGGATATACTCCCGAACCGTCTGTTCATCCTTGCCAACGGTGGAGACCCAGTAGCCTCTTGCCCAGAAATGCTGCCCGGTGAAGTTCGACCTGCGTCCCAGATAGTTCCGAGCAATGTGAATCGCACTCTTTCCTTTGATGAACCCTACCGTCTGAGCTACTGAGTGCTTCGGCGGGATCGAAATCAGCATGTGCACATGGTCGGATCGCAGGTGACCCTCTTCCACACGGCATTCCTTCTGTGCGGCCAGATCCCGAATCACCTCGCCCAGATAGCGACGAATTTCACCATACAACACTTTTCTACGATACTTCCGAACCCAAACAACGTCATACTTGCACTCCCATACCGTGTGACGTAGACTCCTTACGTTGTTCATTAGAGAGCCTTCCTTCCGTGTGCTTTGAGCGGTCCACGGCAAGGGAGGCTCTTACATATTTCTGGAACTGTCAAACTCTGGGAGTCTCCCCGGCAGAGCCGGGGGCTTACCAAGGTTTAGTTAGACACCGACTGGTCGTGTCCCTCAGGCTTCGAGATAAAAGCCTGGACGTGTGAAACATCCTGGCCCGTCATGAATCGTGTGTAGTCCAGGGCGTGGCATCCCCATTCCAGAAGAAACCCGCCACTCACCTCCTCATCCACCGACCAGGGCCTTTCGCCGTGCTGTAGCCTGGGCATCGTCACCTGCGCGTGTGTGATTTCCTTATCCGACAGGAAATCTCGAACCTCCGAGAACAACGGGCGATAGCGTTCGCGGAACCCGACGGTGCTGAGCACACCCGCATCTCGAATCGCGCCGTCGATCCGCCTGGCAGTTTCGATATCCACCGCCTGAGGCTTCTCGCTGAACAAATGGATGCCCTTCGAGGCGGCCACTGCTTCGACGTGTGAATCGTCTCGGACGAATGCCGGGACACACGAAAACAGCACATCGAGCTCCTCACGCTCGAGCATCTCCATCGCATCGGTGTAGAGGTGGACCTCCTCGACTCCAGCCACTGCCCCGGCTTCTTCCAAGACAGTCGCGTCGACATCGCATAGCCCCACGATGTCGACGTTTTCCAGCGCAGACACGATCGGTATGTGTGTGTTCTTCGCGATGTTGCCCGACCCGTAGAACCCGACCCGAACGGGTCGCCCCTGAATCCCCTCCACCATTTACCCCTTCCCTAAGAGTTCACGTTCCCACCACGCGAGATAGTCTTCCGGCGCAATGTCGGCCGGCAATCCGCGCGCTCCCATTCTCCGTTTGAAATTGTCCTGCATCTTTCTTGCCTCCTCCGCCAGCACGGGTGGATCTTCGGGTGTTGCACCACGACCGCCGTGAAGCACCTCCCAGTCGTCCAGACGATTTCGGAGTGCTGTCAGTGTCGTGGCGTGCGCATCGACGTTGGCCAGGTTGTTGATCTCGTGGGGATCAGCCTCGAGATCGTAGAGCTCTTCGGCCGGACGGCACGGCTCGAGGAATCGCTTTTGCGCGTCAGTCAACTCACCGCGGGCTTTCAGGATGGGGGCAAGGGTCCACAGCGGATACTGGTGCATTTTGTAGCCGTTGAACTGCATATATGGTCGATCAGGGCAATAGTTCTTGATGTATTTGTGCTGTTTCGTTCTCACGCATCGAATCCGATCGACCGTCCCATCGCATCGGTCGCGGGCGGCAATGACCGCATTGCGTGGGTCCGCCTGGGGGCCTGTAAATACCTGACCTTCGAGTTCCTCGGGAATGTCCAATCCGGCCAGGGAAAGCGACGTGGTCAGGAAATCGACCCCACTCACCAGATCGTCCTTCACCACGCCAGCACCAATGTGGTTGGCCATCGAACGATGCAGGGCACGCGAATCCCGCCATCGTAGAGAAACTGCTTGTCACGGATGTGGGCTCGCCCGTGATCGCTGATGATGAACACGATCGTGTTCTCGACCAGGCCATCCCTCTCGAGCATCCCGAGCACTTCGCCCACCTTGCGATCGAAAACCTGGATGCTCTCCAGCCAGTTCGCCCAGTCTCTCCTTACCAGTGGATGACCCGGATAGTAAGGTGGCAACTCGACGGCTGATGGATCGATCGGGTTCTCGGGATCCCGAGTGAAGTCACGGTGCGTGTCCGTGATGTTGAACTGCGCGTAAAACGGCTGGCCTTCTTCCCGCTCGTTCCACAACACACCGTCGAACGGATCCTCGCGGAGGAAATTGAAGTCCGTTTTTCCGGGTCGATGATCGGGCGGACCGCTGCTGTTACACGTGAAGTACCCGGCCTGACGGAATAGATCCGTAGCCAATTCGATGCCACCAGGCAGAGGCGCGTCTCTTTTGCTGCGATGGTTGTGTGCACCAAAGCTTGTCTGGTATCGACCCGTGATGATGGCCGACCGGCTGGGTGAACAAACTGGACAGGTCACGAACGCATTTGAAAAAAGCGTTCCCTCCGAAGCGAACCGGTCGAGGTTCGGCGTCTGCACGACGGGTGTCCCGTAGCACGCCAGATCGGGGTAGAGATCCTCTCCATAAATCCAGACAACATTCGGCTGCATTGGTAGCCTTTCGAGTCATTTCCGACTGAGAACGGATTCCTTCTGGCTTCTCACTTCTTCCCTGCAGCTTCGCACTATCCCCAGCGCCCGAAGTCCGTGTCGGGATGGTCACGCTGGTAAATGGCCTGCGCAACACCCAGGTTCTCCTGAAGTTGAATCGTCAGGCCACCATCGACAACGAGCGTGTGACCCGTAATGAACGATGCTTCATCAGACACCAAAAACCGGATCGCATTCGCGATGTCATCGGGAACGCCCGTTCGGCGTATGGGATACTGTTCAACAAACAGCTTGTGCAACGATGGATTCTTCGCCCAATTCGCCTCGCCTTTCTCGGTCACGATGTGGCCAGGGCAAATCGCGTTGACGCGCACGCCGTCCGGACCGAAATCACACGCCATCTGCCGTGTCATCCCGATGACAGCGGCCTTTGCCGTCTCGTAAACCAATCGTCGTTCCGCAACGAGGAATCCGTGGACCGATGCGATGTTGACGACAGCGCCTCCACCCGCTTCACGCATGTGGGGCAATGCGTGACGAACAGCTCTGAAGTGAGCACGGACCATTGTATCCATCCCGTATTCCCACGCGCTATCGGTAACCGTCTCCGCCGTTCCATCCGGCTCCTTGCTCCCCCACGCGTTGTTAACGAGGATATGCAATCCACCGAAGGCGTTAACTGCCTCTTCGACCATGCGTTCGACGTCATCCGCCTTCGACACGTCTACGTGCATCGCTCTCGCCTGACCTCCGGCCTCCGTAATGCGAGCGACATTCTCCTCCGCCGCCTCCATCACATAATCTGCGACCAGGACCCTGGCGCCTACGCCCGCCAGTCTTCGCGACATCGCGCCACCGATGCCCAGCGCACCACCCGTGACAATCGCCACTCTGTTATGTAGACTGCTCATGCTCGTCTTTCCCTCTCATCGTTTTTGAATCGAAACGGCCATGAAGATCACGGACATCAAGCCCTTCCTCGTCGATCAGTACTGCCTCGTTCGCGTCTACACCGACAACGATCTCGTCGGTAATGGCGAAGCGGGCCTGTGGATGCACCATCGACCGACGGCGCAGACGATCGAGGATCTCAAGTCCTACTTCGTAGGGAAAGATCCTCGTCTGATCGAGCATCACCACCAGGTCGTCACCCGACACGCCCACTTCACGGGGGGCGTCATCAGCGCCGCACTCAGTGCCATCGACGTCGCGCTCTGGGACATCCTGGGCAAGTCCGTTGGGCTGCCCGTCTACCAGCTGCTGGGCGGGAAATGTCGAGATCGCGTACGTGTGTTCGAGAATGTTCGCGGTGAGACCTATGAAGAACGAGTGGACTCCGCCAGAGAACGTGTGAGCCAGGGGTTCACGTCCCTACGGATGACGCCCTTCTTTGGAGGTTTCGAGTCTCGAGATTCCACCGAGATCATTTCGACCGCCGTCGAGATGGTCGCCACCGTTCGTGAGGCCATCGGGGATGGCATCGACCTCGGACTCGAGATTCACCGCAACCTGACGCCGGACGAAGCCATCACACTCGCGGCGGAGCTTAAACCCTTCAAGCTCAAATACTTCGAAGATCCTCTCCCACCTGAGAGCGTGGAGGCTCACGAGTACATCGCCAAACATATAGACATCCCCATGGCGCTCGGCGAACGAAGCTACAACATCTTTCAGTTCAAGGAGCTTGTCGACAAGAAAATCGCAGCCTTCCTGCGACCGGATGTATCCGTGGCCGGTGGGTTCACACAGGTCAAGAAGATCGCCGCCATCGCAGAGCCGGCGTTCGTTCAGATCTTCCCTCACCTCATGGGCAGCCCAGTGAACAATGCTGTTTTCACTCAACTGGCAGCCGCCATCCCAAACTACTACGTCAAGGAGACGAACGCCCACAGTGAGGCACAACGCGCGATCGTCGACACGCCTTTCAAGGTGCGAAACGGCTATCGGGAAATCGCGGATCGCCCTGGAATCGGCGTGGAAATCAACGAGGATGTGTTGACGGAGCTACCGTTCAAAGATCGGGAAGTAACGGGGAGTTTCTGGGCGGATGGGAGCGTGCGACATTGAAGATTGAGATAGACGCACAGGGTCCCCGTGCGGAGCACGGGGACGAGCGTGGCGCGATTGGTGAATCTGGACGGGCGGGAGCCCGTAGCAAAATCCTCTCTCCTGGTTCTCGATTTCGATCGTGGCTATACTCGGCGGTATGGTACGCGATCCATACCGAATAGAAAGTCACAGGTACCCGCACCTTATGACCTCGTCCATCGTGGAATGGCTACCAGTCTTCCGATTCGGAACCTGTGCAGAAACGTTACTCGGTTCACTTAATTTTCTTGCTGATCGTGGTGATCTTCGCTTGCACGCATACGTTATCATGGAAGACCACTTCCATGTCGTGGGGAGCGGGGATGTTCTCTCCAACACGATGCGACGTCTGTTGTCCTATACCGCACGCCAGATCGTCAATGATCTGAAAACAAGGAAAGCCCAATTTTACCTGGAGAAATTCAGAGCTAATTGCCGAGAACAGAAGAAATCACATCGCCACCGCGTCTGGCAGCCCGGTTACCATCCTCAGGTGTTGTATTCTGATGCTGTATTGATTCAGAAGATCGAATACGTTCACGACAACCCGGTCAGAAAGGGACTTGTAGGAAAGCTGCAGACTGGCCCTACTCAAGTCTATCCGCGCTTCGTGGGAACAAGAAACTCCCGCGGGTTTCCCCAATTTTGCTATAACAACAAAGAGGTCGGGCTCTGCCCGGCCTCTTTTGTATTCGGCTGAGTAGTCGCTCGCCCCCGTGCTCTGCACGGGGGCAACATAGCTCCACTCGCTACCGGACGAATCGCCCTCGCCCCGAGGAAGAACAGGTCCCCGTGCAGAGCACGGGGACAAGCGCGTCGTGTTTGTGGAGGACGGGCAGAAGCCCGCCACCAAGTGTTTGCGTAGCCCTTAAAACTTCACAAAGCCGCCGCACACGGGGATCGTCTGACCCGTGACGTAATCCGACAGGTCGGTCACAAGAAACTCGACCACTTTAGCACAGTCCTCGGGCATTCCCAGACGACCCAGGGCAATCTGCGATACCAATCGTTCTTTCGTTTCACCCTCGTCTCTGCCACCGGCGATCGCGCGTGAACTGAGGATAAAGCCGGGGGCGATGCAATTCACGTGGATGTTGTGGGGACCCAGATCCTGTGCGAGACATCTCGTGTAATGAATCACAGCTGCCTTGGCCGTGGCGTAGGAATGACCCTGACTCGCGAGCATCCCCGCCTGGCTTGCGACGTTCACGATCTTACCCGACTTCTGTCGCTTCATCACCTCAGCCGAGGCCTCGCAGCAATGGACGGTGCCGTGGAAGTTCAGGTCGAACATCGGCTTGAAATCGTGCCGACCGAAGAGCGCGCCGCCCGCATTGTTCACGAGGATGTCCAGCCGTCCGAACCTCTCGGCGATGTCGGCGACCATCCCGTCGACCTGTTCGCGATCGGTCACATCCGATTCGTAACCCTTGCTTCGTACACCCATCGCTTCGATCTCGGCCGGAACCGATTCGGCTCCGATCTTCTCATCATACTCCTCGTGGGCCCTCAGACTGAGGTCGTTGACGCCCACGTCGGCCCCGAGCCTTGCCAGATGCAGCGCATAAGCCCGTCCGAGACCTCGACCGGCACCGGTCACGAGTGCAACCTTCCCCGTCAGCTTCCCACTCACGGGCCGACCATTCCATTCTTCACATTCTTCTCGATCCAGCCCTTCAGCGGCACGTCTTCATCCTTCGGAGACGTCCAGCCGTGAATATCCGATGGCGGGTTGCGGAGAGCTGGCGCTCGATCGGATCGAGTCTCCTCCAAAACTTCGACACGTCACACGGCCCACGCGCCTGCAACCAGCGGTAGCCATAACCGTAAAAATGTTGATGTTCCAGCCCAGGATCCCCCACACCTTGGGCAATAGCCTGGGATAGGCAATCAAGTCGATGAACGCCTGATCTTCTCCCAGGAAATCACGCGTATGCACACGCTGGTGGGGTTCGATCTTTTCCGCCTTGCGTGTCTTGACATCCACGCGTTCGGTCGCCTGGAGCAAGGAACGGACGCGTGCCTTCGGCAGCGCGTCTTCCACGATCAGATATCCGTTCTTGTCGAACTTCCTTCGTTCGGCGGGCGTGAGACAGTATTTCAGGCATCGTCTGTCCATGGGGAACCTCGTCGGCTGTCGGTAGTGGGCGGTCGGCGGATAAGACGGCTTCGCCCATATCGCTCGGGCGATGACCTTGTTCGTAGAGATCTCTCACCCGGTCAATGGAGCCACGGGCGCAACACGGGTTCGAGATGACGGGCCGGCTAGGGCTTCGCGCTCGAGTCGGCCAGATCGATGAGGCCGTCTACAGTGGCGAACCAAGAGCCCTCTTTTTTCGCGTGCCGGAGCAGGTCTTTCACGACCTGGACCTCGCCGGCGTTGATCATCAGCATCCAGGGGTGAATAACCAGGCCGGTGATGGTGTTATTCTGTTTGGCCCAGTCGATGTCGCCCATCCACTTTTCCCTCGCCCCCGTCGGGCTGAAGGCTTCTTCGTGCTTGAACGCCCAGTCCGGGCGTCGATCGGTATAGTCCGAGGCGCCTCGTCCACCCCCACCGGGAACGAGCACTGTTCCGTCCGTTCCGTCGATCTTCCGGGTCACGGGAACGGGAACCGGCGCTCCCTCTCCTCGGATCTTCGATTCCACGTATTCGATCCCTGCCTCTGCCGCCGCGCGAAGGGTATTTTCATCCGCCAACCCGTGATGCGGGCAACCGATCCCTCGAACCTTCACGCCACAGGCCGATTCGATGCTGTCGCGCATGCGAATCATCTCGTGGCGCTGCTCTCGGAACGGGCGTCCCTCGAACGCCGGCTCGTGATACATCCCGTGTCCATAAACCTCGTGACCGGCATCCACGATATCCAGGATCAGATTCGGAAACAGCTCGGCCGTAATACCCAGTACACAGAAGGAAACGTGAACATCGATCTCTGCCAGGAGATCGAGCAGATTCGTCACGGAGACGCGGGTCAACCGGTAGTCCCCGATATAGCGCTGCGATTCCACGTGCTCGACGTCGACCCGAAGCTTGTAGGCGAACGTGTGACCGTGCCAATCCACGGCTATTCATCCTCCTCTTCTTCATCGTCGTCGGCAAGGACAAGACGATTCCCCGATTCGTGCGCTTCCTTGTAGGCCAGAATCAAGTTGAGCGTACGCAACCCTTCCTCCTGCCACTCCGATGGATCGCCCCCATCACGGATCAGACCGATCCACGTCCCCAGCTCACGCTCGAACGGATCCCAACTCTCGCAGTCAATCCGTTCGACACCGTCGCTCGTATGGATTTCTACGAAAGCCCCCTGGTCGTCCTGATCCACGACGAGGGCCCCTTCATCTCCAATCACGTGACTCGCCCGTCCACGCGGAAACCCGTGGTGTGTAGACATGATCAGATCGATCGTCGAGAGTGCTCCGTTCTTGCAGCGAACCACGCACTTGCCATTGTCAATGCACGGGATCCCCCGATGGTCGTGATTCTCGCCGAAACCGACGATGTCACGCGGTTCGTCCTTCATCAGCATCAGCATCTGATCGAACACGTAAAACCCGGTCTCCAACTCGGGTCCTGCCGCCATTTCGAAATCACTCTTCCATCCTCCCAGCGTCAGATGATGGGTGATAGAAAAATGACCCATGATCGGACGCCCGATGCGCCCCTCGTCGATCACACCACTCGCGGTCACCGAAGGTGAGCGGAACCTCGTGGGCAAGCTGCCCACCGTGATCAGTCCCTTTTCATTCGACGTATCGAACGCACTCAAAGCCTCGTCGATGGACCGGGCAAAAGGCTTGGGCATAAAGACGTGCAGACCCCGCTCGATCCCCCATTCGGCATAGTGCGGCCGATGATAGTCCTCCATACACAAGCAGACCGCATCCGGTTTTCCCTTTTCATACAGCTCATCCGCTTCCTCGTAGAGCTCCGTCCTGAATCTCTCCGCCATCTCCTCGATCGTCTTCGGAAATTTCGCCAGCCAGTGCAGACTCAGCGAATCTCGAATGTACTTCGGATCCCGATCGAAATGCACGAGCCCGGCGAGCTCGACCCCTTCCATGTCGCGGATCGTTTCGCTGTAATGGAGAGAGTAGCTGGATACCGCGCCGAGGATGCCGACTCTAATGGGCACGCAATGGTCCTATCGGGTTTCAGATCGTGGGAGAATGCGAATGACGACCGTCGCTGCCGTTCATCCTGAGTAGGGGTATCGTACCATCATTGGATTCTGCCAAGGTGCAAACCTACTGTCCCCGTATCGAAGGACGAACGGCCCTCACTTTCGCTGCTGCGACCTCTCATCCTTCGATATGCGAGTCCAACGCTTTCACGATATCTGATAGTAGACGCCCTTTCTTAGGTCGCTACTCAGGATGAGCGGTCGAACGCACAGTTCAACTCTCCACGATGCGTTGCATGTTTTCGAGGCTGGTTCGGGCGACGTTTTCGCGGCCGGACTCGAAGTCGAAGGCCTCGACCGACACCCAGCCGGCGTAATCCAATTCTGCGAGCGCTTTCAGAATCGGGCTGAAGTCGAGATCTCCCATTCCCGGTCCCAGCCTGTTCGGGTCATTCACGTGGACGTGGTGGAAGGATCCGTATGCGTGACGAATCTGATCGCTCACCGGCCAACGGTCGTCCTGCGCCATGGCTTTGCAGTCAACCATCATCGCGAATCCAGGCTGACCGACTTCCTCGGCCAGTCTCATGGCATCGTCGATCCAGGTGACAAAGGGTGTTCCGAGCGGTTCGATGCAGAATATCACACCCCGGTCGTGCGCGCGTTCTCCGCACTTTCGCATGCACTCGATCATCCACTCCCACGCTTCTGCCGGATCAAAGCCATCGGCGGGATCACGTTGGGCGGGTGACCCGAACACCATGGTGTCACCTCCCACATCCGCGCAGAAATCGACCAGCTCGACCAAATAGTCCCCCGCAGCTCTTCTTTCATCTTCGTTCGGCGTGTTCAGCCTGAACGGGGTGTTCGCGAGCAGCCAATGCAGTCCGGCCACTTCTATCCCAGCGTCCTCTACATCTTTACGAATCCGTGCCCGGTCGGACGAATCGAGATCCGTCACGAGGTCACACAATGTGTAAGGTGCCAACTCGAGACCAGTGTATCCGATCTTTGCCGTAAGCTGCGCCGATTCGGCCAGGGATCGATCTTCGAAGGTTTCGCTGCAAAGCGCGTACTTGTATGGGATCGAATCTGACATGTTGTCGCTTACTCCGACCGCTCGCCCTCTCGACTCCGCTCGGGGCAGGCTCTTCGATATGCGAATCTTCGTTTGACTCCCGTGGCTTCGCTACGATCGGCTACCACTAGATCGCTACTCAGGGTGAGCGGTTCATATCACTGACTGAAGGTCTTGAACTTCTCCATGTGTTGTGCGAGAACAGCTTCTGAATCGTCCGGGTCAATCACCTCTACGGAGAAGAACCCTGAATAGTCGTCGGGTGCAAGGAGATCGACCGTCCGCTTGTTGTCATCGTCCGTAACCTGGCTTCCCTCGCGGGCGCTGAAGTGCATATGGTCGACATATCCCTTGAGGTGGCCGTACGCCTCATCGACGGACTGACCGTGACGTATGTGATGACCGATGTGCCACAGAACGCCCACATTACTCGCGCCGGAATCATCCACGATCCGTTTCGCCCAATCCGCACGCATGTTGGTGTGTGTCTCGATCAGCACTTTCGCGTTGTGCTGGCCGGCGTGATCATCGACCGCCGCACACGATTCCGCCGCAAGCCCCAGTGCCTTATCCCGATTGGCCTCATCCTCGGAACCGGATCCCCGAAGACTCGCAGGTGGCTAGCACCCACGCCTTGTGCGAGCTCGATGTATCGTTTCAACGATTCGCGTTCCTTCTCGTGCTCGGCCGCATCGGTGGAGTTGAGTTGCACGCCGGTCGCGATGCACGTGGCCTGGATGCCGCTGTCCTCGAGCATTCCCTGAGCGGAGGCCATGTCATCTTCCGACGAGGAGAGCTCGATCCCGTGCTTGTGATCCCACTCCACGCGGAACTCGATACCCTCGTAGCCATATTTTTTCGCGGACCCGATTAGCTCGGAGAGCGTCTGTTTTGGACAAACGGAACTCATGAATCCCGGTCTCATAGGGTTCCTCCCCTGCGCGTGGGACTGAAGTCTCACGCTACTGCAGCCCTTCGACTGCGCTCAGGATAAACTCCGTCCGCTGAAGCGGACTGGTTAAGGTATCAAACCAGCTACCGCCTGAAGACGGAAACTTCCATTGCGTCACGGTCGACCCAGGGCAAACCGACATCGAACCAGTGCGTTTCGCTTTCGAACGACGAGCGAACGTGGTCGAGATAATCGCGCATCGAGCTCTCGCCGATTCCGACATTGTCGGCCACGATCGTCGCCCCATCGACCAGGCGGTTCTCAATCGCACGGAAGCAGGGCATGTAATTGCCGAAGTTGTTGTCGAGAAAGAGGAAATCGACCTCCTCCTCGAGCCTGGCCAGCATCTGCTCCGCGTCGCCCACTCGACTGTCGATCCAGCCCGTCAGCTCAGCAGCCTCATAGTTTGCCCGAGCTTCCGTAGCTCGACCTTTGTCCACTTCGACCGTCAAGAGACACCCCTGGCCGATGCTGCGCAAGCGATCCGCGATCCACAGCCCGGAATATCCAATCGCCGACCCGCACTCGACGACGAGCACAGGATTCGCCTTCTCGATGAGATCCGCAAGGAACACCGCTTTGTCGCGACCGAGCATGGGAACGTGACGCTCGGTGCACTCGGTTTCCACGCGTTCCATGACCTCGGTGAATGTTGGCATCGATCTCTTTCGCGTGGGGCTGAAGCCCCACTACGGTAGCCAAGCCCGCTGAAGCGGGCTATTCTCGTAACAGCTGTTACGGTTGGCAGGAGCCGACTAGAACGGCATGGCCCTTGGTGCGAAGGGTGGGGTCGCGTAGACCGTGGCATCAAAGCTCTTCTGCATGAGATCGCACATCGTGCCCTGGTGATCCGGGCATTCCGACAGGTCGCTATGTTCCCACGGGTCGTTCTCGAGATCGTAGAGCTCGAAGAGGTCTTTGCCGTGGTAGTCGATAAACTTCCATCGTCGATCGCGATACATCGTTGCGTGGGTCTGGTCCGGATAGTTGATGGCCCCGAAGAATTCGGTTCTCACAAAATCCCTGTGCTCCGTCGACGACCCTTCGAGAACGGAGGTTAACGACTTGCCCTGTACCCAATAGGGTGTTTCCAGCTCCACCGCATCCAGGAAGGTCGGGACGAGATCGGTGAGTTCTACCAACGCGTCGCTGATGACGTCCCTCTGATACTTCTCGGGCCAGGAGATCATCAGCGGCACTCGTGTCAGCCCCTCGAAGAACCGACATCCTTTCAGCAGTAGTCCGTGGTCACATAAGGCCTCCCCGTGGTCGCTCATGAAAACGACGATCGTATTCTCTCTTTCACCGATCGCTACGAGGTGATCCAACAACCGTCCAAACTCGTGGTCGATCTGCTCGACCATCGCATAATAGGCGGCCTGAATGCGCTTGTGGTCCCACTTGTCGGGATGCTGCGGCTTGGACTGGAAGTCTACGTTCGCGTCGACGAGCCTCTGCTGATGTTCGAGGTCACCATCCCGAAAGTGCGCGCCCGGCATTTCCGCCACGTCGTATCGCTTGTAATACTCATAGGGCGGATCGAACACGGGATGTGGATCGAACGGATTGACGCTCAGCATCCAGGGCTGGTTTTCGCGACGATTCCTGTCGATGAACTCGATCGACTTCTGGGTGCACCAGTGCGTCTGATGCAAATGGGGGGGCACGTTGTCCTGACTCTCGGTCGGTTCGTAAACACCGCCGAAGCTCTTCACCGTGGCCCCTTTGCGGTAGGAACCGATCTTGTTGTGCTCTAACAGCAGCTCTGCCGGATCCGCTCCCTGAAGCCTGAGCCAGTCGGCGTAATCGTGTCCGAAGTCGTCGGGCCCTTTGGGCGCGTGGCTGTATTGGAAGTAGCTGTAGCCATCGTCCACACGGTTCTCGAGGGCGTTCGCCGCCCCTGCGAGATGCAGCTTCCCGACCAGCCCACAGTAATAACCAGCTCGGGTGAGCATGTTCGGAAGGAGACGCTCGGCGTAATAGTCAGGCCAGGTATCATTCCCGTTCCCGTTAACGCCTACGGCGCTCGGATACATCCCGGTCAGAAAGCTCGATCGACTGGGCGTGCAGATGGGCGACTGACAGTAAGCGTAGTCGAACGTCACCGCCTCTTTCATGAATGCGTCGAGGCGAGGCGTATGCACGTTCGGATTGTTCAACGCCCCGATCGTATCGAATCGCGTTGATCGGAGCAATACCACAGAATGTTGGGTTGGTCTGCCACGTTGACTCCATCAGGCACCTTATACGAAGGCGCAAAGACGCGTAGGAAGTCGCGAAAAAGACGCTGGCACTTCCAAGGATCGAGGACGAACGGCTATCCTGTCGATGCGATTTCTACGTCACCAAATGCGTGATCTGCTCGGGACGCGGGACCTCTCCCCGCAGTCATCCTGCGCGTCCCCGAAAGCCCGACGCGTTGCCGATTGACGTACCAAATGATGGGTATCACTCATCCTTCTTGTCGGTAGATGAACCGAAATCGATGATCCGCGTCTGGCCAATGTATTGTCGCGTATGGTATTTCTCTGTCGATCTCATGTTTTTCACGATCCGCTCGATCTCCGAGCACGCCAAGTGGACCTCCTGTACGGCCCTCTTAGGGTTTGCCACGAAATAAGTGCTGCACTTTTCAAGGTAATGATCTTACGCTCGGAGTGTGGACGTCGAAACTCTCCGAACGAAGTATGAAGCCTTGGCTCCGGTGCTGACGGAACGCACGCGTCGTCTGTGGGCCGCCACGGAAGCCGAAGCGTTGGGTCACGGTGGGATCGCGATTGTGGCTCTGGCGACAGGAATGTCCAGAGAGCGGATCTTTCGTGGCATTCAGGAGTTGAGGTCGGACGAACCTTTGGACCCGGCTCGCATCCGGCGTCCAGGCGGCGGTCGTAAGCGGAAGGCCGACACGGACCCGACGCTGTGGCAGGACCTGAATGATCTGGTCGAGCCAACGACTGCGGGGTCGCCTGACGACAATCCTCTGAGATGGACATCGAAGAGCACTCGCAAACTGGCCGCCGAGTTGCAAGCGATGGGGCATTCGGTGAGCCCCAGGATCGTTGCCAATCTCCTGCACGAACACGATTACACGCTGCAGGCGAATCGGAAGACAAGGGAGGGATCTGCACACCCGGATCGGGACGCTCAGTTCGTTTACCTCGATGATCGGATTAGCCAGCAGCAGCAGCAGGGCCTTCCCGTTATCTCGGTGGACACCAAGAAGAAAGAGTTGATCGGCGACTTCAAGAATCCTGGCCGAGAATGGCGACCCAAGGGAGACCCGGAGCGTGTGAAGGTACACGATTTCATAGTGCCTGCTCAGGGCAAGGCGATCCCTTATGGAGTGTATGATCTGAGCCGTGATGAAGGCTGGGTAAGTGTCGGTATCGATCACGACACGGCCAGCTTCGCCGTGAATGCGATCCGAAGTTGGTGGAAGAACATGGGACGGCCCGCCTACGGCACTTCGACGCATCTGCTAATCACGGCGGACGCAGGCGGCAGCAACGGCGCCAAGACGCGGCTGTGGAAGTGGGAGCTGCAGCGCTTTGCGAATCGCACTGGCCTGACGATCACCGTATGCCACTACCCTCCTGGCACTAGTAAGTGGAACAAGATCGAACATCGCCTGTTCTCCTTCATCGCTATGAACTGGGCGAGGCAAGCCCCTGGTCAGCCTGGCTGCAACCGTGAATCTCATTGCCGGAACGACCACTCAAGCCGGTCTCCGAGTACGCTCCGAGATCGACAAGCGACCCTACCCTAACGGGGTCAAGGTGACCGATGAACAGATGACCCAAATCGATCTCACTCCGCACGATTTCCACGGCGACTGGAACTACACGATCCGGCCAATGGCTCAACATTGAGATCGACCGTTTATTTATGGCTCTATCCGGGTTTCTCAACGGTGAAACTATAGAATGACAAGGTCATAGATCGTTCCCTACGCTTGGTTGTGTGTGTAGGACAATCAAAGCGAAGGGGGTGCGACCTATGACCGGGAGCAGATTACTATCGAAACTGCTGAGATTCAAGGGGTTCCGTGTTGTCAGCTGGTGGTTTGAGGGGAGAAGCTGCTTCGTCATCGCCGTAAAGCCACATAAGAATGGTTGTTGTTGTCCGGAGTGCGGCCGTCGAGGTAAAATCGTCCGCACAATGCCCCATCCGCGTCGGTGGCGTGACATTCCGGTGTGCGGGTGGAGGGTCTGGCTTCTCTACCATCCTCGGGAGATTCGGTGTCCTACCCACGGTCGTGTGGTCGAGGAGATTCCGTGGGCGGAGCGGTTCTCTCGGGTGACGTATCGCTTCGAGTATGCCATGCTGCGCTACTGCCAGACCATGACGCAGAAGGCGGCGTCCGAGTTACTGCGCATCTCTGCCTCGACGCTGTCGGATCTCCTTCACCGATCCATCACGCGGCTTCGTGAAGGTCATCGTATCCGAGGGCTCAAAACCATCGGGATCGACGAGATCTCCTACGCCAAGCGTCACAGGTACGCCACGCTCGTTTACGATCTGGACCGCTCCTGCGTGGTGTGGGTTGGCCGCGGCAGGGCGCGTAAAACGATCGATCGGTTCTTCACAGAGGCTCTCAGTCCCTACCGGAGATCCAAGATCGGGTGGGCCTGCTGCGACATGAGCGAAGCTTGAAGCTTACATCGGAGCCATCCAGGAACACTGTCCGAATGCCAAGCTGGTCCTCGATCGCTTTCACATCGTCAAGGCTCTCAATGCCGCCGTTGACGAGGTCCGTAAGGACCAGTGGCGTAAAGCTGCCCCGGATGAGCGCAAAGCCATGAAGGGCCTCCGATGGCTCCTCTACCGGCACTCAGCGACACGCTCCAGAGGGGATACTCGGACACTCGAAGCACTGGAGAAGGCGAACTACCGAATCTATAGAGCCTGGAGACTCAAGGACGAGTTCGAGCAGTTCTGGGAATACAAAGCGCCCTGGGCTGCCGAACGCTTCCTGAAATGCTGGACGACGTCCGCACTCAGAAGTCGACTTGAACCCCTGCGAAAGTTCGTCAGGACCCTGCGACAGCACTTCTTCGGCGTCCTCGCATTCGTGAACACGCGTCTTACCAACGCCATCGCCGAAGGCCTCAACCGAATCGTCCAAATCGTCAAGAACCGAGCCAGCGGATTCCGCACACTCGACGCATTCAACGATATGATCTTCCTTACCGTCGGAGACATAAACATCCCTGAGCAGATTCCGAAGAGGTTCCGCACACTCTAACCGCGCCCCCATGCCAGGAACCACGGCACCTTCACCCACTTCATCTCGTTGAGAGATCCGGATATAGCCTTATTTATTCGCGAACCCTTAGCAGGCGCCTCGTCGCCTAACTCCTCGATCATCACTTCAAGCGTCATCAGCGCAGCCGTCAGGGGTTGGAAAATCTCGTGGGCAGCCGCACCGGCCGTTTCCAGCACAACTCGGTCCCGTTCGGACGCGAGCAGTTGATTTCGCAGTTTCTGAACCCGTTGTCCCACGTTTACGCGAGCCAGAAGTTCTTCCGTGTCATAGGGCTTGGTGACGTAGTCGTCTGCGCCGGCTTCGAGTACCTTGACGATTTCCTCGGAATGTCCTCGAACGGTCGCAAAAATGATGTAAATCTGCTTGCCGTGTTCGGACTCACGTACCCTCTGCAACACTTCGAACCCATCCGGTGATGGCATGTGCCAATCCAGAACTGCAAGGCCGGGGCCGGTCGGTTCGACGAGCGACTCGATTGCATCGCTGCCATTATCCACTGCCAGCACGTCGTGGCCACCGGCCGAAAGCAATCGATGGATCAATGTTCTGGACAGATCTTCATCGTCAAGGACAAGTATCCGCATGAGTAGACTCCCTAAAGCGATTGCACCCTTTCGAACACGCGGACATCAGACGATGACGCTCACGTACTTCGATGCCAACGCTCTTGCTTGACCTTCGCCCAGACGTCCCTGGAGCAACGCGGCGAATTGCTCTTCCGTCTTCCCTTCAGCCAGGCCGCGAACGACGCGATCCTGTTTTTCGAACGCGTCACGCGTCACCTGATCCGTATCCACCTGGCTGTCCAGAATAGCCTTTAGATCGATAAGTACGTCTGCACACGAGGGATCGTCGATACGATTGACAAACTCGCCTGGATCTTCCCTCAAGTTGAACAGCAGCCCGCTGTACCAATGGAAATGGATGTACTTCCAATCCCCTTTTCGAACGGAAAAGGTCCCTGTGCAGTTGCCTTCGGAGTGAGACTCCGTGTAGGCCCAGCCAGGATGGTCGCCGGTCTCCCCGTTCATCAGCGGAAGCAGGGAATGGCCTCGCATGTCCGACATTCCGTCCGCACCTGCCCAATCGAGCAACGTCGCAACGAGATCGACGTGGGCAACGGGCGTCTCGACAACTTTACCCGCAGGGATACCGGGGCCACACATGACCAGGGGGACGTGCGCTGCGTTCTCGTAAAGGTTGTTCTTGAGCCATAACCCGTGCTCGCCCAATGACTCCCCGTGGTCCGACGTGTAAATGAACACCGTGTTTTCCAACTCACCGGCTTCGTCCAACGCGTCGTAGACCTGACCGATGTATTCATCCAGCTCCGTGATCATCCCGTAGTAGCCTGCCCGTGCCTTCCTCACACGGTCTTCAGGGATGGGCGTTGCGATTCGTTTGGCGCTGCGAATGCCCTGGTAGACCAGATGCAAGTTCTCCAGATCGTCTTCGCGCACATCGGGCATGTCGATCTGATCGAGCGGGTAGAGATCCCAGTACTGCTGTAGAGCAACAAATTTTGGATGGGGCTGACTCAGCCCGAGAAAGTAGAGCCACGGCTCATCGATGCCTGGACGCTCATCCTTCATGAAATCGAGACAATTCCGTGTTCGCTCTGAATCTCCGTGCCGCTTGTCACGAGGACTTCCGTTCACATTGTCTCGCTCGCCGAGGCGATAGCAGAGCGGGTTGCGAAACAGCGAGGTGATATCCGGGTTTCTACAATGACCGTTCCTTACATCCTTCTCGCTGAAACCGCGCTCGAACTCGTTCAGATCGAATTTCCCCGTCGCGTGACACTGATAGCCACGCTCGGTCAGCCTCGTACCCCACGTCGGGTGGCTGCCATCCCACGGTGTGGAGTTACAGTAGGAGCCCACGTCGGAAGGATACATGCCCGTCATCAGACACGCGCGCGCGGGCACGCACACGGGGCTGCCGCAATACGCGTTCGCGAACACGGTCCCCGTGGCTGCAACGCGGTCCATGTTGGGGGTCTTGACCAACGGATGGCCGGCATAGCCCGTGTATCTGAAGCTATGCTGATCGGAACAGATGTAGACGATGTTCGGGCGTGATCCGGACGACATTGGAGTTTCCTTGGTTTCCGCGTCAGTCAGTTCTATGAGGGCCCACGGCTGAAGCCGTGGTCAAGGTCGGAAAAGACATTACCGGGGCTGAAGCCCCGGAAAAAGATGGCTCAAGATTTCGCGTAAGTGGCGGCCATCAGGCGTGATTGACCCGGGCCCAGCCGGCTTTCGAGAAGGGCGGCGAATTCTTCCTCCGTCTTGCCCTCGGTCACTGGCGTAGCATCCCGGCCTGGGCGTTGAAGGCGTCCCGCGTCACCTGTTCAGTGTCCACTTGGCTGTCCAGAATCGTCCGAAGCTCCTTGACGATACCCGCACACGAAGGATCGTCGATCCGGTTCACGAACTCACCGGGGTCCTCATCCAGATTGAACAACAATCCATCGTGCCAGGTGAAGAAAACGTATTTCCAGGCACCCTTCCTGATCATGAAACCGCCGGTCATCATCCCTTCGGAGTGCGCTTCGGTGTAGGTCCATCTAGGATGACCACTCTTATCTCCCGTTAGAAACGGAGCGAGCGAATGACCCCGTAACTTGACGGCACGTCCAGTTCCCCCCACTCGAACAACGCCGCTACGAGATCGACGTGGGCAACCGGCGTATCGACGACGTGCCCCCCGGGAATCCCGGGACCCGCCATCACCAGGGGCACGTGCGAAGCGTTCTCATAGAGCGTGCTCTTGTGCCACAGACCGTGTTCGCCCAGCGACTCACCGTGGTCGGATGTATAGATGAAAATCGTATTCTCGAGTTGCCCGATCGCTTCCAGCTTATCGTAGACCTGGCCGACATATTCATCCAGCTCGGTAATCATCCCGTAGTAACCGGCCCGGGCCCGTCTGATCCGATCCTCCGGAATCGACGTTGCGATTCGTTTGAAGTGCCTCATCGCCTGATAGACGAGATGCATCTGCTCGAGATCGTCTTGTCTGACATCCGGCAGATCGATTTCGTCGATCGGATACAACTCATAGTATTCACGAAGTGCCACGAACTTCGGATGGGGTTGGCTCATACCCAGCCAGCAGACCCACGGCTTGTCGGAGCCGGACGCCTCTGTCTCGAGGAAAGTCAACGTGTGCTGCGTCAGCTGTTCATCGTGATGTCGTTCATCCCTCGGCCAACCGTCCACATCCGGTCGCTCGTCCATCCGATAGCAAAGCGGATTCCGAAATAAGGACGTGATGTCAGGATTGTCATAATGGCCGTTTCTCGTCTCCACCTCTTTGAATCCACTCGGGAAATCGGAATTCATGTCGAACTTCCCCGTGGCCCAACAGTCGTAGCCACCCTTGGAAAGACGCTGTGCCCAGGTAGGAACACTCCCATCGTAAACCGTTGAATTGCAATAAGATCCCACATCAGACGGATACATCCCCGTCATCATACACGCGCGTCCGGGCGTGCAGACCGGGTTTCCACAATAGGTGTTCGCGAAGACCATCCCCCGTTCCGCCAAACGATCGAGGTTGGGCGTCTTGACAAGGGGATGCCCGGCATAGCCCGTGTATCGGGAGCTATGCTGGTCAGAGCAAATCAGAATGATATTGGGTCTACTCAATGTGATCTGTACTCGAAGAGATGTGGGCAACTCTCAGTGGTCTCATCGGTTGCCGAGCGGGCGACATCAACACCTCTCGCGCTCAGTCTTACGCGCAGTGGCGCCCTTACGTAATGGCTTCCGCCAACTGTGTGAAGTCATCGACCGTCACGTCTGCTCGATAGGGGGTGTCTTCATACGGCAGGTCGTAGCGGTTGACCCAGGCGCCACGCATGCCGCACGCTCGTGCCCCGACGACGTCGAACGAATTGGCGGACACCATCATACACTCGCCGACTTCGAGATCGATCATCGTAGCCGCCTTTCGGTAGACGCCGGGGTGCGGCTTGAAGCCGCCGCCTGCCTGCTCGACCGAGATGACAGCGTCGAAGTCGTATTGAATACGGTTTTCGGCAAGGTGTTCGAGGAACCACGGATCGCCGTTGGAGAGCGCGACGAGACGATACTGCGCGTGCAGTTTCGGCAACGCATCTTTCACTTCCGGGAAGGGTGACAGCTCGCGCCAGCACTCGAGGAACGTCTTCACCTCATCCGCAGACGCCTCCACCTTGTTCAACCCAAGGGTGTAAACGAACGCGCGTCGAACCGTTTCGAGATAGCCCCCGTGACCGAGCGCCATGATCGTATCCTGAAACTGCTCCAATCGCTGGCGGTAGCGCCACTGCTGCCAGAATTCATCGGCCGACGTATCGGAGCCCTTGGATTCCAGAAGTGCCCCGATGTAAGGCGTCAGGCTTCCGCCCAAATCCAGGATGGTACCGAACAGGTCAAACGTCAGGGCTTTCACTCCCGGCTGAACCGGCAACGCCTTCTCCTTTCAGATGATCTTGAACTACCGAGACCCCAGGGCACCAAGGGAACCAGAAACACGTGACAGTTCGGTATCGGCCAGGACCGACACTTCGACTGCGCTCAGTGTGACGGTGTCACGGAGGTTCACCTCATTCTGCTTGGTGTCTTCGCGACTTCGTATCCAGGGTTTTCGCCTATCTTGGTTCGTTTTCGGCAAGGCCCTATATTAATGACCAGTCGGTGCCCGGGGTAACCTTTTCCTGCACCGAATTGGATTCCTTCACCGCATCAGGGCTGAGTTCTTGACCGTCAACGCACCCGAGTGGGTCTACCCGACCATCACTGACGACCACGTTCAATCGTACCACGAAACGGCTTCCTCGTCGTCCCGAATGCCCTCTCGACGTCGGAGATCGAGGAGCTCAGACGCGATGCGGTCGATCTATGTCGCGGCAAGTGGGGCGAGGTCCGGAACCTCCCGGACTTCAAGGGTGACGAAACCGACGACGAAATCCTCCAGCGAATCCTCTGCATTCACCAGGTTCACAAGATCTCCCCAGTTCAACACCGCTATCTGGCCCAGCGCACGATGGTCGATGTGCTGACCAAGATCATCGGACCCAACGTGAAATGCATGCAATCGATGTACTTCATCAAATCAGCCGGCATGCCGGGTCAGGCGTGGCACCAGGACGAAATCTACATCCCGACCCGGGACCGATCGCTGACAGGCGGCTGGATCGCCCTCGATGATGCGACGACCGAAAACGGGTGCATCTGGGTCATTCCCGGCTCGCACGCCCCCGGCATTCTGTATCCCCAACACGACCACGAAGACACGCGGTTCGACGGGGCCCAGGAATCCTACCAATTCCCTTACCGTGATGACGAGACGATCCCCGTCGAAGTCGAAGCGGGTGTGCTCTTGTCTTCTTTAATGGCTACCTGCTCCATCGATCCTTCCCCAACAAGGCTGAATCGGGTCATCGACGTGTCCTCGTCAATCACTATATGAGTGCCGAGTCGCTCCTCCCCTGGCGTGTGCCCGAAGGCGGTGGTGGGGTCGCACGTGCCGACGTGCGGGACATCGTCATGATCGCCGGAGAAGACCCCTATGCGTGGAAGGGCATCGATGACACTCATCGGCCCGGAGTCCGGAGTGTCGGGGAGCATCACAAAAAGCAAGTGAACCGTCGACGGTAGATGGCAAACCAGTCGGCGGTGGGCGGTGGGCGATCGATGGCGTCCAAATGGCAGAGGACAGAGAACAGATGACAAATAACCGAAACTACAGAACCGCTCCGACGATCTTCCATCCTTGGCGATTGCCGCGGATCTTCTTCGCGATCTTTGTGTTCGTCGTGTTCTCTGAGGCGCACGCCGCCTGGCCGCAGTTCAGGGGGCCCGATGGATCGGCTACTGCCGCTGATCAACGCGTACCGGATCGATTCGGCCCCGGAGTGAACGTCCTGTGGAAGCACGAGGTGCCCTTGGGCAGCTCGTCACTGGTCGTGTGGGGCGATAAGATTTTCCTGACGGGATACGAGGGCGAAAAGCTTCTCGTCCTAAGCTACGATCGATCGAATGGCTCTCTTGTCTGGCTGAAAGAGCTCCAGATGCGCGGGAAGGAGGAATTCTATCACCGGGACAGCTCCCCTGCCGCTCCTACGATCTGTCTAGACGCGGAACGCATCTACGCCTACTTCGGAGCCTATGGGTCTGATCGCCCTCAACCACGAGAGTGAGGTCGTCTGGGACCGCGTGTTTCCGATCCCACAGACTCAGTTCGGAACAGGGACATCACCTGTCTTGCACGGGGATGCCCTCTATCTCGTCAGAGACGTGTCTGGCACCTCCTGGTATGGTGCAATCGAGGGCGACTCCGCGGTTTACTGCTTTGCTGCCGACGCGGGCGAAGAGCGGTGGATGACGCCTCGTCGTGATGCCGGAGTGAATTTCTCATCTCCCTACATGTGGCGACATGAGGGCGGAACTGAGTTGGTCGTGGGAGGGACGGGAACACTTAGAGGTTATGATGCGAACTCGGGGCGCGAGAACTGGGTCGTTAACAACCTTCCTATCGTTGTCTGTCCCTCTCCCATCGGGTCTGGCAATGTGCTCGTTTTCGGGGGCTGGACGACCGATAACGTGCCGGGACCCGAAAAGGTCGCCACCATCTTCGACGTTGACGTACAGCTTCCGCAGGACGTACAGAGCGATCCGGTGCGCTTCGTGTCCCACTTCGACAAAGATGGCGACGACGGAGTCAGTGCGTCAGAACTGCCTGAAGGCCGGATCCAGGACGCATTTCGCCTTGTCGATGCGGACGGAGACGGTAAGTGGGAGGTTGGGGAGCTGAGACCTGCGATGACCGCGGAGGCCCGACCGGGACGTAACGTGATGCTCGCAGTCCGGGCGGGAGGACGCGGAGACGTCACCAAGAGCCACGTGCTCTGGGAACACAAGAAAGCACTCCCCTATGTTGCATCCCCGATGATTTACGACGATCGCGTGTACTTTGTGAAGAAGGGTGGTTTTGTTTCCTGCCTGGACCTCCAGACCGGCGAGGTTCACTATCAGAAGCGGCTGGGGCTTGGGGGCGAATACTACGCCACACCGATCCTTGTCGGGGATCGGGTCATTATCGCCGCGGAACGTGGTGCGATTTTCGTCCTCGCCCAGGGCGAGAAATTCGAGCTGATTTCGCGAAATGACTTCAGGGAAGGGATCTACGCCACCCCCGCTGTGGTCGACAACACGCTATATTTGCGCACAGCCAACCACCTTTGGGCTTTTGGAGAACCCCAGTAACCATTGACAATGTGTGGCAATTGACGCACCTTCGCTAGAGCTACATAGGGCAGTCAGGCCCGTGGGCAAAAGATTGAGACTGTCAACCGTTAAGGTTTTACCCGCGCGCTTTAAGGAGACATCAGATGGCGCATCTCACGCAAGAGCAGCTGGACCATTTCGAAGAGCAGGGCTACGTCATCGTTCCGAACGTCATCCCGCACGAGGTGCTCGATGCGGTGATCGAGGAATACGAAGACGTTCTGGACACACTGATCGACGAGCTCTACGAGAAGGGTGACATCTCCTCTCGGTTCGAAGGGCTGCCATTCGGCGAGCGCTTCATCAAGCTCGTGATCGAAACCGGCGATGTGCACAAACAGTACTTCGATTTTTCTCTCCCGTTCATGAACTGCAAGACCGACACCCCCTTCTGGGCAGGCCAGGCCGTGCTCGACGCGTTCGTCTGCGAGCCACTCATCGACGCGATCGAATCTATCCTGGGACCCGAGATCTACTCCAACCCAGTTCAGCACGTCCGGATCAAGCCGCCCGAGTCGATCCTGCCGACGAACGACCTCGGCAAGCCGATCCTGGGTGCGACTCAATGGCATCAGGACAACGGCGTCGTCATCGAGGAAGCGGACCAAACGCAGATGCTCACCGTCTGGTTTTCGCTCCAGGACACAGACCTCGAGCAGGGGCCCCTGAAAGTCGTGCCTGGCAGCCATCGCTCCGGACTGTTAACTCATTGCCTCAACTATCGCGGGCAGGGCGGAAGGCCGATCCCAGAGAAGTTCTTCGATGCCGATGGGATGATTCCTTTGCCCGCTAAACGCGGCGACGTCATCCTGCTCAACAGACACACGGTCCACGGTTCGCTCTCGAACGTCAGCGACCGCATCCGGTGGAGCTTCGATCTGCGCTACAACCCGACCGGCCAGCACACCGGACGGGAGGCTTTTCCCGGATTCGTGGTCCGTAGCAAGAAGAATCCCGAGCTCGAGCTCAAGGACGCGGGCGTCTGGACCGACTTGTGGTCGAAAACGCGCGAGCGCATGTCGAAGATCAACCAGGGTGAGCAGAAGGAAGTCCTGTTCGGGCGGTGGAAAGAAGGGGATGTCGATTGTGCCTAGCTGTGGCGTCAAGTAGAAGGGCGGGGGTGTAGAGAGTTGGGGGATGTGAGCGGGCGACGGGGAGAGCGGGCGTGTCATTACGCTTCGCGTCCGACTACTCAGCCCAATAGGCGGAACAAGAACAAAGCCATTGCAGCTATGACTGCAGTGGCTTTTCTTGTTTGGTGGATTTCTTGCCATTCCGCCCCTGTCGCCCTTTCGATATGAGGATCGCCGCCTTACCTGACGACCACAGGAACGAGTCGTCACCAATCCTCTACTCAGGGTGAGCGGTGGCGGATCATTACTCCAGTGCAATTGAGGATTCACGATGGAATTGACGAGCGAGCAGCAGGCGATTCTGGACGGATCGAGAGGCGACTATCTGGCGAAATGTATGCGATGGCTCGTCCAGTGGGGCGATGTCATGGGTGCCGAACGGCTGATCAAGTGTGACAATACGCACGCCCTACTGCCCGTTCCGAACCTGATGGCCAGGAATGCCTCGAAAGAGACCATGAAGGCATACATGGCGGATCTCAAAGAGGCGTGTGAACATCGAACCGCCGAAGGCTGTTACTGCACCGTTCACGCTGCTTTTATCACCATGGAAGATGTGGACGTACCCGAGAACGATCCGGAGCAGGTCGCGATGCAGAAGGAACTGGCAGACCTCGCTGCCGATGCAGGCTTCATCCCCACATTCACGTGCGCCCCCTATCTGGTCGGCAATGTACCCGTTAAAGGTGAGGTCTGTGCGTGGACCGAATCATCGGCCGTGGTTTACGCAAATACGATTCTAGGCGCACGCACGACACGACACGGGACAGAGAGCGCCATCGCGGCCTCTCTTCTGGGGCTTGTGCCCGAGTTCGGTGTCTTGCTCGACAAAAATCGGAAGGGAACGGTTCGAATCGAGGTGACTGCGGACCTGACTCATTCGACCGACTGGGGGGCGCTGGGCTATTTCGCCGGAAAGATCGCGGGGCTCGGGGCACCCGTATTCAACGGCTGCGGCCGGCCGAGTCAAGACGAGGCGAAACAACTGTGTGCGGCGCTCGCAACTTCGGGTGGCGTCACCCTCGCCCATATCGCCGGCGTCACACCCGAAGCCCAGACCCTCGAAACAGCGTTCCACGACGACGTGCCGGAAGACTTCGTCACGTTCGACTCAGAAACACTACAAGCTCAGTACGATGCCCTGCGGAAGACCACCGGTGATGAGATCGATGCCTGTATCCTCGGGTGTCCCCACGCATCGATTCGCGAGATCGCCGAATTCGCACATCTTCTAAAGGGAAAGAAGATCGCGGACGGCGTAGATCTGTGGATCGATACCGCGAAGGGCACGAAGGGCAACGCGGACGCCATGGGTTACACGCGAATCATCGAAGAAGCGGGTGGCAGAATCCTCACCGACACGTGTCCCACGAACATGCGGATCCCCTACAAACGCATCGTCACCCACGGATTCAAGCAGGCCCATTACTCGCGTGGGATGATCGAGTGTGAATCGATTGTTGCGAAAACCGAGCCGTGCGTCCGGGCAGCGATTGCAGGCAAGTGGATGGGCGACTGAAAGGCCCGGGAACCACAGATCACACAGAATACACAGAGGGAAAACCATCCTTTCCGGTGTGTTCTGAGGTTTCAAGCTTCCTTGAGAGATTCATGGGTGAGACGATTGAAATTCGCGGCAAGGGCGTTGTGGCTGGTCGCGCGGAAGGTGAAGCGCTGGTTGCGGATGCGACGCTTTCCTTCTGGGGGGAGGTCGATGCCGTCACCGGGAAGATCATCGCGGTGGGACACCCGCTCGAGGGCGAGAGTCTGAAGGATCGCGTGCTGGTGATTCGATCGACGAAGGGGTCGTCGGGAACACCGATGATCCTGAATCTGGCCCAACTCGAAGGTCAGGCACCGGCGGCATTCGTCAACGTCGAAGTGGATGGCCTGGCGGCCCTCGGGTGTATCGTGAACGAGATTCCCATGATGAGCGATCTGGAAGAGAATCCCTTCGATCACATTTCCACTGGTGATCGTGTGGTTGTGGATGCGGATGCGGGGATAGTTACGATAACAAAGTCCTGAAAGTACCGTTCGCCCTTCGATACGAGGGGCCAATGACTTCTCCGCCCAGCGGCCGTCGCCTTCGCCAGACCTATACTCAGGGTGAACGGTCAACGGCACATTACCCGGACAAGTTGGAACTATGACAGAGACCGAAATCTATGAATTCGATCGGCAGGGGTATCTGGTCCTGCCGGACTTTCTCTCCCCGGATGAGGTGAGCTCGCTCGCGGAGGCGGTCGACCGGTTGGAGGCACACGGGCTCGAGCACGTGGATCTGCCGCCTCGCAAGGTGAGCGCGTGGGACAGCGAGTATCACGTCAACGAAGAGCTGGGCTATCTCGTCAAGGGCAAAAGAGGTGAGGGCCATACGCTGATCATCGAGGACTTCTGGAACGCGGATCCAGCGTTCGATCTTCTCGTGAATCACGAACCGACAATGAGCTATGCCCGAGGTATCGTTCAGGGACACGTCACCATCAACAATTCCGAAATCCGAATCCGCTACACGGGCAATCAGTCCGGCATGCATCGGCCGACAGGCGATAAATACACCTACAGCTACAACGACAACGGCATCGACTGTCGGATGGTCCGCTTCATCTACTTCGTGCACGATGTGACAGAGGAACAAGGTGCGTTCTGCGTTGTCCCCGGAACGCACAACAGCCATCTCCAGGCGCCTTACAAAAGGGACCCAGATACGGAACCGGGTGTGGTCCCGCTCGAAGCGAAGGCCGGTGATGTCATTCTGTTTACGGAGAATCTGCGTCACGGCGGCGTGACGAATCAGTCGGAGCAGACGAGGAAGACTATTCACGTCGGCTACGGTCCCTTCTGGCTGATGTCGCAAAACGCCGGTACGATGGACGAGCCTCAACACGTGCTCGACCGGACGCTCGAGAGATACAGTGAAGAACAGCGGGCATTGTTCACGCCGTGGCCGGCAAAGCGATGACCGTAAAAGCGCCCGGTAACAAGTAATCGTAGGGCCACGGCATGCCGTGGCCCTACCCAGGCAGGTGTTGATTCGGTAAGGACGAAACCATGGCAATGACGTCCAAGGCCGCCGTGATGGTCGGCGAGACATTCGACATCCGTGAATACCCCGTGCTCGACCCGGATCCGGATGCCGTGCTGCTCAAGACAGAACTGGCTGGTATCTGTGGCACGGATCTGCACAACTGGGAACATCAACGCCTCGAAGGCGAGATCCTCCTCGGTCACGAGAACGTCGGCATCATCGACAAGATGGGCGCGAACGTGAAGCAGGACCTCTTCGGAAACGCACTGGCGGAGGGTGACCGCGTCGTTTTCTTCCCACGAACGCCCGTCGGCATCTACGGCTTCCTGGATCCCGCTGACTCACCGCATTTGCGGGGTGGATTCTCGGACTACATCAACCTCCAGCACGCCGAAGAAGCCATCTTCAAAGTCGACATGCCGGCCGACGTTGCCGTCCTCGCCGAGCCGTTCAACATCGGTGTCCACGGGGTTATGCGATCCGGCATTCAGTTCGGCGATACCGTTGCTGTTCAGGGCTCGGGTCCCATCGGTCTCGTTACCCTGATTTGCGCGAAGGTCAGCGGTGCCGGACAACTGATCATGGTGGGCGGCCCTCCCGGGCGACTGGAACTGGCAAAGAAGATTGGTGCCGGGTCAAGTCCCATAGTCAGTTGAAACTCATCGGGCTCCGTGGTATTCATGCTCTCTGCCGAGCATCTTGATTGTCGCCGAGATTCAGGTTGTTTTTCAGTGCTTGCCTGAGCAGCGGGAGGTGTTTGTATCCGCTCACGCGTCGCAGGCGTGGTTCGATGTCGAGGAGTGCGGCCGCGACCCATCTGTGTCGCTGAGGAGAGTTGTTCCAGCGGTTGACCTTCCGTATCAGGTTGCCGGTCATGCTGTTGAGCGCCTCGATGCAATTGGTGGTTCGGAAGCTTCGCTTCAAGAACGGGAGCATCCCCAGCCGGTGGAGGGTCAGGGTTTCCTCCAGTCCTTCCTCGAGGCTTGCCACGGCAGACTGATTCATCAGCTTGAGTTCGGGTTTGAGTGATTCGAGTGCGGCCTTTGCCTCCTCGTAGGTGTCGCAGTCATAGGCTTTCTGAAGTTTCCGTCGAACTCTTGGACGTTCTGCCTCCGGGAGGTAGCTGACGACGTTCTCGCGCTTGTGCCACTGACAGCGATGCACGCACACATCCCCTTTGAGGGCTTTGGTGACGGCACTGCGGAGTCCCTTTGAGCCGTCCAGCACAACGAGAAGGCCCTGGTTGTAGCACAGGCCTCTCCGGATGAGATCCTGGATCAGCTGACGGCAGATCCGTTCGTTCTCCGTCGCCGATTCGACGAAGCCCAGGGGGATCTTCTGGCCGTCCGTCGTGACGCCCGGAGCGATCACGATCTCTTCGTCGGCAAAGCTCTTTCCGTCGATGAACAGGGCGACCAAGTCGTAGTCGTCGAGCGGTCGTTCCTGGAACTGCTTCAGCTTCTTTGCGGTGGCTTTGATGAACCGTCGCGAGACGGAGGATGCCGAGATTCCGAACGCTTCGGGTACCGACTCTGCACAGGCTCTGTAGTTGCGACAGGAGATTCCCTTGAGCACACGAAGCAGCAGCTTCTCATCCATCGCTCTGGGCCTCTGCATCCCCCGGTATGCGGCCAGAGAAACCTCCGTATCGGACTCGACGTCGCGCACACGGGGAACGGCCACCGGCAGCTTCTGGTCCATCAGATACACGGACCCTTTCTGGCTTCCCCATCGACGATGCGACTGCTCTGAACCCTTACGCGCATACCGAACGCCTGCGAGCTGCTCCACCTCCTGCTGGAGCACGTCGGCAACGGCCTCCAGACCCAGCGGAATCAGCGCCCGGATCACCGATAAACGCGTCTCCAAATCCATAACGTCTGACCCAACCTTGACTTCGCCATCCCCTGCAAATAGCTTCTCCATCGTGGGCTCCTTTCTTACGGGTACACGCTCTCACACGTCTACCCACAACGTAAGTTTGGAGCCCTTTAAGTTTCAACTAGGATAGGGACCTCACCTGGTGCCGACCTGGTCATCGACATTGCAGAGATGACGGACCCGGCGGACCGTATCCAGCTCGTTCGCGAAAGCACGCCGAGAGGTGAGGGCGCGGACGTCGTATTCGAGTGTGCAGGCTTCCTTCCCGCCATCAGCGAGGGGCTCGAATACGTCAAACAGAGCGGCACCTATGTCGAAATGGGCCATTTCGTGGACGTCGGCTCTATGGAATTCAACCCGAACCAACAGCTGATGAGGAAAAAACATCCGAGTCGAAGCAATCTGGGGTGGAAAAGCGGAGTACTTCATGCGCGGCATCCCGATCATGGAACGGAACGAGTTTCCCTTCAGCGAGATGGTCAGCCACACGTTGCCGCTCGAGCGTGTCTCGGAGGGCTTCCACGCGCTTGCCGGTGGATATCATCTGGATGGGAAGGATGCGGTGAAGATTGCGCTAAGTGCATGGTTTCATAAACATTATTACGTATGTCCTGAACATTATTTGTAGCTTATGTTCTCCTTCAAAAGGAGGAGAACAATGCCAAGACGTTCGCCTTATGTGGTGCTACTGTCTGAGAAGGAACGGGTCGACCTCGAGCGAATGGCTGGACAATATACGTTATCGTATTATCAAGTGATCCGATCGAAAATCGTGCTTCTCGCCGCCGAGGGATTATCCAACAAGATTATCGCCCAACGGTTGGATGTTCCGCGTCCGATCGTAAGCAAATGGCGTAAGCGCTTTTTCGAAGAGCGTCTTTCGGGACTCGAAGATAGATCTCGTCCCGGGCGCCCGCCCGGTTTTCCCCCCTCAGGTGGTCGTTCAGATCAAGGCGCTGGCGTGTGAACTACCGAGCGAGAGCGGGATACCGCTCTCGCGGTTCAGCTGTTCCGAGATTGCCGCCGAGGCAGTGCAAAGGGGCTTCGTTGCCAAGATCAGCGGCGCCACTGTCTGGCGCTGGTTGAACGAGGACGCGATTCGTCCTTGGTATCATCGCTCCTGGATTTTCCCACGGGACCCGGACTTCCAAACCAAAGCAGGTAGAGTCCTTGATCTGTATCACCGCCAATGGCAAGGAAAGCCTTTAGGGCCGAGGGAATATGTACTTTCTGCCGACGAAAAGACCAGTATTCAAGCACGAGCTCGCAAGCACGTTACCCTACCGCCAGCCTCGAACAGAGCGGCACGCGTTGAAACACGAATACGAGCGGAAAGGAGCCCTGGCCTATCTGGCTGCTCTCGACGTGCACAATGGTCGAATCTTCGGTCTCTGTGAGTCTTCTTCGGGTATCGAGCCCTTCAACCGGCTCCTGAGCCTGATCATGAGCCGGAAACCCTATTGCTCGGCAAAGAAAGTCTACCTCATCGTGGATAATGGCTCCTCGCACCGAGGGCAAACATGCATCGACCGTATCCAGGGGTCCAGCGCCCCGGGGTTTTCTTGGACACTCCGTTGACCTACAGTAGGTCGAAAAGGAGGGTCCACCATGAACAAGGCTACTACTAGGGGATCGGTTGGGGCGGAGCGAGCGAGAGCGAGCGGAGGCCCAGCCGATCCAAGCGCGACTTCGCAGGGTCGTTTCTCCGTGAAGAAGAAGGCCGAAGCCGTATTACGTGTGATGCGTGGCGAGAGCCTCGACAGCGTCTCTCGCGATCTGGGAGTAACGGCAGCTAAATTGAGCGAGTGGCGCGATCAGTTCCACTCTGGCGCCCAGGCCGCACTACGCTCTC
The DNA here is from genome assembly GCA_965198115.1 of Candidatus Latescibacterota bacterium. Taxonomy (GTDB): domain Bacteria; phylum Latescibacterota; class UBA2968; order UBA2968; family UBA2968; genus UBA6620. The sequence continues at coordinate 3,882,037 of OZ240241.1, read as the reverse complement.
GTCCGAGCGACGAGCGTGACGAGAGGGTCAAGGACCTCCAGGCGAAGATTGGCGAGCTCACGATGGACAACGAGCTGCTGCAACAAAGAATCGATCGTCTGGAAGCCCGCCGCCCTTTGGCGCATCGGAGGTCGCGGAAATGAGTGAGGTCCTTTCGCCCTCCACGGAGAGACGCTACAGCATTAAACGCGTGTGCAAAGTGTTGCAGATACCCCGTTCCACGGTGCACAGCCAGCTTCGTCGTTCATCCGTAACCGATCTTCGGCAACCCCGGAAGCGAGGCCCGGTCGGAGCGGGTACCGATGAGGAATTGGTCTCCCTCATTCAGCAGGAGATCGACGCGTCACCCTTCCACGGCGAAGGATACCGCAAGATCTGGGCCAGGCTTCGCTTTCACGGTATGCGGACGTCCAAAGGATCGGGTCCGCCGGTTGATGCGTGAAAACGGGCTCCGGGCGCGTCCAGGACGGCGTCGCGAACGACGAGCCCACGATGGCACGATTACGACCGAGAAGCCCGATCAGATGTGGGGCACCGACCTGACTGTGACGCCCACGGTCGACGAGGGCAGAGCCTCCGTGTTTATCGCGATCGACCACTGCACGTGCGAGTGTGTGGGCATTCACGCCTCCAAGACGGCCAACCGCTTTGAGGCTCTCGAGCCGATCCGACAGGGCATCCGTGAACACTTCGGGGGCTTCGAAGAAAACATCGCCGAAGGACTGGAGCTCCGACACGATCACGGGTCACAATACGTCTCTGACGACTTCCAGAACGAGATCGCATTCCTCGGCGTCCAAACATCGCCGAGTTTCGTGCGTGAGCCAGAAGGCAACGGATGCGCCGAGCGGTTCATCCGTACCCTCAAAGAAAACCTCCTGTGGGTTAGACACTTCAGTACCATCGAAGACCTGCGCCTCGCACTCCTTGAGTTTCGGGACAGATACAACCACAGGTGGATCATCGAACGTCACGGCTACAAGACGCCCGAACAGGCTAGAAACGCACTCACGGCAACTCGAAAGGCCGCCTGAATACACTCACCCGAGTGTCCAGACAACCGCGGGCTTTACAACCGTATCCAGGGGAAGTGGCCAAACATCCACCCCGTTCACCTTCCGATCCACGCAAGCTGGCTCAATCAGATCGAGATCTACTTCTCGATCCTCAAACGCAAGGCTCTGACACCTATCGAATTTGCATCGCTCGAAGAGCTTGAGGCAAGAATCCTCGGTTTTCAGGAACGCTACGGACGTATCGCCACACCCTTCAAATGGAAGTTCACACGAACAGATCTCGCGGAGATGATCGACAAACTCAGGTTCTACGATACGCCCTTGGCAAAGTCTGCTTAGAATACGTAACCGTATTTGAGAACAGGAGTACTTAGCGGGACGGAATAAATAAACGGTCGATCTCAATGTTGAGCCATTGGCCGGATCGTGTAGTTCCAGTCGCCGTGGAAATCGTGCGGAGTGAGATCGATTTGGGTCATCTGTTCATCGGTCACCTTGACCCCGTTAGGGTAGGGTCGCTTGTCGATGAGCTCAGGTCAATAGGTGTGTAAAAGAAATCAGGCGGCCATCTTCCCGGCTTCGACCTTCGGTCCGGTTGAGTGTTTCTGATCGTAGACTTGTTGTAGCAAGTGTGGCGCGGTGAGTTTCCTGAATCGGCTCTCTGCGACCTTGAGCGTACGCCAGATGAGAGCCGTGGCGTTCCTGACTTTCTTGAATCGCCTGGCGGCGTTTGTGCGAAGCCGAACGGAAGCAAAGGGGCTCTCGACGACGTTCGTGGTTCTCAGGTGTTTCCAGTGTTCCTTCGGAAGTCGTAGAACGTGACCATCCGATCCCAGTCTCTTTCGAGCGTCTCCACGGCGGCAGGGAACTGTGAGCGATACCGTGCGGCAAAGCGTTTCCGGAGCTTCTCGGCCTCCTTTTTCGTGCCGGCATAGGGGATCTGGACGAGCAGTGCGCGGGCTTCAGCCTGTGCACGCTTGGCGACCTTGTCGAGCACGTTGAGGATCTTGTGGTTCCAGCACCGTTGTTGCCGGCTCTCTGGCCAGACCTGATCAACGGCCGCCCAGATGCCCATATTCCCGTCCGCGGCGATCAGGACAGGATGTTCGAGCCCGCGATCCCGGAGATCCCGTAGCACCGTGAGCCAGGATTCTGTAGACTCTCGATAACCGGGTTCTATCGGCAGGATCTCCTTGCTGCCGTCGCTCATCGCGCCGATCACGACCAGCAGACACGCCTTCTCGCGCTCGAGCCCGGCTTTGACGTAGATGCCATCAGCCCAGGCGTAGACCAGTTCGCGATTATCCAGACGCCTTTCTTTCCAGTCCTGGAAGTCGACCTCCCACTTCCCTCGAAGACGAGCGATCGAGGTCGGCGAAAGCGGCGCGCCATCACCGAGCAGCGCACGCAAAGACAACTCGAAGTCGCCCTGGGAGAGACCGTGGAGATAAAGGTCGGGAAGCAGATCTCCAATGGCCCTGGTTCTCCGGGCGAACAGGGGGAGGATGCGGCTTTCAAACCGCTCTTCCAGACCACGAACCCGGGGACGCCGGACCTTGATCGTTCCGCAGCTCGTCGAGAGACGCCGGGGCTTGCCGTAGCCGTTCCTGTAGCCCCTGGAGCTATCAACCTCGGCTCGGCGCTCATACCACGACCGGCCCAAGAACGCGGTCGCCTCCTCCTCCAGAATGGACTGGAACCGGCCCTGGATCTCTTCACGGATCCAATCGTCAACCGTCTCCCACGTCGGCATGGACTTCAATGGGGCTCTATGCGTATGTTCCTTCACGGCGATCCTCCTTCCCAACCGGGCCTCTCACCCGGTTTTGTGTGAATCAACTATCTCACGGGAAGGGTAGGGTCGCCCTTTCTCTTTTTCCACACCTTTTGATTATAGCTCTGTCGATCTCGTACTCGGAGACCGGCTTGAGTGGTCGTTCCGGCAATGAGATTCACGGTTGCAGCCAGGCTGACCAGGGGCTTGCCTTGCCAGTTCATAGCGATGAAGGAGAACAGGCGATGTTCGATCTTGTTCCACTTACTAGTGCCAGGAGGGTAGTGGCATACGGTGATCGTCAGGCCAGTGCGATTCGCAAAGCGCTGCAGCTCCCACTTCCACAGCCGCGTCTTGGCGCCGTTGCTGCCGCCTGCGTCCGCCGTGATTAGCAGATGCGTCGAAGTGCCGTAGGCGGGCCGTCCCATGTTCTTCCACCAACTTCGGATCGCATTCACGGCGAAGCTGGCCGTGTCGTGATCGATACCGACACTTACCCAGCCTTCATCACGGCTCAGATCATACACTCCATAAGGGATCGCCTTGCCCTGAGCAGGCACTATGAAATCGTGTACCTTCACACGCTCCGGGTCTCCCTTGGGTCGCCATTCTCGGCCAGGATTCTTGAAGTCGCCGATCAACTCTTTCTTCTTGGTGTCCACCGAGATAACGGGAAGGCCCTGCTGCTGCTGCTGGCTAATCCGATCATCGAGGTAAACGAACTGAGCGTCCCGATCCGGGTGTGCAGATCCCTCCCTTGTCTTCCGATTCGCCTGCAGCGTGTAATCGTGTTCGTGCAGGAGATTGGCAACGATCCTGGGGCTCACCGAATGCCCCATCGCTTGCAACTCGGCGGCCAGTTTGCGAGTGCTCTTCGATGTCCATCTCAGAGGATTGTCGTCAGGCGACCCCGCAGTCGTTGGCTCGACCAGATCATTCAGGTCCTGCCACAGCGTCGGGTCCGTGTCGGCCTTCCGCTTACGACCGCCGCCTGGACGCCGGATGCGAGCCGGGTCCAAAGGTTCGTCCGACCTCAACTCCTGAATGCCACGAAAGATCCGCTCTCTGGACATTCCTGTCGCCAGAGCCACAATCGCGATCCCACCGTGACCCAACGCTTCGGCTTCCGTGGCGGCCCACAGACGACGCGTGCGTTCCGTCAGCACCGGAGCCAAGGCTTCATACTTCGTTCGGAGAGTTTCGACGTCCACACTCCGAGCGTAAGATCATTACCTTGAAAAGTGCAGCACTTATTTCGTGGCAAATCCTAAGGGTGGTATCATGCGACTCGCAGGTCTCCCTAGGACGAACTAGCCACGCTGACGGTTCCCGCCGTATCGACATCGATAAGGCACTTATCAGTACGGGGCGCTGAAGCCGGCCCGAACATCACGGCACGCTGTTCGGGTGTCATCCCGTCGACGATGTTCTCATCCCAGTAGGCATCGGGCTCGAGGAAATGAGTGGAAGCTCCCTGACGGGTCGACGTGCGACTCGCGAATTTGAGGAGGATGGCTCGACGTTGGCCTTGTCCCTGCCACGCCCGCGCGCCGTGGGTTTGTGCCCCGTCCATGAAGAAGAGGACGTCGCCGGCTTTGACGTTCGGTTTTTCCACCACGCCCATGTCATCCTCGAAGGTGCGAACACCGTTGGGCATCGGATATTTCGATTTGTGGCTTCCGGGGACACAAGCGAAACCTCCGTCCTCGGGACCTGCGTCGTGGAGGGCGTAGGTCCCGAGGACGCCTCCGACGTATGGCATCCCGCTCTGGTGCTTGTAGCCCACGTAGGGCCTGTGGGGATCGCCGGCGCCGTGGAGGTGGTGGTGATCGATTCCGGGGAGTCCTCCGATGAACTGGGGACCGTGGTCGAGTCGGAAACCCTTCCCGCACATCACACGGAGGCGTGAGATGACCTGGGGATGAGCGATCATCCTGCGATAGGGATCGCAGTGCGGAGTTTTGAGCTGCAGGAAGAAAGGGACGTTGTTGAGTGTACGGGTGAGGGTGAGAGTGCGTTTGTCGCTATCTCGATCGCGGAATTCACGCCGCTCTCTTATGAGGTCCTCCTCCCGGGCCGTCCAATGCTTGGGCAGGACCTCGCCCATCCACCGTGGCTGCGCGGTCCTACGGAGAAAGTCGGCCTCTTCGTCGGTTCCGTTTGCGCACTTATCGGCAAGGTAGTCGATCGCATCGTTGGCCGCTTTAAGCTCGATGGACGTGAGGACGTTGCGCACGACGAGATGACCGTTGAGATCCCAGTAATAGCGTTCTTTTTTTGGGCTCTATCCGGGTTTCTCAACGGTGAAAGAGTTCAGGTCAATAGGTGTGTAAAAGAAATCAGGCGGCCATCTTCCCGGCTTCGACCTGCGGTCCGGTTGAGTGTTTCTGATCGTAGACTTGTTGTAGCAAGTGTGGCGCGGTGAGTTTCCTGAATCGGCTCTCTGCGACCTTGAGCGTACGCCAGATGAGAGTCGTGGCGTTCCTGACTTTCTTGAATCGCCTGGCGGCGTTTGTGCGAAGCCGAACGGAAGCAAAGGGGCTCTCGACGACGTTCGTGGTTCTCAGGTGTTTCCAGTGTTCCTTCGGGAAGTCGTAGAACGTGACTGCGAAAGTTCGTCAGGACCCTGCGACAGCACTTCTTCGGCGTCCTCGCATTCGTGAACACGCGTCTTACCAACGCCATCGCCGAAGGCCTCAACCGAATCGTCCAAATCGTCAAGAACCGAGCCAGCGGATTCCGCACACTCGACGCATTCAACGATATGATCTTCCTTACCGTCGGAGACCTAAACATCCCTGAGCAGATTCCGAAGAGGTTCCGCACACTCTAACCGCGCCCCCCATGCCAGGAACCACGGCACCTTCACCCACTTCATCTCGTTGAGAGATCCGGATATAGCCTTTTTTTGTCATCGGGATTTCCTCTTTTAGGGCACCAGCACGGTTGAGGGATTTGGGCTATCTATAATGAATACGTTCTTTCGCCCGACCGCCAGAGGGATGTCCAGCCGTGAATGACGAGGTCAGCTTAAGAGGGAAGAATCATCCGGATTGAAAAAGTGGCCTCGGGCCCACTTTTGGTGGGATCCTCGTGAAGATCAAGTCGGACCGCCCCTTGTCGTTCATCAATTTAACGACTAGGGCAGCTCCCGGGACTTGGGTCTTTGCCAAGCTTAGCCAATCGCATTGCTTGCAAGAAGTCCCCGTTCGGAGCACGGGGGACGAGCGCAACGCTTTGTTTTATATAAATTAAGGAATGCCTATCGCTCGCTCCCAACTTCGCTCCGGACAGGCTCTTGGTCTGCCTTAGGGCTTTGCTTCAGCCTAGCTTGGGGCTCGGAGTGGATCCCAATCAGACCGGCAGGACGCACTAGCCTGAATCATGCATGAATTTGAGTTTAGGTTGTTTTGGAGTGATGTGATCACGCACAGGATTTGTTCTCGGCTTCTTCGGATGTCCAAGGTCCCGTAAGCGGTCTCTACGAGTCGCAAGAGTCACGATTTTCGTCCGGAACAGGTGTTGTTTTGCGACGTGTACATAGCTGTCCCCGGTATAGATCGGCGTTGTTACTGCGTGTTCGTTTCGAGCCTGGTGATGATTGACACCAAGACGTTTTTGAGTGGATACGATGTTGGAAAATGGAATCGGATTCTTCGTGCGCTTTCAATGACTCTCGCGCCGATTTTGAGGAAACGGTTCTGTATCGTGTTGACCTGAGGTTTGGTCCACGCGGTGCCCTTGAGTCCCTGTGATCGGAGTGCGTGAAGCAAGGCGTATGCAGCACTGTGTAGAAAGAGTCGGAACTGGTTGGCTTCAAACTTGTGGCACGATGTTCGATCGGAGTGAAGGAATGTTTTGTGGTCCTTGATGAAGCCTTCCGTGCGTCCCCTTGCGCAGTAGATACGATCATAGATAAAGCCGTCTCGATTACTCTGTAAATTGGTCACGCGGTATCTTGGATTTGCTTCGCCGTTTGTGACTTCAGCCTTGTGAATGATCCGGCGAGGCTGCCGGTAGGTGCCAGCCTGATATGAGAAGGATGAGAACAAGCGAATCGTCTCCTTATGCTCGCTCAGACGTAGCGCTTGGTCCATCAGGTTTTGTCCAGCCGCTTTGAGCTTGGAGTTGGCGCCCTGGCCCAGAACGTAGTAGATACCGTTGTCTTCGCAGAAATCGTGCATCTCTGGTGAGCTGAACTTTGAGTCTGCGCGAACGATGATCTCCACGTTTGGCCAAGATCCGCGTAGGTGTTCCACCAAGCGCTTGAGAATAGAAACGACCTGTTTACCGTTCGTCGGATGCCCGGGTCTCAAGATCGTCGTAATGAGCTTGCCGCTTTGGCCTTCATAGATATGTAGCGGCATATAGCAGTGTTCATTGTAATACGCGTTGAAGAGTGAAAATTGTTGCGCACCGTGCGTTGGGTCATCCGTGTCGTCGATATCGAGAATGATGCTTGGGGGTGCCTGGTCATACGATGCGATGAACCCGTCTACAAAAGCCCGTGCGAGCCGATACAAATCCGAGCGTCGCACATCATTCTCAAGTCGTGTCATCGTTGATTGGCTCCCGAGATCAGGACCGGAAAGAGGAAGCCGATCGCAGGCAGCCTTGACGCCCGGATCGTGGCGCAAATCATCACAATCGACGGCATCTTCATAGCCGCAAGCGATCTGAAAAACACGCTGCTTCACAAGATCCAAAAGCGTGTGATCGATATAGCTTGGGTGACGACGATCTCGCAAAGCATCTACCATTCTGGCGATCAATCCCATCTGAGACTCAAGGGCGCGAAGCAACAGAACTCCACCGTCACTCCTGACGGCGCCACCGGCAAAATCAGCCTCAACTACCTTGCCCGAAATGCTTGCGAATGGTAACCGGATCTGACTAGGTTCTATCACGGTAGTTCCTTCCAAGTGTTGTTTTGATGTGTCAGCCCTAATGTAGGGAAAAACAAACACTTGTACAAGGAGACTACCTTTTTTATGCATAATTCAGGCTAGTGGATAGCCAAACCCGGAATGTCGGATGTGGCGTCCAACCGCTCCCGCAGTTCCTCGGGTAGTTCCCAGCCGACCGAGCCCAGGACATCGTCCAGTTGATCGATGGTGTCGGCGCCGCTGATCGCCGTCGTAATCTCGTCGTGGGAGAGAAGCCACGCGAGGGCGACTTGCGCGGGTGACTTTCCGAGGTCGTCTGCGACAGCGATGAGCGTTTCGATGACGTCTCCCGAAGGTCCGTTCAGCACCTCGTCGTACTCATCGGCTCGCCGGGTCGCCCAGAGGGTGCCTTCGGGTGCGGGTCGTCCCCTGCGGTAGACACCGGTCAGCAGACCGACGGCGAGTGGGCTGTAGGCCATCGCGCCGAGCCCCCGGTCGTTGATGACGTCGAACATCTCCCCTTCGAGATCGCGGTAGAGCAGGTTGTACGGGTTCTGGACCCCGATGACGGGGTTCGCGTTGAGCCGGTCGGCAACCCAGAGGACACGGCAGACTTGCCAGGCGGCGTGGTTACAGGCGCCAACGTAGCGTGCCTTGCCGCTGCGGACGACGTCGTCGAGTGCGCGCACAGATTCTTCGAGGGGCGTTTCCGTGTCGTAGCCGTGGACGAGGTAGATGTCGATGTGGTCCGTGTCCATCTGCCGGAGCGTGCCTTCGATCTCGCGCATAATGTGATAGCGAGACAGCCCCTTGTCATTGGGTCCCGTCCCGACGGTGCTCAGGACCTTGCTGGTGATGACGAGGTTGTCTCGCTTGCCTTTGATCGCCTTCCCGACGACCGTCTCCGAATGACCGATGAAAGCCCGGTCGTCCATCGGCCCGTAGACGTTCGCGCAATCGATGAAGTTGATCCCTCGATCGATCGCTGTTTCGACGAGCCGCTGGGCCTCCGACTCGTCGGGTTGACCGCGCAGCCCGAGGCCGAGCGCGATTCGACTGACTTTTACGCCTGCTTTTCCGAAGTTGATGTAATCCATAAAGAAGGACCTTAGGAACCACAGATGGACACAGATGCACACGGATGTTGGGGGATCAAGAAGATCGTGCCCCTATTCGGGAAGGGGACCGAGTAGGACCTACGTCCCGTACCTTCCGCCCTGAAGGGTCGGGATACCTCAGCCCAGGCGCCAGCCTTGGGTTACGGAAAGACCGCAGGCCCAGCGCCGCTGTGGCGTGAAATCTTGTGAAGCTCAGGACCTCCCCACGCCCAGTCGGTATGAACAATGACCAACCGCCGAGTTCGCGCGACACAATATGACGAACGGGGTTTCACCCGTCAAAAGGCATTGAAACAGGAGGATCGTTGGCAGAACCCGAAGAGACAGAAGCGCCGTCCGGTGGGGATCGACCGAGAAGACAACTTCTCATCAGCTTAATCCTACCGTCGACGTTGATGCCGATGATGTCGACGATGTCCCGCGTTGCCCTGCCCGTCATTCGTGAGTCGTTCCAGATTCCGGAGGACGTGACGGCCTGGGTCTCTGCTGCTTTCACGCTGTGCTTTATGGTGATGATGTCGGTCTATGGAAGATTGGGCGATGTCATCGATCGGAAAAAGCTTCTGTTGTTCGGGATTACGGTCTTCTTCCTGGGTTTGTCAGTGACCCTTTCATCCCAGTCGATGTCCGGGCTGATCGTGGGTCAGATGATCCAGGGTCTCGGGGTCGCGGGTATGATGCCGCTCGGGATGGCGCTGATTTCATCCCTGTTTCCGTCTCGCGATCGAGGCCGTGCGCTCGGCACGTGGGCAACGGTTGGACCGACGACAGGGTTTCTCGGCTCCATTCTGGCCGGATTCCTCGTGGCAGCCTGGGGCTGGAAGGGCGCGTACTTTCCTCCGTTCCTGCTGAGTCTGTTCGCCGTAGCCGCTGTTTGGTACGGAATCCCGAGCAGTTCGCCCGCGCGAGGCATCGTCAGTCCGATTCGGAATTTCGACTGGGGCGGCGTCATCCTTCTGGCTTCAGGTCTCGCATGTTTTGTCTTCTTCCTGTCGAGCCGTGCGATCACGGGCGTCGAGTCGCTGCGCGATTGGCGTTTACTCGGGTTGTCGGTCGCTCTCCTGTTGGTATTCGGCTTGTGGGAGCGTCGTCGACCCGATCCGTTCCTGGCGCCCGAACTGATGTTGAATTTGAGGTTTGCCCAGTCGTCCTTCTGCGCCGCGTCGCGAATGATCTGTATGGGTGCACTCAGTTTCGTGAACCCGCTCTACCTTACGGACATTCACGGGCTCGGGCCGGCTGAGCTCGGAGGGATGTTGGTCATCAATTCGGGCGCCATGGCACTGATCGTCCGAGTCGGGGGCGGTCTTGCCGATCGGTGGACGAGCCGAGGGCTCGTGTCCGTCGGGATCGCCTTGCAGGCTGTGGTATTCATCATTCTGAATCGCTTGACGGAAGAGACGTCGCTCTGGGAGGTGGGGCTGACCCTGGGGCTGCACGGATTCGGGTCGGGCCTGATGCACGCAGCACTCCATCGCTATGTGATGGGGACCGTCCCGAAGGAGCGGTTGGGAGCGGCCGCGGGCGTCTATCATATGATTCGCTTCCTCGGGTCGGCGATCGGAACCTCGCTGGGCGGTGTCTTTCTCCGGCACTACCTCAGCCTGGGGCTCCCCGGCGTGAAAGCCTACCAACGGACATTCGGCTGGTTCATTTTCTTCGCGATCGCCGGATCGTCGATGGCTACGCAGCTGAAGGAGAAAGAGGCGGAGGACCCCTCGCATCCGCTCGGGGCAGGCTCTGGAGGGTAGACGGTTGACCCCCCCCCCGTGAGATCGGCTCTGGGCGGTGCGCCCGGTGATTCACCAGAAATCGATGCGCGGTATCGCGATCGTCCACCACTGACACATCTGGCGAACGCGAAAGACGTGGCCCTGGATATCGCGGCAGGCATTCACGATGGCCATCGAGGATCGGTTCCGATTCGACACTCGCTCGAAGCCTTCAACGCGATTGCCGAAGCGGTGGGTGACACGCCGATCAGCGAGTCGGAGATCGAACAGTTGAGTCAGCCAGACGGGAGACTTGCCGAGCCGACCGCCTCGGATACAGCGAGGGACGAGTCATTCGGCCGGGAGATACACCTGCGTCGAAGGTCCGGACGGGCACGGGTGACGATTTTCGAGGGAGGACACACGGGGATTGCGCCTGCCGCGATGGCCTGGTTCGAACAGCACGCTCCCTAGTGACTGGCTATCGAGATCGTAGCTCGAGTCGATAAGAGGGAGCGAGATGACTGACGAAAGTGAACTGGCCGACGAATCTGCAAGGCCCGATCTGTCCTACTGGGAAGATCCCGTGTATCACCATCTCTCGCGGCTGCATCGCGAAGCCGTGGCCGAAGGCGACGACTCTGAGGCGGCGCGGATCGATTCGATGACGCAGGAGCTCATCGATGGATCGATGACGGACGAGCGCTACCGTGAACTGGATGCGGAGAGAAGATCCGCTCGCAAGCTGCAAAAACAGGAGCGCAAGAAACGGCAGTCGTCTGCACATAGAGGATCTTCGGAACGCGATTCCACCCGGTCTGCCACCATTACCAACCTCAAGAAGCGCATCTTCAATCCGCAGGTTTCACGCGAGAACGTCATCAAGGCCTTGGAGGCGCTGCCGCCAGCGGAACGGCGATCGACGATCGCAGGCCTGCCCCCTGGCTTGAGGCGGAAACTGGGACGTTATTTAACTGGCTATATCCGGATCTCTCAACGAGATGAAGTGGGTGAAGGTGCCGTGGTTCCTGGCATGGGGGCGCGGTTAGAGTGTGCGGAACCTCTTCGGAATCTGCTCAGGGATGTTTATGTCTCCGACGGTAAGGAAGATCATATCGTTGAATGCGTCGAGTGTGCGGAATCCGCTGGCTCGGTTCTTGACGATTTGGACGATTCGGTTGAGGCCTTCGGCGATGGCGTTGGTAAGACGCGTGTTCACGAATGCGAGGACGCCGAAGAAGTGCTGTCGCAGGGTCCTGACGAACTTTCGCAGGGGTTCAAGTCGACTTCTGAGTGCGGACGTCGTCCAGCATTTCAGGAAGCGTTCGGCAGCCCAGGGCGCTTTGTATTCCCAGAACTGCTCGAACTCGTCCTTGAGTCTCCAGGCTCTATAGATTCGGTAGTTCGCCTTCTCCAGTGCTTTGAGTGTCCGAGTATCCCCTCTGGAGCGTGTCGCTGAGTGCCGGTAGAGGAGCCATCGGAGGCCCTTCATGGCTTTGCGCTCATCCGGGGCAGCTTTACGCCACTGGTCCTTACGGACCTCGTCAACGGCGGCATTGAGAGCCTTGACGATGTGAAAGCGATCGAGGACCAGCTTGGCATTCGGACAGTGTTCCTGGATGGCTCCGATGTAAGCTTCGCTCATGTCGCAGCAGGCCCACTCGATCTTGGATCTCCGGTAGGGACTGAGAGCCTCTGTGAAGAACCGATCGATCGTTTTACGCGCCCTGCCGCGGCCAACCCACACCACGCAGGAGCGGTCCAGATCGTAAACGAGCGTGGCGTACCTGTGACGCTTGGCGTAGGAGATCTCGTCGATCCCGATGGTTTTGAGCCCTCGGATACGATGACCTTCACGAAGCCGCGTGATGGATCGGTGAAGGAGATCCGACAGCGTCGAGGCAGAGATGCGCAGTAACTCGGACGCCGCCTTCTGCGTCATGGTCTGGCAGTAGCGCAGCATGGCATACTCGAAGCGATACGTCACCCGAGAGAACCGCTCCGCCCACGGAATCTCCTCGACCACACGACCGTGGGTAGGACACCGAATCTCCCGAGGATGGTAGAGAAGCCAGACCCTCCACCCGCACACCGGAATGTCACGCCACCGACGCGGATGGGGCATTGTGCGGACGATTTTACCTCGACGGCCGCACTCCGGACAACAACAACCATTCTTATGTGGCTTTACGGCGATGACGAAACAGCTTCTCCCCTCAAACCACCAGCTGACAACACGGAACCCCTTGAATCTCAGCAGTTTCGATAGTAATCTGCTCCCGGTCATAGGTCGCACCCCCTTCGCTTTGATTGTCCTACACACACAACCAAGCGTAGGGAACGATCTATGACCTTGTCATTCTATAGTTTCACCGTTGAGAAACCCGGATAGAGCCATTTAACTGACGGAGGACACTGACGCCTCCGCCACACCTCTGCAGAGCGGATCGTAGACGGTGGATGGAGTTGCGATGCTAGAGTGCTGATGGTTATTTTGGGCGGAGTGGATTCCGATTGCGGGTAGGTTCTGCAGCACGGGTATTTTAACATCGTCGGGTCTGCGGACGCCTTTCAGAGAGGTATTCGATGGACGCAGCGGTTGTCAGCGTGAGTTGCAGTGAATCCCACAATTTCAGTAAGCCGAACCAGGAATGCATCCGGCTGTTGGAGGGTCTCGGCGTCGAGGGCGATGCCCACTCGGGAAAGACGGTCAAACATCGGTCACGCGTGAGGAAGGATCCGACACAGCCTAACTAAACCTTGGTAAGCCCCCGGCTCTGCCGGGGAGACTCCCAGAGTTTGACAGTTCCAGAAATATGTAAGAGCCTCCCTTGCCGTGGACCGCTCAAAGCACACGGAAGGAAGGCTCTCTAATGAACAACGTAAGGAGTCTACGTCACACGGTATGGGAGTGCAAGTATGACGTTGTTTGGGTTCGGAAGTATCGTAGAAAAGTGTTGTATGGTGAAATTCGTCGCTATCTGGGCGAGGTGATTCGGGATCTGGCCGCACAGAAGGAATGCCGTGTGGAAGAGGGTCACCTGCGATCCGACCATGTGCACATGCTGATTTCGATCCCGCCGAAGCACTCAGTAGCTCAGACGGTAGGGTTCATCAAAGGAAAGAGTGCGATTCACATTGCTCGGAACTATCTGGGACGCAGGTCGAACTTCACCGGGCAGCATTTCTGGGCAAGAGGCTACTGGGTCTCCACCGTTGGCAAGGATGAACAGACGGTTCGGGAGTATATCCAGAACCAGGAGCGGGAGGACCGGCGTCTCGACCGCTCAACATTTTCAGGTAATCGCCACCTTTAGGTGGCGCTTGGTTTCCAACCGCTTTGAGCGGTTCACAAGTTTTCAAGCCTCCGGCTTTGCCGGAGGTCATGACTTACGACAGGTTCATCTGATCCACGCTGAGCTCCACGACGATCTGGCTGAGGACGGCTTCGACGTATCGGCTGGACAGATGGGTGAGAATGTGACGACGCGCGGTGTCGATCTTCTGCGGCTCCCGACCGGGACGCAGCTCCATCTGGGGGAAGAAGCGGTGATCGAGGTGACGGGTTTGCGCAGTCCGTGCGGCCAACTCGACGGGATCCAGCCGGGATTGCGGGATGCGACGATGCCGATGGGCGACGACGGGGAACCCGAGCTTTTGTCGGGCATCATGAGTATCGTTCTAACGGGTGGCGATGTGAGGCCGGGAGATGCCATACAGGTCGAGCTGCCGCCCGAGCCACATCGACCGCTGGAGAAGGTGTAGGAAGACCGTGAGCGGTCGACGGTCGGCCGTGGGCGGATTTCTGGAATGGTCATGCGCGGGCCTTGCATTCGTACGGTGGATCTTGGGTTGGAGCGGCTTTCCGTCGCGCACTCGATGTAAATGGTCATAGGAGCGATAGATGGCACTGAATGAAGCAGACATCGCGGGGTATCTGGAAAACGGGTATCACATCGTTCGAGGTGTGCTGACCGCGGATGAGGCGGAGGCCTATCGGCAGCACGTTCGAGAGGAAGTGAGGCGGGATGCGTATCCGGCTTCGCTGACATACCCTGAACCTGCCAAATACACGGTCCCTGGAAACCGGATTGCAGATCCCGAGTTGGCTCCGATCGCCGAGCACCCCGTCATCGTGGATGGGGTCGAAGCCCTGCTGGGTCAACCGGCCTACTTGACGGCGTTCGTCGCCTACCTGCGGTCACCGGGGGATGATGGGGGCGGCGCCCATTGCGACTACAAGCGATGGCGCCCGGTGGGGTCATCGATGAACTGGCTGTTCGCGATCATTCCGCTGAACGATTTCGACGAGACGTTCGGCCCGCTTCACGTAGCGCCCGGGTCGCATAAGCTCGAAAGTGTGATCGATCGTGACGCGCACATATGGGACGTCACCGCTCCGGATCGTGACCGGATGAGCGAGTTTATCGATCCCGAACTGAAGGCAGGAGACCTTCTGCTGTTGAACGGGCACACGTGGCATTTGCCCCTGCCCGGACCGAAGGACGAGGATCGTTGCGGGTTCTTCAACAAGTATTGCGCCGCGAACGCACCGCCGGCTGCCGGCTATTACCCGTATGACCGTGCGGCGTACGACGCGATGAGCGACGAAGGGAAACGTCTGATCCCCGTCTGGTTCGAGAAGCCGATTTCGACGACTCAACTGCTTATCGAGGACACGTCGACCCAGGAATCGCGGTTCTTCCTGTTGAAGGAGTCCGAGGATCGATGGGGACTGCCGGGCGGTGAAGGATGGGAGGAAGAGAAGGCTGGCTGGGACGTGGGTTCCAGGATCGCATCCGTTCAATCGCACGTACAGACCCAGCTTGGCATCGATGTGCCGTGGGTGTCTTACATCGAAGACGTCGAACTCGAAGAGGGAATCTGCCGGGTCTACGGGTATTCCGATGGGGACGGCACGCTTGCAGCCCTGGGTAAGGAAGAGGTCGGCGAATGGTTCACCCAAGCACAACTGGCCGATACGCTTGGGGAAGACAACGACATCTGCCGTGCCGCCCGCACCTGGCGTCGTGATGACATCATTCGGGGAATGGGGAAGCCCAACCACCAGAGCAAGACGCAGTTCGATTGAAAGAACCTAAGCGCAGAGTGCGGCCTGTAGACTTCGCTCGGGATAGGCTCCGGTCGCAGAGGAAAGACCGGTGAGAATCATAGACCCTGCGGAGAGGGTGTGCTCTTGAGAAGTGTAATATTCTTCCACGTACTTCGTGCCTGCCCGCCGACCCGTCCGTCGTAGCCCAACGAGTGTAGGTGTAAGCTTTGTCGGAGGTGGATGTTCGTGGCCTCCTCTCTTGTGAAATAGTGGGGTTTAGAATTGAGCGGCTTCAGTCTGGAAGCACACGGGATCACGGTTCAGAACATTGCTCGAAATCTCCCATCGTCGATTCTGTACGAGGAGGCGATTCGGGCGGATGCGCAGAGCTGCATCTCCGATTCGGGTGCGTTGATCGCCTACTCGGGGGACAAGACGGGACGGTCCCCGCTCGACAAACGGGTGGTGAAGAACCCGGAGTCGGAGGGCGACGTCTGGTGGGGTTCCGTGAACCTGCCGCTCGACGGGGGGCGTTCCAGGTCAACCGCGAGCGGGCGAAGGATTACTTGAACACGCGGGAGAAGCTCTACTGCGTTGACGCGTTTGCAGGGTGGGATCCGGAGAACCAAATCAAAGTGCGGATCATCTGCGCCCGACCGTATCACGCGCTGTTCATTTCCATTATGCTGATCCGACCGACACGGGAGGAGCTGGAGGACTACGGCGAACCCGACTACGTGATCTACAATGCCGGGCAGTTTCCGGCGAACCGTCTGGCGAAGGGAATGTCATCATCGACGAGTGTGGTTCTGAACCTGGAAGAACGAGAAATGGTCATCCTGGGGACGGAGTACGCCGGCGAGATGAAGAAGGGCATTTTTACGGTCATGAATTATCTGATGCCCAAAGCCGATCTGTTGTCGATGCACTGTTCGGCGACCGCTGAGCTGAATCACGAGCGTTGTTCGCTTCTGTTCGGGTTGTCGGGGACGGGGAAGACGACGCTTTCGGCGGATCCCAAGCGTCGGCTCATCGGCGATGACGAGCACGTCTGGACGGACAAAGGCGTTTTCAACATCGAGGGCGGTTGCTATGCGAAGGCGATCAACCTCACGCGTGAGACGGAGCCGGAGATCTACCAGGCACTCCGCTTCGGGTCGGTTTTGGAAAATGTCGTTTACCGGATCGACGACCGACGCGTGGATTTCAGCGATGACTCGATCACCGAAAATACGCGTGGCGCTTACCCCCTCGAGCACGTGACGAACACGAAGATCCCGGCCGTCGCCGAGCATCCGACCGATGTCATTTTCCTGACCTGTGACGCGTTCGGTGTTCTACCTCCGGTGTCGAAGCTGTCACCCGAGCAGGCGATGTATCACTTCATCAGCGGCTACACGGCGAAGGTCGCGGGTACGGAGGTCGGCGTGACGGATCCTGAAGCGACGTTCTCTCCGTGTTTCGGGGGACCTTTTCTCGTTTGGCACCCTCACAAATATGCGCGGCTACTGGCCGAGAAGATCCAGACACACGGGTCGAAGGTCTGGCTGGTGAATACGGGCTGGAACGGGGGACCCGAAGGCGTCGGTTCGCGCATCAGGCTGGCCTATACCCGCGCCATCGTCGATGCCATCCACGACGGGACCCTGGCGAACGCCCCGACAACGACAGACCCCGTGTTCGGGCTCGAGATCGTGACGGAGTGTCGGAACGTGCCGAGTGACATTCTCGTGCCGTGGAACTCGTGGTCGGATCGTGACGCGTTCGACCAAGCAGCCAGGAAACTGGCTACGTTGTTCATCGAGAACTTCGAACAGTACGAGGACGAAACCGATGAATCGGTGAAGGCGGCCGGCCCCACGGTGTAGCTGGCCGGAGAGATGGTGATGAAAAGCGCCCCTCTGCGAAACTGGCAGTAGGGCGCTTTTCTATTTGGGGTGGACAGTAGACGGTAGAGACGGCTTCGGCCCATTGTCAGAGGACAGAGGACAGAGGACATGAGAGGCCCTCGTTGTTTATCCCTGACGATGTCGTCGCCGGACGTTATATAGAAGCTTTGCTTTCGAGTTCAGAAAACCCGGCTGTTTTGTGAACCATCCGGAGGTCGAATGCGAAATCTCGAACGACTGCTGATGGTCACGATTCTGGGGGCGGCGTGTGCGGGGCACGTGCCGACGCCTGATTCGAAGACACCTCTGATCGACGCGGTCGTGGCAGGTGATCGCGATCGCGTCATCGGGCTTCTGAACCAAAGAGCGAATGTCAACGAAGCCGACCGCTACGGAGACCCCGCGACGGTTCGGGCCCTTCACGCGGGCGAGTATGGACTGTTCAAAACGCTGATTCAGCGCGGGGCCGATCTGAACGGCCGCGATCGACACGGCGATCCGCTGGGCGTCCTGGCCATTCACCAGAACAGACCGGACCTGGTTCGCTTTCTGTTGAAGTCGGGTGCGAGTGCCAATGTGGCCGATCGACACGGGGACCCGCTGGTCGTGCTGGCGTTTCATCAGGATCTGGGCGGGCTGGTCGAAGATTTAATTGAACAGGGTGTCGACCCGAACGCACAAGACCGACACGGTGACCCTCTCGTCGTTCTGGCGATGCACGACAAGGACAGAGGCCTCGTCGAGAGGCTGCTGGATCGTGGCGCTGACGTGGATTCGGAAGACCGCCACGGCGACCCGCTGATCGTGCTCGCGCTTCACGCCCGAAACAGGTCGGTCGTGAAGCGTCTGCTCGCCGGCGGCGCAAACCCCAATGCACCAGATCGTCACGGCGACCCGTTGATCGTGCTCGCGCTCCACGCAGAGGACGGTGACGCCATCGACGCGTTGCTCGAGGCCGGCGCGTCGATCAACACGCAGGATCGTCACGGCGACCCGTTAATCGCGCTCGCCCTTCACGCCGAACGCGGAGCACTCATCGAGCGATTGATCGAGCAGGGCGCCGATCCGAACACCCAGGACCGTCACGGGGATCCCCTGGGCGTCCTTGCGTTGCACGCCGGCAAACGCGGCGTGATCGAGCAGCTGGTGAAGGCGGGGATGGATGTGAACATTCGGGATCGCCACGGAGACCCGGTGATGGTGCTCGCGCTTCTCCAGAGGCATCGACGAACGGTCAACCTGTTGCTCGACCACGGGGCCAACGCTCACGCGACAGATCGGCACGGCAAGAGCGTCGTTGAGATCGCCCGCGAAGCGGGGATGGACGGGATCGTGAAACGGCTTCGGGCGATGGGAGCGAAAGACTAGGAAACCACTGAGGACACGGAGGGGGAGGCTGTCTGAGAGCGAGGCCCTATTCGGGGATTGAGATCGAGGGGCTCGAAGTTCTTTAAAAACTTCACCGAATTTGAAGCACGCATCACATTCGGAAAACAATGACACATCCTATTGCAGTCATCTACGACGCGGAGGGAAATGAGCTTTCGGATGGGCGGAAGAACTGGGCTGGGTTCTACCTGACCGAGATCCTGGCGCACGCCGGAATGCCCTTCGACGAGATTGCAAGGCCCATCAAGACGGAGGAACTGAACGATCGTCGAGTGATCGTTCTGCCGTGGTCGATGAATCTGACGCCCGAGGAGCGAGAAGCAATCGCGCAAGTGGTCGAGTCCGGGGCTGCGTTGATCGCATTGGGCGGCACGTCGGGTCTGGACGGATTCGTGGGGGCAGAGGAGAAGTGGGATCTGCCGGAAACGTATCTGACCGCCCTGCACAACGGGCATCCAGTGACGCGGGGCCTTCGAAGTAACCTGCACTGCTGGGAGGGGAAGCGAATTCGATCGACGACGGGGGGCGTGATTGCCCGGGGGGTCGGGGCGGGAGACACGATTGTTGAAGCCGAGCCGGGGAAGGGATGGTCGCTGACGATCGGGCCCGATCTGCTTTATAGCATCGTGTTGATTCAGCAGGGGCACCCCGTGCCTCCAGCCATCGGACCGACGCGTATCGACGCGATTCAGGGAATGGCACTCGATCTGGATCGCGATCGAGTGCCCGTGCCGGGGGAGGAGGAGACACTCGCTTTCCTCGAGCCGATCGTAGACGAGCTTCGTGCGATTATCCTTCGCGCGATTCTCTGGGGGTTGTCACGGACCGGTACGACGATTCCGATCCTCTGGTACTGGCCGGCCGGACGGCCTGCGATCGCACATATGTCACACGACAGTGACGGGGGCGATCAGGAAAAGGCCTGGTCACTTCTCGAACTCACGAAGGAAGTGGATATCCGAACCACCTGGTGCACGATGATGGGGCACTACGATCGTGAATTTTTCGATGCGATCGTGGCTCACGGTTCGGAAGTCGCCCTCCACTACGACGCCCAGACATTCCAGACGACGGCAGATGAACGAAAACCGGAGGTGGAGCACCTGAAGTGGGGTCTGGAGGAAATGAAGCTGCAGCTGGAGGCGGTGTTCGCGGCGTCCGGGCAGCCGCTGATTTCGAACAAAAACCATACCCTCCGCTGGCAGGATCGATTGACCTTCTTTGCGTGGTGCGACGAGCTGGGTATCGAGCTCGAGCAGAGCCGCGGACCAAACACGCCCTACACGAACGGGTTTCCATTCGGCACGTGTCACCCGTACTTCCCGTTCGATGACGATCGCGCCGACGGCGATAATTTCCACGTGATCGAGCTGCCCCTGATCGTCCAGGATCTGAACAACCGGTGTTCGATGAACCTGGCCCGTTTGTTCGCCGATCGCGTGTTGGATCACTACGGTGTCGCACACTATCTCTTCCATCCGGGGAATACGGATCGCGATCCGGTGCGCGGTGGGCTGAGGGCCATCGTCGGGTATCTCAAGGATCGTGACATCCCGTGGTGGACGGCGGCCGAAATCAACTCGTGGGAGCGCGCCCGTCGTCGTACGGCCTGGACGCCAGAGGATGCCGGATGGAGGTTGAAAGCGGAAGAACCCCTGAGGGCGGCGACGGTTCTCGTGGGGCCGACGGAAGATGGCGAGGTGGAGCGGTATGGATTTCGGTTCGAGCAGCGGATTGTGGACGTGGGTGGAGGAGAGGCTGTTAACTTCGATTAGGAAATTAGGAAACTGTGGAATTGTGGAATTGGGGAATTCAGGTCGTTTAGGGATTGAGAAGACGTACGTGATGGATTATCGGAGAGGTGAATGATGGCTGATGATCTGGCGGTTTTCGGAGGTGAGAAGTCGGTGACGGCGACGGCGCCGGTCTGGCCGAGGTTTTCGGACGAGGATATCGACGCGGCGACGTGGGCACTGAACGAGGCGCGGACGAAGCGCGACTTTATTTCGGCATCGTTCGGTGGCGAGGGGCTGGAGGCGTTCGAAGGAGACTTCGCGAAGTTTCTGGATGCAGAGCACGTCGTCAGCGTCAATTCGGGGTGTGCGGCGATCCACGTCGCGCTGATGGCGGCGGGCGTGAAGGCGGGCGACGAGGTGATCGTGTCACCCTACACGTGGGGTCAGACCGTTTCACCGATCCTGCAGGCGAACGCTATCCCGATTTTCGCGGACATCGAACCGGATACGTTCAACCTCGCCCCGAAGTCGATCGAATCGAAAGTGACGCCGCAGACAACGGCGATTGTCGTCGTGCATCTGTTCGGTGGTCCCGCGCGGATGGATGCGATTATGGACGTGGCCGAGCGTCACGATCTGAAGGTGATCGAGGACTGTGCTCAGGCAGATGGCGCATCCTACAAGGGGAAGCGCGTCGGATCGTGGGGTCACCTGGGCGCGTTCAGCATCGGGAACGGGAAGAACCTCGCAGCCGGCGATGGCGGAATGGTCACGACGAACGACAAGCGGTTATGGGAGTCGGCACTCCTGTTCGGGCATCACCCGTCACGACAGGGCCGTCAGCTCGAAGACCCCGAGCTGCGCGAGTATATCGACAGCTGTTGCTACACGTATCGGATGCATCCGATTTCTTCGGTGATTGCGAGGTCGCAGCTCAAGCATCTGGACGACTGGAACGCGACGCGTCGCCGCAACGCGGACTACCTGTCGGAGAAGCTGTCGGAGATTCCCGGTGTGGCGCCACCCGTCGTCGCAGACGGAGGAGAGCACGTCTACCATATGTATCCGATGACCTATGAATCTGATGAGATGGACGGACTCTCGCGTGACGCCTACATGAGTGCCCTGGCTGCCGAGGGTGTGGGGGTCGGCGCCTACGTCAAGGAGCCGATCTATCTGCGAAGGCGCTATCAGGAGCGCGAATACTTCTCCGGAAAGGGACTGCCGTGGTCACTCGGAAAGCGTGAGGTCAAATACGCGGAGGGCGATTGTCCCGTGGCCGAGCGTCGCTGCGCTGAACAGGAGTTGAACCTGGGTAGCACGAGCTGGTACGAGGACTGTACGGAGTTGATGGATCAGTTCGCGACGGCGTTCAGGAAAGTGGCGGAAAACGTCGGCCTCCTGAAGGAGCGGGAGGCCGAATTAGGTTAGGGAATTATGTAATTAGGAAATCGAAATGAGGGAATTCCCTGATTTCCTAATGTGGTAATGTCTTATGCGTCTTGGTTTTTTCACATTCGGTATCCTCAACGGACCCTTCGGCGATCCGAAGGTCCAGGGCTTCATGGATCGAGTGCCGGACATTTTTGATACGGCCGATGGGGCGGACGGGTTTATCGATCGGTGGCGTGGTTCGTCTGACGGAATGGTGACCGACGCCGATCGATGGGGCGAGTGGGAAGCGCCGAAGTTTGCCGAGGGGAGAAAAGTGTGCGCAGCGCAGACGCTGTCGGTCTGGGAGGACATCGAGTCGGTCTATGCGTTTGCCTATCAGGGTGTTCACAGTGAGGCCTTGAGAAGGGCCAAGCTCTGGACGGAAGAAGGGGACTATTCGAATCATACGGCCTGGTGGATCGGTGATGACAAGTGGCCGACGTGGTCGGATGCGTGCGAGCGGCATCTGCATCTTTATGAGAACGGCGTGACCGGTCACGCGTTCACGCTCAGGGAGCCGTTCGATGCCGGAGGGAATCGGGTGGAGCCGAATGCGGCGATGATCAATGCGCATCAGCGGGAGAGTCGAAGATGAGGGACGTTGGCCGTGAACCGTGATCCGTGATCCGGGGATCCAGCGCCCTCACTGAGAGGAGATCGACGGTACGCCGCGTGGCCCGCTCACCCTGAGTGCCGGCATTGGAGGTTAGCGAAGAAAGAGACTGGAAGATTCGGTGTATCGAAGGGCGAACGGTCCCGTTGCTTTGCTGATGAACCAACGACCCAATCGATGACCTCAATGAAAACAGATGGCGACATTCACAGGCGAGACCTGACGATCACCGAGGATACCACCCTCCAGGGAATGGTGATGGGGACCGTTCGCGTGAAGGCCGGTGTTCTGTTGATTCTGCGTGGATCGGTCGCAAAAGACTTGCTGATGGAAGAAAGCACGCGGTTGGAGCTCTACGGCCAGGTGGGTGGGGACATTGTGGTTCGGGGTGGGAGGATCGTGCACAATTCGGGGAAGATAGGGGGGTCTATTGTCGAGTGATGGTGGCTCAAGTGTTCGACGATTATAAATTAGGGAATCATCAAATTTTTGGATTGGCCGGTGGAGACTTTTTATGGCTGATATTGGGGAGTTGATCGAAGAAGTCCGTGACGAGATCGTGGAGCTGCGTCACGAGATCCATCGCCATCCCGAGCTGGGTTACGAGGAGCACGGTACTGCCAAGCGTGTGATGGCGCAGCTTTCGAAAGTCGATGGACTAGAAATCCGGGCAGGCGTGGCGGAGACGGGTATCGTTGCCACACTGGGGGCGGACAAAAAGGGTCCGTGTGTTGCCCTTCGGGCGGATATGGATGCATTGCCGATCGAGGAAACGGGGGACGTGCCCTATCGGTCGACGGTGAGTGGGAAGATGCACGCGTGCGGTCACGATGGACACACGAGTTGCCTAGCCGGCGCGGCGCGCGTATTGGGCCGGATGGCGGATGAGTTGGACGGACCGGTGAAGTTTATTTTCCAGCCCGCTGAGGAAGGCGGCGCGGGTGGTCGGCGAATGTGTGAAGAGGGTGTGCTGGAGGATCCGAGGGTCGACGCAATCTTCGGCATCCACGGATGGCCGCAGCTCCCGCAGGGTGAGGTTGGGCTACGAGCCGGCGCACTGCTGGCGGCGTCCGATCAGTTCGATCTGACGATCGAGGGAACGGGTGCCCACGCCGCGTTTCCTCACCTGGGCGTGGATCCGATCGTGATTGCGTCGCAGGTGATCGCGGCCGCACAAACGATCGTGTCGCGGACGACGGATCCGCTGCAAGCCGCGGTTGTGACGTTCTCGCAGGTTGAAGCGGGAACGACCTACAACATCATTCCGCAGTCGGTGGCGATGAAAGGTACCATCCGTTCGCTGGACGAGGGTGTCAGACGTGCGGTCCATCGCAAGCTGGTCAAAATCGCGACAGGCATTGCGGAGTCGATGGGCGCGCGGGCGATCATCGACGTCAGGGACGGGTATCCGGTCACCTACAACGACGAATCGGCGGTGACGTTCGTGGAGGGTGTGTTCGAGAGCGATCTGGGCAGGCAGCTTACACACGTGCCGATCGCGCCGGTGATGGGAGGCGAGGATTTCGCCTTCTACGCCGAGAAGGTGCCAGCGACGTTCGTGGCGCTCGGTGTCAGACCTCGCGATCGGGATTCGTATCCGAACCTGCATCAATCGGACTACGACTTTCACGATGATGCGATCCCGTTGGGGATTCGATATCACGTGGAGGTGGCGAGGGCGTTCGTAGGAGGGTGGAGGTAAAGGTAGAGGACTGCTGTCAGAGGACAGAAAAAGAGGCGATGGCTTCGAATGAAGTCATCGCCCCTTTCTGTTGTCCGGTATGAAGCCGATCAGTGGCGGAGTTCGTAGCCGGCGTCGATGAGCTTTTGCTCATCGCCCACGGGCGTGTGGAGGAAGGCGTAGAACTTGTCCGTGCGTTCTTTTGGGAGGGCGGGTGAGAGTTTGCTGGCGGTGATCAGGGCTGCAACGCCGCCGGTGAGATACCAGACGACTTGATCCTGCAGTTCCAGTCCGTAGACATCGTTCACGACCATCCAGATGGCGGTCGACCCCAGGATACCCGCCCAGGCACCGTAGCCGTTTGCCCTTCGCCAAAGGATTCCTGCCCATACGGCGATGCCCCAGAAGGCCGGCAGGGGGACGAGGAAGCGCCAAAGCGAAATGACGCTGTGAAAATACTCGGTGATGAGGATGCCTCCGATGACCATCAGAACGCCGACGACACGACCGACGTTCAAATAATGATGGTCGTCTCTCTCTGGCGAGGGGGCGATAGATGTTTTCAACGAAGAGGGCTGAGCCGTCGACCATAAAAGAATCGCACGAAGACATTACAGCGGCGATCATCGAGGCGAGCATCACGCCGACGAGTCCCACAGGTAGGAGATCGCGAGTGGCTTGTCCGAAGATGAGTTCAGGATCAGAGAAGTCAGGATAGAGGGCGATAGCGCCGACACCGATGAATGCCCAGGCAATCGTGCAGAATCGTTTGATTATGTTTCCGTATGTAAAGCCGACTCGGCCTTCCAATTCGGTTTTGCCAGAACCACCCATTTCCATCGTGTGGGGCTGGCCGGGAATGTTGAAGATCGTGTTTATAGTCAATATCACGACGAACCAGACCGTTATTCTGTCATAGCCTACGGGTGGATCGTTGGGCGCCGCGAGGCTGAATTTCTCGATCGGCAAAATCTCGTGCATCCCGCTAAAGCCGCCGAGTTGATCCATCATATACGGCCAGAGGATGAAGGAGAGGATGATGATGAAGATACCCTGGACGAAGTCGGTCCAGACGGCTGCTTGAAGTCCGCCGAGGAGACCGTAGAGCAGGAACAGAACCGACATTACGATGATGCAGAATTCGGTGCTGAGGGCGCCGCCGGTAACACCGCTGGCCATCTTTCCTGTGCCTTCGAGCATAATGCCCATCGACAGGATGTAGTAGAAGATGCCGAAGAGCGAATAGACGCGGCCGAGTCCCAGCCCGAAGCGCTCGTCGAAGAAGTCGGCCGTGGTGATGTAGCGCATACGGCGAAACAGGGGCATCATCACCCAGTAGAACGGGGTGACAAAAAGCGGCAGCCACGCATACCAGATTCCGGCCAACCCGAGCTTGTAGGAAGCACCCACGACGTTGACAGCGGCATCCGTGTGTGTTCCTGTTCCAAAAGCGTGCATGATCAGCACCGCTTTGCCGAATTTGCGACCGCCCATAAAGTAATCGATCGACTTGTTGACGCCGCGGGACGCGACGAGGCCGACGATGGTGATGCCGATGAGGTAGATCAGGAGGGTTGCGAAGTCGAGGTAATGGAGGCCGTACATCATGAAAGACGTTGTCCGTGAGCCGTTGGTCGTTGGCCGGGAGAACACCCATCTCTGGGCATCGAGACGGTGACATTGTTGGGAGGTCAGTCTGAACGGCTGAAGCGAGGCTTAAGGTAGGGTTTGGAGTATAAAAGGGTCAAGTCATAGCAAAGATAGCACGGCCCCTATTCGGACCACGGATCCCGGCCAACGGTGAGACGGCTTTTTTGTTTCGCGACGGCTTGGGTGGCTGAATGGATTGGCTTAAATTGTGGGCGCGTTGGGTGGTTCAATCGAGCGTTCTACGGATGACATGATACAGCCATTCCTCGGAATCAGTGATTCGTGACGCCTCCTGTCGCTGGAAGCGTGACACTTCGTCGTCGATACTATGCTGTTTCATTCCAGTGGCCTTGAGTGTCCTTCAGGAAAGAAGGGCCTAGCCGTTCGCGTTCCAAGGCTTCAGTTGCGGAGCCTCATTCGTCACTTCGGATGATCTGCACTGAGACGGTGACGCTTCAAGACATTGAGGATGTGGACATCGATGATCTAAAATTGAAGGGTCTCGCGCGAGGAAAGAGCCGCAATCATCGCACGTGGTTGCGAAGCACGGCCGTCTTGCTTGTCCTTTTCACGATTCTTGCCTGTCAGGAGAGGGAGATTCGGATTCACTACGAAGGGGCGGAGGCCCATAGGGCGGCCGGGCGGATCGAGGCGGCGATCGGTGAGTATCGCCAGGTGTTGGCGCTGGATTCATCTGATGTGAACACCCTGAACAACATCGGCTTTCTGCACGCCCGAATGGGTCGGACGGACAGCGCGTTGAAGCATTACAGGGCGGCCCTTCGCGAGGACTCGACAGCGGCGGAGGTGCAATACAACGCCGGGGTCTCATTCGTGACGATCGGTGACTTCGACAACGCCCAGATAGCCTATGAAAGTGCGGTTCGCCACGACCCGGGACACGTCGAGGCTCTCAACAACCTGGGTGCGTTGTTCGAGCGGCGCGGCCGTATCGAGGGTGCGCTCGATCGATACGAGCGCGCTACGTCTATCGACTCGACGTTCGTCCCCGCGTGGATCAACGTAGGGCGTGCACGGTTTATGCTGGGTCGTCTGGATGCGGCGACGCAAGCTTACCAGAGAGCGCTCGAGCTGAAGCCGGATCTGACGGATGCCCACACGGACATCGCCAGCGTCTATGTCGAGTCGGGTGACCTGGACAAGGCGATCCGGCATCTGGAACGTGCGACGAGACTGTCGCCGGATTCGCGACGGGCGAAGGACTCTCTCGCCCAGGTCCTCGAGATGCTGGACGATCGTGATCGTCGCCGTGATGCGGGTGAAATGCGGGCCCGTCACATCGTGGTCAGGGCAGAGGACCTTGCGTTTTCGCTTCTGCAAAGAGTTCGTTCAGGGGAAGATTTCGCGGCTCTGGCACGGGCCCACTCGGTCGATCCTTCCGCAGGGGCCGGAGGCGACATCGGGCCGTTCAAGCCGGGCGATCTGCTACCCGCCTTCGAGGAGGCCGTCAAGGGGCTTCAACCCGGAGGTGTCGGCGGCCCCTTGCGAACGCCGATGGGATGGCACCTCATCGAGCGGATCTACTGAATGGCGATTCGGTCGGGAACGAATGTGAAGTCGGGAGTCCCTCACCGAACAGGATGACGCAAGCCGAAGGAGTTCGCGATCGCTAATCAGATCGTACTCGTGGTCGACGACCAGGCAGATGTTGCGTTTACCGTTGCAGAGCTGATTCGAAGCGCGGGTTACGATGCGCAGGAGGTCACTTCGGGTCAGGCCGCACTCGTGCATCTGGACAGGCACCCGGTCGATCTGGTGGTCACAGACCTGGTCATGCCGGAAATGGACGGGTGGGAGCTGATCGATCGAATCCAGACACGGCAGAGACCTCCCCGAATCATCGTGATGACGGGCTATGTGCCACAGGAGGCGGAGGCGATTCTCCTGGATACGCGTTCGAGCGGGTATCTGACGAAGCCGATCGATCCCATCCGCCTTCAGGTGCTTTTAAGGGCTACTCTGTATCGAGAGAACCTGGGAAGACATACTGAAGCGGTCGTGGTCGAGGACGATCGTACAACGCTTCAGATGATCGCGAAGACACTGACCGGGCGGGGTGTCTACGTCATTCCGTTTTCTTCCGCCGAACCGGCGATCAAGCATATCCAGAATAAGCCCCCCGACCTGGCGATATTCGATGTGAATCTCCCGGGTGCGAGCGGCCTGGATGCCTGTGCGGTTCTTCGCAAGAACCCCGACACGGCGTGGCTGCCGCTCCTGATCCTGACCCCTTTCCCGACAAGGAACACGTTGCGCGGGCAATCAGCCTGAATGTCAACGGTTTCGTAGCCAAGCCCTACGAGCCCGATCAGCTGATCGATAAGGTTTTCGCGTTGATCGGAAACAGCGGCTGACACGACGCCGGTTCAATCTGTCATTGAATCCACCAGGAGGCTCCCTGTGCCAGAGCGACCCATCGTGATGTCCATCGTTCAGTATACGAACGCGATCGAATCGGGGTCGATGCGTGTACCCGAACTCGTAGAAATCGCAGGCACGCTCGGTGTCGACGGGCTCGAGCTGCGACGTGAGCTGTGGGGAGCCCCTATGGCGGACGAATTGCCGGCCGTTCGTTCCCGAATGGCAGAGCTGGGGTTGCAGGTGACCTTCGCGACACACGATGTGTTGTTCTGTGAGGGAGATGAGCTCAGGTCAATAGGTGTGTAAAAGAAATCAGGCGGCCATCTTCCCGGCTTCGACCTGCGGTCCGGTTGAGTGTTTCTGATCGTAGACTTGTTGTAGCAAGTGTGGCGCGGTGAGTTTCCTGAATCGGCTCTCTGCGACCTTGAGCGTACGCCAGATGAGAGTCGTGGCGTTCCTGACTTTCTTGAATCGCCTGGCGGCGTTTGTGCGAAGCCGAACGGAAGTAAAGGGGCTCTCGACGACGTTCGTGGTTCTCAGGTGTTTCCAGTGTTCCTTCGGGAAGTCGTAGAACGTGACCATCCGATCCCAGTTTCTTTCGAGCGTCTCCACGGCGGCAGGGAACTGTGAGCGATACCGTGCGGCAAAGCGTTTCTGGAGCTTCTCGGCCTCCTTTTTCGTGCCGGCATAGGGGATCTGGACGAGCAGTGCGCGGGCTTCAGCCTGTGCACGCTTGGCGACCTTGTCGAGCACGTTGAGGATCTTGTGGTTCCAGCACCGTTGTTGCCGGCTCTCTGGCCAGACCTGATCAACGGCCGCCCAGATGCCCATATTCCCGTCCGCGGCGATCAGGACAGGATGTTCGAGCCCGCGATCCCGGAGATCCCGTAGCACCGTGAGCCAGGATTCTGTAGACTCTCGATAACCGGGTTCTATCGCCAGGATCTCCTTGCTGCCGTCGCTCATCGCGCCGATCACGACCAGCAGACACGCCTTCTCGCGCTCGAGCCCGGCTTTGACGTAGATGCCATCAGCCCAGGCGTAGACCAGTTCGCGATTATCCAGACGCCTTTCTTTCCAGTCCTGGAAGTCGACCTCCCACTTCCCTCGAAGACGAGCGATCGAGGTCGGCGAAAGCGGCGCGCCATCACCGAGCAGCGCACGCAAAGACAACTCGAAGTCGCCCTGGGAGAGACCGTGGAGATAAAGGTCGGGAAGCAGATCTCCAATGGCCCTGGTTCTCCGGGTGAACAGGGGGAGGATGCGGCTTTCAAACCGCTCTTCCAGACCACGAACCCGGGGACGCCGGACCTTGATCGTTCCGCAGCTCGTCGAGAGACGCCGGGGCTTGCCGTAGCCGTTCCTGTAGCCCCTGGAGCTATCAACCTCGGCTCGGCGCTCATACCACGACCGGCCCAAGAACGCGGTCGCCTCCTCCTCCAGAATGGACTGGAACCGGCCCTGGATCTCTTCACGGATCCAATCGTCAACCGTCTCCCACGTCGGCATGGACTTCAATGGGGCTCTATGCGTATGTTCCTTCACGGCGATCCTCCTTCCCAACCGGGCCTCTCACCCGGTTTTGTGTGAATCAACTATCTCACGGGAAGGGTAGGGTCGCCCTTTCTCTTTTTCCACACCTTTTGATTATAGCTCGATGTGCTCCACCATCCCCCTTGATCTAGAACGAACGTTCCTAAAACGACTCAACACTCTGTGTATCCAAGTCAATCATCCAGTTTACCGTTCCCGCCGAGCGTGGTCTTTCGCACACAAAAAAGGCCAACATCAACGTTATGATGCCGGCCCAAAGCAAACTGATATTCATGGATAATCTCGTCAGGACAGATTCCTCCCGATAAGGAATCATAAAGCCCGTTTCGCTCCACATTCCCGACAACACGACTCGGACCCTCACGCCCTTTGTGATTGTTCACTTACCTCTCGAGCTATAATCAAAAGGTGTGGAAAAAGAGAAAGGGCGACCCTACCCTTCCCGTGAGATAGTTGATTCACACAAAACCGGGTGAGAGGCCCGGTTGGGAAGGAGGATCGCCGTGAAGGAACATACGCATAGAGCCCCATTGAAGTCCATGCCGACGTGGGAGACGGTTGACGATTGGATCCGTGAAGAGATCCAGGGCCGGTTCCAGTCCATTCTGGAGGAGGAGGCGACCGCGTTCTTGGGCCGGTCGTGGTATGAGCGCCGAGCCGAGGTCGATAGCTCCACGGGCTACAGGAACGGCTACGGCAAGCCCCGGCGTCTCTCGACGAGCTGCGGAACGATCAAGGTCCGGCGTCCCCGGGTTCGTGGTCTGGAAGAGCGGTTTGAAAGCCGCATCCTCCCCCTGTTCGCCCGGAGAACCAGGGCCATTGGAGATCTGCTTCCCGACCTTTATCTCCACGGTCTCTCCCAGGGCGACTTCGAGTTGTCTTTGCGTGCGCTGCTCGGTGATGGCGCGCCGCTTTCGCCGACCTCGATCGCTCGTCTTCGAGGGAAGTGGGAGGTCGACTTCCAGGACTGGAAAGAAAGGCGTCTGGATAATCGCGAACTGGTCTACGCCTGGGCTGATGGCATCTACGTCAAAGCCGGGCTCGAGCGCGAGAAGGCGTGTCTGCTGGTCGTGATCGGCGCGATGAGCGACGGCAGCAAGGAGATCCTGGCGATAGAACCCGGTTATCGAGAGTCTACAGAATCCTGGCTCACGGTGCTACGGGATCTCCGGGATCGCGGGCTCGAACATCCTGTCCTGATCGCCGCGGACGGGAATATGGGCATCTGGGCGGCCGTTGATCAGGTCTGGCCAGAGAGCCGGCAACAACGGTGCTGGAACCACAAGATCCTCAACGTGCTCGACAAGGTCGCCAAGCGTGCACAGGCTGAAGCCCGCGCACTGCTCGTCCAGATCCCCTATGCCGGCACGAAAAAGGAGGCCGAGAAGCTCCGGAAACGCTTTGCCGCACGGTATCGCTCACAGTTCCCTGCCGCCGTGGAGACGCTCGAAAGAAACTGGGATCGGATGGTCACGTTCTACGACTTCCCGAAGGAACACTGGAAACACCTGAGAACCACGAACGTCGTCGAGAGCCCCTTTACTTCCGTTCGGCTTCGCACAAACGCCGCCAGGCGATTCAAGAAAGTCAGGAACGCCACGACTCTCATCTGGCGTACGCTCAAGGTCGCAGAGAGCCGATTCAGGAAACTCACCGCGCCACACTTGCTACAACAAGTCTACGATCAGAAACACTCAACCGGACCGCAGGTCGAAACCGGGAAGATGGCCGCCTGATTTCTTTTACACACCTATTGACCTGAGCTCTACCTCTCCCAAGGGTATGACTACCAGTTGCCGTCGTCAAACAAATACACCTCTTCAACGTTGGCCGAGGGACGGAAAACTTTAAACTTCGAGCCGAAAAATATAACATCGTGCCGGATTTCTGCCTTCAAGGTAGAGATGCGCGAGAAGGAAGTCAGGAACAATGGCGTCCAACAAGGGGAATGGTAGTACCACCACGTCCCGAATCGCGCCCAGTGGTGACGATTAAATGCCAGCTTCCGCAAGACACAAGCGTCCCGTCTTCAGACAGGATATATGATCGATTCGTTGTAAGGGAAGATCAGAGGGAGAGGTCCATCCATGAAATTTCTGGATGTAGTCGCCCGGATCGTAGTTCCGGGCGACGAAGCTTGGGTAGTGTGTTGGGACGACTCGCGTAACCGAGTTTGAAGGCTCGGGAATCAGGATCCGAACGCGGCCGCAAAGACCAGGAAGTCGCCGAATCCGATGTCACCACTTTCATCGAGGTCGAACTTCGCGTCGAAGGATGGACTTTCGGATGTGGCGCCGAAGACAAGCGCGAAGTCGAGGAAATCGGAGAAGCCGACGGTGCCGTCGCCATCGAAGTCGGGTGATTTGTCGGTAGACTGATCATCGGTAGGCATCGGCGGGGCTGGCTCGAGCCGGATGATTCTATCGTTGAAACGGTCCGTTATGTAAACAACCCCATCGCTGTCGACCCAGATTCCCCTCGCTTCGAAGCGACCGGCCGACTGGTTGAGGAGGGTCGTGATTTTGCCCAATACGTCTACACGGTAAATTCGGAACGACTCGGCGATGTAGAGCTCTCCCTCGGGCGTCACGAAGAGGTCCCTGATCGAGGACAGTTTGAAGCCAGTCGCCGTCTCACTCCCGAAATCTGCGCCCCCACCAGCCACGATCGAAAGAACGCCGCTCGCGTCGATCTTGGATACAAGCCCTTCAAAAGACTCCGTGTCCCCCCCAAAGTAAATATTCCCGTCGGCGTCACTCTGTACCCCGCGGATGAAAGAGGGCAGACTGGACTCCGTCGCTGGTACGCCCGTCAGCGGTTCCACGGTGCCGTTTCCACCGACGATGGTTCCGTTTCCATTTGTGTCGAATTTCCACAGTTGGAAGGAGGCGCCGAACGAGGTCCGTCCCGCCGTGTAAATGGATCCATCAGGGTCTACGTAGAGGCCGAAGAAACGCTCGGGCCCAGTCTGAGCGTCGAAGTCGACGAGCACGGTTGCCTCTCCCTGCTGGGAAATCCTCGAGATCGCGTGCTGGTTGAGCAGGTAGACCGTCCCGTCCTGAGCGACGTAAAGCTCCTCCGGGGCGATGGTCTCAGGGATCAACTCATCGCCTATCGTAAAGGGCGCGGTCCAGCCCCGTAAAGGCGGAAATGGCCCCGGAGGGATCGATCCGCGCAACGTTGCCTCCAGAATGCACGCCCTGGACAACGTACAGGTTGCCCTGACTATCTCCGAAGATGTCTCCCGGATTCACAATTCGCACTGCATCCGCCGCCGAACCATCCGGATTCAAATCGGCTGTCAGCGAGGACACGGTCCCCGTCTGTCGGTCCAAACGGCGGATGCCTCCCGTATCTCCAATGAAGACATTGCCGTTTGCGTCGGCGGCGATATCCGGGTGTGAAGTGATGAACACGTTGGGGCCCAGCTGGCCATCCCCCGGGTATTCGAGGCCACCTCCGGCCAGTGGCATTGAGACCCCGTTCTGTATGCTGAACAGTTGGCTCTGATTCAGCGTGGTCGCCAAAAGGCCGCCCAGGGGGTCTACGATCAGGTCGTGAATGTCCTGCGATGGGATGAGCTCGATGTTCGCCTCGAATGAACCGTTCGAACCCAGCCGGTCTAGAATCGTGCCCCACAGCCAGTAGAGATCGTTGGTAGACGAATCGAAAACAACGTCTTGCGAGAAGTCGAACGGCCGATTCTCCGACATCGCGACGGCGAGAACCGAAGTCGTTGGATCGACGGTGTACGCACGGTCGTTCTCCGCGTCCGTCAGATAAAGAGTCCCTGTAGGATCGACGTCGATGCCACTGATCTGCTGGAAGAAAACATCGGACGCAGGAAGACCCTCTCCAGGATCTGACGTACCTCCGCCCGCCATGCTCTCCAGCAGACCATCGGAACCAACCCTAAAGACACGATTGAAGTCAGCGATCAGCAGTCTGCCCTGGTTGTCGACAGCCAGGTCCTGGAGACCCAGAAACTGCACGTCCGATACCGGGACGCCGTCCTGGGCGCCGAGTGAACCGGTGCCGGCCACCGTGGTAATCGTTCCATCGACGTCGATCTGCCTAACTAAACCTTGGTAAGCCCCCGGCTCTGCCGGGGAGACTCCCAGAGTTTGACAGTTCCAGAAATATGTAAGAGCCTCCCTTGCCGTGGACCGCTCAAAGCACACGGAAGGAAGGCTCTCTAATGAACAACGTAAGGAGTCTACGTCACACGGTATGGGAGTGCAAGTATCACGTTGTTTGGGTTCGGAAGTATCGTAGAAAAGTGTTGTATGGTGAAATTTCGTCGCTATCTGGGCGAGGTGATTCGGGATCTGGCCGCACAGAAGGAATGCCGTGTGGAAGAGGGTCACCTGCGATCCGACCATGTGCACATACTGATTTCGATCCCGCCGAAGCACTCAGTAGCTCAGACGGTAGGGTTCATCAAAGGAAAGAGTGCGATTCACATTGCTCGGAACTATCTGGGACGCAGGTCGAACTTCACCGGGCAGCATTTCTGGGCAAGAGGCTACTGGGTCTCCACCGTTGGCAAGGATGAACAGACGGTTCGGGAGTATATCCAGAACCAGGAGCGGGAGGACCGGCGTCTCGACCAGCTCAACATTTTCAGGTAATCGCCACCTTTAGGTGGCGCTTGGTTTCCAACCGCTTTGAGCGGTTCACAAGTTTTCAAGCCTCCGGCTTTGCCGGAGGTCATGACTCGTGGGTCGTCGATGAACAGGAGCGTCCCGGATTGATCCACAACCAGACCTTCAGGCCTCGGTATAAGAGCCTCTGTCGCAGGGCCACCGTCACCGAAGGCGCCCCCTGCGAATGTCGCGATGTCTCCGATCTCGAGGGGAATCGCCGAGGCAGGAGGAATGATGTCGACGGCTGTGAGGTCGAATTCGAGCGATCCCTCGAAGTGGGATACGATGAGGGTGGCGTCCTTGTCTCCCGGAGTCGTGCGCTCGAAGGTCAGTTTAGCCTCGAAGAACCCGGCCGGTTCGATAATCGAGACTGAATTGATGTCCTCGGCGAGTGAGAATTCGGCTGCGTCCGCACCTTCGATCGTAAGCGTTACGTTCAGCTCATCGTTCGTTCTGTTGAACAGGAAGACGGAGGCGGATGCCGTGTCTTGGCCAGCGGACAGGATCTGGAACTGAGCTTCGGTTTGTGATGCCGCGAGGGCGGGTCCCGTGCCCGTCCCCACCAGCTCGATCTCCAGGAGGATGGCGAAGTCGAATCCAAGCGTGCCACCGCGGCTGCCCTGAATCCGAAGCGTTGTGGAGTTTTCGCCACGGGTGCGGGGTTCAAACCTGATGGTCAACGTTTCGGACTGGCCTCCCTCAAGGACGTCAGGTTCGCTGCTGACGACCTCGAACCCCGCCAGAATGTCCGTGTTGCTGATGGCTATGTCCGTGGCCGGCAGGCTTCCGGTGTTCGTAATCGTAAGCGTGAGTTCGACCGAAGACCCCACTTCGGTCTCGGGGAAGACGAGCGTTTCGACTGAGGCAGCCAGCGTCGCGGGGACGGCCACAACGCCCGTCGCCGTCCCGCTAAGTGGCACATCGAGCACGCCTGCAAGCCGCAGCGTGGCGTTCTTTTGGCCGGGTCCCAGCGACAGAAAACGTACCAGAATGTCAACGGATTGCCCGCCCTCCAGGTCGGTGAGCCCGAAACCGACTGTGGTCGCGCTGAAGTTCGCAGCGTCATCCCCAACGAGCTCGATGGAGAAGGGCGAAGACAGGTCGCCCGTGTTCGTGATTGTGAACTGCAACTCGGAGACCGTTCCAGCCTCGGTGTCGGAGAACTGGACGGAGGCACTAGAAGGGGTAGCATCGCCGGATCGAGCTGACCGGTGACACCTTCGATCGGGGCCGTGAAGCCCGGCGGATCATCGGAGAGCACGACGACGCGCACCCGCCCGTCGAATGGGTCGGAGAAGTAGAGGTTTCCGGCTGAATCGAGCGCGAGACCTCGTGGGGAATCCAAGCTCGCTAACGTCGCCGGGCGTCCGTCCGCAAGTGCGCCCGACAGAATGTCGCTCGTTATGACCCTTGATCCAGCAAGCGCTTCAAGCAACCCTGTTGTGGCATCAACCTTCAGAATGACCGACCCGGCGGCGATAAAGAGATTCCCCGAAGCGTCTGTCAGGACGCTGCGAATGCTGCTGAGGTTGGCGGCGGTCGCGGGTTGGCCGAGCGGGTCGTCGAACGGAGTTCCCGCACTCCCACTCCCGGCGACAGTTGTGATCACCCCGGTCAGAGCGTCGATTCTCCGCACACGGTTATTACCGGAGTCGGCGACATACAGGTTGCCGCTCGCGTCCAAATGGAGGTCGATCGGCTCGTTCAGGGTGGCCGATGCGGCTTGTCCACCGTCGCCCGAGTAAGCGGCGGTCCCTGTTCCCGCATACGTCGTGATGGCCCCCGTCATCGCGTCCACGCGCCGGACTCGATGATCGAGCTGATCTGCGACAAACAGATTTCCCGCGTCGTCCACGACCACGGAAGATATCTGGGCGAAGGCAGCGGCCGTGGCTGGACCACCGTCACCGAGCGGCGCACCGTTGATCAGGTCACCACCGCCTGCGACCGTATTGATGATCCCATCCGTGTCGACCTGGCGGATGCGATCGTTGCCAGAATCTGCGATATAGACGTTTCCAGCATTGTCGATTGCCACGCCTGTGATGCTCAACATAACAGCATCTGTCGCGGGGCCCCCATCGCCCTCGAAGAGGGCGAAGGACAGTCCCTCCGGAGGATCGCCGGCAAAAAGCGACAGGGTTCCAGTCGCAGCATCGACCCTGTAGACGACTCGCTCGGCCTGGTCTGGAATATAGAGATTGCCGGCGGCGTCGATTGCGATGTCGTTCGGTAAATTCAATGAGGCTTCATACGAGGGGCCGCCAATCCCGGACGTACCACGAATGCCGTTGCCTGCGGCAGTAAAAAGGGCACCTTCCGCCGGCCCTTCGCCGACACCACCCGTAAGCGGCACAGTCACTGATGGGTCGGTTCCGACGACCAATTCAGCGGTTTTGACACCATCCGTTGTTGGAGTGAACTCGATCGTGAGATCGAGGCTGGCCCCCGGCGTGAAGAAAAAGAAAAAGAAGTTGGTCCCGATCAGGCGGAAGAGAGAGGCATCGGGACCTTGAATCGTGGGCACGGGAAGTTCGAAGCTGCTGGAGGTGTTGTTGGTGGTGGCTATCACAAGCTGGGTTGATGACCCGACGGGGGCGATTCCAAAATCGGGTTCAGGGGGGTTGGCGACGAGGCCGACTATGACGGGCTCGTCAGTATGTTGGATTCGCCTGATGCGGTGATTGAACGTGTCGGCGACGTAGAAATTTCCCGCAGCATCGAGGAAGATCGATTGTGGAATCGCAAAGAGGGCACCGGCGGCCGGCCCGCCATCGCCGGCGTAACCCTGGCTCACACCTCCAGCGATCGTGGTAATGACTCCGTCCGTCCCGATCTTCCGAATCATCTCTTTTGATGCGACATAGACGTTCCCAGTCGCGTCGACAAACACGTCCTGTGTTTGCGGTAGAGGCGCGTCGGTTGCGGGTAAACCATCACCCGTTGGGACTGCGGGGAATAGCGTGAAATCGAAGGTGTCCCCTGAGCCGGCAATAGTGGAAATGGTCCCATTCTCGATTTTCCTGACTCTGTGGTTCCCTCCATCAGTCAGAAATACCGTGCCGGAAGGATCAACGAACACGGCCGTAGGGCCGTTCAACTGAGCGCCTGTGGCTGATCCGCCATCCCCGGAGAACCCCGCAGAGCCCGTTCCAGCGATGATTGTAAGGCCGCCGTCGGGCGCGATCGATCGGATACGGTGCCCGCCCTTTTCCGCGAAGAGGATGTTACCATTGCCGTCGATGAATAAACCAGATGGTGATGAGAGGCTGGTGGCGAGCGCGGGCGGATCGTTCGGGTTCCCGCCGAACAGCGAGGCGGTTCCACCGATACGCGTAAGCGTTCCGTCCTGTTCGATTCGGAGGATGAGGTCCCCAGAAACGAAGTAAACACGACCATCGTCAGCGACGCTCACATCGATCGGGTCCAGACCGACCTCTGTCGCAACTTGCCCGTCGGTGCCGAAGTTGAATTGGCTGAAGCTCGAACCGTCGCCGGCAATGGTCGTGATGATTCCGGTAGGATCGATCTTCCGTATACGTCCGTTCAGCCGATCGGCGATGAACTGATTCCCAGCTTTATCGACGAACACTCCAAAGGGCTGGTTCAAGTTCGACGAGATGGCTGAGCCTCCATCGCCCGAAAACCCAGCCGTGCCCGTTCCAGCGATTGTTTCGATGTTGCCTGGGTTGAAGTCGCTCGGCAGGTCGAGTTGGGACTGAGCGTGCAGAGTGCTCAGAGGCAGGAGGAAAAAAAGGCTCTATCCGGGTTTCTCAACGGTGAAACTATAGAATGACAAGGTCATAGATCGTTCCCTACGCTTGGTTGTGTGTGTAGGACAATCAAAGCGAAGGGGGTGCGACCTATGACCGGGAGCAGATTACTATCGAAACTGCTGAGATTCAAGGGGTTCCGTGTTGTCAGCTGGTGGTTTGAGGGGAGAAGCTGGTTCGTCATCGCCGTAAAGCCCCATAAGAATGGTTGTTGTTGTCCGGAGTGCGGCCGTCGAGGTAAAATCGTCCGCACAATGCCCCATCCGCGTCGGTGGCGTGACATTCCGGTGTGCGGGTGGAGGGTCTGGCTTCTCTACCATCCTCGGGAGATTCGGTGTCCTACCCACGGTCGTGTGGTCGAGGAGATTCCGTGGGCGGAGCGGTTCTCTCGGGTGACGTATCGCTTCGAGTATGCCATGCTGCGCTACTGCCAGACCATGACGCAGAAGGCGGCGTCCGAGTTACTGCGCATCTCTGCCTCGACGCTGTCGGATCTCCTTCACCGATCCATCACGCGGCTTCGTGAAGGTCATCGTATCCGAGGGCTCAAAACCATCGGGATCGACGAGATCTCCTACGCCAAGCGTCACAGGTACGCCACGCTCGTTTACGATCTGGACCGCTCCTGCGTGGTGTGGGTTGGCCGCGGCAGGGCGCGTAAAACGATCGATCGGTTCTTCACAGAGGCTCTCAGTCCCTACCGGAGATCCAAGATCGAGTGGGCCTGCTGCGACATGAGCGAAGCTTACATCGGAGCCATCCAGGAACACTGTCCGAATGCCAAGCTGGTCCTCGATCGCTTTCACATCGTCAAGGCTCTCAATGCCGCCGTTGACGAGGTCCGTAAGGACCAGTGGCGTAAAGCTGCCCCGGATGAGCGCAAAGCCATGAAGGGCCTCCGATGGCTCCTCTACCGGCACTCAGCGACACGCTCCAGAGGGGATACTCGGACACTCAAAGCACTGGAGAAGGCGAACTACCGAATCTATAGAGCCTGGAGACTCAAGGACGAGTTCGAGCAGTTCTGGGAATACAAAGCGCCCTGGGCTGCCGAACGCTTCCTGAAATGCTGGACGACGTCCGCACTCAGAAGTCGACTTGAACCCCTGCGAAAGTTCGTCAGGACCCTGCGACAGCACTTCTTCGGCGTCCTCGCATTCGTGAACACGCGTCTTACCAACGCCATCGCCGAAGGCCTCAACCGAATCGTCCAAATCGTCAAGAACCGAGCCAGCGGATTCCGCACACTCGACGCATTCAACGATATGATCTTCCTTACCGTCGGAGACATAAACATCCCTGAGCAGATTCCGAAGAGGTTCCGCACACGCTAACCGCGCCCCCATGCCAGGAACCACGGCACCTTCACCCACTTCATCTCGTTGAGAGATCCGGATATAGCCAAAAAAAAGTAGGGACGGTTCGCGAACCGTCCCTACCCATTCCCTCTATCGAATAAACATTACTCGGCCCCGGCGCCGAGCAACAGTCTCTCCACGTCATCGTGGCCTTTCTTCTGCGCCCAGGCCAGCGGCGTCGCCCATTGCGGATCGTCGGACAGATTCGTCTTGGCCCCACGCTCCAGCAGCAAACGAACCGTGTCGGCCCTGCCCCACCTGGCCGCCCAGCCCAGGGGCGTAGACGAATACTCTTCGTCTCTCGCATCCAGATCCGCCCCGTACTCGATGAACAGTTGAGCCGTTTTGTACATCGAGTTGTAATTCCGTCCATCCGTGCCGTGCGACCACTCACCCACCACAAGACGATGGAGCGGGGTCACACGCATCCAGTCCAGATCGTTCGGGGTCATCCCGGCCCCGAGCAGCCAGCGGAGTGGTTCGACCACGCGGTCCTCCTCGACACGATGGAGAAGACCGATCAGCTTGCTGGCGTGCATGGTCTTGGCCGAATCGGGATCCCGTTCGAGGCATAGACGCAGCACGTCGAGTTTCATCAGATCGTTCCCCCGAAGCGTCATCGAGATGGCCTCCCTGATCGCGCACGGATCCTCGTTGAATCGACGATTCAAGGTCTCGAGATCTTCGACATCCACGTAGTACTGCAGCGGTAGCGCCTTCCCGTAGACCGCTTCGAGTCCCGCCGGCTCGACTGTCGACATATCCGTGTGTACGGGGACGGTCCCGCCATAGGATGCTATCAGCTTCAGAACATCCCACCTCTCCCTGCCGATCGCCGCGGACATCGCGTTACCCGAGGACTCGGCATACGCGTTCGGGTCCGCGCCCTGATCGAGGAAGGTCTTGATCAGCTCCAGGTCACCCCCCCCGACCGCCGACATCAAGACACGACCCTTGGGCGCCATCTGCGGCTCCGGTGTGGTCGCCAGGGCCCCCGCGTCGAGCAGCACATCGATCGTCTCTCGGTCGCCCGATCCGACCGCCGCCCACAACGGGACGCCGTTGTAGTAGGTGCAATAGTCGGGCACGCGGTTCGCCTGCGACGGGTCTTCCTCCACGAGCTCACGCACGCGTTCGGCGTCACCGAACCGAGCTGCAACGGAGATGTCGTAAATCGCCCCACGCGCGACCAGATGATCGATCAGTCCGCGGTGCTCTTCATCCGTCATCTGCGGAACTCGGTTTTTGCGATACCAGTAGTCCCCGTTGTTGAGGTCCAGTGGCCGCGCCCCATCCGGTCGCTGCGCGTTCACGTCGGCCCCGCGGTCTAGCAATGCGTCGATCATCCTCACGTTCCGTGTCAGCACCGTCCAATGGATCGGCAGATTGCCCCGCGCGTCGGCCGCGTTCAGCAATGCGGGATCTGCCTTGAGCGCAGCCAGAATGCCTTCCTCATCGCGATCGCGGAACATCTGCGCTAGTCGCTCGCCACCCTCCGTAACCTGGTGGGTCTCTGCTAGGTGCTTCTCAAGAATCTGTTGCACCTCTGCGTGACCCCGTTCCTCGGCAATCGCGATCGGTCGTTCGTGCCACCGATTGCCCGACTTGAAGGTCGCGTCGGCCCCGTGGTCCAGCAGGAACTGAACCATCTCGGCGTGTCCCTCCTGCACAGCAAAGTGGAGGGGTCGCCTGTACTGGTAGTAGCATTCGGTCAGGCGCGGGTCCTTCGCAACCAGTGACCGGATGGTCGCTCCGTCTCCCTCGATCGCTGCCTTGATCATCGCCCAGACATCGGTCCCCTTCCCACCGGACCAGGGCATCTCTTCATTCGACTTCAACTCTTCCGGCCGCACGAGCCGTCTGACTCGATCCCCAAAGCGCGCGTCACGCGACGGTGCGTTCTCTCTCAGTTTTCGTTTCGCCATAGCCAGCATTCGCTCCTTCAGCCGCTCTCTCGCCAATCGAAGCCTTCCCTGCACGGTCGTCACCTCGAGGTC
Organism: Candidatus Latescibacterota bacterium; assembly: GCA_965198115.1. Taxonomy (GTDB): domain Bacteria; phylum Latescibacterota; class UBA2968; order UBA2968; family UBA2968; genus UBA6620. The sequence goes on along the minus strand of OZ240241.1, from coordinate 3,840,376 downwards.
GAGAAAATCGGCGATTTCTCTGTGGGTGTAAGCACTCACGTAGAAGAGTGAGACCACAGCGCGCTCCGTTTCCGGAAGGCTCCAAACGGCAGATAGAATCTCTCCCGAGTCCTCACGATCGTCCTGCGTGCCCTGGATCTCGGCTGTCGCCGCTTCCTTGAGTTCAACGGTCTCCACTCGTTTTCCCCGTGTCATACGACCGCATTTGGTACGCACGATCGCTTTGAGCCATCCCGGAAACGCGCGAGGATCACGCAGGTCGGGTAGCTTCTGATACGCCGCCAGAAAAGCTTCCTGGGCCGCGTCCTCAGCGCGATGAAAGTCTCCGAGCAGTGTGTATCCATAGGCCACCGCCATATCCTGAAAGTCGCGCACCAATTGATCAAATGCGCCCGTATCCCCTGTTTGAGCACGGACTACGAGTGTCATCTGTCGATTGCGATCATCCATCAACGTCTCACGTCTCCCTCACGAGTCAACAGAAGGCCTTCACCTTTATGAGCCAACTCGAAGTCTGTTTGAAAAAGAATCTTTCGACACCGTCGCTACCTCTAAATGGCCCGTCCGGAGAGGGATGCGAACAGGGGGTCGGCTTGACATGCCCCACCCATTATCGTACACTCAAACCGTTGGTTTGACGCGCAAAACCACACTGACCGAAGGGGCAACTACCCGCTCATTCGGCCAGGAGGATTCTTCATGGGCAACGACATACAGCCCCTTCTCGACGGTTGGCCCTACGACTCGGGCAAGCTCTGTGTTCGCCGCATCAAGGGCGCCGATGGTCGAGAAAAGATTCAGCTTAGAATAGAGATGGGCATTCTGCAAATGGAAGTAACAGGACGGCCCGATGGGCAGAGACCTCACGGCTATGAATCACTCCTCCATTACCATCAGGCTCAGGCCCGAGCCGCTGAAGATAGAACACCCGAAGGCGAAGACGCGGAATTCTCACTCGACTCCGAAACCTGCATGATGCTTCAGATCGAAGCCCTCCAGTATTACCACCGCCGAATCAGCTTCCTCGAACTGGAAGACTATGACCGTGCGCGGCTCGACGCCGAGCGAAACCTCGGGCTGTTCGACTTTGTCAAAGCCTATGCAGCCGACGACGAGGAGAAGCTGGCGTTCGAACAGTATCGCCCGTTCGTCATAGGCCATCGTGTCAGGGCGTCTGCCCTGCTCAAGCTCGAGTCGTCCGATTACGACGGCGCTCTGATCGACATCGAAGAAGGAATCGAAGAAATCCGATCGCTCTACGCCGAGTTCGACCGCCCCGACCTGGTCGACGAGAGCGAAGAGATCGAGTTCCTGAAGGAGTGGGCGTCCGAAATCCGCCAGGACAGGCCGCGTACGCTATCTCAGGATCTGCACGACCAACTGAAAGAAGCCGTTGCCCTCGAAGACTTCGAAAAGGCCGCCGAAATCCGGGACCGCATCCACTCCATCGCGCCCGCCCGAGAGGCCTGACACACCCTCCGACCACCTGCATAACTCCACCGAGGCCGAACGCCCCGAGCGAGCCTTTCTCGTGGGAGTTGCCCTTCCCGGCACCAGCCGTTCCGACCTGAACGACACCCTCGACGAACTCGCCTTGCTCGCCGACACAGCCGGCGCTCAAGTCCTCGACCGTGCCATCCAGGAACGCGCTCAGTTCGACCCGGCCTACTTCATCGGCCGTGGCAAGGCCGACGAAGTCAGAGATCGTACCGACGAACTCGGAATCGACGTCGTCATTTTCGACGACGATCTTTCCCCTGCCCAGACGAGAAACCTCGAAAATCTGATCGACCGCAAGATCATCGATCGAAGTCGGCTGATTCTGGACATCTTCTCCAGCCGGGCGCAGACCCGCGAGGCCCAGACACAGGTCGAGCTCGCACAGCTGACCTACATGCTGCCCCGATTGACACGGCAGTGGACCCACCTCTCCCGACAGGCCGGTGGTGGCGGCGCCAGCGGCGGCATCGGCACACGCGGACCCGGCGAGACACAGCTCGAAGTCGACAGACGTGCGACCCGCAGCCGAATCAACTCACTCGAGCGCGCGCTCGACAAGATCGTCAAGCAACGCAACGTCGGGCGGCAGCGGCGGGCCGGCGTCTTCAGTGCCGCCCTCGTCGGCTACACCAACGCCGGCAAATCGACCCTTCTCCGGTCCCTGTCCGGGGCTGACGTGTTTATCGAAGATCGTCTCTTCGCCACACTCGATTCAACGACCCGGCGTGTTCACCTCGGCTACAACCGTGACATCCTCCTGACAGACACAGTAGGGTTCATTCGCAAGCTTCCCCATCACCTCATTGCCTCGTTTCGGAGCACGCTGGAAGAAGCCGTCACCGCCGATTTACTCCTCCACGTGGTCGATGGGAGTGACTCGCGCTGCGAAGAGCAGATCCAGACCGTTTTCGAGGTGCTCACCGACCTGGGGATCGAAGACCGGCCGACGCTCACGGTTTTCAACAAAATGGATTGCGTCGAAGACGCGTCCCGTCGCGCTTCGCTCACAGCCGAACATCCCGAATCCGTCTGGATCTCGGCAGAAACGGGAGAAGGGCTGGATCAGTTCAAGTATGCGATCTACCAACGGCTCGACGGTTCCAGAGTCACCCTTGACCTGAACATTCCGCAGGCCGAGGGGAAGCTCCTGTCGGACCTTCACCGAGTGGGTGAGGTCCTGAGCACACAGTACGAAGGCAACAACGTACTTCTCACGGTCACACTGAGCGAAGAGAACGCCAAACGACTCGTCCCGAACGGACGCTTCGCACTGTAAACACGCACATCGTCCAAAAGCCAGGGGCCCCGATGGATGATCCCATCGGGGCCCCGCTGTCTTCGACGACGAGTGGTTCAGCGTGCGGCGGCCTGTCTGAATTCGGGCGGCGTGGTGGACAGCTCCCCGACGTCCCCCACATCACACGTACCCTTCAAACGGGCGCCCTGGGCGACCGTCAACACACTTCCCGAAATGGTTCCGACGACGGTCGCCGTCTCATCCAACCGCACCTCGCCCTCGGCGTCGACGTTTCCTTCCACGTAACCGGCGATGATCGCGGACCGGATTCGAATCGGGTCCGCCAACACGCGCCCAGTCATCCCGACCACGAGGATACCCGAAGCCTCCAGGCTACCCCGCAAAGTCCCGTCCACACGGATGCCATCGGTCACAACGAAGCGACCCTCGAGCTCGGAGTCTCCTCCGACGACCGTATTCACACCTGTCCGCTCCACGTCCACTGTCCGCCCCATCTCGTGCTACCTCGCGTCGGGCAAATAAGCCAGTGGGTCACGAGGTGACCCCTGTTCCCAGATTTCGAAATGCAGATGCGGCCCCGAACTTTGCCCGGTGTTGCCGACGAGCGCGATCGGCTGGCCCTTCCGCACCCGTTCGCCCACCTCCACGATGAGTGCCGCATTGTGGGCGTACCGGGTAAGGTAGGCGCCAAAGTGGTCGATCGCGACCATCAGACCCAGAGTCTCTTCTTCTCCCGAAAAGACCACGCGGCCGTCGGCGGCCGCGACGACGACCGTGCCCTCGGCCGCCGCGATGTCCAGCCCGGGATGTCCATCGAGAAGCACACCTTGATCGGGGCGATACCCCCGCGTCACCCAACCCGACGAACGGGCGACCGGCCACAGAGACGGCACCGCACGCTGGTCCATCGTCGTGTCGTGGTGCATCGTCACCTGGCGAACCGTCACGCGCTGTTGCCCCGACGCCTCGGTTTCCTCTGCGGGGCGTGAGGCCGCCGGCAAGGAGTAGCCAGCGGGATCGATCCTCGTCGAGTGTGATAACATCGTTCGAAGCTGCTGATCGACGAGCTTCATCCGTGTGACGACCGAGGCCAGGTCATCCACACGCTCGAGTTCTAATCGGGCACGCTGGTTGTCGTGGCGAAGGCGAAGCGCTTCACCCTCCCACTGCAGCGACCGCCAGTAGAACACGCCCCCCAGACAGACCATGCCCAGGAGCACGACCTGCAAAGCGAGGACGGCGTGCACGACCCAGTACTCGATCTTGAACTCTCTTGTCTGGGTCCCGTCGTCGGGAATGATCAGAACAGACAGTTGACGTCGTTGACGTTTGGCCACAGGATCTCCCTTGATCGCCTCGCGGACGAAGCGGCGAATATATACTCGGAGCCTTCGAAAGTCAAAATTCCAACGGGTTAAGCGACGTCCTTCGGACAGCTCGGCATCGGCACCACAGCACGCCGAGGAGTCTCCAATAAGCGCGTCGCTCCACTCGATCGAGGTGGCAGAACAGTGGTGAGGAACCAGCCGCGAACAGACAACCTGACAACAATGCGTCTCGTCCAACACGCTCCGAGCCACGGACCTGAACGCAGACGCGCCCCCCGTCGTCGACCGTAGAGAAGCTACATGACCACGTATTCCTCCGGCGGGCACGAATCAGTGAGGCAAGATGATACGGTGAAGTCGATGCCCACCCGAGGGCGTCGCCAGCAACCACTCGGTCGGTGACAGAGCGACCAGGTCACCGATCGGCCCAACGGGAACCGTGTTGCGCACACGCAAAGCACCCCCGGTCCACTCACACATCGAGACCGTGCCATCAACTGCTCCAAAGGCAACCACATCGGAGCCGGGCCCCGCCGTCGCGACGACCAGCGCCCTCCTGCCCGCGTTCACCCGTCCTTCCCAGATTACGCGTGGCGAACGAGGGTGGGACACATCCCAAACGACGGCATCTCCTCCCTCTTCACCTCCGCCTGTTTCGGCGACGAGACCGCGTAAGTTGTGTATGTGCAAGAAACCCACGTCGCCCACGTGCCCTCGGAGCGCGATTCGGCCACGGTGCTCCAACTGGTCCATCTCCCAACCGTAGAGCTCGATCGTCGTGTCACCCGTATCCCCGTCGCCGTCGATCGAATAGACCGTCGCCGCAATCAGACCGTCGCCCTCCGTCGCAACGGCCACTCGAGACGTGGTCCCGTCCAGATCTATCCTGGCCAGGGGCACGAGCGCTCGGCCGCGCTTGCCCAAAACAGTCAGCCGCCCACCACCGACCGTCACGATTTCGGGTCGCCCGTCCCCATCGAAGTCTCCCGCTGCGAGATCCGACAAAACCTGGAGGTCCGCCGTCCACGCCAACGGCTCACTGACGCCCGCCTCGTCTTTCAGAACCTCGACGCGAGCGCGACGAACGGAAAGCGGCGTATCAGAGGGAACGTAGGGTCCGACTCGACCGCCCGCCACGACCTCGGCCACGCCGTTGCCATCGAAGTCCGCGCGAGCGAGGCGCACCTGCTCGATCCGCTGCGCAAACAAAGACGAAGTAAGCGCTGCCACGCTGAGGGTAATCCGAAACAGACTCATCAAAAACCCCGGTCGTCGATGTGGACCCACGAGACCCGGGTCTGCCCGGACACGTTCACCGACGTTTCGATCAGAGGAAGCACGAAGTCCAGACCGACGTCCAGAGCTTCGTTGAACACTTCCTGTCCGACGGTGTTCGCATCACCCTGAAACTGGTCGACATCGATATCCACCGCATCGCCGTAGAGGTGACGACTGTAGGAGGCACCCCCTACAGCGGCGTTGTGTTCGGGCGACCGGAAGGCGCTCGACAAAATCACCGGACGTCCGAGGCCTGAGCGAATTCTCTGAACGTGGTCCGCGACCTGGGCATCTACGTAGGCCCATTGGCCGCCACGCTCGACCGTGGGGCCGACGAACTCGGAAAGGACGAAATTCTGTGAGAGGGGATGTGAGAGCGCGATACGCTCGAGGGGAATAAAAAAGCTGACGGGCTGAAAGTGGCGTTCGCGCGACGATCCGAAGAGATTCCCCGAGGCACCGGGATAGCTTCGCGTCAGCCCCGGTGATTCAACCAGCTGGAGTCGTAGACCATTCGCGAAGATGATCGTCTCGAGGTAGGGCGGATCGGCGGGACCGGGGGAGTCCGGGTCGCCAAAGAAGACATCGACATTTACAGGTGTGGACCTCCCACAGGCCAGGATCGTCATCAGCAGGAGGAAAAGGGCAAAGGATCCACGCAGCCCCATGGGTTCACTCGATCGCGAGCCGATCGAGTGCCTGCGAAGCTTTATAGCGCACACCCTCGTCCGGGTCCATCAGGAGATCTCGGAGGCGATCGGCGTGCGAACCCGACCCAAGCCGGCCGACTGCCGACGCGGCCGCTCCCCGGACACGGGGATTCGCGTGGCTGAGCGCATCCAGAACCCGTGGTAGACCTCCGGAATCGCCCGACTTTCCAAGGGCGATCACGGCGGCGGCCACGACAGGTGCCTCGCTGTCGGTCATCAACTCGCCCAGCGCGTCGACGACCCCCTCCCCCCCGATTTCGCCGAGCGCGTGGGCGGACGCCATTCGCACCCACGCGTCACGGTGTCCCAGCCGCGTCTTGATCACCGGTATGGCCTTCCGTTCTCCGAGTTTTCCGAGCGTCTGCACGGCTTGAATCGTCGTCTGCAGATCGATGGGTGTCGCGAGAAGGTCGATCAGCGGAGGCGCGCTCCGTGCACCGCGATCCACCAACCAGGACGCAAACGTCAGTTTGTCCTCGCCACGCGCGACAGAGAGCAGCCTGGCCGCCAGCGCGACATCGTGCGGAGGGCTCGACGCCTCGAGGACCTCGAGGACCCAGGTTCTCCGGGTCCCCAGACGGGCTGCGACCGAATCGAGACCTCCGGATGCGACGACGCCACGCGCTGTGGATGAGTCGAGCCTCGCAACCGGGCCAGGTGTCGCCGACGCCTGGCGTGAAGAGGACGTCTCAGGCTCGGCGCATCCGATCAGCGCAAGACACAACACCATCCAGGGACCGCGGCCACTCACGAATCGCCTTGGGTGCGCTGAATCAGCCATCCTGCGAGAAAGAGGATCGCGCCTAAAGCTGCAAACTGGAGTTCTCGCGCGATATCCTGCTCGTAGAGTCCGATGAAAAGGCCATATCCGGCTTCAACGAGGCCCAGAAGCTGCAGAACCCGAGCAAGAAAGCGCATGGTTCAACCGGGGTGGGCACACGACCACCGGAGCGTGGCCATCCTGACCCGCCGAGGTCGTGCTGGAGGGATGATCTGTGGGGACAGATGAATCATACGCCCGTCTCCCAAAACGGTCAACTGGTGCTCAGCGCGGCTTGACCCGGGTCGCCCACCACCGTATCTTCAGTAGGTCTACGAGCTTACGTCCATTTTCGGAGGAGCCCAACGTGGCACGTATCGGCGATCTACCACAGTCGGAAGGACCGCGTCGTACCGAGCAGACACGACGTCGGGAAGAGCCGACGCGGGGCACCGACCAATCAGACGACACATCCTCGTCGGATCGCGTCGATCTGTCCACCGACGCACGTCTTACCACACGAATGGCAGACGAGGCGCGAAAGGCACCAGACGTCCGCGAGGACCGGATCGAGGAAGTGCGCGCGAAGATTGAATCGGGAGAATTGGACAGCGAAGAGGTTCGTGGCGTCATCGCGGACCGCCTTCTCGATCAGTTCGGCATCTGAGCTCGTCCACCAGAAATAGATCGGGCCGGTCTCTCAACGAGAGACCGGCCCGATCTATTCAGAGAAGGACGGTTCGCCTCAAAAACCACGCGTCAAAGCCAGGCCGACACGCCCCGAAACGGGGTCGCCCCCCACATCCACCTGCACGCCCTTCACCTTGGCCAGTCCCCGACCCATCTCCGGGTCCGGCAGCTTCGTGTCACCCTTGAAGAACAGATGAATACCGTAGACGATGGACCCGGCTCCGAGGGCGAGTAGGATCGCCGCCTTCGTATCATCTTCACGGCTCGTGTTATAGAAGTCACGTGCCAGGGACGGATTACCCGAGAGTTCGTAGAGCGTGTAGACGTCATCCGCGTCAGATCGGGCCTTGTTCGCCTCGACCAGAAGAAATGTGCCGAACCCGGCTGCCGCGGCTCCGTAGAGTTTTCGTGAAAAGAGCCCATCTATGGCAAACACCTGAACGGGGGTACCGATCAGAAGCGCGACGACGAGCAGAAAGGGGACCGCTTTTCTCATCGCTGAATCTCCCGTGCTATTCGACCGAGTCTATCAAAGTGTTGGGATCGACGCCCGTTCCAATCAGGCGTTCGTGGTTCGCCTTTTCGATTTGTAGATCGTAGGTCGCCCGGACGAGCGTGGATCTCTGATTAAACAGGTTGACCTGGGCGGTCTGCCGCTGCAGGAAGGTGCCGGCCCCGAAGTTGTAGGCTTCATCTTGGAGTCGAAACTCCTGCTCCGCGGCCTTGACGGCTGCCTCGCTCGCTTTGATGTTCCGTCGCAGACGCTCGATGTTGAGGACAGATCGTTGAATGTCGAGGGAGCGTTGCCGTCTCGACTGCTTGTATTGCTCGAGGCTCCTGAGGTAGAGGATTTTCTGGCGCCTCACGCTGGTCGCCGTGCTCAGACCGTTGAAGACCGGCAGGTTGACGTTGACACTGACCACATACCGGTAGTTTTTGAGAAACAGATCCTCGACCCCGCGGAAATCCTCGTCCCTCCCCAAGTCCCAACTGTATCTGGCCGACATACTCAGCGTGGGCATCCTGACCCCCAGCTGAGTCGCCCTAAGATTGTCCTTGGCCTCCAGCATTAAGTAGCGATCGGATAGCAAGCTCGGGTGCTGTGTGGCACGGGACTCGCCGTCATCCGGCACGACGTAGAGTGAATCTGGCGCAAAATCGCCCTCCACCGGCACGATCCTCGCGTTCGTTTCAAGACCGAGCGTGAAACCCAGGTTCAACCGGTCGATCTCCACATCGTTTTCGCGCGTGATCAACGTCACTCGATCGCGTTCGAGCGCTGCCCGTGCCCCGAAAACCTCGGAGATCGGCGAAGACCCGATCTCGTTCAGTGTTTCGGCACGCCTCAGGCTTTCCTCCGAAACCCGCAGCTGCTCTTGCTGAACTTCGAGTAGGCTGATCGACTTGAGCAACTCGAAGTAGCTCTGTTTGGCCTGAAAAACAACATTCTGCTGACTGTTCTCCAGATCCATCTCAGATGCTCGAAGCCCATTCTTGCTCGCCGAAAGGGCGGCGAAGTCGGACGCGTCGAACACCGTCATGTTCAGCGAGCCCCCAATGCTCTGACTTCCGCTCGTCTGACTTTCCCCCACGGTCGTCGTCAGCAGACCCGTCGATTCGTCGATGAATTGGCCCTCTCGGGGGCCGTTGATGGCGCGTGATATTCCCCAGTTCGTGGAGAGGCGGGGCAAAAACGCGTTTCGCGCCACATCGACGCCCGAATCCTCGAAATCACGGGTGAGTTTGCCCTGGACGATCGACGAATTGCGGCTGAGCGCGAGCCGCACACAATCCTCCAGCGTGACCCTCACCTCCTTGACTTTCCCGACTGTCACTTCCTGCTGGCTCTCCACCGGAGACGCAAGGGACAACACCACTGCGAGAGATCCAACGAACAGGGCGAGACGAATCGTCATGCTTAAGGCTCTCCAGAAGGTTTGTAAGGACTAACTTTCTAAAATCTACACTAAATTAGACGTCAGAATGCGACAAAAGTTAGCACACACAGCGCGTTTTGGCGTTACCGACCCCGATCGATCACCGAGTAGACGACGGGAATGATGACGAGCGTCAACAGCGTCGAGCTGATCAACCCGGCCACGACAGTGATGGCCATGGGCGTTCGAATCTCCGCGCCTTCCCCCAACCCCATCGCCATCGGCAGCAACCCCAGAACGGTCGTCGACGTCGTCATCAGAATCGGCCGCAACCGCACCGATCCGGCCTCGACGATAGCATCGACCTTGGTCAGCCCCGTCCTCCGCAACTGATTGATATAATCGACCAGAACGATCGCATTGTTCACCACGATTCCGGCCAGCATGATCATCCCCAGAAACACGACCACACTCAGCGGCACCCCCGTCCCGAACAAGACCAGGATGACGCCCACGAGGGCGAGCGGAATCGTGAACATGATCACCAACGGATGCAGGAACGACTCGAACTGCGATGCCATCACGATGTAGACCAGGAAGATCGCGAGGGCGAGCGCGAACGTCAGACTGTCGAGCGACGTTTGCATTTCCCTGTTCTGACCCCCGATGATGAACGTCACGTCGGCGGGCACGTCGAGCCCCTCGAGCGCCTGCTCGATCAGACCCGTCACCGTTCCCAGGTCGAGCCCGCTCACATTCGCCGAAATCAGGACGGCGCGCTGTTGATCGATCCGACGGATTTCGCTCGGCCCCTCGTGGACCTGAATGTCTGCGAGTGATTCGAGCCGAATCGGAACCGCACCGCCAGGGTTGACGACCAGCCGTCGCAGATCCGCCACGCCCGTCCGGTCCGCTTCATCCACACGGACGAGCACGTCGATGCGGCGGTCCTCTTTTCTGAATCGGGTGACCACGTTCCCCTGCACCTTCTTCTGCACGAGCTCGGCTACAGCTCGGACGTTCAGGTTGTACTTGGCCATCAGATCGCGATCGTAGACGATCTGAACTTCGGGACTGCCGCGTTGGAGACTCGACTTCACGTCGAACAGCCCGGGTACGTCCGCAAGTCGCTCTTGAACGTCCGACCCGAGTCGACCGAGCGTGCTTAAATCGTAACCCCGTATTTCGAGCTCGATCGGTGTCTTGAAAGAGAAGAGCGCAGGTCGCGAGAAATCCACCCGCACTTGTGGTAGATCAGTCAAGCGGGCCCGAATCCGGCGCATCAGCTGTTCCTCACGCTTGGCGAGCTCGCTCTGACCCGTGATCCCACCCCAGATTCGGGCGGGTAGCGAGACCAGGTCACCGGCAAAACTGGCCAGCGTGTTCGTCGAGTCCGACGAGTCGTCTCGAAGTACGACCGTCAATTCGGCCGTGTGTTCACCACGATCCGCTGATGAAATCTCCGTCCGGTCGACGCCAACCGAAGTCGCCATTTGGGCAATCTCCCGTTCGTCGAGCAGACGCGCTTCGATCTGTGCGATCATCTCGTCAGTCGCAGCCAGGGGCGTGCCGACCGGCAATGCCAGATCAACGTCGAACTCGCCCTGGTAGACCTGTGGTATCAATTCGGACCCGAGGAGGGGCACCAGGTAGAAAAAAGTTGCCACAAAAGGCACGACGGCCAGACCGATAACCGACCCGCGATTCTGGAGCGCCGATCGGAGGAGGTGTGGATACACACCACGCACGTAGCCGAAGAAACCCTCGAACAGGTAAAGCAATGGAGCAAGAATCGGGAGCAGAAGCGCCGCAAACAAGACAAGCTCGACGGTCGCCGCCAGAAAGACGAGCATCATCGCGTGTACCAGCACCTTTCCGACGAGCCCGATCGACGTGAAGATCGCAAACCTGGCGATGAAATAGACCGGACCCAGCGGAATCAACAGAATCGCGACGACGCACCCGACGAGCCCCGGAAGCACCCGTAGCACTTGCCTGAACCGGGTCGTGTTCCGGATCCATCGTAGAGGTTTGAGAATCGATCGAACTGCCCATACAAAGGCGCGGGATAAGTCAGTGCCGAACGCAGAAACGGTCGAATAGGTAAGCAGGTCATTCCAAATGGCGCTCGAGAACGGTCGACCGAACAGCGAACGGTCCTCTGCCAACCTGGCGAACGTCTGCCACAGATCAGACGGACGCTGCCCCCGTAACCGCTGCACACCGGCCGCGACCGGAAAAAACACGAGGGCGCCGACGAGCACGACGACCGCCTTGATCGCCACCACGACAGCGCTCCCAACGATCCACACGGTACGCCACACCCATTCGAACATGAGCAGAGGCAGTGTGATCAGACCCCTACGAACCTTCTGACCCGTCGACGCGTCACTCCCGGCCAACGATCTGAGGCGCTCGATCGATTTCAACCGCAGGGCGGCGGAACGGGTTGCGGCCGCCAGGGTGCCCTCGTCGTCCGAGCTCAGGTTGACCCTTCGGGATGCCAGCATGGGAATGAAAAAAAGCGCGACACCCAGCGAAGCAAGAAGGGCGAACACCACGGTCATCGCCATGTCGCCAAAAATCTGACCCGCGACGCCTTCGACGAAGACGATCGGAAAAAACACGGCAACCGTCGTGAGTGTCGAGGCGAACACGGCTCCACCGACATCACCCGTGCCCCGAACCGTGGCCTCCACGAGATCGTCACCCTCTTCGCGACAGCGGTAGATGCTCTCGAGTACCACGATCGAGTTGTCCACGAGCATGCCGATGCCCAGCGCCAGACCACCGAGCGACATGATGTTCAAGGACACGCCGAAAATGTTCATCGGCGCGAACGTCGCGACGACCGAAATCGGGATCGCCAACCCGACAATCGCCGTGTGTGTGGGGTTACGCAGGAAGATGTAGAGGATCAAGATGGCCAGCACGCCACCGATGACCGCTGTCTGCTTCACCTCGTCTACAGAATTCTTAATGAACGTCGACTGATCCGACAGGAGCTCGAGCTCGACACCATCGGGAAGGCCGTAGGAGATGAAACTCGTCATCTCCTTGAGTTGAACGAACTGTCGAACCTGCTCCTTCCGTTTGGACGTGGTCTTGAGTTCGAGGTCGCCCCGCTCGAGCTTGTCGACATATTCGTGCTGCTCTGACGTACCAAAGAGTCGGTCTCGTACCCGCCGAGCCGTCGCCACGATGTTCGCATCCGCTTCCTTGAAGATCTCGATCTCGACGCTTTCAACACCGTTCACACGGGTGATGATCTCGCGCTCCTTGTTCGTCCCGTTGACTTTTCCGACGTCCTTGACCCGGATTTCCACGCCGTTCCGTTCGCCCACGACCAGCTCGGAAATATCCTGCAGCGTCCGGAACTCGTTGAGCGTTCGGACCAGGTATTGGGTCTGGCCGTCGAGCAGGCTCCCGCCCGCCAGGTTGACGTTCTCATCCCGCAGGCGTTGGTTGATGTCGTTGATGCCCATCCCCAACGCCGCGAGCTGAGCCTCGCTGATCTCGACGCGGATCTCCTCCTCCAGTCCCCCCGAAACGCGGGCGGCCGCCACCCCCCTGAGCGCCTCGAGTTCCTGTTTGATCTCTTCCTCCGCGATCAGCCGCAACGCGAACAAATCGACGTTGCCGTAAACTCCGAGCCGCATGATCGGATCTTGGGTCGGATCGTATCGGAGGATGAGCGGGCGGTTAAGACCCTGAGGCAACCGCAGACGATCGAGGTTTTCCCGGACCGTCTGAACCGCGTCGTTCATATCCGTGCCCCAACCGAATTCGAGAATGACGTCGGAAATACCTGCGCGGGAGATGGAAGTGATACCCACGAGATTGCTGACGACGCCCAGACGTTGTTCGATCAGTCGGGAAATCAGACTCTCGACCTCTTCTGGGGCCGTATCGGGGTAGTCCGTCCGAATCGTCAGCGTCGGGTAGGAGATGTCCGGCATCATGTTCAGCGGAAGCTGCTGATACGACACGTAGCCGAACACCGCGACGGCCAGCACCACCATAGAGATGGCCACCGGCCGCTGAGTAGTGACCTCGAACGTTCGCCTCACACGGGTGGGAACCCGCTCGGGTGCGGTAGGAGATTGGGGTGTCTGTTCGTCGCTCAAGCGCTGCTCAAAGATTGGAATGCCACGAAACAAGCACAGGGAACTCACACGCAGAGAAGGATGTAAAAACAGGCACGCGCGCAACGTCTCACGGTGCCTTTGTCCAACATCGGAATGACTCTAAGAAGCCTGGTTGGAATCGTCGGTCGAATCCGGCTTGGCCGGGACACGGAGTCCCTCGCTCTCGATCACACGTACCTTGGCTCCGTCCTTCAACCCGTTCTGCCCGACGACGACGATCCGGTCGCCCTTCGTCGTGCCCGACAGCACCTCAAAATTTTCGGAATCTTCGAACCCGACCTCGAGTCGTTTTCGCTTCGCGATGCTGTCACTCACGACGAACACGTGCGGGAACCCGTCGTCGTGGACCACCGCTCGTTTGGGCACGAGCACAGCGTCTCCCCGCGTTGCCGTGACGATGTTGACCGTAATGAACATGCCCGGACGAAGCCGGTCGGCACTCTCGTCTACGGCGAGGGTAACCTTGAATGTCCCGTTGCGAGGGTCGACCACGGGGCTGATCCGTAAGATGTATCCTTGAAAGACCTCGCCGGGCAGGAAATCGGACGTTAGACGTGCGCGCCGCCCGGTGTTGATGTATCGCATATCACGCCCAGGGACGTGGACGTAGGCGATCAGCTTCCTCAGATCGACGAGCGAGAACAGCTTGTTCGACGGACCGATACGATCACCCAGCTTGACCGCGCGCTCGGCCACCACGCCATCGACCGGTGCCCGCACCGAAGCGTGCGCGAGCGCGACATTCGCACGCTCCCACCGAATTCGAGATTCCTCTAGTGTGAACGACTGTTCCTCGAAGTCTTCCTTCGACAACAGGTTCCGTTCGAAAAGACCTTCGGAGCGTTTGAACTTGCTCGCCAGTTTTTGATGGTTGACTCGAGCCTCGTCGGCACCGAGCCTCAACTCGTCGTCCACAAGTCGAACCAGGAGCTGCCCCGCCGTGATTTCATCCCCTTCCTCGACCAAAACCTCGCGCACGAGTCCGCTCGTCTGGGCGTAGACGTCGATGACCTCCTCTGCCTCGATCGTCGACGGGTGCTGAACGTAGTCAGATATCAGACCCAGCTCTACGGGTAACACTTTTACGGGTACACCCTCTGCGACTTTGAGGCTATCGGACTTGGTCGAATCGGCGGAGGCCGACTTCTCATCATCACCTGCCTCCCCCTGTCCACACGCGGTCAGCCCGGCAAATAGTGCGATAACCACGACCAACCCGAAAACCCTGTGTTTCATCGGCTTCATTCTTTTCTCCCGAATCGACAGCTTTGCCCCCGAAGCTCCATACGTCTTTTCGACGCGTTTCCCCCGTCGGATGTTTCGGTAGAACTGTCACCATCAGGTCCGTCCAGAAGCAACCACTTACTTAAGCGCCTCTAAACGTAACCATCTACGAGGTATTACTCAAGCTGTTTGTCCTACCTAGCATAACGAAAGTGAGACTAATAGGCATAAAACCGGCCCCACTTCCTTTCGGGAGCCGGGCCTGATCCACTCTGGGGTTGCTTCTGATCAGCTACGGTGATCGACTGCGTAGCGCAGTTCGAGTTCGGGTCGAGCATCGTCGAACTCCAGAACTACGCCGTTTTTGATACCTGGATAGCGTCTTTTGAGCACGTCGAATGTTTCGTTCAACAGATCGACCTTATTCTCGGGCCGTAAACGATCCCACGCCCTCGACCGCACCCGTATCTTCCGTATACGCGCTTCCGACGCCCGAAAGCGCTCACCACGCCCTTGCCCCTCCAGCTCCAGTTCCACGCCCAGGTAGATCGTAGGGCTCAGATCGCGGATCGCGGATCGCGCGACTCAACGTCCTCGGACCCCAGACTTCGCCATCGCCCCCCGCAGTGGGCGCTACCTCATCATCCGGGGGGGCCTACACGCCAACCATTTCTGGGCGTGGAATCCGCGACGTAGGGCGTCGCCTCTCCCGTTGCCGTGATGAGAATGCCCTGCCCCGGGCGAAGCACCTGACCACTTTCGGCCATCTGCGCCTCTCCTTCGAACACCACGAATCGCGTCGATTCCCCGCGATGCGAGGAGATCACACTGTCTCGAACCCACGCCTCTACACGACCCAGGGCCAGACCAAAAACTTCGTGAGCCCTGGAAACCCGGGCCCAAACGTCTCCGCGATCGACGCGGACACCCACGATCGGGATCCTGCCCCCTTTCTCCCGGCCCTCTACCGTAACCACAGACCCCCGCTCGATTCTCAGCATCCGAGCCGGCTTTTCCATGGTCAGTTCGACCCTGCCGTCTCCCCCTGTCACGATCCGGTCACCCGGATACACGTAGGTGCGTCCCAGCAAAGGCTCCCTGGCCTCTGTGCCCCTGTCTCTCACCACATCGACCTGGCCCGCTACGAGGCTGACCCACGCCCCTTCTGGACGGGGCTGGACCCCATTCGACTCGGCCGCCGGCCCCCTCGCGTAGAGGGTGCCGAGCACGAGTGCCAGGAGGACACCGCCGGGTATGTAGAGTCTCCGTCGATTCAACGCCGATACTCCGAATGAAGAACAGGAACGTCCTGTTCTGAGTATCGCCTCGTTTCGCCTAGCTTTAGAACATATAAAACGCGATTCGCTAGGAGGGAACCGCGCGACCCCTTCGTGGGCAGGCTTCAGTTCTCTAGAAGGTCTCGCAACCGCCCGGCAACGGAAGCGTAGGCCTGACCCACCGCGCTGTCCGGGAATCCTACCAACACCGGACTGCCCTGATCAGATCCCGCCCGCACCCGCAAATCGATCGGAATCTCACCCAGGAACGGCACATCGTAATAATCGGCCGTCTTTTTCCCACCGCCCGACCCGAAGGGGTAGTGCATCGACCCGCATTTTCGACATTGATATCCGCTCATGTTCTCGAGCACACCCAAGACCGGCACATCCACCGTCTCGAACATCTGGATGCCTCGTCGCACGTCCTCCAGAGCAATCGCCTGGGGCGTCGTCACGATCACCGCACCCGTCAGCGGCGCCGTTTGTGTCAGCGTCAGCTGGACGTCGCCCGTCCCGGGTGGTAGATCGATCAACAAGTAATCGAGCGGTGCCCAGGCCACATCTCGAAGAAACTGAGTGATCATCTTGGCCAGCATAGGGCCCCGCCACACGATGGGCACGCCATCGCCCGCAATCAGACCCAACGACATGAACTTCACGCTGTGTCGCTCCAGCGGTAGCATCTTCCCGTCGGGATCGACGTCGGGTCGGTCCTTGCCTCCCATCATGACCGGCACGTTCGGACCGTAAATGTCGGCGTCCATCAGACCGACCTGTGCACCTTGACAGGCGAGTGCGACGGCAAGATTGACCGCCGTCGTCGACTTTCCCACTCCTCCCTTGCCACTCGCGATGGCGATCAGAGTATCGATGCCCGGCAGAGGGGCGGGGCGTGCCATTTGTGGTGATTCACTCATTCGGTTTCCCTTCGACGCGAAATATACCCGCGGCCCCCGCGAGCGTCAATGTCACGCACGAATTCGACGGCGACGATGTCGAAGTACACCAAAAAGGGCCGACCCGTAGCCCGGATCGGCCCTGATTTCGGAATAGCGTGGCCTCACTTTTTGCTTTGGACCACACACTCGGCCAGCAGCGGGATCCCTTTGCGGATCTGGTCGGGCGTAGCGTAGCCGAAGGCCAGGCGCAGAAACGGTACGTCGTCGTGATAGACGTGAAACGCCTTCCCTGTCGCGTAATCGATGCCACGGGCCTCAGCCGCCTGCTCGCACGCCACGAGATCTGTCTGGTCGGGCAGTTTCACCCAGATGAACAGCCCCCCCTTGGGCCGGCTGAACCACTCGAACGCGTCGGACCTCTCGGCCAGCTTCTCGAACATCAGGTCACGCTTCTCCTTCACGATCCCGTTGATCATTTCGAGATGATCCACCAAACCTTCTCTGAAGAACTCATAGCAGATCGCGGCGTTCAGCGTGCTCGGCCCCCCATCCCGCCTGAGCGCAAGAATCTCGCTGAAGATCGGCTCTGGTGCGCAGAAATAACCCTGCCTCACGCCAGGACCCAGGATCTTCGACAGGGACTCGATATGGAGCACGGTCGCCTCGTGGTCGATCGTGATTAACGCCGGCACGTGACAGTCTTCGTAAACCGTGTCCGCGTAGCAGTGATCCTCCACGACCGGGATATCGTGTTTGAGCGCGATGTCGAGCAGCTCTTTTCTGCGGTCAAGGGGCATGATCGAGCCGGTTGGGTTCTGATACGTCACCAGCGCGTAGATGAACTTCGGTTTCTTTCCCCGTGCCGAAGATGATACGATCGCCTCCTCCAGTGAATCCATCCGCATTCCGTCATTGTCCAGGGGCACACCCAAGAGCTCGGCCCCTTCTTTGTTGTAAGCGCCGATCGTACCCGAATACGAGTACTCCTCCATGATGATAGCATCGCCCTTTTTCTCGACGAAGTACTGAGCCATCAGCGTCACCGACTGCATCGACCCTGTCGTCAATGATATCTGGTCGACGGGTAGACCAACGCCCTCGCGTCGCTCGAATCGGTCGGACATCAGCTTGCGCAATGGCTCGTAGCCTCTTGGACCCGGATAGAGAGCGAGCTCGCCGCCCAGCTCCGGCAGGATCCGAACGGCCGCATCGGCCAGACCACGATTGGGGAACGACGCCGGATCAGGCCGGCCGCTGCCAAACGGATAGCTCTCCATCACACGATCCTCTTCATCGACTAGTACCCCTTTTCTTTCGCCTTCATCCGGGGGTCATACGCAGCAATCAGTTCGTTGTCTTCGGTGATTTCAATGCCCCTGACGTTCGCCGCCGCATCCCCGTCACGAACCTCGTAACCGATCGACTCCAAGTAGTCGGGGGCGGTTTCTCCAAACTCTTCGTCGATCCTCACCCACTCGTTTCCTTCGGAATGGACTCTTGGTGCGCCAACGGACCACTCGAAATCTTCGCCCAGTACCAGCCGTCGTGCGAGCACCTGGAAGACCGATGACGGAATCTTCGTTCCACCAGAGGCACCCACGGTCATCGCTGGACGGCCTTCGCGTGTGAGCAGAGCCGGAGCCATGTTCACGATCGGCGACTTCCCGGGCCCGACCGAATTCTTGAGCCCGGGGCCAGGATCGAAACGGGACATCCCGGAATTGAGCAGAAGCCCCATTCGAGGAACCGTAGCGAACGACCCGAATACGGGCCCGTGCGTCAGCGTCAGGGAAACCATGTTGCGCTCGCCGTCAACGACTGAAATGTGGGTCGTCCCGCCTGCGTAAAGAGGGCGCAGGAGGCACTGTCCACGCGTACCCTCTGTGATGTGGGAAGAAATCTCGATCGCCGTCGCGCCGAGGGAGATGTCGGACATGAGCAGATCCATCGGCACCGGAGTCGTGTCCGGGTCTCCGAAGTGACGATACCGGTCCATCCACGCCGCACGAATCACCTCGACCATTCCGTGGCAGAGCCGCGCAGCGTCTCTCGACCAGAGGTCGAGTTGGGCGGCTTCGCCGATTCGACACATTTGAACCAGGCTCGCCCCACTGCTGCACAGCGGCGGAGCGTAGATTTCGCAACCCCCAAAGTCACCCTTGATCGGTTCGACTAGTTTGGCTTCGTACTCTGCCAGATCCTCTTTTTCCAGAATACCACCGGCCTCTTGAACATACTTGACGATGCGATCGGCGATCCGTCCTTCGTAAAACTCCCGCGTGCCCTTCTTGGCCACCTGCGTGAGCATCTTTGCTAGATCCGTGCTCTTTGCACGAGCACCCGCCTTGGGCACCTCTTTGTCCACGAGCAACAGCTTGGCCGTGTCTGGAAAGGCCCGAATCTTCTGTTCGTGCTGGGCCACACGAGCGGCATAGGATGCAGACACTCTGAAGCCCTTCTCGCACGCCTTGATCGCCGGGGCGAGGGCATCGGCCAGGGAAATCGTTCCGAATTCCTCCAACGCAAGCGACATCCCCGCCAGAACACCCGGCACCGTGATCGCTTTCCACCCTATTTCGTTCGCGTGATCCCGAACGGACGACCCGAAACGCCCGTCGGACTGACCGACATCGAACATCTTCGGGTCGGCGGCCTTCGGTGCACGCGTGTGGAAATCGATACAGTGCGCCTCACCCCTGGCGTGGACCATCATCCACCCGCCGTATCCGCCGATCCCGTTCGATGCGGGCGCCAGAATCGCACCCAGCAGGGCGGACGTCACGGCCGCATCGACCGCGTTTCCGCCCTTCTTCAGGACAGTCACGCCGGCGCTGTCGGACTCCGGCTGCCCGACGACGGCTCCGCCTTGGAACGTTAAAGCCAAGCGGCCTCTCCTGGGGACGACAAAGAGCCCCCGCGAAGTCGGCGGAGGCCCTTCCAGATGTCTTCAGAGCGATGGGTTCGTGGGTCGATCAAAACCTGTGCGTCAATCCCATAACCTTGGGTGAAACTTCCACTTACGGGCCGTCTAAGTAAATCGTCCCGGGCATCCGCGTCAAGCCAATTCTGTCGGACAGACCCCCATGGCGCCCCTTCTATCCAGACCACTGTGATGGCCCTCCTGCCAGATCCACAGCTTTCGACAGCGACTCGTAGGGCGCCGATTCTACGATCGATTCGATACAACGACGGTCGGGCTGTCTGATCTTCTTCCCCTGTTCGGACAGCAAGTCTGAACCGCGATCCCACACCGACGAAAGAGGGCTTCGACACGATCGTCGAAGCCCTCTCTTTATTTCTCGTCGAAAACGAAGGATTACGCAAACGCGTCGATCAGATCACTCAACGTCCGATTCTTATCACGTGTCTCTGGCGTTTCGTCCGCAAGTGCCGTGCCCCCGACCAGTCGGTAGATGTCCGCCGCGCCCTCATAGATCTTGGGCGTCAAACCCAGGTCGCCGAAGGTCTTCGCGATTTCCTCCATCTCTCCGATCCATCGCCTCGACCTAGAAGGTACATTCGTCAGACCTTGCATCATCTCGAGACGGGACGGCTGACTCGTCTCGAGCTCTCCGATCAGGCTGTCATAGAGTCCCATCCGTTTCGATGCGCTCAACAGCTCGATCATCACCGCCGAGGTCCCCTTCGTCAGGGCAGCATAGCACATCTTCAACCCCGACGCCTGGCCTATCTCCTCGCCGATCACTCGAACATCCAGACCGTAGTCGTTGAGAACCGCGAATTCCTCTGCGTCTTTCCCGGACGTATACAATCGATTCACACCGGGTTTTCGCGGGGGACCCCCGATGATGCCCACATCCACGAACCTCGCACCAACTCCCGTTACCACCCTCGCCATCTCCTTCACCGTTTCGGGGGCGATCGCGTTGCAGTCGACGTAGACCAGATCGCTGCCCGTCGCTCTCACAGCCTCCGCTACGCGCGCCGCCGCGCCGAACGCCTCCGAGGGGACCATAATGGACATCATCAGATCGACCTGTTCGACGAGCGCTTCGTAGGATGGCGTGTCTCCGATTCCGCCCACCTTCGCCAACTCTCGCGTACGCTCGCTCCGGCCCTCCAGACACGTCACCACCTTCAGACCGTGGTCGACCATCACCTGCCCGACGACGTGTCCCATGTCGCCGGGACTCAACAATCCCACTGTTGGCATCGCGTATCCTTTCGTTTACAATCCATCAACTAAAGTGACGTAGAAGGGGCTGACCCAGGCCTTCGATCCGTCGGTCTGCACGACGCGAATCCAATACGGATGCGTCCCGGGTGGAGCGTCTTCATCCCTGAATCGAACGCTCGCCTCGCGTCCAATGCCAACCGGCGTCATCTCGAACACGACCTTCATGTCGACGCCGCCCGCATCGATCGTCACTGGACCCATCTTGATCGTCCCCAGCCTGAGCGACCGGGAGACGATGGGCGTGCGGAAATCGATCGTCGCATCGTCCGACCCGTCGACAGTAAAGGTCACCCCGTCGGCATCCCCGGTCGTCACGGAAGTCCACGCGATGCTTTTGTCCGTCGTGTCCGTGATTCCCTCCGAGGCCGAATCGAACGCATAGCCCGCAGCATCCCACAACGTTCCACCCTCGAGCGTAAGGGATCCGTCCCAGCGAGCAAGTCGGTTGCGGGCCCGTATCCGCTGTCCAGACCAGGCGATTCGTATGCGATCGTGAGATCGCTCGGGGTTGGCAGGGTAACTGTGGACCTCATCCAAACCGCGCACAATGTCGATTCGCTCGATCGGTGCCGTACCCACCACGTTCACGACGATTTCCGGCGCACTATCCGCTTCGAATACCGACCCGATCGGATGCCCATCTGCCTTCGCGTCGATCAGGATACGCTGCCCCGTCGTTCCGTAGCATCGACGGGCACGGAGCGCAGCCCACACACCCTCGCGAGTGAGTGATTCGGCCTGGACACACGTCAACCCGCCGTAGACTCCAAACGAGCCGCTCCCGGGGTAAGCCGCCCCCGGTCTTCCCTTGTGATCGTCGCTCCCCGCTGTGAACCCGACGCGGTAGCCTTTTTCGAGCGCTTCCTTCAAGAACCACTCGAACTCGCCCCACTCCGAGTAGACTTCCACGACCGATTCGAAATCGCCGTCGTGCCACGACAAGTTGGCATACCGTCCTCCAACGTGGGGCACGAGCAGTGTGTCTGTTCCTTTCAGCGCCGCATAGAGGTCAGTCACGTGTTGTGCGTCGGTCTGAACATCCGACTTGTCGTCGATCAACACGTGACTCGATCGGTGCAGGGGACCGTCATCGCTCGGATAGTAGACGTTGTGATCGCCTCCAACCGGTGTGTTACCCGACCATTCCCACCCGACGAACACGACGTACCGTCCCGGATCGTTCTGGCGGTTCGCCTGAAGCTTGATCTCATCCCAGACGGCCTTCGTAATCTGGAAGTCGTTGCCCTGGTGCCCCGCGAAATCCACAAGCGCCAACTCCCTCGCGAACTCGAAATAGGACTTCACCGGATTCGTCCCGACCGTTTCCTCGCTCTGCCCGTGAAGGTCTCCCCAGAACGGTCGAGGCCCCGATACCGAAGACCGACATTCGAGCGGATTCCCCTCCGCGTAGAGCCCGTTGTCCACATCGCTCGCCTGCACCCGGAAGACACCGGGCTCGGGTGCGCGGACACGCTCGAACCGCTTAACACCGCGATCGTCCGGTCCAAAAGTGACCGAGCCGGGCAGACCCGATAGCCCACCGTCCTCGATCGTTACCTCACCATCGTAGCCACGACACGGATTGCCCCACACGTCTTCGGCTTTGATTCCAATCCAGGCGTCCTCATTCGGCGACGTCAGGGACGGCCCGACCACCACGAGGTTGGAAGCCGCCCCCGGCACGATCTCGAACACCGGAGACGGGACGACCGTATACTTCCAAGTGCCGCACCAATCGACAGCCACGCGAAACTCGAACGCTTCCTTGCAGAACGTCTGGGCACGGCTACCCGGACTCCCCCCCGCTGTGTCACCCAACGTCAGGGTGACCGTGTCTCCCTCCACCAGTGAATCGTCGAACACATCGACCGTCACACACAGTCTCCAC
This sequence comes from Candidatus Latescibacterota bacterium, assembly GCA_965198115.1. Taxonomy (GTDB): domain Bacteria; phylum Latescibacterota; class UBA2968; order UBA2968; family UBA2968; genus UBA6620. The sequence goes on along the minus strand of OZ240241.1, from coordinate 3,817,338 downwards.
GGTCGGACGAAGCGCTGCTTCTCGAACTGAGCGCGCAGCGAGGACGGACCCGTCGTCGCAATGGACGCATAGTTGGGTGCGGGTGGATCGTCGAACTGCGGATAGGCCCAGTCGCTCACATCTCGCCAGGCGAATTTCAGGACGCCGCCATCATCGACACCGTATTTACCGGCGTGGTAGGTAATGCGCCAGGTGCCCGTCGAACCGGCCACGACCGGCTCGATCGGATCGATCTCGGCCCAACCGTAAAATTCCTTGATGTGTGCTTCGGTCATCGATGCTCCTGTGTGTCTATCGCAAACCGCACTCTCATCCTGCGTGGGCGTAAGATAGGGTTTGGAGCGGCTCACACAACTGGCAGCCCTTGACCCTGACTTCGGCCGACCGTTTCTTCTATAGCCGACGACGGAATGAGCCCTAAGGTGGAATCCGATGCCGCAGGTCACCGTTTACTCGAAGCCCGACTGTCATCTCTGCGACGTTGCGAAAAAGCGTGTCGACCGTGTCCGCGAACGTCTCTTTTTCGACCTCGACATCATCGACATCACCGAAAGTGAGGACCTGATGGATCAGTACGGGGAAAGGATTCCTGTCGTCGAAGTCGACGGAGAGGAAATCTCCGTCTACCGTGTGAATGAAAAAGCCCTCGCCCGCAAACTTAGTACTCCTGTTCTCAAATACGGTGACGTATTCTAAGCAGACTTTGCCAAGGGCGTATCGTAGAACCTGAGTTTGTCGATCATCTCCGCGAGATCTGTTCGTGTGAACTTCCATTTGAAGGGTGTGGCGATACGTCCGTAGCGTTCCTGAAAACCGAGGATTCTTGCCTCAAGCTCTTCGAGCGATGCAAATTCGATAGGTGTCAGAGCCTTGCGTTTGAGGATCGAGAAGTAGATCTCGATCTGATTGAGCCAGCTTGCGTGGATCGGAAGGTGAACGGGGTGGATGTTTGGCCACTTCCCCTGGATACGGTCGATGCATGTTTGCCCTCGGTGCGAGGAGCCATTATCCACGATGAGGTAGACTTTCTTTGCCGAGCAATAGGGTTTCCGGCTCATGATCAGGCTCAGGAGCCGGTTGAAGGGCTCGATACCCGAAGAAGACTCACAGAGACCGAAGATTCGACCATTGTGCACGTCGAGAGCAGCCAGATAGGCCAGGGCTCCTTTCCGCTCGTATTCGTGTTTCAACGCGTGCCGCTCTGTTCGAGGCTGGCGGTAGGGTAACGTGCTTGCGAGCTCGTGCTTGAATACTGGTCTTTTCGTCGGCAGAAAGTACATATTCCCTCGGCCCTAAAGGCTTTCCTTGCCATTGGCGGTGATACAGATCAAGGACTCTACCTGCTTTGGTTTGGAAGTCCGGGTCCCGTGGGAAAATCCAGGAGCGATGATACCAAGGACGAATCGCGTCCTCGTTCAACCAGCGCCAGACAGTGGCGCCGCTGATCTTGGCAACGAAGCCCCTTTGCACTGCCTCGGCGGCAATCTCGGAACAGCTGAACCGCGAGAGCGGTATCCCGCTCTCGCTCGGTAGTTCACACGCCAGCGCCTTGATCTGAACGACCACCTGAGGGGGGAAAACCGGGCGGGCGCCCGGGACGAGATCTATCTTCGAGTCCCGAAAGACGCTCTTCGAAAAAGCGCTTACGCCATTTGCTTACGATCGGACGCGGGACATCCAACCGTTGGGCGATAATCTTGTTGGATAATCCCTCGGCGGCGAGAAGCACGATTTTCGATCGGATCACTTGATAATACGGTAACGTATATTGTCCAGCCATTCGCTCGAGGTCGACCCGTTCCTTCTCAGACAGTAGCACCACATAAGGCGAACGTCTTGGCATTGTTCTCCTCCTTTTGAAGGAGAACATAAGCTACAAATAATGTTCAGAACATACGTAATAATGTTTATGAAACCATGCACTTAGAGCAACCGGAGCTAAATCGACAGGTCGGCGAGGTCGTCTCGAGAGTCAGCGCTAATGGATGAGATCAGGAAGGTCGCCGTCCTGTTGATCGCTCTGGGTCCGACCCACGCTCAACGCATCCTGGACAAACTCGGGCCTGACGAAATGCTCGTCATCATCGCAGAGATGCGCAAAATGTCCCGGGTTTCCGTCGACGAGCGAATGACGATTCTGGAAGAGGTCAACGCCCTCCTAGAGAACCTGAGTTCCGGCGCAACGGTCGACGAATCACCGGACGCGACGCATTTCTCTCCGCCGGCGCCGCCTGATTCGGCGGCAGCGATTCTGGATCAGGTCAAGGACGACCTACCATCGAAGATCGATCCGGAGCGATTGGGAGATCGTGGGATCGACTGGGGTGCGGCCGGCTTCGACTTCGGCTCCCCGGGCGACTCTGAAGACGACAAGGGGCCCCCATCCCCGGGAGACCGGCCGCGGTGAGCGATCTTTTCGAGCGACAGGAAGCCACCCACGGCCCGCTCGCCGATCGAATGCGCCCGCAGACGATCGACGACGTACTCGGCCAGGACCATCTCCTCGGCCGGGATGCGCCCCTCCGTCGGCTCATCGAATCCGATCAGACACCCTCTATGATCTTCTGGGGCCCTCCGGGCTCTGGCAAGACCACGCTCGCCCGCGTGATCGCCAACACGACTCGCAGCCGCTTCGTTTTCTTCAGCGCCGCCACGTCCGGCATCAAAGAAGTGCGCGAAATCATCGCTCGGGCCGCCGAGGAGCAAAAACTCGGTCGTCGCACCATTCTATTCATCGACGAGATCCATCGGTTCAATCGGGCGCAACAGGACGCATTTCTCCCACACGTCGAGAAAGGCACGATAACCCTGATTGGCGCAACGACCGAAAACCCCAGCTTCGAAGTCAACGCCGCGCTCCTGTCGCGGACACGCGTATTCGTGCTCAACCCGCTCGACACCGACGTCATCCTAGACGTACTTGCGCGCGCTATCACCGACGAGCAGACCGGCCTCGACACCCTCACGTTCGACGACGATGCCCTCGCAGTCATCGCCAACAACGCCGAGGGAGACGCCCGCCGCGCACTCAACACCCTCGAGACGGTGGCCGCCGCCGCTTCCGCCAGCGATAACACGGCCGTCACCGCAGAATCGCTCCCCGACATCCTCGGCACCAAATCCCTGCTCTACGACAAGAGCGGCGAAGAGCATTACAACCTTATCTCGGCCCTGCACAAGAGTCTGAGGGGCAGCGATCCTAACGCCGCCCTCTACTGGGTTGCGAGAATGATGGAATCGGGCGAACACCCGCACTACATTCTGCGCCGGATGATCCGATTCGCGTCCGAAGACATCGGCAATGCCGACCCACGCGCCCTGTCCGTCACCCTGGCTGCCCGCGAATCCTACGACTTCCTGGGCAGTCCCGAGGGCGATCTCGCCATTGCCCAGGCGGCCGTGTATCTGGCAACCGCTCCCAAGAGCAACGCCGTTTGCACGGCCTACGGAGAAGCACAGAACGACGTTCGCACTCAGCCGAACCTTCCGGTTCCCCTGCATATCAGAAATGCGCCAACGGGTTTGATGAAAGGCCTCGGCTATGGAAAAGGCTATGAGTACGATCACGACGACCCGGATGGCTACGCGCCCCAGGACTACCTTCCAGAAAATCTGGCCGGGCGAGAGTACTACCACCCGACCGACCGCGGTTATGAAAAAAGTATCCGTGCCCTGATGGACTACTGGCGCGACCTGAGAGCGCATCGGCGGCAATCGGCTGAGCAGTGAGCGTTCTCGTCCTGTTGTTCGTAGGATTAAGCGCCTCCTCCTCGGCCGCCATCCTGATCCGTCTTTGCGACGCCCCATCCCTCGTCATCGCTGCGTATCGTCTGGGTATCGGCAGCCTCGTTCTCGTCCCGCTCGCCGCCGCGCGAGACCCCCAACAGCTCCGGACGCTCGTGGTCAACCAGGCCCCACCGCTCGTCGGCAGCGGCCTTTGCCTCGCCTTACATTTCGCATTCTGGATCACCTCACTCGCTCACACATCGGTCGCCAGCTCGGGATTGCTCGTGACGACGAACCCGATCTTCGTCGGCTTCGGCGCCTGGCTCCTCCTCAAGGAACGCATTGGCTCACGCCTCGTGACCGGCACCCTCATCGCCCTCGTCGGAACCGTCATCGTCACCGTCGGTGACCACGGCGCTGGTGAACGCGCACTCTACGGAGACCTTCTCGCGCTGGCCGGTGCCGCCGCTATGTCGGGTCACCTTCTCATCGGCCGTCGGGCTCGAGCCAAGGTGTCATTGCTCCCCTACATCGCCCCGGTGAACGCACTGGCCGCCGTCGTCCTCATCGTTTGGTGCGCGATCGAAGGCCACAGCTTCTCGGGCTACCCAACGATGACGTATGTGTTCTTCCTTGCCCTTGCCGTAGGCCCTCAGCTGATCGGCCACAGCACATTCAACTATGCCCTCCGACACGTCAGCCCCTCTGTCATTGCCCTCGTCCTGCTCGCCGAGCCCGTGCTCTCTACCGCGATGGCCTACGTGATCCTCGACGAGCTCCCACCGACCCTCATCTATCCCGGTGGTGCCATCATCCTGGTCGGTATCGCAGTAGCGGTCCGCCCATATAGGAACAAGCCGGAAGCGGAACTCGGTGAAGCAACCAGATAGCCACAGTCCGTTCATCACTCCCAATTCCCGCCAGAACCGGAAAAGGCGACGGGCCGTTTCGACCTGTCGCCTCTTTATTTCCATTTCGTAAGGACTAGGACGTCGCCAGGCCCGTCCGGTGGGTTTCCTCGATCGGTCTCGACAAGAAGCACGCCCGACACGACCACGCAGTCGTCGCGATGCCAAAGACACCGCCGCCCCAGTCAGCAAGAGCCAATCCGAAAAACATGCCAGTCAGCCCATAGTGTGCGCCGCCCAGGAGCGCCAGGGGAATCGCGAAAGCGAAACTGTAGATGAGCGTCTGAATCGACGCCAGGATGGGACGTCCAACGGAGTTTAAAGTTTCCTCTGTCACGCTCATCGTACCCACCATCGCATACCCAATTGGAATGATCGACAGGTAGTGGGCGATCTCTCTGACGACAGCCTGATCTTCGCTGAAAAGAACTGCAATCGCCTCCCCGAAGACTCTGAGGCCGAGCACGGCCAGTCCTCCCCACACCAGGCTCGAAGCGTAACCGATATTTCGCGCCATTCTGACACGGTCGAGCAGCCCGGCACCCCAATTCTGACCCACGAAGGGTGCCAGTCCGGAACAGTACCCTAAGACAGGGATCAGCACGAAAGCCGAAATACGGGAGCCCGCCCCCCACGCCGCGACGGCGGGAGCCCCGTAGCCGGCAATCATCCGCGTGATCACCGCACTCGCCATCGGAGAAAACAGATTCGTCGCCGTCGCCGGAACGGCCACCTGCCCAATCGTCTTCCACGACTCCCAGACATCGCGCAACCCCGGCGGCCGGAGGTCGAGTAGTCTCTCGCGGGAGCGAAGCACGAGGATCGTCGCGATCATCGTCGTGCCACGCGCGATCACGGTTGCGAGCGCCGCTCCTCGCAGCCCGAGCGCGGGCACTCCGAACCAACCGAAGATCAGGATTGGATCCAACACCACGTTAAAGCCCGTCGCGCCGATGATGATCAACGCTGGGGTCTTCGTATCCCCCGTCGCCCTGATCGTGGCGTTCGCAACCATCGGTATTACCAGAAAGACCATCCCCGGATACCAGATGAACATGTAGTCGGCGATCAGCGGGATGAGGTCTTCGCTCGCCCCGAGAGCGAAGAACAGGGGTTCGATCGTCACCATCCCGATCGACGCGAGCACGAGAACGGAAACGAACCCCAGCATCAGCCCATCACTCGACAACCGAACGACGCGAGTCTCATCCCCCTCACCGATCGCACGGGAAACGGAGGCGGTCATCCCCGATCCCAACCCCCAGGCGACACCCACCAGCACCATCACCACTGGAAAGGTGAAACTCATCGCTGCAAGTTCAAACGTTCCTAGTTCAGCCACGAAATACGTATCCGCCAGATTGAACGCGATGGCCGAGAAAATACCCCCCATCATGGGCACACTCAGTTTGGCCATCGTCCTTGGAACGCTGCCGTGCGTCAGGCGGGCTTCGTGCAACGCATCCTCCACGGATGTGGGTTAGTCAGCGGAACAATTTTGATCGGAAATAGGGTTCGGTGTTCGATCGGACATCTCAAACAAGACCTGGACACGTCGAAATTGGGAGGATTCTGTGCCATTCTGCGAAATTATTGGCCGTTTCTACCGATGGATGCGAAAAAAGTGCATCCGCAGACGTGTAAAGCTGAAATACCCTGTCTTGACTTAGTACTCCTGTTCTCAAATACGGTTACGTATTCTAAGCAGACTTTGCCAAGGGCGTATCGTAGAACCTGAGTTTGTCGATCATCTCCGCGAGATCTGTTCGTGTGAACTTCCATTTGAAGGGTGTGGCGATACGTCCGTAGCGTTCCTGAAAACCGAGGATTCTTGCCTCAAGCTCTTCGAGCGATGCAAATTCGATAGGTGTCAGAGCCTTGCGTTTGAGGATCGAGAAGTAGATCTCGATCTGATTGAGCCAGCTTGCGTGGATCGGAAGGTGAACGGGGTGGATGTTTGGCCACTTCCCCTGGATACGGTCGATGCATGTTTGCCCTCGGTGCGAGGAGCCATTATCCACGATGAGGTAGACTTTCTTTGCCGAGCAATAGGGTTTCCGGCTCATGATCAGGCTCAGGAGCCGGTTGAAGGGCTCGATACCCGAAGAAGACTCACAGAGACCGAAGATTCGACCATTGTGCACGTCGAGAGCAGCCAGATAGGCCAGGGCTCCTTTCCGCTCGTATTCGTGTTTCAACGCGTGCCGCTCTGTTCGAGGCTGGCGGTAGGGTAACGTGCTTGCGAGCTCGTGCTTGAATACTGGTCTTTTCGTCGGCAGAAAGTACATATTCCCTCGGCCCTAAAGGCTTTCCTTGCCATTGGCGGTGATACAGATCAAGGACTCTACCTGCTTTGGTTTGGAAGTCCGGGTCCCGTGGGAAAATCCAGGAGCGATGATACCAAGGACGAATCGCGTCCTCGTTCAACCAGCGCCAGACAGTGGCGCCGCTGATCTTGGCAACGAAGCCCCTTTGCACTGCCTCGGCGGCAATCTCGGAACAGCTGAACCGCGAGAGCGGTATCCCGCTCTCGCTCGGTAGTTCACACGCCAGCGCCTTGATCTGAACGACCACCTGAGGGGGGGAAAACCGGGCGGGCGCCCGGGACGAGATCTATCTTCGAGTCCCGAAAGACGCTCTTCGAAAAAGCGCTTACGCCATTTGCTTACGATCGGACGCGGGACATCCAACCGTTGGGCGATAATCTTGTTGGATAATCCCTCGGCGGCGAGAAGCACGATTTTCGATCGGATCACTTGATAATACGGTAACGTATATTGTCCAGCCATTCGCTCGAGGTCGACCCGTTCCTTCTCAGACAGTAGCACCACATAAGGCGAACGTCTTGGCATTGTTCTCCTCCTTTTGAAGGAGAACATAAGCTACAAATAATGTTCAGAACATACGTAATAATATTTATGAAACCATGCACTAAGGGTAAAAGCACGACTAAGTTTTCATCGTTCAGTCCATACCGACACCGAAAGGAGGCGTCAGATGCTGTTTCTCGTCAGGAGCACAATCGAAATGCGAACGCTGCTTGCCTCCCGAAGGGCGCGTCGAACGGCCTGATCGCCGTCCATTAGTAGCCTTTCCCATCGCGCACAACGCGGTCGGTGTCCAATCGATGCCCGCCCTCCGGTGCCACGAGCACATTCGCTCGTGGCGTTCTTTTATGCCATCCACCACCGGAGGAATGTATCGATCTATGTATAACCCTGATTTTTGGGAAGTGAGAGTCGACCACGGGGATTTGGAGAGAATCTCAGAAGAGCGAGGGCTCTGGTTCGAATCCCTCGACGACAGGCAATCCCGGTACGAGCTCGAAGAACGACACCTCGCGCTCAGCCGCTACGTGAATCGCAACCTGCTCGGTACGTTGACCAGGAAGCAGCGCGAAGCGTTTTTGCTCTACTTCCAGCACGGCAAGACCCAGCAGGAAATCGCGGACATTTTGGGAATGTCCCGTCGCGTGGTCAGTCAACACCTTTTCGGCATCCGGCGCAACGGTAAACACGTTGGCGGTGCCATCAAGAAAATTCGGAACCTCTGTCGCGATCACGGGGTCACGCCGACCGGTCTGTCACCAACAGCGATCTGAGTGCATCCGCCTCAGGGTAAAGTTGCCGGGACAAACGCCCGGCAGCTGATCCCGATCGGCTTCACGCTGGCCGCTCAAACGGTGCCGACCGGTCGCACCGGGCCACATCCGAAAGGAGGTTCACGATGCAAGCGAACTTTGGAGGTACGCTCGCCTGACAGTAGGGGCGAGGCCTCAAAGGACGGAGGGGGTGGTCCCATTGTTCCCCAGGAGCACCGTCTGCGTATCACCCTTCGGTCGGTGAGAATCCAAGATTCTGAAGAATCGTCATCAGCAAGGCGCCCACAGCCAGACTCAGGATAAGAATCACACCCGCGGGCACGAGCTTCCGCGTTTTAGCAAATCGGTTGATGAACACGCCAGCGAGCAGAAAGGCGATCAGGGCCCCGAGCGTCAGTCCGTTGCCCGGCTGTTCCACGCTCAGCCACGTCGCTTCCACACACAACCCACCCGCAATCGCACCCGCGAAAAGAGACACCTTGCTCCCCCCCTTCACATAGCCCATCAGTCCTCCCAGGATGAGCAGCGCGCCATACGTTCCCATCGCGACCTGGCCCCAGAATAGCGTCATCACGACACGACCTCCTGACTCTCACCCCGGAGCAAGGTCAATATCTGGAGCGCCATCCGACGCTTCTGGAACTGGGCGTAATAGACACCCGCACTCCCCGCATTGAACGTTCCCACGACGACCCACAGAATCACGTCCAGACGTCCTGTCTGAGCCCGGACGACCACGACCGCCGTCAGCACAATCAGAACATAAAGCACGATGAATATAGCCAGACGGCGAATCACGACCGCCGACCGTCTGGTTTCGATCTGTACATAGGCCTCATCGATGTCGTCCGTCTGTTGACGTGCACGCCGATAGGATTCCGGGCCACCGAGTGCGTCGATCACGAGATTCTTGATCGCCCGTTCTCTCTCCCCGAACATCGCAAGCGCTCCCTCTCTGATGAAGTGAAATGCCTACACAAACGGCCATCTTGCGAAAATGTAAGAGGCGCATCTGACCGGGTCAATCAGGGTGAATGGCGTTGATCCGTCGTTGGGGGCCAGCTATATTGACGCGTCATTTCCACGCAGGGTCGAGGTCGAACACGGTCCGCGTGTCCAGTTCGCCATAAAAGGAGGAGCATTTTGAAACTCGTCTCATTCGAACAGAACGGCCGTCAGGGCTTCGGGGCTCTCAAAGGCGATGGAATCGTCGACCTGACCGATGTCTTTGGATCGGCTAAAGCCTTCCTGGAGGGCGGGGATGCGAACATCAGCAAGGCGGTTGACCTCGTCGAGCAGGGCAACGGGTCGATTAGGATGGCGGACGTTCGTGTCCGGCCACCCGTCACGAACCCGAACAAGCTCCTGTGCCTCGCGGGGAACTATCAATCTCACGTCGAAGAGGGTGGTGGCAGCTTCATCGGCAAAGAGAAAACCTGGCCCCGCGTTTTCATGAAGCCGCCGAGCACCACCATCATCGGTCAGGGCGACACGATCGTCTTGCCACGCAACGCCCAACAGATCGATTGGGAATGTGAACTCGCGGTCGTGATGGGAAAAAACGCTCGGTTCGTGGAGGCCAGTGAAGGCCTCGACTACGTCGCCGGGTATACCGTCATCATCGACGTTTCCGAGCGGAGTCTCAAAGTGCCCGACGGTCGAGAATCACAAGAGGGTGACAGCTGGTTCGACTGGCTCAATGGCAAGTGGTTCGACACCTTTGCCCCCTGTGGCCCGGTCCTCACGCTCAAAGACGAAATCCCCGATCCCCAGGGTCTCCACATCGCTCTGAGCGTCAACGGAGTGACTCGACAGGACGGAAACACCGGCCAGATGACCTATACCGTCGCTGAGCTCGTCGCGTGGGCGTCCAACCTCGTCACACTCGAGCCCGGTGACATCATCGCCACTGGCACCCTGGCAGGTGTCGGCGCGACAACGGGTGAGTTCCTCCAGGATGGGGACAAGGTGGACGGCGAGATAGAGAGCATCGGCGTTCTCTCCTGTGACGTGAAGGCGGAGTAGTTGCGGAGGAGCGTGGGCGGAACCGACGACTTCGTTCTCAGTCGATTCAGATGATGCTGAAACTTTCTTGATGTGAAGATCAAGGCCCGGAGCGCGGTTCGCTTCGGGCCTTTTCACGCGGCGAATCAGTAGAAGGTTACCCGGGGGGTGTGTTCAATGAGCCCGAGTTCTTCAGCGTAGGCAAAGTAGCGACGCATGCCCTCAAGCTCGGCTTCCCCGAGATCGTAATGAATCGCCTCGGTGAGGTAGGTCGCGTAAAAGCCCGGTGTGTTCGGATGATCGGATGCATACGTCCGGGCAATCGATTCGATGTTTTTCAGGCCCTGCGCGCGCCCTTCACGAAGGCGGACGCATCCCTCGTCATCGATCGCCCCCGCTCTGCCGGTCCAGCACGCATAGACGAAAGGCAGCCCCGTCCAGGACGTCCAGGCCTCACCCAGATCGACCACATCGTACTTCCCGACATCCAACTCCAGCGCAACGTCTCCGATCACGACTGCGGCGTTCGCCCTGGCCAGCATCGCATCGACGTCCGGCTCGGCGTCGATCGTTCGGTCGATTCGTGCGCCGTAGTGCGCTTCCAACAGAATCAGCGACAACGCCACGGAGGATCGAGAACTCGTGTCGAGGGCCAGCGTCTTGACATCCGCCGGGTCCCGGTTCAGCACGAGAAACACACTCCGGACCGGACCACGCGAAGTGATTCCCACATCTCTTACGATCGAATACCGCTCGGATGCGCGGGCGATCTCAATCGCCGGAATCAGGGCGACATCGGTCTCCTTCTCGTGAAGCTTTCGCGCGCAGACCGACGGCACGTCGTAGATCAGATCGAAGTCGTGATCGACCAGCCCTGATTCGAACGCGTGGACGAGTGGCTTGGTGTTGAGGTAACTGACGACGCCAAGTCGTGTAGCCATAAAAACAGAACACGAAGGCGCCAAGACGCGAAGGAAAGCCCTGTGGGCGGGCACAGCCACCGCCTTTCGGGCCCTATCTCTTCCTCGCGCCTTCTTGCCTTCGTGTCGCCTTTAATTGAGAATATCGTAGCGCGTGTTACGACGGACCGGGATGTAGCCGGCGTCGCGAACCAGTCGTTGCATTTCCTGCAGGGTCATTTCGCCCGTGTGGCTCGTTCCCGCAGCCGACACGACGTTCTCCTCCATCATCGTACTTCCGAAATCGTTCACCCCGTACTTGAGACTGATCTGCGCAACCTTGGGACCCTGAGTAACCCACGACGCCTGAAAACTCGGAATGTTGTCCAAATAACAGCGGGCAATAGCGATCGTTCGCAGATAGTCGAAACCGGTCGCTTTCTTGCCGTCCCATCGGCCCTCATCCGCGGCGAGATCGGTCGAATCGGGCTGGAAGTTCCAAGCGATAAACGCAGTCAGGCCACCTGTTTCGTCCTGCAGGTTACGCACGTGTTCGAGGTGTTCGACCCGTTGATCGATCGTCTCAACGTGACCATACATCATCGTGGCCGTCGTGTGCATCCCCAGCTTGTGAGCGACACGATGCACTTCCAGCCATTCGTGGGTTCGATCCTTGCGGAACCCGATGATGTCTCGCACCTCATCGGACAGAATCTCTGCCCCGGCACCCGGAATCGAGTCCAACCCTGCATCCCGCAGCCGCCTGATGCAGTCTTCGAGCGACAGCCGAGAGATGTGCGCGATGTAGAGAATCTCCGTCGCTGACAGACAGTGCTGATGGATTTCGGGGTAACGTTCCTTGATCGACGAGAACAGATCTTCGTAGTAATCGATCCGAAGCTTCGGATTCAGGCCCCCCTGCATCAGAATCTCATTCGCTTTGGTCTCGTTTCCCCCGACCTCGACCAGCTCGTCGATCTTTTCGAAGATTTGCTCCTTCGGAATCGTCCATCCCTCCGAGGATCCGGGCGGACGATAAAAGGCGCAGAAGTCACACTTTACCCAACAGACGTTCGTGTAGTTGATGTTACGTCCGATGTTGTAGGTCACGCGACTTTCGGGATGAAGACGACGACGCACGTGGTCGGCCAGCATCCCAATCTCTGTCACGTTGGGATAGTCGAACAAGAATCGGGCTTCTTCTGACGAAATCCGCTCGTCAGAGGTCACTTTCTGTGCGATATCGTTGAAGCTCATCTGGTTCCTTTGGCAGCGGTTCGTGGCCCGGAGGCCACTCTCACCGTATATGCTCTTCTTCGTGGCTTCGCGCCGAAGCCTGCACTGAGCGGAGTCGAAGTGTGTTGCCTCTACGAAGCGATGGGCATCTCTCCCGACACCCCCACGGGTTCGCTGTCTTCGACTTCGCGGCTTGACGAAAGAACATTGTAGACGTTGTCGCGCTCGACAGGGTCGCGTCCAGCCTCGACGATCCGCTCGACGAGCTGGCCTCTCGTCAACACCTGCCGGGTTTCCTCCTCGGTGCGGCGCGTGATTTCGTACTCCTGAATCGTACCATCGACATCGTCGGCCCCATACCAAAGCGCGACCTGAGACACTTCGATCGTATTCATGATCCAGAACGTCTTGACGTGCGGGAAATTATCGAGCATCAGACGTCCCACGGCGATCTCACGCAGGTCTTGAATCCCCGTCGGGCCGGGCAAGTGGTCGATCTCTGTCCTCTCCGGATGAAAGGACAGGGGAATGTAGCATAGAAACCCACCCGTCTCATCCTGCAGGTCACGCAGCGCCACGAGGTGTTCGACCCGCTCGCGCGGATTCTCGATATGGCCGTAGAGCATCGTCGCGTTCGAATGCAGCCCGACTTCGTGCGCTGTCCTGGCGACGTCCAGCCACTCTTCGGAATCCGCTTTCGTCCAGAACATCTCGTCCTGCACGCGCTCGCTGAACACCTCCGCACCCCCGCCCGGGATAGACGACACCCCTTCGGCCTTCAGCTCGAGCATCACCTCTTTGAGCGGCTTCTTCGCCGCACGCGCGATCTGTACCCACTCGATCGCCGTAAACGCCTTCACCGCCACGTCCGGCCGGATCTCCTTCACCGCGCGCACGATGTCGATGTAGTAGTGGTAGGGCAGTTTCGGGTTGATGCCCGCGACCATGTGGATTTCCGTGATCGGAATCCCCAGGTGCTGGCGAACCCGGTCTTGCACATCGTCCGGCGAGAGGACGTAGCCCCGATCATCCTTTGGCGCAACGTAGAAAGAGCAGAATTTGCAGAGCTTGTTGCAAACATTCGTGTAGTTGATGTGCTGGTTGCGAACGTACCAGGCCGTGTTCCCGCACATCCTTTCACGCATGATGTTTGCCAACGCGCCTACGCCGTTCAGCTCGGCCTCGTAAAGTGCCATTCCGTCGTCGAGCGTCAGTCGTTGCCCAGCCACGACCTTCTCGTGAATCGGCTTTAGGTCATCGGTGATCATCCACTCCAAAGCGTGCTCCTCAGTTCTTCGACAACATTTCCCGTGCGTGCTCGACCGTCAGGGTCGATATCTCTTCGCCACCCAGCAATTTGGCCAACTCGTCGATCCGTTCCTCGTCGTCGAGGGGGCGAACGAACGTCTCGGTCCTGACCCCGTCCGTCTCCTTCCGCACGGAGAAATGCCGATCGGCCATCTTCGCGATCTGCGGCAGATGCGTAATCGACACGGTCTGGCACGTATCTGCCAGAGACTTGAGTCTCCGGCCGACGACCTCCGCGACACGCCCGGAGATGCCGAGATCGATCTCGTCGAAGATCAAGACCTGAACCGTATCCATCTGCGCCAGAACCGATTTGAGAGCCAACATGATCCTCGAAATCTCTCCCCCGGACGCAATGCGGACGAGCGGTCTCACGGCTTCACCGGGGTTCGTCGACAGGTGAAACTCACATCGCTCGGCCCCGTCTGCTCCGGCGGCATAGCGCGCTCCTTCGATTTCGACTTCACCCTCCGGCGCGGAGTCTCGCACGAAAACCACTTCGAACTTCACATCCGGCATCCCCAATTCGGCCAGCGAAGACTCGATGTCCGCCGTCATCCTTTCCGCGGCATCGAGACGCGATCTCGAGAGCCGATCACACGCTTCGACGAATCGGACACGAACCGCCTCGATCTCTTCGAGGACGGCTCGCTGATCGGCGTCAGACGCATCTGCCCTGGTGAGTTCCTCGCGCGCGTCTTGGGCATACGACAGAATCGCTGCGATGGCCCCCCCATACTTCGTCTTCAACCGGCTGAGCGTTTCGATGCGATCCACGACAACCGAGAGCCGTTCAGGATCGTGTTCGATCGTCTGACCATAACTGGTGAAGAACCGCGACAGCTCCTCGACTTCGTAGCCGATCGCCTCGAGCTCTTTCAGACGGGATGCCAACGATGTGTCGACCTGGGCGGCGTCGCTTAGCAGATTTTCTGCCAACCCCACACGATCGGCGATTGAGTCTTCGGCCTGATACAGCAGCTGCTCGATCTGTGTGGCCGTCTCGATCAGCCGCTCTGCGTTCTCGAGCAGGGATCGTTCGTTCGCGAGCGCCTCGTCCTCGCCAGACTCGACCGCCGCCGTTTCGATCTCGTCGAGCTGGAATGACAGCAATTCACGCCGTTCTCCCAGACGTGCCGATTCGGTGTCCAGGCCGTTCAGTCGTGCACGCAGCAGCGACAGCTCCCCGTAGCACTCTCTAACCGCATCGACCCGATCTGGGTGTCCAGCGTATCCATCCAGAAACTCGAGGTGACGATCCGTGTCGAGCAACGACTGATGATCGTGTTGCCCGTGCAGATCGACCAACAGACGCCCGAGTGACTGGAGGGACCGAACGGGAATCGCCGACCCGTTGGCAAAACAGCGGCTCCGGCCCTCTACGTTGACCTCTCGCCGCAAGATCAGCTCGCCATCGTCGACGTCGACACCCATGGCTTCCAGTAGCCCGAGGGACGGATGACCGGAAGTGAATTCGAAAATCGCCTCGACCGAGCAGCGTGACTCCCCCGTTCGAATGACGTCGGCGTTGGCTCGAACACCGAGGACGAGGCCCAGCGCACCCATCAGGATCGACTTACCCGCTCCCGTTTCGCCCGTGATGATGTTCAGACCGGCGCCGAATTCGATCTCGACCTCGTCGATTAGGGCGTAGTGCGAGACTCGCAGGCGGTTAAGCACTGTCTGGACTCTCCGAAGCCGGATCGGCGAGGCTCCAGTCGAGCTTTGTCCGAAGCAGTTCGTAAAACGACAGACCCTGCAGGTTGACCAGCCGGACCGGTCGGTCCGCGGTGCGAATCGTTACCCGATCGGCCGGCTCGAGGCTGGTCACCGTCAACCCGTCCGCCGTCAGGATGATGTCCTGGTGTTCTGCGAACACTTCGATTTCGATCGTCTGGTGCCCGGGCACGACGATCGGCCGCTGCGACAAAGCGTGTGGGCAAAGCGGCGTGATGACCACAGCCTCCAGCGAGGGGTGCAGAACAGGGCCGCCTCCCGACAGGCTGTAGCTCGTCGATCCCGTCGGCGTCGAGACGATCAGGCCATTGCCCCAAAAGGCGCTGACCAATTCCTCGTCGATCCGCGTCGTCAGCTGGATGATCCGGGCGAGTGTGCCGCGTTCGATCACGAACTCGTTCAGGCTAAAGGCCGTTTTGCCATCCGCGACAGCCTCGAGCGCGAGCCGTTCCTCGACTTCATAGTCGCCGCTCGTCAGCCGGTCGAGACTTCGGTCGAGCGTGTCGGGCGCCGCGCCCGCGAGAAATCCAAGGCGCCCGAGGTTGACGCCGAGGATCGGCGTGCCTGTCTCCCGCACCAACGCGGCCGCCCGTAGGAGCGTCCCGTCGCCCCCCATGGCGATCACCAGCTCCGCCTGTTGTGCGAGGGTGGCGCCGTCGACGAAGGCGTGGGACGATTCGGCACAAACGTCGGCCAGATCCTCGAACAGCACGACCTCGACCCCTCGGTCGGAGACGAGCGACGCAAGACGTTCGACGTGTCGACCCATACCGTCGCGCGTCACATTCGCGAACACCCCGATGCGATTCATTGCAACGCCCGTATCTTTTTGAACCACAACACGTTCAGCTCCTGGACGGCCATCATAATACCCAGATCTCCTGGCACCGACAAGGCGGTCCGTCGGGAACACCCTACTGCGATGCGCCTTCTTCCGGCGACTCGTCCTCGTCGAACGGTGTCAGACTCAGGGCCCCACCACTCTCCTTCATAAGGACATCGACGCGTTGCTTGGCCTCCTCCAGCTTCGCACGGCAGACGTTGGACGCCTTTAAACCCACCTCGAAATATTTCAGCGCGTCGTCGAGCGGAAGGTTTCCCGTCTCGAGCCGATCGACCGCCTCTTCTAATTCCTTAAGCGACGCCTCGAAGGAAACGTCTTCTTCTTCCTCGCTCATGTTCACCTCCGGCTACGCGAAGCATTGAATACGGAGAATCGATATCGAGAACTGAATAGCGGAACACCGGTCTTCAATTCTCGATTCTCGATGTCAAATCTTCAATCTAAACTGTCCATCCTCGTCTTCCGGTTCGACGGTGTCGACCGTCGCGCCAACTTGCCCCTTGTGCAGCCGAATCGACAGTCGATCTCCTTGTGTCAGCGTGCCTGCGTCCCGAACGGGTTCCCCACTGTCCACCCGCTGGGCGATACTGTAGCCACGGCTCAGTACCGACAGGGGGCTCAACGTATCGAGCGTGGCTGTCAGTCTGCGATAGTCCGCGTAGTGTCGTTCGAACACCTGACTCGTTTCACGACCAAGACCGTGTTCCAGATCGTCGATCGTCTGCACGTGTTGCGTCAACAGATCTTCTACACGCCTGAGCCCGTATCGCTCGCCGTAGCCCTCCAGCAGCTCGTCGCTCTCTGTGATGAGACGATCCATCGTGTCCACTAAGCGCCCATGCAGATCGCGCACACGGGACCGCAGATCGCCCGCATCTCGCACCACCAGTTCGGCCGCCGCCGAGGGCGTAGGCGCACGCACATCGGCCACCAGATCCGTCAGCGTGTAGTCGATTTCGTGACCCACGGCGGAAATCACCGGCACGACGCTCGCAGCCACCGCTCGCACGACTCTCTCGGTATTGAAAGCGGCGAGGTCCTCGGCGGCTCCTCCCCCACGGCCAACAATCAGTACGTCGAGCCCACCGAATGCGTTCAGGTCTGCCACTCCCTGAGCGATACTCGACGCAGCCTCGGCACCCTGAACGACGGCTGGACGAAACACCACGTGCAGGCCGGCGAAGCGTCGGGACAGCACGTTCAGAATGTCCCGAATCGCGGCGCCTGAGGAGGAGGTGAGAACTCCGGCGGCAGCAGGGAAGGTGGGCAATGGTCGCTTCCGCGCTTCGTCGAACAGCCCTTCCTTTTGCAGCTTGCGTTTGAGGGCCTCGAGCGCCTGCTGCTGGGCACCCATTCCTGCAGGCATCAATCGCTGTACCGTCAGCTGATACTGCCCGCTTCGTTCGTAAACCGTCAGTCGCCCACGCGCCACGACCTCCATTCCCGATTCGGGCTTGAAGTCCCGCAGCTCCGTCGATCGCCACATCACACAACGCAGCTGGGAACGTTCATCCTTGAGCGTGAAGTATCGGTGTCCCGACGCGTGCTCGGTGTAGGAGGCGAGCTCGCCGACGACCCACAATGGGGGGAACTCCATTTCGATCGTCTGTCGAAGAGAGCGCGTGACTTCAGTAACGCTGTAGGGTCGATCGGCCAAAGTGGGTGTTTGTCCGGAAGGATGGAAGGCGGTCAAGTCCCATAGTCAGTTGAAACTCATCGGGCTCCGTGGTATTCATGCTCTCTGCCGAGCATCTTGATTGTCGCCGAGATTCAGGTTGTTTTTCAGTGCTTGCCTGAGCAGCGGGAGGTGTTTGTATCCGCTCACGCGTCGCAGGCGTGGTTCGATGTCGAGGAGTGCGGCCGCGACCCATCTGTGTCGCTGAGGAGAGTTGTTCCAGCGGTTGACCTTCCGTATCAGGTTGCCGGTCATGCTGTTGAGCGCCTCGATGCAATTGGTGGTTCGGAAGCTTCGCTTCAAGAACGGGAGCATCCCCAGCCGGTGGAGGGTCAGGGTTTCCTCCAGTCCTTCCTCGAGGCTTGCCACGGCAGACTGATTCATCAGCTTGAGTTCGGGTTTGAGTGATTCGAGTGCGGCCTTTGCCTCCTCGTAGGTGTCGCAGTCATAGGCTTTCTGAAGTTTCCGTCGAACTCTTGGACGTTCTGCCTCCGGGAGGTAGCTGACGACGTTCTCGCGCTTGTGCCACTGACAGCGATGCACGCACACATCCCCTTTGAGGGCTTTGGTGACGGCACTGCGGAGTCCCTTTGAGCCGTCCAGCACAACGAGAAGGCCCTGGTCGTAGCACAGGCCTCTCCGGATGAGATCCTGGATCAGCTGACGGCAGATCCGTTCGTTCTCCGTCGCCGATTCGACGAAGCCCAGGGGGATCTTCTGGCCGTCCGTCGTGACGCCCGGAGCGATCACGATCTCTTCGTCGGCAAAGCTCTTTCCGTCGATGAACAGGGCGACCAAGTCGTAGTCGTCGAGCGGTCGTTCCTGGAACTGCTTCAGCTTCTTTGCGGTGGCTTTGATGAACCGTCGCGAGACGGAGGATGCCGAGATTCCGAACGCTTCGGGTACCGACTCTGCACAGGCTCTGTAGTTGCGACAGGAGATTCCCTTGAGCACACGAAGCAGCAGCTTCTCATCCATCGCTCTGGGCCTCTGCATCCCCCGGTATGCGGCCAGAGAAACCTCCGTATCGGACTCGACGTCGCGCACACGGGGAACGGCCACCGGCAGCTTCTGGTCCATCAGATACACGGACCCTTTCTGGCTTCCCCATCGACGATGCGACTGCTCTGAACCCTTACGCGCATACCGAACGCCTGCGAGCTGCTCCACCTCCTGCTGGAGCACGTCGGCAACGGCCTCCAGACCCAGCGGAATCAGCGCCCGGATCACCGATAAACGCGTCTCCAAATCCATAACGTCTGACCCAACCTTGACTTCGCCATCCCCTGCAAATAGCTTCTCCATCGTGGGCTCCTTTCTTACGGGTACACGCTCTCACACGTCTACCCACAACGTAAGTTTGGAGCCCTTTAAGTTTCAACTAGGATAGGGACCTCACCTGGAAGGCTGAGAAATCGAGAGTGAATATAGACAGAATGGGACGCGTGAGGGAGTGGCGGAAACGGGTCCGGCATCCGCGCCGAGCATCGAAATCGCGCCGTCGTTGGCTATTCGGGAACGTCGATGCGCAGCCGCTCGATCGCGGTGGAGCGTCCGGTGTCGTCGTCCACGTCGATCAGCGCCCCGCACAGCTTGGTGTCCCCTTCCGCGGGTTCGTAGCGGGTGGGCATCCGATCGAGGAACTGCTGGATCACAGCCTCTTTCTCGGCGCCGATCACCGAGTCGTGGGGGCCCGTCATTCCGGAGTCGGTCATGTAGGCCGTGCCGCCGGGAAGGATCTGCTCGTCCGCCGTTTGCACGTGGGTGTGCGTGCCGATGACCGCGCTGGCTCGACCGTCGAGATACCAGCCCATCGCGATCTTTTCGGACGTCGCCTCGGCGTGAAAGTCGACGAACACGATCGGTGTCTCTTTCTTCAAGTCGTCGACCAGTCGCCGCCCGATGCGAAAGGGACAGTCCACCGGTCTCAGACCCGTACGGCCCTGGATGTTCAGGACGCCCACGAACCGCCCGTTCCGAGCCTCGAACAAACCGCTCCCCGTTCCCCCGACCGAAGGTGGATAGTTGGCGGGTCTGAGGATCCGATCGCCTGATTGGACATAAGGGACGCCGCTCTTCTGGTCCCAGACGTGGTTTCCCGTCGTAATCACGTCGGCGCCGTAGGCGTGGAGCTTCTTCCCGAGGTTTTCGGTGATTCCGAATCCGCCTGCTGCGTTCTCGCCGTTGATGATGCAGAAATCGACCGCGTGATCGGTCATCAGCTGCGGAACCAATTCAGAAGCCGCCCGACGCCCGGCCCTTCCATACACGTCGCCCACGAACAGAATCTTCACATCCCCTCCCTGTGTCGCCGGCTCTCGGAAAGAAACGATTGCACTACCTTGCAAACTCCACTGCGCGTGTCTCACGGATCACGGTGACCTTAACCGGGCCCGGGAACGTCGTGTCCTTCTCCAACCCCTTGGAAATCTCTCCGGCCAGACGTTCCGTGTCCCGATCGCTCATCTGATCGGAGTTCGCGACAACGCGAACCTCCCGCCCCGCCTGGATGGCGTAAACCTGTTCCACGCCGTCGATTCCGCGGGCACGATCCTCCAGACGCTGCAGCCGTCGCACGTAGTTTTCGATCACCTCTCGCTGCGCACCGGGTCGATCGCGCGAAATCGAATCGGCCGCGTCCACGAGCACCGAGATCAGCGACGAAGGATCCGCCTCCTTGTGGTGCGATTCGATCGCATTCACGACGATCTCGTTTTCTCCGTATTTGCGAGCCACATCGGCGCCGACCTCGCCTACAGTACCTTCAGCCTCCTGGTAGAGACCCTTCCCGACATCGTGCAGGAGCCCTGCGCGCTTGGCCAGTTGAGTGTCCAACCCCAGATGGGTCGCCATCATCCCTGTCAGGAAAGCAACTTCTTTGCTGTGGTTGAGAATGTTCTGTCCGTAGCTCGTACGGAAGCGAAGCCGGCCGAGGATTTCTTGCAATCGCTCGTGTAATCGGGTAACACCGATGTCGTAGGCCGCCTGTTCTCCAGACTCCCGGATGACCTCTTGAATCGACTCTTGCGACCTTTGTACGACTTCCTCGATGCGACCGGGATGGATACGACCATCCGTCACCAGGTGTTCGAGCGACATCTTCGCGACCGCCCTGCGTATCGGGTCGAATCCCGAAAGCACAACCGCCTCTGGTGTGTCGTCCACGATGACATCGACCCCCGTTGCCATCTCGAACGCTCGGATGTTGCGACCCTCTCGACCGATAATGCGGCCCTTCATCTCTTCATTCGGCAGCCTGACGGATGCAACCGTCGACTCGACCGTGTGATCCGAGGCCAGACGCTGGATCGCACTGGATATGATTTCTCGCGCCTCCTCGTTGGCCCGTGTAAGGGCCTCGTCCCGGATTTCCTTGATGCGCCAACCGGCGTCTTCTCGTGCCTCGTCTTCGAGTGACTCGATGAGGGCCTGCTTCGCCTCCTGACGGGACATTTCCGCAAGGCGTTCCAACCGACGAGTCTGCTCCTGCAGACCCTCCTGGAGTGTATCCTGCATCTCCTGAACGGATTCTTCTTTCGCCGAGAGTTCCTCGTCTCGGTGTAGAATCGTCTCTTCCTTGTGATTCAGAAGGTCCGCTCGCTTCTCAAGCTGCCGATCCAGGCTCGTCAACTGAACCTGTGTGTGCTTCAGCTCCTCCTGGTCGGCCTCCATCTTCCGGTCGAACGCGATACGTTCTTCGTGCATCTGGTCTCGAGCTTCCAGTACCGACGTTCGCTTCATCGAATCGGCCTCCTGCCTGGCATCTTCGATCAGTTGCTCAGCCGTCGACTCCGCACGGTGAATCTTGCTGTGCGCAGCCCTGGTACTCAGAAGCCATCCCAGGATAAACCCGAGAAACAGGAGGCCGCCGGAAAGCAGCACGACCGGCAGCGTCCCAACCGTTGCATCCATCTGCAGTATCCTCTCTAAAAACAAACATCCCTGACATCCCGGCGGTCGGTCCACAGACGAATAGCCCTCTGTCGTGGACGACACAGTCGGATGAAAGGGAATAGAATCGAGTCGCTCGGAACGCGGTCGGCGCGGCTCAGGACCTGAGAGCGAGCGCGAGCCGTTCTGCCGACGAAGCCACGGTCTTTGACAGGCGTTCGGCGTCAGCCTGCTCTCGCCGGAGCTCGTCGGCCAGATTTACCACCGCCAGGACGGCGATCGTAGTCACGGAACGTAACGAAAGACTGCTGGCAACTTCGCGCATCTGCCGGTCGACGAGACGGGCGACGCGTTGGGTACGCTCGGGATCAATAGAGGACGAAATTTTGTACTCCGTCCCGAAAATGCTGACGTTCGTAACTGGACCGTCGGTCATTCGCGATCTATTCCCCGATCGCTACGTGGCGTGTACGTCGTCGAGCCGGCTGAGCATTTGATCGATCTTGCTCTGGATTTCGCCCTTGTGCTCGATCAATGACGCATTGTCGTCGTACACGCGCTGAAGTCGATCCCGATCGGTCCGGAGCGTTTCGTTTTCCTGCGTCTGCGCGGACAATCGGGATTCGAGTGAAGTCTTTTCCTCCTCCAACGCCGCGATGTCGCCCCGCAATCGATCGATAAGCGACACGGCCCGATCGATCTCTCCCAGCAGACGGTCGATGCCTTCGCTGACCGCCGTTTCCGCCTGAACCTCGGTGCTCATTTCAACCTCTCTGAATTTGGCGAAACTGGTTCAAAATCAATAGCTTCGAAAGATCCATACACCGCGAATGTAACACGTCCCAGGAGCCAAGTCAACCCGACGGCCCTGGAACGCGTACATAGAAAAGGCGGAGCCGCTCGAAACGCGGCTCCGCCTGTCTAACTTCGTCCTAACCCCTCATTTTATCGCTTTTTTCGCTTCCTCGACGAGCGCCCCGAAGGCAGCATCGTCGGTAATGGCCAGATCGGCCAGGACTTTGCGGTTCACCTCAACACCCGATTTAGTAAGGCCATCGATCAGACGGCTGTAGGACACGTCGTGAACACGCGCGGCGGCGTTTATCCGCGTGATCCACAGCGACCTGAACTGACGTTTCTTCTGTCGGCGGTCGCGATACGCATAGCTACCCGACCGATCGACCGCGTCTTTAGCGGTCCGCAGCAGTTTGCTTCGCCCACCCCGGTACCCCTTCGCCGCTTTCAGAATCTTCTTGCGACGTCTCCGGGAAGCGACACGATTGGTTGTTCTGGGCATAGTCGATCTCCTTTCAGCTCAGACACCCAGCATGCGTTCAACACGGCCCTTGTCGGCTGCACTAACCGACCCGCGTTGTCGCACCTGTCGCTTATGTTTGGGCGATTTCTTCGCCAAGTTGTGGTTTTTCGGCGTTTTCCCTCGAACAATCTGTCCGGACTTCCTGCGTTTGAACCGCTTCGCCGCGGACTTGTGTGTCTTCATCTTCGGCATTCTAACACCCTCGATTGGGGGTGACCGCGGGCAGGACGAGTGCCAAAGGGCACTCCGTTCGATCCCTGAACCGCGTTGGACTCGCGGTGGTGCCGCGAGCAGTGTCAGACGTCAGCGAGCCTGTCTTTCCCTGACGACTGGCGGCCGCCAGGCCGCACTAGGATTTTGGTGCAATGATGAAGGCCATCGCGCGGCCTTCGTTCCGAGGTTCGCCCTCGGGTGTACCCACATCCTGCAATCGTTCAGCCACGCGGTCGAGCACGTCACGGCCGAATTCCCGATGGGCGTTCTCGCGTCCGGAGAACATCACGGCCACGCGTACCTTGTGGCGTTGTTTGAGAAACTCCTCGGCGTGGTTGACCTTGAAGTCGAAGTCATGTTCGCTGATCCGAACCCGCATCCGAATTTCCTTGAGCTGGGATCCGGCCTGCTTGCTCTTTTTCTGCTTCTTGCTCTGTTCGTACCGATACTTGCCGTAATCCATGATACGGCAGACCGGGGGTCGCGCGTTCGGTGCAACTTCGACAAGATCCAGTTCGGCTTCGCCCGCCATCTCCTGGGCCTTTCGGGTTTCCACAACTCCAACCTGTTCTCCGTCGGCACCGATCAGGCGAATCTGCGGAATGCGGATCTCCTCGTTGATCCTTGGGCCTTCGCGCACGGGGGCGCGCCCGCGCATGCCTCTACCTCTGAAGCCTCTATTGATACCGTTTACCTCCGATAGGGTTCGGATCAGTGTGGCTGCTTCGACTCGATTTCACGTTGTATCCGTTCAATGAGATCTACCAATGCCATCTTCCCAAGATCCCCCTCGCCGTGGCGGCGAACCGCGACTTCACCCGCCTCCTGTTCGGCCTGTCCCACGATCACCATGTAGGGGATTTTCTGTGTTTCCGCTTCGCGGATCTTGTAACCCAGCTTGGCGTCCTGGTCGTCGACATCGATCCTGATACCCGCCGCCGATAGATCCTGTCCCACCTGCTGAGCGTAGTCGAGGAAGGGATCCGAAATCGGCAGGACCGCCACCTGGACCGGCGCCAACCAGACAGGAAAGTTCCCCGCGTAGTGCTCGATCAGGGTACCGAAAAATCGTTCCATCGACCCGAGCAGGGTCCGGTGGACCATAAACGGCCGGTGATGCTTGCCGTCCTGCCCGATGAAACTCAGGTCGAACCGTTCGGGCAGGTTGAAGTCGAATTGAATCGTCGTGCACTGCCATTCTCGGCTCAGAGCGTCTCGGATTTTCACGTCGATCTTGGGCCCGTAAAACGCGCCTCCGCCCTCGTCGACCTCGTAAACCAATCCCCGTTCATCCGCCGTGCGCCTCAAGGCGTCGGTCGCCCGATCCCACGCGTCCGGGTCCCCCACGTACTTTTCTGGCCGCGTACTGACGTAGAGTGCATAGTCTTCGAAGCCGAACGCTTGCAAAACGTTCAGCGAGAAATTGATGACGTGCGTGATTTCGTCTTCGACCTGGTCGGGGCGGCAGAAAATGTGGGCGTCGTCCTGCGTGAACCCTCGGACCCTCATCAGCCCGTGCAACGTGCCCGACGCCTCGTAACGGTAGACAGTCCCCATCTCCGCCCACCGGAACGGAAGCTCACGGTAGCTGCGGAGCCGGCTCTTGTAAATCATCGAATGGAACGGGCAGTTCATCGGCTTGGCGTAGTAACTCTGCCCGTCGATATCCATCGGGGAGTACATCCCCTCTGAGTAGAAATCTAAGTGACCGCTCGTCTCCCACAGTGAAGACCGCCCGATGTGAGGCGAGCCGACGAGCTCGTAGCCCCCACTGAAATGCGATTTATACCAGAAGTCCTCGATTTCGCGCCGGATCCGCATCCCCTTGGGATGCCACAGCGCCAACCCCGGCCCGACGTTGTCGTTGATCGAATACAGATCCAGCTGTGTCCCGATCGTCCGATGATCCCGGCGCTTCGCCTCCTCCAGTAGATCGAGATACGCTTTCAGGCCTTTCTTGTCGGGGAACGAGATACCGTAGATCCGCTGGAGCATCTTGTTCCGCTCGTCCCCGCGCCAGTAGGCGCCCGACGAGCTCAACAACTTGACGGCCTTGATCTTCCCTGTGCCTGAAACGTGAGGGCCACGACAGAGATCGCAGAACTTGTCCACGTTCCGATAGATGCTGATCGTTTCGTCCGACTCGATGTCGTCGAGAATCTCGAGCTTGTAGGGCTCGCCCATCTCGTCGAACATCCTGTAGGCTTCGTCGCGCGGCAGCTCGTCCCGCTCGAACGGCTGATCTTCCTTCGCGATCTCCGCCATTCGTCCTTCGATCCGTTCCAGATCGTCGGGCGTAAACGGCTCGGGGACGTCGAAATCGTAGTAGAAGCCGCTGTCGATCGGCGGTCCGATCGTCACCTTCGCGTCTGGGAACAGATCCTGCACGGCCTGCGCCATCACGTGCGCGGTGCTGTGCCAGTAAACCTCTTTCCCGCCATCGTCCCGAAACGTCAATATCGAAACGTCGGCGTTTTCGTCGAGCGCGTGGCTTAGGTCGACGACGCGGTTGTCGACCTTCCCCGCCAACGCGGCGCGTGCCAATCCTTCCCCGATAGACTCGGCGACCTGCTGGATCGTCGTTCCCGCCTCGTAGGCCTTTTCTGACCCATCGGGCAGTGTAACAGTGATCTCGCGGTTGGCCATAAAACACGAATGGACGCGCCATCCACCATCTGCGCGTCCTGATCGAGAATCCTGCAAATGGGGTAAGGCAGATGTCCGTCCCGAGAGGTGAGGTCCCTATCCTAGTTGAAACTTAAAGGGCTCCAAACTTACGTTGTGGGTACGCGTGTGAGAGCGTGTACCCGTAAGAAAGGAGCCCACGATGGAGAAGCTATTTGCAGGGGATGGCGAAGTCAAGGTTGGGTCAGACGTTATGGATTTGGAGACGCGTTTATCGGTGATCCGGGCGCTGATTCCGCTGGGTCTGGAGGCCGTTGCCGACGTGCTCCAGCAGGAGGTGGAGCAGCTCGCAGGCGTTCGGTATGCGCGTAAGGGTTCAGAGCAGTCGCATCGTCGATGGGGAAGCCAGAAAGGGTCCGTGTATCTGATGGACCAGAAGCTGCCGGTGGCCGTTCCCCGTGTGCGCGACGTCGAGTCCGATACGGAGGTTTCTCTGGCCGCATACCGGGGGATGCAGAGGCCCAGAGCGATGGATGAGAAGCTGCTGCTTCGTGTGCTCAAGGGAATCTCCTGTCGCAACTACAGAGCCTGTGCAGAGTCGGTACCCGAAGCGTTCGGAATCTCGGCATCCTCCGTCTCGCGACGGTTCATCAAAGCCACCGCAAAGAAGCTGAAGCAGTTCCAGGAACGACCGCTCGACGACTACGACTTGGTCGCCCTGTTCATCGACGGAAAGAGCTTTGCCGACGAAGAGATCGTGATCGCTCCGGGCGTCACGACGGACGGCCAGAAGATCCCCCTGGGCTTCGTCGAATCGGCGACGGAGAACGAACGGATCTGCCGTCAGCTGATCCAGGATCTCATCCGGAGAGGCCTGTGCTACGACCAGGGCCTTCTCGTTGTGCTGGACGGCTCAAAGGGACTCCGCAGTGCCGTCACCAAAGCCCTCAAAGGGGATGTGTGCGTGCATCGCTGTCAGTGGCACAAGCGCGAGAACGTCGTCAGCTACCTCCCGGAGGCAGAACGTCCAAGAGTTCGACGGAAACTTCAGAAAGCCTATGACTGCGACACCTACGAGGAGGCAAAGGCCGCACTCGAATCACTCAAACCCGAACTCAAGCTGATGAATCAGTCTGCCGTGGCAAGCCTCGAGGAAGGACTGGAGGAAACCCTGACCCTCCACCGGCTGGGGATGCTCCCGTTCTTGAAGCGAAGCTTCCGAACCACCAATTGCATCGAGGCGCTCAACAGCATGACCGGCAACCTGATACGGAAGGTCAACCGCTGGAACAACTCTCCTCAGCGACACAGATGGGTCGCGGCCGCACTCCTCGACATCGAACCACGCCTGCGACGCGTGAGCGGATACAAACACCTCCCGCTGCTCAGGCAAGCACTGAAAAACAACCTGAATCTCGGCGACAATCAAGATGCTCGGCAGAGAGCATGAATACCACGGAGCCCGATGAGTTTCAACGGACTATGGGACTTGACCACCCGAGATGCCTCCGGGGAAGAGTGAACGTCTTTTAAGCCACAGTCTGCATAATCTATTGGTTCGCCCGAAAAGAGTCAAGGGAAAAGCCCAGCCTGGCCAGACACAACAACGCGCCTGAAATCAACACCTTACGCCAATTTTTCCAATACGTAGACGGCCTCGGAGAATCCCTGAACCGGAAATACCTTCCTCCCACTAAGCTCTGCAATTTCGCGCAGTCGTGTTTCGTGGTGTGAGACCATTCCTACATTGCGACCGCTGAGCGAGCGCGAGGGATAGGAGGCGACCACCCATTGTGATGGGATGCGGGCGATCGTCAGCAGGTCGGCATCCTTCTTCTGTCGAGCCAGGCACGGCAGGACCTTCAACAAGAAGACGACATCCGCCTCGAACCTGGACCATTCGAGAACATCGCCACACACAGCTTCACCCTTCAGCGAGAATGCGCTGAAAAACGCGTTGAGTGCCTCTATTAGTCCCTCGTGCAGATCGACCGCCGTGTAATCGCAGCATTCGAGCGGATCCATCCACGGAATGGTCAACGGACTCAATCCACACGCAAGATCCAGGACGCGCTCAGGGTGACCCGTCCGAGTGAAAATCTCCACAAACAGGCGGTCGAGATCGTCCGTGCGTTCACGCGTCGACGCGTGAAGGTCGAGCAATGGACGACAGAACGCACGGGAATCCTCCACTGTCCCCTCATCGACACCGCCGAGCGCCTGCTGAAGAACGGTGAGCCACGTGCCGCTCAGGTAGGCTCCGTAGATCTGATGCAGTCGTCGTCGTGCGGCTTTCTCGGCTTCCTTTCGTGTACGATACCGGCCGACCGCCTGAACAGCCGCTCTTTCGATGACCGATGCGCAGAGCGGCGCATACTTGGGTGTCCGCCGGATCGCGGTGACAATCATCTCGACGGACGGCCGTGAACTCAAACGCCTGATTCCGCGTTCAACAGACCCATCAACCGGGAATAAAAGCGAAGGTTGTGGACCGTCGCCAACCGGGCACCAACCGGTTCTCCGACCGAAAAGAGATGATGGAGGTACGCCCTCGTGTAACGCAGGCAGGTGGTACAATCACATCCGTCATCGATCGGCCGGTGATCGCGTGAGAACCGCTCCTTCTCGATGTGGACGTAGTCGTAGTCGCCGTCGAACGAATCCGACGTGGAAGCGTAGAGACGGCCCTGCCTTGCATCTCGCGTAGGCAGGGTACAATCGAACGTTTGGTATCCCAGACGCCAGGCGGCCACAACGTTCTCTGGCTTCCCGATGCCCAGTCCGTGCAGGGGAAGATCATCGGGCAACAGGTCTGCTACCTGACCCACGCTATCGACCAGCCCGCCGTCGTCCGCCACCGGCCATCCACCGAAGCCGTAGCCATCGAAACCGATCTCTTGGAGTCGTTCTGCGCATTCGGCACGAAGGGCCCTGTCCTCACCGCCTTGAATGACTGCAAATAGAAGGGGGCGGAGATCCGGGATCCTGGATCCGGAATGACGATCGGAGATCGGAGATCTGAAATCGGATTTCGGATATCGCTCTTCGAACGCCGTCTTGCATTGCTCAGCCCACGCCACCGTGTGATCGACACTCTCACGGTGGGTGGCAGCATCTGTGCTAGCCGGTGGACAGTGGTCCAGGCAGAACAGGATGTCCGCACCCAATTGAACCTGGTACTGGATGCACTTCTCCGGCGTCAGCTGGCGTCGCTTCGTCTGACCTTCCGGTTTGTAGGACAGGCCCCTCTTGCTCACGCTGACACCCTTCGGTCCCCCTGCCGCCAACGACAGCACCTGGAACCCACCCGAGTCGGATGCAACCGGCCCATCCCAACCCGAAAAACGATGAATGCCACCCGCCTCCTTCACCACCGAGGTTCCCGGCTGTGACGACAGATGGAGCGTGTTCACCATCAGCGCATCGATCCCTGCATTCCGAACGTCGCACATATCGACTGCACGCACTGCGCCACGCGTCGCGTCGGGCAGAAATGCTGGCAACCGCAATTCACCGTGTGGTGTTGGGAGAGATTCGATCATCGCAGAATGCAAATGGACAATGAAAAGTGGCCGCACGGGCCGTTGGCCCTCAGATGCAACCCGGCTCAGCACGCGAAGCGTACTGTCATCCCGGCAGGTCTCAGGCCGGGATCCATTTTCTTCGCGCATCCACTAGTGTCACGTCCCGCGTATAAGCTTCAAAAGTTTATGGACTTTCTCGAGGATTGAATCTGCCGTGGCGGTCCAGACGAAGGGTGTAGAATTCTCGTTGTAGTGATCAGTGAATTTCTTGATGCAGGCGATCAGGTCCTTGACGTTCCGAAAGGTTCCTCGTCGGATTGCTCTTTGTGTGATGATGCCGAACCAGATCTCTACCTGGTTTAGCCAGGAGGCATACGTTGGTGTGTAGTGCACGTGGTATCTTTTACGTGAGGTGAGCCAACGTTTGACGTTCTGGTGCTTGTGAGTGCCGTAGTTATCGACGACCAGATGGATGTCGAGATCCTTTGGGACGTTCGAGCTCAGGTCAATAGGTGTGTAAAAGAAATCAGGCGGCCATCTTCCCGGCTTCGACCTGCGGTTCGGTTGAGTGTTTCTGATCGTAGACTTGTTGTAGCAAGTGTGGCGCGGTGAGTTTCCTGAATCGGCTCTCTGCGACCTTGAGCGTACGCCAGATGAGAGCCGTGGCGTTCCTGACTTTCTTGAATCGCCTGGCGGCGTTTGTGCGAAGCCGAACGGAAGCAAAGGGGCTCTCGACGACGTTCGTGGTTCTCAGGTGTTTCCAGTGTTCCTTCGGGAAGTCGTAGAACGTGACCATCCGATCCCAGTCTCTTTCGAGCGTCTCCACGGCGGCAGGGAACTGTGAGCGATACCGTGCGGCAAAGCGTTTCCGGAGCTTCTCGGCCTCCTTTTTCGTGCCGGCATAGGGGATCTGGACGAGCAGTGCGCGGGCTTCAGCCTGTGCACGCTTGGCGACCTTGTCGAGCACGTTGAGGATCTTGTGGTTCCAGCACCGTTGTTGCCGGCTCTCTGGCCAGACCTGATCAACGGCCGCCCAGATGCCCATATTCCCGTCCGCGGCGATCAGGACAGGATGTTCGAGCCCGCGATCCCGGAGATCCCGGAGCACCGTGAGCCAGGATTCTGTAGACTCTCGATAACCGGGTTCTATCGCCAGGATCTCCTTGCTGCCGTCGCTCATCGCGCCGATCACGACCAGCAGACACGCCTTCTCGCGCTCGAGCCCGGCTTTGACGTAGATGCCATCAGCCCAGGCGTAGACCAGTTCGCGATTATCCAGACGCCTTTCTTTCCAGTCCTGGAAGTCGACCTCCCACTTCCCTCGAAGACGAGCGATCGAGGTCGGCGAAAGCGGCGCGCCATCACCGAGCAGCGCACGCAAAGACAACTCGAAGTCGCCCTGGGAGAGACCGTGGAGATAAAGGTCGGGAAGCAGATCTCCAATGGCCCTGGTTCTCCGGGCGAACAGGGGGAGGATGCGGCTTTCAAACCGCTCTTCCAGACCACGAACCCGGGGACGCCGGACCTTGATCGTTCCGCAGCTCGTCGAGAGACGCCGGGGCTTGCCGTAGCCGTTCCTGTAGCCCGTGGAGCTATCGACCTCGGCTCGGCGCTCATACCACGACCGGCCCAAGAACGCGGTCGCCTCCTCCTCCAGAATGGACTGGAACCGGCCCTGGATCTCTTCACGGATCCAATCGTCAACCGTCTCCCACGTCGGCATGGACTTCAATGGGGCTCTATGCGTATGTTCCTTCACGGCGATCCTCCTTCCCAACCGGGCCTCTCACCCGGTTTTGTGTGAATCAACTATCTCACGGGAAGGGTAGGGTCGCCCTTTCTCTTTTTCCACACCTTTTGATTATAGCTCGGACGTTCTTGTCGATGTGCTTGAGGAACTGAAGGAACTCTTTGTTGCGGTGTCTGGGCTTGCACTGAGTCAGAACTTTGCCGGATGCGATGTTGAGCGCTGCAAAGAGGGTGGTCGTGCCGTTCCGGATATAGCTGTGAGTGACGCCCTCGACGTATCCGAGACCCAAAGGAAGAATCGGTTGTGTCCGTTCGAGTGCTTGAATCTGGCTCTTCTCGTCTACACAGAGCACCATCGCGTTGTCCGGTGGGTTCAGGTATAGACCGACGATATCCCTGACTTTCTCGACGAAGAAGGGATCGTTCGACAGTTTGAAGTGCTTCTGTCGATGCGGTTGCAGTCCAAAAGCTTTCCATACACGTTGAACCGAGGACTTGGAGAGCCCCGTCTCGTCGGCCATCGAACGACAGGTCCCAGTGGGTGGCACCCTTCGGTTGCTTCTTGAGCGTCTTGTAGATGAGGGAGGAGATCTCTTCGTCGCTGACCGACCGTGGCCCTCCAGGACGCAATTCGTCATACAGTCCCATCAAGCCTTGCTCGCAGAAGCGACGACGCCACTTGCCGACAGACGCTCCGGACAACCCGACTCGTTCCGCGATCTCCTGATTGGTCAGACCGCAATCGCTCATCAAGACGATCTTCGCGCGACGCACCAAAGCGTGAGACATGCTACGCGAACGAGACAATGACTCGAGTTGATCGTGGACCTCATCACTGATGTTCAGTGGCTGTAACGGACGACCTCTAGCCATCGGTTCCTCCCAAGAATGAGTGCTTGAGGAACCATACGACAGAATCGAATGTTTTTCTAGTTATTCCTGGGACGTGACACTAGTGACAACGTTATCTCCACAGTAGAATGGGCCCCGGCCAAGAAGCGTACCGGGGTGACACCGCTTGGGCCCCGAGACTCCGATCATCAAACCCAGCCCCGTGGTGTGGGCTAAGGCCCGTTGGCCCTTTGATGATGTCGTTGCCACGCCTGCTCGCTGCACGCCTGCTCGGCAAAAGACTTACGGCAAGTTCAGCATCCTGTGGATCCTACAGGACAATCGCCAGTCGGGATGACGTGTCAGGATTTCTAGCGTCTTGTGAATGTATTCGGGTTTGCTCGACTCCGGCTGCAGATACACCACCCCTGTCAGGTCCGTTTCAACGTCATCTTCACGGAAGGTCTTTCCGACGATGTATTTCAGCTCGTCGATCCGCACGAACCCCTCGATCACTCGGCGACGCTTTGGACTCACGGTCCAGAATTCGATCAGGTCAAACAGTTCTAGATCCGGCCTCGTGACCCCGTTCGTTTCGATGTGAAGGCGATAGCCCGCGCTCCTCAGTGTCTCACAAAGCGGCCGGATGTCCTGACCGAGAGGCTCCCCACCCGTCAGACTCACCCATCTCGCTGCGTGAACCTCGACCTCCTCCACAACTTCCGCGACACTCATCACCGTATAGCTATCGAACTCCGTGTCGCAGAAGAAACAGGCCAGGTTACACTTCGACAATCGCACGAACGTCGTGGGCTGACCGACCCGCGCGCCCTCGCCCTCGATCGAGTAGAAAATCTCGTTGACCTGAAGCGACACCCCGTCGCCACGAACCGGCATTTTGTCCGGCGCCGCCTCGGGGATACCTTCGATGATGTTGTCGGAAGACACGTTTCCGTTGTCCGTTATCCCTAAACTGTGAACACTGTGCGTTGGGGTAGAGCCGTCTCTCCGGCCAACGCTTCACGGCTCACGGTTCACTGCCTTTATGTAAATCTGCTCGTGAAAAACCGGCCGTCCCCATCCCTGGAACACTGTCGCGGCCGTGTTCTCGTAAGGCACGTTTCCCAGCCGCGTGCCCGCGCCCCAAACACGGTAGTTCGCGCCAACCGTGATCGCCGCGATGTTCTCGGTGTGAAGATCTCTCACTCGTTCCATATGTCCGCGGAGCACAACTGAGTCGATCGTCGTGAGGGACCCGAAGACGTGCTCCGTCGCTTCACGCAGCCAGGGTTGCGCCTCCTTGAACGCATTCCGATGCCAGAACGGGACGGTCGGGGCCATAATCGCCCAGTCGTTCAGGCGCGCGAGCGGATCGGCCGGTCCCTCCAGGCCCCAGACGTGAATGTCGAACTCACCATTCGTCCTGCGTGGCCATAGGATGTCCCTCAACGTCGCGTTGATGTGCGCTTCGACACCGGCTTCGGCCCACTGCGAGACAATCAGCTCGACAGCGTCCACCCACATCGACGGTGTGATTACAACATCGATGCTCAGCGAGAAAGGCGTTCCGTCCTTCAGTTCTCGCGTGCCGTCCCCATCGCGGTCGACGAAACCGGCTTCGTCCAACAACCTGCGAGAGAGGTCCGGATCGAACTCGGTATAAAGCTTGTAGAGGCGCTCGTCGAAGTAAGGACTTTGACGTGCGAGGGCGTAGCCGGACGGGTCAAGCAGACCGTGGAAGATGATCTGGTTCAGCTCCTCGCGATTGATCGCGTGCGAGAGCGCCATCCGCACCTTCCGTTCCCGGAAAGCCTCCCGCAAGGCCGGGTTCGGCGCATCCCAGTTCAGGTAAAGCGTCAACCCTCGCTCGGGCCCCGTGACGCGGACTTTGAACTTCCCGTTCCGCTCGCCCGCCTTAAGGGTGGGATACATGCTCGTCTGGGCGTAGCGCCCGAACAGATCGATTTCTCCATTCATGAACTTAAGTAGAATCACCTGAGAGTCCTGGATCACGTTGAACTCGATCCGGTCCGCGTAGGGCAGCTGATTCCCTTCCGTGTCGACCTTCCAGTAATACGGGTTCCTTTCGTAGATGACTCGCTGCCCTCGCTCCCACCGGACGGGGTGCCACGCGGACAGGCGAGGAACGCCCGGCTGCAGCACTCGCTGGGCGTTGGTCGTACTGTCCCTGAACGTTTCGTAGTCGCTTTCCGGATTGTAGCGCGGGTGAAAGCGCGAAAAGTGGTGCTTGGGTAACACCACCTCGTTCGAGCAGAAGGCCTGGAGCACGCGTCCGAGTGGTTTCGGCGAGAACACGCGCAGGGTGTGGTCGTCGATCCTCCCATCTGGATCGGCTCGTCGCCCACCAACCACACCAACGACATCACCGCATCGTTGCGGGCGTCGTCGTCGACCTCCGTGTCGTAATACCAGAACAGGATGTCGTCGACCGTAAACGGATGTCCATCCGACCACTTGATCCCCTTCCGGATCTTGAAGATCGCGACCCGCCCTTCGTCCTCGTAATGGTAGCTCTCCGCAAGGTTGTATTCGATCGACTCGGGCAAAGGGCGATGATAGCCCATCAGCCCCTCGCTGAGAGTCTTGTTCACCCCTGCAGTCTGAACAATGTCTCCTGCGAGCGCGCGCCGAATCGTCCCGCCGTATCGTCCGATCTCCTCCATCGGTACGACAACCAGCGGATTCTCGGGCAACCTTTCGTCAACAGGAGGTAATCGCCCCTTCGTCACTCGTCCCGCCAGCGCGGGTGATTCCCTGAAATCTCGATCTTCGAGAATGCTCGGGTCAATTCTCAGAGGAGCGCGAGTCGGCGGCTGAACCGATCGCTTTTCAGACTGAACCTTCTGCTCCAGGGTGTCGTCGACTGGATCGCCCTGTAAGCAGGCAACGGCCACGGTCGAAAGCGCGACGACGAGGTAAACTTTTGAAGGCAGAATGCAGTATTCCCGCGAGAAATTCGATAATCCGGAGAACGGAGAACGGTTCACAGCCATCGGTCTATCGAATATATCCGTGGCATCCCATCTAACCAAGCATCGCTTGACACAATGCGGTCCAAGGGGATTATTGATCCCCCATACGCGTCACCTGTCTCGTTTCACACGATTGTATCGGGGGCTCTTATGCATCGCTTGAACGACATCGACGTACCACCCGATCACGTCGCACTCCACTGGTTCGGGCAGAGTTCATTCGCGTTCAAGTCGGGCGCAGGCACGGTCATCCAGTGCGACCCTTACTTTCCCCACGAGCGGCCGGCCGATCGTTTCATCCACGCCGAACCGCCTCTGAACGAAGCCGATCTGGAAACCCACTACGTCATCCTCACCCATAATCACGGCGATCACACCTGCATCGAATCGATTCAGCGGATTCACGATGCCTTTCCCGATTGCCGCTACGTCGGTCCGTCTGAGAGCATCGAGAATCTGCTCGACAACGGGATTCCGATGGAACTGACGACCGAGGTCACCGCGGGTGAGGTCACGGATCTCGAAGACGTCAGAGCACACGTCGTCTGGGCCAAGCCGCCCGCAGGTGTGCCCGAAGAGGACATCAAACCGCCCGACGTTCAGCACCTGGGCTACGTGCTCGGTTTCGGTGTCACGAACCTCTATCTCTCCGGCGATCCCATCAACACCTTCGCCAATCACGATGAACTCATCCAGCCTATCGCCCAACTCGAACCCAACATCGGCATCCTGACGACCCATCCTGACGAAGGTGAATTTCCGTTCTTCCCGGGGTCGGTTGAAACAGCGTTCAAGCTGGGTCTTCGCACGGTTGTCCCCGCGCACTATCAGTGCTTCGTCAGCCGCAACTACGATCCGGGTGATTACATTCAAAGTTTCCCGGAAGATGGGCCGCTGCCGCTGATCATTCCCTACAACGAGTCGATTACGTATCCGGTCTGATGGAAATCCCAAGGTGTCTGCCTAAACCAGGATGCAGAAGCTGTCAATGACAGTCGTTTCTGCCACCGACCGGAGACACTTCTGCTCATAAAGCAACCACCTTCAGCCGCTCCACCATCGGGGGCAAGGCAATGAACGGTTTCGTTCATAGACTACGAGCTCTTTTTTTTGGATCCTGTTGGGGTGGCAATCCCTATGCCCTCGGCCGGATCCGACAGGTGGGACAGACCGAACGCAAGTGCCGCCGTCTTGCCTGCACAATCAGACGGGCGGGCACGAGCGTGGCCGTCGCCTCGCCGATGCGACCTGAGCGCTGCCGCTTCGCGAGTGTGTCGTTGAGACGGTCGGGCGAAACGGGACAGGTGTCGTCCCGCCACGCCAGTCCGCGTACGGCCCTGACGGCGCCTTCGATCGTGACAATGCGGCCCTTGCCGCCGAAGGGGTCGATGCACCGGCAGGGGACGGAGAGCTCGCCCACGTGGTAGGCTGTGCTGGAGGTATGGGTGACGCCGAGGGAAAGGACGTGACCGTTCTCGGCGACGAGACGGGCGATGGGGCTGTCGGCCGTCCAGAGCCCGAGGGCGACGTGGTCCCGACAGAAGGCTTCGGCTTTGGGGCCGAAAGCGGCGACGGCGTGGGTTGGGTGATCGCTTCTGACGACGTCCGGGCGTCGCCAGAAGGCGTCGGGCAGCGCGCCGTTCGTCGTGGGTGAAGTCTTCGGGTTGTAGACGTGCGCAGCCCGGTGGTTGAACGAAGGCATCATCAACGTGCCATCGCGGCCGATGATGTCGAGCATCGCGTCGATGAGGGTGTCGGGCCCACCGGCGACGTGACCGACGGACGCCAGGGAGCTGTGGACCATCACGTTCATGCCGGGTCGCAATCCGAGTCGGCGGAAGTCACCAACGACGGATTTCCGTGAGACGATTCGGTCGGGCTGAATGAGATCGACGTAGCCGAGCTCGGCGTGCCCCTGGAAGTATCGGACGACCCGATCGAGGGTGACGTCCTTCCCGCTTTCGATCGACACCAGACGATTGATCTCTCCGAGCGTTCGCCGGCCATCCGCCCAGAAGAGCGCCCACGGAGAAAGCTGTGCACCGGCAATCTCGTTCTTGATCGGAACGGGCGTATTCTCCGCAGTGGGCGTCAGGGCCCGTGTCCGTCTGACTACCACACGGGCCTCGCGTGTTCGCAAAGTTTTTGGCCGAGCGCGGGGTCCTGATCCGTCGACGGCCGATCTCTCCTCGGCGAGTCGACGCAGCGTTTCGTTCCTGTCACCTTCCCATATCCAACGCTCGAGACGTTTAAGCGATTCGGCGTGACGCTGACGGATGAAGTCCGCCTTGTCGACCGAACGGGTTCGGGCAAGCGCTGATTTCGCACGTGCAGTCTCGGCTGCCGCCATTTCGAGGAGGTCGACGGTTCCGGCGTCTGCGAGGTAGGCGAGGTAGCCAGTGACGGCCGCCGAGCAGGCCTGTAGGCCGACAGGACTCAGGACGTCGGGTGTGTCGGCCGAGGAGTGATAGGCCTTCCACGCACGATCGCCACGCCGTAAGTGCGTGTTGATCCACGGACAGGGGAAACCGTAACGCGGGTCGCCGATGAGGGTGTCGCTCGTGGGGATGAAGTCGCCTTCGACCAGACGATATCCCGGTCGTGTCTGTCGAAGCGTCGCGCGGATGATGGCGCCTCCGACTTGGTCGACGAACCCCGCGGATGAGGGAACGGTCGCTCGCCACGAAAGTCTGCCGTCACAGACGTCGGGTCGGGCGCCGACCGTGTCGACGCAGATTCCCGCGAGGGGCGGCTGATAGCGATTCTGGTGTTCGAGGTAGTGAAAGAAACCGTAGCACTCGAATCCCGAAAGGAGGCGGAGGGTTCGCTTGGGTCGCGAGATCTTGCCTCTTCGAATGAGAGACTCGAGGACGCGAGCGGTTTCCAGACAAAGCGCGACGCCGGATGCGTTGTCGTGAGCGCCCGGTTCGGCGCTGTGGGCGAGGACCCAGAGTTCGTCCTGTGGATCAGCCGACCCCTTGACGATACCGCTGACGAGGTCGTGCGTTCCGATGTTCGGCCGGATGTCAACGCGAAGATGAAGCCGGACCTCGCCCTTCTTTGCGAGCGCACGGAGGGCTTTGCCTTCGTTGGCGGAGAGGACGAGCCCAACCAGCCTGGCGGCGCTGGCCTCGAGTCCGACGGCGCCCCAGCCGAACTTGGTCCAGGCCTTGGCGTCGGGGTGACCGTCGACGGCGATGTCGGTGATGACGGCGGCGGCTCCGCGGTCGGACAGATCGCGGACGATGTTTCGCACGTTGTGACGTGTGAGGACGATGCACCCCTCGAGCGATCGCTCGGTTTTCTGAATGGCCTCGGGGGTGTCGAGGATGACGAGCGGACCCGTCAATCCATCGGCGGGTGTGGCCGCGCTCCACTGGATGACGGACCACGGATTCCGGGCATAGCTGAGCAGACGTCTTCGAACGGGTGCGATGACGTCTGCGGTTGCCGAGACCACGTCCGTGGTCTCGCGAATGACCCATCGCCCCGTGCCGATGTGGCCGCCGGTCTTGATGGGAGTGACCTCCACCCGGGCACCAGCCGCCTTGTATCGCTCGACGAGGGTGTTGGTGGTGTCGTGAAACCGGTCGAAAGAGTTCCAGCGGTCCGTCTTGCAGATCTCCCGGATGTCCGCCAGGATACGGGATCCTCTTGTCGCATCGATGAGGGTCGGGAGGATCTTTCGATTGAAGCGAGAAAGTGTAGACATAAGTGTGTTTAAATAAGCATTTTAGGTGAGAAACGAGGACTGAAGAGAAATAGAATTTGGCCGATATTAATAATAAGTAATATTAAGTATCTCTTTCCTGGAGGTGCCCCTTGGCCTGGTTCTATCTGATGTTCATTCTTCACGTGGCCTTCGGCCTATCCTGCGCCTATCTGGCCTACGAGTCACGCGTCAAGCCGGAGCCCTGGTTCGTGTCCGGCGTCGTGTTCGGTATTCTTGGTCTGGGCTATTGTCTGTTTCGGCTCACCCACCGACGCCCTTAGTACTCCTGTTCGCAAATACGGTTACGTATTCTAAGCAGACTTTGCCAAGGGCGTATCGTAGAACCTGAGTTTGTCGATCATCTCCGCGAGATCTGTTCGTGTGAACTTCCATTTGAAGGGTGTGGCGATACGTCCGTAGCGTTCCTGAAAACCGAGGATTCTTGCCTCAAGCTCTTCGAGCGATGCAAATTCGATAGGTGTCAGAGCCTTGCGTTTGAGGATCGAGAAGTAGATCTCGATCTGATTGAGCCAGCTTGCGTGGATCGGAAGGTGAACGGGGTGGATGTTTGGCCACTTCCCCTGGATACGGTCGATGCATGTTTGCCCTCGGTGCGAGGAGCCATTATCCACGATGAGGTAGACTTTCTTTGCCGAGCAATAGGGTTTCCGGCTCATGATCAGGCTCAGGAGCCGGTTGAAGGGCTCGATACCCGAAGAAGACTCACAGAGACCGAAGATTCGACCATTGTGCACGTCGAGAGCAGCCAGATAGGCCAGGGCTCCTTTCCGCTCGTATTCGTGTTTCAACGCGTGCCGCTCTGTTCGAGGCTGGCGGTAGGGTAACGTGCTTGCGAGCTCGTGCTTGAATACTGGTCTTTTCGTCGGCAGAAAGTACATACCTGAATTATGCATAAAAAAGGCTATATCCGGATCTCTCAACGAGATGAAGTGGGTGAAGGTGCCGTGGTTCCTGGCATGGGGGCGCGGTTAGCGTGTGCGGAACCTCTTCGGAATCTGCTCAGGGATGTTTATGTCTCCGACGGTAAGGAAGATCATATCGTTGAATGCGTCGAGTGTGCGGAATCCGCTGGCTCGGTTCTTGACGATTTGGACGATTCGGTTGAGGCCTTCGGCGATGGCGTTGGTAAGACGCGTGTTCACGAATGCGAGGACGCCGAAGAAGTGCTGTCGCAGGGTCCTGACGAACTTTCGCAGGGGTTCAAGTCGACTTCTGAGTGCGGACGTCGTCCAGCATTTCAGGAAGCGTTCGGCAGCCCAGGGCGCTTTGTATTCCCAGAACTGCTCGAACTCGTCCTTGAGTCTCCAGGCTCTATAGATTCGGTAGTTCGCCTTCTCCAGTGCTTTGAGTGTCCGAGTATCCCCTCTGGAGCGTGTCGCTGAGTGCCGGTAGAGGAGCCATCGGAGGCCCTTCATGGCTTTGCGCTCATCCGGGGCAGCTTTACGCCACTGGTCCTTACGGACCTCGTCAACGGCGGCATTGAGAGCCTTGACGATGTGAAAGCGATCGAGGACCAGCTTGGCATTCGGACAGTGTTCCTGGATGGCTCCGATGTAAGCTTCGCTCATGTCGCAGCAGGCCCACTCGATCTTGGATCTCCGGTAGGGACTGAGAGCCTCTGTGAAGAACCGATCGATCGTTTTACGCGCCCTGCCGCGGCCAACCCACACCACGCAGGAGCGGTCCAGATCGTAAACGAGCGTGGCGTACCTGTGACGCTTGGCGTAGGAGATCTCGTCGATCCCGATGGTTTTGAGCCCTCGGATACGATGACCTTCACGAAGCCGCGTGATGGATCGGTGAAGGAGATCCGACAGCGTCGAGGCAGAGATGCGCAGTAACTCGGACGCCGCCTTCTGCGTCATGGTCTGGCAGTAGCGCAGCATGGCATACTCGAAGCGATACGTCACCCGAGAGAACCGCTCCGCCCACGGAATCTCCTCGACCACACGACCGTGGGTAGGACACCGAATCTCCCGAGGATGGTAGAGAAGCCAGACCCTCCACCCGCACACCGGAATGTCACGCCACCGACGCGGATGGGGCATTGTGCGGACGATTTTACCTCGACGGCCGCACTCCGGACAACAACAACCATTCTTATGTGGCTTTACGGCGATGACGAAGCAGCTTCTCCCCTCAAACCACCAGCTGACAACACGGAACCCCTTGAATCTCAGCAGTTTCGATAGTAATCTGCTCCCGGTCATAGGTCGCACCCCCTTCGCTTTGATTGTCCTACACACACAACCAAGCGTAGGGAACGATCTATGACCTTGTCATTCTATAGTTTCACCGTTGAGAAACCCGGATAGAGCCCATAAAAAAGGTAGTCTCCTTGTACAAGTGTTTGTTTTTCCCTACATTAGGGCTGACACATCAAAACAACACTTGGAAGGAACTACCGTGATAGAACCTAGTCAGATCCGGTTACCATTCGCAAGCATTTCGGGCAAGGTAGTTGAGGCTGATTTTGCCGGTGGCGCCGTCAGGAGTGACGGTGGAGTTCTGTTGCTTCGCGCCCTTGAGTCTCAGATGGGATTGATCGCCAGAATGGTAGATGCTTTGCGAGATCGTCGTCACCCAAGCTATATCGATCACACGCTTTTGGATCTTGTGAAGCAGCGTGTTTTTCAGATCGCTTGCGGCTATGAAGATGCCGTCGATTGTGATGATTTGCGCCACGATCCGGGCGTCAAGGCTGCCTGCGATCGGCTTCCTCTTTCCGGTCCTGATCTCGGGAGCCAATCAACGATGACACGACTTGAGAATGATGTGCGACGCTCGGATTTGTATCGGCTCGCACGGGCTTTTGTAGACGGGTTCATCGCATCGTATGACCAGGCACCCCCAAGCATCATTCTCGATATCGACGACACGGATGACCCAACGCACGGTGCGCAACAATTTTCACTCTTCAACGCGTATTACAATGAACACTGCTATATGCCGCTACATATCTATGAAGGCCAAAGCGGCAAGCTCATTACGACGATCTTGAGACCCGGGCATCCGACGAACGGTAAACAGGTCGTTTCTATTCTCAAGCGCTTGGTGGAACACCTACGCGGATCTTGGCCAAACGTGGAGATCATCGTTCGCGCAGACTCAAAGTTCAGCTCACCAGAGATGCACGATTTCTGCGAAGACAACGGTATCTACTACGTTCTGGGCCAGGGCGCCAACTCCAAGCTCAAAGCGGCTGGACAAAACCTGATGGACCAAGCGCTACGTCTGAGCGAGCATAAGGAGACGATTCGCTTGTTCTCATCCTTCTCATATCAGGCTGGCACCTACCGGCAGCCTCGCCGGATCATTCACAAGGCTGAAGTCACAAACGGCGAAGCAAATCCAAGATACCGCGTGACCAATTTACAGAGTAATCGAGACGGCTTTATCTATGATCGTATCCGATCGAACATCGTGCCACAAGTTTGAAGCCAACCAGTTCCGACTCTTTCTACACAGTGCTGCATACGCCTTGCTTCACGCACTCCGATCACAGGGACTCAAGGGCACCGCGTGGACCAAACCTCAGGTCAACACGATACAGAACCGTTTCCTCAAAATCGGCGCGAGAGTCATTGAAAGCGCACGAAGAATCCGATTCCATTTTCCAACATCGTATCCACTCAAAAACGTCTTGGTGTCAATCATCACCAGGCTCGAAACGAACACGCAGTAACAACGCCGATCTATACCGGGGACAGCTATGTACACGTCGCAAAACAACACCTGTTCCGGACGAAAATCGTGACTCTTGCGACTCGTAGAGACCGCTTACGGGACCTTGGACATCCGAAGAAGCCGAGAACAAATCCTGTGCGTGATCACATCACTCCAAAACAACCTAAACTCAAATTCATGCATGATTCAGGCATATTCCCTCGGCCCTAAAGGCTTTCCTTGCCATTGGCGGTGATACAGATCAAGGACTCTACCTGCTTTGGTTTGGAAGTCCGGGTCCCGTGGGAAAATCCAGGAGCGATGATACCAAGGACGAATCGCGTCCTCGTTCAACCAGCGCCAGACAGTGGCGCCGCTGATCTTGGCAACGAAGCCCCTTTGCACTGCCTCGGCGGCAATCTCGGAACAGCTGAACCGCGAGAGCGGTATCCCGCTCTCGCTCGGTAGTTCACACGCCAGCGCCTTGATCTGAACGACCACCTGAGGGGGGAAAACCGGGCGGGCGCCCGGGACGAGATCTATCTTCGAGTCCCGAAAGACGCTCTTCGAAAAAGCGCTTACGCCATTTGCTTACGATCGGACGCGGAACATCCAACCGTTGGGCGATAATCTTGTTGGATAATCCCTCGGCGGCGAGAAGCACGATTTTCGATCGGATCACTTGATAATACGATAACGTATATTGTCCAGCCATTCGCTCGAGGTCGACCCGTTCCTTCTCAGACAGTAGCACCACATAAGGCGAACGTCTTGGCATTGTTCTCCTCCTTTTGAAGGAGAACATAAGCTACAAATAATGTTCAGGACATACGTAATAATGTTTATGAAACCATGCACTAAGGAAGAGATCTGGGTGCAGTCGTGAGAATCGGCGATGACGGGTTCGCCAGCTCGGTGGAAGCCAGGCTGCTCGAATTCGCTGACCAGACGCCGGGTGGTGCACGCGGTCCTGCATCGATGGCGTCGGTTTTCGATCGGTCCGACGCGTTGGATTTGGTCGATCAGTTTCTCGACCTCGGCCGTAGCGGTCTGGATCTGACCGACCTCTCCAAAGAGAAACTGGCCGAAGCATTCAAAACGATTGTCGAGTTGCTCAAGCACGGCGTGGTCGGCTACGAATACCGAGAAATCAACGGTGCGCCCCGCAAGGTGTTCATCGATGTCGCGATCGGCAGCGATCTTCACCGTGCCCCTCTCTGGCGGAACGGCCGTATCGACGGCTATCTGTAGGCCTCAGCTCTCTTTCTTCCAATCCTCATACAGCTTGACGAGTTCCCGTGTGTGTTGTTCGACCGAATCGGGCAGTTCCGAGCTTTCGGGTAGCGACAACCACGCTTCCTCCGACCCGTAGTGTTCCTGGATGGCCTGCTTCAGGGCCTCGATACGATCGGCATAGAGTTGGTCGAAGCCGATGAGGGCACCGGGTTGCTGGATCGCGAGATGAAAATCGATCAGCTCGCCAACGGTCAATTGGCC
This sequence comes from Candidatus Latescibacterota bacterium, assembly GCA_965198115.1. Taxonomy (GTDB): domain Bacteria; phylum Latescibacterota; class UBA2968; order UBA2968; family UBA2968; genus UBA6620. Next base: position 3,773,360 of record OZ240241.1, on the reverse strand, counting down.
TCCGTGTCGGGTGCGTTCACGCTCGTCTCCTTGCACGACTGCCACCCGTCGGCTCCACGACGCAGCTCGATATGGATTCCGTCGTTCTGGCACATTGGTTGAAGAAGGTTGCGCCCTGGCAACGGGATCCAAGGTAGGGTCCGACCCCGAATTTGCAAGCCAGAACAGGCGGTGAGCTCCCGTGAACAGGCAAATCGGTTGACAGTCCGGCAGGGGTCGGCTTAATTCCTTCACGATCCGAATACGGTGGAGGAGTGGCTGTTTGGGTGATAAACCGTTGAAATTCGGCCTGATCGGGTGCGGCGTAATGGGCCGGAGTCTGGCCGAGAATGCCGCCGGTCTTTCGAGCTGTAAAGTCGTCTGTGTCAGCGACGTCGACGAAGAAAAAGGACGGGTTCTGGCCGAGGATCTGACGTGCGACTTTGCGAGTGCTTATGAGGATCTACTGACGCGCGAAGACGTGGAAGCGGTTTTCATCGCGACTCCCGGATTTCTGCACGAGGCGCCGGCTGTCGACGCGGCACAGAGCGGCAAGCACGTCTTTTGCGAAAAGCCACTGGCACCCTCGCTCGAGGCGTGCGATCGAATCATCGAGGCTGCGCGTTCGAACCAGGTTGCCCTCGGGGTCGGTCTGGTGTGTCGTTACCACCCTGTTCACACCGAGGTCGCGCGATTGGTTACGTCAGGCGACCTGGGTGTTCCGATGAGTATGACGGTTCATCGATTGGGTGGCGGCCTGGGTGGCGTATGGCAGGTGCCCTGGCGCCTGCAACGGGAGAAGAGTGGGGGCAACCTCATGGAAATCAACGCCCACGAAATCGACTTCATGCGGAATGTGATGGGCGAAGCTCGGACCGTCTACGCCGCGGGGGGAACGTATCTCCATCGCGACCAGGATTATCCGGATGTGGCCCTGGTGTCATTGTCCTACGCGAACGGGTCGGTCGGATCGCTCCATTCGAGCAATGCCAACACGCTCGGTGGGTATGGGGGGCGGGTCGATTGCGTGGGTGGATCGATCACTTTCCCAAGATTCTGGGGCGAAGACGGCGGACTGACCGTGAAGGTAGGCGAAGAGGACGAGCGATTCGTGCCGGTCTCCTCGCTCGAGAAAGAGCTAAAACCCGTCGCCCAGGAGATCGAGGCCTTCGCGAAGGCTATCGCCCTGGGAGAACCCGCACCCGTGGGCGGTCAGGACGGCCGAGCGGCCACGGAGATCGCGCTGGCCGCTTACGACTCGATCGAATCAGGCCAGCCCGTGACGTTGCCTCACTAAACGCTGATCGAACCGACAACGACGGAGCCCCGTGGCACGCACCTTCGACATTCCCGATTCCTACCGAAGCCCGATCATCGGACGCGTCAAGTCGTCGCGCCGTGAGGCCGATCCGCTCAAGCGAGATCTCTCCCCGGCGGTTTTGGATTTCGGCCCGGTGCGCTTCACGCTCGCCCGCCACTTCGGGTTTTGCTTCGGCGTCGAAAACGCGATCGAGATCGCCTACAAAACGCTCGAAGCCCATCCCGACGACCGCGTGTTTTTTCTGAGCGAGATGATTCACAATCCCGACGTGAATACGGATCTGGAAGATCGTGGCGTGCGATTCATCTTCACCCCCGGGGGAGAACAGATTATTCCCTGGTCCGAGTTGAAGCCGGACGACATCGTCGTCGTTCCGGCCTTCGGGACGACCGTTGAAATTCAGGAGGCCCTTGAGGCGCGAGACATCGACCCGTACACTTACAACACCACCTGTCCATTCGTCGAGAAAGTCTGGACTCGGAGCGAAGAGCTGGGTGAAGCTGGCTACGCCGTGGTAGTTCACGGTAAGGTGCGACACGAAGAAACGCGGGCGACCTTTTCTCACAGCGTCCGGAACGCTCCAACGGTGATCGTTCGAGACCTGGAGGAAGCCGACGTTTTATGCGACGTGGTTCGGGGGGACGTGGAGTCGAATGTCTTCCCGGAGATTTTTGAGGAAAAGTGCTCGGACGGGTTCGATCCCCAGGTTCACCTGAAGCGACTGGGTGTCGTCAACCAGACGACGATGCTGGCGACCGAGACGCGTGAGATCGCTCGTCGCATTCGCCAGGCGTTGATCGATCGATACGGAGCCGACAACATCGGCGAACACTTTGCCGATACGACCGACACCCTGTGCTATGCGACCAACGAGAACCAGAATGCGACGTATGCCCTGATCGAGGAGGGCGCGGATCTGGCGATCATCGTCGGGGGATACAATTCGTCCAACACGTCTCACATCGTCGATTTATGCACGGATGAGATGCCGACCTATTTCATTCGGAACTCGGAGGAAATCCTGTCCGACCAGGAGATTCGGCACTTCGATCTGAAGAACCGTAAGGTGGTGACGAGCCAAAATTGGCTTGGGCCCCCGCCCTTCCGCATTGCGTTGACGTGTGGGGCCTCTTGCCCGGACGCCATCGTCGACGGCGTGCTTACGCGCGTGCTTTCGTTGTTCCAAGGGACAAAGACACTCGATGACGTGCTGTCTGCGTTCCCCACTCTCGAGATCGAGACCGCCTGAACCGTGTCTGACGACACAGACTCATCGGAGACGCGCCTGTCTGACAATCCTGACCATACAACCCGCATCCAGGAGCTGGAGCGGGAACTGGCCGAGGCACGCTCGGACCTGGAGACTGCGAACGCACGCTTGCAGAAGCGGAGTCTGGAACGCCAATTGGCCAAGAAGGCCGCGGATGCGGCCTACGACATCGTGAAGGAGCAGAACGAGGAGCTGACAGAGCAGGTCAGCCGGTTCAAAAAGTTCGTCCCCGCCTCGCTGTCCGGGATTATGGACAGCAAGGGGTTCGATGTCTCGCGGGGCGTGTCGATGGAGCGTCACTACACGGTTCTCTCGACGGACATTCGCAACTTCACCTCTTTCACCGAGTCGATTCCGTGTCAGGAATGTTTCAAGTTTCTTAACTCGTTCTTTACCGTGATGGAGCCGGGGATCCGGGAAAACGGTGGGTTCGTCTACCAGTACGTTGGCGATTCCATTATGGCCCTGTTCCCACTGGTGGAGGGAAAGTACACGGACAATGCCGTGCAGGCCTCGTTGCATCTGCTGGGTGAGGTGATTCCGAATTACAACGCAGGACGGGCGAGGGCGGGCTACGATCCGATCCGCATCGGGATCGGGCTGAACTCGGGAACCGTAGCGACGGGTATTGCAGGCACGCAGGAGCGGATGGATGCCTGCGCGTTCGGGAGCACGGTCAATCTCGCTGCCCGCTGCGAGGGTCTGACGAAGGAGATTGGCGCCAGTCTCATCATTACCGGAGACACGTACGACAAGCTCAGGAACAAGGACGACTACGAAACCGAACGTCTGGGAGAGACGACGATACGAGGAATGGAGAGACGGATCGATCTGTTCGAGGTGACCGCGTTCAAGGGGTAGCGGATAGACGGTAGGCGGTGGCCCTACGCGACTTTGTCGCTCGGGTAGGCAGGCGGTTGACTAACACGTTTGATAGATAGAGACCAGCGATTGAGGGCCCCGATTGGATGAATCAATCGGGGCTTCGTGTTTTTGGACATTGCCTGTTGCTCGACCCAGACGGACGTCAGTCTATCCTGGTTTAAAAAAGTGGCCCCGGGGCCACTTTTAAGGTAGAAATCTTATGTACTTGATTATATGGCACTTAACAAACTGTTAGGCACGAGATAGGTCAGACAGCGGACCGAGGGCGACGAGTGCGGGTTCTCGGTCGAGGGGATAGGTCGCGAGGTAGGCCGCGATTCGATCCGCATCGACGGCGCGAATCTCGTCGATCTGCTGATCGAGCGATCGGAGGGGGGCGTTGCAGCTGATATCGCCGACGAGCTGACCGAAACGCTGTAGCCCATGCTCACCGCTGCACACGACGGACGTTGCGGCCCTGGTCTTGGCGCGCTCGAGTGATTCGCCATCGATCTGCTCGTGTAGGGCTCGGCATTCCCTGCGCACGACGTCGAGGGCTTCTTCGGTTCGGCTCGGATCGACGGAGAGATAAATGTAGAACAGTCCGGTATCGCTGAGACCGATGTAGTCCGCTGTGGCTTCGTCGGCCAATCCGTTCTGAACGACCGCCCAATACAGGCGACTGTTGGTCGATGCGCCCAGGTAGGATGAGAGCATCTCTGCCGTCGTGGCATCTGGACTGGCGCCGAACGGCGCCGGGAAGGCCATCGTGACGTGTTCGCGGGTCACGTTGTCGCGTTCCACCACGTGGGTCTGTCCTGTGAACGTCGGGTCAGGCTGTTCGCGTCCCGATTCGCCGGGCGTCCAGTCGCCGCAGAGCGATTCGACGGTGGCGACGATTTCGTCCTGGTCAAACTTTCCGGTTACGATGAACGTCATATTGTCAGGTGCGTATCGACGCGCGTAGTAATCGGCCATCTGATCGCGGGTCAGCGCGCCGACGGTGTCCTCCGTACCGATCACGGATTGTCCCAGTGGATGATCGGGAAAGGCGGTTCTGATCAGCTCGTCGAAGATGAGCGAATCGGGACGGTCGTGATACATCGCGATCTCTTCGAGGATGACCTTTTTCTCGGTGTCGAATTCCTCGTTCGGAATCGTCGATCGCATCATATCGGCGAGGATCTCGATCGACTGCGTCGCCCGCTCGCTCTGAACCCAATGGAAATAGGCGGTGCCTTCCCACCACGTGTAGGCATTCCACGTGGCGCCGAGGTCATCGACATCGAGACTCAGCTGCCGCCAGTCTCGCTTACTGGTTCCTTTGAAGCACATATGTTCGAGGAAGTGCGAGATGCCGCCCTGTTCGGCTGCCTCGTCGCGTGATCCGGTGTTCGCGAAAAAGCCGACGGCGGCGGAGTTGATTCTCGGGATGGCCTCGAAGAGGAGAGTGAGGCCGTTATTGAGTGTGTGTTTGCTGAATGGTGAGTTCATTTGGATCCGAGATATGTGCTTTGTCGACACTCCGGGTCGGTCAGTTCAGAGGTTTCGGGCCGAGGGTGACGATGGTTTGGGGTTCGGTGGGGTGTGCTCTGAGGTAGGTCGAGATCTGGTCGAGCGTGACGCTGTCGACCCGGTCAGCGATTTCCTGGATCGTCCGCGTGTTTCCGTCGAGGAACACGTCTTCGAGAAGGCTGCTCGCTCGCCCCTCGGGAAGATCACCGGTCGTGAACAAACCGCCCTTGAGGACGGTCTTGGCGCGCCCGAGCTCGTCTCGGGTCACATCCTCGGCCAATCTGGCGACTTCGTGACGACACACACGAAGCGTTTCCTCCGCACGATCGGCCGTGGTGCCGGCGTAAAGGGCGATCAGGCCACCGTTCCTTCGCGCCCTGTAAAAGGCGGAGACACTGTAGGCCAGTCCACGCTTCTCGCGCACTTCGGTAAAGAGCCGGCTCGACCCGCTTCCTGAGAGTACGGCGATCGCCACCTGCGCAGGATAGTAGAAGTCGTGTCCCCGCGGCACCGATCCAAAGACGATGCCGATGTGTTCCTGTTCCGATTCTTTCTCGTGATGGACCTGACGATCGACGATCGTCACCGCGTGGTCATCCGGCTCAACCGTGCCATTGCTCGCCCAGCCACCGAAGACATCCTGGATCGTTTCAACGACTCGTTCTCGATCGATCCCGCCGGCGACAGAGATGATGAGGGTATCGGGTCGACAGTGGTCGGTCCAGAAACGCCGAACGCCCGCTGGCGTCACCAGCTCGAGCGTCTGCGGTTCGCCGAGCGGCACGCGCCCGAGCGGTTCCCCCAGAGCGGCTTTGAAAGTCAGCAGCATCGCCTGTTGAATCGGACTGTCCTCGAGCCGCTTGAGTTCCTCGAGCGTGATGGTCTTCGTCACGTCGACTTCCGCGGCGGGGAACGAGGCCGTGCTGAACATTTCCTCGTAGAGCGCACAGACGGATTCGAAATGTTCTGGCAGAAACTGCGCCTGGAACTGCGTGTGTTCGACCTGCGTCGAGGACCCACGTCGTACGCCCAGGGCATCGAACGCATCGAAGACCTCCCGCGCATCCCGACTGGGTGTGCCCTTGAACAGGACATCCTCCGCGATCCGAGCCATTCCCAACCGATCGTGCGGATCGTCCTTCGCGCCAAACCCGAACCGCATCGCCAGCACGACAGATTTCGCCCCCGCCATCGGCTCCACGACGACGCGTATTCCGTTTGGCAATTCTATGGTGTCAACACCCATAGAACCTCCAAACGAAGAAGACTAACCCGAAGGCGCGAAGACACGAAGGAGACCCGGTGGGGAATCATCGAAGGACCATTCGGGTGATCCCGTCCTCGATCTTGGGAACGTTGAAGTTGATGAGGAAGCCGAGGCGTTTCTGGCTGAGTTTCATGTAGGTGAGCAGTTGTGCCTCGAAGATTGCTGTGTCGGAATTGGTCGCCTTAATCTCGCAGATCACCTTATCCTCGACCAACACATCCAATCTAAGTCCGTCCTTCAAGTCAAGATCTTTGTATCGAATAGGGATGGAGACCTGACGATCAACTTTCAAGCCACGAAGACCGAGCTCGTGGCCAAAGCACTTTTCGTAAATGCTCTCCAAGAGTCCAGAACCCATCGCAGCGTGTACGGCAAATGCTACATCGACGATCTCGGACCCCGATTTCTCCTCCTCCTCCGACAGAGAAGGGTGCCTCATCGCCTTTCTTGGTGTCTTCGCGTCTTCGTGTTTCATGGGTTTGGTTTTCGAAGTTCTTCGAGGTCTTCTAACGTTCGGGGCCAGTCTTGCTTGAGCAGGCGCGAGAGACCTCGGTCGGCGAGGACCTTACCGTCGGTCTGGCACGTTGCGCAGTAGTTGCATTCGTTCTCGGCATAGCGGATGCGCTGGACGGGGGAATCGCATTCGGGGCAGGGCTGATCATACTTGCCGTGGACGGCCATTTCCGGATGGAAGGCGGTGACCTTGTCGGGGAACCCGTCGCCGACCTCCTCTTCGAGTCGCTCGGTCCATTCGGCGAGGGTGTCACGTGTGGCTTCGAAGAGTCGCTCGACTTCGTCTTCGGTCAGCCGGGTCGAGTGCTTGAGGGGGGAAAGTCCGGCACGATGCAGGATTTCGTCTGAGTAGGCGTTGCCGATGCCGGAGAAGAGACGAGGATCGGTGAGGGAACGCTTGAGGGTGTGGTTTTCGCACCGGAGTGCACGATCGAAGGCGTCGATGGAAGCTTCGAACACCTCGATGCCGCCGCGATCGAATTCGGTCAAGGTGTCTCTGCCGCGGACGAGATGGATCGAAGCACGTTTCTTCGTTCCGGCTTCGGTGAAGCTGAGGCTGCCGTCGGAGAAATCGATCGCGGCCAGACCGAGGCGGCGGGCAAGCTTGACGCCGCGCTCTTTCCAGCGGAGCCGGCCGGCGATCATCAGATGCAGGACGAAATGGAGGTCATCCTGGAGGCCGAGGACGATACGCTTGCCGAGACGGCTGACGGTCAGGATTCGCTTTCCAACGATGTCGCCGATCGGTGGATCGTAGGTTCTGACGACGAAGGGACTGGCGATGCGGGCGTCTTCGATGACCTGGTCGACGACGCGCTTCCTGAGGCATCGGACGTAGACTTCGACATCAGGATACTCGGGCATTGGTGATGGAGAATCGAAAATTGAGGATTGAGAATCGAGAGACGAACCAATCGTCGTGGTCAGTCCCGTTTCCAGACGACGGCGAGGTTCGGTTGAAGCGATTGGAAGTTGGCTCGGGGTTCGTTGATGAGACCGAAGGTCTGCTCGGTACCAAGAACGGGGAAGACTTTTCGGAAGGCGCGTCGAATGTAATCGCGGTTCGACAGATGGACGTCGTTCGGGCTGGCCAGGACGTAGTCGACGCCCTCAGCCTGTGCGGTTTGGATGATCTGGTGCATCAGGACCTTGACGAAACTCTCGTTGTCCATCCGCAGCCCGCTGAAGTTCAACACGTCGAGCAAAAATCCGCGCTGGTTGCGACGACGGAGCTCGACGAGCGTGAAGTAGCCCTTCCAGTGCCCGTCCGCGATGATCTTGTAAAAGGAGCCGTCGGGGCAAAGGATCTGCTTGATGTCTCCCGTGTTGCAGTCGTTGCCCGGCCAGCTTCGGTAGATGATGCTGACGTCTTTGCTCGGCACGCAGAGGATCTGATGGGTGCCCACGACGACCTGGCGCAGCTTCGTGATTTCCGACTGGACGATGCGGAGCCGATCGGCCAGGGTGCGCTCGAGCACGAAATCGCTCATCAGTTTGGTGAGCCGTCCAAGCTCCTTTCGCGCGTATTTGAGGTATCCCTTCTCCGTGGCGTAGGGCGACCGCGTGACCTCTTCTGCCTCGTCCCCACCCTGCAGACGCGTCGACGGCTTCTCTTTTGATGGGTGTTCGCGACTCGCGTAGGAGATCGTGTCCTGCAGGATCAGATAGACCTCTTTGTAGATCCGTTTGAGCTGTCGAAGATTCCGTACACGCAGGATGGCATCGTAAACCTGGTGGAATTCGCGGTGTCGAGCGTGCGTCGTCAGGAGGTCCCGATCGGTGGGTCGAACGACGGCGACGAGACGAGCGAGGTTCGTGTCGAGTAGGGCGGCCGCTTCGTCGTCGGTGATGTCGTAGTCTTCCATCGTTTCGATGGTCGTGTCGAACAGATCGCGCTGGCGACCGTCTTCGACGTAGCTCTCGAGTCGCTTGACGATCGAGCGCCACTGGCTGGTGTGGAACTTCCCGAGTGTGTCTTTGTGACGATCGAGGAGCTCTGGAAACACATCTTCCAACAGCTCTCGCTCTGCTTCATAGACCCGGTCCGTCAGCAGGTCGTTCAGCCCATCGAGGATCAGGTCGATTTCGCTGGTGTCGAAGGTTTCGGCGATTTCGGGGTGGTTGATCATCGCGAATTCGATCGCGTAGTCAGCCAGAGGACTGAGGACGCCGTCGCTTCGATGGTTCATCCGGACGCGCATCAGGACAGGATACACGACGAGCGGTACGATTCGGTAGGCCGAGTCGAATTCGAAGTCGATTTCGTGGATCAGAGCGTCTGCGCGGTCCTCGACGGAGCTGTAGGGGCTGACGTCGATGCCGATGGCCTCGCTCAGCCCGTTGATGAGGCGGTTCTGCTCGCGTTTGGCGAGCCCGCTGTCGAGAATGAGCCGGCGGAGACGCTCCGAACGCGAAGCCTTTTGTGGGAGGCTCTCGATGAGCGTGCGAACGCGGTCCCGATCGACCGTCCCGACCTCCTCGATACGATCGCCCGAAATGCTGAAGGCCTTGCAGTAAGGTTTCAACGGCGGGAACAGATACCGGGCCGCTTCGGCGATGTGGGTCAGATACTGCGTCCGGTCGGGCATCCGGGGGCTCTGCTGAAGCAGGTAGAGGTAGTAGATCTCGACGTCGTTCGGGTCGCGCATATCCAGCTGCGCGCCGTTCGCGAACTCCCTGAGTCGCGCGAGGATGATGTGTTGAGGAATCTGATTTTCGAGACGGACGAAGTTTTCGAGGAAGCGAGCGTTCTCGCGTGACACGAGCGCCAGCAGGCCCGGATCTTCGAACAGATTCTTCTGGATCGACATTCGGAGGAAATACGTTCGTGATCCGCCCTCGCACTCTTCGATCAGCTCGACCAGTCGATTGACTTCCTCTCCATCCGTGTAGAGCTCCATCAGTCGATCGTAGAAGACGATCGATCGACGTCGATCCCACCGGGTGAGGTCTGTCAGGTGGGTGAACGGGTCGATGCTGAGGTAATAAGAGAGGATCATCACCTGTGACGGATCGGACGGCGAGAAGGCTTTGCCGTATTGGTTCGCAAGCCTGTCGATCAACAGATCGAAGTCCGCGTCCGTCGACGTGTCGTGTCGGTTGAACATTCTCCAGACCAACGTCTCGTACTCCGCGTCGGCACCGAGACGGTTGATGACCGGGTCGAGCGCCGGGCGACCAATCGCGTCGAGGGCCCACTCGGCGAGGCTGCGATTGCGGCAGAGATGGGGCGTCAGGAGCAGGTCGATCAGCGGCGGGATGGCCTGCTCCATTCGGTGACTGCCGACGAAGTGTAACGCTGTTTCCTGAACGCCGCGCTCGCGGCTCTTGAGGTTTCTGAGGATCCGGTCGGCGACGCGCGTGGTCTTCCCCGGGTCGATGTAGTCGACCGCGATCCGTTGGGTGGCGCCTCCGTCGTGGGTGAAGATCCAGTCGAGCATCTCCGGGAGGAGCCGGTCTTCCTCCAAAAGGAGCTGGAGTATGCGCTGACGGATCAGGGTCCACCCCGGGGCGTCGGACCGTCGCTTGCGACCGTCGACGAGGCGGCCCTGGTTGACCCGTGTGAGTCGCTCCCATCCCGCCCGGTGACGGTTGCAGAACGCCAGGGTGAGCGCGTGGATCGTGTCGTCCAGGTTCGTCCGGAAGAAGTTGGTCAGACACTCCGTTACAGTCGGAGACGCACTCTGAAGCATTACGATCAGGGTGCGTACGAGGTCTTCCTTCACACGCACGCGCCGTTCTTTGACGAAGAGCTCTTCGAGGAACCGTATGGCGCTGGCACGAGCCGTGTCGTCGCCTCCGCCAACGATGAAGCTCCGAACGACAGGAATTACCGGTTCGAGTGGACGCACGTCGGCGAGGTTCGTAGCGAGGTGCATCAGGGCCGAAGTGATCGCGCGCTGAACCTGCGGCACCTGGTCGACGCGAAGGCCCTGCGCGTAGGCCTGGACGACGGCGTCGAGGAGGTCGGGGTCGCCCGCACGCGGGGCCATCGCCGAGAGGTGCGCCAGTGTGTTTGCCAGACTCGGACCGGGAAGGGTGTGGAGGCTTCTGGCCTGGGCGATCTTCTCGGCGAGGAAGTCGGGTGTGAGCGGGATCTGCTTGCGGACACCCGTCAGGTTGCCGATGGGTTCTTCGCCATAGACGGCACGCAGCTCGAGGTCGTTCCGATCCAGACGCAGAAAGCGCTCGGCCGTCGCGATCATCCAACTCGTCTGCCGCGTGAAGTCGATGAGCCGGATGTGTTCGTGGGTCGTGTGGGAGTAGCGGCTGCCCGAACAGAAGTCGACGACGAGGGCGCCCAGGGGGGACAGGCAGATGGTGTCTCCACCGACGTAGCCGTCTTCGGCATAGAGGATCAGCGGATCCCCGTCCACGTCGAGGGCGGCGGACCGAACCAGGTCCTCAATCGGGTGCCCCCGGTGGGCGTGAAGCACGGCCATAAAAGCTGTTTCGTCCCGTTCGACGCGCACCGGCGGATCCATACTGAAGACGAGGTGAATCCCGTTCAGGATACGCGCGGGGACCTGCTTGATGCCCCTCCAACCGCGTTCTTCCTGCACTGTGAAGACCACCCTGATTTCGCCGTGTGGCGATTCCCCGTGGACGATGAAACGGAGGGCCGCGAGAATGGCCGCGATGCCTGCCTTGTCATCGGCTCCCAAACTGTTCCGGCCGTCGGTTGCGATGTCGCCCGAGCGGTGGAGAACCGCTACGACTGGCGCGGACCCACCGGGGTAAACGCAGTCCATATGTGCGGTGAACAGCAAGTTGGGTGCGGTGGTTGAGGTCAATGGCAGGTGAGCGATCAGGTTGCCCACGGCGTCGCGTTCGACCGCGAATCCGAGCTCGTTGAGTCGAGGTAAGATCACGTCCGCGACGGCGTCCTCTTCGCCTGAGGGGCTCGGTGTTCTTGCCAGGGCGAGAAACGTGCGAACGAGGTCGAGCGGATCGGTCCAGCAGGACATCCTTGCAGCGAGGGCGTAGAAGGCGTGTTCGCCGATGGCTCGGTCGGCGTCGGCGGTGCCTCGCAGGTTGACCAGCTGATCGACGCCCGCCCCTTGAGTCGGCCCTCGGCCGCGAGCAGTCGTAGCTCGCCAGGCGAATAGGATTTGATGGCGACGCCTTGATTAGGGGTCGGCACGGTCTGGGCCTTCGAGCTGTCGGGGTGGGGCGGGTAGGGCGTCGGGATCTACGCCCGTTAGCCGCTCGCGGGAGAAGCGAGGATCGTTGGTGATGAAGCGACCACGTGAAGGGAACTGCCGAACGCCCGGAGGGAGGAAACCGACCTGTTCGACTTTGCCTGTCTGATAGTGGCTGACGGCAAACACGAGGGGGCGGGGCTCCACGGTTATGGGCGAGTGCTTCGAGAGTGGCCTGGACAATGCCGTAGACGTCGTCGTCGATGCGTCCACGCGCCTGCGTCGCCTGACGCGCGATCTCCGCCACGAATTGCTTGCGTCCCCTGAGGGCATTCATTCGTCGGATGATCGCGGCTCTTTGGTGTTCCGACAGGGCGGTTGGAATCCGGCGTGCCGGAAGGCCGGTTCGGATGCGTTTAGCCATAGCTATGTGGGTCTCGAGTCAGCGTAAGTCGGTGTATGATCACAAAATATGGATGGCTGGGGGTCCCGCGGCAACCCCAATCCCCCCTACCTGTGTTGCGATGGGAGTCGGTGGCCCCTATCTTCCCCTGCCTCGCCCCAGACTTTTGGAATCGAGCGATTCGATGCGAATCCTGGAAGAACACCTCAGAGATCTTTCGAACCGGGTTCTGGTCGATCGGAACCTCAGCGAAGAAGACGCCGAGATCGTGACCGACATTCTGGTCGAGGCCGAACTTCGGGGTCGCGCGACACACGGGATGATCCGGCTGCCCGGGATTGCCGATCGCGTGGGTGAGCGCCCGCGCCAGGCCATGAAACTCGCCCGCGAGAGCGGCCTATGCGTTGATCGACGGTCAGGAGAATCTGGGCTACCTGGTCGCACATCGAGCCGCAAGGACGGCCATCGGGCGCGCCGACCGATCCGGTGTGGGTCTGGTCGGGGCCAACAACACGAGTCATTGCGGTATGCTGGGTTACTACGTGTCGATGATGGCTGACGCGGGAATGGTCGGTCTGGCTATGTGCGACACGAATCCAAGAATCGTGCCTCACGGCGGAGCCGAACCGGTTCTGGGGACGAATCCGATTGCCGCTGCGTTCCCGGCGACGTCCGGGCAAATCCTGGTCGACCTGGCCTCTGCAGCCGTCACGAATGGCGAGATTCTGATGGCCATCAAGGACGGCCTTCCCATCCCGGAGGGTGTTGCCGTAGGACCGGACGGCGAGGCGACCACCGATCCGGAAAAGGCGCAGACGGGCGGTGCGCTACCCTTCGGTGGACACAAAGGCTACGCGCTGGCCGTGATGATTCAGGTGCTCACGGGCATCATGATGGGAGGCGCCCCCGTTCCGGAGCCCGGTCAGGACTACGGGCTGTTCATTGTGGCGATCGACCCTCAGATTTTCATCGAAAAGGCTGACTTTGACGCTTCCGTCACTGCGTTCGTATCGCGGGTCAAGTCGTCGAAACGAGCCGAAGGAGTGGCCGAGATTCTGATTCCGGGTGAGCGGGCGTTTCGGGAGCGATCGGCTCGTCAGGCTGAAGGGCTGGAAATCGACGACGAGGTTATGGCACGGATCCAGCAGCTGTAGAATCTGTCTTGCGTGTTGTCAGGGAGACGTATGACCGATCTTGCGTCATCGGAAACGCTTGCCCTCAAACGGGCTCGCGCCGTGCTCGATATCATCGAGACGATCAATAGCGGAAAACCGACAGAAGCTATTGTCCTACGGATCAATGACATTCTGCTGCCGCTGATTCCGTTCGATCGCTTCACGTTCGGTCTGCAGGTGTGGGATCAATGCTACCGCGTCGAAGACGGTCGAGTCAAGGGCGCGTCGGGGACGCAGATCTTCGGACGTCCGTATCCGCTGGAAGATGCCGAGATATCGGCGAGTCTGTGGGCTATCGCCCACCGTCAGTCCCTGTTGCGGGGCGACATCTCCAAAGAAATGCGGTTCGAACACGATGGTCGTCGTGTTGCCGAGGGTATGTTGTCTGACCTGATCGTCCCGATCCTGGTCGACGGGAAGACCGTGGGCACGTTCAACTTCACGAGTCGGGCACCCGACGTCTATTCTGACGATCACCTGGAGACGGCCGAAGCCGTGGCCTCCGGCATTGCGACCGTCGCACGCGTGTTCGACACACTGCTGTCACGCTCTTCGCTCGAGGAACAGGTTGCGAGCCGGACGGCGGAACTGGAGGAGGCCAATCGGCAGCTGAAAGAAGAAATCGCTCAGCGGATCCACGTGGAGGAAGAACTGAGAGACAACGCGCAGCTTTTGAGGTCCACGATGGAGGCTACCGAAGACGGGATCCTGGTCGTCGGCGCTGACGATCAGGTCGTACTCTGCAACGAGCGATTCAAGGAACTGTGGCAAATGCCCAACCATCTCTTCGGGTCCGACAGCGACAAGATGTTGACGTTCGCCAAACCCCAGCTGAAAGATCCTGAAGCTTTCGCCAAACGTCTGGAGGAGATCTACTCGACAGACCAGGAATTCGTCGATACGCTTCACTTCAAGGATGGACGGGTGTTCGAGCGACTGTCGTGGCCCCTCTTGAGGGAGGGCGAGGTCGCGGGTCGCGTTTGGAGTTTTCGGGATGTGAGCAAACGGGAGCAGACGCAGCAGGAGTTCGTGCGATTGGAACGACTACGTGCCCTCGGCGAGCTGTCCGCGGGCGTCAGTCACAACCTGAACAACATCCTGACGGGCATCCTGGGTCCGACGCAGATTTTGGAGGAAGTGGTTGAAGACGAGGCGATCAGACGGCATCTGGATATCGTTTCTCGAGCCTCGCGTAGAGCTCGCGATCTGGTGCAGCGTCTTCACCTTTACGTACGTGGGCTCAAGGACGAAGTCGTCAGTCCCGTCGACGTGAACCACATCGTCGAGGAGGCTTTCCTGACGACCCGGCCGCGGTGGCGCGACGAACCCGAAGCGCGCGGCGACGAAGTCAGAGTCGTCAAGCGCCTGTCGTCCTTGCCGGCGGTGATGGCCACGGTCGGCGGTCTTCACGACACCCTGGTCAACCTGATCATGAACGCTGTCGACGCGATGCCCAAGGGCGGGACGATCACGGTCAGGACGATGGAAGCGGCCGGGGGTGTTCAGCTGACGTTCGAGGACACCGGCGTGGGGATGGACGAAGAGACGTCGGCGCGTGTTTTCGAGCCGTTCTTTACGACGAAGCGGGACGTGGGCAGTGGGCTGGGATTGTCGACGGTGTATGGGACGATTACTGGTTTCGATGGCCGCATCACTGTGGAGAGCACCCCCGGACGGGGAACAACGTTCACGATCTGGCTTCCGTCGACGAAAGAGTCGATCGAGAAGGGGGCAGCGGGGGGTGACAGACTGGACACGCGCCCGGGACGTGTGCTCATCGTGGACGATGATTCTGAAGTACGCGCGGCGGTGCGCAGTCTCTTGCGAGGGCGCCACGAGGTCGACACCGTGGCGGACGGAAACAGCGCGGTGTCCTCAGTCCAACAGAAAAGCTACGACGCGGTCCTGATCGACCTGGGTCTTCCCGGTCGACCGGGTAACGCGATCGTTGGCGAGATCAAGGCGATCGACCCCGACGTCGCCACCGTCCTGATCACGGGATGGAATCTTTCGAACGACGACGCACGGATCGGTCTGTTCGATTTTCATCTTGCCAAGCCTTTCTCCGACCTGGACGATGTCTACAACACGGTCGCACGCGCTCTGCAGCTCACGGATTCACGAAGAAACTGAAACGGGGAAAGGGCTTGACCCCGTCTATGTGGGTGGCTACTTTGAGCCTTCCTCAAGCAAGGGTAGAGGCGCGGGCCCACATGAGTAACCGGCACTGCGATGGCAGAATCTGGTGTCCGGTCAAAGGGTGAGCCCGCCGAAGTCCGTCGACGATCTGCCGCGACGGCGGGCTGGTCCAGTCGATAAGATCTTCTGGACTGTCACGACGGGTGTCACGGGAAGTCCCGCGTGGAGCGCTCTCTTGTGTGTGGCGATTTCCGTCCTCGGATCGCCCGTACCCCTGAGACAGCGGCCTCAGCCGGCGATTCCTTTTAGGATGCCGGCTGTTTCTTTTTATTGCAGAGATCTTATCCAGGAGCGAACGATGTTCAAAGGATGCTACACTGCATTGATCACCCCCTTCGATTCGGACGGGCGAGTGGACGAAGCCGGACTCGAACGGCTCATCGAATTTCAGGTGTCCGAGGGCGTGAGTGGCGTTCTGGCCGTCGGCACGACCGGCGAGAGCCCTACGCTCACCTGGGACGAGCACAACACGGTGACCGAGCGAATCTGCGGACTGGTAAAGGACAAGGGACTGGCGATCGCGGGGACGGGGAGCAACTCCACCGATGAGACGTTGAAGGCCACTGAACACGCCGCCCACGCCGGTGCGGATGCTGCGCTGCTGGTGGATCCGTATTACAACGGTCCGAGTTCGCTCGAGATTCGGAAGGAGTACGTCGAGCCGGTTGCTCGAGCGTTTCCGACCATCCAGATGATCCCCTACGTGATTCCGGGGCGCAGCGGCACACAGTTGCTGCCAGAAGATCTGGCTATCCTCCACCAGGAATACCCGAACGTCCAGACGGTCAAAGAAGCCACGGGAAGTCTCGACAACATGGCTCGGACGAGGACGTGCTGCGGGGACGACTTTTTCATCATGTCGGGTGATGACGACAAGACGTTCGATATGATGACGGACGACCGGATACGATCGGCCGGTGTCATCTCCGTCATGTCGAATGTGGCGCCAGGCGCCATCCAATGTATGACGACGGCCCTGCTCGATGGAGAGCGTGACGAGGCCGAGAGACTGTGCGATGCGATGGCCCCACTCTTTGGGATGGTCGGTGTGGCCTCGGAGGAGGAGACCCCGTTCGGATCGACACTCGTGAAGGCTCGCAACCCGCTTCCCATCAAGTCGCTGATGAACATCCTGGGGATGCCGGCCGGACCGTGCCGCCGTCCGCTCGGCAAAATGAACCGAGCGGGTTTGGACATCGTGCTCGACAACGCGAGAGAGGTTCACGACAAGGCGCCCGAGGTGTTCGCACCGATCGAATCGTTTTTCGGAGTCGATGTGTCGGCGCGGCTGTCGGACGCCGCCGTGCTCGACGGGTTGGTCTACGCCTGATCACGAAGAGGTCCAGGGAAGATGACACGAGTCGCCATCGTAGGAATCGCCGGCCGTATGTGCGGCCGGATCGCACATCTGGTCGAGGAGGCCGAGGATCTCGACCTCGTCGGGGGCGTCGAAGCACCCGGGAACGCCGCCATCGGACGAGATATCGGTGAATTCGCCGGGACCGGTCATACCGGACACCACGTCGTGGACAGCCTGGAGAACATCGTGGGAGGGGCGGACGTGGTCGTCGCTTTCACGGCGCCACCCGATCCGACGTTGGTGGCCGCCGAGATCTGCGCGAGTGCGGGCAAGGCGATGGTCGTCGGCACGACGGGGCTGAGCGACGATCAGCTGAAGACCTTCAGGGAGACGGTCGCGAGCATTCCCTGCGCCTTCGCACCCAATTTCAGTGTCGGTGTTACCGTGCTTTCTCGAATCGTGGAGGAAGCCGCACGTATTCTGGGTGGCGACTACGACGCCGAGATCGTGGAGGCACACCACCGCTTCAAGACGGATGCGCCCAGCGGGACCGCGATCGCACTGGCCGAGGCGGTCGCACGGGGATTCGAGCGCGATCTGTCGAAGGTGGGCGTTTACGGACGTCACGGCGACACCGGCGCGCGCACGCGAGAAGAAATTGGCGTGCACGCGATGCGGGCGGGTGACCTCGTCGGCGAGCATACGGTCACCTTCGGTGGGATCGGCGAAACGATCCAGCTCGTCCACCGGGCGCAGAGCAGGGACACCTTCGGGACCGGTGTTCTGCGCGCGATCCGATTCATTCGGGACGCTGGCCCAGGTATCTGTGATATGAAGGATGTGCTCGGCATCGCGTAGCTTGGCGGGCGGCGGAGGGATGGGTATATTGCGATTGCTCGCGACGTTTGTCCTTGTCCGTACGACCGGACCGAGCTGACGAAACGTGATGATTCAGAGACGATGGAGGACGATCGAATGAGTCAGATTTCCAGTGGCGTCGCAGAGGCGCTCGAGCAGGGGCAAAGCCTGGCGGTCGCCGATCGAGTACTGATTGATCCCGAGCCGGGCACCCTGTCGACGCGTGTCGACGAATTGATCGGCGCCGTGACGGGGAACGGGGCCTCGGCCGACGAAGTGTGTCGCACACTGATTCGTCTGGGGATGAATTTTGTCGGTCGGGACGCCGAAATCGTCGGTTACGGGTCGGACGAGGCCGATTCTGCCCTATCGAGCGTGCTCACCTCGATCGAGGGTCTGTCCGGTGAAGAGAGTGACGCGATGGGCAGTGTCGTCGACGAATTCCTGGCCGACATGAAGTCCGTCAATCTCTCCGACAGTCTGTCGGGTCTTCTCGCCGAGCGGATCGAGGGCGATCTAGACAAGGGCAATCCGGGGGGGTCGTTTCTGGCAGAGCTCAAGAAGCAGCTGCGAAGTGGCGTTTACTGGAGGATGATCGGCGAGGACTACTGCAAATTTGGAAACGATTTTGCACGCGGACTCGAGTATCTGCGGCACTACGGGTTCTGTCAGGTGTCGACAAATCCTGTCCTGGCGGCGAAGGCGTTCGACGAAGACCCCGGGCTGGCCGAGGAGCTCAAGAAAGAGATCGCCCAGCACGACGATTGGAAGCAGAACCCCGAAGGCCACGCCGACGAGATTGCAATGGCCGCAACCCTGATTGCCCTGTGGCCGAACTTGTCGATTTTCCGTCCGCTGGCGGTTCATACGGAGCTCAAAGATTATATGGTGAGCTTCCAGCTGAACCCGAACATCGCGGAAAAGGCGGACGAGAGCATCGAAGACGCGAGGAGCGCCTTCCAGGTCGCCGGGAGTTTCCTCGGGAACTACGACAAGCTGCTGGGGTTGGGCGATCGGTCGGGTGCTCTCGCGCCAAACCTGGTCTTCAAAGTGGCGGCGAGTCACGAGGCTGCGCGGAAGATCACGACTGTTCTGAACAGTGATGGCATCGGGTCGAACAACACGGTGGTTTACACGGTCGCTCAGGAAGTTCAGCTGATTCTGGATGCGTTCGAGGGCAAGGCCGCCGCTGCGAAGGCGGGCAAGGACGTCGTTCGCACGTACGAGACGAACATGGGCGGACGGTTTTCGAGTCATCTTCGCGAAGTCGAGGCTGAGCGGGTTTTCACGGAATGTGCCGATAAGGCGGGCGAAGGAAAGGCCCACGAGTTCCTGGATGCGCTGGCAGCCGACCTCGGGGTCGATCCCGTGGCGGGCGAATCGGTCGCGAAGCGAGCACAGACGATCTGCACGTTCAAGAGCATGCCCCGAATCGACCATCCACAGGTGGTTGCTGCGGCGGGGGCCGCCGGCCGGTCGGCAGAGTCGGTGCAAATCTTGGAAGAGGATCTGCAAAAGTCCGGAAATCTCGTGGCGCGTCGCGTCAACTGGGTTTTCTACGCGCCCGAGAACCGTCCCAAGTGGATCAGCTGGCTGCAAGAGACCC
Organism: Candidatus Latescibacterota bacterium; assembly: GCA_965198115.1. Taxonomy (GTDB): domain Bacteria; phylum Latescibacterota; class UBA2968; order UBA2968; family UBA2968; genus UBA6620. The sequence continues at coordinate 3,753,949 of OZ240241.1, read as the reverse complement.
ATGGTGTGGACGAGGCTCAGGCCACGTGGATTCTAGCGTCGATGGACGTGCTGCCGGCCTCCAAGCGAATGCCGGATGACACGCTGCAAGCGTTGGGCGCCAATATGTGCCATACCGAGTTCCCGAATCACCAGCGGGCCGTTCAGCTGACGTCGGAAGAAGCAGGGTTCGACCTGCCCTCGCTCAGGGATTCGATTCTCGACTCTTATGACCCCGGTGTGTCACAACGTCTATACGAGCTGCCGGATTACCAGCGTGGGTTCGATCTGACACCGGAGTTGAAGTCGCTGCTCGAGGAAGTCGGAGTCGACGTCGGAGGATGGCAGACGCGTGGCATGCCACCCGGCGACTGGCCGGGATTCGGGTCCGTTCAGAAGACCAGCACCGAATTCAGGGCCGCCTACGACGCGTTCGCCGCCAAGTGCGTGGATGTTGCCAAGGAGGTCGCGGGATAGCGACCGACCAGGGTTGGATAGAAAGAGCGGTCTGTCCGAATGGGCGGGCCGCTCTTTTTGTGACTAAGGATTTTAAAGGCTCTATCCGGGTTTCTCAACGGTGAAACTATAGAATGACAAGGTCATAGATCGTTCCCTACGCTTGGTTGTGTGTGTAGGACAATCAAAGCGAAGGGGGTGCGACCTATGACCGGGAGCAGATTACTATCGAAACTGCTGAGATTCAAGGGGTTCCGTGTTGTCAGCTGGTGGTTTGAGGGGAGAAGCTGCTTCGTCATCGCCGTAAAGCCACATAAGAATGGTTGTTGTTGTCCGGAGTTCGGCCGTCGAGGTAAAATCGTCCGCACAATGCCCCATCCGCGTCGGTGGCGTGACATTCCGGTGTGCGGGTGGAGGGTCTGGCTTCTCTACCATCCTCGGGAGATTCGGTGTCCTACCCACGGTCGTGTGGTCGAGGAGATTCCGTGGGCGGAGCGGTTCTCTCGGGTGACGTATCGCTTCGAGTATGCCATGCTGCGCTACTGCCAGACCATGACGCAGAAGGCGGCGTCCGAGTTACTGCGCATCTCTGCCTCGACGCTGTCGGATCTCCTTCACCGATCCATCACGCGGCTTCGTGAAGGTCATCGTATCCGAGGGCTCAAAACCATCGGGATCGACGAGATCTCCTACGCCAAGCGTCACAGGTACGCCACGCTCGTTTACGATCTGGACCGCTCCTGCGTGGTGTGGGTTGGCCGCGGCAGGGCGCGTAAAACGATCGATCGGTTCTTCACAGAGGCTCTCAGTCCCTACCAGAGATCCAAGATCGAGTGGGCCTGCTGCGACATGAGCGAAGCTTACATCGGAGCCATCCAGGAACACTGTCCGAATGCCAAGCTGGTCCTCGATCGCTTTCACATCGTCAAGGCTCTCAATGCCGCCGTTGACGAGGTCCGTAAGGACCAGTGGCGTAAAGCTGCCCCGGATGAGCGCAAAGCCATGAAGGGCCTCCGATGGCTCCTCTACCGGCACTCAGCGACACGCTCCAGAGGGGATACTCGGACACTCAAAGCACTGGAGAAGGCGAACTACCGAATCTATAGAGCCTGGAGACTCAAGGACGAGTTCGAGCAGTTCTGGGAATACAAAGCGCCCTGGGCTGCCGAACGCTTCCTGAAATGCTGGACGACGTCCGCACTCAGAAGTCGACTTGAACCCCTGCGAAAGTTCGTCAGGACCCTGCGACAGCACTTCTTCGGCGTCCTCGCATTCGTGAACACGCGTCTTACCAACGCCATCGCCGAAGGCCTCAACCGAATCGTCCAAATCGTCAAGAACCGAGCCAGCGGATTCCGCACACTCGACGCATTCAACGATATGATCTTCCTTACCGTCGGAGACATAAACATCCCTGAGCAGATTCCGAAGAGGTTCCGCACACTCTAACCGCGCCCCCATGCCAGGAACCACGGCACCTTCACCCACTTCATCTCGTTGAGAGATCCGGATATAGCCCTTTTAAAGGAGCGTGCTTTCGATCCTGATCTCGCCCGAGAGCGTGCGATGGACGGGGCACCGATCGGCGATTTCGAGCAGTCGACTTCTCTGCGCCTCCGTGAGCGATCCCTCGAGAGAAATCGTGCGCTCGATCAGGTCGACGCGCCCTTCCTGCGTCTCGCACGTTTCGCAGTCCTCGGCGTGGATCCGCCCGTGCTTCAGGCGGATGGTGACGCCTTCGAGCGGCCATTTTTTTCGGTCCGCATACATTCGCAATGTCATGCTGGTACAGCTACCCAGGGCCGTTAACAGATAGTCGTAAGGCGAGGGGCCGAGATCGGTGCCCCCCACGTCGGCCGGCTCGTCGGCGACGAGCCCGTGGCTACCGGCACGAATGTCCGTGCGATAACCGGCGGGACCCGTGTGGACGACGACTTCGTCTTCGTGGTGGTCGATCGGCGTTTCCGGGACGGGCACATCGATGTATTTGCGAGCCCAGGCTCCGATGACGCTCCCCACGTATCTGGCATCCGATTCGTCCGACAGGAGATGGTCCGCCCGGTCGAGGGAGACGAAGCTCTTTGGGTGTTTGGCGGCCGCATAGATGGCGGATGCGTTGTCGATGCCGACCGTGTTGTCGATCGGGCTGTGGAAGATGAGGAGGGCCCGTCTGAGGTCGGCGATCGCGTCAGGGAGCGCCTGGCCCTGGAGGTCGTCGAGGAACTGTTTCTTGATCCTGAATGGCCGTCCTCCGAGTCGGACGACCGCTTCCCCCGTCGACTCGATCTCCTCCCGCGAGCTATCGATCAGATGGGAGACGTGAGCAGGATCGGCAGGGGCGCCGATCGTGGCTACGGCACGAGCCGACGGTATCGTAGCGGCTGCCCGAAGTACGGCGGTCCCACCCAGAGAGTGGCCGATCAAGATAGCGGGGGCTTCGTGATGTTCGCCCAGCCACTCCGAGGCGGCGACGAGGTCGGCGACGTTGGAAGAGAAGTTGGTGTCAGCGAACTCACCCTCGCTCTCACCCAGGCCGGTGAAGTCGAATCGCAGGACGGCGACCCCAACCTGAATCAGGGCGTCGCTAATGTGACTGATGGCCTTGATGTTCTTCGTGCACGTAAAGCAGTGGGCGAAGAGGGCGAAGGCGGTGGCCTTGCCGTCGGGTGGCAGGTCGAGTCTGGCGCCCAGGTCGAGGCCATCGGCGTTCGGGATCTTGATACGCTGTCGGGACACGATGTTCTCAGTTCGTGAGAGTGAAATTGACGGCGATCGGGTCGTGATCGGACAGCTTGCCGTATTGTCTCAGCACGTCGTAGAGGACCTCGGGACTGCCGTCGACGGCTCGTACGTCCTTTCCAGCGAACCAATCGAGCTTGAGCGCACACTGCCCGTCGTGGTCCCGAAGCGCCCACTCGATCCAGGCAAAGCACCACTGCGGGAGCCAGTCGGCCATCCCCGAGTTCTGGGCGAGGTCGACGATGTCGTAGGTGAGCGTGCAAGCACCAGGCACATTCAGGGTTCGGTAGTCGAAAGCGCTATCCTCGAGTGTCGCGAAGAGAGATCTTTCGAAGTAGCGTTCCGGGTAGGGATAGTGGTTGGAAAGAACGTGGCCGACGCCCATACCGACACGTCGACAGAACCCGAGGATCGAATAGAGCGCTCGGCGGGAATTGCTGGTCGATGTGTTCCAATCCCCTCCGATCAGGATGGGCATCCGCGCTTCATCGGCTGTGACGTCGTCCAGGATGATTTTCATCTGGTTTCGTCGGTGTCGGGGGGAAGAATGCGCGTCGAGATGCACACTGACGGCTCGGAAGGGTCCGGAAGGGTGCTCGACGGTTGCCACGACTGCCCGTTGGCTTCCGAGCCGTTTCTCCTTGCCCCGCAGTTTGTCCTTGCCGTTGGGCAACACGATGCTGCGGATGTCGCTCAGGGGGTGGGGAGAGAAGACTGCGTTTCCGTGGAGAGATTCTCGGTTTTCGCCAGCCGCCTCCACCTCGAGTCCGCTCCCCTTCCGCAGGTTGATGTAGCAGGGCGCGAACGCGTAGTTGAGGTTCGCCCGCGAAGCGATCTCCCGGGGAATGTCGAGGTTGCCCGACCGTGCCATGCCGATATCGAGTTCGGTCAGGAAGAGTACATCGCTGGATCGAAAACGTCGATGGCTCTTGAGTACGTCCACGACGCCGTCGAGCTGGCGACCTCGTTCTACGTTCCACGCGACTGCTGACAGGGGAGTCCGGCCATCGTGCACCGACCCCGGAAAACCCTCGCAAGCGATGCCATCCAGAACACGATCGATTTCCACCCGAAGCGACCGATACAGCTCCGACGCGTGAAACGCCCGCGAGGATCGGTAGGTGCCGATCTGGTCAAAATGGGCGTTCAGCTCGTGTGCAAGAGCCGAAGGCGTGTGTCGTTCGAGCGGTTCGGACATGGGTTCGGTCGTTCAGAGCGTGGGCGTCGTTTTCGCGTTCCTAAAGGTAAGAGGCCCGACGATCACGTCAACCGACCCTGACGGGTGAACGTGGGTTGACTCTACATTCATCATGACTTGTTGGATCAAAGGACACGATTGATGCCCGCGCCACGCACGATATTGCACCTCGATCTGGACGCGTTTTTCTGTGCCGTCGAGGTGATCCGGGACCCCTCCCTGGACGGGAAGGCCTTTGCCGTGGGAGGTACGCCGGAGGGACGCGGCGTTGTCGCATCCTGTTCCTACGCGGCACGGAAGTTCGGGGTTCGTTCGGCCATGCCGATGGCACAGGCGCTGCGTCTGTGTCCGGGTCTCCAGGTGGTGTCTCACCACGGGGGATACGGGGGGTATTCGAGGAAGGTCATGACGTTGCTGGATCGGGTGACCCCCTACGTGGAGCAGATTTCGATCGATGAGTGTTTTATCGATGCCACGGACATCGAGGAGCCCGCGGAGCGCGTCGCTCGCCGTATTCAGACGATGATATTCGACGAGTTGAAGCTGCCATCGTCGCTGGGCGGGGCGACGAGTAAGCTTGTCGCGAAGATCGCGACCAACGAGGGGAAAGATTGGACGGAAACCGATGGATGGCCCAATGCGGTTCTGATCGTTCCACCCGGAGAGGAGCCTGAATTCCTCGCGCCTCTGCCGGTGCGGGCTATGTGGGGCGTCGGTCCGAAGATGGCGGAACGGATGGAGCAGCTGGGACTGTCGACGCTCGGCGATGTTCAGGGCTGGGGGCCGGATCGGCTCGAGTCCCAGCTTGGTTCCTACGGAAGGAAGCTTCACGCGTTCGCCCACGGCGTCGACGATCGATCGGTGGACCCAGGAGGGGAGGGGGCGAAGTCGATCAGTCACGAAACGACGTTCTCGGAGGACATCTCAGAGGAAGACCGGCTGCACGCAGTGTTGCTTTCGCTCAGCCAGCGTCTCGGACGATCGCTGCGCGACGAGGCATTGACGGGTCGCACCGTCGCCATCAAGCTGCGATGGTCGGATTTCAAGACGATCACGCGGCGTGTGACGCTGAGGGACGGGACCGATCTCGATCAGGATCTTTACCAGGCGGCCAAGAGCCTGTTCGACGCGGCGTGGCAGAGGGGCAGACCCGTGCGGCTTCTAGGCGTTGCCATCAGCCAGTTCGCTTCGACCGGCCAGCAGCTGTCGCTCTGGCAATCGGGTGACGACCGGGGCCATCGAATGCAGGAGGCGCTGGACAACGTACGCGACAGGTTCGGTGGCTCCAAGACTCGATGGGGGCAGGAGCATAAACATCGTTGGGGCGAGCGGGAAGACGACGATGACGCGTGGTGGGAAGGTGATGTTTGATCGTCTGAGGGCGAGCCTCGCCGGGCACGAGCCCCGGCGAGATGGCCGGGACGTCGGGCGCGCTGCGGTCGCAGCCGTGCTCTGTGCCCAAATGGAGCCGAGGGTGCTGTTCATCCATCGGACGACGGTCGAGGGCGACCCCTGGTCCGGCCACATTGCCTTTCCCGGTGGTCGCATCGAACCTGCAGACCCCGGAGCTCGCGAAGCGGCCGAGCGGGAGGCAGCGGAGGAGCTCGGTCTGAACTTGACAACGGCACGCTATCTGGGTCAGCTGGACGATCAAACGGGTGTGACGATCCCCGTCTGTGTTTCGGCTTTCGCCTACGAGGTTGAAGGGACGCCCACGCTGACGCCGAACGACGAAGTGGCCGATACCTTCTGGTATCCTCTGGTGGATTTAGCCAATCCCGGGCGACGGGTCACTCGCCGATTCAGGGTCGGCGACACCGAGCGCGACCATCCCGGGATCGAGCTGGAAATCGAGAGGAAGCCAATCCTGTGGGGGCTGACCTACCGATTCTGCCTGCAGATCTTGACGCTTGCCGGTCTGGAAGGGGGATAGACGACCGGGATGCAGAGGAGACCTATTTGCCCAGGTTCGCCTTGTAGTCGGCGAGACGCACGGCAACGTTCTCGTCAGTCAGCGCGATGATCTGAGTGGCCAACACGGCCGCGTTCCGCGCATTGCCGATTCCCACACAAGCGACGGGCACACCTGGCGGCATCTGAACGATCGCATATAACGCATCAACGCCCTGCAGCGCTCCCGATGCACAGGGTACGCCGATGACGGGCAATGTCGTGTGCGCGGCGACGACGCCTGGGAGCGCAGCAGCCAGCCCAGCGCCGGCGATGATGACCTTCAAGCCTCTCTCGGCGGCCCCACCGGCGTATTCCGCCGTGCGTTCAGGGTTGCGGTGTGCGGAGCACACGGTGACGTCGTAGGGAATCCCGAGTTCATCCAGAATGTCCGCCGCCCTCTGCATCGTCGATTCATCGGATTGACTCCCCATGATGATGCCGACAATCGGATCTGCCATTTTTCTCCTCTCAGCTGAAAAATTTCCAACTGTTGCACTCGTCCCGTGCTCCGCACGAGGGCGCTGTTCAGCCTGTCCTTATGGTTTGGTACTCCTCGGGGACGCCCTGGTCCATCGCCATTGGCTACCCAGCCTGCAACCGCCTCACCCTCGCGGGCGTATGATCCTCCCGAGTCTCGATCGATACGATCTTCAGCGCCCTGTCTTCGAGCGGCAGGCGGACCCGGCTGCCGTCACGTCGATGAGATTCGCGTAGACCGATGGCGATTTCGAGTGCAGCGCGGCCGTCGTGAATCGAGGCGCGTGGACGTCGGTCGGACCCGATGCTGTCGATCAGGTCTGCGACGATGGTGAGCCCCATGCCACCGATTCGGGGGGGGAGTGAAAGCTCTCCGGTGGCCGGAGTGCCGCGTCCTCTTGGACCGCCGGGGGCCAGGTGCATCCATTCCACGTGTTGGCAGTTCGCGATCGACCGGACACGTCCCTTCGTTCCGATGACATCCGTTTCCCAATTGGCGACGCCGCAAGAGGTTGCCCTGAGGAAACTGCGGATCCCGTTGTCGAACGCGACATAGCCGTTGCCGCTGAGGTCGTCGTCTCCGGCGGCCGCTTCGTCCGATTCCATCTCGCCGAACACCCACGTGGCGTTCCCATTTTTCGCGAGATAGCGCATCGTGTCGATGGCGTGGCTTCCGTTGTGGGAGAGACCGCACTGGGCGTGGATGTTGACCTGCAGGATGTCACCCAACACGCCTTCGTCGATCATGCGTCGTGTCTCGGCGAAGTAGGGGTTGTAACGTCGAGCCGTGTTGACGGCCACTTTGACGCCCAGGTCGTCGCACACCTCGACCATTTCGTCGGCCTCCTGCAAACTGAACGCGATCGGTTTTTCCGCCCAGATCGCCTTGGCGCTGGAGCGAGCGACGTCGAGGAGGATCTGATGCCGGAGCCGCGCGGTCGTGCAGATGCTGACGATGTCGGGTTTCTCTTTTTCCAGCATCTCCCGGTAGTCGTCGTAGAGATGATCGGAGGAGAGACCCCACCGGTCGCCGTAGATGGACCGCTGCTCGTCGTGGAGGTCTGCGCCGGCCACGAGTTCGACGAGCGGCGACGCCACGTAGGTGGGTGTGTGGCAATAGGGTAGGAAGATCGACCCGCCTTGCTCTATTTCATCGTCGAAGGTGCTACCCATTCTGCCCAGACCGATGACGGCTGCTCGAAGACTCATGCGTGTCGCTCCTTGCAAGGCGTTTACGACGAGAGGCGGGCGAGCGCCTGGTAGGCGATATCGCGTCTCGTGTAGATGTTCTCGAACGAGATGGTGTCGACAGCTCGGTAGGCGAGATCGACGGCATCGAGTATCTCTTGACCCAGGGCTGCGACGGCGAGCACGCGACCCCCGGCTGTGAGCAGCTGACCGTCGCGCCTCCCTGTGCCCGCGTGGAAGACGATGACATCACCGAGCGCCTCCGCACTGTCGATGCCGTAGATGGGAAAGCCCTGGTCGTAGGACGTCGGATAGCCGTCGGACGCCATGACGATACAACACGCGGCACGGTCGTCGGTTTCGACGGTGATGTTGCCGATCGTTCCTCGCACACCGGCTTCGAAGATGTCGACGATGTCGGTTTTCATCAGGGGGAGCACGACCTGCGCCTCCGGGTCGCCGAGCCGACAGTTGAATTCGATGACCTGCGGTCCCCTCGCGGTGACGATGATGCCGCCGTAGAGGATCCCCCTGAAGGGTGTTCCCTCGGCCGCGAGGGCGTCGACGGTCGGTTGCATGATCGTGTCGTAGATTTCCTGCTGCAGCTCGGGTGTGATGACGGGCGCCGGCGCGTAGGCCCCCATGCCGCCCGTGTTCGGTCCGGTTTCGCCTTCCCCGATGCGCTTGTGATCCTGGGAGGACACGGCATAGACGATGTCCTTCCCGTCGGTGAACCCGAAGATGGAGGCCTCTTCGCCATCCAGGTATTCCATCACGACGAGTTTGGCACCCGCCTCCCCGAATCTGGCGTTTACGAGGATCTCTTCCACGCCGGCAAGCGCTTGGTCGAGCGTCTCGCAGACGATCACGCCCTTGCCCGCCGCGAGTCCGGCCGCCTTGAGGACGATTGGCGCGCCCTGCTCGCGGATGTAGGGGATGGCGGTGTCAGGGTCGGTGAAGGTCGCAAACGCTCCGGTCGGGATGCCGTGGCGGTGCATCAGATCAAGCGCGAAGTCTTTGTCTGTCTCGATCTTGGCGGCCGCCGCACTCGGGCCGAACACCTGAAAACCCGCGCCCTCGAACCGATCCACGATGCCCGCTTCCAACGGGTTCTCGGGTCCGATGACGACGAGGTCGACGCCCACTTCCCGTGCATAGTCGATCTGGCCGTCGATGTCCATCACGTCGATCTCACGGCATTCGCCGAATCGAGCCATGCCCGGACTTCCGGGAGCGCAATAAAGCTGTGTGAGTCTCGGGCTCTGCGCGATCTTCCACGCGATGGCGTCTTCGCGTCCACCCTTTCCGACGAGCAGAATCTTCATGCTTTGGCCTCGAAGGTCTCTTTTGGCATGATTGACCGTGTGGGACGATTCGATCGCTGTGTTCAGGACGACCCGTCAGGACAGGACGTCCTCGTGAACGTTGGCGATCAATGTGCCCACGTCTTCGCCCTCGATGATGCGCTTCATCGAGCCCTTTTGGTCGAAGTCGAACACGTGAATCGGGAGTCCGTTGTCGCGGGCGAGGATGACCGCGCTCTGGTCGAGGGCGCCGAGATCTCGATGGACGACGGTGCTGTAACTGACTTCTCGGAACCGCTTGGCGTTCGGGTCCTGGTTGGGGTCGCTCGTGTAGATGCCGTCGGTTTTGTTTTTGGCGTAGAGGATGGCATCGGCGCGTACTTCGAGGGCGCGCTGAACACCGGGATAGTCGGTGGTGACATACGGATTGCCAATGCCCCCGGCGAAGATGACGATGTAGCCGTTTTCCAGATGGTGCGCGGCGCGCAGCCGAATGAAGGGTTCGGCGACGGCGTTGATCGGAATGGCTGTCATGACGCGGACTTCGGCGTCGGTCTTGGCGTTGAGGACGCCCCGAAGCATCAGGGCGTTGATGATCGTGCCGAGCATGCCGATGTTATCGGCCTCGGATCGATCGATGCCCCATTGGGTCCCCAGCGTGCCGCGAAAGATGTTTCCACCACCGATGACGATGCCTATCTGGGCGCCCGCAGCGTGAACGGCGATGATTTCGTCGGCGATATACTCGAGCGCGGACGGGTCGAAGCCGAATTCGTCGTCACCCGAGACGGCGGCGCCACTGAGTTTGAGCAGAACACGCGAATATCTCATGGGAGGGCTGTGACTCCCCGCTAGGATGTGGTGAATGGATGTCGGCGGGGAGGTCTGACGGATGCTCCCGACACCCGGAGGGAGGCCGGCAAGGAGCCGGCAATGGGTGGTCCGGAGGCGGGCGTAAATTACAGTAGCAGAAGTCTGGAAGCAAAAGGTTTCACGTCTTCCAGAGCTTGGGTCGACGGTGTGATGGGCCGAATCTCAGTTGACAAGTGGTCGATTTTCCGTTCTCTTGCTGCCCCCGTCGCGCATCCTCTCCCTATTCGCTTAAACCGTCTGACTGTTCGCCTCGTTTCGACTCGGTGTAGGATCGACCGATATCCCTAGGCTGTGAGGAATCCAACGTGAAGGTTCTGATTACGGGTGTGTATGGCCTGATCGCGTGGGCGGCTTACAAACAGCTGTCGACCCGTGACGACCTCGAGGTCTCAGGTCTGGCCCGGCGGACGACGCCGTCCGAGCGTGTGGCCGAAGGAGAGACGATCGACATCCCGGAAGATCGGTTTTTTTTGGCCGATCTGACGGATTACGAGAACGTGCGCACAGCCGTCGATGGCCAGGACGTGGTGGTGCAGATGGCCGCCGACCCTCGGCCGGCAGCCTCCTGGGAGGCGATCCGCGACAGCAACGTAATCGGTGTCTACAACGTGTTCGAGGCGTGCCGGGATGCAGGCGTGAAGCGCATCGTCTACGCGAGTACGATCATGACCAATTGGGGCTATTGGGAGGAAGAGCCCTATCGCGCTGTTCGCGAAGGGCGCAACGACGACGTCCCCAATCCGATTCCACTCATCACGCATCTCGACCCGGTGCGGCCGACGGAGCCCTATTCGGCGAGCAAGGTCTGGGGCGAGGCGCTTGCGCGTATGTATTCTGACGTCCACGGTCTATCGTGTCTGTGCCTCCGGATCGGCTGGGTGAACGCCGAGGATCGACCGTTCAAGCCAGAGATTGCGCCCGTCTGGTGCAGCCAGCGGGACATCGTTCAGTTGATCGAGTGTTGCGTCGACGCGCCGGATGACCTGCGGTTCGATATTCTGTACGGCATCTCCAAGAACCGCTTCTGCTGGGTCGACGTGGCTCGGGGGAAGGACGTGGTGGGATTCGAGCCTGTGGATGGAGACGCGGCGTGAAAAGGATCGACTCCAATCGGCCGAGTGCGCTGCCGGACCTCGCTGCATTCTCACTCGAGGGGCGAACTGCCGTCCTGATCGGCGGTGCCGGAGCGATCGGCTCGGCGGTCGCATCGGGTTTGGGGCGGGCGGGAGCCACGCTTGTGATCGCGGACGTGGCGCAGGCAAAGGCGGACGGAGCCGCAGGCCGTCTGAACGAAGATGGCCTGCCCGCGAAGGGCGAATGGGTTGACGCGCTCGATCGCGATTCGATCGAGTCGTTGCGGGATCGAGTGCTGACAGAATACGCGTCTGTCGACATTTTAGTGAACCTGGCGGGCGGCAATCTGCCCGAAGCCAGCACATCGGCGGACAGGCGGTTTTTCGATCTGCCGCTGGACGCGTTCGAGCGCGCCGTAGCGATCAATCTTTTCGCGGGCGCGATTTTGCCGACCCAGGTTTTCGCTGAAGCCATGGTCGAGCAGGTCGACGGCGCCGCAATCGTGAACACAGCCTCGATGAACGCGATTCGGCCGCTTACCCGCATTCCCGCCTATTCGGCGTCCAAGGCGGCGGTTGCGAACTTTACGCAGTGGCTGGCGGTGCACATTGCGCAGGAGTACACGCCGGCGGTGCGTGTGAACGCCGTGGCTCCGGGATTCTTCGTGACGGATCAGAACCGGTATCTTTTGTATGACAGAGAGACGGGTGGTCTGACGCCTCGAGGACAGCAAGTGATCGACCACACTCCGATGGGGCGAATGGGCGATCCGATGGACGTCGCCGGCCCGGTCTGCTTTCTGGTTTCACCCGCGTCGGCCTTCGTGACGGGGGTGGTCCTTCCCGTCGACGGCGGATTTTCGGCCTACGCGGGCGTTTAGCGATTCGAGGATACGCTTGGACGATGTGAGAAAAGATGTGCTGGCCATCCTCTCCTTTATAGAGGACAACCTCTACTATAACCGACCCGATGTCGAGATACAGGGGCAATCGTTCAACGCGTCACTCCTGCTGAGCGTGTTGACGGGTCTGGTTGGAGGCAAGGCGCTGATCGTGGGGGAGCCCGGCCTGGGGAAGACCACTTCGGCCGAGTACGTGGGGGCGCTGCTCTACCGATTGCCGCTCGGGACGGTGTGGGAAGCCGAAGTGTCGGGGCATCCCGAGCAGACCGAGGAGAAGATCGTCGGACGTCCCAACCTCGGTGAACTCAACCAGGGGCGCGAGGCGGTCGTGTGGTCGGCTTTCGCTCGGCTGCCGGTCAAGATCGTCGATGAGATCAATCGGCTTCCCGAGACCAAACAGAGTCTGATTCTCAACGGGGTTGACCGGGGTCATTGGACGTATTTGAACGCGATGCTCGTGAACGATGAGTTCGCGTTGTTCGCGACGGCCAATTACCAGGACCGGGGTACGAACACACTCGTGCCCCCGCTGATGGATCGGTTCGACGTGATGGTCGAGTCGAAACACCCGGGACCGAATCTGTCGTGGGCAATCGGCGAGGACGCGAGCGTCGAGCCGGGTCTGCGCGACGCCGAATGCGAGAACGCCATCCAGACCTGGCTTGGAGGCGATGCTGACGATGGTGACATTCAAACGTTCTGCGACGGGTTTGGAGCGCGTGTGGCAGAATCCCTCAACGTGCCAACGCTCGGTCGTGAAGCGCGCGCGCGCGCACGCGCGTCCTTCTTGCGTCTGTCGTTTGAAACGGATGCGAGTGCACTGATGAGGACCTATCTGGCCGAGCTCACGTTCTGCTGCAAGTATGGCCAGAAGCGTTCGAACGAAATCTGTGGGGAGGGATGCCACTACACAGGCTACCTGGGGTATCAGGTCAAAGGATGCCTGTCGAACCGCTTTCCGGTGTCGGTGCGTCGCTACGCACAGGCGTTGGCCTGGCTGCTCGGAGACTCGGTCGTGACGGTCGAGCACCTGCGACTGATTCTTCCCTACGCATCCGCCCATCGGATCCAATGGCGCGACGATGGGGACACCGACGTCGAGCACGGACAGCGCCGTGACGCCTACCTGATTCATCGAGCTCGCGAAGCCGTCTCACAGGTTGTCCGCCGCTATTCGGAGCAGAGTGCGCGGATCAAAGAGGCGCTCGGCGTGGGAGGTCGGGCGTTCGATGGTGAGGCCGTTGAGCCTTTGGAGGGTGAGCACCCGATCTATCACGAGATAAAAAAGGATCTCGGTGCCGAACCGTCGCGGGTCGGGTCGTGAAAAACCCGTTCAGCGAGTTCAGAGCGCAGGGCTCGGAGCCCCCGCCACGAAAACTGCCCATGGAGGAGATCCTCGCGGCACACACACACGTGTTGGACGATCTGAAAGCCGGGTTCAAACGACTGATCGAGGACGAGGCCGGCGATGGGCTCTGGCAACCCGATGGCGACTCGATCGTACGCGTCTACGAACAAGCCCTCGCGATCGTGACCGACCTGGAGGTGACTCCGGGCGACGTCGAGGCGTTCGCGCTGGCTTCCTTTGGCAGTGAGGATCCGGATTTCTTCCTGATGGGCCCGCTCGGTCTTTACGTTTCCGCACTCTGTAACACGTCACAAGATCGTCAGATCGGGCTCAGCTTTCAGGGACAGGACCTCCGGCTACCCCTGCTCGGATATCGTCTGGAGGACGGGCGAACCTTGAGCGTCGACGGCCATCTTGGCGACCTGACCGGTATTTCAATGACGGGCGGCGGGCTGAGCGTGAGCGGGCACGTCGGACGTTACCTGGGCGCGGGTATGGTGGCGGGGCGGATCGACGTGGGCGGTGACGCGGGCCGGTTCGTGGGTGAACAGATGGTGGGGGGCGAAATCCACGTTCAGGGCAGACTCGGAGGCGTTGGCAAGCCGACCGGCGGCGTGGTCTACCATCGACGACAATGTGTCTACGGCGACCCGGAGAGGGCGGTCTGATGGCGTGGAAAGACCTGCTCGAGGCCGCGTGGCCGGAGGCCCGGGCCCGACACTTGTATCCAGAGCTCCCGGATCCTTCGCTGGCCGACATCGACGAGTCGGTGGCGATGGATGTACGCGCCAAGCACATTCGCCTGTCGAGCGGCTTTGTCGAATCGTTCGGGGACACGGTGCCTCCCGAGTCGGTCGTCGATGCCCTTCTCGACCACGGAATCGCCCACCACACGGTCTGTCCGTGGGACTACGAAACTTATCTCGATCTGTATGCATCGCTTAAGCCGGTTGTCCGGGACGGGGCGATGATTCGGCGCGTCCTCGATTATTTTACCGATGCGGTCGTCGACACCCACTGTGTTCGCGAACACGGGTCGGCATTGCCCGACATCTATTCCGATCGTCCGGGTGAGGGCGCCTACGAGTTGATGCGTTCACTCTACGAGCGTCTCTGGGGCGTCGATCTCGGCGTCGAGCGGGACGAGGCGCGTGACACGGCGGTCACCCGGCTCTCGCGGATTCCCTATTTGGAGCGGTCGAAGTGGAAGGAGAGCGTGCGGACGTTCGCGAACGTGGTCACCCCCTTTCTTCGGGAGGAATCAGAAGAAGGCACGGACGGCCAGAGTGGGATGTTGGGCGATCACGATGCGCAACACTCGGCAGAAGAGATCGAAAAGGCTCTCGCACGATTCGCCGAGCAAGGCTACTACGCGTTCCGTGCGATGGTGGATGATTTTCGGGATGTGCTGGAAGATGCGGGCGTGATGCCAGAGAAGGGGATCGGTCAGGGGAAGGGTGAGCCGACGCAGGCGGACCTTCTTTATTATATGAAGCGATGTGAACGGTTCAGATTGGCCGTCAGACCGAATCGGCTCGAGCGCGTAGGCGGTTGGTATCCCCACGCGCACACGCCCTGGGAAGTCGGACGACCCGTTCAGGACATCGACGTGTGGACGAGCTTCGGCAAGTTCTTGCCGGGCGTGTCCCAGGTGTGGGAGCGGCGTGAAGGAGAGACACACGGGAGCCAGGCCGGGACTCCGGATTGTGTGCTGGTCATCGACTCTTCCGGGAGCATGACAAACCCGTGTGAAGAACTGTCGTTCGCCGTGTTAGGTGCGGGCTGTGCCGCCGACGCCTACTTGAAGCGGGGGCGGCGGGTGGCTGTCTACAATTTCAGCGACGCGCCGTCGGGCGGTAAGGAATGGGTCGACTATACGCGCGATCGAACACGCGTCTTTCGAGGTCTGTGCCGCTACTTCGGTGGTGGAACCGAGGTCGACACATCGGACTTCGCGCGTCTCACGAATTCGAACACGGACTATTTCGTGATTACGGACATGCAGATCTCGAACCTGAACAGCGTGACCGATTTCCTTTCCCGTGTGGAGGGACGGGTGACGGCCGTTCACGTGGGAAGGACCCAGGAGGCCGAGCAGTTCCGGCGTGCGACTGAGCAAGACGGACACATCGTCGTCTATCCCGTCGAGTCGCCCGAGGACATTCCCGCCATCGTGTTGGCAGAGGCCGAATCGAGATTCGACACGGCCTGGGGATAGGGCGACCGAAAAAGTTGCGGTGGAGGGGTGCAGGATGGCGTTGTCTTCGTCAGATCGTCGCACACTCAAGCAGGCGGTGCACGGCCTCAAACCTGTCGTGATGGTCGGCAAGGAAGGGCTGAGCGAGACGCTCGTGCACGCGGTCGTGGAGGCGCTCGATGTGCACGAGTTGATTAAAGTGCGGTTCGTCGAACGCAAAGAAGAGCGGAAAACGCTGGCCGGGCAGATGTCAGATGCCGTGGGAGCGGTCGTTGTGGGTGTGATCGGTCACGTGGCGATTCTTTACCGGCCCCATCGTGAGCCGGAGAAGCAGCGCTTCGGAATCTCCCTGACGTGAACGAGGTTCTGTATCAGGACGACCACTTCGTCGCGGTCGACAAACGAAGCGGTCTGGTGGTTCATCCGACTTCGATGGCGCCCGACGCGATTGCGTTGTTGCCCATCGTCAGGAAGAGGATGGGTGGGTGGGTCTACCCGCTCCATCGTATCGACCGCGGCACTTCCGGGCTCGTTCTTTTTGCCCTGAGTCAGGAGGCGGCCCGGCGCATGGGTGCGCTCATCGAGTCGCGAAGCGTGGACAAGCAATATCTCGCCCTGCTACGTGGCTACCTGGACGATTGTCGGGTCCACAGGGCGATCGACGATGGGGAGCACGGCGGGTCGTTGGTGGAGAGTGTCACCGATTTCTATTGTGAGGCGCGTGTCGAGCTGCCTTGGGCCGTGGGGCGTTACTCCACGGCCCGCTACAGTCTGGTGCGGGCCAGGCTGACGACCGGACGCCGACATCAGATCCGCCGACACGCCGCGCATCTGTCTCATCCTGTCATCGGGGATACAACGCACGGGGACGGTGATCACAATCGGTTCTTTCGAGAGACGTTTCGACTTTCGCGTCTCTTGCTGATGGCGACGTCGATGGCGTTCGAACATCCCTTTACTCAGAAAAACGTGACGATCGAGGCGCCGATTCCGGCGAGGCTCCAGCGGGTTTTCGATCGGTTCTCTTGGCCCGCTCCCACGCTTTGGCGGGAGCTGAACAAACCCGAAGTGGTTCAGGCATGAAAGCAGTGGTCGTCGATTCGAACACTCACGCCCTCTCCTGGTCCGAGGTGGACGATCCCGTTGTCGCCCCCGGCGAGGTCGTGATCTCCGTCCGGGCAACGGCTGTGAATCGCGCGGACTTGCTCCAGCGGGTCGGACAGTATCCCGTTCCGCCAGGTGCCTCTCCCTACATGGGCCTAGAGGCATCGGGTGTGGTGGAAGAGGTCGGAGAGGGCGTCGAGGGCTGGGCGGTCGGCGATCGCGTGTGCACTCTTCTTTCGGGAGGAGGCTACGCAGAGCGGGTGGCCGCCCCGGCCTCGCTTCTGGTCCGACTTCCGGATGCCTGGTCCTTCGAGCAGGGCGCCGCTGTACCCGAAGTTTTCTACACCGCATACGTGAACATCTTTACGGAGGGTGCACTCGCCGAAGGAGAGACCCTGCTGATTCACGGCGGAGCAAGCGGGGTGGGGACGGCAGGGATTCAGATGGCGGTCCGTACGGGGGCTCGAGTCATTGCGGTCGTGGGTCGGGACGACAAGGCGGACTTTTGCCGATCGTTGGGTGCAGATATTGCGATCAACCGGCACGAAGTCGATTTTGCGGAGTTCGTCAAGGAATCGGCCCCCGAGGGTGTGGACGTGATTCTCGACATCGGTGCCGCCGATTATCTGGGGCGCAACCTCGGACTGCTCAGGAACCGGGGGCGGCTCGTGATCATCGCGCTGCTCGGGGGCGTCGTGGGAGAGATCGATCTGGGCGGGTTAATGCGTCGCAGGCTCAGGGTGATCGGATCGGTCTTGCGGTCGCGTTCGCTGGAAGAGAAGGAAGCGATTCGCGAAGGGTTCGAAACACGTTTCTGGCAGGACCTGGTAGCGGGCGACATCGAGCCGGTGATCGACCGAACCGTGTCGATCGAGGAGGTCGAAGCCGCCCAGGATGTGCTCAAACGGAACGAAAACATCGGAAAAGTGATCATGACGATACCCAGAGGTGATGGATGATCACGCGGGAATCCACGCGAATCCACGATCGGAACAGACGGGTTATCCCGGGTGGCGTCGTGTCGGTGAACCGAGCCGTGGCGCCGGAGATCGCGTTCATCCGGGGGAGCGGGAGTCGCGTCTGGGACGCCGACGGGAACGAATATATCGACTATCACGCGGGGTTCTCGCCCTATATCCTCGGACACAACGACCCGGACGTGACGGCAGCGGTGCGCAACACGCTCGACGACGAGTCGACGCTGATGGGGGCGGGCACGAACCCCCTCGAGGGGCGTGTCGCCGAACTGATCGTGGAGCACGTGGCTTCGGTCGACCAGGTGATGATCACGAACACCGGGTCAGAGGCCACGTATCACGCTCTCAGGATCGCCCGTGCTCACACCGGCCGCCCGGGCGTGATCGTGATGCAGGGGGGATACAACGGTTGGCACAACGACGTGGCCGTGAATGTGATGACGCCGCTGGAGGCCGTCGGCCCACGCGTGGTGGAGGGAGAATACCCGAAGGTGCCGATCACGGCGGGTGTTCCGGAGGGCGCGCTGGACGACACACACGTCGTCAATTATAACGATCTGGGATCGGTGGCTGCGGTGATGGGGTCGCACAGCATCGCCATGATCATACTTGAACCAATCCTCCAGAACATCGGAATCGTCAAGCCGCACGACGGCTACCTGGAGGGGCTGCGTGCGCTGTGCGACGAGCACGGTGTCGTTCTGGTTTTCGATGAAGTCAAAACAGGGTTTCGCCACGCCGCCGGCGGGTATCAGTCGATCTGCGGGGTGACGCCCGATTTGTCCGTCTTCGGGAAGGCGCTGGCGAACGGCTATCCGATCGGGGCAATCGGTGGGCGCAAGGATCTGATGTCCTACTTTGTTCACGAGGACGGAGCGAAGCGCGTACTCATCGCGGGGACTTACAACGCGCATCCGATTCCGTGCGCGGCTGCCGTAGCCACCGTGGAGAAGCTGGCGGCGAACGGAGGGGCGGTCTACGAACGTCTTTACGCCACGGGGAATCGTATGACGGCCGGGCTCCGGTCGGTCTTCGAGTCAGCAGGGTTGACGGCCAGCGTGGCGCAGCAGGGCTCGGCGTTCTGTGCTTACTTTGCCGATCATCTGCCCGTGGATTGGCACGATGTGGCGGAACATCACGATTTCGAGTACGACACGCTATACCGAAGGGCGCTGATCGACCGGGGCGTCTATCACTTTCCGCTGGCAACCAAGCAGGGAAGCGTTTCTCTGGCACACACGAAGGAGGATATCGACGAGACGCTGTCTCGCACCGCCGACGTTGTTTCGCACCTGGCAGGGTAACACTCAGATTGATACGATGTTCACGCGCGTTTCGTGGGAACCGTCTTCGCGGGCATATTCGTAGTAGTAGTGGATTCGATCTGGGAACTGCACGGCGTCCAGGTAGCGCAGGCTTCCCGAAGCGTGTGGTGATACGAGCCTTGGCGCATTCGGAGAAAGCGACTTCAGCTGGCGAAGATCGATGGCGGAGGCGAGTCCCGTTCGCTCTTCGTAGTTGCCCGAAACGTCCTGAGCACCGTCGTAGAAGGCGGTGAATACGGGGGGTAGGTAGACGACTGAGCAGATGCGCGTGCACCACGCGTCCCAACCGGATTCTCCCGGCGAGAAGAATTCCCCTTCCCAGTCGAAGCTTCGGCCGTCGGTGCTCGTGGCCAGACCGGTACGAGACAGCGTGAGACCCGTGTTGTAGGCGTCGGCCGTGGCGTGGAGATCGCCCTCCTGTTTCCTGGTCAGCCGACCCGTTCGTGTGGCGTAGCTCAGGGTCATGTAATACTCGTGGCCGAGCGTGAACACGTAAGGGTCCTTGATGCCCTCGATTTGGAGGTCGGCCGGGTCGAACAGAGGACGTCTGGTTTGGGCGTCGAACCGGTCTGGCCGATCCGCTTCCAGGAAGTCCACGCGCCACATTTTGTGGTTCGGGTCGACGTAACTCAGATACAGACGCCAGACGTCGTCCAACCCCTTCACGAGTGCGGCGCGCTCCATCGAATCCGAGTCGAAGGCAGTCTTTTCGGCGCGCCAGATCGGATCGAAAACGATTCCATCCACGCTTTCGGCGATGATACACTCGCCTCCTCGCTCCAGATCGAGACCTCGAGGTCGTCGCTGTCGGTAGTAGAGGTAGAATTTTGCCGTCTCGTGGTCGAAGAGCGCGCTGGGGGCGCCTGCCCACCATCCGCTTCCCTCCCCGAGGGGTTCAATAACCGTCGTCCCTTCCCCGGGGTCGAACAGGGGCGGAAGGGCGTGCCGTCTGAGGGGTCGATTGACTTCCGGGTCCACGGGTTCCTCTGCGACTAACGTTGAATCAGGAAGAGACCGATCACGAGGCTGAGTGCGCCTACGATTCTGGACAGAGACAGGGAGTGGGTCGGTACCCCGAACCAGCCGAAATGATCGATGAGGATCGAGACGAGGAGCTGGCCAACGAGAGCCGATGCCAGGACGTTGAGCACGCCGATCTGCGGGATGAGAATCAGCACGGCACTCACGAAAATCACGCCGATCACACCCCCGAGGAACAACTGCGGGGGGACGGCCGCCAGCGAGGCATAGGTTGGCCACGGTGCCCGGATCACGAGCAGGAGCAGTAGCAGGACGAGGCTTCCGACGAGGAAGTTCGTGAGGGACGATTGCAACGGATGCGGTAAGGTCTTTCCGAGTCGTGCGTTGAGACTTCCCTGAACCGGTATCAATGTTCCGGCTGCCAGGGCGACGACGATGAAGACGAGGCGCATTGGATTCCTCGGACAAGATGGATGGGCTAGGGAAGGACGGTCTAATGTAGGGTGAGCCGGATGGTGCCACAACGCTGTTGCCGTGCAACATCGGGTGGCCATTCGAGGGAGGGAAATCTGTTGGACGTGAAATTGGCGAGCTTGCTGGAGGGGGCCGTTCGTGCCGAGGGTACGGTCGTGATCATCGACGTCTACCGGGCGTTCACGACGGCGGCCGTCGCGTTTCTAAAGGGTGTCGAGAAGATTCTTCTCGTTGCCGAAGTCGAGGAGGCGCTGGCGCTTCGAGAGGCGGGGAAAGGCGACCTCTGCGTGGGCGAAGTCGATGGGAAACGCCCCGATGGGTTCGACCATAACAACTCGCCGTTCGAACTGTCCAGGGCGGAGGTGTCGGGCAGGACGATGATCCAGTCGACGCGTGCCGGGACGGTGGGCGTGTGCGCCGCGTCGGGGGCGGACCGACTCTACGGGGGGTCACTCCTCGTCGCAGAAGCAACGGCGAATGCGATCTGCGCCGATGCCCCGGACGTCGTCACGATCGTCGCTATGGGGTGGGCGGGCGCCGTTCGGACGGACGAGGACGAGCAATGCGCCCTCTACCTTCGGAACCTGATCCAGGGGCGTTCGCCCGACCGGGATGCCGTGCGTACGCTGGTCGAGGCTGGAGGCGAGTCTCAGAAATTCGGAGATCCCCTCCAGCCACACTTTCACCCCCGTGACAAAGAGATCGCCCAGCGCATCGATTCCGCGCCGTTCGCGATCTCCATCGAAGAGGAAAACGGGATCTGGGTGGCACGCAGGCAGGACTCCACGTGAAGAGGGGAAACTTTCGTGAATCAGCTCGACCGTTCGCCGTGTCCCCCGAGCGACGTGATCACACGCGTGACCTGGGCCCCCAGGGAGGATATCCAATGGAAGGCACGGGGGAAGCGCGGCAAGGTCAGATACGACGGCAGCGACAACTGGCCCATCACGTGGGCGGACGACGGCCACCAGTATGCGGCCTACGGGGATGGATACGGGTTCGATCCTATTCTGGACGTAAAGCTCGGGATGGGGTTTGCCCGCATCGAAGGGGAGGCCGAGGACTTCCGTGGGGTGAACATACGGTCGCCGTCGGGAGAGAACTCGGGGCACGGCCCGAACGGGAAAAAGGCGAGTGGGATGCTTATGGTAGGCGGCGTCCTCTACGTCTACGTGAGAAATGCGGCCAACTCGCAGCTGGGTTGGTCGTCAGACTACGCGAAGACGTGGACCTGGGCAGACTGGAAGTGGACGGAGCAGTTCGGGTGCCCCACGCTGCTGAACTTCGGCCCCGACTATTCGGGCGCCAGAGACGAGTATGTCTACGTCTACTCGCCCAATCACGATAGCGCCTACGAGAACGCCGACCGGTTTGTCCTCGCTCGCGTGCCGACGGGCGACATCGCAGATCGAGGGGCCTACAGATTTTTCGTCGAATCGGGTGGTGGTGGGCACGCCCGGTGGTCGGAGAGCTACGACGACCGAGGTGCCGTGTTCGAGAAGCCGGCGGGATGCTCGCGATCCGGCATCAGCTACAACGCCGGGTTGGGACGGTATCTGTGGTGGCACCAGCACAGGACGCCCGGTGACGATAACACGCGGTTCCGAGGGGGATTCGCGGTCTACGATGCGCCCGAGCCGTGGGGACCGTGGACGACCGTGTTTTACACGGACCTGTGGGATGTGGGTCCGGGCGATCAGGCCTTCTTTCCCACGAAGTGGATGAGTGAGGATGGGCGTGTGTGTCACCTCGTGTTTTCGGGGGACGACACTTTTGCTGTTCGTAGAGTCGAGTTTGAGCGGTAGGCGTCGCTGCTGAGCGGAATGCGGAGTGACGGCGAAGGTCAGGAGGTCTCTTCTTCGGACTTCACGATGTACTTCTCGATCGTTGCAAGGAGTTTCCCGATCGTGAAGGGTTTGGCGACGTAGTCTGTCGCGCCCCGGCTGATGGCGTCGGTGACGGTGTCGAGGTTCGTGACTGACGTCAGCATGATGACAGGCAGTTCCTGGGACCGCACGTCGAGACGAATGTGGCGAAGCGCTTCGAGACCGTCCATGACCGGCATGCGGATGTCCATCAGGACAAGGTCCGGTTGTTCCTTCCCTGTCAACTGAACGGCTTCTTCGCCGTTGAACGCGACCACGACGTTGTAGCCTCGCTTCCGCAGGAGGGAAACAATGGCGGTGCGAATGGCTTCGCTGTCCTCGGCTACCAGGATCTTCTGATTTTGGCCTTCGCGCTCGATTCCGCCGCCGGAGGTCTTGAGGAGTGATGTGCCGCATTCCCCGCAGAAACGGATGATAGAGGTGGATGCGCACTTCGGGCACTCATCGTAGAACTGATCGACCGACTCGGTCTCCTCTTCCTCCGTCTCGGCGTGGAACAGCGACTGAACGCTCCGGACCTCCTCCGGCATTCGATCGAACATCTCATCGATCTGCGTCTGGTCCAGCTTCAGGTTCTTGGCCGCTCGATCGAGACGCTCGACGCGGCGTGTGTCTTCCGTTTCGTCATACAGAACGTCTGTGAGGAGGTTCGAGAAGTTGACGATTCGAATCGTGTCCGTGTAGCCGTTGGTTACGTCGGGATCGAGATCGTCACCGAATTCGGTAAAGTGGTGATGGCGAATCGCCATCTGAATACTGGACGGCAGGTTCCAGTGTTTGACCAGGTGGCCTCCGACTTCGGCGTGATCGGCCCCAAGTACCTCACGCTCGGTGTGGATCGGGTGAATGTCCCGTTCGTGCGCCATACCCATCGCATTACCGTAGGCGAGGGGCAGGTGCTTGACGAGAATGCACGTTCCTATGTCCTGGAGGAGTGCGGTGGTAAACAGTCCCTCCGCTTTGTTGTCGATCTGGGTGGCCGTCATGGTGGCGGCGACGGCATTGCTGACGGATCTGTGCCAGAAATCGTGGTAGCTGAACCCGAAAACTTTCTGCTGGGGGAAGCCACTGACGACGGAAATGCCCAGAGCCAGGTTTCCGACCTGTTTGAAGCCCATCAGGCCGACGGCGTCGTTGACGCTGTCGATTTCTCGACTGAAACCGTAGAGCGAAGAGTTGACGACCTGCAGGATCTTGGCCGAGAGGGCGAAGTCCTTTTCGATCAGATCAGAGACTTCTTTCACCGACGCGGTTTCGTCCTGGGCCGCATTGGCGACGCGTGCCGCCACCGTGGGGAGGGTCGGCAGGTTGTCGAGACTCTCAAGGAATTCAAGGGGTTTGGCTGGAGCGACCATTGCGCCTTCTGGCTAACGTGATTCAGCTCACACGCGGACAGGGAACCCATTCGCAAAGTCTGGACCAACACCGTCGAGTCTGGCCAACTATTTCGACGCGGTATGAAAAGATCGTGTAAAACAAGAAGTTGTAAACCTACATTTTTGATAATCCCACGTTGGGCAGGGGTAGGGGAGTGCCGGTTTGTGACTAGGGGCGGTTGCCATGCGTGACGTGGCTGGCGGAAATACGCCAGGCGTGCACCAGTCGAAGAGCCATCGCTCGGCGGTGGTTCTGATTCCCGAATCGACGGTTTGGGGTCCGATTCAACAGATTCGGCGGTCCCACGACAGGCACGTCCGCCGATGGATGCCGCACGTGACCCTCATGTATCCGTTCCTGGAGGGTATCCCTCGGGAGACCGCCCTCGAGCGTCTCTCGACGGCTTGCCAATCTCTGGCGCCGTTCGATGTGTCGCTGAATCGGCTGGAACGTTTTCGTCACCGCTCCTCCAACACGATCTGGCTCAAGCCGGAACCGACGGAAGCTCTCCGTCGCCTGCACGATTCCGTGTGGTCGGCTTGCCCCGAGTGTGATGAGGTGAGGAAACATTCCGACGGTTTCACACCCCATCTG
The DNA here is from genome assembly GCA_965198115.1 of Candidatus Latescibacterota bacterium. Taxonomy (GTDB): domain Bacteria; phylum Latescibacterota; class UBA2968; order UBA2968; family UBA2968; genus UBA6620. The sequence goes on along the minus strand of OZ240241.1, from coordinate 3,729,545 downwards.
AGCATCGGGCAGGTCAAGGGAGAAGCGGCCTGTCTCTCTCTTCTTGAGACTTTGCAGAACAGTTGGTCACCGATTACCTTTCGAGCCGATCGCATTTCGGTAATTGCTCGAAAGGACCCGCCCGACGACGTCTTTCGCTCCCTTTGGGAGATCGGGCTGGGGCACGGTGAAGTGGTTGAAGTCGACGGTTGAAACGGGGTCCGTATGCTCACGAATGAAGAACAGATTCGATTCCGCGAGGAAGGATTTCTCGTTTTCGAGGGCGCTCTGCCCTCTGATCGCGTGCGAATTCATCGAAAGGTGCTCGACGGTCTCGTCGAGAAAGGCCGTACGCTGGTGGATGGTGAACCCCACTGGTCACTCGAGCTCGACGACGCCGGAGCCCCCATTTCGGGATTGCTGCACAAAGTCCAGGGTGTGTGTGTCGTTGAACCGCGCATCCTCGAGCTTGCGCAGGAACCCGCCATTCTCGACCGCGTCGAAGCTCTCGTAGGATCGAATATCGACGTGTTCGGAACGAAGTTTTTTCCGAAGCTGCCGGGGGGAGGCACTTCGGTAGGGTGGCATCAGGATAACTTCTATTTCGGGACGAATTCGGACCGGATCGTCAGCTGCGGTGTCTATCTGGAGGATGCAGACGAGGCAAACGGGTGCCTGCGGATCGTGCCGGGTAGTCACCGATCGGGCCGAATCGCCGAACACGAGAAGCGGCCGAACAGCCACGGAAGCTGGACACAGGTCGATGAGGCGCAGGCGGTGAGCGTGGTCGTTCCCGCCGGATCTTTCGTCGCGTTTTCGGCCAATCTGCTGCACGGCGCTCTGGAAAACGTGAGCGATCGTTCACGATACAGCACGGCCTGGCACTACACGCCGGCGGATTTCGTGTCCGAGAAATTCGTGAAAGGCGAATACGAAGACCGCTACACCGTGCGGGGCCAATGAGGTGCCGCGCGTCCGAATCGACCTTCCCGATCACTTTCCCTTCCAGACAGACATACCGGTACGGATTACCGACCTCAACTACGGGGACCATCTCGGCAACGACGCTGTCCTTTCGTTGGCACACGAGGCGAGGGTCCAGTATCTGCATTCGGTAGGGCTGTCGGAGCTCGACGCTGACGGGGCGAGTTTGACGATGGCTGACGCGGTGGTTGTTTACAAGTCTCAGGGACGCTATGGCCAGGTCCTTCGTGTTCAGGTCGGCGTTGCAGACCTCGGCAGGTCGAATTTCACGATGATCTATCGGATGAGCGATCGGGACACCGGGTTGGACGTGGCCCTGGTCAGGACGGGGATGGTTTTCTTCGACTACGACTGTGGGAAGATCGTGTCAATGCCGTCCGATTTTCGTGCGCGAGTCGACTCGGGATAGGAGCTGCGTGTTTACGGAAGAAGCCCAGGGTGTGTTCAGCTTTGCCAGCCGCTTCGTCGACGGAAAGAACGGAGTCGTGATCGGATCCCGGTCGGCGGTGGCGATCGACTGCAGCAACTACGTCGATGAAGCTGAATCGATGGCCGGGCTGATTCGGGACAGCGGCCGCGATGTGGACCGTCTGGCGCTGACGCACGGTCACGGCGACCACGTACTCGGCGCGCTGCCGTTGATCGGGGGAGAGGTTTTCGCGCACAAGCTGACGCCCGCAAAGATCGAATCTCAACTTGTCGGATTTGCGAAGAAATGGGAGACCACGGTCGAGGATGCGCGATCCCGACTCCCGTGGCCCACCGTCACTTTTAGCGAAGAGATGTGGCTGGATCTGGGGGAAAAACACCTTTGGATGTTCCCGACGCCCGGGCACAGCGAGGACGGGTTGTCGATCTATGTGGAGGAGGACCGTCTGCTCTTTTCCGGCGACTCCGTCGTCAACGGAATCGTTGCTGCGATCGGGGATGGCGACAGCCGGATTCTCGAGCGCTCCCTCGCCCGACTTCTCGAGGTGGATATAGAGACGCTGGTTCCCGGGCACGGCTATACCATCAAAGGCCGCAAAGCGGTGCGGGATTGGTTGACGTGGCAGGCCGGCTACCTCCGTTCGGTCCGTGACAAGGTGCGCGAAATGCTGGGGGACGGAGCGACCGCAGAGGAAGCAGAGGCTGTGACGTTCGACAGCTTCATTGGTGATCGATTGCCGGTGGACCGAAACGGGATGCCGAAACGCCATCGCAACACGGTGGATAAGATCGTGGAGGAGGAGATGGGGGTTGCAGCCGCGGATGGATGAAGAAGGCGCTCTTCGTGTCCCTCCCGACGAGCTCAGAACGCACGTTGAACAGATCTTCGAAGCTTGTGGAATGTCGTCGTCCGATTGGGCGTTGTTGACCGACCAGTTGATCAGCGCCGATCTGAGCGGCACCCATTCCCACGGCGTTTTGCGAGTGCCCGAGTATGTGAAGAAGCTGCGCGAAGACGGGGTCGACCCGAACGGAAGACCAACAGTCGTGCGTGACAATGGGGCGTGCGTGGTCGTCGATGGGCACAACGCCATGGGGCAGATCGCCGCCCACTTCGCGATGGCGGAGGCGACCCGCCGGGCTGGCGAACACGGCATCGCGGCATCGGCCGTGCGCGGCAGCAATCACTGCGGCACGATGGCCTTCTACGCGACGATGGCGCTAGAGCACGACATGATCGGGATCGCCACGACGCATGCGCTGCCGACGATGGCGCCCTGGGGTGGTACTGAGCGGATTCTGGGGATCAACCCGCTGGGTGTTGCGATTCCCGCCGCGTCCGAACGCCCCATCGTTTATGATGCCGCCTTCAGCGGGTCCTCGCACGGCAAGATCCGGATCCATCAACAGAGAGGCGTGCCGTTGCCCGAGGGTTGGGCCCTCGACAGGAACGGGCGCCCGACGACCGATCCCGCTGCCGCCATCGATGGGCTGCTGATGCCCATTGGCGGGTTCAAGGGCACAGGCCTGGCGCTCATCGTGGGCATCCTGTCATCGATGCTTTCGGGTGCGGCGTATGGCACCGAGCTCGGGAACATGGAAGACGGTCCGAAACCGGGAGCGGATGGTCACTTTTTCGCGGCGATCAAGATCGATGCCTTCGAGGAACCTGATTCGTTCAAAGGAAGGGTCGACGCAGCGGTTCAGGAAATCCACGCGTGCAGACTTGCGGAGGGGACGGAGAGGATCTACTCGCCGGGTGAGTTGGAGTTCCTGAATCGCGAGGACTATGTAGTGAACGGCATTCCATTGAACCGCGCGACCCTCTCGGACCTCGCCGAGGTGGCTACGGCCGTGGGGGTGTCGACGGGCACCCACGCCTGGTTGGGGAATCCGTGAGAGTCGCTGTCGCTGGCGTCGGCTGGGCTGGAAGTCGACACGTGGAAGCAATTCGTGAGCTCGGGCGAAAACTGGTCGTCGATTGCCTGGTCGACAACGACCGCGCATTCCTGGAAGAAAAGTCGGCCGAATTGGAGGTCGAGAAGATCTACCAGTCGGTCGACGATGCGATTGCCGATCCGAGCGTCGACGCTTTGTCCATCTGTCTTCCTCATCGTTTTCATTGTGATGTAGCGATTGCGGCAGCCGAGGCAGGCAAGCACGTGCTCGTTGAGAAGCCGATGGCGATGACGGTTGCCGAGGCGACGCGGATGATCGACGCAGCAGACAAGAATGGTGTCATGCTGTTCGTGGCCGAGAATGTGCCCTATTCGCCGGTGTCGAGGACGCTTCGGGACATCGTTCAGAGTGGTCGGACGATCGGCGAAATCGTTTCGGCGTCGGTCGTCTCGGAGTTTCGCGCGGAGCAATATGGTTATCCCGGTCGTCGTGCCTGGCTGTCGACGCCCGATGCGGGTGGCTCCGGGCATTGGCTTCTCAACGGCATCCATACCGTCGCTCAGGTTCGATACATCTTTGGTGAGATCCGGGACGTGTATCTCCGTCATCACCATTCCAGTCGAATCGATCGGACCGATGTGGAGGCCACGTTGACAGGAACGCTGACTACGGCGAGTGGCTATTCGATCTCCTTCCTGCAGTCCCGGGGGTGTTCCTGAAGGGTGGACTCGGTGGGATGACGCTCTACGGGGACAGAGGCAGTCTCCATTCGGGCCGAGACGGCTACGTCATCTACGATGGCGACGGCAAGGGCGAACCGATGGCGTGGCCCGATGATGATTTATCGGATTACGCCCACGAAATGGAAGCGTTCGCCGACGCTGTGTCGGGGAATGCGTGGGGTCCCACGACGGCTGAGTCTGAGCGCCGCAGTCTCGCTGTTGTGCTGGCAGGCTACGTATCGGCTGAACGCGAAGCGCCCGTACGTCTGAACGAGATGTACCCCGATATCTGAGGGCCGTATGAGGTCAAATTGGTCGGCAGCCCCCAAGGGGCATCCGAAAATAGCCGGGGGCGTGCCCCGGAGATCCCGAAAAACCATAGATCCGTGCGCCGCCGTTAGGAAGAAACGCGCAGGATCAATGGTGTCTCGGCGCACATTGGGAAACACATCATAAGAAGGATTCCCATGCCCGCACCAATCGCACTACAGCTATTCACGCTCCGAGACGCTGCCGCCCAGGACTATGAGGGAACCGTCCGTAAGGTGGCCGACATCGGCTATGCCGGGGTCGAGCCTGCCGGCTTCCCCGGTACGACCCCGGAGGCAGCCGCCCGATTGTTCGCCGACCTGGGACTGGAAGTCTGCAGCGCGCACCTGCCGCTCCCGATCGGTGACCACCAACAAGAGTCCCTGGAGACAGCGGAAGCTCTTGGCATCCAGCGACTCGTCGCCGGTCTCGGAAGCGATCAGTTCGGGTCGAAGGACCAGATCAAGACCTCGTGCGACCGCTTCAACGAGGCGGCTGCGACGTGTCGTTCGAACGGTCTTGCCTTCGGCATCCACAATCATTGGTGGGAGTATCTCGAAGTCGATGGCGAGTTCGTCTACAAGCAGATGCTCGATCACCTGGACGCGGACATTTTCTTCCAGATCGATGCCTACTGGGTCCAGACGGCGGGGGCCGACCCCGCGAGTGTGATCGCCGAACTCGGCGACCGTGTGCCGCTCATCCACCTGAAGGACGGCCCTTGCACACGCGAAGCGGACATGCAGGCACTCGGTGAAGGGATTACCGAATTCGATCGTATCGTTCAGGCGGGTGGTGATCGCGTCGAGTGGTGGATCGTCGAGCTGGATCGATGCGCGACCGACATGATGGAAGCCGTCGAGAAGAGCCACGCCTTCCTCACCGAAAAAGGATACGCTCGTGGCAGAGGGCAAGAGCGGCCTGCTGACCGCGATCTACTTAAGAAAGATGACGTTGGATAGTGGCGCAGACTCTTCTACCTTCTCACCCAATGACGAGGTAAACAATGGCAAAGAAAGCACTCATGACGTGGGGTGGATGGGAGGGGCACGAGCCCAAGCAGACGACCGATATCTTCGAAGCGCTGCTGATCGAAGCAGGGTTCAGCGTGGAGGTGGCGCATACGCTGGATGTTCTTCTCGATGCCGACAAGCTCCAGGAGCAGGATCTGATCGTTCCCTGCTGGACGATGTCTTCGATCGAGAAGGATCAGTCGAACGGGCTAAAGACTGCCGTGGAGAGCGGTGTGGGGCTCGGTGGCTGGCACGGAGGCATGGCCGATGCGTTTCGACAGGATACGGGCTATCAATGGATGGTGGGGGGACAATGGGTGGCGCATCCCGGCGGGGTGATCGACTACCGGGTCAACATCACGACCCACGACGATTCGATCACAAAAGGCCTGGGTGACTTCGACATGCATTCGGAGCAATACTACCTGCACGTGGACCCGTCGAACGAGGCATTGGTACACACGACATTTCAGACGGGCGACCTGGCTCCGTGGGTCAACGGGTGCGTTATGCCCGTGGTGTGGAAACGCATGTATGGCAAGGGCCGAATTTTCTACTCGTCGCTCGGGCACAAGGCCGTTGATTTCGATGTTCCCGAGGCCAGGGAAATCCAGCGGCGAGGTCTCCTCTGGGCGGCTGGTGCCTTGTAGACGATCGGTCGTGCGTGGTATTGACAACATCGGACGAGAACTGTTACATTCTACTCATAAACAGGCATTTATGTATTTGGTATTGACGGCACCGTAGCCAAGTGGTAAGGCAGGGGCCTGCAAAGCCTTGAGCGGCGGTTCGAATCCGCCCGGTGCCTCCAGTTGATAAAGCGGGCCCATCACGGCAGAGTGATCGGGCCCGCTTTCGTTTGTTGAGGGGGAGCGTGGGTGAGCGGGAGAACGGCAGCAAGAGCGACAATGCGTAAAACCGACTGGCAGGCCGTACAGTCTTGGGCCGTCCGAGTGGTTCTTTTGCGCCGTTTCAGTGGACTTGCCTTCACCGACGAGCTACCTTGTCGGCAGCTGATAGGCCCGAACTCGGCCAGACCGTTTGCCATTGATGTGGCGTAGTGTAGGTCGTAGAGAACCACTAAATTCTTTCCCGAATAGGGCCACAATGGTCACGGGTCACTCCCATTTGTGTCCATCTGTGTTCAGGAGCCTACCCCGAGCGGAGTCGAGGGGTGGTTCTCTCCAGCTTTTGGCTGAAGCCAACGCGCCAGTGCTGGTTTGACGACCTTCCGGAGCATGAAGTGAACCCGATCAATCTCTTCCGCGGAGAGGAAGACCCGAAACTCTACCATTCTGGGGAGGCCGTTTTCAAGGCGGGCGATCGGGGGGAGCACATGTACCTGAATCATGCATGAATTTGAGTTTAGGTTGTTTTGGAGTGATGTGATCACGCACAGGATTTGTTCTCGGCTTCTTCGGATGTCCAAGGTCCCGTAAGCGGTCTCTACGAGTCGCAAGAGTCACGATTTTCGTCCGGAACAGGTGTTGTTTTGCGACGTGTACATAGCTGTCCCCGGTATAGATCGGCGTTGTTACTGCGTGTTCGTTTCGAGCCTGGTGATGATTGACACCAAGACGTTTTTGAGTGGATACGATGTTGGAAAATGGAATCGGATTCTTCGTGCGCTTTCAATGACTCTCGCGCCGATTTTGAGGAAACGGTTCTGTATCGTGTTGACCTGAGGTTTGGTCCACGCGGTGCCCTTGAGTCCCTGTGATCGGAGTGCGTGAAGCAAGGCGTATGCAGCACTGTGTAGAAAGAGTCGGAACTGGTTGGCTTCAAACTTGTGGCACGATGTTCGATCGGAGTGAAGGAATGTTTTGTGGTCCTTGATGAAGCCTTCCGTGCGTCCCCTTGCGCAGTAGATACGATCATAGATAAAGCCGTCTCGATTACTCTGTAAATTGGTCACGCGGTATCTTGGATTTGCTTCGCCGTTTGTGACTTCAGCCTTGTGAATGATCCGGCGAGGCTGCCGGTAGGTGCCAGCCTGATATGAGAAGGATGAGAACAAGCGAATCGTCTCCTTATGCTCGCTCAGACGTAGCGCTTGGTCCATCAGGTTTTGTCCAGCCGCTTTGAGCTTGGAGTTGGCGCCCTGGCCCAGAACGTAGTAGATACCGTTGTCTTCGCAGAAATCGTGCATCTCTGGTGAGCTGAACTTTGAGTCTGCGCGAACGATGATCTCCACGTTTGGCCAAGATCCGCGTAGGTGTTCCACCAAGCGCTTGAGAATAGAAACGACCTGTTTACCGTTCGTCGGATGCCCGGGTCTCAAGATCGTCGTAATGAGCTTGCCGCTTTGGCCTTCATAGATATGTAGCGGCATATAGCAGTGTTCATTGTAATACGCGTTGAAGAGTGAAAATTGTTGCGCACCGTGCGTTGGGTCATCCGTGTCGTCGATATCGAGAATGATGCTTGGGGGTGCCTGGTCATACGATGCGATGAACCCGTCTACAAAAGCCCGTGCGAGCCGATACAAATCCGAGCGTCGCACATCATCACAATCGACGGCATCTTCATAGCCGCAAGCGATCTGAAAAACACGCTGCTTCACAAGATCCAAAAGCGTGTGATCGATATAGCTTGGGTGACGACGATCTCGCAAAGCATCTACCATTCTGGCGATCAATCCCATCTGAGACTCAAGGGCGCGAAGCAACAGCTGGTGTTGTGCCTATCGTAGTTGAAACTTAGAGGGCTCCAAACTTACGTTGGGTAGACGTGTAGGAGAGCTATAATCAAAAGGTGTGGAAAAAGAGAAAGGGCGACCCTACCCTTCCCGTGAGATAGTTGATTCACACAAAACCGGGTGAGAGGCCCGGTTGGGAAGGAGGATCGCCGTGAAGGAACATACGCATAGAGCCCCATTGAAGTCCATGCCGACGTGGGAGACGGTTGACGATTGGATCCGTGAAGAGATCCAGGGCCGGTTCCAGTCCATTCTGGAGGAGGAGGCGACCGCGTTCTTGGGCCGGTCGTGGTATGAGCGCCGAGCCGAGGTCGATAGCTCCAGGGGCTACAGGAACGGCTACGGCAAGCCCCGGCGTCTCTCGACGAGCTGCGGAACGATCAAGGTCCGGCGTCCCCGGGTTCGTGGTCTGGAAGAGCGGTTTGAAAGCCGCATCCTCCCCCTGTTCGCCCGGAGAACCAGGGCCATTGGAGATCTGCTTCCCGACCTTTATCTCCACGGTCTCTCCCAGGGCGACTTCGAGTTGTCTTTGCGTGCGCTGCTCGGTGATGGCGCGCCGCTTTCGCCGACCTCGATCGCTCGTCTTCGAGGGAAGTGGGAGGTCGACTTCCAGGACTGGAAAGAAAGGCGTCTGGATAATCGCGAACTGGTCTACGCCTGGGCTGATGGCATCTACGTCAAAGCCGGGCTCGAGCGCGAGAAGGCGTGTCTGCTGGTCGTGATCGGCGCGATGAGCGACGGCAGCAAGGAGATCCTGGCGATAGAACCCGGTTATCGAGAGTCTACAGAATCCTGGCTCACGGTGCTCCGGGATCTCCGGGATCGCGGGCTCGAACATCCTGTCCTGATCGCCGCGGACGGGAATATGGGCATCTGGGCGGCCGTTGATCAGGTCTGGCCAGAGAGCCGGCAACAACGGTGCTGGAACCACAAGATCCTCAACGTGCTCGACAAGGTCGCCAAGCGTGCACAGGCTGAAGCCCGCGCACTGCTCGTCCAGATCCCCTATGCCGGCACGAAAAAGGAGGCCGAGAAGCTCCGGAAACGCTTTGCCGCACGGTATCGCTCACAGTTCCCTGCCGCCGTGGAGACGCTCGAAAGAGACTGGGATCGGATGGTCACGTTCTACGACTTCCCGAAGGAACACTGGAAACACCTGAGAACCACGAACGTCGTCGAGAGCCCCTTTGCTTCCGTTCGGCTTCGCACAAACGCCGCCAGGCGATTCAAGAAAGTCAGGAACGCCACGGCTCTCATCTGGCGTACGCTCAAGGTCGCAGAGAGCCGATTCAGGAAACTCACCGCGCCACACTTGCTACAACAAGTCTACGATCAGAAACACTCAACCGGACCGCAGGTCGAAGCCGGGAAGATGGCCGCCTGATTTCTTTTACACACCTATTGACCTGAACTCAGCAAGTATTCCTAAACGGACAGAAGCATCACTACCAGATCGGAATGAACTGGCAGTCAAACGATGATGGATGGTCATACGACCGTTGTCCTGTAAGGAATCTCCTTGGATGTTGGGATCAATCGGGATCTAAGGTGAGGCTTAAAGCTGGTTCGGAGAATGATCGTACGGTGGTCGGATACCAGGCAGCAGCTATACGCAACGATCACACCGGCATCCACTACGAGGTACGCGTAACGAATGGTTCCGATGTCCCTTGGCAGGATGTCTACACCTGGATTTGCTTCAACAGTTTCCAGTCGCCAGCCACAGGATATCGGCCATATGTGAAGCTGGGAGATCGCTGGATTCCCTTTCAAGACGTTCCACACATTCGCGGGCACTGTTATCTACCGGTCAACGGAATGACTGCCGAATGCGCCAGAACAGCTCTCAGCCGCGATCAACTAACCGGCACCAGCGTTTCCTTTCCCGGCGTAGTTGCCTGGAATATCGTGAAGGGCGAACCGCTGCTGACGTGTCATTACTCGACAGATGCCGTTGCCGTGAGCTCGAATCAGGGGTGGCCATGTACAGATGTCTTTCTCTGGTTTGGTCTCATTCAGCCAGGACAAGAAGTGTGTCGGACAGGACATGTATTCATTGCGAAGAGTGACCTGGAATCGTTTTCCGGAGAGGCAGAAGAGCTGCTACAGAATTAACAAGCCGGATGCACGCGACGTTATTTAAGTGCAGATCATAGCACTCAAGCTGGAGCAGAATCAGGAATTCACGCCGCATAACGGCGCGATGTGCGCATTCGGACCTTGGCTCCACCAACCCCCTACGCGGGTTCGCACATCGGCAGAACGTTAGGCGGACAGCTCCGAACCCATGAGCAAGATCTTCTTCTACGGCCTGTTTATGGATCGGTCTCTTCTCACTGAGAAGGGTCTTCGCCCAGAGATTATCGGGCCTGCAGTGCTACCCGACTACCGCATCCACATCGGCGAGCGAGCAACATTGCTGCGATCCGCTTCGAGTCGCGCCTATGGAATCGTGATGGAGCTCGCCGACCAGGAAGCTCGCGCGCTCTACTCGGAACCGAGTGTTCGCGAGTACATACGAGAACGCGTACAGGTGGGGCTGTTGGACACAAGCGAAGCTGTCGAGACGTACTGCTACAACCTGCCGCGCGAGTTGGGTCTAGCCGGGGCGAATCCCGCGTACGCGACCGAGCTATCACAGTTGGTTGAGGCGCTGCAGTTCGATTCGGCATACGTCGAAGAAATCACTGCGTTTGGCGAGATGTCGTAGTTTCGTATCCGTGGGTCCTCGACGAGGATCTGTGCGTGAAGCACGGCGTGCCTTTCGGTACGACCGTGTCGGGACCGAAGGCGGGAGGACAATGGATCGCACGAGGCTGCAGGTTCTTCGAGGTGAATGACGAATTCGAGTGGATCAGAGAAGGCGCGCGCCGAGAGGTTTTGAAGTACCGCAAGTACTGCTAAGGGGAAGCTGATGAAGATCTCCATTGTCAACGGCACGATCGTTACAGGTGACGGAAAGACGGTCCTTCCCGAGTCTTCTGTCGTCGTGGAAGACGTTTTCATCACTCGGATCCACGACACGAAGTACATCCCCTACAACGATTCCGATCGAATCATCGACGCGCAGGGTGGATTTATCCTCCCGGGATTGATCAATCACCACTCGCACGAAGTGGCCTTCGGTCCCAACTATCACGCGAACTCAGATTCCGGGCCTACCTTCTTCGGGGAACATCGCTGGCCGATCGCGCGCATCTTCGGCTATCTGGACAAGCATCTTCTGGATGGCGCGACAACGCTGCTCTCGCTGGACGGGTTGACGAGCGTGTGGGAAGTCGAGGCGATGAACAAGATTCATCCCCTCAACGTAAGAGCCGCGACGATACACAGCGAACAGAATATGGCAAACATCCGCCGGCACGGCGGGTATATCGACGACCTCCACGCGAACCTGACCGCGGAGCAGATGATTTCAGAGGGGGCGGTCGCTGTTGGCGAGACGGCGGTGCCTTCGAGCCCGTACTGCCTGTTCGAGTTCTATCGCGCGGCTGGCCGACCGATTCTGATCGACCAGGCGAAGAGGCTTTCCAGCGCGCTGTTCGAGCTTCCCGGGGCGCCGCCCCTGAAGCCGTATGACGAGCAGGCCGTGACCGAAGCGATCAACGAGACCGAGCTGAACGGGGTGCTCACGGCTGAAGTGGTCAGACGGGTGGCTCAAGATGTCGTGCGGCAGCACGAGGCGTCAAAGCTGGCGCTCAAAGAATCGATCGAAATCGGCAAGCGGCTCGAGGTGCCGGTGATCGCTCACCATTCTGGCGAAAATGCAGATCTGATCGCTCGAATCGCTGGCGAGGCGGGTCCTGGAATGATCGCGGCGCATTCGAATCATATGTTCACGCCGCAGGAGGCGGTGACGAGGGCCAGACACCTGAAGGAACACGGGGTGTTTGTCGACATCTACTCCGGGGAGGATTCGTTCGGCGTGCAGCAGTCGACTCCGACTCCGGAGACGATCTTCGCCCTGCTGGAATCAGGTCTGGTTGACCTGATCTCGACCGACTTCCTGAACGGCTGCTGGGATCCGATTCTGCTCACGATCGAAAAGGCCGTGGAAGCGGGCATCCTGGACACGGCCTCTGGCGTCGCCAAGGCCACGGGGAACGTGACGAAGGCGATTCCGAAGCTGGCCCCGAATCGAGGCTTCATAGAAGCTGGAAGAGTCGCCGACGTAGTCGTGACAGAACCGGGAAGGCTGTCGGGGGTGAAGATGGTGATGATTTCGGGGCGGGTTGTAGTGGAGGAAGGACGCAGGGTCGTGTGACCGCTTAGGCCATTGCGGAATGGGCGGTTTTGAGTGGATCCTTCGGAGACAAGACGCACAAAGACCGTTAAGAGAACAGACGCCCACACAGTAGAGGCCCAGGTAGAGGCGGTAACGAGCAACGTCGTTGTTTCAACTCCAGGGGGGATAGGGTTGGGTGGGGAGGCACTTGGGGCTTGTCACTAGTGTCGTCATCGAGCTGGGTCGTACTGCCGGCCTGGGCCACAAGCCCCCGCGGCGCTTGAGCGGGACTTTTCTGGTTCTCTTTTGGTCACAAAAGAGAACACCCCAAAAATGAGTTCGCGAAAAAGGAAGCGCGTCAGCCATCCACTCTTCTGCGTGAAGAACCCGGAATGGGGATTGCGGAGATCACGAAAGAGCACGAAGTCTTGATTCGAGTTGCGTCAAGGCGTTTTACCTTTCACATAAGCTGGCTATCAAGATCACAACCCTCCCCAGACTCGGGAACAAACGATGGCAGACGAGTATAGCTGGAGCTGTGTGAGCTCGGAGGTGGCGTGGTCGCCTCGCGACGGGGCGCAGCTCGTCTCCTTCAACGGCAAGCTCTTTCTGCTTGGTGGCTGGAACCAGTACGCGGGCGAGCGGGACGACCTCGCCGGCGCCGGTGACGGCTCCTTCGAGTCGGAGGTGTGTTCGGAGGTGTGGTGCTCGGACGACGACGGCGCCAGCTGGTCCCTGGCGACCACTGCTCCGTGGAGCGGCAGGCACATGCACGGTGCGGTCGTGCACGACGGCCACATCTGGATCGTTGGGGCGGAGAACGGGACACCCGACGACGTGTGGAAATCGAAAGATGGCGCGAATTGGGAGCTCGTTGCGGCCACCGTACCCTGGCAGGAGCGCGGCAACCAGATGGTCACCGTCTTCGACAGCTCGATCTGGGTTCTGGGCGGCCAGGCCGGCGCCGCCGCACAAACCAGTTTCGTGGCGGACCTGAAAGCTGGGAGACCTTTCCCACCGGCCCCTCCGCCGCTGTGCGATGTCTGGCGGACGGACGACGGTCTGAGCTGGGAGCTGGTGACGGATAGCGCGCCATGGGCGCCCAGGGGCATGATTACCGGCGCGAATGGTGGCGTGGCCGTCCTCGATGGTCGAATGTGGATCCTCGGCGGCGGCTATGTCGGGGCGGGCGGAACCACCTTGAGCTCGCTGCGATACGATCTCGAAGAGCAGCCCAGACTGAAAGCCCGCGTCTATCACAACGATGTGTGGTCGTCGGCAGACGGTCGCGACTGGACATGCCATCTGGCGGAGGGAATGGCTCCCTGGCCGGCTCGCTCATACCACGATACCGCAGTATGGGATGGCAAGCTCTGGGTGTTGGGAGGACACCGGGGAGTGGCTGACCACCCAAGTGAGGTTGCCACCGAGGGCAATCGAAATGACGTGTGGTATTCGGAGGATGGCGAACATTGGCAGGAGCTGCCGTACACGCCCTGGAGCCTACGTCACGCCTGTGCCGTCCACGTCCACCGGGACGCTCTTTTCCTCGTTGCTGGAAGTGCGGTTACTATTTCGACGGAGCAGGCTGAGCTGAGCAAGCGGGACTTCACGCATCGGGTCGAGTCTGCGTGGCGTCCGGGAGACGTGTGGCGCCTGGATCGCGCCCCACAGTAGCGGAAAGGGTTTCGCTGCGTCGACGAGGTAGGCAGGCGGGGATCGAGGAGCGACGCGACCTGCGTATCGTCACGTAAGCCGCACCACTTCCTCCTTGGCGATCTCCTTCACATCGGTGTAGTGAGCATAATCCATCAGCTCTCTGACTTGTGGTGAGAGCCGCTCCTGGATCGCTTCCCGTGCGGCGGTCCTGTTTCTGTACTGAGGCCGGTAGCGCAGCACGAGGGTGCGGCGTTGACGGTCCGTCGGTTTCCACTGCAGGGTACCGTGGGCGAGCATCTCCGTCATGACGATCACGTCCCCCGCCCGCGGCGTCACGTTGACCACCCCGGCAGGCAAATCGTCGAGTTCCGCCATCATCCCGTCGTTGAACAGGGTCTCAGGGCGATCGAAGGCCGCTTTGTGCGACCCCGGCACGACGATGAGTCCACCATCGCCCGGAAGAACGTCATCGAAATAGGGGAAGATGACGAAATCGTCGCAGTAGATGCGGCCCTCGCGCGTGTCGAATCTCGTACTCTCCCAGCCGAAATCCTCCCTCGCGCAATGGAGCCGTCCCGGTCCCAGATGATGGCTGTCCACGAGAAGGGTGCCCCTCGCGAAGCCGGGCCGGTCGTGGGTGAATTCCATGATGATGGGCCACAGCTTGGGATGGACGACGATGGACTCGAGGCTCTTGTCCCAGGCGAAGCCGTTCGCATGCATCTTGCCGTCTTCGGAATGGGAGAAGCCCTCCGGCAACTCCTCCTTGGGGGTTGTCACGTAGCGCTCGATCGCTTCTCGCGCCGCAGCCAGCTCTGCTTCACTCAGTACGTCCGGAATGTGCAGATAGCCGTTTATGTGAGCTATAATCAAAAGGTGTGGAAAAAGAGGAAAGGGCGACCCTACCCTTCCCGTGAGATAGTTGATTCACACAAAACCGGGTGAGAGGCCCGGTTGGGAAGGAGGATCGCCGTGAAGGAACATACGCATAGAGCCCCATTGAAGTCCATGCCGACGTGGGAGACGGTTGACGATTGGATCCGTGAAGAGATCCAGGGCCGGTTCCAGTCCATTCTGGAGGAGGAGGCGACCGCGTTCTTGGGCCGGTCGTGGTATGAGCGCCGAGCCGAGGTCGATAGCTCCACGGGCTACAGGAACGGCTACGGCAAGCCCCGGCGTCTCTCGACGAGCTGCGGAACGATCAAGGTCCGGCGTCCCCGGGTTCGTGGTCTGGAAGAGCGGTTTGAAAGCCGCATCCTCCTCCTGTTCGCCCGGAGAACCAGGGCCATTGGAGATCTGCTTCCCGACCTTTATCTCCACGGTCTCTCCCAGGGCGACTTCGAGTTGTCTTTGCGTGCGCTGCTCGGTGATGGCGCGCCGCTTTCGCCGACCTCGATCGCTCGTCTTCGAGGGAAGTGGGAGGTCGACTTCCAGGACTGGAAAGAAAGGCGTCTGGATAATCGCGAACTGGTCTACGCCTGGGCTGATGGCATCTACGTCAAAGCCGGGCTCGAGCGCGAGAAGGCGTGTCTGCTGGTCGTGATCGGCGCGATGAGCGACGGCAGCAAGGAGATCCTGGCGATAGAACCCGGTTATCGAGTCTACAGAATCCTGGCTCACGGTGCTCCGGGATCTCCGGGATCGCGGGCTCGAACATCCTGTCCTGATCGCCGCGGACGGGAATATGGGCATCTGGGCGGCCGTTGATCAGGTCTGGCCAGAGAGCCGGCAACAACGGTGCTGGAACCACAAGATCCTCAACGTGCTCGACAAGGTCGCCAAGCGTGCACAGGCTGAAGCCCGCGCATTGCTCGTCCAGATCCCCTATGCCGGCACGAAAAGGAGGCCGAGAAGCTCCGGAAACGCTTTGCCGCACGGTATCGCTCACAGTTCCCTGCCGCCGTGGAGACGCTCGAAAGAGACTGGGATCGGATGGTCACGTTCTACGACTTCCCGAAGGAACACTGGAAACACCTGAGAACCACGAACGTCGTCGAGAGCCCCTTTGCTTCCGTTCGGCTTCGCACAAACGCCGCCAGGCGATTCAAGAAAGTCAGGAACGCCACGACTCTCATCTGGCGTACGCTCAAGGTCGCAGAGAGCCGATTCAGGAAACTCACCGCGCCACACTTGCTACAACAAGTCTACGATCAGAAACACTCAACCGGACCGCAGGTCGAAGCCGGGAAGATGGCCGCCTGATTTCTTTTACACACCTATTGACCTGAGCTCGTTTATGTCGAAGAGATATCGCTGTTCTGGGGTCATGGGTCTGTCAAATCCTCTGTTGAAGAAGGTGATGTCCGCTCCTTTTTCCTGTCCTGATGACAAAAAACAACAGGGACGCTTAACACACAATGCCCACTTTGCTCCCTTCGGTCGCTCGGCCCTTCGGGCACATTTGCCTCCGCTACGCTCCGGCAAACGTCGGGCATTGTGAGAACGGTTATGTGGTATTGGCAGAATCTCAGAAGCCGTACATCGCAGACAAGACAAAAACCCAACCCTGTCAGCATAGCAGATTCTGAAGCACTGACGGATTCAGTAGATGGAGGACGAGTAGATGCAAACCGACACCATAAAGAAGGCTCTATCCGGGTTTCTCAACGGTGAAACTATAGAATGACAAGGTCATAGATCGTTCCCTACGCTTGGTTGTGTGTGTAGGACAATCAAAGCGAAGGGGGTGCGACCTATGACCGGGAGCAGATTACTATCGAAACTGCTGAGATTCAAGGGGTTCCGTGTTGTCAGCTGGTGGTTTGAGGAGGCGAACTACCGAATCTATAGAGCCTGGAGACTCAAGGACGAGTTCGAGCAGTTCTGGGAATACAAAGCGCCCTGGGCTGCCGAACGCTTCCTGAAATGCTGGACGACGTCCGCACTCAGAAGTCGACTTGAACCCCTGCGAAAGTTCGTCAGGACCCTGCGACAGCACTTCTTCGGCGTCCTCGCATTCGTGAACACGCGTCTTACCAACGCCATCGCCGAAGGCCTCAACCGAATCGTCCAAATCGTCAAGAACCGAGCCAGCGGATTCCGCACACTCGACGCATTCAACGATATGATCTTCCTTACCGTCGGAGACATAAACATCCCTGAGCAGATTCCGAAGAGGTTCCGCACACTCTAACCGCGCCCCCATGCCAGGAACCACGGCACCTTCACCCACTTCAGCTCGTTGAGAGATCCGGATATAGCCAAAGAGGCTCTATCCGGGTTTCTCAACGGTGAAACTATAGAATGACAAGGTCATAGATCGTTCCCTACGCTTGGTTGTGTGTGTAGGACAATCAAAGCGAAGGGGGTGCGACCTATGACCGGGAGCAGATTACTATCGAAACTGCTGAGATTCAAGGGGTTCCGTGTTGTCAGCTGGTGGTTTGAGGGGAGAAGCTGTTTCGTCATCGCCGTAAAGCCACATAAGAATGGTTGTTGTTGTCCGGAGTTCGGCCGTCGAGGTAAAATCGTCCGCACAATGCCCCATCCGCGTCGGTGGCGTGACATTCCGGTGTGCGGGTGGAGGGTCTGGCTTCTCTACCATCCTCGGGAGATTCGGTGTCCTACCCACGGTCGTGTGGTCGAGGAGATTCCGTGGGCGGAGCGGTTCTCTCGGGTGACGTATCGCTTCGAGTATGCCATGCTGCGCTACTGCCAGACCATGACGCAGAAGGCGGCGTCCGAGTTGCTGCGCATCTCTGCCTCGACGCTGTCGGATCTCCTTCACCGATCCATCACGCGGCTTCGTGAAGGTCATCGTATCCGAGGGCTCAAAACCATCGGGATCGACGAGATCTCCTACGCCAAGCGTCACAGGTACGCCACGCTCGTTTACGATCTGGACCGCTCCTGCGTGGTGTGGGTTGGCCGCGGCAGGGCGCGTAAAACGATCGATCGGTTCTTCACAGAGGCTCTCAGTCCCTACCAGAGATCCAAGATCGAGTGGGCCTGCTGCGACATGAGCGAAGCTTACATCGGAGCCATCCAGGAACACTGTCCGAATGCCAAGCTGGTCCTCGATCGCTTTCACATCGTCAAGGCTCTCAATGCCGCCGTTGACGAGGTCCGTAAGGACCAGTGGCGTAAAGCTGCCCCGGATGAGCGCAAAGCCATGAAGGGCCTCCGATGGCTCCTCTACCGGCACTCAGCGACACGCTCCAGAGGGGATACTCGGACACTCAAAGCACTGGAGAAGGCGAACTACCGAATCTATAGAGCCTGGAGACTCAAGGACGAGTTCGAGCAGTTCTGGGAATACAAAGCGCCCTGGGCTGCCGAACGCTTCCTGAAATGCTGGACGACGTCCGCACTCAGAAGTCGACGTGAACCCCTGCGAAAGTTCGTCAGGACCCTGCGACAGCACTTCTTCGGCGTCCTCGCATTCGTGAACACGCGTCTTACCAACGCCATCGCCGAAGGCCTCAACCGAATCGTCCAAATCGTCAAGAACCGAGCCAGCGGATTCCGCACACTCGACGCATTCAACGATATGATCTTCCTTACCGTCGGAGACATAAACATCCCTGAGCAGATTCCGAAGAGGTTCCGCACACGCTAACCGCGCCCCCATGCCAGGAACCACGGCACCTTCACCCACTTCAGCTCGTTGAGAGATCCGGATATAGCCGTAAAAGAAATCAGGCGGCCATCTTCCCGGCTTCGACCTGCGGTTCGGTTGAGTGTTTCTGATCGTAGACTTGTTGTAGCAAGTGTGGCGCGGTGAGTTTCCTGAATCGGCTCTCTGCGACCTTGAGCGTACGCCAGATGAGAGCCGTGGCGTTCCTGACTTTCTTGAATCGCCTGGCGGCGTTTGTGCGAAGCCGAACGGAAGCAAAGGGGCTCTCGACGACGTTCGTGGTTCTCAGGTGTTTCCAGTGTTCCTTCGGGAAGTCGTAGAACGTGACCATCCGATCCCAGTCTCTTTCGAGCGTCTCCACGGCGGCAGGGAACTGTGAGCGATACCGTGCGGCAAAGCGTTTCCGGAGCTTCTCGGCCTCCTTTTTCGTGCCGGCATAGGGGATCTGGACGAGCAGTGCGCGGGCTTCAGCCTGTGCACGCTTGGCGACCTTGTCGAGCACGTTGAGGATCTTGTGGTTCCAGCACCGTTGTTGCCGGCTCTCTGGCCAGACCTGATCAACGGCCGCCCAGATGCCCATATTCCCGTCCGCGGCGATCAGGACAGGATGTTCGAGCCCGCGATCCCGGAGATCCCGTAGCACCGTGAGCCAGGATTCTGTAGACTCTCGATAACCGGGTTCTATCGCCAGGATCTCCTTGCTGCCGTCGCTCATCGCGCCGATCACGACCAGCAGACACGCCTTCTCGCGCTCGAGCCCGGCTTTGACGTAGATGCCATCAGCCCAGGCGTAGACCAGTTCGCGATTATCCAGACGCCTTTCTTTCCAGTCCTGGAAGTCGACCTCCCACTTCCCTCGAAGACGAGCGATCGAGGTCGGCGAAAGCGGCGCGCCATCACCGAGCAGCGCACGCAAAGACAACTCGAAGTCGCCCTGGGAGAGACCGTGGAGATAAAGGTCGGGAAGCAGATCTCCAATGGCCCTGGTTCTCCGGGCGAACAGGGGGAGGATGCGGCTTTCAAACCGCTCTTCCAGACCACGAACCCGGGGACGCCGGACCTTGATCGTTCCGCAGCTCGTCGAGAGACGCCGGGGCTTGCCGTAGCCGTTCCTGTAGCCCGTGGAGCTATCGACCTCGGCTCGGCGCTCATACCACGACCGGCCCAAGAACGCGGTCGCCTCCTCCTCCAGAATGGACTGGAACCGGCCCTGGATCTCTTCACGGATCCAATCGTCAACCGTCTCCCACGTCGGCATGGACTTCAATGGGGCTCTATGCGTATGTTCCTTCACGGCGATCCTCCTTCCCAACCGGGCCTCTCACCCGGTTTTGTGTGAATCAACTATCTCACGGGAAGGGTAGGGTCGCCCTTTCTCTTTTTCCACACCTTTTGATTATAGCTCAACCCGGGTTGCTCATTCTCATTCGGCAAATGAGCAACCCCAACCTTCCCTTTTACTTTGGATTCGGACAGACGTTCACACTGCGCTGCCCAGCTGAACCAGTTCATCATCATGGCCGCTTCGCCCCTAACAAAAGCCATCCCCGATTCTACGGCGTCAAACATCCGCGTATGCGCGGGGACAATTTGGGGATCATTCACAATCTTGCGGTAGAATGCTAACGTTTCTTCCACAAGTGGATGGTTCAGAACAAGATTCCCACTCGCGTAACCAAGCTCTCCCCTCGTGACCACAAATGAAGACAGAAGTCGCAAACAGTATTGTATCCATCCTCATGCGCGACAAAGACAACACCCGACATTCCACTTTTCGGGCGATTAAAGAACCGGGCAACCCGTGTAAACTCATCCCACGTTTGCGGTACTGCAAGACGACTACCGAATCTTCTCTCATAGTTTGCCCGTTCTCCTGGGTCGTCGAGAAGGTCTTTTCGATAAATCAGGCATTTGTGTCCGTTATGGTAGGGAAGACCATATACTTCGTTTCCATAAGTCTGGAAGCGTAATAGAGAGTGATCCCATCCGTGGGGGTAATCCTCCGGTGGCAGCTCTTTCAAGTAGGGCTGCAAATCCGCGAGGTGATGCCCGGCAGCTGCTTCAGCGATCCAATCCGTCACGACAAAAGCGACGTCGAAATCGCCTCGCTCGAGTCCGCCTTTTTCAAACAACGCTGTATGCAAGTCGGGAATATTGAGGGACACGATTTCCAGAGTCCAATCATCTTGCTCCGATCTGCAAAAGTCAGTCCATTGTCTTTCTATCGCCCGCTCGAACGCAGGTCAAGTCCCATAGTCAGTTGAAAACTCATCGGGCCCCGTAGTTTGGTCAGGCTCTCTTTTGAGCATTCTGTTCGTTGTCGAGATTCAGATCTTTGTTCAGTGCTTGCCTGAGTAGGGGAAGATGTTTGTATCCGCTCACGCGTCGCAGGCGAGGTTCGATGTCGAGGAGTGCGGCAGCCACCCATCTGTGTCTCTGGGGAGAGTTGTTCCAGCGTCTGACCTTCCGAGTGAGCTCGCCGGTCCTGCTGTTGAGGGCTTCGATGCAGTTGGTGGTTCGGAAGCTTCGTTTCAGGAATGGGAGCATACCCAGCCGGTGGAGGGTCAGGGTTTCCTCCAGGCCTTCCTCGAGGCTCGTTACGGCAGACTGATTCATCAGCTTCAGTTCGGGTTTAAGTGATTCGAGTGCGGCTTTTGCCTCCTCGTAGGTGTCGCAGTCATAGGCTTTCTGGAGCTTCCGTCGAACTCTTGGACGTTCCCTCTCCGGGAGATAGCTGACGACATTCTCGCGCTTGTGCCACTGACAGCGATGCACGCGCACATACCCTTTGAGGGCTTTGGTGACAGCACTGCGGAGTCCCTTTGAGCCGTCAAGCACAACGAGAAGGCCCTGGTCGTAGCACAGGCCTCTCCGGATGAGGTCCTGGATCAGCTGGCGGCAGATCCGTTCGTTCTCCGTCGCCGATTCGACGAAGCCCAGGGGGATCTTCTGGCCGTCCATCGTGACCCCCGGAGCGATCACGATCTCTTTGTCGGCAAAGCTCTTTCCGTCAATGAACAGGGTCACGAAGCCGTAGTCGTCGAGGGGACGCTCCTGGAACTGCTTCCGCTTCTTCGCGGTGGCTTTGATGAACCGCCGCGAGACGGAGGACGCTGAGATACCAAACGCTTCTGGAACCGATTCGGCACAGGCCTTGTAGTTGCGGCACGAGATCCCCTTGAGAACACGAAGCAACAGCCCCTCGTCCGTCTTCTTGGGCGTCTGTAGAGCCCGGTATGCAGCCAGGGAAACCTCTGCGTCGGCCTCGACGTCGCGCACCCGGGGAACGTCTAACGGGAGCTTCTGGTCCATCAGATACACGGATCCCTTCTGGCTTCCCCACCGACGATGCGCCTGCTCCGAACCTTTGCGCGCATACCGAACGCCTGCGAGCTGCTCGACCTCCTGCTGGAGGAGGTCTGCCACTGCCTCCAGACCCAACGGGATCAACGCCTGGATCACCGACAAACGCGTCTCCAAATCGATGACATCGCCCTCAACCTTGACTTCACCATCGCCTACAAATAGCTTCTCCATCTGGGCTCCTTTCTTACGGGTATACGCTCCTACACGTCTACCCAACGTAAGTTTGGAGCCCTCTAAGTTTCAACTACGATAGGCACAACACCCGAACGCATCCAACTTCCTCACCGCGATTCGCAGGCCTTTCTGATCTGACATAGAGGGACTCTCCACCAACTGATCCACGTGCCCGAGCGTCGTGGGGCGCCACCATTTTCCCGTGGAAGAACCTAATTAGTCCGTAATATAGACCGCGTAACGAAAGGACGGATGTATGAACGGCGTTCTCATGGCAATGAGGCAGCCTATGCCTGGCTCAAAGCCTTTGTTGAAGCGTCAAAGGCCAACGGCTTAGTCGCAAGCTTTATCGAACAGTTCGGCGTTCAAGGAAAGCTCTCGGTGGCGCCACCAGCATAAGAGTTGTTTGTCGCCCGTGGGATACCATCAGGTAGACGTCTCCGAGGGTGACGGCGTCGGGCCGCATGACGGCCATCTTCTCGGGCTCGAGGCGTGTGGGAACGTGCTGTCTCGGTTGCCTTTCTTCGTGTCTTCGTGTCTTGGTGGTTGCCTTTAGTAGTCCGCAAACGACCCGTCATCGGCGTGTCAGAACATGCCACGCGTTCGATAGGAGTGACGTTGCCGCTCTTACAATAGTGATGGCGAGGAGGTTGGCTTGTCAAAAGAAGAAGCGGTGCGGCGCATCAAGATGGACGGATGGTGCGTTGTTCCCGGCGTCATACCGGAGAACGAGGTAGACGCAGTCTGCCAGAGCATCGTTGAAACCGCGAGGTCCGACGCCAGGGGTAAAGAGGGCGCTCGACACGCCCTTAGGGGCCTTATCACCTACAACCAATCCCTGGCGCCCTATCTGGCGGACGACCGTGTGCTGGGCATCGTGGAGGCATTCTTCGGCCCGTACGCACGGGTATCGTTTACCACGGGACTGGTCACCACGCCGGGGCAGGAACGGGACAACTGGCACTCAGACTGGCCGTTCGGCCAGAAGCAGTCCCGACATATTCCGGCGCCCTACGCCGACGCCGTCATGCACCTGACGACGATATGGATGCTGACGACCTTCACCAAGGAAACAGGCGGTACGCTTCTGGTTCCCGGGAGCCATAGAGCACCCGGCAATCCCTCCGGAAACATCGGCGTCGACGCTCACGCTCCATATCCGACCGAGATGCAGGCCACGGGCGAAGCCGGGAACGTGCTGATCCTCGATAGCCGGATGTGGCACGCCACGGCCGCCAACGTCAGCGATCGCACCCGGGTCGCGGTTGTGGTCCGGTATGCGCCCTGGTGGCTTAACCTGAATCACCTGATCCCTGGCACAATCGAGTACGAACGCGTGGCCGAAGAGACCGGGACCCGGCCTGAAGACGTGCAGCTGATTACGGCCGAGACGTACGCCGCGCTACCCGAGAAGGTCAGGCCGCTGTTTGCCCACATCGTGGAGCGCTAGTCTGCAGACAGCTTAACGACATCCGGACCATTCAGGAACGCCTTGGTCACCAAGACCTCAAGACGACGATGCTTCTATACTCGCGTCCTCAACCACTGGCACCGGCACGGACACTTAACACCGCGGACGCGCCCCCCTGCCCAAGAACCCAGCCACCCAAACCGGCGAGAGCCTGTCCTGCTGTCCTGAGCCTGTCCCGAGCGGAGTCGAGGGGCGAAGTCGAAGGGAGCCTGCCGAAGGGCCGGCTTCGCGATTGCTGAAACGTTAGACAACAGGAGTATTTTGCAGGATGCATTTGCGACAAAAGTAGAGGGAAATCAGATGACAATAGCTATGACCGATCAACAGAAAGATGAACTCAACGGACAGGGGTTCACGGTATTAGAGCGTGTATTGAACCCATCCGAGCTAGAACGCTTGTGGGCAGGTATGGACGAGGTGGCGGAGCAGCTTCGGAAAGTACGTGGCTTGGGTCCCAATGACAGCGTCGTCGTCCGCAATGCGGTGGCACGTCATGAGGTCATAATGGACTTGCTCGATCATCCCCGCATCCTGCCCTTGGTCGTCGATGCCATGGGCTGGAATATTCAAAATCGCGATAGCGTTTTTGACTATAAAGCGCCGCAGCCTGGCGACACCGATCCCGACGTATTATCGCTGGGATGGCATTTCGATTATGAAGAAGAATTCGCTGGCACGACGATAGATGGCCGCATGCCCCTCCTGGACTTTAAGGTCGGCTGGTACGTTTCGGATCATACCGAGCCTGGTCACAGCACCATCCTTATGGTGCCCGGTAGCTACCAGTGGACCCGAGAGCAACGGGCTACCTGGGAGTCCTGGCTCGATCCGGAGGACATCTTCGCATTGCGCGTACCGGCCGGCAGCGCCATGCTATGGCGGCCCACGATCTTGCACAGTGTGACCCCCAACCTTTCCACAAACTTCCGCAAGGCCCTCTATATCAGCTATGCGCCCAGATGGATACGACCGAGCGGTTATATAGAACAGGATCCAGAGGTGATTGCCCGCAGTGCGCCTATCCGACGGCAGCTACTGGGGGCCACGGGCGATGGTTCAGATCGGCTCGGCAAAGACCCGATCGGCAATCCGTCGTCGCAATACTGGTTTACGGACGAATGGGATAGTGTTCCGCTGAAGGCGTGGGCTGAAGAGCAAGCCGGCCCCGGGCCGTATGACTGGGGGCTGGGTCTTGGGGCCACTTATACCAAAGGACCGAACTTTCAATTTTCCCAGGTGAAGATCCCTCAAAGGTAGTTTCTGCTCTGAGACGAGTTTTTGCACAAGTTGCAGTATCCCGTCTTCTAACCAGCAATTCCCGTTGCGCGCCTTGCGGCGCTTGGCCTTCGGCACCCCCCATTCGCGGCGTCGTGAATTGTGAAACCGTTAGGCGTAAGCGGCTAAGAAACTGAGGGGCACGAAAACACGTGAGCTTCAAACTCTACGATCATCCTGAGATCTACGACATCGCGTTCTCTTGGGACCTTTCACGCGAAGTTGCCTTCTTCAAGAGGGTATTCGAAACACACGTACCGTTTACGGTGACACGTTTGCTGGAACCGGCCTGCGGCTCAGGTCGCTTTCTGAGGGTGCTTCCTAAACACGGGTTTCGAGTGACAGGCTATGACATAAGCCCTGCTATGGTCCAATACGCGGAGCAATCTGTCTCGGACGCCGGCTGCCTGAAAGATGCTAAGATTCTACTGGCCGACATGGTTTCGTCTGAGATCCATGGTGAATTCGATGCAGCTTATAATTCGATCAACAGCTTTCGTTATCTGCTTTCCGATGCCGATGTGATCGCCCACCTGAAAGCTACGGGTTCCTCCCTTCGAGAGAACGGTGTCTACATCGTCCATCTGAATCTTGCTCAGGATGGCGAACTTCAAGGCATCGGAGATCCCGACGACCGCTGGACGATGGTACGTGACGGAATCCGCGTGAAAACCTCCTGGGAAATCATCACCGAAGACAGGGAATCCAAGCTCAGCCACGAGATTTGCTCCTTTCAAGTCGAACAAGACGATAGGCTAGAACACCTTGAAGACCGCCACACCTTAAGGATGTGGCTTTTTGATGATCTCGAGAGTTTGGTTGAACGATCTGGCCAGTTTGAGATTGTGGCGATATACGGCGAGGATTTCGAAGAATTGAAAGACAGGGAGAACCTGTCCGGGGAACTCGGGAACATCTACTTGATACTCCAGAGGGTCTGAGACCCACCAGTTGGTTCTACCGTGCGACGATTACTCTCCTCAATTGGCTTTGCCCGAAAGGAGCCGCCTACGCCTAACACCGCAGCCGCCATCACAGTCCCGGTCGGTTGCGCGTGCCCTGCGCCGCCAGAGTCCAGTGTGAGAGACAGTTGAACGGATTCTCACAACAGGTTTTCGAGCAAGTTCTCCAATGTGACATCTCGTCTGTGCAACAAATGACTGGCGGGGAGCTATAATCAAAAGGTGTGGAAAAAGAGAAAGGGCGACCCTACCCTTCCCGTGAGATAGTTGATTCACACAAAACCGGGTGAGAGGCCCGGTTGGGAAGGAGGATCGCCGTGAAGGAACATACGCATAGAGCCCCATTGAAGTCCATGCCGACGTGGGAGACGGTTGACGATTGGATCCGTGAAGAGATCCAGGGCCGGTTCCAGTCCATTCTGGAGGAGGAGGCGACCGCGTTCTTGGGCCGGTCGTGGTATGAGCGCCGAGCCGAGGTCGATAGCCCTTCCCACGGCGCAGGCTCGTCCGGTGTGGACACCTGGGGGCAAGCAGGAAAGATCGAGTAGACAGTACTCCCAAGTTCGCTCCAGGGGCTACAGGAACGGCTACGGCAAGCCCCGGCGTCTCTCGACGAGCTGCGGAACGATCAAGGTCCGGCGTCCCCGGGTTCGTGGTCTGGAAGAGCGGTTTGAAAGCCGCATCCTCCCCCTGTTCGCCCGGAGAACCAGGGCCATTGGAGATCTGCTTCCCGACCTTTATCTCCACGGTCTCTCCCAGGGCGACTTCGAGTTGTCTTTGCGTGCGCTGCTCGGTGATGGCGCGCCGCTTTCGCCGACCTCGATCGCTCGTCTTCGAGGGAAGTGGGAGGTCGACTTCCAGGACTGGAAAGAAAGGCGTCTGGATAATCGCGAACTGGTCTACGCCTGGGCTGATGGCATCTACGTCAAAGCCGGGCTCGAGCGCGAGAAGGCGTGTCTGCTGGTCGTGATCGGCGCGATGAGCGACGGCAGCAAGGAGATCCTGGCGATAGAACCCGGTTATCGAGAGTCTACAGAATCCTGGCTCACGGTGCTCCGGGATCTCCGGGATCGCGGGCTCGAACATCCTGTCCTGATCGCCGCGGACGGGAATATGGGCATCTGGGCGGCCGTTGATCAGGTCTGGCCAGAGAGCCGGCAACAACGGTGCTGGAACCACAAGATCCTCAACGTGCTCGACAAGGTCGCCAAGCGTGCACAGGCTGAAGCCCGCGCACTGCTCGTCCAGATCCCCTATGCCGGCACGAAAAAGGAGGCCGAGAAGCTCCGGAAACGCTTTGCCGCACGGTATCGCTCACAGTTCCCTGCCGCCGTGGAGACGCTCGAAAGAGACTGGGATCGGATGGTCACGTTCTACGACTTCCCGAAGGAACACTGGAAACACCTGAGAACCACGAACGTCGTCGAGAGCCCCTTTGCTTCCGTTCGGCTTCGCACAAACGCCGCCAGGCGATTCAAGAAAGTCAGGAACGCCACGACTCTCATCTGGCGTACGCTCAAGGTCGCAGAGAGCCGATTCAGGAAACTCACCGCGCCACACTTGCTACAACAAGTCTACGATCAGAAACACTCAACCGGACCGCAGGTCGAAACCGGGAAGATGGCCGCCTGATTTCTTTTACACACCTATTGACCTGAGCTCCTGGCGGGATTGACAAACCCACATACCTAATCGAACCGAGGCACGGCGAAGCGGTTGTCGTTCAGCACGTCTCTATAAAAAAGAAGAGATCGGTCGATCGTGAGGAACTTGCTCTTCGGATCTTGTCTGAGAAGACCACAATCCTCCTCCCCCGGATTCTACATACCGGACTCCGGGTGACGGGGGTGGACGGTGAATTCCTCGTCAAGAGTCGCATTCCTGGACAGAATCTGAGAGATATTGGTTGTGACCTTTCACTCGATGTAGCGGTGTCTGTATACTCGCAACTCGGTAAGATCGTATCTACGCTGCATAGTCTCGTTCAGTTTTCGCTGTTTGGTGGTTCTTGACCTACGAGGATGGTGAAGTTCGATCCGTCGAAGGACCGGAGAACCCCTTTTTCGTGTCAGCCCGAGAATACGAGCTCCAGAGATGGCTGACTGAGGCAAGATCGGGCCTCAAGACTCCTTTCGCCGATTCTACTTCCAAGCTACAAGCGTGGTTGAGAACGACCATCCAAGAACTGAGCGACGAGCTCACCCCCTGTCTGGTCCACGGTGACTTTTCCGCCACCAACATTATGATCTCTGGGGATCGGGTGACCGGCCTCCTTGATCTCGGTGGGATGCGCCCGGGGCATGTGTTTATGGACCTCTCGCGACTCTATTTCCATTTCTCAAATCAGGAGTTCGATCTTGGGTTCGGTCGGGAGGATCTCCTCACCCCTTGCACCAATGCTTTCTTCGATGCTTACGACGGCCCTTTGCCGTCAGACCGTGATTCGTGGCTGCATTTCTATCGTCAGACCTCTGGATTAGGATTCTTCTCCTGTTGGGATCTCATTGAGTCGAACTATGAGGAGGATGAACTCGCCGAAATCACGGCCTTCATCAGAAGCCGGCTTAGTCGCTTGGCCTGATAGGTCGACAGTTAGGGGAACCGATTCCTGATAGCTCTACGCGACGCCCTTCCATCCTTGAAGGGTCGCGTGAGGGACCGGGACTGCAACAGCGGCTAACTGCGGCTGCCCGCCCCCACCATACCCACCGCCAAAACAGCGCTTCGCGCCGTCGGGCAGCCTTGTCCGTTAGGCGGCATTGGCTGGCTACTGTATTAGCTAAGGTCTTTAGGGTGGGTGTAAAAAGACCGGGAAATCGCGGACAGCACAGCTTCAAGAAATCTGATCGGAGATTGGTATGTCACGTGCATATCCCTGCTTGTACATCAAAAGCTACGAAGAAGCGGTCCGCTACTACGTTGATTTCCTCGGATTCAAGATCGATTTCGAGTGGCGCCACGAAGAGGGATTCCCGGTGCTTATGGGGGTTTCTAGAGGGGAGAGTCCCGGCATCGCAGATGGAGAGCTGGCTCTGCATCTGACCGAGCACAAGGAGGTACCAGAAGGCATCGGAATCGGGTTGGATGTGGAAGATGTGTATGTGTTCTACGACGACCTGAAGTGCAGGAATCCGGACGCGCTCGAAGCGGCAGGGGGGACACACCACGGGACAGAGCTGGTCGACCAGCCGTGGGGGAAGACGGAGTTGCATCTCCTGGACCCATTCGGTAACCACCTCAACTTCACGAGCCCGACCGAGGCGAATCGTGGATGATCTCAGGACACAGATCCGGTCCGTGCCTCGATGCTACATTCCCGGAGTGGACGCTCCGGTGGTCGCTGAGAGAGTCAAAACAACACCGCCTAACAGCAGCACCCGCGGCTCGAGGCTGACGCCCCTCGACCCACGGCAAGTTCGCGGGTGCCCGGAACGACCATAGAAGTATCGAGAAGTACGGCGGTAAGTACTTAGGGTTCGCGAATAAATAAACGGTCGATCTCAATGTTGAGCCATTGGCCGGATCGTGTAGTTCCAGTCGCCGTGGAAATCGTGCGGAGTGAGATCGATTTGGGTCATCTGTTCATCGGTCACCTTGACCCCGTTAGGGTAGGGTCGCTTGTCGATCTCGGAGCGTACTCGGAGACCGGCTTGAGTGGTCGTTCCGGCAATGAGATTCACGGTTGCAGCCAGGCTGACCAGGGGCTTGCCTCGCCCAGTTCATAGCGATGAAGGAGAACAGGCGATGTTCGATCTTGTTCCACTTACTAGTGCCAGGAGGGTAGTGGCATACGGTGATCGTCAGGCCAGTGCGATTCGCAAAGCGCTGCAGCTCCCACTTCCACAGCCGCGTCTTGGCGCCGTTGCTGCCGCCTGCGTCCGCCGTGATTAGCAGATGCGTCGAAGTGCCGTAGGCGGGCCGTCCCATGTTCTTCCACCAACTTCGGATCGCATTCACGGCGAAGCTGGCCGTGTCGTGATCGATACCGACACTTACCCAGCCTTCATCACGGCTCAGATCATACACTCCATAAGGGATCGCCTTGCCCTGAGCAGGCACTATGAAATCGTGTACCTTCACACGCTCCGGGTCTCCCTTGGGTCGCCATTCTCGGCCAGGATTCTTGAAGTCGCCGATCAACTCTTTCTTCTTGGTGTCCACCGAGATAACGGGAAGGCCCTGCTGCTGCTGCTGGCTAATCCGATCATCGAGGTAAACGAACTGAGCGTCCCGATCCGGGTGTGCAGATCCCTCCCTTGTCTTCCGATTCGCCTGCAGCGTGTAATCGTGTTCGTGCAGGAGATTGGCAACGATCCTGGGGCTCACCGAATGCCCCATCGCTTGCAACTCGGCGGCCAGTTTGCGAGTGCTCTTCGATGTCCATCTCAGAGGATTGTCGTCAGGCGACCCCGCAGTCGTTGGCTCGACCAGATCATTCAGGTCCTGCCACAGCGTCGGGTCCGTGTCGGCCTTCCGCTTACGACCGCCGCCTGGACGCCGGATGCGAGCCGGGTCCAAAGGTTCGTCCGACCTCAACTCCTGAATGCCACGAAAGATCCGCTCTCTGGACATTCCTGTCGCCAGAGCCACAATCGCGATCCCACCGTGACCCAACGCTTCGGCTTCCGTGGCGGCCCACAGACGACGCGTGCGTTCCGTCAGCACCGGAGCCAAGGCTTCATACTTCGTTCGGAGAGTTTCGACGTCCACACTCCGAGCGTAAGATCATTACCTTGAAAAGTGCAGCACTTATTTCGTGGCAAACCCTTACCGCCCGACGCCGTGGTTTTCGTCCTCGGAGATCCTACCTTCGGTCTCAGCGGGTTCAGCAACCTTCAGGGCGAGACGGTGCTACTCGTGGATGCGCAGGGCGATACGGTCGACTCGCACACCTACACGATCGGGAATCGGGAGGGGGTGAGTGAGGAACGCGTTTCGGATGACTCGGAATGGGAGGATGGACGGTGGGAAGGCGGTACTCCAGGTCGCACGAACAGCGTTTCGCCAAAGACTCGAGATGTGGCCATCGAGCCGGCTTCCTTCGAACTCCCTTTCGGCGGGCGGTCCGTCGTATCGTTGAGGGTCGTAAATCACGGCACGATGGTCGCCCGGGCCCACGTTCATCTGGTTGGTGCAGATTCGGCCGCCGGTGACAGCATTTTTTCGGTCGAGGCAGGCGCGTCCGTCTGGGTGGAGGTGACGATTGAGTCGTCGCCGGGCGTCCGAGAGACGTATGTGGCTGAGGTCGTTGCACCGGGGGACGAGGATCCGACGAATGACCGGGCCACAGTCGAGATCGTCTTCGGAGTGCCCTCGGGTTCTGTTGTCGTGACGGAGTTGATGGTGGCCCCAACGGAGGGCACGGAGTGGGTTGAGGTCCAGAACCGTGCGTCCTTTGAGGTCGATCTTGCCGGATGGGGGCTGCGAGATCGATCCGGGAGAGTGGGGCGTGTCCAGCCCGCCGAGCCGGTAGCCCCCGGGGGCCGACGCATCCTAGCGAGGGTCCCACTTGCTGGATCTCCGACGTCCGTCGTATCGCCCTGGCCGGCTTTGAACGACGGCGGAGACACGCTGACGCTTCTCGATGCGACCGATTCCGAGGTCGACGACGTTACCTACGATTCTTCACGGCCTGGGCGATCTATAGAAAGGATCGATGTCTCCGTCGAGGGCGGGCCAGACAACTGGCTGGTGTCGACGGCATCGGGCGGTTCCACCCCGGGGCAACCCAACAGTGTGGCCTACGACGCGACGGCCCAACTGCGGATCGATGCAACACCCAGCCCGTTCGCCGACACGACCGAGATCACGGTGACAGTCGATTCGCGACACGCACGATTGATGCTCAGGGTCTTCGACCGCCTGGGACGACTGAGAAGGACGCTAGCGAGCGGCGAACAGGTGGGTTCACGGTTCGTGACCGTGTGGGATGGGCGGGACGATCGAGGGGTGCGTGTAAAGCCAGGTCCCTTCGTTATCGATGTCGAGGCCGTCGCCGAAAACGGACGGATTCTGCGTGCACGAAACACCGTGATTTACGGCAGGGGACTACAGTTCGGCCCGTAGAATGCGCTTCACCCCCGTTGGCCGATTGCCTATGTTTCTCTGTTGTGGCGCTTTCCCCGGCGTTCACACACCAAATCTCCCCTTCGATAGATTCGGCAGGTCCCAATGAACAGATCGTCGAAGGATTCCAGGGGCCCTTTGGGCGGCGATCTGCCGCTCCAGATTCTGGGTGTCCTCCTTCTGGCCGTCGGGCTTCTCGTGCTCGTCAGCCTCGCTTCGCACTCTCCTGAAGATCCTCCGAATTCGAGCCGTCCACCCGAAATGGCCGAGAACCTGGCCGGCTGGGTCGGCGCACATCTCTCCTATCGTCTCCTTTTCATCGCGGGATACGGGTCAATCGTCGTGAATGCCCTCGTCTTCATGTGGGGTTGGACGCTTTTCAACAAACGGGATCGTATGACGGCACTCTGGCGTTCGATCAGCCTGATCGTTGTCATGGTTCTGTTCTGTGCGGGTTCTGGTGTTCCCTCTGGCGGGCGCACGCACCAGGCGTTCTTGATGGGTGGGTGGATGGGTGTTACGCTGTCCTCGACGTTGCTCGTGCCTTATCTGGGTCAGGTGGGTGCCTTCATTCTGATCGGGGCCGGCGGGCTCATCTTGGTTATGGTCGCGACGAATGTTCCCGTCCACCGGTTTCCCGATCTGCTGATGTCGGGCGCGAGGGTTGCGGGCAGAAATCTCGTTCGTGGGAACCGGGCGGTTCTGCGGAGCGGGCCCTGGGCGGTGCGCAGGCTACGAGACTTTTGGCAGACCTGGTCGGAGAGACGTGTGGAGCGCAAAATCGAGAAAGAGCGCGCACGGGTTCTGGCCGAAGAAGCTACCGTCGCCTCGTTGCCCGTGGACGAAGACTGCCAGGATGGGTTCGACGAGGGTCCCGAAACGGAGGACGACGATCCTTTTCAACCCGAGCCGCCCGATCTCCCGACTGAAAGGATCGAAGGACCCGGAGTGCCCGTTTTGACGGGTTCCATCGTCAATCCCAAGATCGTCAGGACGCGGGAGACGACCCGATCCTCGTCCCGGACTGTTCTGGAGCGGAAGCCGAGAGGGAGCGATGAGCTGGACTACGAGCTCCCCAATCTCGATCTCCTTTCCGATCCTCCGCAGGATACTGTGGAGGTGGAGAAGGATTACTTGCTCGAAGGCGCCCAGATCCTGGAGGAGAGTCTGAGCAGTTTCGGCGTCGACGGACGTGTCGTTCAGGTGAATCCGGGGCCTGTCATCACGTCGTTCGAGGTCCAGCCCCCATCGGGAGTCAAGGTCTCTCGAATCGTCAATCTGGCGGACGATCTGGCCATGGTGATGAAGGCGCGAACGATTCGCATCCTTGCACCGATTCCGGGCAAGGCTGCCGTAGGGATCGAAGTGCCCAACCCCGTCCCTCGTTATGTTTACTTAAGGGAGGTGCTCGACGCGCCGTCATTCCAGAGGTCGAAAGTGAACCTGATGGTGGGGTTGGGGAAAACGGTAACGGGGGAGCCCATTTCCGCGGACCTTTCCAAGATGCCCCACCTCTTGATCGCTGGCGCAACGGGTAGCGGTAAGTCCTTCTGTATCAATTCGTTGATCGCGAGCATCCTGTTTCGGAACTCCCCCGACGAGGTTCGGTTCATCATGGTGGATCCGAAGATGCTCGAGCTCTCGGTCTACGAGGGCATTCCACACCTTTTCTCACCGGTCGTGACCGATCCCAAGATCGCGGCAGATGCGCTCAAATGGGCCGTCGTGGAAATGGAAAACCGCTACCGAACCATGTCTCAGTTGAGTGTCCGAAACATCGCCGACTACAACAAAAAGCTGAATCGGCTGCGAAATGAGGCGACGACCGACGAAGACCGGGAAGACCTGCCCGAGAAACTCCCCTACCTGGTCGTGGTGATCGATGAGCTGGCAGACCTGATGATGACTGCGCCCGCTGACATCGAGAACTCGCTGGCGAGGCTGGCGCAGATGGCCCGTGCCGTCGGGATCCACCTGATCATCGCGACGCAACGACCATCGGTCAACGTCATTACGGGAACTATAAAAGCTAACTTCCCGTCCCGCATAGCGTTCCGCGTGGCCTCTAAAGTCGATTCTCGAACGATTCTGGATCGCAACGGGGCCGAAAAGCTACTCGGAAACGGCGATATGCTGTTCCTTCCATCGGGAAAGCCGGAACCGATCAGGGCCCAAGGGGCGTATATTGAGACAGAGGAGACGGAGCGAATCGTCGATTTCGCGGCCTCCCAATCGGTCTGTCTGGACACGGTCGATTTCGGCAAGGGGATGAACGATTTCGACTTCGAGGAAGACTCACGGGACGAGCGGTTCGACGAGGCCCTGAAGCTGGTGGTCGTGCACCAACAGGGTTCGGCCTCGCTCCTGCAACGCAGGATGAAGGTGGGCTACGCACGGGCAGCCCGGCTGGTCGACGAACTCGAGAGAGCCGGCATCGTCGGCGCTTCGGACGGGTCGAGCAAAGCGCGACCTGTTTTGGTCGGAGAGGACTACCTGGAGGCCCTTCTCGAATCGGAAGCTCAGGAAACGTGAGAAAAGTTGCTCCCATTGCTGTGTTTCTGTTCCTTATGCCCAGTGCTCGGACGCTCGCTGTGGATGGTGCGGGCATCATCGAGCGGCTCCAGCAGAGGTTTGGGAAGCTGAAGACGCTCCAGGCGGACTTTCAAAAGCGCCACTATTGGAAGCTCGTCGATCAGACCCAGGAAGTGAAGGGGCGTCTGGTCGTCGAGAAGCCGAATCGGTTTCTGCTCGAGTCGAATGTGCAGACCATCGTGACAGACGGTAAAACAGCCTGGAGCTACGACCCGTCTAGCGCGCAGGTTCTGCTGAGCGACTACTCCGTCGTGGATCAGGATCAGAGTTACGAAAAGCTGCTGTTCGACCTGATCCTGCTCGGGGGATACGATGCTCGGTTCACCTCGGAGTTGGAAGGGGAGGAACGTGTGCAGGGCAAACGATGCCACCTGCTGACGTTGACGCCAAAGGAGAAGGACGCGTATGTGAACCGTGTTCGGCTGTGGGTCGACCGGAAGGCCTGGTTGGTCCGCAAGGTCGAGTATCGGAACATCAACGCCGATGAAACGACGTATCTGTTGAGTGATCTGAAGGAGAATAAACGAACGAAGGACGAGACGTTCAGGTTTGAGGCGCCCGAGGGCGTCGAGGTCGTCGATTTGAGGTAACGGTATGGCTCCCGAAATCCAATCTGTCGATGTTCAGTCCCGTATCCAATCCTGCCGAGAGAGAGTAGACCATCTCGGGAGGTATCTTTGAATTAGACTCGCGACGATCGCGTATCGCCGAGCTTGAGCGGCTGATGGAGGCGTCCTCTTTCTGGGACGACCAGGAAAAGGCGAGAGAGACGATCGAGGAAGTGAACGGACACAAGGCGTGGGTTGATGGCTGGACGACGATCGAGGAGGCCATGACCGACGTCGAAGAGCTCTACCAACTCGCTGCCGAGGAGGACGACGAAGAGACACTCGCAGAAATCGACCAGGAACTCTCGGAGTCGGAGCGCAAGCTGGCCGACCTCGAGTTACGACACATGTTGGGTGATCGCGAGGACCGGCTCAACGCCATCCTGTCGATCCACCCGGGTGCCGGTGGGACGGAGGCGCAGGATTGGGCCCAGATGCTCATGCGCATGTATGTGCGCTGGGCTGAGCGTCACGACTTGAAGGCCGACGTCCTGGATCTTCAACCCGGCGAAACGGCGGGACTCAAGAGCGCGACGATCGAAGTGACGGGGGAGTATGCTTTCGGGTACCTGAAGGCAGAGATCGGCGTCCATCGCCTGGTCCGCATCTCCCCGTTCGACTCCAACAAGCGGCGTCATACCTCGTTTGCCTCCGTATTCGTCTACCCCGAAGCGGCCGGCGACATCGAGGTCGAAATCAAACCCGAAGACGTCCGGATCGACACGTATCGGGCTGGCGGTGCCGGCGGTCAGCACGTGAACAAGACCGACTCGGCCGTGAGAATGACGCACCTACCGACGGGGATCGTCGTTCAGTGCCAGAACGAGCGCAGCCAGCACAAGAACAAGAATTCGGCCACGAAGATCCTCAAGGCCCGGCTGTATCAGCACTATAAGGAAAAGGAAGAGGAGAAGCGGGCGGCGCTCGAGAGTGGGAAGAAGAAGATCGAGTGGGGCAGTCAGATCCGGAATTACGTGTTCCAGCCCCACCAGATGGTCAAAGACGTCAGGACAGGGGTCGAGACCTCCGACGTGCAGGGCGTGATGGACGGGGACATCGATGCGTTCATCACGGCTTTCCTCCACGAGTTCAGCAGCTGAAGCCGACATCGGACGGTTTTTTTCCCCAACACGCATTCGGTATACCTACTACTTTTGAGACTGATTCGAATGCGCGTCACGTTAGCGGAGGAGTGGGGTGAGCCAGCAGAGCGCTGCGACACCGGAGTCGCAGCTGATCGAACAGCGCCTCAAGAAGCTCGAAAGCATCAAAGCCCTCGGTGTTTCTCCGTATCCCTACCGGTTTGAACGAACCCACACGACGCAGGCTTTGCGGGAAGGGTTCGACGACCTCCTTTCCAAAGAGGCCGAAGTTGCCGTGTGCGGGAGGCTGGTCGTCACGCGAGGACACGGAAAGGCGGCGTTCGCCGACCTGAGGGACGGCGCCGGGCGATTCCAGATCTACGTCAAGCTCGACATCGTTGGAGACGGTGCCTTCGAGCTGTGGAAACTGCTGGATATTGGCGATTTCATCGGGGTTCGGGGTCCGGTGTTCCAGACGCGGACCGGAGAGATGACGGTGGAGGTGCGGAAGCTCGAACTGCTGAGCAAAGCCATCCGGCCCCTGCCCGTTCCCAAGGAGGAGGTTCGCGACGGCGAGCGCGTGATCCACGACGCATTCAGCGATGTGGAACTCAGATACCGCCGTCGATACCTGGATCTGGCGTTGAACCCCGGGGTTCAGGATGTCTTCCGAACCCGGTCGGCCGTCGTTTCGGCCCTGCGACGGTTTTTGGACGGCCGTGGATTCCTGGAGGTCGAAACGCCCACGCTTCAGCCGCTCTACGGAGGGGCAGCCGCTCGGCCCTTCGTCACGCACCTCAACGCGCTCGACATGTCGTTGTATCTCCGGATTTCGGACGAGCTCTATCTCAAGCGGCTCATCGTAGGGGGCTTCGACAGGGTTTACGAAATCTGCAAGGACTTCAGGAACGAAGGGATTGATCGAACACACAGTCCCGAGTTCACGATGCTGGAGCTCTACCAGGCCTACGCCGATTATGATGATATGATGGTCGTGACGGAGGCGTTGGTCTCGTCCGTTGCGGAGGAGGTCACCGGGTCGTCTACGATCACCTACCAGGGTCAGACGATCGACCTGAGTCCACCGTGGCGGCGACTTTCGATGCTGGAGGGCATCGCGGCCTCCGCGGACGTCGACGTATCGCGGGCGAGCGATGCCGACCTGCGGGCCGTCTGCGATCGGATGGAGGTCGATCTCGATCCGACCGCGGGCCGGGGCAAGATGATCGACGAGATCTTCGACGCCGCCGTCGCTTCCACGCTGGTTCAGCCCACTTTCGTGACGGACTACCCCGTCGATATGTCGCCGCTGGCCAAACGGCATCGCTCGAGCGAAGACCTGACGGAGCGCTTTGAGCCATTCATCTGCGGCGGCGAGATCGGGAACGCCTTCTCCGAGCTGAACGACCCGATCGATCAGCGACAGCGATTCGAACAACAGGCGACACTGCGGGCAGAAGGGGACGCTGAAGCGCACGAGATGGACGAGGACTACGTGCGCGCCATGGAGTATGGTATGCCTCCAACGGGCGGGCTTGGCATTGGCATCGATCGGCTCGTTATGTTGTTGACCGACTCCGCATCCATTCGAGATGTGATTCTGTTTCCGCACATGCGTCCGGAAGAGGGTGCGGACTCCCCGCACGCGGCGGAGACGTGAGCTCCGTGGCGCCCACGTGTCTGATCTCGGCGCGCGGGCTCCACAAGCGGTTCGAGGTCGGCGAGAACACGATCGATGTGCTTCTGGGTGCCGATCTCGATGTCGCGGCCGGGGAGATGGTGGCCATCGTGGGACCCTCGGGGGTGGGCAAGAGTACCCTGCTCCATTTGCTGGGGGGGCTCGATCGTCCTGACGCCGGTGCGATCGAAATGGCCTCCGTCGACTTGCTGTCGCTCGACGACAGGGCGCTGGCGCGATTTCGCAATCGCCACATCGGGTTCGTTTTCCAGTTCCACCACCTGCTCGCCGATTTCACCGCGCTGGAAAACGTGATGATGCCCCTCCTGATTCGGGATGCTCCACCCGAAACAGCGAGGTCTCAGGCGGAGACGCTGCTAGAGGATGTGGGTCTGGCGGATCGGATGGAGCACCTGCCGTCGGAACTCTCAGGCGGCGAGAGCCAGCGCGTCGCATTCGCCCGCGCCCTCGTGACGGACCCCACCGTCGTGCTGGCGGACGAGCCCTCGGGGAATCTCGACGCGGGACTGAGCGAGGCCCTTCACGACACGATGATCGCGCTGGCCCGCGAACGCCGGCAGACGTTCGTCGTCGTGACGCACGATTCGACACTGGCCTCCCGCGTCGACCGCGTGGTTCGACTACAAGATGGCCACATCGGCAGGGCGGAGTGACGTGAATTGTCAAAACTGCCAGGAGAACGAGGCGACGGTGGTGATCACCAAGGTCGTGGGTGAACAGCACAAGGTGACGCACCTCTGCCCGTCTTGCGCGTCGACGCTGAACGGGGCCGGGGGTGTGGCCATCACGATTCAGACCATGACACGCGGGGAGCAGGCGCCTGCCGTTTCGTGCCCCGGGTGTGGCAAGAGTTTTGCAGAGTTTCGGAAAAGCGGCTTGTTCGGTTGCGCCCGGTGCTACGAAGCGTTCGACCCTCACCTGGGACGGCTATTCAGGCGGGTTCAAGGCGTGGCTGAGCACAGACCGGAACCCCCCGCGGTCGACCTGGATGGGCTGGAGCGGGCACTCGAGGAGGCGGTGCGGCAGGAGGCGTTCGAAGAGGCGGCCGATCTTCGCGATCAGATTCGGCGGGCCCGTGGGGAAGGGGCGCCACACCGGTGACGTTTCAGGATCTGGCGGACGGTACGGCCTCGTGGCTCGACGGCACGGGCCAGGCCTCGTCGGTGGTCGTGAGCAGCCGCGTCCGTCTGGCGCGCAACCTCGATCATATCCCGTTCACGCACCGCGCGAACGAGGCCGAGAAGCGGGCCGTCGTCGACGCGGTCGCCACCACGCCGCCGGATACGATGGTGTTCTTCGAGACGACGGATCTTTCCGAGCTCGAAAGGCAACTCCTGGTCGAACGTCATCTGATCAGCCCCAGCCTGGCCGATGAAAGTGGGGCTCGGGGTGTTCTCGTCGGCTCGGGCGAGTGTTTGAGCGTGATGGTGAACGAGGAGGATCACCTTCGCATTCAGTCCATTCTTTCCGGGTTTCACCCGGACGAGGCGTGGACAGCGGCCCGTGGTCTGGAGGCCCAGCTGTCGGGCCAACTGACGTTCGCCGAATCGGACAGATGGGGTTATCTTACGGCGTGTGCCACGAACGCCGGGACAGGGCTTCGTGCTTCTGTCCTGATTCACCTCCCCGGACTCGTGTTGACCCGCGAGATGGAGCGTGTCGTACGCGGGGTTGCCCAAATGGGGTTCGTGGTCCGCGGCATCTATGGCGAAGGCACCGCGTCGGCTGGCAATCTCTATCAGATTTCAAACCAGCTGACGATGGGCAGGTCCGAAGAAGCGCTGCTGAACGACCTGAGGAGCGTCGTAGAGGAGCTGATCGCGTGTGAAACGAACGCGCGCGAAACGCTGTTGCGCGAGGCCAAAACGCAAATCGAAGACAAGGTCGGACGCGCGCTCGGGATCCTGCGTCACGCGCGACTCCTGACTTCGCAGGAGCTGATGAATTTTTCCTCCGCGCTTCGGTTGGGCATCGATCTGAAGATGGTCGAGGGCGTCGAGCTGGGATCGCTCAATCGTCTGATGGTCGAGTCCAAGCCTTCGCACCTGCAGTTCAGGGCAGGTCGGACGCTCTCCCCGGACGAGCGGGACGTCCTGAGAGCCAAACAGGTGAGAACTCAGCTCGCGGCTTGAATCGCGAGTGTCAATCGGGGATTATTCGAGAGGGTTCGTTCCGGATCCCCTCCAAATGGGTGTGAAAGAAGAGGAGTCGTCACAATGAACAACATGTTCTCAGACCGTGTGAAGCGCGTGATGCAGCTGGCTCGGGAGGAAGCTGCCCGACTCGGTCACAACTACATCGGGACCGAGCATCTCCTGCTCGGTATCATCCGAGAGGGCAAAGGTTCGGCGACCACTGTTTTGCAAAACCTCGGTCTGAACCTTGAGAACATCAAGCAGTCGATCGACGACTACGTGGCCTCTTCGGGTGGATCGATGACCATGGGCGAGGTCCCCTTCACGCCCCGGGCGAAGCAGATCCTTGAAATCGCGGCGAACGAAGCGAAGGAAATGAAGAGCCAGTTCGTGAAGACCTGCCACCTGCTGCTGGCGCTGCTCAAAGACAAGGACGGCGTGGCCGCGCAGATCCTGGCTGCCTTCGGTGTCGACCACAAGACGGCGAAGGAGGAGGTGATCGCCGTCCTGCAGGGCAAACCGACGGGAAAGCGGGAGAAGAAGAAGAGCAAGACGCCTTTTCTGGATCACTTCGGCCGTGACCTGACTGAACTGGCCAAACAAGGCAAACTGGATCCGGTGATCGGTCGCAACGACGAGATCGAGCGTGTGTCGCAAGTGCTCAGCCGCCGAAAGAAGAACAATCCGGTGCTGATCGGTGAGCCCGGTGTCGGCAAGACCTCGATCGTAGAGGGGCTGGCGCAGCGCATCGTTGAGCGTCGCGTGCCTCAGGTCCTGGCCGACAAGCGTGTCGTCACCCTCGACATGGGTGGGATCGTCGCAGGAACGAAATATCGCGGTCAGTTCGAAGAACGAATCAAGGCGGTGATGAACGAGCTCCAGCAGAGCAACGATGTGGTGATCTTCATCGACGAGCTTCACACGATCGTCGGGGCCGGATCGGCCGAGGGCACGCTCGATGCGTCGAACATGTTCAAACCTGCGCTGTCCCGTGGCGAGCTTCAGTGCATCGGCGCCACGACGCTCGATGAGTATCGCAAATACATCGAGAAAGACGGCGCCCTGGAGCGTCGCTTTCAGACGATCTTGGTCGATGCGCCATCGCCCGACGACACGATAGAGATCCTGAAGGGGTTGAAAACCAGCTACGAGGTACACCACAAGGTGCAGTACA
This sequence comes from Candidatus Latescibacterota bacterium, assembly GCA_965198115.1. Taxonomy (GTDB): domain Bacteria; phylum Latescibacterota; class UBA2968; order UBA2968; family UBA2968; genus UBA6620. The sequence goes on along the minus strand of OZ240241.1, from coordinate 3,688,448 downwards.
CGGAGCAGGCGATCGACGCCTCCGTCCGTCTGGCCGATCGATACATCACCGATCGACATCTTCCTGACAAGGCGATCGACGTGATCGACGAAACCGGGTCACGTGTCCGTCTTGCTCGACTGAATCCACCCGAGGAGATCAAAGACCTCGAGCTGGAGATCGAGAAGATCACACGCGACAAGGATACGGCTGCCGACAAACAGCAGTTCGAGGAAGCGGCGAAACTGAGGGATCAGGAGCGATCGAAGAAGGCACTGTTGGAAGAGAAGCGAAAGACCTGGGATAGCAAAGTGAAGGACGAAGTCGTCGAGGTCACCGAGGACAACATCGCCGAGGTCATCGCGAGTATGACCGGGATTCCAGTGTTCAGGCTCGCCGAAGCCGAGTCCGAGAAGTTACTTCGCATGGAAGACGAACTCAAAGAACAGGTCGTCGGCCAGGAGGCGGCGGTCAAGATCGTGTGCCGCTCGATTCGGCGGACTCGCGCCGGACTCAAAGACCCGAACAGACCGATCGGGACATTCATGTTCCTGGGCCCGACCGGGATCGGAAAGACCCACCTCGCGCAGTCGCTGGCGCGGTATCTGTTCGACGACGACGAGGCTCTGATCACCGTCGACATGTCGGAGTACATGGAGAAATTTGCAATCTCGAGGCTCGTCGGTGCTCCTCCGGGATATATCGGCTACGACGAGGGCGGCCAGCTCACCGAAAAAGTCAGGAGACGGCCCTATTCCGTGGTGTTGCTCGACGAGATCGAAAAGGCCCACCCGGATGTGTTCAACCTGTTGCTCCAGCTTCTGGATGAAGGCCGGTTGACCGACAGTTTTGGGCGGAAGGTCAATTTTAAAAACACCATCCTTATCATGACTTCCAACCTGGGTACGAAAGAGGTCGCTAAATCGGGCGGCCTCGGGTTCCAGGCCTCGGACAAGAAGTCACTCAAGGAACGCATGGACCAGCGCATCAATGAAGAGGTGAAAAAGGCGTTCAGCCCCGAATTCATCAACCGGCTAGACGAGACCGTCATTTTCAATCCACTCGATCGAAAGGACATCATCCAGATCGTCGACATCATGCTCGTTTCCGTCCTTGAGCGTGTCGAGGAACGGGGCATGTCGTTGAGTCTGACACCTGGCGCCAAGGCGCTCGTGGCGGAAAAGGGCTTCGACCCCACCTACGGGGCCCGTCAGCTGAAACGGATGATCCAGAAGCTGGTCGAGGACCCACTTGCCGAAGAGATTCTGATGGGGCGGTTTCGCGAGGGCAGCAAGATTCGGATCTCCAAAAAGGGCAAAAACCTTCACTTCACGGACGAGACGGCGGAGGTGGATGCCGAGGTGGTGGATCGAGACAAAGCGTAACCACGACGGATGAGAGCTACCTGACGGGCCCGGAGACCGTTTACCGGGCCCGTTTTCCGTGATTGAGCGGGGAACCTTTTTACGGGCCACGCGTATTTCGGAACGTAGGTTCCTACGTCGGCCTGGAGTGTCTGTGTATCGTCGAATGACCCCATGTCTCGGTGCGTTGCTGTTGGTTCTGGCCGGGTTTCGCCCGGCGTCGGGGCAGGGTGCGCCACGTCCCTTGATCAAGGAGATTCGGGTCGAGGGGAACGAGATCACCGAGGCGTCGCTGGTCCGTTTTCAGAGCGGTCTGGACATCGATCAGCGTCTCCAACCCGACCATCCCGCGACCGCCATTCGAAATCTCTTCAGTGTCGGGCTGTTCGAGGACATCAAGGTCTACGTCGAAGAGGCTGAGGGGGGTGTGGTGGTGATCTTCGAGGTACGGGAATACCCCCGGCTCGGCGAGGTCCGATTCGAGGGCAACAAGGCGATCAAAGACAAGAAACTCAGAAAGACGGCAGGGTTCATACGGGGCGAAGTGCTCAGGCCTCAAGCCCGCGTGGAGGCTGAACTCGGCATCCGAGAGGCTTACCACGAAAAGGGTCACAATCTGGCGCGCGTCTCGACCGAGATAGGGCGCCCCGACAAGGACGGGCGTGTCGAGCTGATCTTCCGCATCCAGGAAGGCCCCAAAGTCAACCTGAAGCGAATTACGTTCGATGGCAATGTGGCTTTCTCCGACCGCAAGCTTCGGAAGCAGATGAAGGAAACCAAACAGGACGGGTGGTGGTTCGGTGGAGGCAAATACGACGCGGATCTCTACGACGAGGACAAGCAGAAGGTCGTGGGCTTCTATCGTGAGAACGGCTACCGGCAAGTGGAAGTCGTCAGCGACAGCCTGTTCTTCGACTCGACCGGGCGCGACCTGTTCATCCACATCACGATCGACGAGGGCCCCCTATTCCGAGTCGGCGCGGTTTCGTGGGACGGAAACGAGCATCTGCCGGATTTCGTGTTCGACGAGATGATCGTGTCGAAGGAGGGAGCTGTCTACAGTACCGAGCGCATCGACAAGTCGCTCGAGCAGCTGCGGAATGCCTACATGGACATCGGCTACATCGGCGCGTATGTCTCGCGCAAGGAAGAGCCGGCCGAAGACAACATCGTAAACCTCCACTATTCGGTGATCGAGAACGACCCGTGGAAGGTGCGAGAGATCGTGATCGCGGGGAACACCAAGACGAAGGATCGTGTGATCCGGCGCGAGCTGTGGATTCAGCCAGGCGACACTTTCCAGCGTTCGAAGATCGAACGTAGTGTTCGCAATCTGATGCAGTTGAATTTTTTCAATAATGTAGAGCCCGACATCGAGACGAACGAGGCGACGTCGGAGATCGACCTGGTCGTGTCGGTCGAGGAGAAGCAGACGGGTACGGCGTCGATCGGGGCGGGTTTTAGCGAGCAGGACGGTCTGGTGGGAACGCTGGGGCTACAGATTCCGAACTTTATGGGGAACGGTCAGCAACTCGACTTCCAGTGGGAGTTCGGATCTCAGCGCGAGACCTTCGTGCTCGGGTTCACGGAGCCGTGGATGTTCAACACGCCCACGAGTCTTTCCGGCCAGCTCTTCCGAACGACCCAGCGGTTTTTCGCCGATTTCGACCAGCGCAGCCAGGGTGGCTCGGTTCGGCTCGGTCGTCGTCTGAAGTGGCCAGACTTTTCGAGCGTTTCATTGGGCTACAGTCTGTCCGAGGTGTCTTTCATCAATTTTCGAGATTCCACTCGTATCGGGGATCCCGCCCTGCGGGACAACGTGACGAGCGCCATCTCTATGAGTTTCTCCAGGGACAGCCGCGACCTCCCCACGTTCGCGACGATAGGGTCCGTGTTCAGCTACCGACCGGAGGTGGCTGGAGGTCCTCTGGGGGGCAATGTCAACTTCCACAAACACGACATCACCTCGACCTTCTACTACCCGATGTTTTGGAAGACGGCAATCAGTCTGAAGACGACCCTGGGCATGGTGATCGGGTATGGGAACGAACCGATTCCCTTCAGCGAACTCTACACTCCCGGAGGCGTCTCCCTGTTCGATAGGACGCAGCTCCGCGGGTACGAGGATCAGTCGGTCGGTCCGCTCAACTCGGCCGGCGTTCCGATCGGGGGGACGTCGCAGCTGCTGTTCAACGCCGAAGTCAGCATTCCTCTGGCGGTGAACCAATTCTATGCGCTCGTGTTCGCCGACGCGGGCAACGCGTGGGACGATCACGCCAGGATCAGCATGCTCGATCTCAGACGATCGGTTGGGTTCGGTATTCGCATCGTGGCTCCGCTCCTGGGCATCATGGGATTCGATTTCGCTTGGGGCTTCGACCGTCGGGATTCGGCTGGGAACAAGCTCCCCACGCAGATGTTGACACACTTTCAATTTGGACCCCAATTCTAAGACACGCTCAAACGGACGACACAGCCTTCACACACGAGTTGCGTGGCGGTCGAGCCGCCGGGTTTCGCACGACCTCACAGGAGATGGATATGCACAAGAAACTATTGACGATTCTGGCCGCCTCGATCCTTCTCGTCGGCGGGGCTGACGCCCAGTCGAAAATCGGCTACATCGATGCGGATGCGATTACGACGAACTTTCAAAAGTTCCTGGACGCCCAGAAGGAAGCCCAGCGCTTCGAAGAGGAGCTTACACGTGAGTTCAGCAAGGCCCAGAATGAGCTGGCACGACTCAAGGACAGCTTCGAGCGTCAGTCTCTTCTGATGAGCGAGCAGCGCAAGAAGGAAGAGCAGCAATCGATCCAGAAGAAAGAAGTGGAGCTCCGACAGTTTTTGGAAGAGGTCAGCGGGCAGGGCGGAAAGCTGCAGCGTAAGACGCAGGAGCTTCTGCAGCCGATCATCGGGCAGGTCAACGAGGTCATCGCCGAAGTCGCAAAAGACAAGGGCTACGACTTCGTGTTGAACACGGCGGCCCTGGCCTTCGCGGACGAAAGTCACGACCTGACCCGGTTAGTTCTGGAGGCGCTGGAGGAAGCGACGAAGACCGAACTCGAGAGAGAGACAGGGGGGACAGGGACGAGGACAGGTCGTTAGGTTTGGCGGTCGTCTTGGACAACGCGGCGATCCAGCGGATCCTGCCGCACCGTTTCCCGATTCTGATGGTCGACGCGATCATCGAGCTCGAACCGGGAGTACGGGCTGTCGGCGTGAAAAATGTGACCGCCAACGAGCCCTTTTTTCAGGGGCACTTCCCCGGTCGACCGACGATGCCCGGGGTGCTGCTCGTGGAAGCCATGGCACAGACCGCCGCCCTCATGGTCGGGGAGGAGGGCGCGGGCCAGATTCCACTCTTCATGGGAATCGACAAGGCTCGGTTCAGACGACGAGTCGTCCCGGGCGATCAGCTCATTTTGGAAGCGGTGATGATCCAGCAGCGGAGACAGGTCGTCCGTGTTTCGGCGACCGCCAAGGTGGGCGACGAGGTGGCGTCGGAGGCCGAGATCCTGGCGACGCTGGTCGACCTAGAAGACGTATCCTGAGTGTCGGCAGCCGTCTTGAGAGAGGGCCGTCCAGATTCGGGCGGCCTTTTTCTGTTTCGTCAGGGTGCGGAATCGATTTCGTCGAGTCGTTGTCTCAACTCCGCTTCGATGTCCAGCATACGGTCGGGTTCCCCAGCGTAGTCGACCGTGCCGATTTCGACGTTGTCGACCGTGTGCTGAAGCGTCTGAAGGACAGCGCTGATTTTCTCGGTCTGTCGGATGGCTACCTCGCGCAGCTGCTCCGACAGTCCCGTGTCCTCTGGGTTCGACGCCGCGAGCTGGGCGGTCCCCGAAATCGATTGCGTCGCGTTGTTGAGATGATGAGCCAGGGTGACGAGGGTCTGGGCTACGCCTCGAAGCTGCGCGAGTCGTTTTTCGCGTTCGAGGACGCTGGCCTGCAGGTCGCGAATTCGCAGCAGGGCCTTGATCCTCGCAGAGACCTCACCGATGTGAAAAGGCTTGGTGATGTAGTCGTCGGCGCCCGCGTCGAGTCCCGCAATCCGATCTTCATACTCCTTCCGTGCCGTCAGCATGATCACCGGTAGAGATGCGTAGGCTTCCTCTCTTCGGAGAACTTGAAGGACTTGAAGGCCGTCCATGCCGGGCATGGACAGATCGAGTAGCACGATGTCTGGTTGGTGTTCTGAAACCGCCCGCAGAGCTTCCTGGCCGTCTTCGGCCGTCACGACCTCGTGGCCGAGATGTGTCAGTTCCTCCTGCAGGTAGTCTAGGTGCAGGGGCATGTCGTCGACCGCCAGGATCCGGGCCACTCAGCCTACCTCCGCGTCCTCGATGAACGCCTCGAGGGCGTCCCATTCGGCCATTCGCGTTTCCACTTCGTTCTGCAAGCGGGTCTTCTCGTCGGTCAGTTCCTTCAGTCGACCCCAGTCCGTCGCAAGATCCTCCCGCGCAAGCTCGTCGTCCAGCTGGCCGATTTCGCGCTCGAAGTCCGCGATTTCGGCCTCGATGGACTCGATCCGTTTGCGCCTCTTTTGAACATCCCGGTTTCTGGCACGCGGTGCCACCCTGGCCCCCCTTACAGGCTTCTTTTGAGTTCCTACATCGGGTGGGTCCCACAGCTGCTGCACGCTGTCGTAGTTGCCGTCGACGGTGCGGTAAGCGCCCTGGTCGATGACGAGTAGCCGGTTGATCGTGTCGTTCAGGAAGTAACGATCGTGAGACACGGTCACGATCGTTCCCCGAAACTGCTTGAGAGCGGCTTCGAGGGCCTGGCGGGAAGGAATGTCGAGGTGATTCGTCGGCTCGTCTAGAACGAGCAGGTTGAGGGGGCGGCGGACGAGCTTTGCGAGGGCGACGCGGCTCTGCTCTCCTCCGCTCAGGTGCTCGACCCGGCTCTCGACTTCGTCGCCCGAGAACAGGAAGGCGCCCAAGTACGTCCGGATCTCCGTGATGGTCGATTCGGGGGTAACCGACCAGACTTCTTCGATCACCGTCTTGTTCAGGTTCAGATCGATTCGATTCTGATCGTAGTATCCGACCTCCACATCGTGACCGAGCCTGACCCATCCGGCGTCGGGTTGGAGGGCCCCCGTCAGGACTTTGATGAGGGTCGTTTTCCCCGCCCCGTTCGGTCCGACGATCCCGATTCTGTCCCCGCGCCACGCGATGAAGTTGAGGTTTTCGAACAGTGTGAGGTCGCCGTAGGACTTGGCAATGTCTTCGGCCTGAAGTACGCGATCGCCGCCCCGTTTGCCGATCCCGATTCGCAAGTCGACGGTTTTGTGCGATCCGGGTCGTTCGACCCGGTCCATCTTCTCGAGCGTCTTCCGTCGGCTCTTGGCCTGCTTGGTCTTCTGGCCAGCGATATTACGACGGATGTAGTCTTCTGTTCGTGCGATTTCGGCCTGCTGGGTGTCGTAGGCGCTTCTTTGCTGTCCGACCTGCCGTGCCTTCTCCGCGACGTAGAAACTGTAGTTTCCGGAATACCTCCGGAGATGCGTGTCCTCGATCTCGACGATCGTCTTAACGGCGCGATCGAGGAAGTACCGATCGTGTGAGATGACGACGTAGGTGCCTTCGTAGTCGGAGAGGAATCGCTCCAGCCACTCGATCGCACGCAAATCCAGGTGGTTCGTGGGCTCGTCGAGCAGGAGCACGTCGGGGGTGGATGCCAGGAGACGTCCCAATGCGAGTCTGTTCTGCTGGCCCCCGCTGAGGATTTCGACGGGAGTTTCGTGCTCGCGAAGGGGGAATCCCAGACCGTCGAGGATGGCGCCCGCGCGGGCCTCGAGGGTGTAGCCGTCGAGGTGTTCGTAGCGAGCGTGGGTCCTGCTGTAGATCTCGAGCGTGGACGGTTCCTGATCGCCCTGGGCCATGCGCGTCTCGAGATCGCGAAGTCGAGCCCGCAGGTCGAGCAGGTCACCGAATCCTTCGAGGATCGTGGACAGAACCGTGCTGGAAGGCTCGAATTCCGGGTCCTGGGCAAGATAACCGATCCGATGGCCCCGGGTGCGGTGTACGGATCCACTCTCCGGTCGGATCTCACCGGTCAGAATATGGAGGAGCGTCGTCTTGCCGCAGCCATTTCGGCCGACAAGTCCCACGCGATCCCCCTGGTTCAGGGCCCAGGAGATATCCTTCAGGACGTCGAGCGCTCCATAAGCTTTGGAGACGTTTTCGATCTGAATGTGCGGCATGGCATCGAAAGATGACCCAGGGGCCTTTTCAAGTCAACTCAGCCCGGCCGAATGGAAGTGCGTTGACCGGTGTGGCGAGTGAGCTGTCGACACGGGCGTCTGTTGACCCTCTTCATCCGTAGGACCTATATTTCAAAACGTGCCTAAGTTGCGAATTCAAAAGCACTTGCCACCGCATTTCGAGGATGATTGAGCTTGCCGAGCGTGTCGTTGTCCCGTGTGTTTCTGATCCTGATTCTGTCGTGCTATGCGATCGCGGCCGATGACATCCGTCTGGTCGATGTCTTCTCAGTGGACGAGGCAGGTGCCGCTGTCGAGATCAGATACTTGCTCAGACAGGGTCTTGATGTCGGTCTGTCGTTCAAGTACGGCAGTCTGTTTTACTACGTGCCCTACGTCCTGATGGCACCCCTCACCGATCCGAGTGACCGAACGATCGTGATCGTTTTACGAGCCGTCTGCGCCTGTTTTGGAATCGGATGTTTGTTCCTCACCTACCGGCTCGGGTGTGTCTGTGTGGGGAATGTGGCGGGCTTGATCGGGACGGCTCTGCTTGCCCTGACCGCGATTTTTCTGCGGTGGGGTGTGACCATCCACCCCGATCTGCCTCAACTCTTTTGGATTCTGCTGACTCTGCTGATGGTCTGCCGACTCGGCCAGCGGTTCAGTCTGCTCGATGTCGCGGGCGCTGCGGTCCTGGCGGCACTAGCTTTCAACACCAAGTACGGAGGGCTGTTCCTACTCCCGATCATCGGGTTGGCGACCCTCCTTGCGCCCACGAACATCGGTCCATGCGGGTGGCTCTCCACTGGCGCGATCCGCATCGGATCGCGGGCGTTGCCGTGATCGTCTTGTCGTTCTTGACGACGTTCGCAGTGACCAATCCGCACGCCATCGTAGACTTGGATCTTTTCCTCGAGAATCTGCAGGCTGAACGCCAGGTGATGGCATTCGGACACACCGTGTGGGGAGAACGCAGCCTTTTGAACTGGTTGACCGTTCTCTATACGCTTCTGGGGCCGGTCAACACGATCGTCCTCTCCCTGCTCGGATCCCACGTTGCTCTCCGCGTATGGCGGCGTGAGATCCCTGTCCGGAGACAAACGCTCCTTCTGTTTGCCTGGGTCATCGTGCTGTTGGCATACCTATCGATCTTTTCCAGCCTCAAACGGCCACGCCACCTCTTACCACTTTTGCCCGTGATCCTCCTTTTCGTTGGATATGGCTACGTCTATGTATGGAATCGAATGGCGGGGCGATCCGGACGATGGGGGGTTGTCGCTTTGGGCATCGTGGCGGCGTGGATGCCTGCATCAGAGACACGCGCCGTGTTCTTGGCGATAGCGGGCCGTGACGTTGCATCAGCGGAAGTCGAAGCGGGTCGGTGGATCGGCGAACACTACCCGTCGACGACACGGATTCTTTACTCGACCTACGCCTACGTGCCATCGGAGTTTCTGGATGCTTTTAGGCTATTCGAGATGGTCCTATCCGATCGTCAACCACTTCCGACCGGATCTTCTAATTGTCCGAAATGCGATGGCGGCCGAGTACGCCGACACGTCCAAAGCGGATGCCACACGGACCGGTCGCCACGCCTTCGTGGACGCACACCTCTTCCATCGCTACCTGGAGGGCGGTCGAATCGACGACTTTCGGCTGATACGATCGTTCGACGACGTCCACCTTTATGGCCGTCGGAACGGGCTCGCCCCCCGAAGAGGATCGTGGTTGGCTCTGGTCGAGGAATACGCGGAGGGCAAACTGAGAGGGGCGCGGGGCGCCCGCCATCGGGTGGCCGCCCTGCTGCTTGCCGATGGTGACACGACTCAAGCAAGGGAGCAACGCACCCGGGGCCTCCGGTCCGAGGCCCGAGCCATCCGCCTGTATCAAGATGCGCTCAAGTATCTGAGAGCCGGCAGGCTGGAGGAGGCGAAAGATCACTTTTCGGAGGTGGTCGATCTGTCCGTGGCGGAGTCAGACAGCTTCCAGGCGCACGTGCGGCAGCGCATCGCCCGGTCGTTTTTCGAGCACAGCTACTTCGAGGAGGCCCGCTCGGAGGCCGAATACGCGCTCAAACTGAACGGCAACCTGCGCGATCTGCACTTCGAACACGTAATGTTTCTGCTTGCGAGCGGGCACGAGTTGGCGGCCGATTCAGCGCTCGCGACAGCTATCGAGCGATTCGAGGCGGGTGGCCAGGGCAGATCGCTGCTGCGTCAGCTCGTCACGCAGGACATCGCGGCGGACGGTGCCAAGCGGTTGCTCCAAAAGCATTTCGGAGGGGCGAGAGAGAGATGAACGAGAACCGAGAACCTTCGATCCGAGTGATCCTGATGCCCAAAGACACGAACGGTCACGGCACGATCTTCGGCGGCGCCATTTTGAGCCATCTCGACATTGCTGGCGCGGTCGAGGCGCGGAAGCACACGCGACACCGTGTCGTCACCGCAGCGATCGACAAGGTGGAGTTCATCGCGCCGGTGAACGTGGGCGACCTCGTGTCGTTCTACACCGAAACACTCGAAACGGGGCGGTCATCGGTCACGGTGGCGGTCGATGTGGAGGCTGAACGTGTGGATGGTTCGGGCACCGTCAGCGTCACGAAAGCGCGCGCGGTCTATGTGGCCGTGAACGACGACGGGCGTTCGGTTCGGCTTGGAGGGGCTGGATGAGTTACGGGTTCGAACCGATGACCTGCTCCTGGTCTCCGGGACTGTAGAAGTAGGCGCCCGGCCGCCAGTCGGCCCCCAGGTCACCGAGGAGCCTGCGCTGTCTGGGCGTGCATCGTGATAGGACGTCAGGGTTGACGATATTGAAGTCGAACTGGCGAAAGCAGTGGTGGCTGTAGCAGTAGATCAGCGTTTTTCTTGCTCGGCGCCCTTTGTTCGGGGCCACACCGTGCCATAGCGCGTGCGGAAAGATGGCCGCATCTCCGGCCCTCGCCTCGAGCTGCACCGCTCCCGGGGTGGCGGGTGTGGGGCGTTCGCCGTTCTGGGGATAGGGGCGGAGGTGGCTGCCCGGAAAGACGACGAAATTGCCACGATCCTCGCCGGTCACGTCGGTCAGAAAGTACTGAAACTTGACTTGTAGAGGGGCACTCGTTTCCGTCACCCGGATTCGGCTTAGGGCCTGACCGCCGTCGGTGTGCACGTAGCCGTTGTAGCCGGGGTCGGGTTTCCTGATCAGCGCCTGTGCCATGCTTAGCTGGATCCACGGTCCCATGAGCTGGCGCGTTATGTCGAACGTCGACCGGTGATCGATCAGTTTGATGAATCGGTTGCTTTCATGGAGGATGTCCCGTCGATCCAGGCCACCCGTCGCATCTGCTTCCGGGTTTCGGGTGACGTATTTTCTGTAAAGTCGGTCGACGTCGGCGCGAAGTCCGTTGATCTGCGATTTGGTCAGGACCCTTTTGAGGACGAGATACCCGTCCCGATTCCACGCCTCCAGCTGTTGGTCCGTCAGTCTCTTGGGCACATCAGGCCTCGTTGGAGACGGCGGATGTGACTGTTCGCAGCGCTTCAGCTGCCTCGCGCGCGGCTTCAGCGAAATCGTCGTTCGGGGAAGCATACAGGACGCTTCGGGAGGCGTTGATGAGGATGCCGCCCCCGCCCAGAAAGGCCCCCCGCCGAACGACCGTCAGCGCGTCGCCTCCTTGGGTGCCCACGCCAGGAATGAGGAAAGGGAGGGTCGGGGAGATCTGCCGAATCTCTGCCAGCTCGTCTGGGTGCGTGGCGCCGACGACGAGTCCACATTCGCCGTGCTCGGCCCATCCATTTGTCGTTTCCGCGGTGATCGCGTAGAGGGGACGTCCATCGACCGTCAGCCTCTGAACCTCGGCAGACGTCTCGTTCGACGTCAGACACAGCACGTAAGCGCAGCGGCCCGGCCGAAGGAATGGCTCGATTGCGTCGAAACCCATGTATGGATTGACGGTGACCGCGTCGGCGCCGATCACGTCGTAGGCCATTTCGGCGTAGCGGTCGGCCGTGTTTCCGATGTCGCCTGCTTTGAAATCGAGAATGACGGGCACATCGGATGGGATGGCTTTTCGAATCCGGACAAGGATGTCGAGTCCCTCTGGGCCGAGGGCGCCGAAAAAGGCGAAGTTGGGTTTGTAGGCGCAGGAGATGTCGGACGTTGTCTCGATGATTCGTTCGAGGAACCGTTCGGCGCCTTCGGGGTTTCTGTCGATCGATCGGGGGAGTTTGGTCAAGTCCGGGTCAAGGCCTACGCATACGCAAGAGTCGATCGTCGTTGCGCGGGCGTCGATGGCCTGGGTGAAGGACACGTGTGTTCCTCAGGCAGAGAATTTCTGGGTCAGATATCCACGATACGCGTCGTAACCCGGTTCGTCGAACAAGACGAAACAGACTTGCTTCAGGTTTCCGTGGCTCTCGAGCAAGCGGTCGACGGTCGCGTCGATCATGGCCTTCGCGGCGGCCTGGAGGGATAGACCGCCAACGCCGGTTCCGATCGCGGGGTAGGCGATGCTTTCGAGGTTCGCGTCGATGGCAAGGTTCAGGCTGCTCCTCGTCGCGGCGGCCACCTTGACGACGTCTGTCTGCAGATCCTGACCCATGCCGGCCGCGTGAATGACGTAACGCGCCTTCAACGCCCCCCCGGCCGTGATGACGGATTCTCCGACTTCGACAGGACCCTGAGAAGTGGCCTCGATTTCGATCGAATCGCCGCCCTTTTTCTTTATCGCACCAGCGACACCGGCTCCCATCCAAAAGTGGTTGTTGGCGGCGTTGACGATCGCGTCGACATCCTGGCCGGTAATGTCGCCCCGAACGATTTCGATCGATACCCCAGAGACGTTGATCACGGGGCCTCCGGTGATTGAGGGGTCGATACACACTCGGCGGATCCGATGCCTTCGCTCGAATGAACGTGGGCATCTGGATCCGCCGAGCGTGCAAGCGGGCCTGTAAGCCGAGTTCTGTCGCCCGACGAGGTCGGGCGGATGGTCATTTATCTGGGATGTCGGTTGCCCGACACCTCGGTGCGGCCAACCCGAGCGTGGCAGCCCTGACGAGCAGCCTGGACGAGACGGGCAGCCTCTCCGCTCCTATTAGGCCTTGCACCGGATGGGGTTTGCCGTGCCGTCTTCGTCTCCGAAGACGCGGTGGGCTCTTACCCCACCGTTTCACCCTTGCCCGCTGCCGGGGTGACCCGGCCCGCTGGCGGTCTGTTCTCTGTGGCACTTTCCGTCGGGTTGCCCCGCCTGGGTGTTACCCAGCATCCTGCCCTGTGGTGCTCGGACTTTCCTCATCCCTCGGGAGGCAAGCCCCCTCGGGACGCGACCATCCGGCCCGCTTACACTAAAACTTCGTCCTTCCAGATCAACATGCGTCCACAGTTTTCGCACCGAAGGAGTTTGTCCGTTCGTCGCGCTTCGACGAGCAACTGGGGCGAAAGCTGCCTGAAGCAACCGCCGCAGGCGCCTTTTTTTATTGCGACGGCGGCCACGCCCCCGCGTACCATTCGCCGGATCCTGTTGTAGGAGGAAAGAGCGGGCGCATCTACCACCTTCTCGATTTTCTTTCGCTTGGTCATCCAGCCTTTAATGTCTCCCTCGACAGACCCGAGCTTGGACTCAAGATCGTTGATCCGATCCAGGATCTCCGTCTCACGTTGCGAGAAGGCGGACTTGTCTTCATCGAGCTTACCCGATAGATCCTCAAAGTCCTCGATGGACTGTAGAATGCCGTTCTCCTGCTCGTCCTTTCTGTTCCCGAGGGATTCGATCTCGAGCTGCAACGCGTCGTACTCGCGGTTGGATTTGACCTCGTAAAGTCGGTCCTGATGTTTTTTCAGGTCTTCGCTAATGGTCTCGAGTTCGCCCTCCATTGCCCGTCTGCCACTTTCCAGTTCCGCGACGCGTTCTTCCGTTTCGGTGATCGATTTTCTCGCGCTTTCGAGCTCGCTCTTGAGTCGATCGATCTCGTCTGGAAACTCCTGCTTCGAACGCTCGAGGGTGCCGATTTCCTTGTCGATTTCCTGGAGTTCCAGCAGCCGGTGGAGGCTTTCCTTCATAATGGGCGATCTCCTGACGTGGGGGCTAAAAGCAACGGTGCATCTCCGAAGGGGGAGATGCACCGTTGTGAATGCTCATTCTGTTTGGGTTGTGCACTCTCGCGGCTGGCGGCCGGTGTGAAGTGGTGGGCGATACTGGACTCGAACCAGTGACCTCTGGTATGTGAAACCAGCGCTCTAACCAGCTGAGCTAATCGCCCTGATGTGTGAACACCGGGTGCCGTTGTCGTGCCCTTTCCAACCGTGGTCTGGCTCGAGAAATGACGTGTCGCGACAGGTGTTTGAATAGCCCGGCTAATTAACATAAACCCCGATGAGTTGTCAAGTTAGCTGGTCAACCGATGCGTTGGCGAGGGTTCGGTGGCTCGTTGACCGGATAGACCGGCTGCTTGCCCTCGAGGACCTTGATGATGTCCGACGCGACCATGGCCATGGCCTGTGTCGACTCGATGGAGTGACCCGAACAGTGGGGCGTCAGGAGCACATTGTCGAGGTCGAGCAAGGGATTGCCCTCCGAGATGGGCTCGCTTTCGAAGACGTCGATCACAGCCCCGGCGATCTTTCGATTCTGAAGGGCCTCGGCCAGCGCCGGCTCGTCGATGACGGGTCCTCGCGAGCAGTTGACGAGGTAGGCGTCGGGCTTCATGGGGGAGAGGGCTTCGGCATCGATCAGATGATGGATCGATTCGAGCAGGGGCACGTTCAGGGAGACGAAATCGGACCTCGAGAGCAGGTCGTTCAGCTCGACGCGGATGGCGCGAAGACGCTTCTCCTCCTCCACGGGGGCCGCGTAGGCATCCGTGTAAATGACGTTCATCCGAAAGCCGAGCGAGCAGATTTCGGCGATGCGACGGCCGATCCTGCCAAAACCCACGATTCCGAGGGTCCTGCCCACGAGCTCAGGCCGCGTGGACCTCGTTCCTGAAACTCCAACGGAGGTTGCGAGTCGCCGCATCTGCCTGCACGATCCGCCGGGGTAACGCGATCATGCCCATCACGACGAACTCAGCCACCGACTCGGCCGGTGCGACGGGTGTGTTTACGACGAATATGCCCCGATCGGTGGCTGCCTCGACGTCGACATTGTCGACCCCGATTCCGTGCCGACCCACGACTTTCAGGTTCGGGGCCGCGTCCATGACTTCCCCGTCGATGCTGCCCTGAGCGCGGGCGAGGATGGCATCGACATCCGAAACGGCCCGTTTGATCGACTCCGCGCCGAATCCATCCGCATAGATGACTGCGGCACCATTCTGCGTCAGGTGATCGAGCCCCTTCTGGTGTACGGGTTCGAACAGCAGCACTTTGTGGTCGGTCACGAGGGGTTCCTTTCGCAGGCCAAATACAGTTTAAACCTTTTTTAAACAAATAGTTATGATTACGTATGTGATGCTTGCTCGGTATTCTGGTTTTCTATATATTCAGGCCACTGCGTGACCCCGTCGTTCAGCGGTTAGGACACCGGCCTTTCACGCCGGTAACGGGGGTTCGATTCCCCTCGGGGTCACCACTTCTTCGAGGCCCTGTCGACTCATCATCTGGATCGACAGGGCCCTTTTAGCCGCGACAAAATACGTCTCCGGGCGAAAAAAGGCCAGTTTCCGGGCAATCAGACCGCGCTGTCCGTTGCGAAATCTCTGTTGACACTGGTTCGGCGTCGCTGTATACTTTTGTGGGGCTATTGGGATGGCCCAATTGGGATCCTCGGGCATACTAGGGGTGGGATGACCGAGGATCCCGTTTTATATAGATCTTGAGTCGGGAACTTGACCCGGCACCGAGGCGTCTGACTGATTGAGTCAGACGCCCTTTCTTGTTTGTCCCTGCCTGGACACACCCTCCCACCAGGTGGGGCGAACGCTCGGAAGGGCGTCTGCATTTTTTCAGAGCAGCCTTGACAGGTATACGGATGAGTAGTATCTTTTTGTGCAGGTATTCAAAACAGGAAGGCGCCTGGGCGCCTCAGGAAGAGGGAGATCAACGTGATTCGCACCGTGGCCGCAGACATGGACAACATCGTCCGCACAGAGGACCTGAGTCGGGAACTCGAAAAAGTCATCGAACGCGTGGCAGGCACGATCGGCTCTGCACACGCCACCATTTCAGACGATCGGATCGATGACGTGACGTGTCTGGAGCGACAGGTGGATGCCTGCGCGAAGGCCTACGTGGCTGGCCGGTGCGATCGCAGTCTCTGGCTTCAGGTGCTCGACGATTACGAAAAGAGCTGGTTGATCGCTGCCGGTCACACGTTCCAGACCGACTCCGACAGCTCCCAGACTCTGGCGGCGTGATTCAAGTCTAACATCACTGTCGGTTGAGTTGCGATTCACCTTCCTTCACTAACAGGGGAGAGGGGAAGGAAGGTGGGTCCAGAGGGGGACCGATGGTGAACACGAGCGAGTGACTCGGGAGGTCACTCGCTCTTTTTTTAATGATGTTCAGACCTAAGCAAGGGGTTCGAACGAGGTTCGAACCCCTATTCGTATTCGCCTGAACTATCAACCCGAAGAGCCAGACCGACCCGGGGCCGAAACCGACATACGTAGGCCTGGCTGTGACCGCCTGACCAGGTTTGGCGGCCATTGCCCGGTTCCTTTTACCTTACGTCATAACTTTGCCCTATTGAAATCTACTATCGCATAGGTTGGGCTTATGGACCTGGATCAGCTGAAAGGTCTTGTCGAAATCGCCAGGGAGCGAAGCTTCACACGCGCAGCAGAGAAACTCTTCCTGACTCAGCCTGCGGTGAGTCTGCAGATCAAGGCGCTTGAAGAGGAAGTCGGTCAAAGGCTGTTCGAGCGACACGGGAAGCGTGTGACGATCACGAACGCCGGCCGTCTTCTCTGCCAAAGAGCCGAACAGATTCTGGCGCTCGTGGACCGGGCTCGGGAGGATCTTTCGGGTCTCGGGGCTCTCAACACGGGCCACTTGAGCATTGGCACGAGCGATACCAACTGCACCTACGTCCTCCCTCAAAGCGTACGGGTGTTTCGAAGACGGTACCCGGGCGTGGACATTCGTCTGACAGACCGTATGTCGCCGGAGGTCGTGCGTCTGGTCGTCGAAGGGGCAGTCGACTTCGGTATCGCAACTATGCCAGTTGGACACACCGGTGTCGTGACCTCGCACCTGTTCGAACGGGAGGATGTGGTGATCGCCCCACGCGGCCATCCACTCGAGGGCAGCAGAGGACTCGGGCTCCCCGACCTGGCCGACGAGAACTGGCTCATGCTCGAGCCCGGCAGTACCAGTCGGGGGCTGGTCGACCGGGCACTCCTCGATGTGGGCTTGCGGCCCAAGGTCGTGATGGAACTGGGCAGTATCGAAGTGATTAAGAAATACGTGAGTATCGGTCTGGGCATTGCGATCGTGCCCGAAGTGGCGGTCGAACGTGAGCGGTCGGAGGGCGCTCTCTGTCTTCTGGATGTGAGTGGGATTCCTGCCCGGCAGGTGTCGTTGATCCTCCGGCCGGGTGGCTATCTGTCGCCGGCGGCCGACACCTTCCTGGAGATTCTGAATCAGCACGTGGATGCTGCGGAATGATGAACTACGGTCGTGTCGATGTACCAGACGGGCTCGTGGAAGCGATCGAGCGTGTCTTCGGGCACAAAGTGACGATCGGCCGGGGTCGGACGGGTCCCCATTCCACCGTGCTCTTCATGGAAGGTCGGACTCGATCGTTCGTCGCGAAGGTCTACGCCACTGTCGACCGGGATCGGATCACGGAATCCCTTCGTCTCTCGAGACTGGCGGCTGACCACGGCGCTCCCGCAGTGCTACCTCTGAAGCCTCACGAAGGGGGGGCCGACAATCCCACCGTATCCCTTCGACCCTCCGGTCAGACGATACAGTTCTTCGTTCTCTTTCCCTACCTGGGCGGTCAGACGTACTCCGCTGGCCGGACGGATCAGATTCGATCGGCGGCTCGGGCCCTTGCGTGGCTCCATCGAACCTGTCACCGCGCCGACGCAACTGTTTCGGACGCTGACGTCTTCGCGCGGTTCGCGGACGGGCTCAGGAGGCTTCCGGATGGTGATGTGGTTCGAGATTTGAGCGAGAGGGTCGACACCGCGCGCTTGCGGACGGTGACCTGTGGACTCTGTCACGGCGATTACCGGGCTCAAAATCTTGTCTACCGGGGTAGCCGAGTCGCTGGCGTGCTGGATTTCGACGATGCCCGTTTTGGCACGCGGCTGTGGGACCTGGCCTACGCCACTGTGTTCTTTGGCGCCGCCGTGGCACCCTCCGGGCCCCTGCCCGTGGAGCGTTCAGCCTTTCTCAAGGCCTACCACGGGGTCTACCCGCTGGGAGACCAAGAAATCGACCAGTTACCGTCCTACCTCTGTTGGGCAGCGGCTAGGGGGCTGGCGCTGTGGCGGCGTCTGGCCCAAGACGCGCAACCCGAGGTGCGCGGTCGTCTCGAGGCCTGGCACACGTCTTACGCTCCGACGGCTGACTGGTGCATCCACCTCGCACCCGACCAGATCGGCGCTCTCCTCGACGGGTGACTGTTTGTTTGGAGTGCCCGATTTATTTATCATTACGCGCCTTCCTTCCCATCAGCGTGTTCGAATTGAGGATGCATTGCCGTTCAACTTCTCCTGGCTCGTTCCAGGTCATCTTGCTTTGGGACGTCCGGGATGCGGGCTCGAGTTCTCGGGGGAGATGCTGCCTCACGAACAGCGTTTTCTCTCTTGGCTCAATTCGTCACGCTCCCTGGCAGCCAACCGGGAACAGTTAGCCGAAGACATCGGATTGGGTCGTGTCGATGTCGACCAGCGGATGCCGGCTATGTATCGGAAGTTTCGTGATACGTGGGGCATTCTGTCATCGGTGCGGGAGGGTTTCGGGGATGGTGGGTCCGAAGTCGATCGGTTTGTTCGATCGGAGAAGCTGGCTCTTGAGGACCTTGCGTTCGTGCGATCGCAGGGCATTCAGCATCTCGTGACTCTGACCGAGCGAGCCCTGCCCGAAGAGTGGATCGAGGAGTCCGATGTGGAATCGCTCCATCTTCCGGTCCCGGACGGTGGAGTCCCGACGGCTGATCAGGTCGAGACGTTCAACGCGTATGTCGATCGGTTGCTTCCGCAGAACCATCCAGTTCTGGTTCATTGCCTGGGTGGATTCGGCCGGACCGGGACCTTCCTGGCGGCCTATCTCGTCCACTGTGGGGCAAAGTCGGAAGAAGCGATCACGGAGGTGAGGCGTGCGCGTCCATCGAGAATGAGGATCAAGAAGCGGCCGTTCAGGCATTCGAGGAAGGATCTTTATGAGTAGCTACGATGTGGCCCGTATGCGCGCGGACGCGGACCGGATTTTCGGGTCGGCCGTTCACGCGGTCGATGCGGAACAATGCGTGAAGTCCTTTGTTTCGCTGGACGGCGACACGCTCACGATCGACGGGCAGACATACGACCTCGGTATCTTCGAGAACGTTGTGGCTGTGGGTGCCGGGAAGGCGACCCCACGCATGGCGGTCGCGCTCGAGTCGATCCTGGGTGACCGCATCACCGCGGGTCTCATCAACACCAAATACGAACACTCGGAGCCTCTGACGCAGATCGAGACGGTCGAGTGCGGCCATCCGGTTCCTGATCTCGCCGGTGTGGAAGGGACGAACCGCATCCTGGCACTCCTGGAGGAGGCCGATGAACACACGCTGGTGATCTGCCTGCTCTCGGGCGGCGGGTCGGCGATTTTACCGGCGCCTTGTGAGGGCATTACGCTGGAAGACAAGCAGGAGACGACGCGTCTGCTCCTGTCGTGCGGTGCGAACATCGTCGAACTGAACGCGGTGCGAAAACATCTCTCCCGCGTCAAGGGGGGGGGGCTCGCCCGTATGGCCTTTCCCGCGACGGTTGTCGCCCTGATGTTGTCCGACGTCATCGGGGATCCGCTCGACGTGATCGCGTCGGGACCGACGGTTCCGGATTCGTCGACATACAAGACGTGTGCAGAAATCTTCTCGAAGTACGAGTTGACCGACTCTCTGCCGGCGACTGTGGCTGAGCGTCTCAAGCTCGGATTGTCGGGAGAGGTGGGCGACACACCCAAACCCGGAGACGAGGCGCTTTCCCGTGTTCAGAACGTGGTCGTCGGAAGTAACGGCCTGGCCGTATTCGCCGCCCACGAGAAGGCCGTCGAGCTGGGCTATAACACGTTGGTTCTCACGACGCGTCTGGAAGGCGAGGCCCGAGAGATCGCACACGTTTATTCCGCAATCGGGAAGGAGATCCTGTCGTCGGGAACGCCTGTCGCGCCCCCGGCCTGCGTGATTGCGGGTGGAGAGACGACCGTGACGGTTCGTGGATCAGGGAAGGGTGGGCGGAATCAGGAGATCGCCCTGGCAGGGGCGCAGCAGATTGCTGGCTGGTCACCCCTCGTGTTGTTCAGCGGGGGCACGGATGGCACCGACGGCCCGACCGATGCGGCAGGTGCCGTGTCGGACGGCCAGACGATGGAGCGGGCCGAAGAGGCCGAGCTGTCGTCGAACGAGTATCTGAGAAACAACGATGCCTACCACTTCTTTAAAGCGCTCGACGATCTGGTGATGACCGGCCCGACCGGCACGAACGTGGCAGATGTAGCTTTCGTGCTCGTTGGGGATGCCTAGTCGCGGTTGGCCAACGCGATGCCCGCACCGACCAGGACCATACTTCCGAGCAGTCCCGGTGAAACCGGTTCGCCTAACAGCAGGTTGCTGAGGATCACCCCAAAGATGGGAGTGACGAATCCGAAGACGCCGATCTGGCTCGCCCGATAGCGTTTGAGAAGGTTGGTCAGTACGAGGAAGCAGAAACCGGCGATCACGAGGCCCTGGTAGAAGATCCCAAGAATGACGTCAGTCGGGAGCGTGACTTGCCCTATATGTTCGAATAGAAAACTTG
Organism: Candidatus Latescibacterota bacterium; assembly: GCA_965198115.1. Classification (GTDB taxonomy): domain Bacteria; phylum Latescibacterota; class UBA2968; order UBA2968; family UBA2968; genus UBA6620. Next base: position 3,667,962 of record OZ240241.1, on the reverse strand, counting down.
CCCCGAAAAAGACGGGTAGACTGAGAGCGGATTGCCAGACGAGCAGCCGTGCGGGTAGGATATCCTGGGCGAGCCGTTTGAGGTAGACCTGACGCGCACCGAGGAGCAGCGCACTGAGCAGGACCATGAGGTCGCCCTTCAGATAGGTCCACTCGGCCCGGGCGATACTCTCGCCGAAGACGAGAATCACTCCCGAGAAGGAAAGCGCCATCCCCCAAAAGCGCGTAGCTCCGCTCTGGTCTCCTCGAATGAACAAATGGGCGAACAGGGCGGTGAAGAACGGGTGAGCAGAAATGAAGACGGTGGATCGGGCGGCGAGCGTGTTCGCAGTGCCCCCATTCAGCAGGCTGATCTGAGCAACGAATAGGATCAGAAGGCGGAGGATACGTGGTGTTTCTCCGTTCGCGGGACGGATCGTCGTCCGGCTTATGACGCACCACACCGTGAGAAAGAGACCCCCCAGCAGGAAGCGGACTCCAGCGAGTGCCAGAGGCGGAACCCCGGCCAGCGCTATTTTGATGGCGACCGAGTTCCCTCCCCAGAGTATGGCCGTTAAGAGTGTGAGGCCGGCTGCCCCCGCCGTCAGTCGTTCGTTCTGAACGTTCACGCTCGAATCTCCCGCCACGCTCGACGAGCCGAACCCAGGGTGGTCCCGAAGAGTATGGCGAGCCACGTGGCCGGGGGAGCCCCCAGCGTTGCGAGCGACGCCGAAACGATGCCGGCGACCAGCGCTACCGATCCGAGGCTGCGGCAGACCTGGTCGGGGAGACGTCCGGCGAGGGGCAGACGCCGTGGAGCTGGAAGACGGAGTTCCCACCCGAGGAGGGCGAGCAGCAGGCCGGCCAGGCCGCCGAGGAAGTTTGCCCGATCGGGTAACAGACCGGTTCCTATTCCCATGCCCAGGCAATGGGCATAGGAGAAACCGAACACCGCGATGTTCCGAAGGGGTTCGTAGAGACCGATTCTGCGGAGTTGTCCTACCCGACGTCTGTCGGCATAGGGAATGAGCAGGAAAAACAGAAACACGACACACGCGCCGAGAGGGTTCAGGTAAACGGCGATGTCTGCGTCGGCGTAGGTGTTGATGCTTCCGGTAGCTCCCCAGTGAACGGGGACCTGGGCTTGCAGATACGGGTAGGCCAGGAGAGAGACAACCGCGCACAGACTGATGGCGACGAGTGTAGGCAGTTTTTTGGTAAGTAGGCTCATGCGTGATGTGTAATCGACCCAAAAAGGCGGGCGAGTATAGAGGGAGGAACCTGTTGCGTCAAGCCCCGGCGTTTGCAGTCGTGCTGTGGCTCAGCCTGCCGGCTGTGGGTCAGGACTACTCGGCAGAGATCGAGATGTACTACAGAAGGGGGCACCTGGATTCCGCACTGGCGGCGAGTGAAACCTACGTATCGGCCCATCCAGACAGCGCGAATGCCTATGGTTACCTGGGGACGATGTACACCGAATCCGGGCGTGTCGCCGATGCCGTCGGCGCCTTTACTCGGGTGACCGAGCTGGATCCGACGTCGCCCGACGGCTATCGAAACCTCTCCGTGCTCTTTGCCCGCGTCGGGAAATTGCAGGAAGCGATCGCTGTCTTGAGCAAAGGCGTCGATCGTGTCCCCGACCCCGTGCCGCTCCTGATGCAGCGAGGCGTGTTATTCGGCAATGCAGCAAAGGTCGAGCAGGCCGAAGCAGATCTCGAGAAGGTCATCGCTGCCGACGGCGACAACCTGGAGGCGTATCAGAATCTCGCATTGATTCTGACGGCCGCGCAGGCGCACGACCGTGCCCTCGCCGTTCTCGACCGTGCCCTCGCTGCGGCCCCTGATCATCCCGGGGTTCTCGTCAACCGAGGAGGCGTGCTGCACACAAAGGGAGATCTGGCTGGCGCATTCGAGACGTATGAACGAGCGATTTCGGTCGCGCCCGAGGACCCTCAAGTCCATCGGGCTCTCGGGTTCATGTCCACGGAGGTGGGGTCTCTCCGGGTGGCCAGGGAATCCTGGGAGCGCGCGGTCTCGTTGAACGGCGACGATCTCGAAGTCAGAAATGCCCTGGGGCAGTTGTATGTCAATCAGGGCAATGAACCAGCGGCCGTGGCTCAGTTCGAGGCGATCGTGGCGCGCGAGCCCCGGGCAGCCCTTTCGCGTCATACGCTCGGGTTTCTCTATCGAAACGCCGGGCGGTTGGACGAGGCCAAGCAACAGTTCCTGTTGTGTATCCAGGCCGAACCCCAGTGGACCGAGCCTTACAAGAGTCTTGGTGTTTTGCTCGTGGAGTCGGGCCATTTGGATTCGGCGATGATCGTTTACGATGCAGTCCTGCGGGTGGACTCGACGGACGCCACCATCCACAACAACATCGGATTCCTGCACTCCCTGCGGAAGGATTGGGACAGTGCCAAACGCGCTTACACGCGGGCGATGGACACGTCGAAAGATGCTCGTGAGCTCGCGGAGGTTCAGGACAATCTGGAAGCCGTCAAGTCCCTGGAGCAAGGCAAGATTCGTGTGAGGCACATCGTGCTCTCGACCGAGGCCGAAGCCAGGCAGGTGCTTGTCGCTCTCGAACGAGACGAGGATTTCCACGAGTTGGCCAGGTTGCATTCGACCGATCCTTCCGGCCAAGACGGGGGCGATATCGGATTCTTCCGACGCGGAGATCTAAATCCTGACTTCGAAGCCGCGGCATTCGAGCTCGAGCCGGGGGACGTCAGTGGCGTCGTAAAGACCCCTGTCGGTTACCACATCATCCAGCGCCTCTACTAACCTCCTCTGTTTGCCCAACGGGCCGGTCCCCACGGTTCCCTGCTGAGCGTTCCGCTTGAAAACACCTCTTCGCATCCTCCTGTGGCTCGTCGGTCTGCTGTTGCTCGCGGGGCTCATCCTCGAGATAGGGCTGGACCAGGTCGTCAACCGTGTCGTGGATCTTGGATGGCAGGTGATCCCGGCTATCCTGATCGCCGTTTCCTGGCACCTGAGCAATACCTTCGCCTGGCAGGCGTGCTTCGACAAGGACGACGAGGACCGCCCCGAGTTCTGGCGGCTTTTTCACATCAAGCTCGTAGGCGAGGCGGTGGGCAACGTGACACCGGCTTCACACGTCGGCGGTGAACTCGCGAAGGTTTACATTCTCAGAGCCCGCATATCGGCGACCCGAGGTCTGCCCTCTCTCGTGGTGAACAAGACGATCGAAGCGATCAGTGGACTGCTTTTCGCCGTGGCCGGAACGTTCGTGGCATTTTTGGTGTTCGAAATCGATGAGCGGGTACGGCTCGGTCTGATTCTGGCGCTCATCGTGTGTACCGTCGTCGTTGTCCTCGCGTTCGTCAAACAGCGCCAGAACACCTTCGGTTGGTTGCTCGATCTACTGAACCGAATGCGTCTTACGTTTCTTGAAAGACGTCGTGAGCAGATCGAGGAGACGGATCGTAACATCGCGGCCTTCTACCGACGCAACCCTCGCGGGTTCGTCGTGTCCTTCCTGTTTCATCTGCTCAGCTGGTTCTTCGGTGCCTTCGAGATCTACTACATCCTGACGATCCTGAACGAGCCCCTCCCGTTTTCCACCGCCTTCCTCCTGGCTTCCTTGTCCTCGGTCATCAACGCGGCCTTCTTCTTCGTCCCTTCCGGTGTGGGTGTCTTCGAGGGAGGACACGTCTTCCTGTTCCACCTACTCGGGCTCGAACCCGCTCTGGGTCTTTCGGTGGGATTGATCCGTCGGATTCGGAAGATCTTCTGGATCGCCGTCGGATTCGGCCTTATGGTCTTCAACCGGCGGCGCCCCGAGTCGACGACCCCTGTGGTCTCCGGGGCGCCAAGTCCTTGATATTCCCATACTTCTGGCACGTCTTTCGCACCCTTAGGTTCGGCTAAGCGGGGGGAGGGGACTGTGCGCTTGCACCGGGGTCGCCATCGGCGATTCGGGGTGCGGTGTGGAGGTTTTCGTTGCAAAAGCGCAACATGTGTAGAAAAATTTCACACCTATGGTGGGTCCAGTTCCTCATCTCCGCCGTTTGCTCGACGGGCTCCACGTTCGGTCTTCAGCCCGCCCACGCGGAGACCTTCGATCTGAGGGCGTGCGTGGAGGCTGCGCTTGCGGTCAGCCCCGAGGTTCGGGCGGCCGATGCGGATCTCCGGATCGCGCAGGCGCTGGCCGATCAGGCCGAGGCTGTTCGCTACCTCCCGAAGCTGGACCTGACGTGGGTGGTGGGCCCTTCGCCGGAGGCACGTGGCGATGCGGTCAGTGGCGAGACGAACCTTTCGAACCTGAGTGTCTTCAATCGAACGGAGCTGACGTTCGTTCAGCCGCTCTACACGTTCGGTCGACTGGGGGCTGCGCGGGATGCCGCCAGGGCGGGGATCGAAGCCCGCACGGCGGGTGTTGCCGGATCGCGGGAGAGGCTGACGGCGCAGGTTGCCGAGGCTTACTTCGGTCTGTTGCTCGCTCACCACCTTTCCGATCTGGCCGACGAGGCGCGAACCGAAATCGGGAAGGCTCGAGACCGAATCGACGAGGCGCTCGAGGCCGACGAAGGGGATTACACATACACGGACCTCTTCAAGCTCGATCGATTCGTGTTCGACGTGGAAGAGAACGGCAACAAGGTCGTCAAAGGCAGGGCGCTGATCACGTCGGCTTTGCGTCGGCTGATGGGGCTGGGAGCCGAAGATTCGATTCTTCTGGCTGACGAGGTCTTGCAGCCTGTCGACGCAGGCATTGCCCCGCTTTCGTCGTATCTGGATCGTGCGCGGCAGCGGCACGATCTACAGCAACTGGCGGCCGGTCTTCGAGTCCTCAAGGCTCAGGCGTCGGCGGCTCGAGCCGAATTTTTCCCGCAGGTGTTCGTGGCGGGAGGCTTTCGATACGGTTACGCACCCAATCGTGACGATCAGTCGAGTCCGTTTGCGCGCGACGATTTCAATTTCCTTCAGGCGGGCGCCGTGATCGGGCTTCGGCAATCGCTTTCGTTCGGACAAACATCGGCGAAGGCACGGAAGTCAAAGCTGGAACACGCCAAGCTGGTGTATCAGAGCGAGCTGGCGACGATGGGAGCGAGTCTTCAGATCGAACGCGCGTACCGCGACCTGATCGAAGCGCAGGCGAACGTGACTGCCGCACGCAAGGCGCGGCGGGCGACGCGCCGCTGGTTTCTTTCGGCGCGGGACGGGTTCAATGCGGGACTCGAGGACGCGAGTGAATTGATCGATGCGGTGAAGGAGTACGGCATTATTCGAGGAAAGTATTTCGAGGCCGTCTACAAGTTCAACAAGGCCTGGATCGCGTTGAACCTGGCAACAGGCAGTTCAGTTTTGTCGGCCCATTGAGGCCGAGACTCACGGAACGAAAGGATCCATCCAATGGTCAAGCAGGCCGTCATCATCGCCGCGGGGGCGGGCAGTCGTTTGAACGGCCACAGTCACCTCCCCAAGCCGCTCGTCGCCGTTGCGGGCGTCGGCTTACTCAAGCGTACGATTCTGACGGCGGAGCGGGCGGGTATCGAGCGTGTCGTCATTGTGACGGGTCACCGCTCGGATGAGATCCGAGAGGCGATTGCCGGGGATTCGCAGATCAAAACGCGCATCGACTGGGTTTTCAACGCGGACTGGGAGAGAGGGAACGGGCTGTCGGTTCTCGCTGCCAGGCCTCTGGTGGGTGACGAGCCGTTCATTCTGACCATGTCGGACCATCTGCTCGATCCCGGCGTTTTCGTGGTAATGCAGAACACGACGCTGGCGGCCGGTGAGTGTTCGCTCGGTGTCGATCGACGCGTCGACGACATTTTCGACGTGGACGATGCGACGAAAGTGCGAGTGAGTGCGGACCAGGTCGAGGAAATCGGGAAGACGTTAACGGACTTCAACGCGATCGACACGGGCGTATTTTCCTGTTCCTCAACGTTGTTCGACGCGCTGGAGGCAGCAGTTGCTCGAGGCGAGGAGTCGCTTTCGGCGGGGATCCAGGAGTTGGCCGTACAGGGGAGGATGCGTACGACCGATATCGGCGACCTGTTCTGGCTGGACGTCGATACGCCGGAATCACACATCCACGCAGAAAACGCGCTGATCGCCAACCTGGGGAAACCGACCGACGGTCTCGTGTCGAAGTACTTCAATCGGAAACTCTCCACACGCATTTCACGTCAGCTTGTGAAAACACGGCTTACGCCGAACCACATTTCGATCTTGACGATGTGTGTGAGCTTCGTGGCGGCCTACTTCATTGCGGATCCCTCGTATCTGTCCCTTGCGGCAGGTGGTCTTCTGTTCCAGTTCGCCAGCATCGTCGACGGATGTGATGGGGAAGTGGCGAACCTCAAGTTCCAGGGGTCCAACCTCGGGGAGTGGGTTGACACGGTCGCTGACAACGTGTCCTATTTCGTGTTCTTCGTGGCGATCGCGGTTGGGATGTATCGATACACCGGTGACTCGAACGTGCTTACTCTTTCGTGCTTCGTGATCGCCTCGTTGATTATGGCGCTATCGCTGGTTTTCATCTACCTGCGTTTGTCCGGATCCGGGAGCATTGTGAGTTTCAACGAGACGTTCCTGGACGAAGTGCCTAAAGAACGCCGCGGATGGTTTCATCGGGTTTCACACCACCTGAAATTCGCCAGCCGGCGTGATTTCTTCGCCGCCCTGTTCGCTGTTCTCGCGCTCGCGAATGCCCGTGCGACGATGTTTTGGATTTTTGCTGTCGGGTCGAGCCTCATCACGTTATCGATCCTGATCTACGCCGGTCATCTGATGCGTTCACGAGGTTTTTGGCCGTCTCGTTCGGTGGCCACTCCCGAACCGGAGCTGATTACCGAAAAGGCCGACTAACATCGGAGCAATCCAAGGGGAACCTTTGCCAGGCTTGCTCGTCTTCAGGACGACGACCGGCACGGTTCCCCTTTGTGCGTCTGGATCGACTGTAAGTCTTCTAAAAACAAGGAAAATTTGAGATGGCGACTCGTTTCTGTATATTCCTCCTTCTGTCTTCGGGCGGGGCGGCTTTCGCAGAATCGGCATCTCCGCTGTTGGATCTGGTTCGGGATCGCAACCAGGCTATTGAATCGATCGTCCGGTCTCCGACCGGAGGTGAAACACCTGCGGAGCGGGATCAGATCAGATCGATCGTCAGCGGACTTTTCGACTTCCGCCGCTACAGCGAGCTTTCACTCGGACGATACTGGAAAGATCGAACCGATGACGAGCGTCGAGACTTCACGGATCTGTGTCGACGGTTAATCGAGCGCAACTATGCCGATCCTCAGCTTTATAAGAAAGCCGAGCGAGTCGACTACGTTGGCGAGGAGCAGGAAGGTGACGAAGGTTCGGTCGAAACGATCGTGCATTACAAGACGGAGCAGAGCACCATTGCCTACCGGCTGCACAAACGTGACGACGTCTGGCTGATCTACGACATGGTGATCGATGATCTGAGCGTCGCTCGAAACAACCGGTCGCAATTTCGAAAAGAAATCCGCAAGAGTTCGTACGAGGGGCTGGTCAAGAAGCTGAGGGATAAGCTCAAGAAGGAAGAGGAGGCGCCGTTGCAGGGCGATCGATGAAGACGTTTTTCCACAGCCTGGCCAGGATCACCTACGACCACTACAAGTGGATCGTGATTCTGTCCACCATCTTGACGGCGATCAGTTCCGTTTACGTCGTCAGGCTGGTCAAGAATATCGAGACGGATATCGCCGCGCTCATTCCCGAGAACTACAAGAGCGTTCAGACCCTGAAAGAAATCGAAGCCGTCGTGGGTGGCGTGGGGAGCATGATCGTTCTGCTCGAATGCGATGACTTCGACGCATTGAAACGATTCGCGGACGCGCTCGCTGCAGAATTGCAGAATGACACGTATCGGGAACACGTGAATTTCGTGAGCTTCAAGAAGGATGTTCAGTTCTATAAAGACCACGCACTGCTCTACATGGATATTGAAGATCTGGAAGAAATCCTCATTCGCATCGAGGACCGGATCGCGCAGGAGAAGCTGAAGCTGTCGCCCTTGTTCATTCAGCTCGATGATGACGCAGACGACGCGCCGCTCGACTTTAGTGACATCGAGGCGAAATACAAAAGCGAGAACGGCGACGACACTTACTTCACGAATCCGGACAAATCGATCGTCGCGCTCGAGGTGGAAGCGGCGGGCACGGTCAGCAATATCGGATTCACGAAGGCCATGCACCGTACACTGCGGGACGCAGTTGGGAGAGTCGGCCCCGGCGCCTACCACTCAGACCTGCAAGTCCGCTACGGGGGAACTTACAAGAACAAGATCGACGAATTCGACGTGATCATGAAGGATGTGAGGTCCACGCTGATCTACGGCGTGGTCGGCGTCTTTCTGATTCTGACGATTTACTTCAGGCAGCCGTTGGCTGTCTTTTTTATTGCAACGCCCCTGGCGATGGGACTGATGTGGGCGTTTGCGATCACCTACTGGGTAATCGGCAACCTCAACACAATGACGGCTTTCCTGTTCGTCATTCTGTTCGGGCTGGGGATCGACTTCGGGATTCACATGTTCGCCCGGTATCTGGAAGACCGCATCGGTCGGGTGGACGTGCGATCGGCGATCGACACGATGCTGATCCAAACCGGGCAGGCGATCTTCACGGCCGCGCTGACGACGTCGATGGCATTCTTTTCTCTTACGATCACCGACTTCAAAGGTTTTTCGGAGTTCGGCTTCATCGTGGGAACGGGTATCCTGATGTCGCTGGTCGCTATGACGACGGTCTTGCCGGCGTTTATCGTTCTGGCAGACGAAAAGCTCGGTCTGGTTCGCGCACGACCGGTTTGGGGCCACGGAGATCTGCACACGGCCCGAGGGCGGTTCCCCCGTGCGAAGACCGTGCTAGCGATCGGCGTGATCGTGACGATCTACTTTGCGTATAACCTCCGCCACATTCAGTTCGAGTACGACTTTACGAACTTGCGCTCGAACCTTCCGTCGTCGGCCGATGTGAAGCGCAAGATCAGGACGATCTCTCCTTTCAATAAGCTTTCGCAGTCGCCGAGCCTGGTGCTGGCCAGAGACAAGGCGCAACTGGACGACATCGTCACCGCGGTAGAGGCAAAGATCGCAGATGAAGACCCTACCCCGACGATCGACACGGTGCGCACTCTGTGGTCCTTCCTTCCTAAGGACCAAGACGACAAAATGGAGTTGATCGGAGAGCTTCGAGATCTGACGGATGGGCCCAGTGCTGACCTGATCAAAGGCGAGCAGCGTGAGCGTCTGAATGAACTCAGGAATCTGTTGGATGTCGAACTCTTGACGATCGATGATCTGCCGAAGATGATTCTGCGGAAATTCTCGACGATCGACGGAAGTCGGGCTCACTTTGCGTTCATTTACCCTGACGTCCAACTGCGCGACGGGAAGAACGCGATGGCCTTCGCCGAGGACGCGCAGGAGATTCAGACCGCAAAGGGCGACGTCGTCTATTCGTCTAGCGCAAGCATGGTCTTTTCGGACATGCTGCAGCTCATGTTGCGTGACAGTCCGACCGCGATCGGCGTGACCTTGACGGTCGTTTTCCTGATCGTGATCGCGGACTTCAGAGGCCTACGTCCAGCACTGATGGTGATGTTTCCGCTGATCTGCGGTGCTGTCTGGATGTGTGGAGTGATGTATCTGTTTAAGATGAAGCTGAACTTTTACAACATGGTCGCGCTCCCGACGATCATCGGGATGGGTATCGACAATGGTGTGCATCTCTACCACCGTTATCGCGAAGAGGGTCCCGGGTCTTTGCGTCTCGTGCTCCGGAGTACAGGGGGCGCCATGTTCGCGTCCATGCTCACGACGATGGTGGGTTTTTTCGGTCTCCGCATGGCCACGCATCCCGGGCTCAATTCGATCGGTGTGTTGGCCTTGATCGGGTTGGTGACGTGCTTTGTGGCAGCTGTCGTCGTACTACCGGCGATCCTGCAAGCTCTGGAACAACACGAGGAGAAGGATTCGCGGAACGAGGGTGCCGGGGAGGGGTATTCTGAGCCCCAGGCAGCGGCGGCTGCCGAGTAGCTGCGGTATCCGATCCCGAATCACTGGCGGAACGTTCGTGCGTTCCGCTTTTTTGTTTGTCTGGCTTGACCCACACCGGCCCCGGACGTAGGCTCTCCAACGATTCTCGGGTTCCCCGGGAGACGATCGATGCATCCACTCTTCCTGCCTTTGTTCGTGACGATCGTTTCCGGATTCTACACGTGTTTATGGGGGGCGTTCAAGGATTCGCCCTACGAAGGTCTCAAACCGAAGACTTTTCCCCGCAGCATCTACTTCCACATCGTTCTCTTCGTCCTACTTTACTACTTGCCACCGTTCGCTGCTCCGTTCAGGGAACTCGCTCTCTTCCAGCTGTTTTTTCTCGTGATGGGTCTGGAGCGGTTTCTGGCCGAGCTTTACAAGGGCTTCTTCCGAACGGAGGATCAGGCGAAGTATTTCGTTCCATCGAGGATCACGTTCCTGGGCAGGTATGTGGGGGACGACTGGATCCGGCGTGGGGCCGGTCTGCTCCTGGTGGCCGGCGTGTTCGCCGTCCTGACGATTCCCACGCCGATCGAGCGCCCCCTTACCTTTCTTGTCGTGGCCTATGGATCCGGACTGATCGTATCCCTCGGCGGTGCCTACAAGGACGCGCCTTTTGAAGGATTCAGGTGGTTCAAGTTTCAACGGTCCGCCGTTGTCGTGGCGGTTGCGTCACCGCTCTTTTACTACGTCAACGATGACGCTCGTCCTATTTCGCTGGGCTTCCTGATTTACATGAATGGTGGGCTCGAGCGATTTCTGGTGGAGTACTACAAGACGTATATCCAGAGAAACATGTCGGGAAAATTCCGACCCGACCTGGAACGGATTCAGACCTACATCGATGCCAGGGAAAAGTTTCACTATGCGGCGTGGATAATCATCGTTTCGCTCGCGGTCCTGTATGTCTACGAGATCGAACTCCTTTGACGTAGCCGTGGTCGGGTCCGGTTTTGGCGGCGCGGCAACAGCCTACGCCTGCGTCAAGGCGGGGTTACGCACGGTGGTGATCGAGCGCGGTGGATGGCCCGCTCGCGATGACGACGACTGGTCGCCGCGTCGGATTCTGCTCGATCAGCGATACCGTTCGGAGTCCGGTTACGAATCTGTGCTCTATGGGGACGGTGCTACGCGTGTAGAACACGCGAATGCCGTGGTGGGGGGGAACTCGGTGTTCTACGGTGGCGCCGCCCTGAGGTTGCGGGAGACGGATTTCGCACGCTGGCCGATCGACTACGAGGACCTGTCGCCTCGTTACGACGAGGCAGAAGCCATTCTGGGTGTGCACGGAACTGCCGGCGCCGATCCGTTCGAACCGCCTCGCCGGGCGCCCTATCCGTTCGGCTCCATCGACTACACGGCGCCCGCCGAACGTATCGCGGAAGCAGCGAGATCTTTGGGACATCGTCCGTTTCCGCTGCCGCTGGCCATCAATTTTACGGATGAGCGGGAACCCCGTTGCATCCGCTGCACGACGTGTGACGGGTTTCCGTGCAAGCTCGAAGCGAAGAACGATGTGACGCGCACCTTTCTGCGACGAGCCGTCGAGGCGGGGCTGACCGTCCTCGCCCATACGCGCGTGCACGAAATCTCGCGGTCCGGGCCGCACGCGACCGGTCTCGTCTGCGTCGATCGGGCCACATCGGCACGTGTCGAAGTGTCAGCCGACATCGTCGTCGTTGCGGCGGGCGCGATCGAGTCGCCGGCTCTTCTGATGCGGTCGGGGCTGGGCTCCCACCCGGCCGTCGGGCGGTATCTGATGCGGCATTGCAACACGATCGTCACGTGCCTCTTCCCGTTTCAGACGAATCCAGATGAGACGTTCCATAAGCAAGTCTGCCTAACCGATTTCTACGAAGCGTTCCGGGAAAAGGACGGGACGGCCGGGGGCGTGATTCAGGATATTTACACCCCGTCGGCAGAAGTGATGAAGCGCCACGCACCGTGGTGGGGGCGATGCCTCCTCGACTTGACGCATCGACGTCTGCAAAATCTCCTCTGTGTCGCCGAGGATGAGCCGCAGAGCGACAACAGGATGACCCTGGTCGATCGGGTCGATTCCGATGGCTTCCCCACGATACGCGTGACCCACGATTACACATCGGCCGACTACGCTCGCAACCGGCTGTTAGCGGATCACGCCGCTGCGATTTTGAAAGCTGCTGGCGGACGATTTCCGTATCGCTATCGACTCGATACGTTCTCCCACGCGCTGGGGACACTCCACATGTCGGACGATCCAGAGGCAGGGCCGGTGGATCGTGCTGGGCATCTCAGGGAGGCGGAGAACGTCTACGTGAGCGACGGCAGCGCGTTTCCTACGTCAGCGGGTGTCAACCCGAGCTTGACGATCGCCGCCAACGCTCTGAGGATCGGGGAGGGCATCGTACGTGGCTGACTCGCTCGTCTGTTTCGTGGGGTGTGGGGCGATCTGCGCGTCCCACGTGAAACGGTTGCGGGGTCGAGTGCGCGCGGTGTTCCACAGTCGATCGCCCGATAGCGCCGAAGCGATGAACTCACAGGCCGGAGGAGAAGGGACTTACGACACGTATGATTCGGTCATTCGCGATCCCGCGGTCGAGGCGGTGGTGATCACATCGCCGCCCGATGTCCACGCGGAGCAGGTCATCGCGGCTCTTGAAGCGGGGAAAACCGTTCTCGTCGAGAAGCCGATGTGCCTGGAACGGGCAGAGCTGCAAGCCATTGACACCGCACCGACTGCGCGTCTGATGGTGGCGGAGAACTATGTGTTCAAGCCTTCGCTCGCGAAGCTTCGGGCGTGGATCGATGCGGGTGAGGTAGGTAGGGTGACCGGCATTCGGCTGAGGAAGTGTACGATGCAAGAAGGGTCTGGTTGGCGGGCCTGTTACGGTGCCTTGATCGAGGGCGGCATCCACTTCGTGGCGTTGCTCACCGCACTCGCCGATGCGGAGGTCGTTGACGTTCGCGCTCGCTTTCCGGGGTATCGCGCAGACGATCCGGAGCGTCACGCGGTTCTGAAGGTCGAATTCGAGAATGGAATCATCGGGGAGGTCGATTACGGGTGGGACACACCTTCCCTGACGAAAGGGACGTTTCAGCATTCTGAGATCGTTGGGGATGCAGGCAGGATCGTGTTCGAGAGCAACGGCATCTATGCGAGTCTCTCCGGGCGAGGACGCGCCTTTTCCGTGCCCGGACTCGGCGATCTGCTCGGCTATGGCGCGATGATGGACGAATTTCTGGCTTTTTTGGACGGAGGGCCGACCCGCTCGGGCTATGACAAAGCACGGCGAGATCTCGACGTGGTGTTTCGCGCCTACGAGCAGCTCCCGGGTCCCGAATGAGGCAGTCCGTTCGCGTCGTCGATGCGAGAGACGGACATCGCGGTTGACCGGTCTGAGCAGCCCCGCTATATTCAGCAACACTGGCGCGTATCCTCTCCTTCAGGCCGGTACCTCTCCCGGGTTTTTCGCAGTTCTCATCACCCTCTCCGTTTGGCGCTCGATGGATTTCGGCAAGTTTCTTCAGCAGATCCGAAGCGGCTACGACTACGCCGGGCAGGTTGCCCACGTAGAACAGATCGAGCCACGCGAAGCCCGTTTTGCCGATCTGGACTCGCCTCTGAATGCCTCTATCGAGGGCGCGCTCGAGGCAGAGGGCATCGAGCGGCTCTACACACACCAGGCGCAGGCCATCAACGCGGCACGCCGTGGCGAGCACGTGGTGGTCGTGACGTCGACGGCCAGCGGGAAGACCCTTTGCTATCAGGTACCGACGTTCGAGACCCTGATTGCGTCGCCCGAAGCGACCGCCCTTTATCTGTTCCCGACAAAGGCTCTTGCGCAAGACCAGGCTCGGGGGTTCGCCCGTTTTGGTGAACATCGCGAGAACCTGACGACGGTTTCGGGTACCTACGACGGTGACACGCCACCCGACCTGCGGCGGAAGCTGCGTGAAGAAGGCCGTGTGATCCTCACGAATCCGGACATGCTGCACACGGGTATCCTGCCCAATCACCCTCGCTGGGGGCGGTTCTTCCAAAACCTCCGTACCGTGGTCATCGACGAGGTTCACGCCTATCGAGGTATCTTCGGGTCCCACGTGGGGAACGTGATTCGTCGATTGACGCGGATCTGCCAGCATTACGATGCGTCACCCCGGTTTATCTGCAGTTCGGCCACGATCGCGAACCCGAAGGACCACGCCGAGGGACTCATCGGACAGTCGATGACGCTCGTCGACGACGACGGGTCGCCGAAAGGCAAGCGTCGGTTCGTCTTCTGGAATCCTCCTTTTCTAGAAGGCAGCACGACCGACCGACGCAGTCCGAATACGGAAGCCCAATCGTTGATGACTCAGCTGATTCAGGGCCGTATTCAGACGATCGCCTTCGTGAGGGCGCGGACGACGGCCGAAGTCATTTACCGATACTGCCAGGACGACCTTTCGCGCGTAAGTCCGAAGCTGGCCAACGCCATCCGTGCGTATCGAGGCGGCTACCTTCCAACGGAACGGCGAGAGATCGAGCGGCAGCTTTTCGACGGGGAACTGCTCGGCGTGGTCAGCACGAACGCCCTGGAGCTGGGCATCGACATCGGTGGCCTCGACGCGTCCCTTATTGTGGGTTACCCCGGCACTATCGCGAGTATGTGGCAACAGGCCGGCAGGGCAGGGCGCAGCTCGGACGAATCCTTCGTGGTCTACATCGGGCAGAATGCGCCGATTGACCAGTTCCTGATGCGAACCCCCGACTATTTCTTCGAGCAGTCGCCCGAGCACGCGACGATCGACCCACACAATCCTCATATCGCGATCGGTCACTTGCGATGCGCTCTGAGGGAACTGCCGGTTCGTCCCGACGAGGGAGAGCTGTTCGGCGAATTCACGGGCGCCCTGCTCGAGATTTTGGAGGAAGAACTCCAGGCAAGGCAGATTGACGGGCGCTGGTACTACAATCAATCCGGTTACCCGGCTGCTGATGTCAGTCTACGCAACATGAACGACAAAGTGTATACGATCATCGAGGACACGACCGAGGGTCCGCAGGTGATCGGAACCCTGGACGAAGTGAGCTCGTATTTCCAGCTCCACACGCACGCCGTCTACATGCACAACGCCCAGACTTACTTTGTCGACAAGCTCGACGTGGATCGCAAGATCGCGAACGTGAGTCAGCAGGGGCTCGATTACTATACCCAGGCGGTGGACGAGACGGCGATCAAAGTGAACGAAACGGAATGCGAGCAACCGTGGCGGGTGAGTCAGACCTGCTTCGGCGATGTGTCCGTGACGACGCTGGTGATGATGTTCAAAAAGGTCAAATTCGAGGACCGCGACAGTATCGGGTGGGAGAATCTCGACCTGCCCGAGATCAAGCTCGACACGATGGGGTGCTGGCTGATCCCGCCCCGCGACGCACTGCGTCTCTGTCGCACGCACGGGCGTGTGCCGACGGAAGGGCTGAAGGGGATCGCCAACGTGATTGCGGAGGTCGCCCCGTTGTTCGCGATGTGCGATCCATCGAACATCGGTACGACGATCGACAGTTCGAACACGGGGAGCCCCACGCTGTTCCTCTACGACCGTCACCCGGGAGGGATTGGATTTTCGGAAAAGATCTACGAGATGATGGAGGAAGTCGTCTCTGCGTGCTGGATGGTCGTGTCGGAATGCGGGTGCGCGGAGGGCTGCCCGTCCTGTGTCGGAGCGCCTGCGTCCCCCGAACTGGGTGGTGACGGAACGCGGGAGACGATTCCGGACAAGGAGGCTGCGCTCGTGCTGCTCCACGCCTTGCTCGAAAAGGAGCCCTATACGCCAAAAATGCCGAGGCCGGCAGACAGGCCAGCGAATGTAGCAGCTGGTGTGGACGCAGAGTCGATGATTGCCGCATCCCCGATCCCGGTCAAGCCACTGCCGACGAACGTCGAGGCGAAGATCCGGCGAAAGGTGAGGAGCTTCGGAGAGTGAGGGAACGACTTCGCGCCTACATCGAGGACAGCGTTCCACAGATCGACGAAGAGCTGTTCGCTTTTTTGCCGGAGGACGAGCCGCTTCGATTTCTGTATGGACCGATGAGGGATTACCCGCTTCGAGGAGGGAAGCGATTCCGCTCGGTCCTGGTGCTTCTGGCTTGCGAAGCCGTCGGCGGCAGCCCGGACGAGGCTCTTCTGACGGCTGCGGCTTTCGAGATGTTCCAGTCCTTCGCCCTCGTACACGACGACATCGAGGATGGCTCGGAAATGCGACGGGGGAAGCCGTGTCTCCACCACCTTCACGGAACGCCCCTGGCCATCAACGTGGGCGACGCCCTCTACTCGAAGATGTTCGAAATCCTCGTGGCCAACCGCGATCGTCTCGGCGATGCGAGGACCTTCGAATTGTTGGAGATGATGGTCGTGGGCGCCCGGTGTACGTTCGAGGGGCAAGCCTACGACATCGGTTGGATCGAGGCGGCGGAGATTCCGACCGTCGGTGCTTTTTTGGAGATGCTACGGTTGAAGACGGGGTGGTATAGTGGTCGTGGTCCCTGTACGGCGGGTGCCATCATCGGAAATGCTTCAGACCACGAGCGAGAGGCACTGGGCGAATTCGGAGAGCGGATGGCGGTAGCTTTCCAGATCCGAGATGACCTTCTCAACCTGACGGTCGCCACGGACGACGCGGTCGAAGCTCCGACGGGCACGGCAGGTGGCTACGGAAAGGAACGGGGTGGTGACATTGCCGAGGGGAAGCGTACCCTGATGGTGATCGATTCGCTCAACGCTTCATCTGAAGCCGATGCTCGGCAGCTGCGCGATATCCTCGATGGAGACCGGGACGGAACGTCGGCAGTCGACATCGAGTGGGCCATCGAGCTGATGTCGGCGTCGGGTGCGATGGATAGGGCGCAGGAGGAATGCCAGGTTCGGGCGGAGGCGGCGGAAGCGTATCTGGATCGATTGCCCGAGACAGATGCGCGGGAAACCCTGCGCGAGATGTGTTCCTTTCTGGTTGAAAGAGTATTCTAAACACGAAGCCGCGAAGAACCTAGGCGCGAAGGATCGACGGGCTTACGCCCGATCCGGCACTTCAGTCGCCAGGCCGAGCTACACAAGATCACACTACACTTCGAGAGCGGAGAAGCCAGGAGAGGAGTTCATCGATGAAGATTTTTGTGGATACGGCGGATATGGATGCCATTCGGGAAGCGAATGACATGGGCATTCTTGACGGGGTGACGACGAATCCGTCGCACATCTCGAAGGAGTCAGGGTCGTTCGACGACATCATCCGGCAGATCTGCGCCGAGGTGGACGGCCCGGTCAGTGCGGAGGTCGTGGCCACAGACTTCATAGGAATGATGGAAGAGGCACGGCACAACGCGGGGTTGGCGGACAATGTCGTGATCAAGATCCCGATCATTCCGGAAGGATTGAAGGCGATCAAGGCGTGCACCGATGAGGGGATCAGAACGAATGTGACGCTCTGCTTTTCTCCCAACCAGGCCTACCTCGCTGCGAAGGCGGGGGCGACCTACATCAGTCCGTTCATCGGTCGGCTGGACGACATCGCGCACGACGGAATGGAGTTGATCAGCACGATTCGTCAGATCTACGACAACTACGGCTACGAAACGGAGATTCTGGGCGCCAGCCTACGGTCACCGAAGCACGTCGTGGAGTGCGCGCTCGCGGGAGCCGACGTCGTGACCCTGCCGCCCGACGTCCTTCAGAAGATGCTCGCCCACCCGCTTACGGATATCGGGTTGGAGCGGTTCCTGGCGGATTGGCGGGCCTGGGAGGCCAAGCAGGCAGACGGGAAGGTGCTCGCATAGAGCTGACCGCGGAGGACACGGAGAATCACGGAGTGAGTCGTGGAGGGATCCCAGGCCCTATTCGGGGAGGAAAGGTTGTCGTAGCCAGGCGTGGTGTGGGATACGAAAGGCGCCACTGAGGACACGGAGGCCACTGAGAGTGAAAGGTCTCGTGGGTCGTGGTAAAGGTTTGGCTGGGACTCGATCAGTCGTCCGTGAGGCGAGAGTAAGCACAAAGGGCTTGTGCCGGTGCGGCACAAGCCCTTTACATATGGGGCCACCCAGCGGGATCGAACCGCCGACCTACGCATTACGAGTGCGTTGCTCTACCAGCTGAGCTAGGGTGGCTTAATCCTGTATTTTCAACCCTTTATACGGCTTCCAAAGCTTAATAAACATACGCAAACTGCATTTTTCTGTCAAGATCGAACTGGGTTGTGGATGAGTGTATTGCCGAGCATGCGGTTGGATGATCTGGTGGTCGTCGTTACCGGTGCCGGATCGGGCATCGGAAAGGCGATCGCCGTCGCTGTTGCCGAGGCTGGAGCGGATTGCGCGCCGTGCGAGCGGGCCGTGCGAGCGGGCCGATCGTCTGGATGACCTGAACGATGTGTGCGACGCCATCCGGGCGACGGGACGTCAGGCTTATTCAACCGAGCTCGACCTTCCGGGTCTCGACAGCATCGACGCGATGGTGAACGAGGTGACCGAGTCGGCCGGGCGCATCGACGTGCTGGTCAACAACGCCGGAATCAATGTTCCGAACGACGCGTTCGACGTAACAGAAGAAGAATGGGACGCGGTTCAGGGTGTGAATCTGAAAGGCCTGTTTTTCACGTCACAGCGTGTGGGGCGTCAGATGCGGCGGCAGAAGAGGGGTAGGATCATCAACATCGCCTCGCAGAACGGTGTGGTCGGCTACTACAAGCGCGCCGCCTACTGCTCGAGCAAGGGCGGTGTGGTCAACCTGACCCGTGTGCTCGCTCTCGAATGGGCGCCTTTCGGAATCAATGTCAACGCTGTCGGTCCCATCTTTACGTTGACGCCCCTGACCCAGTCGACCTTTGACGATCCGGACCTCAGGAAAGATATCGAATCACGGATTCCGGTCGGACGTGTGGGTCAGCCGGAAGATGTTACGGGGGCGGTCGTCTTTCTGGCGAGTCCGGCTGCGAACATGATTACGGGTCATACTCTTTTGGTGGATGGCGGATGGACGGCAATGTGAGCGCCGGGCTGGGATCGCTTTTCACCGATCCCGACCCTGACCGGGCACGCGCTTTTTTCAGGACGAAACGAGTCGCGCTGACAGAGAAGGTGATGTCCGTCCGGGAGGCGATCGAAGCCTTCGTGAAGGACGGCGACTATCTTGCCTCCGGCGGGTTCGGAACGAACCGCATTGCGACCGCTCTCTTGCACGAGGTCGTCCGTCAGGAGCGTCGGGGTCTGGGTTTCGCGGGGCATACGACCACGCACGATTTCGAAATTCTCTGCGCAGGGCATCTGCGTGGTCTGGTCCTGGAACGGGTGGATGCCGCCTACATCGTGGGGGTGGAGGTGCGCGGTCTGTCGCCCCAGGCCCGACGTGTGATGCAAAGCGGGGATGTCGAGGTCTGTGAGTGGTCTAACTATGCTCTGGCCGTGCGACTCCGCGCTGCCGCGACGGGCGTTCCGTTCTTGCCTATGCGGAGCACACAGGGTACGGACACGTATCTGCGCAGCGCGGCCAAGACCGTCGAGTGCCCCTTCACGGGACATCGTCTGGCCGCGGTACCCGCCCTGTATCCTGACGTGGCTTTCATCCACGTACACGCGTGCGATGCGCTGGGGAACGCTCGGATCGAGGGTATCTCCGTGGCCGACGCCGATCTTGCACGGGCGGCTAAACGCGTCATCCTGACGACCGAACGTGTCGTCACGAATGATGAAATCAGGCGGAGTCCCCACGAAACGATCATCCCGTCGGTTTGCGTAGACGCCGTATGCGAAGTCCCTTATGGATCCTATCCCGGGAATATGGCTGGTTGTTACTTTTCCGATGAGGTGCACCTGCGGGAATGGCTCGATGTCGAGAGAGATGTCGACGAGCTGGCGCAATTCGTCGATCGTCTGATCCATTCCACGGAGACGTTCGAGGATTACCTGGACAGGAGCGGTGCACGGGATCGATTGCCCGAGCTGGAGGAGATGGAGAAGTAGGGCAAGTGCAAAAGGTAAAGTGCAGAATGAAGAATGGTGATGGAAGCACCGAATTGACCGTGCGTGGATGATTCCCCTATGGATTGAAACATCAGATAGACTGTGTCCGAGCTTTGCGATGAGTGATCGATCCTACAACGCCATTGAACTGATGATCTGCGTGGCGTCACGCTTCCTGGAAGACGGCGCCACGGTCGGTGTGGGGACGGGCGCGCCCTGCGCGGCCGCGATGTTGGCGCAAAAGACGCACGCTCCCGAACTGTTCGTCGTGTTCGAAGCAGGCGGTCTGGGCCCAGAGCTTCCGGCAATGCCAATCTCGGTGGGGGATTCACGGACGGCTCACCGTGCAGTGATGACGACGTCGATGTCGGACGTCTTCGAGATGTGTCAAAGAGGACTGATCGACTACGCCTTCCTCGGGGGTGCTCAGATCGACGCGTACGGTAACCTGAACTCGACCGTGATTGGCCCCTTTGAGAAACCCTCCGTGCGGCTCCCCGGAAGTGGTGGAGGCAACGACTTTGCCAGTTTCTGCTGGAGAACGATGGTACTGACCGAGCACAGCCGGAGACGGTTCGTGGAGACGGTGGATTTCCTGACCTCACCGGGCTATCTGACCGGGCGTGGCTCGAGAATCGAAGCAGGGCTGCCGAGCGACACGGGGCCTTACCGGGTGATCACGGACCTATGTGTGATGGGGTATGGTGAGGATGGACGGATGGAAGTGTCGAGCCTTCACCCGGGTGTGACGAGAGAGGACGTGCAGAATGCGACCGGGTTCGAATTGAGGATGGTGGATGACCCACCCGTGACGGACGCGCCGACCGCGGAAGAACTTCAGATTCTGAGGACGGAGGTGGACTCGGCCGGGGTCATCATCGGCAGAGTATCCTGACGAGGAGACGGAATGAAATTCGCGATCGGAGTGGATTGTGAAGGCGTCGCGTGCGGAGTTGGTTCGCCGGGCGCCTCGCTCAACAGCTCCAGGAATCTGGAGTTCGCCAAACTTCAGGCGACGCGGGAGGCCGACGCCGCCGCTCGTGGGCTGTTCGAGGCGGGGGCGGAACAAGTGATCGTGTGGGACAATCACAACGGAAGCCTGAATCTCGACTACGACCTGCTAGATTCCCGGTGCGACATCGCTCTCGGAGTCGGGTTCGAACGTCGATGGCCGGGCGTTGACGAAACGTTCGACGGCATCCAGTTTGTCGGGTACCACGCGATGGACAACACGATCGACGGGGTGATGTGTCACAGCTTCAGCTCCGCGACGTATCAGTATATGAAGGTCAACGGTGTCGAGGTGGGGGAGATGCAGATCGACGCTGCCGTGGCTGGAGAAATGGGGGTCCCGCCGATTTTCACATCGAGCGACGACAAGGCCGTGGCTGAGGCATCCAGATTCTTCGAGGGTATCGAGATTGTGACGACGAAAGAGGGCAAGGGATAGAATGCCGCCGTGAGTAAGCACCCTCGGCGTGCGATCGACGAGATCTTCGAGGGGGCGAAACGCGCCGCCGGCAGGTCGGGATCCGCAGAGCCCTTTACGTTCGATTCGCCGATCGAATTCGAGATTCGGTACAAGCGCCTCGAATCCGCACAGGCGGCTGCACGCGGCTACAAGAAGGGAGAACGTCTCGATCCCTACACGGTTCGACATCGATTCGAGCGCATCACGGATTACTACTAGAAAGGGTTCGATATGTCTGACCAAAGATCGCGTAACGGTGTATGGCCGGTCATGTTGACGCCCTTCACCGAGTCCAAAGCTGTGGATTGGGACGGGCTGACCGAATTGACGGAATGGTATCTGGCATCGGGTGTGCAGGGTCTGTTTGCCGTCTGTCTTTCGAGCGAGATGTATACGATGGATGAGGACGAACGACTGAACGTGGCCAGACATATCGCAGACGTCGTTCAGAATCGCGTGCCCATATTCGCATCGGGTACGTTCGGGGGTCCGACGGCCGACCATTCGGCGTTCGTGGAGAGAATGGCGGAGACGGGTGTGAACGGCGTCGTGGTGATCGCGTCCCAAATGGCCCAGGAGGGGGAAGGCGATGACGTGTGGAAGGAAAACGTCTCCCGCCTTCTCGAAGGGACGAATGCAGACCTTGGTATCTACGAGTGTCCACAACCCTATCATCGGTTGCTGGAGCCGTCGACCCTTGGTTGGTGCGCCTCGTCGGGTCGATTCAAGTTCATCAAGGAAACAAGCCGTTCCGTCCCGACGATCCAGGAGAAGATCGAGGCTGTGAAGGGGACACCCTTGCGGTTTTACAACGCCAACACGGCAACCCTGCTCGATTCCCTCCTCGCCGGGGGCGACGGGTTCTGCGGTGTGTCGGCGAACGTCTATCCCGATCTCCACGTCTGGCTCTGCCAGTCCTTCGCCGATAGGCCGGAGGACGCTCGGGCTCTGCAGCGTTTTCTGACGGTTGCGGAGAAGGCGGTTGCGCATAACTATCCCGCGGCTTCAAAGCTGTATCTCTCCCGACGGGGCATGGCCATCGGCCCCACTTGCCGGGTCCGAGATTTCGAGTTTCACGAGGTTGACCGGATCTTGCTCGACCATCTGAGTGATCTGGCTGATGAATGGCGTGACCGACTCGGGATTCTGGCTCCGGCGGTGAGGGCGGCCTGATGGTGCAGGTTCGGTCGGCCGTTATCGAGGATCTGGAGACGATCGTCGACTTCCAGCAGCAGATGGCCCAGGAGACGGAAGGCATGCCTCTCGACCGAGCCACGCTTGAAGAGGGGGTGCGTGCGGTGTTTCTCGATCCGACGAAGGGCGAATACTTCCTGGCGGAGATCGATGAGGAGCCGGTGGGTGGACTCTTGACGGTGAGGGAGTGGAGCGACTGGCGGAACGGCGATGTCGTCTGGATCCACTCGCTCTACGTCGTGCCGGAGGCGAGGCGGCAAGGCGTGTTCAAGCAGCTCTACATCCATCTGAAGCACCTCGTGGAAACGACCGAGGACCTGAAAGGCCTTCGATTATACGTACACCATACGAACGAGATCGCCTGTTCCGCCTATGGCGCGCTCGGGATGGACGGGGAGCGCTACCGGATGTTCGAGTGGATGCCAGGAGACGGCGGCTGAGCTGAATGCCCAAAACGCGTCACCCGCACCTCCAACCCCGATTGCTCTGTCGCGCCCCGGTTCAACGCGCCCGTCGCCAAAGCGTATTTCGACTTCGCTGACAGCTTTTCAATCCATCCGGGAGAAGAGACCCGACCCGGTCTCTCTACAATTGGCGCCTTCCTCTTCGCTTCATCGAATCTTCCCTGAGTCATTCCGCATCTAACACATCCTGTGATACGTGGCTGGGCATCTGGGTGAGACACGTGCTCCGCCAACCCCTTCGACCAATCCACCGTGATCCGAGCGATACAACCTGTGGCAATTTGTCTACACTTTGAGGCATTCCAGGCGTGCCTGGCGCTCTGGTAGGCCTTCGCGAATCTGGCACATCCCTTGCAATTACGAATGGACAGGTGACACTTTTCCATCTGTGGGGTGTTCAGGAACCAGATGGCGATACTCCCTGACCAGGACATTCATTCAACTGGGAGGTTGTTATGAAACAGGTAAGCGTGCTTTGTGTGCTCGCGTTCGTGGTTTCGTGTGACGTCGTTCGACCTTCGTCCGTCACGGCTCCCGTGGAGGACGTGAACCCCGATGCGCTCGTCAACGCAGCGGTTGTCATTCTGAGCAACGAAGGCTACACGATTGAAACGGCCGAACCGGCGACCGGCGTGATCACGACCGGTTGGCGAGAAGAATCCAGTTTCGTGAGTCAGAATTTCCTTGGTGTGTCTCGTCGCAAACGCGTATCCGTGATCTACGACTTGCTGTCCGGCGAGGTGAGCGTTCAGATGACCAAGCAGAAGAAAGAGGACGATCAAGCGTGGCGTACGGACGGTCTGTCGGGGGACGACCGGGATGAAATGGATCGCATCCTCACCCGGATTCAGGAGCGGGCTGTGCTGATTCAGACGGCGGCTTCAAGCGGCTGACTGGCTATCGATGGCATTTTAAACGCATTGCAAACTCAGAATTCAAATCGGAGGGGATTGGGTTGATTGTAAGGTTCGTGGTGGTAGCGTTGCTGATGGTGATGTCGGCGGGTCGTGTGCTGGCGGGGACGATCAGTGGATACGTGAGGGACGATAGCAGTGCCGAGACGCTTCCCTATGCGAATGCCGTTCTGAGACGAGGCGATGTCGTATTCGGGGTGTTGAGTAACGGTGAAGGGTACTTCGCGCTCAAGTCGATTCCGGCAGGCTCATACAGTCTGGTGGTCTCCTACATCGGTTACAAGAGTTTTCGGGATTCGGTGACCGTTTCCGACGTGGATGAGCAGCGTGTTGAGATTGCCCTCGAACCGGAAACGATCGTGGGTGCGGAGATCGTCGTGGAGGCGCGTCGGGGATGAGGATGAGGAGCGGATTCAGACGGGTTTCATTACGCTCGAGACGGCGAAGATCCAGGATCTCCCCTCATTCGGCGAAGCCGATATCCTCAGGAGTCTGCCGCTCCTGCCCGGGATTCAGGCCGCTTCGGACATCAGCTCGGGTCTCTACATTCGGGGCGGTGGGCCGGATCAGACGTTGATCCTGCTCGACCAGATTCCTCTCTACAATCCGAGCCACGCGTTCGGGTTCTTCTCGACGTTCAACTCCGACGCAATCAAAGACATGAGTCTTCACAAGGGGGCCTACCCGGCTCAGTATGGGGGGCGGCTCGG
Source organism: Candidatus Latescibacterota bacterium (assembly GCA_965198115.1). Lineage (GTDB taxonomy): Bacteria > Latescibacterota > UBA2968 > UBA2968 > UBA2968 > UBA6620. The sequence goes on along the minus strand of OZ240241.1, from coordinate 3,643,213 downwards.
TTCCGTTCTGGACGTGAGAAATCGGGACGGCAATCGGAAGCGTTTCCAGGGGACCGGGGGCGTCAGCCTGATTTCGGGACGTCTGACGCTCGAGGGTCCGACGAAGAGCGGGTCGTGGATGGTTTCGGGGCGGCGGACTTACCTGGAGCCGGTCCTGTCGCTGGTCCGGTCGGACAGCACCGATATTCCGAGCTATTACTTTTTCAATGTAAACGCAAAGTTGAATCAGGATTGGGGAGACAACGATAAACTGACGGTCAGCGCCTATCTGGGTCGCGACGACCTCCTGTTCGACCTGGAGGCCGACACGTTTTTCACGATCCGGTGGGGTAACACGGCGGCGACGGCGAAGTGGAATCACATTTTCAATTCGAGTCTCTACGGAAACTTCATGATCGCAGGGAGCAAGTACTTCAGCGACACGGAACTGAAGATCTTCGACACGCCCATCCTGATTTCGAACGGCATCCGCGACTTCTTGGTCAAGGGGACATCGACTACTTCGCCACGAGCCATCATACGATTACGATGGGTGGACTCTCGACGTGGTACGATTTCCGATTTCGGCAGGTGTTCAACCAGGACGAGCAACTCGATTTGAAGGAAACGCCCTCCCTCCATTCCGTCTATCTCCAGGATCACTGGCAGCCGACGTCGAAGACGAGTATTCGCCTGGGGCTGCGTGGCAATTACTTCACCAATCAAGAAAACGTGCGGGTGGAGCCGCGGATCAGCTTTAGCCAGGAGCTGAAACCCGGTTTTCGACTCAAACTCGGTGGTGGATCCTACACGCAGTATCTGCAGCTAGTGACGACGGAGGCTTTCAGCGGCAGCGACTTCTGGGTTCCGCTCGACGATACGGTCCAGCCGGGAGAATCGTGGCAGGCGGTGGGGGGGTTCGAATACGAACCGTCGGACGACTACAAGCTGTCCCTCGAGGGCTATTACACGGATATGGCGAATCTGGTCGTCATCGATCAAGATGTGCCCGTGGACAGCGAGGGAACAACGTCCGAGGATGTCTTCGTCACGCGGGGCACCGGGTATGCGACCGGTGTCGAGCTTTTCCTACAAAAAAGGACGGGCCGTCTGACCGGATGGATCGGCTATACGCTGGGTTGGACCCGGCGTATGTTCGAAGAGCTGAACGGGGGGCGTGAGTATCCGGTCAAATACGATCGGCGGCACGATCTGTCGTTCGTTCTGAGCTATCGCACGGGAAAGTGGACGTGGGGAACCAATCTGGTCTACGGTACCGGACAGGCCTTCACCCCTGTCGTGGGTCGATACGCGCTACGCGCACCGGCCACGAGCGAGTTCCAAACCGACCGGTATGCGATTCCGGGGGACAAGAACAGCAACCGGCTGTTGCCGTATCATCGACTCGACTTGAGCATGAAGCGCAAGTTCAGGCTGTTCGGAACGGCCGCCGAATGGTATCTGCAGGTTTTCAACGTTTACAATCGGAGAAACGAATGGTTCGTCGAAAACGACAATGGGGGCGATCAGACGCCGAGGGTATTCAAGATGTTGCCCGTCGTGCCAACGTTGGGGGTGGACTTTGAATTCTGAGAAGCCAACCACGAAACACACCTCTCACATTCGTTCGGGGCAGGTTTCACACACGAACGGAAGGACAAGGCTTCTTGTCTTTTTTGCTGCAGCCCTGTGCGTTTCGTCTGCGTGCTCGACGGATCGGGGACCTGGTGAGCTCTTCGGGAGTCAGATCGATGAAGGGCGGCTCGTCCTCGATGCGCTGCTGATTGTCGACCGGCCGTTGCCCGATATTCTCCTGTCGAAGACGATCGCGCCGGGGCAGCCGGTGACGGATGATAACTCGGGTGTGGCAGGCGCGAGGGTCGAGATCCAGACCGAGGGTCGAAACTTCATCTACGCGAACGATCCCGATCAGAAGTCGCTCTACCGCCCTCCAGCCGATCCGTCCGTGGTTCTACCGGAGACGATCTACACGATCCGCGTGGAGGCGGGCAGTCGGGTTTTGACCGGGACGACGGTCACTCCCGCGCGGCTGTCGATCCGGGAGGGCGTTCTGCTCGACGAGGAATCACTTGCTGTGACGCGTCAGTTCCGAACTTTTCGGGATGGGGAAGAGGCAGTGTTCGGATCTCCTGAGAACCAGGTCGTCTACCAGGAGGGTCTGCTGGAGGCGCGGTTCGATCCGATTACGGCTGCCGGTTACCGGGTGGGGATTTTCAGTCTGGATATGGGATCGCCGTTCGTGATCGATGGCGACTTTCTGGACGATTCCGATTTTGCCGACTTCAACCGCCAGGAGAGTTCCCCGGCGTTTGAGGCCGAAGATGGGAGTCTGCGTCTGCCTTGGTTCGCCGTCTACTTCGCGGGAAGGCATAAGATCAAGGTCTTCGCAGTGGACCAGAACTGGTTCGACTTCATTCGAACGAGTCCGGAGTTCGGTAGCGAGGGGGGGGTTCGGGGGAACCACAGGGGATAACTTCAAATTCCCTCAGTTCAATCTCGAAGGGGGTATTGGCGTGTTCGGGTCGGCTTCCGTCGACTCACTCGGGTTTGTCGTGGTTCCGCGGGACTCCACGAATCTGAGACCTTCTTTTTAGTCGTGATCGGAAAGTGACGACCAAGGCCGTTTTCGGGATCCCCGGACGGCCTTTCTGTTTGCAGCCTTTTTGCTTGACGCGTGCGGGGGGTGGTTGCATTCTCTGAACCCCGCAAGTCTTTCACCTTCAACAGGATCGAGACCCGAAAGTTGACCGTTCTTGCCCAGTGGCTCCACGTGATGGCTGCCGTGATCGCCGTCGGCGGTGTGGCGTTCGTCCGGTTCGTCCTGCTCCCTGTCGTCGAGGGGATGCCGGAGGAACGACGTGCCGAGATAATGGGGGCGATCGTCGACCGGTTCCGCCAGATCCTGTGGATCAGCATCGGGCTTCTGTTGATCACGGGACTCTACCAGGTGGGTATGGCAGCGGTCAACGGATCGCTGTCGGCAAAACCCTATCTATACGGCCTGATCGTGAAAATCGTGCTTGCCCTCGTTGTCTTCAAGATCGGATTCATGCTGACGGTCCCGGGCGACGCGTTCGCTCGAGTAAAGGCGAATCGAAAGCGTTGGATGACGGTCAGTATGGTCCTGGGTACGGTCGTCATTCTGATTGCCGCCTACCTCAGACGGTTTATGGGGGATGTATGAGATGACGCCCGAAGCCTTACACGCGTCGTTCGAGGAAAAAGGCTACTACATCCTGGAAAACTTCATGACTCAGGAAGAGATCGATCGTTGTGAGACCGAGATCGCTCGACTCCACGAACTCGCTGCCGAATTCAAGGCAAATGACGACCCCGCAGCGACATCTTTTCAGCTGGAACCCTACGCGAAGACTCAGGAGACCGATGGGCTTCCCGTGTTGCGAAAGATCGAAAGCACGAGGGAGTACTCGGATGCGTTCAAGGCGCTTTCAGAGCATCCGAAGCTGATAGAAGCCGTTCGCAGCCTTCTTGGAGACGACCTGCTGCTGTTCCGAAGTACCCTGATGCTGAAGCCGGCGCATCACGGATCGGCTCACTCTTTTCATCAGGACTCGGCCTACTGGCCGATGGAACCGCCGTCGCTGGTGACGGTGAGTATCGCCCTGACGGACAGTACGCCGGAGAACGGTTGTATCCAGGTCATTCCCGAGAGCCATAAGTGGGGGTTGCAGGAGTGGGGACGCATCGCGCGTGAGGACGATGGAAAAATGACCGATCGTGAAGACCTGGACACGGGCGGCGCGATCGAGGTCCCGCTGAAGGCGGGCAGCGCGCTGATGTTCCACAGTCTTGTGGCTCACGGCTCGGGTCCCAACAAGACGGCTGATGCGAGACATACCGCGCTCTATGCATACTTTCCGCCGACGGTTCACTACAAGGCGAGGAGCAATGGCCCCCGAGAAAGGGCCTTTCCTGTGGTGTCCGGTCTTGGAGGTCGTAGCGAGATGACGCTTCAAGCTCCCAAGGTGGCCTGAAACGAGAACCGGTCCGTGGTTTTGTGCTCGACCGGTCGAGGAGAGGACGATGGCGAAGCGAGCGATCCAGGTAGGACTGATCGGGTGCGGTGGGAATATGCAGCGCGCCCATCTGCCGAGGTTGGAGGACGACGGACGCATCGAGATCGTGTGCGTCGCCGACACGAACAAGGAAAATGCGGAAACCCTGCTCGATGCGTGGGGAAAGGAAGCTGCCTACTACGAAGACTACAACAGGATGATTCGCCAGGAGGATATGGAGGCCATTCTGATCAGCTCACCTCACGCTGTTCACTACCAACAGGCGCGCCTCAGTCTTCAAAAGGGTTGCCACGTCTGCGTGGAGAAGCCCCTGACGATTTCTTCCCGTCACACCAAGGGGTTGATCGCGCTTGCTGACAAACGGAAGTGCTATGTGCAGGTGGCTTACCAGCGCCACTACTATCCGGAATACCAGGCCGCCAGGCAGGCGATCAGGGACGGGGCTCTTGGTGAAATTGTAGGAATTACGGGCTACGTGACTCAGAACTGGGGTGGTATTCGTGGATGGCGGATGGATCCCGAGCTGTCGGGTGGCGGCATGTTCATCGACACGGGCAGCCACCTAGTTGCCGTTATGCTCTGGCTGACCGGCCTCGAGCCCGCGGAGGTGTCCGCGTTCCTGACGAACGCGGGTAAGAAGGTCGATATCAATGCGGTTGTGAACGTGCGATTCAAGGGTGGCGCCTTGGGTACGATCAATACGTTTGGAAACGCACGTATGCACGACGAACGGGTGGCGATTCACGGAACCGAGGGGTGCCTGGTCTTCCATCTCCACAAGTGGAAGCTCCGTTCCGTTCTGCTGAACGACGATCCTCTAAAGGTCCCGAAGAGCATCAAGGAAACCACACCAGACCAGGCTTTCTTCGACTGGATCCGCGGCGACGGTAAGGGCTACTCGCCACCTGACTACGCATTGCAGGTCGCTCGTCTGTCCGAGGCGGTCTACAAGTCGGTCGCGGGGAAGAAGCCTGTTCGCGTCGCTCGGTAGATGGTGGGCGCATAGAACGAAGTTGCCGGGATCCGAGTGGCGCACGACTCGGCGAAGTCAGTGATATCGCCTGTTGGTCCATCGGGCCAACGAGCCAACCAAAACCGGTCATTACACCTCGCCTTCCCGGGACTCTTCCTTTCCGCCGCATCGAAGTCTTCGACTGTTACTCCTGGTAATACGACCTTGACCGTGAGATCGTCGAGTGCTCACTGCGAGCGGGTGATGTTTGGAAGCAGAACGCTTGGGAAGTCGGACCTTCTGGCTTCTTATGTCGGCGTTTCACTGGGACATACTCCAACACGAAGGGGGAAGCTGGGATGAACGCCACGCACGAGAATGTGCTGGAGCGTGTCAACCAGGAGTGGATTGCGGAGCAGACGCTGGCGTTGGTGCAGACCCCCAGCGTGACGATGGATGAGGCGGCCGTCTGTGCACAGTACTGCGAGTTGATGAAGGAGATCGGGCTCGAGGTCGATGTCAGAGAGGTGACGCCGGGACGGAACAATCTCTACGCGAAGATCGCTGGATGCGGTGACGGCCCTTCGTTGGTGTTCAACGGTCATCTGGATACGATTCCGATTGGAGATTGTGTTGCGCCCGGGCGCGATGGAGACACGATCACCGGGCGGGGGACAACGGATATGAAGGGTGGGATGGCGTCACTCGCTGGTGCTGCAAAGGCTCTGATCGAGTCGGGTGTCAACTTGAAAGGGGACGTTTGGGTCACGGCCGTGGTCGGACACGAGGAGCCAGTGGCCGACAAAGATGGACCCAAAGCGCTCATCGGGGACCTCAACGCGGGACGACTTTGCGGAGACCGAATCGTCATCGTGGAGGGACCGGACGCCCTGTGGGTGATGAGTATGGGCTCGATGGTGTGGACGATCGAGCTTCAGTCCCCGCGCGGAGGAACGCATACGCAATATGTGCCCTTCTCGGAGAATCCGATCCGGTTCGTTGGCGATCTGATTCAGAGGATCCATCAACGTCAGACGGAGCTCGATAATGGGGACGTGCACCCTCTGGCGGGAGCCGAGCGGATCGACATCGGCATTGTGGAAGCGGGAGACTATTTCAACCGGACTCCTGTGACGTGTAAGCTGACCGGGACGCGTCGGTGGTCGCCCGGCCGCACCGCCGATGGCTGTCTGACAGAATTGGAAACTTTGGCTGCAGACTTCGCGAATGATGGCGGCCTGGAGCTGGATGTGTCGATGGTCCACGAGCGTGAACCGTTCGAAACACCCACCAGCGATCCGTCGGCTCAGGCGTTCGCTGAGGCCCATCGCGAGGTTACCGGAGAAGAGGCCGAATACATCGGGATGCGCATCGTGGGGGATGCGAATCTTTACGTACACGGAACGGGCATCCCGACGTTCTACTATGGCCCATCGAATGAGACTGCGCACGCGGATAACGAGAGTGTTTCGGTTGCGAGACTCGGGGATGCTGCGCGTGTCTACGCCCTGGGGGCGATGCGTTATTGCGGCGTCCTGTAGAATGAGCAGGCGAGCCCTTCGATACGCCTGCTGCGCAGGCTACTCAGGACAGGCAGGGGAGCAGGCGTGGCGATGGTTAGACGCAACCGGTGGGACTGGCCCTTCGACTCCGCTCAGGATGTACCTCCGGGCACCAAGAACCTGTTGCAGTGACCATTTGACAGAAGTTGCCGTGAGGCGCCGCGTTAGGGTGATCAGATCTTCAGCCTGCGATGATCATGCGGCAAACCTATCGAAGGGAATCCAGCGATGGCGACGGAGAGACAGATTACAGTGGCATTGAATCGATCGCTGTTGGGTCGGAGGAATCACGAGGATCCGAAGCGATGTGAGTTGAATGCCTATATCCTGTCGAAGCTTAAACGGTGGCACGCACCCAAGACAAGCCGGGGATGGGCGGATCGAGCGAAGGTGTTGAGAAAAAGGCTTCTGCGTGAGGTCTATTTCAAGGGGCTGCCGATTGGATTGACGCGTCTGAAGCCGAAGGTGGTGTGGGGAGACGTGATCGAAACAGGGCGTGGGTATCGGATCCGGAAGGTTCGGTTTGAGGGGTATCCGGGAATGTGGATACCGGCCCTGCTCTATGAGCCGACGAACCTGCGGGGAAAGGTGCCGGCGGTACTGAATCCGAACGGTCACCACATCGGCGGTAAGGCGATGGACTACAAGCAGGCACGGTGTATCAACCTCGCGAAGCGCGGAATGCTGGCGCTGAATACGGAATTCATCGGGATGGGCGAGCTTTCGATGAACCGGGATCATTACCGCGTCGGGCATATGGACCTTTGCGGCGCGGCTGGTGTTTCCGTCTTCTACCTGGCGATGAGCAGGGCCCTCGATCTGCTCATCGCGCATCGACACTGCGATCCGAATCGAGTCGCGATGACGGGTCTGTCCGGTGGGGGATGGCAGACCGCCGTGCTAGCGTCGACCGATGAGCGGATTACGACGATCGTTCCGGTGGCCGGACATTCTCCCGCTTGGCAGCGTGTCAGCTGTTCGGCGGACATCGGAGACCTCGAGCAGATGCCTGTCGATCTGTGTACGGTCGCGGATTACGATCTGATGACGGCTCTTTTCGCTCCTCGGCCGACGCTTCTCATCTACAACCTTCGCGACGATTGCTGCTTCCGGTCCCGGCGAACCCGCAGGAGTGTCTACAAACCGGTCAAACCGGTCTACGAGAACCTCGGCGTGGGTGACCGGCTGGTTTTCTACGAGAACTGGGATCCGGGAACACACAACTACGAGGCGGATAATCGCAGCCAGCTGTACAGGTTTCTGAACACGCATTTCGGGCTGGATACGCCGGAACAGGATCTTCCGTTCGGGGATGAGCTTCTGAGCGAACGGGACCTGAATATCGGCCTTCCGACGACCAGCGAGACAATGCTGTCGCTGGCACAAAAGACCGCCGACAAGATCGCGCACAGGGCCATTCGCTCGAAGAGCGCCATCGGGAAAGCCCGGAAGCAAGTCACAGAAACGATCGTGCTTCGACGGAATCGCGTGCGCGTTGAGCGCGTGGCACGGTCATCTCACGCCGAACACTTGCGAATTCGCCTGGGATCGGACTGGACTGTTCCAGCTACGCGCTTCAAGGGCAGAGGTCGACCGTCGCTGGTGATCGACGATGGCGGCCGCCGTGGTTCGATTCAGCGCGTAAGTCAACTCGTCGGCGAGGGTAGAACGGTGATTGCGGCGGATGTCTATGGGACCGGAGAGAATAACTATCCCGGTAGGCTCGATATGTCGCTAAGCATAGCTGGTGAGCGTCCTCTTGGCGTGCTCGTAGGTCAGATTCTGGATGTGTCAGACTGGGCGGGAAAGGGCGTGGATCTCCACGCGACGGGTCAGGTAACGAGTTTCGCGGCACTGACTGCAGCTGCTCTGAGGCCACGACAGTTTTCGTCGTTGTATGTCGATGGACTCGCGGAATCGCTAAAGAGATTGATCGAGATGCCGGTGGCCTATATGGATGCCGTGCCGCTGTTTTGTTTCGGCCTGTTGAAAGTGGTGGACGTTCCTCAGCTCATCGACCTGTGCGAGGGGATGCCGATCGAGTGGCGGAATCGAGGACCGGTTTATAGCGCGCTACGGTAGAGCGTGGGTGCGCTCATTGGCGTATTAGGAAATTAGGGAATTGAGAAATTGGGACTGTCGTAGATCCCCATTTGACGCTGTATCCCTGATATCCCCAATGGGGGAGCCCAGTCTGAGGCTTCACTGGTGGAGATCTTCTGTCGAACGGGCCAACGGCCCGTTATTCCTTAGTGCATGGTTTCATAAACATTATTACGTATGTCCTGAACATTATTTGTAGCTTATGTTCTCCTTCAAAAGGAGGAGAACAATGCCAAGACGTTCGCCTTATGTGGTGCTACTGTCTGAGAAGGAACGGGTCGACCTCGAGCGAATGGCTGGACAATATACGTTATCGTATTATCAAGTGATCCGATCGAAAATCGTGCTTCTCGCCGCCGAGGGATTATCCAACAAGATTATCGCCCAACGGTTGGATGTTCCGCGTCCGATCGTAAGCAAATGGCGTAAGCGCTTTTTCGAAGAGCGTCTTTCGGGACTCGAAGATAGATCTCGTCCCGGGCGCCCGCCCGGTTTTCCCCCCTCAGGTGGTCGTTCAGATCAAGGCGCTGGCGTGTGAACTACCGAGCGAGAGCGGGATACCGCTCTCGCGGTTCAGCTGTTCCGAGATTGCCGCCGAGGCAGTGCAAAGGGGCTTCGTTGCCAAGATCAGCGGCGCCACTGTCTGGCGCTGGTTGAACGAGGACGCGATTCGTCCTTGGTATCATCGCTCCTGGATTTTCCCACGGGACCCGGACTTCCAAACCAAAGCAGGTAGAGTCCTTGATCTGTATCACCGCCAATGGCAAGGAAAGCCTTTAGGGCCGAGGGAATATGTACTTTCTGCCGACGAAAAGACCAGTATTCAAGCACGAGCTCGCAAGCACGTTACCCTACCGCCAGCCTCGAACAGAGCGGCACGCGTTGAAACACGAATACGAGCGGAAAGGAGCCCTGGCCTATCTGGCTGCTCTCGACGTGCACAATGGTCGAATCTTCGGTCTCTGTGAGTCTTCTTCGGGTATCGAGCCCTTCAACCGGCTCCTGAGCCTGATCATGAGCCGGAAACCCTATTGCTCGGCAAAGAAAGTCTACCTCATCGTGGATAATGGCTCCTCGCACCGAGGGCAAACATGCATCGACCGTATCCAGGGGAAGTGGCCAAACATCCACCCCGTTCACCTTCCGATCCACGCAAGCTGGCTCAATCAGATCGAGATCTACTTCTCGATCCTCAAACGCAAGGCTCTGACACCTATCGAATTTGCATCGCTCGAAGAGCTTGAGGCAAGAATCCTCGGTTTTCAGGAACGCTACGGACGTATCGCCACACCCTTCAAATGGAAGTTCACACGAACAGATCTCGCGGAGATGATCGACAAACTCAGGTTCTACGATACGCCCTTGGCAAAGTCTGCTTAGAATACGTCACCGTATTTGCGAACAGGAGTACTAAGGGTTCGGAATAAATAAGGTCGATCTCAATGTTGAGCCATTGGCCGGATCGTGTAGTTCCAGTCGCCGTGGAAATCGTGCGGAGTGAGATCGATTTGGGTCATCTGTTCATCGGTCACCTTGACCCCGTTAGGGTAGGGTCGCTTGTCGATCTCGGAGCGTACTCGGAGACCGGCTTGAGTGGTCGTTCCGGCAATGAGATTCACGGTTGCAGCCAGGCTGACCAGGGGCTTGCCTCGCCAGTTCATAGCGATGAAGGAGAACAGGCGATGTTCGATCTTGTTCCACTTACTAGTGCCAGGAGGGTAGTGGCATACGGTGATCGTCAGGCCAGTGCGATTCGCAAAGCGCTGCAGCTCCCACTTCCACAGCCGCGTCTTGGCGCCGTTGCTGCCGCCTGCGTCCGCCGTGATTAGCAGATGCGTCGAAGTGCCGTAGGCGGGCCGTCCCATGTTCTTCCACCAACTTCGGATCGCATTCACGGCGAAGCTGGCCGTGTCGTGATCGATACCGACACTTACCCAGCCTTCATCACGGCTCAGATCATACACTCCATAAGGGATCGCCTTGCCCTGAGCAGGCACTATGAAATCGTGTACCTTCACACGCTCCGGGTCTCCCTTGGGTCGCCATTCTCGGCCAGGATTCTTGAAGTCGCCGATCAACTCTTTCTTCTTGGTGTCCACCGAGATAACGGGAAGGCCCTGCTGCTGCTGCTGGCTAATCCGATCATCGAGGTAAACGAACTGAGCGTCCCGATCCGGGTGTGCAGATCCCTCCCTTGTCTTCCGATTCGCCTGCAGCGTGTAATCGTGTTCGTGCAGGAGATTGGCAACGATCCTGGGGCTCACCGAATGCCCCATCGCTTGCAACTCGGCGGCCAGTTTGCGAGTGCTCTTCGATGTCCATCTCAGAGGATTGTCGTCAGGCGACCCCGCAGTCGTTGGCTCGACCAGATCATTCAGGTCCTGCCACAGCGTCGGGTCCGTGTCGGCCTTCCGCTTACGACCGCCGCCTGGACGCCGGATGCGAGCCGGGTCCAAAGGTTCGTCCGACCTCAACTCCTGAATGCCACGAAAGATCCGCTCTCTGGACATTCCTGTCGCCAGAGCCACAATCGCGATCCCACCGTGACCCAACGCTTCGGCTTCCGTGGCGGCCCACAGACGACGCGTGCGTTCCGTCAGCACCGGAGCCAAGGCTTCATACTTCGTTCGGAGAGTTTCGACGTCCACACTCCGAGCGTAAGATCATTACCTTGAAAAGTGCAGCACTTATTTCGTGGCAAACCCTAAGAATACGTCACCGTATTTGCGAACAGGAGTACTTAGCCCAGCCCGAAGGGCTGGGTTCTCTTGGCGCAATGCTTTCTGCGGGCCAACGGTCCGCGATAGCCCCGCAAAAACGCGTCGCGGGCCTATAGCCCGCACGTGTGACGTGGTTTTACGTTACCCAGGGCGTTGCCCTGGGCTAGGATATGACGCGCCTTCAGCGCTCAAAACAATGCAATTGAATGAACACATACCGGCGCCTAGTGGCTGGACCGCAAGAACGATCGATGCGCCGGAGAACTGGGTCCACGCGCTACCGAATGGCTTGGTCGATGCATACGCGGAGGGTGGTGGGAAGGAATTGAACGCAGATCCGGCATTGCTGGACGATTGGCGGCCCGTCTTTGAGCCGATGATTCGGGAGCTCGACGAGGGGCGCGGGTTCATCCTGATCGATCGGGTGCCGGTTGAATCGGCTCGGCGCGTCTACTGGCGGATCGGTCAATCGCTTGGGACGCCGATCGAGCAGAACGTCGAGGGGACATTGCTGTATGACGTGAAGGGGCAGATGTGGCGGAAGGCGCACGGTTTTCTGTGACGAACGCGGAGAGCAGCTTTCACACCGATGCCGCTTTCGCCGATACGCCTCCCGAGTATGTGGGGCTCCTCTGTCTGGCGACCGCGGAACGTGGCGGGGAGAGTCAGCTCGTTTCCGCGTATGGTCTTCACAATGCTCTCCGGACGGGGGCGTTCGATTGCCTTCCAGCGGGCTACGATTGCTTTCACTTCGACCGTCGCGGACAGTTTCGTCCTGGTGAACCGAACGTGATGGTCGCACCGATTTTTCGGTGGGATGGTCAGGAACTCGATACCAGGTATCTGGATTACTACATCCGCGTCGGTCACGATGTGTCAGGCGAGCCGCCGACGGAACAGCAGTGTGCGCTTCTCGATGCCATCGATCAAACCCTTGGCCGCAGCGATTTGCACGTGACGTTCTCGCTCGAACCCGGGCAGATGCTGTTCACGAACAATCATTGGATTCTTCACAATCGAACGGCTTTCGAGGATCATCCGGAGTCGGAGAAGAGACGGCATTACGTGAGGCTGTGGCTGGTCAGAGAAAACCGAAGACTTACCACGGAGAACACGGAGATCACGGAGGGCAGACGCCCGGGGGACGTTGGACGATAGGCCGTGGATTTGGGGATTGGGGCCGCGCCTACTAGACTGTCATCCCGGCAAGTTTCTGGCCGGGATCCAGTTTTGTTTGGAGAAGAGGAATGGGCCCCTCACGCCGTTCGAGGCAGGCTTGTCTCGGGCGTTAGCCCATCGAGGACGGGTCGCCTCACCCGGGATGACGAGGCTGTAGCGTTGGTGGAATATATGAGTAGACCAAACATCCTATTTCTAATGACGGATCAGATGCAAGGGCGTGTCCTGGAGTCGGACCATCCTTGCCGTACTCCGAACTTTGACGCGCTTGCGAAGAAGGGTGTGCGTTTTCCACGTGCGTACACGCCGAATGCGGTCTGTTCGCCGGCGAGAGCCAGTCTGATGACAGGAACACTGCCCCATACGAACGGGGTGCTGGAGGTTATCCATTGTGTGGATGACGACCAGTGCAACCTGCGGACGGAGTTGCCCCACTGGGCCCAGAGGTTGGAAGCGGCAGGCTATCGGACCGGCTACTTCGGAAAGTGGCACGTCGAGCGGACGGACGACCTGACGCGGTTCGGGTGGCAGGTTAATGGCGTCAACTCGGGCGAACCTTATAAGAAAGCGTCTGCGGAAAAGGGTGGTGGTGGAAAGAGCGATGGATCCTTTTCTCTGAAGAAGACTAATAACTTGCCGCCGGGGTACAGACAATCACTGTTGTATGGCGTGACGGATGTTCCGCCGGAAAGACGTGGTGTGGGCATCGTGACCGAGCTGGGTCTGGATTTCCTGAGAGAGAACTCCGATGGGGCCGATCCCTGGTGCTGCTTCGTGAGCATCACAGAGCCGCACGATCCATTCGTGACAGGAGAGGATGCGTTTGCGAAGTACACCGTGGATGACATTCCTCTCCAGCCGAATGTGGATAATGATCTGATCGGGCAGCCGAATCTGTATCGGAAGGCGGGTGAGACGTGGCTGGATATGACCGATCGACAGAAGCGGGAGGCCGCTGCCTGTTACTATGCGTCGATTTCCGAGATCGACGAACAGTACGGCCGTCTGATCGATTTTCTGGATGAATCGGGTCAGAGGGACAACACAATCATTGTGTTGACGAGCGATCACGGGGAGTTGCTCGGCTCACACGGACTGTACTGCAAGAACATTGGCGGGTTCGAAGAGGTCTATCAGATCCCGATGGTCGTAAGTGGTCCGGACATCGCCACGGATGTGACGAGCGAAGCCCGCGTGAGCCTTCACGATCTGGCGCCGACGCTACTCGAGCTGGCGGGCGAGAATACGATCGGGTCGCCGGATTCAAGATCTTTCGCGGCGACGCTGAAGGACACGAAGGGGAGCGTGGGCACTTTCACGAGAGGTTTTGCGGAATACCACGGTGGGCGCTACCGGTTGACGCAGCGGGTCGTGTGGGACGAACCGTGGAAGCTTTGTCTGAATGGGTTCGACTTCGACGAGCTCTACAACCTCGACGACGATCCCTACGAAATGACAAATCTCATTGACGATCCCAGTCACGAAGATGTCGTGCGGTCGTTGATGCATCATTGCTGGTCGGTAATAAGGGATACAGAGGATGCGGCGATGTGGAATTCGCATTACCCGGTGCTCCGGCTGGCGCCATATGGGCCTGACATTGTAAAAGACTAGCCGGACCACCCCTCGACTCCGCTCGGGATAAACTCCATACACGGAATACACGGAAGGAAACCAGAACCACGAAATACACGAAAAACACGAACGGAACTACCAGTGGGGTGAGAGGAACTCCGTTCCGGAAGCCTAAACAGGGTCACTTCGAGCGAAGTCGAGAAGTCCCTTTTAGACGGCCAAAGTCGTGTTCTTGACGCCCGAACTGACATCGATTTAGTGAAAGCGATGAAACCTAACATTCTCTTCTTTTTTTCCGATCAGCATCGGCACGATTTTCTGGGGACGAATCCGGAGGTGCCGGTACGGACGCCGAATATTGACGCGTTGGGGGCTCGGGGTGTTCGGTTTACGAATGCGATCACGCCTTCGCCCGTGTGTGCGCCGGCGCGGGCGTGTCTGGCTTCGGGGAGGCGATACCATCGATGTCGGGTTCCAGGGAACGGGTATGACTATCCGTTGGATCAGCTGACCTATTACCAGCGGTTGCGTGATGCAGGATACCACGTGATGGGTGTGGGGAAGTTCGATTTAAGCAAGAACACGCCGGAATGGGGGTTGGATGGGAAGCGGCTGATCGGTGAGTGGGGATTCAGCAACGGGATCGACAATGAGGGTAAGTACGACGGGACAAAGAGTGGGAAGACGGAGCCACACGGTCCCTATCTGGCGTATCTCTACGAGCGGGGATTGGCGCAGGTTCATCTGGACGATTTCGATCGAGATAACCGTCACGGATTTCACGACACGCATCCGACCAAATTTCCCGATGACGCCTATTGCGACAATTGGATCGCCGAAAATGGGCTCAAGTTGCTGGACCAGGTGCCTCGAGGGCAGCCGTGGCATCTCGTGATCAACTTCACGGGACCGCACAATCCGATGGACATTACGCAGTCGATGTATGATGCGCGTCCTGATGTGAGCTATAATCAAAAGGTGTGGAAAAAGAGAAAGGGCGACCCTACCCTTCCCGTGAGATAGTTGATTCACACAAAACCGGGTGAGAGGCCCGGTTGGGAAGGAGGATCGCCGTGAAGGAACATACGCATAGAGCCCCATTGAAGTCCATGCCGACGTGGGAGACGGTTGACGATTGGATCCGTGAAGAGATCCAGGGCCGGTTCCAGTCCATTCTGGAGGAGGAGGCGACCGCGTTCTTGGGCCGGTCGTGGTATGAGCGCCGAGCCGAGGTCGATAGCTCCAGGGGCTACAGGAACGGCTACGGCAAGCCCCGGCGTCTCTCGACGAGCTGCGGAACGATCAAGGTCCGGCGTCCCCGGGTTCGTGGTCTGGAAGAGCGGTTTGAAAGCCGCATCCTCCCCCTGTTCGCCCGGAGAACCAGGGCCATTGGAGATCTGCTTCCCGACCTTTATCTCCACGGTCTCTCCCAGGGCGACTTCGAGTTGTCTTTGCGTGCGCTGCTCGGTGATGGCGCGCCGCTTTCGCCGACCTCGATCGCTCGTCTTCGAGGGAAGTGGGAGGTCGACTTCCAGGACTGGAAAGAAAGGCGTCTGGATAATCGCGAACTGGTCTACGCCTGGGCTGATGGCATCTACGTCAAAGCCGGGCTCGAGCGCGAGAAGGCGTGTCTGCTGGTCGTGATCGGCGCGATGAGCGACGGCAGCAA
This sequence comes from Candidatus Latescibacterota bacterium, assembly GCA_965198115.1. GTDB lineage: Bacteria > Latescibacterota > UBA2968 > UBA2968 > UBA2968 > UBA6620. The sequence goes on along the minus strand of OZ240241.1, from coordinate 3,627,416 downwards.
GGAGATCCTGGCGATAGAACCCGGTTATCGAGAGTCTACAGAATCCTGGCTCACGGTGCTCCGGGATCTCCGGGATCGCGGGCTCGAACATCCTGTCCTGATCGCCGCGGACGGGAATATGGGCATCTGGGCGGCCGTTGATCAGGTCTGGCCAGAGAGCCGGCAACAACGGTGCTGGAACCACAAGATCCTCAACGTGCTCGACAAGGTCGCCAAGCGTGCACAGGCTGAAGCCCGCGCACTGCTCGTCCAGATCCCCTATGCCGGCACGAAAAAGGAGGCCGAGAAGCTCCGGAAACGCTTTGCCGCACGGTATCGCTCACAGTTCCCTGCCGCCGTGGAGACGCTCGAAAGAGACTGGGATCGGATGGTCACGTTCTACGACTTCCCGAAGGAACACTGGAAACACCTGAGAACCACGAACGTCGTCGAGAGCCCCTTTGCTTCCGTTCGGCTTCGCACAAACGCCGCCAGGCGATTCAAGAAAGTCAGGAACGCCACGACTCTCATCTGGCGTACGCTCAAGGTCGCAGAGAGCCGATTCAGGAAACTCACCGCGCCACACTTGCTACAACAAGTCTACGATCAGAAACACTCAACCGGACCGCAGGTCGAAGCCGGGAAGATGGCCGCCTGATTTCTTTTACACACCTATTGACCTGAACTCCCTGATGTTATGTATCCTGCCCCGGTCGACAGTGCGGAACTGAATGTGGACCATCACAATGAGATTCGCCGCAACTACGGAGCGATGATCGAGAACATCGATCGTCAGGCCGGGCGATTCATCCAGGCGGTGGAGGCGCGTGGTGAGTTGGACAACACTTTGATCGTCTACAGCAGCGATCACGGTGAGATGCTGGGCGACCACGATCGGTGGGGGAAGAGCGTTCCGTATCAACCATCGGCGGGCGTGCCGTTGGTGATTGCGGGACCACGTGTGGCGTCGGGTGTCGTGACGGACACGTTGGTCGAGATTCAGGACCTGCGGCGACGTATATCGAGGCTGGGGGAGCGGAGGTGCTCGAAGGTGCGGATGCGAAGTCATTGTGGCCAGTGCTGGCGGGTGAGAAAGACACGCACAGGAACATAGCCGTTTCGGCATTGAAGGATTGGCGATTCGTGTGGGATGGGCGGTATAAATTGGTGGAGCAGGAGGGGGAGGAGAGTCGTCTGTTCGACCTCGAGGTGGATCCGGGAGAGACGAGGGATCTGGCGGGCGAGAACGAACGTGAGACTGATCGATTACGGGTCATCTTGGAAGAGGAAGTAGGCCAATCGCAATAGAACGAGTCGCGTCAGACTGAGCGCAGTCGAAGTCTCGCCTATTTGCCAGGACGTCGCTCTTCGACTCCGTTCAAGCGTGACCTATCTACGCCTCACAGAATAGGGTCAATACGTGTCCGACGTGATCATCTATCACAACCCGAAGTGCTCTAAATCGCGGGCGACACTGGCCTTGTTGAATGAGCGCGGGATCGAGCCGAGGATTGTTGAGTACCTCAAGACGCCATTGGATGAGGATGGGTTGGCGCGGGTGCTGGGGATGCTGGAAATGGATCCTCACGATCTGCTTCGAACGGGAGAGGCCGAGTATGAGGCGTTCGGCCTCGGAGAGAAGAAGACTAACGGCCCAGCAATCATCGGCGCGATGGTCGAGCATCCTATCCTAATCGAGCGACCGATTGTGGTGAAAGGGAATCAGGCCCGGATCGGGAGGCCGCCCGAGCTGGTGCTGGAGATACTTTGAACCCCAAGGCAGCCCCTTCGGTACAGCTGCTTCGCAGCCTACTCAGGACAGGCACTGAGAACACTGAGGGCGCTGAGGTCATTCTTTGATGGGAGAAACCAGAAACCGGTGTGGCGGGGAATGGGATTGACGTTTGGCGGAGTGTTCTTTAACCTGCGGGCGGTGATACAAGACTACATAGTCGAATTGTGAAAGACGAGCCTTTGGGGCACGCCCGTTTCCCGGGTCAAGGCTGACCTTCGTCGGGAGGGTGATGGCCTATGTTGAACACAGAGCTCAGCAGTCGCGTTGGCGATGGCTGGGTTTTTTGTTTAGTGCTAAACATCTCGAGGAGGTGATCTGCGTTGAGATCCCATAGAGTGAGCGTCTGGCTTCCAGTTATGGCTGGCCTCATCTGTCTGACAGGTTATGCGATGGTGTCGGTCGCAGCCGAGTATACGCCCGAGCAGAAGGAGAGAGTAACAACGATCCCACAGGATCCGGTCGTGGTGGAGATCGAGGTTATCTATGAGGTGGAAGGGGAAAGCGAAGAACCCGACATCGAGATCTTCAGCACAGCATTCATCACGAACCGTCAAGAAATGCCGAGGGAGGTGATTCTGCGTGCGATTTCTACTGCTGGCGATACTCTGTACATTGAGTCTTTCGGCGGTTAGCCACGCTCAGTTCAATCCCGTTGTCGTCACGCAGGATCCTCCGGACGATCATATCTGGGTCGTCAAGAAATCGCCGATGGCATCGGGCAGGAATGTGTGGATCGTGATCGCGGAACAGGAACCGGTCACGTGGTGGGAGCGCTATGGTGACGATGTTGTCAAGGTTTCGACCGGGGCGGGCGGTGTGACGCTCCTGGGTATCCTGAAACTGTTAACGGACAGAATCCTCGCTAGAAGGTCAAGCGGCTGACTCAGATGTTCACGTGCGGTCGAGGGTATCTGAATGGCTGAAGGAAATTCCTATACGCGTCGCTTCTCGGATGTCTACCTGGCAGAGCTGGAGTATGTCGCCAAGAGACGTTCCGATCTGGAGGGGCTCGACGCAGGTGTTATCGAGAGGCTCCGAAATCAGGCTTCGCAGGGGCTGGCGGAGCACGAAGGGGCTGGCGAGGCAGGTCCAAACGCCTACGAGCCACCTCCGACGGTGTTGACGGTGCTACCGGGTGATGACACGGGCCTGGACGAATCCAAGAATCTGAAGCAGCAGATCGAGACGATGGCCGGCCCGGCCCTGTGGGCATCGCGTTGTCCGGTGGGGGGATTCGGTCTGCGACGTTCAACCTGGGTTTGTTGCAAGGGCTCGCTCGGCAGGGGGTCCTGCGGTGCTGTGATTACCTGTCGACCGTCTCCGGTGGCGGGTACATCGGCTCCTGTCTGAGCTCCCTATTGGACGACAAAGAAGCGTCGGTCGAATACGATGGTTTTCCGTTTCGTTTCGATCGGGAGAAGGAGCCGGATGAGCGGAAAGAGGTGAAGTGGCTCCGGGAGCACGGAAAATATCTCGCGCCGAACACGAGTCTGTTCTCGCTCGACATCTGGCGGATGGTGGGGGTCCAGGTGTCGGGGATCGCGTTGACGAACATAGTGACGTTGGCATTCGTCCTCCTCGTCGGATTGGCGATTCACGAGATTCACCGATTCACTGGAGGTCCCGGCCAGGTTGTAGAGGCCCAGCGTCTTTGCTTCAAGATCTCGATTGGGGCATTGATTCTCCTCGTGGCCATTCGCGGAATCGGTTCCCTGTGGAATCTTTCGATGTCCGCACGGCGCGTGATGCGTGGGGCGATGGCTGTGCTGTCGCTTGTGTCTGCGGTGACCGCGTTTGCGGGTTTGGTGTTGTTTCTCGGTCTCAATCTGAAGGATCTTCTCGATCACCTTGAGACCTGGCTGCCGGGACTGTCAATTGCGTCGGTTGTCGGTCTGATCACGGGTCTGGCGCAAAGTCAGAACAAGGCCATCAAGAAACTTGCCGGTATCGCGTTCCGCTTTGGTTGGATCATTTTGCTTCCCGTTTTCTTCGCCTGGGTGTTGCGAGTGGTCTGGATGAACCGGTTGGCCACGGACGGAATCCACTATGTGATTCTGGGTATGCCCTGGGAGCTTCCGGCCGCGATCGGCCTGTTCTTCTTGGGATGTCTGGTGAATACGAATCGGATTTCAGGGCATCACTTTTATCGAGACAGGCTCAGTCTGGCGTATATCATCAAACGGGTTCGGAATCAGATCGAATCGAACGAGGCATTGACGGTTTCCGGCCTTCATCGACAATCAAACGGCGCTCCGTATCATCTGATCAACACGACTTTGAACGTTCACGGGTCGAGGAGCCGATATCTGCGTGGGCGAGGAGCGGAGGTTTTCGAGTTCGCGAAAGGCTATTGCGGTGCGAATTCAACCGGTTATCGTGCAAGCGACGATTATGAAGATGGAGAGACGCGTCTGGCGACGGTGATGGCGGTGTCCGGTGCAGCGGCCAGCCCTCAGATGGGCACGATGACGAATCGGTTTCTCGCGTTGCTGCTGGCGCTATTGAACGTCCGTCTGAACCGGTGGATGCCGAATCCGAAAGTGGGCGACGCATCCTGGTTCAAAGTGTGGCCCTACTACTTTATCAAGGAGTTGTTGGGCAGTTCGAAGGAGACGGATCGCCTTTTGAATCTGTCTGATGGAGGCCACTACGAAAACACTGGCGTGTATGGGCTGATCAAGCGGGGTTGCCGGTTCATCATCGCGTCGGACGCTGCGGCCGACCCGTCGTTCGGCTTTACGGACTTCGCGAGCCTGCAGCGAAAAGTCCGCATCGGCCTCGGCGTGGGGATTGAGATCGATATGGAGGACCTTCGACCGGGCGAGGATGGAATGAGCGAATCCCACGCCGCTGTTGGGAAGATCCACTACCCAAATGGGATGGAGGGCGTGTTGCTGTTCGTCAAGACATCGCTGACGAGTGACGAGTCGGAGGATTTGCTTGCCTATCGGCGCGCGAACGAGAGCTTCCCCGATGAATCGACGGCGGATCAGTTCTTCGATGAGGCGCAGTTCGAGTCGTATCGGAAGTTGGGGGATCACGTGGGGTACGGGATGTTCAAAGAGGAGAAGGGAACCACCGAGCACACAGATCACACGGAGGGGGAGTAGACGAAGGGATCGAGGCCCTATTCGGGGAGGACGTAGAGGAGGATGTGGATTCGAGGAACCGGCGGTAATGAGAGTAACCAAATTGGGCGAGATGGGTGGGACACGAAGGCGCGAAGACACGAAGAGAACGGTGAAGGACAGGTCGATAGGTGTGCAGCGAAATCGGACGTTGTGGACCTCTCGGCGCACAATGACACGTACGCAGGCAGAATCAATCGTGGGGGCACGGAGTGACATACACGGTTCAGGACCTTAAGGACAGACTTGCAAAATTTTCACGGCTGGATCTTGCCGATTTGCCAACACCTTTAGATGCGTTGCCCCGGCTGTCGGAGAAGCTTGGGGGGCCATCCGTCTGGGTGAAGCGCGAGGACCAGACAGGGCTGGCGATGGGCGGGAACAAGGCGCGCGAATTTGAATACTCGGTTGCGCCGGCTGTGGATGAGGACTACGACGTCTTGCTGCACGGGGCGGCGTCGCAGTCGAACCAATCACGGTTCACGGCGGCCGTGGCGGCGAAGCTGGGGAAGCGGTGTGTCATTGTCGGGCGGAAGGACGATCACGCGGAGCCGATTCAGGGGAATCTGATGTTGACGCATCTGTTTGGAGCGGATGTGAGACTGACAAATTCTCCTGAAGAACGGGACAAAACCATCGCTGAGCTGATGGATGAGGGCTATAAGGTCTACAACACGAGCTCAGACGGGTATTACCTGCGCAGCGTGTCGTATGTGGACGGGTTCACCGAGTTGTGGGGTCAGCTGCAGGAGCGAGGAGTGACGCCGGATGGGATTTACGTTTGCGCAGGGGTTCACACGCATACGGGATTGGTTGTTGGGGCGAAGGCGCTGGGCGTGGATGTGCGAATCGTTGGGGTCAGTCCGAGTCCGCTCGACAATGACGAGAAGAATGCTCAGCTGGCAGATGTTGCGAATGAGGTTTGCAAGCTGATGGATCTGGATCTGACGTTCAGTGCGGAGGACATCGAGTCGCACGGGGAGTATGCGGGGGAGGGGTATGGTGTGACTACAGAGGCGGGGTTGGAGGCGGTGAATCTGTGTGCGAAGCAGGAAGGGCTATTGCTGGATCCAGTTTACTCAGGGAAGGCGTTTTCGGGGATGATTGATCACATTAAAAAAGGGGAGTGGGAGAAAGATCAGAACCTCGTGTTCGTGCATACGGGGGGGACGCCGGCGTTGTTTGCTTATGCGGGGGAAATGTGACGGAACTCTCCGCCTTGATCGAACTCTTGTGAGATCGGAGGTTGTCAGTGATTGCGGCCTCTATACATGCTGAAGCCCCAGGAGAGGTACCCCGACGGGGTCGAATTAGGGGTTGTTGAGAATGGAATAGGACGTTATCTAGGCCAGGTTGGGCAAAGAGCCGGTTTACACGGCCGTTGAAAACATAGTCTGGGCAGACGCTCAGCACCGAGGCATCGATAGGGGGCACCTGTCGAACGCAACGCGTTCGTAGGTGCCTATTTCTCTTTGCCAGACAAGAAGCAGGACGGCGATGGGTGGTCGGTTTTCGTCAAGAGGCATTCGACTTTCTCGTACACTTCTTTCGCAGACTCGCAAGGAGTCACATCTATGGATAGCGGATTCAAGAATCTTGTGTTCGAAGGTGGAGGTGTGAAGGGCATTGCGTACGTGGGAGCGTTGCAAGTCCTACACGACCAAGACATTCTTGCGAACATAAGCCGCGTTGGCGGCACATCGGCGGGAGCGATCAACGCTGTGCTGCTCAGCCTTCACTACTCGCTCGACGAGACTCGGAAGGTTCTCTGGTCTCTTGATTTCAACAATTTCATGGATGACTCTTGGGGCGTCGTGAGAGACACCGATCGTCTAGTGAACGACTTTGGCTGGTATAAAGGCGATTTCTTCAGAAGCTGGATGGGCGAACTAGTCAAACGAAAGGTGGGTAACGAACACGCCACTTTTAGGCTATATCCGGATCTCTCAACGAGCTGAAGTGGGTGAAGGTGCCGTGGTTCCTGGCATGGGGGCGCGGTTAGCGTGTGCGGAACCTCTTCGGAATCTGCTCAGGGATGTTTATGTCTCCGACGGTAAGGAAGATCATATCGTTGAATGCGTCGAGTGTGCGGAATCCGCTGGCTCGGTTCTTGACGATTTGGACGATTCGGTTGAGGCCTTCGGCGATGGCGTTGGTAAGACGCGTGTTCACGAATGCGAGGACGCCGAAGAAGTGCTGTCGCAGGGTCCTGACGAACTTTCGCAGGGGTTCACGTCGACTTCTGAGTGCGGACGTCGTCCAGCATTTCAGGAAGCGTTCGGCAGCCCAGGGCGCTTTGTATTCCCAGAACTGCTCGAACTCGTCCTTGAGTCTCCAGGCTCTATAGATTCGGTAGTTCGCCTTCTCCAGTGCTTTGAGTGTCCGAGTATCCCCTCTGGAGCGTGTCGCTGAGTGCCGGTAGAGGAGCCATCGGAGGCCCTTCATGGCTTTGCGCTCATCCGGGGCAGCTTTACGCCACTGGTCCTTACGGACCTCGTCAACGGCGGCATTGAGAGCCTTGACGATGTGAAAGCGATCGAGGACCAGCTTGGCATTCGGACAGTGTTCCTGGATGGCTCCGATGTAAGCTTCGCTCATGTCGCAGCAGGCCCACTCGATCTTGGATCTCTGGTAGGGACTGAGAGCCTCTGTGAAGAACCGATCGATCGTTTTACGCGCCCTGCCGCGGCCAACCCACACCACGCAGGAGCGGTCCAGATCGTAAACGAGCGTGGCGTACCTGTGACGCTTGGCGTAGGAGATCTCGTCGATCCCGATGGTTTTGAGCCCTCGGATACGATGACCTTCACGAAGCCGCGTGATGGATCGGTGAAGGAGATCCGACAGCGTCGAGGCAGAGATGCGCAGTAACTCGGACGCCGCCTTCTGCGTCATGGTCTGGCAGTAGCGCAGCATGGCATACTCGAAGCGATACGTCACCCGAGAGAACCGCTCCGCCCACGGAATCTCCTCGACCACACGACCGTGGGTAGGACACCGAATCTCCCGAGGATGGTAGAGAAGCCAGACCCTCCACCCGCACACCGGAATGTCACGCCACCGACGCGGATGGGGCATTGTGCGGACGATTTTACCTCGACGGCCGCACTCCGGACAACAACAACCATTCTTATGTGGCTTTACGGCGATGACGAAGCAGCTTCTCCCCTCAAACCACCAGCTGACAACACGGAACCCCTTGAATCTCAGCAGTTTCGATAGTAATCTGCTCCCGGTCATAGGTCGCACCCCCTTCGCTTTGATTGTCCTACACACACAACCAAGCGTAGGGAACGATCTATGACCTTGTCATTCTATAGTTTCACCGTTGAGAAACCCGGATAGAGCCCACTTTTAACGACTTGAAATCCCAGGGGTGCCGAGACCTCTACCTTGTGGGAACGAACCTGTCCACCGGGTACGCCGAAGTGTTTTCCTGTGAGCATACACCTAGAATGAGAGTTGTTGATGCGGCTCGGATTTCGATGTCGATCCCATTGTTCTTTGCCGCTGTAAGGAATGTTCGGGAAGACGTTTACGTTGACGGCGGTGTCTTGAACAATTTTCCCGTCAAGCTTTTCGATCGGGTGAAGTACCTGGACGAAGCCGATGGCGTGGAAGTAGGTTTGGATCAGCCCTATTACGCGAATGAGAACACGGACAAGGGGTTCGAGGGCCCCCGGAGGTACGTTTTCAATAAACAAACTCTGGGTTTCCGCCTCGACTCCGCCAGTGAGATCGGGATATTTCGAGATGGCGCCGAAGCGCCAAGAGCTCAGATTTCCGGTTTCATCGACTATGCAAAGGCCCTGATCGGCACCGTTCTTGATGCGCAGAACAACCAGCACCTTCACAGCGACGACTGGCAGAGAACGGTATACATCGACACGCTGGGGTTGGGACAACTGAGTTCGACGTTGGAGTGCGGATTTCGGTGAAAGTTTCCACCCGTTTCGGTTCAAAGTTGCCACTGATCGGAGCGAAGCGACGCTGGTGTTTGTGATGATGTGAGAGTGGCAACTTTGGGTCAAGTTTTGAGGTGGAAATCGGTGTGTCTTGCCCCGGTGTTTTTAGCCGAGTCTGTCAGTATGGCGGGTGATAGCCTCCGTAGGTGTATGAGGGGTGGCAGTTGGGGATCGAGGTGCCCTGTTGCTGTCAGAATGTAGGCGAGGAGGCAACGAGCCCCCTGTGGATTGGCTGTTCGTATATCGGGGTGACGGGCATGGTGATTTTGCGCTCTGAGCGGTCTTAACCTGTGTTCCCCGTTTCGTTTTGGGATGTTTTTCATGTTTTGCCTCCCTTCTTTCGGAGCGAGTCACCTTTGAGTTCGAGCTTGTGTGCGTTGTGGACGAGTCGGTCGAGGATGGCGTCGCCCACGGTGGGATCGCCGGCAAGTTCGTGCCAGGTGTTGACCGGGTATTGACTGGTGATGAGGGTGGCACCGGTGCCCTGGCGGTCATCAAGGATCTCGAGGAACAGTCGATACTGATCGGGAGGGGTGAGAGGCCCCAGTCGTCGACAATGAGGAGATCGGCTCGTGCCAGTTTTCTGAGCAGGCGGGTGAGACTGCCATTGGCCTGCGCCACGGAGAGTTCGCGGAAGAGCTTGGGCACGTAGTAGTAGCAGGCGCGGAAGCCCTCCCTGCAGGCCTTGTGAGCCAAGGCACAGGCCAGGTAGGATTTGCCCACGCCGGTGGGCCCCGTGATCAGACAGTTGCGGTGATGGCGGATCCACTGGCAACTGGCCAGTTGGTCGATGGTGGCACGCTTGAGGCCCCGTGGATGCCGGAAGTCGACGTCTTCAAGGCAGGCGGTCTGTCGGAGTCGAGCGTATTTGAGGCGGGTGGCCAGGGCACGATTTTCTTTCCAGATCCATTGCTGCTCGACCAGGAGGGCCAGGCGGTCGTCGAAGTTCAGGTCGGTGCTGTGTGGCTGCTGGCGCTGTTCTTCCCAGGCTTCGGCCACACCGTTGAGTTTCATGGCGTAGAGCTTTTCCATCGTCTGTTCGGGTAGCATGGGGTCTTCTCCAAGATAATCTGTTCGTAGCTATTCGTTCAGGGGCAGCTGTCCGGTGAGATGATCGCTCTCGGGAGCAGTGCTCGGATCGTTGTAGTAGCTCTCCCCCCGGATGTTGTCGTGTCGGGGAGGTGCCGGAAGAGCTTCGTTCTCACCCGGTAGAGGCTGCCGATCCATCTTCGTGTCCAGAATGGACTTGATGCTCTTGTAGGTGCAGGTGTCGATGGCCAGGGCACGACGGCAGGCAGCTTCCATGCGCTCACTGCCGTATCCGCGTGCCAGGCGCATGATCCCCAGGCAGGCGCGATACCCCTGCTCGGGATGGGGTTTGCTCTCCAGAAGGTGGGTCACCGCCTGGCTGCACAGGGGACCGATCGTGCGGGCCCAGTCGATGAGCCGACCGGGTGTCCAGTCCAGGTGTTTCTGGTGCGATTTGGGCCGGTGGGAGGGATCGGTTGTGAAGCCGCCACGGACCCGACTGCGGATGTGTGCGGTCACGCGACGGCCTTTGTGGAAGATCTCCACGGTGCGAACGCTGAGCCGGACCTCTACCTCCTGCTGCGTCAGCGCGTAGGGGACACTGTAGAAATGCCAGTCCACCTGCACGTGGTAGTCGATGTTGACTTTGGCGTGACGCCACTCGCCCTGCTCATACCGCCTCTCAGGTATCGGCTTGAGAGCAGGCTGATCGAGCTCTTTGAAAAGCACCTCTCGAGAGCCCGCCATCTTCTGGAAGGGCCGCGCGTTGAGGTCCGCCAGACATTTACGGATGGCCTGGTTGATCTCGGCCACGCTGAAGAAGGTGTGATCACGTAAGCGGGCAAGAATGCGGCGTTCGGCATGGAGCACCGCCGATTCCACCTTGGATTTGTCCTGAGGTGAGTAGGTGCATGTCGGCAGCACACAGGTTCCATAGTGGTCTGCCATATCCGCATTAGGTGGAATTGACTTCCGGTTCGTAGTAACACGCCTTGCTCACCCCGGTTCGCACGTTATCGGGCACCAGCAGGGCGCTGACACCTCCGAAGAACTCGAAGGTGTGTATGTGAGCTTCGATCCAGTTTGAGAGTTGCTGATCCGGGAAGGCTTCGGCGTAGGTGTAGCTGCTGGCGCCTAAGACGGCCACGAACAGGAAGGCGGGACAATCATCCCCGGTGTGCGGATTTTTTCTCTTGAGGGGTTGTCCTGCCCAATCCACGAACATCTTTTCGCCGGCCACGTGACGCTGTCGCAACGTCACGTCGAGCTTGGACTTCCAGCGCTTGTAATACTCACAGAACTGCGTGTATCCGTAGCCTTCCGGGCAATCGGCGCGATACTCCTCCCACAGAAGCCGCAGTGTCACGTGCTTGCGACGCAGCTCCTTGTGGATCCGATCCATATCCGGCAGTGTTCGAGTCGGCTGGAAGTCTTCGGATGTGTTCGGAAAGAGCAGCGCCTGAAACCGGTCTTCATCCAGCTCCTCGGAAAGGGGCCAACAAAGACCAGCCTTCTTCACACGCGACAGGTAGTTCGACACCGTCGTGTGCGTCAGACCACAACTGCGGGCGATCTGCCGGTTGCTCAGTCCAACCTCGTACTTGAGGCGCAGAATCTCTGATGTCCTGCGCATGGATAACCTCCTACGGCCTATGGCCGCGCCATCGGCACCTCCTTTTCTGCGAAGGTACCGTGCACCGATTATCCAGCGCCGCGTGCCATTCCGGCACATTGTTGCCACCTGTTTCGGAATCAGCCGAAAAATGGAAACTTTCAGACCGAAATCGGTGGCAACTTTACTCCGAAGTCACTGGCAACTTTGGACCGAACTGAGTGGCAACTTTCCTACGAAATACGTAGGAGATGCTATGAAGGAGAGGCTCGTCGAGGAAGGTAGGAAGGGAATCACAAAATACCTCGAGTGGTACGACGACGACGACATCGATCCTGCCATCAATAAGTGACTCAATCGGCAGCGTGGCTCCTACAATGCTGCGTCTTAATGGAGTTTACTGGGGGTAAACGCATGAGTTTTCGACGTTTCTTCAGAGCATTGATCGTATCGGGAGCGCTCCCGGGTTTCGTTTTCGCCCAAACAACCACGCCTTTACTTCAGGTCCTCGCATCAAATTCACCGCTCGATAGGCCGCCCATTTTTCGAGAGATGCAACGCCAGATCGGGACTGAGATCGAGGGTTTGGAGCCAGGTCTCCAGGCAGATCTGATCTACGACAAGATGCAAGACGTCAGGGATCTCCTCCTCAATACGTATGACAGTCTGGAACTGGACATTGAGATCGTTTCTCGAAACAGCCTTCAGAACGAGCTGCGTGTACTACAAGCGGACACTACTAGACTTGCAGACGAGGGCCGGCAGGATGAGCTGGAGGAAACCCTTAGTAAACTTCAATCCACAAGAGATTTACTGAAGCAGGACCTGGTGACGGTGAATAAGGCGGTGGGGGGAACGGAAAGCCCGGTTGTCAATGGGGAAGAGTATGCCGTGTGGTTCTGGGTGAGCGTGAAGAACAAAGAAAAGCGTGGTCTGGTTTTACTCCCGGGATCCAGACGCATTCCGATTCACATTCTCAAGAAACGGAGCCTCGAGAATCCGAAGGCCCTACTCGACGCATTCGAACAGGAGCTTGCCAAAGCCCTTGCTTCCAGGCTGAACAAAGTGTTTTCGAGCATTATTGATAACAATGAGCTTCAGACCGCAGTGGCATCGGGGTTGGTCGCGGTGCTGGTCGAGAAAAAATTCGTCACAGGCTTGGAGACGACTTCTGTGAGGGCAGGGATCGATGGACTCGCTGAAATTCTGGCTGGATCCGTCGCGGCGCTTGCCCGTGAAGCAATCTTGGAGGATTTCGATGGGTCTGGACAGCCGTTCTACAGTCTGCAGTCGCTTTTGTCCGACTCTGGCAGCAGGACCAAAGCTGTGGAACAGATCAATGCCCTGATCACCCGGCGGATTTCCTCATTTAAGACGAAGACCAAGGAGAAGCTTGTCACCATCGTGGATCGGGCGGAACACAAGGTCACTTCGACCTTAGGGTTTGCCACGAAATAAGTGCTGCACTTTTCAAGGTAATGATCTTACGCTCGGAGTGTGGACGTCGAAACTCTCCGAACGAAGTATGAAGCCTTGGCTCCGGTGCTGACGGAACGCACGCGTCGTCTGTGGGCCGCCACGGAAGCCGAAGCGTTGGGTCACGGTGGGATCGCGATTGTGGCTCTGGCGACAGGAATGTCCAGAGAGCGGATCTTTCGTGGCATTCAGGAGTTGAGGTCGGACGAACCTTTGGACCCGGCTCGCATCCGGCGTCCAGGCGGCGGTCGTAAGCGGAAGGCCGACACGGACCCGACGCTGTGGCAGGACCTGAATGATCTGGTCGAGCCAACGACTGCGGGGTCGCCTGACGACAATCCTCTGAGATGGACATCGAAGAGCACTCGCAAACTGGCCGCCGAGTTGCAAGCGATGGGGCATTCGGTGAGCCCCAGGATCGTTGCCAATCTCCTGCACGAACACGATTACACGCTGCAGGCGAATCGGAAGACAAGGGAGGGATCTGCACACCCGGATCGGGACGCTCAGTTCGTTTACCTCGATGATCGGATTAGCCAGCAGCAGCAGCAGGGCCTTCCCGTTATCTCGGTGGACACCAAGAAGAAAGAGTTGATCGGCGACTTCAAGAATCCTGGCCGAGAATGGCGACCCAAGGGAGACCCGGAGCGTGTGAAGGTACACGATTTCATAGTGCCTGCTCAGGGCAAGGCGATCCCTTATGGAGTGTATGATCTGAGCCGTGATGAAGGCTGGGTAAGTGTCGGTATCGATCACGACACGGCCAGCTTCGCCGTGAATGCGATCCGAAGTTGGTGGAAGAACATGGGACGGCCCGCCTACGGCACTTCGACGCATCTGCTAATCACGGCGGACGCAGGCGGCAGCAACGGCGCCAAGACGCGGCTGTGGAAGTGGGAGCTGCAGCGCTTTGCGAATCGCACTGGCCTGACGATCACCGTATGCCACTACCCTCCTGGCACTAGTAAGTGGAACAAGATCGAACATCGCCTGTTCTCCTTCATCGCTATGAACTGGCGAGGCAAGCCCCTGGTCAGCCTGGCTGCAACCGTGAATCTCATTGCCGGAACAACCACTCAAGCCGGTCTCCGAGTACGCTCCGAGATCGACAAGCGACCCTACCCTAACGGGGTCAAGGTGACCGATGAACAGATGACCCAAATCGATCTCACTCCGCACGATTTCCACGGCGACTGGAACTACACGATCCGGCCAATGGCTCAACATTGAGATCGACCGTTTATTTATTCGCGAACCCTTAGAGGATTTCTCGAAGCTTCTGGTTTCCCTGAACTCAGGGCTATCTGTCGCAAAGGGGCCGAAAGAGCTGTCCGGAGGTGTTCACGTGTCGTTCGTCGTAGACGAACGGTTCCAGATAGGCGTTTACACCAACTTCCAACTCGATATGCCCGATTCGTTTCAAGTCTGAATGGGTGACATAGATGAGGGAACAGAAGCGGATTCTCCTAGCCGGATGTCGGGTGTTTCCGTGCTCCGACAGGCCGTGAGTCCAGACTCGATGGTCACTGAAAAGAACCTCTCAGAGTCTCTGATTGGGGCCCAGTTTCGAGTATTTCCCGCTCCAAACTGGCAGATCGACGGTCTCATTTCTGTTCTGACCGGCGACGAAGGGAACTTCGGCTTTGGGGATGCCTGGGAGATCGGTGGCGCCACCAGCGTGAGATTCAGACACGTGACCGTCGGGGCCATCTATATACAATTCTTCGATCGGGGCAACGACGTACCCAATGTCCACACCTTCGGGGGAACGATAAAGTACAACTCGCCTGGGTCCCCAACACTCTATCTTGGGACACTCGGTCGACGGAATGACAATCGTCTGGTTTTCCAAGTTAGCTACCCCATTGGCCTGGATTTGAACTGAGGGCGACCAGATGATCAGACTATGGAAGCTGCTTACGGTCCTTGCATGCCTCCTCCTGCCGGTCCCGACCCTAGGGCAGGACGAAAATGTCATGAACTACTATGCCGTCGACAACTCGCTCGATGGGCAGCCGATTGTCGATCGGCAGAATGTTCTGAAATTCTTCCCTGTTTTTGCAATGCGTGACAATATCCAGTCCGTAAAGGTGTCGCTGGACTATGGCCAGAACAGGTCTTCGAAGACACGCACTGCCGACAAGGAAGAGCACGGACGGTATTGGACGGCGCTCATGCCGAAGTTTCACCTGGGCGACGCGATTCAAAGGATTGATGTAGAAGT
The DNA here is from genome assembly GCA_965198115.1 of Candidatus Latescibacterota bacterium. GTDB lineage: Bacteria > Latescibacterota > UBA2968 > UBA2968 > UBA2968 > UBA6620. Next base: position 3,612,208 of record OZ240241.1, on the reverse strand, counting down.
ACTACTGAACCTGCCAGGAGACTATGCGGAGGAGTTCGAGAGACTGAAGCTTAGGCGGCAAGCGCGAGAGGAAAGTCTTGAATTCGCGAAGCAGGTTGGGAATCGTATCGAAGCCAGCCAAGATTACTTGGTGGCAGCATCGGATTTCGTTGAGGATTCATTGATAGCAAGAATTGACACTGCCACGGCCTTTATGGCGCGATTTCGAGATAGTGTCCGGACAGAACATCTTCAGATACTGCAACGAACTGTATCTTGATGACCTATCGAAATCAGGCTTTGGAGAAGAGATTCTGAAGGGTCTGAGGACGAGAAGCCCCTTGGAGAGTATCGGTTCCAGGTTGGACTTGTGGAAGGTTGGGGAGATAGACACGTTGCTGTGGAAGGACGAAGAAACCGAAGCCGGGCAGCTGGCCCACGATGTAGATCGAGTCCTGGCGCTACGCAAAACCAGCGTCGACTCAGCGAAGAAGGCTATAGATAAGCTTCTCGAACATTGGGATTACGAAGCATCTGAGAAGGCTCCCACATTGGGTACTTATGCAGCAGACCTGCAGAGGACTGAGAAGGTGCTTCAAGAGCACGAGTTCGAGATCGAGCGATTGGAATCACTTAAGACAACTATAGCCAAGCGGAGAGGTACGATAAAGAGAGTGCTCGCAGACGTTTCCGATGAAAACCGAGCCAGCCTTGAGAGTTTCCTAATGCAACTTCAGGATTCTGCGGCGAGGCAAGATGGTATCATGAAAGTAAAATTCCAAGCGGCTGATCTTGACTCCGCTTTGCATTTGATTGGAGAGGAAACTTTTTCATCGGGCTTGAAAGAGGTCTATCTCAAGGTAAGGAGTTCTGCTTATCCATTGCCTAGAGCGATTCTCGAGTCTTTCCAGGATCCAGATACGACTCTTTTCACAGAAGAAGATTCGCTTCGAAGTATCGTCGAAGATTTCCTTGTGAACATCAAGGCGCGAGGGGACGATTGGAACACAATGTGGGCAGATGCGCTTCGCCAGAGAAGCCTCGAGAAGCTCCACGACCTCGACTCTACACTAGTTGAGATAGGCGAGGAAATTAGGCTCTATCCGGGTTTCTCAACGGTGAAACTATAGAATGACAAGGTCATAGATCGTTCCCTACGCTTGGTTGTGTGTGTAGGACAATCAAAGCGAAGGGGGTGCGACCTATGACCGGGAGCAGATTACTATCGAAACTGCTGAGATTCAAGGGGTTCCGTGTTGTCAGCTGGTGGTTTGAGGGGAGAAGCTGTTTCGTCATCGCCGTAAAGCCACATAAGAATGGTTGTTGTTGTCCGGAGTGCGGCCGTCGAGGTAAAATCGTCCGCACAATGCCCCATCCGCGTCGGTGGCGTGACATTCCGGTGTGCGGGTGGAGGGTCTGGCTTCTCTACCATCCTCGGGAGATTCGGTGTCCTACCCACGGTCGTGTGGTCGAGGAGATTCCGTGGGCGGAGCGGTTCTCTCGGGTGACGTATCGCTTCGAGTATGCCATGCTGCGCTACTGCCAGACCATGACGCAGAAGGCGGCGTCCGAGTTACTGCGCATCTCTGCCTCGACGCTGTCGGATCTCCTTCACCGATCCATCACGCGGCTTCGTGAAGGTCATCGTATCCGAGGGCTCAAAACCATCGGGATCGACGAGATCTCCTACGCCAAGCGTCACAGGTACGCCACGCTCGTTTACGATCTGGACCGCTCCTGCGTGGTGTGGGTTGGCCGCGGCAGGGCGCGTAAAACGATCGATCGGTTCTTCACAGAGGCTCTCAGTCCCTACCGGAGATCCAAGATCGAGTGGGCCTGCTGCGACATGAGCGAAGCTTACATCGGAGCCATCCAGGAACACTGTCCGAATGCCAAGCTGGTCCTCGATCGCTTTCACATCGTCAAGGCTCTCAATGCCGCCGTTGACGAGGTCCGTAAGGACCAGTGGCGTGAAGCTGCCCCGGATGAGCGCAAAGCCATGAAGGGCCTCCGATGGCTCCTCTACCGGCACTCAGCGACACGCTCCAGAGGGGATACTCGGACACTCAAAGCACTGGAGAAGGCGAACTACCGAATCTATAGAGCCTGGAGACTCAAGGACGAGTTCGAGCAGTTCTGGGAATACAAAGCGCCCTGGGCTGCCGAACGCTTCCTGAAATGCTGGACGACGTCCGCACTCAGAAGTCGACTTGAACCCCTGCGAAAGTTCGTCAGGACCCTGCGACAGCACTTCTTCGGCGTCCTCGCATTCGTGAACACGCGTCTTACCAACGCCATCGCCGAAGGCCTCAACCGAATCGTCCAGATCGTCAAGAACCGAGCCAGCGGATTCCGCACACTCGACGCATTCAACGATATGATCTTCCTTACCGTCGGAGACATAAACATCCCTGAGCAGATTCCGAAGAGGTTCCGCACACTCTAACCGCGCCCCCATGCCAGGAACCACGGCACCTTCACCCACTTCATCTCGTTGAGAGATCCGGATATAGCCGGAAATTAGAGTCTTTGTCGCTAAGCCCATCAGAGAACTCATGGCGCTGGCCGTAGAGAAGCAATTTACACTCAAGGGCTGGGTCGATGGGATCACTCAAGCAGGTCGCAAGCTTGACCGGGCGGAACTCAACTTGAGAAGCCGTCTGGCCCGCGAAATCAATTTCACGCTTTCAGACACAACGCTGGCGGGTGTGGGTGTTCGGAAATCCGATCTTGTTGTGGACGCGAGCGATTTCAAGACCGCTCGGATTCTGTATCGAAACTATAACGAAGGTCTCAGGCACCTGAAGGCGCTCGATCCTGCAGAACGAATGAGCGTCTTTCGCGTCAGATACGTCCCGTTTCCTATCACGGCCACCGCTGAGAAGCCGGCGATGCATTTGATGCGTCCTCTCAGAAACGACTCTCCGACCGTGTTCGAGATTGGCCTGTCCTTCGGAAACGACATTGTGACCGGTGACAGGTTCTTCATCCCGGATTTCTCGCTCAGACGGTTCGGGATTGCGTTTGCCATCACGCAAGATCTGTTCAGCGACGATGCGGATGTAATCGCGATCGCACTGACTTACGACTTCAACGTCTACGGTAGCATTGGTGTCGGTTTTAACTTTGCAGACTCGAACGCGGTCAGGAAATACGCAAGCATTGGCATCAACAAGCGTGCGTTCGAAGACCTGGCAAAGGGTCTATTGGGTCTTTTCGGGGCTGGATCCAATTAGGTCACGGAACTGGAGATTTCCGGATGGGATCCTTTGAACTATATTGGATTCCGCGCTTGGTTTTCTAAGACTCCATTGCAGCGAGGACGTAATGTCAATTTTAGGGCTGTTCGATGGGCAGCCCACTCTCACCTCCAACCCCACCCACCCCTGGCCCCACCACGACCAATCCGAACGAGACGCCCTCCTAGAGGTCCTCGAATCCTCCTCTTGGTATAACGGCGACCGCGTCCGTGAGTTCGAATCCACCTTCGCCGCGATGCAAGACGCCCAATACGGCATCGCCTGCACAGGCGGCACGGTGGCACTCGAAGCCATATGCCGTGCCGCCGGCATCGGCCCTGGCGATGAGGTCATTACGAGCGCGTATACGTTCATCGGAACCTGCTCCGCAATCCTGAAAACGGGCGCCGCCATCCGATTTGTCGATATCGATCCGGAAACGAATAATCTCGACATCGCCCAAATCGAAGAGGCCATTACCTCACACACGAAGGCGATGATGCCGGTCCACTATGGCGGGCTCGCTTGCGATATGGATCGCCTGCAACAGATCGCGGACAAGCATAACCTCGTCATCCTCGAGGACGCCTGTCACAGTTGGGGAGCGAAGTACAAAGATCGTGGGCTGGGTTCGTGGGGCTTTGCGTCCGGTTTTAGCTTCCAGCAAAGCAAGAATATGACGTGCGGCGACGGCGGTATCGCGCTGACGAATGACGAGGCGATTGCAGACGCGATCGGGTGCGCGATCAACCAGGGCCGTTCGCGATACGACAAGGCGGATCCACGACTGCGCTGGGGTGGCAATCACCGGATGACCGAATTCGCGGCGGCCATTCTTCTGGTACAGATGAGTCGATTGCCGGAGCACATCGAGATTCGCGAGCAGAACGCGACGATGCTGACGCGCACACTGAACCGGATTCCCGGGATTACCCCTTGCACGCGGCATCCGGACGCAACCGTTGTTAGCTGGCACGTCTACGGAGCGCGCTATCACGAAGAGGAGTGGGACGGGCTGCCTCGCGACGTGTTCGTGAAGGCGATGAAGGCCGAGGGCCTACAGATGGGCACGGGTTATCCGGAGCCCGTTTATCGTCACGATGTGTTCCAGCCAGATTGGGCGAATAGTGAGGACATTTGTCCATTCGCCTGGGCGGGCGAGGAGTGGGTGCAGGATTACCGATCACTAAACTTGCCGAAGGTGGAGAAATATTGTGAGGAACGTGTGGGGCTTCGGCAGGCCGCGCTGTTGGCTCCAGAGGAAACGATGGTTCAGGTCTGTGGCGCGATTGAGAACGTATGGGAAAACCGTGGGGCCATTGTTGACGCGTGGCAAGCGGGGAAGATCGAGGGTTGGGAGGAAGAGAAAGTTAAAAGGGAAAAGGAAAAAGGCAAAAGTAGGGAGGCGATTACACGGTAGAATCGAGCGGGGGGCAGGGGCCAGGGAGAAGAGAAAAACTGAGCGGGGGAGTGGGAGAGGAGAGACGGGGGGAGCAGGTGGCAATAGCTATCGCGGGAATGCTCCGGTCAAGTCGAGTGTGTGGGGTGTGTCCAGAGATTTGTGTAACTGGTGACACGGGTGTGTCCAGAGATTTGTGGGGTGTGGTTGTTCTTGAGCCGCGCTTTTTCTATGTCTACCATCGGGGATCGAATTTACGCAATTGGGGTACGTGTCGAATCAATGGGCGGTTCTCGACGGAGTTTATCCTGAGCCTGATGAAGGGCTCGAACTGACGCCGTGGTGACGACGATGTTTGCCTGAATGAGGAGGGACCGATGGTTGACAACGCAGTTGGTTTGAAGAAGAAGTACCGCGATGGCGAGCCGATTCTTGGGGTTTCGACGGGTGTGACCTCCGACAAGGATCAGATATCACGGATCCTGGAGGCGGATGATTACGATTACATCTCGGCAGATGCGCAGCATTCGCCCTTCAACGAGGATAGGTTGGCGGAGTTCTGTGATGTTGCTGCCGAGCTGAATGTATTCGTCCAATTTCGGATCAAGCATACGTTCCACGCCTATCTGATTGGGAACATTCTCGATCTGGGGCCGTGCGGGATCGAGGTACCCCAAGTGGAACTCGAGTCGACGGTGGATGAGGCTATGAAGTACTTCTACTACCCCCAAGACGGGTATCGAAGCAACGGAGGCGGTCACCGACGTCGCAACGGCGATTTCTCCGACTTCCGGGAGTACGCCAGTTGGTGGAACACGTTCGGCGTCCTCTGGATGCAGATCGAATCGGTCGACGCGGTACAGAACGCTCACAAGCTGTGCAAAGATGGCGTCGATGCCGTCTCGTTCGGGCCCACAGACCTCGGGTTCAGCCTGGACTCGCACCCGAACCACGACTTGAAAACGGTCGATGATTGCGTTGGCTACGCGGTCAAGTCGCTCGAGGGGACGGGGAAGGCGGTCGTGCATCGGTCTTATGATCCGGAGCTGAGGAGCAAGTATCGGGATATGGGAGTGCAGGTACTGTTGGAGAGACCCAAGGTCTAAGCGGGAGAACGGGAGAGGAGAGAGCGGGTGCCGGTGACTTGCCCGCATAGGGTAGTCGCAGCTCTTCAGGCTGCGTTCATTGGGCGGGTAATATCTCTATCATAGGTTGTATGACCATTGCAGGTCTTTTTCCGTCCGTGTGTTCCGTGGTCTAGGGTTTTCATATGGCGAAGCCAATTGATGAAGTAAACGCTGGCACATTCTACGACGAGCAATCGCCGACGTCTGGAATCCAGGAGGCGATTGATTCGTTGCCGCGTCGGGGTGGACGTGTGCGGATACCATCGGGTCGATGGCATCTGTCGCGCTCGATCTGGGTGCCGTCTGGCGTGAGTCTGATCGGGGATGGGCCGTCGACGGAGCTCTACATTTCGGCGGTCAAGGTGGCGCGGCTGGCGAGGAACATTCGCAAGGGTGGGCGTACCCTGGAGTTCAGAGGGCGCGTTCCGTTTCGGGTTGGTCAGGAGATCGGGGTACGGGACGACCAGCGTGGCGGATGGTGGGGCACGCACGGGATCGTCGAGAAGACCGATGGAAAGCGCGTGCTGTTGAGCGTGCCGTTCAATCGGGCGTTGTATGCGTCCGACCGGGGGACGGCACAGAGCTTATTTCCAGCGATTACGGCGGAGGGAAAGAAGGATCTGGAGTTGCGCGACTTCTCGATCCACGGGCCCCGAGGTTACAAAGGCAAGTGGTGGGACTTTACCTATAGCGCGATTCACCTGGTCCTATGTCAACGGGCACGCGTGATGAACGTGAACGTCTTCGAATGGCCGAGTGACGGCGTCGGTGTCCAGCGCGGATCCGATGTGCAGGTGACGCAATGCCAGTCGCACGATTGCGCAGGTCACGGCTTCCATCCGGGGACAGGATTGGCGTGAAGCGTCTGGTCGCACAACATCGGCAAGGGGAACGGCGGCGACGGCTTCTTCTTCTGCGCGCGCGTCCACCACTCGACGTGCAGCGACAGCGTCTTCTCGGAGAACGGCCTGTCAGGCATTGGTGGGGTGGCGCGAGGCGGTGACCATCACAACATCGTCGCGGACAACGTCTGCTCATATAACAAGAAGTGGGGCATCGAGGCGACGCGTGGTGACGAACAGGTCATTACCGGAAACCTGATCCTCAGCAATTCGCGTGAGGAGGCCGATGGATATCCGGGCATTCGCTTACACGATATGGTGCGCAACATCGTGTCGAGCAACCGTCTGGCCGACGATCAGAAGCGACCGACACAAACGCTGGGTATCATCGAGAGCGGTGAGAGCGATTACAATCTGATCAACGGGAATCTTTGTGTGGGGATGGAGGAGCCGGTGAGGTTGGTGGGGAGAAGTAGCCGGGCGGAGGGGAACCTTGTCTGAGCAGAGGAGCTGAGGAGTAAGGCCAGCTATTGGTGGACAGTGGACGGTAGACGGAAACCTGGCGCCTGGTTGGTGGCGGTAGGGGCGTATGGCGATACGCCCGTGTTCGCGCCACGAAACGGTGATAACGCTGCCATGCGGTTTAGGCAGCGAATTGCCGAACCAAAAGACGAGGTGATGAATCTGTTGTGACGCCTTTGCGAGGTGTAGCGCGCACCTAAAGCCGTTGGAACGCGAAGTCGGGATCAACCTTAGATAGAGATAGACCCAATTCGTTGACCTTTTGTCGTGCCAGCGGAGACTTCGTTTTCATCCAACTGGAGTACGCATCGAGGAACTGATCGCGACCACAGCTGGCGAGATACGGCTTGGCGCCGTTGTGAGCGTCTTTCTCCAAGTGATACATCTCCGCGTCCGACAGGGTTGCGGTGAGATTGAGGTGGCCGATGCGGACTCGTGTGAGGATGGTTGCGTAGAGGTCGAATCGCTCGGACAGTTTGCGGAGGACGAGGGTAATGCCCGGGTGGCTCCTGTTGATGCGCTCGCTCAGGTTGGCCGCGAACCCGTAGTAGGTCCCTCCGCGGCTGGCAAGGGCCCCGCTCTGACGTGACAGCCCTTCGCGTTTTTCTAGAAACGGTCCCTCGAAAAGCGATGTCGAGATCAGGGCGTAGTCCCCGTTCGCTTTGTAAACACGATAGCGATGTCGCAGGTCGTTTTCGTCAACCATCTGGGCGACGTCGGAATCGTAGCCAGAGACAATCGATCGATCGGCGATTCCGCCGGGCTTGATCACCCCGTGCAGTAGATTGGCCAGATAAATGTTGACGTCTTCGTCGTCGGTCGTCTCCTTGCCCGTTTCAATCCGGGCCTGCAGAACCGAGTTGAGCATAAAGAAGTTTGTGTCTTCGGCTTTCCGCGTTCCGACGATCTGATAAGGGTGACTGGACATTTCACCCTCCTTTCAGAAAACGACGATTGAGTCAACAGCCTTTACGTTGGTCTCTATCTGAGCAATTCAGGTACCTCACGTGCACGGAAGGGCCAGAAAGTCCACGGTTTCTGCACGTGTAAGTGCCTTAGAAACAGGACGCTGTGAAAGACGGTCCCGGAGAAGAAAAGGGCAGATTCGGGTGCCCACATCGAGTGTTCTCAACCGGGACGATTTACGCCACCCCGTGGCAGACCCGTCCTTTGTTTCCAGGTACCGTGCGGTGCAGTGGGATGAGTACCTGATGATGGTGACTGTCGTCACAACCAATCAAAAGGATAGATATGGCTGATTGGCACCAGTTGGGGAGCGAGGTCGGCGCGCTCTTGAAAGAGAAAGAGCAGACAGTCGCGGTCGCCGAATCATCGTCCGGCGGCCTGATCTCTGCGGCGTTACTGGCAGTGCCCGGTGCCTCGGCCTACTTTAAGGGTGGAGGCACTTGCTACACAGGTGATTCAAAGCAGACGCTGATGGGGATCTCGGATGACGATATGGCGAAGGAGCGGGCGTCGACGGAGACACACGCCCTCGTTCTAGCCACGGCCGCTCGCGAACGGCTGGGGACCGATTGGGGGATCGGGGAGACGGGAGCTGCAGGTCCGACTGGGAATCGATACGGCGACGAGCCCGGTCACTGTTGTATTGGTGTATCGGGAGCGACGGACAAGGCGATTACGATCGAGACGAGGAGCGAGGATAGGGCGGCGAATATGGAGGTCTTTACGAAGGCCGCTCTTGATTTATTGCTCGAGTTGATCAAGAATCAGTAAGTGAAGATTTATCAATAAGTTGTGTCTTTTTATTGAAAAAGTGGCCCCGGGGCCACTTTTGGCACGAGAGCCTTGTCAGATGCGTCTACTTGTATCAGAACTCTGTACCCACAGACAGAAAGTAGAGAGGCGTGGATGGAGCCTTTTAAACCTCTTGATAACGAAGAAGCGGATTTGATGCGGTCAATAGAGGCTGGGGAATGGCAGCCAGTGAAGGGCGTGGACCTCGAGAATTATCGTAAAGCCGCCAATGTCACTCTCCGAAGGCTGGGTGCGCGTCGAAGTGATTCGGGTAATGAGGGACTTCTCGACTCGCGCTCGAAGTGACCCTGCGAGTTTGCCTGCGTCCATATGATAGTGGAGGCAGCCATACCCGCGTCCTCCGCGGCTCAGCCCTTCTCGTGTCCTCAGTGACTGTCCTTAGTAGGCTGCGAAGCAGCCGTATCGAAGGGGCGCATTTCGTAGTACGTCCACGATTCCCGCATTCCTCCGCCCACATCCTTCGGTCGTTCCCTGATCCATCGATCCAGTTCATCGATTCTGAACAGCGCCAATGCTCCGACTTCATCGCTTTGAAACTGTAGTCGGCGCATCGCGTCTACAGTGATCGTCCCCTGGTAGACCGTGGCGTGTTCGACTTCGATGTGGTCAGGCATATCGTCGTCTTCAACGATGTTGAACGTGCCCAGTTCGCGGAATCTCTCGACATCGCGATCGATGTCAAGACCGAGCTCTTCCTGAAGCTCACGAGACAAGGATGAACGAAAGTCGTCCAGGCCGGTGACGTGACCTCCGATCGGCATATCGAGCTTGCCCGGCGAATTGTACTTCAACAGGCTGCGAATCTGCGCGAACGTGCAATCGGGATGATCGGGGTGGTCGAGGAAAAGATGGATCACGCGATGGCGAAAGCCGATGAAGTGCGCAAGCCAACGACTCACGAGCAGATGCTCACCTTCGGACCTGAGCCACGGATGTTTGCCGGCGGATAGCGTTTCGACCTCGGTGCCTTCGAGTGTCGGAACCGTCTGACCCTCGTCATCACAGTTCACGAAATACTCGTCTCGTTCATACTCCGGCGTCTGGAGACGGGCCTTGTCGTTACTCGCCACCTCGCGTACGGCTGCTACAGCCTCAACGGTTTTAGCATTTAGGGTGTGGTTGTCTCTACGTGCGACGCCTCGCGCGTCGCTGATGGCTGTTTCAAGCTCAGGCAAAAGACAAGAGCGGCGACATCACCACTCCGTGTCCTCCGTGGTTAGTTTTCTTCGAACACTATCGCGGTTCCACTCGCGCTGACCATCAGCATATTCCCCGTGCCACCTCCGATCGTCTCGTAGTCCAGGTCGACGCCGATGACGGCATTGGCGCCGAGGGACTGCGCCTGTTGCACCATTTCCTCGACGGCGATGTCTTTGGCGCGGCGAAGCTCTTCTTCATAGGCACCCGATCGACCACCGACAATGTCGCGGATGCCTGCAAACAGGTCTCGAAAGACGTTCGCTCCGAGGATGGCTTCACCGCTGACGAGACCGTGATAGGTAGTGATGGTCGCGTTCTGGATGGTTGGTGTTGTGAGCAGCATTTCCTCATCCTTCTATTCTGTGTTAAGGGCGGGACGATCCTCTGTCTCGTGTAGCCTCTCCGGTGAAGATCAGAATGGCCCCCGCCAAGAAGGGCACCGGGGTGACAGGCCGTTTTGCTGCGTGATCACTATTCCTGTCTGTTCGTGGACAGAGTCCGCTCCCACCGGCAAAGAGGGCGTCGCCGTCTCTCACAGCCCACCGCCGACAGCCCACCGTCCGCTATGCCTCTCCCTCACGTCGTTCCCACCCGTCCTTGAACAGAGGTAGATAATTGCTTTCCGCGTAGGGATGCTTCTGAATCTCTTCGATGTTCAGGTCGATTCCAAGTCCGGGCGCGTGAGCAACGTCGATATAACCATCCTTGACTTCGTAGTGGTGGCCTGTCAGGAGTTCCTTCTCCCATTCGACGTTGAACTCGTCGAAGATTTCCTGGATGAAATGGTTAGGCGTGCACGCGGCGAGCTGCATACAGAGCGCGGTACAGACCGGACCCTGTGCATTATGGGGCGCGACGACGCCGTAGTGGGCGTCAACCATATCACAGATGTTTCGGCACGACCAGAGACCGCCGCACGCGAGAGGCTCGGGTTGGAGGATGTGCACGACGTCGTGTTTGAGGAGTTCGGCGAATTCGTACTTCGTGTGGAGGCTTTCGCCGGTGGCGATCGGGACAGGAGAAGCGCGCGCGACTTCGATCAGCGCGTCGATCTTGTGATGGGGTGTTGGTTCCTCGAACCAGGTCGGATTGTAGGGCTCCATCTTGCGAGCGAACTTGAGGGCGGTCGACGTGTTGAAGCGACAGTGGCCTTCGATCAGGATGTCGACGCTCGGACCGACGGCGTCACGCACGGCGGCGATGATGTCGATGACAAGGGCCTCGTCGTCGTTGTCGGTGATCTGGTAGGCGGAGCCGAAGGGATCGAACTTGAGGGCTTTGTAGCCACGTCCGACGACGCCTTTTGCGAGCGAGTGGAAGTTTTCGGGTGTGCGATCGCCGCGATACCAGCCATTGGCGTAGGCCTTGACGCTCTGTCGTACCTGACCGCCCAGGAGCTTCCAGCACGGGACGTCGAGGCTTTTTCCGATGATGTCCCAACACGCGACTTCGATGGCCGAGACGGCGTGTTTGTGAACCTGGCCGCCGTCACTGTAGACGTCACGATACATTCTTTGGACGATGCGTTCGACTTGGAACGGGTCCATTCCCACATACATCGATTCGAGTTCGTGGACGGCCGCTTCGACGGTTTTGGCGAAGGCGTTGATTGTCCCTTCGCCGACGCCCGTGATGCCCTCGTCGGTATGAACTTTCGTGAAAAGCCAGTTTTTCCAAGGGTTTCCAGCGATGAATGTCTCGGCGTGCGTGATCTTCATACGTCCTCCGAAGACGTGATCTGCGAAGCGAGCCGTAAGGTAACGACTACTAAGAGACCAAGGCAACACGAAGGCGCGAAGACGCGAAGAAACACCACCAAGGCTGGGAGACATTCGGATGAGATAACGTACGTGGCTTGCTGAATTCGATGGGGTGCGGTAGGTTGGCCACTGCCAACCGGGCTGGTAGTGCCGACCGATCATCCTGAGTAGGCGTCTCGCTCAGAGCGGTGCCCCATAGCAGAAGTGATCGATCGCCATATCGAAGGACGATCGGTAATTTGCCACCGCTCGCCCTTCGATATAACCTGCACTGAGAAGCAATGATGGTGGCGCCATCGGTCCCGTGATGTCTCAGGGTGAGCGGTGGCGCAATGGGTCAATATGAAAGAAGCTAAGAAATCAGAGAGCATCATTCTCGGAGTTGATCTTGCTGGATCTCCGAAGCGGCCGACGGGGGTTTGCGTGCTGGATGGGAATCAGGCGTGCGTGTCGACGGTCTACGAGGATGATGAGTTGCTCGAGCTCGTGGAGTCGCACGCGCCCGTGCTGGTGCCGATGGATGCACCGCTTACCTTGCCTCCAGGACGAAAGACGCTGGATGACCGGAATGGGGAACACCTGCGGCCGTGCGATCGGGCTTTGCAGCAGATGGGGATTCGTTTTTTTCCGATCACCTTGGGGCCGATGCGGATGCTGACCGAGCGAGGAATCCAGCTGAAAGAGCAGATGGATCAGATGGGGTTTCGAGCGGTGGAATGTTATCCTGGGGGTGCGCAGGATGTGTGGGGTATTCCCAGAAAGCAGCACGATCTGGAAGGGCTGCTCAAAGGACTGCGTCGACTCGGGTTGAGAGGGCTCAGGAAGACGGCGAATGACCACGAACTGGACGCGGCGAGCGGCGCCCTTGCGGGTCGATGGTTCCTTGAAGGACGGGGAACGATGCTCGGGGATGAAACCGGTATTCTGATGCCGGTGGTGGACGCCGGATGATAGATTCGTCCAACGGCGTGACGGTGACAGAGGAGTCCGTTCAAGAGATCCTGTCGACGGCAGACTACCTGGACGCGTGTGACCGGGCATTCCGTCTCTACGGTCAGGGCGATCTGATCAACCCGGAGCGAGAAATATCTGTGGAGAGATCCGGAGACGTCGAGGTTTTCCGTCTCGATATGCCCGCAGAATGGGCAGGACGTTATCGGGGGCGGAAGATCATCGAAGAGCGATCCAGCGAGACGAGCGGACGACTGGGTGGGCGAACGGCGGTCATCGAGCTGGAAGATCTCGAAACGGGGCGGCGGGCGACCGTTGCGGCGGAGGCGATCACGAATGGTCGGACCGGGGCCGCCGCGGTGCTGGGTGCGTGCTATCTGGGACCGGATTCGGTCGACACGGCTGCGGTCGTCGGTACGGGGAGGATTGCGGAATGGATCGTTCGGTGCATCGATGAGAAACTCGGCTGTGAGCAGGTTCGTGTGACGAGTCGGAGTGAGGATCGTCGCCGGGCGTTCGTCGATCGACTCTCCGGCCTGTCGACGCCGGTAAAAGCAGTGCTGTCCATCGACGAAGCGACGGAGGGAGCCGATGCGGTGTTTACGGCCATGCCCACGCCGACTCCCGTGATTTTGGACCGACATCTGAATGTGCGGACGCATCTCTCGGTTGTGGCGGGAGATCCCCGGTCTGTCCAGGTCTCGCCTGACGTATTGAAGTCTCGCCGGATAGTGCCCGACCACGTCGCGCAGGCGCGTGTGTCGGGTGATTTCGCGGATAGGCCTGAGGTGCTACCGGATGATGCGCCGACGGTCGGGGACGCCGCGTTGGACCGATTGGCTGAATGGAGGGGAACCGGGACTATCTGTTACCTCTCCGGTTTAGCTGCCCAGGATCTGATGGCGGCCGTCACGGTGCTGGAGCGAAGTGTCTGGTCCGACTGAAGGTTCTTCAAGCCGATTTCGACTGCTCCCAAAGCTTGTCCATCTCTTCGAGCGTTGAAGCCTCCGGCGTCGTTCCACGTTCTTGCAGTTCTTTTTCGATGTAGCGGAAGCGTTCGATGAACTTCGCGTTCGTTCGCGTCAGGGCTTCTTCCGGTGAGAGGCCAACAAAGCGGGCGAGATTGACGATCGAAAACAGAATATCACCCAGTTCGTCGATCATCCGCTCCTGATCTTCGGAAGATAGGGCTTCGATGAATTCCTCGACCTCTTCCCGTGCCTTTACGGCGATTTCTTCGGTGTTGTCCCAATCGAACCCCACGCGGGCTACCTTTTTCTGAATGCGCTCGGCACGGAGAAGCGCAGGCAAGTGGCGTGGAATCCCCTCCAGAATCGATGGGCTATCCTGACCCTTTTCGTGACGTTCTTCCGATTTGATCTGTTCCCAGTTCTTCAGGACTTCATCCGCATCCTTGGCTTCGACGTCGCCGAAGACGTGAGGGTGGCGCCGCACGAGTTTGTCGGAGATCGCCTTCGCGACATCTTCGATCTCGAATCGACCACCCTCGTGTGCGACCTGTGCGTGAAAAACGACTTGGAGTAGGACGTCGCCCAGTTCGTTGACGAGCTGGGTGTGATCGCCTGAGTCGATGGCATCGAGCACCTCGTAAGCCTCTTCGATCAGGTAGGGCTTGAGGGTGTCGTGGGTCTGCTCCCGGTCCCAGGGACAGCCGTCAGGGGCTCTGAGTCTGGCCATCAGGTCGACCAGACGTTCGAATTCGGACATTTTCCGCTCCGTCGAGGGTCATTTGAGAAGGAAACGAGGAAAATTTCGTATATTTTGAACGGCCAGCCAATGTAGGCGGCGCAGACCACGACGTCAATGAATGGGCCAGGATGGGCTCTCCGGTCGGTCAGAATTCGATGGAATGCACCCGGTGTGGGGCTTGCTGTGTGGCCCCCGACATCGCCGGGCTGGGTAAGCCCGTGGGGGCACGGTGCCCCCACTTAACCGATGACCTGCTTTGCGCGATTTACGAAGACCGGCCCGATGTCTGCCGTCAGTATCAGGCGGACGAGATCTGCAGGATGATCGAAGCCCCGAATCTGGACGAACGGGTACGTAAGTACCTAGATATCTTCGGGCTTGCGGCGGAAATTCCCGTTGACAAAGGCCCTCCCCACCTTATTCTCAAACCATTAGCGATGCTTAACAATACCCGTCCTACGAATCGCATCGAGATTATGCCCTGCACGGTCCAACCCTACCGGATCTCGTGCGGGGCTTTTGGTTTTTTTGCCACGGTGGAGGATTGAGGCGTGAGTGATCCGTTGAAGGACATTCTGCGAAAAGCGGGGGACGATCAGCTCAAGGAGAGCGAGCGGGACCGCTGGAACAAAAAGATGGACGAGGCGGACTCCCTCGCGAACGAAGACGAGGATCTGACGCCGAGTGAATTGCGACACGATCGGTACCGTCGCAAGCAGGAGTTTGCCAGTCGGCTCGGCCCGACCTCGGAGCGGCTTCCCATTATGTCGGCTGAGGAAATCGAACAGAAGCAGAAGGGCAGGCCCAAACGGCGAAAGATCGAGTTCGAAGGGCCGATCGACAAGCTGATCGAGAAGTATAAGGATCCCAAGGAGGTCTTCAATCATCTGTCGATCGGACAGTTGATGAAGTATCACCTGGACGAAGAAACGGGATGCATTTACGAGGGCGAGAAGCTGATCTTCGATGGCCAGCAGCTCGTCAAGTCGTAGTCGGAGCGGGACGGTTCAATGGCGATGACCGACGAGGAAGTCGTCCACCTGATCAATCAGGCGGAAGATTTTCCAAAACTCAGTTCTACCGCAGCGGAGATCGCGCAGCTCACGTCCGATCTGAGCGCCCCGGTCCAGGAGGTCGCGGATCGTGTCGGGTCGGACTCGGCGCTCGAGGGCAAGATGCTCGAGGTCGTGAACTCCGGCTTCTATAAACTGGCGGAAAGGGTCGGTAGCATCGAGCAGGCCATCCAGCTTCTGGGCTACAAGAAAATGTGCAACCTGGCCGTCGGTCTCGACTTGCTTTCGCACTTTCCGACTGAACCGGGGGGGCCGTTCGATCACGCCAGGTTCTGGGAACGGTCCATCTGTTACGGCGTCGCATCTGCCGCGATTACGTCCAAGCTGCCGTCGGACCTGCCTGCCGACGTGTTCACGGTCGGTCTCCTGCAGGACATTGGTATCCTGTTCTTCGTGCAGTATAAACCGCTCGAATACGGATCGGCTCTGGGCGTCTCCAAGGGTCAGAAGATGCATATGGTCCTGGCCGAGCAGGAGTCGGTCGGTGTCGACCACGCAAAGATCGGTGCGCTCCTGTGTCGCAAGTGGAAACTCCCCAAGCTCCTGGGGGACGTCGTCCTCAGCCATCACTTTTACGAATCCGACAAGACACCGGCAGGTGGGATCAAGACGATCCTGCAGGTCATTAACCTGTCGAGTGTGCTCGTTTCGGTTCTGCTGGACGACGGCGCGGGCGAGTCACGAGAAGACCTCGACAACCGGGCAAAGGAATACTTCGGGTTCGATGAGGCGACCGTCGACGAGTTGCTCGGTTCTATCGTGGAACCGGCAAGGCACGTGGAGGAGGCTTTCTCGATCGACATTGCGCCGGGTGCCGAAGCTCCGGCCGCAAAAGTCGAGGAGGTTCCAAAGGGGCCCGTCGAGTGTCCGAAGTGTAACACGGAGAACCCTCCCGATAGCAAGTTCTGCAGCAACTGCGGCAACCCGTTACAGGAGCAGGCGGCTCCTGCCGCTCCGATCGAGTCGAACAGGATCCTCGTGGCTGAAGACTCGATCGCGAGTCGACGAGCACTCTGTTTCGTGATTAAAAAGCTCGGCTACATTCCGGTTGAAGCGACGAACGGCTACGAGGCCTACGACCTCGCGCGCAAGGAACCGCCCGGGATGATTATGCTCGACATTATGATGCCGGCCATGAACGGGATCGAGGCCCTCAAGAAGATTCGCGAAAACTCGGTGCTGGCCAACATACCCGTCGTGATGCTCACGTCACTGACGGACAACGAAACGGTGATCGAGGCTGTCCAGGAAGGGGCGAACGACTACATCGTCAAGCCCTACACAGCCGACACGATTACCGAGCGGGTAGAGAAGTTTATGCCGAAACCGAAGAAGCGGGAGCGGCGGCGGCGGCGGAAAGGGTAAAAAGGCGACCACTGAGGACACGGAGAGTGGTCGAACCCGTGTTCCAGGCCCTATTCGGGGAGAAACTGATCCGATTCCGCGGATAGGTTGAAGAAAGTAGCGTAAGAACACGGGCTCCCGAGATGTTCGGGAGCCCTTTGTGCGTTCTGCTTGACGACTGACAACTGGTTCCCCTGGAGAACAGGGGCTTCCAGGAACACTGGCAACTCGAAGGTGGCGAAGTCGCCCTAAGCGATGGTGACGTCCTCGCAGAGATAGACGTTCTGGATTTCGTTGAGGAGTTCGATGCCCTCCGCCATCGGGCGTTGGAAGGCTTTCCGCCCGGAGATGAGACCCGTGCCGCCTGCGCGTTTGTTGACGACGGCGGTCATCACGGCTTCCGCATAGTCGCTCGCACCGGACGATGCGCCCCCCGAGTTGATCAGACCCGCCTTTCCCATATAGCAGTTGACGACCTGGTAACGACACAGGTCGATCGGGTGGTCGCTGCTGAGGTCGCTGTAGACTTTGTCGTGCGTGCGTCCGAAGTCGATCGCCGTGAATCCGCCGTTGTTGGTGGGTAGCTTCTGTTTGATGATGTCTGCGCCGATCGTCACGCCCAGGTGGTTGGCCTGGCCGGTGAGGTCGGCGGCTTCGTGGTAGTCGATGTCGGCGGGTTTGAAGGCGCTGTTGCGCAGGTAGCACCAGAGGACGGTGAACATTCCGAGTTCGTGTGCGCGTGCGAAGGCTTCGCTGACTTCGGTGATCTGGCGATTCGATTCGGGAGAGCCGAAGTAGATCGTCGCGCCGACGCCAGCGGCGCCCAGGTTCCAGGCCTGTTCGATCTGGGCGAAGAAGATCTGATCGTATTGGCTCGGATACGTGAGAAGCTGGTTGTGGTTGAATTTGAGGATGAAGGGTATCCGGTGGGCGTGACGGCGTGCGACGATTCCGAGAACGCCGAGGGTCGACGCGACGGCGTTGCATCCGCCTTCGATGGCGAGGTTGACGATGTTTTCAGGATCGAAATAGATCGGGTTCGGCGCGAAAGACGCACCACCCGAATGCTCGATGCCCTGATCGATCGGCAGAATCGATACGTAGCCGGTTCCAGACAGGCGGCCCGTGCTGTACAATCGCTGCAGGCTGTTCAAAACAGGGATGGGTCGATCGGAATCCAGAAAGACCCGCTCGACGAAGTCGGGTCCGGGCAGAGCCAGGCCATCGGATGTCACGATGGCTTTGTGATTGAGCAAGGTATCCGCATCTCCACCCAGGTACTCACGGATGGATACAATGTTCGCTTCGGGCATTGATGACTCCTCTCTCAGCGCAGCTCGAGTGCTTGAGTCGTGATGTCGGGACGAAGTCAGTCGATGTCGAACGGGGTGTCGTCATCGAGGGGATAGATCGGGCGTGTGACCCGCTTCCAGGGAAACGATTTGAGATTCGGGCTGCACACACCCGGACAGTCGATGTTCAATATTTCCGCCGCGAACGGCTTGTAGGCCGCGCGAAAGGCAGCAGGGGACTTGGCGACGACGATCTTCGCGTCTGTCGGTTCGAGGCCCACACATCGGTAAAGCTCGGGATCCCACTGGAAGATGGGCCGTTCCATCACGACGAGGTGGAGTCCGTTGGAGACGAGGACGGCCGTTCGCCCCATATGGAATTCAACGCCCTGGGAGGCGGCTCCTTTGAATCGAAAGCTGCCGTCGAAGAGTGTCTTAACGGATGCTTCGAAGGAGACGGGGTCGTAGAAGGTATCGGACAGCCCGGCACCTACGGTGAAATGTGACTGATTTCCTACCCCGACGTCAATGGCCAAAGCAACCGCGGCTGCGTCGACGATGTTCAGGAGGACCGGGGTAGCGATCTTCCGGTCGAGCACCGCCTTGATCAGGACCGTGCTGTCGCCGGGCGCACCCGAGCTCGGCGCATCGGAAGAATCGGAAAAGACATAAGGTCGACGATCGTCAGCGAGGGCTCGTGTGAGGCCGTCATCGACGAGGACAAGGTCTGGCGTGAAGGCGCGCCGCCGGGACCAGAGATCCTGCGCCAGGCGGTCGGCTTCGGCTTGCGCCCGGACCTCATCGTTCTCGGTGACGACGACGCTACAGCAGCCCATTTCTGGAAGATCGAGCCAGGGTTGAACGCAAAAGACCGACGCGGACAGGATGCCTTCCTGCGATTCCAGGGCGATGGCGTCGTCCATTACCTCCGAATAGGGTCCGTCGGTCGTGCGTGCGTTCTCGCCGGGTACGATCATCGGGATTTGGCGCAGGGCAGCCGTGAGCGGCGTGCCGTCGAGGGCGCGAAGAAGAGCGCGCATTGCCCGGGCACCGGTGTCTCGCTGATCGATGTGGGGGGCCGTGTGGTAGCCCACCACGGCGTCGGCGACCATCTGTCGCGTGATGTTGGCGTGGAGGTCGACGGATGCGGCGATCGGGACACCGGGGCCGACGAGTTGCCGAATCTCTGAGAACAGATGGCCGGTCGGATCGTCGCGATGCTCGGCAACCGTGGCGCCGTGCATCGCGAGAAAGACGCCGTCAACCGGGAGGGCAGCCTTCAGACGCGCGAGAAGATCCGCGCTCAATGTCTCGATGCAATCGCGGCGCACGGGCATTCCGGACGCGTTCGTGGCCGCAAAAGACAGAGGAACACAGTCGTGACCGGCCGGGGCGGGCGAGAAGGAGTGCGATTCCTGATAGAGCCCGCCGATCGCTATCCTCACTGTTACAAGACCCCGGCGCCTTCGACGCTGCTACAGACGAGCATATCGCTCTCGAGACCTCGGGCATCGTAGAAGTGAGTCTGGAGGGTTTCGGTCAGTCGATCGACGGCGGTTTCTTCGACGACGACGAGGACACACCCACCCAGGCCACCGCCCGTCAACCCCGCTCCTGCGACACCGTCGACACTTTGCGCGATGTCGACGAGGTGATCCAGTTCCTCGCAACTGCAGTCGTATCCACCAGATTGAGCGTGGACGGGGCCGTTCGTTTCGATCAGCGTTTCAACCATTTCTTCGGTGACGCGGTTTTCGACGGGTGTCGCGGTGCCGTTCGAGTCAAAACGGAAGCGCCGGTCTCCGTCGTGGGACAGGTATTTGAGGTCGCCGAACGCCCCGACTTGGCCGGCGGAAAGGAGATCGGCGGATTTCGCGCTCCGGGCACACTCTGCCACGCCGTAGAGCATCACCTGACGGATTCGGTAGCCGTCCTCGGGCTCCGGGTGGGGCGCGAACAGGCTGGCGAGGCGGTCCTCCTGTTTGGAAAGGGCGGTTCGAATCTCTTTTCGGGATGCGCGCTCGGGAAGTGTTTTCAACATTCCGTAAAAGTCGGGAGTGGTAAGCGCTTGCTCGTCGGGCACGAGGTCGCGCAGGTGTTGAACCGATGCGAGACGGTCGGGAAAGTCCTTCCGCAGCATCATCAGGCCTATTTCGTAGGTGGCGACGCGTTCGTTGAAGATACCGGGTGGCGCGTGCTCGACGCACGAATTGCACGCGAGGATCCGATACCCGGCGGGGAACGGTACCTCCGTGTTGACGAGCGGAAAAAATCGGAGGTGGAGGATCGCCTGGCGCTTGGAATAGAGCATCGCGGCGTGGTCGCCCGACCCGCCACGCGTGCCCGCGTACCACTCGGCCGCGCCGCAGAACTCTGCCTGTTCGTCGGGGGGTATGTCGATTCCGTTGAAGGCGGTGCACGCCTGGAAGGCGGAGACGACGAGGGTCGAGGATGAAGCGAGCCCCGCGGCGATCGGCACATCCCCGTGAACCGAAATGTCCATCCCTTTGAGTTCGCGGTCGGGGTTCTGGTCCTGAAGATACAGTACGGCGGCCTGGATGTAGTTTTGCCAGACGCGTGGTGTGAGGTCGACCTCTTCGATGAAGGCTTGCCATCGCCGCCTGGCCTTCGCCGGTAAGAGTTCGCCAATGCGAAATTCGAAGGGCTCGAACCGATCGCCCAGGGCATTGCGTGCACGAACGGTGTCGTCATCGTTGGGGGACGCGACCAGAAGCGTGTCCTGGTCGATGGCCATATAGTTGAGGTAGCCGCCCCGATGGTCGATGTGGTTGCCCAGCAGATTGATTCTGCCGGGCGCGCGCGAGATCAGAATTCCACGCTCCGAACCATAGTGATCGATGAAGGTGGAGACGGCCTGGAGGCAGAGACGCCTGCGCCCATCCTGAATCGCACTGTCGGGACCGTAGATCGTTTGGAGGCGGGTTTTAAGATCGGGTGTGTTCTGCTCGAGGCGACTCTGCCACTCGGAGGCCTCGAGGAGGCCAATCGACGTCATTCGGACGACCCACTTGTAACAGAATCGAGGTAGTTTCTGATGGCGTCGCCGCAGTCCGGGTCTTCGAGCGCGAAATCAATGAAGGCCTTGAAGTAGCCCTCGTGGCTCCCGATGTCGTAGCGGATCTCGTCACGGGCGAGGGGCACGCAACAGACTTTGCCGCCTTCTTCGACGAGGGTTCGAATGGCGTCTGTGATGTCGACCTCGGTGTCCTCAGCGGGACCCAGGCGATGGATGTGAGGGAAGATGTCGGGGCTGAAGATGTAGCGGGCGCTTACGGCGAGGTTGCTAGGTGCCCGATCGAGCGGGGGCTTTTCAACAATGTCGGAGATGACGAAATACTCGGCGGTCGAATCCTGCCCGTGCGCCGGTCGGACGATGCCGTAACTGGGTACCATCGCCTCGGGCACGGGGCGGACACAGATGGTCACGTCCGCGGAGACCCTTTGATGGATGGCCACCATCCGCTCGAGAAAGACCGGAGACGAGGAGGATTTGATGATGGTGTCACCGTAGGCGACGACGAAGTGTTGTTCGCCTACGAAAGTTTCGGCCATCGCGATCGCAGCACCCGTGCCACCGGGTTTCGACCATCCCTGCGGTGTCTGCTGTTCGGCGAAGTCGTAGGTCAGCCCGGATGCTTTCCCGTTTCCGTCTGTTTTGGACGCGTCGTCGAACTGTTGCTGTATGATCGCTTTGGCCGGGGTGGTGATGAAGAGCAGGTTCGTAAGATCGGCAGCCGCGAGTTCGTCCACTACGTGCTGGATGGTGGGCTGCCGTCCGACGGGCAGCATTTCCTTCGGCAGTGCCCGCGTGGTTGGATGCAGACGGGTGCCCATCCCGGCAACCGGGACGACGGCTTTGTGGATTTCCAAAAAATCCTCGTGAAGGGGCACAGATTGTATGGCGCAGAAGGGGAACTGCGGAGGAAAATCGCACGCAAGGCAGAAGATACGACTTGCCCAAATTCTTGTCAAATAAAGCACTTGCGAGCTTTGCCGGGAGACAAGGCGATTGCGCCTTTTTGCGCCGAAGGATAAATTAGGATATTGGACGACCCGGATGCCGGTGGGGAGACGAATGGTCCGATTCCCGCGAATCCGGTTGATTTATAGTAACTTACGGGCTTGTCGGCGTTGCGGTCCTCAATGGACCTTGTCGACAAGCATCGAAACGAAGTTACCGCATCCTCATTCGGTCTTCGACGTGAGCACATCCAATCCCAAGCAGGCTCTTCTTTCGCAGATTCCCGGTGTAGATCGATTGCTCGATCTTCCGGCCGTGCGCGCGCTATCCGTTCACTGTGACCGATCCATTTTGGTCGACCTGGCCCGCGATGCGGCAGCCGACCTGCGCAATCGGCTTCGGGAAGGCGTGTTCGTCCCGGAGGGCAACCTGGAAGCACGGATCGTCGAGGACATCGAGCGACGTGTCGAGCGACTGATGTCTCCGAGTCTCCGACGTGTCATCAACGCATCGGGGGTGGTTCTCCATACCAATCTCGGCCGTGCTCCGATTGCCGAAGACGTTGCGCGGAAAGTTGCTGAGATCGCCTCGGGTTACTCCAATCTGGAGTACGATCTGGTATCGGGCGATCGTGGGTCCCGCATCGACCACGTCGAGTCGCTGCTGTGTCGGCTGACGAACGCCGAGTCGGCCGCGCTCGTGAACAACAATGCGGCCGCCGTCCTGATCGCGCTGAACACGCTGGCGGAGGGCGGCGAAGCGATCGTGTCGCGGGGTCAGCTGGTGGAGATCGGCGGGTCTTTCCGCATTCCTGCCATTATGGAACGCAGTGGCGCGAGAATGGTCGAGGTGGGTACGACGAACCGGACGCACGCCGGAGACTACGAGGCCGCGATCACCGACGCCACATCGCTCCTGCTTTCGGTTCACCCGAGCAACTTTCGCGTGGAAGGGTTTACGGCCGAGGTTTCCCTGTCCGATCTGGTCGAGATCGGTGCGCGTCACGACGTCCCTGTGTTGCACGACCTCGGGGGCGGGGTATTGCACGACGTTCGAGCATTCGGGTTGCCCTACGAACCGATCGCTTCCGAGAGTGTGGAAGCCGGAGCCGATGTCGTGACGTTCAGTGGCGACAAGATGCTTGGGGGCCCACAATGCGGGATTCTGGTCGGCAAGCGGGACGCATTGGAGCGAATCCGACGAAATCCTTTGATGCGAGCCCTCCGATGCGACAAGATCACCTATCTCCTTTTGGAGGAAACCCTCAAGCTGTTCCTGAACGCGAGCCGTCTGCCCGAACGTCACCCGGTGACGCGTATGCTGACCGAATCGGTAGAGACCGTGCGGGCTCGGGCCGGACGTCTGGCGACGGCGATCGGGACCCGCGATGTCGACATCGTGGATTCGGCCGCGCAGGTAGGGAGCGGCGCGCTTCCTGTCGAAACGATCCCGAGTGCGGCTGTGATCGTTCGGTCGAGCTGCTCGGCGGGCGAGCTTGCGCGACGTCTGAGACTGGGAAATCCACCGGTCGTCGGCTATGTTCGAGACGATGCCCTTCATCTGGATCTGAGGACCGTGCCGGATGACGATGTGCAGGCAGTCGCCGACGCCATCCAGAGGGTGCTCGATGTCGAATGGAGCGACCCGTGCGCCACGTGATCATCGGAACGGCGGGTCATATCGATCACGGCAAGACGGCGCTCGTCCGTGCGTTGACCGGAATCGATACGGATACGTTGCCCGAGGAGAAGGCGCGGGGCGTAACGATCGATATCGGGTTCGCCTACTGGAAGGACAACGTCACCTTTATCGACGTTCCCGGACACGAACGCTTCGTGAAAAATATGGTGACCGGCGTCTGTAGTGTCGACCTGGCACTCTTCGTCGTGGCGGCCGACGACGGTCCGATGCCTCAAACGCACGAGCACCTCGGGATTCTGAATCTGCTGGGCGTAGAACGCGGCATCATCGCCCTGACCAAGACGGATCTGGTCGAAGAGGAGTGGGTGGAACTCGTGACGGAGGAGCTACCCGATCTCGTGGAAGGCACGTTCCTGGCCGACGCGCCGATCGTGCCCGTTTCGAGCGAGACGGGAGAGGGGATCGACGAGCTGCGTGACCTCGTGGAACGGGAGATCGCGAATGTCGGAGAGCGTCCGGACAGCGGCGTGTTTCGATTGCCGGTCGATCGCGCCTTTTCGGTCCGTGGTTTTGGTACCATTGTGACTGGTACGGTCGTTTCCGGTAAGGTTACTGATGGAGATTCGGTCGATCTTTTGCCGGGTGGACAGCAGGTGCGCGTGCGGGGGCTTCAGACGCACGGGCAGGATGTCGAGTTGGCCGTGGCCGGGGCACGGGTCGCCGTGAACCTTGCGGGGGTGGAGGTCGCGGATGTCGAGCGTGGCGATCTGCTGGTCCAGCCCGACCACTTCGAAACGACCTACATGATCGATGCGCGTCTCGAGGTGCTCGAGGAGGCGTCGCCGGTGAAGAATAGGGCCCGCGTCCACCTGCACCTGGGGCCGCGAGACGTCCTGGCCAGGGTCGTGACTCTGGAAACGGACGAGATATCGCCCGGCCAATCGGGGCTCGTTCAGCTCCGTCTGGAAGCCCCCGGGGTGGTCGCCCGGGGAGACCGATTCGTGATCCGGCGTTTCAGTCCCGTCGTGACGCTGGGTGGTGGCGTGGTTCTGGATGCCAGACCTGTCAAACATCGTCGGCTGCGCTCCGAGGTCACCGCGGCACTCCACGAGCTCGAAACGGATGACCCGACGCGGGTTGTGCTCCATTACCTCGATCGGGCGCGACGGAGCGTTTCGACACCATCGGGGCTGGCGATGGAGCTGGGCACGTCGGTCGACCGCGTCAAGCAGCATCTGGCTGACCTGGTGCAGGCCGAAGAGGCGACGCTGGTGCCCGGCCTGGACGACGGCTACGCCGCTGCCGAGCACTGGAATGGGCTGGTGGCCGACATCGAGCGTCTCGTGACGGCGCATCACGTTTCGCATCCGCTCCAGTCCGGGATGCCGCAAGGTGCGCTCAGATCCGCTGTTGGACGCGATGCGGATCCGACGTTCGTTCAACGGGCGGTCGACGCGGTCGTTTCGTCGGGCCACGTGGTCAAGGACGGCCCCGTTCTGCGAGCAGCAGGCCACGTGGTCACGTTCGGCCCTGAACAGGAGTCGACGCGGCTGTCGGTTTTGACGACGCTAAGAGCGGCCGGTGCGTCGCCGCCCGATCTCGTAGAGCTGGCGTCGGCGGCAGGTGACGGCGACCTGGACCAGATATTGGATGCGATGGCCTCGCTGGGCGATCTGGTGAGGCTCGAAGAGTCGATGTGGTTCGCTTCGGAGACGATCGACGAGATTCGTAAGAAGCTTGTTCAGTTCGCGACCGATCGTGGCGAAATTGGGGTGTCGGATTTCAGGGACCTGGTCGGAACCTCGCGAAAATACGCTGTTCCCCTTCTGAACTTCTTCGATTCGGAGGGCGTGACGGAACGAAAGGGCGATGTGCGTGTCCTACTATAGCAGAGCGATTGTCGTGGTCGTTCTATTACTGTGGCCGGGAGGAGGGTCCGCAATGGACTACGATGCTGTAACCATCGACGGTGTTGAGACACCGATTCGTGCAACGACGCGCGATGGAAAGACCTACGCTGACCTGAACGCCTTCTGTTTGGCAACGGGCTCGGAGCTGAAGCCCCTTCCAGGCGGGGACCAGCTTTCGGTCTGCCGGGGCGATTTGTGTATTCCACTGGCTGACGGAGATCTGATTGAAGTGGATGGCGTGGACTACGTCGACCTGGGTCAGGTAGGGGCCGCCCCTCCAGGTGAGCTGGCGTGGAGACGGGGATGCGGTAGGAATGGACAAGCCGAGCTCAGGGCTGGGTGCAGGAGACCGTCCCCCTCAGTTCACGTTGCCCGATCTCTCGACGGGCGAGCCGGTTCGGTCGTTCGACTTCGAAGGCAAACGAACGGTCTTCTTCATGTGGGCGTCCTGGTGAGGATGTCGTGGCCAGCTGCCCGGGTGGCAGCGATTCTATCAAACGTATGGCGATCGTGTCGAGATCGTGGTCATCGCTCAGGACGCGCAGGGCGCCGACGTTGCTCTCCCGTGGGTGACACAGGCGGGGGGAACGTATCGTGCCCTGTTGGATCAACGGAATCAGATTGGAAAGGCCTTTAACGTGAAGTTCGTTCCCGTCGCAATCATTGTCGACGAGGACGGGCGACTCGTTCGTTCCGTCGGATCCGTCAACATCGAAGATGGTACGTTCCGGTCGGAGCTGACGGCGTGGGCGGAGACGGGCGAGGTGCCGGCCGCCTGGAAGGAAGGGGAGGTCGCGAAGATCCAGCCTCTGTCGGGTGAAGAACGGGAGGCTGACGCGCGATTCCAGCTTGCGATCGTTCTCCTGGACCAGGGGAAACGGGAGGCAGCGATCGCCGAGTTGAAGCAGGCGTTTCGACTCGATCCCAAGAACTGGCTGATCAGAAAGCAGCTCTGGGCGATCGAAACACCCGAAGCCTTTTACGAGGGCGACGTCGACTATGGCTGGCAGAAGGAGCAGATGGCGCGCGAAGATGCACTGATGGAAGCCGACTGACACGGAAGCGGGAGGGGAACTGGTGTCCCCCGCGGGCTTCAAACCCGTTGTTGTGTGCTAGAACCACACAGGATCGGTTCGATTCCGATGCGCTTCCGCCAAGTGCGAAGGGCCATCCGAACAGGTAGGACGGATGGCCCTTCTGGTGTGGCGGCTTTTGACAGTGGCTGTGCCGGCCAGTTCCACCTTGGCCGAGCCCCAAAAACAAAGCACCCGCAGGTCGCGCCTGGGGTGCCCAAGAGAGAGATCGGCCAGCGGACGAATTCGAGCTACACTCCCCAGAGAGCTCGGTCGCATCGCGGGCTGAATACATTGAGAGTCTAATCGGATTCATACTCTGGGTCAAGGAGAAAAGGATGCCTCGTGAGCGTAGGCTGGCCGTAGCACTGTTCGTTTTGATGACTGCATCCTCGGCATCGGCCTGGTGGGGGGGCGGCCACGACATTCTATCGCAGGCGGCCGTCACAGCCCTACCGGACGAAATGCCCGCCTTCTTTCGGGCGGGCGCCAGGGGCGTCGCCCACGCGTCCTACGATCCGGACATTTCGAAGAACCGCGACGCCCCGATCGTATCGGCAGCCGAACACGGTGAGCATTTCCTCGATCTGGAACTGCTGGACGGAAGAGCACTTCCCACCGATCGCTTCACTTTCATCGCGCTCTGCCACGAGTTGGGCCAGAAGCCTGAGGAGGTAGGATTTCTACCCTATGCCCTGGCCGAATGGACCGAGCGTCTTGCGGTTGCCTTCGCCGAGCATCGGAAGTGGCCGGAGAATCCCTACATCCAGAGCAAGTGCCTGCTCTACGCGGGCTTCGTCGCACACTATGCGCAGGATCTTTGTCAGCCGCTGCATCTGACGATTCACTTCAACGGTCGTATCGGACCTGATGGCGAGAAGGTGCACCGAGGCATTCACGAGAAAGTGGACGCCCTTCCGGAGTTTTTCGAGATGTCGCCGGCCGATCTGGCGAAGGGAATCGAGGTCACAGCTGCCGATTCGCTGATGCCGTCGATCCTGGCTCAGTTCAAGACCGGGTTTGGGCTCGTCGAAGATACCTACGTGCTCGGAGAGCTACTCCCTCGCTACAGCCAGAAGGGCTGGGAGCCGAACGAAGCCGTTTCCAAGTTCGCGAAGGAGCGTGCGACGGAGTCTGTGCGATTTACGGCATCCTTGTTTTTGACTGCGTGGCGCCGGTCGGCTGACATCGGGCTTCACGGATGGCTCGACCGCTCGGTGGACACGAAGTAGATGTACGTGCGTGAAACGGATGTTGCGATTTTCGAGCCGATTCACGGATGCGGCAGAATCAGGGGGTGGTCGTGAGCAACGGGCAGATTCACGACCGGGTGATCGGGGCCCTGGCGAAGCTGGCCGGAACGGCGATTTGAGGCCGCGGTCGTGATTCGCGACTTCTCGTCGGTCGTGGATAGGATTCGGGCGCTGGATGGACTTCAATCGCGTGTGCTGGACGAAGTGGCGGGGTATCCGGTCATCGCCGTCGAGACTCTGTCAGATGAAGGTCAGCCGGCCGTTTTTATCAACGGGGGCACACACGGTGATGAGCCGGCCGGTGTCGAGGCTGCGCTGACGTTTCTGGAAGACGCGACTGTTCGATGGGGTCGGCACTTTCGTTTGACCGTCGTTCCGTGTCTCTGTCCTTTCGCCTGGGTCGCCGATCAGCGTCTGAACGCCTAGGATGTGGACATCAACTGGGCCTTTCTGCGCGACGACGTGCCAGAAATCGCCTGTATCAAGAAGGTGGTTTCCAATCAGCGTTTCCGATGCGTCCTGGATCTTCACGAGGATTGGGAAAGCCAGGGCTATTACCTCTATGAACAGTACAGGCTGAAGTCGATCGGTCGTTCGATTACCGATCGTGTTCGTGGGGTCTGTCCCGTCGATTCCCGGAATCGCATCGAAGGAGAGGACGCTGTCGCGGGTGTGATTCATCCCAATATGGACGTTCCAAAGCGACGCGATGGAAGCGGCATCCCGATCTCGCTCTTCAGGAACGAACACACCGAAAACATGATCACATCGGAGTCCCCCAGCAGTCTGGAGCTCGACATCCGTGTGCGTGCCCATCTGATGGCCATCGAAGCCGCCCTGGAGCAGCACGTCGCTGCGCATCAGGTCGATGCGTAGGGATTTCGAACGTGCTCGGGAACGCCCGGCGTACACGATCGAGGCGGATGCCGCGGTCGAGCCGGAGCTGACACGCGAGGATTGGCAGGATCTTCGGCGTGGGGCCGAGCTTTTCAACGCGGGCGAGTATTGGGAGAGCCACGAGGCGTGGGAACAGGTCTGGCGACGATGTGAGACCCCGAACCGGATTTTTTTCCAGGCGCTGATTCAGCTGGCGGCCGCCTACCATCAGCTTCAGCGAGGCGTCTACCACGGCGTCATCAAACACTTCGACAACGCACGTGCCAAACTCCATCAGTTTCCGGACCCGTTCCTGGGACTCGGCGTGAAGGATGTTTGTCGATGTATCGACGAGGGATGGGCGCACGCCAAGCGGCTTGGTCTGGATGGTCTGGACCGCTTCGAGCCCACTCTGATTCCGCACATTACCTTCAAGAACAAATAGTGGCCCTTCCGATCTGGAAGGGCCATTTCATTTGGCGATGAGTCGAATCAGCCGGTTGGGACGCGGAAGGATGCTTCACGAGTCTCGCTCAGGTCGACTACACGGCCCTCGGAGGCGGATCGTTCAGCCGCAAGACCGATCCGATCGGCCTCGAGATCGATTCGGGCGTCGGCTCGCCAGTCGGAATCACCCGCGATGTCGACGAGGAACTGGGATTCCAGCGTATGCTCGTTTTCGCCGAATTCGAGCGGCGATACGGTGTCTTGCGTGGAGATGTCCCAGCCATCGTCGGTCTCGATGAATGTGGCATCGGTTGTGACGATGCGAGCTTCCTGGATGGCACGGTCGATGGTGATTCCACCCGCCCAGGTCCACTGGCCGCAGACTCCCTTCTCGAACCGCACGGTCAGGGCGTTCACGAAGCGGTCGTATGAGGTGTCGTCACGCAAGCCTTCATAGGTTGCTTCGCAGTGGACCGATGAGGCAGGGCCGAAGAATTTGACGTAGGGTTGGACCTGGTAGACGAAGAAAAGGGCGGGCGGGCCCGACAGGTCCAGGTTGAACAACACCTCGGGGCGTCGGCCACGACCGGGCGTGAGCCGGAGGAAGTGCGAGAGTACGGGTGCGCCCGACTGATCGATGCTCGTGCGCAGGGCCCGATGCTCGGAGGAGATGTGGGCATTGTGGGCGAGACGAAGAACGGCCTGACCGTCGATGAGTTCGTCGATAGCTGCGCATTCGGTCGTCGTGCGAGAGGCTGGGTATTCAGAGAAGACGTGGTGGCCAGCTTCGAGCGCGGCGATGATGATGGATCCATGCAGGGCGTTGTGGGTGGCCACGACGATCGCGTGGATGTCGTCCCTGGCGATCAGGTCGTGCCAATCCGTCGTGAGGTCCGCTCCGGTCTGTTTCGCCAATCGGGACCCGGTTTCCGGGTTGCGGGCCGCGATGGCGGCGATGTGGCAGCGGTCGAGGTTCGAGAGGTTCTGCGCGCGCCGGGTTGCCATCCCACCCGATCCGACGATCCCGATTCTGAGCGTTTCCATTCTGGCTCTCCTGGTGGAACGAGAAACGCCCACCGCGTGAAGACGGAGGGCGTTTCAGTCGATCTCTGTGCTGGGCTACTGCAGGATGCCGCCCAGGAACTGGAGTACGGATTTGAACGACGCCAGGGCGACGGGTTTGCCCTCGCGGTTGACGATCGGGATGTGACGGAATCCGTGAAGCGCCATCAGGTGCAAGACGTGTCCGATCGGGGCCGATCGGCTGAGGGTGGTCGGATCCGGGGTCATCAGGGATCCCACCGTAGTGGTGTTCATGTCCATATCGCGGCGGGCAACCTGGGAGAAGATGTCACCCTGCGCGAAAATCCCCTCGATCTTACCATCATCGTCGGTGACTAGCAGGCACCCCAAGTTCTGGTCCTTCATCAGCTGAACGCCTTCGGCGAGCGTCGTCTCGGCTTTGACGCAGGCTGGCTCTGGCAGATCGAGCGTGGCGATGCGGTTCTCCATCAGGTCTTGAAGCTCGCTTTTTGGTTCTTCCTCGTGATCGATGTCGGGCGTGTAGTCGGGTGTCGATGGGGAAACCTCTGTGGATAGCGCCCGGCGCTGCTCCGGAGGGACCCAGCCGGAATCCTCAGGAACGATCCAGGTATCGCTCGCGTGGTAGAGCTTGGCCAGGTCACCGGCGCCCTTCTCTTCCACGGCTTGAGCGCCCTGCTCGACCAATTGGCCCTCGTAGGTCGGGCGTTCGATCGATCGGTAGACCCCGAGAGGAACCGGGAAATCCGGCGGTCCGAGCCGGCTCAGCAGGTAAGCGAGCTCGGGGCCTTCTGCCTTGTCGTCGTGAACGAGGAGTTCGTTTTCGCTCACGCCGTTGCCCAGCTCGACGACTTCGGGATAGAGACCGTTGAGACGGATCCCACGATCCTGGTCCTTTCCGAAGATCATGGGCTCCCCATCTTCGAGGATCAGGGTGTTGTCGTCTCTTACCTCGGACTCGGTGATGTGGAGCCACGCGCCGTCGTTGAAGATGTTGCAGTTCTGGTAAACCTCGACGAACGACGTTCCTTTGTGGGCGGCGGCCTTCGCCAAAATTTCTGCCAGATGTTTGGTATTTCGGTCGGCCGTGCGCGCGACGAACGTGGCCTCTGCCCCGATGGCCACGGAAATGGGGTTGAACGACTGTTCGATAGATCCCATGGGTGAGGACTTCGTCTTGTGACCGGGCAATGACGTGGGAGAGTACTGACCTTTCGTGAGTCCGTAGATCCGGTTGTTGAACAGGATGATGTTGACGTCCACGTTACGGCGCAGAACGTGAAGCATGTGATTCCCGCCGATCGACAGCCCGTCACCGTCGCCCGTGATCACCCAAACGTGGAGGTCGGGATTGGCCACCTTGAGACCGGTCGCGAGAGTCGGTGCCCGCCCGTGAATCGAGTGGATCCCGTAGGTGTCCATGTAGTAAGGAAAACGACTGGAGCAGCCGATACCGGATACGAACACGATCTTCTCTTTGGGGATTCCCAGATCGGGCATGATGCGCTGCATCTGGGCGAGTATGGCATAGTCGCCGCATCCCGGGCACCAGCGAACTTCCTGGTCGGAGACGAAGTCCTTGCGGGTGAGCTGAGGTGTTGCTGTTGCTTCCGCCATGTTGGATTTCTCCAGAACGCTGATGTCTACGTGCCCAACAGCTCGTCGATCTTTTCGGTGATTTCGGAAATCCTGAAAGGCTGTCCCTGCACCTTCGGATAGGACTCCACCTTCAATGGATACTTTGCGTTGAGGAGGAAGGACAACTGCCCCCCGTTCAGCTCGGGTACGAGCACTCGATCGTATTTCAGCAGGATGTCGCCCAGATTCCGCGGGAAAGGGTTGAGATACCGCAGGTGGGCGAAGGCGACCTTTTGTCCCTTCTGTTGAGCCCGCCGGACGGCCGATCGAATCGCGCCGTAGGTGCTTCCCCATCCGAGGACCAGCAGGTCACCCCATTCAGGACCGTCCACCTCTTGTTCGGGGATGCGCTCGGCCACGCGCGCGACCTTGGCCGCGAGCGTGTCGACCATATGCTGATGATCGTCGGGGTCGTAGGAGACGTTGCCCGTCACGTCCTGCTTTGCAAGGCCGCCGACGCGGTGCTCGAGGCCGGTGGTGCCTGGCAGCGCCCAGGGTCGTGCGAGGGTTTCGGGGTCACGGCTGTAGGGCTGGAAGTTCTCAGCGTCCGTCCAGGGCTCGACCGGGATCTCGGGTATCGAGTCCGGATCGGGAATTCTCCAGGGTTCGGAGCTGAAGACGAGGTAACCGTCGGACATGAAGAAGACCGGTGACATCGTTTCGAGCGCGAGACGAGCCGCTTCGATGGCCGTTTCGAAACAGTCGGCCGGTGTTTTGGCTGCGACCACAATGACGGGACTCTCGCCGTTTCTCCCGAACATGCACTGAAGCAGATCGCTCTGTTCCGCTTTGGTTGGAAGACCCGTGCTCGGCCCGCCGCGCTGGAAGTTGCAGATGATCATGGGGAGTTCGAGGACGAGGGCGAGGTTGATGGCCTCGCTCTTGAGGGCGATACCGGGCCCGCTCGTGCCGGTCGCGGAGAGCGCCCCGCCAAAGGCGGCTCCGATGGTCGATCCCATCGCCGCAATTTCGTCTTCGGCCTGGAAGGTCCGAACGTCGAAGTTTTTGAGAGAAGCCAACTCTTCCAGGAGGGAGCTTGCGGGAGTAATTGGGTAGCTCCCGTAGAAGAGCGTCAGCCCTGCTTTGCGGGCGGCCGTGACGAGTCCGAGTGCGGTAGCCTGGGCACCGTTGACCGCCCGGTAGGTGCCGGGCTCGACCGGTGCTTTCGAGACGCGATACCGATACTGGAACTGCTCGGTCGTTTCGCCGAAATTATAGCCCGCCTTCATCGTTTTGACGTTGCCTTCGACGACGTTGGGCAGGTTCGCGAATTTCTTCTCGAGCATGCGAATTGTCGGCTCGAGCGGGCGATCGAAGATCCAGTAGGCCAGACCCAGGCCGAACATGTTCTTCATCATGTCGATCTGGCGGTTCGACAGGCCTTCTACATCTTTCACGGCTTCCTTGTGCAACGTCGTGAGGGGCACTTTCGCCACACGATAGGCGGAGAGGGAACCATCCTCCAACGGGTCCTGCTCGTAGCCGGCTTTGCGAAGGTTGTTGCGCGAGAAGTTGTCGGTGTTGGCGATGACCACGCCGCCGTGTGGCAGGTCCTCGATGTTCGCTTTGAGTGCGGCCGGGTTCATTGCGACGAGCACCTGAGGCTCGTCCCCGGGCGTGTAGATTTCTTCGCTGGACAGATGGACCTGGTAGGCGCTCACGCCGGGCAAGGTGCCGGCAGGGGCTCGGATCTCCGCCGGATAGTCAGGCAGCGTGGAGATGTCGTTCCCGAGGATGGCCGAGGTGTTGGCGAACTCGTTGCCAATCAGCTGACTACCGTCACCCGAATCGCCGGCAAAACGAACAGCGATGGATTCTACGATTTCGACACCTTCGTCGGCAGGTGATTCAGCCGGAGTATCGGCCATTGCTCAAGACCTCCTGCTACCGGGGAAGTGGGTTGCGGTCAGGCGCCATCGCGCGACTGGGCGATGCGATCGGGTTCCGGCGGAAGATTGTAGATTTCCTCCGGGAAGTGGTCGGAGATATACTTCAGGACCGCATAGTGCGTCAGCGTGCCGATGACGTGACCGTCCTTGTTCAGGACGGGAAGATACCGATAGGGCTTGTTGTTGAGGATTTGAATGGCTTCGAGGAGCGACGCGTCCCCACTGATCGTTTCCGGGTTGTGCGTCATCACGGTGCCGATGGGTTGCCAGAGGGAATCGGATTTGGGGGCGAGATCGCGGATGTCGTGGGCGGTGAAGATGCCCTTCAGCCGGTCACCTTCCAGGACGAGCGCGCACTTGCGATGGCTCGCCTGCATCTTCTCGACGAGGTCGGCCACACTGGTGCCGTTCTGCACTTCCACGTAGAAGGAGAGGTCGACACGGCGGACGAGCTCGTCACGCAGGGTTTCTTTGAAATCCATAAACCTGAGCCTTAAGGGACCTAATGCTACACCCTGTGTTCACGGCAGGAAGACTAATATAAACGAATTGGATTGGGCTGACAAGAAAAGGACAAATTTTGCGGGATCCGGCGATTCAGATGAGACGGGGTGTGATCGCAGCTTATATTCTCTGAAGATGCAGCCTCTTACCGATCTCGATCGAATCATTCCTGATGAAGACGATCTGATCGCGACGCCCGACGAAGCAGATCGTCACGTTGAACGATACGAGACTGCCGAAAACGTGCGCCTCGATCGATTCACCCAGTACGGCGGGCGTACGGTCTACGCCCTGACCGTGGGCGATGGGCCGATCGGCGTGTTCGTGTCGCGGCCGCACGCACACGAGCCCGCGGGCACGGCTGCAAGCTGGCTGATGTTGAAGTGGCTCTCCGGCTCGGACACCGCGATGGCAACGTGGCGGCAGGATGTGTGGAGCCGCTTTACGCTGACTTTCGTGCCTGATGCCAATCCCGGAGGCAGTGAACGGGCGCCCGTTCGGTTCTGGGATGGCACGCGCATTCCGAACGAGACGTTTTTTCTGTGGATGTTCGGCGAGCGGGGGGATGCTCCGGGTGAGCGGTTTCCTCGCGTGCCGTCGTGGGACGACCGGGAGACGGTGCCGCCCCGGTTGCTCGGAATCGCCTACGAACAGATCGACGACCGCACCTACGTCGAGCCGAATCGCGATCATCGGTCGACTTTCTTTCGATCGTTTTTCGAGATGCAGGAACAGCGCGCCTACGAGTCGTGGCTCGACCTGCATCAGACCGAATACGTCGGCTCCAAGAACAACTGTCACATCAACGTTCCAACGGGTCTTTCGTCCTTCGCCCCGGACTTGCAGGAGCGCTACGTCGCGATGGCTGAGTCGATTCACGAACGATGGCGCGAAGAGGGCGCCCACCCGAGAGACCATCCGGGGTCGGGCTATCCGAGACGATCGGGGCAGGCGGCGTATCTGAACAAGGCCTGGGACGAGATCGAAAGGACGCTGTATCATCTGGTGACCGAAGTGCAGAACAACAACACGAGGACACCGGTTCGCACGCAGGTGCGGCTCCAGGTGGCAGCGGTCGACGCGGCACTTCGCTGGTTGTCGGGGGACGCGGAGAAGGAGAAGAGATGATCCAGGTCGGTTCCGGGTTGAGTCAGGAGAACGATGCCGGGGCGGCGGTTCGGGAGGCCCTGACCTCTGCCATGGAAGGGCTCGGGGATGTGTCCCTGGTTCTACTGTTCGCGTCGGGTGCGCACGCCTCGCACGGCCAGACCCTGGTGGAGGAAGCGACGGCCCTCGGGTCGACGGATGCGGTCGTGGGCTGCAGTGGAATGGGCGTGCTCAACGAGAAGAGCGAGGTCGAGCAACGGGATGCGGTCGCCGTCCTTGCTGTTTCGGGTGACGTCATCCAGCCGGTGCCCTTTCTGGCGACGGGAGCGGGGGCCTCAGCGGAGATCGCCGAGGCGTTGCTGCCCTACGCGCCGGAGTCCGGACTGCTTTGTCTGTTTCCGGACGTATCCGCTCACAATCCGGGACCGCTGATCGAGGCACTCGGACGGTCTCTACCGTTTCCGATCGTCGGGGCGGCGGCGTCCGGGTCTCCTATGGATCCACGATCGTATCAGTGGTGCGGTCGAGAGGTTGTTCAAGAAGGCGTGGCGGGCGTCCTGCTGCGAGGGGAGGTCAAGATCCTGACGGGCGTCGCGCAGGGCTGCCAGCCATTCGGCCAGGCCTACACGATCACGAAGGGGGAGGGCAACGTGATTCACGAAATCGCCTTCTCGCCCGCGATCGATGCGCTGAAGGAAGCCCTCGACACACTGACGCCCGAGGAAAAGGAGAACGTCGGCCCATCCATCTTCGTAGGCCTGGCGATGGACGAACTGGCGACGGCCCGGGGGCGCGGTGACTTTCTGATACGAAACCTGATCGGCTTGAACCCCGAGGACGGATCGATCGCGGTCGGCGAGCACGTGGTGACGGGCCAGACCGTTCAATTCAACCGCAGGACGTCGGCTGCCGCACACGACGATCTCGTTCAAACCGTTCAGGCGGTGGCACGCGAGCTCGGAGAAGACCCGGTTCGGTTTGGTCTCTATTTCAACTGTTTGGGAAGGGGATACGGTTTGTTCGGACAACCCGATCACGACGTGGGACTGATCGCCGCCGAACTGGGTGACTTCCCCCTCGTGGGTTTTTTCGGGAACGCCGAACTCGCACCCGTCGGAGGAAAGAACTACGTACACAGCTACACGGGGGGACTGGCGGTCTTCACGGATCTGTAGGCTTCCCGTAGGAAATGGGAAACGGGGGTGAAGCGACGCTGGCGACACCCCCGTTTTGC
The DNA here is from genome assembly GCA_965198115.1 of Candidatus Latescibacterota bacterium. Taxonomy (GTDB): domain Bacteria; phylum Latescibacterota; class UBA2968; order UBA2968; family UBA2968; genus UBA6620. Next base: position 3,575,396 of record OZ240241.1, on the reverse strand, counting down.
TTGCCGATGGTGTGTGTCAGGTGTTGGCGGTCAGACTCTGGTGCGCAAAGTGCCAGTCCTCGATATGGTTGAGGACGACGGCGGATGTCACGTGGCCGACATCGTAGTCCTCTAGCGTGCCTTTGATGTCGGTCTGCTTCGCGTCGTTGTGAATCCGTTCCCGCACTCTCTTGTTCCAGGCGTCGGCGGCGGCACGGTCGATCTGACCTCCGCTCTCGGCCAGGATGAACCGCTCGAACTGAACGTAGTCGGGAAGATGCTCGCGAACGTGGGCGACCACTCGGTCCTGGTCGATCCCGAGGGCGTCGAGTGCCCACCTGTCGAGCCCACCGTTGGGCAGCATGTCCGGATAGTCGTCGTGGAGCAGGCCCTTGGTCCGCATCGTGATCTTGTACCACGTTCGAGGGAGCTGGCAGACTTCGAGCGGGCCATAGTCGATCGTAGCGATCAGGGGAATGACCTGGTTGCCCAACGCGCCATAGTCGGCGTCGAGGTCACGTTTGTGGAAGAGCTGCCAGTCCTGCACGCTGTTCAGGATGACGGCAGAATCGACCGAAACTTCGTCCTTGGTCCAGCCGATGTCGTTGTAGGTTTCCTCGATTTTCTCGGGGCGTGTATGGACGCGATTGCGTACCGAGTCGTTCCAGGCGTCGGCAGCCACACGGTCGATCGATCCCCCTTTTTGCTCGAGCACCCACGATTCGAAGGTCAGATAGGAGGGTGTTTCCGATCGCAGATATCCGAGGGTCGTGTCGATATCCAACTCGAGCGCCTTGAGCACGTTCGTGTCGAGACCCCCGCTCAGGTCGGGGTATTCCTCATCCAGAAGGCCTTTGGCTCGAAGCAAGACTTTCCACCAAAAGCGGGGCAGGTGACAGACGTCGAGGGGGCCGTAGCACAGACTGCTGATCAGTGGAATCATGGATGGATCTCCTGAAGGAGTGGAGACTGCGGTGGTGCGTGGTGACGCTACGCGGCGATGAGTCGCTGGACGTACGCTCCCTGCTCGCGGACCTTCACGTCGTCGTCACCGGGGCCGAACTCCTCGAGTGAGAGGTAACCGCTGTAATTCACGTCCTTGAGGTCCTGTATGATCTGCGGAATGTTGGCGACTCCTCTTCGGAGGTCGGCGAATGTCCAGGTGAAATCCATCCGATCGTCAGGTCCCGACGTCTCGGGTTTGTCGGGGACGGGGATGCCGTTTCCGATGTGGCAATGGGCAAGGTAGGGACCGAGTATTTCTATTCCCATGCGCGTGTCCTCGATACCGACACGGATCATGTTCGGGACGTCGTAGATGGCGCCGATGTGTGCGGGGTCGAGGTCGCGGAGGAGCTCGATCGTACGAGAGCACGAGACGGCGACCGTTCCTGTGTGGATTTCATAGAGGACTTTGACACCTCCCTCGCGCGCCCGGTCGACGAGAGGAGCGAATCCTTCCCGCGCGTCGGCAAACTGTGGATGGTAGGGGAGGGCGCGGTCGTGGCGCGGGGCGCCGATTCGGATCATGGGTGGATGATCGGGGTCGATGGCACGTGCGCCTTCGAATAACCGGTCGATCAGATCGTCGTCGCCGATGAGGGCCCTGGGTGCGAAGGCGATGACTTTGACCCCCGTGCGGTCCGACGCCGAACGGAGGACGTCGACCTTGTCGAGAAGGTTGGACGGGCTGACGTCGGCGAGGTGCCTCCCCCAGAAGGAGGGCTCTTCGGTCGGATCTTCGGGACTGTCCCTGACGCGGAGCTCTATTCCCTCATAGCCGTAGTCGGCCAGTTTGTCGAAGGTCTGGTCGATGTCCCAGCGTGGAAGCATGACGGAAGTGACCGACAGTTTCACGGTGCGGGGCTCCGTTCGATCGTTAAAATGGGGGGTCGGTTGACGACTGTCGGGGGCTCGTCTATATTCACGCCCGATTGTGCGTCTCGACACGCTCGTCGGCGCTAAAATAGCGTGTCGCTCGTGAATGTCCACACAAATGCCGAACGGCGAGGTCGCCCACCGATCACGCCACGGTCCCGTACTATGGACGCATCCGAAGGTGTAAAGGCAGGTAGCATGCAAGCTGCGATTCTGGCATTCGGCGTCGTCTCCCTCCCGTTGCTTCTGGTCACGTTCGTGATGGGTTACGCTGTCCACTACGGGTGGTGGGGTGTTGGGATCGGCACGCATCTGAAGGTGGGTTTGGTTACGACCATCCTGACTATGCTGACTCACACGACGACGATGTTCTACTTCCTGGGTACCGGGTCGTCGATCAAAGCAGAAGTGCGCGAACGGAACCTCGATGCGGTCTATCTCGCTCGCGCTCGCGCTTTCAAGGGGTCGTTCTTCTACGCCCTCTTCTTCGGAATGCTGCTGATCATGGCGGTAGCGATGCTGGGAGGCGGAGCACATTCGGATCTGTTGAGACCCGTCCAGCCGGCAGGCCAGTCGATGTTGTCGCGCATCCACGAACTGCTGGCCGTGCTGAGTCTGGTCGTCAACCTGATCGCACTGATTCAGACGCCGATCTACATCGCCAGAAACAACGTGCTGCTCGACGACGTCATGTCCGACGATGCGCTTCGGGCAACGGTGGGAGCCGAAGGCGAGGCTCCCCTTTCGCGAGACGATGCGGCGAAGGCACCGACGTCAGGGGGATCCGATGGATAACGGATCGATCTCTGTCGTGCTGGAGGACGTGGCGAACCTGATGGAGCTGAACGGCGAGAATCCGTTTCGGGCACGGGCTTACTCGGGCGCCGCTCGGGCGATCGAAATTCTGGAAGAACCGGTGGCCGATCTGGTCGGTCGGGACGAACTCGCAGGAATCAAGGGGATTGGCAAGACCCTGGCCCGGGAGCTGACGGAACTCGTGGAGACGGGCCGAATGAAGCGGCACGAGGAGCTGCTGTCCACCGTTCCCGAAGGGCTCGTGGAGATGCGCGAAATCCCCGGTCTCGGAGGAAAACGTTTGCGGACGATCTACGAGACGCTGGGTGTCTCCGATGTCGACGCTCTCGCCAAGGCGTGCGCGTCCGGGGCGGTCGAGGGGCTCAAAGGGTTTGGAAAGAAATCTGCGGAGAGCATCGTCCAGGGGATCGAGTATTTACAGACTCACCGTGGCCGTTTCCTGTTGAGTACCGCACGCGCGGAAGCAGAGGGTTTGGTCGACCTGTTGCGATCCCATCCGGCGGTCGTTCGGGTCGAGGTGGCTGGCAGCCTCCGTCGGTGGACGGAAACGACGAAGGACGTGGACCTCGTGGCGAGTACGAGCGAACCGGCCGTTGTGGCGTCGGCCTTCGTCGAGTCGCCTCGGGTGTCGGAGGTGCTCGCCCGTGGGGACACGAAGGTCGCCGTACGACTGCGATCGGGCATGAACGCAGACTTGCGGATCGTTGAGGATAGCGTGTTTGCGTGTGCGCTGCACCACTTTACAGGCAGCAAGGAACACAACACGCAGATGCGAAGCCGCGCGAAGGGGCGGGGCCTCAAACTGAACGAATATGGACTGTTTAGCGAAGATGAAGTCACGGTGTGTTCGTCGGAGGAGGATATTTTCGCTGCTCTGGATCTAGCCTACGTTCCGCCGGAGATGCGAGAAGGTGTGGGGGAGATCGAAAGGGCGGAGCAGGGCCCCTTGCCATCCCTGATCGGAATCGAGGATCTGGTCGGCACCGTGCACACGCAGTACAGCGACGGGCGGGCAACCGTCGAGGCGATGGCATCGGCGGCTCGAGAGCTGGGGCATCGCTACATCGGCATCTGCGATCATTCCCACGCAGCGGGCTACGCGGGCGGCCTGAGCGTGGAACGTGTGCGAGAGCAGTGGGGGGAGATCGAGGAGGTCCAGGGACGGCTCCACGGCATTCGGATTCTGAGGGGCATCGAGGTCGACATCATGGTCGACGGGGGGCTGGATTTCGAGGACGATTTCCTGTGCGAATTCGATCTTGTCGTGGCATCCGTGCATTCGGTGTTCGGAATGGACGTGGCGACGGCAACCGGGCGCGTCATCCGGGCGGTCGAGAGCCCGCACGTCGACATCCTCGGACATCCGACAGGGCGCCTGCTCCTTTCTCGCGATGGCTATCCGCTCGACATCCCCGCCGTTCTCGACGCCGCAGCGGCGTCTCACACGGCCGTCGAGATCAACGCCCATCCCAACAGGCTCGAACTCGACTGGCGGTTCCTCGCCCTGGCGCGTGAAAAAGGGGTCAAGATCGCGATCGATACGGACGCGCACGGCGTCGAGGGATTGGCGGATATGGTGTATGGCGTGGGTGTGGCGAGAAAGGGCGGTCTTCGACGCGAGGACGTGCTGAATGCCCTGGAGGTCGAGCCATTCCTGCGCTGGTGTTCGGGCGAGGATGTCGATGCCACCTGAGTCGCTCAAGAACAAGACGGCTCGCACCGAGCGTATCATCGCAGTGCTCAAGGACGCCTTCCCCGACGCGCGTTGTTCGCTGACGTATGAGACGCCGCTTCAGCTCCTCATCGCGACGATTCTGTCCGCCCAATGTACGGACGAACGGGTGAACGCCGTGACGGCGGATCTGTTCCAGATCTACAGGTCAGCCGAGGATTTTGCGAAGGCGCCGCTTCCGGAGATCGAAGACCACATTCGCTCGACCGGATTCTTCCGGAACAAGGCGAAATCGATCAAGGGGTGCTGTCGAGCGCTCGTGGAGGAACACGGCGGCGATGTTCCCGACGCGATGGATACGCTCACGGCCCTGGCCGGGGTCGGACGCAAGACAGCGAATGTCGTGCTGGGCAACGCGTTTGGGAAGGAGGAGGGGGTTGTGGTCGACACGCACGTCGGGCGGATCTCGAACCACCTGCGGTTGACCCGGCAAAAGGACCCGGTGAAGGTGGAGCGCGACCTGATGAAAGTGGTGCCGCGGGAAGAGTGGACGCTGTTTTCGCATTTGCTGATCAGGCACGGTCGCAAGACGTGCAAGGCGCGGCGCCCCAACTGTGCCGAGTGTCCGATCAGCGACGATTGTCCATCGGCGGCCTGATCTCTATTCGTCGGCCGTTTTCTCGACGGATTTGATCGTCAGAAATCCCATTTCCTCCTTGCCCGTCCGGATGACGTCCTCGCGGAACGCTTTCTCCCCACCGGCAGGGATGTTCCTGATCCGGATAGCGTGGTGGCTGATGGGCTTGCCCGCGGCTTCGGTTCGCAGCTCGAGCACGACGGACGGTATGTCCTGGTCCGTCAGGTTGCGGACGGATCCGTAAACGGCCAGGATCTTCCCAGAACGGTCCTTTTTCCAGTTCCAGCCGGCGATTTCGATCTGGCCTTCACCGACCTTCTTTGTCGGCTGCTGGCTCGGGGCTTCGAACGTGTAAAGGCCGGCACCGACGATGACGATAGCTAGGGTGGCGACGATCCACTGGGCGGTGTGTGATGTGTTCACGGGTGACTCCTTCGGCGGTGGGTCTGGCGAAGAGATTTTAGGAAATTCTTCGGCCTGCGTGCTGGTTTTTGGCTCGTTTCGCCGGATCGGCAGACGGGGTCTTGACTCCGCTGGTCGGCTTCCCTAAATTCTGGCTGCTCAAGGGTGTTCTGGTACAGCGTGACATTTACGGAGTGAGGCGGGGCCAAACCCTCTCACTTTTCTTCGTTTTTAGTTGTAACTAACTAAACCTTGGTAAGCCCCCGGCTCTGCCGGGGAGACTCCCAGAGTTTGACAGTTCGGTGAGGTCCCTATCCTAGTTGAAACTTAAAGGGCTCCAAACTTACGTTGTGGGTAGACGTGTGAGAGCGTGTACCCGTAAGAAAGGAGCCCACGATGGAGAAGCTATTTGCAGGGGATGGCGAAGTCAAGGTTGGGTCAGACGTTATGGATTTGGAGACGCGTTTATCGGTGATCCGGGCGCTGATTCCGCTGGGTCTGGAGGCCGTTGCCGACGTGCTCCAGCAGGAGGTGGAGCAGCTCGCAGGCGTTCGGTATGCGCGTAAGGGTTCAGAGCAGTCGCATCGTCGATGGGGAAGCCAGAAAGGGTCCGTGTATCTGATGGACCAGAAGCTGCCGGTGGCCGTTCCCCGTGTGCGCGACGTCGAGTCCGATACGGAGGTTTCTCTGGCCGCATACCGGGGGATGCAGAGGCCCAGAGCGATGGATGAGAAGCTGCTGCTTCGTGTGCTCAAGGGAATCTCCTGTCGCAACTACAGAGCCTGTGCAGAGTCGGTACCCGAAGCGTTCGGAATCTCGGCATCCTCCGTCTCGCGACGGTTCATCAAAGCCACCGCAAAGAAGCTGAAGCAGTTCCAGGAACGACCGCTCGACGACTACGACTTGGTCGCCCTGTTCATCGACGGAAAGAGCTTTGCCGACGAAGAGATCGTGATCGCTCCGGGCGTCACGACGGACGGCCAGAAGATCCCCCTGGGCTTCGTCGAATCGGCGACGGAGAACGAACGGATCTGCCGTCAGCTGATCCAGGATCTCATCCGGAGAGGCCTGTGCTACGACCAGGGCCTTCTCGTTGTGCTGGACGGCTCAAAGGGACTCCGCAGTGCCGTCACCAAAGCCCTCAAAGGGGATGTGTGCGTGCATCGCTGTCAGTGGCACAAGCGCGAGAACGTCGTCAGCTACCTCCCGGAGGCAGAACGTCCAAGAGTTCGACGGAAACTTCAGAAAGCCTATGACTGCGACACCTACGAGGAGGCAAAGGCCGCACTCGAATCACTCAAACCCGAACTCAAGCTGATGAATCAGTCTGCCGTGGCAAGCCTCGAGGAAGGACTGGAGGAAACCCTGACCCTCCACCGGCTGGGGATGCTCCCGTTCTTGAAGCGAAGCTTCCGAACCACCAATTGCATCGAGGCGCTCAACAGCATGACCGGCAACCTGATACGGAAGGTCAACCGCTGGAACAACTCTCCTCAGCGACACAGATGGGTCGCGGCCGCACTCCTCGACATCGAACCACGCCTGCGACGCGTGAGCGGATACAAACACCTCCCGCTGCTCAGGCAAGCACTGAAAAACAACCTGAATCTCGGCGACAATCAAGATGCTCGGCAGAGAGCATGAATACCACGGAGCCCGATGAGTTTCAACTGACTATGGGACTTGACCGACAGTTCCAGAAATATGTAAGAGCCTCCCTTGCCGTGGACCGCTCAAAGCACACGGAAGGAAGGCTCTCTAATGAACAACGTAAGGAGTCTACGTCACACGGTATGGGAGTGCAAGTATCACGTTGTTTGGGTTCGGAAGTATCGTAGAAAAGTGTTGTATGGTGAAATTTCGTCGCTATCTGGGCGAGTGATTCGGGATCTGGCCGCACAGAAGGAATGCCGTGTGGAAGAGGGTCACCTGCGATCCGACCATGTGCACATACTGATTTCGATCCCGCCGAAGCACTCAGTAGCTCAGACGGTAGGGTTCATCAAAGGAAAGAGTGCGATTCACATTGCTCGGAACTATCTGGGACGCAGGTCGAACTTCACCGGGCAGCATTTCTGGGCAAGAGGCTACTGGGTCTCCACCGTTGGCAAGGATGAACAGACGGTTCGGGAGTATATCCAGAACCAGGAGCGGGAGGACCGGCGTCTCGACCAGCTCAACATTTTCAGGTAATCGCCACCTTTAGGTGGCGCTTGGTTTCCAACCGCTTTGAGCGGTTCACAAGTTTTCAAGCCTCCGGCTTTGCCGGAGGTCATGACTGTACGGCAGTTGATTAAAGTGAAGCGGGCCCCGGCGGCTGCTCCGAAGTGAGGACGTTCACGGTGGCAAAGGCCAAGAAATACACAAAGAAAAAGCTGTCCACGTTTCAGAAGCTCCTTGTGGCACGTAAAACGGAGCTGTTGAAGCAGGTGATCGATCAGGACGACGACATCGGTGAACTGAGGGACGACCAGCCGGCCGACCCTCTCGATCTGGCCGGAAACACGTCCACGCTCGAGCTGTTGACGACTCTGGGCAACCACGAACGGGCGGAGTTGGACGAAATCGATCACGCGCTGGAAAAGATCGAGGCTGGGAATTACGGCGTCTGTGAGGTCTCCGGGGAGCTGATTCCCGAGGGGCGGTTGAAGGTGATTCCAACCGCGCGCTACACGATCGCCGTTCAGGAAGAGCGCGAAAAGACGTCCGGGCAGCCACAGGAACGACCGCGTCGGCGTACGATCCTGAGTGACGATCTACCCGCCATGGACGAGGACAACGGGTAGCACGAAAGAACCGGTGTTCACGTAGAGCGAAGCGTGGCTGTGCTTCGCTTTTTCTATGTACCGCGGGTCTCGGCCACCATTCGACGACACCCTTCGAGGTAGATTCCCGTGTCGACGGAGAGGGAGACGTAGCGCACCCCGGCATCGATCCACCGTCGAGCCGCTTCCGGTGTCCCCGCGAAGGTGCCGACGGTCAATCCGGCCGCGTTGATTTCTGCCGATGCCTCTCGCATTCGGTCGACGACGCGAGGGTCGTCGACCTGTCCCGGTATACCCAGAGACTGGGAGAGGTCGTAGGGCCCGAGGAAGATGACGTCGAGGCCTTGAACCTGAACAATCTCACTCAGGTTTTCGAGACCTTCGACCCCCTCGATGTGCACGATGATCATCTGGTCGCGGTTGAGCCGGTCGAAAATGGCGGCCCCATCTGCGAAGTAACGGGCTGCCCGCGTGTAGGGCGATACGCCACGCATCCCCTGGGGCGCATATTTGGCGGCATGGACGACGGCTTCCGCATCTTCGCGTGTACAGATCTGGGGGACTTGCACCCCATCTGCTCCAATGTCGAGGGCCCGGAGGATTTGGGGAGGGTCGTTTTCACGTACGCGTACGATCGGTGTGATGCCGACGCTCCGGGCAACCCGGCAGAGATCTTCAGCGACGGGGATGTCGAGGGGGCCGTGTTCGGTGTCGATGATCGCGAAGTCGAAGCCCGCGAAGGCGGCGATTTCGATCAGTGCCCCGGATGCGAGGTTCACGAAGGGCCCGAGCGCGACTTTGCCGTCGGCGAACGCAGCCTTGAGTGGGTTGTCGGACATGCGGCCTCCTGTTCGGGTTCTGGACTGAGGGCAGCCAATATAGATGTGGGCTATTGGGCCGTAAAGGCCGGATTGACTTACGCGAGTGGGATGGCTAAAATTAGTGCGTCGCCGTCAATCGAGGAGGTGTGATGTCCGAAGATCTGCGAAAAATGGCCCTTCGACTCAAGATCATCGAGATGTTGTCGCGATACCAGAGAATCCAACAACAGTTTCACGTCATGGCACAGTGGAAACGGTGGTTGATCACTCCAAACTGAGTTCCGCATTCGCAGGGTCGACGAAGGCGCGCGGCACCTGTCGCGCGCCTTTTCTGTGCCCGAGGCCCGTGGAGATCACGCCGTGAAGGTTCGGATCGATCACGTCGAACTGACGGGAAGGACGGTTCTGGCGCCCCTGGCCGGTGTCACGGACCGGTCGTTTCGTCGTCTGTGCCGGGAGCAGGGCGCGAGCCTCGCGGTCACGGAGATGGTGAGCGCCCAGGGTCTGGTCGACGGAAGCGACAGGTCGAGCGCGCATCTCGATTTCGAGCCCGACGAAACGCCTATTTCGGTGCAGATCTTCGGGTCGGAGCCGGGTGTGATGGCCGCGGGGGCCGAAGTGGCTGCCGAACGCAACCCCGACCTGATCGACATCAACTGCGGATGCCCCGTCAAGAAGATCGTCAACCGGAACGCGGGTGCCGCGTTGATGCGCGAACCCGAGAGGTTGGGACAGATCGTTGCTGCCATGAAAAAGGCCGTTCCGATCCCGATCACGGTCAAGATTCGAAGCGGATGGGATCGAGACGACGATGCTCCCCTGGTGGCAAAGATCGTCGAGCAGGCGGGGGCTGCGGCGATCGCCGTCCACGGGCGATCCAGAAAGGCAAAGTTCAAGGGTCAGGCGGACTGGGACGTGATTCGGCGTGTGAAGGAGGCCGTGAAGATTCCTGTCGCGGGAAACGGAGATGTCAAAAGCCCCGAGGATGCGGAGAGAATGGTCGAAGAGACAGGGTGTGACCTGGTGATGGTCGGCCGCTGGGCGATCGGAAACCCGTGGTTGTTCGGCCGGATCGAGCAACGTCTGGCGGGACGGCACACGCCCGATCTGCCCTCCGCACGCGAACGGATAACGGTAGCCATCGACCATCTCTGGCGATCGGTCGAAGCGAAGGGTCGTCAAAAGGGTGTTTATGAGCTTCGGAATCACCTGGCCGCCTACGTACGGGGCATCGATGGCCTGGGCGACGTGCGGCGTAGACTGGTTACGGCGGATGAGCCCGAGAAGGTCGAGCACATTTTGAGGGACGTGGCCGATCGGTCCGAACGGGGGGAGAGGTGAACGCGGGTCAGATCGCCCGGCTGCTGGAACGGGTTCGGGATGGATCGCTCGACATCGAGGCGGCGGTCGCCGAGTTGGCCAATCTCCCTTTCGAGGATCTCGGCTTCGCCCACGTTGATCATCACCGGGAGATTCGAAAGGGCTTCCCGGAGGTCATTTTCTGCGAGGGTAAGCGGAGCGATCACGTCGTAGAAATCGCGAAGCGCATCGCCCGATCGAGTACGCTCTTGGCCACGCGCGTCGATGAATCGACTCAGCGTGCTCTGGTCGAGGCGCTACCGGGCGTGGAGCACAATCCACTCGCCAGGACCGCCCATCTGATTCATCCCGAAGCCGATCGTCCGAATACGATCGGGCGGCTTGCCGTCGTATCCGCAGGTACGTCCGATTTGCCCGTGGCCGAGGAGGCTGCGGTAACCGCTACGGTGATGGGGAACGAGGTCGAGCGGATCTTCGACGTCGGAGTCGCCGGCATCCATCGTCTGCTGGCCTACCGCGAGCGGCTCGCCGAGGCTGCCGTCGTTGTCGTGGTTGCAGGTATGGAGGGAGCTCTTCCGAGCGTCGTCGGAGGCATCGTCGACGTGCCGGTGGTGGCAGTACCGACGAGCGTGGGCTATGGGGCCAGTTTTGGCGGGTTGGCCGCCCTGCTGGGCATGCTGAACAGCTGCAGTTCGGGAGTGACGGTCGTGAACATCGACAACGGGTTTGGCGCCGGGTACGCGGCCAGTCTGATCAATCGCAAACGATAATTCGTCGTAGGAGGAGCCTCACTCCTCCCGTCTTCGTTCTTCTTCAGGGCGAAAGTCGACGATTCGTTGACCATTCGCGTACGGCCGCGTGCGGTACTCGCGCAAGCCCTGCATCCGCTTGACGATTTCGGTGATGCGCAATGCGGCTTCGGCGATGTGCTTCTGGTGCGTGTGCAGAGGCTCGTTCTCGTTGAGCTGGGCCAAAGACATCTCGGCGTAGCCGAGGATGGCGGTGAGAGGCTGGTTGATCTCGTGAGCTGCGCCCCCTGCGATCTCGAGGAGGGTCTGCATCTGTTCAGCTTCGTAACGCTGTTGCTCGGCTGCAAGACGATCGGACAGGTCGCGCGCAACACCGATGAAGAAAGACTCGCTCCCGACTCGGAACCTAGCCAACGTCCATTCGAGAGGAACCTCGTTGTCGTCTTCTCGCGTCAGTGTGGATTCGAACACGGCGGGTGGCGCGTCCTGTCTTCCCTGTTCCGAGGTGATCGCCTCCCAGTTCCTGTAGTTCTCGGCATCCAGGTAGGTCGCCAGATCCTGGCCGACAATCATTTCGTCGGGGACGTTCAGGAGTTCGGCGGCACTGTGGCTGGCGAGCATGATGATGCCCTTGCTATCGGTGATGAAGATGCTGTCACCGATGTGCTGGAATATCATGGTCGACCGAGCTTCTGCTGCCATGCGACGCCGGATGTCGCGAAGGCGAACCATCAGGTGTCGAACGCCATTGATGTCGACGGGACCGATGTCGACGTCGAAGGGATGCACCAGGCCGTCGGGTGTCTGCAAGTGCGATTCGAAGATCGGAATCTCGCTACCTTCGATGGCACCACGATAGGCGACAGCGAACTTGGGTCGCTCGTCGTTGGCCACGAGCTCCTGGAACGGAATCTCCGCGAGCGCCTTCCCGTTCCCGAACAGATCGTTGGCGGCGTTGTTGGCCTGGACGACGGTGCCACTCTCGTCCAGGAGAATGTCGGGGTCGGACGTGGTCTCGAAGATGGCCCGATAATACGTCTCGGACTGACGGATTTCCCGCTCTTCTTCCTTGATTCGCAGCTGGACTTCGACCCGGGCGATCAGCTCATCGAAGTTGAACGGTTTGGTGATGTAGTCGCTGGCTCCCTGCTTTAGACCGTCGGCCACCTGCGAGCCCTGGTTGAGCGCGGTCAGGATGATGACCGGGATAGATGGGATGAAGTTGAGGCTGTTGAGGTGGTCGAGGAACGCATATCCATCCATGACCGGCATCATCAGGTCGAGCAGGATCAGATCTGGGCGGTTCTGCCTCACGCATTCGAGGCCTTCGACCCCGTTTTCTGCGAGCACGGGTTCGTGGCCCGCTTTCGTGAGGGCGTTTCTGACCAGCTGTCTGATGTTGCCTTCGTCGTCGATGATCAGAATATTCGCCATAAGGAGCAGGATTCCGTTGCGATGTGCAGCGTCTACGACCGAAAGGTAACCCGTGCGAAGGTCAGGGCCAAAAAGAAAGCCCGGACCAATCGGGGGCCCGGGCCGATTTTCCTACAATTTTCCGATCTACCTCTCCGACGAGTTCTGCGAGTTGTTTGTCGGCCATCTCGCTAAAACGCGCCTCCAGGTTCCACATAGCCGGTGTCGACATTCCCGTCTTCGTTCCCCAATCCCTCATGAGATTGACGCAGTTGTCTTTGATCGTCTCGTGACGCCGCTTCTGTCCGGCCAGGTTATTCTGTCCCTCGGGTGCCCGGGCTACCCGCTCGTTGTAAAGCCTGATGCCATATTCGGAGAGGTAGTCCGTGAAGTAGTTCAGAGACAGATTTCGGGCTTTCTTACCCATGTCTTCCGTGTAGGGCCCGTTAGAATACTTCATCAGGACTTCTTCCTGAATCCTCAGCCGTTCGCCTGGGATGATGTCGTCCTTCTTTCGAAGGCCGAGATAGATTCGGGCAAGTATCTCGATCGTCGGCACGAATGTGGCCAGGCGAGTTCCGGCGGAATGAAGCAGCTTACTCACATCCCCGCGTTTCATCATCTTGAGCACGGTCTCAGCGGTCTTTGAACCGATCGCCTTCCCGATCAACTCGGTATGGGGTTTGATCGAGTTATTCGGGTCGAACTTGAATCCACTGATGGCATCGATCACACGTTGGTCGAAATCGATGTTGTCCGGGTTGAAGGTGTAGCTGTTGGCCAGCTTGCTCGCTGCCTTCAAACCATCTTTGAAAGTCTGATCCGCCCATTGTTTGTCGAAGTGCTGACGAGGCGCAAAAATCGAACTCGGCTTCGCGTCGGTGTCGATGGTGATCGGGCACCAGATCTGATTGTTCAGCAAAGTGTGGAGCGCGTGGAATCCGCGAATCAGTTCTTCTTCACGCGAAACATTGGCCTGTTGCTGGGTTCGTTTGGGACGTTTCTTGGCTGCCTGTTTGCCGTTTGAAGAGGCTTCCTCTTTAGCCTCGGGAGCCGCCTCCTCTGCTTCGGCGACGACCTCGGTCGCCTCCTGGGGTTCTTCCACTTTGGCAGCCGGATCATCGTCGGAGGCGACCTCCTCCTCGGCCGTTGCGGCCTCCACGGGTTCGGCTTCCTCTTCAGGTAGGAAATCGGCTTCGGGTTCACTCGGGTCTGGTTCGGTTCCATCAACCTCAACCGGTGACGACTCGGGCTCCTCCGACGGTTCGTCCTCTTTTTGGCTGTCCGTTTGACCTTCGCTGGAGAAACGGCCTCGGCGGCTTCGAGGTCATCCACGGGTGCGGCGGGCTGGCCTTCGTCGACCGGGGTTTCTTCAGCCTGAGTGGGCTCTTCCTCCGCGACTTCGGGGGCCGATTCGGCCGTGCCTTCCGGTGCTGCGGCCACCGCTTGAACCTCGTCATCGGCCCCTTCGGGCGTGGCAGTAGCGGCAGCCTCTTCAGTTGGTTCGGCTGACTCCGCCTGGGTCGTCTTTGCCTTTTTCGCCCGCTTTTTGGGTGCCCGCTGAACTTTTGCGGGCGAGAAATCCACTGGCTGCTCTGGGGCGTCCGCCGCAGGTGTGTCCGCCATTTGTGCGTCGCTGGCAGGCGCATCCGCACTCACTGTGGCAGGTGATGCCGGTGTCTCGGGGGCCTCCGTTGCCGGTTCAGGGGCGTCCGATATGCCTTTGCCGTCCTGGGATGGCTTCAGATTCTGGATACCGTCCTTCGCTGATTCGATGAGCGTCTGCGGACTGATCTCGGCAGTGGCTTCCTTCAGCTTCTCGACGAAGGTCTTGGCCATCTTCCCAAAAACGTTCCCAAGGCCGCCACCCGAACCCTTCTTCTTCGCCTTCTTCTTTTTGGCTTTCTTCTTCTTTGCCTTGGCTTTTTTGGCCTTGGGTTTGGCGGTGCGGGCGGGGGGTGCCGGCGCAGCGGCTGCGGGCGCAGCCTTTTTGGCTTTCGGGGCAGACGGCTTGGTCGCGGGTCCAGTTTTTTTTGCCGCGATTGCCGCGCTCAGCTTGTCTCGTGCGTCCGACATAAGGTTTCTTCCCGGCTTCTGCACGCGCGGGCTAAGCAGCGAGAGCGTGGAGAGACTACTTATAAGACCCAGGAAAACAAACAGTTATAACGAATCCCGAGCCAAGTGCAGAATCGGTCACTGTGTGCTGAATTCCGACTACGTGCAGGCGAATTTCCATCCTAAAGTGCCACAGGTCAATAATATAAGGAGTTGGAATGACGAGACAAAGCGAATTTTGTAGGACAGACTATGACAGGATGCGAAGACCCATTCGATCGTGCATGACGAGTTCCTGACCGCTCTCCGTCCGCAGCGGGCGGGGTTGACTTTGGCTCGTGTGACTGCCTACGACGAGGGCCAGGGCGGCGACGGGTACGGCAAGCAAGTCAGCGGGTAACCCGGGCAGGATTTCGGTGAAGATTAGATAGGCAACGAACCCGGCAACCATCGATGCCACGCACGCAGAATCGTTCGCGCGAGGCCACCATATGCCCGCGGTCAGCGGGACGAAGAGCGTCGCGAGGAGGATGGACCACGAATTGACCATCAGCGAGTAGACGGTGTTGTGTGCGAAGGCGAGGTAGATCGACACCGCGCCCAGCACGGGAATACACATTCTTGACACGCGAAGCACCGTCAATTCGTCGACATCGGGACGCAGGGCCTTGAGAATGTCCCAGCTGATGACGCTGGCAGGCGCGAGAAGGGCGCTGTCGGCGCTGCTGAGCAGGGCGGAGACGAGCGCTCCCATGAACACGGCAAGAGCGAGCGGGTGGAGATAGCGTCGTCCCAGTTCCATCATCACGAAATCGGGATTCGCCAAGTCCGGAAGGACGACCGTAGCCGCAATGCCCAAGAACACCGGCAGTAGACCGACGGTCAGGTAAAGCACGGCGGAAAGATAGGCGCTGTTCTGTGCGACGGTTTCGTTCCGACTGGAGAGCGTTCGTTGGATGAGGTCCTGGCCTGCCAAATTTCCGAGACCGATGACGAGCCAGTCGCGCGCGTAGTTGAACCACGCCATCGTGTCGCCAGCGTGAGGGTAGAGATGGAACATTTCGTCCGGCATCTGGGGCCGTAAGACCGACCATCCACCCATTTCGGCCAAGAGGGTTGGCGTGATCCAGACGAGACCCAGAACGAGCACGGTGACCTGTACGAAATCTGTAAGGGTGACCGCCCACATGCCCCCGACCGTGGTGTAGATCAGAACGATGATGGCGCCGATCCAGATACCGAGTTCCGGGTCGATGTCGGCGACCGTCTGGATGACGCGGCCGAACGCCACCATCAGCGAGGCGACCCACCCCACATAGGCGGGGATCGTACAGAGGGCGGCGATGACACTCGCCGTCTGACCGAATCGAACCTTGAAGAACGAGGCGATCGTCGTGAGACCCATACGTCGCATCGTGCGGACGTAGAAGAGGCCTGCGAGGACGAGACAGAGCGCGGCTCCAAAGGGGTCGGCGATGACACCCGGAAACCCGTGCTTGTAGGCCTCGCTCGACGCACCGATGACAATGCCGCCGCCAAACCACGTCGCAGCGAGCGTTCCGGTTGCCAGGACCGTCCCGAGTCGACGACCCGCGACGAGGAAATCGGAAGCGCCTTTGATTCGGCGACCCGCATAGACTCCGATGCCGAGCGTCACCCCGACGTAGGCGACGAGTCCGACCAGGACAGAGGTGCTCACTCCGCCAACCTTCCGTGGCGTCTCAGAATCTCGGAAACCTTTTCGATCGGCAGGCCGGGCATGACATTACCGTCACGTCCCACCATCGTGTCGGCTTTGAACATCGCGTTCAGAATTGCCTCTTCCGTGGCTTCGGTCACGGCTTCGTAAAGCGGTGTGAGGTAGCTGTGACGAACGTGCCCTGATCGATCGATTCCAGAATCTCCCCATCGGAACCTTTTCGCTGTTGAGAAGGCGATGGCAAAGTCTCCACTGGACGTCCGTGACGAGGTCCCAGTCCGGCTGATGCCGAACGTGGCTCGACGACACAAGTTCCTGAGTTGGATCGGGATTAGCGGGGCGTCCGTGGCAATCACGACGACGATTGATCCGTCGCGTCTGGAAGGTGGTGCGGCGTCCTGCAGTTCCTGACCCATCGGAATCCCGGCGATGATCAGGTTGGTCGATCTGCCGAAGTTGGCGTTGACCAGAACTCCGACTGTGTGGGGAGCCTCATCGGGGTGGAGCCGCACTCGTCGGGAGGAGGTACCGATTCCGGCCTTGTAACCATAGGATCGCATGCCCGTCCCCGCCCCGACCGAGCCCTCTGCGACCGGCCCGATTGTAGCCTCACGAATGGCCTGGACGGCGTGTTCGCGTTTGACGTGACGACCTTTGATGTCGTTGAGACCGCCGTCAGAGCATTCCGCGACGACGGGCATCGGATCGTGACCGTGCTCCAGACCGTAGTCCAGGACGCCCTCGTAGACGGCGCCGATGCTGACCGAATTGGTGAGCATGATCGGCGATTCCAACCGGCCGCTTTCGTGGATCCAGGATAGGCCGGTCATGTCACCGTAGCCGTTGATGACCTCGGCCGCTGCGTAGACGGGCTGTGCGTAGATGTCACCAGGATGTGGCAAGATGGCGGTGACGCCAGTTCGGACAGGACCTTCACCGACGACCAGCTTGCCCGAACCGCGGATGAGCGTCACGTGGCCTACGGCAACGCCTTCCACATCGGTGATGGCGTTGAGCGGGCCCGTGGGGTGCAGGCCAATCACAACGCCTACGTCGCGGGCGCGCGGGCGTCCTTCCTCCGCCGACGAAGCGACGAGAAGGGTGAGGGCCGCAAAAAGAGCGCGAATCAACGCACCATCTTCTTGGCGAACGTGAGGAGGAACATGGAGTTGAGGAAGACGCCTACGAAGGCTTCCATGGCGGCGAGGCCCTTGCCCCAACCATTGGCGACCATGTCACCGTAGCCGAGGGTGGTGAACGTGACGATGCTGTAATAGACCGAGATGGCAAAGGTCTGTGCCACATCGGCAAAGCCGTTCGTCAGGTAGAAAGCATAGAAGTTGTCGCCGTGTCCGATGCCCGAAATGCAGAACAGGAGGGCACACGCGAGGACGACCATGATAGAGACTCCGATGACTCGTGCGGGCTCTTCGCCGTATCCGCAGATGAGGTCGACGAGTTTCGACCAGAATCGACCGACCGACCAATAGGGCATCTGACGGCGTTTGCTCACCATTTCGAGGTAGAAAAACTGCCCGGCTACGTCGGTTTTCCCCGCGCCCCGTATCGCTGGCGAATGCTGCGATAGATCTCTTCCGACTCCTGGAACTTGGCTTTGGTTCCGATCGCGTCCCCGTCGCGATTCAGCGCGTCGGCCAGCTTGTGATTGCGCAGCACGCTGCGAGGCCCGAAGTCGACTCGGTCGAGGCTTGCGCCGTCCAGATTGGCGCCGAGCAACTCGGCATCAGTGAGCGTCGCTTCCCGGAGCGTGGCATCCTGTAGATCCGCCTTTTGCAGTCGTGCGTTCGACAGGTTGATGCTGTAGGCGTGCCCGTTTCTCATGTTGGCGCGCTCGAGGTTCGCGTGAGACAGGTTCAGTTCCATGATGTAGGCGTCTTCGAGGTTCGCCCCGTTGAGCTCGTAGCCTTCGCAGCTTTGAAAGTTGCGGGCGCGTTCCTCGAGGTGTGCCTTCACGTCGACATCACGTTTCGATGCCTCGTGATCGTGCCAGATACAACGGTCTTTCCCATTCGGGGCGTCGTTGTCGCACGCGTTTCCGCTCGGCCCGACATACTCACACTGTGGCATGGTTGAGGTCCGTAGTGGGTGATCGATGAGTGTGTTGGCGGTTCTTCCACGTGAATCCGAGCGTCGTGCCAAGGACGCCGGCGAGGACGATGTAGGGAGGCTGAAGCAACGCCCACAGCGGAAAGACCCGTAGCAGGTCACGGCGACCGAACCTTGTGGCTCCCTTGCGTATGACGAGCAGGTCTCCGAGGAGCTTGAGCAGGCCGGCGGCTAAACCGGCGAGCGCTACGATGCCTCCCGTGAGGATGGCCAGAAGGATCGCAAGGTTGGCAGCGAACACGGAGGCGATGTAAGCGAAGAAGGGCGGGTTCAAGACCTGCATCGAGGCGTTGGAGGCCCAGCGTCTGCGCTGACGGAGATAGCCGCGCGGTGACTCTGTGCGCCACGTTGATACAAAGCTCTCAGAAGCAGAGCAAAAGGCGGCACGTGTCCCTCCACGCCTGGTGAGCAATTGGAGAAGAAGCACATCGTCGCCCGAAGGACGGTGTCGAATGTCGTGATACCCTCCGACCCGGTCGTAGGCGCTCTTCCTGAAGGCCAAGTTTTGACCCGTCGCGGCGAGCGGGATTCCGTTGTCGGCGGCTCCTGCCGCCGCAGCCATCAGGGCGAGGAAATCCAGCGCCTGGAGTTGCTCCCACACGGAGCCGGGACGGGAACGGTCGTTAATCTGAGAAAACCCGATGACGACATCGACGTCGGGTAAGAACGAGCGGGTCATGGCCTCCACCCATCCTGGAGGGACGGTGCAGTCTGCGTCGGTGGTCAGAATGATGGAGCCCTTCGCCTGGTCGACGCCCGTGGCCATAGGTCTCTTTTTGGCAGCGTGGTCGTTGAAACGTGGGTCGGGATGCAACACGGTCGCGAATGGACGTTCGGACGCTTCACGAAAAGTTGCGTCGGTGGAGTCATCGTCGATGACGAGGACCTCGAATCTATCCTGCGGATAGGTCTGGTTCGACAAAGCATCCAGACAGGGACCGATGTAGCTCTCTTCGTTACGGGCGGCGATCACGACGCTGACGAACGGGTTGGACTCACATAGCCGATCCGTTGGCTGCCGGCGGTGAAGTCCGCGCAAGAACCATAGGGCCACGCCGGTGTAGACGAGTGTGGCGGGGAGGAGCACGAGGAGAACGCTCTGGTCGAAGAGCGTCACGGGGTGACCTCCTCGATGTCGTAAAAGAGTCCCTTGATGCCTTCGGAACAATTGTTACAAATGGGCACGGAAGATCGGTCAGCCAAGATTTCGTTCCGGAACCGGGTGTAGCGATCGCCTGCCCAGATCTCGTCGAACGACGATCCGCTCAGAGCCTGCCCGAGCCCGTAGTGCACGTCCTTGTCGAAACAGCAGGGCGAGACGGATCCGTCCCAGTTGACGACCGTGCTATACCAGAGGTGGCGACACGTATTCTTGAGACGAGCTTTCGTCTTCAGGTGGTCAGCGTCGTAGTCATAACGGCTGAGTGATTCGTCGGTCGGGAGGAATTCTACGACATCCTCGTCCGTGTAGACCTGGGCAGTCTTGAGAGATAGACGGTCGACGCCGTATTTCTTCGCCAGGTTGCGAGCAGCTTCGATCTGGTCTTCGTTGTGTTTCATGATGATGAATTGCAGGTGGATGAGGGGGTCTTCCAGACCGAGTCGTCGCTTGGCACGGGTGATTCGGTCGATACCATCCAGAACGCGCTCGAAATTGCCCCCCACGCGATACTTGACATACGTCTCCGGGTCGACACCGTCGAGGCAGAGGATCAGTTCGCTCAGGCCGCTGGAGACGATGTCTTCGGCCTCGGCGTCCGACCGCACGTAGTGGACGTTCGTGCTCGTGATCGTGGAGACGTTCCGTGAGGCCGCGTGTCGAACCATGCGAGTGAGGTCCTTGTTGATGAAAGGCTCACCCTGATTCCACAGCAGCAGGAGAAGCAGGTCGTCTGCCAGAGGGTCGAAGACCCGCTGAAAATGGTCGAAAGGCATGATTCCGCGCGGGCGTGTCATTTCGCCATTGCCGGACGGACAGAGAGGGCATTCCAGGTTGCAGTGGTTGGTCGGTTCCACCATCAGCATGAGGGGCATGCCCGCACGAATGTCGCGGCGCAGGAGGTTCGACAGACCGTAAGAGGCGACTACTTTGGTGGCGTTCCACAGGCGGCGGGGGGTGGCCACGCGATGGTAACGCAAGATGGTGCGGGGTAGCAGTTTGAGTGAGAGCATGAGTGTCCTAAGCCCACGAGGCCGGCCGGAGGGCACCGACAGCCGACACGATGGCCACGTAGGGAACGGCGATCAGTTCCACGACCGGGAACCAGCGCATCAAATGCATCTGGCCGAGACGACGCGCTGCAGGATAAAGAAAAGCCCCATCTGTGAGGAGCTTGAAGACAGCCAGCCCCAACAGAATGGGGAGTAAATCGGGCCGCGACCACGCGATGAGGGGAACGGCCAACAGCAACACGTGCAATATATAGACCGGCAGAGCGGCCATCAAGGCTCCGGGGCCGCAATGAAGGGTCTTCGATTGGTAGCGCAGGTGTCTTCGCCAGAGACGGTCGGAGTGGACGGGAGAGGTTACCGATGCCTCCGGGTCGCTGTTGTAGACGACGTTCCAATCCCGGTGACCGGCGATGGCACGCATCAGAAAGACGTCGTCGCCGCCGATCAGACTGCCCCAGGGCGAGTAGCCCCCGACGGCGTGGTAAGCGGAGCGGCGGAAGGCGAAATTGCGGCCCGAGCACGTCAGCGGTCGCCCGAGTCCCGCACTACCGATGGCGATGGCTCCTACGACCAGCGATTGAAAAGCCAGAACGCGTTCGAGCCACCCCTTACCCTCGAGCGGCGCAGGGCCCACGACCGCTCCAACGTGTTCGCCGAACCGTGATACCGTCCGCGCGACCCATTCGGGCGGGGGGATGCAGTCCGCGTCCGTCGTCAGGATGATGTCGCCTGTCGAGGCGCGAAGCGCGTGTTCGAGGGCGTTCTTCTTAGGACAGCGATGGTAGGTCTGGTCCACATCGACGACGGTCAGCCGATCGATCCGGTCGGACCAGCTCCGAGCGCGCTGGCCAGTTTGGTCCTCGGACCGATCGTCGGCGATGACGATAGACAACACGTCGGGGTATGCCTGTGCTGCGAGCGCACCCAGGCACGCGTCGATGCTGTCTTCAGCATTCCGGGCCGCGACGAGGACACTGACGGTCGGGCAATGGAGCACCTGTTCGGCCCGGCTTCGGACCACGCCGAGCGCCAGCACGAGTGCGACGACACCGTAGGCAACCCCGATGATGACGAACAGACTCAGCACGGGACGACTCCGATCCGACGGGGGGAGCGAAGAACGGGAGTTGCGGAGATTTTAATCGTGGTGTCCATCGATTGCGGGCCATTTTAGCGTATCCTTAGACCCGGTGCAAGCTTCGTCGGGCGAAATTGGTTTGACAGTCTGACGGTCAGCGGGTATACTCGCCAGATTTTGTCCTAAACATCAACAATTTCTGAAGGTTAGGTAGCGTTATGCAAGAGGCCGCCGGAACACCCGTCAAGGCCTACAAGAATTTGGATTTCCTGAACGGAAGAGAAGCGAGAACGATTCGCATTCTTTCGGAGTATTCCCATCCACTGCAACGCTTCCGCGAGGAAAAGATTCAGAACACAGTCGTCTTTTTCGGTTCCGCTCGAATCAGGGACCACGAAACGACAGGCCAGGTTCTCGAGGATGCGCAGCGTGGGGACCCCGCTTTGGTCTCAGAGCAGGGACGGGCGGCGGAGATGTCCCGCTATTACGGAGACGCTGTTGAGCTTTCCGGGTTGTTGACGGAGTGGTCTCGTGAGCTCGATCCCGCCCACCGCTTTGCGGTCTGTTCGGGAGGGGCCCCTGGAATCATGGAAGCAGCGAACCGGGGCGCGTTCGAGGCAGGAGGCCCCTCGGTGGGGTTGAACATCAGTCTGCCGTTCGAGCAATACGCGAATGCCTACATCTCTGAGGGTCTCGGATTCGAGTTTCACTACTTTTTCATGCGGAAACTGTGGTTCGTGTACATGGCAAAGGCCCTGGTGGTTTTCCCCGGGGGATTCGGTACTCTGGATGAGATGATGGAAGTGCTGACTCTCGTGCAAACCGGAAAGGTCGATCGACCCCTCCCTATCGTAATCTACGGACCCGACTTTTGGAATAAGGTGATCGATTTCCAGGCGCTGGTCGATTGGGGGATGATCAGCAAGGACGACCTGTCGCTCTTTCATTTTGCCGATACACCCACCGAAGCGTTCGAAACGCTCAAGTCTCAGCTTAGCCAACACTACGGATTCTGATTTGGGGAAGACCACACCCGGTTCGATCGAGCAGACACGCGTGCCCTACAGGCACCTGTTCGATGCGGCACCCGACCTTTTGTTGACGATCGACAAGGACGGCCGTGTTGGGGTCGCAAACGCCCGGTTGGAAGACCTGCTGGGCTACCCGCCCGAGGCGAATGGCGAGCGCGCCGTTTCAGAGCTGCTCGATGGCGCCAGCCACTCTGACTTCGAGGTGGTCCTGCGAGGGGTCCGTGAAGGAACGGACATGCCCGAAGTCGAAGTCGGGGTCCTGTCGGCGGACGGCCGGCGGGTTCCGATGATGCTCGAAGTCCGCGCGATCGAGGGTGCCGACAACGACTTTTTGGTCCGGCTGCGTGACCTGAGAGAAATACGCGCGCTCGAGATGGAGTATCGGAACCTCTTCGAGAGCATTGCCGACGCGGTCTTCATCGGGGACCCCGAAACGGGACAGATCTTGCAGGCCAACAGCCGGGCGGCTGAGCTGACGGGCTTTTCACTCGGCGAGCTGATCGGTCAGGATTTCGACAAAGTGCATTCCATTTCGTGGGAGACCGTGTCGGCGGATCTTGCCTATGCAGATGAGCACCTACTAGCCGGCGTCGAGATCGATCTCATCGGGAAGGACGATGCACGCGTGCCGGTCGAAATGCACATCGGCATCGTCGCGCGGGATGACGACCAATTCTACATCGAAACGCTGATCGACATCACGACGCGCAAACAGCTCGAACAGCACATGCAGGACCTTCGTACCGAGTGGGATTCCTTCATGCGACACGAGTTGCGTAGTCCGTTGACCCCCATTTTGGCGTTTTCCCAGATGCTGCTCGAGGACTTTCCAGACATCCAGAGCGACGAGCGGGTCGTCAAGTATCTCGACGCGATCTGGCAGGGTGGTAAGCGTCTCGAACGTCTTCTGGACATGACCCGTGAAGTGCAGCAGTACGAACGGGGTGAGATTCCGTTGCGGCCTCTCGAGGGTGATATCTACAAAACGATCGAAACGTCCGTGATGGATGCGGTGCAGGGCGTGGAGGGGGCCAGCGACACGCGGGTTCGCGTCGAGCGGAACGGGCCTGATCCGTTGCTCGTGCGTCACGATCCGCAGATTCTTCAACGCGCGATCGCAAATCTCGTCAAGAACGCTCTCGAGCACGACGAGGGTGAAGTGGTCATACAGTTGCTCGACCAGGGGGAAGCGGTCGAGGTGCGTGTGACGAACGGCGGCGAGCCGATCCCGCCCGACCGTCTGGCCACGATCTTCGAAAAATTCAACACGACGAAGCGGGCCAACAAGGGCACTGGTCTTGGAACGACGATCGCCAGGCTGTTCGTGGAGGCACACGACGGCTCGATTGCCGTGACTTCGTCCTCGGTCGACGGAACGACGTTCGCCATCCGAATCCCCGTGGAGGGGCCGGTTGTGAAGTATTCAGAGGACGAAGTGTGATGCCGGCACGTATCCTCGTCGTCGACGATGACGCGGTTTCTCGAGCCATCCTGCGGGACATCCTCGAAAAGGCGGATTTCGTCGTTACGGAGGCGACGAACAGTGCGGAAGGAATCCAGGCCTACAAGGCCGAGCCCTTCGACCTCGTGGTCACGGACCTTTTCATGCCCGAAAAGGGGGGTCTCGACGTGATCGGCAAGCTGCGGGAATTCGATTCGGAAGCCCAAGTCATCGCCGTTTCGGGCATCGATCTCCGGGAAAAGCTTGACATCTTCCGGCTCGCCGAACAACTTGGTGCGATCTCGACTTTGCAAAAGCCGGTCAAGCCAGACGCGCTGATTGCCTGTGTTCGAGCAGCACTGGGGTCGTAGGATTCGGGGGAGTGCTTCGGTGGTGGAGTCCACACGCGAGCCACGTAAGGTGGGGAGTGCGCCTGGATGGCATTAGAGATCTAGGATGGTGACGTCCTTCGGCTGATCGAGGATGCCTTGCCGACACTCCCGATCGTTGCGACCCGAGTGATCGAGGCGACCGATGGACCGGAGACGACGGTCAAGGAGGTCGCGGAGCTGATCGAGAAGGACATGGCCCTTTCAGCCAAGGTCCTCCAGATCATCAACTCGCCTTTCTACGGATTCTCACGCGGGATCAGCAGCGTCAGCGAAGCGGTCAGCCTGATGGGTTTCAAGCAGGTTGGGTCGATCGCTCTCGGCCTCGCCGCCATGAGCAGCCTGCCGAAGGTCGACGTGGTCGGCTTCAACTACGAGCAGTTCTGGGAACGTTCCCTCGCCAACGCAGTCGCCGCAGTTATGATTACCTCGCGTGTCAATCGCGAGGCCTCCCACGGCATCTTCACGATTTCTCTGCTACAGAACATCGGCACGTATCTCCTCGCGCGATACCTGCCCGTGTTGCACGGTTACGCGCTCGCGACGGCCGCAGAGCGAGGCATCCACATCTCCCAGGCCGAACTCGCCTCACTCGGGACCGATCACGCGGAGATCGGCGCCCGCCTGGCCGAACGATGGAATCTCCCGCCGAACATGACGGTTCCCATCCGGTATCATCATTACCTGGATCAGGGGGCCGAGCTTGACTCGACCGCGACGGCCGGAGAGTTACCGCTCTCCATTCATCTTCTCAACGTGGCGAGCCTCCTGTCCGACGCCCACTACGCCGATGAAGATGACCCGGTGCGGGGGCTTCTGGCCGAGCGGGCTAGCGATCTGCTGGGACTCGACGAAGCCTCCCTGGATGGGCTGATGTCCGACCTGCCCGCGGAGATCGCATCGGTGAGGCTGCTGTTCAGGACCGGGGAAACCGAGGAGGTCCCCGACGCCGATTATCAGGAGACGTGTCCCGCGTGCACGACGGAGAACGGCCCGGGCCACAAATTCTGCAAGGAGTGCGGATCCTCGCTGCGGAAGGCACGCCAACGGATACAGGCGTCGTCGTCCAAGCGCATTCTGGTGGCCGAGGACTCCGCGGCCACCAGGACGGCCATCTCCGCGATGCTCAAGCGGATGGGCTACGATGTGGTCGTCGCGCTGAATGGGGAAGAAGCCATCGACCTTGCGCGGCAGGAACAGCCGGACCTGATTCTGATGGACATCATGATGCCCGTGATGGACGGAATCGAAGCACTCAAGTCCATCAGGAGCGAGGTCAGGCTGCGCGCGACCCCCATCGTGATGCTCACGTCCACGACCGACGTGCGGATGGTGACCGAGGCCATCGAGTGCGGCGCCAACGACTACATCGCCAAACCCTTCTCCGTGACGCTGCTGACCGAGCGCGTCGAGCGATACATCCACGCCCGATAATTCTTTTCAAGTGCATCCAGTTATAGCATAGCCTGTTCCACTCGAAAGACCGCAGGACGAGGGGCAACGCCAGTGACCACGGGCGTCTGCCCCTTTTTCGTCGTCGGCATTGGGTTTGCGTGGGAATGCGTCGTGACCGACCGACTACGCAACGGAAGAGAAAAGATCGAGGGCGTCGCCGACGTGGACCTTCCGCGTGAGAAACTCGAACGCGTGGGTCGGAGGGCCTGCGCGACGAGGAATTGCTGGCCGTCCTTCTACGAACGGGATACGAAGGACGCAGTGTGCTCGATGTGGCCGGCCGGATCCTACGTCAACACGAACCGGCGGACCTGCTGACCATGGACTTCGGAACGCTGACCGGCGTGAAAGGGATCGGACGCGCGAAGACCGCTTCGGTGCTCGCGGCGTTCGAGCTGGCTCGTCGTGGTCTCGATAAAGGCATGGGTCTGGCGCCTTGCATACGCGGGCCCCAGGATGTTGTCGCTCTGATCGCCGATATTCGGGATCGGAGAAAGGAACACTTCATGGCACTGTTTTTAAACGCTCGGAACCAGGTGATCGCCCGCGAGGAAGTATCGGTCGGGAGCCTGAACGGCTCGCTCGTCCACCCGCGTGAGGTGTTCGCTCCCGCGATTGGATCGTCGGCAGCCAGCGTGATTCTGGCTCACAACCATCCCTCCGGTGACGTCACCCCCAGCCGTCAGGACATCGAACTCACGCGTCGGCTCGTGCAGGCCGGCGACATTATGGGTATCGAGGTCGTCGACCACGTGATTCTTGCAGCCGATCGATTCACGAGCTTCAAAGAAGTGGGGCTGTTGTAGGCGGGTCTTACGCGAAGAAAAGCGCCCTCGTGCAGAGCACGAGGGCGAGCGTAACGTTTTTATTTTCATGAAAAAGAATGCGCTTCCTCTCGTCCTTACGCTGTGCACAGGGACACTTAGTGCATGGTTTCATAAATATTATTACGTATGTTCTGAACATTATTTGTAGCTTATGTTCTCCTTCAAAAGGAGGAGAACAATGCCAAGACGTTCGCCTTATGTGGTGCTACTGTCTGAGAAGGAACGGGTCGACCTCGAGCGAATGGCTGGACAATATACGTTATCGTATTATCAAGTGATCCGATCGAAAATCGTGCTTCTCGCCGCCGAGGGATTATCCAACAAGATTATCGCCCAACGGTTGGATGTCCCGCGTCCGATCGTAAGCAAATGGCGTAAGCGCTTTTTCGAAGAGCGTCTTTCGGGACTCGAAGATAGATCTCGTCCCGGGCGCCCGCCCGGTTTTCCCCCCTCAGGTGGTCGTTCAGATCAAGGCGCTGGCGTGTGAACTACCGAGCGAGAGCGGGATACCGCTCTCGCGGTTCAGCTGTTCCGAGATTGCCGCCGAGGCAGTGCAAAGGGGCTTCGTTGCCAAGATCAGCGGCGCCACTGTCTGGCGCTGGTTGAACGAGGACGCGATTCGTCCTTGGTATCATCGCTCCTGGATTTTCCCACGGGACCCGGACTTCCAAACCAAAGCAGGTAGAGTCCTTGATCTGTATCACCGCCAATGGCAAGGAAAGCCTTTAGGGCCGAGGGAATATGTACTTTCTGCCGACGAAAAGACCAGTATTCAAGCACGAGCTCGCAAGCACGTTACCCTACCGCCAGCCTCGAACAGAGCGGCACGCGTTGAAACACGAATACGAGCGGAAAGGAGCCCTGGCCTATCTGGCTGCTCTCGACGTGCACAATGGTCGAATCTTCGGTCTCTGTGAGTCTTCTTCGGGTATCGAGCCCTTCAACCGGCTCCTGAGCCTGATCATGAGCCGGAAACCCTATTGCTCGGCAAAGAAAGTCTACCTCATCGTGGATAATGGCTCCTCGCACCGAGGGCAAACATGCATCGACCGTATCCAGGGGAAGTGGCCAAACATCCACCCCGTTCACCTTCCGATCCACGCAAGCTGGCTCAATCAGATCGAGATCTACTTCTCGATCCTCAAACGCAAGGCTCTGACACCTATCGAATTTGCATCGCTCGAAGAGCTTGAGGCAAGAATCCTCGGTTTTCAGGAACGCTACGGACGTATCGCCACACCCTTCAAATGGAAGTTCACACGAACAGATCTCGCGGAGATGATCGACAAACTCAGGTTCTACGATACGCCCTTGGCAAAGTCTGCTTAGAATACGTCACCGTATTTGAGAACAGGAGTACTAAGTGGCGAAGCCCTTAACTCGTCGACGGTTGATCAATGACGCTCGTCGGCCTATTGTGAGCAGGACGCTAACTCGCCCGTTTGGCCAGAAACCGTTCGATCGATTCGGCGATGTCGGCCGCGTGGAATGGCTTTGTGAAATATTGATCTGCGCCGGCTTCGAAGAGGAGGTCCTCGACACGGTAATCGTTGATGCCGGTGATGATGCCGACGATGGTGGAGGGCCAGGTGAGCTTGATGCGAGGAAGGAGCTCGATCCCGTTGACGTCTGGAAGATTCAGGTCGAGGAGCACGACATCCGGCGGGTCGCCGGAAAGGACCTTGTTGAATCCACCGAGGGATTGGACCGACGTGACCTGATGCTCGTGCTCGCTCAAAAGGAGCTCCAGAACGTCGCAAAGCTGTGGGTCGTCGTCGATAATAAGGATGCGCGCCACGGTGATTCCCGACAAGAGGTTCGGCCGGGAAGCCGGAGGCCCTCACCAGCATCAGACACAATCTGTGCCATTCCCCCGAATATTACGGATCGTGTCTTCCTGGAAGGCTGAGGATCTCCGGCTTCAGCCCCGACCTGAGCAGCTCACGCTTGGCAGTGCACTCATGTTGAATGCAAGGGGTATGCCAATCGGGGGCCGGCAGAACAGAGTCATCGTTGGTCGCTGTCCTGCAATAAGTTAGATGTAACTAAACCTTGGTAAGCCCCCGGCTCTGCCGGGGAGACTCCCAGAGTTTGACAGTTCCAGAAATATGTAAGAGCCTCCCTTGCCGTGGACCGCTCAAAGCACACGGAAGGAAGGCTCTCTAATGAACAACGTAAGGAGTCTACGTCACACGGTATGGGAGTGCAAGTATGACGTTGTTTGGGTTCGGAAGTATCGTAGAAAAGTGTTGTATGGTGAAATTCGTCGCTATCTGGGCGAGGTGATTCGGGATCTGGCCGCACAGAAGGAATGCCGTGTGGAAGAGGGTCACCTGCGATCCGACCATGTGCACATGCTGATTTCGATCCCGCCGAAGCACTCAGTAGCTCAGACGGTAGGGTTCATCAAAGGAAAGAGTGCGATTCACATTGCTCGGAACTATCTGGGACGCAGGTCGAACTTCACCGGGCAGCATTTCTGGGCAAGAGGCTACTGGGTCTCCACCGTTGGCAAGGATGAACAGACGGTTCGGGAGTATATCCAGAACCAGGAGCGGGAGGACCGGCGTCTCGACCAGCTCAACATTTTCAGGTAATCGCCACCTTTAGGTGGCGCTTGGTTTCCAACCGCTTTGAGCGGTTCACAAGTTTTCAAGCCTCCGGCTTTGCCGGAGGTCATGACTTGTGTTGTGTGGAATGAAGTGGGCGATCGGGCGGTGCCCCGCACGGAATGTGATATCCCGGTGAGAGCCTGTCACGTTTTGGACGGGTTACGAGGAGGTGGAGTGAGGCGATTCCTGACATTGACGACGGACTTCGGAACGCGTGACACCTACGTGGCGGCCGTCAAAGGCGTGGTGTTGAGCCACGCACCGGATGTTCAGATTCTGGACGTGACGCACGAAATCGAGCCTCAGGATGTGGTCGGCGGATCCTACCAGGTGTCAACCCTCCTGGGCCTGTTCCCGGAAGATACGATTCACCTCATCGTCGTCGATCCCGGCGTGGGCTCCGCACGGCGTGCGATTGTGGTAGACACCGAGGCGGGAACCTACGTGGCGCCAGATAATGGGGTGCTGACTCCTGTCTTTGACGGCGTGAAGGTTCGCGAAGTCAGGGAGATCACCGACATGGGGCTCGTGCGGCCCCGTGTGAGTTCGACCTTCCACGGACGAGACGTGTTCGCGCCGGCGGCCGCGCATCTGGCGTTGGGGGTGCCGCCCGCCCGGTTTGGCGATCTCGTCGAGGATCCCGTCCGACTGAATGTGTGGGATATCGAGCGAGGCAAGGGGAGGGTTCGGGGGCAGATCGTCCATATCGATCGGTTCGGGAATGTCATCACGAACCTGTCTCGAGCGGACCTGCCGGCCGAACGCGATGTGGAAGTGTCCGTGGGATCGACGAGGATCCGGGGAATGAGTCGAACCTACACGGATGTGGAGACGGGTGGGGTCTTGGCGCTGATGGGCAGTCAGGATACGGTAGAAATATCGATCAACGGTGGGCGTGCGGCAGAGACCCTTTCACTCAGCCGGGGTGATCGAGTCGAGATATCGAAGAGGGAGCCGTGATGCCGGACCCGTAGGGCTACAACAGGAGTGCGGTCAGCTCGGCCAAGGTGTCGATCTCGAAATCGGGTTTCTGGCTGGCGTCGCAGGGCGTCGCCCGGCCCTGACGTCCGTGTCTGACGTGGACGGTCATCATGCCCAGTCGGTTTCCGGCTTCGATTTCGCTATCGAGCTTGTCGCCCACGACCGCGATGCGGTCATGGGGCAATCCCATCCACCGGGCTGCTTGTCGCAGGTGAGGGCCCTTGTCGATCCCGTCTTCCGTTGGATCGTGAAGGCAAAGGTTGCCTTTGTCCGCCGAGAAGACATTCCCGAGACCGAGTCGCTCGATCTTGGCACACTGTCGAGGAGGCGATCCCGAGGTGACCAACGACACTGCGATAGCTGCCCTTTGTAGTGCCTCGATCGTAGGAAGGGCGTCAGGAAACGGCTGGATGTTCGGTACGTGCGGCTCGTTGTAGGCGGCGAGCGCCTCGTTCAGGACCGTCGCCTGGCAAGCGTGGGTCCTGGCGATCTCCCGAATGGCTTCGGTCGACCCGATATCCTCAGACCATTCTGTCTGAAGCTGGAAGGCTTTCGTCTCGCTGAGGTTTTCGCCCCCCCGGGCGAGGATCCGGGCTGCTCTGCGTCTGGCGGGCCCTGTGAGGCGGCCGGTGCAATCGAAGAGCGTGTCGTCGAGGTCGAAGAGGACCCCGCCGGTTGTGGTCTGGGTCATTCCCCGTTCTGGAGACCCCAATAGTCGGGAATGGGAAGCCCGCAGTAGACACGGCAAAGGGCATCCGCCACCTTGTTGGAATCGTGGCTGATGAAGTCTCCCACGCCTCGGCCCATGACATCGGGACTGAACTCCTCGACGAAGTCGGCTTTCGTCCAGTCCACGATGCGATCCAACTCTTCTTCATCGGATTCGACGAGCACCTTGTCGTCTTTCTTGTAGCGCCGGAGCAAGGGCGTCCAGGCATTGCCTTTCTTGGACTCGAACACGGTCGTGTCCTGGACGAGCACGCAGTCGAAGACATTACGAACCGCTGCCTCCTTGAGATGCCTGGCGATGGCTTTGGCGTGGTCGGAAGCAGCGAAACCGTCGGACTGCCCGGGCTGAGTCGTGATGTTGCAGACGTAGCACGTTTTGCCGTTCGAGCGCGAGAGAAGCGCTTTGCCAATCCCGGGAACGAGGAGGTTGGTAATGACGCTGGTGTAGAGACTCCCCGGTCCGAGGATGACGAGATCGGCATCCTCGATTGCGGTCACCGCCTCCTGCGGAGCCTGAAGCGTTCGGCGGGAGGGGGAAAAGGTCGCCCCTTTCCTTCCGTGGACTTCGACCTGCCCGGTGACAGGGTCTTCCACGCGTTTGATCGTCCCGTTCTTCCGATCCAATTCAGATAGCATCTCCGCGTTCGAAACCAGATAAGCCTTTTGGATTGCCGGCTTTCCCGGTTTTCTGACCATCCACTCGGTATATCGATGCTCTCCGCTCTCGAGTTCCGCACAGATGTCGACGTTGTCGACACTGGCGGGAAGGATGGTTCCCCGCACGTGAAGCATCTCCGATGCGGTCTGGATGGCGTGTTGGAAGTTGCCGAGCTGCTGGGTCAGTGCCGCGACGAGAAAGTTCCCGATGTGGTCGTTCTTGAAGATACCTGCTTCGGCCTCGTCGTTCGGGAATCGGTGTTGAAAGACCCGGAACAGGCCGGGGGAAACGAGGTCGGGGTCGGCCAACGCGGTCAATGCGTTGCGGATGTCGCCCGGTGGTTGAACGCCCAGATTCCACCGAATCCGGCCCGATGATGCGCCCGTGTCGGTGACCGCCACGATCGCGGTCGGTTTTTCATCGAACGTGCGGATACCCCGGAGCACGGTCGGCAAACCCGTTCCGCCGCCGATGACGACCGTCCTGAAATGCTCGCGGTCTTTGCCTGCCCGAGCCATGTGGATCAGCGTCGAGACCTGTGACAGGAACCCGACCGTGTAGTCGGGGTGGTCGCCTTCACCCGGCTCGACCTCGCCGTAGCGTCCCCGTCTGAGCCAGACGGTCGTGAGGTCCAGGCGGTTCCCTGCCCGGATTTCGTCTTGAGCACGATCTCCTACGACGACCACTTCGTCGGGGCTGTAGCCATTGTCGCTGAGGATCTCGCTGAACCAGTAGGTGTGAGAGGGTGGGCCTTCGTTGACGATGCGGTCGAAAAAAGGGGCGATGCCCAGACGATCGATCTTGTTCTGCTGGCGGCCCGGGCGTCCGATCGAGACGAGAAAGGTCCGGCAGCCGGCAGCCCTTACTTCCTCGAGGGTCTGGAGTGCGTCGGGATAGGGGAGAATGCTTTCGACGTTCTCTGCGTTGTAGGCGTGCTCGAGCACCGCGACGAATTGCTCGATCGGGTCCCCGTCTTTGTGCCCGTGTGACCTGAGAAAATCGGCCGATTGCTTTGGCTTTTCACGACAGATCGATTTGGCGATGTCGAAAAAGGCAAAATAGTAGGGCGAGGAGGAGTAGTAGGGGCCGTGACGACGTTCGAGCTCGTTGATGCGGCGGAGGGCGTAGCCTGCGGAGGCGAAGAATCCCGCTTCGTGCAGGAGGGCGGCCACTCGGTTGCGGGCGGCCTGTACGAGAGGTGCGAGATCGAAGAGAGTGCCGTCGAGGTCGAAGATGACGGCGCGCGTGTTTTTCATGAGATCGGTTGGGCGCGAATGTCCGAAACGGTCTGTGGCAGGCCGCTGGGATGCGCGTAGAACCTGGATTGAACGAAAAGAGGATGCGGACGCCCCTGCGAGCTACAATGTAGGACGTTCGGCGGGGAAAGTCTACGAGGGGTCAGATTCTGCGATGTGCACGACCGTTGCCGTTGCGGTGGGCGGCTCGCGTGGGTCGATCGGCCAACGGCGTGGCGAGTGCGTTGTCGACCGCTTTGATGAGGTCTCCAACACCGGCAGGCTTGTCCAGAAGATGGTTGATCCCGATTTCTTCGAGCGTGGACACGGCGCCATCGTCCAGATAGCCAGAGATTACGAGGATCGGCGTTTTCGGCAGCATTCGAGCGTAGAGACGCGCCACGTCGAGCCCGTCGACCTCGGGCATTTTGAGGTCGAGGGTGATCAGATCGTAGCCCCCCGTTAGCCCGATGCCGACCGAGGACGCGAGATAGCGGGGATTATCGACTGTGTAGCCTTCCCGCTCCAGGACATCCGAGAGGGTCACCCGGAATTCGGGTTCATCATCTATGACGAGTATTTTCCGTGCCATTTTCCTGGACTAAACATGCATTCCCGTGTGCAAAAGGTGAGTGAGCCAGATCACGTCGCGGTTTTTTCCTGTTTTGGGGCGATTTTCGAGGCGCTGGATGCGTTTCTGTTTCCACCCGCCTGCCACTTGTGTGGCGCAGGAATCGATCGAACTCCCCTTCTGGTCTGCGATTCCTGCTTACCGGGACTGAATCTGATCGCCGAGCAGGGGTGTCCGCGATGCAGCTGTCCCGGCGTTAACGGTGTTGCGGATTGTTACAATTGTGCGGACAAGACGTTTCGCTTCTCACGGCTGATCGTGGCGAGTTCGTTTTCTGAGGACATTCAGCGGCTTCTGCACGACTTGAAATACCGTGGCCGGACATCCGTTGCTCGTGTGCTCGGCACTGGGCTACAAAAGCGCCTCGCATCTTTGAATGTCCGCCCCCGATCCGGACCGATTTCTGATCCCCGTTCCGCTCCATAGCAGCCGAGAACGCGAACGGGGCTACAATCAGAGTGCGTTGATCGCTCGTACGCTCGTCCGAGCAGGTTTCGGACGCCTTGCTGAGAAGGATTTGAAGCGGACTCGAGCCACGCCGTCGCAGACGGCACTCGATCGTGAGGCGAGACGCGAAAACGTGGTGGGGGCGTTCGTGTCGCGGCCGACGGTCAACGGGGCAAGAATCTGGCTCGTGGATGATGTGGTGACGACGGGCGCGACCGTGAATGCGTGTGCAGATGCCCTGATGGCGGCAGGGGCCGCGTCGGTTGACGTGGTGGCCCTGGCCAGCCCACACGATGCCAGCATTGCCATTGGATCGGGGCCATCGGGCGTTTCGTGTCAGCCATAGCGGGCCCCCGCGCTGTGGAGTCCGACACGCCTCTCAATCTTGCCCGAGTCGACGAAAGTGCTTGGGAAACAGCACGTTGGGTATCTTGGGGCGAGAGGGTCGGCTTGACAGGTCATCGGCCGGTGTATACATTTCTTGGCCGCTGCGCGGAAAGCAGGAATCGTCCTACATGAGTATAAGGTGGGATAATCCTGCGTATAAATAAATTGAGAGGTATTTATGGCCGTTCAACGCGTAGGGATTCTGACCGGCGGAGGAGATTGTCCTGGCCTCAATGCGGTGATTCGTGCAGTCGTCCGTAAGGGAATCGACGTGTATGGGATGGAGATCATCGGTGTCATGGAAGGTTGGCGGGGGATGATGGAGCGGCTCTACAGACCGCTCGACCTCAAGGAAGTCTCAGGGATTCTGCCCAAAGGGGGTACAATCCTGGGTACGTCGCGGACGAATCCCTTCAGCGAGGAGAATGGCGCGATTGTCGTTAAAGACAACATGGCTCGTTTGGAGCTGGATGCCCTGATCGCCGTCGGAGGTGATGACACGATCGGCGTCGCCGCAAAGCTGTCCGAAGAAGGCGTCAAGGTTGTGGGTATCCCGAAGACCATCGACAACGATCTGGACGGCACGGACCAGACGTTCGGGTTCGACACGGCCATCAACATTGTGATGGAGGCTCTCGACCGGCTTCACACGACGGCCGAGTCTCACAACCGTGTGATTGTTTGCGAAGTGATGGGACGCCACGCCGGCTGGATCGCTGTCGAATCAGGGATCGCAGGAGGGGCCGACGTCGTGCTTATCCCAGAGGCCCCCTTCCGGCTGGAGGAAGTTTGTGACGTCA
The DNA here is from genome assembly GCA_965198115.1 of Candidatus Latescibacterota bacterium. Taxonomy (GTDB): domain Bacteria; phylum Latescibacterota; class UBA2968; order UBA2968; family UBA2968; genus UBA6620. The sequence goes on along the minus strand of OZ240241.1, from coordinate 3,540,190 downwards.
TCCGCCTGCGCCACGAAAGAGGTAAAACGTTCAGCATCGTGGTTGTCGCGGAGGGCGCCAAACTCGCTGACGACAGCATGGTGTTGCAGTCGGAAGACAAGGACGCTTTCGGTCACGTGCGGCTCGGCGGAATAGGGAACGTGCTTGGCGAGCAGATCGAGGAACGAACAGGCTATGAAACACGCGTCACAGTACTCGGACACGTCCAGCGCGGCGGAAGTCCAACTGCCTTCGATCGCGTGCTGGGTACACGATTCGGGATCGCGGCAATCGACCTGGTCGGCCAGAGTGAGTTCGGGAAGATGGTGGCGCTCCGTGGGACTGAGATCGTGGCAGTCGACATTCGCGATGCAGTAAACAATCGTACGGTGGATATGGACCTTTATGAGATCGCCAAGGTATTCTTTGGGTAGGTTCTGTTCGATTGGGTGAGGTGATGACGGGCGTGCGTTACGGAGGAGGAGGGAGATGGTAGTCAGGATCGGGATCAATGGATTCGGTCGTATAGGCCGTCTGGTTTTCAGGGCGGCGGCGCAAAGTGGTGTGGATGTCGTCGCAGTGAACGATCTGACAGACGCACCGACACTCGCCCACCTGCTCAAATACGACTCCACGCACGGCCGGTATCCGGGTAAGGTCGAGCACAAAGAACACGCACTCGTCGTCGACGGCAGGACGCTCACGGTCCATTCGGAACGCGATCCTTCCAAGCTTCCCTGGTCCGAAGATGGCGCAGACATCGTGATCGAAGCGACAGGCTTCTTCACGGACAAGGAAGGCGCCGCACAACATCTGAAGGGCGGCGCAAAGCGCGTGATCATTTCCGCGCCGGGGAAGGGTGATCTCCCGACGGTGGTGATGGGAATCAACGACGATACGTTGACGGACGACGATCGCGTGATCTCAAACGCGTCCTGTACGACCAACTGCCTCGCTCCGATGGTCAAGACGCTGAACGACGCGTTCGGTGTAGAGCGGGGGTTGATGACGACCATCCCCACGCCTACACGGGTGACCAACGGATTCTGGATGCGCCACACCCCGATCTTCGTCGGGCCCGATCGGCGGCCCTGTCGATGATTCCGACCACGACCGGGGCCGCAAGCGCGGTCGGCAAGGTCATTCCCGAATTGAACGGAAAGCTCGACGGCATGGCCGTCCGTGTTCCGACGCCCGATGGTTCGTTTACGGAATTCGTCGCGACGTTGAAAAAGTCGACCACGGTCGAGGAGATCAACACTGCCTTCCAGGCCAACGCCAACGGGGATCTGAAGGGCATTCTGGAATACACCGAAGACCCGATCGTCTCTGCCGACATCGTAGGTAATGCCTACTCCTGCATCTTCGACAGCCTGACCACGAACGTGGTACAGGGTAACATGGTCCAGGTCTGCGGCTGGTACGACAACGAGTGGGGCTACTCCAATCGTTGCGTCGATCTGGCCAAGAGAATCGCATAGAGAGCGTCGCTGAGCCGTGGCCAAGCTGTCGATCAGAGACGTCGACCTGGAGGACGTGCAAGTCCTCGTGCGGGTGGATTTCAACGTTCCGCTGGACGACGGTGTCGTGCAGGATGACACCCGGCTCCGCGCATCGCTTCCAACGATCAAACACATTCTCGATCACGGTGGTCGGCCCGTCCTGATCTCACATCTGGGAAGGCCCGGTGGTGAGCACGTGGCCGAGCTTTCGCTCGAGCCCGTCGCCGAAGCACTGGACGGCTTCCTCGACGAGAAAGTCCGATTCGTTCCGGCGTGCGTGGGTGACGTCGCCACGGCGGCGGTCAAGGGCCAGGCGGTCGACGAAGTGGTGCTGCTCGAAAACCTTCGGTTCCATCCCGAAGAGGAAGAGAACGATCCCGTGTTTGCCACGCAGTTCGCTGCGCTGGGCGATGTGTTCGTAAACGACGCGTTCGGAACCGCCCACAGGGCTCACGCATCGACAGAAGGGCTGACGCATCACTTTGCGACGTGCGCGGCCGGATTGCTGATGGAGAAGGAGCTGGACTACCTGGGGAAGGCCCTGGCAGAGCCCGAGAGACCCTTCGTAGCGGTGCTTGGGGGAGCGAAGATATCGGGTAAGATCGATGTCATCACCCATCTGATGTCGAAGGTCGACGCGCTCCTGATCGGGGGCGGCATGGCATACACCTTCTACAAGGTAATGGGTCTGGAGATCGGGCGTTCCTTATTGGAAGAAGATCGGATGGGTGTGGCAGAGGAGATTCTCGGCCGCGCGGAAAGCGATGGGATTGCTCTGGAATTGCCCGTCGACAACGTTGTTGCGTCAGAGTTGTCGGTGGAGGTGGAAACTTCCGTGGTCGATCAAGCATCGATCGGTCCCAACCAAGTGGCTGTTGACATCGGACCTGAGACGCGCAGCCGTTTCGCGGGCCAAATTACGAAGGCTCGGACCGTCGTTTGGAATGGCCCGATGGGCGTCTTCGAGATGAAACCGTTTGCGGCAGGAACGGCGGCTATCGCCAGCGCAATGGCTGAAGTCACCGACGGCGGAGCGACGACTGTCATCGGCGGTGGGGAAACGGCGGCGGCCGTGGTCCAACTGGGTCTCCAAGATCGGATCAGCCACGTGTCGACGGGCGGCGGAGCTTCCCTGGAGTTTTTGGAAGGCAAGACGTTGCCGGGGGTTGCCGCACTTTCGGATGGTTAGGGGCCGCGTGCCTGCGGTAGCGATGAGGCGGCAATGACCATTGACCAGAAACCCCTTCTGCCTACTCCCTTCCCACTTCTTCCGTGCCTTCGAGGTTTCGCATGAGTGATCGCCGACCGATCGTAGCCGGAAACTGGAAGATGAACAAGACGGTCGACGAGTCTGAAGCGCTCGCGAAGGGTGTTGTCGATGCGGTGGATGGGGTGCGTGAGGTCGATGTCGTCATCTGTCCGACCTCTACGGGTCTCGATCGGGTTTCGAAAGCGATCGCAGGGTCCAACGTGAAAGTGGGTGGTCAAAACGTCCATTGGGAGCGCGAAGGTGCCTTCACGGGCGAGGTCTCGACGGCCATGTTGTTGACCGCCGGGTGCAGCCACGTTATATTAGGTCATTCCGAGCGTCGGCAGTTCTTTGGCGAAACGGACGAAACAGTGAATCGGCGTTTGCGAGCGGCCCTGGAGGCCGGCCTGACGCCGATTGTTTGTGTCGGTGAGTCGCAGAGTCAACGAGAGGCCGGCGCGACAACGGGTGTCGTGAGTGCGCAGGTCAAGGGCGCGCTCGACGGGTTCGGGGCGAGTGACATCGCGAAGCTGGTGATGGCTTACGAGCCGGTCTGGGCGATCGGTACAGGGCTGATGGCTACTCCCGATCAGGCCGAGGACGTTCACGCGCACATTCGCGAGGAATTGATCGGTCTGGCGGGTCCTTCAACGGCAGATGGTGTGCGCATCCAATACGGAGGCTCCGTTAAACCCGACAACGCGGTAGACCTTTTCTCGAGACGCAACATCGATGGTGGTCTGATCGGCGGTGCGTCGCTCGAAGCCGATTCGTTCGCGGCCATCGTCAAAGCAGCACAGTCCTGAGGCAACCTTCAATATGTATTACGTTCTTCTCGGTATTCACATTCTGGTCTGTATCGTCATGATCGTGTCGATCCTCATGCAGGCCGGCCGCGGTGGTGGTCTCGCCGGTGGCGCGTTCGGCGGTATGGGCGGTGGTGGAGGCAGTCAGCTGTTTGGTGGGGGAGGGGCCGCGACATTTCTGACGAAGGTCACGACCTACACGGCCGTTTTCTTCTTTGCCACGTGTATCGGGCTCTGGTACACGGCACGCACGACTGACTCGGCACCCGAGACGGCAGCGGAAAGGATGTTGCAGCAGCAAGGCGCGCCGGTGCCTCTCAGCCCGCCTGCATCGCCACTGCCCATCGAGTCGCGCACGACGACGGATGTTGCGCCGGCCTCGACCGATTCGACGAACTGAATTTTGCCGAAGTGGTGGAATTGGTAGACACGCTACGTTGAGGGCGTAGTGGGCGTCAGCCCGTAGGAGTTCGAGTCTCCTCTTCGGCACCAAATAGAACAAGGGGTTACGTCATTCTTGGCGTAACCCCTCTTTCGTATCTTCTGCTTCAAGATTACTTCCAAAACGGATCCAGACGATACGGGGGTTCGGCTCCCGAGGGGAGTCGCCGAACAAAGCACCCTCCCAATTGTCCGAATCGAGCTTAAACTTGATCAAGGCTGCCGCGTGAAACGGGCTACAGGAATCGTCTGGCCAAGCCACATGTCACTTGAACAGTCTGCCGCCCGATCGATCAGCACCACCTGAATTGAGGCCCCATTGTGAACGTCAACCAACTTCACGCCAAAGCCGCTCGTCTCGAGCAACAGCTTAAAAGGACTCGCGATCAACTCGCCCTGGCAACCCACGACCCCGAAGTTTTCACGGCGGAACTCAAACGTGAACGTGCCTACTCCTTCAGCGCCAGCGCGGATCCAGTTGAAGTCACGACGATTGAGGGCTGTGCCGATTCGCTAAGCCGGTTCGGTTTCTGTGTCGTCGACAACGTCATCCCTGAGAATGAAGTAGATGCCATCCGCGACGAAATCGTGGCTGCGCAGGCCATCTCGGCCAGGAACATCCAGGCCATCGAGGATCTGTCAGAGCAGAAGGGCTTGGAAGGCCAAGCGCTTCTTGAGGCGGGGAGGGAAAACGGCCTTGAGCTACGACCCGTGCGTGGGGTAGGGCTTCCACCCAAGCCGCCTAACGACATCATCTGGATGCCACGATACGCGCGACATTTGGCCAATCCAGTCATCACGGCGATCGCCCATCGCGTCCTTGACGATCACCTGCGCATCGCTCAGTTGCACCCACGGATTATCGAATCCGAAAGTTCCGACGGCACAAGTGGCGGATTCGGGTCGGTCAAGTTTGATGGGAGGGCCAACACCCGCAGATGGCACACAGACTGGCCCCACGACCTGGCGGCCTACGGGGGAGACGAACGCGGGGTGCGTCCGCCAGCCCTTCCCGGACGTGACGATGTGTCTCGTGATGATCTGGTACCTCACCGATGTGGACGAAGATTCGGGAGGCACGTGGGTTGTGCCTGGGTCACATAGGGACCCCCGAAATCCCCGGGGACCGGCTGATGGGATTGTAGTCTCAGCACCGATCCCAGGAGACATACAGGTCACGGCTCCCGCGGGATCTGTTTGCCAGTGAACAAGACCGACGAAATCAGGGTCGGCGTAACCGTCCGCTACGCGCCTTGGTGGCTGAACCTCAACGTCATACTACCCGGCCGGCCGGAGCGGGAGTACATGACCGCGGAGGACGGCACGAAGGAACGTAATATGCAGATGCCGGTCCCCCGCGACGTGTTCGACTCGTTGCCCGAGGACGTCCAGCGCCTCTTCCGCCACTGGGTCGAGGGCATGACTTAGAGCTTCGGTCTCCAGCTAGTCGATCGGGTCGAAGAAGGTCAGGTCGGTCCCGAAGTTCACCATGGCGATGACCTGGTCGCCCCGGAAGCGGGCGCGCGTCTCCGTGGTGCGCCATGACGACATAACGCAGGTGGTGGAATGGGCGTGGGTCCCGAAGAGCTCCGTCGAGAACGAACCGTCCTCTGTGAAAACTCGCGTATGGCCTTCTTCTTTAGCACCAGCGGCCCTATGGAGCGGGCCAGACGCTGGATGTAGGTCAGTACCCTTCTCGCATGATCTTGACCGGCAGGTCCTTTTCGATGCGCTCCAACTCCCACTGCTCGGTCGGCACCCAGTAGTCGAAGATCACTCTGGATACTGGCCTCGGCCAGCTCACGCGCCCGGTCGGAGCCGCGATACTTCACCAAGGAGTAGAGCTATCGGCACGCGATACCCCGCCGGACAGGCCTCAGGCGCATCGCTGGACCGCCACGGACCTCGCACCGGCGCCAAACACACCGTTTATTCGTCCTATCCGCTGTACCAGAAAGGAGGGATGATTGCAACAGGCCCCGAGCTCGTTGCACCTCGCTGCCTACCGCCCCTATAATAGGACTCTACACGCATCGTGAACGCAACATGATCTTGAGAAAACGACTCGAATGAGCCTGAAAGAGCAGCTCGCCGTGCTCGAGCCCGGCATCATTATCACAGTCGCTGGAGTCGGCTACATGGACGGCGTACCTGCTCGCGACGCCCCGGCGGGCACACCCCAGGGAGTCGTCCGCATAGCCAATGGCGACCTGATCGTCCTCGACATGTGGGGGCACCGCATCTGGCGCATCGATACCGATGGCATCCTGCACGCCTTCGCCGGTGACGGCGTGCCGGGCGATCGTGGCGACGGCGGGCCCGCCAAAGACGCCCGCCTCGACGACCCCCACGACTTGACCAAAGACAGGGTCGACAATCTCTACCTCACCGACCTCGGAAACCACGCGGTGCGTCGCATCGACGCAGTCTCCGGCGTCATCACGCGAGTCGCCGGCTCCGGTAAAGTCGGCTGGGGCGGAAACGGCGGACCCGCTCTCGAGTGCGAGATCGACAATGACTCGGGCATTGCCGTCGACGACGACGGTAATGTCTTTCTTTCCTGCGAGTGGTCGAACGTCATCCGCCGCATCGATGCCACGACCGGCATCATCGAGCACTTCGCCGGGGCCGAGGCGCGCCACTACGACCTGGAGAACGGCAACAGCAGACCGTTCTCTGGTCCGTGGCTGAGCCTCGGCGGGTACTCCGGCGACGGCGGTCCGAAGGAAAAAGCGGGCTTTCACCACCCCGAGCACCTGGCCTTCGACTCGAAGGGGGATCTCTACGTCTGTGATAATTCCAACGACCGCATCCGCAAGATCGACATGAAGACGGGGATCGTCAGCACCGTCCTCGGGAACGGCCAGCGCGCCTCCAGCGGTGACGGCGAGGCCGGCACTGAGGCCGCCATCCTGATGCCCGATGCTCTGTGCTTCGACGCCGAGGACAACATGTACGTCGGCGAGAAGTACGGTTTTCGTCTGCGCCGCCTGGATGCCAATACCGGCCTGGTTTCCACCCTGGCGGGCAATGGTCAGGCGGGTTGGGGCGATGAGGGCCTGCCCGGCCCGGACAGCCGCATCAACTCAGTCGAGGCCGGGCTGTGGGCAGATTCCGACGGCACTGTATTCTGGGGCGACTCCTCCGGCCGCCTGCGCAGGTACGACGGGAAGACCGGCGTTGTGACGACCGCCCTGGGGGGCACCTCCGTGCATGACGGCGAACCCGCGACGCAGGCGTTTCTGCGAGGGCCCTACGGCATCTCCATCGCAGAGGATGGAGATGTCTATTTCGCCGATTGCTGGAACCAGCGAGTCCGCGCCATCGACGCCGACACCGGGGTGATTCGCACCGTTGCCGGCGAGGGGGCGCGGGCCTATGGCGGCGACGGCGGCCCGGCCGCGCTAGCCTTTCTCGGCAACCCGGGGGACGTCGCGGTCGGGCGGGACGGCACCGTCATCGTGGCGGACACGCGTCACAGCCACGTGCGCCGGATCGACACAGACGGAATCATCCACAACTTCGCGGGCGCCGCTTTCCCGTGGGACAAGGGCGACGGGGGTCCGGCGATCAGCGCCAACGTGATCTATCCGACCGCTGTCGAGCACGGGCCAAGCGGCGACGTGTACATCGCCGACGCCGAAGCCCATCGAATCCGCAAGGTGGATGCCAGAACCGGCATTATCATGACCGTCGTCGGCAACGGACTGGTGGGCCTGACCGGCGACGGCGGCCCGGCGACCAGCGCCCGCATCGGCAGGCCCATGTCCCTCCGCTTCGACGGCGAGGGCAACCTCTACTTCCCGGATATGGCCAGCAACGTTGTGCGGCGCGTCGACGCCGAGACAGGTGTCATCCGTGACCACGGTAGTCGGCAAGGGCGAGTCGGGTCACTCCCCGGACGGCACGCCCGCGGAAGAAGCCAGACTCGGCTCGCCACACGGTGTCGAGGTATCGCGGGACGGCGAGACCATTTACCTGGCGGACACCGCGAATTTCCAGGTGCGTGCCGTGGGCCCGGATCGGGTCCTGCGCACCATCGCCGGCAGTGACGACGGCGGCGACTCCGGCGACGGCGGTCCCGCCACTGCCGCCAGGCTCAACTACCCGTATTCTCTCCGCATTTACGGCGACGATGTCCTGCTCGTCAGCGACCACTGGAACAACAAGATCAGGGCCGTGAAACTCTTTCAATAGTTCTCGGCGACGAACCGGCGGAATGGTGAAACTCGGATGAAGATCGCGCTCGTTCAGCAAAGGCGTCAGAGGACAGGACCGCCAACCGCGACGCAGGTCACGCCCTCACGACACCATCCATAAGACACATTTGCTATCCACTGCTCTTCGCGGAAAACCAAAGGACGAGCCCAGCCATGGACGAAAACCCCACGGTCAGCACCGTATTCGAGATCGAGCCACCGGATCCACCCAACGACGGCATCATGTTCGTAGACCACGCCCGATCGGGCCGTAGTGGCCACCTGGGCCACGCGCTCGTTGAATATGCTCCGGGGAAAATCCTGGCGTTCTACCCCAACTGCTCGGATAGGAACGACGGACACACGGGGGACGGGTGGATGGAATACCGGCGTTCCGAAGACGGGGGACGAACCTGGAGCGCCGGCGAAGTGCTTGCCTACTCCAAGGCGGTCTACGACAGGAACGCTGGAAAGTCCGTCATGTGTGAGAATGCCGTGCGAGCCGACGACGGGGCGGTCGTCCTGTTCAACCTGGAGTGCGGGAACACGGCCGAAGAGAAGTGGGCGTGGGCGCCGCTGGACGTTCCCACGTGTCTTCGCAGCACGGATGACGGCCGTACGTGGGGACCTGCGGAACCGATGGGCGATCAACCCGGCCGCATCTGGGATGCGATGGTTCACGACGGCAGCATCCTGGTTCTCGAGCTGTGCAACGACAGCTCGATCCATTGGTACGGCAACCTTCCCGAGCACTTCTACGGGCTCTACGCAAGCACCGATCACGGCCGCAGCTTCGCCCTGCGGAGCAAGCTGCCGCTCGAGATCCAGTGTCGGGGCTACGGCGCCCTGTCGATTCTGCAAGACGGCGGACTGATCGCCTACGTCTACAACAAGGCCGACGAAAAGCACCTGGACTACGTCATCAGTCACGACGGCGGCTACACCTGGAGCGACGTGCAAACCGCGTTTTTCGAGAAGCAGATCCGAAATCCGCAGATGGCCCGCTTCAAAGGCGGATACGTCCTTCACGGACGGAGCGGAGCCCAGGGAGAAGGGAGCGGACATTTCGTACTGTATACGTCGGACGACGGCATCCACTGGGACTCAGGACGCTACCTGCGGATGCAGGAGGCGCGCGCCGGCGCGTACTCGAACAATTTACGGGTGCACAGCCCCGGTGCACCGGAACGCCTGCTGATCCAGGCTTCCCACGCGTACGAAGGATATATGACGAACCTCCTGCACTGGTGGCTGACTTAGTGGAAGGTCCCACGGGCCTCAGATTTCGGGAGGGAACATGAGCGTCGCAAACCTTGAACCTTTTGTGGTCGACAAGAACCTCGGCGAGATCCTTACAACTGTACCGGAAGCCAGAGTGTTAACCGCTTGGTGGAGACAGCACTACAATCACGTCCGACCACATAGTGCGTTAGGCTATAGACCACCCGCACCGGCGGTGGTCAAACTGCCCATCGCGGCCGCATCCTAACTTTGGATGTGGACACAAAAGTGGGGGCAGGTCAATTTCCGCCGAGGAGTGGCCAACGATCTTCGATGAATATCGTCAGGCCGAAGGCTCGGAGAGTAGCGTACAGAAGGGAACGGGGCTGGGGTTATCGATCACGAAGAGATTTGCAGAGTTGCTGGGTGGGTCGATCAGCGTGGAGAGCGAGGTCGGGAAGGGGACGACGTTTACCGTGTCGATTCCAGCTGGCTACGACTCGTCAACGGACAGAGGTACCGCTTGAGGAGCATCGCCGCCTGTTTACTCCTCGCCCTCCTGGCCGTTGGCGCCGACGCACACAACGGCGAAATGGCGGTCGCTGTGCCCGTGGAAGGGATCGTGTGCGACGGTGATCTGAGCGATTGGCCGGACGGACTCCCTAGGCATCCGATTGACACGGTAAAGTGGCTGGACGAGCCCGACAGCCTGAACCTGAGTGCGACGATGCGGCTTGGGATCGATCGGTCCAAGGGTCATCTCTACGTCGCGGTGGATGTGACCGATCAATCCGTCGTGGTGATTCGAAACAAAGAAGGAACCACAACTGGTTGGCAAGAGGCAGACGGGATCCTGCTGTCCCTAGGTGGATCTCACGATGACGTGGCGAGCGTACTGTTCGAGTGTCAGTTGCGTGGTGAGGATCTCATCTACGAGGACCCCACGGGTGTGGGAGATCTCCCTCGGTACGTACAACTGGCGGGTACCCATCAGGACAAAGGACACAGATACGAATTCGCAATCGATATAGACGGGCTTGGCATCGACCTGTCGGACGACATCGTTCTGCCACTTCAGCTGCACGTCCGGGATCGTGATGCAGAAGGGCTTCCATTGCCGCGACGGGGCCGACTCGCGTATCCATCTCGGTGGTTAAGCTGGGGCCCTGGCGTCAGCTCCGATCGTCCGCGGAATAGGGGCGATCTGCTCATACCAAGGCCACCCCACAATCTCGAGAGCACGTTGCGAACGGCTGAAGCGGGCTTCCAGGCAGGATTGCGCACGACCATTGATTTCGAACGTCGGCGAGATCTCGAACTGTTCCTGCTCGTTGGTTTCGCCGCTGCTGCGTCGGCTCTTCACTTCTTCCTGTTCGTTTTCCACCACGCGGTGCGATCGAATCTGTACTACGCCGCCTTCGTAGTGATGATTGCCGTGTGGTACTACACTGGCTCTCTGCGGGATCTCTATCCCGGAGCGTCGTACAGGTTTTTTCTCGTCACAACGGCCTGCCTCATCGCCTTCCTGATCCTTCGTTTCCTTTACTCCTGTTCGATCTTCGTCTGCCAAAGCGGTTCTGGGCCCTGTCCGCCGCGGCAGGAATCGCCTTACTGGCAATGGCCCTCGATCGTCTCAGTGATCTTGATCTGTTCGGTCGCCTTCCGTGGTCGCAGTCTTCTGTAGCACGGGCTGTCCTGGCTGTGGCGAGTGTCGAGGCAGGCTACGTTCTCACCGTTGCCCTGAGACGCAAACATCGGGACGCATTGATCGCTTGCGTTGGATTTCTGCCCTACCTCGTTGGCTGCCTCTGGTTTTTTGCCTCTCGAGACGACGCCGTTCTCCAACTCGGGATCCCGTGGCTGATCCTGGTGATGTCCGTTCACCTCGCTCGTAGGGTCGCTCGTACTTACACGGAGCTCGAGGAACGGAATCAGGAGATCGCGGCCGCGAGCCAGAACAAGAGCACGTTCCTTGCCTCGATGAGCCACGAGCTTCGGACGCCGATGAACGCGATCAAGGGGTTCACGAACCTTGTTGCCCATCGTGAGCAGAACCTTTCGGATAGAGGAAAAGACAATCTGGAAAAGGTGGACCAGGCCAGCGATCACCTGATGGCGATGATCAACGACCTCCTCGACCTGTCGAAGATCGAAGCGGGTCGGATGGATGTGAACCCCGAGCGGTTCGACGTGAAGGAGCTGATTGCGTCGGCGTGCGACACGGTCAGTCCGCTCATTCAGGAGGGCGTAGAGTTGCGTCAGGAGGTGGATGACAGCATTGGCGAGGCGAACACGGATTGGGCAAGGGTGCAGCAGATGGTTATCAATTTGGTGAGCAATGCGATCAAGTTCACGGACAGCGGGAGCGTGACTGTCAGCGTGACCCGGGAACCGGGACCCGGGACCAGGAAACCCTTGGGCGACAGCCCGGCTCACGGTTCACGGCCAACGGACGACGGTTCGTCGGCATCCGAACTTGTTATTGCCGTCTCTGACACAGGAAAGGGCATTCCATCCGACGAACTCCCAACAATCTTCGACGAATATCGTCAGGCCGAAGGCTCGGAGAGCAGTGTGCAAAAGGGCACGGGGCTGGGGCTGTCTATTACCAAGCGATTTGCGGAGTTGCTGGGTGGTTCAATCGACGTCAAAAGTGAACTAGCCTGAATCATGCATGAATTTGAGTTTAGGTTGTTTTGGAGTGATGTGATCACGCACAGGATTTGTTCTCGGCTTCTTCGGATGTCCAAGGTCCCGTAAGCGGTCTCTACGAGTCGCAAGAGTCACGATTTTCGTCCGGAACAGGTGTTGTTTTGCGACGTGTACATAGCTGTCCCCGGTATAGATCGGCGTTGTTACTGCGTGTTCGTTTCGAGCCTGGTGATGATTGACACCAAGACGTTTTTGAGTGGATACGATGTTGGAAAATGGAATCGGATTCTTCGTGCGCTTTCAATGACTCTCGCGCCGATTTTGAGGAAACGGTTCTGTATCGTGTTGACCTGAGGTTTGGTCCACGCGGTGCCCTTGAGTCCCTGTGATCGGAGTGCGTGAAGCAAGGCGTATGCAGCACTGTGTAGAAAGAGTCGGAACTGGTTGGCTTCAAACTTGTGGCACGATGTTCGATCGGAGTGAAGGAATGTTTTGTGGTCCTTGATGAAGCCTTCCGTGCGTCCCCTTGCGCAGTAGATACGATCATAGATAAAGCCGTCTCGATTACTCTGTAAATTGGTCACGAGGTATCTTGGATTTGCTTCGCCGTTTGTGACTTCAGCCTTGCGAATGATCCGGCGAGGCTGCCGCCAGGTGCCAGCCTGATATGAGAAGGATGAGAACAAGCGAATCGTCTCCTTATGCTCGCTCAGACGTAGCGCTTGGTCCATCAGGTTTTGTCCAGCCGCTTTGAGCTTGGAGTTGGCGCCCTGGCCCAGAACGTAGTAGATACCGTTGTCTTCGCAGAAATCGTGCATCTCTGGTGAGCTGAACTTTGAGTCTGCGCGAACGATGATCTCCACGTTTGGCCAAGATCCGCGTAGGTGTTCCACCAAGCGCTTGAGAATAGAAACGACCTGTTTACCGTTCGTCGGATGCCCGGGTCTCAAGATCGTCGTAATGAGCTTGCCGCTTTGGCCTTCATAGATATGTAGCGGCATATAGCAGGCTATATCCGGATCTCTCAACGAGATGAAGTGGGTGAAGGTGCCGTGGTTCCTGGCATGGGGGCGCGGTTAGCGTGTGCGGAACCTCTTCGGAATCTGCTCAGGGATGTTTATGTCTCCGACGGTAAGGAAGATCATATCGTTGAATGCGTCGAGTGTGCGGAATCCGCTGGCTCGGTTCTTGACGATTTGGACGATTCGGTTGAGGCCTTCGGCGATGGCGTTGGTAAGACGCGTGTTCACGAATGCGAGGACGCCGAAGAAGTGCTGTCGCAGGGTCCTGACGAACTTTCGCAGGGGTTCAAGTCGACTTCTGAGTGCGGACGTCGTCCAGCATTTCAGGAAGCGTTCGGCAGCCCAGGGCGCTTTGTATTCCCATAACTGCTCGAACTCGTCCTTGAGTCTCCAGGCTCTATAGATTCGGTAGTTCGCCTTCTCCAGTGCTTTGAGTGTCCGAGTATCCCCTCTGGAGCGTGTCGCTGAGTGCCGGTAGAGGAGCCATCGGAGGCCCTTCATGGCTTTGCGCTCATCCGGGGCAGCTTTACGCCACTGGTCCTTACGGACCTCGTCAACGGCGGCATTGAGAGCCTTGACGATGTGAAAGCGATCGAGGACCAGCTTGGCACAGTGTTCCTGGATGGCTCCGATGTAAGCTTCGCTCATGTCGCAGCAGGCCCACTCGATCTTGGATCTCCGGTAGGGACTGAGAGCCTCTGTGAAGAACCGATCGATCGTTTTACGCGCCCTGCCGCGGCCAACCCACACCACGCAGGAGCGGTCCAGATCGTAAACGAGCGTGGCGTACCTGTGACGCTTGGCGTAGGAGATCTCGTCGATCCCGATGGTTTTGAGCCCTCGGATACGATGACCTTCACGAAGCCGCGTGATGGATCGGTGAAGGAGATCCGACAGCGTCGAGGCAGAGATGCGCAGCAACTCGGACGCCGCCTTCTGCGTCATGGTCTGGCAGTAGCGCAGCATGGCATACTCGAAGCGATACGTCACCCGAGAGAACCGCTCCGCCCACGGAATCTCCTCGACCACACGACCGTGGGTAGGACACCGAATCTCCCGAGGATGGTAGAGAAGCCAGACCCTCCACCCGCACACCGGAATGTCACGCCACCGACGCGGATGGGGCATTGTGCGGACGATTTTACCTCGACGGCCGCACTCCGGACAACAACAACCATTCTTATGTGGCTTTACGGCGATGACGAAGCAGCTTCTCCCCTCAAACCACCAGCTGACAACACGGAACCCCTTGAATCTCAGCAGTTTCGATAGTAATCTGCTCCCGGTCATAGGTCGCACCCCCTTCGCTTTGATTGTCCTACACACACAACCAAGCGTAGGGAACGATCTATGACCTTGTCATTCTATAGTTTCACCGTTGAGAAACCCGGATAGAGCCCTTTTTATGCATAATTCAGGTTAGCATGGCGCTATCTATTTTAGAGCTCAGGTCAATAGGTGTGTAAAAGAAATCAGGCGGCCATCTTCCCGGCTTCGACCTGCGGTCCGGTTGAGTGTTTCTGATCGTAGACTTGTTGTAGCAAGTGTGGCGCGGTGAGTTTCCTGAATCGGCTCTCTGCGACCTTGAGCGTACGCCAGATGAGAGCCGTGGCGTTCCTGACTTTCTTGAATCGCCTGGCGGCGTTTGTGCGAAGCCGAACGGAAGCAAAGGGGCTCTCGACGACGTTCGTGGTTCTCAGGTGTTTCCAGTGTTCCTTCGGAAGTCGTAGAACGTGACCATCCGATCCCAGTCTCTTTCGAGCGTCTCCACGGCGGCAGGGAACTGTGAGCGATACCGTGCGGCAAAGCGTTTCCGGAGCTTCTCGGCCTCCTTTTTCGTGCCGGCATAGGGGATCTGGACGAGCAGTGCGCGGGCTTCAGCCTGTGCACGCTTGGCGACCTTGTCGAGCACGTTGAGGATCTTGTGGTTCCAGCACCGTTGTTGCCGGCTCTCTGGCCAGACCTGATCAACGGCCGCCCAGATGCCCATATTCCCGTCCGCGGCGATCAGGACAGGATGTTCGAGCCCGCGATCCCGGAGATCCCGGAGCACCGTGAGCCAGGATTCTGTAGACTCTCGATAACCGGGTTCTATCGCCAGGATCTCCTTGCTGCCGTCGCTCATCGCGCCGATCACGACCAGCAGACACGCCTTCTCGCGCTCGAGCCCGGCTTTGACGTAGATGCCATCAGCCCAGGCGTAGACCAGTTCGCGATTATCCAGACGCCTTTCTTTCCAGTCCTGGAAGTCGACCTCCCACTTCCCTCGAAGACGAGCGATCGAGGTCGGCGAAAGCGGCGCGCCATCACCGAGCAGCGCACGCAAAGACAACTCGAAGTCGCCCTGGGAGAGACCGTGGAGATAAAGGTCGGGAAGCAGATCTCCAATGGCCCTGGTTCTCCGGGCGAACAGGGGGAGGATGCGGCTTTCAAACCGCTCTTCCAGACCACGAACCCGGGGACGCCGGACCTTGATCGTTCCGCAGCTCGTCGAGAGACGCCGGGGCTTGCCGTAGCCGTTCCTGTAGCCCCTGGAGCTATCAACCTCGGCTCGGCGCTCATACCACGACCGGCCCAAGAACGCGGTCGCCTCCTCCTCCAGAATGGACTGGAACCGGCCCTGGATCTCTTCACGGATCCAATCGTCAACCGTCTCCCACGTCGGCATGGACTTCAATGGGGCTCTATGCGTATGTTCCTTCACGGCGATCCTCCTTCCCAACCGGGCCTCTCACCCGGTTTTGTGTGAATCAACTATCTCACGGGAAGGGTAGGGTCGCCCTTTCTCTTTTTCCACACTTTTGATTATAGCTCCTATTTTAGGTCGCCTGACGTCAATTGCTAGACTCGAAAGACATTCTCGCCGCCGAACGCCGTGGACTATCCGGATCTATAAAGCTTGTTAATGCCGGGCACCTATTCCACTCAATTGACGCTCCGCTGTCAAAGCGAGCGGTATACTTCGACAGTTTTCATACGGAAAAACACTTGCACCTCGCCATCTCTTGATCAAGATCGAACGCGACATTGCTCGAGGTTTTTTCGATTGGGAAAACTATCGCCAGGCTTAACGTTGTCGGAGCAGACGGTTTTTGGGTGTAGGCAAATTATAGAAGGCGGCCTCCGATGAGGCCGAAGATAGCGACGGCGGACACATCCCGGTCAAACCATTGAGTCGACGGGTTCCACTCTGTGTCGTAGACTGGGCCGGATCGGCCGTAATTAGCCTTGTCGCATCGAATGTGCGGATCGCCTTGTCCAGTCAGAGGGATATGGGTCATGGTCTTTAATCCCCCGATGTGGGCGCCTGAAAGCCACGGTGTGCGATCGCGAAATCACCGATAACGCTGTTCCTGAGCCTTGGCGCCGTGGACGGACATTCTGACCGTAATGTCGGCATAGGTAGCTGGGCTTCTCGGGTATCCCCATTTGTTGATTCGGTGCCCCTAGCCTCCCACAACTCGATCGTGTTAATGGTGCCTGGTCGAATGCTGTAGTTCTCGTCCAGGCAATGATACTCCCGGCCATGAGGCCTGTCAATCGGGGCCCCGAAAAGTTGACATTAGCCTATCTTGCTGTTAAATATGCAAATACTCACAATCGATTTGAGATTACAAAAGGAGATGTTGTGTCCACGAAGATGGTTATGCGTCCCATTCTGGCTGACCACGTCATCTCGGCGATCAGAGACCTGGATGTCGAAGTTAGCGGTCCGGAATCAGATCAAGAGGCCGTCGAAGCCATTGTCGACGCGGATTGCTTCTATGGCCGAATCACGGCGCCCTTGCTGGCGGCCGGAAAGCAGTTGCGCTGGATCCAGGCCACGAGCGCCGGCCTCGATAACTATTTCTTCTCCGAACTTCGGGCGAGCGATGTCACGATGACCAACCTGCGCGGCATCTACAGCGACGTGATCGCCGACCACGTTTTCGCGTTCGTTCTGATGTTTGCGCGAGGCATGCATCTCTATCACGCGCGTCGCCTCGAGGGAAGATGGGAAAGCGGCGCACCCGTGATACATCTGGGCGGCACGACGATGGGTGTGATCGGGCTGGGTGGGATCGGGCTGGAGGTGTGCAAGCGTGCACACGCCTTCGACATGCGGGTCTTTGGGGTGGATCCCGCACCCAAGGATCGCCCCGATTACGTTGAAACCATCTACGACCCCTCCGACCTCCAGGAGATGCTCAAACAATCGGATTTCGTCGCTATCTGCGTTCCCCATACGGGTGAGACAGAGTATATGATGGACGAGCGTGCCATCTTCCAGATGAAACAGGATGCGGTGCTCGTGAACATCGGTCGAGGCAAGGTCGTCGACCTGTCCTCCCTGGCCGATGCCCTGGAATCCGGACGGCTCCGCGGGGCGGGTCTCGATGTGTTCGAGGAGGAACCCCTGCCCCCGGATCACCGCCTTTGGTCATTGGAGCAATGTCTTATCACGCCCCACGTTGCGGGAACGTCTCCCCAGATTCAGAAGCGTAGAGATACGGTCATCGTCGAGAATGTCAGACGGTTCTGTTCGGGAGAGCCGCTACTGAACGTCGTGGATAAAGTGAAAGGCTATGTTGTAGCACCCAATCCTTCCTGAATTGTCGGGACTTTCTCCTCCATGTCGGGTTCTTGCTTGTCCGCCGCATCGTCGGGGTGTGGCGGTCCCGTAGCCAACCGGCGAATCCCTGGATTCGTCTCGTTGGCCCTCGTTCTCCTATTTGTCGTCACAGGCGAATCGGTTGCCGTCGTCACGATGACAAACGATGCCGCAACGGTGTCTGGAGTCGTTTCGGTGGGCTCTGGCAGCGAATCGGTCGTATGGACCATCGCTTTCACAGGCGATGTACGACAGCGTTCCTTGCCCTGAACATCACGATCGAGAATCTCAGCGCCGGTGGAACGATAGCCCAGTCGGATTTCCAGCAGTTGACACTCTACAGAAATCCAGTCAGCCCGACACTCGACGGCAATGAGGTGAGCGTCGCTACCTTGCCCGAGACATCGATCGGTATCGACGCCGCTTCCAGCTTCTCTTTTTCGGACGAGGTTCCCGCAGCGCTGACCTACTACTTCGTAACCGGGACGATGAAAAATACGATTGCGGACGGACGCGCTTTCCGTCTCAGCTTTGGCGCCGGTGGGGCCTTCACAGGCAGTGGTGGGTTCGGTACGGCTTTCACGGCGAACGATGCGAACAGTGTTCTCGTCGACATCGTGGCTACGCAGCTGGTCGTCGACACGGAGCCGGCCGACGCTAATGTGTTCGACACGGCAAACGACGAAATCGTGAGTGGCACCACGTTCGACACCCAGCCGATCGTGTCGGCGAGGGATGCCAACGGCAACATCGATATCGATTTCAGTGAGGATTTCGACGCCACGGCGAGTCCGGGCACGCTCAGCGGCACGCTGACGATCACACCTTCTGGCGGACCTTTACGAATCTCTCTTACGCCGCTACGGCCGACGGTGAGACGGTGACGGTCACATTCGACGATGCTACGGGAGGGGGCCGACCTTACTCCCACAACGACAGCAGGCGCGTTGAGCGCAGACGTGATTGCCGATCGGCTGGCTTTCTCGCAGGCACCGGCCGTTGTGGTCAACGGTCAGGTTCTGACGACCCATCCTGAAGTGGAGGCGACAGACGCGGCGGGCACGGTCGATCAGGACGTCACCGACCTCATTACGATAACGACTTAGGCGTCGGGATCATTCACGAACGACCAGGTCAACGCGAGTTTGAGGGTCGCGGCCTTCACTTCGTTGATCTACAACGCTACGGCCGACCAGGAATCCCTAACGCTGACCGCGGACGATGCGGTAGGCGGGAGTGGGGGGATCTGGCGAGCGTCACGTTGTCGTGGCCAAGCAGCTGGGCGTTGTGGAGTATGCACCACCCGCGCAGATGGATGGGCAAGATCTGTTCACATACGTGGTCGTCGACGACTCGTCCGTGACCGACACGGGTCTGGTTGTCGTCATTGTCGCCGTGAACGATGACCCGATCGCCAGACCCGACACGGCGAGGGTTCCGCGGGCAGGTCGGTCGAGATTTCGGCTCTTGCGAATGACGAGGATCCGAATGGCGACATCCTGTCGGTCCGGGAAGTAACTTCGGGTGACATGGCGGGCAACGCGGAGCTGCTGAACGACGGAACCGTTCGTTACGTGGCTGACGCACAGTTCATCGGTCAGGACGTCTTCGGCTATCTTCTCGCAGACGATAAAGGCGGCGTCGCGGCCGGCCAGATCTTCGTCGATGTCTTTCAGAATTCGTTACCCGTTGCGATGATCGACCACGCAACGACGGGCGTCGACCGATCGACCGTCGTCGACGTACTCGCCAATGACAGTGACCCGGATGGCGACATCATTTTCGTGGCTTCGGCAGGACCGCCCGGATCCGGAACCGCACAGGTCATCCAGAACGGTATCCTTTACGACCCCAATG
The DNA here is from genome assembly GCA_965198115.1 of Candidatus Latescibacterota bacterium. GTDB lineage: Bacteria > Latescibacterota > UBA2968 > UBA2968 > UBA2968 > UBA6620. The sequence goes on along the minus strand of OZ240241.1, from coordinate 3,520,671 downwards.
AGACGTTCGAGGGCGTTGACACGTTTTTCTACGTGTTGGAAGATGCGAAAGGCGAGCAGGTAACGGGTGAGGTTCAGGTTACCGTGCTGTAAGCGCCGCCGCCCGGGGACCTGGATGGAGACTACGTCGTCGGCGGACAGAGCGATGCGGATAGTTTTGCGGATGCGTTCGGGAGTGCGGAGGGGGAACCTGTTTTTGGGAGTGCGTTCGATCTGAACGGCGATGGGGTGGTCGATTTCACGGACCTCATCGCTTTTGCGATGATTCTGGGTGGACAGCCTTAGTTCATGTCCGATCCGTCGGGCATGGCCACACGAATCTTTCCCTGCAGTTCGGTGATTTGCTGCTCGTACATAAGCGCTTCTTCTTCGAGCTTGCTGGCTCGGTCCTCGGCTTCCTTGCGCGCGTGTTCCGACTCGCGCAGTTGCTCGTCGACGCGATCGACGTCGGTCCTCGTCTGCTCGATCTTAGCCTTGTTCTCGCGATAGTTTTCTATGAATGCCAGGACGATCAACGCGAGGTAGGCGATCGATCCGACCATGATTCCTACGAAAACCCAGTCCACCAGGTGTCGCCCCATAAGCGAAGGGGGATGCGGATCGACGCACCCCCTCTGTTTCGTTGGCTACGCGACAGTTGAGGCTACTTCCTGCTCTCCAGCTTTCTCCTCGACCCCAACACACGCTCGAATCCGGCGGTAAGGCTTTCTCCTTCGCGGGAGTAGGCCAGCATGACGTCGTGCGCCATGACCATCATGGTGCCCCGTACGGGATCGGGATACCGGCAGAAGCTGTGTTTGGTTACTTCGCCCGTGATGCAGCAGCGAGTTTCGATCGGATACTCGCGATCCGAATCGATGAAATTGCCGCCCGTCTGGGTGTCCGTCACAACTTCCTGGTCGTAATCCTTGTCGAATCCCGTGTACTTGTTCATAACTCCCTCGATCGCGGTTTTATTCAGTGGTGATCTTTAAACCTAAGAGAATCGCAGGCTTTGTAAAGAGATTTCACTCATTTTCGTCCGACGAGATACCTCTGACCGACGCCAGTCGCTCATATCGGTTTTGCACGAACACCATGAAGAGACCGATCAGGGCAAAGACGATGCCGACTTGCATGATGGAGAAGACAGCATCGATCCCCCGGGCGTGCTTGAGCACGAGTGCCTCCAGCCCCAGCCAGATACTCACGAGGTAGATGACCAGAACGGCCTTTCGATTTCCGATTCCGAGGTCGGACAGTCGGTGGTGGAAGTGATCGCGACCGGTGTAACGAAGCCACTGCCCGAAGGTCCTGACTTTGCCGGAGGTGACGCGGACGATCGTCGTCTGCGTCGTGTCGAAGATCGGAACACCCAGAATCAGGATCGGAACGGCAAGACCGACGAGGCTGTCCGTTCCCCAGTTGCCCAAAATGCCAATCCCGGCGAGGGTAAAGCCGAGAAGGTTGCTTCCTCCGTCACCGAGGAAGATTCTGGCAGGGGTCAGCCGGCGAAAATTGAACGGCAGGAAACCCAGGCAGCTGCCGGCCAGGGCGAGGGAGAGGAGCATCATCACACTCTGGTCCGTCTGGAGCGCTACGAGTCCGAAGAACAGAGCGTTGATCATGGCCGAACCCGAGGCCAGGCCATCCATGCCATCCAGGAAGTTCAGCGCGTTGGTGATTCCGACGACCCAGAATATGGTGATGGCGATCTCACCGAGATCGCCCCACCAGATGTCGGGAAGGAACGAAAGCAAGACGCCATATTTGATGAGAATACCGACAGCGAGCAGCTGGGCGATCAACCGTATGCGCGCGGTGAGCCCCCAGATGTCGTCCAGGATGCCGACGAGGAAGACGAGACTCCCACCCCAGGCGACCGCCTTGAGTTCGATGCTCAAGTTGAGGATGTCCTTGCCCAGGATCATGACGAGGGCGTAGCCCAGGAAGATCGCCGTGCCACCCATTAAAGGGGTGGGAGAATCGTGGGTCTTTCTTCCACCCGGGTTGTCGATGGCCCCGAGACGCACTGCGATCGCGTGGACGATCGGGACGAGCGTAAAGGTAAGAGATGTTGCGAGGATCCCGATATAGGCCCAGGTCAGCTGATTCGTGAGGAACCAGCGCTTGAGGTTGGCCACGAGCATGAGGAGGACGATCACCGCTGTGACTGCTTGCAGGACATAGGCTCGGCGACTCACGCCAGAAGGTCCCTCGCAACTGAGGTCACGCGATCGGCCTCGGCGCTCGACAGGTCAGGGTAAAGAGGTAATGAGAGTGAGCGATCGACCGCGTTCGAAGTTTTGGGATATCGTGAATCCGGATCACCGAGGACCCGGTGGATGGGTGTCGGAACGGGGCGGCGGGCCGAGACGCCCGCGCTATCGAACGCGTGCTCCAGCCGGATGGGATCGTCGTTCACGCGAACCACATATCGGTAGGCAACGTCCTCCGGACCAAAGTGGGGCAAGTCGATCTGAAGGTCGGAGAGACGGTCGGCGTAGGTCTGCGCGAGTTCCCGACGTCTGGCCACGAATGCGTCGAGTTTCCCCAACTGCACACGCGCAATCGCTGCTTGAAGGTCTGTCATTTTATAGTTGTGTCGAACCCGTGCATCGGTTCGTCCATCATAGTCGCGGAGGTCCCTGACCGCCTCTGCCAGGCCTACGTCGGAGGTGGTCACGGCGCCGCCTTCGCCCGCACAGATCATCTTGGTCGCGTAGAACGAGAAGACGCCGATGGGTCCGTGCGATCCCAGGGCTTTTCCACCGGACGTGGCGCCCAGGGCCATCGCACAGTCTTCGATGATCGGACGTTTTGACCCCGACCCCAAGGAGGCCGCCACGCCGAACGTATGGGGAAGGATAACGACGTCGACACTGGTCGGCACATCTGACGGGGCGATGTTGTAGCCCGATTCGGGCAGATCGACGAGAACAGGTTCGGCACCAGTGTAGCGAACGGCGTGAAGAAGGGCTGAGCAGACGTAGGAGGGGATGGCCACGCGAGAGGAAGCACCACAGGCGAGTGCGAGCAAGATCCCTCTCGAGCCCCTCGACCTGTGTGCCTTGCGCCAGGTGGCCGGATCGAACGACCGCGATCGCAGCCTCTTCTTCTTCGCGACCGAGGCAAGGTCGTGAATGTGGGATGGCCATACCTGGCTCAGATGTTGATGAACAGTCTGAGGGGTGAGAATGCCTCGGCGTATTTCACCCGGCCTTGAATGCCTCTAAAGTGATTCGCGGATCGTGCGACGTCGACGATCGACATGTCCTTGATGTAGGTGTTCATGACCTGTGAGCGATGAGCCTCGAGACAGGCGAGTTTGGTCTCGAAGACATCTTCGATGTCGACATAAACTAGGAATGAAGTTCTGCGTGGAGAGACCGTCGTAGTAAAGCACGTTTTTAATCGGCTATATCCGGATCTCTCAACGAGATGAAGTGGGTGAAGGTGCCGTGGTTCCTGGCATGGGGGCGCGGTTAGCGTGTGCGGAACCTCTTCGGAATCTGCTCAGGGATGTTTATGTCTCCGACGGTAAGGAAGATCATATCGTTGAATGCGTCGAGTGTGCGGAATCCGCTGGCTCGGTTCTTGACGATTTGGACGATTCGGTTGAGGCCTTCGGCGATGGCGTTGGTAAGACGCGTGTTCACGAATGCGAGGACGCCGAAGAAGTGCTGTCGCAGGGTCCTGACGAACTTTCGCAGGGGTTCAAGTCGACTTCTGAGTGCGGACGTCGTCCAGCATTTCAGGAAGCGTTCGGCAGCCCAGGGCGCTTTGTATTCCCAGAACTGCTCGAACTCGTCCTTGAGTCTCCAGGCTCTATAGATTCGGTAGTTCGCCTTCTCCAGTGCTTTGAGTGTCCGAGTATCCCCTCTGGAGCGTGTCGCTGAGTGCCGGTAGAGGAGCCATCGGAGGCCCTTCATGGCTTTGCGCTCATCCGGGGCAGCTTTACGCCACTGGTCCTTACGGACCTCGTCAACGGCGGCATTGAGAGCCTTGACGATGTGAAAGCGATCGAGGACCAGCTTGGCATTCGGACAGTGTTCCTGGATGGCTCCGATGTAAGCTTCAAGCTTCGCTCATGTCGCAGCAGGCCCACTCGATCTTGGATCTCCGGTAGGGACTGAGAGCCTCTGTGAAGAACCGATCGATCGTTTTACGCGCCCTGCCGCGGCCAACCCACACCACGCAGGAGCGGTCCAGATCGTAAACGAGCGTGGCGTACCTGTGACGCTTGGCGTAGGAGATCTCGTCGATCCCGATGGTTTTGAGCCCTCGGATACGATGACCTTCACGAAGCCGCGTGATGGATCGGTGAAGGAGATCCGACAGCGTCGAGGCAGAGATGCGCAGCAACTCGGACGCCGCCTTCTGCGTCATGGTCTGGCAGTAGCGCAGCATGGCATACTCGAAGCGATACGTCACCCGAGAGAACCGCTCCGCCCACGGAATCTCCTCGACCACACGACCGTGGGTAGGACACCGAATCTCCCGAGGATGGTAGAGAAGCCAGACCCTCCACCCGCACACCGGAATGTCACGCCACCGACGCGGATGGGGCATTGTGCGGACGATTTTACCTCGACGGCCGCACTCCGGACAACAACAACCATTCTTATGTGGCTTTACGGCGATGACGAAACAGCTTCTCCCCTCAAACCACCAGCTGACAACACGGAACCCCTTGAATCTCAGCAGTTTCGATAGTAATCTGCTCCCGGTCATAGGTCGCACCCCCTTCGCTTTGATTGTCCTACACACACAACCAAGCGTAGGGAACGATCTATGACCTTGTCATTCTATAGTTTCACCGTTGAGAAACCCGGATAGAGCCTTTTAATCAGCGATCGGCTGGCAGGAATCGCGGCCTGCGCAAGAGCACGATGATCCTGGTGGGTGTCATCGGGATAGGGGACGAAGCCGAAATCAGGCTGTACCTCGCGGGCGATCTTCTCGATGAACATGATGAGATCGCGGGAGCACGTCAGTTCTGTATCAGCGAATTCCCCGAAGATGACTTCCTCGGCGCCAATGATGTGAGCCGATTCCTCCTGTTCGGTTCGTCGCACCACCGGATCGGCTTTGCAGGCTCCGTCGGTAACGACAAGCAAGAAGATTTGGTGCCCCTGCTGGCGGTACTTGACGAGCGTTCCTGCGCAGCCGTATTCGATGTCGTCGGGGTGGGCCCCGATAGCCAGAATGCGCATCGGTTCCGCTTGGTTCATTCAGAGCTCCGCGTGATAGGGTTCGATCCCCTGCAGTCCAAGATCGTAACGATTCCAATTGTTCGCAAAAAAGGGTGACTATGTCCCGTAACAGATGGCTACGGTCTCGCACCACGGCCGGTAAGGATGTCCAGGCTGGATGGGCCGTGATTGAACAATAGGTCGAGAGCGGACATGCAGGGAAGGAAACCTTCGTAGAGCTGGTCATACGTTGGATGTTCATACCTCTGGTATCTAAGCTCGATATCGGCTGTTTCGAACTGCTGCTCGTCCAAATAGCTGCTTCCACCAGCGCCGGAAAGGTAGGTCGTGGCGCCAACCGCTCGACAGATGTCGATCAGGCGGCCCGTCGGATCCTCAGACAGCGTCATCCCGTCCGTCGATCGAACCTCGGTCTGGACGCCGAGTTGCTCGGCGATCACTTTGACCGTGCAGCTATTCAGATCTGAGATCGAAGACCAAGTCTTCGATAGCCAGTCGTCGAAAACCGGCATCAACGTTTCGAAGAAAGGAGACTTCGTGTAATTCGCGAAGAGTGCTTGGGTATGCTTGTGGGGCCAGTTTACGTCGTTATTGATCGTGACTTCGGAAATGAGTTGAGGGAATCTATATCGAACCGGGACAGTAATCCATTGCCACCCCTGGGCGGTCTTGATCCTGTTTCTGTTCTGGAACTCGTTCTTCTTGAACTGCACTGTGTCGAGAAGAATGAACACATCGGCGCGAAACATCTTGTCGAAGTATCCAAGCCACGGGGCGTACTGAGGTTGATGAATGCTGGCGATCACGATCAAGGCCTCGACAGAGAAACATAGATCGCCTCGGTACTGCGAACCGTCGACTCAATTGAGAAATACTTCTCGGCACGCCTTCTTCCCGCAGACCCGAAGGCCGATCGAAGCTCTGGGCTCGACCCAAGCTCCACCATCGCTTCGGCCATGTCGTTCGGTGACGACGGTTTCACCAAAACGCCTGTCCGACCCTCCACAACCACCTCCGGAACGCCACCGACTCTCGTCGCAACTACGGGCAGCTTCTTTGCCATGGCTTCAACCACTACGAGTCCAAGCCCCTCGTTCAACGAGGACAACACAAAAACATCGCACGCATCGAGCAGGTCATCGACATCCTCTCGCCAACCCAGGAATTCCACCGCTTCTTCCAGACCGAGTGTGCAGGCCTGCCGCTCGAGTCGGGCACGACGTTCCCCCTCGCCGATGATGAACAGCTTTGACTGGGGCACCCGCTCCACCACTGTGCGAAAAGCCTGAAGCAGATCGTCGTATCCCTTCACAGGGACCAGCCGACCGACCGTCATGTAGACGACTGTGTCGCGTCCACACGCTAGACGATTCCTCGCGGACTGACGAGCACTCGAGCGGGGACGGAAGCGCTCGAGGTCGATGCCGTTGTAGACGTGGGTATACTGGGAGCGAGACCCCACCCGGGCTCGCAGATACTGGGAGATCTCGAGCTGGGTCAGGCAGATGATGGCACTCGAAATGCGGGCGGTAAGCCTCTCAAGCGTTGCGAAAAGCCAGGTGACCGCCGGGGAGAAGTATCCCTCGAGGATTGTTCCGTGTGAGGAGTGCAGAATGGCTGGGACCCCCGCCGCCCAAGCTGCCCATCGACCCAGGAATCCAGCTTTCGATGTGTGGGTGTGCACGAGGTCGTAACGGCCACGTCGAATCAGAACGAAAAGATGGAGGGTTGCCAGCAGATCCCGAAACGGGTGGATGTTGCGTTGCAGGTTGGGGATGAAACTCAGAGGTACCGAAATGGGTTGCCCGGTGACAAGCAGATCGAGGGCTCGATCGTGTGCCCGGCCTGCAGCCAGGTGGATTTCGAACTGTCCTCGGTCGTACCTCTCCAGCGTGTGGAGAAGAGCCATCGGGGCACCACCCCGCTCCAGCCGCGTGATGACATTGAGAATGCGTTGCTTACGCAATGTTACCCCGATCGGCGATCCACGAAAATCGGGTTCGTTAGGAGCCGGGATTGTTTGGGCGCGTAGACATCGACACGGTAAAAGTGGAGGCGGCCCGAGGTTAGGGTTTGCCACGAAATAAGTGCTGCACTTTTCAAGGTAATGATCTTACGCTCGGAGTGTGGACGTCGAAACTCTCCGAACGAAGTATGAAGCCTTGGCTCCGGTGCTGACGGAACGCACGCGTCGTCTGTGGGCCGCCACGGAAGCCGAAGCGTTGGGTCACGGTGGGATCGCGATTGTGGCTCTGGCGACAGGAATGTCCAGAGAGCGGATCTTTCGTGGCATTCAGGAGTTGAGGTCGGACGAACCTTTGGACCCGGCTCGCATCCGGCGTCCAGGCGGCGGTCGTAAGCGGAAGGCCGACACGGACCCGACGCTGTGGCAGGACCTGAATGATCTGGTCGAGCCAACGACTGCGGGGTCGCCTGACGACAATCCTCTGAGATGGACATCGAAGAGCACTCGCAAACTGGCCGCCGAGTTGCAAGCGATGGGGCATTCGGTGAGCCCCAGGATCGTTGCCAATCTCCTGCACGAACACGATTACACGCTGCAGGCGAATCGGAAGACAAGGGAGGGATCTGCACACCCGGATCGGGACGCTCAGTTCGTTTACCTCGATGATCGGATTAGCCAGCAGCAGCAGCAGGGCCTTCCCGTTATCTCGGTGGACACCAAGAAGAAAGAGTTGATCGGCGACTTCAAGAATCCTGGCCGAGAATGGCGACCCAAGGGAGACCCGGAGCGTGTGAAGGTACACGATTTCATAGTGCCTGCTCAGGGCAAGGCGATCCCTTATGGAGTGTATGATCTGAGCCGTGATGAAGGCTGGGTAAGTGTCGGTATCGATCACGACACGGCCAGCTTCGCCGTGAATGCGATCCGAAGTTGGTGGAAGAACATGGGACGGCCCGCCTACGGCACTTCGACGCATCTGCTAATCACGGCGGACGCAGGCGGCAGCAACGGCGCCAAGACGCGGCTGTGGAAGTGGGAGCTGCAGCGCTTTGCGAATCGCACTGGCCTGACGATCACCGTATGCCACTACCCTCCTGGCACTAGTAAGTGGAACAAGATCGAACATCGCCTGTTCTCCTTCATCGCTATGAACTGGCGAGGCAAGCCCCTGGTCAGCCTGGCTGCAACCGTGAATCTCATTGCCGGAACAACCACTCAAGCCGGTCTCCGAGTACGCTCCGAGATCGACAAGCGACCCTACCCTAACGGGGTCAAGGTGACCGATGAACAGATGACCCAAATCGATCTCACTCCGCACGATTTCCACGGCGACTGGAACTACACGATCCGGCCAATGGCTCAACATTGAGATCGACCGTTTTTTATTTATTCGCGAACCCTAAGGTCTTCGTCGGTCAACTCAATCGTTACGGATCCCTTCCCTTCTTCGCTCTTGAGCAGCCGACCGTTTTTATGACCTGGACGGTCAGAAGTGACTGCGCGACCGGACCTGTGAGAGAGGCCTCAACCTTGAGCGTCACCGGCCCGTCATGCGTGAGCGTCTGACCCATGTATGCGACGGCGTCACCCGACCGCATTTCGAAGCTGTTCAGCGAAGCGTACCGCCCATTTGGCCCTGCGATGGCGAAAACACGACCGGTTCCGAGGGCCAGGAGAGCATCCTCTCTGGTGAATGATTCGAGGAGGAAGACGGTTTGACTCAGTTCCGGTGAAAAGTGATCCCCTTCGACATCACCCTCGGCGATTGCCCAGACCGGATGAGGCCTGATCCCGGTGGCATATTGCTCGAGTACCCGATCCCAGATGCCACCGGGAGGGATGACGTATTTCATGCCTTCGTAAAATGCGCTGAAGCCAGTGTAGTTGCTCGTGTAGAGTAGATCATTGTAGTAGGCATCCGTGCGCATCCGGACCTTGAGTGGAGGCTTGGAAATGACGCGATCGACTTCGATTTCCGGATGCGCCCAGAAGACCAACCCTCCCCGATCCGATACGTGATCGATGAAGTCTTGATAGGGAGCCGTACCCTGATTCCCGTGATACTGGTCGTATGTGCCATAAGCAAAGGGAAAGTTCTGGGGAGGAACACGAGAGCGATGATGGCCAGACTGCGGCCCGCAATGCGTCCGATGCTTTCCGGGCGCGAGTGGAGCTTGTAGGCGACGTAGAGGAGCGCGATCGGCCACAAGCTCAATAGCGTCGAGAGGCCGATGCGTCGGTGGAAGCCTTCTCCGATAGACGGGACTTCGGCATAGTCCTCCGCCTCCAACCCGAACGCCAGTAGATGCTTGTAAACGTCGTGTATGGACAGGGTGTTGAAGAGGAGCGAGCCCTCCCAATAGAAGAAGGGTATCGCTTCGATACCGGGTATAACGAGTATGTTCTCGTAGGTGGCATCGAGCTCGTCAAGCAGCGACACGTAGTCTTCCGGCCCGTACGATTGAACAGATCCGGACCGACCAAAAGCCTTCCCGATGATCCATCCGGTGATCCGTCCGATGATCCATCGCGAAGGAAAGAAGCCATAGTCCCAGCGCACCGTGTCGTGGTCGGAAAAGAGCGCGACCTCGACGTCGTGCTCGCGGAGGAACTCAATCATCTCCTGAGGCGAATAGTCGCCTCCGCTGACGGTCGAATCCAGGTGGATAACGCCCCTGGCCTGTCGATAGGGCATATCGGCCCGTACGGGCTGGACAGCTGCGACACCCACGAGGGCGAACATGCTCAGTAGCGATAGAGCTCGGTGCAACCCTTGGCGCATACGGGAAAGCGCTTTCGTCTTTTCACGAGGCGACGGTAGTTGCGGTAAACGTCGTTGTTCCAAATCTGGCTGAACGACGCCTCGCGGATGTTGCCGGGTGAGAAGTTCATGGTGTGGTAAGGCCGCACGGCTCCGTCTGGCATGATGTAGGCCGTCATCCATAGGCTCAGACACCGATTCGGGTAGCTGGTCGACTCGAATTCGAACCCGGAGTAGTAGGCCCTGATCTCATCGTCCGTATAGTTGGGGTAAACGGACACGTTCATACGACCCCGGTATTGTTCGATCCTGCGAATCGATTCGATGACCACCTCCGGATCCATCTCCGGTAAATCCTTCCACACGAACCCGGCCCAGTCCGGTGTGATCTGGCCGAGCTCACGCTTGAAGATCCGGTTGTGGTCTTCGTACATGGGCTGATTGATGAACAGCAAATGGTGGAAATTGATGTTGTCGGCACCCATGTCTTCGGCAATCTCGACAATCTCGTCAAGCCGACTGTAGTTGGTTTCGTACAGAGTGCAGTTGATGTTCAGCGCGGGATGGATCAGGCCACGATCGTCGCGAAGTCTCGCTACATCCCCGACGCCTTCGACGAGTTTCCGAAACGTTCCCTTTTCTCCCCGGGTGACATCGTGGACCTCTTCGGTGCCGTCGAGCGATAGGATGATCTCGTCCATGCCCGAGTCGACGATCCGCTCGGCGTAGACTGACATCAGCGTTCCGTTGGTGACCATGTTGCATCGCATGCGCTTGCTCTTGATGTAGGACACAACGTCAGTCCAATCCTTATACATCATCGGTTCGCCGCCAAAGAGCGTCACGTTGGGTCTGCTGACACTCAGGTCGTCCACGATACGTTGGATCTCTTCGATGGTGAGTTGCTTTCGTAGGACCTCGTTGTCAAAAGCCTTGAAAGCGCCGCTGTCTCCCCATTGCCCGCACATGCTGCACGTCAGGTTGCACTTGAAGGTCAGGAAGAGTGATACCGTTTCCGGCGGGCCGCTATAACCGTCGAAAGATGGTAGCTGGCGGTGGATCGGAGTCGCTTGAATGCCGTCGTTGTGGCGTAGCGTGGCTGTGTCAGGGCCTTGCCGATGTTCCGAAGCAGGTTTTTCCGGGCAATCACGGGGTCAACGCCTCCTCGGGAGTCTTCATGCCGCTCATCACGTCGACGAGTATACCCAACGCATTCTGCAGGACAACGCGCGACACCAGGGGGTGAACGGGAAGCAGGATTAGCCGTTCCGAAATCTGTGTCGCCTGCGGATAGGGGTCTGGCCCGAAGCCGTCCCAAATCGTGTCGTAAATGAGGTGCACCGGGTCGGGGTAAAGGCGTGTCGTTTCCAAGCCAGTTTCGAGGATGCGAGCGTGCACCAGGTCCCGCGCCTGCCGATTCGGCAGAAGAATGGGGAACTGATTCATGACCGGATCAGATCCCGCCTGAACGGTGGGTAGAGCAACCCCGTCGACGTCCGACAGGTTTCGCCGTGCCAGCCCAGCGTTCGTCCTACGCGCCTCACAGATGTCGTCGAAGCGGGACAGAATCCGCCTGCCCAGCGCGGCCCGAAATGGCGTGTAGCCGCAGGCGTCGAAATCAGTATGCAGGCCGTTGTATTTGTGCCGCTCGATCAGAGGATACAGGGCGGTGTAGACGGAGGGCCGCACGGCAAGGGCTAGTGCCGCCGACATGGCGACTTTCTCCACTCGTTCGACCCGGCCAGGTTTGCGAAAGGAAGTCATCTGTTCGTTGACTGCCCCGATCAGCTCCTCGTCCCTCGAGGAAATCGCTCCCCCGGTGAGGGTTGTCAGATTCTTCCCCCGGTTAAAGCTGTAGAAGCCGATGTGTCCGGTCGTGCCTGTCTGCTCTCCCCCGACACACGTTCCCAACGACGAACACGCATCTTCAACGATCCAGGTCTCGGACGGAAGGCCGTCGCGAAGACACGCCACATCTGTGGCCAACCCGTACATATGTACCGGGACGACCGCGAGCGTTCGAGGCCCGCAGCGACTCAGAAGGGAGTCGGCATCGGCGTTCAGGGTGTGAACAGACGTCTCAGCCAGGACAGGTCGCAAGCCGGCCTCGAGAACGGGCAGAACAAGCGAAGGCGCTGTGTAGGCCGGTAGGACGACTTCGGTGGCGTCGGATCGCTTGCTCAGTGCGAGAAGAGTCGCGTAGAACGCGGAAGTTCCTGAGCCACAGAGTGCACAGTGAGGAGCTCCCAGGAAATCCCCGAGATCTTCCCGGAATGCTTCACAATGTTCTCCGGAAACCAGGCTACCGACCAGATCAGATAGGGCAATCGGGGTTCCCGCCGATGGTGTTCTCAAGCGCATGCGGAGTCCCGCCTTGTAGCTGGCACGTGGTCTGAATGTAGGTCAAAGCCCGGCAAGATTAAACCCGCGAAGGTTTTTGGGCTTCGACGAGGTAGGCGAGAGGGCCGATTGGGAATCTCCGGGCAGCGACGTGGACCAGGACAGGATCGAATCCGAATGTTCTAAATCTACTGGCGATCGACCTGAAATCATATCCCCGCGTAATGAAATCGGCGGATTGGTTGTGCAGCCAGTACCGAAGTCGGAGCAGAAGATTCCGACCGTTCCTTAACATTCCTTAAATCGACGAAAACACGGCCTCCGGGTCGGCAGACGCGCCCGAGCTCTTCCAGGATCTCTACCACAATCCGGTCGTCAGCAAAATTGACCAATGTATTGAGAAAGAAAACACTGTCGAAAGTCTCTGTGTGATATGGGAGATGTGCGGCATCCGCCTGCAAGAGCACCACACCGGTCAGGTTGTTGTCGGTAAAGACCAACCGGCTTTCCTGAAGCAAGCTCCGAGCTAAATCGGAGCCGAACAGGCGGGATCGGCCTTGCGGGAGGGCCGCAAAGAATAGGCCATTCCCGCACGCCGCATCGAGCGTTCTGCCCTCGGTCGTGCCATATCGGTTTACAGCCAGATCGCGAACGGCCTGTGTGATTGGGCCGAGGAAAGCGTCCGGGCGACCAACGCTTTCGGTATTCAGGCCGTCATTCACTGGCCTTCTCTGGGGTGGCGCAGTTTGCAACGCCGCGTCGATTCACTCGCGTAGAGGCCAACGATGTGGTAGCAGGGCGATCGAAATCGCCACAGCGCGGCAAGAGACGCGAGACTTCCATTGCGGTCACCCGGGTGTTGTGGTCGCCCGTCGAGTCGATCAAGGGTGACGGTCGGCGACCAAGAACCCGGTGTACGAACCGTTTCAACACATCCGATCCTTCCCTTTTACAAACACGCCCGGTGGAAGATACTTCAGTCTCGATGTGCCTACAATTTCAAGTCTCAAGACACGTGATTCGCCACCATCTCACTGTAGAGGTCTTGAGTCTGCGCGATCATTCCGGCCGCAGTAAAGTGCTCCTCGTATCGCTGTTTGCCTGCTGAGCCCAGCCGTGCTCTCGTGTCAGGAGAATCGACCAAAGAAAGCAGCCCTCTTGCGAGAGCACCGTGATCCGCTGGTGGAATCAGAAGTCCGGTCACGCCGCCCTCTACGGCCTCAGGGATACCATCCACCGTGGACGCCACTACGGGTACTCCGGCGGACATGGCCTGTAAAATAGAGATCGGAAAACTCTCATAGATAGAGGGTAGTACAAAGATATCGAACCCGGCGATCCAATCTCTTGCGTCGGGCCGAAACCCTTCGAAGGACACCGAATCCTGGATTCTGAGGGAGGCGACCTGAGTTTCGAGCTCAGCCCTGTCGGGACCGTCGCCGACGATGACCAGGCGGACATTCGATTTTGCGCCGACCAGTGTCGCCATTGCTCGAAGCAGATGTGGAAGCCCTTTCTGCCTTGTGAGCCTCCCCACGAAACCAATCACCGTTCGACCATCGCAACGCCAACCCTCGGGTCTTTGCCTCCCACGGTGCTCCAGCACTCCGTTGTGTACGACGCGTGACAGGTGGTTGGGGAATGAGGTGAATTCGTGTAAGAGACACCGGCTGGAATGGCAGACCATAATGACTCGATTCAGGCGGGCATAGACGATGTGCTCGAACATTCTCCCCCTTGCGCTAGTGGTGCGAGCTCGGGGAGGAAGATGAAGGGTCGCAATGCGGTGCTTGACGCGAGCCGCACTCGCCGCAAGTATGCTGTAGTGAGATTGGTAATGGTTTGACAGGTTGAAATGAACGATATGTGGACGATGACGTTTGAACGTGCGGACTTGGTGATGACCTGCCCCCATCTATGTGTCCACATCCAGAGTTAGGATATGGCTGCGGTGAGCGGTTTGGTGACCGCTTCAGGTGCAGGTGGGCGATAGCCCAATGAGCTGTGTGGTCTGATGTGATTGTACTGCCAGCGCCACCACGGGTGTGTCCAGAGATTTGTGTAACTGGTGACACGATTACTTTAACGGGACACGATCTTCGAACATGATGGCGAACCGGTTGATGGCCCCATTCCAATCGTTCAGTGGCCGGGTCCATCGTTTGGAGATGTTTCGGATCGCCAGATACAGGAGTTTGATGGCGGCCTGATCATTCGGGAACGCGCCTCTGTTCTTCGTGACTTTCCGGAGCGATGCGTTCATTGACTCGATGGCGTTCGTCGTGTAGATCACCTTCCGGATCTCTGGTGGGTAGGCGAAGAACGGGGTGATGTGCTCCCAGTGTTCACGCCAGGACCGACCGATCATCGAGTAGGTGTTGTCCCACTTCACAGAGAACTTCTCCAGTTGGTTCTCGGCCTTACGAAGTGTGGCGGACTGGTAGATCGCTTTGAGGTCTCAAGGCCACCTGCACGGCCGTCAAGCGATGGAAGAGCGGCCGCATGATCCTGCGCTGGAGCGCCGCCGGTGCCTTGGAAGCCGAACGGGGCTTCCGGCGACTCAAGGGCTACCGCCAGATGACCAAGCTTGTGGTCGCTCTTCAGACGCCCGATGCCGCTCTCGACGGGAACGTTGAAGGACGCGCTGCAGCCGCCTGAAACCATCACATGCCGCTGTCCAATTTCAACAGCGAAAAAGACATTGGCCATAACCCACATTCCACAGGATGGTGGCTCCTATGAAGATGTTCGCACGCATTGCTCTGTTCCTGGTTCTGGCGACGTCAGTGGCCGCGGAAGACCTGGCCATCTGCTCCTTCAACATTCAGTTCCTCGGCTCTTCCGTACGGCGGGACAATGCCGCCCTGTCCGCGATCCTTGAGGAGTTCGACATCTACCGCGTAACTCCTCCCTGCGGAGACTGCAGGGCTTTCGACTACCTCAAAATTCAAGCTCATCACGACCTTGGTGATGGCATCCACGTAGCTTTCGGGGAGTCGCTTCTCCCTGTCGAGCTGGCCTCTTCTAACCCCGACGCGTCTGACTTCCTGCTGGCAAATGGGAGTTTCAGGGATAGGTCCTACGAGGTTCATACATCACTAATGATAGGCAACGATCTGAATCCACGAGATGGCTGACTCCCGTGACTCAACTGCCGGGAAGCACAACTGAAGGTTTGGATTCGCTTGCCGTAGAGGGAGTAACGTTCTCAAATCTGCCGACAGCTCCCGCTGGATACGTCAGAAGAAAGACTCTGGAAACGCAGGTGGCCGAGCAGTTGAATTTGGTGGATCGACACCCGATTGTAACCCTCAGTGGACCTGGGGGAACAGGGAAGACCTCTCTTGCCCTCCGCGTACTTCACGACCTCGCAGGAGATGGATCGGAACGATATGCGGTCCAGGTTTGGTTCAGCGCCCGTGACATCGATCTCCTACCACAAGGTGCGCGCCCCGTTCGGCCTCACGGAGTCTCTCTTACAGATTTCGCGAACACCTTCGCGGATCTCATACAGCCTGATGGCAGATCAGAAAAGTCCTTCGACGCGGTTGATAGAAACCGATCCGCACGTTAGCTCCGTGGGTTGGATTGGAGTCATAGATGGAGCAGCGATAGATTTCGGCACGCCCAATTTCGCCTGGGGCGATCCCATACGCATCACGACGGAAAGGAACGTGGAATTCTGGGACGGCGATTTTGTGAGCGGAATTTCCTTCGGCCTGGAAGGGCAGCGCAAAGTCTCTCCTTATATCGGTCCAAGTTTCAAGAGGCTGCGTCAGGAGTTCGACATTTTTGCCTATGAGTCCAACCGGGAACCGAATGTCAACCAACTGACACTGAAAGAGGATCTGAACGCCTGGTATTACGGCGGCGTTGTCGGCATTCGCCTTGACGTTCCGTTCGAAGATCGCTGGAAGTTCACGATAGACGGCGAATGGGGGGGATATTACCTTGATTCCGAATACGAGGGACGCCAGAGAACTTTCCTGTCGTCGGGGGATCCGACGGTGGACGTGTCCACCGATTCGAAATTAAGTAATTCGGGCGTCGCCATGTCATTCAGTTTTCAACCGTCGCTGGGCGTCACATTCTTTGAAGGAGTCTGACGTTTCAGGTCGGGGCCGGAATTGAATATCTGTCTCGGGCTCCGGTGATGCGCTACGCGAGCCTGGGAGAAAGTTTTAAAATCCGGAGTTCGCCACGCTCCGGTGCGTATGGAGTATTCGAGAGCGTTCGGAGTTCTCAGCACATTTTCCATAGGCTATGAGTTTTGAAGGGAGTTCCCACCGAATCAGAGGTGCTTATATCCTTGACGCGATAGTGTCGAATTACAGCGGCCCGGGCACTTCGATGGCATCTACGTAATGAGGTCTTACGTGCCTGGTCCCGATGGAGAAAGGCACTACATCCTTGAATTGGCACCCTAATGCGCACCGCGTGGCTTCGAGGGTTCCGAGGCACTGATGGACACCGCAAATCCCCAAACGTCCCGCTTGAAGCAACCGCATTGATTTTGATCCGATTTCCCCCGTGGACCGCTTGTTCTAAGCGGACTCCGGCTCGAACTTGGCGCGCCCCCCACGGACACTCCTCTCCCTGTCGGCGCCAACTCCACGATCGCCTCCAGCAAAATGGTGCCATGGTGGCCGTGATCGGGAGTAACGTTAAAGGGAGGGGCGCCCACTCCATCGATGGCGAAAGATCCGTCGTCGCCGGGTAATCGCAGGTGTGTAGCCGATGGCGGACAGGCGGAACTGAAGCGCCCGGTACAGTATCTTGCGCCTCAATCTTTGAGGAGAGCTTTGGCGGCCGCTCGCGCCTCGCCCAGAGTTTCGACAATGTGATCTTCCGGTACATGCCGCAAGATATCGAGCGTGTAAAGGGTGTTCTCAACAGAGCCTGAGAGACCCATCACGATGCACTGGGTCTGCGCTTTGTTAGCAGTGTCGATGAGTTGCTCGATTACCATGGCCGCACTGTCGTCGAGGTAGGTGGCGCCGGAGAAATCAAAGATGACGACCTCATGATCCTTGATGTCCTCGCTGATCACTCCGACCAGCTTACGGGAGGAGGCGACGGTGAGAGTCCCCCGGAGTGCCACCAAACCGACCCGCGCCGCATATGGGTCCGATACACCCTTGTGCTCCTGCTCGGATAAGAACTTCCGGTCCAGCAGCGGTACCGAGACCACGCTGTCGAGTTCCAGGCTTTCCAACTGTCGCGCGTGGGTCATTCCCGCGGCGATCAGTCCTATCGCTACGGCGGTTATCAAATCAACGAACACCGTAAGGCTCAACGTGATCAGCATGACGACAAGGTGTTCGCGCCGGATGCGGTGGACGCGGATGAGAAGACGCCAGTCGATGATGTCCCAGCCGACTTTCATCAGGACACCGGCAAGAGCGGCAAGAGGAATCGGCTCGACGTATCGACCAAGGCCCAGAACTAGGGCCAGCAGAAGTACCGCGCGCAACACGCCGGATACCTGGGTCCGTCCGCCAGCTCGTATGTTGGTCACGGTGCCCATGGTGGCCCCAGCACCCGGAAGCCCTCCGAAGAGTCCTGCCACCACGTTGCCGATACCCTGTCCGATCAGTTCCCGGTCCGAGTTGTGGCGTGTACCGGTCAACGAATCGGCTACCACGGAGGTGAGGAGACTGTCCACGGAGCCGAGAAGGGCGAGAATGAGCGCTGGTTCCATCGCGTGCACCAGGAAGCTGGCGGAAGGCAACCCGAATTGCACTCCCGGCAGGCCGGTCGGCACGTGCCCGATGAGCGGCGAGTCTTTCAACCACAGCACGCTCAGCAGTGTGCCGGCCATCAGCGCTACCAGGGGAGCGGGCAGGAGTCTCGCCAGCCGGCGAGGCCAGAGGACTCCAACCGCGAGAGTAACACTAGCGATCGCAAAGGCGCTGATGTTGATATTGCCCACCGCCTGCGGCAACGCACGAATCGCGCCCATAGGTCCGCCCGGTGCGGTGGGTGCCCCGAGGAACGGCAAGGTCTGAATCAGCATGATGATGATGCCGATGCCAGACATGAATCCAGATATAACCACGTATGGAGTGTAGGCCACAAAGCGGCCGACCCTGGATATGCCCAGAAGCACCTGCAGCAGACCGCCCAGAACCACCACAGTCAAGGCTTCGAGGAGATTGGCCGCGTGGCTAGTGATAATAACCGCCATGGCGACGGTCATTGGACCTGTGGGACCGGATATCTGGGACCGCGTGCCACCGATCACTGACGCGAAAAAGCCGACCGCGATGGCACCGTATATGCCGGCAGCCGCCCCCATGCCCGACGCGACGCCGAGACCCAGCGCGATCGGTATCGCCACCACCGTGGCAGTGATGCCGCCGAAGAGATCTCCCCGTAGTGTCTTAAAATCGTAGGTCAAGCGATAATGCCCGTTCGCTCACAACAGATCAGCCCTCGTGAATCGCAGGGCGTACCTACAAAAAGCCCGATCCCGAAAAGCATCCTGAACCGTCGCACCGATATGGCGAAACCGTCGTAGCCGCGCGAGGCCAGGACTGTCTTCTACGCCTTCCGTGACCGACACGAACCTTGCTCCGCGCAGCCGCGCAATGTCGTCCTTACGTGGCCGTTAGAGGAGCCATCCAGGCCCTGACGACGTAGTGGCGATGTTCGGCCAGCGGATTTACTTCTTCAGACGCCTCACAAAAGCGAAGGAGGGGCTCCGGTTTAGTACGGGGCGTGTCTGGTTCGAAAGCCGCCCGGCAGACGCGCGTTTAAGCGCTCCGCCGGGAGGATCGGCATCCAAGCAGGGTTGGAACTGTGAAAACCCCAGGTTTTTTACACCGGTTGCTTTCTGCCTGTCAGAAGCTGTTTCCGGCGCGAATTTCAGACCTGAACGTCATGATACGAAAATTCTGCTTCGGGTCGACCCCTCTTTAAGCTCCGCCCTTTCGGCTGTTGCACGAGCGGCACATCAGCTGCGCATTGTCGAGCCGAGTTTTGAGCTCAGGTCAATAGGTGTGTAAAAGAAATCAGGCGGCCATCTTCCCGGTTTCGACCTGCGGTCCGGTTGAGTGTTTCTGATCGTAGACTTGTTGTAGCAAGTGTGGCGCGGTGAGTTTCCTGAATCGGCTCTCTGCGACCTTGAGCGTACGCCAGATGAGAGCCGTGGCGTTCCTGACTTTCTTGAATCGCCTGGCGGCGTTTGTGCGAAGCCGAACGGAAGCAAAGGGGCTCTCGACGACGTTCGTGGTTCTCAGGTGTTTCCAGTGTTCCTTCGGGAAGTCGTAGAACGTGACCATCCGATCCCAGTCTCTTTCGAGCGTCTCCACGGCGGCAGGGAACTGTGAGCGATACCGTGCGGCAAAGCGTTTCCGGAGCTTCTCGGCCTCCTTTTTCGTGCCGGCATAGGGGATTTGGACGAGCAGTGCGCGGGCTTCAGCCTGTGCACGCTTGGCGACCTTGTCGAGCACGTTGAGGATCTTGTGGTTCCAGCACCGTTGTTGCCGGCTCTCTGGCCAGACCTGATCAACGGCCGCCCAGATGCCCATATTCCCGTCCGCGGCGATCAGGACAGGATGTTCGAGCCCGCGATCCCGGAGATCCCGGAGCACCGTGAGCCAGGATTCTGTAGACTCTCGATAACCGGGTTCTATCGCCAGGATCTCCTTGCTGCCGTCGCTCATCGCGCCGATCACGACCAGCAGACACGCCTTCTCGCGCTCGAGCCCGGCTTTGACGTAGATGCCATCAGCCCAGGCGTAGACCAGTTCGCGATTATCCAGACGCCTTTCTTTCCAGTCCTGGAAGTCGACCTCCCACTTCCCTCGAAGACGAGCGATCGAGGTCGGCGAAAGCGGCGCGCCATCACCGAGCAGTGCACGCAAAGACAACTCGAAGTCGCCCTGGGAGAGACCGTGGAGATAAAGGTCGGGAAGCAGATCTCCAATGGCCCTGGTTCTCCGGGCGAACAGGGGGAGGATGCGGCTTTCAAACCGCTCTTCCAGACCACGAACCCGGGGACGCCGGACCTTGATCGTTCCGCAGCTCGTCGAGAGACGCCGGGGCTTGCCGTAGCCGTTCCTGTAGCCCGTGGAGCTATCGACCTCGGCTCGGCGCTCATACCACGACCGGCCCAAGAACGCGGTCGCCTCCTCCTCCAGAATGGACTGGAACCGGCCCTGGATCTCTTCACGGATCCAATCGTCAACCGTCTCCCACGTCGGCATGGACTTCAATGGGGCTCTATGCGTATGTTCCTTCACGGCGATCCTCCTTCCCAACCGGGCCTCTCACCCGGTTTTGTGTGAATCAACTATCTCACGGGAAGGGTAGGGTCGCCCTTTCTCTTTTTCCACACCTTTTGATTATAGCTCCGAGTTTTTCCTCCGCGCGTATGTGCCTTCACGTGATCGACGGGTTGTTGGAGATCGCCTGCTGAAGCCCGCGGAAGTCGCTGAGTATCTCCAGTGCACGGAGAATACGCTCCGGTGTTGGGTTGAGTCGCCGGCGCGTGCCTCACGTGAAAATCGGTAGGTCTGCTCGGTTTCGTCTGGCCGACCTCGAGGCATTCGTCGAAAAGAACTTGGTCAAGCCCGTCGCGGCCTGAGTTCGTCCAAACTCACGTCATGAACCTCAAAGGACTTGGAATCCGGTGATCTACGGAACCGGCGTCGCACTGCCTGGATATTTCTGATCAAACGTCCGTACGTCAGAAACATTCATTGTGGACGCCTGTCCCGGCAACGACCGGAAGGGAAGAGGAGACCACAATTCCTCACTTTCCGTCCCCTTATCTGCGTGGCGGTGGACCCTTGAGAACAGACACTGACGAAGCTACTTCCCGATCGGACAGCCGGACGGCATCCTGTGCCTCGCGGAAGGCTTCGCCACGGCCGCCACTAATTTACGAAGCCACAGGCCACGCCGTGGCGGTGGCCTTCAGCGCTAGTGGTTTGCCGTTGGTAGCGCGGCTGCTGCGAGCGAAGTATCCCGACCTGCAACTAATCATTTGCGCTGACGACGATACCAAGAAGGACGGCAGCAATCCTGGAATGACGGCAGCACAAGAAGCGGCTCGAGAGGTTGATGGGCCGCTTGCCGTCCCGGACTTCGGAGACGATTGGCAGGTAGGCGCAAGCGACTTGACCTCCTTACGAGATCGGCTTTGACGGTTCCTCCATCAGATCCAGCGGGCTTTGTATCCTTTCAAGATCCCGAGTGGATACGTGCAGATAGATGGTCGTTGTCTTGACGCTGCTGTGGCCCAGAAGCTTCTGGATATGGAACAGATCCACGCCGGCATCAAGCAGATGCGTGGCAAAGCTGTGCCGGAGGGAGTGGACGGACGCTGGCTTGTGGATCTCCGCTTTCTGCTTCGCCTTTGCGAAGACCTTGCCCACGGTGTTGGTGACCACCGGTGAGCGTTCCTTCTGCCCTGGGGAACAGCCAGGTTCCGGGTTGGTGGCGATCTTGATAGGCCCGCAGAGCGTCCAGGGCTTCTCTGGCCGCAGCGTATCCCTTTCCCGCCTTCCCTTCCCCCTGACCCGATCAGCATCCGGTCGCTGTCGATGTCGGCGGGCTTGCAGAGCGACTGCCTCGGCAGCCCGTAGACCGCCGGAATAGATCGTCTTGAACAAGGCGCGATGCTTCAGGTTCGTCGTGACATCAAACAGCCCGCGAATCTCTTCCTTTGAGAGGACCACCGGCAACGTCTTGCCGCGTCTGGCTCGAGGAATGCGCCAATCTACCCAGTCTCTCCGCATCGTCGTCTGGAACAGGAACTTCAGTCCACTGTAGACCTGACCGAGGTAACTCTGCGAGACTTTGCGATCGATGACCAGATGGTGGAGATACGTCCTGATCTCTTCCTGTCCGAGATCCTCTGGTGAGAGGTGGAAGTAGCGCACAAACTCGGTGGCCCCTCTCAGATAGGCGGCTTGGGTATACGGGCTATACCCCTTGATCTGCATGTCCCGAATCATCCGGTCGCGGAGCTCTCCCATGATCTTCTCTCCTCTGTTGAAGTGGACTTCCCCTTCGCACACAGGCAGTTGGCTTGCGATCTGTCAAGTGACTATATTCGGACATATGGCACGAACGAGTATGATAAACACAACGACGGCAGCGGATCTGAAGGGTTGTTCGCGGCAGGCAATCGCTGAAGCAATTCAGCGGAAGGCGATCGACGGCGAGAAAGTCGGCCGGAACTACGTCGTGAGGGACAATCGTAAGTTCCAAGATTGGCAGCCGAGTCAGGTTCGTCAGGAGATTGGGCGGGAAAGTCAGAAGCCGAAGCGTAAAGCGGCGCGACGGGGGGTTGGGACCTTCAAGCGACCAAACTCTATGGCTAAATCGCAACTAAGGTCTCCCCGAGGCCGGTGGGGTCCT
Organism: Candidatus Latescibacterota bacterium; assembly: GCA_965198115.1. Lineage (GTDB taxonomy): Bacteria > Latescibacterota > UBA2968 > UBA2968 > UBA2968 > UBA6620. Next base: position 3,498,039 of record OZ240241.1, on the reverse strand, counting down.
TAGTACTCCTGTTCTCAAATACGGTGACGTATTCTAAGCAGACTTTGCCAAGGGCGTATCGTAGAACCTGAGTTTGTCGATCATCTCCGCGAGATCTGTTCGTGTGAACTTCCATTTGAAGGGTGTGGCGATACGTCCGTAGCGTTCCTGAAAACCGAGGATTCTTGCCTCAAGCTCTTCGAGCGATGCAAATTCGATAGGTGTCAGAGCCTTGCGTTTGAGGATCGAGAAGTAGATCTCGATCTGATTGAGCCAGCTTGCGTGGATCGGAAGGTGAACGGGGTGGATGTTTGGCCACTTCCCCTGGATACGGTCGATGCATGTTTGCCCTCGGTGCGAGGAGCCATTATCCACGATGAGGTAGACTTTCTTTGCCGAGCAATAGGGTTTCCGGCTCATGATCAGGCTCAGGAGCCGGTTGAAGGGCTCGATACCCGAAGAAGACTCACAGAGACCGAAGATTCGACCATTGTGCACGTCGAGAGCAGCCAGATAGGCCAGGGCTCCTTTCCGCTCGTATTCGTGTTTCAACGCGTGCCGCTCTGTTCGAGGCTGGCGGTAGGGTAACGTGCTTGCGAGCTCGTGCTTGAATACTGGTCTTTTCGTCGGCAGAAAGTACATATTCCCTCGGCCCTAAAGGCTTTCCTTGCCATTGGCGGTGATACAGATCAAGGACTCTACCTGCTTTGGTTTGGAAGTCCGGGTCCCGTGGGAAAATCCAGGAGCGATGATACCAAGGACGAATCGCGTCCTCGTTCAACCAGCGCCAGACAGTGGCGCCGCTGATCTTGGCAACGAAGCCCCTTTGCACTGCCTCGGCGGCAATCTCGGAACAGCTGAACCGCGAGAGCGGTATCCCGCTCTCGCTCGGTAGTTCACACGCCAGCGCCTTGATCTGAACGACCACCTGAGGGGGGAAAAACCGGGCGGGCGCCCGGGACGAGATCTATCTTCGAGTCCCGAAAGACGCTCTTCGAAAAAGCGCTTACGCCATTTGCTTACGATCGGACGCGGGACATCCAACCGTTGGGCGATAATCTTGTTGGATAATCCCTCGGCGGCGAGAAGCACGATTTTCGATCGGATCACTTGATAATACGGTAACGTATATTGTCCAGCCATTCGCTCGAGGTCGACCCGTTCCTTCTCAGACAGTAGCACCACATAAGGCGAACGTCTTGGCATTGTTCTCCTCCTTTTGAAGGAGAACATAAGCTACAAATAATGTTCAGGACATACGTAATAATGTTTATGAAACCATGCAATGAGCCCGGCCCAGGAAAAGACCGTGAGTCACCAAAGGTGGAAGCCCTTGATACAAGGGACGACACGACCCCTTTGTCGAGCAAGGCTTCGCCCAATGACGATTACCGGCTGGCCGAAGACCTCATTGAGGGGCGAGCCTTTGATTGGGAAAGCGTGGATGCGGCGATCGCGCGAAATCGAGATGATGGGTGTTTTCGGGAGGCGATCGACAACTACACGGAGAAGAAATTCGACGCTGACTCGCTGGAAATGAATCTTGTGGCACCACTTCCCTGTGCGATCGTTACTGGACTCCTATCGAGAGGCGGTCCAGAGTGGTTGTGCTGCCTCCCCATACAAGCAAGTCTCGGATACTGGTGACAATGGCACGCGAGCTACCACGACAAGGGCCGCAGCGCAGGATCTACTCAGCGTGGCTTCGCGAAGTCGGAAAGGCGCTTGATCCCGCGCCAGTTGGAGGGTCCAATAAGACGACTTCCCTCGACGAATGGTCAATTCGGTCCGAATACAATGAGCTACTGTCGAATTTTCAGCTGCTCAAGAAGGCCCTAAGAAGAAAACCTAGTCATAACAAGGGCATTCGTCGATCCGGATGTCGCTAAGTGCATGGGTTCATAAATATTATTACGTATGTCCTGAACATTATTTGTAGCTTATGTTCTCCTTCAAAAGGAGGAGAACAATGCCAAGACGTTCGCCTTATGTGGTGCTACTGTCTGAGAAGGAACGGGTCGACCTCGAGCGAATGGCTGGACAATATACGTTATCGTATTATCAAGTGATCCGATCGAAAATCGTGCTTCTCGCCGCCGAGGGATTATCCAACAAGATTATCGCCCAACGGTTGGATGTCCCGCGTCCGATCGTAAGCAAATGGCGTAAGCGCTTTTTCGAAGAGCGTCTTTCGGGACTCGAAGATAGATCTCGTCCCGGGCGCCCGCCCGGTTTTCCCCCCTCAGGTGGTCGTTCAGATCAAGGCGCTGGCGTGTGAACTACCGAGCGAGAGCGGGATACCGCTCTCGCGGTTCAGCTGTTCCGAGATTGCCGCCGAGGCAGTGCAAAGGGGCTTCGTTGCCAAGATCAGCGGCGCCACTGTCTGGCGCTGGTTGAACGAGGACGCGATTCGTCCTTGGTATCATCGCTCCTGGATTTTCCCACGGGACCCGGACTTCCAAACCAAAGCAGGTAGAGTCCTTGATCTGTATCACCGCCAATGGCAAGGAAAGCCTTTAGGGCCGAGGGAATATGTACTTTCTGCCGACGAAAAGACCAGTATTCAAGCACGAGCTCGCAAGCACGTTACCCTACCGCCAGCCTCGAACAGAGCGGCACGCGTTGAAACACGAATACGAGCGGAAAGGAGCCCTGGCCTATCTGGCTGCTCTCGACGTGCACAATGGTCGAATCTTCGGTCTCTGTGAGTCTTCTTCGGGTATCGAGCCCTTCAACCGGCTCCTGAGCCTGATCATGAGCCGGAAACCCTATTGCTCGGCAAAGAAAGTCTACCTCATCGTGGATAATGGCTCCTCGCACCGAGGGCAAACATGCATCGACCGTATCCAGGGGAAGTGGCCAAACATCCACCCCGTTCACCTTCCGATCCACGCAAGCTGGCTCAATCAGATCGAGATCTACTTCTCGATCCTCAAACGCAAGGCTCTGACACCTATCGAATTTGCATCGCTCGAAGAGCTTGAGGCAAGAATCCTCGGTTTTCAGGAACGCTACGGACGTATCGCCACACCCTTCAAATGGAAGTTCACACGAACAGATCTCGCGGAGATGATCGACAAACTCAGGTTCTACGATACGCCCTTGGCAAAGTCTGCTTAGAATACGTAACCGTATTTGCGAACAGGAGTACTAAGGTCGCAGAACTGGTTCTCTGGGGTAAAGCGTGGCCCAAAGACTTGGAATTCGAGCCTGGATTGGATGAATTTCGCGTGCTCCTCGCAGAGGCGACCCGAGTCGGGGCGGACGGAGGAAGAGCCGAATGGATCGTAGATGCCCTGCGTGAGAAGTCTCCCAGCGCCGTCACTATGGAGTTCATTGCATCCCAAAGAGGGCTGTCGAGTGAAACAGTGAGAAAAATCATGAAAAGATGAGAATACTGGTCGTGATGTAGCCTTAATAAAATCATCGTGTTACACGAATGGGGGTAAGCGGGAACACAATCGCTTACCCCCGATTTTTTTGCCCCCTGGCCTACGATAAGGTGTGAAGATCGAGGAGAACATAGCTTACCAGGGAGAGCTGTATGAATAGCCAACTCGTGTCACCCGAAGAGGCCAGGCGCATCCTCCACTGTAGTCTGTCTCGTATCTATAAGCTTTCGGCCGAGGGCATACTCACAAAATACAAGCTTGGCTCCAGGCTTTTCTTCATGGCCAGCGACCTCGAGGCTTACATCGAGAGCTGTCGTGTTGACTCGGAAAGCAAGTGATCGATGCGTGGTTCAGACAGGTCCGGCGTTGCCGCACTTAAGGGGCGCTTTGACATCGCGGACTTTGCGAAATCTCAATACCGCCTCGAGACCGACGAGCGGGGGTGGGGGCATTGCCCGTTCCCCGAGAACCACAACAACGGTGATAAGAATCCGTCCCTTCAGATTGACGAGGAACATCAGCGGGTCAGATGTTGGTCGCAGGGCTGTTTCGGGGAAAAGGGTGCCGACATCATCGACCTGGTCAGGAAGATGGAAGCGGTGAGCTTCCAAGAGGCCGTGAATATTCTCAAGCGCGAGTCTGGGACTTCGGCCAACCACCCCGTGAAACCGGTCGTCACCGCCCAATACGACTACACCGATGAGGAGAGTAAGCATCTTTTCCAAATCCAGCGCCGAGAACCCGGAAGGAAGGGCAGGGGGAAGGACTTCATCTTTCGGGCACCTAAGCCAGACGGGGGATGGATCTACAAGAAAGCCGGCGTGAGGCTGGTTCCCTATCGGCTGCCTGAATTCAGGGATGCGGACACCGTCGTCATCGTTGAAGGAGAAAAGTGCGTCGACGCTCTCTGGGAGCTTGGCATTCCCGCCACCACGAATCCATTCGGCGCAGGAAAGTGGAAGGATGAATACGGACCATACTTCGAAGGAATACAAGTCATCTTGTGGCCCGACAACGACAAGACGGGACGGCGTCACATGGAAACGGTGGCACGGTCACTTCGGGATTACGCCTCCGAGAGCACCGTGGTAGAGCCGCCCAAAGAATTGCCCCCGAAAGGCGACGTGGCTGATCTCATTGCTAAGGGCGCGACACGAGAAACCGTGGAGCGCATCCTCGCCGGGGCAGACCTGTGGCAGGAATCCAAGGTTCCCGTTCCTCAGCGGTTCACCCTGACAGACGACGGAAACGCCGAAAGGCTTGCACACCACCACGGCGGCCAAATCCTTTTCTGTTTCGAAAAGGGATGGATGTCTTGGCAGGGCACGCACTGGGAGTTGGATCGACGCGGGAAGGTTCAGCAGCTTGCCGTCGATACAGTGAGGGCGATCCCAGATGAAGCGCACGAAATCGTGGACGTTGAGCAGGTTAAACACATCCTCAATTGGGCGAGGGGGTCGTTGAACCACGCTCGCATCAAGGCTATGGTGGCCAGCGCACAAACGAAAGAGCCGTTTCCCACAGTCATTGAAGACTTCGACCGACATCCTGACGAACTCAACTTGGTCAATGGGACTTTGGATCTACGTACCGGGAACCTGCAGGAGCACCGAAGAGAAGACCTGATCACGATGGTCGCCCCGGTCAGCTTCGACGCGAATGCCCAGTGTCCGACCTGGAGGGCGTTCCTTGATCGTGTTCTACTGGGCGACGGGGAGCTGATTCGCTTCGCACAGAAAGCCGTGGGCTACAGTCTGAGCGGATCAACAGATGAGGAGTGTCTTTTCATCCTTCACGGAACTGGTGCCAATGGAAAGAGCACCTTCATCGAGACGATCGCTGCACTCCTTGGGGACTACGCCTTGCAGACACCCACGGAGACGCTGATGGCTCGCCGGCCCGATGCCCCTACCAACGACCTGGCCCGGCTTCGCAGTGCTCGGTTTGTATCTGCCGCTGAGACCGAGGAGAACAGAGGCCTCGCAGAGTCCAAAGTCAAAGCGATGACTGGAGGGGATCGGGTCACTGCCCGTTTCCTGCATAGAGAGTTTTTTGAATTCACTCCCGAATTCAAGGTGTGGGTGAGCTGCAACCATAGGCCGAGCGTGAGAGGGACTGATGACGCGATCTGGAGGCGAATTCGACTTATCCCGTTTCAGGCTCAGATTCCTCCAGGGGAGCAGGACCCCACCCTCAAAGGGCCCAGCGGCAAACTACGAGCTGAGCATTCGGGCATCCTCACGTGGGCCCACAAAGGCTACTTGATGTGGAAGGACGAAGGGCTCGCCGCGCCACAAGCCGTTCGGGATGCCACTCAAGCCTATCGTTCAGATATGGATGTCCTTGGAGCATTCATCAACGAATGCTGCATTGTTGGCGAGGCGTACAACGTTCGCTCTGGGTCGCTGTATGAGACATACAAGTCCTGGTGTGAGGAAAACGGTGAGCGCCCTTTAACACAGAAGTCGCTTGGTATGAAGCTCGAGGAGCGAGGCTTTGCAAAAGCAAAGGTTCGTGGCAATTGGGAGCGAAAAGGCATAGGGCTCTTGGATGAAACACGTCCATAGCCCAACCTGTTGACCAGTAATCAGTTGGGACGGCTCCTGCAAAAGATACAGGACGCATTTCCGCCAATTCGGGCTTTCTGGGCTATAGGATTCCATCGCGAGAAATTGAGCAGGAACGTGTCAATGTGTCCAACGCGTCACCTTCCAGCCTATATTCAGGTCGTGGAAGGCGTCGGAAATACCGGCGAAAGGAAAGGAACTTCATGCCTTGTAAAAAGGGAGAACGTGTCGAGGCCGGCATCTGTCGGTGCGTTGGCAAGAAGGGTTACCTCGTCGATGTCAGCATTCGAGATGTAGAGACGGAACAGCGAATAAGGCGGAGACGAACTTTTCCTCGGCTGGATCTCGCCCGAGAATGGCGGGACCGAACGAGGGTCGATGGGCTGAAGGGCGAGATCCGAAGAGAGAAGCAGAAGCGGATCACGTTCGCTGACTTCGCCGAGGAATACCTCCGGTGGTGGGGGCCAAAGCGTCGTCCGTCCTTCGTGGCGGCGGAAACGACGAAGATCAAGAAGGGGTTCAATCCCGTCTTCGGCTGTCGCTACCTACACACTCTCACGCTCCACGACCTCGAGAGCTACCTCGTCAGGCGTCAGGCCGGCCTGGTAGGGCCGTGGCAGGGCCGGAGGCTCACGAAGGCCAGCGTCAACCGGGAGGTATGTCGGATCAAGCATATGCTGGGAAAAGCGGTCGAATGGGGCTACCTGGAGGTCAGCCCAGCGGCCGGGATCAAGCAGGAGCGCGATGTCGTCCGGGAAGCCGATTATCTGGAAGTTGAGGAAGTGCGAAGGCTTCTGGCCGCTTGCGACGAACGGCTCTATCCGGCCGTGCTGATGGCTGTGAACACGGGGTTGCGTTGGGGGGAACAGATGAAGTTGCAATGGAAGGACGTAGACTTCGGGCTTCGTCAGATCACCCTGCGAAATACGAAGAACCACGAGACTCGGCACGTTCCGATGAACGAGCGGCTTGCCGAGGCCCTGGCCGAGCATCGGAAGACCTAGGTTCGAATGGGGGGTAGAATCATCGCCCACGTGTTTGTCAACCCCGCCAGCGGCCGGCCTTACACTGACCTCAGAAAGCGGTTCGGGACTGCACTCAGGCGTGCAGGTATCCAACGGCACTTCACCTGGCACGGCCTTCGTCACACGGCGGCAAGTCAACTGGTGATGGCGGGTGTGGACCTGCGAACGGTAGGAAAGATCCTCGGACACAAGTCGTATGCGATGACGCTTCGTTATGCACACGTTGCGCCCGGCTTCTTACAGGACGCGACCGAGAAACTGAGCTCGTGGTTGGCTGGGGCTGATGGACACTCGATGGACACCGGGGGTCAAAACACGTCTCAGAACACAGAAAGCCGCCCGGAGGACGGCTCTGTAAGCAACGTAGTAACAGCAAGTTAAGTTGGTGGGCCCAGCAGGATTCGAACCTGCGACCGATCGATTATGAGTCGACTGCTCTGACCAGCTGAGCTATGGGCCCCTTTACCAGATGACAGAACACAGAAGACAGATTTCCGCCACTTCGGAGGACAGACGATAACGATGGGCCTGCGGCCTACAAATGTACCGCTTGAATTGAGCTCAGGTCAATAGGTGTGTAAAAGAAATCAGGCGGCCATCTTCCCGGCTTCGACCTGCGGTTCGGTTGAGTGTTTCTGATCGTAGACTTGTTGTAGCAAGTGTGGCGCGGTGAGTTTCCTGAATCGGCTCTCTGCGACCTTGAGCGTACGCCAGATGAGAGTCGTGGCGTTCCTGACTTTCTTGAATCGCCTGGCGGCGTTTGTGCGAAGCCGAACGGAAGCAAAGGGGCTCTCGACGACGTTCGTGGTTCTCAGGTGTTTCCAGTGTTCCTTCGGGAAGTCGTAGAACGTGACCATCCGATCCCAGTCTCTTTCGAGCGTCTCCACGGCGGCAGGGAACTGTGAGCGATACCGTGCGGCAAAGCGTTTCCGGAGCTTCTCGGCCTCCTTTTTCGTGCCGGCATAGGGGATCTGGACGAGCAGTGCGCGGGCTTCAGCCTGTGCACGCTTGGCGACCTTGTCGAGCACGTTGAGGATCTTGTGGTTCCAGCACCGTTGTTGCCGGCTCTCTGGCCAGACCTGATCAACGGCCGCCCAGATGCCCATATTCCCGTCCGCGGCGATCAGGACAGGATGTTCGAGCCCGCGATCCCGGAGATCCCGGAGCACCGTGAGCCAGGATTCTGTAGACTCTCGATAACCGGGTTCTATCGCCAGGATCTCCTTGCTGCCGTCGCTCATCGCGCCGATCACGACCAGCAGACACGCCTTCTCGCGCTCGAGCCCGGCTTTGACGTAGATGCCATCAGCCCAGGCGTAGACCAGTTCGCGATTATCCAGACGCCTTTCTTTCCAGTCCTGGAAGTCGACCTCCCACTTCCCTCGAAGACGAGCGATCGAGGTCGGCGAAAGCGGCGCGCCATCACCGAGCAGCGCACGCAAAGACAACTCGAAGTCGCCCTGGGAGAGACCGTGGAGATAAAGGTCGGGAAGCAGATCTCCAATGGCCCTGGTTCTCCGGGCGAACAGGGGGAGGATGCGGCTTTCAAACCGCTCTTCCAGACCACGAACCCGGGGACGCCGGACCTTGATCGTTCCGCAGCTCGTCGAGAGACGCCGGGGCTTGCCGTAGCCGTTCCTGTAGCCCCTGGAGCTATCGACCTCGGCTCGGCGCTCATACCACGACCGGCCCAAGAACGCGGTCGCCTCCTCCTCCAGAATGGACTGGAACCGGCCCTGGATCTCTTCACGGATCCAATCGTCAACCGTCTCCCACGTCGGCATGGACTTCAATGGGGCTCTATGCGTATGTTCCTTCACGGCGATCCTCCTTCCCAACCGGGCCTCTCACCCGGTTTTGTGTGAATCAACTATCTCACGGGAAGGGTAGGGTCGCCCTTTCTCTTTTTCCACACCTTTTGATTATAGCTCCTTGAATTTATGTGCTGTGGCTTGCTAGCCTGAATCATGCATGAATTTGAGTTTAGGTTGTTTTGGAGTGATGTGATCACGCACAGGATTTGTTCTCGGCTTCTTCGGATGTCCAAGGTCCCGTAAGCGGTCTCTACGAGTCGCAAGAGTCACGATTTTCGTCCGGAACAGGTGTTGTTTTGCGACGTGTACATAGCTGTCCCCGGTATAGATCGGCGTTGTTACTGCGTGTTCGTTTCGAGCCTGGTGATGATTGACACCAAGACGTTTTTGAGTGGATACGATGTTGGAAAATGGAATCGGATTCTTCGTGCGCTTTCAATGACTCTCGCGCCGATTTTGAGGAAACGGTTCTGTATCGTGTTGACCTGAGGTTTGGTCCACGCGGTGCCCTTGAGTCCCTGTGATCGGAGTGCGTGAAGCAAGGCGTATGCAGCACTGTGTAGAAAGAGTCGGAACTGGTTGGCTTCAAACTTGTGGCACGATGTTCGATCGGAGTGAAGGAATGTTTTGTGGTCCTTGATGAAGCCTTCCGTGCGTCCCCTTGCGCAGTAGATACGATCATAGATAAAGCCGTCTCGATTACTCTGTAAATTGGTCACGCGGTATCTTGGATTTGCTTCGCCGTTTGTGACTTCAGCCTTGTGAATGATCCGGCGAGGCTGCCGGTAGGTGCCAGCCTGATATGAGAAGGATGAGAACAAGCGAATCGTCTCCTTATGCTCGCTCAGACGTAGCGCTTGGTCCATCAGGTTTTGTCCAGCCGCTTTGAGCTTGGAGTTGGCGCCCTGGCCCAGAACGTAGTAGATACCGTTGTCTTCGCAGAAATCGTGCATCTCTGGTGAGCTGAACTTTGAGTCTGCGCGAACGATGATCTCCACGTTTGGCCAAGATCCGCGTAGGTGTTCCACCAAGCGCTTGAGAATAGAAACGACCTGTTTACCGTTCGTCGGATGCCCGGGTCTCAAGATCGTCGTAATGAGCTTGCCGCTTTGGCCTTCATAGATATGTAGCGGCATATAGCAGTGTTCATTGTAATACGCGTTGAAGAGTGAAAATTGTTGCGCACCGTGCGTTGGGTCATCCGTGTCGTCGATATCGAGAATGATGCTTGGGGGTGCCTGGTCATACGATGCGATGAACCCGTCTACAAAAGCCCGTGCGAGCCGATACAAATCCGAGCGTCGCACATCATTCTCAAGTCGTGTCATCGTTGATTGGCTCCCGAGATCAGGACCGGAAAGAGGAAGCCGATCGCAGGCAGCCTTGACGCCCGGATCGTGGCGCAAATCATCACAATCGATGGCATCTTCATAGCCGCAAGCGATCTGAAAAACACGCTGCTTCACAAGATCCAAAAGCGTGTGATCGATATAGCTTGGGTGACGACGATCTCGCAAAGCATCTACCATTCTGGCGATCAATCCCATCTGAGACTCAAGGGCGCGAAGCAACAGAACTCCACCGTCACTCCTGACGGCGCCACCGGCAAAATCAGCCTCAACTACCTTGCCCGAAATGCTTGCGAATGGTAACCGGATCTGACTAGGTTCTATCACGGTAGTTCCTTCCAAGTGTTGTTTTGATGTGTCAGCCCTAATGTAGGGAAAAACAAACACTTGTACAAGGAGACTACCTTTTTTATGCATAATTCAGGCTAGCGAAAGAGCAAGCACGCGAGAAGCCAGAGCCTTGCTGTCTTCTGACTTCTATCCTCTGACGTCTGCCACGCCGCTACGCGGCGGGCACCGCCTTCTCCTTCATCTCCCTTCGCTCCAAGGTGAGCGTTCGGTGCTGTTCCATCAGAGATTTGAGGGCTTCGTCTTCCGACGTTTTCATCTGATGTTCGAGGTCGTCGATCCGGCGCTCGAGGTCCCTCAGGCGGAAAGCGTGGATGTAATCCTCGATCGGCGTTTCGAGTGCCTCGGGGTTGGTGATCCCTGTTTCGAGTGACATCGAAGAGATAATCTGCGCGACGATCGGGTGGTTGCAGCAGTCGACCATATGGGCGACGGACGCGCTGAGTGACGACGATCGCTGATAAGCGATCAGTTTTGCGAGGTAGCGATAGACGCTGTTCGTGAAGTCGTCGGGTTTGATTTCAGACAGGATGGTGTCAGCCACGAAGTCGTCGGACATCATCTGGATCAGCAGTTCGCGTTCTGCCCGCGGGCGAGGGTCGAAGCGATCGATTGCGGGTACGGGTTGCTCGGGTTCCTTCCGGCGCGCCTGCGACGCCTTCCTTTCCGCAGCCTGTTTGACTTCCTGGATCACGACCGATTCGTTGGCGTCGAGTTTTTGCGCCGCGTCACGAATCAGAAATTGGCGCAACGCACTGTCGCTCACGTGGCTGATGATCTCCGCGATGCGTCGGGTGGCCCGTGCGCGACCGTCGGCGGTCGAAAGGTCTTCCAGCGTGGCGACCCATTTGATGAGGAAGTCCATCGCCGGGAGGGCCTTTTCGATGGCGTCCCGGAACGCTTCGCGCCCCCTCGTCCGAACGAAATCGTCGGGGTCCTCGCCCTCGGGGAGGGAAACGATCCGAACGTCGATACCGGCCTCGACGAGGGGGGTGACGCCGCGTACGGCCGCGGACGACCCGGCCGTGTCGCCGTCGAAGACCAGAACCGCGTGTTCGGTGAACCGTTTGAGCAGGCGAGCGTGCTGAGGGGTCAGTGCGGTGCCCGACGTGGCCACGACGTGCTGAAACCCGTGCTGCACGAGGGCGAGATGGTCCATATAGCCCTCGACGAAGAGTGCGCGTTTTTCCGTCCTGATCGCATCTCGACCTTCCCACAACCCATAGAGCGTGTTGCTTTTGTGGTAAATCGGTGTTTCGGGCGAGTTCAGATACTTGGCTTGCTCATCGGGGTCGAGCGCTCTTGCTCCGAAGGCTACCGTACGCCCCGTCTGCGCCCGAATCGGCCAGATCACACGATGCCGGAACCGATCGTAGTAACCGAATCCGTCCTTCCGGGCCACGACGAGGCCCGCCTTTTCGAGGATCTTGGGGTCGTGTCCTCGTTTTTTGGCCACGTTCAGGAACCGGTCCCAGGCGTTGGGCGCGTAGCCGAGCGAAAAATGACCGATGCTCTCCGCCGTCACAGCGCGACCCGCGAGATACTCACGCGCGAACCCACCCGAAGCATCCTTGCTCAGGAGATGGTGATAGTACTTCCGCGCGAGATCGACAGCGCTGTAAATGGCATCGAAGGCCTCATCCTGCTGCGGGTCTCGCCCGGCTTGAGGAATGTCGATGCCCACGAGACCGCCGACCTTCCTCACCGCTTCGACGAAGCTGATGCCTTCGATGTTCTGGAGGAAGGAGAAAACGTTTCCGCCCGCATCGCAGACGAAGCATTTGTAAATCTGCTTTTCCTGCGAAACGTTGAACGATGGGTCGTGGTCGTCGTGGAACGGGCACAGACCGACGTAGTTACGCCCGCGCTGTGTGAGCTGGACGTGTTCGGAAACGACATCGACGATGTCGACCGCTTCGCGGATACGATCGATCGTCTCTTCTGGAATCCGAGGCAAGAGGGAAAACCATCCCCGGGGAGAGATGTCGAGCGGAAGAGGAGAGGCGAATTAGGAAATATTTGAAATTAGGGAATCGAGGAATTGTTGGTAAGGAAGGTAGCCATTTCCTGCCCCCACTGCCAGCTCGCGTTAAAGACACACACGCACCGATTTTCAATACGGTAATTTCCTAATTTCCCAATTCCCTAATGGTCTCAAGCTTCCATCCATCGGCCGTCGCCACGTATGAGGTCGATCATTTCCTCGAGCGCATCCGCTGTCGGAATGTTTCGCTTGACGATCTCCTGGCCTCGGTAAAGCGTGATTTGACCGGGACCGGAGCCGACGTAGCCGTAGTCCGCGTCGGCCATTTCGCCGGGACCGTTCACGATGCACCCCATAATGCCGATCTTGAGGCCCTTGAGGTGGCTCGTCCGCTCCCGAATCATCGCGGTCGTTTCGACGAGGTCGAACAGCGTGCGACCACACGATGGGCAGGAGATGTATTCCGTCTTGGAGATCCGCGTACGGGTCGCCTGAAGCGTGCCGAAGGCCGTGCGGTTGACGAGATGGGAGGAAACAGAGTCGGATTCGATCCAGACTCCGTCACCAAGGCCGTCGATGAGGAGACCACCCAGGTCGCTTGCCGCGTCGAGCATCAACCGATCCTCGGGGGTGTCGTAGCGGCGCCTGATGACGACCGGTAGATCGGCCGCGGCTTCGATCAGCTGAATGAAGGCGCGTCGGAGTTCCGGCATCGCGTGGGTGTTGTGCGTTTCCAGGACGAGTATGGAAGCCCGATCGCTCGCGAGCGCACGAATCGCCACGTCGTCCAGGTCGGCGGCGTGACAAGCGATGAAGTGACATCGGTCCGTTAGGGCCCCTGAATCGAGATAGTCGGACAGGCTCTGTATCGGGTATGCGTTGGACGTGTTCGGGAGGCTCGACCAGGCCTGCGCGTTCAGAAGCTTGCCGAGCGTGCCCGGTAGCTCATAGGCTACGTCGCGATCGCCAAGATACACGTAGTCGACGGCCATATCGCCGATGTTCCATTTGTCGAGGGCAGGGTCGTAGTCGTAGCCGAACGGGGCGAGGTGCGCGGGATCGTCCGTCGTGTCGACGGAGGCGATGACGACCGGGGGCGTGTCGCGGCCGACGCGGTCGACGTTGTGGCTCGCACGGCGCGTGTAGACGAAAGGATCGATCGGACTCGACGGTACGGGTTCGATCGGGGCGTGGTCGGCTCGGTGCGCGTATCGTCGCAGCAGACTGATGCAGACAGGGACTTCGGCCTCGGGTTCTTCGGTGAGGGAGACTCTGATCGTGTCCCCAAGACCGTCTTCTAGAAGCGTGCCGATGCCGACGGCGGATTTGATACGGCCGTCTTCGCCGTCGCCCGCCTCGGTGACGCCGAGGTGTAGCGGGTAATCCATTTGTTCCGCGCCCATTCGATCGACGAGCAGCCGGTAGGCCTGGACCATCACCTGCGGGTTGCTGGCCTTCATCGAGAACACGATGTCGTGATAGTCGAGGTCCCGACAGATGCGGGTGAACTCGAGCGCAGACTCGACCATTCCCAACGGCGTGTCGCCATATCGGTTCATGATCCGGTCGGACAACGACCCGTGGTTCGTGCCGATGCGCATCGCCGTGCCGTGCTGCTTGCAGATCTCGACGAGCGGGCTGAACCGTTCTCGGATACGAGCTAATTCGGCGTCGTACTCGGCGTCGGTGTACTCGCGGATGTCGAACCGTTTCTTGTCGGCGTAATTCCCCGGGTTGACGCGAACTTTTTCGACGATTCGGGCGGCGATTTCGGCGGCGTTCGGTGTAAAGTGAATGTCTGCGACGAGGGGAGCGGTATAGCCGCGCCTGCGGAGTTCGTTTTTGATCGATTCCAGGTTGCGTGCTTCGTTCTGGCTGGGCGCAGTAATGCGGACGTAGTCTGCTCCAGCTTCGATGATCCTGATAGACTGTTCGACTGTCGCGACCGTATCCATCGAGTCGGTCGTGGTCATCGACTGGACGCGGATCGGATGGTGACCTCCGAGAGGAACACCGCCGATGTCGACGACACGCGTCGGGAGACGCCGGTATTCGGTCAGCGATTCGCAGTAGCGAGGTTGGGTCAGTTCGTCGATGAGCATCAGTTTGTGCGGCCCCCGGCCGCGTAAAAGCGAGTGTTCATTGTTCGGTGTTCAGGGAAAACCAAAACGCAGGACAGACGCAACTGGACCGGTCTTCGGTGAGTGCGATGTCCTGAATTCTGAACACCGGACACCGGTCGATTAGCCGCCAGACTAATCGACCTCCAACTCCACAACGGTGACACCGCTGCCGCCTTCGTCGTGATGGCCGAGACGCTGGCTCTTGATGCGCGGGTCGTTGCGAAGGTAGTCCCCGATTTTCTGGCGGAGCGCTCCCGTGCCCTTGCCGTGGATGATGGCCGCTCGCTCCATTCCGGCCAGCATCAAGTCGTCGATGTAGCGATCGACGACGTCTGCCGCCTCGTCGAAGGTCAAACCGCGCAGGTCGACGTCGAGATCGACGTCGCGATCGCGGGTGGCTTTGACGGCTTCTCGCGCGTCGACGACCGACTCGGGTTTCCTCTCCCGAATCTCGATTTCGCGTGGGGAGACTTCGACTTTGAGGGCCCCGACCTCGACCATCAGTCTCGATCCTTCGGAGAGGACCCTACCGGTTTGATTGAGGCGCGGGATGAAGACGATATCGCCGGCGGACGCTTGGACGGGTGGGCGTTGCGGTTCGGCACGCCGGATACGACGGTCTAGACTCGCGCGGGCATCCCCGACAGCCCTGTGCGCCTCGCGTATCGCTTTCGTCTCCGCCTTCGACTGGCGGATTTCCTGGACGGTCCGTTCGATCAGGGCGTTGGCGTCGTTCAGAATCTGTCTGGCTTCTTCCTGCGCATTCCGCCGAAGGTCGCGCTCTCGTTGCCGGATCTGTTCCAGACGCTGATCGTAGTCCGTCCTGGTTGCGGCGATCTCCCGACGTTCCTTCTCCACGGCTTCGAGCTGCACCTGATAGGTTCGATGGGTATCGTCGAGCTTCTGGATCAAGGTTTCGACCCTTCCCACCTCCTCGCCGGCGAGCTTCTGGGCCTCGTCGACGATCGCGTCGGGAAGTCCGAACCGTCGTGCGATTTCGAACGCGTAGCTGCTGCCCGGCACCTGAAGTCGGAGGGTGAAAGTCGGCTGCAAGGTCTGGGCGTCGAAGGCCATCGACCCGTTCTCGATACCGTCCGTTTCGTGGGCGAAGGCTTTGAGCGTACCGTGGTGCGTCGTCGCGACCGTTCGGGCGCCGCGGGCCGTGAGCTCCGTCAACAGGGCGACTGCGAGGGCCGAGCCCTGGTCGGGGTCGGTGCTCGCTCCGATTTCGTCGAGCAACACGAGAGACCGGCCGTCGGCCTCCTTGCATACGCGGGCGAGGTTGGCGGCGTGGGATGAGAAGGTGCTCAGGTCGTTCTCGATCGATTGAAGGTCGCCGATATCGGCAAAGACGCCGGACAGCCTGGGGATTTCGGACCTGGGTTGAGCTGGAATCGGAAGGCCGGCGTGGGCCATCAGGGCGAGCAGACCGATGGTTTTGAGGGCGACGGTCTTTCCCCCCGCGTTGGGTCCGGTGAGGATCAGGGTCCAGTAGGACTCGGTGCCCAGCAGGAGGTCCAGGGGAACGACATCGCCTTCGTGGTCGGTCAGGCGCATTCGTTGGAAAAGGATCGGATGGCGGGCGCCGTTCAGTCGGAACAGACCTTCGTCGTTGAACAGAGGTTCGGTCGCGTCGACGTCTCGTGCGTAGCTGGCCTTGGCATAGATCGCGTCGAACTGTCCGAGGATGCCCAGGTTCCCGCCGATGTCGTCGCGGATGTCGGCGATGGCCTCGGCCAGACGGCGGAGAATGCGCAAGACTTCCTGCCGTTCCGCCAGCTCGAGTTGACGCAGCCGGTTGCTGCTTTGGACCGCGACCATCGGCTCGATGAAGACCGTCTGCCCGGTTGCGGACTGGTCGTGCACGATGCCCTCGACGCGCCCCTTTTGGCTCTCGCGGACGGGAATGACGTAACGGCCATTCCTGATCGTGAGCAGACGGTCCTGGACGACTGTGTCGGGTAGACGTTGCAGTACGGCGTCGGCCTGGTCTCGAATCGTGTCGCGTACTTGCTCGATGTTGCGTCTGAGCCGGCGCAATTCGGGGCTCGCGTTGTCGCGAACCGATTCGGTCGACGGATCGAGCACCCGATCGAGCTCCTTGACCAGTTCGGGATGGGTCGTCAGCTGGTCGGTCAGGTCGTGGAGGTGGGGGTATTTTGATTTCCGCTTTCCGACGTAAGCCCGTACTCGTTCGCTGGCATTCAGGACGTGACCGATGTCGAGCAGTTCTCGAATCTCGAGTACGGTGCCGGGCGTTGCCGTTGACTCCAGGGACCTTCGAATGTCGGGAACGTGAAAGGCCGTCAGGGGGTCGTCGAAGGCGATGAGGTCCATCGTCTCGAGGACGGGGCGAAGACGACTTTCGATTTGGTGGGGGTCCTCGGCCGGGCGTGTCGACTGGACGATCTCCTTGCCCAGTTTTGACGCCGTCCGCTCGCTGATGCTGTCGACAACCTTGGTGTATTCGAGCGTGAGGGCGGTTTCGTCGGAGACGTTCACTTACCCGCTTCCAGGCGCTTTTTCGACTCGTTGACAATTTCGCCGATCTTCTCCGTGAATTTTCCCGTGCCTGTTTCTAGCGTCTCGACAACCGGGGGGTGCTCTCCGGGCAGTCGGATGGCGGCTTCGTCGAGGAAGCGTTCGACGTCGGGGGCGATGACGAGGATCTGGTCGATCAGGACGAGCGACGACTTCTGAATGGGGCCGGCCAGCGCGGAATTTTCTACAAGGCCGTGTATTCGGCTGTGGAGCGGTTCGTTCTGTGCCAGAATCAGAAGGAGGCCGAACACCAGGACCGCTTTGCCTACTCCGAGCAGGCCGCCAAAAAGGGTATCGACGATGCCGAGCGGCGTGGCGTTCAGGAAGGCCTGCGCCATTCGCCCGATGAGGTAGAAAACGACGAGGACGAGCGCGAACACGAGAACGATACCGGCGACCGCAGCGAGCGTGCCGTCCTCGAACAGGGACCCCGCGGCCTCACCGTAGTAAAAGGCTGCGAAATAGGCCAGAAGAAGACCGGCCAAACCGATCAAACTCCTGACCATTCCCGTCTGCCAGCCACGAAACGCTGCCCAGGCGAGTCCGACTCCCAAAATAGCATCGAGTAGGTTGACGTTCACGGCTCAAAATATAGTCAATCGCGGGCCGAGCGTCGGCCGCAACACAAAGAAAAACCGCACCAACCGTGAGATTGGTGCGGCGGATCGATCCTATAATGAAATTAGTATCGACTCGAGTCCAGCTTCATTCGCTTGCGTTTGGCCGCATTCAGCTTGCGCTTCCTCCGCTCGCTGGGCTTTTCGAAGTGCTGATGCTTCTTCATGTCGGAAATGATGCCTGCCTTTTCGCAGGTCTTTTTGAACCGCTTGAGCGCGCGCTCGAACGGTTCGTCGTCTCTCACGAGGACACCGGGCATAACCGGGCATCCCTCCTTTCCACTGGGATTTTGCCCGCCGGGGGAGAGAATCCCCTGACAGGACAGACCAACTTTCTTAGTATTGGTTGACGAATTCCTTGCCGCACAATATCAACAAGGTTTCGCATAAGTTGTATAAACATAGATGAATGGGTGTGGATGTGCAAACGAATATTGAGGAGTTTTTGAATAGTGTATAAATTATTGATAATATGTGATTTATTCAAAATTTATACGCCCGCGGGGGGAAGACCCTCGTGGGTACCTACGGAGGTGAGACCACTCGCCACTGAGGAGCGGACTGGACAACACGAAGGCTAATTTTGACATCTATCTACAAGAAGATTTACTTATCAATTGGGCTCGGAGCCCTCGTTTTTCTGGGCTTTTCGGTCTATCTTGATGACGACCGCCTGTTAGGGGCCCTTGCCCGATTCGATTGGATCGTAGTCCCCCTCGCGCTCGGGCTCGCCCTCACGAACTACGGCCTCCGGTTCTGTCGATGGGAGGGTTACCTGAACCGTCTCTCCATCGAGGTGGAACGGACAGACAGTTTGCGCGTTTTCTTGTCTGGGCTCGTGCTGTCCGTGACGCCCGGGAAGGCGGGCGAGTTGATGAAAGCGGTCTTGATTCACGAGCGCACGGGTACTCCGGTCGGCACGACCTCCTCCGTCGTCTTTGCCGAGCGGCTGACGGACTTCGTCGGACTGACACTCCTGAGCCTGATCGGGATTCTCTCGTTCCGGGAAGGTGCGCTCACGCTGGCCGTCGCGATGGCCGGTTCAGTTGCCTTGCTCCTGCTCGTTTTTTGGCCAGGCGCTCTTAAGAGTCTTATCGGCGTGATCAGCCGGCTGCCGGCTTTCGGACGTCTCGCTGAGCCCCTTGCTCAGGCTCACGAGGGTGCGCGTCTGCTGCTCTCACCTGCGGCGTTCGTGCAAGCCCTGGGTCTCGCCGTGGCTGCCTGGTTTGCGGAGTGTGTAGGACTCTACGTCATCCTCCTCGGGTTCGGCTACGACATCGGCGTTGTTTCGAGCACGTTTATCTATTCGTTTGCAACGATCTTTGGCGCAGTCACTTTTCTTCCCGGCGGTCTCGGGACGACCGAGGCTAGCATGACCGCCCTGCTCGGCCTGCACGGTGTGGGGCTCGAAGGCGCTGTGGCCGCGACCTTTCTGATCCGCACCTGCACGCTGTGGTTCGCCGTCTTTCTCGGAGGGCTCGTGCTGGTTCGCTCCGGATTCGCCGATGAATGCCGGGCGGCCACCCCCCCACAGGCCGATGATGCGGCGACCAAAGCGCCCCGGCCGGTCCAACTCACGACCGATGAGTCACAATGAGTGATCCTTATGGCTGACACCGTCGCACCCACGATCGCACGCCGGCCTGCCGAATCCAGGCCCGGCAAACGAAGCGTAGACCTCTGGTCCGTCGTCGTCTCGAACAGCAGGCGGTTCGGAGCCTACTTTTTCCTGTCGGCGGTCGTTCTGATCCTGGCCTTCCTCATCTACACGCAGGTCTTCGTGGTGCGACCTGCCCGACAGGTGGCCCGGCAGATGATCGAGTTCTATGCCTTCAGCTACAAACTGGCGACGCAGGACACGATCGTCGTGGCCGATTCGGGCGCCGATTTAACGACGATCTTCGAGATGATCAAGGACAGTGAGTTTCCGGTCGTCATCACAGACACTGAGGGGATTCCCCAGTACTGGAAGGGGATCGACATTCCGCCCGACGATCCGACCGAAGAGACGCTTCAGCGCGTACGGTCGACGGTCAGTCGACTCGACCTTCAGAATCCTCCTCTGCGGATGACGATTCCCTACATCGGCGACCGCATCCTCCACTACGGCGACTCGTCGCTCGTCAGCCGTCTCTACTGGCTTCCGTGGCTCGCCCTGGCCGCGACCGGGTTGTTCATCGGCGTGGGATACGCCGGGTTCCGTCACATCAAGAACAGTGAGCAACGATCGATCTGGGTCGGAATGGCTCGGGAAACGGCGCATCAGCTCGGTACCCCCCTTTCATCGCTGTCGGGGTGGACCGAGTTGCTCAAGGCCCAGATCCAGACGGCGGAAGAGGACGGAGAGCAGAAGTTGGTCGAACGTCTGGAGCAGATCACCGTCGAGATGGAACAGGATACGAGCCGGCTGAACAAGATCGCTTCGCGGTTCAGTCAGATTGGCTCGATTCCAGAGCTCCGGATGGGAAAACTCGGGGACGTGGTGACGGAAACAGAGGCGTATCTGAAACGCCGGCTGCCGAGCGAGGTGACGTTCGAATATCTGCCGGGTCCGACGCCGTCGGTGCCCATGAATCGTGAGCTGCTCGGCTGGGCGATGGAGAATCTGTTCAAGAACGCGGCCGACGCGATCGAAGGTCGCCCGGGCGGCCGTATCGAGGTGACGACGAAGGTGCGGGAAGAGGGAGAGTGGGTCGATATGACGGTGAAAGACAACGGTAAGGGTATTGCCCCCAACGCTCTGAAGCAGGTGTTCATCCCCGGTTACAGCACGAGGAAGCGCGGGTGGGGGCTCGGGCTCGCCTTTGTCAAGCGAATTGTCGAAGATTACCACAACGGTCGGATCACGATCGAGGAAAGCGCGCCGGGCAAGGGGACGACGTTCCTCATCTGTCTACCGACGCCGAAGGCCGAAGCGTAAGCCATCGAGGAACCACGAGCATCGAGTATGGAAAGGTAGCGAGGATGACGACGACAGTTGAAACAGATGCCAAGCGGATCCTGTGGGCGGACGACGAGATCGATCTGCTGCGTCCACACATCATCTTCTTGAAAGAGCGTGGCTACGACGTCGAACCCGTGACGAACGGTGACGATGCCATTACGCACGTGCAGAAACAGGGTGCCGACGTGGTTCTGCTCGACGAAATGATGCCGGGGCGGGATGGTCTGTCGACGCTCACGGCCATCAAGGACATCAACCCGCACATTCCGGTGATTATGATCACGAAGAACGAAGAAGAGCGGTTGATGGAACAGGCACTCGGCCAGCGTATCGACGACTATTTGACGAAACCCGTGAACCCGAGTCAGATCCTGATGGCCTGCAAGAAACTCCTCGATGCCCGGCAGATCATGAAAGACAGGATGGGTCAGGATTTCGTGGCTGCGGCCAACCGCATTCGAGACCAGGTCCGTGAAGCTGCGTCGTGGCAGGACTGGATCGACATTCACGTCCGGTGTTCTGAGTGGGATCTCGAACTGGAGCGGTTCTTCGATCCCGGCCTGCTGAAGATGCAAGAAGATCTTCGCCGGACCTGCAACCACGAATTTGGTCGGTTCGTGGAGGCGCACTACGGGCGGTGGATCCAAGACGAGGAGGATTCCCCGCTTCTTTCAGTGGACATCGTGTCGGAGTTCGTCGCGCCACGGCTGCTGGAGGGTCGGCAGGTGTTCTTCGTCGTCCTGGACTGTCTGAGGCTCGATCACTATATGGCGATCCTGCCGATGTTGAACGAGCTGTTCCACGTGGAGCAGCACTACCATTACTCGATTCTGCCGACGGCGACGCCTTACTCGCGGAACGCAATTTTTGGCGGGTTGTTCCCGTGCGACATCGCCAAACTTTACCCCGATGAATGGAAGACGCCGCGAGACGATGACCAAAGCCGGAACCGGCACGAACACCAGCTTCTCGACCGACAACTCGAAGAGATCGATCCGACGCTCAAACTGGAGACACGCTATGTAAAAGTGCTCGACATCGCCGAGGGCAATCATATGGTGAAGAAGGTCCACGCCTACAGAGCCTTCCCGCTGATGTCGGTCGTCTACAATTTTCTGGATATGTTGACCCACGGTCGGTCCGAATCCGAACTGCTGCAGGAGATGGCGCCGAACGAGCCGGCGTTCCGGTCGCTAATGCGTTCCTGGTTCGCGCATTCGTCCCTGTTCGAGATGCTGAGACGTCTGGCGGCGACCGACTCCGTCGTCGTTTTGACGACCGATCACGGTTGTGTGATGAGCAATCGGGCGACGATGGTCCGTGGGAACAGGGACACGTCGACTAACCTGCGTTACAAGTTCGGGAAGAGTCTGAAGTGCGACGTCAAAAACGCCGTCTACTTGAAAGACCCGGACACGTATGGCCTCCCGAGCGTCGGCGTCGGAACTAATTTCATCTTCGCGAAGGAAGACTATTACTTCGTGTATCCCACGCGGTTCCACGAGTATCAGCGACAATACGCAAACAGTTTCCAGCACGGAGGAATATCTCTGGAAGAGATGATTCTGCCCGTGGCCGTGATGCAGGGGCGGTGAGTTTCCCACTGCGTTGTTTCGAGCTCGAAGGACTGGTATGACAAGGGCGCTCTCCGAGCAGGCGGACGAAGACGACGAATCGCGGATTGTGGTGACCCGCTCGGCGGCGGAGACGCAACGCTTCGGCGCATCGCTGGCCATTAAACTGCAACCCGGCGACTGTGTGGGTCTGGACGGCGATCTCGGGGCCGGGAAGACGTGTCTGATCCAGGGCATCTGCACCGGATTCGGCGTCCGGGACCCGGTGACGAGCCCGACGTTCGTCTTGATCAACGAATACGCCGGGAGGGATGGAGGTGGCCGCCCACTGATGGTCTACCACTTCGATCTCTACCGGCTGGGTGGAGTCGACGAGCTGATCGATCTGGGGTGCGAAGACTATTTCTACGGTGAAGGGGTCTGTCTGATCGAATGGGCGGCTTACGCCGGCGATGTGTTGCCCGAGACGGCGTGGCGGATTCAGATGGACCCTCTGGATGCGTGCTCGAGGACCTTGACGGTGCGTGGGGGACGTAGGTGAGACAGACGTGGGGAGGGGTCCTCCTTCTGCTGCCCTGCGTCGTGTTCGCGCAGGGGCCGTACCAACCTCGCTGGCTGATCGAAGCACCGACCGCCGGTATGTTGCCCGACCGGACCGTTGCGATGGATGCTCGGTTTTACGGTGGTGACGGTCTTCTCGCCGACGTATCGACGTCTATGTGGCAACGAATCCTGATCGGTGTGTCGTTCGGGGGGCAAGGTCTGTTGGGCCGCGGCGACGCCAACTGGAATCCGCGTCCTGGGGTGGGACTCCGAATCCGCGTGCTCGACGAGACCCTGAAACGACCGGCGTTCGCCATCGGGTTTCGTTCCCAGGGGTTCGGAGCCTACGACGGGACGCTCGCGCGGTATGCCACCAAATCCCTCGGGTTCTACGGGGTGTTCAGCAGGAACTACCGGAATCCGGTCGGGGAGGGTGGTGTTCACTTCGGGTTGAACCGCAGTCTGGAGGACGGAGACGGGGACGACGACCTGACCGTGTTCGCCGGAGTCGATGTCGACGTCGCACGACGGCTCTGGATGGTCGCAGAATATCACTTCGGGTGGAACGACGATGGATCGGGGATCGCGAGGTCAGACCGCGGCTACTTGAACGCGGCAGTCCGCTGGACGATCGGAAAACGTCTGGCGCTCGAACTGGACCTGAAGAATCTGCTCGAGAACGCGGGTGCCCCGAATCCCGACCGGGAGGTTCGCGTGATCTATGTGTCTGAAATCTGACTGGTGTGAAGGGTTGGACGTGACTTACGATGGCGCGAGTGTCTCGGAACGCCCAGGGTCTACGTTTCGTCGACTTTACGAATCTCGCGGGGTTCGACGAAGATCGTTTTCTCGTTTCGGATAGTGACCAGACCCGGGGGCGCGCCCCTGGGTTTTTGTACGTGGCGGGCTTCGGTGTAGTTGACGGGCACCGTACGTGCACCACGGGCCTTGCTCCAGTAGGCGGCGAGGGCTGCGGCTTCCACGAGGGCGGTCGGCGTGGGATCGGCGTTCGGTGTTTTTCTCCTGAGAACGACGTGCGACCCCGAACATCCCTGAGCGTGCATCCAGATGTCGGTTTTAGGGACGACGCGGCTGAGGCGGTCGTTTTCCGCGTCGTTTCGTCCCACCCAGACTTCCCATCCGTCGGATGTGAGGTAGCGGCGTGGATGAATGTCGCCCGCGCCTCGCCCGCTTGCGGGTTTGGGTCGCCGCTTGGGGGGGCGAACGAGACCGTCGGCCACCAGGGCTTCGTGAAGGGTCTCGAGCCGTGCTTCGTCCTCGACACCGGCCAGTTCGTCGCTCCGTCGCTCGAGTTCCGCGAGTTCGACACGGCTCTTGGCGAGACGTCGTAGGAGGATCGGCTTGGATTTCGTCAGTTTTTTCGCTCGTCGAAGGTAGCGGCTGCCGTTTTCGAGGGGTGACCGCTTCGAGTCGAGCTGGATCTCGATCGGGGGTTCGCCGTCGGTGTAGAGGTCGCGAAGGGTGACGGTCGACACGTTGGACGGAACCGCGTCGAGTTGGGCCAAAATGAGACTGCCGATGCGTTCGAGCTGGTCGGCGTTTTCGGCCGCTTCGATGTCCCTCTCGATCTTCTCGCACCGGGAGCGGAGAGATTTGATCCGCCGCCCGAGCAGCCGCCGGAGGTCCTTGAATCGTCCCTTTGCCGTGGCCTGCTTCTGCTCTCCCTCGATGGCGGCTTCGATCGCGGCGCTGATGTCGGGATGGGGCAAGAGGTCACCCTGGTCCAGGTGCGTCAGGTGGAAAGGCGTGACCGGTTTGCCCCCTCGAGCGTTCAAGAGGATGTAAGCTTCCGGCGCGAACGGAGGCGATGTGTAAAAGCTCTGGAGCGTTCTTAAGACGTCCATCGGGGACGGACTTGTCGATCGATGCAGGACCTCGGCAGCTGTGAGCGGGTCCATTCCGGGTAGGACGCCGCACAGGGCGCCTACCGCCGTCTTGTGTTGATCGAACGCGGCGACCAACGTATCGACCGCCAGGTCGTCGGGCGGAACGCGGTCTTGAGGGGCCGGGGGTTCGTAGATGCGGCCGGGCAGGATCCGGCGGCTTTCACCCTTGACGTGCCGGAGGGCGTGGACGATCCGGCCCGTATCGGGGTTCACTACGATGAGGTTGGCGTTTCGGCCGATGAGTTCCGCGATCAGGTGGGTGCGAAACGTGTCACCCAGTCGGTCACGTCTCTCGAAGCTGAACGTGAGCAGACGTTCGTAGGGGGTCTGCTCGAGTGTGCGGAGGACAGCGCCTTCGAGGTTTCGATCCAGCCAGACAGGACGATCGGCGCTGGCTGCGGGCAGGTTGGGAATCAGGCACGCCCGGCCCTGTGTTCTGGATGCGGAGAAGTAGAGGTGAGACCTTCGGCCGCCCCTCCCGAAGGAGAGGGTGAGGCTGTTCGGGGGCGACAGGGCGGCACGCTCGACGCGATCGCCGACGAGCCGTTGCAGGTCGTCGGTCAGACGTCTGAGCGTGAAGTAGCTGAGGTTCACTGTCCCCCGCGGCCACCGCCTACGAGGTCGTCGAGAACGAGATACTGCTGCTCGAGGAGGATGTTGTTGTCCCTCAGCCGTTCGGCAAGGATGTGCGTGACATTCCGGAAAATACGATAGCCCATGTTCGGGTCCTGGAGGATCAGACCGAACAGCTCCTCTTTCCCGATGCACATGGTCTCCGAATCTTTGAGGGAGACGACGCAGGCAGCCCTGGGCAGATCGGTGAGGACACCCATTTCGCCGACGACACCCATTTTTCCGATGGTGGCGATTTCTCCGCCGGTCGGTGTCCGAACTTGAAGGATCCCGGAGAGAAGGATGAAGATGTTTCGGCTTTCGGCCCCTTCCTCGAACAGCATGTCGCCCTCTTTGAATGCCTCTTCGGTGCACACGGCGAGGATCTTTTGTATCTGCTCTTCGGAAAAGCCCTTCAGGATCGGTATGCGGCGGATGATGTCCGCTTGCTGGGTCTTGTTCATTCCGTTTCTCCGGTCGTGGGGCCGAGCCGGCTTGACAAGCGCCGGTCGTCCGGGTATCGTTACCGCTTGTCGCAGGCAGACTAGTAGTTTAAATACAATAACTTGTGACTAAAGAGCAAGGAGTCGGCATGTCGGAGCAGCGCCCGGTGAACCCTGCGGATCTCCAGAAGGATCTGAAAGAGTTCATTGAAAACAAATACGGGGCACAGGTCGTTTTTCCGGAAATGCAGGTCGACGGTTCCAAGGCGGGTGTCGAAGCGGAGCCCCAGCCGGTCGACGAGACGATCGAATTTGACCTAAAGCCCGAAGAACTCGAGTCCTACCTGGATGAATACGTCGTGAAGCAGGACCAGGCCAAGGAGATTCTGGCCACCAAGATCTGCACGCACTACAGCCGTATGAAGTTAGACCGGGAAGACGAAACGTTCAAGGGTGGATTCGTCGGTAACATCAAGAACAATATCATGTTGATCGGTCCGACCGGTGTCGGCAAGACTTACCTGGTCAAGCTGATCGCCGACCGCATTGGCGTGCCCTTCGTCAAAGGGGACGCGACCAAGTTCAGCGAAACGGGCTATGTGGGAGGCGACGTCGAGGATCTGGTGCGTGAACTCGTACACGAGGCCGATGGCAGCATCGAAAAGGCTCAGTACGGGATCATCTACATCGACGAAATCGACAAGATCGCCTCGAGCCGGGACACGGTCGGTCCCGATGTGTCCCATACGGGCGTCCAGCGCAACCTGCTCAAGATGATGGAGGAGACGGAGGTCGACCTGAAGTCACCGAACGATCTGGCGTCGCAAATGGAATCGATGATGCAGTTTCAGCGAAGCGGCAAGGTCGAGCGGAAAAAGGTGAACACCCGGAACATCCTTTTTATCGTGAGCGGAGCATTCAACGGTCTCGATGACATCGTTCGACGCCGTATGGACAAGACCCGCGTCGGATTCCGGGCGGGTGAGGATCGTACTGAAGACCGATCGGCCCACCTTTCTGCGTTGCGATCGGAGGACTTGATCGAATTCGGGTTCGAATCAGAGTTCATCGGACGGCTGCCGGTAGTCGCCAACCTCGTCCCCCTCGGCGTCGATGACCTCTACGACATTTTGAAGAATCCGAACTGCTCGGTGACGGTCGGCAAGAAACGAGACTTTCAGGCCTACGGCATCGATCTGTCGTTCGAGGATGATGCCCTGCGCCTCATGGCCGAGCACGCGGCCGAAGAGCAGACGGGGGCTCGCAGTTTGGTCAGTGTGGCCGAGCGGGTGCTGCTCAAGTTCGAGAAGCGGCTTCCCTCGACCGACGTACGGGCACTCGTCGTCACACGCGACCTGGTGGAGGATCCCGGCGGCGCGCTCGCCCATCTGCTCGAGTCCCATCAGGTGAAGGACTTCGTCGGACGTTTCCACGACGCTTACGGGATCGTGCTCGACTTCGAGCCCGACGCACTTGTGCTGCTGGCGAATCGAGCCGATGAGGAAGGCACGACGGTCGACGCGCTCTCTGGCAGGTTATTCGACGATTACGGACACGGACTGAAGCTGCTGGGACACGACCGGTTCACGATCGAGCGCGCTACGGTGGAGGCGCCCAAGGCGTACTTGGACGATCTGGTGAAGAATTTTTACAACAAGAGCTGATCAATCTGACTCGATGGCGGCCTTGACGGCCCCATCGTGTTGACGGAGCAAAATGCGGGCGGTCTCTGCGGAGACGGCCCGCTTTTGCATGACGATCGCCGTCTTGAGCTCTCCGCCGGCGCGGTCGAGGAGGTCGTCGATGTCGTCGGATGCCACGTCGGTGATGGCAGCCAGGATCCGCCGCGACCGATCGCGGAGTTTGTCGCACGATGGCCTGAGGTCGACCATCAGGTTCTCGTAGACTTTGCCCAGACGAATCATGCTCGCCGTCGTGAGTGTGTTGAGGACGAGCTTCGTCGCGGTCCCGGCTTTGAGTCGCGTGGACCCCGCGATCGCTTCGGGACCGACGTCGGGCGCGATCAGGACGTCGACCTCCACGCTCGATGCCGCCTGCGGATTGCACGTCAGGAAAACGGTGGCGGCACCGAGGGTTCTTGCGTGAGCGAGGGCGCCGGTCACGTAGGGCGTCACGCCGCTGGCCGCGATTCCCACGACGATGTCGCCTTCACATACGCCGTGATGGTCGAGTTCATCGCCCCCGTCAACGGCACGATCCTCTGCGCCTTCTTGCGATCGAACGAGGGCCTCGGGTCCCCCCGCGATCAAACCCTGCACGAGCGACGGGTCCGTCCCGAAGGTGGGTGGGCATTCGGCGGCGTCGAGGACCCCGAGCCGACCGCTCGTGCCAGCGCCCACGTAGAACAGACGCCCTCCCTTTCGAAATCTTTCGACCACCAGATCGACGGCTTCAGCGATCCGGTCGGCGACCTGCCCCACAGCTTCGGGGACGAGTCGGTCCTCGTCGTTCATCAGGGTCACGATTTCGAGGGTGTTCGCGCAATCGATCGACCTCGTGCGAGGATTGCGACGCTCGGTCGTAAGCTCGGCCCACCGGGAGGGAGCCTCAGTCCGTTCGGGGCTCACGTGCGGTCTCTTTGTGAAGGGCTTCGAGCGTCTCGCCGAGTCGCTTTACGCGGTCGCCGTAGGCGGCGAAGTCCCCGTCCCGAAGCAGAGCGAGGGCTTCCCTGTAAGCGTCCAGGGCCGCGGCAGAGAGGGATCGCAGGTCCACGGTCTCGGGGACCTGCGGTTGCGACGCTTCGACTTCGGGCCCCGCTCCGTCGAGGGTGGCCTCGAGCGCGTCGATCAGGTTCTCTGCCATGGCCACCTTCTCACCGTTGACCGCCAGCACACGTTTGAGTTCGGGCATCCCACTCTGCGTCGCTCGAAGGTAGAGGGGTTCGACGTAGACGAACGATCGGCCCATCGGGACGATGAGGAGGTTGCCCCGTATCACGTCCGACCCTCGCTGGCTCCACAGCGTGATTTCTCGTGAGACGTCAGTGTCCTGGTCGATGCGTCGCTCGATGAGCATCGGCCCGTAGATGAGCTTCTCTTTGGGCATTTTGTAGACGATCAACCGTCCGTATTCGGGGCCGTCGATCCGGGCCAGAAGCCAGGCGATCATGTTGTCTTTACCGCGTGGCGTCACCGGTTGCATGAGGACGAATTCCTCGGTTGCGCCGTCGGGCAGACGGAGGATGATGTAATAGGGGGAGACCTCGCGGGTTCTCTCGCCGATTCCGTAAACCTCCGATGCCGGCTCCCAGACGTCCTCGCGGTTGTAGTAGACCTGGGGTGAGGTCATGTGATACGTGTTGTAGAGTTGGGTCTGCGCCCTGAACAGATCGGTCGGATAGCGGATGTGCGCCCGCAGCGATTCGGGCATCTCGCCCGCGTCTTTGAACAGGTTTGGGAAAATCGCGTGGAAGGTCCGAACGATCGGGTCGCTGTCGTCCCATACGTAGAACTCTACCGAGCCGTCATACGCGTCCATCACGACCTTGACGGTGTTGCGCATGTAGTTCAGCTCGCGAATGTAGGGGCGCCCGTAAGGCTCGGAGTAGGGGAACATGTTGGAGATCGTGTAGGCGTCCTGTATCCAGAAGAGTCGACCGTTCGCGACGACGAGGTAGGGGTCGGCATCGAACTGGAGGAATGGTGCAAGCTTTGAGAAACGGCGCGGTCCAGACTCTCCAAACCTCGTTCCGATGTGGCGGTCGAACAGGATCCGACTCTGCTGCGTCAGGTCGTTGGTGACGAGGAGAAACGGGTCCGCGAAGCGCAGGGCGAACGCAAGGCGACGAAAGAGGCTGTCGAGGCGCACACCTCCGCGTCCCCGGTAGGTCGTGTAGACGTTTTCGTCCCCACGGGGATAGTCGAATTCCTGGGTTTTCGTGCGGACGATGACATAGTCGCGCATGTCTTCACCGTAGTAGATCTCGGGACGCTCGATGTCAAAGAGATCGGACACGGGCGGAATGTCTTTGATGTAGAAGCTCGGGAGCCCATCGCTGGCGATTTCGTTGGCCGGACTCATGACGACGCCGTGGCCGTGGGTGTAGACGAGATGACGGTTCACCCACGTCTCGCCCTGCAGGGCAAGCTGCTCGACCGAGAATTCGCGCGCGGCGAGCATGACCTGTCGGTAGGCGTCGTTGACGACGTAGCGATCGACGTCGACACTTGGAAAGTTATAGTAGGAACGGATTTCCTGAAGCTGTCCGTAGGTGTCCATGAGGGGACGGCGATCCCAGAGGGGGATGCTGTTGATGGTCGCGAGGTTTTCGTTCAGGTCTGCTTTTCGAATCCCATCCGTTGCCGGGAAGTCACGTTCCTCGATTCGATCGAGACCGTAGGCCATTCGCGTGTACCGAATGCAGTTCTCGATGTAGGGGGATTCCAGCCGCAACTCGTTCGGTCGGACGACGAGTTGCTCGAAGATCATCGGTACGCCCCAGCTGAACGCCAGCAAGCAGGCCGCGTAGGCGATCGCGCCGTCTCGGGGGTATCGCCAGCCCTTGTAGCGAAGGTTGTAGACGAGCAGACCGGCCAGCGCGAACGACAGCAGGATCATCAACCTATAGGCGAGGAGCTGTGCGTTGACATCGGTGTATCCGGCCCCGAAGAAGGCGCTTTTTCGGAAAGAGTAGAGGAGTTCGTATCCCTTGATCCAGTAGCCCAGGCCCAGGATCACGGCAAAGCCCGCCCCGAGGCCGGAGAGGTGCGAGCGCACGAACGGCGTCGTCTGCCACGTTTCGTCCTCGTGCCGGATCGATCGGTCGCGGTTGTAGGAGACGATAATCAGGATCGCGGTGAGGATCAGGGTAGCGATCAGCCAAAAGTAGAGAAAGTTGAGGAGGGGGAGCCGGAACACGTAGAGTGAAACGTCGTGGCCGAAGATCGGGTCCTTCACACCGAACGTCGTGGGATTGAAGTACTTGAGGACCGCGGTCCACGATGCCGTGCCCGCAATGCCCATGATCGTCGCCCCCGTGAGTAGGACAGCTGCCCACGCGACCCGTTGGCGCTGGAATCGCAACAGTCCCGACGGGGGCATATCGTCCCCGACAAGGACCTCCAGGGGCATTTCACGTGTGCGCTGGCCAAAGCGCCTCGCGATCGCCAGGTTGGGGGTCGCAATGGCGAGGAAGAGGAGGCCGAAGAAGAGAAAGCTGCCGAACCGGGCGAGGGCGATCGTCTTGAAGGTCGACCCGTAACCGAGCGACTGAAACCAGAGGTAGTCTGTGTAGACGTGGGCGCTGATCTTGGCCATGGTGTAGGCCAACAACAGGAGCGCGGCGCCGACGAGGAGGAAGAATCCGCGAGGCATAGAAGTTGGGAGCGGCCGAATCCTCGGATCTTTGCGTGTCGGACGGAACAGACGATTCCGGCCGAGATTGGTTGTGTGGTGGAGGGCGTGTAAAGGTAATGTTGTCAATCACTTCCGGCAAGCGGTGATGATGCTAAAAGCCGAGCGGGTGTGACCGATCGAGGGGTTCTGGGGCGGATGGCTTGACACGGTGATGTGTCTGAGATAGGTTGAGCCACGGATCGCGCACATTGGCTGGTGATCAGGAGGAAGGCATGCAGATCACTGAAGAGGAGCGATTGGCGGACCCTCCGTGTATGGAAGCAGGGGCTGACCATCGGACGTTCCGTCGAGACGAGTTCTGGCGGGGCCTGCCCGGGTTTTCCGACGTCGACTCCGACACCTTTCACACCCACACGTTTCAGACACGGAATTCCGTGACCTCCGTCGGGAAGCTGATGGCCCTGCTCGGAGATCGCGTGAATGGCGCCTTTTACAGGGACCTGACCGACGGGCTGCGGCAATCGCCCATGTCGGTCCGACTCACACCCTACCTTCTGAGCTTGATCGACTGGGATCACCCGGTCGAGGATCCCCTCCGTCGACAGTTCCTTCCGCTCGGCTCGGCGACGCTGCCCGATCACCCCGAACTGCATCTCGATTCCCTCCACGAACAGGAAGACTCTCCGGTCCCCGGTCTCACACATCGTTACCCGGATCGGGCCCTCTTTCTGACGCTCGACACGTGTCCGGTCTACTGCCGCTTTTGCACGCGCAGCTATGCCGTCGGGCAGGATACGGAAGAGGTCGAGAAACTCCATTTGAGCGTGAATCGGGAACGTTGGGAAGCTGTGTTCGACTACGTGAGGGGGACGCCGCAGCTGGAGGACATCGTCATCAGCGGTGGGGACACCTACAACCTCCGGCCCGATCACATACGGTTAATCGGTGACACGCTCCTTGACATCGACCACGTTCGCAGAATGCGATTCGCGACGAAGGGACCGGCGGTCCTGCCTCAGAAGATTCTGACGGACGACGCGTGGCGGAATGCGCTCGTCGATGTCGTGGCTCGTGGACGAACCATGCATAAAGAGGTCGTGCTGCACACGCATTTCAACCACCCGAACGAGATGACGGGTGTCACCCAGGATGCGATGAATCTGCTGACGGAGTTGGGTGTGGGGATTCGAAACCAGGCCGTGCTTCAACGCGGTGTGAACGACGATCTGGCCACAATGCAATGTCTGACGAAGCGATTGGGTTACCTGAACATCCAACCCTACTACGTGTTTTTCCACGATCTGGTCGCCGGTGTGGAAGATCTACGGACGACGCTTCGCGCGGGGATCAAAATCGAAAAGGGGCTGCGTGGCACGACGGCAGGGTTCAACACCCCGACCTTCATCGTGGACACGCTGGGGGGTGGCGGGAAACGGGACGGTCACTCTTACGAGATGTACGATGAAGAAAACGGCATTGCCGTGTTCACCAGCCCGACCGTTCGACCGGGGCGCCGGTTCTTCTATTTCGACCCGGTCGACACGCTGTCGGCCGATGCCCGGCTGCGATGGCAGGACCCCGTCGTTCGAAGACAGATGTTGGACGACGCCCTCGCGGCGACGTAGAATCAAACCAACGGCTAAAAAGACAAGGTCGGCCCGTCTGGGCCGACCTTGTGCGTGTACGGCGAACTCTGAGAATTAGGATCTGGGACGCAAAAAAGCGCGCAGCCTGGACCAACACTGGCAACACCCGTCTTCCTTGGCGCCAACCCAGATGAACGCGATGAAGATGAGAATCAGGAACTGTTCGGTCATTGGGCTACCCTGTGGTTATACAATCGCTCGAAGTAATAATCGTTACGGCCGACTAGACGTGTTGTCAAGCCACTGCACGAGCGCCTTGTCAGGCGACGCGATTTCCTCGAGCGACGTGTAGTAATAGGCCTCCCAGCCCCGTTCGGGCAACCCGGTGAACAGCATCAGGTTGAGCGGGTAGCGTTCGCAGTCCGTGCACCGCCGAAAGTCGTCACGATACAGGAAGGTGGGCTTGCCCAGGGCGATGGCGACCCCCAGTTCGACCATGACGCCCTCGTCCGGAGGCGTGCCGTTGACGATGGCGAAAATAGCGTCGGCATCCCGTGTATCGCGCAGGTCGGCCTGGCCGATCTCGTAGGCCCACCCCTCCTTCGAGAAGTCCTTCTGATTGTTTCTGGAGAAGGGTTCCCACACCTCCGCGCCGACGGATTCGAGGGCGTCGACGAACGCGGGCAGCAGGTCGGATTTCCAATGGGGGGAGAATCCGTAGGGACTGGCTAAATAGATCGTTTTAGGCATTGCGTGGTGTACACACTGGGTGACGGGCGGACATACAGTCCGCCCGCAATCGGTTATGCGAGGTGCTTTTCAAGCAGGGCTTTGGATTTCAGCACACCCTCGTGATCGTCGGTCTTGCCTTCGTATTCGATACCCCAGGGGTTGTTGTAGCCTGCCTCTTTCAGAATCTTCACGGCCGCGCCACAGTCGATTTCGGGTGACTCGCCGTCGGCGTCGAAGGTCAGAAATTTTCCGTGAATCGCCCAGGCGTAGGGCGCGACGGTCCTGAGGTTTTCGAGTCGGTCATCCTCCGGGGGCCAGTTGAGGAAGTCCGCGAGGATCGCGCAATAGTCGCTTCCGATCGTCTCCACGATGCGGACCATCAGGTCGGGGTCGTAGGAGATCCCGCCGTGATTCTCCATCATCAATCGTATGCCGGCTTTGCCCGACTCCTCGCTCAAGTCGCCAAAACTCTTGATGCACTGGGCGATCTTGGCCTTGTCGTCGCCTTCACCCCGCCCGCCGCCGTTGGCGCGGAAAGCGTTGCATCCCAGTGCGACACACGCGTCGATCCACTTTCTGTGATTCTCGACGGCCTGGGCGCGCTCGGTCTCGTCGATCGACGCTAGGTCGCCGTGGCCGTCCACCGCGATGTTGAGACAGCGCACGCCGTGGTCGTCGGCTCGTCGTTTGAGTTCGGCGAGGTGGCCGTCGGCGATCGCGCTCGTCGCTTTGTCGTCCGGGTCGGCATACGCGAAGAAGGGACTGTTCAGTTCGATCGCATCGATGCTGAATTCTTCGCTCGAGACCCTGGGGAAGTCCAGAATCGAGAGCGGGTCGTTCTCGGCGCGAAATCGCCGAACGATGCTCCAACCTGCTAGAGACAGCTCCATCGTCCTCCTCCGTGTGGCACGCGTGAAATTCGGGTGACGCTGGATACGACGTTCGCAGTTTCCCCACAGGAAACCGACAGTGTCAGTTCGCGATGCTACACCCAGGGTAAGGCGAGCGTCGGTGTGTTCGCGTAGCGTCTCTGCCGGATGGAAAGCGATCCGCCGCACCCCGGATCGAGGCGCAGTCCGAAGGCACGGTCCCCGACCGTCAGCGTGTCCGAACCGGAGGTGACCTGCTCGATCTGATGCTCGCCGTAGGCGCCAGCTTGCACGACGACGGTGCGTACGTGCGTGGGATTCGTGTTGACGAGGTCGATCGCAGTCGTTGTGTCGTCGAACCCGGTCACGAGTGCGCCAACGTCTTCGGGAAGACCGGCGCGTCGCCGATCGGGATCGAAATAGCGCACTCGACAGTGAAGGGGGTAACCCACTCGGCCGGTGGGGATGCCGCCGAGCATCGTCTGGACGAGGGCATCGGTCGTGGCGGGATTCGTGCCGTTCATGTCGTCGGACATGCGCATATCCGGTGCGCTGTCGTCGGCGCGCATCCGGGCGAGCTTAGCCCTGAGTCGCTCGAAGTCGTGCCGCAGGGCCCTCGCGGGATAGTCGTCGTTCCGCCCCTCGACATAGTCGAGCCACGGGGAGTCCGGAATGCGTGGCCGATCTTTCTCGTCCTGCGTCCAGAAATAGAGCTCGAGGGCGCCAGAGCTGACCGGTTCCTCCTGGAACGCGTACCACCCGTCGTCGCCATAGCCCCGAGGATAGACGGTCTTGCCGTCGACCTCTTTTGCGTGGCTGTTGATCTGATCGAGCATACGACCCCAGGGGTCGAGGTAGCGACGATCGCCCGTCAGGAGGAAGGCGTTGGCAAAAGCATAGTGCGTTCGCCCGATGCTGGAGTTCCGATGGTTCATCTGGCCGGTTGCCGGGTTGTGCACGCTGAACGCCCACCCGTAACACCCTCCATACCATTTCCCGTCTGTCTCTCCTCCGATCGTGCCATCCAGACCGATGTTGCTCGGGATGATCCCGTCGTTGGCCTCGGTGCGCTCGATCCACGCGTCCACGTATTCGACGACCCAGTCGCGGTATTTCGCTTCGCCGGTCAGCGCGAAGGCGTTGAAGCCCAGGGTCGTTGCGCCCAAGTTGAGAGGATGATCGCCGACGACGTCGGTGTAGTCCTTGAAGTGCTCGAGCATCTGTTCGAAGGTCGCCTCGCCGTGACCTGGACGGAAACGTCCCTCGATCTCGATCGGATCGCCCGTCCAGTCGAGGGCGGTTGCTTTTCGGAGGAGGGGGCCGCGGCTGCCGTTGAACATGCTTTTGATGAGCTTGCGTTCTTTGTCGTAGTTCAAGGCCTGCACATCTTCACCGTTGTAGAATCCCGCATAGCGTCGGGTTCGGGCGACGTAGTCGGCGTCCTTCGGGTCGGTCAGACCCTGCAGGACGAACGCCGAGAGCCATTCGCCGTGGTGGAACCAATCGAACGTTGTCGGGAATTCTTTGTAGTACATCCCATCACGCCCCAGCTCGACCTCGACGGTCTTGGCTTCCGTATACTGCTT
The DNA here is from genome assembly GCA_965198115.1 of Candidatus Latescibacterota bacterium. Lineage (GTDB taxonomy): Bacteria > Latescibacterota > UBA2968 > UBA2968 > UBA2968 > UBA6620. Next base: position 3,462,188 of record OZ240241.1, on the reverse strand, counting down.
GAGGTGGCCGTTCCACGCGATCTTGTATCGGTCGAGCACGTGGTCGGGGGCCCCGAGGGCGTGTAACAGCGTCCAATTGAGCATGTTTTCGGCCGCGTCGTCGGGCCCGTCGTTGCCGCCCCAGCGGGGCACGCACTGGAGGTAGCCCCGTTCGTCGAAGTACTTTTGGAAGTAGACGCCGATCGCTTCGGATTGGGCATCGATCAGGGCGCGCTGCAGCAGAGCCCAGTTGGGTGGGGCGACCGGGTCGGTGATGTGGAGATGTTCAGGCACGATGCGGCTCCTGTTCAGTTGACTCGAACACCGGGTTCAGCGTTCCCGTAGTAGATGGCGTTGAAGAGCAGCTTGAAGGTGGCGTGAGGCTGCGCCCGGTGTTGGGGGCGAAATCCGAACAGAAGGACTTTCCCCTTCCCTACAGTTGCGTCGATCAGGGCGGTTTTGTTCCTGATCAGCTCGTCCCCGTGAATCCAGCCGCTCATGAGGGGGTTGAAGTTGGGATAGGTGGCCACGGGCAATGCCGACCCCGTCGTCTCGAACACCGGGTTTTGAGCAAAGTAGATCGGGAGGGGCGAACGACGGCCGAACGCAACGGGATGCGTCTCGTCGAGATCGACCTGCAGGATCGAACCTGGCGCGTAGAAGGGGTCGAAGGTTTCGTGATCTCCCTCCACTTCTTGTATCCCCAGATCGAACCGGTCTACGCCGAATTCCGTTGCGTTCCCCGTGCAGATGAGCGTGCCCCCGGCGTGAACGAAGGCGACCAGCTGGTCTGCGCCGTGGTCGCCGATGCCACCCGCATACCTGGGAGGCATCTCGGCCGTCGAATTGCCCGAAAGGAGTTGATCCAGCGCAACGTTCGGGAGCAGGATAACGTCGTAGCGAGATACGAGATCGCCCGCCCGGATTTCCGCGTCATAGAGGGTCTTGTAGTCGAACTCATACCGTTCCAGAACCCAACGGGTCCAGCCCTCGTCTTCTGCGCCCGCAGCCTTGTCTAGGACGCTCGCATACGGTTGGTAGAGGCCGAGACGAGGTTTGCGGAGACGATAGCCGCGCGCCGGCTTCTTGCCCGAAAGGGGCTCGATACCCAGTTCATTCGCCAGTCTCGTCATTTCTGCCGTCAACCCGCCTTTTGATGCGAAGAACAGCACGCCCCGCGGCAGCCTGCGCGAGCCCACCTTGCTCTCCTCGTTCGTCCAGTAGGCGTTGTAGCCCTTTTTCGTCAGCCGGTTCAGGGCGATGACATCGTGGTTGGTTGTGTTGGCGAGGTAGTATCCCGCGTCGGCAGCGGGCACGCGATGGGTTGGCAGGGCAGGCTGGACAATGACCAGTTCGGCCTCGAACGAATCGACCACCTCCACGGTGTGAACACCCATCTGGAGGGGGAGGGTCCAGCCCGTGACGTCATAGGGTTTTTCAGGCGGTCCCTCCTCTCCACCGACCCGGCGATCCGGGTAACGTTGTCGTTCGAGCAGGTCTTTGGCGTGGGCGCGGTATGGCTGGGCCATCAGGATGGCGTGCGATCCGCGGGCGTAGCGGACACCGTCGGCTTCGAAATCCTGTTCGGCGCGGTGGATCTCCACACCGCCCTCGTGCAGGATGCGAAGCATCTCGTAGGCCGCGACGGGGTCGTGCTGGCCGAGCGGGACAACGAAGGCATAGGGCGGCTCCGTTTTACCTGCGTCGATCGCACGCCTGCCGAGCAGCACCTGGTTCTGGAGCCAGTCTTTTCGATGGGTCGAAGCGAGGGCGAGTAACGATCGTGCGGCGATCAGCTCGTAGTCGACGATGTCGCGCAAACGCCACCACCCGCCCTGCCAGGGTTGCGGAAAATTCGACTGCAGCCAGTATTTGGGGAGGCCGCGATGCTGTCCGGTCAGGTCAGCCTGCGTCTGGAAGATGGGTGTCGCGATCCGGGCGCTGGCCGCCTCGGTCAGGACGCCCACGGTGTTGTGTCTGTAAGGGGTGCTCCTGAACCCGCCGTGCCACCACATGTCGTAGATGGCGGAGGTGATGACACCGGGTTTGTCATGGACCTGGAGGTCGTGGGCCATGTGGGCACCGACGAGCATGATTTGCCGCTGGAGCAGAGGAGGTACGTTCGGGTTGAGCGGATCGAAGAAGGGTGGCACGAAGAAACGCGCGCCGCTGTTTTTCATCTGGTGTACGTCGTAGACGATCTGTGGAAACCACATCTGGTAGAGCAGGCGGGTCATCAGACGGGTCTCCACCTGTGTCAGCATGAACCAATCCCGATTGTTGTCGTGCCCCGTGTAGGGATGGTAAAGCCGAGGGGGGTCGGTTCCTTCCCAAGCGGTGCCGAGGGTTTCCAGATACCAGTCACGCACGATGTCGATACCGTCGGGGTTGATGGAGGGGACCAGGAGAAGAACGACGTTTTCCCTGATCGATCGGATAGCGGCATCTTCGCCAGTGACGAGCGAGTGGGCCAGTTCCATGGACATCTGAGACGACGCGATCTCCGTCGCGTGGATGTTGCATCCGATCAGCACCACCGCTTTGCCGCGCGAGGCGATGTCTCCGGCCTCGTCGTCGGTCAGCAGACGCGGATCGGCGAGCTTTCGCTGATCGGCCTTGATGGCGTCCTTCCGAGCGAGATTCTGAGGAGAGGAGATGAGGGCGACGATGAACGGGCGTCCGTTCGTGGATTCACCCAGGGTTTCTACCTCGATTCGGTCGGAGGCGTCGGCCAGCACGGAGAAATAGTCGACGATCTGGGACCAGCTCGCGATCTTGTAGTCGGTTCCGACCCGGAAGCCGATGTGCGATTCGGGAGAGGGGGGTTGGGCGGCCGCGGGGGCTCCCAACAAGAGAGTTGCCATAAACAGCCTGAGGGTCATTCATACTCCTTGTGCGAAGTTCATCCGAAGAGCCAAGTTAAGACGGCCTACGTGCGCGTGAAAACCGAAAAGAGGCAGCGGCCGATCTTCGGCCATCGATCCGACAACGAACTTGGCACAGCGACTGAATTGTCGGCACCCCGTACGTTCAAGTCTGCCTGCAATACCGGATACTCAATGGCAGGTCAACCCGTTGTGGGAATGACTTGAGAAACGCTACCGAAGATGGTGAAAACTTGCTGTTGGACAGTCTTTTAGAATCTGATAAACAGGTGGCACGACGGTTGCAAACGGTGGGGACAGCTTGCTGACGCTGTTGTCATCGTCGCTTGACGCGTGTAGTCGTCGCCTTAGTACTCCTGTTCTCAAATACGGTGACGTATTCTAAGCAGACTTTGCCAAGGGCGTATCGTAGAACCTGAGTTTGTCGATCATCTCCGCGAGATCTGTTCGTGTGAACTTCCATTTGAAGGGTGTGGCGATACGTCCGTAGCGTTCCTGAAAACCGAGGATTCTTGCCTCAAGCTCTTCGAGCGATGTAAATTCGATAGGTGTCAGAGCCTTGCGTTTGAGGATCGAGAAGTAGATCTCGATCTGATTGAGCCAGCTTGCGTGGATCGGAAGGTGAACGGGGTGGATGTTTGGCCACTTCCCCTGGATACGGTCGATGCATGTTTGCCCTCGGTGCGAGGAGCCATTATCCACGATGAGGTAGACTTTCTTTGCCGAGCAATAGGGTTTCCGGCTCATGATCAGGCTCAGGAGCCGGTTGAAGGGCTCGATACCCGAAGAAGACTCACAGAGACCGAAGATTCGACCATTGTGCACGTCGAGAGCAGCCAGATAGGCCAGGGCTCCTTTCCGCTCGTATTCGTGTTCAACGCGTGCCGCTCTGTTCGAGGCTGGCGGTAGGGTAACGTGCTTGCGAGCTCGTGCTTGAATACTGGTCTTTTCGTCGGCAGAAAGTACATATTCCCTCGGCCCTAAAGGCTTTCCTTGCCATTGGCGGTGATACAGATCAAGGACTCTACCTGCTTTGGTTTGGAAGTCCGGGTCCCGTGGGAAAATCCAGGAGCGATGATACCAAGGACGAATCGCGTCCTCGTTCAACCAGCGCCAGACAGTGGCGCCGCTGATCTTGGCAACGAAGCCCCTTTGCACTGCCTCGGCGGCAATCTCGGAACAGCTGAACCGCGAGAGCGGTATCCCGCTCTCGCTCGGTAGTTCACACGCCAGCGCCTTGATCTGAACGACCACCTGAGGGGGGAAAACCGGGCGGGCGCCCGGGACGAGATCTATCTTCGAGTCCCGAAAGACGCTCTTCGAAAAAGCGCTTACGCCATTTGCTTACGATCGGACGCGGGACATCCAACCGTTGGGCGATAATCTTGTTGGATAATCCCTCGGCGGCGAGAAGCACGATTTTCGATCGGATCACTTGATAATACGGTAACGTATATTGTCCAGCCATTCGCTCGAGGTCGACCCGTTCCTTCTCAGACAGTAGCACCACATAAGGCGAACGTCTTGGCATTGTTCTCCTCCTTTTGAAGGAGAACATAAGCTACAAATAATGTTCAAGACATACGTAATAATGTTTATGAAACCATGCACTTAGTGGATGCCACGTTCCCACCCCGAGGAGGTTCTCGTTGAAAAATCAACTGAGCACGTCGCTGTGCGGTGCGCTGGGGGTCGCTCTTCTGCTCGGGGTCCCGTCTCGTGGAAGGGCCGAGAACGATCTCAACGCCGCAACCGCACAGGCCTTTCACGCCCGATCGTGGGAGGCGGCCAGGACCCTCGCTGACTCTGCCTGGGCAGTCTATGAAAAGTCGGGCGACCCCGCCCGGGCCGCTATCGCAGCCGCCAACTTGGGAGGTGTGTACGCCATCTACGGTAGGCTCGAGGAGGCGGCTTCCTTCCAAGAGAAGGCCCGTGAGTTTCTCGGTGGGACGAAGAACGGCGTACTGGTCGGGAAACTCGCGCGGGCCAGGGCGATCACGGCTTTTCTCGACTCGCGCCAGTTCGGGAACATGGAGCCGGAAAAGGCCATCGCCGAAATGGGGACGGCTCTGGAGCTGCTCGAACCGAGCGAAGTCGAGCCCTGCCACGCCGAGGTGCTGGGACAATCGGGCCAGGGCAATCGTGTGCAGGACGGATACATCAAGTATCTGGGTCTGATCAGCGCCGTGGAGGGTTGAGGCGACAGTCTGGCCATTGCGCAGTGCGTGTCTCGGCTGGGCCGGATAGAAGGGTCGAGCGGGGGACACGGTTCTGCCACCGGGCTGTTCGAACGAGCCCGGCGCATCTACGAGGAAGCGGGGGATGCCGACGGTGCCCTACTGGCCCAGCGCAATGTCGGTGTTGCCGAATGGAAGTCGGGCAAGCACGACGATGCCCTCACGACCCTGGCCAGGGCGCTCGAGAAGGCTACGGCCGCTGGCGATGAGCGCACGAGAATGATGCTGCTGAACGATCACGCGATGGTTCTGGCTTCGCTCGGTCGCGAAGAGGAAGCGATCGCGTTCGACCGCCAGTCCGACGAGGCGCTGGTCGCGTTGGGTGAGGGGTTGAGGTCCGGGACTTACGAGGATTCTGTGCTGTTCGATTTTTCCCAATTGCTCAAAATGCGATACACCGGAAAAGCAACCTATGTGATCGATCTGTTCGGTGACTTTTATGAGCATTTGGCGTTCTCAGCGGGGGGGCAGCCGTGAGATGTCGAGTCCTGACTACGATAGTTTGTTTCGTTGCAGGCATCTGCTGGACGGATGCCTCGGCGAGCGAGATGACCCGAGCGGACAAAGAGACCTTTCTGAAGAAGGCGAAGATTGTTCGCACGAAGGAAGTGGGCGCGGGAATCTCCAAACCGTTGAAGGTGTATCTCGAGAGGGACGGTGTTGAGCTGAACGCGATCTACAAGAACATCGACACCTTTATGGAAGCCGATGTTCGGCACGGGGCGGAAGCCGCAGACCAGCACATCGACAGTTACAAGGCGGAGATCGCGGCCTACGAACTGGACAAGCTGCTCGAGCTCAACATTCTGCCTGCCATCGTGGAGAGAAAGGTCAACGGCAAGAGGGGATCGCTGCGGGAATGGGTCGAAGACGTCTTGCCCCGCTACGGGCACGGCCAGACTCCCCCCGATGGCTCGGTCCTCCGAGACTGGCTGCACACCGTGTGGATGTTCGACTATCTCATCTACAACATCGATCGCGGTACGCACAACATTATGATCGCAACGGATTGGTCCCCGGTCGTGATTGACAACTCCATGTGTTTCAACACGTTCGAGAAGCCCATCCGTCCTCTGTATCGGTTCCCCCGCGAGCCCATCGCAGCGCTTCGGACGCTGGAAAAGAAGAAGCTCCACAGGGCCTTGCGGAAGTATCTGAAGAGCTATCAAACCGACGCGCTCTGGGCCCGTGTGCAGAACCTTTTGAAAATGGTCGATGAGCGTATCGCGACTTACGGCGAGGACGAAGTGATGTTCCCGCTTCCACTCATGAGCTCTGGGTAGAGTCGAGGGTGCGAATGACGAGACACCTGATCCGCACGGCCTTCTGCTTCGTTGCTCTTGCAGCGTGCGCCGAAGACGTACGGATTGTTCGAGGTCCCCACGTAGAGACGGTCGGACGGGATGCGGCGGCCATTTCGTGGGCGACGGAAAAACCCGGTGACTCACGAGTGGCGTACGGGATCACGCCGAGCTTTGGCGCGGAGGTGGCCGACCAGAACCTCGTGACCGAGCACCGGGTCGTTCTGGACGGTCTGAGGCCGGGACGCACGTATCACTACCGTGTCGCATCGGCGGGGAGCGAAGCGGAAGCGTCCTTCATTGCGGGGGTCTGGTTCGATAGGGGGCCGTATGCGCAGCACGTCACAGAAACGGAGACGTCGATCCTGTGGGGCGTCGCGCCGTCGGCGGAGGCGTCCGTGTTTCTGGAGGCCGACGGTCAAGATGCCGTTGAACAGCGGGGAGAGGGGCGCGTTCGGTTCGAAGGCCTGACTCCCGGCACGCCCTACCATTACCGGGTGACGGCACACGGCGTCAGCAGCGCTCAGGGACGATTCAGGACGAACGCGTCGGCTGATTCGACAGTGACGTTCGCGCTCTATGGGGACAGCCGTTCGAATCCGAAGACGCACACTCGAGTGGTCGAGCGGATTCTGACCCATTCCTTCGATTTCGTGATTCATTCGGGAGACTTTGTGAACGATGGACGCGTCGAAGCCGAGTGGGGGCCCATGTATTTCGAGCCCACTCGCCCGCTCGGTTTACGGGCTCCGATCTATCCGGCCATCGGAAACCACGAAAAGGACAGCGCGCTTTACTACAGCTACTTCGAAGTGTCCCCGAACGGTTCTACGAAGCGGCCCGAGGCGTGGTATGCGTTCGACTACGGCCCCGCGCACTTCGCGGTGCTCGACACAAACGACGAATCGGGCGAGCTCGAGGCCGGGACCGAGCAACGCGTGTGGCTCGAGACGGATCTGGCGTCGAGTCGGGCCCGATGGAAGTTCGTCGTCGTGCACCACCCGGCCTACAGCAGCGGTTACCACAAGAGCAATCTCACGATCCGGCGGAATCTCGTTCCTCTGTGCGAGCGACTCGACGTGGATGTAGTTCTGACGGGGCACGAGCATTGTTACGAAAGAACGTGGCCGCTACGCGGCGACAAGCGCGTCGATCGGGGGGTGGTACAGGTCGTGTCAGGCGGAGGAGGGGCTCCACTTTATAAGGTTGGACGAAGCAGTTGGACTGCGGTGTCCGAGAGTGTGCCGCACTACTGCACGATCACCATCCGGGGTGGACGGCTGGACCTGGATGTCTACGATGTCGAGGGTCGTTCGATCGATGCGCTGACGCTTCACGACGACGACACCTACGTCGAGACGCTGGCCGGCCATCTCGAGGGATCGACGGCGGAGCGCAAGATGGCGATCGAGGAGCTCGGCCGCACCGGGTTGCCTCGCGTTGTTTCGCACGTGCGCCCGTATACGGGCGATGCCGATGGGGCGACGCGAGCAGCGGTTGCCCAAGCCGTGGCGCGGGCGGGCACGAGCGAGAGTGCGGAGGTGCTTCACGATCTCCTGGCAGATGCGGAGCCCGCGGTCAGACGGTGGGCGGTCTGGGGAATGGGGATCGCCGGATCTTCGCGCGGTCTTCGCGCACGTCTGTCCGACGAGGATGTCGAGGTCCGGCGACTTGCGGCCAAGGGACTTCAGCTTTCGCCGGACCCGTCGTCCGTTTCGGCCCTGGCCAAGGCGGTTGCGGATCCCGACCCGAGTGTCAGGCTGGCGGTCGTTCGGGCTCTCGTTTCTCACGACGGTTCGAACGTTGCCCTCTTTGGGGCAATCCTGGACGAAAATGCGGAGGTTCGCGGAGCAGCGATTCGAGGAGCCATCGAGCGAAAGCTGTTTGCCGGGGCTGCGGAATCGATCGCCGGTGTGTTGCCTGAGCTCGACGGGAAGCTCCTTGTAGAGGCGGTCGAAGCTCTTGGTCTGTCCGGCGACACGTCCATCGCACCGGCGCTCGTCTCGGTGTTGCGCCACGAGGCGGTACCCATCCGGCGGGCAGCTGCCATCGGCCTCGGCCGGCTGAAGGCGCGTGCCGGGGTCGAGGGACTGATTCAGGCGCTCGAAGACAAAGATCGGGGGGTCCGGATGTTCGCGCTTCGGGCGCTCCGGACGACGACGGACGAACGACTCGGCGATGATGCCGATGCCTGGCGCCGGTGGCTGGCAGGCACGCAAAACTAACCGAAAGGGGCTGGCGTGGATATTCGACGAGAGATGCACGAGGATGCCGCGGTGCTGGCGTTATCGGGTAGCATGATGAGCGGACCCGAAGTGGCGCCCCTCCTCGACGAGGTCAAGACTCTGGTCGCCGAGGGCGTGGCCAACGTCGTCGTGGACCTGAGTGAGGTTCAGTGGTTCGGGAGTTCGATGCTCGGAGTTCTGTCCGCGAGTTTGATGTCGGTACAGAAGGCGGAAGGCCAGTTTCGCTTGTCGGGAATGACCCCAAAGGTGCAGAGCATCATGCGTGTGACACGTCTGGCTGCCGTCTTCCAGACGGCCGAGTCGATCGACGGTGCGCTTGCCAGTGAAAGCATCCTAACTTTCACGTTTGTAGGTCACAGGAGGAATGCTTTTGGCAGGAGAACAACAGGGTGCTTCCCGTCTTGCGAGTGTGTTCGATCTGTCCCGTCCCGAGAACCGAGTGGCCCTCTTGCTCTCGGTCTACTACATGCTCGCGCTCACGGCGTTCACGACGCTGAAGCCGACGCGAAACTCACTGCTGCTCGACCGTCTTGGGCCGGACTGGCTCCCCGTCGCGATGGTGCTTACGGCGGTCGTCACGGGGCTCCTCGTCTGGGCGGTCGATTACGTAGGAGATCTCTACGACAGTCGAACCCCCGTCCTGACGACGACCCTCACGCTCATGGCCTTTCCTCCTCCTGTTCCGCCAGCTGTTCGAGACAGCCGGGGACTGGGTGACGTTGCCGTTCTACGTCTTCGTACAGCTCTTTTCGGTGATTCTACTGACGCAATTCAGGCTGGTGGCCGGAAACCAGTTCACGCCGCGCGAGGCCAAGCGTCTGTTCGGCGTCGTCGGAGCCGGCGGGACGATCGGTGGCATCCTGGGGCCGACGATCGTGTTCCGTGTGGTCGATCGAGTCGGTACCGAGAACCTGCTCTACGTATCGGTGGCTGCGATGATTCTGATGCTGCCCCTTGTGATCAAGCTGGAGAGAGCCGATGCGAAGCGCCGCGCGGAAAGGCCGGAAGAGCCGGTCGAAGGGTCCGCACTCGACCTGCTCAAGGAGCATCGTCACATCAAGCTGATCGGTGCCATCCTCGGTGCCAGCATGATCGCGTCGGCTATCCTCGATGTTCAGTTCCAGACGGTGACGAGCGAAGCTTTCGCGTCTGCGAACGAAAAGACGTCATTCTTCGCGAAGTTCTTTGCCGCCCAGAACGTGATTGCCTTGTTCATCCAGCTGATCGGGACGCGCTACCTGCTCCTGCGATTCGGCGTCGGTTTCTCGCTCGTGTTGCTGCCCCTCGCTCTGTCAACGGGTGCTGTCGGATTCCTCATCTATCCCACGTTGCTCGTGGCGAGCGCCTCCAAATTCGCCGAGGGCGGCATTCGCTATTCGCTTCAGGAAGCCACGTTCGAGGTCCTGTATCTCCCGCTTCCGTCGAAAGTGCGCGCCCGTGTACGGCCCTTGATCGATATGTTCGGTACTCGATTGTTCGACGGTCTGGGCGGATTGATGATCCTGTTCTTCACCGCTGTGATGGGTCTGCAGATACGCATGCTCAGCATCATCTCGCTGGTCATTATTGGAGGTTGGTTCATTGCTGTTTTCGTGATCCGACGGGAATACCTGAGTACGGTGCGAAGCTTCTTCGCTGATGTTTCGGGCGAGTCTCAGGATCGGGCGGCGGAGGTGTTGGACACCGGCACGGTCGATCTGCTTTCAGAACAGCTCGACGACCCCGATGAAACCGCGGCACTGAGCGCGTTGGCGATGCTAGACTTGATGCACGACAAGTCTTCGGTTCTCGAGGGCCTGGAACGAGCGGCCCGATCTCATCCTTCAGAAACGGTCAGGGCCGAAGCCCTGAGTGTCCTCGGGCAGGAATCTCAGGCCCAGTGCGTCAAAGAAGCCGAGGCGATGCTCGATTCGGGGAACGCCGATGTACGGGTGATCGCCGTGCGCTACCTGTGTCTCTACGGGCGCCCATACCTGGGGGCCAAACTCAACAGTCTGCTGGAGGATGAGGATTCGCGCGTTCGTATTGCAGCAATCGGGTCGCTGGCCCTGAACGAATCGATGGAAAAGCAGAAGGTGCGTGATTCGCTCGGGGAGGCGTGCGGACCCGACTACGGCGACGAGGATGCAGCCGCCGAAGTGGCACTGATTCTGGGGACCATTGACGATCCCGAATACGACGATCTGATGATGCAACTGCTACGCCACAATTCCCCCGTTGTCGTTCGATCCGCGCTCGAGGGCACGTCGCGTACGGGCCGTCGCGTTTTTCTGCCGCTGGTCGTTCCGCACCTGGCCGACGAGGGCCTCGTGATTTATGCTCAGCGCGCGATTCGTGGCTACGGGGATCGGGTCGTCCACGCCCTCCGTGACTATGTGGATGACCCACAAGAATCGATCGCGATTCGGCGCGCCGTTTCTGAGTGCTACGCAGCCATCGGTACTCAGGCCGCGGCCGACACGCTGCTCGATATTCTGGAAAAGCACCAGGATGAGTTGGGTCTTTCGATCCTCGAGGCGCTCGGAGAGATCAACGCCCGCGTCGAAAATCTGGAGATTGACGAGGAGAAGGTGACCCGAGCGATTCGAAAGGAAACGGACGCCGGTGTTCCGACCACGGCCGAAGGGAAGGACCACAGACTGCGGATTGTGGTCGGGCTATTGGGACTGATCTACCCCCGCGAAGACGTGACGCGTGCCTACGTGGGATTGATCAGTGCCGAGAAGGATCGCCAGTCGAACGCCCTCGAACTGTTGGACAACCTGATGCGGGTCGAGCACAAACGGTTAGTCATCAGGCTGCTCGAAGGGTGTATCGCCTGAGAAGGTTCTGGGTCCCGGAGCTTGTCCGGTTGTTGCGGGCTCAGTATCTTTCGGCGCACGCAGGGAACCCTTTGCCAGAGGATGCAGAGGATGTTTGACCAACTCGAACAGGCGCCGCCTGATCCGATCCTGGGTCTGACGGCGGCTTTCAACGACGATCCCAATCCCAACAAGATCAACCTGACCGTCGGTGTCTACAAAGATGCCAACGGACAGACGCCGGTTTTCCAATCGGTCAAGAAGTCCGAAACACGAGCTCTGGCGGCCGAAGAGACCAAAAGCTACCTCCCGATTTCGGGCGATCCGGTCTACGGGGCCGCCGTCCAGGCCCTTCTCTTCGGCGAAGGACATCCTGTCATTTCTGACGAAAGGGTGTGTACGGTCCAGACACCGGGGGGTACGGGGGCGCTTCGGGTTGCCGGTGACTTCATTCAGAAGCTCTATCCGGACGCCACACTCTGGCTGAGCGATCCGACGTGGGCCAATCACCCAAAAGTGTTCGACGCCGCCCACCTCGCGACGAAAACCTATCCCTACTACGATGTCGACGCCAACGCGCTCGACTTCGATACCTTTGCCGGTGCATTGAACGAGATCCCGGTGGAGGACGTCGTCCTTCTGCACGGTTGTTGTCACAACCCTACGGGTATGGACCCGTCGGCGGCTCAGTGGGAGACGGTTGCGGACATCGTTCGTTCGCGTGGTCTGATCCCTTTGCTGGACTTCGCTTATCAGGGTTTGGGGGAAGGTTTCGAACAGGACGGCCTTGGACTGAGGACGCTCGTGGCGAACGTCGACGAGATGTTCATCGCCAGTTCGTTCAGTAAAAATTTCGGGCTCTACCGTGAGCGAATCGGCGCCCTCACGCTCGTGACCCAATCTCCAATCGACGCGGCACGGGCGCTGAGCCACCTGCTGATCACCATTCGTACGAACTATTCCAATCCTCCCGCACACGGATCGTCGATCGTGACGGCTGTGCTGAACGACCCCGAGCTTCGGCAGGAATGGGAGAGCGAGGTGACGGCCATGCGCGATCGAATCAACGGTGTCCGCAAGTTGCTGGTCGACACGCTCGAACGGACGGGTGTGAGGCGAGACTTTTCTTACATCGCCCGGCAGAAGGGGATGTTTTCTTATTCAGGGCTGTCGCCCGCCCAGGTAGACGCCCTGCGTGAGAAGCACGCGATTTACGTCGTCAAGACGGGCGGTCGGATCAACGTCGCCGGTGTCACAGAAGAGAATGTCGAATATCTTTGCGGAAGTATCGCGGATGTGATCGACTGAGGTCGCCGTCCAGACTGACGCACACAGGGCTTGGGTCTTCCCGAGCCCTTTTGAGCTATAATCAAAAGGTGTGGAAAAAGAGAAAGGGCGACCCTACCCTTCCCGTGAGATAGTTGATTCACACAAAACCGGGTGAGAGGCCCGGTTGGGAAGGAGGATCGCCGTGAAGGAACATACGCATAGAGCCCCATTGAAGTCCATGCCGACGTGGGAGACGGTTGACGATTGGATCCGTGAAGAGATCCAGGGCCGGTTCCAGTCCATTCTGGAGGAGGAGGCGACCGCGTTCTTGGGCCGGTCGTGGTATGAGCGCCGAGCCGAGGTCGATAGCTCCAGGGGCTACAGGAACGGCTACGGCAAGCCCCGGCGTCTCTCGACGAGCTGCGGAACGATCAAGGTCCGGCGTCCCCGGGTTCGTGGTCTGGAAGAGCGGTTTGAAAGCCGCATCCTCCCCCTGTTCGCCCGGAGAACCAGGGCCATTGGAGATCTGCTTCCCGACCTTTATCTCCACGGTCTCTCCCAGGGCGACTTCGAGTTGTCTTTGCGTGCGCTGCTCGGTGATGGCGCGCCGCTTTCGCCGACCTCGATCGCTCGTCTTCGAGGGAAGTGGGAGGTCGACTTCCAGGACTGGAAAGAAAGGCGTCTGGATAATCGCGAACTGGTCTACGCCTGGGCTGATGGCATCTACGTCAAAGCCGGGCTCGAGCGCGAGAAGGCGTGTCTGCTGGTCGTGATCGGCGCGATGAGCGACGGCAGCAAGGAGATCCTGGCGATAGAACCCGGTTATCGAGAGTCTACAGAATCCTGGCTCACGGTGCTCCGGGATCTCCGGGATCGCGGGCTCGAACATCCTGTCCTGATCGCCGCGGACGGGAATATGGGCATCTGGGCGGCCGTTGATCAGGTCTGGCCAGAGAGCCGGCAACAACGGTGCTGGAACCACAAGATCCTCAACGTGCTCGACAAGGTCGCCAAGCGTGCACAGGCTGAAGCCCGCGCACTGCTCGTCCAGATCCCCTATGCCGGCACGAAAAAGGAGGCCGAGAAGCTCCGGAAACGCTTTGCCGCACGGTATCGCTCACAGTTCCCTGCCGCCGTGGAGACGCTCGAAAGAGACTGGGATCGGATGGTCACGTTCTACGACTTCCCGAAGGAACACTGGAAACACCTGAGAACCACGAACGTCGTCGAGAGCCCCTTTGCTTCCGTTCGGCTTCGCACAAACGCCGCCAGGCGATTCAAGAAAGTCAGGAACGCCACGACTCTCATCTGGCGTACGCTCAAGGTCGCAGAGAGCCGATTCAGGAAACTCACCGCGCCACACTTGCTACAACAAGTCTACGATCAGAAACACTCAACCGAACCGCAGGTCGAAGCCGGGAAGATGGCCGCCTGATTTCTTTTACACACCTATTGACCTGAACTCGCCCTTTTTCTTGAGCCCGCGTGTGCAACGCGGAATCCGCGTGTCCTGTGGAAAAAGCGAGACAGGAGAGGTGAGATGAGACTTGAAGACCGAGTGGCGATCGTGACGGGCGGAAGCTCGGGGATCGGACGCGGTGTGGCCATCGAGTTTGCCCGCGAAGGCGCCCACGTCGCGGTGGCGGATGTTCAGGAAGCTCCCAAACAGGGTAAGTATCACGATCAGGACGTGACGACCCCGACGGCGGAGGAGGTGGAGCGATTGGGCCCACGTGGTCTGTTCGTAGAGACGGATATGGCCGATGAACAGGCCGTCGAAGCCCTGGTTTCACGAACCTTCGATACCTTCGGGCGTTTGGATATCATCGTGAACAACGCGGGCATCCACATTCCGGGAGACAGCCAGACACTCTCCGTGGCCGACTGGGATCGTGTGGTCGGTGTGAACCTGCGGGGCTTGTTTCTGCTCACGAAGTTCTCGCTTCCGCACCTCAAGCAGTCGCCTGCGGGCAGAATCGTCAACATCGCGTCTGTCCACGCCTTTCGTGGAGGCGGCGGACCCGCCTACGCACCCGCCAAAGCGGCCGTCGTGAACCTGACTCGTGATACTGCTGTGGAAGTGGCCGCCGACGGCGTGACCGTCAACGCGATCTGCCCGGGTTACATCGAGACACCGATTCAGGACTACCTGACCGAAGAACAGATACAGGATTGCAAGGACCAGACGCCGCTTCCGAGACTGGGATTGCCCAGCGACATCGGTCTGGCGTGCGTCTTCTTCGCGTCGGACGATGCAGAGTGGGTGACCGGGACGGCCTTGCCCGTCGATGGTGGGTGGCTCGCGCCGATCATGTGAGAGGGCACGATGCCGGATATCCAATACAGGGCGGCACGTGAGGAGGAGCTCGAGACCTGCGTCGGGTTGCAACACAGGGTGTTCAGACCGACGGAGCCCGATGCCCCGGCGCGTTATCGATGCTATGTGACAGAGGATCCGGGCTATCGACTCGAGCAAACTCGCGTGGCTGTTCACGGCGACCAGATCGTCGGGCATCTTCGGGTCTGGGACCGTATTCTGAACGTGCGGGGCGTGGGGCTTCTGGCGGGCGGCGTCGGGAGCCTTCTGACGCTTCCGGAGCATCGTGGCCAGGGCATCGGCAGCGGATTGTTGGCGGACGCCGAGCAGTATTTCGCTGAAGGCTACGAACTCGGGTTGCTCTTCAGCATTATCGGGACCCCGTACTACGATGCGCGTGGATGGACCCCTCTGGCGCTGCCGACGTTCGAGCTGGCCGGGGTCGAAGGGTCAATCATTGCCCCCCAGCCGGAGAGGCTTTCGGTGGCCGGAGATCTGACTGACGTGCGTGCCCTCTACGAGGTCGAGCGCACGCAATCGACGGGCGCGTGCGAACGAAACGCCGACTACTGGGACGACGGTCCCGCTCGTCTGAGAGGCGTCTTCCCACGGGCGGGTGTTCGACGCGACGGACGACTCGTGGCCTATGCGAACTGGGATGTCGGAGAGGACGAGCTTTGGGTCCAAGAGGCGTGCGCATTCGACGAAGAGGAGAATGCCTACGAAGCCCTGGCCTCTGCGGTCGTTTCAGACTCGGATGGAAAACCAATCGAGGGTAGTCTGAGGTCGGGGCATCCGATCGTCGGTTACCTTGAGCGCGAGACCGGCGGGAAGGCGACGTGGTCCAGACACGACGAGATGATGGTCAAGATTGCGGACTGGGAACGTCTGCGGGAAAAACTCGCCACAGCCGGGATCGACGTGGGAACGGAGCCGCCGACGGATCGTGCCGAAGCGGATGCGTTTTGGCGGGTTCTGATGGGACGCCCGTTACCAGACGATCGGGAGACGACGTGGTGGGACCGGATGGGAGAGTGTGCACCGCTGTTTTACGCGTGGGTGGATATCTTTTAATCGAGAATTGACGATTCAAGATAGAACATTGACACAACCGTGACATCAAGGACCGCATAGGCGAAGCCGTCTGTCCCGTCCACCGTCCACAGTTTTTCAGCCGCTCTCCTTCTCTTCCGACCCTTCCGGTGACAGTGCCGCGTAAGTAATTTCGGGGCCGTCTTCCTTCTGATCCGAGAAGTAGCGAACTCCCTTGCGATCTTCGTCCAAACGGACCTCGCGATTGCCGATCCGGAGTCGCACCCGTTCGTGGGCGACGTCGCCGACGTCGAGCGTAGCGTCCTTGCTCGCTTGCTCGATCTGCTCCCTAATCGTCTTCTCTGCCTCCTCGTTTTCTTTCGCGATTCTCGCCAGTTCGTTGGCCTTCTTCACGTAGTGTAGAATCTCGTTCGCCTTGCGTCGCTGTCGTGCGACGAGGGCTTTGATGACCTCCGGCTCCAGCGATTCGATGCCGATGGCGCGCAGCAGGTTGCGAAGGAGCGTCTTCCCCTTGGCGGCCGTTCGCCTTGCTTTGTCGTACTCGATGTAGAGGTCACGATCCACGCCGACCGCCACGAAGGTGGTCGCGCTCCGATCCGACCCGCAGTTCTTGGTCGTGATGCCCTCCACCGCCCAGGTTTCACCCCCGATGATGCCACCTCCCGATCCGCCGCCCCCTTCGACGATCACGCGCCCACCGGAGTGGACGGATGCGGTGTGGATGTAACTGCCCACGTTGATGTGGCTTCCTGCGTGGACCGTCGCATCCTGGATGAACTTGACCGTGATCTCTTCTCCCGCCCTTACAGTCGTCTTCTCGCCGAAGACGCCCATCTTCACGGTCAGGCTGCCGTCGCAGTCGACGGTCGCTCCGTCTTCGATCGCTCCAGCAATCACAATGTCCCCCGACGCCCGAACGCTGAATCCACCCAGGACGTTCCCTTTGACATCGATGTTCCCTTTGTGATCGAGGTTCCCCGTTTCGTAGTTGACGTCGCCCGACACCTGGGCGATCTCCTTCACGGATACGGTGGATTGCTGCTTCTTTCCGTCGCCTCCACTGACTTCGACCGTCTTGACGGAGGCTCCACCAGTGATTTCGGAGAGGACTTTTTGTTTGGCGCCTTCCTCGACGAGGCGGGTGTTTTCTCCGGCCACGAGTTCGACAGCCAACGGTGGTTCCACTTCGACGTCGTCTCCCGTCACTGTTTTTCCAGCCGTCCCCTCCACCGGGGGGAAGGTTTCCGCGAGGAGTTCGTCCTTCTCGACGCCGGGAAAGAGGTTACGCTCTTTCAGGTCGATCGATCCGTCGGTGTTGACCGTGCCAGCCTGCGTGTCCGGCGGGAACGAGAAATCGATTCGGCCATCCTCCGTCGGCTCGGGGTCGACTCCGTGAGCAAGCGGCACGAGCGTGCGGGCCACCGTGCCTTCAGCGAGCCGGCTGGCCACTTTCTGAAGCCATTCGGCATCGATCCCGACGGAGACATTGCGTGCGGCCAGTGCAGCATTGAGGTCATCGACCGTGGGGCTTGCCCCGTTGCTCCCTTCATGGGGTCGGTGAATCAGGAATGCAGACATCGCGTCGGGGGAGATCCAGATCGGGGCGAGGGTGGTCACCTTGCCATCCAGAACGCCGGCGTATCCCCAGCGTGTCGCCTTGTAGCGTCCGTCTGCGTCACGCTCGACCCCCTCCCCGGGTTGCAGCCCCTCGGACTCCATTTCCGTTTCGTGCGGCGGTGGATCGATGGGCTCCCCGGTCACACTTTGGCCGGCCTCGCCGGCCTCCTCGATGAGCTCGGCCAACGTATCGTCTCGCGTGACGGGCACGACGGTGATGTCTTTGACGCCCTCGAGCAGTTCTTCCTGGGCTTCCAGGTCGAGCGCTTTGACCAGCGGTGCCAGACTCGGAAGGCTATCGAGTCCTTCGGGAGGGCGGTGTTCGATTCTGGGTGCCGCAGGGAGCTTTGGTTCGGTGCCTTTGGCGACGCACGGGTTGGCTCGAATCCTTCGCCTGATCGATCGCGTGACGAATCGCATCTTCGTCTATCCCAAATGTCACACCGTTGTTTTTCAGGGAATCCAGCGCGAATTCGAGTGTCGTATCGGGATTGATGGAATGGATAGCCGCTTCGAGACCGTCGTCGGAAACCGCCACACTGAGGGCCTTGGGTTCGGGCACTGGTTCCTCGGTCGCGGGAGCATCCGCTTCCGATTCGAGTGGGGGTTCGGGATCGGGGGCCGCGCTTGGCGCGGTGGGCTGAGCCGGTTCCTGCTCGTCGTCCGGTAGGGCGTTCTCGGATTCGAGGAACCGGTCAATTTCACCCAGATTCAGCGAGTCGGCTTTGGATAGTCGCCTGGCCATAGGCCACCTCAGGAGGCTTCGTGGATCGCTCTAAGCACGTCTCCTACACTAACAATACCCGTTACGCGAGTCTCTTCCACGATCAGGAGTCGGTGAATGCGTCGAGCGACGAGGGCGCCCGAGATTTCGCCAATCGAGGCGTCCTTGTCTGCGGTCACGATGTTTTTGCACATCAACGATCCAACCGGTGCGTCGAGGATGGTCTCATCGGGTTCGATCAGGGATGTGATCTGCGCGAGTCCATCCATCGCCGGGGACGTGTAGAAATCTGGAATCCGATCGCCGATTTCTTCTTCCCCTTCGTTGACCGAGAGGATGTCGGTGATCGAAATGACGCCCGCGAGGTCTCCGTTCTCGTCGACGACCGGCACACCCGTGATCTCGTGGGTCTGAAGAATGTCCATGAGTTCGCGTACGGGAGTGACGGCTTTTACAGTGATGACGGGGCTGCTCATAATATCGGACGTGGTCAGGGTCATGGGGGCCTCGGGGATCAATCGGTTCCCGTCAGAAAATCGAAGTCGACCCCGTCGTTGGCCTGGAGCACGTGCTCGCAGAATAGACGGGCCCACCCTCGAGCGGGTAACGGGGGAGGGACGAACCCGGATCGTCTTCGCTCGAGTTCATCGGCGTCTACCAGAAGATCGACCCGGCGACTTTCTACCGACAGCTGAATCCGATCCCCGTCCCTGACGAGTGCCAGAGGGCCCCCTGCGGCGGACTCGGGAGCGCAATGGAGGACGACGGTCCCAAACGCGGTACCACTCATTCGAGCATCCGAAATTCGCACGACATCCTTGATGCCTTGTTCGGCCAGATGCTTCGGGATCGGCAGTGACCCCGCCTCGGGCATGCCTGCTGCGATGGGGCCAGCGTCCCTCAGGACAAGGACGTGATCGGGTGTGATTCCGAGCGTCGGGTCGTCGATACGGGCGGCGGCGTCGGCCGGCCCATCGAAGACGACCGCCGGACCGGTGTGCTCGAATAGGTCGGGGGTGGCCGCGGACGTTTTGATGATCGCACCGTCAGGCGCCAGCGATCCGACCAGCGTCGTGAGCGACCCGGGCGGACCCAGCGGGTTGTCGAGCGTGCGGATGACGGTCTGCCAGTGACCGGGCTCGTTCACGTTCGCCAGACGCTCGCCCAGATTGCGTCCCTCGATGTTGATGGGGCTACTGTCGAGCTCGGACTCGAGGGCCTTAAGGAGGGTGGGGAGGCCACCGGCTTGATGGAAGTCCTCCATGTAAACGGTGCCCGATGGTTTGCAGTCTACCAACAACGGGATTCGGTTCGATACGCTTTGCAGGTCGTCGAGCGACAGATCGATCCCGGCGCGCTTGGCGATGGCGATCAGGTGAACGACCGTGTTGGTCGAGCCGCCCAGGGCGATCAGGACCTTCAACGCGTTGTCGAAGTTGGCGCGCGTCAGAAGGTCGCGAGGACGTATCGGCTCCCGTGCGAGCGCCACGGCGCGGCGGCCCGAGGCAACGGCGTTCCGCATCCGGTCACCCGTACCCGACGGAGGCGAAGCCCCGCCTGGCAGCATCATGCCGAGCGCTTCGGCCACGCAGGCGATCGTCGACGCCGAGCCCATGACCATGCACGTTCCCGGGGTCGAGCAGAGAACGCTCTGAACTTCCTCGAGCTCGGTCGCGTCGATCTCGCCCGCGCGATGACGTCCGTAATAACTCCGGCAGTCCGTACAGGCGCCAACCCGGTTGCCGCGCCATTCCCCGGTTCTCATTGCCCCGGTGACGACAATGACGGCAGGCACGTTGGCGGAAACGGCCGCCATCAGCTGAGCCGGCACGGTCTTGTCACACCCACCGAGCAAAACGACGGCATCCATGGGTTGTGCCCGGATCATCTCCTCGGTTTCCATCGCGAGCAGGTTGCGGTAATACATCGTCGTCGGGTGGAAGAGGATCTCGTTCAAAGACAGGGTGGGAAAGACGAGCGGCAGCCCGCCCGCTTCGAGCACACCACGTTTGACCCCGTCGACGAGCTCGGGCATTCGGGCGTGGCACGTGTTGTAGTCGCTCGACGTGTCGGCGATGCCGACGATCGGACGGTCGAGGTCCTCGCCGTCGTAGCCGGTCGCCGACATGAAAGCTCGACGGATGAAGCGGCTGAACTCCGGGTCTCCGTAGTCAGCCAGGTTGTTGTAGATGCCGGATGTTTCCTTCACGACGCCCGTCCTGTCGATGCCGTGGGCGATCCCGATTCGCGTAGTGCGCTCTCTGCGAGTTCGGCAATCGCATCGAGGATTTCCTCGGCGGCTCCGTCGACGGCGATTTTGGTGGCCTCGAGGTTCTCCTGCTCGCAGTCGATGTCGAGCGAAGATGCAGACACGTAGTATTTGATTTTGGGCTCGGTCCCAGAGGGGCGAGCGGTGACACGCGTGTGGCCGGCTTCACTCAACGTGTAGGCGAGGACGTTGCCCGTGTCTCCTTCGACGATGCCCGACGCCCCCGTCTCGAGGTCGCGGAACTTCCCTGCCTGTCGGTCGACGACACGCACGACGGGGTAGGGTCCGAGGGCGTCGGGAGGATTCTGGCGGAGCGCGGACATGATCGTCTGGATGTCCCCGCTGCCGGAGACCCCCTCGCGAGTGACGGACTTCTGAAGCTCTCTGAAATAGCCGTGTTCGCGATAAATGTCGTCGAGTACGTCCCTGACGGTTTCGCCTCGCGACAATGCGTCGGCCGCGCACTGCGCCAGGAGCATCGCGGCCGACGCGGCGTCCTTGTCCCGAACGACGTCGGTCGCGAGGTAGCCGTGACTTTCCTCCGTTCCGAACAGAAAGGTCTCGTTGGCTTCGAGGTCGGCGATCACTGCGGCGATGTATTTGAATCCCACGAGCAAGTTGTCGACGACGCGAGCCCCGAAGGCACGCGCGATGCGACCCGTCAGGTCGGTCGTCACGATAGTTTGGCACACGACCGGTTCGGGAGGAAGGTCGCCTCGCGCTTCCAGGCTCGAGAGCAGATAGTGGCAGAGGAGCGCGCCGATCTGGTTGCCGTTCAACGCGAGGTCGGACGGTGCCGCATCCCATCCCCGATCATCCAGGGGTAGAGCGCACCCGAGTCGGTCGGCATCGGGGTCGCTGGCGATGACGAGGTCCGCGTCGATCTCGGCGGCCTTCTGAATGGCGAGCGCCATAGCCTCGGGTGATTCGGGGTTTGCGATGCCCCCTGTTACCGTGGGGAAGTCACCGTTGCCATCATTCTGAACGTCCACGACGTGGAGATCGGAGAAGCCCAGCGTTCGAAGCGCGGGGACGATGGAGGTGGCGCCAACCCCGTGCAGCGGCGTGAAGACGATGCGGCCACCACGGTTTCCGGTCACCGTCAGGCGGGTTTCCTCGATGTAGGCTGTATCCGTGTCGGAGCCGAGGCTCCTGATCAGCCCCTGTTCGGCGGCGGTGTCGAAGTCGATGCGCTCGATGTTCGCCACAGCCCCGGCTTCGGCGATGATGGCAGCGTCGTGGGGCGGGACGACCTGGCCGCCGTCGCTCCAATATGCCTTGAACCCGTTGTCCCGCGGGGGGTTGTGGCTTGCGCTGATGACGATTCCGGCGACGGCGTCGATCTTCCGAACGGCGAACGACAGTTCGGGTGTCGAACGGGGCGCGTCGAACAGGTGAGCCGTGATGTCATTTGCCGCGATGATCGCGGCCGCCTCGTGCGCGAACCGGGCCGAGTTGTTGCGTGTGTCGTAGGCGATGGCGACACCCCGCCGCGCACCTTCTCTGCCCGTCTCCTTGAGCACATACTGGGCAAGGCCTTGTGCCGCTTCGCCGATCGTTCGAAGATTGATCCGATTGGGTCCGGGTCCCATCTTTCCACGAATGCCACCCGTACCGAAGGCGATGTGTGTTCGAAACGCGTCTTCCAGTTCGTCCGTGTCACCCGCCTGGATGAGGGCCGCGATCTCTTCACGATGATCGGCATAGGCGGGAGTGGTCAGCCACTGGTGGAGGCCTTCTGCGGCCAATTTGGAGAGACGTCCCTCGTCCTGCCATTGTTCGATCACGCTCACCGGCTTCCTCGGTTCTGTATTGGGCGAATCACCCAGCCACATTCATGCGTCAAATACGATAATCGCATCCACATGTCAAGGCTTTACAGGAACTTGCAGCGATCAGGGCTTGACACTCGGACCCGGTCTTCCGTATTGTTGCGCATTCGCGTATGCTCATCGTATACCTGATTCTGGCGCTGGCCGCTTCGATTGTCCTGATTCCGGTTCGAATTCGAGTTTCGGGGGTCTTGTCGGAGGAAGGCGTCGTGGCCGCCGGACGCGTGGTCCTGGCCCTCGGGGCTTTGTCGGCGCGGGTCACGTGGGCCGACGAGGTGTTGGAGATTCGTCCTGTTGTTGTGGGGTTTCCCGTCTGGACGATTCGGCCCGGTGAGAAACCAAAGGTCAAGAAACCCAGACCGGCCAAACCGGCTAAACCGGAAAAGGAGCCCGAGACCGAGAAGGGGTGGCGCCAACGTATCGACGAGGTGCTCGAATACGATCGGCGATTTCGGGATCCGGCGCTTCGGTTTCTGCGGCGGCTTCGGGGAGTGATCCGCTTTCGCAGGCTTCAGGTCCGTGGACGATACGGAGGGAACAGGGCAGAAACGACGGGCAGCCTTTTCGGCTACCTGCGCGCCATCGATGACGTCACCTCCGATCGGCTGCAGCTCGATGTCGTGCCGGACTTCCAGCTCTCAGGGTTTCGTGGGTCCCTGCGTGTCGATTTGACGTTTCACCTGGCTCGACTCATCGTAGCAGTGGTTCGCGCAGCCGTGGTGCTCGGTTGGGGTTATCTGGCGATGGTTCTGACGCGTCGCACGAGTGAGTGGCGTCGGTCCCGCGCCCAGGCTGCCTGAAGGAGAGACGTATGTCACTCGAAGACATCATCAAAACTGTTCTCCAGGAGTTCAAGGAGATTGCCAAGACCGAAACGATCGTCGGGAAGCCGATCGCGTTCGAAGAGACTGTGATTGTCCCCGTGTCAAAGATTTCGTTCGGTTTTGGCGCAGGAGGTGGCAAGGGGAAAAAAGAGGATGGGGGAGCCGGAACAGGGGGCGGTGGTTCTGTCGAACCGGTCGCCTTCATCGTGATCCACAAGGGCAAGGCTCAGATCATGCCGCTCGAGGACTCGGGGATGTCGATCGAAAAGCTGATTGGGTTGGCGCCTGACATCATAAAAAAAGTGAAAGAGTTTCGAGAGAAGCGAGAGAAGGCCAAGGATGGTGGAGACGGTGAGTCCGAGGATGAAGAGGGGGAGGGAAGTTAAAAGTCAAAATGTAAAATTCAGAATGGCTCCGTGAATTGCGAGGTCGTAACTGTGAGAGCCTGAAAGAAAGGGGCCTGATTCCGTTTTCGTGCGAATCAGGCCTCCTGTCTTGCGCGTCTTGGTGTGTTCAGTGCGCGGCGCCCTGGTAGTAAGGGTTGGTGCCCTCGGCGTGATCGGTGACGTCGAGGATTTCTTCGATTTCGGGGCACGTCTCTTTAATCAGAACCTCGACACCCTGCTTGAGCGTGACGTCGACCATACCGCAGCCCTGGCAGCCTCCTCCGAACTTGACGAACGCACGGTTATCCTTGACGTCTAGGAGGGTGAGCGTGCCACCGTGGGAAGCGATCTGTGGATTGATCTTTTCGTCGATGATCGTCTGTACCTTTTCCGCGACAGTTCCCTTGAGGTGTGGTGGCACGCGGTTGGGATTGTCAATCTTGAAGCCACGTCCGGCGAGACTCTCGACGAAATCGACAGAGACCTCTTCGACGTAGCTCATCGAGTCGGGGTCGACGTAGATGTTAAACCCTTCGAATTCGATGACGTTGTCGCCGTCTTCGACCTGCTCGTCAGTGACGAACCGAAGTCGGTAGTTCGCCTGAAGCGGTGATACGGCTTCTGCCTTGATCCGGACGCCCCTAACCTCCTGTTCCTGCTTTTGCATCAAATTCACAATCTCTTCTCGCGCTGGATCTGTTACAGTGATCATTCAACCCTCCGATGGGTGAGCGCGGTCAGTCTCTGACCGGCGATCAGCGACTGACGATCGACGCGTCGGCTGCGTACCCCGCATCCTGAGTCGGATGCTCCCGTTCGATTTTTTCTTGGACCTTCATCAACCCGTAAATTAAATCTTCCGGGCGAGGCGGGCACCCGGGCACGTAAACGTCGACGGGCAAGAACTGGTCGACACCCTGGACGAGTGTGTAGGTGTTGAACACACCACCCGATGACGCACACGCGCCCATCGAGATGACCCACTTCGGGTCTGGCATCTGGTCGTAGATCTTCTTGAGCACCGGCATCATCTTGATCGAAATGCGTCCTGAGACGATCAACAGATCGGATTGCCGAGGCGAGAAACGTACGGCCTCCGCGCCGAATCTCGCCAAGTCGAAACGACCGGACAGCGTGGCCATCATTTCGATGGCGCAGCAGGCTGTTCCGAAGGGCATGGGCCAGAGCGAACTCTTGCGGGCCCAGTTGATCATCCTGTCCAGAGAAGTCGTCAGGATGTTGTCGCCCAATCCGGTTTCGATTCCCACAGTTCTACCTGTCCACCGGCTGCGACAAGCCCACATCTGCGACCTGAAGAAGCATTTCGGAGCGTTCGCTCAAGCAAGCGGCGAGTTCGTGCTCTGTTCCCATCATGTCCTGAAGCGAAACTTGATCCAAGAGTCGGTCGACGAGAAACTGCATCGAGTTCCAGAGCGAGCGGACTGAACACTCGACCGAATGGGTGCAAGATTCGACCGCGCCGCTGTGCTCTTCGCAGAATTCGGCATCGAACAGCTTGCCGCCCAGGGCGTCGAGAACATCCTTTACGGAGATCTCGCTGGCAGGTCTGGCCAGACGGTAACCGCCGGCGTGACCCCGTTCGCTGTCGACGAACCCGCTTAGTCGCAGGGCACGCAGAAACTTGCCGACGTTCGCCATCGACAGGCCCTCGGCCTGACCGATTTCGTTGATGGTGACGCTTTCGCCGCTGCCCGATTCCTGGCGCGCGATCTGGAGAAGGCATCGAAGACCGTATTCTTCCTGAGTCGATAGTTTCATAGCGTCATTTAAGATTTAAGATAGATGAACATGAAGGTGTGGCCGTCGTGCCAAAGAGATTCGCGCGAAACCATCAACAGCGAATCGGGCACGGCACAACATTCGAAATGTTCCATACTCAATCTTCAATGTTCAATGTCGACGTCACAGCATCCCGAGTTCGAGTCTGGCCGCTTCGGACATCATGTCCGGGGTCCACGGTGGATCGAAAGTGAGTTCGAGTTCGCAATCTTTGACGCCTTCGACGCTGCGGGTCTTGCTTTCGACTTCACCGGGCAGAATACCCGCCGCTGGACAGTTGGGCGTGGTGAGTGTCATTTTGACGTGCACGATCCCCGAGTCCTGTGGGTTGATCTCGTAAATGAGGCCGATGTCGTAAATGTTCACCGGAATCTCCGGGTCGAAGATCGTCCGCATCATGTCTGTGATGCGATCTTTCAGCACGTCCTTGTCGACCGTCTCGCCCGAGGCCTCCGCCTCCTCCTCGATCTCGTTTCGTCGTTCGGTTTTCTCGTTCTCCTTCTCCGCAGCGAAAGTCTGAAGGGCGTTCGTATTCACGGGCTCGACGGGATCGGGTGTAGCCGGCTCGATCGACGTCGCGTCAGGCTGCTCTTTGTCTTTCTTCTTCCCGAAAAACCGTTCGAACATCGGTGCCTCCGTTGCTCAGGCTGTGACCCCAGCCGCAGTGTTTACTCCGTTGTCGCTTCTTCTTGTCCCTCGATCGCTGCCTTCATCGTATGCCAGGCAAGTGTCGCGCATTTAACGCGGGATGGGTAGTCCCGCACCCCGGCGAACGCGGCGAACGCGCTGAGGTCGTCAGGTGGCTCGACATCGCCCGTGACGATCCGATTGAACTCCGCGCACATTTCTTCGGCTTCGCCTCGGGTTTTGCCCCGGATGAGATGCGTCATAAGTGAAGCAGAAGCTTTGGAGATCGCACACCCCGCGCCCTGGAACGCAATGTCTTCGATTCTGGCGCCTTTGAGGCTCACATAGACGTGGTATCGGTCTCCACACAGGGGATTGTAGCCCTCGCACTCTCCCGTTGCTTCGTCGATGGTCCGAAAGTTCTTCGGGTGACGGTTGTGGTCGAGAATCAGCTGCTGGTAAAGTTCGCGCGGATCGAGCATCTGTGAGTCACCCGTTACGTTTACCCGAACAAATCGATGACTTTTCGAACGCCCGCTGTGAGACGGTCGACGTCTTCGCGGGTGTTGTAGAAAGCGAATGACGCACGCGCCGTCGCGGGAATGTCAAAGTGTGCCATCACGGGCTGCGCACAGTGATGGCCCGTCCGTATGGCGATCCCTTCCTGGTCGAGAATCGTACCGATGTCGTGGGGGTGGATTTCTCCCAGGTCGAATGAAAGCACGCCCGCCTTCTGCTTCGGCGTGCCGATGATGCGTAGCCCGTCGATCTGGCTGAGAGACTCCGTAGCGTGTTCGAGCAAGTCGTGTTCGTGCGCGAAGGCGCCCTCGAGATCGAGCGCGTTCAGGTAGTCGACGGCGACACCGAACCCGATCGCGCCGGCGATGTCGGGGGTCCCCGCTTCGAATCGCGTGGGCGGGTCCGCGAACGTGATTTCGTCGAATGTCACTTTTTGGATCATGCTGCCACCACCCTGGTAGGGTGGCATCTCGTGGAGCAGTTCGTAGCGCCCGTAGAGGGTGCCGATGCCGGTCGGTCCGAACAGCTTGTGACCGGAGAAGGCGAAGAAGTCGCACCCGAGTTCCTGCACGTCGACCGGAAGATGGGGGAGGGCCTGTGCCCCGTCGACGACGACGGGAATGTCACGTGCGCGGGCGATGTCAACAACGCGCCGAATAGGAACGACTGTACCCAGGCTGTTGGAGACGTGAGCGATCGCGATGATTTTCGTGCGGTCGCTGATGAGCGACTCCAGAGCGTCGACATCGACGTCGCCGTTTGCGTCAATCGGAGCGTGTCTAAGTACCGCGCCCTTCTCCCGGCAAAGGAGATACCAGGGGACGATGTTGCTGTGATGCTCGAGTTCGGTGACGATGACTTCGTCGCCCTCACCGACACGCAGCTTACCGAGTGTTTCGGCGACGAGGTTGATACTTTCGGTCGTACCTCGAGTGAAGACGATTTCGCGTGGGTCGTTGGCGTTGATGAAACGCTGAATTTTGTGTCTCGCACCTTCGTAGGCCTCGGTCGCCGCTTCGCTCAGCTTGTAGACGCCTCGGTGGATGTTCGAATTCTGCAAGGCATAGTAGCGGCTGAGGTAGTCGATCACCCTTTGAGGCTTTTGCGTAGTCGCCGCGTTGTCCAGGTAAACGAGGGGGTTGTCCACCGGCTGCTGATTCAGGATGGGAAAGTCTGCCCGAACCTTCGACACGTCGAAGGGGGCGGGCCGTTCTGCTATAGACTCAACGGCGTCGCGGCCGACGTCGGTTGCCGTGGTGATGCTCATGCGCTTGCTCCGTTTCGGTCGATCTTGGCGAGTACGCGGTTCGTCAGTTCATCGCGAAGAGACTCGACCTCGATTCGGCCAAGGATGTCCTCGGCAAACGCTCGCAGCAGGATTCGGTAGGCGGCCTTGCGGGAGATACCTCGTGCCTGAATGTAAAAAAGTGCGTCCTCGTCGAGCTGGCCCACTGTCGCACCGTGGGAACACTTGACGTCGTCGGCATAGATCTCGAGCTGGGGTTTCGTGTTCACGCGGGCGTCGTCGGAAAGTAGAATGTTCTGATTCTGCTGGTAAGCGTCGGTTTTCTGGGCAGCCTGGTGAACGTGAATCTTGCCTCGGAAGACGGCGCGTGCCCTGTCTTCGAGGATGCCCTTGAACAGCTCGTGGCTCGGACAGTGTGGTTGCTGATGCTCGAGGAGCGTGTAGTTATCACAATGTTGGTTGCCATCGAGAACGTAGAAGCCGTTGACGGTCGACTCGCACCCCTCGCCGGCGAGCACTGAGTTGATGTCGTTCCGCGTGAAAGCGCCATCGACGCTGATGGTGTAGGACGTGAAGCGGCTCGACCGGCATTGAGAAACCTTGAGGTTGCTCGTGTGCCGTGCTTCGGGGCCTTCGAGCGTCGTGTTGACGTAGTGGAGCTCTGCGTTTTCGCCGATGTGAATTTCGGTGACCGCATTGTTGAGATACGCACCGTCATCTTCACCGACGAACGTCTGGACGACGGTCGCGCGGCTACCCTTCTCCACGACGATGAGGGCACGTGGGGTGGCAAGATGAGGCTCACCCACCGGGGTCGTGAAATGAAGGACATGAATCGGATCGTCGAATGTGGTGTCTTTTCCGATGTGGATGCAGGCGGCGTCGACCAGAAAGGCGGTGTTGAGGGCCGTCAATGCGTGAGCGTCGAA
The DNA here is from genome assembly GCA_965198115.1 of Candidatus Latescibacterota bacterium. Lineage (GTDB taxonomy): Bacteria > Latescibacterota > UBA2968 > UBA2968 > UBA2968 > UBA6620. The sequence goes on along the minus strand of OZ240241.1, from coordinate 3,433,327 downwards.
GGTCGCGATCCTTGTCAAGTGGGCATCGACCGCTGCGTCCTCACCGACCTCGGGGAGCGAGACGACGGAGACACCGCCGCGGTCGGTCGGGCGCGAAAGCGCCGGCGCAAAGTGGCCGTTCACGAAGACAAGGTTCGGGCCCTCGAGACCGAACCGGTAGGGGGCGACGTCCTCTTCGGTCACGGCGTTGACACTCGTGCTGTTGGCCGGTGAGAAGGGCGTGGCCGTGATCGGGCTGAGGTCCGTGGCCTTCCACGCTTCGTCGCGCGAGGTGGGAAAGCCGAGTTCCGCGAAACGGCTGATCGCGCTCTTGCGTATGCCGTGTAGGGGCGATTGCGTTTGGCCGTTCAGCTCGTTCTCGAACGCCTCGAAGGCGCCTACGTAGTGGTTGACGATGTCCGTGTTCGATCCCGCCATCTGTCCTCAGGCCGGGACGGCCTGCTCCTCGTGTTCGGCTCGAATCTTGTCGTAGCCTTCTTCTTCGAGTCGTAGGGCGAGGGATTTGTCGCCCGATACGACGATTCGACCGTTCAGGATTACGTGTACGTAATCGGGTATGATGTGTTCCAGCAGGCGTTGATAGTGGGTCACGACGACGACGGCCTTGTCGGGCCTGTGCAGCTGGTTCACCCCATCGGCGACGATGCGCAAAGCGTCGATGTCGAGCCCGGAATCGGTTTCATCGAGTATGGCCAGCCTTGGCTCGAGCATGGCCATTTGAAAGATCTCGTGGCGCTTCTTCTCCCCGCCACTGAACCCCTCGTTGACCTGACGTTTGAGAAAGTCCTCGGGCATTTCGACGAGGTCCATACGTTCCCGAGCGAGGGTGAGAAACTCGACGGCATCGAGCTCCTCTTCTCCACGATGTCTGCGGATCTCGTTGAGGGCGGTGCGCATGAAGTAGGCGCTGTTGACACCGGGGATTTCGACGGGATACTGAAAAGCCATGAAGACGCCTTCTTTGGCGCGCTCGTCGGCCTCGAGGTCGAGAAGGTCCTTACCGTCGTAGATGACGGATCCATCTGTGACGTCGTAGGCTTCGTTGCCGGCCAGAACCTGGGCGAGCGTGCTCTTGCCCGACCCGTTGGGTCCCATGATGGTGTGGATCTCTCCGACGTTGACCGAAAGGTCGACGCCCTTGAGGATTTCCGTATCTTCGACGCCTGCGTGCAGATTCTTGATTTCGAGGAGTGCCACGTTGTTCTGATCTCCGATGTTGTGTGCTACCCGACGGATCCTTCCAGGCTGATGCCAAGCAGCTTCTGAGCCTCGACGGCGAACTCCATGGGCAACTCGGCGAGAACTTCTTTGCAGAAGCCGTTGACGATGAGGGAAACTGCCTCCTCGGTATCGATCCCGCGCTGGTTGCAGTAGAAGATCTGGTCTTCGCCGATTTTGGAGGTCGTTGCTTCGTGTTCGACCTGAGAGGTCGTGTTGCGAATGTCGATGTAGGGGAAAGTGTGGGCGCCGCACTGATCGCCGATGAGCATGGAATCGCACTGCGTGAAGTTGCGTGCGTTGGCTGCGCCTTTGAGGACCTGGACCCCGCCGCGGTAAGTGTTTTGCCCGTGCCCGGCCGAAATCCCTTTAGAGATGATGACGCTCCGGGTGTTTTTGCCGATGTGGATCATCTTCGTTCCCGTGTCGGCCTGCTGCCAGTTGTTCGTGACGGCGACGGAATAGAACTCGCCGACCGAGTTGTCGCCCTGGAGGATACAGCTCGGATATTTCCACGTGATGGCCGACCCGGTCTCGACCTGGGTCCAGGAGATCTTGGAGTTGATGCCCCGGCAGGCGCCCCGCTTGGTCACGAAATTGTAGATGCCACCCTTTCCGTCTTTGTCGCCGGGATACCAGTTTTGGACAGTCGAGTATTTGATCTGAGCGTCGTCTAGGGTGACGAGCTCGACGACAGCGGCGTGGAGCTGGTTCTCGTCGCGCATGGGGGCGGTACACCCCTCGAGATAGCTGACGTAGCTGCCTTTCTCGGCCACGATGAGCGTCCGCTCGAATTGCCCCGTGTTCGCGGCGTTGATGCGGAAGTAGGTCGACAGTTCCATGGGGCAGCGAACGTCCTTGGGGATGTAGACGAAGGACCCGTCGCTGAAGACGGCCGAATTGAGCGCCGCAAAGTAGTTGTCGTTGTAAGGGACGACCGAGCCGAGATATTGACGAACCAGGTCGGGGTGATCTTTGACTGCTTCGGAGAAGGAGCAGAAGATGACCCCGAGCTCCGAGAGCTTTTCCTTGAACGTCGTGGCCACGCTCACACTGTCGAAGACCGCGTCGACGGCGACACCCGCGAGCATTTTCTGTTCTTCCAGCGGAATGCCCAGTTTTTCGTAGGTACGCAGCAGTTCGGGGTCGACCTCGTCGAGGCTTTTTGGCGCCTTCTTCTGTTTGGGTGCCGAGTAATAAATAATGTCTTGGTAGTTGATCTTCGGGTAGTCTGCCATGACCCACTGCTCGCTCTCGGGAACGTGCGTGGGGTCCGTCATTTTCAACCAGTTTCGGTAGGCCTTGAGGCGCCATTCGAGGAGCCACTCGGGCTCGTCTTTCTTGGCCGAGATGAATCGGACGATGTCTTCGTTCAACCCGGGTGGAGCGGCATCCTGCTCGATGTCCGTCGTCCAGCCGTACTTGTATTCCTGGGTTGCGAGTTGTTCGAGCTCGGCGGTTTCTGCGCTCATCGAGGCAGTCTCCCTAAGTCGTTGAACGGGGGGAACGTTGAACCTTAACCGGCGAAAACATATCCTTTGATGACAAAAACGTCAAGATTAATTTTGACAAATATGTATGGATTGCGAAATCCGTGCCGCAGGGCGGTGAAAGAGATGCCAGAAACGAGTCTTACTTACTTAAAACATTGGACTTATGTCAATTCTACGGAGAGGGGTTTTCACTTGACGCCCCAATTCATATTCCCTATCTTAGTCACGCTCTGCTCCGGGGCTCCTCTTGAGTGTATCTTAACCGATTGATTTTAAAGAATTTAATGCAATGCTCATAGACTACGCAAACGTACTCCTTTTTCTGTCCGTGGGTGCGTTCTTTGTCGTCTTCAACCTGTTTCTGGGCAGTCTGTTCCGGCCCGACAATCCCGATCCAGAAAAACTGAGTACCTACGAGTGTGGCGAAGAACCGGTGGGCGGGTCCTGGATCCAGTTCAACATTCGGTTCTACGTGGTGGCGCTCGATTTCATCATCTTTGACGTCGAAGTCGTCCTCCTTTACCCTTGGGCGGTCGTCGCCCAGGAATTCGGATGGTACGGGTTCGGCGCGGCGTTTGTCTTCATCGTCATTCTTCTCCTCGGGCTGGCGTTCGCCTGGAAGAAAGGGACGCTCGATTGGGCGCGTCCAAAGGTCGACCGGTTCCGCGAGACGATGACCCGCTCACTGGTCGAAGAGGCGGCCTGAGGCACCTACCTATGAGAATCGAAGGACAGTTCAACGACAACGTGATCGTGACCTCGCTCGATTACTTCATCAACTGGGCGAGGCTTTCGGCCCTTTGGCCGATGACGTTCGGGTTGGCGTGCTGCGCGATCGAAATGATGGCTACCGGAGCCTCTCGCTACGACTGGGATCGGTTCGGAATGATTCCCCGGGCTTCACCCCGTCAATCCGATCTCATGATCGTGGCTGGTACGGTCACCCTCAAAATGTCGTCCCGCGTGAAGAAGCTCTACGATCAGATGGCCGAGCCACGATATGTGATTGCCATGGGGTGTTGCGCGACGTCGGGCGGACCCTACTGGCAGCACGGCTACCACGTCCTCAAGGGTGTGGACCGGGTCATCCCGGTCGACGTCTACGTGCCCGGCTGCCCTCCTCGCCCCGAATCCCTGCTCGAGGGTGTGATGAATCTGCAGGAAAAGATCCGCCACCAGACGATCGCCAAAGTCGGATGAGCATGACCGCTCAAGAGATCTACGACACTCTGAAAGAAAAATTCGGCGATGGCGTCATTGACCTGACGGAAAACCTCGACCCGTGGATTCGCGTCAAGCCAGAGTCGGTTGCCGATGTTTGTGCGCACCTGCACGATGACGACGCGCTGCAGTTCGAATCGCTGATGTGTCTAAGCGGTGTGGACTTCGAAGATCACATAAGCGCTGTCTACCACCTGAGTTCTTCCTCCCACCGACACAAAATCACGCTCAAGGTCGAGTTGCCCCGCGACAATCCTCACGTACCGACGGTCGAGAACGTCTGGAAAGTGGCAAACTGGCACGAGCGCGAGGCCTACGACATGCTGGGGATCGTGTTCGACGGACACAGCGATCTCCGACGTATTCTGTGTCCCGACGACTGGGATGGGTATCCGCTGAGGAAAGACTACCAGGTGCAGGAATATTACCGGGGTATCAGGGTCGAGGTCTGAGCATGGCCGATACCGAGACTCGAGACGTCGACCGACCCGAAGGCGCGATTCCCGATGCCGACGTGACCGTCGAGCATGCGGGGCTGCCGGACGTCGAGGTTCTGGAGGGGGACGACAACCTCGAGAGCGAGTTGATGACCCTCAATATGGGTCCCCAGCACCCGAGCACCCACGGCGTGCTCCGGCTCGAGCTCAAGACCGATGGCGAGATCATCGAGCACGTCCGGCCGCACATCGGCTATCTCCATCGCTGCTTCGAGAAGCACGCTGAAAGCATGCCTTACCCGCACGTTATTCCGTTTACAGACCGCATGGACTATCTGGCCGGCATGAACAACAACATGGCCTACTGTCTTGCGGTTGAGCGTCTGCTCGAGCTCGAAATCCCCGAACGTGTCGAATACATTCGCGTCATCGTGTGCGAGCTCAACCGGCTGGCGAGTCACCTGGTGTCGTTCGGTACCTACGGAATGGACATCGGCGCCTTCACGCCCTTCCTGTTCGCGTTCCGTGAGCGCGAGGACATCTTCGATCTGTTCGAGATGACGTGCGGCGCCCGAATGCTCTACAACTACGTGTGGGTGGGCGGCGTTTCCCACGACCTGCCGCCTGGCTTTATCGAGAAGTGCACGGCCTTCCTCGACAAGTTCGAAGGCAAGATTGTCGATTACAACAACCTTCTCTCGCACAACAAGATCTTCATCGAGCGGACGGCCAACATCGGCGTCCTCCCCGTCGACGTGGCCTACTCCTACAACTTGACTGGCCCCAACCTGCGTGGGTCGGGAGTCAAGTGGGACCTGCGTCGTGACGACCCGTATTCGATCTACGATCGTTTCGAGTTCGACATTCCGGTTGGCACTGGCGAGATGGGCCAGGTCGGCGATTGCTGGGACCGATACATGGTCCGCATCCGAGAGATGGGCGAGAGCGTCAAGATCATCCGCCAGGCCTTGAATCAGCTGCCAGATGGCGACGTCCATAAAGCGGTACCGCGCAACGTCCGGCCGCCCAAGGATGTGGAAGCCTACACGCGGTCGGAAACGCCACGCGGCGAGATGGGCATCTACGTGATCAGCGACGGCTCTAACGTGCCCTATCGCGTGAAGGTCAAATCGCCTTGCTTCACCGCGATCAGCGCGATGAACTACCTCACGAGGGGCCATTACGTGGCCGACATCATTGCGGTGATCGGCAGTATCGACATCGTTCTTGGAGAGGTCGACCGGTAGTCTCGGGCCGATCGACGACACTATGCAGCAGATTGCCCAGTCTCTGATCGATTCTCTCCCCTTCCTGTCGGACGTTCCACTCGTCTACGTGTCCCTGGCCCTCGGACTCCTGTCGGGTGTGATCCTGCTGACGTTCGTGGCCGTACTCGGTATGGTGCTGGTCTGGTTGGAGCGAAAGGTGTCGGGTCACATGCAGGATCGGGTCGGTCCCATGCGGGTCGGCGGATGGCACGGGTGGTCGCAGACGCTGGCCGATGGCATCAAATTGTTGTTAAAAGAAGACATCATTCCGGCCGCGGCCGACCCGATGCTGTTCAAGTTCGCACCCCTCCTGGTGTTCGCCGGATCGTTCGCGGTCTATGTCGCTATCCCGTTCAGCGATTTGCTTGTCGTCAGCAACCTCAACATCGGTCTCTTCTATATCATGGCGATCTCGTCGATGGGCGTGATCGGCATTCTCATGGCGGGGTGGTCGTCGAACAACAAATGGGCACTCCTCGGCGCCATGCGCTCGGCTGCGCAGGTCGTCTCATACGAGATTCCCGTGGCGTTGCTATTGCTGGCCGTCGTCCCGCTCGTCGGGTCGTTGAACCTACAGGACATCATTAGAGCGCAGGAGGGTGGGATCGCCGAGTGGTTCGTGTTTCGGAATCCGTTCACCTTCTTGGGATTCTTCCTGTTTTACATTTCGACGCTGGCCGAAGTCAATCGGACGCCGTTCGATATTCCCGAGGCCGAATCGGAACTCGTCGCCGGCTACCACACCGAATACAGCGGAATGCGATTCTCGTTCTTCTTCATCGCCGAGTACGCGGCGATGGCGGCGGTGAGCTTCGTTGCGGCCGCGGTTTTCCTGGGTGGATGGTCTTCGCCCTTCGGCGGCACGTTTCCGGGTGGGCCGTTCTGGATGATCCTCAAGATGTTTTGGCTCGTGTTCGTGCAGATGTGGGTGCGTTGGACGGTGCCGCGATTGCGAGTGGACCAGCTGATGTTTGTGGGGTGGAAGGTCCTGACGCCTGCCGCGTTCGTTTGCATCCTCGGTTCGGTCGTTTGGAACTTTGCCGCCCCTCAATGGCTGCGCGTGCTCGGCAGTGGATCCGCCATGCTGGTCACGATCGTCATATTCGCATTCTTCCTGAGGTCGGCTGCACGCGGCCTCTCCGAGGGCCGCTCTCAGCGTGCCCAGACGGCCTGATCGAAGGGCCAACCCGAGGTAAGCCCATGAGGCGCTATTTTTCGAACATCGTACAGTCGGTGTCCACGATCTGGGTGGGGATGAACATCACCCTCAAACATCTCTTTACGCCTTCGATCACGCTACAGTATCCCGAAGAACGGTGGGAGATGCCGGAGCGATCGCGGAACCAGCTTTTCAACGACATCGACGATTGCATCGGTTGTGATCAGTGTGCCAGAGCGTGTCCGGTCGACTGTATCTACATCGAGTGCGAGAAGGTCGGCGATGACATCGATCTCGGTATGACGTCGAAGGGCACGAAGAAGCGGTTGAAGGTGCTTCGCTTCGACATCGACATGGCGCTGTGCTGCTACTGCGGACTGTGCACGTATCCGTGCCCGACCGAGTGTCTGATCATGACGCCGAACTACGAGGCGTCGGTCTACGATCGCACCGATCTTCTTTACGAATACGCGAAGCCGTGGGAGTACGACGAGCTGGAGAAGGCAGCGGCGGCAAAGGACGATGCGGAGGCGGCGACGGCCGACTGAGATGGCGCTCTCGACGGTAATCTTTTATCTGTTCGCCCTCATTACGGTGGGTTCGGGGGCCGTGGTCGTTTTTGCGAATCGCCTGATCCACGCGGTGTTCGCCCTGTTGTTCACGTTCTTCGGCACCGCCGGCCTCTACGTATTCCTGGGCGCTGACTTCGTGGCGGGTGCACAGGTGCTCGTCTACGTGGGCGGCATCCTCGTGCTGATGCTGTTCGGCGTGATGCTCACGAATCGTATCTATGACCTGCAGATTCTGGCCGAGCGCGTGCACTTCAAGCGTAGCGTGGCGGTCGTGGGGGTCGGGTTCGCGCTCCTGGCGGTGGTCATTTTTCGAACACCGTGGAGGACGGTCGAGGTGGTCGAGCCCGCGAGCACGACGGCAGCCCTCGGGCGACTGTTGATCACCGAGTACGTGCTGCCCTTCGAGATCGCGGCCATGCTGTTGCTCGCAGCGCTTATCGGAGCGTCGATGCTGGCCAGCCACGAGAGCGAGGAGGGGGAGCTGTGATCGGTCTCGAACACTACCTCGTGGTTGCGGCCGTTCTGTTCTCGCTCGGGATTCTGGCCGTTTCGACGCGACGGAACGCGATCAGCGTCCTGATGGGTGTCGAGTTGATCCTCAACGCCGGCAATATCAACCTCGTGGCATTCGCCAGGTTTTCGGACGTGGGGATCAGCGGTCAGCTGTTCGCTCTGTTCGTGATCATCCTGGCTGCGGCCGAGGCTGCGGTTGCTCTCGCCATCGTTCTGAATATCTATCGCAACCACCACACGGTGACGGTCGACAGGCTTCACTCGCTGAGCGGGTAACGACCCGTGGCGTCCGATGAGGTTGTCGTAGGCCTGCAGTCGTCGCTTTCTGGAGAGATATGGTCTCGGTCATTCTGATTCCGTTGCTTCCCCTGCTGGGATACGCCGTCCAGGCCTTCTTCGGTCGACGTCTGCCACGCGGAGGGAACTTCGTCCCGCTCGCCTGCATCGGAATCGCCTTCCTGTTGTCTCTACGCATCTTTGCGATGGCGCTCGGCGCTTATACGCCAGATTGGGAGCTATCGTTCGAGCGCTTTGTTTGGCTCGACCTCACCTCTCATCAAATCAGCGTCGGTCTTCTCGTCGACAACATCACCGCAGTCATGCTGATGGTCGTGACGGTCGTCAGCTTCCTGGTCCACCTTTACTCGGTGGGCTACATGCACGGCGATCCGAAATACAGCCGGTTCTTCGGCTTCCTGGGCATCTTCTCTTTCTCGATGCTCGGTCTGGTGATCGTCGACAACTTCCTCCTGCTCTACGTTTTTTGGGAACTCGTTGGTCTGAGCTCCTATCTGTTAATCGGGTTCTGGTTCGAGCGCGACGCTCCGGCAAGTGCGTGCAAGAAGGCTTTCCTGGTGAACCGCGTCGGGGACCTCGGCTTCTTCGTCGGGATCATGATCCTGTTCTGGAAGGTCGGTGCGTTCGATTACGAGAGCGTGTTTGCCGGAATCGCGGCGGGGAAAGTGAGTGGCTGGCTGTTGACGGCCGCCGGGCTCTGTTTGTTCTGCGGCGCGATCGGCAAGTCCGCCCAGTTCCCGCTCCACGTGTGGTTGCCCGACGCGATGGAAGGTCCGACGCCGGTCAGCGCGCTGATTCACGCGGCGACGATGGTGGCCGCGGGCGTGTACATGGTGACGCGCATGTTCCCGATCCTCACGCCCGACGCCATGATCGTCATCGCCTATATCGGCGGGATCACGGCACTACTCGGCTCGACGATCGCGGTGGCTCAATACGACATCAAAAGGGTGCTGGCCTACTCCACGATCAGCCAGCTGGGCTACATGATCATGGGGTTGGGGGTGGGCGCCTACGTGGCGGGACTTTTCCACCTTGTCACGCACGCGGCCTTCAAGGCCTGTTTGTTCCTCGGGAGTGGAAGCGTGATCCACGCGATGCACGACGCCTATGGCGACGATCACCACGTCGATCCGCAGGACATGCGAAACATGGGTGGCCTGAGGAAGCAGATGCCGATCACGTTCGCGACTTTCCTGTTGGCAACGGTCGCCCTGGCGGGTGTGCCGCTGACGTCCGGGTTTCTGAGCAAGGACGCGATCCTCGCAGGAGCGTTGGGTTTCGGTGGGTTTGCGTATCCACAGCACTTCCTGCTGCCGTTGATGGGTTTCGGTGCAGCCTTCTTGACGGCCTACTACATGTTCCGTCTGGTGTTCGTCACGTTCTATGGCGAGCCAGCCGATGAGCGCGTGTCCCACGCTCACGAGTCGCCCCGCGTGATGACGATTCCGCTCGTGGTTCTGTCGACGCTCAGTCTCTGGTTCTTCTACAGCCTGAACCCGATCGGGGAGGGGTGGTTCCACGCTCTGGTACACGAGCCCACCCAAGTCGCGCAGATGGATGGGCATCACGCATCGTCGCCCGATGAGGTGCCGAGGACGGATGGCGTGGCGATGGCGGCCGGGAGTCACGACGACCCGGCGCACCGGGCTCACTACCCCGCGATGGCCCTGTCGATCGTGCTGGCGTCGAGCGGCATCTTCCTGGCTTACAGGCGCTACTACGGGAACCAGAAGGCGATGATGGAACACGAGGCCAAGCTGATAGAGACCTCGTGGCTGTTCCGCGCGCTCCACAACAAGTGGTACTTCGACGAAATGTATGGGGCGAGTTTCATCCGGGGAACGTTGGTCATTCGCAGTGTTCTATCGTGGTTCGACACGTGGATCATCGACGGACTCGTGAACATGACGGCCTACTTTACGCGCGCCATTGCGTGGTTGAAGGGGTTGATCGACGAGAAGGTCGTCGACGGGCTCGTCAACCTGTTGGCGGACACGATTATCGAAGCCGGGGGGCAGCTGCGACGCGTTCAGACCGGCCGGATTCAGACCTATGTAATCTTGCTCCTGGCTGGCATCATCGTGTTGATGGTCGCCAGGATGGTCGTCTAATAGAGCGGGAGGAGTTCGACGGATGGATCAGTGGATTCTGACACTTCTCACTTTTGTCCCGGTGATCGGCGCTGTGGTGATTTTGTGCATCCCGGGCGAGCAGAAGAATACCATCCGGTGGCTTGCGCTGCTGACCACCGGCATCTGCATGCTGCTCGCGATCTGGTTGTTCAATGCCTACGATCGGGCCGATCCGGCGATGCAGTTCGTCGTGCAGATGGCGTGGATTCCGTCGTTCAACATCGAATACCACGTCGGGATCGATGGCCTGAGCGTGTCGATGGTGTTGTTGACCGCCCTGATCACGATCCTCTGCGTCCCCGCCTCCTGGTTGATCGACAAAGGCGTGAAGGGCTACTTCGCGCTGCTTCTGTTGCTCCAGACGGGTATGCAGGGTGTTTTCGTCTCCCTCGACTTCTTTCTGTTCTACGTGTTTTGGGAGATCATGCTCCTGCCGATGTATTTCCTGATCGGCATCTGGGGAGGGCCGCGCAAGGAGTATGCGGCGATCAAGTTCTTCCTGTTTACGCTTGCGGGGAGCGTGCTGCTCCTGCTCGCGATGCTGGCGATGTATTTCCACACGACCGATCCAGCGACGGGCGAAAACACTTTTAACATGCTCGTGATGATGGATCAGGCGAACCACAGTGAGTGGCTCAAGGCCGGTACTATCTTTGGACGCTCTGCTCCGCTGATGCTGTGGATGGCCATGTTCATCGGGTTCGCGATCAAGGTGCCGCTGTTTCCGTTCCACACCTGGTTGCCCGACGCTCACGTCGAAGCACCCACCGCGATCAGCGTGATCCTGGCCGGCGTGCTGCTGAAGATGGGGACCTACGGCATCCTGCGTTTCAACTACCCCATGCTGCCCGATGCGTCCCAGTATTTCAGCACGTTCCTTGCAGTGATCGGTGTCATCAACATCATCTACGGAGCGTTCTGCGCCATGGCGCAAAGCGACCTCAAACGACTGGTCGCCTACTCGAGTATCAGCCACATGGGCTACGTGATGCTGGGGATGTCCGCTTTCACGGTGCACGGCATCAACGGGGCCGTGTTCCAAATGTTCAATCACGGGACGATCACGGCGATGCTCTTCCTCCTCGTGGGCGTGATTTACGACCGCGCCCACCATCGATACATCGTGTTTCCGAACGATTACCACGAGCCGGAGTTGCGCGGCCAACTCGGGTTTGGCGGACTCTGGTCACACATGCCGATTTATGGCAGCCTGACGATGGTCGCCTACTTCGCCGCGCTCGGTCTTCCCGGTCTGTCGGGTTTCATCAGCGAGGCGCTTTGCTTCCTGGGTGCGTTCCCGGTTCATCGTACGCTGACGATCGTTGGAACGCTGGGCGTGCTACTCGGTGCCGCTTACATGCTCTGGGCGTTTCAACGGTTGTTCATGGGGTCCTTCAGCGAACGCAACAAGGACTTGCCCGAGATCAACACGCGCGAGATCGCGACACTCGTGCCGTTGGCTGTCGTCGTCATCATCCTGGGTGTCTACCCGATGCCCGTGCTGGATCTGATCTCGGCTTCGCTGAGCGATCTTTCCCACACGCTGTCCGCCCATTCGGGGATGGCGATGAGCGGCTTCTAAGGAGCGTTTGTTGACGGAATTCCTTCGAACGGCGATCGCCTCCAACACGGAGAGTCTCCACTTCGCCGGGCCCGAGATCGCCCTCACGATTTCGATTCTGGTGATCGTGACGGTCGATCTGATCTACGACGGCGAGAAGTGGTGGCTGATGACGTCGCTCACGCTGGCGGGTCTGGTCTGGGCCCTCTCATCGATCGTCGGTCTATACGGATCGGAACCCCGTTCACTGTTTGCCGGCATGATGGCGCTCGACGACTTCGGCTTGTTCTTCAAACTGCTGATGGTCCTGACGACCATCGTCGTCGTCCTGTTCGGCGTCCAATCGAAAGACATCGATGAAAAGATGGCGGAGTTCTACGCCGTCCTGCTGACGATCGTCCTGGGCGGTTTCTTCATGGCATCCTCGACGAACCTGCTCATGATGTATCTGTCGCTCGAGCTGGTGAGTCTTCCGTCGTTCATCCTGGCTGGCTACCAGCGGCACGTGCAGCGATCGAACGAAGCGGCTCTCAAGTATGTGGTCTACGGGGGCGTGTCGTCGGGCGTGATGTTGTATGGTTTCAGCCTGATCTACGGCCTGACGGGATCGCTCGACGTTTTCGAGGTGTCCGCCCGGATCGCCGCGCAGGGGGGTCTGGACCTCACATTGTTCCTCGCCGCGACGATGGCGATGGCCGGGTTCGGATATAAGGTGGCGTCGGTGCCGTTCCACTTCTGGTGTCCTGACGTCTACGAGGGCGCCCCCACACCGGTCACTGCGTTTCTGTCCGTGGCACCCAAGGCCGTCGGTTTCGCGATGCTGGCGCGGTTCTTCTACCTTGGGCTGTCGTCCTACGACGGCACGGAGTGGACATCCCTCGCCGGAAATTGGCCAGAACTACTGGCGATCATCTCCGCTTGCACGATGACACTGGGCAATCTGACGGCGATCTGGCAGAACAACCTCAAGCGGCTCCTCGCCTACTCGAGTATCGCGCACGCCGGCTACATGATGATGGGCGTGGTGATGCTGTCCTCGGCTGGACTCCAGGGCGTGATGTTCTACGCCGGCGTTTACCTCTTTATGAATCTCGGCGCATTCTTCGTCGTGTTGCTCGTGGCCGATAAGACGGGCAGCGAAGATATCAAAGACTTTTCCGGCCTGGGCTGGCGATCGCCTTTCGTGGCGGCGGTCATGACGTTTTTCCTGGCGTCGTTAACCGGGCTACCGCCAACGGCGGGATTCGCGGGCAAGGTGTATCTGTTCAGCGCGGTCGTGAAGGGCGGACTCTGGTGGCTGGCGGTAGTCGGTGTGTTGAACAGTGCCGTATCGCTCTACTACTACTGGCGTATCGCTCGCACGATGTATCTGGAAGATCCGGTCACTCGAGAGCCTCTGGGCATTCCGGCGTTCGCGACGGTGACCCTGGCCGTGCTGTTCGCGGGCACCGTCGTGTTCGGCGTCTATTTCGGGCCCTTGTCGGACCTGACCGCGCAATCGACGACGCTATACGCTCCGGCACAAGAGGCCGTCCAGGCGATGTTGCGATAGCGTCCACACGCCATGTCCCAAAAGAAATCAGGCTCTGCCGACGACCGGCAGAGCCTTTTTTGCTTAGTGATTTCAATAGGGTCAGGCGCCCCAGGCCTTCCCACTCGCGTTGGGCCCCTTTTTCTTGGTCTTCGGCAGGTCCTTTTTATCGACGAGAAAGCCGACGAGTCGCTTCTTGCCCAAGCTTTGGAGGTAGCTCAGGAGCGAAACCTCGGCCTCTTTGAGGTTCAGTTTGTGGTCTTCGCTCAGCTTCCGGATCATCGCGTCGACCGACGTCTTTCCATCGCACATTTCCCACACCTGCGCGCCGATCTGATCGAGAAGGAGGGTCCGGCTTTCCGGGATCCAGAAGATTTTCGACAGAATACGCGCCTTCCAGTCGGTGCCCCGGGTCAGGGTGATCGTCACCTCTTCGGAGTCCGTTCGTTCCCAATCGAGTGCGTCGTTCCGAGCCGGACGCGATTTGAGCATGGCGTCCCGTCCGATTTTCGGTGTTCGGCGAAAATTCACGACGTCATTTCCGCGATGTCTCGGGTGGGTGCGGGCGCCGAATCTGTGTGTCCGGAACGAACCTGGGCCGAAGGGAACGTCCGGTGAGTCGGACAAAACCACGGAGCCGTATACTGAGTTGTGTTAAGCACGCTCGTTCGATCCTAGGGGCTCGGCCGCGGTTGGTTCGGACATCGTGGCCTGGATCCGGTCGAGGTTCGGGGCATCTTCCTCGCGGGCGTAGAAGGATTGGAGGGCGAAGATCTTGTTTTCCTCGTCGGAGACCCACGCACGGCCGTCGAGGAAGAGCCTCGGGCGTGTGTTCCAGAAGGGGAGGGGCTGGAGCAGACTCTGGACACGCCCTTTCGGAGCTCCGTCGATCGTGATCGTTCCATCGTTCTGATCGTGGATGTCCGTGTCGATGAAGCGGAGGTCCTTGGCGAAGAAGTCCCGATACCAGTCAGCGAGGGTGCTGCCCGACAGGAGCGTTCGCGCGAGGCTCAGCCGGTCGATCCGGAGGAGTGCTTTGTCCTTCTTGAACAGCAGCCGGATGTGACCCGACTTGAGATCGTATTCCTCGAGGGGGTAATCCGGTGGTGTTCGACACGTCAGGCCGTAAAGCCCCCAGGGCTGCCAGTCGTCTGGCCCGGTGTCGCCCACAGAATTGAACAGGTCGGCGAGGAGCTCGTTGGCGTCTTCGTCGGGGCGGTTCATCACGCGGATGAAAAGCAGCCGGTCGGTGATTTCGCTGTAGCCCGCGAGCGTGGTGACTTCGAATGTGCCCTTCCATCGGAAGCATTCCGCACCGGAGAGCGCCGAGTGGCCAAGCCCATCGATCGGGACGCGGCGCTCGACGCTGAGGGCCTGCTTCTGCTTCTGGGCGTTCTTGGCCAGGCCCTCGACGTATCGGTCGACGATTCTGGCCACTTCGGGGTTTCCTCCGGCCTCTTTCCATTCGACCTCGACACGTACGATCTGGGCGTCGTCGAGCCGGACGTTCCCCGACCGGGGATCGCCCACCAGCTGGCCCGGGTTCCATTCGTCGGGGACGCTCAGCGTGATCCCATACCAGGCCAGGTCCTGCCACGTGTTGTAGCGCAATCGCTTCATGAATGGACGTTAGTGACTGAATTTCAAGGTTTTGGGAAGATACCGGCGGGCCCATTTCCTGTCAAGAAGACCGACTTCCCCGTTGACGTGTGAACTAATGTGCACTATATTCGGATGTGCAGGTATTCAGGTGTTCAAACCCGCGCCAAAGGGGCACGCATGAAGCGCGAACTGACCGACCGACAGCGCGAAATCTACGAATTCATCGTACGGGGCATTCAGCAAAACGGGTATCCGCCCACGATTCGAGAAATGATGGAGGCGTTCGGGATCGCGTCCACGAATGGTGTCCGAACAACGCTCGCGGCGTTAGAAAAAAAGGGCTATATCCGCCGCCGGCCCATGCTTTCCCGGGGCATCGAGCTTACAGAACCGATTGCACCCCAATCGGTTGTGCAGCCAAGCGTGAACGCTCGAGAGGTGCCGCTGATCGGCCGCGTGGCTGCGGGCGAGCCCATTCTGGCCATCGAGCACGTCGAGGAGACACTCGCAATCGACCCGAGCTTCGTGCCGTCTGGGGACGTATTCGCCCTTCAGGTCCACGGCGATAGCATGAAGAATGTGGGAATCCTCGACGGCGACTACGTTCTCGCGCGCCACCAATCCACGGCCAACCAGGGCGAGATTATCGTAGCCGTGGTGGACGACGAAGCCACCGTCAAACGCTACTTCGTAGATGGCGACACGCTACGTCTAGAAGCAGAAAACGAGGCTTTCGAGCCGATCGTTGTTGACCCCCAGTTCCAGGCGTTCCGCATCGCTGGCAAAGTCGTTAGTCTCATGCGTCGATTCTAACGACCTTTCAGGAGAGTTGAATCGAGGCCACGCCCGGCACTGTCGGAGCGTGGCCTTTTCGTTGTTCGGCGACGATCGATTGACGAATCCGGGATCTATCTGTAAAATTATTCCATACTTACGCGATGTTTAGCCAGATTCAGGTCGTTCGTTTTAGGAGGTCTTCTTGACGTTCGCGCTGCTCGGTGTCGTGATCCTGGGAAGTTTGTTGTTCTCCGTCTACTGCGTCGTGGGTTACTACGAGCGTGTTTCACCGTTGAGGGCCGTGTCGCCTCCCTGACCGAAACGATCGACCAGAAGAAGCAACGGCTGGAGGATCTGGAGCTCGATGTCGAAGCCCTGAAAGACGCCCGTCCCGTGATCGAACGCAAGACGATCAGAACACAACGATGGATCGACCGGCTCAAGGCTCAGTACGAGCGTCTGCAGTCACTGTCGAGCAAGCCCCAAGGTGAGGTGGAACAGCACATCGAAGCCGTACGCTCGGGGGAAGAAGCCTGATGGAATACGCCATTCTCCTCGGGGCCATGGGCATCGTCATCGCCGTCAAAGCCTTCACGGCGATGGCCCTGAACAAGGAGGAGACGGACCTGAAGCGTGCGAAGACCGATGATCGGGAGTTGAGTTCCAAGTTATCGGCCCTCGGGGCGACGGAGCGACAGCTCGCGCGTGAAAAGAAGGACGCGGAGGAACAGCTCCGACAGATCGAGGAGGAGAAAGATCGGTTGCTCGTGGCCGTTCAAAAGTTCGGGGCCACGCCCGTGGACGAACCCACGGACGAGGAGGTGTTCGGCTACCGAAAGCACACAGGTTCGGCGACGGGGGCGGTTTTGCCTCCTCAGCGCCGGCCGAAGCCGAGGCTGAGAACGGAAGCACGATGGAAGCGGACACGGAGGCTGGAGCGGATCTGGATCAGGATGACGGTGAGTCGGCTGGGGAGGCAGATGAGGACGCCGGGTCGGCGGAATCCGACGACAGCGATGGCGAAGTGTCGGCTGCCCAGCCAGCGGGAGCTCCCGCAGCGACGGGCACCGTTACGTCGGCTCCGGCCGGAGGGACCGTGGAGGAGACCGGAGCGGAAGATGACGCGAGACCGCGTGTTCTGATCGTAGACGACAATGGCGAGCTACGCACACTTTTGACGGAAGCGCTGGACGAAGTTTACGCGCTGGAGGGTTCGCCCGACGGCCTCGATGCTCTGCACAAGCTGATGAAAGAGGAAAGACACTACGACGTCGTGATGACGGACCTCAACATGCCGCACATCGACGGCATTGCTTTCCTGGATCGACTGCCGGAAGGACTGCCCGCGATCGTCATCTCGGCCTATCTCGACCGACCCGAATTCGCAGCGGCACTGAACCATCCCAGAGCGACCCGGATTCTCGAAAAGCCGTTCAGGCTGTCGGATGTTCGGGCGGCCATCGATTCCGCGCTGGAAAAGCCGGAGACGACCGAAGTCGAGACCGAAACACCCCCGACGGCTTGAAGAGATCGACAGCGTCTGCCTGAACCGGCGGTCAAACGACCGCCGGTTTTTTTATGCGACGAGAGTGTAGCGCTGGCCGGGGTGTTGGGCGACTTGGTTTTCGAGTTCGAGGCCGAGCAAAAGGGCAGAGAGGTGCGGGAGTGCCAAACCTGCCTGGTTCGCAAGGTCGTCGACGTGGATGGGGGCGGTACAGGTTGTCGATGATTTTCACTTCGTCCGGCTGCAGGGGCCGACCCTCCGTCTTTGGAACGCGTCCCTTCGACGTCTGTAGTCCGAGTTGCTCGAGGACGTCCCCGGCGTGACGAATCAGCGTCGCACCATCGCGAATGAGCGCGTGGGGCCCCTCACTTTGGCTGGCGCCCAGAGGGCCCGGTACGGCGAACACGTCGCGGTCCTGCTCCACGGCAAGACGCGCGGTAATGAGGGACCCACTTTTGCGCCCGGCCTCGACGACGACGACTCCGAGACTCAAGCCACTGATGATGCGATTCCGACGCGGGAAGTGACCCGGGTCGGCGGGCGTCCCGATGGGAAATTCCGAAACGACGGCACCCCGCTTGGAGATCGTTTTGAAAAGTGGGAGGTGACTCGGCGGTGTGGGTCGATCGAGGCCACTGTCCAGAACGGCGATCGTTCCGCCTTCGGCATCGAGAGCCCCCCGATGTGCGTGGCCGTCGATGCCCAGCGCCATGCCACTAACGACGACGACGCCGGCGCGCACGAGAGAGGCGGCGAGCTGTCGTGCCGCGTCCTTTCCGTAGGGCGAGTTCGTCCTCGAGCCGACGACGGCGACAGCCGGGCAGGTCAGCAGCTTCTGATTTCCGAGCAGGAACAGGATGGGGGGTGGAGCGTAGGTTTGACGGAGAAGGTCGGGATAATCGGGGTCGTTCAAACAGAGGATGCTGGCGCCGCGGTCGTTGCACGCTGCCAACTGCTCGGTTGCCCACGATCGGTTTCGCGAATGGCTCGGGCTACCTCGAGTCCGATGCCACCGACACGGCACAGGTCGTCGAAGGATGCACACAGCGCCAGTCCGGCGCTGCCGAAGTGAGAAAGGAGGGCACGGTAACCCGTTGGCCCGAGACCGGGCGCCGAGAGCAGCGCGAGGGCGCTCAGGCGATCGTCGTCGACCGTGCTCACGTGTTCTGCTCGTCGAGCCGGGATTGACGCACGAGATTGCCAAGGTCAACCAGAAGGTCGGGCAGTCCTTTGCCCGTGACCGAAGAGATCGGCAGGGCCGGCTCGTTGCCGATCAGGACGCCCTGTCGTTCGTCGGGGGGACACGTGTCGACCTTCGTGGCCGCGAGCAACGCCCGCTTTCGCAGCAGGGCCGGGCTGAAGTGCTCGAGTTCCTTACGAAGGATGGTGAGGTCTCGGAGCGGGTCGGCTGCGGAAATGTCGACGACGTAGAGAAGCACGCGAGTGCGCTCGATGTGACGGAGGAACTGAAATCCGAGTCCCTTGCCCTGGTGAGCCCCTTCGATCAACCCGGGGATGTCGGCCAGTACGAAGCTGTCGTAGTGGCCACACGCAACGATGCCCAGGTTGGGCTGAAGGGTCGTGAACGGGTAGTCTGCGATTTTTGGGTGGGCGGCCGACAGACGCGACAGGAGAGTAGACTTGCCCGCGTTGGGGTGCCCAACGAGTCCGACGTCGGCGATCAGCTTGAGCTCGAGTTCGATCACCCTTTCCTCGCCGGGCGATCCGTCGTCGGACCGCTCGGGAGCCCGGTTCGTGGGACTCGCGAATCGGGCGTTGCCGCGACCGCCCCGGCCACCCTGGAGGATGATCTCCTGCTCGTCGGGATCGGTCAGGTCGGCGAGAATCTGCCCGGATTCGGCGTCGCGGACGACGGTGCCGGGGGGCACTCGGATGATGTAGTCGTCGCCACGGGTGCCGGTTCGGTTCTTGCCCATTCCGTGACCGCCTCGCTCGGCCCTGGCGTGCTGCTGGTAGCGCTGGTCGAGAAGCGTCGACAGGTGGGTGTCGACCTGACAGACAACATCGCCGCCGCCGCCGCCGTCGCCGCCGTCGGGCCCACCCCTGGGCACAAACTTTTCCCGGCGGAAGCTGCTGCATCCGTTCCCGCCCGACCCCGAGCGTGCGTGAATTGTGGTTTCGTCGACGAACACGAGTGATCTCCCAGACTCAAGTATAGCCAGTCCGGTTCCGACCTGCCAAGGGGACGAAAGAGGCGGAAATCAGGCGGAGGGGAACTTCGCTTTCAGGGCCGATTCGACGTGCGACGGCACGAACGGGGACAGATCGCCTCCGAACTGTGCGATTTCGCGTACGACGGTGGAACTCAGGTGAGCGTATTCGGGGCTGGGAAGAAAGTAGACGGCCTCGAGCTCGGGCAGCAGTCGTCGGTTGGCCGAAGCCCACCCGAGCTCGGTTTCGTATTCGCCTGTCGTTCGGAGACAGCGGATGATGGTATGGATCTGCCGCTCCCTCGCATAGTGAACCGTCAGGCCGGTGTAGTGGTCGACTTCGATGCAGTCCTCCCGGGTGGCGAGGCGGATCAGGTCGACCCGTTCTGCTGCCTTAAAGAGCGGACGTTTTGCGGGGTTCTCACCCACGGCGACGACGATCCTGTCGAAGATGGTGAGGGCCCGGGTGATGAGGTCGACGTGGCCATAGGTGACTGGATCGAACGAACCAGGATACAGCGCTGTGATCATGATGGGATTCCTGTTCGGGAAGAGCGGGTTGCCCCAGCAGCCAGAGCGATCCGCGTGACCGGTTCACCACCGACCGAATCGGACGGGGCGGCTGCCCCGAGCAGAGGGGTTTTCATGCCGGCCGCAGTTCCGAGGTGCTGTGCAAAGGGTTCGAGCTGGGTCTCGTCCTGACCGGCCACGGCGAAGGACGCGTAGCGTTCGGCACGCCCCCGGATACGGCTGGCCACGAGGTCGGCCAGATCCTCCAGGCTTTGCCTGCTCGGCGCGTCGATCCTGATCGACTCGGCCAACACCAGGGCGTTGTCCGTCCCGGCCGCCACGGATATCCAGTCTTTGGAGAGGGCCACTCCTGCCCGCCAGGTGTCCGATCCATCGAGAAGGGCGTGATACAGGGCAACGGGCTCGGCACAGACCCCTCCTAGTCGGTGTCCTGCATCCTCGAGTTGCTGGGCAAGACGATCGACGAGGTCGGCTCTGACAGCTTCCCATATTGCCGAACTACCGCTCGCCCAGTGGCGCAGGACGAGATCATCGGTGGGATGGCTCAGGGTCTGGGCCGCTTCCCAAGCCAGATGCCGCTGACGGTCTCGATCGCCGGCGATTTCGAGCGGTACTCTCCTCAGATGGATGTAGCCAGGTGGTAGAACGATCCAGACCCCATCGAGGTGGCCTGAATCCAGGTTGCCGACGGCTTCCACGATGCGGTCGACGAATGCCCTCATATCCTGCCCGGGTCCGTGCCATTCGGCGCGGTCGTGGGTGTCGATATGGTCGTCGTCGAGTGTGGCGGAGACGATGTCCCTCTCGCCAAGGTGGAGGCCCAAGTCGGACATCAGGGGGGAGAGGCGGTGATGAGAGGTTTGAGTTCGGCCAGGCGCTTGGGTCCGATCCCACGGACGGCTGTGAGATCGTCGATGGCGAGAAAGGGACCGTTGGCCGTACGGTGGTCGACGATGCGCTCGGCAGTCCGGGGCCCGATGCGGGGCAAGGTCTGGAGGTCCGTGAGCGAGGCGGTATTGATGTCGATGAGGATGGCGTGGGCGCGACCTGCCGGGTCCGTGTCGTCGAGTGTGGGCTCGGCGGCTGCGGGAACCGGGATCGCGGCCTTGTGGACGTGGAAGTCTTCGATGTCGTCGGGCCAGAGGTAGTCGTACAAGCTGATGGCCGAGCCGAGGAGCAGGGCTCCACAGAGAACGATCAGGGCCATCTGCTCGTTTCGGTTGAAGGTCACGGGCGCTCCAGATCAGTTGAATTCGATCTCGCCGAACAGCCGGAACTCGTAAGAGAGGTTCGTTAACTCACGCAGCTTGTCGCGTCTTCGCTGGTGGCCGAAAGACATCCCTCCCGTGAAGTGGCTGCTGAAGCGATACTGTGCCCCGATCTGGGCTCGCCAGCTGGCTTCGTTCCGCCGGAACTGGCCGCCCGATTCATCAATTGTCGGGTCCGGGTCGGTGTTGGGATCGGGGTCGGGTGGGGGGACGGCGTCGATCTGTCGTGGAATTTCGAGCGTCGTGTTCCCGGTCCTGTCGAAGGTGAGGTCGAGATCGATGTTGCTCTCCAACGTGCCAAAAATGCTGGGCTTGATGGAATAACGCATCTGCGCACGCAGGTTCGTCGCCCTGGTGATCGTCGTTCCGATCGTGCGCTCTGCCTGGGTGGGGAAGCGACCCTCGTCGTTTTTTTGGATGTTGCGCTGGAAACGAAGGTCCGTCGTCTTCGTGCGTGTGGTCTGAACCGTCGTCGACATGCCGTTCTTCCAGCGGGTAGAAAGGGAAACCATCGGGCTGAGCTGTGTGGCTCGAATATCGTTGGTGATCGTGAGGGTGTCCAGAGCGTGGAAAACACCGTCGAGGACGGCCGGCTCGCCACGTTTCGTTTTGGACTGCTGGAAACTTGAGTTCACGTTGCCACTCGTCCAGAGCCAGCGCAGAATCGGTAGTCGCTCGACGCCTCTCCAGCTAAAGTTCAGGTCGGGCAGGGTCGTCAGCTTCTCTTCGGTGCTCGCGTTGTTGAACGTCCTGTTGTGGTTGTAGTTGGCGTTCGACTGAACGCTGAACCCGGCAGGAAGGCGAATGGAGGCACCGACGTCGGCGCGGTCCTGAACCGACTTGGAGTTGGTGCGGGTCAGGCCCCCCGTCTCGAACGTGGCCACCTGCGTCGTGTCCGCAAATCCGAACTGATACGCGGCCGAGGGCCTCTTCCTCAAGCCGAACAGGCCCAGCCGTTTTGTCCGGGCGACGGAGGTGTTCACGTTGTTCACGGTTGCGCCGGCGCGGCCGATGAGGCGGAGGAAGACATTGCGCTTGGGGCGGGCCAGACCGCGGAAGAACGTGGCAAAGTTAAACCCGAGCCGCAGACTGCCCTGATTCTGGTTGTTGACCGTCAGACCGCGACGAAGGTTGCCGATGGCGATTCGCTGACCGCCGGTTTCGAGGTTATCGCGATAGTTGGCGTTGTATTGCGCGTTGGTCGTCAACCACCGAAAGATCTTGGGTGTGAAGCCGACCGTGAAGGTCTGTGTGCGCCCGGTTTCGTGGCCGAACTGCAGACCCGAAACCTTGAGCGCCCCACGCAGGTCGCGGTCGATACCGAGCTTGTAGTTGGCGGTGAGGCTGCGGAACGGGAGGAGCTTGATGTCGTAGCTCTCGTTCAGGTTGAAGTTCTCAGTGTGGGTCTCAATCGGCGCGTTGAGCGTGTCCCCTGGCACGGCGGAAAAGTCCCGCTGATCGCGAATGTTTCGATTGAACCGAATGCCGTAGCGGACGGTCGACGGAAGATAGAAGAATTCCGATTCCTTGACGGACTTGAAAACCGGGACCCACTTGAACAGTTTGATCGATTTCTTCTGTGGCAGGTTCAGGTTATAGTTAAACGTGCCCGTGAGCTGGTCGTTCTTGTTCGCCCTGCGACGGGTGATGGCGCCGTTCGTGGTGCTCGAGCTCACGAGATTGACCGACGCATCGACCCGATCGAAGAGCACGAGGGAGAGGAGCCGCGGATCTTCACGTGCAGCCCGCTTTCGAAACGTCAGGTTGAGCCGGCTTTGGCTGTTGACGTCGCTCTCATTCGCTTGCTGATCTGAAGTCAGCACGATGTCCGACCCTCGGCGAATACGAGGTACGGAACTGGTTCGATTGTAGCTGTAGCGTATGGGAATCGACGTCTGCCACTGTTGAGGCAAGAGTTTGTCCAGATTCATGTCGGTGTTGAGGACGATGCGTGACGTCGTGTTCCCGGAGGCGGCCCCCTGCAAGTCCTGGAAGTCACCGCTCCGACGCTCGAGTTCGAGGTTGAGGTTTCCGAGATCGGCCAGGACGGTCCTGACGCTCGCGAGCGCCGAAATGGCCTTGTTCTTACGGATGCCGTCGACCGTGAGCTCGTCGACCCAGAGCTCACCCGAAAGCGGCCGACCGACGAGGGCGACGCCCCCGACCGTCACGCTGTCCGAACGGTTGTGGAGGCCGAGCGTGAAGGACTTGATGCGGTTGAGCGAGGGGTTTCCGCGCACGATGTAGGTCGGTTCGGGCCCGAGTGTCCGAATCTGGTTTCGCTCCTTGCTGTAGGCGACGAGGATCTCGCCGGCTGAGAGCGAAAGGGTCGTCGAATCCGACTCGAGTCGGGCCGTACGAAAATCGAGCAGCTGACCCTTGAGCTGGGTCATCAGCTCGAGGTCGATCTCGAGGGTGTTGGACTCCCAGCCCTCGTAGACGCTCCGGTGGAATTCGTAGACGTTCAGTGTATCGCCCTTGCTCGGGCTGAACTTGAGGATCAGCTCGAGCGGTGTGAGGCCCGCTCCGGCGCTGTCCTGTGGGGCGGGGAAGGTGTCGGGGTTGTCGCCGCCGTGGACGAAGAGACGCATCTTGCTGTAGCGCGTGTAGTCCTCGCCCTGCACGAAGGTTCGGGAGGCCGTGATCGTCTCGCCGACGGCCAGGTCTTCGAAATTGACGGCCAGCGACCGTTCCGTGAGGATCAGGCCGGTCGTCGGGTCCTGTTCGAGTTCGAGGTTGGGTGGCGGGACGTAGATCGGGTTGTCGGTTCCGATGCTGGAGACTTCGAAATCTCCGGAAATGTTCGTGGGAGGCTGATCGTCCTCCTGCCAGTCGTTGCCGACCGCCTTGAATTCCCAGATCGAAATCTCCTCTCGCGATGCGTTGTGTTCGATCCAGACCCTGGCGAAGTCGATGAGCGAGGAGAAGGTCGTGTCGGGTGTTCCCTCGATCGTTCGGGGAGACCGCTGGCCGCGAAGAGGGATGCGGATCAGACGCCACGGTGTGTTGGAGCTGTCCGATCGCGTGCCCTCGACGAGCACGGACACGCCATCCGTGTAGGAGCCCGATTCGGCGTTGAACCCTCGGTCCGTGGCGAGGTCGACGCTGTAGCGGACGAAGTTATTCTCTTGGTCGAGAAAGCCGTTTTTGTTCAGGTCTTCCGTGTCGGGCAGGGAGTTGCGCTCCGGGCTGTTGCCTTGCGTGCCGTTGAGGCCCGATGGATAGCGGTCGGGATCGTTCCGACCCCTGTCGGTGTTCACGTCGTCGAAGTTGTCGCCCGCGGGGTCGTCGGGGACGGGCACGCCCGGCCATTTTTGTGAGAACAGAACGGCCTCCTCTTGATCGGCGAGCCCGTCGAGTCCGAGGTCCTCGGCTGCCGTCGCGATGCCGTCGCCCGTGAGGAGCCCGCCGATCGGCTCATCCTCGGTTCTGAACTGGTCGCTCAGGCCACCCAGTGGCAGGTCGATCCGCTCCGACACTTCTCCCAGGTCGATGTGCAGTTTGCCCCCGGACCCTCTGATCCAGACTTCGAGGAATTTGGATCGCGAGAGGTCCCAGCCGCCCAGGTTTGACATAATCCCCGCCCACGAGTTTTCCGGACGACCCCGTGTGTTGTCCCGAATCCGATCGGGGAATCCGGGGAGGCCGTCTCCGAGGGTCCGTGCGGCTTCGAACCGGAGTTGGAGGATGTCGATGATGGCCTGCTCGGTCGTCAGGTCGGTGCGGTTGGGCTGGATCTCGAGCTGTGATATGCGATCGCGCGTGATCGGCGTGTACCACGTGAGACGACCCTTCCGGATGATGTCGGAATCGAGAGCCCGGCCGTTTCTGACCGGTGTGCTCGCTTGCGTCCACGAGTTTTTGAAGATCGGGAATCGCAGCTCCTCCTGAGTTCCCTCGAAATCATCGACGTAGGCGATTCCCTTGGTGTTGGGGTTTGGAATGCTCTGGGCGACCTCGAGATCGATGTCCATCTGAGACTGCTGTGATGAGTTGACGAACGGAATCCAGTTGACGATGTCGGTCAGGATCTCGGGCCGGTAGCGCAGTCGCGCGTTGGCGTCCCAGATGAACGTGCGAGCGGGCTCTTGCCCCACCCGCACGCGCTGCCCGGGTGTAGACTGGCTGCTGTAGAGCATCGTCATGCCGAGGAAGGAGAACTGGTCGTCGAGGGCGTGCTCGAGGCGTACGCCGAGCAGACTCTTCTGCTGACCGAATCCGCCAAAAGGATCCTTCGAGTCGAAGTCGATCTTGAGGTTGGCGGTCGGGTCCGACACCTGGTCGGCTGCGGCGCCGATGAAGGAGATGGACCCAAAATTGTAGTCGATCGTGTAGTCGGTCCCGCGCACGAGCTGGCGATTGTTGAGGCGGACGACTTCGCTCCCCTCGATCACGCCTGCCGCGAGGTTGAACCGCGTGGCCCTGCTGCGAGAGGTGAAGCGCATGAAGTATTTGCTCTTTTCCGCCCGTGTCGTGCGGTTGTTCTCGGTGTAGAGTTCGGGGACTGGCTCGGCGATCGGGGCGCTGTCCGATCCGGCGTCGCCGAAGGGTTCGAGGAACGGGAAGACGAGGTGGCCGAGAGCCAGGTTCAGGCCCGGAATGTTGTTGCCGTTGTCTGTGTCGACCCGGTTGTCGGGGGGGGAGGAAGCCGACGAGTTGTTCGTGTGGGTGTCGAGTTGGAAGAGCTGGATGTAGGGTTTGCCCCCCTCGCTGTCGAGGTCCTCCTGGCCGGGGATCTCCTTGAGGATGCGGAGGTCGAACCCTTCGGGCTCGATGTTGCGACCACTCAGGCTGTAGACATTCTTCCACGCGAGGTCCCACGTCTCCGAGCTGCTCGTCTGGTTCTTCGACTTGAGGAGCTTGAGCTGAACGCGGGGCGTGTTCGCACCCTGGATGTAGCCGACGTCGCCGAAATTGCGGCCGTCGGTCGTGCGGTAGGCGACCGCGAGGGCCGCGCCACCCGACACGCGGGTGTTGGTGAGAACGAGATACCCACGCGGGTCGATCTGGTAGGTTGTCCGTTCGAGCTGGTGGAACGCGCCCTCTTCGATGCCGCCGGGGCGTTCGCGAGACGTCGTTTCGTCGGGTGTTCCGTTGCTCGACCAGACGCTGAGGGCCAGACCCGGAAAGGCACGGTCCTCGATGTCGTTCAGGTCGTTGAAGTCGTTGACGTAGACGTCGACGCTGTTGATGTCGATCAGGTCTCTGGCAGGTGGTTCGTAGGGAAAGGCACGACGGTGGACCCGGTCGAAGAAGAAGTAGACGTTCTCCATATAGGCGAAATCGCGAATCTCGTCGGAGAACTCTTCGGCCTGGCCCTGGAAGGTCTTGCGGTTGCTCGAGCCTTTGTCCTGCGTGGTGACGACGGTGAGGTCGAACCCGCCGAGTGTCCCTTCGCCCTTGATGCCGAATAGGCCGCCGCGGCCGGCGTTGAAGCCGATGAGCCGGGTGCCGGGGAGGTTGAGGTTCGTGTTGCCCGCTTCAACGGTGTGGATGATGGCGTCTTCGTCGCCGGTGTAGCGTAGACGGAGGGATTCGCTCAGGTCGAGCTGCCGGTTGCTATTCTGCTCGAGGTTGACGGTGATTTTGTCGCCGATCTCGCCGTTGACGTTCACTTGCGATTCCTGCTCGAAGGCGATCGTCGGAAACTTGGAATTCCGAGTGGCCGCCGATTGGGCCTCGCCGTCCGTGAACTGGCTGATGCCTGAAAGATCCATCCGCTGGCGTGCGGTAATGTTCAGACGAGTTTCACCCTCGCCGGTGAGGGCGCTCAGCCCCTTGGGTACGCGGAATGGGATCTTAATGTCGACGAGACCGCCCCGGTCGCCCGCTCGACGACGTATTTCGCGCCCAAGCTGGGCAGTGAGGAAGCGCGTGGCGTCGTGGTGGTGACGGAGGCGGTTCCATTCGGCCAGCTGCATGACGAGGGGCAGCCCGTGCGGTACGCCCCCCATCT
Source organism: Candidatus Latescibacterota bacterium (assembly GCA_965198115.1). Taxonomy (GTDB): domain Bacteria; phylum Latescibacterota; class UBA2968; order UBA2968; family UBA2968; genus UBA6620. The sequence goes on along the minus strand of OZ240241.1, from coordinate 3,406,113 downwards.
CCTCGAAGACCATGATCCGCATCGATTCCTGTTCGAGGAGACGGGCCCCGACGTCGAGAAAACGGGAGGGGGTGACGTCGTGCTGGGGGGGCCAGGTCTTCTTGGGAGCGAGGTTGCGAGGGGGTTTGGCCGCGAACCGATCCATCCGGAGCGGATCGGGAGCTGCGAGGCCGATTTCGGCGCTCGTACGGCTTCCCCACAGGGTAAAGAGGGCTACGAGGAGGATTCCCGGCTGGTTGGCGCGCCAACAGAATCGCTTAAAGCTCAAGTGCAGGACCTTTGAGGCGACGTCTCCACCGGAATGACGGAAGTTAAGCGAGGAAATGGACTTGCGTCTGCGGGGATGGCAAAAAAATAGCCCAACCCCGGCGCTCCGGCAAGCGAAAAGCAGGTGACGACGACTTCCCCCCAGGCGGGCGGTTAGCCTATATTCATTTTAGGTTGCTTTACTCTAACTGAATCAATTTCAACAGGTTGGGCCACTGATGGTACTTGCCAGGTATGTGGTGAGGGAGCACCTGGTTCCGGTTCTGTTCGCCTTTTCGGTCATTATGTTCCTGCTGGTGCTGGACACGATCTTGCAGGCAGCCGATCTGATGCTCGGGCGTGGGGTTTCGCTCGGTGTGGCAGGGGAGCTGTTCTTCCTGCACACGGCCTGGCAGGTGGCCCTCGCCGCCCCGATGTCGATTCTGGTCGGAAGTCTGATGGCGTTCGGGCGTCTGAGCGGCGACAACGAAATCACGGCGATGCGGGCGCTCGGAGTGGGGTTTCACCAGCTCGTCTGGCCGGCCCTGGGAGTCGGCGCCGTCGTGGCCGTGGTCCTCGTGTGGTTCAACGACCGCATCCTGCCCGATTTCAACCACCAGGCGCGCCTGCTGGTCATGGACATCCATCGAAAACGTCCGACCGTCTCGCTCAAGGGACGGGCCGGTGTTTTCATCCAGGACTTTTCGAACTACCACATTCTGATCGGCGAGATCGAAGGGGCCACGTCGACGCTGCGCGATGTGCTGATCTACAAGTACGATGCGGGGGGCTACCCGACGACGATTCGTGCGAGCCGTGGTCACCTGACTTTCGCCACGGACCGGGACGAGGCCGTTCTGACCCTCCACACTGGATCGATCGATCGTGTGGACGAAGCCTCGCCCGACCTGTATGTGTCGGGTTCGTTCGGCACACTGACCCTTCGTTTGGGAGAGGCAGGTCGCCGGTTGTCGCGAACCGTTTCGAGCTATCGTAACGATCGGGAGATGGGTGTGGGTACGATGTGGGCGCGTGTCGCCGAATACGAGCAGGAGGCCTCGGCTCTGGAGACCGAAGGTTTGGGGCGATGGCGGAAGTTCGTCCGGCGAGCGCTGTTGGGAACGGAGTTCGAGGAGGTGACGACACGCGGCCCCCGCGCACCGGGTGGGGTCACGGACTTCAGGTTCGTAACCTCGCGCGCGCAGGCCGACGCCACCCTGGCCGCCCACAAGCGTCGTCAGGCGGATCGTCTCCGCGTGGAAGTTCACAAGAAGTTCTCGATCCCTGCGGCGTGTCTGGTGTTCGTCCTGATCGGGGCGCCCGTGGGATTCAGAGTGCGACGAGGGGGTCCGACGGTCGCCGCGGCTATCAGCATCGCCTTCTTTCTGGTCTACTGGCTGTTCCTCATCGGCGGGGAAAAACTGGCGGACAGGGGATTTATCGCGCCCTGGTTTTCGATGTGGAGCCCCAATCTACTGCTCGGGGCCGTGGGTGTCCTGATGCTCGTGCGTCTTGCCCGGAGGCCGGGTTGAGGATCTTGAGTCGATACGTGCTGTGGCGGTTCGTTCAACCGCTCGTGTTCAGCTCGGGTGGTTTCGTCGCCATCTTTGTCGTCGTGGATCTGGCCAACCGTATCAGCTCTTTTCTCGACCGTGACGTGGCCGCATCGTCGATCGCTTTCTACTACGCCTGGTCGGTCCCTTACTTCGCTTTTGTGACTCTACCGATGGCGAGTCTGCTTGCCAGCCTGTTTTGTCTCGGTGGGCTCGCTCGGCAGAACGAACTAGCCGCGATGAAGGCCGCCGGGATTCCGCTCTTCCGCATCGTGATGCCGGTTCTCGTGTTTTCGGCGGTCGTGAGCGGCGTTGCGTTCGGTCTGTCGCAGGAATGGATTCCGACAGCGAACCGTCGTCGTGCTGCGTTCGATGAGGGTGCGCAGCGAAGGGCGCCGGGAAGACGCGCGCAGGTCGTCGTTCGCGATGTGGACGGCCAGGTTGTTTCGCTCGCGGAGTATCGATCCGATCAGCGCAAGGGTCGTCGCGTGACGCTGGATCAGTATGTCGGGCGCGTGCTGAGAAAGAAAATTCGGGCGGAGGAGTTGGCGTGGGTGGGTTCGTCGTGGGTTTTCGTTCGGGGAGAGACGCGGATTTTCGAACACGATCGAGAACGTGTGGTGCCGTTCGATTCACTTCGTGTTCTCGCGCTTACGTTGTTGCCCGCCGATCTTTCACGCGAAGCGCGGCCAGTCGAGCAACTGGGCACGAAAGCCTTGAAGCAGCTGATCGAGCGTCGGCTGAGAAACGGGGGGGAGGCACTGCGCGAAAGCGTGGACCTGGAGCTGCGATCGGCCTTCGCGTGTGCTGCGTTCGTGATGGTCCTGCTGGGGTTGCCGATGTCTTCCTACACGGGTCGAACGGGCCGGCCGCTCCAGATCGGTATCTGTTTGCTCACGAGCTTTTTGTTTTACGGGAGTCTGCAGGCAAGCCGCGCGATGGGGTGGAACGGGATCGTCGGGCCCTTGGTAGCGGCGTGGGCACCCGACCTCGTGTTTCTGGTGGTTGGAATTGTCCTCCTCAGACGAGCCCATACCTGAGAGCCGGAATCGGAAAGAAATAGGGGGCGGTGTCAAAGCGACACGGCCCCCTATGCGTGTACGCGCGGTTGGCTGTTAGAAGGACCGGGACCGACGTGTGTCGAGGATGTAGCGGGAGGGATCGACGGCGCGTCCGTTGATGCTGATGCCATAATGCACGTGCGTGGCCGTCGTTCTGCCGGACTTGCCCATCCTTCCGATGGCGTCACCCCGTGCGATCTGTTGGCCTTTTTTGACGTCCTTGTGTCCGATCAGGTGGCCGTAGACGGTGCGAACCCCGCCCGCGTGTGCGATGCTGACGTAGTGTCCGAGCCGTCGGTCGTAGCGTGCCTGATCGACGATGCCGTCGGCAGTGGCGACGATGGATGTACCCGTTCGGCCGGCGATGTCCATTCCGTTGTGGAACGACCGCTGGCCGGTGAAAGGATCCTGCCGGTAACCGAACGACGACGAGGGCCAGCCTTCACCCTTGACTGGAAAGATCGATGGTGTGTGAAGACGAATCATCTGATCGCGCTCGAGTGTGGCGAGAATCGAATCGAAGCTGGATTCGAGGAATCGCGCTTCGCGCACGAGTTGGTCGAGGTCGGTGTAGTTTTCTTCCAACCGAAGGGCGTTCTCGAACGAGACCTTGTCGTCCCACGGCGCCTCGGGTGCCTCGACGCCGCCCACGCCCATCTGTCGCACTTCGGAGCCCGGTTCGGTGAGGCTGGTGTAGGCCCGCATCTGACGGTCCGATTGCGACAGGTCGTCGATTTGTCCACGAAGTTGGGTGAGACCTCCGTGCAGCCGCGAGAGGTGTGTCTCGAGCTCGGCGTTTTCGATGGCGAGCGCCCGATGGGCGGTTTCGGCACCGAGCCCGGTAAGGAACCCGTAGGCCAGTAGACTGAAGGAGACCAGAAAGAGCGCGATTGCCACAGCAGCCCCGTAGAGCAGGGGGCGGGAACAGTTGACTTCCCGCACGTGGTCTTCGTTGTGCGGAATGACCATAAAGGTGATGAACTTGCGAGCCATACGTCCTCGGACAATCAGGATGCCTACTGCAAGACAACGTATTCAGTCAGCCGAATTTACGACCACTCCCGGGTTGTGTCAAGTTTAAGGCACAAGAAAACAAGGGGTTGTGGCCTGTCTTAGGCAGCTGCGGCCTGAATTCGGGCACCGATTTCGTCGCGCAGGGCCGCGTGGAGCGCTGGATCGTCGACGGCGAACACCCGAACGATCTTGGCCTGCGTCTCGAAGTTGCCGATCAGATATTCCTTGAGGAGCGAGACCTCCGGGTCTTCGAACGATAGGGGGTCGGATTTCCCGACCGGAACGTGCGATCCGAAAAACACTTTGAGGTCGATTTCGGGGCTTTTGGTGAAACGGGGGATGTCGACCAGGATCTCGTCTCCTCTCAGCTCACGTCCCGACAACTTGGCGAAGTGACGACAAAGATCTTGTTCCAGCGCCCGACGCTCGTCGGGGTATTCGTAGAGTCTGGCAAAATAGTCGAACAGGGGCTCGTGACGGCCATAAGGAACGAACACACGGCTCACCTTGTGCAATTTTCGTCGTTTGAGACGCCCCACCATGCTGTCACGGACGTCGAGCCTCAGACGCAGCAACTCCTGTTCTAGCCGATGGACGAGATCGGCCTCGGTCGATCGGACAAAGTCGGCCTCCGACAGCCCGCAGTTGGGGTGTGCGAGAAGATCCTGCACGCCCCGCTTGAACATCGCATTGGCCGACCGCACCGCGTGGTGCCAGTAGACGTTTCGATACATCAGGTAGCTCGTGAAAATCAGAGCCTCGACGGCCGACACCCCCTTGTAGTTGATTGCAGGACGGTCGGCCTGGGCGTCGTAGGTGATCGACCCGATCAGACGATCGCGGTTGACGCTTTCTCCAAAGGGTACGCCGCAATACCTGGCATCCCGCAGGAGGTAGTCGACTTTGTCGGGGTCGAGGGTGCCGCTCAGGATGTGGGCCAGACGCAAGTCCTCGCGGGGTATGTCGACGGTCTCGTTGCGGTAGTCGATCACGTTGGCGACGCGTCCTGGGTCGATTCCGGCGTGTCGGAGGGCGGTATGCACTTCGGTCGCGGAGTCCTGGATGACCTGGCGCCCGCGTGTTTCGTGGTCGATGAAGAACGCCTGCATCTCTTCGAGGAGATGCGAAAACGGATAGTGACCGAGGTCGTGGAGCAGGCTTGCGGCCAGCAGCACACGGACGTCGTCGAGGGAGAGGTCGAGGCCGGGGTCGGATCGAAGCAACTGCCGGACGAACTGACCGGTCAGGTGATAGACGCCGAGGGAGTGTTCGAATCGCGAATGACGCGCGCCGGGGTAGACGAGGAGAACGTGGCCGAGCTGTGAGATGTCGCGGAGACGTTGGAAGTCTTCGGAATCGACGAGGTCGATCAGGTCCCAGGGGACGTGGATGTAACCCCAGATGGGATCGCGGATCGCCTTGCCCGAATCGAGGAACGAAAGATCGATGGCCATCGATGATCAGGCGATGGCCTGTCCCTCTGGGGTCAGTCGCTCGATTTCTCGGCTTTTTTCCGTGAGCTGCTGATTCGTGCTGTCGAGCCGGTTCGACAGGGTGAGGATGATGTTGCGGAAAATCACGAAGCCGATGTCTGGAAATTTTTTAAGCATCACCTCGAACTTGATTTTGCTGATCTCGAAAACGTTGCTCTTGCCGAGGGACACGACGGTGGCCGTCCTCGGCTGACCCGTAATGATGCCCATTTCTCCGACCGACGTGAGCGGCGTCAGGGTGGCGATCGTCGTGCCTGCGGGGCCCCGGACAGAAAGCTGGCCGGAAAGAAGGATATACATCTCCGTGCTCTTGCTCCCGTGTTCGGTCAGAACCTCGAGGTTGTCGATGGTTCTTGGACGGCAGATTTTGAGGATTTCGAGCGACTGGACCGGCAGCAGACGCTGGAACATAGGGATCTTGCCGAGTATGCCGATGAAGCGCTTGGTGTTTTCGTCGAGCTTCATGGGCAACGTGGTCGAAACCGCTCAGGCGGGGAGCGTCGCAGGATCTGTTTGCCGTGCGTGGATGCCGCCGGTATAAACCTTGACGAGGTTTTTGATGAAGACATCGTCGTCGGCCGAATCCGGCGGTGTCTGCGAGGCAACGAAGCTGGCGATGCAGTACTGGAGGAGGGTACGGAAGAACGACCGTGTGGTCATCGCGGGATCGACGTCAGCGAACGTACCAGCCTCGATTCCTTCGGTAATGCGCTGGCGGATGAGCTTGAAAAACGGCGAACGGTAGGATTCGAAAAACCGCTGACGGAATTTATGGTCCTCGAGCGAACTGTACATCATCAGCCGGATGAAGGTCGGGTCGCTCCTGTTCCGTACGATGACGGAATGGGCAAACCTGACGAGGATTCCTTCGAGATCGTCGTCTTTGGCGTCGGCGATGAGGGCATCGCGGTCCCAGTGCTCACGCCTTTTTTCGAGAGACGACGTGATGATGGCGTCGTAGAGATCCTCTTTTGTGGCAAAATGACGAAAAATGATGGCCTCGGAGACTCCCGCGGTTTCTGCGATGGCACGAGTCGTTGCGCCACGGAAACCCTTGCTGGCGAAGAGCTCTGTCGCCACAGAGATGATCTGTAGCCGTCGCTCCTCGTGTGACATCCGCTTTTGGCCCATCGTGGCTCTCGTCGAAAGGGGGGATGAAGTTAACTTCCCAAATATGGCGATCCCGCCCACGCGTGTCAAGAAACCGTCACCGTTATAATCTCCGGTAGCATAGGAGCTTGCGACGATTTTTCGCTGGATTTAGCGACTGGACGGGTGTAGTATCTTCCGTTGGGACGAGCCCCCGGGTGGTTTGTCCGACCTTTAACTAAACCTTGGTAAGCCCCCGGCTCTGCCGGGGAGACTCCCAGAGTTTGACAGTTCCAGAAATATGTAAGAGGCCTCCCTTGCCGTGGACCGCTCAAAGCACACGGAAGGAAGGCTCTCTAATGAACAACGTAAGGAGTCTACGTCACACGGTATGGGAGTGCAAGTATGACGTTGTTTGGGTTCGGAAGTATCGTAGAAAAGTGTTGTATGGTGAAATTCGTCGCTATCTGGGCGAGGTGATTCGGGATCTGGCCGCACAGAAGGAATGCCGTGTGGAAGAGGGTCACCTGCAATCCGACCATGTGCACACGTTGATTTCGATCCCGCCGAAGCACTCAGTAGCTCAGACGGTAGGGTTCATCAAAGGAAAGAGTGCGATTCACATTGCTCGGAACTATCTGGGACGTAGGTTAGGTCGAACTTCACCGGGCAGCATTTCTGGGCAAGAGGCTACTGGGTCTCCACCGTTGGCAAGGATGAACAGACGGTTCGGGAGTATATCCAGAACCAGGAGCGGGAGGACCTGAGTCTCGACCAGCTCAACATTTTCAGGTAATCGCCACCTTTAGGTGGCGCTTGGTTTCCAACCGCTTTGAGCGGTTCACAAGTTTTCAAGCCTCCGGCTTTGCCGGAGGTCATGACTGACGATGAGCTTTCTTTCCAAAATATTCAGTCGACGACGTCGTCATCCTCGTGTCGATGCGAGATTGCGTGTGACGATCAGCACACACGATGAGCACTACTGGACCGAGGACATCTCCACCGTTGGAATCCGGATGAAGATCGGGCGCCAGCTTTCGCTGGCCGCGCTGACGGATGGAGACCGCGAAGTACCGCTGATCATCGAGCTACCCGAGGAAGAGCCGGTCAAAGTCTTTGGCGAGCCCATCTGGGCTGTGCGTACCGACGACGGGCAGCTGTCTACCGGTTGGATGCTGGCCCGGTTCGAAGACGACGCCGAGGATCGGCTGGACACCTTCCTGACGTCCCACCCGTAGAACCCCGTCGCCCCACAGCGGGCGATCGCCCGCGCAACTTTTCCGTGCCCGCACCCAAACCGACTAAAGCAACCGGTTCTAAGACAGCCTCGCAGAAGCGTCGGCTTATCCGTCGCGTCTACGATGTGCTGGACGGGCAATATGGGGGCTCTGCGTGGGATGCGATGCGGCGACCTCCTAATCCGTTGGACGACGTGGTCCGCACGATCCTGTCGCAGAATACGACTGACGAAAACCGAGACCGAGCCTTCACCGCCCTGCGCGAAACCCTACCGTCGTGGGAGGCCGTGCTCGAATCCGATCTGCGGACGCTCAAGCGGCTGATTCGCGTGGCCGGTCTTGTTCAAACCAAGGCACCGGCGATTCGCGACTTTCTCAGGTGGTTGAAGGCCGAACGGGGTCGTCTCGATCTCGCTTTCCTCGCCGACCTCGACACGGATGAGGGGATCGCTCTCCTCGTTCAGCATAAAGGGATCGGGTTGAAGACCGCTTACATCGTCCTCGCATTCGCCTGCGGCAAGGATTTGTGTGCGGTCGATACCCACGTGCACCGGATTCTGCGACGTCTGGCGCTGATCGATCCGACGTGCGGGAGAGAGAAAGCCCACGAGGTGCTCCGTCCGCTGATTCCCGCGGGGAAGGCACGGGTGTTACACATGAATCTGATCGACTTCGGAAAGAACGTCTGTACGGCACGCAACCCGGGTTGTGAAGCGTGCCCATTGCGCCGTGTCTGCGCTTACCGGAAAGGGCTTATACAGGCTGCCTGAGCACGTCCGTTCAAGGGCTTTTCACTTGACAGAAGTCACTGAGACTTCTATTGTTAGCCACTGTTTGAAGTGCCGCATTTTTCTTCTTTCGCGGCCCTGTAAGCTCCCGTAGCTCAGGTGGATAGAGCAACTGCCTTCTAAGCAGTAGGTCGCAGGTTCGAGTCCTGCCGGGAGTGCGTCTCCGTTGTCGGAAACGTTGTGGTGGGTGTAGCTCAGTTGGTTAGAGCGCCTGGTTGTGGCCCAGGAGGTCGGGGGTTCAAATCCCCTCACTCACCCCACTCTTTATAGGAATCCTACCCTTGGCTCGAGTCGGGATACCCGGGTCGAGGGTTCTTTATTGCCTTCCGCGCAGATGCGCCTCTTCTCTCGAACACCCCGCGCCCTCACCCGCACGGTGGTCCTCGGTCTGGACGGCACGCCCTTCAGCCTGATGAACCAGCTGGTCGAGGCCGGCCATATGCCCAACTTTGCGGCCCTGCTGGATGTCGGCACGCTGGTTCCGATGCGATCCGTGCTGCCGACCGTCTCGTCGGTTGCGTGGACGTCGATAACGACCGGGTGCAACCCCGGGAAGCACAACATCTTCGGGTTCATCGACCGGGTTCCACTGACGCACGAAATGTTCATCCCGACCTCGCGTCATATATTGGCGCCCACGTGGGTCGACCATTTCGACCGAGCCGGAAAACGGGTGTTCTCGATGGGCGTGCCTGCAACGTATCCGCCCAAGCCGATCAACGGGGTGCTCATTCCCGGATTCCTCGCGCCGAGTTTGAAAAACGCCACGCATCCGCTTCATTTGGCGCGAGAGCTGGAGGCGGCGGGCTATGTGATCGATATCGATGCCTGGCAGGCACGCGAGGATCGGGACGCTTTCCTCGACGAGCTTTTCAACGCGTTCGACCGACGGTGCCAGACACTTTTCCGGTTTTTGGGTCAGGAGCCGTGGGATCTGTTCGTCGCCCACATTATGGATACGGACCGCTTGCACCACTTCCTGTGGGCGGACTATGAAGCGGGGAGCGAACGCTATGCACCCTGGTTCCTGCGATTTTATGAACGCGTCGACGAAATGATCGGTCGTCTGGTCGACGCACTGACGGATGAGGTCGCGCTGCTTATCCTGTCCGACCACGGATTCTGCTCGCTCGAGAAGGAAGTTCACCTGAACCACTGGCTCCGACAGGCCGGCTACCTGCAACTGGCGTCATCCGACCCGAAGGGGTTGCGTGACTTGGCGTCGTCGACGCGTTGCTACTCACTGCTGCCGGGTCGCATCTACCTCAAGGTGCGGGGGCGGGAGTATGAGGGGTCGGTGGCGCCCGGTGCCGAGTACGAACGGCTGCGGGATGAGATTGCCGAGGGGCTCGCCTCGCTCCGGGATGACGAGACCGGAGCGCCGGTGATCGAGCAGGTCTACCGGCGCGAAGAGCTGTTTTCGGGCGGTGCGTTCGAAATGTCTCCCGACCTGATCGCGCGACCGGCGCGGGGCTACGACCTGAAGGGTGGATTCGACAAAGAAGTGTTGTTCGAACCCAGCCCCGTGTGCGGCACGCACACCTACGATGATGCGATGTTCTACACGCGCGGGTCCGAACTATCCGAGAAATCGATGCAGGTGGTCGATGTTCTCCCCACACTGTTCAGTCTGCTGGGGATGGATGTGCCAGAAGGCATAGACGGTCGGTCGGTTGCCGCGTGAGATTTCCGTTAATGGCCAATCTCCAGGCAGGATCGCGGTTACTTAGCCTGAGGATCTTGTGAGCGTCCTGTGAAAATTTTGCTCGTTGTCAGCACACGGCCGAATTTCATGAAAGCGGCGCCCTTGCTGCACGTGCTTATGCGGCAACCCGACCGCTACGAGCCAGTCCTCGTGCATACCGGACAGCACTATGACGAGCGGATGTCCGATGTTTTCTTCGCGGATCTGAAACTACCCCAACCGAAGTACAACCTCGGTGTCGGATCGGGGACGCAGGGGGAGATGACGGGAAAAGCGATGATGGCGTTCGACCCCGTGCTGATCGAAGAGAAACCTGATTTCGTCGCGGTGTTTGGAGACGTCAACCCGACCCTGTCGTGCGCCGTAGACGCTGTCAAGCAACACATTCCCGTGGGGCACGTCGAAGCGGGGCTGCGGAGTCGCGACCGCAAGATGCCGGAAGAAATCAACCGAATCGTGGCGGACGTCGTGTCGGACTTTCTGTTCACACCGTCGCGGGATGCCGATGACAATTTGAAGGCCGAAGGGATCCCCGATTCACGGATCCACTTCGTGGGCAACGTGATGGTCGACTCGTTGCGAAGGGCAGAACCGTCGATCGACTCGTCTGGAATCGTCGGGGATCTTGGGTTGGAGCCAAATCGGTATGCGATCGCGACATCGCATCGGCCCGCCAACGTGGATGAACCTGAACCGCTGGGGCGAGTGCTGGCGTGTCTCGATCGGGTGCAACGTCATCTGCCCGTTGTGTTGCCGCTGCACCCACGCACGCGCTCACGAATTCAGACCTTCGGAATGGAAAAGACGCTCTCTGCGATGTCCAACGTGCGTGTCGTCGAGCCCGTGGGGTATCTGGACTCGCTCAGACTTCAGCGTGATTCTGTGCTTGCCGTGACCGATTCCGCTGGCCTGCAGGAAGAGACAACCGTCTTCGATGTTCCCTGCCTGACGATGCGTCCGAACACCGAGCGACCCGTCACGGTGGAGGTGGGAACGAGCACGATCGTGAACCTGGACGCCGATCTGGTCGAAGAGAAGACGGTTGAGGTGCTCGAAGGTCGATACAAGCAGGGCGGCATTCCCGAACTGTGGGATGGTAAGGCCTCCGAACGGATTGTGGAGGTCATCGACCGTTCTTTATAGAGTAGTGGTATTCCATCGTTGTCTTACTGGCAGCTGTTTCGTGAATTGGGGAGAGGAGAACCGACCTATGCGGGTGTTCCGAACAGGTTTGAGCATCGCCCTCGTATGCACGCTGCCGTGGTCGATCGGGGCGGATGAGGATCACCACCACGTGCTGGACACGAGTGAAGAGAGTATGAAGGCCATCGCGAAGTCGCTTGGTGTCGAGTGTACTCACTGCCACATCGAGAAGACGCCCGACGGAAAGCCGCACTTCGAAGCGCCCTCCGTGTTCAAGGACACCGCGATCCATATGAAGATTCACTTTGTGGACAGCCTCCGCACGAGCGGTGGCGAGGCCGTCGAGTGTGCGACGTGCCACGCGGGAACGGCTCGGTTTCTCCCCCGCGGGACCGAGAAGCCGGCGAGCCGGCTGATGGAAGGGGTGGAGCGCAAGGACATCATGCGGGTGATGAAGGGCTTTACGAAGGCCCTCGACGTGAAGTGTCAGTTCTGCCACGAAAAAAATGACAAGGGACGTATGGACCCGACCATTCCTACGTCTCATCGAACGATAGCGAGGTTTATGTTCGAGAACTTCACTCAATTTCAACGAATAAACGATTCTGCCGTGAACTGCGCATCGTGCCACCAGGGTAAGACGGAATTCCTCCCCCGGTCGGTGGACGAGGCTGACGAAAGCGAGTGATCGCGAGCTGGCTCTGAGGTATGATTTAAAGGACGATGGATAAGGATACTCGCAGACAGGTGCTTGTACGGTCCCTCGGGCGTACGGCAATCATCGCCGTCGAGGCCATCGTGTTGACGGCGGTCATTCTCGCGCTCGTCGGTCGGAGCGATATCGTGGGTGTGGGCGTGCTGGCGGCGGCCATCGTTTCATTGGCGATCGCCCCGGCCTGGACTTACCGGACGTTTCGCCTGATCCAAGAACTGGAAGAGGCGCGGAACAATCTTGAGGACATCAGCACACACGATTACCTGACCGGGATCTACAACCGGCGTTTTATGGTGGAGCAGGCATCGACCATTCTGAGCCTGAGTCGGCGTCACGATTTTCCAGTTTCCCTCATTATGATGGACCTGGATCACTTCAAAGACGTGAACGACACGTACGGCCACGCACGGGGCGATGCCGTCCTCGTCGAGCTGGCGGCCGCGATTCGGCGTATGATCCGCACAACCGACGTGTTCGGACGTTATGGTGGCGAGGAGTTCATCGTGTTCATGCCCCACGCCGGTGTCGAAGACGCAACGAGGCTGGCCGAGCGCATCCGGTGGGAAGTCAAGCAGATGAAGTTCAGCGATCTGTCGATCACGCTGAGTATGGGGGTGGCTGTGGCGGACTTGGAGACGAAAGTGTTGGATGATCTGATCGATCGGGCGGACGTGGCACTGTATGAGGCGAAGGACCACGGTCGTGACAGGGTGGAACTGGCTGGCTGAGCAACGGTAGATCCAGGATGTGCGTTCGAGGGCCGATCCGGGCGGGTCGGCCCTTTTCTATTCGGTCTTTCCGTAAACCCGTACGTCGGGTCGGAACGCAAAATAGCTGAACCAGAAGTGGTTGATGTGGACGACGGGTGCAAGACGCTGGCCCTTCAGCGGGCCGGCGACGGCTTCGCCGTGAATGTTCCAGGTGGTTTCCGTTTCACCGTCTTCGAAACCGTCGTCCGATCGCTCGAAGACGAGGATTCGCTCGCCGAGTCGGCGGACGTAGGTCGTGACCATCCCGATATCTCGTCCTTCGGCCACGCGTCCCTTGTCGAGCGCGGAGGCCGCACCTTCGCGCCAAAACAGGGCGACGGGCAACCCGTCGACGGTGTCATTGATGACGCTCTGTTCGGCCAGGTCATCGTAGGTGTAGGCTGTGGCCTCGGTGCCCTGTTCGACCGCGACGATGCGGGTCATCGATCGGAGGGTCCTGTCAGTTTCCGGGCCCTGGTAGAGGAAGGGCTCTGCCCCGACGGCGTCGTAGCGTCGGTAGGGATTCCGGCCGTAATCCCGACGGTGCCCGGTGTCTTTCGACAGGACCCTGCCGAGAGGATAACGCGTCTTGAATCGTGTCCAGGACAAGATCGGAGCGGGCAGCATCGAGAGCTTCTGGCCGAGCAATTCGCCGACGATGGCTTTACCGTCGGCCTGCTGCCACCAGGATTCGGTCTCCCGATCGTACATCACCATATTGCTGTAGCGGAGACGCCCGGTCGTGCCGAAGGTGAGCTCGTGGTCGCCGACGCGGCCGTCATACGCGATCGCCGTGTTGCAGAGCGGGCAGTAGCTGATCGTGACGGGCCGATTCCCGAACTGGTCGTTGACGAGCTCGTGCCACATCAGGATCTGCAACGGGTAGGCGCGAACGTCGTCGCCCACCTTGTAAACGACGACACCTTCCTTCTCACCCAGCCATCCATCCGCACCTTCGACCGATACAAACGCCGGGTCGTCGATCGCCGGAATCCCGTCCTTGGGTGGACCGCCCGAAAGGATTTCGTCGTAGGGAATGCTGTGGTGATCGAAGTCGGTGTCGAACTCGTATGCAGCTCCCCGAGGGGGCGACTCGGCGCAGGCTGACCCGACGGCCACCGCGATGACGAAGGGCAACGCCCAAAGTCTGAATGGTTTGCGTGTCACGTCTGTCCTCGAAACAGGAAGGGCGAGACAGTCCCGTGGACCATCTCGCCCGGCTCGCGCGATGTATGACGAAAATTTGACGCCTTCATTGCTGCAGACCCTTCGCGGCGCAGAAAGTTCCGCTACATCACATAGTCGAAGACGAGCACGTCGTCCGCGATGGGTCGGATGAAGGTCTGCCCCAACGCCTTGTGATCGGGGTGGGGTAGATACCCGTCTCGGGCCGCCTCGTCCGCGAACGCCATCACGAACCCCCAGTCGAAGCCGTGCTGTTTCCCTTCCGGACTGCAGTCATCCCCATCGGTGACCGATTCGATGCCGGGAATGATGTCTTTTAGGCCGACGAGTCCGTCGTGCAATGCCTGCTTCTGCTCGGGGGTCGTGCCAGGTTTCAGTTTGAGCAGAACGATGTGCTGAATCATAGGCTACCTCTCCTCACGCGCAATTGGCCAATAAGACTCAATCGAAGAAGTCCTCGTCGCCTTCCGGCAGGCGGTCGCGAGCTTTCTCGTTGAACGTGACACCGATACCCGGCGTGTCCCAGACCTCGATGCAACTGTTCGTCACGATGGGATCGGGAAGACCGTCGACGATGTCGTACCACCATTCCGGTTTCCCCGTTGGATACTCGAAGGCGATGAAGTTGTCGGGCAAGGTCGCACAGACCTGAACGAGGGCCGCAACACCGAAGAGGCCGTCGCCCGTTCCGTGCGGCGCCATCAGGATCCCGTGTAGATCGGCGTATTCGGCGATCCATTTCAACTCCGATATGCCGCCGACGTCGCAGGGGTCAGGACCAATCACATTCACGGCCTTCGCTTCGATGAGGTCTTTGAAATTGTGACGTAGATAGATCTGTTCGCCCGTGTGGATGGGAGTCGACGTGCTGCGTGTGATCTCGAGATACTGGTCGGCGTGTACCCAGGGGACGTAGTCGCCGGTGACGGTGTCCTCGATCCAGGCGAGGTTGAGGTGCTCGACGGCCCGCGCAAACCGGATGACATCGTGGGGGAGCATACCCGGACCGCAGTCGAGCGCGAGTCCCACCTCTTCGCCACACACCTCCTTCATTGCCTCGGTACAAGCGATCAGGTGCTTGAGGCCCTTTTCGGTCAGTGCCCCGCGACTGAAACGATAGTTTCCACTGTTGGCGTCGCCGTAGTAGAAACCGGGTACCGAGTCGGCCATCGGACCGTGGAACGCCACGCCCTGTTTGATCAGGCTGAAGTTTTCGGGGGAAGCCTTCATCTTCGCCATATTGGCGGCGTAGTCATCGGGTTCGTAGCCTTCGAGGGGAAAGCGAACGGCGCCGTTGTAGACCCGAACGGTGTCGCGAACCTTGCCGCCCAGCAGCCGATGGACGGGCAGTCCAGCCGCTTTGCCCGCGATATCCCAGAGCGCCATCTCGATCGCGCTGACCGAGCTTCCCCACGGCTTGAAGGCGCCGAGCCGTCGAATTTTTCGAACGACGCGTTCCACGCTGGTTGGATCCTCGCCGAGAATGTGGTCTCGATAGAAGAGGACGTGCGGCTTCAGGTAGTGTTTACTGGGCTCGACCTGGCTGAACCCGTCAATCCCCTCGTCGGTGACGATGCGGAGCACGGGGTTCTGGCCGGAGCTATAATCAAAAGGTGTGGAAAAAGAGAAAGGGCGACCCTACACTTCCCGTGAGATAGTTGATTCACACAAAACCGGGTGAGAGGCCCGGTTGGGAAGGAGGATCGCCGTGAAGGAACATACGCATAGAGTCCCATTGAAGTCCATGCCGACGTGGGAGACGGTTGACGATTGGATCCGTGAAGAGATCCAGGGCCGGTTCCAGTCCATTCTGGAGGAGGAGGCGACCGCGTTCTTGGGCCGGTCGTGGTATGAGCGCCGAGCCGAGGTCGATAGCTCCACGGGCTACAGGAACGACTACGGCAAGCCCCGGCGTCTCTCGACGAGCTGCGGAACGATCAAGGTCCGGCGTCCCCGGGTTCGTGGTCTGGAAGAGCGGTTTGAAAGCCGCATCCTCCCCCTGTTCGCCCGGAGAACCAGGGCCATTGGAGATCTGCTTCCCGACCTTTATCTCCGCGGTCTCTCCCAGGGCGACTTCGAGTTGTCTTTGCGTGCGCTGCTCGGTGATGGCGCGCCGCTTTCGCCGACCTCGATCGCTCGTCTTCGAGGGAAGTGGGAGGTCGACTTCCAGGACTGGAAAGAAAGGCGTCTGGATAATCGCGAACTGGTCTACGCCTGGGCTGATGGCATCTACGTCAAAGCCGGGCTCGAGCGCGAGAAGGCGTGTCTGCTGGTCGTGATCGGCGCGATGAGCGACGGCAGCAAGGAGATCCTGGCGATAGAACCCGGTTATCGAGAGTCTACAGAATCCTGGCTCACGGTGCTCCGGGATCTCCGGGATCGCGGGCTCGAACATCCTGTCCTGATCGCCGCGGACGGGAATATGGGCATCTGGGCGGCCGTTGATCAGGTCTGGCCAGAGAGCCGGCAACAACGGTGCTGGAACCACAAGATCCTCAACGTGCTCGACAAGGTCGCCAAGCGTGCACAGGCTGAAGCCCGCGCACTGCTCGTCCAGATCCCCTATGCCGGCACGAAAAAGGAGGCCGAGAAGCTCCGGAAACGCTTTGCCGCACGGTATCGCTCACAGTTCCCTGCCGCCGTGGAGACGCTCGAAAGAGACTGGGATCGGATGGTCACGTTCTACGACTTCCCGAAGGAACACTGGAAACACCTGAGAACCACGAACGTCGTCGAGAGCCCCTTTGCTTCCGTTCGGCTTCGCACAAACGCCGCCAGGCGATTCAAGAAAGTCAGGAACGCCACGACTCTCATCTGGCGTACGCTCAAGGTCGCAGAGAGCCGATTCAGGAAACTCACCGCGCCACACTTGCTACAACAAGTCTACGATCAGAAACACTCAACCGGACCGCAGGTCGAAGCCGGGAAGATGGCCGCCTGATTTCTTTTACACACCTATTGACCTGAACTCTTCTGGCCGATGACGGTGCACTTGAGGTCGGTGATCTTCATAGCGAACTCGTGGTCACTAGAGGTGTGAACGTTTGGTGAGGACGTTAGGATCGGTCGATCGGAGTGAGATCGCAAGCAGGATGACTGCTTCCCGCGGCTCCATCTTCGACCTCGCGTCTTCGTTTGTTCAGCCGGCAGTCTCGCCAAAGACGGAGGCGAAGCGGAGGGAGTCGTCGAAGTCGACGATCCCACTCTCATCGAAGTCAAATGGAGTGCTGTTCGAGCCGAATGTTTCGCAGAGGGCGATGAGATGGATTGACAGGCGATGGGTTGCGTTCACGGTAGAGATGGGATGTGAAATACGCACGACGAGAACGAACACGGCGATACGCTCCAAGCTACGCGGGCTTGAGGGCGCGTGTGGTGAAGAAAACGTCCATCACCTTCGAGGTAACGTCTCCGGATTCTTTTCGATACCGATCTCCGTAGAATCCGGCAATGACCAGGCCGGCGTCGGTCTGGCCGCCGATGAGGTCCTGAAAGGTGTGACTGAACTCCAGCGGTTCCCCCTCCCGGGCGCGCTGTTCGATCTCTTTGGTCGACAGACTCTCGGCATCGGAGTAGGGGAGGCGATGGGCGACCGTCATCGTGCCGTCGCGTAGGATACGCTGTCCGTCGAACAGGTAGATGGTGGGATTCGTGAAGCCCGAAAGGAGGGCTCCACCGCCGCGGAGGACACGGGCAGCCTCCTGCCAGACCGGGTGCACATCGGGGATGAATACGTTGGACACGGGGTGGATGATGAGGTCGAAGACACCGTCTCCCAGCGCGGAAAGGTCGCGCATATCTCCCTCGATCGTGCGAATGGTCAGTCCGTCTCGGCTGGCGACTTCCGCTTCACGCGCGAGTTGGGCGGGTGCGTTGTCGTAGACGGTCACATTCGCGCCGACGGCAGCCAGAATCGGACCCTGCTGGCCTCCGCCGGAGGCAAGGCACAGGACCTCACAGCCGGCCAGCGGATCGGGAAACCACTCCCTCGGAACGGGCTTTTTGGGCGTGAGATAGATGGACCACTCGCCTGCTCGGGCGGCCGCGACTTCCTCGGAGGTGACGGGGATCGTCCACTCGTTGCCGCCTTCGACCTGGCGATTCCAGGCGTCACGGTTGTGTGCGCGGATGTCAGTCATAGGAAACTACCACGAAATACACGAAACACACGAAAGGGAGACATTCCCGGTGCGTGAGAACTGGAAGATACACTGCTGAGGGTCACCGAGGAAACGAAGGAAGGCGGTCTGGCCCGAGTTCTTAAAAGTGGCCCCGGGGCCACTTTTGTTGGTAAGTAACCTAAGAATCAGTAAATACTGGAGGTTATAAAAAATTGAATTAATGAAGAGTTCCGAGTTCAGAAGGCAACACCGACCTTTCACTCGCTACTCGGAACTCGATCCCGCCTCGCGCCAGGCAGCTTCCCACTTCGTTCCTACCAGACTTTCTCCACCTTCCGCGTTCGGTTCGGCCGCTTCGATCTGCTTCCGGTAGTCGGCGATGCTCAGCTTGTCGGGGGTAAGCGTGGTTTCCTTGCTGATCATTCGGTCGAACGCTTCGGCGAAAGTTTCGATGTCGTCACTTTCTTCAACGGGCATCCGTTTGGGCCACGCGCCATCGTTGAGTGTGATGTTACGGCAGTCCTCTTCCCGCGGCGGTGACGGCGCCTCGAAGGTGCGGAGACAGTCGCCCTCGAACGAATCTGAAAATCCGTTTTCGCGCTCCCAGCCGACGAGTCGCGCTCGCCAGTCGGCTGCCCAACCCGGTGGATCGTCGATCAGGTTGCGAGTTTCCCACGGATCTGCCGTGAGATCGTAGCATTCTTCGACTCCTCCGTTGGCGAAGAACGTATGCATCCTGTCCCAACTTCTGAGCGCCATCCAGCGCGATTTTCCTGCTCCAAAATCGATCGGCATCGCATCTCGAGCGACTCCGAGTCCGCCGCCCGACTTACCGAGGAGGCTGGAACCAGTCAAAGAGGGCTGGGTATCGGGGTAGGCGAGGTCGAGTTCGGCGAGGATCGTTGGATAGACGTCGAGCAAGCTGACGAGGTCGTCGCTGACGCGTCCGGCCTCCGTACGTCCGGGCCAACGGAGGAGGAATGGGATTCGGACGGAATGTTCGTAGGGGCAGAACTTTTGCCCGATGCCGTGATCGCCGAGCATCTCGCCGTGGTCGGACACGAAGAGGACGACCGTGTTCTCTGCGATTCCGAGGTCATCGAGCTCCGAAAGGATGCGGCCGACACTATCGTCGACGTGAGAGACGAGCCCGTTGTAGAGTGCGCGCACTCGACGAATGCGGTCTGGGTCGCGGTGGCTTCCGTCCAATCGACCCCGCTGTCGGATCAGGCCTGGTGGCAGATCCTCGATCGGACGGTCGGGGTAATGGGGGAGGGCCATCTTCGACGGGTCATACATCGAGTCGTAAGGTTCGCACGGCGCGAAGGGCGGATGTGGGGAGATCCACGACGACCACAGGAAGAAGGGCTGATCGGTGCGGTGGTGCGTGTGTTCACGCAGGAACTCGACGGATCGATCCGCGACCCACGTGTTCATATGATGTTCGACCGGAATCGCGCAGGTCTGCGGCTGCATCATCAGCAGGTCGCGGAAGCCCTTGGGAAACCGCGTAGGGACGCCGTTCGCGCGCAGGTATCGGATGTAGTCGTCGTCGACGTAGTGGTCGACGCACTCTTCCATCGTCAGCAGATCCTGAAGACCGTAGTGACGACCGCGGAAGTGCATCTTGCCGATCCCCTGTGTCCAATAGCCGGCTCGCAGCAAAGTGCCCATCATCGTCGGCAGTTCGGGGCAGGGGCCTGGAAGCGCGTTGTTGGCGACCCAGTGTGTTTGACTTACTCGATGACCGGTGATGAAACTCATCCGTGCGGCAACACAGACCGGTGTCGGTGTGACGGCCTGCGTGAAGCGAACGCCAGATGACGCGAGTGCGTCGAGATTGGGCGTCCGGATTTCGTCGTTCCCGGAGCAGCGCAGCGCATCGTGGCGTTGCTGATCGGTCATCAGGACAAGGATGTTCGGGCGGGGCATTGGCACCTCGTGTAATACAGAACGAACCACAGAGAACACGGAGCACTCGGAGAAAGGCAGAAGACGGAGTATAAATGACGGTTGACGACGGCGTGTCCGTTAAGGCGCTGTAGGTGAAGGAGAACCTACCGGTTACCGTCCACAGGCTCTTGTATATGCCGCCGTTGTTCCGACGTGCTGAGCGCTGCCGGCCTTTTTGCATCATTGTCGAATGCCCCGCGAGCCCCCATCACGGTGTTGACGGTCCCCTCCGCAGTGGCACCGACGTAGATGAGATGGTGCGTGTCGCCGATGACGACGGACGTGGGTGAAGCGAGTTCTTCGGAATCGTCGGCATCGGTTTGCACACTCAGAGACTTCCGACACTCCCGCTTGAGCGTCCGTCCATCGGGTCCGAGGAAGATTTCATAGAGCTCGGTTAGACGGCCGACACCGCCGGATGCGCGGGTGCCGACGCCGCAGATGGCGACATATTCCTCGTCGCCGAGTTTCGTGATCGACGCCGGATCGAATTCGTGCCAGATAAGCTCCGTATCGTCTGATGGAACGGCGAAACCCAGGATGGGATCCAGTATGTCCAGGCGATCCCATCGGACGGCGTCGTCGGATACCCAGATGGCGGAGTGAAAGTCGTCCCCGCCACCGTGGAGAGAATAGCCGACGTAACGATGAGGGATACCGGCGAACGGATTGCGGCTCCAGCGGAAGTAGCCCGTGTGACCGTCGCCGTGACGTTCACTCGGTTCGTAGTCGAGGATGATGGAGTCTTCATTTCCGTTCAGGCGAGAAAAGTTGACGCCGTCGCGCGACTTGGCGAGGAGGGTCGACTGACTGTGACCACAGGTTTTGTGGTAGGTGAGATG
The DNA here is from genome assembly GCA_965198115.1 of Candidatus Latescibacterota bacterium. GTDB lineage: Bacteria > Latescibacterota > UBA2968 > UBA2968 > UBA2968 > UBA6620. Next base: position 3,385,218 of record OZ240241.1, on the reverse strand, counting down.
GACGACACCGTTGATGACGTTGGCGTGCGGCGTTTCGGTGTGGCCGTCGCCCTGAACGTCGTCGCGGAAGATCGGGTTGCCCGAGGGTTTCTCCTCGATGTGATCGAATCGCCCACCCGCAACCGCTGCCTCGTAGGAGACCCATCCGGGGCTGGTAGGGCAACCGTCGCAGAGATACAACCAGATACCGCCCTCTTCCTTGTCGTGATCGGTTGAAAAGTAGAGGGCATAGTCGAACGGAAACCCTTCTACGTCCGACATCGGAACCAGACAGGTGTAGTAGGGTCCGGGCTCTGGCATCGAGGGGTGGGGAGAGATCAACGGACCCTGCTTCGTGAATTGGAAATTTGTTTCGTCGGTGCTAGACATCCCGTCCTTTCAGCGCGACCAGAGTTGACCGGTTACGCGGCTCCCCGATTCCGGATCACCCTTTTACCTCTCTTGAAGACCACAATCCTATCGATGTCCTCGTCAGCGGGGTGGTAGGGTCTCGCCATTTTCGTGTAGTCCAGATGACGGCAAGTCGGGGGTGTCGGTCCCGGCGTATCCAGGACGAAGGAAGCAATGTTGTCGGCGAAGGCCATATGATAGTTCATCGGATTCTTCGCGACGACAAAACGCAGGTCACGATAACTCACACCGAAGTGCTCGAGCTGTTCGCCCGCCCATTCATAGGTGGGGTGCGAGCTGACGCCGATGAGAATGCCGTCGACACCGAGCAACACCGACGGACCCATCTCGGCAACACGCCCGTCCCAGATACCGCCTCGATAAGTGAAGACGCCGTCCGTCAGTCGCTCGATTCTGCCCGTGACTTCGACCGGGTCCCCCCATTTCGGGTCCAGACGATGTCCCAGCGAGAGTGTGATGGACTCGCCGACCCTCGATTCGTGACAGGCTCGAGTCGCTTCCGGATCGACGATGGGTACGTAGGCGCGTAGGTCGGGTGCGCGATCGAGGAGGGCTCTCAAGACGTGTGCTCCGTCGCCCGCGGCGCCACCACCGCAGCAGTCGGCTGTCTCGGCGAGGATGACGGGCCCCTGGCCCAGCGATGACGCCTGCGCGATCGCGTCAGCCGGTGTGAAGAGGTCGGGCTCCAGATCGAGCCGGCGGTCGCCGTAGTCACTGGCCAGGTCGGTTGCGACGTCTTCGGCGAGTGGCTCGTCATCGTGCGTGATGACGACGGCTCCGCCACCCATATCGGGAACGTTCAGGTAGGGATAAACGAGGAAGGCGCTGACGCTGTAGATGCGATCGTCTTCGCGTTCGAGTTGCTTGGCCTTGCGCATCACATCGGCGAAGGGCCCGGGACCCTCGGTGTGCCCGAGCGTGGCGCTGACGAGCACCGGGACATTGGCGGATACCATCGTGGGTTTCAGCGCACCCGCCAGAATGTCGACGATGGCCCTTGCACCTCGCTGGCCGGTCGTGAATGCGTCGCGGTGGGGGTAGGTCTCCCACGCGAAGAGGGCGTCGCAGTGATCGATCATCTGCTGCGAGACGTGCGCGTGGAGATCGAGCGTCGCAACGATCGGGATATCCCGTCCGACGACATTTCGCACCGCCTCCAGCAGATCGCCCTCCAGGTCGCCGATCGATTCGGATGCGGCCGCGCCGTGCAGTGCCAGGAGTACGCCGTCGACGTCGAGCGCAACACGAAGTCGATCGAGCAGTTCGTTCTTGAGGTGATCGTAGGCGGCATCGGTGACGACCGAACTCGGGCACGCCGACGCGACGATCAGCGGCGCCACAGCGTGATCGTGCTCGTCCAGAAGAGACAACATTCCGCCCACGGCGCCGTCCGCGATCGAGAGCATCTCGTCCCCAGAGAGGTAGTCGTATCGCCTGAATGTCTCCAGGTCGGCGAGCGCCCCGCCGAATTGATTGCACTCGATGAGGAACGAACCGACCGCGATGGTTGGCACTATCGGCTCCTTAAAGATGATGGAGATGTTGAGGCTCTGAACTCGGTCGCCATTTCCCGGATCCCGATCAGCGTTCCTTGAATTGATCCCGATCTATCACGTGCTCCCCGCCGCTGATGGTGATGGTCTCCGTGTTGTCCATCATTCGGACGATGGCGCCTTCTACGTCACGACACTCGATGTGCACGGCGTCGACACCATAACGGTGAGGCGCGAACTCGGGTCCGAGGTGGACCTCGATGCGTCCGTCCACCACCGGTTTCCACAGTGCGAGGTTGCCGTGGTAGGGAGCGCGACGGCTGAAGCGAATGGCGATGGTGTGGCAGTCGGCGGGGATGTCAGCCAGGATGACGGTCGCTGCCCGGGATTCAGATTCACAGGCAAGGAGCGTGATCGACAATGCGAGCGCACGGGAGGCGACAAGATGGATCGATGCGCGGCGCGGCCTTTGAGGGATTGCGTGAGATCTTTGCTGCAGGCTGATGGTCCTCGGTGGAGGGGGAGACTGTTGCGGGTTCAACCGGCAAGGCGCAAGACAATGCACGTCATATCGTCCATCTGATTCTGGCCGTTTCTGAAAGATTCGACCGTGGACAGGATCCGGTCGGCCACCCGGTCTGCAGACAGGCCCTCTCGGCAAGCATCGAGTACGATCTGCTCAGTCCGGTCGTATCCGAATTGCTCGCCCTGAGCGTTGGTCTCCTCGACGATGCCGTCGGAACAGAAGACGACCGTATCTCCTGTGCTCAGATCGAGTTCGATCGTTTCATACGTCTGGTCCGCGCGAACACCGAGCGGATAGCTATCCGAGACGATTTCGTGAATCGAATCCTCGTCAGCGCGATACCAGTAGGGGTAGGGGCATCCTGCGTTGGCGTAGTGAACGGTTCGTCCGACGGCGTCGAACTTCGCCATTTCGAAACAGATGAAGGTCCGGGTGTCGAGCGACCGGTGCAGGGAACGGTTAAGCCGCTCGAACCGCTCGTTGATAGGTCGGTCGTCCTCCATCTGGCTGTTCAGAATTCCGCTGAACATCACGACCGGAATCGCAGCGTCCATCGCCTTCCCACTCACGTCCGCCAGGCAGACGCTTAAATGCCCTTCGGAGCTGTAATACTGGTAGAAATCTCCTCCAACGTGATTCGCGGGAATACACAACCCACATATTTCGAGCGGCGCGGCTTTCGGGGCTTCGGTCGGCATCAGGCCCATTTGAAGCCGACTCGCCTTCTCGAGTTCGCTCTCGAGCTCTCGAATCAGGTCGGCCTGAGCGGCTTCCAGCTTTGCGTGTGTTTCCTCGAGCTCGCGCGTGCGCAGTTCGACGCGTCGTTCTAGTTCGTCGATCCGAAGGTGCGTTCGAACGCGCGCCAGCACCTCCAGCCCCCTGGAACGGTTTGGTGATGAAATCCACGCCACCTGCGTCGAACCCGGACAGAGTATCTTCCGTTGAATCGAGCGCGGTGATGAAGATGACGGGGATGCCCGCGGTTTTTTCGTTGGCTTTGATCAGCCGGCAGGCTTCGAAGCCGTCCATCTCCGGCATCATCACGTCCATCATAATCAGATCGGGCAACTCCGACTCAGTGACCTCGATCGCCGTGGGACCGTTTTCTGCCAGAATGACGTCGTAGTCCTCCTCCAGCTCCTGCTCGAGCAATTCGAGGTTTGCTGGTTGGTCGTCAACGATGAGGATGGTGGCTTCTGCCATCTGCAGTCAGGCCTCGTTGTTTGCGAGGAACTTGAATGGGGTTCGAATGCTGATGCGGAATATGAAGTAACGGGCGGTGAGGGTCAATCCGCGTGAGACCTCCGTCGGCCGACCGGATCGACTCCATCTCACGATGCGATCCGGCACTGTCGGTCTCGTCCGCGCCTCCGATCGTGCCATACGTGAGAACGAGGTGGCCGTCGCTCGCCTGGCCAAGGCTTTGATTTCGGCAGTCGAGGTTGTCTTCGGGTCGGCTCTTCACGACCACACGATAGTCGGACCACGTCCTGCCACGGTCGTCCGAGAATGACAGGCTGATCTCGGAGCTGGCATCCGTGCTATGTGCAGACCCGGTTCTGGTCGAGCAGCACAGGCGGCCGTCGTCGAGAAGGAGAAGGACCGGAAAGAGCCCGCCTCCTCTGGCCGAGGCTGAGGGCAGGTCCGTCACCTGGCCGAAATCCTTGCGCAGAGGATCCTCTCTGCACTCGGGGAACGTCGCGAAGTAGACCCCGGGTCCCTTGTCCTCGCGATTGCAGGACCAACGTCAATCGCTCGTTACGACCGGGACTGTTTCGATGGCTTCGGTGAGTGAGATCTCGTGCATAGCACCGGGACATTGATTGACCGGTGACAAGTGACCCGTGACCAAAGTCTCTTTTGTCAATTGTCACTGGTCACCTGTCAATGGTCAATCTAGGATCCAACACCTCCGCAAGTAGGCCAGCCACCCACCAGCCAGGGCTTCCAGGTCCACGCTATGGTCGTGAGCCTCGATGCTTATCCAACCGTCATATGAGATTGCGTCGAGGCTCCGCGCGATCTGTTGAAAGTCGACTTCTCCCTGGCCCGGCCCCTGTTTGGTTTCGTCATCGGCGTGGAAGTGGCGCAGTCGGCTGCCGCAGGCGCGGATGAGCGTATCGACGTCGTCTTCTTCCCACGTGAGACTGTAGCCGTCGAGCATCGTGCCGAAGTTGGGATGATCGATCCTGTCGACGAGGTCGAGCGCGACCGATGCGCGATTGATGAAGTTCGTCTGGTTTTCGGACAGGGGCTCGAAACAAAAGACGGTGTTCGCGTCCGACAGGGCCGTGAGCATTCGGTCGTGGCCGAGCAGGTTGACGGCTCGATCCATTGCCTCCGATTCGGACATTCCGTCGGGTCGGTTTCGCTGCCACGGCGATCCGAAGGTGATCACATCTCTGCCGAGCCCGCCGCAGATCTCGACGGCACGCACGAGGACATCGAGCGTGCCGTCACGGGCCTCCGGTTGCAGGATGTGATACGGGGAGTCCGTGCCGAAGATCCAATGGATGCCGGCGATCTGGAGTCCAGCGGCTTCAGCAGCATCACGTCCCGACTCGAGCGTGGCGTCGTCGAGCTCGTCGATCGGGGCGCCCAGCGTCCAGGGAGCGATTTCGACCCCATCGTAGCCGATCGCCGCGATCGCTTCAAAGGTTTCGGCCACCGAACGATCTTTGATAATCTCGTTACAGATGGCGAATTTCACGATTGATGCCTCGCTGGCGAGTGAAGTGAACGAGAGATGGGGTATTTAACCACGAAACGGGACGAATAGAAAGCAGCGAGCTCAGGTCAATAGGTGTGTAAAAGAAATCAGGCGGCCATCTTCCCGGCTTCGACCTGCGGTCCGGTTGAGTGTTTCTGATCGTAGACTTGTTGTAGCAAGTGTGGCGCGGTGAGTTTCCTGAATCGGCTCTCTGCGACCTTGAGCGTACGCCAGATGAGAGCCGTGGCGTTCCTGACTTTCTTGAATCGCCTGGCGGCGTTTGTGCGAAGCCGAACGGAAGCAAAGGGGCTCTCGACGACGTTCGTGGTTCTCAGGTGTTTCCAGTGTTCCTTCGGGAAGTCGTAGAACGTGACCATCCGATCCCAGTCTCTTTCGAGCGTCTCCACGGCGGCAGGGAACTGTGAGCGATACCGTGCGGCAAAGCGTTTCCGGAGCTTCTCGGCCTCCTTTTTCGTGCCGGCATAGGGGATCTGGACGAGCAGTGCGCGGGCTTCAGCCTGTGCACGCTTGGCGACCTTGTCGAGCACGTTGAGGATCTTGTGGTTCCAGCACCGTTGTTGCCGGCTCTCTGGCCAGACCTGATCAACGGCCGCCCAGATGCCCATATTCCCGTCCGCGGCGATCAGGACAGGATGTTCGAGCCCGCGATCCCGGAGATCCCGGAGCACCGTGAGCCAGGATTCTGTAGACTCTCGATAACCGGGTTCTATCGCCAGGATCTCCTTGCTGCCGTCGCTCATCGCGCCGATCACGACCAGCAGACACGCCTTCTCGCGCTCGAGCCCGGCTTTGACGTAGATGCCATCAGCCCAGGCGTAGACCAGTTCGCGATTATCCAGACGCCTTTCTTTCCAGTCCTGGAAGTCGACCTCCCACTTCCCTCGAAGACGAGCGATCGAGGTCGGCGAAAGCGGCGCGCCATCACCGAGCAGCGCACGCAAAGACAACTCGAAGTCGCCCTGGGAGAGACCGTGGAGATAAAGGTCGGGAAGCAGATCTCCAATGGCCCTGGTTCTCCGGGCGAACAGGGGGAGGATGCGGCTTTCAAACCGCTCTTCCAGACCACGAACCCGGGGACGCCGGACCTTGATCGTTCCGCAGCTCGTCGAGAGACGCCGGGGCTTGCCGTAGCCGTTCCTGTAGCCCCTGGAGCTATCGACCTCGGCTCGGCGCTCATACCACGACCGGCCCAAGAACGCGGTCGCCTCCTCCTCCAGAATGGACTGGAACCGGCCCTGGATCTCTTCACGGATCCAATCGTCAACCGTCTCCCACGTCGGCATGGACTTCAATGGGGCTCTATGCGTATGTTCCTTCACGGCGATCCTCCTTCCCAACCGGGCCTCTCACCCGGTTTTGTGTGAATCAACTATCTCACGGGAAGGGTAGGGTCGCCCTTTCTCTTTTTCCACACCTTTTGATTATAGCTCGAAAGCAGTGGATCGAAGGTAATGAAGCGGCCAGGGCGAAACCCCGAGGGATCGGGCAGGTCGTATATTGTGCAGGCAGTGTCTTCGTCTTCCACTCGGATGGGTTCCTATGCTCTCCAACTATCTCAAGATCGCGATTCGTAATCTCCGGCGAAATCCGATCCATTCCGCCCTCAACACGATCGGCCTCGGGGTAGGACTCGCGAGCTGCCTGCTCGTCGGTCTCTACGTGCAGGGCGAGGTCGGTCACGACACGTCGCACGCCAGGAGCCAGCGCATCTACCGGGCGGTTCGAGGATTCACCACCAAGGGATCGCCGACGACCCATATTCCCGCGATCGGTGGCTCGGTCGGTCCACAGTGGCAGGCTGCGTTCCCTGAGGTCGAACACGTCGTTCGCACCTACTTCCGCGAAGACGGAGGACCCTGGTTGAAGGCCGGGGGTCGGACGTTCAAGCAGTCGTTCTGCGTGACGGACACGACACTGCTCGACGTGTTCAGCCTGCCACTCGTAGCGGGCGACCCCAAGACCTGTCTGACCGAGTCGGGAGGCGTGCTGCTGACGGAGTCGATGGCGGCGAAGTTCTTTCCGAATTCCGATCCGATGGGCCAGCTGATTACGATCGACGATCGGAAGGTCGGGGGCGAGTATCGCGTGACGGGGGTGATGAAAGACTTGCCCGGGACGTCCCACATCGAATTCGATTTTGTGACGACGATGCGAGCAACAGGGTGGAGCTCGGGGTTTCTCGAGGGGCGACCGTTGAGGACGCGGGATGGTCGCACGGACACCTTCGTCCTGCTGCGCCAAGGGACGGACCCACGGGCTGTAGAAGAGAAAATTGCGACCCTGATGGCAGAGCGGCTCCCGCCCGACATACGCGACGTGGCGTCCTACCACCTGCAACCGATCGAGCGCATTCATCTCTACTCGTTCGAGGACTACGGATTCTCGTCCGGGGGCAACATTGCCCACGTGCGCCTGTTCGTGACCGTTGCCTTGTCGATTCTGGTTCTGGCCTGCGTCAATTACGCGAATCTCAACACCGCCCGTGCGGTACGGCGTGCTCGTGAAGTCGGGTTGCGCAAAGTCTTCGGGGCCTTCCGGCGTCAGCTGGCGATTCAGTTTCTGTCGGAGAGTCTCGTCGTGGCTGCTTGCGCGTTTCTGCTCGCGCTCGGGCTGGTGACGCTCCTGCTTCCGACATTCGCGGACGTCGTGGGTCGACCCTATACGCTGGCTGCGCCGAAGAACGTCCTGATCGCAGGTCTGACCGCGCTGTGCGTGCCACTGGTCGGTCTTCTGGCCGGGGGTTATCCGGCGATTGTGCTGTCCGCATTCCATCCGGGATCCGTGCTTCGTAATTTCCACGGATTGGGCTCCGGGCGCAGTCTGCTTCGAAAGGGGCTGGTGGTATTCCAGTTCGGAGTCACGATTGTCCTGCTCGCGGTGACGTGGGTGGTCTACAGTCAGATGAAGTATATGAGCGAGAAGAATCTGGGGTTTGACAGGGAACACGTGGTTGTGACGCATCTGTTCCGTCAAGACTACGATCTGATTCCGAAGTACGAGACGGTGAAGCAGGCGTTTATGGATGTGCCGGGGGTCGTCGGGGCATCGGCCGCTCAACTCCGGATGGGCCAGTACGTGGGCTACGGGCCCGTGGGGTTGGAGGGGGATTCGGAATCGGATGTCGTGATGGCTCGAAGCTCGATCGACCGGGACTTCATCGGGCTGATGGGGATGGAATTCGTCGCCGGACGCGATCTGTCCCCGACGGGGGCAACCGACGCGAGCAGGATCGTGCGTGGTGCGGGAGGCACGACGGGTCCCGCTCCGGTAGAGGTTCTCCTGACCGAGACCGCGGCCCGGCGACTCAGGCTATCGGATCCTATCGGGAAAACGGTGGTTCTCAGATTCGGGGACTACCGACCGACGATCGTCGGCGTGTTGCGCGATTTCCACGCGCACTCTCTCTATGAAAAGATCATACCCGGTTATTTCTACCGTTGGGTGCCCTCGTTTCGGTATCTCTATCTGAAGGTCGCGAGCGAAAATCTCCCGGAGACCATCGCCGGCATCGAGGCGGTTTGGGGCCGACTGCTACCGGGCAAGCCCTTCCAGTTTTCCTTTCTGGACGACCAGCTCGACAATGTATACCGGAGCGAAACACGGGCTCAGCAGCTGTTCCTGACCTTCACGCTGGTCGCGGTTGCCATTTCGTGTGCAGGGCTGTGGAGCTTTGCGTCCTACGCCTCGGAACAACGGCGGAAGGAAATCGGAATCCGCAAGGTTTTGGGCGCGTCGAGTCAGGAGATCCTGGGTAAGCTGTCGAGAGAGTTTATGGCCCTGGTCATCCTCGCCGCGGCCGTTGCCGCTCCGATTGGCTTTTGGATCTCGCGCGATTGGCTGGCTGACTTTGCGTATCGCATCGACCTCGACGTGCAGCCGTTTCTCTTCTCTGCGCTGCTGGCATCGGCCGTCGCGTTGGCCACCGTGGCCTACGAGTCGCTTAGAGCGGCGGCAACGGATCCGATCGAGGCGATCCAGCACGAGTGAAAAGGCATACCACGAAATACCCGCCTTCGCGGAGCTACGGCGGGCAGGCACGAAAGACACGAACGGACCACCTCTACGTTCGTGTGGGGCCGGCTCCATAAGGCGCCACTGAGGACACTGAGAACATTGGGGGATGAACGAAGGTGATTGTCACCCCGGTACGCTTCCTGGCCGGGGTCTATTTTTCGGGCTATATCCGGATCTCTCAACGAGATGAAGTGGGTGAAGGTGCCGTGGTTCCTGGCATGGGGGCGCGGTTAGCGTGTGCGGAACCTCTTCGGAATCTGCTCAGGGATGTTTATGTCTCCGACGGTAAGGAAGATCATATCGTTGAATGCGTCGAGTGTGCGGAATCCGCTGGCTCGGTTCTTGACGATTTGGACGATTCGGTTGAGGCCTTCGGCGATGGCGTTGGTAAGACGCGTGTTCACGAATGCGAGGACGCCGAAGAAGTGCTGTCGCAGGGTCCTGACGAACTTTCGCAGGGGTTCACGTCGACTTCTGAGTGCGGACGTCGTCCAGCATTTCAGGAAGCGTTCGGCAGCCCAGGGCGCTTTGTATTCCCAGAACTGCTCGAACTCGTCCTTGAGTCTCCAGGCTCTATAGATTCGGTAGTTCGCCTTCTCCAGTGCTTTGAGTGTCCGAGTATCCCCTCTGGAGCGTGTCGCTGAGTGCCGGTAGAGGAGCCATCGGAGGCCCTTCATGGCTTTGCGCTCATCCGGGGCAGCTTTACGCCACTGGTCCTTACGGACCTCGTCAACGGCGGCATTGAGAGCCTTGACGATGTGAAAGCGATCGAGGACCAGCTTGGCATTCGGACAGTGTTCCTGGATGGCTCCGATGTAAGCTTCGCTCATGTCGCAGCAGGCCCACTCGATCTTGGATCTCCGGTAGGGACTGAGAGCCTCTGTGAAGAACCGATCGATCGTTTTACGCGCCCTGCCGCGGCCAACCCACACCACGCAGGAGCGGTCCAGATCGTAAACGAGCGTGGCGTACCTGTGACGCTTGGCGTAGGAGATCTCGTCGATCCCGATGGTTTTGAGCCCTCGGATACGATGACCTTCACGAAGCCGCGTGATGGATCGGTGACGGAGATCCGACAGCGTCGAGGCAGAGATGCGCAGTAACTCGGACGCCGCCTTCTGCGTCATGGTCTGGCAGTAGCGCAGCATGGCATACTCGAAGCGATACGTCACCCGAGAGAACCGCTCCGCCCACGGAATCTCCTCGACCACACGACCGTGGGTAGGACACCGAATCTCCCGAGGATGGTAGAGAAGCCAGACCCTCCACCCGCACACCGGAATGTCACGCCACCGACGCGGATGGGGCATTGTGCGGACGATTTTACCTCGACGGCCGCACTCCGGACAACAACAACCATTCTTATGTGGCTTTACGGCGATGACGAAACAGCTTCTCCCCTCAAACCACCAGCTGACAACACGGAACCCCTTGAATCTCAGCAGTTTCGATAGTAATCTGCTCCCGGTCATAGGTCGCACCCCCTTCGCTTTGATTGTCCTACACACACAACCAAGCGTAGGGAACGATCTATGACCTTGTCATTCTATAGTTTCACCGTTGAGAAACCCGGATAGAGCCATTTTTCGACCCGACTTTTGCGGCCAAGCGGTGGGCTTGAGTCCCTCGTCTCGGTGGCCGACGCATTCGCACCACCATCGTAGTGTGAATTCCTACGGAACTGCAGTGAGAGGAGCGATGGCTTGGCCGCTGCCCGGCCTATCATATGGGCATCACTGTGACGTCCACGGAACCAAGGGATCGGAATCAATGACCGCAGAACCGAAAGCAAAGTCGTTTCCCGCGCTGACGCCCGCTCAGCGATTGCACATCGAGATCTACGGGTACGTCATTGTCGAACAGGTGTTGTCGCAGGACGAGATCGATGTGCTGAAGGAGACGCTGTATGAGATAGAGGATCAGTTTCGCCGGAACGGAGAAATGCCCGGGCCGAACTGCTTCAACACGAGTACGACGGAGGAGTTCTTCCGGATCGATAACCTGCCGCACCTGGCACAGTGTTTTTTCGATTACCTGACGAGCCCGTTCATTGTCGGGATGGCAGAGGAAATCATCGGTGGCCCGGCCCGGCTCCAGCAATCGGATGCCCACATACGCCGGCCAGTGGCCGATGGTGGGGAGCGGTTTGGCTTCCATCGTGGAATCAACCCGGCATACAGTCATATGGAACGGGGTCTCTACCACTTCTCGTTTGTCAAGGCGCTGACTAAGGGTTCGCGAATAAATAAACGGTCGATCTCAATGTTGAGCCATTGGCCGGATCGTGTAGTTCCAGTCGCCGTGGAAATCGTGCGGAGTGAGATCGATTTGGGTCATCTGTTCATCGGTCACCTTGACCCCGTTAGGGTAGGGTCGCTTGTCGATCTCGGAGCGTACTCGGAGACCGGCTTGAGTGGTCGTTCCGGCAATGAGATTCACGGTTGCAGCCAGGCTGACCAGGGGCTTGCCTCGCCAGTTCATAGCGATGAAGGAGAACAGGCGATGTTCGATCTTGTTCCACTTACTAGTGCCAGGAGGGTAGTGGCATACGGTGATCGTCAGGCCAGTGCGATTCGCAAAGCGCTGCAGCTCCCACTTCCACAGCCGCGTCTTGGCGCCGTTGCTGCCGCCTGCGTCCGCCGTGATTAGCAGATGCGTCGAAGTGCCGTAGGCGGGCCGTCCCATGTTCTTCCACCAACTTCGGATCGCATTCACGGCGAAGCTGGCCGTGTCGTGATCGATACCGACACTTACCCAGCCTTCATCACGGCTCAGATCATACACTCCATAAGGGATCGCCTTGCCCTGAGCAGGCACTATGAAATCGTGTACCTTCACACGCTCCGGGTCTCCCTTGGGTCGCCATTCTCGGCCAGGATTCTTGAAGTCGCCGATCAACTCTTTCTTCTTGGTGTCCACCGAGATAACGGGAAGGCCCTGCTGCTGCTGCTGGCTAATCCGATCATCGAGGTAAACGAACTGAGCGTCCCGATCCGGGTGTGCAGATCCCTCCCTTGTCTTCCGATTCGCCTGCAGCGTGTAATCGTGTTCGTGCAGGAGATTGGCAACGATCCTGGGGCTCACCGAATGCCCCATCGCTTGCAACTCGGCGGCCAGTTTGCGAGTGCTCTTCGATGTCCATCTCAGAGGATTGTCGTCAGGCGACCCCGCAGTCGTTGGCTCGACCAGATCATTCAGGTCCTGCCACAGCGTCGGGTCCGTGTCGGCCTTCCGCTTACGACCGCCGCCTGGACGCCGGATGCGAGCCGGGTCCAAAGGTTCGTCCGACCTCAACTCCTGAATGCCACGAAAGATCCGCTCTCTGGACATTCCTGTCGCCAGAGCCACAATCGCGATCCCACCGTGACCCAACGCTTCGGCTTCCGTGGCGGCCCACAGACGACGCGTGCGTTCCGTCAGCACCGGAGCCAAGGCTTCATACTTCGTTCGGAGAGTTTCGACGTCCACACTCCGAGCGTAAGATCATTACCTTGAAAAGTGCAGCACTTATTTCGTGGCAAACCCTAATCTGACGGATCTAGGGCCGGATGACGGCGGGACGACGGTCATCGCAGGGACGCACAAGGTGGGGACCGACGTTTCACGTGATGCGATCGTGGATGCGGCAATGGAAGATCCTTCTATGATCCATCAGGTCGAAGCTCCGGCGGGCTCGACGCTACTCTTCTACGAATCCCTGATGCATTCGGCGGGCATCATCCGGTCGAACAGGGAACGCCTTCTCATTCTGGGTGGGTATATGCCCACGATGTTCCAGGCGTGGAACCGGTACGATCCCGATCCCGACTTCGTGAAGACCATATCCGAAGAGCATCGGGCGCTGCTGACGGGGGAGGAGAAGTTCCATTGGCCTAGGACTCCGCGGGATTTGGGTGAGCCTGCCCAGTGAGAGAGGGAACCACAGAGCACACAGAATACACTGAAAACCTACCACCGAGGGCACCGGGCGAAGAGGCGTCGAGTGGGTAGTCTTCCCCAGCAGCTTGGTGAACCGACGTGTGGGATCCAGATCGCGCATCTAGTTTGTCATCTCGAACCCGATTTGAGCCTCGGCCCTCGCCACGGGTGAGAGATCCCTGCGGGAAGGGACAACGTGACAGGCTCTCTTGCATCCAGGCGCAGGAATTTCTCCACGGGTCGCCGCAGATCGCGATGGTGTGTTTCCTGGTCGCGGGTGACACCGTGTCGAAATGACAAGCAGGCGACTTCTTTCTGATAATAAAAGCCGCGGATCGGTCCTCTCGACCAACCCGCGGCTTTGACGTGTATGTCGGTCAGATGACTATGTCACCGGCAAGCCACACAAGATCCGCGCATCAACATCCTCCAAGGGATCGACTTCACCTCTGGCGGCTGCCCGTGCGAAGACGACGCCAGGGCGATCGCTTCTGCGCGCTCTTGCGATGACGCCGTAGGAGCGGCCGGGAAGGGTCGGGCGATCGTCGAAGGAGGCCATCTGTCGGTTGGCGCTGGCGATGGCGGCTCTTGTTCTCGCGCTGAGGGCGGCGGTTTCGTCGACGTCGAGGCCTTTGATGTAGCCGTGACGAACGTTGACGCCCTCGACGTGGCCGATGGCGCCGAAGTAGAGGACGTATTGCCCATCGCTGCCGCGTGTTCCTGTGAGCCGGAAGCTGTTGAAGGTGCCGACATCGCCGTCATCGGGATCCGAATGCTGATTGAGCGCGGCGATGAGTTCTTCCTTGTATATATGCATCAATTCGAGATCGTCGGATTGCGGTGGCGCGGGCAGATCGAGAGAGGCACCGAGGAACGGGTTGATGGAGACGCCCGATTCCTTGCACGCCTGGAGCCCGAGTCGCATCAGGCCGTCGTAGATGGCGAACGTTCTAGCCAAGCCCTCGTCGTTGTCGCCTTCCCGCTCGAAGATGCGCTCGAGCAGGGCGAGATAAGACCGGCGACCACCGTAATCCTCACCGATCGCTTCGCCGGCTATGTCTGTCATCTTCTTCCGACCGTCAGCCGTTCTGGCAAGCCGGGTCAAGCCCCAGTTGATTCCGTGCGGCCGTCCGATGAGGATTCGAAGCGCGTCGGGTGTGTGACGCAGGTGGCCGGCGATGGAAAGTCGTTCCACACATTCGCGAACGGCGTCTTCTGACTTGAGCCGCGTGACGGCGACCTGATCGCCGTCGAAGTCGGCATCCAGAAGCGCGCAGTGCATCGGATGGATGCGGATAACGGGATCGTCGATGAGGACGGGCCGCGCAGCGAGCACAGACGTGGCTGTGATGTGGACGCCCTTGTGGATCAGGAGATGGGCGGAGTTGGCGATTTCCTCCAGACGTGACGTAGCAGCCTTCGTTCGCTTCTCGACGGCGTCCTCGCCTAGCTCCGACGCGACGTCTTCACCGAACAGGGTCCACGCCATTTCGCGAGGGACACCGATCTGATCGAGTGCGAGCTCGGCACCGGGGACGATGACGGCACGGCCGCTATCGGGCACACGCGCGTCGATTTCTAGATCGCTCGGTGTGAGGGATGCGTCCAGATAGTCGCCGACGGCCGCGGCAAGACGCTCGATCGCCGCCGACTTCAGCGGGGCGGGCGCGTTGTCGTCGAGGCGACGCACCCGCTCGTCCGCCGCGACGACGTCGTCGTAGAGATCGCCTTCGCCTTCGCTGACGGCCCTCAGTTCGACCTCGGGATGCCAGGGGTGAGGGACCGGCGAGGCGAGGGTATAGCCTTTCGTGCCGTTTGTCGAGAACGTGACTTCCTCTCCATTCCGCTCGAGGACAATGCCGGCCTCGTTGAGTTTGGCCGTGACGTTGTCCAGTGTCGGGACGGTGTTGCCTGCTTCCGTTGCGCGTCGTAGCAGATCGCCGATCGTGGCGTAGGCTTTGAGACCTTTCAGCGTTGAGTATTGCCGCTCACCGAAGAGCACGGGCCCCAGTAGGTGGTCCGTACCGCGCAGCTTGTGCCGTGACAGATGCGTGAGGCGCCCCCAGTAGACGTAGCCCACCGTCGATCTGTGCGGGAGCGCCTCTCCGCCGAGTGTCAGTTGGTCCATTCCATCCTCGGGCAGCCCCACCCCTTTCAACCGGCTCTTCAAGTCTTCGATTGACAGTGCCTCGTAGGCGGGCACGACCGCAGGCTGGCCTTCGGCGTGAGCGATGCGGCCCATCACAGCTTCTCGCAGCTGACCAAAGTTGACTCGCGAGATCAGACTGGTCGGCGAAATGATGGTGTCGACCGCGGTACCGTCGGGAAGCGCGGGCATTTCAGAGTCGGGTAGAATACGGGACACGACGCCCTTGAAGCCGTGACGCGTGCTCAACTTATCACCGAGATCGACGTCGGCTGGGAAGGCCATCCTTGCCGCCGCGGACTCGGACAAGACGACGCCGTCCTCGAACGTGTCACCGTCCCACATCGTGAAGGCAGTCAGCAGGTTATAGCCCGCCCAGTAGTCGGCGTCATCCGGCTCCGTTCCCGTCTGGACGAGCGCAGGTTCGGGTGTCGGGCCGGGTGGATTCGAGAGCGCGTCGACGAGATCTTCGGGATAGGTCTGCGCAGTTTGGACGGACGGGAGACCAGCCGTGTTCCTCGGAGCAATCCACTGACGCATCATATTCGCGCCCATTAGCAAGCGGGCGGAGTCGGTGTGCTCGATGAAGGGAATCATCGAGCCGCTCCAGCCGACGTTGAGGGACGCGTCCGCGGGATCTGCCCCTTCGATGCGGACGAGCCGTCCGTCCCTGATCTCCGCGCCCCGGGCGACTTCGAAGATCCAACCCATATTCGGGCCTTCGGGCTGGATGATGGGACAGGTCAACCCACGCTTCGAGCCCGCCGCCGCGTCTTCGGGCGACATCAGGTAGTGCGATCTCGTGGGGAGTGAGGGTATGATGTGCGTCTTCTCCGACGGACCCTCGGCGAAGGCGATCGGGACGAGCGTGATGCGACGAAGATGCGTTGTGCGGTCCAGCCAGTTCGTGCTCTGGATAAATTGGGACGTGGGCTGGGTCCGAAGGAACGTGTCCAGCCAGCCGGTGACCGGCAGCCAGGCTTCCGCCAGCTTCTGATCCCAGTCGAGATCGTTCGGCGCATCCCCCAGTCGTGCCTCCACGAATTCGGCCAACTGTTCGCCGACGCACAGGATGTTCGCCTTTGTGAGGTCGAACCCGTCGGGATACGGAACGACAACGCGGTAGCCGCCATTTTTCTCCTGTTGTCCGTCCACAAAGAACAGGCCGTGTTCATCCGGGGCCGGCACGTCAGCGAACGACAGATCGATCGAGCCGCCCTTCGTCCTGAGCGACAGTTCGACGTTGACGTTGTAGTCGTCGACCCGGTTGACGCTGTAGCCATCGAGCGGGACACGATCGGCCAACAGGTCGGGCAGCGTGCTCGAGATGAAGGTCTGGTAGGAGGTGTTGTGCCAGGGTGTTGCAGGAGTGATTGTCATTCGCACCTCATTGAGAGTGTTCATAGTTCAGGAAGGCCGACATACCGTCACACTGAGCGCGAGTCGAAGTGTCGGTAATCGGCCAAGCCGCGTGGGACTGAAGTCCCACGCAACTTTAGCGAAGCCCACTGAAGTGGGCTGATTCACCCAGAAGGTGGGGGTTATGTCCGCAAGCTGAGTGGGGGCTCATGCCTTTCCTTCCGGTTTTCTTCGTGTCTTGGTGTCGGAGCTTGTCCTGAGCGTAGTCGAAGGGTGGTTCAGGGTTTTTCGATGTTGCGCCATCGATCGGCCAGTCGTCGTCGCGCGTGGTGCATTCGGGATTTTACGGTGCCTTCTGGGATGCCGAGGTGGTCGGCGACATCCCTTACATCCATTTCGGCGTCGTAGACGAGGCGTAAGACCTCGCGCTTGTCTTCGGGCAGCTCGTCGACGAGGCCGTTGAGCAACTGCCGTCGCTCGGTCTGTTCGTATTGCTCATCCGCGCCGACGGCGGCTTCGTCGATCATCCAGCTGGGGGCGTGGGTCCCGTCGCCTTCGGCGTAAGGATCGGGTCCAGGGTCGAGAGGCTGCTCGCGGCGGCGTTTAACGGTGCGTAAGTGGTTGAGGGCCAGATTTGTGGCGATCGTGAGCAGCCAACTCCGCGCGCTGCCTCGCCCCGACCACTGCCCAGCGCGCGCCCAGACCCGGAAAAAGACGTCTTGAGTCAGATCGTCGGCGGTTGCCGGATCTCTGACGATACGCGTCAGGTGACGGATCACTTGAGGCTCGAAGCGGTTGAAGAACTCCCCGAAGGCATCAGCATCTTGCTTTGCGATGGCGGTGAGGAGGTCTTCGTCGGTCATCGATGTCCTTGAAAGACGGGGTGGAACCACAGAACACACAGATTACACCGAGGATGGATACGTCACACTGAGCCCTTCGACTGCGCTCAGGATGAACTCCGTCGAAGTGCGACGTACTCAAGAAGCCTACACGTTTTTGTCACGTCACCAAAAAACCCCATCGCTACTTGATACCGGCGTCGTGGGTTACATTGGACGCTCCTTCCTGAGAGGTGGTTACACGCGCGTTTTCTGGGCGTTCACCTGTCAGGACACCGGCCGATGGAGCGCGGTTCAAAAAAAAGACGAAAAACATACGACTGAGAACACGGAGGTTGGGTTCGGTGGGTGAATCGGGATCGAGGATAGCGGCTAAGGGAGGAGGAGGATCTGCAGGTCGATTTACTGGGAGTTCTCGCTTCGCGCATCACCAACGAACAACGATTGTCACCCCGGTTCGCTTCTTGGCCGGGTCTATTTTGGGCCGCTACGCAATGTTCGAGTGGGACGAATCCCTGGTAAAAATAAATCCGTGGAAGGAAACGCTTGCTGTACTCAGAAGGGGTCGTCGACGATTCCGAATTGGAATCGTCTGAGCTTCTGCCAGAAGTTGATGTTGTAGTAGTCGTAGCCACGTAGGTAGACGAGCGAATCGCTGGTGCGGACAGGGTTCGAGCTCTCCCGATTTCCGGGGTTGGAATAGCCGGCTTTAGCCGGCTTTGTGTTTCCAGCGTCGGGCTTCAGCCCTACGTGCCGTCGGGGAACCGGATTCCGTCTCGCTCCGGATGGTGTCTACGTGAGTCGCATAACTCCGTAAACACATCCGGATACCCCTTCATCACCGCAATGACCTCCGAGACTTGCGCCTCGGTTGCAGACTCGAGCGGGGGGCGAAGCTTCCAACTCTCCGCGAATCCCATCTGATACATATAGACCTGATTCCGCGCGAGCCAGTTGAGGTCGAGAAGACTTTCGCGCAACGCAAGATCTCGACGGGCTATGAAGTCGATGGCCTCCCGCATCCGCTCTTCGTCGAGCATCGCGACGAACCGGTGCGCCGTGGCCGGGCTGAACTGGCCGAACAACTCGCCCTGCTGCGGATGGTGGTGGAAGAAGAGGTAGTTGCGCTGGACACCGCCGCCGATGATGCAGAGACGTTCGCCGTATTCGCGGATGAGGTCCAGGCGATAGGGGACGTTGTTGAAGTCTTCCTTCAGACCGACGATGGCGTCGTGCTCGAGCAAGCCTTCGTACGCATCGATCGAGAAGATGGGTGACGCGGCATCGGTTGGGGAGATGTTGTTCACAAGCAGGAGCGGAAAGTCAGCTGTTTCGGCGATCGTGGAGAGGTGGGGTCCGTATTGCTCGGCTGGCCATCCATCCTGCTCGGGCATCGCGAAGACGGCGTGGGCACCCAGTTCCTTGATCTGTTGGATGAGGGCAGCTGTGTTCTCGGTCGTGTCGATGTGCGAGCAGGCGATGAAAACCGCCCGATCGCCGATGACGTCTGCGATCGTTCGCGTGATGTCGATCGGCTCTTCTTCGCTGACGTAGCCGATCTGGCTGTAGGCGTAAGTGAGGCAGGTATTGGTCATTCCCGCGTCGAGCAGCCAGGTGACGTAGCGTGCGATGCCCGCGTGGTCGACAGAGAGGTTGTCGCAGTAGAGGATGGGGAGGGGGACCATCGGACCGGCGATGCGTCGGCGGAGGGTTTCGTAACGGTTCATAGGAAAAGCCTAACCACGAAATACACGAAAAACACGAAAAAACCTGGACGCGTGGCACCCGAAAATCTTCAATTGGGGAAGTGGCACACCCCGAAAATCTTGGTGTCTTAGAGTCTTGGTGGTTAGCTTCCCGCATATTCAGGCACGCCAAGGAGCGGTAGGATGGACGAATATCTCGATCATTTCAAGGAAAACGGCTATGTCGTCCTGCACGAGGCGTTGTCGCCCGAGGAAATCGCACGGGTGAACGACGGGATCGACTCGGACAGGGCCACACATCCGGAGGAGTGGGTGATGAGGCCTCGTCCGGGCTTCGATGCGGTGAGTAACGACGCCCCCGGGCTGATGCATCGGACTCAAGCGTTGGATGGTGTGATCCATCATCCGTCGGCGATCCCGCTTGTAAAGGCGATCCTGGGCGAGGGCTGTCTGTGCTCCGGGTTGACCTTTATGCGTCGTGAACCGTGTCTGGCCGACCCGCCGGAGGATATTGACGGGGGCGATCCGCTCGCCCTGTCGCGACAGTGGCATCGGGAGGACAGCGGCACCGTAGAGGGCGCCGACAGGAACTTGTACTTCGCGCCGTCGATTCAGATTATCTACTATCTGGATGACGTGGACGAGACGACGCACTGCACGAGCGTGATTCCGGAGAGCGCCGAGACGAAACGAACGCTGCCCAAAACGACCGAAGGGGTTCTGCGAATCGACGATGCGCGCACGAGCTATGTGGATCCTGACAAGCCGCTGTGGCCGGACGCGTTCGGTCGCGAGTTCCCGCGCCGGATCGGTCGGGTCGACGTACACGCGAAAGCGGGATCCGGTCTTCTGTTCAACAACGCAAGCTGGCACTGCGCGACGATCCGGAAGACGGAGCGGATCCGGCGGGCGGTTCACGTCCGATATCGTCAGGCGGAGCCCGTTCACTCCACGCACGCGTTGAAGGACCCGTTCAAGAGTGTGGCGGAGTTCCAGGCCGCACTTCCGAAACGCGCAAGTATCGAGAGAATTTAAATGTCGATGCTAGGAGCCTGTCGGAGTACCCAGCCGGAGGAAGATTTCGTATTGTAGAAGTGCGATCAAGGTTCCGACTCTGAATTGGAGGTTTCCGTTGAGCACTTCTACTCGGTTTCGTGTCTACAATCCGGCTCAGTTGATGTTGCTGCCTCCGGATCTCCGGAGTTGGCTTCCCAAGGGTCATCCGACCTACTTCATTCTGGATATCGTCGGACAACTTGATTTGTCCGCGATCTACGAGACCTACGATGGGTCTCAAGGTGGCCAGCCACCGTATGATCCCCGGATGATGGTGAGCCTACTGCTGTATGGTTACTGTGAAGGCATCAGGAGTTCCCGCAAGATCGAGCGTGCGACCTATGACTCGGTTGCTTTCCGTGTGCTCAGCCTGGATCAGCATCCTGATCACGACACGATATCGACCTTTCGTCAACGGCATCTGGATGCCCTCTCAGGTCTGTTCAGGCAAGTGCTGTGTCTCTGCGTGAAGGCAGGTCTGGTGAAGCTGGGACACGTGGCGTTGGATGGCACGAAAGTCAAAGCAAATGCCTCAAAACACAAAGCGATGAGCTACGGCCGGATGAAGAAGAAAGAAGCCGAGATCGAGGCCGAAGTGCGCAGACTCTTGACCGAGGCCGAAGCCACTGACGCGGCCGAAGACGAACTCTACGGAAAGGACAACCGCGGCGACGAGTTGCCCGAGGAGTTGCAGCACCGGGAGACTCGACTCAAAGTAATCCGCGACGCAATAGCCGAGATCGAAGCCGAAGCGGAGGCTGAGTTTCCTGAGAAGCAGGCAGCGTATGAAGAGAAGGTAAAGGCCCGGGAGCGCCGCGGCGGTCGTGGACGTAAGCCCAAGCCTCCATCGAAAGAGCCCGACTGAAAGGAACAACTGAACTTCACCGATCCCGACTCACGGATCATGGTCTCAGGGGGCCAATTCCTTCAAGCCTACAACTGCCAAGCTGCTGTGGATGACAAGGCCCAGATTGTCGTTGCTGCCGACGTCACCCAAGAAGCTGATGACAAGAACCAGATGACACCTATGGTCAACCAGATCAGAGCGAATATGGGCGGCACGACACCCAAGCACCTCACTGCCGACACCGGATACTTCAACCAAAGTCAGGTCGATCAGGTTCAATCAGATGGCGTCGACCTCTATGTGGCGACGACAAAACAGAAACATGGAACGCCCATCGCGACCTGCCCCAGGGGACGGATCCCCAAGGGCGCAACGACGAAAGACAAAATGGCGAGAAAGCTTCTCACACAGAAAGGTCGCTGCACCTACTGGAAAAGAAAACAGATCATCGAACCCGTGTTTGGACAGATCAAATCCGTTCGGAACTTCACCCGATTCTCATTCCGCCGAATCCACAAAGTCATCAGAGAATGGAACCTGATCTGTCTCACACACAACCTTCTGAAACTCTATCGACTCTCATTGGCTACCTGATCCCGAAGAGGAACTCGGCTCAAGGAAAAAACGAAGGTAACCGGTCGCTGACAGACTCAGCTGGACTTAATCTCAACGAGCTTCCGGGTGTAACCCGACAGGCTCCTAGCCTGAATTATGCATAAAAAAGGCTCTATCCGGGTTTCTCAACGGTGAAACTATAGAATGACAAGGTCATAGATCGTTCCCTACGCTTGGTTGTGTGTGTAGGACAATCAAAGCGAAGGGGGTGCGACCTATGACCGGGAGCAGATTACTATCGAAACTGCTGAGATTCAAGGGGTTCCGTGTTGTCAGCTGGTGGTTTGAGGGGAGAAGCTGCTTCGTCATCGCCGTAAAGCCCCATAAGAATGGTTGTTGTTGTCCGGAGTGCGGCCGTCGAGGTAAAATCGTCCGCACAATGCCCCATCCGCGTCGGTGGCGTGACATTCCGGTGTGCGGGTGGAGGGTCTGGCTTCTCTACCATCCTCGGGAGATTCGGTGTCCTACCCACGGTCGTGTGGTCGAGGAGATTCCGTGGGCGGAGCGGTTCTCTCGGGTGACGTATCGCTTCGAGTATGCCATGCTGCGCTACTGCCAGACCTTGACGCAGAAGGCGGCGTCCGAGTTACTGCGCATCTCTGCCTCGACGCTGTCGGATCTCCTTCACCGATCCATCACGCGGCTTCGTGAAGGTCATCGTATCCGAGGGCTCAAAACCATCGGGATCGACGAGATCTCCTACGCCAAGCGTCACAGGTACGCCACGCTCGTTTACGATCTGGACCGCTCCTGCGTGGTGTGGGTTGGCCGCGGCAGGGCGCGTAAAACGATCGATCGGTTCTTCACAGAGGCTCTCAGTCCCTACCGGAGATCCAAGATCGAGTGGGCCTGCTGCGACATGAGCGAAGCTTACATCGGAGCCATCCAGGAACACTGTCCGAATGCCAAGCTGGTCCTCGATCGCTTTCACATCGTCAAGGCTCTCAATGCCGCCGTTGACGAGGTCCGTAAGGACCAGTGGCGTGAAGCTGCCCCGGATGAGCGCAAAGCCATGAAGGGCCTCCGATGGCTCCTCTACCGGCACTCAGCGACACGCTCCAGAGGGGATACTCGGACACTCAAAGCACTGGAGAAGGCGAACTACCGAATCTATAGAGCCTGGAGACTCAAGGACGAGTTCGAGCAGTTCTGGGAATACAAAGCGCCCTGGGCTGCCGAACGCTTCCTGAAATGCTGGACGACGTCCGCACTCAGAAGTCGACGTGAACCCCTGCGAAAGTTCGTCAGGACCCTGCGACAGCACTTCTTCGGCGTCCTCGCATTCGTGAACACGCGTCTTACCAACGCCATCGCCGAAGGCCTCAACCGAATCGTCCAAATCGTCAAGAACCGAGCCAGCGGATTCCGCACACTCGACGCATTCAACGATATGATCTTCCTTACCGTCGGAGACATAAACATCCCTGAGCAGATTCCGAAGAGGTTCCGCACACTCTAACCGCGCCCCCATGCCAGGAACCACGGCACCTTCACCCACTTCAGCTCGTTGAGAGATCCGGATATAGCCATAAAAAAGGTAGTCCCCTTGTACAAGTGTTTGTTTTTCCCTACATTAGGGCTGACACATCAAAACAACACTTGGAAGGAACTACCGTGATAGAACCTAGTCAGATCCGGTTACCATTCGCAAGCATTTCGGGCAAGGTAGTTGAGGCTGATTTTGCCAGTGGCGCCGTCAGGAGTGACGGTGGAGTTCTGTTGCTTCGCGCCCTTGAGTCTCAGATGGGATTGATCGCCAGAATGGTAGATGCTTTGCGAGATCGTCGTCACCCAAGCTATATCGATCACACGCTTTTGGATCTTGTGAAGCAGCGTGTTTTTCAGATCGCTTGCGGCTATGAAGATGCCGTCGATTGTGATGATTTGCGCCACGATCCGGGCGTCAAGGCTGCCTGCGATCGGCTTCCTCTTTCCGGTCCTGATCTCGGCGAAGCAAATCCAAGATACCTCGTGACCAATTTACAGAGTAATCGAGACGGCTTTATCTATGATCGTATCTACTGCGCAAGGGGACGCACGGAAGGCTTCATCAAGGACCACAAAACATTCCTTCACTCCGATCGAACATCGTGCCACAAGTTTGAAGCCAACCAGTTCCGACTCTTTCTACACAGTGCTGCATACGCCTTGCTTCACGCACTCCGATCACAGGGACTCAAGGGCACCGCGTGGACCAAACCTCAGGTCAACACGATACAGAACCGTTTCCTCAAAATCGGCGCGAGAGTCATTGAAAGCGCACGAAGAATCCGATTCCATTTTCCAACATCGTATCCACTCAAAAACGTCTTGGTGTCAATCATCACCAGGCTCGAAACGAACACGCAGTAACAACGCCGATCTATACCGGGGACAGCTATGTACACGTCGCAAAACAACACCTGTTCCGGACGAAAATCGTGACTCTTGCGACTCGTAGAGACCGCTTACGGGACCTTGGACATCCGAAGAAGCCGAGAACAAATCCTGTGCGTGATCACATCACTCCAAAACAACCTAAACTCAAATTCATGCATGATTCAGGCTAGTAGGGACGGTTCGCGAACCGTCCCTAAACCTTTTATTTGGCGTGAACCGATACGACAACCAGACGATCGTATGGACGAACACCTGAAACATTTCGCTGAAAACGGTTACACCGTCCTCCACGGCGCCCTATCTCCGGAAGAGATCGCCAAGATCAACGACGGGATCGACGCCGATGCAAGGGCGCATCCCGACAAGTGGGTGATGAAACCACGTCCGGGCCACGATGCGGTAGGAAACGTGGCGCCGGAATTGTTGCATCGAACCGAAGCACTGGACTGCGTGATCCATCATCCGAACGCCGTGCCGCTGGTGCGCGCGATCATTGGTGATGGTGTGCAGGTTTCCGGAATGTCCTTCCTGCGGCGCGAGCCGTGTCTGGCCGATCCGCCAGACGACCTGGACGGTGGCGATCCCACCGTGCTGTCACGTCAGTGGCATCGCGAAGATCGAGGCTGTGTCGAGGGCGCGGACAAGAACGATTACTTCACGCCCGCGATCCAGATCATCTACTACCTGGACGATGTGGATGAGACGACGCACTGCACGACGCTCATCCCGGAGAGTGTGGAGACAAAGCGACAGTTCCCGAAGACGAAGGAAGGGGAGTATCGGATCGACGATCGCGAGACGTCCTACGTGGATCCGGACAAGCCGCTGTGGATGGATTCATTCGGGCGAGAGAATCCGCGCCGGATCGGTGGGGTGGATGTGCTCGGGAAGGCGGGTACGGCCGTCGTGTTCAACAACGCGAACTGGCACTGCGGCACGATTCGGAGGACGGAAAACATTCGCCGCACGGTTCACGTCCGATATCGTCAGCCCGAACCCGTCCACTCCCGCCACGCCATCGTCGATCCGTGGAAGAGTGTGGAGCACTTTCAATCGGCAATGCCCAAACGCGCCAGCATCGGGAAGATCTGAAATCCTTTCAACGCAGAGACCGCAGAGATAAGCAAGTCACTCTCCAGAGTTTGGGCTGGGTCCCAGGCTGGGAGATGTTCCCGCGTCAGGAGATGGTATTCTGATCTTTTTCGCGTCTTCGCGCCTTCGTGTTCCTGGTTTCAAAAGGATATCCTATGACCGAACAACTCAAACATTTTGCTGACAACGGATACGTCGTAATCGAGGGCGCTCTCTCACCCGAAGAGGTGAAGACGATCAACGACGGGATGGATGCTGACGAGACTGCCATCCGAAGGACTGGGAGATGGGGTGAGCGGCCCGGACACGACGCGATCGGGCACGGAGTGTCTATCCTGCACCGGATCGATGTGTTCGACCGCGTGATCTATCATCCCAACACGTGGCCCTTGATCGAAGCCATTCTGGGGAAGGGCGTCCGATTCAGCAGCTTCAGCTTTATGCGACGGGAAGCGTGCGACGCGGATGCGCCCGAGGACATCGATGACGATCCGCTGGCGCTGTCACGCCTGTGGCACCGGGAATACGGCGGCATCTGCGAGGGGGCTGACCAGAACGATTACTTCGCTTCGGGGATCCAGACGATCTACTACCTGGACGACGTGGATGAGACGACCCACTGCACGAGCATCATTCCCGAAAGCGCGGAGACGAAGCGCCATAGGCCCAAGAAGCGGGGAGAAAGCACTTGGGGGGATAACCCCTTGATGATCGCCGATGGCGAGACGGCTTATGTGCATCCGGAGAAACCGCGATGGATGGATTCGTTCGGGCGTGAACGCCCGCGACGGATCGGAGGCGTCGATGTGCACGCCCCGGCAGGATCGGCCGTGATGTTCAATCTGCTCAACTACCACTGCGCGACGATTCGGAAGACGAAGCGGATTCGCCGCGCGATCCACGCGGTGTATCGCCAGCCGGAGCCGCTGCACTTGCGGCACGCCTTGAATGATTTCGAGAGCGTGGCGGCGTTTCAGGCGGCGTTGCCGAAACGCGCTGCGCTTAGCCTGGCCTGAAAGTCAAAGGCCTTCAACGCAGAGAGCAGCAAAGGATCGACAGGTTCCAGCCCCGAAGGGGCGGGCTGTTCATAGCCAGGGGCGTCAGCCCCTGGTTGGGAGTTGAGATCGACACACACGCGCCGCAGTGGTGGAAGACGATCCCGAATCCAGTGCTCTTCGGCGCATCCTAATAGGAGCCTGTCCGGATCCTCACCTCTCGAACAGCGTTACTTCAAACCCACCATCGCACAGGATGACGCATACCGGATTCCACTCCAGAACCTGATCCCGCTAACGACCCGCCCAAACGGATCGACTTCTCGCTGACACACCGGATCGTCACGATGACGATCCCGGTTGCGTTCGGTGGGCACGCCGAGACGGCTGTGGGGATGATCCAGCTTTTCCTCGTCGGGATGCTCGGACCGGCCGCCCTCTCTGCCGTGGGGATCGCCCAGGCGTTCACGAGCGTGCTGTTCACGCTGATGATGTCGATTTCGAGAGGGGCGCTGACGATGGTCGCCCAGGCCATCGGGGCCGAATCGATGGAACAGGCCAGCGCCACCGCCAAGCAGGCGTTCACGCTACTGTTCGGGTTCAGCGTCCTCTTCGGGCTGATCAGCCTGGCCATTTCGCCTTTCCTGCTTCCTGCGATCATCAGCGACCCCGAGGTCATCGCCCAGGGGACGCCCTACCTGCAGGTGTTCTTTCTGGGTATCCCTTTTATGACCCTCAACCGGGCGGTCGCCAGCTGCTTGCAGGGTGCGGGCGATACACGCACACCCTTCTATCTGGCCGTCCTGGCAAGCACCGTTCAGATCTCGACGAGCTACGTCCTCATCTTCGGTCACTTCGGGTTTCCGGCGTGGGGCGTTATGGGCGCAGCTGTCGGGAGCTTCACCGGTCGCACGATCGCGACGCTTGTAGGGTTCGGTCTGCTTTACAGCGGGCGATTCAATCTCACACTTCTCTCCTCGACGTCCTACCGATTCGATTGGGCCCTTGCCCGCCGCCTCCTGAAGATTGGTGTGCCTTCCGGCATCCAGGGCATTTTCCGCAATGGGTCGAGCCTGGTCTATCTCAAGTTCATCGGAATGACGGTGCTTTCGACAATCGCCGTGGCCGCCTACACGATCGGCACGCAGATGGAGCGCATCCTCCGCCGGAACGGTCTGGCCTACGGCACGGTGGCGACCGCGCTCGTGGGGCAGAGCCTGGGCGCCAAAAATCCTGATGCCGCCGAACGGAACGGCTGGACCACCCTTCTGATCGCGGTCCTCACGAATGTGTGCCTGGGCGTCCCTTCCCTCCTGTTCGCGCGTCATTTTATGAGACTGTTTACGGACGCAACCGATGTGATCGACATCGGGGTGGTCTACCTGCTCGCAATGGTCCTGGCAGAACCTTTTCTGACTGCCGCCGAGACCAGCGGCGGAGGCCTGAGAGGCGCGGGCGACACGATGCCGCCAATGTATTACACGCTCATCTCCCAATGGTTCGTCCGGCTACCGGTGGCGTACGTTCTGGCGTTCACGCTGGGATACGGGATCAACGGGATCTGGACGGCGCTGGTTGTATACGCGACGTTGCAGGGGGTTCTGACGGTGCGGAAGTTTGGGAAGGGGGAGTGGAAGACTAAGGTGATCTGACGGAAAGGAAAGCGCCACTGAGGACACGGAGAACACAGAGAAAGCGGGGGTCGGTCTGAGTGTGTAAGATTAACCGTGTAACTGGTGATAGAATCCTATAGTGAAGAAACAGGAGGTTCTATGGCCAGGAATGCTGAAGTCGATCGTCTCCTCGATGAGCTGATCAAGAACTGTGACGGTCCCGATGACCTACTGGGCGAGAAAGGTCTGCTGAAGCAACTGACTGCCGGGCTGGTGGAGCGGATGCTCGAAAGCGAGATAACCGACCACCTGGGCTACGAGAAGCACGATTCTGACGGTAAGAACAGTGGTAACTCCCGCAACGGCAAGACTCCGAAGACACTGAAGACCGACCGTGGTGCGATCCCGATCGAAGTGCCTCGGGACCGCAATGGTGAGTTCGAGCCCCAGATCGTCAGAAAGCGCCAGAGACGGTTCGACAGGTTTGATGACACGATCATCTCGCTGTATTCCCGTGGGATGACGACTCGAGCGATTCAGGAGCACCTGAAGGAGCTCTACGGGGTCGATGTCTCTCCCTCGCTGCTCTCCAGTGTGACTGATGATGTCATCGAGGAGGTCAAGGCCTGGCAGTCCAGACCTCTGGACACCATCTATCCGATCGTCTATCTGGACGCGATCCGCGTCAAGATTCGAGACGATGGAAGCGTCACGAACAAGGCCGTCTACCTTGCGTTGGGCGTTAATCTATCAGGAAACAAAGAGCTCTTAGGCCTTTGGACGGCTCAGAACGAAGGCGCGAAGTTCTGGATGTCGGTCAGGGGTGCTGGTGGGATGTTCGTTCGGGGAGCGTGGAAGGCGGAGGTGATCCAACGTTGGAGTCGATGCGCGGGTCTCTCCACTCACCGCGTGCTTTGTTCGCTTTTCAGCCTCTCGTCGTCGGGCCAACGTTCCAACCCCGCCTGGCGGATCTTCCGCGCCTCCTCGGTTTTGCCAAGGCGCTCGAGGAGCAGGCGAAACTCCGCATAGAATTCCGAATCCGCGTCTCCTCTGTCGATGACCTCACGGTAGCACGCCTCTGCCTCGTCGTACCTCTTCAGCTTCTCCAGAACCTGAGCAAGCTTGAAGAGCAGACTCGCATCGCCGGGAAAAACCTTGAGACCGTCTCTCCAGACGCTCTCCGCTGCGGAGTACTGTCCGTCGAGGAACAACGCGACGCCCAGATTCCCGTAGAGCGCGTCGTGTTGCCGTCCCATAGATAGTGCGGCACGCCACAGCTCGGCTGCTTTTGCGTGCGACTGTCCCAGGACCCGATCACCGAGCCTTTGCAGCTGTTCCGGCATTCGGGTCCACGGAACGGGATTGATCGCGTTTGGATCGAGGTGGTAAGCGTCGATCAGGAGGGGCAATGTTCGTTCGTTCCGGGTGAGGAAATTGGGCTCCCCCGGCTCCATGAACGATGCGCCGCCCCACATCATCGTGGCCGTCGCCGTGTCTCCCTGACTGAATGCCTGGTGCGCCTTCGCGATCAGCGCGTCGGTGTGCTCGCGAAGACCGCTCTTCGCTTCCTCTTCCTGAAGGGTCCGTTCGTAGACATCCTCCAGCATCCGATACATCGTGACACTGTGGGGCACGATCTCGAGCGCTTGGAGCGCCGTCCTGGTGGCATCCTGGTAGCGCTCCTCTTCATAGTAGAAGACGGCGAGGTTGAAGCAGATGGCGAAGTTGCCAGGGGACTCTACCGCTCCCTCTTCCAGCATCCGGATTGCGACGTCGCTCCTTTCCGCCTTGTTCCCCGATGAACATCGCGGCACGAACGACGGGATCGTGGGTCTCGAAATAGGTGGCGGGTTCGTCCCGGAGCGTGCCCTCCATGCGTGATATCGAAAGATCTGAATGGTTGAGCAGGATCCACGGAGCCGTGTGGATCAAGCCAGCCGCGAAAACCGGGGAGAGGGCGACTGAGCCGACGGACTCGAGCAGACGCGTCACGTAAAGCGCGACGGCCAGGTGCACGGGGAAACTTGCGACGGCCATCAGGTCCCAGTCCTGGCTGCCCAGGATAAAGTTCCCACCGAGGCAACCGAGTGCACCCGTTCCCGCCGAAACGAGAATGACAACCGTGCTCGGCCGCAAACTGGTCACACGTGCGCTGAGTAGGATCGCCGTGGCGACTACAGGGATCACGAGGGGGGCTGCCAGAATGAGGCCGTTCAGTCGTTCCCAGGCATTGGTCAGCGTGAGGAGCGCGTAAGTCTGGTCTTCCGTCGGGAAGATGGGCAGCAGTCCTCGGATCGACTGGTTGACCAGACCGGCAATGGTGGCGGCCCACAGCCCGAGCCCGACGATCCCCAGGAGGACGGCCGCGTGGACTCGGGATCGGCCTCTCACGAGGTGGTACCAGACCAGATAGAGACCGGCCGGGATCAGTACACCCGTCAGCGGGTGGATGATCAGGGCTAGCACGAGGGCGAGCGCAGATGGGACGACGGCCCAACGGGCGGTGTCCGACTTCAGGACGAGCCACACGAAGAGCAGGATCAGAACCGGAACCGCCGAGTAGGTCTCCATGTAGCCGAAGTAGAACTGGACCAGTCCGGATGTCAGGATCGCCAGACCGCACAAGGCTCTGCTGACAGCGTTTCGTCCGATCTCCCTGGCTACGAGCAATGACAGGAGAACGAACGGAATCCCGAGCAGGGCGCTGGCGACCTGGTAGGTTTCGACGCCGTCCAGAGGGGAAGCCGAGCAGACTTGAACGAGCACCCAGTTGAAGGGCCCCCCGGGATGGTGGACGTGGCCCCGTTCCAGTTCTCTGGCGCGAACGTAGCCGTCACCGAGGATGGCGTACTTCTGGCGAAACTGCCAGAACACGGGCAGGGTAACGAAACTCGCGACGCCAAAAACGGCTCGGATCGAATACTGTTGGGTGTGATGCACGAGGCGTGAAAGCCCCGACAGAAGACGGTTGTGAACGGGGGGCAGCAGCGTGGCGATCGCTAACGTGTATGCGATGACTGCAGCCGGGGCCGGGTAGTAGGCGAGGAAATGGAAGCCCCAGTTTCTGGCGAGGAACTCGACCGGAGAGTCTCCGGCCACGGCGTGGGGAATCAGGAAGACCCCCGCAACGTGGAGAGCAATCCAGATGGACATGATGAGGGTCGTTCTGGTCATTGCGTTTCCTGGCTGTGCAAAGTCTGACTCAGACGAATATATTGCCACCCGAATGATGGGCCATCACGCCAGATGTTGAAAGGACTCCATGAGCAAGACCACCGTCTCCATCGAAAATGAATCCTTCCTGATCAACGGCAAGCTGACCTACTCGGCCATCGCATCCAGCACACTCGACGTGCACGGTCTCCTGATGAACGCCCGTTTCATCCAGGGGGTCTTCGATGACAAGGAAGCGCCTGAGCGGTTCGCCCGGTGGGGCCACGGCCAATGGGATCCTGCTGCGAACACGCAGGCCCTGATCGATGCACTCCCCGAGTGGTATGGCTATGGTCTGCGCGCCTTCACGACGGGATTCCAGGGTGGGGGGCCTTGCTTCACGGTCGACAACCACACGATTCATAACAATCCATTCGGCGAAGACGGGACGTCTCTCGATCCTGTGTATGCCGAGCGGATGGACACACTCATACGGGGGGCTGACGCGCTGGGGATGGTCGTCATCGTCAGTTACTTCTACGGATCTCAGGCCCGCCGACTCCGAGATGGACGTGCGGTTCGGAACGCGGTCACCACGGCCTCCGAGTTCCTGAAGGACGGCGGATACAGGAACGTTCTGATCGAAGTGGCCAACGAAATGAACATCGGCTCTTTCTCCGACCACCCAATTATCCAGCAACCCGAAGGGATGGCGTCCCTGATCGACCTTGCGAGGAGTGCGTCGGGGGGAATGGCCGTCGGATGCAGCGGAGGCGGCGGGTATCGAAACCGCGAAGTCGCAGAGGCGAGTGACATCATCCTGATCCACGGGAATAGCCAGTCGCGTCAGCGCTACTACAACATGATTCAGGAGGTCAAGAGCTGGAATCAGAACAAGCCGATCGTGTGTAACGAGGATTCTCAGGCGATTGGCCAGCTGGAGGTCGCGTTCAAGACGCGAACGTCGTGGGGCTACTACAACAACATGACAAAACAGGAACCACCCGCGGATTGGTCTGTCACGAAAGGTGAGGACACGTTCTTTGCGCATCGAATGGCAAAAGGCCTCGGGATCGAGGTCCCCGATTTGCCTGTAGCGGATCAGTATTGTCTCCAGGGCCTCGAGCCAAACTTGTCCTATGGTGGAGAGCGCTGGATCCGCCTCGGCAGCCTGTATCCCGAGACGATCAGCTACGTCGATTTCTACCGCGACGACACGCTTTACTACACATCCTACGACGAGTCGTTTCCGATCAACTTCCAGAGCAACTGGCGGTATGGGGGTGTCGAGGTTGGGAGCGATGATTCTGAATGGAAGGCCGTCGTCCATCTGACGAACGGTGAGGTGATTGAGAAGACGCCGTAGATGACGTGACTGTGAGCGTCTGATGGGCGATCTGTAACACAAATCACGCCGTAGAATGACCAAAGACAGGGTCACTTCGAGCGGAGTCGAGAAGTCCCTCTGCGCTCTACACAGCGGGCGAGTTTTCGACGGAGCCTGTACTGAGCGAAGCCGAGGTGCTCGAACTATAGAAGAAGCACTGCATTCGTTTTGCGGCGTATAGCAGGCCATAGCGGCCTATGCAGAACGGAAACAATAACGCCCGTGTCGTCGTGACACGGGCGTTTTCTATGTGCAGTGAGGATCGAGGGAATGGGCGATAAGGCTATAGAACGGTCACGGAGCAGTGCGTCTGAAGAAAGTCGCGCGCGTGGCGCACCGTCTCGTCGATGTGATCCTGGGTGTCCTTCCACGGATAGATGCTGGCTTCGGCGTTCGGTGCGAGGTCCACTGTTTCCATCGCGACGGCGTAGGGGTGCGTGGGGACGTCGTCGGGCAGGACCAGAATGGGTGTGGTGCATTCGCGAACGAAGTCGCGCGTGACCGTGAAGACGAAGTCGGCGTTCGCGCGATACATCCGATCGAGGAAGGCGTCGACCGTGGCCGGGGTCACGTCGGGTCTGCGGGCGCAGAGCGTCTGTCCCCAGCCCTCGATGTTCCTGTCATAGAAGAGCGTGGGCATCTCCGGCCGGAAGCCGCTGGGCTGAGCCAGCACGGCCGCGATGATACGGTCGGACGCGCGTCGCAGCATGTTCCAGATGAAGGGGGCGCCGATGCAGAAGCCCAGTACAACGAACTCGGAGATGCCCAGGTGATCCATAAGTCCGAGATGGTCGTCCGTGTAGGCGTCCCAGGGGCGGTCGACCTCGAGGGAGCCGGACGATTCGCCGTCGTTGGCGTTGCGCAGGTCGGCCGAGATCACGCGATACGCGTCCTTGAAGTCCTCCATTGGGTTGAAGGGGTGGCTCGCAAGTCCCGCGACCGTGGAGTCCAGCCCGCCGCCGGGGATGACCAGCAGGGGAAAGCCGGAGCCGACTTCCTCGTAGCGGATCCGAACATCGCCTCTCTCGTAGAACGGCATGATTCACAGTGAAGCAGGTTCGTAGCGCTGGCCTTCGGCGCCTAAAACCAGCGGAACCACAAATGAACACAGATGAACACGAATGCTTTGGGCCCAAGCTTTGTGGCGCTACCGGGGAGAAGATTCGCGGAGACCCCGGGGTCGCAGTGACGCTACATCAATGACACCAAAACCGGGAACCACAGATGAACACTGATGGACACGGATGCCTGGGTCCCAGGCTCTGGTGTGGCCCTATCGGGGAGAAAATTGGAGGTGCCCCGTGGTCCGTGGGTTACGCTACCTCGATGACAATCGGCCTCTCACCAAAAACACAAAACGATCTTGAAACTTAGCAGTCAGAACTCGTGAAGATGGAAGATACCGTCACTTCGAGCGGGAGTCGAGAAGTCGGTCCGAGCCTGGCCGATGGGCTGGACAGAGGAGAACTACATCACAGGCACACACAGAAAAGGACCCACGTCCAAAATTCCCACGTGAGTCCTTTCAATTCTGAGAACGTCTCCCAGGGCTTGAATAGTCTATCACAGTTTTAGGTGTCTCCTGCGGCCATTAATGCCCTCTCTGCTTCTTGGGGCAAGTCGATTGGCGAGAACATGGTCCCGCGTAGAGATATCCATCCGGTTCGGAACTGTCCTCATCGATGACGCGTAGCAGGTCTTGCGACTCTGCTTCGGTGTCCGACACAACCCGGTACACTTTCCCAGAATCAGACTTGCTTGATTGCTCTTGTTGTCGATACAGATGACGTACTTGCTCATCGGAGACGATGCTATGCGTTTAGGAACTCGTCGGTTGACACACCGGCCTCTCTGAGGATTGCGGAAAGCGTACCTTCCGGAATGTCGCGAGGATGATTGGGAAGCGTGGTGCGCTTCAGCGTTTCAGAATGGCGCCAGATCTCGTGGCTTCCTCGAGCCTGGCGGTCGAAACGGAATCCCAGAGATCGGAGTTTTGAGGCGACTTCTCTATATGAGAAGCCTGCAAGGCGGCCCATCAGGCGACGACGGGGATCTCGAGTTCGAAGGAGTCCGCATCGATGCCCTGAAGGGAGGCAGGAAGTGGATCGTCGTGTTCTCTAAATGATTCGATCAGCTTTCTAGCCACGTCTTGCGCTATTTCAGCTGCTTCCGCGACAGTCCTGCCTTGTGCGACGAGGCCTGGCAAATCTGATGAAGTGATCAGATACTCGCCATTCTCAACCCGCTTGACCTGAAGCTTGAGTTTATACTCGGTGCTCATCTATTGTCCCTTGATGGTAAGCGCCTCTCGCAGACTTTCTCTACCACGGAAATGTAGACACCCTGTGACTATCGGACAAGGCGCCGGAAGAGCGTGAAACAGATACCCGTGTTTTCTTCGTGTCTTCGCCTGTCCTGAGTGCTTTCGACCGCAGGTCGAAGTGTACCGAAGGGCACCTTCGTGGCTAAGTCTTTCGGTCACGAGTAGCTGTTGGTCTGTTCGTCCAGCCACTCTATCATAGTTCGGCCACCATCGCATCGCGGACGGTCCGATCGTGATACAGCGGAACCGTGACTTGGTCATCCTGAGCGGAGTCGAAGGACGGCCAAGTCACCATCAATCAGAGTAAGACATGAGCAAGCCGAAATGCATCATCGTCACGGGGCGACCTGGGTCGGGCAAAACCACGCTCTCGAAGAAGCTTGGGGAGCTGCTGTGGATGCCGGTCATCAGTCGCGACGAGATCAAGGAAGGCTACGTCAACACGTTTGGCGTCAGGCACGATGGGCTGCCGGATGACACGAACAAAGTGGTGTCCACGTTCTTCTTCGAGGTCGTGCAGCAGTATCTCGCCAACAACGTCTCGGTTGTGATCGAGGCGGCGTTTCAGCACAGGGGGTGGTCAGCGCACGTGCCCGCGATCGCTGAGATCGGAGACGTGTTCGTTGTCGTTTGCGTGATCGATGATGAGGTGGCGGCGAGGCGACATCTGGAGCGGGGGCTGGCGGAGCCGAAGCGGGAGTTCTACCACGGGGACAGGCGGGTTCGTGAATATCGAGAGATAGGGGAGATGGCGGCGCCGGAGGCGTGGGAGGCGCCGGAGCTTGACTGCCCGACGATTCGGGTGGAGACGGTAAGGGAGTACTCGCCGGGGTTGGCGGAGGTTGTTCAGTGGATTACTCCAACATCATGAAAAAGGCTCTATCCGGGTTTCTCAACGGTGAAACTATAGAATGACAAGGTCATAGATCGTTCCCTACGCTTGGTTGTGTGTGTAGGACAATCAAAGCGAAGGGGGTGCGACCTATGACCGGGAGCAGATTACTATCGAAACTGCTGAGATTCAAGGGGTTCCGTGTTGTCAGCTGGTGGTTTGAGGGGAGAAGCTGTTTCGTCATCGCCGTAAAGCCACATAAGAATGGTTGTTGTTGTCCGGAGTGCGGCCGTCGAGGTAAAATCGTCCGCACAATGCCCCATCCGCGTCGGTGGCGTGACATTCCGGTGTGCGGGTGGAGGGTCTGGCTTCTCTACCATCCTCGGGAGATTCGGTGTCCTACCCACGGTCGTGTGGTCGAGGAGATTCCGTGGGCGGAGCGGTTCTCTCGGGTGACGTATCGCTTCGAGTATGCCATGCTGCGCTACTGCCAGACCATGACGCAGAAGGCGGCGTCCGAGTTGCTGCGCATCTCTGCCTCGACGCTGTCGGATCTCCTTCACCGATCCATCACGCGGCTTCGTGAAGGTCATCGTATCCGAGGGCTCAAAACCATCGGGATCGACGAGATCTCCTACGCCAAGCGTCACAGGTACGCCACGCTCGTTTACGATCTGGACCGCTCCTGCGTGGTGTGGGTTGGCCGCGGCAGGGCGCGTAAAACGATCGATCGGTTCTTCACAGAGGCTCTCAGTCCCTACCGGAGATCCAAGATCGAGTGGGCCTGCTGCGACATGAGCGAAGCTTACATCGGAGCCATCCAGGAACACTGTCCGAATGCCAAGCTGGTCCTCGATCGCTTTCACATCGTCAAGGCTCTCAATGCCGCCGTTGACGAGGTCCGTAAGGACCAGTGGCGTGAAGCTGCCCCGGATGAGCGCAAAGCCATGAAGGGCCTCCGATGGCTCCTCTACCGGCACTCAGCGACACGCTCCAGAGGGGATACTCGGACACTCAAAGCACTGGAGAAGGCGAACTACCGAATCTATAGAGCCTGGAGACTCAAGGACGAGTTCGAGCAGTTCTGGGAATACAAAGCGCCCTGGGCTGCCGAACGCTTCCTGAAATGCTGGACGACGTCCGCACTCAGAAGTCGACGTGAACCCCTGCGAAAGTTCGTCAGGACCCTGCGACAGCACTTCTTCGGCGTCCTCGCATTCGTGAACACGCGTCTTACCAACGCCATCGCCGAAGGCCTCAACCGAATCGTCCAAATCGTCAAGAACCGAGCCAGCGGATTCCGCACACTCGACGCATTCAACGATATGATCTTCCTTACCGTCGGAGACATAAACATCCCTGAGCAGATTCCGAAGAGGTTCCGCACACGCTAACCGCGCCCCCATGCCAGGAACCACGGCACCTTCACCCACTTCATCTCGTTGAGAGATCCGGATATAGCCATGAAAATAGGCGTGTTGTCCAAATGGATACAGACCAACGGCTCCTATTTTATCCTCGAGCGTATGAGAAGGATCATCAGGCTGGCGCCCAACAATCCGCTCACGACAAGTGAGATCAGCAGCCGGGATTCGATCGTCGATGGCAAGAGACCGCCGATCGAAAGAGCTGATACGAAGAAGAAGATCCCGACACCAAGGACCTGGCTGAGGAACAGATCGGCGATGTCCCTGCGAGCCTTAACCGGGTACATCTGGCTTAGACCCAGTCTTTCGCGGTCGGCGGCATCTATGAATACCCTGTCTATATCTGGATCTGCTTCAGGCAGCCAGCTGCTTGGTCTTAGCCACCTTCCTTCATTTTCGCACTCGTTCTTCTTTCTTCGATCAAGGATGTCCGGAGTGAGTTCGTGGCTCGCTATGCTCCTTTTCTCGATCTGAAAATGTCTTGGTTTAACTGGCTCACCATTACTGTCTGTCACTTCGACCGGGCTCTCGAACTGGAGCTTGTTCTGCGCATCGGTTCCGAGGATCGGAAAGGTATCGATAGGCACACGGCAGATCCCTTTCTCCATATCGTGAATGTGCGCAGAGCAGACGCGATGAAGAAATATCTGAAGCCGAGCAGTCGGGCGACCCGGTAGCGGAAGAAATAGGCGACGTGTTGCCAGAGAGGCATCTTGACCCGCCAGACTGTGACTGTGGTGCCTGCGTACACAAAGGGGATGCCCACCGCATTGCGGATGCTCTGGTCGATGCGGACCTCATCTGGGCAAACTTTCATGTTCTTTCTGTCCTTCTTGCTCTTACCTCGTCGTATAGCACGTTCGCTGAACGTCACAACCCTCGCGTGCACACGGAACTCTGTCTTGAGAGGAATGTCCCTGCGTGCGAGTTCTGGTTTGACTTCATCCCGACCGAGGAACTCGATCTTCCTGGCTACGACGGCGAACCGACCTAGCCGCAATTTCCTTTTGGTCTCTGGCGCTACACTGATTATGTAGTCGCCCTTGGCATACTTCCTGTGAACAGTTTCCGTGGCCTTTACAGACAGCCGATTTCGTTCTTCATCCATTTGTAAGACTCCCCGCAGTGTTGCGCAAGCTACGATCCGAACAGGTACTACCCGAACGGGAAATACGGCGGTTCTGAAACCGCCTTGGGACATGTTGATCGGGAGAGAGGGAGATGTCTTTGCCTCGATCCCAACGCACTGCCCACCGATTACGTAAGCCCCCAGAATAAAGTGATGTTGTTCCCAGGAGATCTCCGATCCGCGTTCGACGGCCATAGGGGACCTGCCGTGGGGGACATACTCCTGAGCGATGTAGTCCTTGTTCCAACGATCTTCGAAGACCGCGCTGGCGTCCTTCAGATCTGGACCGATGAGCACTTCGCCTCCTCCGAATCCGTGGAATGATTTCAGTACGAATCTGTGTGGCTCGTCAAGGACTGCGGCCCTACTCAGCTCAGGGTTCCCCCAGTCGATCACCGGAGCGTCGCCCCAAATTATCGACGCGGGTAAGCAACCACGGAAGGACGCCAAGTCATCTACAACTAGCGGGTCATTCTGCTCAGCCCAGTTCTGAAAGGAGGGCGTCTCCAAGAGTGTCAAGAGCATCTTGTTTCCGGCAACACGTGAACCGAGTGAGTTGACGACTGAGACATTGTCGTTCAAGTAGGCGTGGGCCAGCGCGTCTTTGGTTTCTGGTTTCGATCTCGCCAGATCACCCCAGAGGATTCGTTTGTAGATCAGATCGATTCTGTTGGGGTCCCCTTTTATCCTCAGAGCGTCGATAGCGTAGTTGAGATCGCCTCTGGACAGATCCAGGATCTCGGTTTCGAAACCTCTATCTATCAGACTATCACGGATGTACTCCATCTCGGGGTAAGTTGCCCACTTCTCCGGTTCATACTCGACGATCTTCAGGCGTCCACTAGCCTGAATCATGCATGAATTTGAGTTTAGGTTGTTTTGGAGTGATGTGATCACGCACAGGATTTGTTCTCGGCTTCTTCGGATGTCCAAGGTCCCGTAAGCGGTCTCTACGAGTCGCAAGAGTCACGATTTTCGTCCGGAACAGGTGTTGTTTTGCGACGTGTACATAGCTGTCCCCGGTATAGATCGGCGTTGTTACTGCGTGTTCGTTTCGAGCCTGGTGATGATTGACACCAAGACGTTTTTGAGTGGATACGATGTTGGAAAATGGAATCGGATTCTTCGTGCGCTTTCAATGACTCTCGCGCCGATTTTGAGGAAACGGTTCTGTATCGTGTTGACCTGAGGTTTGGTCCACGCGGTGCCCTTGAGTCCCTGTGATCGGAGTGCGTGAAGCAAGGCGTATGCAGCACTGTGTAGAAAGAGTCGGAACTGGTTGGCTTCAAACTTGTGGCACGATGTTCGATCGGAGTGAAGGAATGTTTTGTGGTCCTTGATGAAGCCTTCCGTGCGTCCCCTTGCGCAGTAGATACGATCATAGATAAAGCCGTCTCGATTACTCTGTAAATTGGTCACGCGGTATCTTGGATTTGCTTCGCCGTTTGTGACTTCAGCCTTGTGAATGATCCGGCGAGGCTGCCGGTAGGTGCCAGCCTGATATGAGAAGGATGAGAACAAGCGAATCGTCTCCTTATGCTCGCTCAGACGTAGCGCTTGGTCCATCAGGTTTTGTCCAGCCGCTTTGAGCTTGGAGTTGGCGCCCTGGCCCAGAACGTAGTAGATACCGTTGTCTTCGCAGAAATCGTGCATCTCTGGTGAGCTGAACTTTGAGTCTGCGCGAACGATGATCTCCACGTTTGGCCAAGATCCGCGTAGGTGTTCCACCAAGCGCTTGAGAATAGAAACGACCTGTTTACCGTTCGTCGGATGCCCGGGTCTCAAGATCGTCGTAATGAGCTTGCCGCTTTGGCCTTCATAGATATGTAGCGGCATATAGCAGTGTTCATTGTAATACGCGTTGAAGAGTGAAAATTGTTGCGCAGAGCTCAGGTCAATAGGTGTGTAAAAGAAATCAGGCGGCCATCTTCCCGGTTTCGACCTGCGGTCCGGTTGAGTGTTTCTGATCGTAGACTTGTTGTAGCAAGTGTGGCGCGGTGAGTTTCCTGAATCGGCTCTCTGCGACCTTGAGCGTACGCCAGATGAGAGCCGTGGCGTTCCTGACTTTCTTGAATCGCCTGGCGGCGTTTGTGCGAAGCCGAACGGAAGCAAAGGGGCTCTCGACGACGTTCGTGGTTCTCAGGTGTTTCCAGTGTTCCTTCGGGAAGTCGTAGAACGTGACCATCCGATCCCAGTCTCTTTCGAGCGTCTCCACGGCGGCAGGGAACTGTGAGCGATACCGTGCGGCAAAGCGTTTCCGGAGCTTCTCGGCCTCCTTTTTCGTGCCGGCATAGGGGATCTGGACGAGCAGTGCGCGGGCTTCAGCCTGTGCACGCTTGGCGACCTTGTCGAGCACGTTGAGGATCTTGTGGTTCCAGCACCGTTGTTGCCGGCTCTCTGGCCAGACCTGATCAACGGCCGCCCAGATGCCCATATTCCCGTCCGCGGCGATCAGGACAGGATGTTCGAGCCCGCGATCCCGGAGATCCCGGAGCACCGTGAGCCAGGATTCTGTAGACTCTCGATAACCGGGTTCTATCGCCAGGATCTCCTTGCTGCCGTCGCTCATCGCGCCGATCACGACCAGCAGACACGCCTTCTCGCGCTCGAGCCCGGCTTTGACGTAGATGCCATCAGCCCAGGCGTAGACCAGTTCGCGATTATCCAGACGCCTTTCTTTCCAGTCCTGGAAGTCGACCTCCCACTTCCCTCGAAGACGAGCGATCGAGGTCGGCGAAAGCGGCGCGCCATCACCGAGCAGCGCACGCAAAGACAACTCGAAGTCGCCCTGGGAGAGACCGTGGAGATAAAGGTCGGGAAGCAGATCTCCAATGGCCCTGGTTCTCCGGGCGAACAGGGGGAGGATGCGGCTTTCAAACCGCTCTTCCAGACCACGAACCCGGGGACGCCGGACCTTGATCGTTCCGCAGCTCGTCGAGAGACGCCGGGGCTTGCCGTAGCCGTTCCTGTAGCCCCTGGAGCTATCGACCTCGGCTCGGCGCTCATACCACGACCGGCCCAAGAACGCGGTCGCCTCCTCCTCCAGAATGGACTGGAACCGGCCCTGGATCTCTTCACGGATCCAATCGTCAACCGTCTCCCACGTCGGCATGGACTTCAATGGGGCTCTATGCGTATGTTCCTTCACGGCGATCCTCCTTCCCAACCGGGCCTCTCACCCGGTTTTGTGTGAATCAACTATCTCACGGGAAGGGTAGGGTCGCCCTTTCTCTTTTTCCACACCTTTTGATTATAGCTCTGTTGCGCACCGTGCGTTGGGTCATCCGTGTCGTCGATATCGAGAATGATGCTTGGGGGTGCCTGGTCATACGATGCGATGAACCCGTCTACAAAAGCCCGTGCGAGCCGATACAAATCCGAGCGTCGCACATCATTCTCAAGTCGTGTCATCGTTGATTGGCTCCCGAGATCAGGACCGGAAAGAGGAAGCCGATCGCAGGCAGCCTTGACGCCCGGATCGTGGCGCAAATCATCACAATCGACGGCATCTTCATAGCCGCAAGCGATCTGAAAAACACGCTGCTTCACAAGATCCAAAAGCGTGTGATCGATATAGCTTGGGTGACGACGATCTCGCAAAGCATCTACCATTCTGGCGATCAATCCCATCTGAGACTCAAGGGCGCGAAGCAACAGAACTCCACCGTCACTCCTGACGGCGCCACCGGCAAAATCAGCCTCAACTACCTTGCCCGAAATGCTTGCGAATGGTAACCGGATCTGACTAGGTTCTATCACGGTAGTTCCTTCCAAGTGTTGTTTTGATGTGTCAGCCCTAATGTAGGGAAAAACAAACACTTGTACAAGGGGACTACCTTTTTTTTGCATAATTCAGGCTACTCTTCCCTATATGCCTTTCAAAGGGATCTCATTGCCTGGATTGATGGGGAGAAACGTCGAAACTCGCTTTCCAGTACTTGCGGTGCTTGAACAACCCTCTAACTGAGCAGTGACATCCATCAGGTGGTAATTCACTTCGCGGTTTCGGAGGGCGGCCAATCCTTCGTGGCTGACCCCGATTATGGCTCCTGCAACATCGTCGTCGGTTGTCCCCGGGACGATGGTGAGGGATGCCCAGAGCGCATCTTCTGGCAGCGCTTGACCTTCGGGAGCAAGGAAACTCGGCTTCCTTGATGCCGCGGCCCATTCTAACCGATACCCGCGTAGTCTACTCGGGATGCATTCGAGACCGGACGGGTTTGGCCCAATGGTCCGTTGCAGGCTGCCCCCAACGAGAAGGCTACCGTAGACGAAGACCAGATGATCGTGCGAGGCACCAAAGGCATCGACCGGAGAGAGCAAGACGTCGCTCTTCCATTGATTCGTGGTATTGGAGTCTGCTTCAGGCATCCGTATTCACGCAGCAGCCTAAGTGGGAGTGTGGATAGGAGAATATCGACATCGTATCTGTCTGTACGATTCCCAAACGTGCACCTATGATGGATGGGCAGTGGTCCAAAAGCAAGTCATTGGATGGACCTCGGTGGTGCGTCGATTTGCGCAATATCTGATCTTGACGACAGTTACGAGCAGATGCCCAGATACGTGGTGTTCTTCTTCTTCTTCTTCGAGGTCGTGCGCCAGTATCTCGCCAACAACGTCTCGGTTGTGATCGAGGCGGCGTTTCAGCACAGGGGGTGGTCAGCGCACGTGCCCGCGATCGCTGAGATCGGAGACGTGTTCATCGTCGTGTGCGCGATCGATGATGAGGTGGCGGCGAGACGACATCTGGAGCGGGGGTTGGATGAGCCGAAGTGGGAGTTCTATCACGGGGACAGGCGGGTTCGGGAGTTCAGAGAGACGGGGATGATGGCGGCGCCGGAGGTGTACGAGACGCCGGAACTCGATCTGCCTACGATTCAGGTTTCGACGGAGGGAGGGTACTCGCCGGGGTTGGATGGGGTTGCTTGGTGGATTGGAGGGAACGGATGAAATTTCGTCAGCTGTTGCTTCAAACAAGGCTGTGGAAAGCCCCTGCTTTCGCCCGAGGTGATTCCACAAGGTAAGGCCTGCTACTTTCTGATGACCGCCTTTTCGCCAGTGACGATCACGAACACCCCATCGAATTCCCACAGTTCAGACACTTATAACACGCCCCATTGCGGATCGAAATGTGCCCGCACACATCGCAGAACGGCGCGTCGCCTTGAAGCTGGGACATCTGGTGGTCGAGGACGTCCACGTGGTGGTGTGCGGCTTCCTGGCCGTGACCATTGGTTCCGCCATTCGCTTTCGCGGGTACGATGGGTCCTGTGATTGTGGGCGCGGTTGTTTTCTCGGAGGTTTGCGCTCCAGTGCGCCCCTCGTTATCCGCCTTCGCGGCTTCCGTCGCTTCGGCGGACAGGCGCTCTGAAGGGGACACGGTGGTGCCTTTCTTGTCGGATTCAGCGATTGAGGAATCCACTGCCACGCCTGCTCGCCTACTCGCCTCCTCGTCTGTTGACTGACCACCGTCTGCCGCAACAGACTCCCGTGCCGTTTCTTCTGCCGTAGCAATGT
Organism: Candidatus Latescibacterota bacterium; assembly: GCA_965198115.1. Classification (GTDB taxonomy): domain Bacteria; phylum Latescibacterota; class UBA2968; order UBA2968; family UBA2968; genus UBA6620. The sequence goes on along the minus strand of OZ240241.1, from coordinate 3,341,704 downwards.
CGGAACTGATGTCCTCCGGCTTCACTTGGAGGAAATCGGTTCTACCCAGGTACTCGTAGCCGAGCACTCTGAATACGTAATCGATCACGCTAGTGGCGAACCGAATGTTCGAATGATCTACCATCCCCGCCGGTTCGAAGCGCGTGAACGTGAACGTCTCCACGAGCTCGTCCAGCGGAACACCGAACTGCAACCCCTTCGAAATCGCGATCGCAAAGCAGTTCAGCATCGACCGAAACGGCGCGCCCTCTTTGTGCATATCGATAAAGATCTCGCCGAGGCTGCCATCTTCATACTCGCCGGTTCTCAGGAACACCTTATGACCGGCGACCCTTGCTTCCTGAGTGAAGCCTTTTCTCTTCGAAGGTAACCGTCTCCGAACGGGCCCCTGCGTCCGCTGCGCCTCGGCTAAGGCTTCATCGACCGCCCTGGCGATGGAGGCTTCGACTTCCGCGGGGTCAGCGACAGTTTCGGTGACGACTTCGTTCTGCAGGGGGGCAGAGGAGCCGGGGGCAGGGGATGAACCCTCATTCTCTGTGTTCTCCGTGTCCTCAGTGGCTGTCTTTTCGCTCTTCGAAGACAGTGGTTGAGAGAGTTTGGACCCGTCCCGGTACATCGCGACAGCCTTGAGCCCGAGCTTCCACCCCTCGACGTAGAGATCCTCGATCTGCTCGCTCGACGTCTCGTGCGGGACGTTGACGGTTTTGCTGATGGCGCCGCTGATGAATTTCTGTGCGGCGGACATCATATGCAGATGGGCGAGGGGTCGAATGAAGCGTTTTCCGTGTTTGCCGCACGTGTTCGCGCAGTCGAAGACGGGGAGGTGCTCGTCCTTCAGATGGGGAGCGCCCTCAATCGTCTGCCGTCCGCAGATGACGTCGTTCGCGGTGTCGATCTCGACGGGTGTGAACCCGAGCTCTTGCAACAGGTTGAAGCCCGGAGACTTGAATTTGTCCGCGCTGAACCCAAGGCGCTCCATCGTCTCGTCGCCAAGCACCCACGGGTTGACGGCGAAGCTGAGGTCGAAAGCGCCGGGCAGCGCGTCTTCGATCTTCTCGAGCTCGTCGTCGCTGAAGCCTTTCTCACGAAGCGTGTCGGCGTTGATGTTGGGCGTGCCTTCGAGCTTGAAGGTGCCGACGATGTAGGCGACGATGTCGTGACGCTGCCTCTTGCTGTAGCCGAGTCGGGCGAGCGCCTTGGGGACGCTGGCGTTGACGATCTTGAAGTAGCCCCCGCCGGCGAGCTTTTTGAATTTGACGAGCGCGAAGTCGGGTTCGACACCGGTCGTGTCGCAGTCCATCAGCAGACCGATCGTGCCGGTCGGCGCGAGGACGGTGGCTTGTGCGTTCCGGTAACCGTGACGCTTGCCGTGCTTGACCGCGTCATCCCAGGTGACGCGGGCGGCTTCGGCGAGGTAGGCGGGGACGTGGGCATCGTCGATGGCGTAGGCGGCGTCGCGGTGCATGCCCATCACGTCGAGCATCGGCTCGCGGTTTTTCTCGAACCCCGGAAAAGGTCCTTTGTCCTTCGCCATTGCTGCGGAGGCCTTGTAGGCTTCGCCGCACATGATGGCGGTGATGGCGCCGCAGATGGCGATGCTTTCAGGGCTGTCGTAGGGGAGACCCATCACCATCAGCAGGGTGCCGAGGTTGGCGTAGCCGAGACCGAGCGGGCGGTAGTCGTGGCTGTTCTGCGCGATTCGTTTGGTCGGGTAGGACGCGAAGTCGATGAGGATTTCCTGCGCGACGAAGAAGACGCGGCAAGCGTGACGGAAACCGTCGACGTCGAAGTTGCCGTCGTCGCTCAGGAACTTCAACAGATTGATGCTTGCCAGGTTGCAGGCGCTGTCATCGAGGAACATATACTCGGAGCACGGGTTCGAGCCGTTGATGCGGTCGGTGTTCGGGCAGGTGTGCCACGAGTTGATCGTGGTGTCGTATTGCGTGCCCGGGTCGGCGCACGCCCACGCGGCGTCGGCGATCTCGCGCATCAAGTCGCGCGCCTTGTAGGTCTTCCAGACGTCGCCGTTCGTTCGAAGCGTCGTCTGCCACTCTCCGTCGCTTTCGTAGGCCTCCATAAAGCTGTCGGGAATACGCACGGAGTTGTTCGAGTTCTGACCGGAGACGGTGCGGTAGGCTTCGCCGTTGAAGTCACTGCTGTAGCCGCCTTCGATCAGCGCGACGACTTTCTTTTCTTCGTTGGCCTTCCAGTTGATGAAGTCGACGATCTCGGGATGGTCCAAGTCGAGCGTGACCATCTTCGCGGCTCGACGCGTGATGCCGCCGGATTTGGTCGCGCCGGCACCCTTGTCGAAGACCTCGAGGAAGCTCATCAGGCCGGAGGAGGTGCCGCCGCCGGAGAGCTTCTCCATATTGCCGCGGATCTTCGAGAAGTTCGTTCCTGTTCCCGATCCGTATTTGAACAGTCGCGCCTCCGACTTGAGCAGATCGAAGATGGCCATCAGGTCGTCGTTGACTGACTGGATGTAGCAGGCTGAGCACTGTGGATGCGAGTAGGCATCCTTCGTCTGCAGCACACGTTCGCGCAAGTTGTCCCAATAGTAATGGCCGCCGTTGCCCTTGCGGATGTTGTATTCCTGGTAGAGTCCACAGTTGAACCAGACCGGTGAGTTGAAAGCGCCCGCCTGGTGCACGAGGTAGTGTGCGAGCTCGGCTTCGAACGCATCGGCGTCGGCCGTCGAGTCGAAGTAGCCTCCTTCTTCGCCGGCGGTTCGAATCGTGTGCGCGAGACGATGCACGACCTGACGCACGGACGTCTCGTGCCCCGTCTTCGGTACCCCGCGCTTGCGGAAGTATTTGGACGCGACGATATCCGTCGCGAGCTGTGACCAGTCCTCGGGCACGTCGAAGTTGTCCAGCCGGAAAATCTCCGACCCATCTTGATCGGTGATGACGGTGCTGCGCTGGACGTAGGTGACGTCGTCGAGTGGATCGGAAGAAGGATTGGTTGTTCGTCGTTCGAATCTCATGTAAACGCAAAGCCTCCGGTCCGGATCACAGGAAATGCGACCCGGCTACACTGTTACGAGCACACACGGGCGGGTTCGGGGGAGAGGAGGTTGGGTAAGGGGGGACGATCCATTGAGAATTGGTCATTAGAAATTGCAAATTCGTAATCGACAACAACTGACCAATTTCGAATGGCCAGTTACCAATGACCAATTCGGTTCCCGGTTCCCGGACGCCGGTTCCCGACCGCTAGTTCTGTGCTTCTAACTCCCTGAGTTGATTCTCAAAGTCTCGCAGGTCTTTGAACTGCCGATACACGGATGCGAAACGAACGTACGCGACCTCGTCTACCGCTTTCAACTCCTGCATTACCAGTTCGCCAATCGTCGGATTTGCGGCAATCTCTCGTTCGCCCCGACCGATCAGTTCGGCTTCGATGCGGTCGACGAGTTCTTCGATTTCTGCAGTGGCGATGGGGCGTTTGTTGCACGCCATCTGGATTTTCGCGAAGAGCTTGTTCTTGTCGAACGCCTCGCGCCGGCCATCGGATTTGATGATCGTGAGCGGCTGGTCTTCGATGTATTCGTAGGTCGTGAATCGACGCCCGCAATTCAGGCACTCGCGCCGCCTTCGAATCGCCGTCCCCTCCTTGCTGGATCGGGAATCGACGACCTTGTCCTCGACGTCGTCACAATACGGACACCGCATAGCTCTTCCTCCGGATCCCTTCTTGGAACCCTCTCCGGGCGTGGCGATTCGCCTCCGCATACCCCATTATATTGTGCCCAAGTGAGAGTATAGCACAATCTATGGGGTAGAAAAAGACAATATTAACAGTAGAGGCGAAAGCGTCGTGGGCCGTGAACCGTCGGCCGTTTGCCGGATCTTGCGCCGACGTTTTGGGAGCGAAAATCGCCAGTTCGGGCGAGTCGTAGCCTCCTAGCCTGCTTCAGCCGGCTTCGCTACAATTGCGTGGGGCTTCAGCCCCACGTAAATTCGCTGAAGGTGTCTTGCAAAGTCACGCAGGCTGAAGACCTGCGATTTTACCCATTGCCATACTCATTGTCGTGTTACATGGGGCGAAGCCGTCTCTCCGTCCACCGTCAACCCGTGGTTGCTCTCCTCCTCCGAACCGGCAAGGCCGCGAAGGAGGATCGCCTGTTCGCCCACGCATGATGTGGTTGACTTCCCAAGGGCCACAACCCGTTGTGTTTTGCAACGCAAATCCCTATTTCATATTGACTTACGTCATTAGTTAGCCTAAGATAAGCCAGCCCGAATCGGCTTCCGACTCCTCCCGGACCGGCGGGCTCCCCGGTTGTCCCAAGGGCAGACGTATGTCCGCTTTGACGGCCGTCCTGGATCCGCAGGTGATCGACCTGAAGGCGCGGATCGTGGCCGATTTTTTCGTCAATCCCTTCCTCGAATGCACACGGGGCGCCCTGGCGCTTCGTCAGGCACGACCGGTTGCCCAGGTCGATGCGGCCGTGGCCGATTTGGTCCGGTGCGGCGTGCTGCTCGAACGCGACGAAGTAGTCGTTTTCGAACCCGCGGGCGATCTCTATGAAGACCTTCGCCAACTCGCTTCGATTCACCGCCGTCAGGATGCTGACGCGCGGCAAGAGCTGAAGCAGCTCGAATCCCTCTCACGCACGCAGGATGCGCTGGCCGTTCAGCGCGAAGAGGTCCGGGCGATTCTGGACCTCGTACCCGTCGGCGTACTCCTGCTCGATCGCTACGGTTCCCTTCTGAAGGCCAATGACGCCTGCCGGCAACTCCTCGATCTGGATGCATCGGAGGTTGCGCGGGATGTGTGTGGCCATCTCGATCTGCGATTGGAGACGGTGTTGCAGGAAGAGGTGACGGTTGAGCGAACGCTGGACAGGCCGATCGAGGTGACGGCGGGGCCGTTCGTGGCGACGGGCAGCGAAGCAGGGGTCGTGGTGATCGTGAAGGACGTCACAGAGCGAAAGCAGTTCGAGCGGGAGGCGGAACAGACGCGAGACGATTTCTTTTCGATGATTCGCCACGAATTGCGTCGTCCGCTGATGACGATCGATCGTTACCTGGCGTCGCCCGACCTCGAGGGCTTATTGCCCCACGCCCGTGTGGCCTCGACCCATCTTGGAGCGATGCTGGACGACCTGTTGTTCCTGGCGCGGTTGGAGCGGGATCCGCTCGCCATCCGTCCGACGGACGAGGTCGCGATCGATGCGATGCTGGCCGGCTGCGAGCTGGCTTTTCGGAATCGCGCGACGGAGCAAGGTGTGGGGCTGGAGACGCGTGCGAGTGCGGCAACGCGAATGTGCGTGGACGAGCGCCGGCTGGTGCAGTGTGTGGGCAACCTGATCGACAACGCGATCAAGTTCACGCCGCGAGGAGGGGTCGTGGCGATCGACAGCGAGTCCTCCAGGGACACGGTCGTGATCGCAGTCGAAGATTCCGGTCCAGGGATTCCAAAAGCTGAACGGCAACGTGTACTGGAACGATTCTACCAGGTCCAGAAGGGCGACGGCCGGGTCAACGGACTGGGACTGGGTCTCTCCATCTGCGCGCGTGTGGTCGAAGCACACGGCGGCGCACTGACGATCGATGACAGCGAACTGGGCGGCGTGCGCGTGTCGATGACGCTGCCACGATCCATTCCGTCGTGACTGGAGCTGCTTGAATGAACCACAAACCGATCGAATCGAGAGAAACCACCACGGCGGAACTTCGTGTGCGAAAGCCGCTCGTGACCCATGAGGAACCCGCCGCGGAAGTGCGACCGACACCACCGCAGAACGGGCGGTGGATTACGCGTGCGGCCCAGGCTTTCGCTCGTCGGCTCCGAAACGGATCGCGAGAGGAAAGCGTTTAGAAGAAAGAATACGTTGGCCGTGAGCCGTGAACCGTTGGCCGGGACATCTACCAGCGATTAAGGTTTGGGCTTATAGTGTCACGTCCCAGGAATAACTAGAAAAATATTCGATTCTGTCGTATGGTTCCTCAAGCACTCATTCTTGGGAGGAACCGATGGCTAGAGGTCGTCCGTTACAGCCACTGAACATCAGTGATGAGGTCCACGATCAACTCGAGTCATTGTCTCGTTCGCGTAGCATGTCTCACGCTTTGGTGCGTCGCGCGAAGATCGTCTTGATGAGCGATTGCGGTCTGACCAATCAGGAGATCGCGGAACGAGTCGGGTTGTCCGGAGCGTCTGTCGGCAAGTGGCGTCGTCGCTTCTGCGAGCAAGGCTTGATGGGACTGTATGACGAATTGCGTCCTGGAGGGCCACGGTCGGTCAGCGACGAAGAGATCTCCTCCCTCATCTACAAGACGCTCAAGAAGCAACCGAAGGGTGCCACCCACTGGACCTGTCGTTCGATGGCCGACGAGACGGGGCTCTCCAAGTCCTCGGTTCAACGTGTATGGAAAGCTTTTGGACTGCAACCGCATCGACAGAAGCACTTCAAACTGTCGAACGATCCCTTCTTCGTCGAGAAAGTCAGGGATATCGTCGGTCTATACCTGAACCCACCGGACAACGCGATGGTGCTCTGTGTAGACGAGAAGAGCCAGATTCAAGCACTCGAACGGACACAACCGATTCTTCCTTTGGGTCTCGGATACGTCGAGGGCGTCACTCACAGCTATATCCGGAACGGCACGACCACCCTCTTTGCAGCGCTCAACATCGCATCCGGCAAAGTTCTGACTCAGTGCAAGCCCAGACACCGCAACAAAGAGTTCCTTCAGTTCCTCAAGCACATCGACAAGAACGTCCCAAAGGATCTCGACATCCATCTGGTCGTCGATAATTACGGCACGCACAAGCACCCGAACGTCAAGCGTTGGCTCGCCTCACGGAAACGATATCACGTGCACTACACACCAACATATGCCTCCTGGCTGAACCAGGTAGAGATCTGGTTCGGTATCATCACCCAAAGAGCCATTCGACGAGGCACCTTCAGAAGCGTCAAGGACCTGATCGCCTGCATCAAGAAATTCACTGATCACTACAACGAGAATTCTACACCCTTCGTCTGGACCGCCACGGCAGATTCAATCCTCGAGAAAGTCCATAAACTTTTGAAGCTTATACGCGGGACGTGACACTATCGCTTGAAACAAAAAGGCGGCCTATGCCGCCCCGGGGCCGGTCGGGGGGCCCTTCTTTGACCATTGTCCGTTGGCCGGGCGTGTCTGGTGGGCACCTCTCCCGCCCATCGAGCACGTACCGGCCCACGGACAATCATACGTTCCGATACTTCACTCGGCGACACCCCTCGCATTCGCTCGTCGCAGGTTCTTAACGACGTTCGTGCGGGGCCTGGTTCTCAACGGCAAACGGATAACGGTTAGCGGACCACTGAAAACCAACGTCTACTCCATCATCCATCTTTAACTCCAACAGCCCGGAGCAAGGTTATGGATCGAACAATACTCACCGTCGACGACGATATCACAGTGACGACGTATGTCAGAGCGGCGCTCGAGCCCGAGGGGTTCAAAGTGCTCTCCGCATCGAGTGGGCCGCAGGCGGTGGCCGTCGCTCAAGACTACACGCCCGATCTGATCCTGCTGGACGTGCAGATGCCGGGGCTTGGAGGCTATGACGTAGCTCGAGGCCCTGCGTGTCGTGGATGATACGAGTCAGATACCGGTCATGTTTCTGACGGTCGAAGATAACCCGGAAAGGGAGGCCAACGGGCTGAAAGCCGGTGTGATCGATTACATCAGCAAGTCCGTGCTCCATCCAGAACGGGTCGAGGTTCTCGTCTACCGGATCCGCAATTTCTTCACGTGGCAGGAAAACGAGCGTTTACGGGGCGCGTTGTCGACGATGGTGGCCGCGAATCACGAGATCAACAATTCGTTGATGGTGATCCAGGGCAGCGCGGACATCCTTCGGTTGAAGGGCCTCCTGGCGCGGAAAGGTGAGGCGCGCAGCCTGCTGACACAGATCGTGGAATCGGGTACGGATATCGCGCGTATGGTGGATCGAATCTCTCGTCTCACCAAGTGGGAGTCGAAGGCCTACACGAAGGGCGTGGAGATGCTGGATCTGGAGCGCGCGGCCACGGGTCGGGCGACAGCGGGCCAGGCGACCGAATGACGAACGGACAACAGGAACTGCTCGAGCTGATACAGAGCGCGTCGGAGAACACGGAAGGTCTCGTGCGAACCGACGCGGTGCGACGATTGAAGCGGATGTCAATCGGTCAGCTGGATGCGATCGCGCTCGCAGAGTTCGCACGGAAAGCGGAAGATCCAGCGTGGCGTACGACGGCGGCTCAGGTGCTCGGTTTCCATCGTGCGGCGGCAACGTTTGCGGCGCTGGTGGATCCGCTGACAGCGGCTGCCGCGGGGGAACGCGATCCCGAAGCCAGACGCGCGCTGGTCTTTTCCCTCCAGGGGTCGACCGGGGCAGCCCGGTTGATCGATCACGTGTCGCCCGATGTCGCCGGCGAGGCGGTGATGGGGTTGCCGGAGTCGCCTGAGGGGTGGGGGTTCGCGCTCGACGCTTACTTCTCTGGTTTGGAGCCGGAGATCGAGGTCCGCTTGCTCGAGGTGTTGCATCGGCCGGAGGGCGCGGCGGATTGGATTCTGTCCTACCTGATGACGGCGGAATTCCCGGAATCGAAAGGAGACCCGACGGATCGTGCGTTTCGTTTGTTGACGCGCGTCGACCAGGGCGCTTTCGTCCGCGCCTTGCTCACGGCGGATGACGAGGTGACGCGTACGGCGAAGGCGATCTGGCCGGGGCTGGCGCGACGCGAACGGCGACGCGTCGTGACCGAGCTGTTCACGGAGGCCGTGGCCCAGGCCGGTGTGACGGACAGCTTCGCACAGGCCGTGGCGGATACCGTGAGTTCGACGCGCGACTTCTGGAACGATCGGATTCGAACGATGCGCCTGCTGCTGTCTTCGCTGACGTCGTGCGATGCCCAACAGATCGTCGAGGCGACGGTGGAGAAGATGAAGGTCGTCGGCGCGGCGGCCCAGCAACGTCTGTCAGAACTCCTGATTCAACTCGGCCACGCCGTGTCGGACTCGCACAAAGCGGTGCAGACGACCCTCGACGCCTGGCCAAACGCCCCACGAGACATTCAGACTCGTCTGAGACGTGTGCCACGCGTCACGAGAACCTGATCCCCGCGAAACGGACAGGGGAAAGGCCGCGATCCGGTTGGATCGCGGCCTCTTTGTTTATTGACGAAGGTCAACGCGAGGGTCACGCGTGCACGATGCGGGCGGATCGCCATCCGCCCCTGCGGCAATGGCCACGAAAGGACACAAGGCACCCCATTCGCGGCCGGGAGGCCGCTCCCACCGTCATGGGATTGCGTAATCCCTTCTCACTTCTGCCTCCTGCCTTCTCCCCTAGAAGTACTTCCCAAACCCCACTGCAAGACTCAATCCGCTGAAATCGCCAGGATTCCCAAGGCTGTCCGTGAATCGTGTGAAGCTGTAGCGACCCCCGATAGTGACGGCGAGATCCTTCTCACTGCCAACCCGGATGTCGACGCCGCTCTCCACAAAGCCACCGACCGTCAGGGACATCGCGGGGAAATCGCTGAGGTAGGCGTTGACGCTGAGGCCATTCGAGGGGCCGTAGACGGTCGGATAATAACCCGTCGATCCGTAGGTGGTCGGGTAGTAGCCGGGCTGCGGGCGATGATCGAAGCGCACGACGGGACCCGCGCCGAATCCGACGTGCGGGATGACACGTCTTGACGTCCCGAACTGCTGCTGGAGACCGACCGGCAACGACACGAGGGTGATTCGAGTGACGTTGGGGGGCAGGTCAGCGTTCAGGATGTCTACTGATCGGCGCAGACCGTAGGTCAGGAGTTCAGTCGCGGCGGTGAGCCGCAGATCCTCCTGCAAACGGCGATCGTAGCCTATCCGCATGCCGAAACCGCCACTGGCAGAGGAGAAGAAGGCTCGTACGCGGTTGAGGTAGCTGAAGTCCGGGGGCGGTGCGCCGAGGGGCAGATCGTGTATCGGGTTGTAGACATTGACGTCCTGGGCGTAGCCGTTACCGATCGGATTGATGAGGAGATCGCCCTGCATCGTGGGATGCTCGATCGGGCGATCTTCACGTCCACGGACGGGAATGGTGATGCGACCTCGACGACCCGGGTCGATGATGATGCCCGTGTCTTCGAGGTCGGTGAGATCGAGGATGACCTCGCCCGGGATGGCGTCCGTTCCGATCGAAATCGAGATGCACCAGGCGGGCGTGGAAAGGGCGAGGATGAGCGTGGCGAAAAGCGTGGCACGACGAAGCGTCATCGGTTACCTCCAGGTGATCGGCAGGACGGGGCGTGGTCGAAAGATACCCAGGCAAGCCCCGTGCCGGAAGACACGGTCTTGGGATCAACGTTGCAATGGCCTGTGGGGGGCAAATGGTTAGGGGAATGCATTTCGACGTGTGAATGGACAAGACGTTGTGGTCCGATCGCACACGTGTTGCAGGCAGGATACGTACCGATGGGTCGGTAACGGCGCCCTCGTGCTGAGCACAGGGACGCAAAGAGAGGCTACGACGCGCGATGTCCGACGGCGATGAGCGTCCATCCAAGTTTCCGACCATCGATGCGGAAGTTTTCGAGTTGGGAACCGAAACGGACCAGGTCTTCCCAGATCGGCTGGACGCTGTGCCGTCCCAACCACCAGCGAAGCCCCCAACGCAGAGGGCCCCACCGATCCATCCTGCCGAAATCGAGGACACAGAGCCGACCCCCCGGCTCGAGATGATCGATCGCTGCTTGGAGCGCGGCCTGGCGATCCGGAATCAGGCTGAGACTGTAGGAGAAGAGAATGGCATCATACGTGCGTCTGAGGACGAAGCGTGAGCCGTCGGCGCAGATGTGGTCGACCCGGCACGCCCCGGGACCGGCTTTTCTGGTCAGGGCGCGGCGCAGCATCGGCAGAGAGAAATCGAGGAGGGTGACCTGGCCACCGGGACCGACAGCGTCTGAGAATGCAGATACGTTGTGACCGGTTCCGGCGCCGATCTCAAGAATGGCGTCCCCGGCTGCGAGTTCGAGCGCACGGACCGCGAAGCGGCGGTCGTAAAGGAAGGTCCAGCGTGTGGCGTCGTAGACCGAGGCCGTTCGGCGATAGTAGCTGCGAACCGGGTGCTCGGGGGCGGTCACAGCGGAGCGGTGACTAACGGGCGTTCAGGAGGGCGGTGATGCGTTGGGTCTCGCGATTGAACGATCTTTCGAACTCGGGATAGTACTGAATGACTTCGTAGAAAAACATCGCCGCGTCTCGGTCGATGATGAGGAAGCGCTGCTTCAGGTCCTGCTCCGTCGGAAAGATGATCTGGCGTCCCACACGGAACTCTCTGATGGTCAGGGGGAGGCTCGTGTTTAGCGCAAGGAGGCGTTTGAGGACGAGGACGCTCTGCAGGACCTGGAGGGTTGTTGCCCCACGGACGCCTGTCGGGTTGACGTCGGACAGGAGGAGCGTCCACTCGTTGGCGGTTCCGTCGGGTTCCCCAGGTTCCCTCGCATCAGACGATTGACGTAGGCGTCGGGGGACCCGAGCGACTCGTAGCCGATGCTCGCCTTGGGCGGTACGAACGGGTGCTTGGCCGTGCCCTTGTTGCTGGCGTCGAAGCGAAGGACCAGGGTGTTTCCACCGCCGGTCTCGCGACCGGCGAGAAGTTGGTGAAGGAAACGTGTCCGGAATCCGCTGCTGTCGGGGGCCGCTGCGTCATCTTCGAACACGATAATACGATTGGCTTCGATGTTATCCCCAAAACCGGTTTTGAGCGCAATCTCCCAGAGCATCCGGCGGACGATGATTTCCTCTCCAGGGACTGCCCCGACCAATAGGGAGGCGTAGGGCTCCTCGCGATCAAAGCCGGGTTCTGCATCAGCCTGGGTTTGTAACGTTCCGAGAAGTGATTGGAATATTTCACTCTCGTAGAGGAACTTAAGATCGAAAATATCATCGTCCCGCAGCCGGTAGGCGTTCCGAAAGAGGAGGTTTCCGAAGGCGTTGAACATATCGGAATCCTTCGGGATGACGTAGCTGAAGCTCTTCTCGCCGACGGGCACGACGTGGGGTGTGAGGACACGATGACTTCTTTCTTGATGACGTCAGTCGACTTGCGACGGAAGGGCACCCCGAGGATCGGGATCTGCGAGCGGAGGGGGATGCCGGTCGTTTTTTCGCGGATATCGGTGGAAATCAGACCGCCAATGATGAACGGCGTGTTGTCTGCGACGCGGACGAACGTCTGGACCTGCCGGTTGTCGATACGAGGGGCCAGCAGGACGTTCTGGGCCGTTTCCTCGATACTGAGGGCCTCGTTGACGGCGCTGACGATCGTCTCGACCTGCATGGAGATTTCGCTGCCGTCTTCGCTGATGCGGGGTCGGAGGTTGAGGACGATCCCGGTCTGGATGTATTCGACGCCCGAGGCGAATCCGGCGGTGGTCGATACCGATTTCGAAACCGGGACTTGCTGGCCGATCTGAATCCGGGCCTGGCGGCCGTCCAGGACGAGCACGCTCGGGCTTGACAGAATCTCGGCGTCACCCGACTCGATCAGACCGGTGAGCTTGAGTCGGAAGGTCATCACGTCGCTCAGGGCATTGCGCCAGATCTGGAACGAAAAGGGCTGCTCTGTCCGCGTGGCAAAGGAGGGATTGCTCTGATCGAACCCGAATCCGGTGCTGACATCCCCGTCGCCGGAGTGGAAATCCAGACCCAGCTGTTTGACTTTATCGGTGTTGACTTCGATGACGAGCGCCTCGATTACGATTTGACGCGCGGGTTGGTCCAGCTTCTGGCGGAGAAGATTGAGGAGGCTCTGCAGCGGCTCTATATCGTTCTCGTCGTAGACGATCATGATCCGCTGCTGCGGCTCCCCGGAGGTCATTTGATGCAGAAACGTTCCGCCGAGTGTCGTCACGGCTCCGTAGGCTTGCTGTTGTTGTGGATAGGATCCTGCCGGAGGCGGGTCCATGAGGCTCGTCTTGGTCGCGTCGATCATTTTGACGATTGCCGGGAGCTTCCATTGGCCGCTCATGTAGCTGTTGTAGATCCGATCGTTCAGCGTCTCGCCGGCGGAGGCGGAGTATTCGACGGTGGTGTAGCCGAGGGTCTTGAGCATGGCGATGGCCCGGTCCGCCTGCAGGTAGCTGAGCTGGTAGAGTTCGTAGCCGTATGTCTGAGGGCCGGTCGGGGGTGCGGTCGCGGCTGTCACGAGGCCGGTTGCGCGGGTCTGGAGACCGGTCAGGTCGGGATTGGTGTAGACACGGCCCTGGGGGTCGAACTGTTGCCCGTAGGCGAGAAGCTCAAGACCACCGGCAGATGCCCGTCGAAAAGCCAATTCGACGGTCTGCGTGCCGACTTGTGGATGCGCACGGATGAAGTAGCGTTTCCCGCGTAGGCCGGGCAGGCTCTCGATTCGCCAGTTTCGGGCGTCGGCCGACGATTCGGTGTAGCCGAGGGTCAGGACGAGATGGACGGCGAGGTCGTCCAGAAGACGCGAGGCCTTCAGTTCCGATCGCGTGGACGCTGCCAGACTGAACGACGGTCCGACCTGGGCCTGGACCTGGGAGAGCGTGAAGAGCGAGATGAGGAAGGTGAGCAGGAACGCGGATAGCTTCATTCGGATCCCTTTTCGGCCTGTTGGGATGCCCCCGCGTCGGTTTCTCGAAGACGACGCGTGAGGGTACGAATGATGCTCAGGGCCACGTTCGAGTGACGCCGCAAGATTGCCTGGAAGTCCGTCTGGTTGATGCGCAGCAGGAGACAGTCTTGAAGAGCCGTGACGCTGGCCGATCGCGGTTCTCCGTCGAGAATCGTCATTTCTCCAAAGTAGTCCTGCGACTTCAGAACAGCAAGCGAATCGTCTCCACGATGGACGTCGACTTCGCCCTCGACGATGAGATACATCGTGTCCCCTAGCGCGCCTTCTTCGATGATGGCCTGGCCCGTCGAGTAGACGACCTCCTCCGCGATGCCGGCCAGGGCCCCGAGTTCCTCCGGCGGCATGCTGGAGAAGAGAGGCACGTTTCGAAGAAATAGGATTTTCTCAACGGTTATCATGACGGCCGCGTATGACGCTGGGGATGATCGTTCTGGAAAGCACCGTCACACTGGCTGCACGACATAGCCACCCTGATGGCGGGAGCCTTGACGGAGGTTGTCGGCGAAGTCGCGAGCGAAGTCGAAGTGTTGGTCATCGAACAGGGCTATTGTGGTTGTTCTGCATTTGGAAACGCATTTAATCGTCTGCGGTGCAGTCAATTAAGAAGATTCATTCAGAATCTGGTTCGCTATGTCTCGCACGACGACCGCCGGATCCGAGTTGAGACGCTGTGCGGATTCGACGGCCGACGCGGGTGCCACGTGGTGGAGGGCGAACAGGGCGGTTTCCCGCACGACGGGCTCCAAGTGAGTGGTCGATTGCCGAATCAGCTCTCGGTCCGGTCCCTCTGAGGCCGCGAAGAGGGTCCCGATCCGCACCCATTCCGACGTGTCGCTCGCGAGGATGGCGTCCAGAGGATCCTCCTGGCTGAGCACGCTCGGCGTGCGGCCGTCCAGGCAGGCCAGAAGGTCCGTCTTAAGGGGTCCTTTGACAACGTTGTCGACGACCTCGAGCGCGCTCGCACGCTGGGGCCCACCCAGCCGAATGGAGTCCTGCAGCTGAAGGAAATCGACTTCGGGCGTGGTGAGGTCGAGGAGCCTTAGCGCATTCGTGAGGTGGATGCCGGCCTGGTGATCGAGTGCATCGACGAGGACCTGAGCCCGAGAGGCGGTTCGAACAGCCGCTCGACGCACGCGGCACTGGAGGCAAGCATCGATCTCGCCCCTGGCAAGTTCCTGGGTCTCCTCGGCGTAGCGATTCTGGGCACCTAGGCGGATGATGAGCTGTGCGAGCGCCTCGATTGCTTGCGCTCTGAGGGTGAGGTCGGCGGAGCGAGACGCTTTTGCCAGAACCGGGACGGAGGCCTCGTCCCCGATTTCGGCCAGGATTGGGGGTATTCCGGCGGCACCGTCGAAGGCACCTTCTTCCGGGGCGAGCTCGATGTAGGGGATGAGGTGGTCCAGAACGCTCGAATCGAAGGCCTTCAACGTGTCCGCCGCTTCGTGGGCCACGTGCGGTTCCGCCAGGAGGGGCGTGATGACGGGCAGGAGGAGGGGGTCTTGCTGGTTGCGACACGCCCGGAGGGCGGCGATGACGACCTCGGGATCGTCATCCTGCAACAGGCGGACGAGGGGCCGAACCATGCCCCCGCGCTCGATCTTGGAAAGGGCGGTCGCCGCGCCGATCCGTTCTGTTGGAGCCTGCGATTCTAGCAAGGTCTTGAGTGACGCGCCGGCGCTGAGCAGGCGGTCCAGGTCACCGCTTCCGATCATGCAGGCGATCGCGGCCGCACGGGGTTCCGGGTCCGGATCGTCCAGGCATCGTTCGATGTCTTCGAGCGGATCGTCTTCCGACAGGGCTGCCAGGGCTTCAATGGCGGCGGCACGGACGGACGGATCGACGTGGGACAGATGGCGCTGAGCCGCCAGTGCGTCGGACGTCGTCCCGTTGGCGGTGAGATGTATCAGTGCCATGACCTTGATGTGGGGCGACTCCCGGTCGAGTACGCGACGGAACTCGGGCGTCCAGTCCGCGTCGATCGTGGAGACGACGCCCAGCAGATAGGTAATTTCCTCATCCGAGCCGGTCGCCAGAGCGTTGCGGAGGTGATCTTCGAAGGCCTTGTCCTGAACGGGGCCCGTTTCGGCCGATGCGTCGAAGCGATGAGAGCCGATCGACGCGATGAGGGCGCGAACGTAGGCCGCGTGGTTCAGGCGGGCCAGAAAGATCCAGGCAACGGCGGCGACGGCCGTGGTGATGGCGAGCACTTGGGGCGGTATGTCGGTCGCGAGGACAAGACCGAGCCCGGCTAGCGCAATCGCAACAGGTTTGCCGATGCCGTCGGCCAGGGCCCGGGTCTGACCTCGGCTCTGTAGGGCCACACCGAGGTAGAGCATCTGGATGGCTGTGACGCCTTGCGATAATTCTCCGCCTGGCTTAAGCTATTCGCAAAATAGGCAGAATCGTTTCAATACGGTTAACAGTGGAGACCGTTCCCTAATGAGTTGAGGGTCACCTAAGATCTGGCGGCCATGCGACATAGTGCCATAGGAGTACTTACAAGGCGCAACGGCCAAAAGCGGTTGTCGGACCTACGCCTGATGTCCCTTTCTTTACGCGAACGCGTTTGGCACATTCCGGGGGATCGGGACGCGAAACGCTCTCGACCTCCGACGGGTCCGCCATCGGCAACACCGCCAGGGAAACGGCCGATTTTCTACCCCGCTTCGCCATTTTCGGGAAGCACCTTCAAAGCCGCCTTGTCGACAGACGCAAGCTCTTGTTTTTGAACTGGTTTAAGTGTTTCCGACACCTGAAAACCCCCTTTCGTCGACAACGGCCGCGATGCGCCAGTCCGGGACTGAAATTAGGACGGATTAGCAAAAGAAACGGGACATGACCGGTCTCCGGTCGGACGGCCACAGGTTTTCCGCACCCCCCTATGCCCGCTGGGACCTGGCCTGGCCACGTCTTGAGCCTAATCGGTCGAAACGCGCTATTTTCGCGGTTCGAGAGCCTATTTCTCGGGCGTGTGGGAAAATGAAAAGGGCGCGGTCTACATCGGAACGCCCAGAGAGTTCATCCCCCTTATCTCCGGGTCGTCAGTTCTTGGTGCGTGAGAATGCGAATAGCGTAATCTGGGCGGGAATCTATCGTAAGCCGTAACAGGAATCAGGGCGACACCCCGACCTCCGGCACGTTCGACGTGACGGCCTATCTGAGCGAGGACGACCAGCCCTCCACGATCGAAAAGGTCGGGGACAAGGGGGTTGCCGTCGTGCTCGACCCGGGTGAGACGCGATCTCTGGCGATTCCGATCAGGGTTCCTTCGCTTCAGGCCCTTGGGGCCTACCAATGGCTTGTTCAGGTCGACGCCAGCAACGTGGTCGCCGAAAGCGATGAGGACAACAACGCCGGTGTCGGGAACGGGGTGGAGGTCGCACCGACGCCGCCTGATTTTGTTGTGAGCGACGGCCCGACCGGCCCGAGTCTGATGTCTTTGGGGACGTCGGGGAGCGTGTCGGTCACAGTCATGAACGCGGGTTCGGGAACGTCGTTCGCGCCGTATGACGTCACGATCTACCTGAGTGTTGATACCCTTTTCGACGCAGGCGATTTGCAGGTCGGAAGTGTTGTGCTGCAGGATAGCGTCAATCCGAGTGAGAGTCGCACACAGAACATCAATGTTTTCGTGCCCGAGGACCTGGCCGAAGGCACCTATCGATGGATCGCCGTCGTCGATGCTTTCGGCACTCAGCCGGAGACCGACGAAAGCAACAACGTCCAGGTTGGCGGCGATGTCCAGATCATCCTGACCGAACCCGATCTGACCATCTCGATCCAACCCGAGGGCGACGCGGCCATCTACCAGGGTGTGTCGACGACGGTGACGCTCGAGATCGAGAACCAGGGCGACGGGCCGACTGACACGGCATTCGACGTGGCCGTCTACCTGACGACCGACCTGATCGTCGGAAACGAGGATGACATTCGTGTCGGCGACACGGCGATTCTCAACCCGATCGGGGCGGGTGACAAACTGATGGTGAGCGTCCCCGTCATCGTTTCAGCTGTCCAACCGACAGGGGTCTACAATTGGGCGGCCGCGGTCGACGACGGTGGGTTCATCGAAGAATCGGAAGAGACCGATAACCTGCGCCTCGGCCAATCCTTTACGGTGGTCGCACAGCCCGCCGATCTGGTCGTGTCGATCGCTCCGGAGGGACCCGAGCTCGTCGTTTGGAACTCTTTCCACACCGTGAGTCTGGAGATTCAGAACGTGGGGGCGGGGACGACGACGGGCGCGTTTCAGGTTTCGATCTACCTGAGCGAAGACGCGACGGCAGGGAACGACGACGGTGTCCGGATCGGTAACACGACCTACACCGAAGAAATGCTGAACGACGCACGGGCACCGCTCGAAGTGCAGGTGACGATCCCATCTCAGCATCCGGTGGGGACCTACCGATACGCGGCCCTGGTGGATGCGACGAGTTTCGAGACAGAAGTTAGCGAGCTCAACAACGGGGGCGTTTCGACGGCGACGGTCGTTGTTTCGTCCGACGCTGCGGATCTTCATATTTTGACGGATCCTGTCGGGCCGACGAAGGTGCTGAGAGAGGGCACCTACACCGTGTCGGCCGAAATCCAGAACTTCTCGGGTGGGCCCCTGCTCGACGACTTCGTGATTGCGGCCGTCATAAGCAGCAACGCCCTTGCGGGGGACGAAGACGATGTGCGGGTGGGCGACCTGACGGTGACCGGGGGGCTGGGTGCGGGCGAGATCGTTGTGGCGGAAGTTCCGCTGATGGTTCCCGCCGACCTGCCGCTGTCCAACTATCACTGGGGGCTGGTGGTGGACGAGGGTGGCACGGTGATCGAGTCGAATGAGACGAACAACGCGCAGATCGGACTTCTGTTCACCGTCGTTCCGTTTCCGCCGGACCTGGTCGTCCTGGGGTCGCTCGAGGGACCCGACGAAGTTTCACGCGGTCGTCTCTACAACATTCTTGTGGATGTCCGGAACGCTGGAGAAGGTAGCACGATCGCCGATTTCGAAGTGGCGATCTATCTGACGACGGACGACGTGGTCGGTGACGAGACGGATGTGCTGGTCGGCGTGACCGAGGTGTCGAGTATTCTCGAACCCGATGAGGTCAAGCAAGTCAACGTTCCCGTCATCGTCCCCGGGAGCCAGCCACCGACGGCTATTCGATGGGGTGTGACCATCAACCCGGATCGCAGCATTCTGGAGGCGGACTTCTCCAACAACAACCTGGTCGGAAATACGTTGTCGTTCCCGATCGTCGATCTTCCTGACAGCCTGGAGTTCGGCGCCGTGCTCGTGGGAGAAACGAGTACGCACACGATCGAGCTGCGGAACGACGGGGGTGTCGAGCTGTCGTTCGACATCGAACTGATTGCCCAGGGCGTCACGTCGAACGCGACCGAGATCCACGATTTGCCGCCCGGTCAGAGCGAGACGATCGTCCTGACCTACGCGCCGAGCGATGCGGGGTTCCTCGGAGGGCAGGTTCGGATCACGGATGACATCGAGGGCGTCCGGATCATTTATGTGGCGGGAAGCGCCGTGTTGCCCAATCGGGATCGCGTACGACTCGACCTCGACACGCGCGTCGGTCTGCAGGACCTTCTGTCGACACGCTTAGGTGTGAACGAGACGGCGTCGATGGAGCTTCACGTCTCAGACCTGCCAGAAGTGTCGGAAGTGGCCATTCAGATTTCGTATGATCGGGATGCCCTCGTTCTGGTGTCGAACGGTTGGATCGTCGGCGAGTTCGCGTCCGAGATCGTCGCGCCAGGGCTGCTCGAGTTGAGGATCGTTTCACAAGGCAGCAATTTCGGTCCGGGAGATGGCTATCTGGGAACGGTGACGTTCCGAACGATCGGGGGATTCTTCGAGGCCTCGGGGAATAATGAGACCCGGATCGAAACAGCCCAGCTTCGTTATCGGACGCTCGACGGCCAAGAGACCGCCGTGTCGGTGATCTCCTTCACGACGCTTGCTCTCGATCTGGGACGGTGGGCGGACGTGGACGGTGACGGGTCGGTCGGGTTCGCGGACTTTACACGGCTGATACTTGCGTTCAACAAGTCGTCGAGCGACGTCGGATGGTCCGTCGGAGAGAGGCCGCACCGGCGAATGGACGCCAACGGCGACGAAAGCGTCAATCTGGCGGACTTCCTGATTTTCAACAACTTCTTCGGCGATCTCATCGATTGAGGCTTTGCCGCCCCTGCGGTCGGGGCGTGGGCGGATCGGCGTGTTGAAGAAGGCTTGGTGACGAATGACGGGGTTTGCGTGGCGACCTGAAGTCTGACTGCCGCCAGAGGACAAACTACAAGAGGGGCAAAACGCGTGATGCGTGATGCCCCTCTTTTTCGTGGACTGTCCGGTTTACAGACGGAAGGGTTCGTTTCTGACGGACTCGTATTCCTGACGCAGACGACCGATTTTCTCTCCTGGAAGAACGATCCGCCGGTTTTCCGATCGCGCGTTGTCGGACAGCTCCTGGTGGAGTTCCCGGAAGCGCGTGTAGCCGTTGGAAATGTTCTGAGCCTCGATGAGGCCGTCGCCGTCGGGATCGAACAGGCTGTCGACGATCAGCTGGATCAACCGCTTTTCAGCCGGGTCGTAGGAGCGTTGCAGGAGGGCGGTCTGGTCGGCCAAATCGCGAAACCGATACCCGGTCAGGTTCGTGTAGCCGAGCGTGGCACTGTAAACGAACCCGATGCGTGACCGGATCTCTTCCAGCATGGCTCCCTCAGGCAACACCGTTCCGTTTCGTTCGATCGGTTTGAACACGTAACTGAGGTCGAGACCGAACACGACTTGTGCGGGAAGCGAGCCGTCCTCGAATGCCGAGCCCTTCCGGATCGAGAGCTGAGTGCGCGAGCCGAGGTCGCGAAGCGATGCCTGGTAGTCGACTTTTTGGATGAAGGCGTTGATTGCGGTTTCGACCTGGGTCTGATGTTGGGTCAGGGCGGTGAGACTTTCGCCAAACAGGTCGAATCGTCGGCCGTTCACGAAGTAGTGGTCCTCTTCGTCCAGGCCGTTGAGACCTCCGTCGACATACTCGACATATTCGTTCCGCCAGTATCCATCCGGCATCGTGCTGTCGGGCACAGCGGGGACCGTGAATCGACGTACGCTCAGTTTGTCCTTCTCATCCACGAGTTCGTTACCGTTGTCGAACAGGCGAAGCTGGAACCCGACGATGCCCGACTCGACTTCCGGCGAGAGGTAGGCGATGCCTTCGCGATGATTTTCGCGGATCAGATAGAGTGCGATGCGAGCGAGGGTGTCGTCGACGAACGGGTTGTTGACGGCGTAGGAAAACCGACCCGTCTCGGGATCGGTTTCCGCCGCGAGGAGCGAAGCCAGCAACGACGCACACAGGAGAAGGGTCATTTTCACGGGTCGACCTCCTCTGGTGAAGAGGAGCCATACTCGAGCGGCTGGTCGGTTTCTGGATACTCGTAAACCCACCCGCAGGGGCAGATGGGGTGATCGTCCTCTCGCTTGCGTTGACATTCCGGACATCGCTCCGCACGCGGGCCGGCGCACCGGTAAACGAGCACGGCGACGAGGGCCAGCGCGATGAGCAGCGTGGTCAGCACGTCGAAGAAAGGCAGGCGAACGCGTCGCGTCCACCTGCCCGGAACCATCGTCGGAGCGATCTCGCTCGGATCAGGACTCGCCTCCCTCGGAGAAGCCTTCGGGGGCCCCGTCCGGTCCGGAAGGTACACCCGAAACTTCCCGTGCATCGTGCATCAGCCGGGCGATTTTTTCCTGGAGACTCTTGGCCTCCTGTTCGAATGTGTCGAGTTCCTGAACAAGATCCTCGAATTCAGCCGTGTTGTCCACGGAACACCCCTCTTGTTGGCGGGGAGAGGGCCGAGTTCCTTCGATCTATGTGAAGAATAAAGACTTAGCACAGCCTGTCGAGTGGGGACTGTTAATATAGGAAAGGCGGCATGGTGGGTCAATGCCCGGCCGAGATTTGCTCTTCCAGTCGCCTCACGTCCGCTCGGTGGGGAATCGCAGGCTGAGCACCCTCGACGGTTGTAGCCAGAGCTCCCGCACAGACGGCGAAAGCCAGCGCCTCGCGGAGGGTCCGGCCTGCCGCGCATTCAGCGGCCAGGGCTCCGGTGAACGCATCGCCCGCCGCGGTTGCGTCGACTGCAGAGACTTTGGGCGCTGGTTGGTGGAGTGAACCTCGATCGTCCACCAGGACCGCCCCTTCGGGTCCCAGCGTGACGATGACCGTGGCGACGCCGGCTTCGCGCAATGGGGCCGTCGCTTTTTCGCAGTCCGACACCGAGTTCAGACGGAGCCCGGTGAGGGTCGTGAGTTCGGATGCGTTGGGAGTCACGCAGTCGGCGAGAGCGAGCAGTTCGGGTTCGAGCGGTTGCGCCGGCGCGGGGTCCAGCAATGTCACGAGCCTCTTCTGGCGGGCGAGACCGAGTCCGCGCACGACGGCGTCGAGGGGGATCTCGAGTTGAGTGACGAACACGGCGCATCCGTCGAGGTCGCTCTGTGTGAGATCGTCGGGCGAGATCGCGCCGTTCGCACCCGATGCGACGACGATACAATTTTCGCCGGAACGATCGACGGTGATCAGGGCGACCCCCGTGGGACGGTCGGAACACCGTTGGACGAGCCGCACGTCGATGCCATCGTCCGTGAGTGCGGCGAGCGCGGCATCGCCGAAAGCATCCGATCCTATTCGGGTGGCGAAACGCACGTTGCCTCCCGCTCTGGCGGCGGCGACCGCCTGGTTCGCGCCCTTGCCCCCGATAGTGTCGGGAATATATCACCAAGCAGGGATGGACTCTGGATGACGCCAACATCTTCGTCGATGAGGCCCGATCCGGAACGTCAACCTTCCGGCGTGAAGCCTTCAACCAGATGGTCGGCATCGCCAAGGACAGGGAACGCCCGTTCGATGTCGTAATCGCCTGGTCAACATCACGATTCGGTCGCGACCAGGATGAGGCCATCTTCAACAAGATTGGGCTACGCCGACAAGGGGTAGATGTCAGGTTCGTGTCCCAGCCGGTCCCGGAAGGCCATATCGGCACGCTGATAGAGCGGATCTACGAATGGAAGGATGAGTTCGACTCAATCCAGATTGGCGAATACGCCTTCCAGGGCCAGAAGCAGGTCACGAAGAAGGGATTCCACGGCGGCGGCAAGGCGCCCTATGGCTATCGACGTGTGAAGGTACCAGATCCTGAGGGGAAGACAGACAAAGACGGCCAGGTGGTCGAATACACGACATTCGAGGTCGTGCCCGAAGAAGCAGAAATCGTTCAGCACATCTTCAGAGAGTACGCCGAAGGTTTGGGTTACAAGAAGATCACTCACAATCTGAATGCTGATCGCGTCATCTCGCCCCGGGATGGGACGTGGGACATTTCTGGGGTGCGGACGATCATCCTAAACGAGAATTACTTGGGAAATCGTGTCTGGAATCAGACCAGGCGAAACAAGAAGCTGCAGCGAGGGACGAAGGTTCCAAAGCCGCACGAAGAGTGGGTGATTGCCGAAGGCGCACATCCGGCGATCATCGAGGCCGGCTTGTGGGAGGCGGTCCAGGCACAGAGGGGACAGATCAGCTTCCATATTGACAGTGGCAAGACGAACCACAAGGGTGCTCGCTCGAAGTTTCTGTTGTCAGGACTCCTCAAGTGCGAGGAATGTGGTGCCAACTTCACGATCACCACGACAAAGAAGAACGGGAAAGCCCGGAAATTCTACCGCTGCTCCTACCACTCGAACCGGGGCAAGGCTGTCTGCGGCAACGGCCGGACAGTCAACAAAGACAAGCTGGAGGGGGCAGTTCTGGACCTCTTGTCCGAGAAGCTGCTCAACGTGGACACGATCGAGGCCATTCTCGAGGAGTTGAGGGCTCAGCTTAAAGAGACGGGACTGGCGAATTCCGGACGGGCGAAGGAGGTAGATCGCCAGATTCGGCAGGTCGATCGGGAGATGAAGAACCTGACGGCGGCTATTAAGGCCGGCGGCCCGATTGAGGATTTCGTGAAGGAATACAAAGCGTGTGAGGCCCGGAAGACTGAGCTAAAGGCGGAGACGAAGGAACTGAAGGGTGCTGAGAAAGCTCAGGTGGGGAATATGGGTCGGAGGAAGATCAAGGCCGCGATTCGGGACCTGAAGGAGACTCTGAACTACGCAACGCCCGAGGAGCAGAAGGTCCTGCTCCAGGAACACATCCGCCAAATCAAGATTCCCAGAACAGGAGCAGCCCTCCTGGAAGCCAATCCGGAAGGGCTGCTAGACTCACTGGGTTGCGTTAGCATGGTGACCCCGAGGGGAGTCGAACCCCCGTTTCCTGAGTGAGAGTCAGGTGTCCTAGGCCACTGAACGACGGGGTCACCTAAGTGGCTGAGAATCTAAACTTTCCGATGGTTTCTGTCAAGGTTGCGCAGGCCTCGCGATCGCGTCATCATGTTCCCGCCAATCGTCGTTTCTCTTCCCCTTTCTGGGGCAAGCTTCCCTGACGACTGACAACTGGTTCCCGGAGCCTGTCTCGAGCAAAGTCGAGAGGAAGCGCACCTGCGCGAAGGCGGGAACACGCCATCCACGACCTACCGCCCCCAGCGGCCAAGTTCGTCTACGCTCGGCCTGATCCCGCTGCCATAGGACGATCATCGTGCCAGGAATGTCCATTGCTCTTCAGCGAAGTCGGGCGATTCTCAGGAACGACCGTTTCTATGATGCTGCGGTGATAGCCGTGTGCTGCGTGAGCTTTGCATTCAGCTGGATTGAATCCACCGTCAATCACGACAGTCACCATTGGGGCTTTGTGTATCTACCCGCTTTGGATCTGAAAATGGGCCTCATTCCACACAAGGAAGTGGTGACGATCTACGGCATGCTGACAAGCTGGATTCAATGCCTTTCTTTGATGGTATTGGGTGAGAGCCTCAAGTCCATCGGAATCATCACCGGACTCTTCTATTCGGTGAGTCTCTTTTTAGGGCTATATCCGGATCTCTCAACGAGATGAAGTGGGTGAAGGTGCCGTGGTTCCTGGCATGGGGGCGCGGTTAGCGTGTGCGGAACCTCTTCGGAATCTGCTCAGGGATGTTTATGTCTCCGACGGTAAGGAAGATCATATCGTTGAATGCGTCGAGTGTGCGGAATCCGCTGGCTCGGTTCTTGACGATTTGGACGATTCGGTTGAGGCCTTCGGCGATGGCGTTGGTAAGACGCGTGTTCACGAATGCGAGGACGCCGAAGAAGTGCTGTCGCAGGGTCCTGACGAACTTTCGCAGGGGTTCAAGTCGACTTCTGAGTGCGGACGTCGTCCAGCATTTCAGGAAGCGTTCGGCAGCCCAGGGCGCTTTGTATTCCCAGAACTGCTCGAACTCGTCCTTGAGTCTCCAGGCTCTATAGATTCGGTAGTTCGCCTTCTCCAGTGCTTTGAGTGTCCGAGTATCCCCTCTGGAGCGTGTCGCTGAGTGCCGGTAGAGGAGCCATCGGAGACCCTTCATGGCTTTGCGCTCATCCGGGGCAGCTTTACGCCACTGGTCCTTACGGACCTCGTCAACGGCGGCATTGAGAGCCTTGACGATGTGAAAGCGATCGAGGACCAGCTTGGCATTCGGACAGTGTTCCTGGATGGCTCCGATGTAAGCTTCGCTCATGTCGCAGCAGGCCCACTCGATCTTGGATCTCCGGTAGGGACTGAGAGCCTCTGTGAAGAACCGATCGATCGTTTTACGCGCCCTGCCGCGGCCAACCCACACCACGCAGGAGCGGTCCAGATCGTAAACGAGCGTGGCGTACCTGTGACGCTTGGCGTAGGAGATCTCGTCGATCCCGATGGTTTTGAGCCCTCGGATACGATGACCTTCACGAAGCCGCGTGATGGATCGGTGAAGGAGATCCGACAGCGTCGAGGCAGAGATGCGCAGTAACTCGGACGCCGCCTTCTGCGTCATGGTCTGGCAGTAGCGCAGCATGGCATACTCGAAGCGATACGTCACCCGAGAGAACCGCTCCGCCCACGGAATCTCCTCGACCACACGACCGTGGGTAGGACACCGAATCTCCCGAGGATGGTAGAGAAGCCAGACCCTCCACCCGCACACCGGAATGTCACGCCACCGACGCGGATGGGGCATTGTGCGGACGATTTTACCTCGACGGCCGAACTCCGGACAACAACAACCATTCTTATGTGGCTTTACGGCGATGACGAAGCAGCTTCTCCCCTCAAACCACCAGCTGACAACACGGAACCCCTTGAATCTCAGCAGTTTCGATAGTAATCTGCTCCCGGTCATAGGTCGCACCCCCTTCGCTTTGATTGTCCTACACACACAACCAAGCGTAGGGAACGATCTATGACCTTGTCATTCTATAGTTTCACCGTTGAGAAACCCGGATAGAGCCCTTTCTTTCCAGTCCTGGAAGTCGACCTCCCACTTCCCTCGAAGACGAGCGATCGAGGTCGGCGAAAGCGGCGCGCCATCACCGAGCAGCGCACGCAAAGACAACTCGAAGTCGCCCTGGGAGAGACCGTGGAGATAAAGGTCGGGAAGCAGATCTCCAATGGCCCTGGTTCTCCGGGCGAACAGGGGGAGGATGCGGCTTTCAAACCGCTCTTCCAGACCACGAATCCGGGGACGCCGGACCTTGATCGTTCCGCAGCTCGTCGAGAGACGCCGGGGCTTGCCGTAGCCGTTCCTGTAGCCCGTGGAGCTATCGACCTCGGCTCGGCGCTCATACCACGACCGGCCCAAGAACGCGGTCGCCTCCTCCTCCAGAATGGACTGGAACCGGCCCTGGATCTCTTCACGGATCCAATCGTCAACCGTCTCCCACGTCGGCATGGACTTCAATGGGGCTCTATGCGTATGTTCCTTCACGGCGATCCTCCTTCCCAACCGGGCCTCTCACCCGGTTTTGTGTGAATCAACTATCTCACGGGAAGGGTAGGGTCGCCCTTTCTCTTTTTCCACACCTTTTGATTATAGCTCCCGAAACTGCAGCCGACGTCCAGCAGTCGATGGATGCCGTCTTCCTCTCGCAGGAGACTAATAGTGGTATCCTTGCGTCCCAAATGTCTATCCCGCTGTCACGGACTGAGTATGCCCCGTGCTCTCGACGAACCAGTTGAAACACGCGCGAAGTCCATCTCGGAGCTCGACCGTCGGCTCGAAACCCAACTCTGCCCGCGCCTTCGAGATGTCGGTGTAGTTTCGTGTGATCTCGCCCGCCCGCGCTGGCACGTGAGCCACTGGGAAGTCCAGTCCACTGATTTCTCTGAACAGATCGACCAGCCGAAGTACGCTGGTCTCGATGCCCGTACCTAAACAGTAGAGCTCACCGCCGCGTTCGGAGATGAGGGCCTTGTGGATGCCCTGACAGATATCCTGAACGTGAACGAAATCGCGGGTCTGACCACCGTCGCCGAAGATCGTCAGCCCTTCGCCGGAGAGGATCAGTCGAATGAACTTGGCAACTGCGCTGGCTTTGTGCGTGGAGCGAGGACCGTAAGCATTCGCGAACCGCAGAGCTACGGCTTTCAATCCATAGGATTTGTGGAAAGCCGAACAGTAGCCTTCGCAGGCAAGCTTACTTGCCCCGTAGGGAGCTGAAGGGCGCGCCGCTTTGTCCTCGGACGATGGGGGAGGCTGTTCTCCGATCGGGGCATTCGAGGAAGCCTGAACGAACGATTGTACTTTATGAGCGACCGCGGCCTGGAGGACGTTCAACGTGCCCATCACGTTGATCTGCGCGTCGACCATCGGGTTCTCGATCGAGTCTACAACACTCGAATGGGCAGCTAGGTGGACCACGGCGTCGCACTCACGCATCGCTGAGTCCACTGCCTGTCGGTCGAGAATGTCGCCGGTATGGACCTCAACGGGCAACCCTGTCAACGCCTCGCGCGATCCAATTGACAAGTTGTCGAATACAGAGACCTCGTAGCCTCGATCGATGAGGTATGGGGCCAGGTTCGAACCGATGAACCCACATCCGCCCGTAACGAGTATTGATCGGATGGACACGATTTCCTCCCGCTTTCTCAGGTTGCGTAACCGAAGTCGTGTAGCAGCTGGCCGGTGTAGCCTACCAGATTGCGGTTGGATTCGGCGAAAAATGCGTCGAATGCTTCTGCGAAGGATGCGTATTCTTGCCAGACCGCGGGAATCCATGGTCTGTCTGGAACGGCCTGATTCACGAACCTCTTCGCCCGTCCGAGGCTCCCGAAACACGCTCGATCCACGGGGGCCAGCACATTTGTCTGGAGGCTGATGAAGAAGGGCGAAAGATTCCGCGCAAAAGGAGCGTCGGAGTATTTCGTCGATCGGTACTGATTCAGCACCCTCAACGCGGATGACCCATAGAACGACATGGCTTCGTTTCGTGCCTGATCGCGGTCTGCCAGCGACGCAGGCACATCGACACCGAAGAAGCCAAAATAGGCTTTGAGGAACCTGCAAGTATCCTTGCGAATCCACTCGAATGGCAGGAAACGCACATTCTCCTCTCCGAAAAGACTCTGGCAGTACGTCATCACTCGGTCGTAACTGAACTTGATCTGCCAGCCGGGTACGCCGCTGTTACTGACAGCGGGTGAGGAGGGTCTGAACAGGAAGTCGGCGAGATCGAGGCTTCCCCCGCATTGCAGGTAATATCGATAGAGAGACTCGACCATGCTTTTCTGTTCGCGAATCGTGGCGATGATCTTCGTTGGGCCGAACACATTCCGCGCCCTGTCGAGTACTCTGATCGTGTCCCATCCTGAGAAGAGTTCTCCGCACAGGTGCTCGTAGCAGATCAGACGCTTCCGGTGGTCGGTCAGCCCGTTGGATTCGTGTATGCGCCCGATTCGGTCCCGCAGGGCCCCCGCGTCGAAGGTGCCATCCCGGTCAGAGCAAATGCGGTCGAGCACGTCACGGTAGCCCCGATCGATGAGTGCGGGTTTGGCGAGGGGGGCGACGTCAGGCAGGGCAGGGATGATGTCGGTCTGCAGCCAAGTGGTCGCCGTTTTCTGGTAGCCGATGTGGAGTGCGTCGGCGAGAAGCGGCTCCGATGAGCGACTGCTCGCTGACGACGGCATCCGTGGGTGTTGGCTGCGCTGCACAAGATCCTGGGCAATCGTGAGATCGT
The DNA here is from genome assembly GCA_965198115.1 of Candidatus Latescibacterota bacterium. GTDB lineage: Bacteria > Latescibacterota > UBA2968 > UBA2968 > UBA2968 > UBA6620. Next base: position 3,312,957 of record OZ240241.1, on the reverse strand, counting down.
CATCGGTCTTTCTTGCACTGCGCAAGATCGTCCGCTTCACCAGTCTTCGGGCGAACCACTTCTTTGGGCGGTCCACGAAGCGCCGTCCTCAAGCCGATTGCGACGGACCTGCGGTGCTTCTTGCCTGGATCGGTCCCGTCGATGGTGCATCAGAGTGCGGGGTGGCTGTCACCTGGTTGATCCACCGACATCGGTGGGTCGCACCATAGGAGAGAGCGTAACGCGGCCTATGCGTCGTGAGCAAAGCAGACGTGGGCAAACCAAGTGCTTCTACTGCCGCCAGACGGCCTTTTTGGTGATCGACGCGAATGACGCAGGTCTCCCGAGTGGGTTCGGGATTACGCGTGATCGCCTCGACCAAGAAAGGGTATGCGAACACATCGACGCCGGGCGACCCCGGCCTATAGAAGAGCTCTCTGATGTGAAGGCTACCTCCCAGCCGTACGTAGTTTCGATAAAGCACCTCGGCTGCTGTGTCCGGTGCCGCGACAACCACGACCTGACTGGCATCGGGGAAGGCGGCTCCCATTCGGGCGACATAGCTGGTCGGATCCTGATCGGCGAACACGTTTTCGAGGAGGATCGGGAACGCCAATGTCGTGGCGGTTACGTTCTCGAGCTCGCGGCTCAAGGCCTCTGGACAGAACTCCAGATCGTGAGAGCCTAGAAGGCAGAGTTCGTCCTGTCCGGGTTCAAGCACGTGGATGTCAGCGTCTTGCGTCAGCCAGGTCTCCGGCTCGGCCCCGGGTCCGTAGCCCACCAGACCCGTTACCGTGCTTTCTCTGGGCCGAGCCCGGAAAGCAGCCGAAGTCGAGGTGGTCAGTGTGGTTTCCATCAGGCTGCCCTTCGGGGCTGGAACCACCGAGCGAGTTGACGCTTCTCATCGTCGCTGAAGACCCGGAGGGCCAGCATCGCACACGCATAGACACAGAGACCGGCGATCACATTCAGGATGAGGTGAGCAATCGACTCGGACGGGAGAACGCTCAGCACGGGAAACATGGCGATCGAGGCGAGGAGCGACTTGAGGATGAACAGCCCGTCCAGCTGCAGCCGGATATACTTCTGTGCCTGGTAGCCGCAGACCAACGTGTTCAAGCTGAATGCGACGACGGTCGAGGTGGCCGCGCCAACCAATCCGTACTGAGGGATGAGTAGCAGATTCAGGCCAACGTTTGCGACGGCGGCGACGATCGTGCCGATCGTTGCCCAATGCGTCCGGTGTACCAGACTGAGCGAGACGGCGAAGTAGCCGGCGTAGAAGTGGATGACATAGCCTGTCGCCACGATCGCGGCGAGTGGGGCGCCCGTCTCGAATTCCGGTGTGGTCAGGATATGAAAGAAGGGGTTGGCGAGTGCGGAGAACCCGATGATCGACGGATGACCAGCCCCAGCGCCGTGCGACTGGAGTGGTGGAACAGGCGATGGAGGTCCTCGAGTCGTCCGGTGTCGTAGAGTTCACTCGCCCTCGCCGTATACATCGTGCGGAATGGCTTCGTGAATAGGGGGACGAACAAGCAGCCCACACTGTAAGCGACGCTGTAGACGCCGACATCGGCGATCGATCCGAAATGTTGGATCAGAAGACGGTCCGAAGCGTGAACGATCCACGTGGCATAGCTCGCTGGGAGAAACGGAAGACCGAATTTCAGATACCGAATCATCACGTCGAATCGAGGCCGTACAAAGCCGAGTTCCCAGAGGATCTTCCAGAGCAGTGCGACGGCGAACACGAACTCGACAGCCGTCGTTATAGCGATGAGCTCAAATACACCCGCGTCGGCGAGAGCAACGACTGCAACTGCAGCCAGCCCGGTGACAGCCTGAATAGCGCTGATCCAACCGACCATGCCAGCATTGTCGATGATCCGATACCATTTGCCGACGATCGTGTAGAGCACGCTGTTGAGGACCACGAAACCCGCAAGCGAGATGAATCTTCCCTCTTCGGGTGATCCGAGCAGGATCGAAGCCAACTCCTCGCGTGCGGTATGGATGACCACCCAGCATCCGCAGATGCTGAGGAACAGGCAGACGACGAGCGTGGACAGACCCTCCCGACGCGTCTGTTGGTCGCCCCCGGGAAGGTACCGAACCAGCGCACCATCTGTCTTGAACGTAACGAAGGTCGCCAGTAGGCCGGTCAGCACACCGACCTGTGCCCAGACGCCGTAGTTCACTGCGCCGAAGTGCCGCGTAAGGATGGGCAGAATGATCAGACCCTTCATCCTCAGGGCCACTTCGATCAGACCGAGGATCCCGGCGTTCTTGAAGTAGGACTTGATCATCGGCCAACGCTTACCGCGCGTGTGACGAGCGACAAGGCGCTCTGTTTTCTCGCCCATTGCTTGATTCGGGGCAACCAGGCGAAGTGACGACCGTATCTGCCATAGTCGACGCAGGTCCCTCCCCATTTTGCCTTGAAGCGACGAATGCCGGCCTCCTTGCTATTCTGGAGCGGGTTCGGATGCACGCCGGCGAGGTCGAACTGATGGCATCCGTCCTTTTTGGCCAGCTTGAGCGCGTGCCAGTGGAGCAGATCCTGGACCGGCAGCCGGGTGGTTGGGACGACGCTTGAGGCGATTTCCGTGGCTGTGCCCCCGAAAGTGTGAACACCCAGGGTGCCGAGAGGGACGTGATCGGCATCGACTGCCACGTAGTATGCGTAACGGGACTTCCGGTCTTCCTCGAAGACGACATCGTAGACTTCACGCGGACGCGTCGTCAGCCCGGCGGCAGCTTTGCCCGCAGACAGGGCAGGATAGAAGAGGTTGGCGAACTGGTCTGGACTGCCGGCTCGAACGACCGACAGACCCTCTCTCGAACACTTGTTGACGGCTTTCCGTACGGCTCGATTCAGACCTTTCCACAGGGCTTCCTCGTCGGTACACAGGTCGACGATGAAAGTTGCCCAGGGCTGTCGGTCATATCCGCGCGAGGCAAAGGCCCCGTCAAGAGTGCTGTCAGAGCGACGGTCTATCGGGAGGCCGTGACAGTAGGCCCTGGCGATCCGTCGGTCGCGTGCGTAGCGGGAAATCCAGTCTAGTAAGGCAAGACCGACTTCCTCAGGTGCGTCCTCCGTCATCATCACAGGGCCGTCGATCCAGTCGAGCATCTGCGACCGATCGGAAAGACGTTTTTCCATCAGGAGGAGCCATCCGACAGCGGTGCCCCCGTGATCGCATTGAAGAAAGACGGATTCAGAGCCGTCGATCTGGCCGAAGAGACGTGCGTAGAAATGCGACTGGCCGAGCCCGGCGGGGTATCGGCCTTCGAAATGACAATCCCATTCGGACTCGTCCCGGGGGAAGACTCTCTGAACAGTTAACATGATGCGGTTCCGTATGTGTCAGGATCGCTCCAACGTGTTCATCAGACGGAGGATTTCTCCGTGATTCAGACTGAGGGGTGGGATGTCGGGATGGGATGGCAAGCAGCGTGCCTGGCGGAGGCGACTCAGCTACCCGTACCGTTCAGCGTCGACTCATAAAGTCGGATCAGCGTGTCTGTTACACCGCGCCAGTCGTGATGCTTTTCGATCCAGGCTCTGGCCCGGCGACCGAGCTTGCTCCGCTCGGCGGGTGATCGCAGGGCGACCAGGGCTGTGTAGATCTCATCTTCGGTGGCCACATTCATAATGGGTGGTAGATCGCCATAGCACTCCAGGGCGCGACTCGACTTGAGGTGCGTCAGGAGAGGCTTTGCACAGGCCATGGCTTCCAGAGCCGTCCCGCCGAAGGCGCCCAGCGTGAACTGGTCGGCGACGATGTCTGCCGCATTGAGGTAGTCGACCAGCTGTTTCTTCTTGAGTTCCGACTCCCAGAGGGTGAACTGTGCCAGCCCGAGGGACTTAACGAGTTCGTGTGTCGCCCGCACGTCCGCGCCTCGCTCAAGAAGAAGCAGACGCGCTTTATGCCCATCGTCGAGGAAGCGACGGAATGCTCGAATCAGCCTGTCGTTGGCCTTTCCGGAGCTTCGGTCTTCGCCTGAGTAAGTCCAGTCCAGCCGGGTGGGATGGAACAGGAGAAGCTCGTGGCGGTCGTGGTCCTGACGTTCGGACGGGGAGACGTTCTCCAGATCGTAAGGGTTGGGTATGAAGACAGGGTCTCCGAAACCCAACCGTTCCCAGCTGTCTATCTGGTCGAGGTTGTTGAGAGTTTGAGGTCGGCGTATCGATAAGCCTGTCGTAGGCGACGAGCTCGTCGCCTACGCCCCAGAGTTGCCAGTTCACGCAGGTCGCTGCCCGTACTGAAGGTGATGAGGGCCGGTCCGTCCTCTGGCATGAATCGCCTGACCCAGATCGACGTCGTGCAATAGGCCTGGACGATATCATATCCCCCCAGGAATCGACGAACCCTCTCCGGCAGCTGTGCTCTCCACTCCAACCAATCGACTGGTCTTGTCTTGGGATCAGGACGCCGGCCCCAGAGCTCGTGTTCGACTTTGACCCAATCGGGCAAGCCGCGGTAGTTCTGAAGGTCCTCGTGCCTGGGGTGGGTATTGCCTTCCAGCTCACCGGAAAAGACCAGTAGATCCGCTTCGATGCCCCGGCGTCGCAGGAACTTCACTTCACGATAGGCATTGTTACCCAGGTTTCCCATGTGGAGAACCCGGATGCTGCTCCTACTTCGCATAGACCAGTTCCCGGTCGTTCGCCTCGACCCGTTTGACGGTAGAGGCTTCGTTCTTCCGAATTAGGAGCTGGATGATGCCCCCGAACCGGTTCGTAACTGGCAGGATTCCGAACAGTCGATCTGCAGCGTACATCACCGCAGGATGTTTGAAGATTCCTCGCAGTTTTCCGAACCACGAGGGGACCATATCGTAGTACTTGACCGCGCGGTATCGCTCGACCTTCAGACCGTCAGACGCGTCGGAAAGCAAGTTCTCGATGTCGTCCCACGAGAAATAAGTGCAGTAGGGCTGCGTCTCGTAGATCCGGCCGACGGCCTTCTCCAAGTGGCGGCGAACGGTCAAAGCATGAGCGTTCGTGAGGCTGAGGGTGATGGTCCCACCCGGCTTGAGGACCCGGTCGATCTCGCGAAGCACGTCGCGCTGAACGTCCCGGTCGAGCAGATGAACGAACATCTCCGTGCAGATGACCAGGTCGAAGCTCTGGCTCGGGAACGGCAGATTGATGGCGTTCACGTTGACGGGTGAGGCCCCTCTTTCTTTGGCCTGCTTTAGCTGCCTGACGAGTAGGTCGGCGCCTATGTATTTGCCGTTGAATCCCCACTCCCGGATGAAAGGGTAGAGGGGGGCGTTGCTGCATCCGACGTCGAGAATCGACGCATCCTTGGGCAGCTCTTTGAGGAAGTCCTCGAGGATCTCCGTCCTGATGCGCACGTTGTAGGACGAGTAGCCGGGGACGTGATTCCCGAGGCCGCCGCCCGTGATGCCAGCGTAGACGCCTCGTCTGCCCAGCCATTCCGGGGCGCACCCTTCGCGATCCGGTTGGCAGGAATCCCGATTTCCAGCTCGTCCGTGCTCTTGCCGTGGCCGGTTCCGTTCGAAGTGGGGGGGCGATGCACGCCGTTGACCTCACCGATGATCTTCGAACGCCGCCTCGTGCCATCCCAGCGGATATCCGGGAAGACCGAGTCCCTGACCTCTTCGATGCGATCCCGATACCGCAAGAGATCCTGGAACACCGTACGCAGCTCGGACCTCATGTCACGCGTCGGTTTGTATCCGAGGTCGAACAGCTTCTGATGATCCGGGTTGTAATCGTGCTCTTCGAGCTCTTTTCTCGGGTTCTCGAACTGGTTGATCTTCGTTTCGATGCCGAACTCATTGGCGACCTCACGTACCGTCGTCGCGAGCCCCGTGATGTCATAGACTTCCTCGAACTGATTGAAGACCCGGTATTCACCAGGCTCGGGAGGATTCTCAGTAGCCAGGGTCAGGCACTGCATCGAGTCGCAGAGGGGGAGGAAGCCCCTCTTCTGCTTTCCCTTGCCGTAAAGTGTCATCGGCGCGTCGACCACCGACTGGGCACAGAATCGGTTGATGGCGGTGCCGAAAGACTGATCGAAATCGTATCGGTCAGCATCTGCTCGTCGTCATTCATAGCGGCGATGCGTGTCCCATACACGACACCCTGCATAATGTCCGTGGACCGGAGGCCCCAGAACTTACAAGCCATCATGATGTTGTTCGTGTCGTGTACCTTGCTTTGGTGATACCAACTGCCCGCCTGCCTGGGGAAGGGGAGAACGTCCTTTTTCCCCCGGTACTCGACCTCGAAGAAGCCCTCGGGAATATCGAGCTTGGGTGTGCCGTATTCGCCCATCGTGCCAAGCTTAAGGAGATGGGCCTCGGGTGTGTGGTCCTTCATCGCGTAAAGGAGATTGAGTGTGCCGACGATGTTGTTCGTCTGCGTGAAGACCGCGTGATGGACGTCGACCATGCTGTAGGGTGCCGATGGCATCTCACCAAGGTGGACGATCGTGTCGGGCCGGAAGGAGGCGAGCAGGTCACACGTCGTGTCGTAGTTCCGGAGATCGCCATCTACGTAGACCAGATCTTCGCCAAAGTGCTCACGGAAGGCCGCAGAGCGTTCCTTCATCGAGCCGATGGGTGTCGCACTCTGTGAGCCCATTTCCGCGACCCACTCCCTGCGCATCCCTGTGTCGATTCCACCGATCGTATGACCTGCGTTGGCCAGATGGACGGCCAGACTCCAGCCGAGATAGCCGTCAACGCCTGTAATCAGTACTCGCATCGGAACGTTCTCCCTTTAAATGCTGCTCTTGGCGTCTTGGTGACGCGTGAATGACTCAAACTCGAATCAAGCCGCTGACCGCGAGTGCATTTTGGACAGAGGCCGGATATCAGGGTGGGATGGCGGGTGGAGGTGTTTCTGGGGTGGTCCTTCTTTCCGTTTATCGACCGTATCTGAAATTGCCGCAGTGAATTCTTTAGCAAGCATTGTGCCCTGCTCAGGTATTCCGAACTAAACTGTTATTAAATAATATCTTATAGAAGGTTATAGTGATGGAAATCCTATCGGGGAGTCCTGCATCGAGGAATAATTTTCCGAGGGGGTCGTCTTCGGGAGGCGGAACTGCTGGATGAGGTTGGAGCTACTATGAGTCGTCCCACAAAAAGCTGAGAGCCCAGGCCAGGCAGGGCCGGCTGGGCTCTCGCGATGGGGTTTCCGAAGACGTCTGGGCGTCATGAACCCTTACACAAGCCACGCGGAGCTGATTTCCCGTCAATTCACTCACCCGCTCCAGCCGGGGTGCGCACGCTGTGAGCGTTTCCGCGGATACGTGGGTCTTCATACTTTCTATGGAATCGTACCAATCTCCAGATTCCGAAACCGCCATGAAACCGTTCTCTACGAAGTAGATGAACTCGGTCAGTTTCTGGCGAAAGGTGAGATCCTTGTCTTCGTAGGGCATGGGAAGGGACTTTGCTTGAGCCAGGTAATCCCGAAGGAGGTCGGGCGTCAGGTCATTGACGCGGACAGCGGCTTTGTCCCTACTAGGCGTGTAGACCGACCAATCTATGCCACCATCTAGCATGGTGAGACCGCCTTCTCCGTTCAGCAGGTAGTCCTTTGCTCTCGTTCCAGGATAGAAGTCGAGGATGAAGAAATTGGCCGAATGCAACTTTAGTTCGTGCGAGAACTCGATCGTTTCCTCGACGCTTGCCTGGGTGTCGAATGGGAGCCCAAAGATGAACGAACCACGGGGATGCAGACCGCCAAAGTGTGCAGCGTCGACGATTCTTCGTACCCGGTCCTTGCTGATGCGTTTGCCGTTCTTTTTTTCAGGCTCTATCCGGGTTTCTCAACGGTGAAACTATAGAATGACAAGGTCATAGATCGTTCCCTACGCTTGGTTGTGTGTGTAGGACAATCAAAGCGAAGGGGGTGCGACCTATGACCGGGAGCAGATTACTATCGAAACTGCTGAGATTCAAGGGGTTCCGTGTTGTCAGCTGGTGGTTTGAGGGGAGAAGCTGTTTCGTCATCGCCGTAAAGCCACATAAGAATGGTTGTTGTTGTCCGGAGTGCGGCCGTCGAGGTAAAATCGTCCGCACAATGCCCCATCCGCGTCGGTGGCGTGACATTCCGGTGTGCGGGTGGAGGGTCTGGCTTCTCTACCATCCTCGGGAGATTCGGTGTCCTACCCACGGTCGTGTGGTCGAGGAGATTCCGTGGGCGGAGCGGTTCTCTCGGGTGACGTATCGCTTCGAGTATGCCATGCTGCGCTACTGCCAGACCATGACGCAGAAGGCGGCGTCCGAGTTGCTGCGCATCTCTGCCTCGACGCTGTCGGATCTCCTTCACCGATCCATCACGCGGCTTCGTGAAGGTCATCGTATCCGAGGGCTCAAAACCATCGGGATCGACGAGATCTCCTACGCCAAGCGTCACAGGTACGCCACGCTCGTTTACGATCTGGACCGCTCCTGCGTGGTGTGGGTTGGCCGCGGCAGGGCGCGTAAAACGATCGATCGGTTCTTCACAGAGGCTCTCAGTCCCTACCAGAGATCCAAGATCGAGTGGGCCTGCTGCGACATGAGCGAAGCTTACATCGGAGCCATCCAGGAACACTGTCCGAATGCCAAGCTGGTCCTCGATCGCTTTCACATCGTCAAGGCTCTCAATGCCGCCGTTGACGAGGTCCGTAAGGACCAGTGGCGTAAAGCTGCCCCGGATGAGCGCAAAGCCATGAAGGGCCTCCGATGGCTCCTCTACCGGCACTCAGCGACACGCTCCAGAGGGGATACTCGGACACTCAAAGCACTGGAGAAGGCGAACTACCGAATCTATAGAGCCTGGAGACTCAAGGACGAGTTCGAGCAGTTCTGGGAATACAAAGCGCCCTGGGCTGCCGAACGCTTCCTGAAATGCTGGACGACGTCCGCACTCAGAAGTCGACTTGAACCCCTGCGAAAGTTCGTCAGGACCCTGCGACAGCACTTCTTCGGCGTCCTCGCATTCGTGAACACGCGTCTTACCAACGCCATCGCCGAAGGCCTCAACCGAATCGTCCAAATCGTCAAGAACCGAGCCAGCGGATTCCGCACACTCGACGCATTCAACGATATGATCTTCCTTACCGTCGGAGACATAAACATCCCTGAGCAGATTCCGAAGAGGTTCCGCACACTCTAACCGCGCCCCCATGCCAGGAACCACGGCACCTTCACCCACTTCATCTCGTTGAGAGATCCGGATATAGCCCTTTTTCAACACCTCTTCGTTTCCGCTCTCCAGGCCAAAGAAGATGTACTCCCCACCTGCTTCGCTGTATTTCGTGACGATTTCTTCGTCGATCGAGTTGATCTGAGCCTGCCCGATCATCGAAACCTCTTTGTTCAGCCCTGTTGCGATCATCAGGTCGCAGAACTCGAGGAACCGCCACTTGGGGATGCACATGACGGAGTCTGTGATGTAGTAGTGCCGGAGATTGTGCCGCTCCAGACCATTCTGGATTTCGTCAATCGTATTCTGAGCGGATCGCCACTTGAGCTTGTTCGTCAGGTTCGCGCCGTCGCAGAAGGAACACTGGTAGGGGCATCCCCGGTTCGTGGAGAGCGGAGCTACCTGCTCCATGCGATCGAAGTGGGACGAATATCGTTTCGAATAGCGATCCAGCTCGAGAAACTCCCAGTCTGGGAGGGGAATCTCGTCCAGGTCCTGGACGACCCAATCATTTGTGACAGGTCTGTAGGTCAACTCCCCGCTATTGCGCCAAGCAACTCCCGGAATGTCCCAGCTGAAGCCAGGCTGGTCATAATTGTTCACGATCTCTGTGAGGATCTTCTCCCCTTCGCCAGCCACTGCCGCATCGACGTGTTCGCATCTCTCAAGCACGTCGGTCGGGAAGGCGTTCACGTGGGGGCCTCCCATCACGACCAGGAAATCAGAATTGTGGGCTTTGGCCATCTCCGCAGCGCGCAGTGCTTCGGGCACGTTGAAGGTAGCTGCTGTGATACCCACGATGTCGCCAGAATCGAGCTTCGCGTATTCCTCGAGGAGATCCTCCTCGCCGAGACGCAGCAATGGCATGTCGAGCACCTTGACGTCAGCTATGTCCCGCAGGACCGTCGCGAGATAGCAGAGACCGATGTGCGGGGTCTGCCGAACGGAATGCCGAGAACCGTTCTCGGCGAACTTCTGTCCCGGGTCGATGAGCAGGACTTTCCGAGCCATTGGGAACTCCTCTTTCAGTGTGCTTCGTGTACAGAATGGGCCATCATCATAGGGCCGGACACCATCGTTCTATTTATCGGCAGGAATCCCGACCCCATTAACCCTTTGGCAAAGAATATGCCACGGGTCTTTATGTTGTATAAGAAATTTATAAACAGTATGTTACGATGAAATTGAGATGAAGCGCGGGCCACTGACGCCGGGGATTGCGGAAAGGCTTTCCCAGCCCGCGACACTACAGTGCCACCGATTCACCAATTAAGGGGGCATTGGCGTCGACCAGTTGGCGATTCGGGTAACGCGCGTTGACCTGGTCTCGGACGTAGAGCCTCGGGTCGTCGTCTCGTGAAATCACTTCGTAGCCCCTGTCCTCGACGAATCGTATGACGAACGACTTTGTTCGCATGGATGCCGCTCCATCGCGTTCGGCGATGAAGTCGTGACAGGCGATACACAGGACCGGGTGGCTGGCTAGCGCGTCCTCCATTCCCAGGATGCCCCATCGTTCAGCACCTTCGATGTTCATTTTCACGAAATCGACGTGGTCGACGCCCAGGCGATGTAGGAGGGTATCGAGTGTCATTCCGGGCACGTCTATGCTGCCAGCTTCGGATAGGATCGTGTTCGCGACGTGGGCGTCGTCCGTGATGCGAACCACCGCCTCCCGATCGAGGACGGCCGCGTGGACAGGTGTGACGTGGTCCAATCCATTGACTTCGCAGAACCGTTCGAGATGCGCATAGCTTTCCGGATGTGCCTCAACTGCGATCACCCGTCCCGACGTCCCTACCGCATCGGCAAAACACAGAATCTCCTCTCCGCGCCCCGCCCCGATTGTGACGATGGTGTCACCCTTGCGCGGCTCGTAGACTTCGAACCAGTGGTCGGCCGCAACGGGCGTGCTTTCTGCCGGGTCGGGTTTCCACCAGGCCGGGTCTCTGCTGACCACGGTCCCGCCGCGGCGGCGGATATGCCAGAATCTGTCGCGATAGGTGATTCGCATCCACGATCGCTGCGTCAGAGTGCCATAGAGCGTCGCCAGGCAGCCGAGCGTTCGTCGCCGTGATCCTCGATCGAGCAGGGCTCGCAGTTTGCGCTTGATCCGTGCTTTCACGCCCGTTTCCCCGTGGGTGAGGCGAGCAATTCGTCGTAGAGGGCTTCTTCACGCGAGAGAATCACCCGCTCGTCGAAGCGGCCCACGTTTCTGCGTCCGGAATCGGTCTTGCGAGCGGCCGCTGCGGCGTCCACGAAGACCGTTCGGACGGCCGCTGCCAGGGCCTGGGGATCTCCTACCGGGACGAGCCAGGCGTTGTCGTCGGACACGATGTCGGATGTGCCCGGAATCCGTGTCGTCACGATGGGGATTCCGGCGGCCTGAGCCTCTGCGAGGACAATGCCGAAGCCTTCGAAGTGAGTCGGGAAGACGAACACGTCCGCGGCGTGCAGGTAAGCGGGGAGCAGATCGTTGCAAACGTTTCCTACGCACTTCACCGACTGGGTCAGGCCGTGTTTCTCCACGTAGGCGTCCACCTGACCCCGCAGTGGCCCGTCGCCAACCATGACGAGTTTGTAGCCCGGGTCGTCGGCGTAGAGGTCTCTGAACCCTTCCAACAGGGTCAACGGGTCTTTGGATGGGACGAACCTGCCTACCGTGATGAGTATGCGATCTGTTTCTGCGACGCGGAATTCCGACCAGATGCGTGATGCATCGTTCGGGTGGACGTTCGCGAACTTGGCGATGTCGACGCGATTGAACAGGACCTGGGCCCGTTCCGGCGGGACTCCAGCGGAGATCGCATAGTTCCGCAACGCATTGCCGACGCAGTAGACACGATCCGCGAGAGTCAGCACGATCCGCTCGATGCAGGCCTCTTCCCAGCGGCGAAAACCGCGTGGCCAGTATTCGCGATCGACAGCGTAGGGTGCGTGCAGGGAGACGGCGCAGCGGGTGCCCGTCAGTTTCGCGGCGAGGAGGCCGGCCAGGGCGTTGTATCCGGCCGATCGCGCGCGAACCACGTCGATCTGTTCGCGACGGATGAGCTGAACGAGGTAGGCCGTGAAGAGCGGAACACGTATGGCGTAGAAGAACGCGCGTGAGAACCGACCCGCTCCCCATCGACGTCGGAAAACGAGGATCGACGTGCTGGGGTCGAGGCCGCGCTCCGATGCGTGGTCCCCGAGAAGGGCGAATATAATCTTCGAGAAGTAGGCTCTGGGCGCGTAGTGACGCCAGATGAAGGAGGCAACCCCCAGCGTTTCGAGCGCGTCCACGGAGTCCGCAGGGAGACACAGGAGATGGGGTCGAGGCCGTTGACCCGGGACGGTCTCGGGTGGTCGGGCGGGGAGGGCCTCGCTCAAGACGGCTTCTCGCAGATGAAATCATTTAGCACGAGCACGTCGCACGCGTCGGCTTTGAACGACCGAATCGCATCCTCGGGCGTGCAGACGATGGGTTCGCCGTGAATGTTGAACGATGTGTTGATGAGGGCGGGCGTCCCGGTGATTCGGCGGTAGGCCTCGAGGATACCGTGCACGCGTGGGTTCTGATCGGCCCGGATGGTTTGAGGACGTGCTGTCTGATCGATGTGACAGACACCGGCTAGCCGATGACGCCATTCCGGTCGAATCTCGAACGTCGTCGTCATGAACTGAGCTGCGGTTCGACCCGCGTGGAATGCCTCGAAGAGGTCAGGCGCACACTCGGCGAGGCACATTGGGGCGAAAGGCATGAACTCCGTTCGGTGGAGACGGTGGTTGAGCTGGGCGTTCACGGCCGGGTCGTCGGGCGCGTAGAGCAGCGACCGATTCCCGAGGGCCCTCGGCCCGTATTCCATTCTGCCCGAGAAATGGCCCACGACTCTTCGTTTAGAGAACAGGGTCGCCATATCACCGCTCGGACTCTTACTCTTGAAATATCGAAGCCCGCTTGCCGCGAGGGCGCGCTCGACCTGGGTCTCACTGTAGTCCGGGCCCAGATAGACGTCGTCGATTCGGTCCCCGACCCAGACACGCCCCAGCTTGCGTTGCGATCGCTCGTAGTGGAGGAAACAGGCGCCAGCTGCGAGGCCTCCGTCGCCCATGCAGGGATGCACGTAAATCTCGTCCACACCATCGATCTCGGAGACAATCTGGTTGATCTGGACGTTGGCAAAGAGGCCCCCGGAGAGAAGGATCTTTCTGGATGGCGACGCCTCCAGATGAAGGGTGACGTAGTCCCTTGCGAGGTCTTCGCACCGCTTTTGCAGTGCGGCGGCGATGTCTTCTCTTGACTCGCCGTCGAACTCGCGGCGGAAATATTCCAACAGGCCCGTGTCGTAGGGCGTTCCGAGTGCGATGGTTCTCGCGAATTTCGTTCTAAAACGGTCGTAGGGAATCGCGGACCTGAACGTTCGTGACTCCGTTTCGAGGTAGGTCAGCTTTTCGAAGTGTGCGTAGAGCCGATCTGGGTCGCCGTGTGCGGCCAATCCAGTCACCTTCCCTTCGTGCTGAACGCGTTTGAAGCCGAGGTGTTTCGTCACGAAGGAGTAGACGTCGGCGGGCGAATACTCCGGGCGTCGACCTTCACCCGGAGATGACGACAGGCATCTGCCGATTCCGTTTTCGTATGCATGCTGTAGCGTATCGACCATCACCACCGCCGTCGATCGAGAGGGAAAGGGCCTTCTCCGCATCGGACGTGAAGTAAGAGGATGCGCAGTGGGCGTGATGGTGATCGTAGAAGAACATCGGTGCGTCGATACCGTAGTCAGCGAGGACGTTTCTGAGCCTGGCCTCGTTGGTCGTGGGTTCGGGAGCGAACCTTGCCCCAAGGAAGCCCTGGAGGTAGCGAAGTCTTTCGGGGACCGTGTAATGGTTGCTTCCGTCGAAGTGCAGGTGGTCCGGGTCCAGGTAGAGGTCCATCAACCACTTTGGGACATACTTCGTCGAGGTGGACCCGATGCAGACGGCATCGACCTCGTTGCCGGTCAACCCCGAGATTCTGAGCGCCTCCTCGATCGCGAGGAAGGGAAACCCATAGTACATCTTGACGCGGTTGAGCCGTTCTTCGCCGATCGCCGCCACGAGCTTTCCGTCGCGAACGACCGCAACGTGAGCGTCGTGACAGATGGAGAGACCGAGGAGGTTCATGTGCTGCCCTTGTCGAGCGGGTCGATCGTATCGCGCGCTACGAGACGATCGACCGAATGTCTTCTGGACTGGATGGTTCGCTTGTATGGCTGTGGTGAGCGGCCAGATCCATGAGCGTGAAACGTCCAAGCTCACGTCGGATGTGGGCGATCTGGTCGGCAAGGAGACCGAAGAAAAAGGTGAATGTGCCAACTGTGATGACGATGATGGAGGCGTCGTGGATGTTGTGCTGGTAGAACAGGTTGTAGCTGAGCAGCCCGCCACCCGTGATCAAGAGAGCCGAGCTCGCAGGCATGAAGATCTTCTGTGGCGCGAACATCATGATGATGCGCAGGATGATGTTGATGAACCGGAAGCCGTCTTTGAACGGCCGGATGTTGCTTTGCCCCGCCTGTCTCTTGCGGATCGAGCTGAGCGGCTCGAAGTGAATCGTGTGGCCCGCGTGCAGGAAGGCCATGATGCTGGTCGTCGGGTAGCTGTAGCGGTTGGGCAGCAGGTGCACGAATCGCAGGATCTTGTTGCGATGGAAGGCGCGGAAACCAGAGGTCAAGTCAGGGATGCTGTGACCCGACAGGTATTCGGCGACCTTGATGAGACCCCAGTTTCCGAGAGAGCGGAACGCCGACACCTTGGCATCCTTCGTGCGAGCGCCCACGACCATGTCGTAGTCGTTCATCCTGTCGAGCAGGCGAGGAATGTCGGTGGGGTCGTGCTGGCCGTCGCCGTCCATGAACAGAAGGACGTCGCCCGTAGCTTCGCGGATGCCGGTTTTGACGGCGGCGCCGTTTCCGATGTTGTAGGGATGGCGTATGACAGACGCGCCAGCCCGTTCGGCGATGTCGGCAGTGCCGTCAGTAGAGCCGTCGTCGATGACGAGAATCTCGTCGGCTTCGTCGAGCCTGCGGATCTCACGCACGATCCCACCGATCGTATCGGCTTCGTTGAGTGCGGGAATGATGACGCTCAGAGACCAGGGGCGAGACATGCTCATTCTCCTCGCAACGCAAAGTCGACGACGTTCGACGCCGCGATGCTCAATCGCTTGATGTCATCGATACCGCGGAGCTGATTTACGGCGGTTTCGACGACGTAGCCGGGGCGCAAGTAGAATTCCCGGTAGGCCTTCTGGACGTATTCTTCGAGCTCGTCCTTCTTGAGTGAGGTGTAGTGCTCGTTGAAGAGGCCCTCGGTGTGCAGCTTTGACAGGTCGCTCTGCGTCCCGTCCTTGATCTCGGGATGCATCTCTGCTACCTCATCGAACAAGGGCGTGCCGGGGTAGGGTGTGCAGAGCCCGAAGGTGGCCGTGCCGGGGTTGAGCTCCTTCACAAACGCGATGGTGCGCTCGATCGTCTCGTGCGAGTCGCCCGGATTGCCGAGCATGACGTGCGCGTGGGCGTGGATGCCGACGTCGTGGACCCACTCGAAGACCTCGTAGGCCTGGTCGATCGTGTAGCCCTTACGCATTCGGTCTAAAATCTCCTGAACGCCAGACTCGATGCCGAACTTGATCGTGTGGCATCCGGCATCCTTCGCCCGTTGCATCATCTCCTTGTCGATCATGCTGACGCGGGCGTTGGCGATCCACGTGACGTCGAGACCCCGGTTGACGATCTCCTCGCAGAGTTTGATATCTCGTTTTTTCCACACGAAGAATGTGTCGTCGCGGAAGTAGACTTCGCGGAAACCGTGCGCGAGGAAGTGCTCGATTTCGCCGATCACGTAGTCGGCGCTCTGGAACCGGACTTTCATCCCGTCGAAGTAGGGGGTCGTGCAAAACGTGCACTTGGCGGGACATCCCTTGGACGTCGTTGTGGTGATGTAGGGCATGCGGCGGACTAGCGGATTGTAGTAGTCGATACCCTGCGGCAGAAGTGTGACGTCGGGATAGGGAAGCTCATCGAGATCGATAAACGGATAATCCGGGTTGATGATGTGCTCGCCATTCTGGCGGAAACCGATGCCGTTGGTCGTTTTCCAGTCGTCGCCGCCCTTGCGGAGGGTGCGGAACAGGTCCCGGATGATGAATTCGGGCTCGTGACGGACGATGATGTCGGGGCCGTCGTGCGCGAGCGAATAGGTCGGCATGAAGGACGGGTGCGACCCGAACATCACGGTCGTCAGGTTCTCGTTCACGGCTTTGAGGGCGAGGAGCGTGTTCGCATCCTCGGTGAAGGTCATGGTCGATGTGGAGACGATGACAGCATCGCGGTCGGTGACCTTGCGCTCTACGATCTCGAACGGGAGCTGCTCGGCCTGCGCATCGAGAAACTCGACGTCGTGCTCGTCGTTCTGCAGGATGGTCGCGATCTCGAGCAGGGCGAACGGGGGGACGGTCGCTCCGCCATGCGCTTGCCCTTGCACCAGCACCCGTAGAGCACGTCACGGATGACGTTCTTTGTCGCGGTACTGGCGGGGTTGAGGACGAGAATCTTCATTTCAGGGACTCCTCCGATGCCGGTGCAAAGTTCTACGGCTTACATCGAAAATGATCAGGCTCCACTCCCATTCTCTATATCGGACGGGGAGAATCTGCCTGCAGTTGGCCATTCCCGGGCGCTCGATACATAAATTCAGCTTCGTCATGCCTCTGTTGCCACCCGAGCCATCACGGGCGTGTCAGTCCTTTTGACGGGAACGTGCAGCCAGAAGGGCATACAGAGGATTCCCTGAAAGACGTAGAGGAGCAGAACGCCCGATGAGAACGCGATCGCGGTTTCGGCCGGCAGGCCGGCCAACCCGAACGTGATGACGAGCGCCGCATCTCTCGTGCCCACGCCGGCGACAGTGATCGGCAATGCTCCGACGACCGCAGCCAG
Source organism: Candidatus Latescibacterota bacterium (assembly GCA_965198115.1). Classification (GTDB taxonomy): domain Bacteria; phylum Latescibacterota; class UBA2968; order UBA2968; family UBA2968; genus UBA6620. Next base: position 3,295,842 of record OZ240241.1, on the reverse strand, counting down.
GCTGTAGGCGCCGACGAGCTGTGCGGCGTCCGCCTCGATGTGGAGGGCGCCGGCCATCAACAGGACCTGTATGCAGACAAGCCCCCAGCTGAGGGCTGTCCAGCCGACGGCGGATCCTACGATGGCGCGGTTGTTTCCGAGTCCTTGGACGAGCGCGTTGGCCGGGTCGTGAAGACGCTCCCCCCATCTTTGCGGCAGCAGTCGTCGAATGAGGGCGGGCACCCTTTCGATCCCTCGTCGCCACGTCAGGGCGATTGTCACACAGCCGATGGCCGTTCCGAAGGTGAGGACCCAGGGGCTCCAGCCGTCGAGGAGAACGATCGCTCCCATCATCGCGAGAAGCCCGAGGGCGGCGATATCGAGCGCTCGGTCTGCGACCGTGCTGAATGCCGATTCCCATATCGGAACGTCGTGCGCGCGGAGATAGCCGACGCGGCTGAGCTCTCCGACCCGGCCCGGTGTGATGGTACCAGCGAAGTAGCTGGCCAAGTAAGACCGGAAGAGCTGTTTCTGAGTGAGCCTGGCGCCGGACTTGGGGAGAAGACGCTGCCAGCGTAGCGACCTGAACCAGATCGTCGGGTAGAAGAGCAAGACCACGAGAGCCAGAGGGACGAGGTCACTGTCGCGATAGACCGCCACGACCTTCCCGACATCCACCTGTGTGAGGATGTAGGCGAAAAGAATCAGCCCCAGAAGACGCAGTGTCTTCCTAAACACCACAGCGACCTCCTTCCACGCCTCTGGCGGCGGGAATGGATACATTCCAGCAAGTTTCGGCTACTCGAAGATGAGAACGGCCGGGCGGGGTGGTGCCGTTCCGTCGGAATCCCGTCTCTTTTCAGTATCGGCGGATCTCTTGATCGCCTTAGCCCTCACGCCGTAGTGCAATCGCGATACCACGAAAATCGGCCCGTTCCCCTGCGTTCGAGGGAACGAGCCTAATATATATAAATGATTGTTTTAGTTATACTTAAGTCAATAATGGATTGGAGAGGCGCCTTTCAGGGCGTCGTGGTGCAGGGAAAAAGGTTCCTACTCACCGACTAATTGTTCGGGGGGTACAGAGCCGTGGGGTTTTGCCGGAACTCCCTTGAAAATCTCGCGTTTAGGAACATTTCGTGTCACGACCGCGCCGGCGGCAGCAAGGGCATCGGGCTCGAGGACCTTCCCGGGTAGGATCGTAGCGTTGGCGCCGACCCTGGCCCCGCGGCGAAGTGTTGGTCCGGCATAGTGCTTCTTCCGCTCTTCCGTTCGGCCGAGGAAATTGTCGTTCGTGAAGGTGACCTCGGGGGCGACGAAGCAGTCGTCTTCGATCACGCTGAAGGCGCAGATAAAACACCCTGCTTCGACCTTGCATCGATCGCCGATCGTGACCTGGTTTTCGATCGCCGACGCGCGACCGATTATCGTTCTTTCGCCGATTCTCGTGTTCTCCCGAACCGACGCCAGGTCGGCGACGAGGCTACCGCTTCCGATCGTCGATCCCCGAAACAGAATCGCCCCCGTGCCGACGACGGTTCCGTTTGCAATCTCGAGCCCCGGTAGGTCGCTGCCGGGCTCGATGTCCATTGCGGCAGACCGAAGCGGTGGCTTGCCGATGACGGCCCCGTCGTCGATGACGCAGCCGTCGCCCACAACGGTGTTGGGATGGATGATGGCGTGATGGCCGATCCGGCAGCCGTTTCCGATGATGACGTGCTCGGATACGACAGCATAGTGCCCGACGGTCGTGCCCGAGCCCATTTCGGCGGTGTTGTGTATCTCGTTCGGCATCGGATCCTCCGTGATGATTCGCAGACAGATGACTAAAGGTAACCCAGGGATCTGAGGCGTTCCTCGACCGCTTGCTGCTCCTCTTCTGTGTAGACGCTCTCTGTCTCCTCCGCGTTTTCGGCCGCGGGCTCCGACGAGTGGGCGACCTTCGCGATCACGCTCCGGCCTTGCACGTCCTCCGGAATCCCGAGCCCCATCTGTTCCAATAGCGTTGGCGCGACATCGAGTATGTCCATTTCGTCGATCCTCTTGGGATCTATCCCAGGCCCCGCGACGGCGAAGACGCCGTGCTGTGCGTGATTGGCGTCGTCGGGCCCGGCGTCGTTGCCCTCGATGAAAAGACGTCCGTGACCGATCGATCCGATCGAGCGCAGGTAGAGGTCGTCCAGATGGACGATGAGGTCGGGGGGATGACCTCGCACTTGACGGTATATGCGGTCGGGCCGATGCGCGATCGTCGCCAATGTCCGTCCGTCGGGTCCTGGAACGGATTCTATCGCGGCGGCGATTGCATCTCGCGTCCGCTCGTAGTCGACCTTGGGGATCTGACCCTCGGGTTCCCTGTCTTCGACGTTCAGAAAGATGCGCGCATAGTATCCGCCCTCGCCCCACGCCTTTGTGCGCGACCAGTCGATGTTGTCAAGCTGCAGGGGTGTGATCGTTAGAGGACGTTGGTTCAGTACGAGGTCGCCTCGTTCGATCAGCCATTCGTTGACGCAGAAGCCGCCGTCGATGCGTTTAGCGCCGTGGTCGGAGACGATGGCGACGATCGTTTCCTCGTCGATGAGGTCGAGCGTCTGTCCGACCTCGGTATCGATCGCGCGGTAGTAGTCGAGAATTGCGTTGGCGTAGGGCGATTCGGGTTGATGGTCGCGGTGCGTCTCGTCGAGGAATCGCCAGAAGGCGTGGTGGATGCGGTCGGTGCCCATTTCCACGAGCATCGCGAACCGCCAGTCGCGGGTTGACAGGAAGTGGCGAAACAATCGAAACCGCTTCTCGGTCATGTCGTGGATGTCGGCAAGGATGCGGTCCCTGTCGTCGGAGCGGAAGTCGGGCACATCGATCATATAGTCCGGGGTAATGCGTGCGATTTCCTCTTTCAGTTCGGGTGGATGCGTGAAGATCGACTCGGTGCTGGGGGCGAGGAACGACGATACGAGGACGCCGTTGATCTTGGGGGGCGGATAGGTCTGAGGCACACCGACGAGGATGACCTGGCCGCCGGCACCGCCGACTGTATCCCAGATCGTGGGTTCGAGCACGTGGCGAGCGTTCGCTACCGCCAGGGGTCGATAGTCGTGGGCCTGTCGATTTCGAAGACCGTAGATGCCGAGGGTGCCCGGGTCCTTGCCGGTCATCATGCACATCCACGCCGGAATCGTAATGGGAGGAATCGTGCTTTTCAGCGGGGCGGAAAGCCCGCGATCGACGAGGGAAGTGATGTTCGGCAGGTCGTCGCGAAAGCGATCGAACAGCAACTCGGGTGGGACGCAATCGAGCCCGATGAGGATCATCCGTCGATTCAAGTGGGAGGCGGCCATGTCGGGATAGTGGGTGAGAACCCTATCCCGGTCAACCCCATTTGGATCGGAGATTGTCTGCTGTGAGCACGCGAGGGAACACGAATCCACTTCACAGGCGATGAGGATGCGGTGGGAACAGTCTCCCGGCTGCGAAAGAAATGGGGAGTGTGATTCGCGGCAGGGTTTCCTGGCCGGGAGGCCAGTCCTACTGATTGGTTCCGTATGGAGTCGAGAATCAGCCGGCGTTGCCGACGAGGGATCGGTAGTATTCGACGGTCGAGCGGAGGCCGGCTTCGAGAGGAACGGACGGCGTGTAGCTGAGGACGGTTTTTGCCCGGTCGATGTCGGCGAGCGAATGCTTCACGTCGCCGGGACGATCGGGACCGTAGACGACTTCGGTATCGACCTCGGTCATCGTGCGGAGGTGGTCGAGGACCTGGTTGAGCGTCGTACGCTGGCCACAAGCGACGTTGAAGGCGCCCCCGGAGGCTTCGCGGGCTGTTGCCGCACAGAGATTAGCCTGAACGACGTTGTCGATGAACGTGAAGTCGCGGGACTGTTCACCGTCGCCGTTGACGGTGATGGGTGTCCCGTTCAGGAAGCCTGCCGCGAACAGCGGCATCACGGCCGCGTAAGGCGAGTGGAGGTCCTGGCCGGGTCCGAAGACGTTGAAGTAGCGGAGGGCGACGGTCTCGAGGTGGTAAATCTGCGCGAAGACCCTACAGTATTGCTCACCGGCCAGTTTGCTGACCGCGTAAGGTGAAACGGGGGCAGGGACCATCCCTTCGTGTTTGGGTAGCTTGGGATTGTGGCCATAGACGGAGGAGGATGACGCGTAAACGACTCTGCGCACGTCGTGGTGGCGCGCAGCTTCGAGTACGTGAAGCGTCCCGTTGATGTTGACCTGGCTGGAAGTGATGGGGTCTTTGATCGACCGGGGAACAGATGCGAGCGCACCCTGATGGAAGATCACTTCCATATCGCGAGCGGACTCACGGACGACGTCGAAGTCTCTGAGATCTCCTTCGACAAAGTCGATGTTGTTTAGATAGGGATCGAGGTTCTTGCGTTTGCCCGTGGCATAGTTGTCGAGCACGCGTACCGCGTGACCTCTGTCGAGCAGATTCCGAACGAGGTTATGACCGATGAAGCCTGCACCACCCGTAACGAGGCAATTCAAGCAGGGTTCTCCGTGTTCTGAAGAGCGTGTGTCGCTACGCCGCGTGTTGTTCGTTCTGGGGTCCGTCGGCGGGTCGTGGCTGCGCAGACAACGCCCCGAGGCGGGCTGACCAAACCTGGTTGAGACGGCGTGTGCGGCTGTTCTGATACTCGATCACGAACAGGCACAAGCCGGCCAGGATGGTCACGGCCAGGAAGATGAATGTGACGAGAAGGTAATCCAAGGTCGCTCTCCTATTTTCCTGATCGGCGGATTCGGTCGACTCTTGAGTCGAACGACTCTCGAATCGGGGCCGAAGGGGGAATCCGCAGTCAGGATCGCAGGGAGCAAGCCTGGTGCCACTTTCCGGGAGCGAAGATTAACCCTTGATAATTCGCGAATTAGGTAAGCCGCTACCTGAACGAAACATCATTCTGGTGGAAAATGATGCCGCTCAGTGCAGCTTGCCACGGCCGGGGATATCCCACACGACTTCGACGTGATCGTTTCTGATCCCGTAAACCTCGTTGTGGAGGAAGATTGTGTCGTCTCCATAGCCGGAGGTGAGTTCGAGCTTCTGGCCGACCTTCAGATTCGCATTGGGCCCGACCTTCAGGTTGCCGTGTTCGGCCGAGAGGCCACCCATTTCGACGTCGTCCTGGTCGACGAATTCGACGGCGGGGTGCATCGTCTTGCGCCCTGCGTCGATGACGGCGCGCTCCGGAGTCGCGTGACTGATGACCGTGACGAGCAGGCCCAGGGCACACTCAAGATGCGGAACGTTCAGCACGTCACGATATACCGTGTCCATGAGTACGCCGCCGCCAGCCTGAATCTCCGTAACGCCTTCCTGCTGGGGCGTGAAAGACAACGTTCCCGTGCCGCCGGCGCTGACGATCCCGACCTTGAGTCCCCGTGATTGAATGTCCTCGATCGTGTCGCGGAGCATCGCGGAGTCACGCTCGACCTCGGCCTTCTTTTCGTTGTCGGGCAATTTCATGGCGTGTCCTTCGTAGCCCATGATGCCTGCGAAGGCGATGCCGTCGGTTGCTTCGGCCTGTTCTGCCAGGTCGGCGGCGGGCGCACCGGGCGGGACACCACACCGGTTCATCCCGACGTCGACGTCGACGAGCACACGCACGGAGACACCCGCATCGGTTGCCGCCGACCCGATCTGCTGGATGTGAAACGGATCGTCGACGGCGCACATCACACTCGATCGACGCTGAACACCCGCTAGGCGTCGCACCTTCTGGTCTCCGACGACCTCGTTGGCAACGAGGATGTCCCGGATGCCGGCGGCGGCCATGACCTCGGCTTCCCCGAGTTTGGCACAGGTGACGCCGATTGCGCCAGCCTCGATGCAGGCGTGCGCGATGGCGGGGTTTTTGTGGCCCTTCGTATGAGGCCGCCAGTCGACGCCGTTCTCCTCACAGCGAGACGCCATGGCCGCGATGTTACGCTCGAGTTTATCGAGATCGATCAACAGGGCCGGTGTGTCGAGTTCCCACTTGCTGTGACCGACGGGTGAGTAGAGCATGCATCCTCCTTTGGCGTGGCCTGTTTTCCAAGTCAGGGGAAAGGCCTATAGTCAGTCGAATGATCGGTCTGCTGTGTTGAGGAATCGTCTATGTCTCGTTTGATCCGCGGACTGCCCAAATTGCTGGAGTCCCGGCATCGCCGTTTCTTCCGGTTTTATTTGATGATGTATCTCGGCAAGTTGCTCGTGCCGGGCTACCGATTCAAGCTGCCGGAAATGGACTGGTGGCACGACGACGGGTTCAACGCCTACCTCGCCCGCTTTGCGGAGATGGGATGGTTGAACACCGAGCGCCGCTGGTTACTGCATCAGTTGCTGCGTCTTACTCACGCGATTCCGGGCGACACCGCAGAGTGTGGTGTGTATCGCGGAGCGAGTTCGTATCTGCGCTGCGAACGAGCGTTCGTCTTTGCCCCGAACCCACCACGTTTTCGATTCGTTCGAGGGACTCTCCGAACCTGATGTCGCCGACGGTGGACATTGGCGGGGCGGCGATCTCGCCGTCACCGTCGCGACGGTTCAGGAAGCTTTAAGTGATTTCCCTTCCGTCGAATACTACAAGGGCTGGATTCCAGATCGATTCAGCGATGTGGAGGATCGACGATTTTCGTTCGTCCACATCGACGTCGACCTCGCGCAGCCGACGGGTGACAGCCTGTCGTTCTTCTACCCGAGGATGAACGAAGGCGGCATCATTCTGTGCGACGACTACGGGGGGATCAGCTGTGCCGGGGCGACAGCTGCCGTCGATCGATTCCTCGCAGACAAGCCCGAGAACATGGTTTCCAGCATTTCCTGTGGCGGCTACCTGGTCAAGGGGTGCGAGACGGGTCCGGCTACGCTGGCCTCGACCTAGCGCTTAGTCGAACACACCCGGCGCGTAAATCCGGCCGCCGCGTATCGTGGAGACGTGTTCGATCGAACGCTCTCCCGTTCGCGTGTGACCGATGGCGTCGCGCAGTTCGAAAGTCCCCTCCGCGACGTTGAAAAGCGTCAGGTCCGCACACGATCCTTCCCGAATGACGCCTATCTCGTTGAGCATGCCCATCGCCTCTGCCGGGGCAACGGTGACTTTTCGAATCACTTCCTCGAGCGACAGACCGAGGTGCAGAAATTTCGACATCGTAAGCGCGAGGGAGTAAACCGGGCCTTGGACGTTGTACTTGTGGAGGTCGCTCGAGATGGTCCCGGGGTGAAGACTCTGTCCCATCGCCATCTCTGCGATCTCGAAGGCGAAGCTGCCTGCGCCGTGGCCGACGTCGAACAGAATCCCGCCTTCCTCCACTGCCTTGACCGCTTCGGGACGAACAGTCCCTTCTTCGTCGATGACGCCCGTGTCGCTCTTGTGGAAGCAATGCGTCATGACATCTCCCACCCGCATTTCGTCGAGCATGGCCGACAGTGAGAGCGGGCTCGCGTTGGGATGGAGCATCAACGGGAGCCCGGTGGCTTCGCAGACCTCGCGTGCACGCTTCAGCCCCTCCTTGCCGTTCTCTCCCACGATGTTTCGACTCATCCGAATCTTCACGCCGACGATGTCGTCTTTGTAAGCCTCGCACATCTTGACAGCTCGGTCGACGTCGGCGTATCTCAAGTCGGTCAGTTCGCCGATGTTCTTGGTGAGCTGGCCCTGCGAAGAAATGTGGAGGAAGGCTTTGACCCTCGTCGCGCTGACGTCGATGACGTACTTTTGGAATCCGGGATACGTGTCGGCGCCGGCAGATCCGGCGTCGAAAGCCGTCGTGACACCCTTGCCGACGCAATTGGGATCGCCCGGGATCGCGAGGTCGGCGACACCGTCCCACACGTGGACGTGAAGGTCGATCCATCCCGGCGACACGTAGACATCGCTGGCATCGATGACGGTCGCGGCTTCTTCTTCGTAAATCTCCTCGGCCACCCTGGCGATGCGATCGCCCGTGATGGCGATGTCGCGACCTACGCCGGTAAGACCGCTGGCGGGATCGATCAAGGTCCCTCGTTTGACGAGCAGATCGTATTGGGGCATTCCGGTCTATCCGCTGGCCTGGCTTCTCGCCAGACGTGCAACAACGTAAAACAGGAGCGGGGCAACCTCGTCGGTTGCGCACCGCTCCTTCGAAGTGTTCGATAACGCGTGCCTACAGATTCGGGTTTGCATCCTTCCACGCATCGAGCGGGGGCAGGATGCCGGCTTCGATGACTTCGTTGCGCAGTTCGACAAGGTGATTGTAGGACTCTTTGAGAGCGGCCAGGTCCTCGGAAGACCCCTCGGGCATCTGCCATTCGGCGCCGGCCGTCGAGAGCTTGGCCGGCATGGCCATCATGATTTGGTCGAAGTCACCGCCGCTGACGTAGCACCCCGTAGGCCAGTCGTAGGCTTCGCCCAGAATGCCGCGAAGCATCAAAACGCTCTGCTGTGCGGGTGACTGAAACGAAGACCGACCGCGAAGCTTGATGATGGCGGCACCCCCCTGTGTCACACGTTCCTGAATGTCTTTCCATTCGTCCGCCGACATTGTCTTTCCGTTGGCCTGTCCGCCATCGAGGATGGCGTCGAGTCCGACACCGTCGATCTCGATTCCGCCTTGGAAGACGGCCATTTGCTCGCCGTGGCCTCCGTAGGTCCGACACCCTGTGACTTTGTATTGCAGAACATCGAAGTGTTTGGCCAGCGCGGACTGGAGACGCGTGCTGTCTAGCGCGGCAAGGGTGCCTACCCTGGTCGGCGCAAGACCCGAGTGGACGAGGGCGGTGAGACCTGTGATGTCGGCGGGGTTGAAGATGACGATGGCAAATTTCGCATTCGGACAGTTGGCTTTGATGTCGAGACCCAATCCTTTGGCGATCTGGGCGTTGTCGCGGAGCAGGTCTTCGCGTGTCATGCCTTCTTTACGGGGCGCGCCACCCGAGGTGATGATGTAGGATGCGCCATCGAGCGCCTGTGCGATGTCGGTCGTCCAGGTGACGTCGGCCCCTGGAAAACCGCAGTGGAAGATCTCTTCCGCGGCACCTTCGAGACCCGGCTCGAACGGATCGTACATGCAAACGGTTCCAGCCGTGCCCGACGCCAGGAGCGTCTGTGCGAGATTGGAGCCGATCGCGCCGGCAGCCCCGAGAACCACTACCTTGTCGTTCGTGAGATACACGCTGTTCCCCTCCCCTGAGTACTATTCGCCGCTACCCGAAAGCGCGGTGTAGACGTTGAGCGCCTCTTCTGCCTTCTTTGCCGCATTCCTCGCGGCGTCACCCTCCGTCACGGCCGACTTGTGTGCGTAGGCTTTGTAGAGGGCGTCCCAACCTTGAGGCCACTGCGGCTTGAGGCTCGTCACTCTCTCGAACATCGAAATGGCCTCGTCGAACTTTTCTGACTTGTCGTAGATGGATCCGAGCTGGTAAATGGCCTGATGGTCGTTGGGGTCGGTCTCGATCGACTTCAGGAAGAGCCCCTCCGCCTGGTCGAGGTTGCCCGTTCCGAGGTAGGCATTGGCGAGGTTGAACTTGATGTCGGCATCTTCCGGTTCCTTCTCCAAGGCCTTTTCGAGGTGGACTATGGCCTTTTCGAATTCGCGCATGTCGGTGAGCAGACCACCCACGAGCGAGAGGACTTTAGGATCTTCGGGTGCTGCTGAAAGTGCCAACTCGGCGGTCGCTGTAGCCGCCTCCCTCTTGTTTTGCGCCCATTGCGCGCTTGATAAGGCTCGGCAGATGCTGATGTTCTCCGGCTGCAAGTCGTGAGCCTTCTTCAGATTGACCTCAGCTTCCGCGTGTCGCCCGTTGTTGAGAAAAGCTATTCCCATGTCGGCGTAGGCTTCGACCATCGTGCTGTCGAGAGCAAGTGCTTTGTTGTAGTAGGAGATCGCGGTGTCGAGACTGTCGCGCCCCATGTTGATGTAGACTTTGCCTATCGCGCTGAAGGACCCCGGGTTGGTCGGGTCGACCTGCGCAGCGGTCAGGAAGTTCGCGATGGCCGCGTGGAGCTTCCCTCCGTTGAGCGATCGCACGCCTGTGTTGAAGTTCTGGCGCCAGAGCGTCTCGCGGGTGTAACGGATCCCCCCGAACATGAAATCACTGGCTCCGGCTGTTTTGACTCCCTTTTTGTAGTACTTCTTCCCTTTTTTGTGGGCCATGACGATCTCGAACTGCTTGTTCATCTCGTCGATCATTTCCCGCTCGGCATAAATCGCGCCCAGCATGAAGTGCGCCTCGTGGTGGTCGGGCTTGAGCTTGATGGCGATCTCGAGCATCTCGAAGGCTTTGTCGGGCACCCGTTGCTGGATGTAGTTCTTGGCCGACGACATGGCCACTTTTGCGCTCCTGACCCTGACCTGGGCAGAGGTGTCGCTGGTGAACAGACCCATCGTAAAGAGCGCTGCCACAACCCAAGCGGCGGGTCGTTTGAGGGCGAGCATGGACGGCTCCTTTCTCAGACGATCAGAGATCTTCTTCGACATTAGTTCTTGTTTGATAGGGACTTGCGCGGCCAATATAGACTGGGGGCCCATGTGTGTCAAGCCAGCAGGATAAAAGGGGAGCGTCCGACAGCCGGCTGACCGTTAAACGGGTTGATCAGGCCATCGGTTCCCCAAAGACTTTTTAACTCGGGGATCGCAGGCGGACAGGGACGACCTTGGACGATCTCTGGTGCTGTGGGACAGGGGGAATAATCGACCCGAGCCAGGCTCGGTCAGGTGCGTTCCGATATCAGGACGCCACCGCGTGCCCAGTGATCTCTGGGGACCTCATCGATGACGATCATCGTTCCTTCGGGCTTGGCATCGCAGATGTCGGCCATCGCATCGGTGATTGCTTTGACGAGGCGTCGTTTCTGATCGTGGGAACGACCTTCGAGCATACGGACGTTGACGAACGGCATTCGTTGCCTCCAGTGATCACTCGGTGAGATGCTCGACGGTGCGGTCCTTCTGGGCGACGAGGACGGTGAAGGTCGCGAGCGCATCGTCGAGCAATGCTTTGGCGGTCGTGTCATCGACATCGTGCGCGACGATATCGACGGGCAGACGTTGTCCGCCCTCGATTCGCTCACGGAGGGCGACATACGCTTTGACGTAGGTGTTGGGGTGTCGTTCCATCACCTCGTGCAGGATGGGGCCCAATTCCGACTCGGGAAGGTTGACGGCGACACGAAGCGTCACTCGATCGCCGGAGGCGATGTCGGCGATCGGCCCCTCGAGACATTGATCGAACAGGGCCTGTACCTCGCGAGGCGGACCGGGCAGGTTATAGATGGTGGTGTCACCGATCCGGGTTTCGACGCAGGGCGCAACGCCTGCCGGGTTGGGATGGACCACGGAGCCCTCCGGCGAGCTGGCCATTTTGATGAGGCCGGGACGGACATCCTCACGACGGGAGATTTCGCGCGTCTGCATGAACCGCTCGACGAGTTCTTCGTTCACGACGACGTCGACGCCCTTGAGGCGTGCGATGACCTCGACGGTCAGGTCGTCGGGTGTGGGGCCAAGCCCACCCGTTGTGATGAGGATGCGTGTGTTACGATCGATGGCGTCTTGTAAAACGACGAGGAGATCGTCGACGTCGTCGTCGAGGATCGAGATTCGTCGTGTGTGGGCGCCGAGTCGCGCAACCTGCTGAGCCATCCAGAAGGCGTTGGTGTCTTGTATCTGGCCGAGCAGGAGTTCGGTGCCGATGGAGTAGATTTCTACGGCGTCGTCGGTCATTCGGTTCCCTGCTGCGGTGTGAGCGTGGTTGAACAAGGGCCATCATCGGTCCTTCTCTGAACGGAACCGATATGACATAAAAAAGGCTATATCCGGATCTCTCAACGAGCTGAAGTGGGTGAAGGTGCCGTGGTTCCTGGCATGGGGGCGCGGTTAGCGTGTGCGGAACCTCTTCGGAATCTGCTCAGGGATGTTTATGTCTCCGACGGTAAGGAAGATCATATCGTTGAATGCGTCGAGTGTGCGGAATCCGCTGGCTCGGTTCTTGACGATTTGGACGATTCGGTTGAGGCCTTCGGCGATGGCGTTGGTAAGACGCGTGTTCACGAATGCGAGGACGCCGAAGAAGTGCTGTCGCAGGGTCCTGACGAACTTTCGCAGGGGTTCAAGTCGACTTCTGAGTGCGGACGTCGTCCAGCATTTCAGGAAGCGTTCGGCAGCCCAGGGCGCTTTGTATTCCCAGAACTGCTCGAACTCGTCCTTGAGTCTCCAGGCTCTATAGATTCGGTAGTTCGCCTTCTCCAGTGCTTTGAGTGTCCGAGTATCCCCTCTGGAGCGTGTCGCTGAGTGCCGGTAGAGGAGCCATCGGAGGCCCTTCATGGCTTTGCGCTCATCCGGGGCAGCTTTACGCCACTGGTCCTTACGGACCTCGTCAACGGCGGCATTGAGAGCCTTGACGATGTGAAAGCGATCGAGGACCAGCTTGGCATTCGGACAGTGTTCCTGGATGGCTCCGATGTAAGCTTCGCTCATGTCGCAGCAGGCCCACTCGATCTTGGATCTCCGGTAGGGACTGAGAGCCTCTGTGAAGAACCGATCGATCGTTTTACGCGCCCTGCCGCGGCCAACCCACACCACGCAGGAGCGGTCCAGATCGTAAACGAGCGTGGCGTACCTGTGACGCTTGGCGTAGGAGATCTCGTCGATCCCGATGGTTTTGAGCCCTCGGATACGATGACCTTCACGAAGCCGCGTGATGGATCGGTGAAGGAGATCCGACAGCGTCGAGGCAGAGATGCGCAGCAACTCGGACGCCGCCTTCTGCGTCATGGTCTGGCAGTAGCGCAGCATGGCATACTCGAAGCGATACGTCACCCGAGAGAACCGCTCCGCCCACGGAATCTCCTCGACCACACGACCGTGGGTAGGACACCGAATCTCCCGAGGATGGTAGAGAAGCCAGACCCTCCACCCGCACACCGGAATGTCACGCCACCGACGCGGATGGGGCATTGTGCGGACGATTTTACCTCGACGGCCGCACTCCGGACAACAACAACCATTCTTATGTGGCTTTACGGCGATGACGAAACAGCTTCTCCCCTCAAACCACCAGCTGACAACACGGAACCCCTTGAATCTCAGCAGTTTCGATAGTAATCTGCTCCCGGTCATAGGTCGCACCCCCTTCGCTTTGATTGTCCTACACACACAACCAAGCGTAGGGAACGATCTATGACCTTGTCATTCTATAGTTTCACCGTTGAGAAACCCGGATAGAGCCAAAAAAAAGGCTATATCCGGATCTCTCAACGAGATGAAGTGGGTGAAGGTGCCGTGGTTCCTGGCATGGGGGCGCGGTTAGCGTGTGCGGAACCTCTTCGGAATCTGCTCAGGGATGTTTATGTCTCCGACGGTAAGGAAGATCATATCGTTGAATGCGTCGAGTGTGCGGAATCCGCTGGCTCGGTTCTTGACGATTTGGACGATTCGGTTGAGGCCTTCGGCGATGGCGTTGGTAAGACGCGTGTTCACGAATGCGAGGACGCCGAAGAAGTGCTGTCGCAGGGTCCTGACGAACTTTCGCAGGGGTTCAAGTCGACTTCTGAGTGCGGACGTCGTCCAGCATTTCAGGAAGCGTTCGGCAGCCCAGGGCGCTTTGTATTCCCAGAACTGCTCGAACTCGTCCTTGAGTCTCCAGGCTCTATAGATTCGGTAGTTCGCCTTCTCCAGTGCTTTGAGTGTCCGAGTATCCCCTCTGGAGCGTGTCGCTGAGTGCCGGTAGAGGAGCCATCGGAGGCCCTTCATGGCTTTGCGCTCATCCGGGGCAGCTTTACGCCACTGGTCCTTACGGACCTCGTCAACGGCGGCATTGAGAGCCTTGACGATGTGAAAGCGATCGAGGACCAGCTTGGCATTCGGACAGTGTTCCTGGATGGCTCCGATGTAAGCTTCGCTCATGTCGCAGCAGGCCCACTCGATCTTGGATCTCCGGTAGGGACTGAGAGCCTCTGTGAAGAACCGATCGATCGTTTTACGCGCCCTGCCGCGGCCAACCCACACCACGCAGGAGCGGTCCAGATCGTAAACGAGCGTGGCGTACCTGTGACGCTTGGCGTAGGAGATCTCGTCGATCCCGATGGTTTTGAGCCCTCGGATACGATGACCTTCACGAAGCCGCGTGATGGATCGGTGAAGGAGATCCGACAGCGTCGAGGCAGAGATGCGCAGCAACTCGGACGCCGCCTTCTGCGTCATGGTCTGGCAGTAGCGCAGCATGGCATACTCGAAGCGATACGTCACCCGAGAGAACCGCTCCGCCCACGGAATCTCCTCGACCACACGACCGTGGGTAGGACACCGAATCTCCCGAGGATGGTAGAGAAGCCAGACCCTCCACCCGCACACCGGAATGTCACGCCACCGACGCGGATGGGGCATTGTGCGGACGATTTTACCTCGACGGCCGCACTCCGGACAACAACAACCATTCTTATGTGGCTTTACGGCGATGACGAAACAGCTTCTCCCCTCAAACCACCAGCTGACAACACGGAACCCCTTGAATCTCAGCAGTTTCGATAGTAATCTGCTCCCGGTCATAGGTCGCACCCCCTTCGCTTTGATTGTCCTACACACACAACCAAGCGTAGGGAACGATCTATGACCTTGTCATTCTATAGTTTCACCGTTGAGAAACCCGGATAGAGCCGAATTTATGGCTGGTCCGATTCGCGCAGGAGAATCGTTCGACGAAACAGAAACAAAAGAGATCGTCGACACCTTTCACCGAGATGGGTTCGTCTACATTCCTGGCGTGCTCGAGCCCGAAGAAATTTCAGCTCTGAAGGATCGAACGGATGAACTCCTAGACGATCCGGTGCTCGCGGCAAGGGAGAACCTGGACTTGAGCGACAGGCACTACGTCCAAACGTTCAAGAACGACAAAACAGGCGAAGCCCTTCCTTTCATCCTTCGAAACACGATCGAATTAGATTCCATGTTCCGGGATATGCTTGTTCGGGAACCGATTTTGGGACTCGCAGAGGCGATCGTCGGGCAGGATTGTAAATTCTGTGGCCAGAACGTTCTTCGGAATCTCCCCGGTTTAGCCATCGAACGGTGGCACGTCGACGGCGCCGTCCATTTCCCCGTTCCGGAAGACGTTCCCCGTCACGACCGACGCATCCGGCCTCCCGTGCTCTGGATTACAGTCCAGATGGCGCTCACCGACATCGACACGCTCGAACAGGGACCGACTCAATACGTTCCTGGCAGCCACTGGTCCGGAAAAGACCCGAACGATCAGGACCATCCTTCCTTCGAAGGGAACGAACCCGTATCCATCTTCTGCAAAGCGGGCGACATCTACATCCAGGACCCTCAGTGCTGGCATCGAGGCGCGCCGAACACATCCGATCGAACACGATATCTCATCCACTCACAGTACGCCATCAGCTGGGCGTGGAAACGCTTCGGTTGGATGAATCGGGTCCCGATCCCGGAAAAAGAGTTGCCGTCGACAAGCGACCGTATTCTGAATATCCTCGGTGGGAGACACGCTGAAACTGCGTCGTAGGTCAGACCTCACGCATCACGGGACCACGTGAGTCCGGCTCCCCTCGACAGGCTTCCTGTCTTGGACTGCGGAGCATGAATCCCCCGGCGCAATCACCCGAGCCCCTGATGCGTGCGGACAAGGAGTAGTGAGTCGTCGAATTCGGCACCTGAGGCGCCTCCCACACTTCGGACTCTCCTCAGCGACTGGAACAATCGATTTCCAGTTTCTTCAGATCAGCGCCTTTTCCAATGACCACCAGGGTGTCACCGGCGTGGATGGTGTGGGAAGCCGGGGGATTGAACACGCATATTTAGATGACCACCGCAGCGGCCATCGACCGCCTCGTCCATCACTGCGTGATCCTCGAGCTCAACCTCCCCAGCTATCGGCTCGAACACTCGAAAACCGCCAGGAAGGGCAAAACCAGGGTCGCTCAGAACCCATAATGACAACCCAGAACGCCCCACACTACGAACAACGCATCCTGCCACGATCTAAACGCATCAACTGGATGGCCCGGCCACCACCCATCACACCCATGGCCTCAGGGATTGTGTTACCAAGCAAAGATTGTTGCCTCAAAGGAATTGTTACCCAAATTGGAGGCAAGCGATGGGCAGAAGAATCAGTACGAACACCAGACAGGAGCTCGTTGAGGCTCTGGGGCGTCGATACCTCGAGTCATCGAAGAGGGAGAAAACACCGAATCCTCGACGAGTTTGTAGCCGTGAGTGGCTATCACCGCAAACACGCGACTCGGCTTCTATGCTGTCGCTCGGTTAATGGGCGCCCACAGCTGAAGCACACCAACGGCCGGCGAGTCTACGACGAAGCGGTGAAAGAAGCCCTGATCCTAACGTGGGAGGCGTCGGATCGAATCTGTGGCAAGCGGCTGAAAGCAATATTGCCAGATCTCATCGATGCAATGGAGCGTCACGGCCATTTGGATCTTGATCCCGACGTGCGGTCGAGACTGCAAACCGTCAGTGCAGCTACCATTGATCGGTTGCTCGCACCGATTCGGGGCAAGGCACAAGGCCGGAGAAAACGTCGCCAGACTTCGAAAGTCAGCAACAAGGTTCCCGTTCGAACATTCGCCGACTGGAATCAGCCGGATCCTGGTTGGTTGGAAATTGACTTCGTTGCACATTGCGGCGGATCCATGGCCGGATCCGTCATCCATACGCTAGTCGTGACAGACATCTGCTCTGGATGGACAGAGTGCCTGCCACTGCTGGCACGGGAGCAGTCCCTCGTTGTCGAGGGGCTGCAGGCTCTTTTTCGGCAAGTTCCGTTCCCAGTCAAAGGTATCGACTCCGATAACGACAGTGCCTTTATCAACGACACGCTACTGGCGTTCTGCAAATCGCATCGCATTGAGTTCACGCGCTCCCGGCCCTATCGCAAGAATGACTAGGCATGGGTGGAACAGAAGAATGGTGCGGTCGTCCGACGCATCGCAGGCCACGGTAGATTCTCAGGTGTAGTTGCTGCTCAAGCACTTGGCCATTTGTACCAGGCTGCCCGTCTTCACGTGAATTTCTTTCAGCCATCGTCTAAACTGCTCAGTAAGACGCATCAAGGTGCCAAAGTAAAGAGGACTTACGATCGCCCGAGAACGCCATGCGAGCGCCTTGTAAATCACCCCGCGGTCCACAGAATGACACCAAGGAGATCCTCCGAGAGCTGTGTCTGCAGCTTGACCCTGTGGCGATTCTGCATCGGCTGCGTGATGCCCAAGCTGCGCTGGCAGCCCTGGTCTCGACCGATAGCATCGTCGAAGGACCCGGTCGAAAGACACTCGATCAGTTTCTTACGCAGCTTCCACAACTGTGGCGATCTGGCGAAGTTCGCCCGACTCACCGTGCCCATCTGCTCCTGACCTGCCCCCCTGGATTGTTCCCATTCCTAAAGTTAGGATATCGGAACATAGAAAGGGGGCCGAATGGCCAGGAAGCGATACACAGCGGAGCAGATCATCGGACATCTCCGTCAGGCAGAGATTCGTATATCGTAAGGCAAGACGGTCGGCGAGGTCTCGCGTGAGCTTGGCGTCAGCGAACAGACCTATTACCGGTGGCGCAAGGAATACGGCGGTATGGAGGTCGACCAGGTCCGCCGGCTGAAGGAGCTGGAGCAAGAGAACGGGCGTCTGAAACGTCTTGTGGCCGACCAGGCCCTGGATATCTCGATTCTCAAGGAGGTGTCCCGGGGAAACTTCTGAGCCCGACGCGGCGAAGGAAGGCGGTCGGGCACGTGCGTGAGGCCCTGGCTGTCTCGGAGCGTCGGGCGTGCCGTGTGCTGGGTCAGGTGCGCCGTACCCAGCGATACACGCTCAAGGTGGCGGACGGCGAGACCGTCCTGACCGCGAACATCGTCTCTCTGGCCAGCGAATATGGACGTTATGGCTACCGTCGAATCACGGCTCTTCTTAGGACCGATGGCTGGCGGGTGAACCACAAGCGGGTGGAGCGGATCTGGCGTCAGGAGGGGCTGAAGGTGCCCGCTAGGCAGCCGAAGCGGGGTCGACTTTGGCTCAACGACGGCTCCTGCATCAGACTCAGACCCGAGCATCGTAACCACGTCTGGGCCTACGACTTCGTGTTCGATCGCACACGTGAAGGGAGGCCGTTGAAGTTCCTGACAGTCGTGGATGAATACACGCGTGAGTGCCTGACCATCGAGGTCGCTCGCAAGCAAACATCACGGGACGTTCTGCGGACGTTGGCGAAGCTGATGCTGAGGTATGGTGTCCCGAAACACATCAGATCGGATAACGGGCCGGAGTTTGTAGCCAAAGCGGTTCGGGACTGGCTCTCGAGGTTGGAGGTCGGAACTTTGTTCATCGAGCCGGGCAGCCCGTGGGAGAACGGATACATCGAGAGGGCGCCGTCTCTAGTCGGCGTCCTTTGTATTGTCGGCCCTTCACATAATAAATATACTGATATTCCGATCTCAGCTATCCTCTCACGAGTTCTTCCCTCAGCAGGAGACAAAATAACTTTGCCATCTTCTCCACCTTGCTTATCCAAGTCCTGATGCCAACTGCATGAATCGCATAATTTACTGCACGACAATTAGTTACGAATAAATAGGACGACTGGTAACGGCAATGGGAGTGTGTGGTCAATAACCCCCCCAAGACAAGATGTGTTCTACGACGTCTTGCGTGGCGACTCAGAGTCCAACCGCTTTGAGCGGTTCACAAGTTTTCAAGCCTCCGGCTTTGCCGGAGGTCATGACTGTCCGATCCTCAGATGAAGTCTCTTTTAGGACAGAGTGCAGCATGGGGTGGACCAGAGTGCGAGGCGCAGGTCTTCGATGGAGCTATGATTAATAGGTGTGGAAAAAGAGAAAGGGCGACCCTACACTTCCCGTGAGATAGTCCTATTCACGAAACACCGGGTGGGCTCAGGGCAAGGAGTTCATCCTGTCCGAAGAGGACACAGGGACGGGGAACAGAAATCATCTCAACAGCTCAGCAACCGAGTGGTGGGTTGTCTGAGCTCAGGTCAATAGGTGTGTAAAAGAAATCAGGCGGCCATCTTCCCGGCTTCGACCTGCGGTCCGGTTGCAGATGGCAAAGTTATTTTGTCTCCTGCTGAGGGAAGAACTCGTGAGAGGATAGCTGCTTTGAGGTGATCGGAATATCAGCCATTTATTTGGCTATATCCGGATCTCTCAACGAGATGAAGTGGGTGAAGGTGCCGTGGTTCCTGGCATGGGCGCGGTTAGAGTGTGCGGAACCTCTTCGGAATCTGCTCAGGGATGTTTATGTCTCCGACGGTAAGGAAGATCATATCGTTGAATGCGTCGAGTGTGCGGAATCCGCTGGCTCGGTTCTTGACGATTTGGACGATTCGGTTGAGGCCTTCGGCGATGGCGTTGGTAAGACGCGTGTTCACGAATGCGAGGACGCCGAAGAAGTGCTGTCGCAGGGTCCTGACGAACTTTCGCAGGGGTTCACGTCGACTTCTGAGTGCGGACGTCGTCCAGCATTTCAGGAAGCGTTCGGCAGCCCAGGGCGCTTTGTATTCCCAGAACTGCTCGAACTCGTCCTTGAGTCTCCAGGCTCTATAGATTCGGTAGTTCGCCTTCTCCAGTGCTTTGAGTGTCCGAGTATCCCCTCTGGAGCGTGTCGCTGAGTGCCGGTAGAGGAGCCATCGGAGGCCCTTCATGGCTTTGCGCTCATCCGGGGCAGCTTTACGCCACTGGTCCTTACGGACCTCGTCAACGGCGGCATTGAGAGCCTTGACGATGTGAAAGCGATCGAGGACCAGCTTGGCATTCGGACAGTGTTCCTGGATGGCTCCGATGTAAGCTTCGCTCATGTCGCAGCAGGCCCACTCGATCTTGGATCTCCGGTAGGGACTGAGAGCCTCTGTGAAGAACCGATCGATCGTTTTACGCGCCCTGCCGCGGCCAACCCACACCACGCAGGAGCGGTCCAGATCGTAAACGAGCGTGGCGTACCTGTGACGCTTGGCGTAGGAGATCTCGTCGATCCCGATGGTTTTGAGCCCTCGGATACGATGACCTTCACGAAGCCGCGTGATGGATCGGTGAAGGAGATCCGACAGCGTCGAGGCAGAGATGCGCAGTAACTCGGACGCCGCCTTCTGCGTCATGGTCTGGCAGTAGCGCAGCATGGCATACTCGAAGCGATACGTCACCCGAGAGAACCGCTCCGCCCACGGAATCTCCTCGACCACACGACCGTGGGTAGGACACCGAATCTCCCGAGGATGGTAGAGAAGCCAGACCCTCCACCCGCACACCGGAATGTCACGCCACCGACGCGGATGGGGCATTGTGCGGACGATTTTACCTCGACGGCCGCACTCCGGACAACAACAACCATTCTTATGTGGCTTTACGGCGATGACGAAACAGCTTCTCCCCTCAAACCACCAGCTGACAACACGGAACCCCTTGAATCTCAGCAGTTTCGATAGTAATCTGCTCCCGGTCATAGGTCGCACCCCCTTCGCTTTGATTGTCCTACACACACAACCAAGCGTAGGGAACGATCTATGACCTTGTCATTCTATAGTTTCACCGTTGAGAAACCCGGATAGAGCCAATTACAATAGGCACAAGTTTCGCCGCTCACGAAACCGCGGTTGTTTCGGCGAGCGTGGACATTGAGGGGGCCGCCACGTCTGCTTCGACGACGTTCTTTACGGCGACTCTGGACGGCGATCAGGAAGTACCGGCCACGACGACGGATGGGACGGGTACGGGAGCCTTCCGCCTCGACGACGAAGGGCTTCAATTTGTGATCACAGTGACGGGGCTTTCCGGCGACATCACAGGTGCCCACTTTCACGGCGCCGCCGCCGGGGCAACCGGCGTCGTGTACGGTATCGGGGACTCCTTTTCAGGCAATACTGCCCGCGGGATCTGGCGATCGACCGACGGTCTCACGAGCGAGATGATCGGCGACCTCCTCGCCGGCAATATCTACGTGAACATCCATACAGCGAACAATCCGGGAGGCGAGATACGAGGCCAGGTTCTGGTCGCTACGGGTGTAGGCTTCTGGGGGGATTTGACGGTCGATCAGGAGGTGTCGGGCTCGAGTGGTTCGGGATCGGGGTCGGCCGCCATGATTCTCGATGGCGACGGTCTGCACTACTGGGTGACAGTCGACGACCTGACCGGCTCGATCACGGGCGCCCATTTCCACAACGCGCCGGCCGGCGCGAACGGCGGGGTAGTACACGGGATTGATGCGTCGTTCTCGGGCAATACGGGAATCGGTGTCTGGGGGACCGCAGATCTGACGTCTGAGCTCCTCGGAGAGCTGCTGGCGGGAAATATCTACATCAACATTCATACAGCGGAGAACGCGGGCGGGGAGGTTCGCGGACAGGTCGAAATGGTCGCCGGTGTTCGGATGATTTCCCGCCTTAGCGGGGACGAGGAAGTCCCGTCAGTGACGGTTGATGGATCCGGGACCGCGGTCATCACGTTCGACGGAACCAATGTTGCCTTTCGTTTGACGGTCACGGGGCTGACGGGACCGTTGACCGGCGCCCATTTCCACAACGGAGCGGCCGGGGCAACCGGCGGGGTCGTGCGTGGTATCACGGACGAGTTCGTGGGCAACACGGTCGTCGGGACGTGGAAGCCGGACGACGATTCTCCGCTGACCGCCACGCTGATTAAGGAATTGCTGGCAGGGAATCTTTACCTCAACGTGCACACTTCTGAAAACCCCTCAGGGGAAATTCGCGGTCAGTTGACCGCATCATCCGGTGTCGGGTTCATCGCCGGCTTGGACGGCGACCAGGAGAACCCCGCAGTCGAGGGCGATGGTTCCGGGACAGCCGGCTTCCTGTGGGACGGGTCCGGCCTCCAGTATTGGGTCACCGTCGACGGACTCACGGATGACTTCACCGCTGCTCACTTCCACAACGCGCCTGCTGGCACGAATGGCGGAGTCGTCCGCGATATCGGTGATTCATTTGACGGCAATTCGGCAGCTGGCACCTGGGCTGCTTCGGATGCGTCCTCGCTCACGAGCGACCTCATCGGTGAGCTGATGATGGGAAACCTCTACCTGAACGTGCACACTGCAGCGAACCCTTCTGGCGAAATCCGTGGGCAGATTGGAAAACCTGACCGTGATTTGTCCGGCCTGGTCCTATCGTTCGCGCGCTCAATCTCTGGGGTTGCGCCTGACTTCGCGTGGTCTGGCTTGACGGGAAGCGACGGGACCGCTCAGGTGACGGTCACA
The DNA here is from genome assembly GCA_965198115.1 of Candidatus Latescibacterota bacterium. GTDB lineage: Bacteria > Latescibacterota > UBA2968 > UBA2968 > UBA2968 > UBA6620. Next base: position 3,273,646 of record OZ240241.1, on the reverse strand, counting down.
AGCGGTGACGCTTTCCGATTCCGTAGAATCGGCGCAAACGGCTACTACCTTGCACAGCTGGCGGAGGGGGGTGGTCGGGTGATCGGGACCTGGGGAAGTATCCCGATTCGAGGCGGCTTCCAGAACGACCTGGACCTGGCCGTAGGTGCTCGGGTGGATATAACGGGCAGATCGGTTCTGGATGCGGCCGGCAAGGTTGTCGTTCAGTGGAATGGCGAGGTCCCTGCACTCCGGCCAAGTCGGACTCCCACGATTGCCTTCGGGGAATGGGCCGAGAACGGGTCGAACCTTCTGCTTCCTCTCTCGATCGAAAGAGGACAGGACATCGCGGGCGCAGACATCGAAATCGCCTTCGATTCCGGGACCCACCTCGTGGCCATCGAGCATCGGGGAGAACGTCTCGCCTTTGTTTCCGAAGTGCCCGGACACGCTCGACTTGCCCTAGATAGAGGATTCAGGTCCAGTGATCAGATAAATCTGATCTTCACTGAACAGCCTCCAACGGCGATCGAGTTCGGTGGGCTGTTTTTCGATTCGGATCTCATGCCGGTCGCGATCGTCGACCTGAACGTACGCTTTTCGTCCCGATCCCTGAGTACGGCGCTGCACCAGAACTATCCCAACCCGTTCAATCCGACGACGCAGATTCACTACGACGTCGGTCAAGACGGGCCGGTGAGATTGACCATCTTCAACGCTCTGGGTCAGAAGGTGCGGACGCTGGTAGATTCACGCCAAGACGCGGGCAGCTATACGGTGTCGTTCGACGCAGTGGGCATCTCCTCCGGGATTTACTACGTCCAGATGACCACGGACGGTTTCCGGGACGTCCGCAAGATGATGTTACTGAAGTGACCGAAACGGTTGATTGATGTCAAAGCTGAAACAGCCGGGGCCGCTGAATGGCTCCGGCTGCTTTCGCTTGGGGGTGAACGTGCTGGCATTGTGGTGGGTGACTGTGAACGTCCTCGTTGCGACCTCACACGCCTCAGTGATTACGACGATCGCAGGAAACGGGGAGGGGGGTTTCAACGGTGACGGAGGCCCGGCAATGCAAGCGGCCCTGAACCGACCGTCTGCCGTCTTTGTCGATTCAGCGGGCGCGATCTACATCGCGGATACAAGCAATCATCGAATCCGCGTCGTCGATGGAGCGGGCACGATCACAACCGTCGCGGGAAACGGCACGGCTGGATTTGGAGGAGAGGGCGGTCCTGCCACTGAAGCATCTTTGAACACGCCCCACGGGATCTTCGTGATGTTGTCCGGTGAAATTCTGGTCTGCGACACGCGGAACCACCGGCTCAGAAGGATTGCTTTGGACGGCACGATCGTCACCGTGGCCGGTACGGGCAGTGACGATTTTTTCGGGTGACGGGGGATCCTCGACAGAGGCTACCCTGAACCGACCCCACGGTGTGACCGTCGACGCGAACGGCAATATCTTCGTCGCCGACACGAACAACCATCGCGTACGACGCATTGCTGCAGATGGGACGATAACGACGGTCGTGGGAACCGGTCAGGCTTCGTTTTCCGGGGATGGCGCCCCGGCGACCGAGGCCACCCTGAACGGGCCGGTCGGCGTAGGGTTCGATTCGACGGGCGTGCTCTACGTCTCGGATCGACAGAACCTGAGGATCCGTGCGGTCGGATTGGATGGCGTGATTTCGACGGTTGCCGGGAACGGCATGTCCGGCTTTCTCGGCGATGGCGGCCCGGCCACCGACGGGAGCACGACTCGTGTACGAGGAATCTCAGTCCAGGCGGACGGGACCATTTACATTGCCGATCGTGAAAATAACCGAATCAGGCGAGTCTCGCCTGGAGGTACATTGACGACCGTCGTCGGCAATGGAGAACGCGGGTTTTCCGGAGATGGCGTGCCGCCGACCGAAACGGCACTAAACTTTCCAAGAAGCGTGTTCGCGCACACCTCCGGGCTCTACATAGCCGATCGTGAGAACCATCGCATCAGATTCGTTGATGGCTCCAGGAACTAGACGATTCAGCAATGCCCACTTCCGACTTCAACGGGGATGGGAGGGTAGACTTCGCTGACTTCCTGGAATTCGCAGGTGCTTTCGGATCAGATTCGGATAGTGACGTGTTCAACACGAAGTTCGATCTCAACAGCGATTCAGTGGTTTCCTTCCCGGATTTCCTCATCTTTGCGGCAGCGTTCGGGCCTCTTTGATACGGGAGGCCTGAAACAGAAGCAGGATGTATCGGCCAGGCTCACCGACAAAGCGCCAAGGTGATCAACCTCCTCAGCAACGCCAGCAAGTTCACCGACACCGGCAGCGTGACCGTCAACGCGAGCCAGTGAATGCCATTAATCATGGAGCTAAGTAAATGTCTGAACACAACACCTATAAGATGTGTGCTGTAGCTGCTGTTGCCGGAGCCTTGACCCTGTTTGTAGGAACCTTCTTGCGTCCATCGAATGCTGATCCGAACGACCCGGTGGCTGCCTTCACGGAATATGCCGCCAACCGCCCTTGGATAGCTAGCCACTTGATGCAGCTGTTCGGCATAATATTGATCGTGGTCGCCCTGGTTTTCCTGTCGAGACTGATGTCTAACGGTGATGGCGCGAGTTGGGCTTACTTGGGCGTCGTTGGCGCTGGGTCGAGTCTATCAGTAGCGGGAGCCCTACAGGCCGTTGATGGCATAGCGCTCAAACAGATGGTGGACAGTTGGGCAGCCGCTTCGACAGCAGACAAAGAAATGCTGTTCCTTGCCACTTTCGCAGTGAGACAGATTGAGATAGGCCTCGCAAGTATCCTGGGTCTCCTGTTTGGAATTACAGTGGCTGTCTATGGTATTGCCCTCATGTCGGATGGTAGCTTTCCGAAATGGATGGGCTGGATTGACCCCATTCAGCACAGGAACCTGTTTGTGCCCGGAATCCTGTGGATGCACCAGGAAATCACGAGACAGACGTCGAAGAATCAGTCAAATTGGCTACAGCCGAAAGTGATAACCCCCTGATACCGATGGAGGCCCGAATGCAGACTACCTTGCCACAGAATGCAGTCATCCTATCCTACCACCGTTCTTCGTCCGCCGAGCAGCGAGCAGCCGAGACGCATCTTGGCAACATCCGTGCGCTGAACGAAGACGCCGAACAGAACCAGTGGCCCCTGCACCGGTTCGATTCCCTGGTCGTCTACGACGGCGGGAAGCGGACGCCTGCCAAACAGCAGTCAGCCGAGACGGTGTTCGTGGACGACTCCCATACCATCTTGCTCGATCTTGGGGTATCGGCAGAACGGTATCCGCTTTGGGAACGTCCAGCCGGGCGTGTTCTGCTGGAGACGGCGAAGGAGTTACGAACTGCCGGCAAGTTGTCGGTGCTGCGGTCGACGTTCCTTGATCGTCTGATAAGGCTCAAAGCCGGTAGTGCCGAGAAGGCCCGTCAGAGAGGCGAGTTTACGGCCGTCCTTTTGGAATTGGACGCGCTGATTTACACCATAAATGAGGGCTGGCTCGATCCGGAGAAGCTGGAGACGTCCATTAGGCTATCGATCGTCGAAGCTGATTCTGACACGCGCCACCGACGGATGATCCAGGGCAAACTTGCGGCAGCCGAACATGGTCACTGGCCGGGCGGTTGCACCCCTTTCGGCTATCGGCTGGAGCTAACAGGCGACTCGGCTCGCGGCAAGCAGGGCTCGCGTTCGCGGCTCGTCGTTGATGATGAGAAGGCCAAGGTGGTCCGCAGTATGTTTGAGATGTGTCTGCGAGGTGTGGCGACCTACCGGATCGCCCTGACTCTCGATGCGCAAGGCACCCTGACCAATAAAGGTGTGCCGTGGCGACCGCAGCACGTGCGGGGCGTGCTATCTTCGGAGACCTACAAGGGAGTCTTCAACTACAGCAAATACGCGTATGAGCAGGACCCGCTGACGGGTCGGAAAAAACAACGGCTGAAGCCCAGATCCGAATGGGTCTCCTGCTCGGTGCCCGGGATCATCGACGACGCCACCTGGCAAAAGGCACAGCCTGCGGCCAAGGACGGCAAGAAGTCGCAAGGCACCCGCACCGACGCGACCGAGTATCTGTTGGCAAGCTTCTTCGTTGCGGAGTCTGTCACGAAGAGGACCGAGGATACCGAGGGGGTGGACGGGGGATGTATGGCCAACGGTCGAACCTGATCGATGGCCGGCTCTACTGCAACGCCAGATTCGATCAGTTCGGAAAGAGGTGCAGCGCGCCCAGCCAAAAAATATCGGACGTGAATCAGCGAGTGTCCGCACAAGTGCATCGGATGCTGATGAAGCCCGAGAAAATCCTGGCGATCTGGCAGGAACAGTTCGATTCAGAAGGCGGAGAAGCGATGGCGCAGCGACTCGAAAGTCTGAAAAAGAAGAGGGACGGTCTTGCAGGACATGTTGAGCGAGCGGATTTTGCGTACGTATCTGGAACGCTGACGGGAAGCCGGTATCAAAAGCAAGTGGACAGGATCCAAGCAGAAGGCGTGCACCTGGATCAAGAGATTCATCAGATAACTGCCAAGCTGGATGCGCGCGAGGGGGCCGACGCACTTAAGGATGGTCTCGCCCACGCGCTGACGTTTGCGGGCGATGGAATCCTCTCGCTAGTCGATGTCGACGATACGGTTCCATCTTTTCTCGTAAAGAATAGAAGCTACTCAGAGGATCAGCTTAAGCAGTTTCGAATGCGCAAGGCCATCATCCACGCCTGTGTCGAGCGGATTCATCTACATCCGGGGGGTGAGATGGTCTTGGATTACCGGGTGAATCCACGTAAACTCTCGGCAGCCTTTCTCTCTGTCGATGGGTTTGAACATCCAACTGGTACCAAAACTCCAAGACAGGAGCCACGAAAAACACGAAATACACGAACGGAAACAAACTGGTGGGAGCGGCCTCCCGGCCGCGAACCCGTGGACGGTAGACAGTGGACGGTAGACGAGCGACGGCTTCGCCCCTGTGTCTTCTTGCAATACCTCTGAACTCGGAACTCGACTTTAGTTTCTGGAGTGAATGATGGCTGAGAAACTGGCATCACAGGGTGGACCCAAGGCTGTGACGATCGACGAGCTGGATCGGTGGGGGGGGATGACGGCGGCGATGGTGGCGGAGGTCGAGCGGACGGTTGCGACGAATGCGGTCTGGTCGGAGGGGCAGAAGCTGGCGCGCGACGTGGAGGGTGCGTTCGCCGAGATGATCGGTGCGAACTACGCCGTGTCACAGCACAACGGGACGTCGACGCTGTGGTCGGCCTATTTCGCGCTGGGTGTCGGGCCGGGTGACGAGGTGATTCATCCGAACTTTACGTGGATCTGTTCGGTGGCGCCGACGTATCAGCTGGGCGCGCGTCCCGTGTTCGCCGAGATCGACCCGAAGACGTTCCTGATCGACCCCGAAGATGTCGAGCGACGGATCACGAAGCATACGAAGGCGATCGTGGCCGTTCACTGGGGTGGCAACATCTGCGACCTGGCCGGGATTATGGATGTGGCCGATCGCCACGGCATCCCGGTGGTCGAGGATTGTTCGCACGCGCACGGTGCGAAGTTCGACGGAAGGTGCGTCGGGACGATCGGTGCGATGGGGGCGTTCAGCTTCCAGGGGGTACCGGGCAGCGGCAAGCCGGTGTGTGGAGGCGAGGCTGGAATGGTGGCGACGATGGATCGCTATCTCTACGAGCGCGTGCTCCTGTTCGCGCACGGGGGTCGGGAGGGTCTGGCGGATGAGCTGAAGGATTCTAGACACGCTCAGCTGGCACCGTTCGGGCTGGGGATGAACTTTCGGGCGCATCCGTTGGGACTGGCGATCGCGAAAGTGCAGTTGACGCGCGTTCAAGAGCAGAACGAAAAGCGTTCCGCTTACGCGAGAGCCCTGAACCAGGGGCTCGAGGACGTTCCCGGGATCGATCCGCTCTACGTCTACCCGAAAGCGGAGCCGGGTGGCTGGTACAGCGGAATGCAGGCACGCTATTGGCCGGAGGACCTGGGCGGATTGCCGCGGGCGGACTATTGCGCGGCGCTGAAGGCCGAAGGCGTGAATGTCAAGGAGGGAGCCGTCGTGCCCGATCGCATCGGACCGAGCGGCCATCAGCCCTACCATATGATGCCGTTGTTCGCGCGCGGGTTCGATCTTTACACCCACGGACGCGGTCCGCTGTGGGAAGGCTACGAAGGGTACGAACCTGACGAGTTCCCCCAAACACGCGAGGCGCTGGCGCGGATGCTGACGTTACCTGTGCTGACAGATCCTGCGGATGGCGTTGTGGATCAATTCGTCGAGGCGTTCAGGAAGGTGGGAGAACACTACCAAAAACAGGGCAGCCACTGAGGACACTGAGAGAACTGAGGTTGAGGGGAGGACTTCTCGACTCCACTCGAAGTGACCCTGCTCGGTCTATCACAATAAGTAAGCCCCCTCTGGTATACCCAAAGGGGGCTTCTCTCGTAACCTGATATTGACCATTTCCATGCCACGCCCTATCGCCCCTTCGCCCGCTCGTGTCAATCGACCGGCTTACACGCCTTCCGCAGGATGACCATACTCAGTGTGTCGTTCTGAAGGGCTTCGCGGAAGACTTCCCGCATTCGTTCGTCGGAATCCGTTTCCGCGACTTCCCAGATGGGGTCGACTCTGCAGGCGCGGGCGATGGTGTCGATGCCTACTTGGGGGCCTGTGTTGTCGCCCAGGTCGATGCCCTCGTCCGGTGTTGGCTGGCCGCCCGTGGTGAGCGCGCCCCCGTTGTCGAGGATGAGGATGAGGGTGTTGGCGTTCGTGGCTTTGGCCTGAACGAGCGCTGGCAGTCCGCCGTGGTAGAAGGCCGAATCGCCGATGACCGCCACGGTCCTTTCGTTGACACCAGACGAGTTGAGTCCAGAGGCTACCCCGAGGGCGGACCCCATACAAAGCTTCGTGTCGAGGTATTCGGCGGCGATGACGAGACATCCCGGGTCGCCCGCGAGGAAGGGGTTCTGCCCGAGCTTCCCGGCTTCATCACGGAACGCCTTGATGATCTCGACGTAGGGGCAACCCGAGCAGTGGCCCTTCCTGAACGGTTTCTCCTCTTCCCAATTCTCTTCTGTGAATTCCTTCGCTGGCGAAAATCCCGGGGCGAACGACCGTAGTGTCTCCTGCATATGCCAGCGGAACAACTCGCCGACCCAGTTGACGTCGCCCGTTCGCTTGCCGAGGATCTTCGCCTTCGCGCCAACGTCGTAGCCGATGGTTTTGATGGCGTCCTCGAGGTAGGGATCGACCTCTTCGAACACGACGACCTCATCACGGTCTACGAGGAAGTCACCGATCGTTTTTTCGGGCAGTGGATACAGGGTGCCGACCTTCAGGACTGCGACGTCGGAGAGGTCGGCGCCCTCGACGGCTTCGAGGAACTTGGTGTGGACGAATCCGGTCGTGATGATGCCCTTCACCCCCGAACCCGACACGGTGTTGAGGTCGCTCGAATCGAATTCGGATCGGATCGCGGCCAGCTTTTTATGAAGTCGCCTGTGGCTGCGATCGACTGTTTTCAGAGCGGAGACGAATCGCCACGGCTCGCGAGCGGGGTCGAGGGACGGTTTGGTTTTCGGCGCGTCGAGGGCGTCCACTTCTTCGATCTGGACGCTGTAGCTCCGGGTGATGCGGACGATGACGATCGTCCGATGTTTTTCAGAGTAATCGAACGCCCACTTCATCGTCGCGCGGCCCTCGGCGGGGCTCGCGGGCTCGACCATCGGAATCTCGGCGAACGGTGCGAGGGGGCGCGTGTCCTGCTCGTTCTGCGACCCCCAGGCGCCCGGGTCGTCGCCCATCAGGACGACGAGCCCTGCGTGGGCGCCGGTCATATTGACCACCATCAGGGTGTCGAGGGCGACGTTCATCCCGACGCTTTTCAAGCACACGAGGGCGCGTTTTCCGCCCTGGGATGAGCCGACCCCGATGTCGAGGGCAATCTTTTCGTTCAGGCACCACTCGGTATGATGGCCGTGATCCTTGCTCATCTCCTGGAGGGCGTTGAATGTGTTCGTGCCGGGCGATCCGGGATAGCCCGATACGACGGACACACCCGCCTCGACGGCCCCCCACGCGAGCGCCTGCTCGCCATTGACATTCTGTCGTGACATTGAATTGTCTCCGATGGGTACGATGATGGACTGAGGAGATAGTACCCGTGCGACTTCTGCCTGTCAAGGATCGGTCAGAACAGACCGAGCCACCGCCAGTAAACCAGGTTGAGCGGGACGAGCAGAAGGAGATGGACGAGACAGATCAGGGCCATCAAGGCGATGAACTGGCTCATTCTGACGTATTGAAAGCTGTAGGCGAGGATGAACGGGGCACCCTGGTAGGGGATGAAGACGAGTCCGGTGCCGACGGCCACGGCGAGTCCGACCTGGGTCGTCGTAAGCCCCGCTCCGACGCCGAGGTCGAGCAGGGCGGGGGTCAGGACGCCGGCGACGACTGCGGTGTCGACGAGGAAATTGAAGGGAGCGACTGCCCACGTGATGGCCGACAGCTGCTCGCCCGCCGATCCTGTAAGGTCGATGGCTCGGGCCAAGGCGCTTGCCATGCGACCGCTCGTGCCGACGACTTCCATCGCCTCACCAATGGCGAATACGCTTCCGATGTAGACGACGATGGGGAAATTGATCTTTCGCAAGACGTTGATATGTAGGGGGCCTACGCGAGGGAGAAAACAGCAAACGGCAATGCCGAGACCGACGAGGGCCGGATGGATGCCGTGGATGATATCGGTGGACCAGAATCCAATCGCCAGACCGAGCAAGATGAGCCCGGTGATCTCCCTGTGCCCCATCGGTTCAGGAGGGGGCGATGATGCGCGCTTCGCAAGCGGTTGTGGGCGAAAAAGCAAGTAGACGAATCCGGCCCCGATCGCGACACGGAGAAGCCCGATGACGGGAAACATATGGAGCGCCCAGTTCGCCCAGTAGACGAGCGTGCCGCGCGATTCGAGCACGCCCATCACTACGAGGTTCGGAACGGAAGCGGTGAGGACGCCGGTTCCCCCGTAGTAAGTCGCACACACGATGGAGAGGACGATAGCGGCCGACGTTTTCGAACCCGGTCGTTCGCCGAGATCCTCCAGCAACCGGACGATGACAGGCATAATAATGAGCACACGCACGACGCCGGATGGGATGAGCACGGCCAGGATCAGACCGATGACGTGCAGGACGAGGATGAAGCCAGCGTGGCCAGCGCGTCCGGCAATCCATCTGGACAGTCGGCCCGCGAGCTGGGTTTCGGTGATCAGCGAGCTGAGGACCATTCCGGCGATGACGAGCCACATCGCCTTTCCCCCGAAAGAGGCGAAGGCCTGTTCAAAGGTCACGAGCCCGAGCGCGGGCAGGGCGAACAACAGCGCGAGCGCGGTCCACTCGATCGGGACCGGTTCGAGCGTCCACAGCATCGCGGCGGTGAGGGCAACGGCGACGAGGATGCGATCGTCTTGCGTCAGATCGAGGGGCGCAAACGCCGAAACGCAGGCGATGAGGAGAAGACTCAGAAGGCTGAAGAGAACACGCAGGTTCATTGGTGCCAAGATAGGCCTTGGTGGCGTGTGACGGAGAAGAAAAAGGCTCCTTCGGTAAGGCTGCAGCGCAGCCTACTCAGGACGGGCACTGAGGACCCACCTCCTCCGGCAGGCAGGCACTGAGATCACTGAGGTTTTGGGGATAGGACGAGGCTTAGTGCATGGGTTCATAAATATTATTACGTATGTTCTGAACATTATTTGTAGCTTATGTTCTCCTTCAAAAGGAGGAGAACAATGCCAAGACGTTCGCCTTATGTGGTGCTACTGTCTGAGAAGGAACGGGTCGACCTCGTCGAGCGAATGGCTGGACAATATACGTTACCGTATTATCAAGTGATCCGATCGAAAATCGTGCTTCTCGCCGCCGAGGGATTATCCAACAAGATTATCGCCCAACGGTTGGATGTCCCGCGTCGGTGTTGTGCCTATCGTAGTTGAAACTTAGAGGGCTCCAAACTTACGTTGGGTAGACGTGTAGGAGCGTATACCCGTAAGAAAGGAGCCCAGATGGAGAAGCTATTTGTAGGCGATGGTGAAGTCAAGGTTGAGGGCGATGTCATCGATTTGGAGACGCGTTTGTCGGTGATCCAGGCGTTGATCCCGTTGGGTCTGGAGGCAGTGGCAGACCTCCTCCAGCAGGAGGTCGAGCAGCTCGCAGGCGTTCGGTATGCGCGCAAAGGTTCGGAGCAGGCGCATCGTCGGTGGGGAAGCCAGAAGGGATCCGTGTATCTGATGGCCAGAAGCTCCCGTTAGACGTTCCCCGGGTGCGCGACGTCGAGGCCGACGCAGAGGTTTCCCTGGCTGCATACCGGGCTCTACAGACGCCCAAGAAGACGGACGAGGGGCTGTTGCTTCGTGTTCTCAAGGGGATCTCGTGCCGCAACTACAAGGCCTGTGCCGAATCGGTTCCAGAAGCGTTTGGTATCTCAGCGTCCTCCGTCTCGCGGCGGTTCATCAAAGCCACCGCGAAGAAGCTGAAGCAGTTCCAGGAGCGTCCCCTCGACGACTACGGCTTCGTGACCCTGTTCATTGACGGAAAGAGCTTTGCCGACGAAGAGATCGTGATCGCTCCGGGGGTCACGATGGACGGCCAGAAGATCCCCCTGGGCTTCGTCGAATCGGCGACGGAGAACGAACGGATCTGCCGCCAGCTGATCCAGGACCTCATCCGGAGAGGCCTGTGCTACGACCAGGGCCTTCTCGTTGTGCTTGACGGCTCAAAGGGACTCCGCAGTGCTGTCACCAAAGCCCTCAAAGGGTATGTGCGCGTTCATCGCTGTCAGTGGCACAAGCGCGAGAATGTCGTCAGCTATCTCCCGGAGAGGGAACGTCCAAGAGTTCGACGGAAGCTCCAGAAAGCCTATGACTGCGACACCTACGAGGAGGCAAAGGCCGCACTCGAATCACTTAAACCCGAACTGAAGCTGATGAATCAGTCTGCCGTAACGAGCCTCGAGGAAGGCCTGGAGGAAACCCTGACCCTCCACCGGCTGGGTATGCTCCCATTCCTGAAACGAAGCTTCCGAACCACCAACTGCATCGAAGCCCTCAACAGCAGGACCGGCGAGCTCACTCGGAAGGTCAGACGCTGGAACAACTCTCCCCAGAGACACAGATGGGTGGCTGCCGCACTCCTCGACATCGAACCTCGCCTGCGACGCGTGAGCGGATACAAACATCTTCCCCTACTCAGGCAAGCACTGAACAAAGATCTGAATCTCGACAACGAACAGAATGCTCAAAAGAGAGCCTGACCAAACTACGGGGCCCGATGAGTTTTCAACTGACTATGGGACTTGACCCCCGCGTCCGATCGTAAGCAAATGGCGTAAGCGCTTTTTCGAAGAGCGTCTTTCGGGACTCGAAGATAGATCTCGTCCCGGGCGCCCGCCCGGTTTTCCCCCCTCAGGTGGTCGTTCAGATCAAGGCGCTGGCGTGTGAACTACCGAGCGAGAGCGGGATACCGCTCTCGCGGTTCAGCTGTTCCGAGATTGCCGCCGAGGCAGTGCAAAGGGGCTTCGTTGCCAAGATCAGCGGCGCCACTGTCTGGCGCTGGTTGAACGAGGACGCGATTCGTCCTTGGTATCATCGCTCCTGGATTTTCCCACGGGACCCGGACTTCCAAACCAAAGCAGGTAGAGTCCTTGATCTGTATCACCGCCAATGGCAAGGAAAGCCTTTAGGGCCGAGGGAATATGTACTTTCTGCCGACGAAAAGACCAGTATTCAAGCACGAGCTCGCAAGCACGTTACCCTACCGCCAGCCTCGAACAGAGCGGCACGCGTTGAAACACGAATACGAGCGGAAAGGAGCCCTGGCCTATCTGGCTGCTCTCGACGTGCACAATGGTCGAATCTTCGGTCTCTGTGAGTCTTCTTCGGGTATCGAGCCCTTCAACCGGCTCCTGAGCCTGATCATGAGCCGGAAACCCTATTGCTCGGCAAAGAAAGTCTACCTCATCGTGGATAATGGCTCCTCGCACCGAGGGCAAACATGCATCGACCGTATCCAGGGGAAGTGGCCAAACATCCACCCCGTTCACCTTCCGATCCACGCAAGCTGGCTCAATCAGATCGAGATCTACTTCTCGATCCTCAAACGCAAGGCTCTGACACCTATCGAATTTGCATCGCTCGAAGAGCTTGAGGCAAGAATCCTCGGTTTTCAGGAACGCTACGGACGTATCGCCACACCCTTCAAATGGAAGTTCACACGAACAGATCTCGCGGAGATGATCGACAAACTCAGGTTCTACGATACGCCCTTGGCAAAGTCTGCTTAGAATACGTCACCGTATTTGCGAACAGGAGTACTAAGGGTTCGGAATAAATAAGGTCGATCTCAATGTTGAGCCATTGGCCGGATCGTGTAGTTCCAGTCGCCGTGGAAATCGTGCGGAGTGAGATCGATTTGGGTCATCTGTTCATCGGTCACCTTGACCCCGTTAGGGTAGGGTCGCTTGTCGATCTCGGAGCGTACTCGGAGACCGGCTTGAGTGGTCGTTCCGGCAATGAGATTCACGGTTGCAGCCAGGCTGACCAGGGGCTTGCCTTGCCAGTTCATAGCGATGAAGGAGAACAGGCGATGTTCGATCTTGTTCCACTTACTAGTGCCAGGAGGGTAGTGGCATACGGTGATCGTCAGGCCAGTGCGATTCGCAAAGCGCTGCAGCTCCCACTTCCACAGCCGCGTCTTGGCGCCGTTGCTGCCGCCTGCGTCCGCCGTGATTAGCAGATGCGTCGAAGTGCCGTAGGCGGGCCGTCCCATGTTCTTCCACCAACTTCGGATCGCATTCACGGCGAAGCTGGCCGTGTCGTGATCGATACCGACACTTACCCAGCCTTCATCACGGCTCAGATCATACACTCCATAAGGGATCGCCTTGCCCTGAGCAGGCACTATGAAATCGTGTACCTTCACACGCTCCGGGTCTCCCTTGGGTCGCCATTCTCGGCCAGGATTCTTGAAGTCGCCGATCAACTCTTTCTTCTTGGTGTCCACCGAGATAACGGGAAGGCCCTGCTGCTGCTGCTGGCTAATCCGATCATCGAGGTAAACGAACTGAGCGTCCCGATCCGGGTGTGCAGATCCCTCCCTTGTCTTCCGATTCGCCTGCAGCGTGTAATCGTGTTCGTGCAGGAGATTGGCAACGATCCTGGGGCTCACCGAATGCCCCATCGCTTGCAACTCGGCGGCCAGTTTGCGAGTGCTCTTCGATGTCCATCTCAGAGGATTGTCGTCAGGCGACCCCGCAGTCGTTGGCTCGACCAGATCATTCAGGTCCTGCCACAGCGTCGGGTCCGTGTCGGCCTTCCGCTTACGACCGCCGCCTGGACGCCGGATGCGAGCCGGGTCCAAAGGTTCGTCCGACCTCAACTCCTGAATGCCACGAAAGATCCGCTCTCTGGACATTCCTGTCGCCAGAGCCACAATCGCGATCCCACCGTGACCCAACGCTTCGGCTTCCGTGGCGGCCCACAGACGACGCGTGCGTTCCGTCAGCACCGGAGCCAAGGCTTCATACTTCGTTCGGAGAGTTTCGACGTCCACACTCCGAGCGTAAGATCATTACCTTGAAAAGTGCAGCACTTATTTCGTGGCAAACCCTTAGTGCCGGTAAGTGGTCAAGATTCTTTCCGAATGACATCCTCGAATGCCTCTTTTCCAATAGGTCAGGATCATTTCGTTCCAGTCCGCTGAACCGGAAACCGCGCCTCATAAGGCTCTGGATGCCTGTCACAAATCGATCTATCGGAGTGAACCAGATTCTGATTCTACACGCCTGATCCATCTCAGCGACCAATCGCAGTAACCCCCTCTCGTTGCTCGGCTTGTGTCCCGTTGTTGTCACAGGCACACGAGTTGCAAACACACCTCCGCAGTTCGACTGCTGTTCATCAGCCTTCCCCCAGATTTCCCGAATCCTTTCAAGACGTGTTCCGGTGTGGAGTGATCGTATGGTCGCAATTGGATCTCGAACCCAGCGCACGTTCGACAAGAAACGGATCCTGGTCGTCGACCGACCCCGCTTCGGCCAGGTGATCTCCGATATGCTATCGGAGACCTACGTGCCAGATGTAGCGACGGATACACTCACGGCGGTGGATCGACTTCGGCAGACTCCCCCTCACGCGATCATCGCCGACATCGACGTTCCGGGCGATGGTCTCCGGTTGACGGAACTCGTGGGTCTCAGCCCGAAGTACAACGACATTCCTGTGATTCTGACAGCGGCCAAGCCATCGGAGGAAGGCGTGGTCAAGGCACGGAACGCAGGCGCACAGTCCTACCTCGCCAAGCCCTTTGGGCAGGAGGTATTGCAGGAGAGGGTCCACAGCGTGTTGACGTCCGGTGCCATCGCGACCAAGGATGACATCGAGGCGAGCGTGATTCAGCGTGTACGCGAGATCGAAGGATTGCCGACGCTCCCATCCACCTATGTGGATATCACGTCACTGTCCCGACAGGGTGCGTCCTGCGACGAGATCGCCGAACGCATTCAGCTGGACCCAGGTCTTCTTGCGACGGTCTTCAAACTGGCCAACTCCACCTGCTTCGGTTTTCGAAACCGAATCGACTCACTCAAACTCGCAGTGACTCTACTCGGCTTGCAGGAAATCGCCAACCTGGTCGCGTCGATTCAGGTGATCGAAGGTCTGGGCAAGAGCGACAGTGGGACGTCCTTTGACGCCAGCGAGTTCTGGAGGCACTCGGTTGGAACAGCGTTTGTGGCTCGAAGTCTCGCTAAGCTTCTTCAGATGGAGAGCGAGTCGGCTTACCTGGCCGGGATGCTCCACGACATCGGCCAGATCGTTCTGGGTCAATACTTTGGATACTACTACAAACCGGTTCTCGAGAAGGTTGGTGACGACCGAAGAACGATCGCCAGACACGAATCCGATGTGCTGGGTTTAACTCATTCCGACGTGGGTGGGCACCTGGCCGGGGAATGGAAACTCCCTGAAGCGGTTCAGGACGCCATCCTGTTCCACCACGAGCCTTGGCGAACCTGTCGATACCAACGAATGGTGTGTTTAATCCACCTCGCGGACGTGCTGTGCCATCGATTAAGTGTCGAGGAGAAGCAGGAAGACCTGGTGTCGGAGATTGACGAGTCCGTGGTTAAACGCTTTGCCCTCGGTGGCAGGTTCCTGGATGGCATCATCCAGACTGCCAGGCAGGATCTCGAAAAGGCGGATGCCTTTCTGTCGGAACTTGGAGCCTGAGTTGACCCGTCAGAGAGAGGAGCCACAAAATGCCCAGATACACGGAGAGCCAACGACGAATCTTGATCGTAGACGATGACCGTCAGGTTCGTACACTTTTGTCGAAGATTCTGCGTGCAGCTGGATATCATCCACTACAAGCGCCGAGCGCGGTGAAGGCTATCGACGTGCTCGAGAAAGAGGAGGTCGGGTTGATGCTGCTCGACATCCATATGATTGGGCCGAGCGGTATCGATCTGTTGGAAGCACTTCAGCGAAGGCGACTGATGCTGCCGATCATTGTGGTGTCCGGATTCGTCTCGGATGTGGTGGCCAAACAACTCTTGGGATTGGGCGTCCGTGGGATCCTGGCGAAACCCTTCGAACCACTGCGGTTGATGGAGGAAATACGTCGAGTCGTGCCCGGCGTTCCGGATCTCACGCCCTCACCGGCAATGGGTGATCTACAGACTCAGGTCTCCGACACTGTTATGGCGGAGACGCCCGAGGCGAACGCCGGCCCGTCAGTAGAAGAGGAAGCAGAGCATCGAGGAATGGCGGAATCATAGGGTGGATGGTTCTATGTCATTCCCCCATTCCCCGATGTCTACGGTTGATACGCGTTCCAGAGCGCCTTGTAGTAGTGCAGGACCCGCTCGGGATCGTCGTTAGGGGGGATCTCGGCGAGGGTGTCTCCTTCGTAGCCCGATGCCGCGAGGCGGGCGAATAAGTCGGCCCAGGGATACTCCGGTTTCCAGAGCTCGGCCAGCTGATCGGGCTCGACCATCGGGATTTCGGCGAACGGAGCGAGGGGGCGCGTGTCCTGCTCGTTCTGCGACCCCCAGGCGCCCGGGTCGTCGCCGGTTCGAGCGTCCACAGCATCGCGGCGGTGAGGGCAACGGCGACGAGGATGCGATCGGCTTGCGTCAGATCGAGGGGGGCGTATGTGGAAGCAAGGAAGATGAGTGGGAGGCCGAGCAGGCTGAGAGTCGAACGCGTTTTCATGACCCGGGAAGATTGTGGGTTGCTGACGTCTGAGGCGTGTGGCGGGATTTGGCCAGACCCAAGGGTGGTTCAAATCTCCGCAGGTGGGACATACAGAGTCGTCCCCGGGAAGATCTTTCTCCAATGGCTGTCCAGCCGATGGAGCCTGGTCTTCAGGAACAAGCCCTCCGAGCCGTCATTGCTGTAGCAGATCACCACTTTCTGGTCTCTCCGATAGGTCTTGCGAAGAAAAGCGACCAATTTTTTCAAACGTCCCGGAGCCGGGTCCAGGGTATCGGACGTCTCTGAGTGATTGAATTCCCCCAGCTGAAGGATGAGTGTGTGCACGTGGGGGTTGAGTGGATAACCGTTATCTACGAGGTCCGTCGCTTCGTAAACCTGTAGGCCATCGCCGTAGTCGATCTCGAGATCGACGCTCAGTGTATCCAGGCACGAAATACCCGGGACGATGACACAGTCAAGCTTGCGTCTTCGACAGCGTCGAAGTAGCTGGTGGTTGATATCGTCGAAAAAGAGCGGGTGCCCATAGGTGACCACTGCGACACCCGGCCCGATCTCAATTTCGTCAAGCGCTCTCTTTACGAGTCGCTCGTAGACGACCTCTCTCTCTTCACCCGTCCAATAGAGAGGTGCCATATCGACTGTGTTGGGATTGAGTTCCTTCGTCATCTCAATCTGACCGGTCTCATCCAGAACAATGCGGCTTTCGCGGAGTGCGTTCTCAGCTTCCCAGGTAAGGTGACGACGTCCGTGAATGCCGATCCCCACGATGTAGAGATCGGCGAGTCGCCGCTTGGTCCCTTTCTTTCGTTTAGCCATTCAGTCCACTCTCGGACACTACGGTTTTTGCCACCACGGAAAGCACTAAGGCCTACCTTTGGTTCGGCAAACGCACCGGTGGCGTGTCCGTGTATGATGGTAGCCGATTTACAACCCTCGGATCGAGAGGTGGCCTGCCGGGTTGCCTGATGAATTCGTTGGAGAGTGACTAAGGGTTTGCCACGAAATAAGTGCTGCACTTTTCAAGGTAATGATCTTACGCTCGGAGTGTGGACGTCGAAACTCTCCGAACGAAGTATGAAGCCTTGGCTCCGGTGCTGACGGAACGCACGCGTCGTCTGTGGGCCGCCACGGAAGCCGAAGCGTTGGGTCACGGTGGGATCGCGATTGTGGCTCTGGCGACAGGAATGTCCAGAGAGCGGATCTTTCGTGGCATTCAGGAGTTGAGGTCGGACGAACCTTTGGACCCGGCTCGCATCCGGCGTCCAGGCGGCGGTCGTAAGCGGAAGGCCGACACGGACCCGACGCTGTGGCAGGACCTGAATGATCTGGTCGAGCCAACGACTGCGGGGTCGCCTGACGACAATCCTCTGAGATGGACATCGAAGAGCACTCGCAAACTGGCCGCCGAGTTGCAAGCGATGGGGCATTCGGTGAGCCCCAGGATCGTTGCCAATCTCCTGCACGAACACGATTACACGCTGCAGGCGAATCGGAAGACAAGGGAGGGATCTGCACACCCGGATCGGGACGCTCAGTTCGTTTACCTCGATGATCGGATTAGCCAGCAGCAGCAGCAGGGCCTTCCCGTTATCTCGGTGGACACCAAGAAGAAAGAGTTGATCGGCGACTTCAAGAATCCTGGCCGAGAATGGCGACCCAAGGGAGACCCGGAGCGTGTGAAGGTACACGATTTCATAGTGCCTGCTCAGGGCAAGGCGATCCCTTATGGAGTGTATGATCTGAGCCGTGATGAAGGCTGGGTAAGTGTCGGTATCGATCACGACACGGCCAGCTTCGCCGTGAATGCGATCCGAAGTTGGTGGAAGAACATGGGACGGCCCGCCTACGGCACTTCGACGCATCTGCTAATCACGGCGGACGCAGGCGGCAGCAACGGCGCCAAGACGCGGCTGTGGAAGTGGGAGCTGCAGCGCTTTGCGAATCGCACTGGCCTGACGATCACCGTATGCCACTACCCTCCTGGCACTAGTAAGTGGAACAAGATCGAACATCGCCTGTTCTCCTTCATCGCTATGAACTGGCGAGGCAAGCCCCTGGTCAGCCTGGCTGCAACCGTGAATCTCATTGCCGGAACGACCACTCAAGCCGGTCTCCGAGTACGCTCCGAGATCGACAAGCGACCCTACCCTAACGGGGTCAAGGTGACCGATGAACAGATGACCCAAATCGATCTCACTCCGCACGATTTCCACGGCGACTGGAACTACACGATCCGGCCAATGGCTCAACATTGAGATCGACCGTTTATTTATTCCGAACCCTAAGAGCAGCGCACTATGCGGATAGGAAATGTGGAATTAATCAATTTCCTATGACCCTGATTTCCCAATCGGCTCTAAGGTTGATAGGCGTCCCATAGCGCCTTGTAATAATGAAGGACCCGCTCAGGGTCGTCGTTGGGGGGGATCTCGGCGAGCGTGTATCCTTCGTAGCCCGATGCCGCGAGGCGGGCGAATAAGTCGGCCCAGGGATACTCCGGTTTCCAGAGCTCGGTGATGTGGACGAGGCCGATCAGGTGGCCGAGGAGATTCCAGGCTTCATCGATCGTGCCGTCGACGACTTCGTTGAAGTTGGAGTTCCAGCAGATGTGAACGTTGTCGTGGTCGGCGTGATCCATAATGGCCCGCATTCGGTCCGGGCGGCTGGTCTCACGACCGTGGACCTCAACACGAATGGCGACACCCAGGTCTGCGGCCGCCTGCCCGCATTCGCGGATCGAGAGACCGATCTGCTCGAGCGTCTTCTCCTCGGGTACCCCGTTGTCGACCTGTAGCCCGTTCGGTCTGACCTTCACGCCCGGGCAGCCGAGGTCGGCGGCGAGCTTTGCCGATTCGATCGTGCCCGCGATATTCTCTTTCACCAAATCTTCTTCGAGTGCGTGGTACTCGAAGGCGGATCCGATCCCCGCGATTTCGACGCCCCCGTCTTCGAATTGCTTGCGCACCTTTTGTCGTTCCTCGGCAGAGAGTGTGGATTCGACGCCGTGGGCGTGCGTCGTTCGGAGTTCAACGCCCTGGAAACCCGTCTTCTGGCAGACGTCGATGATCGTGGGGACGTCCATATCCTTGCCGATTTGGTAGGTCACGAAACCTAGTTTCATAGATAGCCTCGATACAGAGTTGGGAACACGAAGGCACGAAGACGCGAAGTGAACACGATGCGGGTCGAGCGCGGACTGTGTGTTTGCCAGTCACGTGGAACCGCGTCTCTAACGAGCTTCAAAATAGAGCGGCCGCGCGCGAAGTCAATTGCGAAGGGACTACGATGTTTCGTTCGGTCGAACTGATGAAGGGCTATACAATACGGCAGGCGGACGAGACGGACGTCGATGCAGCCTGTGATATTGCGAAGCAGGCCTGGGAGCGTATCCACGACAGCTTTACGAATATTATGGGCAAGGAGATGCACGACGATCTGAGTCCCACGTGGAAAGACCGGAAGGCGGATCAGATTCGCTCCCATTTTGTCCACAATCCAGCGTGGATGCTCGTGGTCGAGCACGACAACGACGGCATCGTGGGTTTCATCACGTTTCGAATCGACCGGGACCGTTTTCTCGGCACGATCGGAAACAATGCCGTCGACCCCCGCACTCAGGGGTCGGGTGTGGGTTCGGCGATGTATGGTGTCGTGCTCGATCTGTTCCGGCGAGAAGGGCTCAAGTACGCGAGCGTCCAGACGGGGCTGGACGAAGGGCACGCGCCGGCCAGGCGAGCCTACGAGAAGGCGGGATTCGATATCCGACGGGAGGATGTGACCTATTACAAGAAGCTGTAGGTCGCCCAAGGGCGATCGAATGCATTTAAGCCTTGTGAAAACAATGTGTTGCGCTCGCCCCTGTACTGAGCACACGCACGGCGTCAGTAGATCGGGCTCGGGTCGGGGGCGAGGGTAAGGGGACGGGCGTGTTCGCGATCGACATCGGCTCTCGAGAGCACGCCGCGTGACTCGAGTCGATCGATCAGGCGATTGCGAACACGTAGTGCCTCGTCGGGGGCCGGGGGTAGATGACCGGTGACGGCCGTGCGGCACAAGAGGGCCAATTCGCCGATGGAGAGACGGCTGGAAGGGAGCCCGAACAACCTGCGTGATGCCGCTTCGAACCCTTTGGAGGTCTGACCGCTTGCGAAGCGGACGGGAGCTCTTGCGGCGAATGTAGTCGCGGCTCCCGATCGCGTGAGCACGGTGTTCGAGAGGATCAGGTAAGCCACGCGTCGAACCGATCGGCGAAGCAAACGCTCATTGTGTGATGCCGCCAGAACCGACGCGAGCGCCTGGTGGACATCGGTTTGGAGCGCGTGATGGAGGATCGTTTCCACCTCGCCCGCTCGATCGATCGTCTCCTCTGCCGGGAATCGCACGTCCGTGTGAAAATCGCCGAGGTAGCCGCGTGTGATGACGCCGATCGCCGCGGCGTGTAGCCCGATGACGAGCCCGAGCGGTATCAACGTGTCTGTGACCCGCCCGTTCACGAGGCCGCTCCACAGATGGCCCGTGCGTGCTCGCAGAATGCTTCGACAGAGTTGGTTGGATCGAGTCTGTAGACTTTTCCGATGCCGGCTTCGCGCCCGGCCGCTTCCTCGTCTTCGAGAACCGTGAAGAGGGTGGAGTGTGCAAGGCTGACGAGCAGATGCTCACACCCCGCGAGGAGGGTGTTCGGATCCTCCTCTTTCGCGAACCGGGTGATGAGGCCATTCACTTCGACCCCTTGATCCTTGAGCTTGTCGAAAAGGCCGTCGCTTCCGGTTTCGAGTTCTCGAACGGTTTGCGTGGTTCCCAATCGTTGGCGAATGATTCCCACCAGAAGGTAGCCCGCTTCGGAGAGACGCTTCAGGGCTCCGATGGCCGCGCGTGATTCGGCCAGAGGGTCGAGGAGCCCGTCGTGGTCGAGGAGGATGGCCGGCTTGCGCGTCATTCGGTCGGCGAGGGTGTAGACCCGTTCGGCGATTCCGGTTTCGTCCACATCGTACGTGCGGTAGGCGTGGGGGAACTCACAGAAGGCCGTGGCCGTCGAGAATGCGACGCCTTCTTCCTCGAACAGGTTGTAGCCCCCGTGATAGTGGCCGCTCAGGACGAGACGGACTCGACCGGATTTGGACGATCGCATTTTTGAGCGACGGCGCGTCACGATAGCTGTGCGGGTAACCGGTCGTGTGATGCGGCCAGACCTGATAGTGCTGGAGGTGAATCTGAGGGCGTTCGTCAGAGTCCTTCAGGACCTGGTCGAAGCGCTTCCGTTCGTCGTCTATGCGCTCCGGGTGATGGGCTTCGCCTTCGTCATCGAGGAATGTGATGACGCGATACCCGTCGATGTCGCGTTCGAGCGGCTGTTCGCTGAAGAGGTCGCGAAACTGCGCGGGATGATCGTGGTTTCCGTAGAGACAGGCAACGGGACAGGTGACTCGGTCGAGGATCTCCTTGACGAGTCTCATCTCTTCAAGCCCGCGCGCCCCGAGGTCGGGGTCGTCCAGCCCGTAGAGAGGGTAGTCGATCAGATCCCCCGTTACCGCGAGCAGATCGGCTGCCAGCCCGTTGATCTCATCCGTCGCTTCAGCCAGGAGATCGGCCATCAGACGGCCGCGGCGCTTGCCGTTCAGCGAGTTACCTGGCAGGTGGTGTCGCAGATGAAAGTCGGAAATGTGGGCGATACGCACTGTGAGTCTCCGTAGCCTGGGAACAGACGGAGTATGAGCGGTCACGGGTCCCCAAGCAAGTCAGATTTGCGATTGGCCGCCCCCCAGAGTCCGTGTTATGTTGAAGATCGTCGCCCGATGGCGTGTCGGGTGCGAAGGCCCGTCGATGGAGGAAATCAATGCTGAACGTGGGTGACAATGCGCCGGACTTCGAGGTTCAGGATCATACGGGTAAGACGGTCACGCTGTCGGACTTCGCGGGGAAGCGTGTGCTGATGTGGTTCTATCCTCGCGCCAGTACCGGCGGCTGAACGGCTGAGGGTGTCGGATTCCGGGACAGAATCCAAGACTTCGAAGCAAAGAATATCCAGGTTGTGGGTGTGAGTACTGACCCTGTCGAAGCGAACGCCAAGTTTGCTGACGAGCAGTCGTTCCCTTATCCGCTCTTGTGCGACACTGAAAGAGCGGTTTGTCTGAGCTACGGTGCCTGTCAGGACAAGAGCGACGGTTCGGCCAAGCGCATCACGTATGTGATCGGGACGGACGGCAAGGTCGAGAAGGCGTATGACGATGTCGTCGCTCGAGCGCATACGGAACAGGTTCTGGCGGACGTGTAGCCGGACGCATTCGAGGTTGTGGAGAGAGGTCGGGCTCAGATCAAGTCCGTCCTTTTCTGTTTGCGAGGGTTGGATCAACGGCTGGACCACCTTATTTTTAGTACGACGACCTAACCAACCGAGCCGAAGGATAGCCTGTGCCGCAAGACGAGGAATGGGGCAACGTCTACGACGTCGTTCAGGAGAAGGGGGATGACATCCGGGAGGTGATCCGGAGCGTCCGTCTGTTCGAAACGCTGGACCAGAGCGAGCTTCAGACGCTGACCCCTCTTTTGCACCGCCGCGACTACTTCCCCAAGGACGTGATTGTGCAGGAGGGAGCGCCAGGAGCCGGACTCTACATCCTCGTTGGGGGCGAAGCGGAAGTGATTCTGGAGAATGATTCGGGGGACGACATCTTCCTGGCGACACTGGGGCCGGGTCGAATGTTCGGAGAGATGTCACTGCTCGACGGCGAACCTCGTGCGGCGTCGGTCATTTCGGTCGCGCGCTCCCACGTGCTCGGATTCTTCAAGGCCGATCTGATGGATCTGGTCGCGCACTCTCCCTCACTCGGTTTTAAGATCGTCTACCGGTTGGGCCAGCTGATGCAGGAACGGCTGAGCGAAACGCTCGGCGAGTATCGCAGTATCGAACAGTCTACACGGCACGACCGCCGTCGCGAGCAGGTCGCCCTGTCCCGCAAAACCAGCGCTGCCGCTGCGGCCCGATCCTGACCGACTCCGTCCCCTGCATAGATCCGACCGCCGCCGATCGTGACCGAGTCTTTTGGTGCGTGGTGTGTTGGATTAGAAGATGTAGTAGAGCGTGATCCTCGGAGTCACGTCCGCGTCGACTGTCGAGTCCTCGAACGACTTGACCAGAATGTGGGGCAGGATGTGCACGCTTTCTGTGGGTTCGATGTCGACGCCGCCGATGAAGAAGAAGGTGCGATCGTCGTCCCGGTTGTCGTTCGGATCGAAGAAGTCGACCCTTCCGTAGACGCCCCAATCCGACTTTGTCTTCATCCTGCCCAGGACGGAGAGACCGATGACGTTCACGTCCGTGGGGCCCTTCCTTCGCTGATAGACGGCCTCGACACCTACGGCAGTCCTTTTGGTGGAGCGATAGAGAAATCCTTCGAGGGTGGTACGGTCCTGATCGCCCGGTCGACTCTCCCAGTCGGCGTAGAGGAGAGCGCCCGCTTGCTTGGTCGCCTTCACGTGGAGGCGACCGTAGGCCTTCTTGCCGTTGTCGCCTTCTGCCTTGTTGCTGTTGCCGTTACCGAACATCAGATCGAGGGTCGCCCTTTCGCTCAGGGGCATCGTGAATCGAACACCGGTGTCCCTCGATGCCCCCAGCTTGTTCAGGTCCATCAGCAGCTTCTCGACAGCTCGATACCCCCAGACGCTCTCGGAGACATCCCACGTCGGTGTCGGCGCCAAACCCATCACGATGGTTTGGCCCGACCGCCGGTATCGCAACCAGGCGTCCTTGACGACAGGCGTCATTTTTTCGTTCGATCCGAATCCAGCGTCGGATGCTTCGAGGCGAAATCTACCGCTGAGGCGTTTGTTCCACTTGATGTCGGTGGTGAAGTAGACCCGGCGAAGCTGAAACCCGTTTTGCTCCTTCTGCGCCCCGCTCGCCACGTAATAGTAGTCGCCGAACACATAGCCCTTGAATTTCGTGTCGGCCCCCTCTGCAACACCGCACGACATACAGGCTGACAAAATCAGATTCGGTAGAACGGATCTCGCGTTCACAGTATGCGCCTATCGTATCGAGTTGACGTTTCGCCTGACCTTGCCCACAGCGTTTTTGACTATAGGTCCATCGGGGCTGGCCGGACAAGATTCGGAAACCAGCTGGTAAGGATTTCGCCCCCTTTCTGGACAGAGCGATCCGATTTTGTCTTAGATTCTGGCTGAAACGCGACCTCCATGTCGACTGGAGACGGCGGTCACGAAAGACGACTGGAACCATCCACTGTGGAAGGAATACGTATTGTGAGAAGGACCTTCTTCGCCACGATTTTAACGTTCTACGTCCTGGTCGCGACGTCCTCCGCCCAGATCGAACCTGCACGGGTCGACTTCGATGCGGATGGCACGATCAGCTTCGAGGATTTCATCCTGTTCGCCGGTCAGTTCGAAGGGTCGCATCCGACCTACGACATCGACTGGGACGGGATCGTCCAGTTCGGCGATTTCATCGAATTTACGGGGCAGTTCAACGAAGACGTTCTGCCGGTGGGCGACTGGAGGTTCTGGAGGGCGCGATTTCCGAAGACAGAGTGCTGACGTCCGATCGCGAGTATCTGCTGCGTGGGGCCGTGTTCGTCGAGGCTGGAGCGAGGCTGATCGTTCTTCCGGGCGTCGTGATCTATGGGGAGACGGCAACGACGGGCACACTCGTCGTATCTCAGGACGGCCAGCTGATCGCGGATGGTCTGCCTGGAGCGCCGATCGTGATGACGAGCGAAGCAGCCGAAGGAAGTCGTGCGCGGGGACAATGGGGCGGTCTGGTCCTGAACGGTCGCGCCCCGATCAACACCGGAGAGACAGCGATGGGTGAGGGGGACACGGGACACTACGGCGGGTCGGACCCCGAGGATGACAGCGGCATCTTGCGCTACCTTCGCGTCGAGTTTGCGGGCTTCGAGTTTGCCCTGGATAGCAAGCTGAACGGCATCGCTTTCCAGGGAGTGGGGTCCGGTACACTGGTGGATTACGTACAGGTTCACTTCAACCAGGACGACGGAATCGAGTTCTTCGGTGGAACGGTGAACGCAAAGCATCTGCTGTGCACCGGTGTTCGGGACGACAGCTTCGACTGGACGGACGGATGGGTTGGCAAGGGCCAGTTCTGGATCGCGCAACAGCGAGGCGATGATGCTGATAACGGAATCGAGGCGGACAACGACGCGAACAACAACGACGCCACGCCCCGTTCGAACCCGACGATCTACAACGTGACGTTGATCGGGGATCCGAGCGGCCCCGAGGGTGACATCGGCGTTCTGCTCCGAGGCGGCACGGCTGCCACACTCAGGAACTTCGTCGTGACGGGTTTCGACAATGGGGGCGTGGACGTAGACAATGCGCCGACGTTCGCGCAAGCCGACGGGGGTGCCCTCACGTTGGCGAACACGATTCTGTTCAACGCAGCGGGAAACTTCGCCACGGACGACGATGGCTTCAGCGAGGAAATCTGGTCGATCGGAGACGGGAGCAACCAATTCGGGGCGGATCCGATGATCGTGGATGCTTTCAACTTGACCGTGCCCGATTTCCGGGTGTCGTCGGGCTCGCCGGCGCTGAGCGGGGCCGCGACGCCCC
Organism: Candidatus Latescibacterota bacterium; assembly: GCA_965198115.1. Taxonomy (GTDB): domain Bacteria; phylum Latescibacterota; class UBA2968; order UBA2968; family UBA2968; genus UBA6620. Next base: position 3,247,792 of record OZ240241.1, on the reverse strand, counting down.
CGGACGATGGATTCTTCGACCCTGTGACCTTCCTTGGTGCAATGAACGACGAGGATGACTGGACAGCGGGGTGGACGACGACAGAACAGCCGGCTGAACCGTAGCGAGCGTATCCGTTGGCGATGACGACACGGCCAGGCAGGCACACGCTGAGTGCCTGCCTGATTTCTTTGCGTCGACAAGTGGCCCCGGTTACCGCGTCTCCCGGTTTGCCGGGCAAGTGGCCTGTGGTATATTGTGACGGACCCTTGGCATCAGAACCCCCCCACAAACCGGTCCACCGCGCCTGGTTTTGCGAGCGGTGCGGCTCCCCGCTGGCGTGGACCGAAATCGAAGGTCACCCACGCCAGCAGTGTAGGGGATGCGCGTGGGTTCTTTATGTCGACCCCAAAGTTGCCTCGGGCGTGATCGTGACGTGGGAGGATGGGGTCGTCCTGCTCAAACGTGCGATCGAACCCGGCTATGGAAAGTGGGTGTTCCCCGGGGGCTACACCGATGCGGGGGAGCCCACGACCGTCGCAGCCGCTCGGGAAGCCGAGGAGGAGGTCGGTCTCAAGGTTGAAGTGCTTGACCTCGTAGGGGTCTACTCCTACCGTGGTGAGCGTGTGGTATTGATCGTCTACGACGGCCGTGTCGTTGACGGCGAACTAAGAGGGAATGCTGAAACTTTGGATGTGAAAGCCTTTCCGGTCGAGGAGATCCCCTGGGACGAACTGGCTTTTCCCTCGACTCGCGAGGCACTCGAAGCGTGGATCGAGAAAACCGGGCGATGCCCGTAACCGGTCGGAGAGGCGAAAGGACTCATTTCGGATGACGTTCGAATCGATCGAAGATGTGGAGGTAAAATTCGGCGGGGAGGGCTATATCGCCGATCGGACACTGGCCACGACCATCTACCTCGCTGTCGCGTTGGGGAAGCCCATTTTCCTGGAGGGTGAACCGGGTGTCGGTAAGACGGAGGTGGCCAAAGTGATGGCCGGCATCCTGGGTACCGAACTGATCCGGCTGCAGTGCTACGAGGGACTCGACGCGAACACGGCGCTCTACGAATGGAATTACCCTCGGCAGATGCTGGAACTCAGGCTGGAAGAGGCCCGGGGTCTGAACAAGGAGGAGATCGGGCGAAACATCTTCGGCCCCGAATTCCTGCTCGAGCGTCCGTTGCTCAAGGCGATTCAGTATGAGGGTGAAACAACGCCGGTCTTGTTGATCGACGAGGTCGATCGATCGGATGAAGAGTTCGAGGCGTTCCTGCTCGAAGTGCTGTCGGACTTCCAGATTACGATTCCCGAAATCGGAACAGTTTCCGCCCATCAGGTACCCTTCGTGGTTCTCACGTCCAACCGAACACGTGAACTGCACGATGCGCTCAAGCGGCGCTGCCTCTACCTGTGGATCGATTATCCGACGTTCGAGAAGGAGATGGATATCATCGAGTCGCGCGTGCCGGACATTCAGGCCGAGCTGTCGGCCCAAATCTGCGGTTTTATGCAACTGATGCGCACGCGGGACTTTTACAAAAAGCCGGGTGTCGCCGAAACGATCGATTGGGCGCTGGCGCTGATGTCGATGCAGACGAAGGATCTGGAGGTGAGTTCCGTCGACGCGACCTTGGGCTGCATTCTGAAGTACAAGGAAGATATCGAGAAGGTCCAAGAGGACGGTCTCGCCCAGATCATCGAGAAGGCCCATATGTTGCGTCAGCGTGTGACGAAGCAGGCGCGGACCGCTTGAGAAAACCAGAGGACAGAAGATAGTGGACGGTGGGCGGTCGGCGGTGACCTTGTAACGGCCGTCCGCGATACCTACGTGACGAAGGACGGGATATTGTCTTTACAGATCGATCAATCGACGATGCTCGGGCGGGTTGTGGCTTTCACACGGTCACTCCACAGTGCGGGTGTGGAGGTCAATTCGGGAAATCTGATCGATCTTTGCCACAGCGTCGGCCATATCGAGATGTCGAATCGGCACGATTTCTATGCGGCCGCAAGAGCGACGCTCGTGTCGCGGTTCGACGACATCGAGATGTTCGATCAGGTCTTCGACGCATTCTGGAACGTCACGTCTCAAATGGTCGAAGTCGAGGTTCCTCAGGAGATGGACGAGAACGACCTGACGGAAGCGCTCGAGGAGATGGCGGAGACGACTGACACGACCGAGGAAGAAGAGGCGGAGGAGGGCGAGGGGGAGACCGAGGATCCCGGGTGGAGCCCCGACGAGGTCCTGATGCAGAAGGACCTGGCCGCGATGTCCGACAAGGAGATCGAGCAGGCGCGTCGCGTGATCGCCGAGATCGTGAACATCATCGCGAACCGACGGAGTCGGAGGCGGTTTCCCGACAACTCCGGGCGGGAGATCGACTTCCGTCGCACGTGGCGGCGGAACGCGTTGATGGGTCGTGACGGCGTGGAACTGGAGCGTCGCCGCAAGCGTATCAAGAAAACGAAGCTGATGGTGCTGTGCGACGTCAGCGGTTCGATGGACTGTTACAGCCGATTTTTGATACAATTTATCTATGCCATCAAGCGTGAGATCCCGGATGTCGAGGTAGGCGTCTTCTCAACTCGGATGACGGTGATCTCGCGTCTGCTGAAGACCAAGGGCGTGGAAGAGTCGCTGCGGGAAGTTGCGGATCAGGTCCACGACTGGGCGGGCGGCACCGACATCGGCAGCTGCATTCGCGAGTTCAACGACTTTTTCGCGCGGGATATGCTGCGGTCGAAGACGGTGATGATCATCGTGAGCGACGGATGGGACCGCGGCGATACGGGGCTGATGCGGCAGGAGATGGAGCGGCTCCGTCGACGCGTCCACAAGCTGATGTGGCTGAATCCCCTTCTGGGAAGTCCGGGTTACCAGCCGCTTTGTCTGGGGATGAAGACGGCGTTGCCGTATCTGAACTACTTTATGCCCGCACACAACCTGGAGAGTCTGATCGAACTGGCCAAGACGTTGCGCTCCGTTTGGCGGTAGCCTGTCCCGCCCGGCGCTTCGAGGAGAGCGGGCGAGGCAAGGATGTGATGCTATGAAGGACGTGTTCGAAGAAGCACTGCGATTGATGGCGTCGGGGGAACCCGCGGCGATGTCGACGATTGTCTCGAGCAAGGGCAGCCTTCCGATGAGCAAGAAGGCAAAGATGCTCGTGCAGGGAGACGGTACGATCATCGGTACGGTCGGTGGTGGCTGTCTGGAAGCGGACGTATGGTCCGAAGCACGAGAGGTGATGGACAGCGGGCGTTCTTCGTTGCAGAACTTCATTCTCACCGAGCAGCACGCAGGCGAAAACGGGCTGAACTGTGGGGGCAACGTCGAAGTTTTCACGGAGCCGGTCGTCAGTGGGACATCGGAGGCCATTTTCCGGGAGGTTTCGGCTGTTCGGGCAGAGCGCGCATCCGCCGTCCTGGCCACTCTGGTGTCACAGGGATCGGACGCCGGTGCGCTGAAGCTGTTGGTCCGCGAGGATGGGAAGTGCGCTGGGTCGCTGGGTGAGGACGCGCTGGACGAGATCGTTCGGAACGAGGTCACCGAGATGGAGACGGTTCCGGAAGATCTGTTGAAAGTGATCGATGTCGAGGATCCGGCCGGCGTTCCACGGAAGGTGTTTCTTGAGTCGATCTGCCCCGAGCCGACGCTGTATCTGTTCGGGGGCGGACACGTTTCGTTCGCGATCGCCAGAATCGCCGCCACCGTCGGCTTCCGCATCGTGGTCGTGGACGATCGGCCGATGTTCGCGAACAAAGAGCGATTCCCGATGGCGGACGAGACGCTCGTTCTGGATTTGGAGACGGCGTTCGAGCATCTCGCGATCGACGATCTGGCCTATATCTGCGCCGTGACGCGGGGCCATCAGTTCGACAAACCGATCGTCGAGCAAGCGGTCAAGACCAATGCGGCTTACGTGGGAATGCTGGGGAGTCGACGAAAGATCGCGCTGATGTGGAAAGAGCTGGAAGCGAAGGGAATTCCTCGGGAGCGCCTCGACGGAGTGCACGCACCGATCGGGCTGGACATCGGGTCCGACAATCCGGAGGAGATCGCCGTGAGTGTGGTCGGTGAATTGATTCGCGTGCGACGAGCCGCGGGAAAACCGGCCCATCAAGTGGCATCGATGTCAGCCGTGACCTGATTGCGGCAACGAAGTCAGTGGGGCTGGAGCCGACGCGTTTCTTCGACGTGTCGGCTTTTTTATTGGTGGATCACGCCACCCGCCTGGCGATTACCGCCCGCTTTGCGGGCGGATCAGGAAATTAGGTAAATTATGTAATTACCATATTAAAAAGCTAGTTATGGCGTTTTGTATAGTCTGGTTCGGGTGTGGCACGTGGGGTGCAGAGGGACCGGGGGAACGCTGAGCCCACTCTCAAAGGAGCACCCAATGTCTGGAGCGATCAGCAGAATGAGCCGCATCGTCCGTGCCGAAGTCGAGGAGGTCTTGAGTCGATTTGAAGACCCATCCAAGGTTCTGAGTCAGATGGTGATCGATATGGAACGGGCTCTCGATTCGGCTGTTGCCGAAACGAGCAGGGCGGTCGCGAACCACCGATTGATGGAGCGTCGCCTGGCGAGCGTTCGTGACCTGTCGTCCGATCTGGAGCGAAAGGCGGAGGCAGCGGTGCGAGCCGGCCAGGACGATGAGGCCAGGGCTCTTCTCGACGCGAAGTTCGCGGCTGATCAGACGATCGAGCGTCAGGCGCAGGCCGTCGAAGAGGCCGGGTCGGTTGCCGAGGATCTCAAGAAACGATTGACGTCGCTTCGAGAGAAACTCAAGGAGGCGAAGGCCCGGGGGCCCGCATTGGTGGCCCGTCGTGCCCGCGTGTCACGAAGCCGATCGGACGAGAGCGGGCCAAGAACGATCGACACCGAGCCGTTTCGTGCTTACGACCGGTTGGTCGATGATGTCGAGCGCAAAGAGATCGCTGCCGAAGTCTATGAGGAAATCGTGGACGCTGCGCCCCGGGACGACTATGAGCGACTGGCCCGCCAGCGTCGTGTGGAAGAGGAACTGACAGCCCTGCGCGAAAAGACGAAGCAGGGGTAGGAGGATACGATGATCGCCAAATTCTTCGGCGCGCTTCTGATGGTCGCCGCCGTCGTGGTCGGATTCAGCGTGTTGATGATGTTGATCGGGACCGTTGTCGGGCTGCTGTGGTTCGCGGCCAAAGCGGCAGTCGTCGTGGCGCTCGCTTACTTCGGGTATCGGCTTCTGTTCGGGCGACGGGAATCAATGTCATACTGAGGGAAAAGGGAGCAGGAAGAAGTGAGAAGGGCAATCGGCGCGCGTTTCCTTTTGCCGGGCTGTCACTGGAAGAATCTTCTTGGAGCGCCGGGTGGGAACAGCCGGACGATTGACGTAAATGACTGATTTATAGGAATTTGATGCAGGCATCTCGATCTGGTCTGCGGATTGCTCAACCTTTGGTGGTCAGTCCGTGAACCTTAGGAGGATGAGATGAACCTGCCCCGCCACCCATTAACGACCCTGCCCTCGCGGTTCGGGACGGAGCTGAAATCGAAGCACAAGCTCCTGTCTGCCGCAAAACGCTGTTTGGAAGACGAGAAGTGCTATCGCTTTTTCGCACTGCTCGACGCTCTGTCACGATTGCCGGAGGAGGCCAAGCGGGCCTACCTCGATGATATCGCGCTGCACGGAACCTACGATGACGTGGAGTTGGGCGCACTGCGCAGGCTGATCGTCGACGGTGGCGCCCACGCCTTCAAGACGCTCGTGGACGTGGTCCGCGACATTCGCGTGCATCAGGAGATCGATTCGATGGTGAAGTGAGGTGCGTGAACCGCGATCCGTTGTCCGGGCCGGAAACACCTGAGAGACGAACAGAATAAGCCGGGAGCCCCGGGGTTGCTTCAAGTGACCGCGGGGCTTTACCTTTGGTAGAGAAGCGTAACGGATCTGCAACGGCGAAGAAAGCTCCGACGCAGAGTGCGGTGCGCAAGGGCGAGGCTTTGGTGAAAATGACGCGAACCTTGCTGAGGCCCTGGGGCTCTTCGACGAGCTCCGGACGAAGGACGCAGACAATGGGGATCGGGAGATCGTATGTTGAGTGACGAACAGGTCGAGGCATTCCACCGCGATGGATACCTGAACGGGGGGCAGGCGCTGGATGTCGAGGAGGTCAACATCCTCCGCAAGGAGCTCAAGCGCGTGATCGAGAGTCGGGACCGGGACGACGTAACCCAGCCGGTGGAACTTCGGAATCTGAACCGGCGGAAGCCGGAGGAACCGGTCTGGCAGGTGGTGAACATCTGGGAAGTGAGCGAACCGTATCGCGCTCTCCTGAGCAGCGAGAAGATCACAGAGGAGATCGGCCAGCTGACGGGCGCGAGTGCGCTCCGAATCTGGCACGATCAGATTCAGTACAAACCGGCCCGTCTGGGTGGGGTGAACATGTGGCATCAGGATGCGCCGCTGTGGCGGATCATCAAACCGATGACGGAGGTGAGCGCCTGGGTCGCGCTGGACGACGTGGACGAGTCGAACGGGTGTATGAGTATGGTTCCTGGCTCACACCAGTGGGGAAACCAGATCAGCTTTGTTCGTGGTCTCGATGGGTTCGATTCGATGCCTGACACTTTCGAAGGGCACGACCTGGCTGTCGTCAGACGCCCGGTCAGGAAAGGCGAGGTGCATTACCACCACGGGTTGACCTGGCACGCATCACACGAAAACCGAAGTGAAGGCCCGAGACGGGCGATTGCCATCCACTATATGACGGACGAGGCGAGGTTCGTGGCCAGCGGCGACCACGTGATGAAGCAGTTCGTGGAGGTGGAGGATGGGGAGTTGATGCGCGGGGAGCATTTTCCACTCGTATGGGAGAGACCGTAGCGATTGCTGTGAGATCCCGCGCGCCCCTGTGGACGGTCGGCGGTGGACGGTTACGACGGGCTTCGCCCGATGTTAGAGCCCACAAAATTTGCAGAAGACAGAAGGCGCCCTGCTCGGAAGATCGAGTGGGGCGCCTTTTTTCTTGCCGGATGACGGTTCCCGGATCCCGCGCCTCAGATCTTCCTGTCCGAAAGAGGCATTGCGTAGTGGATCTGGCGGGCGACTTCCTTGAAGCCGGCGTTGGGATAGAAGCTCTGGCCGACGTCGTTCTGATCGAGGGTTTCGATCTTGGCGACTTTCATTCCCTCGTCTTCGAAATAGTCGAGGGCGGCCTTCATCAGGGCTTTGCCGATGCCCTTGCCCTGGTGTCCCGGGATCACGGAGAGGTTCAGAATCTGGCCGATCAATGCCTCGCGGAAGATTCGGGTCGTGATGTAGCCGATGACGATGTCTTCCTCTTCGTAAACGAAGATGCCTTCGGCGTTGGCCGCGACGTCATCGTCCATATGGGCGGCTTTGCGCACCTTCCAGTCGGTTTCCGAGAACTGGCCGAAGGTTTTTTCGATGTTGTGGTCAATCGAAACACCCTCGAAACAGATGACAGTGATCTCCTTGATACGGTCGAGGTCTTGCGGTTCGTAGCGTCTGATCATTGAAGATTAGGGAATTGAAGATAGAACATTGAAAAACGGGCAGGGGCGCACGAAAATAGGCTGACGCTGACGATCGGGCAAGGCGGTTCCGCTAATCGTCTGCCAGAAATTCGGGCAGGGTGTCGACGAAGGTTTTGATCTCGTCCCGGACGCGCCGGTAGTGAGCGAGCGCATCCTCTCTCGTGGGAGCATCCTTCGCGAGACGGGGAGGGTCGTCGAACGGCTGGTGGATGACTTTGGCGCTTCCGGTGAAGACGGGACAGTGTTCGGCTGCGTGATCGCAGACTGTGACGACGTAGTCGAAAGCAATGTCGGAGAGTTCGTCGACGTGTTTGGAGCGATGGCCGGCGATGTCGACGCCGGCTTCCTTCATCACGTGAACGGCGTTTGGGTTGAGGCCGTGGGTCTCGATGCCGGCGGACCAGACGTCGAGACGGTCGGCCTTCAGGCGTGCCCAGCCTTCGGCCATTTGGCTGCGACAGGAATTACCGGTGCAGAGGAAGAGCACCTTGGGAGTGACCATTGACCAGTGACTATTGACAAATTGACCAGAGTGGAGAGACGGCTTCACCCTTATGGCATAATGCCACGTGAACATTCTCGATGCTCGATCCTCAATACTCGATGTCTACGCGCCAATCCGGGCGATGAGCATCGTCATCAGCATAATGGCGATGACACAGACCCAGGCGACGATGAATCCGACGACGGTCTGTCTGTTCGGTTTTCTGATTTCGAGGTCGAACATTCGTGATTCCCTTCTATTCGAGGACGACCGTGATGCCGGCTTCTCTCAGCTTGTGTTCCTGGCCGACGGGCGTGTGAAGGATGGTGTAGAAGCGATCGAGCTTTTCCTCGGGGAGCGGTGGCGTCATTTTGCTGACGATGATGAGTGAGGCGAAGCCGCCAATCGTGTAGAGCAGATACTGGCTGGGGAGTTCCCACTCCCAGACGGAGTCGGATACATACCAGAGCAGGCCGGAGACGATGATGCCCGCCCAGGCTCCCAGGCTGTTGCAGCGGCGCCAGACGATGCCTGCCCAGAATGCGATGCCGAAGAAAGCGACGAAAGACCAGCTGAATCGAATAATCTCGACGACCGACACGAACTGGTCGGCAACGAACAACCCACCTCCGACGATGACAAGCGATACGATCCGACCGATGTTGAGGTAATGACTTTCGGACTCTTCGGGCTTCAGGTGACGCTTGTAGAAATTCTCGACGAACAGGGCGGCGCCGTCCACCATAAACGAGTCGCACGTCGACATCACGGCAGCGATCATCGAGGCGAGCATAATTCCGATCAGGCCAATGGGCAGCAGATCGCGTGAAGCCATTCCAAAGGCGTGTTCGGGGTCAACGAGACCGGGATACATCGCGACACAAGCGATGCCGGTGAAGGACCAGGCGACCGTGCACAGACGTTTGATCATATTGCCGTAGGTGAACCCGACACGGCCTTCGAGTTCGGTCTTTCCCGCTGCCGTGCCCTCGAGGACGTGCGGTTGCGCCACGATCCCGACCAGCGCGTTGATGACGATCATCAGGATGAAGAAGGGTGTGATGCGGTCATAGCCTTCGGGAGGGTCCCCGGGAGCGATCAGGCTGAACATCTCGGCCGGAACCTTCTCGTGAAGCCCGCTGAACCCGCCCACCTGGTTCAGGACAAAGGGCACGAGCAGGAACGAGAGGACAATGATGAAGATGCCCTGGATGAAATCGGTGACGATCGCCGCCGGAAGTCCGCCGAGGAGCCCGTAGGACAGGAAGAGCATCGTCATCACCCAAATGGCCTGCCACTCGGTGATGCCGCCGCCTGTGATGGCCGAGGCGGTTTTCCCCGTCCCGAGCAACATCGTTCCGATCTGAAGCGCGAAATAGAAGAGTCCCCAGAGTGTATAGAGAAACTCGAGGGACGGGCTGAATCGGTCGGCGAAGTAGTCGGCGGCCGTGATGCATCGGAGCCGCCGAAAGATCGGGGCGATGATCCAGTAGAACGGAGTCGCGAAGAGGTAAAGCCACTGATACCAGATGCCTCCGAGGCCCAGCTTGTAGCTGGCGCCCGCGACGGATACGGCCTGATCGGTGTGGGTACCCGTGCCGAAGGAATGCATAATCATGAACGCCTTGCCAAACGAGCGCCCGCCCATAAAGTAGTCGGCCATTCCCTTGACTTTGCGGGCGGCCCACAGCCCGGCTATGACGATCCCGACGAGGTAGACGCTCAGGGTGACGACATCTGCTGGGTGAAGCCCGAACATAGATGCTCCGGTTTGGAAGGCTGGGAAAAAGCTGGCTTAGTACTCCTGTTCGCAAATACGGTGACGTATTCTAAGCAGACTTTGCCAAGGGCGTATCGTAGAACCTGAGTTTGTCGATCATCTCCGCGAGATCTGTTCGTGTGAACTTCCATTTGAAGGGTGTGGCGATACGTCCGTAGCGTTCCTGAAAACCGAGGATTCTTGCCTCAAGCTCTTCGAGCGATGCAAATTCGATAGGTGTCAGAGCCTTGCGTTTGAGGATCGAGAAGTAGATCTCGATCTGATTGAGCCAGCTTGCGTGGATCGGAAGGTGAACGGGGTGGATGTTTGGCCACTTCCCCTGGATACGGTCGATGCATGTTTGCCCTCGGTGCGAGGAGCCATTATCCACGATGAGGTAGACTTTCTTTGCCGAGCAATAGGGTTTCCGGCTCATGATCAGGCTCAGGAGCCGGTTGAAGGGCTCGATACCCGAAGAAGACTCACAGAGACCGAAGATTCGACCATTGTGCACGTCGAGAGCAGCCAGATAGGCCAGGGCTCCTTTCCGCTCGTATTCGTGTTTCAACGCGTGCCGCTCTGTTCGAGGCTGGCGGTAGGGTAACGTGCTTGCGAGCTCGTGCTTGAATACTGGTCTTTTCGTCGGCAGAAAGTACATATTCCCTCGGCCCTAAAGGCTTTCCTTGCCATTGGCGGTGATACAGATCAAGGACTCTACCTGCTTTGGTTTGGAAGTCCGGGTCCCGTGGGAAAATCCAGGAGCGATGATACCAAGGACGAATCGCGTCCTCGTTCAACCAGCGCCAGACAGTGGCGCCGCTGATCTTGGCAACGAAGCCCCTTTGCACTGCCTCGGCGGCAATCTCGGAACAGCTGAACCGCGAGAGCGGTATCCCGCTCTCGCTCGGTAGTTCACACGCCAGCGCCTTGATCTGAACGACCACCTGAGGGGGGAAAACCGGGCGGGCGCCCGGGACGAGATCTATCTTCGAGTCCCGAAAGACGCTCTTCGAAAAAGCGCTTACGCCATTTGCTTACGATCGGACGCGGGACATCCAACCGTTGGGCGATAATCTTGTTGGATAATCCCTCGGCGGCGAGAAGCACGATTTTCGATCGGATCACTTTATAATACGATAACGTATATTGTCCAGCCATTCGCTCGAGGTCGACCCGTTCCTTCTCAGACAGTAGCACCACATAAGGCGAACGTCTTGGCATTGTTCTCCTCCTTTTGAAGGAGAACATAAGCTACAAATAATGTTCAGGACATACGTAATAATGTTTATGAAACCATGCAATGAGCCCGGCCCAGGAAAAGACCGTGAGTCACCAAAGGTGGAAGCCCTTGATACAAGGGACGACACGACCCCTTTGTCGAGCAAGGCTTCGCCCAATGACGATTACCGGCTGGCCGAAGACCTCATTGAGGGGCGAGCCTTTGATTGGGAAAGCGTGGATGCGGCGATCGCGCGAAATCGAGATGATGGGTGTTTTCGGGAGGCGATCGACAACTACACGGAGAAGAAATTCGACGCTGACTCGCTGGAAATGAATCTTGTGGCACCACTTCCCTGTGCGATCGTTACTGGACTCCTATCGAGAGGCGGTCCAGAGTGGTTGTGCTGCCTCCCCATACAAGCAAGTCTCGGATACTGGTGACAATGGCACGCGAGCTACCACGACAAGGGCCGCAGCGCAGGATCTACTCAGCGTGGCTTCGCGAAGTCGGAAAGGCGCTTGATCCCGCGCCAGTTGGAGGGTCCAATAAGACGACTTCCCTCGACGAATGGTCAATTCGGTCCGAATACAATGAGCTACTGTCGAATTTTCAGCTGCTCAAGAAGGCCCTAAGAAGAAAACCTAGTCATAACAAGGGCATTCGTCGATCCGGATGTCGCTAAGTGCATGGGTTCATAAATATTATTACGTATGTCCTGAACATTATTTGTAGCTTATGTTCTCCTTCAAAAGGAGGAGAACAATGCCAAGACGTTCGCCTTATGTGGTGCTACTGTCTGAGAAGGAACGGGTCGACCTCGAGCGAATGGCTGGACAATATACGTTATCGTATTATCAAGTGATCCGATCGAAAATCGTGCTTCTCGCCGCCGAGGGATTATCCAACAAGATTATCGCCCAACGGTTGGATGTCCCGCGTCCGATCGTAAGCAAATGGCGTAAGCGCTTTTTCGAAGAGCGTCTTTCGGGACTCGAAGATAGATCTCGTCCCGGGCGCCCGCCCGGTTTTCCCCCCTCAGGTGGTCGTTCAGATCAAGGCGCTGGCGTGTGAACTACCGAGCGAGAGCGGGATACCGCTCTCGCGGTTCAGCTGTTCCGAGATTGCCGCCGAGGCAGTGCAAAGGGGCTTCGTTGCCAAGATCAGCGGCGCCACTGTCTGGCGCTGGTTGAACGAGGACGCGATTCGTCCTTGGTATCATCGCTCCTGGATTTTCCCACGGGACCCGGACTTCCAAACCAAAGCAGGTAGAGTCCTTGATCTGTATCACCGCCAATGGCAAGGAAAGCCTTTAGGGCCGAGGGAATATGTACTTTCTGCCGACGAAAAGACCAGTATTCAAGCACGAGCTCGCAAGCACGTTACCCTACCGCCAGCCTCGAACAGAGCGGCACGCGTTGAAACACGAATACGAGCGGAAAGGAGCCCTGGCCTATCTGGCTGCTCTCGACGTGCACAATGGTCGAATCTTCGGTCTCTGTGAGTCTTCTTCGGGTATCGAGCCCTTCAACCGGCTCCTGAGCCTGATCATGAGCCGGAAACCCTATTGCTCGGCAAAGAAAGTCTACCTCATCGTGGATAATGGCTCCTCGCACCGAGGGCAAACATGCATCGACCGTATCCAGGGGAAGTGGCCAAACATCCACCCCGTTCACCTTCCGATCCACGCAAGCTGGCTCAATCAGATCGAGATCTACTTCTCGATCCTCAAACGCAAGGCTCTGACACCTATCGAATTTGCATCGCTCGAAGAGCTTGAGGCAAGAATCCTCGGTTTTCAGGAACGCTACGGACGTATCGCCACACCCTTCAAATGGAAGTTCACACGAACAGATCTCGCGGAGATGATCGACAAACTCAGGTTCTACGATACGCCCTTGGCAAAGTCTGCTTAGAATACGTCACCGTATTTGCGAACAGGAGTACTAAGTATAGATTCGGTGGTAGGGCTTGTCAACGCGGGTTCACGCGTCTAAATGGCTGTTTTTTTCTTGTCTATGATCCACTCTCGAATTACCTTTTGGCGTTCGCGAGCAAGGCCCGTGGCTGCACGGGGGACCGATGAGGGAGGGCAGAAATGCCGACGGTGGTAGACAGATTGGCGCCTAAGAAAACGACGTGTAAGGTGACCTTCACGAACGAAGGCAAGACGATCGAGTGTGCTCCACACACGAATCTGCGGGCGCTCGCGATCGAGAACGACATCGATCTCTATAACGGGATCTCGAAGTTTCTGAACTGCCAGGGAAATGGGCTCTGCGGGACCTGCACGGTCGAAGTGCGTCCTCCGGGCGCGGTAACGTCGAAAGGCGCGATTGAGAAATTCCGGTTCATTCAGTTGAAGGGGAATCTACGCCTGTCGTGCCAGGTTTCGGTCGAAGACGACATCGAGGTCACCAAGCACGAGGGTGTTTATGGCACGAAGGGCTATCAGCAGGGCGTGACGGAGGCCGAGATCGCCAAAGCTTACCTCGAAGACGGCAAGACCGTCGACGAGATCGCCGCCGATAGAGAATTGCACCCCGGAAAGGTAATGGTGCTGCTCGATCGAGCCGGTGTGGAAATGCGTAAACCCGGTTCAGCCGCGTAGAGATCGCGACATCGAAATCTGAAGGCCGGTCCCGTCATTTGGGGCCGGCCATTTCTATTCCTGCTCGTCGGCCGCTCGGTTGGCACGCGACATCGGCCCGTCCCTTTCGACGTCCAGGTCGTGGCGAGCGACGAACCGGTCGATGTGCCGGAAGATGCGGTGGAGCGTGGAGACGTCACGCTTCTCCAGCTGGATCCGGCCGAAGAGACGACGGATGGATCGCATAAAGGTCTCCGGCCGGTGATGAGAGCTGAAACCGAGCATATCGAGGCCGCGCGCCACGTGCTCGTACATCGCCTCGATTTGTTCGTGCGGAGCAAGCTGGAGGTCTGGTTGCTCGTCCAGATCGAGCGCCGCTCTGTAGAGCTCGTAGCCCATTATCAGGACGGCCTGGGAAAGGTTGAGCGACGGATAGGCGTGGGCGGACGGGATTCGGCAGACGACCTGGCACCTTTCCAGCTCGTCGTTTGTCAGGCCGTGCTTCTCGCGTCCGAACACGAGCGCGCCTTCTCCGTCCGGAGGGATGGAGGCGAGGCGCTTCGCGACGGCAGTCGGACCGTAGAGCACGTCAAAATCTTTCCGTGTCCGTGCGGATGTCCCGACGGTGAGGATCGTGCCGGCCAGGGCTTCATCGAGGGTGTCGGTGACGGTGGCGCCGTAGAGAATCTCGCCGGAGCCGTGGGCCATCTTGCGTGCGTCCCCGCAGGTGTGATCGACGGACCTGACGAGGTAGAGCCGCGTGAGACCGGCGTTCTTCATCGCCCGGGCGACGGACCCGATGTTGCCCGGTTGGTTGGGCTCGACGAGGACGATGCGGATGCGGTTTAGGGTATCGGACATCTATTGGGTAGAAGCGCCACTGAGTTCATTGAGGACACAGAGTTTCAAAGTCTGATGAGGATGACCATCGCCTGGGAGAATGATTACGGCCCATCGTCATCTGCTTGGTGCGACTCCACGATGCGAAACGTGTGTTCGGTTTGGACGACGTCGCCGTCGTGCGTGAGATAGATGGATCTTGCGACGCAGGTCGGGTATGCTTCAGGGGGCGACGGATACCTTCTCGTCAGTTTGAAGGTCACGGGATGATTCCGGGTACCAGAGGGGAGGTCGACTCTGACTCCCCGGCTGTCTGCGACACCCCATCGAGCGTTGGGCAGTTCCCATTCGAGGAAGGCGACGAGGTCCTGGCTGGTGGGGTTATTCGTGAGCAGCGTGATGGTGTATCCGTCGTCGCTTTTCGTAAGGTCGCCGAAGGGGGCTTCTCGTTTGCTGAAAAATCCGTGATGGAGCCGGTATAAGTCGGAGTTGTCGTCGACGGACACGATGTCGGGCGGCAACACGCTGTTGGCTTTGATGACGGCGACTCGGAAGTCATCATTTCGAACGGTGACGAGTAGCTGATGGTGGAAGACCCCGGAAACTTCCCCATAGGGGTTTTCCGCTTCGGTGGACGCCGTGGTCATATAGTAGGGGATGCCGTCTCGCTCGTGGAAATTCAAGTGGTGATGGTGGCCGTAGAAGACCGCTCGGACGTTGTGCTCGACGAAGATACCGTGGAGTGCCTTCTCGCTGGCGAGCGTGTAGATGGGGCGATGGAAGAAGACGAAGATGTGATCCTTGCCACGTGCCTTTCGAAGATCCTTGAGCAGCCACGTCCGCTGGTCTCCGGTGATGTCTTGTGCGCCGCCTTCGTCGGTGTTCAGTATGATGAAATGGGCGTTGCGATAGTCGAACGAGTAGTAGGTGGCTCCCCAGATCTCGCGATAGATCGGTTCTCCTCCGACGCCCCGGGTGGAATCGGTGACGTCGTGGTTGCCGGGGACGGGATAGAACGGGATTTCCTCGAGTGGAGCGATTTGCGCTTTGTATCGTGTCCATTTCGCTCGAGCTACTCCCTCGTCCGCAGGGAAGTGAATCATATCTCCGACCTGAATGACGAACGACGGATAGAGTCGAACCACCTCGTCGATGATTCGGTTGAAGGCGTTGGGGTGCTCGAACTGACTGTCGCCGAGGACGACGAATGAGAATTCGTGCTTTGGCGGACGAGGAGGCTCGATTGCGCCAGCCGATGAGGCTGCAACGAAGAGTGTGATGACGACCGATCCGAAGAGACTCGTGCTTGTCACTGAGGGGCTCCCGAATGGGTGAGACAGTTCAGGCGGATGCGTCCCGTCGAGCGAAGGCGGGCGCTCTCCTGCTGTGGTGTGTGACGATGGTGCTCGGTTTCGTGAACCTCGTCATGCTGCGCGAGGTCGGACTGGCTGCGATCGCTCTCGTGGGCGCGACCGCCCCGGTGGCGGCGCTGGCCGACAAGATCGGGTTTTTCCTGTTCGGAGTCTGCGGTCTGGCGATCATCATCCTCTCCGAGGCGTATTACCGAAAGGGCGTTGAGAAAGGAGCACTTGCCAGGCGGTTTCTGACCGTGAGCGTTTGGCAACTGCTCGCCATCGCCGGGTGTGGGTTGTTCCTGCGCTGGCTGCCGGACCTGGCGGAAGCCGCCCGCACGCCGATGTGGGTCATCGTCGCCTCGCTCGTGGTGTGCGCGATTGCTTGCGTGCTGCGGCTCACAAGAAGGGCGAGTACCGAGTAGCGAATACCGAGTTCCGAATGATGAATGGCCTTCAACATTCTGAAGTCATCATTCGCTACTTCTCACTCGCTTCTATGTACCCGTAGTATCTTCCCATCCAATACGGCAGGATGTAATAGGTCCCGTCGTCCTCGCTGTTGCCGTTCGTGGCCGCATCCAGAGAATACGGGTTTCCGTTCCACTTCGACATCGGTAGTTCGTCGTAAGGCAGGACCGAGGTGGACTGCACCTCGCCTTTGCGACCCCGATGCGCGTCGATCGTGACATCGCGGCGGTGACTGTTGTGGACAGACCAGTTGAGGAGGTCGTACGGGATTTCGCGAAGGGTCCGTGCCCCCTCCTCGATGTCGGTCTGCGATCCTGTGAGTGCGCTGTAGATGAAGTTCCACCACGGATTGCGTTCGGGGCGTTCGATCTCCCACGCGTGACGCAGACTTTCGAGGTAGAGGTCGCGGAGCCCGCTGTCGGTCTCGTATTTGAGGAGTGGGTAGTAGGAGATGAAGGCGAGTTCGTCGTCCGAGTGGTTGACGTGGCCGGGTGTCGTGATTTTGGTCCGACGGGCGTTTTCGGCGTAGCCGTGGTTTTCGACCAGGTCGCGGTAGGCGTCGCTGTAGCGGTTGTTGCCGGTGATGTGTTCAGCCGTGCGGAGCGCGGACAGAATCTCGAGCGAGTTGAGGCCCCTTTGCGCACGCCAGTGACCGTTCAGGTAGTCGGGTGCCCACACGCCCCAGCGGGTGCGTTCGCCGTCGGCGCAGACGAGGAGGTAACCGTTGTCGAGGATGTGACCCATTATGCGGTTGACGAGGGCGCGGATTTCGTCGCGTTTCTCCTCGGTGGCGGCGAGGTCGTGGTAGATCGAATATCCGTAGAAGTGACCGTCGATTTCATCCGAGCTGCAATCGCCCTTCCACAGCCACTGGCCGTCCTCGCTCGGATACCAGGTGACGGGGTCGGAGCCGGTGTCCTCGTCGCGTGACACGACGGCCTTCGTGGGGAAGCCGTCGACGGTCGTGACCGCTTCGAGCCAGGCTAGGGCGTCGAAGGCCTGATCGGCGAACTGGCGTGCCTCGGGTTCTTCGGTTACCGCGAACCGGTAGGACTGGGCGGCGAGGTAGAGCGCAGTCCAGAGACCGTCGTTGTCGGACGGAGCTGGGCGGCTCGTGGTGAGATCGCCGGGGACCTCGAGACGTGATGAGGTGACGTAGCCCTTCAGCCGGAGGTGGCGGTCGCGGATGCGCGTGCCGAAGTCGACGGCCTTGCGCTCGAGGGTGGTCGGTTCGAGCCGGATTTGGGCGAGGCCGTTGCCCGTGCCGGCGTAGACGGTGTCGTCGACGCAGAGGACGGTGCGAACGTCGTTCGAGGGCAGCCAGCGCGAGCCGGCGAGGTAGTGCCAGCGATCGCCGTCCCATCCGCACAGACCCTGCGACGATCCTGCCCAGAGCCAGTCGCCGGCGGCAGCGACGGCGTGGAAGTCGGCGACAGGCGACCCCATCGCGGAGATCTCGTACGAGGAGATGGAGACGCGGTAAAGGAGGCTCGAGGTTGCGATGACGGCTTCGCCGTCGACAAAAGCGATATCTCGGAGTTGGAGGTTGGCCAGGAGATGGGCGACGGTCGCGCCGTCCGGTCCGATGACGCGGAGGCCGCGATGGCCGCCAATCCAGATGTGGTCGCCGTGGCGGGCGATGCAGTAGTCGTTCGCGTCAGAGTCGTAGAGGCCGACGACACGAGTGAACGTCCCGTCCGTGACTGTTCCGATGCCGGCTTCGGTCAGGAGGACGCACGGCGGTGTGCCCGGTAGCACGTCGACGACGGCACCCGCGTCCCACGTCTCTTCGATGAGGTTCTCCCACGCGTGGCCCGCGGATCGGGTGCTGAGGGTGAGAGCGGTGCACGCCAGGAGGGTTCGGTCTTCGACGCGGAGCCGCTTGATGTCGCGGCAGGGTACGTCTGCATCGGCGTCGAATTCACCGTCGTCGAAGGCGAAGAGCCCATCGGCCGTTCTGACCCAGATGGCCCCATCGGAGGTTCGAGCCAAGGTGCGGATGTCGTTGGGGTGACGACCGCCAGGCAGGGTCCAGGAGCGGGCGTGCTTCTGCAAAAAGTGGGTGTCGGCGACGACGGCTGACATCGATCGATCCGAGAGGGGACTTTGAATTGGAGGAGGAGGATCCGCCTCCGCGAATGCTACGGCGGACAGGCGAGGGAAGATAACCGGGGAGTTGGGGGGAGAAAAACCGAAACGACGGTCGAGGAGGAGATGGGGAAAGTGGCCCCGGGGCCACTTTTATGAGGAAATTCAGACGTTGATAATTAAGTAATTTATAATATGTAACTTAAGCGGCTTGAGCGACGGCGGTGGAACCGGCGATGGGGGAAACGGACAGAGGGTGGCGGTCTTCCGATCCAACAGGAGTCGGCTCAAGGTGGGCTGGAGATGTCTGCGTGCGGAGAAGAGGCGGCTTTTGAGGGTTTTTGCGGGTATCCCGAGGCGTCGGGCGACTTCCTCGTGGGATTGATCCTCGAAGTAGAAGAGTTCGACGGTCCGACGCTCGTGATCGGGTAGTCGATCGACGGCTTCGTGCAGGATCCGGTCACGATCCCGTGCGATGGCTTCATCCAGTGGATTGGGTGCGCTGTCTATGACCTGGGCCCCTTCGTCTCCCTCGACGTCGAGTGAGAGCGAGGGCTGGCGCCTGCGGCGAATGCGCTCGCACTGGGTTCGGACGATGCGTCTGAGCCATACGGGAAAAGCGCGCGGGGCCTGGAGTTGGTGAAGCTTCAGATAGGCTTCCGTGAGCGCGTTCTGGGCTGCGTCTTCGGCTAGGTGGTGGTCGCCGAGCTGCCCTAGCGCCTGGGCGTGTACCGATGCGCCAAAATCGCGGGCGAGGCGATCGAACGCGTCACGGGCGTCGTCTTCGTCGGGGGAGGAGGCGCGGATGACAAGTTGCTCGTATGGAAGCATTGAAAACCTTTACCACGAAGACACCAAGACACGAAGGAAAACTGGAACTACTGTGTAGACGATCAGGGAGCTTTGAAGTTCGTCTTACTTATATGTATCGGCGGAATGACCGATGGATTGACGGTGACGACCGGTCAATCGTTAGAGCCAGGCTGTGGCGTAAAGGTTGGTCAAAATACTAACGTGACCACTACTGGATGAATTCGAGCAGAAGGATTGGGTCATCAAGGTTCTCACCGGCGTTGGTGACGGTGCCTGTGGTCAGGCCGTAGAGGGATTGGGTTTCTTCCGGATGGCCGTTCTCGCTCAAGGTGAGGCGTCGCCTTGGGGATGAGAGGGTCCAGGGATCCGTGGATTCGAGGGTCCACGCTTCGTTGTTCGCGAACAGGATGGTGTTGAGCATTCGGACGACGGTCATCGCAGGGCGTGGGTTGCAGCGCGTGTCGATCAGTCCGTGCATCACGTCGATCGTGCGGTCGAGGTCGGCGAGCGGATCGATGAACAGCCTGGTGCCCGGCGCGGTCGCGGCGCCAAGGAGGCCGTGGGCGACCCGTGTCGCGTTGATCGTGTCATCCTCGCCGGGCAGGTCGAGGACGAGGTCAGCGCGGCCGGAGGTGACGGCACGGGTAGTCAGCCATTTGTCCAGACGATCTCCGGGCGCGACTCGGCAGAGGGCTCGGCTGTCGCCAGGGTCGGTGGCTTCGTCGAGGCTGTATCCGACGCGTGTTCGGGGGTGCTGCTTGCCGGCAATGACGACGCCGGTCGTGATCGGGGCCAATGTCAGTGAGAGATCGCTCGAGGTCGCCTTGGCGAAGTCGTCGGCGTACTCGGCCGCGAATTGAATCTCCAATCCGTCGACACGGTTGCGGAGACGGCCGGCCATCTCTGTCGCCGCGGAGGGATAGGCGAACAGGTGAAAGGCGGTGACCGTGACGCCGTGGTCTCGGAGGAGCGCGATGCGGCCGAGCTGGCGTTCGTCCATCATTTCTGTTGCGGGGACACGGACGTGGGTGATGCCCATTTCCAGACACGAGAGAAGGGGATAGTCGTTCCGCACGGGTTGGACGATGACCGAGGGCCACGCGATTGGCACGCGCCCGACGGGTGACACGGCCTCTCGGAAGGTGACGCCGATGGGGGAGGTCGGGAGGGCGGCGCTCGTTCGCGTGAGGAGCCGTGTTCGCGGATCGACCTGTTGGGCGCCGCCCGTCCGAATGGTGTGGAGATCGGTGCGATCGCCGGCGATCCGGACGAGGGTGAAACCGAATTTGGATGTGTCGTCACGGCCTCGTTCGGGTGGCGCGGCGGACGTGAACAGGTGTGAGAAGCCGGGTCGTACGAACGAGGGCGACGCGAGGACCCGGTAGTGGGCACTGCCGATTCGGTCGGCGAAGGCGAAGTGGACGTGCGCGGCGGCGACGGTGTCGACGTCGCTGTTGCGAATCAGATCGAGCAGCCAGCTGCGATCGGGTTCGTCGATGACGTCGTAGTGACCGAAGCCTTGTTCCGTGCCGTCGTAGAGGTAGGGCGGCAGGTGCAGGAACAGGAAGGTGCTGCCGGCGACGGCTTCGGTGAGCTGAGCCTCGAGCCAGGCGCGCTGTTCGGTGGCCTCCGAGAGGTCGGTGTTGAGGATCTGGGAGTTGATGAGGAGAAGGCGATGCGGGCCGATGTCGACGCGCTGCCACGTCGGGCCGATCCGTTCGTTGAACTTCGCGAGGGTTTCGGCCGAGACGTCGTGCGTCGGCATCGTGGGATCGGGTTTGTCTCCGACGTCGTGGTTGCCCGGCACGAAGTAGGGGGACAGACCGAGGTCGCGAATTTGCGCGAGCGCTTCGGTCTGCGCCTGGTCGAAGCCCGGGGTTTCGGGGTATTCCTGGTTGAGATCGCCGAGGTGGACGACGTGGTCGACGTCGAGCGCGGCGACGAGCGAGAGCGCGACACCGGCGCGGGCGGTCTGCTTGCGGCGCGATTCGAATTCGAGCGGGGCGTCGCCGACGTCGAGCATATAGTGCGTGTCCGTGATGACGACGAATTCGTGGTCGGCTGTCGGGAGGTAACGTCGATCGAACAAGGGGACCTCGAAAACTAGAGACCACGGAATACACGGAAGAAACTCAAAACGAACCACGAAAAACACGAAAGGGTGGAAGTGCGGTGGACCGAGACCCTAGTCGGGGATGGGTTTGGGAGTGTCTCCGGGTTCCGATTGCGAGTACAGGATAATACAAACCGGAACGGGGTGCCGGGGGATCTCGTAAGGGTGTGGCACCTTGACGACGGACTCAGAGTTGCAGCGGATGTCTGGGTCGCCTACCTTGGCACCCTTTGATCGCGGGTGAGAATAAGGGCTATATCCGGATCTCTCAACGAGATGAAGTGGGTGAAGGTGTCGTGGTTCCTGGCATGGGGGCGCGGTTAGAGTGTGCGGAACCTCTTCGGAATCTGCTCAGGGATGTTTATGTCTCCGACGGTAAGGAAGATCATATCGTTGAATGCGTCGAGTGTGCGGAATCCGCTGGCTCGGTTCTTGACGATTTGGACGATTCGGTTGAGGCCTTCGGCGATGGCGTTGGTAAGACGCGTGTTCACGAATGCGAGGACGCCGAAGAAGTGCTGTCGCAGGGTCCTGACGAACTTTCGCAGGGGTTCAAGTCGACTTCTGAGTGCGGACGTCGTCCAGCATTTCAGGAAGCGTTCGGCAGCCCAGGGCGCTTTGTATTCCCAGAACTGCTCGAACTCGTCCTTGAGTCTCCAGGCTCTATAGATTCGGTAGTTCGCCTTCTCCAGTGCTTTGAGTGTCCGAGTATCCCCTCTGGAGCGTGTCGCTGAGTGCCGGTAGAGGAGCCATCGGAGGCCCTTCATGGCTTTGCGCTCATCCGGGGCAGCTTTACGCCACTGGTCCTTACGGACCTCGTCAACGGCGGCATTGAGAGCCTTGACGATGTGAAAGCGATCGAGGACCAGCTTGGCATTCGGACAGTGTTCCTGGATGGCTCCGATGTAAGCTTCGCTCATGTCGCAGCAGGCCCACTCGATCTTGGATCTCTGGTAGGGACTGAGAGCCTCTGTGAAGAACCGATCGATCGTTTTACGCGCCCTGCCGCGGCCAACCCACACCACGCAGGAGCGGTCCAGATCGTAAACGAGCGTGGCGTACCTGTGACGCTTGGCGTAGGAGATCTCGTCGATCCCGATGGTTTTGAGCCCTCGGATACGATGACCTTCACGAAGCCGCGTGATGGATCGGTGAAGGAGATCCGACAGCGTCGAGGCAGAGATGCGCAGTAACTCGGACGCCGCCTTCTGCGTCATGGTCTGGCAGTAGCGCAGCATGGCATACTCGAAGCGATACGTCACCCGAGAGAACCGCTCCGCCCACGGAATCTCCTCGACCACACGACCGTGGGTAGGACACCGAATCTCCCGAGGATGGTAGAGAAGCCAGACCCTCCACCCGCACACCGGAATGTCACGCCACCGACGCGGATGGGGCATTGTGCGGACGATTTTACCTCGACGGCCGCACTCCGGACAACAACAACCATTCTTATGTGGCTTTACGGCGATGACGAAGCAGCTTCTCCCCTCAAACCACCAGCTGACAACACGGACCCCCTTGAATCTCAGCAGTTTCGATAGTAATCTGCTCCCGGTCATAGGTCGCACCCCCTTCGCTTTGATTGTCCTACACACACAACCAAGCGTAGGGAACGATCTATGACCTTGTCATTCTATAGTTTCACCGTTGAGAAACCCGGATAGAGCCGAATAAGAAGGGTCCGAAATGCTTGTGTGCGCCGCCACAACGGAGGATGTACCTGCCTGGCTCGACCTCGCAGCTGAGGTCGAGTTCCTGTTCGGGCCGATGGTCGATGAGCCGGGGTTTCACGCCGCGCTTGTGCAGCACATCGCGCAGGGGAGTGCCTATTGCGTTCGGGAGGATGACGGTGGTCCCGGGACGAAGCTGATGGGCGGGCTGTTGTTTTCGAGCCGTCCGCCGGTTTACCGGATCGGGTGGCTTTCGGTGGCCGAGAAGTGGCGACGAAGAGGCGTTGCAACTGTGCTCGTCGAGCACGTCCTGCCGCAAATCACTGCGCCCGCCGAGTTAATCGTCACGACATTCGGTAGCGACAACGAGGTGGGTGGTCCGGCAGGTAGCCGCCATACGCCTTTACCGCCCTTTAATCCGCAAACTCTGCCAATCCAACGCCCCCTACCTCTCCCTTCACACCTGGCCATTCAATCGCAAGGCTATCCCGTTGTTCAAACGAGGAGGATTCAAGGGGGTGCCCGAAACGGCCCTGAATATGGTCAACTACATCCCTGCCATTCCGAAGCACGATGTTGCTAAATGTTACTTTTCTCGCCACGACTTCCTGCGAACCCTGATCGTGGACCGGCATTACGGGTATGACGACAAGGTTCTTTGTGGGCTGTCTGTGTTCGAGTATCGCTGGAGATCGAAGGGTGAAGAACTGATCGTGCACGTGGAAGTCGAGACCGGAATGATTGTACGATTACAACACGTAATGAATGGTGGAGGTGGATGATGGGGAAGGGTGAGGCTGTTCGTGTCGCGATCGTGGACAGCGCGTCGACGAGCATCCAAAGATTGGCGATCTGGCGGGTGGGATTAACCTGCTGTCGGGTGATGATGCGGACGATTTCTCCGATCTCTCTGGCCACGGTACGGGGTGTGCTGGCATCGTTCGAAAACTGGCCCCGGAGTCAGCGATCTTCAGCGTTCGCATTTTCGATGAATCGATGACGTGCGATGGAGACCGGCTGGTCGAAGCGATCGAGTGGTGTCTCGCCCATTGAGTGCAGGTGGTCAACCTGAGCTTGGGTACAACGGACGGTGCCATCCGAGACAGGCTGCACAAGGCCTGCAGGGCCGCAGCCGATTCGGGGACCGTTCTGATCGCCGCTGCACATAACGACGACGTCGCCAGTTACCCGGCGATGTTTCCGGAAGTGATCGGGGTGACCGGAGGCGATGTACAATCTGGTTTTACTTATCAGCAAGGGCGAAAAGTCGAGTGCACAGGGCCTGGCGGACGCCAACGATTGTGCTGGCTCGACTGCAAGGAGGTGTTCGTCGGAGGGACGAGTTTCGCGGCACCACACGTCGCGGGTGCAGTAGCGCTCGCGATGAACAAAGAATGGCCTTCGTCATTGAACGACGTGCGTTCCTGGCTAGAGCAATCGGGTTCGAGCGAGTGTGCGGTGCCAGTGGATGTGGCTGCGCCAGCGACGGCCTCAATGGATCTGTCGTGGATGGGGAGAGTGAGTCTGTTCCCCTACAACAAAGAAATGCACGCGCTTGTGCGGTATCGTCACCAGTTGGAGTTCGAGATTGTGTCCGTGGGAGATCATCCAGGTAAGGGGTTGGTGGGGAAGGATGCGGCGGAAGTCCTGGGGCTCCCACGGGCCGATCTTCCGATTCAGCCCAGGTTCCAGGATCTCGTGACCGGGGTGGACACCGTGATTCTGGGCTACGTCGATCAGCTCGCGCGGATCCATCGGCGAGACTTGGTAGGAGAATACGTCGAGGCTGCGTTAATAGGCGGCTCGAACGTCTTCAGCTTTCTACCTGTTCGACCTGACGCGTACCCGGATCTCCACGAATTGGCCTGCGAGAAAGGGTTACAGATCGCGTATCCAGACATTGCCGCACAGGAGTTGATGCTACGATCCAACAGGCCCAGGACCTGGATCAGGTGGGAGTGCCCGTGATCGCCGTTTGCGGCACCAGCTCCCAGCAAGGAAAGTTCACGCTTCAGGTTGGTCTTCGCCGCGCTTTCATCGCCCGAGGCTATCGCGTGGGGCAATTGGGAACGGAGCATCACGCGGCGCTCTTCGGAATGGAGGTCACGTTTCCGAACGGATACGCGGCGCCGGCGGACCTCCCACTGCGGATGTACCCACCCTACATCGATGCCTGCCTGCGATCGATCTGTGCGGACGCTACGCCGGATCTTCTGCTGGTGGGAACTCAATCGGGCAGTATCCCCTATGGCGTCTATGAGCCCAGCACTTTGAATATGTCAACGACGCCGTTCCTACTGGGCGCGAAACCGGATGCGTGCGTCCTGGTTGTGAACAGCATCGATCCTGGTGATTACATCGCAGACACGATCGACGCAATCCGTGCCGTCGTCAAATGTCCGACGGTCGCTCTCGCCTTGAGTGACAAGGAGAAACACATCCGCGAGGCATACGGCGCATCGCTCGTGACCCCCCGCCAAATGGACGAAGCGACCATCACCCATCATACGACACGGCTGTCGAAGCGATTCGAAATGCCTGTCTGCCGCATCACGAATTCGCACGACGTTGATCGTCTGTGCGATCGTTTGATCGCGCATTTCGAGCTGATACAAGCTCGAGCATTGAGGAGGCACTATGTCTGACACACTGATAGAAGAAGAAATCGAAGATCGCATCAAGGAATTGATCGTGGAAACGCTGGATCTTCAGGTGGAGCCGCACGAAATCGGCACGGAAGACCAGCTTTTCGGCGGCGGCGTGGGTCTGAATTCGATGGCGACGATCGAGATAATCGTCGCCATCGAGAAGGATTTCGGAATCGAGATTCAGGACGAAGATCTGCGCGTTGAGTTGTTCGACAACGTGAAGGCGATGGCGGATTACGTCGCGAGTGTGACGGACGACGAGGCAGGAGGCTGATATGAGAAGACTTCTGCCTCTTTCGATTCCGACCCTGAATGGCTACCTCCACCACGCATTCCCACTGTCGATCCTGGCTGGAAGGCGTGCGTTCTTGCCGTGGTTCTACAGTCAATACATCCAGCTCAGTTGTCCCGGTCACTATGACTTCGAGCGCGCCGTCAAAGGGCGGTTCGAGAAGTTCGACTTTTACCTTCATCCCGATTATTACGCGATTCATCCGTTTCGCCACGTTCTCGTTTGTCCATTTCTCGAGAGCCATTGGCTGGACCGTCGACTGGCGATGCGCACCGATGGATTGGTCACGTTTCTCGTAGAGTCAATCGGGTTGGGCTACTACGTCGAGGCGTGCGTCGATGCGTTCTACATACCCGGGAGCGCGGCGTTTCAGGAGCGCCATCTCTGTCACGAAATCCTGATCAGCGGTTTCGATTCCGAGAGCGATTCGTTCGTCGTTTCGATCGGATTCGACCGGACGGGAGATTACACCATAGACGAATTAGGGTTCGATGATGTCGAACGGGCGATTGCGTCTGCGGATCTCGCGGGGCATTATAATCAGCAGGGGCTCGGTCTTCTCCGACCGATTCCCGAAATCGACTACGAGCTCGATACCGAATGGATCCGCTCACAACTTCAGGATTACGTCTGGTCGAAAAACACGTCAAAGCGCTTCACGGGCTTGCGTAATCACGATTGTCGGTTCTACGGACTCGCAACCTACGAATGGCTCGAAAGGTATTTCGCTTTTCTGGCCGGGCGCCCGGACTGCTATGACATCCGCCCCATTCATATCCTCTGGGAACACAAGAAGATGATGGTGGATCGGATCCGATATCTGGAAACTGCCGGTATTCTGCTGGAGGAACGTGGATTCGGTCGACGCTACGAGCGTCTGGCCACCACAGCGGGCGTCCTGAGGATGATGCTGATGAAGGCCCGAGTCACGATGGACCCGACGATTGTGCAGCGAATCGCCGAGGGCATACGACAGATGGGCGGAGATGAACGCGATCTCCTCGTCGAACTCATAGAGGCACTGGATCCAAGAAGTCGTTGCTCGGTCGTGCGTGAGGCCCCTGCGCAACCGTCGATGCTGGATGTGGCTTAAGGCCGAAAAACACCGAACAAACGGGGGATGTCCCTTTTCACCACGTGGGAAGCTATTTCCAGTTATAATTATTCTATAAGTATAATATACTTTATATGTGTAGAACGAGTCGCAGTAGAGGTGCGAATACTTCGGGAGCTACGGGATATGAAACGTGAATACGACTTTTCCAATGCGAAGAAGAATCCCTACGCCCGCCGGCTCAAGAAGCAGGTGACGATTCGTCTGGACACCGTCGTGATCGACTACTTCAAGAAACTGTCGAGCGAATACGGCATGCCCTACCAGACGCTGATCAATCTTTATCTTGGTGAATGTGCCCTCAAAAAGAAGAAACCCAGGATCAGATGGACACCGTGATCGGGTGTGAATCCAAACTTTGCAATGAAAAGCCCCCTCCCACATTCGATGAGAGGGGGCTTCGCTTTACGCCGCAGTAGCTTCGGTCTGAGACGAGCAGGTGAGGAAGGCCAGCGGGAGGATCGCAGGGTATGCTTTCGAACGACATCAGACGATGGTCGATGGTATGCCTGTTTGTTGTTCCAGTTCCGGCTATTGGAGGCAATGTGCCGGCCGATTCATCGATCGCCGCGTTGACACCGGACATCGCCAGGGGCGCGACGTGGCGTTTCGGTCGCAATTTTATCGACAGCTTTGTGGGAAAGACGACACTCGTGCACGCGGTTTCGGTCGGGGCGACTTGGGGGTTGATGGCGTCGGATGTGGACGCGAGGGTCCAGCGTTGGTCGGCTCATCGCCCCGAGGGCTGGTCGGTGGGGCTCAGCCTGCCCGCTCTTGGACTCGGTTACTTCGCGCCCGCCGTCGTTCCATTGATCCTGCGATACCGGGGCGAGGACGTTCGGACGCGCAACGCCGGCTCGGCCGCACTCCAGGCGGTGGCGATAGCCTGGGTGTCGGGGAACCTGGTGAAGGCGATCACGGGACGGCGCGATCCGCGGTATTTCGAGCCCGACCTCGCGGAGGAACGGAGTCGCGACTGGGTGTTCGGCTTCTGGCGGCGCGGGATCTACAACGGATGGCCGTCTGGCCACACCATCACCAATATGGCGATGGCCGCCGCTCTCTCGAGCTACTACAGCGATTCAGCGAAGGTCAGGGCGTGGGCCTACGGATGGGCGGCGTGCGTGATGGCGTCGGCGACGTTTGGGTATCAGGGAGACATCCACTGGGTGTCGGACGTGGTTGCCGGTGGGGCGATGGGGTGGGCGATCGGGAGGACCGTGGGTAAGGCGTTCGCGCGACACGAGAGCAAAGTCTCACGCACACGGGTGACACTGGTCCCGGCATACGGTGGAATCCGGATGGCTCTACGGGTCGATCTCGGCAGACGCGCTACAAGTGGTCAGCCTTGGTGATGAGCTCGGAGGCTGCGTGCTGCAGAGCGCTGAGGCGGAAAGGCTTGCTGAGGACGAAGTCCGCGCCGAGATCGGGCGCCATATCGAGGTAGGCGTGGATGCTGCCCGAGAGGACGAGGATCGGCATGTCGGGAAAGTCTTTTTTCAGTGTCCGCATGGTTTCGAACCCGTCCATTTCCGGCATCAGGATGTCGCAGATGACCAGATCGGGCGGGTCCTCGTGGCACTGCGCCAGCCCATCGACTCCGTCGCTCGCTTCTGCTACGACGTGTCCGTTCTTTTCAAACTGTATACGGACCGGCCGGCGGATGTCGGGATCGTCGTCTATGAGTAGGATGCGTGCCATCGTTTTTTCCAGGAAACGGAGTGATAGCGTTATTCGGTGCACGAACCGTGCCAGTTTCCGGAAGATCGATCTTGATCCTTTGGAGGTCGAAAAATCGAGCGGAATAGGCCCATTTGGCAGTATGCGGATTCGATGTTGGCCACTCTGGCCTCGACGGGTCCCTGGGGCTGTTGATAACCGCCACTTTCGGGTGAAATCGGCCATCCGGGCCATTCGGTTCAGGTACGGAGATGTCGGGCCTTGGGCACACGTTGTCAGCGTAGTATGGCACTTTTGACCATACAGGTGGGCCGGATTCGGAGAGTGCGTGTTTTCGATTGAGAAGATAAGTAACAGTATATAAATGCACTTAGGTTTTCGTGGCTCCGTGGGGGCGTTTCGGGCACGAACTTTGCGACGTATATCTAGTGAATCGCAGCGAGCGTCCACCGTCTCGTCTCGGGAGGTCTGATATGGCTTTCCAGCCCGGAGACACCGTCAGCTTCACGCACGAATTCAAAGACTGGATCATCGGCGAGGTCGAAGAGATTCGCCGAGGGCACGAGGGGAACCACCTGCTCGTCGTACGACAGGGGAATCCCTGGACGGGGTCGCGCTACATCGTTCTTTCGAGTTACGCCAGGCTCGTGGCCTGAAAGGAATTGATGCCGATATAAACGAATAGGTATATGGACCGCAGACGGGCACGGCCTTTCACCTAAAAAGACAGAGGGCGTTAAGCCCTTGCGGTCCAACTCTTGGGCCCCGGTCAAATCGACTGGGGCCTTTTCGTGTTTGTAACAGATGCTGAAAACAAAGACCTTGCGCCGCGACAATGTTGTCACCCCGGTACCCTCTTAGGAGCCTGTCCCGAACGAATGTGAGGGAGGGTCCATTCTTGTTTTGCGGCAGGGCAGCTTCAGTGATCTTATCCTCCTTCGGGCTCTTCCCTGCGTTCCCCGCGGTCTCTGCGTTATAGCGTTTCTAAAAGGTCTCAATGGAAGATCTGAAAGATCGATTCATCGGCTCGCTGCTGGGCGGCGCCATCGGTGACGCCCTGGGCGGTTTCTGTGAGGGATGGTCGCGCGAGCGTATCGCGGAAGTTGCCGATCTGACAGCCGGGTATCGCGACAGGGTGAACCGACACGGCGAGGTGGCGTGGCGCGCCGGGGTCTACACGGACGATACACAACAGGCGCTTGTGCTCGCCGAGTCGATTTTCGATCGTGGCGGCGTCGATCCCGAGGACATTGCCCGACGTTTGTTGACGATGTGGCGCGCCGGAGAGCTCTACGGTTACGGACAGGCGTTCCGCGAAACGCTCGAACGGCTCGATGCGGGTGTGCCGTGGCAGGACGCTGCGTCGACCGATCGTCCCTCGAACGGGGCGGTGATGAAGATCGCGCCGGTGGGACTGTGGTACGGCCGTCGGCCAGAGGAGATCGAGGATGCTGCGCTGGCAGCGAGCCACGTGACACACAAGGATCCACGCGCCGTGGCCCCTGCCGTCGCCTGTGCCTGCGTCGTCGGTCATCTGGCGACGTGCACGTCAATTGTCGTGGACGACATCGTCAGCCTGGCCGCATCCGCCGCCCGAAAGATCGACGCGTTGACGGCGGGACTGATCGAACGGGTTCCGGAGCTGCTGGCGCTGGATGAAGAGAAGGCCTATCGGGCGATGCTCGAGATGCCGCTGCGCCCGCATCGGAGAGGAAGCGGCATTCCGGGCGAGGGTCCGGTGACCTTCCTCGTGGCCTTGGGGTCGTTTCTGCGGAGACCGGATGACTTCGAGGGCGTCGTGAGACGGGCCTTGTGCACGGGGGGTGACGTGGATACGTTCGAGACAATCGCCGGAAACCTGGCCGGCGCCCACATCGGCGTTGGGAAGTTACCCGATCGTTTGATGAGCGGACTCGACGAGCGGTCGCGTATCGAGGAATTGGCTCTGGCGTTGTGCCGGGAGTCGGAGACGGAGCAGATGGAAAACGAGGCGGGTCGAAAGCGATGAGGACTCCGAGGCACAGGGTTCTGCTTTCCATTCTGACCGGGACCGTGGTCGGGTGTCTGCAGTCAGACCGGTTGCCAGAGGACGGAGCGGGCGTGGCGGATACGCACGAATCTGGGCGGCAGAGGACGACGGCCCCGCTGGCGATCGACCCTGTCCTCCTTGTGGACAGAGCATTCGGCGAAGCACCGATGTTGGCGGAGCGCGTTCGCGTCGGAGACTTGCCGCCGGTTTCGGAGCGGCTGCCGGGGAACCCGTTGGTCGTCGTTCCGATGGAAGAGATCGGACGATATGGCGGGATGCTCCGGAGGGCGTTGACGGGAGACATCGTGCAAACGCCAGGGGTCAGCAAGACGTTGAACGAAAATCTGATGGGCTACGAGCGGCCGCTGCCGAACAGCATTCTCTACAATCTGGCCGAAAGCCACACGTTTCTGGATGAAGGGCGCACGGCGATTTTCAAGATCCGGAAGGGGATCAAATGGTCCGACGGTGTCCCGTTCACCGTGGACGACATTCTCTTCTGGTATAACGATATGACGCTCAACGACGACGCGCGGGCGAACCCGTTGTTTCCCGCCGCGTGGCTCGTCGAGGGTGTTCCCTTCCAAATGGAGAAGGTGGATGACGTAACGCTTCGGATCCGATCGCACAAGCCGTTGGGCCGTATTCTCGACGTGCTATGCAGCGACTGGATCGCGTTCCCGAAACACGTCCTGTCCGAGCTGCATCCCCGATACAATCCGAATGCGAGCTACGAGGCGCTCCGAGACAGCACGACGACGGCACAGATGCTCTACAAGCCCGGGATACCCCGACTGTCGGCCTGGATGCCCGTGGAGTGGACGCGCGGGCAGCGTATTGTTTACGAACGGAACCCCTACTACTTCAAGGTCGACAGTGCAGGGAACCAGCTTCCCTACGCCGACCGGCTCGTGTTCAACATCATCCAGGACACGCAGGTGATCCTGCTGAAGTTCATGAACGGGGAGATCGACTTTCTCGGGCGTTACGCTCAGATCAATATGTTCTCGACGTTGAAATCGGAGGAACGAAAGGGAAGATACCGACTCTACCTGGGTACACCCGTTCCGGTCTCCGTCTTCACGATCAACTTCGACGCGAAGAGGCTGCCGCTCCGCCGGGCCCTCCGTGATCGACGGGTTCGGATGGCGCTTTCTCACTCGATGAATCGACAGGAAATCGGAGAGATCCTGTATCACGGTTTGCTGCAACCGGCGGGTTACACGTTTGGGCCGTCGAGTCGGTTCTACTCGGAAGAAGCCGCGCAGAAGTATGTGGAATTCGACCCGCCGCTCGCCCGTCAGCTGCTGGAAGAGGCTGGCTACGCAGACAGGGACGGCGACGGTATCCGAGAACTGGACGACGGCTCTCCCTTCTCGATCACACTCGACGTCATTCCCGGTATGGGAGTCGATGTCTGTCAGCTCGTGGCCGAACATTGGCGTAGCGTCGGGATCCGGGTCGACCTGTATATCGCGCTTCGAGACATCATTGGCGGGCTATTGGATTCGGGCGACTTCGAAATCCACTGGTGGTGGTCCACGGCCGATGACGCCCTGGTCAAACGTCAGCTTTGGGGCATGATGGGTAAGAACCAGCCGGAGTGGCATCGTGAAGCAGCGACGGACGGTCCTGCCTGGTTGTTCGAAGCGACACGCTTGATCGAGGAGGCGGGGACGACGGTGGACACCGCCCGGGTAAGAGAGAACATGAATCAAGTCCGCGACATCTTCGCCGAGGAAGTCCCGCGGGTGATTCCCGGGTTTGCCTACCACGTCTGGGGAGCGTCCACACGGCTGGGCAACGTGCCGAAGGAGAGTACGACGATCGATCCATATCGCGGATGGAGCCGTCCCGTCTTTCACGAACAGATCTTTATTCGGGAATAGGACGATGACGAACAAAGTCGAGGACATTCAGCACCCTGACTGGACACCGACGGCAATCACGACGAGCTGGGACGATCTGCTGGCAGATGTGGCGACGGCCGAAGATTGGGCGCTCAAGCGGGAACAGGTTCGCGAGCGGTTCCTCGCGCTGATTCGTGACGAGGCTGCGCCCGATCCGCCCGTAGATCCGCAATTGGAGGTCGAGCGCGAATGGGATGGAGGCGGGTTTCGAATTCAGCGCGTGAGCTATTGGGTGGAGGAGGATGAGCGTACCCACGCCTACATCGGAATCCCTGACGGTGAACCGCCCGACGGAGGATATCCCGGCGTCGTCTGCCTGCACGGAACGACGAATTGGGGCGCACGTCGCACGCTGGGAATGCTGCCGGAACCGGGCGACCCGGACGAGCAACGTGGCGGTGTCGCTGGGAAGGACTTCGCGCGTCAGCAGGTCTGGCGTGGGTATGTGACGATCTCGCCCGAACATTTCTGTTCGGCTTCGCGTATACCGGAAGAAGGGCGATACGAGACTGCCGCGCTCTATCGGAAGCATCCGGATTGGTCAGCTGTCGGCAAGTACACGTATGACAGTGTGATCGCGACGTCCATTCTGGCCGCTCGCGAAGACGTGGACGCATCGCGTCTGGGTGTGACCGGGCATTCGCTCGGTGGACACGGCAGCGTTTTTCTGGCCGCGTATGACGATCGGATCAAGTGTGCGGTGCCGAGTTGCAGTGGCGGGACGTTTCGCGAGAATCCGAAACCGCTTCACTGGTCCAGGGATTACTGGTATATCTACTTCCCGCAAATTCGAGAAGACTTTCTCGCGGGACGCCAGGTCCAGTGCGATTTCCACGAGATGTTCTCGCTCATTGCTCCACGTCCCGTGCTCGAGCGATTCGCCTTGAACGACGGCGACGAGACGGGCCAGGCCCATCGCGTGATGCTGCATCTCAAGCTACACGAGCTCTATCGCCTCCTGGGTCGCGAGGACGCCCACGCCTTCCTCGTGTTCGGCGACGGCCACGCCATTCCCGATCTCTCGCAGGAGGCGTGCCTCAGCTGGATGGACCGCTGGCTGAAGCACGATGGCGATCCGTTGGGCAGCTGGGATGCCTCCGTCACGCCAGACGGAACGTGAAAGGCAACCACTGAGGACACAGAGAGGGTTGATGAAGCAAAGGCCTGCTTTTCCCTGACGCCCGACGGCTGGCAACTTCCCCTAAAGCCCCAACTCCTGCTCGATCTCCTCATCGTAGTCGGGCAGCGCCCCTCGCTTCGAAGCCACGAACGCCCCCAGCCGATTTGCCCTCGCCGCCGCTCTGTCGATGGCCGCTCCGGATAGGTATTCACGGAGGAAGGCCGCGCTGAAGGCGTCGCCCGGGCCTACTGTGTCGACGACGTCGACTTCGACGCCCGGTACTTCGATCGCCTCGCTGCGTGTGGTGACGACACAGCCGCGCTCGCCTCGCGTGATGACGGCTACTTCCAGATCGAAGGCGTGGCAAACGGCGGTGCCGAAATCACGGTCGCTGGCGAATGTCTGGCTTGGGAAGAGCAGCTCGCTGACGACGGTCGCCTCCTCGTCGTTCAGCTTGAGGATGTCGCAGTAGACGAGCGCGTCGCGAATGAGCGTGGCGCTGTAGTAGTGCTGGCGCAGGTTCAGGTCGCAGAACGCGCGCGTCTCTTCCTTCTCCTCGACGGCGTCCAACAGTCGGAAGAGCGACCGTCGCGTTGTGTCGCCACGCGATTCCAGCGTGCCGTAGCAGACGACGTCGAGATCGATCTCCGAGATTCGGGAGACGTCGTCTTCGGTCAGCTCGATGTGATCGGAGGCGACGTCTTCGTGGATGACGTAGGTCGAGTGTCCCGCTGCGTCGATGTTGACGGTCACGATCGCGGTGGGATGATCTGGATCCTGCTTGACCCAGGTGTCGTCGATGCGATGGCGGAGGATCTCGTCACGAATGCGATCCCCGCGATCGTCGGCGCCGATGGACGAGACCATGTACGAGTCGAAGCCAAGCCGTCGCAAGTGTACGGCTAGGTTGAAAGGCGCGCCGCCCAGGTGTTCTTCACCCTCGATCAGGTCCCAGAGGACGGCGCCGAAGCAGAGGGATTTCATAAGGCGGGGGGTTGGGTGTCGGAGCGGATAGGGTCACGCGAGCCGTTCATCGGGAATGCGCGTTCCCGTGGCGGGCTGAACGCCTCCCGAGTAGGAGGTGCGGAGGGCAGCGAGTGTTTCCCTGCCTTCATTGCTCCATTGGTCGAGCTGCTCCCTGTGGCGTCCGTAGAATGCCTGGATGTTTTCGGGCATTTCATAGAAAGTGGGACAGAACCAGAGCGTGATGACCGTTCTCCGCTGGCTCGAGCGATTCGGGTGTGCGGAGTGAAGCAGCCGGGCGTCGCCGATGACGAGATCACCGGCTTTGGCAGGTACGTCGACTTCGTCGGGATCTTCTTGAAGGGCCGGGTGGCTGTCCTCATCGGACTTGTTGAACTCGATCGATTGCGCGGGCGGGAAGCCGTGCAACCGATGCCGGTTCAGATGCGATCCCGGGATGACGCGAAGGCAGCCATTTTCACGGTTGGTGTCGATCAGGTAGTACATCAGGAAGAACTGGTGGGGAATATCTGTGTAGCTGATCGGTTGGTCCCAGAGAATACCGTCCTGGTGCCAGAACAACGGGGGCGCAACTTCTGGCGGTTTGCTGATGATGTAGCCGCTGTAGAATCTCGCCTTGGGATAGCCCAGTTCGCGTAGCACCTTGAGCGCTCCCGACAAGGTGATGATGGGGAGCATCTCCTCGTGGTCGTAGACGCTGACCAACGAGCCATGAAGACGCCGCTTCACCTTTTCCTCTTCCGGAAGGTTCTCGGCGATCGCGTCAGTCTTCAGTCGTATGTCCTCGATCAGGTCCAGCGGCGCGACGTTCGGGACGTGGCAATACCCGTCCTCGATCAATTGACGGCGAAGTTCCTTCGCTCAAGCGGCATCCAACAAGGCTCACTTCTCCTCTTCTTCGATTCGATCGCAGGCTTGTCTAAACGGGTAGGTCATCTCGATCGCTTATAGCGTGCTGAATGATGCATCTCAAGATGCGGCCTTTTCGGTTTTGCACAAACCCGAAAGTCTTTCGACAAGAGCTACGCAATCCGCGTGCGGATTCGTGGGACAGGCGATAAATTGTCTCGCCGATGTGGGTGGTGTTGTGCCTATCGTAGTTGAAACTTAGAGGGCTCCAAACTTACGTTGGGTAGACGTGTAGGAGCGTATACCCGTAAGAAAGGAGCCCAGATGGAGAAGCTATTTGTAGGCGATGGTGAAGTCAAGGTTGAGGGCGATGTCATCGATTTGGAGACGCGTTTGTCGGTGATCCAGGCGTTGATCCCGTTGGGTCTGGAGGCAGTGGCAGACCTCCTCCAGCAGGAGGTCGAGCAGCTCGCAGGCGTTCGGTATGCGCGCAAAGGTTCGGAGCAGGCGCATCGTCGGTGGGGAAGCCAGAAGGGATCCGTGTATCTGATGGACCAGAAGCTCCCGTTAGACGTTCCCCGGGTGCGCGACGTCGAGGCCGACGCAGAGGTTTCCCTGGCTGCATACCGGGCTCTACAGACGCCCAAGAAGACGGACGAGGGGCTGTTGCTTCGTGTTCTCAAGGGGATCTCGTGCCGCAACTACAAGGCCTGTGCCGAATCGGTTCCAGAAGCGTTTGGTATCTCAGCGTCCTCCGTCTCGCGGCGGTTCATCAAAGCCACCGCGAAGAAGCGGAAGCAGTTCCAGGAGCGTCCCCTCGACGACTACGGCTTCGTGACCCTGTTCATTGACGGAAAGAGCTTTGCCGACGAAGAGATCGTGATCGCTCCGGGGGTCACGATGGACGGCCAGAAGATCCCCCTGGGCTTCGTCGAATCGGCGACGGAGAACGAACGGATCTGCCGCCAGCTGATCCAGGACCTCATCCGGAGAGGCCTGTGCTACGATCAAGGCCTCCTCGTTGTGCTTGACGGCTCAAAGGGGCTCCGCAGTGCTGTCACCAAAGCCCTCAAAGGGTATGTGCGCGTTCATCGCTGTCAGTGGCACAAGCGCGAGAATGTTGAGAGCCTGACCAAACTACACGGGGCCCGATGAGTTTCAACTGACTATGGGACTTGACCATGTGGGTTTTCAACGATCGAGAGAGGGCAGGCGATGGCAGATTGGAATGAGCTGTTTACGGGGAAGGATCTTTCCGGATGGGAGAGTTCGGCAGAGGGCGAGCACGATTGGGGCGTGATCGGCGGGGTAGAACTGGATCCAGCCGATTCGAAGCGGTTCTCGATCGAGGAAGGGGAGGGTGTGTTCTACAACGGTCCCTCGGGTCGGACAGCGGATCTGATTTCGAGCGTTACACACGGAGATTGTGAGCTGCACGTCGAATTCGTCGTTCCAGAAGGGTCGAACTCGGGTGTGTATGTGATGGGTCGTTACGAAGTCCAGGTGCTCGACAGCTGGGGAGCACCCGACCTCAAGTACGGCACGTGCGGAGGCATCTACTGTCAGTGGATCGACGGTCAGCCGGTGGGCGGGACGCCGCCCAACGTAAATGCGAGTCGTCCGCCCGGCGAATGGCAGTCGTTCGACATCACGTTTCGAGCACCGCGCTTCGATGGGCAAGAGAAGGTGGACAATGCATGTTTCGAGCGCGTCGTCTGGAACGACGAGGTCGTACACGAACAGGTTGAAGTCGGGGGTTTCACGCGAGCCGCCGCGTTCGAGGATGAGCAACCCCTGGGAAGGCTGATGCTCCAGGGTGATCACGGTCCGGTGGCGTATCGGAACGTGAGAATGAAAGCGCTTGCGTGATGGCAGACGGCCATCGCGCAAGCAGTATGGGAACGTGATGGAGGAGGAATGTGACCGCCGCTCTCACTCTGCTCTTACTCTCGGTCCTTGGGGCGATGGACGCTGCCTACCTGACTTATGCCCATCTGTTCGGGGCAGAAGCGTGCGGTGCGGGGTCCGGCTGCGGGGAGGTGATGGGCAGTCCGTACTCGAAGATGATGGGTATCCCGCTGTCCACCTTCGGTCTCGGACTTTACCTCGCCATCGTCTTCACAGCCTGGCGCGCCCTTCGTCGTGAAGACAGGGCCGACGCGATGCATACGGCGTTGATTCTTGCCGCGGTTGGCGCTGTTCCCTCCCTTTTCCTCGTATATCAGCAGGCTATCGTGATCGAGGCCTGGTGTCCATTCTGTTTGCTGTCGGTGTTGATCACACTGGTGCTGCTGGGGGTTGCGTGGAGCGCGCGAAGAGACCACCACGTCGGCGACGCCCGCAGGCTGTGGATTTCGCGCGAGTCGATTCCCGTCGGTCTCGCGATCGTGGTGCCGCCCCTACTCTACGTCCCTCTGGAAGATGCCGTTCACCACACTCGTTCGTACCAGAGCGCACCCGCAGAGGTCGTGGCCCGAATCGGCGACCGGGAGATCACACGAGTCGAGATGGACGACGCGATTCGGGTCAAGCTGCACGAAGTCAGAGCCGAGCTTCGGCAAGACTGGCTGGATCGACAGGTTCTGGAAGCGAAAGCGGAGGAAGAAGGGCTGTCCGCTCGAGCGCTGGTGAACCGCGAAGTCCGCGGCAAAGTAGAGATTACGGCGGAGGAGATCGACAGGCGGTGGGGCCAGATTCGACACCGACTGAAACCGGGAACGACGCTGACGGAGGTCGAAAGCACCATCCGTCACGAACTTCGTCAGCTGAAGAGCGAACCGGCCTTGAAGGCCTATGTTGCCCGGCTCAAGAAGCACTACGATACCTTCTACATTCCTCCCCTGTCCGAGCGGTTTGCTTTCGACCCGAACCCGAGAAACGGCCCCGAGAAGGGGGCTGCCAATGCACCGGTGACGATCGTCGAATTCTCCGACCTCGAATGCAGCTTTTGTGCCGGGGCACACGCCCATTTAAGCGAACTGGTGAAGAGACGGCCGGGTGATGTGCGCCTCATCTTCAGACACTATCCGCTCGAGAGACACAGGCACGCCCGTTTTGCGGCCGAAGTCGCTGCGTGTGCCCACCAGCAGGGGATGTTCTGGGACGTCGCGGATCGACTCTTCGGTAAGCAGGATCATCTGAATGAGGCGACGATTCGACAGCACGCGGAGGAGGTGGGTGTCGATGTGACCCTGCTCGGTGCTTGTCTGGAATCGGGAGCCGGTGCCCGGGTGGTGGCCGAGGATATGGAGGAGGGCGACGCACTGGGCGTCGATTCGACGCCGACCTTCTTCGTGAATGGGCATTACATCGGGTCGATGCCATCCGGCGGGATGGAGAGTCTGATCGATCGGGAGATTCAGCGGTGAAGGAAACAGGCTCGCTGCACGCAAGCGATCCGCGAGACCTGCGGTACGAGCTTCGACATTACGGAGGTAAATCGTAACGATGGCTACACGTTTGAGTGTTGGCGTGGTCGGATGCGGGTCGTTTGGCAAGAACGCCTACGTGCGCAATATCCTTTCCGATGCGGCTGACGTCGTCGCTTTATGCGATGTCCGTTCAGCCAGCATCGAGTCTGTGTTCGCCGAGCATTACGAAGGTGTCAGCGAAGGCGATCGTCCGGCGGTCTACAATGACTATCGCAAGATGCTCGATGCGGAGGTGCTCGACATCGTGATGGTTGGGACGATGGCCGACATTCGTCCGGATGTGACG
Source organism: Candidatus Latescibacterota bacterium (assembly GCA_965198115.1). Lineage (GTDB taxonomy): Bacteria > Latescibacterota > UBA2968 > UBA2968 > UBA2968 > UBA6620. The sequence goes on along the minus strand of OZ240241.1, from coordinate 3,208,526 downwards.
GTGGCCGCACTCGAGAGGGGATCGCACGTGTTGGCGGCTAAACCGATGGCGTTCTCTTTGGACGGCGCGGAGCGGATGATCGAAGCTGCCCGTCTCGCTGGCCGACACTTTATGGTTGGCTACAACTTCCGGTTCAGACAGGATGCGACCGCGATGCGTGCGTTTATCGCTGAAGGTGGGATTGGACAGCCGATGTTTGCGCGCGCCTGGTCGCACGAGATGAGCGTGCCGACGTGGGGTCCGCACTACATCAAGGCTCAATCGGGCGGCGGCTCGCTTGCGAGCACGGCGGTCCACGTGATCGACCTTGCGGTCTGGTTTCTGGGCGGGCCCGAGGTGGCAAGCGTCGTGGGAAGCGTGGGGTCGCGTTTCCACGATCTACCGTCGTATCCCGATAAGCTGGAGGAGGTACGTGACACCTACGACACCGAGGACGTGGTAAGCGGGCACGTGATGTTCACGTCTGGTCAATCGATGACGGTGGAAGGGATGTGGCTGGCGCCCGACTTGATGAACAAGAAGGGAGTGGACGTCTGGGGCTCAGCGGGCTACGCGTCGCTCGAGCCGTTCAGACTGATGTCCTGGGAGGATGGAGACTACGTCGACCGGACCGAGGGCGCGGTCCCGAAGGGTTTCCAGGACGATTCGAGGTTACGTACGACAAAGGAGGTCCATCACTTCATCGATTGCTGTCTGGGCAAGTGCGAGCCACTCATCACCCTCGACGAAATGTTGACGGATCAAGCGATCGTAGATGGGATTTATGGTCAGAAAGGCTGAACCACCCTTCGACGGAGTTTATCCCGAGCGAAGTCGAGGGGCTCAGGGCAGGCTCCGACACCAACGCGAAGAAGGACTGAGAGTTAGGAGGAACAGTGAGAGACGGGTTTCATTCGGAGTCGGGCGGAACCCGATCCATCGCAGATTGAGTTGGTTGCTGCAGGTACTTGAAGAAAGGGGTATAGTGTGTTTTTCGAGTTGAGGCAGTATCGGATCAAGGATGGGCGGATGGACGAGTGGGTGGAGTACATGGAAGGGGAGATCATTCCTTTCCAGGTTTCGAAGGGGATGGTGGTTGTCGGGAGTTTTACGGGGGAAGAAGAGGAGGATCTCTACATTTGGATCCGAAGATTCGAGAGCGAAGAAGAGCGAGAGCGGCTCTACAAAGCCGTCTACGAGGACCCGCATTGGACGGACGATATGAGTCCACGCGTGGGAGAGATTATGGATCGCGAACGGATTGTCGTCACCCGAATGGAGCCGACCTCACGATCCGTCATTCAATGACGTTAAGTGGAATTGCGATTCGTCTCGTAGAAACACGGAACCCCGGGGGCATAACAGATCCTCCGGGGTTTCTTTTATTGGGACAAACAGAGCAGGTCACTTCGAGCCCTTCGTCAGGCTCAGGATAAACTCCGTCGAGAAGTCTCTCTTCGCAAAGGACGTGTTCTCAACGGAGCCTGACCCGAGCGAAGTCGAGGGGCTCGAACTGACGCCGCTCAAGCTCTCTTGAGTATTCGCGAACGGCTCTTAGGGTTCGGAATAAATAAGGCTCTATCCGGGTTTCTCAACGGTGAAACTATAGAATGACAAGGTCATAGATCGTTCCCTACGCTTGGTTGTGTGTGTAGGACAATCAAAGCGAAGGGGGTGCGACCTATGACCGGGAGCAGATTACTATCGAAACTGCTGAGATTCAAGGGGTTCCGTGTTGTCAGCTGGTAGTTTGAGGGGAGAAGCTGCTTCGTCATCGCCGTAAAGCCACATAAGAATGGTTGTTGTTGTCCGGAGTGCGGCCGTCGAGGTAAAATCGTCCGCACAATGCCCCATCCGCGTCGGTGGCGTGACATTCCGGTGTGCGGGTGGAGGGTCTGGCTTCTCTACCATCCTCGGGAGATTCGGTGTCCTACCCACGGTCGTGTGGTCGAGGAGATTCCGTGGGCGGAGCGGTTCTCTCGGGTGACGTATCGCTTCGAGTATGCCATGCTGCGCTACTGCCAGACCATGACGCAGAAGGCGGCGTCCGAGTTACTGCGCATCTCTGCCTCGACGCTGTCGGATCTCCGTCACCGATCCATCACGCGGCTTCGTGAAGGTCATCGTATCCGAGGGCTCAAAACCATCGGGATCGACGAGATCTCCTACGCCAAGCGTCACAGGTACGCCACGCTCGTTTACGATCTGGACCGCTCCTGCGTGGTGTGGGTTGGCCGCGGCAGGGCGCGTAAAACGATCGATCGGTTCTTCACAGAGGCTCTCAGTCCCTACCGGAGATCCAAGATCGAGTGGGCCTGCTGCGACATGAGCGAAGCTTACATCGGAGCCATCCAGGAACACTGTCCGAATGCCAAGCTGGTCCTCGATCGCTTTCACATCGTCAAGGCTCTCAATGCCGCCGTTGACGAGGTCCGTAAGGACCAGTGGCGTAAAGCTGCCCCGGATGAGCGCAAAGCCATGAAGGGCCTCCGATGGCTCCTCTACCGGCACTCAGCGACACGCTCCAGAGGGGATACTCGGACACTCAAAGCACTGGAGAAGGCGAACTACCGAATCTATAGAGCCTGGAGACTCAAGGACGAGTTCGAGCAGTTCTGGGAATACAAAGCGCCCTGGGCTGCCGAACGCTTCCTGAAATGCTGGACGACGTCCGCACTCAGAAGTCGACTTGAACCCCTGCGAAAGTTCGTCAGGACCCTGCGACAGCACTTCTTCGGCGTCCTCGCATTCGTGAACACGCGTCTTACCAACGCCATCGCCGAAGGCCTCAACCGAATCGTCCAAATCGTCAAGAACCGAGCCAGCGGATTCCGCACACTCGACGCATTCAACGATATGATCTTCCTTACCGTCGGAGACATAAACATCCCTGAGCAGATTCCGAAGAGGTTCCGCACACGCTAACCGCGCCCCCATGCCAGGAACCACGGCACCTTCACCCACTTCATCTCGTTGAGAGATCCGGATATAGCCATAAATAAACGGTCGATCTCAATGTTGAGCCATTGGCCGGATCGTGTAGTTCCAGTCGCCGTGGAAATCGTGCGGAGTGAGATCGATTTGGGTCATCTGTTCATCGGTCACCTTGACCCCGTTAGGGTAGGGTCGCTTGTCGATCTCGGAGCGTACTCGGAGACCGGCTTGAGTGGTCGTTCCGGCAATGAGATTCACGGTTGCAGCCAGGCTGACCAGGGGCTTGCCTTGCCAGTTCATAGCGATGAAGGAGAACAGGCGATGTTCGATCTTGTTCCACTTACTAGTGCCAGGAGGGTAGTGGCATACGGTGATCGTCAGGCCAGTGCGATTCGCAAAGCGCTGCAGCTCCCACTTCCACAGCCGCGTCTTGGCGCCGTTGCTGCCGCCTGCGTCCGCCGTGATTAGCAGATGCGTCGAAGTGCCGTAGGCGGGCCGTCCCATGTTCTTCCACCAACTTCGGATCGCATTCACGGCGAAGCTGGCCGTGTCGTGATCGATACCGACACTTACCCAGCCTTCATCACGGCTCAGATCATACACTCCATAAGGGATCGCCTTGCCCTGAGCAGGCACTATGAAATCGTGTACCTTCACACGCTCCGGGTCTCCCTTGGGTCGCCATTCTCGGCCAGGATTCTTGAAGTCGCCGATCAACTCTTTCTTCTTGGTGTCCACCGAGATAACGGGAAGGCCCTGCTGCTGCTGCTGGCTAATCCGATCATCGAGGTAAACGAACTGAGCGTCCCGATCCGGGTGTGCAGATCCCTCCCTTGTCTTCCGATTCGCCTGCAGCGTGTAATCGTGTTCGTGCAGGAGATTGGCAACGATCCTGGGGCTCACCGAATGCCCCATCGCTTGCAACTCGGCGGCCAGTTTGCGAGTGCTCTTCGATGTCCATCTCAGAGGATTGTCGTCAGGCGACCCCGCAGTCGTTGGCTCGACCAGATCATTCAGGTCCTGCCACAGCGTCGGGTCCGTGTCGGCCTTCCGCTTACGACCGCCGCCTGGACGCCGGATGCGAGCCGGGTCCAAAGGTTCGTCCGACCTCAACTCCTGAATGCCACGAAAGATCCGCTCTCTGGACATTCCTGTCGCCAGAGCCACAATCGCGATCCCACCGTGACCCAACGCTTCGGCTTCCGTGGCGGCCCACAGACGACGCGTGCGTTCCGTCAGCACCGGAGCCAAGGCTTCATACTTCGTTCGGAGAGTTTCGACGTCCACACTCCGAGCGTAAGATCATTACCTTGAAAAGTGCAGCACTTATTTCGTGGCAAACCCTTAGTTTACCACTCTCCCGAAATTCTGTGCAGAGGTCAGAAAGTCTGCGAAGTCGACCTGGCCATTCTCGTTGATGTCGTAGGCCGAATCGGATGTACCGAAGGCGACCGCGAAGCCTAGGAAGTCGGTAAAGTCGATCGTGCCGCTGCCATCGAAGTCTGCGCGTGCATCTGCGACGTCGATCTCTGCCGTAGCGGAGACCGTGACGTCGAGCTCATCATATCGGGGTCGTTGCTGATGATCTCGACGATGCCGCTGATCAGGCCCTCGGTTTGGGCGTCCACGAGGATGGTGATCGTGGAAACCTCACCTGCAGCTACGGTGAAGACACGGGCGGAGAATGTGATGCCCGGAATGTCCGTCCGCACATCCGTCACGTTCAGCGGACCCGGTCCATCGTTCCGAATCTCCAGCCCCCGGGAATCGGCGCGTCCAACCTCGATCGTACCGAAGTCGAGCATAGATGCCGGTAGGGCGATCATCGGCAGCGGCCGTTCGATGGTGATCCGGTCGACGAGTAGCGTCCAGGTGCGGTCGTTTGTGGTGACCGTGACGCGACCGGAGATCGAGCCTGCATCCGCCGGGGAGAGGGTGACGGTGACGTCTTCGCGGCTCCCGGGGTTGACCGTAAACGTGCTCTGATCGAACCGTATGTCGGAGTGGTCCGACGTGATGCTCGAGACTTCGAGGAGCGCGTCTCCGGTGTTTTCGACCGTGAGGATGATGCTGATGTCGGTTCCGACGATTCCGGTTGAGCCGAAGTCGAGCGAGGATCGGTTAAGCCGGGATACCGGCGCAGGCACGGGTGTGAGCAGGAAGTCGACCGCCTCGTTGAGCCGGCGACGATCCGAGATGTCGAAGATGTCGTGGATGGTTCCTTCCTGGTTGACCACGACGATGTTCTCAACGCCCAGACCCCAGGGGATTCCGCCCGTTCCCGCTCTCTGCAGCAGCGGGAAGTCGACCCCCGTCACTGAACGGAACAGGGACAGCTGCGACTGCGAGCCATTCCCCGACGCCCAGCATCTGCACGGGTTTTTTCCGGTGCACATCGACGACTTCACGTTGCACGAGCGGCGCCGCCGCTCTACAAATGCCTCAGTTATGGCCGAGGAGGAAGAGGAGAAGGACCTGACCGCTGTATTGATTCGGGCGGTGGCTGTTCCCGTTCAGATCCTGCAGAGTAAAGTCGTGAATCGGGTTGCCGGGCCGGGTCTGAGACTGGGCCGTCGAAGAGAGACCCAAAATCAGGCATCCGGCGAGAGCGATCGTGATGATTCGCATTTCGATTTTCTCGACAATTGCTAAATGGATGGTAAACAGCCAGTTATCTACGGCCCTTTTCTGTTTCCGGACTTTCCGACCCTAAAATATGGGCGATTCCAACGTAGAAAGAATCACAAAAGTCTAAAATCTGGAATCGGTGTGATTGGCCTTGACACGTTGGATGACTGCGGATATCGGGCGAATCGCCTTAGAATCTTGTCGTCAGCCGGAATTCCGCTCCTCTGAACGCCAGCACTTCATAACACGTCCCGGACGTGCACGCGGTTCCGCCTCGTCTTTCGCCGATGAAGAGCAATCCCTCGTGTGGGCCGAACCGTCCACTCACGTTAACCGACCAGAAGACGACCGGTTCGGTCTCCGCGATATCGAACGTCGTTGGAATGTCCGTTTCCAGAGGATCGGTCGATCGATCCGCGACGAGGGCAATACCAAAACCGCGGGACGACTGCCACGAGAGCGCGCCATACGTGTCCCAGTAGGAAGGTTCCTCACTCAATGTAAGCTTCCCTCGCTGAAGCTGCAGATCGAGCTCGAAGGTCTGCTCGGTCACAGCCGTCGTCCCAAGGAGGATGCCACCCGTCCTCCGGGCACGGCGCCCGTCCAACTCGTCCTTTCCCCAATCGAAAAAGACGGAAGCCGTGTGGGTGGGCGGCAAGACATCGAGGTCAAGTGAGACGAACCGTTCGTCGAACACGGTCGAGACAGTCGGCGCCAGCACATTCTTTCCGTAGCTCACGTTGCCCGTCACAGTGCCGAGTCCGGGGACCGGATAGATGGCTTCGATCTGGTAGCCTTTCTCGTTGAAAGTTTCAAGGACATGCGTCGTTCTGTTCAGCAGGAAGGCAGAGTGCTCCCGGACGAGCTGGGGAGGATCGTTGGCGAGGAGATTGAAGTTGTCATAATCCTTGTACTCGATGCTCAGTCCGAAGGATCCCACGCCAAAATCCGAGGAGACGTAGCGACCGTGTCCCCCCGGGGTCGTCCCCTCGCGTCTGGCGATTTCTACATAGAGTTCACCGTAGGCGTCGCGTATTCCGAGCCGGGAGAGGGTGGGCGTCAGATCGAGACCGGCGAGCCACGACCACGCGTGGCTGCGGTCGCTGCGCTTGGGACGTAGATGAATCGCAGTTGCTCCCACTCGGAAGTTGCGGAGGCCGAAACTGACTTCCCCGCCCGTGACCCAGTCCTGCCGACGATCGCCGCCGAGACCGACGAGGCGATCGAACGTGTTAAGGGTGTCGGGGAAACCGGGGGGAATGTCGCCCGCTACCGGTCGACCCGAGAGAGCCTTGATTTCAAAACGGTCGTGCGTCCAGGATCCGAAAACACCTTCCATATCGGACGTACTCGTGTGTCGACGCCGAAACAGGGTGTTCTCGAGGATGACGCCCGGGAGCTCGAATGCGCGGAGCGTGAGTCCTCTTCCGAGGATGCCCTGGAAATTGCCGGCTGTCAGGTAGGCGGGCCCGGTCGACCAGGAGAGATATCGCTGGCTCAGGAAGGTCAAACTTCGATCGCTTGCGGTGGCGCGGTAAACTTCTAGCCGTCCTCCGGCCTGAATCCGGTTGGTTATGTAGTCGACGTTGAGCTGCTCGTAGAAATTGGAATAGGCCTCAGCGTCTTCGTTGGGGACCCGGCCTCGCTGCGTTTCGGTCAGACTGGTGAAGGAAAGCTGAGCTGAGCCGTTGCCAGGCCCGAGAGAAAGCAGGAGAAGCACGGCGTAGAACAGTCGGGGATGATGAGACGCGCAGCTCACGATTCGGCTGATTCCCCGTCTCGGGTCGGTGTCAACAGAGATTCGATGGCGTCGATCAGAGCCTGTTCGCCTTCGGGTGAGTAGCCACTCTGACGCAGAACGATTTCTCCGTCGCGATCGATCAGGATGGTCGTGGGCAGGGTCACGGCACGAATGCGCTTCATCAGCCGGCCGTCGGAATCGAGCGCAATGGGAAAGGTGATTTTCCGTGCGCGGACGAAAGGCTTTACCTTGGCCTGCCCGCGTGGGCCGTCTTCGTTCACCCCCACGACTGCAAGGCCCCGTTCACGATACGTCTCGTAGATGGACTGGATCTTGGGCATGCCTTTGAGGCAGGGTTTACACCAGGTCGCCCAAAAGTCGAGGAGAACGGGCCCTTCCTCCAACATGGCTTGCAGGTGAAGCCTTTTGCCCTCCGGTGTTTTCAAGTTGAAGTCGGGGGCGATGTCCGCCGACTCGGCCGATGAGGCGAGTAGGAAGACCAAAAGCGTGAGGAATCGATCGGTTCGCACGAGAGGCTCCTGGAACAGGGCGATGTGGATGAGCGGGTTCGCCTTCTTTAACGCTCGGAGGCAGCAGGGGCTCCTCATATTATAAGAGAACCCGCGAATCGGACACGTGTCACAAACCACTTGTGTGAGCAGTTCTAAGGAATTGGTTCTGGATCGGACATCCCCCAACGAAGCTTGTCACGTGGTCGACCACGTGCTTCTCGGCACGTCCGATCTCGATTGTGGGATCGCCTGGCTCGAGGAGCGTGTGGGTTTGCGCGCCCAGGTCGGCGGCGTGCATCCGGGTGTCGGCACGCGAAACGCACTGTTGTCTCTGGGCAATCGGCAGTATCTGGAGGTCATCGCCCCGGACCCCGCTCAGGCGAATTTGAACTTCCCGATCGATCTGAGATCGCTCGAAAAGCCACGTCTCGTCACGTGGGCGGTGCGGACGCCTGACCTTCTGGCGGTTGAGCGGGACGCACGGGCCGCCGGTTTCGATCAGATCCTGTTCAGAGACGGCGCCCGTACGACGCTCGATGGGATCAACCTGGCTTGGAAGACGCTCAGAGTCGGGAACAATTTCGGAGAGGCAGAGGTGGAGCCGCTGCCGTTTTTCATCGAATGGAGCCCGGAATCTGCTCATCCCGCGGAGACATCGCCGAAAGGGTGTGAGCTCGCGTCGGTGACATTCGAGCACTTAGATGCCAGCACATTCGGAGAAGCGCTGAGTCGGTTGGGTTTGAAAGCGGATGTCAGGCAAGGCCCCGACGTCAGAGTCTTGGTGTCGGTTCGCTCTCCGAAGGGGACTATCCAACTATGAGTGTGAGAACATAAGGTGGCTGACGACCAGTTCCTGCCCCCCGGATCCATCCAGAAACCCGGGCCTATCGGACGCACGCTGCGGATTGGTATGGGCCTGGCCACAATCTATGGCCTCGTGATGACCGCTCGCGGATTCAATCACCTGATGACAGAAGGCGTTCCCGCAGCGCCCCCTTCTTGCTGGGACTGGTATTCTGCGTTTACGCGTGCACCTTGGTGGTCAACGTTGCGTACGGGGTGGCTTGGGGAAATCGGATTCGAGTGCTGGCCGTTGGCGCACTGATCGCCGCGGCCCTGGCCGAATGGGTAAGAGCGGGAGATCCATCTGGGCCGACCCTGGGGATGACGGCTGGGGGGATCGTGATCCTCACCCTGGTTCATCTGGGACCCTCTTTCCTGATTTCAGGGCTGTTTGCGGTCCCTGGCTGAGAGATGCGAGCTCTGCCCCACGTGCTGGGGCTCGTCACGGGTTGACGTCCCGCAGAGCACCCCTGACCGGGTTTCCTGACCCCCGTGGATCGGTGGGAAGCTCTCAGGAGAGGTGGAGGCGACTGATTTAGTAAGGAGAACGCGCGGGCCCGAATGGGCCTAATTGACTTGACACACCGTCGTAAGCTGGTTAATTATCACGTCGTTGGGGCACAATGGAAGCGCTCTGATCGGAGCGTTTGCATCGTGCCCCATTTTTCTGCGTGCGCCTACCTCCACCAGAAGGCGACCAGGTGGCGGAAATCCGCCACGTGTTGCGTAAAGAAACAGCGTATATGTAATTGTTAATACACCGTTTAAGACTGGTTCAGAGGGTCGTGCTCAGTGGCACGAAGGGTGCTCATTAGCGATCCAGCAACGGACCCGTAACACTGAGGGATTCATGAGTTCAACGGACATTCAGGTCCTTCTGATCGAGGACAATGGGCGCAAGACGAGTTTGCACAGCAGGCCGAGGAGTTGGGTCGATCGAATGCCGAGCTGGAACAATTCAACGGTCGTAAACTGAAGATGATCGAGCTAAAGCAGCAAGTGAACGAGTTGGCAACCGAAGCCGGAAGATCGGCCCCCTATGATCTTTCGTCTGCGGAACCGGACATTGAGGCCCGAAATGAATGATCGTGAAGGGATCAAGGGGTAGCTCACAGAAACGTCCACGGGTTTGTCCAGGATACTGGGCCTGTTCCAGGAAAGGGTAGTCCTCGTCGTATCCACGATGTTCTGTCTGGGGATGGTGGGATTGGCCGGTATGGTGTGGTACACGTTCGACCTTCAGTCCGACCTCATCAGAACGATGGCCATACAGGACGCGGACCTGTATTCCCAGGCGTTGAGGGAATTCCGCACCCTCTATACCTCCGAGGTCGTGTCTCGGGTCGTCGGTCACGATGTTGAAATCACTCACGACTATGCAACCCGAGAAAAGGCGATCCCGCTTCCTGCGACGCTGAGCATGCTACTTGGAAATCGCATCGCTGGGAAGGGCACCGGGGGGTCACCCGTCTATACAGTGACTACCCGTTCCCGTGGCGGGAGGCCGAAGGCGGCCCTCAAGATCAGTTCGAGCAGGAGGCTCTGACGTTCTTGAGGCAGAATCCCGAGGTGCCCTTTTACCGTATGGAGGAATACGAGGGACGGCTCTCGCTGCGGTATGCAACGGCTGATCTCATGCGACCCGAGTGTGTCTCCTGTCACAACACGCATCCCGATACGCCCAAGAAGGGATGGAAGACGGGTGACGTGCGGGGGGTTCTCGAGGTCATCCGTCCGGTGGAGAGTGTTTCTACACAGCATCGAGAGGGCATGAGCGGAACCGTTGGTTTGCTGGCGGCGATGACAACATTGGGGCTGCTGGGTCTGGGGCTCGTCGTCAGCCGATTCCGGCAGACCTCACAAGAGGCCAACGGTCCGCTGAAGCGACAGAACAGATCAACCGGGAGCTGGAAGAGGGAATCGCCGAGCGCGAAAAGGCGCAGCAGGAGTTGAAGCTTCTGAACGAGTCCCTGAGAGATTCGAGAACCGCCGCGCTCAACATGATGGAGGACGCCGAAGAGGCCAGGCGGAGGGCACAAAGTGCCGAAGTCGATGCTCAACTCAGGGCGCGACCTTGGTCAGGATCAGCGGAGCGGTCCAGGATCTCGCCCGCCCTGCAGATTTGGAACAGGTCATCCAGACCTGCCTGAAGGAGATGTAGGAATTGGGCGTCGATGCCCACGCCATGGCGATCCACAGGATCCTGAATCCGGACGAGAGCCTTGTTCAAACTTACAGGGTTGGACAAGAGGGGACTCTTACGGCAGGAGAGGAACGGAGAGCGACCTCCCTGACCCGGCAGTGGCAAGACGGCCAGCTGACCTACGAGGAGGACCTTGTACGTGGCTATCCGGAGGAAGCGGAAAACTTGAAAGAGAAGTTCGGCGGGCTACCCGTCCGCAGCTGCGCAGAGGTTCCGATACCCAACGGGGTCATATCAGTCCTCAGTGTCCAGGCGCGTGCATTTTCTACGTCGGACTTGATGACGATCGAACAGGTGGCCAAAATCTTCTCGGTCGGGATTTCGCGAGTTGAAGATCTGGAGAGATTGGAAGTTTCGAGTCGGGATCTGGAGCGTCAGACGGAGGAGCTCGCACGGTCGAATGCCGACCTGGAGCAATTCGCTTCGGTGGCGTTTCACGATCTCCAGGAACCCCTCAGGATGGTGTCGAGCTATCTCCAACTTCTGGAACGACGCTACAAGGACGAGCTGGACGATGACGCCGGAGAATTCATAGACTTCGCCGTCGATGGAGCGGAACGGATGTCCGGGTTGATCAACGATCTGCTTCAACTGTCGAGGGTAGGTACGCGCGGTAAACCGCCCGTTCCTACGGATTGCGGCTCCCTTCTGGATCAAGCGCTGGCTAATCTGACGCTGGCGATCGATGAGAGTGGCGTCCTCGTCGAGCGAGACCCGCTGCCAGTCGTTCCGGGCGATGAAGGACAGCTCGTGCAACTGTTTCAGAATCTGATCGGAAACGCCATCAAATTCCGCGGTCAGGAGGGCCCACGCGTCAGAATTTCGGCAACGGAAGAAGATGCCTGGTGGGTCTTCAGAGTCGAGGACAACGGGATCGGAATGGATTCGAAACACGCGGAGCGGATTTTCCAGATCTTCCAGCGACTACACACGCGCGAAGAGTATGAGGGCAGCGGCATCGGGTTGGCGCTATGCAAGAAAATCGTCGAACGGCACGGGGGCGAGATCTGGGTCGAGTCTGAGATTGAGAGAGGAACGACATTCTACTTCACGCTCCCCAAGGGCGTCGGGTCTGGTGGCTAGCTCAAGCCATCATCGGGGCCTTTTGTCAGCGCAGATCTCGATCGAATGGCCACTTGTTAGTTTCAGGCAGATGTCCGGTGGAGGAGCTCTGTGAAAAGATTCGTAGAACTTGCGGTGAACGGAACACTGATGCGCGGATTGGCGCTGAATGGGAATCTCACGAGCCTGGGGTCAAAGTTCCGCCGCGAAGCCCATACGGCATCGTGCTACCAGCTGTGGTCCATCGACGACGTTCACCCGGCTATGATGAAGACAGAGTCCGGAGGTTCTGAGATAGCCCTCGAAATCTGGGAAGTGCCCGCCGAAGGTGGGGCCACGCTGCTCTTGCAGGAGCCCCCCGGACTCTGCATCGGTCGGATCACGTTATCCGATGGAGAGGAAGTGCTTGGGGTGCTGGGCGAGCCGCACATCTGCCGTGGGAAGGGTGAGATCACATCGTGGGGTGGGTGGCGCGAATACGCCTCGAATCGGCTGGATAAATGATCGCACTCCCCCGCCGGGGCTGCCAGTTGAGGAGAGATTCACGTCTGGCTGACCTCGGTATGATGCTCCTGCTCTTGGGCCTGGCCTTTGCTCACGGAACGGCCAGGGCAGCGAAACCGGTAGCCGCAACGCTCACCTACTATCTCGACACGAGATCCTACAATACGCTCAACATTCTTGTGACTCCACGCGCCCTTCCAGGGGGGATGAACCTCTGGGGATTCGTGGATCTTCACGGCAACCAGAATGATGGCAACGAACGATTCGATCTGAGTCGTTACTTCATCGAATTCCGTTTAAGGAAACCGATCGTCGCCGATTGGTTGTTTGACGGCTTGGGAGTGGAGATCGAGTACAATGACTTCAATGGACAGGGCAACGATCTGCTGAGGCCAGGTGTGACGTTCAAACACGCGGTGGTCAGATCGGGGAAAAGTTGGGTCCAGTGGCGCGTTCACCCAATAGAGACAGACGGTTCCGGATGGCAAGCCAGCGTGATTCATTCATTCATACTGGGAGAGAGAGTCGGACTGGCCGGATTTACGGATCTGAATGTCCGAGAGAATGCGCCTAATCGCTGGGTGACTGAATCGCAGCTCAGTATCAGAGTGAACGATGCTTTCGATCTGGTGATCGAAGCACGCTACAATGAATTTGAAGACACCAACCCGATTCTCGACGGGTGGGGTGTCGGCGTAGGACTGAAGTTGAAACTTTGAGTTGCCGTACACGTCATTTTTGATGGGAAGGAATCCGCCGAAGTGAAGAGAGACATCGAAGATCAGACTTGGCTGGGCGATCTTCAGCGATGGACGATCATTGCCGTTGGCTACTTTGCTTTTGGGAAGCTCGGACTGCTGCTGGCCATAGAGCCGGGGTACGCGACGGCTGTATGGCCTCCATCCGGTATTGCTCTCGCTGGCATCCTCCTGTTCGGCTACCGTGTCTGGCCAGCTGTCGTCGTCGGATCGTTTCTCGTCAACGTTTCGGTGCCTCCCGACGCAGCAACGACCGAAATCATGGTGAAGAACGCCGTTGTCGCGTTGAGCATAGGAATGGGGGCAGGCATACAGGCGGTCGCAGGCGGGGCTCTCATCGGGCGATTCGTCGGGTTCGATAGCACCCTGGATAGAGTCGAGGAGGTTCTTCGCTTTCTGGTGCTGGCCGGTCCTGTTGCGTGTTCTGTCAATGCCAGTCTGGGAACCACAACGCTCGCGCTCGCTGGAGCCACTCCCGCGTCCGACCTTCCGTTTACGTGGTTTACGTGGTGGGTCGGCGATGTCGTTGGGGTGATCATCTTTGCCCCACTGATATTGACGTGCGCTGCAGAACCTCGTGCGCTGTGGCGACGACGGCGCTTTTCGGTTGGCATCCCCATGCTCCTTGCCTTTACCGTTTCGATCGTCGCCTTCTTCTTCGCCAGCTCGACCGAGCAAAATCGAACTCGCCTCGAGTTCGAACGTCGAGCCGACGTTCTCGCCTTATCCCTCCAGAAGGGCCTGAGCAGTTACGTAGACATCCTCCACGCGGTCGAACGCTTCTTCGTGAATTCACGTGAAGTGGGTCCTGCGGCATTCGGAAGTTTTGCCCAGCTGCCCTATGAGCGCCACCCAGGCATTCAGGCGCTGGAATGGATTCCAAGCGTGCCCGACGCTCAGCGTGGGCAGTTCGAGGATGCCGCGCGACGTAGTGGGTACGAAGGCTTTCAGTTCACGGAGCGAGAACAGCAGGGTCAGATGGTGCGTGCCGGTTCTCGTGGTGAGTACTTCCCCGTCTATTATGTCGAACCGTACGCCGGCAACGAAATGGCACTGTGGTTCGACCTCGCTTCCAACCCTGCCCGTCTGGAGGCTCTGAACCTTGCGCGAGACACGGGTGAACCTGTGGCCACCGCACGCATTACGTTGGTCCAGGAGGGTGGCCGGCAGTTCGCGATCCTCGTTTTTGTTCCTGTCTACGAGAGTGACGAACGGCCCGAAACCGTCGATGGTCGTCGAGCGAATTTACGTGGATTCGCGTTGGGCGTGTTCCGGATAGGTGATGTCGTCAAGGCCTCTTTGGAGAATCTGGATCGATCGGGCGTAGAATTACGGCTCTACGACGATTCGGCTCCGGAGGATGCGCGGCTGCTGTGTGTGGATAGGGAGGGCGTTCAGTCTGTCGAGCCAATTCCTGACGATGACAACGTCGGTCTGGAATGGACGAGCAGCTTTAACCTGGGCAGCCGGAGATGGTCGCTCCAACTCGTCCCGACACAGGAATTCATGGCCTCCCGCCGCTCCTGGGATATCTGGATGGTGTTGGTGGGTGGCCTGTTCTTCACGGGCATGCTCGGTGCTTTTCTGCTGACGGTAACCGGCCGGACGACCAGAATCGAACAACTGGTCGAAGAGCGTACGGAGGAACTGTCGGAGGCCCACGCCACTCTGGAGCGACACACCCGGGAGTTGGAGCGATCGAACGAGGAGTTGGAACGGTTTGCCTACGTGGCTTCGCACGACCTACAGGAACCCCTCAGAATGGTCTCCAGCTATGTCGGCCTGCTGGAGAAGAGATACAAAAACAGACTCGACGGAGATGCACTCGATTTCATCGAATTCGCCTCAGACGGCGCACACCGAATGTCGAGACTCATCACCGATCTTCTCCAATTCTCACGGCTCGATCAAAAGGGCGAGTCGTTCCAGGCCACGAACTGTGAAGAGGTCCTTGATCGGGCACTCACTAAACTCGAGAAAGAAATCGGCGAGACCGAAACCGTTGTTGAGCGAGAGCCTTTGCCGATGGTCGTGGGAGACGAGGAGCAGCTCGCCGTATTGTTCCAGAATTTGATCGATAATGCCATCAAATTCAGAGCTGAGGTTCCTCCCCACATCCACATCTCGGCCACCTCGCACGACTCGATATGGCAGTTCGAGGTTCGGGACAACGGGATCGGAATCGATCCAGCGTATTCGGACAGGATTTTCCAGGTTTTCCAACGACTTCACCAACGATCCGAATATGCCGGAAACGGCATCGGTCTGGCTATGTGTAGAAAAATCGTTGAACGGCACGACGGCGAGATCTGGGTCGACTCGGAACCTAGCCACGGTGCGACGTTCACGTTTACACTCCCAAAGGAAGACCACGGAGGTCCGTAACTGGTTGCAACGCTGCCCCATAGTCTCAACTTTTGATCGGGGGGCAGTACGCGTAACTAAACCTTGGTAAGCCCCCGGCTCTGCCGGGGAGACTCCCAGAGTTTGACAGTTCCAGAAATATGTAAGAGCCTCCCTTGCCGTGGACCGCTCAAAGCACACGGAAGGAAGGCTCTCTAATGAACAACGTAAGGAGTCTACGTCACACGGTATGGGAGTGCAAGTATGACGTTGTTTGGGTTCGGAAGTATCGTAGAAAAGTGTTGTATGGTGAAATTCGTCGCTATCTGGGCGAGGTGATTCGGGATCTGGCCGCACAGAAGGAATGCCGTGTGGAAGAGGGTCACCTGCGATCCGACCATGTGCACATGCTGATTTCGATCCCGCCGAAGCACTCAGTAGCTCAGACGGTAGGGTTCATCAAAGGAAAGAGTGCGATTCACATTGCTCGGAACTATCTGGGACGCAGGTCGAACTTCACCGGGCAGCATTTCTGGGCAAGAGGCTACTGGGTCTCCACCGTTGGCAAGGATGAACAGACGGTTCGGGAGTATATCCAGAACCAGGAGCGGGAGGACCGGCGTCTCGACCAGCTCAACATTTTCAGGTAATCGCCACCTTTAGGTGGCGCTTGGTTTCCAACCGCTTTGAGCGGTTCACAAGTTTTCAAGCCTCCGGCTTTGCCGGAGGTCATGACTTATTCTACCGATAGATAGTGTCGATCGAGGAGATCTGTGACCAGTCAGAAATTGTGGTGTGTAGCTTGAACAAGATCCGTAGGAACGAAATCCTTTGATCCAAAACAGGGAAAGCCGATGGCACCGATGAACTCACTAGGAAGGCCGATAGAGATCTTACTCGTCGAGGATAACCCGGGTGACGTACGGCTTCTGCAGGAGGCACTCAAAGAAGGTAAGGTGTGCAACAACCTGGCCATCGTAAATGACGGTGTGGAAGCCCTGAGCTACTTGAAAAAACAAGGCCAGTACGCCGATGCTCCTCGTCCGGACCTGATCTTGCTCGATCTGAATCTGCCCAAGAAAGATGGCCGTGAAGTTCTGGAAGAGTATAAGTCGGATCCGGACCTGAAGCGGATCCCGGTCGTGATCTTGACGACCTCCGCCGCGGAGGCCGACATCCTCAAGGTCTACGACCTCAACGCGAACTGCTACATCACGAAGCCCGTCGATTTTGAGCAATTCATCGAGGTTGTCCAGTTGATCGAAAGCTTCTGGCTGTCCATCGTGAAGCTTCCGTCGGAATGAGCTGACCCACAATGAACACGAATCTTGTCAAGGTCCTCCTTGTCGAGGACAGCCCCACTGATTCCCGGCTACTGAAAGAGCTGCTGCGTGATCAATCCATTGGCGCGTATGACGTTCAAGTTGCGGAATCCCTGGCGGCCGCGATCGAGTGCATCGGCCAGGCGACCTGGGATGTGATTCTGCTGGATCTTTCCCTCCCTGACAGCCAAGGAACGGAGACGTACGAGGCCGTTCGCGAGACGACCACTGATCTTCCCATTGTCATCCTGACCGGTCTCAACGATCAGATGCTTGGTATGAAACTGGTCGAAGAAGGCGCGCAGGACTACCTCGTCAAGGGGCAGGGCGACGGTGAGCTTATTGCGCGTGCGTTACGCTACGCGATCGAACGCAACAGCCAAAGGCTCGAATTGCTCGAGCTCCAGGAAAAGCTGCTGGAGGCAGAACGCGTCCATGCAGCTGCTGCTACGGCGATTGGAGCCGCCCACGAGATCAGGCAGCCTTTGACCCTACTGAAAGGTAATGCAGAGCTGCTGGGAATGGGCAGGATGGACGAACAGAAGAGATCTGAGATGTTGCAAGAGATCGTTGAGGCCAGCGACAGGATCAATACAATCATCCAGAAGATGTTTCAGGTGCGGAAGTTTGTGACGACTAAGTACGCGGGTGGTCCGGACATGGTGGATTTCGATGCTGCGGCTGACGAGGAAGGCGCTGAGTCAGAGACATAGATCTTGGGCAAAGGAACAAGGGCAGGCGTATGTGTTCCCTTGGGCGCTGCGCAGGCAGGCGGAGGAGACTTTTGATCCCATCACAGTCGTCCACGGTCGTTGGGGTGGATCGATAAAGTTTCGAGGCGACAGTCCAGTCAAGATCATAGTCGTGTGTAGGATAGAGAAGGAATTACGTCGTTTATGCGAGTCCGGAAATGACAGAGGAAAGCTCGGCTGCCGACACTCATCGGGTTCTTCTGATCGAAGACAATCCGGCGGATGTCGCCCTCTTCGAGAATATGTTGCGGGGGGTCGGCACCTTTCGAATGGAGATGGACTGCGCCGGACGTCTCTCAGAGGGTCTGCAGATGCTTTCGGAGTCTTCCTACGATGCCATTCTACTGGATCTTTCTCTACCGGACGGTCAAGGGCTGGAAACATTCGAAACGCTTAGCAGTGAGTCGCTGAATGTCCCTGTCATCGTCTTGACGGGTTTCGACGACCGTGAGGTGGCGGCAGAAGCCATTGCGATGGGCGCGCAGGACTATCTGGTGAAAGGAAAGATTACGGGAGATGCGGTCGATCGGGTTCTGAGATACGCAGTGGAGCGCCACAGGCATCGGGCAGAGTTGCAGAAAAAGAACGACGAGCTGAAGGCGAGTGAAAACCGGTTCCGGCGTTTGAGCGATGTCTTCGCAGACGATCTCGCCAAGACGGTCGATCAGTTCGAGGGGAAGGTTCGTGAGTTGTCCATCATTCGAAGTGTCATCGCCGGGATCGAGGACGCTGAGGATAGCGCCAATGTACTCAACACGGCCTGCGACACGCTGCTCGAAGAAACCGGAGGCAATCTTTGCGCGGTCATGTTTCTCCGCGGCGATCCTCCTGGTTTCGACGTCGCCGCTTCACGCGGCGGGGACGCATCCCTCTGTGAGTACCTACAGGTCATCGTAGGATCTCAACCAGTTGTCAACGAGGAGGGGATCGCTTCGTGGGTGACCAGAAACGTTCAACCCATAGCAGTACCAAGTGTGGCCACGAGGGCCGTTGTTCGAGTTTATCCAGATTTGGATGATTCTGGCACGTTGCTTTCGGCTCCTGACCTGCCCAGCCTTCCGCAAGACGTCGAGAGTGACTCGGAGGAGGCCATCGGGTCTCTCCTGTGTATCCCATTTCGGATAGAGGGCGGGACCGTCGGAGTTCTGACACTCTGCCACACCAGGCCGGACGGGATTCCGGTGGAAAGTGAACACGTGGCCATACTCATCGTTAGCCAGATCGCTATTGCCCTCAGGTCGCTCAGCCTCTGACGGCGACGAGGACGGACCGTGGATTCGATACCGATTCTTCTCGTAGAAGACAACCCCGGCGATGCCAGGCTGTTCCAGGAGCAACTTGGATCGTCGTCGCGGGTTCAGTATGACATCACGACAACAGATCGGCTCGAATCAGCCCTTGAGCTGGCTGCACAGAATTCTTTCCAACTTATTCTGCTGGACCTGACGCTGCCCGATAGTCACGGCATTGAAACATTCAGCGAGATCTTCAAGCGATCTTCCCGATCGGCGATCATCGTCCTCACGGGCCAGGATGACGAGGAGCTTGCACTTCGGTCCCTCAGGTTCGGGGCGCAAGACTACCTGGTAAAGGGCCAGGTGAACGCCGATTCGCTGAACAAGGCGATTCAGTACGGTATCGAGAGGAAACGACTTGAAAGTCGGCTTGTGGGGCTTCATAGACACCAGGCGATCGGTCGGCTCACGGAGGGTCTGTTCCACAACGTGGTGAACATACTTAACGGCATGCGGCTAAACATTGAACTTGCCGCAGCCAACGTCACTGAACAGGAAGCCAGTTTGCTTCAGGAGGCCCACGATGCAGCGGACCGGGTCATCTCCATCTTCGATCTACTTGCAATCTTTGCGGGAACTCGGGAAGCTCAGAAAGTCGATACGGACCTTCGAAAAGTCGTGGAGGAGGTTCTCACCATCACGCGTCCTGCCGTCGGCGAGCATTTGAAGATCGAGACGACACTGCCGGATGCAAAGGCAGTCGTTTTCGGGGACCCTGTCATGCTCCAGCAGGTTTTGATCAACGTGTTCACGAACAGTAGCGATGCTCTCCGGCAGAACATTGCCGAAAAACGCGATGCAACGATCACCATATCCGTGACAGCAAACGACTCGGACGAGCACATCCTGGAAATCCAAGACAATGGGTCGGGTATCTCTGCCGACGAACGGGATCGAGTCTTCGAACCCTTTTTCACCACCAAGGCGAATGACGAGGGCATCGGACTGGGTCTTGCAACCGTTCGCAGGATCCTGAGCGACCACGGCGGGAGAATCGAACTTGTCAGTCAGCCGGATGAAGACACCCGTTTCCGCATTTCGCTGCCGGCAAAGTGAAATGGCCACACAACGATCGGATGTTTCGCATCCGGCGCCCCAGTGCTAGTCGATTTCTCCTTCCGTAGGCGGAGATCTCTTCTCGATCGGATCCAGAATCTCCAGCTGTTCAGGCGTCAACCGAGCGCGTAGTCCCTCAGACATCGCGTAGTTGAACCGCGATCGAATAAAGCGCGGCGAGTACCGATAGAGCACGGTGCGTCGATAGCCATCGTTCGTCCGTTCGGCCGACCCGTGCGATATGGAATCCGTGAAGAAGACCGCATCTCCCGCCTTCAGATGAACTTCCTCCATGCCGAGCGCAGTGCCGCCTGGCATTTCTCGTCTCGGTGCGAGCTCGACTTCCAGACGCGGATGTAGATCTGTGACTTGGTGGCTTCCCGGGACGACGACCGTACCCCCGTCTCCTGGGCCGATGTCGTTGAGTGCTACGATCACGTTGATCTGGCCGACCATCCACTCGCCTGTGTTGCG
This sequence comes from Candidatus Latescibacterota bacterium, assembly GCA_965198115.1. Taxonomy (GTDB): domain Bacteria; phylum Latescibacterota; class UBA2968; order UBA2968; family UBA2968; genus UBA6620. Next base: position 3,188,120 of record OZ240241.1, on the reverse strand, counting down.
CTGCCGAAACGTCTGGTAGCAAATGGGCGAGTGGCCGCCTGAATGCATGTAGATGTGTTCACCTTTGCCGCGAATGTTCAGAAGATTCTCGTGGATTGATACGCGGTTGATGGGATTGAGGTACTTGCGTATCAGATCGATCCAGCCGGGGTGATCGATCAACCGTTCGAACACAGCACCAGCCTCGACGATGTTCTGGAAGTTCACGCCGTCGTGGTTTCCGTATCGGTGCGTTTCGATGTGGCCGATCCACCTGTTTTGTTTGCTCTCTCCCTCTCCATCCCACGGACGTTCGACGTATTCCCAGTGCTCATCGACCCACGCATTCATTTCATTCAGGTCGGTCGGATCGATGACGTCCTCGAGCACGAGATATCCGTGCAGATCGAAAAGGTAGTCGGTCAATTTTTCATCCACAGGTTCGCTCCGTTTGATTCCACAGATCAGGTTCGTGTGGAGGCTGGATGCTGTAATAAACTAACGCGACGAATCCTCGTCCGCTGAATTTTTGCGACCGTGCGGTGTCACGGTTATCATGGCACAATGATCAGTTCAAGAAGGCGTCCTGACGATCCGCGATACGTCAAGATGCCGCGAGCAAAGGGGAGCAGTGTCGTGGGAAACGGAGTGAGAAAACTTGGAAGTCAGAGCCGTTCGTGAATCCGAATTGGATGAAATGATCGCGCTTCAGTGTCTGGTGTTTCGATCGGATGGTTCCGAGCGCTACTCGGAATACATCAGAGGTGATTCGAGCTACCGGCTGGATCAGACCCGCGTCGTTTTGGTCGGTGGACGGATTGTTTCGACGCTGCGGATCTGGGAGCGGAGGCTTCGTGTCGGATCTAGCAGTGTCCGGATGGCGGGGATCGGGGGCGTTGGGACTCATCCGGATCATCGTGGTCGAGGGTATGCCTCGGCCCTGATGCGGGGCACGGCAGAGCATATGCAGCAGGCGGGCTACGATGTCGGGATGCTCTTTTCGATCCTGCCGTGCAGCTTCTATGGAAAGCTGGGATGGGGGAGCCTTCCCATGGAGGGTTTTCAGATTCGAAGAGGAGCACCGGCTGAGACGAGACCATTGTCGTGGGAGGCTGAACCTTTCGAGGAAGGACGAGACCTGGAACAGGTGGCGACTCTCTACAATGAGTGCAATGCCGATCAGAGTGGGACTCTCGTGCGACCCAGATCCTACTGGGACACGACACCAGCCAGGCTGCGAGGCATTCTGCCCACAGTCGTGGCCAGACGCGATCATGGCGTTGGGGGATACCTGAATTTCGATTCAGTCGAGGGGGCTGCGATTGTACACGAAGTGGCGTCCGATCAGGAGGATTCCGGAGTTCTTGTGAGTCTCGTTGAAGCCCTTGTCCAGAGCTGCGAAGACCGGGAGATCGAGGAGATCCACGGTGAGATTCCGCACACACACCCGTTCGTGCATCTAATCCTGGAGAGGTGGGGTGGGGATCTTACGCTGACCGGAAACGATCAGGCGATGCTCTATCCAGCCAATCTGCAGAGCTTGTTCCAGAGCTTGCTACCCGAGCTGGAATCCCGATTGGAGGGACTTCCGAAGGGTGGTTCTTTCTCGATACGTTTCGAAACGAACGACCAGCACTGCATCCTTCGTCGCGGTGACTCCGCGAATCTCGAGATTCGTGCAACAGATCGAACAGCCACTCGACTCGCGCTGCCGGCCAGTCTGTTTTGGCGGATTGTATTCGGTCAGCCGGGCTGGCAGGGAGCACTTCCCGCGCTGCGGGCAACAGGCGTTTCTGTGAATTCCGCGGTTTCAGATTTCATGACGATCCTCTTCCCGCGGCGCGAGGTCGTCTATTGGGGACCGGATCATTTCTGAGAGGATCAGGAATCATGAAATCCGAAACGTTGGACTATGCGCTTTTCTCGCTGCAGGAGATGGAGCATCGATATGCCCGAGCCAAGGACCTGATGGGTCTTCGAGAGCTCGACGCCCTGATCGTGAGCGGCGAGGAGAATTTCCAGTACTTCACCGGCACAACGGCGAGCATTGCTCTCCATTATTCCGTCACGCGACCGTCTGTGTTCATCCTCCCATTAGACGAGGAGCCGATCATCATCACGCAAAGTCCCGACAGTATCGCGCTGGGTACGTATGTCGACGACATCCGTCCCTACACGGATCTCTTCTCTTTCCCGGTTGGGCTCACACGAGGAACGCTCGAGGATATCGATCGACGGTCGGGTCGAATCGGGGCGGAATTGGGCCTCGAGCAGCGGATGGGCATGCCATTGGGTGCTTATCTGGGTCTCGTGGAGGCACTGCCCACGCGCGAGTTCGTGGACGCCGCGGAAGTCTTGATCGCTCTGAGGATGGTCAAGTCGGACGAAGAGCTGGCTTGCATGAGGCAGGCCGCCGACATCACGGGGAGAGCGAGGCAGCGACTGTTCGATTCGATCTCCGAAGGGATGACGGAACGGGATGTGGCCCGTTCGATGCGTCGCCTGATTGCGGAGGAGGGAGGTGACAGAACGTCTTTCGTCATCCTGCAAGGAGGCCTACCGGGGAGCAGCAATCCGTTCCACTACGATCGGCGGTTAGAGCGGGGAAGCGTGCTCGCACTCGACGCAGGCGCTTACGTGGGGACGCATACGATCGACTACGTACGAATGGCCACACTCGGGGAGGCGAACGAACTTCAGAAGAGCGTTCACGCCGCATCCATCGAAGTGAGTCAACGTATGACCGAGGCGCTGCAGCCCGGTCTATCGTGTTCGAGCCTGTTTGACGAGAGCCGGAAGGCGGTCGAGGAGGTCGCGTCGGGAATGCCCGGACTGGAGTGGTTCGGCCAGGTCCGGATGGGACACGGACAAGGTTTGATGGTGACCGAACCCCCTAGCATTTGCCCTGAAGATGACACGGAGCTGGAGCCCGGTATGGTGATCAGCACGGAACCGGGGGTTCAATCGGGAGACGTTCAATTCACGTGGGAAGACGTCCACGTGATTACGGAAGACGGGTCGGAGCAGATGACGACGGAGACGACCGAGCTGCGGGAGATTGACTTCTGATGGGAGGAACAGAGGGGTGACGTGTGCGGCCGGGTTGGTTGCTGCTGCCTGGTCGGGGGGTAGTGGAGACGCTAAGGCGCGAAGACTCTAAGACGCGAAGACGCCAAGGAAACGAGGGGCAGGTAGAAAAACGTCAGGAGATGGGTGACATTCAGTCCCGGTGCAATCCGAGATCGGAGTTGACGAATCTTCGGATTCCGTCCTTGATCAGGGCGACATTGAAATTGATCAGGAATCCCAGGTGCTTACCTGACATACCAAGCTGGGTCAGAGTCTGGGCTTCGTGCACTGGCAACATCTGTTCAACCGACTTGAGTTCACAGATCACCGAGTCGTCTACCAACACGTCCAGAACAAGCGCCTCGCCGCTATTCACTCTCCACATCCATCCGAAGTCACAACCGAATCAGTCCAGGGAACCGGATTCGTTCTCATCCTCCCAATCCAGATCCTTGGTATACCGTCGAAGGAAGGCCACTTCAACGATCGCTGAGATCACCTGAGCTCCGGCAGCGATCAGGAATCCGTTCACCTTACCCCACGAAACACCACCGACCAAAGCGATTACCAGCGCTCCCGTGCGCACAAACGAGGCCGTCTGGATACCACCCGTCTTTCCCCGGCACGTGAGAACACCGTGATAAAGGCTGCGCAGACCCATAAACAGTCCCGCAGGTACGAGCCATTTGAAGCCATCCACCGCCACTGTTTTCACCTCGCCCGTCACACCGATGACCGACCCAAATAGCCAACTGGCAACGGGTGGCAGCGCCAGCATCGCCAGGAGGAGCGTGAGGACTGCGCTGACGAGGATCGAAAACCTGTGAACGACCTGCAGAGACTGACGCCCGGTTACCTCTGAAATGACCACCTGTTGAAGGTTCCAAAGGGGTGCTCCCGCGAGCCAGATGAAGGAGATGCACACGGAATAGGCCGCAAGGGATGCCTCCGCCTGCGGCGACCGCGCCATCGCCCCCTGAATCACCGGTTCGACCAGCGTCATCAGTAGGGTCGACACGGCAAGAGGGAGATAGAAGCGGAAGACGTAGTTAGTCGATCGCTGTTCGGGTTGGATCGAAGGGCTGTGTTCGGGTATGCGATCCCGAATGATCGGCCTGGCCGGCCGCCAAACGCACGCCAGGTAAACCAGCTGACCGCACATCATCGAGATGGCGGCCAACAGCGCCCCTTCCCACTCCGTCCAAAGAACGCCCGCCCAGAGCAGCGTCGACCCAACGATCAGAAAGCCGAGTGCCCCCACGCCCACGGGAATGCTGATTCCGTGTCGGACGAGAATGCCCTGATAGTAGCCCCTGCCTGCCGTAATCAAAGGACCGGTGGCGATGACGACCAACACAAGCGGCCCGACGCGAGCGATGCTGGATGGGATGTCCATGAGCCCCTCGACGATGTATCTGTAGAGCGGCGTGAGGGCGACGAGCAGAACAGCGAGTGTGGAGCCGATTCCGATCGTGAGATTGAGACGCGACACGATGCGGAGCATCTGGCGATCCACCGCAAGGGCGGTGATGATCTGGCGCAACCCGAACATCGGGGACTGGAGGGGCATGCTGATGCTGTAGGCTACGGCAAAAGCTACAATCGCGGTGATCGGATCTGGAGAGCGCGCCAACGCGGCGTTGATGATCGGTCGCGAAATCGGGTAGAGGATGCCGCTGAGTGCCAGAGGCAGGAAGAGGGAGAGGAGTCTGCGGTAGGTGAGCTGAGGCATTGAATAGGTGAGCTGAGCTACCAATTGCTCCATATCGGAGGCAAAACGAAAGGGTCACGACATCTGTCGCGACCCTCTTGCGCGTGGATCCTTACTTAACCCCGAGTTACGGTTTGAGCCAGAAGGATGCCATAATCGAGAGCCAGCTGGCGAACAGGATTCCGATGAGCCAGCGGAAATGTAGGTCTACCTTTGTATTCAGGGCATCAGTTCGTGAGTCCTGCCTAGCGAACCCTTCCTTCATTTCATTGCGGAGGGCATCCAGCCGCGAATCCTGCCTCACGAACCCTGCGCTCGTTTCATTCCGTGAGGCCTCGAGTCGCGAGTCCTGCCTCACGAACCCCTCATTCAGTCGTGAATCCTGTCTTCCAAATCCCTCATTCATTTCATTCCGCAGGGAGTCGAATCGTGCATCCTGCCTTTCGAATCCCTCGTTCAACTCAGTTCTCAGAGTACGTATATCCTGCTCGACATTGCTCAGTCGTGTCCCGACCTGTTCGAAGACATCGCGTGTTCCATATTCATCCGACATAGAGATCCTCATCTAACTAGATAGAAGCTAAATCCTTAACGTGTGGTTTTCAACTCTGAAGTTGTTGTATGAATACGATCAGTCGTGGATGGGGCAATCGTCGTGCCTGGACGAGCGGATGAGCTAACTAAACCTTGGTAAGCCCCCGGCTCTGCCGGGGAGACTCCCAGAGTTTGACAGTTCCAGAAATATGTAAGAGCCTCCCTTGCCGTGGACCGCTCAAAGCACACGGAAGGAAGGCTCTCTAATGAACAACGTAAGGAGTCTACGTCACACGGTATGGGAGTGCAAGTATGACGTTGTTTGGGTTCGGAAGTATCGTAGAAAAGTGTTGTATGGTGAAATTCGTCGCTATCTGGGAGGTGATTCGGGATCTGGCCGCACAGAAGGAATGCCGTGTGGAAGAGGGTCACCTGCGATCCGACCATGTGCACACGTTGATTTCGATCCCGCCGAAGCACTCAGTAGCTCAGACGGTAGGGTTCATCAAAGGAAAGAGTGCGATTCACATTGCTCGGAACTATCTGGGACGTAGGTTAGGTCGAACTTCACCGGGCAGCATTTCTGGGCAAGAGGCTACTGGGTCTCCACCGTTGGCAAGGATGAACAGACGGTTCGGGAGTATATCCAGAACCAGGAGCGGGAGGACCGGCGTCTCGACCAGCTCAACATTTTCAGGTAATCGCCACCTTTAGGTGGCGCTTGGTTTCCAACCGCTTTGAGCGGTTCACAAGTTTTCAAGCCTCCGGCTTTGCCGGAGGTCATGACTGCTTGAAAGTCAAGACTCTGGGCTGCAGAGGAGTCTACTGGGGAGCGAAAGGAACGTTCAAGTCTTGCGCCTGGCTGAAAGGTGCTTTCGACAGTAGCGCGTCACACGGTTTGTCCCAATCATGAAGGTCACGATGCTAATGGATCTGCACAACCTGAAGAATCTCCCGAAGGAAGGAGCGGTGCCCGCATGAGGCCGATCACAGGCAATCCATCTCAGATCATGGTCGAGCAGCTGGCTGCATCGGGTGTGAAGTATCTGTTCTACAATTCTGGCTCGCGCGAGGCACGTTTCTTCGATGCGCTTCACGTGCATCCTGATATCGACGGCATCCTGGCGCTGCACGAGGGAAGCGTGGCGGCCATGGCCGGAGGATACACGCAAGTCAATCTGGACCCGGCCGTGATGTCAGTGCACCTGGGCGCCGGTCTGTCACAATGCCTGGGACAGCTGATCAACGTCTGGAGCGGCAGTCTACCGGTCGTGGTCATCACCTTTGCAGGGGATACGGGAAGCTATGGGGACAAGATCGGTCTGGACCTCAGCCACAACGTGGGTCCGACGTCGATCGCCGGACCCTTTACCAAGGCGAGTTGGGCAGTGATCGAACCGGATGGGCTGCCGCAGGCGATTTACCGGGCGCTGCTGGTTGCAAAGACGCCCCCGGTCGGCCCGGTGCACCTGGCCGTCTACGATCGGTTGTTGGACGATCGGCAGGTGACCACCCAGTTGATCGAGGGACCGATTCCCGACCTGAAGGCGGGCTATCCCTCAGACAGCGACGTTGAAGCGGTAGCACGCGCACTCCACGATGCAGAACGGCCTCTGATCTACGCGGGCGACGGTGTGTGGAAGAGCGGTGCAGACGTTCACCTGGTTTCCTTTGCCGAACGCTATGGCACCGCCATTTCTGGAGGCTGGGTGGAAAAGCGCGTACACAAGGACCACCCGCTGCATTGTGGACGGTTCGACGAAGCTGTGGCGGGGCTTGAGCCGGACCTGGTTGTCTGCCTTGGCGTTCGAATGAGTGGGCGGGGGTCACCAAACGACTTCCGGACCATCTCGAAGGCTGAACGCCTGATTGCGATTGGCTCCGACGTGGACAATCTCAAAAACATACCTGGGCTGGACCTCGCAGTGCTGGCTGACGAAGGTCGCATGCTCGAGCGACTGGAAGGTCAGGCCAAGTCAGAGCGGTTCGACGACCGTCGAGCGTGGGCGTTGGCGAAGGCCGAAACGCTTCGCGCGAAACGGGTCGAGTCGGCGCAAAGCCTTGGGCCTGTTCCTGGACGCGTCCGTCCGTGGGTGCTGGCGAACGCGATGGACGAAGCCCTGGCGCGCGCTGGAGGCGGCTACGTCATGGTGGAACAGTATGCGGTGACGCTCGACGGCGTGGCCGAACCCAGCGGCAAGAATACATACGTACGCGCTGCGGGAGGTTCGGAGGGCTACGGCATTGGCGGCACCGTGGGCCTCAAGCTGGCGGCTCCTGACCGTCCGGTCATCGGGCTAGTTGGAGATGGGTCGATGTACTATTCCGATTCGGGCGTGTGGACAACGGTGCACCACGGGATACCGGTGCTCTACGTGATTTCGAACAACCAGTCCTACGGCGTCGTGTCGGGGGCGTTTGCGCGGGCCGATGGGGTCATGAAGGAGACGGGTGAATACGCTGGTGTTGTCCTCGAAGATATTGACCCGGTCAAGATCGCCGAGGGATTCGGCGTCGAAGGTGCGAGCGTAGAAGAGGAATCCGACCTGGCCGACGCGCTGGATCGCGGACTGAACGTCGTGACGAAAGAGCAGCGGCCGATGCTGCTGGATGTGAAATTGCCCCTTGGGTTGCCCGAAGGCGGACGTCCAGCGAAGCCCTTCCGGCTGGTCTGATGTGGAGGGACAACGCCCAATGTCCAACATCGAACTCGGGATGCCGAACAGGCGATCGACATTCGGTGTTGGACATTCGACGGGCATGACAGGTCAACGACAACGACCAATGCATCACAATAGGGAAACCATATGCCAAAAATGACTGGCGCGAAGTTTCTGGCTGATTCCGTTCACGGTTTGGGGATTACGCACGTCTTCTTCATGCCCTACATCGCCCCAAGGGCATTGATGGAGATGGAGAACCTCGGGATGAAGCGCATTCAGACGCACGGCGAGAAAGCTGCCGCGTATATGGCGGATGCCTATGCTCGCGTGAGTCGAGGCCCCGGATTGTGCATGGCACAGTCGGTTGGGGCGGTCAATCTCGCCGCGGGGTTGCAGGACGCGTATCTGGCTTGCTCCCCGGTCGTCGCCATTACGGGGCGCGAAACTCATATCAGTCAGCAGCGCCACGCCTACCAGGAAGTCGACCACGTCAATCCCTTCTCAGCCGTGACCAAGTATAGCGCCGACGTGGCCACGCCGGAGCAGTTGCCGGTCTACCTACGCCAGGCTTTTCGCGCGGCGACCACGGGCACGCCGGGCCCCGCGCATTTGGATCTCGAAGCGTTGAGTGGAGCGGCCGTAGTGGATCAGGAAGCAGATCTCGACGGAATAGTCGAAGAGGTGTTCGCCCGCGTGCCGCCCTTCAGGCCTGAAGTTGAGCCAGAGGCAGTGGCGAAAGCCCTCAAGCTACTGGCCGAGGCAAAGCGCCCCGTCATTGTGGCTGGCGGTGGGGTGACGACATCGAGTGCTCGGGCAGAACTGATTGCGCTCGCAGAGAAGTTGTCGATTCCGGTAGCGACCTCGCTGAACGCGAAGGCGATGTTTCCGACCGATCACGAGCTGGCGCTGGGTACACCGGGCAACTACTCGCGCTTCTGTACGAACAAAGCCCTTTGCGAAGCGGACCTCGTCTTCTTCATAGGAAGTCACGCGGGCGGCCAAGTGACCCATCAGTATCGCATACCGCCGCAGGGAACGCCGGTCATCCAACTCGACATCAACGCTGAAGAACTGGGACGAAATTATTCGATCCAACTCGGGATGCAGGGCGACGTTCGAAATTCTCTCCGACGCATGGTCGAGCAGGCGGATGCGGCCGAGCCGCGGAGCGAGTGGATCGGCCGTGTTCACGAGCTCGTGGCCGAGTGGAGGGCGAGCGTCCAGGACAAGGTGGATTCGGATGAGGTCCCGATGCGGCCGGAGCGGTTGTGCAAGGAGCTGACCGACTATCTTCCGTCGAACGTGATTCTCGTGTCGGATACGGGGCACTCCGGCATCTGGACCGGTACGATGCTCGACTTCAGCCATCCCGATCAGACCTTCCTGCGTTGTGCGGGTTCATTGGGATGGGGATTGCCGGCGGCCATCGGTGCGAAGTGCGCACAGCCGGATCGGCCGGTGCTGTGCTTCACGGGTGACGGCGGCATCTGGTATCACATGACCGAGCTCGACACGGCCATGAAGAACGGCATCAACACAGTCACGGTTGTCAACAACAACCACTCGCTGAATCAGGAGCAGGGCGGCGTCGAGGGCGTCTATGGCGGTCGGACTAAAGGTTCGGACGAACTATGGCTTTTCCCCGAGGCCGATTTTGCGAAGATGGCCGAGTCGATGGGATGTCTGGGCATCACCGTCAACAAACCAAACGAGCTCTCGAGCGCGCTCGACCAGGCGTTCGATTCCGGCAAGCCGGCCGTCGTCGATGTGAAGACCCATCTAGAAGGCATCGCCCCCAGAGCGTGGCTCCCGTCGTAAACTTGTCAACGCAGAGAACGGGGTACGAGGCCATACGAGGTAGGAGACGAGTGTCATTGTGAGGAACGTTACGCGGTTTTGACGAACTCGGGGGGAGTGGGAACGCGAAGGCGCGAAGACTCCAAGGCACGAAGGAAACATAGGGATGGGGAGTCCGAGAGGTCTGCGGACATCTTCTACATTTCACCAGGTGACTCGATTCTACCTTCCGTTCCTTAGCGTCTTCGCGTCTTTGAGCCTTCGCGTCCAACCTTCCCCGGTGCCGTAGAACGCCCCCTCTCCTCGATCACAACAGATGCGGAATGCTGATGAATCTATCTGACATCAAGACGGTCGGCGTGGTCGGTGGCGGTACGATGGGTTTCGGGATAGCCCTCAACTTTGCGCTAGGTGGCTACATGACGATTGTCAACGACGTGAGCGAGGAGGCCCTTGACGGCACACGAAGGGAAGTCCGCAAATCGCTTGACCTCTTCGTGGAAGAGGAACTTGTCACCGAGGAAGAGGCAACAACGGCAGTGGATCGAATGAGGCTGACCACGGATCTCGACACGCTCGCTACGGAGAGCGATTTCGTCACGGAAGCGATCGTCGAGCGCCTGGAAGACAAGCAGGAACTCTTCAACAGGCTGGACGCATCGTGTCCGACGCATACACTGGTAAGCAATACGTCCGGTTTCGTGATGAGTGAAATCGGTGCAGGTGTGAAGCGGCAGGACAAGATCGGATTGACACACTACTTTGCGCCGCCCCACATCGTGCCGGGTGTCGAAGTAGCAAAAGGACCGGGCACGAGTGATGAGACCTATGAGCTCATCTGCGAGGTGATGGTAAAGGCGGGCCGGATCCCGATCCGGCTTCTCAAGGAGAAGCCCGGCTACTTGCTGAATCGGATTCAAGGGGCTGCGGGTCGAGAGGCTGCGCGTCTGTGGGCGGAGGGGATGGCGACTGCTGAAGACATCGAGTTGGGTGTGCAGACCACGTTCGGTTTCCGGATGCCGCACGAAGGACCATTCATGCACTACGACCTGGCGGGTCTCTGGAAGTGGCCGGCCGATGCCGGGTCGGGACGAAGTTCAGACCCGGAGGATGAGGTCGCTGAGAAGATCCGGGCGCGGATGGCGGAAAAGAGACCCTGGTTCGTGGATCCTGAAAAGTTCGACGAAGCGATCGAGAAACGAGATCGGGAATACATCAGACGTCTGAAGACACTGTACAGATCCGGAGAGGTGTCAGGATGAGAATGCCATCCTCTCTACGAGTGTACGTCTTGGGTCTTGCCCTTGTGGTCGCGTGTCCCGGCGCCGCCGAGGGGGCTGTACCGGACAACCTTGTGACGATGTCTATTCGGGAAGGCGACCGCTGCCTCATTTCCGGCGTGTTTCTATCGGACAAGGACGGGGTGGCGTTCCTCCATCGAGGGAGGCGCGTGACGGTCCACAAGGATGCCGTCGGCATGTTTTTCAGCGCCCCCCAGGATTTCTTTTCCAGCCTACAGCCGCGAGGTGCCCTGTTCCAGGAGGACGAAACGTGGTCGCTCGGGCTCGGCTGGCTCTACGTAGGTGTATGGATGTGCGTCGGCCTGGCATCGGGCGCGCTGGCCAGCCACATCGCGATTCGCAAGGGGTACTCTGCGTTGCTGTGGTTCGCGGCCGGTCTGATTGCGAATGTGGCCGCGCTCGCAGCCATCTACACACGGAGGACGACGCCCGACGCGCCCGTTCTGACTGGATTGTTCAAGCCGCACGCGACCCACGCGCCCCTGCCGTGTCCGACGTGCGGGAGGGGCAATCATCCCGCTGCAGCCAGCTGCTCGTCTTGCGGGGCGGCCCTGACGCCGGCGGCCGAGGCGGAGTCTCAGCGCATCGGGGGCCGGACGTGATGGGGCGGATGCAGACGTGGCTTGAGGACACCGTGTTTGCGAGTGCCGATGGAGCAACCCGTAGGCCACAACTCGATGTGAACAACCTGAGCAACGTACCGGGCCTCTACATCGTCGGAGACCTCGCCGGTGCCCCGGTCATCAAGCTCGCGATGGAGCAGGGCTATGAAGTCATCGAACACATCTCGCAGCTTCCCGACATTGAAGCGCCGTCCGAGCCCCTGGATCTGATCATCGTCGGGGCCGGGGCAGCGGGTTTGAACGCCGCGTTGGCCGCCAGGGACAAAGGGCTGTCGGCTGTGGTGCTTGAAAAGGGCAAGATCGCGAACACGATCGAGAACTTCCCCGAGGGAAAATGGGTCTACGCAGAGCCGGACGAAAGGCCCGCCAAGGGAAAGCTGTGGCTCGACGGGGCGACGAAGGAGGACCTGGTCCACCGGTGGGGGCAGATCGTTCGGGACAACGAGCTGGATGTGAGGACCGAGGAGCCCCTGACCGGTTTGGAGAAGACAGAGGGCGTTTTCGCCGTCACGACGCCGAAAGGTACCTATCGTTGCAAACGGATGGTGCTCGCGACGGGCCAGAGGGGCAATCCACGCAAGCTCGGCTGCGAGGGGGAGGACCAGGAACGCGTCTATCACCGGCTCTACGACCCCCGGTCGTACGTCAACGAGGACATCCTGGTCGTGGGGGGTGGGAACAGCGCCATCGAAGCCGCCCTCACGTTGTCGGACGAGAACCGCGTCACGGTTTCTTATCGCGGCGCGGCGTTCTCGCGTCTGTTCAAAGACAACGACGAGCGATTGCAACAAGCGGTTGCGGACGGAAAGGTGCGTGTGATCCTGAACAGCACGGTGAACGCGTTCTCCGAGGACCACGCTGTCCTTTCCGTAGGGGATGAGTCACAGACGATTCCGTGTGATCACGCTTTCGTGCTGATCGGCTCGGATGTGCCTGTCGACTTCCTCAAGTCGCTGGGGATTCGGATGGAGAACGAGTGGGACGGGTCGCTCACGCGGAGCGCTGCGCTGAGTTTCGCAACGCTCTTCGGTCTCTGGCTCGCCGGCGGGCAGACGGGCATCGTTACGGGATCGACGACGGTTACGGTCGCGTGGGTCGGTTGGATGCTCACGGTGTTCTCGTTCGTGGGGCTGCTGATGTTCGGCAAACGAGGCGATCGCTGGGCGTGGTTGGGCGTTTCCTTCCTGGTGTGGTATACGGTGTATGGCGTCAAGGTCGGGAAGGGGGAAGAGTTCTGGCCATTCCGGAACTGGGGCTATTCGGCTCTGTCGCTCTGGGACAGACCGTGGAGTTTCTGGTACACGGTTATCTATACCGGCCTGATGACCGCGTTCGGGATCGAAGCCCTGAAGCGGTGGGGGCTCGACAGGAAAGATCGATTCCAGACGTGGCGGTTTGTGAGTCTGCTGGGTTTTCAGTGGGTCTTCTTCTTCGTCGTTCCGGAGTTCCTGTTCCAGTGGGCGGTGGCCTACCAGTGGGTGGGCGCACTCGCGAAGGATCCCGTGTTCGCGGATCAGGCGTGGCGCAGCTACGGCATCATCTACGCGTGGCCGCTGTTCTTCTACACTTTCTTTTATAACCCGCACCACATCTGGGTCATCTGGGGTGTGCTTCTGACCTTCGTAATCATCCCGATCTTCGTGCTGTTTCACGGAAAACGCTACTGCTCGTGGATATGCGGGTGCGGAGGACTCGCGGAGACCTTCGGGGACCGATGGCGGCACCTCGCGCCAAAAGGCAAGACGGCCATTGCTCTGGAAAAGATGAGCCTCGGGGTCCTGGGTCTGGCTGTCGTCGTGACGTTCATGCTGCTGATCAAGGATGCGTGGGGGCTGCTCAGTGCGGAGGCGGATTGGTCGATCGGTATCTATCGACTCGCCATCGACGTCTGGCTGATTGGAATCCTGCCCGTCACTCTCTACCCGTTTTTGGGGGGCAAGATCTGGTGTCGCTACTGGTGTCCGCTGGCCAAGATGATGGACCTGATGTCGTCTCTATACACGCGAATAGGTGTGAGCCGCTACCATATCGGGTCGAACGATAAGTGCATCGGGTGCCACGAATGTTCGCGAAATTGTCTCGTCGGCATCGACGTCATGTCCCACGCGCTGAAGCAGGAGACTCTCGACAACAGCAATTCGTCGTGTATCGGATGTGGGATCTGCGTGACCGTCTGCCCGATGGACGTCCTGGCTTTCACACCGGATGGGTCTGGACAGACGGAGAAGGAAAACGGCTCGGAACCTCGCGCGACAGCAATCCCTTGACGTCGACTGAGCAATGTGTGTGATGGGGCCAGGAGCATATCGGAAGATCGATAAAGCTACATGAGCCGCCTAAGGAATAGGTGACGGAGTCGCGGCATGGATCTACTTCGCAGTCCAGTTGGTTGCGACAATCGCTTTTACTTTCTTCTGATCGCGCTCACGATCCTGCTCGCAGGCTATCCGTACTGGGGACGTCACGTTGGCGCTCTGATCGCCCTCGCCATGCTGGTGCCGGGCGTGTATGCCGTCCACACGAATCGACGAATCTTCGCTGGGGCGTGTGTATTGGCGGTGATCGTGGGCGCGATACACATCGCCACGATGATCCGCGGGGTGACGGGACACCCGGTCGTCGAGGGCGCTTTTTTCCTTTTCTACGCTTTCATCACCCTGGCCATCGGCGCCGAGATCCTCCGTACACGTCGATTTATGGCGGACACGCTGTCCGGTGCCGTATCTGTTTACCTGCTTGTCGGGGTGTCGTTCGGACAACTCTACGACCTGATCGAGACGCTCCACCCGGGTTCATTCTTCGCGAGCCTCGCGGAAGGGGAGCGACTGGGTTGGTCTCAACTGCTGTCTACAGCTTCATGACGTTGACGACCGTTGGCTACGGGGATATCTCTCCCGCGACGGACGCCACACGCTCACTTGCGATTCTGGAAGGCACGATCGGGGTTCTTTACGTCGCGATTCTCATCGCACGGCTCATCGGGACATCGAGCGTGGGTGAGGAAAACAATGTTTGAGACCGAATACCCGTGAAAGACGACAGAGCGGGAGAACGGATGTGTATCCAGGTCGAAATCCGGAACGAATAGTAACCACGCAGCCAAGAAGGTCATCAGGCAGGTGGGGTTTGGGCAGATCATCGATACGTGCATCTCGGTTCACACCAAGTCAGGAGGTTACGATGAGACGCTTTACGCTGCTGGTAACAGGTGCACTCACCATCCTGTTCGTCGGTCTTGCTCCGCAGACAGCCGTCTCGCAGGAAACGGAGAAGATTTCTGGGATGGTGACTGGCACGCAGAAGGTAGTCAGCTCCTTCGATTTGCCGAGCGGTGGATCGCTGAGGCGCATCTTTTTCGAACTCAGCGTCACAGCAAACGATTCCTCGAATCCGTTCCACCTTGGGAACGAGACCTGTTTCGCGGCCTACGAGTTCACAGCCAGCGACTCGCTGGTCCAGGGCCACGGCAGTTGTAACCTGATCAGTCCTGAAGGGGATATCTATTGGTTCACGGTCGAGGCGTCCGGAACCGAGATCCAGTGGAAGGGCATGGGCGGTACCGGCAAGTTTGAGGGCCCCGAAGCGAGTGGCACGGCCGAAGTAAGTGCAGAGTGGCCTGATGGAAAGCACATGGCAGAGTGGGAAGGGACGATGACGAAGAAGTAGAGAAGCGTAGAAGAGGAGAAGTGGAAAAGGTAGCTTATAAGTATGGGGTCAGATCCGAAGATATGGACCTGACCCCACTCGGGTGTGTCCAGAGATTTGTGTAACTGGTGACACGATTACTTTAACGGGACACGATCTTCGAACATGATGGCGAACCGGTTGATGGCCCCATTCCAATCGTTCAGTGGCCGGGTCCATCGTTTGGAGATGTTTCGGATCGCCAGATACAGGAGTTTGATGGCGGCCTGATCATTCGGGAACGCGCCTCTGTTCTTCGTGACTTTCCGGAGCGATGCGTTCATTGACTCGATGGCGTTCGTCGTGTAGATCACCTTCCGGATCTCTGGTGGGTAGGCGAAGAACGGGGTGATGTGCTCCCAGTGTTCACGCCAGGACCGACCGATCATCGAGTAGGTGTTGTCCCACTTCACAGAGAACTTCTCCAGTTGGTTCTCGGCCTTACGAAGTGTGGCGGACTCACTTTTCGCCGTTTGACGTCAGCCAACTCAGTTTCCGATGGTTGTCGATCCTGGGCGGCCACGCTCGGCGGCTTCGGTCTCCAGAATATTGCCCTGGGCGTCGGTTTCGACTTCGACAACGCTGCCGTTCGCACGTTGGACGTGCAATTCGTAGACAGTCACACCCTTTTCGATCTCGCGCTCGGCGGCCGTGATGGTGCCACCGGGCTCTGCTGCCATAACGGCGTCGATTGCCGCTTGAGGCACAGAATCCAAGGGGATTAGCAGATCTCCATCCTGGGTTTGCGATGACTGGGCTTGCTTGGCGGTGGTGGGATCGGCCGAAGAGAGCGGATTGATGAACATCCGACAAGCCAGGTCCCGAGAAGGGCGGCGAACAGCGTGGGGGTGACTCTGCGATTGATCATTCTACCTCCAAAGGTTGACCCTCCCCGGGCGGAAATCATCTGATGAGAAAGCCTACGGAGATAGGATTAAAGGAGGATTAAGCGAACATTAAAATTCTTTAACGCAGGTGCCCCTTGCGGTCGGAGCTTGAGCGGCTGTGCCGTACCAGCAGGCGGTCGTACTACGATGCTCTGAACACCTGATCGAACGAACGCAAATAGGCGTCTACATCTATTCTCGATCGCCTATCCGGACACCAATGAGGCCCACCCAGCGGCCATTCTTCGCTTGGAAGGTTGCAACTCACATATAAATCGCTATACTAGAGCTCGATGGTGTCGTATTCTATTAGAAGAACCAACCCTGGCTCCTCGAAGTCAGGGCCGCGAGGCCGCTCCTAACGGGGCGGCCTCTGCTTTTTTATGGCTATATCCGGATCTCTCAACGAGCTGAAGTGGGTGAAGGTGCCGTGGTTCCTGGCATGGGGGCGCGGTTAGCGTGTGCGGAACCTCTTCGGAATCTGCTCAGGGATGTTTATGTCTCCGACGGTAAGGAAGATCATATCGTTGAATGCGTCGAGTGTGCGGAATCCGCTGGCTCGGTTCTTGACGATTTGGACGATTCGGTTGAGGCCTTCGGCGATGGCGTTGGTAAGACGCGTGTTCACGAATGCGAGGACGCCGAAGAAGTGCTGTCGCAGGGTCCTGACGAACTTTCGCAGGGGTTCACGTCGACTTCTGAGTGCGGACGTCGTCCAGCATTTCAGGAAGCGTTCGGCAGCCCAGGGCGCTTTGTATTCCCAGAACTGCTCGAACTCGTCCTTGAGTCTCCAGGCTCTATAGATTCGGTAGTTCGCCTTCTCCAGTGCTTTGAGTGTCCGAGTATCCCCTCTGGAGCGTGTCGCTGAGTGCCGGTAGAGGAGCCATCGGAGGCCCTTCATGGCTTTGCGCTCATCCGGGGCAGCTTTACGCCACTGGTCCTTACGGACCTCGTCAACGGCGGCATTGAGAGCCTTGACGATGTGAAAGCGATCGAGGACCAGCTTGGCATTCGGACAGTGTTCCTGGATGGCTCCGATGTAAGCTTCGCTCATGTCGCAGCAGGCCCACTCGATCTTGGATCTCTGGTAGGGACTGAGAGCCTCTGTGAAAAACCGATCGATCGTTTTACGCGCCCTGCCGCGGCCAACCCACACCACGCAGGAGCGGTCCAGATCGTAAACGAGCGTGGCGTACCTGTGACGCTTGGCGTAGGAGATCTCGTCGATCCCGATGGTTTTGAGCCCTCGGATACGATGACCTTCACGAAGCCGCGTGATGGATCGGTGAAGGAGATCCGACAGCGTCGAGGCAGAGATGCGCAGTAACTCGGACGCCGCCTTCTGCGTCATGGTCTGGCAGTAGCGCAGCATGGCATACTCGAAGCGATACGTCACCCGAGAGAACCGCTCCGCCCACGGAATCTCCTCGACCACACGACCGTGGGTAGGACACCGAATCTCCCGAGGATGGTAGAGAAGCCAGACCCTCCACCCGCACACCGGAATGTCACGCCACCGACGCGGATGGGGCATTGTGCGGACGATTTTACCTCGACGGCCGCACTCCGGACAACAACAACCATTCTTATGTGGCTTTACGGCGATGACGAAACAGCTTCTCCCCTCAAACCACCAGCTGACAACACGGAACCCCTTGAATCTCAGCAGTTTCGATAGTAATCTGCTCCCGGTCATAGGTCGCACCCCCTTCGCTTTGATTGTCCTACACACACAACCAAGCGTAGGGAACGATCTATGACCTTGTCATTCTATAGTTTCACCGTTGAGAAACCCGGATAGAGCCTTTTTTATGGCTATATCCGGATCTCTCAACGAGATGAAGTGGGTGAAGGTGCCGTGGTTCCTGGCATGGGGGCGCGGTTAGAGTGTGCGGAACCTCTTCGGAATCTGCTCAGGGATGTTTATGTCTCCGACGGTAAGGAAGATCATATCGTTGAATGCGTCGAGTGTGCGGAATCCGCTGGCTCGGTTCTTGACGATTTGGACGATTCGGTTGAGGCCTTCGGCGATGGCGTTGGTAAGACGCGTGTTCACGAATGCGAGGACGCCGAAGAAGTGCTGTCGCAGGGTCCTGACGAACTTTCGCAGGGGTTCAAGTCGACTTCTGAGTGCGGACGTCGTCCAGCATTTCAGGAAGCGTTCGGCAGCCCAGGGCGCTTTGTATTCCCAGAACTGCTCGAACTCGTCCTTGAGTCTCCAGGCTCTATAGATTCGGTAGTTCGCCTTCTCCAGTGCTTCGAGTGTCCGAGTATCCCCTCTGGAGCGTGTCGCTGAGTGCCGGTAGAGGAGCCATCGGAGGCCCTTCATGGCTTTGCGCTCATCCGGGGCAGCTTTACGCCACTGGTCCTTACGGACCTCGTCAACGGCGGCATTGAGAGCCTTGACGATGTGAAAGCGATCGAGGACCAGCTTGGCATTCGGACAGTGTTCCTGGATGGCTCCGATGTAAGCTTCGCTCATGTCGCAGCAGGCCCACTCGATCTTGGATCTCCGGTAGGGACTGAGAGCCTCTGTGAAGAACCGATCGATCGTTTTACGCGCCCTGCCGCGGCCAACCCACACCACGCAGGAGCGGTCCAGATCGTAAACGAGCGTGGCGTACCTGTGACGCTTGGCGTAGGAGATCTCGTCGATTCCGATGGTTTTGAGCCCTCGGATACGATGACCTTCACGAAGCCGCGTGATGGATCGGTGAAGGAGATCCGACAGCGTCGAGGCAGAGATGCGCAGTAACTCGGACGCCGCCTTCTGCGTCATGGTCTGGCAGTAGCGCAGCATGGCATACTCGAAGCGATACGTCACCCGAGAGAACCGCTCCGCCCACGGAATCTCCTCGACCACACGACCGTGGGTAGGACACCGAATCTCCCGAGGATGGTAGAGAAGCCAGACCCTCCACCCGCACACCGGAATGTCACGCCACCGACGCGGATGGGGCATTGTGCGGACGATTTTACCTCGACGGCCGCACTCCGGACAACAACAACCATTCTTATGTGGCTTTACGGCGATGACGAAGCAGCTTCTCCCCTCAAACCACCAGCTGACAACACGGAACCCCTTGAATCTCAGCAGTTTCGATAGTAATCTGCTCCCGGTCATAGGTCGCACCCCCTTCGCTTTGATTGTCCTACACACACAACCAAGCGTAGGGAACGATCTATGACCTTGTCATTCTATAGTTTCACCGTTGAGAAACCCGGATAGAGCCTTTTTTATGTAGGAGGTTACTTGAAAACCGTCTGCTATGTCGACGGGTTTAATCTCTACTATGGGTCGGTGAAGGGCACTCCCAATAGGTGGCTGGACATCTCCCGAATGTTCGTCGCTCTCTTGCCGGAGAACTACCAAATCGATGGTATCAAGTATTTCACTGCGAGAGTGACCGGTAGTGTCAAGAGAGCGCGACAAACCATCTACTCGCGGGCGCTCAATACCATACCGAACCTCGAGATCATCCTGGGCAATTTCACCAGCCACCCCACAACAATGAAACTTGCTGCGCCCGGGCAGGGCCAGAATCCGTTCGTTCAGGTGGTCAAAATCGAAGAGAAAGGCTCAGATGTGAATCTAGCTACGCATCTGCTTATCGATGGGTTTAGTGACAGGTTCGATGCCGCGGTGGTCGTCACGAACGATTCTGATCTGAAGAACCCGATGGGGGTTGTGAAGAACAACCTGGGGAAGGAGATGTGGATTTTGTATCCCACCGGACAGGCCGGCGCGAGGAGAACGCTCCATCCAGCCCTTAAGCAGGTCTCGACACACCAGCGACCGATTCGTTCTGGTGTGTTAGGTGCATCTCAGTTCCCAAAGGAAATTAGCGATTCAAAAGGAAGCTTCAAGAAGCCTTCAACGTGGTGAAGGTCCCGCTTGCACAGGCGAGTCATCCCATTGAGTCTGAGGTCACCTACTCGTAGAGTGAAGCAACATCAATTGCCCGTCCGCCCGCAGCTGCCGAACGGTAGGCCGCCTCTAGCAGTTCCACCGTACGCCATCCTGTTTCAGCAGGTGAACGGTTAGCCGCACCTTTAAGGATAATCTCCACCAGGTTGGTAGCCGGGGCGTGAGCGGGATAGATGTACCCCTCGACATCCTCGTAGTTCACGTCGCCACTGTTTGAATCCGGCGTCAGGTTCTCTTCGGATCCATCCGCGTGGTGGATCGTTCCCGTGCCCTCGATGTAGTCCAGATCGACCCAACCTTTCTTGCAGTAGATCTGAATGTCAAGTTTGCCATCGCCCCCTGCCACCGCGCCGGTGCTGCTCACGGTGGCCAGCGCACCCTGGTCCGTTCGGACGATGAATGCATCGACCACATCGACCGGCACATCCAGGTTGTCCATCTGTGCGATTACCGATACCGGCTTCAGACCCGAGATGAAGAACAGCAGGGCCGCCGAATGCGTGACCTGGAGATGACCCTGCCCGCCGCCCGATCGCGCCGGATCGCTGTAGACGTCGCCCGGTCCCGTCATCGGGTAAACGGCGGCCATCTCGGGGAGCCCCGCGTTGTCCTCTCCGCGGTAGAGGTCGTAGGCGGCGGAGGAAAACAGGCTCGACGCAAAGTGGATATCGCCCAACGCGCCTGACTGTACCACTTCCTGCGCCCGCGCTGTCATCGTGAGGAAGTGCCAGGGGTAGCCCATAATGATTTCCCGCTTTCGATCCCGGGCCAGGTCACACAGTTCCCGAGCCTGAACGGCGTGAAGCACCATGGGCTTTTCCAACACGAGGTGGAGGCCGTGTTCCAAGCAGGCGCGGGCTACCTCGTAGTGTGCGGCGTGCCAGACAGCGATGACAGCCCCGTCGAGAGATTCCTTCTCCAGCATCTCACGAAAGTCTGTGTATGCGGCGTCAATCGCATACTTTTCGGCCGCCCTGCCCAGCATATCCGGCCGGACGTCGGCAATGGCGACAAGCTCCGCGTCAGGGTGCGCTTTCAGCGTCGGAATGTGTGCGTATGTTGCCCACCAACCGGTACCGATCACCGCGATCCTGGCCTTGTTGGACATGACTTGACCTCACTTCTCCCGCAACAGGGGCTTGACCGTGTCGCGCATCTTGATGGTTTCGGTCATTACGTCCACTTTGTCCATGTCCATCCACGCGGGCTCGTGTTCGTACTCCAGGGTCAGATACCCATCGTAGCCGGCTTCCCGAAGCCTTCCCACGACATCCACAAAATCGATCTCGCCTTCCTCCCATCGGGCCTGTAGCTGCTTGTTGGCACCCTGACGCAGGTGGAAATGGCCCGTGTAGGGCACGAGAGGATCCACATCAGACGTTTTATATCCCTGGGCGATGAAGTGCGCGTAGTCCAACGCGATCTTCAGATCAGGATGGGCCCTCATGAACGCCAACGTCTCGGTTGGACTCTCCAGAATCGACTCCACGTGGGGCTCGAAAATCAGAAGCACGCCGGCCTCTTCGGCCAGAGCCGTCATTTCCGTCATGACCTCAGCCGATAGAGTAAGGGCGTCGTCGTGACTCATTCCGGGTTGGTCAACGCCAGGGAGAATCAGCAGCGAGGGGATGTCGGCAGCCGTGCAACAGTCCAGGACGTTCTTCAGGGATTCCACGTTCCTGGCCCGGACCGAGGCTTCGGACGAATTGATAGCACGATCGGCGAAATCGGCGCCGAATAGGTAGAGCAGGTTGCTCAGGTTCATGCCCGAGTCCTTGAATCGTCGCGCCTGTCCCTGCGGATCTCGGTCGATCTCTTCGGCGTCGATCGGCGCGCCCGGAATCGCGAGCAAGTCCATGGACTCGATCCCCAGCGCACGCCAGATGTTGGCTGATTCGACGAGGTCCGTGCCGACGAATGACCACGCGGCTCCGGCCAGTTTGCTTTCATCCATTGCTCATCCTCCGCTGTTCGCGTCCCCTGCTGCCGAGATCAACTCGCTTCCCAGTAGAAGACTTCTGGCAATCCATCCGGATAGGCATTGTCCGGATCATACGCCTCGCCTGCCGCATTCTCCATGATCGGAGCCATGTACTCTTCCCAGCGCGCGGACTCAGGACTGTCCTCCAACACGCGCGCCGCCTCTGCGTAATTCTCGACTTCCATGTACAAAAGCAGTTCACGACCCTGCATGAAGATGCTCATCTTGTGGATGCCGGCCTTTTTCATGTCCGACAACACCTCGGGCCAGACCTCTTTGTGACGCCGCACATACTCTTCCTCGTGGCCAGCTTTGGCTTTCATCACAAACGCAACTCGTTCCATCGCAATATCCCTCAATTCTTCAACTCTCGATTTCCTGTCCGCCGAAGCTTTAGCGAAGGCGGATCGATATTCGATCAGTTCAATCTCGTTCCCCGGGAATGCCGGCCCTCGTGCTGGTCAGGCCGCCTTCGACGTCCAATGCCACGCCCGTGAGGAAATCAGACGTGTCCGCAAGAAAAAATAGGATCGCGTTGACCACATCGTCCACTGTCGGGTTTCTCCCAAGCGGGATCTCCGCGGCCGTCGCCGCCAGGATCTCTTCGGACCCCTGTCCCGTCAGTTCTTCCTTGTAGTCGAGTACGAAGCGGCCCATTCCGGTATTTGAAACGCCGGCCGGACAAACGCAGTTGACAGTCGCACCAGAAGGGGCGAACTCGCCGGCGAACGATTTGGTCAGGCCGACGACGCCGAACTTGGCTGCCACGTACGAAGCAATCGTCGGCCAACCGATTTTGGAGGCGTCGGATCCGATGTTGACGATTCGGCCCTTGCGGCCGCTGTCCCGCAGGTGCGGCGCAGCTGCCTGGCAGCACAGGAAGACCCCCTTCAGATCCACGTCGATGACCCTGTCCCAATTCTCCTCCTGGATGTCGTCCAGAAGCGCGAAATCGAGCACGCCCGCCGAATTGACCAACGTGTCCAGACCACCGAAGGCATCGACGCACGCGGCGACGGTTGCTTCCGCTGACGGTTTGGACGTCACGTCGAGCTCCAATGCGAGAAGTCTCTCGTCGTTCAGGTCCGCGGCTGCTTTATCCAGCTGATGGGTGTCGACATCACCGATGGCCACCTGGTTGCCCTGTTCCAGCAGCGCCCTCGCCGTGGCCAGACCAAAGCCGCTGGCTCCACCGGTGATGAGCGCCTTGCGTGCTGATTGAGATCCCATACTCAGCTCCTATTCCTCCTACGAATACAGATATTTCTCAACGATGTCTTCTCGGACATTCACCCCGAGTCCAGGGGCGTCACGCACTTCCAGGTATCCGTCTTCTTGTACCCACGGGTCGCTGACCAGTTCGTGCTGCATTGGTGATTCGTGCGGTTTGAAATCCATGGCGGCGCCGTGTGTCGAATTGGCCATCAGATGAACACTGGCGGCCGTGTTGATGGCGCTCGACCAGGTATGGGCGCTCCATTGCAGGTTCTCTGCTTCGATCAGTTTGATCACGTGCCGACACCCCGTAATACCGTGACAGCGACCGGGATCCATCTGAATCACGTCCACTCCTCCAGACTGAATGAGACGTTTGTAGCTTTCGACGTTCCATTCGTCCTCGCCCGTCCCGATGGCCGTCGCCACAGCAGCCCGCAAGCGCGCGTGCCCTTCCAGATCGCTCGGCAGCAGAGGCTGTTCGATCCACCTGAGATTGTAGGGTTCGAGATCCCGAAAACGTTGAATTGCCGTCGGAACGTCCCAGATGTTCCAGACTCCGGGTGTATCGACGATCAGGTCGAGGTCGTCTCCGATCACTTCCCGAACGCGTCGAACGATTTCGATATCCTGCTGGCGGTTCATTCCGAAGACCACTTCGGGGCGCATGCCCCATCCCGCTTTGACGACTGTGTAGCCGTTGTCAACCATCCAGCGGAATTCGTCGAGGGTCCAGTCGAAATTCTCCATGTCGAATATGATCGAGGCCATGGCAACGACCCGGTCGTGAAGCCGACCGCCGAGTAGGTTCGCGACCGGCAATCCGAGCAGCTTGCCCTTGAGATCCCACAGGGCCACGTCTACGGCGCTGACGCCGAAGGCGGCAATCCCTTCAGGCCCGTACCACCAGATCCGTTCGAGCATCTTGTGCCACATGCTTTCAACGTCGAGTGCGTTCTGGCCGACCAGCAGGGGCGCGTATCCCTGCTCGATGATCATCTTCGTGGCCAACGAGGACTCGGCGAATTGTGAGATGCACTCTCCCCAGCCGACGGTCCCGTCTTCCGCTTCAACCCGGGCAAGCGTGATGTATCGGATCATCCCCTTGTAATGGGGCTCCGGGTATTCCAATGGATAGGCCTGAACGCTTTTGATCTTCATAGCTCACTTCTATCGAAAGAATGCTCGGGTTTGAAGCACCGAAGGCGATACCGGCTGATGATCAACAAAACGACGCTACAAATCGAGATCGCTCAAGAGTTCGCCGAAGGCGTCAACGATGCGGGCGACCGTTGCGGCCTCGGGCGGCGCGGAGATGTTGTAGGATTTGATCGACGCCTCCACCGCCATGCCTCCCTGCTCGACCGTTTCGGCCGTCGGCCAATACGCCAGGACACCGTTGCCGTAGCCGGCGAACATCGTGTGTTTGGCCTTCGACCGCTGCTTGACGCCCAGGCCGATTTCGACGAATGGCTCGCCCGGCATGGCCACCAGCACGAACTCGTCCAGCCGGTATCCAACGATCTCGAACGACAAGCTTTCCTGCGTCATACCCGACCGAACCTTTTCGGCCACACCCTCAGCCCATCGCTCGACCAGACGGGCAGGGTAGGTCTTCGTGGTCGGTGCGCCTTGATCCTCGAGTGTCTGCCGGTGGGCGCTGGCCTCGGCGAGAGCTTTTTCGGCCTCCTCTATCGACGGCAGGGGCTGGAGGGGCACCGACACCTCTCGGTGGGCGACTTTCAGGAGACGATGGGTCGGGCCGTCGTGGAATGCTTTGTGGTAGAGCGCGATGTTTGAGAGGGAAACGTCGACCTCTCGCGCCACTTCGTGGGGACGCGTCTCGATATCGAAGAAAACCTTGGCTGCCTCTGAGCCGATCAGGCCGCCCATGCGCTCCTGTTCGCCCCAATCGCTTTGAAGGAACGAAAGACTCGCCTGGTTACCAGCTGCACCCGTTAAGAACAGGCAGGTTGCTCCAGTGACCTGTTCAACGATCCGACGGACCACGCCGGGGTAGTCTGAGCTGAGCAGATAGGTGTGGTAGCCCATCACCACCGGATGGGCCGCATAACTCGTCAGCACAGCAATCGGGTGGCCCTCCAGATCGTCCACACGAAGCACGTCCACGTTGTGATCGGTCGTTCCCTCCGGATTGCGCCCGACCAGGATGCGTCCATCGTCGTTGAGTTCCTCGCGATTGATCGCTACGGGTGCCTGTCCACGCCCCCCGGCAGCTCGGGCGGGTCGTCGATTTTTGCCAGCCAGCTCGGCGACGCCGGCCAGCTGACCCACCAGGTTTTCGATGTAGGCATCCAACGCCTCTCGTTCGGCCGGTTCGCCACCCACATCGTGGACCCCGCCAAGCGCGCTTCTAGCTGTACACGGACCGTTGTGCGTGTGTGTGCAGCCGACGGTCACGTGGCTCCGTGGCGTTCCGACACGATCACCGATCGTTTGCCGAATACGCTCGGCGAGGGGGAGATCGAACCCGATCAGATCGCAGTCCACGATGACGACTTTGGGTTCATCAGCCAGAACCAGAACCGTGGCCAGTAGGGGCGACTCGATTCCGACGGAACCCTCGGTTCGCCGCATCGCGCCTTGCATTCTGAAGCCGACGGGCGGCGTAATGTCGATCCGATCCACACCGGCGGTCAGCGTTAGATCGCTCATCCTTCCTTCCTCCGGAATCGGCCGATTCAATGGAATACAGACCCGGCTGGAGCGCCTCTCGGGCTCAGCTCCGTCCTTGAGTTCAGGCCACAAGGTGCAGATACTGTGTTGAACGCGGAACACGTTTTTCGATCGCCCTCCGAAGAGGATAGACCGATGGAAACTCATTTGCGGGTCAACATGCCGCTTCTGAAGCGGGAGATGGAAGCGGAAGGGATTGACGTTCTGATCGGGGTATCGCAGGAGAACTTCACCTACGTGATGCAGACGTTCCTGCTTTCGCAGACGATTCTGCCGGGGAGGCTGTGTATGGCTGTGGTGCCTCTGGATGGGGAGCCATCGGCCGTGGTCTGTTACTGCGAGGAGCTTCAGACGCGTGAGGATTCCTGGATTACCGATATCGACACGTATCTGGAGTTTCAGGAAACTCCGATGGGTGCCCTGGCCGAACACCTGAGACAACGAGGACTCGGTGGGGCGCGAATTGGAATCGAGAAGAGCTTCCTGGCCGCTCGCTACGTGGAGGCGTTGGCCGAAGCCATGCCCGAAGCAACGCTGGTCGGAGGAGACCGCGTGTTTGATGCCGCCCGGGCGATCAAGACGCCAGATGAAGTCGAGATCCTGACCTCATCCGCTCAGGCGACAGAAACAGCCCTGATGAATGCCTTCGAGGCGGCCCGGCCGGAAGACACGGAGAAGAAAGTCGCCGACGACATGTCCAGGAGGGTCGTAGAAGCAGGGTCGACTTCGTTCTGGATCACCCTGGCCGTCGGGGAGAACACGGCCATCAACCATCCCTTTCCCAGTTCCAAACCATTGACAAAAGGGGAAATCCTGAGGGTCGATGTGGGCGGTGTCTTCGAGGGCTACCAGTCCGACCTGGCTCGGACAGCGGCGATCGGTGGAATCGACGATGAGCAGGCATCCGTCTACCGGCGTCTGCGGGAAGCGCAGCGCGAAACGATCGCGACGGCGCGTCCGGGAACCAGGGCCTGTGACGTTTACCTGACGTGTAAACGCGCGCTTGCAGAAAAGGGACTGTCGATCACGAGCCAGGCCGTCGGCCATTCGCTCGGCATCGGCATGCACGAGTTTCCCGTTCTTCACGCCAACGAGGAATCGGAACTGCAGCCGGGTATGGTGTTGTGTGTGGAGCCGGCAGTTAAGGACTCGCGAGGTTTTCTCTACCACCTGGAAGATCTTTTCGTGGTCACCGAGGGTGAACCCAGAATCCTGACGACGGTGATGGATACAGAACAGCTCTTCATCATCGATTGATAGTTCAGGAATCCGCGACATCGGATTCCCCTCGGGATTGCACGGCCGCGTTCGTCTTCTTGCTCGACTCAACCTCTGATGGGGCGCCTGATGTCCATGGGTCTGAATTCCTCCGTAACGATCCTTGCAATATCTGTTGGTGTTCTCTCCGGCGCCGGGATTTTCACGATGTACTACGGAGAAGGCGCCTCCTACTTCAGCAAGAACCCGCGGGCGTGCACGAACTGTCACATCATGGAGCCACAGTTCGAATCGTGGCAGAAAGCCAGTCACCACACTGTTGCGACCTGCGTGGATTGCCACCTGCCACAGGATTTCCTGGCCAAGTACATTGCGAAAGCAGAAAACGGCTACAATCATTCAAAAGGATTTACGCTGCAGGACTTTGCTGAACCAATCGTCATCAACCGGAAGAATCGTGTGGTCCTGCTGGAGAACTGCCTCGTGTGCCACGGGGATCTTGTTCACGAGATTACTCCACGGAAACGCGAATTCCGATGCCTTCGTTGCCACGCAACCGTCGGACACGGTGATGCAGTCGGGTTAGGTGGCGCCATGGGTGTTGCGGATGCCACAAGGAGATGATGGATGCCAAGGGTAAATCGATTCAAACCTGTATTTTGGCTTCTGATTGTCGTGGTTGCAGCGGCCACTGGACTCGTCCTGGCGCTCCTGACCAACATCGTCGAGCGAAAGGACGAAGCCAGGAATCGTTATACCAGGCTTGTCGAGGTCGGAGAGGACGATACGGATCTGGAGAAGTGGGCAGCGAACTGGCCTCGACAGTATGACACTTACAGACGCACTGCCGAGGCGACGCGTACTCGGTTCGGCGGACACGGTGGCAGCGAGGCCCTCCCGGAGCAGAAAATCGAGAGGGATCCCTGGTTGAAACGGATGTTCTTGGGATACGCGTTTTCGGTCGACTATCGCGATAGACGGGGTCACGCTTACATGTTGCGGGATCAGGAGAACACAGAAAGGCAGTCGAAACCGCAATCAGGATCGTGTTTGCACTGTCATGCGGCGATCATGCCCCTCTACAGAAAGCTGGGCGATGGGAATGCGATGAAGGGGTTCGAGAAGACGTACGCGTACTCCTATAAGGAGCTCAGCGGGATGCTACACGAAATGGGACACGGTCATCCGGTCTCGTGTGTAGACTGCCACGAGCCTGAAAACATGAAGCTTCGTGTTACGCGTCCTGGTTTCATCAATGGCATCCAGATGCTCGCAAGTTCTGACGAGCCGGTTCCGCACTTGCCCTCGATCGAGCGATGGAGGCAAGACAAGCCACCACGGCCCTACGATCCGAACGCGGATGCTTCCCGCACGGAGATGAGGTCGTACGTCTGCGGGCAATGTCACGTCGAGTATTATTGGCTATATCCGGATCTCTCAACGAGATGAAGTGGGTGAAGGTGCCGTGGTTCCTGGCATGGGGGCGCGGTTAGAGTGTGCGGAACCTCTTCGGAATCTGCTCAGGGATGTTTATGTCTCCGACGGTAAGGAAGATCATATCGTTGAATGCGTCGAGTGTGCGGAATCCGCTGGCTCGGTTCTTGACGATTTGGACGATTCGGTTGAGGCCTTCGGCGATGGCGTTGGTAAGACGCGTGTTCACGAATGCGAGGACGCCGAAGAAGTGCTGTCGCAGGGTCCTGACGAACTTTCGCAGGGGTTCAAGTCGACTTCTGAGTGCGGACGTCGTCCAGCATTTCAGGAAGCGTTCGGCAGCCCAGGGCGCTTTGTATTCCCAGAACTGCTCGAACTCGTCCTTGAGTCTCCAGGCTCTATAGATTCGGTAGTTCGCCTTCTCCAGTGCTTTGAGTGTCCGAGTATCCCCTCTGGAGCGTGTCGCTGAGTGCCGGTAGAGGAGCCATCGGAGGCCCTTCATGGCTTTGCGCTCATCCGGGGCAGCTTTACGCCACTGGTCCTTACGGACCTCGTCAACGGCGGCATTGAGAGCCTTGACGATGTGAAAGCGATCGAGGACCAGCTTGGCATTCGGACAGTGTTCCTGGATGGCTCCGATGTAAGCTTCGCTCATGTCGCAGCAGGCCCACTCGATCTTGGATCTCTGGTAGGGACTGAGAGCCTCTGTGAAGAACCGATCGATCGTTTTACGCGCCCTGCCGCGGCCAACCCACACCCACGCAGGAGCGGTCCAGATCGTAAACGAGCGTGGCGTACCTGTGACGCTTGGCGTAGGAGATCTCGTCGATCCCGATGGTTTTGAGCCCTCGGATACGATGACCTTCACGAAGCCGCGTGATGGATCGGTGAAGGAGATCCGACAGCGTCGAGGCAGAGATGCGCAGTAACTCGGACGCCGCCTTCTGCGTCATGGTCTGGCAGTAGCGCAGCATGGCATACTCGAAGCGATACGTCACCCGAGAGAACCGCTCCGCCCACGGAATCTCCTCGACCACACGACCGTGGGTAGGACACCGAATCTCCCGAGGATGGTAGAGAAGCCAGACCCTCCACCCGCACACCGGAATGTCACGCCACCGACGCGGATGGGGCATTGTGCGGACGATTTTACCTCGACGGCCGTACTCCGGACAACAACAACCATTCTTATGTGGCTTTACGGCGATGACGAAACAGCTTCTCCCCTCAAACCACCAGCTGACAACACGGAACCCCTTGAATCTCAGCAGTTTCGATAGTAATCTGCTCCCGGTCATAGGTCGCACCCCCTTCGCTTTGATTGTCCTACACACACAACCAAGCGTAGGGAACGATCTATGACCTTGTCATTCTATAGTTTCACCGTTGAGAAACCCGGATAGAGCCGTATTATTGCGCATCGAACATGCCGCTGACGTTTCCCTGGGGAAACGGGCTGAAGATGGAGGATGCGGAGAAGTTTTGGGACGAGACGAAGTTTCCTGACGGGACCCGATTTTTCGACTATACGCACGGGGAAACGGGAGCCAAGATCCTTAAGGCGCAACATCCGGAATTCGAGCTATGGAGTCAGGGAATCCACGCACGAAGCGGCGTGGCGTGTGCCGACTGTCACATGCCGTATATGCGTGACGGTGCGACGAAGGTGTCGGATCATTGGGTAAGAAGTCCGTTGCTGAACGTGAATCGTGCTTGTCAGGTCTGCCACCATTTTCCTGAAGAAGAAATCCTTAAACGGGTCGACGGCATTCAGCAACGAAATTTCGATCTTCTGCAGCGAGCTGGAGCAGCGTTGATGGATCAGCTCGACGCGATCAATCACGCAAGGGATGAAGGAGCGGTAGATCGGGACCTGCAGAGAGCCCTGGACCTTCAACGTAAGGCTCAGTGGCGTCTGGACTTCATCGCTGCTGAAAATTCGATGGGGTTTCACGCACCGCAGGAAGCGGCGAGGATTCTGGGTGAGGCCGTGGACTACGCACGACAGGGGCAAGTTGCCGCTTTGAGCTGGCGAGTCCGAGGTTCGACTCGTGAAAACAACTGAAATGTCGAAAAAGCGCTGAACCGTGCGAAGGTGGGTCGGAATGATCACCCAGCTTTTCTCGAATCTTGTTAGGCTCCTGACTAATTCGTGACTAGGATCCGTCTTCCCTAATCGAAAGCACTCTTCTGCTCGATGACGTATTCCGTCAGGGGACTTGGAGAGGGCTGAATCCGGACGTTTACCAGCGACGGCCTGCCCGAATTCAAGGCGCGTTCCAGTGCGCCGGGCAATTCTCCTGCCTCCTCCACATATTCTCCGTGTGCGCCCAACGCTTCGGCCAACTTGTCATACCGTGTGGGCAGCAGTTCGGTCGCAATCGTCTTCCCGAAGATCTGTTGCTGCTGGTGATAGTCGATCCCCCAGACGCTGTCATTCCCGACCACGACCACCACGGGCAGATTGTGTCTCACTGCCGTGTCGAGTTCCATCCCGTTGAATCCGAAAGCGCCATCACCCGTAAGAACGACGACCTTCGAGTTTGGCAGCGCGACTTGGGCGCCAACCCCACAAGAAACGCCCCATCCGATCATCCCCAGCGTTCCGTTCGTAAGCCAACGGTTCGGTTTATGGCTGGGGTAGTAGGGTATTCCATAGAAGGAGAAGTCGCTTCCTTCGAAAATGACACACGCATCATCGTTCAGGAGTGGGCACAAGGCTTTGTGGACAGACATCGCGTGCAAAGGCACCGTTTCGGCCTTGCTTTCCAGGCTTTCCACTTGTGCTTTCGCCAGAGCCTCCAGCTCTTCACGCACGGGTGGTGCACTCCATCGAATCGCCTCTGCCTCCTGGGCCATCTGTTTCACGACCGCGCCGACATCCCCCACGATGGCGACATCCACGCCGCGTGAGAGGCCGATCCACTCGGACGAAGGCTCGACCTGGATGATCCGCACATCTGGGGCAAGGGAAGGAGGTCCACCAAAGGACAGGGTGAAGTCGAGTTTCTTGCCCAGAAATAGAACCACATCTGCTGCATTCAAATGTCGTGCGACAAGGCTGACCCGTCCGTCCGCGATTCCAAAACAGCACGGGTGCTTATCGGGAACGATGCCACGGGCTGCTTCTTCCGTGAATAGGGGCAGTTGAGTCACGTCCAGGAGTCGCTCCAAATCTTCTCGATCCACGGAGTAAGCGCCGTTCCCAGCCACAATCATCGGACAACGCGCAGAGTGGAGAAGTTCGAGCGCCTCTCTGACAAGCCTTGGATCGCCCAACGCCTGACCCCCGTGGTAAGAGCCAGGTGAAGGAGAATGCACTCTGGCCTCTTCCAACTCAGCGGCCTGAACGTCAACCGGGATCGTCAAGTGAACGGGGCCCCGTCTGCCCGCGAGAGCCGTGCTGAAAGCCCGTGCGAAGATCTCCGGGATGCGGTAGGGGTCCGATATAAACCGCGCGCCTTTCGTTACGGGTTTCGCCATGCCGATCTGGTCGAGCTCCTGCGCGGAAACACCCTGGCCCAATCTGTCCTGGGCCGCACTGCCGAGAATGTTCACGACGGGTGATTCCATATGCTGGGCAAAGGCCAATCCGGGAATGGCGTTGGCGAGCCCCGGCGAAGTGAACATACAGACCCCGGGAGAGCCCGTGATTTTTCCCCAGGCAGTCCCCATGTCCACCGCGCCCTGCTCGTGTCGACTGTCAATGAACTGGAATCCCTCATCCGCCATCACATCCATCAGGTGCAGGGTGTGGTCGCCGGCCAGGGCAAAGACCTTCTCCACGCCTTCCGCCCTCAAGGCGCGAGCGATTAAATGTGAACCCGTCAGCTTCATAGAGACTTCCGTATCGATTTCTTCTGGCGCCTTGCAAGCGACCGGGAGAGGTGTGTCCCTGTGGGTCGCGGAGTGCGACTTAAGCCTACGAACGGAGCCACGTTGCCGCAACTCCTACGGACGATATATTGCGGACGTCTTCTATAGGGGACGGGCTCTGGTGGGTGTGGCTGAGCGGGGGCATTACCTGAACGGTGAGATGGTGGAGGCGGGATGGCTGTTGGGATAGGCAAGACAGGGGCTGGGAGCTGGGGGAGAGGCGGTAGACGGTACACGAAACCGGAGGACAGAAGACAGAGACGGCTTCACTTCTATTGAGGTAGATGGTCGGCTGTGGGTGGTGGGCTGCGAGACGTCGACCGGGGAGCCAGAATTGAGACGGTGACGAGCGGAAACTCCGGGAGTTGGTGAAGCTACCGGCTGAGCAACAGAAGGCACCAATCCTGATGCTGGTGTCACAAGATCAAGGGGCGTCGAGGTGCTTTTCTGGGTCAAGTCCCATAGTCAGTTGAAAACTCATCGGGCCCCGTAGTTTGGTCAGGCTCTCTTTTGAGCATTCTGTTCGTTGTCGAGATTCAGATCTTTGTTCAGTGCTTGCCTGAGTAGGGGAAGATGTTTGTATCCGCTCACGCGTCGCAGGCGAGGTTCGATGTCGAGGAGTGCGGCAGCCACCCATCTGTGTCTCTGGGGAGAGTTGTTCCAGCGTCTGACCTTCCGAGTGAGCTCGCCGGTCCTGCTGTTGAGGGCTTCGATGCAGTTGGTGGTTCGGAAGCTTCGTTTCAGGAATGGGAGCATACCCAGCCGGTGGAGGGTCAGGGTTTCCTCCAGGCCTTCCTCGAGGCTCGTTACGGCAGACTGATTCATCAGCTTCAGTTCGGGTTTAAGTGATTCGAGTGCGGCCTTTGCCTCCTCGTAGGTGTCGCAGTCATAGGCTTTCTGGAGCTTCCGTCGAACTCTTGGACGTTCCCTCTCCGGGAGATAGCTGACGACATTCTCGCGCTTGTGCCACTGACAGCGATGCACGCGCACATACCCTTTGAGGGCTTTGGTGACAGCACTGCGGAGTCCCTTTGAGCCGTCAAGCACAACGAGAAGGCCCTGGTCGTAGCACAGGCCTCTCCGGATGAGGTCCTGGATCAGCTGGCGGCAGATCCGTTCGTTCTCCGTCGCCGATTCGACGAAGCCCAGGGGGATCTTCTGGCCGTCCATCGTGACCCCCGGAGCGATCACGATCTCTTCGTCGGCAAAGCTCTTTCCGTCAATGAACAGGGTCACGAAGCCGTAGTCGTCGAGGGGACGCTCCTGGAACTGCTTCCGCTTCTTCGCGGTGGCTTTGATGAACCGCCGCGAGACGGAGGACGCTGAGATACCAAACGCTTCTGGAACCGATTCGGCACAGGCCTTGTAGTTGCGGCACGAGATCCCCTTGAGAACACGAAGCAACAGCCCCTCGTCCGTCTTCTTGGGCGTCTGTAGAGCCCGGTATGCAGCCAGGGAAACCTCTGCGTCGGCCTCGACGTCGCGCACCCGGGGAACGTCTAACGGGAGCTTCTGGCCATCAGATACACGGATCCCTTCTGGCTTCCCCACCGACGATGCGCCTGCTCCGAACCTTTGCGCGCATACCGAACGCCTGCGAGCTGCTCGACCTCCTGCTGGAGGAGGTCTGCCACTGCCTCCAGACCCAACGGGATCAACGCCTGGATCACCGACAAACGCGTCTCCAAATCGATGACATCGCCCTCAACCTTGACTTCACCATCGCCTACAAATAGCTTCTCCATCTGGGCTCCTTTCTTACGGGTATACGCTCCTACACGTCTACCCAACGTAAGTTTGGAGCCCTCTAAGTTTCAACTACGATAGGCACAACACCGCCTTTTCTTGTCTCCATAGATGTAGGCGCGGTTCAGCAGATGTAGGCGCGGTTCAGCTACCTAGTGGCTTTCGCGCAATCCACACCGTCCATCTGTCCTTGTCCACAAAGCGCACCTGAGCCTCACAGTCCCTCCGAATGCGGCTGATCAGTCTGTGTAACTCCGAGTCGTCTAGTTCGTGCAAGATCGATCGCCCCGATCTTGCGGTAAGATCGTCCGCCAACGAACTGAAGTCATCATACTCTCTCCGAACTTCCCACAGCGAACGCGCTGCTATTTCTCTGAATCCCGATTTCTCCAACGCTAGAGCGACAGCGTCAGAAGATGGACGCCGCTTCCATTCAACATCCTTCAATCGAGGAAACTCCGAGAAAAAGTAGCCACGAATGTGTCTTGGAGAAGGGGGCAGGAGCTATAATCAAAAGGTGTGGAAAAAGAGAAAGGGCGACCCTACCCTTCCCGTGAGATAGTTGATTCACACAAAACCGGGTGAGAGGCCCGGTTGGGAAGGAGGATCGCCGTGAAGGAACATACGCATAGAACCCCATTGAAGTCCATGCCGACGTGGGAGACGGTTGACGATTGGATCCGTGAAGAGATCCAGAGCCGGTTCCAGTCCATTCTGGAGGAGGAGGCGACCGCGTTCTTGGGCCGGTCGTGGTATGAGCGCCGAGCCGAGGTCGATAGCTCCACGGGCTACAGGAACGGCTACGGCAAGCCCCGGCGTCTCTCGACGAGCTGCGGAACGATCAAGGTCCGGCGTCCCCGGGTTCGTGGTCTGGAAGAGCGGTTTGAAAGCCGCATCCTCCCCCTGTTCGCCCGGAGAACCAGGGCCATTGGAGATCTGCTTCCCGACCTTTATCTCCACGGTCTCTCCCAGGGCGACTTCGAGTTGTCTTTGCGTGCGCTGCTCGGTGATGGCGCGCCGCTTTCGCCGACCTCGATCGCTCGTCTTCGAGGGAAGTGGGAGGTCGACTTCCAGGACTGGAAAGAAAGGCGTCTGGATAATCGCGAACTGGTCTACGCCTGGGCTGATGGCATCTACGTCAAAGCCGGGCTCGAGCGCGAGAAGGCGTGTCTGCTGGTCGTGATCGGCGCGATGAGCGACGGCAGCAAGGAGATCCTGGCGATAGAACCCGGTTATCGAGAGTCTACAGAATCCTGGCTCACGGTGCTCCGGGATCTCCGGGATCGCGGGCTCGAACATCCTGTCCTGATCGCCGCGGACGGGAATATGGGCATCTGGGCGGCCGTTGATCAGGTCTGGCCAGAGAGCCGGCAACAACGGTGCTGGAACCACAAGATCCTCAACGTGCTCGACAAGGTCGCCAAGCGTGCACAGGCTGAAGCCCGCGCACTGCTCGTCCAGATCCCCTATGCCGGCACGAAAAAGGAGGCCGAGAAGCTCCGGAAACGCTTTGCCGCACGGTATCGCTCACAGTTCCCTGCCGCCGTGGAGACGCTCGAAAGAGACTGGGATCGGATGGTCACGTTCTACGACTTCCCGAAGGAACACTGGAAACACCTGAGAACCACGAACGTCGTCGAGAGCCCCTTTGCTTCCGTTCGGCTTCGCACAAACGCCGCCAGGCGATTCAAGAAAGTCAGGAACGCCACGACTCTCATCTGGCGTACGCTCAAGGTCGCAGAGAGCCGATTCAGGAAACTCACCGCGCCACACTTGCTACAACAAGTCTACGATCAGAAACACTCAACCGGACCGCAGGTCGAAGCCGGGAAGATGGCCGCCTGATTTCTTTTACACACCTATTGACCTGAGCTCGGGGGCAGGAGAACATCTTCCATCGTTCTCTCCTGAATGATGCAGCTTCCTCCAGGGCGCAGGATTCGGAACACCTCCACGAAATTTGCGGGCAAGGAATTCAAGTGATGTAGCAGAGCTCTTTCCACGACGATGTCGCAGGTCTCTGCCTGGAGTCCCGTCGCGCAGGCGTCACCTCTTGAAAAGGAAATCTGCGGATAACCACCGGATGTGTCCACGGCCCCTTGCAAGATCGCATCCGATGAATCGATACCAAAAACGTGAGCAGCTCCCAAGTCTGCTAGGGCACGGGAATAGATCCCACCCCCACAACCGATGTCAACAACCTGCTTGCCCCTGAAATCAACGCAGCGAGACAAATGATCGGCCCATGAAGTGTGGGCGTGTCGATCTGCATAGACGTGCCTGCTGTTAGCAGAGTGGAAGTCCATGGCCATCAGTCTATCTCGTTCGAAGGAAGGAGCTATGGGAGGGAGTCTGGACCTGACGATCTGAGTGCCCCGTGCAGCTCCGGGTAGCCCTCGTTACACCTCACCTAACTTCTAATTTTCTCGAATGGTGAGTTAAAGTGCGCTCCACCGGCGTTTGATTCCGAGTCGAATCGAATACCAGACAATGAAACCACCTACGAGCGTGAAAAGAGCGATTCCGCCCCACAAGACCCAGACCCTGTTCAGGGTCTTCATCGGGGCGACAGCCTGGTCGTACCGTTGCTGGACAATGACGAGGAACTCGGCATTGTCAACCGGCGCAAATGCTGCCATCCATCGTCCGCCGTAATCTCGATAGAGCGGATCGTCGACCCTCGAGACGGGATCCCGATAGTCGTCGTCCACAAGTTCGTCAGCTTGCAGCCTCCGCTCGCTGACGTCGTGGAGCATATGGTGCGAGATGGGAACTGCCTCGTCTCCACGCTGGAAGGCCGGGTGCCCCACAATGAGGTTTTCCGAGGGAAGCGGAACCTTCGCATCCCGCGGCTGACTTCGATCTCCTCTCCCAACGAGCACGGCTTTGAGTTGGGCATCGCTTCTTAGAAGTGTGCCTACGGTCGATTCGGTTGTAACCGTGGCTACTATGACGCCGAGTAGAGTGCCAGGGTCCGTTCCAGATCGGACCGGCGTGAAAACCGGGAACTTGTAGAGCTTCTCGTCCGTCTTGTAGGCCTTGTAAACGCGCCCGATTCCTGCAGATTGGTCGTGAGAAGTACGGCCCATTTCGAGAGCTCTCTCCAGGTAGTTGCGCCACCCGAAATTCGAATCGACAACGGACTGCTGAGAATGGGCCAGAACGGTGCCTGTGGTGTCCAGGACGAACCAGGTCACAAACGGGTTCTCCTTTGACCACATGAAGCCGCTGTCCGAGTCGTAGTCACTCTGAACGCTATGCAGAAGATTCTGCATAACCTGCCGGTCGGATTCCTCCCAACCTGATCTTTTGTAGATCTCCAAGAGACGTCGGAGTTCTGAATTCTTAGAGGCAAGGACGACAGCTCCGCTTAAGTGCTGCATCCGCTCACGCACGGTGTTAGCGACGCTCTGGGCAGCGAAGACATTGCTTCTATGGACCTTGACCTGCTTCGCGCACTCTCTTACGTAAAAAAGGGGCTCAGACTAGCGTCTGGCCCCTTGTCAATTGGTTTCCCCAACTGCTACTCTCGCTGAAAAACGTATTGTTCGGGACACCTGTCCCATACATCAGGAAAGAAAAAGGGCGCCAGTCATCCTCATCGGACTGCCTCCCGACGCATCACTGCCATCTTATCCGAACCATCTCAAGAAGGCCAGGGCATATCAGCTTCTCTTGGATGAGGGCAAGGTAGCAAGCAAGGCGGAGCTTTCCAGACGCGAAGGCGTCTCCCGCGCCAGGATCACACAATTGCTCGCCCTATTGAGATTGGACACCGATGTTGAAGCCTTCGTGTGTGGACTAAGTGCATGGTTTCATAAACATTATTACGTATGTTCTGAACATTATTTGTAGCTTATGTTCTCCTTCAAAAGGAGGAGAACAATGCCAAGACGTTCGCCTTATGTGGTGCTACTGTCTGAGAAGGAACGGGTCGACCTCGAGCGAATGGCTGGACAATATACGTTATCGTATTATCAAGTGATCCGATCGAAAATCGTGCTTCTCGCCGCCGAGGGATTATCCAACAAGATTATCGCCCAACGGTTGGATGTCCCGCGTCCGATCGTAAGCAAATGGCGTAAGCGCTTTTTCGAAGAGCGTCTTTCGGGACTCGAAGATAGATCTCGTCCCGGGCGCCCGCCCGGTTTTCCCCCCTCAGGTGGTCGTTCAGATCAAGGCGCTGGCGTGTGAACTACCGAGCGAGAGCGGGATACCGCTCTCGCGGTTCAGCTGTTCCGAGATTGCCGCCGAGGCAGTGCAAAGGGGCTTCGTTGCCAAGATCAGCGGCGCCACTGTCTGGCGCTGGTTGAACGAGGACGCGATTCGTCCTTGGTATCATCGCTCCTGGATTTTCCCACGGGACCCGGACTTCCAAACCAAAGCAGGTAGAGTCCTTGATCTGTATCACCGCCAATGGCAAGGAAAGCCTTTAGGGTTTGCCACGAAATAAGTGCTGCACTTTTCAAGGTAATGATCTTACGCTCGGAGTGTGGACGTCGAAACTCTCCGAACGAAGTATGAAGCCTTGGCTCCGGTGCTGACGGAACGCACGCGTCGTCTGTGGGCCGCCACGGAAGCCGAAGCGTTGGGTCACGGTGGGATCGCGATTGTGGCTCTGGCGACAGGAATGTCCAGAGAGCGGATCTTTCGTGGCATTCAGGAGTTGAGGTCGGACGAACCTTTGGACCCGGCTCGCATCCGGCGTCCAGGCGGCGGTCGTAAGCGGAAGGCCGACACGGACCCGACGCTGTGGCAGGACCTGAATGATCTGGTCGAGCCAACGACTGCGGGGTCGCCTGACGACAATCCTCTGAGATGGACATCGAAGAGCACTCGCAAACTGGCCGCCGAGTTGCAAGCGATGGGGCATTCGGTGAGCCCCAGGATCGTTGCCAATCTCCTGCACGAACACGATTACACGCTGCAGGCGAATCGGAAGACAAGGGAGGGATCTGCACACCCGGATCGGGACGCTCAGTTCGTTTACCTCGATGATCGGATTAGCCAGCAGCAGCAGCAGGGCCTTCCCGTTATCTCGGTGGAC
This sequence comes from Candidatus Latescibacterota bacterium, assembly GCA_965198115.1. GTDB lineage: Bacteria > Latescibacterota > UBA2968 > UBA2968 > UBA2968 > UBA6620. The sequence continues at coordinate 3,148,730 of OZ240241.1, read as the reverse complement.
ACCAAGAAGAAAGAGTTGATCGGCGACTTCAAGAATCCTGGCCGAGAATGGCGACCCAAGGGAGACCCGGAGCGTGTGAAGGTACACGATTTCATAGTGCCTGCTCAGGGCAAGGCGATCCCTTATGGAGTGTATGATCTGAGCCGTGATGAAGGCTGGGTAAGTGTCGGTATCGATCACGACACGGCCAGCTTCGCCGTGAATGCGATCCGAAGTTGGTGGAAGAACATGGGACGGCCCGCCTACGGCACTTCGACGCATCTGCTAATCACGGCGGACGCAGGCGGCAGCAACGGCGCCAAGACGCGGCTGTGGAAGTGGGAGCTGCAGCGCTTTGCGAATCGCACTGGCCTGACGATCACCGTATGCCACTACCCTCCTGGCACTAGTAAGTGGAACAAGATCGAACATCGCCTGTTCTCCTTCATCGCTATGAACTGGCGAGGCAAGCCCCTGGTCAGCCTGGCTGCAACCGTGAATCTCATTGCCGGAACGACCACTCAAGCCGGTCTCCGAGTACGCTCCGAGATCGACAAGCGACCCTACCCTAACGGGGTCAAGGTGACCGATGAACAGATGACCCAAATCGATCTCACTCCGCACGATTTCCACGGCGACTGGAACTACACGATCCGGCCAATGGCTCAACATTGAGATCGACCGTTTATTTATTCGCGAACCCTTAGGGCCGAGGGAATATGTACTTTCTGCCGACGAAAAGACCAGTATTCAAGCACGAGCTCGCAAGCACGTTACCCTACCGCCAGCCTCGAACAGAGCGGCACGCGTTGAAACACGAATACGAGCGGAAAGGAGCCCTGGCCTATCTGGCTGCTCTCGACGTGCACAATGGTCGAATCTTCGGTCTCTGTGAGTCTTCTTCGGGTATCGAGCCCTTCAACCGGCTCCTGAGCCTGATCATGAGCCGGAAACCCTATTGCTCGGCAAAGAAAGTCTACCTCATCGTGGATAATGGCTCCTCGCACCGAGGGCAAACATGCATCGACCGTATCCAGGGGAAGTGGCCAAACATCCACCCCGTTCACCTTCCGATCCACGCAAGCTGGCTCAATCAGATCGAGATCTACTTCTCGATCCTCAAACGCAAGGCTCTGACACCTATCGAATTTGCATCGCTCGAAGAGCTTGAGGCAAGAATCCTCGGTTTTCAGGAACGCTACGGACGTATCGCCACACCCTTCAAATGGAAGTTCACACGAACAGATCTCGCGGAGATGATCGACAAACTCAGGTTCTACGATACGCCCTTGGCAAAGTCTGCTTAGAATACGTCACCGTATTTGCGAACAGGAGTACTAAGGGACAGTGACCCTGCGCTAAAGCGGCTATCGGAGCGCAGGTTGAGAGATCTTGTCAAGTTACCGCCTGGGAAGCAGAAAGCCGCGGTCTGGCAGCTGTCGCGTGGGACTTGCTGAGGGGCGCAGGCTACGGCCGTCCAGACTTACGGGGGTTCGACTCCCCGAGGGGAGTCGCTTGAAAAGCACCCTTCCGATCGTTCGCATCGAACTGGTTCTGGTCCCCGACTGCAGCGTGAGGCGTGTGACCGAGATCGTTTGGCCCAACTACCTGTCGGGCGTGCAATCGGTGGCCTGACGTAGGAAGTGTGTGAATGGCCCGAACGGTCAGAAAAGACCCCGCCGGTTATCAGATCGGCGGGGCTTTCCTGTTCTGCCTTATCCCCTCCATCAGCATCTCTTGCCCGCCGTTCCTCGCCGTCGCATCTTGTTCGTCTAACCACTGGAGGTTGGGGTGGCAAAAACGAGGCAAATTTCCAAACGGATCTGGGGAATGTGCCGACCTGCTACTACGAGGACACCATGACTGACAAAGAACGCTACTATTGGGACCTCGTAGGCCATCTCGTCCTACCGGGTGTCCTGACGCCCGACGAAGTCGCCGCAGCGAATGAAGCCCTGGACCACGCTGATGATCGGATGGCGAACGGCAAGGATGCCTACTCGGATTTCCTCCGCCAAACCGCCAACGCGGCCTGGCTCGATGGCCATTTCGTCCGTACGCACGCCAATGCGCCATGGCTGCTGATGCTCGAGCCACCCCACTGCGAGCCGTTTCGGAAGATGCTCATCCATCGGGAAATCGTGGGACGGCTGCGCGAGATGTGCGGCGCCGGGTTTCGCCTCGACAGCGGCCCCGTGTTCATCGGAGGTATTGTCGGGACACCGATCCACATGCTGCACGGAGCTGGCGAACCCCATAAACCCTACGTCTCCTATGATGCGCGGAACGGAACCTTCTTCGCGGGGGGTGTCACAGTCGCTTACCTCCTGGCCGACGCGGGACCCGACGATGGCGGGTTCACCTGTGTACCCGGGAGCCACAAGTCCCGTTATCCCATCCCGCCCGGCGTTCGCACGATGGAAGATGAGATGGGATGCGTCGAAACGCCCGAAGTCAAAGCAGGAGACGCCCTGTTCTTCATGGATGGGGCGCAGACCCACGGCGCCCGACCCTGGAAGGCCGCACATCCGCGGAGGACGGTTCTCTTCAAGTATGCGTGCCGCACCGCCGCTCGGCGGGGATCCGCGATCCATGATGTCGACCCAGAGCAGCAATGGGACGCCGAGATCCTCGAGGGCATGACGCCGGAACAGCGTGCCGTCATGTACGGTCCCTCCTCACAGCCTAAAACCGATGGGCCCTACCTGGAAGTCGATGAAGGCGGGGTCGTCCGGCCTGATCTTGATTGGCTCCCCTCACTGAAGACGCATTCGGATACATTCGTCCAGGGGTAGGGCGGCCTAGCGGCCGCAGTTCTCAGGCGTCAGTCCCACCTTCGCCGCGGTGCGGCTCCGGCGGGCAGGCGTCAGAAGTCAGAAAAGGCGGCGTGGCCCGACCGCCAACGCCGGTTAGCATCCCGGTCGAAATCCCGAGAAACGCCCGTCTTGAGTCTCGCTACCGACATCGCCGATCAACAGGAGCAGGTTGATCCGGGTGCTCGCGATCGCGTGCGTTCGCCGGTGGTGCTCCTGGCCTTCGCCGCGCTGGTCGGATCGTGCGTCCTCGCCACCTACCTTGAATTCAAGACGCGCTCGGCCCACCTGGCGATGTCCAACCTTCCGCTGGTGGTCCTGATTCCCTTCGTCGTCGGGCTGGGTATCAACGTCCTTCTCAAGCGGTTTCTTCCATCCGCTTCCCTCACGAGTTCTGAGCTCCGCACACTGCTCTCCGTCCTGTGGGTGGGCGGCTCTTTCGCCGGCTACAACTGGGCGACGCAGTGGGTCGGCACGATGGTCGCGCCTCGCTACTACGCGTCTCCGGAAAACCGCTGGGCTGAGCTCTTCTTCGATCATCTCCCGTGGTGGATGTACCCGACCAATCTGCCCGGGGTCGAGGAACATTTTTATCTCGGAACCAACGATCCTGGCTTCCTGTGGCCTGCGTGGATCACGCCGATTTTCTGGGCGTGCACATCCGGGCTGGCGATGATGAGCATCGGGGTCGGCGTCACCGCTATCTTCCAACGTCACTGGGCGGATCACGAGCGGCTCACCTACCCGCTTGCCGAAGTACCGATTGCGTTGACCGCCGGATTCGACCGTGAGCGCGGCTGGCCACCCTTCCTGAAGAACCGAATCTTCTGGCTCGGGTTCTCGATCGCCGCATTCCCCCTGATGTGGAATATCATCGAGTATTTCGTCACCGCGTTTCCACGCATCGCGATCTTCGATCCCTTCCACAGTCGGTTCGGGATGCGCGCCATCATCATTTCACGCTATGTGCGCGAATTCTCGTATCGTCTGCTCCCTACGGTGATGGGGTTCACGTTCCTTTGCGATGTGAACATCCTGTTCAGCATCTGGTCGCTGTACCTGGTCGGCCTGGTGGCTCAATACGCGATGGGGCGGGTCGGCTTCTCCGTCGGCCTCGCGGGACAGGAGGCCAACCCCACCGAGATCACGGGTCTCTTCATTCACGGGGTGATGATCGGGCTGGTCATCTGGTCGTTCTGGACGGCGCGCGGACATCTCCGCCGCATCTGGCGTCAAGCGCGTGAAGGAGAGCCCGGCCACACGGTCTTCCTCACGCCCCGGGGTGCGCTCCTGGCTATCGCGGCCGGGGGCACGTTCATGACTTTCTGGCTCTACGCCGCCGGTCTTGAGCTCTGGCTCGCCGCCGTTTGGATCGTGTTGTTCTGGGCGAGCATTTTCCTCGTCATGAAATTCTTGTCGGCGAGCGGGTTCGCCTACCTCTTCCCCAAATTCGGGACCACGGCCACGAGCCCGAACCCGATCGGGGTCACCGAAATCCCCACGATGTGGACAGGCACGATTGCCTTGAGCGACGCCTCGCTCGTCGGTTCGGGCGTTGCCAGATGGCGATTGCTTGCGGGCTGGCGACTGCCTCCCGCCCTTCCGCACGTCGAGCGAATGATCGGGCGGAAAAACACGGTGACGCGATTCATCGCAATGGCGACATTGACAGGTCTCCTCGCGGGAGCTGGCTACACGATTCACCTGTGCTATCAGGAAGGCGGCGCGACCTTCAACACCTGGTCGCTCCTGGGAGCGCCTCGGGGGATGTACAACGGGATCGCAACCGTCATCGCCGGACCACGCACCGTGCCGGACCCCGGGAAGATTGCTGTGTGGCTGGTCGGCATGGGTGCCGCGGGCGCGGCCACTCTGCTTCAGGCGCGTGTGACGTGGTGGCCGTGGCACCCGATCGGGTTGCTGATGATGTTCGACAGTCCCGTTCGGGTCAACACGGTCGGCATTTTCATCGTGTGGTTGGCGAAGGTGATGATCCTACGTCTGGGTGGTATTGGGCTGTACCGAAAAGCGAAGCCCTGCTGTTATGGCATGATCGTCGGGTTCGTCTTCGCCGTCGCGTGTGCGTGCGTCGTAGACCTGATCTGGTTCCCAGATGGCGGCCACTACGTCCACGGGGGTTGAGGACCCTCACTGTCCACCTGGACGCCGAGATTGAGCGATGGCTCGCCGATACCCGCCTCTGATCGTGGAACAGCGTAACGTATGGCAGCGTGAGAGCTACCAGCTTCCCCTTGAAGGTGGACGGAAAATTTGGACAGGCAGACTCTTTGCAGATACCGCACGAGGCTGACATCATACTCATGGGAGGGTTGCGCTAGCACCCTATACATCCGCCGATGAAGCAACCGCCAGCCACTTCCGACGCCGGTAGCGAGGTTCGGGGTGGACCCGGGCGGACCCTGCGGGCGATTGTCGCCCGCAGGGTCAGGGAGGCGGGGCGGGATCTCCTGCCAGTGTTCCTCCTCATCGCCGTCTTTCAACTCGCCGTGCTCCGCCAACCGCTCCCTGATTTTCTCGACGTTCTGATCGGCATGTGCGCCGTGATCGCCGGCCTGGCCCTGTTTGTCGAAGGCCTCGAGCTGGCACTGTTTCCGCTCGGCGAATCAATGGCCAACGAGTTCGCTCGCAAAGGCAGCGCGTTCTGGCTCCTGGCGTTCGGATTCGTGCTCGGCTTCGCCACCACGGCGGCAGAGCCGGCGCTGATCGCCGTCACACAGGAGGCGGCCGAGGTCGCCACGGATGCCGGTCTGATCGAGGCGGGCACCACGGGTCGCTACGCCCTCGGGATGCGGTTCACGGTTGCCGTCTCCGTCGGCGTCGCGGTGTCCCTGGGCGTAGTGCGCATCCTCCTCGGCTGGCCCATCCACCTGATCATCATGAGCGGCTACATCCTCGTCGTCTTGCTGACCCTGGTGGCACCGCAGGAAATCGTCGGTATCGCTTACGACACGGGCGGTGTGACCACGTCGACGGTGACCGTTCCCTTGGTGACGGCGCTTGGCATCGGGCTAGCCTCGGCCATCCGCAACCGCACCCCGTTGATCGACGGTTTCGGCCTCATCGCCTTCGCTTCGCTCTTGCCCATTCTCTTCGTACTCGGTTACGGGATGCTTGTTTTCGGACTGGGAGCAGGAGGGTGACGATGCTGCTGTTTGCGGACATGGGACACACACTGCTCACGATGGCTCGTGACCTGCTGCCGATCGTCGCCGTCCTGGTGGTGTTCCAGCTCTTCGTGCTCCGGCGGCCGATTCCGCACCTGCGACGCCTGTTCGCCGGTGGGTTCTGTGTCTTGGCGGGCCTCGCCCTCTTCCTGATCGGACTGGAGGGTGCGCTCTTCCCCCTGGGCCGGGCGATGGCCCAGCAACTGTCCGACCCGGCGTTCGTTTTCGGCACGGAGGTGGTTCCGCAGGATCCGCCGTGGAGCGCCTATTTCGCGATCTACGTGTTCGCCGCCCTCCTCGGCTTCGCCACCACGGTCGCGGAACCGGCGCTCATCGCCGTAGCCCTGAAGGCCGAGACAGTGTCTGCTGGCGCCGTCCGGCAGCGGAGGCTGCGGGTCGCCGTTGGAATCGGCGTAGGCGTCGGAGTTGCGCTCGGCGTCCTACGCATCGTTTCCGGTACGACGCTGCACGGGTTCATGGCCGCCGGCTACCTCATCATTATCGTGCAGACCACCTTCGCACCGAAAAACCTGGTCCCGCTGGCTTACGATTGCGGAGGGGTCACCACCTCGACCGTAACCGTGCCGCTGGTAACCGCCCTGGGCCTGGGGCTGGCGGCCACGATTCCCGGCAGGAACCCGGCACTCGACGGGTTCGGCCTCATCGCTTTCGCCTCGCTGTTTCCGATCATGGCGGTCCTGGGCTACGGGCAACTGGCCACGCTGATGTCCCGGAGACGACGTTCCCGGTCCCCGAAGCCGGGATAGTCGTATGTGAATCAGGAAGGAGGAGATTCGCAATGAAGTTCTACCTCATCGTCTCCATCGTGAAACCCGACCACACCGACAACGTCATCGATGCGGCCAAGGCCGCCGGCGCGACCGGCGCGACCATCATTCCCGCGCGCGGTGTCGGAGTGCACGAAGCGAAGACGTTCTTTGGCTTGGCGCTCGAAGCCCAATCGGACTTGCTCTTGTTCCTGCTGACGGAAGTTTTCGTCGATCCCGTTCTGAAGGCCATAAACCGCGCCGGTGAGTTCCAGAAACCGGGCACCGGCATCGCCTTCGTGATTCCCGTTGATCGTGCCATCGGCCTCGAAAGCCAAATGGACCAGTTCCGTGAGGAAGAGCAAGGGAAGTAGCAGTGGTCTCGGCAAAAGACGCTAGCCGCGCCCCAGGCCTTCGGCACGGCAGGCGTCGTAGCTGGCTGTCCGTTAACCGAAGCGTCGCAAAATCAGGCTCCCAACACCTCCTAGGGACGCAACGGCTGCCAGATTGTGTTGTCTTAAAGCCCCATTATGGACAATAAACGGGCCCCGCTGGCACACGCCGGCGGGGCGGTCCTTAATATGGCTATATCCGGATCTCTCAACGAGATGAAGTGGGTGAAGGTGCCGTGGTTCCTGGCATGGGGGCGCGGTTAGAGTGTGCGGAACCTCTTCGGAATCTGCTCAGGGATGTTTATGTCTCCGACGGTAAGGAAGATCATATCGTAATGCGTCGAGTGTGCGGAATCCGCTGGCTCGGTTCTTGACGATTTGGACGATTCGGTTGAGGCCTTCGGCGATGGCGTTGGTAAGACGCGTGTTCACGAATGCGAGGACGCCGAAGAAGTGCTGTCGCAGGGTCCTGACGAACTTTCGCAGGGGTTCAAGTCGACTTCTGAGTGCGGACGTCGTCCAGCATTTCAGGAAGCGTTCGGCAGCCCAGGGCGCTTTGTATTCCCAGAACTGCTCGAACTCGTCCTTGAGTCTCCAGGCTCTATAGATTCGGTAGTTCGCCTTCTCCAGTGCTTTGAGTGTCCGAGTATCCCCTCTGGAGCGTGTCGCTGAGTGCCGGTAGAGGAGCCATCGGAGGCCCTTCATGGCTTTGCGCTCATCCGGGGCAGCTTTACGCCACTGGTCCTTACGGACCTCGTCAACGGCGGCATTGAGAGCCTTGACGATGTGAAAGCGATCGAGGACCAGCTTGGCATTCGGACAGTGTTCCTGGATGGCTCCGATGTAAGCTTCGCTCATGTCGCAGCAGGCCCACTCGATCTTGGATCTCCGGTAGGGACTGAGAGCCTCTGTGAAGAACCGATCGATCGTTTTACGCGCCCTGCCGCGGCCAACCCACACCACGCAGGAGCGGTCCAGATCGTAAACGAGCGTGGCGTACCTGTGACGCTTGGCGTAGGAGATCTCGTCGATCCCGATGGTTTTGAGCCCTCGGATACGATGACCTTCACGAAGCCGCGTGATGGATCGGTGAAGGAGATCCGACAGCGTCGAGGCAGAGATGCGCAGCAACTCGGACGCCGCCTTCTGCGTCATGGTCTGGCAGTAGCGCAGCATGGCATACTCGAAGCGATACGTCACCCGAGAGAACCGCTCCGCCCACGGAATCTCCTCGACCACACGACCGTGGGTAGGACACCGAATCTCCCGAGGATGGTAGAGAAGCCAGACCCTCCACCCGCACACCGGAATGTCACGCCACCGACGCGGATGGGGCATTGTGCGGACGATTTTACCTCGACGGCCGCACTCCGGACAACAACAACCATTCTTATGTGGCTTTACGGCGATGACGAAACAGCTTCTCCCCTCAAACCACCAGCTGACAACACGGAACCCCTTGAATCTCAGCAGTTTCGATAGTAATCTGCTCCCGGTCATAGGTCGCACCCCCTTCGCTTTGATTGTCCTACACACACAACCAAGCGTAGGGAACGATCTATGACCTTGTCATTCTATAGTTTCACCGTTGAGAAACCCGGATAGAGCCCTTAATATAGGCTATATCCGGATCTCTCAACGAGATGAAGTGGGTGAAGGTGCCGTGGTTCCTGGCATGGGGGCGCGGTTAGAGTGTGCGGAACCTCTTCGGAATCTGCTCAGGGATGTTTATGTCTCCGACGGTAAGGAAGATCATATCGTAATGCGTCGAGTGTGCGGAATCCGCTGGCTCGGTTCTTGACGATTTGGACGATTCGGTTGAGGCCTTCGGCGATGGCGTTGGTAAGACGCGTGTTCACGAATGCGAGGACGCCGAAGAAGTGCTGTCGCAGGGTCCTGACGAACTTTCGCAGGGGTTCAAGTCGACTTCTGAGTGCGGACGTCGTCCAGCATTTCAGGAAGCGTTCGGCAGCCCAGGGCGCTTTGTATTCCCAGAACTGCTCGAACTCGTCCTTGAGTCTCCAGGCTCTATAGATTCGGTAGTTCGCCTTCTCCAGTGCTTTGAGTGTCCGAGTATCCCCTCTGGAGCGTGTCGCTGAGTGCCGGTAGAGGAGCCATCGGAGGCCCTTCATGGCTTTGCGCTCATCCGGGGCAGCTTTACGCCACTGGTCCTTACGGACCTCGTCAACGGCGGCATTGAGAGCCTTGACGATGTGAAAGCGATCGAGGACCAGCTTGGCATTCGGACAGTGTTCCTGGATGGCTCCGATGTAAGCTTCGCTCATGTCGCAGCAGGCCCACTCGATCTTGGATCTCCGGTAGGGACTGAGAGCCTCTGTGAAGAACCGATCGATCGTTTTACGCGCCCTGCCGCGGCCAACCCACACCACGCAGGAGCGGTCCAGATCGTAAACGAGCGTGGCGTACCTGTGACGCTTGGCGTAGGAGATCTCGTCGATCCCGATGGTTTTGAGCCCTCGGATACGATGACCTTCACGAAGCCGCGTGATGGATCGGTGAAGGAGATCCGACAGCGTCGAGGCAGAGATGCGCAGTAACTCGGACGCCGCCTTCTGCGTCATGGTCTGGCAGTAGCGCAGCATGGCATACTCGAAGCGATACGTCACCCGAGAGAACCGCTCCGCCCACGGAATCTCCTCGACCACACGACCGTGGGTAGGACACCGAATCTCCCGAGGATGGTAGAGAAGCCAGACCCTCCACCCGCACACCGGAATGTCACACCACCGACGCGGATGGGGCATTGTGCGGACGATTTTACCTCGACGGCCGCACTCCGGACAACAACAACCATTCTTATGTGGCTTTACGGCGATGACGAAACAGCTTCTCCCCTCAAACCACCAGCTGACAACACGGAACCCCTTGAATCTCAGCAGTTTCGATAGTAATCTGCTCCCGGTCATAGGTCGCACCCCCTTCGCTTTGATTGTCCTACACACACAACCAAGCGTAGGGAACGATCTATGACCTTGTCATTCTATAGTTTCACCGTTGAGAAACCCGGATAGAGCCTTAATATAGGGGTCGTTTCAGCCTTCCTTGCGACCTGCTCCTTGCCCGCCCTATCTTGAGTTGCGATGCGCACCTATGCCACCATCCTCTGTCTGCTGCTGACGGTCCCGGTCTACAGCGGCGGAGACTCGCCGGTTATGAGAACTACGCGCTGGAGCTTCTCGCCTCAGGTACCTGTCTGAGAGGTCGCCCACTCCTACGGATACTCGAATCATAGGTCCTCCTCAAACCGCGGCGTCATCGATACGCAAGACTGAGCCCGGATACGTAGATGCGACAAGCGAATGTTCATCGATCTGAGTCCACGATACGATCGGTTCGTCTACATTCATAGTCGAGACCACGTCACCCCGTCCCCGATCTACCACAGAGATTCGACCATCTAAGCCGGCGAGGTATACACCGTACTGCGACAGAATCGGTGCCGCAAGGGCATGTGCACTGTCGCGGCGGTATGAGACCATGCTGGCAAGCTCCTCGCCGTAACTCACCTCAAACAACGGTGCGCCGGTTGTGGGATTGCGAAATTGAGCCACCCCGCTCTTTACGCGCTCCAACCGACAATCGCTGGTGCCGTAGAACCGTCCATCGGCCGTGTTTATGACGAGAAGATCATCGTCGGCTGCCCAGGAGAGAATCTCACCTGCCAGTGTCGGTCTCATCCACAGGTGTTTGCCAGTACCCGGATCTACCGCATAAAACCTATCATTGTCCGGAACGAAGACTCTCCCGGCAGCCAGTTCTACGGGAGCGAGCATATACTCATAGTGCGAATCATAGTGCCAGCAGAGCGTTCCGTCTTTTGCCGTGAGACAGGATACTCCTATACGGGCAACGACGATCAGGAATCTCTCGCCCACGGCTACCGGACTGCTGTAGTGGGTCCAGCCGTCTCGGGCTCCGTTCGGATGGGTCCAACTCCAGAGCGCCTCGCCGGTCTCCAACGCAAATGCCTCAATACCACCGGAGCCGGTTCCCGCTATGACCGTTCCATGGGCTACGGCGGGACCCGTATGAATCCAACGCTCTGGGTACCCAGTGAGTCTACGAGACCACAGGATGCTACCGGATGAGCAGTCACAGACGTACAGCTCCCCTGGTTGGGTGACCGCAGCGAGGAGATCACCCGACGTTGCCAGCGTCCCTCGCACCGAATCCTCTGTTTTTGTGAACCACTTCCGCCGGCCGGTATCCACATCGAGGCAGAGAATGCCTGCCGAACCGCGGTATTCTTCATCCGATACGGGAACATACACATGCGTACCAGAGACGAGCGGCTGGCTTCGGCACAGACAGGACGGAGCTTTTGCCTGCCATGCGATCTTAAGACGGGCTCCTTTATTCTGCTGCTGAGGGCGCGATTTGCTGAAGGCTACATAACGGCTGCGTATCGCGTTCCGTCCCAGCATCATCACGCGGAACCCCCTCGGCGTGCTGTCATACCCTCCGTACACGAGGGGTGCGGTACTATACACGAGCACTCCTCTCTGACGGTAACACTTCGAGGCATGAAAATGCCCAAACAGCACAACCTTCACACCGTGTTCGGCAAGAAACTCGAGCCATGTATCCGAGGGAGCGGAATGCTGTGCCAGTAAGACGGGCCTTCCCCGGGCTCCGGCAAGATCGGCTTCGAGCCAGCGACGTTTCATCGCTGCGTGCTTCTGCCCAAAGGTCCAATCCTCGTCAGGATACGCGACAACATGCCAGCCACCGATTTCCACCGAATAGTACGGTGGTCCCAACACTCGTTCCCAGTTCCGGGTATGTGGGAAAGGCGCGTTCATGTATCCTTCTTCATTCCCGTCATGGGCACCGAAAAACGGAAGTACTGGAATACGACTCGTAGCGATCGCGCTGCGAAACGCCCGCAGGCTCTTGATATCCCCCGAATCTGTCATGTCGCCGGAAGCCACAACGAGATCCAACTCGGGACACCGTGTGTGGAGTTCACGCAGGTCTCGGAGCAACATCCGCTTCGTGACGATACCGAATAACCCCTCATCCAGATGAATGTCGGTTATATGCCCAATGGCAACGGTTCGATGTGGCGACGATTTCCGTTCTGGTGGAGAGATCTCCAACTCTGCCGTTTCGCCCGCATCAGCGATGGGAAGGAACCATCGATCTCTGGAGAATCCCCCTGCACGGGTGACAAATATGAACGAATGAGAAGACGGATCTACGGAGATCTTGAACTTCCCGTTCGAGTCGGTTGAGACGATCTCTTCACCGTTGGTTACCGGGATGCCTCTACACGGTCTGCCGGTGTTTGTACGCACGGTCCCAAAAACAGAAACCACTACGTTTGTCCTGTCTCAGGGGATCCATAGCGAGCTTCCAGTTCGACGTCGGCCGCCTCGGGCAGATCGACCAGTGCCGTATCCCGGCCGAATCGGAACTCTCTGCGTTGCGGCATGGATACGTCACCGGCTCGAACCTCACTCAACTCAACGCCGCCGCGCCGCGCCGGAAGGGCCACGCAGAGCCCTCCACACACCGGACCCTCAAACCGCCAAAACCAGCGCCCGTCGCCGGCTTCCAGCGCGCGACACCGCCAGGCTGCACGCGCGCGCCAGAACGTCTGCCAGCGTTCGAGTGGCCAAATGGGCAGTTCGAGATCCCGGGCGCCCTCCATGAATGCGTTGTCCTTCGCGTTATTGACCCAGAGAATGAAGGCGTCTAGGTCGCCTTCCATGATCGAAATCCAAGTAAATGTTGATCTCATCATTGGTTAGGGGCCGCTTTGTCTTGTTGTCCTTTATGTGTCCTATGAATCTGTTTCTGAAGGCACGGAGGTCAGAGGTGGAGGGGTAAGCCGTTTTGATGGCATCGTGTTTCAGTCTCTGACGAGAGGACGGGCTGGTCAGCGACATGACGACCGACGTTCTACAAGACCGAAACGGCGATTTCTGGATCACGACAACGGGAGGCATCACAAGATATCGTCCCTCCTCAACGCCGCCACGGATCAATCTTGTGGACGTGCTGTCCGATGAGAGGCACGGTTCCGTCTCAGGAATCACAGTCCCCACTTCCCAGCGCTACGTGGCCATTGAGTATCAAGGACGCAGCCTGACCACACCGGCAACAAGAATGGCATATGTCTATCGGCTCATAGGATATGACGACGATTGGAAGGCAACCCAGACGACTAGCGTCGAATACGCGGACCTTCCTGTAGGCGATTACACGTTCGAGGTTAAGGCTGTTGATCGTGATCTGAACTATTCGGAAGAGACCGTGTCGGTCGCGGTGATCGTTACGCCTGCGTATGCCCGAATGGCACTTTTGGGTGGATTGGGTCTATCGATGCTGCTTATCGCCTGGCAGACAGCGCGTGTGGTGCGTCGTGACCGTCGTCTGCGGGAGGGCAACCAGGCCCTGTCCGACGCCAACAAGGAGCTGTTCCAGGTCAACGTGGACCTCCAGCGCGAGCAGGTGCTGGAGCGACTGCGGGGTCAGGCGCAGGGGATGCGGTCGAGCGAGGACATTGGGCCGGTAGTGGAGGCTGTGTATCGCGAAATGGATGGTCTGGGACTATCACTGGCTGCTGCTGGACTCTTCATCCACGTTTCGAACAAGGACGAAGTATGGGCAACGCAGGCCGACGGGACGGTCGGTGCCCCTCAGCTATTCAACCTGAATCAGGAATTGCGGGATGCTTCCCAACGCGGAGATGCGTATGCTCACAGACTCTCGGATAAGGAAGACCTTCAGCGATACGTCGACCGTGGTTTCACTACTTGGGCAGAGACTTCTGTGGAACAATGGCCACCCCAAGTTCATCAGTACTGGGTGTTTTTCGAGGGTGGAGGGGTTTCTCTCCTGGCGATAGAGACGATCGACGAAGCGCCCCTGATGCTCATCAAGCGATTTGGCGAGGTGTTCGGCTACGCCCACTCGCGATACAAAGAGCTTCAGGAGAAGGAAGCGCAAAACCGACGGCTGGCGGTGGAAGCATCGGTGCAGCGGCTCCGTGCCGAGGTGCAGTCGATGGACGAAGCAAGCGACTTTGAACGCATCCTGTCGCTGCTGACGGAGAGCCTCAAGACGGTAGAACTCACCTTCGACGGGTGTGGAATCGACGTGCTCGACGAGCCGGTTGAGCGTCCCACGATGGAATACTTCAGGGACGTGGGCTTTCGGTACACCGCCTACCGGTTGGACCCTCAGGGGACGGTCACAGCGGAGTCCCCTCACGTTCCCGCCCCCTTCCCCGAAGTCATCCAACAGACCATCGAACGGTTCATTGCCGGTGAGCCGTGGCAGGGAACCAGCGAGGGGGTGGCAATCGTTGAGGTCCCTGCGGGTGCCTATGGTCGCTTACGCCTGACGGCATCCGAACGAGATAGCTTCACCGACGACGAAGTCGCCACACTCCGTGAGTTCGCAGATGCAGTCGCCCTCGGCTACGCCCGTTACCTCGACATCCGTGAAATCCAATTGAACACGGAGCGCAAATCGGAGTTCCTTGCCTCGATGTCCCACGAACTACGGACACCGATGAACGCCATAAAAGGATTCACGGACTTCGTTCTCCGCCGCGACAAGTCGATGGAGGAGAGAAGTCGAGAGAATCTTCAAAAGGTCACCCAGGCGTCCGACCGTCTGCTTGCGATGATAGACGACTTGATGGACTTGTCGAAGATTGAAGCGGGTCGTATGGACGTGGAGGCGACTACGTTCAACATCGAGGAACTGATTGCGTCTGCGTGCGACACGGTCAGCCCACTGATACAGGAGGGCGTCGAGCTGCGCCAGGACGTGGCCGTCGACATCGGCGAGGCGAACACCGATGAGGCCCGGCTACAGCAGATGGTCATCAACCTTCTGTCCAACGCCATCAAGTTCACCGATAGTGGCAGCGTGACGGTCAATGCGAGCGTGGATGACGATCAGCTTGTCATTGCCGTCAGCGACACCGGCAAGGGCATCCCCGCCGACGAGCTGCCAACAATCTTTGACGAATACCGTCAGGCTGAGGGGTCGGAGAGCGCAGTGCAGAAGGGCACCGGGCTGGGCCTGTCCATCACCAAGAAGTTCGCGGAGCTGCTGGGCGGGACGATTGGTGTGGAGAGCGAGGTGGGCAAGGGCAGCACGTTTACGGTGCGGGTGCCGATGAGAGTATCAAGTGCAGGCCTGAAACGTCGGCTGACAAATATAGTCAGTGTCCTGGCCCTCTTTTTCACCGCTGGTTACACGGCGTTTTTTTGTTACAAGGTTGGTGGGATCCAATTCTGTTCAATACCCCTGTCTGCTTGGTCTATCTCACTGTGCTGGGGCTCAATCAGAAAGAGGTCGAGTCAAGAGGTGTGTAAATAGATCAGGCGGCCAGCTTCTTCCCGGAGTCGATTGTGGTCATAGTTTGGTTGTGCTGTGCATAAACAACGTGTAACAGATGGGGTGCATTGAGTCGCCGGAAGCGTTTCTCGGCGACCATCAGTGTTCGCCAGATGAGAGCGCTTGCCGCGACGACCTTCTTGTAGCGTTTGGCGGCGTTGGTTCGTAACCGCACGGATGCAAAGGGGCTCTCGACGATGTTGGTCGTTCTCAGGTGGCGCCAGTGTTCTTCTGGGAAATCGAAGAAGGTGAGCATCCTATCCCAATCCCGTTCGAGTGTTGCCACCGCCTTCGGGAACTCGTTGCGATATCGTGCGACGAACTGCTTGCGCAGCTTCTCCGCATCCTGACGCGTGCTGGCATAGGGAATCTGGACGAGCAGTGCACGAGCTTGAGGCTGCTGACGTTTGTGGATCTGGTCCGGGACGTTGAGAATCTTGTGGTTCCAGCACCGCTGCTGACGGGTGTGCGGCCAGACCTGATCGACGGCAGACCAGATGCCCATATTGCCATCGGCCGCCATCAGAATGGGGTGATCCAAGCCGCGATCCCGTAGGTCTCTAAGGACAGCCAGCCAGGACTCGGTCGACTCGCGATACCCAGGCACCAGGCCCAGAACCTCTTTGCGGCCGTCACTCATGGCGCCGATCACGACAAGCAGACACGCCTTATCTTTCTCAAGTCCGGCTTTGACGTAGATCCCATCGGCCCAGGCATACACGAGCTCACGATCGTCCAGGCGTCGTTCCTGCCAGGTCTGGTAATCAACCTCCCATTGACCGCGGAGGCGAGCAATCGACGAGGGGGGGAGCGGAGCCCCATCACCGAGAAGCCCTCGCAGGGCCAACTCGAAGTCGCCCTGAGACAGACCGTGGAGATAGAGCTCCGGGAGCAGTTCCCCCACCTCTCTCGTGCGCCGAGCGAACAACGGCAGAATCCTGCTCTCGAAGCGCTCCTCCAAACCGCGAACACGGGGCCGCTTGATCTGGATCGTGCCGCAAGAGGTCGACAATCGCCGCAGCTTCCCATAGCCGTTGCGATAACCGGATCCTGCATCTACGGCTTCTTTGCGCTCATACCACCCGCGTCCGAGGAACTGGGTCACTTCCTCCTCAACGATGGACTGAATGCGAACCTCGATTTCCTTACGCAACCACCCCTCAAGGGTTTCCCACGTCGGCATGGACAACGAGGGGGACTTCGACTTATGTTTTCCCACGGCGATCCTCCTTCCCACCGGGCCTGTGAACCCGGTATTTCGTGGATATTGTTATCTCACGGGAAGTGTAGGGTCGCCTTTTCTATTTTTCCACACCTATTGATTGTAGCTCATCAGAAAAAATGCAACAGACTCGCTTCTATTGTCCTTCTTTGCACCGCGATAGTTCAGATAACCGTAATACCTAATGTGTTTCTTGGACCCGCCCCCGGCCTCCATTATTTCTTCTTTGTCATACCGACTTTCAGTTTCCTCCTTTTACATAAGAAGGATAAACGTTGGATAGTACCTCTGGCTGTCTTATCGCTTTGTATGTTCCTCTATACGGAGTATGGTTCGTTTACATCTTCCCTTCTCGTTGAAGCGTCAGAAAATGTCCAGAAGGGATTGCACATCGCTTCAACGACTTCCACTATTCTCCTCTTCTTGGTGGTTGTGTTCCTGTTCCACCGCTATCTGAATCGGGCGCTGGAGGACCTGGAAGAGACCCTGCGCCAGCTCAGAGAAACGCAGAACCAACTGTTCATGCAGGAGAAGATGGCTTCTTTAGGGGATCTGGTGGCCGGCGTAGCACACGAGATGAACACGCCGCTGGGGGCAATCGGCAGTACGCAGGACACGATGACCCGTGCGATAGACAAACTGCAACAGACGCTGGAAGTTACTTCTTCCGAAGAGTATAAAGACAATCGGGCCATGAGCTCAGGTCAATAGGTGTGTAAAAGAAATCAGGCGGCCATCTTCCCGGCTTCGACCTGCGGTCCGGTTGAGTGTTTCTGATCGTAGACTTGTTGTAGCAAGTGTGGCGCGGTGAGTTTCCTGAATCGGCTCTCTGCGACCTTGAGCGTACGCCAGATGAGAGTCGTGGCGTTCCTGACTTTCTTGAATCGCCTGGCGGCGTTTGTGCGAAGCCGAACGGAAGCAAAGGGGCTCTCGACGACGTTCGTGGTTCTCAGGTGTTTCCAGTGTTCCTTCGGGAAGTCGTAGAACGTGACCATCCGATCCCAGTCTCTTTCGAGCGTCTCCACGGCGGCAGGGAACTGTGAGCGATACCGTGCGGCAAAGCGTTTCCGGAGCTTCTCGGCCTCCTTTTTCGTGCCGGCATAGGGGATCTGGACGAGCAGTGCGCGGGCTTCAGCCTGTGCACGCTTGGCGACCTTGTCGAGCACGTTGAGGATCTTGTGGTTCCAGCACCGTTGTTGCCGGCTCTCTGGCCAGACCTGATCAACGGCCGCCCAGATGCCCATATTCCCGTCCGCGGCGATCAGGACAGGATGTTCGAGCCCGCGATCCCGGAGATCCCGGAGCACCGTGAGCCAGGATTCTGTAGACTCTCGATAACCGGGTTCTATCGCCAGGATCTCCTTGCTGCCGTCGCTCATCGCGCCGATCACGACCAGCAGACACGCCTTCTCGCGCTCGAGCCCGGCTTTGACGTAGATGCCATCAGCCCAGGCGTAGACCAGTTCGCGATTATCCAGACGCCTTTCTTTCCAGTCCTGGAAGTCGACCTCCCACTTCCCTCGAAGACGAGCGATCGAGGTCGGCGAAAGCGGCGCGCCATCACCGAGCAGCGCACGCAAAGACAACTCGAAGTCGCCCTGGGAGAGACCGTGGAGATAAAGGTCGGGAAGCAGATCTCCAATGGCCCTGGTTCTCCGGGCGAACAGGGGGAGGATGCGGCTTTCAAACCGCTCTTCCAGACCACGAACCCGGGGACGCCGGACCTTGATCGTTCCGCAGCTCGTCGAGAGACGCCGGGGCTTGCCGTAGCCGTTCCTGTAGCCCGTGGAGCTATCGACCTCGGCTCGGCGCTCATACCACGACCGGCCCAAGAACGCGGTCGCCTCCTCCTCCAGAATGGACTGGAACCGGCCCTGGATCTCTTCACGGATCCAATCGTCAACCGTCTCCCACGTCGGCATGGACTTCAATGGGGCTCTATGCGTATGTTCCTTCACGGCGATCCTCCTTCCCAACCGGGCCTCTCACCCGGTTTTGTGTGAATCAACTATCTCACGGGAAGGGTAGGGTCGCCCTTTCTCTTTTTCCACACCTTTTGATTATAGCTCCGGGCCATTCAATCGCTGATAAAGGTCCTGGCCGATGGCAACCAGGTGATGGCCACTGGTACCGGGCGGGTGAGCAACATTGTCAGCAGCATGCGCAATTTCGCCCGGCTGGACGAAGCCGAGTTCCAGGTGGTAGACCTTCACGTGGGGATCGACAGCGCTCTGACGCTGCTGCAAAACCGGATAGATGAAAACATCACCGTGGTCAAGAATTACGGGGACATTCCGCCGATCTACTGTTCTCCCGGACAGATGAACCAGGTCTTCATGCACGTGCTCAAGAACGCACTCACCGCCATCGAAGAAACAGGAGAGATACGCATCAGTACCTCTACGGCTGACGACGAAGTCTTTATCAGAATCAGCGATACTGGGGTGGGTATTCCTCCCGCTCAATTGGAGCGTATTTTCGATTTTGATTTTCATGCCACCCAGGACCGGATGAAGTTGGGATTCGGATTGTCCACCGACTCAGGATTGTCCAGGATCACGAAGGCGAGATTCAGATCGATAGCGAGGTAGGAAATGGCACGGAGGTAACGATCAGCCTACCAATGAGTGAGTTGGATGCCAAGTAAATAGATTTTCAGCAGAGGCTTGGGGCCCTCCTTCAGACTGGTTGGGGCTGTCTATTACGAAGGAGTTCGCGAAACTGCTGGGCGGAACCAATCGGCGTGGAGAGCGAGGTGGGGAAGGGCAGCACGTTTACGGTGCGGGTGCCGCTTGAGTATTAGGAGTGAGCTTCCGCCGCAGAATGCGGGCAGCATCCACTTCATCGCCCTGGACAAGCAAGGTGTCACGGCGACGCCGGTAAGGGCACAGATTTCCTTGCGCCGTCACGACCACGGAGGAGACCCCCCTCGTCGAGGGTAAGGTGGTTACGATGTAACTCCGTCACCACCTGTCGTTTGCCAGTCGGAGGTACGACTTATGGCCATATCCAAGCGATTTGCAGAAACCCCCTTCGCCTCGGGTGTCGTCGGCAGCCTTCCGCGGCCCCTGATGGTGCGGGAGATGCTCCCCGATACTCCTGGGCCTGAGTCGGCCGAGGCCGCTCGTTCCCCCCAGATGGATGCCGCTGTGCGCTACGCCATCGCCGTTCAGGAGCAGGCGGGACTTGATCTGGTCAGCGACGGCGAGTGGCGCCGGCACGCCTACACGCACATCGTCGCCGACATCGCCACCGGGTTTTCCGTGGACCTGCGCACCGAGCCACACCGTTGGGGTATCTCCGTCACCGAACCCATGGACGTGGTCAAACCCGGCCTGATTGCCGAGGAGGCCCGCTTCCTCGTCGAGGCAACCGATCGCATGACCAAGGTCTGCGTCCCGTCGCCTTATCTCCTCGGGGTCAGGTTGTGGGAGCGGGACGTGTCATCGAAGGCCTACCCGACTCGCGACAGCTTCATCGAGGCCCTCGTACCCATACTCCGCGACGAATTGTTGTCCCTGCAGGATACTGGAGTCACAGTTGTGCAGATAGACGAACCGCATCTGTGCGTGCTCGTCGATCCCGAGTACCGCGACTCTTTCGATGACCCCCAGTATGAGATGGACCTGGCCGCCGACAAGATCAACGAGATGATCGCCGGTATCGACAAGGTGCAGACCGCCCTGCACCTGTGCCGCCGCAACTATGGCCGTAGGGGCTGGGGGGCTGAAGGGGGATACGAGCCGATCATCGATACCATGAAGCGCATTGGTGTCGATCAATATGTCATGGAATTTAGCATCCCCGTCGCCGGGGATGTCGCCATTCTCCAGCAGCTGCCGGAGGATAAGCTCATCGGCCTGGGCGCCGTTGAGTGCCGATTCCAAAAGATCGATACGACGGAGGAGATCGTCGGACGCGTCGAGGAGGCCATGAAGCACGTCGACGCGAACCGCCTGAGTATTAATCCCGACTGTGGATTCTCACCCGGGCTGGGGGGCAACATGCAGTTGGAGGAGCCCTACCAGAAGCTCAGCAACGAAGCGGCCGCGGCGCGAGAGTTGCGAAAACGCTACGCTGGCTGACCGACGAGTCCACGGTTTCGCGTTCGATCACACGGCGGATGCACCGAAAGCACCCGAGAGACCGGGTTGGGGTTGTCCATCACGAGGAAGTTCGCTGAGCTTCTGGGCGGGACCATCGGTGTGGTGAGCGAGGTGGGCAAGGGCAGCACGTTTACGGTGCGGGTGCCTGTGGAGTACAACAATGGCTGATCGACCTGACCTCTTCGACTCGAGAACTATCGCAAGATCAAGGGCTGGAGTTGAAGACGGAACACGGTCACGAGGGTGCCGAAGAGGGGTGCCGGAGTGATCTACGAACCCGAGGTCAGGCTGGCGTTCCTGAGAGCGAAGAACATGGATAAGCCTGACACGTCGTAAATAGGCAACCTTTAAGACTTCCAGTCCTCGGTCTTGCACGCCCTGCGCTGGCTGACTTTGCCTGGCAGAACCCCTCTTCCCAAGACGGAGGAGGGGGGGTCGTTGCGACCATCAGAGCTGCCGAAACTGGAAGGACCGAAGAGCGTCGTATGGTGGGCAGATTCTAATTCATATTCCCGACATCCCTTGCGAAAAGCATTTGCTTCATTTCTCCCAAAATTTTTCGATCACACCCGACGCCCAATCGCGACCGCCGAGCCCGAATGCGAGAGCCAACGTTAAACAGACGGCTCCAAACAGGACAAGAATCAAGTTGGCTATAATTTCTTCACCGATATTCATCTGCGTCAAAGCGATGGAGACGACAAAGATGACAATCGCGTATTGCGTGATTTCACCCATCGTATCGGCATTCTGTATGCCAACGTTCCTGGAATAGGTGACAACAATCTGTCTGGTGAAGTTGGCAAGGAAGAGGCCAAGGATGAGCACAAAGATAGACACGATGATGTTCGGTATGAACAGGATAAGAGTTCAGGTCAATAGGTGTGTAAAAGAAATCAGGCGGCCATCTTCCCGGCTTCGACCTGCGGTCCGGTTGAGTGTTTCTGATCGTAGACTTGTTGTAGCAAGTGTGGCGCGGTGAGTTTCCTGAATCGGCTCTCTGCGACCTTGAGCGTACGCCAGATGAGAGTCGTGGCGTTCCTGACTTTCTTGAATCGCCTGGCGGCGTTTGTGCGAAGCCGAACGGAAGCAAAGGGGCTCTCGACGACGTTCGTGGTTCTCAGGTGTTTCCAGTGTTCCTTCGGGAAGTCGTAGAACGTGACCATCCGATCCCAGTCTCTTTCGAGCGTCTCCACGGCGGCAGGGAACTGTGAGCGATACCGTGCGGCAAAGCGTTTCCGGAGCTTCTCGGCCTCCTTTTTCGTGCCGGCATAGGGGATCTGGACGAGCAGTGCGCGGGCTTCAGCCTGTGCACGCTTGGCGACCTTGTCGAGCACGTTGAGGATCTTGTGGTTCCAGCACCGTTGTTGCCGGCTCTCTGGCCAGACCTGATCAACGGCCGCCCAGATGCCCATATTCCCGTCCGCGGCGATCAGGACAGGATGTTCGAGCCCGCGATCCCGGAGATCCCGTAGCACCGTGAGCCAGGATTCTGTAGACTCTCGATAACCGGGTTCTATCGCCAGGATCTCCTTGCTGCCGTCGCTCATCGCGCCGATCACGACCAGCAGACACGCCTTCTCGCGCTCGAGCCCGGCTTTGACGTAGATGCCATCAGCCCAGGCGTAGACCAGTTCGCGATTATCCAGACGCCTTTCTTTCCAGTCCTGGAAGTCGACCTCCCACTTCCCTCGAAGACGAGCGATCGAGGTCGGCGAAAGCGGCGCGCCATCACCGAGCAGCGCACGCAAAGACAACTCGAAGTCGCCCTGGGAGAGACCGTGGAGATAAAGGTCGGGAAGCAGATCTCCAATGGCCCTGGTTCTCCGGGCGAACAGGGGGAGGATGCGGCTTTCAAACCGCTCTTCCAGACCACGAACCCGGGGACGCCGGACCTTGATCGTTCCGCAGCTCGTCGAGAGACGCCGGGGCTTGCCGTAGCCGTTCCTGTAGCCCGTGGAGCTATCGACCTCGGCTCGGCGCTCATACCACGACCGGCCCAAGAACGCGGTCGCCTCCTCCTCCAGAATGGACTGGAACCGGCCCTGGATCTCTTCACGGATCCAATCGTCAACCGTCTCCCACGTCGGCATGGACTTCAATGGGGCTCTATGCGTATGTTCCTTCACGGCGATCCTCCTTCCCAACCGGGCCTCTCACCCGGTTTTGTGTGAATCAACTATCTCACGGGAAGGGTAGGGTCGCCCTTTCTCTTTTTCCACACCTTTTGATTATAGCTCCAGGATAACCTGGTTAAACAGTTCAGACGCCACACGCAGACCCAGGCTGTTGAATGCAGCCACAATGACGATCAGCATGATGAGCCAGTAAAAGAGGGTTCCAATAATTTCGATGGCCGACTGCTTGATTCCCCCTTCGCTCAAGAACTGATCGATCTTGGCCTTTTCGGTTAGCACGTGCAGACGTAAAATGGCGAGTAATCTCACGGAAACTGCACGGATGATCTTGGCGATAATCCACCCGAAGATCAGAATCAGGACACATCCGATCAGCTTGGGCAGAAAAGCAGATAACTAAACCTTGGTAAGCCCCCGGCTCTGCCGGGGAGACTCCCAGAGTTTGACAGTTCCAGAAATATGTAAGAGCCTCCCTTGCCGTGGACCGCTCAAAGCACACGGAAGGAAGGCTCTCTAATGAACAACGTAAGGAGTCTACGTCACACGGTATGGGAGTGCAAGTATGACGTTGTTTGGGTTCGGAAGTATCGTAGAAAAGTGTTGTATGGTGAAATTCGTCGCTATCTGGGCGAGGTGATTCGGGATCTGGCCGCACAGAAGGAATGCCGTGTGGAAGAGGGTCACCTGCGATCCGACCATGTGCACACGTTGATTTCGATCCCGCCGAAGCACTCAGTAGCTCAGACGGTAGGGTTCATCAAAGGAAAGAGTGCGATTCACATTGCTCGGAACTATCTGGGACGCAGGTCGAACTTCACCGGGCAGCATTTCTGGGCAAGAGGCTACTGGGTCTCCACCGTTGGCAAGGATGAACAGACGGTTCGGGAGTATATCCAGAACCAGGAGCGGGAGGACCGGCGTCTCGACCAGCTCAACATTTTCAGGTAATCGCCACCTTTAGGTGGCGCTTGGTTTCCAACCGCTTTGAGCGGTTCACAAGTTTTCAAGCCTCCGGCTTTGCCGGAGGTCATGACTCTCCAATCCAGAAAAACTCGTCCCCCGGGTTGCGGTCGATGGTCGCGTTGCGTAGACGCAGCCGGTAGCCGAGATCGACGTTGGTATAGGCACGGAACGGCCAAAAGGACCGGCCCATCTGCAGGATGAAGTCGAAATCCCATTGGCCCTCACCCGTGGGGATCAGTCCCTGCTCGTTCTTGAACTCGCCCGTGGGTGCCTTGAAGCCGAATTTGAAGGACGAGACTATTGGCGAGTCGATGAGCTTGTGTTTCACGAACACGCGAATGTCGCTGAACCCGGTCGATTGGCGTGCGCCGCCGAACCCGGCCCGAAGCTCGGCATCCTCGAAGCTCTGGCGAAAGCAGGGGACCTGAATCCCCACGTTCAGATTATCGGTTACACCGTAGAACAGGTCGAAGAAAACCGCACGCGAACTGTACGCTCCGTCGAGCCGATACGGGCCCCGGGCGCCTTGACTGAAATTGGGCTCCGGCACGTTCTTGTACTCCTCCCTCGTGTCCTGCGTCATGAAAGTGACCTTGCTCCAGAATGTCCCATGTTGGAAGGTCCACGCGCCGGCCCAAGCGCGAGCCGGTGCGAGGGTGCACGCAATGAGGAGGAAAAGGGTTGCCCACTTGTATGCCTTGGTCATCTGATCTCAATCGATGTAAAGAGGACGGCGTGACCCCCGTTCTAGGTTGTCACGCCGCTGTGTTTGGTGGGCGGACACCGACCAGCCGGGGAGGCCGACGTCCGCTCCGTGACCTGCACCGAAGTGCAGGAATGTCGTTACAGGATGCCCGTGTTCTGCCAGAACGTGGCCCAAGCGAACCAGAAAGCATTGTTCGCGGGAACCTGTTTCAGCTGCGAGCCGCTGTTCGGGCCGGAAACCACTCGTCCCAGAAGATCCCACGTCGAGCCCGTTTCCAGGTCTTTCAGCATAAAGGGGAAGAGACTGTCCGTGGACACGACCTTTTCGAAAGTCAGGGTTTGCCCTTCGAACTCGCGGAAGAAGGAAATGGCCAACTGCTCGGCCTCGTAGAAGATCACCACGATGGGGTTGTCGGCAACCGTGTCGTTGATGACCGCTTCTTCGCCCATCAGCTTGAAGGGATAGGCCTTGACGATCTGGCCGAAGCGGATTCCGTGGACCATATCCTTGTTTTCGAAGATCTGTGCTGTTGGATTTCGGCTGAGGGTAGGAAAAGAATCAATCAACGGATTCGACTTGGGGGAGCGGTAGTTGAGAATTTCGTAAGGGTAGTCCCTGTAAAGGCTTTCTGCGTTCTGAGGCGCTATGGTGTTGGTGGCAGACGAAAACCTGGCGTTCGGATCTTGGAAAACGCTCACGACGGTAGAGCTCGGAAAGAGGCGCTGCCAGTAGCGCCACGTCGTCTCGATGACGGGCATCTGGGTCAAGACGTGGCCGGATCGATCACCGGAAACGCCGACGCCCATCATCTGGGGGTAGAGCGTAGCGCTACTCAGGGGATCTCTGCGATCGTACATCACCAGGTTGTTGTTGAACAGGAATCCCGAAACACCGCACGTCAGGCGGCCGCCGAATGCCTGACCGTCGAATACCATTCCCGTGCTCGTGAGGGGACAGAGGCTGACGACGACGGCGTGGCCACCGACGACATCGTTGACGATCTCGTGCCACCATCCGATCTGGTGCGGGTAGGCCCTGGCCTCGCCGTTGATGACGACGCCCAGAACCAGCTCATCATCAGTGACGTAGCTGGCGCCCGGTTCGGATGCACCGACCATCGTGGGGTCGGTCAGCGCCGGTATCTGGTCGGCTGGTAAACTTCTGAAGGTGTTTTGGACAACCGTGTCGAAATCGCTGAGGAAGTTCCCGCCTGCCTGCGGTTGCCGAGAAAAAGAACCTTCAGGCTCGCTTGCGACGGTTCCTGCACCGTCATTGGGCGCACCACCCCCATCGGATGATCCACCGCTCCCTCCGCTCGTCGCCACGCCACCGAGAGACCCTGTGGGCGTCGAGTCACCGCCACACGTGGCCGTGAATAAACCCAGAATGATCAGAGTTGCCGTGTTTTTGAGACCCATCATTGCTTGAACTCCCGTCCTGCCCGACAAGTTGCGTGCTCTCCCTACCTTTGTCTGACTGTTCTTGCCGGGGCTTCCGTGCAAGGGTTGTGCCGGACGCGTCCTCCGGAAAGGAATGCCGGACGGTCAGAATACATAAATATTTGTTTATTATGACAATAAGTTGATTCGGATTGTGTTCTGAGGGATTTGGTGAAGGTCACGGCACGAGGATGATCGGCGTTGGGGTATTCCGATTTCATGAGGATTGAATCGAATCGGCGGGCTGTTCGGCGGGCCAGCTTGCAGAGGCCGTTGGGAGTCGGTACATTCCCCATTCGCTCTCGTTTTGACTTCAGTGTGGCGGAACTATGAACGAATTACGCGTCGATGCGCCCTTCGAGGCCTCCGGGGATCAGCCTCAGGCTATCGCGGAACTGGTCGACGGTCTAACCCGGGGGATTCAGCACCAGACGCTTCTGGGAGCGACGGGGACGGGCAAGACCTACACGATTTCCAAGGTGATCGAAGAGGTCCAGCGCCCCACGCTGGTGATTTCTCACAACAAGACACTGGCCGCCCAGCTTTACGGCGAGTTCAAGTCGTTTTTCCCCGACAATGCCGTCGAGTACTTCATTTCCTACTACGATTATTATCAGCCGGAGGCCTACAAGCCCGTCACGGATACGTATATCGAAAAGGAAGTCGACATCAACGAGGAGATCACGCGTCTTCGGCTGAAGGCCACAAGCGCGCTTCAGTCGCGCCGGGATGTGATCATCGTGGCGAGCGTGTCGTGCATCTACGGGATCGGAAACCCGGACGAATACGAAAAACTGCACGTGCGCTTGGAAAAGGGGACCGAGATCGATCGGGACGATCTCCTTCGGCGACTCGTCGACATCCACTTCGTACGTAACGACATCTCCTTCGACTCGGGAACCTTCCGTGTGCGAGGCGATGTCGTGGAAGTCAGGCCGATGGAGCAGGACCAGGCCGTCCGTATCGAGTTTTGGGGCGACGAAGTCGAGTCCCTTTCGATCGTCAACGTGCTCACGGGCGAGGTGATGGAGGAGACCGATCAAATGTCGATCTTCCCGGCCAAGCACTTCGTGACGTCGGGCGATCGGATCGAGCGGGCGATTCTGGATATCGAAGTCGATCTGGCCAAGCACCTGGAGCAGTTTCGGGAAGAGGGCAAGCTCCTGGAAGCACAGCGGCTGGAGACCCGTACGCGTTACGACATCGAGATGATGCGGGAAATCGGTTTCTGTCCAGGGATCGAGAATTATTCGCGCTACATTGATGGGCGCCAGCAAGGTCAGCCGCCTTACGTGCTGCTCGACTTCTTCCCCGACGACTACCTGCTGGTGATCGACGAATCGCACGTGACGATCCCGCAGGTCCGGGCGATGTGGCGGGGCGATCGCACGCGTAAGGAAACGCTCGTCGAGCACGGATTCCGACTGCCCGCCGCATTGGACAACCGTCCTCTCGTCTTCGAGGAGTTCGAGTCAAAGGTCCACCAGGTCGTGTTTCTTTCGGCCACCCCCGCGGACTACGAGATGGAAAAGTGCGAGGGCGTCGTCGTGGAGCAGGTCATCCGCCCGACGGGACTTCTCGATCCGGAGGTGGACGTCAGACCGGTTCGCGGACAGGTGGATGACGTCGTGGAAGAGGTGAGGCTGCGAGCCGATCGTAAGGAACGGGTGCTGATCACGACGTTGACGAAGAGGATGGCGGAGGATCTGTCTGACTACTTTCGAGACATCGGCATTCGGGCACGGTATATGCATTCGGAGATCGACACCCTGGACCGCGTGGACATTATCCGGGATCTTCGACTGGGGAAGTTCGACGTGCTCGTCGGGGTGAACTTGCTGCGGGAAGGGCTCGATATGCCCGAAGTCTCTCTGGTCGCGATTATGGATGCCGACAAGGAAGGCTTCCTGCGGTCCGAACGGTCGCTGATCCAAACGCTGGGACGAGCGGCTCGGAATGCGGATGGACGATGCATTATGTACGCGGATCAGGCGACCGATTCGATGCGCCGTGCGATCGACGAGACGAATCGACGCCGAAAGATTCAGGCCGACCACAACGAGGCAAACGGGATCGTGCCCGAGACGGTTTACAAGTCGGAAGAGGAAATCATGAGCGCCACCCGCGTGACGGACGATGCGAGGATCGACGACAGCGTCGTGGCCGAACCGGAGCCGGTCTACGAAGTGGGGACCGACCCGTCTGACCTGATCGCAGAGCTTGAGAAGAAAATGGGGGATGCCGCGACGGCTCTGGATTTCGAGCAGGCTGCCCGTTATCGCGATCAGATCGTGAAGATCAAAGAGGCGCTCGTGTAGAATGGGTGAATTCCCCACACTCGACCGAGCGCGGGTGCAGCCGCTGATCGACGTCGCGATCGAGGAGGACGTGGGATCGGGGGACGTCACGAGCGATTGGACGGTGCCCCCCCACCGGATGGCCCGAGCCGAGTTGGTCGTGAAGAGCAAAGGGGTCCTGGCGGGGCTCCCCCTCGTTGCGTGGGTTTTCGAACGCGTCGATCCCACGATCGTGGTCGAAGTCTTCGCTCAAGAGGGGGCGTCCGTCTCGCCTGGTGATCGGATTGCAGAAGTGCGGGGTCCTGCGCGAGGGCTCCTGACGGGGGAGCGAACGGCGCTCAACTTTCTTCAGCGTCTGTCGGGTGTCGCGACGACGACATCCCGTTTCGTCGAGGCGGTCGGGGGGACGGGTGCGAAGATTCTGGATACACGCAAGACGTTGCCGGGGTGGCGTTTGCTGGACAAATACGCGGTGCGTGTGGGAGGGGGGACGAATCACAGAATGGGGCTGTTCGATATGGTGCTCCTGAAGGAGAACCACATCGAAGCGGCCGACGGAATCGGCCCGGCCGTGTTCGCCGCACGCCGGTCGATGGTGTCGAGCAAGCGGCGTGTGAAAGTGGAGGTCGAGGTCACCACCCTGACCGAGCTCGAAGAAGCGATTATGGCGGGGGTGGATTGGGTGATGCTCGACAATATGGATGTCAGCACCGTGGCACAGGCGGTCAGGCAGATCCACCATCACGGCGAGCCGAGACCCTCGATCGAGGCGTCTGGCAACGTCAGCCTGCGGTCCGTTCGAGAGATCGCGGAAACGGGTGTGGACTTCATTTCGGTCGGTTCCCTGACTCATTCCGTTACGGCGCTCGACGTCAGTATGATGTTCAGCAAATAGGCTGGCTATGAGATCTCTCCCAAAAGCATTCGCCGCCGTCGGCGTGGGGCTGGCGATGCTCCTGTATGCTGAAGCATCCTCTGCTGCGGTGCCGGAAGCGGCGATCGCCCTGACGCGAGAGAACCTGGTCGACACGCCCGAAACCCTCGCAGAATTCGACCGATCCGTCTCAGACGGTGTGGACGAAGTCCTGGCGAGTGTCTGGAAGCAACGCAACCCCCTCATTTACAGATACTATTTCGGCCACCTCGCCGGCGAGCGTCGCTATACCGCATCCGATGCCTACTTCGACCGCTGGCCGGACATTCCCGATCTGTTCAGGCTGGGCTCCACACCCTGGAGCGAGAACGTGCTCGACGGTGCGGTGGCCTTCTTCTCCGCGCTGGTCGAGCGTATGCCAACAGATCCTGTGGCACACAGCGCCCTGGGATACTCGCTGCTGGAACGGGGCGCGTTCGACGCCGCCGATCGGGCATTCCTCGAAGCGTTGAAAATCGATCGCAAGCTAGCAGAGGCGCGGAACGGCCGGGGGCTCGCCATCTTCAGGCAGCCCAAGCAGGCCGCGCGGGGAATGGAGCTGATTCAGGGAGCCTTCACGCTCGATTCCGACTATGTCGAGGCGGTTTACTCTCTCGGTATGTGTCACATCGCTCTGAAGACCCTGGACATCGGTCGGTGGTTCGAGGAGACGATTAAACGGTATCCGGACCATCACGACGCGTGGTTCAAGCTGGGCGCCTTTCACGAGGCGGGGCTGATCATCGAGAAGGACCCCGACCTGCCGCGGGCGGCCGAGGCCTATCGGAGGCAAGTCAATGTCAACCCTGATCACGTGAAGGCCTCATTCCAGCTCGGCAGTGTTCTGTTGAAGAGCGGTAGCCCGGGTGAGGCGATCTTGATGTGGGAGAGGCTGATGGCCGAGCGTCCCGGGTTCAGGCAGGCGTATCTGCCGCTGCTGCTCGAAGCGTATCAAAAGGCGGGATTCGCCGACAAGGCCGAAATCGTTGCGGGTGAGTACATCGACAACCTGGATGACCAGACGCGAGCGCTGTTCAAGGACCTCAGCCTGATTGCGACGGCGCAAGAGCGTAGGGAGTACGAGGAGCTCGATCGGTTCGATCGGCTGGGGTATGCGCGACTGTTTTGGCAGAAGCGAGACCCGACGCCCGCCACACCCGCGAACGAGCGACGAATCGAACATTACCGTCGCGTGATCTATGCGATTAAGAACTACTCGGATGCAAGGGAACCGTGGGACCGCCGGGGTGAGGTCTACATCCGGTATGGAGAGCCTCGTCACAAGAGTCAGTCCGACAGCGTTCGATTCGAACACGCGGGCGATGTCGTTCGTACAAAAGAGCGTCTCCTGCAAGGCCTCCCGATATCTGCGCGCGGTGAGATTCTGGAGCTGATCACGAACTGGCGGGCTACGTCCCAGGCCATCCACGAGGACAGGGCCGATGCATTCGCCTTTCAGGGAATCGATTCCGAACTGAACCAGACCCGTGGTCAGGACGGCGCCCGAAACACCGGTCGGACCGCGCACTCTGCAACCCCGACCACGATGCGCGACCGGCAGGATGTGGAGATCCGAGGGTTTCCCCTGTTTCCTGTGGACGGCGCCCGTCCCTGGGAGTATTGGATTTATCCCGAGATCGACGGCGGCATCGAGGTCGTTTTCCAGGCGATCAACGTGGGGGCTCCCTTCGACTTCCCGATTCCGCCGCAGGGCAGGGGACGCGGAAACGATCTCCTGTGGGTTCAAAGGAGCCCCGAAAACATCGTCGCATCCGCGGTCAAGGAGCAGAGCGACGCGTTCCAGGACGAGACGGCGACGATCGATCTCTGGCTCGACCAGGCGGACTTCCAGGGCGACGGGAAGCGGACACGGTTGGAGATCTATTTTGCGGTATCGATGGAGGGCCTCGTGCCGATCCAATCCGACACCGGAAGACTGGAGCGGGGCGTAGCCGTGTTCGACACGACCTGGCGGGCGAAGTACCAGATGGTCGACACGGTCAGCTACGTCAAGTCTGAGATGGCCAGCGGCTTCGTGATCAGCCAAGCAACCGTCGAACTGCCTCCGGGTGACTATATGTTGGGTAGCCAGGTGAGGGATGTCGGTGGGGGCGGCTACGGATCCGGGTTCAAGCGGCTGGAAATCGAGCCTTATGAGGTCGGCGTGTTGGGCATGAGCGACATCGAAGTGGCCACGGAGATTTTCGAGGATTACGACAAGGCTTATAAGAGTGGACTCAGAGTCATTCCCAATCCGACTCACATTTTTACGAATCAGAAGCCGATGCACATTTATTACGAGGTCTACGGTCTGACGAAGGATGAATTCGGCCAGACGCACTACCAGGTGGAGTATCTCGTCGAGCCACTGGAGGAGAAGCGAAAGTTCTTTGGACAAGTGTTGCGGTCGATCGGCAAGGTAATTAAAGAAGAACGAAAAGAGACGGTCACGATATCGACCGAGCAGGCCGGTTATCGTGAGGAGCAGAGCGAATACCTGGAGCTCGACGTCAGCAAGTCGCAGGCGGGTGAATACCGTCTCACCGTGTCGATGTCAGACCTTGTTGCCAATGAGACCGTCTCGAAGCTGACAAAGTTCAGGATTGTGAGACAGTGACTCCCATTACAAGGACTATATATAACTTTTTTAAAAACAGTCAGTTAAATGTTCTTGTCTAAAAAGTGGCCCCGGGGCCACTTTTTAGAAGGGCTCCTTAAGGTGCTCCACGGAACGATCGGGGCATCCCTACAGACAACGGTCCATCCATCGATCTGTGGCATCTTTCCGTTGCGGGTCGAGCCCACGCGGTATAGCATAGACTTCCTCAAAACACGACAACAGGAGACATCTCGTGCCGTCCGAAGGCCAATTCTTACGGGGTTCGAGCACTCCCGCCTCGGAGCGGATCGACGTGCGAGCCGGTCCTCTGAGGATGGTGTTCGAACCTCGTGATGCTTTCCTCAGATACGTCAGCCTGCGGGACCGGGAGATTCTGCGTGGCCTCTATTCCGCCGTGCGAGATCGTAACTGGGATACGGTTCTGCCTGTCGTGTCCGGTGTGACTGTCCAGGCCGGTGATGACCACTTCCAGATTGCGTTCGACTCGATTTGCGAAAAGGGCGAGATCGACTTTCGATGGCGGGGGACATTGACCGGCTCATCTGAAGGTACTGTCGTCTACGAAATGACGGGGGAGGCCCATAGCGACTTCGAGCGGAACCGGATCGGGTTCTGTGTCCTGCACGCGCCGACGTCCGTCGCCGGGCGCCCTTGTCTTGTCGGTAAAACGGACGGGTCGACCGAAGATGGAATCTTTCCGACGCTTATTTCTCCTGATCAACCCTTTGTGGATATGCGTTCGATTTCGCACGAGGTCGTTCCTGGCGTCCGGGCGACGATTCGGTTCGAAGGCGATGTGTTCGAGATGGAGGATCAGCGCAATTGGACGGACGCCTCCTACAAGACCTACTGCACACCGCTGGCAAAACCTTTTCCCGTTTCGATGAGGAAGGGCGACTGTGTTGTACAGCGGGTGACGATCGAGCTGGAGGGATCCACTGACGCCCCTGAGATTTCGGTCGACGCGCCCACATCTGTGACGGTTTCGCCCGGACAGACCCGATCCGCACCCCCGATCGGGGTCGGCGTGGCCAGCGGGAGTGAGCCCTTGACTGCGGACGAGGTCGAGCGGCTGAAGAGACTGCATCTGTCGCATCTGCGTGTCGACGTGCATCTGGCGGGGGCGACGTGGGAGCGTGAGCTGGCGCAGGCCTCAGCTCAGGCGGCCGCGCTGGAGGTCGAATTGGAGGTGGCCCTCTTCGTGAGCGATGCGGCCCGTGCGGAGTTGACATCGCTGGCGGCACTGGCGGGCGAGTTGCCCGTCGTGCGTTGGCTTCTTTTCCACGTTGCGGAGACGTCGACGTCGGCGTCGTGGTTGACCATCGCTCGGGAGGAACTGGGAGAGAACGTTCCTATCGTGGCGGGTACGAACGCCAACTTCACGGAGCTGAACCGCGAGCGACCCCCTATCGATGAGTGCGACAGCGTGTGCTACTCGCTGAACCCACAGGTTCACGCGTTCGACGATGCTTCGCTGATGGAGACGCTTCAAGGACAAGCTTGGACGGTCGAAAGTGCACGTAGTTTCTGTGCGGAACGACCGCTGCACATCACACCGGTTACGCTGCGCGCCCGTTTCAATCCCAACGCGACCGGACACGAACTCGATTCGAGTGGTGAGCGGCTTCCGCCCCAGGTCGATGAGAGACAGATGTCGCTGCTCGGGGCTGCGTGGACGGCTGGCAGTCTGGCCTCGTTGATGGCAGCCGACACATCGAGCCTGACCTATTTCGAGACGGTTGGGTGGCGGGGGCTGATGGAACGCGCGGAGGGCTCGCCGTCGCGGCGGTTCCCCTCGATCCCTGGTTCGGTGTTTCCCGCTTACCACGTGATTGCCTGGGTGGGAGGGATGCGAGGTGGGGAGGTCGTGGAAACGCATTCGGACAACCCCTTGCGGGTTCAGGCACTGACGCTTCGAAAGGAGCGCTGGTTCCGGTTCGTGTTGTCCAACGTGACGGATATGGTTCAAAGGGCGCGTGTCGTGTGTCCCGGACTGTCGGGCGTTGTTCGGCTGGAAGTACTCAACCTCGAGTCGGTGGAGATGGCGATGACGGATCCACAGGCGTTTCGCCGGAGGAAGGACTTTGCCGAGGCGGACGTCACCGACGGTTGTTTCGAACTCGACCTCGCGGCCTACGCCGTTGTGTGCGCGAAGGGCGTGCTCGAATGAAGCTGAAGACGTGACGACGCTATTAATGGACGAGGATCGTCGAGGGCCACTCCCTCCTGACACAGAGGTGTAGACGTGGAATTCCCATCTGTATCGGACGACGATCGCCGCCGCTTGCTCGAGCCCGGGGAAGGCAGACTGCGCGTCCTACTGGATACGGATACCTACAACGAGATCGACGACCAGTTCGTGCTCGTGCACGCACTCCTCTCACCCGATCGGATCGATCTCGAAGCCATCCACGCAGCGCCATTTCACAACAACCGGTCGGAGGGGCCGGCGGATGGCGTTCACAAGAGCTACGAGGAAATAGGCAGGTTGCTCGATCGGTTGGGTTTGGACGAGCGTGAGCGCGTCTTCCTGGGTGCCGAGCGATATCTTCCAAAACGATCGGAGGGTGTCGACAATGCGGCGTCCCGCGACTTGATCGAGCGGGCCCACGCGGAAGACGGGCCTCTTTAC
The DNA here is from genome assembly GCA_965198115.1 of Candidatus Latescibacterota bacterium. GTDB lineage: Bacteria > Latescibacterota > UBA2968 > UBA2968 > UBA2968 > UBA6620. The sequence continues at coordinate 3,114,179 of OZ240241.1, read as the reverse complement.
GTAGCGGCCATCGGTGCGATCACGAATGTGGCGTCGGCGATCCTTTTGGATCCGGACATCGTGAAGAAGGTGGTCGTCGTCTGGTTGGGTGGCCAGCCCTACCACTGGCCGACGGCCCAAGAGTTCAATTTGCGTCAGGATGTGCCCGCCGCTCAGGTCGTCTTCGATTCGGGCGTTGCGGTCGTGCAGATTCCGTGTGCGGGTGTGGCTTCGCATCTGCTCACGACAGTTCCGGAACTGGATACGTTCGTTCGGCCGCACGGAGCGATCGGCAGCTACCTGGCCGATATCTTTGCGGCATACCGAAAAGATCGGTTCGCCCGCTCTAAGGAAGTTTGGGATCTGTCGGCGATCGCCTGGCTCATCGATGCGAGCTGGGTGCCCAGTGTTCTGGTACTCAGTCCGATTCTGACCGATCAGGTCACGTATTCTTTCAACCCGGCCCGACACATCGTCCGGGTCGCCACGTCCTGCAGACGAGACCCGATCTTCGGCGATCTCTTCCTCAAGCTTGAAAAGCTGGCGTCAGGCAGTCTGAAACCGGCTTGGTCCGCTCAGAATGGACGGGCAGCCTGATGACGGAACGACCGAACATTCTGCTGATCGTGACAGACCAGCAACGCTGGGATTCGCTGGGTTGCTACGGGACACCGGGCGTGCATACACCCAACCTGGACCGGCTTGCGGATGCGGGGCGACGTTACGATCGGTGTTACATCAACGGCACGATCTGCACACCCAGTCGTGCGAGCCTGTGGACGGGCAAACATCTGCCCGGGCACGGTGTCTACGCCCTGCACGACTGCCTGCCCGAAGATGAAGTTCTGTTCCCTGATCGTTTGCGAGATGCGGGTTACACGACGGCGTTGTTCGGCAAGCTGCACGTATCGGGAATCCTGCGAGAGGCCGACCGGCGTCACCCACACGATGGTTTCGACGTCTACGAATGGGCGTCGGATCCCTCTGGTCCGTGGGGGCTGGACAATGCCTATCTGAAATGGATGGAAGAACGCGATCCGGACCTGCGTCAACGGATACGTGAGCACGGTCAGGATGCCGGTCCCTTTCCCGAACCGCTGCATATGACGACGTGGGCGGCCGAGCGGACGATCGCCTACCTGGAAGATCGTGAGGGGCGAGACCCGCCTTTTTTCTGCTGTATGAGCGTTTTCGACCCTCACTCACCTTACACGAACTGCCCGCCCGAATTCGAAGACGTCCTGGACATTTCAGCGTTGCCCTCCGTGGTGGCGAGTGACGAATCGTTCGAGCACCGGCCCGTGGCTCACCGAATGGAGCGCGACTGGGGAACGAAGGTGCCTGAACCACGAACGCTCGAGGCCTGGCGCGTCGGTTACCACGCTGCCGTCGCGTTGATCGACAAGCAGGTTGGACGGGTGCTCGATGCGCTGGAGGAAACGGGACAGGCTGAACGAACGGTCGTGATGTTCACGAGCGACCACGGCGATATGCTGGGCGACCACGGCCTGATGACGAAGGGCGCCTATTTCTACGATGCGTGTACGCGAGTGCCTCTTCTGATTCGTGCACCGTGCCAGCAGCCCTCGGTCGTGGAAACGCCCTGTCAACTGCTCGACATTGCGGCGACGTGTCTGCATCTGGCGGGGGTCGACGAACCTGCTGTCCGATCCTGGTCACCCGATGGGCGGAATCTTCTCGCTGACGATGAGCTCAGAGATCGGAATCGAGCGGCCTGCCTTTACCGAAACAGCGGTAACAGTCGAAAACCGGATGGGTATCGAGGCTATTTCGATCCGGCCATCCACGCGTCGATGTGGGTGGAGATGCCGTATAAGATGAGCGTCTCCCATACCCCGGAGCCAAGGGATGAACACGCGCGGGGCGAACTTTACGATCTGATCGCTGATCCGGAGGAGTGCGAGAATCTCTGGCACGATCCGGCACACACCGAGACGCGGGCTCGTTTGCTTTGCCGTCTTACGGACTGGCTGACCCGGGAGGATGTGCGAGGGCGGGCGCGCGGTGAACAGGCCCGTCGCGAGGGGCACGGCCCGGGTGGTGTCGTGTGAACCGTCGCGGCAATGTCAGCTCGGGAGGGCGCGAGGACAGGGTGGACGCTTCTTCCCCGTCGGAGTTCGTGTTGCTGGAGCGGTTGGCCCGACACCCGGGGGTGTTCGTGGACGACCTTGCGGACAGTCTGAGTCAGTCGGTCGAGGCACTTACCCGTCTGGGTTACGAAGTCGAGGTTCATCCTGTCAACGGAGTTCGATTGCGTCACGGTGTCGACGCCATCGATCGGGATCGTGTGCGACGGCTGCTCGTGACCGACGCGCTCGGCCGGGCTCTCGTCTGCCACCTTCAAGTGGCGTCCACGAACGACGAGGCCTGGCAACTCGAGAGCAGGGGGGCGCCGTCAGGAGCGACGGTGACCGCCGAGCACCAGACGGCGGGGCGAGGCCGGCTGGGCAGGGCGTGGTTTTCCCCGCCGGGGTCGGGCCTCTGGCTGTCCGTGCTGCTCCGACCCGACTGGTCCATCGATCGAGCCGGTCTGTTAACGCTCGGAGCCGGCGTGGCTGTTGCCGAAGCGATCGCGTCTCTTGGTGTCGAGTGCGATCTGAAGTGGCCGAACGATGTGCAGATCGAGGGTCGCAAGGTTGCGGGGATTCTGACAGAGTCGAGGACCGAGAGTGATCGACTCGCCGTCGCGGTCGTCGGTGTGGGAGTGAATGTCCATCAGGACGTCGAGACTTTTCCTCCCGAGCTCAGAACGACGGCCACGTCTTTGCGGGTAGAAGGGTGTCGCGTCGAGCGGTCCGATCTGCTTGGCGAAATCTTGAATCGTTTGGAATCCGTGACCGCCCTCGAGCCGGAAAACCTGCTTGCCGAGTGGCAGCGTCGTGCAGCCGGGTGGGGAGAGTGTGTCCGGGTCGAGATGGTGGACGAGACGATCATCGGCCGGATGGCAAGCCTGACGACGACGGGTGCACTGGTCCTCGAGTTGTCCGATGGTACGACGCGTACGATTCACGCTGGCGATCTGCATCGTTTGCGGGAGGTGGAGTCGTGAGGATCCTCGCGATCGACGTCGGAAACACACGCATCAAAGCGGGGTTGTTCGAGAAGACTGCTCTGGTCGAAAAACACGCGGTCTCAACCCGTCGTGTGAGCGATAGCAGGGCGCTCGGGAGCTGGCTGATGGAAACGGTGTCCGACACGCCCCAGACGATCTTCGTAGCATCCGTCGTTCGTGGTTGTGGCGACCTGATACGTGATGCGGTTGCGTCCACGGGCAAAAATGTCGTCGAGGCGACGCCCTCTATGGCCATCGGAGTGACGGCAGACGTGTCCCATCCGGAACGGGTCGGTATCGATCGGCTGGTCGCGGCCGGTGAGGCCTACGCCCGGACACAGGCGGCCACGGTTCTGGTGACGGTCGGGACAGCGATCACGATCGATTTCGTGACGGGTGATGGCCGCTTCGTCGGGGGAACGATTTCGCCCGGGCTCTGGTTGGCGGCCGGATCCTTGCACGCTGAAACGAGCCTGCTTCCCGATGTCGAACCCGGTCCGCCCTCGTCTGTTCCGCCGGCGACGACCGAAGACAGCATCCGAGCAGGCCTGATGTTCGGGGCTTCCGGGACGATCGAGAAAATCGTCTCCCAGGCGTGGGGGGGGGCAGGCGCCCGACGGATTTTGACGGGGGGCGATGCGGCCTGTCTGTTGCCTTATCTCGATGGCGACTACGACGTGATGGAGGACCTGGTCCTTTACGGCTTGGCATCCACCTGGGTGAGGGAAGGGGCCCGGGAAGCGGATTAAAGATTGGGGTGGTCGAGGCCGATAATCCATATGAAATCACGATAAACTGACCAATCTGAATCACGCACGGCGGGGGGGTATGGGGCTCGCTCGTCGTGTGTGCATTCAATGCTTGTATGTCCACAGGGAGGTTCGCGGCGCCGCAAGGAAGCTCTTTTCATCCGTCGGGAGGACGACGGCGTCCTGGACCCACCGGGATGAAAGCATGAGCCGAACATACAAGTGAAGGGCCGGCGGAAAGCTCTGCCGGCCCTTTTGTTTTGCCTCGGTGGGGGGTCGCTATCCCTCTCGCGCTTTCCGCACCTCCTCGGCGATTTTCTGTTTCTGCTGATCGACCGCAGCCTGCTTGGACGCTTCGTTCTGGAGGCTGCCCTGGAGCTTGGTCAGCTTTCCGATCCTATGTTCCGTCGCTCGGACTTTGCGCTGCAGTTTCTGGATCTCGTAGTCGGCCATGTTGACCTCGCTCACGAGATTCTTGTAGCGTGCCTTCTCTCGACCGAGTTCGTCGTTCGCCTCGACGAGCTTCGTATGTCGGTCCTTCAGGGTGATGCTACTGAACCACTTGATGCCGATGCAGGCGATCATGATGGCCAGCAGGGTGATCTCGATGAACATCTTTACGCTCCAGCCTCTTCAATGAACTTGCGCAGCGTCTTCAGGTTGCGTTCCGCCGTGTCTCGCGCGTTTGACAGGGTGGGTGTTTCGAAGACGAGCGGCCCGCTGTAATCGATGTCGACCAGCGCTTTCAAGCATCCCGCAAGATCGACGTCGCCCTCACCCAGATAGCACGGTGAGCGGTCGCGTTTAGGATCCTTGACGTGGACCTGGAGAATTCGTTCCCCAAGGATGCCGATGTCTTTCACGGGATCGCTGCCCAGGGTCATCGCGTTCCCGAAGTCAAAGTAGACGCCGACGAACGGATGATCGATCGCCGCCAGAAGTTCCATCACCTCGTCTCCGCCAATGACGTGGCTTCCGCCGACGACCTCCAGGGCGATCTTGATGCCCGCCCTTCCAGCACCATCGGCGATGGCCCGGGTTTCGAGCGACCACCGGTGTGCGGCCTGCTCGGACGACAGCCGATACGGGTTCGTCAGCGGTACGAGTATGACGCCGGCGTCGAGTGCACGACACGCGTTGAAAGCCTGGAACGCGATCTGTTTGGCCGTGGTTCGATGAGCGACGTTTCCGTCGGCGAATGTGTATTTCCAGAAGGTGTGAAGGCAGACGGATGCGATCGGCACGTTCGCCCGGTCGGACCTGGCTTTCAGCGCGTCGAGACCCTCGGGGCTCCAGAGCTCGGTGCGAAGGTAGTCATCTCCACGCACACCGAGCTCGACGCACTCGAAACCGATCGATCGGGCGACTGGAAACACATCCACCCAATCCGTTTTGAGCACGCTTTCGAGCGTGCCGATGGTGAAACGACCCACACAACCTCCGCGTCACAAACCGAACTGGTATACAACGTCTTATTTTTATACGAGCTTGTGGGTATTGTCAACGACAGGGTGGTGAGGCTTCGCCCGCGGGAGATCCTTTGACAGTGAGCGGTCGCTAACGCTAATTTGAGCCACTCGGACCGTCCGACTTCAAGGGGTTACCTTTCGATTTGCTTGTAGGGAGCGATGGTCGAAGGTTCGGGCTTCATCGAGTTCGTACGTCGATGTAACGTAGACGTGCAGCTTTCTTGTGCGCCCTGTGAGACACGATAGGAGGATACGATGCCTCGTTCAGTCAGAATCGGTGTGATCGGTGCCGGAAGTGCGACCTTTTCGCTGGGGCTCGTCAAGGACCTTTGTTTGACGGAAAACCTCAAAGGCAGTGAAGTTTCGTTCATGGACATCGACGCCGATCGACTGGATGCGGTAACGCGGATGGCGGAGCGTTACACAGCCGAGATCGGCTCGGATCTGCGCTTCGATCGGACGACCGACCGCGCGGCCTGCCTATCAGACTGCGACTTCGTGATCAACACGGCGGCGGTCCAGAGTCACTATCATCAGGCTGATATGCGAGAGGTCTACGCCCGCCACGGCTACTATTACCGGGCGCCGGCGAGCAACAGCTTCTACAACTTCAACTTGATGCTGGATGTGGCCCGCGACATCGAGCGGATCTGTCCGGATGCCTGGCTGATTCAATCGGGGAACCCCGTGTTCGACGGCTGCACGTTGATGACGCGGGAGACGGAAGTGAAAGTGTGCGGGCTCTGCCACGGCCATTACGGATACCTGCACGTAGCTCACGTCCTCGGTCTGGAGCCGGAGCGAGTCGGCTTCCAGGCGCCGGGCGTGAATCACTGCATCTGGATGACGCATTTCCTCTACGATGGGGAAGACGCGTATCCGTTGCTCGAGAAGTGGATCGAGGATGAAGGCGAGCACTACTGGCAAACGCACGTCGCCGACCGAACTCACGACATCCAGATGTCCCGTGGCGCGATTCATCAGTATCGACTCTACGGACTGATGCCGATCGGCGATTCCCCGAGGTTGGGAGGCTGGTGGTATCACTCCGACATCGGGACCAAAAAGTTCTGGTATGGGGAGCCCTGGGGTGGCCCGGATACGCATCTTGCCAGACCCGTCCACGTGGAGAAGCTGGACACGCGTCTCGCGCAGATTCGCGATGCGGCAACCGACCCGAACGCGCAGCTGACCGAGGTTTTCGGAAACGAGAGGACGAGGGAACAGCAGGTACCGATTATCGATGCGCTCACCAACGACGTCGAAGGTCAGTTCCAGGTGAACGTGCCGAACCGCGGCGCAATCGAAGGTATCGACGACGACGTGGTCGTGGAGGTCCCGGCGATCATCAATAAAAAGGGCATCCAGCCGGTGAACGTGGGGGCGTTGCCGAAGAAGATTATGTTGGAGCAACTGTTGCCGACCATTCTCGAGATGGAACACGGGATCGAAGCCTACAGGTCGGGGGACAAGAGTATGCTCCTCTGGAGCGCGTTGAACAACCATCAGACACGCTCCTACACACAGGCCTACGCGGCGTTGGAGGATCTGCTGGCGCAACCCGGGAACGAGGCGATGGACGAGTACTTTCAGTTTCCGTGGGTCGAGGGGCACGAGCGGTATTTGCAATCCGAAGGTGAACCGATTGCCCAGAGCGCGGACTAGATATCGAGGATCGAGAATCGAAGATAGAGAATTGGGCGAGGGCTGATGGCGAGGGTCTTCGTGCTGCTGGCGGGCGCCATCATCGCAATCCTTGGAGAGAGCGTGGCTGAGACGGTCGAGCCGACATACACGATTCATCGTGCGGGCACGCCGATCACCATCGATGGGCGGCTTGATGAGCCCGCGTGGGTGGGGGCGCCCAAGGTAGGCGCCTTCGTCTTTCCCTGGTACGAGTCTGGAAAGAAAGAGCAGACGGTTGCGAAGCTTCTGTGGGATGACGACCACCTTTACGCTGCGTTCATCTGTGAAGACGCTCACATCCACGCCGAGCATACGGAACGAGATAGCGAAGTGTGGCTCGACGACACGGTCGAGGTTTTCACCGCTCCCGATCCGGAACGTCCGCAGATGTACTTCAACATCGAAATGAACGTCTTGGGCATCTTCCTCGACCAATTCCACCCTGAAGGGCCGGGTGTGCCTCTCGAAGCGGAGTGGAACGGGGAGGGCATCCGGATCGCCACGTCCATCGTTGGTACCCTCAACGACGACAGCGACCAAGACGAGTATTGGATTCTGGAGGCGGCCATTCCATTCGGAAACTTTGCTCACGTGGCCAAACACACGCCCCCCGAGTTCGGAGACGAGTGGCGGCTGAACCTCAACCGCCTTGGCGGGAAGACGAATCCCCAATACAGCCAGTGGTCACCAAGCCGGACCGACCATCTCCAGTTCCACGCGCCGGATGACTTCGGTCGTGTCACGTTCTCGACTGCGGCCAGTCCTTTCCATCAATAGCTCCGGACGATGTCCCCCACGATTCGTGCAGCGCTGCTGATTCTGGTCGTCGGGGGAGCGGTCTACGCGAACAGTCTGCAGAACGCCTTTACGTTCGACGACCACGCCATCGTCGAACGGAACCCCGCGGTAGAATCGTTCGACCTCGCAGAAATCTGGACATCTCCCTACTGGCCTGGTGGATGGCGGTATGGTCTCTACCGCCCCGTTACGACGACGACGTATGCGCTGAACCGGTTGCTCACCGGTCCGGGACCTCTTGGATTCCACGCCGTCAACGTCGGGCTGCATCTGCTGACGGCGGTGATGCTCTTCGTGATCGTGCGTGGCTGGGTCGGCGATGGGGGAGCTACGGCGGCGGCCCTGATCTTCGCCCTGCATCCGGTTCAGACCGAAGCAGTCAACGGCATCGTCGGACGCGCGGACATTCTCGTCACGTTGTTGGTTCTGATTGCGTGGTGGCTGTATCGCAGACCGGAGCCGCCGTATCGGGTCGGTCCTGGTATTCGCTGCCGCTCTGCTCTCGAAGGAGAGTGCCCTCGTTCTGTTAGCGGTGTTGATCGTCGAGGATGCTGCGCGTGCCCACACCGCACGGGCGGTCGTGCTACGCTGGCGACGCTACTTGCCCTACCTGATCGTGACCATCGCGTTTCTGGTGTTTCGGGCGTCTGTCGTCGGCTCGATCGGTTTGCCTGAGCGTCCACGACTGGTCGACAATCCGCTGGCCACCGTCTCCGCAATGTCGAGAGGGCTGACGGCGATCGCGTTGATCGCCCGATACGTGGGTCTGGTCCTGGTTCCCGTTCACCTGTCACCCGACTACACCTACAACCAGATTCCGGCCCTGTCGGATCCCTTCGATGTCTGGTTCGTCTGCGGGTTGACGTTGGTCCTCGGATCGATAATCCTCCTGAGACGCCGCTGGACCCGGTCCGATGGCTTCGGGATCGTGATCTTCCTTGTGGCGCTTCTGCCGCTTACGAATCTGGCGTTTCCCGTCGGGACCAACTTCGCGGAACGACTCCTGTATCTCCCTATGGTCGGTATCTGCACCGTGGCAGGGAGTGCGTATGACCCGCTCCGTCGCCGGCTTGCGGGAATTTGTCCAGCGTGGTTGGTCGTCCTGGTGGTCTCCGTCGCCCTCGGGGCACGCACCGCTGTCAGGAACACAGAGTGGCGGGATGACCTAACGCTTTTCACCGCTGCCAGCGTAACGTCACCTGGCAGTGCCAAGGTCCATCTCAACCTCGGGAACGTACTCAGCGACAGCGGAGACAAGGTCGCGGCGATGGGGGCCTACGAGCGTGCTCTGTCGATCCACCCCGGTTATGTCGACGCTCACTACAACCGTGGTGTGCTCCTGCAAGATATGGGTCACCTGGCGAAGGCACGTCGGGCCTTCGATGTTGTGCTTCAGCTGGATGAGGCACACGTCAGTGCACTCGTGAACAGGGGAATCGTGGCCGCACGGATCGGTGACAGTCGCTCGGCGATTCGAGATCTGAGCCTGGCAGTCGAGACCGATCCTGATCGCGTCGAGGCGTGGTACAACTACGGTGTGGCGCAGAACCGGGCGGGTCTCGCGCATGAGGCGGAGGCATCACTTGGACGAGCCCTCACACTCGACCCATCCCACGAAGATGCTGCCATCGAGCTGGCTGGTCTATATCGTGCGACAGGAGAGACGGATTCGTTGCTTGTGACCTACCGGCGTCTCCTCGCCCGTAACCGGATGGCTTATCAGGCCGCCTTCAACCTGGGTGTCGAACTGGAACGGATGGGTCGGATCATCGAAGCGATTCAGGCGTTCGAACTGGGAGCAAGGGATCGATCGGAAAGAGGGGCGATGGCCCGCTACCGGACGGCACGTCTGTTCGATCGGGCAGGGAGGAGGGAGGACGCCAGGAGGGCGTACACCGATTTCTTGGAGCGATGGACCAAAGAGGATGGCTATCGAAGATCCGCGCGTCGAGCGGTAGGTAGGCAGGCGAGGCCTTGAATGCTATACATATGTTCAGTATGTTTTCGGTATGCTTGTGACAAAACTATCGGGAGCACGTGACTTGGATTCGGTCAAAGGGACAGGGGCCAGCCAGGTCAGCTTGCCCGGCGTCGTCGACGCGATCGAACCGGCCTACAGTCGCGCACGGGCGATTCACGCGGCCAGCAGAATCAAACCCATCTTGCTCAAGTTCAGCACAAGGGACAGCGATGGGCAGTCCTACTGCCGTGTCGCGGGTAGTTTACGGCGGCGAAAGGAAGAGGTGCACGACGTCGATGTCGTTTTGTGCGCGTCGACCGTGCCCGATGACACTATGGCGCCCGAAACCAGCCCTCGGGGGCGTCTCAGACAGGTGATCGAAAAGCGGGCGGACACGGTCGTTGCGTGGGGTCCGGATCGGGCGCGTTTCGTGTTCAACGATGTCCCGTTCGACCTCTATTTCACCAAGCCCAAGGTTTTTGCCGTCGCTTTGTTGACGGCGACGGGCAGCGCGGGCCATATCCTCAAGCTGTCTTCGCGCGCCAGGGCAAAAGGGCTCCGCTTCTCACCCACACACCATCTCTTGTTCGATGCCGAGAGTGTTCCCCTTTACGTGCCCACCGAGGCCAACTTCTACGAACGACTCGGAATGACGCCGGTCGCACCAGCCGACCGCGACTAGCAAGCCGCCCACGTAAAAGAGAGAGGGCGACCTAGATCGCCCTCTTTTTCATCTATTGAGGAGGGCCACGGTGTGCCGTGGCCCTACGAGATCCTTCAACTCAATCAATCGATGGCAGCTTCACCCGCTTCCGAGTCTTCAGAGATCTTTCCATCGCCTGCATCGCCGCGATGGGTGTCAAGATCGTCGTCGGCGTCTCGTCGTTTTTTCCCGTTCTGAACATCCTGCAAAATGTGCGTACACCCGTCAGATAGGGGTTGCCGTCATAAGCGATCTCGGCGTCGACACGCCCCTTGCCGCCAATGACGGAAACGTGAAAGGCTGGGCGACCTTCGTTGATCAGGTTCAGCGTCGAGACGGCGCCGGACCCTGAGTAAAACGTGGCCGAGTGATTGATCTTGTGCCGGTGGATTTCTGCGTGTGTCACGTCGTGGTTCAGAAGGCGGACGACCATATCGACCTAGTGGACTCCGTAGAAGAAGACACCTCCGTGTTTCGATCGGATGTCGCACGGTCCTGTCGATACGACCGATTGGATGCTACCGACCTTCTTGACTTGCCGGTTCAGATCGGCGAACGCTTTCTGCTTTGGAAGGACCGAGAACGACGTGACGGGCACCCGCAGTCGCTTCGCACGTGCGAGGAAGGCTTTGCCTTCGGCGACGCGATAACAAAAGGGTTTGTCGACGAACAGAGGGATCTTCGCTTCGAGCAACGGCTTGACCGCGGGAAGATGGTATTTGGCGTGCCTGTGGTCGACGATGGCCGCATCGACCTAGCCGATCATATCGGCGGGATCCCTCACGATGGTCGGAATCTCACCCCGTTCGCTCGCATCGATCGCATAGCGTCGTGATTCTCCCCACACCGTCGTCAGCCTGAATCCGGGCACCTTTTCTGGATGTTTAAAATGCGTGCAATAGCCACCGTGTGACTGTTCTCCGCACCAACAATCCCAATGTTGATCATGATTACTCCTGCCTTTGAAGACTCTACCACGAAATACACGAAAGACACGAAAGGGATGCGAACCCCAGGCCATTGCTGCTACCACGCCTCCATCATTCCCCTATTCGGAGTTGGTACCTGAAATTTCTTCGCTCTTTAAGTGAACCGCCGGAGGTGTTCTCTCCTCTGTACCGGGGCCGACGAGTTCGTGTATTTCGTGTGTCTCGTGGTTTTGGTTCCGTCCTGCATAGTGAGATCGTCCTTCCCGAGGGTCTCGATCTGGATCAGTTCCTCCCGTCCGTGTATTCCGTGTGTGTAGCCTGCCTCGAACGACGTGAGAGGTGGTCTACGGTTTACTAGCTCCAGAGCCGATCGTTCACCGGTTCCGCGTCCCATTCGGGCGTGGGTTCGAAGTAGCCGGGATAGTCCAGATGCAGGTGGGCGCGAATGGCTTCCTCGTTCAAGTCCACGCCGAGCCCTGGTGTTTCCGGGACGGCGATGTAGCCATCCTGGATGATCGGATTGGGCAGGCCCGTGACCAGGTCGTTCCAGTCAGGATGATCGACGGCGTGGTTTTCCAGCACGAGAAAGTTCTCTGTCGCAGCCGCACAGTGCACGCTGGCCATTTGCGCGACAGGGGTGGCTGCCATATGAAGCGCCATCGAGATCCCGTGGTCTTGAGCGAGGTCGCCGATCTTTTTTGTTTCGAGGATGCCGCCGGAGGTGGCGAGATCAGGATGGCAGACAGCGATCGCCCGATTCTCGAACAGATCCTGAAATCCCTCCTTGAGGTAGATGTCCTCGCCCGTGCAGATCGGCGTATCGCACGCTTCTGACAGCTTCACGTATTGATTCGTGAACTGCCAGGGGACCAGGTCTTCGAGCCACGCGAGATTGAAGCGATCCAGGCGTTTACCCAACCTGATGCACGATTCGATGCCCATATGCCCGAAATGGTCTGAAGCGAGCGGGATGTCGTAGCCGATCAATTCTCGAACGGTGGCTACGTAATCACAGAGCCAGTCGATGCCCTTGTCCGTGATCTGGATGCCGGTGAAGGGGTGCATGACCTGCGTTGTTTCGAGCATACCGTCCGGCGCGGAGATGGCGCCGTCGACGTCTTTCAGTAAGCGCAGGCCGATGTCAATCTTGAGAAAGGTGAAGCCCATCTCGATCCTGCCCTGCAGGCGTTTGCCCATCTGTTCTGCGTCGGGTGTCGAATTGGTGTCACAGTAGATGCGCACTCGATCGCGGAACCTTCCGCCTGCCAGCTGATAGGCGGGAACGCCGTATGCTTTGCCAGCAAATCCATCAACGCCATTTCCACAGCACAGACCCCACCGCCCTGACGCGCGTGCCCGCCGAATTGCTTGATCTTCCTGAACAGCCGATCCACGTCGCAGGGGTTCTCGCCAAGCAGCTGCCTCTTGAGCATCAGCGCGTAGATGGCGCTCGCTCCGTCCCGCACCTCGCCGAGCCCATAGATGTCCTGATTCGTATCCAGCCGGATCAGATTGGACCTCATCGGGCAGTCGACCAGACGCGCAACCCGCATGTCCGTGATCCTGAGGTCGGATGGTCTGCTGCTGGTGTTAACGTCGTTCATCGGTTTCTCCCTGGCCCTCACCCTGAACAGGATCTCCCGTTTGACGGGAGATCGCTACTTTCACAATCCTCTCCACAACACTGGTGGTTTCGTTCAGCACTTCCTCGTTGGTGTAGCGGATGACCTTGTAGCCGCGTGATTCCAGGTTTTCGTACGCGTTCGATCATATTCCCTCTGACGACGATGCACCGGGCCGTCCACCTCAACGACAAGACGCGCCTCCGCGCAATAGAAGTCCACGATGTAACGGCCGATCGGGTGCTGTCTACGGAACTTGAGACCTCCGGCCTTCCTATTCCGCAATCGCTGCCACAGGACACTTTCTGCGGCCGTGGAGCGTTGCCTGAGCTCAATCGCCCGCTCCCGTATTACTTTCGGTGCTCGCATATCCATAAAAGCCATTGCCCGAAACCCCTCTCCCGCAAGCGGGAGAGGGTGTCTGGACTCCCGTCCAGACGGGTGAGGGCCACCGCATTAACGTCCCTGAACGTGGTCTGTTAACAGACTATATCAACCCCTCTGTCTCCAGATTGTGCGTCTCACCCCATTCCTCGAAATCCTCTTCCATCTCTTCCGACCATTTACGATCGACCTCGCCCGGTGTGTAGATACCTTCACGTATCCGCATCTGCCCGAAGTAATCGCGGAGACGTACACTTTCGGACCGTTCGACAACCGCCTCGGCAAGATGCGGTGGAATAAAAGTGACCCCGGTGGGTGTGCCGAGAACAACGTCACCGGGCAAACACGTCGCGTCACCGATGCGGACGGGGACGTTGATCTCGACGAGGGTGACGTCTCGGATAGGTGTGGGGTCGAGTCCCTTGATGAAGCCGTTGAAGTTCTCGAGTTCTACGACGCGTTGGTAGTCACGCATGCCGCCGTAGACGACCATGCCGCCACCGTCGGTGTTGGACGCGATCGCCGTCGCGAGGTTGTCTCCAGCGAAGGTGCCCCAGACGATCTTGCCGAACAGGTCGACGACGATCACATCGTTCGGTAGAAGCGTGTCGATGGCCCAGGAGTTCTGGCCCCCGATCCGCCCCTCCTGGGCTCCCATGGCCTGGATGACCTCGTTCAGGTCGGGCCGTGTGGGCACATACCGACAGGTAACGGCGCGCCCGACGAGGATCTGGTCGGGATGGAGGATCTGCCAGTCGCCTTCGAAAGCGAGTTGATAGTCACTACTGTTGAGGACGCCCCACGCTTCTTCCGAGGTCACGTGCTTCATTCGCCCGATGATGTCGTCTGGAACCTTGGGACGACCGTCGTCGAAGCGCTCGTAGGGGTTTTGGGGCGTCAGATCGATGATCTTCTGGGTATCGTTCCAGGCAAGGGCATTCAGCGCCTCGGGGTTTGAGGATGCTCGATTTTCGATACTCAATGTCAAGGTCGCATGGCGACCCGTCGGGGGCTCGCGTCTGCGTCCATTGGATGACTTCATCGGTGCAGGGATGCTTTGCTGCGAGATCTTCGTCGATGTCGATCCCGAGCCCGGGCCGATCGTTCGGATACATATAGCCCGACCTGACTTCGGGTAACCCGGGAAACATTTCGTAGCACAGGTCGTTGAATCGGCACCATTCCTGGATGCCAAAGTTGGGTGCCCACAGATCGAGGTGCAGGTTGGCGGCGTGCCCGACGGGGGACGTATCGCCCGGGCCGTGCCACGCGGTGCGAACATTATATATGTTCGCGAAGGACGCCACGCTGCGTGCCGGCGTGATCCCTCCCATCTGACTGACGTGCATTCGAATGAAATCGATCAGCCGGTTCTCGATCAGCGGGGTCCATTCACGTGGATGGTTGAACAGTTCGCCCATCGCCTGTGGCGTCGCACACTGTTCACGGATGTTCCGGAACCACTCGATGTCTTCAGGGGCGAGTGCGTCCTCGAGGAAGAAGAGCTTGTAGGGTTCGAGGTCCTTGGCAAACTGGACGGCGTCGATCGGTCGAAGCCGTTCGTGAATGTCGTGAAGAAGTTCGATTTCGGGGCCGACCTCTGCTCGGACGTGTTCGATCATATCGACCATCAGCCGACAATATTCGCGTGGATGGTAGTAAGCCCCTTCGGGTGAACCTTCAGGTTTCTGTATAGAGTCCGATTGGCCCCCATAGCCGCCCATCTGAATCCGGATGTGTCGGTAGCCTTGTTCCTTGTAATGGTAATAATATAGAAAGCACACCCGAAATGGGCTATACTCAGAAGGACAGGCCGATACCAGACATGATCACAATAAAGACGGAGAAGTTACTTGAGGTGATAGAGGAGGAGGTTATTAACTGCATTCGCTACTATTGCCCTGAATACCGAAATGGTGCGCGGCATGTAGCAGAGCCGGTATGTCTTGGCGTACTTGATCAGCTATATACGATGGTTGCCCCTCAGAAAGCCAGCGAAGACGGCGAACAAGCTGCTGAGCCAGATAAGGGTTTGCCACGAAATAAGTGCTGCACTTTTCAAGGTAATGATCTTACGCTCGGAGTGTGGACGTCGAAACTCTCCGAACGAAGTATGAAGCCTTGGCTCCGGTGCTGACGGAACGCACGCGTCGTCTGTGGGCCGCCACGGAAGCCGAAGCGTTGGGTCACGGTGGGATCGCGATTGTGGCTCTGGCGACAGGAATGTCCAGAGAGCGGATCTTTCGTGGCATTCAGGAGTTGAGGTCGGACGAACCTTTGGACCCGGCTCGCATCCGGCGTCCAGGCGGCGGTCGTAAGCGGAAGGCCGACACGGACCCGACGCTGTGGCAGGACCTGAATGATCTGGTCGAGCCAACGACTGCGGGGTCGCCTGACGACAATCCTCTGAGATGGACATCGAAGAGCACTCGCAAACTGGCCGCCGAGTTGCAAGCGATGGGGCATTCGGTGAGCCCCAGGATCGTTGCCAATCTCCTGCACGAACACGATTACACGCTGCAGGCGAATCGGAAGACAAGGGAGGGATCTGCACACCCGGATCGGGACGCTCAGTTCGTTTACCTCGATGATCGGATTAGCCAGCAGCAGCAGCAGGGCCTTCCCGTTATCTCGGTGGACACCAAGAAGAAAGAGTTGATCGGCGACTTCAAGAATCCTGGCCGAGAATGGCGACCCAAGGGAGACCCGGAGCGTGTGAAGGTACACGATTTCATAGTGCCTGCTCAGGGCAAGGCGATCCCTTATGGAGTGTATGATCTGAGCCGTGATGAAGGCTGGGTAAGTGTCGGTATCGATCACGACACGGCCAGCTTCGCCGTGAATGCGATCCGAAGTTGGTGGAAGAACATGGGACGGCCCGCCTACGGCACTTCGACGCATCTGCTAATCACGGCGGACGCAGGCGGCAGCAACGGCGCCAAGACGCGGCTGTGGAAGTGGGAGCTGCAGCGCTTTGCGAATCGCACTGGCCTGACGATCACCGTATGCCACTACCCTCCTGGCACTAGTAAGTGGAACAAGATCGAACATCGCCTGTTCTCCTTCATCGCTATGAACTGGCGAGGCAAGCCCCTGGTCAGCCTGGCTGCAACCGTGAATCTCATTGCCGGAACGACCACTCAAGCCGGTCTCCGAGTACGCTCCGAGATCGACAAGCGACCCTACCCTAACGGGGTCAAGGTGACCGATGAACAGATGACCCAAATCGATCTCACTCCGCACGATTTCCACGGCGACTGGAACTACACGATCCGGCCAATGGCTCAACATTGAGATCGACCGTTTATTTATGGCTATATCTGGATCTCTCAACGAGATGAAGTGGGTGAAGGTGCCGTGGTTCCTGGCATGGGGGCGCGGTTAGAGTGTGCGGAACCTCTTCGGAATCTGCTCAGGGATGTTTATGTCTCCGACGGTAAGGAAGATCATATCGTTGAATGCGTCGAGTGTGCGGAATCCGCTGGCTCGGTTCTTGACGATTTGGACGATTCGGTTGAGGCCTTCGGCGATGGCGTTGGTAAGACGCGTGTTCACGAATGCGAGGACGCCGAAGAAGTGCTGTCGCAGGGTCCTGACGAACTTTCGCAGGGGTTCAAGTCGACTTCTGAGTGCGGACGTCGTCCAGCATTTCAGGAAGCGTTCGGCAGCCCAGGGCGCTTTGTATTCCCAGAACTGCTCGAACTCGTCCTTGAGTCTCCAGGCTCTATAGATTCGGTAGTTCGCCTTCTCCAGTGCTTTGAGTGTCCGAGTATCCCCTCTGGAGCGTGTCGCTGAGTGCCGGTAGAGGAGCCATCGGAGGCCCTTCATGGCTTTGCGCTCATCCGGGGCAGCTTTACGCCACTGGTCCTTACGGACCTCGTCAACGGCGGCATTGAGAGCCTTGACGATGTGAAAGCGATCGAGGACCAGCTTGGCATTCGGACAGTGTTCCTGGATGGCTCCGATGTAAGCTTCGCTCATGTCGCAGCAGGCCCACTCGATCTTGGATCTCCGGTAGGGACTGAGAGCCTCTGTGAAGAACCGATCGATCGTTTTACGCGCCCTGCCGCGGCCAACCCACACCACGCAGGAGCGGTCCAGATCGTAAACGAGCGTGGCGTACCTGTGACGCTTGGCGTAGGAGATCTCGTCGATCCCGATGGTTTTGAGCCCTCGGATACGATGACCTTCACGAAGCCGCGTGATGGATCGGTGAAGGAGATCCGACAGCGTCGAGGCAGAGATGCGCAGTAACTCGGACGCCGCCTTCTGCGTCATGGTCTGGCAGTAGCGCAACCGCTCCGCCCACGGAATCTCCTCGACCACACGACCGTGGGTAGGACACCGAATCTCCCGAGGATGGTAGAGAAGCCAGACCCTCCACCCGCACACCGGAATGTCACGCCACCGACGCGGATGGGGCATTGTGCGGACGATTTTACCTCGACGGCCGCACTCCGGACAACAACAACCATTCTTATGTGGCTTTACGGCGATGACGAAACAGCTCCTCCCCTCAAACCACCAGCTGACAACACGGAACCCCTTGAATCTCAGCAGTTTCGATAGTAATCTGCTCCCGGTCATAGGTCGCACCCCCTTCGCTTTGATTGTCCTACACACACAACCAAGCGTAGGGAACGATCTATGACCTTGTCATTCTATAGTTTCACCGTTGAGAAACCCGGATAGAGCCTTATTTATTCGCGAACCCTAAGCTCTCTTGATGTGATACTTGATGAGGGTGAGGTCCCTATCCTAGTTGAAACTTAAAGGGCTCCAAACTTACGTTGTGGGTAGACGTGTGAGAGCGTGTACCCGTAAGAAAGGAGCCCACGATGGAGAAGCTATTTGCAGGGGATGGCGAAGTCAAGGTTGGGTCAGACGTTATGGATTTGGAGACGCGTTTATCGGTGATCCGGGCGCTGATTCCGCTGGGTCTGGAGGCCGTTGCCGACGTGCTCCAGCAGGAGGTGGAGCAGCTCGCAGGCGTTCGGTATGCGCGTAAGGGTTCAGAGCAGTCGCATCGTCGATGGGGAAGCCAGAAAGGGTCCGTGTATCTGATGGACCAGAAGCTGCCGGTGGCCGTTCCCCGTGTGCGCGACGTCGAGTCCGATACGGAGGTTTCTCTGGCCGCATACCGGGGGATGCAGAGGCCCAGAGCGATGGATGAGAAGCTGCTGCTTCGTGTGCTCAAGGGAATCTCCTGTCGCAACTACAGAGCCTGTGCAGAGTCGGTACCCGAAGCGTTCGGAATCTCGGCATCCTCCGTCTCGCGACGGTTCATCAAAGCCACCGCAAAGAAGCTGAAGCAGTTCCAGGAACGACCGCTCGACGACTACGACTTGGTCGCCCTGTTCATCGACGGAAAGAGCTTTGCCGACGAAGAGATCGTGATCGCTCCGGGCGTCACGACGGACGGCCAGAAGATCCCCCTGGGCTTCGTCGAATCGGCGACGGAGAACGAACGGATCTGCCGTCAGCTGATCCAGGATCTCATCCGGAGAGGCCTGTGCTACGACCAGGGCCTTCTCGTTGTGCTGGACGGCTCAAAGGGACTCCGCAGTGCCGTCACCAAAGCCCTCAAAGGGGATGTGTGCGTGCATCGCTGTCAGTGGCACAAGCGCGAGAACGTCGTCAGCTACCTCCCGGAGGCAGAACGTCCAAGAGTTCGACGGAAACTTCAGAAAGCCTATGACTGCGACACCTACGAGGAGGCAAAGGCCGCACTCGAATCACTCAAACCCGAACTCAAGCTGATGAATCAGTCTGCCGTGGCAAGCCTCGAGGAAGGACTGGAGGAAACCCTGACCCTCCACCGGCTGGGGATGCTCCCGTTCTTGAAGCGAAGCTTCCGAACCACCAATTGCATCGAGGCGCTCAACAGCATGACCGGCAACCTGATACGGAAGGTCAACCGCTGGAACAACTCTCCTCAGCGACACAGATGGGTCGCGGCCGCACTCCTCGACATCGAACCACGCCTGCGACGCGTGAGCGGATACAAACACCTCCCGCTGCTCAGGCAAGCACTGAAAAACAACCTGAATCTCGGCGACAATCAAGATGCTCGGCAGAGAGCATGAATACCACGGAGCCCGATGAGTTTCAACTGACTATGGGACTTGACCCTTGATGAGTTCTCTGGAGTAGACCTGTGTCTCCGCCCGGTTGATCGGGTCTGGTTGTGGAGCTTTGATCCTATCCATAGCTGATTGAATTTCATCAGCATCCATATCGACTATGAAGGGGCCGACCTTGTTCAGATCGGCCCTGAACTGAGAGTATGAAATCTCGGCGTTGGAGAAATGAGACGGATCTTGCAGGAGTAACGAATCAGGAATGTCTGGGGAATACATCCAGAGCCAATGTGCGAATCGGTCTCTGTGCCTGGCTGCCGTATCAAGAGAGTTTCCTACTTGTTCGTATAGCTTGAAGTCTTCCGATGATAGTGCTTTTTGTGCTGCTGCTCTGAGAGCAATTCGTCGAGCTCCCGTTAGAGACTCGAAAACGGATGCCATTACGGCATAGTCGGCCTTCAGCATATGGGTTACGGCTAACACCTGTTCCATTTGTACATAGGACCAAGCACTGATAACTTGCATCCCGAGAGCTGCTATCTTCGGCGACATTCGGGAAACGGCGTCAATCCCAACTTCTACTTCTATGTCGTCAGGCCAATTTGATAGCTGTTTTGGGTTAATCATTTCTCGATCTTGGACGGGTCCACTTTGAGGATTCGCTTTGTCAGTTCCGCCAAACGGTCAAGCGACGACCGTCCATCTTTACGGTCGTCGCTTCGGGCCTCTGCGGCGGTCCGGGGATGATCGGGTTTCGTTACGCGGTCTGCCACCGTTCGTCTCCAATCAGTTCGGAGTAGGTGAGGCGCTTGTCGATGATCGACTTTACGACCTTCAGGAATCGCATACCGTCTGTTCCTTTGCGGTTGTTGAATCTCCAGCTTTGCTCATCGAGGTAACGGAAAAGATGAAAGGGTTCGACGCTGACATAGGTTCCACTCAGGGCGCGCTTGAGCAAGCTCCAGAAGTTCTCCATACCGTTCGTATGGATGAGCCCGTCAACATACTTCTCAGCGTGATTGATGACCTGATGAGCGAAGTCGTCCATCCAGCCCTTCATACGAAGCGAGTTCGTCGGAGTAGACACTGGAGTCCGGTTCGACGTTCATGCGGACTTGCCCCTGGAGTTGTGTCTTCTTTCGGTTGCTGACGATGCGGGTGCGGACCTTCGATCCATCATCTTCGCCGTGACGTTGGAGCAACCCCATGACGGCGATCTTGCCTTCAGGGCCACGACCTTTGATGACTCGCTCTTTTCGATCCTTGTGCATGTTTCGGGCCTTGCCGCCGATGAAGGTTTCATCTACCTCAACGTGCCCGCCGAATTTGTCGTCCGGATCATCGTCCTGCATCGCAAGACGGATACGGTGGAGCATAAACCACGCGGACTTTTGTGTGACGCCGAGCGCACGGCCCAGTTCGTAGGAACTGACGCCGTTCTTGCAGTTCGCAATCATCCACATCGCCGGAAGCCATTTCGACAAACCGATCTTGGATTCCTCGAAGATGGTCCCGACGCGGACGGAGAACTGCTTGCGTTGCTTACGGCACTTGAACACCCGGCGCGTCTTGACGAAGGACGGGTTGCACTCGCCGCAATGCTGGCAGGCCGGGCCATCGGAACCCCAGCGCATTTTCACGACAAAGTCAAAGGCAACGTCCTCGTCGGCAAAGAACTGGATGGCTTCGAGCAGGGTCTTGGGGTCGTCGTTGGTAGGCATCGTGTCCCTCGTCTCCGGGTTAAGGTTCCTGTTACACCCATAATATATCCCAGAGATGTGGGTGTGTCAACTATGTTATTGCCCTTGTAATGGAGGACGCTGTCGACGACCTCGTGTTTGTCCCTTCCGCCCGCGTGGGCATACGTGTCAGCGGCCTCCCGACACTTTCCCCCCAACAGTTGGTAAAGGGGCATCCCCGCACGTTTGCCCTTGATGTCCCACAGCGCCTCGTCGACGCCGGAGATGGCGTTGTTGAGCACGGGGCCGTTCCGCCAATAGCTGTTGACCATCGACATCTGCCACGTCTCCTCGATCCGGTCGACGTCACGGCCGATCAGGAACGGGTTGAGGTGCTGTTCGATCGCGGTGTGGACGGCCCTGAAGCGCTGGGTAAACGTCGCGCAACCCAGCCCGTAAAGTCCATCGTCCGATGTGAGGATCTTTACTATGATGAGCCGGGAGCCGGCCGGCTGAGTGAGAATGGTTTGGACATCGGTGATTGTAACTGTCTCGGCCATTGAAAACCTCAATTGAGTGAGTAGGCAGAAGGCAGGAGGGAGAAGGAAACTCGTCTACCGTTTTGCACTTTCACTTATGCATTTTGCATTCCACCAGGCCTTGTTTTTGCAAGATGTCTGCGGCGATGGCATACGTCGTGCCGTGCATCGCGTAGATAACAAGGCCGATCCCCTCCGCCAGGTATCCTCCCGCGTAGAGATTCGGCACGTCGATCGATTCGTAGCTGTGCGGGTGCACGCGCATCTGCTTCAACTGGAAACGATAGTCGTCGTATTTGTCGAGCAGGCTCAATTCGGGAAAACCGTGGAACAGACTGTAGTCGGCGATGCCCCCGATTTCGAGGATGACGTGGTCGACGTCGACCGTGCGTTCCTCGCCCTTCGTGCGGAGGTGAACGCGTCCCCTCGATTCGTTCTGCTCGATGCGAATGATTTGGGTTTCGTAATGCAGACGCCAGCGTTCGGAGGGTGTCTGCATTATTTCCGCAATGCGTACGTAATACGGCAGGTGAAAGCTGTCGCGTATCAGGGGAAGATGTCGGGCCTCCGACTGTCGCTGAACGTAGGTGACGTCTCTTCCTGCGTCGAAGAGTTCGGTTGCCGCCCAATCGGCCGATCGACCACCCCCGACGACCATCGCACGATGGCCGGGGAAATCCTCCGGTCTGTCATAGCGGTGTGTGACGAAGGGCAGATCGGCTCCGGGCGCCTTCAGCTTTCTGAGGATGCATCGTTGGCCCGCAGCGTAGACCAGAAACTCGCTGGTGTAGGTCCGTTGCTCACCGGTTTCGAGTTCCTTGGTGGTGACCAGGAAGCCACGTTCGTGCGGTTCGATCGCTTCGACGTTTTCGTGTGTCCGGATTCGATCGGTCAGTCCGAACCGCTCGGGAATGCTGTGGTAATAATCGAGGAGGCGGTGTCTGACGATGAGTGCGTTGACGTCGAAGTCGATGTCGTTTTCGTCAGCCCACTGTCGAAGGGGGTAAAATCCGAATTCCATCCACTGACCCGGAGAAAGGGTCAGAAGGTTGTGAGGAACGTTGTTCCAGAGGCCCCCTATTTTTTCTCGTGTGATGAGGACATAGTCGAGCGGGTCTTTCTCCTCGAAGGTGTATGCAATCTGCTCGAGAGATCTGAACTTTTTCCCGGGATGATGGAGAAGCCGAAACAGGTCGACCGGCGCGATGCCTTTGTCGACGATTTCGCGGAAATCCAGTGCCAGGAGTGTGTCATCGTGCCGGGCCAGGAAGTCGTGGAATGGACCGTAGCGCTGTTTGAACAGCTCGCTTCCGCGGTAGACCGGCCACAGGCCCCCGAGGATGACGGCCAACGGCAGCCCTGCCGGTCCGCCGCCGACGATCGTTACGGTGTGGTGTTCTGGGTTGGACAACGATCAGACGGGCGATGTCAAGTCGAGCTGTTTGGCGGAAGATCGAAGCTTTTCGACGGTCCCGGGTGGGAGCGGGATACCGTTTGCCGAACGATCTTCGAACATCCGCTGCTCGGGCTCGCCTGGCGTGAAGATCTCGTCGACGCCGTCGGCGCGAGGAAGCTTCTTGATCTCGTCTACAAGGTCGTCGAGCTGTGTGCGATACTCGTCGACGTCCGTGAAAAAGCTGATGTCGACCGCGGCGACGACGCTGTTCTGGTTGTGGAGTCCCTTCTCCCCGCGAAGGGCCGGGACAACAAGCGGGTTGTTCGCCATCTGGCTCGTCAGACACTGGAATATGAGGGCCAGACCGGATCCCTTTGGCCCACCTGCCGGCATCAGGACGGAGGCAGTGCTGGGGTCTGTGGTGGGACGGCCCTCGGCATCCAGGGCCCACGTGTCGGGAATCGGGACGCGCTTGTCGGCGGCCACGCTCAGTTTGCCACCAGCCGCGATGCTCGTGGCCATATCGAGCGTGACGTGCTTGCGCTTTCCCGCTGGGAAGGAGAAGGCGATCGGGCTGTTGTGGACACCCGCGGCCTTCGCACCAAAGGGGGCCATGTTGGGGGGGCTGCATACGATCGCGATGCCCGCGAGTCCCTGAGTCGCCGCCATCTCCGCGTAGTAGCCCATCGCACCCTGGTGGGTCACCTTCCTGATCAGGGCCCAGCCGATGCCGACGTTTTTGGCTTTCTCGATCACCGCATTCATCGCTTTGACCGTTACGACGGGGCCCATTGCCCGGTCCGCATCCACAAAGAGGAGAGCGGGGGATTCCTTAATGGTCTTGATGTCCGGCGTTGGGTTCATCCCTCCGCTCTCGATCATATCGAGGTAGCTCGGAATCCGCTGCACACCGTGCGAGTCGACGCCGCGCAGGTTTGCCCAAACGAGGACTTCGGCTTCCACCGCCGCGTCTTCGGGTGGCAGACCGGCCTTTTCGAACACTTGTCGTGTAAACGTTTCCAAGGCGTCTGCATCGACGCGTTGATCTTCTGACATTGTGAACCCCGCGAAAATGGCCCCGCTCGATCAGGTCGGGGCCGGTGACTTGACTTCACTTTTTTAAAGCGGTATGATGCCGCGCGAAAGGGGAAAAATCCCACTTCTCGCACCTTTCAGCGGGTAACAAAGAAGGTGTTGCCCTTCGGGAGCGTCAAGGTTTTTGCGAAAGGACCGTCATGGCAGACAGTGCAACGATGGATACGAAAGAGATTCGAGCACACGACCGTGCACACGTGTGGCACCCGATGGTGCAGCACGAGTCGATCGGTCCCGAGGATCTGCTCGTCATCGTCGAAGGTTCTGGTGCGATGCTCAAGGATGCTGACGGACGCGAGTATCTGGATGCGTATGCCGGGATCTGGAACGTGAACGTCGGCTACGGTCGTCAGGAAATCGTCGATGCCGTGACCGACCAGATGCAACGTCTGGCCTCCTATCCTCAGACGCAGATCGTTGCGCCGGCCGCACAGCTCGCAGCGAAACTGGCGGAGCTGTTACCGGGGGACCTGAATCGGTTTTTCTTCGTCAACAGCGGATCCGAGGCCAACGAAACCGCCCTCAAGGCCGCGCGACAGTGTGGAAGACAACGGCATCCCGGTGAGAATCGTCACAAGATCATCGCTCGATACCAGGGTTATCACGGTTTCACGATGGGGGCCGCATCCGCGACCGGTCAGGTCGGACGCAAACGGATGTTCGAGCCGCTCGTGCCGGGGTTTGTCCACGTGGAGCCGCCCCCGACCCACGGACCCGATGATATCGCCAAGGTGATCGAACGAGAGAGCCCCGACACGGTGGCGGCTGTGATCGCCGAGCCCGTCATCGGAGGCGGTGGCGTCCTGGTGCCTCCGGACGATTATTTCCCGCGTATACGCGAAATCTGCGATCACTACGGCGTGTTGCTCATTCTCGACGAGGTCATTACCGGTTTCGGACGAACGGGGAAGATGTTCGCCTGTGAACATTGGGGTGTGGTTCCGGATATGATGACGATCGCGAAGGGACTTTCGAGCGGCTACTTGCCGATCGGGGCCTGTGCGGTGACGGATGAGGTCTTCGACGCATTCAAGGGCGACGCGGCAGACGAAGTCGAATTCTCTCAGGTGTCGACCTATGGCGGCCATCCCGCGTGCTGCGCTGCGGCGCTCGTAGCGGTCGACATTGTCGTACGTGAGCGGTTGTGGGAGAATTCGGAGAAAATCGGCACCTACCTCCTGGAGCGATTGCAGTCGATCGATTCACAATACGTCAAGGAAGTCCGTGGCAAGGGTCTGATGATCGCGATCGAGCTTCAGGACGAGTACGGTGCGATGCTCGACGCCGAAAGATCTGGAGCGTTCGGAAAAGCAGTGCGTGATGCAGGCGTCATCGTGGGTAAGATGAGTCACGCGATGGCAGGCCCCGAAAGTGTCTATCATCTTGCGCCCCCGCTCATCCTGACGGAAGAACAAGCCGACACAGTAGGCAATGCGATTGTGACAGGGTTGAGAGCGATCGGTTAGTCGCATTCCCAGGCGTAGCCTGAGGACCATCAAGACAGCCGCATACCGCCCTCGTGCTTGAGCACGAGGGCGAGCGTATCGCCTTCTACATTCCTAATAGAACAAACACGTGGTGCTCGTCCCGGAGCCTGCCCTGAGCGTAGTCGAAGGCTTTGCACAGGGACGCGTAGCTGCATCCGACAGAGCTAAACCTATTGGCAGTGGTGCTCTGCACGGGGACGCCTTGGTTAAACGGATTACCGAATGAGCAGCGACCTGAAAAGCGCCTACGAGAGCGCCTCCAAACTCCGCGACGAAATGGAGCGCTGGCTCGACCAGAGCCGGCGTATGGATCCCCCGAGTAAACACGGCGGGGGGGAGGATGAGGCGAACTACTCGCTGGCGTGGTTTCCGCACTACCTCGTGACGCGCAGTGAGGGTGTTGCCGAGCACTTCTGCTATCTGAGAGACCAGCTCGCAGGTTGGGTCGAGCGCGACTGCCACCACGGCTATGAGGGGGTGGCGGAAGCTCATCACGGCACTGAGCCGTTTCTGCTATTCCTCCCGCGCTACATCGGTCTGTTCCCCGACGATCAGAAAGCGACTGCACTGCTCGAAGATGCCGCACACCACATCGGCAACTGGGTCGAGGGCATTCCAGATTGGTTCGATTGGGACCGGAACCGATTCTGGGGCTACGACATCGGGACCGAAACCGTCGACCGCGATCTGGACGAAGTCAAGGAGATCGCGGAGCACTTTCGATTCATCCATATCGCGCTGGCGGCACACCGGGTGCTGGGTGATCAGAAGTACGTGGAGTGGGCGGTGCGATATGGTCAGCGCAGAGCGAAGATGATTTGCGATGTTCCAGAGGGTCCCCTGCCGATCGCGTGGGGCCCACAGGGCGAGCCTGTGATGCCTCCGCAGGCGACCGAGAACCAGCGGAAGGCAGCTCAGCACGGACACCACGTCCCGGGCGATCCTCTCATCGGTGTGGAGTGTCTGCTCGCTTCCGGCGCCATTTACGTTTTGGGTGATCTATTCGCGGAGAACCGAGAGGAGGTCTTCCGGAATGCGGCGCGGCGCATTGTCGAGCCTCTGATCGATCAACTTCACGATCCCTACGGAGACCCCGGTGCTGCTGCGATCTCCTATTACCGCTCGGCCTTCGATGACGCGACGTACGACGAGACAATACGGGAGAAGGTGAAGTCGTTCCCCGAACCCTCATCGGGTGAGCTGGCGATGGTCTTCCCCGAGATTCGGAAGCGAACGTGGATGGGGGTAGGCAAGCGGGCGGATCAGACATTCTGGGGCGAGTGGGACGACGACACGGGCAATACGATCGCGACGAACCAACCGAGTACGGCCGCGCTCACACTTGCGTATCAGGTGACGGGGGAGGTCTCCTTCGCGGCACGGGCGTTTGATCAGGCCGAGAGAAAGCTGACAATCGCCAGGCGGGTGTTGCGGGGCGGCCGCGAACACGCTGACATGGGTGGTGCGATCTGCTCGATTGCTGCAGGCCACGGACGCAACTGGGGTTGGGGCGCGGTGACCGGGTGCTATGGCCCGTTGCTCCTCGGTACCCGGGAGATCAAAGGTGAAGTGACGGCCGCCCTTCACGTGCGGGATGATCAGAAGCGATATCGGCTGCCGGACACGGTGCTGTCACTCTACCGGGATGGCGGAGTGACGCGTTTCTACAACGGCGGGGATGAACCCGTGGCTTTTTCGTGGCACGGACCGGGCGAAGCGCCGAGGAAGGAATCGCTCGGGCCGGGTGAATCGATCGAAGCGTAGCCTAACCGAGAAGGTGTCAGACATGAACTACCGGGCGTTCGGCGACACGAGTTTGAAGGTGAGCGAGATCGGGATCGGCGCGTTCCCGATCTCTGGTGTATGGGAACAGCGGGATGGGTCGCGATCGGGCTGGACCGGTGTGACGGATGAGGAGTCGATCGCACTGATCCATCGCGCGGAAGAACTGGGTGTCAACCTGATCGACTCGGCCGAAGGATACGGCGACGGCCATAGCGAAATCGTGACGGGAAAGGCGCTCAAGGGGCGTCGCGACAAGTGGATTGTGGCTACGAAGGTGCAACCCAATAGTGGTATCGACGAAGAGGGACACGACGAAACAGCGGTTCGCCGACGGATCCGTGGGGCTTGTGAAGACAGTTTAAGGCGTTTGGAGATGGATGCGATCGATCTGTATCAGCTGCACGCCATTCCCTACGAATGGGCGATGCCGACGGTGATGGAAACATTGGCCGCGTTGAAAGCCGAGGGCAAGGTTCGATGGTACGGCATCTCTACGAACAACCAGAGGGCCATCGAACAACTGCAGGTGCTGGGACCCGTCGAGGTTCTTCAGATCGGATACAATCTCCTGGAACGCGATGCCGACGCCCTGTTGCATTGGGCGAAATCGCAGGGTATCGGCACGTTGATAAGAGTTCCTTTGGCCAAGGGCATGCTGACGGGTAAATACTTCGGTGAGAACGCGGCGACCTTGCCCAGCGAAGACGTGCGTTACGAGCGCTTCCAGCGGCAGGAGACGATCGACGGTCTGAAGCGTCTGCCCGAGTTGGCGTTTCTTCAGACGGAACGGCGATCGATGGTGCAGACCGCACTGCGGTTCGTGCTCGACCATCCCGGCGTGTCGTGCGCGATTGCGGGGGCGAAGAATCGGGAACAGATCGAGCACAACGTGGCAGCCTCGGACATCGATGCGCTGTCCGAGGAGGAGCTCTCGCGGGCGCTGCCGATTGCGGATACGATCACGACGCCGGGGTGGACCTAGTCGTTGACCAATGACCAAAGCGGTGTTGTTGCGCCCATTGGTGCAGGACCGGGGCTCCTGCCCGGGAAACGACCAGTTGGGCGAAGCCGAGTGTCGAGGCATCAAGGCGCGGTTCACTGACACCATTGACAATCGACAAATGATGATGATATGGCCATAAGGATCGGTGTGATCGGGTGTGCGCGGATTCTGAACGCACATCTCCGTGGATTCAAGATTCTGCAGGATGCCGGTTTCGGTGACCTGTTCGAGATTACGGCGCTCTGCGCGCGGAAAGAAGAGGATGCGCACAGGTTCAGGAAGCGGGGCGAAGGGCCCGGTCCGCGTCCCGATCCGATCGAGACGCCCGGTGATCCGCTGAACGCGCCGCAGATGTACATCGATGACGATCTGCACCCAGGATCGCCACCTGCCATCTATACCGACTACCGCACGATGCTCGAGGAGGGGCCGATCGACGCGGTGGTCGTCTACACAGGGCACGACAACCACCATACGATCGCGATCAACGCAATGCGCGCGGGAAAGCACGTGGCTGTCGAAAAGGCGATGGCAATCACGGTGAAGGCGGCACAGCAGATGTGCGATGTCGCCGAAGAGACGAACTGCGTCCTATCGGTCGACGAGAATGTCTATTTCAGCTCGGGAACACGAGCGGCTACGTGGATCGTCGAGCAAGGTCTGATCGGTGACGTTCAGATGATCTTTCGCGGGATCATCGGATTCCCCTCACACCGGCCCGATCTGGCGACGGCGCGTACGCCGTGGAGGCATTCGAGACTCGGCGCCGGAGGCGGGGTGTCGATCGACCTGGGCGTGCACCTTTTCAACGGGATTCGCCACATTTGTGGACCTGTCGCAACCGTCGGAGCCACGTGGCGCGTACTGGAGCCCACTCGCGTACTGTTGACCGATGACGATTCGGCCGTGGCGGAAGAGGTGCCGAACGAGGTGGACGACGCGTTTTTCGCAAACTTCAGGTTGGAGAACGGAGCTTTGGGGCACGCAGCGGTCGCTCGCAGCGCACACGGCCGGCGGATTGGAGTGCCGGGGGGGACGAACGTCTGGGGTTCACGCGGCGCCCTTTCCGACGGCAACTACTACACGGATGAAGGGCAATTCGGATCAGCCGTCGGACGAATGAGGTCGAACGATCGGGAAGCTTACGATACGGCGTTTCCGAACGGCGTGACGGATGCCTACGCGCTCGAACAACTCGCTGGCTCCAGGCCATCGATCAGGGACGACGTCCCAAAATGTCTGGCGACGAAGGAACGATCGACCTGGCCCTCGCCTACGCCATCCTCGAATCGGGCCTCATCAGACGGGAAGTTACGGTCGCCGAAGTGCTGAATGGCGATGTCGACGACTACCAGCGCCCCATCAACGAGCACTACGGGCTTTAACCACGAAGACACGAAGTCTCGAAGGGAATAAGGACATCGACCAGGATGCCGCCTGAGGTGTTCGGCTTTGTGTATGGACCCACTTTCCCCAAGCACCGAACACCTCAACCCGGGCCGCAAGCTTACCCGCATCCTGGATCAACCGCCGAAACATGACGTCGAAACCATAGTCCTCACAGTTACAAGTGAGCGAGGTTGGATTTGAATATCATTGTGCTTGTCAGCGACACGTTTCGATACGACTACCTCGGAGTCAACGGGAACCGATGGATCGGGACGGACGCGCTCGATCGCTTCGCCAGCCGCGCCGTCCGTTTCGACCGCCACTACCTGTCGAGTTTCCCGACAATCCCGAACCGCACAGACCTATTTACGGGTCGCTACAGCTTCCCCTTCCACGGCTGGCAGCCGTTGGAACGAGATATGCCCGTCCTTATTACGATCTTTGGCGACGAGGGCTACACGAGCCAGCTGATCGCCGATACGCCCCATCTTATGAATCGCGGCCATCACTTCGATCGAGATTTCACGGGCGCCCATTGGATTCGGGGCCAGGAGGGGGATCGACCGCTGCTGAAGGGGAACTTGCCGCCCCGGTTGGTCGTTCCCGCGGATGAGAAGACGCGTGTCGACGAACGTATGCGCGGGACGAAGTGGGGCAACCTGGCGACGATGCACACGTGGACGAACCGTGACTGGGCGTGGGAAGAGGATCGGTTCTGCGTGCGAACGGCGCGCTCGGTGAGTCGGTGGCTCGAGGAGAATCACGACGTCAAGCCTTTCCTGTTGTGGGTCGACTTTTTCGATGTGCACGAGCCCTGGGACCCGCCGGAGTATCTGGTTCGGCGTTACGATCGGCCGGGCTATGACGGCCCGCCGATGATCCACCCCAACTATGGCCCGGCATCGGCTTACACGAAGCGGGAGTTGAAGAATCTGAAGGCGCACTACGCCGCCGAGCTCTACCTCGTGAACAAATGGATCGGGCACGTACTGGCGAAGATCGAAGAGCTGTCGCTCTACGACGATACGATCGTCTTGTTCACGAGCGACCACGGGATGTTTTTGGGCGAACACAACCGGACGGGTAAATCGAACATCCACCCGGATGATGACCGGATCTGGCCGCTCTACGAAGAAGTGGCACACATCCCGTTGATGGTGGCGGCTCCCGGCCTGAAGGGTGGACGTCGCGTAGCTGAACTCACGCAATCGGTGGACCTGTTGCCGACGCTGATGGATCTTTGCAAGGTGAAACGGGCAGACCTGGGCCTGGGTATTCACGGGCACTCGCTCGTGCCGTTGCTGCGCAATCGCAAGACCCGGTGGCCCAGACGGCACGCCTTCAGCTCGACCTTTATTCAAAACGGCGGACCGACCGTGACCGACAAACGATGGAGTTACATCGCGTATGGCGAGAGGGACGGGAAGCCCGAGCTCTACGACCTCAAGGCGGACCCCGGTCAGAAGCGGAACCTGATCAGAAAGGAAGCCGCAGTCGCACGTCGCATGAGGAAAGCGCTCGACACTTTCCTGGCGTCGGTGGACACGCCGAAGAAGAATCTGGACCTTCTCGGACCGATCGGGGGACCGGACTATGCGAACGATCGCGCGTAGCAGGAGGCTCGGGCGGATCGTTCGCGAGGGCAGAGTCTGAGTGGCGAAGATCGCGGTTCTCGGAAACGCCGGGGTGGATGTCACGATCCAGGGGGCGTTACCTTCACAGGCGGTTGGCGGCGACCGGTGGACCGATCTCAATGTGCGGTTTCTGGATCGTGCGCCGACGGCTGCGCTCGCCGACGGAGGCGCCGCAGCTTTCGTGTTCGGTCGTCTGGGCCACGCGGTGACGCTCGTGACGTCGCTGGGTGAGGACGCTTTCGGACGGATTGCACGGGGACAGCTGGGCGAAGCGAACGTCAACATTCGTTCGTCAGCGGGCGCCGAGACGCCCGTGAACGTGATCGGCGTGGATGAGTCGGGCAGCCGGTCCTCGGCCTACTTCACCGGATCGCCGATCCCGTGGAGGCTGGCCCTCGAGGATCATTTCGACTGGGTCTATGCCGCTGGTTTCGGGCAGGTGGGGATGAATGATCTCGACACGCTCCGTGAGGTGTTCGCGACGTCGCGCGACTCGGATGCAAGAGTCGCGTTCGATCCGGGACCCTGGTTCGCGAGAGATCCCTTCCTGAGTCCCCTGAAGGATGTCGTTCGTCAGGTCGACACTCTGCTTGGAACGGAAGAGGAACTCGCGGCTGTGACGTCGGAATCGGACCTGGATGCGATTTCAGACCGTGTGTTGGCGTGGGGGCCGTCGTGCGTCGCGGTGAAGCGGGGGCGCGAGGGGGCGATCGTGTCGACGGAGGTCGAACGTGTCCGGCAATCGGTCGAACCTGTCGAGGGAACGCACTCGGTGGGTGACTGTTTCAACGCCGCCTTCTTGAGCGTGTATGCCGATGGAGGCACGCTGGCGGAAGCGGTCGCGTCTGCGGTTCGGCTCGCACGCCGAGCCGTTGCCTCCGGGCGTGGGGCCACAGGGGCCTTCGGGCCGTAAGGCCGACACCCCGGCGTTTTGACAGCAGGCAGCGGGGCCGTGTATATTGCCCGCCACTTTGAAGAAGGCGATTTGGCGGTATCGAGGAGGTTTCATGGCGAAGCGGATGAATGTCGCCCTGTTGGGCTACCAATTCATGGGGAAGGCGCACAGCAACGCGTTTCGACAGGTCAGCCATTACTATCCGGACCTGGGCATCGAACCGGTCATGAAGGTTCTGGTCGGCCGCAACAAGGAGGCGGTAACTGCGGCAGCCGGGCAATATGGATGGGAAGAGGCGGCGACGAGCTGGCGTCGCGTCGTCGAACGGGATGATATCGATATCGTGGATGTGTGCACGCCGGGTAGGCAGCACGCACCGATGGTGATCGCCGCGCTGAACGCCGGGAAGCACGTCATCTGCGAGAAGCCTCTGACGAATAACCTGAAAGAGTCGCGAGACGTGCTCCGGGCACTGAAGCGGACACGCAAGAAGACACTGACTGCCTACAACTATCGACGCGTCCCGGCCGTTGCCCTGGCCAGGCAGATGATCGCCGAAGGACGCATCGGCAAGATTTATCACTGGCGAGCGGTTTATTTGCAGGATTGGATCATGGATCCCGACTTTCCGCTCGTGTGGCGCCTCAAGAAGGGCGAGGCGGGCTCCGGCCCCCACGGCGATCTGAATGCGCACATCACGGATCTCGCGATGCACCTCGTCGGCGACATCGATTCGGTGGTCGGACTGACCGAGACCTTCATCAAGGAACGGCCGGTTTCCGACGCGATCGACGCCTCGCTCGGGGCGAAGGGTGGCAGGTCGAAGCGGAAGGGGAAGGTGACGGTTGAGGACGCGTGCCTGTTCATGGCGCGGTTCAAGAACGGAGCGCTCGGGTCGTTCGAGTCAACGCGTTTCGCGAAAGGAAGAAGAAACCACAATCGATTCGAGATCAACGGGAACAAGGGCAGCCTCGTCTTCAATCTCGAGAAAATGAATGAGCTCCAGTACTTCTCTGATGACGACCCCGCCCACGCCCAGGGATTTCGCGAAATCATCGTCGGAGACAACGGCGCGCACCCTTACCTCGACGCGTGGTGGCCGCCCGGTCACATCATAGGGTGGGAGCACACCTTCATCCACGAGGTTCGTGACTTTCTGGAAGCGATTGCGAAGAACAGAAAGGTTTCCCCGGACTTTCACGAAGGGGCGAAGGTCCAGGCTGTGCTCGAAGCCGTACTGGATTCAGCGAAAACGAAGCGTTGGACGAAGGTGCCGAAGGTATAGGATGTCACCCTGAGCGGAGTCGAAGGGGGACATTGTTGCGCGACGAGGTCGGACTTCGACTCCGCTCAGTCTGACCTGTGTTTCATCCGGAGACAATTATGGCGAGGCCGTGTACGCTATTCACAGGACAATGGGCAGACCTACCGCTGGAGGTGCTGGCTCAGAAGGCGAGCGAGTGGGGGTACGATGGGCTCGAGCTGGGTTGCTGGGGCGATCACTTCGACGTCCACAAGGCCGCATCGAGTGACAAGTACTGTAGGGAGAAGTGGGATACGCTCGAGAAGCACGGACTGAAGTGCTGGTCGATCAGCAACCATCTCGCCGGTCAAGCCGTCTGCGACCTGATTGACGATCGTCATCAGGCGATTCTGCCGCCCAAGGTGTGGGGGAACGGCAAACCGGAGCAGGTTCAGCGACGGGCGGCCAAGGAGATGATGGTGACGGCCGAAGCGGCGAAGGCGTTCGGCGTCAAGGTGGTGAATGGGTTCACGGGCTCTTCGATCTGGCACCTGCTCTATTCGTTTCCCCCCGTCGATCCGGCGTCGATCGATGCAGGTTTTCAGGATTTCGCCGACCGGTGGAACCCGATCCTCGACGTGTTCAAGAAGAACAGGATTCGGTTTGCGCTCGAAGTCCATCCAACGGAGATCGCTTTCGACGTGTCCTCGGCTGCTCGCGCGGTCAAGGCGTTGAAGAACCGGCGAGAGTTCGGGTTCAACTACGATCCGAGTCATTTCGTCTATCAGAACGTCGACTATGTCGGATTCATTCGTAAATTCAGCAACCGCATCTACCACGTGCACATGAAAGATGCCTACCTGTCGATGACCCCGACACGGGCAGGTGTTTTTGGCGGGCATACCAACTTCGGCGACCCCGATCGCGCGTGGGATTTCCGCTCCCTGGGTCGGGGCTCCGTCGACTTTGAGGAAATTATCCGCGCCCTGAACGACATCGGCTACGACGGGCCTCTCTCGGTCGAGTGGGAGGATTCCGGAATGGACCGTGAGCACGGGGCTGAGGAGGCCTGCGTGTTCGTGAACAGCGTGGACTTTCCGACCTCGGGGCGTGCGTTCGACGAATCGTTCGCCGAATAAAGGAGATTTCCCTTCCTACTTCAGCGGGTGCGTACGTCGCATCCGCTGACTTTTTTCAGGTTCGGATGAAAGGTTTCGATTCGATGAAAGGCCGCTCGCTCTTGTTCGCACTCGTTTTTCTGACGGTTTCCTGCGGAGGAGACCGGTCCGCCACGCTCGTTTTCGGCCGGGGTGGGGACTCGGTAGGCCTCGATCCGGCGCTCGAGACGGATGGCGAGTCGTTCAAGGTGTGCGACAACATTTACGATACGCTGGTCCGGTTTCGGGACGAGAGCACGGACGTCGAACCCGGTCTGGCGACAGCCTGGAGCGTGTCGGAAGATAGGCTCACGTGGACGTTCACCCTGAGGCCGGGTGTGAGATTCCACGATGGGTCGGTGTTGAACACAGATGCGGTGGTGTTCTCCCTGGGCCGTCAGTTCTTGGTAGACCATCCTCACCACAAGGTGGAGGGTGCATACCAGTACTGGAACAGCATGTCGATGTCCGATATCGTGAAAAACATCCGAGGTGTCGACGATCTGATTGTTGAGGTCGAGTTGCACCGGCCGACGGCTCCGTTCCTGTCGAACCTGGCCATGAACTTCTGTTCGATCGTGAGTCCGTCGGCTGTGAGGAAATGGGGCGAGGACTACCCACGACATCCGATCGGAACGGGTCCTTTCCGTTTTGCACAGTGGGTCAAGGACGACCGAATCGTGCTGGAACGAAACCTCGACTATTGGGACGGGGCGCCGTCCGTGGAACGACTGATTTTCAGGAGCATACCCGAAAACTCGGTACGACTGATCGCGCTCAGTCAGGGGGCTATTAATGGGATGGACAATCTGGTCCCCGATTTCATTCCGAACATCGAGACGAACCCGAAGCTCAAGCTGTTGAAGCAGGCGGGCATGAACGTCGGATATCTGGCCATGAACATGGACCGGCACCCCTTTCATCTCCTTAAAGTCCGACGGGCGGTCAACCACGCAATCAACAAGAAGGCGATCGTCGATAACCTCTACCACGGCCTCGCAGAAGTGGCGGTCAATCCAATACCGCCTACCATGTGGAGCTACCACGAAGGCATCGTGGGCTACGCCTATGATCCGGAGCGATCGAAGCGGTTGTTGGCGGAGGCGGGCTTTCCCAACGGTTTCAAGACGACTCTCTGGGCGATGCCGGTACCACGTCCCTACATGCCCCAACCACTGAAATTGGCGCAGGCGATCCAATCGGACTTGAACACGGTCGGGATCGATGCAGAGATCGTGACGTTCGAGTGGGGCACCTACCTGGACAAGGTCCAACGCGGCCAGCACGACATGGGGTTATTGGGTTGGACGGGGGACAACGGGGATCCGGACAACTTCCTCTATGTACTGCTCGACAAGAGTGCGACGGCCTTTCCGGCGAACAACATTGCGTTCTACCGCAGCGAAGAGCTTCACGACATTCTGGTTCAGGCCCAGGTTGAGGTGGGTACGTCGGTGCGAACCGATCTCTACCGCCGTGCCCAAGAGATCATCCATCGCGACGCCCCGTGGACGCCTCTGGTTCACGTTGCGCAGACCGCCGCTTTCGGCCGTGATGTGACGGGATTCAGTCTTCATCCAACGGGCAGCAAGTGGTTTCAGAATGTCTCGTTAAGACGATAGCTGAGTCCATAGCGAAAGGATCGGGGCAGGTCGTTTGAGGAACGTCCTGCCCCGTTGTCTGTGATGATCGGGTATGTGCTGAGACGTCTGATATCGCTTGTGCCTACGCTCCTCGGAATTACGATCGCGGTGTTCCTGATGGTTCACCTCGTGCCGGGCGATCCCGCGCAGGTGATGCTCGGGGAACGCGCGACGCCCGAGAGTCTCGCGCTTCTTCGACAGGAGTTGGGACTCGATCGACCCTGGTATGTGCAATTGGGACATTACGTGATGGGCCTCGCATCCGGGGACCTGGGCCGGTCGATCAAATCTCACACACCCATCGCCGAGGAACTGGCAGCGCGCTTTCCGGCGACCTTCGAACTGACTCTCGCGAGTATGCTGCTCGCGTGCATCATCGGACTGTCGGCCGGCGTGCTTTCGGCCACCCGACGCAACTCTGTGTGGGACTTTGCCGGACTGACGGCATCGCTGGCGGGGGTGTCGATGCCGATCTTCTGGCTTGGACTCATCCTGATTCTGGCGCTCGCGGTGCAAGTGAGTTGGTTCCCCGTGGCGGGACGTCTGAGTGCGACGACGTATTTCGAGCCCGTGACCGGGCTGTTCGTGTTGGACAGCCTGTTGGCAGGTGACGTCCGAGCGTTCGGAGATGCGCTGCACCATCTGTTCCTGCCGGCGTTCACGCTCGGGACGGTGCCCGCGGCCGTGATTTCCCGCATGACCCGTTCAAGCCTGCTGGAGGTGTTGCAGGAAGACTACGTGCGAACGGCGCGCGCAAAGGGCCTGGTCGAATGGCTCGTCGTGCTGCGTCACGCGATGAAGAACGCGTTCATCCCGGTGTTGACGGTGATCAGTCTCCAGTTCGGGTATTTGCTCGGTGGGGCGGTCATTACGGAGACGATTTTTGCGTGGCCTGGAGTCGGGCGCTGGCTGCTTCTGGCTGTTTACGCACGTGATTTCCGAGCGATCCAGGGTGGCGTCCTGCTGGTGTCGCTGACCTTTGTGCTGATCAACCTGATCGCCGATCTGCTCTACGCCTGGTTCGATCCACGGATCAAATATGCGGAGCGCTCGTGAAGGATCTCCCCACCACCGAAGTTGGCGCACTGCCGGCGCACACGAGTGGTCTTTCCCATCTCTGGCGGCGC
Organism: Candidatus Latescibacterota bacterium; assembly: GCA_965198115.1. Lineage (GTDB taxonomy): Bacteria > Latescibacterota > UBA2968 > UBA2968 > UBA2968 > UBA6620. The sequence goes on along the minus strand of OZ240241.1, from coordinate 3,076,675 downwards.
TACCGCACGAATCGGTCGGCCGTCGCTGGAGGACTTTTGTTGATGCTCTTTCTGGTCATCGCGGTTTTCGCCCCCTGGATCGCGACTCAGGATCCGCTCGCCCAGGATCTCTACGGTCGGCTTTCGCCCCCTTCGTGGGAGCATCCGTTCGGGACTGACGACTTTGGCCGCGACATTTTTAGCCGCGTGGTTTACGGCAGTCGGATTTCGTTGCAGATCGGGTTGGCGGCCGTCGGTGTAGCCCTTTCGATCGGGACCGCCATCGGTTTGATCGCGGGCTACAGGGGAGGTGCGGTCGACCAGGTCCTGATGCGTGTGATGGATGTGATGCTGGCGTTTCCGAGCATTCTCCTGGCGATCGGCATCGTCGCCATTCTGGGTCCTGGGTTGAATCACGCGATGCTGGCCGTCGGCATCGTGGCCATTCCCCAATATGCGCGGCTCGTTCGGGCATCGACGTTGACGGTTCGCGAAGCCGACTACGTACAGGCGCTCAGGGCGCTGGGAGCAGGCGACGCACGGATCGTCGCGACGGCCGTCCTGCCGAATTGCCTCGCCCCTCTGATCGTACAGGCCACGCTCGGTCTCGCAACAGCGATTCTGGATGCTGCTGGCCTGAGCTTTCTGGGACTGGGTGCACAGCCACCGATTCCAGAGTGGGGGGCCATGCTGAGCGGAGGCCGCGAGTTGATTCTGAGCGCACCCTGGGTGCTGACGTATCCCGGGTGCGCGATCTTCGTGACCGTTCTGTCGTTCAACCTGCTGGGTGATGGCCTCCGGGACACGTTCGATCCCAGGCGGGTGACAATCGATTAGGGGCTTGCGGATTGACTTCGAATTTTGTGCGGCCTATGTTGGGCCTACACAGAAAGGAGGTGGTCCGATGACAGACATGACCAGTGGAGGTGGCTGTAGTTAGGTGGAGCTCAGGTCAATAGGTGTGTAAAAGAAATCAGGCGGCCATCTTCCCGGCTTCGACCTGCGGTTCGGTTGAGTGTTTCTGATCGTAGACTTGTTGTAGCAAGTGTGGCGCGGTGAGTTTCCTGAATCGGCTCTCTGCGACCTTGAGCGTACGCCAGATGAGAGTCGTGGCGTTCCTGACTTTCTTGAATCGCCTGGCGGCGTTTGTGCGAAGCCGAACGGAAGCAAAGGGGCTCTCGACGACGTTCGTGGTTCTCAGGTGTTTCCAGTGTTCCTTCGGGAAGTCGTAGAACGTGACCATCCGATCCCAGTTTCTTTCGAGCGTCTCCACGGCGGCAGGGAACTGTGAGCGATACCGTGCGGCAAAGCGTTTCCGGAGCTTCTCGGCCTCCTTTTTCGTGCCGGCATAGGGGATCTGGACGAGCAGTGCGCGGGCTTCAGCCTGTGCACGCTTGGCGACCTTGTCGAGCACGTTGAGGATCTTGTGGTTCCAGCACCGTTGTTGCCGGCTCTCTGGCCAGACCTGATCAACGGCCGCCCAGATGCCCATATTCCCGTCCGCGGCGATCAGGACAGGATGTTCGAGCCCGCGATCCCGGAGATCCCGTAGCACCGTGAGCCAGGATTCTGTAGACTCTCGATAACCGGGTTCTATCGCCAGGATCTCCTTGCTGCCGTCGCTCATCGCGCCGATCACGACCAGCAGACACGCCTTCTCGCGCTCGAGCCCGGCTTTGACGTAGATGCCATCAGCCCAGGCGTAGACCAGTTCGCGATTATCCAGACGCCTTTCTTTCCAGTCCTGGAAGTCGACCTCCCACTTCCCTCGAAGACGAGCGATCGAGGTCGGCGAAAGCGGCGCGCCATCACCGAGCAGCGCACGCAAAGACAACTCGAAGTCGCCCTGGGAGAGACCGTGGAGATAAAGGTCGGGAAGCAGATCTCCAATGGCCCTGGTTCTCCGGGCGAACAGGGGGAGGATGCGGCTTTCAAACCGCTCTTCCAGACCACGAACCCGGGGACGCCGGACCTTGATCGTTCCGCAGCTCGTCGAGAGACGCCGGGGCTTGCCGTAGCCGTTCCTGTAGCCCCTGGAGCTATCGACCTCGGCTCGGCGCTCATACCACGACCGGCCCAAGAACGCGGTCGCCTCCTCCTCCAGAATGGACTGGAACCGGCCCTGGATCTCTTCACGGATCCAATCGTCAACCGTCTCCCACGTCGGCATGGACTTCAATGGGGCTCTATGCGTATGTTCCTTCACGGCGATCCTCCTTCCCAACCGGGCCTCTCACCCGGTTTTGTGTGAATCAACTATCTCACGGGAAGGGTAGGGTCGCCCTTTCTCTTTTTCCACACCTTTTGATTATAGCTCAGTTAGGTGCGTGCGCCAGGCTGTGAGGCAGAACGCTGGCAGCGCACCTGGCTAATCTAACTCGGTCACCGAGCGGCACACGATCCGTCACTGTGGCGGAGTCCTTTGTGGCTTCGCGAGACGGTCGTCGCCGTGTGAAAATTTGCCGCGTGAGAGGCTTTGGTTGTTCCTCTCGCGCGGCGATTTTGGTGTCGGGTTCGACGATTCTCTTTCAAGGGCTTTTCCCTTGACTTCTCCTGGGGCCCACCTCATAATCGAAGCGGTCATTCAACGCCTTACGCCTCGCGATTCCCCCCTCACTCGTCTGACTCCTGCTCGGAGAACTGCTCATGATCAAGCTCCATTTCGACATACGCGATCTGTTCCGCGTGATTCGACTCGGTTGGTCGGGAAAGAAAGTCTGGACTGGGCTTTGTGGGCTGCTCGTGGCATACGTGGGCTACTCGCTGCTTGTGACGATCGGCTTCGTGGCTTCGGGAACGACGGCTGGCGAAGTCTGGCATCGATACGGTCTGTTTCCCGGGGCGTCGCCAGAATCGCTTTCGATGACGGGGACGATCCTACACGTTCTTGCGATGGTGTTCGCCGCAGTGGTGTTCTACATCACGTCTTGCATGATGTGCAAGATGACCTATCAGCAGCTTCGCGGTGACGACTTTTACTCCTTGGGTGACGCCTGGAAATTCGTGAAAGGACATTGGGGCGGGGCGATCCTCGGCCCGGTGGCCGTGCTGGTGTTGCTCGTCATCTTCGTGGTCACAGGCGCGATCATCGGTTGGCTGGCCGGACTGATCCCGTATGTGGGCGAAGTCGGCTTTGCGCTTGCCTTTATTCCCGTCTTTTTCGCTGCGCTGGTTGCCGTGTTCATCGTCGTGGCACTCATCGCCTCGCTACTCTTCACACCGGCCATCGTGGGTACCGTCGGTGAGGACACGCTCGAGGTTCTCATCCAGTCGTTCTCCATGTGCTGGAGCCAGCCCTGGCGGATGCTGGCATACACGACCTGGATGCTCGTCTCGGTCTGGATCGGAGCTGTCCTGCTGAGCGGCATGATGTCCTGCGCCCTTTGTCTGATCACCTGGGCGTGCGGTTTGGGCATGGGAGACAAACTGACCAGTATCATGCTGATCGCTCAGAGCTACATGCCGCCGTTCGATTTTACCACGATCATTCAGAACACCTTCGACGAAATGGAGTCGCCCTGGGCGAGTGGGAGCGGCAGCAGATCCGGATCGCTCATCTGGTCCGGACGAATCCTGGCCGTCATGCTGATCCTGCTGACCGGAATCTTCCTCGCCTATGTCCAGGCGGCCTACGCGAGTGGGGCGAGCTTGATTTACGTCGTTCTGAGGCAGAAGAAGGACGATGAGAACCTGCTCGAATGGGAAGATCCGGACATGGACGATCTGGACTTTTCGAGTCTCGACGACAAGGATGACGCCTCATCCGAGAGTGAGACCTCGGACGTAGCATCCGAAGGAGACGATTCGGATGAGGGCGAGTCGAGTGGGGACGATGATTCATCCGAAAAGAACTGATTTTGTCGGAAGCTTCCGCCGGGCGTAGCCTGCTTGTCGACGTCGCGGAAGCCGCGCATCTCGCCGAAGGCCCAGAGGGTGTTCGGCGCTTGTTGAGAACCGTTCTTCGCCGTGGTCCCGTGCCAATTCGCGATGTGGCACGGGACCTTGGTATTCCGGTACCCGTGATCGCGGCGGTTCGGGGTGAGCTGGAAGGGCGGGGTCTGCTCACGAGGGGCGCGGGCATCGCGCTGACCGATGCGGGCGTGCGGATCGTCGAGACCGAAGTTGGACTCAGGTGCCGTCGGATCTTTCCCACGCCTTTGCCCGAGACGCCCCTCGGGCTCGAGTCCGTTTCAGAAGCCCTTGAAGACTTCGCTTCCCATCGTCCTGGCGTGGACCAGACGTTGGATCAGTCGCACGCGACGTGCGACACGATCGTTCGGCGTGCGGTCTACCTCTACGAAAATGACGCGATCGAAGGACGGCGCGTCATTTTCCTGGGTGATGACGACCTGACTTCGTTAGCCGTCGCGCTGACGGCGCGCGAACTAGGGTTGGGCTCCCACGAGTTGTCCGTCGCCGAGGTCGATACCCGTCTCGTTTCATTCATCAACGAGACGGCATCGCGCGAAAGTCTTCCGATCGAGGCGATTCACCACGACCTTCGGTCTCCGCTTCCCGACAGGATGGAGCGGACGTTCGATGTTTTCTTCACGGACCCACCCTATACCCTCGATGGCCTGGGTCTGTTCGTTGCACGGGGGACAGAGGCGCTCGTTCCCGCCGTGGGCAAGCAGGCGTTCATTTGCTTCGGGCGTCGATCGCCCCTCGAGACGGCGGACGCGATCGATCGGATTCTCCGATCCGGTCTGGCGCCTGTCGAGATGCTGCCGACGTTCAACGACTATGTGGGCGCCCAACTGTTGGCGGGGCAGAGCCAGATGATCCGCTGCGTTTCGACGACGGCCGAGCCGGCTGCCGCTTCCGGCCGGTACGACGGCCCGATGTATACGGCGGATTTTAGAAGGGGCCGACAGCGTGGGCGCACCCCTTGAAGGTCCTCCAATCGAGGCATCTCAGACGCGAAGCCTGCGAACGCTCTTTGACGCTCACGGCAAGCGCATCTGGTGCTACTTCGTTCCGTTTCTCTGCTGCTACAGTCTTCCACCTCGACGGGTCGTGCGTGTCTCTGAGTGGGAGGGCGCAACCTGGATCATCGCGCACTCCGACGGTCGCAACGGATTGCGGGTCGATCTCGTCGTTCCTCCGTTGCCGTTCACGGAAGAGGTGTGGTCCCGTGGACGGGCCGCACTGATGGAGTTGAATGGCGGCGACGAGCCACGTATTCTGTGGGCGGATGCGAAGGATGCGGAGACAGGAATGGTGCTCGGTCTTCGGGCAGAAGAGAAGGACCGAGAATTCGTCTACGACCCCAAAGCCGTTTCCGCGATGTCGGGACGAAGGTTTAGAGATCTGAGGAAACGCGTTCATCGGTTTGGTCGTGACGTCGGTGGGCGGTTCCGACCCTTGACGCCGGCGGACGTGACCGGCTGCGACGATCTTCTGCGCCATTGGCGTCGACGCCAGGGCCGACGGCACCCTTTTTTGCTCGATTGGGGATATACGCGGGCGGCGCTGGATCGATTTTCGGATTGGGGCGTTGAAGACTTGCGTGGATGGATTCTGGAGGAGGACGATCGCGTGCTGGGGTTCGCGATGGCGGGGCCACTGAACCGGGATGAAGCGTGTTTCTTCGTGGCCAAGACGGATCCCGATGTACGTGGTGCGTCTGAGTTCCTCAGGCATTGCGTCTACGAGTCGATGCGGGACTACTGCACAGTGAACGACGCGGGAGATCTTGGACTTCCGGGTCTCCGTCGATACAAGCACAAATTCCGTCCCGTCGAGCGCCTGCAGACCTTCACGTTGGAGCCGTCGTAGCGATTCATCGACCGCACACACTCTGAGTCGAACCTATGAAGCGTCTCAATCTGACACTACTTGCTTTGCTTGTCATCGTCGCTGGTTGTGCGAGCACCCACACCTACCAATCCTACCAGGTGGTCCACGACCTCGAGTCGCTGAAGCCCGGTGACGAAGTTCGCGTTGTGATGAAGAGCGGTGAAACGATGAGAGGCACGATCGTAGCTGTCAATCTGCCGTATCTGGAGCTGTCGACGTTCGATCGCGGGGACCGACGAATCAATCAGGCTTCTATCCACGTGGCCGAGCGGATCAAGAAAGTACGATTCAGCGAGCCGCCGTAAAGCCTTCAGCCCAATTCGACTGCCCGTTGAAGCGATCTCCTCCTCTCGACGTCTAAGCCAGTTCGATCTCACACCCTCGCTCGGGTTGAACGACCCGAATACCTGGGTCCTCAAGCCTTTACCTCTGATTCCATCCAGTCGGCTGCAGGCGGGCGCCGTGCACGAGTAGGAGCGTGCGGGGGGCCAATCGTTTGATCAGTTCCAGCAGGTCGCGTCTGTGGGAATGAGCAGAAAAGTGGAAACGGTCGATGTGGCAGGCGACCGGTATCGATCGCCCCCCTTCCGTCATCTGCAAGACCTGGCCCTTTTCTGCCGTCGCGACCCGATGACCGGGCATGCTCGGGTCACAGTAGCCGACAAAAAAGATACCGTGATGATCGTAAGGCAGCATCTTCTCGGCGATCCTGTAAGACATGGTGTGTTCGGCCATCATGCCGGAGGAGACGACGAGAATGCTCGGCTCCTTCATGTGTCGTCCTCGGGTCACGTCGCCGGGAGGGAGACGCCGAATGTCGAGGTGGGCGAGCCAGACCTCGTCGCGATGACGTCGTGAGCGTTCAGTGGTCCGGTCGTAGATTCGGGAGATTTGGGAACCGAACCCGGCACTGTAGATTTCAACGTCGCGAATGTCCCCGGACGCCCGCAACCTGTGCAAGAGCGCGAGCATCTCCTGTGTCCGACCGAGGCTGAATGCCGGAATCAACACGGTGCCGTCCCAGTCCAGCACCTTGTTGATGCTCGTCGCGAATCTCCCGATTTCAACGTCACGCGTCAGATGCTCGGCCCGTTCATTGGCCCCGAGCGTACACTCACAGATGAGAATGTCCACGCGATCGGGGTAGACGGCGCCGGGGATGATTTCCTGATCCTGGATGCAGGTGTCACTCGTGTAGAAGACTGTTTGCCCGTTTCCCTGCAACCAGATTCCGACGGCACCCAGAATGTGACCCGCATCGTAAAGTCGTGCCTGAAGATCCGCACCTCCTCGGAGTGTGCTATAGATGGGAAAAGCACGGTCCGTTCGCACGCCCTGAAAGACATAGGACACGGCGTCGACGTCCTCGAGAGTGTACAGAGGATAGTCCTCGATGCCTGCCTCTATTCGGAGGCGTTCCATGACTTTGACGGTGTGTCCGAGCATCACGGGGGCGAGCGCAGCGCCGGCGTCGGACATAAAGACACGTGCGTGGGGGAAATACGTGAGAGCGATGGGGAGAGACCCGAGATGGTCCAGGTGACAGTGGGAGACGAGGATGGCTCGAGATCGACGTCGCGGATGCGTTCGTAGTCGGGCAAACTTTCCAGACCCTCGTGGCGCGGGTGGACGCCGGCGTCGAGGAGGATGGATGTGCCTTCGATGTCGAGGTAGTGCGCAGAATCGCCGATTTCGCCGGAAGCGCCGAGGCCGATATACTGGATGCTCATTGAGGTCGTCAGGTTGTGAGCAGACGGTTGACCTGATCGTCCCAGGTTCCGGCAATCGTCGATCCATACTCGCTTAGACCGCCCGTGGCATCCGGTCCCGTCACGTGCGCGTATCGACGTGGCTTGTCGCTCTGGAGTACGTGGTCGGGGATGAAGTCGGTTCGGAGAAAGTGGAGGGCCAGACCCGCGCGGTCCAGGTCGCTCAGGTTGGCTTTCGTCGAGTGCGCGGTTCCGTAGTTGAAGAAGGCCACACCTCCGGCAGGTAATTCGATGGAGACGGCCCTCTCTTCGGGCACGGGACAGTGAATGTGATGGTCACTTCGGGGGTCCCGATCGTGGGCGTAGCTTTCGAGGTAGCTGCGCGGAATGACGTGGAGGGTACCATTTCCCTGGTTCGCGTCGTGCAAGGCGACCCACATCGCGGTGCCTTTGGTCGGGTCGGCCACCTTGAAGTAGGCGTTGTCCTGGTGCCAATCGGTACCGATGCCCGTCCTGGCGGGTTTTAGGAAGATCTGGTCGAGGTAGAAGACGAACGGATCCCCGATCAGCTGGCCGACAGCGGCACTCACACGCGGGTGATACGGGAGCGATCGGTAGAAGTCACTCCTGGGTGTGATCGGGCAGATCTGAAGATTGTGCATCCGCTTAGAGTGCGTTTCCCCATCATCATCCGTCGCGACGTTCCTGATCAAATCCTCGCGGCAGAAGCGATCCAGTTCCGCACGCATCGCCTCGATTTCCCGGACAGAAAAGAACGATGGGATTAACGTGTAGCCTTCATCGCGGAACTGCTCGACGCAGGAGGCGGACAGGGGTTTTCCGATGTTGATCGTGTCGGTCACGGGCAGAAAATAGGTGCGGTGCCCAGGGTAGTCAAGATAGGGTGGAGCGTTGCAACCGGAGGCTGCTACCAGATTCAAGGGAACGTGCCCCTCGGCACTTAATTGCAAAGACATTTGAAACGGGTCAACTGATTGCTACTAGATCATTTCGACGCGGGGAAATGACTTGAAATTCACCGCCGATCTTCACCTCCATTCGCGGTTCAGCATGGCTACGAGCAAGGATCTCACGTGCGAGAACCTGCATCGGTGGAGCGCTCTGAAGGGCATCGACGTGGTCGGGACCGGTGACTTTACGCATCCGGTCTGGCTCGCCGAGCTGAAAGAGAGGTTGGAGCCTGATGGGGAAGGGCTCTGCCGACTGAGAAGGGGACTGCTACGACCTGTCGAAGAGACCGTTCCGGAGAGTTGTCAACGGGATGTTCGATTCATGCTTACGGTCGAGATCAGTCTGATCTACAAGAAGGAAGATCGAACGCGGAAGGTGCATCACGTGGTGATGATGCCCGATTTCGACGCCGTGGACCGGCTCAATGCGCGTCTGTCGTCGATTGGAAACTTGAAGTCCGACGGTCGTCCGATACTGGGTCTGGAAAGTCGAGACCTGGTCGAAATCTGTCTCGAGGCATCCGAAGACGTGCTGTTCGTCCCCGCCCACATCTGGACACCCCACTTTTCGGCTCTGGGTGCGCGGTCGGGGTTCGACTCGCTCGAGGAATGCTTCGAAGATATGCTCCCTCACATCCACGCCGTGGAAACCGGTTTGTCGTCGGACCCTGCGATGAACGGTCGCCTGTCGATGTTGGATGATTTCGCGCTCGTTTCCAACTCGGACGCTCACTCACCGAAGAAGTTGGGTAGGGAAGCGACCTGTTTCGACGCGGATTTGTCCTTCTTCGACATCCGCCACGTGATAAAAGCGAACGACCTTTCCCGAGTCAGCACGATTGAGTTTTTTTCGGAGGAGGGGAAATACCACTACGACGGACACCGGAAGTGCGATGTCTGCCTATCCCCGAGGGAAAGTGCGGCTGCGGAAGCACTGTGCCCTGTGTGTGGGAAACCCCTTACGATGGGCGTGTTGAACCGGATCGAGCAACTCGCCGACAGGGACGAAGGCAACACGGAGCGTGTCGTGCATTTCGAAAGCCTGATCGGTCTTTCTGAGCTGATCTCCGTTGTCGTCGACGTCGGGCCAAGTTCCAAACGCGTGCAGGGTATCTATGAGACGATGCTGAATTCGCTCGGACCGGAGCTGGAAATCTTGCGGAGCATTCCGACGGATTCGATCGCAAAGGCCGGGTTCGGCGAAATTGCCGAAGTGATCTGCCGAATGAGGGAGGGTCACGTGCACATCACACCGGGCTACGACGGGGTCTTCGGATCGGTGGAGATCGGTGCAGGAGTTGCTGTAGGCGAGATGGATACGCATGCGGCGTCGGGCGAAGCCTTCGAGCGACGGTGAGTCATCTTGCTTTTGAATGCACACGAGAAATTAGAAGCCGGACCATCGCTAACCACCGGTCATCCTGAGTGACCTTGCCACGAAAGGCAGTCTGCGAAGGCCATTTAGGACAACCGTTGACAGGTCGTATCGAAGAGCTTGCCCTGAGCGGAGTCGAAGGGACGGCCGGTGGCCATATCGAAGGACGACCGATCGTCCTTCGATATGGTGATCATCCAAACTCGCCACAGCACCGGAATGGCCGTCGGCGAGCCACCAACTCAGGATGATCGGTCGGTGATGCCGTTACCACCATACTAGGCTTCTCTCTCCGTCCCCTGCGTTGAAGTCCCCGTTACTCTCGTTCCACCCGTGCAGTTGTCTCCCAGATGGCCGCCGCGATGTAGGCATTATCCTCCTCGGTCATCTGGGGATGCAGACCGACGCAGAAGAGCCGCCGGCCGATGTCCTCTGTAACGGGCAAGTGTTCGATCTGACCCTGCGCCACCTGTCGTAGAAGGGGATGCCCTTCCCAGACGGGTGGGTTCCCGACCATGCAGCCCACAAGGTAATCGTCGCGAAGGATTTCGATCATTCGATCTCGCCTGGGACCTGCCCACTCAGGAGGCGCGAGCAGCGTGAAGAGGTAGTAGGTGTGGGTACAATCCGGCGGTTCGTAGGGCATGGTGTGATACGGCAGGCCTTCGAGGAGGGCGATCCGCTCCTTTGCCCGTTTCCCTCGCAGCGCCAGCATCTCGTCGAGCCGCCTGAGCCGAACGCTCCCGACGGCGGCCTGCACCTTCGTCAGTTTGTAGCTCGAGCCCCATCCCTCTGATTCACCACCCCACTGACGCATCCCACGGAGTTGACGAGCGAACTCTGGGTCATCCGTCGTGATCATGCCGCCCTCGCCGAGGGTCGACATGAGTTTCATCGTGTGGAAACTGAAAACGGTCGCCCAGCCTGCCTTACCGATCTTTCCTCCCTTGTACCTCCACCACACGCCCGCGCAGCATCACCGATGACGCGAATCGGGGCCTCTGGCGAGCCGTGTGAATCAGCGACTTCGACGAGCTCGTCCGTGGCTGCCGAAAGACCGTTCATGTGGACGGGCAGAATCGCCCGCGTTCGTGGGGTGATGCGTCTGGCCACGTCTGCGGGGTCCGCGCAAAAGGTTCTGGGGTCGATCTCGCAGAAGATGGGCGTGCCGCCCGCGCCGAGGATGGCCAGTGCGGACGCTTTGAAGTTGATGGCCGGGACGATCACTTCGTCTCCGGGTTGGAGGTCGAGGGCGCGCACCGCCATGTCGAGACCGACACTCGCCGTGCTGACGGAGACGGCGAAGTCAGTTCCACAATAGCGGGCGAAGGCCTCCTCGAATTGTGTAATCTCTTCGACGATGAATCCGAATCCGATGCGATAGTCCGTGGAGCTCCGGATGGCGTCGACGGTTGCGTCGATCTCTTCCTCTGTATACCAGCCGCCGAGCTGAGGTTCGCCCGGAAAGAGTCGGTCGGGGCGATGTGCCTCGAGAATGTTTTTACGATCGGATTCGGTCATGTCGTCTCCGAAAAGCGTTGGTCCCATAAGTTGCGGTGGTCTTGTGATACGTGTAGATTGACCGGAAGCAAGCAGAACGCAATGGTGGTGTGAAGCGAGAGTGCACGTGGATCGATTGTCAAGTAGGTCCCATGTCCGGTGACGCATACAACGTGCTGTTCATTTCGTTCGACGACATGAATCACTATGTCGGATTCCTCGGGCGGCATCCCGACGCGGTCACGCCCAATCTCAATCGCCTGGCCGAGCGGAGTATGGTGTTCGAGCGTGCCTACTGTCAGGCGCCGATCTGCAATCCGTCACGGGCCAGTCTGATGTCGGGGTTGCGTCCATCCACGACCGGGGTTTACAACAATCGACAACCGTTCCGTTTCTCGGAGGTCGGGCGAACGTGCGTAACGCTGCCTCAGCATTTTCGGGCGAACGGGTATGTGGCCACGGGCTGTGGGAAGGTCTATCACGGCAAGTTCCCAGATCCGGCGTCGTGGGACAGCTACTCGCCTGGTCTATACAATCAAACACCGCCGGCTCCGTTTTACGAAGGCCCACTGAACAGAATGGTCGACATGGGCAACGTAGACTGGGGGGCCCTTGACGTCGACGAGAAGGAGATGACCGACTACCAGGCCGTGGACTATTGCCTGGATCAACTCGGGCAAGACCACGATCGACCTTTCTTTCTGACGTGCGGTCAGACGGTGACGCATCTGACGTGGGTTACGCCAAGGAGCTATTGCGAGCGCTTCGATCCATCCTCAACGCGGCTTCCGGACGTGCGTGAGGATGATCTGGACGATGTGGCAGACGTTGCACGACGTTGGGTGAATGCGAACGTTCACGCACGACTTCGGGACGAAGGTAGGTGGGCGGATGCGGTGGCCGCCTACCTGGCCTGCATCCACTTTGCCGATGCGCAAATCGGCCGGTTGATGGCGGGCCTCGAGGCGAGTGCTCACGCGGACAACACCGTCGTTGTTCTATGGGCCGATCACGGATGGCACCTGGGTGAAAAACAGCACTGGAAGAAGAGTACCCTGTGGGAGGAAGCGACACGGGTACCACTGCTCATTTCGGCACCCGGCTTCGCACGTGGTCGATGCAGCAAACCCGTCGGCCTGATCGATGTCTACCCGACGTTGTCGGACCTATGTGGTCTTCCCGAGAGGGCCGAACTCGAGGGTCAAAGCATCCGGCCACTTTTGGAGAATCCGGAACGAGACTGGGAATGCCCTTCGGTCACGACGTACGGTCGAGGCAATCACGCGGTGCGTTCGGAGCGCTGGCGCTATATCCGGTATGCGGACGGGTCCGAGGAGCTCTACGACCACCATGCGGATGAGTTCGAGTGGACCAACCTGGCCGGGGATCCGTCATTGCAGACCGTGAAGGACACGCACGCCGAATGGTTGCCCACGTCGAACGCGCAGAACGCAGAGATCGTCGAATGGCCCGGTGATCCGGATGAGTACCGTCGTCGGATCGAGGCGATGCGGTAGATGACCTGTGCGAATTAGGTCCTTGCCTGATCCCGGTTGTCTGCCCTGATTGGTGCGGCGCACAACGTTCGGTTACTCGCCTGCCACGAAAGGGATTGAATGAGCACATCGCTGAAGCAGTTCCTGATCGACAAGAAAGTGGTCTGGATCCTCTTGGTCGGTCTGGCCACGTCCTTCTGGGTCGGCACGAGCGTTCAGCCGACCCTGTCGGTCGACGAAACACGATTGGACGTGCACGAGGACGATGCGGGGGGACTCTATTTTATCGAGCGCGGGAAACCGAGGAATCTAAGCGACGTGGTCGCGTTCGGCGAGGCGATGCTTCATCCTGCGCGGCTGGAAACGACTCCCGACATTTCGCACGAGTTCGTGTGGCGCGATGGGGACAACGGGCGATCGTATTACCGGCTCGACCTGCGTTCACACTTTGCGCATTGGTCACTCTTGCCGGCCCTCGTGGCGATCGTTCTGTGCTGGATCACGAAGGAGCCGATCACATCGCTGCTCGGTGGCGTGGTCTCTGGGGCCCTCGTCCTTGGACGATACGACCTGACGGGTGACGTGTTAGTGGCGTCTCTTTCGACCACGGCTGCGGCGAGCGTGCTGGTGTTGTATCTGTGGCTGCTGGGCGGTCTCCTCGGCGTGTGGTCCAGGTCCGGTGGCGCCCAGGCTTTCGCCGAGTTCATGGCGCGCCGGTTCGTGCGGGGCCCGAAATCCGCGAAGCTGGTGGCCTGGTGTCTGGGGATCGTTTTCTTCCAGGGTGGGACCGTGAGTACTGTACTGGTCGGGACGACGGTCAAACCGCTCGCGGACGATCAAAACGTCAGCCACGAAGAGCTATCCTACATTGTCGATTCGACGGCATCTCCGATCGCGTCTCAGCTCGCGTTCAACGCGTGGCCTAGCTACATCCAGGCCTTCATTTACGTAGCGGGTGTCAGCTTTCTTGCGACGGAGGCTGATAGGATTGTTTTCTTCTTTAAACGGCTATATCCGGATCTCTCAACGAGATGAAGTGGGTGAAGGTGCCGTGGTTCCTGGCATGGGGGCGCGGTTAGCGTGTGCGGAACCTCTTCGGAATCTGCTCAGGGATGTTTATGTCTCCGACGGTAAGGAAGATCATATCGTTGAATGCGTCGAGTGTGCGGAATCCGCTGGCTCGGTTCTTGACGATTTGGACGATTCGGTTGAGGCCTTCGGCGATGGCGTTGGTAAGACGCGTGTTCACGAATGCGAGGACGCCGAAGAAGTGCTGTCGCAGGGTCCTGACGAACTTTCGCAGGGGTTCAAGTCGACTTCTGAGTGCGGACGTCGTCCAGCATTTCAGGAAGCGTTCGGCAGCCCAGGGCGCTTTGTATTCCCAGAACTGCTCGAACTCGTCCTTGAGTCTCCAGGCTCTATAGATTCGGTAGTTCGCCTTCTCCAGTGCTTTGAGTGTCCGAGTATCCCCTCTGGAGCGTGTCGCTGAGTGCCGGTAGAGGAGCCATCGGAGGCCCTTCATGGCTTTGCGCTCATCCGGGGCAGCTTTACGCCACTGGTCCTTACGGACCTCGTCAACGGCGGCATTGAGAGCCTTGACGATGTGAAAGCGATCGAGGACCAGCTTGGCATTCGGACAATATTCCTGGATGGCTCCGATGTAAGCTTCGCTCATGTCGCAGCAGGCCCACTCGATCTTGGATCTCTGGTAGGGACTGAGAGCCTCTGTGAAGAACCGATCGATCGTTTTACGCGCCCTGCCGCGGCCAACCCACACCCACGCAGGAGCGGTCCAGATCGTAAACGAGCGTGGCGTACCTGTGACGCTTGGCGTAGGAGATCTCGTCGATCCCGATGGTTTTGAGCCCTCGGATACGATGACCTTCACGAAGCCGCGTGATGGATCGGTGAAGGAGATCCGACAGCGTCGAGGCAGAGATGCGCAGCAACTCGGACGCCGCCTTCTGCGTCATGGTCTGGCAGTAGCGCAGCATGGCATACTCGAAGCGATACGTCACCCGAGAGAACCGCTCCGCCCACGGAATCTCCTCGACCACACGACCGTGGGTAGGACACCGAATCTCCCGAGGATGGTAGAGAAGCCAGACCCTCCACCCGCACACCGGAATGTCACGCCACCGACGCGGATGGGGCATTGTGCGGACGATTTTACCTCGACGGCCGCACTCCGGACAACAACAACCATTCTTATGTGGCTTTACGGCGATGACGAAGCAGCTTCTCCCCTCAAACCACCAGCTGACAACACGGAACCCCTTGAATCTCAGCAGTTTCGATAGTAATCTGCTCCCGGTCATAGGTCGCACCCCCTTCGCTTTGATTGTCCTACACACACAACCAAGCGTAGGGAACGATCTATGACCTTGTCATTCTATAGTTTCACCGTTGAGAAACCCGGATAGAGCCATTTAAAAGTGTGCCGTTCTGTTTCTATGCGATTTTTGCCGTGCTCGGTACGTTTCTCCTGAGCATCGAGAAACCCCTGTTCCTGGGGAAGCGGATGGTGGCAGCCATTGAGCGCTCCCGGTCGACCGGTCAGCTGGATGATCCCGGTTCGAATCCGCTGTCCGCGGCCGAGTTGCAGTCCGCGCACGTCCCAGAGGGCTACAAGCCACACCTGATCGATTTCGTGCTTCCGCTCGTTCTGCTGATCGGAATCGCGATCGGGACGTTCGTCGCCTTCGGTTCACCGAACGTGCTGTGGGCGTTCGGGATTGCTCTTCTGGTTGCGGCCTTGCTCGCTCTCGGAAAGGGCATGGCGCTTAAGGACTTGATGAACGGCATCACCGATGGCATGAAGGGTGTGGTTGGCGGCTCGGTGATCCTGTTGCTCGCCATCACGATCGGCGGCGTGAGCAAGGAGGCCGGTGGCGGCGCCTACCTCGTACACCTGCTCAGCGATTCCGTCCCATTCTGGCTGCTGCCGGTGATACTGCAGGTGCTGACGATCATCATCGCGTTCTCGACCGGCACCAGCTGGGGGACGTATGCCGTAGCCTTCCCGCTGGCGTGGGCGGTGGCAGGCGCGAATGGTTTCGCCCATCCCGAATTTTACATGACGATCTGCTTCGCCGCGGTGATGGACGGCAGCGTATTCGGCGACCAATGTTCGCCCATCTCGGATACAACGGTACTTAGTTCCATATCGACCGGTTGCGATCTGATGGACCACGTGAAGACACGGATTCCACAGGCGAGTTTCGCAGCCGGTTGTGCAGCCATCTGCTGGACGCTGACCGCTTTTCTGTCAGCCTGAGTCCACAGCCTGGGTCGCTTGCCGCACCCAGTTGTCAGTGTTCAGTGTTCCCTCATCTAGAAATAGCGTCACACTGAGCGTGAGTCGAAGTGTCGGTCATCGAAATAGCTCGTTGTTTCGAGGCCAGTTACACGTGCCAAAAGGAGAAAGCAATGGCCGAAGCTAAGAGTCAGATTTATGAGCAGTTCGGTGCGCGTCGCGTCGTGAACGCGAGCGGCAGCGTAACGGCGTGGGGCGGGTCGAAGCCCTATCCCGAGGTGCTTCAAGCCTTGGAAGACGGCAACGTAGGATTCGTTGAAATGCGTGAACTGCTAGAAGTGACTGGGGAACATCTTGCCAAGCAGTTGGGCGTGGAGGCGGCCTACATCACCTCGGGCTGCTACGGGGCACTCGTCTTGAGCGTGGCCGCGTGCATGACCGGCAAGGATCGCGAGTTGGCCGATCAGTTGCCCGATACGACCGGAATGAAGAACGAAGTTTTGCTGATGCAGAAGCATCGCTACGGTTACGACCGCGCCTACACGATCGCCGGGGCGAAGATGGTCCTGGTGGGAGATGACTCGGGCACGACGACGGAAGAGCTGAACACGGCTTTCGGCCCCAATACCGCCGCCTGCGCTTTCCTCATCAAATCGGATCCGAATCCGGAATGTCCGTCGCTGGATGAAGTGATCGAGATCTCGCACAGCCACGGGGTTCCGGTGATCGCCGACGCGGCCGCCCAGATCTATCCGCTTGACGAGTTCATCGAGAACGCACGCTCCGCCGATCTGGTCTGCTTCGGCGGTAAGTACTTCCAGGCGCCTCACTCGACGGGCTTTTTGTGCGGAAAGCGGGAGTTGGTCGAAGCCGCCGTCGATCACGGGTTCATCGGTCCGCGCCCGTTCGGTCGGGGGATGAAGGTGGATCGGCAGGAGGTTCTGGGGTTCGTCGCGGCGTTCGACAACTGGCTCGGGATGGACCACGACAAACGAATCGCAGATATGCAGGAGATGTACGACGACATCATGCGGCGACTGGAGGGCATCCCGACGGTTAAGGAGATGAAGTCCGTTCGGAATAACAGTTTCGTCGCGTTGGGGTGTCACTTCGTGATAGACAAAGACGTGCTCGGGAAGGACGCCGCAAAAGTGGCCGAGGAGTTGGACAGCGGAACGCCCCGCATTCACTTGAGTACGAACGGCGACGACACGATTGTTATCAACGCGCACAACATGCGGGCTGGTGAGCAGCACGAAGTCGCGGAGCGGATGCGTCAGGTCTTGAGCGGGTGAACGGCAAGCCATTAGGAAATTAGGGAAATAGGAAATTTAGAAATTGATTGATCTTCGGATTCGGTACTACCACAGGCCGCGTGTCGTGGGCATCAGTGAAGCGGACATCTGCCATCTGCCATCGGACATTGCCGCGGCGTCTACGGCGTGAGGAGATGGCATTGGTGCTGGTCGATGTCTGGAGCGACCACCACATCGCTACGCACCTTGATCGTGGGCGCGAGATCACACTCGGAAACATCCGACCATTGATGGAGGTCTTTCGGAGTGTCGGAGCCTCAGTGATCCACGCACCTGGATCGGATGCAGCACCCAAGTATCCAGATCGGCTGCATACCGTTGGGTGTGGAGAGGTCGCTGAAGAACCGAGAGTGGATTGGCCGCCTGCAGATTTGAGAAAAGAGAGGCGTTTACGAGGGTCTCGCCCCATCGGTCGAGTCCGGGCGTGAGGCCGTCGCCCAGATCTCGAAGGATCGGTGCATCATCCCGGAAGTGGAGCCAGAAGGTGACGACGTGGTCGTGGAAACGGGAGACGACCTTCACGACTTGCTTCATCAAAGAGGTATCCTCTACCTGTTCTACGTCGGTTTTGCGGCCAACATCTGCGTGCCCTTCAAGAGCTATGGGATGCGGGCGATGAAGGACCGGGGCTATGAAATCATCCTGGTGAGGGACTGTACGACCGCCATCGAAACAGAAGATACTCTGGGTACGATGGACATCACGAGGAATGCCGTTCGCGATACAGAACTCAACATCGGCTACACGGTCTCTTCCGCTGAACTTGTCAGTGCGTGCGGTCAGGTGAGAGACTAGACGGAGGATCGTCTTGGGATCGGACATTCGACAAATTCATCAGGACGGCCCTTACTGCTACACCTACTCACCCTTTCATCCTCCGATCACGAGGGTCGACGTTGGTGAGACGGTCTGCATCCACACGGTAGACGCGTTTGAGAACAAGATGACGCCCGAGGTGGAACGTTTCGCGGACGTTTGCACCTACCCATTTCTGAATCCCCAGACAGGTCCGATCTATGTGGAAGGGGCCGAGCCGGGTGACACGCTGGTCGTCAGAATCGATTCGATCGAGCCGACGCGTGATCACGCCGTGACGGGGCTGATACCTTACTTCGGCGGTCTCACGTCGACGAAGCCCGACCCGATGCTGCAGGAAGCGCTGGAAGAGCAATGGCTGTTTCTTCCGATCGACGAGAGTGGCATTCGGTTCGATGAGAAGCGCACAATTCCTTACGAGCCGTTCATGGGTACGATGGGCGTCGCGCCGAAGATCGAGGCGGTGAATGCCCTGACGCCCGATTACTACGGCGGCAACATGGACTGCGTCGAAACTCGCCCCGGGAACGAGGTCTGGTTTCCCGTGTTCGTGGAGGGTGCACACTTTTTCACGGGAGATGCCCACGCGAGTCAGGGTGATGGCGAACTGACGGGCGTCGCGCTCGAGATTCCAGCGAAGGTTACGGTCACGTTTGGACTGAAGAAGGGATACGAGATTCAGTGGCCGCGCATCTTGAGTGACGACTTTCTGATGGTGGCGGGCAGTGGACGTCCGCTGGATGCGGCTGCACGCATCGCGTGGGTGGAACTGATCGAATGGCTGGCTGCCGATTACGGGTTCGATCGTCTGCGAGCCTATCACCTGCTCGGCCAGGTCGGTCAGATGCGGCTCGGCAACATGGTCGACCCCAAATTCACGATGGTGGCGAAATTTCCTCGCAGATATCTCGACTGACGTCAATCGCAGCTACGCGCCGATGTTGGAATCAATGAGCAGACCGATCATCCTGAGCCTGTCCTGAGCTCGTCGAAGGGTAGGCGACTCGCGACGCAACGCTGCTAAGACTGTGAGGCAAGTGTGTGCGCCATATCGAAGAGCCAGCCCTGAGCGGAGTCGAAGGGGCGATCGGTCACGTAATACTGTCATTGCCACCGTTCGTCCTACGATACGACCTGCCTCAAATGTCCCCTAGGCTCTGCAGCAACTGGTTTTGCGCTGAGGTCACTCAGGATGAACGGTGATCAATCGGAGCTCCTTAAGATCACACGCCTTCCTGGATTCTTCCTTGTCCCGCCCTAATCTTCTCTTCATCCTGACCGATCAGCAGCGTGCCGATTCGATGGCGTGCTACGGAAATGACTACGTCGAAGTACCGCACCTGAATCGGCTGGCGGAAGAGAGTTTCGTGTTCGACAACGCCTATGTTTCACAGCCGGTTTGTAGTCCATCGCGAGCGACCCTGCTCACCGGTACCTATCCCCACCGCGCTCGCGTGCCCTCCTGCAATATCCCGCTTCCTTCCGATGTCCCCACGATCGCTGAACTCGTGGATGACGAGTACACGTGCGCGTGGCTGGGCAAGTGGCACCTCGGCGACGAAATCTTCGCCCAGCGCGGCTTTGGCCAGTGGGTCGGTACGGAAGATTCCTATCGTCGATTCTATTCGAGCGACGATCGTCTCGGCCAGCTGAGCGATTATCATCATTTTCTGATCGATCGTGGGCTCGAACCCGATCGGGAGATGCTCGGGCAACGGATCTTCTCGAGACATTTTGAAGCGAGTCTCGAGGAAGACCTGACCAAGGCGTCGTTTCTCGGTGACCAGACGGCTGATTTCATTCGCAGCGCAGGAGACGATCCCTTTGTCGCGTTCGTCAGCTATCTCGAGCCCCACCCTCCACATACCGGGCCGCTGAACGATTTATACGATCCGGCGGGGCTGCCCGTCGGCCCGTCATTCCGTCAGAAGCCCGAGCCGAACGCGTCATTGCTCAATCGCGTGATGGCCTCGTATTACATGGAGTCGGATGAGTATGGGTTCGACCTGAGGACGGAGGAGGGCTGGCGCGCCGTTCGCGCACGGTATTGGGGGAACGTCTCACTCGTGGATCGCTCCGTGGGCAAGATCCTGAAGGCGCTGGATGAGAGCGGGCGAGCGGATGACACGATCGTGGTTTTCACGAGTGACCACGGCGAGATGGTCGGTGACCACGGCATCCTCGGAAAGTGCGTGATGTATGAGGAATCGATCCGGGTACCGTTGATGATACGGATGCCTGGAAAGGAGCGGGAGCAAGCCAACATCCCCGGAAACTTCAGTCACATCGATCTGCTTCCAACGAGTTTGGACTTGCTCGACCAACCGTTACCCGACCACTTGCAGGGCCGAAGTCGCCTTCCTGTGATGACGGGCGAAGCGACACTCGATGACAACGATGTGTTCGTCGAGTGGAACGGCAACAACGGGCATCCGATTCCGGGGGAGGCGAACGTCAATCCTGCTATGTCGACGCCGTGGCGGACGATCGTGTCAGCCGATCGGTGGAAGCTGAATCTGAGCAATCACGACAGGTGCGAGCTCTACGACCTGAACGATGACCCGGTCGAGATGGTCAACCGCTATGACGATCCGGAAGAAAGCGGGAGAGTGAAGGATCTGAAAGCCCGCCTACGAACCTGGCAGAAGGAAGTAGGGGACGAGATTGGGCTGCCGGTGTGAACCGATTTGTGGGGGGCCGTGCGGTGAGTGTGTGCAGCAAAAGTGGCCCCGGGGCCACTTTTGCAGCCATTCAGGCAGTGGGCGAGTCAGGCGGGCTGGACGTCCAGCATCTCTCGGCCTTCGCGGGAATACCGTGCTTTCTCTTCCGTCGAGGCGGTTCGCCAGACGAGGAACTGTTTACGAACGGCGTTGAGAAAAGCCCGGTTCGCGTGAAGCCACAGTCCGTGGTCGCCACTCAGGCGATCGATCTGGACATCGATGTTGTAGAGGTGATGACCATCCTCTGACGGAACGATGCGCATCTCCACGTCCTGGCTGATTCCGAAATCGTAGGGTGGGAGCCAAGCGGTGAGGCCGACTGAGTAGCTGGGATCGTTGTCGGCGTGTGATCGTTCGCGAAAATCGAGGCGGGCGACCTCGAAAGCCGTCGCGGTTCCTTCCTCGTAGGACTCGAAGATCCGTACGAGATAGGTCGTCAGGCTGAGCACATCGTCTCGTCCTACGGTGAAAGGAAACGGGAAGGTCAGTCGATCGCCATCCGGGTCAGGGAGATCCCACTGACGAGTCACGTCGGGTACGGCGAGGTTGGATGCCTGCCGGGCCGGATAGATCGTCGACGCGAAGGTCGTGCTCATCACGACGAGTGTGACCCACACGACCGCCAGTGAAGAGTAGTTTACTTCGAGTCCGCCCAGACCGATCTCCGTTGCCGTGAGGGCAACGACTGCGGCCTGTCCGATGAGGTAGCCGAGTACGGCCGCCACGGTCGCGTAGACCGAGGCTTCCGCTATGAAGAGGGCTCCAACGTGGTTGGGCGCGAGGCCAACGGAGGTGTAGACGGCGATCTCCCGGGTTCGTTCGTAGACCGCGCCGAGCATCGTGTTGAGGACGATCAGCGCCGCCAGAAGGATCGGTAGGAAGAGATTGCCAATGCCCGACAGGCCGATCGTGCCCATCGAGCTGTAAGCCACGACACGATCGCCCTCTCCCAGAAAAGCCGTGATCGAGACCCGCTTGAGGAACGATTCCGCTTCCTTTCGGAGGTCGACCACGTCCCCTTCCGGCGCATTAAAACGTCCCACCGCCACGCTGTAGATTTCGCCTCCCAGTTCCTTCGCGAGCCCGATCGGTACGATGAGCGTGTTGGTCACTTCAAAGTGGGCGGCGTGCTCGATCTCGTTCGACGCTTCGCCCCGCGGGTCGTGCATTTGGTCGGTTGCGTTCTCCGCACGCTCGAAGTCCATTCGCAGCGGCGTCATTCGCTCTCCATCCAGGTCCCTGAAGGCGTTCAGGCTGTCAGAATCGACAATCCCTACGATCTTGAGTCTCCTGCCCATCAGCTGGATTTCCGCACGACCGAGATGGCGATAGTCGATACCCACGATGTCCGCAAGGTCACCGGGCAGGATACACGACGCTTCGCGATCGTCATCGAACCAGGCACCTGCCACGAGAAACCGATCGATACCCGTGATCTTGGGCTCGAGGACGCTGAGTCCGAGAAGACCGTGAACATAGCTGCTTTGCTCGGTCTGAATCCCATCGACGAATGTGGGGAAGTCGTGGAAGGCCAACTTCCCCAGGACCCGGGTGGTCAGCCACACTCGCGGTGCGATCGTCGCTCGGTCGGCGAATTCGCTCGATAGATAGTCGTAAACCGGCTCATCGAGCTGAAGCCAGGCTCGATCGCGAATGAGCATCCCGTCGTATTCCGGCTTGTTGTCGATGGGGAGCCTGAAGTAGCTGATGGACGTTTGCACCGATGTCAGCGACAGGGACGTAAAGGTGAGAAGAGTGAGTGTGGTGATGGTCAGCGCCGTGCGCAGGGGGCGCTTTCGGAGATTCGACACGCCCAGTGTGATTGCCGTCCACGTGACGCTGAGCCGTCCGACGTCGTCCTCGATGACACCGGTCTCCTCCTGGCGCAGTCTGACCGTCTCCTTGCCGAACTTGGACAGGATGATGATGGCGGCGCCAACGCCAAGCGCGAACAGAACGAAGGCGAGGAAGACGATGTAGGGTGAATTGGTGAGTTTGAACGCCGGATGGATGAACCGGAGTGCCAGGAAGAAGGCGAAGAAGAAGCCCGCGAAGCCGAGCAGTCTGCCCTTCGTAGACGTGGCGCCGATGAGAAGGCGCTCGAAGAAAAGCGAACAGGGAAGCAGCAGGATGAAGTAAAAGATGACGCCCCGGACTGTGTCGGTCGCAGTGCCCATCACTTCCGGATAGGCCCGGGCCTCCAGGCTCCACGCCCGGCGTGTCTCAGCGAAAAACCGCGAGTAGTTATAGTTCGCGAGATGATCTCGTGCATTCAGCAGAGCGTCTCGGGCCTCTTCGTGCAGATGATCGACTCTATTGTTGATGACGCCGTACTGTTTGAGCCGCTTGAGTCGGATCTCGTCGAGGATCCACGTGTCGCGGGCGGCTTGGTAGGATGGCCGAACGATCAGGCCAGCCTCATAGCCGCTGCCGCGCGATTCTGCCTCGAGTTTTTCGTCGATCTCCCAGACACCGACCTTTTCATCGAGGAGTCGCTCCGGTGCGTTGAGCAGAAGGAGTTTCTGTCCGAAAAAGTCGGAGCTCATGAGGACCTTGAGCGCGGGTGCCCGGTTTCGCTTTTCATTCCAGGGCGCGAAAGTCACGGTCACGCTGCTCTCGCCCGATCCGTGATCGTCCGTATTGGTGATCGGAAAGTAGGCGAACTCGTAGGGGGGCGTATCCCCTTCCGTCAAGAGTTTCGTGTTACTGAGCTGGTTCAGATAAGTGGGGTCGATCGTCTCGATGAGGGTCTGTGAACGGGCGGGAAATAGCACCGTCGTGACTTCATTCGACGGACTCTTGTGGTTCGCCCACGTGGGGAAGTCGCTTTCCGACCCAAAATCGGGAGCGTAGGTAATCTGACCTCGCGCATCCACATCGTAGGCCATGAGTCTGAGTTTTGTAGCGTTGCTGAAGAACTGATTATAGCTGATATCGAATCTGAAACGGCCTACACGATCCACTTCTTCCCTGGTTCCGAATCCGGGTCCGCTGCCGTGTCTCAGTTCGTAGGTCGGGCCTGCCGTCGCTAGGTCCGTGACGAGGACACGAACACCCGATCGGGGGTCTTCGATCCCCCTGGGGAAGTAGGTCATCAGCGCACCTGACACGGGAACGCGGGGGAGTGCGAAGTCGACTTCGCGGTCGTAGCGCAGAATCTGACCGGAGATCGAGCGACCGTGGTCGGTGATGGCAATGTCGGGACCCTCCCCGACTCTCAGATCGATCAAAGCCATGACGATGGCCTCTGCAAGGGCTTCCGTCTGGGCGAGGAGGTTGTTTAGGTTCACCTGGTCCGGCAGGTCCGCGGGTGTGTCGACACGTCTTCGAGAGGCCCACGCCGTTGCGAGTCCAATGCCCTTCCGGCCGACGAGCATGACGACCTCAGAGTCCAGACCGAGGTCGCTGGCCATGTAATCCTTCCAGTCTCTCCTTCCGAGATTCACCGCGTCGATCAGTCGGGATTGCCCTGGGAAGACGCTGTCGGCGTAGGACGCCATCAGCCCTGAGACGTAGCCGAGCATGCCGACTACCTCGAGTCGGGTCTCGTAATTAGAATTATTGAACGTCCCGTGCGGGAAGGCGGCAATCTGATGGGATTCACTCGATAAATCGACGTCGAGAAAGTAGTCGAAGTCGACGGGATTCTCGGTTGGCTCGTAGCCCGCCCGAGATTTCCCGCGGGCGTGACGATACACGAAGTCACGGATTCCACGCAGGGCCTGGAAGTGTGCTCCGTTCACGACGAACATAATCTCGTTGGGCGTCTGTCGTGCGCCGAGAGCTCGCGCGATTTCGAACAGCGCCGCCAGACCTGTGGCGTTTTCGGCGCCTGGCGCCAGAGCGGGAACAACTGAGATTGCATCGTAGAATGATGAGAGAACCAACGTTGTTTGCGACGATGAGTCTGGGGGGCGTGCGATGATGTTCCACGCCGTGACATCCTCCCACGACATTCGAGCGTCGACGTGTACGACGGAGGGAGACTCGATCAAGGCCAATGCCGCATCCCGGCCAATCCAGTATCGGGGGACGTCCGCGGGAACGTTCAACATCTTGTCTTCCGCTTCGGCCCGCGTCACCTTGCCGTCGTCGTAGAAGAGGAGCGCGGTGGCCCCCAGGCTCCGAACACGCAGGTAGTTCTTGCCGCAACCGAAGTCGAGCAGTACGACACTGCCCTCGATAGAATGTCCATCGAGTTCGGCCAGCGTTCCCCGGCCTCCGTAGACCAGCGGACCCGTGACGCCGCCCTCGGGCAGCGTCGGTGGCTGAACGTGGTTTGGCCAAAAGGCGTGGATGGGATACGTCTCACCGGTCTCGACGACTCGCAAAGAGCCACCGTGGTCGATCGGGACTGCAACGTCGAAGCTGTCGACTTGAACGTCGTATCCGAGGGATTCGAAGGTTTCGCACGTCTTAAGGTAGGCGGTTCGGTGACCGGGGTAGCCCGGAACACGCGACCCGAGCGCCGCGAACGTTTGAATCGTCTTCTGGAGCCGGGCTCTCGAGACCTTCACCCTAGGGACGCGACTCGACTCTCGGCCGTTCGAGCGCGCCTGTGTCACGGCGTTGCCGGCCCTGAGCCAGCCCAGCAGGCTCCCGGGGTCAGCCGCGAGGAGCACGGTGAAGAGAGCACATCCGAGCAGAAAGACACACGTTCGTAAGAGAGTGCGCATCACGGGGCGATCGGGATGCGGTGACCCTGAATCGGAAACCAGATGCGGTCGATGCCGAGGCCGATGAGCATGCCGAAGAAGTGGCCGAGGATCAATCCGATGAAGAAGGGCTTGGCGGCCTCGATGCGTTTTCCACCGCCGAATTTCTGCAGCCCGACTTTGATCGTCCACGTGACGAAGATGCTGCTCACGATGTAATTGACGGGGTAGGCCGGTCCGGCCGCGAACCCGACCGGATGAAAAGGCAGGAGAGGGTATCGGTAACGGAGAAGGATCAGCACCGCCGTGACGACGATCCCGAACGAGGTCATCTGTATGGCCGGCCATAACGGACCGGACCGCTGCCGCGAATGTGCAATGAGGTACTCCCAGGGCGCGGCTTTGAAGGCTTGCGTTTCGAGACCGCCGTGGGTGTATCGGACGTAGAGCGTGCAAACGAACGTCGCGAGGACACCGACGATCATGGCGACGAGGATCGACCAGAGGAGCTTTCGCTTACCGTGGTCGATACTTTCGTGGAGTTTGGTCGAGTGTGCCAGCGCCGGCATGATCGTGGTCTTCAAGTCACCGACCCAGATGCCGGTCATGGCAATCCCGATCAAGTTGGCCTGTGTCAGACCGTGCGTACCCAGCGTGAAGATGCTCAGATCCTGTGGGGATTGAGGGGCACGCAGCGTGACGACGCCCGACTCGATAAGGATGCGCGTCATACCAATGAAAAGGATCAGCATACCCGACATGAAGATCGCGACGTAGGCGAGGGACATCCCGACCGCGTACTGGAAAGCACAGAGATACGAGAAGCAGATCACGAAGCCCACGAGTGCGGATCGATACGACATCATCTCGTCCGAATCGTCGATCGACGGGTCGCCGTGGATCGCTTTGCGGAAGACGAGTGCGAGATGACGACGCCCATTCCAGATCACGAAGCTGACGAGGCTGATGAGTGCACCCTGCATTATCGCCCCGGTGGCGAAATGGTGTGCTCCGTAGAACATGATCGGATTGGCCGTAACCCCGATGCTGTTGAGGAACCCGATGAAGAAGATCGAGACCAGATTGAAGAACCACAGGCTGAACGCGATGTTCTGGTTTGCGAAGTAGGTGATTCCGATGACGACGGGCTGCATCCGAAAGGGAATCATCGGGAAAATAGGGCCGAATTTGATCTCGCCGATGATGTACTCGATCGGCGTGAAGCTCGGAATGAACCAGCCCAGCACGTTCCAGACGATGATCAGAAACGACACGCCGAAACCGGCCCAGAATACAGGGGTCGCCATCATGGCCATGGGCCACCGGCTGCGGTCATCTCGATCGGAGATCGCAAGTGCCGTTTCCATGAGCGGATAGCGAATCCGCTCGTGCTCGACCCACTGTTTTCGAAACACGACCACGACCGCCAGACACATGCCGTAAAACGCCGCGATGACTGTTCCCCACCAGAACAAGGGCTCGACCCAGTGAGACCATGGAATGTCGACGCCCGGTGGGAGACCCTCGTAGTACCAAGTGAGCGCGTTTCCAGGCTGGACGATCGCCCACGTTGGCAGTTGGTCGAGGAAGTACGTGCGCCACTGGTTTTCCGGTGACGCGGCGTAGTGCGGGATCGCCATAAACGCCATGCCTCTACCGATCAAGTAGGTCGGCATGGTGGCCCCGATCATCGCCATGGTGAAGATCACGAGCCAATCGCCTCGACTTCGTTTCAACCATCTGGCCAGAAGGACCACGAGGACGAAGACTGGGGCGACGACGGTGTAGGTCAGGTGGACGTTATCGGGTGCGCCCGACTCCCAGACGTAGCGAGAGAAGGTGCCAGATGTGGTCGCGAAGATGCAGAGAAGCGACCCGACCGTCAGCGAGAAGACGTTGACGGACGATCGCCCGGGTGTGGGGTCTGTTTGAGGGTCGGTTGCCAGGGCCATCGAGGATCTCTGCGTTGCTATCTACCGCAACACTTCTTGAACTTCCTGCCGGACCCACACGGGCACGGCTCGTTTCGGCCTACAGCCGTATGGCGGTTGCGAACGGTCTCACCCTTGACGCTTCCGTCGTCACGGATGGATGCGATATAGGTGGTTTCGGCACCCTGAATGAAATCCGTGCAGGCTTCCGGGTCGGGCACGTGGCTCGTGGCGGCAAGATACTCGACGTAGCCCTTCAGAAGACGAGGGAAGCCGCGCTTGACCTCAGCCGGCAGGGCGGCGTTCGCGACGGCCGATAAACCGTTTAGGATGCTCTGGTTCGTCAGACCGTCGTCTGTGCCATCGCAGAAGTGGGTCAAGAGGTCCTCAGCTTGGGGTTTCAGCGCGTCATCGAGCAAGAAGAAGTGCTCGGAGCTGCAATATTCAGTGATGTGATCTTCCAGACCTTCCACGTAAACACACCTCTCCTGTGGGTACACCGCACGGTAGTTCGATGGCAGAAGCTAAAGATAAATGAGAGGGTGGACCGTCACAGTGGAAAACGATCAGGTCAGACGTGTCGGCCTGCGTCTCATCCGCGTCGGTCGTAGTAGATTCCGGAGAGCGAGAAGATGAGAAGCGTGCTGAAGCAGTAGGAAGGAAGCCACAGGAGGGCAAACGGCCCACTCAGGTGGTAGTGGTAGGCGAAGAGCGCGAAGAGGACGGGGAAGGAGGCGAGCCACGCGGTTCGTGCGACGCGCGTAGTGTCGAGACGCTGTTTTTCATCGAAGTCGTGACGAAAGCCGCGATAGAGCCAGACGCCAGCCATCGTGGCATGGGGGGAGTTTCCGATTTGGTAGTTCCTTAATTACATAATTTTCAATTGTTTTAACTGTTTTTCCGCCTGCTCGGCCCATCCTCGATTGGCAATCGGACTCGCAGGGCTCGGATGTAGAATCGTCCCGATCCGGGTGTTGTCAGGAAGCGCCATCTTCGCACGCCCCTCTGCGAACTTTCCGACGCCTAGAACCCATTCAGGTGAAACGTATTCGACGATCCGGGCGAGAGCTCGGTCGCAGATCTCGAAGAGGCAATCTCGCTCCTCGGATGACAGTTTATCCGGCGTGCGATTTCGTCCTCCCTCTTCCAGGAAGGCGAGGGGACAGAAGTTCCAGACGAAGAATCGATCGAAGAATGCGCCGGGCGAGCCGAAGCGATCACGCGCCCATCCCCAGAGGCGCCGACCACTGACTTCGCTTCGGTGGCATTCGAAACCGTCGATCGGGCGTTTGGGATGTTCGGAAGAAGGACGCTTCACGCCTGACGTGATGTCCATCCAATCGCGTACGAGTTCGACTTCGCCGAACGGCACACCCGTCTGCACCATGCCCCACGGTCCAGGATTCATGCCCAACAATAAAACGGTAGCGTCGGGATTGCAGTACCGATCGAGGTAAGCCCTATGTGCACCCCACGCATAGTCCAGCGGATTGTATACGTGCGTAACAGGCGGCCCGAAGGACAGGGCACCTGCCTCACGCGAGAGCGTTTTCGCGATGGTCGTTGGTTTCATATTCTTTTCGCTCGCTCCTATTCGGAACCAAACCCGCGCCCCCGGGCAGAGCCCAGGGGCGAGCGAGCGCATTACTAAATTTGGAAAGACAACGCAGCACGCTCATCCCCGTGCTCTGCACGGGGACACCATTCCGTGTGCGTTTTACGAAGGTTCAATCAGATCCTGAAACCGACCATACGCTTCATCCCAAGCATCACGGTCGGCGGGTGTGTAAGTGGCGATCTCGATCGATTCGCGAACAACCTGACGCGCCTCGTCGAGGGATTCGATTTCGCCCGATGCCATGGCCTGTACCAGGATGTTCCCCATCGCCGTGGCTTCGACCGGGCCCGCGAGCACCTCGCATCCCGTGGCATCGGCCGTGAGCTGACACAGCAACGTGTTCTGGATTCCGCCACCCACAATGTGGATCGTGTCGAAGGTCCGTCCCAACGTTGTGCGAAGTTGTCCGAGGACGTGTCGCGCCTTCAGCGCGAGGGATTCCAGCGCGCACCGAATGACCGCGCCCTCGTCTTCAGGGGACCTTTGGCCGGTCCTTTCGCAAAAAGCACGAATCCGTGAGGGCATGTCGCCGGGCGCGACGAAATCGCCGTGGTCGGGATCGATAAAGCTGACGAAGGGCGATGAGGATCGTGCCAACTCCGTGAGCGTACCGAAGTCGTAGACCTTGCCGGCCAGGTCCCACGTCCGCTTACATTCCTGGATGATCCAGAGACCCACAATGTTCTTTAGGAAGCGGAAAGTGTCGCAGACACCGCCCTCGTTCGTGAAATTGTGTTCGAGCGCGGCCGGGGTGATGGTGGGCTTTAGAAGCTCGGCGCCCATGAGCGCCCACGTTCCGCACGAGATGTAGAGTGCGTCGGGTGATGTCAGGGGCGCGGCCGCCACGGCCGATCCCGTGTCGTGACACGCAGGGGCAATGACGTCGACGGGTCCCGCACCGGTTTCTTCGGATACCACGTCGAGAAGAGGGCCGAGCCGTGTACCCGGGGGCACGATGTCGGGCAGCATGCCCGTCGGAATCGAAAGCGCGTCGAGCAACTCCGTGGCCCAGCGACGTTCCCGAGGGTTGTAACACTGCGTGGTGGTCGCGTTCGTGAACTCGCAGACCTTTTGGCCGGTCAGCATAAAATTGAACAGATCGGGGACGGTCAGGAAGGTTTTCGCGATGTCTAGTTGCGGGGACCCCTCGCAAACCATCGCATAGAGCTGGAAGAGCGTGTTGATCTCGAGGAACTGGATGCCGGTTTGGTCGAAAACACGGTCCCGCGGGACGACCTCGGACAGGGCGTCCATGGTACTCTGAGTCCGGGGATCCCGATAGCAGCGGGGACTCGCGAGGATCTCGTCGTTCTTGTCCAGGAGGCCGAAATCGACCCCCCACGTGTCGATTCCGATCGAGGTGAGAGCACCTTTTTCGGCACTCTTTCGGATGCCTGTGAGGACCTCGCCATACAGGCCCAGAAAGTCCCAGTAGAGGGCGTTTCCTACGGGTAAGCCCCTGTTATGGAACCGGTGAGTCTCTTCGAGATGAATCGATCGGCCGTCGAACCGCCCGAGCAGAGAACGCCCGCTGGACGCGCCCAGATCGATGGCAAGGTAGTCTTGAGTAGAGGCCAAGAATTCGTAAAAGTGGTTGTATTGGCTAGAGTTGTTCGCTAAGTTATCAGCAGCACCAAGAAGGTGTCAAGGTGTTCATCGAGCACGGAAGCGTCTCGATTCCACCTGCAAGGAGGTAGCGATGCCGAACAGAGTCGACGGGCAAGTTGCCCGACCGGAAGTGGCCCGTCCAGATACCCCCCGGGCCGATCGCGCGGAGGAACCGGCCGAAGCCGCGCGCCCAGAGGCGGCCAGTGCCGATCGGGTCGAAATCTCGGCCGCCGCACGACAAGCACAAACCGACAGACCGGCACCCGCGCAGCCCGAACGTGGCGCCACGGCCGATCAGGCCGATCAGCTCCGGGAAGAACAGGAGCAGACACGCGATACGAATTCGAACGATCAGCCTGGCGAAACCGGCAATCTGGTCGACGTAACCGGCGACTGACGCACATCACTTTCCAAAACGGCCTGTCGAACCTTTCGAAAGGCCGTTTTTCTTTGGCTATATCCGGATCTCTCAACGAGCTGAAGTGGGTGAAGGTGCCGTGGTTCCTGGCATGGGGGCGCGGTTAGAGTGTGCGGAACCTCTTCGGAATCTGCTCAGGGATGTTTATGTCTCCGACGGTAAGGAAGATCATATCGTTGAATGCGTCGAGTGTGCGGAATCCGCTGGCTCGGTTCTTGACGATTTGGACGATTCGGTTGAGGCCTTCGGCGATGGCGTTGGTAAGACGCGTGTTCACGAATGCGAGGACGCCGAAGAAGTGCTGTCGCAGGGTCCTGACGAACTTTCGCAGGGGTTCAAGTCGACTTCTGAGTGCGGACGTCGTCCAGCATTTCAGGAAGCGTTCGGCAGCCCAGGGCGCTTTGTATTCCCAGAACTGCTCGAACTCGTCCTTGAGTCTCCAGGCTCTATAGATTCGGTAGTTCGCCTTCTCCAGTGCTTTGAGTGTCCGAGTATCCCCTCTGGAGCGTGTCGCTGAGTGCCGGTAGAGGAGCCATCGGAGGCCCTTCATGGCTTTGCGCTCATCCGGGGCAGCTTTACGCCACTGGTCCTTACGGACCTCGTCAACGGCGGCATTGAGAGCCTTGACGATGTGAAAGCGATCGAGGACCAGCTTGGCATTCGGACAGTGTTCCTGGATGGCTCCGATGTAAGCTTCGCTCATGTCGCAGCAGGCCCACTCGATCTTGGATCTCTGGTAGGGACTGAGAGCCTCTGTGAAGAACCGATCGATCGTTTTACGCGCCCTGCCGCGGCCAACCCACACCACGCAGGAGCGGTCCAGATCGTAAACGAGCGTGGCGTACCTGTGACGCTTGGCGTAGGAGATCTCGTCGATCCCGATGGTTTTGAGCCCTCGGATACGATGACCTTCACGAAGCCGCGTGATGGATCGGTGAAGGAGATCCGACAGCGTCGAGGCAGAGATGCGCAGTAACTCGGACGCCGCCTTCTGCGTCATGGTCTGGCAGTAGCGCAGCATGGCATACTCGAAGCGATACGTCACCCGAGAGAACCGCTCCGCCCACGGAATCTCCTCGACCACACGACCGTGGGTAGGACACCGAATCTCCCGAGGATGGTAGAGAAGCCAGACCCTCCACCCGCACACCGGAATGTCACGCCACCGACGCGGATGGGGCATTGTGCGGACGATTTTACCTCGACGGCCGAACTCCGGACAACAACAACCATTCTTATGTGGCTTTACGGCGATGACGAAGCAGCTTCTCCCCTCAAACCACCAGCTGACAACACGGAACCCCTTGAATCTCAGCAGTTTCGATAGTAATCTGCTCCCGGTCATAGGTCGCACCCCCTTCGCTTTGATTGTCCTACACACACAACCAAGCGTAGGGAACGATCTATGACCTTGTCATTCTATAGTTTCACCGTTGAGAAACCCGGATAGAGCCTTTTCTTTGCCTCCTTGGACACGATCGAATCCGATCAGACCCTCGACTTTGCCGCCGAACGTAGTCCGGTCGTCGCGCACTGTGCAGATCCGTTTCTCGAGCTGACGACGGTCTGGCTTTACGATCAGGTTCGCAGCCTGCGACGGTATCGTCCGATCGTTCTCACACAGACGGTTCAGAATGAGACGCTGTTTCCGTTCGAGGCCGTCTACGATCTGTCGGCCGTTCATCCTCTGCGACGTGGCTGGCATCGTCTAAGAAGGAAGATCAGCGGTCAGCACCAGGGCTATGGCGACGTAATGCGGCGTGAGGATGCGGTCGTCGCACACGCCCACCACGGCCACGAGGGATTTCGGTGTCTTTCGGCGGCAGCCGATGCGAGGATTCCGATCGTGACGACCTTCTACGGCTTCGACGCATCGTCATTGCCCGGGATCCCGCTATGGAAAAGGCGTCTGAGGACACTCTTCGATCGTGGCGATCTCTTCCTGGCCGAGGGGCCTGCCATGGCCGATCGCATCGAGCGGCTGGGATGTCCCGGGTCGCGAATCCGCGTACACCGGCTCGGGACCGATCTGGCGAAACTCGACTACGTGTCGCCGGCCTCCAGGTCCTTCGAGCGGGTCCTGATGTATGCGTCCTTTCGGGAGAAGAAGGGCCACACCTACGGCGTGCAGGCATTCGCGCGTGCGTTCAAGGATGACCGGGACATCACGCTGGAATTGGTGGGTGATGGTCCCCTGAGGGGTGACATAGAGGCCGAGGTGGGGCGTTTGGGAATCGCGGGCCGTGTTCGATTTCACGGCGCACTCACGCACGATGCCGCGATTCGTTTCCTGAAGACGTGCGGAGTCCTTCTGTATCCAAGTGTGACCGCCAGCGATGGGGACACGGAGGGTGGCGCACCCGTCGCGCTCCTGGAAGCGATGGCGTGCGGCACGCCGATCGTGAGCACCCGACACGCCGACATCCCTTTCGTGGCGCCTGACGGCACGTGCAGTCTCCTGACGGAGGAGCGAGACGTCGACGCGCTCTCCGATGCACTCTGTAGCATCGCGAAAGACGACACCCTGCCCGAGCGTCTCGCGGTTGCCGGTCGAGCGCACGTAGAATCGTATCACGATCTCGGGAAACAAGCGGCGGCGCTGGAAGGACTGTATGATGAGGTACGGGGATGAAACGAAACGGCCCGTCTGAAACAGACGGGCCGATTCTTATGGCAGAAGTTCAGGCTGTCAGGTCGACGTGGTCCCCACGATGCTCTTCGTGCGGATGCTTTTCGTCGTCGTCCCTATTGCGTTTGGGTACACGACGTTTCGATCGATCCCGACCGCGTTCTCGCTCTTCCACCCGGTTCGTGAGGGAGGTGACCGGGTTTAGCATAGCGCATCACCGCCTTGGGGAAGGGTTCGTCTCGAGCTTTCTGCCGCTCCCGACCGAGACGAACGGGTTTACGACGTCCGTTTGGGTCTAGTCCTATTGGTACCATCGGCAGGAGACGGGAAAGCTTTAGCGCGGCTGATGCGAGGAATTAGTGGGTGGAAGGAATCGAGAGGCGATTAATCGATGAGGCCGCGTATTCTGGCCGCCATTTCTATGAGTGCTTCGCGTAGACGACCCATTTCTTCGGAGCTTTCTTCGACCATCATCTCCAACATATCGGCGAATGCGCGGTTTTCGCGAATCAAGTCGTAGTGCTCGAGCGCACGCTGAACCGTGATGAGCAGATCGCGGTTGTTCCACGGCTTTGTGATGAACTTGTAAACTCGGGCATCGTTGATGGCGTTGACAGCCACTTCGAGGTCACCGTGAGCGGTGAGGAGGATGCGGATGGCCTCGGGGCAGATGTCGTGAGCGGCGATCAGGAAGTCGACCCCGTTCAGGTTGGGCATTTGGTAGTCGGCGAGAATCAGGTCCGGCGCGTCTTCTGTTTTCGTGCTTTTGAGCTTTTCGAGCGCCTCCGCCCCGTCGACTGCCTGCGAGATTCGGTAGCCCCGGCTCTCGAACAGGTCGTTCAGAATGAGTCGGACGGCTTCTTCGTCATCCACGAGAAAAATGTGATGAGGCATCTTTGTTCCAGTTCAGATGAATCACGTGAGAAGAACGGTGCAAGATAAGCTAGACCAAAAGCGCGAACAAGATGGACGCACCGGGACAGCCAACGTGGTGGGTATCGTGCCCGGAGGGCTGGGGTATGTGTTGGATGACGGGAGACGGGTCTACGTTCCGGGGGGACTTCCTGGCGACGTGGTTCGTCTGGGTCCGGTGAAGGTCGGGGATACGGGGGCCCACGCGGAGATCGTTGAAACGGTTCGATTCGGTGTTGTTCGACGAGAACCACCGTGTTCCCACGCTGCCATATGCGGTGGATGTCAATGGCAGGTCCTCGACTATGCCGATCAGCTGCGGCTCAAGAGAGAGATGGTCGTTTCCGCACTCGAGGACAGGGGGGGTACGGGTCGACGTTCCGGACGTGCTGCCATCTCCGGTCGAGCTACGGTATCGAGATCGTGTGGACTACGCCTTCGGTGCGGCGCCGGATGGCACGACCTATCCCGGTCTTCATCGGGCTGACGAAGCCGGAGTATTTCCCGTCGAAGATTGCCAGCTGCAGTCCGTCGAAGCGAATGAAACCCGACGACGCATCGGGCGTGTTCTCGGTGCGACGCGGCTTCGGCCTTACGATGAGTCACGACGGACGGGGGTCCTCCGGGGGCTCGTCGTCCGCGAATCGGGCAATGAAACGATGGTGACCCTCGTGGTCTCTTCGGCCAAACACCTATCTGTAGACTCGTTACGGGAGGCGGCGACGGAACGAATGTGATCGTCCACGTCAACCGCAAACGGTCACGCCACGCCCCTCCCAGAGATCAACGGGTGATCGCTGGGAAAGACCGACTGAGGGACGTGCGTTCGGGGCTCGAGCTTCAACTGTCACCCCAGACGTTCACGCAGGTCAACCCGATTCAGTCCGAGCGACTCTACGAGGTCGCGGTTGGCCAGGCTGGTGTCGTACCCGGTTCCAGTGTCGTGGATCTCTATTGCGGCGTTGGTGTCCTGAGCATGCTCTGCGCGAAGGCGGGGGCCTCCGTCGTGGGGGTCGAAGTCTCGCAGACCGCGGTGGAGGATGCCCGTCGCAATGTCGAGCTGAACGGAATCGCAGGCTGTGAGATCTGCTGTGACGACGCAGGCGGAGAGGTGTGGGGAGCCTCGGTCGATGGCCCTGTGGATGTTTTCACGATCAATCCCCCACGCGCAGGCATCGAGCACGACGTGGTCGGTCGCGTGATCGCCCACTCGCCGAGACGCATCGTATACGTCTCGTGCAACCCGGTGACGCTCGCGCGTGACGTCCAGAGGTTTCGGCGAGAAGGCTACGGGGTCACGGCCGTGCAGCCGGTCGACATGTTTCCACAGACTGTACACGTGGAAGTCGTCGTGCGATTGAAGCGGGGACGCTGACAGATTTGCTGTCTAAACGGAAAGAAGCTGGTAGTTCGTTCTTGTGGGACGGGGACGATTTTAGGACCACGGCTTGCGGTGATGGTCTGGGAGGACGGTGTTTGGCGGGTTGAAGATCGAAGGTGGGCCGATCGAGACAGGTTTGATGGATGAAGGGAACTACGCGTCTTCCTCATCGTCCAAGTTGATGAACTCGATCTCGTCATCGTCGTCGACTTCCTCGTCTCCGGCGTCGATGAATTCGATTTCGTCGGCTTCTTCTTCGCCGACTGGCGTCTGTTCTTGCGCCGGTTGGGTGGAGGATGAGACAGTCGAGCTGCCGAGAGGCTCCATTTCAGGCTCAGGACCCCGCACCGAAACAACTTGGACGTCCTCCCGCTCACGCAAGTCGAGATCGATGGCGCCGATTCGTTCACCCGTTTCGTCGAACAGGAGGCGGATCTTGGGTCTATCTAGGCGAGAATCGTCGACGTCGGCCACGACCCCTTGGTAGCCTTTGTGTTCGTCGCTCACGATCTCGACTGAGGTTCCGATGGGGTAGGGGCGACGGTTCTGAGGAAGACGTCGACGACGCGGCTGTTGAGGTGGGTTGAGCTCAACTCACGAATCAGGTCATTGACCCGGTCGGGCGGCCATCCTGCTCGATAGGGACGGTCGGATGTCGTAGATATCGGCAACAGCTGCCACGGCGCCGAACTCGTGGATCGTGTTTTTCTCGTTCTTGCCGAGCGTGTTGTCCCCGGTCAATCCGCGTGGATAGCCCGACCCGTCCTGTCGTTCGTGGTGCTGGAAAGCCACGTGAGGAATCAGATACCCGAGCCCGGGAGTGATAGTCTTGACCAAGTCGTAGCCCATCGTGGGATGGGCTTTCATGACCTCATATTCGTCCTCGGTCAGACGGTCTGGCTTGTTCAGGATCGTCTTTTCGATGAAGATCTTACCGATGTCGTGCAGGATGCAGCCGACGCCGAAGGTTTTGAGTCGCTCTTTGTCCCAGCCGATTTTGCGTGCGAGCAAGATGGCCATAATGGTGACGTCGATGGAATGCTGGAACGTGTAGTTGTCGTGGAGCTTGATGGAGTTGAGCCCTACAACGACATCCTTTTCCATCAGTTGCTCGATGAGGGTGTCGACGTCGCCCACGATCTGTTCGAGCCCGTCTTTCCTGTCCGCCGATTTGAAGGTGTCCATGAAGCGCTTGGAGCGGACGTGCTCCTGCGCTTCGCCGAGCGAACTCTGGGTAAAACCTTCGATCGACTTTTCGACGGCGTTGAATGTCTGCGTGAGATTGCTGATAGCACGGGACCTGGCGGCCGGTTTGATGACATCGGGCAAGGTGATGTCCGATGTGTCCTCTTCCATCACGTAGAGCGCGGGCATCCCCATCTTTTGCAGACGGGTAATGTACGCCCCCTTGATGGAAGCGCCGCGCCCGAGCAGGAGCCGGTCGTGCTCGTCCCGGATATCCTGACCGGCCTGCATCCCCTCTTCGAGGGTGTCGAGTGTGATCAGTCGCATAACGGGAAAGCCGAGAGGTAACCTACGTCAGTCTTTGCGGAATGGAACGGGTAAACATCCCATCCGTCGAGATGGGTCAGGAGGCGAGGAGGTCGTCGACGGCGGACAGGATTTCCTGACTCTTGAAGGGCTTGGCGAACGTTTTGTGGGCACCCAGGTCGCGTGCGATGGGAAGGAATTCCTGCGCGTTGCCGGATATAACGATGATCTTGACACCGGGCAGGATGTTCTTCAGGTCGAGCAGGGCCTCGAAGCCATCCTGATCGGGCATGAGGATGTCGGTGATGATCAGGTCGGGTGGCGGAATCTCGCGGTAGAGCTTCGCACCCTCCGCCCCATCGCCGGCCTCCTGCACCTCGTGGCCCGCGTTGGTCAGGGCCTTTCTCAGGGCAAGGCGGATGGCTTCGTCGTCTTCCATGATGAGGATACGACCCAACTGGCCTCCTGATCGTCGGCCCGGTGTTGTCGGATGTAGACAGGTCATCGGACAGGGGGCCTCGACCCCTCTCAGACAGATTTCAAGTATCGCGTGGCTCCCCGTGAGTGTCAAGAGAAAAGGCGGGAGTCGGCCCATCGGGGCGTTACGGTATCGGAATTCGATCGAATAAGACATTTAAAAACAATATATTAGTTTGATTGCGGTCCGACCTTTCGGCCCGAGGTTTCGCTTGATCTCGGGTTCGTTGCTGGATATCATTGCATTCAAATTCATTTATGCGATTTCGAGGTTATCTGAAGGTTTTCCGGGTCGTTGTCCATCCGTTTAAAGGATTCGAAATGAGGGTGATATACGTGATGTGGTGCGCCGCGCTCGGTGTCTGTTCAGCTCTGTCGGGGGGCGTGGTGGCGGACGATTGGCCCGGCTGGCGGGGCCCGTTGCTGACGGGGGTCTCGCTCGAAGAGGGGCTCCCGGCCCATTGGTCGACGGAGGGCCAGAGTCTTCTCTGGAGAGCGGATTTCACGGGTCGTTCGACGCCCGTGGTGTTTGATGGGCGCGTTTACGTGGTCGGCCGGACAGGGAAGGACGTGACCGAACAGGAGCGTGTGGCCTGTTTCGACGCCGAAACCGGCGCCTTGATCTGGGACCATTCGTTCAACGTCTTTCACACGACGATCCCGTTCAACAGGGTCGGATGGGCGAGCCCCGCCGCGGATCCAGAGACTGGCTACGTCTATGCCCACGGGGTTGGCGGTCTGTTTTTCTGCTTCGACCGCGATGGACGTATCGTCTGGTCGAAGTCCCTCACGGAGGAATACGGTCGGATTTCGGGCTACGGTGGGCGCACACACACGCCGTTCGTGGAGGGCGATCTCGTGCTGATCAGTTACCTCAGCACCGGTTGGGGCAAGCAGGGCATTCCCCGGCATCGCTACTTCGCGTTCGAC
Organism: Candidatus Latescibacterota bacterium; assembly: GCA_965198115.1. Classification (GTDB taxonomy): domain Bacteria; phylum Latescibacterota; class UBA2968; order UBA2968; family UBA2968; genus UBA6620. The sequence goes on along the minus strand of OZ240241.1, from coordinate 3,037,688 downwards.
AAGCGGACAGGAGATCTGGTCTGGATTTCGACACCGGGTGGGCCCCCAAAGGATACGACCTATGCGGTGCCGGTCATCGCCCAGGTCGGCGGTCAGCGAGCCCTGCTCGTCGGAGATGCCGATGGGTCCATCTACGCACTCAATGCCGCCACGGGTCGGAAGATCTGGGGTTTCAAACTGAGCCAGCGAGGTATCAACTCTTCGCCCGTGACTGACGGCCGGTATGTCTACGCATCGCACAGCGAAGAGAACATCGACAACACGTCCCTCGGTCGAGTCGTTGCGATCGATCTTGCCGGTGTGGGGGATATTACCGGATCGAACGAGGTCTGGCGTTTCGACAACCACATGGTCGGATATACATCCCCCGTGCTGCACGATGGCAAGCTTTACGTGATCGACAACTCCGCGAACGTCCATTGCCTAGATACGCGGACGGGCTCGCATCTGTGGGAGCACAATGTCGGAACGGTGGGAAAAGGGTCCGCCGCCTACGGCGATGGCAAGCTCTATGTGCCCGAGGTCAACGGTGGATTTACGATCGTCGACGTGAGTGGTGAAAAACCGATCACGTTGGATCGAAAGCGGATCGAGCGTGCGCCCGGTCAACACGCCGAGATTTACGGGTCTCCGGCGATCGCGAACGGACGCATCTACTTCACGACCGAGGAGGGCCTCTACTGTCTGGGAGGGTCCGCGCCGTCATCGATACAGCGACACGCGGGACGACCCGGCGTGTCGAGCTACGATGGTTCGCTTCCCCCTGCGCACGTTCAGATCCGGCCGGCGGAGATCCACGCCTTGCCGGGCGACCGGATTCAGTTCGCGGCTCGCTACGTGAACGAAAGAGGACAGGACATGTGGGGGGCGTCCGGGAAGTGGGGGGTCGAGGGATTGAAGGGGACGGTCGAAGGGGACGGTGTCTTTACCGTTTCGCCCGATGTGAACGGCCAGACGGGCCGGGTCACGTTCAGCACCGGCGACTTCGAAGCCACGGCGCGGGTCCGCGTCAGTCCGTGGCTGCCTTACTACGAAGACTTCGAGGCGCTCGAGCTGGGGACCCAGCCGTCGTTTCTAGTCGGGGGATTCCGAAAATTCAGGGCGATCGACACCGGAGAGGGACGGGTCCTGATGAAGCCCCCGTCTCCGATCAAGCTGCACCGATCGAGTGTGTTTTTCGGGGCCCCGTCGATGTCGGGCTACACCATTCAGGCAGATGTGAAGGGCACTCGTGATCGGCGCGTGCGGTCGGATGTCGGCCTGATAAGCCATCGCTACATCGTACACTTGCTCGGGAACCACCAGCGACTCCAGATCGTATCGTGGCTTTCTGACCTGCGCATGGCCAAGACGGTCGACTTCGCCTGGGACGAGGACACCTGGTATACAATGAAGGTGAGAGTCGACCAGGAGGTCGACCGGGCGATCGTCCGTGCCAAGGTCTGGCGGACGGGTTTCGAAGAGCCCGCAACGTGGACGATCGAAGCTGAGGATCCGCTGCCACTTGAGGAGGGCAGCCCAGGGCTCTACGGTTACTCGCCGACGAACGTCTATTATGACAATCTGAAGGTCTGGTAGGAGGGTATGGTGATCAATAGTGTGAGGCGTGTGTGTGTGTTGGTCGGATGGGGGGTTTCTCTGGCGATCGGATCTGCGGCGCTGGCGGAAGAATCCATGTGGGGGTTCACCCCGGCTCGGAACCTGGCGACCGATGCGACGGGTATTCCTTCGGAATGGGACCCCGAAACGCCGAAGTGGGTGGCGGAGCTCGGTGCACAGACGTATGCGGGGCCGGTCGTCCACAAAGGCAAGGTGTTCGTGGGCACGAACAACCAGTCGAGGAAGAATCCCAAGCTGGCGGGAGATCGCGGGGTCATCATGGCCTTCGATGAATCGACCGGCGCCTTCCTATGGCAGATGACCCACACGAAGTTGTCGGCCGGTCGCGTCAACGACTGGCCCCAGCAGGGGATCTGCTCGACGCCCTACATCGAGGACGACCGTCTTTATTATGTGTCCAACCAGTGCCAGGTCGTCTGTATCGACACGGAAGGGTTCAGGGACGGTGTGAACGACGGTCCTTTTACGGACGAATCAGACACGACAGCAATCGACGGTGACGTGATCTGGGCCTACGATATGATCGAAGAGCTAACCGTGTTCCCGCACAACCTGGCGACGAGCTCCCCCGTGGGTGCGGGTGACCTGCTTTTCCTGGTTACGAGTAACGGTGTCGACGAGGGTCACGTGGCCATCCCGGCCCCTTTTGCCCCAAGTTTCATCGCCCTCGACAAAAAGACCGGTAAGCTGGTCTGGGAGAACGGTTTGCCCGGCGAGAACATTCTCCACGGCCAGTGGGCGAGCCCCGCATACGGGGTCGTGAATGGTGAGGGGCAGGTGTTCATGCCCGGTGGGGACGGATGGTTGTATGCGCTCGAAGCAGAGACGGGAAAATTGGTTTGGAAGTTCGACTGTAATCCGAAGGATTCGGTCTGGGAGCTCGGGGGGCGTGGCACACGCAACGCCCTGATCGGGACCCCGGTCTTCTATGACGACAAGGTGTTCATCGGCGTCGGTCAGGACCCCGAACACGGAGAGGGCATCGGCCACTTGTGGGCGATCGACGCGACCGGAAAAGGGGACGTGACTGAGACCCACGCCGTGTGGCACGTGGGTGACGAGCACTACAACCGCACGATATCGACGGTGTCGATCCGGGACGGTCTCCTCTACGCCGCGGATCTGAGCGGGTTCGTTTACGGGATCGATCTCAAAACGGGAAAGCCGCTCTGGCGCTACGATACGTTCGCGGCTATCTGGGGATCGCCTTTTTCGGGGGATGGAAAAGTGCTGATCGGCGATGAGGACGGTGATGTCGCCGTGCTCAAGGCGGGAAGGGAATTGGAGTTGCTGTTCGAGACGAACATGGGGAGCGCGGTCTACACGACGCCCGTGTTCGCCAATGGCGTGCTCTACCTTGCGACTCGAAACCGATTGTTCGCGATCCAGGCGGGGAAATGACGGACTCTTTGGAATCCAGAGTTCGGGATGCGAAGGAGACGCTCGACGCCCACGTTCGCGAGATGGTGGCTTGGCACTTCAATCCGGATACCGGCTGTCCTTTCTGGTTGGACTACGCCGATCGGTTGGATTTCGACCCGCGTGACAGGATCGAAAAATTCGAGGACCTCCAGTCGTTGGGGCATTTCGAGGATGAGTGGTTGAGGGGTGGGCCCGTGCGGCGGTGGGTGCCGAAGGGCATGGCAGACAGACCCGTCTCGGTTTTCGAGACGGGTGGATCGACGGGTGTGCCGAAGTACCGAATCAACATCGAAGATTACAAGATCGATTACCGGATGTTCAGCGACCACCTTCCGGACGACGGATTCCCGAAGGGGGCCGACTGGCTCATGCTCGGACCCACGGGGCCGCGTCGGCTGAGGTTGGCCGTGGAGTACCTCGCGCAGGTTCGTGGGGGTATCTGTTTCCTGGTCGATCTGGACCCACGTTGGGTCAACAAATTGATCAAGGCCGGTAAGATGCAGGAGCTGGAGGCCTACAAGAACCACGCGATCGATCAAGCATTGACGATTCTGCGGGCGAACGACAACGTCCAGTGCATCTTCACGACGCCCAAGCTGCTCGATGCGCTCTGTGAGAAAATCTCCCTCGAGAAGATGGGAATCAGAGGGATCTTCTGCGGTGGAACGGAGATGGACGCCCAGTTCAACCGGTTCGCACGAGAAGAACTGATTCCGGGAATCGCGTTCGTGCCGACCTACGGGAATACGTTGATGGGTCTGGCTCATTCCAAGCCGTTCGACCCGGCGGATAACTACGCGATCACTTACTATCCACCGAACCCACGCGCCGTGATCGAGCTGGTCGATCCGGATGATCCATCACGTCTTGTAGATTACGACCAGACAGGGCGTGTCGCGCTGACCACGCTGACGAAGGAATTTTTCATTCCCCGATTCCTCGAGCGAGATGAAGCCGAGCGAGCACGGCCGATCGACGCCTACCCGTGGGACGGCGTCGAAAACCTCCGTCTTTTCAGCGCGTTGCAGGAGTCCGTCGTAGTCGGGGTTTATTGATGATTTTTGCGAAGTTCTTCTGGAACGGGGTTTATTGATGTCGGCGCCGATTCATCTCCCGATCTTGCGCGCTGGATCGGTCTACGAGAGTCTGAACAAGACGACCGTTGCCCACATCCAGACGCAGGAGCCGTTGGTGGAGGTGAGCCAGGCCAACCGCGGTCTCGTCGCGCGGGACCTCAACCGGATGGCCGAACACCGTGCGCGGTTGGCCGAGGTACCGGTCGCCGAACTGATCGAAGTTTCGAAGATGGCGGCCGAGTCGTTCGTGCACGATACGCTCCCGGTCGGCGAGGGCGAACAGACGCTCGACGACTACGTTCGGTCGCTGTCGGGCACGACGGGCATGCCCGAAGCGCTCGTACGTCGGAACGTCGACAAGATCTACAAGGCGTTGTCGGACGTGGATCAGATTCTCGATGGGCTGACTCGCGGTCTGGACCTGACCGTGCTCGACGAGGGGTGGACGGTCCAGGGTGGACGCCCTCTGAGCTACATCTGTCAATCCAGCGCGCTTGGGGAGATCCTTCCTAGCAACTCACCGGGGGTTCATTCGCTCTGGGTCCCGTCGATCGCGCTCAAGGTGCCGCTGGTGCTCAAGCCCGGGCGGGAGGAACCGTGGACGCCCTACCGCATCGCGCAGGCGTTCTTCAAGGCAGGGTGCCCGAAGGAGGCTTTCAGCTTCTATCCGACGGATCACGGTGGTGTGACGGAGATTCTTCTTCGCTGCGATCGATCGATGCTCTTCGGGGGCGGTGCGACCGTCGCTCCCTGGCTAGACGATCCGCGTGTGCAGATTCACGGCCCAGGACAGAGCAAAGTCCTGATCGGGGCAGACACGATCGATCGGTGGGAGGATCACATCGACGTGGTCGCGGATTCGATCGCGATCAACGGAGGGCGGTCGTGCATCAACGCGTCGAGCGTATGGGTTCCTTCGCGTGGCGATGAGGTGGCTGCGGCGCTTGCCGAGCGGCTGGCCGACCTGGTCCCGCGAAGACTCGACGATCCGGAGGCCGGCCTTGCGGCCTTCGGCAACCCGTCTTTCGCGGAAGCGATTTCGAACACGATCGACACCTATCTTCGCCACGACGGGGCAACGGAGGTCTCCGCGAACTTTCGGAACGACCGCTTGCAGGTCCTGGACGGATTGACCTTTCTCGTGCCGACGATCGTGCGCGCGGAGCCGGGGCACCCGCTGGCCGATACGGAGTTTTTGTTCCCGTTCGCGAGCGTCGTGGAAGTGCCGCAATCCGACCTGCTCGATGCCATCGGTCCGTCGCTGGCGGTGTCGGCGATCACGGAAGACGACACGTTCACCGAAGATCTGCTCGGAAGCCCGAAGATCGAACGACTGAACATCGGGCCCCTTGGAACACACGTGGTATCGTGGGATCAGCCCCACGAAGGTAACCTTTTCGAGCACCTCTACGTTCAGCGCGCTCTGCAGCGTGCGTCCTGATCGGCTACGCCGCGGACGTCCCCTTGCTCCCTTTCGCCTACGATCCATCGATCCACGTCCGATTCGGCCCAGGTGTTGCGAGCGACGCTAGTCGCGTCGTCGATGAAATGGCGTGTCGCCGGGTTTTGGTCGTCACCGACCCGGGTGTTGTCTGCGCCGGTCTGGTCGATGAACTCGCAAGCGTGCTGAAAGAAGGAAGTCGGTCCGTCCACGTCTTTGGCGACGTGCATCCCAACCCGACTTCCGAGGTCGTCGATGAGGGTGTGCGTGCTGCCCGTGCCTTTTCACCGGACGCCATCGTGGGGCTCGGCGGCGGGAGTGCCATGGACAGCGCCAAAGCGATCAACCTGGTGCTAACCAACGGGGGACGCGTCGAGGACTACGAGGGGTTTGGCAAGGCACGAGTTGCGTTGCTGCCGTCGATCGGTATTCCCACGACGGCTGGAACGGGGAGCGAAGCACAGTCCTACGCGCTGATTACGCGGCCCGACACGCACGAGAAGATGGCGTGCGGCGATCGCAAGATGCGTTTCGGAGCGGTCCTGCTGGATCCAACCCTGATCGCTTCGACGCCCCTGGCGGTGCGGGCAGCGACGGGTCTGGATGCCGTGGCCCACTCCTTGGAGAGCTACGTAACGCGGACCCGCAATCCCGTCTCGCGTCTGTTCGCACGGGAGGCCTGGCGTCTGCTCGATGGGTCGTTCGAGCGACATTACGGAAAACCGGACGATGTCGACACAGCTGGGGACGTGCTCGTGGGCGCCCATTTTGCAGGTGCAGCGATCGAGGCTTCGATGCTGGGGGCGGCCCACGCGTGCGCCAATCCCTTGACGGCACGTTATGGACTTGCCCACGGGGCCGCTGTCGCGGTGATGTTGCCGCACGTGATCGCCTACAACGCCGCCGGTGACTCATCGCTCTACGATGGTTTGGGGGTAGGGGTCGACCGGTTGATCGATCGCGTCACGACCCTCAGAGCCCTCGGTGAGTTGCCCGAACGGCTGGGTTCGTGCGGCGTCGAACAGAATGCACTTCCCTCGCTGGCGGCGGACGCCGTTGAACAGTGGACGGGCACCCACAACCCTCGACCTGTCAACGCCCGCGCGTTCGAGGCCCTGTATGCGGCTGCTCTGTAGTTTCCTGATTGCCCTTGCCGCCTGGCAGACGGTGGACGCGGAGTGGCCCAGTTTTAGGGGCAACCCGAGGAGTACCGGGGTCGCCACATCGTCATTGCCGGATTCCGTGGTCGTGTTGTGGACGTTCGAGGTCGAGGAGCCGATCGAATCCACTGCTGCGGTCGTCGCCGGTCGGGTCTACTTTGGCGGCCTGGACGGAAAGCTCTACGGGCTCGATGCCTTGACGGGTGAAGCGATCTGGTCTTACGTAGCCGCCGGAGAAGTGAAGTCGTCACCGACCGTGGTCGAGGGCGTCGTCTACGCGGGTGACGAATCGGGCGCGTTTCACGCGGTCGACGCAAAGACGGGGGAGGGCGTCTGGATCACGCGGTTGGAGGGTGGGGTTACCTCGTCCGCACGTGTGGTGGACGACCGCGTGGTGTTCGGTTCGTATGACAATTTCCTCTACGGGCTCGACCGGACCACGGGTAGTGTGGCGTGGAAAGTCGAGACGGATGGCTACGTTCACGCGACGCCCGTCCTGCACGCCGGGCGGTGCTATGTCGCCGGATGCGACGGATTCATGCGAGGGGTCCGAGTGGGAACCGGCGAGGCGGACCGGACGATCGATGTCGGGGACTATGTCGGGTCGAGCCCCGCCCTGCTTGGCGAAGTGGCCTATTTCGGGACGTTCGGAAACCAGGTGATGGCGGTCGACCTGGCACAGGGCGACGTTTTGTGGCACTACGAGCACCTCGAACGTCATTTCCCTTTCTACTCTTCGCCCGCCATCACCGCGGAGCTGCTCTACATCGGCGGACGGGATCGCATGGTGCACGCGCTCGACCCCAGAACGGGAGAAGCGCTGTGGATCTACAACGCCGGTGCCCGAGTGGACGCTTCACCGGTTGTGGTGGGGGATCGGCTGGTGGTCGCGACACAGCACGGGGAAATCGTATTTTTGGACCGGTTTTCGGGCGAACTTCGATGGCGATTCACGGGAGGCGGATCCTTCACCGCGTCGCCGGCCGTGGATCTGAATCGACTCTACATCGGGAGCGATGACGGCGTGTTCTACTGTTTCGGAAAACCTGATCTGGATCGTAACGATGGCTGAAGTCGCAGACGTCATCCTCGCGGAGCCCGCAACGACCGCCCGAGACTGGAAGAAGACAGACGTGGGCAGTGTGTTCGTGTCGAACTACCCACCCTATTCGTTCTGGGAAGAGGATGTTGTGGAACGAGCCCTGTCGTCGCTCGACGCGAAGGGGGATCCCGACACACCGGTGGGGCTGTATCTTCACATTCCCTTTTGCAGGAAGCGTTGCAAGTTCTGCTACTTTCGCGTCTACACCGACAAGAACGCGCGTGACATCGACACCTATCTGGAAGCCCTAGCCGCTGAAGTGGAGATGAACGGCACAAAAGCACGGTTCGAAGGACGGCACCTGGACTTCGTGTATTTCGGGGGTGGCACGCCGTCCTACATCAGCGTCAAGCATCTGGAGACGCTCGTCGAACGGGTCAAAGCCGTGTTTCCGTGGAGGCGCACCCGAGAGGTCGCGTTCGAGTGCGAACCGGGCACTTTGAGTCAGCCGAAGCTCGAGGCGATTCGCAAGATCGGCGTGACGCGTCTGAGTCTGGGTGTGGAGAACATGAACGACGACATCCTCAGGGAAAACGGACGGGCCCATCTCCGGCAGGAGATCGAAGAAGTCCTTCCCTGGATCGAGGCGCTGGATTTCCCGTGGGTCAACATCGATCTGATCTCGGGCATGGTCGGGGAGACGTGGGAGACCTGGTGCGAGACCGTATCTCGAGCGATCGACATCGACGCGGACACGGTGACGATTTACCAGATGGAATTGCCGTTCAACACGACCTATTCGAAGGCGTTGAGGGACGACGCGGCAGGGGCTCCCAACGTCGCGGACTGGGAGACGAAGCGAGCCTGGCACGACTACGCCATCGAGCGGTTCGAGCTTGCAGGCTATCGGGCGACGAGCGCGTATACCCTGTCGAAGAACGGACGGCCCGGCGGGTTCGTCTATCGCGACGCCCTATGGCGCAGCTCGGATATGATCGGAACGGGTGTCGCCTCCTTTTCCCACGTCGGTGGGGTTCATTACCAGAACAAGACGGGGTGGGACCCCTATCTGAACGATCTGGCCGAGGGCCGGCTTCCAGTCGGACGTGGGTTCATTCCTTCCGCCGAGGAACTTCTGACTCGTGAGATGATCCTTCAGCTCAAGCTGGGCACGATCGAGCCCTCCTACTTCAGCGGCAAGTTCGGAGAGGATATTCTGAGCAAGTTCGGGACGGTCTATTCCGGGCTGGAGGACGATGGCATGCTTTCGGTCTCAGCCGACCGGGTCCAGCTGAGCCGCCGCGGCCTGCTGCGGGTCGATCAGCTGTTGCCCCGGTTCTACGACGCCGCCTACCGCAACGCACGCTATACCTGATCTCCAAGACGCGATGAACACGTCAGCGGATGAGACGGTCACCCACACCGAACGTGCCGATCGCGTAGCCCTTGTCGAGTCCCAGTTCGATCGGCTCGGCAACATGATCGACACGCTTCTTGTGTCCAACCCCTTCTACAGGCAAAAATTGATCGGCTCGGGGATCGAACGTTCGCGCGACGTGACGCCCGACTCTCTTGTCGATGTGCCGTTTACGACGAAGGAAGAGCTGTCGGACGACCAGGCAGACCATCCTCCCTTCGGCACGAATCTGACTCATCCGATCGATCGATACGTGCGTGTCCATCAGACGTCGGGGACGACAGGGACACCCCTTCGTTGGATGGACGACGAACCGGGATGGTCGTGGTTCACGAAGGGCTGGGTATCGGTTTTTCGCGCGGCTGGACTGACTTCCCGGGACCGTGTTTTCTTCGCGTTCGGATTCGGCCCCTTCATCGGGTTTTGGAGCGCCTTCGAGGGCTGTCAACGAATCGGTGCCATGGCCATTCCCGGGGGGACGATGGATTCCGTGCAGCGTCTGCAGGCGATTTTGGATAACGGCGCGACGGTCCTTTGCTCCACACCGACCTACGCACTCCGTCTGGCGGAAGTGGCCGAGGCAGAAGGCATCGACCTGGCGGGATCGGATATACAGGTCACGATTCACGGTGGAGAGCCGGGCGCGGGACTGGCGTCGACACGTGCCAGGATCGAAGCGGCGTGGGGGGCACGCTGCTACGATCACGCGGGCGCGACCGAAGTGGGACCGTGGAGTTACGAGTGTTCGCAACAGGCCGGGCTCCATCTGAATGAGGGTGAGTTCATCTTTGAGGTCATCGATCCGGAGACCGGAGCGTCGACGGACGAGGGAGAGCTCGTTATCACGAACCTGGGTCGGGTCGGGTCGCCGGTTCTACGTTACCGGACGGGGGACCGCGTGCGGCTTCACCCGGAGATGTGTTCGTGCGGCCGAACGTATCGACGACTCGAGGGGGGTGTGATCGGACGGATGGACGATGCGCTGATCGTTAGAGGTGTGAATGTTTACCCGAGTGCGATCGAGAATGTGATTCGGGCTTGCGAGGGGGCGGGTGAGTTCGCGGTCGACGTGTTTCGAAGGGGCACGATGGATGATATCGAGGTGCGTGTCGAGGCGCAGCCGTCGCTGGCCGACGCTGTGTGTGAACGCATAGGCCGCACGCTTCGAGATGCACTCGCGCTCCGGACCTCGGTGCAGGCGGCGTTGCCAGGGAGTCTGCCCCGGTTCGAACTGAAGGCGCAACGGGTGAACGATCATCGGGACGATGGAGCGGATTAGGGGATGGCAGATCCGGACGTGATCGTGGTCGGAGGGGGCCCAGCGGGTACGACGACGGCCGCACTCGTGGCCGACGCCGGCTTTGATGTTCGGTTGTTCGAACGGAACGCCGAACCGACGTTCAAAATCGGCGAGTCCCTGATGCCCGGTACGTATTGGACGTTCGAGCGTCTGGGGCTGCTCGAAAAGCTGGCGAAGACAGCTTATCCACGTAAATACAGCGTTCAATTTTACGGTGCGTCCGGGCGGGCATCGGCGCCCTTCTATTTCAACGAGAACGACCCGCACGAGAGTTCGGTGACGTGGCAGGTACTGCGCAGCGATTTCGATCGGATGATGCAGGACCACGCGTCGGAGAAGGGCGTGGACGTCGTTCTGCGTGCATCAGTGCTCGAGGTGCTGTTCGACGACGGTCGGGCGACGGGCGTTCGTGTGAAGATGGCGAGTGGCGAGAGCGAAGAACACGGGTGTAGCGTCGTCGTAGACGCAAGCGGTCAGAGCGCGCTGCTTTCGCGCAAGCTGAAGATCATCCGAGCGGAGCCCTCCTTGCGGAAGGCTTCCGTTTTCACGCACTACGAAAACGGCATCCGCGACGAAGGCATCGACGAGGGGGCAACGCTCATTCTGACGACGGCCAACAGGGACAGCTGGTTCTGGTATATCCCGTTGCTGGAGAATCGGGTGAGTGTGGGAATCGTGGGGGACATCGATTACCTGTTCAACGACCGGTCGCTCGACGCCCAGGGCATTTTTGAGCGGGAGTTGGCGTTGTGCGCGCCGATGGTCGACCGACTGTCGTGCGCGACGCAGGTCTTTCCGATGAAAACGACGCGCGACTTCTCGTATCGAGCCGACCGTATTGCGGGAGAGGGCTGGGTGCTCGTGGGCGACGCGTTCGGATTCCTCGATCCCGTTTATTCATCCGGCATCTTTCTGGCGCTCAAATCGGGCGAAATGGCGGCCGATGCGATCGTCGATGGTCTTCGGGAGGGGGACCTTTCGGGCGAGCGTCTCGGCCGATTCCTGACCGAGTATCTTCAAGGCATGGAATCGATTCGGAAACTGGTCTACGCGTTCTACTCCGAGGATTTCAGCTTCGGTGAATTTTTGAAAGCGAATCCGGAGTGCCAGCAGCACATCGTCGATATCCTGAGCGGGAAGGTCTACCGGGTCGACGTGACACCCCTGTTCGAGTCGATGTCGAAGAGTTGTGCGTTGCCCGGAGCGTCTTGGGTGTAGCGCCTGCGAGGGTCGGTGACGCCCCAGACGGAACCATCTATACGTCCCTGTGTAGAGCCCTTCGACAAGCTCGGGACAGGCACAGGGACGAGCGCAACGCATTGTTTTTCTTAAAAATATATAATGCGCCATGCTCGCCCTCGTGCTCTGCACGAGGGCGCCTTTCCGCTTATCTTTCATGGTCTCAGTGTAGAGCACGGGGATGCTGTGGACCTGATTCAGGCATGGATTGAAGGGGAGGTCGCTTGAGACGTCTTTGTGGTTTCGGCCTGGTTGCACTCGTCTTTCTGCATCAGGACGTGTGGTTCTGGTCGGTGGACACGCGGGTTCTGGGTTTGCCCGTGGGTCTCTCATATCACGTTGCGCTGTGCATCGCTGTTTCCGCGATGCTCTATGGTCTGGGGAAGTCCCTGGTCGACCGGAACGAGGAAGCGTGATGGTTCTGGGGGTGATCGTTGGCTACCTGGCGATCGTTCTGGTGGTCGGTGCGCTCAGCCACAGGTTGTTCAGAGGCACCGGCGAGGACTATTTCGTCGCGAGCCGGACGATCGGCCCGTTTTTTCTCCTGATGTCCCTGTTCGGCACGAACATGACGGCGTTCTCGATCCTGGGCGCGTCGGGTGAAGCCTACCACCACGGGATCGGCGTGTTCGGGTTGATGGGTTCATCCTCGGCCATCGTGATTCCGGTCATCTTCCTGTTCGTGGGTACTCGGTTGTGGCGGCTGGGAAAGCGATACGGCTACGTGACCCAGGCCCAGTATTTTCGGGACCGCTTCGGATCGGACGGAGTCGGTCTGGCCCTGTTCGTGCTGAACGTTGCGCTGGTCGTTCCGTATCTGTTGATCGGCGTGATGGGTGGCGGGATCACCTTCCATCAGATCACCGACGGGTCGGTTCCCCACTGGGTAGGCTCGTTCGTGGTCTGCGCGGTCGTTCTGGCTTACGTCTGCTACGGTGGATTGAGGGGGACGGCGTGGGCGAACGCCTTTCAGACGCTCGTTTTCATGACGCTCGGAGCAGCGACGGTCGGTTTGATCGTCAGCCGGCACGGCGGTCTCGCTGCGGCTCTTGATGCCGTCGATTCGATTCATCCGGGTCTCCTGCAGCGAGAGGGTATGATCTCCCCGGCCCAGTTCGCCTCCTACACGATGATCCCCTTGTCGGCCGGTATGTTTCCCCATCTCTTCATGCACTGGTTGACGGCACGGGATGAGTCCTCCTTTCGGTGGCCGGTGGCTCTTTATCCCCTTTGCATCGCGATCGTCTGGGTCCCGAGCGTGCTTCTGGGTGTGATGGGACGGATCGATTTTCCCGATCTGCAGGGGCCGGCCGCCAACGCCGTGCTGGTGAGGGTCATCGACACCCACGCGCCCGGAATCCTGGCCGGGCTCCTGGGTGCCGGCGTTTTCGCCGCGGTCATGTCGTCGCTCGACTCGCAGGTTCTGGCCGTCGGTACGATGTTCACGCAGGATATCGTGCGCCACTACGGGTTCGACGATCAGATGTCGGAGCGACAACAAGTGCTCTGCGCCCGTCTCTTCGTGGCGATTGTCCTGGCTCTGGTTTTCGCGCTATCCCTGGTCGTCGACCGAAGCATCTTTCGTCTGGGCATCTGGTCGTTCTCCGGGTTCGCAGCGCTGTTTCCCGTGGTCGTCGCTTCGGTCTTCTGGCGTCGGACGACGCGTGCGGCCGTTCTTGCCGCTTTCGGAACCGTCGCGCTGTCGTGGGTCTACTTCGTCAGCCGGGCTTGGAACGACTCCGGCTATACGATCGGAGGAACGGGGCTCATGCCGGTCGTTGGGATGACGGCGGCCAGTGTCGCCGTTCTGTTTGTCGTCTCGATTGCGACGAGGGCGCCGTCCGAAGAGCGACTGCACCGATTCTTCGACCCATTCGGGAAATCCGGCTGATGCGAATCGCCTACGTTGCAGCGGGTGCAGCCGGCATGTACTGCGGCACCTGCATCCGGGACAACGCACTCGCCTCAGCCTTGATCGACCAGGGGCACGAGGTCGTGCTGATTCCGACCTACACGCCGCTCCGAACGGACGACGAGGACGTCAGTTTGGACCGTGTGTTCTTCGGTGGCGTGAACGTCTACCTTCAGCAGAAGTGGTCGATGTTTCGGTACACACCCGGGTTCGTCGACCGGTTGCTGGACCATCCGGCCCTTCTCGATTCCCTCGGACGTCTGTCGGGGTCGACAAAAGCGGAGGACCTGTGTGGGCTGACGGTTTCGATGCTGCAGGGCGACCGCGGCCCCCACGTCAAGGAGATGCAGAAACTGATCGAATTCCTTCGGGACTTCGAGCCGGATGTGATTCAGCTGACGAACTCGATGTTCGGCGGGTTTGCGGCCGGTCTCAGAGAAGCCGTGGGCGCGCCCGTTGTCGTGGCATTCGCGGGCGAAGACATTTTTCTGGATGGGTTGGTCGAACCTTACAAGGCCGAAGCGTATCGTCTCCTGCGCGAACGGGCGGGCGAGGCGGATGCGCACATTGCACCGTGTCATTATTATGCACGACACATGGCACAAAGGCTCGGGTTGGGCCCCGAACAGGTCGATGTCGTTCCTCTGGGCATTCGCGTGGAGGGCTTCTCGACGGGGGACAGAGCAGAGGATGAACCGTTCAGGATCGGCTACCTCGCACGCATCTGTCCTGAGAAGGGATTGCACAATCTGATCGAGGCCGTCCGTCTCCTGCACACACGCGCGGAGCGTGCACCGTCTCTGCGGGTCGCCGGTTGGTTGGGTAAGCGGGACGAAGCCTACTTCGAGACGGTCAGGGGTCAGGTTGAGACGGGCGGTCTGGACGGGAATGTTTCGTTCGCGTTCGACATCGACCGGGAGGAAAAGATCGCCTTCCTCCAAGACCTCGACGTGTTGAGCGTGCCCACACCCTACCACGATCCGAAGGGTCTGTTCGCGCTGGAGGCGATGGCGTGTGGCATCCCCGTCGTCCAACCCGATCACGGGGCGTTCCCCGAGCTGATCGAAGGCACGGGGGGCGGGATCCTGTCGGCTTCGGATGCACCCTCGGACGTTGCGGATGCGATCGAACGTCTGATGAACGATGAACCGCTGAGAGCCGATTTGGGCCGACGCGGACGGGAAGCCGTTTTCGATCGATATACGGTCGAAACGATGGCGGAGAATACGATGGCAATCTACAGGCGGCTGGCCGGATGAAGCTCGTCGCCGTCAATCAAACGGGAGGCATGCATGGCTGGTGAACAGGTTGCGGGATCGGGATTCATGTGGTTGGCTTTTGCGATGATTTCGGTTGCCTCGTGGGGGTGTTACGGCGTCCTGCTGCACACGGGTCAGCTGTCGATGGCGGACCCTGTGAACGGTCGTTACAAAGCCTACCTGTTCGTCGGCGTCGCCTACGTGCTGACGGCGGTGATCGGGTCGTTGATCGTGCTGAAGCTGAATGGCTCAGACTTCGGTTTCCCGATGAAGGGGATGGTCTGGTCGACCGTGGCCGGTATCGCCGGGGCATTGGGTGCCTTCGGGATTCTGCTGGCGTTCGGCGCAAAGGGAACACCACCGGTCGTGATGTCGATCGTGTTCGCGGGTGCTCCGATCGTGAACGCGTGTGTGGCCATGGCTGTGCACCCTCCCAAGGGTGGATTCGGTGCGCTGAACTGGGAGTTCCTTCTAGGTATCGTCTGTGCGGCCGCGGGGGGTGCACTCGTCACGCTATACCGGCCGGGAACCTGAGAATGCCCTTCCTGCGATCGGTTCCCGAAGATGCCGTCCTGGTCGACGTCTTCAAGCGTTTCCCCGATACGGTGCGTCCCCTGCTCGATTATCACGAGGCCGTGATGCGAAAAGTGTCGCCGCTCTCGGCGGCGGAGCGGGAGCTGATCGCTGCCTATGTGTCTGGCGTGAACGCCTGCCACTATTGTCAAGGCGTGCACACGGCCGTCGCACAACAGTTCGGAGTTGCATCCGACGTCCTGCAGAGCGCTATGGAAGATCTCGACAGCTCGGAAGTGGATGAGAAACTCAAACCGATTCTGCGCTACGTCGGAAAGCTGACCCGAACCCCGTCGCGCGTGACGTCCGATGATGCCGATGAAGTCCTGGATGCCGGATGGGATGAGCAGGCGCTGCACGACGCCGTCGCCGTCTGCGCGCTGTTCAACATGATGAATCGGTTCGTCGAAGGTCTCGGGCTGACCGCAGGCCCCGGTTACTTCGCCCTGAGCGGGGAGCGTTTATCGGCGAACGGCTATGCCGGGCTGGCCGACGTGGTAGGTCTGGACTGATGCCCACGGCCTTCACGACGACGCGACGGGTCGAGTTCTCCGATACGGACCTGGCCGGCATTGTCCACTTCTCCCGCTTCTTCGGGTATATGGAGTCGGCAGAGCACGAGTTCCTTCGCTCGCTGGACACCTCCGTCATGGCCGAACACGACGGCCAGAAGATCGGATGGCCTCGAGTTTCGGCTTCGTGCGATTTTCGGGCGCCCGCTTTCTTCGAGGACGAGTTGGACATTCGCCTGGAAGTGACTCGGAAAGGCGAGCGCTCGATGACGTTCGGCTACACCTTCACACGCGAAGGCATACTCATCGCCGAAGGGCAAATCACGACGGCCTGTTGCGTAGTCGAGCCAGGCGGCAAGATGAAGGCTGTGGGAATCCCGGAAGCGGTTGCGGCGAAAATTGAAGACACCGATTCCGGATCCCAGGAATGAGTTCTCTCGCCGTCAACTCCCTCTCCAAATCCTTCGGCGATCTCCGGATTCTGTCCGATCTCTCCTTTTCTCTCTCCGCCAGCGAGGCGCTTTGCATCGTTGGGCCGTCTGGCTGCGGGAAGAGTACGTTGCTTCACATTCTGGGTACGCTGGACCGACCGACGACGGGTGAAGTGCGGATAGACGGGAAGGATCCGTTCGCTCTTTCCGAGCCAGACCTTGCCCTGTTTCGGAACAGGTCGATCGGGTTCGTGTTCCAGGAAGCCCACCTTCTGCCCCAGTATTCCCTGATCGAGAACGTCCTGATTCCTGTTCACGCTTTCGAGCGAATCGAGACTGCCCACCGCGATCGTGCCCGTGACTTGATCGACCGGGTCGGGCTTTCCGACCGTGTGGACCACAAGCCGGCCGCTCTATCCGGTGGGGAGCGACAGCGAGCGGCGATCGCCCGGGCGCTGATCTATTCACCCGGTCTCCTCCTGTGCGACGAGCCGACCGGGAACCTGGATTCGCAGACGGCGGAGACGGTGTCCGATCTCCTTTTCAGCCTGCACGCATCACGAGAAGGTGTTCTCGTCGTCGTGACACACAGTGCGACGCTCGCCGATCGTTTCGATCGTCGGCTCGATATAGGGACGATGTTGTGACACGGAGTCTACGGCACTATTGGCGGCAGCATCTGGTGGTCGCGCTGGGAACGGCGGTTGCGACGTCCGTTCTGACCGGCGCCCTCCTGGTTGGCGATTCGGTACGGGGTAGTCTGAGGGCGTTAACCGTTGAACGTCTTGGGATTGTGACCCACGCCGTCAGGTCCGCTCAATACTTCCGTGCCCAGCTGGCTGAAAACCTCGCTGCTGAAACAGAGGCGGTGGTCGTGCCGGTCATCGAGCTCACGGCCACGCTCGAGAACCTGTCGACTGGCGCACGAGCTCGATCGGTGACCGTCTTTGCGGTCGACGAACGGTTCAACAGCCTGTTTCCGAAGTCAGAACTGAGCTTCGAACCAGAGACTCGACGGCCACGGACAATTCTTCTGAACCAGCCGGCACGTCTGGCTGTCAGTGTTTCCGCTGGCGATCGCGTCCAGATGTCCTTCGCCCGTCCGAGCAATGCCCATCGTGAAACGCTGTTTGGGCGCGAAGAGGCTACGTCGTCGGTCGAGGTCTTGCGTCTACGCGTGGGCAAGGCGCCGAAGCCGGATGGTGGGAATCGTTTTTCGCTGGAACCGAACCAGGCGTTGCCGCTCGTGGGCTATGTCTCCCTGCCTGGGCTCCAGCGAGTGCTGAACGTCGGGGATCGGGTCAACCGGTTGCTTGTGGCGCATCCTGAGGCGGATGCGTCGAGCGAAGCGGTCTTTGCCGACCTTTCGAGGGGACTGGAGCTGGTCGATTTCGGACTCCGAATCGTGGGTCGGAAAGGAGGACTCGCCCTGGAGAGCGACGGTTTTCTGATCGGCGAGGAAGGCGTGAAGGCGGCCAAACACGTCGGTCGGGCGATGGGCGTACCGGTTCTTGGAATCCTGACCTATTTGGCGAACGAGATGACCGTCGGCTCCGCGTCGATTCCATACTCGACTGTTTCGGCGGTGGGGTTGATCGAGGGCGAGGCAAACCATCGGCTGGGCGTTACAGGGCTCCGGATCCCTGTCGAGGATGAGATCGTCCTGAACACATGGGCGGCCGATCGGCTGTTGAGCCGGCCAGGCGACGAGCTGCGACTGACCTATTACCACTTCAGCCCCAAAGAAGATCTCGATGAGCGAACGGAAACGTTGCACGTCGCCGGTCGTGTCGAGATGGCCGGTCTCGCGTCCGATCCCGCCCTGACGCCCGATTTTCCGGGACTGCACGACGCCGACGACATGGCCGCGTGGAATGCGCCCTTTCCCGTCGATCTGACACGAATCGAGTTCGAGGATGAGGCCTATTGGGACGCGCACGCCGCGACACCCAAAGCTTTCGTGTCTCTGCCGAAGGGTCGAGCCCTGTGGGAGAGTCCGTTCGGCATTCTGTCGGGCGTGCGTTTACTCGGTACGGATGAGAGGGTGCGGCACGAATTCGAGCAGGAGATGCTGGCGGCACTTCCTTCCGGCTCGTCCGGACTCCAGGTGGTCACGTCCCTGGCCGATGGTCTGGCAGCCTCGTCGGGTGCAACCGATTTCAGCGGGTTGTTCATTGGATTCAGTCTATTTCTGATCGTGTCTTCGATTCTGCTCGTCTCTCTTCTGTACGGGCTCTCTCTTGAACGTCGACGCAGTGAGGCAGGATTGCTGCTTGCCACGGGTTTCG
The DNA here is from genome assembly GCA_965198115.1 of Candidatus Latescibacterota bacterium. Taxonomy (GTDB): domain Bacteria; phylum Latescibacterota; class UBA2968; order UBA2968; family UBA2968; genus UBA6620. The sequence continues at coordinate 3,018,996 of OZ240241.1, read as the reverse complement.
TGTCCTCTTCCGTGCGGAGGCGGTGGACGGTGGAAGCAGGTGTCGTTGCTCTCGTTGGCTGTGCGGCCGGACTCCCGGGTGCTGCCCTTTACTGCAGCGCGCTGATGGACAGTCTCTCCTCTGCATGGGTCGCAGCCGTTGGGACCCGACTGCTGACGCCGCATTATACGTTGAGCAGCTTCGTCGTTGGCTTAGCCGTGTCAGCCGTGGTGATCGTCGCAACGATTCTGCTGACGGTCAAACGCGTGCTGCGAGTTCCCGTCCGGATGCTGCTCGCTGGAGCATCGATCAACCCGCCCGAGACTCCTTCCCTCCTGTGGCGGCGATGGGGCCAGGTAGGGCTGTTCGTGGCCGGGTTGTGCCTTGCCGGGGGCGTGGGAAGTGACGCTGCTACGCGGACTATTCTGTTTTTCGCCGTGGGCGCGAGCCTGCTCATGGCTGGAATCGCTTTTCTTGCGGGTCGATTGAGCAGCACGTCGACACCGTGGGCGTCCTCCCACCTGGGGCTGGGCGTTTCCAACGCGTCCCGAAACCGAGGGCGAAGTCTGCTGAGCGTGACGCTCGTGGCGTGTGCGAGTTTCGTGATCGTGGCTGTCGGTGCGAACCGACACGACGCACTCTCGTTCGACCATCCGGGTACGGGGGGATTCGAGCTGGTGGCGGAAAGCGATTCGCCGATTCTGCTGGACCTCGAGCGGAGGAGCACCCGCATCGATCTGGGGTTCAGCGAGGGCGAAGTCGCAGCCTTCGAGGGTACCGAGGTCTTGGCCTTCAGGGTCAAGCCTGGCGAAGATGTGAGCTGTCTCAATCTCTACCAACCTCGATTCCCTAAGATCCTTGGTGTGAGCAGACGGATGGCAGAGCGAGGGGGTTTTAATTTTCAGGCGGTGGACTCCCCGCAGTTGACGTCGCTCCGGGGGGTAGACGGTGAGCCGGCTGAAAGTCCTTGGTCGGTTCTGTATCGCGAATTCGGCGATGGCGCGATTCCGGCTATTGCCGATTATGCTTCTGCAACCTGGATCTTGCACCTGGGTCTGGGAGATGACGTTGTGGTCCTCGACGATCGGAACGAGCCCGTGCGTCTCAGAATCGTCGGTCTATTGCAGAACAGTTTGCTGCAGGGCGAGCTGATGATTGCCGAAGATCGCTTTCTGGAAGTTTTCCCTTCGCAGGAAGGCTATCAGTTTTTTCTGATCGACACACCAGCAGAAAGGGTGGGGGACGTCGCGCTCAGTCTCGAGCGACGACTTGGCCGGTTCGGTTTCGATACCGTCACGTCCGTCCAGCGTCTGGCGTCCTACAAGGCGGTCGAGAATACGTATATGTCGACCTTCCAAGTCCTCGGTGGGCTCGGGCTCTGTTTGGGAACGGTCGGGCTGGCTATTGTGATGATGAAGAACGCGATTGATCGGCGGAGAGAATTCGCGGTGATGAGAGCCGTGGGGTATCGTCGCAACGCTCTGGGCAGGATGGTTTTAGCTGAAGGTCTTTTTCTGCTTCTATCGGGGGTGTGTATCGGTGCGCTCGCCGGCACCATTTCCGTCGCGCCCCATCTGGTCGAAACTGCCACACGAGTACCGTTCGTTTCTCTCGGCTCCACGCTGGGCTTGATTGTCGCCGTCGGTGTGTTCGCGTGCTGGGTGACGACGCGGGTTGCACTGAGTGTGGATGTGATTCCGATGCTCAAGGCGGAGACCTAGACAGAGGCCGAGGGGGAGCAGGGCGAGACTTAGCGTAGACAGTGGGCGGTGGGCTGTCGGCTGTGGAGACGGGCTTCGCCCCATTGGCAGAAGACAGAATGACAGAGTGCAGAAACGACGGCTTTTCGCCCCGAATGACGATTGCCGGTGGGAGCGGTCTCCCGACCGCGAACCTGTGTGAGAATAAAGTGGGCTGTGGGGTAGCTCACTCGGTCAGGAGGAATCGGTCGGTTCGAGCGAGAGCTCGAAGCAGATCGCCTCGCGGTCATTGCGGACGATCAGGTAGGGAGGCGCGAAAGCGGGGTTGTTCCAAGTCTTGCTGTCGAGAGCAGGTTGGCTTGCGGTCTCGACAAAGGCTTCCGGGTTGGCATCGACGAGCGCGAGATCTCCGTCTTCGGTCTGAACGATGAGCCGGTCGCTGACGAGAAGAACCTGTCCGTGGCCGTATCGGCCCCGCTTCCACTTTCGTTGCCCCGTTTCGGGATCGAGGCAGACGAGGATGCCGTCGTCCAGGCCGTAGATGTAACCCCCGTGAATGACAACGTTCGTGAATTTCGCTTTCAATCGAGGTGACTCCCACACGATCGAAGGTGTGAAGCCCGCTTCCTTCCCGTCGATTCGAAACATCTTCGCACCAATCCCGTATCCGCTCGATAGAAAGATCCGGTTTCCGGGGAGCACGACCGGCTGTGAGGTCGAGAACGTTCCGTCCGGCCACGGGTGCGTCCAGAGCGGTTCCCCCGACCACGCGTCGTGACCGGCGAGCTGACGCTCGTTGAAGATCAGGATCTGATCCTGGTTTGCCACACGCACGAGGGTGGGTGAACTGTATCCGGCATCGCTGTTGCCGGCTTGCCACCGGACGGCGCCTGTCCCCGCTTCGAATGCGATCAAAGCATTGTCCCTATCGCCCCCTGCGCTCACGATCACGGCTCCGTCGTGAAGCAGGGGAGAGCAGCTGTTGCCCCAATCAGGCGGCTCCACACCGTTTTCCTCTATCGGGTTGCGGCTCCAGATTTCGCGGCCGGATTCGAGGTCCAGGCAGTTGAGCTGGCCGAGCGCGCCGTAGGCATAGACGCGGCCTTCGTGAATGGTCGGCGTCGCCCTGGGCCCGACGCCGCCGATGGTCGTTTCGAATCGAGCCGTGTCCGCGTGAACCCAACGCTCTTCCCCCGCGAGCAGATCGTAGCTCACGACGCATTCGAGTTCTCCCCGTTGCTCTTGCGTTACCGCGTGTGTACCAACGACAGCAAATGCGGACCACCCTGCACCGACCGGACGTCTCCAGATCTCGCGTGGCGGATGGTTGGTCCAGTCTTTCAACGCGATATCGACGAGGGAAGCATTGCGTGCTGGGCCGAGGAACTGGGGGTAGTCGGACGCGGGCCCAGCGCTCACTCGGCGTGTGGGATTCGATGCACCCCCATATGCTTCCTCGGTCCACCTCCACGATAGGATCGGTACGAAGTCGCCACTCATTCCCTCGATCCGAACAGACAGCCCTACCACGCCGGCCAGCATCACGAGACCGATCGCGATTCCCAGACGCGTGCGCGCCGGCAAACGTGAAAGGGCGAGGGCCCAGGTGATCAGGAGCAAAGTTGCGATTACGAGCGTTCCGAGGGTGCCCATGACGACGGTCTGCCGATGTTGCGTGTCGTGAATCCACAGGATCAGCAGGGCAAGGGCGGTCACTACGACGATCAGCAGTGCGGGCCACCAGCGCACGGGTTTGGGCGAAGTCACGTTGTTCCTTTGGGTTATCGTTAGAGACGGTTTCGATTCGCCTCGTCAGATGAGAGAAAGGGGTTGTCTTGAAGACGATTTTGGACAGATAATCCAGCGCGGGCGTAGTCGGCGATCAAAACCTGGGTAACCGCCAATCACCTTCGCCCTTTGGGCTTCGGGGGGGAACCAGATGGACAGAGATACGCCCCAACACGATGCCTGTGGGCCTGGTTGGGGAGTGATTTCGGCAACGTCCGGAGACTCACTCTCGCAACGTCGGTGACAATCGATGGAGTCTTGGGTTCGGATGGGGAGAACGTTGTCATCCTGCGAATGAGTGGCACCGGTACTGCCACCCTACATGGAGTACAAGTCAACGTATGACCAGAGTCGATTACATCCTGGAGCGTGTTCACGGCCGCGTTTTGCACGTGGGTGCTTCGACGGGACCACTGCACGAAGTCGTCAGGGCGCGTTCGGATCGTCTGTTCGGAATGGATGTCGAATCCCGTGAAGGGGATGATGACGTTCACCAGGGTGATGTGCAGGACCCGTCACATCCGATCTTTCAGGAGCATTTCGACGTCATACTCCTGGGGGAAGTCGTGGAACACCTGATGGATCCGGCTCAAGCCCTCCGAAACTGCGCGTCGTGCTGTGACAGGATCGTGATTACAACGCCCAACCCTCGTGCTTTGACGATGCGCTGGCGAGGGTCTGGATCACACCCTCTACTGGACGCCGCTTTCGATGCGAAACTTTTAATCATCAGGGAGACCGAAGGGCCAGTATCCCCGCGGGGTACTGGCCCTTTGTCGTGTCGGTTCCCAGGGCCGGCGTTTGCTAAATCGGGGACCATCGTGGGAAGCGCGCGGTTCCGATCGTCGAGATTTCGCGCACATCCGAGCCGTCGAGACCCATCGTCCAGATTCTAAAGGTGAACGTGTTGGCGAACTGGGGGCTCGTGTCTCTGGACTCGAATGCGATGGCGGTGCCGCTGGGTGCCCAGGAGGGCACCCGAATCGCCCGAGCGGCCGTTGAGAAGCCGGTGATTCGCTCGACGTTCGAGCCGTCGGCATCGATGGCATATACATCGTAAGCCCTGAAGGCCTCAGGATCGATCGGACCCAGGTGGCGCGTGGATTCGATGAGAATCCTGTCTCCAGTCGGGGACCAGGAGGGGGCGCCATTCCACACACCTTCCGTCCCCGTCAGCGTCGTTCTTTCCCCTCCGTCGATTGTGATGAGATCGATCGCCAAGCCGAGGTCATCTCTGGCTTCGAACGCGATACGGAGTCCGTCGGGTGACCAGGCCGGGTTCCGCTCGTCTCCCGGGCTGTTCGTCAGGTTGACCTCGCCGGATCCATCGACGTTCACGATGAAAATGTCATAGACTCCGTCAATCTGGCGTTCGAACGCAAGGCGATTCCCATCGGGGGACCACGCGGGCGCCAGTTCGATGTTGGGTCCTTCGACCACGGCAGTGACATTGCCGGAAGCGAGATCTACGGTGTAGATATCCCAGCTACCTCGGTTCGAGGCGTAGGCGAGGCGTGAGCCCTCGGGTGACCAGGCCGGAGCAACGTTGCTGAACCCACCGCCGATCGGCGAAACCGGATCGGATCCGTCCGGGAAGACGAGAAGCACCTGCAGGTTTGCCTGGGATCCGACGCCGACGTAGGCAAGCCGACCTGCGGGATCGGTGGGACCCGTGGAAACGTCGGGCCCCGTGGGGCCGCCGTCGGGGATGGGGCGACACGCGCAGAACAACAGAAGTAAGGGAAGGATGAGTTTTCTTCGCATGGTGGAAAATCTAACTCATTTGGGATCGTCGTGCAGATTGGATCCAATCTTGGATTGACTGGATTAAATGTAAGAATTTATGTAAGGATGAACATCTGTTAGGTGGATAGCGAAGAAGGGCGCGGTGATCTGTGAACTTCTTGTAAAGGTGGGGCCCGATGGCAGACGGAGATGAACCACACGACAGGAAAGGGATGAAACCAGGCATTCTGTGCCTCGCCTTCCTGCTGATTCTGACGTGTTCGTCGGAATCAGCCCACAACTGGGCGCAGTGGCGCGGACCCAACAGAACGGGCAAATCGGAAGAGACGGGGCTGCGCTTCACCTGGGGTGAATCCGGACCCCGTGAGGTTTGGCGTAAGCCCGTAGGCGTGGGGTTCTCCGGAATCTCGGTCCGTGGAAACCGAGTCTTCACGATGTTCGCCGACGAGCGGGTCGAGTATGTTCTTTGCCTGGAAGCGGCGACGGGTAAAGAAGTCTGGCGCACCCCTACGGGAGGGCGTTTCAGGGAATCCAGAGGAGACGGTCCACGATCCATGCCCACCGTGGATGGCAGAAACCTCTATGTCGTGAGTGCGGAAGGCACTCTGTTCGCGCTGAGTGCCGCGACGGGCGGTATCGCCTGGTCCCGCAATTTCGTCGAAGAGTTTGGCAGCGAGCTCCCAACGTGGGGCTACGCCTGTTCGCCTTTGGTGGTGAGAGACCGTCTGTACGCAGAGGTTGGCGGTGATGACAACCGGTCCGTTGCGTGCTTCGACACGGACACGGGCGAGACGATCTGGTCAAACCACACGGACGGTCTCTCCTACTCTTCGCCGATCGCGGTGACCACGCACGGTCAACCACAGATCGTGTTCATCACAGAGGAGCACGTGATCGGGACCTCACCCGAGGACGGCAGGATCATCTGGTCGTTCGCGTGGCCGAAGGGAATCAACATCGCGACGCCCCTTTTCGTGCCTGACGACAGAATCTTTGTGTCAGCGGCCTACGACAAGGGGGCTGTCATGATCCGGTTGCGGGAGGACGGGGCGAACGTTGCCGCAGAAGAGGCGTGGGCGAGTCGGGGAATGGAAAACCACTTCAATTCCTCGATCCTCCACGAGGGACATCTGTATGGATTCGACAATAGCATCCTGAAGTGTATCGATGTCGATTCTGGGGAAGAGCGTTGGAAGACACGCGCATACGCCAAAGGATCACTCATCTTTGCCGACGGACACTTGATCGTGTTGGGAGAGGAGGGGTTTCTAGCGACGGTGGTGGCAACCCCTGAATCCTATCAGGAAGTCGCGCGGGACCAGGTGCTGGAAGGACGATGCTGGACGCCACCCACCCTGGCGAACGGCCGCGTTTACGTGCGGAACTTCGATGAAATCGTGTGTATCGATCTTGCGGGCTAGCCTGAATCATGCATGAATTTGAGTTTAGGTTGTTTTGGAGTGATGTGATCACGCACAGGATTTGTTCTCGGCTTCTTCGGATGTCCAAGGTCCCGTAAGCGGTCTCTACGAGTCGCAAGAGTCACGATTTTCGTCCGGAACAGGTGTTGTTTTGCGACGTGTACATAGCTGTCCCCGGTATAGATCGGCGTTGTTACTGCGTGTTCGTTTCGAGCCTGGTGATGATTGACACCAAGACGTTTTTGAGTGGATACGATGTTGGAAAATGGAATCGGATTCTTCGTGCGCTTTCAATGACTCTCGCGCCGATTTTGAGGAAACGGTTCTGTATCGTGTTGACCTGAGGTTTGGTCCACGCGGTGCCCTTGAGTCCCTGTGATCGGAGTGCGTGAAGCAAGGCGTATGCAGCACTGTGTAGAAAGAGTCGGAACTGGTTGGCTTCAAACTTGTGGCACGATGTTCGATCGGAGTGAAGGAATGTTTTGTGGTCCTTGATGAAGCCTTCCGTGCGTCCCCTTGCGCAGTAGATACGATCATAGATAAAGCCGTCTCGATTAGAGTTCAGGTCAATAGGTGTGTAAAAGAAATCAGGCGGCCATCTTCCCGGCTTCGACCTGCGGTTCGGTTGAGTGTTTCTGATCGTAGACTTGTTGTAGCAAGTGTGGCGCGGTGAGTTTCCTGAATCGGCTCTCTGCGACCTTGAGCGTACGCCAGATGAGAGTCGTGGCGTTCCTGACTTTCTTGAATCGCCTGGCGGCGTTTGTGCGAAGCCGAACGGAAGCAAAGGGGCTCTCGACGACGTTCGTGGTTCTCAGGTGTTTCCAGTGTTCCTTCGGGAAGTCGTAGAACGTGACCATCCGATCCCAGTCTCTTTCGAGCGTCTCCACGGCGGCAGGGAACTGTGAGCGATACCGTGCGGCAAAGCGTTTCCGGAGCTTCTCGGCCTCCTTTTCGTGCCGGCATAGGGGATCTGGACGAGCAGTGCGCGGGCTTCAGCCTGTGCACGCTTGGCGACCTTGTCGAGAACGTTGAGGATCTTGTGGTTCCAGCACCGTTGTTGCCGGCTCTCTGGCCAGACCTGATCAACGGCCGCCCAGATGCCCATATTCCCGTCCGCGGCGATCAGGACAGGATGTTCGAGCCCGCGATCCCGGAGATCCCGGAGCACCGTGAGCCAGGATTCTGTAGACTCGATAACCGGGTTCTATCGCCAGGATCTCCTTGCTGCCGTCGCTCATCGCGCCGATCACGACCAGCAGACACGCCTTCTCGCGCTCGAGCCCGGCTTTGACGTAGATGCCATCAGCCCAGGCGTAGACCAGTTCGCGATTATCCAGACGCCTTTCTTTCCAGTCCTGGAAGTCGACCTCCCACTTCCCTCGAAGACGAGCGATCGAGGTCGGCGAAAGCGGCGCGCCATCACCGAGCAGCGCACGCAAAGACAACTCGAAGTCGCCCTGGGAGAGACCGTGGAGATAAAGGTCGGGAAGCAGATCTCCAATGGCCCTGGTTCTCCGGGCGAACAGGAGGAGGATGCGGCTTTCAAACCGCTCTTCCAGACCACGAACCCGGGGACGCCGGACCTTGATCGTTCCGCAGCTCGTCGAGAGACGCCGGGGCTTGCCGTAGCCGTTCCTGTAGCCCCTGGAGCTATCGACCTCGGCTCGGCGCTCATACCACGACCGGCCCAAGAACGCGGTCGCCTCCTCCTCCAGAATGGACTGGAACCGGCCCTGGATCTCTTCACGGATCCAATCGTCAACCGTCTCCCACGTCGGCATGGACTTCAATGGGGCTCTATGCGTATGTTCCTTCACGGCGATCCTCCTTCCCAACCGGGCCTCTCACCCGGTTTTGTGTGAATCAACTATCTCACGGGAAGGGTAGGGTCGCCCTTTCTCTTTTTCCACACCTTTTGATTATAGCTCCTCGATTACTCTGTAAATTGGTCACGCGGTATCTTGGATTTGCTTCGCCGTTTGTGACTTCAGCCTTGTGAATGATCCGGCGAGGCTACCGGTAGGTGCCAGCCTGATATGAGAAGGATGAGAACAAGCGAATCGTCTCCTTATGCTCGCTCAGACGTAGCGCTTGGTCCATCAGGTTTTGTCCAGCCGCTTTGAGCTTGGAGTTGGCGCCCTGGCCCAGAACGTAGTAGATACCGTTGTCTTCGCAGAAATCGTGCATCTCTGGTGAGCTGAACTTTGAGTCTGCGCGAACGATGATCTCCACGTTTGGCCAAGATCCGCGTAGGTGTTCCACCAAGCGCTTGAGAATAGAAACGACCTGTTTACCGTTCGTCGGATGCCCGGGTCTCAAGATCGTCGTAATGAGCTTGCCGCTTTGGCCTTCATAGATATGTAGCGGCATATAGCAGTGTTCATTGTAATACGCGTTGAAGAGTGAAAATTGTTGCGCACCGTGCGTTGGGTCATCCGTGTCGTCGATATCGAGAATGATGCTTGGGGGTGCCTGGTCATACGATGCGATGAACCCGTCTACAAAAGCCCGTGCGAGCCGATACAAATCCGAGCGTCGCACATCATTCTCAAGTCGTGTCATCGTTGATTGGCTCCCGAGATCAGGACCGGAAAGAGGAAGCCGATCGCAGGCAGCCTTGACGCCCGGATCGTGGCGCAAATCATCACAATCGACGGCATCTTCATAGCCGCAAGCGATCTGAAAAACACGCTGCTTCACAAGATCCAAAAGCGTGTGATCGATATAGCTTGGGTGACGACGATCTCGCAAAGCATCTACCATTCTGGCGATCAATCCCATCTGAGACTCAAGGGCGCGAAGCAACAGAACTCCACCGTCACTCCTGACGGCGCCACCGGCAAAATCAGCCTCAACTACCTTGCCCGAAATGCTTGCGAATGGTAACCGGATCTGACTAGGTTCTATCACGGTAGTTCCTTCCAAGTGTTGTTTTGATGTGTCAGCCCTAATGTAGGGAAAAACAAACACTTGTACAAGGAGACTACCTTTTTTATGCATAATTCAGGTTAGTGCTTGTCTGAGCGAATAAGGATTCTGGAGGAGTAGATCCACATCGGGCGGGTCGTCCCAAACACGCTTGAGATTCGCGAGTAAAATTGCGCCGCCCAGTCCTGCGACGCTGGCGGCGATGAGGGGAATGGCCATGCGCGAAGCGAGGTCGAGGTCGACGAGAGCGAGCAGCACGAGCAAGCGAGGAAGTTGGACGGCGTTGGCCATCACACCGGCGACACCGAAAAGACGAACGCATTCGGGTAGACGGCGAGCCTGTTCCGAAAGAGCAAGTGTGACCGCTGTCGTGGAGACCAGGCCGCCGGTCACCGCGTTCAGTTCGATGCCTCGTCTTCCGCCTAACGTTCGGATCAGAACGTAGCCTGAGTAACTGATGGTCGAAACCGCGATGACAAGATACCAGACGCGAGTGGGATTGAAGAACTCGTAGGGGCCCATCTGGTGATCTGGGAGGAGCGGCAGGATGACAATGATGACTGCGAGGAACTTTAGCGTGTCATAGAATTCGGTGTCTGACAGCGTTTCTCGAACGAACCCGTGGAGCGCACGCTTTGATGCGAGGAGAATGACGAGCACGATGGCGATGCTGGCTGCAAGCGATTCGTGGATGTGAAGAAGATAGCCAAGCCAGAAGGTCAGCAGTGCGGTGACCTCCGTCGTCATGCCCAGACCCTGGATCGATTCTCTGAAGTAACCGATTGCAATGATCGCGAACAGGGCAGTGAAGGTGAGCGCCGTGAAGAGAGGGCTCCCGAGCAGGCCGCAGACTGCTCCAAGCACCGCGAAAATCGCGAAGGTGCGGGCCCCGGCAAAGCGCTGTTTGTCTTCCTTCCGATCCTTGTACCGCTCGATGCCGATCAGCAGCCCGAGCCCAAAGGCTTCAGCCAGAATGACGTAATTGTCGAGGTTCATCAGCTTGTGGGTCCTCGTTCGATCGCCACCGGTGCCGCAAAGGCCTTTTTGAGTCTCGTGGCGTCGAACTTGGGCGAACGGTCGTAATGGTAGATACCGTTCTGCTCTTGCTCGATGTCGGTCAACTGCGTGTAGGTGTAGCCCGCAATATGCGGGTGATCGGTCAGCGCTTTCGTCAGTCCTTCGATTCTGCGATAGACTTCCTCCACCTCCGTCGGGCGCTTGCCGTATCCCCAGCTGTCCTTCCGATCCGCATCCTGTTCTTCCGCCTTCTTCGCTTCATTCTCCGACCACCACGTTCCCCCGTATTCATCGACGACGTAGGGTTGTCCGCTGTAGGGGATGCTGACGTCTGGATGCTGATGGAGCTCAGGTCAATAGGTGTGTAAAAGAAATCAGGCGGCCATCTTCCCGGTTTCGACCTGCGGTCCGGTTGAGTGTTTCTGATCGTAGACTTGTTGTAGCAAGTGTGGCGCGGTGAGTTTCCTGAATCGGCTCTCTGCGACCTTGAGCGTACGCCAGATGAGAGCCGTGGCGTTCCTGACTTTCTTGAATCGCCTGGCGGCGTTTGTGCGAAGCCGAACGGAAGCAAAGGGGCTCTCGACGACGTTCGTGGTTCTCAGGTGTTTCCAGTGTTCCTTCGGGAAGTCGTAGAACGTGACCATCCGATCCCAGTCTCTTTCGAGCGTCTCCACGGCGGCAGGGAACTGTGAGCGATACCGTGCGGCAAAGCGTTTCCGGAGCTTCTCGGCCTCCTTTTTCGTGCCGGCATAGGGGATCTGGACGAGCAGTGCGCGGGCTTCAGCCTGTGCACGCTTGGCGACCTTGTCGAGCACGTTGAGGATCTTGTGGTTCCAGCACCGTTGTTGCCGGCTCTCTGGCCAGACCTGATCAACGGCCGCCCAGATGCCCATATTCCCGTCCGCGGCGATCAGGACAGGATGTTCGAGCCCGCGATCCCGGAGATCCCGGAGCACCGTGAGCCAGGATTCTGTAGACTCTCGATAACCGGGTTCTATCGCCAGGATCTCCTTGCTGCCGTCGCTCATCGCGCCGATCACGACCAGCAGACACGCCTTCTCGCGCTCGAGCCCGGCTTTGACGTAGATGCCATCAGCCCAGGCGTAGACCAGTTCGCGATTATCCAGACGCCTTTCTTTCCAGTCCTGGAAGTCGACCTCCCACTTCCCTCGAAGACGAGCGATCGAGGTCGGCGAAAGCGGCGCGCCATCACCGAGCAGCGCACGCAAAGACAACTCGAAGTCGCCCTGGGAGAGACCGTGGAGATAAAGGTCGGGAAGCAGATCTCCAATGGCCCTGGTTCTCCGGGCGAACAGGGGGAGGATGCGGCTTTCAAACCGCTCTTCCAGACCACGAACCCGGGGACGCCGGACCTTGATCGTTCCGCAGCTCGTCGAGAGACGCCGGGGCTTGCCGTAGCCGTTCCTGTAGCCCGTGGAGCTATCGACCTCGGCTCGGCGCTCATACCACGACCGGCCCAAGAACGCGGTCGCCTCCTCCTCCAGAATGGACTGGAACCGGCCCTGGATCTCTTCACGGATCCAATCGTCAACCGTCTCCCACGTCGGCATGGACTTCAATGGGGCTCTATGCGTATGTTCCTTCACGGCGATCCTCCTTCCCAACCGGGCCTCTCACCCGGTTTTGTGTGAATCAACTATCTCACGGGAAGGGTAGGGTCGCCCTTTCTCTTTTTCCACACCTTTTGATTATAGCTCTGCTGATGATGTGCATTCGATCCGGCGTCGGGTTTGACCGACTGATACTTGGAAACGAAGGCGTCGACGTCTTGCTCGTAGTCGTGGACGGTGTAGATGTCGGTGCGTACGTGTGCGTAGCCGCTCGTGTCGTTGACAGGACGTGTCGGGTCGAGGCGCTTGGTGAGGGCATAGGTCTCTTCAACACAGCGGCGGTGCGCTTCAAAGTGGCTGCGCGCCTGACCGGCTGTTTCGTTGAAGGGCGTCCACGCGACAATCGACGGGTGGTTCCGGTCGCGGACAACGATCTCCGACCATTCGCGTTGCTGGTTGTGGACCGCCCGCGGTTGCCCGAAGTCCATACCCCAGTCGCAGAACTCGCCCCAGGTGAGGTAGCCGAGCTTGTCAGCCCAGTAGTGAAAGCGCTCTTCGAAGACTTTTTGGTGAAGACGTGCACCGTTGAAGCCGACGGCCATCGAGAGTTCGATGTCTCCACGGAGATCGTCATCGGTTGGCGCGGTCCAGATGCCCTCGGGATAGAAGCCCTGGTCGAGGACGAATCGCACGAAGAAGGGTTCGTTGTTGAGGAAGAAGCGATGGCCTTCGATGTGGAATTTTCGCAGACCGGCGTAAGACGTGACCTGATCGGCGACGGCGTCACCATTGAGGAGCTCGAGGCGAATGTCGTAGAGGTGAGGATCGGCCGGTGACCAAGGCTTTGGGTCTTTGATGCGGATCGAGAAGGCACCGCCGTTGAGTGCGGGGGCCGTGGCGCCTCCGACGTCCTGACTATCGTCCAGCAACGTGGCCCGAATCGTATAGTCGTGTGCGTCGTGGTTCAGGGACGGCGTCAGGATGAATCGTGATCCATCGAGATCCGGGACGACACGGACAGAGTGAAGATTGACGTCCGGCACGGCCTCGAGCCAGACGGTTTGCCAGATGCCCGTCGTCCGTGTGTAATGGCAGCCTCGAGAGCGAAGCTGTTTGCACTGCTTTCCCCCCGGCTGAAGCCCGGAGCGTAGATCGTCGCGCGCCCGCACGACGAGGACGTTGTCGCCGGAGCCGAGCGCGTCGGTGATGTCGAACGTGAAGGAGGCGCTGCCTCCGTAATGTCGTCCGACATCCTTGCCGTTGACCCAGACGTGGCAATCGTAGTCGACCGCGCCAAAGTGAAGGAGCACCCGCTGATCGTGCCAGTCATTCGGAAGCGCGAAAGTGGCTGGAATGAAGTCGGTGTGGGCAACGCCAGACAGACGACTCTCGGGGCAGTAGGGAACGACGATCTCGAGATCGAATCCTGATGGGTCCTGATTCCACCCGTTCTCTACGCCCGTGTCTCCGAAATCGAAGGCGAAACGCCACGGACCGTTCAGGTTGATCCAGCTGTCACGGACGAATTGAGGACGGGGGTACTCGGGTCGCGGAATTGAGTCCATTGGTGAAGAGGAATTCCTCGTTCCCAGCTCTGCCTGGGAACCATAGTTTTTAGGCGATGCGCTCTGCCCCGTGCTCGGCACGGGGCAACAGCGTGGTCGAACTGATCGATAGCGTACCGGCGAAGTTATGCGTCCCCGTCCAGAACACGGGGACGAGCGAAGGCGTTTGGCCGCCACACGACCGCGGGCAGGAGCCCCGCTTGAAAGACGGGCGCTAGTGCGATGTCGACTCCGGCATGTCTGGAAACGGGTGTGGGTGGCCGCTGTAAATGCGCTCACCACGGACGATGATTTTTTCCGGGTCGTCCTTTAAGACATCGTGGGAGTCGTGGGCGCGGTAGCCGAGCGTCATGCTGCGGCGGGACTCACTGGACTGGTTCACGTCGGATCCGTGGTAGCAGCAGTCGTTGAATAACAGGATTCCGCCCCGGGGCATCGGAACGGGGAGCGCGCGGCAGTACTGCTCCGCTTCATACCAGTCGCCACGCGGACGACGCTTGTGAGAGAATGGCCGTTGGTGACTGCCCGGAACGATCCGGACGCATCCGTTCTCGACCGTGGATTCCTCCAGGAAAATCAATGCTGTAATGAGCGTCGGTTCCCACGGTTCTTCGCCCGAATGCCAGGGGACCCGGAAGGAACCGGGCGGGCGGACCATCGCGTGATTGTGTTTGTTCGTGAGCAGCTCGATGTTCGGGCCCAGGTAACCTTCAAGCGCGTCCAGAATGAACGGTTGTGTTGCGGCCTCCAGATAAGCCGGATCGCGCTGGAGGATTTTGGACAGACGTCTGACGGATTCGGGGCGCCGGCTCTCCTTGTCCTCCCATACGATCGGCTCGATCATCTCGGCCACGTGATGTGATGTAGCCTCGTTGAGTCGATCGACGAGATCGTTCGGCAGCGTCTCCGCAACACGATGGAAGCCGGTGTGCTTGAAGTACCAGATGTCCTCCTCAGTCAGTTTCATACGGTGCCTCGTTTCTCGCCCGTCTCAGTCGACTGGGCACAAACACATGCTCGTAGGGACGGTTCGCGAACCGTCCCTACCGGATCCTCGTGCCACGCGCGTTGTGACTCGATTGGAGAAATGAAACAGGAGACCGTCCAGTTGCCTTTGGGTGCGGCTTCGGGAAGGAAGTGATACTCGGTGTGAGGCCCGACTTCGGGTGAGAACTGTCCGATCGGAAGGTCGACAAACGCATCCTGCAAGAGTGTCAAGATGACTCCGACTCACGGAAGACGCGCTCAACGACCGATTGAAAACCGGCCCACGAGTCGACCGCTTCGTGCGGGGCCGGCCCCTGGGGTTGTCTGCCAGCCGGGTTATACCAAACCGCTCCCATGCCAGCGATGATGGCCCCTTCCACATCGTAGTATCGGGAGTTACCGACGTGCCAGGTCCGTGCGGCGTCCGTGCCCAGGAGGGACAGGGTAGAACGGTAGATGAGGGGATGCGGCTTTCGGAACCCGTAGTCTGCGCTTACCACAATGTCCGAGAAGTAGTCGTGAAGACCGTGACGCTGGAGCTCGTATCGCACCGAGTTCGCGCTGAAAGCCGAATTGCTGAGGACTGCGAGCTTGACGTCACGCGCGCTCAGTCCATCGAGGACGGTCGTGATGCCCTCTTCGACCGAGTACTGCATCGACGCCTTCCAGAACTCCAGTTCGATTTCGTGGGGAGAAAGGTCGAATACCATGCCGAGTGCATCGTAGATCAGGCGCTGCCTTTGAATCGCCGGATATTCGATTAGGCTCTGTTCGCGGCGTTCCTGAATCTGCAGGTCCAGCTCATCGATGAACTCCAGCACATCCTGTTCCGTGCAGCCGTCGGAGGTGTCGCAGATCTCGAGCATCCGTCGCACGCCGGCCACTTTGTCGAATTCGACGAGGCGCAGGATCGTACCACCGAAGTCGAAGGTCACGGCGTCGGGCTTGAGCAGTCGAGCCGGCGGTCCACCCGCGGTTCCCTGAAGGGCGCTCTCGATCTGGTCGTCGATGTCGATCCGAACGTCCTTTTCGACGTCGTCGATGAGATTGCTGACCTGTTCTTCGACAACTTGGGTTTCGAGGGCCTCGAGGGCCGTTTCCACGCACAGGTTGCAGATTCTGGGGGAATGATGGCGGAGGTGGACACAGTGACTGACTCCTTCGGATGGTCTGCGACCGCAATACGCACATCGCTGCGGCGATGTCGTGATCAGCCAGCCCGTCGATAGTGTGCCGGCCAGCAGTGCTCGGCACGTGTCCAAACACTCATTGCAGATCGGAGCATCGGGGTCTCTGAAGAGTCGTTCGACGTCTTCGTCTGATTTCCCGCAGAATGCGCAGTTATCGATCATGGGCTATCGATTGGGGGGAAAGACGTGTAGGACCTGTGATGGAAAAAAGGGACCGGTGTTTCTTCCGAAAGCCAGCGTCGCGCCATTCGAGATCGTTCTGAGAAACCTTGACCAATGTTCATCTCCGTTGTCAGAGGGGCCAAGAAACGGACCACGGTGGGGAGTGTCAAGTCCTTTAAGGAACACGACTTAGGTGCCTTTGAACGAATTCGGCGGGCGATAAACCGAACCTCATTGACGAGTCAGGATGGCGTCTGAGAGCCCGATTCGAACTTGCCGGTTCAGGGCTCCCGGATCTCGATTCTCGTTTACTCCGTGGACACCGGGGGGTATGTCGTACCTTGGCAGTCGATCGCGTGAGTCAGTCTTTCGGCAGCGTGGATGTCTCAGGAGGCCAATTCGATGAGAGCATCAGTCCTGTTCGAACCGGGAAAACCCCTGGAGGTGGAGGACGTCGATCTGGCGCCCCCACAGGAAGAGGAAATCCTCGTTCAGATGACGGCGAGCGGGGTGTGTCACAGCTGTCTTCATACCGCGGATGGCAGCTGGACGGGAATTCCCATGCCGATCGTGCTCGGAGACGAAGGCGCCGGGGTTGTCGATGACGTCGGGCCGGGCGTCAAGGGGCTGAAGCCGGGCGATCACGTGATTCTCTCCTGGGCGCCCGCGTGCGGGCAATGCCACTACTGCTCGACGGGCAGGTCCCAACTATGCGAACGGACCGTGCCGAAACGGGGCGGTCTGTTCGACGGGACCACGCGGATGACGTTAAAGGGAAAACCGGTTCATCACTACGGTCACGTCGCCAGCTACGCATCTCATTCTGTGGTGCCCGCGAACTGTGCGATTCCCATTCGAGACGACATGCCGCTCGACAAGGCCGCGTTGATCGGCTGCTCGGTGATGACAGGCGTGGGAGCCGTTCTCAACACCGCTCAGGTGCCGCCGGGTGCGAGCATGGCCGTGTTCGGTGTGGGCGGCATCGGGCTGAACTGCATTCAGGGCGGGGCCCTCGTCGCGGCGAACCCGATCATCGCCGTGGATCTGTTGGACGACAAGCTGGGCTACGCCGAATCATTGGGGGCCACGCACAAGGTCAACGCATCGAACGACGATCCTGTCGAAGCGATCAAGGACATTACGGGTTGCGGTGCCGACTATGCGTTTATCGCGGTGGGAGTGACGGAAACGATCAAGCAGGCGTGGGGTTGCCTGGCGCCCGGAGGGACGGCGGTCATGATCGGGCTGCCGCCGACTGGATCGACGGTGACATTCGACACGAATCAATTGCAGTCGAACGAGAAGGTGTTTCGCGGATGCAAATACGGAAGCGCCAGGATCCGGGACGATTTTCCCCGCATGGTCGAGCTCTACATGGCGAACAAACTCAAGATCGACGAGCTGATCTCGCGCCGGTTCGCATTGGAGGAAGCCAATGAGGCGTTTCGGGCACTGGCAGAGGGAGAGCTGGCGAGGGGGTTGATCGTTTTCTGAGACCAAAAGGCGCCACTGAGAACACAGAGGAAACTGAGTGTGACGAGCGGGAAGCCCCGTCGACAGGTCCTTGACCACCAGCCCGCTTCAGCGGGCTTCGCGGCCTTGGCGTGGGGCTAAAGCCCCACGCAGGTGAGTGATTCAGTGGTCCTGGCCGGAACCGAGCGGTCAAAGAAGCGTCTAACATCGAGGGCTTTTCCATTCTCCACGCCGGATTCGTCAGGAGATGCGTTATGAAAAGATGGCTTCCGTTTCTGATCGGCATCACGTTGTTGACTGCGCCCGCAGCCGGTCAGGTGATCATCGACGAAGAGAGCGAGGGCGAGATCGATCTCTCGCCGATCGGGCAAATCCGCGCGGGTCATCTGGAGATCAATCCGATCATGTCCATGCGGCTGTCGGGCGGATCGGCCGTCTACCAGGTGGGTGTCGCGCTCGGGTATGCGATCACACGAACGCATCAACTGGGTGGGTCGTTCGTGATGGGCAATCGGCTCTACGACCGTACGAATCGGCGTCAGGTGGTCGTCGGGTCCCCTCTGACGACGAACTCGGTGCGGTTGTCGGTCGATCAGGGGTTTGGCTCGTCGCTGACGGCATTTTATCGTTACAACGTGCCCTTCCAGATCGAGAAGCGCACCTTTCCGTATCTCGAGGTTTTCGGAGGAAGAGATTTCGGCTGGGGCGATCTGAATGAAGTCGGTGCCGGTGTCGGGTTCAGACGATTCGTGAGCCGGACGATGTCGGTCAACACACAGTATTCGTTCGTCTCGTTGTTCGCCGATGGCCAACGTTGGAACCGTCACGTGATCACGGCCGGCTTCTCCGTGTTCTTTCGATAAGTACTGCCTTTACTCGGCCGATACCGGCTATCGCCCTCCGGTGGACATTGTTCCCGGGGGGCGAATCTTTTATATTGGCGCGCGCAAAAAACAAGCACTTACCGACAGTGAGGAACTCATGAGTCTTTTCAATCTGGAAGGCCGCGTCGCCCTGGTGACGGGTGGTGGCCGAGGGATCGGGCGTGGGATTGCCGAAGGTCTTGCCGACCACGGCGCGAAGGTCGTCGTGGCTGCGCGCACGGAGACGGAGACGAAGGAAACGGCGGAGGCCATTCGAGACAAGGGTGGCGAAGCCGCGGCAGTGACGCTCGACATGACAGACATGGGATCGATCCAGGCAAGCGTCGACGAGACGATCGAAACGTTCGGACAGCTGGACATTCTGGTCAACAACGCGGGGATGAACATTCGCGAGCCCCTCGAAGAGGTGACCGAAGACCACTACGACCAGATCTCTGCGGTGAATCAGAAGGGTCTGTTTTTCATGACCCAGGTCGCGGCGAAGCACATGCGTCCTCGTGGACGCGGCAAGATCATCAACATCGGGTCGCTGACGACAGGCGTCGGGTTGGCCGGTGTTTCGGTCTACACGGGGACGAAGGGCGCCGTCGGACAGCTGACGAAAGTCCACGCGGTCGAGCTGGCGCCGGAGATCCAGGTGAACGCGATCTGCCCTGGATTCATCCTGACGCCACTGACGGAGAAGCTGTGGTCGAATCCGTCGATGCGGACCTGGGGCGAAGCGCGCTGCGCCAACGGCCGGCTCGGAGTACCCAAGGATCTGGCCGGGACGGCCGTGTTCCTGGCTTCCGAGGCGTCCGACTACGTGACGGGGCAGCTGATCTATGTCGATGGTGCGTTCATGGCGGGCGAGCGCTGGCTGGACAACATCGAGAATTGACGATCGAGGATCGAGCATTGGATAAGGAGCGCTATCGCGTCGGACAAGAGGATTTCCAGGGTCACGTCCTCTATGTATTGAACGACGAACGGGCCGGTCAGGCGGCTCGTGTGCTGCCTTCGGTCGGGAATAACTGTGTGAGTTATCGGATGCGCGTGGCCGATCGGGAAGTCGAGCTGTTCCACGCACCGCCGGATCCGGAGACGTTGCAGGGAAGACCCAGCGGATACGGCATCCCGATCCTCTACCCGTGGCCGAACCGGATCGAGAACGGGTGTTTCGTGTTCGAGGGTCGCACGGTGAATCTCGAAACGCCGGAAAGCGTCGCTCACCCGCTGCACGGATTCGTGCTCAGCCGCCCGTGGGAGGTTGTCGACTCTGGGAACGACAACGGGGCCTGGCTGACCGGCCGCTTTCGCTCATCCGAATTCGAGGAGATTGAAAGACAATGGCCCTATCCGTTCGAGGCAACGTGCACCTATCGTCTCGAGGAGGGACGGCTGTCGGTCGAATTCGAGGGGACGAACGTCGGTAACAGCGCGATGCCGTGTGGTTTGGGGTTCCACCCTTACTTCGGGTTGCCTCTCGAGGAGGGCGGTGACCGTGGGAAGTGTACCGCGCAAGTGCCGGCGTCGGGTCACTGGGTTTTACGCGAAGACTGCATTCCGACCGGCGAGGTGCTCGCGGTCGAAGGAACCTACGACGTGCGTGAGCCGACGTCTCTGGGTGATCGCTACTACGACGATGTGTGGACGGACGTTACCGTCAACACGGATGGGTGGAGCCGGTGTCGTTTCGACGATGCTGGAGCGGGCGTTCAGATCGACGTCGAGGCGGATGGCGGGTTTCGGGAATGGGTCTTCTATGCGCCGGACACGAGACCGGTCGTTTGCTTCGAGCCCTACACGTGCACGACGGACGCGTTCAACCTCGCCTCCAGGGGAGTGGAGGGGGGCATGACGGTCCTTGCGCCGGGTGAGTCTCTTTCGGGCGTGATGCGGTTCAGGCCTCAGTCGAGTGGTTGAGCGCGATCGTCTGTCCGCGCAGATCTCCTTCATCGCGGAAATCGACAAGGTCAAGGGGATCATTCGCCAGACCTACGTGCTCGATGGCGCAAGACGCGAGAACGACGCGGAGCACTCGTGGCACATCGCCCTGATGGCGATTCTGCTGCAAGAATACGCAGCCGAACCGATCGATCTCCTGAGGGTGGTCAAGATGCTCCTGATCCACGATCTCGTCGAGATCGACGCAGGCGATACGTTCGCCTACGATGACGCCGGTCACGCAGACAAAGCCGACCGCGAGCAGAAAGCGGCCGATCGGATTTTCAACCTCCTTCCTTCCGACCAGTCGGATGAAGTGATGACGCTCTGGCGAGAGTTCGAGACCCGTGCGACACCAGATTCGCGATATGCAGCCGCGCTCGACCGCTTCCAACCGATGCTTCACAATTTCCTGACCGGCGGCAAAGGCTGGCTGAAACACGGTATTCGGCGCGATCAGGTGATCGCACGGAACCGACATATCGAGGAAGGGGCCCCAGCGCTTTGGAAAAAGGCGCAGGAGATGGTCGAAGAGGCCGTGGCGACGGGCGCGCTGAATCCCTAGCCCGAGGAATCGAGGCCTGTTGCGATCACGAAAAGTCGGGACGAGGATCCATCTCGATTTTTCGTGATTATTTTCGTTGTAAATCAATTAAAAATAATTACTTGTGATCATACAGTCGATCGGATAGATTCGTAGATGGCGGATAATCTCAAGACGCTGTTGGACGAGGCTTTTGAAAGGAACGGCGATCGTACGGCGATCCGGGTGCTCCGTCAGTCGGACCAGAAGGGTGACCGGGGGCTGCGTTACGTCCCGATGTCGTATCGACAGCTGGGCGAGCAACGGAACCGTCTCGTCGTGGGTCTTGCCGCACTGGGTCTCGAGAAGGGTGCACGGGTCGGGATCCTGACCGACGGAGGGCTTGAGCCCATCCTGATCTTCCTGGCGTGCGATGCCCTGGGTCTGTCGAGCGTGCCGCTCTGCAACAAGCTGCCGGACGGGGTGTTGGCTCACGAGCTCAACCTGGCGCGTCCTGCCTTGCTGTTCGTCGACCCGAGAAGCATCGAACAGATCGAACGTCTTTCGGACCAGCTTGAATCGCCACCTCAGCTGGTCGTGACCGAGGGTCAGCACGCCAATGCCACCCCCTTCTTCGATCTGATCAAGAAGGCGGGCGACGTGCCCGATGTGGGGCTCGACCCGGAAGACGAATCGAAAGTCGTGTTCACGTCGGGATCGTCGGGTATGCCGAAGGGTGTGGTCCAGACGCACCGCAACATCCTGGACAACTGTCTTTCTATCTGGGATAGGATCAGCCACGACGACCTGGTGTTTTTCAAATCGGCGCCAGATTACCATACGATGGGGATTCTGAACATCTACTACCCGCTTGCCAAAGGATGGTGCCTGGATCTTGCTCGGTCCCCCGATCGTGTGCTGATCGACATCCGTCATTCCGAACCGGAGGGCTTTCTGGCGGTCCCGCTGATTCTGGATAAGGTGTATGGCAATGTTCGAAAGGCCATCGACGCCGGTGGGGCACGTGGCAAGCTCGTGTCGCGGTCGGTGAGAGCCAAGCAGAAGCTGGCTCGAAAGGAAGGCTCGCCGGCCGATTGGTTCGTCTACAAGACGATCGGAAAAAAGGTCGTCGGTCATATTCGCGAACAGTTGGCCAGCCGTGTCGGGAGCCGATTGAAGCTTCTCGTCGTCGGGGGGGCCAAGGCGGATCCCGACGCGATGGATTTCTTTCAGGACGTGTTGGACATCACTTCGTTCGAGGGATATGGCGTGACCGAATGCGCGCCGCTGATCGCCGCCAACAGTCTGACGGGTCAGCGAACGGGCTCAGTCGGACGGCCCCTGCAGGAAGTGAAAGTCGTGACCCAGAACGGGGAGACGATCGGTCACGGCGATCCCCTGACCGGAACGTATCGCTCGAGCGAAGGCAAGCCGGGTGAGCTGTGGGTTCACGGTACACACGTGATGCGTGAATATCTGGACGACCCCGATCAAACAGCCGCGGCGATCGTCGACGACGATGAAGGGAAGCGTTGGTATCGGACGGGCGATCTGTTTTCGATCGATGACGAAGGCTTCCTCTCCTTCGCGGGACGACTGGGACGGCAGTTCAAACTCCGCAACGGAGAGTTCGTGAACCCCGAATTGCTCGAGCGCGTCTACAGCGCCGTTCCGATCGTGGATCACGTGGTCGTCGTGGGCGACCAGCAGCGGGATTTCCCCCTGCCGCTCGTGAACGTCAACGTCGAAGAGCTTCGCGCGACCGCCGAGCTGGACGATCTGCCCGAGGATGACGACGCGGTTCGGCTGCACCCTTCGGTGGCCGACTACGTTCGAGACGCCTTCCTGTCCGAGGCGACGCGTGCCGGGCTCCCGGGCCACGAGCGACCGCAGCGCGTCGTGGTGTTGCCGGATTCCCTGAGCGAGGAAACCGGTACGTTGACGCGCGGTCTGAAAAAAGTGGTTCCCAAGGCGATCGCGTCCCGATACGAAGACCTGATCAATAGGGCCTACGGGTCCTAACCCAAGGCGTCCCTGCAGAGCACGGAAGCGCACGCTCGCCCGGAACCTGCCTGAGCGAGGTCCAAGGGCTCTGCACGAGGGCGCTGTTCCCGCCCAACCCGATCATCCATCAGATGAGGCGAAACCGTGCCGACCGTTCCTGCTGACGAGTTGAAAGCATTAGCACAGTCCATTTACGAGGCTATTGGCGCGAGCGAACGTGAAGCCGAGACGGTGGCCGACTTGCTCGTGTCCTCCAACCTTGCCGGTCACGACTCGCACGGGGTGCTTCGATGCGCGCAGTATGCGACGGCGGTCGAGGACGGGAAAATCCGGTTGGGCACGAAGTCTGTGGTCGAACGAGAGACGGCTGCGACAGCGGTGATGAACGGGAACTGGGGCTTCGGGCACGTGACGGCCGTGGACGCGATGAACCTGGCCATCGAAAAGGCGCGCACCGCATCCGTAGGGATCGTGACTGTGCACCGGTGCAACCATATCGGAAGAACGGGCGCGTTTCCCCCGATCGCAGCAGACGCAGACATGGTCGGCATGGTGACCAACAACGGTCACGGAGGCGATCACTCGCTCGCGCCTTGGGGGGGAATCGGACGGATTCTGCCCGCGGCCTGTCTGGCGACCGCCTTTCCGACGGATCGGGACTTCCACGTGGCGGTCGATCTCACGAATGCAGTGGCGGCTGGCGGTAAGCTGCGTGTCGTGGCGGCTCTGGGTGACCAGCTTCCGGATGGCTGGCAGGTGGACGCCGACGGGAACCCGTCGAACGATCCACTTGATTATCTCGAACGCGGCGGAGCGCTCGTCCCCTTTGGCGGGCCCGTCGCGCACAAGGGGTCGGCGCTGGGCATCGCGCTCGACGTCCTGTCCGGTGCGCTGTCGCCCGCGGGATGTACCGAAGCCGATCCACCCGAGATAGGGAACGCCCTTTTCGTGCAAGCGATCGACATCGGGGCCTTCCAACCGGTCGAAGCCTTCAAGAAAGAGGTGGGTAAATTCATCGACTACATCAAGAGCAGTCGCAAGATGCCCGATGTGGAAGAGATTTTCCTGCCGGGGGAGCGATCCCACCGAACGCGCGAAGAACGCCTGGCCAATGGGGTACCTCTGGCAGACACCACGTGGGATATCCTTCAGGCGTTGAAGAAAAGACTCGGCGCGTAGAGCGTTGAAGACCGGACATCACAAGTTGGGACCTATCCATGGCTGATTCCATCAGAAATCTCGCGAGAGCGGCGCGCGAAGCCTCGCGTGTGCTGGCCAGGGCGACGGAGGCGCAACGAAATGCGGCGCTGGAGGCGATTGCGGTGGCCATCGAGAACAACGTCGACGCGATTCTCGAGGCAAACGGCAGGGACCTGGAAGCGGCCGAGCCCGCCGTGGCCGAAGGCAAGCTGTCGGCGGCCCTCGTCGACCGGCTCCGTCTGTCGGAGAGCAAGGTGCTCAGCACGATCGCCCTGGGGGTCCGGAGTGTGAAAGCTCAGATGGACCCGATCGGCCGGACCGAATCGGCGAGAGAGCTGGATGAGGGATTGAAGCTCTACCGCGTTTCGGTCCCGATCGGTGTGCTGGGCGTCATTTTCGAGTCACGACCCGATGCGCTCGTGCAGATCGCGACGCTCTGTCTGAAATCGGGGAACGCCGTCCTGCTCAAGGGCGGCAGCGAAGCGTTTCATTCGAACCGGGCGCTGTCACGCATTCTGGTCGATGCGACTCGAGGGATGGACGGCATTCCCGACGGATGGATGCACCAGCTCGAGGCGCGGGAGGACGTGCAGTCGATTCTGGACATGGACGACTGTATCGATCTGATCATCCCGCGGGGCGGCAACGAGCTCGTTCAGCACATCATGGCCCACACCAAGATTCCAGTGATGGGCCACGCGGACGGTATCTGCCACGTCTACATCGACAGAGAGGCGGACACCGAGAAGGCGGCTCGTATCGCGCTCGACGCGAAGATCGACTGCCCGAGCGGGTGCAACGCGGTCGAGACCTTGCTCGTGCACACCGAGATCGCGGACAGGGCACTGCCCCCGATCGTGAAGTCTTTGCATGACAACGGTGTGGAGGTTCGTGGGGACGCAAGGACGCGCGGCATCGTTCCCGACGCGATCGAGGCGACCGAAGCGGATTGGGTGACGGAGTATCTGGATACGATCGTGGCAGTCCGGGTCGTGGATGATTTCGACCAGGCCGTCGACCACATCAACGCCTACGGAAGCCATCACACGGATGCGATCGTGACCGAGAACCGGGTGACGGCGGCGCGATTCCTGCAGTCTGTCGACGCGGCCTCGGTGCTTCACAACGCGTCCACGCGTTTCGCCGACGGGTTTCGGTATGGACTCGGCGCCGAGGTCGGCATCAGCACGAATCGTCTGCACAGCCGCGGACCGGTCGGACTCGACGGGCTGATGATCTACAAGTATGTGATCGAAGGAGACGGCCACATCGCCGGGACCTACCAGGGCGACGATGCGAAAGCGTTCACCCACCGCCCGTTGGATGAGGTCTGGCAGCCGGAGGCGTGAGAACCACGGAGAACACGGAGAGAGCGCTTGAGAAGTTTAGTAAGCAAACCGTCACACTGAGCGGAGTGGAAGTGTCGGTATTCGCCCGACGCAACGTCAGGATTAACGAACACGGAATGTCAATGCGTATTCTGAAACATCTGTTGCTTTTAGCCCTCGCCGGGTGTGCCGTGGCGCCACCACCTGTGACAGCGCCGCCGAGCGATGGGGGGCCCGTAGCGCTGACGGTCGATCCGAAGATTCATACCGGCACGCTGGCCAACGGTCTGCGCTACTACATACGCGAGAACGGAAAGCCCGAGCAGCGGGCGGAGTTGCGACTCGTCGTGAATGCGGGCTCGATCCTGGAGGATGAAGACCAGCAGGGGCTGGCGCATTTTGCCGAGCACATGGCCTTCAACGGGACGAGGCGGTTCCCGAAACAGGCGCTCGTTGACTATCTCGAGTCGATCGGCATGCGGTTCGGGCCGGATGTGAACGCCTACACGAGCTTCGACGAAACGGTCTACATGCTGCAGGTTCCGACGGACAGTACAGCCGTGTTCGAAAAGGGGTTCGAAATTCTATCCGAGTGGTCGCAGCATCTGACGTTCGATACCGACGAGGTCGACAAAGAACGCGGTGTGGTGATCGAAGAATGGCGGCTCAGGCGTGGGGCGGGGCAGCGCATGCGCGATAAGCTGTATCCGGACCTGTTTAGAGGATCCCGATACGCCGACCGTCTTCCGATCGGCAAGAAGGAACTACTCGAAACCTTCGATCACGCTACCTTGCGTCAGTTCTACGCAGAATGGTATCGGCCGGACCTAATGGCGGTCGTCGCGGTCGGTGACTTCGACGTGGACAGCGTTCAGGTCCTCATAAAGCGGCATTTCGGACCTATCCAGCGGCCTGAGATCGACGTCGATCGGGTGGTGTGGCCGGTTCCCGATCACGACGAGACCATTGTCAACATCGTGACCGATCCCGAAGCTTCCCGGTTGAGTGTTTCCGTCATCTACAAACAGCCATTGCAGCCCCAGGAATCGGTGGAAGATTACCGACGCTCGCTCGTGGGGGGGCTCTACAATGGCATGTTGAACCAGCGGCTGCAGGAGCTGGCCAGACAGGAGGACCCACCGTTTTTGGGCGCCAGTTCCGGACAGGGACGTTGGGTCCGATCCAAGGAGGTCTACTTTCTGGGCGCGGGCGTGCGTGAAGGCGGCATCGAGCGCGGTCTTGACGCTTTGCTGACCGAAGCCGCTCGTGTCAGTCAACACGGATTCACCACGTCGGAACTGATACGGCAGAAAGCGCGGAGTCTGCGAAGCATCGAGCAGATCTATCGGGAACGGGACAAGAGCCGTTCCCGCGGGTTCGCCAGTGAGTACATCCGCAACTTCCTGACGGATGAACCGATTCCGGGGATCGAGCGGGAATACGAGCTCTACCAGACGCTGATTCCGACGATCACGCTCGCGGAGGTCAACGGAATCGCAACTACCTGGATCAAAGATCACAGCCGCGTACTGTCGATTCAGATGCCCGAGAAGGAAGGGCTGAAGGTACCGAGCGAAGCGGAGCTCCTTGCCGTTCTCGCGAAGGTCGAAGCCGGTGTCGTCGAGCCTTACGTGGACGACGTGACAGACCTTCCTCTGGTCGAGACACCCCCCTCGCCGGGGTCCGTGGTCACGGCCTC
The DNA here is from genome assembly GCA_965198115.1 of Candidatus Latescibacterota bacterium. Lineage (GTDB taxonomy): Bacteria > Latescibacterota > UBA2968 > UBA2968 > UBA2968 > UBA6620. The sequence goes on along the minus strand of OZ240241.1, from coordinate 2,991,905 downwards.
GGCCGTCCCCCAAATCGAAGTCACAGAGTGGACACTGTCGAACGGTGTTCGTGTCCTGATGCGCCCGACCGATTTCAAGAACGACGAGATCCTGTTCACGGGTTGGAGTCCGGGCGGGATTTCTCTCGTGGAAGACGAGGACCACGTGGCTGCAACGTCGGCTGTGACAGTCTTGCGTGAGGGTGGGATTGGACCCTTTTCGCTCGTCCAGCTTCAGAAGAAGCTGGCTGGCAAGGTCGTCCGGCTGTCTCCCCAGCTGTCTGCGTTGGGGGAGGGATTGCGGGGTAGCGCATCACCGGAAGATCTGGAGACGTTGTTCCAGTTGATCTATCTGAGTTTTACGGCACCCCGAGCGGACAGCACGGCTTTCAACGCGTGGGTCGCCCGAACACGCGGTCGGCTCGAGAATCGGGACGCGAGTCCGCGGACAGCTTACAACGACACGATTCGCGTAACGATGTCCCAGTATCACCCGCGGAGCAGGCCCTGGACCCTCGAGCTACTGGACGAGGCCGATCTCCAGAAGTCGCTCGAGATCTACCGTGACCGATTCGCAGATGCGAGCGATTTCACGTTCCTGTTCGTCGGCAATTTCGAGCCGGAAACCATCAGGCCTCTGGTCGAAACCTACCTGGGAGGACTTCCGGCGCTGAATCGGGACGAGATCTGGGTCGATCGAAAAGTCAGACCGCCGAAAGGCGTGATCCAGAAGACCGTTCATCGCGGAATAGAGCCAAAGAGCACGACGAGAGTGGTCTTCACTGGGCCGTTCGAGTGGAACTGGCAGAACCGATACGATCTCAATGCTGTCGCGAGTGCCTTTCGCATCAAGCTCAGGGAGGTTCTGCGGGAAGATCTGAGCGGGACATACGGTGTTCGCGTAGGCGCTTCGCGGACTCGGGAGCCAGTGGGCGGCTATGCCCTGTCGATCGGTTTCGGTTGTGATCCCGAGCGGGCTGAAGAACTACGCGAAGTCCTGTTCACGCAAATCGACAGCCTCAAACAGGTCGGTCTGGATCAGACCTACATCGACAAAGTCAAGGAGATCCAGCGACGGTCTCGCGAAACCGACCTGAAGGAGAACAGCTACTGGTTGAACACGCTCCGGTTCTACTACAGCAATGACGAAGACCCGACCAACATTCTGAGAGCAGAAGAGAAAATCGACGGGTTGACGATGGAGGCGGTGAAGGCGGCAGCGAATCAGTACTTCGACACGACGAACTACGCACAGTTCGTGTTGATGCCGGAGAGCTCATTACAGAACTAGGCAAGCTGACGAGGCGGGCACTTGGATTCCAGGCTTTGTGGGCTGGTGTCACTTCCGGGGGCAAGGAGTGCTGATGCAGTGAGTGAGAGACTGGAAAAGGCCAATGTCGAGGCCGTGCGGCGATGGTTTCGCGAGGTGTGGGGTGAGAAGCGAGAGGCCACGATCGACGAATTGTTCGCGGAAGACGGTTTGGCGCACGGGCTGGGGCCGGAACCCATCAAGGGGCCGGCGGGCTTCAAGCCGCTCTTTCACCTCTTCCACGAGACGTTTTGTGAGATGTCGTTCGAAGAAACCCATTGTTTCGGCGTCGGGGACCGGGTCGCCCTCTATGGTACCTTCCGCGTCGTGTCAGCCGGCACAGGCGCCGTTGCCCACATTCACGGCGGTGGCGTCATCAGGATGGCGGAAGGTAAGCTACAGGAAGGATGGAATGCCTGGGATTTCCTGGCGACCTGCATCGAGTTGGGCGGTTTGCCAAACGACACGCTCGAGCGGTGCTTTAAGGGCGAAAGGCTCTCGTGACCCGTGGGCGCCGTCTGGCACGAAGACGACGGGTTCTGGGAAACCTTCTACCCGGTCATGTTTCACTCGGGTCGATGGGAGGCGGCCGGATCGGAAGTAGAGCAAGTGGTATCCTTGCTGGGGCTCACGGATGGGATGCACATTCTGGACCTCTGCTGTGGACCGGACGGCACGTCATCGAGTTCGCCAAACGGGGCTATGGAGTTACCGGAGTCGATCGAACCTCGCGCTCATCGAGATCGCCAGTCAGAAAGCGAGAGAGGCGAACGTCGCGCCGGAGCTGCTCGTCGCAGACGCACGAACCTTCTCGCGTCCGGAGGCGTTCGATGCTGCGGTGAACCTCTACACCTCGTTCGGTTACTTCGAGGACCCCCGAGAGGACCGACGGCTGCTCGCCAACACGTTCGCTTCCTTGAAGCCCGGCGGGTGCGTCCTGCTCGACATGTCGGGCAAGGAGGTCGTTGCACGTGCCTTCACACCTGAGTCTTCGGAGACCTTGCCTGACGGGTCCAAGATCGAAGAGAGTCGAGCCGTCGAACCGGATTGGGAATGGATACGGAGTACATGGGCGATTGAAAAGGACGGCGATCGACACGAGATGACATTCCGACACAGAGCCTATTCGGGCGTCGAACTGAAGGCCGTCCTGATTTCAGTGGGGTTCGAAGACGTAAAGCTCTACGGAGGCCTGGATGGGATCCCGTACGACGAGAAAGCCCGAAGACTGGTCGCGGTCGCCCAAAAACCAGGCCACTGAGATCACTGAGGATGAGTGAGGGATGAACCACCGAACACGGAGAAGATGTCTGAGCTGTGAGATCGCCGCGGTGCTGGGCGTCTCGGACCTCAGATCTCTCTGTGTTCTCAGTGTGCTCAGTGGCTGCCTTGTTTTTAGTTTGAGACGTGAACGACATGACTCAAGTACGAGCGATGACATTCGACGTCTTCGGGACGGTCGTGGACTGGCGTGGGACGATCATTCGCGAAGGCCGGCTGCTCGGGGAAACGCACGGGATCGACGCCGATTGGGAGGCGTTCGCCGACGCGTGGCGTGGAGGGTATGGGCCGTCGATGGATCGCGTGCGGAAGGGTGAGCTGCCCTGGACCAAGATCGACGACCTGCATCGAATGATCCTCGACGGTCTGCTGGACGAGTTCGGGCTGGCGGGGTTGGATGAGGCCACACTCGACCATCTGAACCGCGTGTGGCACCGACTTGACCCGTGGCCGGATGCGGTCGGTGCCCTGCAGCGGCTCAAGTCTCGATATGTGATCGCGACCCTGTCGAACGGCAATGTCTCACTCCTGACACACATGGCCAAGCACGGTGGGTTGCCCTGGGATTGCATCCTTTCGGCGGAACTTACGCGCCACTACAAGCCCGATCCGGAGACCTACCTCGCGGCTGCCGAGTTCCTGTCCGAGCCCCCGGAACGGGTGATGATGATGGCTGCGCACAAGGGAGATCTCAGAGCCGCGGCGAGCGTAGGATTCAGAACGGGTTTCGTCCAACGACCGTCCGAGCGGAATCCGAACGCACCTCGCGACATCGATCCGGAGGACTGGATAGACGTGTGGGGCAGGGACTTCCACGATTTGGCGGACAAACTAGGGTGTTGACGCAAACTGCAAGTAACAATTCAAAACGACGACATGAAGTCCATTGACATTGCATACGGAAAGGGCACGCTCCCGCTGCGCGCGGATCCGGCTCTGGCGGATTGGGAGGTCTTCCGTCCCACTTTTGAGGCCGCGCATCCTGACCCTGTCGGCGGATTCCGCCAGGCGGCGAACGATCCGACAGGAGCAGACCCGCTCCACACCGTCGCAGAATCAGGCGACCGCGTCGTCATCGTCACATCCGATGGCACACGACCCGTGCCCAATAGACAGCTCATTCCGTGGATCATCGAGTCTCTTGGTGTGGCAGATGAACAAGTGACGGTTCTGATCGGGACGGGCACGCATCGGCCGAACACAGAAGCAGAGATCCATTCCATGTTCGGGGATGTGGCAGAGCGTGTGAAGATCGTGAACCACGACGCCTTCGACGAATGCCGTAACGTCAAAACGGGGGTCACCTCGTTCGGGACGGACGTCTACCTGGACACGGCGTATGTCGAAGCCGATCGACGGATCGTGGTCGGGTTCATCGAGCCTCACTTCTTCGTCGGATTCTCGGGCGGGGCGAAGGGGATCGCGCCGGGCGTGGCTGGGATCGATACGATCCTGAAGTTGCACCGGGCCGACCTGATCGGCCACCCGAACAGCACGTGGGGTGTGATCGAAGGGAATCCGATTCAGGACGAAATCGCCGAGGCGGTGGAGATGATCCCGCCCGATTTCACGGTGAACGTGACCTTGAACGCGGAGAAGACGATCTCGGGCTTTTATCTCGGCCACTATGTCGAGGCGCATCGTAAGGGGTGCGAGGCGGTCAAGACGGCATCGATGCAGGCCGTTCCGCGGGCTTTTCCGGTGGTGGTGACGTCGAACAGTGGTTTCCCGCTCGACCAGAACCTGTATCAGACGGTGAAAGGGATCTCGGCGGCCTCCCGGATCGTTTCCGATGGCGGGACCATCCTCGTTGCGAGCGAATGCAGCGATGGCGTGCCCGATCACGGGAACTTCGCGGAGATCATGCGGGAGGGAGAGACGCCGGCGGATGTCCTGGCCGCGATTCACGCGCTCGAACGGCCAATCCTCGACCAATGGCAGGCGCAGATCCTGGCCGGCATCCTGGAGCGTTCGGACATCCGCGTGCGATCGGACGTGCCCCGAGAAGACATCGAGGCCTGCAAGATGAATGTAGTCGAAGATGTGGATGCCGCGGTTGCAGAGGCACTCGAGGATTGCGCCGAGCGCCGAGTGGCCGTCCTGCCGGACGGCCCGCTGACGATTCCGTATCTACCCTGACTGACGGTGTTCTGCGATGATAATCCTGCCGCGGGCAAATCGCTCGCGGCACTCTTCGTGTACGGGAACGACTGGCTGCAGGCTTCTGTTGGCCACTGAACAGAATCGATTATCATTCAACGTCATCGCACCAGCCAATCGACGCCTTGAGGAGGCATTATGTACATCGGATCGCAGTACAGCGACCTGACCAACGAAGAAATGCAAGTCCTTTGTCAGCTGGGTCTTAGGAACATCGATCATACTCCGTCTGAACCTTGGAAGGACTGGACGGCGGACATGCTGAAGGAGAAAAAGGATCGCTGGGAGAAACACGACATCACCATGGAAATGATCCACGTTCCCTTGGCTTCCGGCAGCGCCTTTGTGAATGAGGCCGGTGCGATCTTCCTGAAGCCGAGCGACGAGCGGGATCGACAGATCGATTGGATGAAGGAGACCGTCCGGATGGCGAGTGAGGCGGGCATCCGCGGCATGAACTACAACATCACGATTCTGGGTCACCTGCGAACACCATCGACGACGGGTCGTGGAGGTGCCACGGTATCGACCTTTCAACTGGATAAGCTGGATCAGTCGCTCGGTGAATTCGAGGGGGGACCGGCCGATGAAGACGAGATGTGGGAACGCATCGACCACTGGTTGAAGGAGATTATGCCCGTCGCTGAAGAGTACAAAGTCCAGCTGGCCTGCCATCCTTCCGACCCAGGCATCGGTGTGGGGAATACCTATCGGGGAGTCGCGCGGCCTATGGGTATGGTCGAAGGATTCAAGAAACTGATCGATCTCTACGACAGCCCCTACAACGGTATCAACTTCTGCCAGGGCTGCATGTCCGAGGCCCTCGAGAATCCGGCGGAGGAGATTTTCGATGTGATCCGTTACTTTGGCGAACGGAAGAGAATCTTCAACGTACATTTCCGAAACATTAAGGGCGGTCTGGGCAACTTCGTCGAGGTGTTCCCGGACGAGGGTGACGTGAACATGGTTCGGGCACTGAAAGTCTACAAGGATGTCGGCTATCCTTACATGATCATGCCTGACCACGTGCCCGGTATCAGTGGCCTCGAAGCCTCGAAGGTCGGGTTTGCCTATTCTTACGGATACATCCACGCCGCCCTACAGGCCGTCGAAGAACTGTAGACATCGCCTCCCGCATTCTGTGTGAGCAGCGGGAGTCCGCTCCTAAGAAGTCGAAGGGTCCAGCGAGCCATCGAGTGACTCAGTGATGACAGAACGGATGAGCGAACGGGGTAGGACGACGCTGAAGTACATGCTCCTATGGGGAATGGCTGCGCCGGGTTTTCTGATGTGCTGCCTGACGACGCCTGTCGGGGCGTCAGATCCTCAGACGGTCGTCGTGGAGCTCTTCACGTCGGAGGGATGCAGCAGCTGTCCACCGGCCGATCGGCTCGTGGGTGAGCTGGCGAAGAAACACGAAGCAGATTCGGTCTATCTGCTGGCGTTTCACGTGGACTACTGGAATTATCTTGGCTGGATCGATCGCCTCAGCGATGCCGCCTTCTCGGACCGACAGAGATCCTACGCCCGGGCCCTGCGCAGCCGTTTTTACACGCCACAGATGATCGTGGATGGACGCATCGCATTCGTAGGGAGCCGGCGAAGGATGGCCGTAGCGGCGATCGCCGATCAGCTCGCCAGCAGAGATGAGATCGCGGTCGACGTGGATGCCCGCGTCGACGCTGGAGCCGTGGTGGTTTCCTATTGCGTAGACCCGCCAACCGTGGGTCCCCTACTGAACGTGGCCCTAGTGTCTCGTCTCAGGAATAACTAGAAAAATTCGTGATACAGTCGTAAGGTTCCTCAGGCACTCATTGTGAGGAGGAACCGATGGCAAGAGGTCGTCCGTTACAACCACTGAACATCAGTGATGAAGTCCGCGATCAACTCCAGTCGTTGTCCGGTTCGCGCAGCATGCCTCACGCTCTGGTGCGTCGGGCGAAGATCGTCCTGCTGAGCGATGGTGGTCTGACCAATCAGGAGATCGCCGAACGAGTCGGGTTGTCCGGAGCGTCCGTTGGCAAATGGCGCCGTCGCTTCTGCGAGCAAGGCTTGATGGGACTGTATGACGAGTTACGTCCTGGTGGTCCGCGGTCCGTTAGCGACGAAGAGATCTCCTCACTCATCTACAAGACGCTCAAGAAGAAGCCGAAGAATGCCACCCACTGGACCTGTCGAGCGATGGCCGATGAGACGGGCCTCTCAAAGTCCACAGTGCAACGTGTATGGAGAGCCTTTGGACTGCAGCCGCATCGTCAGAAGCACTTCAAGCTGTCGAACGATCCCTTCTTCGTCGAGACAGTCAGGGATATCGTCGGTTTATACCTGAACCCGCCGGACAACGCAATGGTGCTCTGCATAGACGAGAAGAGCCAGATTCAAGCACTCGAACGGACGCAACCGATTCTCCCTTTGGGCCTCGGGTATGTCGAGGGCGTCACTCACAGCTATACACGGCACGGCACGACTACCCTCTTTGCGGCGCTCAACATCGCATCAGGAAAAGTCCTGACTCAGTGCAAGCCCAGACATCGCAACAGAGAGTTCCTTCAGTTCCTCAAGCACATTGACAAAAACGTCCCGAAGGATCTCGACATCCATCTGGTCGTCGATAACTACGGCACTCACAAGCACCAGAACGTCAAACGTTGGCTCACCTCACGTAAAAGATACCACGTGCACTACACACCAACGTATGCCTCCTGGCTAAACCAGGTAGAGATCTGGTGAGCTCAGGTCAATAGGTGTGTAAAAGAAATCAGGCGGCCATCTTCCCGGTTTCGACCTGCGGTCCGGTTGAGTGTTTCTGATCGTAGACTTGTTGTAGCAAGTGTGGCGCGGTGAGTTTCCTGAATCGGCTCTCTGCGACCTTGAGCGTACGCCAGATGAGAGCCGTGGCGTTCCTGACTTTCTTGAATCGCCTGGCGGCGTTTGTGCGAAGCCGAACGGAAGCAAAGGGGCTCTCGACGACGTTCGTGGTTCTCAGGTGTTTCCAGTGTTCCTTCGGGAAGTCGTAGAACGTGACCATCCGATCCCAGTTTCTTTCGAGCGTCTCCACGGCGGCAGGGAACTGTGAGCGATACCGTGCGGCAAAGCGTTTCCGGAGCTTCTCGGCCTCCTTTTTCGTGCCGGCATAGGGGATCTGGACGAGCAGTGCGCGGGCTTCAGCCTGTGCACGCTTGGCGACCTTGTCGAGCACGTTGAGGATCTTGTGGTTCCAGCACCGTTGTTGCCGGCTCTCTGGCCAGACCTGATCAACGGCCGCCCAGATGCCCATATTCCCGTCCGCGGCGATCAGGACAGGATGTTCGAGCCCGCGATCCCGGAGATCCCGGAGCACCGTGAGCCAGGATTCTGTAGACTCTCGATAACCGGGTTCGCGAATAAATAAACGGTCGATCTCAATGTTGAGCCATTGGCCGGATCGTGTAGTTCCAGTCGCCGTGGAAATCGTGCGGAGTGAGATCGATTTGGGTCATCTGTTCATCGGTCACCTTGACCCCGTTAGGGTAGGGTCGCTTGTCGATCTCGGAGCGTACTCGGAGACCGGCTTGAGTGGTCGTTCCGGCAATGAGATTCACGGTTGCAGCCAGGCTGACCAGGGGCTTGCCTCGCCAGTTCATAGCGATGAAGGAGAACAGGCGATGTTCGATCTTGTTCCACTTACTAGTGCCAGGAGGGTAGTGGCATACGGTGATCGTCAGGCCAGTGCGATTCGCAAAGCGCTGCAGCTCCCACTTCCACAGCCGCGTCTTGGCGCCGTTGCTGCCGCCTGCGTCCGCCGTGATTAGCAGATGCGTCGAAGTGCCGTAGGCGGGCCGTCCCATGTTCTTCCACCAACTTCGGATCGCATTCACGGCGAAGCTGGCCGTGTCGTGATCGATACCGACACTTACCCAGCCTTCATCACGGCTCAGATCATACACTCCATAAGGGATCGCCTTGCCCTGAGCAGGCACTATGAAATCGTGTACCTTCACACGCTCCGGGTCTCCCTTGGGTCGCCATTCTCGGCCAGGATTCTTGAAGTCGCCGATCAACTCTTTCTTCTTGGTGTCCACCGAGATAACGGGAAGGCCCTGCTGCTGCTGCTGGCTAATCCGATCATCGAGGTAAACGAACTGAGCGTCCCGATCCGGGTGTGCAGATCCCTCCCTTGTCTTCCGATTCGCCTGCAGCGTGTAATCGTGTTCGTGCAGGAGATTGGCAACGATCCTGGGGCTCACCGAATGCCCCATCGCTTGCAACTCGGCGGCCAGTTTGCGAGTGCTCTTCGATGTCCATCTCAGAGGATTGTCGTCAGGCGACCCCGCAGTCGTTGGCTCGACCAGATCATTCAGGTCCTGCCACAGCGTCGGGTCCGTGTCGGCCTTCCGCTTACGACCGCCGCCTGGACGCCGGATGCGAGCCGGGTCCAAAGGTTCGTCCGACCTCAACTCCTGAATGCCACGAAAGATCCGCTCTCTGGACATTCCTGTCGCCAGAGCCACAATCGCGATCCCACCGTGACCCAACGCTTCGGCTTCCGTGGCGGCCCACAGACGACGCGTGCGTTCCGTCAGCACCGGAGCCAAGGCTTCATACTTCGTTCGGAGAGTTTCGACGTCCACACTCCGAGCGTAAGATCATTACCTTGAAAAGTGCAGCACTTATTTCGTGGCAAACCCTTAGTTAGCCGCAAGGCAGGCCGAGGCCAGAGACCGGATGCAGGGAGGCAACCCTTGGGCAGCTCGACTCGTCGAATTGGGTAGAGAGTCGGAAAGACGATGATAATCCGCGAAGCCAACATCAAAGACAAAGATCCTCTCTTACAACTGGTGAGGCAGTTCGCGTCCAGTTTCGAAACTGACAAAACTGCATATGAACAATCCCTTCCCAAGATTCTCAGCGACTCGGGCGTAGACCTTCTCGTAGCAGATAACGACGTTTAGATGACCATAACACCTCTCAACAGGAAGCCCCCTCTCTCACTCGAGAAAGGGGGCCGCTGTTTGCCCGCCAACGTATGCTATCGGGGGCCTTAATTTGGCTCAGAAGATGGTACTACTTCAGTAGCAACATCCGTTTCGTGTCTACAAGACCCTTGCTAAGCAGACCCGTCGAGGTAGCTGTCAAAGGTGCTGAGTCTTCACACAACTTGTGTCCGAGCTTTGTGGTTCTTATCGTGCTTCACCTTCGCGTCCTGACTTTTCTTCTTCGCCCGCTGTTTCAGCTTCTTTTCCTTATCCTTCTTGCCTTTGTCACCCATTTCTTGACCCCTTTCGTGCGCTGAGGGTTAGAACTCTGTATCGATTGGCCAGGATGCATAAGCAGCCACGACTATAGAGAATATAGGCAGAATCAGCCCGCTAGAGTTAACGGTGTCGCATTCGTAGGAAGAACGTCAAGATCCGAGCATCATCAGGAGCGTGAAAGCCCCGCCAGCCTATACCAGCGGGGGCTTTCGTTCCTCAACAGAATGCTTGGTTACGACTGTTCTTGGTAGGTCACCGGCACCCGCACCGTGAACGTGCTGCCTTGCCCACCTCGCTGTCCACGCCGATGGTCCCGCCGAGCAACTCCGCGCCTAACTGTCAGCGGGTGCGGGATTGCGGTTCCAGATATAGCGGGCAATCTTCCAGGAACCGTCTGCCTGTCTTCGCAGTATCCAGACCCCTTTGTAGTGGCGCTCACGTGTTTCGCCGCCCCTGGTTGAAACCGTACTTTCGCTATGCCGTTCAAAAGCCCAGTCGCCAGCTACAACGATCTCATCGTGGGATAGGTCCATCTTATCGATCGTGCCTCGATCCCACCCACCTCCGATCCACGACCACCACGCCTCTTTGCCGATCAAGGGCAGCTTGCCTGACGGCATCCATACGCCATCATCGGTGAAGAAGCTCGCGAACCCTTCCCAGTCACGGGCGATGTAGGCCGCCTGGGCCTGTTTGCTCAGACTCTTTATCGCCGCAATATCAGCTTCATCGTCCGCTCCCTCGTGAGGCGTCCCACAGCCCACCAACAAGCCCAGTACCAATAGGATTGAGAAATCGAGTGCGGCCTTCATTTTGGCCCTCCTGTGCATCAAGTCGCCGGCTCGCGATACGCCACCGGCACCTACACCGTAAACGTGCTGCCCTTACCCACTTCGCTCCTCCTCACACCGATGGTTCCTCCCTATCTATGAATGGCCTACTCGACAACGATCTCGCTGATAATGTTGTCCTGGTGCCTTCCCCGCTTCCACGGTGAGGCGAGGATGTCAGGATTTACACCAAGGAACGACGACCATCCCGCCTCGATGCTTGCCCAGTCGGGTGACTCGAGCACGATGTAAACCGAGAAGCTCGGGCCCGTGTTATGGATGAACAACCTCACCGACGTAAGTTCGCCTGTTGCCCGTAGTCCCCGCACGTATCGTTTTGCTTCCTCGATAGACTCATTAGGAATCTGCCCAGGTGCGATCGCCCAGTCTGCGATATACATGAAGTTGTCGCCGTGGAACGGATCGGACACCTCGGTTGTGGACTCTTGAGCGCCCGTCTGCCACGGACTGCCTATCATCGCGCCTACTACAAGTGCTGCTACGATTGCCACCGGTATGCAAAACCGTTTCATATCGGTCTCCTTTCCCCTCTAAGCCTGAATCATGCATGAATTTGAGTTTAGGTTGTTTTGGAGTGATGTGATCACGCACAGGATTTGTTCTCGGCTTCTTCGGATGTCCAAGGTCCCGTAAGCGGTCTCTACGAGTCGCAAGAGTCACGATTTTCGTCCGGAACAGGTGTTGTTTTGCGACGTGTACATAGCTGTCCCCGGTATAGATCGGCGTTGTTACTGCGTGTTCGTTTCGAGCCTGGTGATGATTGACACCAAGACGTTTTTGAGTGGATACGATGTTGGAAAATGGAATCGGATTCTTCGTGCGCTTTCAATGACTCTCGCGCCGATTTTGAGGAAACGGTTCTGTATCGTGTTGACCTGAGGTTTGGTCCACGCGGTGCCCTTGAGTCCCTGTGATCGGAGTGCGTGAAGCAAGGCGTATGCAGCACTGTGTAGAAAGAGTCGGAACTGGTTGGCTTCAAACTTGTGGCACGATGTTCGATCGGATACGATCATAGATAAAGCCGTCTCGATTACTCTGTAAATTGGTCACGCGGTATCTTGGATTTGCTTCGCCGTTTGTGACTTCAGCCTTGTGAATGATCCGGCGAGGCTGCCGGTAGGTGCCAGCCTGATATGAGAAGGATGAGAACAAGCGAATCGTCTCCTTATGCTCGCTCAGACGTAGCGCTTGGTCCATCAGGTTTTGTCCAGCCGCTTTGAGCTTGGAGTTGGCGCCCTGGCCCAGAACGTAGTAGATACCGTTGTCTTCGCAGAAATCGTGCATCTCTGGTGAGCTGAACTTTGAGTCTGCGCGAACGATGATCTCCACGTTTGGCCAAGATCCGCGTAGGTGTTCCACCAAGCGCTTGAGAATAGAAACGACCTGTTTACCGTTCGTCGGATGCCCGGGTCTCAAGATCGTCGTAATGAGCTTGCCGCTTTGGCCTTCATAGATATGTAGCGGCATATAGCAGTGTTCATTGTAATACGCGTTGAAGAGTGAAAATTGTTGCGCACCGTGCGTTGGGTCATCCGTGTCGTCGATATCGAGAATGATGCTTGGGGGTGCCTGGTCATACGATGCGATGAACCCGTCTACAAAAGCCCGTGCGAGCCGATACAAATCCGAGCGTCGCACATCATTCTCAAGTCGTGTCATCGTTGATTGGCTCCCGAGATCAGGACCGGAAAGAGGAAGCCGATCGCAGGCAGCCTTGACGCCCGGATCGTGGCGCAAATCATCACAATCGACGGCATCTTCATAGCCGCAAGCGATCTGAAAAACACGCTGCTTCACAAGATCCAAAAGCGTGTGATCGATATAGCTTGGGTGACGACGATCTCGCAAAGCATCTACCATTCTGGCGATCAATCCCATCTGAGACTCAAGGGCGCGAAGCAACAGAACTCCACCGTCACTCCTGACGGCGCCACCGGCAAAATCAGCCTCAACTACCTTGCCCGAAATGCTTGCGAATGGTAACCGGATCTGACTAGGTTCTATCACGGTAGTTCCTTCCAAGTGTTGTTTTGATGTGTCAGCCCTAATGTAGGGAAAAACAAACACTTGTACAAGGAGACTACCTTTTTTATGGGCTCTATCCGGGTTTCTCAACGGTGAAACTATAGAATGACAAGGTCATAGATCGTTCCCTACGCTTGGTTGTGTGTGTAGGACAATCAAAGCGAAGGGGGTGCGACCTATGACCGGGAGCAGATTACTATCGAAACTGCTGAGATTCAAGGGGTTCCGTGTTGTCAGCTGGTGGTTTGAGGGGAGAAGCTGCTTCGTCATCGCCGTAAAGCCACATAAGAATGGTTGTTGTTGTCCGGAGTGCGGCCGTCGAGGTAAAATCGTCCGCACAATGCCCCATCCGCGTCGGTGGCGTGACATTCCGGTGTGCGGGTGGAGGGTCTGGCTTCTCTACCATCCTCGGGAGATTCGGTGTCCTACCCACGGTCGTGTGGTCGAGGAGATTCCGTGGGCGGAGCGGTTCTCTCGGGTGACGTATCGCTTCGAGTATGCCATGCTGCGCTACTGCCAGACCATGACGCAGAAGGCGGCGTCCGAGTTACTGCGCATCTCTGCCTCGACGCTGTCGGATCTCCTTCACCGATCCATCACGCGGCTTCGTGAAGGTCATCGTATCCGAGGGCTCAAAACCATCGGGATCGACGAGATCTCCTACGCCAAGCGTCACAGGTACGCCACGCTCGTTTACGATCTGGACCGCTCCTGCGTGGTGTGGGTTGGCCGCGGCAGGGCGCGTAAAACGATCGATCGGTTCTTCACAGAGGCTCTCAGTCCCTACCGGAGATCCAAGATCGAGTGGGCCTGCTGCGACATGAGCGAAGCTTACATCGGAGCCATCCAGGAACACTGTCCGAATGCCAAGCTGGTCCTCGATCGCTTTCACATCGTCAAGGCTCTCAATGCCGCCGTTGACGAGGTCCGTAAGGACCAGTGGCGTAAAGCTGCCCCGGATGAGCGCAAAGCCATGAAGGGCCTCCGATGGCTCCTCTACCGGCACTCAGCGACACGCTCCAGAGGGGATACTCGGACACTCAAAGCACTGGAGAAGGCGAACTACCGAATCTATAGAGCCTGGAGACTCAAGGACGAGTTCGAGCAGTTCTGGGAATACAAAGCGCCCTGGGCTGCCGAACGCTTCCTGAAATGCTGGACGACGTCCGCACTCAGAAGTCGACTTGAACCCCTGCGAAAGTTCGTCAGGACCCTGCGACAGCACTTCTTCGGCGTCCTCGCATTCGTGAACACGCGTCTTACCAACGCCATCGCCGAAGGCCTCAACCGAATCGTCCAAATCGTCAAGAACCGAGCCAGCGGATTCCGCACACTCGACGCATTCAACGATATGATCTTCCTTACCGTCGGAGACATAAACATCCCTGAGCAGATTCCGAAGAGGTTCCGCACACGCTAACCGCGCCCCCATGCCAGGAACCACGGCACCTTCACCCACTTCATCTCGTTGAGAGATCCGGATATAGCCATAAATAAACGGCTCTATCCGGGTTTCTCAACGGTGAAACTATAGAATGACAAGGTCATAGATCGTTCCCTACGCTTGGTTGTGTGTGTAGGACAATCAAAGCGAAGGGGGTGCGACCTATGACCGGGAGCAGATTACTATCGAAACTGCTGAGATTCAAGGGGTTCCGTGTTGTCAGCTGGTGGTTTGAGGGGAGAAGCTGCTTCGTCATCGCCGTAAAGCCACATAAGAATGGTTGTTGTTGTCCGGAGTGCGGCCGTCGAGGTAAAATCGTCCGCACAATGCCCCATCCGCGTCGGTGGCGTGACATTCCGGTGTGCGGGTGGAGGGTCTGGCTTCTCTACCATCCTCGGGAGATTCGGTGTCCTACCCACGGTCGTGTGGTCGAGGAGATTCCGTGGGCGGAGCGGTTCTCTCGGGTGACGTATCGCTTCGAGTATGCCATGCTGCGCTACTGCCAGACCATGACGCAGAAGGCGGCGTCCGAGTTACTGCGCATCTCTGCCTCGACGCTGTCGGATCTCCTTCACCGATCCATCACGCGGCTTCGTGAAGGTCATCGTATCCGAGGGCTCAAAACCATCGGGATCGACGAGATCTCCTACGCCAAGCGTCACAGGTACGCCACGCTCGTTTACGATCTGGACCGCTCCTGCGTGGTGTGGGTTGGCCGCGGCAGGGCGCGTAAAACGATCGATCGGTTCTTCACAGAGGCTCTCAGTCCCTACCGGAGATCCAAGATCGAGTGGGCCTGCTGCGACATGAGCGAAGCTTACATCGGAGCCATCCAGGAACACTGTCCGAATGCCAAGCTGGTCCTCGATCGCTTTCACATCGTCAAGGCTCTCAATGCCGCCGTTGACGAGGTCCGTAAGGACCAGTGGCGTAAAGCTGCCCCGGATGAGCGCAAAGCCATGAAGGGCCTCCGATGGCTCCTCTACCGGCACTCAGCGACACGCTCCAGAGGGGATACTCGGACACTCAAAGCACTGGAGAAGGCGAACTACCGAATCTATAGAGCCTGGAGACTCAAGGACGAGTTCGAGCAGTTCTGGGAATACAAAGCGCCCTGGGCTGCCGAACGCTTCCTGAAATGCTGGACGACGTCCGCACTCAGAAGTCGACTTGAACCCCTGCGAAAGTTCGTCAGGACCCTGCGACAGCACTTCTTCGGCGTCCTCGCATTCGTGAACACGCGTCTTACCAACGCCATCGCCGAAGGCCTCAACCGAATCGTCCAAATCGTCAAGAACCGAGCCAGCGGATTCCGCACACTCGACGCATTCAACGATATGATCTTCCTTACCGTCGGAGACATAAACATCCCTGAGCAGATTCCGAAGAGGTTCCGCACACGCTAACCGCGCCCCCATGCCAGGAACCACGGCACCTTCACCCACTTCATCTCGTTGAGAGATCCGGATATAGCCATAAATAAACGGTCGATCTCAATGTTGAGCCATTGGCCGGATCGTGTAGTTCCAGTCGCCGTGGAAATCGTGCGGAGTGAGATCGATTTGGGTCATCTGTTCATCGGTCACCTTGACCCCGTTAGGGTAGGGTCGCTTGTCGATCTCGGAGCGTACTCGGAGACCGGCTTGAGTGGTCGTTCCGGCAATGAGATTCACGGTTGCAGCCAGGCTGACCAGGGGCTTGCCTCGCCAGTTCATAGCGATGAAGGAGAACAGGCGATGTTCGATCTTGTTCCACTTACTAGTGCCAGGAGGGTAGTGGCATACGGTGATCGTCAGGCCAGTGCGATTCGCAAAGCGCTGCAGCTCCCACTTCCACAGCCGCGTCTTGGCGCCGTTGCTGCCGCCTGCGTCCGCCGTGATTAGCAGATGCGTCGAAGTGCCGTAGGCGGGCCGTCCCATGTTCTTCCACCAACTTCGGATCGCATTCACGGCGAAGCTGGCCGAATAATCGCGAACTGGTCTACGCCTGGGCTGATGGCATCTACGTCAAAGCCGGGCTCGAGCGCGAGAAGGCGTGTCTGCTGGTCGTGATCGGCGCGATGAGCGACGGAGCGCATCAGGTCACGAGAACGGCGTCTTCGTGCTAGGTGGCTTCTGGGTTCAGGACGGATGGGCGCTGGTTGCGATAGGGTGGTTCGAGGACGGCGCGCTGGGCAGGGGTGAATTCATCCAAAACCTCTTCGACACCTTCTGGGACGTAGCGCTGGGCATAGGTCAGGATGCCCGGTGAGTATTTGTAGAGAATCGATCGGCGCTGGTGACCGGCTTTCCAGGGCATCGTTCCGTGCGTGAGCGCTTCCGTGAAGATGACGACGGAGCCGGCGGGCGCGGCGATCTGTTGAACGAGGCCGATGTCTTTCTCCATACGGGCGACATCGCGTGGTGCCACGTAGTTGGCTTTGTGGCTGCCGGGGATGCAGGCGAAGCCTCCGTCGCCAGGATTGACGTCGGTGAGATTCCAGGCGGCGACGGTCAGCCCGCAGCGCATCTGGCCGTTGTGGAATTGGTAAAAATGAGCCAGATCATCGGCGGTGCCGCCGCCGTGCAAAGTATGGCCTTCGGCGCCGGCTTCCATCACGATCCCGTAGACGTGATCGAGTCGAAAGTCGTGCCGCAAGATCTCTACCAACGGAGGAACCATACTGGGGTGAGCCAGGAGATCGCGGAAGGGTTGACACCACGGCTTGGGCCAGGTCAGCATCCCTCCGAGGTCGCCCCGCCCCTGTTTGGCGACGAGGGCGGATGATCCCTGCGCAAGCGACTGTTCCGGTGGACGGATCTTGATGCGGCCGTCATTCTGATCGATCGCCTCGTTCAGAGCATCCACCTCGTCCTGTGACAGAGCGTCCTCGATGACGAGGTAGCCGTTGATGTCGAAGAAGTATTTCTGGTGCTCATCCATTCGTTATCTCGCTTGGGTTACCCATTGAGAATGCAGGAACACGAAGTCGCGAAGGCTCGAAGGATAACCTGGTTGTTTGAGAGCTCCTCCAGGATCGACCCTTCCCCTCGTGCTCACGCTGACAGGCTTGCTCAGCAGGATGGTATCGTCGTAGGTCTCTGGGATCTGGACCGGGTCGCATTTTTCTTCGCGTCTTCGTGCCTTCGTGTTAGGTGTTCTCCGGTTGTGCGACCGATGGGCGGCGGTCCTGGTAGGGTGGTTGAAGCACCGCGCGTTGGGCAGGCGTGAACTCGTCGAGCGTGTCCTCCACACCGTGGGGTATGTACCGACCCTCGTTCGCCAGTGGGCCGGGCGAGTATTTGTAGAGAATCGATCGTCGTGGGTGGTCGGCCTTCCACGGCATCGTACCGTGCGTGAGGGCCTCGGTGAAGATGACGGCTGACCCAGCGGGAGCCAGGACCTGCTTGACCAATCCGATGTCGGTCTCGAGTCGGGCCACATCGCGTGGGGCATCGTAGTTGGCCTTGTGGCTGCCAGGGATACACGCGAAGCCGCCGTCGCCGGGATTGGCGTCTGTGAGATTCCAGCCGACGACGGTCAGTCCGCATCTCATTTTCCCGTTGTGGAATTGGTAAAAGTGGGAAAAGTCATCGGCGGTGCCGCCACCGTGCATCACGTGGCCTTCTGCACCGGCATCCATCACGATGCCATAGACGTGATCGATCCGGAAGCCGTCGCGCAGGAGTTCGACCAGTGCCGGCACGATGCTGGGATGGGCAAGGAGATCGCGGAAGGGCTGACACCAGGGCTTGGGCCAGTTCAGCATTCCCCCGATGTCGCCGCGACCGTGCTTGGCGACGAGGGCCGGAGACCCGGCGGACAATAGGGCCTCGCCCTCGCGAATCTGTATCCGGTGGGTGTTTTCGTCGATCGCCTCGTTAAGGACCCTCATTTCTTCGGGCGTGAGGGCATCTTCGATGACCAGGTAGCCGTTGATGTCGAAGAAATATTTTTGGTAGTCGTCCATTCGCTCTCGCGCAGGCCCCATTGAAAAGGCAGGAACACGAAGTTGCGAAGCCTCGAAGGAGGCTGAGGCTTGAATTTCAATGGCTGATCTCACATAGTCAGCAGCTACACTGCTTTTCTTCGCGTCTTGGCGTCTTCGTGTTGGTTTGGTTGTCAGCCGCGTGCAAAGTAGTAAACTGTGACGGCAGTGGCAATGCTTCGCAGGATATGACACGAAGGAGGAGGACGATGACGATCCTGTCGGTTGGAGCGCATATGGACGACTCGGAATACGGGATGGGAGGGATCCTGATTCAGGCCGTTCGAGACGGCCACCGTGTGGTGTGCGTGGTGGCGACGGGGGACTACACGTCGTGGGCAAGTACGGTCGGTCGAGAAGAAGCGTGCAAACAACAGCAGCTCGACGTGGCAGAGCAGTTCGGCTACGAAAAGCGGTTTCTGAACTACAAGTATCATCAGGTCGAGCCGGATGTGACATTCAAGAAGCAAATCGCGGAGATCTACGTCGAGGTGAAACCGGATATCACGTTCGTACACGACACGTCGGATCATTGGCCCGACCACGTGGCCTGCGGGATCGGGATGAAAGATGCAGTGCTCTTCTCTCACGGGCTATCGACAGACCTGTCGACCCAACGCTGCCCCCGTGTGTTTGCCTATAATCTGACACCGGGCCAGCAGATCACGTTCGAGCCCAACTACTTCGTCGATGTGACCGATGTGATGCCGCAGTATATGGAGCTGGTTCAGCATATGGACAGCTGCCTCTCGGGACGTCCCGTCGAGGAGGTGGCTCGATACGAAGTCACGGACCTGTCGACGGGAGATTCGATGAAGGTGAGCTCTCACGGTTGGCTGCGGATGAACCAGTGTGCGCTATGGGGGCAGTCGACGCGATCGTCGTCGGTCTACGCCATTGGATTGAAGAACCTGTGGGGACCGGGGGAGGTACCGTTATGGTGAGGGCGGAGTGAGCGGGGATGACAGAGCTTGGTGATGTGGTTGTCCTGACGGGCTGAGGGGGAGAAAACAGTAGACGGAAAGTCGGCTCGCCCCTTTCGCAGAATGCTGATTGTGCGTGGGGTCACAACGAGTGCCGACATTTCACGACTGTGGTCAACCCTCACGGTTTCGTGAGAGATCTCGCGATACGTGATTTGGTTTTAAATATAATATTTTCAATACTCTACGTTTATTTCCAACGGTTGGCACGGCACATGCAATTTAGATATGGCGTAACTAAAACTGTGTTTGCCGGTACAGCCACGGGGTCGCTTTTGCGGCCCCGTTTTCTTTATTCGGTTTTGCGCTCTTAAAAGTGGCCCCGGGGCCACTTTTCGCATTCTGCTGGTCTGTCCACGCCGATAGGAGGGGCCGTTTCGTTGACGTTCGGATGGGGTTCATTTACTTTCGGCCGACGAGAGGAACACAAGCGCGCGTCCGCATTTCGTTCGTGTTGGCCAAAGAGTCGAAAACCGAAACAGGTTCTGCCCTGCCCGAATCGCTTTCTCAACTGACCGCGTCTCCGGTCGATGTGGGTCTGTCGCCGGAAAGCCTCGAGCGCATCTCGACGACCGCGCAGATGTTTATCGACGACGAGGAGCTCGCGGGTGCGGTCACGATTGTGGCGCGTCGTGGCAAGGGCGCCCATCTAAAGGCGTGTGGCTGGCTGGATCTGGAGGCCGGGAAGCCAATGCTGCCAGACACGCTCTTCCGGATCTATTCGATGACGAAGCCGATGGCGGCGGTCGGGGTGATGATGCTGTGCGAGGAAGGGAAGCTGAAGCTCGATGATCCCGCGGCGGACTACCTGCCCGAATTGGGTGGGATGAAAGTGGCTAAAGATCCTGATGCCGATGAGGTCACGCTGGTCGATGCCGAGCGGGAAATGACCGTCCGCGATCTGATGCGCCACACATCGGGTCTGCCCGGAGCCAACATCTATATGGCTCGACAGACGGCGCTTGGTGAGGCTTACCGATCCGCTGGACTCGACCGGCTGCACGAATGTGATCTGCAGGAGATGATCGAGCGACTCGGCACGATCCCTCTGCTCTACCAGCCTGGGACGAAGTGGCATTACAGCATCGCGGCCGATGTCCTGGGCAGGCTGATCGAGATTGTTTCGGGTAGGTTGTTCGACGAGTTTCTCAGTGAGCGGATCTTCCAGCCGCTGGGTATGGTGGATACGGACTTCTTCGTACCGCTGGAGAAGATCGATCGATTAGCCCAGATGTACGGTCCAGATCCCGATGGCGGACTTCAGGTCGTCGACGCACCGCAGGGAGGAACGGGGAACGTATCCGAGACCGCTTTTCTGGAGCGACCGAAGTTTTTATCGGCCGGGGGAGGACTCGTTTCGACGGCGGCCGATTTCGTGCGGTTCTGTCTGATGCTGACTGGCAGAGGCACTCTGGAAGGAAGACGGTTGCTCGATCCGAAGTCCGTCGAAGAGATGACTCGCAACCAGCTGCCGGAATTCCTGGTCCCGCTCGACAAGACGCCGAAGGAGCGGTACGACGGGCTCAGTTTCGGCCTTGGCGTGTCAGTGCGTGCCTACCAGACCGACTGGGTGCTAGCCTCGCAGGTTGGCGAATTCGGCTGGATCGGTGGTGCCAGCACGGAGTTCTGGATTTCGCCGCGGGATGAGCTGATCGCGATCGTGCTGACCCAGCATCTACCGTTTTCTCGGCTGAGTGAGATGGTGAAGCCATTAGTCTATGCGACGATCGAGGACGAGTAGACCTTCTCGCGTAAGCGCATCAGCGACCATTGCTGTAGGACCAGGATCCGCCTGGGTGCTGGCTAATAGATCTTCCGTCGAGCCCACTGGCTGAAGCCTCGATCGTTGGCCTGCATCATCGAATTGGGACGGTTCTGGAAGTACCGACGGGTGCGTCGTTACGCGGAAGCCACGAGTGCCTCGCAATCGTCGACCATCTGCTTCCACGCTTCGGGTGTATAGCCTGGGCCGGCTGCGAAGGGAGGCGTCTCGATGCACATCGTTCCTGAGAAGCCAGCATCTGAGGCGTTGCGGAAGACGGTGGACCAGTCGACACGTCCGTGGCCGGGCGCGAGATGTGAGTCACGATCGCCGGCGTTGTCGGCGAGGTGGAAGGCGACGAGCCGGTCACCCATCGCGTCCTGGATCTCAGCTGCGCTGTCGCCCATAGAAATGAGCGCGTGTCCG
This sequence comes from Candidatus Latescibacterota bacterium, assembly GCA_965198115.1. GTDB lineage: Bacteria > Latescibacterota > UBA2968 > UBA2968 > UBA2968 > UBA6620. The sequence goes on along the minus strand of OZ240241.1, from coordinate 2,970,484 downwards.
GTGTCGAGACAGAAGCCGACGTTGCCGTGGTTGTAGGCTTCGCGGAGCTTCAGAAAGTGATCGGGAAGCGATCCAAAGCGAGGCGACGGATGCATATTCTCGATGGCGATGGTGAAGTCGAGCGCCTCCGCAACCGGGAGCAACGCATCCAGACTTCTGCTGATCTGTCCGAGGTATCGATCGAGCCCTTCGATGTTGACGTCGTAGCGCGTGGTCGAAGGATGCTGGATGCCGATTGTCGCGCCGAGACGCGCGCCGACTTCTATGGCGTGACGGATCCGTTCCACAGCCCCCTTTCGCGCTGTTTCGTAGAACGAGGCGATGTCGTCTTCCGGCGGAAACGGAATGTGGAAGGTCGCGATACGTAATCCCGCGGCCTCGATCGTCTCGCGAAACGCGCCGATTTCTCCGTCGCTCAATCCTTCGACGAGGGGCATCCCTCCTTCTATGCCGGAGAGCCCTGCGGCGCAACACAGGTCCGCGATTTCTTGAGCGGATTCCCCCTCGAACGTGAAAGCCGTTGTCGTCCAGGTCCAGCTGCGTTTTGCCATTCCATCCTCCGAATCAGGGCTCGATAGACTTCACTTTGACCCACCCTTCGTAAGTGGTACACACTCGCTGCCACTGCCAGGCGAGAGCAGCCAGAGAAGGGTAATGAATCTGCGAACACCAGCCAAAGGTAGAGCGTTCAGTGCGCCAAGCATAGCCGAGGAGCGATGAGGACGGCCGAATCCCAACTGAGCGCCAAAAAAGTCAGAAATGCGGGGCGACGAAGCGACTTTGTGAGGTATGTGGCTGGGTTCCACCACCATCTAAGGGCTATCAAAACAGGAAATCCGCCTGAAATGGGAGTTTTTCCTTCTGGCACGAATCCTGCATTTGTGAAAAACGATATCCTGGTCCTATGTTTTTAGGACCATTCGTCGAGAGGGACTGCGAATCGGCTGTGTGGCCGTAGACCCACAGATCGACTGGGTAGGAGACTGTCCCGATGAATCACAATTCGGTGTCCAGAGCAGTGGAAAAAGGGCTGGGTGGGCTGCTTCTGGCCCCCTGCCTCGTTCTTGTGCTATCGGCCTGTGTGGAGCGCGATTCGGCGCTCGATAGCCGTCGCTTCGAACTCACGACGGAGAATCCGGTCGAGGCGTTCGCGCAGCTCCCAGAAGCCCCGCAGAATCCCATCAGCATCCCCGGCGATGGGGTAGTGACGCTTTCACTCATTTCGCCGGTGACACGGCTGGCGACACCGATTGTCGCGAGCAGACACATCGTGGCCACCCGGGGCGGTTCCCTATTCGCCACGAGCGGCTCCGAGACGTTCGTGAACTTCAGGGTACCGAGAAGGGCGTTGGACGAGGACACGACGATCGAGATGACCGTCGTTGGCACAGGTGTCGGTGTTCAGGCTCACTTCCAGCCTGCCGGTTTACGGTTCATCAGGCCAGCCAGCCTGTCGTTCGCCCTCCTGGGCGACGACATCGATCCCAACAGTCTCGGAGGCTATCTCAGGCTCTCCGACGGCACGACGGTCGAGCAGCCCCACAGCGTCTACCGCTTCGGTAGGCTGATCGTCGTACAGATTTGGGTTTCTCACTTCTCCATCTACGAGCCGGATGATGGCGAGTAGGTTCCTGCCGTAGCTCCCGCATTAGATTCCGTTTACCGTTCATCTGGACCGCTGGGCTATTCACCCACCTTCACTGTCCCTGTCGTGGGTGAAATACCCCAGGTGGGTGTTTTCACCAGGCCCTCGGACGCACTGCTCGCCGATCCTACTTAGTTATAAATTCATTTAAAACAATAATTTATATTATTATTGCCTCGATTGGTATCATCCTTGCAATGGACTTTGGAAACCGAATCTGACGGAAGACACCAATCGGAGGCTATCAGAATGAGACATCAACAGATCACGATCGATCGCGTTGAGACACCTTCATCTGCTGGAGTCTTCACGGACCCATTGCAGGACAATGAGGGCCGGGAAGGTGTCGGGAAGAATTACACCAGCACGGAGCTGGAACTGTGGCAGACGAAACAGCGGCTCATTCGGTCGGAACGTCTTGCCTCACTCGGGGAGATGACAGCAGCCGTGCTTCACGAAATCAAGAATCCACTGACCGTCATTTCGGGCTACCTGGATATGGAGTTGGCAGAATCTCCCGACAATCGTCGGACCAAGATTATGAAGAAGCTCGCCGAGGAGATGTGCGTCATCTCCCAGAACGTACTGCGCTATTCGAGTGTTCAGACCGAGAGCTCCGGCTACCTGGACCTCAACAGTGTCGTTCAGGAACTTCACGACTTGATCGTTCCCGTCTTGAGGAACGTCGAGATGCGGATCAACCTGGGATCGAACCTTCCGTCTGTCATCGCTGTTGCGGGGCAGATCGAACAGGTCGTGATGAATCTCGTCTTGAACGCCATCGACGCTGTGGAAAGGAACGCCGGACGTCTGGTCATCTCGACCGGAAGCGGTTCGGTGGTTCGGGCTGTCGAGCAAGCCGAGGCATTCGGGCAGGATTGGGGTCTTGGCCTCGAGATGGGCAGACACGAGATGAGAGGAGAGTTCGCCTACATCGAGGTCGAGGACAACGGCGTGGGCATTCAGCCGCACAATCTGTCACGGCTGTTCGAGTCTTTCTTCACGACCAAGAGCGGCGATAGTGGAACGGGCCTCGGTCTACACATCGTCAAGACAATCGTGGGCAACTGGAGTGGAAACATTCTCGTTTCGACCAAATACGGTGTTGGAACGAAGTTCAGGATGATGCTGCCCGCAGAGGGGTAGAAGTAAAAACCAGATTGTCGAACACTGAACGCCCGACCGAATGTCCAATGGGCCTTCGATCGGTGTTGGATTTTGGACACTGGGCGTTGCTTTTTCTGATGACGCTCGGATTTCGAAGTGTGCAGGGCTGAGGAGAAACGGACTGTAGTCGGGAGGTGAAGCCCCAAAAAGCCCCAGCTCGGAAATGAGTTGGGGCTTCGCCTTGTAGATTCGTCTATGTGGCTACCCCGTTGCAGAACCTGACCCGTACGCTTCGCCTGAGTTGACCGAATGCCCAACTCCGAATGTCCAAAGCTTCGACATTCGGAGTTGGGTGTTGGACATTGGGCGTTCGCTCTTCAGCTTCCGAATTCCTTCACAAAGCGCTCGTCGAATTCCAGTCCCAATCCAGGCTTCTCCGACATCACGACCTCGCCCGTCGTCTCGAACGGGGGATCGTAGAGCTTCGCCCAGATCTGGTAGGGCTCAGTGTGCGGGCAGGCGGGAACCATCAGACTGTTGGGTACGCCCGCCAGCAGATGACAGATCAGTTCCGGGTAGGAAGCACCGTGAGGCGCGATGTGGGCGTGATGGGCTTCGGCCAGAGCAGCCATTCGTAAGAGGTTCGTATACCCACCGGCGATCACGATATCGGATTGCACGACCTGCAACCCACCCTCGATCAGTAGATGACGAACGCCGTATAGTGTGCCTTCCCCTTCGCCACCGGCGACCAATGCATCCGTCGCTTCCCTGACCATCCGCAAGCCGCCGGCTTCATCGTCCATCCGAACGGGCTCTTCAATCCAGAACAGATCGTACGGTGCGAACTTCCTTGCCATCTCGGCTGCGAGGTGACCGTCCCACATTTTGTGGATGTCTATCATCAGCCGCTTGTCGGTTCCCATTATTTCTCTGGACAATCGCACCTTCTCCAGAGCGACGTCCGGATCGGGATCCGTCAGATGAAATTTCACGGCGCCGAAACCGAGATCGATGTGCTTCCCGACGAGCTCTGCGACCTCTTCGGGCGACATCGAGACGTTGTAGCCGATGCCATCCGCATAGACGGGCACGCGATCGTGGATGCCGCCCAACAACCGCCACACCGGTTCCCCGCAGATCTTCCCATAGAGATCCCACAGTGCGATGTCCAATGCGCCGATCGTGGTCATCGCATTGCGGCCAGGTCCCCGGAAACGCCAGGCCGACTCGTACATCCGGTTCCACAGATGCGCGATCCGACGTGGGTCTTCCCCGACGAGCATCGCCTCGAACTCCTGCGCGATGAGATCCGGATTCCCGCCGCGGCTGATGCCATACATTCCGTTGTTCGCGTACACACGGTGGATGGGCCACACGCGGGTTACCCCATTCTCGGGTGGGCCCCAGGGATGGGTGATGACGGTGGTTTCGATCTTTTCGATTCGCATATGGTTACGCTCCCGACTGCTCGAGCCGCTCCGCAATCCAGACCTTAATGACAGACTGGCGGGTGACCCCCATCCGCTTTGCTTCACGGTCCAACGAATCGATCATCCACGATGGAAAATCGACGTTGACCCGTCGAGGTTCGAGATTGGGGCGGCGTGCTCATGATGCGCCCTCATACTCAAACGTAATCAGTTTCACGCTACAGGTCATTCCCGACTCGGAGAGTCGGTCCTACGCAATGGGCGCACCATCGCCACGCCTGCTCTCCTACACGCCTGCTCGGTCAATCACCCAATCGTACATCGCGCCCGCCCGCTCGGCCACCCGCTCCAGGTCCCGCTCGAGCATCAGCCTTAGATACGTAAGCCCGTGGCCCGCGTTTACGCATCGACGGACGTAGTCCTGGCGGTCGCGGTATCGCGCATCGACTGGGGGGCGCGGATCGTTGGCCGCCTCGGCTGAGTCCGCGTTCTTTGCGAACGGCAGAAAGATTCCGGCCAACCCGACCAGCGCCCACGTGGCTCCCTTTGTTTCTGACCGGTATTCCCAGCCTGTGAATGTGCCGAGCGGCACCGCGACCTCGGGCATCTTGATCCCCGCCACTTCGTTTCCGTCCGCGTCGACGCGAGAGACCCGAGTGAGATAAGGCTCCCCCAATCCCGGCGGCTCTTTGTCGATGATCTGGTCGTCCGCCCACCGCGACCCCCGATCGAGACGACGTGGACGCCTTGGGTGTTCGGGAAAAGGCAGATCTGGCAGCTCAGGCCACGCGACAGCGTTCTGGTCAATAGGGACGAGTGTGCCAGTGTCGATGGTGCCGTGCTCGCTCCGCGGCGGAGGACGATCGTTCCTTACCCACTCGTCGAGCGCGACGAGGAGGGCGCGGAAGGCGAATCGGAAGTTGATCGGATTCGCCGGCATCGCGTTGTCGCCGGATGGAAGGTCACCGGGTCCGTGCTTGGTGCTCGAAAAGTGGTAAATGCGGACGTTCTCGTGGACATCGACGTCTTGCGTCCCGGTGATGTCCGTGTGGTTGAGGGACGCAGAACGGTTCCAGTATTCGGTCGATGTGTTGGTGTAGAAGATCTTCGGCGTCGTGTTCGTTTCAGAACACCGGTCGAGAAGGCCGGCCGTCTTCCCGGTGACAGGATCCGTTTGGGGAAGGTCGTTGAACGGGAACTGTTCAGTCGGATAGTAGACGTCGAAATGGGCGCTCGCGTGACGTGATGGCTGGGCGAAACGGTGGTTGAACGATCCCTGCGAACCGCCCGCGACATTCGCGAAGATTCCGTCGAAGACCTGGTGGTTCGATTCGTCCTCGTTGAAGCCCTGGCAGAGTAAATGTCTGAGAAAGCGCCCGCTCTGCGAAGAACCGAAGGTGTAGGCGCGATCGATGCTATCGGCGGCCGGGTTGGTACTGCCGTCGGAGGTCGTCGCTTCGTACTTGAGAAACGACACGAAGTCACGGGTGGTTGCGAAACCGAGACCCATTACGCGGGGATCGCGCGCGGTATAGACGAGGTTGTAGATGAGACCGGGCTCGAATCCCTCTGAATAGCGAATGGCAGCGCGGCCATCCGTCAGCCGGTCGAACGACCAGCGATCGCGCTCGACAGGTTCTGCTGTGTCGTAGGGTTTAATCCGTATGGTCAGGACGGCATCGTCCGTGTGCGGCTCGGAGGGTTCATAAGGATGGTGATACCGGCTCCCGAGTGAGTGGAGATCGGTCGGTTCGTCGACGATGATCTCACACGCAACGGGCCCGGTGACGCCCTCGATGATCGGCACGTCGAGCGTGGTGAAGTCGCTGTCCTCATCGCTCTCCGGCGGCACGTCGGCTTGCCATCCGACCGCAGCGATCGTGTAACCCTGCTCCATCAGGAAACCGTCGCCGAATTCTTCTGCCGTCGAGGGTGTGTTGGAACCGGAGGCGTGATTGAAGGCGGCCAGGATCCCTTTCCGACCCCGATTCGTGACGTGGTAAAAGAGGTTCCCGTTCCCACGCGCAGGATCCATCGGCTTGAGAATCCAGAAGTCGGCGCGACACTCGACCTGCCCACGCTCATTGACCGGCGCGAGACCGATGTCGACGATCGGCTGGTTCAACGGATGCGCCGGATCGACCTCGAACCGAGCGCTCCCATAGAGCTGTTCGTAGCCCCCGACTTCTCCGAACGATTTGCCATTGAGGACGGGTTCGGTCCGTTTGGTGTTCAAGGATACAAGCATTCGACAATCCTTGGCCGATTGAGCCGCCGGTCACCCTGAGTGACCTCAGCGCAAATGGTGAGCTGCGTAGCCATCGTGAAGTAAACTTTCAAGGTCGTATCGAAGGGCGGCCGGTGGCTCCCTGGCCACAGACCGATCGCCCTTCGATATGGCGATTCCTCTGAGACGCAACTGTTGTGTAGAGTCATCTGCGAAGCGCCTACTCAGGATGATCGGTTGGCGATAGGCGCCTTGCCTGAAATGCAGACCATCGTCTGGCTGCCATCCAGGATGGCGTGAACCATTCGCTGGGTCAATCAGATTCCAAGGACATCTCCCGGTTGACGGGCCAGCGTCTGGTGACCATTCTGTGGGCCATTCGAGAGGAGTGACTATGAAGATCAAGAGCGTCGATGCTTTCGCCATCAAGCTGCCTCCTCTGGGGGGTGACGACCGTGAGCAGGTCGAGGATCCCGCGCGGGCCGACTACGGGGACTATCATCTGGCTAAGGATTCCTGGACGTCGATCTATTCGAAGCGGCACGAGACGTGTCTGGTTCGGATCGAGTCGGACAACGGGCTCGTCGGCTGGGGGGAAGGACAGGCGCCCGTTTCACCGAGGACGGCGGCGACCGTCGTCGAGGATCTCTGCCGGCCCGTGTTGTTGGACAGGGATCCGTTCGACGTAGAATACATCTGGTACAGGCTCTACAGTGCGATGCGGGAGCGCGGGCACATCACGGGGTTTTACGTGGATGCCCTCGCCGGGGTCGATCTGGCGATCTACGACCTGCTGGGGAAAGCGGTGGAGAAGCCGGTCTACAAGCTGTTGGGGGGGCAGTTTCGGGATTCAGTACGCCTGTATGCCGGGATGGGTGGCACGGACCCCGAACGCACACGTGCAGCAGCTCGAAGTCACGTCGATCTGGGCTACGAGGCCCTCAAACTGCATATGCGTCATCCCAACCGAACCATCTCGGACATCGTAGCAGCGGTCCGCGATGAGGTCGGGCCGGACGTGGAACTGCTGGTAGACGTGCACGGGACACGCGACGTGTCGCAGGCGATTCAACTGGGTCGAGATCTGGAGGCACTCGACGTACGGTGGCTCGAGGCGCCCACGCTTGCCGAAGATGTGAAGGGCCACGCCGAAATCGCGAGCGCGCTCGACCTCCAGGTGGCGACGGGTGAGTGGCTGCGGACGACGTGGGAGTGGCGCCAGTGGATCGACTTTCGCGCCTTCGACGTGGCTATGCCAGATATCGCGCGAACAGGGCTGACGGAGGGCAAGCGCATTTCAGCTTTATGCGATGCCTACAACCTCCCGATTGCGCCGCACGTCGGTGGTGGTGGGATTCTGTCGGTTGCCGCATCGGTTCATTACTCGGCCGCGATTCCCAATTTCCAGATCCTCGAACATTCCCACAGCGTCCACGAAAACAAGAGTCGTATCGCGAAAAGCTATCCGATCCCGGATGACGGACACTTCTCGCTGGATGACACGCCGGGCCTGGGGGTGGAGATCGATGAGGGGGCAGTCGATGAGTTCAGCGTTTGAAGACCGGGCAGGACGGCGTCGGACCTGTATTGCGGGGTCGGGCGTCTGTTGATGCTCGAGGAGACTTTGGTGAGCCCGAATGCGCGTATCGCAATTCGCCCCTACGGTTCGACCGTTTGCGCCGCAGGCGTCCCCAGGATCTCAATCAGTGAGCGCGACGAAGGGCGTGCTCAGCGGTTGCGACGACCGCCGGCACGTGACCGCATTTGGTGACCAGATCACCGATGATCAGCCGGTTGACTGGATTGGAGTCGATGATCAGGACATCCGATCCATGACTCGAGACACGTAGGGGCGTCGCTTCGGTTCGTGACATCTGAACGGTGAATCCGAAGACCACTCCGCCGTCCGTCAGGCTTTCCACCCAGATTCTGCCTCCCATCAACGTGACCAGGCGTTGACAGATGGCCAATCCCAGGCCGGTCCCCCGTCTACTGCCGTATGTCGCTCCCGGTTCCTCCATCGCGCTGAACATCGATGCCATCACGTCATCGGAATCTCCGCACCGCGATCCCTGACTTCGGTCTTCAGGATAAGGTCGTCTCGTACTTCAGCCAGAATGCGGATCTCGACCTCGAGCGCGCTCGCCTCCGTAGCGTGGATCGCGTTCGTAACGAGATTCGTGAGGATCTGCTGGTATCTGGCAGCATCCCCCTTGACAGCACGAGGGATGTGATCGGCAATCTGCAGGTCGATCTCCACCTCTCGCTGGTGAGCCAGGTGGGATAGTGCGATCGTCGTGTCCTCGACGGATTGTCGGAGGTTGAACGGCTCCTTGCTGATGCGCAGCGACCCAGTTTCAATCTGGGCGAGATCGAGGGTGTTGGTCAGCATCACGAGCAGATTCTCCGCTGACCCTCGGATGGTTTCGAGGTATTCCCGCTGGTCGTCGTCCAACTCCAAGTCGAGTGCGAGGTTCGAGAGACCGATGATGCTGTGAATCGGAACTCGGATGTCGCTGCTGACGCTGCCGAGAAATTCGCTTTTGAGGCGGTTGGCGTCGTAGGCTGCCCGTTCTGATTCCCTCGCCTTTTGGAGCGATAACTCGAGACGACGGTTTCTGCTCGCTTCGGCGTCGTGTAGCCCGGCGATTTGGATCAGCGTGGACCGCCGAACGGTATTGATGACAATGGCGAGGACGGTGGACGATACGAGTCCAATCGTGAAGTGCGGCCATAATCCCGGCTCGCCCCTGGTGATCGCGATCGTGGCCCACACTACAAGGGAGACCGCGGTCGTGACGAAAAACCAGCTGCGTACTGCAAGGAGGTAACCCAGACCCACGATCAGGAGCGTGTAGTTGGTCGTTTGGGCAGCGTGTGGGTCGAGGTAGAAGTCGACCGTGATGTTGATGAGTACGAGTGCTGCCATTCCGGTGGCCGCGGCAAAAGCATACGTTTCGGGAAGCTGGTTTTTTCTATAGAAATGGAACAGTAAGGCGAGAAGAAACGCGGTTATGAGACGGAGCGGCAGGAATGCGATCAGGGTGCTGGAGGGAAGAAAGTATACCTCTATCGCTATGCAAAAGAGGCAGAGGAACGACAGACCCAAAGAGGTTGGGCCGAGGCTCTGAAAAACAACGCTAGGAAGCGATGTGTTTGGTTCGTTGACCCTCTGGCGATGGTGCATGTGCGTTCATTCACTCTCTCCCGACGCTTCTCGACAAGCCCCTTGAAAAGTATACGTTCGAGGCACGGCGTCAGTTAGCCCCCAAAAGCGAAATCTGGTGGCTTTCGCGCGCATAACTGGTTGAAAAAGTGAGAGATGTAGCAAAATGTAACACTTGGGGTGGACTCAGGTGGAGCGCCCCAAGCGGTGTTGCCGGTAGTCAAAGTTATTCGACTGCGAAAAGCGATGGCCTGACCTGTATCCATCTGCGCTGGACGAGCCGTCCAAGGTTGTTACCACGAAGGGTCTACTGGTCTCTCGGTGACCCGAACATTTCCGGCTGATGGGGCAAGAACTGGCCACGTTCGCGATAGGTTTCGTGATACGTGGCCACTTTGCTTTCGTCGACGTCGACGCAGAGGCCCGTGCCCTCGGGAATGCCCCAGGTCGGGCCTTTGGCGATGGGGAGCGGCTGTGTGAGGATGTCGTTGTCCATCATCGCAGCGGTTTGCTGGTTGCCGTCGACGAGGTTGGGCAGGTTGAGGCAGATGTGGTGAGAGGCGGCGGCCATCAGACCCAGCTCGCCGTGGGTGTGGCGGCAGACGGTGATGCCCTCGCGATGGGCCTGCCAGCTGAGGCGATGGAAGTCGGCGAGAGTGCCGACCCAGTTGCTGCTGAAGCAGAGGACGTCGGCCGCCCTGCGTTTGATGATTTCGTGGACGTCGCAGATGCGCCAGAGACCCTCGTTCGCGCAAATAGCGACGGGTTGCCGGCCGCGGATCTCGATCATGTTTTCGATGGGCTCGGGCCAGACGGGCTGTTCGGCGAAGTCGATGCCGTAACGATCGAACTCGGCAAGGTGGCGCAAGGCCTCGTTGACGGTCCAGGAGCCATTCGTGTCGATGCGGATCTTGCGATCGGGGCCGATGGTGTCGCGCAGCGCGGCGATGACGTCGATTTCGTGGGCGAAGTCGATACCGACTTTGATGTAGAAGACCGTGTAGCTGGCGTCAACACCCGCTTTCGCCTGAGCGGCTACCTCGTCTGCGGAGCCGTAGGCCAGGTAGCAGAAGTAGTCGACGGCCGAACGTTGGAGACCGCCGAACAGGTTGTAGAGCGGCTGCCCGGCGTCCTTTCCGCACAGGTCGTTGAGGGCCATATCGATGCCGGCGAACGCGAAGTGGCCGGTCATCTCGCGATGATACCAATGTGCGGTCCCGTAGAAATCTGCTGCGATGGCGTCCCGCTCCCACGGGTCTCTGCCGGTGAAGAGCGGGACGGTCGATTGGACGACTTCGTAGACACTTTCGACGTTCGGTCCCGGGCAACTCTCACCCCAGCCGACGAGGCCATTGTCGGTCGTGATCTTGACGACGACGGCGGTGACACCATCTCTCTGGACGCGAGAGCTGGTTTCGCGGTGCGTGTAGGGCACGCTGACGGTCGTCGCTTCGATGCGTTCGATTTTCAATGCACCCTCACGATCCGTAACGTGCGAGTTTCGCCTGGAAGCCGGGACGGTCCAAGACTTCGGTGTTGACGACGCCGTGGGGAATCTTTCCACGGGAAATTTCGAGCATCTGGCCGCAGGCCATGTGGCCGAGGTCTCGAAACAGCTCGTTCGACCAGCAAATCGCGTGCGGCGCCACGATGACGTTGTCGAGGTCGGCGATCGGGCTGCCGCCCGGGAGAGGTTCCGTTTCGTGGCAATCGAGGGCTGCTCCGGCGATCCGGCCCGCTTTGAGGGCTGCGATAAGCGGGGTCTCGTCGACAATCCCCCCGCGGGCGGTGTTGATCAGAAAAGCAGTGGGCTTCATCAATCCGATCTGGGCTTCGCCGATGAGGTTGCGGGTCGATTCATTCAACGGGCAGTTGACGGAGACGTAGTCGGCTTCTCGCATGAGTTCATCCAGACTGACGCGACGGACGCCGACTTCGGACGCGCGTTCCTCACTGAGGTAGGGATCGAACGCGACGATTTCCTTCATCCGGAATGGGGCAACCATTTCTGCGAGTGTTGCGCCGATGCCACCCAGACCGACGATGCCCAGGGTCCGATCGCGTAGCTCGCTGCCCATATGATCGGACCGGTCGTCCCAACGACCCTCGCGTGTCATCCGGTCCTTGATCAGCATCTTGTGCGACAGGGCGAGCATGAAGGCAACGACCGATTCAGCGACGGAGTAGTTGACGCCGCCAGCGGTGATGGTGAGCACGACGTCGGCGGCCGTGCAGGCGTCCACGTCGACCGAGTCGTAGCCGACACCGAAGCGGCCGATGTGGGTCAACTGCTCCGCGCCCCCGAGCGTGGCTGTGGTGACGGTCGGGGTCAACGCGAGGATGGCGTCGAGACCGGCTATCTGCTCCGCCTGAATCTCGGGTTCGTGGCGATCGAAGAACGCGTGTTCCACCCCGTCGGCCGTCTCGAGCAGGCTCAACCCGATGTCTTGATAAGTCAATTTGCCATCCGGGCCCAGCAGGTCGCCAGTCAGACCGATCCGGAAGACCATTTCAGACGCGCTCCCAGCGACTGGGGTTCATGCCGGGCGCCTCACTCTTCATGTTCGGGGGCTTGTTACTACCTTCGGGTTCCCACTGGCGTGCGTTCTTGCTGATCGTGAAGAAACGTCTAACCGGTTCGGGGAGGGTGTCAACCTTGTCTTCCGGCCATTCGTCGACTTTGTCGACGGGTCCGGCCCAGGCAGGTCGATAGGCGATGGCCAGCATTTCGCGGGCATAGTCACCGACATTCGGGCAGTTGCCGTGGAAGGTCTTGTGGTTGAGGAAGACAGCAGAGCCCGCTTTCGTCGGCACGATGACCGCTTCGGGGTGTCCTTGGAACCGTTGATACGGGTTGGCGTCAGGGTGCATCGACAGATGCGACCGGGGGATGACTCGGAAGGGCGACACCTCGGGGGTGAGGTCATCGAGATAGTAGAGGACCCGAATCATCGCGGGGACACTGCCCAGGTAGCCGAAGATGCGGGACCCGTAGGGTTGTCCGTCCGTGTGGAAGCTGATGCCCGGATGGCCAGGTTCGGATCTCGCGTAGCCGTAGTGGGAGAGGACGATGCTGTCTCCGAACATCTCTTCGAGGAAAGCGATCGTTGGTGGATGCGCAATGAGGTCGGTGAGCACACCGCCGACGAATTCGAGGTTGGGACAGCCCCGCTGATGGACGCTGTAATCTACGGGCGTCGTCTCGAGCTGGGCCGTGGCTTCTTTGAGTCGTGCGATGTGATCTTCGTCGAGCAGGTCGGGAATGACGAGGTAGCCCTCGACCTCGACGTGACGCATGCGTTCGCCGAGTGTGAGCTCGGACCAGTCGCGATCGTCGATCATGGATGGCCTCCGGTGTGACCTTAGCGAGTGTTGTCAGTCGGAAACTTCGACAATGACTTCGATTTCGACCGTGATCTGGCCGGGCAACGCGCCGAAGCCTACGGCACTGCGTGCGTGCTTCCCCTTGTCGCCGAAGACTTCGACGAAGAGATCGGAGCATCCGTTGATGACTTTTGGGTGATCAGAGAATTCAGGGGCCGAATTCACCATACCGAGCACCTTGACGATCTGGTTGACCCGATCTAGACTACCCAGTTCCTCCTTCATCACTGCGATCAGGACGAGTCCGACACGACGTGCGTCCTGGTAGGCGGTTTCGAGGTCCACGTCTGTGTCGACCTTGCCGGTCGACGGACCGGACCCCTTACCGGACAAGTAGAGCAGGTTTCCCGTGCGAACCGCGGGAACGTAGTTGCCCCCGGGTGCCGGAACCTCAGGGAGGTCGATGTTCAGTTCCTCGAGTCTGTCTTCGATGGACATGCGTACACGCTCCGATGTTTAGGGTTGCAACAGTCTGTGACGTCCCTGTGCACAGCCCTTCGACTACTCTCAGGACAGGCGCCGGGACGAGTGCAACGCTTTGTTGTATTAAAAGATGAATGTTCCGCGCTCTCCCTCGTGCTGTGCACGAGGGCGCTATCAGGGGAGTCGCTCCCCCTCGTTCGATGTGCGTTTCGCGTAGAGGTCTCTGAGACGATCGGTCACGGGTCCTGGATCCCCCGAGCCAATCGTGCGGCCGTCGACTTCGAGTATGGGGCTGAGCTCACCCATCGTGCCCGTGGTGAAGGCTTCGTCGGCCGCATAGATCTCCGACAGGGAGACGTTCCGTTCAACGACGTCGATGCCGGCATCGCGAGCGGTGTCGATGACGACGCCTCGTGTAATACCCGGGAGGCAGCTGTCGGCGTGTGGGGTGACCACGATGCCTTTTTTGACGATGAAAGGTTCGTGGCGTTGGTTTCTGACACGAACCCGAAGATGTCGAGCATGACGGCGTCATCCACGCCAGCGACATTCGCTTCGATTTTGGCGAGAATGTTGTTGATCAGGTTGTTGTGGTGAATCTTTGAGTCGATGCAATGCGGGGGATTTCGTCGCACCGACGCGGTGACCAGTCTGACTCCTTCCGTCGAGTAGACGGGCGGTTTCCACTCCGGAAGGACGATGAGGCACGATCCGTACTGGTTCCAGTACGGGCTCATGCCCGACGTGACTTTCATTCCGCGTGTTAATGTGAGACGGATGTGGACGCCGTCTCGCATGTCGTTTGCCCGGAGCGTTTCGAAGATGGCCTGCTTGATGTCCTCACGCGAGGGGATGTCGGTGTAGGCCATCGCCTTTGCCGAGTCGATGAGTCGGTCGAGGTGTGCGTCCAGCTGGAAAATGCGATCCTCGTAGACCCGCAGGCCCTCCCATACCGCGTCACCCCCCTGGACGACACTGTCGAACACGGATACCTTAGCCTGATCGCGCGAGAGGAGTTCGCCGCCGACGTGGATCTTGATGTCTGCGTTTCGTGGGTCGGGCAACTTAGTGCATGATTTCATAAATATTATTACGTATGTCCTGAACATTATTTGTAGCTTATGTTCTCCTTCAAAAGGAGGAGAACAATGCCAAGACGTTCGCCTTATGTGGTGCTACTGTCTGAGAAGGAACGGGTCGACCTCGAGCGAATGGCTGGACAATATACGTTATCGTATTATCAAGTGATCCGATCGAAAATCGTGCTTCTCGCCGCCGAGGGATTATCCAACAAGATTATCGCCCAACGGTTGGATGTCCCGCGTCCGATCGTAAGCAAATGGCGTAAGCGCTTTTTCGAAGAGCGTCTTTCGGGACTCGAAGATAGATCTCGTCCCGGGCGCCCGCCCGGTTTTCCCCCCTCAGGTGGTCGTTCAGATCAAGGCGCTGGCGTGTGAACTACCGAGCGAGAGCGGGATACCGCTCTCGCGGTTCAGCTGTTCCGAGATTGCCGCCGAGGCAGTGCAAAGGGGCTTCGTTGCCAAGATCAGCGGCGCCACTGTCTGGCGCTGGTTGAACGAGGACGCGATTCGTCCTTGGTATCATCGCTCCTGGATTTTCCCACGGGACCCGGACTTCCAAACCAAAGCAGGTAGAGTCCTTGATCTGTATCACCGCCAATGGCAAGGAAAGCCTTTAGGGCCGAGGGAATATGTACTTTCTGCCGACGAAAAGACCAGTATTCAAGCACGAGCTCGCAAGCACGTTACCCTACCGCCAGCCTCGAACAGAGCGGCACGCGTTGAAACACGAATACGAGCGGAAAGGAGCCCTGGCCTATCTGGCTGCTCTCGACGTGCACAATGGTCGAATCTTCGGTCTCTGTGAGTCTTCTTCGGGTATCGAGCCCTTCAACCGGCTCCTGAGCCTGATCATGAGCCGGAAACCCTATTGCTCGGCAAAGAAAGTCTACCTCATCGTGGATAATGGCTCCTCGCACCGAGGGCAAACATGCATCGACCGTATCCAGGGGAAGTGGCCAAACATCCACCCCGTTCACCTTCCGATCCACGCAAGCTGGCTCAATCAGATCGAGATCTACTTCTCGATCCTCAAACGCAAGGCTCTGACACCTATCGAATTTGCATCGCTCGAAGAGCTTGAGGCAAGAATCCTCGGTTTTCAGGAACGCTACGGACGTATCGCCACACCCTTCAAATGGAAGTTCACACGAACAGATCTCGCGGAGATGATCGACAAACTCAGGTTCTACGATACGCCCTTGGCAAAGTCTGCTTAGAATACGTCACCGTATTTGAGAACAGGAGTAATAAGGCACGGGTTGGTCTCAGGCGGCGATCGCTCGGCCGGCCAGACGGTCGTAGAGTGGTCGGCAGACGGCGAGGAGTGGCTCCAGGTGATCCGGGAACGGCTCTGATTTCGGCCGGTAGGGCTGGAAACCTGTGGAGCGATGGACGTTGTAATACCAGTGCGCGGCCCAGACACCGTCCTCGCGGATCGGCCCGGGTTTCCACCACAACATGACCGGATCGAAAGCGATGCCCAGTCTCTCGCACAGGGCGGTCAGAACTGATTCCGGGTCGATCAGAAGCTGTCGCGCTTCTAGAATCGGCGGGTCCTGACCCAGAGTTTCCAGTTCTTCGAGCAAGGTGACCTGACGGTCGAATCCCGTGTCTTTCAATCGGGGCTTGTCCAGCTGTCTGGCGAGTGAAGGCAGCATGTCGACGGGGTCGCGGATGAGGAGGACGTTGGCCGTTTGGGCCAGGAAATCGAGGTCCAGATCGACGAGGTGATGGGCCATCTGCTTGGCGAAAAGGACCGGTTGATCGCACGGACCGAGCAGGACGCTCCGTATCACGGTCTCGCCGTCGCATTCCATCGCGTCCATGACGGTCCTGGCGCCGGGATGAGGTGCGTCCGAGACTCGCAAGTAGTGTCCGTAGAGGGGTTTGTCGAGTACGCGCGTATCCGACCTCTGTGCAAAGCTGTACATGAGGGCGGTCGAGACATTCCGGGGGCCAGACCAGACGTTCAACCTGAGGACTTCCATAGAGGCGCGCAATTTAGCGCCAAAGAAGACGGCAGCCAAGCCGTTGGTGGGTTCGATAATTATGGCACGTTTCTCTTGTTCGAACGTTCAACGTGTCGGAGTGCAAGGCTATTGGTTTTCTCGCGTCGACGAGCGAAAGGTTGAGAATGAAGCCTCTTCATAAGTGCCTGACCATCGGATTCATCGCGTTGCTGACCAGTCCGGGTCTTGCGGATGAACCGGTCAGGAGCGTAGGTGATCTGCGGTTTGTGATCGATACGGCGGGGTTTCGGGGGCAGGGCTCTGGGTCCTGGCTGGAGATCTACACCTTTATCGAAGCGACCCAACTCGAGTTCCAGAGCGTGCGAGGGAGGCAGCTGGCGACGATCCGAGCGACGATGACGATTGTGGATTCGACGCTCAAGCCCTACAAAAAACGAACCTGGGTCCGGAAATTGACGGCCGCGGAGCCGAAGGAGTACTACGAGAGTATCCCGTTCAGGGACATCACGGCCGTCGACCTGCCACCGGGTGCGTATGGGCTGTCGGTCACGGTCGAGGATTTAAGATCTGGGATCAAGGGAACAGCGGCTCGTCTGCTGGAGGTGGTGCCTCTCGACCCGAAACTGGCGATGAGCGATCTTCTTTTTGCGCACGAGATCGGAAAGGGCGACGAGGGGCGGTTCGACAAGGGCGCGTGGAAGATCATCCCCAGCATCGACCGACAATTTGCGATCGGGGATCCGCTGAAGGTCTATTTCGAAATCTACAACCTGACCGAGGGGAAGGGTGAGGCGGCTGGTCTGGTTCTCGGCTACCGTCTGATCGATCTGGATGGCAACGTGGTTCACCATTTCGACGACAGTCGCGTGCGCAAGCCGGGCACGAGAGCGGCCAAAGTCGCCGAACTCCCGACAGACGGAATCAACCGTGGCCGCTATTATCTGGAAATCGAAGCTTTCGATAAGGCAAGCCAGGAATACCGGAAGATACGACGCCTGGTGAAGCTGGGAGCCGGTTCGGTTACGGTGACACGACGAACGGAAGCAGAGGCTACGGCGGGGTAGTTGCGGCCAAGCAGAAACTGCAGTCGTCAGCGGCCGTTGTCATCCAGCGGCTCTTGTTCTCACGCTCCCTTGATCCCACTCGGGAGAGGCTCCACCACGCCGCCGGGGTGACGCCCGTTCCTCGGATGATCGGTCAAAGTGCCCCAAGGGTTTGTTGTCCTTTCCCCTCGTCCTCCGCGGTTCAGTCTTCCTCGTTCAGCTCCCGCATGATGCCTGAGTGGCCTTGTCCTTCGGCCCACATTCTGGCAAAAGCCTCTTCGTCGATGTTGTCCCTCCGTAGGAACCCGCGGATGTCGTAGGGGCCGGGCCGCTCGACAGGGATCTGGCCTTCCTCGATCATCAGATCGAGGGGATAGTCCTTTTCCTCCAGCGGAAACCTAATCACTGCGTGGCGCCGGGCAGATTCGTAGATCGCCATCATGATGGCGACAGTGACCCGGGCCTGTCGACCCGACCCACGATGTTCGGGTCCCCCCTCGATCCATTCGATGAGCTCGCGCGCCTGAGCGGCGTGGGTATTGCCTTCGATCGCTCTGAGGTCTTCCTCGCGCGCGTCTATCTCGACCTCCTGCCAGCCCCCACTCGATGCGTTGAAGAGCCGAACCTCCGATTCCGACACCTCCATCATCCCTTCCTCGCCCCGTATCTGGAAGGACCCCGCCGTGGCACCCTCGCGCACCAGATCCGATTCGATGAACAGCTGGACCCCCGTGTCGAACATGACAAGGCCCATGCACGCGTCCTCGATGGCGGTGTCGCGCTCGTATCGGTCGGTCTTGCGCTCGACGGCGCCCATCACCCACTCGGGTTCCGGGTCGCTCAGGGCGAATCGAGTCCCGTCGATCGAGTGCGTGCCCCAGTTTGCGAGGCCTTCCGCGACACGGTTCTTGGCCCAAACGGGCTTTCCGATGGCACCGCCGGCGATGAGATCGTGTGCCGTGTTCCATCCGGGCGTAAAACGCCGCTGATGCCCGATGACCAGTTTGGTCCCGCTCGCTTCGGCTGCGTCGACCATCTTGTCCGCCTCACCCACGCCGATGGCCATGGGTTTCTCGCAGATGACGCCTTTGACGCCCGACTCGGCGGCGATGACCGTGAGGGGCGAGTGGAGGAGATGCCACGTGCAGACGCTGACGATGTCCGGTTTCTCTTTATGGAGCATTTCTTCGATGGTGCCGTATCCCCGCGGAATGTCGTACTCGTTCTGGTAAATGCGACGTGCACCTTCGACGGGGTCTACGACGGCGATCATCTTCACGTTGTCGAGACCCTGGTAGCCGCTGACGTGGGCGTGTGCGATCGATCCGCATCCGACGATGGCGACGGTGTATTCTTCGGGCATGTTGATCTCGTGGAATGGAAGCGATGAATGAGTGCGAGCTTTGCTGAGCGGGGAAGATAGCGCGTGCCCGGGAGACCACAATCAGATTCTAGGTCTCGTCAGCCACCCCGATTGCGGGACGGAGCAGGCACCAGGCTGACCACGCCACGCACGAGCCGAGGGTCAGAAAGCCGAATCCCAGTACCAGCATCGAGAGGTCCGGATACACGTCCAGCAAGCGCCCTCCGGCGGCTGCGGAGATGGCGGCGCTGAGCGAAAATCCTGCCTGTTCGAACGAGAACACACGACCACGTACACGTGACGGCACCAGCATGAGCAAGAGCTGAGTGGAGAAAACCCAGACGATGCCGCCTCCGGTGCTCCGCAGGAGACTGCCGAGGAGCACCACCGGGAAGCTATGGAGCGTGGATATGACGAACAGCCCGGAGGCGGAAAGCGCGAAGCCCGCTCCGATGGCCCACCGCAGGGCGACGATTCGGTCCTGCGTGAAGACCCGGGCACCGATCGGACCAACCCCGCTACCCACACCACCGACACAATAGAGCAGACCGAGCGTAATCCCGCCGCCCGCACCGATGGGAAAGAGACTTTCCGCGATCCGAATCTGTACGACTTCATATCCGGCACTGAGCGTGAACTGGAGTGCGGGCTTGGCGAAGGCGATGAACAGGATTTCAGGGTGACGAAAGACGTAACGCAGCCCTTCCACATACTGTTCGTGGAAGCGCGAGATGGAAACAGCCGTCTGTGCGACCTCGGTTGGCACGGTGTAGCGGACACGGGAAACCACGAGCGCGGAAACAACGAACGTGGCCGCGTCGATCGTGAAGGCGGCGTAGACGCCGAACACGCCGGATACGAGACCTCCGGCAGCCGCACCGATAGCGAGCATGACCGACCACGTGGCCGAGACGATGGTGTTGGCGGTCCCGATTTCGGCTTCGCCCACGATGTCGGGGAGAATGGCTCGGCGGGTGGTGAAGAAGACGCCACCCAGGGCAAGCTGCACAGCGATCAGGGCATACAGCAGCCAGACGTCGCCCGGATGCCGAACGAGCAGGAATCCGAGGACGACGAAAACGCGGATGACGTCGCAGAGGATGAGGATGTTCCGTCGATCGAATCGATCGGCGATGACACCCGAGAAAGGGCTGATCAGGAAGGGAGCCAGGGCACGGACGACAAAGAGGCCGCCAATGGCGATGCCCGAGCCGGTTAGGGATGCGATGAGGGATGCCGAGGCGATCAGGTTGAACCAGTCGCCGAATAGGCTGACGGTCTCCCCGGCCCAGAGGTTGCGAAAGTTCGCGTTGGTTCTTACGAGGTCCCTGTAGCGGGCACAAGCAGGTCCGCTCAAGTGCGACGCCAGGATCTTGCGGTCGTTGCCAGTTTCACAGTGGATTTCCCCTCGTTGGATTACCGCGACTCGATGGCGTTGATCAAGAAACGGTGTGGCTGGCGCGTTCGCAACGATGGTTCGGCGTGAGATCCGTTCAGAGTTTCAGTTCGAGCTGGGACCCGGCAGGCCTTCGGAAGTGATCGGTGGAAAGGGACGGCAACGTTGCGTTCAGCCCGTAGCGCCTCTGTGCGATGTTGAACATCGTTTCGATCTGGTCGGCGTACTCGCCTTCGCCCCGCATGCGGGTGCCGTATGTCCCGTCGTAGAGGGCACCGCCTCTTGTGTCGCGGACACGGTTGAGCACCTTGTCCTTCCGGTCGGGATAGTGGGTGTCGAGCCAATCGGCGAACAGGTCCTTGAGACCGTGCGGTAGACGGAGAATGATGTAGCCGGCCGTGACGGCGCCGGCATCCGCGGATGCGCGCAGAATGTCGGAGACTTCGTGGTCGTTGAGCCCCGGCACTATGGGTGCAGCCATGACACCGACCCTGATACCGGCCGTGGCCAGGGCTTCGACGGCGCGGAGTCGCTGAGCAGGGCGCGAAGCACGCGGCTCCATTCTATCGGCAAGGTTCTTGTCAAGGGTGGTGATGGAGATGCGAGCCGAAACCGCGTTGAACTGCGCGAGCTCAGAGAGCAGATCGATATCGCGCGTAATGAGGTCGCTTTTTGTGATGACGCCGACGGGATTGCGGAATTCGGCGAAGACTTCGAGACAACGACGCGTGAGTTCGAGCTTTCGCTCGACGGGCTGGTAAGGATCGGTAACGCCGCTCATGACGACGATTTCGGGCTTCCAGCCCGGCGCGCCGAGCGCCTCCCTGAGCAGTTCCGGCGCGTCGCGTTTGACGAAAAGCTTGGTCTCGAAGTCGAGGCCCGCGGAAAGCCCAAGGTATTCGTGCGTGGGTCGGGCATAGCAATAGAC
The DNA here is from genome assembly GCA_965198115.1 of Candidatus Latescibacterota bacterium. GTDB lineage: Bacteria > Latescibacterota > UBA2968 > UBA2968 > UBA2968 > UBA6620. Next base: position 2,949,317 of record OZ240241.1, on the reverse strand, counting down.
GCAGCCGTGCTCGCACCCGCGATAGGGATTGACGGAGGCGTCGAACCCGATGTCGGGGCTGTCGTTGGTGGCGATGATGGCGCGTGTGGTGTCGTGGAAGAGCTCGGTCGGTTGGGCGTCGGGTTCGGCCGGATCGTATTCGATTTGAAGCGGTTCGAACCGCCCGACCGGGTTCGCTGTGGCACCGCGGCCGCGCTGGAGCTGGCGCTGCATGGTTGGAGGTCGGAGAGGGAGCTTGTAACGCAGGGGATTGGGAATATGATCAGGTTCGGGTGGGGTGACCAGGGCTTTGGAAGGAAAAAATGCAGAATGCAAAAGGCAAATTGGGCCTGTGTCCGACGAGGAATGCCGAACGCCTGCGTGCCTGGGCGGTTGCCCGGGGGTCGTTTCTCGACCATCTTTGGAGGGACCGGTCGGGAAACCCGTCAACCGAACCGAGTTCCTATGAAAAAACAGATCGGAATCGACAAGCTCGAAGTCGGCATGTATATGGAAGCCGACGTGAAGGAAGGATCAGAGGGAGGGGCGAGCAAGAAGGGCGTCCTGCTGCTCGGGAAGGGCGTGCTGATTACGTCCGAGAACCAGATCAAACGGTTGCGGGCGGCAGGGTTGCAAAACGTCACGATCGACACGACGAAAGGGAAGGACGCGGCCGGCGGGGTCCCGATCCAGGCACCCAAGCCGATTGCAATGCCCCAGGAGCCGCGGAAGAAACCGTTGCCACCGGGCAGGACGGTGGAATACAAGGATGAGCTGAAAAAGGCGCGCGCGACCCGAAACGTCGTGACGACCCAATTGAAAGCCGCCCTCGAGGATACCGCGATCGGGGGTTCGATGGATCGCAAGAAACTGGACGCGGCGGGCAAGCTGATCACCGAGAGCGTATTCAGGAACGTCGACGCGATGGTCGGTCTCACGAGGCTGAAGGAGCACGATCCCTACACAGCCAATCACTGTATCAACGTATGCGTGATCACTCTGGCGGTCGCGCACGCCGACGGAATCGATCAATCGACGGCGGAGATGTTGGCGACGGCGACGCTGTTACACGACATCGGCAAGACGAAGGTGCCGCTCGAGATTTTGAACAAACCCGGGCGTTTCGAACCACACGAGCTCGAGGAAATGCGGAAGCACACGACCTACGGGCGCGATGTGCTGATGGATATGCCGGGTGTGACGGAAGAGATGATGTTGATCGCAACTCAGCATCATGAAATGCTGAACGGTGAGGGCTATCCCAACCACCTCGAAGGCGAAGAAATCCATCGGTTCGGGCAAATGACGGCTGTGGCCGATGTCTACGATGCGCTGACGTCCGCACGTGTCTACAAACCTGCTTTACCGCCCCATTTCGCGCTCGGTAAGATCTATTCGAACAGGAACATCGAGTTCCGTGAGTACCTGGTAAACCTGTTCGTGAAAGCGCTTGGACTTTATCCCGTGGGCAGTCTCGTTCAGTTGAACACGAACGAGATCGGCGTGGTCTGCGAACCGAATCCGGGGAACACGCGACAACCGAAGGTGGGGGTTTTCGTGACGCGGTATAAAAAGTTCCGGGCCGTGCCGTTCGTCGTCGACCTGGCGGATCCGAATCCAAGTGAGGAACGGAAGATCGTTAAGGTGTTAGATCCCACGAACTACAAGATCGATGTGGAGAAGTTTATCAAGATGTGTACCGGGTAGTGGGAAATCACCACGAGTCACTTAACGGGTCGCACCATCAGGTGCGGCCCGGTTTTGTTTACACCATAGACGATGGACAGTGGACGGTAGACCTTGAGCTATAATCAAAAGGTGTGGAAAAAGAGAAAGGGCGACCCTACCCTTCCCGTGAGATAGTTGATTCACACAAAACCGGGTGAGAGGCCCGGTTGGGAAGGAGGATCGCCGTGAAGGAACATACGCATAGAGCCCCATTGAAGTCCATGCCGACGTGGGAGACGGTTGACGATTGGATCCGTGAAGAGATCCAGGGCCGGTTCCAGTCCATTCTGGAGGAGGAGGCGACCGCGTTCTTGGGCCGGTCGTGGTATGAGCGCCGAGCCGAGGTCGATAGCTCCAGGGGCTACAGGAACGGCTACGGCAAGCCCCGGCGTCTCTCGACGAGCTGCGGAACGATCAAGGTCCGGCGTCCCCGGGTTCGTGGTCTGGAAGAGCGGTTTGAAAGCCGCATCCTCCCCCTGTTCGCCCGGAGAACCAGGGCCATTGGAGATCTGCTTCCCGACCTTTATCTCCACGGTCTCTCCCAGGGCGACTTCGAGTTGTCTTTGCGTGCGCTGCTCGGTGATGGCGCGCCGCTTTCGCCGACCTCGATCGCTCGTCTTCGAGGGAAGTGGGAGGTCGACTTCCAGGACTGGAAAGAAAGGCGTCTGGATAATCGCGAACTGGTCTACGCCTGGGCTGATGGCATCTACGTCAAAGCCGGGCTCGAGCGCGAGAAGGCGTGTCTGCTGGTCGTGATCGGCGCGATGAGCGACGGCAGCAAGGAGATCCTGGCGATAGAACCCGGTTATCGAGAGTCTACAGAATCCTGGCTCACGGTGCTCCGGGATCTCCGGGATCGCGGGCTCGAACATCCTGTCCTGATCGCCGCGGACGGGAATATGGGCATCTGGGCGGCCGTTGATCAGGTCTGGCCAGAGAGCCGGCAACAACGGTGCTGGAACCACAAGATCCTCAACGTGCTCGACAAGGTCGCCAAGCGTGCACAGGCTGAAGCCCGCGCACTGCTCGTCCAGATCCCCTATGCCGGCACGAAAAAGGAGGCCGAGAAGCTCCGGAAACGCTTTGCCGCACGGTATCGCTCACAGTTCCCTGCCGCCGTGGAGACGCTCGAAAGAAACTGGGATCGGATGGTCACGTTCTACGACTTCCCGAAGGAACACTGGAAACACCTGAGAACCACGAACGTCGTCGAGAGCCCCTTTGCTTCCGTTCGGCTTCGCACAAACGCCGCCAGGCGATTCAAGAAAGTCAGGAACGCCACGGCTCTCATCTGGCGTACGCTCAAGGTCGCAGAGAGCCGATTCAGGAAACTCACCGCGCCACACTTGCTACAACAAGTCTACGATCAGAAACACTCAACCGGACCGCAGGTCGAAACCGGGAAGATGGCCGCCTGATTTCTTTTACACACCTATTGACCTGAGCTCTAGACCTTGGGCTTTTAACAGTTCTGCCCCAATTGATGTGGGACCCGACGGAACCTGTCCCGAGCGGAGTCGAGGGAGTCGGGGAACGACCTGTGCTGCGAAGCCGAGAGGTGTCCGGTCATCGAGGCGCACATCTGTTTGCAGTCCGGACTCCCACCGGTCCTCGCTTACTCCCACCGAGCGCCTCGATCATCGAGGCGCCGCCCTACCCAACCGCCTCCAGCAATGCCGTCCGATCATACACCACCGCTCGACAGCTCTCATCGATCGGGTCCTGTTCCAAATCCGCTACATAGTAGACGGTGATGAGATGGTTGCCTTGACGAGTCGTCGAGGGATAACCGATGTCGGTGCCCGTCAGGTCCGTGTCGAACCGCAGGAGAGGCGCTTCCCACGTGTGGCCGCCGTCGTGGCTGATGCGACCTTCGATTCCGTAAGGCTCGTGACGTCGACCGTAGGCGAGCAGAACGGCACCATCTCCGAGGTCTGTGAGATCGGGTGGGTGCTCGCGGGATTCGGTCACGCGAACGAGATCTGTCCAGGTGTGACCGTGGTCGGCTGACCGACAGGTGTAGATGGCCTGCTCGTCCTGTTTCTCCGATCGGCCTGCGAAGAGCCAGTCGTCGTCGGACAGGATTAGGAAATCCGCCTCGTTCAGGCCCGTGGCGACGAGAAGCGGGTCCGCCCAGGTTTCCCCGCCGTCGTAGGACCGAAGAAGATGGACGGGACTCGTCGCTGGGTTGACCGAGACGGCCCCTTCGATTCTGGATGGCGTCGGTCCCCCGTAGATGGGCATGTAGAGTGTGTTTTCCGCATCGCGACGGATCTTGCCGAAAGGCGACGCCCCGTTGAGCGGGAGCCAGTTGAGTTTGCGATCCTCCGCCCAACTGGCGTCTTCGCTCTGCGAACGGACGACGCGCGTATCGGTCGGTCCCGTTCCTCTGGTCCATTGCCCGTTCTCGTCGTAGCTGCCCTGCCACAGGTAGGCTACGATGGCGTGACCGTCGGCGTTGAAGCCGAGAGCGGGATTCCGGTCGTCCCGCTCGCTGTCGGCGATCGTCACCGGATTCGACCACGTAAGACCGCCGTCGGATGAACGAACGGCATCGAGTCGCCCGCCCAGCCCCACGTGAGGCGCCCCGCCTCTGAGGACGACGAGCACATTTCCAGAAGGTGCTTCGTAGATAACCGGGAAATAACCCTGTCCGTCGATGACGGTCGTCCGCTGGCTGCCGGGCAGTGCGGCGACGTCGATGATGCGCTTGCCCATTCCGCCTTCTTTCAGTAACCGAGGGCCACGCCACTGCAGCGCGGGTCGGATGCGCCTGTGAGAACACCCGTTTCGTCTCGGGCGATGAGCTGGTGTCTGCACCCGATGTTCCAGTCGCCCATTCGATCGATCCGATGACCGCGTCGCTCGAGGTCGTCGATGACGTCCTCGCTGAATCGTTCCTCGATGCGGAGGGACAAGGGGGTGTCGATGGCGGCGGGATCGGTTCCGGGCCAGCTGATCCAGCTGGGTGCGTCCACAGCCTCCCGGACATTCATGTCGAAGTCGATCAGGTCGGTGATGGTCTGGACGTTCCATTGAGGCTGGCGATCGCCTCCCGGCGTTCCGCCGACAACCCAAGGTCGCCCATATAACAATTGAGTGTGTGCATGGTCTTCTTGCCGGGGGCGATCACGTTGACGTGGCTCGGATCGAGGCTGAAACCTCGCCCCGCTCGGTTGTTGAGTACGATGCCGGTCGACCCGGCGACGACGCCGGATCCGAAGCCGGCGGAGAGGCTGTGGATGAAAGAGATGGCGTTTCCGTGACCGTCGGCGACGCAGAAATAGCTCGTGTCGCCGACGCAGAGGTCGCCCGATGTCTGCGCGTCGTTGGCTTTGAATGGATCGATCGTCGCGCGACGCCGCCCTGCGAAGTCTTTCGACAGGAGACCGTCGATGGGATTGTCGTTGAATCGCGGATCCGCCAGGTAACGCAGTCGATCGGCGAAGGCGCGCTTCTTGGCTTCGACCATGAGATGGATGGCGTCGGCCGTTCCGAACCCAGCACTACGGAGATCGAAGCCCTCGAGGATGTTGAGCCATTGGAGGATGATCAGGCCTTGGGAGGGGGGTGCAGTCGTGTGAACGTCGACGTCGCGATAGCGTGTCGTGGGAGGGTCGTAAACGTCCGTTTCGTGTCCAGAAAAGTCGTCGATCGTGAAAGGTCCGTCATCGGCATCCGAAGCTCGGACGATCTCTTCAGCGATGGCACCTTTGTAGAACGGCTCTGCGCCTTCTTCTGCGAGGGCTCGGATCGAGCGGGCGAGATTTGGTGCTGGCCAACGCTCACCGCGGGCAGGCGGCCTTCCGCCCGGCAGATACTGTTCTGCCGAGTCTTTGAATTGGCCGAGTTTCTTCGCGGATCCCGAGATGGCGCCAGCCACGGTGTCACACGCGACGATGCCGCTCTCGGCGTAGTCGATGGCGGTGGCGAGGAGTTCTGACAGGGGACGGGAGCCGAACTCGCGATTCAGAGTGGCATACGCGTGCGGCGCCCCTGGCACTGCGGCGGCATGCCACCCCTGGAGCGGCATCTTGGTTGCGCCCCCGGCCGTGTATCGCTCCTGGCTGGCCTTCGATCCCGCCACGCCGCTGCCGTTGATGCGATCGCTCTTTGCGTCGTGGAGGACGGCGAACATATCACCACCGAGACCGCACGATCCTGGAAGTGTGAGCCATTCGATCGATGCGGTCGCGATGGCCGCGTCGAAGGCATTGCCACCGTCCTGCAACACACGCAGGCCGACGGCGGCTGCCCGCGGGGAGGCCGACGAGACGATGCCGTTACCTGCGATGGTCAGATGGCGCGGGGGTTCGGGGCCGGTCATTCGGGCTCCTTGGTTCGATGGAGGATCCGTGCATAGGACATCAGAACAATCGTTCGTGGTCGATGGACGCGTCCCAGCGTTGTGACATCAGAAAATCGATTGCGGCTCGATCGGCGGTCGGCGTTCCGAGTCGCTGAAGAGCGTTGAGCGCAAACGAGCTGACGTGGCCGCACGGGTCGTCGAGGGCTGTCGTCAGGTCTGGTTCGGCGGAGCTGGCATCGGGACCCCACTTGGCGAAAACGGTCGCCGCGTTGGTGCGTACCTGGTCGACGGGTCGCCACCATCGATGCAGCTCCTCCGTGTCCCATCCGGGGCGGGTCGTGGAGAGGAATTCGGCGATCGGTTCGATCGGTACGTCGCTGCGGATGTTTCCGAGTGCGTCGACAACGGTTCGGACAACGCGATGCGAAGCGTCGTTCAGACAGTCGAGAAGGGCGGGGACGGCCCCGGCGGCGTGCGAGTCCATTTCGCCGAGCGCGAAGGCGGCATTGATGCGTGTCCATTCGTGTTCGTGTCGATCGAGAAGAGATATGAGCGCCGGAATGCCGGGTGGGCCGACGGCGGCGAGTGCGTGGGCGGCGTCCTCCATCGAGATCGCGCCTTCCGACCAGGGTTCCGGAGGATCGTTGTCGGCTTCACGCTGGCCCGCCTGGCGAAGGTTGTCGACGAGGGCATCGATCGCGGGTTCGCCGATCGCCCCGAGGGCATAGGTGGAGGCGATCCGGAGTGCTTTTGGGCCGTCGCCGAGGAAGCCCGTCAGTCGGCGAACCGCGTCTGCGGCCTTTGGACCCGATCGAGCCAGTTCCTGCACCGATGAGAGACGTGTCCCCAGGTCCGCGTCCGGTTGAAGACCTTCGATCAGTGTTTCGACCGATGCGGACACAGAGGGGGCGCCCGACTTCACGGTTTCGTAACGGTCGCGCTTCCCGCACACCCAATCCCAGCAGTGCCCCCAGACAAGATCGAGATCGTGGGCGGACTCGAACGTGCTCGGTTTCTTCCACGTCGTGTTGCTACATCGCCACGTGGGCCGCGTCGGTTCCGATGCACGCATGTAGATGAACTTGATCATGTGGCGGTGACGCTTCAGGATGCTGACGCCCGCGGCGTGTCCGACGTCGAAATGTGTGAGGGAGACGGTACCGGCTTCGCCCGCGACGGGCATCGCGCGTGAACGATCCTCGTCGGTCAGTCCTTTGTGATACTGTGTACCGGGAATGACGTGCGTGGGACCGATTTCGACGGGGGAGTCCTGCGGATAGTACATGATGCGGGCATATCGCAGGTAGTGATAACGGGGATGGCCAAGGGGTGTGTAGCCATCCTGATGACAATTCTTCTGCAGTTTCTGCTCCCGTTCCTGCTCTGACGGTATCTCCTCGGCAGGTTTGAGGGGATGGCAGAAGCGATGGGGGTGCTCGAGGTAGTCCGGGCCGAGAACGCTGATAAGAGCGCCACGCACTTCGGGACAATTCAGGATGTGCCGCATTTCTGGCACCCGGGGCAGGACGTTGTTCCCGGGGTTAATTTCGTTGTCGATGATTCGATTCAGCTTCTCGTAGATCACGCCGTGCAGGTCGTCTGGCACGGATGGACGGAAGACGAGATAGCCGTCTACGATGAACTGTTGCATCTGCTCATCGGTGAGCAGGATGGGTTCAGACACGATCGTGCTCCTTACCGAGTATGCGGGATGAACCACTGAGAGCTCAGGTCAATAGGTGTGTAAAAGAAATCAGGCGGCCATCTTCCCGGCTTCGACCTGCGGTCCGGTTGAGTGTTTCTGATCGTAGACTTGTTGTAGCAAGTGTGGCGCGGTGAGTTTCCTGAATCGGCTCTCTGCGACCTTGAGCGTACGCCAGATGAGAGCCGTGGCGTTCCTGACTTTCTTGAATCGCCTGGCGGCGTTTGTGCGAAGCCGAACGGAAGCAAAGGGGCTCTCGACGACGTTCGTGGTTCTCAGGTGTTTCCAGTGTTCCTTCGGGAAGTCGTAGAACGTGACCATCCGATCCCAGTTTCTTTCGAGCGTCTCCACGGCGGCAGGGAACTGTGAGCGATACCGTGCGGCAAAGCGTTTCCGGAGCTTCTCGGCCTCCTTTTTCGTGCCGGCATAGGGGATCTGGACGAGCAGTGCGCGGGCTTCAGCCTGTGCACGCTTGGCGACCTTGTCGAGCACGTTGAGGATCTTGTGGTTCCAGCACCGTTGTTGCCGGCTCTCTGGCCAGACCTGATCAACGGCCGCCCAGATGCCCATATTCCCGTCCGCGGCGATCAGGACAGGATGTTCGAGCCCGCGATCCCGGAGATCCCGGAGCACCGTGAGCCAGGATTCTGTAGACTCTCGATAACCGGGTTCTATCGCCAGGATCTCCTTGCTGCCGTCGCTCATCGCGCCGATCACGACCAGCAGACACGCCTTCTCGCGCTCGAGCCCGGCTTTGACGTAGATGCCATCAGCCCAGGCGTAGACCAGTTCGCGATTATCCAGACGCCTTTCTTTCCAGTCCTGGAAGTCGACCTCCCACTTCCCTCGAAGACGAGCGATCGAGGTCGGCGAAAGCGGCGCGCCATCACCGAGCAGCGCACGCAAAGACAACTCGAAGTCGCCCTGGGAGAGACCGTGGAGATAAAGGTCGGGAAGCAGATCTCCAATGGCCCTGGTTCTCCGGGCGAACAGGGGGAGGATGCGGCTTTCAAACCGCTCTTCCAGACCACGAACCCGGGGACGCCGGACCTTGATCGTTCCGCAGCTCGTCGAGAGACGCCGGGGCTTGCCGTAGCCGTTCCTGTAGCCCCTGGAGCTATCGACCTCGGCTCGGCGCTCATACCACGACCGGCCCAAGAACGCGGTCGCCTCCTCCTCCAGAATGGACTGGAACCGGCCCTGGATCTCTTCACGGATCCAATCGTCAACCGTCTCCCACGTCGGCATGGACTTCAATGGGGCTCTATGCGTATGTTCCTTCACGGCGATCCTCCTTCCCAACCGGGCCTCTCACCCGGTTTTGTGTGAATCAACTATCTCACGGGAAGGGTAGGGTCGCCCTTTCTCTTTTTCCACACCTTTTGATTATAGCTCACCACTGAAACGAGAAAGGTGCTACAGGAACCGCTTCTTCGATCCTCACGCTCTTCCGCCGAACGTGACGTGGTCGTCCAGGTCGAGTAATTCGAACCAGGTAGTGATGTCTTCGCGCAGCACACTCGCCGCCTTGTGCAGTTCGTTGAAATATTCACGAGTTTCATAGTCGGCGGGAACGCGGGCTTCGTGATAGGCGGACCACTGGCCGATCTCCCACGGTGCCCGTTTGTGCTTGGCATTTGCCTGAACCCACTCGAGGATGCCGGAATCGCCCTTACCGGCGGCGAGTTCTTCTCTCAACTGGTCCGGGTCGATGCCGGCATAGCTGAGAAAGTGTTGGTCTATGGGGCACGCGTAGCGGTATTCCCCATTCTGTCCGGAGATGGTGGCACGGCCCTTGTCAAACATGCGCGGCAGAATGACATAACCTCCCAGGCGGACCCGAGGGCTTCGGGGTGGCCGCTGTCTCAGGTCGGGTCCCGACGTGTCCGGTGTTTGTTGGGATTCGCTCATTCATTTCTCCTGGTGTCGTGTTGCCTGCACCCAGCAGCCGAGGGCCAGGACTGTCGGAATGATGGAATTCTTCGTTTTTCGATGATTCGACCTACCCGTACGCCCCACTCGGGAGGAACCCGAGAAGACGCTTCTTTCGCTCGTCGGTCCCCGCGTAAACGTGCTCGGGCATGGTGTAGTTCATGAACGGGTGATACTTGTGGCCGATGATGCGCCGGCCATAGGTGATCTGCGTGATGTAGCGTGTACGTTCCGTGCGGTTCGGGCCTCCACGATGCCACACCTGGTTGTTGAACATGATGACGCTTCCGGCTTTTCCAAGGTTGTATTGGACACGGTCTTCCCACTCGGTGCCCTCGATGACATCGGGTGGGGGTGCGCCGAAGAGGTGGGATCCGGGAACGACCTCGGTGCCTCCGTGTTCACGCTCGGTCACGTCGGTCAGGTAGTAGTTGCACGTGAAAACAAGCACGGGCAGTCGAATGTTCTTGGGTGGTTCGCCCTCGGTGACGAGGAGATGGGGCTTGTCGTCCTGGTGCCAGCGGACGATGCCCCCTCCGGGGTACGTTCTGAAGGAGTTGTTGTGAATGACGTGGCAGTTTTCGGCCACGAGCGCTTCGGCGAAGGAGACAATGGGCTCGAAGTCGAACAGGCTCAGGTTCGCTGGGCTCGTCTCGAACATTCGGGGCACGAGATGCATGCCTGACTTCTTGTTCTTCATTTCTGGATGTTCGTCGATCGCCCTGTCGAGGTCGTCACGCAGTTCGGCGCACAGCTCTGCCGACAGGACGTCCTCGAGGAACAGACAGCCGTCGCGATTGAAAGCTTCGACCCACGATTCGATCTGCGCTGGATCGACCTCGGTGTTGGTCACGCTATTCACCTCAGTTGAAGTCAATGCGATGCACGAACAGCGCCTCGCCCGTGTCGTCGGTCTGACAGGCCCAACGTCCCTCGGGGTCGATCACGCCGGACGGTGACGAGCACGGAATCGTGATCGGTTCGGCGCTGTCTACCGTGACGAGCCAGAGACCGCCTGCGCGAACTCTCATTCGAAGGTTCGATTCGTGATACTGCCAGGCGACCTTGGAGCCTTCCCCTCCGTTCCTGCCGCCGTTGACTGCGTGAAACACGATCCGGGCGCCCATGTTCGAAAGCTGCTGCGTCAGGTGAGGATCGGGCACGGGGGTGCAGCAGGGATTCGCCCAGAGGTCGTTGCAGATCAGGCTCCCTGCCTCGAGCCCCGACAGATCGAAAGTGCGAAGATCGGTGGCTGTGTAATCGTTGATCTCTCCCTTCGGCGGGTCGTCGAGGCTGCCACAACGCAGGATTTTGCTGTGGAACCCGATGAATGTGCCGTCCGACCTGTAGAAGCGAACCTGGTTGTAGCAGTTTCCGTCTTTCTCGACGAAACAGGTGCCGAGGGCGAGTCCGATTCGATGGTCGACCGCGGCTTGGGTGACCGTGTGGAGTGCCGCCTCAACGGTGGCGACGTCGAAGGTCGGCGTGTAGCCGCTGAGCGACCCTTCGGGTGTGAGCAGAATGTCGGCGCCTTTGCCGGCCGCTCGCTCGATGGCTGAGATGAGCTTTTGGACGTTGCAGTCGACATCCTGCGTCACAGCCATCTGGTAGCCAGCGACTGTCAGCGACACGTGAGCCTCCCCCTCGTTCGATTCGACTGAAGGTATATCGGGTGTCCCGGCCGAGCAAGGGACCGAGGAATGGCCGTCCGTTTCTGATTAATCAGAGCAGCGCCCAATGGTCGCTCTTGCCCGTTGGGGTGGAATTGCCGGGCCGCAAGCTGTCTTACAGTGCCTGGTTACCTCTGTGCCCGCATCGATTGAGTGACCCTGTCGATCAGCGCTGCCTCGTCGGGCAGCAGACCGCTCGCCGGTAATCGCGGAATGAGTTGGACCCATTTTTCGTTGTGACTGAGCACGATGGAGATAGGGCAAAGCCTCCGACTCCCGGTTTCTGCTTAAGAGCGTGACACCCACCCAAAAGGCGGCCTCACCGCCGGTTGCCGCGTCGGGGACGATCTCGGTAGCGCTGTGGTAGGCTTCCAACGCCTTTTCGAAGTCGTTCTTTTCGAGCCATTCGTCGCCTTCGTTCAGCTTGAGATAAGCGCGCTGAAGCTGAACGAGTCTTCTCAGTTCCCGTAACGGTTCCGGGTGATCTTCGACACGCAGATCGAATATGCGATCGACCCAGAACTTCCCCGTCGTCTCCCCTCGCACGATCAACATGGCCGCAGACTGACGCCCCCGAATGTCACCGCCTTCTTTTTCTGCCGCCTCCAGCGCGAGCAGGAGACGTTCGGCGTGGTCACCCGTCGATCCCTCATACGCGGCGGCCATGGCATCCCACACGGTGCTGTTTTCCATCAGGTTAGCCTGGACGGAGTACTGAGCTCCTGTTCGATGGCCTGCGGCAGAAATCGCGCGCGCTCCGGTATGGGCAGCCACTCTGCCAGATGCGTCGACGACAGCAACCTGCCGGACATCGGCCCCGGAGTCCGACGCGAGAAGGCCCTTGAGCGTTTCCGGCGCGGACCGACCCCTGGCCATCAGTTCGAGGCCGAGAGGGCCGTAGGCCGGGTCGACGAGCGATTGCGTTGCGACGGCACCCACGCCGGAGGCTGCCCAAGGCACGATGGGTCCGACAGAAAATCAGTGGGACTGGACAGCCACGCCGAGCTCGCCAGTCACGGAGTCTCTGGCGACGATGGAGTAGGTCGAGACGGGTCTGAGAGACTCAGCGATCGAAGACACCACACTCAGGGTCAGCACAAAACAGATGGGTGCGAACGAAAACACGGTTCTCCTCCTGGGTAACTTTAATGGATCAAGATTGACGCTAGCATAGATGATATGGAGATCGGGGGGTGGGCCCAACGTGATTCAGAGAAGCGGAGACAGGACAGAGGACCGCCGCCCACCTAACCGCTGCACGGCTCCGGGTCGTGTTCTTTGCCTCTTTGATTGCTCCCGTCGGGCCGAGTCTCTATTCTACAGTCGCGTGAACACGGACAGCCTTTCTTGACGCCTGATGGGTGAGAACGCCTATGCTCACACTCACGACCGACTTCGAATGCGGAAACAGCAAAGCCATTGAGCAGCTGGGCGACGCACATTTTCGTTTTGAGGTCGAAGCGGACAAGCAAACAGGATATGGCAGCTACTTCTGTTTCGACCTGATGAATGAAGGGCCTGAAGCCGATGTGAGGGTCGATGTTTATGGGGACTCGAAGTTCGGTGAGCCGACGACATTCGGACGGGTCTTCCCGACGACGATCTGGATCAAGCCTGTCGACTTCCATCGCTACCGCCCGCTTCGAGGTCAACTCCCGGAGTGTGACGATGGGCACATCACGTTTCGTGTTCCGGTCGGGGAGGATGGGCGACTGCGTGTGGCAGAAACCTACGTGGCGCCCTACAGCGAGGTGGCGGCGTGTCTGGAAGAGTATGGCGTGGACCGGGGCGATCGCTGTGAAAGAATCAGCGTGGGGCAGACGGTCGAGGGGCGTGACATCACCGGACTCCGAGCAGGGACACCGGGGAAACCGAAAGTGTTCTGCGTCGCTGGACAGCACCCACACGAGCACGGCGGCGTTTGGGCGGCGCTGGGAATCGCGGATCTCGTGTTCTCACGAATACCGGAGGCCAGGCTGATCCGTGACGGGGCAGAGGTGTTTGTCGTGCCGATCGTGAATCCTGACGGGAACGTGGCGGGAAACAGCGCTTTCAATGCCGAGGGGATGGATATGTATCAGGCGTTCGGAGAAGATCCCGATGCCGAGGAACCCGAGGCGCACGAAAGTCGGCTGTTCTGGGCGTGGATTCGTGACGAGCGGCCGGCACTGTGGATCAATTTCCACGCTTACACGGGATGGCAGCTCAACAGCGAGTATCCGTATCACGGATGGTATGAGGTCGAGGATCGTGGTCTTTTTCAGGATCCCGAGCAGAAACGTCTTTACGACGCCTTATGCGATACCCTGCGGCTGAGGACGGATGCCCCGTCCACACACGAACGCGCCAGCATCCATCGCCCGAACACCCTGTGCTATCAGATGGCAAAGCGATTCGGCATCCCCCACGCGTTCTACGAACTGAACAACGGCACAGCGGGCAAGCACGCGGGATCAAAGTGCGGCGTGGAAGTTTTTCAGAAGGTCGTGGCGACTCTCCTGGCTCATCAGTAGGTCGGTTTTCTATCCGCAGTTCACATCGACAAACCGCTGCAACACCTCTACCCGGCTCTCCGCATCGAGCAACCAGCGGACTGTGACATCGCACGTGAAAGTGTGAGCCACGTTCGTGAATCGAAGCCGCACGGTGGCGGTTCGTGCGCCCTGAGGGATCGGCTGGCCGGGTTGCTGACCCGTGAATTCGATCGGCTGAGCCTGATACACCGTACGGGTGAAATCGCCGGTTCCGGTGATATTGCTGTAGATCAGCGGAACTGGATTCAGGATGTTCGAATCGGGATGGTCGATGATGACTTCGGTCGCTACGATCACGATCCGCTCGCCCAGTCCGTCTCGAGCGCAGAGGACCAACGGTTTGAGCGTCACGATATTTTCCGAGACCGAGAACCCGGCTTCGTGTGCCTGTCGGGCGAGGTCGGTCTCTGGACCGACTGACGTGCCGCCGCAGCCGACGAGAAGGGCGAGAAAGAGGACCGCAAATGTAATGTGAACATTTCCCACGGAGACGTGTATACCGGGATGCCTCAGTCGTGCGACTCAGCGATCGCGACGGCGAGTCGACAAGCCGTACGGAAACGATACAGGTCGAGCCGCTCATCCGGGGTGTGCGCATTCCGCTGGCCGACACCGATCGTGACTGCCGGGATGCCGTGAGCGACGATCCAGTTGGCGTCCATGCCGCCGTTGTTGATGACGTTGGTCGTCTCGAAGCCACAACGTGAAGCAGCGGCTTCGACCACTCGTATGACGGGTGCATCGTCAGGCAATGAAAAGGGCTCGTAGGTCGGTCCAGAGGAAAACCGGACGCTGCCGTGTTGACCGTGTGTGTTGGTCAGTGTGGCGGCGGCGCCTTCGAACGTGTCACGCCACGTTTCGATGATGGTCTTGCGAAATTCGGGGCTGTGCGAGCGCGCCTCGGCGAGGATGTGGAGGTTCGGCATGACGACGTTAGTCCCCGTACCGCCGCTGATCGTTCCGATGTTGGCGGATCCCTCTCCCTCGTCGTTTATGATTTTACCATTCCAGCCACCGCGTTCCAGATCGGCGATTGCCACGGCCGCGATGGCTGTGGCAGAGATGCCCTGTTCGGGGCGTGATCCCGCGTGAACAGGAATGCCTTCGACGTCGATGTTGAATCTTTCGGTTCCGATGACGGCAGTGACGAGTTCGTCGGGTGCACCCCCATCGAAGTTGAAGCAGCAGGTGGGACGTGGCTCTCCGACTCGATCGAGATCGAGGCCTCGCGCTCCTACGAGACCGACTTCTTCCTGAATGAAGAAAACGAGGGTAACCGGGGCGTGGTCGCCGTTGCGTGCGATGAGCGCCTCCGCGACTTGAAGGACGACAGCGCATCCGGCACGGTTGTCGCCGCCCAATGCTTTGTCGGCCACATCGCTTGAGATCTCATCTGACTCGATGCGAGGTCGCGTACCGACCGCTCCCGGTACGGTGTCCATATGCGTACTGAACATCCAGCGTTCGCCCTGTCCACGGCCGTCGAGGCGGACGATGAGGTTGCCCGTGTCGCCACCGTATTCGCTCTGGTCCTGCGCCCGATCGGATACAATGCGGGTAGCGGGTACGCCGAGCGCAATCAGACGACCACGAAGATGCTCGGCCACCGCGCGCTCACCTGCCGGCGGGCCGGGGATCGGCAGCAGTTCGAGAAGATCACTGACGGCACGGTCTTCGAAATCGATCATCCACGAGTCCTCCGAAGCACGTTAAACAGAGAAAGGTACCCCATTACACGCCTAAAAATGTGGATGTTGCGCACAGGAACCAAACGCTAAGGATCTTTCTCTCTTCGATCGGGTTTCCTACATTTACTCACAATGGCACGGGAACCGGGAACCGAGAATGGGGAATCGAGAATTGAATACCGAAAAGCCCACGTCCTTGCTTGAAACGATCCAATCGCCGGCCGATCTCCGGAAACTCGATCTTTCCGAGCTCCAGCAGGTTGCAGATGAGCTCAGGGCTTATATCATCGAGGTGGTGACGTCGGTAGGTGGCCACTTCGGGTCCAGTCTGGGCGCGAACGAATTGACCGTTGCGCTCCACTCGGTGTTCGACACGCCGGAGGATCGCATCGTGTGGGACGTCGGACACCAAACCTATGGTCACAAGGTTCTGACGGGACGAAGAGAAGCGCTGAAGCAGATTCGAAAAGCGGACGGGATCAGCGGGTTTCCCAATCGATCCGAGAGCCCTTACGACACGTTTGGAGTGGGTCACGCGGGGACGTCGATCTCGGCGGCCCTGGGGTTTGCCGCGATGCGGGATCTGTTGGGCGAGAAGCGTAAGGTGGTCGCCGTGATCGGTGACGGGGCTATGACGAGCGGCATTTCGCTCGAAGGTCTCAACAATGCGGGAGCGTCGGATAGCGACATCCTGGTGATACTGAACGACAATCGGATGTCGATCTCCCCCAACGTGGGGGGGCTCTCGCGATACCTGACACGGATCATTTCAGACCCGACCTACAACCGATTCCGCCAGAGGATCACCGACGACCCTTTGTATCGTCGTGTGAAGGAAGGTGTCTGGAATCTGGCGGGAACCGTTCCGGTTGTTGGTGAGAATGTCCAGCGAGCGCTGAGTGGATTCGAGGAGGGATTGAAGGGGATGCTTGTGCCAGGCATCGTGTTCGAGGAAATGGGTTTCCGCTACTTCGGACCGATCGATGGTCACGACCTGCCCGAGCTCGTGAATACGCTGAACAACATCAAGTACCTGCCCGGGCCTACGTTGCTGCACATTCACACGATCAAGGGAAAAGGCGCGATCTCGGAGGAGACAGAAGATCCCTACGGTGCAGGGTCTACCAAGTATCACGCTCTGAGCCCCCCGAAACCGAAGTCGAGCACGCCGTCCTTGCCAAGATACCAGGACGTATTTGGGGAGGCGTTACAGGAGATCGCCACAGACGACAGTCGGGTTTGTGCCATCACGGCAGCGATGATCGAAGGAACGGGTTTGAGCGGTTTTGCGGAGGCTTTTCCCGACCGCACGTTCGATGTCGGAATCGCCGAACAGCACGCGGTCACGTTCTCCGCCGGAATGGCGCTCGAAGGGGGCCGACCCGTGGCTGCGATTTACTCGACTTTTCTTCAGAGGGCCTACGATCAGATCGTTCACGATGTCGCAATCCAATCGATCCCGGTGACGTTCTGTCTCGATCGCGCGGGTCTGGTCGGTGAAGATGGTCCGACGCATCACGGGGCGATCGATCTGTCTTATCTGATGTGCGTGCCGAACTTCATCGTCGCGGCGCCGAAGGATGGCGATGAGCTGCGAGACCTGCTCTACACGGCGATCCAGCAATCGGATAGACCATTCGCGATACGCTATCCGCGAGACAGTGTGCCACGCCCCGCCACAGAGGGGCGTGCACCGGAGACGATTCCGATCGGGTCGTGGGAGATGCTTGCGGAGGGACGCGACGTCGCCATTCTGGCGTCGGGAACGATGGTTGAGATGTCACTGCAGGCGATGGGTCGACTAAAAGAGGACGGCATCGAGGCGACGCTCGTCAACGCCCGTTTCGTGAAGCCGATGGATGTGTCGGCGCTTTCGGCCGTCGCCGACACACACGATCTGATCGTTACCGTCGAGGAGAACGCAATCGAGGGTGGCTTTGGAGCATCCGTTGCCTCCTACCTGGGCGATCGGTTGCGCGCCGGGCAGAAGGTCGTCAATCTGGGTTTGCCCGATCGATTCATCGAGCACGGCCCGAGGAAGATGCTGCTCGAAGAGGTCGGGTTGTCGCCCGAGGGACTCGTAACGAGTATCTTGAGGCATCGGGAACGGATCGAGGAAAAACGTTAGCAGCGTCTTCAGGGCGGCGGGCACAGGCAGCTTGAAACCCGCCACCTCGGTGCACGGTCCTATTTCTTGCGGGCGTTGCCAAATTGAGGAAGGAGACAGGCGATGGGTAAAGGCAAGGGAAGAAAACAGAAGGGGCCCAAATCAAAGGGACGGAAACCTGATATCCCCGCGTTCGGGAAAGGGTCCGATCAGAAGGTCAGAAAGTCTCAAAAGGCTGCGATTGCGGCGACTCGGAGGATTCAGAACCGATCGACTCGCAACAAGTAGCGTCAACAGTTTGCGGCGCGAGGACGTTGTCCGGGGTCCGTTATCCGTTTTCCGGTGGGCGGCAGTAATAGCTAACAATCTCGAGAGCCTGGGGCTACGCTGCAGATAGCGTAGCCCTTCGCGTTTCTCACTCTGGCTGCATCAGAACTTCAGCGTCAGGCCGATTTCCTTCCCGTGCATCTGCCCATCGTGTTCGAACCCCAGCCTCAGATAGAATCCCTCAGGACTTCCGTCGCCCTGGCCGCAACTGGTCAGAAGTTCCGTCGCGCCCGGTCTCGTTTTGACGTGCTCGACGAGAAGCTCGATCGCCCGCCTTCCGTAGCCCTTGCCGTGGTGATCCCCGGCAATCATGAACCGCCAGAGAAAATACTCCGGAATGTCCGGGCGATCGCTGATCATCACGAACCCGACAGGTGTTTCATCGGCGTAGACAGCGCGAAACCAGGCGTGTTCCTCGAAATGGGCCTGGGCGATAGAAAAGGCGTTGTCGGCGACGTATTTGTCTCGGGGCGGCTCCAGCGTGCGACTCAGACGGCAGACGGCGCCGACGGTTTCAGACGTGATTTCGCGCAGAGTCACGATGGCGTCGAGACCTGGATCGTCCGTGGGTGCCATTCTCTACCCTTCCATTGACTCGATCTTCGTTGATCAACGTTCGGGGACCAGGTCCCTGAACTGCTGTCTATAGAGGCGAAGCCGTCGGTTCCGCCGACTGTCGACCACCTACCGCCAACAGGCTCTTTCTAGGGGTCGCAGTGAATTTCATGCCCCGCGCCCGGGAACCAGAAGAAGTCAGTGACGACACCGAGGGCCACGCCGGCGATGTAGCCCATCATCATGCCGAGGAAGAATGGGGCGTTTCGGCGATAGCTTTCGAGACCGCCAATCTTGAGGATCAGGTTCTTGATCGACCAGATGAGGAAGATCGTGAAGGCGTTGTCCTGCATCTCGTTCATGGCGGAGATGGTGAAGCCGATCGGATGGATCGGGAACCCGACGAACTGGTAGCGCAGGTAGTAGATGAGCGCGGTGAACGTTCCACCGATGCCGAGGAAGAGCATGCGGGTCCAGTCTGTGCCCCACGTGCCGTCCTGGATGCGACCGACCGCGAGACGTCCGAACGCGACGGCGTTGAGGGAGCCGACGCCCTTGAATGCGGCTGTCCCGAAGTTATAGCTTCCCATCACGTGGTAACCCTGGTAGAGGATGAACCCGATGGCGGCGAGACCGCCGATGATGCATCCACCCATCACGGCCGGCGCGATTGATTTGCGGCTCCGCTTGGTGATGCCCATCGCGAGTCGGGGCACGTGGGCGAACTGCGCCATCGTGAATGTCTTTCCGTCGGCGACAAAAGCGTGGGCGAGTGTCAGCCCGGTGGCACCCGACGGCCCCAGACCGGCGATACCGAAAATGTGCCAGGTAAAGGCCTGAGCACTGATGGGTGATCGCAGATAGACGAGTCCGCTCTCGACCAGGATGCGGGCGAGCCCGAGGTAGAGGACAAAGGTGCCGAAGCAAAACGTGAGCGCCGGGAACAGGCTGAGGCCGGCCAGGTTCAACCAGAGGATGATAAAAGCGCCAGCTCCGAGCAGCAGCCAGACAGCCGTGCGATACGACATGAGCTCGTCGGAATCGTCGACGGACTTGTCGTTGAGAAAGGCCCGGCGGAAGACCTCGCTGAAGTGATGGCGCGCCGTAAAGAGACCCCAGCAGACGAAAACGATCATACCGCCGAAGGACATCCATCCCACGGCGGGATGAGAGGATCCGAAAGGATTGCCGTGGGTGATTTCGAGTCCGAAGCGGTTGAACAGACCGATCTGGATCTTCGCCAGCACGTGGAAGAACCACATGCTGAAGAGCACCTCGAGCTTCGTGAAATACCCAAGGGTGAACGTCAGCAGGACGAACGTGGTGATCAATGGCGGAAAGCCGGTGCTCAGCGGAATCACGTGGCGACCGTAGCGACCCGCGAGGAACGGAAACATCGGGGCGCCCACGGTGAACCACGTAGTGACGTTCCAGGTGATGATCGCCAGCGTCAGGCCGAAACCCATCTGAAACTTGCGGTTCTTCGCCAGGGTGGCAAGCGTGCCCCGAGTGCCAGAAACACCGGTCAGCTCCAGCAAGGCGGTCGCGACCGGGAAAGCGAGGCGCTCGTGTTCCATCCATTGCTTTCTCAACAGGACGCTGACGCACAGGTTGAAGCAGAGGATGGCGGCGATCAGGGCACCCCACCCGAAGATCGGGTAGAGCCACGCCTCCCAGGGGAAAGGGGTTCCGGGAAGGACACCCTCGAAGAAGCCCTCGGCGACGCTGCGATCGGTCAGCGTCGTCCATTTGGGCATGTGGGGGAGGAGCAATTCTTCGAATCGATTCTCGGGCGACGCGAAGTAGTAGGGCATCGAGATCATCTCGAGCAGGTAGACGGGCAGGAACTCGCCCTG
The DNA here is from genome assembly GCA_965198115.1 of Candidatus Latescibacterota bacterium. Classification (GTDB taxonomy): domain Bacteria; phylum Latescibacterota; class UBA2968; order UBA2968; family UBA2968; genus UBA6620. The sequence continues at coordinate 2,928,930 of OZ240241.1, read as the reverse complement.
CATACAGGCGGAGACGAGTCCGATACAACAGATGGTCAGGAGTTCGGAAGGTGAGAAGTTAGGCTTGCCCCAGCGTTCGAGTCTGCTGTTGACGATGAGCAGGAACGTGTAGGGGATGAGCATCGCCATGGGAAGATGGCAATGATCGGCCCGAGACGAGTGGAGGACGAGGCTCGTGTAGGACGGCCAGACGGTGATCCAGGCCGCGAGGACGAGGCCCGTCCCGATGGCCCTGACGGAAAAAGCGGAAAGGCTCCCGTCTATCGACGGGTCAGAAATCTGGTCTGTTGCGGGTTCTGCAGACACGATACAACGCGTCCTTATCGCTTGTTTTCACTGGTATTTATGAAAGATTCAACGATCGTCCAATGAGTCAATTTATGACGTGGATGTCAAGGTCGATTGCAGGAATGACAGCGGTTGACCGACGATCGGAGGGAAGATGAAGAAGCTCTATCGGCTGGTGGGGGGCGACGGTCAGACGTACGAGAGCACGGAGCCTGGCCGTCTAGGTGGACATCGGCGAACGAAGATCTACGGTCGACTGGACTGTCCGGGAGCCCGCTACTGGATCTCGAAGGGTCACTACACCCAACAGCGGGTTTTCTTCGCGACTGAAGAGGACGCGATCGCGGCCGGGTTTCGACCGTGTGCACGGTGCATGCGTGAGAAGTACGAGGCGTGGAAGAGAGAGCGGTATGCATAAGGACACAGCCCACCGTCTCTCCGACGGGTAAGTTCACTTGCTCCTGTCGTTCCCGCTGTAGAGGTCCTCACCGGCTATGAGGACGCGTTTGGGATCACGAATGTCCGAGATTTCGTCGACGCTGTGGTAGCCTATCGTCATACTCATCCGCGTGTCGTCGGTCGTGTTGTTTCCAGCCCGATGCATCACCATGCTATCGATCAGCAGCATTCCACCGGCAGGCATGGGCAAAGGTATAGCCTGTTCGGAGATCGTCGCCGTCCACGGATCGTCGCCGATCCTGCCTTCGATGCCCGGGAAGTGATGCGACCCGGGGACAAAATACGTACAACCATTGGCAACTGTCGTTTCCTCGAGGTAGAAGATAATTGTGAAAAGTGTACGCGACCACTGAAGGACGTCCCGGTGGAGACGATCGTACGTTTCGCCCGAGGTCCTCAGGGTGGCGTGGTTGTGTCTGTTTTTCACCAGATAGATGTTGGGACCGAGTATGCAAGACAAGCATTCGGTGACCTGTGGGCAAGCGGCCGTTTCCAGGAAGATCGGGTCGCGATCGACGACGTCCGAGATTCTGACGACCCTTCCCGCCTTGTTTCTTACGATGGGTTCGACCTCGTTCTCGATGTCTTTCCAGATCGCGGTTTTGAGGCGGTCGACGCGCTCCTGTGAGAGCGTTCCGAGTTTGAGATAGCCGCAATGCCGGAAGTGCTGGATCTGCTCGAAGGTCAATGCGGGGTGTGTTGATTCAGCGGTGTTAGACATCGCTCACCAAGGTAATGAGGCTCGATCTCAGCGTGCACCGAATATTTCCTCGATCTTTTTCCGTGTTCGGCCGACGAGATCCGGTGGGGGCAAGGGGTTGGGTGGCGAAAGAAGATTGTTTGGATAATGTCCGCTCACGTGGATGGCCGTCTTGATCGCTGGCAGCCACCCCTGCTCGATCGCCCATTGTAGCCACGGGTCCTCGAATCGCTCCACGAACTTCCACGCCGCATCATAGTCTCTCCGTTCGACGAGCCCATAGAATTCGAGTGCGAGATCCGGTCTAAAGGGGGCGATGCTACAGAGATAGCCCGTCGACCCGATCTGATGGCCGAAAACGAAATTGCGCAACTGTCCCCCACTCAGCACACCGAATGTTTGACCCTGGGATGCGCGGATATAGTCGTAGTAGCCGTAGAACTGATCGGCATCGTTTTTCATCCCGATGATGTTGGGGCGTCCGGCCAGCTCGGCCACAGCTTCTACGGGGAAGACCGGTGCCCCGATCGTCCAGAGTAAAAGGGGGATGTCGCTCGCGTCTTCGATCCGGTCGAAATAGGTGAGCAGGGCGTCCTTCGAGTAGGGCGTCAGGTTGCCAATCTGGACCTTCACAGCGTCTGCGCCGACACGGTCGGCGTGGACGAGGAACGCTCTCACGTCGGCCGTATTCCAGAAGCGCGTGGATGTGACGAACAACGATCGACCTTCGTTGACTTCTGCGATCGTTTGCGTCAGACCGTAGACATCCTTGTCGGAGAGGGCACCGTATTCGCTGCTCCCAGCTGTAAGCAGCAAGATCGGAACACCCTGATCGCACAGCCAGTCGACATAGCCCGCGACGGCGTTCTCATCGACAGTTCCATCCTCGTTGAAGCAGATGTTGATGGGGACCACCGGTCCCTTCAGTCGGTCGTAGGCGTCTTCGGCTCGGCTCATCACGCACTCCGTCAAGCTGCTTGGGTATTCCAGCCGGCGACGAATCGATCCACACTCAGATCCCGCGGCATCTCGTTGAAGAAGTAACGGGACGTCGTGCCCTGGAACCCCGGGTCGGTTTGCTCCTCATCCGCCTGCAAGGCGTCGTCGACAGGTTTGAATCGGTTCCAAAGCGCTTCGGCGTCCGCTTTGGAAAACCGATCGGCGAGAGGCCGTCCCCACTGCAGCGTGATGGGGTGGGGGCGAGTGGCCTCTCCTTGTGTGGCTTCGGGCAGCGTGTCGAAGTCCGTGCACCTGAGGTGATAGATCCGTCGGGCGGTTTTGCTCAGGTAGACGGTCGAGAGGAGCTTGCCTTTCTCTTTCCGTCCAGGATGCAGTTTGTCGAGCTCGGCGTGATACGCGGCTCCGTTTTTGGCGATCGCCGCTCGCAAGACCGCTTCCGTTCGATCCTGCATTGCGTCGCTTCGTTGAATCCAGCGCTGGAACGTGTCCTGGGCTCCCTGCGAAAGCGTGTCGATGTAACTTCTATGCTCGTATGCCGTGAACGTCGAGAATCCGCCGTGGATGCAACGTCGCAAACGCGTGCTGTAGTTGCTTCCCCAATGCAGGATGGGAAGGATGTAGGCGACACCGTCACCCGCCTTGAGATGAGTCTGGACACCGCCCGGCATCGGAGCGTTGCGGTCCTCGATCAGCTGTTGGTTCTCCTCGCCGGAGTTGATGCGGAGGTGGGTTCCGGGGACGACCCACAGGACATCGTCGTCGTAGAGTGAGAGGTTCCATTGAACGTAGCGCGGTCCTGATTCGGCGATGTCGTCGGTGTAGCCCTGAAGGGGGGCGCAGTAAGGCGGTGACAGATCCCGGTGCCAGTGGGCGGGTCCGAAGTCTCGATAGGGCGGGCTGCACATCAGCATCATCTCGGTGAGGGCCGCATCCTCTACACCCATGAGCTCGCTGGTGGCGCCAGCCGTGTTCTCGTGCAGCCAGACTTCGATGGCCGGCGCCGATCGCGCATCGTGATGATCGACCAGGGGCTTCAGGTGAAGGCCAAGACGAGGCTGTCTGGAGGTTTCCCATACCCCGCCGGGAGGATCCTCGGGACCACGGTTCGCTGCCCATATCGTCTTCTGCTTTTTGACGAGGGTCTCGTAGCTGGCCCGAACCGTTTCCAGTTGGTCGGGCGGAACAACCCCGCGAAGGATGATATACCCCTCTTCGAGAAATCGGGCTCGGTCGATTTTCACACTCACTCCTGACAGTCAGCCGATAGATGTGCGATGATGTGGGACAGATGCATCACGAATTCCGCCGTGAGTTCAATGTTGTCCGCGACGGTTGGGTCAGGGTTCCAAAATTTGGTGTTTTCCCAGTGGCCGTCGTCCAACTGCCGCTCGACGAACCAGTCCCCGAGCCGAAACGTCCAATCCCGATAGCTCGTCTCTCCGGTTGCCGTATACAGCAGACCCGATCCCCATCCTGATTTGCAGACCTGCGCGGACTGAAACTGGCATTCGTCCGTCGTCGTGGAAAAGGCCTGAAATTTCCGGGCGAGGTTGAGCCACTCCGCTCCTCCCGTGGCCAGATGGAGTTTCGTGAGGAAAGCCGCGGCGATTCCCCCGTTGTAGTGATACTGCCACGGGTGATCCTTCTGGGTGACGTAGTCCTGAGCTTGATCCTCGGCGAAGTCTGTGACCAAGCCGCTCTCGTCCCACACCGCATAGAGTTTGTTGTCGACATCGGGTTGGGCATCCCAGAGGCGCCGGAACCAGCCGCCCGCTTTCGCAGCCGCCTCCGTCTGGCCGACTTGAAGGAGCGCCATTCCGGCCTGGGCGGTCGGGAACAGGTCCTGATCGCTGCTCTCCGGGGGCAGGGTGTTGAAGAATCCACCCGTCGATGGGTTCTGCCATTCGACCAGATGGGTCGTGCCGGGATAAACGATGTCGTAGCGCTGCTGGAGCGAGGCCCCGACGAGGAGGCAGGCCAGAGGATACGAGCCGTAGCGGGATCCGAAGAGCCCCTGTGGAGAGAGACTTTCGAAGGCTCCCTCGCGTGTGAACATGTGTTGGTGAATCCAATCAAGGATCCTCGCACACGCAGTGGTTTCGCCCATAAGCGCGAACGTCCACGGCAAGCGATAATAGAACAGTCGGTCTTGAACGGGACCCACCGATCCGTCCGGGCCCGTCCATCCAAGTAGCCAGTCGGTCCCCCTGCGACAGGCCTGTTCATAGATGTCCAATTTCCCCACGGGCTGAAAGATCCGGTGGGGGATGGGGGAAGTCCAGAGAGATCGGTCCCTTTCGTTCGAAGGGGAGGGCTCGTTTGACACGAGCCATTCGAGAACACACCATGGGACCACTCGCCAGATAGGCAAGGCACAGATACCGATCAGCTGTGTCCGGGAGCGTACAGGAGGAGGTCTCGATGTCCAATGATAGCATCTATGCGAGGCTCGGCGTTCGTCCGGTGATCAACGCCGCAGGCAACACGACGAGCCACGGTGGATCCACACCGACCGAGTCGGTCAAACGTGCGATGGAAGCCGTGGAGTATACGTGGATCGACCTTCAGGAACTGATTGACGCTTCGGGAGCCAGAATCGCCGAGTTGCTCGGGGTCGAAGCAGCCTACATCACGTCGGGTGGCTACGCGGCGCTGGCTCTGAGTGCGGCTGCGTGCATGACCGGAAACGACAAGGAAAAGCAGACACAGTTGCCGGATACGACGGGGATGAAGACTGAGGTTCTGTTGCAGGAGGTCCAGCGTTACGGATTCGACAGAGCGTACACCATCGGAGGCGGGCATCTCATCACGTTCGGAGACAAGTCGGGTGCGACCGCAGCTCAGTTGGAGGACGCAATTGGGCCGGAAACCGTAGCCGTTGCTTATTTCGTGCAGCAGCACCCGGAGCCGGACGAGTTGTCTTTGAGCGACACGGTTCGTGTCGCGAGGGGGAAGGGTGTTCCGGTGATCGTCGACGCGGCCTCACGAATCTGGCCACTGAGTTACTTCAAGGAGATGGCGCACTCTGGAGATCTGGTCTGTTTCGGGGGGAAATACGTGGGGGCTCCGCAATCAGCAGGGTTCGTGTGCGGTCGGAAGGATCTCGTGGAGGCTGCGCGGGCCCACGGCTTTTTGAGTGAAAGGCCCCTCGGCCGTGCGATGAAGCTTGACACGCAGGAGATCGTCGGACTTCTGACAGGGATCGAGGATTGGTTCTCGATGGACCACGATGCGCGGTTTGCCGAATACGACGCACGCATTGCGACGATCGCCAACGGACTCGAGGGCGCCCCGAACGTGATCGAAACCAAGAAGGTGGAAACCCCGAGACATCCGAGCGTGACGTGTCACGTTGTGTTCGATACAGCGTCGCTGGGGAAGTCGGCGGATCAGGTGGTCGACGAACTCTACGAAGGTGACTCCAGGATCCGTGTTCAAAAAGCAAACGACAATACGCTGAACGTCTGTGTCCACACGCTGAACGACGGGGAAGACCGGCTTGTGGCCCAGGGTTTGAGGCAGACCCTTACGGGCTGAAGTAGGTGGCCTCACCCAGCGTTGTCCGTTGGGTGAAGCAGAAACACCGCTGAGCGGAAGCCTGCCCCGAACGAACGTGAGGGGAAGTGTCGGTCAGCGTTCCCAACAACACACGCAGAGAGGTCTATTACCCTGAGTGCACCCGCTTCAACCATCTGGACCTATCCGTGGGATCTGATCGAGGAGGATCCCGCTGAGGCGGTGCGTCGGATTCGGGACACGGGTCTGGAGGCGGTCAGTCTAGCCTCCGCCTATCACAGTTTCGAAATGCTGCGGCCCCACCTGTCCGGAGAGGTGTTGCTGAGGTCCCCGAGAGCCGCTGTCTACTTTCAACCAGAATCGCCGCTTCCCCTGGACGCGCTCGTCTCGCCCTGGATGCAAGAGCACGATTGGTGGGCGACGTGCGCGGAAGCGATCGCTAAAGCGGGGCTCGATCTGGTTGCGTGGACCGTGTTCCTGCACAACACCGAGCTGGCGCTGAAACATCCCGAATGCGCGCAAGTTCACGCGACGGGCGATGTGTCGACCAGCCAACTCTGCCCGGCCAATCCACGTGTCCGAGATTACGCTGTCGCGCTCGCGGCCAACCTATCGCGATACGGCATCTCCGTTCTGGAATGTGAATCGCTTTGTTATGGACCTGCCGGCCATCGACACTACCATCCAAAGGTGGGTGTTAATTTGGGACGGGGTGGGAGCTTTTTGCATTCACTTTGCTTCTGCAATGCGTGTCGCGACGAAGCAGAGACCGAAGGGATCGATTTCGATGTGCTGCGGTCGGAAGTGGACGCTCGACTTCGGACGATTCTAACGACGGGAGATTCCTCGGACGATCCCGATGGTTTGATATCTGAATCAGATCAGCTGCGTCGACTGATCACGATGCGTCAGCGCGTCGTATCGACCCTAGTTGCCGAAGTGAAAGAAGCTGCGGGCGCGATCCTGTCCTACCTGGGGATGGGAGATCCGATATCGACGGGCACGCCATTCGATTCCCTTCTGGATGTCGCCGATGCGTTCGAGATTCTGGCCTACACATCGGATCTCGATGACATTCGTGCGCGTGTGCGTGAGGCTGCGAAGGGAGCCGGAGATCCCTCCCGATTGACGATCGGGCTTCAGGCTTATCAGCCCGCAGCACGTTCGGCTGAGGAGTTGGCCAGTGAGGTTGAAGTGGTGAAAAGCTGCGGGGTCGGACGCTTGTCCTTTTACAACTATGGCATTATGCCATTGGCAAACCTGGTGTGGATAGAGAAGGCGTTGAAGTAGAGGACAGAAGACAGATGACGGCGTCAATGTCTTCTTGACTCTTTTCCTAGTCTATGGAGCGAAATGATGTCAAAGATGGATAGATCCTATGCCCTTCGCTGCGTTCCGGGGTTCCACTCGACGCACGAAGGCATTCAACTGGCCGCCCAGTCGGGCGACGACGCGTCGGACGAAGACCTGCAGTTCATGCAGCAGCTGGGCATCGAATGGATGATGGTTGGGGTCTCGGATCAGGCCAACCAGAACGCAGAGTATTACAAGCGACTGAGGGAAAGATTCGAAGGGTTCGGTTTACAGATTTACCGCATCGCGAACCGCAGTGTACACAACATGCCGGAGGTGACGCTCAACCTGCCGGGTCGAGATCAGAAGGTCGATGAATTCGCGGCTTTCATCCAGAATCTGGGCGAGGCCGGCATTCCCTACAACACCTATGCACACATGGGAAACGGGATCTGGGAGTCGGGCCGCGCCACGGGGCGAGGGGGAATGGATGCCCGCTCGATCGATCTGAAGACCGCCAGAGGGCGATGGTCGGATATGCAGTTCGAGGGTGAGCTGACCCATGGGTGTGAGTATGCGGAAGAAGAGCTATGGGAGAACTACGAGTACATGATTCGGAGGATAGCGCCGGTTGCCGAAGAAGCCGGTGTCTACATCGGCATTCATCCGGATGACCCACCCGTCTACTCCCTGGGAGGTGTCCCGCGATGCATCTTCGGCACCTTCGACGTATAAACGCGCGATGGAGATCGCCGACAGTCCGAACATCGGGGTGTGTCTCTGTATCGGCTGCTGGCTCGAGGGAGGTGAAGTGGGAATGGGTGTCGACGTACCGGGGCCATTCGCTATTTCGGGGAGCGTAACAAGCTGTTCAAGATCCATTTCCGAAACGTTTCGAGTCCGTTGCCGGACGTCTGCACCGAAACCCTGATAGACAATGGATACATGGATATGTACGAGGCGATGAAGGCGCTGAGGGAAGTGAAGTTCGACGGTGCCATCATTCCCGATCACATTCCGAAGATGCTCGGAGGTGGTCATCGTGCGGGGATGGCGTATTCGATCGCCTACATGAGAGCCCTTCTACAGGCGGCCAATAGCGAAGCGACTTCGGGGTAGACGATCGACGGTGGGAGCGATTTCTGATCGCGAACTGATGACCGCGATGAGATAGCCGAACCAGACACAGTAGAAACAACGAACGGGTTACGTCAGAGCGACGTGACCCGTTTTTGCTACTGTTCACGATAGGTTGGGTCAGAGGAGCGCGTCGACGGCTTCGGTGATCTGGGCGACGGAGAAGGGTTTACGCACGATGCCCTGGACGTCGAGGACGTCCGGGGTGAGCACGAGATCGACGTGGGCGCTGACGACGATGATGGGGAGGTCGGTATGACCACGATCTCTGATCTCCTCGATCGCGTCGTAGCCCGAGGTGGGCATTTGAAGGTCGATGACGGCCAGGTCGATCGCTCCGAAGTCGACGTCCGACAGCGCCGGCGTAGCGTCTTCGAAGTCCAGTACTTCGTGACCCGCTTTTAGTAGGATTCTCTTGATTGCATTACGGGCCGAGGGTTCATCGTCCATGACCACGATGGTTGCCATTTCCGACCTCTGCGAAGGTTTGCGGGGATCCTATGGATCGTCGGGCACGAAGAAGAAAGGCCTAAGCCGGGGGCTGCGCAAATGGATCTGTTCGGGTTGGTGGGTTGGTGGGTGGAGTTCTGGTGGTTCGTGGAGATTACTGGAGGAGGCTTCCGAACAGCATCTTGGCGCCGCCGTCGGGCCAGAAAGTCTGGGCGGTTTCCCACGCAGTGCGCCCGTTCGAATCCCGGAGATTCAGCTTGGTTCGAGCGTCGACGAGCATTTTCGCCGACGTAGCGTCTCCGAACACAGCCGCAACCTGTAGCGCGGTCTGGCCAGTCAAGTTCTGTGCGTTCGGGTTCGCGCCGGACAGAAGCAGGGCCCTAATGATTTCTGGCGCACTGGTGTCGTAGTCCAGAATGGTCTCCGGCAGTGGACCTTCTACGATCAGGAATCGAGGTTCTGTGTCGGCGAGGATCAGGGCCGTGGCGTGATTTGAGTTTCGTGCCTTGACGTCCGCTCCGTGCGAAAGGAGCATTCGGACCACATTCGTGTGTCCGGCGGACGACGCGGACAGCAACGGCGTATCGCCGTTTTCGTTGGCGGCTTCGAGGTCTGCGCTCGAGGAGAGGAGAAGTTCGGCAACTTTCGTGTGCCCCTCGCTTGCGGCGAGGTGAAGTGGGGAGTGGCCGCCGTCAGGGGGGTGTTCACGCGCAGACCGTCATCGACGAGTCGACGGGCGAGCGCGGGCAGGCCGACGATCGACGCAAGATGCAGAAGGTTCCCATTGTTTGGATCGGTTGCTCGGATGTTCGCTCCGTGGTCGACGAGCGCAATGGCCGTCGATTCGTAGCCCGCGCCCGTGGCCAGGAAGGTGACGGGCAGGCGCTCCTTCTCGTGTGTGGTCACGAAGGACGGGTCAGCCCCCTTGGCAAGCAGGTGCCTCACGATGTAGAGCCTGCCCTTCGACGCTGCGGCCGCCAGGCTCAGGTCTTTCGTCTTCTGGTTCAGCTTCCGGGCGAGAAGGAGTTCGACGACTCTTCGGTTGCCGGACATGGCGGCAGCGGCCAGTGCGCCTCCGCGCTTCCTCTCGGCCATCGGATTCGCACCCCTGTTCAACAGGGCACGCACCGCCTTCAGACTCCCCCCCGCCGCCGCCGCGAGCAGCGGCGTCTGGTTGTTCTCCGCTCTCGACTCGACCGAGGCGCCGGCCTCGATCAGGGCCCCGATGATGTCGGGCTGATCGAGGAGCGCCGCATAGTGAAGCCCCGTGTGACCCTCCCTCGTTCTCGTTGACACATTGGCGCCCGCCCGAATCAAGCGCAAAACAGCCGCCTTCTGTCTGTGACCGATCGCGGCGATAATAGGCGTGTAACCATCGTGATCGGCGACATCGGTCGGAGCTGAGGCGGCCAGGAGGAGTTCCATCTTGTCGAGGAAACCTCTGGCGGCGGCAAAGTGCAAGGCCGTCCACCCGTTCTGATCTAAAGCACCGGGCCCGTGGGTCTTCAGACGATCGGACAGTGACTCCAGCGATCCTTCGACTGTGGCCACGATGACGGGGTCATCCGTTCCCTCGGGGGAGATGGGAGCCTCCACGAGCTTCGTGGGTCGGCGGACGTGGTCTAGAAGCTCAATCGACCTCGTCTCGTCCGACCACTCCGGTCGTGTGACGGAATGACCCGAATACAGGAGGAGGACGCTGACGACCGCTTTCAGTCGCCGTGTTTCCGGATCGACGATCTCCAGCGTGTCTCCGAGAGCGATTCCGTGGGTCGATCCGAGATCGGTGTAATACTCCGACCCGCGTATGGAGATGACGACGGGTTGCGACGCGGAGCCTGGAGTCTTTTCGGCCAGTGTGACCACGGCGAGGAGGGATACGGCCAATATCGACCGGATCTGCAGATCGAGCATGCCGCGCAACATCCTGTGCTTAAGACAGTTAGCCATACTTTTCTATCGGCAGTCTTTCACGCATCCTCTGCCGAAAAAAGATGCTTGGAGGGTCCCCTTTCTTTGCTCGTGAGGACGGACCTTCGTTCCGTTGAAAGACGGTGGTGTGGCAACGGACACTTTCGCGATCTCACGCTGCTTGATCGTCCAGTATCCAGGTGACGGGCGAGCTTTTACGAATTCAGCGACTTGGTATCCTCGGGCACAACCAAAAGGCGATGCGTCGCCGATGACGAGCTTCGCCGTCAGAATTGGAAATCGCCCCCGGCCCGCACTATACGTTTCGAGTCAATGGGGTTAGATTGGTTGGCAAAACGCGCGGTTATGTTCACGAGTGCCCCGCCCCCGAGGAGGCATTGTGCCCAGACGTACGCGAACCCTCAAGGTGTTCTGTACGGAGGAAGAGCGAGAAGACCTTTACGCAGATTTCCACGCGGCGGAGATCGAGTACGACGCGTTCGTGTTGATGAAGACGACGCGGGATGAAGTTCGACGGATTGGGCGCCTCTACCCGACCGAAGACATCACCGACCTCTACAAGATCAGAGTTGGGCATCGTACGATCGACACCAATCGCCCACGACTCGACGCTACTGGTGACACGCACTGGCATCCCGCCTACGACAATGAAGACGAAAGGAGAGCTATAATCAAAAGGTGTGGAAAAAGAGAAAGGGCGACCCTACCCTTCCCGTGAGATAGTTGATTCACACAAAACCGGGTGAGAGGCCCGGTTGGGAAGGAGGATCGCCGTGAAGGAACATACGCATAGAGCCCCATTGAAGTCCATGCCGACGTGGGAGACGGTTGACGATTGGATCCGTGAAGAGATCCAGGGCCGGTTCCAGTCCATTCTGGAGGAGGAGGCGACCGCGTTCTTGGGCCGGTCGTGGTATGAGCGCCGAGCCGAGGTCGATAGCTCCAGGGGCTACAGGAACGGCTACGGCAAGCCCCGGCGTCTCTCGACGAGCTGCGGAACGATCAAGGTCCGGCGTCCCCGGGTTCGTGGTCTGGAAGAGCGGTTTGAAAGCCGCATCCTCCCCCTGTTCGCCCGGAGAACCAGGGCCATTGGAGATCTGCTTCCCGACCTTTATCTCCACGGTCTCTCCCAGGGCGACTTCGAGTTGTCTTTGCGTGCGCTGCTCGGTGATGGCGCGCCGCTTTCGCCGACCTCGATCGCTCGTCTTCGAGGGAAGTGGGAGGTCGACTTCCAGGACTGGAAAGAAAGGCGTCTGGATAATCGCGAACTGGTCTACGCCTGGGCTGATGGCATCTACGTCAAAGCCGGGCTCGAGCGCGAGAAGGCGTGTCTGCTGGTCGTGATCGGCGCGATGAGCGACGGCAGCAAGGAGATCCTGGCGATAGAACCCGGTTATCGAGAGTCTACAGAATCCTGGCTCACGGTGCTCCGGGATCTCCGGGATCGCGGGCTCGAACATCCTGTCCTGATCGCCGCGGACGGGAATATGGGCATCTGGGCGGCCGTTGATCAGGTCTGGCCAGAGAGCCGGCAACAACGGTGCTGGAACCACAAGATCCTCAACGTGCTCGACAAGGTCGCCAAGCGTGCACAGGCTGAAGCCCGCGCACTGCTCGTCCAGATCCCCTATGCCGGCACGAAAAAGGAGGCCGAGAAGCTCCGGAAACGCTTTGCCGCACGGTATCGCTCACAGTTCCCTGCCGCCGTGGAGACGCTCGAAAGAGACTGGGATCGGATGGTCACGTTCTACGACTTCCCGAAGGAACACTGGAAACACCTGAGAACCACGAACGTCGTCGAGAGCCCCTTTGCTTCCGTTCGGCTTCGCACAAACGCCGCCAGGCGATTCAAGAAAGTCAGGAACGCCACGACTCTCATCTGGCGTACGCTCAAGGTCGCAGAGAGCCGATTCAGGAAACTCACCGCGCCACACTTGCTACAACAAGTCTACGATCAGAAACACTCAACCGAACCGCAGGTCGAAGCCGGGAAGATGGCCGCCTGATTTCTTTTACACACCTATTGACCTGAACTCCGAAAGGATACCTACAGCGGTCAAGCACCACTACCTGGTACAGTTCGATGGGCCGGTAAAAAAGTCCTGGTTGACTCCGCTCAGACGACTGTGCGACAAGCATAGAGCTCAAGGTTTGTTCATAAATACTTCTTTATTTTTCCTGTTCGGGTTCGGGGTCCACTTTCGCCATTTATAATTACTCCTAAGTAAACTTTATTTCACCAGTTCCGTAGGCTTGGCGCGGGAATGGCACCCTTTCGCCCTCCACGGGGAGACGCTACAGCTTAAACGCGTGTGCAAAGTGTTGCAGATACCCCGTTCCACGGTGCACAGCCAGCTTCGTCGTTCATCCGTAACCGATCTTCGGCAACCCCGGAAGCGAGGCCCGGTCGGAGCGGGTACCGATGAGGAATTGGTCTCCCTCATTCAGCAGGAGATCGACGCGTCACCCTTCCACGGCCCCCTGTCTTGTCTGGGGAACATGGGAGAATAAAGCTTTCCGTCGATAAAGAGGGCGCCTAAATATGCGTGGCTTATGACAAATAAGACGCAGCTGGGGCAGGAATGGGCAGACTACTTGGACGGGCTAAGAGTCGGCACGGAACCCGATTACTCCTAAGTAAACTTTATTTCACCAGTTCCGTAGGCTTGGCGCGGGCAAGGTTTGTTCATAAATACTTCTTTATTTTGGCTATATCTGGATCTCTCAACGAGATGAAGTGGGTGAAGGTGCCGTGGTTCCTGGCATGGGGGCGCGGTTAGAGTGTGCGGAACCTCTTCGGAATCTGCTCACGAACAATAACCTGAAGTTCTTTCGCCATTTATAATTACTCCTAAGTAAACTTTATTTCACCAGTTCCGTAGGCTTGGTGGTAGGAAGTTCGATTGTTTCGGACGATACGCAAAGCCCTGGGCAAGCTAGGTTATCAGGACGGGAAGGCGCCGTCCGTTTTCGTGAAATATTACTTCTTTATTTTTGGCTATATCCGGATCTCTCAACGAGATGAAGTGGGTGAAGGTGCCGTGGTTCCTGGCATGGGGGCGCGGTTAGAGTGTGCGGAACCTCTTCGGAATCTGCTCAGGGATGTTTATGTCTCCGACGGTAAGGAAGATCATATCGTTGAATGCGTCGAGTGTGCGGAATCCGCTGGCTCGGTTCTTGACGATTTGGACGATTCGGTTGAGGCCTTCGGCGATGGCGTTGGTAAGACGCGTGTTCACGAATGCGAGGACGCCGAAGAAGTGCTGTCGCAGGGTCCTGACGAACTTTCGCAGGGGTTCAAGTCGACTTCTGAGTGCGGACGTCGTCCAGCATTTCAGGAAGCGTTCGGCAGCCCAGGGCGCTTTGTATTCCCAGAACTGCTCGAACTCGTCCTTGAGTCTCCAGGCTCTATAGATTCGGTAGTTCGCCTTCTCCAGTGCTTTGAGTGTCCGAGTATCCCCTCTGGAGCGTGTCGCTGAGTGCCGGTAGAGGAGCCATCGGAGGCCCTTCATGGCTTTGCGCTCATCCGGGGCAGCTTTACGCCACTGGTCCTTACGGACCTCGTCAACGGCGGCATTGAGAGCCTTGACGATGTGAAAGCGATCGAGGACCAGCTTGGCATTCGGACAGTGTTCCTGGATGGCTCCGATGTAAGCTTCGCTCATGTCGCAGCAGGCCCACTCGATCTTGGATCTCTGGTAGGGACTGAGAGCCTCTGTGAAAAACCGATCGATCGTTTTACGCGCCCTGCCGCGGCCAACCCACACCACGCAGGAGCGGTCCAGATCGTAAACGAGCGTGGCGTACCTGTGACGCTTGGCGTAGGAGATCTCGTCGATCCCGATGGTTTTGAGCCCTCGGATACGATGACCTTCACGAAGCCGCGTGATGGATCGGTGAAGGAGATCCGACAGCGTCGAGGCAGAGATGCGCAGTAACTCGGACGCCGCCTTCTGCGTCATGGTCTGGCAGTAGCGCAGCATGGCATACTCGAAGCGATACGTCACCCGAGAGAACCGCTCCGCCCACGGAATCTCCTCGACCACACGACCGTGGGTAGGACACCGAATCTCCCGAGGATGGTAGAGAAGCCAGACCCTCCACCCGCACACCGGAATGTCACGCCACCGACGCGGATGGGGCATTGTGCGGACGATTTTACCTCGACGGCCGCACTCCGGACAACAACAACCATTCTTATGTGGCTTTACGGCGATGACGAAACAGCTTCTCCCCTCAAACCACCAGCTGACAACACGGAACCCCTTGAATCTCAGCAGTTTCGATAGTAATCTGCTCCCGGTCATAGGTCGCACCCCCTTCGCTTTGATTGTCCTACACACACAACCAAGCGTAGGGAACGATCTATGACCTTGTCATTCTATAGTTTCACCGTTGAGAAACCCGTGCCCTGCTCATTCTGGAGCACGAGGAAGACGAGGATTGCGCATCCGATGCCCAGAGACAGGCTCGTCACGCTGATTAAACTGATCACCTTGTCGCGTAGCAGGTATCGCCAGGCGACTTTGAAGTAGTTGGAGAGCATTCTAATAGGGTGTTCGTCAGCTGTGATGAATGTGGCTCTGATCAGTTCTGACGCACTACGATTATAGACAAGGGATGCCGTATTCTGGTTTCCTGAATGAGACGAATGTGCTATAGGGATGTAGGGACGACAGTGAACCGATTTGGGTGGGCGCCGGAATCTTCTCTGATGGCCGAGACTGAGTCTACGAAACGTTCACGCTCGCAGCGCGGTCTCAGGATCATGCTACGTGTCACAACCGGAATCCGCAAAGTGATCGGTGCGTCGGAATCGAACATCGTTCTCATGCTCTGCGGTGAATTCATGCGACCGGTGATTATCGCGAACGTGGTCGCGTGGCCGTTGGGGTGGTGGATTATGGATCGCTGGCTTGAAGACTTCGCCTTTCGTGTTGCCGTTGGGCCCATGCCATTCGTGCTAAGCGGTGTCATAAGCATCGGCATCGCCGTGCTTACAATCGGATTTCAGGCCGCTCGAGCCGCGAAGCAGGATCCAGTGAATACATTGCTCAGTGAGTGATGTGATACCGGATAGTCGCGGCCTGTACCGCTTACCTTAGTACTCCTGTTCGCAAATACGGTGACGTATTCTAAGCAGACTTTGCCAAGGGCGTATCGTAGAACCTGAGTTTGTCGATCATCTCCGCGAGATCTGTTCGTGTGAACTTCCATTTGAAGGGTGTGGCGATACGTCCGTAGCGTTCCTGAAAACCGAGGATTCTTGCCTCAAGCTCTTCGAGCGATGCAAATTCGATAGGTGTCAGAGCCTTGCGTTTGAGGATCGAGAAGTAGATCTCGATCTGATTGAGCCAGCTTGCGTGGATCGGAAGGTGAACGGGGTGGATGTTTGGCCACTTCCCCTGGATACGGTCGATGCATGTTTGCCCTCGGTGCGAGGAGCCATTATCCACGATGAGGTAGACTTTCTTTGCCGAGCAATAGGGTTTCCGGCTCATGATCAGGCTCAGGAGCCGGTTGAAGGGCTCGATACCCGAAGAAGACTCACAGAGACCGAAGATTCGACCATTGTGCACGTCGAGAGCAGCCAGATAGGCCAGGGCTCCTTTCCGCTCGTATTCGTGTTCAACGCGTGCCGCTCTGTTCGAGGCTGGCGGTAGGGTAACGTGCTTGCGAGCTCGTGCTTGAATACTGGTCTTTTCGTCGGCAGAAAGTACATATTCCCTCGGCCCTAAAGGCTTTCCTTGCCATTGGCGGTGATACAGATCAAGGACTCTACCTGCTTTGGTTTGGAAGTCCGGGTCCCGTGGGAAAATCCAGGAGCGATGATACCAAGGACGAATCGCGTCCTCGTTCAACCAGCGCCAGACAGTGGCGCCGCTGATCTTGGCAACGAAGCCCCTTTGCACTGCCTCGGCGGCAATCTCGGAACAGCTGAACCGCGAGAGCGGTATCCCGCTCTCGCTCGGTAGTTCACACGCCAGCGCCTTGATCTGAACGACCACCTGAGGGGGGAAAACCGGGCGGGCGCCCGGGACGAGATCTATCTTCGAGTCCCGAAAGACGCTCTTCGAAAAAGCGCTTACGCCATTTGCTTACGATCGGACGCGGGACATCCAACCGTTGGGCGATAATCTTGTTGGATAATCCCTCGGCGGCGAGAAGCACGATTTTCGATCGGATCACTTGATAATACGATAACGTATATTGTCCAGCCATTCGCTCGAGGTCGACCCGTTCCTTCTCAGACAGTAGCACCACATAAGGCGAACGTCTTGGCATTGTTCTCCTCCTTTTGAAGGAGAACATAAGCTACAAATAATGTTCAGGACATACGTAATAATGTTTATGCAACCATGCACTAAGGCGCAACATCCACGATCCTGTCACCGTCCTCCAGCTCGATACACAGAGGACCCAGCCTCGCCACGCCCCAGTCGCCCAGGATCTGTGCATAGGGACTCGCGGGACCGGGGTGGGTCAGCCAATTGCTCTCGAGCGCCATGGTGGATCCGTCCGCGAAGTGCACTAGGCCGAGATTGAAGTCCTCAATGTCGCACGCCTCGACGCCCCCGGGCCAGGTTACAAGAGGAGTTTTCATCTTGCTGACCTTCTGGTAGTTCGCACCCGAGGCACGCACGGGCTCGGGGTTGCCCAGGACCCAGAGGATCGCGTCAAGTAAATGAACCGTCGTGCTGTGAAGCACGCCGCCACCTGATTGGTCGCGCCGATGGAAGACCCCGTACCCGGGGATATTCATGATGTGGCCGCTGAGGATCCGGGTATGATATGCCTGACCCAGCTTACCCTCGGCGATAAACTGGCGCACCGCACGCACCTCTGCATCCCAGCGGAACTGCAGGCACATAGAGAGAAGCTTTCGCTCGCCTTTGGCGGCACAGACAATATCCTTCGCCTGGGAGAGGTCCATTGCCAACGGCTTGTCCACTAGTACGTTCGCGCCCGCCCCGAAGGCCGCCACCGCGGCGTCACGGTGTGCCACCGGAGGCGTCACGACGCTCACGACGTCCAGTGTGTGCCGCTGTAGCATCTCGCGGAAATCCGTGTAGTGGTGCGGCACGTCGAACTCCGCCGCCTCGCGCGCGCGTTCCGGGTTCACCTCCGCGAGCGCGACCAGCTCGGACTCGGGAATCTCCACGTAGTTCTTGAGGTGTACCCTTCCGTGGTGCCCGCACCCGATGACGCCAACCCTCACTCGATCCATCTCCCACCTCCCAACGGTTTAATAGCTCTGGACATCCGTGAGCGAAAGCTCAGTTGATAGATGGCAATGTGATGCAGGGAAGAGGATCGGCGGCCGACTCATTAGCGGATCAGCCAGGGAATTCTCGGCGCTTCGTGCCCTTCGCGGCTGAGCAGCAAGCCCCGCAGATGCCGGCAGCCGTAGGCGAGCCCCTCGAGGCCCGGCATGCCCCGGTCCTCGTTCTCCACGCAGAGCACATAGTCGTACCCCGACTCTATGAGGGCACCCGTGATCTTGGCCCAGTCCAGATCGCCGCGACCGGGCACGCGGTACTGCCACCACCAGTTGCCGATAATGCCCTGGCGGTAGAGCATGCGCCAGCTCACCTCGCAATCCTTCACGTCGGCGAAGTACCACTTTCCGGCATATTCGCGGATCACGTCCTCGGCTGGCATGATCATCATCCACACCCAGTGAGACGGATCGCACGACAGCCCGATGTGATCGGACGGCACTGCGTGCAGTAGGCGGTCCCACATCTCCGGATTGCAGCCGATGTTGCCCATGCGCACCGCCACGTCGTGGGCAATCCTGATGTCGTTCTCCTCGGCGGCGCGCGCAATCGGCGCGAACATCTCGCTGTACCGATCCACGAGCTCATCGGTGCGGTCAGACGCATTTCCCGGCGGCGACGAGTACATGCCGTAGAACTGCCCGTTCCTCACCGGCGCCCCACTGCCGCAGATGATGACCGGACAATCCACCGCCCGTGCCGTCTGGATCGCCCGGAGCAGCCGCGTCGACTCCGCCTCTCGGATCTCGGCGTCGTCGTCGAGCAGATTGCAGTGAGCGGAGATGCAGGACAAGTAGAGATCGCGTCCGGCCAGCGTCTCCTTCACCTCATCCGCCCGTCCTTGCTTCAGAACCAGCTCCGAATCCAGGACCCCGCTGTCCGTGAGCCGCACGCAGTCGAAGTCGTGCTCCTTCGCCCACGTGGCACACTCCTCCAGACTCCACGTATTTTCCGCACCCGCCGTCGTGGAAAAGCTGATATCCATGACTTTCTCCTCGCTCTTCTCTCGGATCTTGTGGGTGACCGCAGCAACCAAGTAAATGCAAGTCTAGGAATGATAAAAGCGTCTGGTCAACGGACTGTCCCACCGCAAGATCCGACTCGGCTTTGACAGTGCCGTAATTTCTGCCTACCATCGCAGCCTGAATGCGTCCTAAGGTCTTTCGCGCTAATCCCTTCCCACTTTGGAGGAAAATGATGTGAGTGACAGATTTCGCGTAGGCGTCATCGCCAGCGGCCGCATCGCCCGCGAGCACGGCCGTGGCTGGCGCGAGTGCGAACACACTGAGATCGTCGCCATTGCTGATACCCATCCCCAGGCCCTGGCCGAATACGCGCGGGACTTCGAGGTCCAGTCCCAATACCTCGACTATCGCGAGATGCTCGACAAGGAACAACTCGACATCGTCAGCGTCTGCTCCTGGGATCCCCAGCATGCCCCTATGACGATCGCTGCCGCCGCACGTCGCCCCCGAGCCATCGTCAGCGAGAAGCCCATGGCCTGCTCTCTCGGAGAGGCCGACGAGATGATCGTCGCTTGCCAGCGCAATGAAGTTAAGCTCGCCATTGGGCACCAGCGCCGCTTCTACTCGTGCTGGAACGAGGCGCGCCGCTTGCTGGCCGACGGAGCCATCGGTGAGCCGCGCCGGCTCTGGTCCACCGTGATCCAGGGCATGCTCAATTGGGGTACGCACTGCCTGGACTGCCAGCTCTTCGTCCTCGGCGACCCAGAACCCGAGTGGGTCATGGGCTCTGTCGAGCGCAAGACCGACCACTATCTCTTCGGCCACCGGGTCGAAGACCGCTGTTCCGGCATCATCGGCTACCCCGATGGCGTTGAAGGCGTCATCGAAAATGAATTGAGTGGTTGGGGCGGCATCAATTGCAGCATCTACGGCACCGATGGCATGATGGAGCTCGCCGGCGACAGCCTCAAATACATGGAGCCAGGACGGGCTGGCTGGCAGGAAGTACCTTCCGACGAGGGAGAGGGCGGTTATGGCGACACCTTCGTGCGCCAGGCCAATGCCATCTGCGCCTGGATAAGGGGAGAACTAGTGTCACGTCCCAGGAATAACTAGAAAAATATTCGATTCTGTCGTATGGTTCCTCAAGCACTCATTCTTGGGAGGAACCGATGGCTAGAGGTCGTCCGTTACAGCCACTGAACATCAGTGATGAGGTCCACGATCAACTCGAGTCATTGTCTCGTTCGCGTAGCATGTCTCACGCTTTGGTGCGTCGCGCGAAGATCGTCTTGATGAGCGATTGCGGTCTGACCAATCAGGAGATCGCGGAACGAGTCGGGTTGTCCGGAGCGTCTGTCGGCAAGTGGCGTCGTCGCTTCTGCGAGCAAGGCTTGATGGGACTGTATGACGAATTGCGTCCTGGAGGGCCACGGTCGGTCAGCGACGAAGAGATCTCCTCCCTCATCTACAAGACGCTCAAGAAGCAACCGAAGGGTGCCACCCACTGGACCTGTCGTTCGATGGCCGACGAGACGGGGCTCTCCAAGTCCTCGGTTCAACGTGTATGGAAAGCTTTTGGCCTGCAACCGCATCGACAGAAGCACTTCAAACTGTCGAACGATCCCTTCTTCGTCGAGAAAGTCAGGGATATCGTCGGTCTATACCTGAACCCACCGGACAACGCGATGGTGCTCTGTGTAGACGAGAAGAGCCAGATTCAAGCACTCGAACGGACACAACCGATTCTTCCTTTGGGTCTCGGATACGTCGAGGGCGTCACTCACAGCTATATCCGGAACGGCACGACCACCCTCTTTGCAGCGCTCAACATCGCATCCGGCAAAGTTCTGACTCAGTGCAAGCCCAGACACCGCAACAAAGAGTTCCTTCAGTTCCTCAAGCACATCGACAAGAACGTCCCAAAGGATCTCGACATCCATCTGGTCGTCGATAATTACGGCACGCACAAGCACCCGAACGTCAAGCGTTGGCTCGCCTCACGGAAACGATATCACGTGCACTACACACCAACATATGCCTCCTGGCTGAACCAGGTAGAGATCTGGTTCGGTATCATCACCCAAAGAGCCATTCGACGAGGCACCTTCAGAAGCGTCAAGGACCTGATCGCCTGCATCAAGAAATTCACTGATCACTACAACGAGAATTCTACACCCTTCGTCTGGACCGCCACGGCAGATTCAATCCTCGAGAAAGTCCATAAACTTTTGAAGCTTATACGCGGGACGTGACACTAGTGGACTATCCGGGAGAGGCGAAATACGGCCGGGCCGCCCTCGAAATCATGATGGCCGTTTACGAGTCAGCACGCGTCCACGAGCGCGTCATGCTGCCTCTGCAGACCCGGGCCAATCCCCTAGACGTCGCAGTGGAAGACGGCGTCATTCAGGTCGAGCGGCCCGGTCGCTATGACGACCGCTCCTTTCTGGTGCGCGGCGAAGATATGAGCTGGATAGAGTGAGAGTCTGGACGAAAATTCCTGAGCGATTCCTTCCAGTCGGTCTGAAACACTGTCCCAACTGCCCACGACACTAGGGCACAGCCTGACGCAAGCCCAGACCCAGCCACCAGAATGGGATCGGTATGCCCCCCAATGCTCAAAGGGTGATTAGCTCAGCTGGTTTGGGCGCCTGCTCTACAAGCAGGAAGTCACTGGTTCGAGTCCGGTATCGCCCACCAAAACCCCCGTAGAAGCTGAGACGCTCTACGGGGTTAATTTTGCCCAATTATAAAGGTTTATCCACCTAAGCCAAGCACAGATCTCTTGCTCACGACTAACCAATTGGCTACAATAAGGTATACACATTAGCACCCATTGATACTTTAGAAAACCCATCTATACGTGTTGTTTAGGGTTACATAGAGGGTTACATAGAGGGTTACATAGGGATTTCAAGATGGCTTCCGTCCATAAATTCCCCGCCAGGAACAACTGGCGAGTGTCCTATTATTTGAAGCTCAATGGTAAGTCAGTAAAGAAGGCCAAGTATGCAAAGCTCAAGGCAGAAGCCAATGCCCTCAAGACTCAAGTTGGGAGATTGGAGGCCGCAGCTCGGACGGGCCTGGCTGTAGAAGCTGACATTCAGGAGTGGATTGAGAGGGGCTGGATAAAGAAGGAAGAAGCCGGCACCGTCTTCAGAGGATATCTGGAAACTGCAAAGAGAAACTCAAGAGCCACCCTCCAGAAGACGGGCTATCAAGAAATCCTGCGAGCCTATGAGGACTATGCAGCAGATGTGGGTAAAGGTGGAGTAGGAAGGAAGTCTTACAAGAACCACATAAGTCTTGCCGGGCAGGTATTGGAGTGGCTCGGAACCCATCATCCAGATCTCAGGGAGCTCACCACGCATGATGTGTCAAATTATTTAGCCCAGCTCAGGAGGAACTACTCGGATTGGAGTGTTTATCACTACCACACCAAACTCAGACTCTTGCTCGACCAGGCCATTAGACTCGGAATGCTTTCTGAGAACCCGGCACGGCAAGTTAAGATTCGCCAGCCAAGGAAGTCCAAGGAGCGTAGGGTCCTCACCGAAGAAGAAGCAAAATACATCCTAGACGCTTCCTTGAACTATCGGACGAGAATAAGTGGCAGCCTGCCCACAGTAGTCAGACTTGGGCTCTACGCGGGACTGAGGGATGAAGAAATGTGCTGGCTCAGATGGGATGCAATCGATCGGAGGGGTGGAATAATCGACATCCACAGATCCGCTTGCGAGGAAACAGGCGAGACTTGGGTGCCCAAAGATAGCGAAGCCCGTCGGTTAGATATCAAGCTGAGCTTTGTCGACTATCTTCAAGAGGAATGTAAACGGCAGGAGGATGAGGGAATGCTCGGGCCGTTCGTGATGCCTGGTGGGGATTCGAGGAGAAAGGGCTACCGGAAGAGGCCGCTTTCCCAAGCTGCACCGCAAAAGGCCTTTTCACTGATGATCCGTGCGGAGAAAATCGATCCAGAAATTACCGTCTACTCTCTCAGACACACATACGCGACGATGGCCCTCCGCAACGGCGTAGACCCTACAACGCTCCAGAAGCGGATGGGCCACGCCAGCCTAAACACGACGATGCAGTATCTCCACTACATCGAACCCGAGCAGCATCCAATGGATAGGCTTCCGTATTGACGCTGGCTTTTGCGGCAGCCAGTTGAGTGTTGCCGTCCCATCGACCTATAGTAATCCAAGCTGACTTAAATTCGGTCAGCTACACTCCTTCATCGCCTCCCATTCCAGCCGCAGCACATCCTTCAGCCGGTAACGGATTGTCTTCTTCCCCAGCCTGTAAGCCGGCAGATACAGACCCCGCGGATTCTCGCCCCTATGTAGTTCGTTGAGCTGCCTCTTTGTGATCCCAAGACGAGCCATCACCTGCTCGGGAGCCAAGAGTCTCTCGCCGTCGAGGAGGGCGTTTCCTTCCTCCTTCATGTACTCATCGAGTTTTGGTCTTGAATTTGGCATCACGATTTCGGTCTGTGGATGTCGCGTTGCATGTCTTTCCGGTTAGCTGGGCCGTTTCAGTTGCTTGATCATCCTAAGAATGCCGCGAAGCCCCTGAGCTATCACTCCCAGGTCCGCATCGTTGAGATCCTTTGGTAGGTTGCCCAAAGTCTTCAGAAGCCTCACGTACCGCTTATCACTCGATAACCAATCGACGACATCCAGCATCTCCTTGTCTTCTGTCATCCGGGAGACCAATCCTCTTAGCTGCTTCGTCTCTTCCTTCCTGTCTGCCGCCAAGTGGGCTGTGATGGCATCGAGCGAAATCCCTCTCTCTCTTGCTTCCGCAAAGTGTTTAGTGCCAATGCTGACGATTGTCTCGATCATCTCGGCTTTGCGAGCATCGGACCATGCTGCCTTCTGAACCTGACTGCAATATCGGCGGGTGACGCCAGCGATACGGTCAGAATAGCCACCTGACTCTTCGGGGGGCCAATCCAGCAAATCGGCGTCCAGAGCTATCAGTAGGTTGTTCTCAGTCAGGTTTATCTTTCTCCCTTCGGGATCTGGGTAAATCCCGTCAAGCCAACGCGCCGTGACCGATCGTTTACGACTCTCCAGCAGCTCCTCGAACTCCGTCCTGAACCGTGCCGTAATCCCCTCATTGACGATGTCTTCTGGCGTAGTCTCCAGCGCGCTCGCAATCCGCTCCAAGGTTCTCCATTCAAGGTTGGTGGCGTTTTCCCATACAGAGACTTGCTTCGGTGTCACTCTTAGCCTCTTGGCCAAGGCTGCCTGCGAGGAGGCAAGACCAGACCGCTCCCTTGCCTTCCTTACTCGATCGCCGATCGTCGTTCTTTCTTTCATGTAGGTATATTCCTATACTCAATAGGAGTGAATTTATTTCTTAAATTTACGGTACTATTTAGGTATATCAAGGTCAGTATGACCCGTGGAGGCTCTATGCGGAAAAAGCTCCCGAAGCCCCGTATCAGCAGTTGTTGACGACATCACTGATGAAAAGCATGCGTCACATTGCCCAATTGATGAGGTAGTGGCTCTCGCGACGCTTCGCTCCTTGCGGAGGTCGGTAACTTGATCTGCGAGGTATCCCGCAGTCTGGACCGGGCTCAAGGATCGGTCTTGACGTCCTCTGGGTTCGGAACCTCGTCGAGGTCCTCGAAAACCCGCACAGAAGGGCAAAGTTAAGCCCGCTCAGAGCCCATAATCAAACCACCCCGAACGTCGTCTCACACTACGAACATCGCACCCAGAAAGGGGTCTACACGCATCGACGTGAGAGAGGGATCTACGTCTCGGGACCGATTTCGGACGGCGGGAAGATCAAGGACAGAGAGGCTATGCAGAAGCACGTGGATAGAGCGTGTCCGGCGTCAACTATTCTTTCCGAGTCAGAGATCACCGAGGACAATCTCGATCCGATCATCAGGAATCTTCGCGTGAGTCTTGCCAGCGTCGAGCACCACGCGAAGGAAGCTTTTGAGAAGACGCAGAGGGACATAACCACCCTACGGCAAATTCAGAAACTTGCAGCAACACTTCGGTGGCCAGAGTCACGGAAGGTGGGGGCTATGGACTCCTTCGGCTGACCCTTAACACAAAACAACACTTGGAAGGGCAATCAGGTCGTAAACCCTGGTCAACACTTGACCTAAACGAAAGATCGCATCAGGAAGCCTATCGATTGGAGTATCGACGCAGAATGCGTCTCCGTCCCATTCAAGGCCGGTCTCGGCCATGGTGCGCTCGATGAGCTGGCCACGGGTGCCTTCCAGGAACGAATCAATGTCGTGATCGTAACTGATGTGCATGAGCGTATGGCCCTGGTCGGAAAGGCGCAATCCACCGGACCCGAGTTCCGAAACGTGGATAGGGAAGCGATCTCCGTCGGGAAACTCGAAGGGCATGCGCAGCATCACGGCACCGTCCGGGCGCTTTGTTATGGGGGTTGAGGTGGGGTCACCTCACGAAACGGGAAAAATCGTACGCTAAGGCCCATTCACTCTCGCGCTCTTCTTGTTTGGTAGTCTCGTAGCGCCTTCTCATAGCCTTCACGACTGATTTTGTCGGCCCGTGTCGTGTCTTCCAACGCCTTGGCCGTCATCTCGTCTGCGGTCCCGCCGGGGTTCAGGGCCGAGTCCAGCCGAAGCTCGATCCGTCCACGCATTATCATTGGTAAGAAGCCGGTGCGTACCAGAACCGCCCCTTCAAGACGCAGGTGGCCCTCCCGTACCCCGACCATAATCCGTTGGAGCGCGTACTCCCGGCCGTCAATTTGGATAAAGTGATTGGGACCCGGTGCCGAGTGGAGCGCGTCGAGTCGCACGCCCGTGGATACATCCCGCGGCACCGCAAAGTAGTGACTGGCAGTCCCTTCGACGCGGCGGTCCCTGCCGGTGACGAAGACCTGAATGATCGACTCCCCGGACCTCGTCGTCGCGGGACCGGCTCCCGGGTTCACCCGCGCTATCGCGTACAACGTACGGTCACCCGGCCCTGCCGACGGATATACGCCGGCGATGTCGCCGGGCCGCGGCTCTGCCTGAACGGCGTTCGTCAATAGCCATCCCACCATCAATGCAGTAAAGGCGCGGCTGCCGATCATTGCGATCGTCTCCTTCTTCAACGTCTCCAGCCTCCCTGGATGGGCGTCCTTCTCGAACCTGGACACAACTCAACTTGGCGTTCCGGGTTCTGGTCGAAGCTGCTCACCCGGACATAGCCGATGCGCTGATCGGGCAAGGCGTCCCTGCTGAATCCAATCTGTCAGGAAGAACTCTATAACCCTGGACGGGATGTGTCCATCAATCCAAATGAGAACTCTATTCTGACGCCTCAGCGCCCCGTCCCTGACGCCAGGCTAGGGTACGCCTCAACTGGACAGAAGCAAGATAATGCGAGGGGAAAGGGCCGTTTGTCCATCCGCCCGCGGCAGCCTCCTTTTCGAGTCGATCGCGATCATCTTTGGATGGAAGACGAAGGAGGATTCGGTAATGGGTCCATCCTAATTTCCCACGCGCGTGGGAAATTAGGATGCCAACGATACACGTTTACCGCATCACGAAGGAGTTGCTCGGCGATTTCGAGGTCACCAGCCAGGCTTAGAAAGAGCCGCTCGCCGTAGGTTCCGCCTTCGCCTGATTCTGTCAGATGTTGATGAATTTGGTGCCCCACCTCGTGATACGTCGTCAACCGCTCGCGTTCGACGGCCTGTTCGGCACGAAGCCGGCCTTCGGTCAGGGTAACTTGGACGACTTGCAAGAGTTTGCGATAGGAATGGGTCTGAGGGGTTGACATCTACACATATCTCATGTAGTATGATATTTATATATCAATCTACATTATTAATATCAGTATTCTGGGGGCCGGCGATGACACAGACGATTCAGATTTCGGATGAAACGTATGGTCGATTGAAGAAGATTGCGGAGCCTTTCGTTGATACGGAGGCATCCGTTATTGACCGCCTGTTGGACTTTTATCACCAGAACGCGAACGGTCAGCCCAGGACGACTGGGAATCAGCGGAGCGGGATTGAGTTGGACCCGGACCACCCAGAGAATCTTCGCCATACAAGGGTCTTGCGGGCAAAGTTCGGGAATGATGCGGTGCCTCCCAAGTGGAATGAACTCGTGAAATTTGCCCACATCAAGGCGGCGGAGGTCCTGGGAGTCGAGAAGATGCAGCAGGTGTCAAGGGCCAACCTTTTGGAGGGCAACGAAAGTTCTCGAGGATTCAAATACATTCCGAAGTTGGATCTGTCCATACAGGGCCTCGATTCTCATAGGGCGTGGGAGACGACCCTCTGGATTGCTCGCGAATTGAAGGTGCCGGTCGAAGTCGGTTTTGAGTGGCATACTAAGGCGCAAGCTGCACACCCTGGGAAGATGGGAGTCTTGCGGTGGTCTCCCCCTGATTGACATCGAAGGCAACTCAACCAATGAACGGACCTGAAGTCCAAACTCGCTAGGAGATCATCGACTGAAACCTGTCGCTTACCGGGTGAAACGGTCAAAGACCCTTCTCAGGCCGTCCTGGCGCTGGATTTTTGCCTCTAGACGACGGCAGGACACGCACTGGCCACAGATGCGAGCTCATTGCCTGGCACATTTGAAGGCTGACCGATGACTGTTGTCACATACTCAGAAGCAAGGCAAAACCCTGGCATCCCTGCTCGATCGGGCTCGTCGGGAAGGAGAGGTCCGGATCAGAAGACGTGACGGGCAGGAGTTCAATCCTGCGAACGGCGAATCCCTCGAGCTCGCCGCTGGATGTCGAGGGCGTGAGGTTGGATCTGACTCGAGATGAGATCGTGGATGTGCTTCGAGAGGTCAGGGAGCGCCGCGAGAAACCTGCCGAATAGGTGTGTCCGTTGACTTCCCTTGACAAGGCCACTCTGATCCAGAAGATCCGTGACGAAAAAGCCCGTCTCGCGGACATCGATGCCGAGAAACGCTTACTCGTCGGACGTCTGGCAGAACTACAGGATAAGTTGACCTCGCTTTCCCTGTCTGGCCCAACTGTCGAAGCCCTCCCCCACAAAGTAGCATCGCCCCGATCAAACCAAGAGAAGATTACCCTCTTTCGCTCGCTCTTTCGAGGTCGGATGGATGTCTTCCCCAAATTCTGGCGAAACCAGCGGAAACAATCGATTGGGTACGCCCCAGCGTGCGGTAACGAATGGGTGCACGGTGTCTGCGATAAACCTCGGGTAAGGTGCGGAGAGTGTCCGAATCAAGCATTCCTTCCCGTGACCGACCAAGTTATCAAGGACCATCTGCAGGGGCGTCACGTCGTTGGAGTCTATCCGCTGCTGGAAGACGACACCTGCGCTATTTTGGCGATTGATTTCGATGGCAAGGCCTGGGCAGACGATGTTTCCTCCTTTCTGGAGACTTCTATCAAGCTTGGGATGACTCCCGCGGTTGAACGATCTCGATCGGGGAAGGGGGCACACGTCTGGTTCTTCTTTGAGGAGTGTGTATCCGCAGCGTCAGCGAGAAAAATGGGCTGCTATTTGATCACGCAGACGATGACGCAAAGACACCAGATATCGATGGCTTCCTACGACCGTCTGTTTCCCAGCCAGGATACGATGCCGCGAGGCGGATTCGGGAACCTGATCGCCCTGCCGCTTCAGTATGAGGCGAGGCGCGCTGGGAACACAGTGTTTGTCGACAACAGATGGGCGCCCTACGAGGATCAATGGGGCTATCTCGCCTCCTTGGACCGTTTGCCACGTTCACGGGTTGAGGCGTTGGCCGAGATGGCATCCCAAGAAGGCCGAATTATCGGCGTACAGATCCCGTCTTTGTCCGATGAACCCGGGGATAAGACCGCGCGATCTCAAGAAGGGCCACAGATCGTCTCGATTGAGGATCCTTTGCCCAAGAGTGTTCGGGCCGATCTGGATCGGGGTGTTCTTGTAGAAAAGTCGGGTTTGCCCTCTTCCCTGATCAATCAGATCAAACGGTTGGCGGCTTTCCAGAACCCAGAGTTCTACAAAAGGCAATCTCTGCGACTGTCTACCGCGTTGACTCCTCGAGTCATCACCTGTGCTGAAGATCTGTCCGAAGCCGTGGCGCTGCCCCGAGGCTGTTTATTCGATCTTGAGGAGCTGCTTGCGACTCACGACATTACGCTTAGGATCGAAGATCGACAGACAGCAGGTGAGCGGATCGATGTTGCCTTTCAAGGAGAGTTGACCGCCGCTCAGAAAAGAGCTGCCGATGTGATATTGGGATCTGACATCGGAGTCTTCGTTGCAGTGCCCGGGATGGGCAAGACCGTCGTCGGTATCCACCTGATCGCGGAACGGAAACGAGCCACGTTAGTTCTCGTACATCGAACGCAGCTTCTGGATCAATGGCGCGAACAGCTTGCGGTTTTTCTGGGCCTTGATGTGAAGGAAATTGGTCAGATTGGCGGTGGGAGGCGAAAACAGACAGGGCTGGTGGATGTGGCGATGATCCAAAGTCTGGCGCGCAGGAAGGATCTGTCTGAGTTTGCTGGAAGGTATGGCAACGTGATCGTTGACGAGTGTCATCATATTCCAGCTGTCTCTTTTGAAAAAGTTCTGAAAGAGGTCAGGGCAAAGCATTTAACGGGTTTAACGGCGACTCCAATCCGGCGCGACGGCCACCACCCGATTCTCCACTACTATCTTGGACCGATCCGATATTCCTTCGATCGCAAGGATCAAGCTGTACGGGGTTTTTTTCGACATCGGCTCTTTGTCCGTGAGACGTCCTTCTCAATTGATGTAGATGGGACTCGCACGGGAATACAACACATCTATCAGCGCCTTGCCCTGGACCCGAAACGGAATGAGATGATCCTGGACGACGTCATCCGAGCTTTGGAGGAAGGTCGATCTCCTCTGGTTCTGACTGAGAGAAGAGATCATCTGCAATTCCTCGCGGATCGACTCGAGGGGATGACCCCGAACCTGGTCGTACTACAAGGCGGGATGGGTACCCAAAAGAGGCGCGAAGCTCTTGATCGACTCGCCGATTTGTCCGACGACGAAGAGCGGCTCGTGATTTCGACTGGACGTTTCACCGGTGAGGGCTTCGATGATCCCCGCCTGGACACGCTCTTCCTCGCGATGCCGATTGCCTGGAGAGGTACGCTCGTCCAATACGCCGGGAGGCTCCATCGCGCCTATCGAGGGAAGGCGGATGATCGCATTTATGACTACGTGGATCTCAAGGTTCCGATGCTGGGGAGAATGTTCCAAAAGCGAATGAAAGGCTACGCCTCGATGAGATACGAGGTCGCTGATTCGGACGAAGCGGCGGCAAAAGAACTGAACGAGCTTACTCTTGAATACGACCAGGAAGCACTTCAATCGTTCGGGCGTTCGATATAGACTGGGGCGAAATATGGGTAAACGTCGCAAACCTTCGGCAGCCGAACTCGATCGATTGGTAGAAGAAGGGACCGTAGATGCCTACGGCGAGGCCGAACAGGCAACATCCCTGTTCTACGCCGTTGAAGAACACGTGTCCTTTCCGTTTGAAGTCGAAGTTCTTGGGCTGCCCGTCAAAGTCGATAAAGTAGATCTCACCGGCGGTGACGACATCGTGGCTGTCTGTCGGCGGGGGAAAGAGAAACAGCGTATTCGGCTTCTGGATCTGAACGTGCCCGACCCGCCACCCGAAGGTTGGGAATGGGTCGAGGCGTTCAGACATTGGGCAGGGGGCTGGGAGTAAGAAAACAGAACTGTGTAGCGAGAATGAACAACTGGGGTGAGAAAGTCAGCTTTATCTGGTCGGTCGCGGATCTGCTGCGAGGGCCCTACCGGCCGAATCAATACAAAGACGTGATGCTGCCATTGACGGTGTTGAGACGCCTCGATTGCGTTTTGCAGCCAACGAAAGACCGGGTGCTCAAGCGGGCTGAAAAGCTGAAGGGTGGCAAGGTCACCAGCATCGAGCCGCTCCTGAATCGCGTCACGGGACTGGATTTCCACAACACAAGCCCATTTACGTTCGAGACGCTCCGCGACGATCCCGATGACATCGCGGCCAATCTCACGCAGTACATCAAGGGTTCTCAACCCGGGCGCTCAACATCCTGGAACACTTTCGGTTTGAAGAACAGATCGCCAAGCTGGAGAGTTCCGATCGGCTGTTTCTGATCATTCAACGGTTCTGTACAATCGATCTGCATCCGAACACCGGTTGAGGTGCCTATCGTAGTTGAAACTTAAAGGGCTCCAAACTTACGTTGTGGGTACGCGTATGAGAGCGTGTACCCGTAAGAAAGGAGTGTAAAGCCCGCGGTTGTCTGGACACTCGGGTGAGTGTATTCAGGCGGCCTTTCGAGTTGCCGTGAGTGCGTTTCTAGCCTGTTCGGGCGTCTTGTAGCCGTGACGTTCGATGATCCACCTGTGGTTGTATCTGTCCCGAAACTCAAGGAGTGCGAGGCGCAGGTCTTCGATGGTACTGAAGTGTCTAACCCACAGGAGGTTTTCTTTGAGGGTACGGATGAACCGCTCGGCGCATCCGTTGCCTTCTGGCTCACGCACGAAACTCGGCGATGTTTGGACGCCGAGGAATGCGATCTCGTTCTGGAAGTCGTCAGAGACGTATTGTGACCCGTGATCGTGTCGGAGCTCCAGTCCTTCGGCGATGTTTTCTTCGAAGCCCCCGAAGTGTTCACGGATGCCCTGTCGGATCGGCTCGAGAGCCTCAAAGCGGTTGGCCGTCTTGGAGGCGTGAATGCCCACACACTCGCACGTGCAGTGGTCGATCGCGATAAACACGGAGGCTCTGCCCTCGTCGACCGTGGGCGTCACAGTCAGGTCGGTGCCCCACATCTGATCGGGCTTCTCGGTCGTAATCGTGCCATCGTGGGCTCGTCGTTCGCGACGCCGTCCTGGACGCGCCTGGAGCCCGTTTTCACGCATCAACCGGCGGACCCGATCCTTTGACGTCCGCATACCGTGAAAGCGAAGCCTGGCCCAGATCTTGCGGTATCCTTCGCCGTGGAAGGGTGACGCGTCGATCTCCTGCTGAATGAGGGAGACCAATTCCTCATCGGTACCCGCTCCGACCGGGCCTCGCTTCCGGGGTTGCCGAAGATCGGTTACGGATGAACGACGAAGCTGGCTGTGCACCGTGGAACGGGGTATCTGCAACACTTTGCACACGCGTTTAATGCTGTAGCGTCTCCCCGTGGAGGGCGAAAGGACCTCACTCATTTCCGCGACCTCCGATGCGCCAAAGGGCGGCGGGCTTCCAGACGATCGATTCTTTGTTGCAGCAGCTCGTTGTCCATCGTGAGCTCGCCAATCTTCGCCTGGAGGTCCTTGACCCTCTCGTCACGCTCGTCGCTCGGACGAGAGCGTAGTGCGGCCTGGGCGCCAGAGTGGAACTGATCGCGCCACTCGCTCAATTTAGCTGCCGTTACTCCCAGATCGCGAGAGACGCTGTCGAGGCTCTCGCCACGCATCACACGTAATACGGCTTCGGCCTTCTTCTTCACGGAGAAACGACCCTGCGAAGTCGCGCTTGGATCGGCTGGGCCTCCGCTCGCTCTCGCTCGCTCCGCCCCAACCGATCCCCTGGTAGCCTTGTTCATGGTGGACCCTCCTTTTCGACCTACTGTAGGTCAACGGAGTGTCCAAGAAAACCCCGGGGCGCTGGACAGTACACAGCCGTCCCAGTGCCGGTTGTGGTAGGTCGTCAACATCAACCTTCGCTTTTTCGCCTCCCGAATCATCGTGTCGCAGTCACTCGTTCTGATGGCCAGCGGCTTCTCGCTGATCACGTGTCGTCCAGCGCGCAGACACTGAAGCGCTAGCCTCGAGTGCGTGTTGTGCGGCGTGCTCAACACGACCAGGTTCACATCGGACGTGTTGAGCATCCGGGTCACCGAACGGTAAGGTTGAATGCCGGGAAACTCCTCCGTCGCGACTTCCAAACGTTCCGCATCGAGCTCGGCGACCGCCACCGGCGTCATCCCCGCTGCTTGCATATCCGTCAGGTGCGTACGCCCCATGTTGAATGCCCCGCCGTAGCCGATCACACCCACCTTGATGTCCTTCGCCCGGTTGAACGCGCTCATCTGCGATCCCTCATTGCACCTTGGTTTGATACGACCACGACCGAACACGGCAACTGGGTACACTACCCTTCGGCAAAGTGTCGCTCCAACAACCGAGTCGTCCTGCGTCGCTCCTCCGGGTCACGAACCTCGACGAACAGGGGTGCCCGGTTGATGAGTCGGTTCGACCACGCGTAGAGGAACCCGGCGTAACTGATCGTTCGGTCATACAGAGAGATGATGTCGCGATGGTTCGTCAGCTTGCCCGTATCCTCGTGCGGCCGCACCTGATGGATGTGATAGCCCGTGACCAGCGATCCGACGCGCGAATACCAGTCTCCCAGAGGTTGGATATTTCCGAAATCGCCATTGTTACGGGCGTGGCCGACATCGAAGTGGGCGCCGACGCACGCAATCGATCCGATCTCGGATCGAACCGAATCGATCCAGGCCAGGTATTCTCCGATTTCAGTCGCGAACTTCCGTTCCGCTCGATCTCGCGGGGTTCCCGGCGCATTGTGTACGTTCTCGATCGACAAGCGGATCCCGTCCGTCACAGCGTCGCGAAACAGCCGATCGTAGTACTCCAGGAAGGCCGTCCACACACCCGATGGTTCATCGCCGTCGAACATCCGGTCCGCCCGAGCCTGGGGCACGTGGATCGTGAATGCGTCGACGCCACACTGTCGTCCGTGTTCCACCTGACGGCTTATGTCGTCCCCTCCGCGTACCGCGTGGGTTTCATCATCCCAGTTCAGACTGGGCAAGTGCCACGACAGATACAGCGGTCGGTCTTCGCGAAGACGGGACAGCTCTGACAGCGTTGTGTCGAAATCATAGTCCGGCTCGCGTGGCCGAAGCTCGAGCACGTTGAGCCCGAAGTCATACGTTTCGACGACGGCGTCGGTCGGATCGCCGTGAATCGACCATCCAACGGGCGAATGGTCGGTATCCGCCGGGAGAAGATCGTTTCCGTGGGGCCACGCGATCGCCTCCTCGATCCAGCGACCGTCGCCTCGCTCGAACACACTGATACCTGGCGGACCGCCGAACGCCTTGTCCGGATCCAGACCACGCGTGATCACCTCCTGGCACCCACCCACCGACCGCGACCGAGTGAAATGGCGGTGACCCGCCAGGTAAAGCTCCACAGGCCGACCGGCCAACCACGCCGTAACCCACTCGCGTGAATCCACGTCCAAGGTGTCTGTGGGATAGTGCGTCAGGAGGACGATCGGACAATCCTCCGATCGATCGACCGCATCCATCCAGGCGCGATCCTTGGGAGTGAACCGCCCCGTCGACGTGTCGGGCAACAGGAACCGGATGCCCCCGACGTCGATCGATTGGCGGAGCACACATTCCGCCAGGACGGACATCGCCCCGTCCGACCGCAACTCCGCGTTGCCGGGCGTGAAGACCCACGGAACGGTCAATCCCTCCGCCCGCTCGAGAAATCGGGTGGCGGATTCGGCCGTGCCGTGGGTCGTCATATCTCCAGTGAATGCGACCAGATCGGGTACCAGCGTGTTCGCCGTATCGATCGCCCATCGGAGGGCCTCGGCTGCTGGCGTGTCGGCTCGATCCGAAAGATGCAGGTCGGTGATCTGGAGGAGCTTGACTCTCAATCCGTCACCTTCACGACCAGAACCGTTCGATCGTCCTCCTGTGAGCTGCCAGCCCCGAAAGATTCGACCGAAGACATCATGTGTTCGACCAGGCTCGGCGCATCCAGACCCGAGACGCACCCTTCGCGCGTCAGCTCCGCCATTCGGTCGAAACCGAGGACCTCCCCACGGGCGTCGCTCGTCTCTGCCAGCCCATCCGAGTGCAGAATGAGATAATCTCCCACCTCCATCTGGACCGTCTGCGCATCGAAGCTCGTTTCAGATCTCACGCCCAGCGGATAATGAGCGACCTCCAGCTCAGCGAGGTCACCGGTCCGCGATCGGAAGTGAAACGGGAACGGGCACCCCGTGTTGATCACCCGCATGATTCCGGACATCGTATCGTATTCACCGACACAACAGCAGATGAACGTCCTGGGTTCCAGGACTCCGAGGAGTGTCTGATTCAGGTTCCCGAACAGATGCTCCACCCTGCCACCCCGACGCGTTTCGTTCTCCAAAATCCCGCTGAACATCACGGCGGGAATCGCCGCCGCCATCGCGTGCCCGCACACGTCGGCGAGCGTCACCGCGAACCGCCCCCTCGGCATCGGATAGTACTGGTAAAAGTCGCCGCCCACCTGTGAGGCCGGGACACAGCGTCCGGCGACATCCAGACCCAACACCTCGGGCTTTTCCGACGGCATCAGCCTGAGTTGCATCTCTCTGGCCGTGTTCAGTTCTCGCTCCAACTCGTTGATCAAAGCCTGCTGTGACGCCTCCAGATCCCGGTGCGCGAGCTCCAGCTGCTCGGTCCGTTCCGCGACCCGTCGTTCGAGCTCGTCGATCCGCACATCCCGCTGATCGCGTGAAACCTCGATCTCAAGCACGGCCGGTTCGGGCGAATAGCAGAGGTCCCGGTCGACCGCCAGGACTTCGAAGCGGTAGGCACCTTCCGAGACGCCGGAAAACTCGATTCGCCGGCTGCGTGTCGAATGCCATTCGTCGTCGTGGCCGCTCAGACGGTAGCGATAGACGAGCGCGCCCGGTCTCGTCTTCAGACTGACGCCACCCACTTCGAACGCGATGAGCTCGATGCTGTGCGGGATAACCGCACTCGACGGACTCTCGTATCTCCGATCCGCGACCAGCGCCTCGATTCGGACCCTGGGCGCCGACTCGGCAGGCTGTAGAAAGCGCGTCACACCTCGAGGCGTGCAGAACCAGGTGTTCCCGGATCGGTCGGTCAGGATGTCCATGACCACGTTGCTGGCCAGACCATCGTCCCGGGTCAGCGTCTGGAATGTATCGCCGTCGAAAACGCTGACACCGCCCCCCAGCGTCGTAACCCACAGTTTGCCCCCAGGACCGCTCATCACACCATACGCAGCAGTATGGGCCAACCCCTGTTCGGCCGTGACGTTTCTAAAACGATCATCCTCGAGGCATCCCAGCCCCCCCGACGTCGTCAGCCAGATCGTCCCGCTTTCATCTTCGGCCAGCGCATATGCCGTGTTGCTGCCCAGCCCGTTCGCCGTCGTGTACGTGCGGAACGACCCCTCCTTCAGACAGCTGACACCGAAATCGGTCGCAAACCAGACCCGACCACTCGAGTCCGCCAGCACACCGGAAGTCTCCTTGTCCCCGGGGCCATCGGGTGATGTAAGCGTTTCGAACGAGCTTCCATCGTAACGGCACGCTCCCAGACCAGTGCCGATCCATAGACCTCCGTCCCTATCCTCGGCCAGTGCAACGACCTCGTCGTCGACCAACCCGTCGTCGACTTTGAATGTCTTGAATGTCTCACCATCGAAGCACGCCAGACCCCCGACCGTGCCAACCCATAGGATTCCGTCGCGATCTACGAGCAGGCAGACGACATCCAGGCTGGGCAACCCGTCTTCGGTCGAGTATCTGACGAAACCCGCCCCATCGAAGGCAAAAAGCCCACCTCCCCAGGTCCCGAACCACAGCAGTCCGTCTCGATCCTCGGCCGTGCACCAAACATCGCTGCTTGCGAGGCCCTGCGGCGTCGAAAAAGTCCGGAAGACAGGGCCACCGTAGCGGCTGACGCCGCTCCCCCAGGTTCCGAACCACAGCTGTCCTTCTCGATCCTGATAGGCGGACCAGACGTCATTCTGCGCGAGGCCGTCAGCGGTCGTCAGCGTCTGGAACGCGCCGTCACGAAACCGGGAAAGGCCACTTCCCCAGGTTCCGATCCACATCGACCCTTCACTATCCTCCACCGTGCACAGAATCTGATCGGACGCCAGACCGTCCTCCGTACGGAACACACGGTGTTTATCGCCCAGAACGTGAAGACCCGACCCGAACGTGCCAACCACAAGACGTCCAGCCGAATCCCGCATGAGGCTCCTGACCGACACGTCGCCCACCGATGACTCGATCGTGATACCGGACGATGGGTGTTTCGAAAACCTGCCGAGACCCGCGTCGGTCCCCACCCAGGTGGTGCCGTCTGAATCGCGCAAAAGGGAGTGTACTTCGCGGTCGGGGAGACCTTGTTCCACGCCCACCAGGGTCGAACCCGATGTGCCGCAAAGCATCAGCCCGGCCTCCGTGCCGGGCCAGACCTCGTCCCCAACTAGGAGAACACATCGGACGAAATGCCCCAATGCCGGACGCAGCCATTCGGGGACCGAGACACGCGTCCCATCCCAAAGGGCCACACCACCTTTGGTCCCAATCCACAGGTGGTCGTCTTTCCCGACGACCAGGGCCCGCACCTCGGCGTCTGGCAACCCATCCACCACACCCAGCTTTTCGAACCCTGCCCCGTCGTAGATAGAGACGCCTCCGGTCTGTGTCCCGAACCAGAGACGACCGTCTGGACCCTCGACCGTGGCGAACACCGTCGCCCCTGACATTCCGTCAGTCACGTCGAACGTGAGCCAGTGCCCTTGCCCGGAGCCGGCTTCTGTGGGCTGCAAACTGTTCACGGTAGGTCCATCAGCCGGGTGTTACGTCCTCTGCGCGTCCGCCGAATACGAGGGCGAAGTCCTGTCGTCCTTTCTTTACTTCCGCGGCCATAACTCTCAACGTCCACGTTCCTCGGCGCGGCTTCTTGATGTGGATGACTTCCACGTTGTTTGTCGTGTCGGGCCCGGGCCCATTGCCCCCGAAGTGCGTCTCATCCCCAGATGGTGGGATCAACTCCAAGTTCAGATTGTTGATCAGTGTTTCCCCAGGGTAGTCGGTATAGGCCATCACGATGCGCAGCGGTCTGCGGGAAGACCGAACATTTATCTCGAACTCATAGAACTCCCCAGTCTCCAAACGTTCTCGGACATCGTAGTAAGCAACTGCAGAGACAGATGCATCGAGGTTGATCACGCCGTACCCCTGATGATTGTCGCACACCTCGTCCCTTTTGACGTGCCGAAGGGACTTCTTTGCCCCATAGATCAGGCTGGCCTTTACGAGGGCCGCACTCGGATCATCGATACCCCAGTATTCCCTCAGGTACTCGCGCATCACGGCGGCAGCCCCGCTCACGAGGGGCGTGGACATGCTTGTACCGTGAAGGTAGAAATACTGCTTGTTTCTGTATTTGCCGTATCCGTGTTCGTGCTTTGGAAGAACGCGAGACCGTGTTGAAAGAATAAATGTCCCAGGTGCAACGAGATCCGGCCTGACTCGATCGTCGTTGGTAGGACCACGGCTACTGAAAGCCGCGACTTGATCGGGTTTATCGGCCATCTGTGCGTTCTTGTAGGGCGCCTTCGAGTAATCGTCCCAGGTATCACCGTAAGTCTTCTTTTTGAAGTGCCGTCGCCGAGTTTCGCTTGCACCCACGGCGATACAGTTCTTCGCACACGCCGGGGAAGTCACGCTTCTTTCTTTGATCATGCCCTTCTTCCCCTGCTGGCCGTCGTTCCCAACGGCCGCCACGATGCACACCTCTTTGTGATCCCAGACGAACTTATCGACTCTGCGACAATCCACGTCGTAGACTCCGGGCTCGACGCCTCCAATCGAAAAGGAATGGGCTCTCGCTCCCCAAGTAGAAAAACCATACTCCAGCAGTTTGGTCATGTCGTCTGGCCACCCGTAGACCATGTAGGGCCCATATTTCTCTAGATTCTCAGGATCCTTCCATTCGACGAACTGCTCGACGGCCTGGAAAACCAGCTGTGCCTTGTACGCCAGACCACGGATCGGCCGACGGCGGCCTTTGTCTTTCATGCTCGCCACACCTGCACCCAGTGCCGAACCGGCTACGTGTGTACCGTGTCCATCGCTCCTGTCATCTTCTCCATCATCATGTCCCACATTCGAAACCTCAGGACTATTCGATGGGTTGACTGGATAACCCTTGATATCGATCACACGGTCCTCGAAATCAGGATGCATGTCGCTCATGTCGCCCGTATCCAAACCAGAATCACAAATCGAGATGATTTCACCTTCTCCGCTCAGATCGAGGGGTGACACAATCTCCTTTGTCTTCATCAGCCGCGTAGCCACGTTATTGCAGAATCGTTTTCTGGATCGCTGTCGAACGATTTGGACCCCGTGGATTCCCGATATTCTGCTCAGGACCCGAGTAGATGGGTTCTGGAGATGGATGATGGACGTGTGTGTTCGACTGTCGTGATTCAAGATATGCGCTCCCGCTGCAACGAGATCGCGCCTCCGCCTCCCGAAATGTCGAGTTTCGAAAAACTCGACAGTGTATACACCGTTTATCCTGTCTGTTCCAGGAACCAGCTTCTCATTCGTTCGCAGTCTCGCGTAGAGCGGGAGGTGTCCAACCCACCTAACGTGGTCGAGACCCATCGCCCTTCTCGCCCGGGACTCGGTCAAAAGCACTACGTAGGTAAAGTCACTAGCCTGAATTATGCATAAAAAAGGTAGTCTCCTTGTACAAGTGTTTGTTTTTCCCTACATTAGGGCTGACACATCAAAACAACACTTGGAAGGAACTACCGTGATAGAACCTAGTCAGATCCGGTTACCATTCGCAAGCATTTCGGGCAAGGTAGTTGAGGCTGATTTTGCCGGTGGCGCCGTCAGGAGTGACGGTGGAGTTCTGTTGCTTCGCGCCCTTGAGTCTCAGATGGGATTGATCGCCAGAATGGTAGATGCTTTGCGAGATCGTCGTCACCCAAGCTATATCGATCACACGCTTTTGGATCTTGTGAAGCAGCGTGTTTTTCAGATCGCTTGCGGCTATGAAGATGCCGTCGATTGTGATGATTTGCGCCACGATCCGGGCGTCAAGGCTGCCTGCGATCGGCTTCCTCTTTCCGGTCCTGATCTCGGGAGCCAATCAACGATGACACGACTTGAGAATGATGTGCGACGCTCGGATTTGTATCGGCTCGCACGGGCTTTTGTAGACGGGTTCATCGCATCGTATGACCAGGCACCCCCAAGCATCATTCTCGATATCGACGACACGGATGACCCAACGCACGGTGCGCAACAATTTTCACTCTTCAACGCGTATTACAATGAACACTGCTATATGCCGCTACATATCTATGAAGGCCAAAGCGGCAAGCTCATTACGACGATCTTGAGACCCGGGCATCCGACGAACGGTAAACAGGTCGTTTCTATTCTCAAGCGCTTGGTGGAACACCTACGCGGATCTTGGCCAAACGTGGAGATCATCGTTCGCGCAGACTCAAAGTTCAGCTCACCAGAGATGCACGATTTCTGCGAAGACAACGGTATCTACTACGTTCTGGGCCAGGGCGCCAACTCCAAGCTCAAAGCGGCTGGACAAAACCTGATGGACCAAGCGCTACGTCTGAGCGAGCATAAGGAGACGATTCGCTTGTTCTCATCCTTCTCATATCAGGCTGGCACCTACCGGCAGCCTCGCCGGATCATTCACAAGGCTGAAGTCACAAACGGCGAAGCAAATCCAAGATACCGCGTGACCAATTTACAGAGTAATCGAGACGGCTTTATCTATGATCGTATCTACTGCGCAAGGGGACGCACGGAAGGCTTCATCAAGGACCACAAAACATTCCTTCACTCCGATCGAACATCGTGCCACAAGTTTGAAGCCAACCAGTTCCGACTCTTTCTACACAGTGCTGCATACGCCTTGCTTCACGCACTCCGATCACAGGGACTCAAGGGCACCGCGTGGACCAAACCTCAGGTCAACACGATACAGAACCGTTTCCTCAAAATCGGCGCGAGAGTCATTGAAAGCGCACGAAGAATCCGATTCCATTTTCCAACATCGTATCCACTCAAAAACGTCTTGGTGTCAATCATCACCAGGCTCGAAACGAACACGCAGTAACAACGCCGATCTATACCGGGGACAGCTATGTACACGTCGCAAAACAACACCTGTTCCGGACGAAAATCGTGACTCTTGCGACTCGTAGAGACCGCTTACGGGACCTTGGACATCCGAAGAAGCCGAGAACAAATCCTGTGCGTGATCACATCACTCCAAAACAACCTAAACTCAAATTCATGCATGATTCAGGCTAAAGGGCGCCCGAATCTGCTTGGGTGTTGTGCCTATCGTAGTTGAAACTTAGAGGGCTCCAAACTTACGTTGGGTAGACGTGTAGGAGCGTATACCCGTAAGAAAGGAGCCCAGATGGAGAAGCTATTTGTAGGCGATGGTGAAGTCAAGGTTGAGGGCGATGTCATCGATTTGGAGACGCGTTTGTCGGTGATCCAGGCGTTGATCCCGTTGGGTCTGGAGGCAGTGGCAGACCTCCTCCAGCAGGAGGTCGAGCAGCTCGCAGGCGTTCGGTATGCGCGCAAAGGTTCGGAGCAGGCGCATCGTCGGTGGGGAAGCCAGAAGGGATCCGTGTATCTGATGGACCAGAAGCTCCCGTTAGACGTTCCCCGGGTGCGCGACGTCGAGGCCGACGCAGAGGTTTCCCTGGCTGCATACCGGGCTCTACAGACGCCCAAGAAGACGGACGAGGGGCTGTTGCTTCGTGTTCTCAAGGGGATCTCGTGCCGCAACTACAAGGCCTGTGCCGAATCGGTTCCAGAAGCGTTTGGTATCTCAGCGTCCTCCGTCTCGCGGCGGTTCATCAAAGCCACCGCGAAGAAGCGGAAGCAGTTCCAGGAGCGTCCCCTCGACGACTACGGCTTCGTGACCCTGTTCATTGACGGAAAGAGCTTTGCCGACGAAGAGATCGTGATCGCTCTGGGGGTCACGATGGACGGCCAGAAGATCCCCCTGGGCTTCGTCGAATCGGCGACGGAGAACGAACGGATCTGCCGCCAGCTGATCCAGGACCTCATCCGGAGAGGCCTGTGCTACGACCAGGGCCTTCTCGTTGTG
The DNA here is from genome assembly GCA_965198115.1 of Candidatus Latescibacterota bacterium. Taxonomy (GTDB): domain Bacteria; phylum Latescibacterota; class UBA2968; order UBA2968; family UBA2968; genus UBA6620. Next base: position 2,887,007 of record OZ240241.1, on the reverse strand, counting down.
CTTGACGGCTCAAAGGGACTCCGCAGTGCTGTCACCAAAGCCCTCAAAGGGTATGTGCGCGTGCATCGCTGTCAGTGGCACAAGCGCGAGAATGTCGTCAGCTATCTCCCGGAGAGGGAACGTCCAAGAGTTCGACGGAAGCTCCAGAAAGCCTATGACTGCGACACCTACGAGGAGGCAAAGGCCGCACTCGAATCACTTAAACCCGAACTGAAGCTGATGAATCAGTCTGCCGTAACGAGCCTCGAGGAAGGCCTGGAGGAAACCCTGACCCTCCACCGGCTGGGTATGCTCCCATTCCTGAAACGAAGCTTCCGAACCACCAACTGCATCGAAGCCCTCAACAGCAGGACCGGCGAGCTCACTCGGAAGGTCAGACGCTGGAACAACTCTCCCCAGAGACACAGATGGGTGGCTGCCGCACTCCTCGACATCGAACCTCGCCTGCGACGCGTGAGCGGATACAAACATCTTCCCCTACTCAGGCAAGCACTGAACAAAAATCTGAATCTCGACAACGAACAGAATGCTCAAAAGAGAGCCTGACCAAACTACGGGGCCCGATGAGTTTTCAACTGACTATGGGACTTGACCTCTGCTTGGAACTATAATCAAAAGGTGTGGAAAAAGAGAAAGGGCGACCCTACCCTTCCCGTGAGATAGTTGATTCACACAAAACCGGGTGAGAGGCCCGGTTGGGAAGGAGGATCGCCGTGAAGGAACATACGCATAGAGCCCCATTGAAGTCCATGCCGACGTGGGAGACGGTTGACGATTGGATCCGTGAAGAGATCCAGGGCCGGTTCCAGTCCATTCTGGAGGAGGAGGCGACCGCGTTCTTGGGCCGGTCGTGGTATGAGCGCCGAGCCGAGGTCGATAGCTCCAGGGGCTACAGGAACGGCTACGGCAAGCCCCGGCGTCTCTCGACGAGCTGCGGAACGATCAAGGTCCGGCGTCCCCGGATTCGTGGTCTGGAAGAGCGGTTTGAAAGCCGCATCCTCCCCCTGTTCGCCCGGAGAACCAGGGCCATTGGAGATCTGCTTCCCGACCTTTATCTCCACGGTCTCTCCCAGGGCGACTTCGAGTTGTCTTTGCGTGCGCTGCTCGGTGATGGCGCGCCGCTTTCGCCGACCTCGATCGCTCGTCTTCGAGGGAAGTGGGAGGTCGACTTCCAGGACTGGAAAGAAAGGCGTCTGGATAATCGCGAACTGGTCTACGCCTGGGCTGATGGCATCTACGTCAAAGCCGGGCTCGAGCGCGAGAAGGCGTGTCTGCTGGTCGTGATCGGCGCGATGAGCGACGGCAGCAAGGAGATCCTGGCGATAGAACCCGGTTATCGAGAGTCTACAGAATCCTGGCTCACGGTGCTCCGGGATCTCCGGGATCGCGGGCTCGAACATCCTGTCCTGATCGCCGCGGACGGGAATATGGGCATCTGGGCGGCCGTTGATCAGGTCTGGCCAGAGAGCCGGCAACAACGGTGCTGGAACCACAAGATCCTCAACGTGCTCGACAAGGTCGCCAAGCGTGCACAGGCTGAAGCCCGCGCACTGCTCGTCCAGATCCCCTATGCCGGCACGAAAAAGGAGGCCGAGAAGCTCCGGAAACGCTTTGCCGCACGGTATCGCTCACAGTTCCCTGCCGCCGTGGAGACGCTCGAAAGAGACTGGGATCGGATGGTCACGTTCTACGACTTCCCGAAGGAACACTGGAAACACCTGAGAACCACGAACGTCGTCGAGAGCCCCTTTGCTTCCGTTCGGCTTCGCACAAACGCCGCCAGGCGATTCAAGAAAGTCAGGAACGCCACGGCTCTCATCTGGCGTACGCTCAAGGTCGCAGAGAGCCGATTCAGGAAACTCACCGCGCCACACTTGCTACAACAAGTCTACGATCAGAAACACTCAACCGAACCGCAGGTCGAAGCCGGGAAGATGGCCGCCTGATTTCTTTTACACACCTATTGACCTGAGCTCCTCCTGAATCGTAAACGGTTAAAGGAGTAATTATAAATGCCCAAAGTTTACGTGGTGTTTCGTGAGAACGATCTGCGGGAGAGTCATGACCTCCGGCAAAGCCGGAGGCTTGAAAACTTGTGAACCGCTCAAAGCGGTTGGAAACGGACGGCGCCTTCCCGTCCTGATAACCTGGCTTGCCCAGGGCTTTGCGTATCGTCCGAAACAATCGAACTTCCTACCACCAAGCCTACGGAACTGGTGAAATAAAGTTTACTTAGGAGTAATTATAAATGGCGAAAGAACATCAGGTTATTGTTCGGGTGTCTACCCGAACACTTATCTCCGCTTCAACCCCCTTTAAACTTCTAACTAGTGTCACGTCCCAGGAATAACTAGAAAAATATTCGATTCTGTCGTATGGTTCCTCAAGCACTCATTCTTGGGAGGAACCGATGGCTAGAGGTCGTCCGTTACAGCCACTGAACATCAGTGATGAGGTCCACGATCAACTCGAGTCATTGTCTCGTTCGCGTAGCATGTCTCACGCTTTGGTGCGTCGCGCGAAGATCGTCTTGATGAGCGATTGCGGTCTGACCAATCAGGAGATCGCGGAACGAGTCGGGTTGTCCGGAGCGTCTGTCGGCAAGTGGCGTCGTCGCTTCTGCGAGCAAGGCTTGATGGGACTGTATGACGAATTGCGTCCTGGAGGGCCACGGTCGGTCAGCGACGAAGAGATCTCCTCCCTCATCTACAAGACGCTCAAGAAGCAACCGAAGGGTGCCACCCACTGGACCTGTCGTTCGATGGCCGACGAGACGGGGCTCTCCAAGTCCTCGGTTCAACGTGTATGGAAAGCTTTTGGACTGCAACCGCATCGACAGAAGCACTTCAAACTGTCGAACGATCCCTTCTTCGTCGAGAAAGTCAGGGATATCGTCGGTCTATACCTGAACCCACCGGACAACGCGATGGTGCTCTGTGTAGACGAGAAGAGCCAGATTCAAGCACTCGAACGGACACAACCGATTCTTCCTTTGGGTCTCGGATACGTCGAGGGCGTCACTCACAGCTATATCCGGAACGGCACGACCACCCTCTTTGCAGCGCTCAACATCGCATCCGGCAAAGTTCTGACTCAGTGCAAGCCCAGACACCGCAACAAAGAGTTCCTTCAGTTCCTCAAGCACATCGACAAGAACGTCCCAAAGGATCTCGACATCCATCTGGTCGTCGATAATTACGGCACGCACAAGCACCCGAACGTCAAGCGTTGGCTCGCCTCACGGAAACGATATCACGTGCACTACACACCAACATATGCCTCCTGGCTGAACCAGGTAGAGATCTGGTTCGGTATCATCACCCAAAGAGCCATTCGACGAGGCACCTTCAGAAGCGTCAAGGACCTGATCGCCTGCATCAAGAAATTCACTGATCACTACAACGAGAATTCTACACCCTTCGTCTGGACCGCCACGGCAGATTCAATCCTCGAGAAAGTCCATAAACTTTTGAAGCTTATACGCGGGACGTGACACTAGCGTCTTAGTACAACTTTGATGTTTAAGACTGTCGACAGACCGAAAACCTGCCGAGAGTTTACGGGGATTCACCCGGTAATCCAAAACCATCTCGCCCCCTGGATGTAGATGAATTCGCTCGACACAGGCGTGGATGATGGCCTTGCGCATTCGAAACTGCTTCAGCTGAAGATCTGAGTAGCTTCTATTCTTTACGAGAGAGGTCAAGTCCCATAGTCAGTTGAAAACTCATCGGGCCCCGTAGTTTGGTCAGGCTCTCTTTTGAGCATTCTGTTCGTTGTCGAGATTCAGATTTTTGTTCAGTGCTTGCCTGAGTAGGGGAAGATGTTTGTATCCGCTCACGCGTCGCAGGCGAGGTTCGATGTCGAGGAGTGCGGCAGCCACCCATCTGTGTCTCTGGGGAGAGTTGTTCCAGCGTCTGACCTTCCGAGTGAGCTCGCCGGTCCTGCTGTTGAGGGCTTCGATGCAGTTGGTGGTTCGGAAGCTTCGTTTCAGGAATGGGAGCATACCCAGCCGGTGGAGGGTCAGGGTTTCCTCCAGGCCTTCCTCGAGGCTCGTTACGGCAGACTGATTCATCAGCTTCAGTTCGGGTTTAAGTGATTCGAGTGCGGCCTTTGCCTCCTCGTAGGTGTCGCAGTCATAGGCTTTCTGGAGCTTCCGTCGAACTCTTGGACGTTCCCTCTCCGGGAGATAGCTGACGACATTCTCGCGCTTGTGCCACTGACAGCGATGCACGCGCACATACCCTTTGAGGGCTTTGGTGACAGCACTGCGGAGTCCCTTTGAGCCGTCAAGCACAACGAGAAGGCCCTGGTCGTAGCACAGGCCTCTCCGGATGAGGTCCTGGATCAGCTGGCGGCAGATCCGTTCGTTCTCCGTCGCCGATTCGACGAAGCCCAGGGGGATCTTCTGGCCGTCCATCGTGACCCCCGGAGCGATCACGATCTCTTCGTCGGCAAAGCTCTTTCCGTCAATGAACAGGGTCACGAAGCCGTAGTCGTCGAGGGGACGCTCCTGGAACTGCTTCAGCTTCTTCGCGGTGGCTTTGATGAACCGCCGCGAGACGGAGGACGCTGAGATACCAAACGCTTCTGGAACCGATTCGGCACAGGCCTTGTAGTTGCGGCACGAGATCCCCTTGAGAACACGAAGCAACAGCCCCTCGTCCGTCTTCTTGGGCGTCTGTAGAGCCCGGTATGCAGCCAGGGAAACCTCTGCGTCGGCCTCGACGTCGCGCACCCGGGGAACGTCTAACGGGAGCTTCTGGTCCATCAGATACACGGATCCCTTCTGGCTTCCCCACCGACGATGCGCCTGCTCCGAACCTTTGCGCGCATACCGAACGCCTGCGAGCTGCTCGACCTCCTGCTGGAGGAGGTCTGCCACTGCCTCCAGACCCAACGGGATCAACGCCTGGATCACCGACAAACGCGTCTCCAAATCGATGACATCGCCCTCAACCTTGACTTCACCATCGCCTACAAATAGCTTCTCCATCTGGGCTCCTTTCTTACGGGTATACGCTCCTACACGTCTACCCAACGTAAGTTTGGAGCCCTCTAAGTTTCAACTACGATAGGCACAACACCTTACGAGAAAAGATGGAACCGTATCGTCGACATCGACTAGCGAGAGGATGCCATCGCCCGCAAACGTCAGCGCGTGGGCGAGACTATCCTTAAGTGCGTCGGCCCCCTCGCGCGCATCCAGCTTGGCAGTTATCTGATGAATCTCTTGATCCAGGTGCACGCCTTCTGCTTGGATCCTGTCCACTTGCTTCTGATACCGGGTACCCGTCAGCGGCCCGGACACATACGCATCGTCTGCCCTCTCAAGCTGTCCGGTAAGACCGTCCCTCTTCTTTCGTAGCTTTTCGAGTCGCTGTGCCATCGCCTCTGCGTCACCCGAATCGAACTGTGACTGCCAGATCTGCAAGATTTTCACGGGCTTCATTAACATCCGATGAACCTGTCTACAAACTCGCGTGTTCACATCGGAGATTTTTTGGCTGGGCGCGCTGCACCTCTTACCGAACTGATTGTATTTGGCGTTGCAGTAGAGGCGTCCGTCGATCAGGTTCGACCGTTGGCCATAGATCACGCGTCCCTCACCGCGGTAATCTCGGCCTTCTTCGTGACAGACTCCGCAACGGAGGAGCTTGCCCAACAGATATTCGGTCGCGTCGGTGCGGACGCCCTGAGACTTGCGTCCATCCTTTGAGGCAGACTGGGCCTTCTTCCACAGAGCGTCCTCGATGATTCTGGGTACGGTGCACGAGACCCATTCAGACCGAGGCTTGGGTTGTCTTTTCTTGATTCCCGTGACAGGGTCCGTCGTAAAGCGCTGCTTGTTGTAGTGAAAGGTGCCCCGATAAGTCTCGCAGGCCAGAATGTCCCTTTCATCTTCACCGGCGAGTTCTTGCTTCGGGGTGTTATCAAGGTGCTGCTGTCGGAACTCGGCTATGACAACGCGTGGCGCTCCGAGCGTTGGAGAACCCTCGATGCGGCTTACGAGCGTGGGGGGATGCTTAGTCCATTACTCGTAGCGGTCGGAGCGCCGCTATCAGCAGATCGGTCCACCGACGTCTTCGAAGGTCCAATGGATTCCCCTTCAGAAAGAGGGATCTGATGAGGGGATCATAGTGGACGCATTGCCAATATATCTCGGGTCAAGTCCTGAGAGTCCTGCAAAAAGCCACGCCGTGAAGGGGCGGCACGCGCAGGTATAGAGGAAATGGAATTGGACGAGAGCAATCCTCCGATAGTTGACTTCCTGAAGTGGGCGTATGGCAACGCGGGCGAGAATCCTGCCGCTTGGCAGGTATCTGCGAAAGACCTACTGGCCGCAGCGATGGCGGTGAAGGCCAAGGTGCAACCATTCGATAACGCGATGGACCCACTGGCGCGCGTCGAAGCCATGCTCCTCGGAATAGCCTTGGAGTGCCTACTGAAGGGGATGTACATCAGGCGGCATCGAGTTTGGGAGGACCCTACCAAAGCGCATGCGCTCGTCAAGAACGATATCTACGTCGGCGTGAAAGACGCTGGCGACCACGAGTTACTGCAGCTCGCCGCCGCCGCCGGCGTCACCGTGAGTCAGCCTGAACGATCGATACTGATCCGCCTTACGGACTTCATCAAATACGCTGGACGCTATCCGATCTCGATGCGGGTGAAGGAAATGAGACCAGTCAAAACGCCAGACGGTCGCACGGTCGTAATACGGTAACGTATATTGTCCAGCCATTCGCTCGAGGTCGACCCGTTCCTTCTCAGACAGTAGCACCACATAAGGCGAACGTCTTGGCATTGTTCTCCTCCTTTTGAAGGAGAACATAAGCTACAAATAATGTTCAGGACATACGTAATAATATTTATTAAACCATGCACTTAGTCAAGAAATAGTTGATTAATTAATTAATCTATATATACATGTAACGAAAGCTACCCATGTCTGGCCCACTGAGGCTCGTGGCGGAGCGACTGGACCCTCCTACGGGTCTCTCTGGACGTATCCTGACAACTTCGAGGAGACAAGCGATGTTCAGGAAGATTCTCACCGTGACGGCCCTGGCATTAATCCCTGGGGCATTAATCCCCGGGCTCGCCGGGCTCGCATTCTACAGGAAACGCAGGGAACCATAGGAAACACGAGGTTCGATGTCGAGGAGTGCGGCAGCCACCCATCTGTGTCTCTGGGGAGAGTTGTTCCAGCGTCTGACCTTCCGAGTGAGCTCGCCGGTCATGCTGTTGAGGGCTTCGATGCAGTTGGTGGTTCGGAAGCTTCGTTTCAGGAATGGGAGCATACCCAGCCGGTGGAGGGTCAGGGTTTCCTCCAGGCCTTCCTCGAGGCTCGTTACGGCAGACTGATTCATGGGTCACGAAGTCGTAGTCGTCGAGGGGCCGTTCCTGGAACTGCTTCAGCTTCTTCGCGGTGGCTTTGATGAACCGCCGCGAGACGGAGGACGCTGAGATACCAAACGCTTCCGGAACCGATTCGGCACAGGCCTTGTAGTTGCGGCACGAGATCCCCTTGAGAACACGAAGCAACAGCCCCTCGTCCGTCTTCTTGGGCGTCTGTAGAGCCCGGTGTGCAGCCAGGGAAACCTCTGCGTCGGCCTCGACGTCGCGCACACGGGGAACGGCCACCGGTAGCTTCTGGTCCATCAGATATACGGACCCTTTCTGGCTTCCCCATCGACGATGCGACTGCTCTGAACCCTTACGCGCATACCGAACGCCTGCAAGCTGCTCCACCTCCTGCTGGAGCACGTCGGCAACGGCCTCCAGACCCAGCGGAATCAGCGCCCGGATCACCGATAAACGCGTCTCCAAATCCATAACGTCTGACCCAACCTTGACTTCGCCATCCCCTGCAAATAGCTTCTCCATCGTGGGCTCCTTTCTTACGGGTCCAGCGCCCCGGGGTTTTCTTGGACACTCCGTTGACCTACAGTAGGTCGAAAAGGAGGGTCCACCATGAACAAGGCTACCAGGGGATCGGTTGGGGCGGAGCGAGCGAGAGCGAGCGGAGGCCCAGCCGATCCAAGCGCGACTTCGCAGGGTCGTTTCTCCGTGAAGAAGAAGGCCGAAGCCGTATTACGTGTGATGCGTGGCGAGAGCCTCGACAGCGTCTCTCGCGATCTGGGAGTAACGGCAGCTAAATTGAGCGAGTGGCGCGATCAGTTCCACTCTGGCGCCCAGGCCGCACTACGCTCTCGTCCGAGCGACGAGCGTGACGAGAGGGTCAAGGACCTCCAGGCGAAGATTGGCGAGCTCACGATGGACAACGAGCTGCTGCAACAAAGAATCGATCGTCTGGAAGCCCGCCGCCCTTTGGCGCATCGGAGGTCGCGGAAATGAGTGAGGTCCTTTCGCCCTCCACGGGGAGACGCTACAGCATTAAACGCGTGTGCAAAGTGTTGCAGATACCCCGTTCCACGGTGCACAGCCAGCTTCGTCGTTCATCCGTAACCGATCTTCGGCAACCCCGGAAGCGAGGCCCGGTCGGAGCGGGTACCGATGAGGAATTGGTCTCCCTCATTCAGCAGGAGATCGACGCGTCACCCTTCCACGGCGAAGGATACCGCAAGATCTGGGCCAGGCTTCGCTTTCACGGTATGCGGACGTCAAAGGATCGGGTCCGCCGGTTGATGCGTGAAAACGGGCTCCAGGCGCGTCCAGGACGGCGTCGCGAACGACGAGCCCACGATGGCACGATTACGACCGAGAAGCCCGATCAGATGTGGGGCACCGACCTGACTGTGACGCCCACGGTCGACGAGGGCAGAGCCTCCGTGTTTATCGCGATCGACCACTGCACGTGCGAGTGTGTGGGCATTCACGCCTCCAAGACGGCCAACCGCTTTGAGGCTCTCGAGCCGATCCGACAGGGCATCCGTGAACACTTCGGGGGCTTCGAAGAAAACATCGCCGAAGGACTGGAGCTCCGACACGATCACGGGTCACAATACGTCTCTGACGACTTCCAGAACGAGATCGCATTCCTCGGCGTCCAAACATCGCCGAGTTTCGTGCGTGAGCCAGAAGGCAACGGATGCGCCGAGCGGTTCATCCGTACCCTCAAAGAAAACCTCCTGTGGGTTAGACACTTCAGTACCATCGAAGACCTGCGCCTCGCACTCCTTGAGTTTCGGGACAGATACAACCACAGGTGGATCATCGAACGTCACGGCTACAAGACGCCCGAACAGGCTAGAAACGCACTCACGGCAACTCGAAAGGCCGCCTGAATACACTCACCCGAGTGTCCAGACAACCGCGGGCTTTACAGACGGCTGTGTACTGGAAGCGTTGAGGCACATTCGGCGTGAAAAGGCGATCGGTGATGTGTATCGCGTGGAAGCCCACATTGGAGGATACGGCCAACCGGGGGATTGGTGGCGGACCAGTAACTCGATCTCCGGAGGCATTCTATATGACTGGGGTGTGCATCTGCTGGAGTATGCGCTGCAGATCATCGACGACGAGATGGTCGAGGTCACCGGCTACGCGAGGCGGGGCTATTGGGCGCGGAAGACGCGGTGGAAGGAGGATACGAACGAAGATGTCGCATCCACCGTGGTTCGGTTCAAGGGGGGTACGTGGTTGACGCTGACCGTTTCGTCGATCGAGACGAACCCGAAAGCGGGGCAACTGGAGATTTCGGGGACGAAGGGAAGTTACGTGCTCGATGGGCGAATGTATGAGATGATCCAGCAGAAGGGAGACACACGGGTCAGCACGAAGGGCGACAATATGGCGAGCCAATGGCCGAAGTTCTACCGGAACGTGGCTGCGCATCTGGTGAAAGGACATTCGCTCGTGATCACGCCCGAATGGGCTCGGCGTCCGATTCACATCCTGGACCTGGCCGTGCAGAGCGCGAAGAAGGGTCAGGCGTTGAAGACAAAGTGGCGGTGAAACGGTTATCAGGAATGGCGAAGGGAGGTCACGTCTCTGGGGCGTGACCTCCTTTTCTGTGCCAGGCCGTTGCTCAGGTATCCAAAGCCAGCCAATCGTGGGGCGCTGGTACCTGCTTATTCCATTGAGTCGTGAGATCTTTTGCGAAGTCGAGGTCGAGTTTGCCCTCTCGCAAGTCCGTGTAGGAATACGGTGAGCCGTGTTCGGATAAGTGATCGAGTGCTTTCTGCCACATTGCGCTCCACAGATACGGATTCTTGAGCTCGGTTTCGGGCGCGGACCGGCTGCGAGCGATAAAGCCAGGCAGGAAAGGACGTCCCGACGGCTCGCCCGTCGGCAGATAGCGAAAGTTGAAAGCCCATCGAAAATCTTCCTCGCTCGAGTTGGCCGTCGAGCTGTGAAGGACTTTGTTGTGAAGAACGACGATGTCGCCTGGGCTGGCAGGCAGTGAGACCGCCCTTTCTAGCTCCTCGTCGGGGAAGGGTGCGCCACGTACGCCCTCCCTATGGCTGCCTGGGATGACGGTCAGACAGCCATTCTTCTCGTTTGCCTCGGTCACGGGGATCCACGCGTTTGCGATGTTGCTTTCGTGTGAATCGTAGAGCCTGCTGATCGCATCCATATGCCAGTCGGTCTTGCCCACCTGGAATGCGTAAAACCGTTCCAGCGCCGGATCGTCGTCGGGGTTGTTCGTCGCCCCTTCGTTGAGCCTGGGTCTGTTCCGGCCCGTTTCTGACACCACGCGTTTGACGAGATCCAGGTGTTTGTCTGCGAGCTTGAAGTTGATGTGGTAGATGGGCGAGGCCGTCACTTCGGGACCGATCAGCGCCTCTACGACATCCAGCACGCACGGGTGCGAGATGAAGTCGAAGAGCATCGGTGTCTGAGCGCTAGGGAGATCGGGGCGCCTCTGGTAGTGCGGAAGAAAGCTGTTGAGTACCGGATCTAGATGGTGGAGCGCAGTGGCCCCGCTCGCGCCCAACAGCGTCGCGAATCGTTCCGGCAGGGTCAGGCAGTCGTAGTCCCGGATGGACAGACCGGATTCGGCCAGATAAGCATACGCGAGGGCATCGATCAACCGCGTGTAGGCATCCTTGAAAGGCTCGATGTCCCGCCCGGGATCGAGAGCCCCTTCCACCAGCACGTATCCGTCTCGCTCGTATCTCGTCAAAAGGTCGGGGTCCACGGGCTTCTCCATCAGGTAAAGATGTAGTCCGATGGATCGGGCGCCTTCGACTGGGACCAGAACGCCATCATCGAGTAGGGCCAGTTCTGTGTGACACGGCCCCTTTCATTCTTGTACCAACTCCTGACGTGAGGTGCGCCCCACGCCGTGTTCGCGTTGCCCTGGTCGATCCATTCGTTGTAGGCGTCGTGAACATCCTGGCGACAGTCCATCGCCGAGTGCTCGTTCTCGATCAGGAGCTTGATGCATCCGAGGATGTAACGCATTTCGCACTCTGAGAAGAAGATGATGCTCCCGTTCACGACGATGTTGGTGTTCGGCCCGTACATACAGAAGAAATTGGGGAATCCGGGGATGCTGACACCCTTGTAGGCGTGAGGGTCCCCGTCCCAATGCGTCTGGAGGTCGAGACCCCCGAGCCCCCGAATTTCCATCGGCCAGAGAATCCGACTGGGGTGAAAGCCTGTCGCGTAGATGAGCACGTCGGCATCGTAGTGTGCGCCCGATTCGGCTGATACGCCGGTTTCGGTAATCTCTGCAATCGGATCGGTGATCAGGTGGACGTTTTCTCGCTTGAGGGCTCTCAGATAGGTGCCGTTGTCGACGAGCATTCGCTTCCCGGCGGGTGGAAAGTCGGGAATGGATTTCTTCAACAGATCCTCGTCGTCCTCGATGATTGAGGCCATTCTCTCCGTCAAGACCCTGCGCAGTTCATCGTTCTCCGGCCCAACCGAGCGCGACTGATCCTCCCACGCATCATCCTTCATCACCCACGGCAGAAGACCCTCGGACGAACGCCAGAACATATAAAACCGGAACCACTTTGCGTAGTAAGGGACGTGGTTGAGCAACCAATGCTTGCCCGCGGGAACATCGTCGTGGTATTCGGGCCGAATGGAGATCCAGGGCGGCGTACGTTGGAAAACGAAGACGTCCGTGGCCTGTTTCGCGATTTCGGGCACGGTCTGGAACGCACTCGCGCCCGTTCCGATGACGCCGATCCGTTTTCCCGTCAGGTCGTGGTGATGCTCCCATCGGGCGGTGTGGAACGAGGGACCCTCAAAACGCTCGCGTCGTGCGATGTCCGGGAGCCGGGGTCTGTTGAGCTGGCCGACGGCACCGATGACGGCGTTCGCGACGAGTCTGTCCTCGGTCCCATCCGCCTTCTTGACCGTGACCGTCCAGGTCCGGCTGTGCTCGTCAAAGATGACCGACTCGACTTCCGTGCTGAACCGAATGTGATCACGGATGTCGGCGCCCGATGCGGCTTGTTGGAAATATTCGAGTAGGGTTTTCCGCGGGGAGTAGTATTGAGGCCAGTCATTCGGCAGGAAGGAGTAGGAGTAGCTGTGATTCGGCGAATCGACCCGACAGCCGGGATAGGTGTTTTCCAACCAGGTTCCGCCCACATCGCTGTTCTTCTCGACGATCTCGAACCCGATACCCGCTTCTTTGAGCCTGTGGGCTGCGAGGATGCCCGACATACCGGCGCCAATGATCAGAACCTGAAATGCCTGACGTTTTTCTTTTAAAGAAGATGAAGACCCGGCTGCTGATAAGGATCCTCGCCTCCCAGGGAAAGGTCTCCCATCAGAAACTCGACGTAGTCGTCCGTGAGGTCACGCGCCGTGAGGAATCCGAGCATCGGCCGAATCTGCTCGATCGCGAGTTTCGCCGGCAAGGGGCATCCTGCGTCTCGGTACGCTTTGAGAACTTCGAGTGCGATCGCCCTGATCTCCGCCTTCTGATCTTTCGTGAGGCCGAGCGTCGTGTCGTAGAGGACCGAGTAATCGGGTCGGATGTCGCCTCGGATGATGCTTGCATCGCCGGTGATGTGGACGAGTGCCATCATCAACGTGGGGATGTTGGCCGATTCGAGGGCTGACGCGATGGCATCGTCGTCTTCGGTGATGGGCTTCCAGCTATCAAACGGTCTGTTCATAGGTCGATGTCAAAATTCAATGGCCGTTCGGCGTCAGGTACTAGGATCCATTGGCAGAGGGCTGGCCCGCACGAGTGTCGGCCTCGATGACTACTCTGCTTCACCCCCACGGGAAAAAGCATCGATCGTCAACGCACAACCTTTCGCCCAGGTTCTCATCCGTTCGAGCGCCTCGGAGAGGGCGAGGGTTGTATGGGGTCGCGATGCTGTCTCTTCGGAGAAGTTCTGCCAGGACTGTAGTAAAGCGGTATGGCGGCCAGATTCGGTGTGCATTTGGCTCGTGATAACGAGTCCCCTCTCGATGACTGCTTGTCGACGTTGGAGCAGTACCTTTCTGTCTGTTCGCGATCTCTCGGTCAGGTCGTTCCAGCGAACGCAACCCAGAGTCTTGACTTTTCTGAGCATCCTTCTCGTGGCGGGATCGAGGCCGACGGTCGTGGCCCTTTCCCACTCGCGATCGAGGGTCACACGCAAGAGCTCTCCCCAGATCCGACGATGAATGAAGGTGACCTTGGGGTTGACCAACTTGGTGGTGAGAACGAAAGGGCTTCGATCCAGGGCCTGGCAGGCGGCGTAGATGTCGTGCGCTTTCGGGTGACTCCACCAGCTGCCCCTGACGTTCTCGCCAGTCACGGCCGTTGTGAGCGAGGGGAGCGATCCAGTGGGCGTCACCGTTGCGAGAGGGTGTTTCTTGAGCCATTTGACAGCTTGAAAGCACATTCAGGCCAATATCGTCCCTAACCTGACTGTACAGACTGCACAGAAAGTGGATGTCATCGGCATCGAAACTACCGATCCTTGCCTGTCAACTCGACGAAACACAGGTGCGCCTGTCCTCGTCTCAGGTAAAGCGTCTGCAATCACGGAGTAAGAATGGGCAGATACAAGGACTATGTAGACCAGCTCGCAACGAGCCAGGCTGTCACTGTCAAGGATGCCGAGTCAAGACAGTAAGTAGGATCGGGCTTCGGGATGCACGTTACCAAAAATTTGATGAACTGGATAAGATTGGCTCGAAGTTTGCCGATAAATCCAAGTAGGCGGCAAACAGACAGCCAACCGACCATATCCCGGTGGTTCTGTAAGAAAAGATTGCCGAGAAGGCCGGGACCATCTGGAATATCTGGATTCGAGGAAGAATTGCGGAACCGCTTTGACGTTGGGTGTGTCTAATGTTGTGTGAGGAGCGGAAAACCTTTTTACAAGAGACAGAACCTTCGATGAGATCATCGTTTCCCATATCGTCACTACGCAAATCCGGGCAGGTCCATTGCGGCGACGCGACCTTTGAATCCGCGTGGACGCTTATGTATGCCCTGGATGGCACACAAGACTCGACTGGCGGGGTAACGGTGACGTAGAACCAATCGCAGAAGCAGAATCACCGAGGCCCCGTCAGACCACGATCTGATGGGGTTTTTCTTTGTACGGGGCTCGTCTAACGGGAAGACGGAAGACTTTGACTCTTCGAATTGGGGTTCGATTCCTCAGCCCCGTGCCAAAACGGAACGCACGATGAAACGCAGACCACGAAAACACAGGAAAACGAGAAGACACGGAATCCGTGCGTCCGTCACCCAATCCGGTCGGGTATCAGACTTTTAATCTGAACTGTGCAGGTTCGAATCCTGTCGGGCGCACCAACGGCCCGATAGCCTATTGGAGAGGCAGCGGTCTTCTAAACCGCTCGAGGCAGGTTCGATTCCTGCTCGGGCCACCAGACGGCGTCGTTCAACGGTCAGGATCTCTGGTTTTCAACCAGAAGACGAGGGTTCGACTCCCTCCGTCGTCACCATTTTGTCGGCGCGTAGCCTAAGGGGTAAAGGCACTCGTCTTATAAGCGAGAGACAGTCGGTTCAAGTCCGACCGCGCCAACCAACACGACCCCGTGGCGGAATGGCATACGCATCAGGTTAAGAACCTTGAGAGTTCGACTCTCCGGGGTCACCAGATACGCGCCGGGGACCGGCGTCCAATCGGGTCTCCAAAACCCGGTGTGCGGGGCTCGACACCTCGACGGCGCGCCAGGGCGGGTAGCTAAGTGGCAAAGCGGCCGGTTGCAACCCGGCTCAACGACGGTTCGATTCCGTCCCTGCCCTCCAGCTCTTTGAAATCGTGGATCGGTAGCTAAGTCGGCACAGCACCCGCCTCTTAAGCGGGAGATCGTAGGTTCGAAGCCTACCCGGTCCACCACGCTCCCATCGTCTAACGGCCAGGACAGCTGATTGTCGATCAGCAAATCGGGGTTCGACTCCCCGTGGGGGCGCCAGACAGACAGCGTCCGTGGTCCAGCGGCCAAGACGGTGCGTTGCCATCGCGCAGACAGGGGTTCGATTCCCCTCGGACGCTCCAAAACAGACTGCCGGTGTGGCTCAGTAGCGACAGCAGCTGCCTTGTAAGCAGCCGGGCGTAAGCCCCACGCCGGTGCAAGTCCTGCCACCGGCCCCATCGTGGTGATCGTAGTTCAGCGGTAGAACGCCCGGCTGTGGACCGGGTCGCCGTGGGTTCGAATCCCATCGATCACCCCAATGTTGTCGTGGTGGTGTAACGGTAGCACCTCTGGCTGAAGACCAGACAGTGGCGGTTCGAATCCGTCCCGCGACACCAGTACTGCCCGTTTAGGCTAAGGGATTACCGCGTGGCTACGGACCACGAAATGGGGGTTCGAGTCCTCCAGCGGGCACCAACATTAGGGGCGTACCCCAATCGGCAGAGGGAGCACGTTCAGACCGTGTAAAGTGAGAGTTCGAATCTCTCCGCCCCTACCAGAGTCGCCTACCCCAACCGGCAGAGGGATCGCGTTGAGGGCGCGTTCAGTCCGGGTTCGAATCCCGGGGCGACTACCACTTACCCGAGTGAGCGCAATGCCCGGCCTTACAAGGAGGAACGAGGCGACGCGCAACGTCGGGTTCAGAGCGATCGTCGTCTAACGGCAGGGCCTCAGCCTTCCAAGCTGATGATGAGGGTTCGACTCCCTCCGATCGCTCCAAACCTTGTGCGGGGAGCGCTGGTGCGCACGCCGGGCTCATATCCCGGCTTTGGCGGGTTCGACTCCCGTCCCCGCTACCATCTGTTCCGGTGTAGCTCAGTGGCAGAGCGGGTGGCTGTTAACCACTGTCAGTCGTAGGTTCGAATCCTACCACCGGAGCCAGACCAGAGGAGTCACGATGTCGTCATCAGGCTCGTCCATATCGAGGGTAGCCCAGTGTGGACTGGAAACGGTCTTGAAAACCGTGACGCCATCGGAAACGGTGCGGGTTCGACTCCTGTGCCCTCCTCCAATCATCGGTTGGCCCGCAAGGGTCGATCCCAACATAGGGGCGTCTACTCAGTGGGATGAGAGCGAGGTTGTAACCCTCGTGCCTTTCGGATAGGCGGTTCGATTCCGTAGCGCCCCACCAATCATGCCCTCTGTCTTGGGCTGCTGGAATGACAACGGGCTGCACAGAATTTGTGTGGCCCGTTGGTCTTTTCTTCGGCGAGCCCTGGGTTGTCTGTCGGGTTTTGCGTTGTCGGTTAATTCGTCCCCCGAGCTCGAAACACCTACGACGGCCTCGACGGCGGCCGCATATTTGGATAGACTATCTTCGCGGCGCAAACGAGTAGACCATCGACGCGTAGGGAATCGTGAATGAATCAACCCCCGGACATCTATGAGCTGTTTTTCGAGCAGCACGAGAAGGAGATCGACCCGGACGTCGGACTGACTGCGCTGGCGCGCATCGGATTCGGACCCCGTAGCGATGGGGACGGTGGACTCGTTCAGACCCTCTATTTTCTCGACGCTCCTCGTCCTGAATTCTTCGTTCCTGGCTACATTCGCTCCAAGATCGAATCCGAAAGATACTTGGAACTGATGGGTGACGAGGAGCCGAGGCCTGCCGAGTTCCGTTTGTTCAGAGATGAGTATTACAGAAGGGCGATACGTGACAGCCGGTATAACCCGATCCTGGTGTATGACATCACCAGCCCGGATTTCGGAGCACTATTCGTGGCATTCGAGAAGGAGAGCGGTTCCGAGGACCATTCCGGATGCACGCTCCACAGCACGATCGAAGAGCTCGTTTCAAATTATCAGGAACGTGGCAGAATCTTGGAAGCTGGTGAGTTGCAAGACCAGGGCGATGGAGGCACCGAAGGCTGAGTCGATCTGGGCGAGTGCGTCTCCCTGATGCAAGACGCTCTGCGAGGTCACCGAACATCCGGCTATCTAAAGAAGAATTCAGAGGGGTTACGTGCTCACAGCCGTAACCCTTTTTCATTGGCTCTATCCGGGTTTCTCAACGGTGAAACTATAGAATGACAAGGTCATAGATCGTTCCCTACGCTTGGTTGTGTGTGTAGGACAATCAAAGCGAAGGGGGTGCGACCTATGACCGGGAGCAGATTACTATCGAAACTGCTGAGATTCAAGGGGTTCCGTGTTGTCAGCTGGTGGTTTGAGGGGAGAAGCTGCTTCGTCATCGCCGTAAAGCCACATAAGAATGGTTGTTGTTGTCCGGAGTGCGGCCGTCGAGGTAAAATCGTCCGCACAATGCCCCATCTGCGTCGGTGGCGTGACATTCCGGTGTGCGGGTGGAGGGTCTGGCTTCTCTACCATCCTCGGGAGATTCGGTGTCCTACCCACGGTCGTGTGGTCGAGGAGATTCCGTGGGCGGAGCGGTTCTCTCGGGTGACGTATCGCTTCGAGTATGCCATGCTGCGCTACTGCCAGACCATGACGCAGAAGGCGGCGTCCGAGTTGCTGCGCATCTCTGCCTCGACGCTGTCGGATCTCCTTCACCGATCCATCACGCGGCTTCGTGAAGGTCATCGTATCCGAGGGCTCAAAACCATCGGGATCGACGAGATCTCCTACGCCAAGCGTCACAGGTACGCCACGCTCGTTTACGATCTGGACCGCTCCTGCGTGGGTGTGGGTTGGCCGCGGCAGGGCGCGTAAAACGATCGATCGGTTCTTCACAGAGGCTCTCAGTCCCTACCAGAGATCCAAGATCGAGTGGGCCTGCTGCGACATGAGCGAAGCTTACATCGGAGCCATCCAGGAACACTGTCCGAATGCCAAGCTGGTCCTCGATCGCTTTCACATCGTCAAGGCTCTCAATGCCGCCGTTGACGAGGTCCGTAAGGACCAGTGGCGTAAAGCTGCCCCGGATGAGCGCAAAGCCATGAAGGGCCTCCGATGGCTCCTCTACCGGCACTCAGCGACACGCTCCAGAGGGGATACTCGGACACTCAAAGCACTGGAGAAGGCGAACTACCGAATCTATAGAGCCTGGAGACTCAAGGACGAGTTCGAGCAGTTCTGGGAATACAAAGCGCCCTGGGCTGCCGAACGCTTCCTGAAATGCTGGACGACGTCCGCACTCAGAAGTCGACGTGAACCCCTGCGAAAGTTCGTCAGGACCCTGCGACAGCACTTCTTCGGCGTCCTCGCATTCGTGAACACGCGTCTTACCAACGCCATCGCCGAAGGCCTCAACCGAATCGTCCAAATCGTCAAGAACCGAGCCAGCGGATTCCGCACACTCGACGCATTCAACGATATGATCTTCCTTACCGTCGGAGACATAAACATCCCTGAGCAGATTCCGAAGAGGTTCCGCACACGCTAACCGCGCCCCCATGCCAGGAACCACGGCACCTTCACCCACTTCATCTCGTTGAGAGATCCGGATATAGCCTTTTCATTTCGGGGACGTTTCGCCAGGCTCAACGTGGAAGTACGGCACCCTCAGATGTGACCCACCGTTCAATCGCTCAGGCGATCCACCGGTACTCGGACGTGGTCGTTCGCATTCGCCAAGCCGTCTGCGTTTTCTCCAATTGGCGGAACCCTTCCCGAGTACGCATACCAGCCGCCTTGGCGCGGTCCAGCACAGGTTGCTGCAGCGTATCCCGCTCCTCGGGACAGACGTGCCGCAGCAACGGCTGCAGGTCGGCAGGTAGGTCCAGATACTCCGCGTGCGATAGAGGCCGGCAGACCATATTGACATTGTATTTGTCGCCCGGAGCGAAGTCGTCGACCGACACCCACCAGGGGCACCAGCGGGTAACCACGGCAACCCGCGCCCGGTCGCTGGGATTGTGCATCGCGGCGGAGTGCCAGCACCGTGAATCCTGGATATAGACCGATCCCGCTGGCGCGGCGACTTGCATCTCTCCGGGGATCGGCGCCGTGACCACCATTCTGTCGGCCGGCCCGCGAGGGTTGCGAGGGTCCCTGTGCGATCCCGGCACGACCCACGTGCCGCCCGAATCGGCGTCCACGTCTGTGAGATACCAGATCATCACCAGACACAGGGTCACGTCGGGAAAAGGCTGACGAACGCACCCGGCGTTCACGTTCGGATCGGCTCTGCCGTAAGCCGACAAATCGTGAGGCCAGTCCGTGTGCCATCCCCGCATACCGGCTCGCCCGTGCACCTTGATCGATCCAGATCCCCCTGATGTGGCACCCGGCCTGTCGGACTCGATGATCCGGGGATGCAGCTGAGCGATCCGGAGATGATCGTCGAGGATGCGGCGCGCGACTGCCGTCACGACCGGGTTGGCCAGATGCTGGGCGTATTGCGGCATCCATATGATGTCGTTCGGTGGTTTGGGTGGGTGACCGGATCGGCGCACAGGCCTCAGCTCCAGGCCATCGGCCGAGGCCTGGTTGAGCAAGTCCGCATCCATCAATCCCTTCTGATCGGACAGGTCCTTGACGGCCTGAATATTCCGGGTCTGTTTTGACTTCGCGGCTACGGTTTCATCGCGGATGGCGTCCACTTCATTGGCGGGAATGACGTTGTCGATGACGCAGAACCCGTGTCGACTGATGGCGTCGACACATCCTTCGATGGTGTCTTTGACCGGATCCGTTGTGGCGTTGAACGCAAACGCACGAGTGCGAGCGAGTTCGGCCGTGACGGTCTCGGGGTCGTGGGTTGCCTGCGAGAGTTGGTCGCGAGTCTCTCGCAGTTCTCGCTCGAGACAGGCAACTTTTGCGTGCAATTCATCGATGTTCATTTCAAATACCTCTTAGGCTCGGTGACGCGCGAGCTCCTTCTACGAGCCCCCACCGCACCTTGGCCGCCTCACGTACTTTCTCGGATCTCATTTGCCTCTTCCGGGCACGCCCACTACACTCCGCTCGTGGGTAAGTCGTTACCATTCAAGATCCAATTCTAAAAGAATAAAGTTCAGCGTTTCTCATCACAAACCGAAGCCGGATTGCGGACCGGTCAAGTCCCATAGTCAGTTGAAACTCATCGGGCCCCGTAGTTTGGTCAGGCTCTCTTTTGAGCATTCTGTTCGTTGTCGAGATTCAGATCTTTGTTCAGTGCTTGCCTGAGTAGGGGAAGATGTTTGTATCTGCTCACGCGTCTCAGGCGAGGTTCGATGTCGAGGAGTGCGGCAGCCACCCATCTGTGTCTCTGGGGAGAGTTGTTCCAGCGGTTGACCTTCCGAGTGAGCTCGCCGGTCATGCTGTTGAGGGCTTCGATGCAGTTGGTGGTTCGGAAGCTTCGTTTCAGGAACGGGAGCATCCCCAGCCGGTGGAGGGTCAGGGTTTCCAGGCCTTCCTCGAGGCTCGTTACGGCAGACTGATTCATCAGCTTCAGTTCGGGTTTAAGTGATTCGAGTGCGGCCTTTGCCTCCTCGTAGGTGTCGCAGTCATAGGCTTTCTGGAGCTTCCGTCGGATTCGCGGACGTTCCCTCTCCGGGAGATAGCTGACGACATTCTCGCGCTTGTGCCACTGGCAGCGATGAACGCGCACATACCCTTTGAGGGCTTTGGTGACGGCACTGCGGAGCCCCTTTGAGCCGTCGAGCACAACGAGAAGGCCTGGTCGTAGCACAGGCCTCTCCAGATGAGGTCCTGGATCAGCTGGCGGCAGATCCGTTCGTTCTCCGTCGCCGATTCGACGAAGCCCAGGGGGATCTTCTGGCCGTCCATCGTGACCCCCGGAGCGATCACGATCTCTTCGTCGGCAAAGCTCTTTCCGTCAATGAAGAGGGTCACGAAGCCGTAGTCGTCGAGGGGACGCTCCTGGAACTGCTTCAGCTTCTTCGCGGTGGCTTTGATGAACCGCCGCGAGACGGAGGACGCTGAGATACCAAACGCTTCTGGAACCGATTCGGCACAGGCCTTGTAGTTGCGGCACGAGATCCCCTTGAGAACACGAAGCAACAGCCCCTCGTCCGTCTTCTTGGGCGTCTGTAGAGCCCGGTATGCAGCCAGGGAAACCTCTGCGTCGGCCTCGACGTCGCGCACCCGGGGAACGTCTAACGGGAGCTTCTGGTCCATCAGATACACGGATCCCTTCTGGCTTCCCACCGACGATGCGCCTGCTCCGAACCTTTGCGCGCATACCGAACGCCTGCGAGCTGCTCGACCTCCTGCTGGAGGAGGTCTGCCACTGCCTCCAGACCCAACGGGATCAACGCCTGGATCACCGACAAACGCGTCTCCAAATCGATGACATCGCCCTCAACCTTGACTTCACCATCGCCTACAAATAGCTTCTCCATCTGGGCTCCTTTCTTACGGGTATACGCTCCTACACGTCTACCCAACGTAAGTTTGGAGCCCTCTAAGTTTCAACTACGATAGGCACAACACCTTGCGGACCCATTCAGTCCTTCTAAGGTGGCTTTCTCTCTCCATCCAACCTCGTGTTCGATTGAATCTCCAGAGAATAGAATTGCATCTTTGCGTGTGAAGAGCTCAGGTCAATAGGTGTGTAAAAGAAATCAGGCGGCCATCTTCCCGGTTTCGACCTGCGGTCCGGTTGAGTGTTTCTGATCGTAGACTTGTTGTAGCAAGTGTGGCGCGGTGAGTTTCCTGAATCGGCTCTCTGCGACCTTGAGCGTACGCCAGATGAGAGTCGTGGCGTTCCTGACTTTCTTGAATCGCCTGGCGGCGTTTGTGCGAAGCCGAACGGAAGCAAAGGGGCTCTCGACGACGTTCGTGGTTCTCAGGTGTTTCCAGTGTTCCTTCGGGAAGTCGTAGAACGTGACCATCCGATCCCAGTCTCTTTCGAGCGTCTCCACGGCGGCAGGGAACTGTGAGCGATACCGTGCGGCAAAGCGTTTCCGGAGCTTCTCGGCCTCCTTTTTCGTGCCGGCATAGGGGATCTGGACGAGCAGTGCGCGGGCTTCAGCCTGTGCACGCTTGGCGACCTTGTCGAGCACGTTGAGGATCTTGTGGTTCCAGCACCGTTGTTGCCGGCTCTCTGGCCAGACCTGATCAACGGCCGCCCAGATGCCCATATTCCCGTCCGCGGCGATCAGGACAGGATGTTCGAGCCCGCGATCCCGGAGATCCCGGAGCACCGTGAGCCAGGATTCTGTAGACTCTCGATAACCGGGTTCTATCGCCAGGATCTCCTTGCTGCCGTCGCTCATCGCGCCGATCACGACCAGCAGACACGCCTTCTCGCGCTCGAGCCCGGCTTTGACGTAGATGCCATCAGCCCAGGCGTAGACCAGTTCGCGATTATCCAGACGCCTTTCTTTCCAGTCCTGGAAGTCGACCTCCCACTTCCCTCGAAGACGAGCGATCGAGGTCGGCGAAAGCGGCGCGCCATCACCGAGCAGCGCACGCAAAGACAACTCGAAGTCGCCCTGGGAGAGACCGTGGAGATAAAGGTCGGGAAGCAGATCTCCAATGGCCCTGGTTCTCCGGGCGAACAGGGGGAGGATGCGGCTTTCAAACCGCTCTTCCAGACCACGAACCCGGGGACGCCGGACCTTGATCGTTCCGCAGCTCGTCGAGAGACGCCGGGGCTTGCCGTAGCCGTTCCTGTAGCCCCTGGAGCTATCGACCTCGGCTCGGCGCTCATACCACGACCGGCCCAAGAACGCGGTCGCCTCCTCCTCCAGAATGGACTGGAACCGGCCCTGGATCTCTTCACGGATCCAATCGTCAACCGTCTCCCACGTCGGCATGGACTTCAATGGGGCTCTATGCGTATGTTCCTTCACGGCGATCCTCCTTCCCAACCGGGCCTCTCACCCGGTTTTGTGTGAATCAACTATCTCACGGGAAGGGTAGGGTCGCCCTTTCTCTTTTTCCACACCTTTTGATTATAGCTCGCGTGTGAATCCCTCCAATGGTTCCGCATACGGGTCCAGCACTTCTACCGCCACACTTCCCTTCGAAGCATTCGTATTGATGAACACCTTTTTTCCCTTACCTGGATCGAACGGCCGCGTCATTAGCTCCCCGCCAGCCTCCCCGGCATTCACGGACACGAATCCGTCCAGGCGCAGTGTGGCCAATCCGACTGCGCCCACGACGTCACGACCTTCAACGATTGTATCGGTCACGCGTGACAGGCGCTGCCCGTGACCCCTGACTTTTCCTGAGTAGTAGATCTTCAACTCGCCGTCCCGCTCGATCATGCCTGACGGATGGACCTCCATTTCGTCCCAGGTACCAGGCTTCCCGCAGGCCATAAACAGCTGCCGGTCGCATACCCGCGTCCACTCGTGACCATCCCGGCTGAAGACCAGCTGCGAGTCCATCAGCTTGTCCAGACCTTCTGCGTCGAAGGGCCTGCCCCCGCTTTCCGGGTCCGAATTCCCCGTCTGTGAATAGTTGTAGTAAATCCAGAGGAATCCAATGTAGCAACCCTCGTAATTGAAGAAAGGCATGTTGTAGAATTCGATGCCCATATCATCCTGCTCATCTGGCGCAAGCACGACGTCATCCTGAGGCAACGTCCACTGGACAAAATCGGGACTCGTGCATCGGCCCAGAACGCGAATCCCTTTTGGTCCCCGCTCGGGGTAGACCAACCAGGGCATTGGCCTAAAGTATCCGACATACTGGCTGAGTTTCTCCTCCCAGATCACCCGACCGGCGCCAAGACCCTTGTCGAGAACCGGATTGTTCGCGTGATCTGTCCAACGAAGCCCATCGGACGACCAGGAAATTCCCATACGCTCTGATCGGTCTCCCGTGCCAATCACCGCCTTGAACCGCCTCTGAGGATCTGGATCATGCAGGGCAGGCTTCCGCGGGCACAGGTTCGTCTTCTCGTCCGATCCGGGAAAGGGTGCCAGACCGAGTTGCGGTTTCTCGAAATGCACGCCGTCCTTTGAGGTTGCATAGCAGTGGGAATAGACGTTCAAAGGTCCGCCCTTCGCCTGGCGGATATCCAGCCCGGGCAGTTCCACCGAATTCTTTCCGTGAATCCCCTCGACTTTCTCAAGATCCTCAAACCCGGGCAGGGAATCGTGTACCTTGAAGCTGGTGTACCAAAGCTTATACAGTTCTTCCTCCTCATCGTAGATCACCATATGAGGAGAGGCGCCCGTTCCTTCCCAGGGATGCTCTGGAACCAGGACTGGATTCTCAGGGTGTTTTTCAGGCTATATCCGGATCTCTCAACGAGATGAAGTGGGTGAAGGTGCCGTGGTTCCTGGCATGGGGGCGCGGTTAGAGTGTGCGGAACCTCTTCGGAATCTGCTCAGGGATGTTTATGTCTCCGACGGTAAGGAAGATCATATCGTTGAATGCGTCGAGTGTGCGGAATCCGCTGGCTCGGTTCTTGACGATTTGGACGATTCGGTTGAGGCCTTTGGCGATGGCGTTGGTAAGACGCGTGTTCACGAATGCGAGGACGCCGAAGAAGTGCTGTCGCAGGGTCCTGACGAACTTTCGCAGGGGTTCAAGTCGACTTCTGAGTGCGGACGTCGTCCAGCATTTCAGGAAGCGTTCGGCAGCCCAGGGCGCTTTGTATTCCCAGAACTGCTCGAACTCGTCCTTGAGTCTCCAGGCTCTATAGATTCGGTAGTTCGCCTTCTCCAGTGCTTTGAGTGTCCGAGTATCCCCTCTGGAGCGTGTCGCTGAGTGCCGGTAGAGGAGCCATCGGAGGCCCTTCATGGCTTTGCGCTCATCCGGGGCAGCTTTACGCCACTGGTCCTTACGGACCTCGTCAACGGCGGCATTGAGAGCCTTGACGATGTGAAAGCGATCGAGGACCAGCTTGGCATTCGGACAGTGTTCCTGGATGGCTCCGATGTAAGCTTCGCTCATGTCGCAGCAGGCCCACTCGATCTTGGATCTCCGGTAGGGACTGAGAGCCTCTGTGAAGAACCGATCGATCGTTTTACGCGCCCTGCCGCGGCCAACCCACACCACGCAGGAGCGGTCCAGATCGTAAACGAGCGTGGCGTACCTGTGACGCTTGGCGTAGGAGATCTCGTCGATCCCGATGGTTTTGAGCCCTCGGATACGATGACCTTCACGAAGCCGCGTGATGGATCGGTGAAGGAGATCCGACAGCGTCGAGGCAGAGATGCGCAGCAACTCGGACGCCGCCTTCTGCGTCATGGTCTGGCAGTAGCGCAGCATGGCATACTCGAAGCGATACGTCACCCGAGAGAACCGCTCCGCCCACGGAATCTCCTCGACCACACGACCGTGGGTAGGACACCGAATCTCCCGAGGATGGTAGAGAAGCCAGACCCTCCACCCGCACACCGGAATGTCACGCCACCGACGCGGATGGGGCATTGTGCGGACGATTTTACCTCGACGGCCGCACTCCGGACAACAACAACCATTCTTATGTGGCTTTACGGCGATGACGAAACAGCTTCTCCTCTCAAACCACCAGCTGACAACACGGAACCCCTTGAATCTCAGCAGTTTCGATAGTAATCTGCTCCCGGTCATAGGTCGCACCCCCTTCGCTTTGATTGTCCTACACACACAACCAAGCGTAGGGAACGATCTATGACCTTGTCATTCTATAGTTTCACCGTTGAGAAACCCGGATAGAGCCGTTTTTCAGGCTGGTGAAGCACCCGGCTGACGTTGTCCATCCGACCAATGATGTAGTCATCCAAGAAGAGCTGTCGCTTCGAACCGACCTCGATCATTCCCCGCTCCCTTCACTGGAATCTTCCATCAGCGTTCACGGCTCCGATCGGTCCCTGTTTACCGATAACGAGTAACGTCAAGAAGCATAGTACGCGGAATGGGAGCTATAATCAAAAGGTGTGGAAAAAGAGAAAGGGCGACCCTACCCTTCCCGTGAGATAGTTGATTCACACAAAACCGGGTGAGAGGCCCGGTTGGGAAGGAGGATCGCCGTGAAGGAACATACGCATAGAGCCCCATTGAAGTCCATGCCGACGTGGGAGACGGTTGACGATTGGATCCGTGAAGAGATCCAGGGCCGGTTCCAGTCCATTCTGGAGGAGGAGGCGACCGCGTTCTTGGGCCGGTCGTGGTATGAGCGCCGAGCCGAGGTCGATAGCTCCAGGGGCTACAGGAACGGCTACGGCAAGCCCCGGCGTCTCTCGACGAGCTGCGGAACGATCAAGGTCCGGCGTCCCCGGGTTCGTGGTCTGGAAGAGCGGTTTGAAAGCCGCATCCTCCCCCTGTTCGCCCGGAGAACCAGGGCCATTGGAGATCTGCTTCCCGACCTTTATCTCCACGGTCTCTCCCAGGGCGACTTCGAGTTGTCTTTGCGTGCGCTGCTCGGTGATGGCGCGCCGCTTTCGCCGACCTCGATCGCTCGTCTTCGAGGGAAGTGGGAGGTCGACTTCCAGGACTGGAAAGAAAGGCGTCTGGATAATCGCGAACTGGTCTACGCCTGGGCTGATGGCATCTACGTCAAAGCCGGGCTCGAGCGCGAGAAGGCGTGTCTGCTGGTCGTGATCGGCGCGATGAGCGACGGCAGCAAGGAGATCCTGGCGATAGAACCCGGTTATCGAGAGTCTACAGAATCCTGGCTCACGGTGCTCCGGGATCTCCGGGATCGCGGGCTCGAACATCCTGTCCTGATCGCCGCGGACGGGAATATGGGCATCTGGGCGGCCGTTGATCAGGTCTGGCCAGAGAGCCGGCAACAACGGTGCTGGAACCACAAGATCCTCAACGTGCTCGACAAGGTCGCCAAGCGTGCACAGGCTGAAGCCCGCGCACTGCTCGTCCAGATCCCCTATGCCGGCACGAAAAAGGAGGCCGAGAAGCTCCGGAAACGCTTTGCCGCACGGTATCGCTCACAGTTCCCTGCCGCCGTGGAGACGCTCGAAAGAGACTGGGATCGGATGGTCACGTTCTACGACTTCCCGAAGGAACACTGGAAACACCTGAGAACCACGAACGTCGTCGAGAGCCCCTTTGCTTCCGTTCGGCTTCGCACAAACGCCGCCAGGCGATTCAAGAAAGTCAGGAACGCCACGGCTCTCATCTGGCGTACGCTCAAGGTCGCAGAGAGCCGATTCAGGAAACTCACCGCGCCACACTTGCTACAACAAGTCTACGATCAGAAACACTCAACCGGACCGCAGGTCGAAGCCGGGAAGATGGCCGCCTGATTTCTTTTACACACCTATTGACCTGAACTCCGGAATGGTAGAGAGTTTCATCAGAAAAGAAAACGGGTCACGCCAAATTGACGTAACCCGCTGTTTTTTCCTGGTGCCGAAGGGGGGATTCGAACCCCCACGTCCCTAAGGACACTGCGCCCTGAACGCAGCGCGTCTACCAGTTCCACCACTTCGGCACGGGCGATCCGGGGCTTGGAAACCTTCCCAAGCGATGGGAAATTACCCTTTTCGGTTGGGGGTGTCAAGAAACGGAGGGGGAGAAAGGGCGTGCATGCGAGTCCTCCCTTGCGGCTGCACCGCTTTGGCAGACCGCCGGGTAAGAGACTCGACTCACCATCGCCGGACGAGCCCGATGGGGGTCTTGACACGGGTGGTGTAGGGGGTGTTTTTCTATGGTGGATTTCGAAGTCACTAGGACCAACAAAGGATGGAGACGATCGATGTCGAATGTGAGTGGCCTGTTGAATGACGAGCAGATGTGTCAGTTCGTGACTCAGGGCTTTGTGGTTTTGAAAGTGGATATGCCGGATGGGTTCCACCAGGAAGTCTACGAACGATGCGAGGAGGTCTACGAAGCGGAGGGCAATCCGGGGAACAACATTCTACCACGTATCCCAGCATTACAGCGGCTGTTCGACCATCCGACGGTCACCGGAGCCTTCTCCAGCATCCTCGGGGCCGACCACGTGATGCACGTGCATCGTCACGGCCACCTGACGAAGGGGAAATCGGACGATCGCCGCTGGCACAAGGACAGCTACTGGGGCTATCACAAGATTCGCTACCATCACCCGCGCTGGGCGATGGCCTTCTACTACCCCCAGGCGATTTATCCAGACAACGGACCGACACGCGTGGCCCCCGGCTCTCACATCTATGATGAGAATCTCGACGAGGTGAATGACATCGGACAACCCGTTTTGGGTGAGGCGGGAACGATCGCCATCGTGCACTTTGACATCTGGCACCGGGCGACAGCCAACAAGACGGGTGACAATCGTTATATGATGAAGTTCCAGTTCCATCGGATGAGCGAGCCTACAGCGCCATCGTGGGATGCGGAGGATGACGCGTGGCAGTCTTCAAACAACGGTCTTTCGGATCACGATGTCGTCTGGTCTCAGCACTGGGATTGGCTGTGCGGGCGGGATTCGCGACCTGGGGACGACGTCGACGTTACGGCGTTGTCATCCGACTCGGAACGAGAGCGTATCAACGCGGCGTATGGACTCGGCCGTTCCGGCGAGAGGGCGGTGAGCCCGCTGGGTGACGCGCTGGAGGGCGACAACGAACAGACGCGTCGGATGGCCGCTTACGGGCTCGGGGTTGTCGGTCGTCCAGCGGTCGAGCGATTGACTGCCGCTTTGGCGAACAATGAAGAGGATGTTCGATCGCACGCAGCCTTTGCGTTAGGGGATATGGGGTCCCGAGCGGATGATGCGGTTCCGGCGCTCGTGAATGCTTTGTCCGACAGTTCGGAGGGAGTGCGACACCACGCGGCTGAAGCTCTAGGGACCATCGCGTCCATTCCGGATAGGGCCGTGCCCGCGCTCGCGAAGGCGTTGTCGGACGAGGACTCGCAGGTTCGGTACAATGCCGCGTATTCGCTCGCTCGCTTTGGCGCTGAAGCCGCCGAGGCTGTCCCTGCTCTTGTCAACGCCCTGCACGACGATAACCGATACGTTAGCGGCCACGCCGTCTCAGCGCTCAGCCGGGTTCGGACACCGGAAGCCGTCGACGCGTTGCTCGCGTGGATGGAAACGACCCGGTGGTGTCCGTTTACCACAAAAGACAGCACCTTCTAAACCAATCAACACGAAGGCGCGAAGACACGAAGAAAGACCAACGTATCGTATAGGTAACATAGGTTGGGGCGAATGAAGAAGGGCTACGTCGAAACAACGTAGCCCTTTCTGTTGTCCTGCCTGAAAACCTGCTTCTCTTCGCACCTTCGTGACTTCGTGTTCGTCTTTCTAAACGACAGAGAGCGCGGCGAGACACGCCTTGATATATCCGACCGCATAGCTCAGCGCGGCAAACCCACCCTCGTCTCCCTTGAGCCGGGGGTGATGGTCGGCGTTGATGCAGCCGTTGAAGCCGACCTTCCGCAGTTCGAGCAGGAGCTTGAACATATTCATATCGCCGTCGTCGAGGAGTACTTCCTCGAAGGCGTTGGCGCTGGCCAGGCTTCCGCGGATGTTGCGGAAGTGAATCATGAAGATCTTGCCCTTGCGGCCGTAGTTGTTGAGCTCGTCGAGGACGATAGCCGAGCCACCCGATTCGGCCCGTGTTCCGCAGCAGTAGAGGTAGCCGACGTGACGGCTGGGGTAGTCGTCGATGACGCGATGGAAGCCGATGCCGCCGAAAGGGGTGTCCTGATTCGGTGTGTCGGACGGATGGAGCGCGAGCTTGGTGCCGGTTTCATCGGCGATCGGGACGAGGGCGTCGTAGACCTTGCGGAACTGACCCCACCAGCGATCGAGGGCTTCCTTGTCAGGCCATTCGACCGGAGGATAGGCCAGGCTCTCGGCGCGGGATACGTAGCCCCCCCGATGGGTCCCCCGCCAACTGGCCATCACGGGGAACGTATCTCCGCCGAAACGCTGTCGGGCGATCGGAACACCCGCATCGGCGTAAATACGCATCGCCTTGGCCGTGTTCTCGACGTCCTGCTCGTTCCCACGACCGTTCATGAAATCATCGGTGATGTCGGGAAGCGTGACGCGGTTCACGTCGAGCCCGTAGGATTGCAGACGTTTTCTGATGGCGACGACTTCGCCGGCATCGGGATAGCCTTGTTCTTCCACACCCGGGAAAGCAGTGCCCCCACCAAAGTCGACATACTCTGCGCCGATCTGCGCGGCCTGTGTCAGATACTGATCAGTCATCCCACCGTCCCAAACCGAAACGTGCATTCTGAAACCCCCGTGAATCGATTATGAAATTATGAAAGTGAGTAATTATGAAACTGAGGGGCGCGGATCGATCGCACGCTCCCCTCAATGTGCTATTCCCTAATACGGCAATTTCCTAATTGTTTTCCTCCTCCTCTTCTTCGTCGGGCCACTCGATGTCATCGTCGATGACGAGTTCGTCCAGTCCGTCTATTTCTTCCTCTTCTTCCGGCTCGTCGCCCCTCAAGACTTCATCGACGATCTTGGTTAGCGTGTCGACGGCAAACGGCTTGACGATGGTTCGGGCGGCGCCGAGTTTAGCTGCCTCGGGCAGTTCGTCGAGCGCGTGGGCGGACATCGCGATGATGCGCAAACCGGGGCTCTCTTCGCGGAGCTGAGCTACGGTTTCCACGCCTCCCTGACCGGGCATCAAGATGTCGGTGATGATGAGATCGGCGGGTGTGGCCTTGAATGCTTCGACCCCTTCTTCTCCGGTCGAGGCCTCGATCACGTCGTGACCCGCGCGTTCCAGGATTCGTCTCGTCGCGATTCGGATCTCGGGTTCATCGTCGATGATCAGTATTCTGGCCATACCTCACCCGTTCAAATGGCGCTGTCGATAGATCTCCCACCCTCGTTCGCGCGCCCCTGCCTCATCGCGAGGGTGGTTGATTTTGTAGACGTACAATTGCCTCCTGCGGTTGTCTTCGATTTCGTAGATCGAGACGAACCAGAAGTCACCGTCGTGTTCCGCCTCGACTTCGAAATTCCGGATGCCCTTACGGATCTGCACGTTCTCCTCCAGATCTCGCAGACTGCCCCAATTTAGTCTACCTTCTTGTGCGCGCAATCGGTTCCTTTGGGGGATCTGTGGAAAGAGGGGGTTGAGTGGCATTCGATTTTCTGAAGCTGTTCGTCGATGTGTTTCATCCCGAGCCCGGCGAGCGCGTGCTCGTGGCGACGGATGCGCCCACCGGGGATGTGAAGTACTCGACTGCCTGGCAGGAACGCGATGGCCGCCACCTGGCGGTCCCTGTTGGCGGAGGCGTCGAGTGATTTGGGCGTTGAGATTCTCCCGCTCGTGACCTACCCCGCTACGGGTGCCCATAACGCCGACCTCCCCCTCGACGACGGCGACCCGATCCCCCTGCGTGAGGCGCTTTCGGAAGCCACAGCCGTGGTCGTCCCGACGGAGTTCTCGTCATCTGCGCCGATGGTGGTGTGGGCGGAGTCCCACGAGGACATCCGAATGGCGACCTTGCCAGGTGTTGCCCGTCGAACGGAAAAGACCGCCCTCGCCGCCGATTACGCCGAAGTGGCGCGACGGTGCAAGGTGCTGGTCGATCTGCTGAATCCGGCGGTGGAAGCCAACGTGACCTTTGCGACGGGCCACGAGTGGCGCGTGGATCTCCGCTATCGGGAAGCGAGGACAGACGACGGTCAGTTGCCGCGCGACAAGCCGACACGTGTGATCAATCTTCCGAGCGGCGAAGGCTTTCAAGTGTCGTATGAAGGGGAGCGGGAGGGGGAGTCCTCGAGGACCGAAGGGGAGATTCCGGTCGCGCTGGATGGTGATGTCGCTTTGTTCAAAGTCGAGGCGAATCGGGTCGTGGATGTGGAGGGGATCGGGCCGACCGCGCAACGACTGCGCGTCGCTTTCGCAGAAGAGCCGGCGCAGGGAAACATCGCCGAGCTCGCTTTCGGGTGCAACCCGAAGGCCGTGGTTTGGGGGAACGTGCTGGAGGACGAGAAAGCCGGGTTCCATTGGGCCTACGGCCGCAGTGAACATCTTGGTGGGACGGTCGGGCCTGAAGCTTTTTCCTCTGCAGATCGGGTCGTTCATCAGGACATTGTCTACGCAACGGACAGTCCGATACAGGTGACCAAGGTCGTGCTGACATCGGACGACGGCGCGACTTGCAGCGTCATCCAGGATGGCACCTACGTGGTGTTCCCTTCATCGGTAGAAGGCTAACTCGAAAGGAATGGGAAGGGCGTTGTGACCGAAGGACAGATGACGGACGAAATCACGGCGGTTTTGAGCGAAGGGATACGGGCCACGATTCAGGACAAGGATCCCGACGCCTTCCGAGATGCGGCCATCGAAGCCTATCGGATTCGGACGGGTGGCGAGACGCTGAACGAGGACGACGCGATTATGAATCACGTCTTCCCGAGCGACGTTCAGCAAAACGTCCGACTTGGGCTGACGCTGGCCGATCGCGACAAGGAGAAGGCGTCGGTCATTCTGAAGGGCGCGTTGACGGCGGTTCTCGAGCGACTGTCGGCTGTGCCCGCCGAACACCTGGGAAGGGGGGAGGAGGGTCGCTGGTGGAAGTTGTGGAGGAGGGGTCGGTAGTGGAGAGATAGGGCGGCGGATTGTAGACGGTGGGAGCAGCCTCCCGGCTGCGAACCTGTAGGCCGTGGGCGGTAGAGACGGCTTCGCGTCAACGTATATACCGCAGTCGCGATATCGGAAATCCCCGATCGGATTCGGATATCACTTCCATCAACAGAAAACGGCCACGTGTGTGTCACACGGGCCGTTTTTTTTGCGGTCGGTCGGGGAAGGCCTATTTCTTGAGCTCGGCAAGTTCCTTGCGGTATTTCTCGATTTGTTTTTCGAGCGTCTTCTTTTTGCGGGCCTTGGTGTTGACGCCGCGACCGGCTACGCCTTTGGCGTTCTCGGCCGCTTTGGCCAGGCCACGCGCCTTGCGGACGTCTGTGTCGATTTCGGCTGCCCTTTTACGCACACTGTTCAGACTTGCGGCGGTCAGGAATTTGGCTGCCACAAGTGCGCACAGGCAGATTACGGTGATTGTGGGGAGAATCATACCTGTCTCCTAGCGTAATCCATTGCAAAAACAACTCTTATAAGTTGTGGCAGGATTTCTGACCTGTCAACAAATGTGTGAAAAAGTGAGGAATTGGGGGATCTGCTATTAGGAAGGCGAATCCCGTCTCAACAGTGGCCCCGGGGCCACTGTTGGTGACACCCATCCGCCGTTGCCTGAAAGGCAAAGGGTTCTGCGCTACGATGAAGGTAAAGCGACCGTGACCCGGGTTCCTTGTCCCGGTCTACTTTCGAGACCGATGGATCCACCGTGCGCCTCGGCGATCACCTTGCAGATCGATAGCCCCAGCCCGGCCCCTTCCGTTCTGCGGCCGGTCGTTTCGGGCCGGTAGAACCGCTCGAAAACCTTCACGTGGTCGGTTTCGGGAATGCCGACACCGGTATCCGCCACGGATAGAAGGATCTTCTCACGTCTTCCTGGTTTGACCTCCACCTCGATGGTCGCTCCCGCGGGCGAATACTTGGAGGCGTTTGAGACGAGGTTCAGCAATAACTGGATCAGGAGGGCGCGATCGCCCGAGATGACGGCCGATTCGTGAACGCGGACGATGAGTTTTTGCGACTTCAGGGAACAGAGCGCTTCGAAGTCGTCCTGCTGATGGCTGATGAAGTCGCTGAGGCGGATCACTTCCCCTTTCAGTTGTTGGACGGCAGACTCGCTTCGTGCGAGCATCAACAAGCTGTCGACGATGTGGATTGTGTGAAGGGTTTCCTCGAGGATGTCGGACAGGATCTGGACGTACTCATCGGTGCTGCGATCGCGCGAAAGGGCGACCTCGATGTTGCCGCGGAGGATGGTAAGCGGGGTATGGAGCTCGTGCGCGACGTTGGCAGAGAAGCTGGCGATCTCATCGTAGGACTTCTCGAGTCGCTCGAACAGGTCGTTGAGCGTATCGACGAGGTTGCGTACATCGGGATCGTCACTGACGCGGTCGATGCGACGGTCCAGTCTTTTCAAGTCGATCTCCCCGACCGTTTTTTGAATCGCGACGACGGGACGCACCAGCCTGCCGGCGATGACGTATCCCATCCCAGCTCCGAAGACGACGAGAAACGCGATCGAGGCGAGCATCACCTCCTGCAGGATATCGACGTACTCGTCTGCCTGCTCGGCGCTTTCGGCGAGGAGCACGTATGCGATGATCTCATCATCACGGTAGACTGGGCGAACGGCGCAGACGAGTTGCGCGTCGTCAATTTCTGCGAAGAGGGCGACCGGTTCTTCGGTCGGTTCGACATCGAACAGGTCGACGAGCGAAGCATCGCCCAGGTTATCGCTCTTCCTCAGCGTGCCCAGAGCGTGATCGACGACCTCCACCGCCTCCTCGTCGATGTCTTCCCAGACGAAGTCGTCGCGCACCCACACCCGACTTCCGGTCCATTCGACCGTTTCGACGAATTCGATCGTGTCGTCGATGAGCTCTTCCTCGAGGCCACCTCGGACGAGCGCGCGGAAGGAAGCGTAGTAGACGAGGGATGCAGTAACCAGAACACAGAGCCCCGAACCTACGAAACCCAGAATGAGTTTGACGCGGAGGGTCACTGCTCCTCCACCTTCATCACGTAACCCGCACCGCGGAGCGTGTGGAGTAGGGGACGGCCGGAACCGCAGGCCAGCTTCTTTCTCAGGTAGCTGATGTAGACGTCGACGACATTCGAGCGTCGGTCGAAGTCGATGTTCCAGATCTGATCGGCCAGCGTCGCCCGTGTGATCAGGCGGTTCTGATTCCGAGGAAGTATTCGAGGATCGAAAACTCGCGACTGGTCAGGTCGACGGATTCTCCTCCGCGCAAGACGCGACGCTCTTCCAGGTTCATTTCAAGATCGTCGATACGCAGGGGGTCGGCTGGGGCCTGACGGCGGCGGGCCAGCGCCCGCGTCCTGGCCAGGAGTTCGAGGAACGAAAAAGGCTTCGTGAGGTAGTCGTCTGCCCCTGCTTCCAGTCCTGTGACTTTGTCGGCGACAGTTGCTTTGACGGTGAGAAATAGGATCGGGATCGTAGGTGATTCGTCCCGGATCCGGCGACAGACCGCCACGCCATCCGTGTCAGGCAGCATCCAGTCGAGGATGACAAGGTCGAAGTTCGACTCTTCGAAAGCCGCCAGCCCCGAGGCCCCGTCCGGGCACACTTCTACGACATAGCCGTTTTCGGCCAGACCCTGCTCGATGAATGACCCGACCTTGGGATCATCTTCTACCAGAAGTACACGCACGATGAGCCCCTTCCTGATCTCCGATTTCCCTAAGTATGCACACACGCCACGCTCGCGGGAGTGGAAAGTGAGGATGATGAGAGGTTTCTAATGTTCGATTAATCAAGGCTTAATCCGGATCCCGTATGCTTCGTCCGAATCGTTAATCCGTTCACTACCGCGATTCGCGGTAAACCTCGGAGGAAGTGATGATCCGACTCTACCTTCCCCTCGCCGCGCGAGTGCTTTTTTGCGCGATACTGTTCCTGTTGCTGGCTTTCCGGGCTGACGTCGGAGCCACAGAGTCGTTCACCGTTCAGGGGACAGTCGTGGATGAGACGACCGGGCAGCCCGTCCATCTCGCGAATGTCAGGCTGATCGACTCGCATTGGGCTACAACCACCGATCCAGAAGGACGGTTCGAGATCCAATCCGTCTCCGCGGGGATCTACACATTGGTCGTCAGTCGCGTGGGCTACGGAACGTTCGCCCTCGAGTCGCTACGCGTCGAGGGCGCACCCGAAACGCCGTTGCGCGTATTCCTCAGTCCCGTGGTGCAGGAGCTCAAGGAAATCACGGTTACGCCGGGATCGTTCACATTTATGGAAGGCGCGGAACCGGCGTCACAGATTATGACGCGCCGGGACATAGAATCGGTTCCGCAATTCGGCGAGGACCTGTTCCGAGCAGTGAATCGACTGCCGGGGCTGTCGTCTGGCGATATCTCCGCCCACTTCTCAAT
The DNA here is from genome assembly GCA_965198115.1 of Candidatus Latescibacterota bacterium. Classification (GTDB taxonomy): domain Bacteria; phylum Latescibacterota; class UBA2968; order UBA2968; family UBA2968; genus UBA6620. The sequence continues at coordinate 2,850,939 of OZ240241.1, read as the reverse complement.
CCGGGGAGGGCGGCACGAAGAAACGCTCATCCTGTTCGATGGGCTGGAGCTCTACGAACCCTACCATATGAAGGAGTTCAACGAGGGCGCGCTGAGTATCCTGGATCTGCAGACGATCGAGGGTGTCGAGCTGATGACGGGAGGCTTTTCGGCGGAATACGGAAACAAGACGAGTGGTGTCTTCAGCATCAAGTCCCGGGAGCCGAGAGGGGATGGTACGAGGGCGAGCGTGGGATTTAGCCTGATGAACCTGCGAGGGCACGCGGAGGGCAGGTTCGCCGAGGGTGACGGGTCCTGGATCGTATCGGCGCGACGCGGGTATCTCGACCTTGTGTTCACGTTGATGAACCAGAACGATATCCCCTCACCGGTTTACTATGACATCTTTTCCAAGGTGCGCTACCAGGTCAACCCTCGAAACACGATTGCGCTCAACCTGCTTCACGCCAGGGACACCTACTCGTTCGATGTAGCGGGCACGACCGGGTTTCAGGATACGATCAAGACGCACGAGTGGGGGAATAACAGGTATGGGAACTCCTACGCTTGGTTCACCCATACTGGTGTCCTTGGCGAGGGCGCAGCCGTTCAGACCTTGGGGTCTGTCGGGCTGATTCGCAGGAATCGCGGCGGTACCGAGTTTTACACAGATACCGCAGACGCGATATATGAGGTAGCGGACCGAAGAGACCTGACGGTGCTCGGATTGAAGCAGGATTGGTCCTTCGATGCGACAAGTAAATTCTTCATCGAGTCAGGATTCGATTTCCGGCGGTTCGACGTGGATTACACGATCAACAACAAGGTCTGGCGAGATCCGGATGACCCCTCACCGGACCCTCTGGCCTTCTTTCCCGTCGAAACGACACGCGGACAGAAAAAGAACGGAACAACGTTTGCGGCCTATGCCACGGGACGGATGCGTCCGGTCGATCCCCTGACCTTTTCCATAGGCACCCGTTACGACCGTGCGAGTTACGTCGGTGAAAGCCACCTCAGCCCGCGTCTGAACGCTCGTGTGGACCTGACCTCCAATACCAACCTGAAGCTCGGGTGGGGTCACTACCGTCAGTTTCAGGGTCTGGAACAGATCGACGCGCTCGACAATCGCGGCCGATATTACCCCGCCGAACTGTCGAAACAGTGGACGGCAGGCGTAGAACACGCGTTCGAGGATGGGTCCAAGCTGCGTGTAGAAGGCTACTTCAAACGCGGGTCCAGCCTACGTCCGATTTTCAGAAATTGGAAGGCGCCGAAGGACGTGTTTCCGGAAAGCGATGATGACTACATCCTCGTCTATCCGGATAGGTCGACTTCCAAGGGCGCCGAAGTGTATTTCGAGCGCAACCTCGGGAGCAGACTCGCCCTCCGAACCGGCTATGCCCTGTCGTTCGTGGAAGAGACGGTGAGTCGGATCGACAACATCAACGACGACCATAGGCTGGTGTTCGACCGGACGCACGCGGCGCCTCAGGACCAACGTCACGCGCTCAACGCGGACCTGAGCTGGCAGGTGTCTAACGCGTGGTCGATCAGTCTTTCCTACGCCTACCACTCGGGCTGGCCCAGTACGCTCGAGCGAATGGTGCAGATCGAACAGGACGGACGGACCGATTTCGCGATCAAGGCTGAAAAGCTCTACGGCGCGAGGTTCCCGAACTACCAGCGACTGGACGCACGGGCGACGCGCCGAGTCAGGACGTCGTGGGGCGACCTGCGATTTTTCGTCGAACTCGTCAATATGACAAATCACTCGAACGTGTGGGGCTACGACTACTTCCGAATGCCCAGCAACGCGGGGGACGTTCGGCTGCAGCGCGACCTGGAGACCTGGTTTACGATTCTGCCATCTCTCGGCATCAGTTGGTCTGGAGATCTGTAATGACCCTCTTCCAATACACCAAGCGACTCCAATTCATCGTTCACATCGCAGCGGGAATCATCGTTCCTGTCCTGGTGGGGTTCTGGGGCACGATCGAAGGGCAGGTGTCCACAGTTCACGTCTACCGTTTAACACGAGTGTCGATGGTTCAGGCTGTCGGGACCGCAACGCGCGCAATCGCAGGCCGACCGGTCGGAGCAGAGCTCGAGGTCGAGGACGGTCGACTTGTTTACGAAGTCGACGTGATGACGCCAGAGGGCGAGCGGGAGGTGTTCGTCGATGCGGGAGATGGGGGGATCGTGGCGGATGAACGCGACCAAGAAGTTGATGAAGCGGACATCAAGGAGGGTGAGGGCTCATCCACGGGAGCCACGATTTCATTGGGCGAAGCGTTGAGACGGGCGCTCAAGCTGCGACCGGGATGGGCGATCGAGGCCGAACTGGGGCAGCGGGCAGGCCGATTGGCCTACTACGTCGATGTGAGAACCCAAGAAGATGCGCCGGTGAAGGTCCGCGTCGACGCGCTATCGGGAGAGGTGCACATCATCCGCGCGCCGTAGGGCGGGTTGCGACCCAGACACGAGCGAGGTAGCTTGGGGAGCACCGAGCGTGCCCAAACGGAGGATACGAGGTGCCAATCACCGATGCCCTGCCGGATATGGAGCGAGAGCTGAAGTTCTATCCGGCAAAGAACACGAACCCGAAAGTTCTGACCGCTGAGCAGATCGATCGCTTCAACACCGATGGCTACCTTTGCCCGCTCGACGTGATGACGCCGGGTGAGGTCGACCGGAATCGTGCCTATTTCGACCACATAATGGCGGTAGCAGAAGAGCTGGACTGAACAGCTATTCGATCAACGGATGGCACAGGTCCTGCGAGGGAATCTACGGCCTGGTGATGGATCCTCGCATCCTCGATCGGGTCGAAGATCTCATCGGGCCCAATTTAGTCTGCACGATGACACACTACTTTTGCAAGATGCCGGCCGATCCCAAACAGGTCAGTTGGCATCAGGATGCGTCCTACTGGCCCCTCACGCCCAGCAAGGTGGTGACGGTCTGGCTCGCGATCGACGATGTGGATGAGGCGATGGGACCGATGCGCGTGATCCCCGGGTCGCATCGGCACGGGCAGATTCCGTTCGAGCGCAGCGCTGTCGAGGAAAACAACGTTCTCGGACAGACGGTCACGAATCCCGACGATTTCGGCGATCCCGTGTCCTTCGTGATGAAGGCGGGCCAGGTTTCGATTCACACTGATTTGCTCCTGCACGGCTCCGAGCCGAACAGGACCGATCGAAGACGCTGCGGGCTGACGCTGAGGTATATGCCACCGGACGTTCGCGGACGAGATCCGGAACATCAGTCAGCGATTATCGCGAGGGGGGAGGACCCGAGCGGCTACTGGATCCACATCGAGCGTCCAGAAGGAGAGGCCATTCCACCACGACCCAACAGCTGGGGGCAGAAGGAAGGCAAAAGCTAGAATGCAATTGTAAAGTCCCGGCGTCCCTGTGCGAAGCACAGGGACGAGCATAGCACATTAATCTGTAAAGGAGTGTCCCGCTCGCCCACGTGCTTTGCACGAGGGCGTTTTAACGTTTCCCCAGATCGAAAGCCGCGATCTCCTTCTGATTCCGGGCGTAGAGGGTCGACCCGACCAGGGTGGGGACGGTCCAGGAACGGTCGTCGAAGATGGTGGCCGAGTCGTGAATGGCGATGCTGTCACCCTGTGCGGTCGCGATAGCGAGTTGACCGTCTTCGTCGAGAACGATGACCTGATCGCCGGCTGCGATGAGGGTGGCCTTGGCGAACCCCCGCTGGCGGGACAGCAGCTCGCCGGTATGGATGTTGACGGAGACCAGAAAGGCTGGACCAAAATCACCGCTGGACCCGTAGACGGTGTCACCCAGACGAATCGCATTGCCGTGTTGGACCTGCATCTTTCTTTGGTGCCAGAGTTCTTCCACCGCGATCTTGTCTCCCTCGCGACTCAGTTTAATTCCACGGCTTCCCGAGTCGTAGGCGGATGAGATGAAGAGCGTGTTGTCCCCGCCCCAGACGGGTGTCGACGCGTTGATGTCGTATCTGGTGTAGTGGGGGTGTGACCAGAGCAGTTGGCCGGTGTCGGGGTCGAGTCCAGTGACTTCGCGGGCCATAAGCACAACGAGTTGCGTCGAGCCGTCCAGATCGATCAGGATAGGGGAAGAAAACGCGTTCTTGAAACTCGTGGATTCCCACACGACCGCTCCTGATGTCTGGTCGAACGCGATGATGCTGCGTCCCTTTCCACCTGTGGGAACGATGATGGTCTTCCCGTAGGCGATGGGACTGGAAGCGTAGCCTCTTGCCAGCTTCGTTCCGCCGAATTCCTCCCAAAGATCGTGAGCCCAGATGAGCTTACCCTTCCTGCGGTCGAGGCATAGCAGTACGCCCCGAACGCCTGTGGCATACACACGGTCCTCGTGGACGAGCGGTGTGCTGTGCGGGCCGAGCCCGTAGCCCGACAGATACCCCGGCCAAACTTCCGCCGTCTGGGTGTATTCCCAACTGGTCTTACCGGTTTCTGCTTCGATGGCGATGACGGCCTCGGCCGAGTCACCACTGCGATACATTGTGTAGAGTACACCGTCGACTGCAGCGATTCCGGAGTAGCCATCCCCAAGACGTCGTCGCCATATCTCTGCCGGCCGGCTGTTGGGCCAGACCGTCGGGAGATCTCGCGCCTCGACTACGAAGTTGCGATTCGGCCCTCCCCACTGTGGCCAGTCCGCACGAGCATCCGTCATCGTCGCGGTAAGCATCGCGACGACCAGGATCAACAGCCTCTTCATACCCTTCCCTTCTTTCCTGACGTCCGACAACGGTTTCTCACCAGGCCATCCAGCCGCCGTCGACCGTGATGTTCTGTCCGGTGATGTAACTCCCCGCGTCACTCGCCAGCAACAAAAGCGTCCCCTTGAGTTCGTGCGGTCTTCCCATTCGCTTCATCGGTAGCTTCTCGCACAGTCGCCCGACCATCGCAGGATTGGTGCCGTCCTTGGGGAAAGGACCGGGGCTAATGCAATTGACGCGGACACCGTGCTCCGCGTAGTAGGCGGCCAGGTGTCGGGTCATATGAATGGTCCCGCCCTTGTGCGCGTGATACGCCACAGGACTGGCCATCGCCACACCGTCGTAGGCATCGGGGTAAGACGCGACCTGGCCGTACATCGACCCGAGCATGATGATGCTGCCCGTTCCCTTCCGCTCGACGACGTGGTCGCACATCAGACGGGCGAGCACGAAGTAGGCGGCGGTGTTCCGCTGATGGTTGACGAATTCTTCGAACGTGCAGTCGGTCAGGTCGTGCTCGATCCGATCGAGACCGTTGTTGACAAGGATGTCGATTTGGCCTGCCGTCCGTACGGCCGCTGCGAATCCCTGTTCGATCGATTCGGGATCGGTCTGGTCCAGCTCGACGCCATCGTGTTTGGCGTCACCGGGAGAGGGTAAATCCGCTGCTGCAGCTTTCGCCCGGTCGCCGTCCCGGCTGGAAATGACGACGCTGGCACCCGTTTCGGCCAGCGCCCGTGCCATTGAGCTGCCGAGCCAGCCCGTCGCGCCCGTGATGAGGGCGGATCTTCCCGTGAGGTCGAACAATTCGTGAACAGTCGGTTCGCCGTTGGCGTTGCTCATTGGTGTGTCTCCTAGGCCGTTTCACTCAGAGGTCATTGCCATTCGAATCGTCAGACCGTAACGTACGCAGATCGGGCAACCTGTCAAAGGTGAGGCTTGGCTTGCCCCTAACCCCCCGACGCTTAACGATTTACCCTCCAATCCTCTAAGATTTGACTAAATTTAAGATAATTTAGTTGCTATTAACTTAGTTTTAAGTATATTGGTGTGGAATGGAGATGGAAGCCGTCGTTCGGGTTACAAGATTCGCCGTTGCCCGGGCAAAAAGCGAAGCGAGGGATCGGGTCACCCCGGACGATCTCCTGGCGGGGGCGCTCCAGGTGATCGGCCGGTTCGGCGTCGTCGCCTTCGGCCCGGTTGTGATCGATCTGGCAGAGCTTGGCATCGATTCGCGGGAGCCGGAGTCCCGGGAAAAGGTAGCCTACTCGAAGGAGGCGTCGGCGATCTTCGATCAAGCAGCCGAGATCGCACGAATCGAGGGCGCTGCGAGCGTGGATTGTGTTCATCTCCTCGCAGCCTATGCCGATGTGGATTCTGGGCTGATGGCACGGCTGAAAGAGGTCTACAAGCTCGACAGCGCGGGATGGAGGGCCGCACTCGCTCGCTGGGCAAGCGATTCCCCCAGAGACGATCGGGGGAGCCGGGATCTTCAGTCGCTCCTTAGCCCCGACGCCGCCGCTGCCGTGCTGGGCATTCATACGCAGACTTTGCGGGGATACATCAAGAACGGCAAGCTGCCGGCCTATCGTCTGGCCGGCGAACGGGCGATTCGAATACGGAGAGACGATTTGATGTCCCTGCTCGAGCCGTTGAATCCAGAGGAAGCGAGCTGAGTTCCATCGAGGTTGAATCCCATCATAGGAGGTCGCTATGCCGATGTATGTTGTTGAGCGTGATCTTCCGGGTATCACGGAAGATCAATTGACGGGTGCCGGTCTTCGCACCAAGTCGTGCGTTGAGGAGATGTCGCGTGAAGGGCAGGACGTCAGGTGGGTGCGTAGTTACTTCAGTCCCGACACAGAGCAGGCGCGGTGTTACTACGAGGCGTCGGACGAGGATCGTGTCAAGGAGTTGAACGAGCGTGCCCAGGTTCCGTATGTCGCAATCCGCCAGGTCATGGAGATGACACCCGAAGCGGTGTAGTTCGAGTCTACTCGTCGTGACGACGGCCCTCGCCTCAGGCGGGGAGTTTTGTGTTCAGCGTTTCGGCGGGCTGTGGCTTCCGTCGAAAGACGACGTGGAAGGGCTAGACCCGCTTGCCGCAGAGGTACGCCTCCCTGCGGATCCTGCGCTCCTTGTAGTGATCGGATTGGGAAACCCCGATCGGATTGCTGAACGAAAGCCGATCTCCCGGGTCTTGGGACTGGCCGCGAAGATTCCAGTTCTTCGGTTTGTCCATACATTCGGGGTTGTGGTTCCACGTGGGCTCGGTGTTGCTTCCCGGCCACCGTAGTTTTGGCGTGGCAGCAAAGACGAAATCACTTCCTTTCCTACGTGTCCGAGTCTCTTCTTGGAGTCTTGGTGGTTACTCGACGACCTCGATCTTCTGAAGGATAAACTCATACCCGATGACGTCCAGATCCCTGTCGTCGATCGGGGCCTGGAGGTGGGGGAACTGGATGACCTTCCAGCCGTCGACGATGGCTTCGTGGACGGTGCCATAGGGCTAATTGGGTTCCTCGGCCGTGATCTCGGGCCGATACCCCTTCGTAGGTTCGATCTGCGTTAAGCCTAGGATCTCGGAGAAGACGTTCGGAGATCGCGCGTTGATGTAGAGCAGCCGTTGACGCGGTTGGTCGGACGAAGACACGAAGAGATCACTCCCTTGGACTGTTGGGCCCAATGTAAGCGATCTCTTCGCATCCACGTTACCGAGTGACTAGGCGACGCGCACGTCGTCGAGCATCGGCCTCTCACTCGGTTCCATTCCTAGCCAATGCCAGGATCGACCGCCGTCCAGGGAGTATTTTGAAACGGTTGGCAGGGTCTGATCGAGAATGCCTGTCAGTTTCTCCCGGTAAATCGAGGGGCAGTACCCCCTTCCGATCAAGCCTGCTACGCGACCGATCGTGGCGGCTTCTGGCTCCTCGCCCCACACCTCGAGCGTTTTGTTTCTGCGTCGTCGCCGTCTGAGCAGCACGGGTTCGGACAGAATCCGATGGACGACAGGATGGCGCTCGAATGGAGCCAGCTCCGAGCAAACGTAGAGGCCCTCGCACGTGATGACGACGCCGAATGCAAGGAGTCTCAGGGCGAGCGAACTGCGGTCGTAGTCCAGACGGCTGTCCCAGAGCTGAAGCTGGTGTTCATCCCGACAGAACGCCACCTGGACCATCGGCTGTGCACCGGTTTCCAGTACGACGACCATATTCCACCCCCGACGAAATAAGATGGTTTGCGATCAGGGGTTAGGATTGCAACCTCGGTGCCACGGGTGCACGTCGTAACTCGTTGTTTTTGTTGACCAGAGTTTACTGTTTTCAACCTCCCATGCAACGAGTCGTACTACCTGGTGACGGACGTCACGAACGATTCGTAGGGTGGCTTCCAACGGCGTTTTTACGACGGTGGCGGACCCCCACCACGCCTGTTCGACCTGCACCAGTGACCGTCGTCACCGGGGTGTTTTCCGTCACGCAAGACGGCCAAATTTATTAGAATAGATGCAAATAAATTGCATTTTGATATTAATCACGCTAATCTTTTTGTTGGCACGAGTTGTGCATTCTATTTCAGTGCGCACAGACGGTGCACACAGACACCCCACACGATTCTCCCATTCCCCGGGAGGTGCAAAATGCTGACTATAATTGCGGCACTCTTCGTTTCCGCCATCCTCTTACAGGTGGCGACGCTGGGCGGTCTGGCGAATATGGACGCGAAGAAGCCGGCCGTTGTAAAACGGGCTCCAGTCTCGGATGACGAGCCGAAGGAGCCGCTCACGAAGCTTGGACGCCCCATAAAGATTGTTCAAATCAACGAATAACCCTTTGCGTGTGCATCTTGTGTGCGCGTTTGCAGAGGGGGCACGGCCCCGGGTCGAGTTCGGCCCGGGGCCTCTTTCTGTCCACCTCTATCGGATGTCGATTATTTTGCCCTATATTCCCAACGTCCGAGGAAATGTGAGTGGTTGGTTCAAGGAGCGTGCGTGAGCGTCTGGCGGCCCGTCATCTTTGTGTGTGTGCTGAACTGTGGAAGCGGAGTGTATATCACACCCGGTCCCGACGCGCAGAAGATCGCCCAGCGGGCGCTGATTCGGTCACAGCCGGGCGATGTCGTCACGTTCGCGCCAGGCACGTTCGATTTCACCCGAACCCTTTCCCTCGACGTGGAAGACGTGACGATTCGGGGAGCGGGTCCGCGGCGGACGGTCCTCCGTTTTGACAAGCAGACGACCGGGTCGGGGGGTGAAGGCCTGCTGATCACCCAAGGCGGTGTCACGGTCGAAGATCTCGCCATCGAGGATCCGCGTGGAGACGCGCTAAAGGTGAGCGGCGCCGAGGGGGCGACGATCCGACGGGTGCGCGTGGAATGGACGGGCGGTCCGGGTCCGGAGAACGGGGCCTATGGGCTGTTTTCGGTGGATAGTCGCGACGTGCTGATCGAACATTGTCTCGCCGTTGGCGCCTCCGACGCGGGCATTTACGTCGGACAGTGCGAAAACGCGATCGTCCGTCACAACCAAGCGCGACAGAACGTCGCCGGGATCGAGATCGAGAACACGATCGGTGCGGACGTGCACGACAACCTCACGATTGACAACACGGGAGGGATGCTGGTGTTCACGCTCCCGAATCTCCCGAAGAAGGTCGGACGGCAGTGCCGCGTGTTTCGAAACCGGATCGTGTCCAACAACCGGGATAACTTTGCGAGGCCCGGCCAAATGGTTGGCGAGATTCCGCCGGGTGTGGGTCTGCTCATCATAGCGCACGACGACGTGGAAGTCTTCGATAACATTTTCGTCGCCAACCAGACGGCGAACGTTTCCGTGCTGAGTTTTCTGACCACCGGCCGGAAGCTGAGGGATCCCGATTTCGATCCCTACTGCGAGGGGATTCACATTCATCACAACGCGTTCGATGGAGGCGGCACCAACCCGAGCGGAAAGTTCAGTGAGATGATCCGGGCGATCGGGTCAGAGGGTCCCGACATCTTGTATGACGGGATTCAGGATCCGGACAAGCTGGTGGACGGACAACTGCCGAAAGAAATGACGCTCCGCATTCACGACAACGGAGACGCGACGTTCGCGAACCTGGACCTGGCCGCCCTGTCGGCTGGACGGGCACGCCACGTCAAAACCGATCTGTCGAATCACGCTGGCTCGCATCCACCCCTTCCTACGATCGTCATCGGAGGGGGGTTGTGAAACGACTTGCCACAGCGGCCTGGATCCTTGTCGGGTTGGTTTGCGGGGCGTGCGGCGGCCAGGATTACCTCGCCGATCCGCCGGAACGGTTGTCCGAAATCGGTCTGTTCGTCGGAGAGGTCCACGCGCATCAGCCTGCCGAGGGCGTCGTCCCTTATGACGTGACGACTCCTCTTTTCTCCGATTACGCTTCGAAGTTTCGGTTTATCCGCGTGCCCGAGGGTCGGTCCGGTCTCTACGATCCGGATCGGGCGTTCGAGCTGCCTGTCGGGACGATTCTGTCCAAGACCTTTTCGTATCCGGTGGACGAACGCGATCCGGCCAAGGGCTGGCGTCATCTCGAGACGCGTTTGTTGATACGGGGAGAGGGCGGATGGGGCGCACTCACGTATGTGTGGAACCGAGGTCAAAAGGACGGCAACCTGGAGCTGGCCGGCGACGATCAGGTGGTCTCCTGGATCGACAGGCGAGGCGACATTCGCGTGAACGACTATATGATTCCAAACACGAACCAGTGCGGACAATGCCACAAAGTTAACGGCGAAATGATGCCGATCGCGGTGAAGACACGTTTCCTGAACAAGGACTATGCCTATGACCAGGAGCGTCGCAATCAGCTGATCTACTGGGGTGAGCACGGCCTGTTGAGTGGCGTGCCGTCAGATGTGGAGGACGCCCCACGGTTTCCCGTGTGGGATGATTCGTCAACGGGTAGCGTGGAGCGCCGGGCACGGGCCTACCTCGAGGCCAATTGCGCGCACTGCCACAGCCCTGGGACCTCGGCGTGGAGTGCCGGGCTGGACCTCCGTGCTTCCACGACCGATCCGAGTCTGCTCGGAGTCTACAAGACAGCGGCAGCGGCTGGTCGGGGCACTGGCGATCGCGTCTACGACATCGTGCCGGGCGATGCGAGCAGGTCCATTCTGACCTATCGCCTGGCTTCTACGGAGCCTGATGTCGCGATGCCCGAGCTGGGGAGACGGGACGTTCATCGCGAGGGCCTTGCGCTCATCCGGCAGTGGATCGACGAAATGCCGACAACCTCCAACGTCTCCAAATAGGTTGAACAGCGCCCTCGTGCACAGCACGAGGGCGAGAGTGGCGCTCTTTTGCTTTGTGAAAAACAAGGCGGTGCGATCGTCACTTTGCTGTGCACAGGGACGCTTTTGCCGATACCGCCGCCGCGACCATTTCAGCTGAATCTTCTGGAGGGTCGTGAGCATCGAACGAACGGTCGACACGGAAATCCACGATAGGGTAATTTACTTACCGGTAAATAAAATCGACTTCTTGGGGGTAAGATGCTGGGATTGGTCCTCGGGCTCCTGGTCGTTTCGGGAGCTTTAGAAGCACGTGTGCTGACGCTCCAGGACGCCATCGATCTGGCTTTCGAGCGTAATGAAGCGATCGAGGAGGCTCGTCTGGATCGCATTCGGGCTCGCGAGGAGATTCGTGAAGGATGGGCCGAGGCTTTGCCCGAGATTCGCGTCGACGGGAACTACAATCGATCCTGGTTGTTGCCGACGTTCGTGTTCGACACGCCGCAGGGACAACAGACCTTCTCGATCGGTACATCGAACACGATCACGGGCGTGCTCACCGTTCGTCAGGTCCTCTTCTCGAGCGGCAAGGTGGGAGCCGGTCTGCAAGCGGCCCGGGCGTTTCGAAGTCTGACGGATGCCGGCTATCTGCTCGCGCGGCAGGCCGTTGCCGCTGAGGCCGAGCTCGCGTTCTCGAACGTGTTGTTCGCGCAATCGCTCGTCGCGGTCAGTCGGGATGCACTCGTCCAGGCTCGCGCCAATCTGAGCCAGGTCGAGTCGCTTCGTCGAGCCGGCCGGGTGTCCGATTACGATCTTCTGCGAGCGCAGGTTCGTGTGAGTGCGCTCCGGCCCGACTCGATTCGTGCGGCGCGGGATCTGGCGGTGACGAACCTGAACCTGAAAGATGTGATCGGATTGCCCCACGAGGAGTCGGTGACGTTGGATGGGTCGTTTCGGAGCACGTCGCCGCTCGTCTTGACGGATCAGACAGCGCTCGTCGATCGTGCACTGGGTGGACGTCCGGATCTTCGCTAGGCCGGTTTCGAGGTGACGATGCGGGATGCCGCCGTTCGCGGACAGCGGTCGGAGATGCGTCCCTCTCTGGATCTGGTGACGACTGGACAGCTGCAGGCACAGAGCAACACGTTCAAATTCGAGGGGGACGATGTGGCGCAGAGCTGGGTGACGGGTGTCGCGCTGAGTCTGCCCCTGTTCGACGGCTTGCGCAACCGGGCGCTCGTCAACAAGGCCAAGGTCGAACGGCGACGGGCGGAGGTGACCGTCGACAGACTGGCAAAGCGCGTGCGGAGGGAAGTGCGCCAGGCGTGGTACGATGTGCAGGAAGCGCGTGGGCGGGTGGAGGCCCAGGCCGGCATCCGTCGTGAGGCGGAGGAGAATGCCCAGCTCGCCGCATCCCGCTATGGTATCGGATTCGGGACGCAACTCGAAGTTCTGGACGCGCAGGTGGTGTTGACGAGCAGTCGGAGCGAACTGGCTCTGGCGCATTTCGATCTGGCAAGAGCGATCCTGAATCTGGAGCAGGCGGTAGGTGTGTCGCCGTTTGTGGACGAGGAAGTCGGAGGTGAGGAATGACGATCTGGCGTGTGGTGGTGACAGTGTGTCTTGGATTGACGTTCGGCTGTGGTGGCGAGGGGGCTGAGACGGGTGCGGCGACGCCGGACGTGGAGGAGCGGCGTACGAACGTTGCCGTGATTGTCGTTCGGCCGGACACGATGACCCAGATAGGGCGTTATCCTGCGTCGGTCGAGGCGTGGCGGGACGTTCAGCTGACGTTTCTCGAAGCCGGGTCTGTAGCTGAAATCAGGCGGGCGCTCGGCGACTCGGTGCAAAGGGGCGACTTGATCGCGACGCTGCATACGCACCTTCTGAACGCTTCGCTGATCGAGGCCCAGGTCGGAGCGAAGTTCCATCGCTACAACTTTGAAAAGTCGCGTCAGCTGTTCGAGGACGGCACCATATCGGAACAGGATCTGTATTCGGCGGAATACGATGAGCGAAAGGCTGCGTCGACGCTGGCCACGGTTCGGCAGCGACTGAGGAACAGTACTCTGCTCGCACCGTTTTCCGGGATCGTGGCGGGGCGATGGATCGAAGTGGGAGACCTCGCGCAGCCGGGGCAGCCGGCGATCCGGCTCGTTCAAACGGATACGGTTCGGATGACGGGGTGGCTGCCGGAAGGGGATATCGGAGATTATGCGGTCGGCCGTGAAGTCGAAGTGCAGATCGACGCCCTTGGCGTCCGACCCTTTGCGGGTCAGGTCGACCGTGTCGGGCCGGCGGCTCAAACGGACCGGCGAGTCTTTCCGCTCGAGGTCCGAATCGTAAACAGAAATGGCGAGCTGAAGCCGGGAATGGCGGGGAAGCTTCGCGCGCGACGGCGCCACCTGTCCAACGTGCTCGTCATCCCCCGAGACGCGCTCGTGGAGCGGGAAACGGGTCCTGTCGTTTTCGTGGTGAGTGATTCCAGAGTGTCGTTGCGGGAGGTCGCGCTCGGCCCGAGCGAAGGAAACCGTGTGGTGGCCCGAGCCGGGCTGGAGCCGGGAGACACGCTGGTCGTCGCCGGCGGTCGTGACCTGATCGCGGGAGAAGCCGTGACGATTCGAAGGATGCTTCGATGATCGTGACCAACTACGCCATCCGCAAACGCGTGACCGTCTACGTCCTGGTCATTCTGCTCGTCTCGATGGGCGCCTACGGTTACGCGACGCTGCCACGCAAGGCAGCTCCCGACATCACGATTCCGTTCATCATCACGACGACGGTTTACGTGGGGGCGTCGCCGGAGGACGTGGAGACGCTCGTCACGCGGAAGATCGAGAAGAAGCTTCAGGGGCTCGAGAACGTGAAGGAAATGCGGTCGACGTCAGCAGAAGGCGTGTCGACGATCACGTAGTTCGACGCCTCGCTCGACGTCGACGAGTCGCTTCAGAAGGCGAAAGACAAGGTCGACCTCGCGAAACAGGATCTGCCCGATGACGCTGAAGATCCGATCGTGTCGGAGGTGAACTTTTCGAACATCCCGATCATGATCGTCAATGTGTCGGGCGACTACGGGCTCGTTCGGCTGAAGGAAGTGGCAGAGGACATTGCCGATGAGCTGGAGACGATCGCAGGAGTTCTCGAGGTCCGGCTGGCCGGCGGTCTCGAGCGGGAAGTTCAGGTGGACGTGGATCCAGACCGTCTCACGGTTTATCAGCTCTCCCTTCACGACGTGGTGGAGACGGTACAGCGCGAGAACGTGACCCTCCCCGGCGGCAGTCTCGACCTGGGCGGCTACACGTACTCGGTGCGCGTACCGGGGGAGGTGGAATCGGTCGACGAGATCGCCGACTTCGTGATCACGGGCGAACAGGGACAACCCGTCTACATTCGAGATGTGGCCGATGTGACCTACGGGTTCGCCGACCGGGCGAGCTATGCCCGGTTGAACGGACAGCCGTGCGTTAGCCTTTCGGTGATCAAGCGGAGCGGGGAGAACCTGATCCAGATCTCGGATCGCGTGAAGTCCATGCTCGAGGATATGGAATCCACGTTGCCGCCCGGCACGATGACGACAATTCTGGGAGATCAGTCGACGGACATCCGGATGATGGTGCGAGATCTGGAGAACAATATCCTTTCGGGTCTGATTCTCGTCGTGGCAGTGCTGTTTTTCTTCATGGGCTTTCGGAACGCGATCTTTGCGGGCGTGGCGATCCCGCTATCGATGCTCATCTCTTTCGTCGTCATCGACGCGATGGGGATGACGCTCAACATGGTGGTCCTGTTCTCGCTGATCCTGGCTCTCGGGATGCAGAATCGAGCAGGAAAGACCATCTTTTGCGACTGGACGGTGCTCATGAGATATGAGAGCTCGGTGTTGGCGAGTCCGGTCACGAAGAGATTGTCCATCTGCGCGTCGAAGGGCACGAGGTATTTGGTCAATCCATCGCTTTCGCGTCCCGTTCGGTCAGGCTCGATCGCGCCGTGTCCGGCGTAATAGAGGATGACCTTGTTGTAGGGCCCCGCCTGCTTGTAGAGCCAGTTCCCCAGGACCGATCGAATGCTGTTGCGAGTGGCGTCTTCGCCGATGAGCAGACGCACGTTTTCTTGTGGAATGCCGCCCCGGTCGGGATCGGTCAACAGGTCGAAGACGGCGTGGGCGTCGGCTTCGGTGTAAGCGAGATCCCGGATGCTCGGATCGCGGTAGTCCTGTACACCGATGATGACAGCAAAAGACCGCTGCTGGGGAACGACCACCGTCAGTTCGACGTTCGTGACTTTGCCTGACACATCCTCGGCGGAGATGATGAGTTGATGTGTGCCGCCGGGGAGTACCAGTTCGCGCGAGAAGGGAATGCGTCGCGGGTGTTCGGATTCAGGTGCGCGCAGGCCGCGCATACCCGCATCCGTGAAGGACTCGCCGTCGATCGTGAGCGATCGCAGACCGGTATCGTCTGTAACGGTCCCTGCGAGAAGGACGGACTGATCTTCGGCCTGATAGGGTGACTGAGTCGGAGAAGTGATTTCGATCCGGGGCGGCCTGTCTTCCAAGTTCAGATTCCAGAAAGTGACATCCCCGTCCGAACCGAGACTGGCCACGCTCCCTGCGGCGCCGTCGCGGCGGCCCGTAAGCCGGATGGACCCACGCGTTGTTCATCCAGGAGACGTTGGGACCGGATGTTCCAGACAACGAAATCACCGCTCTCATAGCCGGCGATGAGGCGTTGTGAAGATCCCTGAAAGGAGAGGTGCACGATGCGGGTGGACTGTGGCCGCTTCAGAATGCCGGCCTGTATCCAGTCAGGTGCCGTCCGCTAGATGGAAATGCGGCCGGACCAATCCCCCGCGACGAGGTATCGGCCGTCAGGACTGAAAGCGAGCGACGTGATGCCTGATTCGTGGGAGAGATCGTGCAGGAGGGACCCGGTCCGTGGATCCCAGATCTTGGCCTTCCGGTCCCATCCTCCGGTGGCGAGGAGGGATCCGTCCGGGCTGTAGACCAGGGCATAGACCTCGTCTTCGTGACCTGCAAAGCGAAGGTGCTCCGACCCGTCCTCGGTTCCCCAGGTAAGGACGGCGCCATCCCAACCGGCACTGGCGAGCGTGGAACCGTCAGGATGGTAGGCGAGGCTCGAGACTGGCGCAAGATGGGCGCCTCTAATAGTGTGTAGCGCGGCGCCGTCGACATTCCAAAACGTAATACTGCCATCACGGTGCCCTGCTGCGAGTTGCGATGCGCCACGTTGAATCGCCACTGAGGAAAGCAGTTGTCGAGTCGAGGAGCAACACACCGCCGGCGCCCGGAGCGTGATAACGGGCACCACGGCCGGCCAGGAGCAGACCGCCCCCTTCCTCGTCCACGACCAGGTGTTCGACGTGGCTGACCGTGTCGAGGATCGACTCGAAGCTTATGATCTCCTCGGCGACAAGACTCGAAGAAAGCACGGCCCAAACGAGCAGACTGGCTCCAAATGACTGAAACCCCTTCATCGGAAGTCCCCCTGGCACAATCTGAGTCCGACGCGTGATCGTCACGAAAGCCCAATTCCCAGCGAGGGTCAAGGGAATTCCAACTTCTTGTAAACAAGATGGATACAGGTTACGTTCTCAGGCGGAGCCTGGGAACCTCGCACACACGGGAGTCGAAAAAGACCGGTGAGCACCATCCTCTTTATCTGTAGCGGGAACATCTTCCGAAGTATGACCGCAGAATACGCGCTCAAGGCAGCGCTCGGACCGGACACCCCTCACACGGTGGGATCCGCCGGCATCCAGGCGGAGCCCCAAGAGATGTACGAACCCGTACGGCAACGACTCATCGAGCTGGGAGTGGATCCGTCCGGACACGAGCAGACGCGATTGACAGCGGAAATCCTTGAAGGGGCTGATCTCGCCGTGGCCATGGGCTTGAATCACCAGGACTTTGTCAGGGAGACGTTCGGTCGAGAGATTCCGCTGTTCAAGCGTGTCTGTTTTGGTCGCGACGAACCCGTACTCGATCGGTGAGGCCTTGCCGGACTGGAAGGAGAGACCCGACGAGGTCCCGGATTACGCGTGCGGTGTCGTGGATGAAATCTGGTCGGCCACGCCCGATTTTATGTGGCATATGGATCAATATTGCCAATGAGCCGAAGCTGTCAGTCTGATGCACTGGTCAGTTCATCCAATATGATGTATATTCAATGTATACTCAACGGAGGGATGAATGCACACCAAAATACTGAAATGGGGTAACAGCCTGGGCCTCCGGATACCCAAGGCATTCGCCGAGGAAACAGGTGTAGGTGCTGGATCAGAGGTTGATCTCACTATCGAGAACGGAGATCTCGTGGTGAGCCCCTCTCGCAAGCGTAAATACAGTCTTGACGATCTGGTCGAACGGGTATCTGCTAAAAATCGCCACGATGGTATCGACACGGGGAATGCCGTTGGTCGGGAAGTCTGGTAGCCGTGCCCCGATATACGCCTGAACGTGGCGACATTGTCTGGCTCCGGTTTGATCCACAGGCGGGTCACGAACAATCTGGAAGAAGGCCCGCACTGGTCATATCACCCCGGATCTATAACCGCAAAGTAGGACTGGCGCTCTTCTGTCCGATTACGACAAGCGTGAAAGGATATCCGTTCGAGGTCGTTCTTCCCGGTGGGCTCGAGGTTAGAGGTGCCATTCTATGCGACCAGCTCAAGAGTCTGGACTGGCGTGCTCGGAAGGCTGCCCGATTCGATAGACTTCCCGAGGAGATTCTGGAAGAGGTGATTGCTCGCATTCTGCCACTGATCGATCCCGATAGTTAGACCCGCTGTTTGCTTTGCCTTCCTGCTGGCCTACTTCGCGAAACCTACCCATATTGCCCAGCCAAACACATAGGACGAGAGTGCCTTTTTTCATCTGATGCACAATCGGACTCTGTCCACGTTGCGCGTCCAGCAGAAGTCGGAACTGGGATACGGTAGGGATCATACAAGAGGAGAGATGAATGAAGATCACGGCGATCAAAACATTCATGACACGCGAGGGGGGGCGGTCCCGAGCGCTGTGCAAGGTTGAGACGGACGAAGGCCTCTACGGCTGGGGCGAATGTTATAGCCCGGGGCCGGACCTCTCGATCGAGCCGACGCTGGACTACATCTTCGAGATGATCAAAGGCGAAGATCCGCGGCGGATCGAATACATCATGTTGAAGCTCTTCCAACAGATGCGATTTCCGCCCGGCGCGATAGGTCTGTCGGCGATGTCCGGTCTCGATCACGCGCTCTGGGATATCAGCGGGAAGGCGGCGGGTGTGCCCGTCTATATGTTACTGGGCGGGAACGTTCGAGACAAAGTGCAGGTGTACCGAGGCCTCGGCGGAAGGGACGCTAAGGAGGCGGCGGATACGGCGCATAAACTGCACGACGAACACGGGTTCACCGCCTTCAAGACGAGCCCATTCCGGCTGCCTGCCGATGGACATCGCTGGGGCCTTGTGTGCAAGGCGGCAGCGGAATACTTCGAAGGGCTACGTAAGCACTGCCCCGACGATTGGGAGTTCGCGTTCGATCCACACGCGAAGATTTTCGAACCGATCAAGGCACTTCAACTGTCAAATGCGCTCGCTCCGTATGATCCTCTGTTTTACGAGGAACCGCTACGGCCGGAGAACAGCGATGCGTGGGCGCGTCTGCGTTCTCAGATGCAGGTTCCACTCGCAACGGGTGAGTCCCTCTACCAACGATTCGAGTTCCTCGACCTGTTGGGGAAGGATGGCGCGGACATCATCCAGCCCGACATTTGTATTTGCGGTGGCTTGCTGGAGATGCGTAAGATTGCGGCCATCGCCGAAGCCCACTACGTGACGATCGCCCCTCACAACCCGATGGGCCCTCTGGCGACAGCGGTCAATCTCCACTTCAGCGCGGCAACGCCCAATTTCAAGATCCTAGAGTACCACCTTCCGGATGCGGAGATCGCCAAGGACTGGCTGGATGAAGCCTACTGGCCGACCGACGGCTATCTCCAGCTGCGTCCCGATCGGCCGGGATTAGGCGTGGAAGTGAACGAGGATCTTCTGGAAGGAGAATACTCCTATTGGCAGCGGACGTGCCCCGTTCGTCCGGATGGATCGACCGGATACATTTAGGATAAATCGCTTCTGAGGACACTCTTCGACGACACTCAGAGCAGGCTCCGGACACGCTCGAACGTACATCAGGGCTACACGCTGTAGGTCTTCTGTTAAGCCGAAGGCCAGCCCGACACGCGCAGATGCGCGGTCTTGGAGGGCTTCGCTTCCATAGCGTGGGGCGTCAGCCCCACGCGCGTTGGTGGGAAATTGATAGGGCCACGGCATTGCCGTGGCCCTACGTGTCTGTACTCTGTGAAATGGAAGAACGGCTACGACCGATGAATCGGCTTCCCGCAATGGGGGCAGATGGCATCCTTCTTCGATCGCTCGATTTCCTCGACGAACGCGGCGCCGAGGATGCCCGTCGGGAGGGCGAACATGCCGATGCCGAGGACGGCGATGACCGAGGCGAAGAGTCGACCCAGCACTGTGACAGGGTACATATCGCCATAACCGACGGTCGTCAGGGTGGCAATGGCCCACCACATGGTCGCAGGAATACTCGAGAAGGATTCGGGCTGGATTTCGTGCTCGCAGTAAAAGAGAACACTCGCCGAGACGACGAGAAGGAGGAACATCACGGCCGAAGTCAGGACGAGCTCTTCCCGCTTTGCTCGGACAACGCGGTGAATCATGTGGAGCGACCTGTAGTAGCGTCCGATGCGCACGATGCGGAGGATGCGCAAAAGTCGCAGCACACGGAACGATCGCAGGTCGATGCCTACGAAAGGTAAGTAGAAGGGTAGAATTGCCAGAAGGTCGATGATCAGGAGACCACGTGTCGCGTACCGAAGTCGGCCGACGACAATCCGATCGTATCTCTCATCCGCCCGGCACGACCAGAGACGGGTGATATACTCGACTGTGAAGACGACAACAGACAAGAGCTCGAATCGGTCGAGGACCTTCCCGAATCGACCGTGAATCTCGGGAACGGTCCCAAGGATCGTCGCGAGTACGTTCAAGAAAATTAGCGACAGAATCGTCAGATCGAATACGCGGCTGGCTCTGTCACCCGGCCGCGCAACTTCGACGATCTCCCATATGCGTTTTCTGATCATTTTAAGGCTCTATCCGGGTTTCTCAACGGTGAAACTATAGAATGACAAGGTCATAGATCGTTCCCTACGCTTGGTTGTGTGTGTAGGACAATCAAAGCGAAGGGGGTGCGACCTATGACCGGGAGCAGATTACTATCGAAACTGCTGAGATTCAAGGGGTTCCGTGTTGTCAGCTGGTGGTTTGAGGGGAGAAGCTGTTTCGTCATCGCCGTAAAGCCACATAAGAATGGTTGTTGTTGTCCGGAGTGCGGCCGTCGAGGTAAAATCGTCCGCACAATGCCCCATCCGCGTCGGTGGCGTGACATTCCGGTGTGCGGGTGGAGGGTCTGGCTTCTCTACCATCCTCGGGAGATTCGGTGTCCTACCCACGGTCGTGTGGTCGAGGAGATTCCGTGGGCGGAGCGGTTCTCTCGGGTGACGTATCGCTTCGAGTATGCCATGCTGCGCTACTGCCAGA
Organism: Candidatus Latescibacterota bacterium; assembly: GCA_965198115.1. GTDB lineage: Bacteria > Latescibacterota > UBA2968 > UBA2968 > UBA2968 > UBA6620. The sequence continues at coordinate 2,830,342 of OZ240241.1, read as the reverse complement.
CCATGACGCAGAAGGCGGCGTCCGAGTTACTGCGCATCTCTGCCTCGACGCTGTCGGATCTCCGTCACCGATCCATCACGCGGCTTCGTGAAGGTCATCGTATCCGAGGGCTCAAAACCATCGGGATCGACGAGATCTCCTACGCCAAGCGTCACAGGTACGCCACGCTCGTTTACGATCTGGACCGCTCCTGCGTGGTGTGGGTTGGCCGCGGCAGGGCGCGTAAAACGATCGATCGGTTCTTCACAGAGGCTCTCAGTCCCTACCGGAGATCCAAGATCGAGTGGGCCTGCTGCGACATGAGCGAAGCTTACATCGGAGCCATCCAGGAACACTGTCCGAATGCCAAGCTGGTCCTCGATCGCTTTCACATCGTCAAGGCTCTCAATGCCGCCGTTGACGAGGTCCGTAAGGACCAGTGGCGTAAAGCTGCCCCGGATGAGCGCAAAGCCATGAAGGGCCTCCGATGGCTCCTCTACCGGCACTCAGCGACACGCTCCAGAGGGGATACTCGGACACTCAAAGCACTGGAGGAGGCGAACTACCGAATCTATAGAGCCTGGAGACTCAAGGACGAGTTCGAGCAGTTCTGGGAATACAAAGCGCCCTGGGCTGCCGAACGCTTCCTGAAATGCTGGACGACGTCCGCACTCAGAAGTCGACTTGAACCCCTGCGAAAGTTCGTCAGGACCCTGCGACAGCACTTCTTCGGCGTCCTCGCATTCGTGAACACGCGTCTTACCAACGCCATCGCCGAAGGCCTCAACCGAATCGTCCAAATCGTCAAGAACCGAGCCAGCGGATTCCGCACACTCGACGCATTCAACGATATGATCTTCCTTACCGTCGGAGACATAAACATCCCTGAGCAGATTCCGAAGAGGTTCCGCACACGCTAACCGCGCCCCCATGCCAGGAACCACGGCACCTTCACCCACTTCATCTCGTTGAGAGATCCGGATATAGCCCATTTTAACCCGAAAACTTAGACCACAGACCACGCGGAATACACGGACGAAAACCAAAAACGACCACCTCTCACGTTCGTTCGAGGCAGGCTCCATACACGAAACACAGCTTCTGTTCTTCCACCGTTCACCATAGAGTTCGCGGTCTGAAGAGAGCCTGCCCTGAGCAGAGTCGAAGGGCTCCCACTGGTATTAGGTGCGTAGCCCATAACCGCCGACCGCTCACGGCCGACCGCCCACTCACCTTCCAGTCCACCGTCCACCGTCAACTCGCAGGTTCTTTGTAGAGCCTCGACCCCTTGCTTTCCTTGCGATACTCCGGTGCAGAGATGACGGTCTTCTGAAGATCGCTGAGGTCTTCGTACCAGGGTGGCTGGGTGTAGGTCCCCATCAAGCCCTCTGCCGTGACGCCGTCGAAGTATCGGATGATGACAGAACGTCGCTGGTGTTCGGCGACCCACGGAAGGGAGCCGTGCATGAGACATTCACAAAACAGAACAGCGTCACCCGCTTTCGCCGGAATCTGGAGAACCCTTTCATGGTAGGCCTCGTAAAGTCGAATGTCGTCCGGGCACGGGAAGTTGGCTTTGTGGCTTCCGGGCAGGCAGGCAAAGCCGCCGTCATCGGGACCGACGTCGGTGAGTTGGATGGCGACGTTGGTCATGCCCGTAAACATCCGGCCGTTCTGGTAGACGTAAGTGCGGGACCGGTCACGCGGTTCGGCGCCCTCGTGGAACCAAAATCCTTCAGCGCCTTCGTCCATCGTGATTATGCCGAGGCCCGCGAGACGAAAACCGGGTCCCAAAAGCTCCTCGAGATGCGGTGTGACGTTGGGATTCACGATCATATCACGGAACGGATCGCAGTGTGGCTTGTCCCACGTCAGCATACCGCCGAGATCGCCTCGCCCTTGTGAGCCCTGGAGCGTTTTCGACCCGCGTGCGAGATCGTTGGGCCGCAGACCGATCTGATCGGCGTGATGGTCGACGGCTGCATTGGCGACTACGACCTGCTCAGGCGTGAGGGCTCCCTCGATGACGAGGTAGCCGTGTACGTCGAAGAGATATTTTTCCTGATCGGTCACGCATTGCTCTCCAGTTACGTGGGGGGTAGTCTGCGTTTCAAGTGCCGTCTTCGAGGGCGTACGTTGCTGCCCTCTCAGCGTGAATCTCCGCGGTATCGAACAAAGGAACTTGCGTGTCGGCTGGGCCGATGAGCATGCCGACTTCTGTGCACCCGAGGACGACTCCCTCGCAGCCATTCGCGGACAGGCGCTCTACGATTTGGACGTATTCCGTTCTTGACAAGTCGGAAAGATGACCGGCGATCAGCTCCTCGTAGATGACGCGATGAATGATTTCGCATTCACCCGACTTGGGGATCTCGACCGTCAGGTTTCGTCGTTCGAGACGACCCCGAATGAAGTCCTCCTGCATCGTAAATCGAGTGCCGAGAAAACCGACGCGCTCCATTCCACGGGCAATGACTTCATCCGCGGTAGCGTCGGCGATGTGGAGGAGCGGGAGGTTGACCGAGGACTCGATCCGATCGGCTGCCCGATGCATTGTGTTGCACCCGATGACGAGGAAGTCCGCACCTCCACGTTCGAGGGCCCCTGCGGCATCTGCGACGACTTGACCGGCATCGTCCCAGCGATTCTCCCTCTGGGCCTTCTCGACCGGAGCGAAATCGACACTGTTGAGCAGGATTTTCGCAGAGTGAAAGCCCCCCAGACGCGTGCTGACGCATCGATTGATCGTTTGGTAGTAGGATACGGTGGATTCCCAGCTCATCCCACCGAGCCCGATAGTCTTCACGGCCGACCCCTGTCTGATCGTATTTTGTGTTTCGAAGTATAGACCCGCAGGATGGCTTCCGTTAGCCCTTTCTATAGCCAGATTGGCCTGGACATTTCGAACCGTGTCGAGCGAGCAAGCCCGCCTTTGCGCTTCGTGGTTTTGCGGGCGGACCCACCTCTGTCGTTCCCTCCCGGGGGTAGACCCACCCCTGTCGTCCCCTCCGAGGAGGGGACTCTATGGTCAATCGTTCAACGGAAAGAGCGTCTCGAATACACGATCCGTCCTGTTGCGCCAGCTTGCCCAGCCCGATCCGTCGTTGACCATCCCTCCGACGAATTCGTAACCCCTTTCCATCAAGCGACGTGCGAAAATGGTACTCGACTTCCCGAGGTCGTTGCCTTCGGCAGGACTTCGCAGGTCGTATTTCCCCCAATCCAGATAGATCTGCAGCGACGGCATTGATGAGTCGTGTGGAATGAGTGAGGTGTGCGCCGCGTCCACCTCCTGGTCCCAAACCATCGTCTGAATCGCCAAACCCCCAAACAGGTTAGGGCGTGAGAAGGTGGCGTAGAAGGCGGCGAACCCGCCGTAAGTCGATCCTACGTTTGCCCGATCCCGGCGGTGGGTCGACGTTCGGTAGGTCCCGTCGATAAAAGGGACAACGCGATCGACGAAGCGGTCCCTGTAGTCGTCGCGGTGCGTACCGACATACTGCTGATAGCCTCGACCGATGAGCGAGGGTAGGAAGACGACGATGAGGGGGCGAACTCGACCGCCGATGAGATTGTCGAGCGAAACATCGAGCATCCCCGACCTGAGCGGTCTTCGAGAACCGTGTACGTAGGCGGCGGGGTAACGGTCGTTGCCCCGATCGTATCCGGGCGGCAGGTAGACGCCGATCGACACGGTGTCATCTGTCGCGAAAAGAGCTGGACGGTGTCGATGCGTCCGTGAATACCGTCGGAACGCGCGACGAGGTGTTCGGGTGAGTGCCACTTAGGCATGGCGAACCATGAAGCCCGGCCATAGAACGAGGACCGGAAGTCAGGGCGTGGATTGAGTGGGTCGGTGAACGTCTCTGTCAGGTTCCGCGTGAAGTGATAGGTGATGCGCGCGTCTGGCTCGAGATGAATCGAGTAGTGGTGCAAGTCAGTGCCGGGCACGCGATGTAGGGGTTTTTCGATTCGTCGACCCACGTGATCCCCGGTCATCGTGACGACATCGCCGGGGCCCCGGTAGACGAAATGGGCGAGGCTGTCTCCCTCGATGATGGGGAAGGTCTCCTGCGCACCAAGGAATCGGTCCGTGCGGACCATCTTTTCGGGATCAGCTTCCAGTTCGGCGATGAACTCGGCGAAACGGCTACCGGGCACGATGCCATCGATGGCTGACGCCTGAACGACCGAGGAAGTGTGTGGGACGATCTCGACGCACGCGATCTCGCCCATACTGCGCGCGTAGAGTTTGCCGTTCGCGAAGCTGGCCGGTGTCCACACGATATCCTCGAAGAGTTGCAGACTCGCGCTTTCGCTATAACCCTGGTCGTTCGCAGGGGCGATCGAGAGTCGACCCTCCTTGGTGAGGACGACCAGGTGACCATCCAGGACGAGGGGTAGCCCATCGCCGGGCTCACGCGAGCGCCACACGCGCTCACCCGTATTTGCGTCGACCGCCGTCAGGATGCGGCGATTGTATCCATAGAGAAGGCCGGCGTGATGGATGGGGTAGATGTAGGTGCTTCGGATGTGTGTCGACCGCCAGACCTCCTCGACAGAATACGAACCGGCTTCGGCCGGCAGGACGTCGACGGTGACGCCGCCAGGCCCGTTCTTGATGAAATAGCGTCCGTCACCCGTTCGGATGGGATGACCGCTCGTGGCTCCGGCACCGGTTTGGCCGCCGTGATTGAATGACCAGAGGACTTCGCCCGACGTAGGATCCAGGCCGCTGAGGATCCCGTTTCCGTGGAAGAGAACCTGGTCCCGGTCACCGAGTCGATCGATCGCGGGGGACTGATAACCGACCGAGTCACTCAGTGTGGACCACAGATGGCGGCCGGAGGCAAGATCGAACGCGGCGATCGCCTCTTCATTCTGGCCACCCGTCTGGACGAGGATCCGATCGAGGTGAAGTCGTGGGGAACTGGTGAAGCCCCAGAAAGGCGAAATCGCGCCGTGGGACGCGACGAGATCGACTTCCCAGATCGGTTCACCCGTTTGGAGGTGGAGGGCGAACAGCCGACCACGCGGGCCAAGGGCGACGACGCGACCGGCTGTCAATAGAGGCGTTGAGAGAGGACCGTTCTGCGATCCGTAGTGGCCGAGATAGGCGGGGCCGATCGTGTGACGCCATCGGGTATCCCCAGTTTCGGAGTCGAAGGCGACGACGTAGTCCAGTTCGCCGTCGGAATAGGCAGTGACGGCCAGATCATCGACGACGGAGATGGCGGAATAACCTGACCCGAGAGGTTTTCGCCACACGACTCTCAGATCGTATGATCGATCGGGGCTGAGCGTGCCCGCGTCGTGAACGGTGAAATCGCCGTTGGGTCCGCCCGAGCTAGCCCAGTTGCTGGCTCCGCAGATCGTGGAGGTGAGGAGGACGGCCAGGGATGTCGCAGCGAGCTCGCGTTTCATTGCCCTGGTTTTTGCGTTCGGCGTGAGGTGTTCGTCAGGCTGCCGGAGAGATAGCCGTGCCAGAGGATGCGTGCGGCAACCGCCCGCCACGGACGCCAACTTTCCGCCTCGACCAGTGCCTCCTCGTTCGACGGACGTGCTTTCGACTTTCGGAGATGTTGCAAAGCGGTCAGGAGGGCGACGTCACCGGGCGGCCAGATGTCGGGCCGCCGAAGGGCCATCAGGAGATAGACGTTCGCTGTCCAGGGGCCGATGCCTTTAATGTCCATCAGTTCTGCACGCGCCTGTTCGTCATCTGATTGGCCGAGCCGACGCAGATTCAGGCGACCATCGTCGGCAGCTCTCGCGACCTCGATCCAACAACTCGCCTTCTGGCGCGTCACACCGAGTGCACGGAGCCCCCGAGTCCCGGCGCCCAATACGGTCTGGACATTGATACGTCCGATTTCGCCTTCGATCCGGCGATAGACCGCCCGTCCGGACGCGAGGGACACCTGCTGTTCGAGAATGATGCGCAACAGTGTGGCGAAACCCGGTTGGCGTCCCCACAGGGGTGGCGGTCCGTGTCGTCGGACGACTTCAGCGAGATCTGGATCGATCCTACACAGGTCGTGAACACCCCGCAGGAGCATTTTCTGGTCGAGTCGTCTGGGTAGGGATCCGTGTTTGACCATCCTACTCGGGCTTCGAGACTCGCCACGATCAGTTGTTTTCCTCTGAGTGCTCAGTGTGTCTCGGTGGCGCAGTGTTTTCAATGATGGTGGTGTCCACCCGGCCCGTGTGCGTGACCGTGCTCGATTTCCTCGGGCGTGGCCTCGCGCACACTTTCGATACTGACTGAGAAGCGCAGCCGCACGCCAGCTAGCTCGTGATTGCCGTCGACGGTCACGGTATCATCGTCGATTGCCGTGATGCGAACGGGCACTGTTCCGTCGTCCGTCTCGGCCTCGAATCGCATGCCCACTTCCAGCTCATCGATGCCCTCGAAGTTGCTCCGATCGACCTTCTGAACGAGTGACTCATCCCGCTCGCCGTATCCATCGCTTGGCTCGACGCTGACGTCGACCTTGTCACCTGTCTGTCTGCCGATGAGCGCCGCCTCGAGGCCATCGATGATGTTGCCCGCGCCCTGAAGGTAAATGACGGGATCGCTGCCTTCGGAGGATTCGAGCGTTTGACCGTCGTCGTCTTTGAGTGTGTAGTGCATTTCAACGACTTTGTCCTTCTGAATCTCCATACGCATCCTTTCGGTCAGTCAGTTCACGACGGTCGACAGAAAATCATCCATCTCACTCAGGAATTCGGGACTATCCACCCCACCGTGTCCACCACCGTGTATGACTTTCATCCGGACTCGGAGGCCGTGTTCCTCGTAGGCGCCAGTGAGCTCGTGTGATTGGTTGATGGGAACCTGAATGTCCTGATCGCCGTGGATGATCAGAAGCGGCGGGTCCCCAGAATCGACCTGGAAGACCGGGCTGGCCCGGCGCGCGAGATCCTGCACAGCTCCGGGGTCCCCGCCGAGCAGAAGCGCCAGGGCGGGTGCCCGCACCTTATATCCTTGAATGCTGGATTGATCCAGAATCGTCAGCAGATTGGTCGGCCCGAAGAGGTCCAGAATGGCCTGGACGGAGGAAGATCGATCGAGATGGTCTCCGAGTCTTCCTTCGTAAGCCTCGTCTCCATTGGTGACGCCGACGAGTGCAGCGAGGTGACCACCAGCCGATGCCCCGGCGATCGCGATCGGGCTACCGGGATATCCGTATCGTTCCGCGTGAGCACGCAGGAATCGAATTGCAGCCTTGATGTCGTGGACCTGTGCGGGAAAAATTGCCTCCGTGGCAAGCCGGTAATCGACACTGGCAAGGGCATAGCCTCGGGTCACCAGTCCCTCAGGAAAGGAGGATCGGATCCCGCGCCACCAGCGGCCCCCGTGGACCCAGACGATCAGACAACGTGGCGACTCGGGCACGTAGAGGTCCAGCAGCAAGTCTCGACGGTCGACAGCCGCGAAGCGGAGTTCCTTGTGTTCGATGACCTCTTGCTGCGCTACCGCCGGAAGGTCGGGCACCAAGAAGAGAAGAAAAACGATCGTAAACGTCGTGGCTGATGGAAGTCGACTGCGGTTCGACACATCGGTCTCCGTCGGTTTGTTCTGGTGCGGTGTCGTGGAGTATACCTTTCGCTTTCTGGCGGTGCAACCGGGTTCCCCGACACAGCGCTGCACCATCGTGTCTAGCTGGACCGAAAGCGATCCCGTATCTAACTTGCTCGACCGGCTCATTCTCCGGGTTGGATGAGCCGAGGCGATTTGTGGGAATCCTGAATTGAGGATAACAGAATGGCCTCTGAGCATCGGGTTGCACACCGAGGCGGACTCGATAGTCGTGTTAGATCGCTCAAGCCCGATCAGACACTTTTCGAGCGGATCGGGGGACGCCAGGTCATCGAACGAATCGTCGATTACCTCTACGACGGGATCGAGGGGGATAAGGCGATCAGGCCGATGTTCGTTGCCCACCTCGATGGAGAACGCGCCAAGCAGAAGGATTTCTTCCAGGAGTGGCTGGGAGGGGAACCGGCCCACACGCACCATCACGTCTACAACAGTCTGCAACACCGGCACGGACACATCCATATCACCGAAGCATCCGCGAAGCGGTGGTTGGGTCACCTGAACAGGGCGCTCCGAACCGTCCTGGACGACGCAGATCACGTGGAGGAGGTTCTCACCGTCGCACGCCCATTGCGCTGTCTTTTGTGAATGAGAAGACGGAACCGACTCGACCGAACGATCTGCGGTGCAACCGAATACGCCCGTTCAGGCCCCTTAAGAAGCTGGCAGCTCAAGATCGCGCCGACGAGCTCCGCCACGCGTTGGAGGGCACGCCGGATCTGCTCGATGACACCCTCGAAATGGCGGAAGTCCTGCACGAGGCCGCCATCAGAGGAAAGTCGGAGACGGTTTCTGTTCTTATGGATGCGGGGGTCGATCCGAACGTGCCTGCACCGTTCAAAGAAGGCTGTGACATCCAGAGTTTACTCGTGACGGCGTTGTGTGCCGCCTTCCTCAAGGGGCATGGAGAGACGACCGAACTGCTGAAATCCAGAGGTGCCATCTACGACATCTTCACGGCGTCTCTTTTGGGCGATGCCGCAACGGTTTCGGAATGGTTAAAGCAGGATCCTGACCTCGTTCGAGTTGAAGATCCCGTGAGCGATGTGCTCGAGGTGATGCCAATCCATCACGCCGTTTACGGTGGCCATCTCGACGTGGTTCGATTCCTGTTCGACGAGGGAGCGGGGGTCGGGAAGAACAGCACCGCGCTTGTGCGCCAAGCTGCCAACAGAGGACAGAGCGAGCTCACGAGGTTGCTGCTCGACCACGGCGCTGACGCCACTCGCGTTGGACCGGGTGCGTGGGTTCTCGAACCGGAGATCGTGGATCTGTTGATGCCGAAGGGTGCAGACGTGAACTATCCCGACGGAGCTTGGATCTGGCGTTCGTGCACGGGGAACAACAGTCAGCGCGACAACCCCGCTTTCGTCGGGGCGTTGCTCGATCGGGGTGCGAAAATTGATACGAGGCTTCGTGGCGCGACCGCCTTGCACTACACGGCCAAGGCCGGGTTCCTCGAATCGACCCAGGTTCTGCTCGACCGGGGGGCGGACCCGAATGCCGTGAGTGATGAGGGTGAGACACCCCTGTTCTACGCCTTCAAAGCCGGCAAGCGTGCAGATATGGTTTCGATGGTGGGGCTGTTGGTTTCCAACGGTGCGAACGTAAACCATCCGAACCTCAGGGGGAAGACGCCAACTGACACGGCGAAGAGAATGCGGAGGCCGGACAAGACGGCCATCGTCTCCGCTTTGAAAGCGGCCGGTTGACGCGACGTAGCTACAACAGGCACGAAAGGATGGAAGGATGAGTAACGAATCGGAAGACAGGGCAACCAACATTCGGGTGACGGGTCTTACGGCCATTCCTCTGGGCTTGAAGGCCTACGTCAAGGTCGAGACGAACATGGGCGTCACGGGATGGGGCGAGATCAACAACATGGAGACGAAAGTCGTCTGCGCGTTGGCAGAGTCTCTGGGTCAGCTCATTATGAACGAGAATCCGACCCGAACAGAGCACCTGTGGCAACGGTTGTTCAGGGCCCATCGTAACTTGCGGAACGGCGGGTTGATGATGCACACCATTTCCGGCATCGACATGGCCCTCTGGGATATCACGGGCAAGCTGCACGGTGTGCCCGTCTACCGTCTGCTCGGCGGACCGTGCCGCGACAAGATCTGGATGTATCCGGGGCCAAAGGCGACCAAGATCGGGCCTGGTGGAGCTCAATACTTTGCCGGAACGCCTGCAGAGGTCGAAGAACTCGTACAGCGCGTCAGGGATGCGCGGGAAAAGGTTGGCCCGGACGGCGCGGTGATGTTCGACGCCCACAGTTGTATGCCACCTCCCCTGGTCAAGCAGTTCGCGGGATATCTGAAACCCGATGATCTGCTCTTTCTCGAGGAGGCGTGGGTTCCCGGGAATATCGAAGTGATGAAGAAGATCAGGGAATCCGTTCCGGTCCCGCTGGCGACGGGAGAGCGTGATCGAACAATCTGGGAGAACCGCGAAATCCTCGAGGCGCAGGTGATCGATGTCCTGCAGCCGGATTGCGGTCACGGGGGTGGCATTACGTCGATGCGCAAAGTTGCGGCGATCGCCGAAGCCCACCTCGTGCCGATCGCGCCCCACTGTACGATGACCTATCTCGGAACGTCCGCCAGCCTGCACGTCGCCGCATCCGTGCCGATGTTTCTGATCCACGAGGGCTATGCCAAGCGGGTTCCGGATGAAGTCGCGACAAAGACGTACGAGATGGATGAAGATGGCATGGTGTCATTGCCCGAAGGCCCGGGGCTGGGTGTCGAGGTCAACGAACAGGCGGCCATCGAATTCGGCCGAACGACGGAGAGTCAGTTCCAGTGGCCGAACGCGAGGCTGCGCGACGGGACCGTCTCAGACTATTAGTCACGCGGTGACTCGTTATTCGCATTCTGAACTGCGGCGTCGGTTCGAGCGTAGTCGAGAACAAGCCCATCGGTCTCTCGGAAAGGGACTTCTCGACTCCGCTCGAAGTGACCCTGCGAGTGTTCCCACGAGGAGGCATAAATGCTGATACAGGATCAGGTAGGCTGGGACAATCTGGATAGCGATTGGCTCGATTTCTATGCGGCGATCGGTGTGGACACCATCCATCTCGAAACGCGCGGGTCCGTGGCGATTGAAGGTCACGAAATGAACATCAGTGAGGGGAAGTTCGACCCCGAGCCGCTGATCAAAGCGCGTGATAGAGTGGAGTCGAAAGGGATGAAGTTGAACAACCTGTTTTATTCCGTTCCGAGGGAGATTCCGCTCGGGATCGAGGGGTCGGAAAAGGGCACGGACGATTGGTGCAAGCTTCTCGAGATGCTCGGAAAGGCCGGCATTCCCATGTTGGGCTGGAACTATAAGCCGATGGGAAACTTCCGGACGGAGTCGGCTACGGGGCGAGGGGGGGCAAAATACAGCACGTTCGATTACGACCGTTACATGAAGGAGCGCGATCCGGCGAAGATATATTCGCCCGAAGTTTCCGAAGAAGAGATGTGGGAGCGGATGGAGAAGTTTCTGAAGACGGTCGTTCCCGTGGCTGAAAGCTCGGGCGTGATCATGGCCCTCCATCCGGACGACCCCCCGGTGCCGGAGCCCCTGGGTGGTGTGTGGCAGGTCTGTTCGTCGGTCGAGCAGTGGCGCCGAATCTACGACTCTGTGCCGAGCGACAATCACAAGATGCTGTTCTGCCAGGGGTGCATGACCGAGTTGCTCGGAGAGGGGGTCTACGATTGGATCGCTGAGATGGCGGGGAGAGACAAGATCGCCTGGGTTCATTTCCGAAACGTGAGAGGTCAGCTGCCCTATTTCGAAGAAGTGTTCATGGACGAAGGCGACATCGACATGAAGAAAGCGATGCAGATCTACAAGGATAACGGGTTCAACGGACCGTTCATGATGGACCACACGCCGGGATTCGCGGGCGGCGATACGGGCAAGCTCGGAAAGGCCTTCGCAAACGGCTACATCCGTCGGCTGATCCAGGACGTTTATGGATGAAAGGCAGCCACTGAGCACACTGAGGACACTGAAAGAAGACGGATGACAGATAGCGTGCGACACTGACCCCGTCACACTGAGCGGGAGTCGAAGTGTCGGGCATCGAGAAGCTCTGGAACGTGAATAGGAGAACTCCATGGCAAAACGAATTAACCGGGCAATCGAACTGCTGAAACAGGATCAACCGGTCTATTACACCGGCGCGCACTCAGGCCACGTCCTGACGTACGAGCAGGGCAAGAAGGACGCGAAAACGTATGCAGACTACATCAATGTCGGGATGGAGCACGGCTGCTTCGACTTGACCGGCCTGGCGAATTACATGAAAGGGCTGGTCGATGGTGGCCCGACAAACAGCGGTCACCGCACGCCCGCGGTGATCGCGGAGGTACCCGTGGACGGGACATCCGAAGATGTCATCCGGGCAAACGCGTGGCAGTTCCGCCAGATTCTGGGACGGGGAGTGCACGGTCTGCTGCTTTGCATGGCCCAGTCGGCCGATGCGGTCAGGACATTCGTGGAGGAGTGCCGATATCCAATCAATCGACAGGGCGTCGGGAAGGGCCTGGAAGAGGGCCGGCGTGGGGTGGGGTCGGAGTCGACGGCGATGGAGCCGTGGGGCTGTACTCGCGATGAATACTTGCGCAAGTGCGATCCGTGGCCACTGAATCCGGACGGCGAGCTCTTGCTGGGGCTCAAGATCGAAAATGTCCGCGGTGTGTCGAACACCGAGCAGAGTTTGAGTGTTCCGGGTATCGGCTTTGCCGAGATGGGACCGGGCGATCTAAGTATGTCGATGGGTTTCTATCCCCGTCCGACCGAGCTCCCGCCCGAGATGGTCGAAGCCAGAGAGCGGGTCAAGAATGCGTGCAAAGCGAACGGCGTTGCGTTCCTATCGGGCGGTTCAGCGGAGAACTTGAAAGAACGGATCGACGAAGGGATGAGAATGTCTGGCGCGAGTGAGGAGATCGCGACGATCGGTCGTGAGTACACGAAGCGAACAATGCCTGTTTAGAGGTCGAGTATCGAGAATCGAAGATCGAGAATTAGGCGATATCGCCGCACCACGGAAGAATAGGGTAGGAGCGACCGGACCCTGTCCCGAGCGTAGTCGAGGGAGGTCGCGATCCAATGACGAAATTCGCCCCACTCAACCTGACGAAGGAAGAACTGGAGGACTACACCGGTGCATGGACGGGCGATCGGTTCGAAGATGGCCGACCGCGTGTGCCGGATGATGTCCTCGAGCGGATGCGTCAGGTGACGATCACGCAGGCGTGGGGTGTCCTGCGTGGCAACGGATACGAATGGGCCTACGAGGACGGTTTCGTTTGCACGCATCCCGGAGAGACGCTAGTGGGCCGTGCGTTGACGGCGATGTACATGCCGCGACGGCCCCAGATGCGCACGATCATGGAAGAGAAAGGCCAGGCTGCCGGCTGCATCGGCGATCAGATTTCGTGGCCGATCGATATGCTCGTTCCGGGAGACGTCTACGTCGCCGATGTGTTCGGGAAGATCGATCGAGGCGCCGTGATCGGCGACAATCTGGCGACGTCGATCCACGCGAAGTCGGGCAACGGCGTCGTCCACGATGCCGCTGTTCGTGATATCGATGGGATCAAGGAGCTGGATGGCTTCGCAAGCTTCGTTCGTGGCTATCATCCGAGCTTTGCATCACCAACGATCATGCTGGTTGGAGTCAATTGCCCGACCCGGATCGGTAGTGTGACGGTGATGCCTGGAGACGTGGTCCTCGGGAAGGATGACGGTGTGATGTTCATTCCGCCTCATCTGGCCGAAACGGTCGTACAGACGTCCGAACTCGTGAGCTTGCGGGACCAGTTCGGGCAGCTCCGGCTGCAGGAAGGCACCTACACATCGGGCGAGATCGATCGGAAATGGGAAGACCATATCGAGGCCGATTTCTCGCGCTGGCTCGAGGATCACATCGATGAGTTGCCAGTACCGCGCGAAGCCATTCAGGAGATGTTGAAGAAACGGACCTGGTAAAGACCGAGCGGGCGAAGGCTACGGCCTTTGGCCAAACGATTGCTGTCCCAGAGCACTTGCAAGAAGCAGCAGATCGATGTGGCAAACCGGCAACTGTGTGGTCTACGTCGAACCAGTTCCCGAATCGGGTCTCGATTCTCAGGGGTAACCCCCCATTCGTGTTCATCTGTGTTCATTTGTGGTTCCCCCGGTTTTTCGTCTGAGGATTACGGATGGCGAGATTTGACGTCATGAAGGGCCTTTTCGGGCTGTTGCCGACGCCCTACCGCGAGGATCTCGAGATCCATACCGAGGATCTGCGCTCCGTCGCGAATTTCGTTTGCGAAACCGGGCAGCACGGCATCGTCTGGCCGGTGATGGTGGGCGAGTTCTACTATCTGGGCGAGGAGGAGCGGATTCGCAACCTGGACGCGGTGATGGAGGAAGTGAACGGTCGACTGCCGGTGATGTTCGGATGCTCGGGCGTATCTGTAAACCAGGTGCTGGTTTTCGCCGGCGCCGCGAGCAAGGCAGGAGCCGATGCCGTGATTGCGATGCCGCCGGTCGGGTCGACGCCAGAGATCGCCATGGATATGCATCGCCGAATGGCCGACGCGTTCGACGGACCACTCGTCGTTCAGAATGCGGGCGGGCAGTACACCCCGCTGACGGGCGATCAGATCGAGCAGCTTCTCGACGAGGTGCCACAGATCGAATACGTGAAAGAAGAACGGCCGCCGGGGCCTAAACATATTTCCGAAGTGTGACCGGGTAGGTGATCGATTGAAGTGTGTGTTCGGGGGCGCAGCGGGTAAGAACCTGCCCGATGAGCTGCGTCGGGGAGCGAACGGATGCATGCCGGCGTGCGAGCTGGGTGATGTGTTGACCAAAGTCGTCGAGTTTTGGTGGGATGGGGAGGAGGAGCGTGCACGTGAATTGCACCGTCGCGTACTGCCGCTGATCAACCTCGAATCGCACCCGTTTATGCGTTACATACTCAAGCGTCGAGGTGTTTTTACCACTACGATCGAGCGCGCACCCAATCGTCAGCCGGGGATCGACGAAGAAACGGGACGAGAAATCTCGTCGTTGATAAAGGCGATCGAAAACGAGATCGACGCCTGCCTTCCCTATCAGACCCGAATAGCGGAGGTAGACCCGAGCAAATAGGATGAAAAGGTACCCGCGAAGCCGATCCGATGTAGGCCCGACCCTGGAACCGGCATATGTCACGGAGCTACTACAGACGTTCTGGGGAATGAAGGCAACGGAGGTCGAGCGGGCGAATTGCCGATGCGTCTTTTTCTTCGACCAGGACGAAGGCCCTCGTCTGGTCTTCCGATCAAATCCGGGGTGGGATGGACCGACGCCACCACTCACGATCGTAGAATTCCTCGACCACCTGTCCAGGTCTGGTGCGCCCTGCCCATCGATTGTTCCCACGATCGATGGGCAACTCAGTTGTGGCTGTGGAGACTTCACCCTCTCCGTCGAGTCCTTTCTCGGCGAGACCGATGCCGACGAACTCGAGGATCTTAACGAGATAGGGGCAGCGCTCGCGGCCTTGCACGAATCAGCCGTCGACTTAGTGCCATTCCCCTCCACGGTCAAGTCGGTTGCTGACTACGTGCTGTCAGCGATCGAATACTGTGAGGGCGCGGATCTCAGATCCGATCTGAGTGTTCACCTGCGTGGACTGCTGGACCAGCTGCGTGAGTTTGTGACGGATGGAGCTACGTGCTGTTGGATTCTGTGCCACGGAGACGTCAGAGGGTGGAACGCGGTGCTGGACGTGAATGGCAGGGTGCGCTTCACGGATTTCGGCGGATGTCACTAGTGTCACGTCCCGCGTATAAGCTTCAAAAGTTTATGGACTTTCTCGAGGATTGAATCTGCCGTGGCGGTCCAGACGAAGGGTGTAGAATTCTCGTTGTAGTGATCAGTGAATTTCTTGATGCAGGCGATCAGGTCCTTGACGCTTCTGAAGGTGCCTCGTCGAATGGCTCTTTGGGTGATGATACCGAACCAGATCTCTACCTGGTTCAGCCAGGAGGCATATGTTGGTGTGTAGTGCACGTGATATCGTTTCCGTGAGGCGAGCCAACGCTTGACGTTCGGGTGCTTGTGCGTGCCGTAATTATCGACGACCAGATGGATGTCGAGATCCTTTGGGACGTTCTTGTCGATGTGCTTGAGGAACTGAAGGAACTCTTTGTTGCGGTGTCTGGGCTTGCACTGAGTCAGAACTTTGCCGGATGCGATGTTGAGCGCTGCAAAGAGGGTGGTCGTGCCGTTCCGGATATAGCTGTGAGTGACGCCCTCGACGTATCCGAGACCCAAAGGAAGAATCGGTTGTGTCCGTTCGAGTGCTTGAATCTGGCTCTTCTCGTCTACACAGAGCACCATCGCGTTGTCCGGTGGGTTCAGGTATAGACCGACGATATCCCTGACTTTCTCGACGAAGAAGGGATCGTTCGACAGTTTGAAGTGCTTCTGTCGATGCGGTTGCAGTCCAAAAGCTTTCCATACACGTTGAACCGAGGACTTGGAGAGCCCCGTCTCGTCGGCCATCGAACGACAGGTCCAGTGGGTGGCACCCTTCGGTTGCTTCTTGAGCGTCTTGTAGATGAGGGAGGAGATCTCTTCGTCGCTGACCGACCGTGGCCCTCCAGGACGCAATTCGTCATACAGTCCCATCAAGCCTTGCTCGCAGAAGCGACGACGCCACTTGCCGACAGACGCTCCGGACAACCCGACTCGTTCCGCGATCTCCTGATTGGTCAGACCGCAATCGCTCATCAAGACGATCTTCGCGCGACGCACCAAAGCGTGAGACATGCTACGCGAACGAGACAATGACTCGAGTTGATCGGAGCTATAATCAAAAGGTGTGGAAAAAGAGAAAGGGCGACCCTACCCTTCCCGTGAGATAGTTGATTCAC
The DNA here is from genome assembly GCA_965198115.1 of Candidatus Latescibacterota bacterium. Taxonomy (GTDB): domain Bacteria; phylum Latescibacterota; class UBA2968; order UBA2968; family UBA2968; genus UBA6620. Next base: position 2,813,857 of record OZ240241.1, on the reverse strand, counting down.
ACAAAACCGGGTGAGAGGCCCGGTTGGGAAGGAGGATCGCCGTGAAGGAACATACGCATAGAGCCCCATTGAAGTCCATGCCGACGTGGGAGACGGTTGACGATTGGATCCGTGAAGAGATCCAGGGCCGGTTCCAGTCCATTCTGGAGGAGGAGGCGACCGCGTTCTTGGGCCGGTCGTGGTATGAGCGCCGAGCCGAGGTCGATAGCTCCACGGGCTACAGGAACGGCTACGGCAAGCCCCGGCGTCTCTCGACGAGCTGCGGAACGATCAAGGTCCGGCGTCCCCGGGTTCGTGGTCTGGAAGAGCGGTTTGAAAGCCGCATCCTCCCCCTGTTCGCCCGGAGAACCAGGGCCATTGGAGATCTGCTTCCCGACCTTTATCTCCACGGTCTCTCCCAGGGCGACTTCGAGTTGTCTTTGCGTGCGCTGCTCGGTGATGGCGCGCCGCTTTCGCCGACCTCGATCGCTCGTCTTCGAGGGAAGTGGGAGGTCGACTTCCAGGACTGGAAAGAAAGGCGTCTGGATAATCGCGAACTGGTCTACGCCTGGGCTGATGGCATCTACGTCAAAGCCGGGCTCGAGCGCGAGAAGGCGTGTCTGCTGGTCGTGATCGGCGCGATGAGCGACGGCAGCAAGGAGATCCTGGCGATAGAACCCGGTTATCGAGAGTCTACAGAATCCTGGCTCACGGTGCTCCGGGATCTCCGGGATCGCGGGCTCGAACATCCTGTCCTGATCGCCGCGGACGGGAATATGGGCATCTGGGCGGCCGTTGATCAGGTCTGGCCAGAGAGCCGGCAACAACGGTGCTGGAACCACAAGATCCTCAACGTGCTCGACAAGGTCGCCAAGCGTGCACAGGCTGAAGCCCGCGCACTGCTCGTCCAGATCCCCTATGCCGGCACGAAAAAGGAGGCCGAGAAGCTCCGGAAACGCTTTGCCGCACGGTATCGCTCACAGTTCCCTGCCGCCGTGGAGACGCTCGAAAGAAACTGGGATCGGATGGTCACGTTCTACGACTTCCCGAAGGAACACTGGAAACACCTGAGAACCACGAACGTCGTCGAGAGCCCCTTTGCTTCCGTTCGGCTTCGCACAAACGCCGCCAGGCGATTCAAGAAAGTCAGGAACGCCACGGCTCTCATCTGGCGTACGCTCAAGGTCGCAGAGAGCCGATTCAGGAAACTCACCGCGCCACACTTGCTACAACAAGTCTACGATCAGAAACACTCAACCGGACCGCAGGTCGAAGCCGGGAAGATGGCCGCCTGATTTCTTTTACACACCTATTGACCTGAGCTCGTTGATCGTGGACCTCATCACTGATGTTCAGTGGCTGTAACGGACGACCTCTAGCCATCGGTTCCTCCCAAGAATGAGTGCTTGAGGAACCATACGACAGAATCGAATATTTTTCTAGTTATTCCTGGGACGTGACACTACGCTCCTGCGCTGATGGACATCGTTATGACTCGCACGCAGTGGCACCTCACGCCGCTACACCGGGACCTGACGGATGAAGAATGGTCTCTCTGCTCAGGGGCTATCTCACCGTGCGCTCTCTCCCGCAAGACGAACTGGACCTGTTCCCGATCGTTTGGGCGGCCTATTACGCTAGGAGGATCTGTGAGCTGCACGCAAAATGGTCACCGAATGCCCGAAACAGAGTGACGTGGAGGCTGGAGGATCGGATACGTTCCCTTCCTGACGAAGCGTTGGCCCAAGGAGAGGGCGTACTTAGGCGATTGTAGGAACAGGAAGGAGACGGTTGGTGTTGCAGCCCTGTCGAGCAGTCGGCGGGGCCGTTCTATTCGAACTGGGCCGCTGCCAGATCGATGTGCCGGGCGTAATCGAGCAGGACATCAGCCGTGATGTGGATGTAGTCCTGGGCTTCTTCCCAGTTTCTTTCTTCGATGGCTTCGCGAATGCCTGGAAGGATTTTGACGCTATAGCCGGTGTAGAAACCCGGTGCGTAGATGTGATGGCGGAACCACGGACGGCGAGGGAGGCCGGTTTCGCGTGTCAATTTTCGTTCGGCCTGGTAAAGGAATCGATCGAGTTCTTCTGTGGATCTGGGATCGCGCCCCCTCGCAGCTGCGGCGTAGGTATCCGCACTGATTTCGAGCGTCTCCACCGCATTTTTCAGAGGCGCAAAGTTAAGGTGGGGAACAGAGGATTTCTTTCGTGGGGGATCGATCCTCTTCGTAGGATCGAGCGCGAGTTCGTGAAGCCCTTCGTCAATCAGTTCGTTGGCATCCTCGGTCTCTTCCCGCAGATCATCCGTGAACTCGACGAGGTCTTCCACATAGTCCACGACCGTCTCGACAAAGGGCTCGAACTCGAACGGCAGTCGCTCTGCATTCGCCATTCGGAGTACGAGCCGGCCGGCCGTCTTTGCGAGCGTCACGCCATATTCGAACGTAGGATCGCCGAATCGGGTGTAATGATCGAATGAATCGTAGGCGGTATGGTAGGATCCGCCCTCGTTCTCGCCTCCATAGCCGAGACTAATGGACGAAATCCCAAGGTGTTGAAAGAAAGGCGAATAGTCCGATCCAGACCCCATAGCGCCTAGGCCGAACGAATCCAATTTCGCTTCCCGATCACCACCCACAATAGCTGCAGCCTGTCGCCTCCGGCGAACGGAAACACGAGTCTGTGGATCGACTACGTCGCGGGCAACCTGATTGACGAGCTTCGTTAACGCCGGTGAACCGCCTGCGTAGAGAAATCCGCGACCGTTCGAATCGGTGTTGATGTAGGCAACGGCTTTTCGGCTCAAATCCTTGGCGTGGTGCTCGACCCATTCCGTCGATCCGATCAGGACCGGCTCCTCGGCATCCCACGCACAGAACACAAGGGTTCGCTTCGGGCGCCAGCCCGACTGCGCGAGCAGCCCGATCGACCGTGCTTCCGCTAGGAGTGCGTTCAGTCCTGCAATCGGGTCGTCAGCGCCGTGGATCCACGCATCGTGGTGATTGCCTCGGATGATCCATTCGTGTGGACCCTCGGTGCCTTCGAGACGAGCGATGACGTTGTAGGCCGGAACGATGTCCCAGTTGAACGCTAGTTTGAGATGGATGCGCGCAGGGCCCGGTCCTGTATGATATGTGATGGGCAGCGCACCGCGGAAGCTGGGAGGCGCAACGTGGCCTCCGAGTGCACGAAGAATGGGTACAGCATCGTCAGCCGAAATCGGCAAGATCGGGATCTTGAGAAGCGTTTCGGCATCGCCACGCGACAGACGTTTGGCATTCTTCGTTGCGCCGATGCCGGGTGTCAGAGGATCACCCGGACGCAGCGGCAGGTCCAAAACCGAGCCAAGCTCGACACTCGTGTCGTGTTTCCACGGTCCCTCTGGATACGCATCACCCGCGTAGAACCCACCGTCTCTCGGGTCCGAGTACAGGATGCAGGCGAGCGCGCCTCTCTCCTGCGCGATCTTGGGTTTGATGCCACGCCAGGATCCACCATACCGGGCGATGACGATTTTGCCGCGCACGTCGATGTTTCTCCGCGCGAGTTCCTCGTAGTCCGGAGGGAGCCCCTGATTGACGTAGACGACGTCGCCCGTCACGTCTCCGTCCGCGGAATAAGCGTTGTAAGGCGGAAGCATGTCGGGCTGACCCGAAGTCGTGTCCTCCGGGAGCGAGGTCTGCTGCAGTCGGGCGATGAAGCGTGTCGGTGCGACCATCTCGAGATGACGTGTTTTCGGCGTTGGAAAGAGGACATGGTAGGTCTCGATTTGGGTGTCGAACCCCCACGCTTCGAATTTCGACGCAATGAAACCGGCGACCCTCTTGCCGTGCGGCGACCCCACGTGGTGCGGATGCGCGGTCATGAACTTCATCCACGCGCGAAGCGAATCTGCGTGCAGGTGTCCATCGAATCGCGCCTCGAGGTCGCGCTGCGCATTCGCGCCGGTCTCGCTGAAGCCGATTATGGGTTGTGCGCAAACCGTCAATGCCCAGGCGAACCAGGCTGCCAGGGAAACCCAGCACATTCGGACGGCTGCTGATGTCGAACCCCGTTCGACGCTCGGCGTTGGACGTTCGATGTTGGACATTTACTTTTTCAGTCGATCAGGTGTGCTTCCAGCCACGATTCTATCGGATCGTATCCGAGTCCGGGCTTCCCGTTCAGAATGAGATGACCGTCTTCGAAACGAATCGGTTCGTCGAGCATCTCGTTGAAGGTCGGGATTCCGTGGAATCCACTTTCCAGACGATAGAAATTGGGGATCGTGGAGCAGACGTGCGCGGCCGCGATGATTTCGTGAGGGCCCATCGGCACGACGTGAGGAGAGAAGGGTACGCTGTAGACCTCGGCGAGGTTGGCGATTTTTCGTGCCTCGGTGATTCCGCCGGTCCACAGGGTGTCGGGCATGATGTAGTCGGTCAGGCCGTCCTGGAGAATGGGCACGAAGTCCCACCGCGTGTGGAGCCTTTCACCGACGCAGATCGGGGCGTCGGTATTTTCACGGACCGTTCGGAGGGCGTCGGTCGATTCAGGGGGAACGGGCTCCTCGAACCAATGGATGCCGAACAGCTCGTAGAGGGTGTTCGCGAGGCGGATAGCCGTCGGCACGTTGTAGTGCCCGTGTGCGTCGATCAGAATCTCGTGCCCGGGACCGACCGCTGCACGGACAGCGTCGACGATGTCGTAGCCGAGTTGCTCGCCCTCTTCGGTGATCTGGCCGTCCTGATGCATGCGATGGAAGGGCCGCATCGTGAGGAAGGGGTCGAGTTTGCAGGCCGTGTATCCTTCGTCGATGACGTTCTTCCTGGCACAATCCGCGAATTGCTCGGGCGTTTCTGCACCGATGAACCACGTGTTGTTGTAGAGGAGGATCTTTTCGCGAAATCGGCCCCCGAGAAGGTCGTAGACGGACTTGCCGACTTCCTTGCCTTTGATGTCCCAGAGTGCGAGATCGACGGCCGCCGCGATGGACGTTCCGAAGCCGCGTGACCGAAATACGTGAAGCGTCGATAGACTTTGTGCCAGATGCGGTCGATGTCGGCTGGATTCTCGCCGATCAGTAGGTCGCGAACCTCTTCCAGCCCGGTCCGGCAGACAAGCGCGGCATCCCGAAAACAGGCGCCGGCTTCGCCCCACCCGGTGATGCCCGTGTCCGTGTCGAGACGGAGATAGGTCCAGGTGACGGGCTCGCGCCCTACATCGCCCGCGTCGACGGCATAGACTTTCATGTCGGTGATTGTCATTGGGGCACCAGGATGTATAGGAGGTTGCCGGAAGGTTGAGGCCTCTTTATAATCAATACGTTGCTACTAAATCCAACGCGGAGGCTATGGTCGTGAACGCCCTACCCAAAGTCAAACTCGGCAACTCGGACATCGAGATTACGAGATTCATGAGTGGCGGGAATCCGCTGTGCGGAAACTCCCACTTTACGCCCGAGCTCAGCCAGGACATGCGCGAGTATTACACGGACGAACAGGTCGTGGCTTTTCTTCACGAAGTGCAGAAGCAGGGCATCAACACGCTCCAGGCTCGGGGTGACTTTCATCGCATTCTCTATTGGCGGGAGCTGTTCAAGCGTGAGGACGGCCAGCTGCACTTCATCGCGCAGACCGCGTCGGAGATGTACGACGTTTTCGAGAATATTCGTGTGATCGCGGCGACAGGGGCGCAGGCGATCTACCATCACGGGTCACGGACGGACAAGTTCTGGCTCGAGGGCCGGATCGACGATGCGGAAGACTACCTGAAGTGTATGCGAGACACGGGCGTCCAGGTGGGCATCGGATCACACTTTCCTGAAGTTTTCGACTACATAGAGGACAAGGGGTGGGACGTCGATTTTTACATGACGTGCCTCTACAACCTGAACAGGTCGGGTCGCGAGAGCGCTCTGGTCGATCCGTTCAACAAGGGGGCGTTCGAGGAATTCAACGAAGACGATCCACCCAAGATGATTCGGTTCATCAACCAGACGGAAAAGCAGTGCCTGGCATTTAAATTCTTGGCAGCTACGCGAAAGTGTCGTACCCAGGCGGACGTACGCAAGGCGTTCGAATACGTATTCGCCAACATCAAGCCGGGTGACGCGACGATCGCCGGGATGTTTCCGAAGTACGAGGAGCAAATCGCGTTGAATGTCGAGCATACAATCGCAGCAATCGCCAAAGCAGAATCAGGAGAGGCAACAGCAGCTGCGGACGATTAGGAACCACAGAACACACAGAATACACTGAAGGAAGGCTCCCGTGTGAAACAACACGGGAGTCTTTTCTATTTTCCAGACGAGTGAAGGCTGGATGCTTCTACCGACCGCCGTCCGCCGACCGCGCTTTCCCTTCGCGTCTTCGTGTTCAGCCTTTCAGAGCACCCTCGGAAAGTCCGCCGATGATGCGCTTTTGTAAAAAAGGAAGACGGCGATCAGAGGAACGACGACGATGGCGGCGGAGAGCGTGCCGAAAGCCCACGACTGGGCCTCGTCTTTGAGGTAGGTGATTCCGACGGCGAGGGTCGTGGCGCTGGGGAGGGAATTGAGGGTGACGGCGTAGGTGAATTCCTTCCAGCAGGAAAGGAAGGTCATGAGGAGGACGACGATCATCGAAGGTCGAGCGATGGGCAGCATGACGCTCCACCAGATGCGGAACTCGTCGGCCCCGTCCATTTGGGCAGCTTCGCGTAGCTCGTTTGGAACGGCGATGAATGCCGAGCGCATGATCAGGATCCCGATGGGCAGGAACATGGCGGCGTAGGGTAGAATCAGGCCGGGTAGCGTATTGAGCAGACCGAGGGCGACTTCGAGCTGGTAGATGGGCGTGAGCATGACCATCCAGGGGAGGGCCATGATGACGAGGATGAAGGAGAGGAAGGCGTCCCGCCCCCTGAAATCGAGTTTGGCGAGGGCATAACCGCACAGTGTGCAGATGAGGAGGACGACGAACACGGTCGCAGTCGTGATCTTCGCGGTGTTGAAACAGTAGACGGGAAAGTCTTCGAGCTGGCTGAAGACGTGAGCAAAGTGTTCCAGTGACACGTTCTGCGGAAGAATGTGGAAATTGGCAGCGTCGTAAATTTCGTCGTTGGTTTTGAGGCTGGTGACGCCGACCCAGAACAGAGGGGCGAGAAAGGCGACGCAGAAAACGATCAGAAGCGCGCGGACGATGAAACCTTCGATGCGGCTGCTTTTCACGTGTCCTCCCTGCGAGATGCAATGAGGCGCGGAGCGCTGGCCAGGATGATGATGGCGCCGAGGAGGAAGGCCATGGCGCACGCATAACCCATGTTGAAATACTGGAAGGCGTTGCTGGACACCCATTGGTAAAGGCTGAGGGTCGAGACACCGGGGCCGCCGTTCGTCATGACCAGCGGCAAGGCGAAGACCTTGAGCGATCCGATGAGAGACAGGATGAACACAACCGTTGTGGTGTGACGCACACCGGGTAGGGTGATGTGCCAGAAGCGATCGATCGGTCCTGCGCCGTCGATGGCGGCGGCCTCGTAAAGACTCCTCGGGATGTTTCCCAGCCCGGCGACGAAAAGAACGATGCTCACGCCGATGCCCCAGTAGCTGGTGAGGATGATGGCCGCCATCGACCAGCCGGGTTGCCCCAGCCAGTTGACGAAGAACGGTTCTCCGATCACCATCGTCACGAAGTTGTTCAGAAGTCCGAAGCGCTCGGACAGAATCCAGATGAAGATGACGGCGCCCATCGCCTCCGGAACAAGAACCGGGATAAAGAGCATCGTCTGGCAGACACGCCCGAACTTGCCGGCCGCCTGGATAGGCGCGGCCAGGAGCAGGGACAATCCGACGGTGACCGGCACGTGGAACGCTGCGAAAAGAAACGTGTTGGCCGCAGCGCGGAGGAAGATCGGATCACCCAGGGCCCGGACGTAGTTTTGCAGTCCGACGAACCGAGTCGTGTTCGACCAGATGAGGTTGTAGTCGGTCACGCTTAGATAGAGCGACCACACGAGCGGATACGCCACGAAGCAGGCGAGGAAAGCCGCGGCCGGGAGCACGAAGGCGTAGGGAGTAGAACGGGAAAGCATTAGGAAATTAGGAAATTGAGCAATTAGGAATCAGGAAATCGCGGTCTGGCAACGGGTTCGAAAAAGGATTGACCAATACGGTAATTTCATAATTCCTGAATTTCCTAATGTTCTCTAAAGTGTTCGCGGATGTCGGACAGGTTCAGCTGCGACAGTTCCCGTTCCAGACGGGCGAGCATCGGGTCCATTTCCATCTGACCTGAAAGGAAGCTCTGGATGTTCCGCCGCACGGCGTCGACCATGGGCAAGTCGTCCCGGAACATCGGGTCCCGGGCCGAGCGCGTGGCCAGATCGGCCAGGATGTGGGCCTCCGGTTCGTCGAGCGTCTCGAAGACGTGGAGCATGCAGGGGAGCTTACCGTATTTCTCCCAGGCGAAGCGGGAGAAATAGGGTGCCAGCATTTCCTCCTGGACGAAGGCGACGGCGAGGTTCACGGCGCGGCTGTTGCGGGGGATAACAGCTGTTCGGGCTCCCCCCGTGACGCTCCCTGCTGCCCCGGGCACGGCCATGATGGTCGTACTGTTGGGTCCGAGGGTTTCCTGGGCCTCGAGATATCGCGAATGGCTGGTGAGGATCATGGAGACGAGACCCGCCTTGAGGTCGGAGCGCGGCTGGTTTACGTCAGTCATCGCGGCCAGGGTGGTGATGCCTTCGGCCGCGCCCTGCTGGGTCAGTGCAAGGAGACGTCTGATCTCGTCCGAGGTGATGTCGGGCAATCCGGATTCCGGGTTGACGATCCTGCCGTGTTCGGCCTTGATCGCAGCATACAACATCGAACTGGAGTTCGTCCAGTTCATGGACAGCCCGACGGTCTTGATATTGCCCTTGCGATCCCTCCGTGTGGTGCGTCTGGCATAGTCGAACACGTCTTCCCACGTCCGGGCTGGGATCACGTTCTCATTCTCATCGAGAAGACCGGCCTCCCTCGCGAAGTGCTTGTTCACGCTGAAGAGGATGATCTCGGCGGTGATCGGGATACCGTACTGGTGTTCCCCGAATCGGTTCAGGTCGTAGAAGACGGGGATGAAAGCATCGCGCTGCAGGGACGGACGGTCGACTGCGATGTCGTTCCACGGGAGCAGCAGGCCTCGTGCCGCCCACATGGCGACGGTGTTCTCGACCGTTCCGAAAAAGAGATCGAAGTCGCTGCGGTTGCTCATCATCGAAACTAGTAATCGGGTGGGCGAGCCATCGGGTGCTTTAATTAGTTCGACGCGCACCCCGGGATGGTTGGCTTCGAAGCGGGCGACGGCCTCCCGGAGCGGGTATTTCTTGAACATCCAGGCCTCGGACATGACCCGAAGCAGCTGGTCGCTCTGGACCGCGGTTTTCGGTGTGCAGGCAAACGTGACTGCCAGGACGAGTAGACGGAATCTCAATCCGTGCTCCTCTTCAGACGATTCAGGGCAAGTGAGCGTAGCGTTGGTTGCGTATCAGCCCCGACGAGCCGCCGGCTGACCCAATAAACCACGAACATGCCGGCCTGCGCCGCAAGCAGATATGTCTGGTCGGCCGGTAGACCCAGACCTGGTGTCGAACGTTCTCCGAGCCAGTCGAGCAGGACGCCGCCACCGATCCCCCCGATCATGCCCCCCACGGCACTCGCATACATGATCGCGTTGAACCCTTCGACCTGGTGATCTCCGGAGACGGCGACCATCATCGCACGTGTCCTGCCGAGATTCATGCCTCCTTCCATGATGCCCCAGATGATGTAGAACGAGAAGCCCCAGATGATGTAGAACGAGAAGCCCCAGATGAGTTGCCACGGCCCGGGTTCCGCGGGTAGCCAGATCCACGCCGCGGCGATGGATGCCTGGATGCAGAGAGCCAGTGAAAGCGTGGGTCGGCTCCCGTGGCGATCCACCCACCGTCCCCAGGCGGTCAGGCTCGTGACCTGGCCGAATGCGGCGGCCGATGTCAGCCAGACGAAGATCATGGCCGACATACCGTGACGCGTGAGGACGACGACAAAAAGGGGATATGTGGCGGCGGTGATGCCCCGGTGAAGGAACATCAGGAGCGAGAGCCAGCGCACCGGGGGCAACCGATACGCGCGAAGCAGACGGCGAACGACCCCTCCCTCGGCCTGCCGAAGCGGTGGTCCCTCGCTCACCCACCACGCCCACCGTGCCCCCAAGACTGAAGCTGCGATGCCGAGTGCAAACGGAAGGGCGAAGCGCTGCGGGGATGGCGCTGTGCCCAGATACCAGCCGATGACGACCGGAAGAAACAGGGATGCGCTCCGTTGACGGATGCGCAGGCGCGCCATGAAGGCTCCGTAGGGTCCCCGGCAGCGTTGTCCTGGATAAGTGGCCACCAGGCGGTGTTTCCCATCTGGCGAAGAAACTCCCGGAGGGCGAGGATGCCGATCGCGAGGATCACCACGTAACTCGACGAGACACCGAACGCGGCGACGAGAACCAGAGCGACGACAGGCAATGCCGCCACCAACCGGCTGAGCGCCATGAGTCTGGCTTTTCCAAACGTTCGGACGAGCCGCAGACCGACGAATCGGGCGATTTTCTGGATGTGTTCGCTCGTCGCCAACAGGCCTATGTGGATGGAGGAGGCGCCGATCGTAAGCAAGAACAGGGGGGCGATGGAGGTGATGAACGCGTCGCTGCTCTCGCTCAGGACGGACATGCCGATCAGACGCCTCTGCCCGGAGCGGCGTTCCGTCTCGGGGAGGATCTCGGCATCCCGTGAAAGGGTATCCGTATCGCTCGCGCTGGAGGGGCTCAGGAGTCGGCCTTCCGTACGCCGTCGTGCCCATCGAAGATGTAGATGAGGTCGGGTAAGTCCGACATCGAGCCTACCTCTGGATCAAGGTTTGATGGCCCCGAACACAGTCGGCCCACGCCTGGTAAGACGCGGGCCGCTCGTGATACGTGTGAGGTCCGGTGGACTATTCTATTTCGCCGTTTTCCGGCCGGGCCTTCTTTTCATCAGTCTGCTCGCGTCGTGTACGGCCTCGAGCACCTTTGTGTAGCCGGTGCACCGACAGAGATTGCCGGCCAGGCCCCTCTGGATTTCTTCATCAGAAGGCTCCGGGTTCTCATCGAGGAGCGAAACAGCAGAAACGACGATTCCCGCCGTGCAGAACCCGCACTGAAGGCCGCCGCTCTTGACGATGGCCTCCTGGAAGGGGTGTAACTTCGCGCCGTCCGCGATGCCTTCGACCGTCGTGATATCTCTGCCGTCGGCTTCGACGCCCAGTACGAGACAGGGGGTGTAGGTGTCGCCGTCCATGATGATCGTACACGCGCCACAATCGCCGGTGCTGCATCCTTCCTTCGTGCCCGTTAGATGAAGCTGGTCCCGCAACACGGCGAGCAGGGTTTTACGGGGTTCGACGGATATGTCGTGGCGTTGACCGTTTACGGTACAAGAAATGTCGTGCTTCACGCCGCCCTCCTTCTTGCGATCGGCGTTCGGGCGTTGTCCGATGCGGCCGAGATCATTCGTTGCGTGAGTACTCGGACCAGTTCGCGCCTATAATCAGCTGAGGCACGAACGTCCGAAATGGGTTTTGCCTCGGCAGCGGCCGCAGCGGCCGCTTGCTCGATCCTCGAGGCTGTGAGTTCCTGACCTATCAGCAGCGCTTCGGCCTGGACAGCCCTCAGTGGAACGGGAGCAACCGCTCCGAGCACGATTTTGATGTCCTGGCAGACGTCGCGCTTGGGCGCCAGCGTGACCATCGCCCCAACACCGACAACGGCGATGTCCATGGCGACCCGAGGGGTATGCCGGACGTAGGCTGAGCCCGTTCGAGCTGGAGGCGTGGGTATCTGGATTCCGGCAACGAATTCTCCTCGGCGGAGGTCGGTCTTTCCGGGGCCCTTGATGAAGTCTTCGACGTCCATCGTCCGTCTGCCGTTAGGCCCGACGATACGGGCCTTGCCCCCGTGGACGATGATTCCTGGTGCCGTGTCTGCTGAGGGAGCGGCGTTGCAGATGTTACCGATGACGGTGGCTCGGTTTCGGATCTGGATGGATCCGACGAAGGCCGCGCCCTGCGCGATCGACGGGCATCGCGTGAGAACCGCAGGGGACAGTTCGGCCTGGCGCATGCTGACGGCCGGACCGATGCTGAGTCCGGATTTGACCGTGAAACTGATTTCGTCGGCTTTCGGGAGTCGCTTGACGTCGATGATGGTCGACGGTCTGTAGAAGCGTCCCTTCATGCGAACGAGCATATCCGTGCCGCCGGCCAGCACCATGGCATCGGGATGCTTTTTTAGAAGTTTGGCCGCTTCTTTCGCGGTTTTTGGGAGAAAGTATTCAAAAGCGTTCACGATGGACCCCCATTTTCCTTGAGGGCCCGGACCACCCGCTCGGGTGTGATCGGGATCTGTGTGATTCGGACGCCGACGGCGTCGTAGATGGCGTTGGCGATGGCTGCCGCACCCGGAATGATGGGTGGCTCCCCGACGCCTTTCGCACCATACGGCCCGTGATCACACGGCGTCTCGACCAGCACGGTCTTGACTTTCGGTACGTCCCCGATGGTCGGAATGGCATAGTCGAGGAGATTCGGATTCCCCACGCGCCCTTCATCGTCGTAGATCATTCCTTCCATCAGGCCGTAGGCGACGGATTGGACTGCGCCGCCCTCGACCTGTCCCTCGACGAGCATGGGGTTGAGGGCTTTGCCCACGTCCTGCGCGGCGACGAGATCGATGAGCTTGACGTGGCCCGTTTCAGTGTCGACTTCGACGGTCGCGACGTTGACGGCGTAGGATGCGTAGCTCGGTATCGAGCCCACGATGGATGTTCCGGAAATCGGTCCATTCGGGGAGCCTTCCGCTTCTGAGGCTACATCCCCGAAGGAGACGGAACGCGAGGGTGACCCGCTGACGAACACGCATTCATCTCCGATTTCGACGTCCTCTACGGCTGCCTCGAGGATACCGGCTCCAACTTTGAGCAGCTGCTCTCTCGCGTCCTCAGCCGCCCTTCTCGCGGCTGTTCCGGCGGAATAGGCCGCCTTGCTGCCGGCACTCAACGAGGTGTAGGGGACCTTGTCGGTGTCCCCAAGGGTCATCTTGACCCTGTCGACGGGCACGTGAAGCTCTTCGGCCACGATCTGCGCCATGACCGTGTGGAGACCGGTGATATCGACCTGGCCGGTCAGGACGGACACGGACCCGTCCGAAGACAAGGTGACGAATGCGTTGGTGGCGCCGGAGCCGTTACGCCAGTCTCCGCAGGCGATTCCTACGCCCTGGTTGGGTTTGAGTTTCTTCTTTCCCCACTCTGCCGTGTCGGAGGCCGCCTGCAGAGTGTCTCGCAGCCAATCGTGGGGGATCGGTGCTCCTGTGGGCGAGCGGTGGCCGGGGCCCACGGCATTCTTCATCCGGAGTTCGATCGGATCGATGTCGAGTTCCCGGGCAAGCATGTCGAGGTTGGATTCACGCGCCAGCGCCATCTGGGGTGCGCCGGGAGCACGAAAGGCACCGGGCGCGGGTTTGTTGGTTCGAACTCCGAGGGCCTCGAGCTTGACGTTCTCGATGAGATACGGACCGATCAGGCGAACGACGGCTCCGCTCCTGCCAGAAACGCCGCCATCCCACGCGATGCGACCCTCGACCGCGGTGATGGTGCCATCTTTCTTGCCGGCGGTCTTCAAGCGAACCCAGCAGCCGGGTGCCGGTCGCCCGTCGATGAACTCCTCCTCCCGACTCATGAGGATCTTCACCGGGCGACCCGTGCGGATGGCTCCGAGAACGGCGTGGGGTTCCGTGAAGGGGCCGTTTTTTGCACCGAAGCCGCCACCCATTTCGAGCGGAATGACGCGGATACGACCCTGGGGGATATCCAGCGCGCCCGATACCGCGTCGCGAATGTTGAAGGAGCCCTGGCACGACGTCCAGAGCGTAATCCGCCCGTCCGGTTCGGCACGGGCGGTACAGGAATTCGGCTCCATGTAGGTCTGATGCCAGAAGGGAGCGCGATATTCGGCCTCGACGATGGCGTCGGCGTTGGCAAAAGCCGCTTCCACATCCCCGTCGATGTGTTCGCTCCAATCCGCGATGTTGCTCAACCTTCGGCCGTCGTCATCGAAAACATCCTCAGTTGGTGCATCGAGAATGACGGGTGGGGCATCGGGTGACATGGCTTCGTAAGGATCCGTCGTCGAAGGGAGAACTCTATAATCGACCTCGATAAGCTCTAACGCGTCTTCTGCGATGTCGGGATCTTCAGCGATGACGACCGCGACCTTCTGTCCCTCGTAGCAGACCTCTTTGCTGGCGAAAAGCGTTGACCCCTTCGATGTCTCCTTCGCGGTGATGATGTCTACGACGCCGGGGAACGCGCGAGCCCTATCGACGTCCACGGATCGAATTCGTGCGTGGGCGTGAGGGCTATGGAGAACGCGTCCGTGGAGCATACCGGCCAGGTGTATGTCGTCTGCGTAGGCCGTGCGGCCGGTCACGATGTCGGGGCCGTTGAGCCGTCCGACGCGCTTTCCAACGGTAGTCAGTGTATCGTTCGACATACGTAACTCCGTTCTGGTTGGGTAAAGTGGGGTAGGATTCGGTCCTGCGTGCCTTGTGACGTGGGGCACGCGCTGTAAGCTGTGGTTACTATTATATTTGAACAGATGAGAAACTGCCAAGACAGAATGAAGTGATGGACTCACGCACATACCACCTATCGTGGCCGGGGCGGTGTTCCCGGGTCCTGTTGCTGGTCGCGGCGGCTGCGTGCCTGGTGGCTACCGAGGCCCGATCCCAACCTACGATTGAGGCGTCGATTAACTCGTTGGATTTCGACAGCACTGCGGTCGGGACGACTGATACGGTATTCGTGGCTATCCGCAACGTGGGGACCGCTCTGCTGAACCTGATGGACATCACCGCGGCCGACCCGTTCGGCGCGTTCCCGGATAGTTCTCAGAGCGTGCCGGTAGGCGACAGTCTGGTGGTCGGTGTGACCTTCACGCCCTTTTTCGTCGGGGGCGAAACGGGGGGACTGGTTGTCGCGCACGATGATCCCGTGACGGCCAATCCGCTCATCATTCCGATCGAGGGCTTCGGGACGGATGTCGAGTTGATATTGGGGGCTCCCGCACTCGACTTCGGGGAGGTGCGGATTGGATTTCAGAAACAGCTGTTTGTGAGTTTCGAGACACTGGGCACCGATACCCTCAGAATCACGGGGGCCACGCTCGTCGATTCGGCGTTTTCCGCTTCGCCGGACTCCTTGGTCGTCACGTTTTCCCGACAATCACGGTGCCATCGGCGTGATTTTCGCGCCCGACACGCTGGGCGTCTTCATCGACACGTTGTCGATCGTTCACAACGGTTCTTCCTCGCCGACACGGGTGCCCGTATCCGGTCTGGCCACGCCGCCCCCCGAACCGATGGCCTCGCTATCGGATTCGGTGTTCGTGTTGCCCGACCTCCAGGTAGGTGAGACGTTCACCCTCGTGGTGAGCCTGGCCAACACGGGTGACGACACACTCCACGTCGACTCCATCGCTTCGTCGAATCCGAACGTGGTTCCCGTCATCGACAGTCTGGTGATCTTACCCGGCGGGGAAGGACCCATCGAACTGCGAATCGTCCCGTCGGATACCGGGTTCTACCAGGCCGAGCTGGTGGTGTCGCACGATGCGGCTACCAGTCCAGATTCGCTCGCGCTCGAGGGTGTGGCCGGGTTGCGCGCGGTCACCCTCGAGCCCGTAATCGTCTCGTTCGGAGACGTCGAGCCCGGGTTCCCGGCCATCGTGCCGGTGGTTCTGCTCAATGGAGGACCGGTCCCGTTCGAGGTGACGGAGGTGGTGTTGGAGGGGCCAGGATTCAGCGTGGGAGACGTCCCGGGGATTGTGGAGCTGGGGGCAGCGTTCGACCTGCTGGTGACGTTCGATCCCGATGGGCCGGGTCCGTTCGCGGGATCGCTGGTTCTCGAGCACGACGATCCCTTCGTTGAGCTTCTCCGTGCTGACTTCGAGGGGAACGGTGTCGGTGTATCTTTCGGAACCGTGCAGCGAGAGCTCGTCTTCGTGAATCCAGGTCTGGGTGGGGAGGTGCGGGACACGCTGATTGTCGACAATCAGTCGGACCAGCCAATCGTGCTCACGCCCCAACCTGTCTCGGTATCCTTCCGCGTGGACCCGGATACGCTGATCATCGAACCGGGGGCACAGGGGACTCTGCTGGTTGTGTTCGTTTCGGACGGTCCAGGCAAGCGAGTCGAGGACCTTTTGATCACGCACGATGCGCCCGGTCGCCCAGACCTGCTCGTTCCTCTACTCGTGGTTGGCGGACACCCGGACATCGCCCTGGCGGACGTAGAGATCGACTTTGGAGCGGTGGCCGTGGCCGATTCGGTTTCGCGATCGACGACGGTCGACAACCCGGGGTCGGACACGCTCTTTGTGTCGATCACGCACGGCCCCGACACGCCGTTTCTTGTCGACCCGTTGGACTTTGCCGTGCCACCGGGCTCGTCAGCGGAGATCACGGTTCTGTTCATCCCAACGCGCCCTGGGCCACGTGCGGAGGTGATTGTCGCTGCGTCCAACGCTGGCCAGGGCGGACCGGAGGGACCTCCGCCATCGGTCACGCTGGTTGGGACGGGGCTCGGCCCGGACCTCCAGCTCGAGCCGGGCGTGCTGGTGTTTGGCAGTCTCGATGTGGGCATACGGGACACGCAGCGCGTGACTTTCCGAAACAGCGGCAACGACACCCTGCGGCTTGGCCAACCCGAATGGGCCGATACGGCGTTCACGGTAGGCTTGTTGGATTCGCTGATCCTTCCTGGGGATGAGCGGAGTCTGTCGGTCTTCTACCTGCCGCCCGACGTGGAGCCACGATCGGATACGCTCTGGGTTTCGACGAACGTACTGGGTCGTGAGCGCGTCCCGATTCTGCTTCAGGCGCTAGAGGTACCTCGAAATCGGGAGTCTCGACGGTGGAGCTGGTGCGTGTCGACTCGCTGTCGCTGCCGGAGCTCGGAGACACGGTCGTCGTGGACGTGGTCGTAAATCCCCAGGGTGTTTCGGTCGAAGGTGCGGACCTGTTCATACGGTTGGACACTCGGTTCCTTGCCCCGCTGACCGCGCAGACACCCTTCGAACGCATCGGCGCAACGGAAAACGCCATCGTCCTGATCAATGACTTTGTGGAATCCGACGGGGTGCTGAGCTTGTCGACGTCTCTCTTCAACCCGTTGACGTCGTCGACGCTCCTGGCGCGTCTGAGTCTCGTCGTAGAGGCCACTCTGGATGACCGAACAGCTTTGGTCGTGTTGAACGAATTCCCGGTTCGCAACAGCCAGTATCTGTCGTCCGGGTCGCCCTTTACGCTTCGGCCTCTGGGTGAACTGACCTTCGGCAATCGGCCTCCGCGGCTGCGTATCTTCCCGCTGCTGGAGGCTGAAGAGGACGGCAGCGCATCCGTCGCGCTGAACGATCTGGTGACAGATCCCGACACGCCCTTCGACGATCTGACCTGGACATTCGAATCGAGTGACAGCCTGTTCGAGGTCGGACTGACAGCGCTCGGCGACAACCTGATCGCCCGATTCTTTCCCCCACCCGATGCGTTCGGGACATTCCGCGTCGGGACGGTCGTGCGCGATCCAGGCGGGGGTGCGGATACAACAGATGCTGTGATCAAGATCAGCCCGGTGAACGACGCGCCCATCGCGGGAACCGACACGCTTCATCTTCGTGGCGGCAGTCGCGTCGTGGTCCCCGTGTTGCAGCTCGTCAGTGACATAGACGGGGACGATGTGCATCTCGTCGACGCGGATGCCGTGTCGGGCGTGGCCGAGGTGAACGAGGATGGCGTGATCGACTATGCGACCCCCGACGCGTTCGAGGGCGAGGACACGATCACCTACACGGCGGCAGATGATTCGGGCACTGTGACAAACGGGACGGTGGTCATATTGATCGCGGGTGAGAACCAGGTCCCCGTGATCGAAGAAATCGCGGAACTCGAGGCTCTGCCGAGAGAGATGCTCGTCATCGAACTGGCAGGGCTGGTGGCGGATCCTGATGACTCGACCGCGTTGGTGTGGGCGGTTGAATCCGTGACGGGTCCGGTGATCGGCGCGCGCGCGATCGGCACGACGCTTGAAATCGATCTGGAGCCAAGCGCCGAGGGGATCGTGGTCGTAGAACTCTCGGTGACGGATCCGTTCGGTGGGGTAGCTACGGGCACTCAAGTGGTGACGGTCGTGCTCGACCGACCCGGTGACTTCGACAAAAACAGGATCGTTAATCTGAACGACTTCTTCCTTTTCGGGGTGGCGTGGTCAAGCCGTGTGGGCGATGCGGACTATGACGTGATCTTCGATTTAGACGGGGACGGGTTCGTGGGGTTCCTCGACTTTCTGATTTGGGTGCCGAATTTTGGCGTGGACTTCACATCGGGATGAGAAATGAGAGTTCAGGGCGATTGAAAAAGTGGCCCCGGGGCCACTTTTTGGACGGAAGAGACTCGAGCATCGTAGCTCGGGTCTTTTTTTGTTCTCACTTCGGGTGTCGGGGGGTATCGGGGACCTTCGTGCAGATCATCGATCAGATCGGGTTCGAGTGCGTTTCGGGATGATGATATAACCACGAAGATCGAGCAGATATTCTTCCATCTCCGTAGGCACGGGTCTCTCCTGATCAATACGCGAAATGGATTTCGTGGCCTTGGCCGTGGAACCAGATCGTGTCGACGACCACCCCGAGTGCCGCCCCGGCAATGAAGCCGATCATGAATCCCAGAAAAAGTGGGGCCGTGGCTCGATACCGTTCGAGTCCTCCGATCCGCAGGATGAGTGATTTCAGCGCCCAGATGAGGAAGATCGTGAGTCCAGTGTTCTGCAGCGGGGCTGCGGCGGAGATCGTGAAGCCGATCGGATGGATCGGGAAGCCGGGAAACTGGTAGCGAAGCCAGAAGAGAAAGGCGGTAAAGGCGGCGCCGATCCTGAGGAAGGAAACGCGAGACCAGTCCGTACCGAATGTACCTTGCTGGATTCGTGCGGACGTGAATTTGCAGACGCCGAAGGCGTTCAGACTTCCCGTTCCCTTGAAGCTGACCGCGCCAAAATTGAATCCTCCCGTCGCGTGGTAACCCTCGTAGACAAGGTAGACGATCACCGTCAGGGCGCCGACGAGGGAAGCAACCAGGACGGCAGGAGCGAGCGGCCGTCGACTCCGTCGGTTCATCGCGGCCCCCAGGCGAGGGACGTGGGCCATCATCGTCATTCCGAACGTCTTGGCGTCACAGGACCACGCAAAAGACAACGCGAGGGCGGCCGCACTGAAGGGACCCATTCCGGCGATGCCGAAGAGGTGCCACGTGAAAGCCTGCGCAGTGATGGGGCCGCGCAGGAAGACGAGGCCGCTCTCGATGATGATCCTCGAGAGACCTAGGTAGAGTACCAGCGTGCCGAACCCGAAAGCGAGAATCGGTCCGATGCCCATACCCGATCGATTCAGCCAGATCGCTAGGAAGAGAACCGTCCCAACCAGAAGGATGGCAGTGCTCCGGTAGGACATCATTTCCTCGCTGTCGCCGCCCTGCGCTCCACCCAAGGCGTGTCGGATTACGTCTCGGATGTGATCGCGTCCAATCCAGGTTCCCCACGCCACGAGCACGATCAGCCCTCCGAAGCTCTGCCATCCGATGGCGGGGTGGAACGAACACCAGATGTCCGAACTTCCGAGGTCATACCCGATTCGGTTGAAAACGCCGGCTTGTGCGACGGCCAGAAAGTGGAAGAACCAGATGCTGAACAGGACTTCGGATCGCGTAAAGTAGCCGAAGGTGAAGGTCAGGAGACTGAAGGCGGTGACGAACTGCGGGAACCCCGGTGCGAGGGTCACCTTGAAGTGGCCGGCCGGGCCGTTCATAATTGGGATCATCGGCATTCCCGTGACGAACCAGGTTGCGATGTTCCACGCCACGACGCTGAACGTGATGAAGAAGCCGACACGAAAGAGCCTATTCCTCAGCAGAGCGGCGATCTTGCCCGATTCCCCCGTCGCGCCTGTCAGCTCGAACAGGGCACTGGCAATGGGGAAGGCAAGCTTTTCGTGTTCCATCCACTGCTTACGAAACAGAACACTGAGACAGAGGTTCGCCGTCAGCAGGGCGCCGAGAAAGAGGGCCCACCAGAACACGGGTGTGATCCACGCACTCCAGGGAATGGCCTGGCCGGGAGCGAGCCCCTCGTAGAAGCCCTGGACGAGGCTCCGATCGGGGATGACGGACCACGAGGGGATGTACTGTAGGAGAAGCTCTTCCCAACGGTTCTCCGGAGTGGCGAAGTAAATGCGGTGCGGCGATCATCCCGACGAGGTAGCCGGACAGCCACTCGCCCTGCATGCACGCTGCGACCATCGACATACCGCAGATGGTGAGCAGTTCGGAAGGGGATAGGGCTGTCCCCCGTCGTTCGAGGAAGACGTTCCCGCCGAGGATGGCGAGAAACGGGATGAACATCGCGGCGGAAGGTGTGCGTGATCGGCCCGTGAGGAGTGGACGATCAGGCTGGTGTAGGTCGGCCAGAGGTTGGCCCACGCCGAAAGGAGCAGGCCGATGGTGAAGGCGCGTTTAGTCAAGTTCAGTTGTCAGTCGTCAGTCTTCAGTTGTCAGGCTCAAGCGCCGTTGGTGCGGCTGCGGCGAGCAGGGGACAGCCGTTGGTTTCAGCCCTGAAAGGGCTGCATCTCTTAGCCCGGGGCAACGCCCCGAGTACCGAGGAAAAGAACGAACCCGCGCGCCGCTGTTGTCGAAGGCGCTTTCAAAGCACGCACGACGTCGGCGCATAGTTACGACGCCATAAGCCACGACTAATGTTCAGTCTGATTCTCATAGTCGTTCCTCGACACGTGAGGAAATCGTAGTGCGGGGGCCGTTCAGACTACGAAACAGCTGAGTGGCACGCAAGGTGGCAGCAGATTTAATGCGCCGACGACTCAGTGGCTGAGGTGGATCTCGTGACCCTGACCAGGGAACCAAATGACGTCGACGACGATGCCGAGGGCGACACCGGCGACGAACCCGATCAGGATGCCGAGGAAGAGGGGGGCGGTCGCTCGGTATCGTTCGAGCCCGCCGATTCGGAGGATCAGCGACTTCACAGCCCAGATCAGGAATATGCTGAAGCCCGTATTCTGCAGGGGAGCGGCGGCGGAGATTGTGAAGCCGATCGGGTGGATCGGAAAGCCTGGAAACAGGTAGCGTATCCAGAATAGGAGGGCAGTGAAGGCGGCGCCGATACCGAGGAAGGAGACCCGCGTCCAATCCGTTCCGAGCGTTCCCTGCTGAACGCGAGAAGCCGTGAATTTGCAGATTCCGAACGCGTTGAGGTCGCCTGACCCCATAAAGCTGACGTGGCCGAAGTTGAGCCCGCCCGTCGTGCGGTAGCCCACGTAGACGACGTAGGCGATGACCGTCAGGGCGCCAAGGAGGGATGCGATCAGGATACTCGGTGCGAGGGGGCGCCGAGTATCCGGGCGCATGGCTGCGCCGAGTCGCGGGACGTGAGCCATCATGGTCATGCCGAAGGTCTTCCCGTCGCAGAACCAGCCGAAGGAGAGCGCGAGGGCGGCGGCACTTGCCGGGCCCACTCCGGCGATGCCGAAGAGGTGCCACGTCAGGGCTTGGGCCGTGATCGGTCCACGAAGGAACACGAGACCGCTCTCGATGATGATACGAGAGAGCCCCAGGTAGAGGACGAAGATACCGAACCCGAAAGTGACGACCGGTCCCCACGACATGCCCGAATGATGAAGCCACGCGGCCATTACGCCGCTGCTCAGCAACAAGAACGCGACGGCTGCACGATAGGACATCATCTCGCCGGCATCGCCGCCTGTCGCGCGTCCGGTCACGTGACGGATCACGTCGCGAAGGTGGCCGCGTCCGATCCAGATACCCCAGACGACGAGGACGATCATGCCGCCGAAGCTCTGCCAGCCGACTGCGGGATGGAACGAACACCAGATGTCTGAGCTTCCCAGGTCGTAGCCGAGCCGATTAAAGATCCCGGCCTGGGCGATGGCCAGAAAGTGGAACAGCCAGATGCTGAAAAGGATCTCGGACCGAGTGAAGTAGCCGAGGGTGAGGGTCATGGTGCTGAAAGTCACGCGGAAATCTGGGAATCCAGGAGCGATCGGGAGATAGTGGCGTCCCGCCTGACCTTTGAGGATCGGAAGGGTCGGCATGCCCACGACGAACCACGTCGTGATGTTCCAGGCGATGATGGTGAACGTGACGAGGAATCCGATGCGGAACAGCCGATTCTGGATGAGCGCGGCGATCTTCCCCGATTGTCCCGTTGCGCCCGTCAGTTCCAGGATGGCGGTGGCGATCGGAAATGCGAGTTTCTCGTGCTCCATCCACTGTTTCCGGAGCAGTACGCTGAGGCAGAGGTTCGCTGTCAGGAGCGCCCCGAGAAATAGGGCCCACCAGAAGACTGGTGTGAACCAGGCGCCCCAGGGAACGGGCTGACCCGGTGGGAGTCCCTCGTAGAACCCGCGCACGAGCTCACGATCGGGGATGACGGTCCAGGAGGGGATATGTTGAAGGAGCAACTCCTCCCATCGATTCTCGGGTGTGGCGAAGTAGTAGGGAGCCGTGATCATGCCGAGGAGGTAGCCGGAGAGCCATTCCCCCTGCATACACGCGGCCACGGTGGACATGCAGCAGATGGTCAACAATTCGGATGGAGAGAACCCGATTCCTCGACGCTCCAGCAGGATGTTCCCGCAAAGCAGTGCAAGAAAGGGGATGAACGAGGCGAGTGGGAAGTGCGCGTGATCTGCGCGGGAGGAGTGGAGGACCAGGCTCGTGTAGGTAGGCCAGAGATTGGCCCAGGCCGAGAGGAGAAGGCCGACAATGAAGGCGCGCTTTGTCAATGGAAAGTGAAGTCGGATTCAGTCATCAGCGGGAGGACGCCGTCACACTGAGCGCGAGCCTGCTCCGAATGAATGTGAGGGGAAGTGTCGGTCCTGGGTAAAGGCGTGGCACGAACGCTACCAGGCCATATTCATCTGATGACCCTGCCCAGGAAACCAGATGATGTCTACAATCAACCCCACCCAGGTAGCCGATCAAGAAACCGAGGAAGAGGGGGATCGACGCGCGATACCGCTCCAGACCGCCGATCTTGAGGATGAGCGACTTGAGCGCCCAGATCAGGAAGATCGTGAGCGAAGTATTGCCGAGCGGGGGGGCGGCCGCGACGGTGAATCCAACGGGGTGGATGGGGAACCCGGGGAATTGATACCGAAGCCAGAACAGCAGGGCCGTGAACACGGCTCCGACCCCCAGGTAGGAGACGCGCGTCCAATCCGTGGCGAAGGTACCCTGCTGAATCCTTCCGGCGGTCACATTGGAAATCCCGAACCCGTTTTGACTGCCCGTGCTCGCAAAGCTGACGGTTCCGAAATTGAAGCCTCCCGTCGCGTGATAGCCTTCATAGATGACGTAGGCACAGACGGCGAAGGCGCCCACCACGCAAGCGACGACCGACGACGGGCCCAGCGCACGACGGGCCTTTCTGTTCATAGCCGCCCCCAAGCGCGGGACGTGGGCGAACATTGTTACCGCGAGACCCCTTGCGTCGCAGAACCAGGCGAAGGTCAGCGATAGCGCGGCGGCGCTGAACGGGCCCAGACCCGCGATGCCGAAAATGTGCCACACGAATGCCTGGGCGGTGAGCGGTCCACGCATCGCAACCAACCCGCTTTCTGCGATAATGCGGGATAGCCCGATATAGAGCACGGCCGTTCCGAATCCGAATGCAAGGAGAGGCGCCCACGCCATCCCTGCGCATGTCAACCACAAAGCGCCGAACCCGAGTGCCAGAAAGAGGAGCAGGACCGCCGTTCGGTAAGACCATCAGTTCTTCCGTATCACCGCCGCTGGTTCTTCCGACCGCGTGCCGCCAAACGTCTCGAAAATGCTCACGTGCCGTCCAGATGCCCCAGCCGACGAGCACGATCATCCCCCCGAAGCCCTGCCACCCCACAGCAGGATGGAACGAACACCACGGGTCGGAGCTGCCGAGGTCGTATCCGAGTCGGTTGAAGAGCCCCGCCTGCGCGATGGCCAGAAAATGGAAGAACCAGATGCTGAACAGGACCTCGGATCTGGTGAAGTAGCCGAACGTGAAGGTCATCAGACTGAACGCAAAGATGACGTTGGGAAAGTGGGGACTCAGGGTGTAGATGTACTTTCCGGGCCTGCCGCTGAGAATCGGGAAGAGGGGAAGGCCCGTGATAAACCACGTGGTGATGTTCCAGCAGAAAATGCAGAAGGTGATCGCGAATCCGATCCTGAACAGACGATGTTTCAGAAGCACGGAGAGCTTGCCGGATTCACCAGCGGCTCCCGTAAGCTGGAGAAGCGCCGTCGCGATGGGGAAAGCGAGTTTCTCGTAATCCATCCATTGCTTGTGGAACAGCACACTGACGCACAAGTTTACGGTGAGCACCGAAACGATGAGCAACGACCACCACAACGCCGGGGTCACCCAAGCGGACCAGGGCACTGACTGCCCCGGCGGCAGGCCTTCGTAGAAGCCGCGTACCAGTTCTCGATCGGGGATGATGGCCCACGACGGGAGATACTGGAGCAGCAGTTCCTCCCATCGATTCTCGGGTGAGGCGAAGTAGTGGGGGGCCGTGATCACCCCGAGCAGGTAGCCGGAGAGGCCCTCGCCCTGCATCCACGCCGCCACCATCGACATACAGCACACGGTCAATAGCTCGGAGGGGGACAGCCCGATTCCTTTCGACTCGAAATAGACATTCGCGAGGAGCAGAATGACGAAGGGGATCAGCATTCCCACCGACAGATGCATATGGTCGGCACCCGGGAAACTGACACTCCGGAAAACGACAGGCGAAGGATAAAATGAATCAGGGGAGAGAGGAATATGACTGGCAAAAGTCACATCGACATCGAACCGGGACTCAAAGTAGCGGCACAGATGTCGTCGGAGCCGACCGATGAAGAGATGACGTTCGTTCGGCAGATGGGCGTTGAGTACGCCGTGATCTGGATCGATCCCGAAAAGGCGAGTCCCGAATACTACCGCAGTCGGCGCGAACATTTCGAACGTGGCGGGATCAACCTCTACGGATTGGGAAACGGAAGCGTTCACAACGTCGACGCGATCACGCTGAACTTTCCCAACAGGGATGAGAAGGTCGAAGAGTACAAGCAGCACATTCGGAATCTGGGGCAGGCGGACATTCCCTATACGACCTACGCCCATATGGCCAACGGTGTCTGGAGTACGCCACGGGAGGCGACGCGTGGAGGCGCTTCAGCACGGGCGTTCGACAGTGACCGCCTCGAGGAGTCTTTCGGATGGGGCTATGAAGGGTCGGGGTTGACGCACGAGCGAGAGTACAGCGAGGACGAGATCTGGGCGAACTACGAGTCCTTCATCGAGGAAGTCGTCCCCGTGGCCGAAGACGCTGGCGTCAGGATCGGAATTCATCCGGACGATCCACCCGGACTGCCGTTGGGCGGCGTGCCCAGACCGATTTTCAGTGGATTCGATGGGTATCAGAGAGCGATGGAGATCGCAGACAGCCCGAACGTGGGACTGTGCCTCTGCATCGGGTGCTGGCTCGAGGGCGGAGACGCGATGGGTAAGGCCGTGGTCGAGACAATTCAGCATTTCGGCGGTCAGGGTAGGATCTTCAAGGTGCACTACCGCACGGTCGATCGTCCGCTCCCTCACTTCGTGGAGACGTTCGTGGACGACGGCTACTTCGATATGTACCAAGCGATGAAGGCGCTGGCCGAAGTCGGCTACGACGGCACGCTCATTCCCGACCACATCCCTCAGATGTGCGACGACAACCGGTTGGGCACCGCGTATACGATTGCTTACATGCGGGCATTGCAGAAACGCGCAGAAGATGAGATCGGATAGGAGGGAGAGAAGGTGATTCGAGCTCTTGAAGTCCTTCGTGACCAGGTTGGCTGTGTCCGTCATCCCGGCAGGCCGTTGGCCGGGATCCCTTCTTGCCCCGGAGGACTTGGGGAGGAGCGCCTGCTCCTGGAGTCTCCCGGCACTGAAAAGGCGGAGCGCACGTTTGCCTGATCTTACCATCGCAGAGAACCTGGTTCAACAGGCCGTGGATCGGCGGGAGATTAGCGCGGCGTGTCTTGTCGTGTGGCAAGACGAAGCGCCGATCCTCGAAGCCGGCTTCGGGTTTCAGCATCCGACGGACCACCGCTTTCCGGCGGATGCGGACTCGATCTTCCTGCTGGCATCGATCACCAAACCGGTCACTGTATCGGCCCTCATGTACTTGGTCGAGCGGGGGCTGGTCTCCCTGTCGGATCGGGTCTATGAGCACTTACCCGAGTTTGAGGGCGAAGACCGAGCTGGGATGAGGGTCCTGCATCTGCTGACGCATACGTCGGGCATGCCCGATATGCTTCCGAACAACACGGCGCTGCGTCAGGCCCACGAGCCGCAGGAAGTGTTCGTCGAACACGCTCTCAAGACGCCGCTCCTGTTTCCACCCGGATCGGATTTCAGGTATCAGAGCAAGGGAACCCTGTTGACGGCAGAGATCGTGGAACGCCTGACGGGTCAACGGTTGCGAGACTTTTTGAAGACAGAGTTCTTCGAGCCGCTGGGGATGCATCGAACCACCCTTGGGGTCGGTCCGGGGGGCATAGAAGATACGGTCTACTGTGGGG
Organism: Candidatus Latescibacterota bacterium; assembly: GCA_965198115.1. Classification (GTDB taxonomy): domain Bacteria; phylum Latescibacterota; class UBA2968; order UBA2968; family UBA2968; genus UBA6620. The sequence continues at coordinate 2,787,141 of OZ240241.1, read as the reverse complement.
TCGATCCTTCGGCGGATGCGTTTACGAGCGACTGGGGTCCTAACAGCGACTACTGGCGAAACTTCGGATGTCCCTGGGGTGGTTTACACGCATCCGGTCGGGACGTAGCGCGACTCCTCCACGTGTCACTATCAGGAGGTGGCGTCCTCTCGCCTGCGACCCGTCGCCGGATGCGCCTCGATCACAACGTCTCCTTGAGAGCCCCCTGGGGGCTGGGCTGGGGGCTGCGCGATTCGAGAGTGTGGAACTACTTCGGCAACCTGTGCTCGGCGGAGACGTTCGGTCACACCGGGGCGACGGGGACGGTGGCCTGGGCGGATCCGGCGACGAAGACCGTTTGCGTGATCCTGACGAATCAGATGGTCGGGGAGGGGAGGCTGTTGCGGCGCGTGTCCAACGTCGTGGCGGCCGCAATGCAAAATGCAGAATGAAGAGGGCAAATTAGGTGGTGCGTCTTGAGTGAGGCTGTTCACGACGCGATGCCGGGGTTGGCGCGAGATCTTTCGTTTCATCCGATAGAGAACCATTCACCCACGGTTCTAACACGGGAGCAGATCGGGCATTTCAACAAACGCGGCTTCGTTTTTCCGATCGATGTGTTCAGCGAAGCCGAGATCGTCGGTCATCGCGCCTATTTCGATGACCTGATGGCGATAGCCCTCGAAAAGGGATGGACGTCCTACTCGATCAACGGTTGGCATCGGCACTGCGGCCCAATCTGGGACCTGATCAACGAACCTCGTATACTCGACGCCGTGGAAGATCTCCTTGGACCGGATCTCGTCTGCTGGGGCACGCACTATTTCGCGAAAATGGCTGGAGATGCGAAGCGCGTTTCGTGGCATCAGGATGCTTCCTACTGGCCCCTGACCCCGAGCAAAACGGTGACCGTGTGGCTGGCGCTGGATGACGCGGATACGACGAATGGGGCAATGCAGTTGATACCGCGGTCACACGTCCACGGTCAGATCGCTTTCGAACGCAGCCACATCGATGAACAGAACGTCCTGAACCAGACGGTGCACGATGCGTTGCGCTACGGAGACGCACCCGCCACGGTAGCGTTGAAGGCAGGGCAGATGTCGCTTCACACGGATTTGCTGCTGCACGGGTCGGACCCGAATCGGTCTCAGCGCAAGCGAGTCGGGTTGACGATGCGGTTCGTGCCGCCGGACGTTCGCGCCTATCGCGGGTGGAATCTGAAATCGGCCGTCGTCTGTCGTGGCCGGGATCCCAGCGGGCATTGGATTCATCACCCGAGACCACGATTCGATCGGATCCCATCGCCTGATTGAGTGACTGCGGCTTAGAAAGGTGCGGTCCTGTCGGGAAAACCGTTGGCCGGATGCACCGTCACACTGAGCGGGAGTCGAAGTGTCGGTCGTGGATAGAGGGTTTTGCGCGAAGTGGCTTCCGAGATGTCGATGAAGGAGAAACACGTGGTTCGACTTGGGTTGATTGGTTGTGGTGGGATCAGTCAGAAGGCCCACATACCTGGCATCGAGGCACTGGATGGCGTGTTTCGGTGGCGGCCACCGCCGATGTGGTGGAAGAGACTCTCGAGACGGTCGGTGTCTGTCTGGGCATTCCGGTTGAAGGAAGGTATCTGGACTACCGGGAGGTGCTGTCCAGCGGGAAGGTCGATGCAGCGCTGATCGCGACGCCACACAATCTTCACGCGGAACAAGCTATTGCGACAGCCGAAGCCGGTGTGACCGTGGTGAGCGAAAAGCCGATGGCGATGTCGCTGGAGGACGCAGATCGGATCGCGGATGCTGTCGATCGGAACGGCGGGGGTTACACGATCTGCCACAATTTCCTGTTCACCCCCGGCACGCGACGAGCCCTCGCATTGCTGAAGGATGGGTTCGGTGAACGCGTCTACGGTCGTACCAAATCGCTGTTCTGTAAGTCGAGGGAACAGGCCGATCCGGAGACCGTGTGGCGGAGTCGCGCCTCTTCGGGCGGAGGGTGCATCAGCGACACGGCCTATCACGAGATCTACGTGTTGGAGACGATGATGGGTTCCCCCATTCGGTACGTGGAAGGGCGGCTGCGTTCCGATTTCCTCGGACTCGATGTCGATGATTTAGCCCTGCTTCTGTTTGAACACGAAAGCGGGGCGGTGTCCACACTGTCGACGTCGTGGGGGGCAGCAGCTGCCGGGCCGAACGAAACGCCCAACCTTTGCGAGGTACACAGTCGGGATGGGGCAATCCGTGTGGATCGTCGAGGCCGAGGCGTCTTCACGCGGATGAAGGAAGAAGGCGACTGGCACGAGATCGCGATTCCGGAGTTCGCCCACATGGATCCGCTCGCCCAGGGCCGATCGGGACACGCAGCGTATTTCGAGGCAGTGTTCACGGCCATGACAAGGGACGAACCTTTGCCGACGACGCTGGCCGACGCCCGGCACAATCTTGCGATCATCGAGGCGGCGCGCCTGGCGAGTGAGTCGCGGAAGGCAGTGGATGTGACGGCACTCTGAAGTGGAGGCCCCACCGAAACAACCCACACAGGGAGTCAGAATTGAGACCCTACGTAGACTGTCATAACCACATCGGTCGGACGATCGACCGCGTTCCGCCGGTCGGCCAGACGACGGCCATGTGTCTTCAGCGATTCTCAGAGACGAACATCTACGTTGCCATCAGCGCGCCGACGGCGGTGGGCAGCCCGATCGTTCACGGGATCGAGGATATCCGGCATCAGAACGAGGTGATCAGGCGTGCGTGTCAGGATTTCCCCGATCGATTTCCGATCGGTCTGGCCCTGATCGAGTCACGATTCGGGAAGCTGGGAATCGAAGAGGCGGAGAAGGCGATGCGGGACTATGGACTCTGCGGGCTGATGGGTCACCCCCCGATCGGGCCCTGGTGCATTCCGTTCGTTGAGGCAGCGGCTGCTCGCGACGGGCTGGTCAACCTTCACATGCACAATCCGCTGATGGTGGACATCGCGAGGATGTTCCCCACCACGACGTTCATCTGCCACGCGAGCAGCTTTGCGGAGGAACACCTGGCGAAGTTCGAGAATATATGGTTCGAGGTCGTGCAATATCCCGATGGCCAGGGGTCCGAATGGGACTTCAAGCGGGCTGCGGACAAACTCGGTAAGGACCGGCTGATCTTCGGGGCCGATCTGCCATATTACGACTATCGTTTGCTGCAGAAGACGATCGAAGAGGCTAACATCGAGGACGATCTCAAGGACCGGATCGCGCATCGGAACATCGTTCCGCTGATTCAGAAGTACAGACCCGACTGGAAGGTGCCCGAGACACCGGTCCAACCCCATCGCGTCTGCGATCAGGGTGAGCTTTGGGCCGTCAATCCCGATAATCCCGTTCGCCTGACGGTCTACGCCTGACGATGAACATACGTCACGACTTTCCCCGAACGATCCGCACGATCGAGCACATCTGGATTCCCCTGGAGGATGGGACCCGGTTGGCCGCTCGGATCTGGTTGCCGCAGGATGCCGAACAGAATCCGGTACCCGCACTGCTGGAATACCTGCCGTATCGCAAGAACGACGGGACGGTCGTGCGCGACGCGCTTCGACATCCGTGGTTTGCGGGTCACGGATACGTCTCTATTCGGGTGGACATGCGAGGATGCGGGGACTCGGACGGCTTTCTGGCTGACGAGTATCTTCCACAAGAGCAGTCCGATTGCCTGGAGGTGCTGAGCTGGATCGCCGCACAGCCGTGGTCAACGGGGCGTGTGGGCATGTTCGGTAAGTCGTGGGGCGGGTTCAACTCTCTCCAGGTCGCCTCCCACAGGCCGCCCGAATTGGGAGGTATCATCACACTCTGTTCGACCGATGATCGGTACTCCGACGACGTTCATTACAGGGGTGGGTGCGCCCTGGCGGAGAAGATGCTTTACTGGAGCTCGACGATGTTGGCCTACGACGCGCGTCCCCCCGATCCGGAAGTCGTCGGGGAAGGCTGGCGCGATCAGTGGCTCGAGCGTTTGGAGTCCATGGAACCGTCGGTCGAGCGGTGGCTTTCACACCAGCGTCGCGACGCCTATTGGCAGCAGGGGTCCGTTTGCGAGGACTATGCCTCCATCACGTGCCCGGTCTACGCGGTCGGAGGTTGGGCGGACGCCTACACGGACGCCGTCTTCCGTCTGCTCGAGCGTTTGACGTGCCCCCGCAAGGGGATGATCGGATCGTGGGCACACAACTTTCCCGAGGAAGGGTTGCCAGGGCCTGCGATTGGGTTTCTGCAGGAGAGCCTGAGATGGTGGGATTGGTGCCTGAAGGGCGAAGAGACAGGCATCACGGAGGGCCCAGCTCTGTCGGTCTGGGTTCAGGATGGAGAGCCGTTCCACAAACACGGAAAGACTTTTCCCGGAGGCTGGTACGACGTCGACTGGCCGTCCGATCACGAGGCAGCCGTGCTTTATCCCACCCGTAGCGACGGAGAGCGCACTCTCGGATCGAGGGTCTCTACCGGCTCCGAGGTCGTCCAAACGGACCAGGATGTGGGTTCCCTCATGGGAAACTGGTGTTCCTACGGGGCGATCGAGGATTTCGCGGAAGACCAGGCTTTTGATGACGCTCGTACCCTCTCCTACGACGCTTCGCCCCAGGCCGACCCGATGGTCGTGCTCGGGTTTCCCGTCCTGCGTCTCCGGCTCGTGTCGGACTCACCGACCGCTCTCGTCTGTGCCCGCTTGTGCGATGTAGGGCCGGACGGCACGTCTTCACTCGTGTCGTGGGGCTTCCTCAACCTGACACACCGGGACTCTCACGAGCATCCTTCGCCGATCGTGCCCGGAGAACCGTTTGACATTCAGATGCAGCTCATGGCGATCGCGTATCGGATTCTGCCGAGCCACCGATGGCGCTTGTCGATTTCTTCGACCTGCTGGCCGTTCGCCTGGCCCCCACCCGGAACGCCCAGGCTCGAAATCGATCTGTCGGCCAGCTCGCTCCAGTTGCCGACGGGCCAGACTCTATTGCCACGCACGTTTCCGGAAGCGGAGGTTTCGGCGCCCATCGAACGCATCACGTTGCAGGAGAGCTCCCGTGGACGCGTGGTGAGCCGTGGAGAAAAGACCGAAACGCGATCTACCACCGACATCGGAACCTTCCGCCTGATGAACGGCCTGGAGTATGCCGAACGTGCGGAGGATGTCTATCGAATCGCACCTCACGATCCGTTCTCGGCCGAGACCATCAGCACGCGGGATATCGATATAGGACGCGAGAGGTGGGATGTGGCGGTCCGCGTATGGAGTCGCATGACGGCAGATGCGCACAACTTCCACGTTGAAAATCAGCTGCGTGTGACTGAGGATTCACGTACTCTATTCGAACGATCGTGGACTCGGTCGATTCCACGCGACCACGGTTGAGGCGCCGTCGACTTCGTAAACTCGTTTCCTGTAGGATTGAAGGAGTGACTCGTTGAGCGACTGTCGAGATCTGATGACACGACTGGCGGATGGTGGAGCCATCTGTGCGGAGGGCTACCTTTTCGAGCTGGAGCGGCGCGGCTACATGCAGGCAGGTGCGTTCGTTCCGGAGGTGGTGATCGAGTTTCCAGATGCGGTCAAGCAGCTGCACCGAGAGTTTATCCGAGCAGGCTCCGATGTCGTCGAGGCGCTGACCTACTACGCGCATCGGGAGAAGCTGAGGCTGATCGGCAAGGAGGATTTGCTCCAGCCGATGCAACAACAGACTCTGTCGCTGGCGAAGGAGTCTGCGGCCGAGGCAGCTGAATTGGGCGGCGAGCGTCCCCTGGTGGCCGGCAACATCTGCAATACGAACGTTTGGGATCCTGCCGATCCTGAAGGCTCCGCGGCTGTCGTCGTACCCATGTTCGAAGAGCAGATTGCCTGGGCGGCGGATGCCGGTGTGGATTTCATGATCGCAGAGACGCTTTACTACTATGATGAGGCGCTGGCGGCACTGGAGGCGATCAAACGTGCCGATCTGACGCCGGTTGTCACGCTCGCCTGTCACGATGAGCACATCCTGAGGGACGACACGACGATCGTGGATGCGGCGAAGGGACTCGAGGACAATGGGGCCGCCGGTTGTTGGTCTGAACTGCACGCGAGGTCCCGTTACGATGCTGCCGATTGCCCTCCGAGTGCGCGAGGCTGTGTCGTGTGAAGTCGCGATGCTACCCGTACCGTATCGGACGTCACCCGACATGCCGGTTTTCCAGGCCCTCGCCGATACGGATTGCACGGTCATACCGGAAGATCGTCCATTCCCGATCGCGCTCGATCCGTTCACGTGTAACAGATTCGAGGTGGCGGAAGTGGCAAAGATCGCGCTCGACGCTGGCATTCGGTATCAGGGTGTCTGCTGTAGGGGGGCGCCGCATCACGTTCGGGCGATTGCCGAAGTGATGGGCAAGGACGCGCCGGCTCGACGCTTTTCGCCGGACATGAGCAAGCATTATTCGCTCGGGACCGATGCGAGCCTCAAGCCACACAACAGGGGATTCGTCGGCGGATTGAAGCGAACGGACTGAGCCGTGTTCTGTGCCCCTTACCTGCTTCGAGCTCCGATCGCGTTAGCCTTGGCAATGGGTGCGTGCGGCCCGTTACCGAAGCGCTCAGGGGCAGTGACCGGGCCTGGGGATCCAGGCGGCGAGTGGGTCCTACGGTCTCCCATTTCGTTCCGACGTCAGAATCTTGCCGCGACTACCCTGAACGACCTCATCTTTCTGATCGGTGGCTACGGAGATCACTCGGCGATAGGTCCACTCTCCGCGATGTCAGCGTCTACGATCCTGGAACGGACGTCTGGGGTCCGGGCATGCCCATCCCGAGCGCCCGGCGTCACCTGGCCGGCGTGGTTGTGGACCATCGGCTCTATGCGTTGGGCGGCTTCACGAGGATGGGTCGCACGAGTTCGACGGTGTATGTCTACGATCCCACCGAAGATTCCTGGACCGAGGGGGCCAGCCTTCCGACCCCGCGCGGCGCGCTGGCCGCGGTCGTGCACGGGGGATCGATCTACGCGATTGGCGGCTGGGATGCCGAGGCGGGCGACAGGGCGGCCAACGAGCGGTATGACCCATCGACGGGCCAATGGGCGGTACTTTCGCCGCTTCCAACCCCACGCAACCTTTTGGCGGCGGCCGCGCACGAGGGGAGCATTTACGCTTTCGGCGGAGCCCGTAAGGATACCGCGGTCGACGTGGTCGAGATCTACGACGTTCGCGCTGACCACTGGCGTTCGGCCAGCCCCATGCCTCTGCCCCTCAGGGCGCCGTCGGCGGTTTCCCTCGGCCACTTTATTTACGTGTTCGGAGGAACTACGACGGGCTTCACGCCCGAATTGCGTGCGGAGGTCTGGCGATACGATCCGGGGGGAGACGAATGGGAACTCTCGCCCTCTGCGATGCCAACGCCGCGACACGGCATGGCGGCCGTGCTGCTGGAGGATCGTATCTTCCTGATCGGCGGGGGCGACGAGGTCGGGTTTCATCCAAGCCGGGCGAACGAGGTCTACCTACCGTAGATATTGAGGATCGAAGATCGATGCCATCACTCAGACGTCGTCGGGTTGGGTTGTGCGGATGTGTTCGATCGTCTGGCGAATCGACTCGGCGGTCCGGGCCTCGTGCTCGGGGTGGTCGTAACTCTTGCGGGGCCAGAAAAATCGTCGATCGGTAGGTCCCGCTTTTCGATGTGGCTGCCGGAGCAGCTGGCATCACCACCGGGGGGGACACAACGGCGAGGCCGCACCCCCGTTTTCGTTGACCGGGATGGTGGTGGGGGACAGGCGTAGAAGAGGGGTGACGGTGATCCGAGTACTTGCTTGTTGCACGCTGATGGTTCCCTTGCTCTTGTCGCCCGGCTGTGGTCCGGTTCCAGACCCTGTTGGTTCTGGAGGCAATGTCTGGTTGGTGGCCTCCCGCCTGTCTTCCAGCCGCCAAAACTTGCTAGGCGTTGCCCTGGGCGGTTCCATCTTCCTGATCGGCGGTCTGGGACGGACTTTCAGCGACCGGGCGGTGATCCGGGATGTGAGTATCTACGATCCGAATACCGACGTCTGGGTGGCCGGAACGCCCATCCCGCGTGGCCGTGAACACGCGGGTGGCGCTGTCGTGGGCAATCGACTCTACGTGACGGGGGGATTCACGGGGAGCGGCGACGCCAGCTCGCGTGTCTTCATCTACAATGCTTTGGAGGAATCCTGGTCCTCGGGACGTCGGATGCCCACGGCTCGGGGGGCCCACACTGTCGTGGGGCTCGGGGGCTTGGTCTACGCCATCGGGGGCGGAAACCTGGCCCTTGGGAAAACGAACCTGAACGAGGCCTTTGACCCGGTGGCCGGCGAGTGGGCGAGCCTCGCTCCCATGCCAACAGCACGAGACCGCCTGGCAGCGACCGCGCACGAAGGCTTGATCTACACGTTTGGGGGACGAAACGGGGATGACATTGCCCTGAATGTTGTTGAGGTCTACGACCCCGCTACGAACCGGTGGCACTCGGCCGGCCCCATGCCAGTGCCGTTGAGTGGTCTGGCTGCGGTGTCCCTGGGTTCTCGTATTTACCTGTTCGGTGGATCCCCTGTGGGCTTTCCCTCCGCGGTGGAAGTGCGCCCCGAGGTTTGGCGCTACAACTCGGGGCGGGATGAGTGGGATATCCTGCCTTCTCCGATGCCTACGCCTCGACAAGCGATGGCCGCTATCGGTTTTGAAGATCGAATCTATGTGATCGGGGGAGGGGTCGGAGAAGGGTTCGAGCCCAGCGACGTGAACGAAGTTTTCGTGCCATAGAGCCTGTAGAATCGAAGATCGAGGATGCGCATGGCCGTTCTGAGTGATGGGGATCGTGCATTCTGGGAACAGAACGGGTATGTGATCGTCCCGCGTGCCGTTCCAGAAGAAAATCTGGAGGCGATGGTCCGAACAATCTGGGACTTCCTCCAGGTGGATGGGGAGGATCCGGAGCAGTGGTATCACCATCCGCCCCGTGGACGTGACGGTGAGCCGCCCTCCCCTATTTCACTGGCGGGGATGGTGGAGGTGTATCAACAGCAGGCACTGTGGGACAACAGACAGTGTCCCCGTGTCTACGAGGCGTTTCGGGAGATCCTCGGGGAGGACAGGCTCTGGGTCAGCCTGGATCGAGCGAACATGAAGCCTCCCGCACGTGATGATATGCCTGAGTGGGACCATCCGGGCATGATTCATTGGGACGTCGACACATCGCAGAATCAGATTCCATTCGGTGTTCAGGGGGTTCTCTATCTGACCGACACGAGTGAAGATCAGGGCGGATTCCAGTGCGTGCCCGGGTTCCACCGCATGTTCGATGAGTGGGTGAAGTCCCAGCCCCAAGATCGCAACACGCGTCAACCCGATTTGAACGGCCTGACCGTCGAAGCGATATCCGGCAAGGCTGGAGACCTGCTGATCTGGCATCGACTGCTGGCCCACGGCAACGGTCGAAACAGCACCGACCGTCCGCGACTTGCGCAGTACATTACGATGAGTCCGGCAAATTTCGAGAATGAGGCGGCACGTGAGGAACGCGTATCGGCCTGGCGAGAATGCCGCCCGACGCCGCGTTGGCCAGGTGACCCGCGGGGATGGGAGCAGAAGCGGGGGGAACGCGCAGAGCTCACAGAGCTCGGGAAGAAGCTGTTGGGGGCAGAATCCTGGTGAGGACTACCGTTTCGGGGGAATCAGGACTGGGAACCAAGAGATCCCAGAATCAGAGAGTGATGAATACTCGAACAATGTTTGAAGGATGGTCGTGATGGACAAGAAAGAGCGGTACTTCTGGGACCTGACAGGCTACCTCGTGGTGCGGGACGTGCTTACGACGGAAGAGGTGCGGGAAGCCAACGAGGCGATCGAGGCGTATTCCAAGCAGTTGTTACGGGAAGGGCTCGACAACTCGGATGGTGGCAAACGCAAGGTATTCCAGGGAAAGGTTGTGAGGACGGACAACGCGTATCCGTTTTTCCTTCAGATTCCGGAGCCGCTTTCGACACCATTCAGAAAGATGCTCATCCATCCCGCGGTCGTGACGAGGCTGATCGAGATGTGTGGGAGGGGGTTCCGCCTGGATCACGGGCCAGAACTGCTCGCCCACACGCGCGGTGTCGAGGGGCTGCGGCTCCACGGGTCTGGAAACCGGCATAAACCCTATGTCGCCTATCATCATCAAAGTAGTCGCTCATTCTGTGGTGGTGTGACCGTGTCCTGGCAGTTCGCCGACGCCAGGCTGGGTGATGGCGGGTTTGCTTATGTAACGGGCAGCCATAAGTCCAATTATCACATGCCCGACGACCTGAAATATTTCCGCGACCATAAGTTTGCAGTGCGACAAGCGGAGGTGAAAGCCGGGGATGTGATCTTTTTTATGGCTATATCCGGATCTCTCAACGAGATGAAGTGGGTGAAGGTGCCGTGGTTCCTGGCATGGGGGCGCGGTTAGAGTGTGCGGAACCTCTTCGGAATCTGCTCAGGGATGTTTATGTCTCCGACGGTAAGGAAGATCATATCGTTGAATGCGTCGAGTGTGCGGAATCCGCTGGCTCGGTTCTTGACGATTTGGACGATTCGGTTGAGGCCTTCGGCGATGGCGTTGGTAAGACGCGTGTTCACGAATGCGAGGACGCCGAAGAAGTGCTGTCGCAGGGTCCTGACGAACTTTCGCAGGGGTTCAAGTCGACTTCTGAGTGCGGACGTCGTCCAGCATTTCAGGAAGCGTTCGGCAGCCCAGGGCGCTTTGTATTCCCAGAACTGCTCGAACTCGTCCTTGAGTCTCCAGGCTCTATAGATTCGGTAGTTCGCCTTCTCCAGTGCTTTGAGTGTCCGAGTATCCCCTCTGGAGCGTGTCGCTGAGTGCCGGTAGAGGAGCCATCGGAGGCCCTTCATGGCTTTGCGCTCATCCGGGGCAGCTTCACGCCACTGGTCCTTACGGACCTCGTCAACGGCGGCATTGAGAGCCTTGACGATGTGAAAGCGATCGAGGACCAGCTTGGCATTCGGACAGTGTTCCTGGATGGCTCCGATGTAAGCTTCGCTCATGTCGCAGCAGGCCCACTCGATCTTGGATCTCCGGTAGGGACTGAGAGCCTCTGTGAAGAACCGATCGATCGTTTTACGCGCCCTGCCGCGGCCAACCCACACCACGCAGGAGCGGTCCAGATCGTAAACGAGCGTGGCGTACCTGTGACGCTTGGCGTAGGAGATCTCGTCGATCCCGATGGTTTTGAGCCCTCGGATACGATGACCTTCACGAAGCCGCGTGATGGATCGGTGAAGGAGATCCGACAGCGTCGAGGCAGAGATGCGCAGTAACTCGGACGCCGCCTTCTGCGTCATGGTCTGGCAGTAGCGCAGCATGGCATACTCGAAGCGATACGTCACCCGAGAGAACCGCTCCGCCCACGGAATCTCCTCGACCACACGACCGTGGGTAGGACACCGAATCTCCCGAGGATGGTAGAGAAGCCAGACCCTCCACCCGCACACCGGAATGTCACGCCACCGACGCGGATGGGGCATTGTGCGGACGATTTTACCTCGACGGCCGCACTCCGGACAACAACAACCATTCTTATGTGGCTTTACGGCGATGACGAAGCAGCTTCTCCCCTCAAACCACCAGCTGACAACACGGAACCCCTTGAATCTCAGCAGTTTCGATAGTAATCTGCTCCCGGTCATAGGTCGCACCCCCTTCGCTTTGATTGTCCTACACACACAACCAAGCGTAGGGAACGATCTATGACCTTGTCATTCTATAGTTTCACCGTTGAGAAACCCGGATAGAGCCTTTTTTTTAGGCTATATCCGGATCTCTCAACGAGCTGAAGTGGGTGAAGGTGCCGTGGTTCCTGGCATGGGGGCGCGGTTAGAGTGTGCGGAACCTCTTCGGAATCTGCTCAGGGATGTTTATGTCTCCGACGGTAAGGAAGATCATATCGTTGAATGCGTCGAGTGTGCGGAATCCGCTGGCTCGGTTCTTGACGATTTGGACGATTCGGTTGAGGCCTTCGGCGATGGCGTTGGTAAGACGCGTGTTCACGAATGCGAGGACGCCGAAGAAGTGCTGTCGCAGGGTCCTGACGAACTTTCGCAGGGGTTCAAGTCGACTTCTGAGTGCGGACGTCGTCCAGCATTTCAGGAAGCGTTCGGCAGCCCAGGGCGCTTTGTATTCCCAGAACTGCTCGAACTCGTCCTTGAGTCTCCAGGCTCTATAGATTCGGTAGTTCGCCTTCTCCAGTGCTTTGAGTGTCCGAGTATCCCCTCTGGAGCGTGTCGCTGAGTGCCGGTAGAGGAGCCATCGGAGGCCCTTCATGGCTTTGCGCTCATCCGGGGCAGCTTCACGCCACTGGTCCTTACGGACCTCGTCAACGGCGGCATTGAGAGCCTTGACGATGTGAAAGCGATCGAGGACCAGCTTGGCATTCGGACAGTGTTCCTGGATGGCTCCGATGTAAGCTTCGCTCATGTCGCAGCAGGCCCACTCGATCTTGGATCTCCGGTAGGGACTGAGAGCCTCTGTGAAGAACCGATCGATCGTTTTACGCGCCCTGCCGCGGCCAACCCACACCACGCAGGAGCGGTCCAGATCGTAAACGAGCGTGGCGTACCTGTGACGCTTGGCGTAGGAGATCTCGTCGATCCCGATGGTTTTGAGCCCTCGGATACGATGACCTTCACGAAGCCGCGTGATGGATCGGTGAAGGAGATCCGACAGCGTCGAGGCAGAGATGCGCAGTAACTCGGACGCCGCCTTCTGCGTCATGGTCTGGCAGTAGCGCAGCATGGCATACTCGAAGCGATACGTCACCCGAGAGAACCGCTCCGCCCACGGAATCTCCTCGACCACACGACCGTGGGTAGGACACCGAATCTCCCGAGGATGGTAGAGAAGCCAGACCCTCCACCCGCACACCGGAATGTCACGCCACCGACGCGGATGGGGCATTGTGCGGACGATTTTACCTCGACGGCCGCACTCCGGACAACAACAACCATTCTTATGTGGCTTTACGGCGATGACGAAGCAGCTTCTCCCCTCAAACCACCAGCTGACAACACGGAACCCCTTGAATCTCAGCAGTTTCGATAGTAATCTGCTCCCGGTCATAGGTCGCACCCCCTTCGCTTTGATTGTCCTACACACACAACCAAGCGTAGGGAACGATCTATGACCTTGTCATTCTATAGTTTCACCGTTGAGAAACCCGGATAGAGCCTTTTTTTATGGATGGTGCCCAAACGCACGGTACGTTTCCGTGGCAGGCGGCGCACCAGCGTCGATCTGTCCTCTACAAATACACGTCCCGCTCATCGACGCGTTCGGGTATCGCTGAAAACCTTGCGGCACCGGAATCCTACTGGGAGGACGAAGTGATCGACGGTATGACGGACACCCAAAAGGCGGTCATGTGGGGGCCCTACTCGAATTTCCACGCAGAGCTGCCGTATCTCGATGTTCTGAGAGACGGCTCCGTCGAATCGGTTGAATGTACCGATCCAGGTGACATCTGGAGCGATCTACGAGGGTGAGCGAAAACAGGATTGGGTAAAAAGTGAAGCCGGCCGAGCGTAGATTTACGCATCGGCCGGCTTTCTTTCTGCACCTTCTGATTGTAGGAGGCTTATCTATCGTCGAGGTCCTCGTTCCTGTCGAGCTGATCGTCCAGGTCGTCCTTCAGTTCCTCGAGCTGCTCCTCGGTTTTCGTCTTTTCTACTTCTAGATCTTTCAGCTGAGCTTCCGCAGACTGGCGCTGTGAGTAGAGGGCGGAATGGTCGGATTGAAGCTTCGAATGCGTGGTTTCCAACTCAGTCAGCTCGAGACTCAACTTTTGTGTATGTCTGGAAGTCCACCACTTGGAGAGCAGGACCAGGGCGAGCAGGATCAGTGTAGCAACTTCGAGAAACATGGCGGGTTTACTTGTCCCGGTTGAATTGTTTCTTGTAGCTCTTCATTTCGAGCTGCTCTTCTACACTCTTTGCGTTCGTAATCTGGCGTTCGATGTTCGAGATGTCCATTTTGATGTTCGAGATGGACACACGCGCTTCCTCGCACATCTCCTTAGCCTGTCTGGACAGCTTGGTTTCGTTCGATATGGCGTCGTAGAGCTTCCCGTTTCGCTCTTCGAGCTGCTTGATTTTTGGCTGCGACCCCTCGATGAAGCGGCTGTACTTCATCATGATGATGTAAAGATAGATCAGGGAGCAGCAGACAACGGCGCCAAGAGCCCAGATCATAAGGCTTGTCCTCTGGTCAGCCCGCGTGAGGTAAGTACGGTCCTAAATCTCGGTACCTGCGCAGTTACAGGAATTCATTCCATAAGTCAATCGTGGCGAACTGCAACCACTGATTCTGAAAGTCTTTGAGGCTTTCCGCCCGTTTTTCGATCCTTCCTGAGGGAGAAAGGAGCAAGATGCGATGATTCGACCTGACAGACGTGTTCTGGTATTCAGTGCCCACGCTGCCGACTTCTGTTCACGGGCCGGAGGGGCGATCCTCCGATTAGTTGACGCAGGATGCCAGGTTCACATCTACGACCTGACCTATGGGGAGAAGTGTGAGTCTCCCGCGGTATGGAATGACCACCCGGATATTTCACTCGACGAAGTAAAGACTCTACGTCGGAACGAAATCGACGCAGCGGCAGAGGTTCTCGGAGCACCGATCGACTGTCTCGACTTCGATGACAGTCCACTCCTTGTCGGACCCGAACGTCGACACAGAATTCTTGAGATCATCCGAGGTTTTCGACCGGATTTGGTGCTAAGCCACTGGATCGACGACTTTCTCCACCCAGACCACGTGGAAACCGTGCAAGCTGTCGTTTGGGCCTGCCGTTATTGCTTCCGGCCGGGGATCCAGACCGAGCATCCGCCGTGTGCTGCGCCCGAGGTCGTCTGCTTCGAACCGATCGCGGGGGCGTCGCCCGTCGTGGGCTACGTGCCGAATCTGTATGTGGATGTGACGGCTGTGTTCGAGAGGAAAAAGGAGGCTTTGCGCCAGCTGGCCTCGCAGCCTGAATTGCCGGAACGCTACGAGATTATCGCAAAATATCGTGGACTGGAGGCTCAGATGACGGCGTGGATGAAGCCGTGCGAACGCGCCGAGGCCTATTGCCGGTTGGGAACGGAGGCGGCGCCCTAGTTCATGCGCTTGGAGACGCGCTCCACTTCGTCTTCACCCTGGTTGGCTACGACGCGAATGATCTTTTGCGCCTTGTCCTCGTCCATGTTCGGAACCTTGACCAGGAAGCGTTCCAGCGTTCGAGATGCAACTTCGTTCTGGTTGGCTTCTGGATCTTCCTCGCGAACCGAGAAGAGGATTCGGTCGGCCATTCTCAGGAGGCTTTCCTTGGACAGGTCACCGGACCCGTTGAAGATGGTGACGGTAGGATCGGGGTCGAGTGTCTCCTCATTTCGACCGAGTGCGAGCAGCAAGGTTCGGGCGGTGGTCAGGACATCCTGTAGTTGTGCTTCGACGATTTCGACGTCTTTCTTGTGGCGGCGAACTTCTCGCGCTCGATCGGCTACGTTTCGGCTGATGATGTAGACGATTTCTGCGAGCCGTTGGGCACCCTTCCTGGCAAGGTGCTGGTAGACATTGAGCACCGCGAGGAAGACGCAGACGAGACCGAGAACGGCTATGAGAGTCGTAGACACGGAACTACCTCCTTGTCCTTCCGGCGGGGGCGTCGATAGGCCGGCCGCCGTATGGCGGGGGAAGGCATGCATCAAGTATGCATTCATCCGGGCAATCGGGCAAGCGATCTGGATCACACTTCAGAATGTATTGAGGCATTGGAAAGACCCGGAACCCCGGAGCACACGGAGCAAACGGAGCACACGGAGGGTGCTAAACCCCGTGATCCAGCCCCTAGTTGGGGAGAAGGGATAGGGGAGTACCCACGCATCTGGTGAAAGCGATACCTGAGTATCAGTGGCGCCTTGCAGCGCTGAGCGTTCGCAACTGGATAAGACAGTAATTTGGACGTGGAGGACTGAGGATGAAGATCTTGGTCATCGGTGGGACGCGGTACATGGGACGGCTGGTCGTGGAGGAGCTTCTCGACCGGGGTGACGAGGTCACCGTGTTCTCCCGGGGAAAAACGCGACCAACGTGGTGGGATCGCGTAAACCACATCGCCGGCGATCGAACGGATCCTGTGTCTTTTCGCGAAGGGCTTGGTGGACAGACGTTCGACGCCGTGATCGATACACAGGCGTTCGAGAAGTCACACGTCGAGTTGGCATCCGAGATCTTCGAAGGCCGCGTCGGGAGATATCTGGTGGTGAGCACGGGGTCCGTCTACCTCGACGGCAAGCTCGACTTCGCAACCCATTGTCCCTTTCGGGAATCTGACGTGAACTGGTCGAACCTCGACTATACCTATCCAGAGGGTGAGGATCCCTACGGTGTGGGTAAACGACACTGCGAAAAATGGCTTCAGGAAAACAGCGCCGTGCCTTACACGATCGTCAGGATTCCCGCTGTTATGGGGTGGGATGACCCTACGGCACGGATGTGGTGGTGGGTACAGCGGGCACTGGACGGCCAGTGTGTGGTGTTGCCGATGGAAGAGCAGGCGTCGTTTCGAACGCTCTACTCGGGGGATGCGGCTAAGAACTTTATCCGGGCGATCGATGCGCCGGCCGCGCAAGACCAGGTTTACCACATCGCGATGCAGGACATCGCGACTCCCGATCGATGGGCGCGTCTGATCTGGCACGCGGCAGGGTCCGAGCTCGATATAACCTACGTGCCCAAGTCGGTGATATTACGTTCGCTGGAGGCGTATGCGCCTCCATTGTGCCGGCCGATTCCGTATGTGCACGATCTGTCGAAGGCGGAACGCGACTTCGGATTCCGAACCACGCCCCTCGCAACGTGGATCGAGATGACCGTCGACTGGTATCGCGATCATCGCCCAGATGATGACGCGGCCGGCTACGAACAGCGTAAGGCAGAATTGACGCTCGCTCGTCGCTGGCGTGAGGCGTACACTGACCTGACGACTAGTTTCTGACCCGAAAGGAGCCTTGGGTGACTCCACACTACAATGTCGAAATGCGGTTGAACGTCAAGCAGCCGATGCGAGATGGCGTCGAGCTTTCTTCGGACATCTATCTCCCCAAGGGGTCCGGACCGTTTCCGACCATTCTGATGCGCACGCCCTACAGCAACAACGGGGATCCGATGGTCGAGAAGGCACGAGGTTTGGCAAACGGTGGTTATGCCTGCGTGCTGCAGGACTGTCGGGGGCGCTGGGATTCGGACGGCGAATACTACCCCTTCCGCGAAGACGCGGACGGTTATGACACGCAGGAGTGGATCGGGCAGCAGTCGTGGAGTGACGGAAAGATCGGCATGTCGGGGGGGTCTTATGTGGGCGCTGTCCAGTGGAGGAGCGCGCCGCAGCGGAGCAATTACCTGACGTGCATCGTGCCTCGCGTGATCTGTACAGACTATTACAGCGGGCTCGTTTATCCAGGAGGAGCACTCCAGCTCAGCGTGTTGATGACTTGGGGTATGCGCACCAATGCCCGGACGGCTCGGACGATCGAGTTCCACAACTGGACGAATGCCTTCCACGCTCTTCCGTTGGATCAGATGGACAAACTCGCCGGTCGTGATCTCGATTTCTGGAAAGACTGGATCGAGCATCCGGTCTAACGACGACTATTGGGAAACCTTCAACGATGAGAAGCATTTCGGAGAGATCGCCGTACCCGCCTTCAACATGGGTGAGTGGTACGATCTGTATGCGCCCCAAACGTTCACGAACTACAACGGGTTGATTGAGCACGGTCGCACGCCGGAGGCGAAGCAGAGTAAGCTGATCGTGGGGCCGTGGCCTCACGCGTTGAGTCAGTCATCACGAACGGGCGACATCGATTTCGGCGAGCATTCCGTCGTCGACCTGGATGCGATGGAATTACGCTGGTTCGACCATTGGCTCAAGGGCGTTGACAGCGGAATCGTTGACGAACCGCCGATCCGGTTGTTCATCATGGGAAGCCGAGTGTGGCGCGACGAATACGAATGGCCGCTTGCCCGAACAGAGTGGCAGAAATGGTATCTGCATTCGGGAGGAGGCGCCAACACGCTGATCGGCGACGGTGCCCTGTCGACCGATCCACCGGGGGATGAGCCGGCGGATCACTTCGTTTATGATCCGCTCTATCCGGTTCCGACGACCGGTGGGAATACCTGTTGTTCACCCCACATCGTGCCGTGGGGCCCCTACGACCAGCGATCAGTCGAAATGAGGAGCGACGTGCTTTGCTACACGAGCGAGCCTCTGGAAAGGGATGTGGAAGTGACGGGGCCGATCCGTGCGGTGCTCTTCGCGGCGACAGATGGTGTCGACACGGATTGGACGGCCAAGCTCGTGGATGTGGCACCAACCGGCTACGCGATGAACCTTTGTGACGGGATCATTCGGGCACGTTGCAGGGAAGGTTTCACGGACCCGACGCTACTGGAGTCAGGAAAGACCTACGAATACGAAATCGACGTGGGGGTTACTGGCAACGTGTTCAGGAAAGGACATCGCGTTCGACTCGAAATCTCGTCGTCGAACTTTCCTCGCTTCGACCGCAACCTGAACACTGGACGGGATGCGGGATCGGATACAGAGCCGCGTCGGGCGAGTCAAACGGTGCTTCATTCAAACGGCCAGGCGTCGCATCTGTTGCTTCCCATCATTCCGACTGAGTGACGGGATCGCGATCGGCCGCTGCGTCAGTGCGCGAATTCTTGCACGCCAGACCAGCCTTTTGGCAGTCCTTCTTGTTCGTAGCGCTCGATGCGCCCGAGGAAGACGTGCGCTGCCTTGTCATTCGGGTCGAGCTTGATCACTTCGGCAAATCTCTCTCGTGCTTTTACCAGTTGTCCTGCCTGGTAAAGCGCGAGGGCGTGCGTGAAAAGGAATCTCGTTTCGTCCCTGCTGTCGA
The DNA here is from genome assembly GCA_965198115.1 of Candidatus Latescibacterota bacterium. Lineage (GTDB taxonomy): Bacteria > Latescibacterota > UBA2968 > UBA2968 > UBA2968 > UBA6620. The sequence continues at coordinate 2,768,204 of OZ240241.1, read as the reverse complement.
CTTCGGCTGTCTGCAGGCCATCGTAAATTTCGTAGAGCTTGATGCTGCCCTTCCGACCTCGGACACGGACCTCGTCCAGGTAACGATTCCGGTAGCGCTCCTGGTCCCTGAGGCCGCTAACCGTGTTTTCGCTGGCGATGATTGAGGCACCGTAGAGCTTGGTGAAGCTTTCCAACCTTGATGCCAGGTTGACGGCGTCGGAGATGACGGTTCCCTCCATCCGTTTGTCCTCACCGATGATCCCGAGCATCAGTCTTCCCGTGTGCAGGCTAATCCCGATGCGGAGCGGATCGTAGCCGCAGTTTCCGCGATGTTGGTTGTAGAGGGCGACCTCGATCTGCAAAGCGATCGCAGCTTGGACCGCGTCGTCGGGTGATCGCGGAAACAGCGCCATGATTTCATCACGGATGTACTTGTCTATAAAGCCGTTGTGCTGGCCGATGACCGGGCTGACACGGCTCAGATACGAATTCAGAAACCTGAAGTTCTCCTGCGGGTTCATGCTCTCCGAGAGAGGCGTGAAATCTCGGATATCCGCGAACATGATGGTCATCTCACGTTCTTCGTGATCGGCCAGCTTGACCTGTGTGATGCTTTCCTTGTTCAGGAAGTTCAGAAATTCGTGAGGGACGAAGCGCCGGTAGGCGTCGTTGACCATGGATAATTCCGACGTCTGGTCATCGTAGCGTGTTTTCAGCTTCTCCTGAAGTCTGCGAATCGTGACGTGGGCGCGGACACGCGCACTCACCTCTTGGTGATGGAAGGGTTTGGTCACGTAGTCGACGCCCCCTTCATCGAATGCCTGAAGCTTGTTGTCCAGATCTCCCAACGCACTGAGGAAGATGACTGGGATGTCGCTCGTTTCTGGATTCTGTTTCAATGATCTGCAGACCTCGAATCCACTGGCTCCGGGCATTTTGATGTCGAGGAGGATCAGATCCGGCAATTCGGCTTCGACTTGCGCGTAGGCTTCGGCCCCATTGTATGCTTTGTTGACCGTGTAACCCTCCTGGGTCAGCATCGTTGCCAACAGGTCCACGCTCTGGGTGTTGTCATCCACGATGAGGATTTTGCCCTTGATCTGTTCTGGCTTGTCCATTCTGTCGTTCCTCTATGGCGTGATCCCGACCCAACGAGTGAAATAAAACCCCATCTGGTGCAATTTGCAACACGTGATCTGGCTAATCTGAGCGAGCAGGCGAAGAGGCTGGCGAGCGCGTTGTGTTGAATTAGCACAAGGTTCGAGCTCGAAGCACTGACCACGCCAGCTCTCCAGCTCGCCCTTCCGTATTGACACACCGCTGACTCCGACATTTAGTGGGGGGCATCCAATCCCGCTACTGAGCGGACTGCAGACGGAGTTCAATCGCTTTCAAAGGGGAATCGAGTGTCGACAACGTATGATGCGGTCATCATCGGGACCGGACAGGCTGGGCCAGCCCTGGCCGACCGTATGAACGATGAGGGTCTCAAGGTGGCTGTGATCGAGCGTCATCTCTACGGAGGCACGTGCGCCAACGTCGGATGCATCCCGACCAAGACGCTCGTGGCGAGTGCCAGGGTCGCCCACGTCGCGCATCGCGGTGGCGATTTCGGTGTGATGATCAACGGGCCGATCCACGTCGACATGGCGCAGGTGAAGCGCAGAAAAGACGCTATCGTGGAACGGTCGACGTCGGGCGTCGAAGGGTGGATGAAGGGTCTGGAGAATGTCACGACCTACGAAGGCCACGGTCGTTTCGAGGAGCCCCATCGAGTGGTCGTCAACGGGGAATTCCTCGAGGCCGAGAAGGTTTTCATCAACGTGGGGGGCCGTGCCTTCGCCCCGCCGATTCCGGGGTTGGAGGAAGTGGACTACCTGACGAATTCCACCATGATGGACGTTGATTTCCTTCCGGAACATCTGGTCATCATCGGGGGGAGTTACATCAGCCTTGAGTTTGCTCAGATGTATCGTCGGTTCAGAAGCCAGGTGACGGTCATCGAGCGTGGCCCCGCTCTGATCTCGCGTGAGGATGCGGACGTGTCAGCAGCCATCCTGGAGATTTTGGCCAACGAGGGGGTCGACGTTCGTCTGGACACGGGCGTGGACCGGATCGAAAAACAAGGCGAAGGGGTGGTCGTTCACGTTCGTGCGGGGGGTGTTGCAGAGGAAGTTGCCGGTAGCCACTTGCTCGTTGCCACGGGTCGTCGGCCCAACACCGACGACCTGGGACTGGATCGCGTGGGAGTCGAGACCGACGAACGGGGATTCATCATCGTCGATGACGAGCTTCGCACGAACGTTTCTGGAATCTGGGCTTTAGGAGACTGCAACGGGCGTGGAGCCTTTACGCACACGTCTTACAACGACTTCGAGATCGCCGCCGCAAACCTGTTCGACAACGACCCTCGCCGCGTGAGCGATCGGATTCCGTGTTACGGCTTGTTCATCGATCCGCCATTGGGTCGCGTCGGCATGACGGAACAACAGGTGCGCGAATCAGGACGCAACATACTCGTGGGGAAGCGGCTGATGGCGGATGTCGGGCGCGCCAGAGAGCGGAGCGAGACGGATGGATTCATGAAAGTATTCGTGGATGCCGATTCCGGTGAAATCCTGGGAGCGGCGATTCTGGGCATCGGCGGGGACGAGGTTGTGCACGCCCTTCTGGACGTGATGTATGCGAGGGCTCCCTACACCGTTGTCCAGCGGGCGATGCATATCCATCCAACCGTGTCGGAGTTGGTACCGACGATGCTCGGCGAGTTGGAACCGTTGGGAATCGAGGAGTGAAAATCGAGAATTGAGAAACAACGAGCGATCGTAACACCGCGCAGAGCAAGATGTAGCGGCAGCCGAATATTCCTTTTTATCCGAAACGCATCATGCCGCCGCTGCTCGAGCTGCTACCCCCTCTACCACTACCACGGCCTCTCCCCCTGCTGCTACCGCCCATCATGCTCCGTCCGTAGCGTGCCTGGAGCACCCTTCTAGGGACCATGTGTGACATGCGTTCACGGCTGTCACCATCGAGTTCCCAGTAGTCGTCGATCTGGTATCGCTTTCCATCTGCGCCGCGAATGAGAATACCCGGAGGGTGAGAGCCGTCGAGAGCGTCCAGGTTCTCGACGGTGAATTCGCGGTCGCCGTCATCGGTCGCGACACCGAACCTGTGTGCAATGCCCTGCGTCGTCACAGACTGCACTTCCGATATCGTGGGCACAAAGTAGATTTCCTTCAACACTGCCTTGAGAAATGTTCTCGATTCGGCGTCCAGCCTGCTCGGGTCTTCGATCACGCCCAACTCGTGACCCATCTCGTCGAGGAAGCTGACATAGTGGTCGGGGTCTGTGCGGGGAAAGGCGCACGCGACACGGGCGACACGAGACTTTGTCCCATTGACCTGGATGAAAATACCTTCGCTGTCCCGTGCGATGCGGATTTTGTCCGGGGCGAAGTTCGGATCTGATCGTCTGGCTTCCATGGACACCACGGGAACGAGTCCAAGTAAGTCCTTACTTGTAACATGTGAGACGGACGGGGAAACGTCAACCACTGGTCAACGCGGGTGTCAGTCCGTCTGACGATCACACGACGAGATCAACTTGTGGCGGTCACATTTCACACAGGATCGAACCAAAGCCTAATTACGCTCTGTGCTTTCGCTCTGGAGGGATGAATGGGGGAAACTAGCCTGAATCATGCATGAATTTGAGTTTAGGTTGTTTTGGAGTGATGTGATCACGCACAGGATTTGTTCTCGGCTTCTTCGGATGTCCAAGGTCCCGTAAGCGGTCTCTACGAGTCGCAAGAGTCACGATTTTCGTCCGGAACAGGTGTTGTTTTGCGACGTGTACATAGCTGTCCCCGGTATAGATCGGCGTTGTTACTGCGTGTTCGTTTCGAGCCTGGTGATGATTGACACCAAGACGTTTTTGAGTGGATACGATGTTGGAAAATGGAATCGGATTCTTCGTGCGCTTTCAATGACTCTCGCGCCGATTTTGAGGAAACGGTTCTGTATCGTGTTGACCTGAGGTTTGGTCCACGCGGTGCCCTTGAGTCCCTGTGATCGGAGTGCGTGAAGCAAGGCGTATGCAGCACTGTGTAGAAAGAGTCGGAACTGGTTGGCTTCAAACTTGTGGCACGATGTTCGATCGGAGTGAAGGAATGTTTTGTGGTCCTTGATGAAGCCTTCCGTGCGTCCCCTTGCGCAGTAGATACGATCATAGATAAAGCCGTCTCGATTACTCTGTAAATTGGTCACGCGGTATCTTGGATTTGCTTCGCCGTTTGTGACTTCAGCCTTGTGAATGATCCGGCGAGGCTGCCGGTAGGTGCCAGCCTGATATGAGAAGGATGAGAACAAGCGAATCGTCTCCTTATGCTCGCTCAGACGTAGCGCTTGGTCCATCAGGTTTTGTCCAGCCGCTTTGAGCTTGGAGTTGGCGCCCTGGCCCAGAACGTAGTAGATACCGTTGTCTTCGCAGAAATCGTGCATCTCTGGTGAGCTGAACTTTGAGTCTGCGCGAACGATGATCTCCACGTTTGGCCAAGATCCGCGTAGGTGTTCCACCAAGCGCTTGAGAATAGAAACGACCTGTTTACCGTTCGTCGGATGCCCGGGTCTCAAGATCGTCGTAATGAGCTTGCCGCTTTGGCCTTCATAGATATGTAGCGGCATATAGCAGTGTTCATTGTAATACGCGTTGAAGAGTGAAAATTGTTGCGCACCGTGCGTTGGGTCATCCGTGTCGTCGATATCGAGAATGATGCTTGGGGGTGCCTGGTCATACGATGCGATGAACCCGTCTACAAAAGCCCGTGCGAGCCGATACAAATCCGAGCGTCGCACATCATCACAATCGACGGCATCTTCATAGCCGCAAGCGATCTGAAAAACACGCTGCTTCACAAGATCCAAAAGCGTGTGATCGATATAGCTTGGGTGACGACGATCTCGCAAAGCATCTACCATTCTGGCGATCAATCCCATCTGAGACTCAAGGGCGCGAAGCAACAGAACTCCACCGTCACTCCTGACGGCGCCACCGGCAAAATCAGCCTCAACTACCTTGCCCGAAATGCTTGCGAATGGTAACCGGATCTGACTAGGTTCTATCACGGTAGTTCCTTCCAAGTGGTTGTTTTGATGTGTCAGCCCTAATGTAGGGAAAAACAAACACTTGTACAAGGAGACTACCTTTTTTGGCTCTATCCGGGTTTCTCAACGGTGAAACTATAGAATGACAAGGTCATAGATCGTTCCCTACGCTTGGTTGTGTGTGTAGGACAATCAAAGCGAAGGGGGTGCGACCTATGACCGGGAGCAGATTACTATCGAAACTGCTGAGATTCAAGGGGTTCCGTGTTGTCAGCTGGTGGTTTGAGGGGAGAAGCTGGTTCGTCATCGCCGTAAAGCCACATAAGAATGGTTGATCTCGCTGAGAGCGAGGGCCGCGCGGAAGTCGGCCAGAGTCGGTAACTGACCACCCTGGTTCATTTTTCCAGATCGATCATCGTCGTTATAGTCGTCATCGCTTCTCGAGCAGCCGGCCTGACCCGCGTCTCGTAGAGCGTGCAGCGCGGGGCGATTGCCTGGTGTGTGGGCGACGTCTTCGATCCACCACTGGATGAATCGGAATCCTTCGAGGATTTGTGAAATCTCGGACAGTCTGACGACGTTGTCGGGATTGGTCCAGTTCTCGCTGAGCGATTGTAGACGCCTGAGCGCCGGATCGATTTCGTCCTTCCACGCCTGCTCTCGTTCTTGTCTAAAGATGGGATCGCCCAGAAGAATCCATCCTCTCAAGCTTGTAGTGGAGCCACGGATGCCACTCAACATGCTGGCCGATGTGACCACCGTTGGACCACGCAGTCGCGAAACTCGCTGTGCGATGAAGCGCGTGTAGACCAGTGCTCCCAGACTGAGTACGATCGCGATAAGGCTCACTAGCGCCCGGCGCGAAAAGGTCTTACCCCAGACATTCATCCCTTCCCTTGCTTTGCGTCGATCACTCGGCGCTTTGGTGCTGGGCGAGAATGCTTTCGAGTTGAGCTTCGAGGATTCCTGCTCGCTGATAGACGTGAGACGGGAATTTTCGACCTGGATTGTACGCCCTTTGAGGCGAAGATAGGCTGGGTGAAACGGAGTGCAGGTAGGAGAGCTCCGATAGAATCAACGATGCCAGATCGTAGACATCGCTCGGCGTCACCTCATCGAAATCGATGTTTCGATCCACGAGGAAGAGCATTTTCTGGTTCGACGCCTGGACGATCTGCTCGGTCAGCCTCACGCAATTCAGCAACCTGCGGTAGACGTCCAAGGGACGCTTCTGCCCTTCGAATTCGGGGACATCCGGAATCTGCTGGGCGCCCGTGTAGGCTGACAATAGCGAAGCCGCGTAACCTACGGAATTGGTCACTTGCTGGAAAACGTCGGCGGGGGCGACGGGGCTGTCGAGCAACACATTCAACTGACGATTGGTCTCGAGGAGTGCGTTGAACACGTCGGTCGGCTCCCTCCCTGGTTCGGGGGGCGTGGCCAGTTCACTCGGTCGGATTCCGAGCACATCTTGAATGTGGAGGAATCGTTCGAGTGCGGCGTTGACGACGTGAAGACGTGCTTCGGCTCGATCGGGCCCGTGGGCACAGCCGGAGCAGTTGCGTCGGTACGTGTCAGATCGTACGAGAGGCGGTTGGCTTTGGTGAAAAGCGTGAGAGCTTGGTAATAGACCTCCCGCGGTTCCGCGTCATTCACTTCGACTCCGAGGGGGAGGTTTTCAGGCTTTCCCATCTCCAGTCGGATCTGTTCGATCTGATTCTGGCAGTCCGTCACCTTGGCGAACACGTGAGGAGGGCGGATTTCGTCCTCCGAAGCGAACACGGACGTGGTCAGGAGGAACACGACCGCTAACCCTGGCCTGGCTCTCGATTTCATAGCAACTCCTTTCTCACGTCAGAATCTTACGATCCGAGGTCTACGCTCTCCTCGCAGAGCGATCTATCCTGGTACCTAAGGTACTGGATCGAGGGGTCGTGACAAGATGAAGTTTGCGAAGCCGCTCGCTTCGCAAATTTAAACTCTACACCCGTTTACGATGTGTTTGAGACATAATTCCGCCTCGCCGTCAGGCACACATGTATTTAATTGGCTATATCTGGATCTCTCAACGAGATGAAGTGGGTGAAGGTGCCGTGGTTCCTGGCATGGGGGCGCGGTTAGAGTGTGCGGAACCTCTTCGGAATCTGCTCAGGGATGTTTATGTCTCCGACGGTAAGGAAGATCATATCGTTGAATGCGTCGAGTGTGCGGAATCCGCTGGCTCGGTTCTTGACGATTTGGACGATTCGGTTGAGGCCTTTGGCGATGGCGTTGGTAAGACGCGTGTTCACGAATGCGAGGACGCCGAAGAAGTGCTGTCGCAGGGTCCTGACGAACTTTCGCAGGGGTTCAAGTCGACTTCTGAGTGCGGACGTCGTCCAGCATTTCAGGAAGCGTTCGGCAGCCCAGGGCGCTTTGTATTCCCAGAACTGCTCGAACTCGTCCTTGAGTCTCCAGGCTCTATAGATTCGGTAGTTCGCCTTCTCCAGTGCTTTGAGTGTCCGAGTATCCCCTCTGGAGCGTGTCGCTGAGTGCCGGTAGAGGAGCCATCGGAGGCCCTTCATGGCTTTGCGCTCATCCGGGGCAGCTTTACGCCACTGGTCCTTACAGACCTCGTCAACGGCGGCATTGAGAGCCTTGACGATGTGAAAGCGATCGAGGACCAGCTTGGCATTCGGACAGTGTTCCTGGATGGCTCCGATGTAAGCTTCGCTCATGTCGCAGCAGGCCCACTCGATCTTGGATCTCCGGTAGGGACTGAGAGCCTCTGTGAAGAACCGATCGATCGTTTTACGCGCCCTGCCGCGGCCAACCCACACCACGCAGGAGCGGTCCAGATCGTAAACGAGCGTGGCGTACCTGTGACGCTTGGCGTAGGAGATCTCGTCGATCCCGATGGTTTTGAGCCCTCGGATACGATGACCTTCACGAAGCCGCGTGATGGATCGGTGAAGGAGATCCGACAGCGTCGAGGCAGAGATGCGCAGCAACTCGGACGCCGCCTTCTGCGTCATGGTCTGGCAGTAGCGCAGCATGGCATACTCGAAGCGATACGTCACCCGAGAGAACCGCTCCGCCCACGGAATCTCCTCGACCACACGACCGTGGGTAGGACACCGAATCTCCCGAGGATGGTAGAGAAGCCAGACCCTCCACCCGCACACCGGAATGTCACGCCACCGACGCGGATGGGGCATTGTGCGGACGATTTTACCTCGACGGCCGCACTCCGGACAACAACAACCATTCTTATGTGGCTTTACGGCGATGACGAAACAGCTTCTCCCCTCAAACCACCAGCTGACAACACGGAACCCCTTGAATCTCAGCAGTTTCGATAGTAATCTGCTCCCGGTCATAGGTCGCACCCCCTTCGCTTTGATTGTCCTACACACACAACCAAGCGTAGGGAACGATCTATGACCTTGTCATTCTATAGTTTCACCGTTGAGAAACCCGGATAGAGCCATTTAAATTACTATTCCAATAGCTCAAGCGAGTGAACCGCTTCAGTTACCCATTGAACAGCTCTCACCCGCCTTCACCAGTCATAGCCTGCGCTCGCTGTCACACGCGCTCGTGCTCGTCGAAGCTATGGGGCTTCCATCTCACGCGTGTGAAGTACAGATGTTCTACGGAATGGCCGAGCCGGAACGTCGGGCGCTTCGAGCGACCCCCAGCATCGACCATCCGCTCGAAGAGGCCATACGCGATCGCTGACGCGTGGTTCTCCTATCGGAGATGACCAGGCTGATGCACCGACCTTCTCCAGACCCATCCCAGGAACGAAGATCGCCACCCAGCTGGCGACTGGGATGGAACCCTTGGTGTTTTTCTCCGAACTCGCAGTGGGGTATCTCGTCCGATGGTCGTTTTTCGGTTTGACGGCCAGAGACTAGGCCGCACAAACGATCATCTGCGCAGCCTTTGCTATATCTACGAGGCCTGTGTTGACGGTCATGTGGTAGTGTCGTGGGTCCTTCCAATCGATTGCGTAGTGCCGCTTGAGATATCGTTCTCTATTTCCGTCAAGCTTTCGTATGAGGCACTCAGCATCTTCCTTGCAAATATCGTCATCGGCCATGGCAGCTTCAACGCGATGCTCAAATGGGGCAAAGATTCTTACGTGTAACGTATCTGATCGACCCGATAACAGGGCCTGACCCCCACGCCCTATAAGTACAATCTTATTCTGATTTGCCATCCTGATCATTACTTGCTGGGTCAGCCGAACGAAATCATCCTCGTCAGCCAGGGATACACGAGGATCGTCGATCCAAAGCCATCGCGAAAGGCGTACTGAAACGGCTCCTCGATCGATTCCCCTGTAAAATTCGAAGGGTAGGGTGAAAGAAGGAGCTTCTTCACTAGACGCGTGGCAGCGGACTCAGGGCACTCGTCAAATCGCTCTATGTCAGACAGTGGTATTTCCGCTTCACGGGCAACTTCGATCACCAGGTCCTTGTTGATATATCGGTAGCTCAAGATTTCGGCGACCATACGGCCGATGGCGAGTCCGCCACTGCCATATTGCCTTGAGATCGTTATGACCCCCATCTGGTACCTCCTTAGCTACGGACCATCAGAAAGGGAGAAGGTGCCCAAGCTCTGTGGGAATCCTGTGGGCACGTCACACCGTGGTTCAATTTATCGCTTCGGCGTAGTGCACAAACAGCTTGGCGCCTCGACTTGGGTTTCGCAGTTTTCTCAACGCTTCGGTTTTGATTTGGCGGATCCTCTCACGAGACAGACCGAAAATCGAACCGATCTCTGCCAAAGTTCTGGACGATCCATCCTCCAGTCCGAAGTGAAGCCTAATGACCTTACCTTCCCGATCGTCGAGACCGCACAGTGCTTCTTCGATGTCCTGCCTCCGGGCTTCGACGGACATGACCTGATCAGGGAGGTCTTGATTCGGATCGGCAAGAATGTCTATCAACTCCTTTCCTTCACTACCGTCGGGTCGGTAATTCAAGGAGAATACACCTTGCCCCATGGCTAGCGTCTCTTCAAAGTGCTCCGTGGTTATTCCACATTTATCTGCGACCTCCTCGTGGGTCGGAGCAAAACCTTCGTGCCCCCCGCCTTGATAGAACTGAACAAGATCCTCAGTACACCTCGCGAGCTATAATCAAAAGGTGTGGAAAAAGAGAAAGGGCGACCCTACCCTTCCCGTGAGATAGTTGATTCACACAAAACCGGGTGAGAGGCCCGGTTGGGAAGGAGGATCGCCGTGAAGGAACATACGCATAGAGCCCCATTGAAGTCCATGCCGACGTGGGAGACGGTTGACGATTGGATCCGTGAAGAGATCCAGGGCCGGTTCCAGTCCATTCTGGAGGAGGAGGCGACCGCGTTCTTGGGCCGGTCGTGGTATGAGCGCCGAGCCGAGGTCGATAGCTCCACGGGCTACAGGAACGGCTACGGCAAGCCCCGGCGTCTCTCGACGAGCTGCGGAACGATCAAGGTCCGGCGTCCCCGGGTTCGTGGTCTGGAAGAGCGGTTTGAAAGCCGCATCCTCCCCCTGTTCGCCCGGAGAACCAGGGCCATTGGAGATCTGCTTCCCGACCTTTATCTCCACGGTCTCTCCCAGGGCGACTTCGAGTTGTCTTTGCGTGCGCTGCTCGGTGATGGCGCGCCGCTTTCGCCGACCTCGATCGCTCGTCTTCGAGGGAAGTGGGAGGTCGACTTCCAGGACTGGAAAGAAAGGCGTCTGGATAATCGCGAACTGGTCTACGCCTGGGCTGATGGCATCTACGTCAAAGCCGGGCTCGAGCGCGAGAAGGCGTGTCTGCTGGTCGTGATCGGCGCGATGAGCGACGGCAGCAAGGAGATCCTGGCGATAGAACCCGGTTATCGAGAGTCTACAGAATCCTGGCTCACGGTGCTCCGGGATCTCCGGGATCGCGGGCTCGAACATCCTGTCCTGATCGCCGCGGACGGGAATATGGGCATCTGGGCGGCCGTTGATCAGGTCTGGCCAGAGAGCCGGCAACAACGGTGCTGGAACCACAAGATCCTCAACGTGCTCGACAAGGTCGCCAAGCGTGCACAGGCTGAAGCCCGCGCACTGCTCGTCCAGATCCCCTATGCCGGCACGAAAAAGGAGGCCGAGAAGCTCCGGAAACGCTTTGCCGCACGGTATCGCTCACAGTTCCCTGCCGCCGTGGAGACGCTCGAAAGAGACTGGGATCGGATGGTCACGTTCTACGACTTCCCGAAGGAACACTGGAAACACCTGAGAACCACGAACGTCGTCGAGAGCCCCTTTGCTTCCGTTCGGCTTCGCACAAACGCCGCCAGGCGATTCAAGAAAGTCAGGAACGCCACGACTCTCATCTGGCGTACGCTCAAGGTCGCAGAGAGCCGATTCAGGAAACTCACCGCGCCACACTTGCTACAACAAGTCTACGATCAGAAACACTCAACCGGACCGCAGGTCGAAGCCGGGAAGATGGCCGCCTGATTTCTTTTACACACCTATTGACCTGAACTCCACCTCGCAATGTGATGTAGCAGATCGATTCGGCTGGCCGGCAGTCTGATCGTTTGCCCCCCATTGCGAATGGCCTCGCGAATCGCCTGCCTGATCCACCAGACGGCGTACGAGATAAACCGGAATCCTCTTTTTGGATCGAATCTTCCGGCCGCGGCTATCAAGCCCAGGTTTCCCGCGCTAATGAGATCGGAGAACTGCATCCCTCGGTTGGCATACTGCTGGGCCACTGCAATGACGAATCTCAGGTTGGCTTCGATCAGACGCCGGCGGGCTGCCGGATCTCCGGATTGCAGCCGGTCTTTAAGAAGGCTTTCCTCGCTACGAGAAAGGCGAGGGTGTCGGGCTACATCGGCTATGTAGGCTTGAACCGCCTTTTCCTGCCAAGGAGATGATTCGCGACCGTTCATTCTGCATACCCCTCTGCTCTCGTTATACCCGATTCAAACCCTTTCTGTTGTTTTCGTCACGGGGTATGGAAGTTCCGTGGACAAACAAAATGAAGCCGCATCCAATACGTGCCTGTGAATGCGGCTTCGACTTTCTTCCATCGCTGGTCCTCAACTGGACAAGAATCTAATCGTCGCGAGGTAGCGTAATGAGGCCACTCCTGATGATGGTTCGAAGTCAATCTGATCTTGCTACCAGATCGTGCCGCGGTATCCGACCAGGGGAAACGTTGGGGTTTACGTTTGAAGCGATCGGATATGCCGCCGAAGGTGTACACGAACCGGTCATAGCCAATCCATCTTGCTGCCAGATCGTGCAGCGGCATCTGACCAGGGGAAACGTTGGGGTTTGACGTTAAAGCGATCAGGAAGCCGCCGAAGGGGGATCTACACGAACCGGTCCTATAAACCTGCGTACAGCCGATCGGGTCCGATTTCTCATACCCGATTGTCCTACTTGCATCGTTCGATATCAAACCCACGTTCCATCTGATGATCCGAACGATGGACTCGCGCCGATGCCGAGATCGAACCTTAAACTGCTTCGCCCAATTGAGGCGAGGATTCTTTAGCGCCAATCTTTGAGGGTCTCGGCGCATCCTTGATTGGCACTGAGAAAAAGCCAGGTGGCAAGGTCCCTCCTTTCATTTGGCGTTCGGCCCGCAACTCACGCCCGCGGTCTGACGGATTCCATCTAAACTCGGTTGAAGTCACTTCATTCCTGGCTGCCTTCACGGAGTGTATCTTCCGTTGACGCGGAAAGAAGTACACTTCAATGCGAGAGACCTCTTGGGCGGCTTGCCGTGAGGTTGTCCTCATTTCGATCAAAATTTATCGAGCAGTCAAGTCAATGGCAAGCAATAATTATATAATATGTAAGATAACTGAATGTTTATGGGGTGTGTGTGTAAGTGAGGCTGGATAATGTTGCACACCGCTTCATACACTCAAATGAATGTTCGCTGAAACGCAGGCTGGTGGCCCCTGCAAGCAGCAGCTGTTTAGCTAACAATTGTGCCCCCACTCCTTTAATTTTGCGAGGGCCCGGTGAGGCCGCCCCGAATTGAAGGAGTGGATCTGGACTATGGCCGAAGCGTCACGATTCCCGGTTTTGCTCCCTTTCTCAATGAGAGATGTATATCCATTCGTGCCTCCTTCGCTGAGGATTCTCAAATGATCAACGAAACTATTCAGAACGAGTTCAACAGGCAGCTGAATGCAGAATTCTTCACGACATACAACTACCTGGCCATGTCTGCGAAGTTCAGACTGATGGGGTTGCGCGGGTTTGCCCACTGGGCGCGGGTGCAGGCTAAGCAGGAGCAGGTGCACGCCATGAAGATCTTCGATTTTATTATCGAACGGCAAGGCACGGTGGAGCTGAGCGAGTTAGACGCTCCTGATGTGAAGTGGGACGAACCGCTGGAGGCATTCGAGATCGCACACTTACACGAGATGAAGGCTTCCGCCCAAATCAACAGGCTGGTGGAGATCAGCATCCAGCACCGGGATCACGCTAGCCATGTCTTTTTGCAGTGGTTTGTGGAAGCGCAGGTAAAAGAGGAGACGCTGACAAATGAAGCAGTAGGAAAGCTTAAGCTCCTGGGGGACAGCGGCGACGGCCTGTTTCTTATGGACGGAGAGATGGGACGGCGTCCCGAGTGACCTACTTCATTCTGGATATCGTCGGACAACTTGATTTGTCCGCGATCTACGAGACCTACGATGGGTCTCAAGGTGGCCAGCCACCGTATGATCCCCGGATGATGGTGAGCCTACTGCTGTATGGTTACTGTGAAGGCATCAGGAGTTCCCGCAAGATCGAGCGTGCGACCTATGACTCGGTTGCTTTCCGTGTGCTCAGCCTGGATCAGCATCCTGATCACGACACGATATCGACCTTTCGTCAACGGCATCTGGATGCCCTCTCAGGTCTGTTCAGGCAAGTGCTGTGTCTCTGCGTGAAGGCAGGTCTGGTGAAGCTGGGACACGTGGCGTTGGATGGCACGAAAGTCAAAGCAAATGCCTCAAAACACAAAGCGATGAGCTACGGCCGGATGAAGAAGAAAGAAGCCGAGATCGAGGCCGAAGTGCGCAGACTCTTGACCGAGGCCGAAGCCACTGACGCGGCCGAAGACGAACTCTACGGAAAGGACAACCGCGGCGACGAGTTGCCCGAGGAGTTGCAGCACCGGGAGACTCGACTCAAAGTAATCCGCGACGCAATAGCCGAGATCGAAGCCGAAGCGGAGGCTGAGTTTCCTGAGAAGCAGGCAGCGTATGAAGAGAAGGTAAAGGCCCGGGAGCGCCGCGGCGGTCGTGGACGTAAGCCCAAGCCTCCATCGAAAGAGCCCGACTGAAAGGAACAACTGAACTTCACCGATCCCGACTCACGGATCATGGTCTCAGGGGGCCAATTCCTTCAAGCCTACAACTGCCAAGCTGCTGTGGATGACAAGGCCCAGATTGTCGTTGCTGCCGACGTCACCCAAGAAGCTGATGACAAGAACCAGATGACACCTATGGTCAACCAGATCAGAGCGAATATGGGCGGCACGACACCCAAGCACCTCACTGCCGACACCGGATACTTCAACCAAAGTCAGGTCGATCAGGTTCAATCAGATGGCGTCGACCTCTATGTGGCGACGACAAAACAGAAACATGGAACGCCCATCGCGACCTGCCCCAGGGGACGGATCCCCAAGGGCGCAACGACGAAAGACAAAATGGCGAGAAAGCTTCTCACACAGAAAGGTCGCTGCACCTACTGGAAAAGAAAACAGATCATCGAACCCGTGTTTGGACAGATCAAATCCGTTCGGAACTTCACCCGATTCTCATTCCGCCGAATCCACAAAGTCATCAGAGAATGGAACCTGATCTGTCTCACACACAACCTTCTGAAACTCTATCGACTCTCATTGGCTACCTGATCCCGAAGAGGAACTCGGCTCAAGGAAAAAACGAAGGTAACCGGTCGCTGACAGACTCAGCTGGACTTAATCTCAACGAGCTTCCGGGTGTGTAACCCGACAGGCTCCTAGGTGAAACTTAGAGGGCTCCAAACTTACGTTGGGTAGACGTGTAGGAGCGTATACCCGTAAGAAAGGAGCCCAGATGGAGAAGCTATTTGTAGGCGATGGTGAAGTCAAGGTTGAGGGCGATGTCATCGATTTGGAGACGCGTTTGTCGGTGATCCAGGCGTTGATCCCGTTGGGTCTGGAGGCAGTGGCAGACCGGGTATGCCCACGGAACGGCGCTTCTCGGCGAGCGGGTCGCCGCCCGCGCGTGCGAGCTTGCGGTTGGCCAGCGCCTGCTCGCGGGCCTCGGCCAGCGAGACTAGGGCGACGCTGCCGAGTCCGATCTCGCGCTTGCGGCCCCGGATCACGAGCCGCTGAATCCAGCTTCGCGTTCCGGTGCGCTGTACGTAGAGGTACAGGCCGTTGCCGTCGCAGTGTCGGCCGACCGGGGCGGTGCGCACGAAGGCGGCCGACAGCGCCTTGTGGGGATGGCGGCCCTTCGGCTTGGTTTTCCAGCGCACGGCGGGCGGAGTCATCACATTATCCATTCCCCAATCATAACGGGGAATGGCAGTGGATTACAAGGGACGGCGCTGGCGGGTCGAGACGCGGGATGTACGGCCTAAAGCGTTGCAATTACAGGATGTTATGAACCTATCTGGAACTCCTGAACGACGGTGGATTCCACATGTCTGATGTGCACTCGCCGATCAGCACCCACCCTCGCCGATCCGCGTTCAAGATCCGCCTCCAGGGAGCCGTCTCGTGCGCCGTGCCGTTGAGGCCGTCGATCATCGTTCCGGCGCTCGAGAATCGGTGGAGGTCCTTCAACTCGACGATCCGCTTGAGGCAGGCCTGTCGGTCGCCATACTCCCCGAGCACCCGGGTGCCCCGCCTGACGGATGGCCCGCCCGGTCCGGGCGGTCTCGCGGCGGACCGCTTGGTTGGACGAGCCGGACGGGTCGGATGCTCGGGCTCCAGGGCCCACTAGAGGGTGCCTACCCAGGATCGGGGTGTGGTCAGTCGAAGACGTGGACCCCTAGAGAGAAGAACACAACGCCGCCCGCCGCGTACCTGTAGTCGAGCCGTGCCCCCTCATCGACGACTATCCAGTCGGTGAGAGAGCGCGAGTAGCGGACCCGGAAGTCCAGCGGCCACTTCAGGTGCAACGTCGAACCCGCGCCGATCGCCCACGGCCATCTTGCGAGGCGCTCGCGGTCTTCACTGGCCGTTCCGGTCTCGGGATTCGTCGATCCGGAAGCGAACTCGGTCCACATTCGACGGATTCCACCGAAGACGTAGACCTGCGAGCGGCCGTCCCCTAGCCAGTGCCCGAAGAGGATGTTGCCACCCGCCCCGTACAGGTCGCTGAAGTCCCACTGGCCGGGCCAGACATCGTGAACGTTCCCGTTCGGGGTCGGAGAAATCGTGCCCTCAAGCTTGCGTCGGCTGGAGACGGCACTTTCGATCTCGCCGCCCACAAGCCAGCTCCCCGGGAGCTCCAAGAGTAGCCCGACCGAGAGGTTGCCCGCGAGGGCGAGGCCCGAAGAGGACGATGTGCTTGAACTCGATCCCCCCTGGATGGTTACTTCCTTGGTGTGTTCGACCGTAATCCGGCCTACCTCGGGAGCCAGGCGCACAAAGAAGACGGACTGCGCGTGGGCTTCGCCTGCCCCAATGTACAGGCTGGCAACCGCCAGCAAGCCAATCAACGCCCCTAGTCCACGCTCGTGAGTTTCCATCTTATTCGTCGTCGCACAGTCTTCGGTCTCCGGTCAGCTCGCGGTCGAAGCTGTGTCGCAGCAAATCTGTGAGTGTGTCGGGCCAATTCACCACGCTGCGCTTTCATCGCCCAAACGGGAGGAATCGCGCTCGGGGGTTGGACGTGTCCGGTCTGGTCGTCCGCTTTCTTATAGCAGTATAGGGAACACCAGCGTGTCGACTTGTCCGCCGACTTGGGAGACACCGCGTGGGCTGCGTGGGACAAGCAGCAGGCAACCGAGCCGGGCGGCAAAGATAGGTGCTCGATCCTCAAGGGCTCGGACGTCACAGGATTGACACGCTCTTTCAACCAGCCGTTCTCCATCTCTTCGTCATTCGGAGACCGACAGCCGTTCGGATCGCGGAACAGATGGCTTCCCCGTATGATTTTCAGCCCCCCATCCTCTCCACTATCGAACCCTTGGGGGTAGCAAAGTGTCAGAACCGCGTTCGGCTGCGCACGGTACGTGTCCAGACTCGCGACCCCATCATCGTGGCCACCGCCGATACGATGGCTATGCCAGTTCCCTCCGGGATATCCCGGAGGGCGCGTCAGTAGCTGGTTGTGATCGAAGTAAACCTCTTCGCTCGCCAGACACATTCGCTCCAGTGCGAGCATCTGCGGATGTGTTAAGACATTCATGAAATACGGAACGTGACCTGCTGGAAAATACTCCGCGAACACGCTGTTGATCCTCAGCGTCAGCACACCCGCTTCATCGGTCGATTGCGGCGCTTTCTGGCTTCCCCCGATAGCGCCCTCAATCTCCTCCGCCGACAGGGACTGATCGGGCGGATTTCGCCCAAGGCCGAGCCAGTCAATCTCTTTCCAATCGGCTCTAAGCAGCGCGTCGTTGATTCTCTGTCCGAACTGCACGGCCTCTGTCCACGCCTCCACGGCATCAGGCGTCATGACGCCTTTGAGTAGCGCGTAGCCGTCTCGCAGAAACGCGTCATAATCGAACTGCGCCTCAACCGAGGACCAATCGAAGAGATCTTCGCGCGAAACCTCGAGCGCCTCCCACTCATCCGGTCCCCACGTCACGGGTGAATTGGGGTTTGCCAAGAAGGTCGGCCGGGTCGCTCTGGCCAATTCTTCCGTGGTCCCGACCAATGCCCTAGCGAGAATCGGATCGCCGATGTCTTCGAGCAAGGGGTTTCGGATGATGCCTCTATCGCTCATCTCAGATCTCCTGAGAAACTCATCTTGCGATGACCGACACTTCGACTCGCGCTCAGTGTGACGGTGCCTTGGCGATCGTCCAAGCCGTTGGTCATTGTGGCTCAATAGATGACGCGATCGATCTGCCAATTTCCTAATTTCATATTTTCATAATGGTCCTGGCTTCAATCTGCTCCCAATCGATCGTCCGTCCCAGCCCGGGCTCCTGAGTGATATACATGTAGCCGTCCCGGATCTCCATCACACCCCCGATCAGCCCGGGGAATGAGGCTCCCATGGATCGATCAGCGCTTGTGGGCGGCCACGCACCCACTTCCCACCAGTCGTCGTTCCGGATCGCAGCCGCGACGTGCGGGTTTCCACCGTGTGCGTTCATCCCGAACATCTCGGCCAGGTTGGCGAGTTTCATCTGACCCGTGATGCCCAATCCCGTTTGCCTCACGATGTCGATCGCGCCCGCAGCCAGGTAGGGCGTCGCGAGGTAAGGGTTCCCGTGGATCGATTCGAGCGCCATCACGGGCAAGTCGACCGCATCCGACAGACGCTTCAGACCGTTGATGTCGAACTCCTGCAACGGCTCCTCGATCCACAAATAATCCAGCGCTTCCAGCCCGCGTGATACCTTGATCGCGTCGTCGACCGAATACTGCTGGACCGGATCGTGCATCAGTACCATCTCATCCCCGACCAGGGCACGAATATCCTTCGCCAGAGCCAGGTTGGTTTCGACACCCAGCATCGAGTGGTCCTTGAAGCCGTGGTAGCCTTCGTCGATCGCGCGCTGAGCCGTTTTCAACGTGTCTTCATAGGGGATGCCCGTCTCCGTCAGGTAAGCGGGGATTCGGTCCCGGAATCCTCCCAGCAGTTTGTGAACGGGCAGCTTCGCGTGCAGTCCTGCGAGATCCCACAGCAGCGTGTCGATCAGGACGAGGGGCGCCGTCGACGGCATATGGAAGTATCGACGCGCCATCCACATCTTGTGCCACAGATACTCTCGATTGAGTGCATCGGCCCCGACCAGTTCTGGTTCCCATTGGACCTTGAACGTGCGCGCCCCCCACTCGAGATCTTCTTTCCCCCATCCCGTGGAAAAGGACCCGATCGTCTCGAGGTTCGCGTCTGTCCGGATCCGCATAAGGCACGTGTAAGCCGGTCTCGCCTCCAGGCGAATCCCCTCTCCGCTGAACAGCCGGTGCCCGAACCGTACCTTATGTGACCCCGGATACTCCCGCATCGTCCGCAACGGACGCCATTCGGGTTCAACCGGATCCCCTTCTAAGATGTGGAAGTCGATCGATTCAATTTTCATGGTTGCCTTTCCTGGCGATTTCGTGGGCTCTAACATTGGGCGGACGCCATCCGCCCCGGAGTTTATCCCGAGCGGAGCCGAGGGGCCCACACGCGATTCCCCGATTCCCTAATTTTATAATGTGTTGATAGTTCTCGCCTCGATCTGCTCCCAATCGATCTCCCGCCCGAGACCTGGAGTCTGCGGGACATACATATAGCCGTCACGCACTTCGAAGGTTTCTCGGATCAGTCCACCCTCAGCCAACGACAGCGGACGACGCGGCTCGTTATCACCGCGCTTGAAGGCGTTCCTCGCGTGGTGTTCGTACCAATCATCGTTCCGGACGGCTGCAATCACGTGCACGTTTCCACCGTGGGCCGTTTTCCCGAACATTTCTGCCAGATTGGCCAGCTTCATCTGACCCGTAATGCCCATCGCCACGTTTCGAACCATGTCGATCGCGTCGTTCTGAAGATAGGGCACGGCCACATACGGATGCCCGAGGTTCGATTCCAGCGCCAGCACGGGGAGTTCGATCGCGTCGGAGAGTCGCTTGAGGCCGATCATATCGACTTCCTGCAGGGGCTCTTCGATCCAAAGATAGTCGAGATCCCAAAGCCGGCGGCCCACTTTGATCGCATCCTCGACCGAATACTGTTGCACAGGATCGTGCATCAGCACCATATCGTCACCCACCAGATCTCTCAGCTCCCTGGCGAGTGCCAGATTCGCCCCGACACCCAGCATCGAGTGGTCTTTGAACCCTTTGTAACCCAGATCTTTCGCCTTCTGTGCCGCCTCGAGTGTCTGCTCGTGGTTGCGACTTGCCTCAGTCAGGTAGGCCGGCACGCGGTCCCTGAATCCGCCGAGCAGTTTGTGCACGGGAAGCTGGGCCTTGAGACCGGCCAGATCCCAGAGGAGCTGATCGATCAACGCGAGTGGAAGCATCGACGGCATGTGAAAGTAACGTCGGGCCATCCACATCTTGTGCCACATATACTCCCGGTCGAGCGCGTTCACCCCGACGAGTTCCGGCTCCCACTGGAGCTTGAATGTCCGCGCATCCCACTCGACTTGCTCCCGACTAAAGCCTGATCCAAAGACCCCGCAGGTTTCGAGGTTTTCGTCGGTCCGGATGCGAAGTACACACGTGTAGGAGGGCCTCGGCTCGAGCGTAATCCCATCTCCTTCGAACGGCTTGTGGCCGAATCGAACCTTGTGCGAGCCGGGGTATTCGATCATCGTCCGATAGGGCCGCCACTCGAGCTCGACCGGTTCGTGTTCCAGGATCTGAAACTCGATGGATTCGATATTCATAAAATCATCCGTTGGATTCTGAACGTGACTTGACGGGTGTGAAACGTACTACGCCCAAATCAGGCGTCAACTGTTTCGTGCGGCTTTTCCGAAGCATCCGTTGTCAACGTTTCGGTGCCAATAGACAGCATCATTGCGCCTTGACCTGTCGTCGCGCAGCCCACAGACTTGTGTATTAGAAATTGAGACGTTCTCTGGATAGTGGAGGAATTTATGGCTATATCCGGATCTCTCAACGAGATGAAGTGGGTGAAGGTGCCGTGGTTCCTGGCATGGGGGCGCGGTTAGCGTGTGCGGAACCTCTTCGGAATCTGCTCAGGGATGTTTATGTCTCCGACGGTAAGGAAGATCATATCGTTGAATGCGTCGAGTGTGCGGAATCCGCTGGCTCGGTTCTTGACGATTTGGACGATTCGGTTGAGGCCTTCGGCGATGGCGTTGGTAAGACGCGTGTTCACGAATGCGAGGACGCCGAAGAAGTGCTGTCGCAGGGTCCTGACGAACTTTCGCAGGGGTTCAAGTCGACTTCTGAGTGCGGACGTCGTCCAGCATTTCAGGAAGCGTTCGGCAGCCCAGGGCGCTTTGTATTCCCAGAACTGCTCGAACTCGTCCTTGAGTCTCCAGGCTCTATAGATTCGGTAGTTCGCCTTCTCCAGTGCTTTGAGTGTCCGAGTATCCCCTCTGGAGCGTGTCGCTGAGTGCCGGTAGAGGAGCCATCGGAGGCCCTTCATGGCTTTGCGCTCATCCGGGGCAGCTTTACGCCACTGGTCCTTACGGACCTCGTCAACGGCGGCATTGAGAGCCTTGACGATGTGAAAGCGATCGAGGACCAGCTTGGCATTCGGACAGTGTTCCTGGATGGCTCCGATGTAAGCTTCGCTCATGTCGCAGCAGGCCCACTCGATCTTGGATCTCTGGTAGGGACTGAGAGCCTCTGTGAAGAACCGATCGATCGTTTTACGCGCCCTGCCGCGGCCAACCCACACCACGCAGGAGCGGTCCAGATCGTAAACGAGCGTGGCGTACCTGTGACGCTTGGCGTAGGAGATCTCGTCGATCCCGATGGTTTTGAGCCCTCGGATACGATGACCTTCACGAAGCCGCGTGATGGATCGGTGAAGGAGATCCGACAGCGTCGAGGCAGAGATGCGCAGTAACTCGGACGCCGCCTTCTGCGTCATGGTCTGGCAGTAGCGCAGCATGGCATACTCGAAGCGATACGTCACCCGAGAGAACCGCTCCGCCCACGGAATCTCCTCGACCACACGACCGTGGGTAGGACACCGAATCTCCCGAGGATGGTAGAGAAGCCAGACCCTCCACCCGCACACCGGAATGTCACGCCACCGACGCGGATGGGGCATTGTGCGGACGATTTTACCTCGACGGCCGCACTCCGGACAACAACAACCATTCTTATGTGGCTTTACGGCGATGACGAAGCAGCTTCTCCCCTCAAACCACCAGCTGACAACACGGAACCCCTTGAATCTCAGCAGTTTCGATAGTAATCTGCTCCCGGTCATAGGTCGCACCCCCTTCGCTTTGATTGTCCTACACACACAACCAAGCGTAGGGAACGATCTATGACCTTGTCATTCTATAGTTTCACCGTTGAGAAACCCGGATAGAGCCATAAAAAAGGCCGTCCACGAAAGGACGACCTCGCGCCTCGCCTTAAAGAACGAGGGTCATTGTGCCCAAGAATAATGCGAGATGACCGAAGGGTCAAGTTTGTGACGCTGACACTCCGGGCTTGTCAGGGAAGGATTTTGGAGGCGGTTGCCGTAGGGCCGGCTCAGAAAGCCCTGCGAACCATCCCGCTCTGCTGTATCGGGCTGTGATCTGGTTCCGAAGCGTGCTGTCGAGGCGATCTGCCTCGTCCTGGATGCCCAGGCCCACGAAGAGATCGCGCGCCTCTCTCCGGGCCGATGCGGCCCCGTTCGGGTCCATTTGATCCAGGAGCTCTCCATAGTCGCGCAGGCTCTGAGCCTCACCCAGACGGAATCCCGCCTCGCGGGACTTGTCGATGGCGCTCCTGTAGAGTGAACGGGCCCGTTCTGTGTCGAGAGATCTTGCGGCAATGCACGCGAGTACCCTCAAGGTGTCCGCCTCGCGTACGTAGTCGCAGGCTTCCTCGAACAGTGACAGTGCTTCTGCGCACGCGTCCTCGGCTGCGTCGAGGTCGTCGTTCGCCAGGTGAATCTCGCCCAGGTTCGTGAGAGCGGCCGCTTCCCGTGCGGTGTCAAACCTCTTCCGGGCGGTTTCCAACGCGGTGCGGTTGTATTTCAAGGCTTCCTCGGTATCTCCCCTGTCGGCCAATGCCTTCGCGATGTTGAGCAGAGCCAAGATTACCTTGTCCCAGAGCCCGTTCACGCGGTAGATCCTCAGACAACGATGAAAGGATTCGATGGCTTTCTGAGTGTTTCCCCGGAGGCTGTGCATCCAGCGCCCCGGGGTTTTCTTGGACACTCCGTTGACCTACAGTAGGTCGAAAAGGAGGGTCCACCATGAACAAGGCTACCAGGGGATCGGTTGGGGCGGAGCGAGCGAGAGCGAGCGGAGGCCCAGCCGATCCAAGCGCGACTTCGCAGGGTCGTTTCTCCGTGAAGAAGAAGGCCGAAGCCGTATTACGTGTGATGCGTGGCGAGAGCCTCGACAGCGTCTCTCGCGATCTGGGAGTAACGGCAGCTAAATTGAGCGAGTGGCGCGATCAGTTCCACTCTGGCGCCCAGGCCGCACTACGCTCTCGTCCGAGCGACGAGCGTGACGAGAGGGTCAAGGACCTCCAGGCGAAGATTGGCGAGCTCACGATGGACAACGAGCTGCTGCAACAAAGAATCGATCGTCTGGAAGCCCGCCGCCCTTTGGCGCATCGGAGGTCGCGGAAATGAGTGAGGTCCTTTCGCCCTCCACGGGGAGACGCTACAGCATTAAACGCGTGTGCAAAGTGTTGCAGATACCCCGTTCCACGGTGCACAGCCAGCTTCGTCGTTCATCCGTAACCGATCTTCGGCAACCCCGGAAGCGAGGCCCGGTCGGAGCGGGTACCGATGAGGAATTGGTCTCCCTCATTCAGCAGGAGATCGACGCGTCACCCTTCCACGGCGAAGGATACCGCAAGATCTGGGCCAGGCTTCGCTTTCACGGTATGCGGACGTCAAAGGATCGGGTCCGCCGGTTGATGCGTGAAAACGGGCTCCAGGCGCGTCCAGGACGGCGTCGCGAACGACGAGCCCACGATGGCACGATTACGACCGAGAAGCCCGATCAGATGTGGGGCACCGACCTGACTGTGACGCCCACGGTCGACGAGGGCAGAGCCTCCGTGTTTATCGCGATCGACCACTGCACGTGCGAGTGTGTGGGCATTCACGCCTCCAAGACGGCCAACCGCTTTGAGGCTCTCGAGCCGATCCGACAGGGCATCCGTGAACACTTCGGGGGCTTCGAAGAAAACATCGCCGAAGGACTGGAGCTCCGACACGATCACGGGTCACAATACGTCTCTGACGACTTCCAGAACGAGATCGCATTCCTCGGCGTCCAAACATCGCCGAGTTTCGTGCGTGAGCCAGAAGGCAACGGATGCGCCGAGCGGTTCATCCGTACCCTCAAAGAAAACCTCCTGTGGGTTAGACACTTCAGTACCATCGAAGACCTGCGCCTCGCACTCCTTGAGTTTCGGGACAGATACAACCACAGGTGGATCATCGAACGTCACGGCTACAAGACGCCCGAACAGGCTAGAAACGCACTCACGGCAACTCGAAAGGCCGCCTGAATACACTCACCCGAGTGTCCAGACAACCGCGGGCTTTACACCCGGAGGCTGTGCATGATGGCCACGTTCATCGAGATGGCTGCAACCTGCACGTTGTTCTGGTTGGCCTGGGCCAGCCGGAAAGCGTCTTCGTAGACGCACCCGAGCTGGTCCCACATGCCGAGCTCGAGGTAGACTCGACTGGTTTTCAGCAGAACATCGCACTGACCCGACTCGTTGCCGCAGGCTCTGTAGAGTGCGAGGCTCTGATCATAGCAAGCCAGGGCTCCGCCCAGTTCGCGCCGACCCGCTGCGATCTTTCCGAGCCGTTTCTTTGCATCCGCTTCCCATTCGAGGTTACACGATTGCTTCGCCTGTTCGACGGCCTCAACCAGATGGGTGACGGCTTCATCGTAGCACTTCGTTGAGGCCAGCGCGGATGCAGTTTTCAGCAAGAGCTCGAATCGAACGTCGCGTCGGGCCTTGTCGGTTGCCGCCGTCTGCAGGGCGTGGCCGAAGTTGGTGGCCGCTCTGCCCGGGCTGCAGAAGTGGAGTGCACGATCCCCTGCCGCCGTCCTGAACGGCAAGGCCTCTTCTGCGAAACCGGCCGCTTCGAGGTGTCCGGCGACGCGTTCGTCGAGGGCCTGGTTTCCCCGCTTTTCGAGACGGTCTGCGGCGAGTCTGTGAAGCACATTCCGTTCGTTCGTGGGGATCGACTCGTAGATGGCTTCGTGAAGGGACTCGGTGGAGAAAGTCAACCATCCTTCGTCTTCTCGGTGGAGCGCTGGATAGACGGTGTGAAGGTCGGACAGCGTCGACAGGAGGCGTTTATGATCCCAATCGAGGAGGGCGAGCACATCGTTTTCGTCCGCGGACCTTCCCAGCACAGCCGTAGCGAAAAGGAGTGCCTGGGTTCGGTTCCGTTTGGCTACGATTCGTTCTGCGGCAGCTTCTGGAGGCGATGCGGGCAGGTCGCGATTGGAGAGCGTTTCCCGAAGCGTCCAGGCGTGACGACTGCACGTTTGTTTCAATAACCATAGGGTCTGGATCGTCGAAGTGGGGTTGCCCTCTGTGCTTTGACGAAGAAGACGTCGGAGCGGGAAGGAAAAACGATTTCGCCGAAAGACCTTTCTGATCAGGCTGTCGGTTTGATGGTCGTCGAACCCGTCCAGAAAAACGGTTTTCGCCAGGCCTCTGCGGCCGAGCTCTGTCTGAGCCTCGCCGATTGCCTCTACGATACGCTCCCGCCCTGTCGCGACAACAAGAAACCCGATGGGATCGTTGGAGCAGAAGTCCGCGAGAAAGCGAAGAAGATCGATGGTCTCGGCCTGCGCGAGGTGAGTGTCTTCGAGGATCATCAGGACCGGTCTGCGCAGCGAAGAGGTCGAGACGCCTTTCGAGATCATCCTGATGACACGACCGAGTTCCCGAAACAGCGCACCCCGCGTGATGTCCTCTTTGCCGCGTCGCGGATGTTCCTGAAGATCTTGCGTGCAGGCAGGGCCGACACCGAGGAGGTCCTGCAGTCCCGGTCGCGTCTCGATGTAGGCTTCGAGGTTTCGGCAGCCGTGTTCTTCCGAGAGCTTGTCCATCAGTTCCCTGATTGCATCGACGATGACGCCATAAGGCCCGTTGGAAACGACGACGCTGCTCTGGCCTACCACATAGCCTCTTCTGACCGAGCGACGTGATACCTTCCTGGTGAGCTGCGATTTGCCCGTGTCGCTGGCGCCCGTCAGGAAGAGCACGGACTCCTTTCGATGGGGGATGGCGTCCAGCCACGCGTAGAGTAACCGCTTTTCGAGTCGACGTTCGAGCGAAAGGTCCACGTCGGCAAGCGCGCGAGCCAATCGCTCGGATTCCGTCAGTTCGCAGTAGGTGTGCGCGGTGGTCAAGAGGATAGACCCTCGATCAGAGCTTGCGTTCGCTCGACATCGACCCGGGCCCCGAGGCGATCGAAGATTTCAACGGCCTGTATCAGGTGCGTGCGCGCCTCTTCCGGGTTTCCCTGTTCCGACTCGAGGATGCCGATTTCGCGACGGACCTCGGCCTCGCCGAGAGGGTTTTCGAATCGAACGTAGAGATCGAGGCTCTCGTCGAGCAGTCCACGACCCGTACGGTAGGCGCTGCCCGATCCGACCAAACGTCCCAGGATTCGGAGAGCTTCAGCCTTTCCGAGCGGGCGATCGACTTCCTGGAAGATGTCCAGCGCTCGCGTGCAGTAGGCGGCAGATAGTGTGCGGTCGTTCAGTCGCAGGTAGACCTGTGCCTTCTGAACATAGGACGACGCGGCCAGGGCCAGGTCGCCTATTCCCTCGGAGATCTGGAGTGCTTGCTCGAAGGCGTCCAGCGCGGAGGCCCAATCCTCTCGGGAGATGCCACACATGCCGAGGTTGTGATACGCGCGCCCCTCGAGGGCCGTGTAGGACTGCTGCTGTGCAGCCATCAGCGCCTCGCTGAAGTTCGCCGTCGCCTGTTCGAAATTCCCCGCAATGTTCTCGAGGATGCCGATGTTGAGATTCGCAGACGCGGCGATGCGTCGATTACCAAGCTGTTCGGCAATCTCGAGTGCGAACCGATACGCTTCCCCCGCACTCGGATAATCACCGCGCTCGAAGTGTACAATTCCTTCGCTCACTCGACACGTCGCGACGCCGAGGTCGTTGGAAAGGGTATCGTGGATGACGCGGCTGTCAGCGATGTGACGAAGGGCTTCCTTCCATTTGCCCTGCTTTCTCAGGACGCGACCCATCTTCTTGAGGATGTCCGCTTCAGCTATCTGATCATTCTCAGCTCTCGCGACCCCGAGTGCTTCCTCGTAGGAGGTCCTCGCCTGGTCGAATCCACCCAGGTTTTCGTAGGACTCGGCGAGGTTGAGGACGACACGGATGTTCGCTGAAATCCCTTCGGGCTGGCCTTCCCAGAGACGCCGAAAGGTCTTCATGGCTCGATCGATCTGACGAACTGCCTTACCGGCCGGGATGTGATCTCGACGTACAACATCGAGCAACTGATCGACGACATTGTCGCCACCCAGCTCTTCCACGTTGTCGAGTAATCGGCTGAGTTCGGAGGTATTCAAGTTTGGGCCTTCAAGCGGGTCCGCGAACCGCGAATGTAGACGTGCGCAAGTAAGGGGCAGTGTGGTCTGAAGGGTCGAACGATCGGCGTGTGAGTGGGTAGGCGCTCACTCGCCGTCATCCGGCTCGTAGGTGGAAAAGTGAGAAACCCAGATCTGGACGATGAGCAGCTTGCCGAATCGGTGAATTTCGTGCGGCTGCTCGATCGTTGTGCCGTCGGCGAGTCTGAGGTAGCCGCCCAGATTGTCGGGATCGATGTCGTCCCCCAGCAGAGCGAACGATAGGCTGGCCGGTTTGAGAAACTGCAGACCCGATGGTTGGAAGCTGGCCTGGACGTCGACCCCGGACCCGACGACAGTCAGTTCGATCGTCGTGTCCGTCTCGAGTGCATTCCTCGGGACGTAAAAGTTGGGCTATATCCGGATCTCTCAACGAGATGAAGTGGGTGAAGGTGCCGTGGTTCCTGGCATGGGGGCGCGGTTAGCGTGTGCGGAACCTCTTCGGAATCTGCTCAGGGATGTTTATGTCTCCGACGGTAAGGAAGATCATATCGTTGAATGCGTCGAGTGTGCGGAATCCGCTGGCTCGGTTCTTGACGATTTGGACGATTCGGTTGAGGCCTTCGGCGATGGCGTTGGTAAGACGCGTGTTCACGAATGCGAGGACGCCGAAGAAGTGCTGTCGCAGGGTCCTGACGAACTTTCGCAGGGGTTCAAGTCGACTTCTGAGTGCGGACGTCGTCCAGCATTTCAGGAAGCGTTCGGCAGCCCAGGGCGCTTTGTATTCCCAGAACTGCTCGAACTCGTCCTTGAGTCTCCAGGCTCTATAGATTCGGTAGTTCGCCTTCTCCAGTGCTTTGAGTGTCCGAGTATCCCCTCTGGAGCGTGTCGCTGAGTGCCGGTAGAGGAGCCATCGGAGGCCCTTCATGGCTTTGCGCTCATCCGGGGCAGCTTTACGCCACTGGTCCTTACGGACCTCGTCAACGGCGGCATTGAGAGCCTTGACGATGTGAAAGCGATCGAGGACCAGCTTGGCATTCGGACAGTGTTCCTGGATGGCTCCGATGTAAGCTTCGCTCATGTCGCAGCAGGCCCACTCGATCTTGGATCTCCGGTAGGGACTGAGAGCCTCTGTGAAGAACCGATCGATCGTTTTACGCGCCCTGCCGCGGCCAACCCACACCACGCAGGAGCGGTCCAGATCGTAAACGAGCGTGGCGTACCTGTGACGCTTGGCGTAGGAGATCTCGTCGATCCCGATGGTTTTGAGCCCTCGGATACGATGACCTTCACGAAGCCGCGTGATGGATCGGTGAAGGAGATCCGACAGCGTCGAGGCAGAGATGCGCAGTAACTCGGACGCCGCCTTCTGCGTCATGGTCTGGCAGTAGCGCAGCATGGCATACTCGAAGCGATACGTCACCCGAGAGAACCGCTCCGCCCACGGAATCTCCTCGACCACACGACCGTGGGTAGGACACCGAATCTCCCGAGGATGGTAGAGAAGCCAGACCCTCCACCCGCACACCGGAATGTCACGCCACCGACGCGGATGGGGCATTGTGCGGACGATTTTACCTCGACGGCCGCACTCCGGACAACAACAACCATTCTTATGTGGCTTTACGGCGATGACGAAACAGCTTCTCCCCTCAAACCACCAGCTGACAACACGGAACCCCTTGAATCTCAGCAGTTTCGATAGTAATCTGCTCCCGGTCATAGGTCGCACCCCCTTCGCTTTGATTGTCCTACACACACAACCAAGCGTAGGGAACGATCTATGACCTTGTCATTCTATAGTTTCACCGTTGAGAAACCCGGATAGAGCCAAAAGTTGACATAAGTTTCGTCGCCATCCTCCGGGTCGAACTTCTCCCACCATCGAGCACGATTCGCACTCGCGCTCGCCCCGTCATTATCTCCATCGTCGTCCCCGTCGTCATCATCGTCGTCGTCTCCCTCGTCGTCTCCCTCGTCGTCTCCCTCGTCGTCGTCCCCGTCGTCATCATCGTCGTCGTCCCCATCGTACCCTATCGAGGCAAACAGATTGCCACCGCGAGAGGCACTGATGTGCTTCTCGATGACCCTTGGATGCCCTGCCCACTTCTTCAGCGCAGACAGGGGAGAGAGCGTGACGACACCGTTGCTGGGGATGCCGATCGGATGGTCCGGCGCTTGGGGGAGACGTGCGAACGCCTCGACTGGATCTTCCGTGTCGAGTTCGAAGCGACTGTCGAGCACCGAGTCGCGAGTAGTACATGCTCCAAGAAGGACCGCGAAGAGAGATAGGAGAAGTAGACTGCGCGGTCGACTTGGCGCTGGTCTGTGGGGAGCAGCGTGGTGTGTCACGGTGACCTCCTGTTTGGGGCTTGCATTACCTCTGCATGGTCTGTTCACGCAACTCTCGTGCCGATCTACGTTGCGCCCATAAAGGATTGAATCTATGTCAGATAGAAAATCGCAAAGCCAAGCGGGATGCCGAAGGATCGGGCGATTTGACCCATTTGGGGCATATCACGCTGATTGATCGGGAGGATGAGGCGAGGTAATACCGTACTTCCGAATTCTATAACGCAGAGTATCCCGGGATACTCGGAGCAATTGGGCGGCTCTGGAAACCTTACCCCTGGTCGTCTCGAGGGCGGCTTCGATCAAGCGTTTTTCAACGTCTTCCAGGGCGATGCCCCAGGGCGGAAATTCGATATGAATTTCTCCGATCCCGGTGACCGACAGGCCACCTCGCTGATCCATCGCCAGGTCGGTTTCCTCTTTTCCGACTGCGAGGTCTTCGGTCTGGATCAGCTGTGATCGGGCAAGCAGCACGGCCCGTTCAACGACGTTCCGGAGTTCGCGTACGTTGCCGGGCCAGTCGTAGCCGAGGAGCCACCGCTCTGCACCCGGACTCAGCTCGAGGGATCCGCGGTCGTAGCGCTCACTGTAGGTGTCGAGGAAGTGTCGGGCGATGAGGAGGGCGTCGTCGTCTCGGTCGCGGAGAGGTGGCAACGGAATCGGAAAGACGTTGAGCCGGTAGAGGAGGTCCAGACGAAACCGGTTTTCCTGGACGGCCAGGTCGAGATCCGCGTTGCTGGCGGCAATGAACCGCGTCCCGAGGTCGATCTCCGCGGTGCCGCCCACTCTCCGGAAGCGCCTGCTTTCCAGGACGCTGAGTAGCTTGGCCTGGAGGTCGAGGGGCATCAGGCCGACTTCGTCGAGCAGGACGGTTCCCCCTTCGCCCAGCTCCAGGAGGCCCATTTTGCTGATCTTGGCGTCCGTAAATGCGCCACGCTCGTAGCCGAAAAGCTCGGCCTCCAGCAAGGCCCCGGGGATCGCCGCACAGTTCACGAGCACGAACGGGGCGCCCGTTTCGGCACCCGTCCGATGGATTTCCCGCGCGATCAGTTCCTTGCCCGTGCCGCTCTCTCCGGTGAGCAGAACGGTGGCGGGGGTTTCCGCGACACGGGCGACCAGTTCGAACACCCTCCGAATGGCGGCGCTCTGGCCAAGGACTGTCGATCCTGCCTGGTCGGGGGAATCTGGCACAGGGGTCGGGTTTCTGCTGTCAGAGTCGGGTTGCTGTCAGGAAGGCTACAAGCCGCTCAAGTTCAGTGCCTGAAGATAGTTACGTAGATAAGGAGGGGCAATCGATTATGCGGTAGGGTGATTTCACCCACGGGTGGGGTCGATGATGATGAGGGTCTTGATGCTTTCGCCCGCTGCTGACACGGTTTTAAACCCGTCCGCGGCCTGGTCGAGAGGATACCGGTGAGTGACGATCTGGTCGGCGGTGACAGCGCCTTGGGAGATGAGATCGGCGGCTTCGCCTGTGTCGGGTGGTCCGCACGAATAGCTGGTGGTGAGCGTGACGTGGTTGAACCAGAATTCGTAGGGGTTGATCGATAGCGACTCGTGAGACTCTGAGGGCGTGAAGAGACAGACGGTTCCGCCGGCCCCGACGCAATCGATTCCGGAGGTCATCGCCGCGATCGAGCCGGGACAGACGACGACGAGATCGGCCCCGTCGCCGTCCGTGGCTTTCCTGACGGCCTTGGCCAGATCGTCTTTGGATACGTCGACGGCCAGGTCGGCGCCCATCTCGACGGCTTTGCCCAGCCGGTAAGGCACGCGGTCGGCCGTCATCAGGATGGATGCGCCGTAGTGCCGAGCCACGCGTATCAGGATCTGGCCCATCATTCCCGCACCGAGGATGAGGACGCGATCGCCCGATCGCATCCGCGATTTTCGCTTGAGCGCCTGGACGGCGCAGGCGACGGGCTCGATGAGCGCGCCGTCTTCGAAAGACATCGCCTCCGGCAAACGGAAGCAGTCGTTCGCGAGGTTGTGGGCAGGCACGCGGACGTACTCGGCTAATCCTCCGGGATCGATGGCGGATGCTCGCCACTGAGCGCACAAGGAATACTCTTGGCGTTCACAGTGACGACAGGATAGACAGGGCGCGTGGTGGTGGATGAAAATCCGATCGCCCACGGAGAAGAGGTCGGAGTCGGTCTGGACGATCGTGCCAGTGGGTTCGTGGCCGAGGACGGCCGGAGCTTTACGCCGAACGTACCAGGGTAGCGTGTCGCTCGTGCAGATGCCGCACACGGCCATTCGCACGAGCGCGTCTCCATGCTGGAGCCGGGGCGTGGGTTGCTCTTCAATGCGAACGTCGCCCAGATCGTAGATCCGGGCGACGCGCGTGAGGGACGGAATCAGAGGTTGCTTTGTGTCGCGATCGATCAGGCCTGAGCGACCTTTCCGGTTTCGGTTTCGGGTTCGCTCGGAAGGATGGCGAATTTGATGCCACCGCCCTTCTGGAGCAGGTTGTCGAACACGTGTTTCAGATCCCGGAGCGAATAGGTGCCGGAGATGAGACCGCTAACCGTGATCTTTTTGTCCGCCAGCAGGTTGTAGGCTTTCTTCACCGCGCTTCGCGTGTAGTGGAAGACGCCCTTGAGCGTGATCTGGTCGTAGTGGAGGCGTGCGGTGTCGAAGGTTGCGCGCGTGCCGATCGGGAGTCCGCCGAAGAGGATGGCCGTGCCACCCGGACGGACGAGATCGGGCGTCTCTTCCCAGACGGCGAGTTGCCCGGTGCACTCGATGACGACATCGGCGCCCAGCCCCTGAGTGAGTTCCTTGACCCGCTCGAAGGTGTTTTCGGTTTCTGCGTCGATGACGGCATCGGCGCCGACGGCCCAGGCCAGCTTGAGACGATTCTCGCGCTTCCCGGCGACGATGACCCGTTCGGCGCCGAGCGCCCGGGCGACCATCACGTGCAGCAAGCCGATCGCTCCTGCACCGATGATGAGGATGGTGTCGTCCGGCCGGACGTCGACCTGATCCATTCCGTAGACCACGCAGGAAAGAGGCTCCAACATCGCGGCCTCCTCGTAGGACAGATGGTCAGGCTTCAAGTACATATTGTTGTCCACGATGTGGGCAGGCATGCAGACGTATTCGGCGAATGCGCCCCAGACCATCGTGTCCATCGTGGTCCTACAGAGATTCTCCTGGCCCTTGGTGCAGTAGACGCACTCCCCGCAGGGCGCGGAGGGCGCAGTCATGATCTTGTCGCCAGGCTTGAACTTGGTCACCCCCTTGCCGACCGCGTAGACATCCCCGGCGAACTCGTGGCCGAAGGGTCCGGGAATCTTCATTTTCGGGTGACCGCGGCGGAAGGCCTTGAGGTCGGTGCCGCAGGTGAGGGCGGTTCGCACCCTGACGACCACTTCGCCGGTCCCGGGTTCGGGTATCTCGACGTCTCGCAACTCCAGACGCCCCGGCTCGAGAAGCAGAGATGCGATCATAAGTACCCCTATTTACGGAAAGTTAACTCGTTAGGGGAGGCAGGCTCGGGCTTGTCTGTTGAAATCTACGGCAGCGGGCGGTTCATCGCAAACGATTTGCAGGGAACCGAGGCTGGGTCGATGGCGATCCGGTCCGTCAAAATATCCTGACGTCGGGCCAAGCGACAGCCTTCAGGACCGGTTTTTCGGGAGCAAAGGAGATGTCGGAGGGCAGCTCGAATCCCTGAAGGGTTCCCGCCGCCTCGCGGGTGTCGAGATCGACGATGAAGATCTTGATGCTGGGGGGCACTTCTTCGAGGTTGTCGCTCCCGCTGACGTAGGCCGTGGATCCGTCGGGTGTGATGCCGACGTTTGCCATTACCTCACCGAGCTGCACCTCGTCCACGCGTTCGAACGTGGTAGCTTCGACAATGCCGAGACCTCCGATGAACGCGAGGTCGGTGTTGCCTTGCTGATCGAAGACCGAGATGATTCGCGACACGGTGTAGTAAACGAGCTGGCCGTCGGGTGCCACGCCGACATCGAGAATCTGGACAGAGAGGTCATCGACTCCTGCAACATCTACACTTTGAAGGATGGCGCCGGATGAGGGATCGATCGCGAGGATCGTTCCGCCGGTGGCGTTGTTCGTGTAGAGTGTTCCATCGATCGGGCTGACGGCCAATCGATTCACGCCGTTGTTGCCGACAGAAAAGGTGTCGATGACGGTTCGGGTATTCGTGTCAATGACGGTTATCGGGGCGATCGTCGGGCTCACGTTTGCGCCACCGTGACCGATAAACAGGCGGGTGCCCGCCGCGTTGATCTGGATTCCATGGGGGTTTGCGGCCACGTCGATGAAACCTTCGCTCTGGCCATCCACGAGATTGATGATCTCGACAACCGGTCCGAACGCTTCGGAGAGGTAGGCCTTCGAGTGGTCAGGGCTGACGGCCATCTTCGAGCCGCCACGCGAGACGACGAACCCGAGGTCCGACACTTCGGTCAGTGGCGTTGCGTAGGTGAGAGTGCCTGAATTGTCGAACGCATAAAAGGTGTCGAGCGAGGAAACGAAAAAGCGCTGCTGTAAGCCGGAAAAGAAGACGTCCTGAGGTGTATGGGCGACGAGCCGTCGAGCAGGATCCTGAAAATTCGTCGATGTATCGAACGCCTTCACTTCCCCCGCGGCCGTGTCGGCGATGTAGACGAATGTGGTCGTAGGTGGCGCAGTCGAGTCGCCGAACGCGCCAGCGAACACGAGGAAATCGGCGAAGTCGATCTGACCCGATGCATTGAGATCGAGGGTCGCATCGAATGCCTCTTCCCCAGTGGCTGCACCGAAGCCGGCGGCAAACGTCAGGAAGTCACCGAAGTCCACGATGCCGTTGCCGTCGAAGTCGGCCCGTTCGACATCGGTCTGTGCGTGCGTGGTGGAAGCAGATATGAAAATGGGAACCAGCACCCAAAACAGCCGGTGAATCTTGCGCATCGTCGTGCTTCTCCTATCCGGCTAGTGGCCGTCAAGTAAGGTGTTGATCAGTGCCGGTTGGCAATGATAGGCGGTCCGTCCGGGGGAGTCAATGTTACGGCTTCTGATTGCCTCAGATCGTGGCAGGATCTATGTTGATCGCAAGTCTTTAACGATCCAGCGGAGGGGAAGTGCCGGACTATCCTGATGTTTTCTGGGTGCTCGCTGTCGTTTCTGTGATATCAGTAGGGATCGCGAAAGCCGGATTTGGCGGTGGGGTCGGTGTGATCGCGACGCCGCTGTTGGCACTTGTCATTCCCGTAACCGATGCGGCAGCCTTGATGCTGCCGATTCTGATCACGTGCGACGTGTTTGCGGTTCTGCACTACCGAAGGTCGTTCGACCGACGCAGTGTTTCTCACCTTCTGCCGGGAGCGATTTTCGGGATCGCGATGGGAGCGGCGTTTTTCAGCTATTTCGCCACGAACGAACGGATGCTTCAGATCGGTCTGGGGATTCTGGCCGTTCTGTTCGTCGTTTTTCAGGTGATCAGGGTTCTCTTCCTCGGGTTGATCGAGAAGCGGCACCCGGGTGTTACGGAGGGCGTGATAATGGGAGCGGTGTCGGCTTTCACGTCGACGCTGGCCCACGCAGGGGGCCCGCCTGCGACGATCTATCTGCTTCCCCAGAAGCTGCCCCGCCACATCTACGTAGGTACGACCGTGATTTTCTTCGCGTGTCTCAACCAGGGCAAGCTGATCCCTTACGTCGGGATGGGTCTGTTGAGGTTCGACCACCTGTCGACGATCGCGATCCTCGCGCCCTTGTGCTATGCGGGCGTTAGACTCGGAATCTTTCTGAATACGCGCTTTCCGGAGGTGTGGTTCAACCGGATCGTCTACACGGTCCTGCTCATTACAGGAGTACAACTGATTGCGGGCAGGAGTCTGGTGGCGATGGCGGCAGGCTAATAAGAATGTAAAATGGAGAATGGAAATTGGGGTAAAGCAGGCCACCAAATGGTCCGACCTCGAATTTATATCTGTTGTATTTATAGGTACTTAAAAAGTGGCCCCGGGGCCACTTTTTCAATCGAATTATTCACGACACCAAAACTTATCTTTTGCATTTTAACTTTTGCCTCGGTCTTCCTGTCGCTGTAGCGGCAACTCCTGCACGAATCCCCACTGCCGATCACCCAGTTTTTCGAGCTGATCCTCGTCGAGCTCCATCCCGAGTCCGGGTCCCTCGGGAACGAGGAGATGGCCGTTTTCGTACTGGACACGATGCTTCACGACATCGTCCAGATAGAGCTGCGCGCCGGCTGCGTCACCGGGGTAATCGAGATTGGGAACGGACGCGCCGAGGTGAGCTTGCGCCGAGGTGCCGATCGAGAGCTCCTGCGTCGTACCGATGAGCGTGGCCAAGCCGGTTGCCTGGGCGAGGGCAAAGATCTGGCGCGATCGTTTGATACCCAGCCAATGGGTGGTGATGTTGAAGATGTCGACCGCTTCGCCGTCGGCAAAGGCGATGGCCTGGGCTTCGTCGGTGACGTGTTCGCTGATGGGGAAGCGAATTCGTTCGCGGGCCTTTCTCTTTCCAGGGATGTCGGGCGCCGGGCTCTCGACGAGCATCGGCTCGACCCACTCGAGAGCTTCCACGGCCGCGACACAGGACTTCCAGTCCAGACGACGGCTGAAGTCGAGGGACTTCACGCTGAAGCGGTCGCCGTATCGTTCGCGACACCCCTTGAGGATCCGATCGTCGATGTCGATGTTCCCGCCCACGTAGAAGCGAAAGAGGTCGAAGCCCTGTTCGAGCATCCGACCGACACGGTCGATTTCCCGGGGAATGGCGGCTTCGTCTAACTGGCGGAAGATGGGATAGCAGATCTTGTAGCGATCGCGGTAGGCCCCGCCGTAGAGGTCGTGGATGGGGATGCCGAGGTGCTTTGCCCGCAGGTCGTGAATGGCAATGTCGATGCCCGTCCCGAGGCGAGGCTGGTTGCCGTCGACGATCGGATCGATGGCGGTAGGGTCCGACGGGTCGACCCCGATCAATGCTTTGCGTAGTAAATACTCGAGATGATCGACGTCGGGTTTGACCGGCAAGTGACCAAGATCGGACATCTCCCCCGCGCCGACGATTCCGTCATCGGAGACGAGCCTGACAATGATGTGCGGCGAGAGCGTCCCGTTCTCGCGCCGCGTTCCGACTGGAAACAGGTCGAGTTCTTTGATGGTCATTCGACGATCCTCGATAAAGGTTATGGTTTTACCGCTCGGCTCTTCTCTCCGCTGCCTCGACCGTATTTCGGAGCAGCATCGCCACGGTGGTCGGCCCCACGCCGCCGAGTCTAGGGGTGATCCAGCCCGCCACGTCGCCGACCGATTCATCCACGTCGGCCAGCAGCCTCTTGCCTTCCCAGGAAATGCCTCCACTGACGACGACGGCACCGGGTTTGATCATATCTGGTTTGACGAAGTTGGAGACACCGGCTGCGGCGACGACGATGTCAGCCCGACGGGTGTAGGCTGAAACGTCTGAGACCCCGGTGTGAACGACGGTCACAGCCGCGTTCGCACCCTCCATCTTTCGTGTGAGCAGGAGCGAGAGGGGGCGGCCGAGCGTGGGGCCGCGGCCGACGACGACGACTTCCTTGCCGGCAATGTCGATCCTATAGTGAACGAACATCGCCTGGATGCCCGCTGGTGTGCAGGGTAAGGGGCCGGGCTCTTGCAGAACGAGCTTACCCAGATTCGTCGGATGCAGGCCATCGGCATCCTTGTCCGGATCCATTGCCGCGAGAGCGGCGTTGAAGTCGAACCCATCCGGCACGGGCCATTGGATGAGGTAGGCATCGACGTCGGGATCGGTGTTGAAATTTTCGACGGCCGCGATCAGATCAGCCTGCGAGTCACCCGCACCGACTCCGATGTGGTGCGAACGCATTCCGACGGCCTCGCAAGTTTCGTGCTTCTTCCGCACATAGCTGGCGCTCGCCCCGTCATCTCCCACGAGGATGGTGCCAAGGCCCGGTACGATACCCCGTTCGGCGAGCTTTTCGATACGCTCCTTCACGTCCGCCAACACGGCGTCTGCGACAGGCTTGCCTTCGAGCAACTTCGCGGCCATTCGGCCTCCTTCATCACACGTCAATGACGATGGGAGAGCGATGATCTTGAATCTATCCGCGAGGGAGAGAAAATCAAACTTTTCACTGCGGAGACCATCTCAGAGGGAAACCACTTCACGGACACGGGGAGGCGGGTGGGTTTCCGTTGTCGATGATGGGTTGAGCTGGCCCGCTCTAGCGGGCGGAGTTTATCCTGAGCGTAGTCGAAGGGCTGCAGTTGCGTGGGACTTCAGTTCCACGCGTCTGGTTACAACCCTAACTTTTCCTTTACCTCCACAAGCCCCACGTGCAATTGATCGATCTGTTCATCAGTGTGATCCGCCATTAGCGAAAGCCGCAACCGACTCGACCCCTCGGGGACGGTCGGCGGGCGGATGCCCAACAGGTAGATCCCACGCTCGAACAGGTGGTTGGCAACCTCGATCGTCCGCTGGGCGTCACCGATGACGATGGGGATGATCTGCGAGGACGAATCGAGCGTGTCGAAACCGAGTTCGCACAATCGGCCGCGGACGTCTGCAGCCAAAGAGAGGACTCGTTGGCGTCGTTGGGGTTCATCTCGCACGCGTTCGACGGCTGCCGTGGTTGCCGCACAATGCTCCGGGGGGAGCGCGGACGTGAAGATGTAGGTCCCGGCCCGATTGATGATGAGTTCGATTAACTGCTCTGATCCGGCGACGTATCCCCCGAAGCTTCCGAGCCCTTTGCTGGCCGAGGTGGTGAGGACATCGATTCGATCGGATAGGCCGAAGTGGTCTCCCGTTCCGCCGCCACGCTGTCCGAAGACGCCTGTGGCGTGTGCGTCGTCGACCAGGAGCATAGCCTCTTTTTGTTCAGCGAGATCGACGAGCTCGGGTAAGGGCGCGAGGTCACCGTCCATACTGAAGACACCATCGGTCGCGATCAGGTGTCGCCGTGCTTCCGGGTTGGCTGAAACCAGTTCTGCAAGATGGTGGACGTCCCGGTGGCGGTAGATGTGAACGTTGGCGCGGGAGAGGCGGCAGGCGTCTATGAGGCTGCGGTGGTTGAGCGCGTCGCTGTAAACGGCGTCGCCCTTCCCGACGAGCGTAGTAACGGCGCCGAGATTCGCCGCATACCCGGTGGGGAACGAGAGGGCGCTCTCTGCGCCGATGAGGGATGCGATTCGAGCGTGTGCTTCATCGTGTGCGGACGTGTGGCCACAGATGAGCGCGGATGCGACCGAGCTCGCACCGTAGGTGTCGATCGCGATCGATGCGGCACGTCGCAGGGAGGGATGCGTGGAGAGGCTGAGGTAGTTGTTCGAGCAGAACAACACGCACTCGCGGCCGTCGACGGAGATGATCGTGTCACCGGCTCGCTCGACCGTGCGCAGCCGTCGACGCAGATCGTTCCGCTCGAGATCGGCGAGTTCAGAGGTCAGGTCGGGTAACATCGTGGCCGATAATACAAGCGGGCGTCAGCGCTGTCAACGGACGGAACCCGTTGTAATTCGTTGACTTGCAAAATGTCGGAAATTGACTCCCGTTTTGGCCTCGTTTATATTCGCGCGGAAACCCAGCAATCACCTCTTACCCTTCGCATCCAGCATCTATGAACCAACCCAACCCATCCACCGCGATCACCCAAATCGCCCTGCCGGCAATCTCCGGTCTCCTCCTCGCATTGTCCCTGCCGCCACTTCCCCTAGGATTCCTGGCCTACGTCGGTCTGATTCCCCTTCTGATGAGCTGTCACGTGATCCACGGACGTGCCGCTTTCATCACCGGTGCCGTCCACGGCATCGCTTTCTATGCCCCGACCCTCTATTGGATCAGCTGGATCACGGGCCCGGGTGTGCTCGCGGCCGTTCTATATATGACGGTGTTTCGCGCTCTTGTCGTCTGGACGACGGCGACCTGCATTCGGCGATTCGGATCGACGGCGGCGTGGGCGGCGCCCTTCATCTGGGTCGGATTCGAGTATTTCAACAGCCTGGGCGATCTGGGCTTTCCGTGGGCCCTTCTGGCACTCTCGCAGAGCACCTATCTGCCGGCGATCCAGTATGCGGACGTGACCGGCGTCTTCGGTGTGTCATTTTGGATTGTGCTGATCAACCTGGTTCTGTTTCAGCTATGGAGACAGGGCGACGTGAGGACGTGGATCGCGCTCGCCATCGTGGTCGTGACCCCGCTTGTGCACGGGTGGCTGACGCTGTCGAACGCGAAACCGGGCGATCGGACTCTGACCGTGGGCATCGCCCAGCCGAATCTCGAGCCCCGGGCCAAAGAATACCGGCCGTTCGACTATCACTTCACCATCCTGACGAAGCAGACGGTCGAGGCCGTTTCGAGAGGGGCCGATCTCGTGGTCTGGCCGGAGACGGCGGTGCCGGCCTATCTGGGGCTTCGAGCCAATCAGCACTATCGCGACCGCGTTCAGCGTCTGGTCGATTCGCTCGATGTGGCGATCTACACCGGGGCCAATCACCTCGACGAGCACGAAGGTCGCCGGCGATCGTTCAACTCATCCTTCCTGCTCCGGCCCGGGAGTCAAGAGCTGCCGCGTTACGACAAGATGCGGCTGGTGCCGTTCGGTGAGCGAACGCCGTTTCCGGACTTATTGCCGTGGCTGCGCGAGATCCAGTTCAGCGGAGGAGGTTTCATCGCTGCCAACTGGGATTCAGGAGAACAGTTCACAGTGTTCGACGTTGGAGAAACGTCGTTCGGATCGATGATCTGCTTCGATTCGGTCTTCCCACAGCAGGCTTTCGAGCTTGTTCGGGGAGGCGCTGAATTCCTGGTGGTGATCACGAACGACGGCTATTTCGGCGTGACCTCAGGGCCCTACCAGCACGCGCAACTGGCTGTGTTTCGAGCGATCGAGAATCGGCGCTCGGTCGTGCGTAGCGCGAATACGGGCGTGTCGGCGTTCGTGGATCCGTACGGCCGGATGTCCGAAACGACAGGCATCTTTCACGAGGCCTTGTTGACTTCCACGATTTCGCTGAATGACGTGACGACTGTCTACACGCGTTTTGGAAACGTCTTTGGATTCGCTTGTCTGGTCGTGACGGTCCTAGCCGTTGTGATGGCCTGGACGACTCGAGAGGAGAACTCGACGGCATCGACCTCGCTACAGGAAGGAGAAAGCGAGGAAAGGCTGGAAGCCTATGACGGTCCAGAGGATGATCGCCCGATGCCGTTTCTGGACCATCTCGAGGAGCTTCGGTGGAACTTGCTTCGGGGATTGGGGGGCATCGTCGTCGGTGCAATCGTGTGCGGTGTTTTCGGTGATGCGATTCTATCGTTGTTGACGACGCCCTATCACACGATGAACCCCGATCACGTGCTCGTGACGTTGAAGCCGATGGGGATGTTCATGGTGAAGCTGAATATCGCCCTCGTGGGTGGCGTGATACTGTCTCTCCCGTGGCTGCTGTATCAGGTTTGGACGTTCATCGCCCCGGGGCTCTTTCCGATGGAGCGTCGGTATGTATCCTTCATCATCATTTCGTTCACGATCTGCTTCCTGTCGGGCGCAGCGATCGCCTATTACGGCGTCGTCCCTCTTTCGCTCAGGTTTCTCGTAGGGTTGACGACGAATACGGAGGTCGTTGCCCAATTTGACATCGGAATGTACATCGGGTTCGTCTTGAGGCTCCTCGTCGCGTTCGGGGTCGTCTTCGAGCTGCCGGTCGCGACATTTTTTCTGGCGAAGGTCGGCCTGGTCACTGCAGATACGATGAGGGTGGGGAGACGTTTCGCCCTCGTCGGAGGATTCGTGCTCGCCGCCTTTCTGACGCCTCCCGATCCGATTTCGCAGCTGATGATGGCCCTCCCGCTGATCCTCCTCTATGAGGTAAGCATCCTGGTCGCCAGGGTCGCGACGCCCGACTCGGAGGTTTCCGAGACTGATTCTTGACTTGGATGGGGGCCAGACTATACTTAGCACATCTTCCCTGCGATCCTGTTCAATCTCCTTGGAATTCCGGTTGCGAGGAAATCTGTCACCCCGAAAATGCCGTAGACGGGGAAGACACCGCCTATCCTTCAATTCTCGATCCTCAATGCTAGATGACCAATCCCAAACTCCGATACGTTGAACCCTTTCCCGTAGAGGTCGAGAGCGAGCGTATGGTCTATCTGCGCGACCCCGAAGGGTTCTGCAAGGAGGGGATCGGTGTGCCCCTTCACACATTCCACCTGATGGTTCTGATGGACGGCAGTCTGTCACCACAGGAATTGTGTGACGCCTATCAGTCGAGAACGAGTCTCACGATTCACCAAAACCAGGTCGAGAATCTGATCCGGTCTCTGGACGACGCCCTGTTGCTCGATAGCGATCGGTTCAGGCAGCATCGCGACGCACGAGTCCGGGTCTACAGAGAGTCCATCGTGAGGCCCGCCGTACACGCTGGTGCGTCCTACCCGAAGGACCCCGCGGAACTACGTCAACTGATCGACGGGTTCTTCACGGACGCGTCTGGCCCCGGGCGGCCAGGAAGTCGCAACGGCACCGTCCTGAACGGCCTGATCGCCCCCCACGTCGATTTCAGTCGTGGCGGTCCGGCCTTCGCCTGGGCCTATCGACAATTGGCTGAGGCTACGAAGGCTGACGTCTATATCGTGTTCGGGACGGGCCACCAGTCGAGGGCGCTCTACTCGACGACCAGGAAGACGTTCGAGACGCCATTCGGCCCGTTGGCGGCCGACGAGAGGTTGATCGATGCGATCACCGCACGCACGTCGACGGATTTATACGAGGATGAATACGCGCACAAGTCCGAGCACTCGATCGAGTTTCAGACGGTGTTTCTCAAGTATCTGTTCCCGGATGAGGAGATCACGTT
Organism: Candidatus Latescibacterota bacterium; assembly: GCA_965198115.1. Taxonomy (GTDB): domain Bacteria; phylum Latescibacterota; class UBA2968; order UBA2968; family UBA2968; genus UBA6620. The sequence continues at coordinate 2,725,555 of OZ240241.1, read as the reverse complement.
CGTGCCCATCTTGTGCGGGTCGTTCCACGAGGCAGTCGAGGCCGATGCGTCGCCCGTCGATCTGCCCGGGGTGTGTGAGATGGTCGAGGCGTTGCGTGACGCGATCGAAGAAGATGGCCGCGCCGTCACGATGATCTCGGGCGTGGACTTCAGTCACGTGGGGCGACAGTTCGGCGACGAGGAGCCGCTCGACGATGACTTCGTGTCGCGGGTGGAGAAGGCCGATCGCAACCTGATCGATGTGGCGAAAACGGGTGATCCAGAAGCGTTCTTCGCGTGTATTCGAGGGGAGGGCGATCGCAACCGCGTGTGCGGGACGTCGTCGATTTACACAATGCTGAAGGTCCTGGACGGCTCGGATGGCCAGTTACTGAAGTACGACTACACCATCGACGACGAACGGAACTCATTCGTGTCATTCGCGAGTATGGCCTTTGAACGGAGTGGGGGCTGAGATGCAGGTTTCCGTCCTCGCGAGTGGCAGCACGGGGAACGCCATCTACGTCCAAAAGGGTGCAACGCGCCTGCTGATCGATGCGGGCCTGTCCGCGAAGGAGATTACAAAACGCCTGGCCGCTATCGGCGTCGAGCTCAAAAAGCTGCACGGCATTCTCGTCAGCCACGAGCACCAGGATCACGTGACGGGCGTCGGTGTGCTGGCGCGGAAGCTTCGCTGCCCCGTTTGGATGACACGGGGGACGCTCGACGCAGCCCGCCGTCGGTTCCGAGGGCGTGAACGCATCCGGCTGATCGAGAATGACGAGACGTTTACCGTCGGCGATCTTCGTGCAAGAGCCTTCTCGATTTCGCACGACGCTGCTGACCCCGTCAATTTCGTGGTCGAGGATGGAGAGACGCGGGTCGCCGTCGCGACGGATATGGGCAAGGTGACCCCGCTCGTATTCGATCGTCTGCAGGGCGCGGATATGGTCATTATGGAGTCGAACTACGATCGCGATCTGCTGATGAACGGATCCTACCCGTGGCACCTCAAGCGGCGCATCAGCAGCACGCACGGACACCTGGCCAACGACGATTCGGCGGAGGCGATCGGGCGATTGGCAGAACAAGGGTTGCGGCACGCGGTGCTGGCACACCTGAGCCAGGAGAACAATCGTCCCGAAATCGCGCGTGCGACGTGTGAGGCTGGTCTCAACGGGATGGGTCGGCATTTTCAAATCGACGTCGCCCGTCCCGACCGTCCCACTCCGATCTTCGTCGTTTAGCCCAATTTCAGTTCAGTTACTTAATCTCAGATTCTCTTCGAGCCCCTTCTGGATAGCGCAATAGCCCTCAGCTTGCCGGCCGCCTTCGGGCTGCTCATCGTCTGCTTCGTGATTCTGACGAAGTGCGCTGACTGGTTCGTCGACGGTGCGGTCGGGATCGCCGAGCACTTCGCCGTGCCGAAGATGTTGATCGGAATCGTGCTCGTCAGCCTGTCGACGACCGCACCCGAGCTGGCCGTGTCGATTAACTCGGCGATCCAGGGGTTTCCTGAGATCGCGCTCGGTAACGCGATCGGGTCGGTGATCGTCGACGATACTGTCGCGATTGGGCTTGCGGCGCTCGTGGCAGCGTCACCGATTCTGGTCGATCGTCATTTGCTCCTTTCGACGGGTATCTTCCTCGTTGTCGTCGATCTGGGGCTCTACGCGATGGCCTGGAACGGAACACTGGGGCGGCTCGAAGGGGGCGTCCTGCTGGTCCTCTTCGTCGTCTACACCGTCTACACCTACAGGACGGCATCGCTCGCGGGCGCCGATGCAGACTTCGAAGAGCTGGCCGATATCGAAGAGGCGATCGCCGGGAAGACTCTGAAGGGTCTCATTCTGTGGTTCGTGGTCGGTCTCGTGGGCGTGTTGCTCGCCAGCCACGGGATCGTCGAGTCAGCGAAGGTGATCGCGACGGCCTTTGGGATCAGCGAGGCCGTGGTCGGTTTGACGATCATCGCGATCGGGACGAGCCTTCCCGAGATCGCGACGGGCGTGACGGCCGCACGCAAAGGACACGGCGAAATCGTCGTGGGGAACATCCTTGGTGCGGATGTCCTGAACGTGTGCTGGATCGCCGGCGCGTCAGCGGTCGTCAATCCCCTCGTGGTTACGTCCGAATTCATCCACTTCTCGATCCCGACGATGCTGATCGTCGTTGTGGCTATGTTGTTGATGATGCGTACGAACCACCGGCTGTCCAAGACCGAGGGAGTGGCCCTCCTCGTGCTCTACGCGGTCTACCTGCCGCTCGCGGCAAAACTTCTGCTCTGAGAGAGTGCGGACGTCTTTTGGTCTCAAAAGAGTAGAATCGCCCATAACTGTTGGTAGGCTGTAGATCGAATCCAACCTTACCAAAGGCTTCCATTGGCCACGATATTCGTAACAGGCGGTGCGGGTTTCATCGGGTCCAATTTCATTCGCTACTGGCTGAAACGGTATCCGGATGACACTGCGATCAATTACGATCTGCTGACCTACGCCGGTTGTGAAGAGAGTCTGGACGATGTGGCCGAATCGGCCGGCTCGCACTATGTCTTCGAGCAGGGAGACATCGGAGATTACGGTCGCACACTTGCGCTATTCAAGAAGCACCAGCCCGACTACATCGTGAACTTCGCTGCCGAGTCGCACAACAGCCGCGGTGTGCTGCACCCGGAGGATTTCTTTCAGACGAATGTCGTCGGCACGGTTCAATTGATGAAGGCTGCGCGCGATGCGGAGGTCCCACGCTTTCATCACATTTCGACGTGTGAGGTTTACGGCGATCTGGATCTGGAGACGGATGAGGTGTTTACAGAGGAATCACCCTACGAGCCCAAGACACCCTACAACGCGTCGAAAGCGGCAGCCGATATGGCGGTTCGCACGTTCCATCTGACGTTCGGCTTGCCTGTGACGATCTCGAACTGCGCGAACAACTATGGCCCTTACCAGTTTCCGGAAAAGGTGATCCCCCGGTTCGCGACGCTCGCGCTTCAAGGAGAGAAGCTGACGCTCTACAAGAGCAGTCAGAACAAACGCGAATGGCTCCACGCCTTCGATCACTGCACGGCAATCGATCTGATCCTGAAGAAGGGGGCCGTAGGCGAGACGTACAACGTGGGGAGCGGGCTGGAGATCGACGTGGAGGGCATCGCCGATCGGATTCTGGACACGCTGGGTCTCGATCTGTCGTTCAAGACCTACGTGCCCGACCGTCCGAGCCACGATCGTCGTTATCTTCTCGATTCGGGTAAGCTGCGGTCCGAACTGGGCTGGTCACCCGAGGTGGATTTCGAAGAAGGATTTCGTCAGACCATCCAATGGTATCGCGATCACCCGGAATGGTGGGAGCCGCTGCTGAAGCGAATCGATATCGACGAGTCGAACTGGAAGAAGTGATGCCCGAGATCGAAGCGTCCGATGTCATCGCAGGTGTCCAGAGGGTTGCGCTGACCGCTCACGGCGACGACCGCGGTCGGTTCATCGAGACGTTCCGGGCGGAGTGGTTTCCCCAGCGCCCCTGGGAACGAATTCAGACGAACGCATCGTTTTCGTCGGCGGGGGTGTTGCGCGGGCTGCACTACCACCATCATCAGGTCGACTATTGGTTCGTTCCCGTCGGCCGCGTTCGCGTCGGACTTTGCGATCTACGGAGATCGTCTGCCAGCTTCAAGAAAACAGAAGTGCTGGAAATGGGGGAAGTCGATTGGCGTGGGCTGTTCATCCCCGTCGGCGTTGCCCACGGCTTCTATGCGGAGTCGGATGTCGTGCTGACCTATCTCGTCGACAATTACTACGACGGAACCGACGAGAACGGCGTTGCGTGGAATGACCCCGACATCGGGATCGATTGGGGCGCGACCTCGCCCGAGCTGTCCGCCCGAGACGCTGCCAACCCGACGCTCGCGGAGATTGGTGAGGAGAATCTGCCCGACTAATTTTCTGAGGGCATTGTCAGCCTGTCATTTCGAACACGTCTCGCAGACACAAGCCGATAATCGGGTGAGAAATCTCCACGATCGTAGGGCCCACGGCATGCCGTGCCCTACCCGTTTGCTACACGCCTGTTGAGTTAGAGCCTTGCCGAACCGGAAAACTGTAGGGTAATACCTGCCGTTCGCTCAACGGTCCTCGCAAAGCGCCATCGCCACGCCCGCTCTCACGGTCGCCCGTTCGCCGCTCTACGCCCTCCGCTCCCTCCCCTGCTCCTCTGCTAGTGTCTCTGCCCCACTGGTATGTAGGTCACCGGTGGCGTGTGCTTCTTGAACGCCTTCCGCGTTTCAGCCGTCAACTTCCGAAATGCTTGCGCCGAAATGGCCAGCCCATCCGACCGCATTGTCGCCGCGATACAAATCGTCTGCCCGAATGCATCGAACCGCTTTTCGGACGACGTGCCGACGGGCGCACAGCACACGGGGCCGAAATGGGCCTTGATGATTTGACGCGAGGACAGGTCGCGGCTGCTGAGCCAGGCATCGCCGTCTGTTTTCAGGGTGAGCAAGGCGGCAACCCCCTCGTTCACCTGGGTCGACGAGAAGAGCATGAAAGCGGCATCGCCCATAAACTTCACGACTTTGCCGCCCCCGTCTTCGACGATCCTCCCCACGAGTTCGTAGTAGGCGTCGAGCATCGAAGTCATATCCTCGTCCGACAAACTTTGCGAGGCACGATAGAACCCGGTCAGGTCGGTAAAAGCGGCGAGCGCTTCCGTACTCGTCGGTTGGGTGATGGTGAAGAGATCGTCCACGCTTTCCTCCTTTGATGAAACGTTTGACGGCGACCCATACGTTCGCCAGTAGAAAGAGGAATCGCCGGCCCATACGTCCGGCTGTTGGGATATTTGGAAGGGGTTTTACTCTTTGGCAGGTCCTCTAACCATTGATCGTCTCAGTCTTCCTGAATATCGAATCATCACTCGTTCCTCGCGTAGCGGGGAACACACGAGCTACCCTACGGCGAAGGCCCTGGATTCGCCCCCGACTCGGGGCCCGGTGGGGGCAACGAATCCTCGTCCTCCTCACGCGATGGGATTCCCCAGACGAGCCCGTTTGGATCGAGCTCGTTGAGGGGCGGACCGCCGACGATGTCCTGGGCGAGTTCGCCCCCGCAGACAGGGCAGTATGAGAACGAAGGATGATAGAGCACACCCTTGTCGCATCGTTGGCAGGTTTTGACGAGGGTGTCCATCTGCACACCGCAGTGAACGCAGTGCTGGAAGTATCCGTCGTAGGGGGTGCTGCGACCACAGCTGTTGCAGGTCACGATCTCGTGGAGATCGAGCTTTTCCACCGGTGGGGATTCGACCGACACGGCGAGCCGATCCGGCACGGAGACGTACTCGGCGCGATACGTGTTGAATTTCTCTCTGATCTGGCTGGTCTGGATGTTGAGGTATTTGTCGGACACGGTCATCGTGACGACGATCGTGGTAGAAATGGCAACGTAGTGAATCAGATCCCGCGTGTTCCAGTCCCGCTGCTCCACGACCGTAGCGTCGAATTTGTCACAGAGTTCAAGGAAGTCGGCGAGTTTCTGCCGATTCTCTTCTTTGCGCCCGCTGTCTTCTCTTTCGAATTCGTAGAGTGTTCCGAAGTCGATGCGAATCATGCGGCGATGACCTCTTTTAAGAAACGGCCCGTGACGGATTCGGCCGAGTCAGCGATCTCACCAGGGGTGCCCACGGCGACGATGCGGCCCCCTTCGGGGCCGCCACCAGGACCCAGGTCGATCACCCAATCGGCTCTACGAATGACATCGAGGTTGTGCTCGATGACGACAACCGTATTCCCCTCGTCGACGAGACGTCTAAGGGCGCCGAGGAGGATGCGAATGTCCTCGAAGTGAAGGCCGGTCGTGGGTTCGTCAAGAAGATACAAAGTATTCCCCGTGCTTGCCCGGGAAAGCTCTGCGCTCAACTTGACTCGTTGCGCCTCGCCGCCGGAAAGCGCCGTGGCCGATTGCCCCAACCGGATGTAACCGAGCCCCACATCGACGAGCGTCTTTAAACGTCGATTGAGCTGTGGGATGTCGCGGAACGTCTTCTGCGCCTGCTCAACCGTCAGATCGAGCACATTCGCAATCGACAGCCCTTTGAACAGGCTCTCGAGCGTTTCGCGATTGAATCGCTGGCCACCGCACGCATCGCACGTGACGTAGACGTCGGGCAGGAAGTGCATTTCGACGCGAGAGACGCCGTCGCCGCGACAGACCTCACACCGTCCGCCGCGTGTGTTGAAGCTGAATCGTCCCGGCCCGTAGCCGCGAACCTTCGATTCGGGGAGTTGTGCGAAGAGTTCACGTACCGCGCCGAAGATGCCGACGTAGGTGGCAGGGTTCGATCGCGGCGTACGCCCGATCGGAGATTGGTCGATGCGGATGACCTTGTCGATGGACTCTGCCTTCTCGATCGTTTCGTAGGGGAGGGGCTGTTCGAGTGATCGCGTCAGTCGGCTGGCGAGGATCGGATAGAGGGTTCGGTTGATGAGCGTCGATTTGCCCGAGCCAGATACACCGCTGATGCAGACGAAACGTCCGAGAGGTAGTTCCAGATCGACGTCGTCGAGGTTATGGCCCGATGCACGCGAAAGCTTCAGCCAGCGATCGGGTGGGACGTTGGACGTTTCGGTTTCGATCACGGTGCGACCGGACAGGTAGGCACCGGTCGGCGATGTGTCCACGCTGGCGACCTCCGTGGCCGTGCCGTGTGCGATGACCTCGCCACCCAGCTCGCCGGCGCCCGGTCCGAGGTCGACGAGATCATCGGCCGCTTCCATCATATCGCGGTCGTGCTCGACGACGAGTACCGAGTTGCCGAGGTCACGTAGCCGCTCGATGGATTCGATGAGCTGACGGTTGTCGCGCGGATGGAGTCCGACGCTGGGCTCGTCCAACACGTAGAGGACGCCAACGAGCCTCGAGCCGATTTGCGTGGCCAGGCGAATGCGCTGCATCTCCCCGCCGGAGAGTGTCGTGCCTCCGCGTTCGAGGGCAAGATAGCCGACCCCGACGTCCAGGAGAAACCGGAGACGCGAGGTGATCTCGAAAATGAGGGGATCCGCGATTTCGTGGTGGATGTGGGTGAGGTCGAGGTGTTCGAAAAACGCCAAGGCGTCCGTGAGGGTGAGCGTCGAGAGATCGGCGATCGACCGGTCGCCCAATCTGACGGCCAGGGCCTCTCTGCGCAGACGGGCACCCTGACATTCCGGGCACAGAGCGGAGCGCATGAACGGTTCGAGCCGCTCGCGTTCTTCGTCCGATGCGTCATCGTAGCTCGCCTGTAGATCGTTCAGGATGCCCGCGAACTTCGGCCGACTCCTGCCGTTGAGAAGGACGTCGCGCGCCGCCTCGGACAGGTCCCTGTAGGGCGTGAGCAGGTTTGCGCCAAAGCTTTCGAGCAGCTTCGTCAACCGATCGGCCTCTCTTTTACCCTTTGGCGAGCCGAGCGGCGCGAGGGCACCTTCGCCAATGGAAAGATCTGGATCCGGGACGATCCGGTCGGCCGAGAACTTGAGGGATTCGCCCAGCCCGTTGCACGTCGGGCAAGCGCCGTGGGGGCTGTTGAAGCTGAAGAGGCGTGGTTCGGGATCGGGAAGATGGATGTCACAGTGGCGGCAATAGAGTCGGGTCGTGAAGGATCTGCTATCACCACCCGGCTCATCGGCGACGACGAGGCCGCCAGTTAGCGAAAGGGCCGTTTCGAGGGAATCGGCCAGTCGGCGCCCGACTTTGGGGCCGGCTACGAGGCGGTCCACGATGACGGCGAGGTCCTCGATGCGGTTCGTGTCGATCGGGTCGTCCACGGCGTGTGCTTCGCCATCGATCGTGACTCGGACGTAGCCCTGTCTGCGGAGGTCGTCGAGAACGGTCTCCCAGGGTTCGTCAGACGGTTTGCTGAGAGGCGCGAGGATCTGGTATCGCGTGCCTTCGGGCAGGTCGGTCAACGCATCGACGATCTGTTCGACGGTTTGACGATGGAGAGCACGCCCGCACTGATGACAATGAGGCTCGCCCGCCCTCGCGAACAAGAGCCTCAGATGGTCGGCGATTTCGGTGAGCGTGCCTACCGTCGAGCGTCTCGATCTCGAGCCCCCGCGCTGCTGGATCGCGACGGCCGGGGAGAGGCCTTCGATACTGTCGACATCGGGCTTCTCCATCACGTTCAGGAATTGTCGCGCCTGGGTCGAGAGAGATTCGACGTAACGACGCTGGCCTTCGGCGTAAATCGTGTCGAAGACGAGCGAGGACTTGCCTGATCCGGACGGCCCTGTTACAACGACCAGTTTCCCGCGCGGAAGGTCGAGGTTAATGTTTTTGAGGTTGTGCTGGCGTGCGCCGCGGATGGAGATGAGATTCATGGAAAACCCGAGCAGGCGTGGTCCTCCTGCGCAGCTGCGCTGCTAAAAGGACGAAGAGCGGGCGTGGCAAGGTCTTTGAAAATAGGGCCCGCTCGATGCGTTTCCTATATATAGGATGTTTCGACGTCCACTGGGAAGCTCAGCGCCGACTGGCCCTCTCTGGTCCCTGGTCAGTTGTCACTGGTCAATGGTCACCGTCGGGGCCGGGATATTAAAGAGGGCCCTAGTCTGTGACCAGGGCCCCGATGGTGCGGCAGAGAGGACTCGAACCCCCAACCGTCTGATCCGAAGTCAGATGCTCTATCCAATTGAGCTACTGCCGCGAATGACGATTCGAATATACCGACATCGAACGGACGATGGCAAGGTGGAGGTCCGATGGCGCTTGTGACGAGTTTTCAGAATGACAGCGTCAAGCGAGCTCGGGCGATTCAGTCACGCAAAGGGCGAGAGCGAGAAGGGTGTTTCTGGGCGGAAGGCATCCACATCACGCTCGAGGCGATCGAGACAGGGTGGCCTGTTGAGCAGGTCATTCTGTGTCCCGACCGGATGACGAGTGGGGACGCGATAGACGCGATCGAGGGGGCCGATGTTGAGATCACTCGCGTGAGCGAAGAGGTTTTTCGGCGGCTGTCCGATCGTGACAACCCAACTGGCCTAGGAGCTGTACTGAAGACTGCCCATCGGAGCCTGGGTGCAATTGATGTGGACAAGGACACGTTCATCGTGGCGCTGGATCGCCCTCGCGATCCCGGCAATCTGGGTACGGTGATCCGCACGGTGGCAAGCGCGGGGGCGAATGGGTTGGTGCTTGTCGGGGCGTCGACGGATCCCTACGATCCTCGATCTGTCAGGGCGGCGATGGGGACGCTATTCACGTTGCCGGTCGTGTCCGACGGGAAGACGGACGGTTTTCTCGCCTGGGTTCGCGAGCACGACGTGAGGCTGGTTGGTTCCTCTACAAGAGGAACGACCGACTATCGCGAGGCCGATTACACACGCCCGGTGGCTTTGCTCCTTGGCAACGAACAACACGGACTCGATGAGACGCTGGCCGCCGCGGTCGACACCAGCGTCCGAATCCCCATGGCCGGCCGTGCATCCTCCCTCAACCTCGCTGCCGCCGCCGCTATCCTCGCCTTCACCGTATCCAATCACGATCAGGCGTGAGAAATCGTGTCCGCGCCGTTTGCCGGCTCTTCACCCTCTGACTTCGGGCTCCTGAATGGACACTCGCTTCCCCTCTTTGACAGTCTGGTCACCCGCTCTAACTTAGAACACCGGTCACATCGTCTTCGTGTTGGGAGGATCTGTGGGAGAACGTTCTAAATCCCTGTTTGAAAAGGCCAGCGCCGTCATTCCGGGGGGCGTCAACAGCCCGGCGCGTGCGTTCGGCTCCGTCGGGGGCGATCCCCTGTTCATCGATCGAGGCGAAGGGTCGCACGTCTACGACGTGGACGGCAACAGCTACGTAGATCACGTGTTCTCCTGGGGGCCCCTCATCCACGGGCACGCATTCCCACCGATCGTGGAAGCACTGAAGGAGGTCGCCGCTCGTGGCACGAGCTTCGGGGCGCCGACTGAGGTCGAAGTCGAGTTGGCCGAGCTCGTGTGCGAAATGGTGCCGTCTGTCGAGATGGTTCGGATGGTGAATTCGGGGACGGAAGCGACCATGTCGGCCGTCCGATTGGCTCGCGGACATACTGGACGAAACAAGGTTCTGAAGTTCGAAGGGTGCTGGCACGGTCATGCCGACGACTTCCTGATCCGGGCTGGTTCTTCGGCGCTGACGACAGGCGCGCCGGACAGCCCGGGCGTCACCGAGGGGACGGCCGCCGACACGGTGACGGCGTCGTTCAACGACCTCGAAGCGGTTCAGAAGGTTGCGTCCGAGGTCCGCGACGACCTGGCGGCCATCATCGTCGAGCCCGTTGCCGGGAATATGGGTGTGATTCCACCCGAGCCGGGATTCCTGCAGGGGCTGAGAGATCTGACGTCGGATCTCGGGGCGATTCTCATCTTCGATGAAGTGATTACGGGTTTCCGTGTCCATCCAGGAGGCGCGCAGTCGCTCTATGGCGTGACCCCGGATATGACGACACTCGGTAAGATCATCGGGGGCGGCTTGCCGGTCGGTGCGTTCGGTGGCCGGCGCGACATTATGAGTGACATTTCACCGCTCGGGAAGAAGGTTTCGCAAGCAGGAACCCTGTCGGGCAATCCGCTCGCGATGACGGCGGGGATCCAGATGCTCAAAGCCCTTAGGGGGGAGGGCGTCTACGAAGGGCTGGAGGCGCTGGCTTCTCAGCTCGAGAGCGGCTGGCGGGCGAACATCGATTCAGCTCGCGCAGACTGCGTGATCAATCGGGTCGGGTCGATGATGACGATGTTCTTCACGGGTCAACCGGTGAAGACCTTCGACCACGCTGTCGCGAGCGATCAGGACGCCTTTTCTCGCTACTTTTGGGGTATGCTCGAGGGGGGCGTCTACGTGGCACCATCGCAGTTCGAAGCCGTTTTCGTCGCGACGGCGCACTCCGGGGACGACATCGCTGATTCGATCGATGCCCACGGGAAGGCACTGGGGAAAGCGCTCGGTGGGTCGTGATGCGATGGCCGCTGTTTGCAGCCGTGGGGATTTTGGCCGGTTGCTCCAATGGGGGATACCTCGAGGACCTACGTCACGACTCGCCCGAAAAGCGAGTCGCGGCGGCCGACTTCCTGGGGGCCCAGCGTGACCAGGAGGCCGTGACCGCGCTGATCGGCGTTTTAAGTGACCAAGACCCACGAGTACGGGCAAAGGGCGCCTGGGCCCTGGGCATGATTCGGTCCCGCGAAGCGGTGATGCCCCTCCTGCCCCTGTTGAAAGACTCGGATCGGGCGGTCAAGCAGGCCGTGATAGGCGCGTTGATGAATCTTGAAGAGCCGGAAGCTCTACCGGCGCTGCGAGCCGCCCTGTCGGTGGAGCTCGACACCTGGGTGGCAGGGGATCTCGAGGAGGCGATCACGTATCTCATGCAGTTCGAAGGCGACGATGACGTCGGAGAATTCAGCTTCAGATAGGCAGCTTATGGATCTCTTACAGACCTACCAGGCCAGATTGGTCGAGATCGGAAGGGCCCTCGGCTACGAATCGCGGCGCAGTTTCAAAAAGAGCGCTATGGGCGACGCAGTATGGCTGGACGGCCGTGGGACGCACTACACGGAACACGAACTTCCCGTCGCGGCTTTCAAGCTGCCCGTTCGAGACAGAGAAGGAAATCCGGGAGGCCCTGTCGACGATCCAGGCCATTTCGCCATCTCTTGGGGTTCTGGTGGTGCTCGAAGAAGCCTACGCGGAGCGGGGAAAGGGACTGAAGACTTTCACGGAGGAAACCTACCCTGTTCACATCCGCGAAACGGCCCAGAGACTGGCCAAGGCGGCTAGTTTGACGAGCAGGATCGGGGTGTGGGGGCAGGAGGACGTCGATGCAATCTACACGCGAGAAGTCGAGGGCCGGCTTGCTTTTTGAGCACCTGTCACAAACTTGACACACTCAGCACCCCGCTGTATATTTCCTGACCCCCTACGGGACCCCTACTTAGTGAAGACAAAGTGAATTATGTCTTGACCTAGAATTAGTAGGGATGTAAGTTAGAAATCTCTGCTTAAAAATGCCGCTCTCGGGCGGCTCGTTCTTTGAAAACCGAATAACGTGCACGGGTCTCACACGACTGGTAATTCTCATGAGGAATCAGCATGAGGATCAATTTGCTGTGAATCACCCACATAAAGTGGGAACAAGAATTTTTTCACGGAGAGTTTGATCCTGGCTCAGAACTAACGCTGGTGGCGTGTCTTAGTCATGCAAGTCGAACGAGAAAGCGCCCTTCGGGGCGTGAGTAAAGTGGCGAACGGGTGAGTATCACGTGGGTAACCTGCCTTTGGATGGGGGATAACCCTTCTAACGAGGGGCTAATACCGCATAACACAAGGCGTCCGCATGGACGCGTTGTCAAAGGGCTTCGGCTCGTCTAAAGATGGACCCGCGGTCCATTAGCTTGTTGGTGAGGTAACGGCTCACCAAGGCTACGATGGATAGCCGGCCTGAGAGGGTGAACGGCCACACTGGAACTGAGATAAGGTCCAGTCCCCTACGGGGGCCAGCAGTCTAGAAATTTGCGCAATGGACGAAAGTCTGACGCAGCGACGCCATGTGGAGGATGAAGCCCCTAGGGGTGTAAACTCCTGTCAGGAGGGAAGAACGCGGGCATATCTTGCCCGTTTGACGGTACCTCCAGAGGAAGCTCCGGCTAACTCTGTGCCAGCAGCCGCGGTAATACAGAGGGAGCGAGCGTTGTTCGGATTTACTGGGCGTAAAGGGCGCGCAGGCGGGTAGATAAGTCGGACGTGAAATTTGCAGGCTCAACCTGCAACCTGCGTCCGAAACTGTCTGCCTTGAGTACAGGAGAGGTGAGTGGAATCAGCAGTGTAGCGGTGAAATGCGTAGATATTGCTGAGAACACCGGTGGCGAAGGCGGCTCACTGGCCTGATACTGACGCTGAGGCGCGAAAGCTAGGGGAGCGAACAGGATTAGATACCCTGGTAGTCCTAGCCGTAAACGATGGGTACTAGGTGTAGGAGGTATTGACCCCTTCTGTGCCGTAGCTAACGCATTAAGTACCCCGCCTGGGGAGTACGGTCGCAAGGCTGAAACTCAAAGGAATTGACGGGGACCTGCACAAGCGGTGGAGCATGTTGCTTAATTCGATGCAACGCGAAGAACCTTACCCGGTCTTGACATGTACCTGACAACCCTAGAGATAGGGCTTCTCTTCGGAGCGGGTACACAGGTGCTGCATGGCTGTCGTCAGCTCGTGTCGTGAGATGTTGGGTTCAGTCCCGCAACGAGCGCAACCCCTATCCTTAGTTGCCAGCACGTAAACGGTGGGAACTCTAAGGAGACTGCCTGTGTTAAGCAGGAGGAAGGTGGGGACGACGTCAAGTCCTCATGGCCCTTACGTCCGGGGCTGCAAACGTGCTACAATGGCTGGTACAGTGGGCTGCGATACCGCGAGGTGGAGCCAATCCCAAAAAACCAGTCTCAGTTCGGATTGGAGTCTGCAACTCGACTCCATGAAGGTGGAATCGCTAGTAATCGTGGATCAGCATGCCACGGTGAATACGTTCCCGGGTCTTGTACACACCGCCCGTCAAGCGATGAAAGCCTGGAACACTCGAAGTCAATCGCCTAACCCGCAAGGGAGGGAGTTGCCGAAGGTGGGCCCGGTAATTGGCGCTAAGTCGTAACAAGGTAGCCGTATCGGAAGGTGCGGCTGGATCACCTCCTTTCTAGGGAGACACGACAGAGGGCCGCTCAACACGGCGCCTTTGTCTACTCCTGGTCAATGCCATTCGTTCGATTCGTGCACGTTATTCGGTTTTCGAAGATCGATCGGGCCTATAGCTCAGATGGTTAGAGCGCGCGCCTGATAAGCGCGAGGTCAGTGGTTCAATTCCACTTAGGCCCACCAAAACTAAAGTCGCCTTTTGGGGCGGCTTATATTTTGATCGTTCTTTGAGAGCGTGGGGATATAGCTCAGTTGGGAGAGCGCGGCCTTTGCAAGGCTGAGGTCACCGGTTCGAGCCCGGTTATCTCCACCAACTGTGATCCTACGGTTTAGGCGGGACGCTGTTCCGCAGGCTGTTCTTTGACAACTGAATACGGGTGTAATGCTGCAGTCCGAGAAGTGCATTTTAGGACTGATTTGCTTTGGCCTTCCGTCCATTCAGGACGACGGACGGGAGCGCAAGAGCGATCTGCTTAAAGGCCTGTTTTGATCAAGCTACAAAGGGCGTACGGTGGATGCCTAGGCACAACAAGGCGATGAAGGACGTGGTAAGCTGCGATAAGCCTCGGGGAGGTGCAAACAACCTTTGATCCGGGGATTTCCGAATGGGGCAACCCGATACGGGTAATGCCGTATCACCCCTGAGCGAATACATAGCTCGGGAGGAGCTAACGAGGTGAACTGAAACATCTAAGTAACCTTAGGAATAGAAAGCAACCGCGATTTCCTGAGTAGTGGCGAGCGAAAAGGAAACAGCCCAAACCGGTTCGTATGTTCAAGCCTGCGTGCGTTGTACGACCGGGGTTGTGGGACTGGTCCGACGGGTGCGCAGACCCGTCAGGGAGTTACAAATCCGTGCTCTAGTCGAACAGCTCTGGAACGACTGGCCACAGAGGGTGAAAGCCCCGTAGGCGAAAGAGTTGCGGACTCCCGACCATGTTCCCAAGTACTACGGGACACGTGAAATCCTGTAGGAATCCGGGAGGACCACCTTCCAAGGCTAAATACTCTGTTGTGACCGATAGTGAACTAGTACCGTGAGGGAAAGGTGAAAAGTACTCCTTAGTGGAGAGTGAAATAGTACCTGAAACCGTATGCCTACAAGCGGTCGGAGGACGTCTGCGGCGCTTCGGCGCTGCTCCACGTCTGACGGCGTGCCTTTTGCATAATGAGCCGGCGAGTTACTCCTGCGTTGCAAGGTTAACCTACTCAGTAGGGAAGCCGTAGCGAAAGCGAGTCTGAATAGGGCGATTCAGTAGCGTGGGGTAGACCCGAAGCCAGGTGATCTATCCATGGCCAGGATGAAGCGCGACTAATCCCGCGTGGAGGTCCGAACCCACCAATGTTGAAAAATTGGGGGATGAGCTGTGGATAGGGGTGAAAGGCCAATCAAACCTGGAGATAGCTGGTTCTCCCCGAAATAGTTTTAGGACTAGCCTCTTGTGATAGAGTGACGGAGGTAGAGCACTGGATAGGCTAGGGGGCTTCACCGCTTACCAACCCTAACCAAACTCCGAATGCCGTTCACTTGTTTCAAGGGAGTCAGCGTGCGAGGGATAAGCTTCGTACGCAAGAGGGAAACAACCCAGATCGCCAGCTAAGGCCCCTAAGTGTGAACTAAGTGATAAAGGATGTGGGAGCGCTGAGACAGCCAGGATGTTGGCTTAGAAGCAGCCATCCATTTAAAGAGTGCGTAACAGCTCACTGGTCAAGTGAACCTGCGCCGATAATGATCGGGACTAAGTTCGCCGCCGAAGCTGCGGGATTCGGTCTTCGGACCGGATCGGTAGGGGAGCATTCTATTTTAGGCTGAAGGCAGACCGTAAGGTCTGCTGGACGACATAGAAGAGACCATGCCGGCACGAGTAGCGACAAAACAGGTGAGAATCCTGTTCACCGAAAATCTAAGGTTTCCTGGGGAAGGTTCGTCCGCCCAGGGTTAGTCGGATCCTAAGCCGAGGCCGAAAGGCGTAGGCGATGGGAAACAGGTTAAAATTCCTGTACCACCTTAGCGACGTTCGAGCTATGGGGTGACGCAGAAGTGACGGTCAGCCCGCGACTGGAAATGCGGGTCCAAGCCTGTAGGGGGACTTCCCAGGCAAATCCGGGAAGTCTTAACCCTGAGGGGTGATGGGGGAACGAGCCTTCGGGCAAGCCAACTGACCTTAATCATGCTGCCAAGAAAAACCTCTACGCGAGTCTCTTTGGTGACCGTACCGCAAACCGACACAGGTAGATGAGGAGAGAATCCTAAGGTGCGCGAGAGAACCTCTGTTAAGGAATTAGGCAAACTGGCTCCGTAACTTCGGGAGAAGGAGCGCCTCCAAGTAGGTGACCAGACTTGCTCTGGAAGCCGAAGGGGGTCGCAGTGAAAAGGCCCGGGCGACTGTTTACTAAAAACACAGGCCTCTGCTAAGTCGCAAGACGACGTATAGGGGCTGACACCTGCCCGGTGCGAGTAAATTAAGAGGAGGGGTTAGCCTTCGGGCGAAGCTCTGAATTGAAGTTCTCGTAAACGGCGGCCGTAACTATAACGGTCCTAAGGTAGCGAAATTCCTCGTCGGATAAAAACCGACCTGCACGAATGGTGTAACGGCTTGGGCGCTGTCTCAACAGGGGACTCGGCGAAACTGTAGCTCCGGTGAAGATGCCGGATACCCGCAGCGGGACGGAAAGACCCCGTGAACCTTTACTCTAGCTTGGCACTGGGTTTTGACACAGTCTGTGTAGGATAGGTGGGAGGCTTTGAAGCGGAGGCGCCAGCCTTCGTGGAGCCGCACTTGAAATACCACCCTTACTCTGTTGAAATTCTAACCTGGGCCCTTGAATCAGGGTCGGAGACAATGCCTGGCGGGAAGTTTGGCTGGGGCGGTCGCCTCCTAAAAAGTAACGGAGGCGTTCAAAGGTTCCCTCAGCGCGGTCGGTAATCGCGCGTAGAGTGCAAAGGCATAAGGGAGCTTGACTGCGAGACCTACAAGTCGAGCAGGTGCGAAAGCAGGACTTAGTGATCCGACGGTGGCGTGTGGAAGCGCCGAAGCTCAACGGATAAAAGGTACTCCGGGGATAACAGGCTCATCTCCCCCAAGCGTCCATAGCGACGGGGGGGTTTGGCACCTCGATGTCGGCTCATCACATCCTGGGGCTGAACAAGGTCCCAAGGGTTTGGCTGTTCGCCAATTAAAGTGGTACGTGAGCTGGGTTTAGAACGTCGTGAGACAGTTCGGTCCCTATCTGCTGTGGGCGTAGGAAACTTGAGGAGAGCTGTTCCTAGTACGAGAGGACCGGAATGGACGAACCTCTAGTGTACCAGTTGTCTCGCCAGAGGCACCGCTGGGTAGCTATGTTCGGAAGGGATAAGCGCTGAAAGCATCTAAGTGCGAAGCCCACTCCAAGATAAGGTTTCCCGTAGGCAACTACCTGAAGGCTCCTTGTAGACTACGAGGTCGATAGGTCGCAGGTGTAAGCGCAGTAATGCGTTCAGCCGAGCGATACTAATCAGCCGTGAGGCTTGATCTTTTTTCAAATCACAACAGCCTTTTAGCAGATCGTTCCAGCGCTTCCGTCCGCAGGAACGATAGCTTCTCGGAAGCAGCACACCCGTATTCAGGCAACGCTCACGCGTTGCTTGCGAGTCGGCCCATTGTGGCCGACTCGTTGACATTTTCCTGGCGGCTAAAGCGGAGGGGAAACACCTCTTCCCATTCCGAACAGAGTAGTTAAGCCCTCCAGCGCCGATGGTACTGCTTGGGAGACCTTGTGGGAGAGTAGGTCGTCGCCGGGAATATTCTACCCGCTCCAATCGAGTGGGCTAACGCCTGAGTCTTTAGGGACTTGGGCGTTTCTTTTGCTGTGGGTTTTGGTGAAATATGGTTGACCTCGCGTGTCGAGGGCCGTTAATTGCCCCGTCCCGGACCGCTAAAAGTGTCCGGCAATCGGGCCTTCAAGGCCTGGATAATCCCGATAAGCCACGTAGAACTGCGGAGGACGTTGACCGTGAGTCATTCTCCCGATCAGATCAGGAACATTGCATTCGTCGGACATAGTGGAACCGGTAAAACTTCGCTCGCCGAGGCCATGCTTTTCGTCGCAGGGAAGACGAATCGCCTAGGAACCGTGGATGAAGGTAGCACCACCTCTGATTTCACGGACTCCGAAAAAGAGCGCCAAATCTCGATCAGCGCGTCGCTCCTGCACTGCGAGTGGCAGGGCGCAAAGGTGAATGCCGTCGATGCACCGGGTTACGCTGACTTCATTGGCGATGCCAAAGCCGCTGTTTGGGCGGCCGATGCCGCGGTGATCGTCGTCCACGCCCAATCAGGCGTCGAAATCGGCACGGACAAGGTATGGGGATTCTGTGAAGAGTACGGACGATCTGCCGTGTTCTTCGTGAATCACGTCGATAAGGAGCAGGCAGATTTCGACAGCACCCTGGCCAGCTTGCAGGAGCATTTTGGCCAAAGCGTGGTGCCCGTTCAGATTCCCGTCAATCAGGGTGTCGGGTTCAACCAGGTCGTCGACGTGCTGAAGAATAAGCTGGTGACCTACCAGACCGATGGCAGTGGCAAGTCCGACGTGGGCGATGTGCCTGCCGAGCTGCAGGATCAGGTGGCCACGATGAGGGAGCGGGTCGTCGAAGCCATAGCAGAGGGGAGCGATGAACTGCTCGAAAAATATCTCGAGGAGGGCGAGCTGACGGATGAGGAAATCGCGGCTGGGCTCCGTGCGGGGATCGCTGGACGAATGGTGTTTCCCGTTCTCTGCGGCGATGCTTCCAAGGCCATCGGCGCCGATCTCTTCCTGGATTTCATGGATGTCGGCATACCCTCCCCGAAAGACGTATCTCCCCATACGGCAACGCCCCTTGGCGGAGGTGACGAAATCGAGCTTCAGCCTGAGAACGGGCAGGCGCTCGCCGCGGTGGTTTTCAAGACGATCTCGGAATCAGTCGGTGACCTGTCGTTCGTTCGCGTTTTCTGTGGCTCCCTCGAGGGCGGTGTCGATGCCTACAACGCAAGTCTCGAGGCCAACGAGCGCATCGGTCAGACCTACTACCTGAACGGTTCCCAGAGGGAGGACGCGGATTCGATCGGCCCCGGCGACATGGGGGCCCTGATGAAGCTGAAGGACACACACACCGGGAACACGATCACGGAGAAGCAGAACGGCGTACTGGTCGCTCCTCTCGAGTTTCCACACCCGCTCATTCGGATCGCGGTGGAACCCAAATCTCGCGGGGATGAGGAAAAGATTAGCACGGGGCTGCATCGAATTCACGAGGAGGATCCGAGTTTTCTGTCGGGCTACGACCCGGAACTCAAGCAGATCATCGTCGAAGGCCAAGGCGAACTGCACCTGACAGTCGTGCTGGACAAACTGAACCGGAAGTTCGGCGTCGAGGTCAACATGGTCGAACCCCGCATTCCTTACCGGGAGACGATCATGGGGAAGGCTGAGGGGCATCATCGACACAAAAAGCAGTCCGGTGGCCGCGGCCAGTTTGGCGAGGTTTATCTCCGCATCGAGGCTCGGGGGCGGGGCGAAGGCTATGAGTTCGACGACGCGGTCGTGGGTGGGAACATTCCGAGGAACTACATCCCTGCAGTGGAAAAGGGCATCAGCGAGTCGATGGACGAGGGCCCGCTGGCCGGTTACCGGGTGGTCGACACCAAGGTCACGGTCTACGATGGGTCCTACCACGCGGTCGATTCTTCGGAAATGGCCTTCAAGATGGCCGGTTCGCGCGCTTTCCAGGATGCGTTTCTGGGTGCCAAGCCGATCTTGCTCGAGCCCATTTACAACGTGGAAATCCGGGTCCCAGAGCAGTATATGGGAGAAGTAATGGGCGACCTGAATTCGCGGAGAGGCCGTATCCAGGGGATGGATCCCGAGGGAAGCTTCCAGGTCATACGAGCCGAAGTGCCGCTGGCCGAACTCTACAAGTATTCGACCGCACTCCGGTCGATGACCCAAGGCACCGGGGACTACACGATGACGCTCGATCACTTCGAGCCGGTTCCCACACAGCTGACTCAGAAGATCGTGGCCGAGTCCAAAGTCGAGGCCGAGGCGGTCGAGGCCTAGGAGAGACTGGGATAGGGCGCGAGCGGGCCACCCTGCCCCTCCACCCTGAAACCTGCACAATTTACGACGGCGGCTCCAAGATGGAGTTGCCGTTTTCTTGGTATGGCGAAAAGCAACCGACAACGCAGCGGACGATTCGTGAGCCGCGGGGGCGACAAGCTGGAGAGCGCACTCGACCATTTCGGTGTGGATGTCACTGACGTGGTCGCGGCAGACCTCGGCGCGAACGTCGGCGGGTTCACCGATTGCCTGTTGCAAAGGGGGGCGGCAAGGGTCTACGCCGTCGAGACAGGCTACGGTGTGCTCGATTGGAAGCTTCGGACAGACGAGCGCGTGGTGGTGGTGGAACGACGGAACGCGCTGCACGTGGCGCTGGAGGAGCCCTGTGATGTGGTGGTGGCCGATGTGGGCTGGACGCCCCTGGGCAAGGTGGTTCCAAAAGCCTTATCGTTATTGAAGTCGAACGGTTTCTGCCTGGCCCTCTTGAAACCTCAGTACGAAGCCGCCCCCGATGAGCTGCGAGATGGGCACGTCGACGAGGCCACATCGGGGACGATTGTCGATCGGGTCGTGGCTGACCTGGCACTGATGGGGGTCGTGCGAGGTGTCGTCGAACCGGATGTGGAGCGAGGCGACCGGAACCCCGAGAGGTTCGTTTGGGTCGAAAAACGCCCGTAGGACGCGGCATTTGAGTGTTGCCCGGCATGGGCCTTCTTGCTACATTAACAACCGGTTACGCGGGTTTCAGTCCTCGGTTTCCCAGTCAGAGCGTGGGTGAGGAACGATGGCCGGACACTCAAAATGGGCGAACATCAAGCACCGCAAGGGTCGGCAGGACGCCAGGCGGAGCAAGGTCTTCACCAAGCTGATTCGCGAAATCAATGTGTCCGCCAGGGAGGGAGGCGGTGACGAGGGTTCAAACCCACGGCTGCGCGCGGCTGTCCAGGCGGCTAAGGGCGAGAACATGCCTGCCAACACGATCGAACGCGCAATCCAAAAGGGCACCGGTGACCTCGAAGGCGAGAGCTATGAAGGGGCCATCTACGAAGGCTATGGTCCCGGAGGCGTGGCCCTGTTCGTCGAGGTTCTGACCGATAACAAGAACAGAACGGTGTCCGAGGTTCGCCATCTGTTCAACAAGTACCACGGTAGCATGGCCGAAACGGGCTCGGTCGGCTGGATTTTCGAGCAGATGGGCTCGGTCGTCGTCGCCAAGGAAGAGACCGACGAAGAGACCTTGATGAACGTCGCCGTCGACGCCGGGGCCGACGATCTGATCGAGGGCGACGACGTGTTCGAGGTGCTGACGCCGCTGCAATCGTTCGACAATGTTCGAAAAGCCGTCGAGGAGGCGAGCATTCCGATCGAGCGCGCAGCACTGACCCGCATCCCGCAAAACACCGTCCCTGTCGAGGGTAACACCGCCAAGCAACTCATCACCCTCCTAGAGGCCCTCGACGACAACGACGACATCCAGAACGTCTACGCCAATTTCGAAGTCGACGACGAGGAGATGGCCACACTCACCTCTGCCTGAATCCCCCCGGGCGCTATCAACTTTTCCCCTTGTTTCACCCACGCCTGTCCTCTGTTGCATCTGTGTCCGCCTGAGTGCCCGACGCCCGAAACCCCGGCGAAGCGCGTTAAGCGACGGCGTTCTTGTCCGCCGAAGCTTGAACGAAGGCGGGTCGTGCGAAAGAGGTCCTCCCTTTCGGAGAAAGGCCTCCGCAGTGATCATCCTCGGGATCGATCCCGGCAGCGTCGTCACGGGATATGGGTATGTGGAAACCTCGCGTCATCATCGACTGATCGAGGCGGGCTGCATTCGTCCCGTCACCAACGTATCCTTCGAGCGAAGGCTCCTCGACATCCACGAGCAGTTCCAGGACCTCGTCAAACGCCGCCGGCCAGACGCCGTTGCCGTCGAGGCTGTGTTTCACGGGGCCAACGTTCAGACCCTCATGAAGATGTGTCACGCCCGCGGGACGATTCTGACTGCGGTGGCTCGTGCGAACGTACCTTTTTTCGAGTACGCGCCCCGCGAGGTAAAGAAGGCAGTGGTTGGAAACGGCAACGCGGCCAAGGAGCAGGTCCAGTTCATGGTGGAGAAGGTGCTCGGACCTGTTGGCGAGGGGGACACGCCGCTCGACGTAACGGACGCTGTTGCTGTCGCACTCTGTCACGCCCATCGCAGCGGACGTTCTGGATACTACGTGGGGCAGAGAAATCCTTCGTCGATGGCAGAACGATTGATCGCCGCGGGCGCCGACCCGGCTCAAGCCAGGCGCTTTGCCAAATGATCGACTACGTCTCCGGCAAGCTGGCGGAGAACGCACCAACCCACGTCGTGATCGACGTCGGAGGGTTGGGAATCCACCTCCATACGTCGCTGTCCTCGTTCGACACGTCACGACAGCAAGGCGATCCGATACAGTTGTTCGCCCACCTTCACGTTCGCGAAGACGTGCTGGCGCTTTACGGCTTCACGACCGAGGCCGAGCGCACGTTGTTCAGATTGCTCGTCGCCGTGTCGGGCATTGGACCTCCGATGGCACAAAAAATCCTTTCGGGAATCACGATCCGTGATTTCAAACTGCTGGTGCTGGCGGGTGATGCGAAGGGGTTGACGCGGATCAAGGGAATCGGGCAAAAGATCGCCCAGCGTCTTGTCCTGGAGCTCAAGGACCGTGTGATGGCAGTCGAAGGCGATGTGGTCGCGTTCGAGGGCGATGGGGAGTCCGTCGAGGTGGCCGAAGAAGCGGTGTCTGCGCTGATCGGGCTGGGGGCAAATCCCGGGCAGGCCCGCCGAGTCGTGTCGCAAGTGATCGACGAGCAGGATGAAGAGGTGACCGTCGAGGTAGTCATCAAGGCGGCCCTGAGATCCATCTGAAACCACAGATCGGCGAGGTCAACGTGGCTGAAAGATTCATCACTTCCGAACAGCTCGACAATGACGCCCTCGAACAAGAGCAGAAGCTTCGCCCACTCCGCTTTTCGGAAATGGCCGGGCAGGAGAAGGTTCAAGAAAAGCTGAAGATCGCCGTTCAGGCTGCCCGCCAACGAGGCGATGCCATGGATCACGTTCTGCTCTATGGGCCGCCGGGTCTGGGGAAGACGACCCTCGCCCACGTGATCGCCAACGAGCTCGACGTCGAGTTGACGCCTACGTCGGGCCCCGTCCTCGAGCGTCCGACCGATCTAGGGGGCATTCTTACGAACCTGGGTGAACGTGACGTCCTGTTCATCGACGAGGTTCACCGGATGAACCGGGTGGTCGAAGAGCATCTGTATTTGGCCATGGAGGATTTCGCACTCGACATTATGATCGACAGTGGACCGAACGCCCGCTCATACCGTATCTCATTGGAATCGTTCACGCTGATCGGCGCGACGACACGGCTGGGTCTCTTGTCCGAGCCGATGCGATCACGCTTCGGGATGATCGAGCGCCTCGATTTCTACAGCGACGACGAACTGCAGACGATCGTCGAACGCTCTGCCGGTATTCTCGACATTCGATTGGATCCGGACGGCGCCCGCGAGATCGCCCACCGCTGTCGGGGGACCGCACGGATCGCGAATCGGCTCCTCAATCGCGCGAGGGATTATGCCCAGATGCGGGCGGACGGTGTGATCACGCGCGAAGTGGCCGAGGCTGCGCTTAAACTGCACGAGATCGATGGGATCGGGCTCGACGACATGGATCGCCGACTCCTTCTGCTGCTGATCGAAAAATTCGCCGGGGGGCCCGTCGGGCTCAACAACCTGGCGACTGCACTCGGCGAGGAGATGGAGACGATCCAGGACGTCTACGAGCCTTTCCTGATTCAGCAGGGATTCCTGATCCGCACCTCCAGCGGACGGCAGGCCACGCCGCTCGCCTACTCCCACCTCGGTATTCAGCTACCCAAAGACGAAGCGCAGATTCGGTTGATCTGATGGTCTCTCATCCTTCTTGATCACGCTCGGAATCGAAACCGCAACGCCCGTTTGTAGTGTCGGTCTGGCGGACGGGGCCACCATCCTTTCTGTTGAGACGGCCCCCCCCGGTCGGCAGCACGCCGAGCGCCTGTTACCGATGGTGGAGGTCGCGCTGAAATCGGCCGGTCTGGTCCATCAGGACGTGGGCGGATTGGCCGTTTCTGCAGGTCCCGGATCCTTCACCGGTCTTCGTATCGGGCTGAGCACAGCGAAGGGGATCGCCCTTGCTGCCGACCTTCCTCTCGCACTCGTGTCGACGCTCGAAGGATTGGCATCACGGTTGATCGGTGGCGAACGCCAGCGTGTCTGTCCGATGCTGGATGCACGCCGAGGCCTCGTTTATGCGGGTATTTACGAGGTCTCACGCGATGGGGTTGCGGTGATTGTCGCGGATCGCGCGATGGCATTCGACAGGGTAATCGAGGAAATGATCGAGCCCATGGTCTTTTTGGGAGAGGGTGCGACCAAATTTGAGGAGGAACTGACGGCGGTCGAAGGCGCGACGGTGGCCCCCCGAGAATTGTGCGATCCCGATGGCGGAACGATTGCCCGGTTGGGGGCCCTCCAGATCGAGGCAGGCCAAATCGTCGACGTCGACCAGGCCGAGCCGAATTACTGCCGCGCTTCACAAGCCGAACGGGAACGGGCTAAAGAGCGAAATGGACAGGGATAGTAGCGACCGGCCGTTCAGCCTGGAGCCGATGCGTGAGAGCGACCTACCAATCGTCACGACGATCGAGCAGGCTTCGTTTTCTACGCCCTGGCAGACGCACGATTTCGAACGAGCGATGGCGCAGCGTGGCAGCCTCTGCCGGGTCGCGCGACAGGCCAGCACGATTCTGGGCTATGCGGTCGGGTATCGGGTCGACGGAGAATACCATCTGACCGACCTGGCCGTCGATCCTGATCATCGGGGCGAGGGCACGGGCGGGCTCCTGATCGACGCGATGCTCGAAGAGCTGAGCGGGTTGGGCGTGCAGGTGGTCACCCTTGAGGTGCGGGCTTCGAACGGGGCGGCGACAGGGCTCTACCGGAGCCGTGGGTTCGAAACGGTGGCCATTCGTCGGGATTACTACCGACGGCCGCGAGAGGACGCCGTGGTGATGATCAAACCGATCGAGGGAAGTTTGTCGGATTGGGTCGCGAAGCGGGATGCGTCCGGTGATATTTCTTGACCGGTTTCAGGCGCAAGGTTACTATTTTTCAAACACTTTCGCTCGTTTTCGCATCCCGATCCAGGTGTCAGATGGCCGATGTTGTTCTGAAAAATCTCCGAAAAGAATTCGAAGGGGGTGTGGTTGCCGTCGACACGGTCAATCTGGAGGTGCGCGACGGCGAATTCCTCGTCCTCGTGGGACCCTCTGGGTGCGGCAAGTCCACGATGCTCCGGATGATGGCCGGACTCGAGTCGCCGACGTCTGGCGACATTTTCATTGGTGGCGTTCGGGCGAACGAAATTGCGCCCAAAGACCGTGACGTATCGATGGTTTTCCAAAACTACGCCCTGTATCCGCACATGACGGTGCGTGAAAACCTGGCTTTTGGACTGAAACTTCGAAAATTGCCGCAGAGCCAGATCGATGAAGCCGTGGGGTCGGCTGCGGCCATTCTTGGGCTGGATGATCTTTTCGATCGGAAACCTCGTGCCCTTTCGGGTGGTCAACGTCAGAGGGTGGCATTGGGGAGGGCCATCGTCCGGAACCCGAAGGTGTTTCTGTTCGACGAGCCGCTGTCGAACCTGGACGCCAAGCTTCGCGCACAGATGCGTACCGAGCTGAATCGACTTCATCGGAAGTTGGGTGTGACGATGATCTATGTGACCCACGACTAGGTCGAGGCGATGACGATGGGGGACCGGATCGCCGTTTTGCAATCGGGGCGGCTGCAGCAGCTGGGTAGCCCCATGGATCTCTACACCAGGCCTGCAAACCGATTCGTGGCTAGTTTCATCGGAACGCCGTCCATGAATTTCATCGAAGGACGAATCGACGGTGGCTCATTCGAGGGCGACGGGTTGAAAATCACGCTCGACGATCGATCATTGCCGGGAGGCCCGACCGTTCTGGGCGTCCGTCCCGAACACGTCGAGGTCGTGCCGGATGACGATGCGACGGTGGTCGCTGCCGTAGATGTCGTCGAGCCCACGGGCAGCGAAACGCTGCTCTACACGGATGCCTCGGGGCTCGCGCTGGTCGTGCGTGTTGTGGGGAGCGCGTGTCCGAGTGCCGGCGAGCGAGTGGGTCTCCGTTTCGACGCCGAATCTGTCCGGTTTTTTTGTGCGGAAACCGGCATTGCCCTGAACTGAGTCCATCGTGTTCTCCGATCGCATCATTGGCCAGCCGCGTGTTCGACGCATCCTCGAAAGGCTCCGCTCGTCGGATCGATTGCCGCACGCCCTCCTTTTCTGGGGCCCCGAGGGCGTGGGTAAGACGGCCGTGGCGATCGAACTCGCGCGCTCGTTGCATTGTGAACGCGGGGAGGCTGGTGCCTGCGAAGACTGCGCAGCCTGCGGACGAACGCGGTCCCTCGGCCACCCCGATTTCAACGTGATCGTGCCCGCCACGAAGAGCACGAAAGATGAGGAGATTCGAAGAGTTGCGGAGGAATCCGTTGTCGACCCTTACGGTTATCCTCTGCCCGACGAGGGGACCTCGGTCGTCGTGGATCGGCTGCGGGCCGGCGTCAAAGAGTTCGCCTATGGCAGTTTCGAAGGAGGATGGCGGACGATGGTGTTCCTGAACGCCCATCACATTCGTCCAGAGGCTGCCAACATTCTGCTCAAAACACTCGAGGAGCCACCCGATCGTTCTCTGATCATCCTGACAGCGCCCTCACCCGATCGCCTGCTGCCGACGATCGTTTCGCGTTGTCAGCTGCTGGCTTTCGGACCGATTGCGCGGGCGGAGTTGAAGCAGCATCTCAGAACGTTGACATCAGTCAGCGAGGCCGTGGCCGATTATGCGGCGGACGCCTCGGGGGGCAATCTTCGACGCGCGATCGCACTGACGGGCGAAGACGTGGCGGCTTTGCAGACGCGGGCCCATCGCTTTCTGGAAGCGCTCGTCACCGGGCGTGATGCACAGACGTTCGGTGCCCTCGAACGATTGGCTTCGGACAAACAGGGGGTCTTCGACCTTTTGAAGGCGGCAGAGGTTCTGTTGGCCGAGACCCTGCGTTTCAGGCTCCGGGACGATGAGGCGTTTCCACCGGGTGCGCCGAGGTTGGAGACGCTGAAGCACCTGGCGTCGCTGTTCGATGAGAGACTGATCGCCGCCACCGCGACCGAGATTGAACGAATCCGGGAAATGAACCGTCGCAACATCAACCTTCAACTCAGCCTCGTCGCCATGTGGCGCACGCTTCGACAGCGCGGTCTGACGTGAAACGCTTCTACATCACGACACCGATCTACTACGCCAACGGGGAGCCTCACCTGGGGCACGCCTACACGACGACCGTGGCAGACGTGTTGGCACGATACCACAGGCTTCTGGGACACGACGTGCTGTTCCTGACAGGGATGGACGAGCACGGCCAGAAGGTCGAGCTGGCAGCCAGGGAGCGAGGCGCATCTCCCCAGGATTTCGTCGATGAGATGGCCCGACAGTTCGAGGCGCTGTGGGGTCGCTTGAACATTTCCCACGACGACTTCATCCGGACGACCGAAGTACGGCACCAGAACGTGGTTAAAGAGACCCTGCAACAGGTCTACAATGCGGGGGAGATCTATTCGGCCGACTACGAGGGATGGTACTCCGTTTACGAAGAGCAATTCTTTACGGAAAAAGATCTGGTGGACGGCAACGACCCGATCGGGGGGCGCGAAGTCGTCCAATTGTCGGAGAAGAATTACTTCTTCAAGATGAGCGCCTACCAGGAGTGGCTCATCGATCACATCGAGACACACCCCGACTTTATCCGGCCTGCGACGCGTCGCAATGAGATTCTGGGATTTCTCCGTCAGCCGCTGGGCGATCTATGCATCTCCCGACCGAAGGCGCGCGTGGCCTGGGGCATTCCCCTTCCGTTCGATGAAGACTACGTCACCTATGTCTGGTTTGACGCGTTGTTGAACTACGTGACGGCCACAGGCTATCTTGTCGACGATGCGGCCTACACCCGTTGGTGGCCGGCTTCGTGCCACCTGATCGGCAAGGATATTCTGACGACTCACTGCGTCTACTGGCCGACGATGCTCAAAGCGATGGGCGCCGAGATACCCGAGACGATCATGGCGCACGGCTACTGGCTGGTGGATGCCGAAAAGATGGGCAAGAGCAGGGGCAATGCCGTCGAACCTCTGGATCTGGTCGAAACCTATGGCGTCGACGCGTTCCGCTACTACCTCGTGCGGGAAATGACGCTCGGCCAGGATAGCAACTTTACGGTCGAGTCGTTCGCGGGGCGCTACAACGCGGAGTTGGCCAACGACCTGGGCAATCTCGTGAACCGGACCGTGGTGATGGCCGAACGCTACGTGGACGGACGCATTCCGAACGTCGATCCGTTGCACGCTGATCTCGAGCCCTTGAGGAGCCAGGCGGTGAAGACGGCGGATACGATCACGAGGGCACTGCCCGCGTTCGATACGGTGACGATCGTTGAGGCGATCATGGCCCTCGTGCGCGAAGCCAATCGGTTCATCGAGGTCAAGGAGCCGTGGGCATTGGCGAAGGACGATGCACGCCGGGACGACCTCGAGACCGTAATTTACGGATTGGCCGAGACGCTGCGACAGCTGGCCGTGTGGCTGAGTCCGGTCGTGCCGCAAAAGGCGCAGGCCATATGGGAGCAGATCGGGTGCGGGGGCACCGTGCAGGACGTGCACGCTGACGCATTGTCGTGGGGCGGGCTGGCGTTCGGCCAGACGGTGAAGAAGATGGATCCGCTTTTCCCGAAGATCGAGCTACCGGAGGAAGTGGATACGTCGGATCAGACGGAGGAGAAGGACATGGCGGAAGATGCAGCGAAAACCATCTCGTTCAACGATTTTCAAAAGCTCGATCTCCGTGTGGCCGTCGTCAAGACAGCGGAAAAGGTCGAAGGAGCGGACAGGCTCCTCAAGCTTCAAATCGATCTGGGAACCGAAGAACGACAGCTGGTGGCCGGCGTGGCCCAACATTATGAAGCCGATGCGCTCGTGGGACGACGGATCGTCGTCGTGGCCAACCTCGAGCCGGCTACGATACGGGGCGTGGAATCGCAGGGCATGCTTCTGGCGGCGTCGGCCGACGGTCGACTCGGGCTCCTAGCTCCGGATAGCGATCTCCCAGCCGGGTCCCGGGTTAGCTGACGACGTGCTTGTTGACTCGCACGCCCATCTGTGCTTTCCGCAGTTCGAAGTCGACCGCGTACAGGCGATCGAACGTGCGGATGGAGCGGGCGTCAGCCGGATCGTCGACGTGGGCACGAACCTGGGGCGAAGCCGGCAGGCGATCGACCTGGCTCGCGAGTATGCGGGAGTTTACGCCACGGTTGGGGTTCACCCCCACGATGTGGCCGACGCACCGCGTGATCTTTCGCCTCTGCGGGCGCTTCTGTCAGAGCCCGAGGTCGTGGCGGTCGGCGAGACCGGGCTGGATTTCTACCGGGATTACGCGCCGCGCGATCTCCAAGAGCGTTTTTTCCGGGCGCACATCCGGATGGCTCTCGATCGAGACCTGCCTCTGGTCGTCCACAGTCGCGGAGCCGAGTCGAGGGTTCTGGAGGTTCTGGGTAAGGAAGCGGAGAGTGGGGTTCGCGCGGTTCTGCACTGTTTCGGCGGGACGGTGGACCAGGCAAGACAGGCCGTGGAACGAGGCTACTATCTTGGATTCGGCGGCACGGTCACGTTCAGGAAGTCAGACCGGCTGGCCGTGGTAATGAGCGTGCCCGAGGATCGATTGCTTCTCGAGACCGATTGTCCGTATCTGGCGCCGGTACCCCATCGGGGTCGCCGAAACGAGCCGGCCTACGTTCGTGACATCGCCGAGTTTCTCGCAAAAGCGCGTGGGGACTCGAT
Organism: Candidatus Latescibacterota bacterium; assembly: GCA_965198115.1. Classification (GTDB taxonomy): domain Bacteria; phylum Latescibacterota; class UBA2968; order UBA2968; family UBA2968; genus UBA6620. Next base: position 2,695,831 of record OZ240241.1, on the reverse strand, counting down.
CGACACGCTCGCGAGGGTCACGACCGAGAATGCCGAGGCCTTCTTTGGGCTGGCAGCCTGACGTGTCCCGCCACAGGAGACTGGGCCAGCACTTTCTCACGCGACCCGACGTGGCCCGGCGGATCGTCGAGTCCGCCCGCATCGGGCCCGGGGACCTGGTGATCGAAGTTGGTCCGGGGCGAGGGGCGTTGACCGAGCATCTGGTCTCTGCGACATCCCGCGTCGTGGCGATCGAAATGGACCCCGGTCTGGCGCAGGGGTTGACCGACCGGTATGGCGACGCGCTTCGGGTCGTCGAGGCCGATGTGCTGACCGTTTCATTCGCCCACGTGCTGAAGGACTTCGAGGCGCGCCAGGCGATCCTGGTGGCGAACATGCCCTACCGGATCACGGGGAGGCTGATCGACCACGTGTTGAGCCAGGCCGAATGCTGGCGGCACGCGGTCCTGATGATGCAGCGGGAGGTTGCCGAACGTCTGGTTGCCGAGCCAGGTGGGAAGGACTATGGTCTGTTGACGATATCGGCCGGGTTGAGGGCCGAGGCGCGCCACCTTTTCGACGTGGAGCCCGAGGCCTTTTCGCCGCCGCCGAAGGTTCATTCCTCGGTCGTTCGGTTGACTTTTGAGGGCTATCGTCGCCCAAAGGTGGAAGACGAGGATCTGCTCTTTATGGTCGCCAGGACGTGCTTTCAGCGAAGACGAAAAATGATCAGGAATAGTCTGACGGCCGTGAGCTCTGACGTCGAGGCGGTGTTCGCCGCCGCGCGCATCGACGGGGCGTCGCGACCCGAAACACTGTCGATCGAAGATTTCGAGCGTCTCTGTCGAGCGCTCGACAAATGCGAGGTGACCGTGTCGACCGTTGAATCCGTGCTAGATCGCCGGATTGAACCGCGCTGGGTCATCGCCGATAAGCCCAACGCTACGGTCGTTGGCGACTTGCGTTCCGCACTGTCGGCGCCCCCGATGATGGCCAAAATCCTCGTCAACCGGGGTGTCGAGGATCCCGATGTCGCCAGGGCTTTTTTGGAGCCGAAGCTCGAAGATCTGATCGACCCGTTCGAGATGAGGGACATGACGGCGGCCTCCGCCCGGATCTGGCAGGCCATCGACTCGAACGAACAGATCATGATTCACGGCGACTACGATGTCGATGGGGTCACCGGGACCTCGTTGCTCGTGCGCACACTCGGGGCGCTTGGAGCGACCGTGAGATTCTACATCCCCAACCGTCTCGAAGAGGGCTACGGGATCTCGCACGAGGCGATCGACACGTGTGTGGCCCAGGGCACGACCCTGCTGATTTCGGTGGACTGCGGAATCACGGCGACGGCCGAAACCCTCTACGCGCGAGGACGCGGTGTCGACGTGATCATCACCGATCACCATCAACCGGGGGCGTTGCCCGATGCTGTGGCGGTGGTGAACCCGAAGCGGCCCGACTGCGACTATCCATTCAAAGAACTGTCGGGTGTGGCTCTGGCCTTCAAGCTTGCCGACGCCGTCTATCGCGATCGCCAGCTCGATCCCGAGCCGGTCTACCAGAACATGGACCTCGTCGCACTCGGATGCGCCGCCGACATCGTGCCTCTGGTCGGCGAGAACCGGATCCTCGTGTCGAACGGGCTGCGCCGCATGGAGCGAACCGAAAACGAGGGGCTCAAGGCCCTGCTGCGGGGCGTCAAGCTGACGGGTCGGCGGCTTGGTACGAGTCCTCTGATCTTCGTACTGGCGCCCCGGATCAATGCGCTCGGACGGATGGGGTCGGCGCTCGATGCGGTGACGATGCTGACGACGGACGATGCCGAACAGGCGGCCGACATTGCCGAGGTGCTGGAGACTCAGAACCGCGTGCGGCGGCAAGTGGACGACCGCATGTATCGCGAGGCCGTCGAGCTCGTAGAAAAGGAACCCGACCTGGCGTCCGCTCGGGCCCTGGTTCTTGCTTCGGCCTCGTGGCATCCCGGGGTGATTGGAATCGTGGCCTCGCGGATCGCCGAACGCGTGCACCTTCCGACTGTGTTGATTTCCCTCGACGGTGAACGTGGAAAGGGGTCGGCTCGGAGCATTCCGGGCTTCGACCTCTACGAAGCGGTGTCGCGCTGTCAGGAACATCTCGTCGCCTTCGGCGGACACAAGTACGCTGCGGGTTTGACGATCGATCGAGATCAGGTCTCCGCGTTTCGTGAGGCCCTGGTCGCCGTGGCGGAGGAGATGATGCTGCCTGAAGACCTGACGCCGCGGCTCGAAATAGACGATGAGATCACGCTGGACAAGATCGACCGCCGAATGGTGGAGATGCTGCGCCGGTTCGCGCCGTTCGGCCCGCAGAACCCGAGGCCCCTCATGGTGTCCAGGGCGGTCGAGGTCGTGGGCGCCCCATCCGTCGTGGGGAGGAATCATCTTCGCTTCAAGGCCCGCCAGAATGGGAGTGTGCTCGACTGCATCGGCTACAATCTGGGGCATCTGACGTATCGGTTGACCCCGGGCGAGGCAAACCTGGACATGGTCTATGTGATCGAGGAAAACGAGTGGCGCGGCCGAAGGGACATCCAGTTGCGCATCAGCGATCTGCGCTGATCGGACGGCAAACCATCTGATCATAGTCGTCAGCGGTCAGAACTCGTCAGGAAAAATAACTCCACAAGCGGTATGGCGAAGGACGGCGGATGCCCGTCGTCCGAGTTGAAGGAGAAACCCAGTGCCCCCGATGGAGAAGGCAAAAAAGATCTGGTTCAACGGCGAGCACGTGGATTGGGACGACGCCAAGATCCACGTCCTTTCCCACGTCGTCCACTACGGCTCGAGCGTGTTCGAAGGCATGCGGTGCTATGAGACGGTGAAGGGACCTGCTTGCTTTCGTCTGGGCGATCACGTGAACCGGATTTACGATTCGGCCAAGATTTATCGGATGCCGATTCCCTACGACAAGGAGACGATCGAAGCCGCGATTCTGGAGACGATACGCGTGAACGAGCTGGCCTCGTGCTACGTGCGTCCGATCGCCTTCAGAGGCTACGGCAGTCTCGGCGTCGATCCGACTCCCTGTCCGGTCGACGTGGTGATCGCGGTTTGGAAGTGGGGTGCCTACCTCGGCGCGGACGCCCTGGAGAAGGGCGCGTCGGTGCGCACCGCCTCTTGGAGCCGATTGGCACCGAACACCATGCCGTCGCTGGCCAAGGTGGGCGCGAACTACATGAACTCGCAGCTTATCAAGCTCGAGGCGATGGCCGACGGGTATTCGGAGGGGATCGCCCTTGACAGCGCGGGGTATGTGAGCGAGGCGAGCGGCGAGAACATTTTCATGATCAAGAACGGGGCCATTTACACACCTTCGAGCGGGTCTTCAATCTTGCCGGGAATCACGCGGCACTCGGTGATCACCCTGGCTCGAGAGCTGGGCTTTACGGTGACCCAGCGCGCGATTCCACGCGAGTCGCTCTACATCGCCGATGAGGTCTTCTTCACTGGCAGCGCCGCGGAGATCACACCGATCGCCGAGATCGATCGCATCCCCGTTGGCAATGGGGAACGGGGTCCTATGACGAAGCGGCTGCAGGATACATTTTTCGGCATTACCGATGGAAAAGCCAAGGACTGTCACGGGTGGCTGACCTTTGTCGAGTAGAGAACGAAACGAGTGAGAAGTGAAAAGTGAAAAGTAGAGAAGCCCCGCTCCCATCCCCCCTTCGTGACAAGTCGATCGTCGTGATCGGCGCTGGGAACATGGGCGGCGCCATTCTCGTCGGTGCGGTGGAGTCGGGGGCGGTGGCCCCCGAGACCGTCACGGCGGTCGATCTGGAGGAGGAGCTTCTGACCCGGCACCGGGATCGGCTGAATGTGGGCACCTCGACCGACGCCGCGGCAGTGGCCGGAGAGGCCGATGTGATTCTGCTGGCGCTGAAACCGCAGATCTGGCAGGCCGTCGTCGAGGTGTTTGCCCATCAGGTGAAACCGACGGCGACGGTCGTGTCGATCATGGCCGGAATCGGAACGGACGCATTGGCAGCCGCTCTACCCGATGGTGTGGCGGTCGTTCGGTCGATGCCGAACCTGATGGCCCAGGTGGGGGCGGCCGCATCTGCCCTGTGTGGCGGGCGTGGCGCGGGAGAGGAACATCTGGCTAGGGCGGAGGCGCTGCTGGGTTCGGTGGGGGTGACGGTGCGGGTCGACGAATCCCAGATGGATGCGGTGACAGGCCTATCGGGCAGCGGCCCCGCGTTCGTCTTCGTGATGATCGACGCTCTGGCCGACGGCGGCGTTCGGGCGGGGCTACCGAGGCCCGTCGCCCAGCAGCTGGCCACGCAAACGGTGCTCGGGTCGGCGAAGATGGTGCTCGAGTCGAACGAATCGCCCGCCGTGTTGAAGGAGCGCGTGACGTCGCCGGGTGGGACGACCATCGCCGGAATCCGAGCTCTGGAAGACGGGGGATTTCGCGCGGCTCTGATGGCGGCGGTCGAGGCCGCCGCGGAGCGCTCGCAGGAGTTGAGCGGGTCGTGATCGCCATCGTCGACTACGGGATGGGCAATCTGCGGAGCGTCCAGAAGGGGTTCGGCCGCGTCGGATACGAGGCGAGCATCACGTCGAGTCCCCGGCAGGTGTCGTCGGCCGATGGGATCGTGTTGCCGGGTGTCGGGGCGTTCGGTGATGCGATGGACAACCTGCGCGAGGCGGGGTTGATCGACCCGATCGTGAAGGCCGTTTCCGATGGCGTTCCGTTTCTCGGCATCTGTCTGGGTCTACAGCTTCTGTTTTCCGGGAGCGAGGAGCTGGGTGCGCATCGCGGGCTCGGCCTTTTACCCGGTCGGGTTCGACGGTTTCCTGACGGACAGCGCGTGCCACAGATCGGATGGAATCAGATCCAGATTCAACGGGAGACGGCCCTGCTGTCGGGCGTCCCCGACGGGGCTTTTTTCTATTTCGTACATTCCTACTACGTGGAGCCATCTCGCGCAGAGGATACGGTTGCCACGACGGAGTACGGGATCGACTACGTGTCGATTGCTGGCAACGAACGGGTTTTCGGCGTGCAGTTTCACCCCGAAAAGAGCCAGGACGCCGGTCTGAAACTCCTGCAGAACTTCGGCGAGATCGTAGGCTGAGACCCGTGCTGGCGAAGCGAATCATACCCTGTCTGGACGTGAAGAACGGCCGAAACGTGCGAGGCGTGAAGTTTTCGGCCGATCGAGACGCCGGCGACCCGATTGAACTGGCGCGTCGCTACGACGAGGAAGGGGCCGATGAGCTCGTCTTCTACGACATTACGGCCTCCGCGGAGAAGCGGGATATCGTGGCAGCCCTCGTGCGTCGGGTTTCGGAGGAGGTGTTCATCCCGTTCACGGTCGGTGGCGGGGTCCGAACGTTTGAGGACGTTCGCAGCATCATCGAAGAGGGGGCGGAGAAGGCCTCGATCAATTCGGCGGCCGTTCGGAACCCTGACATCATCAACGAAGCCGCCAAGAGTTTCGGGTCCCAGGCCATCGTGGGGTCGATGGACGCGATCCGGCGGACGGACGATGGTTCTGAGAGCGACCGTGACTGGTGGGAGGTGGTGGTGGACGGTGGGCGCACGCCGACGGGAAGAGACGCGGTGGCCTGGGCGGTGGAACTGGTAGACCGCGGTGCCGGTGAGTTGGTCCTGAACAGCATCGATGCCGACGGAACCAAGGACGGCTACGATGTGGAGTTTACCCGCACGGTGGCCGACCGCGTCAACGTGCCCATCGTCGCATCCGGGGGATGCGGGGGCCCCGAGCACATGTTCGACGTGCTCGAATTGGGGCGCGCGAGTGCGGCCCTGGCTGCATCGATCTTCCACTACGAACAATACAGCATACCCGACGTGAAAGACTACCTGGCCGAGCGAGGCGTCGTCGTTCGGCCCCAGCTGGACCTCGGACTATGACCGCTGGAACCCAGGATCTGTCCGCCGTCGATCGACGCGCCCTCCTTGCCGGCGCGCGGCGTATCGTCCTCAAAATCGGGACGCGCGTGCTGACGGTTCACGGAAACGAGCTGAACCTGGATGTGATCGAGCGGGTGGCAAAGGAAATCGCGGCCCTTCGGGACGCGGACGTTCAGGTTGCCGTGGTTTCCTCGGGAGCCGTGGGTGCGGGGATGGGGCGACTGGGTCTCCGCGAACGTCCCAGACGCATACCCGAGCTGCAGGCGACCGCCGCCATCGGACAGGGGTTGCTGATGAACGCGTGGAAGCTGGCCTTCCGGCGTTTCGACATTCCCACGGGCCAGGTCCTTCTGACGGACGATGGGCTGGAGGACCGCTGGCGTTACGTCAACGCGATGAACACGCTGGACGCGCTGTTCCGGTTCTGCGCGGTGCCGATCGTGAATGAGAACGACAGCGTCGCCGTGGAAGAGAACAAGGTGGGCGACAACGACCGGCTGGCGGCTCTGGTCAGCCATCTCGTCGAGGCCGATCTGCTCGTGACCTACACGACCGTGGATGGACTCTTCTCGGACGATCCCACCCGGACGGATGGGGCCCGGCACATTCCAGTGGTTTCCGAAGTGACGACGGACATGATCGAACAGGCCGGGGCGGCAGGTTCGGCGGTCAGCCTCGGTGGAATGCGGACGAAGCTGGAAGCCGCCAGAAGCGTGGGTCGTGCGGGGGTTCCGACGGTGATCGCAGACGGACGGTCCGCCTCTCTGATCAAGATTCTCGAAGGTGGCGACGTGGGGACGCTGTTCCTCCCGACGCAGGACAGGATGCAGGGACGCAAGCGATGGATCGCCAACACGCGCCGGAAAGGGTCCGTGGTGGTCGACGAAGGGGCGGTAAAGGCGCTGACTTCCGCGGGCAAGAGCTTGCTGCCCCCGGGCGTCCAATGCGTGACGGGTTCGTTCGACGCCGGGGATCTGATCGGCGTCGAAGCACCGGATGGGAGAGAGGTGGCCCGTGGCCTGGTCCGGTACGGGGCCGATGCCCTCAGGCAAATCGTCGGCAAGCAAACCCACGAGGTCGCGAATATTCTGACCGGTGTCGAGGGGGAAGCCGTCATCCACCGCGACGATCTGGTGGTTCTCGAGCCATGAACGGCCGCGGACATCGCGGGCTCCAGGTTTCGTCGGGCCGTCTTGTTCGTCTCGTCGTGTTCACGCCCGTCGCCCTGACGGCCTACCTGCTCCTTGCCGGGGAGAACGGGCTTTCCCGCGTCTGGCGCCAGGCCGACCGAATTGCGCAACTGGAGACGGAGGTCGCGAAGATCGGTGTTGAAAACGAGGCGCTGACGCAAAGAACGGTTTTGCTCAAGACCGACTTGAAGACGATCGAGCGTATCGCCCGCGAACGATACGGCATGGTGAAGGAAAACGAATCTGTCTACATGGTGTATCCGCGACGTCCCCCATCGGCCGTGGCGGCGAGATCCGCCCGTGCGTCCGAGGATGGCAAGCCGTGATCATTCGTGTGGAAGGTCTCGTGCTCCGCACCTACCGAATGACTGAGAGCAGCCTCGCGGTGATTCTGTTTTCGCGCGAGCAGGGCAAGCTGCGGCTCGCCGCCAAGGGCGCACGGCGGCCCAAGAGCAAGTTCGGGGCGAGCCTTCAGCCGATTACGTTCGGGCACTACCTCTATTTCCGGCGGGAAGCGCGGGACCTGCAAACCCTGACCGAGGGCGACACGGTGGAGCCGTTTGAGGCCATCAAGTCGGACTATGCCCGGCTCACGTTCGCGAGCACGATCTGTGACCTGCTCGACCACCTGACGCTCGAAGAAGATCGGAATCCGCTGCTTTTGCAGATCGCCCTGGACTCGCTCGCCTGGATCGATTGCATCGATTCGGAGCGGCTGGAACTGCCCCTCTGGTACTTTCAGCTCAAGTCGGCGGGGTGCCTGGGATACCGCCCGCACCTGAGCGGATGTGTTCTGACCGGAGAGCCCCTTGGTGAGGATCGTGTCTGGTTCAGCCCCGAGGCAGGGGGAGCCGTCGGCCGGCGTGTGGATGGGCCCGGCGAATGGATCGACGGAGACATCCGTCGGTTCCTCGAATCCCTCCAGGTTGCGACCCCCGACCGGTTCGACCCGTCGGCCTTCGACGCGATCGATCGACAGAAGGCGAGGACGGTGCTCAGACTCTTTCAGATGGAACACCTCGAGAACCAGCGGACCCCCAAGTCATTCGTCGCATTGGATCAGCTGCTCGACGGTGGGTTGTCGCTGGCAGCCGATGCGCCCTGGAAAGCTTCGGAATAGGAGTCCTGCGTGTTCGAGTTCTTCTCTTCAAGCCACAGTAGCGACAAGATCTGGGCGGAAGCCACGATGTTTTCCGAGCTCGGACGGAGAGAGCAGGCCGAGATCGAGCGGATCCTGAAACCCCTGTCGAAGAAGGCGGGCGAGATGGTGTTCTCGCAGGGCGATCCCGGTGACGGTCTCTATATCGTCGCATCCGGATCGGTCAGCATCTTTCAGCAGGAGAAAGACGAGACGCATCTCAAGCTCACAGAGGTCAGGACGGGCGCGTTCTTCGGAGAAATGGCTCTCCTGGGTGACGCGCCCCGATCGGCCTCTGCGGTGGCTGCCGAAGATGCCGAGCTGCTCCTCCTGAATCGATCCGACCTTCTCGAGCTTGCCGAAACCCGTCCCCGTATCGGGGTCAAGATCGTGATGCAGCTCTCTCAGATCGTCGCCGAGAGACTCCGTCGCACCAACCGGTCTCTCAAGGAAGTTCGACTGGAAGCGGAAACGACCGGCGTGGAGCCTTAGATGGAAGAGCAAAGAGCCGACATCAGTGTCTCACAATTTCTCAGGGCGGTCCTGATCGGCGCCGTGCTCCTGGGTGTGGCGTGGGTGATCTACTCCATTCGCGGGACGCTCCTGCCTTTTGGGCTGGCTTTCGTTCTTTCTTACATCCTCGTGCCGGTCGTCGATTACATGGAATCCCACCGCATCCACCGGATGGCGAGCGTGACGGCCGTGCTCGTATCCATAATCGGGATCTTCATTCTGGCCGTGGCGACGTTCATGCCCGTGCTGATCACGGGCATGGGCGACATGAAGACACAGATTCTGGGCGATCGGCCCGTCTGGGAATGCGTGATCGCCAACCGGGGTTGGAGCGAGGTGACCTTTGACGAAGTGGAAGCCAGTCCACCCTTCGTCGTCGAGCAAGATGTCGTCCCGCTAAAACTCGCGCCGGGCTCCCAGGACACGATCTCGATCGAGTTCGCCCCGGACCGACCCGGGCCCGCGATCGGGACGGTCGTCCTGCGGTCGAGTGATCCCGGTGTGTCGCCGCTGATCCTGCGCGTCAGCGGAAACCTGTCGAAGCAGCGCGACACGCAGCGCTATGTGCCCGAACAGATGAAGGATTTAGGGCAGGCTGCCGTAGCCGTGACCGACAGCGCACACGCGTTCGGGATGGCGGAGACGGGGTATATGTCACAGCTCAGGATGCAAATCCAGGATCTCCAGCCGGAGCTTCAAAAAGTCTTTCCTAAGTTCGGCAGGGTCGATCTAGCTTCGATGGTGAGCGACAAGGTCCAGGGGGCTGCGACGGACGTGCTCAAAGAAACGCCGGCGATGCTAGGGAGCCTGCTGTCGGGGATCACCTTTGTGGTAATCGTCCCGCTCGTCCTCTTCTTCTTCCTGGCAGAGGGTCGGGCGATCAAACGAGCTTTCATCGAGCTCATCCCCAATAAATATTTTGAAATGGTTCTGAACCTGATCTATCGAATCGACCAGCAACTGGGGGGATACATTCGCGGTATGGTGATGTCGGTCGTGATCATCAGCGCCTTGTCGATCTGTGGCCTCTGGCTGATCGGACTGCGCGATTACATGGTGGTTGGGACGATCGCGGGTGTGGCGAACGTGATTCCGTATCTGGGGCCGTTGATCGGGATCATCGCCGGGACCGTTTCGGCGCTGCTGCAGTATTCGACGCTGGGATGGGGTACGATCCTTCCGGTCATCGGTGTGTTCCTCGTGATCCAGCTGCTCGACAACGTCTTCGTGCAACCGGTCGTCGTCGCCCGTGCCGTCGACCTCCATCCACTCGTCGTGATCTTCGTCGTCCTCGTCGGAAGTCAGATGTTCGGTGCCATGGGGATGCTCCTGGCCGTCCCGATGACGGCTGTGATCAAGGTGGCCGTCCAGACGATCTACGAAGGGTTGCGCAGCTATTCTATCACCTGACGTCCCCTGGACCTATTGACCAACGGAACCCCATGACGGACGCACTTCTCGAAAAGACCTACGACCCGAATGCGGTAGAGAAAAAGTGGTACACCTTCTGGGACGAGGGGGGCTATTTCCGGCCCGAGTCGAACCCGGACGGTGAACCGTTTTCGGTCACGATTCCTCCGCCCAACGTGACGGGGGAACTTCACATGGGTCACGCCCTCCAGCACGCCATTCACGACACGATCGTTCGGTGGCGGCGCATGCAGGGGCGCCGGACCCTCTGCCTGCCCGGAACGGATCACGCCGGGATCGGAACGCAGATGAAGGTAGAGGAGCGGATTCAGGAAGAGGAAGGAAAGACGCGGCACGACATCGGCCGAGAGGAAATGCTCGAGAGGGTCGAAGCGTGGAAGGAAAACTATGGGAACACCATCCTGCAGCAGTTGAGGGATCTCGGGTGCAGCTACGACTGGTCGCGCGAGCGATACACGATGGACGAAGGTTACGTGCGTGCCGTGCTGCAGACGTTCGTCCGGTTTTACGATCGGGGTTGGATCTACCGCGGGCGGCGGATCGTGAACTGGTGTCCGCAATGCGAATCCGTGGTTTCCGACCTGGAGCTGGAGGAGAACGACGTTCACGGGCATCTCTGGCATATCCGATACCCGGGTATCGAAGGTGACCACGATGTCGTCGTGGCCACGACACGTCCCGAGACCATGCTCGGCGACACGGGGGTGGCCGTTCATCCAACGGACGGGAGGTGGCAGGGCGCGATCGGCAAACGGGTGCGACTCCCTCTTATGGACAGATCCATTCCGATCGTGGCCGATGACGCTGCTGACCCGGAGATGGGGAGCGGCGCCGTCAAGGTGACCCCCGCCCACGACCCGAACGACTACGAGATCGGGCGACGCCACGACCTGCCGGAAATCCAGGTGATCGGGCTGGACGGGGCGATGACGGAGGACGCTGGACGATTTGCGGGGCAGGACCGCTATGCCTGTCGAGAGGCGGTCGTGGCCGAACTCCAAGCGCAGGGGTTGCTGGTCAAGATCGACGATCACGATCACGCCGTGCCCCACCACGATCGATGTGGCACGGTGATCGAACCCCTTCTGCTGGAACAGTGGTTCGTGTCCATGCGCGACCTGGCGGACCTGATTCTGCCCACCCTTCGTCGGAAGGACGTGACCTACGTTCCCGACCGTTTTCGAGAATACTCGATCGACTGGCTCGAGAACATCAGGGATTGGTGCATCTCGCGCCAGATCTGGTGGGGACATCGCATCCCAGCGTGGACGCACAAACAGACCGGAATAGTGAAGGTTCAGATCGAGCCACCGGAGGACGTCGAAGCCTACGAGCAGGATCCCGACGTGCTGGATACGTGGTTCAGCTCGGCACTCTGGCCGTTCGCCACGCTGGGGTGGCCGGATCAGACGGACGACCTGGCGACCTACCATCCGACCGACGTGATGATTACCGATCGTCAAATTCTCTACCTCTGGGTGATTCGGATGATCATGACGGCGACGGAGTTCGTGAAGGAGATCCCGTTCCGAACGGTTCTTGTTCACCCGACCGTACAGACCCGCGACGGAAAACGCATGAGCAAGTCCCTCGGCACGGGCATCGACCCGCGGGAGTTGATCGAACGCTACGGCACCGACGCGACTCGGCTGTCGCTGCTCTACCAGTGCGGCAGCTCACAGGACATTCGATTCGACGCCGAGGTCGTGGACAACCACTTGCAGGATTCGCCGATAACCGAGTCGTGCCGGAATTTTTGCAACAAGGTTTGGAACGCCTCGCGCTTCGTGTTAATGAACCTCTCCGATCGGGATGCGTCCGATCCGGCTTTGCTGTCGCCGCCCGCGGCTCCGTCCGACGTGGCGGATCGGTGGATCCTGAGTCAGTATCACCGAACGATCGACACGGTGACACACGCCCTCGAAGCGTATCGATTCGACGAGGCATCCCGAACCCTCTACGAATTCGTCTGGAACAGCTATTGCGACTGGTATGTGGAGCTTGCGAAGGTGCGTCTGAATGGCGGAGACGCGCAGTCACGCGAGGAGGTCCAGAACATTCTGGCGCACGTCCTCGAGGGAACGCTGAGGATGCTGCATCCCGTCGTGCCGTTTATTTCGGAGGAGCTCTGGCAACAGTGCCCGCACGATGGCGACGCCCTCATCGTGGCCGAGTGGCCGGAGGCGAACACGTCGTTTTACGATGAGACGGCGGAATCGGAGGTCGGCTTGATTCAGGAAGTTGTGGGGGCGGTCCGGAACATTCGCGGGACGATGCACGTGCCGCCCTCCAAGCGCGCGGATCTCGTCGTGAGGATGCCGGACGACGCACGTCGCGAGGTCCTGGCCGCGGCGGCCGATGCGATCCGGGAACTCGCCCGTCTGGACCGTGTCGAGATCGCCGCGGACGCCGAGCGTCCGCCGGCGTCTGGTACGGCGGTGCTGACCGATGCCGAACTCTACGTGCCGCTCGCGGGGTTGATCGACCTGGATGTGGAGCGGCAGCGGCAGGAGAAGGAGCTGGACCGGTTGTCGAAAGCGCTGACGGGGCTAGAAAAGAAACTGGCGAATGAGCGCTTCTTGCAAAACGCACCGGCCGATATCGTCGAGAACGAGCGGAGACGAAAGGCCGAGTACGAGACGACGGCTGGGCGCTTGCGTGAGACCCTCGCTGCCCTGTCCTAACGGGTATCCTGATACGCATGTTCCGACATTACCTGCTTCGAGCTCTGCTCTACTGCACGATCTGCGCGACACTCTACGCAGGCGTCGCCGCCGCCGTCATTTTGAGGTTCAAGGGCGGTCTGCCGTCGTTCGATGAGCTGGAAAACGTCGATCCTGCGCGAACGACGAACATCTATTCGGCGGATGGAAAGATCCTGCGAAAGTTCTGGGTTCAGCGACGGGATCCGATTACTTATGACCTGCTGCCTGATGCGGCGATCGACGCCCTGATTGCGACCGAGGATCAACACTTCTGGCATCACTGGGGTGTGAGCATTCCCGACATTTTTCGCGTCGTCGTGCGAAACCTGTGGGTGGAGGGCAGCCTCAAGGGCCACGGCGCGAGCACGATCACCCAGCAGCTGGCTCGCAACATCTTCCTGACCCAAGAGCAGACGTTTTCGCGTAAGATCCAGGAGCAGATGACGGCCGTCCTGCTCGAACGGACCTACACGAAACGGGAGATCATCGAAAAGTACTTCAATCGCATGCTGTTCGGCCGTGGCGCGCACGGGATCGAAGCCGCCGCGCAGCGCTTTTTCGGCAAGCGTAGCAAAGAGATGACGGCCGATGAATGTGCTCTTCTCGTAGGGCTCCTCAAGGGGCCCTATTTTTATTCTCCCGTGAACCATCCCCGCAGGGCGAAGGACCGGCGCGATCTCGTGTTGCGTCAGATGCTTCGGTCGGGTCGGCTGAGGCAGGCGGACTATCGTTCTGCGCGTCTTCGTCCGATTCTGCTAAAGCCTCTGGAGGAAGAAACGGGAGAGGCCCCCTACTTTACGGAGTATGTGCGGCAATACATCGAGAAGACCTACGGCGTCGAGCAGCTCTACCGAGATGGGGTTTCGGTCTACACGACCCTCGATTCCCGCGTGCAACGGATTGCCGAGCAAGTGCTGGATCGTCGGCTGGCGGACATTCAGCGCATGGTGGATGAACGCCGTCTCCGAAACCCGCCCGATTCGATATTCTGGGCAGGTATCGAGACGGCGGCCGACACGGTTGCGGCGACCGTTGTCCAGGGTGCGCTCGTGGCGCTCGACCCTCAGTCGGGTCACATTCTGGCGATGGTGGGCGGGCGAGACTTTACGGAGAGCAAGTTCAACCGAGCCGTGCAGGCCCTCCGACAGCCCGGGTCGTCGTTCAAGCCGTTCATCTACACGGCAGCCATCGACAAAGGTCTCAAGCCGACGCTCAGACTGCCCGACACCGCCGTGTCGATCGAGATGGCCGATGGGACCTATTGGCAGCCAGAGAATTACGATCGAAAGTTCCTGGGCTGGATGACGATGCGCGAGGGGCTTTTCATGTCTCGCAACGTCGTGACGACCCAGGTCCTTCAACGCATCGGGCCCCGAACGGGGGTGAGATACGCACGAAGGCTTGGCATCTCCGGTCGCATCCGGCCGTATCTGTCGTTGGCCATGGGTACGAGCGAAGTCTACCTGCTGGACATGGTTTCCGCCTACGGCGTGTACCCCAACCGCGGCATTCACGTCTCGCCCATCGGCATCACGAGGATCTACGGCAAGAGCGGCGAAGTTCTGGAGGAGCAGGTTCAGGGGAAAGAGGAGGTTGCCCTGAGCACCGAGACTGCGGCCGTGATGGTCAGCATGATGCAATCGGTCATGGATGAGCCCCGAGGAACGGGTCACGGCGCGAGACGATTCCCCTACCGATTCAGGCGTCCCGCTGCGGGCAAGACAGGTACGACCCAGAACTTTGCCGACGCCTGGTTCGTGGGGTTCACGCCCCGGCTCGTTGCCGGTGTCTGGGTGGGGTTCGACGCGAAGGTGTCGCTGGGCGACCGCATGTCGGGTGCCGTCGTCGCGCTGCCGATCTGGACCAACTTCATGAAGCGGGCGCACGAGGCCCTCGAACTGTCGGCGGAGGATTTTGAATTGCCTGCTTCGGTGCCGCGGGTCGAGGTGTGCAGCGACACCTACGACGTGGCAACCATCTACTGTCCGAGCCCTTTCCGAGAAGTGTTCATCCCGGGCACAGAGCCCGCGAGAACGTGCCCGATGCATACGTCGAAGGCCTCGGTTTCGACGCCCCCCAAGCGGAAAAAGAAAGACAGCAAGCCTCGCGGCAGCTATCAGTTCTGAGTTCAGTAGAACGCGGCAAGGCCCCGAGCATCGAAGGATGTCCGGGGCCTTTGGCGTTTCGGGATGCGGGTCTAGACGTTACGCGGCTTCGGCCCTCCGGCCGCGGATCTCGGAGCGTCCGAGCCACTCGTAGACGATCGGGCTCGCAACGAAAGAAGACGAGTAGGTTCCGACGATGACACCGACGATCAGGGCGAGGGCGAAGTCGTGGATCACTTCACCCCCGAGGGCGAAGAGGGCAACGACCACGAGGAGCGTCGTGCTAGAAGTGAGGAGCGTGCGGTTCAGGCATTCGTTGATGCTTCTGTCCAGGATCTCTCTGAACGTCTCTCGGCGATAGAGCCTCAGGTCTTCGCGTACACGATCGAAGACGACGATCGTATCGTTGAGAGAGTAGCCGACGATCGTGAGGAGCGCGGCGACGATGGCTAACGAGATCTCCTTCTCGAGGAGCGAGAACACGCCGAGCGTGATCAGAATGTCGTGGAACAGTGCGATGACGGCGGCCACACCGTAGTGAATGCGTTTGAATCGGATCCAGATGTAAAGGATGATCAGCAGTAACGAGACGATGATGGCGTTGACCGCGTCACCCTTGAGCTCTTCACCGATCTTGGGGCCGACGGCTTCTTGACGCCGCAGCCAATCGACAGGGTTGTTCACACTCTCGCTGAAGCGCGTGGACAATGCTGTTTTGATTCCGTCGGCTATGGCCGTCCCCTGTGCGCTTTCCTCGACACGGATCAGGATGTCGTTGGGTGTGCCGAACTCTTTGATTTCGCTCTGTCGCAGGTCGACGTTCTGATCCTGGACGCTCACGCTGGAGAGGGCGTCCCGGATGTTGCCGACCGAAACGGGTGGGTCGAAGTGGAGCTCCAGCAGGGTACCACCGCGGAAGTCGATGCCGAGATTGTAGCCACCCTTGACGACGGTCGATCCGAGACCGATCAGAATGACGATAAGCGAAACCGCAAAACCGGCGCGGCGAAGCCTGAGGAATCTGATCTGGGGGTCGCGAAAGATCGTGAACCTGCCGATGCTGAGACTGCTGCGGTCCCCGAGCGCGAGGTTGAAGACCGTTCGGGTGACGAACAGGGACGTGAACATGCTGGAGACGATTCCGATCATCAGGGTGAGCGCGAATCCTTTGATCGGGCCGGTACCGAATTGATAGAGGACGATGGCGGTAATGACGGTCGTGAGATTGGCGTCGAAGATGGTCAAAAACGCCCGGCCGTAGCCATTTTCGAGCGCGGCGCGGATCGTCTTTCCCGCCCGCAACTCTTCCCGGACGCGTTCGAAGATCAGAACGTTGGCATCGACCGCCATGCCGATCGTGAGAATGATGCCGGCGATTCCGGGCAGCGTCAGCGTGCCCCCGAACCCTGCGAGAACGGCCAGTACGAAGACCAGGTTGAGGACGAGAGCCAGGTCGGCGACGATACCGGAAAAGCCGTAGTAGAGGATCATGAAAACGAGGACGATGGCCAGCCCGATCGTGGCGGCCTGCCGCCCCTGCAGGATCGAGTCGCGACCGAGTGAGGGGCCGACCGTGCGGTCCTCGACGATGTTGACGTCGGCCGGCAACGACCCGGAGCGCAGGACGATCGCGAGGTCTTTGGCTTCTTCGATGGAGCCGCTGCCGGTGATGACGGATCGGCCGTCCCGGATCTTGACCTGGATCGTTGGCGCAGAGTAGACACGATTGTCGAGGATGATGGCCATCCGTTCGTCGACGTGGGCGCCCGTCACACGGGAGAAGATTTTTACACCTTCGTCGGTGGTCGTAAAGTTGATGATCGGCTGTCCGGCGTTCTCGAAGCTCTGGCCTCGTGTGACCTTGGCATCCTTCACGATTTCGCCCGTCATCTCGACTTTCTTCCGCAGGTAGTAGAGACGTCGATACGGGTTCCCGTCGGCCATCTCTTCGAGCTTGCTGCCCCACACAAAGTCCCCGTCGGAGGGCACAAGGTGAGCCGTCTCGCCGAGGATGCGACCGACGGTCTGGAGGTCGTCGGCCGGAACCATCCAGTCGGCACCTCCATAGTTCTGCAGGATGTATTGTCTGAGTGAGGGTGTCTCCTCGCTGCTGAAGATGTCGTCCAGCCCCGCGCTGGATCCGCTATCGGCGTGGGTGGCGGCGAGGAAGGTGTCGATTTTATCGAGGATGGACGTTCGCTCGATCGACGACTTGAGGATCTTGAACTCGAGTCGGGCGCGTTCGCCGATCAGGTCCTTTGCTCTTTCGACATCCTGTACGCCCGGCAGCTCGACGACGATGCGCCATTCACCTTCGCGATGGATGATGGGTTCGGCGACACCGAACTGGTCGATACGGTTGGTGATGACTTCCTTCGCGCGCTCGACGACGTCGCTTCGCTCGTCGACGGAGAGCCTGCTCGGGTCGACTTCGAGCACCAGATGGATGCCGCCCTGCAGGTCGAGGCCGAGGTTGATGCTCTTTTCTTTTACCTGTTCGAGCCGATCGGGATTCCTCGGGGGCGCAAAGTAGAACTGGTAGGTGGGGTAGAGGTAGTAGAAGGCAACCAGGAGGGTGCCGACGATGATGAGTGAACGCCAGGAATCTCGCTTCATTTTTTTGTCTGTGGCTCCCTAAACCCCGAAGGGAAAAAAAAGCGATCCAGACGCCCAGATCCTGGATCGGCCTCGTGTCCGTTGGAGTTGCTGTCTACCGTTGACGGTCGACGAGAAGATGGATCGACATCCTGAGGGCGTCGGTGGCCTCGGATGGCGCGAGTGACTCGAGGGAGACCTCCGCCGCCCGAGCATAGCCCCGCGCCTCCTCGCGTGCGAGCTCGATACCGCCGTAGCGCTCGACGAAGGCCCGAATCTCCTGCCAATCCTCGTTCGTTTCGACGCCCATTTGGACCTTCCGATGAATCTGGTCGGCGTCCCCGTTTTCGCAATTGCGCAACGCGCGGATGATCGGCAGGGTGAGCTTCTTTTCGCGAATGTCGTTGCCGACGGGCTTTCCGAGCGTTTCTTCGTCTCCGATGAAGTCGAGTAGATCGTCGGTGATTTGGAAGGCCATCCCCAGGTTGTTGCCGAACGACGACAGGCAACGCACCTCGTCGGCGCCCCCGCCCCCGAGCAGGGCTCCGACTTCGCATGCCAGCGCATACAGGGAGGCCGTTTTCTTGTCGATCATCGTGAAGTAGATGCTGAGTTCCCCGTCGCTGCCCTTCTCGTCTTCGAGGATCTCACCTTCGATCATTCGGCGAATGGCCCGCGTCGCCGCGTCCATCACATCTAGTGATCGAAGCCCGACGAGGATCTCCATGGCCTTGACGAGCATGAAATCGCCCATCAGAATGGCCGCGTGATTGCCCCACTTGACGTGGAGGCCCTCTGCGCCGCGTCGAACGTCGGCCGAGTCGAGCACATCGTCGTGAATGAGCGTGCCGGTCTGGAGGATCTCGATTCCGACGGCGGCTTCGACGGCGTCGGCCGAACATTCGCCGACGGACTCCGCCGACAGGAGGGCGAGCGCCGGTCGAAAATGCTTGCCCCGGTTGTCGTGAAGGTAACGGGACATGATCTGGACTTTTTCAACGTCTGCGTTGAGGGCGGCGTTGAATCGGTCCTCGAAGTCTCGAACCTGGTCCACGACTGGCGCGATGACTTGATCGAATGTGATGGTCGAGGGTTGCATGATGGGGCTTGATCCGAGCAAAAACCGGGAGAAAATCGCTTCAACCTAACAAAAAGGCCCCGGTAAGTCAACCCAATTCCCGGGTCGGATCTGGGCACATCGGTCTATTAAAACAAGACGTTACGCCAGTTTTCGCCCAAGGAGTACGCGTGGCTTGCCCGTCAGATCGTCGAAGCGCTGGGTAGAGCGAAAGTGGGTGTGGGCGATCGCCTCGACCCGGTCTGCCCGTGTGCCGGGCAGTTCCAAAACCAGACATCCGCCCGGTTTGAGTACCCGGTGCGCCTCGGGGACGAGGGCGGTGTAGGCGTCGAGACCCTCTTGGCCGGCGGCGAGCGCCAGTCGGGGCTCGAAACACCGAACCTCCGGTTCGAGGCCCGCCAGGTCGGCATCGGCCACGTAGGGAGGATTGGAAACGACGAGGTCGAAAACGCCGGAAGGGGTGGGAAGGAAAGCGAAGTGGGCGCAAAACCCCCGTAGGCGCGTGCTGTGAAGGACCGCATTCCGGCGCGCCGTCGCGAGTGCGCGGGTAGAGATATCGACACCGTGGACGCTGGTTTCGGGACGGTGGACGGCGAGTGAAACGGCGATGGCTCCCGATCCGGTTCCCACGTCGAGAATGCGAGCGTGACGGTGTGACGGCAGGCAGTCGAGCGCCCTCTCGACGACCGTTTCGGTCTCCGGGCGGGGAACCAGGACATCGGGTGTGATTTCGAACTCGAGGGAGAAGAATTCCGTCTTGCCGAGGATGTATTGCAGGGGTTCGCGACGCTCGCGACGGGAAACCACCTCTTCGAGGCGAGCGGCCTCGGCCGGATCGAGGATGCGGTCGGGTGACGCATACAGGTCGGATCGGGAAACGTGAAGAATGTCGCCCAGGATCCATTCGACCTCGGACGAGACGGGTTCAACACCGGCAGAAGCGAGGCGCTGCCGCGTGGTTTCCAAGATGGACCGAACCGTATGGGACACGGAATCACCGGTGGTCAGGGCGCGGCGGTTTCCTGAGTGGCGAGTTTTTCGGCTTGGTCTGCGATACGTAGCTTTTCGATCAGTTCATTCAGATCGCCGTTCAGGATTTCGTCGAGCCGATGGAGCGTCAGCTTGATGCGGTGGTCGGTCACCCGGCCTTGAGGATAGTTGTAAGTTCGGATTTTGGCGCTTCGATCGCCGGATCCAACTTGCTGCTTCCGGTTGGCCGACTCTCTTGCGTGCTGCTCCTGAATCGCTACGTCGAGAAGCCGGGATCGGAGCACCTTGAGCGCCTTGGCTCGATTCTTGTGCTGAGATTTCTCATCCTGGATTTGCACGACGATTCCGGTGGGCTGGTGGGTGATCCGGACAGCCGAGTCGGTGGTGTTGACGCTCTGACCTCCGGGGCCCGATGATCGGTAGACGTCAATCTTCAGGTCGCCCGGGTCGATCTCGACATCGACTTCCTCTGCTTCGGGAAGCACGGCCACCGTGGCTGTGGAGGTGTGGATGCGCCCACTCGACTCCGTTTCGGGTACCCTCTGCACGCGATGCACACCGCTCTCGAACTTGAGATGGCTGAAGATGTCCCTTCCGTTGACCGAGAAGATGATCTCTTTGAAGCCTCCGATGCCCGTGGCGTTCGATGACAGTGTTTCGACCTTGGCTCCAATCGCCTCCGCGAACTTGCAATACATCCGGTAAAGATCGCTCGCAAAGAGAGCGGCCTCGTCGCCCCCGGTGCCGGCCCGGATTTCGACGAGAGTGTTTTTGGCGTCGTTCGGGTCTTTCGGGATCATCAGAAACTTTAGTCGACCGGCCAGGTCCTGTTCGCGTGGGCGCAGTTCCTCGATCTCCAGGCCAGCCATTTCCTTAAGTTCCTCGTCATCCGAGGAGGTCAGAATCTGGTCGGCTTCGTCGAGGTCCCGGGCCACGTCACGGTAAGTGCGGTAGGTCCGGACGAGTTCCTCCATGCCGCTCTGTTCCGTCGAGAGCTCGCGAATCTTCTCAGGGTTGGTCGCGACCTCGGGGGTGGTCATGTCGGTGGTTATCTGGTCGTAGCGGTCGAGGACTTTTTCGAGCTGTTCGAACATGCTGTGCCTTCCGGGTCAATAAAAGGGCTATATCCGGATCTCTCAACGAGATGAAGTGGGTGAAGGTGCCGTGGTTCCTGGCATGGGGGCGCGGTTAGCGTGTGCGGAACCTCTTCGGAATCTGCTCAGGGATGTTTATGTCTCCGACGGTAAGGAAGATCATATCGTTGAATGCGTCGAGTGTGCGGAATCCGCTGGCTCGGTTCTTGACGATTTGGACGATTCGGTTGAGGCCTTCGGCGATGGCGTTGGTAAGACGCGTGTTCACGAATGCGAGGACGCCGAAGAAGTGCTGTCGCAGGGTCCTGACGAACTTTCGCAGGGGTTCAAGTCGACTTCTGAGTGCGGACGTCGTCCAGCATTTCAGGAAGCGTTCGGCAGCCCAGGGCGCTTTGTATTCCCAGAACTGCTCGAACTCGTCCTTGAGTCTCCAGGCTCTATAGATTCGGTAGTTCGCCTTCTCCAGTGCTTTGAGTGTCCGAGTATCCCCTCTGGAGCGTGTCGCTGAGTGCCGGTAGAGGAGCCATCGGAGGCCCTTCATGGCTTTGCGCTCATCCGGGGCAGCTTTACGCCACTGGTCCTTACGGACCTCGTCAACGGCGGCATTGAGAGCCTTGACGATGTGAAAGCGATCGAGGACCAGCTTGGCATTCGGACAGTGTTCCTGGATGGCTCCGATGTAAGCTTCGCTCATGTCGCAGCAGGCCCACTCGATCTTGGATCTCCGGTAGGGACTGAGAGCCTCTGTGAAGAACCGATCGATCGTTTTACGCGCCCTGCCGCGGCCAACCCACACCACGCAGGAGCGGTCCAGATCGTAAACGAGCGTGGCGTACCTGTGACGCTTGGCGTAGGAGATCTCGTCGATCCCGATGGTTTTGAGCCCTCGGATACGATGACCTTCACGAAGCCGCGTGATGGATCGGTGAAGGAGATCCGACAGCGTCGAGGCAGAGATGCGCAGCAACTCGGACGCCGCCTTCTGCGTCATGGTCTGGCAGTAGCGCAGCATGGCATACTCGAAGCGATACGTCACCCGAGAGAACCGCTCCGCCCACGGAATCTCCTCGACCACACGACCGTGGGTAGGACACCGAATCTCCCGAGGATGGTAGAGAAGCCAGACCCTCCACCCGCACACCGGAATGTCACGCCACCGACGCGGATGGGGCATTGTGCGGACGATTTTACCTCGACGGCCGCACTCCGGACAACAACAACCATTCTTATGTGGCTTTACGGCGATGACGAAACAGCTTCTCCCCTCAAACCACCAGCTGACAACACGGAACCCCTTGAATCTCAGCAGTTTCGATAGTAATCTGCTCCCGGTCATAGGTCGCACCCCCTTCGCTTTGATTGTCCTACACACACAACCAAGCGTAGGGAACGATCTATGACCTTGTCATTCTATAGTTTCACCGTTGAGAAACCCGGATAGAGCCAATAAAAAAGGTGGACGCGTGCGCTAAGGCACTCGTCCACCTTGCTGTTCAACACGCGATGGCTAGCTATCGGCCTGCGTGGCAGCTTCCCCTTCGGGTTGCGTCTCGGCCTGCGGCTGATCGTCCGTCGCGGGTGAGTCAGGCGTGTCCGCTTCGGCCTCATCGTCGTCCGAGGTGATTCCGTAGCGGCGGCGGAATCGGTCGACCATGCCGGCCGAGTCGACGAGCTTCATCTTCCCCGTGTAGAAGGGGTGCGAAGCCGAGGAGATTTCCACGCGAATGAGCGGGTAGGTGTTTCCATCTTCCCACTCGGTGGTTTCCTCCGACGTGCGAGTGGACCGTGTGAGAATCCGAAAGGGGGGGGTCACACTGGCGTCCATGAAAACGACGTCGTGGTACTGCGGATGAATGGCATCTTTCATATAAGCCTCTGATCGACGAATCAGCAGTTGGTGAATCTCAAGGCGAGAAATATAGCCAACCGGGATGTTCTGCGCAATTTTGGGGTTACAAAACGGGTTCGTTCATGGAGGCCAGGAACTCTTCGTTCGTCTCGCTGTGACCCATCCGTTCCTGAAGGAATTCCATCGCCTCGATGATGGGCATCTGGTTGAGCAGCTTGCGCAGAATCCAGACGCGGTTCAGCTCCTTTTCGCCCAGGAGCAGCTCTTCCTTTCGCGTGCTCGATTGCGTGACATCGATCGCTGGGAACACCCGCCTGTTGCTGAGCCGACGGTCGAGCTTGAGCTCCATGTTGCCCGTGCCCTTGAATTCCTCGAAGATCACGTCGTCCATCCGGCTGCCTGTCTCGACGAGGGCGGTGGCCACGATGGTGAGGCTGCCTCCCTCCTCGATATTACGTGCGGCGCCGAAGAACCGTTTGGGCCATTGCATGGCGCTCGAATCCAGACCGCCCGTCAGGATCCGGCCGCTGTGAGGAACGACCATGTTGTAGGCGCGCGCCAGTCGCGTGATGCTGTCGAGAAGGATAACGACGTCTTGCTGGTGTTCGACCAGGCGTTTGGCTTTCTCGATGACCATGTCGGCGACCTGGACGTGGCGTGTCGGGGGCTCGTCGAACGTGGAGCTGATGACCTCGCCCTTGACCGAGCGGAGCATATCCGTGACTTCCTCCGGTCGCTCGTCGATGAGCAATACGATGAGCGAGATGTCGGGATGATTGTGCGTGATCGCGTTCGCGATTTTTTGCAGCAGCATCGTCTTACCCGTGAACGGGGGAGCGACGATCATGCCTCGCTGGCCCTTCCCGATGGGCGTGAGGAGGTTCATAACCCGGGTTGAAAGCTCACCCCTGTTGTGCTCGAGTTTAATCTGCTCGGTCGGATGCAGAGGGGTGAGGTTGTCGAAGATGATCTTCTGTTTGGCTTTTTCGGGGTCGGTGAGGTTGACGGCCTCGACCCTGATGAGGGCGAAGTATTTTTCGTCGCCCTTGGGAGGGCGGATTTGACCGGAGACGGTATCGCCCGTTCGGAGGTTGAACCGCTTGATCTGAGAGTGTGAGACGTAGATGTCGTCGGGGCCCGGCAGGTAGTTGTACTTGGGCGATCGGAGGAATCCAAACCCGTCCTCGAGGATCTCCAGGACGCCCTGCGCGAATATGAGCCCGCTCCGCTCGGTCTGCGCCTGCAAGATCGAGAAAATCAACTCCTGCTTGCGGAGGCTGCTGTAGCCGTTGATCCCAAGGTTTCCGGCCAGCTTGCTGAGCTCGGGAATGGTCATTTCCTGAAGCTCGAGGATGTCGAGTTTATCGGGTTTCTGCTTTTCCATAGGCAACTCGTAAGGTCCTTCTGTGTTGCGCGTAGCGATGCGGTCCCGGTAGGGGGTGCCCCGGAACGGGGAATGGCGACAGATTCGGAATCGAGCGGTTTGTCGGACTAGGTCAGGTTGGTCAGGGGATCGATCGATTTAGGCTGCGAGGATCGGTTTGAAATTCAGGAGGATTGATGCGGATGGGGGCGAGGCCCAAGCCTCAAAATTAAGATATGGTGGTAGACAGATACAAAAGAAGTAAGGCATGTGTCGGGCCTTGTCAAGGATTTTTTAGGTATCGGTCAGTTTTTGAAGGAGTTGTGTTTGGAGCGCTTCAAGGCGCTCCGGGTCGGCGATCTTGCCGTCTCTCTTGTGGCGGACGTAGAAGGCGTCGATGGCCCTGTCGGCTTGAGTCCCGATCCGGGCGGTGGCGATATCCAGGTCGAAGTCGGAGAGGGCCTGCGTGATCCTGAAGAGCAGACCGGTCTCGTCGGGGGCGAAGATGTCGATGACTGTGTGCTCGTCGGAGACGTCGTTTTCCACACGAACTTCCACGTTCGAACCGTATGTGGGTCGCCGACGGCGTGACCATCGCTCCCGGTGGCGATCGAAGAGGTCGCTGACGGGCGTTTTTTGCTCGAGGACGTCGATGAGCTGCTCGATGAAGCGCTTCTTTCGCGTGTCTTCGACCTCGGCGGTGCCATCGGGGCCGGTGACCTGGAACGTGTCGAGCACGGCCCCGTCGGCTCGTGTGTAGGCCTGTGCGCTGAATACGCTGAGGTCATTCGTGGCGAGCACCCCGCAGATCTGGGAGAGTCTATAGGGGTGGTCGTGAGTGCAGAGGACGACTTCGGTAAAGAGCCCCGACCGCGTGAACCGGATGGACGCCGTGTGGGTAGCGAGTTCCTCGATCATGTCGAGGTGGCGGGCGATCTCTTCCTCGCTGCTGGTTTCGGCGTAGCGTGGCGGCAGACGTTCGAGATGATCGCGGACCACGTTGGGCTCGTACCGGTCGGACAACCCTTCGACCAGCGCGGTCACGTTCTCCTGATGTCTCTGGCTTTCGCCCAACCGCTCGTGCCCCGTCAGGTGGTTGAAGGCCTTGACGAACAGTTCCCAGAGCAGGTGCCCCTTCCAGGCCGTCCACGCGGTGCGGGTGACCGCGGACAGATCCGCATACGTCAGGAGATACAGCATGCGAAGCGTGTGGGGGTCGTCCACCTCCTCGGCGAACTCCTGCAACAGACTTTCGTCGTCGAGGTCGCGACGCTGCGATATGTGCGACATGGTCAGGTGCTTGAGGACCAGGCGTTCGACGGTCGCGATGTGGGCCTCGGGCATGCCCAGACGTGTGAGGAAGTTTCTGGCCATTTCGGCGCCAACGACGCTGTGATCCTCGCCGCGGACAGCCTTGCCCGCATCGTGGAGCAGCAAGCCCAGGTAGAGCAGCTCGGGGCGGGCGACTTCGCGAAAAACACGATGGAGGGAGCGTAAGTCCTGCGGCTGGGTCTCGTCTCCGAGTCTTTCGAGATTCTGCAGGGCGACGAGTGTGTGTTCGTCGGCCGTGTATACGTGGTAGAGGTTGTACTGTACGAGGCAGGTCAACCCCCCGAACTCCGGGATGTAGGCGCCGAGGACGCCGAGCTCGTGCATCTGGCGCAGTGTCGCTGCGACCGCTAAGGGCCCGCGCAGGATGTCGAGGAAAATTTTGGCGGCCTTGGGTGATGTCCTGAGGGTGTCGTCGATCAGGTGAAGATTGTCCTTGATGCCCTGCTGGGCCGCTTCGTTGATGTGAGCCCCGAAGCTCTGGGCGTCGAGGAACAGGCTGAGCAGGCGATGAGGGTCGTCTTCGAAGAAGGTCCTTCGCCGCTTGGGCAGCTGGACACGTGTGTGGGAGAGCAGAGCGCCATCGTCCAGTTCTCTTCGGACGATGAGGTCGACGGCTCGGTTCATCGACGGCTGGGTCTTCAGTCGTTCGCAGACGAGATCGGTGAGGTGGTTGATGGTCCTGGCGTGAAGGTAGTAGTCCCGCATGAAGCGTTCGACCGCGAGTTCTTCACCTTCACTCCTGTAGCCCAGCGCCGAAGCAACCTGTGGTTGAAGATCGTAATCCAGGACATCGTGTTTCTTGCCGGTTTGGAAATGCAGCTGGCTTCGGATGCGGAGCAGGAAGTCGAAGGCCTCGACGTAGGCGTTGTAGCTCCTTCTGTTGAGCAGTCGCTCTTGGAGCAGTCCGTCGGGGGCTACGGTGTTTCGCCGGGCCTTCAGGAGCCAGCCGACTGTGTGGGTGTCGCGGAGGCCACCCGGATTCTCCTTCAGGTTGGGCTCCTGGAGCTGGACGGAAAGCCCAGCGCGAAGATGGCGTTGCTCGCGTTCACGAATTTTCTGCTGTACGAAGCCCCGCGCCCGGCGTCCCGTGAATCGCGATTCGATCGTGGTTCGGTAGGTGCCGAAAAGGTCGGGGTCGCCGGCGAGTAGCCGGCTTTCGAGCATGGACGTGAGCGATTCCACGTCCTCCTGCCCGGCGGTCACGCAGTCGGAAACGGTTCTCGTGCTATAACCGACCTCGAAGCGTAGATCCCACAATGTGTGGAGGATGGACCGTGTGACCGGGTCGCCCTCGGTGACGCGACCGAACAGGAAGAGGAGGTCGATGTCTGAACCTGGACTGAGGTGGCCGCGGCCGTAGCCACCGAGCGCGATGACGGCGTAGCCGGCCGAGTCGGGCACGCCGTGGGTTTCGACGGCCTCGACGAAGAGTGTGTGTACGAGTCGGTCGATTGCCGCGGTCAGGGACGTAACGACCTCGAGTCCCGATTCCCCTGCGGCGTGACGACTCTGGGCCCTTTCCCACGTGTCGTCGACGAACTTTCTGAGCGCGCCGAGCCTGGCCTGTCCGTGGTTGGCCTTCGAAAGCGCCTGGGACAGATCGTGTATGGTTTCGGTCGTCTCCGCCATTATAGCGCCATGCCCTTGGGAACGACGACCACACCTCCCTGCGTGGTCGTGAAGCGTTCGCGGTCCTTTGCCGGATCGACCCCGATCCGTGCGTTCGACGATACCCTGACGCCTTCGTCGAGAATGGCGCGACGCACTTCCGCGCCCGGTTCGACTCTGGCGCCCTCCAAGAGTACGGACTGTTCCAGCTTGGCTCCCTGGTCGACGGTGACGCGGTTCGACAGGACGCATCGGGTTACGTCGGCACGCCGGATGATACACCCCCCCGAAATGATGCTGTGACGAACGCCCCCTTCTTCGCCGGAGCGGCGGTCGGCGGGCACGGGGGATTGTAGGTCCGGATCGGCCACGATGGATCGAACAGGTCGAACGGCGGTTCGGGTTCGACGAGGTCCATGTGGGCCTGCCAGTAGGCGTCGAGTAGTCCGATGTCTCGCCAGTAGACGGTCGGGTTGCGGTTGCCGTCTTTGAAGTTGAATGCGAAGGCCTGCCCGTTTTTTACGACGGCGGGGATGATGTTTTTTCCAAAATCGTGGGCGGTATCGCGTTTGGCGTCTTCGGAGACGTATCGGGCGAGGATCTCCGTTTCGAAAACGTAGACCCCCATGGACGCCAGCGCGTGCGTGGTGCTGCCGGGAAGGGGCTTCGGGTTCTGGGGCTTTTCTTCGAAGCCGATGATTCGGCCTTCGGAATCGATCTGCATGATGCCGAGCTCCGGAGCTACATCGAGAGGAACCTCGATGCAGGCAATCGTGAGTTCGGCGTGCGCGGCGTGGTGACGTGCCACCATGGCACCGTAGTCCATCTTGTAGACGTGATCGCCGGACACGATCAGGACGCGCTCGGGACGCTCCTGCTCGAGGACGTAGAGATTGTGCAGGATGGCGTCGGCCGTTCCCCGATACCAGTTCTGTGCCAGTCGAAGCTGCGGGGGGAGTGTGAACACGTATTCTCCGAGCTCCGGAGAAAGGATCGACCAGCCACCCTGAATGTGGTGGTCGAGCGAGCTCGAGCGGTACTGGGTGAGCACGTAGATTTTGCGAAGATGCGAGTTCAGGCAGTTCGAGAGCGTGAAGTCGACGATCCGGTAGACGCCCCCGAAAGGCACCGCCGGCTTGGCCCTGTCGCGGGTGAGCGGGTAGAGTCGTTCCCCCTGGCCGCCCGCGAGCAGGAACGTGAGCGTGTTCTGGAGGAGGTGGAGGGGAGCTCGTTCGGGCACATCAGGCATGGTTAGATCGTTGCTCGAGGATGCTCTCGATCGTGGTCTTCAGCTCGGTCAGGTCCGAGGATTTCACCACATACGCGTCGGCCGACCAGGTCATGAAGTTGTCTTTATAGTTGCTGTAGGCGGTGTTGAGGATGACGGGCAGCTGATTGTTCTTCCCCAGGATGTGGCTGAGCGCCTCGATCCCGTCCATTCCCGGCATCTGAATGTCCAGGATGAGCAGATCGGGCGGGTCCGACTCGACCCGGGCGATCGCCTGCCGCGCGTCGTGCACGACATCGACGTCGTAGCCCACATCGGTCAGTTCCTGCTCGTAGAGCAGGGCCAGGTTTTTGTCGTCGTCTGCAACGAGTAGTCGTGCCATGGTGATGCTCCTAGGAAAGTCAGGCCTCCGGCAGATCGATGCAGATCGTCGTACCCTGCCCGAAGGTGCTCGTGGCGGCGATCTGTCCACCGTGGTCTTCGATGATCTGCTTGGAGATCACGAGACCGAGTCCGGTTCCGTAGGTTTTCGTCGTGAAGAACGGGCTGAAGATCGATTCGAGATCGTCGGCCTTGATGCCATCACCCGTGTCTTGCACCGTCAACCTCACGCGTCGGACACCCTCTTCGTCGGTGCGATGAACGCGAACGGTCAGGACGCCACCCGATGGCATGGCCTGAACAGCGTTCTGCGTGATGTTAATCAGGACCTGCTTGATCTGGCCGGCGTCGAGCTGGAGGAACGGCGTTTCGGGGTCTATCCCCTCGTCGTAGTCGATGCCGAAGATTTCGAGGTCTTCCTCAAGGAGATCGCGCACTTCGCCGACGAGGCCACGAAGATCGGTTGGTGACAGGCTCGGCTGAGTCGGCCGGGTGAAGGTCAGCGTGTCGCGTAGCAAGGCCTCGAGGCGTGTCACCTCGTCGGCGATTATCGAGGCTGCCCGGTGCACGCGATCGGGGTCGGGTCTTTTCAGGATCGAATTCGCGAAGCCACCGATGGTGGCGAGGGGATTCCGAATCTCGTGAGCAATCCGCGCCGACATCTGTCCGATGACGGCCAGTCGTTCGGATTGAACGAGTTCGCCCTGTGTCCGTTCGAGCTCGACGTAAGCCCGCTCGACTTCGTAGACCTGTTCCTCAAGCTGATGATACAGCTCGGCGTTGTCGAGCGCCAACGCGGCGTGTCCCGCGAAGGCGGTGAGCAGGTCGACGCTGTCCTCGGTGATGGGCGCGCCGCTGTAGAGATTGTCGGCGAGGATCAGCCCGAGAACCCTGTCGCGCGTGACGAGAGGCACGGCGACGAAGTGGTGCGTTCCGAGGGCGGACCAGAGGGTCGGGCTGATCGACAGCGAGTCTTCTTCGGTCACGAGACAGGTTTCGCGTGTCTGAATCGCCCGGGCGAGGAGATCGTCGGGATCGTCGGTGGCGATTCGGATGCCGCGAGCGGCACGGGTGAGCGGCGAATCCGCACGACCCGGTTCGGCGTCGTAGTCGGCGAGGATCTCGTCGACCGTCAGGTTGCGGGGACCGAGTTCTGTCCAGATCTGTGTAGCTTCATCGGGGCTGGAAGGTCCGACGCCGATCTTTCCTTCGAGGACGCCGTTCTCGTCGTTCACGAGGAGGAGGACGGCCCGGTTGAACCGGAGGGCTGTGCCTGCGGTGACGCACGTGAGGATCGCGTAGAGCAGACGATCCAGGTCCAGAATACCCTGCATGACCTGTCCGACTCGACGCAGCAGCGACGATTCGTAGGCTTTGTCGAGGGTTTCGGTCAGGTCCTCGATTACGACCAGGGCGAGGGGCGGTCCCTCTGGTGCGACGACGCGGGAGATCCGGATGTCGACGATCCTGTTCTGGAAGGCCCCGCGGGGTACGGTCCGGCGTTCGAGTGTGAGCGGCTCGCCTGTCTTGAGGGCCTGGGCGACGGCTTCGCGCCCTTCATCGGTGACGAGAAATGAATCGGGCACCGCTTCGTCGAGGGATTTCCCAAGGAGGTCTTCGGCGCTCATCCCTCGATGCATCAGGTAGCTCTGGTTGGCCGACACGACACGGTAGTCGGGCGTGAGCAGGATGATCGGGAGCGGTGTATTTCGGAGAACCTGTTCGTTGAACTCTTTGAGCTGCAGGGTCTCCTGGTAGAGCCGCGCGTTGTGAATCACCCACGCGAGCTGGTCGGCCAGAATCTGGAGCGACGTCAGGTCACTTTCGTCGAACTGGTGGCGGTCGACGGTCTGAACATCGATGGCGCCGAGAACACGGCTACCGATCTTTACGGGCACGCAGAGTTCGGCCCCCGTGTTGGCCTCTTCGGCAAAGGCGAGTACACGTCGGGGCTCCTGGTCGACGTCGTTCGCGAGCAAGGGCTCCCCCGACGCCACGACGTGACCGACAATGCCGGTCCCGAGCGCCTGACGGTAGCCCTTGGAGAAGTAGGGCTCGTAGGCGCCAGCCTGGGCATTCATCACGAGTTCATCGCCTTCGAGCAGGAACAGCGTGGCGTGGTGATATCGGAAGTGGCCCCGCACCGCCCGGACGATGCGGTCGAAGATTTCGTTCGGATCGAGTGTCGACAGAACGAGCCGCGCAACCTGGTTGACGATGGCGAAGTGGGCGGCTCGTTTGCGTTCCCGATCGAGGAGGTGGGCGATCTCTTCGTTGATGCCTCGGAGCTTGGCCTCGGCTTCCACCTGTTCGCTGATGTCGGTGACGACGGCGAAGGCCCCAATGTGGCGGTCGTGGTGATCGCGCAGGGGGGCGCCCGAAATGCGGACCGGGACGCGGTGTCCGTCTTTGTGGAGCATGAACGTCTGGTAGGAGGACGATTCGCCGCCACGCCGTCGGTCCAGGTGCCGACGGATGTCGTCGTGGGCCTCGGGTGCGTAGAGGTTGTAGATGTGCTTGCCGATGATCTCCTTCCGGCTGTAGCCGGTCAGTTGCTCCATGCGACGGTTGAAAATGGTGATCATCTCTAGGCCGTCGACACCGGTGAACCCCTCGTTCATGGTTTCCAGCAGCGTCTGCAGCCTGTCCTGATGGAAATTGAGAGCGCGCGATCGCTCGGCCTCCTGTTGACGGATTTCCTCGTAGCGACGCTCGTGCGTGAATTGCGCGATCCGGACGAGCAGCTCGTCGAATCGGGCGTGGGTTTCGTGAGGGTCGAATCCCGACTCGATGAGGATCGTTTTGAGTGTGAGGAGGAAGCGGCAGGCGGCGTCGGGGGTGAGCGCTCCGAGGGCGCCCTCACGAATGCGCCGCCTCAGGTTTGCGTAGTCGTCGGGATGCTCCAGGCCTTCGAGGATGAGGCCGAGGAAGTGCTCGGGGGGCCCGGTCTCGTCGTGATCCTCGCGTTTCTGTATGGACGGATCTTCGAGGATGCGACGCTTCCACGCGCCGATCAGGTGGGAGCGGCCATCCCGGATTCGGTCGGGCAGGTCGGTCGGTCCTGCCGTGTGGTGCTCAGGACGCGCAGGCTGAGTGAGAGCGTTGTTCAATGACATTCAACGGATGGTTTGAGGTCTTGCGGCACATCGGGGGTCGGGGCCGACTCGTATATATGCAATATACCGTTTCGGGCCTTCGATGGGGTGTCTATCTACCGGACGCTGGCGGGGTTTGCCAGAGTGCGATGCCGGCCGTAGCTTCAGCACACCATTGCAATGGAAGGCGTCTAAACCCGTGAAAACACTCCAGGACCGCAACCAGACGATTCTCGACAGTCTCAGCGAGGGGATACTGGCCGTTTCGAGCAGCGGCCGTGTTCTCTCCGCCAATCGTTACGTGATTGAGCTGACTGGTATGGATGGGCACCCCGAGAATATGGACTATGAGATCTTGTTCGAGGGATGCGACGAGATCAAAACGACCGTGGCTGCGGCGCTGAACGAGGGAAGGCACGCGAACCATCGAGACGTGACGTTCGAGGGGCCTGCGGGCCCTTGCCCCCTGCGAGTCAACACTTCGACACTCGACTTTGACGGCGACGAGGGCGTGGTCGTCGTGCTTCGCGATGTGTCGGATCTCAGACGGCTGGAACGGGAGATGTTTCAGGCAGAAAGGATGAATGCCCTGGGTCGTCTTGCCGCTTCGGTTGCGCACGAGGTTCGAAACCCGTTGGGCGCGGTCAACATCCAGCTTCAGCTGCTGGCCGAAGATGCCGACGGTCTCGACGAGGAGATTCGTGCGTCTCTTCTTCGGAGGCTGGCCGTGGCGGACGCCGAGATCAAGCGGCTGGATCGAATCGTCGGAAACTTTCTTCGGTTTTCCCGCAGCCCGCAGCTCGAACTCGCTTCGCTGAACCTGAACGACGTGATTCGTCGTGTCTTCGAGCTCGTGACTCCGGAGGCGAGAGAATACGGCGTTCGACTCGAACTGGATCTCGCGTCGGACCTGCCGCCGATCGAAGGGGACGAGAACCAGCTCGGCCAGGCGATCCTCAATCTCGCGGTCAACGCCTTCCACGCGATCGAAGGAACCGGCAGCCTCCGCGCGACGACGTCGCTCGACTGTGAAACTGGCACGATCAAGGTGACGCTGGTCGACGACGGCCACGGCATCGACCCGGTCGATCTCGATCGGGTTTTCGAGCTCTACTACACGACGAAAGCAGAAGGTACCGGAATGGGTTTGTCGATCGCCCAGCGTGTGATCTACGAACACGGCGGTCGTATCGAAGTCGAGAGCAAGCCACCGGAGGGAACACGGTTCACGCTTACCCTCCCGATCGGCGCCGACCACCGTGCTGACGCCGACCTTACTGGAGCGCGGACACGTGGCAGGTGACGCTCCCATCCTGATCGCCGACGACGAGTATCACATCTGCCAGGGGCTACGTGAAAGCCTCGAGAGGGAGGGCCATCGCGTCGAGGTCGCCCACGACGGACGAGAGGCCACGAACCTGCTCGATCGGCGCACCTACAGCGCCGCCATCCTCGACCTGCGCATGCCCGGTGTCGACGGTCTGTCTCTGCTGAAGAGGGTGGTGGAACGGTCCCCCGAGACCGGGGTGATCATGATTACGGCGTATGGTGAGATTTCCACAGCCGTCGACGCAATGCGGCTGGGAGCTTTCGATTTCTTAACGAAGCCCGTGGATATCAAGCGGCTCAGGCTCTCACTCAGTCGTCTTTTGGAGCACCAGGCTCTTGTCGAGGAGAACAAAGAGCTACGCGCGCGCCTCGATTCGGGAGATGCGCTGGATGTGATCGTCCGACGCAGTTCGGTCATGCAGGAGGTCTGCGATACGATCGAGCAGGCGGCGATGACCGACGTCCCGGTGCTCGTGCACGGCGAAACGGGGACGGGCAAGGAGTTGGTCGCCCGTGCCATCCATCAACGATCACGCCGCTCGGGCGGCCCCCTTGTTCCGACCAACTGTGGTGCCATACCCGAGTCCCTGTTCGCGGCCGAGTTGTTCGGTCACGTCCGAGGAGCCTTCACGGGTGCGGTGGCGGACAGGAGGGGGATCCTGGGCGAAGCAGACAGAGGCACGTTGTTCCTGGACGAGGTGGGCGAGATCCCCCTGCCCAATCAGGTCGATCTGCTGCGTGTGCTGGAAGAGCGGTCGTTCACGCCGGTCGGGTCGACGAAGTCTGTGTCGCTCGATGCACGAATCATCTTTGCCACCAACCGGGATCTTGAACACGAAGTCGAGCAGGGTCGATTTCGTGAAGATCTCTATTACCGGATCAACGTGGTGCCGATTCGGATTCCCCCGCTCAGAGACCGCAGGGAAGATCTGCCCTTTCTGATCGAGACCTTTCTCGATCAGCTCTGTGCATTGCATCACAAAGCACGCAAGCATTTGACTGAACAGGCGACACAACAGATGCTCGAATACGGCTGGCCGGGGAACGTGCGTGAACTGAAGAACGCCATCGAGCGTCTTGTCGTGACGAGTCAGGATCGGGAAGTGGGTTCAGAGGGTTTGCCGTCCCACATTCGGCCGGCAACTCCGCAGTCCGACGTGATGACCCTACAACTCGGCAGCTCGATCGCGGAGATGGAGCGTCGACTGATCGAGGAGACACTCGAGCACGTGACGTCTAACCGGAAGGAGGCCGCAGAGATTCTGGGGATCAGCGTTCGAAGTCTACAATACAAACTTAAAAAAATGAAGAGTGACCATTAGATGCAATAATTGCGCAAGAACTCTGTTCGGAGGGTGCAAAATTTGCACGATCCGAAGGAATCGAGACCTCTTCTGGACCTGCTGAAATCGGGCCCCTAAGAGATATTTTTATATCTATCAATAACTTATGAGCATATGTCCAATCCGTGGCACCAAACTTGCGAGAGTGGTAGAGAACCGGGTCCGGCCCCGAATCCCCACCCTATTCAGTCAGCCCGATTCGACACGAAACCAGTGGAATTCGTGACGCCACTTCTCTCACGCCCATCCCAAAAGCGCAAATTTTGCACTATCTAGAACATTCTCCAGTCTACCTGACGCGGACCGAGGTCACCAGCGACGGTTTGCGCGCCTGGGTCGACCCGCGACTGATGGTGCCCGATCTCGTGTCAATGGACCGCATGGGCGCGATCAAGGAGCTGGTCGATCCGATGCACGAAACTGGATGGGTGGACGACAGTCTCGGTTTTCTACAAGCCGTTTTGGAACGCGAAGATCTTCAGAGCACGGTCGTCGATTCGGGTGTGGCGTTTCCCCACGCGCGGAGTCGATCCGTGCGACGACTGGGGGCCGCGGTCGGATTGTCTCGCGAGGGCATCAACCTCGGTTCGGTCGCAGAGCCGCGAGTTGTCCACCTGATCTGTCTTTTCGCCATTCCCACACACGGAATCCGAATCGTATCTGCCCTTTCTTTCGGCGATGACGCACCGCTTCGCCGACCCGGACTTGAGAGCGGGCCTCGTGGCCAGTTCGACGCCGGAAGCGATGTATGAGCACGTGATCAACTCAAATCACCGTGACGGGATGTTGGCCTGAAAGACACGGCTAACGTCAGGACGGTACTCAGGAGGTTTCAGCTTTGGCCAGCATTACCATTCAGGACAGCGAATCGCTCGATCTCTACTTGCGGGACATTTCGGGTTCAGAGCCCCTCTCGGGCCAGGAGGAAGTCGAACTGGCCCGCCGGATCCGAAAGGGCAACCAGAGGGCGCGCGACGAGCTTGTTCAAGCCAACCTGCGGTTTGTCGTGAGTGTTGCCAGGGAGTATCAGAACCACGGTGTGCCTCTTTCCGACCTGATAAGCGCTGGAAACGTCGGTTTGATGACGGCCGCAGAACGATTTGACGGGAACCGGGGATTCAAGTTCATTTCGTATGCGGTCTGGTGGATTCGACAAGCCATCCACCAGAGCCTCGCCCAGGATTCTCGCGTGGTCAGGCTACCGATCAATCGGATCGATCTCCTCCACAACATTTCCAAGGTCTCACGCGAGCTGCGTCAGACGACCGAGGCTGAGCCTGAACCCGAAGTGATCGCGAAGGAGCTGGGTGTGTCGGAGGAGATGGTAAAGGACACGCTCATGCGGGCGAGAGACGTCTGGTCGCTCGACGCGACGTTCAAGGAGGACGACGATCATTCGTTACTGAACGTTCTGCCCGATCCGACGCTTCAGGCACCCGACACGGAGGTCGTAGAGGACTCCGTCAAGACGCAGGTCGAAGAGGTGCTCGAGTCCCTCGGCGATCGCGAGCAGGAAGTACTGCGGCTCTACTTCGGGCTGGGTGGCGACGACGAGCCGATGACGCTGGAAGAGATCGGCGTGCGTTTCAACCTGACGCGCGAGCGGATCAGACAGATCAAAGAGAAGGCGCTGAGTCGGCTCCGGCATCCACGCCGAGCCGCGCTCCTCGAGCCTTTGATGGAACCGGCATAAGCGCGACTCCAGCGTCGAGCGAGAGCCGGACCAAGGACGGCGATGGCCAGACTCCTGCAGTTATTGACCCCGGACCGGATTGTTGCCCCGTTGACGACGGAGCGAAAGAAGTCTGCGATCCGGGAGGTTGCATCGCATTTCGAGGGTCATCCGGGTGTTCCCGATCTCCGTCGCTTTCTGTCCGCGGTTTTCCGCCAGGAATCCCACCTTGGCAGTGGTGTCGATCACGGTGTGGCCCTTCCGCACTGCAGGGACGCCTGTATTCTGGAGCCCGTCGTGGGTATGGGGGTTTCGGAGGCGGGCGTAGACTGGGACGACGGGCGGAGGGTAAACATTCTGGTCCTGGTTGGATGGCCGGAAAAACACGATCAGGCCTACCTCCAGACGATTGCGGAGTTGGCGCGGCTTCTCCGTCAACAGACCGTGCGGCAGCAGCTGCCCCGGTGTCCGTCGCCTCGGGCCGTCTGGGACCTCTTGCAGCAGGATTCCCAGCCCTCACCGCAGGTTTCGTAGCTCCCGTATTTCAGAACGCCAGTTGACCGTCCCCCGGGTTGACCCTATATTCCCGTCAAGTTGGGTCGGATCGGCGTTCTCTACGTTTTAGCAGGACCGTCGCGCCCGTTCCGACGATCACGCCCGCCAGGCCCTGGATTCCGTTGGCCCAGGCTGCCACCAACGCGGGTTGCCAACCATACAGCCCGGTTTCTGTGGCAAAGTAGCCTGCCACCATCACGGCTCCCCCCGCTGTGGCGGCTACGAAGGTCCTGATCGCACTCGGGTTTCCCGTGCCGAGGAATCCGACGACGAAGCCTTCGATCCCCTTGATGAGAAGTGTAAAGGGCGCCCAGTGCGCGTAGCCGCCCATTAGGTCGGCCAGGGCCGACCCGACTCCTCCTGCGAACGCCCCCGATCGCGGTCCCCACAGCAGTGCACAGACGATGATGGCGGCATCACCGAGGTTGACATACCCCTGTGTTGCCGGCACCGGTATCCGGACGATCAGCGTTGCGACAGCGACAACCGCGATAGAAGCGGCGTTCCGGGTCAGGTTTTGTATCACGGTAAGACCTCGTAGGTGGGACATACCTCGACACGTGTGTTTTGACGCATTACAAGCTCTTCGAAAGGGGGTGAAACCATGCCGAACAAAGCCGAACTGATCTCCGCCGTCGCTAGCTCAGCAGGTCTGACGTCCAAGGATGCCGGCGCGGCCGTAGACAGTGTGTTGAGTCAAATCACGGGTGCGCTCAGCAAAGGTGAGCGTGTGACGATCGCTGGATTCGGCACCTTCTCTGTCGGGAGTCGGGCTGCCCGCCAAGGACGGAACCCTCAAACGGGCGCCGTCATTCAGATTGCGGCCAGCAAGACGGTTCGCTTCAAGGCAGGCAAGGGGTTGAAAGACGCCGTGCAGTAGCCGGTCGGTCTTGAGTGTCTTCAAAAGGGTCTCGGAGCGTGTCTCCGAGACCCTTCTTTCTTTTTGCATTTAATCTCCCGGAAACATTCGAGAAACAATCGGTGCGTATGTTACGCCATCTGAGTCTGCGGGCCACGAAACCTCGTTCTAAACAGTTGATAAACAAGCAGATCAATGGCAATAACTGAAGGAAACAAAGAATACGTGCTGAACGCGGCCAAAGACCGCCAGGTCAAGTTCATACGGCTGTGGTTCACGGACATTTTGGGATTCCTGAAGAGCGTGGCCATTCCCGTCGACCAGCTCGACGAGGCCCTCGACGAAGGGGTCGGGTTCGATGGGTCGTCGGTCGAGGGCTTTGCCCGCATCGACGAGAGCGACATGATCGCTATGCCGGATCCCAGCACTTTCCAGATCCTGCCATTCAGGCCGCAGGGCGATCAAGCGGTCGCTCGCATGTTTTGCGACATCCTCGAGCCCAGTGGGCGTCCCTACCGTGGGGATCCTCGCCAGGTCCTCAAACGGAACCTCAAAAAAGCCGCCGACCTGGGCTACACGTTCTACGTCAGTCCAGAATTGGAATACTTCTACTTCAGGCGACCCGAACCCCCGCTCGAAGGTCTGGACGAGGGCGGATACTTCGATCAGACGCCTCTTGACGTGGCGAGCGATCTTCGGCGCGAGACGGTCCTGACGCTCGAACAGATGGGCATCGAGGTGTCGTCGAGTCATCACGAAGGCGCCCCGAGCCAGCACGAAATCGACCTTCTCTACACAGACGCGCTGACGATGGCGGACAGCGCGATGACCTACCGCCTCGTGGTCAAAGAGATTGCCCTCAAGAACGACGTCTGGGCAACGTTCATGCCAAAACCGATTTATGGTGTGAACGGAAACGGCATGCACACGCACATGTCTTTGTTCAAGGGGGAGCGGAACGCGTTCTACAACGCCCGCGACCCGATTCATCTCTCGCGCACGGCCAAATACTACATGGCTGGATTGCTGGAGCACGCTCCGGACATGACCCTCGTGACGAACCAGTGGGTCAATTCGTACAAACGCCTCGTTCCGGGCTACGAGGCGCCGGTCTACACGACGTGGGCTTCGGTCAACCGGTCGGACCTGGTCCGTGTGCCCGCCTACAAGCCGGGCAAGGAGAGCGCCGTTCGCGTGGAGTACCGCTCACCCGATCCAGCGTGCAATCCTTACCTCGCGTTCGCCGTCATGCTGGCCGCGGGTCTGGACGGGATCGAAAAGCGACGTAAGCTGCCCGCGACGGTCGAGGTAGATGCGCACTCACTGACAGTGGCCGAGCGGGCGAAGCTGAAGATCTCGATGTTGCCCCAGGATCTGTCTCAGGCTATCGATCTTGCCGAAGGCAGCGAGCTGCTGCGCCGGGCCCTGGGTGACCACGTGTTCGGCAAGTTCATCGAGAACAAGAAGATCGAGTGGTCGAACTACCGGGCGCAAGTGACGGGCTACGAACTGGATCGCGACCTGAAACTGCTCTGAGTCATGGCAAAGAAGAAACGGCCCTGCCCTCGGGGGCTCTACAATGGTTGTCCGATACCCAGAGAGCTTTGCTCCGAGGACTTCGAGCGCACGGGCATCTGGCACTGCCTGAAGTTCTTGAAAGATCTGGAGTGGTTCGTGTTCGCGGACGACCTCGATGACGGCGTTGAAGAGGTGCACGAAGGGGTCGCCAGCATGGAAGAGTTGCTACGTATTCTCGAATCCGAGGTCTGATAAACCTGGGCGTATGCAGAGGGCGCTGGCGAGGAGCCAGCGCCCGTTTTTTTGTTTCTACCGCTGAGCTGCTCGGTAGACGTCGAGGAGGGGGACGGACTTTTCCCGGGCGATTCGGGCGCAGTCTTCGTACTCGGGTGCGCATCGTTCCCGGCCGTCCACCTCGGACCACTTGACTCGAACGGGTCCGAACGGTGTGTCGACGGTCTCTTCGCGACGGGGCAGGACAACCCGATCGGCCACGGTGACCCTGTAGCCCAAGGTGGTGGATTCGGCCAGCAGGATCCGTCCGATCCTTTCGGATTCCGTTTCGTCGCAGAGGATCGTGATGTGCGTGCCCGGTCGCCCCTTCTTCATGTAGACCGGTGTCAGGTAGACGTCGCGCGCCCTTTCCGCGAGCACGCGTTCGGTGAGATACCCGAACGCTTCGGGCGACATGTCGTCGATCGTGGCCTCGATGATGGCGACCCGGTCCCTCGAGAGGGGGGATTCGGCGATTTCGACGCGTAGCAGGTTCGGCACTTCGTCGAGGTCCCGCGTGCCGGCGCCGTATCCTGTCTTAGCAGAAACGAGCGAGCGAGGGCGCCCAATGGAGGACGCGAGTGTCGTGACGAGGGCGGCTCCGGTGGGCGTGACGAGTTCCCGTTCGATGCCGGTTCGTCTGAGCGGCACGCCTTCGCACATGGCGACGACGGCGGGAACGGGGATCGGGATTCGGCCGTGTGCGCTGCGGGTCACACCCGTGCCGACGGAAAGTGCGCTGGCGTGGACTTCGTCGACTCCGAGGAGGTCGAGGCCGACGATGGCGCCGACGATGTCGACGATGGCGTCGACCGCGCCGACCTCGTGGAAGTGCACGCTTTCCGGCGTCGTGCCGTGGACCCGGGCCTCGGCTTCGGCAAGCGTTCGAAAGACGGCGCTAGCCCGCTCGGCGGTCGCCGGGTCGAGATCGCTCTCGTCGAGGATCGTCAGAATGTCGCCGAGGTGTCGGTGAACGTGTCCCTCGTGGGCGTCGACGTCGACCTTCGTCGCGGCGATGCCGTGCTTTTCGACCTTTCGTGCGGTGAGGGTGAACTCGCCGGGTAGGTTGAGTCGGTCGAGGCCGGAACGGAGGGTGTCGATGGGCAGGCCCGCGTCGACAAGGGCCCCGAGGACCATGTCTCCGCTGATGCCGGCGAAGCAGTCGAAGTAGGCGATCATCGGTCAGAAGGCTTCGAGGTCGAGCTCCTGCAGGTCGCTCTGGATCCTGCGGGGGTCGAAGACGTCATCGAAGTCGTAGATGTGCTCGAAATCCTCGCAACGGTCGTCTTCGGTCTTGCTCATGAGCCCGCGGTCGACGAGGGTGAAGACGATTTCTCCAAAATCCGCGGTCGTGTGGATGCCCCAGTGGTGGAAAACGCTTCGGACAAGGGGCCCAAATTGCGCACGTCCGTATTCGGCGATGCCGAGGCACAGTTCCCGTCCGGTCACGTGCCGTCCTGCCGTCGCGTCGGTACGATCGCGATGGAGGCTGCGCACGGTATGGTCGAGGGCAGAGTAGATGAAGAGGTAGGCCTCGCGCCGGAAGCGTGGATGCGCCTGGGCGAGTTCGTCGATCTGGTCGAAGAAAGAGGAGGTGTCCTCGGTCATCGCTATTCGGTGGGGTAGTCGAGGGCGGAATCGATGGACAGATCGATGTGGGCGGTCACGATCGACCCGCTTTCCCACGCGAGGAGCGCGTCGAGGTGATCGCGATGGGCGGCGAAGCGTTCGAGCAGCGTCGGGGGAACGGTCTTACCCGTTGGGCGGTTCACGACGCGGGAGGGGTTCGTGAGACGATGTTTGCCACCGACCTTCGAGTAGAAGTTGTAGTGCAGGTGAGGACCCGTTGCCCGCCCCGTCGCGCCGACGTAGCCGACGATCTGCTTTTGCTTGATCCGTGCCCCCTTGCGGATGGTTCTGGAAATGCGGCTCAGGTGGCCATAGCCGGTCTTGTAGCCGTTCTTGTGCTGCACTTCGACGTAGGTCCCGAGCGCTCCCTTGCGTCCGGAGAACACGACGACACCGTCGGCGGTCGCCCAGACAGGTGTGCCGTAGTCTGCTGCGTAGTCGATCCCGTGGTGGGCGAGATACTTTTTGAGGACGGGGTGGAACCGTCGACTCGTGTAGCCCGAGTTGATGCGTCGATAATTGAGCGGCGATTTGAGAAAAATGCCACGCAGCGATCTTCCCTCGGCGTCGTGGTAGCCCCGGTCGCCCTCGGGTGTTTCGAACAGATAAGCGTGGTAGGTGTCGCGGGACGCACGGTACTGAGCCGCGAGGACGTCGCCGTAGCGGACGAACTCGCCGTCTTTGTAGAGTTTTTCGACGGCCACGGCGAATGCGTCGTCGGGACGACAGTCGACCATGAAGTCGATGTCGTATTCGAAAATCTCGATCAGCCGCGAACTGAGAAGGTCCGGGTTCTCACCCGCGGTTCGGATGGCATTCCAGATCGTGCCCTCGATACCGCCCGATACGACGACGACCTGGCGATCGAGCACGGCCTGTTCTTTTCGTGCGACGAGTTCACCCTGTTCGCGAACGGCGACAAACCGAGTCGCGATGGCCCCACGCTTGACGAATTCGAAGGTCTGGACAACGCCGGCCGTGTCGAGGCCGACACGGTATCGATCGCCTCGCTGGACGATGTTCGGATTGAACTCGGCGCGATGGATGCCCTTCCTGAGGGAAAGGACGAGCTCGAAGACGGCGTCGTGTCCGAGGCCCTGGCGTTTGAGTGCTTCTGAAAAGACTTCTCCCCGACCGATGATCCCTGTAAGTTCGGTCAGCGCAGGCTCCGAGGGCGGTATGGGATCATCGGATTCGGGTTCCTGCAGCGTGAGGATCGGAGCTGTAGGAACGGGATGGGTGGCAACGTGCCATTCCGAGCCGGCGAGGTCTGCCCTGGAGGCGCACAAAGCGACCAATCCGAGGAGCAGGATGATGAGACCCGGCCCCCTGGAGAGAGGCGGGCGGCCGCTCGGGTTGGGCCGCGCGAAAGTGGTGGGTTTGGATCGGGGGAGAATAGCGCTAACTAAACCTTGGTAAGCCCCCGGCTCTGCCGGGGAGACTCCCAGAGTTTGACAGTTCCAGAAATATGTAAGAGCCTCCCTTGCCGTGGACCGCTCAAAGCACACGGAAGGAAGGCTCTCTAATGAACAACGTAAGGAGTCTACGTCACAC
Source organism: Candidatus Latescibacterota bacterium (assembly GCA_965198115.1). Lineage (GTDB taxonomy): Bacteria > Latescibacterota > UBA2968 > UBA2968 > UBA2968 > UBA6620. The sequence continues at coordinate 2,653,500 of OZ240241.1, read as the reverse complement.
GGTATGGGAGTGCAAGTATCACGTTGTTTGGGTTCGGAAGTATCGTAGAAAGTGTTGTATGGTGAAATTCGTTGCTATCTGGGCGAGGTGATTCGGGATCTGGCCGCACAGAAGGAATGCCGTGTGGAAGAGGGTCACCTGCGATCCGACCATGTGCACATGCTGATTTCGATCCCGCCGAAGCACTCAGTAGCTCAGACGGTAGGGTTCATCAAAGGAAAGAGTGCGATTCACATTGCTCGGAACTATCTGGGACGCAGGTCGAACTTCACCGGGCAGCATTTCTGGGCAAGAGGCTACTGGGTCTCCACCGTTGGCAAGGATGAACAGACGGTTCGGGAGTATATCCAGAACCAGGAGCGGGAGGACCGGCGTCTCGACCAGCTCAACATTTTCAGGTAATCGCCACCTTTAGGTGGCGCTTGGTTTCCAACCGCTTTGAGCGGTTCACAAGTTTTCAAGCCTCCGGCTTTGCCGGAGGTCATGACTACCTGTAATTTATGGTTATTACCCGCAACGGAACCCGAAATTAGGCCAAAGCTCACAACGTGTCAACTCCAATCTCAAAAAGCACGGTTTGACCCTGACCGAGAACGGCGGGCACGTTTCCGCCCGGACCGAACTGAAGGGTCTGCTACCGAGCGAGCTGGAGACCATCGCTGTCTCCGTCGGTCTGGAACGCTACCGGGGCCGCCAGATCGCACAATGGATCTACGGCTACGGCGCGCGGTCCTTCGACGCAATGACCAACCTGTCGAAAGAGCACCGGCGGAAGCTGGCTGAGTGCGCGCAGATCCAGAATCTGCGAGAGGCGGAAGCGCTCGTCGATCCGACGGGTCAGGCGACCAAGTATCTGTTCGAGCTGGAGGACGGGCGCCGTGTCGAAAGCGTCCTGATGTCCGAAGGCAGGCGTCGCACGTTGTGCGTGTCGTCACAGGTCGGGTGTCCTCTCGACTGCACTTTTTGCGCGACGGGGAAAATGGGATTGGTCCGCAACCTGACGGCGGGAGAGATCGTGGACCAGGTGGTGACGGCCCGGCGGCATCTGTCGGTCCTGGACGAGGATCTGACGAACGTGGTTCTGATGGGCATGGGCGAGCCGATGCTGAACCTGCCGGCGGTGTCGCGTGCGATTCGGATCATCAACCTGGACTACGGCCCGGCTATCAGCCGTCGCCGGATCACGCTCTCGACGGCAGGGCACGTGCCGGGTATACAGACGCTGACCGAGGAAGGACCGCACGTGATGCTCGCCGTCTCGCTGAACGCGACGACGGATACGCTGCGGGACGAGATCATGCCGATCAACCGCCGGTGGCCGATCCGTGTCCTCCTGGGGACGGTCGCCGGCTACCAGCGCGCGTTCGGTCGGTATGTCACGTTCGAGTATGTGCTTTTGGCGGGCGTGAACGACTCGGTGGCGGACGCCCGCGCCCTCGTCGATCTCGTTCGGCCCATCCCCTGCAAGATCAACGTGATCCCGTGGAATCCGATCGACGGCGAGGCTTTCGATCGACCCTCGGAAACGACGATCCACGCCTTCGTCGAGACGATCGCGTCGGCCCAGATGACGGCCACGGTCCGATACAGCAAGGGGACGGACATCACCGCAGGGTGTGGACAGCTCTACCAGGCCAGTCCGGGCGCCGGTGTCGCGTAGATTGCTCTTGAAGTAGCCGCAAGGATATGTTATAGTTGGACTTAGACGCAGTCACCCCACACCATTCTCTCTGCCTTCAAGCTGGAGGCGAATCCGCTTATGGCTCAGTTCATCGTCGAGGGAGGGCGTCAGCTCTCCGGGACGATACGGGTGGCCGGGAACAAGAACGCGCTCCAGGCGGTTCTTGCGGCCAGCCTGCTGACGGAAGAGAAGGTTACGCTCCGGAACGTGCCGGAGACGCGTGATCGCGCGACGATTCTGGATATCATGCGCGATATCGGCGTCGAGGTTGCCGAGCTGGACGCCCACACCCTTACGTTGTGCGCCCGCTCCGTCCATAAGACCGTTCTGAACGCCGATCTGTGCAGGCAGGTTCGGGGTGGTTTCATGTTTTCTGGTCCGCTGCTCGCCAAGTTCGGGCGGGCGACCGTTCCGCGCCCGGGTGGCGACAAGATCGGCCGGCGTCGTGTTGACACGCATATCCTCGCGCTCGAGGCCCTGGGCGCGCGGGTTTATACGAATCACATCTACGAACTGCGTGCCCCCGACGGTCTGGCAGGCGCAGACATTTTTCTAGACGAGCGGAGCGTTACGGGCACCGAGAATGCCCTGATGGCGGCCGTCCTGGCCAAGGGTCAGACGACGATCCGGAATGCCGCGAGCGAGCCGCACGTCCAGGAGCTTTGCCATTTTCTGAACGCCATGGGTGCCCAGATCGGCGGCATCGGGACGAACGAGCTGACGATCGAGGGCGTGGAAACGCTGACGGGCACGGATCACACGATCGGCCCGGACTACATGGAGGTCGGGAGCTTCATCGGGCTGGCGGCCGTGACGAACGGGTCGATTCGCATCGAGGACGCCGCCCCGGAAAACATGCGTCGGTCGTTGATGGTGTTCCGCCGGCTCGGGGTCGAAGTGGAGGTCGACGGCAAAGACATCGTCGTGCCGGAGTTTCAAAAGCTCGAGATCGTGCCCGATATTGGCGATGCGATTCCTAAGATCGACGACGATCCGTGGCCCGGTTTTCCGGCCGACTTGATGAGCATCGCCATCGTGGTGGCCACGCAGTCGCGGGGGACCGTCCTGTTTTTCGAAAAGATGTTCGAGTCTCGTCTGTTCTGGGTCGACCGGCTGATCGAAATGGGAGCCAAGATCATTCTTTGCGACCCGCACCGCGCGGTGGTCGTGGGGCCGTCCAAACTGTATGGCGAACACCTGATGAGTCCCGACGTACGGGCGGGTATGGCGTTGCTGCTCGCCAGCCTGTGTGCAGAGGGGAAGAGCGTGATCGACAACATCGAGCAAATAGACAGAGGCTACGAACGGATCGACGAGCGACTGCGATCCCTGGGCGCGCACATCGAGCGCGTTCCGTCTCGTCATGGTTGACGTTCAAAATCCTACTCGCAGTACGGTCGACGAGGGCGCTCTCGAGGAGGGCGCCCTCGCAATCGTTCGGCGTCTGTCCGATGCGGGTCATCGCGCGCTCTGGGCGGGCGGGTGCGTGCGGGATCGCGTACTCGGCCATCGCCCCGCCGATTACGACATTGCGTCGGATGCCGATCCCGATGAGGTTCTCCGGCTGTTCGCGAACACGCCGGGCGCGGACGCTCGTTACGTGGGGGCGGCGTTCGGTGTGGTCCGTGTGTCGATGGGGGACCGGGTCTACGAGGTCGCCCGGTTCCGGAAGGAGGGCGCGTACAGCGACGGACGTCATCCCGACGAGGTGGTTTTCGCAGATGAGAAGGAAGACGCACGTCGTCGGGACTTCACGGTCAACGGGTTGTTCTACGATCCGGTCGAAGACCGTCTCCTCGACCACGTGGGCGGGGTCGAAGACATCGAACGCCGCACGATTCGGACGATTGGGGATCCGAATGCACGGTTCGATGAGGACCGTCTGAGGATGCTGCGCGCGGTTCGATTTGCAGCACGGCTGAACTGGTCTGTCGATGCGGGAACGCTCGCCGCGATCCGGCGGGCGGCACCGTCGATCGAAGCGATCAGTCCGGAAAGGATTCGTGACGAGCTGCTGCGGACACTGACAGAAGGTGGGGCTCCGTGGGGTCTTCGCCTTCTGCTCGACACGGGTCTGATGGACGTGATCTTGCCTGAAGTCTCGGCGATGGCTGGCGTGCCTCAGCCTCCCCAGTTCCATCCCGAGGGGGATGTGTTCACGCATACGCTGATCATGCTCGGAATCTCGGAGTCACCTTCGCCTGAACTGGCACTCGGGCTTCTGCTGCACGACGTGGGCAAACCGCCGACATACCGCGTGGTGGACCGGATTCGGTTCAACCTCCACACGCACGTGGGGGCGGAGATCGCCGAGCGAATCTGCCGTCGTCTTCTGCTATCGACCGAGGCGATGATGCACGTGGTGCGGCTCGTCGCAGACCATCATCGTTTCTCCCACGTTCACGAAATGCGACCCGCCAAGCTCAAGCGACTGCTTCGAACACCGAGGTTCGAAGATCATCTGGTACTCCATCGCATCGATTGCCTGGCCAGCCACGGGAACCTCGACAACTACCGCTTCTGCGTCGAGGCGCTCCAGCGGTTGAAGCCGGACGAGATCCGTCCGTCGCCGCTGATCGGCGGCGATGACCTGATCGCGCTGGGCTATCGTCCCGGACCGGCCTTCGGTCGCGTGCTTGCCGACGTCGAAGAGGAGCAGTTGGACGGTCGGTTGAAAAGCCGTTCGGCCGCCCTCGCGCTGGCCGAACGGCTCCTGTCGGACGAGGGAAGCGTGCCGAATCATTGAAGAATGCCCCGGTTTTGTCGATAATCGATGTGTGGGAGCTTCATAGCGCGACGATCGGTGACTTCGGATGTTCCGGCCGCTCGCGAAGGATCTCATCGAGGAGATAGGCTATGGCAGAAGAAGAAGATCTACTTGGCTCGATGGACGATCTGGGAGATGAAGAGGGAGAAGAGGAGGAGAGTGGTGAAGGCTCACCACTCATGCGGTATCTGCCCCTGATCGGGGTGGTCCTCGTCGTCCAGATCATCATCGGCTATGCGATTGGGGCCTGGTTCTTCGGGGGATCCGATGGCGAGGCGGTCGAAGGTGAGGAGATGGTCTCCGCTGCCCAGATGGATATCCCCGAGCAGAAGGAAGTGATCTGGGACAAGCTCGATCCGATCGTCGTAAACCCGGCAGGAACCGGGGCCTTCGTTTTGCGAGCGTCCAGGTGCACCTGGGACTGTCCTCGGAACCGGTTTTCACGACGATCGAGGAAAACAAGCTGGCTTCCCGGATCGTGGATCGATTGATCGCCGTGCTGTCCGAAAAGACGATCGATCAGCTGGATCCGAGGTATCACGATGAAATCAAGGCCGAGATGAAGATGGTCCTGAACGAATTCCTCAGTCCGAACCCGCCGCCCGAGGCGGTCAAAGAGGTCTACTTCCAGAGCTTCGTGCTCCAATAGGGGAACGCTCGATAGACAGGTGCGTTCAAAGGAACGTCACGACCACACCTGTCGCGAGATCCGACCGTGCGTACCGCCTTACTATCCCTACTTGCCGCAGTCCTAAGTTGCCCGCACCCGGCTCGGGCCACGTCCGTCGTGAGGTTCGAGTTCGATACGCTGTGCGAGCGTGCGCGTACGATTGCCCACGTTCGATGCACAGAGGTCGTGGTCGTTCCCACGGACGATCGAGTGGGTGTCCACACGCAGACCACGTTCGAAGTGCTCGAGTCGGTGAAGGGTGAGCCCACGACAACACTGGTCGTGACGCTCCCCGGGGGGCGACTCGAGGACCGTCACGTGACCGTTCCCGGTATGCCCACCTTCTCCGTAGGCCAGGAAACGGTAGTCTTTCTGTCGGAACCGAACGACGAGGGGTCGCCCTGGCCCGTCGGGTTGTCTCAAGGGTGCTATCGCGTGCTGAAAGGGCCGCAGGTGCAACTTCTGCGGGGCAGCACGCCGATCCCCGAGGGTGCAGCGTTCAAGCCCACCGATGCGGGTGCCTACACGGTTCCCCTCTCCACGTTTCTGACCAAGATCCGCGAAACAAACACCTCCGACTGATCCACGTTCATTACTTAAACTGCTTGACAGGAATTCGGGCTTCTTATACTTTTTGAGGCTCAATCGAGCGAAATACGCCCTTTTGAGGCGTATCTCGCTCTCGATCAACCTCGAAGGAGAAGAAGGCGCACGTTCGCACGCACGAACACGCCCGACGACCCATGAAGACCGTGAGTGGAAAGAAGGGTGAGATCCACCGCAAGTGGTTTTTGGCCGACGCAGAGGGCAAAGTGCTCGGTCGCTTTGCGAGTGAAGTCGCGCATATCTTGAAGGGCAAGCACAAGCCGATCTACACGCCCCACGTCGACACGGGCGATCACGTGGTGATCATCAATGCCGACAAGGTTCGGGTGACGGGAAACAAGCTGCAGGGCAAGATCTATACGCGCTACAGCGGGTACCCGGGCGGTCTCAAGAAGCGCAACCTCCAAAAGGTGCTCGACTCGCGTCCGACTTACGCGCTCGAGCACGCGATCCGGGGAATGTTGCCGAAGAACAGGCTCGGACGAAAGATGATGAAAAAGGTTCGGATTTACGCCGGCGGCGAGCACAAGCAGGCGAGTCAGAAACCAGAACCGATCGATTTGTAATCGGGAGGATCTCTTGGCAAAACCTCTAGCAACAGCGACGGGAAGACGAAAGTCCTCGTCGGCCTTCGTGCGGCTGTTTCCAGGCAGCGGGAACATCACGGTCAACGGCAAACCCGCGCTCGAGTATTTGAAGCGCGAAGTACTCGTGATGACCGTCGAGCAGCCTATGGAGGTCACGGAAACGGCCGGAACCTACGACATCGTGGCCCACACGAAGGGCGGCGGGCTGAGCGGCCAGGCGGGCGCGATTCGACTGGGTCTCTCACGCACCCTGCTCGCGTTGAGCGAGACCTATCGCAGGCCACTCCGGGATCAAGGGCTGTTGACACGGGATCCAAGAGTGGTTGAAAGGAAGAAGCCGGGGCGCCCTGGAGCCAGAAAGCGCTTCCAGTTCTCCAAACGCTGAGTCATCAACGGCCCTCGCGCTCGGGTGCGAGGGCCGAATTCACGTGTGCTCCGACCGCGTTCGGGGTGCCGATTCCGGTTTCGGCCGGGACGGTTCGGAGGCGGGCAGACGGGCACGCAGGTCCAACCCGATTGCGTCGTCGACGCACCAGGAGGTATTGAATGGCAGTCGTATCGATGAAGGAGTTGCTCGAGGCGGGCGTTCATTTCGGGCATCAGACCCGACGATGGAACCCGAAGATGAAGAAGTACATCTTCACTGAGCGTAACGGCATATACATCATCGATCTGCAGAAGACACTTCGGCAGATCGAAGAGGCCTACAAGGTGGTTCGCGAAGCTGTCGAGAACGGTGAACCCGTTCTTTTCGTGGGCACGAAAAAGCAGGCCCGAGACGTCGTGCGGAACGAGGCAGACCGGTGCGAGATGTTCAACGTGACCGAACGGTGGCTGGGTGGCATGCTGACCAACTACCAGACGATTCGCCAAAGTATCCGTCGTCTGGAAAACCTCGACAAGATGAGTCAGGATGGGACTTACGAACGCCTGACCAAGAAAGAGGGTCTCCGTCTGGACAGGGAACGCGGCAAGCTGCAGGCCTCACTCGGCGGCATCCGTGACATGGGACGTTTGCCCGGGCTGGTGTTCGTCGTCGACACGAAGAAGGAGCGGATCGCGGTGGCGGAGGCGCGACGGCTCGAGATTCCGATTGTCGCCCTCGTCGATACCAACAGCAACCCCGATGAGATCGACTATCCGGTCCCGGCGAACGACGACGCCATCCGATCGATCACGCTGGTGACGCGGCTGATGTCGGATGCCGTCCTCGAAGGCAAGAGCGCTCGCGACGACGCGGCCGAGGAAGCCGAGCAGGTCTCAGAGCAGCGCCCGATGGAGGTGGCATCGGAGCCGGAGATCACCGAAATCGTCGAGACGAACCCGACTTCGACCGCGGCACAGAACCGATAGGACAGACTCAGAGCACGGGATGCTGAAAGGGCGGGACTAGAGAAGATGGCGATTACAGCACAGATGGTGCAGGAGTTGCGCAAGAAAACCAACGTCGGCATGATGGACTGTAAGAAAGCGCTGACGGAGGCCGACGGCGACGTGGACGCGGCCGTCGAGATCCTCCGCAAAGCTGGGATCGCCAAGGCCGAGGATCGCTCCGCGCGTGCCGCAGAGGAAGGCGTCGTCGCGTCCTACATTCACGCCGGCAGCAAGCTAGGTGTGATGCTCGAGGTCAATTCCGAAACCGACTTCGTGGCACGGACCGACGAGTTTCAGGGGTTCGCGAAGGATATGGCCATGCACATCGCTGCGGCGGCGCCCCTGGTCGTGAACCGCGAAGACCTCGACCAGAACCTGGTCGAACGTGAGCAGCGCATTTTCAAGGAGCAGGCCCTGCAGGAAGGCAAACCGGAGAATGTCGTAGACCGAATCGTCGAGGGTCGAATGGACAAGTACTTTCAGGACGTCTGCCTCATGGAACAGGCGTTCGTGAAAGACCCGGATCAGACGATCAGGGATCTGCTCGACACACTCCGCGCCAAGAGTGGCGAAAACGTCAACATCCGGCGGTTCGTACGGTTCGTATTGGGTGAGGAAAGCTGAAGTCCCACACAAGGAGGGACTCGTGGTTGACGAAATCATGGCCGAAGCCAAGTCCGGCATGGACAAGGCGGTCGAGGCCTTCCGACACGAAATCAGCACCGTCCGTACAGGGCGTGCAAGCACGACGCTTCTCGACGCCATCCGGGTTGAATATTACGGTTCCCAAGTGCCGCTGAATCAGGTGGCCAACGTCGCTGCACCAGAGCCGAGGTTGATCACCATCCAGGCGTTCGACAAGACGGCGATTCCCGAGATCGAAAAGGCAATTCAAACGTCGAACCTGGGGTTGACGCCCTCGAACGATGGCAACCTCGTGCGTCTACCGATCCCACAGCTGACGGAAGAGCGTCGCAGAGATCTCGTCAAAGTCGTGCGTCAGATGGGTGAGGAATGCAAGGTGTCGATCCGGAGCCATCGACGAGATGCCAACGACATGTTGAAAGAGGTGCAACGCGAGGGTGAGGTGCCCGAGGACGACGCCAAACGCGGCCAGGGCCAGGTGCAGGAGCTGACGGACGGTCACATCAAATTGATCGACGAAATTTTGAAAATAAAAGAAGAAGAAATTATGGAAGTCTGAAATTCCTCCACCGAATGAGGAGCGCGCCGTTCCCACGTTTGTGGGGACGGCGTTTCCGTTTGCTCCGGTAGGGCAGCTACTTAGATTGATCGCGAAACCCCGAACTCGATGAACGAGGAGAGGCATGGCCCGAATCAACGCAAATTACAACAAACTGGCGGCAGGATATCTGTTCCCCGAGATCGCTCGTCGAACGGCTGAGTTCACGGACGCCAACCCCGGTGTCGAAGTGATGCGACTGGGAATTGGAGACACGACCGAGCCGCTGACGTCGAATGTCGTCGATGGCCTACACGCCGCCGTAGACCGGTTGAGCGACCCGGACACCTACACGGGCTACGGCGACGGGGAAGGCAATGAGTCGCTTCGTCAGGGACTGGCCGATCGCTACGCCGAGCGGGGCGTTCGGCTCGACGCGAGCGAGGTTTTCATATCGGATGGCGCGAAGTCGGATTCGGCCAACATCCAATCGCTGTTCTCGAACGATGCTGTGATCTGCGTTCAGGACCCGGCGTATCCGGTGTATGTCGACACGAACGTGATCGGCGGGCGGACGGGCGACGCCGTGGACGGTCAATACGAAGGGTTGGTCTATCTGCCCTGCACGGAGGCGAACGGGTTCGTACCCGAGCCACCGTCCGAGGATGTCGATCTGATCTACCTGTGCAATCCGAACAATCCGACGGGCGCCGTTGCAACGAAATCACAGCTCGAAACGTTCATATTCTACGCGCGAGAACACAAGGCGGTGATCATCTTCGACGCGGCTTACAGCGCCTACATCACCGATCCGGACCTTCCGCGGTCGATTTACGAGCTGGACGGAGCGGCCGAATGCGCGATCGAGTTGAACAGCTTTTCGAAAGACAACGGGTTCACGGGGCTTCGTCTGGGATGGTCCGTCGTTCCTCAGGCTCTGGTGGCTGAGGACGCCGAAGCGGGCAAGCTGAATACGATGTGGCGACGGCGTCAGAACACGTTCTACAATGGCCCCGCCAACATCGTGCAGGAGGGCGCGTTGGCGGCTCTTTCGAAGGAAGGACGACAACAGTCGGAGGAGATGGTGGCCTACTACAAGGTCAACGCGAAGACGATTCGTGACTGTCTGGAGAGCATCGGTCTGACCGTGTTCGGAGGTTCGAACGCGCCCTATCTATGGATGAAAACGCCTGACGGAATGGATTCGTGGGCCTTTTTCGACAAGCTGCTTTCCGAAGCGCACGTCGTCGGCACCCCAGGATCGGGTTTCGGGCCGAGTGGCGAAGGTTACTTTCGTTTGAGCTCTTTCGGTCACGAGCCGGACATCGCGCGTGCCGTGCGGAGTATTCGGGACCATCTCGAGCTGTGATCCTGATTGGTTTGCTGGCCGCCCTGTGGATGGGGGAAGCGCGTGGCGACGACCAAGTGTCGTCGGTCCACGTCGCCCTACGTTACTCGAGCGCGTTCGGACAAAAGGGGAGCGGCGTGGGCGAGCTGCTGTCGCCGCACGATCTGGTCTTCGATGCGACCGGGCACGTTTACGTGGCCGACACGGGAAACGATCGTGTGGTCAAGTTCGACGACGACGGCGCCTACCTGTCAGAGCTCGGCGGTTTCGGATGGGAGGAAGGGCAGTTCAACCGCCCGATTGGGATCGCGGCCATCGGGCTCGAGTTGTTCGTGGCGGACAGTGAGAATCAGCGGTTCGTCGTGTTGAGCTCCCGTCTTCGAACACTCGCAACCGTCGGGGGGCGGGACGTCGAGGGGGCCGTGCGTTTGGGGCGACCGGGTGGTATCGCCGGTTCGCGTGAAGGCGAGCTCTACGTGACCGACCAGGATCTGGACCAGGTGGTGCAGGTTAGCAGCTTCAGTCGGACGGATCGATCGTTCGGTGGCTACGGGTATGGAGCTGGAGATCTTCGGGCGCCCACGTCGATCGATGTGTCCTCGGACGATCGGGTCGCGGTATGCGATACGGGAAACGACCGGGTCGTCCTTTTTGATCGTTTCGGCAACTACGATCGGGCGTTCGGCGAGGAGGTCCTGGACACGCCCTCCGGCGTGGTGTTCGGCCCGAAGGGGGTCCTGTTCGTGTCGGACACGGGGAACCACCGGATCGTGGCGTTCGACCTGGCCACGGGCGGGGTCGTCGGCCGGTCGGGTGGCCCCCGGCCCGGGGAAGGCGGAGAAGGCTTCGACACACCGCGAGGGCTCGCTCTGTTCGATGACGAAAATCTGGCCATCGTCGACTCGGGTAATCACCGTGTGGTCATTTACAAAGTGATGGTGTTGCGCAAGTGACGACCGATCTGCACCGCTGGCCCACCGGGAGGATGGCGACTCTGAGTCGCATTCTCCCCTTTTTTTTGGTCCCGATCATCTTCTTCTCACACGCTGCGGGTGAGCCGCTTTCTCTGAGGTTCTCGTCTTTCGATTTCGAATTCGCTTTCGAAGCAGACGGCAGCCCCGGTCCGTTTCGAGTTTCGGACCAGCCCGTGTTTGAAGGCTCCGGCCTGCTATGGGTCGACGGGGCGCGCGCGATCCGCGACGTCGACTACGCGGTGAACGATGCGTCCGGTAGTGTGACGTTTTACAGTCCACCCCCGCGAGGGAGTCGGATCGTGTTTCGAGGTCGTCGAGAACCCGACGTTCTTCCGACACGCGTTTACCGTGTCAGACAGATCTCCGAAGTGAGCGAGCGCATCGTGGCCTCTGGGCCAGGCAGACGGATCAGGGTCTCATCTTCCACCGTCACACCTTCCCCCGGGCGATCTGCTACCGATGCGGCACGGTTGCGGATCGGCGGCGTCAAGCGCCTGCAGGTCGAGGTTGGATCCTCGCAAACGGTGACGCAATCGCTGCGGCTGGAAATGGCAGGGGAACTGGCGGAAGGAATCGAACTGCAGGCGCTGCTGACGGATCGCAACCTTCCGTTGCGATCCGGAGGACAGACGCGGGGTTTGGACGAGCTCGATCGCGTGCTGTTCAGGGTCACGTCGCCGACCGCCAGCGCGGGTGTGGGCGATCTCGAGGTCGATTTCGATGGTTCGACGTTCGGGAGATACCGCCGCCGCTTGCAGGGCGTCCAGGTAACGGGCGAACACGCCGGCTACCGGTTCGAGGGATTCGGCGCTGTTGCGCGAGGCCGGCGCGTGTCGCGCAGAATCGCGGCCATCCACGGCTATCAGGGGCCCTACCGGGTGGGCTCGACGTCGCGAGAATTGGCCGGAGGGTCGGAGCGTGTGTATGTCGACGGCCGACGCCTCCGTCGGGGTGAAGGACAGGACTACGTGATCGATTACGATCGCGGACAGATCACCTTCACGGCGAGTCAACCGATCGTGGGCGAAAGTCAGATCACGGTCGACGTCCAGACGCTGAACCCGCAGGATCGGGGCCGATTGCTCGGTTTCCAGGGCGGGCGGGAATTCGGTCCCGATGGGCGGATCGGCACCACGTTCCTCCGTGAGGCCGGTGTGGCCGAGGAGGGAGGTGGCCCACGCCAGGTGTTGGCCGTCGATGCCGCGACGTCCGTTCACGGCTTCCGACTCGCGGGCGAGGTCGGGTTGAGTGGAAGCCGAGCCGGGTCGGATGCCCGGAACGGTCGGGCTGTGAGACTGGGCGTTTCGACGGAGTCACAGCCTCTCGGGAGAAGGGGGGCCGTCCGGCTGTCGGCGAATTACCAGGATATTGGCGAGTCGTTCGATGCGATGGACCGTGTGACACGGGTGAACGAGGAGGGGCGATGGGGATGGCGGCCCGAATCCGATCTGTTGACCGGCCGGGTAGCGGAGGTGGGCGCACACTATGCGGACGTATCGGGTCTCGGTTTGCGATTCGGCTTCGGTCGTCGTTCGGGTCTGGCCTCCGCGCAGCGCTTGGCCGCGTCTGCTTCGTTCGATCGTGGATCGGAGGTCACGGGCAAGGCGGCCGTATCGCGGTTGACGCAGGAAGGCGGGTCGCTGGCCGTCCATACGCTGGAAGTCGAGCGACGGGCAGGCGTGTTTCGCCCGTCGATGACGCTGCGGGATGAAACCGGGCGGGGCACGTCGGTGGGCTCGTCCTCCTTGTTCTATGCCGGATTCGGGCGGGCATTACCGGAAGGGATACGACGTCGCGATGGACGGCTCGAGATGGTCGTGGGATCCGCGCGACGGTCGTTGACTTCGACGATGACGGTGACCCGGATCGACCAGTGGGTGGATGCCTGGCGGGACAGTACGACGACCGTGGCGCACCATCATCGGGCGGTGATCGGTACGCGCTCGGGTTTGAACGCGACGGCCGAAGTCGGTCGAACGTGGCGCCGGGACGTGCGGCAGGGGACGTCGACGTCGGACGTGGGGAGGGTGCGTCTGGGCTACACACCGGCGGGAGGCGCCGTATCACAGCAGCTGACCTACAGGATCGCCACGACAGGGGTCAACCCCGCGGACGCCGCATATGAGTTCGTGGGGCCTGGACGTGGCTCCTACCTGTGGGAAGACGTGGACGGCGATGGCGAGCAGGACGCCGAGGAGTTCGTGTTCGATCGGGGAGGGGACTACGAGCTTGCTTTGCCCGATGCTTCTCTCGCGGTTCCGCTGAAGCGGGTGCGAGAGGCGACCGTCGGCGCGCGTGTGACGATCGATCCGGCGCGGGTTTGGCGCAACGCCGAGGGTCTTGCTCGATGGGCGTCGATGATCGCCTACGAAGGTGCGATCGAGTCGCGTCGGCAGATGACGGGCGACGGGGGACTCGCGCCCTGGTCGCTCGGCCTGTTCCGGGACGACGATGCGGTGTGGGCTGCGCGCCGAGAGGTCCGTTCGACGTTCCACCTGTTCCGGCGGAGCCGTGTGGCCTCTTTCCGTCTGGATGAACGGAGAGAGCATCGGTTGGATCGTGCGTTGTCGGACGACGGCCGATCCGAGCGGCTGCACCGCCGGTTGGAAGGCCGGTTCCGATTCGGTCGGCGGTTCGACCTTGAAACTTACGCGGAAGGCGAGCGGCGGTTGCGAATGGGTGAAGGACCGTTCGCCCACGTGATCCGTTCGCGAACGCTCCGCGTACGGGGCCTGATGCGGCTGACGTCCGGTTGGCAGACGGGTCTCTCGATGACTGTGGGGAAGGACGTCGAGTCGACCCGAGCGATCGAAGCCGATCGGCTGTCAGTGGGTCCGGAGTTCCGAAAGCCGTTGGCCGGCCGGGGTCGTCTTACGGGACGGGCGGGGTGGACGCACGTCGAGGCCGGCGAGGTCTTGCCCTTGTTTCTGGGTCTGGCAGATGGCAACCGGCGTGGAAACAACCTCGATTGGCGGATGGGATTCGACTACCGCCTCTCGTCGTATCTGACGGCCTATGCGTCCTACGATGGCCGGCTCCGTCCTGAGCGACCGCTCCTGCATTTCGGCCGGATGGAGATGAGGGCTTCGTTCTAGATGGGCGTTCGGCCGCACCAGAGAGGTCAGAGCTCAGAGGTCAGGGAAGCAGGTTCACCCTGTGGACGGGTACAGAACTCCTGGGAAACTCGAATGCGTTTTCTCGTGACGTTACTCATCACCCTCTTGGCATCGGCAGCTATCGCCGCCGAGATGCCAGAAGCGACTCACGTCGAGCGCGTGAGCGTCGAGGGGACGCGGCGGTTCGGTCCCGATGAGGTGATGTCGTGGATGGTCACGCGCCCCGGCCGCCCGATCCGAACGAAAACGGTGGCGGACGACGCCCGTCGCGTGCTGTCGCGGTACGAGGACGAGGGCTACTGGCACACGCGTGTGCGAGTCGACGGACCGGACGGCGAGGGGATCTTACGGTTCTTCGTGGAAGAGGGCGATCCCACTGTCGTCGATTCGGTGATTGTTACGGGCCAGACCGTGTTTCCTGCGGCCTTGGCACGCTCACACCTGTCGGTGCGCCGTGGGTCGGTGCTCGTGGCGGAGGACCTCCACGCGGACTTGGAGAACCTGCTGCGTCTGTTCGAGCGCGGCGGATATCCCTACGCTTCGATCCATCCCGCCGTCTCAATCGGAAGAGAATCTCCCACCGCACGGGTCGAACTCACGGTCGATCCGGGTCCACGCGTGACGATCGACGGCATTCGCTTCTCGGGTCTGGCAGGCACGAATCGACGCGTCCTCCAACGGACAACGGGGTTGAAGATCGGCGATCCCTACGATCGGCGCGCGGTGGATGGGGCGACGCGTGCGTTGCGGGGACTTCCCTATCTCGCCTCGGTCGAGGACGCCGAGCTCGAGCAGGATGTCCGGACGGGACGCTACTGGCTGCACTTTCACGTTGAGGAGATGCCGTCGACGCGGATCGAGGGCGTCCTCGGTCTGCTCCCGGGGTCGAACCGGGGACATCGCGTTTCCGGCCTCGTGAATGCGGAAGCGCTGAACCTGCTGGGGACCGGGCGTCAGCTGAGCTTGCACTGGCAGCGCCCCGATCCGCTATCCTCGGATCTGCGGTTTCACTACCGGGAGCCCTACCTGGCGGATCTTCCGCTCGATGCGACGGTGATGGTGGCGATGGGTGAGCGAACTGGCTATGCCGAGTCCCGCTTCGAGGGGGGGCTGCGATACCATCCTGTTCCGGGTATGCGTGTCTCTGTGAGTGGCGGTCGAGCTGCCGTACGACCCGACAGTCTGGGATTGGGCGTGATTGACGATCGATCTGCCTGGGTGACTTCGATGGGAATCGGACTGGACCGCGTGGACAACGAATGGCATCCACGAAGGGGCTACCGGTTCGATACGATGTTGAGCTGGGATCGTTGGAGCGAATCGGCGGGTCTTACGCGGACGGATCGCCTGCGAGCGAACGTGGACGGGATGGCTCTACATCCCGTGGGTGGACAGCACGTCGTGATGATTTCACTGCACGGGCGTGGCGTCTGGCAGCGAGGCGGCCCGACGGCCGACGCCTGGTGGCGGCTGGGTGGGGCGCAATCGATTCGGGGATATGTCGAGGAACAGTTCCTGGCAGATGCGGCCGGATGGGCGAGACTCGAATGGCGCAAGCTGATGGGTCCGCGTGCGCGCGTATTCGCTTTCTCGGATGCGGGGATGCTGCGAGGCACGGATGGCGATTGGTTCTCGCTCCTCGGTTACGGCGTCGGTATTCAGTCGACGGTACGTTCGGGAGACGTGCGCGTCGAATACGCCCTCAGCAAGGATGACGCGCCGTCCAGAGGGAAGGTCCACGTGCGATTGATCAGCACGTTCTGAAGATCGCGTTGAGATCAGTGCGCCCTCGTGCGGAGAAAAAGGGCGAGCGTAACGCATTTCTTATTGCAGTGGCAAGAACCTGCCATCGCGAAGGATTGTCACCTCGGTACGCTTTTTAGCCGAGGCCCATTTTGACTTACGCGAAAGTCAGAATGGATCCCGGCTCAACACACTGCCGGGATGACAACCAATTGCCACCAGCTCGCTTCAGCGGGCTTCGCACTTAAAACGGAAACAACTGCCCCATACGCTCTTCTGACGCCGTCCCGCCATACTCACTCATCTCGAACGCCTCCGCGTACTCCACCTTCCCACCTCTTTCCTCACCGTATCGTTCCACGAGCTGATCACGGGACGCATCGGCCACGCTTCTGAAGCGCTCCAACCGATGCTCCAGCCACTTTCGTCTCTCCGCATTGCCTTCAGGAACCTCGTCGAGCCTGCCCGAGTTGTAGGGCAGCCACTCGTACATCTGCGACGCGTGGCAGTGCAGCATATCGAGCTTCTTCTCCACGACGTCGTCGATGTCGATGGCGAGCGTCGGGGCGAAGGGGTAGGGCCTCGTGAACGTGTCGCTGAGGTAGACGATGACCGGGTTGTAGGAAAGGGCGGGTGTATCGGTGCAGATGTTGGGAACGGTGACCATATAGGCCGAGTCCTGGACCAGGATCGATGTATAGCGATGGTCGGGATGGTAGTCGTTGGGACGATGCGTGAGGATCAGGTCGGGGGTGAAGCTCCTGATCATTCGGATGATGCGTTTGCGGACGTCGAGCGAGGGTTCGAGCTCGCCGTCGTGACTGTCCATCACGTGGTATTCGATTCCGGCGACGGCTCCTGCCGCTTGCGCTTCTGCACGTCGGCGTTGCGCAAGCTGGATGCCGCCGATCTCGTGGTGACCCGCGTCGCCGTTCGTGACGGACACAAAGCGGACGTTGTGCTCAAGGGCGGCGTACTTGATGGCGATCCCGCCGGCTTTGATGTCACAGTCGTCGGGGTGGGCGCCAAAAACGAGGATGCGTAGGGTGTTGGGCATAGGGTCAAGGTACACCGAAAAGCGGAACCACGAAAAACACGAAAGAACCAGAGACCACGGAATACACGGAACACACGGACGGAAGTCAAAACCAGAACCACCCTTCGACTTCGCTCAGGGCAGGCTCACACGAAATACACGAACGGGAATGGCTGCCTGGGAATCGAGGCCCTATTCGGGGAATAGGTACGGTGGAAAAAGTAGACCGGGGATGAGGAACACGAAGGCGCGAAGACGCGAAGGCACGAATGAGATGGGTGGGACTTGGGGAGTCTTACCAGCCCACGTCGAAATGACAGACGGGCGCCCAGACGGGCGATGGTTGCCTTGAGCCAACGCCAGCCTGTCATCTCGAATCCGTCTCGCGCCGCAGGCCCCGAGCCACGGATGAGAGATCTCAAAGCTCATATCCAGCAGCCAAGGGCTTTGCCCCGCCCGCCCTCGCCCAGCCACCCTCACTTGCCCACGGTTCCTCGACACCTTGCCCGCCGTAGCTCAGGCTTTTTCGAGCGAAGGCTGGTCGCTATCTTGGTTGCACCACGCACCACTGATTTAACCAGGGTATAGCTGATGACGCGACACCTCCTCAACTTTGCATTTTTCATTTTGCACTGTGCATTCACGGCCTCATCGGTTTCGGCCGCCACGCCCTACACCCCGGTCCATCCCGATCCTTTCCTGGAGCCGTGGCGATGGAACCGATTCCCTGAACTAAGTGCATGGTTTCATAAATATTATTACGTATGTCCTGAACATTATTTGTAGCTTATGTTCTCCTTCAAAAGGAGGAGAACAAGGTAGCTCACCCGGTGCATTTCAAGTTGATGGGACCGGACGACCCAATTTCGAGGCAAAACGACGTGCCGTGAATTGGGGCACGTCAGAATGGGCTGAAAAACAATGAGTTGCTACCGTGGCGACCGTCTCAGACCTACAAAGAACTTTCAGTTTCCTACCCTCGCTGAAAGGATGTTCGCCTCAAGCCATTTGAAAGACCTTGGGAGATGTCTTCCCGACTCTCATCTGAAGCCAATGATCAAGCGCCTCCTCACATTCTCGATTCTCGCTCTTCAATTCTCGATTCCTCTATCTGCCAGCGAGCCGTCCCTAGCCCGTCTTTCTTTCCTGCTTCCCGCTGAACAGCACGAAGCTTTCGCAAAGACCTACCAGGAAAAGCTGCTGCCCATCCTGAAAGGCAACGGGCTGATCGAATCGACGCGATCGATGCGTGCGTCGGTGGACAGCGTGTTCAGCCGCCTGTTCGAGTTCGACTCCCCGGGCCAAATTGAGGGGGCACGTCGGACTTTGCGTGACGACCAGAAGTGGGTGGAACAGTTGAACGAAGTCGGTCTCAGGCGTCGATACTACTTCAATCAGTACTCGTCCCCGGCCGGCACGGGACAGCTCATCGAGACAGGGCCCGCGAAGGACGTACCCGCGGGCCGGGGGCTCGGTCTGTGGCGGAACTACGATGCAGCGGACGGTCTGGCCACGGTTGAGGTGCGCGCGGTCATCCAGGACGGCAGAGGCCATCTCTGGTTCGGGACCTGGGGAGGTGGCGTAAGCCGCTACGACGGACGGACCTTCACGACCTACACGAAAAAGGAAGTCCTCGATCCAAGCGTCTTCTCCATCGTGGAAGATCGCGAAGGCAATATCTGGATTCCTGACGGTCGCAGAATCAGCCGGTACGACGGTCAGTCCTGGACACACATCACGAACGAGATTTTCTCAGAGGCGTATCGGGCTTACGTGGATCGCGAGGGTGGTCTTTGGCTGGCAGTGTTCGAAGGTGTGGTACGCTACGACGCTTCTGCACCCCCAGAGACCGCCTGGACCTTGTTCGCCAGGGACGATTTGGGTGGCAGGGTCGCCGCGATCCATCAGGATCGTGAGGGCATCTCTGGTTTGGACTGAATGGGTTCAGCAATGAACCGGGCCTCGTCGGCGTCAGTCGCTATGATGGCCACACGTGGGAGACCTTCAGCACCGAGGACGGTTTGGCGGAGAACCGCGTGAGAGCGATTCTCGAGGATCGGGATGGAAACTTGTGGTTCGGGACGCGGCGCAACGGGGTGTCGGTCTACGATGGCCAGACATGGCGGACACTCACCACTGACGACGGGCTTGCCGATGACTACATCGAATCGATTCTCCAGGACCGATACGGCGATCTCTGGTTTGCCACCTGGGAAGGCGTAAGCAGACTGACCCAATCGCCATCCGGAGAGGAAGTCTGGATCACCTATACCACGAAAGACGGGCTGGCTGACAACAGAGTGTTATCCATTTGCGAGGACAGGGAAGGCCACCTGTGGTTCGGCACCAACGGGGGCGTGAGCCGCTACAGCGGGCAGACGTTTACGACCTTCACCACGGCCGATGGCCTTCCAGGCAACCCCGTCTATTCGTCGCTGCGGGATCGGGATGGCAACCTCTGGTTCGCGGCCTGGCCGGGGCTGACCCAATTCGATGGGCAGAGGTTCAGGATCCACGGCGTTAGCGGAAGCAAGCTCTACCAGGATCGTTCAGGCGATCTGTGGACCGCTTCAATGACGGGTGGTCTCGTCCGCTACGACGGCAAGTCGTTCACCCACTATACACGGGAGGATGGTCTGGGGGCTCCGGGTCTCCGTGGGGGCCATCCGATCCACCAGGACCGGAACGGTGACCTGTGGCTGGGGCTGTGGAACGGCGGCGGGGTAGGTCGGTACGACGGACGTACCTTTGCCGCCTACTCGATCGCCGATGGTCTCCACGGCAGAGATGCGCAGACCATCCTCGAAGACCGCCGAAACACGCTCTGGGTGGGCACGAGTGGGGGCCTGCATCAACACGTCTCTGACCCCCTTCCCGGAGAGGCCGCCTTCACACCGATTGATCCGATAGGTCGGAAGCGCGTATGGTCGAGCCTGGAGGATCGGGATGGGGATCTCTGGTTCGGCACGTGGGGGGACGGTGTCGCACGCTATGCTCCCTCGACAGGCACTGGACCCGCGGATCGATCGGCCTGGACGTTTTACAACAAGGAAGACGGGCTGGCCCACAACGCTGTCCTGGCCATCGCTGAGGATAGAAAGGGTCATCTCTGGTTCGGGACCGACGCCGGTTTGGTCAGTCGCTTCGACGGGCAAGTTTTCCAGACGCTCACGCGAGAAGACGGTCTCACCGGGCAGGCCGTGAGAGGGTTGCACGCAGACACCAACGGCGACATCTGGATGATGACACTCAACGGCTTGGTGCGTTATCGCCAGCCGGAGCCCTACTCGCCCGGGGTATTCGTGGACGCGGTCGTCGCCGACCAACGCTACGAAGATCCATCGGAAATCACGATGTCCTCCGACGTCACGCTGACCGCCTTCGAGTTTCACGGGCAGAGTCTCAAGACACGGCCGGGCGCGATCGTGTATCGCTACAGGCTGAAAGGCTACGACGACTGGCGCAACACACGGCAGGAGCGCGTCGAATATCAGAACCTTCCTCACGGCGACTACGTGTTCGAGGTCGTGGCTGTTGATCGAGATCTGGTCTACTCGGAGACGCCCGCCATCGTCGCGCTCACCATTCATCTTCCTACGAGCGATACGCTCTCTGGACGGGGCTCGGTGTCGCCATCGTGTTGATCGCGTGGCAGACCGGTCGTGTCATCCGTCGCGATCGACGGTTGAGTCAGTCCAACGAGGCCCTCTCCGCCGCCAACAATGAGCTGTTCCAGGTCAATGTCGATCTTCAGCGTGAGCAGGTGCTCGAGCGGCTGCGGGGTCAGGCACAGGGGATGCAATCGAGCGAGGACATCGGACCGGTCGTCGAGGCCGTTCATCGAGAGCTGACGGGGATCGGGTTGCCGCTCCTCTATCTGAGCATCTGGACCAATCCCTCCGAATCAGGCGTCGAGGTCTGGACGGTGTCCGAAGATGGACGTGCGTTGCCAGTTCACCACGGCAACGCGCCCGGGCCACGCACAGCGGAAGCCTGGAGAAGAGGTGACGATTATGTGCACTTACATCTTGAAGGGGAGGAAGCCAAGGAAGTCATTCGAGGCATGATTGAGAGGGGCAATCCGGCTATGGTGGCCCGTCCCGAGGAATTCTGGCCGGAAAGGTGGGAGACCTATCGCGTGTTGTTCGAGAATGGCGCTGTCAACTTAGCGTCGGAAGACCCCGTTCCCGAGGACCCATTGATGCTGATCAAGCGGTTTGGGGAGGTCTTCCGATACGCGCATTCGCGGTACGTGGAGCTTCAGGAGAAGGAGGCGCAGAACCGTCGGTTGGCTGTGGAGGCATTGGTCCAGAGGTTGCGCGCAGAAGTGCAGTCGATGGACGAGGCCAGAGATTTCGAACGCATCCTGTCGCTGGTGACGACCAGTCTGGACGAGCTCGGGCTGGGTTTCGCGTCGTGCGAGATCGACCTTCTCAATGAGCCGACCGAATCACCCTCGGTGGAGCACTTCGAGAACGAAGGGTTCCGCTACACGACTTTTACGCTCGCGCCGGATGGAAATGTGGCAACAGAGTCCTACGACCTCTTCGCGCCGTTCCCGGCAGTAAACCGTGAAACGATCGAGCGTTTCGTCGAAGGGGAGCCGTGGCAGGGCCGAAGCGGCGACCGGAGCATCCTCGAGGTTGCCGCCGGCAGTTACGGTCGCTTGCGAATGCACACGACCGAGCGTGACGAGTTCACGGAGGATGAGATCGCCACAGTTCGAGAGTTTGCGAATGCGATTGCCCTTGGCTATGCTCGATATCTCGACATCCGTGAGATTCAGGCTCAGACCCAGCGGAAGAGCGCGTTCCTGGCGTCGATGTCTCACGAGCTGCGCACCCCGATGAACGCGATCAAGGGCTTCACGAATATGGTCCTGCGTCGGGCCGGCGACGTTCTACCCGATCGGCAGAAAGAGAACCTTCAGAAGGTTGACCAGGCGAGCGATCACCTGCTGGCGATGATCAACGATCTCCTCGATCTGTCGAAGATCGAAGCGGGCCGGATGGACGTGAACGTCGAGACCTTCGATGTGAGGCTCCTCATCGCGTCGTGCTGCGACACAGTCAGTCCGTTGATTCAGGAAGGCGTGGAGTTGAGGCAGGAGGTTGCGGAGAATGTCGGGGAGGCGAATACGGATCGGGCTCGGGTGCAGCAGATGGTTATCAATCTGCTGAGCAATGCGGTCAAATTCACGGATGAAGGAAGCGTCACTGTGTCGGCGGTCGGCAGTGGGCGGTCGGCGGAAGAACCGTCTCTCACGATATCTGTAAGTGATACCGGTAAGGGGATTCCGGCGGAAGAGATCCCGACTCTGTTTGATGAATACAGGCAGGTTAAAGGTGGATCAGAGAGCGAAGTTCAGGCGGGAACGGGGTTAGGGCTGTCGATTACCAAGAGATTCGCGGAGCTTCTTGGAGGATCAACCAGTGTGGAGAGTGAGGTTGGGAAGGGGACTACGTTTACGATCACGATTCCGTCGGAATACGATGGGCGAACGGGCGCGCAGGCGTGACAAGGTCTTCCCGCGCCAGTTTGCGTAGGACTGACCCTCCGGGTCGGGAGATCTATCGTGCGGCAGCGAGCGCATCAGGGTCTTAAGGCGCGGACGTTACCACACCGGTTGCG
Organism: Candidatus Latescibacterota bacterium; assembly: GCA_965198115.1. Lineage (GTDB taxonomy): Bacteria > Latescibacterota > UBA2968 > UBA2968 > UBA2968 > UBA6620. Next base: position 2,630,784 of record OZ240241.1, on the reverse strand, counting down.
GTGTAATGTCTGGACGATCCTCAGAAAGTGTCACGTCGGGGTGCGATTAAACGCTAGTTCCCAAGCTTGAGCCAGATCGAAGCCATCGCACCCATCACGGTGATCCAGCTCCCGAAGATGAGACCGACACCCCATCGAATCCCCGCATCGAACCGGGCGGTCATTTCTGAACAGAGTCCGTTGATATCGGTGTTGACGCGACCGAACTGGGCGTTCATCTCTGACCGGAGTCCGTTGATATCGGTGTTGACGCGGCCGAAACGGTTGTCCATCTCTGAACGCACACCGACTATCTCCGAACGGACGCCGACAACCTCTTCGTGCACACGGTCGAACCGAACATCCATCTCAGAGCGGACGCCGACGATCTCTTCGTGCACACGGTCGAACCGAACATCCACCTCAGAGCGGACGCCGACGATCTCTTCGTGCACACGGTCGAACCGAACATCCATCTCCGAACGGACGCCGACGATCTCTTCGTGCACACGGTCGAACCGAACACCCATCTCAGAGCGGACGCCGACGATCTCTTCGTGCACGGGGTCGAATCGAACATCCATCTTCGAATCCAAGGACCGTACGTCCTGCTCTAAGGTCCCAAGTCGGGTGTCGACTTGCTCAAGTACGTCCTTTGTCCCGAATTCCTCGGCCATTATTCGCATCCTGTCAGAATTATCTGCGGTTAAGTTAGCCCAGCTGGTTCGGTAATTCAAGTAGGTGCGCAGAATCAGTGTCGCAAAGGACGTGCCCATCAGTTGTCTCTCACAAGCAGCCGAAAAACAGCTGGTTGTGATTCTCAAAGTGAAGCCCGGCTCGAACAAATCGTTCAACCATCCTTCTGCGATGTAAGATCCCTTCCACATCTCCCGCGATCCCAATGACCTCTGATACTCCACTTGAAGACCGCATCCTCGACCTCTTCACCAACCTGAAAATCGATCGGGCACACATCGCCGGTCGCGTTCCGGCCGACTGGTCCGGACTGGTCACGAACCATCCGGAAGCAGTCGCATCACTGACTCTGGTCTGTCCGGCCAACGTGCCATCCGACCTGGTTCATCCGATCGAATCCACTCTGCTGATCTTCTCCGGCGACCAAGGTTCCGCGTTCGATGCTCTGCCGCGAGACAGACTGCCGGATGCTCGCTTCGCACTCCTGTCCGACTTCGAAACGATGGGTTGGACGGATGTGGCTGCCGAGCGGTCCGATGAGATCCTGACGGAGCTCTCGGGTTTTCTCGAGGCGTTTGACGTGCCACCGATGGATTCGCCCGACGAACCGGATGGCGAGGTCGGTGGGGTGAGTTATCGCGTTCGAGGCAAGGGTCCCCCGCTCGTCCTCCTGCCACTGATGCTGGCACCATCTCAGTGGGAACCGATCGTTCCTGCCTTGAGTGAACAGTTCACAACGATCACGCTGGGTGGACCGTTCCTGGGTCCCGTGCTTGTGCTGGAAGCTCGTGGGCAATCCGTGGGCTATCGTCAGATGCTGAACGCGATGTTCGACCAGATGGATCTGACCACAGGAGGTTCAGTCCTCGAAGTCGGATGCGGGTCGGGAGCCGTGATGCGATGCCTCGTCGATCGGACTCAGGGCCGCAACGAACTGACAGGCGTTGACATCAGTACGTACCTGCTGGGAGAAGGTCGAGCGCTGGCGCAAAAAGCGGAATTCCATGATGTCATTGCGACGAGAGAAGGCTCGGCGTTATCGATTCCATTCGACGACAATCATTTCGACACCACCTACTCCGTCACCGTGATCGAGGAGGTCGACGCGGACAAGATGATCGACGAGATGATCCGCGTCACGAAGCCGGGCGGGTCGATCGGCGTGATCTGCCGCGCGGTCGATCTGACTTCCTGGGCCAACGCACACATCGATGCGGAGCTGAGAGCCAAAATCGAAGCTACGGCTGTCGGCAGCGTGGAAGAGCACGGGTGTGCGGATGCGAGCCTGTATCGTCGATTCCGCGATGCCGGATTGAAGGACGTTGTGACCTTCCCCCACCTGACGCCCTTCACCCGGTCGGACTCGGTCGTCATCAGATTTATGGAAGGATCCCGTCTCGCGGACGCCACGCCCGAGGAAAAGTCGGCCTGGTCCGCCGCCCGCGCTCAGGCCGAGGCCGACGGTTCCTTTTTTATCACGTGGCCCCCATCACTGCGCGGTTGGGAAGAAGCCGTAGGAGTCTAATCGGATCGCGTCTCAAAAGTGGCCCCGGGGCCACTTTTGCGATTAAGTTAGATAACTTATTGATTAATATGAGGATATGTGTCTAAAGGCGGATACCAAACCCTTCGTCCCAACGCGAGAGGTCGCACTGAGCGGGAGCCTGCCCCGACTGAATGTGAGGGGAAGTGCCGGTCAGCGCGGTTTCCCTGCGAATGCTGAAACCCCGAGTGGACCCCGGCCAAGAAGCGTACCGGGGTGACAGTTTTTCCCGCACACTTGCTGCTACGGAACGGGGCGGTGGAGCGGGTGCCGCCCATACTGCTCACCGCCCACCGCCGACCGGTTCCCCGTCCACCGTCCACCGTTACTTGTTCGCAGCCGGGAGGCTGCTCCCACCGACCCGTTCACCGTCCCCTATGCTCTTCCCACAGTCCCACCGCGCACACCAACGCCCCGACCATCAGGCCCACCGAGATGTAGAACAACAATGATGGATCCACGTCGATTAGCCGGCCACCACCCAGATTGCCCGTCAACATCCCGGCGCTCCAGACGAAGTGGGCGAGGCCGACGAGACGTCCTCGTTCGCCGGGTCTGGCCACGAGCTGCAGGAGCCCCGGCATCGTGGTCGACAGGGACCAGGCTGATGCGGCAGCGAGGGTGCCAAAAACGTAGATGCCTGTGACCGAATCACAATACAAGGCCAGACCGAGGGCGCTGATCGTTTCGAGGACTGTTGCGACGAAGATGGGACGCCACCGGCCGATCCGGTCGCACAGGTGACCCGTCGCGATCTGGCAGACGGCCGCAACGCAGAGATAGACGGCACTGAACGTCGAGACGGCCGCATTCGAGCCGCTCAATCGGTAGATGAGGAGAGGGAGGATGAGGGTGACAGCGCCCCAGTAGCTCGTGGGGAGATAGCGAAGACCGAGCAGGAGCCAGACCTCCCGTCTCGCAGCGAAAGTCGTGCGCGATTCCTCCTCTTTGCCGTCCGGTCGGTGGACTTCGATATTGGGTAGGATCAGGTAGGCGACGAAGATGAGGGCGATCGAGCCGGCGATGGCCAGCCGACCGAGATCCGCGTAGCCGCGTGCATCTGCGATGGGGCCGGCGAGCAGATTGCCCAGGGCGGTCCCGAGCGTGTTGCCGATGAAGTAGCCGGCGGACGCCGTGCCGATCCTGGCTGCACCGACGGCTGAGATGAGATAGCTCTGTCCGCCCGCGCTGTCGAAACCGGAGGTCACGCCAATGCCGAGACAAAGCAGGGCGAGCGAGGTCGGGTCCGGCGTGAGAAAGACTGCGCCTGCGAGGAGCGGACCGAGCGTGCCGACGACGTAGACGCGCTTCGGCCCCCAGCGATCGGAGAGTCGGCCGGCGAGGATGGCGATGACACCGCCCAGGATCAGAAAGGTCGAGCGTAGGCCGGCAGCAAACAGGGGGCTGCGCGCAAGATCGGCTTCGACATAGACGGGCAACAACGCGTAGCGTGGAGCCGCGAGGAAGCTGATCAGGAACGAGACGAGCAACAGGGCGAGGAATCGTCGATCACGTAGCACGGAAAACCTAAAGACTGGGGACCACCCCTCACATACGTTCGGGGCAGGCTCCACACACGTAAAAGAGAACCACGAAATACACGAACGTGCAGGCAGGCCCCGGCGGTGGTGGCTCCATTGGAGATGTGGATCTAGCGGGACTCGAACGATAAGGGTCGACCCACGTGTCGACCCGAATATTGTGGACCACCTCTCCACTACGCTCGGGGTTAGGTTCCACCCACGGAATACACGGAAAGAGACCACGAAATACACGAATGGGTAGAATCGGCGGACTGAAGGTAGGCCGAAGGGGTCTGAAAGTCACCCGGAGCCCGCGAGTGTTATTCTTCCAGTGGTTTTCTTCGTGTCTTCGAGTCTTGGCGTCTTGGTGGTTCAAGTTTGGGGGTGAGATGAGACTATGGCGAAAATCGTAATCATCGGCGCTGGCAGCGGGTTCGGGAGCCGCCTGTCCATCGATATCCTGTCGCGGGATTCGTTGAAGGATTCCACGATTGCACTGTGCGATATCCACGAAGAGCGCCTCGCGCAGGTGACCGATTACGTTCAGCGCGCGATCGACGGTCACAACCTGCCTGGAAGGGTCGTGTCGAGCACCGAGCGCGAGGAGTTGCTGCCGGACGCGGATTGCGTGGTGACGGCTGTGTCCATTGGAGGGGCCGCCTACTGGGGAGAGCCCTACAGGTCCGAAGTGGAGATACCACTAAAGTACGGGGTGCATCAGACAGTGGCGGATACGATCGGAGTCGGCGGCATTTTCAGATTCCTGAGGACCGCCGACGAGCATCTGAACTTTGCAAAGGATATGGAACGCATCTGTCCGGATGCGCTGTTGCTCAACTACACGAATCCGATGTGCATGCTCACGTGGCTGCACTCGGTGGGATCGTCGATCCAGAACGTGGGGCTCTGCCACAGCGTGCAGGGGACGACGAAGAAACTGGCGAGTGCGGTCGGGGTCGACTACGACGACGTAAGCTACCTCGTGGCCGGCATCAATCACCAGGCGTGGGTTTTACGGCTCCGAAAGGGTAAGAGGGATCTGTATCCGAAGTTGCGTGACGTTGTGGACAATCACCCCGACTTCCTCGTGGAGGACAAGGTCCGCGTGGAAATGATGCGACAGTTCGGGTATTTCGTGACGGAGAGCACGCGTCACAATGCAGAGTACTTGCCTTACTTTCGGCGTACGAAGGAGCTGCGGGACTACTACGGCACGCCCGATCGACAAGCGGTATCGATGGAGAACACCCGCCAGCGTGCCAGGATGAAGGATTCGGGCGTGGAGGATGACGGGGACGCCGAGATTCCGCCGATGACGTCGTCGCACGAATACGCTTCGCTGATCATCGAAGCGCGGATGACTGGGACACCCTTCGCCTTCAACGGGAACGTGATGAACCACGGGTCGATTACAAATCTGCCCGAACGGTGTTGCGTGGAGGTTCCGTGCCTTGCCGATCGTGAGGGCATCCATCCGACGTTCGTCGGCGATCTGCCATCGCAGTGCGCGGCGTTGAACATGACGAACATCGCTGTTGAAGAATTGGCCGTGGAGGCTGTGTTGAATCGTGACAAGGAAGCGGCGTTCCACGCCTGCGCGCTCGATCCGCTGACGGCGTCGGTGGTGTCTCTCCCTGAAATCCGGAAAATGTTCAAGGAGTTGTGGGAAGCAGAGGGCGATCGGTTGGCGTATTTTGGATAGCTCGCGTGAGGGCCATTTAGAGGCAGGGAACCACAGATGGACACAGATGAACACGGATGGTGAGGCACCCCGTGATCGAGGCCCTATTCGGGGATGGGGCAGAGGCAGCCCGTGTCATTTCCCTTCCTGATGTCGATGGGAATGGTTTCCTAAGGTTTTGGATGGCCGACCCTGAAGGGGTCGAGTCTCTCAGCCCGGGGCAACCCCCCGGGTCCGTAACGACAGCACTCCCAGGCGCCGACTCTGTGAGGTGCAGTCGGAAGAGATGAGTTTTCGGCGCGCCCAATGACGAAGCCAGATGGAGCAACCTGTGGAACTGGAAGAAATCGACAGGCTTTACCGAAGCATCCTGGGACCATTCCCTGAACGCGTGCCGCTGAACGTGGAGTTCCTCGAGGAAGAGGAATGCGATGGTTTCACACGGTCGCTGATTGCGTGGGACAACGAAGTGACCGAGCGAGTGCGGGGCTATCTTCTGCGTCCGGTGGACCGGGATGGAGACCGACCGGGTATAATGGTCTTCCACGGCCACGGGCCGTGGGAGTTGGGGAAGAAGGATACGGCAGGTGTGGTCGTGCGAGAGGATCGCGTTCCTTCGGGACCGGAGCTGGTGAAACGAGGGTTCGTCGTGCTTTGCGGAGACTCGATCTGTTGGGGGGATCGACAGAACCCTGCGGGTGACCCTTCGGGTGTGATGTACGAGCGCGTCGTGGCAATGCGGCTGATGGCCGAGGGAAGGTGTATGGCGGGACAGTATGTATTCGACGCGATTCGGCAGTGCGACGTTCTGCAGAGCCTGGATGACGTGAACGGGGACCGAATTGGAGCAACGGGCGTGTCAATGGGGTCGGGACACACCTGGTTGTCGGCTATGGTTGAGCCACGGATACGCGCCCTGGTAGGCGTCTCCAGCTTCTACACCTACAAGGCACTCTACGCTCCGCCGATTAAACATTGTTTTATGAACCACCTGCCGAATGTGATCAAGCACGGGCTCGAGCTACGATCTGGTTCGGCTGATTGCCCCGAGACCATTCCTGATGATCAATGGCACCACAGAGCCCCAGGACCCCGTTGCGGCGACGCAGGAATTGTATGACAAGGCGAAGCCTGCCTGGGAAGAGGCGGGCGCTGGCGACGACTTCCAGCTGATCTTTCACGAAGCGGGTCACGGATTCACACCCGAGACGCGCGAAACAGGCTTCGATTGGCTGGCGGAGAAGCTGGGAGCGTAATTTCGCCCGAGACTCTATCGGAGGGAGACAGCTCCTGACGTATTGATTGGGGCTGCGAAAGCGGCCGTGAAGGAATGATCCTTACCTGTGCGCGGAGGTTCGAATGACGAATGTGGCCGAAGTTCAACACGATCCTAAACCGGAGAACACGTGGGCGTTCACGCCTCCGGAGGAGGCCGGGTTCGATCCGGCCGGACTGCAGGAAGCCATTGAATACACGCAGGACCCTTCACGTGCCGGCAGTCCACCCGATCTGGCCGCTCATCTCGCGAAAGAACACGGCTCTAAGAAATACGACGACGGTGTGATCCTGGGACCGACTAAGACCCACGGACCCATAACGGGCGTTGTGATTCGCAACGGTTCGATCGTAGCCGAGTGGGGTGAGCCCGAACGTGTTGATATGACGTTCAGTATTTCGAAGAGCTTCCTTTCGACGACGGCCGGGTTGGCGTGGGACCGGGGATTGATCAAGGATCTGGACGATCGCGTTGTGGATTACGTGGACGACGGCGGTTACGGCTCTGAGCACAACGCGCAGATTACGTGGGATCACTCGCTTCGCCAAATCACGGAATGGGACGGCACAATGTGGAATAAGCCATTTTCGGCGGGCAACACGGATGACGTCTACCTCAAGCCCGTACCACCAGGGACGCGCTACGAATACAATGACGTACGCGTCAACCGATTCGCGCTTTCATTGCTTCGAGTGTGGAATCGGCCGCTGCCGGAGGTGCTGAAGGAAGAGGTGTTGGATCCGATCGGGGCATCCGATACGTGGGTTTGGAACGGCTACGACAACTCCTATGTCGAGATCGATGGTGAGCGGGTGCAATCGGTCAGCGGCGGTGGACATTGGGGTGGGGGAATGTGGATCAGCGCGCGAGATCACGCGCGTTTCGGCCACCTCACGCTGCGGCGTGGGCGGTGGGGCGATCGTCAGATCCTGTCGGAGGGATGGATCGAGCAGGCCCTGACGCCGACGGAACTACGGCCGACGTATGGCTTCATGAATTACTTCCTGAATACGGACCGTGAGCTCTTCCCCAGTGCGTCTGCGAGCCATTTTTATCACGGAGGGGCCGGGGCCAACCGCGTCTGGGTGGCGCCGGAGATGGATATGGTGGTCGTCATCCGATGGATGAGCGCGGATTACTTCGATGGATTCGCCGAACGGGTGCTTGGAGCTGTTACTGGCTAGGACGAGCTCCTATGTGTCGGCGAGAGCACCTACTATCCCTCAACGCGCGTCAGGCGATATCTGACTTCCCTCCGAACCGTACTGAATTCCTGCCTTCTCTGAGACTTTCACACTCCCGCGCATATGTAACAGCGTATGCCGCAAGGGGACGACGACTGTTTTCCCGCCCTGCCTCACAAATCCGATTCTGTCCCCTTCACTTACTTCGATGCGATCCCGAATTTCTTGTGGCAATGTCATCTGACCTCGTCGGCCGATCTTTGCAGTAATCAATGCTGACTCCAATTCTCGCCGTGTTAGTCAAAGCTGGATCGACGGTCATTAATTGATGTGACAGCTGAATTACTGTCTGATACTCATAACGTTTATGTTCGCCAGTCGTGGATCGATGGCCCGCTTCTGTCGACTGTTCTACCCAAGCCAGGCAAGCTGCAAAGGAATGTTGGGCTCCTGATAGGAGGAGGATCGATGGCCGCAGACACGACGCTGGTTCGCTCGGAGGTTCGCGCATTCACTTGGGATGTGAAAGGCCTTTCCTTCAGCAAGGACAACAAGCCGATTTTCGATCCGGACGTCACATCGACGCGAACGGGCGCAGCCCTCAAACTCGTTACGAAAGAGGGGGTGATCGGTGAATACGTGAAGGGCGGGAATGCGCGAGCGATTGCCGGGGCGATCAAACCGATTCTTGGGACGGACGGTCTGGAGCGTGAGCGAATCGCCAGCGACCTGCGCCTTTACCACGTGCAAAACGATCCGAACGCAAGGGCGTTCGTCGACATCGCCTTGTGGGACCTGGCTGGGAAGCTGGCGGGGATGTCGATTGGAAAGATGATCGGCGGCTACAAAGATCGCCTGCCTGTCTATCCCGCGTCGATCGACGGGGCGGCCAAGGGCTTTATGTCGAAGATCGAGGAATTCGCAGACTGGGCGGAGATGTGCTACGATCACGGCGTCCGGGCATTCAAGATCCATCCCCATCCGTGGCCCGATGTCGCGTCACACGTGAGGGTCGTGGAAGAAGTCGGTAAGCGCGTCGGGGACAAGATGGACCTGATGATGGATTCCTACTGCCACTACCGATCGCTCGCTGACGCCATTCGAGTCGGTAAGGCGTGCGACGCATACGATTACTTCTGGTACGAGGATCCTTACAGCGATGGCGGCGTCACGCCGTTCGGTCACAAGAAATTGAAAGAGTTTGTCAAGACACCGCTATTGATGGGCGAGAAGATCAAGTCCTGGCAGGAACGGATGGCAATGCTGGCGGGAGCCACTGATTTCGTTCGAGGCGACGCTCCGATCGATGGCATTACGGGGACGCTCAAGCTTGCACACGCGTGCGAATCGATCGGCGTGGACATCGAGTATCACGGTCAGGGTCCCGCGCATCGCCATCTGATGTCGGCCACACGAAACACGAATTACTACGAGTACGGCTGGACGCATCCCGACGTACCCACGTTCGAGCCGCCAATCTACGCCGATGACTATTTCGACGGTTTCCCCGGTGCCGTCGGTCAGGACGGGTGTGTGCCCGTCCCGTCGGGGCCCGGTCTGGGGGTCACCTATGACTGGGACTACGTCGAGAAGCATACGACGTGGGAGATCGTGCACGAGTTGTAGGACCAGAGATTCGACCTCAGGGAGGTCTTGAATGGGCCACCATACGATCGTACCCGAGCGCAGAACCCTGCACGGTCACTTTTCACCGGATCTTGCTCCTGTTCTGACGATCGAGTCGGGAGATACAGTGAGATTCGAGACGCTCGACGCCAGCTGGACGATCGAGCCGAGATTCTCCGAAGACACCGAAGCCGTGAAGTTTGAGCCCCGCGAAAAGGGCAAGGACGACGGTCACGCCCTCTGCGGACCGGTCGAGGTGCGCGGCGCATCGGTCGGAGACGTCCTCGAGGTCCGAATCGAAGAGATTCGTGTAGGCATCTGGGGGTGGGGAGGAGGGGGCCGAGGCGGCGGGCGAGGCGAGAAACTGGGTATCCCGGATGGTGAGGAGTGCAAGCTTTACTGGAAACTCGATGCGGACGAGGGTATCGGGCGAAGCCAGGATGGGCACACGGTCGCTCTTCGTCCTTTCATGGGTGTGATGGGCATGCCTCCTGGTGAGTCAGGCGTTCATTCGACCGGCCCTCCGAGAAACTCCGGTGGCAATCTGGACTGCAAGGAACTCGTTGCGGGAACCACGCTCTTTCTGCCCATACCCGTAGACGGGGCCCTCTTTTCCACGGGCGACGGTCACGCCGTGCAGGGAGACGGGGAAGTGTCCGGTGTGGCCATCGAGTGCCCGATGGAAATCGTGGACCTGACCTTCGTGGTGCGAAAGGATATGCAGATCGCCACGCCGCGTGCTCGTATCGACGGTGGATGGCTGACGATGGGGCTCCACGAAGACCTGAACGAAGCGACGATGATCGCGCTGAACTCGATGCTCGATCTGATGTGCGACGAGCACAGCTTGGAAAGGGCGGAAGCGCTCGCGCTGGCCAGTCTCGTCGTGGATCTGAGCATCACGCAGATCGTCAACGGGACGCGGGGTGTTCACGCCTTTCTACCCGACGACGCGCTCAAGCAGTGAAAGGGAGATTATGCCACGACCCAACATCATTCTGCTGATGACCGACCAACAGCGCTGGGACAGTCTGGGGTGCAACGGGAACACGTTCGTGGAAACGCCGAATGTGGACCGGCTGGCAGCTGGTGGGGCGAACTGCATGAACAGCTTTACGCCGTGGCCGGTGTGTACACCCGCACGAGCCACGATGTGGACGGGTGTGTATCCACACGCGCACCAGGTGATCTACAATACCTACGGGATGGACAATCTGCTGAAGGAGACGTCGCACGAGCAGCGCACCGTTTTCGAGTCGATGCGCGACTCGGGATACACGACGGCCTACTTCGGGAAGTGGCATCTGGGTGAGAAGGACCCAGGGATGTTCGACGTGTGGGAGGGATGGAATTCGCTCGGTGGACACTGGGTCGACAACAAGCGTGACGGCGTCTACAAGCCCGACCTGCAAACGGACCAGATGATCGCTTTCATTGAGGAGCAGGCCGGGAGCGGGAAACCGTTTTTCGCCGTGAATGGCTACTATCCGCCTCACGATCCCTATACGGCACCCAAACGATTCTACGATCCGTATCGCGACAAGGGTGTGCCCTACGCCGGCTACTACGCGGCGGTCAGTGCGATCGACCACAATGTCGGGCGATTGATCGAGGCGCTCGACGAGTTGGGGCTGTGTGAGGAGACGATCGTCGTTTACTACTCGGATCACGGCGATCACTTCTCGTATCGTGGCTCCGACCACAAGTTCACGTGCCACGAGGACTCGATTAAGGTTCCGATGGTCATCGGCTGGCCTGGACAGATCGTACCCGGGACGACGATAGATGAGTTCGTCGGGTTACAGGACTTGATGCCGTCGGTGCTGGAATGGGCAGGGCTGGAGATTCCCGATCATCTTCACGGACGAAGCCTCGTGCCTCTGACGAAAGGGGAAGAGGTCGATTGGCGGGATGCGTATTACACGGAAAACGTCGTCCGGGACACGCGCACCGAGCAGCGGTGCATCCGGACGAAGGAGTGGAAGCTCGTCCTGACGAGACCGGTGAGCGGGTTGAGGAAGTATATGGGTCTTCACGAGCTCTACGATCTTGTCAATGACCCGGAAGAGGAACTGAACGTCTACAAGACGCCGCGAGAGGACGGACACAACCAATATCTGCACTTCCCGCCTTACACGGATGTGATCGATGAACTCGCGCATCTTCTCAAACGACACGCGGAGGTGATCGACGATACACTTGGCGTGGATCTGGCGGACCTGTGCCTGATCGAAATGGTGAAGCGGCGGGAGGCGGGAGAAGTCTGAATCTACACCAGTCACGGGAGTGACGTCCGACGGCAATCGTCAGCGCACGAGGACAGCCACACCGAGGACTGTGAGAGGCACGCTGCTTTCGTTCCTGAAGACGATCTGGTTTCGACCGTCCTTTAGCACTCGAGTGGAGGTCCGGTAGATCGCCGTGCTCACCCCATCGAGAATGTCCCACCACGAGTAGGTCTTCTCACCGGGCTCGCCACTCATCCTCTCGGCGTGACCGGTTGGGGTGTCGTTCACCTGCAACCACAAACTGTTCGGATCGGTCCCGCGATCCAGAATGATGTGAACCTCCACATCCATCGCCTCGTGTTCGGATGACAGGAGCAGGTCGAACCTTCGTGCTTCGAGCGAGGGAACGACAACCGGAACCTGCATCGGCAGGTCTCCCTCCACGTTATGGGTTGCGCCGTAGGATGTGATGCGGTAGGTCTTCGCCTTTCCACGCAACTGTTCGAGCGACCTCATTTCTGCCAGGACGTCGAAGAGGTTGGTGTTTCCGATGAAGAAGTTGAACAGGTAAACGCCGTCGGCGCCGTTCGCCAGGTGAGCGGCCGCGAACCCCCGAAACATCTCCCTGGTCCAGAGGGTTGCCGACGCTTCGACCGATCCGTCAGCTTCCGAACTCTCGAGGACGGTCCTCCCCGCCTGGCGCTCGGTCCCCGCGTAGATGGACACATCCGGACCGACGAGGGAGCGAAACGCGTCCACGGGCGCTTCCCAGCCGGTGCACTTCTTCGAGAAAACTTGTCATCATCCGGCAAGGGTCTTTGACATTTTCTCGGTCGAAAAACGGAGGGTGACGCACGAAGTCCAGATCGAGGACATCGAATGTTGTACCGATCGAGGAGCTCGCGGATGAGGGCAAGGTAGTGCTCGCGGACCTCGGGACACTCATAGTCGAACGCGAACCGACCCCCGTGGCGGATGTCGTCTGGATGAGACAGATACAGGTCGGTATTCTTGTAGAGCGCTTCCAGCCTGGCATTGTCGGTATGCTCACCCAGCGTCTGCGGCCCCCGGAAGTGTAGATCGTCCATCCGAATCGTAACGCCGCAGGCGATCTCACGAGTCTTGCATCGATCGAGAATCCGATGAAGAAAATCACAGCCAGCCGCGTTCAATCTCGACATCTGCTCAGCGACTGCTAACCAGCTGTCCTTCCCGTAGTTCGTTCCGTGCTTGTCGAATTCTGCCCATACCGGGTCCCAGACCTCGCTCGGATAGAAGACCCGGTGATAGCACGCACATTGCAAGAAGAGATCCGCGCTTCCATCGACAGCCTCGTCCACCAGTCTATCGAGGTGTTTCGGAGTGGCGGATTCGGACAACCGCTTGTTGAAGAAATGCACGCTGTCTTCGTCGTAAACGACACGATACGGCAGCTTACTCAATTCACATCCTCTGGAGCGGTTTAGAGTAGGCTCAACATTTCGTAATCACAGCTTACGAAGACAGATACTGATCCAGCGCGCCCTTCCGAGCATCGAAGTTGGGGAAGTGATCCCAGTATGTGTCATTCGCCGTCATTGCGAGGTGGATGTAGGCACGACGGTAGAGGCTCTCCAGGTTTTCCGTCGCCATACTGTCCGGATCGAAACGATCCAGGATCCTACCACGGAGATCTGAAGCGATCTCGGCGTGATTCTCGCTGACGATCAGATTGTTCCACTCGCCTGGATCATTATGAATCTCGAACAGCTGGTCCTCGTCCCCGTGGATGTAGTTGTATTTGTACGACCCCTGCCTCGCCATCAGACACGGGCCGCCCACGGCCTCGTGCGCCTGAGCGAAGACCAATCGATTGTTATCCTCGTTCTCGAGCAGGCCGATCAGGCTGTCGCCGTCGTGCGGTAAGGATGCTTCTTCGCCTGCCAGCTCGCAGAACGTCGGCAGAAGGTCGATCAGCGAGACGGGCATTTGTGTGGTTGTCCCACCCTTCCATCCGTCTGGAAAGCGGACGATGAATGGCACCTGGCAGGACGGCTCGTAAAAACATCGCTTCTGCACCATCTCCTTCTCACAGAGCATATCACCGTGATCGCTCGCGAAGACCACGACCGTGTCGTCCGCCAGACCCGTCTCGTCGAGCACGTCGAGTAATTCGCCCACTTTTCGATCCATATACGTGGTCAGACCATAATACGCCCTCCGCAGTCGACGTAGACCATCCGGATCGCGGAGATCATACCTTCGCGTTCCGTGATAGGCGTTGAGGTTCCTGTCGAGGAGCGAGTAGGTGTCGTCCAGGTTGTCAGGAAAGTCGGGGATTGCGATTTCTTCGCCTTCGTAGAGATCCCAATATTCCTGCGGAGGTAGAAACGGTTCGTGGGGGTGGTGATAGGATGCGCAGAGAAGGAAGGGTCCATCCTCCGGTTTCCGTGCCTTCGAGCGAAGGAACTCGATCGACCGGAAGTGGACTTCCTCGTCATAGCTGAGCGCGTTGTGCCACTCGTCGATGCGGACGGCATCGCCCGTGTATCCCCTGGCGTTGTAGGAGGCCCGGTCGGCCATCACCTCCTCGCAATCTCGTCCCTTCGTTTCCTTGATGCGGATCCACTCGGGTTTCACCCAGTTGAAGTGACACGAATAGATGTCGGTGGTCAGGCGACGCTGGAACCCGTGTAGCTGATCGGGCCCGACGAAATGCATCTTGCCCGACAGGACGGTGTCGTATCCGGCGTTGGAGAGGTAGTGGGCAAAGGTCACTTGATCGGCCGCGAGGAGAGCGCCGTTATCCCACGCGCCAATCTCCGATGCGTGACGGCCGGTCATCACGCAGGCTCGACCGGGAGAGCAGAGCGGAAACGGTGTGTAGGCGGAGTCGAAGCGAACGCCCTGTTCGGCAAGGCGCTCCAGGTGTGGCGTCTTTACGACCGGGTGCCCGTACGCGCCCGTCAGCGCAGCGACCATCTGGTCTGAGATGATGAAGAGGATATTGGGTCGATCGGCCATCACTACGCCCCTCGCTATCCCAGCCCCACCCGGACATCACTCCCCTTCATCTGCTCTTCCACGTGAGCGATGCATTCGTCAGCCGTCTTGAACGGATGATTCGGATAACGTTTTAGGTCCAACTTGAGGTCATTCGGCCCGAAAACGAGCGCATCGACGCCGGGTTTGGCCAGGTGTCGTGCATTCGTTATGGCGTTGACTGACTCGAGCTGAATCGTAAGGACGCCGTGCGTGTTCCAGTACTCCACGTAGTCGTCCTGATCCTCGTGGCCCTCGAGCCCGTAGCGGGTCTGTGCAGTCCCACCCCAACCACGCTTGCCGACCGGTGAGTAATAGAACGCATTCAGGGCTTCATTAACGGTCTCCTCATCTTCCACCTGGGGAACCTGGATCAGCAGGGGGCCCAGATCGAGTATCACGCCAATCATGAACGCAAGACGGTTATGTTTCATGCGAATGCCGACGGGCACATCCAGATCTTTGGCTGCGAGACAGATCTCCATCAGATGGATCTCGCTGTATGGCCCGTGCTGGCAGTCGATGCGAAACAGATCGATGGGACCGTCTTCGAGTGCATTCTCCAGATCGCCCTTGGTTGCGGTGATCGGTACCCCAGCCGACTTGATGGCCTTTCCATCACGAATTTTCTGTTTGAGATCCTCACCTGCCATAGTCATCTCCCTTCGATCTGGCACCCTGCGTCTGCGGGACGTCGCGCCTACCCCTACGCGAGGTGGTTGTGCCCCGCCACTTGAGGGCATTCCTTGTGGGTCCGTGGCGATCATCTCGGCAACTAAGCTTCACTCCGAGCAGGAGACTGGCAAGAGATTACCTTCGTGGCCACTGACTTGTCGTGATGATAGGGAGCAGTTGATGCGGAACCATCCTCTCGACGGGATCGAACGACAGAAGCTGACGATTCGTGATGTTCGGGTATTGCCCCTGTCCTACGTGGACCCGGACAAGAATCTGTGGCGATGCGCGACCTATCAGGTATGGAAGACAGACGGGGCCATCACCCAGATTTTCACGAATGAAGGGTTGGTGGGCACCGGCGAGGGTACGCCCTACGAAAATCCTGCGGAGATCAAGTCGTACACCGAAGAGACGATTCGACCCCTTCTGATTGGAAAGAATCCGTTCGATGTGGAATTCCTGGCGAACCGCGGGACCGACTCTCGCCACAACCGGGCGCCCTGGGCGGGGATTGAGACTGCGTGCTGGGACCTCATCGGCAAGTCATTGGACAAGCCTGTCTATGAAGTTCTCTGCACGGATGGACAGCCCGAGCGGAACATCAAGATTTACGCGAGCGCGGGCGTCGAGCACGAGTGGTATGCCGATGGCGATCGGTTTCTGATCGAGGAAGCGCTGCGTTACAAAGAGGAGGGCTACGACGCCTTCAAATTTCGCCCCGGGACAGATTGGACGCACGCCGGAATGACGTTCGATCGATACGTCCCGATCTTGCGGCGCCTGCGCGAAGCCGTCGGGCCCGATTTCAGGCTGATGCACGAAGGTTTGGGGACGAGCCTTGGATCCCTCGAAGCGATCATTACCGACTTCGCGCCGGTTCTCGAAGACCTCGGGTTCTATTGGTTCGAGGAGGCGTTCGGAGGTACTCAACTCGAACACATCGAGCTGTTCTTGCGGTTGAAGGAGGCGATGCCCACCGTGCGCGTGTCGGGAGGTGAGCGCTTCATCGATCGCTTCGAAACGCAGGAATGGCTGGACCGCCGTGCTCTGGACATCGTGCAGACCGACTGTAACGTGACCGGCGTCCTGGAGAACTGGACGATCGCTCGGATGGCACATCTGCATGGCATCACGAGTATCCCGCACAACTGGCACGGTGGCGGTACGACGATGGCCAACGCGCACTTCGTCGCGGCCATCCCCAACCGCGAATACTGTGAGCTGAATCAGACATGCAATCCGCTGAAAGAAGGCATCTTCAAAGAGCCGCTGACGGTGGAGAACGGAATTATGTCCTTGCCCGACAAGCCGGGCTACGGGGTCGAGCTGATTGACGATGTGGAAAAGGCGTTTCCGTATGTGCCGGGGTCGTTCAGTCGCCCGAACCCGCGAATCGCGAATGCCTAACGGAGCGGTCCACCTTTCGTCAGGAGGTCAAGATGGATACTGCCTGTCTGGACTACCAACTGACAGATTTCGAAAGACTGGAGTTCGAGAAGAATGGCGTTCTGATTCTAGAAGATGTGCTGACCGAAGACCGGATCGATCGGCTGACGGAGGCCGTGGATCGTATTGATGCCGAGGAGCGCGAATCACGGGGTCTGGATCAACACGGAAAGATGAGTGTGCGGGACTTCATCGGTCGGGACGAAGCTTTCGTTGACCTCATCACGTATCCAAAGACATTCGCGAAGGTGTTCGGGATCCTCGGTTGGAACATCCAGATTTACCACTTGAACGTGACGCGCCCGGAGCCGCCGGACAGTGACGTCGGTATCGGGCTACGCTGGCATCAGGATACGGCACGTGTCAATCACGAGATGGAGACGAGCCCCAGACCGAGACTGTCGATCAAGGTGGCATATTTCTTGAGCGATACGAGCGAACCGGGGCGTGGCAACTTTCATGTGATTCCGGGGAGCCAGCTACAGGACGTGGTGGAGTGGCCGGACGGAGATCGGACACGCAACGTTCGAGAATCGATGCCCGTGCTCGCGCCGAAGGGCTCGGCCGCGATTTTCGATCGTCGACTGTGGCACTCGGCGAGCGCCAATCATTGGACTGAGCCGAGAAAGGTCATCTTCTACGGCTACAGCTACCGCTGGCTTCGCCCACGTGACGAGTGCACGATCACCGACTATTGGGACGAGTTGGACGACATCCAGAAGCAGCTGTTTCATCACGCGCCGACGGGGAATTTCGGGTTCACTTCACCCGAGGACGTGGATGTTCCGCTGAAGCTCTGGATGGAAGAGCATCTTGGCGAAGAGGCCATCGCCTGAGTCGTTGAATTCAAGGAAGGGGAAAGACGGCAAGGCTAAGGGCAGGTGTGATCGGGTGCGGTGGTCGAGGACGCGGACACGCGCGAGGTTATACGGCAGCGGATGACGTGACGATTGTTGCGTGTGCGGATCCATTCGAGGAGAGCCGGACCGAGTTCGTGGGCAAGTTCGATGTGGCGCGGATATGACGACTATCCTAATATACTGGAGAAGGAGCAGCTGGACATCGTCAGCGTGTGCACCTGGACGGGGTTGCACCGGGAGATGATCGAGGCGGTTGTGGCGTCCGGTGTGAAGGCGATCCATAGCGAAAAACCGATGGCGACGACCTGGGGCGATGCGAAGGCGATCATCAAGGCGTGTGACGACAACGGGGTGACGATCACGTTCTGCCATCAACGCCGCTTTGCCGCGCAGTTCGTGAAAGGGAAGGAGATTGCGAAGTCGGGGGCGATCGGGGAGATCTATCGATTCGAGGCGTCCTGTTCGAATCTGTTCGATTGGGGAACCCACTTTCTTTTTCTACAATGACGACAAACCGGCCGAATGGGTGATAGGACAGATCGATGGGGAAGGAACGAAAGACATCTTTGGGACACCTTGCGAGGGAAGCGGATTGTCCTGGATTCGGTACGAGAACGATCGCGAAGGTCTGCTCGCGACCGGCGGCGTCGGCTTGAAGGAGAATGTGAACCGTATCATCGGCACGGAGGGGATGGTCGAGATCCGGCGGGTCAAAAGGATGCGCAGGTTCGCGTGCTCGCAAAAGGCAAGTGGGAAACGCCGAAGCTATCGGGAATCGTTCCGCACGAGGACGCAACCGTATGTTCCGTATTGGATCTGGTCGATGCGATCAAGACCGAGCGTGAGCCAGAATTGGCGGGTCGGAAGGCGTTGGCGGCGACGGAACTGATTTTCTCGACTTACGAATCGAGTCGAAGACGAGGGAAGGTGACGTTGCCGCTGGATGTGGACGATTCTGCGCTGATCGCGATGCTGAAATATGGGAGTGTGAAGCGAAGCTGAGGCAGCGTCCGACTGCCACAGATTCGATATATGACGTAGCGAAATGTCCGGTGGGAGAAGCCTCCCGGCTGCGAACAGATTATAAGAGGGATTCGTAACAGAGTTCCTGGCAGGGAGGCCAGTCCCACCGATGTTCTCAAACATCTTAACGAGTACAGAAAATGATTTTTTGTGATGACCTGATGAACCCCGAAGGACCCGTGCTGTTACCCAATGGAGATTGGTTGGTTGTGGAGATGGCGCCGGAGCGAGGGTGTGTGGCGCGAATCTCTGCCGATGGCACGGAGCGAACCGAACTGGCGAGGACCGGCCGACCGAACGGGCTCGCGATCGACAGCGAAGGCATTGTCTGGGTCGCCGAGTCGAAGAATCCGCCCTCTCTGCTGAAGATGTCTCTCGACGGCCAGTTTGAGATCCTGATGACGGGTCCGGAGGGCGATCCATTTCTGTTCTCGAATGACTTGGTATTCGGCCCGGACGGGACGCTGTGGATGACCGACTCTGGCGTTCTCGAGCCAACCTGGCGTTTGTTTCGGAATGGCGAGGCCGAAAGGCCTGAGGTGGATGGCAAAGTGTGGAAGATCGATCTCGGGACGCAGACAGCCACGAAAATCGACTCGGGTATCGGATTTGCGAACGGGATTGCGTATGGACAGGATGGCTACCTTTACGCGAACGAGACACTGACCGGTGACATTTTCCGGTACGATGTGTCGAAGGCGAACCCGTCGCGAGAGTTTTTCGCGAACGCGTTCCCTGAGATCGAGATGGATGATTCCCGTCGCGGCGTCGATGGGATGGCATTCGACGATCGTGGCAGACTTTACGTGACGGTCATCGGCTATGGAGATGTTGCTGTATACAATCAGGATGGATCGCTCGATAAGCGGATCTCACTGATCGACAAACGACCGACGAATGTGGCGTTTGGAAAACCGGGCGAGAAGCGGATCTATGTCACCGGTCAGGAGATCGGGCAAATGGAGGCACACGATGTCGATGCCGATGGGATGGCATTGTATGGATAATCAGCGACTGCTGGGGGGCTGGGGAGCCCTTCGATACGTCTGCTGCGCAGACTACTCAGGACAGGCAGGGGGCTGGGGGATGAAAGATCGCTCCCCTCCGCTCCCGGCTCCCTGCTCCTCTGCGGATCCGCCTCAGCGGAGCCATACTATGGCACGTGAGATTGTCGCGCTGTCGCCCGAACACCTGGAGATTCGCGAGGTGGATGATCCGATTGCCGGGGATGGTCAGGTCCTGATTCGATCGGAACACGCGGCGGCAAAACACGGGACCGAGACGGCCAGCGTGAAGGGCTGCGGCAATCGTGGGCGATTCGACGCTGAGCTGCAGCTGTTCGTCGAGTCGGACGCTCCACGACCGTCCGAGAAGCCTGTCGGGAATATGATTGTCGGTTCGATCGAAGCTGTCGGTTCGGGCGTAGACGGTTTCGATGTGGGAGATCGTGTGACGACGCACAGTTCATTTCGTGATTTACACGCGCGCGACGCATCCCGCTGTTGGAAGCTCCCGCGAGGGATGCCGTGGCAATCCGCCGTCTGTCTGGACCCGGCCGACTTCGCGATGGGGGCGGTGCGTGACGGGAACGTACGTGTGGGTGACGCGGTGGCTGTGTTCGGGATGGGAGCGATCGGTCTGATGGTCGTCCAGTTTGCGAAGCTGAGTGGGGCCGATCCTGTGATTGCGATAGATCCGCTCGATAACAGGCGAAAGGCGGCGACACACTGTGGAGCCGATCTCGCGCTCGACCCGATAGACTGCGATGCGGGCCTGGAGATCAAGCGCGCCACGGGGGATCGGGGTGCGGATGCGATCATCGAGTACAGCGGTAGCGTTCACGCGATGCAGGCGGCTCTTCGGGGGATTGCCTTCGGCGGCAATGTGGTCGCGGGCGCTTATCCGCCGCCTTATGGTGCCGGTCTGGACCTCGGGGCCGAGGCCCACTTCAACACGCCCAATATCATCTTCTCCCGTGCGTGCAGCTCGCCGCTCCGTGATTATCCGCGATGGACGGAACAGCGGATCTTCCAGACGTGTTGGCGATTGCTGAGCAACGGCACGTTGACTGGGGAGCCGATCGTGACGCCGATCGTGCCCTTCGAGGAAATCGTTACCGAATATCCGAAGATTATGAGTGATCCCGCATCCAACGTGAAGTTGGGCTGTGTTTTCGACAGTTGAGAGGGAACCACAGATCACACACCGAGGCGTACTTGGCAGAGGGGTAGGCTCGGATCGAGCAGCACAGCGAGGTGTTGGCGGAGCGGGCGAAGAAACATTGATTGGCTACCCGGGAACAAACGTTTGTCATCCCGGCAATCCTCAGGCCGGGATCCATTCTTTCTCGCTAAGATAGAAAATGGGCCCTCCCTCACATTCGTTCGGGACAGGCTCCTAAGAAGCGTACCGGGGTGACAATCGGTTTGCTAATCCATTTCTGCGGTCCTCTGCGTCGAGAGGTTTCCTTTCCTATGGCAATCCCGATCATTTTCGATACTGACATCGGGAGCGACATCGACGATACTTGGGCGCTGGCGTTTCTGTTGCGATGCCCGGAGCTCGACATCAAGCTCGTAACGACGGATCGGGGGCGGCCGGAATACCGCGCGAAGCTCGCGTGCCAGATCCTGGAGGCGGGTGGGCGACAGGACCTGCCCGTGGGGCTTGGGCCAGAGTGGGAAGGCAACACGGGGCAGACCCGTCAGGAGCCGTGCGCCGAAGGCTACGCGTTGTCGTCTTACGCAGGAGACGTGATCGAGGATGGCGTTCAGGCGATGATCGACGCGATCCTGGTTTCCGACGAAGTGGTGACGGTGATCGCGATCGGGCCGTTGCCGACCGTGGCAGAAGCGCTGCGACGTGAACCGCGTATTGCAGGCAATGCCCGCTACGTCGGGATGCACGGAAGCCTGAGGAAGGGTCACAAGCGCGATCGTGATCGTGTGGTGGCTGAAGCGAATGTCGTGAATAGCCCTGATTCCGCACAAAGGGTGTTCGAAGCACAGTGGGACGTGACGATCACACCGCTGGATACGTGCGGAATCGTTCAGCTGGAAGGCGACAAACACAGACGCGTTGTGGAAAGCGACGATCCTCTTGCTGCCGCGGTGATCGTCAACTATCGGACGTGGTGGCTGAACGGAAAGGCGGCGGCCGATGACCCTGATTTGTGGCGACGACAGAGTTCGATTCTGTTCGATACGGTTGCCGTGTATCTGGCTTTTGCGAATGACTTGTGCGTAATGGAAGACCTGCCTGTACGTGTGACGGACGACGGACACACACGTGTAGAGGAAGGTGCTCCGACCGTTCATTGCGCAACGGAGTGGAAAGACCTCGGAGGTTTCGAGGATCTGCTCCTCGATCGTCTCGTGTCATCATAGCTGGCGGGTATTGTCAGCCCTGCCCTGTCCAAGTTGACTGAATCTGTTGGCTCCCAGGATCATTCGGGGAGCCTTTTTGCTGCCCTGTGGAAACGCTTTACGGTGGGCACCCACCATGCGTAATTGAATCGTTGAAAATGAAGGGGTTAGGCCAGTATTCGGACAAGATTTGGAGGAAGTGATGAGCGATCTCAAAGTGGGTATTGTCGGCTTCGGATGGGTCGCGGGAGCCCACGTCGAAACGTTCAAAGACGTCGCGGGGGCAGACGTCACCGCCGTGTGTTCCAGACGCGATCTGGATCCAAAGGAGTTGGAGGCTCAGTTCGGGATCCCGATCGAAGTCTACAACGACTACGACAAGATGGTGGCGGATGTGGACATCGTCGATATCTGTACGCCCCATCCGCTCCACCCAGACCAAACGGTCACTGCTGCCGAAGCGGGAAAGCACGTTTTGATCGAAAAGCCGATCGCCATCGATTGGGACAATGCGAAGCGGATGCGCGATGCGGTCCATAAAGCGGGTGTGAAGTCGTGCGTTTGCTTCGAAGTACGGTTTTGCGGCCAGTTTCTGATGACGAAATCGGTGATCGATCAGGGTCTGCTAGGGGACATTCACTATGGCGAGATGGACTATTACCACGGTATCGGTCCGTGGTATGGTCAGTATGGTTGGAACATCAAGAAGGATATGGGGGCCAGCAGCCTGCTGACGGCAGGATGTCACGCACTCGACGCGCTCCTCCTCTGTATGGGGGACGAAGTCGAGGAAGTGACAAGCTACGAGACGAAGAGCTCGCGCGATCTTTTCCAACCCTACGAATACGCTACGACGAGCGTGACGATCCTGAAGTTCAAGCGTGGCGGAGTTGGCAAGGTGGCTTCCGTCGTGGATTGTCTGCAGCCTTACTACTTCCACCTGCACCTGGTGGGAAGCCACGGCAGTATGCTCGACAACAAGTTCTATTCGTCGAAGATCGAAGGGATCACGAAGGACAAGTGGAGTATGCTCGATGCTCCGCTGATTGACTCGGGCGATGTGAACGACCATCCCTATCAGCCACAATTTCAGGCTTTCGTCCACGGCATCAATAACGACGAGACGATGCCGCTGACTGACTTCGACACGGCGTTCGAGTCCCATCGTGTCGTGTTTGCCGCAGATCGATCGGCGGCAGAGGGGCGGCCCGTCAAATTGAGTGAGATGACCTGAGAGTCTTGGGGATTCTGCGAAGACCGACACTTCGACTCCCGCTCAGTGTGACGGTGTCGCTGGCCAGACTGAAGTAGGAGAGAGAAATGAAGATCACGGATATACGGGTTGAGAGTTTTCGGTGGCCGCGGGCGAAACCGATTTCGAACGGGAAGCATACGTATACGCATTCGGGTGTGGGGCTGGTGTTCATCGAAACAGATGAAGGCACGACGGGGATCGGGCTGGGCGGCGGGAAGGGTGTGATCGGGGCGACGATCGAAACGCTGAAGCCGCTGCTGATTGGCGAGGATCCGATCGATACGGAGCGTCTGTGGCACGCGATGTGGGTGCCGAAGCTGATCGGGCGCCGGGGGCTGACGACGCGGGCGATCAGCGCCATCGATATCGCGCTCTGGGATTTGCGAGCGAAGGTTGCCGGTATGCCGCTTTACAAGATGCTGGGCGGCTTTCGAGACCGGATGCCCACTTACATCGCTGGGGGTTATTACGAGGATGGCAAGGGGTTGAAAGAGCTGCAGCAGGAGGTGTCGGAACACGTCGAGTGGGGCGCCAAGGCTGTGAAGATGAAAGTGGGTGCGGTTTCCATCAACGAGGATGTGGCACGAGTCAAGGCGGTGCGTGAAGCCATCGGTCCAGACATCGATCTGATGGTGGATGCTAACTGCGCGTATCGCTGGTATGAGGCGGTTCAGCTGGCGGATCGCATCGAGGATTTCGATCCCTTCTGGTTCGAGGAGCCGATCGCGCCCGACGACTACGAGGGTCACAAGCGTATTGCCGAGAAAACGACGATTCCAATCGCGACGGGCGAGAACGAATACACACGGTATGGCTTCCGGGATCTGATCGCGACGGGGTGCGTGCCGATCCTGAACGCGGATGCGGTGATTCTCGGCGGGGTCACGGAGTTCATGAAAGTGGCCGCGCTCGCCTAGGCGCACGACCTGGACATCGCTCCCCACGGTGCCCAGGAAATCCACATCCATCTGGTCAGTGCGATTTCGAACGGGTTGGTCCTCGAGTTCTATCCCAAGCGGATGGACCCGATGTGGGGGAAGATCTATACCGAGACACTGACGTTGAACGACGACGGGACGGTGAGTCCGCCGGATGTGCCGGGGATTGGGATCGAGCCGAAGTATGAGACTTTGGAAGAGTGGAGAGTCGCGTAGAACGGTGGGCGGTCGGCCGAGGCGGCAGCTTCGCGCACTGCGGTGGGAGCGGTCCCCGACCGCGAACAAATTGCGAAGCACCCACGTGCCTAGACAATATCATCCTGGCGGTGTGTTGAGCCGACTGTCATGCCTGTCCTGAGCCCGTCGAAGGGAGCCTGTCGAAGGGGGATCCAACTGGATTTCTGGTCTCTCTCCGTGAACCAATGTGACCAGAATGGGCCCTCCCTCCTGTTCGTTGTGACAGGCTCTCAGAACCTTGCCGGGACAATACCTGCCGTGCTGGATTCGATCAACGAATACGATTCCTATGAGTAGATACAACGAGATCGGGATTACAGGTGCGAACGGGACGATCGGTCGAGTTCTGCTGAAGGGACTGGCTGAGGACTATCACCTTCGCGCCATCACACGACGCTCGGTCGATCTACCGTCGACCGTCGTTTCGTTCGATGACATCGATGCGCTGACGGAAGCTTTCCAAGGTCTGGAGGCATTGATCCATCTTGGGGCAAACCCGAGTCCGAGTGCATCCTGGGAAAGCATTCTCGAGAACAACATCGACGCGACTCACAATGCGTTCGAGGCGTGTCGTCTGGCAGGGGTGAAGCGAATGATCTTCGCATCGACGAATCATACGATGCACGGTCACACCATCCTCACGACCCCGGAGACGCTCGATCCCACTCTGGAAGTACGGCTAGCGTTGAACGATGCGCCGAATCCGGATTCCTACTACGCCGTGTCGAAACTTCTGGGCGAGAACCTCGGCAGGCTCTATTACGAAAAGCACGGGATCGAGTTCGTGGGGATGCGGATTGGGTGGCTCATCGTCGAAGATGATCCGTCGACCAAGGTCGGAACTTCCGCTGAAGACTATATGCGCGCGATGTGGCTCAGCCATCGGGATTGTGTGGAGGCCCATCGGCGGGCGATCGAGGCGGACGTGGATTTCACGAATGCTTACATCATCAGCAACAACGATCGACGTGTGTTTGATCTGGACGAGACGGAGCGCTCGATCGGGTATCGGCCGCGCGATAACTCGGAGGAGTATTTTGAGAACTAGCTGGGTCTGGCGGGCGGTCGTCACTGCGCTCGGACCCCGCACGCAGGACTTCTACGAAATTGCCTTTGTTCGGGCCCCGCAGAAGCGCGCCAACTGATGGCGCTTCCAAGACAAGATACCGCCCCAGACTCCGCAACCCGTCTCCTGCCAGATAAGGCCGTAACGTGGAAGTCCGTCGCACTCGGTCTGGCGCTCGTACTTGCTGCCGCACTGGGCGGGTTCTACGCACGCCATATCCTTCACACTACGCGCCTAGCCCAAAACCATCTGTCGCTTGCAGTCGTCTTTCCCTTCTTCATCGTAGCAATCTTCTTGCGGCGCCCCCTCAAGTTGAATCGTGGTGAGCTCCTCGTGATGTTCAGTATGGGGCTGATCGCTTCGACACTGCCTACCTACTTTCTCAGTCGTCTCATTGCGAGTATGGCTGTTCCGCACTACCTCGCCGATCCCACGAACGGCTGGGCGGAGTACACCCACGAATACTTACCAGAGTGGGCCGTCATCCGACCAGGTTCGGCGCTGACGTGGTTCTTCGAGGGGCTACCGAGAGGAGAATCCATTCCGTGGGACGTGTGGATGGCCCCGCTTCTGTGGTGGTTCAGTCTGCTGGCCGCGGTTTGTCTGATCCTGTTCTCGACGATGGTCATTCTGCGCAAACAGTGGATCGAGTATGAGCGGCTCGAGTTTCCCCTCGTGGAGGTCCCACTCACCCTCGTCGAGAGAGATCCACAGGACAAGGCGTTTCTCCCACCTCTCTTACGCTCGTCTCTGTTCTGGCTGGGGTTCGCCTGGTCAGCGGCCGGCATTCTCTGGAATGTCCTCGGCTACTTCAATCACGAACTGCCCCGAGCGCCGTGGAGGCTGAATCCGATCGCGGTCGGATATGGGGTTGCGCCGATTCGGATGAACCTCTACTGGCCGATCGTGGGATTCACGTACCTGATCAAGCTCGACGTGTCCTTCAGCATCGTCTTCTTCTACGTCCTGGCCATCGTAGAGGAGGCGACTTTCAATCGGATCGGCGTGAAGATCAAGGAACCGAACTTCGCCGGGACCGGCTTCATTCCCGTCGGGTGGCAGATGATGGGTGTGTGGATCGTGGTCGTCGGCTGGGGGATCTGGGTCGCGCGGTCTCACTTGAGGGATGTCTGGCGCAAGGCGATCCACAGAGACCCATCGATCGATGACTCGGACGAACTGCTCTCATACCGAACGGCCGTTTTCTCATTCCTCGGAGGACATCTTTTTCTAGGCGGCTGGCTCTACACCAGCGGGCTCGACCTGTGGGTGGTCGGAGTCTTTCTCCCCGGGATGATGATCGTTTACCTGGGAATCACACGCATTATTGCAGAAACGGGTGTGATCACCATACGAGCTGTGATGATTCCACAGGTCTTCACGATGTTCGCTTTCGGGACGGATGTGTTGTCGACCAGGACAATGTCGGCGTTGGGCCTGTCGATGGGGTGGCACGGGGATATGAAGACGACGCTGATGCCTGCTCTCGCGCACAGTGTTCGTCTGTTCGACACGATCAAGGGTCAGAAGCGGCAGCTCGCGGGTGTGATTCTGGCAGCGTGCGGCGTGGGGATCGCGGTCTCGGTCCTCTACATCATTTTCATGGCCTACCAGACGGGCGCCGGCAACTACGGATCTCAAATCTCGGGTGGTCTGGCGCGCGGGCCCTGGGACTTTGTCGTCAAGTATTCGAGGTCACCCGTTCCACCGGACTGGCGCAAGCTCGCCTTCCTCGCGAGCGGGATGGGTCTCACCGCTACGTGATGCGGGCGCGGTTCCCCTGGTGGTCGCTTCACCCTCTTGGCCTCGCAGCGGGCGCGGCCTATCCGGTGACGAATGTAATCTTTCCGATTTTCATCGGATGGATGTGCAAGTGGGTCATTATGCGGTTCGGCGGGTCGAAGACGTATCGCGATGCGCGGCCGGTTTTCCTCGGTCTCATTATGGGTTACTATGTCGCGGCGGGGATTTCGTTCTTCGCCGACTGGATCTGGTTCCCAGGGAAGGGACACGGGGTGCCGTTCTCCGATTGAAGGCACTGAGAACACGAAGGGAGGAGGAGGTCCTGGGGATCGAGGCCTTAGTCGGGGATAGAGTTGGGAGGTTAGCCGGAGCGTAGCCCTTTCGGAACACGAAGACACGAAGAAAGGCAAGGAACCACCGCGCACACTGATCACACGGAGGGGTGAAACGTCGCCGGAGACCTCGAGAATCGAAGGTAGTCGGAAAGCCCCGGAGGGGCGCTCGATAATGGCCCGGGGGGTCAGCTCCGAGATCGCGTTCAGCGGAAACGAAAATGCGCCGCCATCGCAAGGCTGGCTTATTACTCCTGTTCTCAAATACGGTGACGTATTCTAAGCAGACTTTGCCAAGGGCGTATCGTAGAACCTGAGTTTGTCGATCATCTCCGCGAGATCTGTTCGTGTGAACTTCCATTTGAAGGGTGTGGCGATACGTCCGTAGCGTTCCTGAAAACCGAGGATTCTTGCCTCAAGCTCTTCGAGCGATGCAAATTCGATAGGTGTCAGAGCCTTGCGTTTGAGGATCGAGAAGTAGATCTCGATCTGATTGAGCCAGCTTGCGTGGATCGGAAGGTGAACGGGGTGGATGTTTGGCCACTTCCCCTGGATACGGTCGATGCATGTTTGCCCTCGGTGCGAGGAGCCATTATCCACGATGAGGTAGACTTTCTTTGCCGAGCAATAGGGTTTCCGGCTCATGATCAGGCTCAGGAGCCGGTTGAAGGGCTCGATACCCGAAGAAGACTCACAGAGACCGAAGATTCGACCATTGTGCACGTCGAGAGCAGCCAGATAGGCCAGGGCTCCTTTCCGCTCGTATTCGTGTTTCAACGCGTGCCGCTCTGTTCGAGGCTGGCGGTAGGGTAACGTGCTTGCGAGCTCGTGCTTGAATACTGGTCTTTTCGTCGGCAGAAAGTACATATTCCCTCGGCCCTAAAGGCTTTCCTTGCCATTGGCGGTGATACAGATCAAGGACTCTACCTGCTTTGGTTTGGAAGTCCGGGTCCCGTGGGAAAATCCAGGAGCGATGATACCAAGGACGAATCGCGTCCTCGTTCAACCAGCGCCAGACAGTGGCGCCGCTGATCTTGGCAACGAAGCCCCTTTGCACTGCCTCGGCGGCAATCTCGGAACAGCTGAACCGCGAGAGCGGTATCCCGCTCTCGCTCGGTAGTTCACACGCCAGCGCCTTGATCTGAACGACCACCTGAGGGGGGAAAACCGGGCGGGCGCCCGGGACGAGATCTATCTTCGAGTCCCGAAAGACGCTCTTCGAAAAAGCGCTTACGCCATTTGCTTACGATCGGACGCGGGACATCCAACCGTTGGGCGATAATCTTGTTGGATAATCCCTCGGCGGCGAGAAGCACGATTTTCGATCGGATCACTTGATAATACGGTAACGTATATTGTCCAGCCATTCGCTCGAGGTCGACCCGTTCCTTCTCAGACAGTAGCACCACATAAGGCGAACGTCTTGGCATTGTTCTCCTCCTTTTGAAGGAGAACATAAGCTACAAATAATGTTCAGGACATACGTAATAATGTTTATGAAACCATGCACTTAGGAATCAGCACATCGGCGCCTGTATCGAAACGCGGATCATACGAAAAACACGAGTGTGAGCATAAAAGCATGAGTCGCGATTAGATTGCCACGCCTGCTCGACCCTCCGAAGCTCAGCGGAGGGCTCGCCTGCTCGTTAATCGAGTCTCAAACAAGGAGATATCATGAGCTACCACGTGTATGTGTCGAATTCGGGGAGCGAATTCTTCTCGAAGTTCGTGATGGAT
Organism: Candidatus Latescibacterota bacterium; assembly: GCA_965198115.1. Lineage (GTDB taxonomy): Bacteria > Latescibacterota > UBA2968 > UBA2968 > UBA2968 > UBA6620. The sequence continues at coordinate 2,601,344 of OZ240241.1, read as the reverse complement.
GCGGATTCGGGTAAGCTGACGCAGGAGGCAGATATCGCCACCGACGGGTCGCCCGGTACGGTGGCGACGACGGCGGACGGATCGCTGATGTTCGTGTGTCTCAGGCAGGCCAAGGTGTTTCAGAGTCTGCGCATCGACCGGTCGTCCGGAGCACTCTCACCGATTGGCCAGGTTTCGTTGCACGACGGGTCGCCTTACATCAAGACGGACAACACCGATCGGTTCCTGCTGGCCTCTTATTACGGATCGGGGCACGTGAGCGTCCACGCGATCAACGACGACGGGACACTGAGCGAGGAGCCACTGCAGAGGATCCCGACCGCGGAGCACGCACACAGCATTCAGACCGATCGGTCCAACCGCTTCGTGTTCGTGCCCCACACGAACCCCCCGAACGCGATTTATCAGTTTCGGTTCGACGAATCGACGGGGGCGCTTTCTGCCAACGATCCGCCGAAGATCCAGCCTGAAACGCCGGAAGGCCCGCGCCACTTCGCGTTCCACCCGAGTAAGGATCTGCTGTATTCGATCAATGAGAACGGCTGTACGGTGAGTGCCCACCACTTCGATCCGGACAACGGAACTTTGTCATCCTTCCAGGTGATCTCATCACACCCCGAAGGAGTGACGCCGGATGGGAAGTCGACGGCCGAAATTAGGATCACGCAGGATGGACAACATCTCTACGCGTCCAATCGTGGTCACGACAGCCTTGCGATCTTCGACCTCAACGAGGAGGGGACGCTCACGGCCAAGGGACACCAGCCTACAGAGGAGACGCCGAGGTTCTTCGCGATCGATCCAACCGGCCAATTCCTGCTGTCCGCGGGGCAGGGATCGGGACGGCTGGCGACTTACAGAATCGATCACGGAAGTGGGGCGCTCGACGAGATGGAAAACTTCGAGGTGGGGCAGTCGCCGTTGTGGATTCAGTTCGTGGAAAAAGCCTAGACCACGGAATACACGGACAATAACCAGGAACCACGAAACACACGAAAGACACGAAATATGGGTTTACCGTCGACTGAGAAGAATCTGAGCGACGGCGGCTCGCGCAGCGTGTGAATTACCCCGAAGGGGCTGCCGTAAATAGCCCGGGGCTTCAGCCCCGGGGACGGAAGCGGGCACGAAAGTGCGCCGTGATTGCCTGTTGGGAATACGAAGTCAACTTTTCAGCGGCGTCTGTTGAAGGGGCCGATGGTATCACCGAAACACCACAGGGAGGGGCAGTGAAAGCAGCGATTCAAGTTGACCAGCAGAAGATTGAGATCATCGATGCGGATGAGCCGGACATCAACAAGTTTCCGGATGGATCCATCAAGATCAAGACAGAGTTGAGCGCCATCTGTGGGTCCGACACGCCGAAGTGGCTGCTCGAGCAGGCGGACTATCCCGGCAGACTGGGACTATCGATTCACGAGGCGATCGGGACGGTGGCGGCCAGCAATTCATATCGATTCAGCCCCGGAGATCGAGTGCTGGCGCTGCCGAGAGAGATCGGGGCGTGCTCCGAGTATTTCACCTCGCACGAGAATGTGACAATGCGCCTGCCGGAGTACGACCGGGCGGATTGCATCCTAATGTCCCAGCCGCTGGGTACGGTGATTTGGGCAATACGGAAGCTGGCAGTGTGATCGACAAGGATATCGCGGTGATGGGGCAAGGCCCGATCGGTCTGCTGGCCGTCCATTCTCTCAGCAACCTCGGCGCGAAACGCGTGATCGGGATCGATACCGTCGATTTCCGTTTGGAAACGGGGCGAAAGATGCGGGCAACGCATTCGATCAATCCAACGCGTGAGGATGTGATCGAGACAGTCTCTGAGATTTCCGAAGGCGAAATGCTGGATGTGGCGGTCGAGATGGTCGGGCACAATTTCGAGACGATCGGGACGTGTCTGGAATTGGTGAAGAGACGAGGCACGGTTCTGTGCTTCGGCATTCCTGATGAGAATATCTATCCGTTCAACTATCGCGCGATCATCAGCAAGAACATCAACCTGATCGGCTCGGTCGGGCCCGAGGCGCAGCGCGACTTCCCTCTGGCGATGGACTGGATCAGCCAGGGACGGATCGATGTGGCGCCGATGATCACCCATCATATTCCCTTCACGGAAGTGCAGAGAGGGTTTGAGATGTTCGTGAACGAGCGGGACAAGGCGATCAAGGTCGTGATGGAGTTCTGAGTTTAGCTAGGGGACCAGGAAGTTAGGATAGGGGATCAGGATAGCTGCCGATCGATCATAGCGAAAATCAGTTCGTTTAGTTGAACCCACTGAGCTGTAAGGGCTATCCTTCCTCTCCAGCTCGATACTCAACCGGCACCCGCACCGTAAACGTTGTGCCCTTCCCAACTTCGCTTTCCACGCCGATGGTCCCGCCCAACAACTCTGTGAACTTCTTCGTAATGGACAGTCCCAACCCGGTGCCCTTCTGCACGTTGCTCTCCGACCCTTCGGCCTGACGGTAATCATCAAAGATGGTGGGGAGCTCCTCTGTGGGAATGCCTCTACCCGTGTCAGCTACGGAAATGACCAGATCGTGGGACGTGAGTCGTGAGTCGTGAGTCGGAGAGACGCGCGATTGGTCCCCCGTGCTCCCTGCTCCCTGCCCCCTGCTTGCCGTGACGGCAATGGTTCCACTATCCGTAAACTTGATGGCGTTGGACAACAGATTGATGACCATCTGTTGAAGGCGGGCCTTGTCTGTGTTCGCTTCCCCGATGTCGGCGGCCACGTCCTGGCGCAGCTCGACACCTTCCTGAATCAGGGGGCTGACCGTGTCGCACGCCGAGGTCACCAGGTCCTTCACTTCGAACCTCTCAGGGTTCACGTCCATCCTGCCCGCTTCGATCTTTGACAAGTCGAGCAGGTCGTCGATCATCGCGAGAAGATGGTCGGATGCCTGGCCGATCTTGCCGAGGTTCTCCTGCGCTCGTTTGGACATCCCATCTGCCTCCCGCCGCAGAATCAGGTTCGCGAACCCCTTGATGGCGTTCATCGGCGTTCGCAGTTCGTGGGACATCGAGGCAAGGAACGCCGACTTGCGTTCGGTCTGATCCTGTATCTCGCGGATGTCGAGGTAACGGGCGTAGCCGAGGGCGACAGCGTCGGCGAACTCGCGGAGGGTGGCGACCTCGTCGTCCCTGAAGTTCTGGCGGTCTGTTTCCGTCAACCGCAGGCGGCCATACGGGCCTGCTGGTACCTCTACAATCGCATCCCCTTCACTTGTGCCCTGCCACGGTTCACCTGCTATGAACCGCTCGATGGTGCGTTCGTTTACCGGTTGGAAAGGGGCGGCGATGTTATAGGGCCGTGGGACCACGTTTCCATCGGGATCCAGTCTGAGGGTCGTGTAGCGGAGCCCGTTCGTTTCAAAGTGCGCCATCGTCGGGTTCTCGACTGGCTCGTCCAGCACGTCGATTTCGCAGCCGTCGAAGGTGAGTTCCACCGTCTTCAGGCTCTCGGCCAGCAACGACAGAATGCGTTCAAAGTCGCTCGTCTCGTCCATCGACTGCACCTCGGCACGGAGTCGCTGAACGGACGCGTCCACGCGAGACGACGGTTCTGCGCTTCCTTCTGCTTCAATTCCTCCCAACGGGCGTGTGCAAAAGCGAACACTTCGCCAAAACGACCGACCATCTTTAAGGTCTCTTCGTCGATCGACTCCTCAGAGACAACAACCACCTCTCCCCCAGGAAACAAGACGGTGTAGTCCTCTTTGCGGGTTGGCCACTTCTCTTCAGGGATACTCACCCAAAAGGGGTTTCCGGCCTGGATATGCCGCTGGATATTCGCTCGGGCCTCATCTCCCTCCAGAACCCGATGCAAGTAGGGCTTCCCAGTCCGCTGCACGTCTCTACGTCCAATCTCTCTCTTCCGTATGGATGGTTCAGCCACTTTACCGTCCGGCCCGACACGCCAGATTTCCAAGCTGTCGGGTCTCCTGATGTTGATCCCGCTCGTCAACAACGGAGGGTGCAGGGCCTTCAGTTCACCGAACACGGCTTCGACGACCGGACCTATTTCCTCGCTCGACTGCATCCCCTGCGCCTGACCCCGCAGCCGCTCCAGCACCTGCTCGCGCTGGAGGTCCACGTTGACCTGAAACAGCTCGTTGTTGGCGTCCGCAAGAGCGTCCACCGACTCCTGCAGCTTCCGTTTGCCCTGTACGACACGGGCTGATTGGAAGAGGATCCCGAGAATGAGAAGCAGCCCTGGTCCCGCCACGACGGGGTTGCGCCACCACGGGGCCTCGACGATGAACGCGTGGACGGCGGGCGTCGCTTCGACGTTGAGTTCATCATCGATAGCCCGCAGTTCGATACGGTGACTCCCTGGAGATAGTGAGGTTAGGGTGACGTCGGTGCGGCTGGTCGTCTCAGACCAGTCACCCTCATCGAGACGGTATCGATAGCGGACGTCGTCAGGCAACGTAATGTCCCACCGGTCACGGGCCGACCAGGTCAGCATCACGTTACCCGACGAGCCGACGTCTGTGGGTGAGATGTTGAACGTCGACCTGGGAGCATCGGTATCGGGACGGAGCATGCCGACGACGCCGCTCCGAGCGGTGTAGCCGATACCGTCCTGTGTTTCCCAAAGATGCTCGATGCCTCCCGCAGCGATACCGTCCTCCTCGGTATAACTGGCCCAGGTCTCGGCAACCGGACTGAATCGATTGATGCCTCCTTCGGTGGCTACCCACACCGTGCCATCGGAAGCCGGTAGGATGTGTGTGATCAGGTTATTGACAAGTCCGTCATCTGTGGTGTAGGTGTGCCACGCGCTTCCGTCATACCGTGAAACGCCGGTCAGCTCGTTGGGAGCGTACCCACACCACAGGTTCTTGCCGGCCAACCGGAATCGGAACGGTTTCTCACCTGGGATTCCGACCCCATAGCTATCCCATTTTGTTCCGTCGAACCAGCTGAGGCCCATCCGCGTCCCCACCCATATTTTCCCGTCCGGCGACTGCCCGAATCCGTAGATTCGGTCGTGAAGCAGGCCGTCGTTCATCGTGTACTGAGTCCACGAATCTCCGTCATACCGTACTATACCTTCGCCTTTCACACGGACGGCCTCAGCCAACGCGGCGTCCGTAGCACCCGGCGATAGCCAGGGGTTGGCGGCAAACCAGATGTCGCCGTTGGCGGCTACGAAGGTGAGGTCGAATCTCTCCCCCACGATGTCGGGTTGATGGATCTGCCATGCCGCAAGAGCCGGGTCATATTGACTTGCCGCCGCTTTACCATCTCGTGACCCGATGACCCAGAACGAACCGTCCTTGCGGCGGTAGGCAACGGGGGAGGGGCCCGATGTGAGTCGGTCCAGGCCAATCTCGGAAGTTCGATGCACTTCCCAACGTCCTTGTGCGTATCGACACCAGCCCTGGGCAGCCTGAAACCAGACAGACCCGTCTTCGGTAGCCACCGAAACTCTGTATGGGGGCTCCAGCAAACCATCTTCCGTGCCATACAGAAGCCATTGCCGTCCGTCGAACAGGCAGGACCGTCGTCGTTCACGAACCACGTCACACCCGAATTGTGACCTCCCCGAAGCACGCGGCCCACATCAAAGCGGATTCGGGAAGCCCCTTCGAGTCGAACTCGGTAAGTGATGGATTGCGCCCAGCTATAGATCCACAGGATGCCGTCTCGAGAGACGACGCCATAGGGTCGCGTTGGATTCCGTGCAGAGTCCACGGCACGCCACCTCTCGCCGGTGAAAGTCACGAAGTCGCCCCTGTAGCTCGCTGACCAGAGATGTCCGTCGCGCTCTTCCCAGATAGATCCGTGGTTATCTTCCCTGAGACCATCCTCAGGCCCGTAGATGGTCCACCTTTGATCTTTGTATCGGGCGATTGCCGGTTCGTCGAACGCTGTGGCCCAAATCGACCCGTCGGAAGCCTGGATTATTTCGTCGAAGTTCGCGGGGGTGAGACCCTCATCGGGTCCAAACCGGGTCCACTCACCCCCCCGGAAGCGGAGTAGTCCCTGGTCCGAGGATACCCAGAGCGCTCCGTCTTTTGCTTCAATCAGGGTTATTACGCTCAGTGTGTCTATGGGCGATGGTATGACTGACCACGTGCGTCCATCGAAATAGCTCAGCCCCCCCGTGCCTCTCAGAAGGGCGTCGGACCCTGCCCACAAACCGTCTTCCCTCGACGGAACGACTGCTTTCCACACAAAGTGATTGCTCGCCAAGCCATCTTCCGTCGTGTAGGTACGCACACTGTCGACCCCCAGCCGGGTAATGCCATCCTGTCTCGTACCGACCCACAGTGCCCCGTCACGTGCCTGAGTGACGGCCCTGATGATGGTAGAACCGAGGCCGTCGTCGGTTGTGAGGGTCTTGAACGCATACCCGTCGTAATTCACCAGACCTTTGTTGGTCGCGAACCAAACAACGCCGTCACGATCCTCGAAGATGTGGTCGACAACGCCGGGCACCACGAACTCCGTCCACCGCCAGGCCTCTGAAAGCGGCTCGGGTTGCGGTACGACTTGGAGCTCCACGGCGTAGACCTGGGCTGACGACAGCAGCAGGCAGACTCCTACGCGCAAGGCGCTGCGGCGTCTAGGTAGGATGGTGGCGTAGGTGCGCATCGCAACCAAGATGCGACGGTGAGGAACGGTGAGCAAGCGCAGCTGATGGAGGGGATTAATTCAAGTGAAATCAAAAAGTCAAAATGCAAAGTGAGGATTCAGCGTCGGGCGTGGCCGATCCAAGAAGCGCTGAAGTACCGGTCAGGCCGCATCACGCAGTTTGATCAGCAACGACGATGGATTTCGAAGCCACGAGCGTTGCATATCCGTGGATTCCTCTCGGGGAGTCGAACTCTAGCAAACGCACACGATTGGATCTTGGGCGCGGCAGACTCACGTACGGATTTGGGCACCAACTGCAACACCCGCGGTGAGGGTTGCTTTGTGAGATTGCAGTATGAATGTTAGGGTTGTCGACAATGTGGCAAGCGACTTGAGAGGCGATTGACCCATTCGCTGGACCGGTGGAAGAAACGGACGAACGGAGGGGCAATCTGGCCTCGTCGGATCCCATCCGACGGAGAGAAAATGACACCATCCATAAACGGTGTCGTTGCGGTCCTCGTAACACCGTTCGACGATGCAGAGGAAATCGTTCACGAAGACATCGAGCGAGAAGTCGAGGCTGCGATCGCGTTCGGGATTGGCGGGGTCTGTCTGCCGGCCTACGCGAGCGAGTATTACAAATTATCCGAGCCGGAACGTCTGGCCGTGGTTCGCACCGCGGCCGAAGCCGCCAGCGGTCGCATCCCGGTCGTAGGGCAATCGAATCATCCTTCGGCGCTCCACGCATCCGAACTGGCGCGTCAGAATGTCGACAGCGGCGCCGACATCATCAGCTTCGCGTTGCCCCGGCAATTCGCCCTGCCCGAGGCCGATCACCTCGTCTACTGCAAAACCGTCTGTCGTGCAGTCGATGTCCCCATTCTAATTCAGGATTTCAACCCCGGTGGCCACACCGTCGGCGCGGAGTTCTGCAGCCATTTGCGCGACGACTGCGACAATTTTCGATACCTCAAGCTCGAGGAACCCCTGCTCGGCCCCAAACTGCGTGCCATTCGCGAGACGACGGACGGGGAGGTTGCCGTCCTCGAAGGCTGGGGAGGCACGTATCTGCCCGAACTGTTCGCCGAAGGCGTCTCGGGCGTGATGCCTGGCCTCGGCCACGCCGACGTGATGCAGCGGTTGTGGGAACTTGGAACAGGGGGAGATCTGGATGGCGCGCTCGACATCTTCGACGGTCTGCTGGCACAGATCGTCTTTTCGCTTCAGAACCTGGAATTCTATCTTGCGGTAGAGAAGGACCTTCTCGTCCAACGCGGCATCATCCACCACACGGCCGTTCGATCGCTCGGCCTGACCCCCGATCCCGCGCTCTTGCACCACGCCAACCTTCTGAACGGACGCGCCCTGAAATTGATCGACCGACTCGGCTTTCCCCGACAGCCCATCAGATAGCCTACCGACGCAATTGTAGAGTGCCTGTTCGACGCGTTACAAGCACAGGGGGAGATCGCCTAACGCAACCAGGTTGCAAACATCGGCCATCCCTCAATCGGCACGACTGTAGAGCAAGCTCTCCCCGACAAATCCTTCCCGCCAGATGTTGTCGCAAGCTTCCGCCATTTCCTCGAGGTTTTCCACGATCGTGGCATAGTGGCTCCCAGGTGTGGGGCCCATCTTCGGGGAAAGGAGGAGGTTGTCCCGCCCGTAAAAGATCGCTAGGTCGACGATTCCCTGTTGCTGCGCCACCTCGCGAATGTGCGGGAGGTTGACCAGGCCCGGCCCGAAATAGAAATAGAGTAAGTCACCCGTAATGGGTGTCATCGTTGGATTCTCCAGGCCCGGTTCCTCATCGGCAAAGGGCGGAACGAGGGTGTATACTTCGTTGCTCGCGTACTTTGCGTGAACCGCCTGACCGCCCTGAGGCAGAGCCTGCCAGACAGCCTCGCAGGTTTTGGGAGCAAGGTCGTCGTGTAATTCTGCAACGCAACTGACGTCACGCTTTTCCAGCCGCACATTGATGTAACGAGCCACCGTTGACCTCCTATAGTTGGGTCATTAGCTGTCCGAAGTTTTCTTGAGGTTCTGCGTACTCCGCGAGTCGAAGGGCCTCCCACAGAGTCACCTGATTTGCCGTGAGTACGGTTTTGCCAAGGTGCGATTCCAGATCGGCCAGGAACTGCGCGGTGTGGAGGGCGGTATCGGGAATCAGGACGGCGTCGGCGTCGGGATGGTCATTGTTTTTGGCGAAGTCGAGTACTACTTCGCAGTCCACGACGCCCACTTCCACAGCCGTCCAGATGCCCTCGCACCCCAGATGCATCACCTCGATGTCTCCTTCCTTCAGAAACGCAGTAAACGCTTGCGCGAGGTCCTCGGGATAGGTCGCGGCCACGGCGACGCGATTCAGTTTAAGGGCGTGTAGCGCGTGAAGGAATGCGAGCGAGGTGCTCGAGGTGGGTACGCCGAGCTTATCGCCAATCTCCTTGGATTGTTTTCTCGCGCCTTCCACCCCATAGACGAAGCTACCGCTCGTGCAAGCAAACGTACATACATCGATCTGATGAGCGCGTAGGGCTTCGATGCCCGGGGCAAGGGCTTCTGGACTTCCGGTTCGCAGACAGCAGTCAACTTTGTGTATGTCCTCGCTATGCGTATGAACGACCTGGACTTCAATCGGTGGGTCGAGGGCCGACGCGAGAAACGGATAGTCGTCTTCGGCGGCGTGCATCGGGTAGATGACGCCTATGCCAATTGCGCGTGTCGCCATTCGTGAGATCTCCTAAGTGCGCGTGGATTCAACGCGGTCAAAGACCACTACAGAGGGACTGGCGTGTTCGTGAGCTCATCTCCGATCCTCAGTCTTCGGATGCGTTCCTGAGTTTTTTGGTCTCTCCTTCGATCGGTTCAAGGCTGTCCGCATCGATGGCCACGCCGTATTCGTCCTGCGCGACGATTCTGTCATAATACCCACGTCTGACATCCTCGATCACAGCTGATTCCTTCCGATTACGCGGCGGTCCCCAGCCGCCCCCTCCAGGCGTCATCAGGCAGAGGATGTCGCCGACCTCCATATGAACGCCCTCGTCCTTCGAAATATGCTCAGGAATATACGTCTCGCCGCAGAGGGTGAACGTGTGAACTGCCATTTCAGCCTGGCTTCCTCCGAGTGCGCCAAAAGGCGCGAACTTGCCCCGATCACCCAACAGCGATGCGGAGGCGGTGCCTCGGGTCAGCTCGAACTCGAAAACGACGCCCAGGCCGCCACGATGTTCACCGGCGCCGCCCGATCCATCGCGAATCGTGTAGCGTCTGAATCGAACCGGGTATCGGGATTCGAAAATCTCGAGGGCCTGGGTTCTGGCAAGGGCGAGCGTAGGGTTTCCGTTGATCAGACCATCCGTTTCGAAGTTCCCTCCGTAACCGCCTCCGATGAAAGAGTAGAAGACGTAAAGCCCCGACTCTGGATCATCTCCACCGACAGACAGATTCGTCACCGTGCCCATTGGGCCGGCGTAGGATCTGTCGGGCATCGCCTGGCCGAGGGCGCCCAGGACGACGTCGATCACCCGCTGACAGACCTCGGCTGCGCATCCGGCCACCGGCCTTGGATGTTGCGCGTTCTGGAAAGTCGACTCGGGCAGGACGAATTCAAACGGCCGAAAGCAACCCTCGTTGATGGGCACGTCGGGGAAGACGTGCTTGAATGCGATAAACACGCCGGCCATCGTCGTACTGCGCACGCTGTTGAGCGGTCCCCGACACGGTGGGCTGCTTTTCGAAAGGTCGACGGTCGCCTTGCTTCCCTGGATCTGCAGACCCAGATCGATGACGAGCGGTTTGTCCACGACGCCGTCGCTGTCGATGTGTTCCTGGAAGTGGTAGGTGCCGTCCGGGATGCCGGCAATGTGAGCCGCCATCATCTGCTCCGATCGCCGGTTCAGTTCATCGATCGCCCCAAGGACGGTGGTTTTTCCGTATCGATCCAGCAGTGCGGTCAGCCTTTCGTGGCCGACCTCGAGGGAGGTGACCTGGGCGATGATGTCTCCCTGGCGCTCTCTTGACACGCGAACGTTCTGCAGAATGATCTGGAGGACTTCCCGATTCAGACGTCCCTGGTCGAACAGGCGGACCGGAAGCAGCTGGGGGCCCTCTTGATAGATCTCGGTTGCCCGAGTGGAGAAACCGCCCGGTACGCGACCCCCGATGTCGGGCCAGTGGCCGCTGTTGGCGAGGTAGGCGGTCAGTTCACCCTTGTAGTAGAACGGCCTGACCATCTTGACGTCCATCAGGTGGGTTCCGCCGAGATACGGATCGTTGACGATGTAGACATCGCCAGGACCCGGATCGGAAATCCGCTCGATCACGGAACGGACGGTGTGGCTCATCACGTAGATGAAGTTGGGAAGACCTCGAGGCCCCTGAACGATCACATCGCCCGACGTACGCTCGTAGATGCCGCTCGCACGGTCGAAGCCGTCGGAGATGACGGGCGAAAAGGCCATTCGTTCGAGCGTAGCATCCATCTCGTCGGCGATCTGTTCGAGACTACCACGAATCACGGCCAGAGTGATGGGGTCGACGGTCATTCGGTTTCTCGCGCCAGTTTCAGCGCCCCTCCTTCGAGGACCTGGCCGGTGAATCGAGGTTCGATCCAGACGGTGCAGTCCTTCTGCTCGATGACGGCAGGTCCGGAAATCTGCGAGCCCCAGGGGATTCGCTCTCTGTCGAAAGTCATACAGTCTTGAAACTCGCCGTCGACGAAGACACGTCGGTCTCCCGTGGTTGCGTCTGCCAGGGACGAAGCTGGCGATTCCAGGTGGTTCTTGAGCGCGACTTCCGGACGAACGCCAACCACGCTCGTGCGGACATTCAGAACGCAAATGGGTAACTCATCCAGCAGGTCAGCCAGGCCTTCGAATGAGATCTTGTCGACGCCATACTGCCTGTCGTAGGCTGCCTGAAAGCATTGCGGATGTCTGATGCTTCCAGATTCTGCTCAGGAAGAGGTGTTCTGACGACGTGGGTCTGCCCCTCGAATCCGATGTCTGCCTCGACGGAGACCGTCAGGCGATCGGTCGGAATGTGAGTCGTTTCCACGAATGCCCTTCCCTGGGCCGCGTGGTTCCTGATCGTCTCCTCGACCTCTTTCAGGTCGAGGTCGGTGAGGCGCTTGTTGAACATCCGGACGAAATCGCGTCGTACGTCGGAGACGAGGCAGCCCCAGGCAGAGGAAATTCCGGGAAAGGTGGGTACGATTGCCTGCTCGATTCCCAGATCCTGGAGCAACTGGCACGCAAAGAGAGGCCCGCACCCGCCGAAGGGGAAGAGTGCGAAGTCCCGCGGGTCGTGGCCTCGATCGATGGAGATCCTTCTGAGATTTCCGGAGATCCTATTTGTGGCCACGGTGATGATCGCTGATGCAGCCTGTTCGGTCGATAGCCCCAGCGGCTCTCCGATCCTTTGCTCGAGGGCTGTGCGGGCGAGTGCCACATCGAGCGTCGTGCCCGTGATAGATCTGTCCGGATTGATTCGACCCAATACGACGAGGGCGTCCGTGACTGTGGGATCTTCGCCTCCCGCTCCGTAGCAAACGGGCCCCGGATCGCCTCCAGCGCTTTCCGGGCCGATCTGCAGGATTCCACCCGCATCGATCCAGGCGATGCTGCCCCCGCCCGCTCCAACGGTCCGCACGTCGATCATCGACGATTCGATCGGAATGCCGAATTCGATCTCTGTCCCGCTCGTTCTCTCCGGTCGTCCGTCTGAGACGAGCGCTACGTCCAGGCTGGTGCCGCCCATATCGTAGGTGATCAGGTTGTCGACATCGTGTTCCGCGGCCAGACGGACCGCGCCCATCACACCAGCTGCGGGACCTGACAGGACGGTCTGGACGGGAAAATCGGAGAGGGCGTCGATGTCGAGCATCCCGCCGTTGGACTGCATCACGAGCAGGCTACGGGCGTAGCCGGTGGCCGAGGCAAGACGGTCCTGGACACGTTGGAGGTAGCGGGCGACAATCGGTTGAACGTAGGCGTTCACCGTTGCTGTGCTCGTGCGCTCGAACTCGCGGAAGAGCGGCAGAACCTCCGATGAACAGGACACGTGAAGGTCGGGACGGATCGATTTGATGGCGTCGCGAGCCCTCTGTTCGTTGATCGGTTCGCGTAGGCATTCATGAAAGCGACGACGATGCCTTCCACGTCCCGTTCGAGAAGCTTTCGGGCAACTTCCTCGACCGCATCGACATCGACCGGGACCAGGACCTCCCCGTTCGATCCGATCCGTTCCACGACTTCAAGGCGACGGTCTCTTGGAATCAATGGCTCGAACGAGCCGGTCAGACCGTATGCGTGGGGTCGGTCGCGTCGGCGGAGCTCCAGGATGTCGCGGAAGCCCTGGGTGGCGATCAGACCGCAGCGTGCACCCTTTCGTTCCAGGATGGCGTTGGTCGCGACTGTGGTGCCGTGCACGATCGCTTCGATGGCGTCAAGCTGCATCTCCTTCAGACCACCGACCAGGGCGTTCGCTGGATCGCTCGGAATCGACGGGACCTTGTGGGTCTGTATGTCCTGTGTTGCGGGGTCGACGAGAACGAAGTCTGTGAAGGTGCCCCCAATGTCGATGCCGATCAGCTGCCCCATTTTGCCATACCTTCCTCCGGATAGGAACAGAACGGCGGCCAAGATAAGGTCGCTCCTGTGGCCGCCGCAAGACGAGGCATCGCAGTCTGACGGTACTTTTCTGTGGTCTTGACTGTTTAGAATTCTGAAAGAAGTGCTTACATTGCGCTGGCGCAGGCCGGATTAAATGGAGGGGCTGCTAATTTCGAGGGCCCCTGTTCTCAATGAGTCGATTGAAGGGTGTGGAGGTATCAAGATGGGCAAGGGATCTAAGGTCACCCGTCGCGTGCAGAAGAAGGCATACGAGAAAGAGCTGTCGCGACTTCAGGATGAGTTGGTGACCCTCCAGGGCTGGATCAAGGATCGCGGCCTTAAAGTGCTCGTGCTTTTCGAAGGCAGAGACGCAGCAGGCAAGGGTGGCGTGATCAAGCGGATCACAGAACCTCTCAATCCACGCGGATGTCGCGTTGTGGCGCTTCCTGCGCCCTCGATGCGGGAACAATCGCAGTGGTATTTCCAGCGTTACATCCCGCACTTGCCAGCGGCGGGTGAGCTCGTTCTGTTCGATCGGAGCTGGTACAATCGAGCCGGCGTGGAGCGCGTGATGGGGTTCTGTACTGATGAGGATGTGGAGGAGTTCTTCAGAACCGTTCCAGAACTGGAGCGAATGCTGATTCGGTCGGGGATCATTCTGATCAAATACTGGTTCTCCGTGAGCGACGAGGAACAGGAGAAGCGGTTCCAGGAGCGGATAGACGACCCGACAAAACGATGGAAACTGAGCCCGACGGATCTCGCTTCACGTACCCGGTGGGTCGACTACTCGAAGGCGAAGGACGATATGTTCTTCCACACGGATACGAAACACTCCCCCTGGTATGTAGTCCATTCGGATTGCAAGCGATTGCTGCGCCTCAATTGCATCAACCATCTGCTCTCGATGGTTTCCCACGAAGACCTGACACCCGATCCGATCGAAATGCCGCCGCGTCAAGAAGACGATGGATATGTCCGCCCGCCCGAAGACGAGCAGACGCACGTTCCGGAACGGTATTAGCGGTAGGGTACGCCTTCGTCTCGCATTAGGATGAGTAAGAATGATCATAAAGATCGAGCGGGGCGTGGGTGCGAGCAGGCGTGGCTGTGACTTTTGTAACTCCTCCCCTTTAAGCGGAGGGCAGCGCGGGGGAGGATAACTGCCACGCGCGTTCGCCGAGTCGCCTGCTCGGCCATTGTACTTTGCTGGAGACCATATGGCAGACGCATTCCGTGGGATCTTCACGATTCCAACGACACCGTTCGACGAGAAGGGGGAGATCGATACCGAGAGTTTTTGCCGTGTTGTCGATTTCTGCATCGACTGCGGGGCCCACGGCCTCGTCTATCCGGTCAACGCGAGCGAATTTTCGACGCTCTCTGACGAGGAGCGCAGGACGATGTCGGAAATCCTCGTCGATCAGTGTGCGGGCCGAGTGCCCACCGTGATCGGGATCCAGCATCTGTCCGGACAGGCCGCCGCGAAGTTCGCCGCTCACGCGCGAGAGATCGGTGCCGACAGCGTGATCGCGATGCCTCCTTATGCGTGGAAGAAAGCACCTGCGATGGCGGCGATCTACGAATACTATGAGATGATTGCGCGCGCGGCGGGTCTGCCCGTGTGGGTTCAGAACAATCCGCCCCCCATCGGAACGGTGATGTCCGCAGAGTTTGTGAACCAGATGTGTGATGAAATCGAACACGTCGAATACATCAAGGAAGAGACGCCCCCTTCCACACTCGCCATCACCCGTTTACTCGAGAACAATTCCGGATCCTGCAAAGGTGTGATGGGGGGAGCCGGAGGGCGCTATCTGGTCGAAGAACATCGGCGGGGCGCCTGTGGACAGATGCCAGGTTGTCACGTAACGGATGTTGTCGTCCAGCTCTGGAAGGCTCTCGAGGAAGGTGACGCTGAACGCACGATGCACATCTACAAGGAGATGAGCCCGCTGTTTCACTTCGAGCACCAACTGCCGGGCTGCTATAAGGAAGTTCTCAAACGGCGTGGAGTGATCAAGAGCGCTTACAAGCGAAATGGGCAGATGCCTCTGGACGAGTTCGGCTTATTTGGATGAGATTCTCGGAGACCTCGAACCTCTGATGACCTGGAAAGACTGAGGGGGCGAGCGGGAGACGGGGAGAGCGGGCGTGGCTATGGCGCCCTCGTGCCTCGCACAGGGGCGCATTGCTGCATCAGCCTTAGTCCCAAGCCAAAGGGTTTCTTCAATGCCATCTGAAATCATTGCCACGACGCCCAACATTCTGGTTCTGATGGTGGACCAGATGCGGGCGGATTATATGGGATGCGCTGGGAATCCGTGGGTTCGGACGCCGGCGCTCGACCGGTTGGCTGCTGAGGGGACACGGTTCTCGCAGTGCGTGACGCCCGTGCCTGTCTGTGTGGCGGCGAGGCATTCCTTTATGACGGGACATCGATGCGCCGTGCACGGTCGTTACAGCAACAACGTTCCGAACCCCGAGCCGATGGTCCCGACGATCCAGCAGATCCTGGGATTGAACGGGTATCGCACCCGAGCGATCGGCAAGATGCATTTTCGGTCCGTGCGACGGCATTTCGGATTCCACAAGATGGAGCTGATGGAGGAGATCCCGGACTTTCGGGACGAAGACGAGTATCTGACCTATTTACAGTTCGTCGGCTACGGTCACAAACGCGAGGCCCACGGGGTTCGGAATCTGCTCTATCACCTTCCGCAGGTTTCGGTCATCCCGGAAGAACATCACGGCAGCAGCTGGGTCGCCGATCGGACGATCGAATTCCTGGCGAGCAATCAGGAGAAGCCCTTTTTTCTGGGCTCTATCCGGGTTTCTCAACGGTGAAACTATAGAATGACAAGGTCATAGATCGTTCCCTACGCTTGGTTGTGTGTGTAGGACAATCAAAGCGAAGGGGGTGCGACCTATGACCGGGAGCAGATTACTATCGAAACTGCTGAGATTCAAGGGGTTCCGTGTTGTCAGCTGGTGGTTTGAGGGGAGAAGCTGTTTCGTCATCGCCGTAAAGCCACATAAGAATGGTTGTTGTTGTCCGGAGTGCGGCCGTCGAGGTAAAATCGTCCGCACAATGCCCCATCCGCGTCGGTGGCGTGACATTCCGGTGTGCGGGTGGAGGGTCTGGCTTCTCTACCATCCTCGGGAGATTCGGTGTCCTACCCACGGTCGTGTGGTCGAGGAGATTCCGTGGGCGGAGCGGTTCTCTCGGGTGACGTATCGCTTCGAGTATGCCATGCTGCGCTACTGCCAGACCATGACGCAGAAGGCGGCGTCCGAGTTACTGCGCATCTCTGCCTCGACGCTGTCGGATCTCCTTCACCGATCCATCACGCGGCTTCGTGAAGGTCATCGTATCCGAGGGCTCAAAACCATCGGGATCGACGAGATCTCCTACGCCAAGCGTCACAGGTACGCCACGCTCGTTTACGATCTGGACCGCTCCTGCGTGGTGTGGGTTGGCCGCGGCAGGGCGCGTAAAACGATCGATCGGTTCTTCACAGAGGCTCTCAGTCCCTACCGGAGATCCAAGATCGAGTGGGCCTGCTGCGACATGAGCGAAGCTTACATCGGAGCCATCCAGGAACACTGTCCGAATGCCAAGCTGGTCCTCGATCGCTTTCACATCGTCAAGGCTCTCAATATGCCGCCGTTGACGAGGTCCGTAAGGACCAGTGGCGTAAAGCTGCCCCGGATGAGCGCAAAGCCATGAAGGGCCTCCGATGGCTCCTCTACCGGCACTCAGCGACACGCTCCAGAGGGGATACTCGGACACTCAAAGCACTGGAGAAGGCGAACTACCGAATCTATAGAGCCTGGAGACTCAAGGACGAGTTCGAGCAGTTCTGGGAATACAAAGCGCCCTGGGCTGCCGAACGCTTCCTGAAATGCTGGACGACGTCCGCACTCAGAAGTCGACGTGAACCCCTGCGAAAGTTCGTCAGGACCCTGCGACAGCACTTCTTCGGCGTCCTCGCATTCGTGAACACGCGTCTTACCAACGCCATCGCCGAAGGCCTCAACCGAATCGTCCAAATCGTCAAGAACCGAGCCAGCGGATTCCGCACACTCGACGCATTCAACGATATGATCTTCCTTACCGTCGGAGACATAAACATCCCTGAGCAGATTCCGAAGAGGTTCCGCACACTCTAACCGCGCCCCCATGCCAGGAACCACGGCACCTTCACCCACTTCATCTCGTTGAGAGATCCGGATATAGCCGTTTTCTGCTGGTCGAGTTGGATTGCGCCACACCCACCGTGGAATCCGCCGGAGCCTTTTGCGAGTCTCTACGATCCCGATGCGTTGCCGTTGCCCCACAATTTCGATCGAGACGTGGCGACGCTACCGGGTCGCCATCGCGGCATCACAAACGCTTTCGATATGGGTGACGCGTCTCCCGAGATGCTGAGGCGCGTCAAGGCGCTCTACGCGGGGAGCATCAGCCTGATCGATAAGGGGGTAGGACGGATCCTTGAGCCGCTCGACGATATAGGGCTTGCGGAAAATACGATCGTGTCCGATCACGGTGAGATGATGGGTGATCACGGTCTGTGGCAGAAGGGGATTCCCTACGAGGGTAGCGTGCGCGTGCCGATGCTCGTACGATTGCCGGGACGCATCGAAGCGGGAATCGACAATGACGAACCCGTCAGTTTGCTCGACCTGGTGCCCACATTTTTAGATGTTGCGGAGCTCGCGTATCCGGGAGAGAAGCCGCTTGCGGGCGCCTCGCTTCTGGGATGGCAGGGAGGCGGGCTGGGCGAACGACGGGATGAAATGATCGTGGAGATCGGCTGTGGCGAGAGTCGGTGGCTGTCGCTGCGGGAGGACGACTGGAAATACAATGTCTGGCTCGCGGACGGATGGCGAGAGCTCTACAATCTGGCCGACGATCCGTGCGAGGACTGCAATCGACTGTTGGGTGAGGTCGCGAAAGAAGATGTCAGTCGCGCGGGGACGATGCACCAGCGTTTGACACAATGGGAAAACGAACACGGTTTCGTCGATTCGGTCACCGCAGATCGATCCCTGGTCAATCTGGGTCGTCCGCCCGAGTCGACGGACACGATGCGGATGAATGGTCAGTTCCCAAGATGGGTTCCCCGTCTGCCGGACGAAGAACGCGTCAAGATGGAGAGTCCGGGCGAGACGGTGGTGAACGCGATTCGGCACGAAACGACGTTTCGACTCAAGGATCTCAACCTGGATGGGTTTGAGGAGACAGGTGGCAGTCTCGATGGGACCACCTATGCCCACCTGACGGACGGGGGTAATACGGAATGAGCAGACCAGACACGATTTTGCTGCCGTGCGGGGCCGGACGCGAGGTTCTGTCGCGATACGGGTTCGGGGCAGAGGCGGGAACGAGGCTCGGAGACAGCGCGCAGGAAGGGGTAGAGGATCTCGTACTTACCGCGCACGCGCCCTTCAGCTCCAAGGCCGGGCGGACGAGTATCGCCGATGTGGATGACGCGTTGCGGGAGACCGGGATCGCGGAGATCGAAGCCTACATCGACGGAGCACACACGAAGTTTCCCAACCTGGAGAAGATCAATATGCACTGCTCGCCGAAGCGCTGGGCGAGCGACGCAAGGCCGCTCCAGGGAACATACGATCGATTGATCGACGCGATCCGTCGTATCGGCGACAAAGCCGACAGTCACGGGCTGATGGTGGTGGTCGAGAACAATCGAGCCTACTGGGAAGGGGTGTCGGAGGATACGCCGGCAGCCCAGGTCGACAGGGCAGCTCAGAACGAATACTTCGGTGTGGAACCCGACGAGTGGATCGGGATTCAGCGAGACGTCGATCGGTCGAACGTCTTTCTGTGTCTGGATACGAGCCACGCCTGCACCTACGTACAGACCCTGACCGACACACAGGAGCGCGAAGCGTTAATGCTCCGCTATCTGGATGCGGGGGATGCGCTCCGCCACATCCACTGGAACGGGAACGACCTCGTGACGAATGTGGGGCGTCAGGATACGCATATGAGCCTGCACGAGGATACGCTGCCCGACGAGCTCCACGCACGATTGAAGGATTGGGATGCGACGCTATTGTTGGAGCATTGGTATGGGGAGAAAGCGTTGGAGGCGGAGTTGCGGTTTATCGATGACCTGTGACCGGGTCGTGGGGCTGAGCACCGGTGCGGGTAAGCAGTAGACGGTTGACGGTAGACGGTAAACGGGCAGATCCGAAGAACGAACAATACACTGTTTTTATTAAAGATATGCGATTTTTCTATAAAAGTGGCCCCGGGGCCACTTTCTTGACTAAGCCATCTTTCAATTCTCGATATTCGGTTCTCGATTACTTGAGACCGCACTCGCGTCCGTGACTCTCCAGGAACTCCTTGCTGGCGTCATAAACGGATGCATACACGTCGATCGATTCGGTCACGTCGCTGATCATATGCTTTCCGGCGGCACGCACCTTGTCGCACGCAGCGTTGAAGGCCGCGACGCTTTCGGGATGGTTCGGCTCGCCGTGATAGCCCATCGATTGAGCGATGTCCTGCGGTCCTCCGGCGAAATAGTCGAGGCCGTCGACTTCCAGGATCTCGTCGAGGTTGTCAAACGCTTCCTTGCTTTCGAGCTGCGGCACGATGATCGTATTCTCGTTGGCGAAGTTGAAGACGTGCTTCGAATCCGAGCTGTCGCCACCCGAACCAAAAATCACTCGCTGGCTCGTGGCGCTGCGTCGTCCGATGGGCCCGTAGAAACAGTACTTCACGAGGCGTTCCGCCTCTTCCGCTGTTCGTAGGTTCGGGACGGTGGCCATTCGGATGCCGCGGTCCAAAAACAGGAAGAGCGTGCTTTCGTGTTCGTCCGGCACGCGCATTGTGGGTGTGATGCCGTAGCCGTCGGCCAGTCGGCACATCGTTTCGATCTGCTGGTGTGTCACGACGCCGTGTTGGCCGTCGAAGGACACGAAGTCGAAGCCCATACGCGCGGCGATTTCGACCCATTGCTCGGCCGGATATTGCATCGAAAGACCGAGCGCTTTTTCGCCGTTGCGAACACGTTCGAGGATTCGGTTGGGTGATTGCACGGTGACCTCCCATTTTCGTTGCGTGGTTTTCAGGCAGCGGGTAAGATGCAGATTGCCAGCCAGCCCGCCACTGAAAAGTAGGCAGACCAACCAGGAATCTCGGCGATTGCCAGGAGACCCCCTATGACACAGCCCGAGTCGTTCATTTCGTTCATAGACGCCTATGGCGAAGCTCGACCTCCGCTGATGCAGTACGACGGAGAGGGCGATTTCGAAACGTGGCAGCGGAAGTTTCGCAATGCCGTGACGACGCTGCGCGGGCCACTGCCCGAGCGTGTCGCGTTGGATGTGGAGGTCATTTCGGAGGACGAGGAGGAGAATCACACTCGCAAGACCGTTCGTATCGCCGTTTCGGAGGTGTCGGCACTGATCGCCTACGTGCTGATTCCAAACGATCTCTCGGAGGGTGAGAAACGCCCGGCATTGATCGCTTCGCACGGACACGTTCAGCGGGGTATCGACGCGACGTGTGGTGTGGGAGAGTTGGACGAAGAGGGAGCGAAACGCGCGTATGGCCTTTCAGCCGTGAGCGATGGGTACGTCGTGATCGCGCCATCCTGGTGGGGATGGCACGGGCGGGATGGACATCTGGAACAGGTCGGTGGCCGGGACAAGTGCAATGTGATTCAAAATGCCGCATCGCTGTATGGGATGAACGTGACCGATCTGCACATCCAGGACGGACAGGCGGCGGTCGACGCCTTGTGCGAAATGCCCGTGGTCGATTCCGAAAGAATCGGCTGCATCGGAAACTCCTACGGGGGCAGAACGACGATGTGGCTGACGATCTTTGAACGTCGAATTAAAGCAAGTGTGCCTGCGGGTTGTATGAACGTATTCCGCGAGCGCTCGCTGAAGCTTAGTTCGTGCGGGATTCAGTACTTTCCAGGGATCCTCCAGTATGGTGACGTGCCCGAGCTGTTCAGTCTGATCGCCCCACGACCGATGCAGCTGCAGGCAGGGGCGCTGGACGGACTGATCACGCCAGACGACCGAGACGCGATGGTCGAAACGGTAGCGACGGCGTATGCGAAGTGCGATGCGGAGGACTGTTTCGATTATGTCCTCCATCCCGAAGGTCACTTCCTCAAGTGGGACCTGGCGGCTCCGTTTCTGGAGCGCCATTTGTAAATCCCTCCCGATGGACTACTACACCGACCTCAGTCAGGATTACGACGTCAAAATCCGTCAGCTGGTCCCCGGGTATGATGAGATGGTGGCGTGTATCACGCGGACACTCGAACGGGAGCGGCCCTCGTCGATCCTGGAGATCGGGTCGGGTGTCGGCAACCTCGCGGAAGCGGCTGTCCAAGCGGTGGACTATGCGTGTCTGACAGCCGTCGAGGTGTCGGCGGATATGATGGCGCGGGCGAAGGATCGCCTCTCTGCGAATGACCGGGTGACTTTTGTCCACGCGAACATCATCGATTTCGTGTCCGACCGCCTGTATGGGGCCATTTATTCGAACCTGGTCCTTCACAACATCTCCCACGCGCCCAAGTTGGCATTACTCAGCCGCATTCGCGAATGGTTGGAGCCGAACGGCATCTTCGTCTGGGGCGACTTGATCCGTCACGAGGACCCTGAGGTCCAGGATCGATGGGTGAGAACGCGAATCGAGCACGCGCGTGCGTCAGGATGTTCGGATGGTCTGATCGAACGGAATTTCGAGAAGGAAGGGACCCGTGATTTCCCACTGACTGAAGCGGAAACGATCGATGCGGCGGCAGACGCGGGTTTCGATGTGGTCAGGTCAGTCTGGGCGCAGGACACGTTCGCGGTTTTCCTGTTGGGTGCATCGACATAGGCAGAAACGAGGAGTTGGATGGGTGATCGTCTCAAAGACAAGATAGCGATCGTAACAGGAGCGGGATCATCGGGTCCCGGATGGGGAAACGGGAAGGCGACGGCCGTGTTGTTCGCGCGTGAAGGCGCCAAGGTATGGGCTGTCGACCTGAACCTGGAGGCAGCAGAAGAGACGCGAGCGATCGTCGAAGAGGAGGGCGGTCAGTGCGAGACGTGCGAGGCCGACGTGTCCCGGTCCAACAGCGTGGAAGCGATGGTTCAGGGCTGTCTCGACACGTATGGCCGTGTCGATATCCTGCACAACAACGTGGGGATTCTCGAAATCGGCGGTCCCGTCGAAGCGAGTGAAGCCAGCTGGGATCGCGTGGTCGACGTCAACCTCAAGAGTATGTTCCTGACCTGTAAGTTCGTTCTGCCCCATATGGAGAAGCAGGGGCGAGGTGCGATCGTCAATCTGTCATCCATCTCGGGCATTCGACACATCGGGGCCGATTACATCTCCTACAGCGCGACCAAGGGCGCCATCCTTCAGTTCACACGGAGTGTGGCGATGCAGTATGCGGCCAAGGGGATTCGGGTGAACGCCATCCTTCCGGGGATGATGAACACACCGATGATCGTGGAACCGCTTAAGGAGACTTATGGGGAAGGGAGCGTCGAGAAGATGATCGAGGTGAGGGACGGTCTTTGTCCGACGGGAAAGATGGGGGACGCGTGGGATGTGGCCTATGCCGCCTTGTTCCTCGCTTCGGATGAGGCGAAGTACATCACGGGAACACAGCTTGTGGTCGATGGTGGGTTTACCTGTAAGGCGGTGTGAGGTGCGGGGGTGAAACAGAAAGGCGAGAAGAGGAGGATGCAGAGGTTCCACAACGTGCCCCGGGCAAAGCCCAGGGGCGAGCGATACGCAATCTATCAATTTCTATTGAACAAGGCGTTACGCTCGTCCCCGTGCTCGGCACAGGGACGCTGTACTGTGTTGCCTCGGTTCGTTCGTCAGCCTTTTTCCACCGTTTGCATCAACGCCCGCATATAGCCGAGTGAGAAAGCCATCCCGCGGTGGCGATAGCTCCCTTCGCCTTCGATGACGGGACAGTGGTCCGGCGTCAACACGCCTTCGAACCCTGCCTCCTTGTAGGCGCGCATCGCTTCCAACGGGTCGACGTCGCCTTCGTCCAGGAACACCTCGTCGAATTTCAGATACTCGCCCTTGATGTTGCGAAAATGAACGTAGAAGATCTTGCCCTGTCCGGCAAAGCGCCGAATGGCCTCGACCGCTCGGTCCGATCCCATCTCCGACACCGTTCCCTGACAGAATTCCAATCCGTTGTTGGGGCTCGGCACGAGGTCGATGAGATGCTGCATCGCGTCGTGACTCGTGAGGAGACGACCCGTGCCGCGCAGCACCTCGACGGGAGGGTCATCCTGGTGAGCGGCTAGCTTGACTCCGGCGCTCTCCGCGACAGGGATCGCCTGTTCGAGAAACCACGTAAACCGGTCCCACATCTCCTCGACCGATACGGGAGCGGCTCTGTGATCGGGGAGGTCCGGTATACGGTCGACGTCGAAGCTCTTCACGTCGGCACCGCCTCGCCTCCTCCACCCGCGTCGTAACTGCGCCAGTGTCCCCACACCCCCGCGATTCCGAAGTAGTAGCCAAGAATGGGAATACCCGCCCTGCCCATATTCTCGAGCGTCCGGAGGACCTTCTTCATCTGGGCTTCCCGACCCTCCTTCCACTCAACGATGTGGTCCCAGTGGTCGTGAGGGAGGTTCTCGAGTCCCTCGAGGGTCATTCCGAAATCTTCCACGTGATCCCTCATCGCGACGAGCTCGTCGAGTTCGTGATAGCCGTGATCTCCCAGACGAGGGGAGTGAGCGATGACGTGCGTGACGCCGAGTTGCCGAGCGTATCGCAGATTCTTATCCGTCATCTGACTGTGTGGAAAGCCGATTCCAAGTTTCATAGGTCCTCGATGCACGATGTCGAGCATTTCAATGAAAGAGCGATTACCGACCGATCATCCTGAGTAGGCGGCTTGTGAAGCGATTTCCGGTGGCTGTGGGATGTCCTAGTAGTCGCCGCATCGAAGAGCTTGCCCTGAGCGGAGTCGAAGGGGCGATCGGTCACCTTTGCCAAACGGCCCACCGGCCGTCCTTCGATACGACCTATGTGGTGCCTTACGCGGCATCACGACATCAGATAAGGTGGCCGGTGGCCACCACAGTGCGCGTCTGTTCTCATTCATAGCCGTGAACGGCCATCGCCTCCTCGAAAAAATCGAAGTGGTGACGCTCGTCGTCCGTTTTCCAGCGGCCGATGGGGTCTGTCCGCACGATGATTCGGGCAAGGGGGATCTCGAGAAAGTCTTCGAGTCGCTGAAGTGTTTCCTCGTGCTTGTAGACGAAGTCTTCAAACCGAACCGCCAGAACGTGCCTGGGAGACGGTGTCGCTTTCATAATCTCATACTGATAGTACCACGAGATGGCACGTCTTTCACGAATGTCATCCGTCGAGGGATAGTCGATGCCGAAATCTCTGAGATCGTCCGTCTTGTGACTGCCGATGATGCTGTCGCGCGGATCGCGAACCCAGTGGATGAATTTCGCATCGGGAAACTTGCGGGCGATCCACGGGTAGACGAGTGTCGTTTCCGGAATCTTCCAACCTTTGTGCTCGGCCTCGAACGTGTAGACATCCGCCAGGTAGCCGTCGATCAGTCGGTCCCACTCGGGATCGATGTCCATTTCGTGGAGGCGAGCGAAATCCCAGGCGAGATCGCCGTTCCGTTCAACGTATTTCGCCATCACGCGACAGGCGTCGTACATCTGTTCGGGTGGGACTTTGTCGCCCGACCGATTGATTGTCCGGCCCATATAGACGCCGCTTGCGTAGAGCGTGTGTGATATCGCGCGTGTGCCGGAGTGGCCGCGGCCGATGATGGTGATCAGAGACATCGTATGCCCGAGAAATGGGAGCAGTCAGGGGGACGGTAATGCGGCCAGCGGATGGGAGATCACTTGAGTCGGATGATTTCTTGTTGGGCTTCCGTCAACCCTTCGTCGATGCGCTCGCTGAAGCGCAGGTGCTGGCCGCCCCAGTCGCGCATCCAGCCGATGCTGTAGCAGTAGTAGAGCGTCCTGCGAGGACGACCTGACTTGTTGACGAGTGATCCGTGGGTCAGAGCCTCGGAGAATATGATGCAGTCGCCAGCCCTGGACGGTACAGGTGAGACAGCGGGATTCTCTTCGGGATGCTGTCCCCAGGGCCTTGGGAAGTGGATTTATGGGAGCCGGGGATGACGGCGAAACACCCATCTTCGGGACCGCAGTCGAGCGTCGGGAAAACGGCTTTGGTCAGTGTGGATACAATCTGACCGTTTTCGCACCGGTACTGGCACTTGTCGATGATCGGCGTTCCGTGCATATGGAGGCCGGTGTAGCCACCACCCCAACGACAGATGGTGTAGGTGTGGTTGAGACGATACGTCGAACCGCTGACGGTCTGAACGACGTCGACAACGCCGGGAAGATCGATGAGTGGCCTGAAGGCGGGGTCGCCTTCGAGTATGTTCGAGATGTATAGATTCTGGTCGGTCTGCTTGTCCCCCAATTTCAGCGGTAGCGGAAACTCGGCTTCGTCCATCTTCTCGTAGCGATCGAGTACCTCATTGCAGGCCGTAATGACGTCGGGAGGTACGACTTGCTCGAGCACGAGATACCCATTGAGGTCGAACAGATACTTCTGCTCATCCGTCATCTGACTCCGAGCCTCCAACATCGACGTTGGTTTTCTTGACGGGGAGAGGGCGAGGCCGTATTCATAGTTCGATGGCTCGCACTCGGTAGACTCAAATTGAGCTCAACATCCGGAGCGCGTCAAGATGGATTCTTAGAGGCCAAGCTTTGCAGGTAGCTCCCAGCAACCGCGGTACGGCATCGGCGTCGCTCGAACGTCTGTTCCGCGACCTCGTGCATCGCAGCTTCGATGATCTGAACGTGGGTGCGCCACGAATGCGAGAATACGTGAGAGATCTTCTGTGCCGCTTCGCGAGAACCGACGCCCTGTTTCGCATCCGCGATCCCCAGGGCCGGCGCATCGAGACCGTGGTCGAGTTGCTGATCGAAGGGGACAGGCTTGCGCGATCGGGAAACGGCGTGGAGCAGGAACGCGATCTCCAGCGGCACACTGGGGATTACACCCTGTTTATGTCGGGCATCTTCCGAGCCTACCTGGAGCGACACGGCTTCCTCGGACTCTACCTGGACACCGGATCCCGTGCCTTCCGCGCAACAGCCGACATTGAGAGGCGGTTGTTCGGCGAAGATGTAGGACAGTATGAAGTACTTGCCCGCGAATTCGAGCATCTGTCCGGCGCCATCGATTATATGCGGAAGGTTTACTTCTGCAGCTCGCTGATGCAGGGGGAGCTGCGTGAGGTGGCCAGGCGATTCAGCCTGTGGAACTGATAGAGAAACCGTCTATGCCGAGATGCTCGAAGCGCCGAAATCTGATGGTCAGTGTGCTTGCGTGTCTGCTTGCGATACCTCAGATGGCGTCGGCCGGTCAGGTTCGGCAAGATGTCGGATCCTTCTTCCGGCAGGAAAACCTCCTCGTGCTGGCTGCAGGTCTGGGTCTGTCGGGCGCCGTCAGTGGTTGGGACGACCAGGCGAACAGCCGGCTGGAGGATAACGCTTTCCTGAACGCTGCCGATGTCACGAATCTGTATGGCGGTTCGAAGTACAATCTGCCCGCGGCTGGCCTGCTCTGGGTCTACGGGCGCGCAAGCGGATACAAAGAAGTCTGCTACATCGCGAGTACTTCGCTGAGAACTCTGGTCTATGTGCAGGCGGTCGTCGGTCCCACGAAGCTCGTGGTCGGGCGTGAACGTCCCGATGGAACCAACCGACTCTCGTTCCCGTCGGGTCATACGGCCAACAGTTTTGCTCTGGCGGAGCTGTTCAGACAGCGTTATGGCTGGAAGGCCGGTGGGCCGATGTATTCGCTGGCGGTGCTGACGGGGATGGGGAGGATGGAAGAGAATGTCCACCACCTGTCGGATGTCGTCGCTGGGGCGGCCATCGGTTTTGCGATCGGACGTTCGGTGAATCACGTATCGGGGCCGATCCAGGTCGTGCCGACGGCGAGAGGGTTGGGTCTATCTATGAAGTTTTGACGGCGAGGAGCCACCGCTCGAAGAAAGTGCGAGGTGCGTAGGCGTCGGTCTCCCTGTGAGGATCGACGCCTCTTTCGTATCCGGGGCAAAAGCCGTTGCCGACCCGTTCAGGCCGGACTAAGTTCCCCGCGCCAACGTATAGACGCGTGTTGGCGAGTGTGCCTGCGCAGGATCTGACGAGGAGGGTGTTTATGCCAGAGGGCCATCGAATCGCAATGCTCGGTACGGGACTGATCGGCACGTTCTATACGATGACACTCCACCAGGGCAGAGGAGTCGATCGGGTTCACGCCGTGTATTCGCGGACCGAGGAACGTGCCCGCGCCTTCGCTGAGGAGAATACGATTCCGGTTTGGGCAACGGATGTGAAATCGGTCGTAGAAAACGAAGAGGTCGACGTCGTGGTCGTGGGATTGCCGAACGATCTCCACGAGGAGGTGGTTGCGTCCGCGGCAGGAGCGGGAAAGGCGGTGCTCTGCACGAAGCCCCTGGGTAGAAACGGGGAAGAGGCGAAGCGAATGTTGGAATGTGTGGAGAGCGCGGGTGTTTTCGCGGGTTATCTCGAGGACTTGGTATACCCACCCAAGACGCTTCGCTCGCTGGAGTCTGTGCGGAACGGAGCTCTGGGTCGCGTGCTCTGGGTGAGGTCCCGTGAGACACACCCAGGCCCGCACAGCGATTGGTTCTGGGACCTGGAACGTGCCGGTGGCGGGGCGATCATCGATATGGGGTGCCACTGTGTCGAAATCATTCGAAACTTCATCGGGAAAGGTCAGCGACCGGTCGAGGTGATGTGCTGGGCCGACACGCTCGTCCACCCGATCGAGGCCGAAGACCACGGGATCGCGCTGATCCGATTCGAAAACGGTTCGGTCGGGCAGTTCGAGGTGAGCTGGGCCTTTCGCGGGGGGATGGACCTGCGTGACGAAGTGTCCGGGACGGAAGGGACGATCTGGCTGAATCATTTTCTCCGGACGGGATTCGAAATGTTCACGAATGTCGGAAGCGGCGGCTACGTTTCCGAAAAAGTCGAGACCGAAACGGGGTGGCTGTTTCCGGTGGGGGACGAGGTCAGCGAGCTCGGCTACACACCGATGTTCGCCGAGATGTTCGACGCGATGGACGCAGGGCGGGATCCGATGGAGACCTTCTACGATGGCTACATCGTGAATGCGGTCATTGATGCCTGCTATCGCAGCGCGAAATCGAGGGTGTGGGAAGCGGTGGAGATCGATGGGTGGCGTGGAGATCCAGCGGCGGATCGACAGGCGCAACGGGAGAAGATCGACGGCCTGGTCGTGATGAAAACAGAAAAGCTGCCGGACGGACGGACAAAGGTCGTGCTGAAGAACACGGATACAGGAGAGATCAGCGAACGGACGGAATAGACGTCAGTCTATGAGCGCCACGGCGCGGACAGGTGAACCGTCGCCGTCGGCGATTTTGAGAGGGAATCCGAAAAACTGGACGGGTCTGTCGCAGGGCAGTTGGTCGAGGTTGACGAGACCGTCGAAGGTAACGATTCCCGCATCGAGCAACGGGCGTTCGATTTCGATGTCGAGACGAGGACTTCCGACGAAGATCGGATCGGCTTCCAGAATCGCGTCGACGTCGCCGGCTGTCGGAGGCGGATCGAACAGGAGGCCCGTTCTTTTCGGCAACGCATCGGTCGATGTGACGCGATGGGCCGCGCCAAAGAACCGGTCCAGGGGTACACTATCGATAGAGGGCTTTCCCTCGGTGACGTGAGAGAAGGCGTCGACGTGTGTTCCGGTGTGTGTGCCCAGACGGAGTGCGCGAACCTCCCAGCCGTGGTTCTCGATGGTCTGAACCCGTTCAACCGTGATTTGAGGATCGCCCGGGTAAACGTCCATTCCTCCGGCGATCGTTCGGGACAGATCGACGAGAATCATCGTTTTATCCGCGTATCAGGCCGCAGCGGTCAGGACAATCGGGGGCCCTTTCGTGATCACGACGCTGTGTTCGTGATGCGAAGCATAGGCTCCATCCGACGTGCTGACAGTCCAGCCATCCTCACCCTCGACCATCTCTCCAGATCCGGCAGACACGATCGGCTCGATCGTGATCACCTGACCCGTTTCCAGCCGCTGCTTTGCCCACGGGGCATCGTAGTTCGGTACGGAAGGCCACTCGTGGATCTCTCGGCCGACACCGTGGCCTGTGAGCTGTTTGACGACGGAAAAACCCGCTTGCTCGACCGTGCGCTCCACCGCGCGCCCGATGTGGCGAATACGACGACCTGCCCGTGCCACACCCAGGGCGTCCCCCAGAGCTCGTTGCGTGCAGGCTACGAGGCGTCGATGCGTCGGCGACGGCTCGCCTACCCCGACGGTGAGGGCGGCATCCTCGATGTAGCCGCCCCGTTCGGCGACGACATCGAACGTGACCAGGTCGCCCTGTTGAAGGAGGCGATCTTTGGGAATGCCGTGGACGATCTCGTCGTTGACGCAGACGATTGTGTCCGTCGGGAAGCCGTAGTGCCGTTTGGTGACGATCGGGCGCCCTCGCGACGAAGGTAGGAACCGCCGACGGCGTCGAGCCGCGACGTCGTGACGCCCGGAGCGACGGCTTCTCGCATCGCGCGAAGGGTACGGGCGACGATACGGCCGATCTTGCGGAGTTCGATCAGATCTTGCTCGGATTCGATGGACACGGCAGCACCTCGGCTGATGGTGACACGCTGGGCGATCGATGACCTTCGGAATATCAGACTCAGCGGCCGACGGGTCAAACCGGGTGGATTGACACGTCCGGGCGATGCTTTTACCTTGCTGCCTCACGTTCTGACAGGAGACCGATGATGCGGCGTATGACGGATGAAATGAGGCAGCACTGGCGCGAAGAAGGCTACATTCTGCTGAAAGGGGCTCTCACCCGAGATCAGGCTTCTGATTATCTGGCAGAGGCCGACGAAGTCATCGAACGATATCGCGAAGAGAACCCGGATGTTCGTGACAAGAAGGCATTCACGATCATCCAGACGGTCGAACAGTCACTCGTTTTCGACTCGCTGATCGACCATCCTGGGACGTTCGGTGTGATCCTCGATTTGATGGGACCCTACCTCCAGGTGATGGGGACGCAGATCTACGTACGTTATCCGAGCGACAGCCGTCTCTCAGGCTGGCACACGGACGCGGGTCCCTCGCTCGCTCAGATTCGCGTCGATCCGGACAGTCCCCCGCTGAACTTCAAGATTCAATATTTCCTGACGGACATACCCGAAGAAAACCGCGCCAATTTCTGCCTGGTTCCACGAACTCATCGAAGACCTGTGCCCGATGGCGGCATTCCCAAGGGCGAAGATCCTCAGGGTGCCATCCAGTTGTGCGTGGAAGCGGGGGATGCTGCGATTTTTCCACACAATATGTGGCACGGGGTTGCGCCGCACTTTGGGGATAACGTGCGACGCAGCGTGACCTTTCGCTACGGACAGATGTGGTGTCGCCCATACGATTACGAGAAGGCGCCCCCGGAATTGCTGGACCGGATGACCCCCCGACAGCGGAGGTTAATGGGCGATATGGGACTCGGCTACACGGCGACCGACTATTTCAAGCCCAAAGACCAGCTCGAAGTGGTTCTCGAGGACGCGGTCGAACAGCCTGCCTGATCGACGCCACCGAGCCGCATTCCCCGGCATCCTGTGAGCGGTGCGCGAAACTACCTAATCGTTCTTATGCTGTCGGCGGGTTGCAGCAGCGACCCGATTGCGTTCGACAACGATTCGCTGTCGAGCGTCCTGTCGGTGACGAACGTAGAAAAGGCGACGGTCTCGGCGACGGGCGGTCGTATTTCGGGCGTGGTCGTATCGGCGACGGTCATCAATACGGGCTTCATCACGGTCGACGTGCCTTTCCTGATGCGATGGTCCCTGCTCAGGGATGGGTCCGTCTTCGCCTCCGCGACACGGCAGATGGCGGCTGGTTTCTCTCCCGGAGCCAGCCGTGACGTCTCGCTGACCATCACGTTCGCTCCGGTTGACACCGTTTCGGACCTGCGGGATGCGGTCACGTTCGATGTCCTCCCTTAGAATCTCGAGTCAAAGGCGCACAATCTATGGAGCTCTTCCTGGTTCGACACGGTCAGTCGTTCAACAACACCTTGCCGGAAGGTGACGGCCGGGTGGCGGATCCGCCGCTCACGGGAACAGGGGAACGGCAGGCCGATCTGGTTGCCGCTCATCTGCGCGATGCACCCGCCAAGATGATCTTCGGTGTGTCGGAGGCGGCTAACGGATACGGCATCGACCGTCTGTTTTGCTCTCCGATGCTGCGTTGCCTTCAGACCTCCGAACCGATCGGGAAGGCCCTCGGTCTGCGCCCGGAGATCTGGGCGGATGTCCACGAAGAAGGCGGAATCTGGCTGGAGGGGGAGGAAGATCTTCCCGGGATGACCCGGGACGAAATCACGGCTCGATTCCCTGACGTTGTTTTGTCGGATGAGATGACAGATGAAGGTTGGTGGCTACGTCCCAAAGAGACCGAGGAGCAGTGGGTGGCGCGAGCGAAACGGGTCGCCGATCGTCTGAAAGGGGAAATGGCCGGGAGCGACGAACGGATTGCGATCGTCAATCACGGAGGATTCACGACAGACCTGCTTTCGGAACTCCTCCACGATGGCCCGATGTCCGACGGCGGGTTCGCCACGCGCAACACGTCGATAGGACATATCCATTTCAGCCAGGATCAGTTCCGTCTGACGTTCTTGAACAGAGTCGAGCACCTGCCCGCGGATCTCGTGACGTAGGTGATGCACTTCTTTGTCTTTTGCCTGTTGTCTGCGACACTTTGCGCGCAGTCTCCCGACGAGGAAGGACTGTCGGAGGCCGAGAGGGTGAGCAATCGAGGCGCGAAGTTCGCTGCGAACGGGGACTTCAGGCTTGCGGCTGCCGCGTTTCGGAAGGCGGTGGGGTTGGATCCGACCTTCACGGTCGCACACTACAACCTCGGTCTTGCCCTTCTGCGACAGGAAGACTATGAGGATGCGATCCACGCGTTCACGTCGGCCGTTCGTCTCAAACCCGAGTACGCCGATGCCTGGTTTCATATGGGTCTTGCTCGGATGTCGCTGCAAGAATTCGAAGACGCCGCGATCGCGCTGACCAACGCCCTTCGATTCCGGCCGGGGAATCCGGCTATCCGCTACAGGTTGGGACAGGCTCTGTGGAAGATGGAAAGGTGGAAGGAAGTGGTCGATGTGTGGGAGGCGTTGCTGTTCGATTCCCCGGGTCATCCCTCGATCCCACGCATCCACGATGGGCTGCCCAAAGCCTACTACAACCTGGGTACGGACAGACAGGTGCGGGGGGATGCGGAGGGAGCGGCCGCGGCCTACGGGGAAGCCCTCCGTCTGGATCCGGTCAGTGTCCCGACGCTCAGGAACCTCGGTCTGTTGCGTCGCGAGCAGGGCGATCACCAGGAGGCGATCGAGCTCTTCGAGCGGGGTCTCGAAATCGACCCGGACAACGCTTCGATGACGATGGCGCTGGCCGTGTCCTGCACGGCAGCACAGCGTTTTACGCATTCCGACTCTTTGTTGAATCGTCTGCTGAGCCGTGGCGCTCTCGTGCACGATGCGCGTGTGGCATTGGCACAGAACCGGATCGCGTCGGGTGATGTCGTGGGAGGCCTCCGTCACGCCCAGGAGGCGGTGCGACTGCGACCGAACAGCGTGCGCTCGCTTCTGGTCCTCGCCTTCGTCCACGAACACAATGCGGCCGGAGAGCGCTATGGAGACGGGTATGAAGAGGCGGCGGCGATGGGTGTCTACGAGCAGGCGCTGACGATCGATCCGCAATCGTCGACCGTGCACTTCAACATCGGTGTCCTCCACGCCAAGGCGCGACGGTGGGACGAGGCGCGGGAGGCGTTCGAACGAACGATCGCTCTGGATTCCGACCACACCGGAGCGAAGAACGGGCTCGAGGAGATCGATCGGATTACTGGCGGAGCGCAGTTGATCCGCGTCCGGTAGCCGGGAAATCCTGATAAGCGCCACCAAAGGAGAGTGAGTGTCCCGATGAGCAAAGCAGAAATCATCCTGTCCGGATTCGCGGACGAAGGCCCCGTGAGCAAGCGGGCGGAAGAACAGCTGACGATGATGCGGGCCCTTGGTCTGTCTTACTACACCATTCGGTTTGTGGATGTCGGCCAGGGGCTGAAGAACGTGATGGAGCTTTCGGACGAAGAGATCGAGAAGCTGAAGGAGATGCACGCCGAATACGAGATGAACGTTTCCTGTATCGGCTCACCCATCGGGAAAGTTAAGCTGCTCGATCAGGAGGATGGTACGCAAAACCGTTACGTGCCTTTCGACGAATATCTGGATAAGGACGTCCAACGCGCGATCGATCTGGCCAAGGCGTTCGACACGAAACTGATTCGAGGGTTCTCTTACTATCACCCAGACGGAACGGACCCGCGGCCTCATCTGGACCAGGCAGCAGAGCAGCTCAAGACCATCGTCGAGAAATGCGCGGCCGAAGGCATTGTCTACGGTCTCGAGGTGGAAGCATCCCTGATCGGGGGAGACGGCGATACGCTGATCGCGCTCTACGAGAAGATCGGAAGCGACTACACGTGCATCATTGAAGACGTGGGGAATATGGAGGGTCAGGGGCACTCGCCGGACAGTGTCTACGAGCATTACC
Organism: Candidatus Latescibacterota bacterium; assembly: GCA_965198115.1. Taxonomy (GTDB): domain Bacteria; phylum Latescibacterota; class UBA2968; order UBA2968; family UBA2968; genus UBA6620. The sequence goes on along the minus strand of OZ240241.1, from coordinate 2,567,406 downwards.
TGAAGATGAAGCCAGGCCTCGGATGGATCCACATCAAGGGATTCAATCAACCGATGAACGAGCCAATGATTGAGGCCGCCAAGACGCGGGGACTGACACGCTTCATCCCGGTCGACCGGGGCGACGCTGGCCACGAAATGGTCCTGCGCGATTACCGCACGCTCGTTCCGGATCTGGATGCAAAGTTCAAAAGACTGGGCGTTCCGGGCGTGTTCATCGATCTTGAACCGCACGTCAAAGGCGGCGGGCAATTCGGTGGGTTCAGCGGGATCGACGGGTTTGGCGTTGCGTTCCGGGCTTTGTGTCGACTGCTGGACTACCTCGACTACGATTACCATTTGACGGGTTACGAAGACCTTACGCTGAAGCAATGATAGATCGATTGTCATCCCGGTACGCTACTTGGCCGGGATCCATTCTGCTTTTGCCACGAAAGATGGGTCCCGGGTCTCGCGCAATGGAAGCTGTCGCAGGTGCTCGCCCGGGATGACATCATTCCATCTTGGGTACTCACAACAATTGAACACTGAACTCCTTCTACGAGGGTAAATCGATGGCGAAAAGACCAATACGCATTGGCATCATAGGCGCTGGCGGCATCTTCCGTACCCGACACTTCCCCGGTCTGGCGAAGATCAAGGATGCCGAAGTCGTGGCGTTGTGCAATCGATCGATTGCGAGTGGGCGCAGGATTTCTCAGGAGTTCAAGCTCGATCCTGATCTGGTGACTGATCCCCACGCGCTGATCGCGCGGAAGGATGTCGATGCGGTGATGATCGGGACTTGGCCCTACAAGCATTGCGAGTTCGTGCTCGAGTCACTCGATGCGGGCAAGCACACGTGGGTGCAGGCGCGAATGGCGATGAACCTGCGAGAAGCGAAGCTGATGCACGCGCGGGCCGAAGAGACGGGGCTGGCCACTCAGATCTGCCAGCCGCCGCACGGGATGAAGGGTGACTACTATATGCGTCACCTGATCGCCAACGGCTACGTGGGTGATGTTCGCAACATCGTCGTGCGATCGATGACTCCGGCGCAGAATAATCCGAAGACGCCGCTCCACTGGCGGCAGATCGGGCGATACTCGGGGCTGAACACGATGAGCGTCGGAATGCTGGTCGAGTTCGTACACCGCTGGTGCGGCTACACGAAATCGGTGACCGCGCAGGCCGAGACGTTTGTAAAGCTGCGGCCCGTTGGGCGGGGGAAGGTGGGCGAGGTCGACCGACCCGATACGGTGAACATTCTGGCAACGATGGAGATCGGGGCAACGGCCGTGTATATGTTTTCGGGCAACGCCCACCACGCGCCGAGCGAGCGGATCGAAATCTACGGTACGGCGGGCACCCTCGTGTATGAGACGGCACCCAACTTGGCGAGACAGCGGATTCTGGGAGCGAAGGGAAATGCGAAAGCACTCAAACCCCTGGCGGTCCCGAAGAGGCACACGCGTGAGTGGACGGTGGAGGCCGACTTTATCAACGCGATCAAGACGGGCGACAACGCAGAGTCGACGTTCTTCCAGGGTGTGAAGTATATGGAGTTCACGGAGGCGGTGTTCCGTTCGGCCGAGCGCGGTCAGACGATGTCGCTTCCGATCGTAGACTGAATCGGTGTGACGATACGCCAGAACCTGCGCTACTTCGCCGGTCTGCGGGACGGCGCGTGGGACGCCTGTCACTTCTATTTTTTTTGTTTGGGGGAGGATAAAGACGGTGAGCATCAAGCTGGTTGCGTTCGACCTGGATGGCACGGTTCTGAACCACGAAAACAAACCCTCGAAGACTGCGCTCGAGACGATCCAATCGTTGATCGACCGGGGTATTCACGTTGCATCCATCAGCGGGCGCAGCATTTCCAAGAGTCAGCAGCCATTCGAGACGCACACCTCCTTCGCATCGACGATGCTGGTGGGTGGATACAATGGGGCGGTGGCGTTGGATAGGGAGGTAGACGGGAAACGCCGTGTCCTGCATCAGCAGCGAATGCCGGAGGAAATGTATCGGGAAATCGTAGACGTCCTGGCCGAGTGGAAGATGAATTTTATTTACTGTCATCTGGACGTGGACGATGAAGGGCTCCACATCGAGGACTACGTGACGATCGAACGTGATGCGACCGTCGAGAATATGACGATCCAGACCGGTACGGAATTCGTCATCGAACCGAACTTACCGAGCCGTCTCCGGGCGGGCGAATACCCCGCTCCCCCGAAGCTGTTGATTCTCCCCGGACCGGAGCGACGGGAGGCGGTACTGGCGGATCTAAAAACACGTTTCGGGGATGGGCTTTATATGGAGCGTACGGACACGGACAGGATCGAAACGATGCACCCGGAGGTGGACAAGGCGAGAGCCCTTGCGGCCATCGCAGGTGCTTGTGATGTGGATGTATCGGAGACGATGGCGATCGGCGACGGGAGCAACGATCTGTCGATGCTGGTTTCGGCGGGACACGGCGTTCTGCTGGGGAACGCCGATGCGACAACGCAGGAAGCCGCGGCTTCTGAGGACGTCGTGCTGGGGCCGAGCTTCGATGACGAGGGCTTCGCTCAGGCGGTGTCCGAGGCCATTTCGGAGTAGGTGTGGCTGCCGTGCTGATCGGGGACGGAGGAACCGCAACCGCGCTCCAGGCAAAGGGTCTGGCGATCGGAGAGCCACCGGAGACTGGAACTTCAGTCACCCGGTGGTTGTTGCGGCTGTCGCGAAGGCCTACCGCGATGCGGGTGCGGACTTCGTGCTGTCGAATACGTTTGGCGCGAATCGCTTGAGACTCTCGTTGACCGGGCTTGGGCGAGAGGTTGGCGAGCTCAATCGTGCCGCGGTGACGCTCGCGCGATCGGGGGAGGCGGATGCTGGGAGTCGGGACGCCGTCTATGGCTCGGTCGGGCCGACAGGGCTTTCCCCCGATCGCGTGCAATCGAGTCGCGCCGAAGTCGTGAGAGCCTTCGAAGAGCAGGCCGAAGCGTTGGTTGACGCCCAGGTCGACAGGTTCGTTGTCGAAACTTCAACGTCGACAGAGGAGGCTTTGGTCGCACTGGCGGCTTGCCGGGCGACGGACTTGGAAACGATCGTATCGTTCACGTTTTGTGTCACCGGGGGCGAAGGCTGGACATTCGCTGGTGAACCGCTGGTCGAGTCTGCGCTGCGAGTTCGAGATGCGGGTGCGCTCGCCTTCGGTGTCAACTGCGTCTCGGTGCGTGAAATCGAACAGGTCATCGACCAGCTTCCGACCGATATTCCGCTCTGGCTCAAACCGAACGCAGGCCCGCCGGAACGGCGTGATGACGGCCTGAACTATCCCGACTCGGACGCGGAGATCGTCGAGATGTTGAAGGGGTTGATGACGCGAGATGTGGACTACGTCGGTGGCTGCTGTGGCACGGGACCCTCGTTCACAAACCATCTGAGGGCGGAGGTAGTTCGGTAAAACCCTGGCTGGACGAGATCAGGTGGCGGCGCATTGCGGAGGCGGCGGTTTCTGGGTCCGTCGCGACGATGGATGCGAAGATTTCCTGGTGTTGCTCGAGTGAGAGCCGGGCCCTCTCGTCCGTGGAAGTGGATGGGTTCTCGAGGCTGCGAATGATCCAGGCTTGGAGGTGTTGACGCGTCAGCTGAAGAAGGTGGTGCAGCATCTGATTTTGGGAAGCGGAAGCGATGGCGAGGTGAAAGGCCAGATCCTCTTGAAGGAAGCGTTGGTCATCGCCGAGTGCGTTTTCGAGGGCGGGGAGGGTGACCGCGATGTTTTCGAGCTCTTCCGGCGTCGCTCGTTCGGCGGCGAATGCGGCAGTCTGCGTTTCCAGAAGCGTGCGGGTTTCGATGAGGTCGGAGATCTCCTTGGGGTCCAGGAGCATTCCCCATCGGAGTGATTTTTCGAGGTAGCGGGCGCTGTCCTTCGTGACAAAGGTCCCTTCGCCTACTCGACCTTCGACGATGCCCATCACGGCGAGCGATCGGAGGGCCTCCCTCAACGATGCGCGGCCGACCCCGAGCTGGCGGCTCAACTCACGTTCCGATGGCAGGCGATGGCCGGGAGGGAGCTCGTCGCTAGCGATCAGATCGACCAGCTGGTCGATGATATCATCGCTCAGAGCGCGTCGTCGGATGGGCTGAAGAGCCGGAATCTCGGGCATTTGGGCTTTTTTCGGTCGGTTAGTAGAAAAAGGCTTTGCGATCCGGGTCCGATCGCGTAGATTATTGGTCCGACCATTAGACCAATCAAACCTTATCCGCCCGGGCGGAAAAAGTCAAGCCCTTTGCCTATGCCCCAGATCCAGTCTCTCGGCCGTCGAATCGAATTGCTCCCAATGGACGGGCAATTCGAGGATATTTCGGTCGCCTTGTATTCCGACGAGGCAGACCATCCGACGTATCGCGTCCATTCCTTCAGTCAGAAGCCGGGTACGGGCGAGCGGGTCACATTCATTCGAGACGCAATGGTGGTGCTGGGCAACTTGGAGGCGGTCGACGATGCCTGTCTCCGATTTTCGTGCGGGGATCGTCACGAAGCGGCGGTCAAGCGTGCGTTTCTCGAGGCGTGCAAGCTCGAAACCGGCGCAGAACTGAACGCGCGTCCATTAGAGATCCTCGACAAGAAGTCGGGGTTGACGATACAGGTCAGCCCGGATGATGCGGGTGTTTACTCGGTATCGGCGACGGGTGAGGGCAAAGACGCGGATCGTCGTGTGCTAGTCGTTGCCGGCGGGCTGGCAAAGCTGGGCGAAATGGACACCCGCAACGAAACGTCGGTGGTGTTTCCTTGCGAGGCTCGACACGACGCACTCGTGGGGTTGCTGCTCGTTCGAGCGCCCAACGTACGAGCCATTCTGCGGGAAATCGAGGCTCAGGCGTCTCGTGGCGTGCTGGCCGCGCCGTCACAGCAGAATTAGAGAGATCGATGACTTCCAGGGAACGTGTTCTCGCCGCTCTGAATCGACAACCGGTCGATCGCACTCCGACCTGCAACCCGACATCGGTTGCGACGGTTGAGCTGATGGATCTGGTCGACGCGCCATTCCCGCACGCCAACCGGGAGCCGGAACTGATGGCTCGACTTGCGGCGACAGGTCACACGGAACTCGGGTTCGACACGATTATGCCGGTGTTCTCGATTATCCAGGAGTCGTCGGCGCTCGGATGCAAGATTCAGTGGGAACAGAAGGATAACTGGCCGACGGTGCGGATGGCCGAGCCGATTTGGGAAACGGCGGACGATATCGAGATTCCTGATGATTTTCTGACTCATCAGGATACCTCCTGTGTGCTCGAGGCTATTCGGATTCTGAAGCGCGAGTACGGCGACGACGTCGCGATTATCGGAAAGACGATGGGGCCGTGGTCGCTGGGATACCACTGCTTCGGCGTCGAGCCGTTCCTGCTGCTGTCGCTGGATGACCCCGACGCGACCAAGCGGATTCTGGACAGGCTGAAGGAGTCAACAGTCGAGTTCGGAGTCGCCCAGATCGAGGCCGGCGCCGACGCACTGACGCTGCCCGACCACGCGACGGGTGATCTGGTCAGTGGCGAATACTATGCGCGCTACCTGCAGGACCTTCACGTCGAGTTCGTCGAACGCATCCCCATTCCGTTGATTCTGCACATCTGTGGACGAACCGTCGACCGGATGGACTACATCGCTCAGACGGGGATGGCGGCGTTCCACTATGATTCGAAGAACAAGCCGGGCGAATCGATGGAGATCGTGCAGGACCGTATCGCGCTCGTTGGCAACGTCAACAATCCGGAGACGCTGTTTTCGAAGGGGCCCGAAGAGGTGGCCGGAGAGGTCAGCGACAACCTGGCCTCGGGTGTGGGCCTGATCGGTCCCGAATGTGCCGTGCCTCTACAGACGGCCGTCGAAAACCTGCGAGCGATTCCCGATACCGTACAATCCTGGTCGAAAAACTAAAGACTGCCACGAAATACACCCCGGCTCAGAACCGTTGCCGGGGCAGGCTACACACACGAAAAATGCGGTGGCAGTGACAGATTCTGGGTGGGAGCGGTAGGTAGTACTATCCCGGGGTTTGGATGGGCCCCAAAGGCACGTCGGCTTCATCCAAAATTTCGACGAGGGTTTCGTTCGTGTATTTCGTGTGGTTCGTGGTTCCGGGTTTTAGGTTTTGGAGACGATCGTGGCTGAGTTGAGTGACATTCAGAATGACTTCATCAAGGAAGAGATCGAGGCGTATCTCGAGCGGCCGGAAGAGATCGAGCGGAATGTCGAGCTGTTCTCACGGACGCGGCCGAAAATGCAGGATATCGCGGCGGCGTTGATCGATGGGGACAACGATACAGTCGACGTCCTGACGCGGGAGTCGCTGGATGAGGGCATCGAGGCGCTCGAGGTGATGGACGATGGCCTGATTGCGGGAATGGGGATCGTGGGGATCAAGTTCCGTGAGAATATCATTTTCGTGCCGGAAGTGTTGGCTTGTGCCCGGGCGATGAAAGCCGGTATGGCGCACATCGAACCGATTCTGTCAGCGTCGGGCATCGAACCGGTCGGGACCGTGATTATGGGGACCGTCAAGGGGGACCTCCACGACATCGGCAAGAATCTGTGCATTATGATGCTGCGTGGCGCGGGTTTCGTCGTTCACGATCTGGGGGTAGATACGTCGGAAGATGAGTTCATCGACGCGGTCGAAGAGCACGGGGCCCCGTTGCTCGGAATGTCCGCCCTGTTGACGACTACGATGCCCAATATGGGCAAGACGATCGAGGCGTTCATCGACGCGGATTTGCGGGAGGACGTCAAGATTATGGTTGGCGGCGCTCCAGTAACACAGACGTTCGCGGACGATATGGGGGCTGACGGCTACGGAAAGGATGCGTTGGCCTGTGTCGACCTGGCAAAGCAACTGCTCCAGGAGATGAGGGAAGAGCAGAATGCTTGAGAAGACCGACGGGAAGAACGGGTGAGGGGGAGAGCGGGCGAGGAATTGATTTCGCCTATTGACTCCTTCGAATACCGATTCCGCGCCCATTTCGTAGGACCGACTCTCCGAGTCGGGAACGATCTGTGGTGATGCGGTTGCATCCAAACATCCCGGCGCTGATGGTGTGCGCCTATTGATGTAGGACCATCCGGGAACGATCTGTTGTCGAACCTATTTTATCCAGACATCGCGGCGCAGATAGCGGGAGAACGCTTTGCAGAAGATCGATCCAGAAGATTATCGCGAACGGCTCGAGCGGATGTCTGCCATTTTCGGGGAGATGGTCCAACACGCCGACGAGCAGTCGCTCACACGTTGTCCGTACAAGGATCGGAACGATCGATGCACGGCTCAGTTCGGGTGTCGCTACAAGCGCCCGTCGGACGAAGGGTTGCCACACTGTGCGAGCGACGACGCGCTCGATTACCGCAGCGCGTGGGAGACGGCATCGCCGGGGGCGGTCGACAAGATGCGTGATCGCCTGAAACGCGGTCGCAAGAATGAAGAGTGAGGCAGCCCCGAAAGGGGCTGTTTTGTTATGGGCTCGATGAAGTGCGAAGCGAAGACTTCGAAACTCTTGATCGGCCGAACGGTGTTCGATCACGCCGACGTAATGGAAATCCGTTTGGCCACGTCGTGCGGAAGGACCGCGTCCTGTCACGAGTGTGCCGTGGAAGTGCTCGAAGGGGGAGAGGCGTTATCGCCGAAGGGCCCATTAGAGTCCTTCCTCGGTGAAGGATATCGGCTGTCCTGCCAGGCCGTGATCGAGGCGGATGACGCGAATCTGGTGATCACCCCCCTGCGTCGGGAGCCGAAGATTCTTGAGCAGACGGATCGTCGATCGGTGCAGATGGATCAGGCTGTCGTTCTGGATGGGGATGACGTTCTGCTGCAAGGGGAGGCGATCGACACGTATCGCGGACACGTTTATGGTTTGGCGATCGACTTGGGTACGACGACGGTGGTGATGGAGTTGGTCGACCTTCTAACGGGCGACGTGGTGGCGATCAGTTCATTCGGAAATCCTCAACGCTTCGGCGGCAGCGATGTGATGAACAGGATTTCCTACGACGGTGGGCCTCATCACGGGGAGCTATGGAAAGCCATCACCGCCGCCATCAATGATGAAATCGAAGCATTGTGCGATCGATTCCAGTTCACCCGTCAGGAGATCTATGAGATCGCGATCGCGGGCAATTCTACGATGCGGGATCTGATCTTTCGGCTGGACGTACAGACGATTGGTCAGCGGCCCTACAAGTCGACGACGGAGCACGCGCTGATCGATGGCGAGGTCGATACAACTGCCCTCGCGATGAGCACGAGGAGGATGGGTATTCGCGTGAATCCCAGGGCACGTGCGTATGGTTTGCCGTTGGTGTCGAGTCACGTGGGGGCCGACACAGCGGCCGCGCTCGTGGCGATCGATGCGTTCACATCGACCTCGGTGTTTATGCTGGTCGATGTCGGTACCAACACGGAGGTGGTCGTGGGTACAGGCGATCGGATGATTGCAGCATCCTGTCCGGCGGGTCCCGCATTCGAAGGTGGCGGTGTGCGCTACGGAATGCCGGGCTACCCCGGGGCGATCGAGTCGGTTCGAATCGAGGGCGACCGCTATGCGTGCAGCACGATCGACGGTCAGACCCCGACAGGGATCTGTGGATCGGGTATGGTGGATCTGCTGGCTGAACTGAGACGTCACGGCCGAATGACGGAAAAGGGCGTCTTCGAGGACAAGCAATACGAGCTGACGATCGAAGAGGACGAAGGAATCACGTTCTCTCGGGAGGATGCGAGCATCCTCGCCCAGGCCAAGGCAGCCAACACGTGCGGCCAGTTCATCGCGATGCGTCACTTCGGCGTGCGGCCGGAGGAGATCGATTGTCTGTATCTGGCGGGTGGGTTCGCGAATTACGTGAATGCGGCCAACGCCATCGAGATCGGGTTCCTTGCGCCGGTACCGTCGGATCGAATCGTGAAGATCGGGAACGCAGCGCTCCAGGGGGCTCGAGAGACGTTGCTCTCGCAAAAAACTCAGCGAAAGCTCGAGAAGGACGTTCGTGACATCGAGCACGTCGAGTTGGAAACGACACCGGATTTTTTCGATGTCTTCGTCGACGGGTGTCAGTTCAAACCGATCGACTTCGACTGAGGACTGTATGCGAGTATTCAGGGAGCGATTGACCGATTCTCGGCCGCTGCTCTACGATGGCGGATTCGGATCTCAGCTGTTCGCAAGAGGGATCGAGCTGGTCAACAGCACGATCGCGAACGACTCCCATCCCGACGCGGTTCGGGAGATACACAGGGCTTACATCGACGCCGGGTCGGAGGCCGTGGGGACGAACACGTTCGTGGCAAGTGCGCTTCATCTGGAGATGGCCGATCGAACGGGCTCGGCGGCCGACGACATCGCGCGGCAGGCGGCCGAGCACGCGCGGAAGGCGGTGGATGCGAGTGGTGCGGACGTCTACGTCGGTGGGTCGATAGGGCCATCCCCTGGGGCCATCGAGGCGGATAGCGGCGATACCGTGTTCGGCATTGCAAACGAGAAGGTTCGTGACGCCCACGCGCGGCTTTCCGGAGCATTGGCCGAGGGTGGCGTCGACTTTTTCATGATCGAGACGCAGTTTTCGGCGAACGAAGCTGCGATTGCAGTGGATGAGGCGCGCAGACACGGTCTGCCGATCGCGGTCAGTATGACTTACAAGAGCACGAAGGACCGGAAGACCGGGGACATCGTTTACCGAACCGACTGGGGGCATTCTCCGCAGACGTTGATCGATGCGCTTGCCTCGGGAAAGTTCTCCGATGGCGAAAATTTGCTGCCGTATGTCGACGTAGTGGGTCTGAACTGCGGTGCCGAGACGCAGCTTGTCGAGCATACCGGTATGGCCTACGCGATCGAGGGGACCCGCCAGACCAAGGAGGCGATTGCCGGCCGCGAAGGCCCCGACCGTATCGTCGCCTATCCCAATGCGGGGATGCCGACACTGAATAAGGAGATGGAAACGACCTATTCCCAAACACCGGACGACATGGCGCTCGATCTCGCTGCTCTGGTATCAGAGGGTGCCTCGATTGTCGGCGGGTGCTGCGGAACCGGCCCGGACCACATCGCCAGCTTCCGCGTCGCACTCGATCGAAACGAAGGGAAATAGCGCGAAACTGTAGAGACCGCCTACGGCCGACCGCTCACCGCCCACTCGAATGGCCGACTATCAGATTCTACACTGGCGTGACATCCCTGCGCAATTCCGCGTCTACGACGGCAAACGGGCGCGATCCTACAAACTCCCAGAAGTCTACCAGGAGCGGATCGATCGGGTGGCGATGCAGGAGGGCGTGACGGATTCTGAAGCTTACCTGGATGGGTGGGAGTGGTCTGAGCGTATGACGTTGGAAGGATCGCCCGAAGAAGTCGCACGACAGCTGAGCGCGCGTTTCGAGGTCTGAGTGTCCCATCTTGCACCATCTGTCGACTGATTCTATTTTGTATCAGCGATTGGAAGGGCGTGTCACAGGGAGACAGGATGGTCATTCGAGGAAAAATGCTTGGCAGTGGGACTCTGGTCAATGTTTTCGAAGCAGACGGCAAGATCGACCGCATAGAGGAAGGGGCCGAAGCGTCAAACGGCCTTGGCGGTGAAGATGTTTGGATCTCTCCGGGGATCTGCGACGTGCAGGTCAACGGGGTAGGCGGGATCAACTACAAGGCTGAAGATCTGACCGTTGAGCAAGTGATCGAGACGACCGAGTGGATGTACAAGACGGGGACGGCACGGTGGTGCCCGACAGTCACGACGTCCTCGGCGAAGGATGCCCTGCAAGGTCTGTCGTTGATCGCCCGTGCATGCGAAGAATCGGAGGATGCCGACTCCACTTTTCTGGGGATTCACGTAGAAGGACCTTACATCGCGTCGGAGGACGGCCCACGTGGCGCCCACCCGTTGGAGCATACGCGTGACCCCGACTGGGATGAGTTCCAGCGCTACCAGGAGGCCGCAGGGGGACGCATCTGCATTTTTACCCTGGCGCCGGAGCGGGATGGGTCTCTCGAGTTTATCGAAAAGGCGGTGGCCACGGGCGTTGTGATCTCGATCGGGCACTCGGGGGCGGCTCCGGAACGAATCAGGGAGGCCGTGGCGGCGGGAGCACGGATGTCCACGCATCTGGGGAACGGAGCGCACGCGATGATGCCCCGTCATCCGAACTACATTTGGGAGCAGTTGGCTGCGGATGACCTCTGGGCGGGGATCATTCCAGACGGACATCATCTCCCTCCGGCAGTGTTGAAAGCGTTTTACCGCACTAAAGGTCAGGATCGAATCTGTGTGGTGAGCGATGTGGCTTCGATCGCGGGTCTTCCGGCGGGTTTCTACGGGAAAGAGTATGGCGACAGTGACCGCGAACTCCTTCCGAACGGCAAGATCGCTCTCGCGGGCACTCCCTATCTGGCGGGTGCCGCGCTCTTCCTGGATAGTGGAATCCCGAACATCGTGACCCACACGGATGCAACTCTCGAGGACGCCGTTGCCCTGGCTACGCGCAACCCGGCGCGTCTCCTCGGCCAAGAGGATCGAATCGGATCGGTGGAGGTGGGGAAGGAAGCGACGCTCAGCCTCTTTCGATGGGAACCGGGTCAGGAAAAGCTGGACGTGGTCGGGACGGTGGTGAAGGGGCGGGTGGTCTACCAGGCATCGTGATGGCGGGCGTATGGCCAGGCTGAAAGGCACGATCGAGCGCATCACGTTCCAGAACGAGGAGACGGGGTTCACCGTCGCGCGACTCCGACCGGAAGAGGGGTCCGAACGGGCAAGGCTGGTGACTGTCGTGGGCGAGACGTTGTCGCTGGCGGCGGGCGAGAGCGTGGTGATGGAGGGGGACTGGGGCTCACACGCCGAATACGGGCGCCAGTTCAAGATCGATCGCTACGAGACGGTGCATCCGTCGACGGTAGACGGGGTTCGACGCTACCTGGGTTCGGGGCTGATCAAGGGCATCGGGCCCGTGATGGCCAAACGGATCGTCGAGCGCTTCGGTAAAGACGCTCTAGGCGTGATCGAACACGAGCCGGGCCGTTTGAAGGAAGTGGAAGGGCTCGGGCCCAAGCGGGCGCGCATGATCACGGCCGCGTGGAAGGCCCAGCGGGAGATACACGGCGTGATGGTGTTCCTTCAGTCACACGATGTGGCGACTGGAAACGCCGTCAAGATCTGGAAGCGGTACGGCCAAAAGGCTGTGCCGCTTTTGCGTGAGAACCCGTATCGGCTGTCGAGCGACGTCTGGGGAATCGGATTTCAGACGGCCGATCGGATTGCCCAGAAGTTGGGGATCGCACGTGACTCGGATACGCGCGTCGACGCCGGAATCCGCCACGTTCTGTCGACGGCGTCAGACGATCAGGGTCACGTCTACCTGCCACGCGAAATCGCGGTCGAGCAGACCTCGAGTGCACTGGACGTGGGAGCCGACCTCGTCGAATCGGGTCTGGGACGTCTCGTTGAGAACGAGGAGGTCGTCGAGGAGGAGTCGCGTGTTTACCTTCCGCCGCTCTATTATGCAGAGAAGGGGGTAGCGACCCGACTCTACCAGAGCAGTCAGATCAGCCGCATCGAGACGGGCGATGTGGATGCCGAGATCGAAGCCATGCAGGCCCGTCACGGTGTTACGTTCGCAGGACGCCAGCGGGAGGCGCTCATCAAGGCCCTCACGCACAACGGTCTGGTCTTGACAGGTGGTCCTGGAACGGGCAAGACGACGACAGTGCGAGGGCTGTTGTGGCTGCTCGAAGCGAGAAAGAAGCGAATCGCGCTGGCGGCGCCTACCGGCAGAGCGGCCAAGAGGATGCAGGAAGCCACTGGACACGTGGCGAGCACCATCCACCGTCTCCTCGGTTTTCGACCCGGGGGCGGATTCGACCACGATTTCGAGAATCCATTGGAGATCGACGCGATTGTTGTCGATGAGATCTCTATGGTGGATGTCGTGCTCATGAACAGCCTTCTGCGGGCGGTTCCGGTGAGCGCGTCGATCGTTCTTGTGGGGGATACGGACCAGTTACCGTCGGTGGGCCCCGGCAGCGTGCTGCGAGATGTCATCGCTTCGGGTGTGGTGGCCACCGTTCGTTTGGACCAAATTTTCCGCCAGGCCCAGTCGAGTCGGATCGTGATGAGCGCCCACGAGATCAACCAGGGCGATGTGCCCGATCTCACTCATAGCCGTGAATCGGATTTCTTCTTTCTGGAATCGAATTCGCCGGAGGACGTCTCTCGAACGATCGGAGATCTTTGCGCGGAGAGGCTCCCCGGACGCTACGGTCTGGACCCGATCGAGGACATTCAGGTGCTTTCGCCCATGTACAGGGGCGAGACCGGTGCGAATGCCCTGAACGAACAGCTCCAGGATCGGCTGAACGGAAGCGGTCAGGAGCTTGTGCGTGGCCAGCTCCGCCTACGACGTGGCGACAAGGTCATGCAGATCAGGAACAACTACGACAAGGATGTCTACAACGGAGACATCGGTCGAGTGAGTGACATACGGCCGACGGATCAGGAGGTCGCGATTGCCTTTGGCGATCGCCACGTAACCTACGATTTCGGGGACCTGGATGAGGTCGTGCTGGCCTACGCGATCAGCGTCCACAAGAGCCAGGGATCCGAGTTTCGTGCGGTGGTGATGCCCGTGACGACCCAACACTATGTGATGCTGCAGCGCAATCTCATCTACACGGCGATCACGCGTGCCCGGGAGCTCGTGGTGATGGTGGGTTCGAAAAAGGCGCTGGCTATGGCCGTTAAAAACAACGCCGTTGCGGAACGATTCACGACGCTTGGGGCAAGGCTTCCCGCGTTGGATAGGGAGGAAACACGTTGAAACGAGCCTGCGTCCTTCTGCTGACGACGGGCCTGTTCGCGAGCGCGGCCGGGGCAGGCGTCGGCGAACAGATCCGAAACGGATCGACGCTGTCCGCGAACGATCTGGAGGCCCTGCTCCGTTCGGCCACACACGCGGCCGATGTACGCCGCTCATTGCAGCGTCGGACGGTGGTTCGAGGGGACGAACGAGGATCGGTCGGACGGCGCTCGGCGCATTCCGCCGAGGTCAGCGCCAGGATGACGGCCGCGTCTCGGTTCAGCGCACGTGTGATGGCCGACCTGGAGCGGATGACGGAATTCACGGACACCGAACGGTCTCGCATCGACGACGAGTTTCGTCCGAATCCTTCGGTGTTCGCCAGTCGAATGACGGGGGGATTGGGTGGGCCGACGGAATTCTCGCCCGCCGAGCGGCGCCAAATACGCGACGCATCGGCTGGGGGCGACTATACGAAGATGTTGCTCGGCCTCGACGCGAGCTCGAAGGTGCTTCGTCAGCTATTGCAGAATCGGTCGATCGCTCCACGCGATCGGCTCGACGTTTTCAAGGGACGATCCGCAGACTGAGGCTGTATCTCTCCGGCAGAACCGCAGGACGTTTGGCTGTCTCTTGACAGCCTCCTTTCCGAGGATGTACACTGATACCTGTTCTCGGAGACCCCCCAATGAACAGAGACCTCAAAACTCAGATCCAGAATCTGGTCCGGATCGGAATCGCACTTTCGAGTGAGCGGGACATCGATGTTCTGCTCGAGATGATCGTGGACGAATCCCGACGGCTCACGCTGGCCGACGGCGGTACGCTTTATGTCGTGAGCTCCGACGGCCGGCATCTGGATTGGAAGATCCTCCAGAACGACACGATGGGCACGCGAAAGGGCGGAACCTCGGGCGAGTCCATCAACCTTCCCCCTGTTCCTCTTTCGATCGAAAGTCGACCGAATCAATCGAACGTGTCTGCTCACGTAGCGAACACAGGCGATACCGTCAATATTCCCGATGTTTACGAAGCAGAGGGTTTTGACTTTTCGGGTACGCGTGTCTACGACGAGACCGCCGGGTATCGATCGAGGTCGATGCTGGTCGTGCCCATGAGAAATCACGAGGACGACATCATCGGTGTCCTTCAGCTGATCAACGCATCCGACGAGAACCAGGAGGTGATCGCGTTCTCGACTGAGTTCGAGGATCTCGTGATCTCGTTGGCTTCGCAGGCCGCCGTTGCGTTGACGAACGTGCAACTCATCATCGACCTTCAGGATCTGTTCGATTCGTTCATCGAGGCGACGGCTACCGCCATCGATGAAAAGTCGCCCTACACCGCCGGACACGTTCGCCGGGTTGCCCACCTAACGATGGAGATTGCCCAAGAAATCAACCGATGTGCTGACGGCCCATTGGCGGAGGTCCGGTTCAGCGACGAGGAGCTGAACGAGTTGAGGATCGCCGCGTGGATGCACGATGTCGGCAAGATTACGACACCTGAGTATGTGGTCGACAAGTCCACGAAGCTGGAGACGATCTCCGACCGGATCGAAACGGTTCGAGTCCGGTGGGAACTGATGAAGCGGGATGCTGAGATTTCCGTACTGAGGGGACGCCTGCGGCAGCTCGGCGAAGATCCTGATGAGGTCGACAGCGACCTCCAACGCGAGAGGGAAAGGTTGGAAGAAGAGCTCGCGTTCATCACGGGGTGTAACACAGGCGGCGAATTCATGGCCGACGACGATATTGAGCGTCTGAAGCAGGTTGCACAACAACGAGTCCGTGAACGGCGAGGAAGTAGCGGCCCTGTCGGAAGACGAACTCGAGAATCTGTCGATCCGGAAGGGTACCTTGACGGATGAAGAACGTCAGGTGATCAACAATCACGCAGCCGTAAGCATTAAAATGCTCTCCCAGCTGCCTTTTTCGAAAACGCTGAGCAACGTTCCTCAATACGCAGGGGGGCACCACGAAAAACTGAACGGTCAAGGGTATCCGCAGGGGCTGAGTGCCGATCAGTTGGCCCTTCAGGCACGAATTCTTGCGGTGGCCGACGTCTTTGAAGCTTTGACGGCACCCGATCGACCGTATCGCAAGCCGATGTCTCTTTCCCAGGCGCTGAAGATCCTGAATTTCATGGTTGAGGACGGAGAATTGGACGAGCGGATCGTGGATGTGCTGAAAGATGGTGAGGTGGTGACGAAATACGCGGCGGAAGCTCTCCGCCCGGATCAGATCGATATTTGAGATTCGTGAACCGTGACCCGGGATCCGAGACTCGGGGGCGACCGCTCGATGCTTTTTTGCGTCGGGCGGTTTATCGTTGGTGGGGTCAGATCTTCAATGCATCGTGGATGGCGGTTTCCGTGATGGGGCCGCGTCGCAGGACCGAAACCGCGGAGGTGGAGGCATCGACGAGGGTCGACGGGGTCGTGGTTGAAGACCGGCCGCCATCGAGGATCAGGTCGACGTCTTCGCCGAGCGTGGCCGCGGCGTCCTCGGCCGAGAGCGCGGGTGGATGGCCGGATCGGTTGGCGCTCGTACCGGTGATCGGTCGGCCGAGACGATCGATGAGGGTGGCTGCGACGGGTGAGGCCGTCTGTCGAACGGCAACCGTAGCCCGCCCGCCCGTCAGGAGACCTGGAAGGTCGTCGTGCGCTGGGAGGACGAGGGTCAGCGGGCCTGGCCAGAAAGAATTGACGAGACTTCTGGCGTCGGGTGGAATGGTCGAGACCAGGCCATCGAGTTGGCCCTCGGAGGCGATCAGAACGAGGAGCGCCTGGGTTTCCTCCCGGCCCTTGAGGGTGAAAACCCGCTCTATGGCTTCGTCATTGTACGGGTCGACGCCGATTCCGTAGACGGTTTCGGTGGGGTAAACGACCACACCTCCGGCTCTCAAACATTCGGCCGCCCGAGCGTGGTTCTGCGGGTTCGGTGCGATGACTTCAGCGGACACTATCGACCAACAGGCCGGTCGGAACGGGCTTCGCCCTGCTGCCACCACCGGTCAGGCCTGCGCTGAATGCATCTGCAAACAAGAGGAAATCGGAGAATCCCACGAAGCCGTCTCCATCGATGTCGAAGCCATCGCTGCTGGAACCGAAGGCGGGGGCGAACAGTAGAAAGTCGCTGAAGTTGACCAGACCGTCCCCCGTAAAATCGCCGGCGAGCGTCCCTCCGGGTGGGGGCTCGATCGATGGCGAATCTCCAAAATAGTCGACACGCAGACGCAGGATGCGATCGTTTCCGGCATCGGCGATGAGCAGGGAACTGTCGGGTGCCACCGCGAGACCGCTCGGGTCGTCGAGACTGAAGCCGAGTGCCGTGCCCTGATTACCCGTGCTGCCCCTGGATCCAGATCCTGCCACGGTCTGGATGACACCCGTGCCCAGATCGATCACGCGTACCCGGTCGTTCCCCGAGTCCGAGACATACAGTCGGTTGCCGGCGTCGATAGCGACGTCTCTGGGCGCGCTGAGCGGCGCGAAAACGCCCGGTCCGCCGTCTCCGCCAAAGTCATTTTCGCCTGTACCTGCGATTGTCTGGATCACCCCGTCGACGTTCACGCGCCGCACGCGGTGATTGGCCTGATCGGCGATGTAGATGTTTCCGGCGGTGTCGATGGCGACACCCGTTGGTTGATTCAGCCGAGCGGTCGTCGCTTCGAAACCATCGCCCCCGAATCCCGTGTCGAAAGACCCGGCGACCGTGTTGATGATGCCGTCGACATCGATGCGACGCACGCGGAAGTTGAACTGCTCGGCGATGTACGTATTGCCGAGGCTGTCTACGGTGATTCCAGCCGGCGATCTGAGGTTACCCAGAGTCGCGGGCCCTCCGTCACCCCCGAACGCATCGACGCCCCGCCCCGCGAAATCCCGAATGAAACGGAATTCGTCCATCTCGATGCGTCGGACTTCATGACCGCCGAACTCGCTGATGAGCAGGCTTCCATCTGGTAGAAGAGCGAGACCGAACGGGTTGCTGACAGGCGCCTCGATGGCTGGTCCGTCGGTGCCATCGAATCCCGCGAGGGCGACGATGCCTGTTCCGGCGAGCAGGGAGATCGTACCATCGATGCCGACCTGGCGGACACGGTTGTTTCCAGAATCGGCGATGTAGATGATTCCCGTGTCATCGGTTGCGACGGCCCGTGGAAGTCGAAGTTGAGCGTCGGTCGCGGGGCCACCATCGCCGCTGAACCCGGTACTTCCCGTTCCCGCAATCGTTTCGATGAAGGTGTCGGCATCTTGGACCCCGCGTAGGAGCTCGATCACGATCGTTTCGACAGGAATGCCATCGACCTGTACGACGATCGAAATCGGCGCAGGTATCTCCCCGGCCCGGTATCGGGCGTTTGCGACACCGTCTCGGAGACGAACGATCGATGGTTCGAGGATTTCACCGACATTGAAGTCCAGAGTGAATCTCACGTCTCGATCGCTGATGAGAGAGATGTCGCCGTTGACATCGAGGACGGTTGCCGTGATTTCGGTCTCGGCGACGCCGTTAGCGACGAGTGCGGTGGTGGTTGTCGCCACGAGGACCGCGACTGGCGGTGGCGGCGCCTGTTCGACGATCGGGTAGACGCTGTTGACGGGAATGTTCGAGCCTTCGGTTCGCTGGACGATGCCACTGGGCCAGCGAACGGTGAGCGTATCGATGCTCAGTGCGTCGGCCAGACCGAAGGCGGCACAAAGAGCGTCCTGTGAGAGGAAGGATGTGCCGCCGGTGATCTCGCGGATCAGACGGTTCGTCCGACCGTAGACCAACTCGATCCGTGTCCCGATGGCGTCCGAGCTGCTGACGGTTCCCCGCGGGCTGATCAGGATCCAGTTTCCGTCGGCCTCCTGATTTTGAAACAGTTTGTCCGGACCTCCCTGTACTGCGACGAAGAGATCCAACCCACCGTCGCCGTCGAAGTCGGACAGGGCAACACCCCGGCTGTCGGCGACCGTGTCCGTGCCGAACTCCTCGGCGACTTCGGTAAAGACCACGTTCCCGCCGACCAATCCCTCGCTTCGGTAGACGCGATTGGGCTGACCGGAATTGGTGACGAAGATGTCGAGCCATCCGTCGTTGTTGAAGTCGGCCCAGACGGCTCCGCGGGACCGACTGTTGTCGTTAATGCTGAGCGCGAGACCCACGTCGTTGAACGCATTGCCCGAATTTTCGTAGAGACGGTTGGGCTCGCCGAAGTAGGGAACATACAGGTCCATCAGTCCGTCGTTGTTGTAATCCCCGACGGCTGCCCCGAAGCTGGGACCGTCGTCGGCGGGAAAGAAGATCGAAATCGAATCGACGAAGGTGCCCTCGACGTTTACCCAGTACCGGTTCGGACCGCTGTTGGCGAGGAAGAGGTCGACGTCCCCGTCGTTGTCGAAGTCGCTGAACACCGGTTGCACACCACTGCTCGAGTCGGCAACACCTAGCTGATCGGCTATTTCTTCGAATTGGCCTCCGACGTTTCTGTAAAAGACGTTGGGACCGAAATTGGCGACGTAGAGGTCGGGATCGCCATCATTGTCGTAGTCCCCCCACGCCGCACCGTATCCGTCCCCGTTGTCGTCGACCCCTGCGGTCGTCGCGACGTCGCTGAAGACCCCTCCATCGTTCCGGTAGAGTCTGTTCGGCTGGGAAAAATTCGTGACGTAGAGATCCAGGTCTCCGTCCCGATCGTAGTCGGCCCAGGCCGCGCCGCTTCCGTCGCCGCTTCCGTTCACGCCGACGGCCGCTCCGATTTCGGCGAACGCGCCCTGGTTGTTCCTGTAGAGCAGATTGGTCTGCATACTTCGAACGACGTAGAGGTCGGAATCTCCGTCCCGATCGTAATCCGCCCAGGACACGCCGAATGCGGCTCCCGCATCCCCGACCCCCATCGTTGAACTCACATCCAGGAATCCTCCCGGCTTCCCGATCCTTCCAAATCCGGTCAGGGAGACCGTGAACGTCGGCTCGTCGGGGTCGTTCGTTCGGACGATCATCGTGCCGTCGATCTGGCCATCGATCGTGGGTTGAAAGACGACGGAAATCGTGATGACGTCTCCGGAGGGGGCCGTCGAGTCGCTGAACGTGACCGAGAAGTTGGTGGTGTCGGAAAGCGCGATCCCGTCGAGCATTAACAAACCCTGATCGACGTTCGTGAGTCTGAATGACTGGGTTCGGGTCTCGTCCGTGAAGGTCTGTTCGAAGGATGCCGACAAAGGGAGCAGATCGGCGTCAGGGACGATGCCGGCTCCCTGCACGGCGATCGGAATCGTGGGACGAAAGGGATCATCCGTCTGGAGGATCAGTTCACCGAAGACGGGATCCTGGGCGTCGGGGTCGAAGCGCAGCGGGATTCGAAAGATCTCGTTGGGTAAGACTTCGGCGGGTAGCTCGAGTGGGACCGAAAACCGCTCGTTGTCGGAAGAGACGTCGGCGATGTTGAGCACTTTGTTTCCGAAGTTCTGGATCAGGAGCGTGTCGACTTTCCCAATGCCCAGGCTGGCCTGCCCGAAATTGATTTCGGTCCGGGCGATTTCGAGAAAAGCGGAACGGAAGGTCGGGTCGATGATCTTGCGGATGCGCCCGCCGATAGGCTCCACGACCAAAAGGTCTCCGTTCAGGTCCAGGGCGAGACGCGCGGGATTCTCGACGGGCGCCAGGAATCCGAGCTGCCCATCGCCGTCCGACAGGAAATCGCCCGTGCCCGCGAGCGTGACGATCGTGCCGTCGAGTTCGATTGCCCGGACGCGCTGATTCTGTGAGTCGGCGATGTATACTCGACCAGTTTCGTCGGCGGCGATGCCGGAGGGAAAGTTCAGCCGGGCGTCCGTGGCCGGTCCGCCATCGCCTGAGAAAGTGAACCCGCTCAGGATGTCGCCGAACGTCAGTCCCCTACCGGCGATGGTCGAGATCTGCGCGACCGGGATCGAGTCTCCTTCCGGAACGACCACTTCGAGCTGTCTGACGCGGTGATTCAGAAAATCGGCGAACAGAAAGAAGTCGAGGGCGGTCTTGATCTGTTCGACGCTCATGCCCGCATCGATGGCCGCGCTGCCGTCACCGGAAAACTCGGCATTTCCGGTACCGGCGATACGGACCACGTCCAAGCTGTCGAATTCCGCTTGGATGATGATGTTGTTTCCGCCACCGCCTGCAAGCGCGCCATCGGCGACGAAGAGCGCTCCCTCGGTGGTCCAGACATCGACGATCTCGCTGAAGCTGGCGAGTTCTCGGGGGATCGCGACCCCTGCGGGGACCTCTCCCAGCTGGCCCGATCCGACGAACGTTTCGATCAAACCGGTTGCTGCGTCGACGCGTCGGACGACCCGGTTGCCCGTGTCACCGATGTAGATGTCGCCGCTCGAGTGTACGGCGACGCCTTGAGGTCTGCTGAACTGCGCGGCTGTGGCTGGGCCGCCGTCGCCGGAGTTGCCCAGAGTTCCGCTTCCGGCGACGGTGGTGATGTTCCCGGTGACTGCATCGATTCGACGAATCCGGTGGTTGCCCGTCTCTGTGATGAAGATGTGACCGTTAACGTCGACGGATATGCCGAGTGGGACATCGAGGAGGGCATCGGTGGCCGGGATGTCCTCGCTGAGGGAATCGACGCCCCCACCGGCGATCGTGACGATGACACCGAGGCTGTCGGGATCGACTTGAGCCTCGGCTTCTCCGAGAAACAGGAGTAGCAGCAGCGCGGCAACCAACCAGCGAGTGTGTGAGTGGGTGTTCAGGGTGGGTCCAATCGGAAGATCAGGACAGACCGAGATACCGATCGCGTCCGGGGGCCAGCGCGGCGATTTTGCGGTCTGCGACGGAGCGTTTGAGCATCCAGAATCCACAGTCGGGATGAATGTATCTGATACGACCGGGGCCCACGACTTTTTCCGTTTCCTCGATCCGGGATGCGATCTCGTCGGCTGTCTCGACGTGGTTGACTTTGATGTCTACGACGCCGATGCCGAGTTTGATGTTCCCGTCAACTTCCTTGAGCGCCTCGAGATCGCTCTTAGGACGATGGGCGATTTCGAGCACGAGGTGGTCCGCGTGAAGGTCGTTCAGGAAGTCAACGAGGGCCGACCAGGTACCGCTCTGGATGACCTGGCCCCCGTAGTTCCCGAAGCAGAAGTGGACGGCTCTCTCGGTCCCGTCAGACACGGCATCGAGGACACGGTTGATTGCTCTGGCCGCGATCGGACCGTCGTCGGGGTTTCCCGGGATGTTGGCTTCATCGACCTGAAGACACGCGCAGGGCAGGTCGCGTACCTGGGCGGCGAGGACGTCTGCCACGCCCATCAGGAGTGCTTCGAAATCACCGTAGTGATGGTCGAGCAGTGTTCTGGCAAGCATGTACGGACTCGTGAGCGTGAACTTGAACGGGCCTCCGGAGATGTCGGCGGCCCTTGCACAGTCCGTCAAGAGGTCGAGGGTGCCTTCGTTGAGTGCCTCGTCGACGACGGCGGCCGGTTTTGAACGGAACCCCATCGTCTGTTTTTCCGCGAATTCTTCGATCTCGCTCCGTCCAAAGTCATCTCGCGTACCACCCATGGGACGGACGAAGTATTCGATCATCCCGTTGGTTTCGGGGTGGTTGATGTCGAAGCGATAGATCTCACCATCGGTCGGGAGATCGATGCCGCCCTGGCGTTGGGTGTCCAGAATGACACGTGTAGCGTCGACGATGGCGGACTCGCTGGGCGCCGCGATCACCCATTCCGGCA
Source organism: Candidatus Latescibacterota bacterium (assembly GCA_965198115.1). Taxonomy (GTDB): domain Bacteria; phylum Latescibacterota; class UBA2968; order UBA2968; family UBA2968; genus UBA6620. The sequence continues at coordinate 2,544,892 of OZ240241.1, read as the reverse complement.
GGGGATAGGACCCGACCGTGGTTGTGAGGATACTGGAGCTTTCGGGGACCCTTTGGTCTGTTTCCACGCGGTGGTCTCTTCTTTCAGGCCTTGCGACGGAGTTCGGCGAGGATGGAGTCCAGTTTCTGCCTTCGGCTGTCGTCCAGACCGTGCACAGCCTCGAAGAAAAAGGCGAGAAGCGTGCTGAGTGCCAGGCTCAGGGCCCCGGCTATAAGGACCATCAGGGTGCGACGCGGTCGGCTCCGTGTGTCGGGTGGTTTGGCGCTGTCGAGTGGGATGACGAGTGCGGTCTCCTTGTCCTCTTCGAGCCGTGCCCGTTCGTATTCCTGCCGGACGAACGTGTAGATCGCATTGTTGATTTTGACGTCCCGCATGAGCTGGAGCGCTTGCAGGCCGAGGTCAGGAACGGCGCGAAAGGGGATGACGATGTCGGGAAGATCTGCACCGGCGCCGTTGATGTCGCCCATCAGCATTCGGTCGATGGCTCCACGCGTGGCGTCGATCTCGAGTTCGAGCTGTTTGAGCTTGGGGTGACCAGCCTCCATCATCTCCGTAGCGACATCCCGCTGGATGATGAGTTCGGCGAGTTGCACGACGACCTGCCCCGCTGTTTCGATCTGGGCATTGGCCTGCGTCTCGAGGTCGATGGCCATGTGTTCGGACTGAAAAGCACGATACGCCAGTTCCGCACCCCGGACATCGCTATGGGCCTCGGCCAATCGTATCTCAAAATATTGACGCAGGGCCCCCGCCTGTTGGTTTTTCCGATCACGAAGCGCCAGATCGAGCTCTTCCACGAAGGCGTTCGTCATTTGCGCGGCGAGTTCGGGTGTTTCCGCTTCATAGGAGACCGTCAAGAACTGCTCCCGGGAGAGCTCGACCTCGAGCCGACCCTCCATCTCCCGTAGCAACTGTTCGCGCGTCTCGGCCTCGTATTTGGCCATCAGGCCAAAGCGTTCGGCCACTGCTTCCTTCACGCGTTCGCTTTCGACGACGGGAACGAAGTCGGTCGCGGACACGCTCCCTCCGGAAAGACCGAGCAAGTTGACCGGAAGATCGGCCAGGAGGGACGAGAGTCCGCCGAGTACGTCGCTCGAATCCTGAGGCGGAAAAACGGTAGCCGTCGCGCGATACGCCTTCGGTAACACGAGTGACACGAGGGCCGTTCCCGCGGTAACCACGAAGAAACACCAGAGGATCATGCGACGCCATCTGACGACCGTTCCGAGGTGGTCGATGAATGAACGTTCTGTGTTGTCGTTGGTTGTCATCTGATCAATCGATCAATGGACGTTTAAGCTGCCAAGCGAAAGACTATTGAAGTCGCCATATGATGACTTCTGACTCTTCATCTTCGTATCGCGTCGATGACGAGGGCGAGGGAGGCGAGCTGTGCAGCGATGACCAAAACCTCCCGGAAGGTACGCCATCCCTGACCCTGGGTCTTGGATGGGACGAAGATCGCATCGCCTGGAGATACATCGTCGACCTTGGACGCTTCGACCGAGTGACCCGTACTGCCCTGGATGACGTAGACGTCGTTGCGTCGGGCGGTGCTCGTGAATCCACCCGCGTCGCGAATATAGTCGTTCACAGTGTAAGCAGGATCGTAGGGAATGGCGGCGGGTGCGGCCACCGATCCGTTGACGAGAACAGTCGGTCGGAGCCGTGGGACCCTGATGACGTCGTCGCCACGCAGTTCGACGTTGTGGCGCTCGTCCCCTCGATCGAAGAGGGCTTCGAAGTCGACGGGAATGCGGCCCGGCACTCGTTGCGTGTTCATGGTGATGTAGGCAAGATCTCCGTCGGACAACTGGTTTCGTGGGAGGTTTAGCAACCGTTCGAGCCTGACGTCTTCGTCGGCACGGACTCCGTATTCGACACGTCTGATCACGACGGACTGTGAGCGTGACGCGAACTCGGTGAATCCGCCGGCGCGTTCGATCAGCTGGCGGAGTCTGAGTCCTTGCTCGATCGGATAGGCGCCCGGGAAACGGACTTCGCCCTCGACGGTGACACGCTGTCTGTCACCCGTCACGAAGAGCTTGTCGCCCGCCTCCAGCTCGATGTTTGCCGCCGAGCCGTTCGCGAGGGCGGTTGCAAGATCGATCGGGCGAGCATCGGCACGCCCCGATCCGAGTCTGAGCAGTTCGGCGGTGACCGTGCGAGAATCGCCGATCAGGCCGCGTCCGAGTCTCACGAGGTCCGACACGCGATCACCCACCGCGAATTCGTAGTTGCCGGGCTGGTGAACGCCGCCCGCGATGCTGATCGAGTCGCCCTTAACGGGTACGAAAATCTGGTCTCCATCGATCACATACGGGTTGTAGTGGAGGTCGCCCGTCAGGTTCCACAGGAGCAGATCGGCGCGCTTCGGGTTGTCGAGGAGCTCGCCTGTTTCGGAGCGTCGGAGGATCCGGATGTTACGGAGTGAGGCGCGCCCACGGGTCTCTTCCAGCAGACCGCCGGCCCGCAGGATGAGTTCGGAGACCTGTTCGACGCCCTTGACCTTGTAAGCGCCCGGAAACTGGACCTCGCCGATGACGTTGATCGGGAAGGATCGGAGTCTGGAGAGGTTGACCGAGATGTCGAGATGCTGGAACCGGTCCTGGATGGCGCGCTCGATGGCGGCCTTGGCGTCGGCGAGGCGTTTGCCCGCGACGGGTACGACACCGACGTAGGGGATGACCAAACCCCCATCGGCGCCGACGGGCACCTCATCGACGACAACGCCCTCATCGGTGTCGACGAGGATGGAGAAGGCGTCACCGGTTCCGAGGACATACTCGCCCGTCCGGATGACCGCATCGTAGGCCCCTTTGCTGATGGTCATCATGTCGATGCCGAAGGGGTCCGTCATTTCATCCTGGCCCTGACGACCTCGCGACGAAAAGGTTTCGAGCGCGCTCCGTGTTCTCTCGCGTTCATCTTGATTGCGGCGACTGCCCCGCGACTGGGCGAGCGTGGACAGGGGCTGTCCGAGCAGACCTGTGATTAGGAGGTAGACGACGGCCCGAATCCACGGCGGCATTGTGCTTGGATCGTTGGGGTGTAGTCGGGCGATCATTCGAAGACGGCTCCTGCAGTGTCGATGGGCAGAACGCGGGGTGTCGCGATGATGTCGTGGGAACGCCAGGCGGCTACCATGGCGTCTGCGACCCGTCGCCCGTCGGATTCTGCGAGGGCGAAGAGCGTGGGGCCCGCACCGCTGATGGTGACGTTCAACGCCCCGGCCTCCCGTGCGGCCGTGCAGACATCGTGATACCCCGGGATCAGGCCCGCTCGATACGGTTGGTGCAGACGGTCATCCATGGCTTCGCACAGCACGTCCGGATGGCCGGTCAGGAGGGCGGCCGTAACCAGGCACGCGTTGCCGACGTTGTAGACGGCATCCTGGTGAGGAACCTCCTCGGGAAGCGCGTTTCGGGCGTCCTCGGTGATGAGTTCGAAGTCGGGTATGGCGACGATGGCTTCGAGTTCTCCTGCCGGGATGGCCCGGACATAGATGACGCGTCCTGACTCGTTCATGGAGCTGATCGTGAGACCACCCAGGATGCACGGAGAAACGTTGTCGGGATGCCCCTCGATACGTGAGGCGAGCTGAACGACATCGTGAGTGTCGAGAGGATCCCCCAGCAGTCGATTGGCTGAGAGTACGCCGCCGGCGATCGCCGTCGAGCTGCTACCCAGACCGCGCGCAAGAGGGATCGTGTTTTCTGTCCGCACCTCCAGGGGGGGTAGCGATTTGCCGATTTCCTTCGCCGTTCGCGTTGCGGCTTTGACGAACAGGTTGGTCCCGTCCACAGGCAGTGATGCCTGCCCTTCGCCCGTGACCGTCACGCGTGTGTGCCCGTCCTTCGATTCGGACACGGTGGCCCGATTGTGGATTCCGAGCGCAAGACCGAGGACGTCGAATCCCGGGCCGAGGTTCGATGTAGAACCGGGAAGCCTGAGGGTCAACGTCATCAGAGAAACCCGGCGATCTGCTTGCACACGGCATCGGCGACAAGACGGCCACGTGAGGTGAGTCGCAGTCGTCCTGCCTTTTGCTCGATCACCTGTTGCGCGACGAGAGTATCGATGGCCGTCGAGGCGTCCTCTTTCTCGACCACCCAGTCGGCATCGATGCCTTCGGACGTGCGCAGACCGAGCATCAATCGCTCGAGCTGCCGCTGGGTGTCTGTCAGGATTTCGTCATCCACCGTGGCGTGGCCGGTTATTTCCACGGCGTCGAGGTAGGCGTCGAGCCCGCGTTCGTTCCAGGATCGTCGCCGTCCGTCGAAGCTGTGTGCCGAGGCGCCCAGGCCTATGTATGGTCGGCCGCTCCAGCAGGCCAGGTTGTGCCGTGACTCGCAGCCGGGTAGGGCGTAGTTGGAGATCTCGTAGTGCTCGTAGCCCGACGCCCGCAGACGTCCGTCCGTCCATTCGAACATGCGCGCTTGATCCTCTTCGCTCACGATGGGCAGCCGGCCACGTGCGTGACGTCGCCCGAAGGGCGTCTCGGGCTCGATCGTGAGACCGTAGATCGACGTATGCTCGGGTCCCAGATGCAGGGCTCTTTCGACGGTGGCACGCCACGTGTCGAACGTCTGCTCCGGCGCCCCGAAAATGAGATCGACGTTCAGACTGTCGAAGCCCGCCGAACGCGCAGAAAGGACCGAGGTTTCGGATTGATGTCCGGAATGGCGGCGGCCGAGTACGCGGAGATCGCAATCGGAGAAGCTCTGGACACCGATGCTCAGTCGTGTCACGCCGCGAGCGCGGTAGGCCGCATAACGGGCCTCGTGCAACGGATCGGCTTCGAGCGTGATTTCCGCGTCTTCATCGATACCCACGACCGTGTCGATTGATTCGAGCAGCTCGCCGATCAGGGCCGGATCGAGGGAAGAGGGTGTTCCGCCCCCGAGGTAGACCGTCTCGAACGGGCCTGTGTCGAGTCCCGTACGGTCGTCGAGTTCTCGCTTCAGCGCCTCGACGTATCGATCGGCCGTATACTCCCGACCGACGACGAACGCGAAGTCGCAGTAGGGACAGGCCGACCCACAGTAGGGAATGTGGATGTAGAGTGACGCGGTCATAGGAGCGGCCGCTTCAGGGTCCGTCTCTCATTCGATCGATGTGCCGATGCGTTCCCAACGAACCCTTTCTAAGAAGTGAAGCGCGTTGTAACCGATGATTTTGGGCAAGGAGGCAAGACCATCGTAGACGGGTGCCTCGGGGTCAGGCTGCCAGCTGAAGTAGACGAAGGCTGGTTTTGCGACGATGTCGCGGTCCGGGACGAATCCCCAAAACCTGCTGTCGTCGCTGTTGTCGCGATTGTCTCCGATCACGAAGTAATGGCCCGGCGGAATCGTGACCGGGCCGTAGTTGTCGCGAACGCCGTCGGGCGATTCCTTGGGCAGCACGCGCGGGTCGATGTACTTCGACCGCTTGGGGTCGACGGATCGTGCCCCGTCGACGTAGAGTATCTTGTTGCGAATCTCGACGGTCTGACCGGGCCCTGCCATGCATCGCTTCAGGATCTCGCGGTTTCTGCCGTGGGGAAACCGGACGATGACAGGGTCTCCGCCTTCTGGCGTCCCGAACCCGGGCAATCGGAAGTGTGTCCACGGAATCGGGGCACCGTAGGCCATCTTGCCTGCAATCAAGAAATCGCCGACGAGTACGCTGTCTTCCATGGAAGTGGAAGGCAGGTGGTAGCCCTGAAGGACGAATACTCTCAAGACCACGGCGACCACGACGATCCACCCTACCGGTCGAAACCAACTCCTTTTGTCTACGGGGCGCAGGGCCGCGAGGTCCACCATCGACACGGACCTATTCGTCCATGCTGAGAACGGCGAGGAAAGCCTCCTGCGGTATCTCGACGCTGCCGACTTGCTTCATTCTCTTCTTACCCTCTTTCTGCTTTTCGAGGAGTTTCCGTTTTCGCGTAACGTCGCCTCCATAGCATTTGGCGGTCACGTTCTTCCTGTAAGGCCGAACCGTTTCCCGGGCGATGACTTTAGCGCCGATCGCAGCCTGGACAACGACCTCGAACATCTGTCGCGGAATCAGTTCCTTGAGCTTCGCGCAGAGCGCCCGCCCCCACGGGTAGGCATTGTCGCGATGAACGATGGCGGATAGAGCGTCGACCGGATCGCCGTTGATCATGAGATCCAGCTTCACGAGCTGCGATGGGCAATGTCCCTTGTAGTCGTAGTCGAACGATGCATACCCCCTGCTGACGGACTTCAGGCGATCGTAGAAGTCGAGGACGATCTCCGAGAGGGGAAGTTCGTATCGCAGGAGCGCACGATCCGCGTCGATGTATTCCGTCGTGATGTAAGTGCCGCGCCGGTCCTGTGCGATCTTCATGATGTTGCCGACGTACTCGGAGGGTACGAGGATCTGCGCGTCGAGCATCGGTTCGGCGATGTGTTCGATCTTCTGTGCGGGTGGCATCTGTGCGGGATTGTGGACTTCGAGCTCCTCGCCGTCGGTCATCAGGACGCGGTATTCGACGTTCGGGACGGTGGTGATGATTTCCATCTCGAATTCCCGAGCGAGCCTTTCCTGAATGATTTCCATGTGGAGCAGGCCGAGGAAGCCGCACCGGAATCCGAACCCGAGGGCGGTCGAGGTTTCGGGCTCGTAGGCCAGCGAGGCGTCGTTGAGATTGAGTTTTTCGAGGGCGGTGCGCAGGTTTTCGTAGTTTTCCGCTTCCACCGGATAGAGACCGGCAAAAACCATGGGCTTGACGTCTTTGTAGCCCGGTAGCGGCTCGTTGGCAGGGTTTTCGGCATTCGTGACCGTGTCGCCGACACGTGCGTTACCCAGTTCCTTGATCCCGGCGATGAGATAGCCTACCTCGCCGGGCCCGAGCGTGTCTCGCTTGACCCGACCCAGCCGGAGCGTGCCCACCTCTTCGGCTTCGTAGTCGAGTCCGGTGGAAAAGAAACGGATGTCTGAACGAGCGCGAAGCGTGCCCTGAAAGATGCGGACATAGGCGACGGCGCCCCGATACCGATCGAACACGGAGTCGAATACCAGGCCCTGCAGAGGGGCATCCGCGGCCCCCCCGGGCGCCGGAATCCTGTCGATGATCGCATCGAGCACGTCCTGGATGCCGATGCCGTTTTTTGCGCTGATTTTGAGAATGTCCTGTTCCTCGACGCCGAGGAGGTCGTGGATCTGCACGACGACACGATCGATCTCGGCGCCTGGGAGGTCGATCTTGTTGATGACCGGGATGATCTCAAGATCGTGCTCCATGGCCAGGAGGACGTTGCTGACGGTCTGGGCCTCGACGCCCTGGCCGGCGTCGACGAGCAGCAGCGCGCCTTCGCACGCCGTCAAGCTTCGTGAAACCTCGTATGAGAAGTCGACGTGTCCGGGCGTATCGATCAAGTTGAGGATGTAGTCGCCGCCGTCCTCGGATGAATAGTCCATTCGGACGGCGTGGGATTTGATGGTGATGCCACGCTCGCGCTCCAGGTCCATGTCGTCTAGAACCTGGTCCATCATCTGCTTCCGGTTCACCGTGAGGGTGTGTTCGAGCAAACGGTCGGCGAGGGTCGACTTGCCGTGGTCGATGTGGGCGATGATACAGAAGTTGCGGATGTTTTCGGGGCCGGACATGGTCGGGTATGAGAACGCTAAAAATGGGCCAAGTTCAAGAAACTCAACGACGTAGAGCTACCAAATATACTGGTTAGCTCGGTACGAGTCAACACAGGCGGCCCTTTGGGACACCTGCGGGGCACGCTCTGACATCCTATATTGGGATCGTCGTCGTTCGAAGTCCACAGAGGAGGGTGCTTTGAAGATCGAATCGGCCGAAGTCCGCTACGTGGAACTGCCTCTCATCAGCCCCTGGCGAACCGCCTACGGGGATGATCCTACGATCCATTCGGTGATGGTCCGATTCGTCGGAGGTGGGCACGCGGCGTGGGGCGAAGCCACACCGTTCTACGCGCCGACCTACTCTCCCGAGACGGCGCGGTCGGCCTACGAGAATGTCAAAACCTTCTTTCTGCCACGGGTTCTGGGGCAGGAGATCGATCTGGCGGCGGAACTGTTGGACCTGCTGTCGGTTTTCAAGGGGAACTCGTTCGCCAAGGCTTCTGTGGAAACGGCGTGGTGGGCCCTGCAGAGCCGGGTGATGGGGGAGCCGCTGTGGCGTGTTCTGGGAGGGAGTGGGCCCGAGGTGCTGTGCGGGGCCGATTTCGGTGTTCAGGACACCATCGACGAGCTGCTCGGGGAGATCCAGGGCGCGGTCGACACCGGGTTCCCCAGGATCAAACTGAAGGTCAGGCACGGCTGGGACATTGAAGTGCTCGAGGCTGTGCGGTCGGCTTTTCCCGATCCTGTCATTCACGTCGATTGCAATTCGGGCTACGATCTGCGCGAGGACATCGACACACTCAAGGCGTTCGATCGATTCGGTCTCGCGATGATCGAACAACCTCTGTTTCACACGGACCTGGTCGAACACGCAGAGCTTCAGACGTTGATCGAGACGCCCGTCTGTCTGGATGAATCGGTCAAGAGCCCGCGTGATTTCAAGCTGGCGTTGAAGCTGGGGGCGTGTCGCGTGATCAACGTGAAGCCGGGAAGGGTGGGTGGCCTCTACCACGCCAAGCAGATTCACGATATGGCGCAGGCCGAAGGCATGGAAGCGTGGGTCGGCGGCATGCTGGAGAGTGGTGTGGGCGCCGGGATCTGTGCCGCGCTGGGGACCTTGCCGGGCTTCACCTATCCTGCCGATGTCTTTCCGTCTTCGAGATTTTACACGGAAGACATCACGGACCGATGGATCGAGCAGGACGATCGATGCCGCGTCGTTTTGGACGACACGCCTGGGGTGGGGTTTGATCCCGTCCCGGATCGTCTCGAGAGAGTGACCGTCGCAAGGGACGTGTTCGATGCCGCTTGAGAAGTTGCTGCAGCGTCCCCGTGCGGAGCCCTTCGACTCCGCTCAGGACAGGCTCCGGGACGAGTAGAGCGCACGGGTCTTTGTGTGAACACAAAAACGCCACGCTCGCTCTGCACGAGGGCGCTGTTTTCGATCTCATCTATCGTTCACGGTGCAGTGCATGGCATAGGGAACTAGCCCACCGGCGGTATGGTCACGAGCTTGCCGCCAGATGCGGCGGATGCCTCGGCGGCGATACACGCCTGAGCGACAGCGAGTGTGTCTTCGGTGCTGACCGGGGCCTCCTCGTGGCGTTCGTAGGCTTCGATCAAGTTGTGGAAGAATTGGGCGTTTCGGCTCTCCACCAAGGGAGGTTCGCAACGCCCTTTTTTATTCGTGACGACGAGGAGATGGTCTTCGGCGTAGGCTCGGAGGTGCGCGGATCCCTCAGTGCCCATAATGATGAAGCGTGTATCGCCGAAGGAGGGCGAGGTTTGGGGCGTGAGCCAGTCAGCGGTCGCGAGGGCTGTGGCGCCGCCGTCCATCGTGAATGAGGCCTGAACGTGATCGAATTGGAGCCGGCGCGGTGGTTCCACGTGTTTGATCAGGGAACCGACGGCGTGGACGCCGGTGAAAGATTGGCCGGTCAGATGGCGGATCTGGTCGACACCGTGACAGGCGAGGTCGTGGAAGATCCCGGCGTAGCGGTGTCGATCGAAGTACCAATCGGGCGCGAACGGACCGAGCTTGTGTGGATGCGTGGTGATCAAGCTGACGAGGTCACCGAGCTCCCCTTCCTGAATCGTCTTGCGAAGGGTGATGAAGACGGGTCGGTTCCGTGACGAATAGTCGATCGACAGTTTGATACCAGAGGTCGTCACGGCAGCCACGATGCGATCGAAGTCTTGCTGTGAGCCGCAGAGAGGCTTGTCGAGCACGACGTGAACGCCCAATCTGGCACACGCTTCGACGAGGTCTGCTTTCTCGTCGTGATTCACACCTCCAAGGATGATCTCTGCGCCAGCCCCATTGACGAGGTTGTCGAGCGAATCGATCCGCTTGATGTTGCCGTCGTCCGAATACTTTTGATAGAAAGCATCGTCGGGCTCCACGAGTCCAACGACGCTTCCGTTGATCGCCTCGAGTGCCTTCCGGATCATTCCGCCAATGTGGACTTCGTAATGTGCGCCGTAAATACCGATTTTCATGCCTAGAACCGCCCCCACTTAAGAAACCCGGTGACTAAAGGTCATCACCGGGTTTCCTGAACACCGAACACTGGCGCCGCGGCCACCCGCGGCGCACTTCTTTTAGTGGATGACAACCATCTTCATCTCCGTCATTTCTTCGACGGCGTATTTTGGACCTTCCTTGCCCATCCCGCTGTCTTTGAGTCCGCCGTAGGGCATCAGGTCCGCCCGCCACACCGTGCCCCAGTTGACGTGGATGCTCCCGGAATGAACCCGCTGGGCGAACGCCATGGCCCAGTCGATGTTCTGGGTGAAGACGGCTGCGCTCAGACCGTAGTTGGTGTCGTTGGCCATCTCGATCGCGGCGTCGATGTCGCTGAATCGGGTGACGGCGACCGCCGGCCCGAAGAGCTCGTCACACGAGATGCGCATATCGGGCTCGACATCGGCGACGAGTGTCGGTTCGTGGAGATGACCGTCTCGTCCGCCCCCCGTGACGAGCCGGGCTCCGCCGTCGACGGCCTCGCCGATCCATTCGCTGACGCGCTCGGCGTCGGGCTCCCGAATCATCGGGCCGACTTTGACCGTATCCTCGATCGGGTTTCCCGTGCTGAGGGCCTCTACGCGCGGGGCGAGCGCGTCTATGAAATCCCCGTAGATTTTGTCGCTCGCGAGCACCCGTTGCGTGCTGATGCAGACCTGTCCGGCGTTCGCGAATCCGGTCACGGCCGTCGCATCGGCGACACGGTCGATGTCGGCGTCTTCCATGACGACCAATGGTGCGTTCGATCCCAGCTCCATCGTGACCTTCTTGAGGCCGGCGACCTGGCAAATGTGCTCGCCGACGTCGCGACTGCCCGTGAAGCTGATCTTGCGGACACGCGAGTCGCCGCAGAGCGCATCACCGATGACGGCGCCCGATCCGGTCACACACTGAATGCCTTCGGGCGGCAAGCCTGCTTCCAAGAGAATCTCGACAAGTTTGAGCGCAGACAGCGGGGTGTCGGTTGCCGGTTTCACGATGACGGCGTTCCCGGCGGCCAGACCCGGCCCGACTTTGTGACAGACGAGGTTCAGCGGGAAGTTGAACGGGGTGACGGCCGCGACAACACCGCAGGGCACCCTCAGCGTGAAGCCGAACTTTCCTCCGCCGTTGGAGGCGCCGTCGAGGGGGACGACTTCACCGCCCAGCCGTTTCGCTTCTTCCGCGGAGAGGGTGATGGTCTCCTGCGCCCGTGCTGCCTCGCCGAGACCTTCGGTAATGACCTTGCCCTCTTCGAGCGTGATTGTTCGTCCCAGGTCGTCGAGCCGCTCTTCCATCAGCTCAGATGCTCGATGCAGGATCGTGTAGCGTTCGTAGCCTGTTAGCGCAGCCATGGCGGCGGCACCCCGTTCGGCCGAGGCGATGGCGGCGTCGACGTCGGACGCGTCGCCCCTCGGAACGGTGTCGACGACAGATCCGTCGAACGGGTTGATCACATCGATCTTGTCGTCCTTATCGATCCATTTACCACCCACATACATTTTCATGGCCGGTCTCCTGGTTAAGGCTGTGTACTGTTCTGATACTCGATCGTTGCTTTCGTTGCGAACTCCTGCAATCAAACCGAATGAGCGGCGATCCGGTCCCAGTCGAGTTGGATACCGAGACCGGGTTCGGTCGGAATTTCCAGGAGTCCGTCCTCGTCGATGACGAAGGGCGAGGTGACGATGTCTTCGATATACGGGGACGGTGTGATGTATTCGACCCATCTCGCCGTGGGATGCGCGGCCGCGATGTGGAGATCCGCTGCCAGACCGATGGCCGTATCCATCCGTGAGTGACGAGGAGGACGTTATGGTCAAGAGCGGTGTACAAGATACGTCGGAGCTCGCCGATGCCACCGACCTTTGTCACGTCGGGCTGGATGATGTCGAAGGCGCCCCGTTCGATGAACGGGATGAAGCTCTGTCGTCTGGTCAGAACCTCGCCGCCGGCGATGGCGACCGGAGCGTGGTCGCGAAGACGAATGAAGCCTTCGATGTCGTCGGGAGGGAGGGCTTCCTCGAACCAGACGACGTCGTAGTCGGCGAGCATGCGCGCTCTTTCGACCGCCCATTTGTATCCGTGGGGCCAGAACCGGTCGCTGCCTCCCGCGTCGACCATGATCTCGACATCCGGACCTACGGTTTCGCGGGCGATTCGGACGAGCTTTTCGTCCATCGCGGCATCGACGCGACCGAACGGTCCCCAACCCAGCTTCAAGGCTTTGAATCCCCGGGCAGTTGCGGACTCAAGAACACCTGGGAATGTGGCAGGATCCTCGAACAGGAGCGAGCCGTAGGGCTTAATCCGGTCTCGATAGTAGCCACCGAGGAGGCGGCCGATGGGCTGTCCACACACTTTTCCGAAAATGTCCCACAGGGCGATGTCGATCCCGCTGATGGCGTGTGTGACAGCGCCACCCCTGCCCTGCCAGAACGTCATCTGATGGAGCTTTTCGGCGACGCGTTCGGGTTCGTCCGCACGTTCACCGATGAGGTTGGGTCGGAGCAGGTCGACTGCGCCGTCGACGAGTCCCTTCGATGTGAAGCAGCTGCCGACGCCCTGAATGCCTCCGTCGGTTTCGATCACGACGAGCGTGTGGAGATTCACACCGGGTCCTGGCTCGCTTTCCCATCCTGTCATGGGAGTCTCTCCGAGGAGGGCGATGGTTCTGACGTCCGTGACTTTCATGGTTAGGCTGCTTCCTCCCAGAGCGCTTTGAGTCGACGGAGAACGGGCGCAGCCTGCGCAGGGTATTCTGTGAGGCGCTTGCCGTGGTCCTCGATCGAGATGCGGTGACTGTAGCCGATCGACCTCAGGGTTGTGAATAGTTCGTCGTGTGGCACGCCAGACCCCTCGATGCCGCATTCGGGCACGTCGGGTACGGGCACGTGGACGTGCGAGAGACGATCGGCGACGTCAGCGAGTTTCTCGAAAGGGTCCCCGTTGGCGTGTGCGTGGGACAGGTCTGTGAGAATGCGGATCTCGGGGCGGTCGACCTCGCGTGCCAGCTCGGCGGCTTCCGCGACGGTGTGGATAAAGTTGCACGAGCGATGGGGGAGGGGTTCGATGACGAGCGTGATTCCGTGAGGCTCGAACAGGGTGGCGACGGTGTCGAGGAAGGCGAGCACCTGGTCGGTGGCGGTGGTGCTGTCGAAGCCCTCGGGTATCCCTCGGGCTCCCCCACTGCCGAACACGATGACCTTGGCGCCGAGAGAGGCCGCACGCTCCGCAGAAACGGTGACGTGAGCTTGCACCGCCTCCGAATCGACGTTCGGACCGACGACGGGTATCGTTCCGGGAACGAAGACGTTGAAAGCTTCTGCTGCGATCGGGACCGATGAGAACGCGTCCTGGACGTCCTGCGGCAGGGTTCCTTCAGAGGACGCGAGCATACGAGTCGGTGCCTCAGCGTAATCGAAGCCGGCTTCTTCGGTCGTGTTGAGAACCTGATGATCGCCGCAACATCCCCACTTCACGATGGTCCTCCTCTTGAGAGGCGAAAACGTTGACGGGCGGACACGAACTCGGGGAGCGAACAACCACCGTCCAGCGCGAGGTCTGCCAGGATACGTCCCGTGATCGGGCCGAACTTGAAACCGTGACCGCTGAATCCCGTGCCGATGACCACACGCTTGTTTTGAGGGTGGTGGTCGAGGATGAAGTCTTCGTTCACGGTGTTCGTGTAGTGACAGAACTCGGTGTCGACGAGTCGCTTGACGGGTGCCGTGAAGTGGGTGGCGGCGAAAGCCCGCAGATCCTCGATCGCGTCTGGATGGGCCGAGTTCGGGATCGTCGTTTCGGCCTTCGACGATGTGTCGGGCGACTTTGATGCCGGGCCGGCCATACTCGGGTAGTCCGTAGAAGCCGACGGAGTCGCCGGTGAGGAAAGCCCAGATTGGAAAGCGCCCGAGCTCGAGTTCACCGAATCGTCTTGCAGCTCGAAATAACCAACGGTCTGTCGGGCGACCTGTAGGCGCTCGCAGAGCTGTGGAAACAGCCGTCCGACCCAGGGCCCAGCGGTGACGATGACGCTTTCAGCCGACAGCTCCCCGCGGTCGGTGGAGATGCGAATCGGATCGGAATCGATGTCGATGCCGATGACGGCTGTCTGTTCGCGGATGTCGCTGCGGGCCCTCAGATTGTCGATCAGACCAGATATCGTTTCGCGAGCGGCAACGACACCCCCCGTCCGATCGATCAGGACGCCGGCCGTGTTCTCGAACCTGAATTGTGGATAACGCTCGCGGGCTTCATCGGGTGTCACTTCGACGACATCTACGCCGGCGCCCCTGACGGCTTCGGCGTATTGGCCATATTCGCTGTCTTCGGTCCCGTAGAAGCACACTTCGTATCGATGGATGAGCGTGCGTCCGAGATGGCACTCGAGCTCTGGCCAAGCCTCATCGTGCGCAACTTGCGCCAGTCTGACGTAGTCTTGATCGATGTAGGCGCAGCGCGTTGCTCGCGTAAAGCCGTGTGAGCTACCCCGGTCGTGACCCAAGAGGTACTGTTCCAACAGGACCGTCTCCCCGGGACTGCGCCGCACGGCGTGGTAGAGGGCACACAATCCGTTGATGCCAGCCCCAATGACGGCGAGTCTGTAGACTTTTTGGGACACGGTCACGCAATATAAGGGTCCGTCTCGACCTTACAACGAGAATGTAGCGGCTGAATCTGATGCCCCGTATGCCGGAGTAGCCCCTGTGCGGGTATGTGTCCAGTGTTAGGTGTTCAGTGTTCGGTAATAGCGGACAACGTCCTATCAGATAGGCACTTGCGACAGTTCGACGGCGCCCCTGGACAGAATCATCATTCGGCCACCAGGCCTGTCAGGAACCGCGAGAGGACTGCCAATATGACTGGTTGACTCGGAAATCTCGCGAGAAGGTGTGATACGTATGACTGGACACTGAGGAGGCGTTTTGCCTATAACTATTGTTGTAACAAGGTGTTGTAAGAAGAGGAGCGATTCGGGGCACGGATGTTGCGACGAGTCTGCCCCATTGAGTCGTTCTGAATAGGAAGGAGAGGGTAATGGCGGAAGACAATCCAATCGAAGAAACGACCGAGGCGATCGCAAAACGATCATTTCCTCCCGATTTGCCGCTGCTGGTTTCGGGCGAGGTTGTGATCTATCCCTACATGGCAGCTCCCCTCCTGATCGATGATGAAACGACGATTCGCACCGTCGAAGAAGCGATGAACACGGGGACAAAGTCGTTGCGTTGTTCGGTAGGCTGGCGGGTGATGATGAGTCGGAGGTCGCCAAGCTCGACACCAAGGATGTGAGAGAACATCATCTGCATCCAGTCGGGACGGCCATTCAGCTCGTGCGAGCCCAGAGGGCACCGGACGGGAAGCTGCAGCTGCTCGTGCACGGCATTTCCCGCATTCTGCTCGAACGCATTCCTCAGGATGCTCCTTACCCGGTCGCGCGGGTCAAAGAATTGCAGGACATCGAGGAGGAAACGTCGCACTTCGAGGCTCTTTCCAGAACGTCATCGGACAATTTCAGAAGGCGGTGGAGCTTGCTCCAAACGTTCCGCAAGAAATGGGCGAGGCTGTCGCTTCTCTGCCGGAGCGGGGACAACAGATCGACTTCATCGCGACACAGGTGAATCTGGATTTCCAGGAACGCCAGAAGATTCTGGGTGAGTTGAGCGTGCGGCGGAGGTTCGAGATCGTGAACACCTATCTCAATCGAGAGGTGGAGATTCTCGAGCTGCGCCAGAAGATCCAGTCGGAAGCGGCCGGTACGATCGAGGACGCTCAGCGCGAGTTCTATCTTCGCCAGCAGATGAAGGCGATCCAGGAAGAGCTGGGTGAGGGCGAAGCGTCGAGAGAGATCGACGAGTTGCGCGAGCAGATCGCGAAAGCTAATCTGCCGGACGAGGCACGGGAAGAGGCCGAGCGTGAACTTGGACGAATGGAGGGAATGCCTCAGGCGAGTCCCGAGTATTCGGTCTCGCGCACCTACCTGGATTGGATGGTGAGCGTGCCGTGGTCGGTCTCCAGCGAAGATCACCTCGACGTCAAGGCTGCGGAGCGCCAGTTGAACAAGGACCATTACGGACTCGAACGGCCCAAGGAGCGGATCCTCGATATCTGTCGGTGAGAAGCCTGAAGAGCGATGTTCGGGGTCCCATTCTATGCCTGGTTGGACCGCCGGGAACCGGGAAGACTTCGCTCGGTGGCCGGCGCCGTGGGGCGGGAATTTGTTCGTATGTCGCTCGGCGGCGTTCGCGACGAATCCGAAATCCGAGGTCATCGGAGAACATATGTCGGCGCCCTGCCGGGAAGGATCATTCAGGGGCTGCGTCGGGCGGGAACGAACAATCCCGTGTTCATGCTTGACGAAATCGACAAACTGGGCTCCGACTTTCGCGGCGACCCTTCCTCCGCTCTACTCGAGGTGTTGGATCCCGAGCAGAATCACACGTTCGTCGACCACTATCTGGACGTGGCGTTCGACCTGTCGAAGGTGATGTTCATCGCGACGGCGAATTCGCTTCATTCGATTCCGCCCGCCCTGTTGGACCGGATGGAAGTGCTGGAGTTGTCGGGTTACACGGAAGTGGAGAAGCTGGAGATTGCGCGACGTTATCTCGTTCCCAAACAGGTTGGGGAACACGGGCTGAATTCCAAGCGGATCTACGTCGACAAGGGCGCCCTGAGATCGGTGGTCGGCGAGTACACGCGTGAAGCAGGGCTGCGAAACCTGGAGCGAGAAGTAGGGACCATTTGCAGGAAGGTGGCCCGCAAGTTCGCCGAAGGACGTCGGCGGCGAGTCCGTGTGAAGGAATCGGATCTGCCCGATTACCTGGGCCCTCCCAGGTTCAGACACGAATCGGCCGAGTCGTCACACGAGGTGGGTGTGGTCGCGGGACTGGCGTGGACGCCGGTGGGTGGCGATGTGCTTTTCGTGGAGGCGACCAAGATGCCGGGTCGCGGTCGACTGAAGTTGATGGGAAAGCTCGGCGACGTGATGAAGGAGTCGTCGGAAGCGGCGATGACCTACATCCGATCGCAGGGTGAATCGCTCGGACTGGAGGGCGTTTTCTGGGAGGATACGGATGTCCACGTGCACGTTCCGGCAGGTGCCGTTCCCAAAGACGGACCCTCGGCCGGTGTGACGATGGCCACCGTCCTGGCATCGGTTTATACCGGCAGGCCCGTCAGAAAGGACGAGGCGATGACGGGGGAGATCACGCTTCGCGGAAAAGTGCTCCCCATCGGGGGTGTGCGGGACAAAGTGCTCGCCGCACACCGAGCGGGGATCAAGACGTTGATTTTACCCGAGGACAACAGGAAGGACTTAGAGGATGTTCCGGAGAGCGTGCGCAAGAGCCTGAAGGTCCGGTTTGCGGCGCACGTCGGACAGGTCCTCGACCAGGCCCTGGTAAAGACGAGGTCCCCCACCCGACCGAGGGCACGTCCCACGAGAGAGACTCGATCCCCGGCGGCTGTCGTGAATTAGACACCTCACGGGTATCGGATTCGATTCGGCCTCTACGTGA
This sequence comes from Candidatus Latescibacterota bacterium, assembly GCA_965198115.1. GTDB lineage: Bacteria > Latescibacterota > UBA2968 > UBA2968 > UBA2968 > UBA6620. Next base: position 2,527,261 of record OZ240241.1, on the reverse strand, counting down.
ATCGCCCCCGAAGTTGTTCGACTCCGGGGGCGATTTCTATGCGACCTTCTTTTTGAGGTGAGGCTCCACCTCATCGAACTCGGGAAAACGCTCCTGCTCCAGCTTCGAGAAAATCAGGTCGCCGTCGAGTGTCACTTCGAAACGGCCCCCGCTGGAGGGGATGAGTGTAAACGCTTCGATGTCTTGCTTGAAGGCCGTGAGAAGCTGTTCCGTCAAACTGACGGTTTTTTCTTCGTAGCCTCAAGCCGCGCAGTATTCGATCTCCAATTTCACGGTCTCCCTCCTTGTTAACGAGTATGGCGGCCGTAGAAGCTGGCCGTGTGATGAGGCAGGAAATCTGCCAGGTCCACGTCGACACCGAGCGTGACGGCCGCGTGGTGAACGTTGCCCCAAAGATCCTGAAACCGATTCCCGGCCAGGACGCGGTCGACGTCGACGATATAGTCTTCCAGAGCATCCCGTGTGGCGGGAAAAGCATACGCACCCGCGTGCAGGAACGATTTTACGTAGTCGAAGTGACCCTCTTCGGCCCCTGAGTTTCGTTCGGAGGCCCTGAAAAGCTGGGCGACGAAGTAGGCCATCGCCGGGTCGCTGATTCGGGCTTTCCCCAACCCTCCCGCGTGAACGTGGCGGATCACGGGGCCTGGCGCGTAGAGCACGCTTCGCTCCCGACCCGTACGACGGTCGAAACCGAAGGCGTCGAGAATGAAACTGGCCGTCGACCGGATCGTCAGGGGGAGTCGTTTTCTCGAAAAGCGATCCGGCTGTCGCTCGAGCGCTTCCTGCGTGAAAACCGGGATTCCAAAGAGCGCGCTGTAGGCGTAGAGGAAGTGCCGAAACGTTCGAGCTTCGGGAAGCCAAAAACGGAGGCCCCAGTCCCGGGCTTCCTGCTCTATCGATGGATCGACGAAATAGGCACGGGCGACGCTGTCGACCTGAGCTTCGATCGTGGTGGTCGGAAATCCGGCGACCTTGGATCGAATACGCTGGAGTTCGTCGTGCTCGACATCGGTCATGACGGAATATAGAGTGGCGTGTGCCCGGAATCAACGACTCGGGATCGTCATTTGTTGAATCCGCCAGGCTTGACGGATTCATGACGGTCTTGTAGCATTCGGGCGGTGACCGTTGGCCGCGACTGTCGCGTAGAGTTCTGCGATGACCTCACGAGCTATCAGAAACCCAAACAGTGAGTGCTGATAACCATGAAAGCCAGAGAAGGCTACGAGAAACTGCGGGCGAGATCGAAAGAGACCGCGCTGTTGGGATCGTGTGAATCGGTTCTGGGTTGGGACGAACGCACCTACATGCCCAAGGGCGGTTCCGCTCACCGAGGTGATCAGATCGCCCTGTTGGCGGGGATGGTCCACGAGCGTTTGACGGATCCGGTGATGGATGAGTGGCTGTCGGCGATCGAGGGGGATGAAATGATCGCGGACCCGTTGTCGGTCGAAGCTGTGAACGTCAGGGAATGGCGCCGCTGGTATGATCGCGCGACCAAGCTGCCAAAGTCACTCGTCGAGGAGATCGCCCGAGTCACAACCGTCGGACAACAGGTTTGGACGGAGGCACGAGCCAACAAGGACTTTGCTCACTTCGAACCGACGCTGACCGACGTTGTCCGTTTGAAGAGGGAAGAGGCCGCGGCTCTGGCGAATGGATCTTCACTCTACGATGCCCTGCTGGAGGACTACGAGCCCGGCGAGACGACCGAGAATCTGAAGCGTGTGTTCGAGCCCTTACGAGATGGTCTCGTTTCACTCGTGGAGCGTGTGAGGGCTTCTTCGAGACAACCCGATCTGTCGATCCTGCACCGGGACTTTCCCGAGGATGTGCAGGCGACGTTCGGGATCTCTGCCGCCGCCGCGATCGTTTGATTTCGAGCGAGGTCGGCTCGATGTGACGACACACCCCTTCTGCAGTGGTCTGGGTCCTGGAGACACGAGGATTACGACGCGCTACGATCGGCACGAACTCAACCAGGCCTTCTTCGGCATTCTGCACGAGGCCGGGCACGGGGTCTACGACCAGGGGCTCGCCGAAGAGCACTGGGGTACGCCCATGGGCGGGGCCGTGTCTCTGGGCATCCACGAATCCCAGTCCCGCATGTGGGAAAACTTCGTCGGGCGCAGTCCCTCGTTCTGGCGGCACTTCTATCCAAAATTGCGAGCGTCGTTCCCCGGGGTTTTGGACGATGTGGCCGAAGAGGGTTTCGTACTCGCCGTCAACGATGTGCGCCCATCGTTCATCCGTGTCGAAGCGGATGAGGCGACTTACAACCTCCACATCATGCTCCGTTTCGAGCTGGAGCAGGCTCTGATCAACGATGATCTTCCCGTGAGTGACGTCCCGGGCGCCTGGAACGACACCTTCGAAACATACCTGGGGATGAGACCGGCGGACGATGCCGAAGGATGCCTGCAGGATATCCACTGGAGCGGCGGCGGTATCGGCTACTTTCCGACCTACACACTGGGTAACCTCTACGCTGCGGTGCTGTACGATCGGGCGTTGGAAGAAGTGGGGGACCTGGATGCACAGTTCGCGGCAGGGGAGTTTACTCCGCTTTTATCCTGGCTGACTGACAAGGTCTACACCCAGGCATGCGCTACTGGTCGAACGATCTTGCGATGGAGGTGACGGGGAATCCCCTGAGTCACGAGCCGCTGATCGATCATCTGACACGCAAGTACGAAGCGCTCTACGGGATCTGATTTGCCACTGGCACGCGTCATTCTGGATGTCGACCCCGGTGTGGACGACGCCCTCGCGATCCTGCTGGCGGTCGCGTCGCCCGAGATCGAGGTCCTGGGTGTGACGGTCGTTTCCGGGAACGTCCCGGTGGAGACGGGGACGCAGAATGCCCTCGATGTCCTGGCGTTTGTCGGGGCGAGCCATATTCCCGTCTACCGTGGCGCGGGGCGGCCACTCGTTCGCGAACCCGTCCATACGCGAGAGGTGCACGGTCATCGTGGGTTGGGTTCCGCCATCCTGCCGTCAGCGAGTGTCGAGGCCAGAGAAGGGGCCATCGAGTTCTTGAGCGAAGGATCTGCCGACACGACCCTCGTGGCGGTGGGCCCACTGACCAATCTCGCGTTGGCCGAACGTGCTCATCCCGGCACGCTGCGCAAAGCGAAAGAGGTCGTGGTCATGGGGGGCGCGGTCCTGGTACCCGGAAACTCTTCGCCGACTGCCGAGTACAATTTTTTTGCCGATCCTCAGGCCGCCAAGGAGGTTTTGGCGTCGGGAGCGAACCTGACCCTCGTTCCGCTCGACGTCACCCATCAGGTCAGGATGACGGAAGAGGATATCGGGCAGCTCGTCGGACAGGGAGCGACGGACCGCGTCCGGTTTTTCGAGGAGGCGAGCAGGGTCGTTGTGGAGCACGGAAGGTCGACGGGCGGTTTTGTGGGGATTCACCTCCACGATCCCGTCGCAGTCGGGTGGACGCTCGAGCCCGATCTTTTCGGAACGGAGTCTTTCTGGTTGGACGTGGAGGTGGACGGAACGTTGACAGCGGGTCAGGTCGTGGTGGATCGACGAAGAGTGGAGGATGAGAAGCGGGTGGGTCGGCCAGTGCGATGCATTGTCCAGGCGGATGTTTCGGGCTTTCTGTCGCTGTTCGTTGAGCGCGCGTTGCGCTGCCATTGAGTTAGGGCTTGCCACGAAATAAGTGCTGCACTTTTCAAGGTAATGATCTTACGCTCGGAGTGTGGACGTCGAAACTCTCCGAACGAAGTATGAAGCCTTGGCTCCGGTGCTGACGGAACGCACGCGTCGTCTGTGGGCCGCCACGGAAGCCGAAGCGTTGGGTCACGGTGGGATCGCGATTGTGGCTCTGGCGACAGGAATGTCCAGAGAGCGGATCTTTCGTGGCATTCAGGAGTTGAGGTCGGACGAACCTTTGGACCCGGCTCGCATCCGGCGTCCAGGCGGCGGTCGTAAGCGGAAGGCCGACACGGACCCGACGCTGTGGCAGGACCTGAATGATCTGGTCGAGCCAACGACTGCGGGGTCGCCTGACGACAATCCTCTGAGATGGACATCGAAGAGCACTCGCAAACTGGCCGCCGAGTTGCAAGCGATGGGGCATTCGGTGAGCCCCAGGATCGTTGCCAATCTCCTGCACGAACACGATTACACGCTGCAGGCGAATCGGAAGACAAGGGAGGGATCTGCACACCCGGATCGGGACGCTCAGTTCGTTTACCTCGATGATCGGATTAGCCAGCAGCAGCAGCAGGGCCTTCCCGTTATCTCGGTGGACACCAAGAAGAAAGAGTTGATCGGCGACTTCAAGAATCCTGGCCGAGAATGGCGACCCAAGGGAGACCCGGAGCGTGTGAAGGTACACGATTTCATAGTGCCTGCTCAGGGCAAGGCGATCCCTTATGGAGTGTATGATCTGAGCCGTGATGAAGGCTGGGTAAGTGTCGGTATCGATCACGACACGGCCAGCTTCGCCGTGAATGCGATCCGAAGTTGGTGGAAGAACATGGGACGGCCCGCCTACGGCACTTCGACGCATCTGCTAATCACGGCGGACGCAGGCGGCAGCAACGGCGCCAAGACGCGGCTGTGGAAGTGGGAGCTGCAGCGCTTTGCGAATCGCACTGGCCTGACGATCACCGTATGCCACTACCCTCCTGGCACTAGTAAGTGGAACAAGATCGAACATCGCCTGTTCTCCTTCATCGCTATGAACTGGGCGAGGCAAGCCCCTGGTCAGCCTGGCTGCAACCGTGAATCTCATTGCCGGAACGACCACTCAAGCCGGTCTCCGAGTACGCTCCGAGATCGACAAGCGACCCTACCCTAACGGGGTCAAGGTGACCGATGAACAGATGACCCAAATCGATCTCACTCCGCACGATTTCCACGGCGACTGGAACTACACGATCCGGCCAATGGCTCAACATTGAGATCGACCGTTTATTTATGGCTATATCCGGATCTCTCAACGAGATGAAGTGGGTGAAGGTGCCGTGGTTCCTGGCATGGGGGCGCGGTTAGAGTGTGCGGAACCTCTTCGGAATCTGCTCAGGGATGTTTATGTCTCCGACGGTAAGGAAGATCATATCGTTGAATGCGTCGAGTGTGCGGAATCCGCTGGCTCGGTTCTTGACGATTTGGACGATTCGGTTGAGGCCTTCGGCGATGGCGTTGGTAAGACGCGTGTTCACGAATGCGAGGACGCCGAAGAAGTGCTGTCGCAGGGTCCTGACGAACTTTCGCAGGGGTTCAAGTCGACTTCTGAGTGCGGACGTCGTCCAGCATTTCAGGAAGCGTTCGGCAGCCCAGGGCGCTTTGTATTCCCAGAACTGCTCGAACTCGTCCTTGAGTCTCCAGGCTCTATAGATTCGGTAGTTCGCCTTCTCCAGTGCTTTGAGTGTCCGAGTATCCCCTCTGGAGCGTGTCGCTGAGTGCCGGTAGAGGAGCCATCGGAGGCCCTTCATGGCTTTGCGCTCATCCGGGGCAGCTTTACGCCACTGGTCCTTACGGACCTCGTCAACGGCGGCATTGAGAGCCTTGACGATGTGAAAGCGATCGAGGACCAGCTTGGCATTCGGACAGTGTTCCTGGATGGCTCCGATGTAAGCTTCGCTCATGTCGCAGCAGGCCCACTCGATCTTGGATCTCTGGTAGGGACTGAGAGCCTCTGTGAAGAACCGATCGATCGTTTTACGCGCCCTGCCGCGGCCAACCCACACCACGCAGGAGCGGTCCAGATCGTAAACGAGCGTGGCGTACCTGTGACGCTTGGCGTAGGAGATCTCGTCGATCCCGATGGTTTTGAGCCCTCGGATACGATGACCTTCACGAAGCCGCGTGATGGATCGGTGAAGGAGATCCGACAGCGTCGAGGCAGAGATGCGCAGTAACTCGGACGCCGCCTTCTGCGTCATGGTCTGGCAGTAGCGCAGCATGGCATACTCGAAGCGATACGTCACCCGAGAGAACCGCTCCGCCCACGGAATCTCCTCGACCACACGACCGTGGGTAGGACACCGAATCTCCCGAGGATGGTAGAGAAGCCAGACCCTCCACCCGCACACCGGAATGTCACGCCACCGACGCGGATGGGGCATTGTGCGGACGATTTTACCTCGACGGCCGCACTCCGGACAACAACAACCATTCTTATGTGGCTTTACGGCGATGACGAAGCAGCTTCTCCCCTCAAACCACCAGCTGACAACACGGAACCCCTTGAATCTCAGCAGTTTCGATAGTAATCTGCTCCCGGTCATAGGTCGCACCCCCTTCGCTTTGATTGTCCTACACACACAACCAAGCGTAGGGAACGATCTATGACCTTGTCATTCTATAGTTTCACCGTTGAGAAACCCGGATAGAGCCCTCTTTTTCCACACCTTTTGATTATAGCTCTCCGTCGAACCCAACAGGGTAGATGGGGTTGGTCACGACCGGAGGTATCGCCACCCAATAAACAGACAGTGCCGCTGCCTCTATCCTCTTCAGAGAAAACTCCCAGGAGTGTGTGGCCGTTCCACTCGTTGGCATGACAGATCCAAACCCCGTCAGGTTGTACACCCACCACGGAGAGGATACCAGGAAAGCTATCGCCAGAGTGATTCCGGTGTGGGCCAGTCTTGTGGAGACTTCGTTTCCGTGCTTGGACCAAAACAGAAAAGCCGAAAGGATGGCGACCAGAAACACCGTATCTATACGAGCGAGGATTGTCAGTCCCAGAAGGAGACCCAGAACAACCGAACCTGTCCAGGTATCCATATGGCCGATCTGGTAGTAGCGCCAAACGAGACTGCAGAAGAACAAGAGACAACCGGTTTCTAGGCCGTTAAAGTTTATCAGAACGCAAGGAAAGCGTAGAAACGTAGATGAACAGAGCGAGCCAAAATGCTGTAGTCGCTTTCTTAGCATCTTCCCTGAAAAAAGCATCTCGAGCAATCTGGCCTAACAAATAGGCTGTGCCAGCGTAGAACAACCAATGGATCACCAAAACAAAGCGTATTCCCAGAACCCTGTCTCCTCCTGCCATGAAGAAGGCGGGCGCAGAAAGAAACACGAACAGTGGCTGGAAACCGTTCGTCGGCACGGAGCCATCGATAGTGATGCCGTTTCCCAGGGCAATGTTCCGTGCAACCGAGAGGGCGTAATAGCCGTCGTCCAGGAGCGGAATATGGAAGACGTTCCTCTCAGCCTGGAAAGGTAAGGAGGCGGTAGATACGCCAATCAATAAGACAGCAGCCACTAAGAACCGCATAACGCCTTCCTGGAGTTGCTCGCTATGACGTCCGACCGTGCGTGATCGAGCCCTGCCTGCGCGTAGGATGGCCACGGCTCGCCGATCTCACGGGTCCGGGGGAGCTCTCGGCCTTTCGCTCTAAGTCCTTGATCCGGTAATGCCCCGCCCGCACCCACTTGCTAAGAGTCTCTACCCTGCAGCCAATCTTCGCTCGATCGATAGCAGTCCGCTCCGAGTCGTGGTCTCTCCTGCTCCCGGACACCATCCTAACCGACTTTCTGGGGGACCATTGGGAAGTTGCGCAACCTATCCTCTGAAAAACGGCGTCTCCGATGAATCTGAGGTGATGCAAACGTGCTGGCGCACGTTCGAAGGTTGCGCCTCAGAGGATTTCGCGTGGATGACCGCCTCGTTTTTGTAACGTTTGACGTCGAGCGAGGGGCGTCTGTCGGAACGGGGACAAATTGTGTCTGGAGGGGTCGCCACCCAGGACCGTCTCGCCGGGCAACGGTAGACGATCTGTCTGAACGACGAGGTCGACGTTCGTCGAGCCCAGGATGAACACGCCCGTCGAGTCAGGGTTTTCGAGCGACATAGCACTTGAAGTCGGCGTCGAAATCGGCGATCCAGCTCGGCCGTTTAGCCGCGTCGATGCGCGACCGACTGTTGAAGTACCGGAGCCCGAATCCGGTCGAGCGCAGCATCCGACGGTATTTACGCGGAGAGTTGATCTGCATGTAGTAGACCTCGACATTGTGCTCGGGATCGGGAATGATTTCGCCGAATTCGGCGTGGGGGTCTGATCGGAACGTGAGTGTCCGTCCGACCTGAGTCACCGCTCGCTCGACGCGGGACCACGCAAACTGGTTGAATGCCTCGAAGGCGTGTGTGGTGAAGATGAAGTGTCCGCCAGACCGGAGTGTGCGAAAGACCTCGGACAGGACCGCTCGTTTTCCGGCTTCGCGGGGGACGAGCTCGATGCCGTTGTAGGAAAACAGGGCACCGTCGAACGTGTTTTCGGGAAACGGGAGCGTGGCGGCGTCGGCGACGACACCGTTGACGTGGTTGCTCGCGAAGTCGGCGATGGCGTGGGTCTGGGCGACCATCGGCGTGGCCAGATCGATCGCGACGACGTCGTGACCCGCCTGGGCGAGCGGAACGGACGTGCGGCCGGCACCGCACCCGATGTCGAGCAGACGCGACCCGGGTGGAAAGTACGCGCGTACCAGATGCATCTCCGATGGCCACAGTCCGATCAAGCTGTATTTACGGACGACCCACGCCCTCGAATAGCCGTGACGAACGCGCGCCTTCAGAGGATCCATTCGCCGAAGGTAAGCGCGGGCCATTCGGCGGGTCAAGGTGGAATGCCGCGTCCGGGGCCGTTTCTTGACTCGCATGGGCCCTTTGCTTATTTTGAACTGACCCACGCTGTAACTGGCGCAAATCCTCAAGTTTACGACTGTTCGGCACGGCATTTCCCCGCCCTGCGACGTTCTCTTCCACCTCGTGGGAACCTCCACCCATCTCCTCCGTCAACCAAGAGGGAGAATCGCGTGAAGGCCGTCACGCTTGCGCTGGCCGTCCTCGTCTGGACGGCCGGTTGTGCATCGACCCGATACGAGGAGTACGGTCCCCCCATCGAAGAGCCGATCGAGCTTCCGCTTCCCACGACCGAAGAAGAGCCGGGTGTGGCCGAGGCGAGCGCACCGCCACCAGAACGAACGGAGCGTCTCGAGTCCCTGCTCGTCGATCGGTTGGAGCGGCTGGAAGCGACGGAGCGTCAGCAAGCCGCCCGGCTGTCCGCCCTGGCCGAACAGGTCGAGGCGCTGAGGGCGCAGATCGTAGAGCTCAGGGGTGGGGGGGTGCCGGTTCAGCAGGGAGGGGCACCCGCACCGGCCACGAGCGCGGTTGACCTCTACGACGAGGGACTGACCCACTTCGACGCCGAACGATACGGTCGAGCGCGTGTCGCGTTCCGGGCGGTGATGGACCACAATCCCAGGGGTGATCTGGCCGACAACGCCCAGTACTGGCTAGGGGAATGCGCCTACGCAGAAGGCAATTACACAGCTGCCATCGAGGCGTTTCGTCGCGTCTTCCAGTATGCGGTGACCGAAAAGGACGACGATGCACAGATCAAGCTCGGGTATTGTTACCAACGTCTGGGAGATCTGGACAGCGCCCTCGTCGAGTTCAAACGATTGACCGTCGACTATCCCAAAAGCGAGTATCTGCTGCGAGCCCAGGAGCAGATTCGCCGGATCCGCGCGGCAAAGGCCACTTCCCCTTGATCGAGTGTTGGGTAAAGACGTGTCGTTACGGGCGGTGGACGATCGGTGTGTTTGCCGTCGTCCTCGGTTTGACGGGATGCGCTCAGGACAAAATGCGTCGGGATGATGCAGAAACCTACTTTCTGGACGGCCAGAAGGCGCTTCTCAACGGAAAGTGCTGGAGGGCGCAGAATCTGTTCCGGAATCTTTTGTCGGATTTCCCCGGTTCGCGTTATGTCGACGACGCTCAGTTCGGACTCGGCCAGGCGTATCTGTGCAACGACGACTACATCACCGCGATTTTCGAGTTCGAGCGTCTGATCAACGAATATCCCGTCAGCCCGCTGGTCGATCGCTCCCGATTCCAGATCGGAATGTGCTACTTCAACCAGTCACGGTCGATTCACCACGATCAGGAAGAGACGACCCGGGCCATCCAGGAGTTCACTCGCTTCGTCGAGGACTATCCGAACAGCGAGATCGCGCCGGAAGCTCGAAAACGGATCCAGGATCTGAGGGACAAGCTGGCGAGCAAGCAGCTGATGAACGCGCGCAACTACATGAAGTGGGGGCGACCTTCGTCGGCTGAGGTTTATGGCCGCCTGATCCTCGATCAATATCCCGAATCTCCATCCGCCAGAATTGCGTGGCTGATCCTGGCTCGTGCGCTCACGGCGAAGGGAGGATTCGAAGAAGCGATGGAGGCCCTGCGGCAGACGAATGCGGAGGACCTGCCGGTAGAGGAGCAGGGGGCCTACGCCGACACCGAACGAAAGCTGGAACGGGAACTTCGGAACCGCGTGTCACCGACGGTGGCGGGTGCGGAGGACTCGAGCGCAGTCGGTCCCGCACAGCCTCGCTGACATGCCGGAGCGTTTGGGAGTCTTTGGCGGCTCGTTCGACCCGATTCACGTCGGACACCTCACGCTCGTGCGCCACGCGCGGGGCGCGTGTGAACTCGACGAGGTCGTCTTCGTTCCGGTCGGTGACCCTCCACATAAACCGGGACCCGTTGCGCCCGGCGAAGATCGTCTGGCGATGGTCGAACTCGCCGTTCGTGACGAGCCGGATACGTCCGTTTCACGGATCGAAGTCGATCGTGCGGGGAAGTCCTACACGGTCGACACACTCGGGGTGCTGGGCGAAGGTGACGGTGAGCGCATCCTGTATCTGTTGATCGGTGCCGACAACGCCGTCGACATGGCCAGCTGGCACGACCCTGAACGTGTGCTGGACCTGGCGAACGTGACGGTGCTGTGCCGGCCTGGCTGGGAGCACGGTGAGGTCCCGGACGATCTGGCAGAACGGATGACGTTCCTCGACAGCCCGCTGATCGACTGTTCATCGACCGATATCAGAGAACGGGTATCGCGGGGATTGCCGATCGACGAGCTTGTAGGCCGTCCGGTCGCCGGGTATATTGAGGCTCACAGGCTCTATGGAGGATGATCGTGAACGAGAATCGAACCAACGACGATGGCCGTGTTGTCGCCCGACTGGGAGGGCAAGCGGACGAGCGGATTCACTGGTATTTTTGCGTCGACGACGAAAACTGTCACGCTTTCGCCCACGTGTCGAAGGATGTCCGCGTGGTCAAAAGGACGCCTGTCACGGTCAACGTTCCCGGTGCCGCCGTGGATGGATGGATCGTGGAGGTGTCGGTGCCAGCGACCGACGGCGTGGTACGGATCGATCCGCTGGCTGATACGACGACGTTTACGGGGTAGTGAGATCGATCGCGGGAATGGGAAGAGCGACGGCATAGCCGTCGCTCTTTTTCGTGTCACGAGAGGTTGGTCGACCTACAGCAGGTTGAGCAGTTCGAGATTCTGATCGGCGATTCGCGCGAATTCCGCCCGAGCTTCGACGTGTGAGCCGGCCTCGGCGCGATTGGGGTCAGCGTTCGAAAAGAGGAGACTGAACATCGCGCTCCGACTTCCCGTGAGCCCACGCGTCACCTGGACTCCGACCGAAGCGCGTTGTTCGTAGGTCTGCGCGGCGATGCCGCGCGATCGGTTGACGACCGCCCTGAAGCGACCCTCGCCGTTGAGCATGCCGTTGGCCAGGTCGAATCGGAAGCGATCGTCTGTCGAATTGGGGCCGTACGCACCGGGGGAGGGCGGCTGGTTTCCGAGGTCGACGGTGTCTTCGGCCGGGTCTCCGGAAATGTCTATGTCGACTTCGCCCTCCACGGCCTCTTCGGAAGGCGGTAGGGGTTCGATTCGATCGAATGATGCGCCTGACCCAGGCGCAGAGACAGATGGCATCTGTTCTGTCCTCGTTACCCGACTTTTCAGCTTGCCCACGCGAGTGCGAAGGCAGGGGTGGTTGGCCCCTCTCTCTCCTTATCGGCAGGAGGGAGATGAATCTTTAGTTAGTGTTCGATCAGAAAATGTGCCGGCTTGACATGCCGAAACGGGCGTGCTAAGATTTTTGCGGGATTGTGGGCTTGATGTCGTCTTACGCGGAGTGACTCCTTGTCCGAAGAAAACACCATCGACGTCGAGATTTTTGGTCGAACCTACACCCTGTTGAGCGAGCACGATCCGACTTACGCGCGTGACATCGCGGACTACGTCGACCGTAGAATGACCGAAGTCGCCGAACACCAGAATCTGGCGGATACCGGGAAGATTGCGATCATGACCGCCCTCGAGATTGCCGATGAAATAATGAGTTGCCGCGATCGACGGACGGCCGATGTCCAGGCCGCCGAAGAGGGTCGCGTGCGTCTTACCCAATCGATGAACGAGGCAGAGACAGGCCGATGAAGTGGTGGAAGCGCAATCCGGAGGGTGAGGCGAAGGGGGTCACCCAGACACTCGCCGACCACCTGGGCTATTGGTTTCTGATCGCGGTCGGACTCGGGGCCGTCGCAGCCGCCTATTACGGTCTGTTCGTGGTTGCTTCGACCTTCGCGTCGATCGTGCTGGTTGCCCTGACGGTTTACGCATTCCTGCGCTACTGGCCAGAGGACGAACGTCTTCAGCCCAGGGCCAAACCCGAACCGACCGAGGCGGTGGAGGTGCAACCCCGCCGTGTTTCCTTGCCGGTCGTCGAGCTCAATGGCCCGCCCAGATCCCGGTTCCTTTTCGCCATCCGGGAGATCGCCCGCCGCCAGGAGGACTACAAGATCAGCAAGCAAGGTGCGGAGCGATTCGCCAAGGTCATTCGTTACATGCTTCGCCATCAACCCGAATAGAGGTCGTTACGCCGTTGGGTGGGCTGCGTGTTTGAAGATCGTGAAAAGGATCTTACAGCCGGCTCGGACAGTGCCTTGAAGCGTCCCCGTGATCTTCGACACACCGATTCTACGCCGGTAGCGCGTGGGAACTTCGCAGACTCGGAGTCGCAGCAACGCGGCCTTGACCTGCATTTCGACGGTCCAGCCGAACGTGGTGTCGGCCATTCGCATGGCTTCCAAGGCGCAGCGGGTCACGGCCCTGAACGGCCCCAGATCGGTGAACCGGAGCCCGAAGAGGGCCTCGATGAGTAACGTGGCCAGCCAGTTTCCGAATCGGGCCTGCGGCAGGAGGGCGCCGGGCTCCCTTTCCCCGAGCACGCGAGACCCGATGACGAGGTCGGCGTGGCCTGCCAAAATCGGGTCGACGACCGACGTGATTTCTCCCGGAAAATCGCTGTAGTCCCCGTCGATGAAGGCGAGAATGTCGGGTGAATCCGCTGCTGCGATGCCGGCCAGGCAGGCGCTGCCGTAGCCGCGTCGTGCTTCGACGACGACGCGGGCCCCCATTTCTCGAGCGAGCTGCGCGGTTCGGTCGGTGGAGCCGTTGTCGACGACGATGACCTCTGTGAGGAGCCCTTCGGGGAGGTCCGAGAGGACGCTCTGAATCGCATCCTGCTCGTTGAACACGGGAATGATGAGGGATATGCGTGGGGGCATCGTCGGGTTGCAGGCGTAATCGGATTCGGGATGCGCGTGGGCGTCTATCCAGGCGGGGTTGGAGTGTAGGACGCCCGACGTATCCTGTCAAAGTCATTGTGAGATCCGCGTGGACTGGATTCTGCTCGTCCTCATCCTGGCGTTCGTCTTTTGGGCCTTTCAGATGGTCGTCGTTTTCAAGCGTCAGCTGGCGCGCTATGACGAGCAGGTCGCGAATCTGAACAATTCGACGGCCGATGTTCGCTCTCAGGCCGATCGCTACGACAGGGACAACGAGGAGAAACAGAAGGAGCTTCAATCAGCCCGAGATGCGGTCAAGGCTGCCGAGGACAGAGAGGCCGCACTGAAGGGTCGTGTGAAAGGGCTGCGGAAAGATGATGGGAGGAGGCCCACGCGCCACCGGGTCGATTTACCGTCCGAAGACGAATAAGGACCGGGGACAACCTTGGCTGAGGAAGAGGAAGAACAGGAAGCCGAAGAAGAGGCACCACCCGCACCGCCACCGCCGTCCCAAAAGGGGAGTGCACTCCGGTATCTTCCGCTGATTCTGGTCGTTCTGCTGCTGCAGGCAGCCGGAGGCTACTACCTGGTCCGTTGGCAGCTGTCGCGGGGCGATGAGCCGCTGGTTGAGGCGGACGAGTCCGGGCGTGTGCGCACCCTTCCCGAGGGTGACGAACCCGAGGCGAGCGTGGATCTTGGTGAAGTGGTCGTAAACCCGAGGGCGGCGGCCGCACGTGTGTTTCTGGTGGCATCCGTGACGGTTGCGGTGGGCCCGTCAGGGGCCGCAAGCGAGATCGAACACGAGGACAACATCGACCGTGTTCGAGATCAGGTCATTGCGGCGATTAGCGGCGCCACACCCCAGCAGCTCAGAACGCGGGAGGGCAGGGAAGTCGTAAAAGATGAGATCAAACAGCGGTTGAACGATTTTCTGTATGAGGGGCAGGTGATGGAGGTCTACTTCCCCTCTTTCTACATGCAGGCCAACACCGGCTATTTCGAAGAAAACTGAGGTAAAAGGCCTACCCCGCGGCCTGATCGGGCGGCTCGAGCAGTTCCTTGATTCGGATGCCGAACGTATCGCCGACGACGACGATCTCGCCCTTGGCGAACGGCGTTCCGTTGAGCATCACGTTTACCGGCTCGCTCTCCTCGTCGAGCAATTCGACCACCGAGTCCTTCGTCCACCCCATGATGTCGGCGATGGCGATGTGATTCTCGCCTAGTTCGACCGTAATCTCCACATCGACGTCGGTCAGCCGATCGATCCCTTCGACTTCCGGCGCGCTCGCGGCGTCCATCGCAGGGCCGAGCGCGGCCAGAGCGGCCATTGGATCGCCGCCAGCGCTGTCGTCGAGCCCGCCCCCCTCGGTTTCCATCGCCTTGAGCATTTCCTGCTCGAGCATGTTGTCGATGCCGTCACCACCGCCTTCGGCAGCGGCCTCCTCTCCGCCTTCAGCGTCGTCTCCACCCAGCTCCTCCTGCATCATGCGGAGCATTTCGGCTTCTACATCTTGGTCTTGGGCGTCATTTTCTTCCGCCACGACGACCTCCACATTTTCGATAATGTGTTGTAAATCAAGGATGTATGATTTTAGCCTGAATCATGCATGAATTTGAGTTTAGGTTGTTTTGGAGTGATGTGATCACGCACAGGATTTGTTCTCGGCTTCTTCGGATGTCCAAGGTCCCGTAAGCGGTCTCTACGAGTCGCAAGAGTCACGATTTTCGTCCGGAACAGGTGTTGTTTTGCGACGTGTACATAGCTGTCCCCGGTATAGATCGGCGTTGTTACTGCGTGTTCGTTTCGAGCCTGGTGATGATTGACACCAAGACGTTTTTGAGTGGATACGATGTTGGAAAATGGAATCGGATTCTTCGTGCGCTTTCAATGACTCTCGCGCCGATTTTGAGGAAACGGTTCTGTATCGTGTTGACCTGAGGTTTGGTCCACGCGGTGCCCTTGAGTCCCTGTGATCGGAGTGCGTGAAGCAAGGCGTATGCAGCACTGTGTAGAAAGAGTCGGAACTGGTTGGCTTCAAACTTGTGGCACGATGTTCGATCGGAGTGAAGGAATGTTTTGTGGTCCTTGATGAAGCCTTCCGTGCGTCCCCTTGCGCAGTAGATACGATCATAGATAAAGCCGTCTCGATTACTCTGTAAATTGGTCACGCGGTATCTTGGATTTGCTTCGCCGTTTGTGACTTCAGCCTTGTGAATGATCCGGCGAGGCTACCGGTAGGTGCCAGCCTGATATGAGAAGGATGAGAACAAGCGAATCGTCTCCTTATGCTCGCTCAGACGTAGCGCTTGGTCCATCAGGTTTTGTCCAGCCGCTTTGAGCTTGGAGTTGGCGCCCTGGCCCAGAACGTAGTAGATACCGTTGTCTTCGCAGAAATCGTGCATCTCTGGTGAGCTGAACTTTGAGTCTGCGCGAACGATGATCTCCACGTTTGGCCAAGATCCGCGTAGGTGTTCCACCAAGCGCTTGAGAATAGAAACGACCTGTTTACCGTTCGTCGGATGCCCGGGTCTCAAGATCGTCGTAATGAGCTTGCCGCTTTGGCCTTCATAGATATGTAGCGGCATATAGCAGTGTTCATTGTAATACGCGTTGAAGAGTGAAAATTGTTGCGCACCGTGCGTTGGGTCATCCGTGTCGTCGATATCGAGAATGATGCTTGGGGGTGCCTGGTCATACGATGCGATGAACCCGTCTACAAAAGCCCGTGCGAGCCGATACAAATCCGAGCGTCGCACATCATTCTCAAGTCGTGTCATCGTTGATTGGCTCCCGAGATCAGGACCGGAAAGAGGAAGCCGATCGCAGGCAGCCTTGACGCCCGGATCGTGGCGCAAATCATCACAATCGACGGCATCTTCATAGCCGCAAGCGATCTGAAAAACACGCTGCTTCACAAGATCCAAAAGCGTGTGATCGATATAGCTTGGGTGACGACGATCTCGCAAAGCATCTACCATTCTGGCGATCAATCCCATCTGAGACTCAAGGGCGCGAAGCAACAGAACTCCACCGTCACTCCTGACGGCGCCACCGGCAAAATCAGCCTCAACTACCTTGCCCGAAATGCTTGCGAATGGTAACCGGATCTGACTAGGTTCTATCACGGTAGTTCCTTCCAAGTGTTGTTTTGATGTGTCAGCCCTAATGTAGGGAAAAACAAACACTTGTACAAGGAGACTACCTTTTTTATGCATAATTCAGGTTAGCGTCTACGCCGATGCATATCAAGGCAATTTCTGTTCCACGCCCTGAAGCCTATACCGAAAAACCCCTAAAGCAGTTTGGGACTAAGACGATATACAACACGTAAGTGCTTGAAAAACAATCGCTAACACACAATAACGTCGAAGCAAGAAATACTAAGTGATACCACAAAAGGAGGTTGGTCGGAGAAAACACAACCTACTGCTTCGGTTTCAAAAGGGGGAATCCGGCACGGACGCCGGCAGCGAGCGCTGACGCTCGCGAGAGAACAAGGAGGTTTTGATGCCACTCAGAGTCAACACCAACGTCCCATCCATCAACGTTCAACGGATCGGGAAGATTAACAACAAAAACCTGGCGATGCGGCTCGAACGTCTTTCGTCGGGTCTGAAGATCAACCGGGCGGCGGATGACGCCTCCGGACTCAGTGTTTCGGAAGGGATGCGCGCCGAAATTGGCGGCATGATGCAGGCCAACCGAAACACGGAGCAAGCGATCAACCTGATCCAAACGGCCGAAGGCGCGCTGAACGAGGTGAGCGCCATGCTCATCCGGATGCGTGAACTCGCTGTTGCGTCGGCATCGTCGACGATCAACAACACGAACCGAGAGTCGCTCAACGCCGAGGTCGTCCAGCTCGCGAATGAAATCGATCGAATCGCGAACGTTACGTCCTACAACAATCAGGTGATCCTGACCGGGTTCGGTAACACGGTCGACAAGGATCCCACGGTCTCCACGTCTCTGGCCTCTCCCACGACGGGTCTGCTCACTGCCTCGATCTCGTCCGCGCAGGCCGGAACCTACACCTTCATCGACAGCGTCGCGACGGATAACCAGATCACGCTGGGGCAACGGTACCGTCACCCAAACCATCGACATCGGTTCGGCCCTCGATGCCGACGCCGGCACCGGTGGCGTGGTGGCGACGGGATCGTCGATCATCGCGAATTTCGACCGTATCGGCGTGTCGCTGACGCTGAGCGGTGTGAAGGCGGCTGAGGGGATCAACCCGGCCACGGACGGCTACCGCGATGGCGATCTAGATGGTTTGACCTTCGTCGTCAACTCTGGCACGGGTGGACAGTTCCAGATTGGCCCCGATGACGCCTCTACCAACCGCATCGAGGTGAACATTCGCGATCTGCGGGCGTCAGGTGCCTTCCTGAACCTCGGCACCTTGTCGATCACGACGCAGCCGTCTGCTCAGGCCGCGATTTCGACGCTCGAGCTGGCGATTACGAACGTTGCACAGGTTCGAGGCGATCTGGGTGCTTTCCAGAATCGCATGGGTCACACCCTCCGCAACCAGGAAAACTCGATCGAGAACAACACGGCCTCCGAATCAGGCATCCGTGATGCCGATGTCCCGCTCGAGGTCACCGAGTTCACGACGGCGCAGATTCTGACGCAGTCGACGACGGCCCTGCTGGCGCAGGCCAACGTCCTCCCGCAGAACGCGCTGACCCTACTCGGGTAAACTTGGCCGAGCCCTGCGTAGGTAAAGGCACGGGACCCTCGGGTTCCGTGCCTTTCTGTTTGCTTTCGCCTTCCCCGCTTTGACACCGTAGTTACGCGGGCGTATTATTGCATTTCGCTGGCTCGCTCGAGGGTTTCGGGCACCAGAAGGGCGAAGATTCCACAACTGATCAGTCCGGCGCCCGCGATCGCCAGCGTCGCGGGCTGGAGCCCGACGACGTCGGATATCGCCCCCACGAGCAGCGGACTCCCCATCCGCCCGCCATCGCCGACAAAACGCCAGACACCCAGGAAGTCTCCCACGTTGTCCTTCGGGGCGAGGTCTGCACCGAGTGTCATCATTGAACCCGAGCTAAGACCGTTTCCCACACCGATCACCCCCGTGGCCACCATCAGAGAAAAGAATCCACCCGTGAACGGGATGCACGCCGTGCCCAGCGTCTGCAGGAAAAAACTCGGTACGATCGCGAATTTTCGTCCGAATCGATCCATGATGAGTCCAGCCGGGTAGAACAGGGACATGTCGACGAACGAGGACGCGCTCAGGATGAGGCCGATTGCCTGGACGTCGAGCCCAATGATGTCGGCGCCGTAGAGCGGGACGATGACCGAGCGACCCGCACGGACCGTCTGGGCGATAAATTGCCCGGTGCCCGCCCTGGCCAGGATCGCACGGTGTGCGTTGAACACATCCCAGATGGGAAAGACCTTCTGTCCGCCGGAAGCGGGTGTGCGCCGGTCGGGGGCCAGCCCGAACAGGGTTATGAGGATGACGACGACCGCGACCGCGGCGAAGGCCAGAAAGGGAGCCCGCAGACCTGCGTGGGCGGCGATGGCGCCCCCCGCTGCGGGTCCGATGAAACCGCCGATCCTGCCCACACCTCCGAAGATGGCGATGGCGCGACCCCGCCTGTGGGTGGCGGTGACCTCGGTCAGGTAGGTGTGGCGGGACACGTTCCACACGGCGTGGCCGAACCCTGTCAACAGGCGGAGGCCGACCATCTGGTAGACGGTCTAGGTCCAATAGAGCGCAACGACGCTCAGGAAGACGATCCCCACGCCCAGACGCATCGTATGGTTGCGTCCGAGCCTTCGGATGAGGGCGCCGACGGGGACGTCGCCGAAGATCTGTCCGATCGCCTCGGCAGCCAGGACGAGACCGACGACACCGTAGGAGGCATCGAACGTCCTGGCAAAGATCGGCAGGACCGGGATCATCATGCCCTGACAGACGGCGAGCAGGGCACTCGGGACGTAGACGGCGAGGATGAGAGGGTTTCGTGGCTTCAATGGGGCTCCGTTCAAGCCGAGTGTAGGCGCCGTGTCAGGACGTGTCAAGCTAACGGGAGGACAGAACCGTGAGAGATCTGGATCTCTGGGTGAGCGGCGAGGGTGACTATCACACCTATCGGATCCCGGCGCTGGCAGCATCCCCATCGGGTCGTCTCCTGGCCTTCTGCGAGGGGCGGCGTGACAGCCAAAGCGACACCGGTCTGATCGATTTGCTGTCCCGGTGGAGTGATGACGGCGGGGATACGTGGTCGGATTCCCGGGTCGTCGTGACGGAAGCGGGCATGACGTGTGGGAACCCCTGTCCCGTGGTCGACCACGAGTCCGGTCGCGTTGTCCTGACTTTTTGTAAAAACATCGGCGATATCGGGGAGACGGGATCACCGAGGGGCGTGGACCCCGAACGGTCTGGGTCTCCCGCAGCGACGACGGCGCATCCTGGTCATCGCCTCAGGAGGTGACGGCGGAGGCGAAGGACGCGGCCTGGACCTGGTATGCGACCGGCCCGGGTCACGGCATCCAATTGCCTTCGGGCCGCCTGGTCATCCCTTGCGACCACATGGTGGGGGTCTATTTCGACCGCCAGGCCGACCCGTATCATTCGCACGTCATCGTGAGCGACGACGGTGGCGAGACCTGGAGCATTGGGGGAATCGTGGATGAAGGGACAAACGAATGCGCCGTTGCGCTTCTCGAGGACGACCGCGTTTATATCAACTGTCGAAATTACCGCGGCTGGAACGCGCGGGGTGTTGCGTGGAGTTCGGACGCGGGTGAGACGTTTTCGGGGTTTCGGAAGGAAGATGCGCTGATCGAGCCGATCTGTCAGGCCAGTCTGGTCGAGGTCGCCGATGGGCTCGTTTTCTCGAACCTGGCCAGCACAGATCGTGAAAAGATGACGCTCAAATTCAGTGACGACGGCGGCGGCTCCTGGACCGGAGGTTTCGTCTTATACGCCGGTCCAGCTGCCTACTCGGACCTCGTCGCTCTGCCGGACGATCGCGTGGGCTGTCTTTACGAGTGTGGCGACGAGGGACCTTACGAACGACTCCGATTCGCAATTCTACAGGTCGAGGAGATCCGTGGCTGAGCTTTCGCCCCAAGAGATCCGTCTGTTCAGGCACAACGGATACTTGAAACTCCGGGACCGGCTACCGGATAACCTCGTGGAAGAGCTCCGGAACCTGGCGTACGACCATCTTGCCCGGGAGGTCGAACCCGTCGTGCGGAACGAAAAGGGGAGGGGCGTGCGGTTGTCGAAGGCGCTCGAGCGCGATCCGATCTTCGAGCGGTCGATCCGGTTGCCCGTCGTCGTCGAGCCGCTTCGTTCGGTGCTCGGGCCCAACATTGTCGTCCGACGGAACCGGCACAACCACCTGACATTCAACCCCTCCGACATTCGGCCGGATGCGTTCCATCGCGACAACCTGCAATGGACCCGTGCCATTGTGACGATCATCTTCTTTCTGGAACGGACGACAGTCGAGAACGGATCTACGTGCGTCGTACCCGGGTCCCACTTCTGGCCTGGTCTGGATCCGGGCAGAGGCGTGGGGGACGATCCAGTCATCGCTGCATCCGGCCTCCTCGATCAGTCGGTGCCGGTGCCGATGCCCCCAGGTGGTCTGCTCCTGCTCGACAGTCTCATTTACCACCGCATCGGGACGAACACGACGACGGAGACGCGTATGAGCATGACTTTCGGCTTCCACGCTGTCGATGAGTTTGCGGGTGTGGAGGACACCAAGACGATACTCATCGCAGGCGAACATCTCTACAGGGGAAACGACCGTGGCTGACACGTTCACAGTGTGGGCTGGCGGAGACGCGCACGTTGGGACGGACATCGCCCGCGGGGGCCGTCACAGCCTGAGCGAGGTCATTCTCCAGGCGGAGCAGGGGGGCGATGACGGTGGGCCGCCGTTCGAGTGGGACATCATGATCGACATCGGGGATACGTCGGGGTCGCAGACGCCACCCGACGACGCGGAGGGGGAGGAAGTCGTCCGGCAGTATGGCGTTTCGACGGCGCACAGGAGAGAGGACACTTACAATATTGTCGGCAATCATGACGCAAGCGGCCCGGACGAGCCGTGTCAGTGGTGGTTTCGAAAGTGGATCGATCCTACGGGTGAACACACGGCCCGCTCGGGCGTGGATGCGGCGAAACGGCCGTTTCCCATAGAAGGAACGTGGGAGCGCTACAAATTCGAGGTGGGCAACATCGTCTTTTTGTTGATGGGGGATCGCAACGATGGGGGCCCGCCGGTCGGACGAGGAAGTCGTGGCGGGTTTCCGGCTGGTGCGGTGACGATGGAGACGTTCGATTGGTGGTGTGACGAAGTGCTCGCCAACCAGGATCAGATCATCGTGAGTATTCATCATCATATGCTCAAAGGCACGACGGTTGCGTCGCTCGACTGGCTGGGTGTCGATGAAGGCTACCACGGACGTTTCGACGACGGTGCTCCGGTGGGAGCGTCCTACCTCTACTGGGTGGGGGGCGAGCCAGACTCGGGGCGCTTCGAGTCGTTTCTGGCCGAACACTACGGTGCTGTGGACCTCTGGTTGGGGGGCCACACGCATACGCACCCCGACGACACCACGGGTGGCATGTCCCACGTCGAACGTCGGTGGGGCACGACGTTCGTCAACTGTGCGGCCATCTCGAAGTATCACGGAAAGAAGAACATTTCGATGACACGTCTTCTGACCTTCACCGAAGATTCATGTTCGGTGAACATCCGTTGCTATCTCCACACGACGGACTTTTCCGCGCAGGGGTGGTATGACCGGGCGGAACGAAACGCCCCCTTGAAGACCGCTTTTTCCAGGCAATCGTAGGAGCATCGTGGACGAAATCGAGTGGGTGGGTGTCCTCCAGGCTTCGGGTGTGATGGGGGCTGCGACGGCGATTCAGGGGATCGCCGGTTTCGGTTTCATGCTTCTGGGTCTGATCGGTCTGATTCAAGTCTATCCACCCCAGATCGTCGTACCCGCTCTGACGGTTGTCTACATTCCCCTCGGAGTGGCACAGACCTACCAGCAGAGGCGCGATTTGGACTGGCGGCTCCTTGGCCTGTGGGTCGCAGGTGCCGCGATCGGTGTCGTTCCCGGTACGATGGCGCTGAAGGTGGTCGACCCGGTCACGCTCAAGCGGGCCATCGGTTTTGCGATGATCGCGCTGACGATCGCGCTTCGATTCAAGCCAGGAGCTCCGTTCAGGCGCGACACGCTCGCCCGCTGGGTTGCCGGACTGGCCGGTGGAGTGACGGGTGGCGCCACGGCGGCTGCCGGCCCGCCGATCGTCCTGATGGGTTTGAAGCAGCGGTGGGCCCTCACATCCTTCCGTGCCACGCTTTTCGGGTTTTTCCTCGTGATGTCCTGTACTCTGGCCTGCGTGCAGTTCAACGTCGGTCTGATCACACCGTTCACGTTTCGGTTGGCCGCCCAGGCCGTCCCTGGCATCGTGGGTGGATTCTTCCTTTCGGTTGTTCTTCGAGACCGGATCAGCGAAGCCGCTGTCAGGACCCTGGGGATGGGATTGATGCTGCTGGGCGGGTTCGTCGCGCTGCTGTTTTAAAGTGCGTCCGTTTCCCGCCCGAATTGGCCGTGGAATCGTGGCTGGGGCATTGGAAGGCTGTTATCGGGCTTTTTCGCCTGATGCAAAGGGGTTTGTCGCCGGGTTCTGGCCAAGGCGACAGGCCATTTGACTTGACACTCCACCGAGTGGTTTTTAAGTTCACATGTTACAGGAAGTAGGCCTCCGTCGACCATCCCGCGCTTTCCCAAGAGGCATTATGGCACTCTTTGGTGGGAAAAAGAAAGCACCAGCGAAAAAAGCCAAGAAGGCTGGGATCAACTGGGAACGAGTTCAGGTTTTCTCCAAGCCCGAACAGCTCGGCACGCTCCTCAAGGGAATCAGAGACGCGCCGGTTCAGAGCAGCGTGGCGAGAATCAAGCTCAAAGCCGCATCCCTGCTCGCCGGCCGCGGCACGGGCTCCATCAACACGCTTCAGGTGATGAACTTCAAGAGCGGACCCAGGCCCGTTCTCGTCGTGGCGCGTCCCAAAGCCCTCCCGGGCGGAAATTTCATACCTGCCGACAACCCGCTCGAAGCCGGCGAGAAGGTCGAGGTTTCCTACAGTCTGCCCCTGGCGGCCGCCGGTGGCAACGAGCTCTACTTCACCGCGGCCTGCACGTTCCTGCAAGAGGCCCTGTTCGTTCCCGATCACAAGACGGGGAAGCATTGGGTGGGCTCGCGTGAGTTGACAGAAAAGAAATTAGGCGAGAACGGAATCCGTCAGGGCGAAGAGGTCGTTCAGCTGCGCGTCGACAAGCTGACTTGCTTCCCGAATGCGCCTGAATCCTTCAACGCAGAAGATTTTGCCCCCTACATTTTCAAGACGAAGCTGTATTGTATTTCGGGTGGTGGCATGTGGGCCAAGAAAGTAGCCGACTATTTCGAGGGCATTCAGGATGACATCTACAAGCACCTCGAAGATATGGAAAGCAAGGACCACCTGAAGACGATCGAGAACGTTCAGTTGATCGATTTCGGGGTAGATCAGATCAACCTGTTCACGCCAGGGTCGCTCCTGGCCGGCATCGAGCACGATAAGATGTTGCCCTCTCATTATAAGAAACCGAATGACCACCTGATGGAGTTGAACTCCTTCATCGGTTTCCTGCTTCACTTCGAAATCTCCGACGAAGTCAAAGAGCTGCTCGTGCGCACATTCGCACAGAAGGCGGGCAAGGAAATCGATATTTTCCTGCCGCTCACGCTCGGAAACATTCAAGAAGCAGATCCGCCAAAGGAAAGAATCGCGTTCCAGATTTTCCCGAGGGACCTGATTCAGGAGATGGACCCGAAGAAGCGTCGGAACGGTCTGGGGCTCAAGTTCATGCCGCCGTTCACGCTTCATCCGAACGCGGAGGATCACAACACCTACCGGAAGCTGCTCGTGGCTATCGGCCAGCGTCTCCGAGACGACCAAAAGCCCGAAGAAGAAAAGAACAAGGTCGCCTCGGTCCAGGCGCAGGTTTCCGAGCGCCGTGAGGCGACGAAGGGCAAGCGCGTCGACGAAAACATGAAAAAGGCCTTCGCAAAACGCGTTGAAGCGCAAAAGCGGAAGGAAGCCGCCGGCTGATAGAACCCCCGATCACAAAAATCGCCACCTCGTGTGGCGACGCTGCTGCGACTGGCGGATGAGTGGAATCGACTACGTGGAAGTAGCAGCGAGAGGCAGCCGACCGCCTGGGCACCCATCACGATGCGCGCCCAGGCGTTTCTTTTTTCTATTCAGAACGAACCCGACGTCGTTCCCTCAGAATTTATGACTCAGACCGAACAACAACTTCGCGCACTGCTCGAGGACCGGATCCTGATCCTCGACGGCGCGATGGGCACGATGGTCCAGTCCTACGAATTCGAAGAGCGGGACTTCCGTGGTCAGGTGTTCTGCGACCATCCCAGCGATCTGACCGAGTGCAACGAGGCTCTGGTTATCTCCAACGCCGAAACGGTGGAAGAGATACATCGGGGGTTCCTGGAGGCCGGGTCGGATGTCATCGAGACGAACAGCTTCAGCTCGACGGCCATTTCCCTGGCGGACTATGGATTGGCCGATCGGGCCTACGCCCTGAATCTTGCGGCCGCGCAGATCGCCAGAAGGGCGGTCGATGGGTTCGACGCGTCGACGGAGCGCCCACGGTTCGTGGCGGGTGGCGTGGGTCCGACGAACAGCACCCTCTCCCTGTCGTCCGACGTCAACGACCCGGGCTACCGATCGAGGACGTTCGACGAGGTCGTGGCCGCCTACTACGACCAGGTTCGCGGGCTGGGTGACGGCGGCGTGGATCTGCTGCTCGTCGAAACGGTGTTCGATACGCTGACCCTCAAGGCCGGGCTCTACGGGATCGAGCAGTACTTCCGTGACGGGGGCAGACGTATTCCGCTGATGATCTCGGTGACGGTCACGGATCAGAGCGGGCGGACGTTGTCGGGGCAAACGGTCGAGGCATTCTGGGAGTCGGTCGCTCACGTCGATCCGTTGTGCGTCGGGATCAATTGTGCACTGGGTGCGACCGAGATGCGTCCGTATGTGGAGGCACTGGCCGCGTGCAGCGACATCTTCGTCAGCTGCTACCCGAATGCGGGGCTTCCGAATGAGTTCGGGGAGTACGACGACACCCCCCAGCACATGGCGGAGGTGCTTTCGTCCTTCGCGGACGAACGATGGCTCAATCTGGTTGGCGGCTGTTGCGGTACGACGCCCGAACACATCCAGGCGATCTGCCAGGCGATGGAGGGCAAACCCGTGAGGCGTCCACCTCCCCGGGAGCGTCTGACGCGTTACAGCGGTCTGGAACCCCTGACGATTCGCCCCGACACGAACTTCGTGATGATCGGTGAGCGAACGAACGTGACTGGGTCGCGTCGGTTCGCCCGATTGATCAAGAACGAGGACTACGGGACGGCGCTGGACATCGCGCGCGACCAGGTCGAAGGCGGGGCCAACATCATCGACGTGAACGTGGATGAGGGCATGCTCGACTCACCCGCGGTGATGACACGCTTTTTGAACCTGATAGCGTCCGAGCCCGACATCTCGCGCGTGCCGATCATGATCGACAGTTCCGACTTCGACGTGATCGTCGCCGGGCTGAAGTGCGTTCAGGGGAAGGCGATCGTGAACTCCATCAGCTTGAAGGAGGGTGAAGAGGCGTTTCGGCGCGGCGCCGATATCTGTCGACGTTACGGGGCTGCGGTCGTCGTCATGGCTTTCGACGAAGAGGGGCAGGCCACGTCGATCGACAGGAAGGTCGAAATCTGCGAACGGGCGTATGGCATCCTGACCGACGATGTCGGGATGGATCCGACCGACATCATTTTCGATCCGAACATCCTGACCGTCGCGACGGGAATCGAGGAACACAACGACTACGCGGTCAACTTCATCGAGGCGACGAGGCAGATCAAAGCACGCATGCCGCTCGTGAAGATCAGTGGGGGTGTGAGTAACATTTCCTTCTCTTTTCGGGGAAACGACACGGTGCGGGAAGCGATCCACGCGGCTTTTCTGTATCACGCCATCGCCGCGGGCATGGACATGGGCATCGTGAATGCCGGTCAGCTCGGGGTTTACGAGGACATTCCGCCCGATCTTTTGAAACTGATCCAGGATGTGCTGTTCAATCGCAGGCCGGATGCGACCGAACGGCTGGTCGATTATGCGGGCCGTGTCCAGGGTAAAAAGGATTCAAAGAAGGAGGAGGATGCCTGGCGTTCCGGGACACTCGAGGAGCGACTGGCCTATGCCCTGCGACACGGCCGAAGCGAGTTCATCGACAAGGACGTCGCAGAGGCGTTGACGGTCTATGCGAAGCCTCTGGACATTATCGAAGGGCCGCTGATGGACGGGATGAACGTCGTGGGCGATCTCTTCGGTGCGGGGAAGATGTTTCTTCCTCAGGTCGTCAAGACGGCGCGAGTGATGAAGCAGGCGGTCGCGATCCTCGAGCCGCTTATGGAAGAGGAATCGCGAGAGGGTGGTGGACGATCGCGTGGCAAGGTGCTCCTGGCCACTGTGAAGGGTGACGTGCACGATATCGGTAAGAACATCGTCGGTGTTGTCCTGGGGTGTAACAACTACGACGTTGTCGACCTGGGGGTGATGGTCACGGCCGAACAGATTCTGAGGACCGCTCGTGAGGAGTCTGTCGACATCGTCGGTCTGTCCGGGTTGATCACACCATCGCTTCGCGAGATGGTCCACGTGGCAGGGGAGATGGAGCGCGAAGGGTTCGAGGTTCCGCTCTTGATCGGGGGTGCGACGACGAGCCGAAGACATACGGCCGTTAAGATCGCGCCGGCCTATTCACGCGCCACGATCCACGTGAAGGACGCCTCTCTCGCGTCCGGCGTCGTCGGAAGGTTGATGGTGGGAAGACACGGGACGAATTTGTTCGCACGAACCGAGAGGAACAGGAAAGGGAACAGGCCGCCTTCGAGGAAGGGGTGCCGTGGCGTCCGATCCTGCCGTATCGAAAGGCCGTGACGAACGGACCCTCGTTGACGTTCGAGAAGAGCGGCCCCCCCACATTCCTGGGGACGCAGGTTCTTCAGCGAATCGATCTGGATTCTGTGAAGCCGTTCATCGATTGGGGCCCTTTCTTCCACACGTGGGAAATGCGTGGTGGCTATCCTGCGCTGTTGAACGATCCCGTCAAGGGCGAAGAGGCGAGGAAACTGTATGCCGATGCCCGGCACATGCTGGACCGTGTGAAGGAGGAAGGCTGGATGGTGTGCGATGCGGTCTACGGTTTCTTTCCCGCCAGTAGTGTGGGTGACGACATCGCTGTCTATGTCGACGAAGGACGTGGCGCGGAACGGACACGGTTTCACACGCTACGCCAGCAACAGGAAAAGGGCTCCGGAGGCCCTTACTATGCGCTCGCGGATTTCGTTGCCCCGGTCGATGGTGGATCGAAGGACTATCTGGGGGGTTTTTGCGTGACGACAAAGGGCATCGAGGCGCCCGTCGCGCGGTATCAGCGCGAGGGAGACGACTACTCAGCGATCCTGGTACAGGCACTGGCGGATCGATTCGCCGAGGCGACCGCGGAGATGGTTCACGCGAAGGCCAGGAAAGACTGGGGATACGGTCGGAACGAGAATCTGACGCACGAGGAGATGAAAAATACCGCGGGATCAGGCCGGCCCCGGGATACCCGGCTTGCCCGGACCATACCGAAAAGCGGCGCCTCTTCGAGTTGCTCTCGGTCGAGGAGGCGATCGGTGTTCGACTCACCGAGAATTTCGCGATGGATCCGCCCGCGTCAGTCTGTGGCTTCTACTTTGCCCATCCCGATGCGCGTTACTTTTCGGTCGGAAAGGTCGGCCGCGATCAGGTCGAGGCCTACGCAGAGCGAAAGGGCACGTCGGTCGAAGAAGCCGAAAAGTGGCTCGGACAGAACCTCGCGTATTCGGGATGAGTGTTCGTGTTCGTTGAGGAGACGTGATGGCTCGAATCAGGCCCTTCAGAGGGGTTCGCTTCAATCTCGATCGTGTTCGGGCGGGCGATGTGGTGTCTCCGCCCTACGACGTGATCGACGATGCCTACCAGCAGATACTTTACGATCGTCACCCGAACAACATCGTTCGGATCATCCAGGGAAAGGGTGCAACAGGAGACGGTGACGCGACCAATCGCTACGTGCGTGCGGCGGCCGACTACGATGCCTGGAAGTCTTCCGACGACCTGATTCAGGACGACGCGCCTTCGTTCTACGTTTACGAGCAGACGTTCGACATCGAGTTCCACCGCGGCATGACGAAGAAAACACGACAGGGTCTGGTTGCCCTGGTCGAGATTGAGCCCTTCGGGAAGGGGCAGATCTATCCCCACGAACACACGATGCCCGGTCCGAAGGCCGACCGTCTTTCGCTGATGGAACACACGGAGGCGGCTTTCGGACAGATCTTCTCTCTCTTCAGCGACCCGGGTCGCCACGTGGCTGCCCTTCTGGAGCCACAAAAGGCGGCCGAACCCCTGTTCGAGTTCGACGATGACGAAGGGGTGACGCATCGGTTCTGGCGCGTTTGCGACCGCACGACACTGGCGGACATTCAGACCTTTTTCGTCGACAAGGAGCTCTTCATCGCCGATGGTCATCATCGGTATGAGACGGCCGTGACCTATCGTGACGATCGTTTCGAGCTGCAGGGGAGTAGAGATGATCGATCCTATGCCTATTCCATGCAGACGCTCGTAAACATGGACGACGACGAAGGCATGGCGATCAAACCGATACACCGCGTCGTCGTCGATCTCGGCGACGGAGGGGCGACGTCGCTTCGGGATCGTCTGGGGGAATGGTTCGAGATCGAAGAGGCCGAGTTCACGACGACGGATGACGTTCAGGTTCAACTCGAGACCCGCGTCGCCGTCGGGGCAACGGTCCTCGCCGCGCTCTTCGGGACGGGTCGGTACGTGACTTATTTGACCCTGAAGGAGGCGGTGGACCTGGCCGCTCTCGATCCAGATGGCCGGTCCGACGCCTGGCGACAACTCGACTCGGGTCTGCTGCAACTGGTCCTCGGTCGAGCGCTCGATCTGGATAACCACGATCTGACGAAGGGGGAGAAGGTCCGGTTCATCAAGGTAGAGCCTGAGGTGCAGCGTCTCGTAAAGAGGTCCGACGGTTGTGCGGGCTTCTACTTGAGTCCCGTATCGATGAAACAGTTGCGTGACGTGGTGTTGGCCGGCGAGCGCATGCCTCCCAAATCCACCTTTTTCTATCCGAAGGTATTTACGGGTCTCGTCATTCAGGATTTCGGCGAGTTCTAGCCGATAGATCGTTCCCTTCTACGATTGTCCACAGCGAATCTCCTTTACACGCGATGTGCCCCTCCGTATCATAAGTACCTTGAATTCCAACCACTTCTAGGGATTTTCAAGGCTTCGCGATCGTGCGTCTGATACCCATCACCCGTCTCCGACACTTTGGGGTTGGAGACGAACCCGCCTGCCTGTCCCGGGGACACAATGTCGTCGGAGCACTGGTTCGCGATACTGCCGGCATAGTGCCCGTCGCGGTCGAATCCCTCTCCGTTCTCGCTCACTGCCTTCGCGTCCGACCCGAACACTGCGATCTGCTGCGGGCACGGCGTGACGCCCGCACCCTGTCTTTGGGGGCATCGTGGGCCTCCCATTACCATAACCCTGTCGATCCCGAAGACCTGGTCAGGGGTCTTTGCGTTGGCCAGCGATGGTTGAGGGATCATCTTGGCGGCATTTCCGAGGACGCTTATCTGGGGCCCGTAGGGTCGGGAATCACGCAGATGCCACAGATTCTTCGGCTCTCGGGTGTCCGTCGTGTCGCTCTGACCGTCGCAGAGGACATTCCGAGTCGTTTCGACTGGCAATCGCCCGACGGCACGGTGCTGCCAGCGTGGAACACGCCCGGCGCAGAGCAAGTGTTGGAGGCGTTGTCCCAGGAGCCCGGGAAGGCCAAGCGGGCGGTGGCCGCCGTGGCCGAGTTGTTCTCACGATCCGGTGACCTGGGGGTAGGAGAGGACGGGTGGTGCCCGCCGCCCGATCTCGTCGATCGACTCGTGAGCGCGGGGGTGCCCAACACGGTCATCTGCACGACACTGGAGACGGTGTACGAGGAGACGGCGAGTGGGGTGAGGACCGATTGGGAGCGCACGTGCGTGTCGGCCGAGGCGGTCGACCCAATTCCGATCCTCCGGACGGCGTCGATCTCGCGGGCGCTTCTGCGTGCGGAGGCGACGCTGACGATGGCCGCCTGCCTGGGGAAGTCACCCGAATCGACAGACGCCCTGTGGCGGCGGCTGCTGGAATTATCAGACGGGACCTATGGTGGCACGTCAGACGAGACCAAATTGAGAGAGATGGAATCCGCGTCCGCATCCCTCCTGGGTCGTGCCAAGGCAATGGCCGATTCGGCCGAAACGTGGATCGCCGAGCAGGTGGTGTTCGGGGATGGGCCAGATGGTACGCTGGCGCTCGTCGTGTTCAACCCGAACCCGTGGACGGCCACGGGGCCTGTGAACGCTCACGTTGTCTTCTATGGAGAGGGGCGGGTCGGCGATTTCGAGCGCTACGACCTCTATCGCGTCGTGGACGACGGTGGCGATCCCATCGATGTTGAGGAGACTCGGGGAAAGCAGGTCGAAACAGCGGAGATCGGATTTCGGTTCGTTGCCCGGGACGTACCAGCGTGTGGCTACAAGACCTACTATCTGATTCCGAAACCGTCGCGTCCGGACGCGTTGATGCCCATACAGGCCCCCGGTGCGATGACGCCCGAGTTCGGCGAGCCTTCCTTCGCGATCGAAGATGTGGAAGAACGCGTGTCTGAACCCCGGAGGGGGATTCGATTGAGCCGCACGTTCAAGGTCCGAGACTTCAGGGTGGATGTGGATGACGTGTCTGGGGCGATCGCGATCGCCGATCGGTCAACGGGTACGATGCTGATCGAGCGTCTGGGTCTGGAGGTTGTGGAGGATAGTCTGGCATCGGAGCGAGCCGAGCACGACCCGACCGGGCGAAAATTCGAGCTGGCTCCCGATCGCATCGATCTGGTCGAGAGTGGGTCGGTCAGTGCTTCGCTGGCGGTGGAAGGTCGCTTGCTACAGTCACCTGCGAGGCTGACGCTGACGATGTATGGCAGCTTGCCGTGGCTGGACATCACGGTTGCCGTCGATTGGAGGGATGAGGTCTCGGGGCTCCTCCAAGCCGTTTTCGAGTGTCCGACGGCCCAACCTTTGGATATCCGATACGCTACCCCCTTCGGGTCATCCGTTCTGGAGTCGCCGGGGACCCGCGACGTCCACGGCTGGGTCGCATCCCGAAACCCGGCGTGGGTCCTGGCGAGCGATCGGCGAAGTTTTCGGTTCGGTGCGCACGACGTTCGGACCGATCTCTACCTCTCGACGATCGATCCTTCGTCCTACACCTACCACCGGGTCTGGCGTTCGCCTGCGGGGGAGATCACGGCCCGTTTTCGGCTGGCGACGAATGTGGGAGAGGATCAGATTCAGGAGGCGGATCGTCTGGCGGCCGGGCTGCGGCACGCGATGTCGCTCAGGCCGGTCTACGACGCCAAGTCACAAAAGCCGCTCGCCGCAACCGCCTCGGCCTGCTCGGTCGAAGGCCGCGGAATCCTGTCTTCGTCGATCCGCCCCGTTGAAGGTGGACTCGAAATCAGAGCGTATGAGGCGCTGGGGGAAGAGGGTCAAGCGATCCTTGGTGTGCCCGATGCCACGGCGGCGTGGGAGGTCTCACCCCTGGGTGAGGTCCTTCGCGAGGTCGACGCGACGTGCGTTCGATTCCGACCCTACGAGATCAAGACGATAAGAGTCGATAGATCAAAAGAATCCTGAGGAGACCTCGATGGCCGAGGCGATTCGAGTCGCCGCGCTGGGGATGGCCCACGATCACGTCTGGACGAACTTGAAACGGCTGGACGCCTTGTCCGATGCGGAGCTCGTGGCCGGCGCGGACTATGATCCGTCCCTGAGAGAGAAGTTCGTGGACGAAACGGGCTGCGAGCGGGTCTTCGACGACTATGAAGGATTGCTCGACGACGTGGGTCCCGACGCCGTGTTCGTTTTTACGGCAACGGCCGAACACGCCGACGTCGTCGAGATCTGTGCGCCCCGAGGCATCGATGTGATGGTGGAGAAGCCCATGGCCGCCACGCTCGAGCAGGCCGACCGAATGCTGATCGCCACCAAGAAACACGGGACGCGCCTGATGGTGAACTGGCCGACGGCCTGGTCGCGCAGCTGGCGTACGACCAAACGTCTGGTTGACGAAGGAACGATTGACGATGTCTGGCAGATCGTCTGGCGTGGGGGCCACTGTGGCCCCGACGAGTACGGATGTTCCGATCAGTTTTGTGAGTTTCTGTTCGATCCGGAGCTCAATGGTGCCGGTGCGTTCAACGACTACGGTGGATACGGTTCGTCGTTGTGTGTCTGGATGCTGGGAAGCCCTCAATCGGTCGTCGGGGTGGCGGGTCGTCTGGTGAAGCGACACCTGGCCGTGGATGACAATGGCATGATGATCCTGCGATATCCCAAAGCGATGTGCCGACTGGAGATGACCTGGACCGAAGCCGTCGCCCACAAACCCGCGCACGATCTGGTGGTCTATGGGACGGAGGGGACACTCGTGGCAGCCGACGATCGGATCGACGTGTTCACGCGGGCCAACCAGGATGGCACGATGGTCGAACTCGATACCCTGCCCGAGGGCGAGACGGACGGGCCGTCCTACTTCGTAAAATCGATCCGGGGTGGTTCGGAGCCGACCGGGTTGACGAATGCCGACCTGTCTCGGGACGCTCAGGAAGTGATGGAGGCCGGATTTCTGTCCGCCGTGAACGGGATGACCGTGTCACTTCCGGTCGAGCACCATCTTTTCAGAGGGTGAGCGTGCGACTGATCGCCTTCCTGCTCGTGTGGGTGTCCGCCGTCTGCGCGCAGACGGATGGAACGTCGGATGAAGGGCTGGACAGTCTTCTGGCGGTACCCCTTGTGGATTCGGTGATCGCCACCCTCGGTGATTCCCTGTTCCTCCCTCCCGCGGAGCGCGCGCGCATCATCAGAGACCGTTACGGAATCCCCCACATTTACGGTTCCACTGACGCCGATGTGGCGTTTGGATTCGGGTTTGCCCAGGCCGAGGACCACCTCATAGGCATGCTGGTGAGTTACAAACAGGCCAAAGGGGAGGCTGCCGAGGTCGTCGGGCCGTCAGCGATCGAATCCGATTTCAGATCGCGCACGTGGCGTATCGATCGTGTCGCGGGGGAGCTGTATGGCACGATACCGGAGCGGACTCGACGCATCATCGGTGCGTTCGCCGACGGCGTCAATCACTACATCGACATTCACCGGCAGGTTCTGCCCTCGTGGGTAGAGCCCGTTCGGGCGACAGATGTCGTTGCCGCGACGCGATGGTTGATCTTGCAGTTCGTCGAACGGCAGGGCTACCCCGAACTCGCCTCGAAGGGGCTGTCGACGACCGCACCGCTCGGAATCCTCGGCTCGAACCAGGTGGTGGTGTCCCCGACACGGAGCCGCAGCGGGCGGACGCTCATGATGTCGGACCTGCACTTCCCGTGGGACACCCCCTTCCGCATTTACGAGGCCCACCTCGTGAGCGGTGAGGGTCTGAACGTCTACGGCGGGACGTTCTTCGGCTGGCCGGTGATCTTTCAGGGACACAACGGGAAGATGGCGTGGTCGTTTACAGCGAACGAAGCCGACGTGTTCGACCTCTACGAGGTGAAGCTGGATCGGGCGAATTCGCGCCGCTACCTCTACGAGCGTGAAAGGGAGCGCGTTTCATCCAGACAGATCGAAATCCGAGTTCGCCGGGGGACGGGCGTGGAGAAGATTTCGAGGGAGGTTCTCTACACCCACCACGGCCCCGTCTACAAGATCGGGGAAAACTGGGCCTACGCCGCCAGAGCTCCGATGGATGACATCGCCAATGTCGTGGGTCAGCTCCACGAAATGGGACGTGCGCAGGATCTCGCGCAGTTCAGGTCGGCCGTATCGCGACTCCAGATTCCGGCGATCAACGTGATGTATGGAGATACGGAAGGCACGACCTACTATGCCTTCGTCGCCCGCTCGCCCCTTCGATCCGACAAGTTCGACTGGGAGTCTCCCGTCCCAGGGTGGACGAAAGAATCCGAGTGGCGCGGCGTCCTGCCTTTTTCACAGCTGCCGCAGGTGATCAATCCCGTTTCGGGTTTTATGCAGAACTGCAACGTGCCTCCCGACGCGCTGACATCGGAGCAACTGCTCGACAGGTCTGATTACCCCGCATCGCTCGGGTGGGGACGGGTGACCGATCGGGGACGTCGAACACGAACGTGGCTGGCTTCACGCGGCGTCGTTTCGGTCGACGAGCTCGTGGCCTTCTCGCGAGACAGTTATCTGATCGCCGCAGAAGAGCTCAAGGGGCTGATCCTGAGCGGATACAACCGAATCTGGCAGGAGCTCTACGATCCCGACGCGCTCGTCGCTCAAGCCATCAATCTGCTGCGGTCCTGGGACAACCGAGCCGACGTCGACAGCCGATCTGTGCTGCTGTTCGCGACGTGGCAGCGGAGGTTCGCGCCGCTCGTCGCTCAGCTTCCGAAGGATCAGCGGGAAAACATTACGGTGCTAGAGCGAGTGGCCGTGGATGCGTTGCAGCAGACCGTGGCCTACCTCGTGGAAACGTATGGGCGGCTGGATATGAGATGGGGCGAAGTCCACGTGATCGAACGTGGCACGTCGATGTTTCCAACGGGCGGAACCCCGAACGGTGTGGATGCCGTCCACGCGACCTGGTCGGAACCGGGAGAGGACGGGATTCATCGGGTGACGGGAGGGTCGGCGTTCACCCTCGTGGTCGCGCTCGATGATCAACCGGAGGCGTGGAGTCTCGTGCCGTTCGGCAGCAGCGAGGATACGTCCTCGAGTCACTACAGCGATCAGGCCGAGCGACAGACGGACGGTCGTCTGAAGCGTGCCTGGTTCACGCCGGAGGAGGTGGCTTTCAACGCCGAGTCCGTCCTGACCGTTCCGTTCGAGGACGAAGCGATTCCTCGAGAGAGGATGAGGGTGTGGTGGAAAATGCGGGCAGCACGGCATTCTGCGGCCGATTCAGCGAGTGCCGAATTGGCCGACGACTGAGACGCCGAGCGGCCGATCCGGCCTTTTGTGATTTCTGTCCGGCGCCTATATTGAGGGCCTTGATGCGAGAGGGATAGTGTGCCGACCTATAAAATCGTTGTAGAAGTCGAAGCCGACTTCGGACTCGATGAAGTCAACACGATCCTCGAGCGGCTGTTCGAGGTTCCCTCACGGGCCCTGGAAGATGGGCGGACCTTCAACGCTCGGCTTCTGGCCTCCGCCGAGACCGAGGCCAGTCGTTCGGGTCGAACCACAGACGAAGGGCGTTAGGAATGGCAAAAATCGTAGTCATGGACGATGAAAACACCATCCGCGTGGCGATCACGCGAGTGTTGGAGAGGGACGGTCACGAGGTTCTCGCGTTCGAGGACGCTGCGCCTGCTCTGGAAGAAGTGAACTGGGAAGAGATCGACCTCGTGGTGTCGGATCTGGTGATGCCCACGCCGGGGGATCAGTTCATTCTCATCCTGCAAAGCAGGAGGGCGTGGAGGTGCCGGTGATCATCCTCAGCGCGAACCTGAACGAAGAACGGATTCAGTATTTGGAAGAGCTGGGCGTCGAGATGACGATTCCCAAACCTTTCGAGTTCGCGCAGCTTTTGGATGCCGTTCAGGGCGTTCTGGCGAAGTAAATTCCCGGAGGCGATCTTGGCAAAAGCGAAGACACCCAGTCCCGCGATCCGTCACATGTGTTCGGTGGGTACGCTGGGAGGCTACGGTGGGAAGAAGGGGGAATGGGACATTCCCGAAAAGCTGAAGCGGATCAAGCGGGCGGGGTTTGACGGGTTTCTGGGCCGGATTCCGATGATCACGTCTGAGCACGTCGAGCAGTCCGGACTCATCTTTGCAGCCACGACCGACGTCGGTGGGATTCCGGAGATCAAGCCCAAATTCCGGGCCATCAAGAAGGCCGGGGCGCGGTGCGTGAACGTTCAGATGCTCGATCACGACACCCCGACCGAACGGGCGGTCGCGGTCGCGCGACGCGTGATGGACGCGGCCGACGCCCTCGAGATGGACGTGGCCATCGAGGTCCATCGCGATACGTGCACCGAAACCCCCGAAAAGACCTACGCCCTGGCCGCCGGTTACGAAAAGGCCGAGGGACACCCGCTCAAGATGACGTGGGATTTCTCGCATCCCGCAGTCATCAAACATCTATCGCCCCCATACTGGGACCGACTCGCCGAGCGGCCGGACCTGATTCAGCTGGCGCAGCAGTTTCACTTTCGCCCGTTCAACGGCCATCACGCGCAGGTTCCGGCGTTGGGTCGAAAGGGACAGCTGACGCCCGAGTTCAAGGACTGGCTCGTCTTCGCGGACCAGGTTATCGGTTGCTGGCTCGAGGCCGCGGAGCCTGGGCGAGAGATGTTCGCGTGTCCCGAACAGATTGCGGGTGGGTACATGCTCTCGGTGTTCGGCGACCGATTCAAGGATGTTCAGGCCATCCGTCAGGAGCTCGATCGCTGTTTCAAGCGACGTGTCAGGAGGTGGAAGCCACCCGCCTGAGCAACGGAGCGCCGAGTTCGGTCTGCCCCTCGCGATTTCTGTCGCGGGGGGTTCTTGTTTGGAGACGGTTTGGGTGCGAACTTGATCACGCTGTCGGGAGGCACGCTGAATCGATCGTTCAAGCTGATCACGCAAGCACACGAGGAGGGGGAATGGCCAAAACGCGGATCAATAAGAGTATCGAACTACTCGACCAGGGCGAATACCTCTACTACTCGGGGGCCGGAGAGCTGACCTACGAGAACGGAAAGAAGCAAGCGAAGACGTGGGCCGACTTTCTGATGGCGGACTTCGAGCACAGTCCGTTCGACATCGCTGGATTGCGGGCCTTCATGCAGGGGCTGGTAGACGGTGGGCCGACCAATTCCGGCCACAGAACTCCGACCGTTCTGACGACGCTGCCGTCGAACGCCCGAACGGACTACGAGGTTCGTGCCAACGGCTGGCAGATCCGGCAGGTCCTGGCAGCCGGAGTCCACGGGATTTTGCATACTCACGCTCGACAGGCCGACGCGGTCAAGGCGTTTGTCGAAGAATGTCGGTACCCGTTCCAAACGGCAGGTCTGGGTGGTGGCTTGCGGCAGGGCCAGCGAGGGTCGGGTGGACAGGGCTACGCCGCCGGCATCTGGGGGGTGAAAGCCCCGGAGTACACGAAGGCGGCGGATCCGTGGCCGCTCAACCCCGACGGCGAGCTGATGCTGGGTTTGAAGATCGAGGATCGCGAGGGAGCCGCAAACGCCGAATACATCGCACAGGTGCCTGGTTTAGCCTTTGCGGAGTGGGGGCCTGGCGATATGGGGATGTCGTTCGGGCACGCGGACTCGCACGATCCTCCGTATCCGCCAGAAATGGAGAACGCCCGGCAGATGGTCAAGGGCGCCTGCGACCGGGCCGGTGTCGCATTTTTAAGCTCGTGGAACGACCCCTCGCTCGACACCGAAGCGAAAGTGAGATACCTGATGGATTGGGGCGTGCGAATCCTCTCGGGTGGGAGCGAGGAGAATGCCAAGATCGGTCGCGGGATCTCCGGCAGGACGATGCGGGTATAGCCCTTCTGTTGGATGGAGGACTCAAGGTGAGTAAGGGGAAATTTCTGCGCGAGGCGATGGCGGCCGAGCGCCCTTTGCAGATCGTCGGGACGATCAATGCCTACACGGCACTGCTCGCGGAGCAGAGCGGTTACCGTGCCATCTACCTGTCGGGTGGGGGCGTGGCGAATGCGTCGTTCGGTTTGCCCGATCTGGCGCTGACGTCCCTGAATGACGTCGCAGAGGACGTGCGGCGGATCACGGGCGCCACGGATCTTCCGATGCTGGTCGATGCCGACACGGGTTGGGGGGCGGCGCTGATGATTGCGCGAACGATTCGGGAGTTGACCCGCGCTGGAGCGGCCGCCTGTCACATCGAAGATCAGGTGCAGATGAAGCGGTGCGGGCACCGGCCCGGCAAGGAACTCGTGTCGTGCCAGGAGATGGTCGACCGGATCAAGAGCGCCGTCGACGCCCGATCCGACGATCAGTTTGTCGTCGTCGCACGGACGGACGCCCTCGCCTCGGAAGGGTTGAATGCCGCCGTCGATCGATCCTGCCGGTATGTCGAAGCAGGAGCGGACATCCTCTTCGCAGAGGCCGTGACCGAACTGGAGGAGTACCGTCGGTTCGTGGCGGATGCGGGGGCCCCCGTGCTTGCCAACATTACCGAATTTGGACAGACGCCGATGTTTACGGTGAAAGAGTTGGGCGAAGCAGGCGTCCGTTGCGTGCTCTATCCCCTGTCGGCATTCAGGGCGATGAGCAAGGCCGCTCTTTCGGTCTACAGGACGATACGTGAAGAGGGGACGCAGTCGGGTCTTCTGCCGGAAATGCAGACGAGAGCCGAGCTCTACGATGTTTTGAGATACGAAGCCTTCGAGCGCAAGATCGACGAGCTGTTCGAGGAGGGAACCGACGGTGATGTGTCATCGTGACGGGGTGTCGCAAGTGGGAGCGCCACGCGCGTGAGCGCCCCGACGAAGGACACCCGTCGACCAGGCCCTGACGCGTTGTTCGAGACGGTGGCCGAGTATGTCCTCGCGTACGATGTGACGAGCAGCGAGGAAGCCATGGTGACTGCACGCTACTGTGTTGTGGATTCGGTCGCCTGTGCGCTGATGTCGCTCGACTACCCGGCGTGCACGAAGTTGCTCGGCCCTATCGTCCCGGGGGCGGTGATGAAGCCGGGTGCCCGCGTGCCGGGCACGTCCTTCGAGCTGGATCCCGTACGTGCGGCCCACAACATCGGGGCGATGATCCGCTGGCTCGATTACAACGATACGTGGCTGGCCGCCGAGTGGGGGCACCCGTCTGACAACCTCGGAGGCATCCTTGCCGTCGCCGACTATCTCAGCCGGACGGGCGAGCGTCTGTCGATGCGCGAGGTCCTCGCCTGGGCGATCAAGGCGCACGAGATTCAGGGCGTGCTCGCCCTGGAGAACAGCTTCAACCGGGTAGGGCTCGACCACGTGCTGCTCGTGCGGATCGCTTCGACGGCCGTGGCGACGGCCATGCTCGGCGGCTCACGTGAACAGGTGATCGATGCCCTGTCGAACGCCTGGATCGACGGAGGGGCGCTCAGAACGTATCGCCACGCACCCAACACCGGGTCTCGCAAGAGCTGGGCGGCGGGCGATGCAACGAGCCGGGGTGTCTGGACGGCTCTGCAGAGTCTGCGCGGGGAGATGGGCTATCCGTCCGCGCTGACGGCGGAGGGATGGGGTTTTCAGGACGTTCTGTTCGGCGGGAACAGCCTGAAGCTGGGCCGCGTGCTCGGGTCGTATGTGATGGAGCACGTGCTCTTCAAAGTGTCCTACCCGGCGGAATTCCACGCACAGACGGCGG
This sequence comes from Candidatus Latescibacterota bacterium, assembly GCA_965198115.1. Lineage (GTDB taxonomy): Bacteria > Latescibacterota > UBA2968 > UBA2968 > UBA2968 > UBA6620. Next base: position 2,487,246 of record OZ240241.1, on the reverse strand, counting down.
TCGAGGCGGCTGTTCAGCTTCATCCGGCCGTAGCCGATCGTCTCGATGAAATCGAGCGAATCGAGATCGAAACTCAGGAAGCCGGTGCCCGCATCATCGACAAGACGGGTCCGCTCGCCAACCCCGCCGACCGTGACCACTGCATTCAGTACATGGTAGCCGTGCCCCTCGCAAAGGGGAACCTCACGGCCGAGGATTATGAAGAGGAAGCCGCCTCGGACCCGAGGATCGATGCGCTACGTGACAGGATGACAGTTCGCGAGAACGAGGCGTTCACTCAGGAATACTTCGACCCGGAGAAGCGAGCGATTCCGAACGCGGTTCGCGTGTTCTTCGAGGATGGGACGTCGACCGATCGCGTTGAGGTCGGGTATCCAATCGGACATCGTCGCCGGCGGGACGAGGCGTTTCCACTATTGAGGGAGAAGTACACCCGGGTGATCGAAAAGCGTCTTCCTCCGGACCGATGTGCGACTTTTTTGGAGACGTGTGAATCGCAGGAGCGGTTCGAGCAGATGCCGGTCGATGAATTCGTCGACGGGCTGGTCTGTTAAGATACGCACACGGTGACGATTACTCCTGCCGCATACCTTCCTACAATTCCCGCCAGTCTCGCACGACTAACCTGCTCATCATCGAGCCAGTCGCAGCCTTTAAAGGGTCGTCATCGACTACCTAGCCGTTTGTCTGCGTGAACACGGAATCCGTCGATCCTGCAGTCCACCCAGAATTGCCGCAGTCGACGATCAGTTTCTCTGAGTTTCTGCTGTTCTGGTTGATCAGGATGCGGCGACTTCGGTGGGTGCAGTTTTGCCCAGAGCTTCGTCGCGGATCGGCAGGTGTACGAGCGCGGCGGCGACACCGAGGGCAATGGCCCCGATCCACACGGGGTTGTAGGATCCTGTGGCGTCATAGATACGGCCGCCTAGCCACACGCCGAGAAAACTGCCGATCTGGTGGCTGAAGAAAACAATGCCATAGAGAGAGGACAGATGACGAGTGCCAAAGATTTGAGCCACCGTACCACTCGTCAGGGGGACCGTGGCGAGCCAGAGGAAACCGATGATGGCCGCAAAGACCAGGGCGGATGTGCTGGTGACCGGGACGATGATGAAACAGCTGATGACGACGGCCCGCGTGAAGTATAAAAAGCTCAATAGATACTTCTTGCGATAGCGGTCGCCGAGCCGCCCGAACAGAAACGAGCCCACCATGTTGAACAGTCCGATGAGGGAAAGCGCGGTTGCGGCGATCATCTTTGGAAGGCCGTGGTCGGCAAGGAAGGAAGGCAGATGCGTCGCGATGAAAGCCACGTGGAATCCGCACACGAAGAATCCTGCGTTGAGCAGCAGGTAGCCTGAGTGGGAACGGGCCTGGCCGAGGATGCCTCCGAAGGATTCCTCGATCATGTTTTGGCTCCCATCTGAACTGCTCGCCACACGCGTAGGGAATCCGAGCGCGAACAGGGCGATCACACCGACCACGCCGGCGGCATACAGCAGCGTCGTCTGCCAGCCGAAAGAGTTCAGAAGAAACTGAACGATCGGTACGACGGCGAACATGCCGAAAGACCCCGCTGCCGTGACGATGCCGAAGGCGGTTCCTCTCTTTTCCGGCGGAACGACCTGCGCGACCGCGCCCAGGATGACGACATAGGACGTCGCGCTGAGTGCGAGCCCGACCATACCCCCCAGGCCCAGGTAGAGGGCGGGCGTCGACGAGCCGAAGGAGAGGAGGGAGAATCCGCCGGCGTAGATGGCAGCCCCAGCCACGACAACCCATCTGTGGCCAACACGATCCGCGAGAATTCCAGCTAAAGGGATCCCGAACAGGATGTTTTGAACGGCCATGGCCAGGCTGAATGTTTCCCGCCCGGTTGAGAGCGCTTCGGAAATGGGCTGGAGAAAGAGGCCGAACGACTGCCGCGCACCCATGGCGATCGTGACTGTCAGGGAGCTGATGAGAATGATGATTTTGGCTCTTGGTGACATCGTTGGTCAGTGCGTGGGATCGGTTCGGTGGCCGGGCAAGGGACGAATGGGATGGGAAGATACTCAAGCTGATCCATCGCGCAAATTGAAGAGGGAGATTACCGGCCAGATCCGTCGAGCGAGGTTGCAGTGCAGTTGGCCCCTTTCTATCTTGCCGCTGACTCTGACAGGCACCCGAGATTTCCGATCACCGAAAGGCACGCTGGAATGGCCAGGGACTACGATCCAGCCATCGTTCCCCAACAGATGAACCCGGAGGTCACACCGGCGATCGAAGCCGACGTCCGATTCTTTCGGAAGTGGGGGTATCTGGTCGTAGAGGATGCGATTGACGAGAAACAAGTCGGCTCATTACGGCGCGCTCTTGACGACGCATACGAACGTCTAGGCGAACCCTTCATCCATCAGCTTCTGGAGGAGGACGACGATTTCGCCTTCCTGCTCGATCACACGCCGATTCTTGATCGCATGAAGGCGATTCTGGGGACGTGCGTTCAGCTGCACAGTGCGACGGCGCGTGTGACCGAACCGGGGCAGGAAGATCAGCACTGGCATCGCGATGGGCCGTGGCCGATGGATCCCGACAGTACGCCCTACGGGAGTCTACCGGGACAGATCAACTGTGGCTACTTCCTGGATGTGCTGACCGAAGAGAACGGTCCGATCGTGATTGTCCCGGGCAGCCATCGCGCGCCGTTCAAGCCTCCCGAAGGACATCCTAAGTTTCCCGACGAAAAACGGGTCTACGCGAAGCCCGGTCAGGCGGTGATGTTCGACGGGTGGCTCTACCACCGGGGCGCAGCCAATACGTCTAACGAGAGACGCCGTGTGTGTCTGATGTGTTACCAAAATGCGTGGATGAAGTCGAGAGAACCGTTCGATGGACCCAAGGTGACCGCGTTGAAGGAGAATGGAACGCCCGATCAGAAGTTGCTTCTCGGAGGCGTACTTCGCTGGTAAACCTCTGGCTTCGACGATTCTGCCGCCTGCCGAAGACCGCGATCGTCATTTCAAACAGGAACGGTTGAATGACTCGATCACTAACTATAGGAGTGGCCGGACTCGGCCACGGCCGGACGCTTCTGGGCGCGAATACGCAGGACGACATTCCTATTCGGGTAACCGCGCTCTGCGATACGAAGGATGATGCGCTTTCGAGACTCGCGGATGAGCACGGAATCGCCCAGAAGACGACTTCGTTCGACGCACTCTGCGAGACGGATGTGGATATCATCGGAATCTACACGCCCGGCCCTCTCCACGCCGACCAGATCCTAAAAGCGTTGGCGGCGGGCAAGCACGTGATGGTAACCAAATCGATGGTTTACACGATGGATGAAGTCGAGACGGTCATAGCGGCAGTCGATCGATCGAAACGCGTTCTGCTCGTTACTCAGACGATGAGAGGGCGCTACGACTTCATCGAAGCCAAACGCGCCTGCGACGCGGGTGAGCTCGGAGAGCTGTTCCTGGCGGAGGCGCACTACGTTCACGATCTCCGTCCGGTCTATGACTACTCTCCGTGGCGGGTCCAGATGCCGCAGGACCTGATCCTGGGTGGCGCGTGCCATCCGATCGATTTGCTCAGATGGTTTATGGGCGACATCGAGGAAGTCCACTGTTATGGATTGCGCAGTGGCGTATCGGTGGACTACCCGCAGGAGGACAATTTCCTGATCAACTGCCGGTTCATGAGCGGGAAAATCGGCCGGGTCGCGAACATCCTCGGAGCAATCCACCCGCCAGGCGTGAAGGGGAACAGCCTGACCGTCTACGGGACGAAGGGAACGATTCGAGATGGCGAGAAGCGGCTGGATCCTGATTGGCCGTCACCCTCACGGACGACGGTTACGACGTTTCCAGACGGGCGAGGACACTATGGCGAGATGATCGTGATGCTTCGCCATATGGCCGATTGTGTGATGAACGGAACAAAACCGTGGGTCGATGTTCGGGACGGTGCGAGGATCGTGGCGACGGGGCTTGCGTGTTGGGAGTCGTTGCGCACAGGCCAGCCGGTCAAAGTGAACAACGACTTTTAGTTGGGTTCATCTGATATTTCAGATCAACGCCGTACAGACCGCGGGCAGTGACGTGCAACTCAACCTGCGGTGAGGAAGGGTGGTCGTTTGGAAAATCAGGTGATCGTTTACGACGGCGAATGCCGGTTCTGTCAGTGGAGCATCCGGAGAATCCAGAAGCTCGATCGAAGGGATCAGTTCGAGTACTTGCCGCGACAGACCGATGGTGTCGCGGTTCGGTTTCCAAGGCTCGAGGAGTCGGATTTCAACACCGGTCTCCGGTTTGTTTCGGCCGTGTCCGAGCGGTCTGGGCCCACGGCCGGTGCCGAAATAATCTACGTGGGTTCAGACGCGATCTATGAGATCTATCGTCGGATCCCGCCTCTCCACCTGATTACGTGGCTCTACAGGGTGCCTGTCTTCTCGACATTTTTTCGTGCGTGCTATGGTATCATCGCCCGCAATCGACACCGCTTCGGACGAGTCGAATGCGATACAGGGACCTGTGAGCTAGGTCTCTGAGAAAGATGGAGTGCTCGGTGCGAGCGGTCCGTTCGGTCAGGCTTCGCTCCAAACCTGTGCGAACAGCCTGAGCCAGTTTCCGCCTAGAATCTTCAATACATCCTCAGGTCCGTATCCCCTGGCGGTAAGCGCCCTCCCGAGGTTGGGTAGTTTATCGGGTGTCTCCAGATCCGTGGGGTAGAGAGACACTTCGTCATACTCTACGAAAGGATTAGTAAAGGTGGCCGGAAACTTCGTGCCCTGCTGTGACCCGATGTAGCGCCAGAACGGCTTCGGCTGATCCTGTGTGAAGTCCGTGCCGAAGCCGACGTGATCGATTCCTACGCGCTCGACCATATCGTCGATCGCGTCTATGTAATCATCCAGCGAGGATTCAAACTGCGTTGGAAGAAACGAACCGATCGCCGTTGCCCCGATGACACCACCCTTCTCGGCCACCCGCTTCAGAGCCTCGTCGGTTTTGTTGCGGGGGCTTTCGTGGAAATCCCGGCAATTCGCGTGGGTCACCGCGACCGGTTGCTCGGAATGCTCGATCGCATCGAGCGTGGACTGGACGCCGACGTGGGAGAGGTCGATGACGATGCCCATCCTGTTCATTTCGCGCACCGCATCCAGACCGAAGTTGCTGAGCCCATCGTCGCCACGTTCGTAGCAGCCATTGCCGAGCAGATTGCGTTCGTGAAAGGTCAGCTGGATGATCCGCACCCCCAGGTCGTGAAAGAGGGCGAGCCGGTCCAGATCGTTCTCGATGGGGGAGGCATTCTGGAACCCGAGGATGATTCCGACGCGGCCATCTTCTTTGGCCCTTCGGATGTCGGCTGTCGATCTTACCTGAAGCAGAATGTCTTTGTGGTCGTCGAATCGGCTGGGCCACGCCGCCAGGTGATCCATCGTCTCAATGAAGTTTTCCCAAGTTGCGACTGTGACGTTGGTTGCCGTCACGCCCCCCGTGTGCATAGCGTGAAACACAGCGGGGCTTTCCCAGTTGCTCACGTTCAGACTATCGATCACGATTGCATCTTCATACACGCTCATACTATTGCCCCTCTGCGTCCCCGTGCAGAGCACGGGGACGAGCGCAGTGTGTTGTTTTACGCAAAAGAACCAGGTTGTGTCAGTAGGGGATTATAAGTCATGATCCAGACACTTCGAAACAAGGTCTTCGCCTGGGACGTGTTCTGAAGGGATCCTTGAAGAAAGACCAAAGGACGACCCCCTGCCTGAGGCCTGCCGGGATGACAAATCTACACATTCCGCGATGGGTATAGAGCCCCCGTGCGGAGCACGGGGGCGAGCGTAACGCGTTGTTCTACAACGGTCGCGGGCAGGAGCCCACGACTGTATGATCGCTCACCAGTCTCTTCAGCATCCGCTCGAGGACCCAATGACGCACATTCGTACGTGGGCAGACCTTCATCCCGAGGTGTTCGAAGTGTTCAGGCAGCCGCCGGTCGAGTGGCCGTGTGAACAGATCGATACGGGGTTGAGTCCGATCTTCCAACCGACTGTCGCAGGGGGTCCCGATCAGGAACTGTTCACGGCGGGAACCGAAGGCCAGGTCTACCACAGCAAGGATTCGGGTCGGAACTGGGCGCTTCTCGCCACGTCGCCCTCGCTGAGTCCGGAATTACCCGAAGGTCTTACGAGACTCTCCTGTAGTCCCACGGGGATCGGTGTCACGGACAGCGGCACGCTTCTGGTCGTGTGGGGGATGAGAGCCAACGACGGTGAGGACCACGAAGAGCTCACGCAGGATGAAAGCCATCACACGTTTGCGTGGACGACCCGATCTGAAGACCGAGGACGCACGTGGCAGGCCACCGGACCGTTCGATTCTTCGCCCTACGATGTCATCGGCGATCAGACGAAGCCGATCCAGCTTCACGAAGGACGGATTGTCGTCCCCTTCGTCGTCCAATCGTGGGCTCGTCCGGGTAAAGCCGTGCCTCAGAACGAGGATTTTTTTCACTCGTTCATTTTCAGCTCCGACGACGACGGCAGGACGTGGTCGAGGTTCTCAAGATTTACGGACCACTCCCCTGAGCCGAACCTGCTCGAGCTGCCGACGGGTGAGATCGTCGCATCGATCCGGTATCAGAGAAACAAAACGCCGGAAGATCCCGACGATCTCGCGACTGATGCGAGACTGTATTCCGGGACCGGTTCGCCCGCGGATGTGGGCTGTCAGCTGTTCCAGCACACGGCATTCAGCTCGAGTACAGACGGGGGAAAGACCTGGGCGACCCCGAGGATCGTGACGGCGTCCGCCCAACAGTCCGGGTCGATTCTGCGATTGTCTGACGACACCCTGATCCTGACGTTTGGACGATACGGGCAGCGTTTTATGCTGAGCTACGATCGCGGCGAAACCTGGAGCAGGTCCGTCTACCAGCTCTACCGCTGTGGTCAGTATGCGCGCTCCGTCGTCCTGGATGACGATACAATCGTGACAGTCCACGACAGTCGCGAAACGTGGCGTTTGCGTGGCCTGAGGTTGAGGTGCTACGACAATTCCCCCGTACCAGAGGGCGAGGATGTAGATTCCTGGGGTAGCGGTCGGCTGGGTGTCTTACGGTGGAAAGTGCCGAGTCGCAAGATGGTGGAAAGGGATGGATTCTTCACACCGAGGGAGGCCGGGAACCTCGACAGGGTCGACTGATTGTGATCTGGTGGGGTCCGTTGGCCTGATGAGCGAGGGCTGATGTGTTGAGGACTTGCCAGTACACCAGCGCGTTGGTTTCCTTCACCTATGCTGACGATCAACTCTAATCTACCCGCGGTGAACGCTCAGCGTCACCTCGCTCAGAATACCCGGGAGTTGGAAGCGGCATTCCGATCGTTGAACGATGATCTCCAAGGTTCGACCACGATAAGGGAAATCGCCGACCTGTCGACGCGTCTCGCGAGGGACAAGGTGCTCACGTCGGTCTCCACGTTGGTCCTACGCAAGGCGAACGATTTGCAGGGTTCGCGTATCGATCTCCTGGCTTGACTGAAGGGTGAGTGTATGAAGAAGCGAATCCTGGGTCGTACCGGGTTGGAAGTGAGCGAGTTGGCGCTCGGCGGGGCCTTCGCGACCCGTGGTGAGGACGGTTACGCGGGAGCGAAGGCCATCGTCCACGAGGCGCTGGAGTTGGGGCTGAACTTGCTAGATACATCGGCTGACTACGGTGACAGCGAGGCGGGTGTCGGCGAAGCCCTCAAAGATGTGACCCGGCCGTGTATCGTTTCGACGAAGCTGGGACCCCGATCAGACGACTTCGACCCCAAAGACAAGACGCATCTTCGCGCGATTGTGGACGAGAGCAGGAGGCTGCTCCATCGCGACACGATCGACATTATGATGATTCACGAGCCAGATCGGCCCGGTCAGCTCGACTGGTGGGACGATCTTCGCACCTACGATGGCCCAGTCCACGAATTGCTACAGGAGTTGAAGGACGAGGGGGTCATTCGGTTTTCAGGATTGGGTGGGACGACGGCCTACGAAATCGTGCCCATCATGGCGACGGGATTCTACGACGTCGTACTGACCGCGTTCAACTACAGTATGCTGTGGCGAGAGGCCGAGATCGAGCTCCTGCCCGAAGCCAGGCGACAGAATATGGGAATCTTTCTGGCGTCCCCGACGCAACAGGGATGGCTGGCCCATCGATTCGATGCGCAGGTTGGGGCGGCGGACGGCAGGTGGCTGAACAAGCCGAGGAGAGAACAGCTGAAGCAGCTCTACAAGCTGGTCGATGAGGTCGGGATACCGATTCCCGAGCTGTCGTTGCGGTGGGTGCTGGGTAATGCGGGCGACGCGTCGGCTGTCTTAACGGGACCGCGGAACGTCGATCAGTTGCGTCAGAATGTTCGAGCCGCGGAGGATGGACCGCTTCCCACCGAGATCCTAGAGCGAATCGATGAAATTGCCTCGATGGTTCCGTACCGTCCGTATGAAGAGCCGTTCGGGTGTCCGTTCCTGCAGGAAGATTTCGATCAGATTAAGCGACCGGGTCGAGCGGGGCGGTGAGGTTGATTTTATGGTTTGAGCCAGATGGAGGCGATCACGGTTATCCATCCCGCGAAGAAGAGTCCCGTGAGCCATCGCCAGTCTTGATGCACACGATCGAAGCGGGCGTTCATCTCAGACCTCATACTTCCCATCTCGGACCGCAAGCTCCCCATTTCTGAGCGATTTTGATTCTCCAGGCTGTTCATCCGCGCATCGAGTTGCTGCAGCACGTCCCTCGTCCCGAGTTCTTCTGACATCGGATCTCCACGCTTGGCTTGGTCGTTTCCCAATGATAGCTCAGCTGTACAACATCCTCAAGTGATAGGAAGGACGTGGTAAACTCCGTGTCGTCTCGAGAGCGGTCCTTTCAGTGCATTCCGTGCGATCGAGCTTGCAAGAACTGTTCGAATGATGCTATTGAAAGGTGTAGCCAGGTATCAGCCCGGGCCCGACGGATAGAGATGAGCGACGAAGTCGCCATAGCCGTTGTAAGGTAGGGTCGGCCGAATCTCGTTCGTCCCGATTATATACTCGGTGTTCTGAGGCCAATTGGGATGAGGGATGTCGGGGTTGACGTTCGCTGTGAACCCATAGGCGGGGGGAAGAGGCTGTTCCAGAACGTGGCCGGCCTCTCCGCGACGAACTCGATCCGGACGATCGACTTGATGCTTTTGAATCCGTACTTCCACGGAACGACCAATCTGATGGGCGCGCCGTGCTGGGGCGGTAACTGTTTGCCGTAAATGCCGGTCGCGATCATCGTCAGATCGTTCGCCGCTTCCTCGACTGTAATGACCTCCCGATAGGGCCAGGGCCACTGGGGGTTGTTGAACTGCCCCGGGGCAATCTCAGGCATAATGAACGTGGTCAGCAGCACGTATTGGGCGGACGAATCAGGCTGCACCGCGTCGATCAACACCTTCATCGGGAAACCCGTCCAGGGGACGGCCATCGACCACGCTTCCACGCAACGGTGTCGATACAGGCGCTCCTCCAGCTCGAATCTCCGCTGGATGTCGTTCACGTCCAGGGTCATCGAGTTTTGCACGAGCCCGGTGACTTCCACCGCCCAGGGCGAAAGGGACAACATCCTGGACAGTTCGCTAATCTGCGTCTTTCCTGAACTGAACTCGTAGAAGTTGTTGAAGGTGCCTGCCACGTCGGCTGCGGTCAGATCACGGTCGAGGGTCGAGAAAGCCGAATTGCGGGACGCCGGATAGAGCGCCAGAATGTCAGCCGGTGTGTCGACCGAACCAGAGATCGGAGAACCGTCGATGGACTCGAAGCTGCGATCGTAGCTGCAGGCCGTGAGAATCTGACTCACGCTCACGGTCGAAATGCCGAGGGCCCTCAGGAACTGACGTCTGTTGAGGTAGACGGATTCGGGCGTCGCGTTCCGTTCCGGAATCTCCCAACGCTTCTTTGTCTTGATGAGTGCCATCAGTTCTGTCAGGGTTTAATCGCTATGCCGAGGGACAACACACTGCCCGCGGTCGTGTTGCACCCGGTGGCCGTGTGAATCAGCTCGAGGCTGATCTCCAATCGCTCGTTGAGTGCGTAGATCACGCCAGGCGAGATCTTCAGGATGTTCTGATCGCCGATCAGGCCAACCTCGCCCATCGGTTCACAGTCGCCCAGCGTTTGCGTGCCATTCAGTAATCCCTTGAACGAAAATCTTCTCGCTGAGATCCCGGCTTCGAAAGAATAAAACAGCTCGTCGCTGAACGCACCGCCCCGAAGGCGATAGCCCAACTCGCCAGTGGTGTATACGGGGCGGGGGTGCAACGATCGGCCGACGAGTATTCGCGTATCGAAGTCCGCCTCGCCCGTGCTGAGTGGCACCCTGGTCGTCCCCTCGGGTCGCCAGAGGGAAAGTTTCGTACCCACGGCGAAGGATATTGGCGTTCGGCCGGTCGAGATGGCCCATCGTGCCCGAATTTCGGTGTCTCCGAATCCAGACCGGCGCTCTCTGGCGATGCCTGTTTCGAAGATACGTCGGTCGCTTAGTCTCCTGTAGGGTAATGACGTCACCAGCGTCAGTCTGTCGGACAGGCCGTACTCTATATATATGAAGGTACTGATGTCCCTCAGGTTGCCCTGTCCGGCCTTCGGGATCCTGCTGCCGGATGCATCGATGTCCGAACTGGTGTCGAGGTAGTTGGTCGAGACCTTGAAGTAGTAGCCATCCTTGGGTTGTGTCCAGGCGCCTGCCCGGGCTTGTCCATTAGCAAGGATGAGACAGATCCCGAAGGCTGCCCAGCTGGATGTGGCTCGCATTGATAAAACATACCCGAACAAGTTTCTACCGGAAGGTTGGCGTCGTTGGCGATCGCAGTGTATCAGTTTGACACAGGATCGATCACCGGTGTAAAAGTGGCCCCGGGGCCACTTTTAAAGCCAGCGCAGATCACTCAACGGGTATCCGCACATCCGTCCCGATCGGATAGCAGAGCTGCGGTCCTTCCGGATAGCGTTTCGGATCCAGAAACGCTCTAAACTGATGCTGTCCTTCGGCCTCGGCATCCTCCCAGCTCGATACGAACATCGAGTCCGTGCGAATGGCCTCGTTGAAGTGCCGGGCGAAGGTTGAATCAACCAGAAAGTCGACCCAGCACCTGGAATTCGATGTGAAAGTGTTTTCCCAATAGGACAGTTGAAGGTGGTAGCTCGTCACAGGCGGGTCCGGCGTCCTCGCGAACAGCTGGCCCCGAGTCAGCAAACTGTTTTCACCGAAACCGGGTTCGAGGGCAATGTGCTCGTACTCGAAAATCCAACCGGCCTGGGCCGGTTCTTCCGCCCCGATCAGCAGCTTCACGTCGTTACCGGGTCGCCCTCCCGAACCGGGCAACACCTCTACGATGACTCCGTCCTCCACAGCGAAGAAAGCGGCTCCCGTTTGGAGCGGCATATCGATTCCTCCGTGACCGATTCCCGTATCTCGTGAGTGCCGGATCGGTCCGAAGGGATTCAGCAGCTTTTGGATGAGGTCGATGTCCTCGATCGCAAAAGGTAGTGCAAAGGTTGGATTGGGCGGTGGCGTCCCCTGGGTCGTGAACCGCCAGACATAGACGCGGCCCAGCGCATTTCCGGCCGCATCCTCGACGGATGGATTCACAACAGCCACGAACTCCGTCGCCGTGTCCAGATCGCCCAACGCGTTCAAGGTCACTGTCCTACCATCCGACGAAAACGACGTGGAGCCATTCACGATCTCGTGGGTTGTCGCGTGTCTCAGTGTGAAACCATTAAAATCCGTCGAATCCATTGATGCGCTGAATGTGATCCGGACATCTGACCGAACGTTCGCATCCGGGCTGCCGTCCGTTGGAAAGACCGAAACAATTTCGGGGCCCACCAGAGCCGACACCTCTGTTCCTTGCCGAACCCTCCCACGAAAATCAGAAAGTCCGAGAAGTCGACGGTTCCGTCGCACGTGATGTCCGCATACGGTGAGTAGTTCGCGGTTCCCCCTTCGGGCATTGAACGCATCGACCAGGGCAAGAAAGTCTTCGAAGTCGGAAACGGACGGGGTGGTTCCGTCCAGGTCGACGATGTAACCACCATCGGGCAAAGCGAGCGGCTGTTCTGCGTGCACAGCTGCGCTGAACAGACAGAAGACGATCAGCGATGTCAGACAAATCTTCATTATATGAGCACCGGTCGTTTTGTATCCGATGTGGACAGAAAAAGGGATCGGGAAGAGTCCCGATCCCTCTCAGTCGATGATAGGCTGTTCGATGTCAGAGCTTGGTCCAGATAGTAGCCATCGTAGCCATCAGGGACAGCCACCCGGCAAAGAGGAGTCCAACAAGCCAACGGATGTCCTTGCCCATATCTGAACGCAGATTGTTCGTCTCTTGATGTGCAAGGTCGAATCGGGAATCCATCCGTTCGAAACGTGCATCAATCTGCCCCCAACGCGTCTCCAACCTATCGAAGCGCGTTTCAATCCCGATCGCAATTCCCGGATGTCCGCCTCGATTTTGGGCTATATCCGGATCTCTCAACGAGATGAAGTGGGTGAAGGTGCCGTGGTTCCTGGCATGGGGGCGCGGTTAGCGTGTGCGGAACCTCTTCGGAATCTGCTCAGGGATGTTTATGTCTCCGACGGTAAGGAAGATCATATCGTTGAATGCGTCGAGTGTGCGGAATCCGCTGGCTCGGTTCTTGACGATTTGGACGATTCGGTTGAGGCCTTCGGCGATGGCGTTGGTAAGACGCGTGTTCACGAATGCGAGGACGCCGAAGAAGTGCTGTCGCAGGGTCCTGACGAACTTTCGCAGGGGTTCACGTCGACTTCTGAGTGCGGACGTCGTCCAGCATTTCAGGAAGCGTTCGGCAGCCCAGGGCGCTTTGTATTCCCAGAACTGCTCGAACTCGTCCTTGAGTCTCCAGGCTCTATAGATTCGGTAGTTCGCCTTCTCCAGTGCTTTGAGTGTCCGAGTATCCCCTCTGGAGCGTGTCGCTGAGTGCCGGTAGAGGAGCCATCGGAGGCCCTTCATGGCTTTGCGCTCATCCGGGGCAGCTTTACGCCACTGGTCCTTACGGACCTCGTCAACGGCGGCATTGAGAGCCTTGACGATGTGAAAGCGATCGAGGACCAGCTTGGCATTCGGACAGTGTTCCTGGATGGCTCCGATGTAAGCTTCAAGCTTCGCTCATGTCGCAGCAGGCCCACTCGATCTTGGATCTCTGGTAGGGACTGAGAGCCTCTGTGAAGAACCGATCGATCGTTTTACGCGCCCTGCCGCGGCCAACCCACACCACGCAGGAGCGGTCCAGATCGTAAACGAGCGTGGCGTACCTGTGACGCTTGGCGTAGGAGATCTCGTCGATCCCGATGGTTTTGAGCCCTCGGATACGATGACCTTCACGAAGCCGCGTGATGGATCGGTGAAGGAGATCCGACAGCGTCGAGGCAGAGATGCGCAGCAACTCGGACGCCGCCTTCTGCGTCATGGTCTGGCAGTAGCGCAGCATGGCATACTCGAAGCGATACGTCACCCGAGAGAACCGCTCCGCCCACGGAATCTCCTCGACCACACGACCGTGGGTAGGACACCGAATCTCCCGAGGATGGTAGAGAAGCCAGACCCTCCACCCGCACACCGGAATGTCACGCCACCGACGCGGATGGGGCATTGTGCGGACGATTTTACCTCGACGGCCGCACTCCGGACAACAACAACCATTCTTATGTGGCTTTACGGCGATGACGAAACAGCTTCTCCCCTCAAACCACCAGCTGACAACACGGAACCCCTTGAATCTCAGCAGTTTCGATAGTAATCTGCTCCCGGTCATAGGTCGCACCCCCTTCGCTTTGATTGTCCTACACACACAACCAAGCGTAGGGAACGATCTATGACCTTGTCATTCTATAGTTTCACCGTTGAGAAACCCGGATAGAGCCCGATTTTGTTCAGTCGGGCGTCGACCTGCTCGAGCACATCGCGGGTGCCGAGTTCTTCAGCCATCGTAAACTCCTATAACGCATTGTGTAGAAGATAGCACACACTCCCTTGCCTCTCAAGTTCGCCACTGCAAGCGCCGTGCGGCAGGAGCCTTGCTGGATGCTGTAGCCTCGCAATAGGAAGGTGAACGAATCCTTCCACGACACGGATGCGTTGAACAAAAGTCGTCAATGCATAGTCATTGGGATGTGGGGAACACTGCCGGCGATTCCTCGCCCCGCCCACCGTAGCTTCAGCGGAGGTGGAAGCTCAGGCTTTTTCGAACGAAGGCGGATCCCTATCTTAATCGTGATGCCTTTCCGATCGAAACGATCGTATTACTGCGTACACGCGGAGCCATCACAATATCTCGAACCGCTGAGCAACCCCCACCCATCACCAAGGGCATCTACAGAGGCTGGTACATCGCTGGTGTATCAGCCCTTTCCATTGGGGCGGTACTGGGAACCGCGCAATTTGCGTTCAGTCTGTTCATCCTTCCTCTCGAAGAGGAGTTTGGATGGTCCCGCACGGAGGTCAACGGGGCGTTGACGTTCGGCGTGGTCTCAGGGCTTCTGTCTCCGTTCGTCGGAAATCTGATGGATCGGATTGGCGCCCGGTGGACGATGGCGGGCTCGATCGCAATCGTTGCGATCGCGTTCCTGCTTCGCGCGTCGATGACGGAACTCTGGCAATTCTATCTCTATAGCGCCGTGATGTTCGCGGGTACACCGGGGGCGACGATGATGCCGGCGGGCCGCCTCGTGAATACGTGGTTTCCTCGGATTCGTGGTCGGATGATGGGGTTGGTGACTGCAGGGAACAACTTTGGCAGCATGCTCGCCATTCCCATCGTCGCTGCGTTGATCACGACGGTGGGTTGGCGCTGGACCTTTGTCGTGTTGGCTTCGGGTCTGTTGGGGTTCGTCGTCCTGTCGATTCTGGTCATACGAGACAGGGACGCGGATGTCCTGAAAGAACAAGGCAAGCGGTGGGCACCGAGTGAATCCGACTCGCGACAGCAGTTGAAGACGAGCGAGGGCCTCGTCCTGTCAGAAGCGTTGCGAACGTCGACGTTCTGGTTTCTGGTGGTGGGTATGACGCTGCAGCAGTTCGTGAGAACCGGCGTCGTGAGCCAGATGGTGCCTCATCTCCAGCAGATCGGGTTCAGTCTTGCAGCGGCCTCCGGGGCGATGATGCTGCTCGCGTTCTTCGCGATGACTAGCAAGCTGATCTTCGGTCGTCTCAGCGAGACGATCACCGCACGCCTGGCCTACGTGGTGATACTGATCCTCTAAGGGGTTGGACTCACGATCATGATCATTTCAGGCGATCAGGCCGTCACCTGGGCCGGGATCGGTGTTTTCGGTCTGGGTATGGGTGGTGTTGGCGCTCTGACACCTCTGGTGATCACGGATATGTTTGGTCTGAGGCAATTCGGTAGCATTATGGGTTTGACCCAAACGGCGATCATCATTCCGGTCATTGCGGGTCCGATTATGGCGGGGATGATTTTCGACTCTACCGGCGGCTACAATCTGATGTTCAGCATCACGGTCGGAATGCTCATCGTCTCGATCGTTGCTTTTCTGCTGGCAAAGGCTCCGTACCGTGGAGAAGCTGCGGCTCCGTAGAGGAATGGGTTCGGATGTGGGCGTCGGGTTACGCTGGCAAAGGACTGCTATGGTCACTGAGATGAATCCGGACGAATCTTACCTCACGCGTGTTCACGACCTCCTTCCGCGTGTCGTTGCCGCGGCCGACCGTATTGATCGTGATCGGAAGCTGCCGACGGAGCTGGCCGACGAAATCATCGACGGCGGATTCCTCCGCCTGCTCGTGCCGCGCTCTCTGGGTGGGGCCGAGATGGATTGGCTGGAATACCTGGGCATCATCGAAGCAATCGGCGAGGCGGACGGGAGCACCGCGTGGTGTGTCAACCAGGGGAACGGATTCGCGAGTCGATCCTCGGTGATGCCCGAGCCCCTCGCACAGGAAATCTTCAGCGACCCACGGTCGGTCGTCGCAAACGGTCCTCCAACCGAGGCGGAGGCACGACCCGTAGACGGCGGGTATCGGCTGACCGGACGTTGGGTTTTCAGCAGCGGCTGCCACCACGCAAACTGGATGGGTGGCCTCGCCCCGGTCAAAGGCACGGGCAAGCCGCTGATGTGTATGGTTCCGAAGTCAGAGGTGACTCTCGTGGATGTGTGGCAGGTCACCGGTCTGCGCGGAACGGGCAGTTTCGGATTCGAGGTGGAAGACCTGTTCGTCCCGGGCCATCGGACGTTCGATCAGGGTGGTCCGTCTCGGGAAGAGGGTCCGCTCTACGTCTTTCCGACATCGCTTTTCTTCTCGTCGGGATTCGCCTGCGTGGCGTTGGGCGTTGCCCGCGCGGGTCTGGATGCAGCTATCGAACTTGCGGGGGGCAAGACGCCGCGCCGGGACACGGTTCTCTTGCGGGACAACCCCGTCGTTCAGCAGCAAGTGGGCAAGGCCGAGGCGATCTGGGGGTCGGCGCGGGCCTTTCTGTTCGACAAGGCGACGGCCGCGTGGGAGGGGGCGTGCACGACGGGCGCGTTGACTCTCGAGGAGCGGATCCGGCTGCGGCTGGCCAGTTCCAATGCCATCCGAATGGCGGCCGAGGCAGTGGATATCGCTTACAACCTGTGCGGGTCACACGCCATTTTCGAGAACAATCCGATTCAGCGCCGGTTCCAGGATGTACACGCCATCACACAGCAGATTCAGGGGCGGATGGCTCATTATGAAACAGCGGGACAGTTCTTCCTGGGGCTGGAACCCGAGGGGACCTGATCAGATTGGCCGGAATTTGTGTGCGAAGCGGAGCATACTGTCCGCAGGCGTGTAGGAGATCCGCCGTGTGTCCCAGGGATCATCTCGCGTGATCGTGATCCGTCGATCCAGTCTCCCCCTGACATTGTGTGCGCGTTCGATCCCCAAATGGGACAGGATGGCGTCTGCGACTTCTTGACGTGATGTGGATTCGGTGTTCTCGAACCCGAATCGTTCCTCGATCGCGGGCTCCCATTCTACGACGTGGCCGCCGTAGTATTGCTTGAACCACCACGGTGATTCATCGTGAGCGTGCTGAGGGCATACATCAACATCCGCGGCACGAGGAACAGCGCCACGTAGAGATGGATGCGTCTAATGATGAGTGAAGGGCCCACGGTTACCTTCTAGTCAATGAAGCATCCAGAAGAGCGTGCGGTTTGTCGGACGTGCTGGCAGAATATTGTCTGAACTTGCAGTGTCAAACCGACCGGCTTGCCTGCTGCGGTGATCCCCTCACCAGCCGGGCTTGCCCGCGGTTCGCCGGTCACCGTATCTTGGTCGCGATCAACACGAAGATCACAACAAACCAAACACATCAGTAAACGGCGCGGATGAAGAGCGTCTTTGCGGCCGAAGCTGAACCGTTCGTTCTGAACCGAACCTGGAGAAACACGATGCCCAGAACCCAACCCTACACCGTCCACGCATCCAACGTGGAACCGAAGATTCTCGAGGGAGAGATCGCCGTCCGCGATATGCTGACGGAGGATATCTATCTCGGAGACGCGGATTTCCCCGAGGGGACCGGTATCGCCACGCACGTGCATCCCACGTGCCACGAGGTCATCATCATTACGCGGGGTGCTTCCGAATTCCACTGGGGCGATCCCGACGGAAAAGTCACGACCGAGCCGGCCCCCAAAGGAACCTACGTGTTCGTGCCGCAAGGCGTGCCTCACGGATTCCAGGCCGTCGACGGGGAGATGAGTATGACGTTCATCTACCTTGGGCCTAAGGAAAAATTCGCACGGGATTTCGTGGAGTTTCGCGACGGAGCGTGGGTCGCCGTGCGGTCCGTGGATTTCTGATTCCGTCTATCTGTCTGTGGGAACTTTGAGAACCACGGCGAGAGCTGGCTGAATCGATTTCAGAGTGAGAAGGGTGAAGAAACCCCGCAAGCTTTACTGGTGAAGACTTCGATGGCGGGGCGCAGGGATATGTTGAAACGAATGAGGGCGACTGTTTGAGTAAGTATGAAAGGACGCACAGGTAAGTGATTTCACTTTTATTGGATTTGGTGGTAGTTTTACTTCAGACATCGGACAGGAGCCGTGGGTTATGATCGAATTAGGAATGTTTCTGTATGTGATGTTCGTGGTGATTGCGGTTATGTTCTGGCGGGCGACTCGAGGCCCGTCGTTCGAAGACCTCTTCGAGCGCGCCACGCACGTTCATCACCACGTTCACAGGGTCGTCGCCAAGCATCCCACTGGAGGGAGTTGGCCCGATCACAAGCGCTGGATGCAGGAAGAGGCGGATTCACACGACTGACAGTTCTCTGCGTCGTTGTAGACTGTTTTGGGCAGACCCTGTTTGTCCAGAGAGCCCCGCTGATCAACGGATCGGCGGGGCTTTACTGTCTTGGTTATCCCCTCCCTATACCTGCCATCCCAGTCGAATCTCGTGTCCTGCAGAGCGGAGGAGGGTCTTGCTCGCCATTCCTCGCCTTCCTTATCTTGGTCGCGATGCGTAGTTACTGGGGCCTTGGATACGGTCCTTAAGACGATTGCCCCATTTTCTGAATTTCCTAATTCCATAATTTCCTAATCCAATGCCTCTCCCTCTCCCTTCTCACTCTACTGTCAGTGTCATCGGCGCTTCTGGCTGTCGACACCCTGACCGTGACAACGCCCGATCCGATGACAGAGACGTGGCGCTGGACGACCTACTCGACGGAGGATGGGTTGGTGGGTATTGGTCGGTGGGGTCCCGGTGGTATGAAACAACGCAGGGACGGAACACTGTGGGTGTGTCTGGTGACAGGCGGCCAGAGCGGAACTTCAGGCGGTGAGGTAAGAGGCATCAATCGCTTCGACGGTACGGGATGGTTTACGATCACGATTCCGTCGGAATACGGCTGGAAAACCGGTGGCCAAGCGTGCCTTTTTGCGCAAGATTGCGTAGGACCGACTCTCCGAGTCGGGAAGACCCATAGCGCGAAGCCATTACGTCCAAGTCATTACGCGCTACCATCTTCCACGCCCGGCTACAGTCGGAGAACCGATCGCGAAGAGCGGTGCATCGATGCATAAAGGCGCCGACCTAATGTGCGTCGTTTACTGTGGGACTCTTCCCCTGAGATGGAATCGCAAATGAGTCTTGAACTGATCGACCCCAAAACTCACCGTCAACTGTTCGTGGACGACTTCGCGATAGAGACGGCCACGCGTACCAGCCGAACGCTGCATTCCCCCAAGAAATGGGGTCCGGTCATCACCGGCGGCATTCAGAGCAGGACGTGCCCGCAGTGGAATCCGGAGAAGAATCTGTGGGAGTGGTGGTATTTCGGAGAGAATGTCTATTACGCGACCTCCGAAGATGGCGAACAGAGGGAACAGCCGAACCTGGGTCTGTTCGAATGGAACGGGTCGAAAGCAAACAACATTGCTTACGATCCTGCGGGGCAGGCGGCCTTCGATCCGAATGAGAAGCGCCCGGGACGGCTCTACCATTGTGTGCGCGATGAAACGGATCTCGATCCGAGTCGGCGCTACAAAGGATTGCTGAGCGCGAGCAATCGCTACCCGGCCGTGTCACCCGATGGATTCCATTGGACGATGATCGACACGCCGCCGATCCTGAGCCAGGACGAATCCCAGTTCACGCACGATCACCAATCCAATCAGTTTCTTGCCACGGTCAAACAGCCAACCGAATGGGGGCGGTCGGTATGGCTTTCGACGAGCACCGATTTCAACGAATTCACCGAGCCAAAGCTGATTTTTCATACGGACGAGCAAGACCGCGAAAATCGCCGTCGCCGGGTGCGCGAGGTGATCGACAATCCGGCCTACATCACACCGCCCATCGTCGACGAGGAGGATTACATCGCGGAATGTTACAATATGGCGGTGCTGCCTTATCAGGGGTTCTACATCGGTTTCCCCACCATCTTCAATCCGTTCGGCGCCGTTCCACCGCCCGCCACGAACTTCACGCGTATCAACCAGATCGAGATGACCGTTTCCCGAGATCTCTTGCACTGGGAGCGCGTGGCCGATCGCGCGCTGTTCATCGGTCTGGAGCCGTTCGACGGTGAAAACTACGGATGCAGCCAACTGTTGATGGCGGGTCATCCGATCGTGCGGGACGATGGCGAGATTTGGTGCTACTACAATGCCTTCCGACTACCCGGAAGCATCGAGCTTTACAAAGAGTTCAACCGATGCCAGGAACTGTTTCGGCTCAACGTCGATCCGGAGCATTTCGAAGACAGCGGAGCGCTATCCCTCGCCAAGCTGCGTCCTGACGGCTTCGTGTCGATCGATGGCGGCGAGTGCGGCACGATTCTCACCAAGCCTTTCGAGCTCAAGGGCGAGGACATATACATCAACGCCGATGCCACTTGGGGCGAGATCTACGCCGAGATCGTGGATGGCGAAACGCGGAAGCCGCACGACGGTTTCTGGGTACCGTCCGAAAGGCCAGCGCCGTTCACTGGCGACAGCACGAAGGCAAAACTGACGTGGAAGCATCCGCACCGCCTGGTTTTCGACAAGCCCGTGCGCCTCAAGTTTTACTTGCGACAGGCGCGGTTGTACTCGTTCTGGTTGGAGTGATGGAGTGGTCGATGAAGGTCATTGCCACGATTGCCCTTCCCGAGTAGCGACCCCAGGTCGCGTATCGAAGGGCTCGCCCCACGCCCCCCTGTCCATCCGGCCCAGATCCTCTACCGCTAGCAGCCGTGGCGGGCTACTCTGAGGTCTCAATGAACATCGACGAATTACACGCGAAAGCCACACGTCTTGAGCAAGAGCTGCAGGAGACTCGCGACCAGCTCTATCGAGCGACCCACGACCCCGAAGCGGTCACGGCCGAGCTCAAGCGCACACGGGCCTACGCATTCAGCGCGACAGCAGATCCGATTGAAGATACCGTGGTGGGATGCGCCGATTCGATCGATCGATACGGGTTCTGTGTGATCGACAACGTCATTCCCGCGGACGAAGTGGACACCATCCGTGAAGAGATGGTCGCGGCGCACGCGACAGCCGCACGCAACATCCAGGCGATCAGGGACTTGTCCGATAAGAAGGGATTGGCCGGCCAAGCATTGCTGGATGAGGTTGCGGCCAACGGGCTGGAGCTGAGACCCGTTCGCCGAGCCGGACACGCGCCGAAACCACCCTGCGACATCATTTGGATGCCGCAATACGCTCGGCATCTGGCTAATCCGGTCGTCACTGCCGTGGCGCGCCGCGTCCTCGACGACCATTTGCGAATCGCGCAGCTGCATCCGCGGATGATCGCGGCCGACTCGCCAGATGGCACGCCTGGCGGCTTCGGGAGGGTCCAATACCGGGGGCGAGCGGATACGCGGGAATGGCACACCGACTGGCCCCACGACCTGTCCGCCTACGCGATGGACGATCCCAGCGGGAACGTCGGTTGCGTTCGTCAGCCCTTCCCGGACGTGACGTTGTGCCTGGTGATGATCTGGTATATGACGGATGTGGATGAAGACTCGGGAGGCACGTGGGTGGTGCCCGGATCGCACAAGGACCCACGTAATCCGCGTGGACCGGCCGACGGGATGATGGTGACGGCGCCGATTCCCGGAGACATGCAAGTCACGGCACCGGCGGGGTCGGTTTACATCCAGGATTCCCGGAGCTGGCACGCGTCTGCCATGCACAACCCCAGCGGCCGGCCCCGCATCGCCGTGGTCAACCGGTGGTGTCCCTGGTGGGTGTCGGTCGATGACTTCGCCCCAGGCGAAACGGTCAATCTCAACACGATCTGCCGACCGCTTTCGCACGCGGAATATCTTGCCCTGCCGGCCGACCTGCAGCCGCTGCTTCGCCACGTCTGCCCCGAAGAACGGGATACGCTGCAGCAGCCCGTGCTCGACCGCTCAAAGGCAGCTGGTTTGCAGGACAATTTGGGTTACCGCGAATTGGAGAAAAACGTAGACGGCCTTGCCCACGCCAACGCCCACATCCGCGTTCCACTGGATCGGCCAAACGGTTAAGTCGGATTCTATTCTACGCCAGAAGCACGCCCCACCCTGTCATCTCGAACCGTATTGTCAGCTCCACAAACACGGTGAGAGATCCCCCCTCAGCTGCACCCGAGCTCGATCCATGTTTTGAGCTTGAAATTTTTCAATTGAAGTAATCCCCTCCATCACCTTTGCTTGCCCGCCGTTCCTCGCCATCGCATCTTGGCTGCGATGCGCAGCTTCTCCACCAGCCGCCACCCTTCGAGAGTTCGTGGACACCCTTGCCCGCGGCAGGTCGCTACCTCGACATCCGCAAGTCGTCGCCCGAACCGTCTGCCACGAGTGTCGCGAGCGACGCGGGCCTCTATCGGAGGACCACTATGAGACCTTTCTGCATCCCAGGGCTGCTCGTG
The DNA here is from genome assembly GCA_965198115.1 of Candidatus Latescibacterota bacterium. GTDB lineage: Bacteria > Latescibacterota > UBA2968 > UBA2968 > UBA2968 > UBA6620. The sequence continues at coordinate 2,464,829 of OZ240241.1, read as the reverse complement.
TTTTGCTCGGTCTTCGCCGGCGCTCCCGCCCTGTGTGCTGGAGATTCGCCCGATCTGAACGTGGTTCACCGGATCCGCCAGGAGGCATTTAAGAAGTCGAAGGTGATGGATCACGTGTTCCACATGACCGACGTTTACGGTCCACGGCTGACGAGGTCTCCTGGGCTAAAAGAGGGAGCGCAGTGGGTCGTCCGCACGGCCGAGAAGTGGGGGCTCGAGAACGTGCAGCTGGAGCCCTGGGGGCCCTTTGGCCGTGGCTGGTCGACGAGTCACTTCTCAGCGCATATGATCGAACCCCAGTACGCATCACTGATCGGTGTGCCCTTGGCGTGGACACCGGGATCTGACGGCATCATTTCGGGATCACCGATTCTCGCACCGCTCGAATGGCCGGCCGTCCTCAAAGAACGCCAGCGAGCACTCGACGAGTTCATTGCGGAGTACCGCGGCAAGCTACGCGGACAGATCGTGTTGCTGCGCGATCCACCCGATTTAAAGGAGCTGGAACGTGCGCCCTCCGTACGATTGAACAACGATCAGTTGTCCGAACGCTCCAGGGCTCCTGAACCGATCGAGCCGATCGACATCGACTATGCCGATCCGGTGGTTCCGACGGATCCCGACAAGCGTCGACGGTTCATTGCACACGCGCCACGCTACGTGTTCGAGAAGTTGCGACGCGACCGGAACGAGATTCTGTTCGGGCTCAATCGGTTCTTGGTGGACGAGGACGTGCGGCTCGTGATCTATCCGGCGCGACGTGGCGACGGGGGAACCGTGTTCCCGCCGCGTGTCGGGTGGCACGACACGACAGCGGATCCGCCCCCGTCCATCGCACTGACGACGGAGCACTACAACCGACTGGCGCGTCTTGTGGAGCACGACATCCCGTGTCGCATCGAGGTCGAGGTGCGCGCGCAGTTTCATCAGGAACACGAACCTGTCAACATCGTGGCGGAGATTCCCGGAGAAAAGAAGCCGGATGAACTTGTCATCATCGGTGCACACTTTGACGATGTCGTCTACGGAACAGGTGCCACCGACAACGCCTCCGGATGCGCTGTGATGATGGAGACGATGCGGATCTTGAAGTCGCTGGACTTGAAGATGGACCGAACTGTACGAATGGTCTTGTGGACGGGGGAGGAGCAGGGACTTCTCGGTTCCAAAGCCTATGTCGAGACACACTTCGGAAACCCGCAGACCATGGAGCTGGAACCGGCACACACGAAGGTTTCGGCCTACTATAATTTGGCTCTATCCGGGTTTCTCAACGGTGAAACTATAGAATGACAAGGTCATAGATCGTTCCCTACGCTTGGTTGTGTGTGTAGGACAATCAAAGCGAAGGGGGTGCGACCTATGACCGGGAGCAGATTACTATCGAAACTGCTGAGATTCAAGGGGTTCCGTGTTGTCAGCTGGTGGTTTGAGGGGAGAAGCTGTTTCGTCATCGCCGTAAAGCCACATAAGAATGGTTGTTGTTGTCCGGAGTGCGGCCGTCGAGGTAAAATCGTCCGCACAATGCCCCATCCGCGTCGGTGGCGTGACATTCCGGTGTGCGGGTGGAGGGTCTGGCTTCTCTACCATCCTCGGGAGATTCGGTGTCCTACCCACGGTCGTGTGGTCGAGGAGATTCCGTGGGCGGAGCGGTTCTCTCGGGTGACGTATCGCTTCGAGTATGCCATGCTGCGCTACTGCCAGACCATGACGCAGAAGGCGGCGTCCGAGTTACTGCGCATCTCTGCCTCGACGCTGTCGGATCTCCTTCACCGATCCATCACGCGGCTTCGTGAAGGTCATCGTATCCGAGGGCTCAAAACCATCGGGATCGACGAGATCTCCTACGCCAAGCGTCACAGGTACGCCACGCTCGTTTACGATCTGGACCGCTCCTGCGTGGTGTGGGTTGGCCGCGGCAGGGCGCGTAAAACGATCGATCGGTTCTTCACAGAGGCTCTCAGTCCCTACCGGAGATCCAAGATCGAGTGGGGCCTGCTGCGACATGAGCGAAGCTTACATCGGAGCCATCCAGGAACACTGTCCGAATGCCAAGCTGGTCCTCGATCGCTTTCACATCGTCAAGGCTCTCAATGCCGCCGTTGACGAGGTCCGTAAGGACCAGTGGCGTAAAGCTGCCCCGGATGAGCGCAAAGCCATGAAGGGCCTCCGATGGCTCCTCTACCGGCACTCAGCGACACGCTCCAGAGGGGATACTCGGACACTCAAAGCACTGGAGAAGGCGAACTACCGAATCTATAGAGCCTGGAGACTCAAGGACGAGTTCGAGCAGTTCTGGGAATACAAAGCGCCCTGGGCTGCCGAACGCTTCCTGAAATGCTGGACGACGTCCGCACTCAGAAGTCGACTTGAACCCCTGCGAAAGTTCGTCAGGACCCTGCGACAGCACTTCTTCGGCGTCCTCGCATTCGTGAACACGCGTCTTACCAACGCCATCGCCAAAGGCCTCAACCGAATCGTCCAAATCGTCAAGAACCGAGCCAGCGGATTCCGCACACTCGACGCATTCAACGATATGATCTTCCTTACCGTCGGAGACATAAACATCCCTGAGCAGATTCCGAAGAGGTTCCGCACACTCTAACCGCGCCCCCATGCCAGGAACCACGGCACCTTCACCCACTTCATCTCGTTGAGAGATCCGAATATAGCCTATAATTTGGACAACGGTACCGGCAAGATCCATGGTGTGTATCTCCAGGGAAACGACATGGCGCGGCCTATCTTCAATACGTGGCTTGCACCGTTCAACGATCTGGGTGCGAAGACGATCACGATCCGCAGCACGGGAGGCACGGATCATCTACCGTTCGATGCGCTCGGAATCCCGGGGTTCCAGTTCATTCAGGATCCGGTCGAATACCGGTCGCGTACACACCACTCGAACATGGATGTATACGACCGAATCCAGCCCGGCGATTTGATGCAAGCTTCGGCGATCGTCGCGTCGTTCGTGTATCACACGGCCAACCGCGGAGAAATGTTGCCGCGCAAGCCGCTGCCGGAACCCTGGCCTGCGGAGGCCTGGACATCGGTGGCGAACCCGGACTCCGCGAAATAGGTCTATCCACGACCGCCGACGTAAATTCGCACGGTGGCAATTCGGCCCTCCAACTCAAACTCCCGAGAGGTGAACCATGAAGGTCGGTTCGTTCATGATGCCGCTGCATCCTCCTGAGAAGGATCGGACGCAGACCTTTGAAGAGGATACGGAGTGCATCATTCTGGCGGATGAGCTTGGCTTCAGCGAAGCCTGGATCGGTCAGCACCACACGGCTGCGTGGGAGCCGATCCCGTCGAACGACCTTTTCATCGCTCACGTCATACCGCAAACGAAAAACATTCGATTGGGCACTGGCGTGACGATCATCACCCAGCACCATCCGTCCAACGTGGCCGTCCGGCTGGCCTATCTCGACCACCTGTCGAAGGGCAGGCTGAATGTGGGCTTTGGGCAGGGGGGTGTGCCGACCGATTGGGGATTGTTCGATCTTCCGGATCCGAGGACGCAGGGGTTGATGACCATCGAGGCGATGGACATCGTGTTCAAGTTGTGGGAGGCGGATGTGCCGTTCGAGTTCAAGGGGGACAATTGGGAGGTTAAGATCGACCGGGAGATTCCACATCTGGGGTTGGGCAAGCTTCTGCGGCCCTACCAGCAGCCACACCCTCCGATCGCGATGAGTATCGTGCAGGAGGAATCGATGGCGGCCCGCGCGTGCGGTCAGAGAGGGTTCAGTCCGATCAGCATCAACATGGCCCTACCGCACAAGGTGAAGCGTCACTGGGAGCTCTGCTGCGAAGGCGCTGTCGAAGCGGGACGTGCGGAACCGGATCGCTCCGATTGGCGAATCTCCCGCAGCATTTTCGTCGGGGAATCGGATGAAGAGGCCCGAGCGCACGCGCTGAACGGCCCGTTCATCGGATCGCTCATGTACTTACGAGGGATGCTCGAGAATGCCGGCAAGCTCGCTTTGCCGAAGATCGATCCCGCCATGACCGACGAGGCGGTCGATGCGGACTACATCGTCGACAACATCGCCATCGTCGGCGGCGTCGACACGGTGACTCGGAAACTTCGCGATCTCTACGAGACGACCGGAGGATTCGGCACGATTCTGATGATCGCGCACGACTGGGACGACAAGCCCAAGATGCGCAGGTCGATGGAGCTCATGGCAACAGAGGTGATTCCGCGGCTTCCTTGATACACTTCCGTGTGGGTGAAGAACCGTCCTGCTCTCGAGCCCTCGACCTCGTCAGGGATGGGTCCTCAGAGCGGGCCTGTCTTTTTTGAAGGAGCGACGCTGTGGAAAAATTCAAGATTCTGGTTGTCTACCCACACCCCGCCGACAGTGCGACCGAGGCCGCAGGCACGATCGCCCTCCACGCCGAGCGGGGCGACCACATTACTAGCGTGATAGTCACACACGGCGAACGCCACCACATGCAGTGGCTACACGACGAGGAAGCCAAGCCCGAGGACGAGCGTGACCCGGCGCTGGCCACGATGACGCTCGCCCAGTACCGGGATTTCAAGCAGCGGGAGGCCGAGCGGATTGGTGAGATCCTGGGGGTCGAGGAGCTGCTGTTTTTGGGGTGGACCGATCAGGAGGTCGCGTTTTCGCGAGAGAAGGTGGTCGAGATCTGCGAGATCATCCTGAGGGTTCGGCCCGACATCGTGATCAGCCACTTGCCCACGGGCGCGGGTGATATCGAGGACGACCACCCGATCGTCGGCCAGATTACGATGAGCGCAGTGCGGACGGCGGCCAACAGAGTGCCCCAATTCGATGGGATCGCGCCTCACCGGGTGAAGCAGGTCTTCTTTTCGTTCGCCGGCGGCGAGGAATTGAATTCGCGCAATGTATTCGGCGGGGGGATCGTGCCCGATGTGTGGATCGATACGACCCCCGTCATCGAGAAGAAGGTGCACGCCATCGATCAGCTGGTCAGCCAGGGCTATCAGGAGGATTGTGCGCGGTGGGTCGTCGAGGCCCGGGATGGCCGATGGGGGATGATCGCCGGCTGCGCTTACGCCGAGCCGTTTCTGCGTCCACAGGGTATCACCTACGACGAACTTCCAATGCCTGAAAGGGTGCTTGGGAAAAAATACGTCCCGACCGATATGCCGCAGCAGCGGACCGAGGCACATCGCATCCCGTCGGCCACACCGCCCGAAGCTTATCGCCTGTTGCCGTAGAGGCGTAGGCGTAGGAGTGGAGAGGCCGTGAGTAGATCGATGTGGCAGAGACACGCAAACCCACGCTGAGTGAGACTCGATGAAGCGGTTCATAAACGCAAAGACCCACATCGTTACCGAAGCGATCGATGGGTTCCTGGCGACGACGACCAACGAAAAGCTGGCCCGTCTGGAGGGCTATCCCCACACCAAAGTGATCGTCCGGACGGATTGGGATAAATCGAAGGTCGCGCTTGTTTCAGGGGGAGGGTCCGGCCACGAACCGGCGCACGCTGGCTTTGTCGGTGAGGGCATGTTGACGGCCGCCGTGTGCGGGGAAATCTTCGCGTCCCCCACGGTGGAAGCCGTTTTCTCGGCCATCCTTGCGATGACCGGAGACGCAGGTTGTCTTCTGATCGTGAAGAACTACACCGGCGATCGGTTGAACTTCGGTCTCGCAGCTGAGCGCGCCAAAGCGATGGGCCGTAAAGTGGAAATGGTGATCGTGGGGGACGACATCGCCATACCGGGAGCGCACCAACCCCGCGGTGTGGCAGGGACGCTGTTCGTACATAAGGTTGCAGGCTATGCGGCAGCGGAGGGGCAGTCGCTCGCGCAGGTCACGAAGGTGGCACGAACGACGGCTGATGAATCCTGTTCGATCGGTCTCTCGCTCGATACGTGTACCGTTCCCGGGAGCATAAAAGAGGCCTACCTCGAGGACGATGAGGCCGAAATGGGACTCGGCATTCACGGGGAACCGGGTGTCTCACGCATCGCCTTCGCATCCGCAACACGGCTGATCGGAATGGCTTCAGCCAGACTCGAGAAAGCGATCGGCGCCTCCAGAAGTCGGTATGCGCTGCTGATCAACAATCTCGGCGCGGTTCCTCCGCTTGAAATGACGATCCTCGCGCACGCTTTTGGAAAGACGAAGCTGGCCGACAGAGTCGATGTGGTCATCGGGCCCGCACACCTGATGACCTCCCTCGACATGAACGGCTTCTCACTCTCCCTCGTGCGGCTGACCGGGCAGCGAAAGAAGGCACTCCTGTCAGAGGTGGGCGTTCCCGGTTGGCCCGGGGTGCGCGTGAAAGGCAAAGTAAGAACCGCCAAACTGCCGAAAACCGGAGTGAAAAAGAGACACGCGGCCTCGTCGGGTCCGACGGCACGAGCCGTCATCCAGGCCGTCTGCAAAGCGTTGGTGTCGGCCGAGGATGATCTCAATCGCCTCGATTCACGTACCGGAGATGGAGATACGGGGACGACCTTCGGCAATGCGGCCCGCGTCATACGGCGCAACCTCGATCAACTGCCGTGCGCTGACGGAGCAGAGCTCGCCGAAACACTCAGCGATATACTGTCGCAGAACATGGGCGGGTCGAGTGGCGTTTTGATGGCGATCCTCTTCGCCTCAGCGGCAAAGGCTTACGGACAGAGAGCGGACTGGCCGTCCGCAACGATGGAAGGGGCGAAGCAGATGATGCAGTATGGCGGGGCACAACGCGGAGACAGGACCATGCTGGATGCCCTCCTGCCGGGGCTCGAAGCGCTCCTGAAAGGAAAATCGATCGCCGTCGCCGCAAAAGCGGCCCGAAAAGGGGCCGACGAAACAGCCAGAATGAAAAAGGCTATAGCCGGAAGATCATCCTACGTAGGCGGCGACCGCCTGGCCGGATTCGCAGACCCGGGAGCCGAGGCCGTCGCTCGCGCCTTTGAAGCACTCGCACGTACCACACGGTGAGAAGGGAGAAGGAGAACCTGTCGAGCGTGTCGCCCCGCTGACCCGGACGAACTACGAGTTACCCCCAATACGTGTCCTGTGGTACGCTCCGGGGGGCGCCTGGCGGACGTCGGCCCTCGATCTCGTAGGAAGGTGCCCTAAAGGAAAACCTCTTGCCTGCAGAAGACCGAGTCTCGCCACCACCCGACGGAGGTGCGCTTCTGCCGAAGAGTCGGGCGCTGGTCATCGGGATGATGATGGCCGCCTGGGTGACCCTCTGGCCTGCCTACACCAAAGGCTGGCTGAAGCGCTCAGACCTCACGTAGTCGTATCCGTTCCCCCAACCTACAGAAGTGAGACCTATATTACGTCGTTCGATTGTGAAAGAGACAAACCGCCCGCTCGCCGTTTCTGGGTGGGACGATCGGTGCGAAGAGTGAGGTGGGACAGGGAAGCGCGTTTCCGGTGCGGGTGCCGGTGGAGTATCAAGAGTAGAGCAATTCCATAAGCCGGAGCACGAAAGGAGGACAGGATGGCACCGAATGCTGAGCAGGGGCCTGCTACGGATATCCCACCACAGGCAATCGTGATGCAGATGGTCATGGGAGCGTGGGTGTCTCAGACGATTTCTTCTGTGACCCGTCTGGACGTTCCCGATCTACTCCAGGAGCACGGATCGCTGACGGCATCGGAGCTCGTCCAGAACCACGACGTCGAGGCCAATCCCGAGTTCCTCGAGCGGATTCTGCGTGCCTGCGCGAGCGTCGGCATCTTCACTGAGGATGCCAGCGGCACGTTCGGACCCACCCCGCTGTCCGAAGTGCTCACGTTGAATTCATCCGCGTCAGTTAAGAAACTGACCGAATGCTTCGGGGGTACGTGGTGGAAAGTCTGGACCGGTCTGTTTGACGCCATCAGGACGGGAGGGCCGCAGGCGAAGGCTCAACTCGGCATGGAGTACTGGGACTACTGCATAGCGAACCCCAAGGAGATGGAAGATTTCGGGGAGGCCATGAAGTCCAATAGCCTCAATTCCATACGGGGTCTCCTCGAATCCTGTGACTTGACGGGCGTCAAGAAAGTCGCGGATGTGGGAGGAGGATTCGGACACCTCGCCCTTGCCGTGTTGGCCAAGTATGGCGGCATGAAGGGCGTCGTTCTTGACGTCCCGAGTCTCATTCCGATCGCGCAGAAGCATCTGGCGGATGAAGACACGGAGGTCGCATCGAGACTCGAGTTCGCTGGCGGAGATATGTTCGAGGCGGTACCACCGGCTGAAGTCTACATCATGAAACACATCATCCACGATTGGGACGATGCTCGATGCATCAAGCTTCTCGAGAATTGCCATACCAGTATGGAGGGCGACGGGCGTGTGATCTGCATCGACGCCGTATTGCCACCCATGGGGGATACGGGGAGTCCGCCCGGCAAGTTCCTCGACATCGATATGATGGTGTTCATCCCGGGTAAGGAGCGAACCCAGAAGCAATGGGAAGATCTGTTCGCTACCGCGAACTTTGCGGTAAAATCCATCACACCCCTACAAGACAACTTTGGCACGAGCATTGTTGAAGGTGTGAAGTCTTGAGAAACCGGCGCTTCCCCAATCGGCCGTAATCCGACCTCTGAGGAAACGAACCCCGCGAGTCACTCAGTTTGCTATGTCACCCCTCATCTTTGAAAAACAGGGCACATGGGCTTCAGGGTCGCCACACTGAATCACGAGCAGAACCACAAACGCTGGGAAGCGAGGAGAGATCTTGTTGTCGGGGAAGTGGAGGCACTCAAACCCGACATACTCGCACTCAACGAGGTCTGCATCCCCAAGCAGACGGGGCGCTGGCTTCAACAATGGGCCGAGGAAACGCTCGGAATATCCTATGCGCTGATCCAACAATCCAAGACCAACGGCTCGTCAACCGTCGATGGTGAGGCCATTCTGACGCGCCACCCTGTCGTTGAAACGGCTAATCTGGATTACCGAACCCTGAATACAGTGGCGCAAGTGGCGAGGGTAGAGATCGAGGAACGGGTGCTGGATGTTTACGTGACCCACCTTTACGGGTCGCGGGGCGACGATTCACTCAGGCTATTTCAGGTTCAGCAACTCATGGCGTGGATCGAATCCCGAAACGATGTCGAGGCACGTGTTGTGTGCGGCGATTTCAACGCCACGCTGGGCATGCCTTCCGCGGGCCTGATGGCAACACGATTCCACCCGACGCAGACCGAGCCCACCGCCTTCACCCCTCTTGAAGACACGGATGGAACCATCTCACATCCCTATTGGGATCGCATGGATCGGTGTATCGATTACATCTGGGTGGCGGGCCCGCTCGAAGTCGAGGCCAGCGGCGTCTGCTTCAACAAGCCCGACCCGAACGACCCGACCCTATGGCCTTCCGACCACGCTGGCGTCTGGGCGGATCTGAAATTCGTGTAGGCGCGACGCATCTGATCCATATTTGATGCAGCCCAACCCCTTAACCAAGTCCGAAAGCCACCGATGATCTGGCGAGGCTATTGAGCTTCGCGCTGACCAGTACAGAAACGCAGTGCGAGTGAAATCAGCGCGAGATTGCTGCAGGCCCTCGAATAGCCTTCGGGTGCAACACCAAGCATGCTGCCGTGTGTCACCGCCGCCCCGACGACGGCCAGCACAAAAGCCAGCAAAGACAGTCCAACGAGAATGTTCGTGAGATTCTGCACGCCATACCTCCTCCGTTACGCAAGGGGCGGGTAGCAGATGGGAAAGGAAACGCCCCGCTCGGATTCCTCCGGCGGGGCGGTGTCGCATCATACAGGGTGCCAACTGCTCTGTCAAGCCCATCGAGTTTCGTCCACGGCTACATAAACTGCGAAGCTTTCGTCATGAAAACTTATGAGGGTTCCACGCTTCAATGTGGATGGATTTAGAAAACCAAGCGCTCCTTAAGACTGTTGAGACAGCCCATCTCCCACGCAATAGCGGACCAGGTAAAGGCGGCCACGAGCAACGAGGCTGTTTCACATCCTGACCCCGGGTCACCACCACAGCCGTCACCAAGCTGGATCGTACTGCCGGCGTGGGCCACAAGCCCCCGCGGCGCGTGCCTGTCCCGAGTGGCCGCGTAAGCGGCTGTACCGAGGGAAACGGGACTTTTCAGCTTCTCTTTGGTCACAAAAGAGAAGACGCGAAATGAGGTTCGCAAAAGAGCTCAGGTCAATAGGTGTGTAAAAGAAATCAGGCGGCCATCTTCCCGGCTTCGACCTGCGGTCCGGTTGAGTGTTTCTGATCGTAGACTTGTTGTAGCAAGTGTGGCGCGGTGAGTTTCCTGAATCGGCTCTCTGCGACCTTGAGCGTACGCCAGATGAGAGTCGTGGCGTTCCTGACTTTCTTGAATCGCCTGGCGGCGTTTGTGCGAAGCCGAACGGAAGCAAAGGGGCTCTCGACGACGTTCGTGGTTCTCAGGTGTTTCCAGTGTTCCTTCGGGAAGTCGTAGAACGTGACCATCCGATCCCAGTCTCTTTCGAGCGTCTCCACGGCGGCAGGGAACTGTGAGCGATACCGTGCGGCAAAGCGTTTCCGGAGCTTCTCGGCCTCCTTTTTCGTGCCGGCATAGGGGATCTGGACGAGCAGTGCGCGGGCTTCAGCCTGTGCACGCTTGGCGACCTTGTCGAGCACGTTGAGGATCTTGTGGTTCCAGCACCGTTGTTGCCGGCTCTCTGGCCAGACCTGATCAACGGCCGCCCAGATGCCCATATTCCCGTCCGCGGCGATCAGGACAGGATGTTCGAGCCCGCGATCCCGGAGATCCCGTAGCACCGTGAGCCAGGATTCTGTAGACTCTCGATAACCGGGTTCTATCGGCAGGATCTCCTTGCTGCCGTCGCTCATCGCGCCGATCACGACCAGCAGACACGCCTTCTCGCGCTCGAGCCCGGCTTTGACGTAGATGCCATCAGCCCAGGCGTAGACCAGTTCGCGATTATCCAGACGCCTTTCTTTCCAGTCCTGGAAGTCGACCTCCCACTTCCCTCGAAGACGAGCGATCGAGGTCGGCGAAAGCGGCGCGCCATCACCGAGCAGCGCACGCAAAGACAACTCGAAGTCGCCCTGGGAGAGACCGTGGAGATAAAGGTCGGGAAGCAGATCTCCAATGGCCCTGGTTCTCCGGGCGAACAGGGGGAGGATGCGGCTTTCAAACCGCTCTTCCAGACCACGAACCCGGGGACGCCGGACCTTGATCGTTCCGCAGCTCGTCGAGAGACGCCGGGGCTTGCCGTAGCCGTTCCTGTAGCCCCTGGAGCTATCGACCTCGGCTCGGCGCTCATACCACGACCGGCCCAAGAACGCGGTCGCCTCCTCCTCCAGAATGGACTGGAACCGGCCCTGGATCTCTTCACGGATCCAATCGTCAACCGTCTCCCACGTCGGCATGGACTTCAATGGGGCTCTATGCGTATGTTCCTTCACGGCGATCCTCCTTCCCAACCGGGCCTCTCACCCGGTTTTGTGTGAATCAACTATCTCACGGGAAGGGTAGGGTCGCCCTTTCTCTTTTTCCACACCTTTTGATTATAGCTCTGCGCAAAATGGGTTTGAGTATCTATATCCACTCTTCTGCGTGAAGGTGTGTAATTGTCCCAATCGGTCGCAATTGCACAGCGTTCCCTGTCATCGCATCTTGGTCGCGATGCGTAGGCTCTGCTTGCCACGTATCCACAATCGATCGAAGCGGGACGGTGCGGTGGAATGAAAACGAGCACGACTGCCCGTTTCGATCATCGAACTCGCAATAGGATCTGAGAGGACGATCGTATGGCTCAGGGGATTCGCTTTTCCGAGGACATCGAGCCCCTAGTTCATTTCATCGAGGAAACGCCGCCTGAGAAGATCGTCGAGGAGACGACGGCAAAGCTTCTCGAAGGGGCCTCCGAAGAGCGGATGATGACCGCGCTCACGCTGGCCGTGATCCGATCGACGGAGATGCCGTTCGTGCATCACGGGGGTCCTTTGCATCCGGTGGCAGCGCTCCACGGCATCCGGCATACGATGACACGACTGCCGGAGAAGGAACGTCTGTTGCCGCTGGTCCAGGATGTGGCCCTGGCGAATGCGCACATCCACGATGCAGCCTCGGGACCTTACGTGATGCCGGAGATCGACCCGGTCGGCGAGGGAAGCATCGAGGCGACGGTGGAGGCGTTCTATGGATGCCTCAGATGCAATGTTCCGAATGCCGCCGAGCACTACTTCCTCTGGCTGCTCGACCGCGCGCCGAGAGAGGTGGCGCTCGAGGCGTTGGCGGGGGTGGCGGTCAACAACTATCGGTTCGACGAACACAAGCTGATCGCGGTCGTGAACAGCATCCGCTTGCTGGATTTCCTGGGGTGGGACCTTGCGCCCATCCTGTTGCGCCCCGTCGTGCGTTATAACTTCATGCCTTCCGTCTGGGCAGACGCGCCTCCGGCGGAACGCGTCGAGAAGCTTGTCCGTGAGAGGTTGCCGTCGGAAATCCAATTGGATGAGGATTCGGAGGATACGGGAATCGGATCCCTGTGTCAGGATCTGCTATCGCACCCACTCGAGGAGCTGGCGGAGGTGATCGCGGCCGCACTGTCTGGCGGACTCTCTTTGATGGGCGCCACCGACGCGGTTTCACTGGCGGCGTCCGAGGTGTTCTCGCGGAGCGAGTCGACCAATCCGATGGGGATACACGCGATGACGGGTGCGAACGCACTGCGATGGGTCGGCAGGAGGTTTCCGGCGCTGGGGGCGAGAGGGCTGTTGCTGTGGACGCTCGGACCCGAGACCCAGTCGGGGGTGGATCTGGAGCCGCTATCACCGCTTGGAGGTCGATCGAGTATCGAGGAGATCAGAGAGGCGATCGTTCAGAACGACGCGAACGGAGCTGCCAGCCACGCGCAAACCTATTGCGGAACCGGCGGCGACGTGGATCGGCTGGTGGCGGAGCTGGGTTTGTGGGCGGCAAGGGACAGCGCCACCGAGATGCACGGGATGAAGCATCATCAGGGGATGGTCGAAGAGTTTCGCGACACGCGCGCCCCGGGCGCGGCGATCCATCTGGTCGCCCAGGCCCGAGAGGCGGCGCTCCACGCCCGCAAGGATACGACCGTGTTGGACCGAGCCTCCGATCGGTTGAATCTCGCGCCGATTCCGTAGGACCGACCGTCCCGGTCGCGAAGATCATTCGCACACAATAGATGCATCAAGATCTCACGGCGCAGCCATCACCCAGCGCCAATGGCTGTGGGAACTGACGCATCTAGCGAAGCCGCTCAGGTCAACTGTGATGGCTCATCGAACACAATGAAGGAGGTGTCGATGGTGAGTGCTAAAATGAGAGTCTCGTGAGTGAAAGCCCTGTCCCACGCGCAATCCAATGGAGGTGAAACGTGTCTTCAGTACTGAAAAGGAGAGTATCTCCAATTGTAGCAGTAGCGGTTGCCTGCGTCACGATCGTTGCCTATGCCGATGATGAATCCCCAAGCCCGGATCGGACGGCGACCGCACCCCCAGGTGTGATCCACGCGAGCGTGGAGGGCAGCAACTTCTGCTTGGGCTGTGCCCTGAAGAAGCGGAAAGGCGCGGCGGCACAGTGCAGCGTTTTCGGCCATCGGCATTCATTACGCGTCGTCCGTGCCACTACAAAGGATGGCAAGGAGCTGGCCGATCTAAAAGGCTGGGTTCTTCACTACCTGGAGAATGAGAAGAGCCAGGCGCTCATCAACGAGCACCACGGCGAGAACGTCAAGCTCTCGGGTATCATCTATCCTCTCGAGAGGGTTTTCGAAGTCAGCTCGATGATGCAAACTGAGGAATAAGCACGGTCCGCAATTTACACGCCTTTGAGCTTCAGCCGGCGTTCGCCAGCTGAGGGAGACGATCGGGCATTGCGCCAGCGTGCTCGATGCTCTTGAAGGCGCGTGGCTCCCCGGCCGGTTCGAAGTTGATGTGCCCACCGTACTCCTTGGCGCGGAGCATGGTGAACAGTTCCAACCATTGGATCTCGTCGCCTTCCACGAGCGGCGGGTTGTGGTCCCGGCCCTCCTTGAAACCGTGGAGGTGGACGTGGCGGAGCCGGTGGCCGCAGCGCTCGAGGATCCGCGTGGGACCGCCGGGCGTCGTCATCGGGTTTCCGCCATCCTTGTCCTTCACGTGACCGATATCGAGGATCATCCCCACCTTCGGGTGGTCGAAGTCGTCGAGAAAGTCGATCCGCTCGTCGACGTTCACGCCGTCGCGCGCGAAGTTCTCGATCGTCACGGACGCCTCCGTCCCTTCGACGTGATCGGCCAGTTCCTCGTATGACTTCCGCACCATTGTGTTGGGTACCGCCGCGTGGCAGCCCCAGAGATTGCCTCCGAGCTCGAGCATCGTGTCGATCTGCCGCTTGCATTGGGTGACGCGTTCATTCCGGACGGCTTCCGAATCGACATCGTTGAAGTCCGTCTTGTAGCAGTGATAGGCGCCGATCTCGACGCCGCAAGCGTCGCAGACTTCGGCGACGTTGGCCATCGATGTCGAACTCGTCATGTCGAATTGCTCGGGGCTTTCGATGAGCTCGATCCTGCGAATGCCAGAGCTCCGTAACGCGTTCAAGGCTCCCTCTCCAATGGGTCTGAACCCGCGGAAGACCAGGGTTGAGATGCTCAGACGTGCACGCAACTCGTCTGACGTGTAGAACGAATCGGTTCCGGGCATGGGCTACCCTTTCGCTGAAGGTGGGCGGGTACGTCGCAAGGACTTTGAAGTTGCTCGAATATCGCGGGGCCGAATCGGGCTGTCCATCACGAGGAATCCATCGAACTGCCAGGGATCCGATTGACGTGAAGCATGGTAGGGGAGAACACGAGGCTTTCCGTGTCCGTCCGGCAAACTACAAGAGTGAGATGTAGAGACGTCGTGTGATTGTGTAGGAAATGAAGTCGCCCGCCGTGTCCTGAGAAAGCGACCGTGGACGCTGTATCGAAGGGCTCTCCCAGTTGCCCACTTCGTTGGCTCGGCTTCCTCAGTCTCCTTCTAGTTCCTCGTTCCGCTTGATTATTTCCTTGAGCTCTCCCTCGGCCCCTTCCAGGTACTGTTCCAGTTCTGCCCTGTCGTGCTGGAACAAGCGAAGACGACCCTCCGCCTCTCGGCGCGCTTCAAAGACCTGATCGTAGGTCGAGTTTAGATGTCGGCTCTCGTTATCGGCCTCGATCTTCTGGACCTCGAGGGCTTCCGTGTTGCGAGACGTCAAGAATCGCACTGCCAGAGCGGCAACCATAGAGAGCAGGGTGAATATTTTGGCTATATCCGGATCTCTCAACGAGATGAAGTGGGTGAAGGTGCCGTGGTTCCTGGCATGGGGGCGCGGTTAGAGTGTGCGGAACCTCTTCGGAATCTGCTCAGGGATGTTTATGTCTCCGACGGTAAGGAAGATCATATCGTTGAATGCGTCGAGTGTGCGGAATCCGCTGGCTCGGTTCTTGACGATTTGGACGATTCGGTTGAGGCCTTCGGCGATGGCGTTGGTAAGACGCGTGTTCACGAATGCGAGGACGCCGAAGAAGTGCTGTCGCAGGGTCCTGACGAACTTTCGCAGGGGTTCACGTCGACTTCTGAGTGCGGACGTCGTCCAGCATTTCAGGAAGCGTTCGGCAGCCCAGGGCGCTTTGTATTCCCAGAACTGCTCGAACTCGTCCTTGAGTCTCCAGGCTCTATAGATTCGGTAGTTCGCCTTCTCCAGTGCTTTGAGTGTCCGAGTATCCCCTCTGGAGCGTGTCGCTGAGTGCCGGTAGAGGAGCCATCGGAGGCCCTTCATGGCTTTGCGCTCATCCGGGGCAGCTTTACGCCACTGGTCCTTACGGACCTCGTCAACGGCGGCATATTGAGAGCCTTGACGATGTGAAAGCGATCGAGGACCAGCTTGGCATTCGGACAGTGTTCCTGGATGGCTCCGATGTAAGCTTCGCTCATGTCGCAGCAGGCCCACTCGATCTTGGATCTCCGGTAGGGACTGAGAGCCTCTGTGAAGAACCGATCGATCGTTTTACGCGCCCTGCCGCGGCCAACCCACACCACGCAGGAGCGGTCCAGATCGTAAACGAGCGTGGCGTACCTGTGACGCTTGGCGTAGGAGATCTCGTCGATCCCGATGGTTTTGAGCCCTCGGATACGATGACCTTCACGAAGCCGCGTGATGGATCGGTGAAGGAGATCCGACAGCGTCGAGGCAGAGATGCGCAGTAACTCGGACGCCGCCTTCTGCGTCATGGTCTGGCAGTAGCGCAGCATGGCATACTCGAAGCGATACGTCACCCGAGAGAACCGCTCCGCCCACGGAATCTCCTCGACCACACGACCGTGGGTAGGACACCGAATCTCCCGAGGATGGTAGAGAAGCCAGACCCTCCACCCGCACACCGGAATGTCACGCCACCGACGCGGATGGGGCATTGTGCGGACGATTTTACCTCGACGGCCGCACTCCGGACAACAACAACCATTCTTATGTGGCTTTACGGCGATGACGAAACAGCTTCTCCCCTCAAACCACCAGCTGACAACACGGAACCCCTTGAATCTCAGCAGTTTCGATAGTAATCTGCTCCCGGTCATAGGTCGCACCCCCTTCGCTTTGATTGTCCTACACACACAACCAAGCGTAGGGAACGATCTATGACCTTGTCATTCTATAGTTTCACCGTTGAGAAACCCGGATAGAGCCAATATTTCTAAGACCATAGGTATAGGTTGCTTTCAGGATTTCCGCTTGGTGAACTGTTTCATCTGTTTGGAGAGTTCTATCTTCTCTTCGACCGCCCTCTCCTCGGCGATCTCTGCTTCGACATTCTCGATGGTGATCTTGAGGTCGCCGATGGCCATCTCTTCATCCTTCACCTGGCTGACCACTGTACGACGGGCCTCCTTTTCGGTCTCGATGTCTTCGGCCAAACGCTCGTTTTTCTCGGTGACCTCATCGATATACGGTCGCGTGATCTGGACGTAGTCGGTGTACTTCTTTGAGATGAGGAAAATGTAGATGGCTGACGCGAGGACGACGATAAGGCAGAGCAGAGTCAAGTGGATAACTTTCGTGTGTCGGATGAATGGAACACGAGGGGTTATTGCACAGCCAAGCTACATGATACAATGTAAGGTCGCGTGTCGCATCTTGGAAAGTCGTGGTGGTCAATATTCTCGACACATTCCATGTAGCTCATAATTCGTTCACTCAGCGAGCCCGTTCAGCTCAACCTGCACCGATGCAGTGACAAAGGTGGACGGTGGATGAAGCGTTACAGGGTGATTCTCAACTACGATACGAGTGACGTGATCGGTCAGGGCGAGGGGATGACCGAAGGTTCGGCTACGACGACCGAGGAATACCTGGCGCGCATCCTCGAAGTGTTGCGCGCGTATTCGTAAAAAAACGATCTGGTTGTCATACTATTGAGGCCATTCAATGAAAATAGGAATCCCAGCCACAACCGATGTCGACGCAACCGTCGAGCGTTGTGAACAGCTCGGAGTGAACACCGTCTTCGTGTCCTGCGCGTCACTCCCGGGCTACGAGGAGAGGGGATACCCTGACGCGAACGCTCTTCGCGTCTTGAAGGAAGGGCTCGAACAGAGAGGAATCTCAGTGCCGTCCGCAACCTACTGGTTCGCGAGGTGGCCGGACCGCCCCTGGCGGCAAGGTTCCACGAATCCCGACATCCTCCTCACCCGCGATCGGACCTGCATCGACGCGATGAAGCGGATGCTCGAGCGTCTGGGCGAGGTCGGCATCACATCCGTCTTGCACTACGTGGATCTGGGCCGGCCACTCGATCCAGCAGACGAAGAGGCGTGCAGGGACGGCCTGATCGCAATCTACGAGGAGATCATTCCGGAAGCCGAGGCCCACGGCATCGGGATAGGGAACCACAGCCTCCATCGACTCCTCGCCGATGGAGTGCGCGAAAAGGCGATTGCCGAGGGGGTCCGAATCGAAGATTACGACAGCTACGCGGCGGAAGGATGGGGCGGACCGTTCCTCGTCGGAAACTGGAAGGAGCTGACCCGCCTCGTCGATGCCGTGCCCAGTCCGTCGAACGGGGTCACCCTTTGCACCGGCATGGACATCCCCGGTGGCGACGTGCCATCGCTCGTCAGAACATTTGCCGGAAAGATTCACTTCTGCCAGGTCCGGGATCACACCGATCGCTGGCCGGCAGGCCGTGAGGTCCTTCCAGGCGAGGGACGTGTCGACCTCCAGGCCATAGTGGCGGCCCTCAGGGACGTCGGCTTCACCGGGATTGCAAACCCCGAGCATCTGGGAAAGCCCGCATCGCCTGGCGAGGACCGTCTGGCAGAGGCGATCCCCTATGTTCGTTCGCTGCTTGAATCGACTCTTGATGGGTAGAGTTTATAGAGGACATCATGAGAGCATCACGGATTAAGTCAGGACCGCTCCTGCGCATAGATCTCCTGCCAGGCCACTCTGTATCCGAGGCGCCGAGCGATTCTGACGGACTGGATGTTCGATGGGAGAACGGGGTAGTGGGCTACGGCGCCCCGCGAGTGGATCCATTTCGTAGCTGCGTGTACCACAGCTGTACTGTAGCCTCGCCCTCTATGACCCTCCTGGGTGTCGACTGCGATTTCGATGAACGCGTCCGTTTTCCACCGAATCTGGGAGAGGGAAGCTTCTACCCCATTGGCTGAAACATAGAATGCTTTCAGGAAACGCTTATCGTAGGTGTTTTGGTCAGGCAGCGTGTGATTGTGGACCGGCGCTGACTCCGGCACGTCCTCGGGCGTGTGCTCGGGTGCGAGGGTATAGTGAAATCCTCCACCCTTGATCTCGATGCCTTCCGGTTGACAGATCCGATTCATTTCTGCGAGGCCGTAGGGTGTGTAGAGTTCCCAGAGCGAGTGGTTCTCTATCATCGGCCGAAGCAGGCGCGTGATGGCCTGATTGCCCGAAAATACAGCACCATTCCCAATTCTTCTGAACTCCAGGCAGTGGCTGGGTGACTCGTGGAATAGAACGCCTTCTTCCGGGAAGTCCGTCAAAGGGAGACCCAGATCTTTTTCTAAGTAGAATCTGACCCGGGCATCGGTGTCTGGTCCTCGCAGGCAAGCTACTTCCATCGGCGACTCCTATCGATCAACGTGGTTCCTGCGCTTCTCACATACGCGCAGATGGATGCACCCCGAGCGAAAGGATTGCGTCGAACCAGTCATTTGTCCATCACCCACACCTGCCTGTCCTCCGCAGCGCGACCGCTGAGGAGGGCTTGCTGTAAAGCCCGCGGTTGTCTGGACACTCGGGTGAGTGTATTCAGGCGGCCTTTCGAGTTGCCGTGAGTGCGTTTCTAGCCTGTTCGGGCGTCTTGTAGCCGTGACGTTCGATGATCCACCTGTGGTTGTATCTGTCCCGAAACTCAAGGAGTGCGAGGCGCAGGTCTTCGATGGTACTGAAGTGTCTAACCCACAGGAGGTTTTCTTTGAGGGTACGGATGAACCGCTCGGCGCATCCGTTGCCTTCTGGCTCACGCACGAAACTCGGCGATGTTTGGACGCCGAGGAATGCGATCTCGTTCTGGAAGTCGTCAGAGACGTATTGTGACCCGTGATCGTGTCGGAGCTCCAGTCCTTCGGCGATGTTTTCTTCGAAGCCCCCGAAGTGTTCACGGATGCCCTGTCGGATCGGCTCGAGAGCCTCAAAGCGGTTGGCCGTCTTGGAGGCGTGAATGCCCACACACTCGCACGTGCAGTGGTCGATCGCGATAAACACGGAGGCTCTGCCCTCGTCGACCGTGGGCGTCACAGTCAGGTCGGTGCCCCACATCTGATCGGGCTTCTCGGTCGTAATCGTGCCATCGTGGGCTCGTCGTTCGCGACGCCGTCCTGGACGCGCCTGGAGCCCGTTTTCACGCATCAACCGGCGGACCCGATCCTTTGACGTCCGCATACCGTGAAAGCGAAGCCTGGCCCAGATCTTGCGGTATCCTTCGCCGTGGAAGGGTGACGCGTCGATCTCCTGCTGAATGAGGGAGACCAATTCCTCATCGGTACCCGCTCCGACCGGGCCTCGCTTCCGGGGTTGCCGAAGATCGGTTACGGATGAACGACGAAGCTGGCTGTGCACCGTGGAACGGGGTATCTGCAACACTTTGCACACGCGTTTAATGCTGTAGCGTCTCCCCGTGGAGGGCGAAAGGACCTCACTCATTTCCGCGACCTCCGATGCGCCAAAGGGCGGCGGGCTTCCAGACGATCGATTCTTTGTTGCAGCAGCTCGTTGTCCATCGTGAGCTCGCCAATCTTCGCCTGGAGGTCCTTGACCCTCTCGTCACGCTCGTCGCTCGGACGAGAGCGTAGTGCGGCCTGGGCGCCAGAGTGGAACTGATCGCGCCACTCGCTCAATTTAGCTGCCGTTACTCCCAGATCGCGAGAGACGCTGTCGAGGCTCTCGCCACGCATCACACGTAATACGGCTTCGGCCTTCTTCTTCACGGAGAAACGACCCTGCGAAGTCGCGCTTGGATCGGCTGGGCCTCCGCTCGCTCTCGCTCGCTCCGCCCCAACCGATCCCCTGGTAGCCTTGTTCATGGTGGACCCTCCTTTTCGACCTACTGTAGGTCAACGGAGTGTCCAAGAAAACCCCGGGGCGCTGGACTGAGGAGGGCTTGCCCACGGTTCCTCGCCATCGCATCTTGGTCACGACACGCACCTACTTCACCATCCACCCTGGTCCCCGTAGCGCTCTATCAACACGAAACGCTTGACACTGTCTACTGAATCTGTTTTCCGTCGTCCTTTTGTCACTGGTCATTGGTCAGGGTCGCCGCAACGTTTTGCTGGCAACCGTGCACCGTCATCGGGAATCATCAGCGTGCCCGAAATTGACATCCGACATATGGAGCAAGGGATCGCCAACATGCTGCCTGCGCAGGAGACCGTGTTCGATGACGGGTGGCTGCTCCGTTTCAACACGGGCAAGAGTCTGAACAGAAACTCCGTCTGGCCTCTGACAGCGGCGGCCGAATCCCTCGAGTCCAGGATCGAGTCGTGTGAACGGGCTTACGCGGAACGAGACCTGCCCTGCAACTTCCGGCTGACGGCCCTGGATAAAGACAAGGCCATCGAATCCTACCTCGTTGACCGTGGCTACAAAGCTGAAATCCCTATGCTCATCGTGGTGCGCCCCATCACGACTGAGCCCGCCGAGGATGGCCTGACCGAGATCGATCTCGATGGCTGGGTGGATCTGGTTCAACGCCTCGATCCCGAAGCGGATGCCCAGGATCTGCAAGAAAAGCAAGCAGCCCTTTCAAGCATCGCGCTCCCGGTCTGGTACACAACGATTCGACACGATGGCCGTGAATGCTCCTACGGACGCGCTGTTCAGCAGGACGATCTCTACCAGCTCTGCGAGTTGTTTACTGTTTCAGACCTTCGCGGCCAAGGGCTTGGTACGCAGCTCATTCGCGGTCTCCTGCACATCGGACAAGAAGCCGGTGCTCGAACGGCCTTCATGCAGGGTGTCAGCCTATCGAACGACGGTGCGCGCCGTCTCTATGAACGCTTCGGGTTTCAAGACAGCTACAGATTCCACTACTTGACCCACCCTGACCCGATCTACGTTTACTTTCTTGGCTCTAACGCTTGGGTGTGGATCGCTCAGAAACCAGGCGCTCCTAAAGACCGTTGAACAACCCATCTCCCACGCGATAGCGGCCCAGGTAAAGGCGGCAGCGAGCAACGTCGTTGTTTCAACTCCAGGGGGGATAGGGTTGGGTGGGGGAGGCACTTGGGGGTTGTCACAGGTGTCGTCACCGAACCGGATCGTACTGGAGCCTGTCCCGAGCGGAGTCGAGGGAGCGTGGGCCACAAGCCTCCACGGCGTCTGAGTGGGACTTTTCTGCTTCTCTTTTGGTCACAAAAGAGAAGAACACGGATAGACATTGTAATAAAGGATTGTCATAGCCATATCCACTCTCCAGCGTAAAGAATCTCTGCCCGGTCAGCAACGCGCATCATCAATTTTTGGAGTTTATCGTGATAAGATCCATTCTCTTTCGCGAAGACACAGTCTACAAAGCCTTTCCCGATCTCGCCGAATGCGAAGACGGCTCCGTGGTCTGCATCTATCGGGAAAGCTTGGGCCATTCGGCGCGCCCGTTCGGACGCATCGCCTGTCACATCAGCTCCGACGGCGGACGCACCTGGAGCGGCAAACAGATCATTCACGAAATCCCCGATTCTTCCACCGGGGGCCGTCTCAACAACCCGCGTCTGTTGTCACTGGGCGGTTCCGAGCTCCTGCTGATCTGTGACATCCTTCCCCGACACGAGCCCGAACACGTACCGGATACCGAGATCTTCCTCTGGCGATCCTCCGACGGAGGACACACCTGGAGCGACATGGTCTCCACCGGCATCAAAGGCCACATCTGCCCCTGTATCTTCAGGACTCGATCCGGAAAAATCGTCATCGGCGCAGACAGGGTGGGTCCAAAAGACCGCCCCGACGTTGTTTGGCTGCACAACGCCTTCGTGTCGACAGACCAGGGTGAATCGTGGCAAGCGGCGGTGCACGTCGCTTCCGATCGGGAGCTGTGGCTGAACGAGGGGACCTACGTCGAACTTGATGATGGCGTTCTGGTCTGCTACTTGCGAGAGGACCTCGAGCGAAAGTGCGCTTATAAGGCGATCTCGAGGGATGATGGAGAAACCTGGTTGGGTCCGTTTCCGACATTTCTTACGTGCTGTGTCGGCCGACCCCACGCGGGCGTGTTGAGCAGCGGCGAAGTGGCGGTCGTACACGGCTTTCAGCGCCTCACACCCCCACGCAACCTGGTCCTCCACGTCGAAACAGGGGCCGTTGCCGTCGACCCGGACTGCGTCCAGAACGCGGACAAGCACGCCGGCGGCCACCGTTACTTCTTTATCGATCACGACCGCGGCGCCCACAGCGACGGCGCCTATTCCGGCTGGTTACAGTTGCCCTCGGGAGACCTGTTCGTCGTGCAGTACATCAAAGACGACGGTCCCATGGCCCACATCAGAAGCTATCAGATCAGCCGCTCCGACTGGATTCTTTCGGACGCACCTGCTTGAGCCTATTTCGGCGATTTCGTAGCGCGTGTCAGATACCGCAGAGAAAAGACAGGGTGTCCGCCTGAAAGGGCGGCAGATCTTAGCCCAGGGCGTTAGCCCTGGGGTACGTGAATGAGCGATTAAGATCGCGTCGCCGTCTTGGAAAACGTGTCTGAAACACGAAGACGATCGACGCAAGGTCGCGGAACCGGTTCAGTAGCATCTCCTTGTAGGATCGAGACATCAAGTCGTTTATGCATAGGGAACAAACAGATTTACAGATCTCTCAGCTTGGCAGTACAGAGCAATCGGAATCTCTCAGCCGAAAGGAGACAACAGGATGGGACAGGTATCACCAGAAATATTCGAAGGGCTCAGAGAGCTCGACACCGCAACCATTTTCAATGCCGTCATCGAGGCTCGCGGGGCGACCCAGGGCGGAAAAGAACTCGAAGATAAGGGCGGAGTACCGATCAACTACATGGCACCAGGCATGGCGTGCCTGCTGCCCGAGCAAGGAATGGCGATCGGATACGCTGTCACCTGCGAGTTGACGACACACGACCCCGACGGGCCGGGAATCCCTTGGGACGATTACTACGACTTTCTGGACCAATCCCTGGGCCCGATGGTGGCGATCATGAAAGACGTCGACACCACGGCCGGTCGTGGCGCTTCCCTCGGAGACGGGATGGCGGCTACGCACAGACATCTTGGAGTGACGGGCATCATCGTCGACGGATCCGTGCGGGACCTTGCCGGCATAGACCGCGTCGGTCTGCCGGTTTGGGGAACCGGTCTGACGCCCGGCCACGGCGTGTTGAGTCTCGTGCGCCACAACGAGCCGATCACCGTCAATCAGCTCCTCGTACACCCAGGCGAAGTCGTCGCTGCCGACGGCGATGGGGTGGTGAAGATTCCGTCGGGTGACGACCCTGCGAGGGTTTTGGAAAAGGGTAGGGACATCCGAGAACGAGAATCCGCCTACCACGCGATCTTCTCCGATCCCGACCTGACGTGGGAGGGCATCAAGGAATACCAGCGGGCAATGCGCAAGGCCTAGGCGGGGCGACGACTGGGTGCACCTACAGAAGAGGCACTGAGTTTTTGGGCGGCACGTATTGCGGCGTCAGTTCGAGCCCTTCGGCAGGCTCGGGATAGACTCCGTCGAGAACCCGCTTGTCATGCAAAAAAAGCGAGGAGGGGCTTTCTCAACGGAGTTTATCCCGAGCGAAGTCGAGGAACTCGAAGCGACACTGTATCGGTAATTTCTACAAGGCAATATGTTTACAGGCCACTGATCAGCCCTTTGACCTTCAAAACGGAGTTCAACTGACAATGGAATGCGCACTGCGTCAGAATTCGACGTTCCAGGTTTCGATTTTCGGATACCCACCTTACCTTGCCTGGTGTCGCGATTGTGGTGCGCCTTAAACTTTGAAGGGACACCCTGATGACTGACAAAGAACGCTACTACTGGGATCTCAACGGCCATCTCGTTGTTCGCAACGTCCTCACGCCGAAGGAACTGAAAGCGGCCAACGACGCCATCGACTATCTGGCGGACAGATGTGCGAACGGAACCGACGAAGAGTCCGACTACCTTCGCGAGAACGCGATGCCCCGCTGGATGGGCGACACCCTCGTCCGCACGCGCAACAGTTTCCCCTATCTGTTGCAGCTCAAACCCCCACACTGCGAACCCTATCGCAGGATGATCTCCCACCCCCAGGTCATTTCGCGCCTCCGGGTGATGTGCGGGAAAGGCTTCCGTCTAGATCACGGCCCTCAGTTCATCGGCGGACTCCCCGGCACCGCGAACCACAACCTCCACGGCGCGGGGAATCCCCACAATCCCTACGTAGCTTATAAGAATCAGAACGGGATGACCTACGTCGGTGGCGTTACGGTGACCTATGCCCTCGGCGATTCCGGCCCCGAGGACGGGGGATTCGCGTGCGTTCTGGGAAGCCACAAGTCGAAGTATCCGATGCCCACGGGTGTCCGCACTTTCGAGGACGACATGGGCGTCGTGGAAAAACCGAACATCAGGGCCGGTGACGTCATCTTCTTTATGGACGGGGCTCAGACTCACGGGGCTCGCGCCTGGCAGGCCCAGCATCAACGCCGAGCTATCCTGTTCAAATACGCAAGCCGCACTTCGACGCGTTCCGGCGTGTCCAGATTTTTCCTCGATCCCGATACCTACTGGGATAAAAACATCATCGATGGCATGACACCCGAACAGCGTGCCGTGATGTTCGGCCCGGCTTCAGCGGCACGTACGGAAGAATGCCGGCTCGAGGTCGATACGTCGGGAACTGTCAGCGTGGCCAACCCGTCTGATGCGACAACAGGTCGCTCGCAACGTCCTTTCCGCCGTTCGGCGTGATGTTCGGGATCATTTGACACCCTCTACCCCCAACCACGCTGTGGGTTGAATCACGAAGGCCCCGTCGGTTCAGACATCGACGGGGCTTTTCAGTTCCCGTAATTCTCTCTCAGCCGCGCGCTTGACCCGCCGTTCCCCACGCCGGATCAACTGCGCAAAGCTCCTGTGGTTGCCTATGACATTCGCGCACCAGTATGTCTCGTCGTGAGCCTAGAGGAAAACCGGGCCAGGAGCCTTGCCCAACTATATTAGTCAAACAAGAAATTGGACAGAACCACACAAGGAGTCAGAAAAGGAGCAATTAGGTGAAAATCATCAAGGGCCCTTACCTGCAATTCAACCATTCCGAAGAAATGATCGTGCTGTGGGAAACAGATGCCCCTGGCCCATCCCGGGTGGATTACGGCCTGACTGCAGAATTCGGCCACCACGTCGATCGGACTGCGCCCGTGACTTTGCACCAGGTCGCGCTTCAGGCCCTGGAGCCCGAGACCACCTACCGCTACCGCATCCAGACCCAGGATGCCCAGGCCGGCCCTTTCACCTTTCGCACCGCAGTAAACGACTCTACCAACTTTTCCTTTGCCGTATTCGGCGACTCCCGCACCAGCCCTGAACAGTCAGCTGGCGTCGGTCGTCAGATGGCCGGCCACCAGCCTCATTTCCTCCTCCACTCCGGTGACCTGGTCTCACGCGGAACGGTCTACGAACAATGGGAAGAGCAATTCTTCTCCCCGCTCGGGGAAGCGCTCGCCCACATTCCACTTTTCCCGGTCCTCGGCAATCACGAACAGAACTCCGAGCACTTCTACAACTTCTTCCCCAGCGGCCCCTGGTACTCCTTTGACTGCGGCAACGCCCGGTTCATCGCCCTGGACACGAACACCGCTTCCGGCGGGTTTGGACCCGGAACGGAGCAGTACGCCTGGCTGGAGCGAACCCTGGCGGAAACGTCTGCCCTGTGGCGCGTCGTCTGGTTCCACCATCCGCCCTATAGCTCGGGGAACCACGGCCCTTCTGTCACGCAACGCGAGGCCCTAGCTCCTCTCCTCGAACAATATCAGGTAGATGTGATCTTCAATGGACACGACCACATCTACGAACGCAGCTTTCCAATGCAGGCGAATCAGCGGGAAGACGACAGCGGCGTCATCTACGTGGTGACCGGCGGCGGTGGCGCCCCGCTCTATCCCGTGGATGCCGGAGATTGGACCGCCTTTGCCACCTCGGTGCATCATTGTTGCATCGTGTCCATCGACGGTCCTCATCTGCGTTGGCGCACCTGCGGTCTGGACGGCGAGGTGGTGGACTACCGATGGCTGTGCAAAGACCCGGCCTACATTTCCGAGCAAGTCGACCGCCTGCAAGACCCGGTCGCGCGGCCGGACGCCATCCATAGCCTGGGAGCACTTTGCTATCGCGACGCAGTCCCCGTCCTCTTGCCCTTTGCAGAGGATCCCGACGCCGACATCCGGCGGCTCGTGGCAGAAGCCCTGGCCAGAATGGGCGAACCCTACACCCGGGAGGCCCTGGAGGCACTGACACGCGACGACGAGATCGATACCGTGCGATGGGGAGCCTCTGGCCTGGCGCTGATCGCTCGCAAAGCACCCAGCCACCGCTTGAGTGACCTCTTGCAGCATACAGACGAACAGGTGCGCCAACACGCCTCTCAGGGCCTCAAGTTCATTCCCACCGACTGGGCGCGCCAAGCCCTGGCCGCCGCCATCGGCGATCCCGACGTCATTGTCCGCCGCAATGTAGCGCGGGCCCTGGCCCCGATTTCGCGCGAAGTAGACGCAGCAATCTGGCGCGGTGCCCTGGAAGACCAGGACGCCATGGTCCGCGTGGCTGCTCTCCAGGCCATTCAGGGGATCGAAGGCATCGAGGAGCACTCGGATGTCCTTCACCAGCTCCTCGAGCACGAGCACACCCCCACCCGCCGAGCCGCGATCCTGGCGCTCTCACTGCAACCTCGAATGGACAGCCTCGAGTTCTTTCTAACAGTCTTGCACGACGAGGACCCCCAGGTGCGCCAGCACGCCACCCAAGCCCTGCAAGAAATGACCGGCGAACTCCTGCACGAGCGCCCCGAAGCTTGGCGCTGGTGGTTTGAACAACAGTCCGACGAGAGGCAGCCCTGAGGAGGGTTTCGATCGTGTCGCCCGACGGCAGCGAAGATCACGGTTACAGCGGTTACAGCTGAGCGGGTGAGCGGTCGAGGAGCGAGAGAGCAGGCGTGACGGCACTTTTCGCGCCAGTTCGCGTAGGACCGACTCTCCGAGTCGGGAAGATCGATCAGGCCAAGCGAGCGCATCAGGATCTCAAGGCGCGAAGATGACCTGGCACTAGTGGCACAGAGAAATCGGAGAGGCTATGGCAAGAAAGAGTGCGGGCATCCTCGTGTATCGCTTCCGACACGACGGGCTGGAAGTCTTACTGGTTCACGCTGGAGGACCCTTCTGGAAGAACAAGGACAAGGCTTCCTGGTCCATCCCCAAAGGTGAATACGAGGACGGTGAAGATCCGTTCGAGGCCGCTCAACGTGAGTTCCAGGAAGAAACCGGATTTGACGAAGCCATCACAGGTGATTTCAAGGAACTCGGGGAATTGACCCAGCCTGGCGGCAAACGGATCACGGCGTGGGCGGTAGAGGGCGACTGTGATCCGGAGTCGATTCGAAGCAATACCTTCTCGATGGAATGGCCCCCTCGATCCGGCAAGCAGTCAGAGTTTCCCGAAGTCGACAGGGCCGGGTGGTTCTCTGTCGCGACATCCAAAGAGAAACTCCACAAGGGTCAGGTCGGCTTTGTGGATCGTCTCTGTGAAATCCTGGCCTATGACCCATCCGGAGATTCACAAGGAGAAGCCACGAGCGGGGGTGAGGACACACAGATATCCTTGCTCTGAGTTCAAGCGATAGCCAGTCCCAGTTGAGTGGCTGCTTCGACCTGTTGCCTGTCGAACGATCCGAATGTGATTGGGGATCCAAGGGCAGTCTGGAGGTAATCGGCCCCCGCAAGATGCACGCTGTCATAGGCACGGAGGCCGAGTCGCTCACTGATCGCGCCGGCTCGACGCAGTAAAGCCTCCGTCACGGTGACCTTGTGACACCTCGCCCAGTCCGCCTCGAAGGCCTGTTTACACGTAGCGAGTTCAGTGTCCGACAGCTCACTGAGACGACGCTTGGTTGCGAACGCCGATCGAGCCTCTACGTAAGCCAGCCATTGACAGGCGATCGCATCGGCTTCATCGACCCAGTCGCGGACATTCCGGGAATCGGATTCGTCGACATAAAGTTTAACAAGCGCGGAAGTGTCGAGGAATAGGATCACCGTCGGTCTTCCATCACGATATCCGATAACGTCTTCTGCCCCTTGAGAACGCGAACCGGACAATCGGCTCCCGCTGGTTTGCCACCTGAACCCGGGTCAACCCCAGGGATGTCCTTTATTTCCACGCTCGACGTAGGCGGTTGAATTGGCACCAGACGAGCCACCGGCTTCCCCCTGGACGTCACGCGTATGACTACACCTTTCTGCACTTCCCGTAGGTATCTCGATAGACCGCTTTTCAATTCGCGGATAGAGATGTCCATAAGCGAAGTCTCCTTGTGGTCACATTGGGCTAAATGTAGTCACATCGCTCCGTGCAAACAAGGCCTGTGGCCACGGAGTGAGAGATATCACCGCAATGTCGTCGGCAGGATGGATATTCATCGGTTGGAAGGTGGAGCGTAAAGCGAGGCGGCCGTTTCTCCCAGCAGCCACGCCTTGTCTTCCTCTGACAGAAAATCCAAAACTTCGATCACTCGGAAACCGATGGCTTCGCCGCGCTGCGGGTTTTCAGGGAAGCCCGTGCAGCCGAGCATACGCTCAGGGCCGAAGGCCTGGTGGAGCGCTCTGATGTAGGGATGAATGTCCTCGTGGGGGAAGGACTGCTCGGATAGACCGTCGATCCGGGTCGCTTTGACATAGAGATTGCCGTATCGGGCTGCCGCTAGGAGGAGCTTGAAGTCGCCGTCCAGCCCCTCGGACAATATCGGCTCGCCGAAGTGGTCGACGATCACGTTCACCGTGGGAAAACGCTCCAGCATCGGCGCCAACAACGGGATCTGGTGGCATCGCCCGAACCACGTGAACGGCACGCCCAGCCGTTCGGCCGTTTCCCACAGCGGGATTTGCCCCTCGTCCGACAGCCAGGAGGCGTCCTCATCGGAGATCGGATATAGCCGCATGCCCTCTACGCCGTGTTCGCGGTGCAGGCGTTCTAGCTCGGTGGCGGCATCCGGTTTTCGCGGGTCGAGCAGTGCCACGCCGTGCAGGCGGTCCGGAAAGCGGCGCAGGCATTCGCACATATAGCTGTTGTCGAAGCCGTGGTACATGCACTGGATCAGGACTGTGCGGTCAATGTCGTTGAGGTCCATGTACCGGATGAGGTCTTCGACCAGGCCCGGATAGTCCGGTCGCTGGGAGGTCTTGTCGTCGTTGTGGGTCCACGGCGGCTCACCGAGCGTCCACACGTGGACGTGGGAATCGATACGCATGCGCATTCCTCCTTGTCAGTATCGAATATCGATTTCCGACCACCGAATGTCGAACAAAAGACCAGTCGCTTCGATGTGGATGACTTGCTGTCCTGATGTAGATAGACGCCGCCAGCTACAAGACCTTGCAGTCTGCCCTGAAGAACCATCCTCACAAAACTCTACAGATCCATTTTGCATTTTGAAATGAAAATTTTGACTTGAATTAATCCCCTGAAGCAGCTTCGCTTGCCGGCTCTTCCTCGTCATCGCATCTTGGTTGCGATGAGCACCTATGCCACCATCCTCCCTGGGCTCCATAGCGCACTGCGCGTAGGAGATTGCCACACGACGAATCCAGTACCTGTTCGTGATGGCCTCCGTTCTCTGTCATTAGCAATAGGGGGCCAATCCCGTCATCACCGTCTAGAGCCTGCCCCGAGCGGAGTCGAGGGGTCTACTGTCCACCGTCTACTGCTATCCTCCGTGCTCTGTCTTCTGTCCTCTGTCCTCAGCCTCTTGCTGTCGGTCCCAGCTCTCGCCCTGGACACCCTCACTGTCTACTACGTTCTGGGCCAGGGCGCCAACTCCAAGCTCAAAGCGGCTGGACAAAACCTGATGGACCAAGCGCTACGTCTGAGCGAGCATAAGGAGACGATTCGCTTGTTCTCATCCTTCTCATATCAGGCTGGCACCTACCGGCAGCCTCGCCGGATCATTCACAAGGCTGAAGTCACAAACGGCGAAGCAAATCCAAGATACCTCGTGACCAATTTACAGAGTAATCGAGACGGCTTTATCTATGATCGTATCTACTGCGCAAGGGGACGCACGGAAGGCTTCATCAAGGACCACAAAACATTCCTTCACTCCGATCGAACATCGTGCCACAAGTTTGAAGCCAACCAGTTCCGACTCTTTCTACACAGTGCTGCATACGCCTTGCTTCACGCACTCCGATCACAGGGACTCAAGGGCACCGCGTGGACCAAACCTCAGGTCAACACGATACAGAACCGTTTCCTCAAAATCGGCGCGAGAGTCATTGAAAGCGCACGAAGAATCCGATTCCATTTTCCAACATCGTATCCACTCAAAAACGTCTTGGTGTCAATCATCACCAGGCTCGAAACGAACACGCAGTAACAACGCCGATCTATACCGGGGACAGCTATGTACACGTCGCAAAACAACACCTGTTCCGGACGAAAATCGTGACTCTTGCGACTCGTAGAGACCGCTTACGGGACCTTGGACATCCGAAGAAGCCGAGAACAAATCCTGTGCGTGATCACATCACTCCAAAACAACCTAAACTCAAATTCATGCATGATTCAGGCTAGGAAACGGTCTTGAACCGAGTCAGATGATTCGTTGTTGAGATTTCTCCACGGGTGGCGCGCGGCCCTGACTGACGAATGGATGATTCACCTATGCCGTTCGTGACGGTCGTGCTCCCTGGTTTCCGATCTTACGCCCGGAAGGTTACCGATGCCCGAGTTCAATCTGAGCGTTCGTTTCAGCCGCGAGCTGTCCGATTCCGAGATTCCGTGCCACGAAGAGCATTTCGGCCACGGACAGATGGACTGGACGCTCAGCAGCGAGACGTGCGGCCTGGTGTTTGTGGACTGCTGGGACCAGCATCCCGTGGAGACGCACCTCGAGCGAGGCGGGCAAATCGGCCGTGAGAAGATCCTGCCGGTGGTTCAGGCTTGCAGAAGGGCAGGTATCGCTGTGGTCCACGCCCCTTCGCCGCAACAGGCGAAGCTATATCCCCAGTGGACCCGGTATGCAGACGAAGTAGCTCTGTTCGGCTCGACCGCCTCGGGGCCCGATTGGCCGCCCGAAGATCTGCGCCGGCGGAACGGTACCTACGCCTCCCTCGCCCGTCCTCCCGAGCCTCGACGCGAGCAGTGGATGAAGGATGCTGTGCACGCACCACGCAAGATCATGGCGTTCCTGGGTCCAGAACCGGAAGACCACGTCGTCGCGACGGGCGAGCAGCTTCACCGACTGTGCCGGCATCGCGGGATCCTGCACCTGTTTTACGCAGGGTTCGCGGCGAATATCTGCGTCCAGCGGAGGGATTACGGTGTTTGGGCCATGCTCGACCGGGGCTACAACATCGTCCTGCTGCGCGACTGCACGACCGCCATTGAGCACTCCGAAACGTGGGACGGCATGTGGCTCACGCACTGCTCGATACTCGACATGGAGCTACGGGCGGTGTCGGCAACGAGCAACGCTGCCGTATCACATCCGGACTTCGGGTTGTCACCTAAGCCGTCACGCACCTGGATCGTACTGCCGGCGTGGGCCACCAGCCTCCGCGGCGCCTGAGCGGGACTTTTCTGCTTCTCTTTTGGTCACAAAAGAGAAGAATAGGATAGATAGGCACAAAGGTTGGCGTAACCGTATCCCTCATTCCACGCGAAGAACCAAAGAGAAAATATGATTCACGAAACCACGACCGAGGAATTCCCGCTACGTGATGGGAGGGTCGTGCGCATCCGCCACGCCCAGCCATCGGACGTCGAGCTCTTCCTGACTTTCTTCGAGGGGTTGTCGGCACAGAGTCGCGACTTCATGCACGGATGGAGCAGGCCGGATCGCTGCACGCGCGAGCACGCGGGCCAGCTCGCGACCAGAGCCGCGGCGGACGACTGCTGTTGCCTCGTCCTCCTCGATGGGACGCCCCCCGGCGAGCGCATCGTCGGCTACAGCTGGATCCAGGGCATCGGCGGGGGAGACATCCCGATGTTGGGCATCGGCGTCGTCGACGACTACCACGGTGTTGGCCTGGGTACCGTCTTGATGCGTCGGATGATCGACGAGGCGCGACAGCGCGACGTCGACCGCATCAAGCTCGGCGTTTTCGCCGACAACGAGCGTGCTGTCCACGTGTATGAAACGGTCGGTTTTCGTGTCGATCCCACGATTCCGGCTCGGGATTTCGATGGACGGACCGAGCTCTACATGGTCGTCGCCACGTGAGACGTTCACAGACAGCAAAAGCCGATTGTTCGAGAATGTCCTGAACCAGGAGTAAACACCGTGCAGGAAACCATCAGCGAAGCACAGTGGCAGACGTTTGAGGAAAAGGGTTATGTAAGACTGGGCCGAGTGGTTACCGATGAAGAACTCGAAGGCTTACGGCTTCGCATCGACGAAATCATGCTCGGCAAGGCAGACGTGCCGTATGAACGCATGATGATGCAGCTGGATACATCAACCGGTCAGTACAAAGACATGGACCCCCTCCAGCGCCCCGGGGTTTTCTTGGACACTCCGTTGACCTACAGTAGGTCGAAAAGGAGGGTCCACCATGAACAAGGCTACTAGGGGATCGGTTGGGGCGGAGCGAGCGAGAGCGAGCGGAGGCCCAGCCGATCCAAGCGCGACTTCGCAGGGTCGTTTCTCCGTGAAGAAGAAGGCCGAAGCCGTATTACGTGTGATGCGTGGCGAGAGCCTCGACAGCGTCTCTCGCGATCTGGGAGTAACGGCAGCTAAATTGAGCGAGTGGCGCGATCAGTTCCACTCTGGCGCCCAGGCCGCACTACGCTCTCGTCCGAGCGACGAGCGTGACGAGAGGGTCAAGGACCTCCAGGCGAAGATTGGCGAGCTCACGATGGACAACGAGCTGCTGCAACAAAGAATCGATCGTCTGGAAGCCCGCCGCCCTTTGGCGCATCGGAGGTCGCGGAAATGAGTGAGGTCCTTTCGCCCTCCACGGGGAGACGCTACAGCATTAAACGCGTGTGCAAAGTGTTGCAGATACCCCGTTCCACGGTGCACAGCCAGCTTCGTCGTTCATCCGTAACCGATCTTCGGCAACCCCGGAAGCGAGGCCCGGTCGGAGCGGGTACCGATGAGGAATTGGTCTCCCTCATTCAGCAGGAGATCGACGCGTCACCCTTCCACGGCGAAGGATACTGCAAGATCTGGGCCAGGCTTCGCTTTCACGGTATGCGGACGTCAAAGGATCGGGTCCGCCGGTTGATGCGTGAAAACGGGCTCCAGGCGCGTCCAGGACGGCGTCGCGAACGACGAGCCCACGATGGCACGATTACGACCGAGAAGCCCGATCAGATGTGGGGCACCGACCTGACTGTGACGCCCACGGTCGACGAGGGCAGAGCCTCCGTGTTTATCGCGATCGACCACTGCACGTGCGAGTGTGTGGGCATTCACGCCTCCAAGACGGCCAACCGCTTTGAGGCTCTCGAGCCGATCCGACAGGGCATCCGTGAACACTTCGGGGGCTTCGAAGAAAACATCGCCGAAGGACTGGAGCTCCGACACGATCACGGGTCACAATACGTCTCTGACGACTTCCAGAACGAGATCGCATTCCTCGGCGTCCAAACATCGCCGAGTTTCGTGCGTGAGCCAGAAGGCAACGGATGCGCCGAGCGGTTCATCCGTACCCTCAAAGAAAA
This sequence comes from Candidatus Latescibacterota bacterium, assembly GCA_965198115.1. GTDB lineage: Bacteria > Latescibacterota > UBA2968 > UBA2968 > UBA2968 > UBA6620. Next base: position 2,430,466 of record OZ240241.1, on the reverse strand, counting down.
CCTCCTGTGGGTTAGACACTTCAGTACCATCGAAGACCTGCGCCTCGCACTCCTTGAGTTTCGGGACAGATACAACCACAGGTGGATCATCGAACGTCACGGCTACAAGACGCCCGAACAGGCTAGAAACGCACTCACGGCAACTCGAAAGGCCGCCTGAATACACTCACCCGAGTGTCCAGACAACCGCGGGCTTTACAAAGACATGGACCCCCAGACCCTCGGTCACAAAGGCGCGACGCGGGCCTATCGCAAAATCACGGGGCTCGAATTCGATCCGCTCTACCTGGCCTATATGCAGAAACCCCTCTTCCACCACGTCTGCCAACGGGCGTATGGCAAGGACGTTCCGATCACAATCTATTGGGCGATGTTCATGAACAAACCGGCTCGGCAAGGCACAGTCCTACCTTGGCACTGGGATCTCTACGCCGGGTTGGATCGGCCGCCAGAAGCCGCCGTCTGGATGGCCCTGGACGATGCGACCAGCACCAATGGCTGCCTCAAAGTCCTGCCGGGAACCCAACATCTATTTCCGAATGACGACGTCCTTGTTCAAAAAAAGGTTGTGGATGTGCTTGCCACACACACACCGGAAACTCTGGAGTGTCCGGCAGGCCAGGCCATCCTCCTGCACAACAGAATGCTGCACACCTCTGCGGTCAACCCGACCGATAAACCTCGCCGCGCCATCAGCATCAGCTACCTGGACGGCCGGACGAGAAGCGATGAGGGGAAGGCGTTTTCTCTGATTTTCGGCCAGGGGGGGCCTTGCAGCCGGAGACGGTGGACACGGAAGCTTGACTCCAGCCTGATCTCAGTCGGTGTATGGCTCCCCGGTGCGGTGCAGCCCTTGGTGACGGCCAGCTGACAGGTCATGTACTGGCTCCCGCTTTGCCCGCGCTGGTTCAATGCGCCAGCACTGTATCCGGGTCGCGCATCGGCGATCGTGCCGACGATGAGATTGGCGAACTCCGCCGTGGTGTCGTACTCGTCGGCGATCAGGGCGACCATCTCCGACCAGGCGATCTTCACCGCTTCCTCCCACCCGGCCCCGCGGCCGCTGGTCAGCCACTCCTCTGACCCCTCGACGTGCCTCGTTTTCTCGACCACTGGACTGCTGCAGGGAAACCCACGTGAGCGGTCGACCTTGAGGGTGACGGCCGAATCGATCTCCACACCCGTGGCGGTGAGCTCACCGTCTCCCATGCGGGCGTGGACGTCTGTCAACGTCAGCAGCCCACCCGGCTTCTGTGCCCTGATGTGAACCGTGCTGCCGGCCTGATAGGAGTTGAAGTCCGTGTTGCCGCCGTGATCGATCTGGTGAGGCGCCACGGATTCGAGTGTGATGTAGCCGATCATCGGCCGCACGGGCACGACGAAGTCCGGCGGAAAGTGGACGAGGCCATCCCGAACCGGTGCCACCAGCCGTAGACTCCCCCAGTGAGGACCGCCGTTGCGATAGAAACCATACGGTCCGGGCTCGATATCGGCGATCTCGAGCGACACCCAGTCCCCCGGCTCGATGCCCTCGATGAAGAACGGTCCCCCGGGTCTGGAGAAGCGCGGCTCCTTCACCTCCATTACCGCGCCGGCGCGATGCTCGTGGTTGTTCTCGTAATCCTGGTCGTGCCCGCCGACTGTTTCGATGATCACCGTCTCGCCGAGTTGGAGCGGCCCCCTGACTTCACCGATCTCCGGATCATCGGGCCCGGTGTAGTACGGTGTCCTCGTGAATCGCTGCTGCATTGCTCACCTCATCGTGTGGGTCTACGTGCTCTGAATCTGGTTCACGGCTGGGTTGCAGATCGGCAAGGCCGTTCTACAGCACCAGGTCGTCGGTGGGCTCCCAGTCGCTGGTGCGTGGGTCCCAGCGCGTGCCGCACTTGTCGCTGATCACCACCCACTCGCCGGCGCTCAGGTTGCCCTGGTGGTGGTAGTTGAAGCGCTTCAGGCCCGCGTCTTCGGCCGCATCCAGCAGCATCTTCAGGTCGCGTGACGACATGGGGTCGCCATCGTGTGGGAAGCGGCCGGTGTCGAGCCAGGGCACGATACGCTCCGGGTCGTCGACGGCGGCGAGAGCGCGGCGGGTCTCCTGGGTGACGACCTGCTCGAAGAACTCGGGTGTCAGGGCACTCTCGAAGTCGAGCCTGTCCTCGACGCCGGGCAGGATGATGCCGAACAGCGACTGCACGACTTCGAGCGTGTCGGCCACCGTCAGGCCGGGGTTCCACTCGATGAGCGTCTGCGAGTAGCGGTAGACCGTGCCTACGAAGCCGTCGAAGCCGCGATGGAAGAAGTAGTGCTTGGGCAGCAGGAAATCCATGAATTGCGCCAGTTCGACGAAGTCGTAGCCGCACAATGGGGCGAAGGCCGCCGATCGCGGTCCACAGCCGAGTCGTATCGGACGGTCGAGTTCGGCCGCCACACCCTCGCGGATGCGCCGGTAGTAGCGGGTCAGCGAGTCGACGCGGAAGGACAACCACGCCATCAGGTCGGGGTCGGCGCCGAGCATGCGATGGGCACCCACGAGGCCGCCGCGGGCGTGGGCGCGAATGCGTGCGGGATCGAGGTTGTGGAACAGGTCCAGCAGTCGTTCCCCGGCGGCCACCATGGCCGGGTAATCGTAGCCCAGGTCCTTCGCGAGAGGCGCTACCGACTCGGGCAGATCGTCGAAGAAATAGGAGCGGTGGTTCATGTGGTGGGGCGCCATCTCGTAGCCCTATTCGGGCTCGTCCATGACGGCGCCGTCGGCCATTGGAAAGTGCTCGAGGGTGTCTACCATACGCGCCACGCGTGAGGCCAGCGTCTGTCGTCGTGCAGGTGGTGTCCGTCGCCGCCTGGGCCATCGGCGTACATGCAATAGACCTGCATGCCTCGATCCTTGGCGGCGATCATCGTCTTTTCCAGCAGAGCTCGCTTTTGGGGCAGCTTGTGCTCGGGCGGCCTCGGCGGTTCCACACCCAGACGCTCGTAGATCGCCGGGTTGGGGTCGTAGGCCTCGGCCACCACGTCACCCGTGGGGGCGGCCCTGGCGTCCTTGGAAAGCTTGGACGTGCCGAACGTCAGAGGCCCGAAGACGACGCTATCCACGCCGCCTTCACTCCAGGCATCGAGGATGCGCTCGTGATCGTTCATCACGCTCTCCAGGTCCCGCATGACGTCCATCCATAATTTCATCGCAGTTGCTCCTGTTCTGACGTCAGACGGAGGACCCGCCGATTTCATCGAGCTCCATCATCCGTCGCCTTCCGTATCTTGATCGCGCAAAGAGATCAACTCCAAGCGAGATGTAGAGCGTTGTAGCCCCTGGTGCAGGTCGTCAGCGAGATCCGGATGCCCAAAGAGAAATGCCCCTGCTGGCGTCGAACCAGAGGGGCTACTCACATCGGTGAGTTCTCCATTTCATGCGACCCCGAGGGAGCCCACGCCTATGCAACGCTTGTGGTTGCCCGAAACCCATCGTTACTGCTGATCCAGCTACGTGAAGCGTGATCGGTTCTGCATCATACATCGGATCGAACGGGTGCTGATCCCCGCTTTCCAATTTTCTAAAGGGAAGTATCCGGTTGACAAAGCAGGGTTAATTAGTTATCTTAGAGTTAGTTACAGAGAAATAAGGCGCCGAAACCGGAGACTGACCAATGACCCTGCTTGAGATCGCCAGCATGACCGAAGAAGAAGCCCGAGCGCACTTTGAGAGAATCAGATGGCCGGATGGCCCGGTGTGCCCTCACTGTGGCAGTATGAACTTCACACGCTTACAGGGCAAGAGCCACCGTCCCGGCTTAATTCAGTGCAACAACGGCGACTGTCGCCAGAGTTACACGGTCACAGTCAACACGGTAATGGAGCGGTCAAAAATTTCTCTGCGCAAGTGGGCGACGGCCTTTCATCTTATGAGCAGTAGCAAGAAGGGCGTTTCCGCCAAACAGCTCCAGAGGGAGTTGGGGTTGGGATCATACGAGACGGCGCTACACTTGGCGCATCGTGTCAGGTGGGCGATGAATCAGACAGTGGGAAACTTAGGCGGTGTTGTTGAGGGCGATGAAGCCTACATCGGCGCCAATGCGAAGAACCTACACCAAAGCCAGAAGACGGGTGACAAATCGCGCTTCGGTCGTAATACACTGAAGTCCCCTGTTGCCGTCCTCGTTGAGCGTGATGGACGCGCCGTTGCCACTCACGTTGACAGGGTAGACCAAAGGACACTCACGGAGAACATCAAGCGTCACGTTCGCAAGGACGCGACGGTCGTTACCGACGAATGGTCCGGTTATCGAAAGGTCAGTCAGCGCCAGCGCCACGAAGTCATACGACACAAGGACGGACAGTACGTGCGCGAAGCGTTGGACGGCCTGAAGGTCACGACGAACTTAGCCGAGTGCTTTATCTCGCTCGTCAAACGCGGGCACTATGGCATCCATCATTCGTACAGCCGTCACCACATGCACCGGTATCTGGCCGAGGCCACGTTCCGGTGGAACACGCGCAAGCTCTCCGATGGTGCGCGTCGCGATCTGGCGATTGCGCAATCCGAGGGCAAGAGGCTGATGCTTGCAAGACCTAAAGCGGCGGCCTAAGAAACGGAGGAAGAAGAAAAAGAAGTGACGCACCACCCGCTGCATTTGTCAGGGATCACATTGACGGGTGTCTCAGACTACAACGAACGACCCTGGGTGGTGAACGACACCGGTGTTTCATGTCGTCCTCCTATCGGAAAGGGTTGTGGTTACGCAGTCCGGGTGGTGCTTCACTCTTTTTTGAGAATGGCGCCCGGCAGGAATTGTCCTACGGGCCTACACTACCGGCACCTACGGCCGGGAATGGGCTTGGGCTTCCTACGCGTGTGGCCATCAACCCGGACGGTCCTCCGGCCACGCCGCGTGCCAGAACGCACCTTACGGCAAGCCATAGGGCACCACCCTCCTTTCAAGCTGAGACTTAGTTCCGTCTCACTTCACGCGACGGGTTCAAGGTGATCGCCGGGCGTCATTCTCAGATTCTAAGTGCATGTTTTATAAGTACTTTATTTCATTGGCGGTTATCCTTTCTTGACTTTGATTGACACGATAGTTATTCTATGTCTACGTGGGCTTCTCAGTTCGCGTGTAGGGTTGGTGTTTGGCGGGAGGGCCAGGACTCGAACCCAGTCCAGTCGGTGCAAACCCGACTATCCTAACCAGTTAGACGACCCTCCCGCTCTGGTTTGAAAACGGCTCCTGAACCGCGCTATCGGTTTGAGGGGCCGTTTTCGTTGTGGCGCCACGCTTCGAGGCCCCACAATTTCTTGTCCGTCCTATAGACATGCGTTTTCTGATATTTCAGATTCGAGAGTCTTGACGCCAGTTTGGCGCGCTTCTCCGAGTCAGTGTCACCGAGCATCGAGACGCCTTTTCTCTTGAGCACCTCGTAAATGACCGCGAGAGCCGACGGGTGTTCCAGTTCTTCAAGAGCCGCAAGGATTCCAGCGGTTAGGGGACTGAGGGTCCGTTTACCATCGACGGATTTCAAACCCGATGGTTTGGGCAGCTGTCGCTTCTTCAGCCGCTGGACTCTGAGCTTTTTGGTTGGCGCCTTTTGTTCCGTCGCTTCGCCGTTGCTCTCGATTTCATATTCCAAGATGGTTTTGCGCAGAATCGCAGCTCGTTTAAGCAGCTTGCGCTCTTCTGCCCGCATAGTTTCAAGGAAAGGATCGTCAGGCATGGTCCACCTCAAAATGTGAGGACATGGAACGGAATAGACTACGGGATGTGAGAGGGGAGTTGAGTTGTAGAATAGCCTCTGACCAGAGTATAACACCATGTCTGTATTCATGTCAACTTTTCCCGTGAGCGGGGGTAGGTAGTGAAGAAGAAGGACAAGGACAAGGACAAGCAGGAACTGGACCCCGTGGAGGTATTGCGGACGGCATTGACGACTGAGCCGCCCCCGAGGTTCAAGCCGAAGAAGCGGAAGGCAAAAAAACGGCGGCCGGCCCAAAGAAGGACGAAAGACCACCGTTCTGATGTGTGCCATTAGGTCAAATGTGCTTTGTTAACCGGATATTTCCCTTTCTAAATTGGTAATTCTGCCCTTCCTTTGTCAGCGAAGAAACCTCGAGGTTCTTCCAGCGCAAAACTCAGAGAACTCTTTCTGCCTGAAGCGCCAGCAGCCGCTACGGCGCCGTCCCCGGGAACAATCAGATATATCCGGAAGATGTCAGGATGTGCGACATGTCGCTGAGACGATCGAGCACGTGATCGGGATACATGGACATGCGCTGGTGCGGCAGGTTGTCGCGGTTGATGGAGGGCATGTAGCAGAAAAAGACGGACCGGCGAACCGTGTTGTTGGTCACGGCATAGGCGCCGTGTGTCATGCCCTCGCTGAAAATGATCACATCCCCGGGCTCCGCAAGAACGGGCACAGCCATTGGATTCTTCGCGGGATCTGACTTGTCGAAGGGAAAAGCGAAGTTCGCCTTGTGGCTGCCCGGTACGGCTGCGAAAGGGCCGTTCTCGACTTTTGACATGTCGGAAAGAATGACGACGCTTTTTGTGCTGCAGCAATTGAATTGTTGATTCGCCCGATCGTAGGCGTAGTAGATGTGTCTGTCGGGGGGTGAGCCGCCGTTGTGGAGCCCGCCGGGTGGAGCAGGCCCGATCTTCTCGATGTAGTAGGTGGCGGAGATGAATAGGGTGCTCCAGGCGAGGGCTGAGTGGATGTCCTCGAGGATGGGATCGCGTACAATGACGTCGAATTTGTCCGTGCCGCAGATCGCGTGTTCAACCTTCCAGACGCCTCCAGTCTCCTGGCTGGCTTCCGGGTGTTTGCCGTTCCAGAAGTCGTGTGCCGGATCCTTCATCGCTGGTGCGAGATAGTAGCTGGCGACGCCTATCTTCCTGTAGGTTTCGTAGTCGACGGGAATGGCCTGCAGTTCGTCGATACCTTCGTGAAGTTGCGCCACGGTGTCCGCATCGTAGTGATTCCTCAGGATGATATAGCCGTTGACGTCGAACTCGTACTGCTGTTCAGCCGACAGCTTGTGCGTTGGATCAGGAATGATAGGCGGCATGCTTTACATCTTTCGGGAGAAGGAGGGCAGGGAACGGTGGCGTCAAAGCTCATCGCCCCGATTTCCGGATGACATGGATCCGACAGCGATCAAGATAGGGCGCATCATGAGGGGCAACAATGGTGGATTCGTCTGGGAAGCGGTTCTCGTGGAGTATCGAGGGGCGGATGGCTAAGCGAGGAGGAGACTGAGTTGATTGGCGGCTTCGATGCGGATGGAAGTTGGGTGGCTGGCAGGTGGGACAAATCCTGTGGGCTAAAGCGTACTACGGAAGCTTGAGCCAGATGGAGGCCATCGCACCAACCAGGGACAACCAACCCGCAAAGAAGAGTCCGATGAGCCAGCGGACCGTCTTGTCGAGCCGACCGTTTACGTCCGAACGCAACTCTCGGATCTCAGTGCCGACGACGACAAAGCGTGCGTCCATCGTAGCGATGAGACGGTCGAAACGAGCATCGAATTTAGTATCCAGCGCTCTCACGTCCTGTTCGAGCGTCCCCAAGCGGGTGTGAACCTGCTCGAGTACGTCTTTCGTTCCAAGTTCTTCGGCCATTCTCCGTCCTCTCCTGACTTGCAGTAAAGTAGCTCACCCAGTGGGTGAATTCAACCACCTGTGTCAAGGGCAAACACCGTGCCGTGAGGGGGCGAATACGAAGTCCTAGGAAAATCAACAGGTTGATCCTCTACGTCCTTTCCGATGCCTGAACAGATCATTCAGGTATCTCCCTCGACTGCAAATCCTCAACGTTCTACCGTTGTGATCTCGTTCTGTGAAGCTGTCGCTGGCTTATTCGCCCCAATCAGCCTTGCTTGCACGCTCATCGATAGAACCACATCTTGGTCACAATGTGCATCCCTACCTCCATCCTCTCTGGACTCCGTAGCGCTCTGCGTGTAGGAGTCTGCCTGCTGCTGACGGTCCCGGCCTACGCCCTGGACACCCTCACAGTCGCACCACAGCCCGAACCGCTGTCCGAAACCTGGCGATGGACCGAGTTCAACCTGCCAAGTCCGGTCCGCGATATCTTTGAAGACCGTGAAGGCAATATGTGGTTTGCATCGGACGCGGGAGCCGTCCGATACGACGGCACGCACTACCGGATCTTCACCAGCGAAGATGGCCTGGGTGCTGGCCTGGGTGCCGACCACACTCGTGACCCGTCCCAAACCAGTCCGATTCGCACCATCACCCAGACGCCAGACGGCGCAATGTGGTTCGGGACACTCGGTGGTGGCATCACTCGGATGCTGGCCGACAGTGTCCGCACCTACACCGTGAAGGACGGTCTGCCGGACGATTTCATCTCGGGGCGAAGTCTCAAGCTGTCGGGGGAGAGAGGTCTGTGGGCAGGATTCCGGTCCCTTCAAGGGGGTGCCGGGGGTCTGAGTAAATTTGACGGACGCAGATGGTCTGTGGTGGAGACCCCGACGGATACGCTCGCTGTGAGGTCTCTGACCGAGGCGACAGACGGGTCCCTCTGGATTGCCTCATTTGGGCAGGGGCTGCTACGCTATCGTGAAGGCGAATGGACGGTACTCGGTCTGGAGCAAGGCCTTCCGGGTCTCAGCTACGTCGAGGTCGTTCAAACGTCAGATGGGTCGGTTTGGGCCACCGCCTGGGACGTCCCGGCCATCGTTCGGTATAAGGATGATAGATGGACTGTATACCGGCCTGCAGATGGCCTCACGGATGCAGTCCACGTCTCTATCTGGGAGACGCCGGACAGGCGGATCTGGTCGGCCAGTCGCAACGGCGACATTGTGACCTTTACTGGCGAGGGCTGGCGTGCCGTGGATTCGGCCCTAAAGCAAAGTGGTAGCGTCTTCGTCCGGGTAGGCCGCAGCGGCTCGGTGTGGCTATTCCCGTGGAGAAGACCTCTCGCACACCGGATTCGGGTTGGGGAGCATCTCCGAACGCGATTCCATTTAAGTCGTTCGTTGAAAGGCGGTCATGGCACACCGGATGGTTCTACGTGGTTCGTGACCGACAACGGTCCGGTTCGCTACGACGGCCGGAACTGGGTGCTCTACGGACCCATGGAAGGACTGCTCGACCCGCCCTACGTGGCGATGACAGCCACTGACGACGGCTCCGTATGGTTCCTCGCGGCTCAATCAAGAGGATGGTGCAGATACGTGGCAGGTCGGTGGGAAACCCACACAGCATCGGACATCGGTCTCCAGCGCCTGTCGATTGCACCAGCTATCAGTGGCAAAGGAAAAGTTGGGGTGGTCTATCGGCCGGCTGACGGCACTTTCTGGGTGGCCGGCAGCCGGGACGGGAGGGCGGCGGCCAGCCGCTACGATGGAAAGTCGTGGCAGGTTCTGGACCCCGGTGTTGATGCCGAGCGACTCCATTCTCCTCTCGTTGAAGCGAGCGGAGACATTTGGTTCGGCACCAATAATTGGCCCAAGCCGGGAGCAGTCCTGGTCAGCGACGGCGTGATGCACTTCGATGGATCTACGTGGACCCGTTACACGACTGCCGATGGACTTCTCCACAACCGCATTTTACGGCTTCGGACAGTCACCGGACGGCACCATCTGGGCAGGCACGCTCAACGGCATCAGCTGGTTCACCGGCACCTGGTCGAGCTATGAGGAGGGATTTCCGGGCAATAAGGCAAGGGGGTTTCGGGTTTCAGGTTCGGACTTGTGGTGCACATACGGAGGCATTGCCGGCGGCTTGGGTGTCTCGCGATACAAGTCGGATGCCGGTTCAGGGCAGGCAGCTTGGCGAACCTACAGGATGCGCGATGGTCTGGCCGGTGAATTCTCAGAAGAGGTTCTCCCCGACTCGGACGGAACGGTCTGGGTCGCCACTGACAACGGCATCAGCCACTTTGACCCTCGAACGGAACTCTGGGCTAGTTACACAGAGGAAGACGGTATCTGGCCTGGCGTGGTGGAACACCTTTGGCTGGAACGGGACGGACGCTTGGGCTACACGACGGGGGCGGGCCTGACGGGCAGTCTGACAACGGACCAAGACGCCCCCGAGACCCGCTTCCAAGTCACCCCGGCCGAGGTTGGTTCCTCTGGCAACACCCAGTTGACGTGGTCCGGCCGCGACCTCTGGGACGTCACCCCGCAAGAGGAGGTTCGTTACCAGCACCGTCTGGACGCTGGCAACTGGTCACCCTGGACGACCCGAGATGGTGTCACCCTCACATCTCTATCGTCGGGGAAGCACCGCATTGAAGTACGCGCTGCCGATGACGAACTCAACGTAGACCCGACACCCGCCGTTCACTCGTTTGTCGTCGAGGCCCCGTGGTGGCGTGACCCCGTCGTGGCGGGTCCTGGACTCCTGCTCATCATCGCCGTGCTCTTCCAGTCCGCCCGCGTCGTGCAGGGCAAGCGAAAGCTACAGGATTCGGTGGATGCTCTCTCGTCCGCCAACAACGAACTGTTCCAGGTCAACGTGGACCTCCAGCGCGAGCAGGTGCTGGAGCGGCTGCGGGGTCAGGCGCAGGGGATGCAGTCGAGCGAGGACATTGGTCCCATGGTGGAGGCGGTTTGTCATGAGTTGACTGGGCTTGGGCTAAATCTGGTGGACTCGTCCATCACCATCCACGTGTCAGATACCAAAATGGAGGTATGGTCTACAGATGAAACGGGTCGTGCTCGGAAGCCGTACAAGATGGTCCGACGTCCCCCTGAAAACTCTCCGCCAACGCAAGCTCGTCTGAGGGGTAAAGAGTACTACCATTTTCACCTGGAGGATGATGCACTCAGAGATAGCATCCGGGACAATGCCAAGCGCGGGTATCTTCGTTGGGGGGCAGTTCCTGAAGACCAGTGGCCGAAGAAGGTTGATTTATGGCCTTTTTCTGTGGTGGCTATGTCCACGTGGCGTCTGAAGAGCCGATCGCCGAAGAATACGTGATGCTCATCAACCGTTTCGGCGACGTGTTTGGATACGCCCATTCGCGCCACAAGGAGCTACAGCAGAAGGAAGCACAGAACCGTCGACTCGCTGTTGAGGCATCCGTCCAGCGTCTACGTGCTGAAGTGCAGTCGATGGACGAGGCGAGCGATTTCGAGCGCATCCTGTCGCTGCTGACCGAGAGCCTGAAGACGGTGGAACTCACCTTCGATGGCTGCGAAATCGACGTGCTGGATGAGCCGGTCGAGAATCCGACGATAGAGCTGTTTGAGGAGAACGGATTCAAATACGCGACTTACACGCTCGACACGACAGGCCACGTCGCCGTAGAAGCCTTTGCCGTTGCTGCACCGTTCCCCGGTGTGATTCGTCAAACTGTCGAACGTTTCATCGCCGGGGAGCCCTGGCAGGCGGTTGTTGAAGAGGACACGACAATCCTTGAAGTCCCGGCAGGAAGTTATGGGCGGCTCAGGCTGATTGCGTCAGGTCGGGAACGCTTCAACGACGACGAGATCGCCACGCTACGTGAATTCGCCGACGCCGTCGCCCTCGGCTACGCCCGTTACCTCGACATCCGCGAGATACAGGAAGCGACCGAGCGCAAGTCGGCCTTCCTCGCGTCAATGTCGCACGAACTGCGCACGCCGATGAACGCCATCAAGGGCTTTACGAACGTGGTGCTTCGACGGATCGGTCGTGAGATTCCCGACAGGCAGCGCGAGAACCTGGAGAAGGTCGATCAGGCATCCGACCACCTGCTCGCGATGATCAACGACCTGCTCGACCTGTCGAAAATTGAGGCAGGCAGGATGGACGTGAACCCCGAGCGGTTCGATGTGGGGGAACTGGTCACGTCGGCGTGCGACACCGTCAGCCCTCTGATCCAGGAGGGCGTTGAGCTCCGCCAGGACGTGGCCGTCGACATCGGCGAAGCGAACACTGATAAGGCGCGGCTGCAACAGATGGTCATTAACCTCCTGTCCAATGCGATCAAGTTCACGGATTCGGGAGAAGTAGTGGTTCGCGCGAATCTGGCGCCCCTCGTTACATCCCGGCCACCGGCCGGCACACTCGGGGACACGGAAACCGAGCGCGATGGCTCCGCCGACAGCTCACCGCCAACCGCCGACAGTTCGACGGCCAGCGAACTGATCATTTCCGTCTCTGACACTGGTAAGGGCATTCCCGCCGACGAACTCCCAACCATCTTCGACGAATACCGTCAGGCCGAAGGGTCGGAGAGCAGCGTGCAGAAGGGTACAGGGTTGGGGCTGTCGATTACCAAGAAGTTCGCGGAGTTGCTCGGAGGTTCGATCACCTTGGAGAGCGAGGTGGGTAAAGGCTCCACATTCACCGTCACCATCCCCACAGAGTATACCGAGTAAGTCGCGTATGGCTAAACGAACCGCCAGAGAATCGCGTTGGGCTTCCGCTTTTTCCCCCTCCTGTCCGCCGAAGCGGCGTCAGCCGCGAAGGAGGGCTCTCCTCCCAGCGCCCCCTCTCCCCCTCAGGGTTCCTGGGTGGGACCATCGGTGTGGAGAGCGAGGTGGGTAAGGGGAGTACGTTCACAGTGCGGGTACCGACGGAGTATCAAGAGCAAACTTGAAGGACTGAACCGATGACAGAAGACACCCTACAGAACCTGCATACTCAGCTCGAGACCCACGCTCGAGAAATGATGACCTTGTTGGATCGCAGCCGTCGTGGAGAAGACGTGACGGAAGAGCTGGATCAACTCAGAGGCACCATTGAGGCCGTGAAGGCGATTTACGAGGGAATTCTGAGACAGGCGAAATCGTGACCGTCACTCATCTCGCTCAGAAATGACAGACTAGGAGGAGGAAAATGGGAGCAGACCCCAACAAGATACGTCTCACAGGCGAGAACTCATTTCTGCGTATCGGAGAGTCCGAGGATGCGGAGCCGACGGCCGAGAACAGCCACTGGCGGATCATGGCATCCTCCAGGGGAGTGGGCCACATCCTCTTCGCAAAGAGCGTCTTGTCCAACAACGAGCCTCGGATCTATTCCGACAACTTCGCCCTTGCGCGCTGGCTCCAGGAAGGCATCCAGGCTTCGATGCGGGATACCTACTCGGGTGACATTCCCATCATCGAGGCCAGATTCACCAAAAAGGGCGACACGCTGACTTCCTGGGTGGAATACGTCGTGTCGAGGGATGAGCACATTGCCCTATCCTGGTACGACTTCATGGAACCGGTCCAGGTCGCCAACCAGCCAGGCGAGAATCCGGACCAGCCGCACGGCGTCTACAGCCTGTTGATCCCCGCCAGGCGTGCCCAAATGACGATCAATGGCGAAACGGTTCCCGGACGGGTTCTGCCCCGGGATCTGTTCGGTAAAGAGGGATCCAGTTGCTGCCTGGCACTGTCGGAAACGTGGACAATCCCGCCCGATCACGAGTGGGCAGAGGACGCGTTATAAATGTGGTTCGGGGATTAAGAGCGAGGTGAGGAGGGGGAGTATTTACGGTGCGGGTGCCGGTCTAGTATCAGGGGCCTGCTGATGGTTCGAGTCGGAGGGTCCTGTACATAACAACCTGACTTGAGTTTTGTGTTCAGTCGCGAAGCAACCATTCTTTGTATCCCGTAAGTCGGCCCCTGCTCAACAAACCGAAGGAGAACAAAATGAACACCCGGGTTTATGTTCAGGATGGAGTAGCGGTGGTCAAGCCGGAGCAGAGCACGCTCTATGCGAGCCATAGCGAGGAATTGAGAACGACGAGATCGGAAAACTGATTACAAATGGCACCTCGAAAGTGGTTCTGGATCTGGATGGAGTTAACTGGTTGGACAGTAGCACGCTGGGCATTCTAACGGCGGCGTTGAAACTGACCAAAGAGGCGGGCGGTGACCTGCGATTGGCGGGGGTGAACACGCGGTTGACGAACGTCTTCGTGGTAACGCATCTGGAGGAAGTGTTTCAGTTTTTCGACAACGCCGATGCGGGCGTGGCTAGCTTTGGGGTCGATTCCTGACAAATAGAAGCGGATCGGGAAGGCAGCGCGTTTACGGTGCGAATCCGCACAAGCTATCACCCACCTGAAGCCTGACCAATGACGAGCGCCTGACGGCCGACAACGCAGCCGAAAACCACCATGCTTGGATGCAGAGGAAGGTGAGCATTGGTTCCAGAAAACTCCCAGCCTGAAATCTCACCAGAAGATGAATTTTGTCTCGACGTCGCCGGTTACCTCATCCTCCGTGGGGTCCTCACGCAGCCGGAGGTGACCGCCTGCAATGAGGCCATCGATCGCGTCGGTAGACGGGAGGGGATGCTGGAGTGGGAGTCACCCTGGTGCGATCCCTTCGTCAGGCTCCTCGAGCACCCGATCCTGACGGGATACCTCGATCAGCTCTGTTACGACGGCAGCCGACTCGATCGACCGCCACGGCTGCTCGACGAGCGGGTGGCGCCAGCTGCGCCTCTGGTCGGCGGCGGCGAGCCACGCAACTGGTCCGGTTCCTACTACTGCGGTAACGACGCCCGTTTCACTCTCGGCGTCCGCGCGATCTGGGCTCTCGGGGATGTCGCCGAGGGAGATGGCGGCTTCAGCCTCGTGCCCTGCTCGCACAAGAGCCTCGTCGAGACGCCATCCGATGTCCTCGACGGCAGTGACGACATGGGTCTGACACTGCAGCCGGCGCTCGAGGCGGGTGACCTGCTGTTGTCGGTTGCCACCTTGCTCCAGGGCATGCGTCCTTGGAGGGGAGGGGCGAAACGGCTGCTCAGCACCGGCTATATCAGCCGGCTCGTGCGCCGGTCGAATGACGCTCCCGCCGAGGATGCGGATGGAGACCCTCCAAACTGGGTGGATGAGATGACGCCGGAGCAGCGCGTCATCCTCGGTGTCGACCGGCCGAATCCGGCACCCATTGTCCACTCCGACGGCACGCGCACGTGGGTGGACGAGGAGCCGGGGACCTACCATCCCACTACCACGATTCGCGACCCCGATTGCCAGATTGACGAAAAGGAGTTCTACTTCTGGGATCTCAACGGCCACCTCGTCGTGCGCAACGTCATGGACGAAGCGTGGCTCGCTGCCGCCAATGAAGCGATCGACGCCGGTACTGACAACATCGTCAAGGGAGGTGATGTAAGCCACAATACGAAGCGACTCGCCGGCACCGGCGTGTCATCGCTGAGCGGCCTCTTCGACCTCCCGCATCCCCACGCCGAACCGTTCCGCCGCATGATCGCCAACCCCGCTCTCGTGCAGCGTCTCAACTGGATGTCGGGCTCGGGCTTTGTCGTCGACGCCGCGCGTGCCATCGTCTACGAAAAGGGCACCTCGGGGCACGGCGTGCACAGCGGGTGCTACCCCGGGTCGGCGCGAAGCATCTATGCGCTGCAGAATGGCAGGACGTACTGCGAGACCATCAACGTCGCCTGGCAGCTGCGCGATGTGAATGCCGGCGACGGCGGCTTTTTCGGCATTGCCGGTTCGCACAAAACGAGTCACCCCGTGCCCGAGCGCGTGCGCTCTCTGGAGGACGAGAGAGGACTTCTCAGACACGTCGAGATGAAAGCCGGCGACCTCGTCATCTTCATGGGATCCGCTCAGATCCACGGCGCCTACCCGTGGAAGAACGACACCCCGAGACGAGCCGTCATCTTCAACTACGTGTCGCGCAATCTCGGCAAACCCCCGAGGCGGTCATAGCACCGCAAGAAGCTGTAGTCAACCGGGTCGCGTTCTCCGACGCCTCCTCCCCGCCGAGAGTCCCCGGCACGGCCGACGCGGATGTATTCTTACTTCTCCCGTCCTAAAGGATCACTAATGAGAATCACCGATATCGAAACCTTCCTGATCCGTCCGCCGAGCGGCAAGAACCTGTGCTTCGTCAAAATCGAGACAGACGAGGGCATCCACGGTTGGGGTGAGGCCTACACGCACGCCGATCGGGCCCAAACCATCGAGTCGCACATTCATCAGCTCGCCCGATATCTACGTGGCCGTTCTCCCTTCGAGATCAAGCATTTCACCTTCTGGGCCTACACCGACTTCGCGGACAAGCGAGGCGCGATGGATCTGTATTGCGCCATCAGCGGCCTCGAGATAGCCCTGTGGGACATCGTCGGAAAGGCCGCGGGACAGCCGGTCCACAATCTGTTGGGAGGAGCCTGCCGAGAGAAGATTCGCGTCTACGCGAACGGATGGGGGGGTGGGGGAGACATAGACACGCTGGCACGCCGCGCAGAGGAAGTGGTCGCGCGCGGATTCACCGGCCTCAAGTTCGATCCTTTCCCCGGTCCGCGCCGCGCCTACATCGACCGCGCGCAAGAGGACATTGCCGTCGAACGTGTTAAGGCTGTCCGCGAAGCGGTCGGTCCCGACGTCGAGATTCTGGTCGAAGTGCATCGCCGCCTTGCACCTATGCACGCCGTCCGCGTGGCCCGGAGAATCGAAGCGTATCGACCGTTCTGGTATGAGGAGCCCGTTTCCTCGCGTGATCTGAATGGACTGGCCGAAGCGCGCAGCCAGATCAACATCCCAGTCGTCTCTGGTGAAGAGCTATACCTCAAGCAGGAGTTCGTACTGGCATTTGAGAAGCACGTAGCCGACATCATCAATCCGGACATTGGCGCGTGCGGCGGTATCCTCGAGCTCAAAGAGATCGGCGCGATGGCAGAGGCCTATCACGTCGGCGTCGCACCCCACAACTACAACAGCACGACCGTGGGACTCGCCGCAACCATGCACACCGTGGCCTCCATGCCCAACTTCATCATCCTCGAGTACTTCGTGAACCTCGAGCCCCTCGGCCAGGATATTGCGACGACGCCGTTCGAGGTCGTCGACAGCCACATCGCCCTCCCCGAACGACCGGGGCTGGGCATCGAGCTCGATGAAGACGCACTCGCCCGCTACCCTTACGAGCCCTTCCCCGATCGCCGTATTCGTCACCCGGCTGATGAGATGTGAAGGGCAGCACGTTCACGCGTGCCGGGCAGCTATCAGCCACCTGATGCCTGAAGCCCAGAACCACCACTCGTCTTTCAAGGAGCATTCCCATGAAGATCACCAGCGTTGATCTGACACCTGTCGCAACCCGGCGTGAAACAGGAGAGGTCTCCCGTCACGTCGTCGTTCAATTCAACACCGACGAAGGGCTTGTCGGTCTGGGCGAGATGTCCGACGTGGGCGACTGGGGTGTCATGTATGATCTGGCCGATGTGAAGGGCGCCTACGAATCGCTACTGGCCGGAAAGGATCCCCTCGACTGGCACCCCATCACAAGAGCGGCGCGTGGTCGCTTCGCGATGGGCAGGGCCATTCGCACAGGATTCGAGATCGCCCTGTTCGACCTGATCGGCAAAATCCAGGGCCGGTCGGTGGCGGGCGTGTTTGGCGGGGAGCTCACGGACAAGATGCGCGTCTGTTACCCCATCTTCCCCAATCACTCACGGGAAGACGCCGAAGCGAACATCAAGCGCGTCGATCGCCGGATGGGTGAGGGCCAGGACCTGTTCCGGCTGTATCACGGTGGGAATGTCGAGGCGGACGAGATCTTCCTGGACGGCGTGAAGTCAAACCACGGCGACAAGTTCGAGCTGAAATCGCTCGACTTCAGCGCCGCCCGCAAGTGGAAACACGTGGTTCACGCCGTGGGGATTCTGTCCCAATACTACACCCCGATCCTGCTTGAATCCGTCTCTGATCGGAAAGATCTCGATGGGCAGTACGAAGTGCGAAAGCGCGTCGATCTGCCGATCAGTGAACACGTCTCCTCGCTCAATCAGGCCTACCAGTTCGCCTACCACAAGTATGTCGACATCTACAACATCAGCCTCTCTGGTGCGGGCGGAATCACCAACGCACTGCACATGGCCCAGGTCGCCGACTCGGCTGGACTATCCGTCCTCGTCGGTACCACCCAGGAACTGTCAATCGGTGTCGCGGCCCAGGCCACGTTCGGTTGTATCACGGAAAACCTCGACTATCCAGGTGATTGCACGGGCGGACAGCTCTATGAAAGTGATGTTGTCAAGAATCCGATTCAATACGAGAAGGGGTATGTGCTCTTGCCCGAAGGCCCGGGGCTGGGGATGGAACTGGACGAGGAAAAGATCGCCGCAATTTCAGAGCCGTTGAGTTCGGTGCGGTAGCAAGTCTCCGCTCGGCAAAAGATTCTGACGAGCCCCACGATCATCGACGCACGATCTCGAACGCCGATTGCTTCGCGATCGATCGGTTCGTTACAAGATCCGTCACGGATACGGTCACGTCGTAGTGCCCCCCGGATCGACCCGACGCTTCCAACTCGATATATTCCTCCTGATCGGGTCGGTCGTTCGATGCCTCCGTTCTGATGGACATCCCGTCGTTGTTTCTCGTCTTTCGCACGACTTTGCCGGCTGAACGAAGCACGCGCGCGACAAAGGGCCGCGCATCGCCGCGTGGATCGATGCGAACATCCGCGATATAGCGACATCGCCCGTTCGTTCCTCCAGACAGCCCGTAAATCTGGTAGTGCATCTTGACGGGGCTTTTTGGGGTATACTGCCGCGTCGGATTCGGGAATACGATGAGATGCCCCCCGTCAGCTTCGGGTTCTCTGATCACCGAAGCTATTTCGATGTCGCTCAACCCGAATCTACCAGCCGGGTAATTGTCGACCTCGACCTCAAGATACGCCGACCCGACGGCCATCGACGTCGGGTCGGCGAACTGAGCACCCACGATGTAGTTCCCGCCGGGCAGGTTGACGGGAAACTCACTGATCCCGATTTCCTCCACCTCTCCCCGCTTCACGAACGTCAGCGTGTCCGTGCGCCGGTATCTCGCGGTCCAGGTCGTGTCGAACAGCGCAATGCCGCGAACGACGTAGCCCGTGTCTTCACGAACCGGCGTCAGGTTCCGATGTGCGTACCCGAAGTAGATTTCAAGTCGCGCCTTGCGTCCCGCTCCCCGAAAGTCGGCGTGGTCAAGCGTCACCGCGATGGACGGCCCCTCGAGGCTGTAGGACTCACTCTCGACCGCGATCGTTTCGGCCAGAATCTTCGCTGGATGATGGGCCTCCCACACCGCGTCGTTCCCCCGGCCGCGGCCCTCGGGCGGAGGCGGGTAGTCCATCGGCCCGTCCGGGTCGGACGCCACGAAGACGATCTCCAGACCTTCCACGATGTCCGGATAGAGCCAGTATTCCCAAAATCGACCGCGCTGGACGGGGTAGAGAGGAAACCCCTCGACGACGTCCAGCATCTGCTCACGGCCGCCGCTCGGATCGAACGGGCGTCGTCCGGACTCGGAAAGATACCCCGCGAGGCTGGCTTCGTGGGCCGCATCTCTGCTGGCCTCGGCGATCTCGTGTTGCGCCGTCCTTGGAAGAGACTGGAGTAGACGGTCCTTGGCATACAGCGTACTTGTCGTGCGCTCACTTCGGATGTTGTTCCACCGGCCTGTGTGGGCAGGATCCCCATAGCGGATGTAGAGGTCGCCTCGACGATCCCACGACCCGGATGCCGACGGGTAGAACTCCATCGCGTCGTGAACCCGGCGATAATGTTCGACACGACGCTCGTTTTCATCCGTCACCGGCGTCGGGTCTCGTTTCTGCCAGAATCGTCTGATGTAATCGGTGCGCACCGCGCCGTCCAAACCGGTGAAGTCGCTGGTTTCTTCGGGGGTCGAGATGGTCCGGATGTCCTCATAGGCGGAGCGGGTGTCCGGATCGAGACCTGCTACAAACGCCTGGGCAGCGGACCAGGCACGTTTCCCATTTCCCCGTTTGAGACACGCCTCGAAAAAGTGAGGGAGATACGCGTGTCTGTAATCCGGCTGAGTGGCCGTGATTCGCTGAAGCGTCTGGATGGCTTCCTCGCTTTGGCCCGACCGATTCAGGGCTCGTCCCAGCCGGAACCAGGCCTTCGGATGATCGGGATTCACCACGGTCTGGCGTCGGTAGGCGTCCGCCGCTCTTCCGAGGTCGGCATCCTTCTCGACCATGAAATCTGCTTCGTGGAAAGCCCCGAGCTTGAACCAGCCGTCCCGATGATCTGGAAACCGAGCAACCAGCTTCTCGAACTCCGTACCGATATCGCGACCCCCGATGACGATCTGCCCAACCGCCAGACCGTAGAGCGCGTCGCCATAGTCGGTGTTGGCCGACCACGCCCGCCGGAGCCGTTCGACGCCTTCTGACCCCCCGTTAGGCCGGGCTAGGAAAGCGAGAGCTCGGCCGTTTCTGGCTTCGACGAGTTGTCGATCCCGTGCGAGGGCTTCCGTAAACGCCGCTTCGGCACCCTCGTAGTCGCCACGCTCCAGTCTTATGTAGCCCAGCCCGTTGTGGGCAACCGCATCTTCCGGCGTCCGAACGAGAAGGGTTCGCAGAAAAGCGTCGGCTTGGGCAAGATGGGCTGGGTTAGCGGGTGGCGCGCCAACCTGAAAGAGAAGGGGGACGTTCCGCAGCCCGTCGTAGAAGGCGTCCGATGCGGTGTAGAGCCGCCTGCCAGCGAGGTGACCGAAATAATATCGATAGATCGGCGGGTTCCTCGATTTCCAGACGTCGGCCAGGGCCTGGTCGACATCGGTCGACAGCACGGCTTCGAACGACGCGAGGGTGTCGCCCGAATCGGCAAGCGCTTCTCGCGTCAGCACAATGGCCGCCTCGGATACCGCAGCCGAAGACACGCCGGCGACCAGCGAAATCGCAAGCCCCACACTGCCCACGAAGGCGATGATTCTTCCTGTCCTCACGTAACCTCCGTCCTATCTGCAGCGCGCTGATGTCGAATGCAGAAACCGCGTGTGCCAGCGACCACCCCAGTGAAGTCGACACCCGTCCGGCGATTTCGCGTACCGACCGGTGGCCCGAGCTTCGATCCACGGTCTGGACCATCGTGCTGACGTCCACTTTGTCAGCATCCCCCCCAGCCGGATTGCCTCTTCCGGGATGATCTCCAACGTATTGGAAGGATAACCAGGGTTCTTCCCGTACGCTTCTCGAATTCTCGTGACCCAGACAGACCCTCAGTTTGCATTCTGATTTTCCAATTTCACTTGAATTAATCCCCTCCACCACCCACGCCCGCCGGCCCGTCCGCCGAAGCTTCCAGCGTAGGTGGAAGCTCGTGCTTGTTCGGGCGGAGAGCGGGTCGCATCTTGGATTGCGATGACCTGCCACTACACGTGTTCCACAAACTCGAACAACAGAGAGTCTCGATATGGCAGCAACACGATATGCGATGGACGAATACCTCGATCACTTCAAGGAAAACGGCTACGTCGTGGTGCACGGGGCGCTGTCGCCAGAGTGACCTGCCCCCATCTATGTGTCCACATCCAGAGTTAGGATATGGCTGCGGTGAGCGGTTTGGTGACCGCTTCAGGTGCAGGTGGGCGATAGCCCAATGAGCTGTGTGGTCTGATGTGATTGTACTGCCAGCGCCAGAGTGTGTAAGATTAACCGTGTAACTGGTGATAGAATCCTATAGTGAAGAAACAGGAGGTTCTATGGCCAGGAATGCTGAAGTCGATCGTCTCCTCGATGAGCTGATCAAGAACTGTGACGGTCCCGATGACCTACTGGGCGAGAAAGGTCTGCTGAAGCAACTGACTGCCGGGCTGGTGGTTCACGGACAGCGGCAGCGTGACCGTGAGCGCGTCCACCGAAGACGGCCAGCTGGTCATCGCCATCAGCGATACCGGCAAAGGCATTCCCGAGAACGAGCTGCCGACCATCTTCGACGAATACCGTCAGGCCGAAGGGTCGGAGAGCAGCGTCCAGAAAGGCACAGGGCTTGGGCTGTCCATCACGAAGAAGTTCGCAGAGCTGCTGGGCGGGACCATCAGCGTGGAGAGCGAGGTTGGCAGGGGCAGCACGTTTACGGTGAAGGTTTCGGTGGAATACGCGGACGCCACGTGATTCTCTGCAACTGGCCGCTGTCGTGACTGCCTACCTGCTATTCACTGGCAGTCTTCTGACTTCTCCCGTTCGCGCCGTTCCAAACGGAGAACGAATCTGATGACAAGCTTTGTAGCAGTTGTCCTGAGTCTGTGTGCAGGATCTTGCGCCGCGGTCGGAGCCGAGGATCTTTCCAACATTGATCCATACTGGGGCCAATGGCGTGGACCATCTGCAAATGGCACGTCATTTCCTGCCGATCCACCTGTGGTATGGGGTGAGAACCGGAACATCCGCTGGAAAGTCGGAATTCCGGGAAGGGGTCACGCCTCGCCCATCATCTGGGGAGATCAGGTCTTTATCCTCTCAGCGTTTAAAACCGATGTGGTCGGCGATCGGCAGACGCCAGGGCCTCGGGCCCGTCGCCGTGGCCCGCCGACCTTGAGTACCCAATACGTTCAGAAGTTCGAGATTTTTGCGATCGATCGAAGAACCGGAAAAGTAAACTGGCAGCGGACGGCGCACGAGGCGATGCCCCACGAGAGTAGGCATCCTACGGGGAGCTGGGCATCAGGCTCGCCGATCACGGACGGCGAGCACGTCTACGCCTATTTCGGGTCCCAGGGGCTGTACTGCTACGACTTCAAAGGAAGTCTTAAGTGGAAGACCGATTTCGGAGATATGACGATCAAGCTCGGGTTCGGCGAAGGCAGCTCTCCCGCAATTTACGACGACAAGATCGTCGTCATTTGGGATCACGAGAGGCAGTCGTTCCTTGTTGCCCTTGACAAGAAGACGGGAAAGGTGGACTGGAAGGTGGATCGGGATGAAATCACATCGTGGGCGACTCCCCTGATTGTGGACGAAAACGGAAGTCGTCAGATCATCACGAGCGCGACTGGTCGTGTGCGAAGCTACGATCTGGAGACGGGCAAGATGATCTGGGAGTGCAGCGGCATGACGCACAATGTGATACCTACACCGGTCTACGCTGATGGCAGGCTCTATGTCACAAGCGGCTTTCGCGGAAACATGCTCCTGGCCATTCAGCTTTCAAGTGCAAAGGGTGACATCACGGATTCTGACGCCGTTTTGTGGCGGTACGATCGGGACACGCCTTACACTCCTTCACCCCTTCTCTACGGTAATTATCTCTACTTCCTCAAAGGAAATGACGGCATCCTTTCGTGTCTGAACGCCAAGACGGGCGCCCCGTATTTCGGCCCCCAAAGAGTGAGTGGAATCGATGGGATCTACGCTTCGCCCGTCGGGGCGAACGACCGGGTCTACATCACAGGTAGGAACGGGACGACGGTCGTAATAAAAGCGAGGCGATCAGTATGAAGTTCTGAGCCAAAACACGCTCGACGATGAGTTCTCGGCTTCGCCGGCCATCGCGGGAAACGAAATCTTCCTGCGCGGGCGAGATTATCTCTACTGCATCGCGGAAGACTGAGCGGGCATCGGAAGGCTGAGTTTAGCAGCAGTTCGATCAGCCTACAGCTCGGGAGTGTGGTATCCAACCCTATAGAAGAGCAATCGTTTGGCTTGAGGAGAGAAGAGTGCCCACCATCGCCGTCAGGCCGAAGGGTCGGAGAGCAGCGTGCAGAAGGGCACAGGGTTGGGGCTGTCCATCACCAAGAAGTTCGCGGAGCTGCTGGGCGGGACCATCGGCGTGGAGAGCGAGGTGGGCAGGGGCAGCACGTTTACGGTGAGGGTGCCGGTCCAGTATCGGGGAGCCCACATCTTGATGCCGTAAACTCGTGAGGTCGTTTTGTTCTCTCACCACTGGATTAAGTGAGATCGGCCGAATTTGGCGGCCTATGACATTCTGAGTACGTAGCCCAACCCTTGGTTTCTTATGACCCCGATATACTGGAGTCCATCCAAATGATCCTGAAACAGTACTACCTCGGATGCCTGGCGCACGCATCCTACCTGATCGCGGATGAGGAGACACAGACGGCCGTGATCGTCGATCCCCAGCGCGATATCGACCAGTACCTTTCGGATGTCGGCGAGGCCGGGCTCGAAATCCGGCACGTCTTCCTGAGCCATCTTCACGCTGATTTTCTGGCTGGGCATCTCGAGCTCAGGGACAAGACAGGGGCGACCATCCATCTTGGTCGTCGGGCCGAAGCGGAGTACGCGTTCGAGCCCGGAGGCGACGGGGATGCCCTCGAGTTCGGCAACGTTCGGTTGGAAATCCTGGAAACTCCGGGACACTCGCCCGAGTCGATCTCCATCGTGGTCTATGACCTTGCCGAGAGCAGCGAGAAACCTCACGCAGTCCTGACGGGCGACACCCTGTTCATCGGCGACGTGGGACGACCGGATCTGCGGGCCTCGCTTGGGTGGACGGCGGAACAGCTGGGGGCACTGCTCTACGAATCGCTCCACGGAAAGCTGATGAAACTGCCCGCCGAAACCCTCGTTTATCCGGCTCACGGCGCGGGGTCGCTGTGCGGGAAGAATATGAGCGAAGACACCGTGTCTACGATCGGGGTTCAGCGGACCTACAACTACGCGCTGCAGCCGATGGAGAAGGAGGCATTCATTGCCATCGTGAATGCCGAGCAGCCGGACGCGCCCGATTACTTCACCTACGATGCGATCCTAAATTCGCGGGAGCACGCGACGCTGGAGACGGCGCTCGAGACGTCGCTGAAAGGACTGGGTGTCGAGGAGCTTCGCGGGTTGATGAAGAAGGGTGCGCGCGTTCTCGACGTGCGGGAGCCGCCGGAGTACGCGGGAGCGCACGTGAAGGGAAGTCTGAACATCGCACTCGACGGCAAGTACGCCACGTGGTGCGGGACGCTGCTGAAGCCGGAGGAAGAAATCGTGTTGATTGCAGAACCGGGCCGCGAATCCGAGGGCGCGCTCCGTCTGGGACGCATCGGCTACGACCGCGTAGTCGGCTATCTGGAAGGCGGAATGCAGCCGTTGGAATCGCATCCCGACCTGGTGAGTCGAATCGAGCGCATCGCAGCCGCGACGTTGGCCGAACGGATCGAGGAGGGTGACTCTGTGACGATCGTGGATGTGCGCGCGCAGCCTGAGTGGGAGGAGAGATGCATCAAAGGGAGTGTCAACATCCCCCTTGCCCATCTTGGGGAACGCATCGACGAGCTGGGTGACGGCCCCATCGTCGTGCACTGCCAGTCGGGATACCGATCTTCGATTGCTGCGAGCCTCCTGGAGTCGGAAGAGCTTTCGGTCTCCGACCTGGTGGGGGGCTGGCCGCCTGGGAGGCAGCCGGTCTGCCGTGATGGTTAACTACACCGAACTTTGAGCAGCTGTATCACGAGAAATTCGCCGAGCTACTGGGCGGGACCATCGGCGTGAAGAGCGAGGTGGGCAAGGGCAGCACGTTTACCGTGCGGGTGCCTGTGGCGTACCAATCTTGAAGACTGCCCTCACGTGGGCAGAACAGGCCGCTTGTTCGGCACAGCCGACAACCATTTCACTCGAAATCTATGCGATCTGGTCGGGTCCGAACGGTCGGAACCTGACGCCGATCGAGGAATGATGGAAAACGAGGTTTGAGGTTAAGAGCACCCTTGCCTCCGTCCTCGTCCGTGTTTTCCGTAGCCTCTTCGTGGTGCTTCATTCATCCAGTGAGGTCACGTTACTCTTACAGTAGGAGGCCCAGATGAGTTCCGTAATCAGAACCCTGCGATTCGTGGCGATGCTCGCCGCTCTCTTGTCCTGCCAGGAGCAGGTTGCTCCACTTTCTCAGGCCAGTGTGAGCGCGATTGACGAGGGGTCCCAGAACTTCGTGAAGGCTTTTCTCGCCAAAGACTGGGCGACCGCAGCGAAGCTCTATACCGATGATGCCATTCTCCTCCCGCCGAACACGCCGATGGTCAAGGGACGGGCAGCGATCCAGGCGTGGGTCGAGAAGTTCCCTCCGGTGACAGACTTCACCTTAAACAATGTGCAGGTAGACGGCCGCGACGACCTGGCGTATGTGCTGGGTACCTACACGATGACGATCGTGCCAGCGGGGCCGATCAAGGATTCGGGCAAGTACATTGAGATTCGACGCCGGCAGCCCGACGGGGAGTGGCTGATCTCGGTGGACATCTTCAACTCGGACCTGCCGTCTGGGCAGTAGCGGCCAGGGCAGCACGTTTACGGTGCGGGTGCCGGTGGAGTATCAGGCCCAGAGTTGAACAGCGAAACGGTAAGAGCTCGTTGACATTACCCTGAACGGAGGGCCATATTCCGACACCGCCGCCCGGCTGACTGATTACACGTTCGGTCCCGCTTCGAGTCGGTAAGAGATACAACCCCGCTCGTCACCTCCGTGTACCAGCGACCTTCCTACGCCCAGATCAGCGTCTGGTAGTGTTTCCCGCCGTGGCTGAACAGCCAAATGGCCGTCTGGATGTACGAGATTTTGTCCGGGTAACGACTCATCCGATAGCGGTTTTCATACTCTCGTGGGTAGTCCTCGGGCTTTCGCCCCCCAACGCGCCGTCAGTCCTAACCGGAGTCGCTCTACCATGGTCAGAGTGCTTCACATCATCGCCCCGGAGAAAGTCGAGATCCACGACGAGCCGGCGCCGCCACTCGGCTCCTGCCAGGCCCGTGTGCAGACGCTGTATTCGGGGATCAGTCACGGAACCGAAATGAACGTCTACAGCGGCCGCATCGCCGGTTCGTTCCCGCGGCGTAGCGGCTATTCGGCCGTAGGCGAAATCGTGGAAATCGGCCCGGAGTTCACGAAAGCCACGGTGGGAGACCGGATCTTTCATTACGCCTCACACGCCACCGAGTTTCTCATTTCGGAGGAAGAGCCCGTTTACCGCCTTCCGCATGGGCTGGATCCCCGGTACGGCATCTTCACCGCCCTTGCCGGCGTGGCCTACAACGGGGTGCTCGAGTCTCAGACCGCCCTCGGTGAGACCGCCGTCGTCTTCGGCCTGGGTGTCGTCGGGCTCTGTGCCTCCTTCCTGGTCCGACGCGCTGGGGCGTTCACGGTCACCGGCTTCGATCCCATCGCCCTCCGGCGGGAGGCCGGCCTACGGATGGGCCTCGACGCCGCCCTGGATCCGACTGACGTCGACGTCGAGGAGCAGGTTCGCGCGCACAACGACGGAGAGCTGGCCGACGTCGTCCTCGAAACCAGCGGGGCGATCCCAGCCCTGAACGACGCATTCAAGGCGATTCGCCCGCAATCCACAATCGTTCCCCTGAGCTGGTACTCCTCCGATGCGTCCGCCCTCGACCTGACACGGGATTTCCACCACAAGCGTGTCCACCTCCGCGTTGCCCAGGGTGGCAGCGTGCCCCTCCACCTGTCCTCCCGGTGGTCCTACGAACGGCGCGTGAGGAGCACGCTGAGAATGCTGCCGAACATGCCCTTGGATTCCCTCATCACCCACAACCTGCCCTTCGACAGCGCGCCGGAGGCCTACGAACTCGTTCACCAGCATCCAGAGCAATGCATCCAAGTGATGTTCAGTTATCGATAGGTAAAAGTGGGTTCCACAAGGTACACCTACTACGATTGCACGAGGTCGGGTTTCGGAAGATCGATACCTTCGGTGACTTCCAGGAGCCGGATTTCTTCATTCACGTAGCGGAGAAGGAATACAGAGAAAGGTTGAGGTGTGACAACAACGTTTAACCACGCGGTGAAAATCGCTCGTGACTACTACAACAGCGAGGACGCCGACGCTTTCTACCATCGCATCTGGGGAGGCGAAGACATCCACGTGGGCATCTACGTCGACCCTGCCGAGTCCATTCGGGAAGCCAGCCGCCGCACAGTTGAGCGCATGGCGGCGAAGCTCTCCACGGAGCCGAACGAAGGCCACGCGTGTTCTGGACATCGGCGCTGGCTACGGCGGGGCTGCCCGGTACCTGTCCAGCACCTTCGGATGCAAGGTGACGGCTCTGAATCTCAGCGAAGTTGAGAACGAACGCGGCCGCAAGATGAATGTGGAACAGGGGTTGTCGAACCTGATCGATGTCGTTGACGGCAGCTTCGAGGAGATCCCCTTGCCGGACGCGTCCGTGGATGTCGTCTGGTCGCAGGATGCCATCCTGCACAGCGGAGACCGGGAGCAGGTCCTGTCGGAGGTCCATCGCGTCCTGAAATCGAGTGGGGAGTTCGTATTCACCGATCCGATGAAATCGGAGGACTGTCTGGATGGGGTGCTACAACCGATTCTGGACCGCATACACCTGTCGTCGCTGGGGTCCCCAGCGTTTTACCGCAGGACAGCCGAGGTTCTGGGGATGCAGCAGATCCTGTTCGAGGACCTGACCGACCAACTCGTTCACCATTACGTGCGGGTGCTGGAGGAAACGGAAGCCCACGAGGCCGACCTGGCTGCCGATGTTACGTCTGACTACGTGGCCAACATGAAGAAGGGCCTCCAGTACTGGATTGATGGCGGGTGGAATGGCCATCTGGCGTGGGGGATTTTCAACTTCGGGAAGCTATAGAGTGCGGCACCATCCCGATGGCCCCGTGTCCGCTTCAGTCCTGCTGACACGACCAGCTGGGGCCTCGCCGCTGCGGACACCGGCAAGGGCATCCCCGCCGCCGAGCTGCCCACCATCTTTGACGAATACCGCCAGGCCGAAGGGTCGGAGAGCAGCGTGCGGAAAGGCACGGGTCTCGGACTCGATCACGAAGAAGTTTGCCCAGTTGCTGGGCGGGTCAATTGGCGTTGAGAGTGAGTTGGGTAGAAGCAGCACGTTTTCGGTGCGCGTGCCGGTGGAATACAGCAGAAAAGCTGGGGAGCAGGGGTTAGTAGACTCTCCTTTGGTTTGAGCAGATTACGCACGCCTATCAGAGTCTCACGGCAGTAAACGAAAAGGGCGCCCTGTCGAAAGTCGTCGACAGGGCGCCCTTTTCATAGTCAAAGGGTGACCCCGAGGGGAGTTGCAATGAAAGACAGATCCAATTTAATCCCATTTCCTGAGGACCGAAGGCCGTCGGTCAGGCTCGCAGTCTGACCTGAATAAAATGAACTTCAAAGACGCTTTTGTGACCGACCCGTACGGTATCAGTCATTTTGGGCGTTCGGAGTGAGCATCCGATTACCGCGGTCTGCCTATCCCAATCGGCCTTTCGGCACACCGACACGCTGCACTCTTGTTAGCTCACAGTTTGCTCGAGGGCCACGCAAAAGGGAGCCGGGCGTCGTGCCCGTACGTGAAGAGCGCTGTCCGCCTCGGTGAGTCGGCCTCCCAGCGGTACGCTCCGTGACAGACCGTCCCTCCTAAAAAGAAGACAACAGACCCGCGACGCATGGGAACGTGGCGGATCGGAGCGCGCTCGTTACAGGTCCGCACAGAGTGCGGCAAAGGATAGCAAGATTTGTGACTGCCCGGCACTACGACAAACCCGCCATCGTCAGGCCCGACGTCGGAGAGCTGCCACGCGACGTTGATACCCGACTTCGTGTGCACGCGCCCATTTACCATCTCGTAGTGTTTGCCTATGCAGGTCGGGTTGGCGTTCCCCGAGTGCAGCATCTGCCCGCTCGAGCCTTTGACGTGGCACAGGGCCGTGTTCTGGGTTACCCGGTAACCTGCTCCAATCATCCAGTTCAGGCGCTGGATAACGGCCGGATGCGCCAGCATCTTGAGGAAAGGCGCATTGTGCGGCGCGGGTAGCTGAAACAGGTCCTTCAGATCCGGCCGGCCCGTGCCCGAAATCGTCGGCGCGCCGGGGATGTCAGCAAGGGTCACGTCTCCGTCGCGCTCGCCTACGCCTCGGTACACCATGCGATCGAGGTTCGCATCGATGCCCGCCACAGCCGCATCGATCCAATCGTCGTCCATGACGCCCTCAACCAACAGGTAGCCGTGGGTGTCGAATGCCCAGCGCTCGGCCGCGTCGTCTCGGCGTCCGAACTGGAGAGGGGAGGAGGTCCTCTGCGCCACGTCCGGATCGTCGGCAGGGGCAAGCCTGGTGGCAATGCCGTCCGATAGGAGCACGCGACGCGAGTTGCCGCCCATCAGCAGGGTTTGCTCGGCCTCGCCCAGCCCTTCCGCCCACGCAGGCAGGGACGGCTTGTCCTGCGGGTCAGGTGGCACCTGTGGCCGAGCCGAGCGCGAGATGAAATTTACCACGAGTAGCTCACCGCCAGCACCCTGTGGGCAGATCCCGTGCAGCGTGCTGGCGGCGCACAGGAGCACGTCGCCCGCCGCCAGCGCCGGGCGCTCAGCGAAGGGGCTGGAGGACCGAAGCGGCGGGGCGGGCAGCCCGCTCTTGTGCGAGGATGGGACCACGACCAACGGGCACTTGCCACCTGCGGAGTCCGTGAGGGCGATGACCACCAACAGGCCCTGGCACTGCCGGATGCGGACCTCTTCCCAGTCGCCGCCGGCCCGCGTGAGCGAAGCTCCGTCGGCGTTGCGGCCATTCCACCCCGATAGGTTGATGTAGGCCCGATCCAGCGTGTCCACCCCGCCTTCCAGTGGCAGCGAGGCCTCGTCGTGCCCTCCTGCGGCGCCAGCGGAGACCTGCTTCCCTTGGCCGTCCTGGCGAAAGCCATCGCCGCACAGCTCGCGCACGTAGCGCCCGACGGCGCCGTCCTCACTGCAGAGGTTGCCTAGCCCGTCGTTACGACACGCCGACAGCTCGGCCAGGCTGAGGACCTGTGACAGCACGACGAACCCGAGCGCATCGAAGGTGAATTCCTGCTCCGCTGTAAGGATTGAGCGCTCGCGCACGCTCGTCGCCTCGTTCCAGTGGCTCACGGTGTAGGTGTCCAATCTGGAATTTTCCATGCTCAACTACTCCTCTTCGAAGCCGTGGCCCTGGACCGCCACCAGGAAGCGGATGGCTTTGGCACATCGGGCCCGTGATGTGCTTATTCGGGACGGGGACTATTGTGGGGATACGGTGAACTAGCTTTGCGGCTTGAGGGAGTTACCCCTGCATTGCTGACAGCACGCGGCAGAGCCTCAATCAGAACGAAGTAGCTGTCGAGTATGTGGACTCGTTCACATTCAAGGGGATCTCAAGCTCCGTTCCAGTGTATCGTGCGATCTACAGACACGCAACAAGAATAACCCAGAACGCTGCGACACTCGTCACAGACATCCTGCGGTTGAGAATTCGAAAACTGAGATCTGGGATTGCGGCTCGCCGGGTGCCGACGGCTGCTTTGCAGAACCCCTAAAGACAGCGTCGCCGCGCTGCCATTTCCAGTCCCCGTAATCGCCTCCATCACCCCCGCCTGCCCCGCCGAAGCTCGCGCCCCATCGAGCGGAGGAGGGCTTGCCCACCGTTTCTCGCCCCCGCATCTTGGGCTGTGATACGCCAGACATTCCATCCATTTAGCACGAGAGACGCGATTCTTCTCGATGCCTCCGCAAGCTGAAATATCCCCATACCCACAGCCCGAAAGCACTCGATCCACGCTGACGGTCCGAGGCGTGGTCCTCGGTGTGGCCACGGGCGTCCTGCTGAATCTCTACAGCAACTACGCCGGGCTGATCATCGGGGGTGCTTCGCTGGTGAAATCCCAGCTGCCGATGGCGATGCTGCTCCCGTTCGTGGCGTGGCTTCTGATCAACACGATTCTCCGACTGATCGTTCCTCGACTCGCGCTGTCTGGTGGGGAGCTGGTCGTGATCTACAGCTTGTCGTGGATCGTGGGAACGATGTCCGCGAGTGGCTGGCTCGCCTACTGGGGCGGCATCATCAGCTCACCGGTCTACTACGCATCGGCGGAGAACCGGTGGGAGGAAGTGTTGTTCGATGTGATGCCGTGGTGGTGCTATCCGACGGATTCCAAGGAAGTCATCGTCGCTTTTTACGAGGGTCTGCCCGAGGGGGCCAGCATCCCATGGTCAGGGTGGTTGGCCCCGCTCTACTGGTGGTTCTCGTTTTCAATCGCCCTCGTGATCGCCGGACTATGTCTGTCCGTGGTCTTCCAGCGTCAATGGGAAGACGCAGAGCGGTTGACGTTTCCGCTGTCCACGTTTGCCCTGGCGTTGACCGAGGGCTTCGATGGGAAGGAACGGATTCCTCCGGTTTTCAAGGACCGTGCGTTCCAGGCCGGTTTCCTCGTCGTCTTCCTGGTCATTGCGTGGAACATTGCGGGCTACTTTACGCAGGAATTGCCGCGGATCACGATCTACGACACGGTGGAACTCAAGGGGCTCCCGGTTGGGCGGATGTTCCCGCCGTCTACCTGCGCGTGATGCCACCCGTCATCGGTCTGACCTACCTGTGTAACTCGGACATGCTTCTGAGTTTCTGGCTCTTCCGGTTGATTGCGATCCTGAAAGAAGGCGTGATGGCCCGACTGGGTGTTTCGATCGGCTATTCCTCAGCCACAAACGCGACGATCGGGCAACCGAAATCGGAGTTCATCATGCTCGAATCGCACGGTGCGATGGTGTTTCTGGCCGTGTGGTCGGTCTGGATTGCCAGGCACCATCTGCGGCACGTCTGGCAGGCTGCAAGAACGGGTGTCCCTGGTCCCGGTGACAACGGCGTGATGCCTTATCGGGTTGCGCTCCTCGGATTTTCGTTGGTGACGCTCTATCTGCTGGGTTGCTTTCTCGCGATGGGTCTGACACCGTGGATGGCGGTCTGTCAGCTCGGGCTGATGTACATCGCATACTTTACGCTGGCCAAGTTCACGGCCGCGACGGGTTTTGCCTATCTGTTCCCCGTCGCCGAGAAGGGAGGGAATGTCATTCTGTCGTTGGGAGGCACGCGCGGGATGACCGCTAAAGAGATCGTGGGGATGGGCACGATCAACTCCTACGCCTTTTTCGGCAGGCAACGCATCCCGGCCTGCCCTGCCTCACTACCTGAGGCTTTTCGGGTCCGACCGAAGACGCCACTGGACTCCGTGGACGGTGATCCTCGTTTTTTCAGCGACGTTCATCGGCTCCTGTCTGTTGATCATCTACCTCGGTTACGAACACGCCGGGCAGAATCTCGGGTTGAGCGGGCTTGTCAAGGCCAATCGGGATACCTACCACAGGATGGTCTCTGCCGTGATCGACACGGATCGGACGGGGTTTAACCCAGGCAGAACGACGGTTTGGCTAGGTGGAATCGCTGGAGCGGGGCTCCTGATGGTCCTCTACAACAGGATTCCCTAGTGGCCGGTGCATCCCCTCGGCCTCGCGTTTCAGGACTCGAACGGATCGGAATACTACGCGTTCAGCATGCTGCTGGTCTGGGCTGCCAAAATCCTGATCATGAGGATCGGCGGCATCGATCTGTTCAACCGGGCGAGGCCGTTCTTCTTCGGGCTTGTGGTGGGGTATGTTGCCGGACTCGGTACGGGTACCCTCGTCGATCTCCTGTTCTTCCCGGATGGGGGGCACAGGATACACGGGTGGTAGGAAAAGGCAGTACCGGTTGAAGCTCGTCCTTGTTCGAGCGAAGGCTGGGTCGCGTCCTGGGTTGCGATGCACCTATGCCACCATCCTCCTGGACTCCGAAGCATGCTGTGCGTAGACGTCTGCCTGTTGCTGTCGTCTGACCTCTGTCCTCTCAAGCACAGAAGCGCCCCTTCGGTTGTTCCCGAAAGGGCGCTTTTCATTGTCAAATTTTGGCGACGAAGGCGAACAGATAACGGCCGGTTCATCTACCGTTTGTCACGACGCTCGCCGACTATACATCCCCGGGGGGCTCAGTCTCAACCGGCGCTTTGCAGCCTCGCCTTGGTCTCGTCCGTCAGCCGGATGCGCGGCGGCGACATGCCCGGCAGCAACCCACTCGGGTCGCTCTCCACACGCGCCAGCGGATGGAGCTCTGTGAGCGCCGGGTTCGCGGAGTAGTTTTTGTCCTCCCGGGGCTCGTTAAACCAGCACGGCGAGAACTCCAGGATACGTTTCTGTCGCTCGGTGAGTTCGGGGTCGTTCGTGTCGTACGCAACGTCGCCGTGGTGCATGCCGAAAGGAACGTACTTGTAGAAGAGCGTGCGGCGCTCGTCGCTCCCCGCCCACGGAATCGTACCGTGTTTGAGCTTCTCAGTGAACAGAATGCAGTCCCCGGCCTTGGCCTCGACGCGGTGCACCGGCACATCTTCATCCCAGTTCGGCAGCTTCGACGTCCACTCCGTGTCGCACCAGTTCGCCTTCCAGTCGCCGTCGATGTCCAGCAGTTTCTGCTCATTGGCCGGCTTGTGTGTGCCGACAACGCACCCGAAGCCCCCGTCATTGGGTCCGACCGTCTCGAGTTCATACACACACGTGATATGCCAGCTGCCAGGGCCGCCGTGGAGCGTCCCGCCTCTGTCCTCGCCGTCTGTCGGTTTCCGCCCAGGCTTGTAGTGAATGTTGTCATGATCCAGCCGGAACAAGGGGCGAAGCTCTTCCGGCATGTGTGCCGGGGCGTGGCCCCACTCCGTAAAGCCACATAAGAATGGTTGTTGTTGTCCGGAGTGCGGCCGTCGAGGTAAAATCGTCCGCACAATGCCCCATCCGCGTCGGTGGCGTGACATTCCGGTGTGCGGGTGGAGGGTCTGGCTTCTCTACCATCCTCGGGAGATTCGGTGTCCTACCCACGGTCGTGTGGTCGAGGAGATTCCGTGGGCGGAGCGGTTCTCTCGGGTGACGTATCGCTTCGAGTATGCCATGCTGCGCTACTGCCAGACCATGACGCAGAAGGCGGCGTCCGAGTTACTGCGCATCTCTGCCTCGACGCTGTCGGATCTCCTTCACCGATCCATCACGCGGCTTCGTGAAGGTCATCGTATCCGAGGGCTCAAAACCATCGGGATCGACGAGATCTCCTACGCCAAGCGTCACAGGTACGCCACGCTCGTTTACGATCTGGACCGCTCCTGCGTGGTGTGGGTTGGCCGCGGCAGGGCGCGTAAAACGATCGATCGGTTCTTCACAGAGGCTCTCAGTCCCTACCAGAGATCCAAGATCGAGTGGGCCTGCTGCGACATGAGCGAAGCTTACATCGGAGCCATCCAGGAACACTGTCCGAATGCCAAGCTGGTCCTCGATCGCTTTCACATCGTCAAGGCTCTCAATGCCGCCGTTGACGAGGTCCGTAAGGACCAGTGGCGTAAAGCTGCCCCGGATGAGCGCAAAGCCATGAAGGGCCTCCGATGGCTCCTCTACCGGCACTCAGCGACACGCTCCAGAGGGGATACTCGGACACTCAAAGCACTGGAGAAGGCGAACTACCGAATCTATAGAGCCTGGAGACTCAAGGACGAGTTCGAGCAGTTCTGGGAATACAAAGCGCCCTGGGCTGCCGAACGCTTCCTGAAATGCTGGACGACGTCCGCACTCAGAAGTCGACTTGAACCCCTGCGAAAGTTCGTCAGGACCCTGCGACAGCACTTCTTCGGCGTCCTCGCATTCGTGAACACGCGTCTTACCAACGCCATCGCCGAAGGCCTCAACCGAATCGTCCAAATCGTCAAGAACCGAGCCAGCGGATTCCGCACACTCGACGCATTCAACGATATGATCTTCCTTACCGTCGGAGACATAAACATCCCTGAGCAGATTCCGAAGAGGTTCCGCACACTCTAACCGCGCCCCCATGCCAGGAACCACGGCACCTTCACCCACTTCATCTCGTTGAGAGATCCGGATATAGCCATAAATAAACGGTCGATCTCAATGTTGAGCCATTGGCCGGATCGTGTAGTTCCAGTCGCCGTGGAAATCGTGCGGAGTGAGATCGATTTGGGTCATCTGTTCATCGGTCACCTTGACCCCGTTAGGGTAGGGTCGCTTGTCGATCTCGGAGCGTACTCGGAGACCGGCTTGAGTGGTCGTTCCGGCAATGAGATTCACGGTTGCAGCCAGGCTGACCAGGGGCTTGCCTTGCCAGTTCATAGCGATGAAGGAGAACAGGCGATGTTCGATCTTGTTCCACTTACTAGTGCCAGGAGGGTAGTGGCATACGGTGATCGTCAGGCCAGTGCGATTCGCAAAGCGCTGCAGCTCCCACTTCCACAGCCGCGTCTTGGCGCCGTTGCTGCCGCCTGCGTCCGCCGTGATTAGCAGATGCGTCGAAGTGCCGTAGGCGGGCCGTCCCATGTTCTTCCACCAACTTCGGATCGCATTCACGGCGAAGCTGGCCGTGTCGTGATCGATACCGACACTTACCCAGCCTTCATCACGGCTCAGATCATACACTCCATAAGGGATCGCCTTGCCCTGAGCAGGCACTATGAAATCGTGTACCTTCACACGCTCCGGGTCTCCCTTGGGTCGCCATTCTCGGCCAGGATTCTTGAAGTCGCCGATCAACTCTTTCTTCTTGGTGTCCACCGAGATAACGGGAAGGCCCTGCTGCTGCTGCTGGCTAATCCGATCATCGAGGTAAACGAACTGAGCGTCCCGATCCGGGTGTGCAGATCCCTCCCTTGTCTTCCGATTCGCCTGCAGCGTGTAATCGTGTTCGTGCAGGAGATTGGCAACGATCCTGGGGCTCACCGAATGCCCCATCGCTTGCAACTCGGCGGCCAGTTTGCGAGTGCTCTTCGATGTCCATCTCAGAGGATTGTCGTCAGGCGACCCCGCAGTCGTTGGCTCGACCAGATCATTCAGGTCCTGCCACAGCGTCGGGTCCGTGTCGGCCTTCCGCTTACGACCGCCGCCTGGACGCCGGATGCGAGCCGGGTCCAAAGGTTCGTCCGACCTCAACTCCTGAATGCCACGAAAGATCCGCTCTCTGGACATTCCTGTCGCCAGAGCCACAATCGCGATCCCACCGTGACCCAACGCTTCGGCTTCCGTGGCGGCCCACAGACGACGCGTGCGTTCCGTCAGCACCGGAGCCAAGGCTTCATACTTCGTTCGGAGAGTTTCGACGTCCACACTCCGAGCGTAAGATCATTACCTTGAAAAGTGCAGCACTTATTTCGTGGCAAACCCCAAGAGGCTCTTCTTAAGGCTGCGGATGCCTACGTGTCGAGTCGCAATGGAAAGTGAGAGCGTAATGGAGTGGCACATCGATCCCCGCAATCCCGGAGAAGTATTCGCGTGTGCCGGATTGGCGCATCTCGCCTGGCGCGCAAACCGGAGACTAAAGACCGGGTTCGAGTCGAACGATCGATTCCGCTTTGTGACTCCGGATCTCTCGGCGGCGCTCGACCGTCTGGCGGAAGCATCTCTTGAAGAGACAGAGGACAGACTCCGCTTCGCCGGCGTCGAACTCGACTGGTGGCGGGACTGGGGGTTAAATCCCGGACTCAAGAACTGGGCGGGGCAGCAATCCGCGCTGACGGTAAAATCTGTCACGCCCTGCGAATGGAAAACGTCCAGACGCATCACCTCACCTGCGTGCTGACTTACACGGACAATCGCACCACACAAAAAACCACGCACTGGCCACACCCCACAGTCGACATCGCGACCATCACCACCAGCGCCATTCGATTGTTCCGGGATCTGTATCAGCGGCGTGTCGCCATCAAAACGATTCGCCCCGCCGTCAACCACCCGCGCACCGACACCGGTCAGTTCGACCTGTTCGAGTCCGTGTGGGAGAAAAAAAGGCTATATCCGGATCTCTCAACGAGATGAAGTGGGTGAAGGTGCCGTGGTTCCTGGCATGGGGGCGCGGTTAGCGTGTGCGGAACCTCTTCGGAATCTGCTCAGGGATGTTTATGTCTCCGACGGTAAGGAAGATCATATCGTTGAATGCGTCGAGTGTGCGGAATCCGCTGGCTCGGTTCTTGACGATTTGGACGATTCGGTTGAGGCCTTCGGCGATGGCGTTGGTAAGACGCGTGTTCACGAATGCGAGGACGCCGAAGAAGTGCTGTCGCAGGGTCCTGACGAACTTTCGCAGGGGTTCAAGTCGACTTCTGAGTGCGGACGTCGTCCAGCATTTCAGGAAGCGTTCGGCAGCCCAGGGCGCTTTGTATTCCCAGAACTGCTCGAACTCGTCCTTGAGTCTCCAGGCTCTATAGATTCGGTAGTTCGCCTTCTCCAGTGCTTTGAGTGTCCGAGTATCCCCTCTGGAGCGTGTCGCTGAGTGCCGGTAGAGGAGCCATCGGAGGCCCTTCATGGCTTTGCGCTCATCCGGGGCAGCTTTACGCCACTGGTCCTTACGGACCTCGTCAACGGCGGCATTGAGAGCCTTGACGATGTGAAAGCGATCGAGGACCAGCTTGGCATTCGGACAGTGTTCCTGGATGGCTCCGATGTAAGCTTCGCTCATGTCGCAGCAGGCCCACTCGATCTTGGATCTCCGGTAGGGACTGAGAGCCTCTGTGAAGAACCGATCGATCGTTTTACGCGCCCTGCCGCGGCCAACCCACACCACGCAGGAGCGGTCCAGATCGTAAACGAGCGTGGCGTACCTGTGACGCTTGGCGTAGGAGATCTCGTCGATCCCGATGGTTTTGAGCCCTCGGATACGATGACCTTCACGAAGCCGCGTGATGGATCGGTGAAGGAGATCCGACAGCGTCGAGGCAGAGATGCGCAGTAACTCGGACGCCGCCTTCTGCGTCATGGTCTGGCAGTAGCGCAGCATGGCATACTCGAAGCGATACGTCACCCGAGAGAACCGCTCCGCCCACGGAATCTCCTCGACCACACGACCGTGGGTAGGACACCGAATCTCCCGAGGATGGTAGAGAAGCCAGACCCTCCACCCGCACACCGGAATGTCACGCCACCGACGCGGATGGGGCATTGTGCGGACGATTTTACCTCGACGGCCGCACTCCGGACAACAACAACCATTCTTATGTGGCTTTACGGCGATGACGAAGCAGCTTCTCCCCTCAAACCACCAGCTGACAACACGGAACCCCTTGAATCTCAGCAGTTTCGATAGTAATCTGCTCCCGGTCATAGGTCGCACCCCCTTCGCTTTGATTGTCCTACACACACAACCAAGCGTAGGGAACGATCTATGACCTTGTCATTCTATAGTTTCACCGTTGAGAAACCCGGATAGAGCCTTTTTAAGGCGGAACATCGGTCTCAGAACGAGAGATACGGACTGCCGGGGGATTCTGTTGTCGTCCAGAATCATCCACCTCAGACCGACTTGCAGACTTACGTAGTTCGTGGAAAAACCTCCACTCCGACGATTGAGCTCCTTCGCAAGATCGAGATTCTCAACCAGACTGTTCGTTCGGCAACAGATCGGGTCCGTGTCGGGGACGCCGGTGACATAAGTGTATCCTGATTGGCCGTTCGAATAATGCCCGACTGCCAGCATCGCGCCGAGCAACTTCACTGATTTAGTATTGCTGTTCTTTGGGAACCAGAAGAGCTGAAGACCTACGCGAGGCTTGTAAGAAGGCATTTTGACGGGATTGGAAGACGTATTGTACATGCGAAGGTGGGGTAGAAACGAAAACAGCGCGCCCCAGGCGAAGGGTTCCCCATGCTCCGCCTGGCGACGAAGGTTGCTGAAAAAGTGCAGGTGGGTGGCGATCTCCGCTTCGAACACCAGTTTCTCTGCTCCGCCCAGCCCCACCGGAGTGCCATAGGCGATGGTCGAGCGCTCGAGGAATTCAAGGGCTCTCTGTTCCGGGATCAGATTTACCGCAGCCTTCTTGTCGAGTTTCCCGCCAGATCCGGACAGATCCGGGATCTCTTCCTCGTCCGGGTAATCGAACT
Source organism: Candidatus Latescibacterota bacterium (assembly GCA_965198115.1). GTDB lineage: Bacteria > Latescibacterota > UBA2968 > UBA2968 > UBA2968 > UBA6620. Next base: position 2,391,093 of record OZ240241.1, on the reverse strand, counting down.
CATCCGCCCTGCCCGGACTGTCGAAGAGCATTGCTCCAAGAATTAGAAGTGTTGTGCCGATTGTCCTTAGTACTCCTGTTCTCAAATACGGTGACGTATTCTAAGCAGACTTTGCCAAGGGCGTATCGTAGAACCTGAGTTTGTCGATCATCTCCGCGAGATCTGTTCGTGTGAACTTCCATTTGAAGGGTGTGGCGATACGTCCGTAGCGTTCCTGAAAACCGAGGATTCTTGCCTCAAGCTCTTCGAGCGATGCAAATTCGATAGGTGTCAGAGCCTTGCGTTTGAGGATCGAGAAGTAGATCTCGATCTGATTGAGCCAGCTTGCGTGGATCGGAAGGTGAACGGGGTGGATGTTTGGCCACTTCCCCTGGATACGGTCGATGCATGTTTGCCCTCGGTGCGAGGAGCCATTATCCACGATGAGGTAGACTTTCTTTGCCGAGCAATAGGGTTTCCGGCTCATGATCAGGCTCAGGAGCCGGTTGAAGGGCTCGATACCCGAAGAAGACTCACAGAGACCGAAGATTCGACCATTGTGCACGTCGAGAACAGCCAGATAGGCCAGGGCTCCTTTCCGCTCGTATTCGTGTTTCAACGCGTGCCGCTCTGTTCGAGGCTGGCGGTAGGGTAACGTGCTTGCGAGCTCGTGCTTGAATACTGGTCTTTTCGTCGGCAGAAAGTACATATTCCCTCGGCCCTAAAGGCTTTCCTTGCCATTGGCGGTGATACAGATCAAGGACTCTACCTGCTTTGGTTTGGAAGTCCGGGTCCCGTGGGAAAATCCAGGAGCGATGATACCAAGGACGAATCGCGTCCTCGTTCAACCAGCGCCAGACAGTGGCGCCGCTGATCTTGGCAACGAAGCCCCTTTGCACTGCCTCGGCGGCAATCTCGGAACAGCTGAACCGCGAGAGCGGTATCCCGCTCTCGCTCGGTAGTTCACACGCCAGCGCCTTGATCTGAACGACCACCTGAGGGGGGGAAAACCGGGCGGGCGCCCGGGACGAGATCTATCTTCGAGTCCCGAAAGACGCTCTTCGAAAAAGCGCTTACGCCATTTGCTTACGATCGGACGCGGGACATCCAACCGTTGGGCGATAATCTTGTTGGATAATCCCTCGGCGGCGAGAAGCACGATTTTCGATCGGATCACTTGATAATACGATAACGTATATTGTCCAGCCATTCGCTCGAGGTCGACCCGTTCCTTCTCAGACAGTAGCACCACATAAGGCGAACGTCTTGGCATTGTTCTCCTCCTTTTGAAGGAGAACATAAGCTACAAATAATGTTCAGAACATACGTAATAATATTTATGAACCCATGCACTTAGGTTCTTGATAGTTATTTTTTCTCGTCTCATCCGTTTTGTAGAAGATCCGTCAGATCCGTCAGATCCGTCAGATCCGTCAGATCCGTCAGATCCGGACGATTCGGCCAATCACTTCGTTGATCCAGTGGATCAGGGAAGAAGTCCCATCCCAACCTGTCCTTGAGCAGGACCATCGCGTAGTCGAAGGCACCGTTGGAGCCGTCAGGATTCGCGCTTAGCTGGGCACGGAGGCTGTTCAAACGATCCCTCAAGGACTCTGCGTCGGCGATTGTAGAGCACTGAGCAAGGATACCCGCCCACCTGAAGCGGTAATTCCGCCGATCGCCTTCGCCTACGAGGTTAACCAGCCGCTCCGCCACCTCCCGCGGTGTGATCGGTTGCGGGAGCTGCTTCCTCCGTGCCGTGTATGTGATCAGTACGAGCATATTTCTCCTCCGTTTCCTCCGCAGGCGAAGGCAAGACTGGATCTTTTTTCGAGAAGCTGTGGTTGTGAAATTAGACTCATTCCGACCTGGACTCCGTGCATCTTCCAAGCCTGCAACCGGGCAACCTCGTGAACTTGGGCGGGATTCCGGAACCCGTCAAGGCTAATGCCCGCGCAGGTTGATTCTGCTGTCCAAGATAGGAACTCTTGACTCATTTTTGCGATCTTGAGCGCTCGTTGTTCGGTGCCCTCTGCATACAGATATTGTCTCAAGGAGATTACATTAGCCTCATCACCCTCAAGAGGCGAACCGAGGAATCTTGTGACTTGCAGAATGCTAGCGAAAAAATGCTGACGAGAAAGCTTCCATCAAAGACGATGTCTTCTACTTTTCGGAGGATTTCGTCTAAACCCCGCTTCACAATGCTTGGTGTGCTGTTGCTACCGATCTGTTGGATCGCGCTGACTCCTATCGATGTGGATGCATCAGACTGGGAGGTTGAAACGAGGTCGATTACGATAGTTGCCCAGTTCTCCGGGAATACACCGGTCTTCTGGGGATACCATCAACCAATCATCGTCCGAGCCGGATCTCGTGTTTATGCCGGCCTGCTGCAGCCGTGGGACGAAGACCATCAGCAGCAATGGGCTCTTTATGAGCTGAACGGAGATAATTGGAAACGCATTTACCTGAGTTCGGAATCCAAGATGCTCAATCAACCTCCGAGCCTGCTGGTGGACGAACAGGATCGGGTCCACGTATTCGCCTGGCTCGATGGCGTGTGCAATCACCTGCGCTTCGATCCGGACTCGGAGTCGAGCGATCCCTTTGAGGAAATAGCCGACGTCGGCTACGACGATCTCTGGCCTTACGCCGGCGCTGCAACAAACACTTCAGGTGACCTTCTGGTTGTGCCATCGGCGTGGCCAAACCATCGATACGGCTATCTACAACAGGGCTCCGAGACGTGGCAACAGGGGACGATCGTCGAGTTTGCCGACCGTCCGGACTCACCCTCGAACGTCGATCGGCACACCTATCCCTTCGTCGCCCTGCGCGATCGGGAAGCGCACGTGTTCAGTACCCAGGACATTATCGACGCGGAAAAGGTCGCCGCGGGAGAAAGCTTCACCTTCGTGTTCAGAACCCTCGAGTATTACTATTCTCCAGATCTGCTGAACGAGCCGTATGAGACCCTGAACATCGTCGACGTGCAGGCCACGACAGGGTGGGCCCACAACGACGACATGCTGATCGACCAAGATGGTGATGTCCATATTCTCTACAGGTTTCAGGAACGGGAGAACGAGTCAGCCATCTCGGCGCTCATGCATGCTTTTGGACCTCCCGGAGGTCCGTTGACGCACGTCGGATTCTCTTCGGATGGTTGGGCCAACGAAGGTCGTCTCTGGGAGGCGCCGAATGGCGTCCTATTCATCGTGCGCGTGCTGGATGACGATCTGGTCGTGGAACGGGTCGCCGAGGATGGAAGACGCCTCGGCTCGCCAGCGTCGCTCGGGGTTCGCCCGGAGACCGGTGATTACACGTCATCTCGTGTGTTCCTCGCTGCCTCACGAGCGTCCGTCTTCGGTGCACCCTTTCTCGAAGGGCTCTATCAGACACAGTCCCCCGACGGCACACGCCACGTTCATTCCTTCCACGCTAAACTGCCCGAATTGCTCGCTGACGTTTTAGGCGATGGGACGGTCGATTTCGGGGACTTCCTTGCCTTCGCAGGGAGTTTCAATACGTTGCGCGGACAGGCCGGGTTTTCGTCTGCAGCCGACACGAATGCAGATGGGACTGTGGACTTCGCGGATTTCCTCGAGTTTGCTCGGGGATACAGCATCGCAGCCGAGTAGCCATCCTGTCGCGCTAAGGGTGTAGACCTCGGGGGACAGCCGGAGCACACCTCCCATCTACCGAGGACGAAATGGCTTGCGCATCCAATGCGTGAGCCATTTTCTGTGGATCGACTCGATGGAAACCCTGGCTCACCTACACTGTGCACTGACTCGGATTGAACAGGAGAATTGATGAAGCGACTCGTGATTACGGGGCCCCGCCAGGCTGAATTCGAAGACGTGGAGATGCCGGCGTGTCCTCCCGACGGTGTCGTGGTGAAGGCCAGAATCACGGCGATCAGTGCCGGTACGGAGATACGGGTCTATCGAGGGATCGCCGTGGACGATGGGGGACGCTTCATGCACGAGACGGTGCCGTTCGAGTTGCCCACCGAGAACGGCTATTCGATGGTTGGGGAGGTCGTCGAGGTCGGGTCGGAGGTCGAGAATTTAGCGGTCGGTGAGCGGGTGTTCGTCCCCGAACCGCACAAGGAATACGCCGCTGTGGCTGCAGGTGCCGTGCTACGACTGCCCGATGCGATACCCGATGAAGAGGCGGTCATGCTGAATATCATCGAGGTGTCGCACCAGGGCATTCGTCAGGGCGATCCCCCGGTGGGGGGCAACCTCGCGGTCGTGGGGCAGGGAATGATCGGGCTGTCGGCAACGGCCTACGGCGCGGCGTTCGGAATGCGGATCGCCGTAGTGGAACCGGATCCGACGCGTCTGGGGATCGCGCGTGAGATGGGCGCCCGGTTGGCGGTCAGCCCTGAGGAGGAGGATGCCGTCGCTCGGGTCGTCGAGCTGTTCGACGACGACGGGGCGGACGTGACCTGCGAGGCGGCCTCCAATTGGGCGGGAATCCGCACGGCGATGGAAGTGACTCGCACCGATGGCACGTTGGTGATTGTCGCCCGCCACACCGAACATCCGCATTTCAATCCGGTAGGACATCCATTCTTGGGCAAGCGTCTGCGTATCGTCACGACGTATGCCTTCCCGCCCGAACACGATCGATGGTCTCGGAACCGTTCGTTCGGGCTGACGATCGACCTGCTCGCCCGCCGCCAGCTGAAGATTGCTCCGATGTTGACGCATACCTTCGACTGGCACGAGCTGCCCGAGGTCTACAGGCGGTTGGACGAAGGGGATAAGTCGATCGTCGGAACGATCATTCGATGGTAGCGCGGCCGGTTGGCCGCTGAGTTGTCAGTCCCACCTTCGCCGCAGAATGCGGCTACGGTGGGCATGCGTCAGACGTCAGGTAAGACAAGGCAAACTATCCTCTCGGTGAAAGAGATTGCATGGAATACGACAAGAAAAAGCGGACTTTTGATTGCGAGCCAACGCTCACCGATTCGCAGGTTCTCGATTTCTGCCGGGAAGGACATCTGCTCCTGCCAGGTGTCGTGCCCGACGAGATCAACCGGCGCACGCGCGATTACCTGGAAGGAAAGGTTCCCGCGAACCCTTCGTGGATTCCAGAGGGAATGACGGAGGCGGATCTCGAACGCATCCGGGCTTCGCACGAGCCGAGTACGATTTTTCTGGAGGATTGGTTCATCGAGCACGTGCTTCTGAATGCTGAAGTGACGGGCGCCATACGGTCGCTACTGGGCAAGAGCGTGGGGTTGCCCGTGCTCGTGAGTCATCACCGCGTCGAGTGCCCCCAGGAAGCGCAGGGCTGGCATCACGATGCGGATCATGTTTTTGGTCCCGAGCTCAATTGCGTCGAGGTCTTCTACTTCCCGCAAGACACGCCGGCCGAGCTGGGACCAACGGAGCTTGTGCCGAGCACGCACATCCGCGAGAGCCGGGACAAGGAACCCACGAACGCTGTTCTGTCCGAAGGTCCGGCGGGTACCCTGGGCATCCACCATCAAAGCATCATGCACCGTCGTGGAACGTCCACTGCGACGGGATTGCGTCATATGCTGAAGTACAGCTACTGGCGCACCGTCGTCCCCACACGCGACTGGATCGTCGAACCCGATTTCGACCCCCGCACGGCGTACTTCGGTGGTCACAATCTGGCTCGTTATGCCGCCCATATGTACTACTGGCTTTGTGGGAAGGGAGACGACTTTCGTGTGATCGGCGGACAGGGTTGGCCGTGGCGGACGGAGAACCAGATCGGTCCATCGTATGGATTCGACGCGAAGGAAGGCTATCTGCCGGACTGGCGTGGGGATCATTCGGATGGCTATGCACGATAAAGCTTGAACCACGAAGACACGAAGACGCGAAGAGAACCTGGAAAGACACGAACGATGGGTGGATCGTTCGTGAATCGGTAGCCGCGGAGGAGACTTCAAACAAGAAGTGAGAAGCGCCAGCTCCCGGCGCATAATCGACGAAGGGTAGAACTGACGGATGGTTAAGTGATCGTTGATGCCCATGCCACATTTTCCCCGTTGTGAACGGTGTCATTGGGGATGGGAGAACCGGTAGCGCCGGGTATGGGAACATCAAGGTCGGCGAGGAGACGGTGCGATTGTTCCCAGCCTACAACGAGCGCACCGAGTACACGCCCGAGATGTTGATCTCGCATCTCGATTGGGCGGGTGTGGACAAGGCTGTGCTGTTGCAGGGGACGTTTTACGGCGAGTGCAACGCCTACGTTCTCGAGGCGCTGGACAGGTACCCGAACCGGCTCCTCGGAGCGTTGCACGCGGACCCTTGGCGGCCAGACTATCGTCCTGAATTCGAGCGGTTGCTCGAAACGGGACGGTTTTGCGCGGTCAAGATCGAGTTTTCGCAAAAGACGGGGTTGTCGGGTATCCACCCGGGCGCGTGCCTTAATGACGACGCGATCGCCTGGCTATGGAAATCGGTCCTCCGTGCCCGTGTTCCATTAGTACTGGATCTCGGCTCGGCCGAGCAACCTTCGTATCAGACGGATGCCGTTCGACGGATCGCTCACAAGTATGCTGAACTCAAGATCGTGATCGCACATCTCGGTCAACCCAGAAAATGGGCGGAGGAGGGCGATCCCGAGAGATGGAAAATGTGGGAGGACCAGATTGCGCTCGGCACACTTCCGAACGTCTGGTTCGACGTTTCCTCGCTGCCGGATTGGGAGGAGGATTTCCCGTATCCATCGGCCGAGCGGTACCTTAGGCAGGCGATCGATACGGTTGGTCCGAGAAAGATCCTTTGGGGCACCGATCAGCCGGGCACGTTAAAGCACCAGAGCTACCCTGCTTTTCTGCGATTGATGCAGAAGCATATCAGCTACCTCGAGGTCCACGATCGTGAGCTGATCCTTGGCGGGAATGCTCGGATGGTGTATGGTGCGTGATTTAAGAAAGTAGTGCCTGTTCTCTTTGTTAGATTATCTGCCTAATCTTGTTCAAAAACCGCGCTGTTCATTCCACGCGGCCTTCACATCTTATTGAAGGATTTGTATGCCCGCGGTTCAGGATATTCTGGTACTCTTTCAAACGTCGCCTGCCCTCGACGTGGAACCCGTTGCCTGGGCGAGATACGAGGCCTCGAAGGGAACGGGGATTCAGGATCTGGTCGAGGAGGACGAGCCCCCGTATGAAAACGCGTTGGCCGCGATGCGCGATGGGTGGCAGGTCATTCAGATGGGTGAGTTGAAGCATCGCTCAGAAAAGGACGGGTATGAACTCGGGCCACTGCCCTACCAGACGGTGCTGCAGAGGTTCAACGAACGACAGGAAGAGGAGGATGGTTGATGGATCACCTGATCACGTCGAAGGAGATGGCGCATTTCGTGGCCTCGGGCTATCTGAGGTTCGAGGATATGGTGCCGAAGGATCTGTGCGAGGCGTGTCGCGAGGAGATGACGAACAACAGAGGATATCTGGCGGTGGGTACGCCGTTCGAAGAGACGTGGCCGAAAGGGACAGCTCTAGGGGATGTGTTCAGGCTGCCGGAGGTGAAGGGTCTGATCCATTCGCTTGTGGGACCGGATCCACTTTACGATCACCACGCCGCCCATCTGATGAGGGCAGGGCAGATGAAGGGACCGGATATGCATCAGGATTCGGTCATCGACTTCCGCGAGAACTACTATGATATCCAGCTGTCATTTTTTCCCGTGGATACACCGAACGAGATGGGTGGAACGTTCCTGGTTCCAGGCACCCACTTTCGAAACGTACGAACGGGGGAGATCCGGGGATACCAGCACATCAAGGGGAAGATCTGGGCGGTGTGCCCAGCGGGGACGATGTATGTGTGGAACACGCGCGTCTGGCACGGCGCTCGGAGCAACCACACTGATCAGGATCGGTATATGTATAAAATGCGGTTGAATCCGACGAAGCCTCAGGTGCGCCACTTCGACACCTCAGACCTGGACGACCCGGAAATCGGGAAAATCCTGTCGACACGCCACGGATGGGAAGGCAACGAGTCCCGCTACGAGTTGATGCAGCGCATCAAGCAGTGGCGCTTCGTGTCGGATCAGCCGGACTACGACGTGGGCGAGCGGTTCCTTCGACGCATCGAGTATAATCCTGCTGTCCCGGTGGCGTGACTCTACCAGAAGTGTGATCGCCGGACGGCTGTCGAAGCGGCTTGCTATGAGGATCCTGGCAAGCCGTTTTCTATGGCCATCCAAAAGGAAACCGAATGATTCTTCACGTGACACGACACGGTCAGGTGGATCAGAAGACGGATCATCCAGTTGGAGACCCGTACCTGAGCGGTGTTGGCCGCGAGCAAGCACGATTGCTGGGGGAAAAGCTGAAAGCGACGGGGTTCAATGGGACGATCTACAGTTCCCCCTATCTGCGAACCGTCGAGACGTCCCAGATCGTGGCGAACGTGGTGGACGTTCCCGTGGTCGCCGCTGCCGAGATGCGGGAGTACGTGATTCGTGAAGGACAGATGGAGGCGTTTCTTGGTTTGACGCTCGATGAGCTGGCGGCACGCTATGCTCGGGTCGATGACAGGAAGGCGTTGCCAGAACCGTGGTGGACGTCAGAGATCGAGACGCCGGAGAATATCGAAGCAAGGGTCGCGCCCCTGGTCGATATCGTGAGCGCAGACGAGGGCGACGCGCTACTGGTGGGTCACGGCGCGTCGGTTAGCGGCGTGCACCGTTACGTTCTGAAGCGATTCGCTCCGGACCATCTGAACCACGGAAGGCGTGGCTGGAACTGCGTTCTGAGCTCGTTCGTGTTCGGTAGCTCGTTCGAGGTTTTGCGACTTCTGGATACGGAACATCTTCCCGATGACCTCGTTACGTCGAACGCCAAGAGTCGGGAGGAGGTGCTGAGGGAGGCGGATGAAAACTGAATAGGACAGACACGAGCCGTATTCAGTTTGACCAGCGGTTTAGTCGATCATCGCACCCTCTATCCTACCACTTCCTCTTTCCCGGACCTCGCCGACCGATATGCCGCATCGAGCACCTCGACCCCACGCATTGCCGCCTCGCCCGGAGCGAAATTCACGACCGATGCGCCCGTGATGAGTTCCACGAAATTGGCCGGCGGACCCGAACAATCGTAGGCCCCTTCGTCTGCTTCCAGATCGAGCGATTCCGATTTACCGTCGTGTCGGACGAGCTCCATCCGCGCACGCTCACAATCGAGCAGAAGCATCCCCTCGTCGCCGAAGATGCGTAGATCAACCTGAAAGCCGTGACCGATAGGCACGCTACCAGCGCCGGAGAAGGTGCCGATGCCACCGCCTTCGAAGCGTACGGTCATTGCGTCGTAGAGCTCGACTTCTGCTCCCGGTCCCGTCATGACGGCGAAGACCGATTCAGCGCGCAGACCCGTGAGCCAGAACAGCATCCCGGACGAGTGCGAGATCTGTGCGTGACCGTAGCCCCCTTCGGCCTTTACCGGGTCAGCCCACGTGGTGACGTCCGGCCCAAAGACGCCGGGTTCTGATCCGCCGCTGTCCTGGGTGACGTCGAACTCCTGGCCCGAGAGGAGCGTGCGGATGGGGGAGGCCATATGACAGAGTGCATACTCGATCGTGCCGACGGCCCCGTCATCCAACAGGGTCTTCGCGCGCTGGACGAAGGTCTTGTAATGCCAGCCATACGGGACCAGCAGGTGGCGATCTGCCCGCTGCGCTCGGTCGACGAGTTCCCGGGCGTGGCTTGCCCGCGTGGTCATTGGTTTCTCGCACATCACGTGCAGACCGGCGTCAAGGGCCGCGAGGGCGTGTTCGTGGTGCAACGTATGCGGTGAGGCCACGACGACACCGTCCAACTCACAATGACCCAACAGGTCGCGATAGTCCTCGGTGGCGTAGCCGAATCCGAATCGATCCTTGACCTCCTCGAGTTCGACGGCGCCCAGACGGCACACACCGACAAGCTCCACGTCGTCTCGAGCCGATAGGACAGGCATATGGTTGCTCGTCGCCCACCAGCCGGCGCCTATGAAGCCTAACTTTACTTTATCCGGCATCGCTTTTCTCCATCGGGTGTTGGAACGATCGTGGTTCGTGACTGCGCTCGGGCAGAGAATATAAACAGAGCCACAGAGTGGCCAAGTTTACGATGTGTCGGGTTTGCCCGTGTGTCCCCAAACGCAGGGCGGCCGTTCCGGAATCCCTTACAAAACGGTCAAACCTCGGGTAACAGCCCACGTGCCAAGTTATATTGAGGCTTCGTCTGGGCTAATCCAGGAATCGACTCGATCGAGGGCTGCTCGTCGTAATCGTAAAGGTGCTTTGAGGTCATTCTGAATGAGTCATAGAAACGCCCTTTGGGCGAGAGGGTTTGGACTTTCTCTCGTGAGCTTCGTTTTCGCGATGCCGCTGAATCTGAGCGCCCAAAGCATCGATGAGCTATTGGACCTGGAGCTTTCCACGCTGGTCGAGATGGAAGTCGTGACACCAGCGCGCAGGGGGCAGACAGCACTGGAAGCACCCGCCAATGTGACGGTGGTGACGAGGGAAATGATTCGGCGTCGTGGCTACCGGACTTTGGATGAGGTCCTGCGGGACGTACCGGGGTTTGATTTCACGATTGGACAACCTGCCGGAGAGTTCCCGGCGCATTTCCTGTTTCGCGGGATCGGCGACGTGGGTCAGACAAAAGTGCTGATTATGGTCGACGGCATCATCCGAAACGACGTGTCCAACGGCTGGGTCCGCAGCGTAGGATTCGACTTCGCCTTTCTCGACGTGGATCGGATCGAGGTGATCGCGGGTCCGGGTTCGTCGCTTTACGGAGCCAATGCCTACGCGGGCATTGTCAATGTCATCACACGAAAGCCCTCGTTGGGGGGCCCGGGGTTGGTCACCGACGCTCACGTCCTGATGTCCAACCACAAGACCGTCGCGCCCGAAGCGATGATCGCCTACACGTTCGCGAGCGGATTGAGCCTGCAGTTGGCGGGACGATGGTACAGGACGGATGGGGATCGCGGTGTTGGCCGGTTCGATCCAGCAGGATTCTTTCAGGGCAATTTTGAGCCGGACTCAGTGTTCACATCGGAGTACGGGAACATTGCGAACGATCGACTGTCCGGCGGCGCGAGGAAGCCCCTTCCTGACGGCTTCGGGAACGACATCGACAACATCTTTCTGAGAGGAAGGCTCGAACGGAACGGCTTCGAGATGGGCTTCACGCTTTGGGATCGCGACGAGGGCTTGGGGAGCGAGGTCGTGGCCTATGAGTATTTCTCGAATACTCCGGGGATCGAGTTTCGAGCGCATCACCGTGGCTACGGTGGATATGCGGGTTTCTCGTTCGACCTGACGCCAGAGCTGGTGTCGACCTCCCGTGCTTATTTCCGCAGCGATCGTCTCCTTCCCGAAACGGGGTTTACGTATACCTATCAATACCAGAGCGTCTCGAACGGTGTCGATCCACCGGTGCAGGACAAGAAGAAGGGCTACCACGGCGAGGGTTTCGTCACCGGTTTCGAGCAGCAGATCAATGTCGACTCGGGCGAACGTCACAAGCTTGTCCTGGGGCTGCAGGTCGAACAGGAGATCAAGCAATACAACGGCATTTCCTTCGGACCTGAACAGGATTCCAAGTCGACGATCATCCCTTTCACGTGGCCGTCGGAGCTACCGTCGGTTCAGCCCGTGTTCTTTTCTCAAAACGCAGCGCTCTACGTTCAGGACGAGGTTGATTTCGGATCCCACTTCACCCTGTCGGGTGGCATTCGATTCGATGCGGACGACGAATACGGCCACGTGTTCAACCCGCGTGTCGGACTCGTGCGCAGCCCCCCGGAAGGATTCGGACTCAAGCTCATTTACGGTGAGGCTTTCAAATCGCCGACCGTCTTCGAACAGTTCGACGAATTCAGGGGGAACGAGGATCTCGATCCTGAACAGATCTATACGGTGGAAGGCGAGTTGAACTATCGAGTGGAAGGAAAGGCCTACCTGAGAGTCAATCCCTTTTACAGTCATCTCAAGGACCTGATCGTGGTCGCGCCAAACCCCGATCCGACTCGGTTTCCGATCGGACCTCAGAGCCAGCTCCTCGACTTTTACCAAAACACAGGCACGGCAGACATCTACGGACTGACGTTGAGTGGTGATTTTCAGCTTGGGAGAGAGACGTTCGGATACGCGAACTATTCCTACACCCGGGGCGAAGACGGCGAGCTCGACAACATCTCCGCACACAAGATCAATGCGGGCGTCAATATCCTGCTGGCAAATCGCCTGAATGTGAACGCGCGTCTGAACTGGCGTGGGAGGACGAAAGCACCGGCCTCGAACAGCTACTTTCAACCAAAAACGCCAGCCAGCGTTGCCGTGGCCGGCTACGATTACGTGACCGAGTCGAATCCTGACGGATATCTGGACGGGTTCACGACAATTCATCTGACGCTGACGGGGCGGAACCTCCTCAAAGAGAGGAAAGTAGAGCCCCAGCTGATCGTCAGAAACCTGTTGGGGAAGGATTATGCGACCGTCGGACGCCAATCGGGCTCCGGTGTCAGACCTGTGGACAGCCTACAGCCCACCATCCGGAATCCTGTGGGGTTCATTCCGCCCTACCATCCGCAGCCGGGGAGGGAAGTCCTGTTCGTGATCCGGTTTGGGGGATGATGGATAGCTCAAAATATGGTCCGGCTGTGGAGTCGTTCGAAATTCGGAGTTGAGCGTTGGACATTGGGCATTCCCCCTACTTCGAATGACCAATGTCCAACATCGAACGTCGAATGTCGAAGTAGGTCAGTCTATGTCTGCCACGATTCTTGCTCCATTGAAAAAGTGGCCCCGGGGCCACAATCTATCCGAGATCCGAGAACGGATATCCGATATCAGACCGAAGGGATCCGTTGTTTGTGGGTGAAATGCCGATTCCTACGTGCAGGCGCGGAAAACCTGGGTGATCAACTCCGGATTCGCTCCTTCGCCTCCGCGGATTCCGAAGGGGTCGGGATTCTGCACGATGAGCAGCTCCTGGCTGGGAAACACGACGACGTAGTGGCCGCCCGCGCCCCAAGAGTGGAAACCGTCACGGGGAAGGTCGGGCCACAGCTTGCCTTCCGAGTTACTCCAGAATCCGTTTCCGTAGAGCCAATCCTTCTCATCACAATGCTGCTTGATGTGGGGCGCGACCTGAGTCGACTCGCGCATCCACGATTCCGGCACGAGTTGTTCGTCGTTCCACTTCCCGTAGTTGCACCAGAGCCAGCCCGCGCGGGCGAGGTCGAGGGCGGTCGTCTGGATCCGTGTGCCGTAGCAGAAGATGTTCTGTCTTGCTTTGTCGTGCAGGTTGTCGAGGGTGCCTGCCGTGTAATCCCAACCGGCACCGAGTGGGTCGGCGAGCTTTTCGCGAAGCAATCGGCGGAACCCGTCCGACCCTTCGGGATCGCTAACATCGTAGTAACCATAGAGACTGGCGAGGGCGTGCGACAGGATGCACATCCCGTAACTAAACCTTGGTAAGCCCCCGGCTCTGCCGGGGAGACTCCCAGAGTTTGACAGTTCCAGAAATATGTAAGAGCCTCCCTTGCCGTGGACCGCTCAAAGCACACGGAAGGAAGGCTCTCTAATGAACAACGTAAGGAGTCTACGTCACACGGTATGGGAGTGCAAGTATGACGTTGTTTGGGTTCGGAAGTATCGTAGAAAAGTGTTGTATGGTGAAATTCGTCGCTATCTGGGCGAGGTGATTCGGGATCTGGCCGCACAGAAGGAATGCCGTGTGGAAGAGGGTCACCTGCGATCCGACCATGTGCACACGTTGATTTCGATCCCGCCGAAGCACTCAGTAGCTCAGACGGTAGGGTTCATCAAAGGAAAGAGTGCGATTCACATTGCTCGGAACTATCTGGGACGCAGGTCGAACTTCACCGGGCAGCATTTCTGGGCAAGAGGCTACTGGGTCTCCACCGTTGGCAAGGATGAACAGACGGTTCGGGAGTATATCCAGAACCAGGAGCGGGAGGACCGGCGTCTCGACCAGCTCAACATTTTCAGGTAATCGCCACCTTTAGGTGGCGCTTGGTTTCCAACCGCTTTGAGCGGTTCACAAGTTTTCAAGCCTCCGGCTTTGCCGGAGGTCATGACTCTGGTAGTGGAAAACCGTTCCAGGCTGTTCTCCCGGCTTCATATACCCGGAGCTGTTCGAGATCAACTGTCGGAAGGTGATGTGGCGATCCTTGGGGAACGCGCAGCGGTTCTCCTTTGGGCCCTCCCCATCCGGGACGTCCATATAGACAGGCCAGTAATCGTAAACTTCCGCGTCGGCAGACGGCAGCTTTCCTTCCTCTACGACGATTCCAAGCACGTTCGACAGCATCGACTTCCACGTTGACGCGACCGACAGCTGTTCCTCTCGCTCGACTCCGTGGTTCCAGTCGACGACGAGCTTTCCCTCCTTGACGATCACGAAGCGATACCGTCGGTCCTCAACGCGATCGTCCAGCCAGGCTTTTATCGTTTTCAATCCATCCTGATCGACGTCCGCTTCTTCGAGGGTCGCGGTCGCCCATTCGTTGGTAGGAAACGTCACTGGAAGCTCCTTTCTGGTCAGGGGAGAATTCATCGCGCTTCGATTGTTTGACCCGGCCAGTTGTCGGTCCGAAATGGTGCCGCGGGCAGACCTGCCTCGTTGAAGAGTTTTCCTTTCGGATTGTTCGCCCAGTTATACCTGACTGCTATGGGTTTGGGGACATCCTCGTGCCAGACGATGACGGTGTCTCCCTCTATCGTCGCGTGCGCCCAGATAAAGTGACTGTCGGGACCGGCGATGGCGAATCCCTTTCGACCCTTCTGGAAGACGAGCCCCGACTCGACGTGATCGAATTCGATCCGAACCCGCGACCCCTCGAAGGAGGCTGCGCGGAAAACGGGACCGGAATGCTGAACCGGTTGCCTGTATTCTCTGGCGAGTGCGATACGGGCGAGTCGCTTCCCCACATCCCGTTTGTTTGCAGGATGAATGTTGTTGGGGTCGCCGATGTCCGTGGTAACGACCATTCCGGTGTTGGGTTCTGAGAGTGCCAGTGCCTGAGCCTCACGCAGCTCCGCCCATTCGCTCTCGCCTGGATCTCGCTCGATCACCACGCCCTTCCAGCCGTCCACGCGAAGATTGAAATTAGGAAGCTGGACGAACAGAAACGGAAAGTCACCCTGACCCCAGGCTTCTCGCCAGTCTCGAATTAGCATCGGGAAGAGCGTCCCGATTGAAAAGCTCAGGAAGTGTTCGCTTCACCATGATAAAAAATGGCGCCCCGGATTCCGAACGGCACAAGAGGAGCAACCATGCCTTGGTAGAGGCCCCGGGTCTATAGGGAGAATTGGGGCCCAACGGTTTATTGGGGGGGTGTGGCGGAATTCGGCCTTCGGCCCTTTCGGTCTCCGCGGTTTCCTTCCACTGGTCCAGCTTCACCACATAGTCTGCCAACTTCGCCGGATATCCATGAAGGCGAAGATCCCAGTCTCTCAGGCGAGAGTCAACGATTTCACCCGCTTGTTGTAGTGTTTCAAGTCTTATCCAAGGCTCGATCGGAGCGCCGTCCCAGGATGCGTGAATGAGCCCGATCGGCACATTCAAAGCCTGGTGCAGATCGCGCCCAAAGTAATAGGGCTATATCCGGATCTCTCAACGAGATGAAGTGGGTGAAGGTGCCGTGGTTCCTGGCATGGGGGCGCGGTTAGCGTGTGCGGAACCTCTTCGGAATCTGCTCAGGGATGTTTATGTCTCCGACGGTAAGGAAGATCATATCGTTGAATGCGTCGAGTGTGCGGAATCCGCTGGCTCGGTTCTTGACGATTTGGACGATTCGGTTGAGGCCTTCGGCGATGGCGTTGGTAAGACGCGTGTTCACGAATGCGAGGACGCCGAAGAAGTGCTGTCGCAGGGTCCTGACGAACTTTCGCAGGGGTTCAAGTCGACTTCTGAGTGCGGACGTCGTCCAGCATTTCAGGAAGCGTTCGGCAGCCCAGGGCGCTTTGTATTCCCAGAACTGCTCGAACTCGTCCTTGAGTCTCCAGGCTCTATAGATTCGGTAGTTCGCCTTCTCCAGTGCTTTGAGTGTCCGAGTATCCCCTCTGGAGCGTGTCGCTGAGTGCCGGTAGAGGAGCCATCGGAGGCCCTTCATGGCTTTGCGCTCATCCGGGGCAGCTTTACGCCACTGGTCCTTACGGACCTCGTCAACGGCGGCATTGAGAGCCTTGACGATGTGAAAGCGATCGAGGACCAGCTTGGCATTCGGACAGTGTTCCTGGATGGCTCCGATGTAAGCTTCGCTCATGTCGCAGCAGGCCCACTCGATCTTGGATCTCCGGTAGGGACTGAGAGCCTCTGTGAAGAACCGATCGATCGTTTTACGCGCCCTGCCGCGGCCAACCCACACCACGCAGGAGCGGTCCAGATCGTAAACGAGCGTGGCGTACCTGTGACGCTTGGCGTAGGAGATCTCGTCGATCCCGATGGTTTTGAGCCCTCGGATACGATGACCTTCACGAAGCCGCGTGATGGATCGGTGAAGGAGATCCGACAGCGTCGAGGCAGAGATGCGCAGTAACTCGGACGCCGCCTTCTGCGTCATGGTCTGGCAGTAGCGCAGCATGGCATACTCGAAGCGATACGTCACCCGAGAGAACCGCTCCGCCCACGGAATCTCCTCGACCACACGACCGTGGGTAGGACACCGAATCTCCCGAGGATGGTAGAGAAGCCAGACCCTCCACCCGCACACCGGAATGTCACGCCACCGACGCGGATGGGGCATTGTGCGGACGATTTTACCTCGACGGCCGCACTCCGGACAACAACAACCATTCTTATGTGGCTTTACGGCGATGACGACGCAGCTCCTCCCCTCAAACCACCAGCTGACAACACGGAACCCCTTGAATTTCAGCAGTTTCGATAGTAATCTGCTCCCGGTCATAGGTCGCACCCCCTTCGCTTTGATTGTCCTACACACACAACCAAGCGTAGGGAACGATCTATGACCTTGTCATTCTATAGTTTCACCGTTGAGAAACCCGGATAGAGCCAGTAATAGGCTACCGCAGAAAAGGTTGCGACGTTCCGAGGCTCGCATTCCAACCAGATAGCGTCCGTGTCGCGTAGCGGCTCTTTTGAAACTCTTTGTCCAACGGTAAACAGACGAATCGAAGGATTGGCCGAACTCGCAACCTCTGAGGCCGCGTGTGAGGACCTCTGGACCGGCAATCGCATGTTCGATTGACCGGAGCAGACCCAGACGTCCCCGACGAGTACATTCCTAACGACGATTGTGGATCCGCTCCCTGCGACCTCGATCTCCAGCGGCCCACCGGCGGGCAACTGAGGCAGATGAACGGACCAGGTCCCCAGGCTATCGGCTACCCCGCTGGCCGAATGGTCACCGAGCCGAACCTAATGGTTTCTCCCGGCCGACCGAACCCCCAGACAGGAATCTCCTGCTCTCGCTGTAGTACCATTCCATCCGAAAAGAGTGCGGGCAGGCGCACTTCGCCACGAGTGTAGCCTGCAGAGAAAGCGAGCAGAACCGACATCTTTACAACGTTCGATCGGAGGGTCATCCTGGCTCCGAAACAGGACTCTGAAAGGAACAACCGCGACTATTTGTTACGACAGCCTCGAGGCGGTGTCAAGACCGGCCGCTCGGGAGGATCTTCGACCGAATGGGATTCCGGAGCCAAGCGTGCTATCATGTAGCCTCGCGTTTCGTCCTACACCAACAGGGAGGCTCGATTTGTCATTAAAAGTGGGAATCGTTGGTTGTGGGGGGATCAGCAGGTACCACGCATCGGCTTATTCTTGCCTGAGTAGCGTCGACTTCACAGCGATCTGCGATATCAATCAGGAGGCGCTCGACAAGCGGGCCGACGAACACGGCGTATCCAACAGATACACGGACTACGAGGAGATGTTTGCCTCGGCCAACTTGGATCTCGTGAGTGTCTGTACTCACGCACCGCTTCACGCGCCCGTGACGATCGCCGCCGCGAGGGCAGGGATCAACGTCTTGTGCGAGAAGCCTCTGTCGGTCGATTTGGAGACGGCCGACACGATGATCGCCGCCTGTGCGGAAGCGGAGGTCGAGCTGGCGGTCAGCCATCAGTACCGGTTCAGCCCGCTGTATCGTCTTGTACGCGAGTGGATCGAGGAAGGACGCATCGGTCAGTTCCGTTCGATCCGCGAAGTGGGTAAAGGGCGTGCGGCAGGGTTCGAGCTCATGGAGATGGGTGTCCACTACTTCGACGAGATGGATTTCTTCGCCCGGGGTGTCGAATGGGTTCACGCCCAGATGACCTATGAAGGTCACGAGGTTGGGGTCGAGGACATCGTTCACAGCAGCGAACTGTGCACAACCGACCGTCGGGACAACGGAATGGTCGCCGGCGACACGATGCTGGTTCACCTGGGTGGACCGAACGGCGTATCGGGTGTTGTGGAGTTGTATCGGCGAGAGGAACTGAATGGCTATCTTCACAGTCCTCACTTACTGGGTACGATGGGCCAGATCAAGATCGAGCGGTGGGAGATGTGGTATTGCCCCTCGGATGCTTTCTTCGTGGAGGGAGGTGCGGCTTGGGAGTGCGTTGAAATCGACCCGGCGGCGTTCGTCATCGGCGGAGAGACGTGGGGCAGCGGTCATCCGATCTGGAGCGTGAAACATATGGTGGAGTCGCTTCAGGCGGGTGAAACGCCCGAGCTGGGAGGACCCAATGCGATCACGTCGATCCAGTGCGTGAGCGCCGCCTACGAGTCACATTTCACGAAAGCACGCGCCTATCTTCCCCTGGAGGATCGGCGCCATCCTCTGATCAAAAGGATGGGAAGCGCGGCCTGAGGCCAGCGCCAGTCGTCAGGGTTCAACCATAGGAAAACGATTCTAGAAACCAGGAGAGGAACGTGACACCGGAGAAAGTAAAAGAGACACGGGAGCAGATGCTGCGAGATGGATTCTGCGTAATCGATGATATCGTGACGGAGGATTTCCTGCAGGAAATGCGGGATGAAACGGAGCGGCTCATCGCCAATCACGAAGAACCACCCGATCTTGTCTACCAGGGTCAACACATCGGCGTGAAGCGGGAAGACAATTCCGTGATCGACAAGCTATTGTCCTGGGAGCCCTCGTATCGTGCGCTCGAGGAACTGGGTTTCGGAGACTTCAAGACGAGCGGCAGTGTCATCATCCTGACGAAAGAGGCGCACGGCCTACCACTCTACTGGCACCAGGACTGGATGCAGTGGAACGATCCGCTGACCATATCTCCCTGGCCGCAGATCATCTTCCTCAACTATTACCTGACAGACACCACGCCCGAGAACGGTTGCCTGAAAGTCATTCCAGGCACGCATCACAGACGCATTCCCCTTCACGACAGGCTCGTTCCCGCCCACGAGCAGGGCGCCCGCTTCATCGAGGAGGATCATCCGATTATGTTCGGGGACGATCCTGAGCAAATCTACGTACCTGTTAAGGCCGGCTCCCTGGTGCTGGGTGACGCGCGTGTTCTACACTCGGCCGATGGGAATAAGACGGATGAGCGGAGGACGCTCATCCTGGCCTGGCACAGGCGACCGACCGACACCATACCCGCCAATTGGGAGGGTGAGATTCCTGAGGTGATCGCCAAACGTGATTCGGATGCGGAGTACGAAGGGTCGCGTATTCCCGGAGAGTATCTGAAACCGGTGTAGAAAGCGTCAATTCTCATCGAAATCACAAACGGAAGCCAGAATGACACGACCTCAGATCGCCATTCTCGTTAGAAAGTCTCTCCAGGAGCTGATTCTGCGGCAGGAAGACCTCGAGATGCTCCAGAGTTTCGCCGACGTGAAGGTGAATCGGGAGGATCGGGATTTGGACGACGAGGAAGTCGCCGATTTCCTTGTCGGGATAGACGGTGTGATGGCGAGCTGGACGACCGGTGGTGTGAGTGTGCAGTTGTCCCTGGCCGTGGTCGAGAAAGTGACGGGACTCAAGATCTGGTCGCACGCAGCCGGATCGGTGAAAAGCAAGATCTGCGCGGAAGCTTACGAGAAGGGTATCGTCATCACGAGTGCTGCTGCGGCGATCGCGGACGATGTGGCCGAGTACACGATGGGGTTGATCACGATCGGCCTCAGACGTGTCCTTCCGTATATGCGACAGATGGCGATGAACGATCAGCCGGACCTGTGGAGGGTCAGTAACCCCCCGTTGCGGCCAAGGACACTCCATCGCCAGACCGTCGGCGTGATCAGCGCAAGCCACGTGGGCCGGCGCGTGATGCGCCTTCTGCAACCGTACAAACCACGCCTTCTGCTCTACGATCCGTTCGTTTCGGAGGAGCAAGCGAAGGCGTTCGGTGCGGAGCTCGTAGACCTCGAAACGATGGCAAGAGAATCGGATGTCGTGACGTGTCACGCTCCGAGGTTGGATGCGACACGTCATATGTGGAACGGGACACACTTCAAGCTGATGAAAGACGACGCGGTGTTCGTGAATACGTCTCGCGGCGCAAACATCGATGAAGCGGCGCTTATCGAAGAACTGCAGAAGGGCCGTTTCTTCGCGTTGATCGATGTGACGGACCCGGAACCGGCCGAGCCCGAAAACCCACTACGAACCCTTCCCAACGTTGTTCTCACTCCCCATATCGCGGGTCCCCAGACATATCGCGTCGGGGAGATGGCGGCAGAAGAACTCCGTCGCTACTTCGCGGGGGAAGAGCAGCTCCACCAAGTGACGCACGATATGCTGGAAACGATCGCCTAAGACTCAAACCACCAAGACACAAAGGCTCGAAGACGCGAAGGCACGAGGGTAAGTCTGGGATGGCGTGTAGGATACGTAGACTTGGGGGGAATTGGAATTGGAGATTACTACAAACGATCCGTGATCCAGCGTTCTGCCTGGGCTAGCGTCTGATCGATGGTGTGATGCGTTGTTTCGAGGACTGTGGCGGTATCGTGTTCGTAGCCTCCCGGGGTGATGATGCGGTTGCCGTTGAGGGCCCCGGTGATGTTTTCGTCGGATGGGAGATTCTTGAGCGTGCGAGGGTATCGGCCTCGTAAGCGCTCGACTTGGCCGTCCTCGTCACAAGTCAGAATGAGATAGTTGGCCACAGAAAAATAGCGCAGATCCTTGCTGGACTCGACCTGGCTCTGGTTGACCCAGCCGCAGAGGACGACGGGCCGACCGCTTTGTGAGAGCTTCGCGCAAAGAAAGACGACGTATTCCCAGAAGGCCCGATTCGTGTCGAAAGTCCGTCTGGTCGGTCCGAGGATGTCGGTCTCAAAGATGACACAGGGTGGAGGAAGCTAACTCATTGACCATTGACCCATGACCAGAATGACTATGGCGCCTCAACGTGCTTCGTTTGAGGATGGGTCCATTCGGTCTCACCGGGGCCCCAGATGTCCAGTCTGGCTCCTTTGATTCCCAATTCGGAGTTGGGGAAGTCGGCCTTTGCGCGATCGATGATGGCCTTGCGATTCTCGGCTGCGGTGTGCACGATGACGAGTTCGCCCACGCTGGCTTCGTTGGCGACCCTTGCTGCGTCCTGTGGCGTCGAGTGGAGAACGCGCTGTCTGGATGACAGTTCGGTATCGGGGGTCGAGGAGGCTTCGTGTACCAGAACGTCGCATCTTCTGGCGAATTCAGGCAGGTATTCGTGATAGGCCGTATCCCCCGTGAAGACGATGCAGCCGCCGGTCGCTGTGTCGGTGAACCGATAGGCTCTGGCGTCGAGCGGGTGGAAGGCTCGACCCACGTCGACTTTCAGGTCACCGATTTCGACAGATTCGCCAGGATAGACCAGCGTCACCTGATGATCGGGGACGCACTGAGGGTATTGCTTCGAACGGAGAAGCGCTTTGGCGCCTTCGACACTGAGTGGCAGGTCGAGCGGACCGTAGATGTGGAGATCGGGTGCATCGGGCCGTGTCTGGCGGCGACGGCTGTTCGCGAAGAACAAGCCTGGCAGTCCGAGAATGTGGTCCTGATGGCAGTGAGTCACGAACAGTGTGTCGATGTCGGTCGGCTGGATGCCCACTTCCTGCATCGAGACGGCCGCATTTCAACCGGTGTCGATCAGGATGGAACCATTGACGACGTAACTGGCGGTTTCTTCACCCGGGCCGACTCTGGAGCCCGAAACGCCTATGAAGTGGATGGTGAGAGACACGGTTATTGACCATTGACAAGTGACCAGAGAGAAGCGGCAATTTAGCTTGGGCACGCTGTCCGGAACAGAGAATCGTTCTCCACCGGAATTTTCGGTGAGAGTGCCTGTGAAAGTGTGTAAGGATAGAACACGCACGACAAGGCGGGACGACGAACAATTCAATATCTCCTTTGCGTGGCGCGCTCCCTGCGGATGGAATGGCGCACGGGCCGCGGTCATTGCGCCCCCTACAATGGAATGGCGCGTCACGCATCTTTTTGGCGGGTCACTCATGAACGATCTCTGGAAGAATCTGGAAGAGCAGTCGAGAACCTGGGACGCGCTGAACCGGCAAGGTCTGGCCAACGCCATCTGGGCAGACTATGTGACGGTTCGATTCCGTCGGACGGGAGATCCGCGGGCGCTCGAGTATCTTTATCCCTATCTGAGTAATGCGCGCACCCGTAACCGGGCGATCAGTGTCGCGTGTGATGTTTTCGAGGGTCGGGGCGCACGCGCTTTGGACGCATTGACCTATTTCACGCACAATCCGGATCTGTATCTGAAGGACCGAGCAGTGAACGTTGTGGCCGCGGCTGTCACAGGGTCATCGGCCCGAGTCATTCTGGATACTCTGGGACCTTATCTCGACAGCAAGAGCTTTTTCATTCGGAAGCAGGCTGTCCACGCGATCGGTAAGGCGGCGAGAGGACGGGCGGACGAGAGGATTCTCGAGAAGCTGAAGGCCGTGAGTCAAGTGGCACCGAGTCCTTCGGACGAGGAGATCGCCAACGCGGTTGCGTCGGTCTACGCGGGGTCCCCGACCGAGGATGTCTACGATCTCGTTCTGGAAATGGCGTGGCCCGATCGCAGTCGAATGCCGGCTCTGGCTCTGATCAGCCAGCTAGCGCAGGGGGCAGACGTAGCGTGGTTCGATCGTATCTGCAAAGATCTGCTTGACCGTGCGTTGGTCCCGGACCAGATCGATTCGGACCGGAATCGCTTCTCGCACAAGTTCAGACATCGCAGTGCCGTGCGCTCGCTCTCCCTGGCAGGCGAGGGACGGGGGATGGCTCCGTTCGAGGGGATGCTGCGGGTCCGAGGGACTCGCGCCGCCACCCATAGTATGCTGCGCCTTGCGCCTTGCTGTTTTGACGGTGTTGGCGATGACGCGTTGGTGCCCGATCTGTCGAATCTGGCGAAGACGGGCGATGTCCCCACTCAACGTGTGGCTTCGATCTGCCTGGGGCACGCGATGAAGGGCAAGGACGACGACGATACCGTCGGACTTCTGTCGGATCTGTGTAAGGCGAAGAACGGAGCGGTTCGGGCCTCGGCCCTGCGTGGTCTGGCGCTCGCTGCCCGGTCCAGCTGTGACGAGACCCTCCGGCACCTCTGTCTGAGCCTATCGAAAGAGCCCGAGACGGCGCGCGAGGCGATTCTTACGCTTGGGGCCGTATTCCTCGGGTCGTGGGGACGTTTTCGAGGATGTTCGGAACCTTGTTGTATCGATTCGTTCGAAGCCCGTTCGTGGAAAGAGTCACAGCAAGCCGTTGGCGGCTTGTTACCTTGCAGCAGGCTTTCGTTTACCTCGGGACGGGTTCGATGGAACCTGTCGACTTTCTACTCGACGGCATTCCACAACCGATGGTTGCCTATCCCCAGTGGCAGGCGAACGGGTGGGGATTGGGTGCCGCTGCAAGAGGATTGGTGATGATCGAGTTTCCGGAGTCGGTCCTTGGGTCCCTTATTGAACGCTGAGCGCAGCGTCCCAAGTTTTCCGCTCTTTGTGTTGGCCGGCTTGCCGGAGATCGAGGAGACCGTCGAGATCCGCGACGATACGGACACACGTACATCCAAGTTCCGGATTTCTGGGAGGTTACCCTGAGCGATGCGGGGTGGCGGAGATTCACGACCCAGGATCACCCGTTTTACGAGTCGGATGAGGATCTCGACGACCGTCACGCGCGCCACGAGCACGCACGTGCGATGCGACGAGAACTCGAAGCGGTGATTACAGAGGTGTTGACCGATCGGCAGCGAGAAGTCGTCGAGCTCTACTACTTCGCCGAGATGAACCAGCGCCAGATTGGAGAACAATTGCAGATTCGCAGTAGGTCGTGAGCGAGCACCTCTACGGAAAGCAAAGAGATGGGAAAGCGGTCGGTGGGGCGCTGAAGAAGCTAAGAAAGGTGTGTGCGGCGAGAGACATTCAATGGCCGCCGTAGTAGGGCCGAACGTTCGAGAAGGTCGAGGCGCCCAGGATGGAGGGGGCGCCTCTTTTGTTAAATAAAACTTAGATGTACTGAGGGCGCAGTGACCGATGACCAGTGACACCTGACCAAAGAAGGCGGGCCATTATCAAGCCTCTGTGTGACCACAAATGGCGTCGATCATTTCCATCGTTTTGACTGCGTCATCGAGTGTGCAAGCGGGATCGGGAAAGGGTACGCCGTCGATAACCGATCGCAGGAAGGTCTGGTCCTGACGATAGAAGCCGGCTTTGAATTGTCGGTCGATGTCGCTGAGTGCAATCTCTTCCGGATCCTTGGCGCGACGACGGAGGAGGACGGTGCTGTAACCACGATTGGATGTGAGTGTAGCAGCTGTGGTACGCACTTCGAAGCGATGATCGCCGGGCGCGAACCAGTCCATTGACGCGCGGCCGTGTGCGCCGTTTTCGAATTCGAGCGTGGCAGTCACCCCGTCCGGCATCGGGCCTTCCACGATTTGTTGAACGGATTCGACTTTCGCCACATCTCCACCGAAGTAACGGAGCAAGTCGAGCGCGTGGATTCCGTTGGCGGCGCTCCATCGGGCGATGACTTCGGGCGGAAACTTGGTTCCCGTGCGTAGTCGATCGATGTCCTCGTGAGCGTCGACGGTGACGCTTCGCACGGGCCCTTCGTCGAGAAGCTTATGACGGCCCTCGGTGAGGGTGCTGTAGAAGCGGCGGTTGACGCCGACCATCGCCGGTGTGCCCCTTTCCTGAGCCAGTTTGGCAAGAGCGCGGGTTTGACGCGTGTAGAGACCCGGGGGCTTTTCGGTAAACGTGGGAATTCTCTCGGTCAGGAAGCGGGTGACGACATCGGCCACGTGCAGGACGCTGACGAGGACGAAGACGGCGTCGGGACGGTTCTGGTCGAGTAGATCGTCGACCGACGTGCAGCGGTTTGGGACGTCGAAGCGATCGGCTGATTCTGCGAGGGTGTCGGCGTTGGTGTCGACGAGAGAGACGAGGTCGCACTCCGGGAGCGCACGAAGGACAGGGAGGTGCTGCTGGGCGATGTTGCCGGCGCCGATTACGGCGATAGATAGAGAAGCCATTTCAATGACCCGTGATCATTGACCCACCTTCGCTAAGGCTACGGTGGGCAGGCAAGTGATCCGTGACCAAAGCCAAGCAGGCATTGTCATCCCGGCAAGCTTTAGGCCGGGATCCACTTTGCACACAATGGAGATTGTGATCGCGTGCAGAAAATGGGCCCTCCCTCGACTGCGCTCGGGACAGGCTCCAAAGAAGCACACCGGGGTGACGTTGGTTGCGCGCAACGGTTTCCAACTATAACCCCAGGATTCGGGCGCAGGTGTTGCCCATGATGTTCGCGCGGTCTTCGTCGGTCAGGAAGGCGCAGTATTTCTCGATCCATTGACGGGACTGGCGATACGTGCAGAAGCGGTTCTGGAAGGGCATATCGGTGCCCCACAGGAGGCGATCGGAGCCGATGTGGCGGACCATTGCTTCGAGTGTTGGATGGACTTCGTGATAGGGGAACTCGAACAGGTCGCCGATGCGGACGGGGAAGCAGACCTCGAGACTGAGTTTCGAATTCTCAAAGGGGATCCAGACGTTGTCGGGCAACGTGATGCTGTCGCCTTCGACGAAGACGCGCCAGGGGAAGCCGTGGGTGATGCTGCAGATCGTGTCGGGATAGCGGTTCATCCAGTCGATGAGGATGCGCTGCTCATCGATGTAGCCCTGGGTAAACTGAGGCCCTGTTGACGCACCGGCGGGTGTGTTCGGACCGCAGCCGAGCGTGAAGAAGACGGGCACACCCAGCTCGACGAAAGCCTCCCAGAAAGGTCGGTAAGGGCCGTCGTCCCAGGGCATCGTGTTCGCGTGAAACGCGCCCCGGGTGTTGAACTTGAGGGCGTGGAGGCTGTGTGTGCGTATTGCGGTCTGCATTTCGGCGATAACCGCGTCGGTGTCGGATAGGATTCTCCACTCGTCGACCGGCGCCATCGAACCCAGGCGGTCGGGATAGAGCCTGATGCATTCGGCTAGGAAGGCAGCATCGCGACCGAGCATCGGGTTGGTATGGATGAAGGCGTAGTCGACACGCGCGTAGTCCATTTCCGAGATGAGACTATGCGGTGTGAACTCGAGATTTCGGAGGTTGGGGGGATAGAAGTGCTTCGTGTAGTCCTCGCCATCGACCGTCCAGACGACACGACCCTTCTCGCGATCGATGCGAAAGTTGACGTCGGGCAGGCCGGACCAGTCCATCGGTGTCTCGGGTCCGAGGACTTCCGAGGAGCCAGGGGCACGGTCGCGTATGCGGAAGGCGGGCTGGTGATGGCGCGTCTGCGCGGTCTGAGCCCAGGCGAGGTGTTCCTCGACCGTCGGATGACCGGCGAGGGAGTCGCCGGGTTGGAAGCAGTAAGCGTGGCTATCGATGATCATGCAAACCCTAACACGAAGACAAAAAGGCACAAGACGGCGGGGTAGGATGCTGCCTGAACCTGTAAGGGTCAAGTGGGTTGGGTATCGAAAATCGAAAATCGATATCGAGTATTGGGATGTTTCCCTCAGCTGGTGGGGGATGCTTGCGGTTTGAGCAGCCGGGCGAAAATCAGAAAATGGGTGATCAGGAGCAACGGGACGAGCATCGTCGGGATGTACCAAGTCGAGCCGAAGAGTGGGCCGACATCGAGGTGGCGCAGGGCGTTGAGTAGATCGACAGTGCCGACCACGTTGAACAACCAGACTGCCGCGATCGCGACCGACCAGTTCCCTCGTAACGCGATGAGCGCCAGCAATGCGAGGATTCCAGCAGCCAGATCGCCATACGCGGCCGGAATCGAGAAATCTTCGGGAAGCGGTTGGTCCACGACACCTGGGACGAGGAACACCAACCCGATGTGGCGAAATGCGTGGGGGATGGTGAGTGAGAAGAGCGTCGTATTGTGGTCCTGCTGGTTGAGTTTCGGGATCCACATCCACTTTGTGAGCAAACCGATCACGATCAGACTGAGGATGAACTGAAGACCAAAGATCGCTTGAGCATCCATCACGTTACCTCCTTACGAACCGGGTGTGTAAACGGACGATTGATATGCGTTGATTTCAGGTCTTTGCTCCAGGCACCAGCGCCCCGCCACAGGAGGTAGACGCTGCCCAGGATGACCAGGATGGGGACAATGGGCTCGCTGGGCTGAAGTGGGAAAAGAGACGGGTCGTCGACGATCACGTGCACATAGGTGGCTACGATCATGATGCCTGTCACCACGAATACTGCAGGTCGCACGAACAGACCGATTGCCAGAAACACGCCGAGGACAAGCTCAAGGAAGGGTACCGTCCACCGTGCCAATTCATAAAACGGAAGTTGAGCCGCCAACAGTTGGCCTGTCCAGGCCTCGGCCAGACTTGGGACGAGGAGCTTCATGGGGCCTGTCATCAGGAAGATGAGAGCGAGCATTAAACGAACACTTCCGACCAGCCGGTTGTTCGTCGTGAATTGCAGTTGTATGAGATTCATCGTGTGCTCCGATCGATTGAACGATGTTCGTGATCCTCACGCCATCGCCGCGACGCTCTCCATTTCCTCTGTCAGTTTGTATTTCTCCAGCTTTCGTTGAAGCACCTGAATCTGAGCCTGTAGGTCTTCAATGATGGGTGCGACGTCCGATTCGAGTACGCGTTTGTGAATGTGTTGGGGACAATTGATGTCCCAGGCTTCGATCGTGAAGACGATGGCGCGCTCGACCTTCCCAGGATAGTCGTCGTCGGTGAGGCGCTCGAGGAGCTCGGGATCGTCTTCGACGACTCTTGCGGTGCCCCAGATTTTGATGCGACGGCTGTGGGCGTAATCGATCAGGAAAATGAAAGCCTTCGGGTTTTCGCTGAGGTTGCCGACGGAGATGTACTGGCGGTTGCCGCGGAAATCGGCGAAGGCCAGGGCCCGGCGGCCGACGACCTTCAGAAATCCCGGCTTGCCCCCGCGATACTGGATGTAGGGTTGTCCCTCTGGGTTCGCCGTGCCGAAGTAGAACATGTCCAGGTCGGTCAGGAAGGTCTCGAGGCCGGACGTGATTTCGTCATTCCAACCCCCACTTTCTTCGACTTTCGCGTAAGAGGATCTCGATCCCTTTTGAGTCTGGATGGCCTTGACGGCTGGTGTGAATGCGCTTTTCCTTCTCCTTGGTTTCCGTCGGATTCGTTCGCGTTGACCGAACAACAATCAAATTTCGTGCCCATCGAGCTGGTCAGGATATTTTTTAGTTAAAAACAGACAGTTAATGATCTATTCTGTCGGTGATGGCGTGCGACTTGGAAGGTTCCATACAACGAATTATCGGTTGTAACAATGAAATTTCGTTGTTGAAAGGAAGGTGTGGACGCCACGAATGTCCAATGTCGAACGCCCAATGTCGAATGTCCAGAGAGGGTGGCCCTAGAATCCGTGGAGCAGGTGACCCTTGCCGGGAAACCAGATGGCGTCGACAACGATGCCGGTGGCGATGGCGGCGAGGTAGCCGATCAGGCTGCCCATGATGAAGGGCGTGGCTCGTCGGTATCGCTCGGGACCGCCCAGTCCGATGACCAGGACCTTGGCGAGCCAGACGATGAAGACAGAGGAGACGACTGTTCGCAGGACGTTGGATCCAGTGATTGTGAAGCCGATCGGATGGAGAGCCAGACGCGGGTAACGATAGCGGATCGCATACAGACCGGCCGTGAAGGCTGCGCCGACGAGGAACCAGGTGATTCGCTTCCAGTCGGTCGCCACGTTTGCCGCCCGGATACGGGACGCGGTGATGCCCCACACACCGCTGGCGTTGCTGCCGCTGTAACTGGGACTGTTGAAGTTGATCGTCCCCATTACGTAATAGCCGTGGTAGAGGGTGAAGGCAGTGACGGCGACCAGTCCTGCGACGAGGGCACTCGTGACCGCCGCCGGCAGGCGACGACGATCCTTGATACTGACGGCGAGGCCAAGCCGGGGGATGTGCGCAAGGGTCGTGATGAAGAGGACCTTTGCGTCGGCTATGAACGTGTAGGTCAATGACAACGCCGTGGCGCTGGCGTTGCTGATCCCTGTGCTTCCGAGAATATGCCAGGCAAAGGCCTGGCCGGTGATGGGCGTTCGGAGGTAGACAAGACCCGTCTCCACGATCATACGCGCAAAGCCGAGGTAGAGCACGACCGTGGCGAGCCAGAACGCAACTGAGGGACCGAATGAAAGACCGCAGTGCAGAAAAAATGCGAAACTGAAGAGCCCACAGACGATGAACAGCCAGAATGCTGCTCGGTAGGACATCAACTCCTCGGAATCGTCCAACTCGTTCGTGTTTCGAACCGCTTGTCGGATCACAGCCCTCAGATGGTGACGGGCGATCCAGACGCCCCACCCAACGAATACCGTGAGGCCGCCGAAGCTCTCCCATCCGATCGCGGGGTGGAACGAAGCTAGCATATCGTGTGAGCCCATTTCATAGCCGAACCGGTTCATAATTCCCACCTGCAGGACCATCAAGAGATGGAAGGCCCAGATGCTGAAGAGGACGTCCGATTTGACGAACCAGGAAAACGCCATTGCCATCGGGTTCGGACTGAAACGCAGGTAGGGGTAATCCTTCATCAGATAGATGACTCTATCGCTTTGAGGATTGATCCTGGGTAGCAGTTCGCTAAACCAGGCCAGCTGATCCCACCCATAGAGGAAGAAAGTGATGCCGAAACCGATCCAGTAAAGACGGTTACGGAAGAGGGATGTGAGCGAGCCGCGGTCGCTGTTCTGGCCGGTCATCTCAAGCAAGGCGACGGCGATGGGGTAGGGCAGGCGCTCGTGGTCCATCCACTGTTTTCTGAAGATGATGACGACGCAAAGGTTGGCGATGGAGAAGGCGACGAAGAAGCCGGTCCACCACAGTAACGGCGGCCACCACGCTGCCCACGGGAATTCCGCGCCGAAGGGCAACCCCTCGTAGAATCCCGCTGCTACCTGTCGATCGGCGATGACCGACCACCTCGGGACAGTCGGGAGCAGGGCCTCCATCCATCCGTTCTCGACCGTGGCGAAGTAGGCTGGGGCCGCGATCGTGCCGAGCCAGTATCCGGCGATCCATTCGCCCTGGGCGAGCGAGGCGATCATCCCCATCGAAACGATGAGAATCAGCTCCGGTGCATTCAGACCGCGGCCAACCTTCGCAAATCGGCTGTTAATCGCGAGAAGGGCGAGGAAAGGAATCAGGATCGCAGCCGAGAGGTGGCCGTAGTCGGCTCGGGAGGAACGTAGAATGTACTCCGACCAGGCAGGCCAGACGGCGGCAAGGATGGAGAGAAAGAGGCCGAGGAGGAAGGCGCGTTTAGTCATAGAACTGCAGGGGAGCAGGGGAGCAGGGGAGCCCGGGAGCAGGGGAGAAAAAGCTGTCGGCGGAGGGCGGTGGGCGGTCGGCAGAAATGCGGCCTTCGCACCTTCGATTGGGTAGGAGTAGCCTCCCGGCTGCAATAAGTGGACGGTGGACGGTAGACAGTGGACGGGATAGACGGGCTTCGCCCTTTTGGGTTCTGTGGGAGAAGTCTCCGACTTCGAACAGCCGCTTCTGAAGGTGTCTTATTGTCATCGACCTCGGTTGTCATTAGCTCCTGTTGGTATTCTGCGTCGAAGATCTACCAGCCGTGGAGCTGGTGGCCTTTGCCTGGAAACCAGATGGCGTCCACGACGATGCCGGTAGTGATCGCGGTGAGGTAGCCCAGGAGCATTCCCATAATGAAGGGGGTCGCGCGTCTGTAACGCTCCGGACCGCCGAGGCCAATGATGAGGTTCTTGGCCAACCAGATGAGGAAGACCGAGGTGATCCCGCTTCGTAGAATGTTCGAGCCGGAGATTGCGAACCCGATGGGGTTCAGGCTGAAGCGAGGGAATCGATATCGAATACCGTATAGACAGGCGGTGAAGACTGCTCCAGCGATCAAAAAAATGATGCGTCTCCAGTCAGTCTTCATGCCGCTGCTCCGGATGCGCGCGGCGGTGATACCCCACGCGCCGTCCGCATTGCCGCCGTTATAGCTTGGACTCGCGAAGTTGAGCGTGCCCACCCCATAATAGCCGTGGTAGATGGTGTAAGTGCCCACGGCAACCAACCCAGCGATGAGTGCGGTCGTAACCGCTGCCGGAAGACGCCGGCGTTCCTCGCGGTCCACGGCGAGACCAAGACGCGGAATGTGGGCGAGGGTGGTGATGAATAGAGTCTTGCCGTCAGCAAAGAACGTGAAAGTCAAACCCAGCGCCGTGGCACTGGCGGGGTCGATGCCAGGGATTCCGAAGAGACGCCACGTAAAAGCTTGGCTGGTGATCGGGGTACGCAGGAAGACGAGCCCCGTTTCAACGATGATACGCGCGAAGCCGAGGTAGAAGACGACCGTTGCACCCCAGAAGGTCAGGAGAGGGCCTAGAGAGAGGCCACACTGCCAGAGAAAGGTGCCACTGAAGAGAGCGCTGGCGATGAACAGGAAGACGGCGGTTCGATAAGACATCAGTTCTTCGGTATCGTCGATTTCGTTCGTCCTCCAGAAGGCCTGGCGAATGACGGCGGCAAGATGATCACGCGCGATCCACAGTCCCCACGCCACGAACACGATGAGACCTCCGAAGCTCTGCCATCCTACTCCGACGTGGAAAGAGTCCCACGGGTCAAACGCACCCATCTCCAGACCGAATCGGGTCATGATGCCCACCTGCAACACCATCAGAAGGTGGAATGCCCAGATGCTGAAGAGCACTTCCGACCTAACGAACCACGAAAAGGCCATCGCCATCGGGTTCGGGCTGAATCGTAGGTCGGGAAACCCCTTGGCGAGGGTGATGATGCGGTC
Organism: Candidatus Latescibacterota bacterium; assembly: GCA_965198115.1. Lineage (GTDB taxonomy): Bacteria > Latescibacterota > UBA2968 > UBA2968 > UBA2968 > UBA6620. The sequence continues at coordinate 2,358,849 of OZ240241.1, read as the reverse complement.
GCGCTGGGGGTCGATCTCGGGCAGGAGTTCACTGAACCAGGCCACCTGGTCCCAGATGAAGAAGAATGCAGTAATGCCATAGCCGATCCAGAACAGGCGGCTTCGAAAGAGGAGGGTGAGGGTGCCACGTTCTTCTCCCTGGCCGGTCATTTCCAGGAGGCCGACGGCGATCGGGTAAGGGAGACGTTCGTAATCCATCCATTGTCGCCGAAAGATGACGACGACACACAGGTTGGCGAGGAAAAAGGCCAGGAGGAACCCACTCCACCACAGGAGCGGGGGCCACCAGTCCGACCACGGGAAAGCAGCCCTGAAAGGCAGGCCTTCGTAGAAGCCTGTCGCTGCGTGCCGATCGGCGATGATCGACCACCGGGGAATGGTCGTGAGCAGGGCCTCGGCCCAGCCGTTCTCGGCGGTGGCGAAGTAGGCGGGTGACGTTATGGTCCCGAGGAAAAAACCCACGACCCATTCGCCTTGTGCGAGGGCGGCGATCATACCCATCGAGACGATCAGGATCAGCTCCGAAGCGGCCAACCCTCGCCCCTTCCTGGAGAGGGTGCTGTTGACGACGATCAGGACGAGGAAAGGGATGAGGATCGCGACCGAAAGCTGGGCGTAGTCGGCGCGGGAGGATCGGATGATGTACTCGGACCAGGCGGGCCAGATGGCGGCAACGATCGAGAGGAGGAGGCCGAGGATGAAGGCTCGTTTGGTCATGAAAAGCCGAGCGAGGGATGGGGCGAGCGGGAGACGGGGGGAGCAGGCGTGGCAAGGGACACGCGCTGGCTTTGGCTGAGACACTGTCTCATTTGGTTTGCGACGTGGATCATCTGTAGGCCAGAGTAATGTGTGTCCACGATCGTCCTGTGCAATTCGGTGAGATGCGGGACACGCTGAGAATCTACCAGCCGTGGAGCTGGTGGCCTTTGCCCGGATACCAAATCGCGTCGACGATGATCCCAGTGGCGACGGCGGTGAGGTAGCCGATGAATCCGCCCATCACGAAGGGTGTGGTGCGTCTGTAGCGATCCAGGCCGCCGAATCGGAAGACGAGGTCCTTGGCCAACCAAACGAGCAAAACAGAAGTGAATCCGGTCCGGAGGATGTCCGATCCGGAGATGGCGAAACCGATCGGGTGCAGTCCAAACCGGGGGAAGCGGTAGCGAATGCTGTAGAGACACACCGTGAAGATGGCGCCGACCAGTAGCCAGACGAGTCGTGTCCAATCTGCTTCCAGACTGGCGGCTCTGATGCGACTCGCGTGGAGACCCCAAATGAAGCTCGCGTTACCTCCGTTGTAGCTGGGGCTTGCAAAGTTCAGCGTACCCACCCCGTAGTTTCCGTGGTAGATGGTGAAGGCGCCCACCGCGATCAGGCCGGCGACGAGAGCAAGGGTTACGGCTCCGGGTAAACGCCGTCGGCCCTTTCGGTCGAGGGACACCCCAAGGCGCGGAATGTGGGCAGCGGTCGTGATAAACAGTGTCTTACCGTCGGCGAAGAAGCTGTAGGCCAGACTGAGCGCCACCGCGCTTGCCGGGTCGATTCCCTGGATGCCGAAGAGGTTCCAAGCGGCGTCGTGTCCGGAAATGGGGACCCGAAGAAAGACGAGTCCCGTTTCGACAATGATGCGTGCGAACCCGAGATAGAGGACCATCGTCGTCAGCCAGAAGAGGAGGAGCGGACCGAGGGAGAGCCCACAGCGCCACAAGAATGCTCCCGAGAATCCCCCACACGCCAGGAAGAGGAAGACGGCACTGCGGTAGGACATCAGTTCGGTCGAGTCATCGATTTCTTTCCTGTTCAGGAATGCCTGTCGCAATACAGCGGCTAGATGGTGTCGAGCGACCCATAGCCCCCACAGGACGAAGACGAGCAGACCCCCGAAGCTTTGCCATCCGATCGCGGGATTGAATGAGGTGAGGGGTTCTGGCGAGCCCATCTCGTATCCCAGCCGGTTCATTACGCCTACCTGTAGAACCATCAACAGATGGAAGACCCATATGCTGAAGAGGACTTCCGATTTGACGAACCAGCAGAAGGTCATCGCCATCGGGTTCGGGCTGAAGCGAAGGAAAGGAAAATCTCGCATGAGGTTAATCTGGCGATCGCGCTGAGGTTCGAACTCGGGCATCAACTCGCTGAACCAGGCGACCTGGTCCCAACCAAAGATGAAGAAGAGGATGCCGAACCCGATCCAGAACAGGCGATTCCTGGCGAGGATGGTGAGCGTCCCACGTTCCTCGCCTTGACCGGTGATTTCGAGGAGACCCGCGGCGATGGGAAAGGGGAGGCGCTCGTAGTCTGTCCACTGACGGCGGAAAATGACGACGACGCAGAGATTGGCGAGGAAGAAGGCGACGAAGAACCCACCCCACCACAGCAAAGGTGGCCCCCAGGCTGCCCAGGGAAAGTCGGCGCCGTAGGGGAGACTCTCGTAAAAGCCGGTAGCTACCGCCTTATCGGCGATGATGGACCACTGAGGGACCGTAGAAAGGAGGGTTTCTTCCCACCCGTTTTCGACGGTCGCGAAATAGGTGGGCGAGGTGATGGTGCTGAAAAGATATCCGATGACCCACTCGCCCTGCGCGATGGATGCAATCATTCCCATCGCGACGATGACGATGAGCTCGGATGCATTCAGGCCACCACCCATCCTGGTAAAACGACTGTTGATCGCGATCAGAGCCAGAAACGGGATCAGGATTGCCGCGGACAGGTGACCGTAGTCGGCGCGGGAGGAGTGGATGATGTATTCCGACCAGGCTGGCCAGACGGCGGCTAGGACGGAGAGGAAGAGGCCGATGGCGAAAGAGCGTTTAGTCATGAAAGGCTGAACGGGGGACGGGGCGAGCGGGCGACGGGGAGAGCAGGCGTGGCAATCGTATCGTATTTACCTACAGGGAATCTCATATCAACGAGCGGCGCGACGCATTTCTCCAGCGAGTTCCCTGAAGAGCCAGGGAGCGCGCTTTGCGGCGGTGCGGGCTTTGTTGTCCCGGAGATTGTAGGTGATGTCGGCGACGAGGAGCTGCTCGTGGTGCGTGGCGTAGGCGAGCTTGGGCTCAGGGCCCTGTCCGCCGGGCGCGATGATGCGGCTGTTGTTGACGTATTCGGTGCGTCCGGCGTTGGCGATGACCAGGTGGACGCCGTTGTCCATCGCGCGGGATCTCTGAGCCGTGCACTTGCCGCGGTAGCGGTTGGCGATGTCGACGCCGTCGGGATGAAAGTAGTTGGTCGGTTGGAAGAGGATGTGGGCACCCTTGAGGACGAGAAGGCGCGATAATTCGGGGGATCGCATATCGGCGCAGATGAAGATGCCGATTCTGCCATAACGCGTGTCGAAGACATTTGCGTCGGTACCGTTTCCGAAAACTTTCTCGGAAAAGACCTTTCGATGTCTTCCCAGATAACCCTCCTTCGGGCCGACAAGAAAGGCCGTGTTGTAAATCTTCCTGGATCCCTTCGGGCGCTCGGCGACACCGTAGATGATGTACATCCCTGTTTCGGCAGCCTTTGCCTCGAACCTCTTCATGATCGGGCCTGGGACGGGTTCGGCGTAAGGACAATCGGACACTCTTTCGCCCCTGACCCAATCGAAGCCGGTGCTGGCTCCTTCCGGAAAACAGAGGATTTGCACGCCACGATGCGCGGCTCGATCGCAGTAGGCGAGTGATCGCTCGATGTTGCCATCGACGTCTTGCTCGTTCGAGATGAGTTGGACCGCACCCACGCGTGTTTTCATCGTTCGTTGTTTGGGCATCTTCCGCTCCAAGGGGGACTTCTCGACTCCGCTCGAAGTGACCCCGTGCTCTCTTTCTGTGAAGGGTAACTACTGACTCAATTGTTCGACAAGCCAGGGGATGGATTTCTTGCCGTTGAACATATGACCGCCTCGGTATCGATGGAGCTGTAGGTGATCTGGGGCGCCGTTCAGGACGTAAGCTTTCTTCACCATCGAATAGGCCGGCTCGTGGGGATACGGTTTATCGGAGATACCGGACTCGACGAACTGAGGACGCGGTGCGATGAGCGCGGACAGGTCCGGCATATCGCAGAACAGGCCGATGCCGAAGGGATGATGGCATACACAGTGCTCGTGCCACGTCGTCTGGACGAAGGTCGTGAAGAATCCGCTCAGGATGACGCCCTTGATCCGACGGTCCAACGCGGTCAGAACCTGCGAAAGCCAGCATCCGCCGGAAAGGCCGGCGCACCCGATGTGGCGAGCGTCCACACCAGGGTGATCGCATAGGAGATTCAGCCCGGCGATCAGGTCGAAGATGCGAAAACCGGTGAGATCGAGCCCCATCTGGTTCAGACGAGCCCACCCAGTCGAGCATCCAGAGACGCGATTGCCGTTGCGTTCGTCCCCCCGGTCTCGCTCTCCCATGAACGCGTTGTCCGGCGCCAGCGTGACCACGCCTCGCAACGCGAGTTCGTGTGCGTAGGCAACGCCCAGAGGATCGGTCAGACCGACGACGTTGTCCTTTGCGCCTGTCACGTGGCCGTGTGGACAGATGACGGCGGGGTGTGGAGCTGGCGATTCAGGAAGGAGAAGATACGCGGAGACACGGTTACCAGGGAGCGTTTCGTAGGTGATTTTTTGTCTTTGGTAACCCTTGCACTGGACCGTTTCAGTCACGGTCGGTCGAGGATTTGGTATAGGGCCCAGCTTGTCGAGACACAATGTTTTCTTCAACGCGTGACGAAGTTTCCGTCGCCACTGTTGCCAGGCTTCTTTCTTTTTAGTCTGAGGGTAGGCGAGCCGTCGTTCTAACTCGAAGTACTTCTGGGTGAGGAAGGACTGGGTATGCGAGTGACCGCCTGGCCTCGCCAGACCCTCAACGAGGGGACCGCCTGTACGAGTAACGCGTCTCATCTCAGTAAGTTGGCCTTTCTATCAGTGATTTCTGACGGTGCCTGTGCCGAGCGAAGTCGAGGTGCTCGAAGTGACCCCTGCAAGTCCCCATTGCGAAAGATCTGCTCAAGCGCCTGGGCCCTTCAGGAACGTTCCGGGGGTGGCGCCTGTGTGTTCGCCATCGTTGAGGACGCGAGTGCCGTTGACGAAGACGTCGCGAATGCCGACGGAGAGCTCGTGCGTGTCCTGGAAGGTGGCCCGGTCGATGACGGTGTCGGGATCGAGGATAAGCACGTCGGCCCAACAGCCGGGCTGAAGTCGACCGCGATCCCAGAGGGACAGGCGGTTCGCGACGGAAGATGTCATCTTCCGTATGCATTCCTCGAGGGACATCAGTTCCTCGTCGCGCGTATAATGACCCAGGACGCGAGGGTAGGTTCCGTAGGCGCGTGGATGAAGGGGACCTTCCGCTTTTGCCCATTTCGGATCCACACCGCCTGCGTCGGTCGAGATCTTGACCCACGGGAGTTGAAGCTGCAGCCGCACGTTGTCTTCGGACATCGTGTGGTAGATGGTGAAGATGCGGTCGTGTTCGGAGAGTAGCAGATCGATGGTTGCATTGACCCAATCCTGACCGCGCATCTTGGCGATTTCGTCGAGTCGTTTCCCGATGTACTGCTGGTTCTCCGGTTTCTTGAATGCAACGGGGGCGATCTGGTCGGGGCGTCGGGGGATTTCGCCGACCACGTCACGGGTCTCGGTGACGATCTTTTCGCGCACTTCGGGATCGCTGAGGTTGTCGAAAAACTTGCCGTCCGCGGACACCCAGGTGGGCAACACGGTGGCGAGTCCGGTCCCGCTGGCGGGATAGGGATACATATCGGCCGTGACGTCCTAGCCATCCGCACGCGCCGTCTCGATCCGTTCTATGACTTGATGTATCTTGCCGTAGTTGCTCTCGCCGACGGCTTTGAGGTGGTATATCTCGACGGGCAGGTCGGCCCGTTTACCGATCTCGATCGCTTCATGGAGCGCTTCTAAGATTTCGTCCGCCTCCGACCGCATATGGGTGATGTAAACACCGCCGGACTCCGATGCGACCTTGCAGATTTCGACGATTTCGTCTGTGTTGGTGTAAGTGTCGGGCGGATAGATAAGGGCGTAGGACGGTCCGAAGGCGCCGTCTTCCATCGATTCGGCCATCACCCGACGCATCGTGCTCAACTCTCCATCGGTTGGCTCGTCCATTCGCATTCCCATCGCGAGAGAACGCAACGTGCCGCCGCCGAGGAAGGAACCTACGTTAGGCGAGACGCCCGCCTTGACCATCGCGTCGAGCCAATCGCCGAACCGTGTCCAGCTACGGGCCCTGTCCCTCCAGTCCTCAGGGATCCGGCTCGAGAGCGCGGAGTCAGCGCCGACCGGTGCAGGCGTCCAGGCTTCGCCCATAATCTCTGTCGTGATGCCCTGCGTGATCTTCGACAGGCATCGCCCATCCCGCATCAGGGGGACGATCGAGTGGCTCTGGATATCGATGAAGCCGGGGCAGACGACGTGGCCGGTCGCGTCGATGACGTCATCGACGGATGTGTGCGGTATCTTGCCGAGCGGTTCGATGGCGGCGATGCGGCCATCGTCGAGGAGGACGTCGCCGTGATACCACGGATTGCCGGTACCGTCGATGATGCGTCCGGAGTGGATGAGGGTGATCATAGGTGGCCCCAATGTAGCACGAGAGGGGCCCGAAGCCTACCACTGAGCACACAGAGAACACCCTTCGACTGGGCTCAGGACAGGCTCCGAACGGCCCTTCGATGAACAACTGTACAGGATTCTTGGGCAGAGATGGCTCCGATAAGGTCGCCCGAGAACCATGCTTTTACCGTTGACTGTCCAAAACACACCGTCACACTGAGCGGAGTCGAAGTGTGGGTAATCACGACTCACCAAGTAGAAAGAATCTGCAATGCGGATATCGATCGACGGGATGAACTGGCTGTTCGATGGGGAGGTAATCCATCCGGGAAGTCCGGCGGAGGGTCTGCTGACGAACGTGCGGATGGTGAATTGCGTGTTCGAGGACGATCGCGGGGATGTGCCGGATGTGATGGCAGGATTCGATCCGGAGGCGAACACGGACCGGTTTGTTGCCCGGATTCCGGAGTACGCGGCGCACGGGGTTCGGGCTTTCACGATCAGCTTGCAGGGGGGAGCGCCGAACTACGAAGGGGCGGTCAATTCTGCTTTCAATGCGGATGGGTCGCTGCGAAACGGCTACCTTGACCGGATTGCACGAGTGATCGAGGCTGCGGACGACAACGGCTGTGCGATCATCCTGAGCTGTTTCTACCAGCGACAGCACAGTTACCCGCGAGCGCTCGGCGATCGGCAGACGTTGCGAACGGCGGTTGAGAACGCGACTGGATGGGTGGTGACACAAGGCTACACGCACGTGGCGATGGAGATCGCGAACGAGTTTGCGCACGCGGGCTACGCGAACTGGCAGGAAGGGGAGTGGTTGCGGTCAAACGAGGGTCAGGTGGAGCTGATCGGCGTGACAAAGGAAGCAGGGCCCGATCTGCTCGTGACGACGAGCGGGATGGGGAGCGGGACGACGTTCGACGCGGTGGCCGAGGCAGGAGATTTCACAATCATCCATTTTAACAGGCTCTATCCGGGTTTCTCAACGGTGAAACTATAGAATGACAAGGTCATAGATCGTTCCCTACGCTTGGTTGTGTGTGTAGGACAATCAAAGCGAAGGGGGTGCGACCTATGACCGGGAGCAGATTACTATCGAAACTGCTGAGATTCAAGGGGTTCCGTGTTGTCAGCTGGTGGTTTGAGGGGAGAAGCTGTTTCGTCATCGCCGTAAAGCCACATAAGAATGGTTGTTGTTGTCCGGAGTGCGGCCGTCGAGGTAAAATCGTCCGCACAATGCCCCATCCGCGTCGGTGGCGTGACATTCCGGTGTGCGGGTGGAGGGTCTGGCTTCTCTACCATCCTCAAGATTGGTGCCCCAGCGGCGGCAGAATACAGGCTCTCATTCTGTTTTCAGAACAACGCAGGTCATATCGTCACTATGGATCGCGCTTCCCTTGAAGGCGTTCACATCCTCGAGGATTCCTTCGATGACCGTCTCAGGTGTTGATCCTGTCCGGCACACCTCCAGAATGCTGGCCGTGGTACGGTCGTAACCAAAGATCTCACCATCGGCGTTTTCGGTTTCGGTGATCCCGTCCGACACGAAGACCAAATAGTCCGATCCCTGAAGCTGAACTTCTACCGTGTCGTAAGCTGTGTCCGAACGAATACCAAGAGGGTAGGAATCTGCTTGAATTTCGCGAATCTCGTCCTCTTGGGCGTTATAGTGATAGGGATAAGGACAAGCGGCATTGCACAGGCGCAGAACTCGGGTTGAGAGATCGATCTCACCCATCGCAAAGCACACGAACGTGCGACTATCGAGTGTCCCTGATAGCGTTCGATTCAGGCGAGAGAAAAGGGATCGAGGGTCGATCCCGTGTTGTATTTCACTTTCGAGGATGCCGGAAAACATGACCACTGGAATGGCGGCCTCCATCGCCTTGCCGGTTACATCTGCGAGGCAGACGGCCAGCTTGTCCTCTTTCAGGAAATACTGCCAGAAATCTCCGCCGACGTGGCTCGCAGGAACACAGACGCCAGCCACGCTGAAGCCGGCAAGCGTGGGACGTTCTTTGGGCATCAAACTCATCTGCATATCGTGGGCGGTCTGAAGTTCCTGTTCCATCTGTTCGACTCGGAGCAGTTCGATGCGGCGAAGCTCTCTCTGCTTCCGGTATCCGTAGAGGGCCGTGAGAATCAGACCAAGTCCTACAACCGCCAGACCACCCTTCCAGGCAATCTGCTCGTAGGAAGGGCGGATCGAAATACTCACGGTGGCCGGAATCTCCGAGTAGTTGAGGTCACGGTCCACGGCCTTAACTTTGAACGTATATTGCCCCTCTGGCAGATCTGAGTACTCGACTCTTTGCAAACGCGTGGTCTTCCACTTCTCGTCTGCGCCCTCCAGTTGGTAAACGTAGGCGATCGCCTCCCAATGCATCGACAGACTTCTCCCACTGAACTCGAAGGCCAGATAGGTCTGGGTTACCGGCAGGTTCAATTCTGTAACTGGACCGTATCTCCTGTCCGAGATCACATCGGTCAACGCGATGCCAGGTGCTCCAGTGGAAGGCCTGTATCTTGTGATGCCACCCCCAGTCGTAATCCAGATGTTTCCCCTCCGATCTTCAGTTATTCCTGTTACCAAATCGCTGACCAGACCGTCCTGGCGTTGAAATTTCTGAAACACCAGTCCATCGAATAGACTTATGCCACCTCCCGCCGTGGCGAACCAAAGGTTTCCGCGACTATCCTCTTCGATATCTTCAACCCAATTCCCGACGAGGCCATCGCGGACACCGTACGATGTGATGCGTTTTCCATCGAATCTGACGACCCCTTTTGCGTGTCCCAATCCACACGTTTCCAGCGCGATCCTCCAAGAGCGCGCGGCCCGTTCTGATCTTATCCTCGGCCATCCGGTTGAATCTCTCGAAGCGATCACTATCGTATCGAACGGCGCCACCTCCACCCGTTCCAACCCATACGCGTCCCACTGAATCCTCGAGTATCGACCAAACAATTGCTTGAGGAATCACGGTAAAGTCGGAGATCTTATCTCCGTCCAGAATCTGGATATTGCCGGCGACGGGCCCTCCGAACAGAATACGCCCGGCTTGATCTTCCCAGACACTCCAGGCAACATCGATCCCTTCAACCGGTCGAAAAGTCGCACCGTCGAAATAAGGCTATATCCGGATCTCTCAACGAGCTGAAGTGGGTGAAGGTGCCGTGGTTCCTGGCATGGGGGCGCGGTTAGCGTGTGCGGAACCTCTTCGGAATCTGCTCAGGGATGTTTATGTCTCCGACGGTAAGGAAGATCATATCGTTGAATGCGTCGAGTGTGCGGAATCCGCTGGCTCGGTTCTTGACGATTTGGACGATTCGGTTGAGGCCTTCGGCGATGGCGTTGGTAAGACGCGTGTTCACGAATGCGAGGACGCCGAAGAAGTGCTGTCGCAGGGTCCTGACGAACTTTCGCAGGGGTTCAAGTCGACTTCTGAGTGCGGACGTCGTCCAGCATTTCAGGAAGCGTTCGGCAGCCCAGGGCGCTTTGTATTCCCAGAACTGCTCGAACTCGTCCTTGAGTCTCCAGGCTCTATAGATTCGGTAGTTCGCCTTCTCCAGTGCTTTGAGTGTCCGAGTATCCCCTCTGGAGCGTGTCGCTGAGTGCCGGTAGAGGAGCCATCGGAGGCCCTTCATGGCTTTGCGCTCATCCGGGGCAGCTTTACGCCACTGGTCCTTACGGACCTCGTCAACGGCGGCATTGAGAGCCTTGACGATGTGAAAGCGATCGAGGACCAGCTTGGCATTCGGACAGTGTTCCTGGATGGCTCCGATGTAAGCTTCGCTCATGTCGCAGCAGGCCCACTCGATCTTGGATCTCCGGTAGGGACTGAGAGCCTCTGTGAAGAACCGATCGATCGTTTTACGCGCCCTGCCGCGGCCAACCCACACCACGCAGGAGCGGTCCAGATCGTAAACGAGCGTGGCGTACCTGTGACGCTTGGCGTAGGAGATCTCGTCGATCCCGATGGTTTTGAGCCCTCGGATACGATGACCTTCACGAAGCCGCGTGATGGATCGGTGACGGAGATCCGACAGCGTCGAGGCAGAGATGCGCAGTAACTCGGACGCCGCCTTCTGCGTCATGGTCTGGCAGTAGCGCAACCGCTCCGCCCACGGAATCTCCTCGACCACACGACCGTGGGTAGGACACCGAATCTCCCGAGGATGGTAGAGAAGCCAGACCCTCCACCCGCACACCGGAATGTCACGCCACCGACGCGGATGGGGCATTGTGCGGACGATTTTACCTCGACGGCCGCACTCCAGACAACAACAACCATTCTTATGTGGCTTTACGGCGATGACGAAACAGCTTCTCCCCTCAAACCACCAGCTGACAACACGGAACCCCTTGAATCTCAGCAGTTTCGATAGTAATCTGCTCCCGGTCATAGGTCGCACCCCCTTCGCTTTGATTGTCCTACACACACAACCAAGCGTAGGGAACGATCTATGACCTTGTCATTCTATAGTTTCACCGTTGAGAAACCCGGATAGAGCCCGAAATAAGATGCACCACCTGCGCCGTTCGCGATCCAGAGGTCCCCGTCGGAATCCTCCAGCAGTCTGAAGACGTCGTTTGAAGCCAGACCATCGTGTTCGGTTACGACGGAGAATCGGTGCCCATCGTATCGGACAAGTCCGCTCTCCCGTGTCCCGAACCAGATGTTGCCGGAACGGGCCTGCAGAGCGCACCAGAACCAGTGGTCCGGCAGTCCTTCTGCTTCCTGAGTGAAGTTGCGAATCCGTCTGCCATCGTACCGACAGATCCCGCCGCCATCCGTTGCGATCCAGATTGCGCCGCCGTTGTCTTCGACGACTGCTAGGACATCCCCGTGTGGAAGGCCGTCCTTCTCAGTAAAGTTGTGAAGGTTTCCACCTGCGTACCGACTTACGCCTCCGGAGGTGCCGACCCAAATGTTCCCCTCGCTATCCTGGGAAATGGTTTCGATATGGTTGTGTACCAGACCGCCTTGTCTGTCATAGATCTTGACGTCTGTGCTATCAGCGACTGCAACGCCTCGATTCGTTCCAATCCACAGGCGATGCTCGTTGTCCTCGAACAGAACACGAATTTGCTTGGAGGGAAGGCTACGGAAAGCCACTCGCCTGAATTCTTCGCCGTCGAATTCCGCCAACCCGTCGCCCGTGGCGACCAGCAAACGACCATCCTGCCTCTCCAGGATGTCCCGGATGAACGCGTGCGGGAGACCGTTCTCCACGGTGAAGGTTCTCCAGGAGCCGCCATAAAATTGGCTGACGCCCTTGTCGTGACAGATCCAATGATTCCCGTTCCGGTCTTGGAGGATCGACCGAACAGTGTTGCTCAGCAGCCCGTCGTCGACCGTGGCGTTTACAAACCGATGCCCGTCGAAACAACTCACACCGTGCTCCCGTGTCCCAAACCACATCCTGCCTTCGCGATCCTCATAAATCGTCTCGATGGAACTTTCGAGACCGCTCAATCCATCCCGCGAGGTGTACTGGGTAAACCATTCTCCGTCGAACCGAACGGCCCCTTCGAGTAGCGTTCCGAACCATAGGTTTCCAGCCGAGTCTCTGGTGCCGCTGAGGATCAGCGAGACGGGGAGTCCGTCGGACACGCTGAACGTGTGAAAGTCCTGTTTTCGAAATCCCCTGCCTGCCCGCACGCGAGTCCCGGCTCCCGCCCGCAGGACCGTTCCCATCGCGGCCAAGGAGTCAACTTCCTGTCCAAGAGAAAACGAGGGCCACGCAATACAGGCAGAGAGCACGATGAGTGAGATTTTGAGCATCACACGTTGTCGAAGAATGATCAGCAGATTGGGTGCCCACTTCAGTGGATGTTGGTAAAGTACTGCCTGCTGCGGTGCTTCGATACCCCGGGCATGTGATGCTGCGAAACCGGGCTATGACAGATCATCAAGAGACTGAGCGTCCCAGAATTTTCGGAAGAGTCCATCTCGGGAAAGCAGCTCTGCCTTTGTGCCGATTTCGACGACGCTGCCGTTGTCTTCGAGCACGAGGATACGGTCGGCGTGTTGGATCGTGGAGAGTCGATGGGCGATGACGATGGTGGTGCGATCCCGTCGGACGGTCTCTATGGCTTCCTTGATCTGCTGTTCGGAAAGGGCATCGAGCGCGGACGTGGCTTCATCCAGGAGCAAGCATCCGAGGATGTCAGTGGCCTCACTTCCAATGTCGTATCGTGGGGCTCCATAGGCTCGGCAGTACGGAGCAGCGTTGGATAGCCTGTGCCTTTGAACGGCTTGAATCCGCGTTCGGGCAACCAACTCCTGATCGACTCAATTTGGTCGGAAGGACTCAGCCAGAGGAAGAAATGAGGACAGCCCGCCTCGACGAACAGCACAACAGCCTTGTCCACATCGTCCAATACCACGGATTCCGTGCAGCCCAGGAAGTGAACGGCGTTCAGGTTCGCGAATGGATAGCGAGAGTCATTGGTGGAATCTAGGGTAACGTAGGCGTCGCCGATGTCCTCGACGACCCGGGGTAGGTCTGGCCGGTATGCATCAGCCGTCGTGTGGATGTCGCGGAGGGTTCTGGCGAGGATCAGTGGTGTCACAGCGGGGCCCGGTAACCGCAGTGTTCAGGAGTTCAGCAGCAAGACACCGTCACACTGAGCGGAGTCGAAGTGTCGGTTATTGGATAACGCGTTGATTCCGTCTGGAGAACTTTCGTCGTACATCAGAACGACCATTCATGGATCGATGACCCGGAACCGGCCAGTCCGTTGGGAAACCGCGCTTTTTTAGGATGGTGATCCCCTTTTCCGCGTGGAGGCCAACACCGGCAATACGGTGGGAGTCATCGCCTGGTACGCACGCGATCCCGAGGTCCCGTAACACTTCAATTTATCGAGGGTGCAACGTAAGGTTCTGAAGCACCCTTCTCGAAGGCGCGGACGTTGAAATCGAAGATCGATCCGACCGTTCCAGGTGGTCCTTGCCCCCGTCGGGAAGGTCCTCACCATCGAGCCATCGGTGCAGGATGGCGAAAAGAGGTTCCTCATCAGCCACACCGATCGGGACTTCGGTGACCAGGTCTCCCTTTGCGTTCGGCAGGGGGTCCTGGACGGTAAATTCGCTTTCCTGTCGCAGGTAGAGCAGCCAATCCAGATAGGACTCTATGGATTCGCGTGACGTATTCACGCCCCAATAGGGCAGGCGGCAGTGGATGCTCAAAAGATACATCCCTTCACCTTTCCTTGGGGTGATACGCAATTTGATCACGCCAATCAGGGCAATGCTGGATTCGTGGATCTCTTCTATCTGAGCATCATGATACCGTATCGGTTCAGTGCGACTTGAACGACTTCGAACGTCCTGGTCTTCAGGACATCACTCGGGGTCGTGAGATAGTCGAGATAGCTGCTCACCCTGGCCCGTATCTCCTTGGCGGATCAGGCTTCCCGCAGGACGGCTTCTTGGAATTCGACTTCGTGGAGCGCGAAGGTAGTTGCGGTTTTTGTAGTCACCATCACGAACGGGGACCGTCAAGATGCCGGCTATTCGTAGGCTGCTCATCGTTCTCCGATCTGCTGGCTGTCTCCAGATGGTGAAAAGATTCTCGTGGCGTTGACGATTGATTCAGGGGTAGGAGCTGAAGAGCATCGGTTATTTGGGTTTGAAACCGATCCGGTCGAAGGGGTATACCACACTTGTTGCGATGTCACCCAGGTGCGAATTGATTCGTTTCAGCCAACGAAAATACAGCGCCAGAGAAACGGCCTGCCCGGAAGCTATGCCGGCTTCCTCCTCCTTGACCAGGCTCATCAGACTATCGTCGCACACTCGACTTATCCACTTCGTTTCTTCCAGGATCTCCGACGCCAACTCCTCATCGGGAGGGTCCAGGCATTCCCTGGTGCGGACGAAATTATGTTTCACCGCTTCTTCCACACGCCGCAGATCCCCTTCCAAATGCCCCCCCTCCAGTCTGCGAGGATGGTTGACAGCCAGATTCACGATGTTCTTGACGTAGTCCCCTATGCGCTCCAGATCGATCACAAGCGTAACCAGAACCATACTCTGGGGCATTTCCGACGGTCCCTGAACGGAACAGTGTGTCATGAGTTTTCTTCGCACTTCCTGCTCGTACGCATCAACCTTCGCATCCATTCTCAGAATGCCTGCGCTCTCCGTCGCACCGTCCGTTTCCCGCAGGACCCGGACCGCCTCCAGGAACATTTCCTGGTCGATCTGGAGCATCTGGAAGGATTCGCCCCAGGCGTCATTGAGGAGGTTATCCGTTCGCCAGATCTTGATCAGGTTTTTCCACATCGTCTCACCTCGTCTCAAATTTCTATCATCAGATTACGACGAAAACTATCGGGATAAAATGCAGCAAGATGTAGATCACGATGAAGGACACCAGATTTCTCTTCGATTCGCTCGCTTTCCCACCCACAAACTCAGCCAGGCGGATGGGAATGGACCTCAAAGGATAAAAGATAGCCATTCCCAGAATGTTGAAGCAGAGATGAGAGAAAGCGACTGTTACGGCGATGTGATTCTGCGTGGCCATCGCCGCCAGAATGGCCGTCATCGTCGTTCCCAGATTCGAGCCCAAGGTGTAGGGGAAAATCTGCCGGATCGTTACCAAACCCGCCCCGGCCAGAGGGATGATGAGGGAAGTCGTGATCGAACTGCTCTGTACGACGGCGGTCATCAACAACCCCAGAACGAGAGCCAGGACATCGTTCCTGAACAGGTAGTTTTGAATGATCATTTCGATCTTCTCCAAAACCAGGGATCTGATGGTTCGGATCAGGAAGCTCAGAGCCGCGAACATGAGCACGATTGAAAACACCATCAGGACGATGTTCGAATACGGGACAGCAGAGAACAGGTGGGTGACCGATTTGATGACTGGATCGAGAACTGCCTTGAGCGGGTTGAACAATTTCATTCCCCCGGCTCCGGAAAACGACTTCTCCAGGCCGGTAGCAATCTTTGCGACCAGGTGGAACTTCAATTCGATGGGAAAAAACAGGATCACCGCGCAGATGTTGAAAAAGTCGTGGACGACACTAGCCGAGAACGCGCGTCTGAACTCCAGGCGGTGCGTGATGTGGCCGATGGAGACCAACGTGTTGGTAATCGTGGTCCCGATGTTCGCTCCCATAATGATGGGAATGGCGGTATTGAGAGAAAGCGCGCCGCCAGCCACCAGACTTACCACGATGGAAGTCGTCGTGGAGGAGCTCTGAATCAGACTTGTGGCCACAATGCCTGTCATCAGACCCACGATCGGATCAGACGTAAACTCGATCATTCCTTCCGCAAAGCCCCTGCCGAACAGCTTGAACGAGTGCCCCAGTAGTTTGATGCTGAGCAGGAACAGATAGAGGGTTACGATGACTTCCAGGATCTTCAGGATGTTCGATCTGGTCTGCTGACTCACTCTCTTCCTCTTGTTGAAATCAGTTTACTGCACCTTCCTCAAGTGGGGTGCTCGCCAACGCAATCGCCCTGCAAGGAACCGTAAAGCAGCTCCAACATTTTCGATCCGAAAAATAACTGGGATCCTCTGTAGTTCTCCGTCACGCCTGCCCATCCGATGTAACCCCCCTCGACGACGTGCGGTAATTCTGGTCGGTAGGCGTCAGCAGACGTGTGGATATCACGAAGATGCCGGGCGAGTTCCTGTGGTGACATAAGAGAAGAGCGGTCGGAGGTCAGAAGTCAGGAAAACGCGGTCCTCTCAGTGGATACGACCCGGTGTGGGCCAATCGGTTGAGAAACCGTGTTCCTTCAGAATGGCGATGCCCTTTTGCACGTGGAGGCCAACACCGGCGACGCCGTGGGAGTCATCGCCCGGAACGCACGGGATCGCCAGGTCGAGAGCCAATTCGAGAATCGAGGGAGCAACATAGGGTTCCGTCGCGCCCTTTTCGAACGCGCGGACATTGAAGTCGAGGATCGATCCCAGTTCTCGGACCTTCTCCAGATTGCGGAGAATCCTGTCTTTGATTTCGAGTGTTTCGAGACGATCAGGATATCCGGGATCGTGGATTCGAATCAGGTCGAAGTGGCCGACAACTTCGGGACTCAGAGCATCCAACAGGATCAGTTGTCGATCGAAGTATTCACAGTAGAGATTTTCGATGCTTCCCGACAGCCCGATGGCCTCTTGATAGCTCTCTTTCGATCCGTCGATGGGGATATCGTGTACGTGGTGTACGGACCCGACGATGTAGTCAGGCTTGTAGTGCTCCCTCAGGCTGGTGACGTGGTCTTCGAATCCCGTGTAGCCTTCCGTCTCGAACCCGACCAGAATCCGAATCGAACCCGTGTACCGCTTCTGAAGATCCCGGGCGACGGAGAAGTATTCCTCGAAGCGACTGCGCATTCGTTCGGCGGTCAGCCCTTCCTCGATTTCTTCCGGAAACATGAAACGATCGGACAGGGGTGGGACGTGTTCGGTGATGCCGAACCACGCGAAACCTTTGTCGATATAGGTTCTAACAATCTCTTCGAGCGTATCCTCGGCGTGGCTGCAGAACTGGCCGCTGTGGCCGCCGTGGACGGAGACGAGGTTGGGAGTTGAATCGAGCATTGAGTTTAAGAGGGTGTACGGTGGGAGCAGCTTCGACGGAGCCTGTGCCGAGCGTAGTCGAGGTGCTCAGGATGTACTGCTACGACTGTGGGCTGTCGGCGGTGGGCGGGAAGAGTGGTCACGTCCTTACGCGAGTGAAAGTTGCTTATCCCTGACTTCATCGGGTTCGAGCATTTCCAAACCGAACGGCGTCGGTCGTGATCCACGCTATTCGAGCAGCGGAAGCATTGCCCGGAAGGCCACTGGTTTGAGAAACGGCAGCACGGTACCCCCGAGGTCGTAGTTAGGGTCCTCGAGCTCGTTTTCGATCTGTACCAGAGGAACGAGTCGGACGGACTGCGCGGTGCCTACATCGTCGTGGATGTCGGCGGTCACACTGCCATCGGGATGCCACTCGCTGGCTTTCGTTTCTTCTCTGAAATAGATTCGCCGGAGAAACTGATCTCCACCGTTCGGCGAGGTCGTATCGAGAAAGGTGATGTTGCCGTCGGCAGTGAGTACGCGGCAGTTGTGCCAGCGCCCGAGCGCCGGAGAGACGTCCGAAGAACCGGAACTGGTTTCGAGAATGACTTCGCTTGCGCCGGTCAGCGGCACTTCCACGAAACTTCGCCGTTCCCCGGCGTAGACGAGCTCGTCATCGACGAATATCCTGAATGTCAGCGTAGGGGCACCGTCGTGGTGCGTGATCAGCGTATCGACGGCTTCCGGCACGCTCAGGTGAAGCTTCTGAAACTCAGGGTTGGACGATCGCTCAATGCGTACCCGCTCCGATGTCAATCCGAAGTCACCCACATCGGCATCGCGAAGGGCGTATGTGTAGGGACCGTGACGTAGCGCGGCTACGGCACGACCCGCCGATCCGATGCAGATCCCGGGGCCCCGGGTGCAGATCTGTAGCTCGTTGCGCGCGTCGAAGTGGACGCGAATGCTCCTACCGGGCGCCCATTTCTCGGCAACGCTGAGGTGGGAGCCCCGTGTCGCGGTTTGTCCATCGACCCTGAGTCCATCGCTCCATTCAGGGCATCGGAGACGTAACGAAAACTCGCCCCGGGTCTGCTCGCCGAATGTGATGGTCGCCCCCGAGCCGTCCGCTTCGGGATCGATGGTCACGTGGGCGACCCCGGTCTTCGTTTCGACACGCGTTTCCACGGGAACGTAGAGGTTGACCACAGCCTCTTCATCGACGGACACAGCGGCATACCGCAGTGCATCGACGAGGCAGCGTGGTCCGTGATGGGAACAGCAGCAATCCCACACACTCCCGGTGTCACCCCAGAGCCCGCGGTGACCGCACCATCCTCCGTTCGCCGCGAAATCGAAACGGTGGTGATCCACGAACGTGCGCTCTCCGGTATCCAAGAAGCGACTCTCGCCAGTGGCTCGGTAGAGATCGAAACCGAGCATCATCCAGTCGGATACCGTACACGTCTCGTCGATCTTGTCTCGTCCCTGCTTCTCTCCCGTGTAGAAGAGCGCGTCGTTGTCCTCTATCGTCGTTTCCGAAGATGTGGTGGCGATGAGCCATTCCTGAATACCGCCGGAGATCCAGGACTTCGTCTCCTTCACCCACTCCCAGAATTCGACAACCTTCGCGAGCACCTCTGCATCCTGAGTGCAGTGCCCGAAGGCGAGAAGCCCGCGGTAGATATGGATGAGCACGTGCAGGTTGCCCGTGATCCGCTCGTAGTCATCGCACGGTCCGAAGACATCGCATTCTGAAAAGACGTTCGAGACATAGTCCAAGCCGCGCCGATCACCGGTGATCTCGAAGTAGCGGGAGAACGCCTGGATCCCATAGAAGTAGCGATATCCGAAGATCATCGGTACGGCTGCGTCCGGGAGAATCTTCGTTCGCTGCCTTTTCACCGGAGCTGCGAACGGATCCGCCTCGGGTTCGATCGTGCCCCTACCCACCGGCAGCACGTATTCGTAGAAGAAATCGAGGGCTCTTCCAGCACTTTCCAATGCGGGCTGGTAGGAAAACGTGTCGTAGACCCCGAGAAGCGCCTCCGCGACCTGAAGTGTGCCGGTGTATTCGTTGACGATGTAGTTCTTCCCGAAGAATCCGTCCGGCGACTGGAAAGCAATGATCCGCTCGGCTACGTCCAGAATCCCGCTGTCCAGGTCGCGATAGTCGGGCATCCTCTGGTAGTGTGCGAACCCGTCCAGCCAGCGGGAGACGAAATCACCGCCGTACGCCCAGCTTCCGGGCTTACGATTGAAATCGGCGAAAAGCCGTTCTTTGGGAATCTCCAAGAGATGCGCAATTGAACGCCCGAGCACCGAGTCGAGATCACCGTGCGGTGATAGATGCTCGTAGTTCGAGGGCGTGATCGTCATACCTTGGACCCCATTCTAAGGGGGTAGACGGTGTACCCCTCTACGCGACTTCGTCGTTTCGGCGGGCAGGCTGTGGGCGGTCGGCTGTGGGCGGAGAGACGGCTTCGCCCCTTTGTGGGTGGAAAGGGTCTCTGACCGCAGACGGGTCGTGGTTCACTCATCTCTGATCTCGTCGGGTTCGGGTATTGTTTCGAACCGAACGGCGTCGATGGTGGTGCGTCCTTCGAGGAGGGCTTTCAGGATTCGGTGGCCGCCGTCCATCAGGCTGCCGTCGGCGTTCAGGATGATGGGACGTGAGAGATCGCTCTCGAGGGCACGCTGGCAGTGGTCGGCGATGTTGCGGAGGGTGGGGACCGTGTGCGTCCCGAACCAACCATCTCTGTCCAGGCACTCCAGGTCGTCGATGGCCACTCGTTTGACGGGAATATCCGCTGTGATGCGCCACAGACGCTCGACATCCCAAACCCATCGTTTCCCGTCGACGAGAAGAGAACACATATACTTGATCATATCTGAGCTAACGCTTCTCGCCGAAGGTAATGACGTTGCCGTCGGGATCCCTTAGTCTGAAGTCAACCATTCCGTAGAACTGCTCCTGTAGTTCCCGCTCGATCTCGACGCCTTGCTGCCGGCAGAACGCATAGTACGCTTCAACACCTTCGATCTCGATCACGGCTTGTGACTGACCGGCTCCCTCGTATTCCATATGCGTTCCAAGATGGAGCGTGAAGTCGCCCATTCTCATCACGGCGTAGACGATGTCGTTCCGGAAAGCCTCCTCAAAGCCAATTCGAATGTAGAATTCGATCGCTTTCGTAATGTCGGAGACGATCAACACCGGTCGCGTGGCGGTGATTTTCCAATCTGCTCCAGTCATATTTTTCTCGCTTACTTCAAGCCCTTCGGTACCCATTCGATCTCGATCGGTTCCGCGTTTCCGTGATACTCGATCCTGAGTGCCTCGAGTTCGGGAATCGGTTCGTCGCTCGGTGGCGGGCTGCGTTTCTCCGATGTGGCGACAGTCACCTGAGTACGTTCAGGCAGGTTCACGTAATCGGGATAGTACCACATCGTGAGTACGGTGCGTCGCAATTCCGACTTGTTCGCGTGAGAGGCGTGGAGCAGGCTGCCGTAGCCGACGACGAGGTCGCCCGCCTTGACCGGCACGTCGATTTCGTCATCTACGTGGGAGAAACCGGGATCGTCAGGATTCGCATACGTTCTGAGCTCATCCGTGTGGCTTTCAGATATCTGGTCGTGAAGGGGATGGCGCTTCAAGTGCGAGCCAGGTACGACGCGGAGACAGCCGTTTTCGGGGGTCGTGTCGACGAGGTAGTACATCAGGAAGACCTGAATCGGCTGTGTTGTGTAGCTGACGGGGTCGTTCCAGAAGCGACCGTCCTCGTGCCAGAAGAGGGGCGGGCTGTGCGGAGGTTTCGTGATGATTCGTCCGTGGCCGAATTTCGGATCGTCGAAGCCCAGTTGGCCGAGGGCGTCCAACACATTGGCGTGCGCGATGAAATCACCCATCAGGCGGTGCTGATAGGCCATCTCGTAGTCGATCAGGATCATACTGCCAGTCGTACGGTGCATCTCGAAGTAATCGGGTTCCTGCTGAGCCAGGATCTCGTCGCAGAGTTCGTTGAGGTCGTAGATCATCTGGGTGTCGAGAATACTCTTGAAGATGTAGAAGCCATCTCGCTCGAACTGTTTCCGTTTCTGATTGATTCCGTGACTCAATGTCGACCTCCCGCTCTCAGATCCCAAGTGCTGGTGCTCGCAGCACCGTTTCGATTTCGTCGTCTGTGTCGGGTGAAGGGGCGAACCCCGACAGAGCGTATTCGTAGGGCTTCTCGTCTACAAACTCTCCGGATGCCTGTCTTTCGCGGATGCAAAGACTTACGACCTGAGCTCGCTTTCGGATGTGCTCTTCGTCGTGGATCGATTCGACGGATTCAAGCTTGTGGAATCCAAAATAGATAGTGATACGAAGATCCGGGGATGAGTTGGGCAACGATCCGTGAATCACGCTACGGTCGTGAATAGTGATGTCACCGGTCTCTGCTTCTACGGGAACGTTGTCGGGCAAGATCGGGCCGTGGTTTTCCGCAAGGGAATGGACGTCGATCAGTCCATTCAGGTGTGATCCGGGAACGACTCGGAGGCACCCGTTGTCCTGGGTCGATGGGTGCAGGTAGATACCGAGATTTAGTCCACGGTCCTGGATGTCGTAGCGCTTCCCGTCCTGGTGGTAGGCGAAAGCGGATCCGTTTTCTGGAAGCTTGATGACGATCGATTCGGCGAATGGGACGAACGATCGACCGTATACCTCCTCAACAAGCGCCAGGAGATTGGGATTCCCATAGACCGTGCGCATCACCCGGGATCGAGCAAGCTGATTGCTGATCCTCTTCAGAATCGGTGATCCGTCGTCCCCGCAGTCGAAGGAGAAGTCCTCGGGATGATCGTCGGCGCGGCCGTTCCAATCGGTGGGCGTAGCGGAATCGATCGGAGAAGAGGTGATCATCGCATCCATCTCTGCCTGCATCATTTCGATTTCGCGATCGGAAAGGACGTTTCGGGCAACGATGTATCCATCCTCGTTCACGCGAGTCCGGATCGGTTCACTCATTCCACTTCCACACACTCGAGGGTCAGTTCGTGAACACGGCCATCTTCGAAAGTGACGCGAGCATCGACTTGCTTCTGATCGAACCCGAGGGGCAGCTCATAGAGATGCGCACCCAAACCGATCGAGGATTTAGCGAGCGGGTCAATGGGGTCGAGAAGCCCTGTTCCGTCGAGCTCGACGGTCGTGCGGGGCGATGCATCGAAGACGTTGATGAAGCGTCGACCCGATTCCAGGCGACGCTCGTACTCCGCCGTCAGTTCCGGATCGGATGAATAGGGGACGTATATGCTAGTGATGGTTCCGTTGTCGATATCGATGAGCCGATAGCCCTGTGGTTCGCGACCGTGAGCCGTTCGGCTGTCGAGTCCGTTCTTCCACCAATTCCCAGCGACTGCTGCGGTGGTCATCACCTCGATGTGACCGGCAAAGTGACGACAGTTCTCGTGATCGTGACCGTGGAGCGTGGCGACGTTCGAGAATGGTTCGAGCAGTGCCAGGATTCGATCGGTGTTGACGACCTCATTCGTGGGAAAGTCCATTCCGGGTTTCTGGCCGTGGCGGAAAGGAAACGTCGTCGACAGAGCAATGTGGCTAACCACGATAAGGGGTGTGCTGTGATCGACACCGGACAGATCGTCCTCGAGCCACGACAACATTGCCTCGTCGGCTAACGCGTGCCAGTTGGCGGGATGTTCGTCGGTGGGCTCGAAGTATCGAACGACGTCCAGGATGACGAAGTGAACGCCGTCAACGTCGGTGCTGCTGTGCGCGGTCCCGGCCTTTTCGCGGGGGAGATAGCCGCTGCACATCTCGTGGTTGCCGTTGCTGAGCAGGATGGGAATCGGGACATCTTGCGTCAAATCGTGGTATAGGTCGATTGCCTCTTGCGTCACGCCAAGATCGCCGCCGTTGATTAGCAGCTGCGGATCGTGCGTCAGCATCGATTCGAGACATCGCTCGAAGCCCTTGTCGGAGTCGAAACCCTCGGAGAGGTGAATATCGGTGAAGTAGATGGATTTCATGAGAATCCCAATTCGAGTAGAGAACAGATGGTTACCGTGTAGGAACTGGACTCGTGCCGAGCCGCGATTCCATCACGAGCGGCTGTGCGAATGGCCGAATCCCGACAAGAACGCGACGAAGAGTGCGAGCTTGCCAGCTGTCAACCAGGAGATCGAAGATGCGACCAGACCCTGTTGGACCGCACCTGGAAACAGATCGGGGATGGTCCACATCCAGAGAAGCTTGACCAGAAACAGGACGACGACGAATGCCACGACCGCGACAGAGAGACCCGCCGCCAGAAAACCGAAGATGCCTGCCCTAAACATTTCGTACCTCGCCTTCAGACGTTCGGGATTGGCCTTTTGCGATAGGCAGTGGTGAGGCACTGGACGATTCGGTCTGCGCCTTTACCGGATGGATCAAGATCGGGATCGTAGATCGTGACTTCAAGGCCAAGACAATGGGGGGATGAAAGCAGTTTTGCAAGCAACGCGGTGATCGTGGGGAAGGAAGGCCCGTCTTCCTCAGGGCAGTCTACGGCAGGCATCTCTGAGGCGTCGACGACGTCGACGTCAAAGTGGATCCAGAATCCCGAGGTTTCCTTCCCGACCGTTTGCAGAATCCGAGAGGCGACGTCTGATGCTGTCGTCTCCTCCATATCACGATTTGTGGTCACGGCTATTCCGATTGCCTCCATCTCTGATAGATGCTCGTCCTCCTCTCGCACCCCGGCCACGTGGATGTCATCTTCCTGCACATAAGGTCCCAAACCTTCGAGGTCGGTGAGACGTGAATCGCCACGTCCTGTGATGATCGCGAGGTCCTCGCCGGCGGCCGCCCCGATGGGGGGCGCGTTTTCGGGGTGGCGGAAATCGCTGTGTGCGTCGAGAAAGACCAATCCGTAGCGGCCGCGCCGCTTGAGAGCCAGCGTGTTTCCGATCAGGATGCTGCAATCACCGCCCAGGACGAGGGCAGGCTGATCACGCTCGATGACTCCTTCGAGACGGTTCGCGAGGTCGATTGAAAAAGTCGCGATGGCTTCCGCGTTGCGATCGCCCGTCCCTGGTTCCCAGTCCGGACAGTAGCTTGGAGGGACGAGACTGCCACCGTCGGTCGCTGAGATTTGGTCTATCAGATTCCTGCCCCGCAGGGCCCAGGGCGATTTGTAGCATCCGGGTAGCACGCCTTCTGCCGGTGGGCGCAAACCGAGGTTGGAGGGGGCGTCGATGACGCAGATCTGTTGATGGGCCATCTATGAGTGCGATATCCGAGATCCGATTGCAGATTTCCGATGTACGAAAGAGAGCAAGAAAGCCGGTTCTAAAGCGCAGGCTTTACAGACCAGTGAGGGGCGCGGTCATTTTTTGGGTGATTGGTGATGTTGGTCTGGCCCGATCCGTCGGCGTTCATTACGTAAATCTCGAAGTTGCCGTCCCGGTCAGTGGCGAAGGCGATTCGCGAGCCGTCGGGCGACCAGGTTGGATGGCGGTCGTTGCCCGGTGACTGCGTGAGTCGTTTCAAATCGGCACCGTCTGCTTGCATCGAGTAGATCTCCTGGTTCCCGTCGCGATCGGTGGAAAAGGCGATGCGGGCTCCGTCAGGCGACCAGGCGGGGTCGTCGTCGTGACTCGCGTCGTTGGTCAGGTTCCGTAATCCGGATCCATCGAGATTCATCACGTAGATCTCGGGGTTGCCTTCGCGATCGGACACGACAGCGATGCGATCGTCGACGGACCAGTCGGAGTGCGCTTCGTAAGTCGGATGGCGTGTCAGGTTTTGTTGATTGTCCCCATCGTGGTCCATCACATAAATCTCGGGATCCCCGTCTCGGTCGGTCGCAAAGATGAGCCGTGCATCATCTGGAGACCAGTGAGGCCGTGTGTCGGCTGTTGGGTTATCGGTCAGTCTTCGCGAGTTCTTACCATCGACGTTCATCACGTGAAGCTCGGCAACTTTCCCGTAGCGACGATCGGCGTAGGCGATACGTATGCCGTCTTTCGACAGAACAGCGACGTCTTCCTCGTAGGGTGTATGGGTTAGGTTGCGTTGTTCTGTGCCGTCGGGGTTCATCAGGAAAAGATCGAGGTTACCGTCGCGATTACTGACGAAGACGATCTGAGAGGCGGGTTCGGAACGGTCACACGATGTGACCACAACTGCGACGGACAGGCAAACTGCGCCACTGAGGACACTGAGATGGCGGAAAAGAGGAGCGATCGAGAACAAGCTTGTCACCGAATGACGGGTTTGTCGAGGGAGTCGTAGCCGTAGGCGCCTTCGATACGCGATCCGATCTCGTTGAGAATATTCTCGCCGGAATCCGAGTTGGTCATAATCGCGTATCCGTAGCCCTTGACCTTGTGCGCTCGCAGTACGCAACGGAAGCCCCAGTTGCCTCCACCGTGGCTGAAGTAGTAGCCCTGCCCACGCTTGGCCATTTCGAATCCCACCGCGTAATTCCCGACACCCACGGGACTGAGCATCTCTCCGACCATCGTCCGTGAAAGGACGTGATTCGCTTCTCCGTGTAAGGACTTCTGAACCTCGATGGCGAACTTCGCCAGATCGGTGGGTGTGGTCCACAGACCAGCCGCCGCAAGTTCGGGATAGACGTGCCACTTCGGTCCCATCGCGCGGCCTCGACCGTCGTGTGCTCGAGTCGCATTCGCGTCGCTTTCAGGTGACAGCGGCTGTTCGAAGGTGCTGTCAGACATTCCGATCGGATTCAGGACGGTGTTTTCGAGGTATTCGGCAAACGGTTGACCGACCGCGTCGGTGAGGGCGAGCTGCATCATCGTGACTGCGCCGCCCGAATAATGGAAGGCTGTCATCGGGGGGCGGGCGAGCTCGACAGGGCCGACGTTGGATGGCCGATCGCCGTTCAGAATCTGTTCCGCGGTGGGCAGTGGATCGGAGGGATCGTAGCCTGGGAACCCGAAGCCATCGCCTGTTCCGGATGTGTGGCTGGTGAGCATACGTGGCGTGACAGGGCCGTCCTTCGTCCACTCGCTGTCCATTAGCTTCCAGGATTTGAGGATCGTGTTGATATCGTCGTCCAGGCTGAAGAAACCGTTCTCGACAGCCTTGATTACGGCCATCGCCGCGACGGGCTTGCTGATCGAAGCGGCCTGAAACAGCGAATGGGTGTCGACTTCTGTGCCGGTCTCTACGTTGGCGGTACCGTACGTTTTCAACACCAGTGGATAGCGAAGTCGTGGATGACAGCGATGCTGACGCCCGGGACGTGGTAACGATCCATCAGATCCGCTAGCGAATAAGGATCATAACCCTGTCTGTCCGGCTGCTGGGGTCCTTCGATCTTCTCGATGATCCTGGAAGCGGCTTCGGGCATCTTTCAATCCGTTTTGGTCGCAGTGCTATTTTTTGGGCTATATCCGGATCTCTCAACGAGATGAAGTGGGTGAAGGTGCCGTGGTTCCTGGCATGGGGGCGCGGTTAGCGTGTGCGGAACCTCTTCGGAATCTGCTCAGGGATGTTTATGTCTCCGACGGTAAGGAAGATCATATCGTTGAATGCGTCGAGTGTGCGGAATCCGCTGGCTCGGTTCTTGACGATTTGGACGATTCGGTTGAGGCCTTCGGCGATGGCGTTGGTAAGACGCGTGTTCACGAATGCGAGGACGCCGAAGAAGTGCTGTCGCAGGGTCCTGACGAACTTTCGCAGGGGTTCAAGTCGACTTCTGAGTGCGGACGTCGTCCAGCATTTCAGGAAGCGTTCGGCAGCCCAGGGCGCTTTGTATTCCCAGAACTGCTCGAACTCGTCCTTGAGTCTCCAGGCTCTATAGATTCGGTAGTTCGCCTTCTCCAGTGCTTTGAGTGTCCGAGTATCCCCTCTGGAGCGTGTCGCTGAGTGCCGGTAGAGGAGCCATCGGAGGCCCTTCATGGCTTTGCGCTCATCCGGGGCAGCTTTACGCCACTGGTCCTTACGGACCTCGTCAACGGCGGCATTGAGAGCCTTGACGATGTGAAAGCGATCGAGGACCAGCTTGGCATTCGGACAGTGTTCCTGGATGGCTCCGATGTAAGCTTCGCTCATGTCGCAGCAGGCCCACTCGATCTTGGATCTCCGGTAGGGACTGAGAGCCTCTGTGAAAAACCGATCGATCGTTTTACGCGCCCTGCCGAGGCCAACCCACACCACGCAGGAGCGGTCCAGATCGTAAACGAGCGTGGCGTACCTGTGACGCTTGGCGTAGGAGATCTCGTCGATCCCGATGGTTTTGAGCCCTCGGATACGATGACCTTCACGAAGCCGCGTGATGGATCGGTGAAGGAGATCCGACAGCGTCGAGGCAGAGATGCGCAGCAACTCGGACGCCGCCTTCTGCGTCATGGTCTGGCAGTAGCGCAGCATGGCATACTCGAAGCGATACGTCACCCGAGAGAACCGCTCCGCCCACGGAATCTCCTCGACCACACGACCGTGGGTAGGACACCGAATCTCCCGAGGATGGTAGAGAAGCCAGACCCTCCACCCGCACACCGGAATGTCACGCCACCGACGCGGATGGGGCATTGTGCGGACGATTTTACCTCGACGGCCGCACTCCGGACAACAACAACCATTCTTATGGGGCTTTACGGCGATGACGAAACAGCTTCTCCCCTCAAACCACCAGCTGACAACACGGAACCCCTTGAATCTCAGCAGTTTCGATAGTAATCTGCTCCCGGTCATAGGTCGCACCCCCTTCGCTTTGATTGTCCTACACACACAACCAAGCGTAGGGAACGATCTATGACCTTGTCATTCTATAGTTTCACCGTTGAGAAACCCGGATAGAGCCAATTTTTTTTGAGCAGGTTACAAATTCGATCTTCGTGAACTTCCACGAACCAGGGGTCAAGGTAGGGTAGATACTGAAGCTGGCGCTCTTCGGAAAGTGCGAAGAAGTCGCACTGGTGTGTTCCACGACAGTTCGCTGCTCCGCATCGACAGGTCCAGACGGCGCCCCCGATCGCGTCGATCGAGTAGTCGTTGTGAAGCTCCTCGCCTTCGTCGATATCCCGCATCGCGAGGATGAACCTCTGCCTGTTGACGGAGTAGTGATAGATGTTCGGGCTGCACGAGTGATTGAACCTGCCCGCGGGGCTCTGCATCAAGACGACCATCCCGTTGGGCAAATAGTCGCAGTGCTTTTCGTCCTCTTCGAGATCGGGTCTGATGGGGTGTGCTTCGTCGACGACTCGCGAATCATCGATGCGATGGATGACTTCGCCTTCCGAGATCGATCGCGTGGCGAAGACACCGACGCCCTCGATGTTCGATTTTCGCACCTCGATCAAACGACCCTGCCTAAAGTACTGAGCGGAATGGAGAGATTCAGCTCGCTGCTGTCTGTTTGAAGGTGGACCGATGGAGCAAGGTCTGGGTTTCGTAGATGGAGCCAAGTCTTGGAGGCTGCGGTAGCGGGAGACGGACGGGGACTTCCTCGACACGAGGTTCGTTCGTCAACTGCCCACGCACGAGGGTCTTTTCATAGGCCTCCCAGGTCGTGCCTTGGATGGGCCAGGCGTCAGCTGCGGCGTAGGTGAAAAGCAGAAGCCGACGGGATTGCGAGGACGTATTGGGAAGGGACCCGTGCAGAGCGCGGGCGTGGTGGATGGACATGCCGCCCGCCGGTATCTCGAGCTTCGCGGCGGCCGAGTCGTCGAAGTCGGGTTCGGTGACGGCGCCGACGAAGTAGGCTTCCTGGTGGTGGTTGAGGACGCGGCCCTTGTGGGATCCGGGCATGACCATCAGGCAGCCGTTGGCTTCGGTCATGTCGTCCAGACAGATGCCGATGGCGAGGACGTTGTTGTTGGTGTGGGGGAAGAAAGCCCAGTCCTGATGCCACTCGACAGGACTGCCGAATGCGCTCGACTTCATGTTCAATTTGTGACTGATCGCCCGGATGTTCGGCCCGATCAGCTGGGCGATGATGTCGAGCGCACGCGCGTGGCGCATCGTGCTTGCATACAGCTCGTGATGTGCGGCAGGCCCCTTGATACGGCGAAGCTTCGGGAGCTCGGCGGAGTGGCCGGGTTCGAGGTCGAAGACGTCGTCGCTCTCGGTAATCGTTCGCGATTGCTCGACGTAACTATCCGTGACCTGACGTAGTGCCTCCAGCTCGTCGGCCGTCAGGATGTTGTCTACGGCTAAGTAGCCATTCTCGATGTAGAAGTCGACCTGGTCTTGGGTCAGCATTGTTACCCCCAAAAACTTGCCACTGAGGACACGGAGGGTCGAGCACCCCGGGTACCACATCCTATTCGGGGCCGAGTAGAGCTCGATTGTGTAGACAAATGAACGGTCTTGGCCACTATGAGGAAAGGCGGGAATTCACCGCTCGTCGATCCTATGAGTGCGGTACAGAACGTGGGGATTGCCGTGGTGATCGAAGTCGTGAGAGTACTTTAGACCGATCTTCTCCATGACGCGCCTGGAGCCCGCGTTGGTCGTGAGGGTGAACGCGATGATGGATTCAACCGGAAGGTGAGCAAATCCGAGTTCGACGAACCGGGTTGCGGCTTCGGTCGCGTAGCCCTGGCCCCAATGGTCTGACCCGACCGAGTAGTTGATCTCCACTTCCTCTTTACCTTCGATTTCCGCGAGGAGCAAGCCGCCGCGCCCGATGAAGTTATCGCTGCTGTCGAAGAAGACGTAGAGACCATAGCCGTTGTCCTCCCAGTGCTGCACCTTCTCCTGCACCCAGTCTCTGTTCTGTTGCCTTGATTTTGAGCCTCCCAGCGTGGCCATAACGCGCTCATCCGTGTGGATACCGTAGAGTAGGTCCTCGTCATCAGGACAGATTCGTGCCATCGTAAGACGATCGGTGGTGAGGGATTCCGGAATAAGTCGCATCTTGACGGTCACTGGTTGAGTGGTTTTCGGAAAAAGATCTCGCCTATCCCGTCGTTCACACCGTTGAGAATCCCACACTCGATGAATCCTACGTGTCGATGCCAGGCCTGAGGTTCTTTCTCGTTTGCTTGTGACGAGCTGTAAAGCACGGTATGACCCTCTTCTCTGAGCGCGTCTTCAAGAAACTTCAGGAGGGCGCGTCCGACACCCTTTCTGCGATGGGGTTCGAGCACCCTGATCAGAGACACGTAGGGCTCGCTGGACCAGAGGTATTCGAGTCGAAGATATCCAACCAAGGTGTCGTCCTTCTCAGCGACGAACACTTCGTTCCAATCGATCTTCCGCCGAATCACAGCCCTCGTCGTGTAGTTGTCCTGACTGACGAAATCCAGGTCACGGGATTCCGCCCGTCGTATGGAAGTGTCCATCGTCGATTCTCCCAGATACTCGTGCGTCACCCAGCGTAGTCGACCCAATGACGAAACAGGGGTTTGACGCTCTCAGGTAAATCCTCGAATACGTCTGACGGGACGGGAGGGACGGTGTTTTCGCCCTGTCCTCCCGCAGTCAGGCGGTCGCGTTCGTCGGAGCCCGGTCGCAGAGATTCGAGATTCAACCACCACGGGGCGTAGCGGATGGGCATCGCGACACGCGGAGCGTCGGAGCGGTTGGGTGTGATGGCGTGCCAGAGACGGCTGTCCATCACGAGGACGGACCCTGGCTCGCCGGCTGCCGATACCTCGTCGGGATGCGGTTCGTGCAGCGGAACGCCGTTGTCGCCGGTCGGATTGTTGGACTCGCGATGCGATCGAGGGACGATGAGGGTTCCGGTTTCCCCCTGTAAAGGGAGTCAGCATCCAGATTGTCGTCACGTGCACGATGGCATCCCCGTAAGGCGCCGGAATGTGCCCTGCGCTTTGCTGATTAAACGGCCAGTCGGCGTGCCACTGACCACGTTCATTACCGGGGTGCGTCACCATACAGGTGGTGTAGGAGACACGGACGTGTTCTCCGAGAAGGGCCTTGCACAGACCCAGCAGACGCGGCTCGGCGAGATATGGAGCGAAGGATTGATCGACGTTGATCAGACCGGACACTTTGTCCAGAGAGCTGCGTGGATCAGGCAGCTTGTGTGCGGCCGAGGTGTGAAGAACGCTGTCTCTCACCTGCGCGACGTCATCGGGTGGGATGACAGATTCGATCACGCACCAGCCATCCTCTTTGACACGATGCTTCAGATCATCCAGTGTCATCGCATTGACCTTTCAATCCTGTGCCCCGGGTCAAAGGGGCGAAGTCCACTACTGACGGATAAAAATTTGTTCGTGAAAGATAGGGCGACTCCAACCGCGCCGTGTATCCGCGTCGGTGCTGACGTCTTGGACGTTTCCGAGGCTGACGTGGGCGCCCCAGACCCGGTAAGTGGTGCCCGCCACGATAATGGGGATGTGATCGGCGTGCAAGGTTCGCGCTCTATTCGTGTATTCACGTAGCTTCACGCTGTCGACCGTGGTCGGGGCGAGTTCGAAGTAGCGGGTGATCTCCTGCAGCCACTCCGGGCCTTCGGTCGAGGCGGTCTGGTGCCAGACTGTTTTCCTTTGATAGGGTTGAGCTGGAGGCGGACTCTTCCACCCGGAAGCCGGGATCCGGGGCCAGACATCCCGCTGTCGAGAGGGAGGATGAGGCCGATGGTGCTACGCATGATCAAAGACAGGAGGGCGTGAATCACAGCGGGGACAACAGTTTTCGAACGAGCTCGCTGCCTGATTCGATCAGGTCGGTACACGGAACGTAGACCTCGGTGCCATCTTCGAGAGGTGTGCGAATCTGGACTTTGTCGACGGAGTGCAACGCGTAGCAGTTCTGCATGAGGTCGCGTTGAGTCGTTACGTGGTTGTCGGTTCCGCGATGCCACGTTCTATGATCATAGAAAACGAGACTGCCTTTTGGGAAGTGATCCCCGAACGAAATGGCAAGTGGTGCTTCGTCGTTGGTGTAGCGGCGGTCTCCTTCGTGAGACCCGACGATGAACTCGGTTGGGCCCATCTCTGCCGGAATGTCGTGCGCGACCCATTGCGCGGTGAAGCCATACATCCGTGTGTGCATGTCCTCCAACAGGTCCGGGTCCTCGGGAAAGAAGCAATCATCCTGATGAATGTTTTTCACGCCCTCGAGGAAGTGATTGTCTTTCTCGTTGCGTGTGGTTTCGGCACAAATGAGGTGATAGTCCGATCCAAGGCAGGCGTCGGCGACGGTGATGACGAGGGGATGCTCGAGCAGGTCGATGAAAATCGGGTGCTCGCGGAACCACTCGTAGGTTCGCTGACGTTGCAGCGGGAGAGGCCCTTCGCGGTTCTGGAAGCCCCATTCGATGCCATCCAGCAGTTGGCGGCATTGCTCGTCGGACATCACGTCTTCGACGAGGACGACGCCGTCGGTCTTAAGGGCTGTGATGATTTCGGAAGTGCTCATTGTGGTGAATCACCAGGGTAGAACACGGCAGGTCAAGTCCCATAGTCAGTTGAAACTCATCGGGCTCCGTGGTATTCATGCTCTCTGCCGAGCATCTTGATTGTCGCCGAGATTCAGGTTGTTTTTCAGTGCTTGCCTGAGCAGCGGGAGGTGTTTGTATCCGCTCACGCGTCGCAGGCGTGGTTCGATGTCGAGGAGTGCGGCCGCGACCCATCTGTGTCGCTGAGGAGAGTTGTTCCAGCGGTTGACCTTCCGTATCAGGTTGCCGGTCATGCTGTTGAGCGCCTCGATGCAATTGGTGGTTCGGAAGCTTCGCTTCAAGAACGGGAGCATCCCCAGCCGGTGGAGGGTCAGGGTTTCCTCCAGTCCTTCCTCGAGGCTTGCCACGGCAGACTGATTCATCAGCTTGAGTTCGGGTTTGAGTGATTCGAGTGCGGCCTTTGCCTCCTCGTAGGTGTCGCAGTCATAGGCTTTCTGAAGTTTCCGTCGAACTCTTGGACGTTCTGCCTCCGGGAGGTAGCTGACGACGTTCTCGCGCTTGTGCCACTGACAGCGATGCACGCACACATCCCCTTTGAGGGCTTTGGTGACGGCACAGCGGAGTCCCTTTGAGCCGTCCAGCACAACGAGAAGGCCCTGGTCGTAGCACAGGCCTCTCCGGATGAGATCCTGGATCAGCTGACGGCAGATCCGTTCGTTCTCCGTCGCCGATTCGACGAAGCCCAGGGGGATCTTCTGGCCGTCCGTCGTGACGCCCGGAGCGATCACGATCTCTTCGTCGGCAAAGCTCTTTCCGTCGATGAACAGGGCGACCAAGTCGTAGTCGTCGAGCGGTCGTTCCTGGAACTGCTTCAGCTTCTTTGCGGTGGCTTTGATGAACCGTCGCGAGACGGAGGATGCCGAAATTCCGAACGCTTCGGGTACCGACTCTGCACAGGCTCTGTAGTTGCGACAGGAGATTCCCTTGAGCACACGAAGCAGCAGCTTCTCATCCATCGCTCTGGGCCTCTGCATCCCCCGGTATGCGGCCAGAGAAACCTCCGTATCGGACTCGACGTCGCGCACACGGGGAACGGCCACCGGCAGCTTCTGGTCCATCAGATACACGGACCCTTTCTGGCTTCCCCATCGACGATGCGACTGCTCTGAACCCTTACGCGCATACCGAACGCCTGCGAGCTGCTCCACCTCCTGCTGGAGCACGTCGGCAACGGCCTCCAGACCCAGCGGAATCAGCGCCCGGATCACCGATAAACGCGTCTCCAAATCCATAACGTCTGACCCAACCTTGACTTCGCCATCCCCTGCAAATAGCTTCTCCATCGTGGGCTCCTTTCTTACGGGTACACGCTCTCACACGTCTACCCACAACGTAAGTTTGGAGCCCTTTAAGTTTCAACTAGGAGCCTGTCGGGTTACACCCGGAAGCTCGTTGAGATTAAGTCCAGCTGAGTCTGTCAGCGACCGGTTACCTTCGTTTTTTCCTTGAGCCGAGTTCCTCTTCGGGATCAGGTAGCCAATGAGAGTCGATAGAGTTTCAGAAGGTTGTGTGTGAGACAGATCAGGTTCCATTCTCTGATGACTTTGTGGATTCGGCGGAATGAGAATCGGGTGAAGTTCCGAACGGATTTGATCTGTCCAAACACGGGTTCGATGATCTGTTTTCTTTTCCAGTAGGTGCAGCGACCTTTCTGTGTGAGAAGCTTTCTCGCCATTTTGTCTTTCGTCGTTGCGCCCTTGGGGATCCGTCCCCTGGGGCAGGTCGCGATGGGCGTTCCATGTTTCTGTTTTGTCGTCGCCACATAGAGGTCGACGCCATCTGATTGAACCTGATCGACCTGACTTTGGTTGAAGTATCCGGTGTCGGCAGTGAGGTGCTTGGGTGTCGTGCCGCCCATATTCGCTCTGATCTGGTTGACCATAGGTGTCATCTGGTTCTTGTCATTAGCTTCTTGGGTGACGTCGGCAGCAACGACAATCTGGGCCTTGTCATCCACAGCAGCTTGGCAGTTGTAGGCTTGAAGGAATTGGCCCCCTGAGACCATGATCCGTGAGTCGGGATCGGTGAAGTTCAGTTGTTCCTTTCAGTCGGGCTCTTTCGATGGAGGCTTGGGCTTACGTCCACGACCGCCGCGGCGCTCCCGGGCCTTTACCTTCTCTTCATACGCTGCCTGCTTCTCAGGAAACTCAGCCTCCGCTTCGGCTTCGATCTCGGCTATTGCGTCGCGGATTACTTTGAGTCGAGTCTCCCGGTGCTGCAACTCCTCGGGCAACTCGTCGCCGCGGTTGTCCTTTCCGTAGAGTTCGTCTTCGGCCGCGTCAGTGGCTTCGGCCTCGGTCAAGAGTCTGCGCACTTCGGCCTCGATCTCGGCTTCTTTCTTCTTCATCCGGCCGTAGCTCATCGCTTTGTGTTTTGAGGCATTTGCTTTGACTTTCGTGCCATCCAACGCCACGTGTCCCAGCTTCACCAGACCTGCCTTCACGCAGAGACACAGCACTTGCCTGAACAGACCTGAGAGGGCATCCAGATGCCGTTGACGAAAGGTCGATATCGTGTCGTGATCAGGATGCTGATCCAGGCTGAGCACACGGAAAGCAACCGAGTCATAGGTCGCACGCTCGATCTTGCGGGAACTCCTGATGCCTTCACAGTAACCATACAGCAGTAGGCTCACCATCATCCGGGGATCATACGGTGGCTGGCCACCTTGAGACCCATCGTAGGTCTCGTAGATCGCGGACAAATCAAGTTGTCCGACGATATCCAGAATGAAGTAGGTCGGATGACCCTTGGGAAGCCAACTCCGGAGATCCGGAGGCAGCAACATCAACTGAGCCGGATTGTAGACACGAAACCGAGTAGAAGTGCTCAACGGAAACTTCCAATTCAGAGTCGGAACCTTGATCGCACTTCTACAATACGAAATCTTCCTCCGGCTGGGTACTCCGACAGGCTCCTAGGATAGGGACCTCACCACACGGCATCCGTGTCCCTAAGATTGGTTATCCTCTCGTAACCAACGGTTACGTAGTGCCTGGCCCCATTCTCGCACCTTGTTTTGTGGTGGACCTTCTCGAAGAGGACGGCGATCGAGTCCCGCTTCGTGATCGAGGAGCTTCGAGCGACAGTCTGCCACAACGTCAGCCAGTTCTGACTCCCCGACAAGATTGCGTGTCTCCCAGGGGTCGATCTCGAGGTCGAACAGCTGTTCCAGGCCAAGCTCGCTCTCATCGGGTCCGGGTGGAACGAAATCCTCTTCTTCCTTCGGCCGATACTCCGTCACATACTTGAAGCGGTCGGTGACGATCGCGCGTCCCCAATAGTTGCTTTCCACGAAGACGAAGTCCCGCCAGGGGACATCTCTGCCCTCGATCAGCGGCCGGATGCTCGATCCCTGCACCTCGCCCGGGGGGTCCGCACCCGCGTAGTCCAGGACCGTGGGCAGTAGATCCGCGCCTGAGATGAAATGCTCCCGGCCGAAGACCTCTCGTTGGACGTCGAGTTGCTCGCCCAGCGACGCGACGATGGTGGGCACTCGGATGCTCTCCTCGTAGAGCGCGAATTTCTGGAACGTTCGGTGATGGCCGTAGGCTTCACCGTGGTCGCCCATGAAGATGATGAGGGTGTTGTCGCGGAAGCGGCTTCCTTCGAGGGCGTTCAGGATGAGCCCCACTTGCTGATCGGCCGCCTCCGTGAATCGATGGTGGTTCCAGATCATGAAGCGCCACTGAAGTTCCGTCCAATCGCGGATCCCGTTCTCGATTGAGTGGTGAATCAGGGGATGATCGCCGCGACGGAAGACCTGCTGGACGACCGTTTCGCGTTCGTCGTAGGCGAAGTTCTCTGGAAGGTGCGGGAGCTCCTCGGGTGCCAGGAGCCCCTGTTCGACCGGACCCGGGATCGTCTTGACCTCGTGATTGTGTTGGTACTCACAGATGTCGTGGGGGTTGACGAGACCGATGTGGAGGTAAAACGGTTTCGCCGGATCGTGACGCTCGAGAAAGTCGACCCACGCGCGGGTCGAGACCCGATCGTAATACTCGGCGGCCCCGGCCCCGATGTCTCGCTGGCCGATGTAGAGATTGTGAAAGCTTTCACGCACGGGTCGGCCGTCCACGTGCCACTTGCCGCAGTGGATGGCGTCGTAGCCGTTACGAATGAGGATCTGTCCGAGGTCGGGGATGTCCTCGTGCATCAGTCCGCCGTTGAACGGGACACCGGTCTCGGACGAGTAGCGACCCGTCATCCAACTGGCGCGGGATGCGGCGCAGACCGGGTCGGTGCAGTAGCTGCGCATGAAAGAGATGCCGTTCCGGTGAAGACGATCGATGTGGGGGGTGCGGATGTGGGTGTTGCCGTAGGCGGAAAGGGCGTTCCACGTGTGCTGGTCGGTGTTGATGAAGAGGATGTTCGGTCGATCAGCCATCCCCGTGTCCCCGTTCCGTCAGAACGTAGGTGGACAGGATCGTGGAGACGGCCGCGACATCGCCCGTGTCGGTGACCCACCAGTAGCAGGGCGGTAACCCATCGCCCAAAAGCGAATAACCCTGCATCGTATGACGCGCTTCACCTGCTTCGAGCGTCCAGGTTTCGAGGGGTCGAACCTGGCTGCCGGGCTTCAGGATTTCGAGATCATCGAGAACGGAAAGCTTCTCGAGCGAGCGGCCGTTCAATGCCGGAAGGACGTCGACGAGGGCCCAGAGACAGGTCAGCCGCGCTGGATCGAGTACGGAACCGGCAGGGAACGAGAGGCCACCTGAGGTCGTCAGCGTGATGGTAGTATCATCGACCGAACCTGCCCAATCGATGGCGCTATAGGAGCCGTCAGCGTTGTTCGTTGTCTGGATCCGCCAGGGGCTGCGTAGTGGTCTAAGTGGCTCATCCTCGCAGGTGAAATCGAGCGTCAGGAGCTCGCCGCTGGCGACGTTGACGTGTTCGACGTGGTAGGTCCAATGGGACTCGGATCGTGTTCTTTCAATAGATAGGCTGCCGATGCTCAAGTCTGGGGAAACATCGGCTTCCCGATTGAAACCTGACCAGAAGTTGGGCAGGATGGTGTAGCGATGGATCTTGCTCGTGGATGTGGGATCAATAGGTGTGGAAGCGAGCGCCTTTGCAAGCGGATCTGAGAATTCCCCAATGTAATCCCACTGATCTGCAGTGTGGTCGCTGTGATCGACCGTCCAGTGAAGCGTGCCCACGATGGCGTGTACCTCTCACCTGAGATGAACAGATCCTCATGTCAGTGAGAGGTAACCTCTGAATTCGTTCCGTTGTATACAAGCGTAAAGCGGACCTGCCGGGAGGCATCGATGGGAGTCTGTCAACGGTGTTCGGGATTGGGATAGTCGAACCTGCAGCCGGCCTCCCAGGCGGACCGCTGATTTCCGTGGGCCGGAATGCCGCCGGCATCTTTGATCATCCGGGCCATGTGCATCAGATTCCAGGTCATGAACGTTGTGTTTCGATTGGTAAAGTCGTTCTCGGGACCTCCCGATCCGGGATCCAGGTAGGAGGGTCCGGGGCCAACGGTTCCAAGCCATCCGGAATCGGCTTGTGGAGGGATCACATAGCCCAGGTGTGAGAGCGAATACAGTAATGATCATCGAACAATGCTTCGCCCCATCCTCATTGCCCGTGATAAGGCAGCCTCCCACGCGCCCGTAGTAGGCATATTGACCGTGTTCGTTCAGGTCGCCCGACGTCGAGTAGAGTCGCTCGATCACTTGCGTGCAAACAGAGGTTTTCTCGCCCAGCCAGATCGAAGAGGTCAACACCAGAATGTGCGCCGCCTTCACCTTTTCGTAGATCTCCGGCCAGTCGTCTTTCTCCCATCCGTGTTCGGTCATGTCCGGCCACACACCGGTGGCAATGTCGTAATCGATCGGCCGCAAGACCTCGACCGTCACGCCATTCTTCTCCTTGATGGCTTTCGAGATGTCGATCAGTCCTCGCGTATGGGACATTTCGGGTGAACGCTTCATCGTGCAATTCAAGAACAAGGCGTTCAGATCTGAGAAATCCCACTGACTTGTCGTGCACATCTCGAGTTGCTTTTCGTTGAGCTCCATCTGCTCCTCCGCCGGTTCGGTCAGCGGGGCCTCTCGATGTCGAGAGGCCCCGCCGAGCTATTGATAAGGTTCGTTCGCGGTCTCGATGTCCGGTGTTACGCCGGGGGCGAGCCGTGGATCTCCAGGCCGAACTTGGCAGGGTCGGCGTCCTCATCGGACTCGGGTACGAAGAACCGTTCGACACCCGCCGGCAAGAGGGTGAGGATGAGTTTCGCGGAGTCGCCCTTGACGCGAATCGTGTGGGAACACCACGGGGTAGGGCTGCGAATGCACCTGGGCCCACATCGACGCGAGAATCACCGACGAAGGCAGTCACCTCGCCTTCCTCTACGAAAACCATCTCGTCTTCCTTGGTGTGCGTGTGCAGTGGAGGCTCATCACCCGAAGCGACGTGATATCTGACGACGGCGTACTCACCGTCACTCTGCGAGCCCCCGACGGCGATCTCTGCGCGTGAGCCGTTGCCGTACTCTGCGAATTCACCTGTCCCTTGTGTGTTCAAGACTGCTTCTGAAACCGCCATGCCAACCATCCTTTCGAAATGTGTTCAAGTGATGCTGGAGCGAGGCCAATTGCGTCGCCCCTTTCTTGTTCAAGGGCCCTCGAACAAAGTTCGCTGCTTTTCAGAAACCCGCCTCTAAGCTCAAAGCTCCCTGGATCGCCAGACCGTCATCTTCTCAATTTGCATATCGTGCATCGTATAAGGAATGCCACCGACAGCGAGTCCCGACTGCTTGATACCGGCGAACGGCATCCAATCGACCCTGAAAGCGGAGTGATCGTTGATCATGACAGCTGACGCATCCAGCCGCGAGGACGCTCTGTGGCCCGTAAACACCGATGCTTGAAAGGCATAAGGGATCGCGTTCGCCCGATCGATTGCGTCGTCGAGGTCGTGATAGGTGTTCACGCAGACGACAGGACCGAATATCTCTGATTGACTGACTTCGACGTGATCGGGGGGGTCGAGAAGCACGGTACACGCGTAGCACGTGTCTGATATGCGCTCGCCACCGGTCGAAAGAACGGCCCCAGCGTCGACGGCCTCGTTGACCCATTCCTCCACCCGATCGACCTCGCGAGGTCTGATGAGAGGTCCCACTTCGGTATCGGCACACGTGGGATCGCCGAGTTGGAGGTTTGATGCGGATGGGCCAGTCTGTCCACGAGGTCTTTCGCGATCGACGCGTGGGCAAAGATCCTCTGGACCGAGACGCAGACTTGGCCCGCGTGGTAGAACCCTCCCTTCGTTATCAGAGGGATGGTCTCATCCAGGTCAGCGTCCGCTGCGACGATGACGGGGGCTGCGCCTCCGTGTTCGAGGGCGCACCGGGTTCCGGGCGCCAGCTTGGAGCGCAGCATCCAGCCGACGGGCGCGCTTCCGATGAAAGAGAAGAAGCCGACGCGCTGATCCGTCACGAGTTGGGTGGCGACGCTCAAATCTTTCACAACCAGAGCTTGACACCACTCATCCGGGAGACCGGCCTCTCGGAGGATTTCGACAAACCTGAAACAGGATAGGGGCGTATCGTCGGCTGGTTTGACGATGACCGGACATCCAGTAGTTACGGCGGGACCGACCTGGTGAACGATCAGGTTCAAGGGATGGTTGAAGGCGCTGACAGCGACAACAACGCCGATCGGCTCTTTCCTCGTGAAGGCGGCACGACCTGCCGAGGCTGCGTTCAGGTTCATGGGAACTTCCCTGCCGCCCTCCGTGCGCAACACTTCGATGCAGTTCCTGACGCCGTCAATCGCCCTTGCGACTTCCACTTTCGAGTCGATCAATGGCTTTCCACCCTCTCGCGCCGCCTCCAGGGCCAGCTCGTCCGCCCGGTCCGACATGATCCCCGCAGCTCTGTCGAGAATCTCGATGCGCTCGTAGGGTTTCAGCCAGGCGTCCCGATTCCGAATGAGACCGTTGGCGGTTTCCAGTGCTCTGTCCGCGGCTTGGCCGTCGGCGGCGACAGCTGTGGCGATGAGGGACCGATCGAAAGGCGCGAATACGTCGAGTTCGCCGTCATCGGTCGTCGCTCCAGGTATCATCAAGGGGAATGTCTGCACTGCCATGCTCCTCCGAGCGCTACACCAGCTTGCTCTTCTCTCTGATCTCGCGGTTCAGAATCCGGTCGTTCTCTGAATAGTCCACCGGACAGTCGATAAGATGAACACCCGAATTTTCGAAGCACGCCTCCATCAGCGGTCGTAGCTGGTCCGAGCTCTCCACGCGGTGACCGTGTGCGCCATAGCTTTCGGCATACTTGACGAAATCCGGATTGTCATAGTCCAGTCCGAAGTCGGGGAAGTTCATGTTCGCCTGCTTCCATTTGATCATGCCATAGGCGCTGTCGTTCAGGATCAACACGACCAGGTCCATCTTCAGTCGAACCGCTGTTTCCAGTTCCTGGGAGTTCATCATGAACCCACCGTCTCCGCAGATAGCCATGACCCTGCGGTCGGGACAGACGAGACGAGCGGCCATCGCCGACGGAAGTCCTGCACCCATCGTCGCCAGCGCATTGTCCAGCAGGACAGTGTTCGACTGATGAGCCTTGTAATTCCTGGCGAACCAGATTTTTTAGACTCCGTTGTCCAGAGCAATGATACCATCGGATGGCATCACCTTTCGGACATCGGCGAGCAGGCGCTGCGGGTATACGGGAAAGCGGTCGTCGTCGGCACCCTCTAGTAGATGCGCTTCGACTGCTTCCCCGACTTTCA
The DNA here is from genome assembly GCA_965198115.1 of Candidatus Latescibacterota bacterium. Lineage (GTDB taxonomy): Bacteria > Latescibacterota > UBA2968 > UBA2968 > UBA2968 > UBA6620. Next base: position 2,317,609 of record OZ240241.1, on the reverse strand, counting down.
TGAAATAGGAGAAGTCCCACGTATTCTGCGTTTGGATGCGTTCCTTGATCTGCCAGATGCTGTTTGCGATGTCGCCGACGACCTCAACCTGCGGGAAATAAACGGGATCGACTTCTGCGGGTGAGAAGTTGACGTGAATCACTTTGAAGCCACCGGGTTTCATGAAAAAAGGCGGTTTCTCGACGACATCGTGGCCGACGTTGATCAGCAGATCCGCCTTCTCTATGGCGCGGTGCAAAAAGTCGTTATCAGACAGGGCCGCATTCCCCAGGAAGAGCGGGTCGCGCTCATCGACGACGCCCTTCCCCATCTGCGAGCTGATGAAAGGGATTCCGGTCTTGTCGATTCCCGAAGCAGCATTCGCGCTGTGAGCTTCCGATTCGCCCCTGCTCCGATCATGATGAGGGGGTGCTTTGCCTCTTCGATCATCTCGGTCGCCCATCTGATTGCCTTGTCCTCGGCGATGGAACGTCGGTTCTGAGATTGGGGTATCACGTTTTCGTCGGTTTCCTCGGCAGCGATGTCTTCGGGCAACTCCAGGTGAGTGGCCCCGGGTCGCTCGATCTGGGCGAGTCGAAAGGCTTCACGAACACGAGAGGGAATGCTGTCCCCACTCGGGATCTGGGTGGTGTATTTGGTGAGAGGCCTCATCGTGTCGACAATGTCGACGATCTGAAACTGCCCCTGCTTGCTTGATTTGATTGGTTTCTGACCGGTGAGCATCACCATGGGCATGGCGCCCAGTTCCGCGTAGGCGGCAGCAGTGACCAGATTGGTCGCGCCCGGCCCGAGCGTGCTGAGACAGACTCCAGCTTTACCCGTCAGTCGTCCGTAGGTTGCGGCCATGAAACCGGCTGCCTGCTCGTGACGTGTCAGGATGAGCCTGATGCTGGAACCTCGGAGAGAGTTCAGGAAATCCAGGTTTTCTTCCCCAGGGATTCCGAAGATGAATTCCACACCTTCGGCTTCCAGCGCTTTCACAAAAAGGTCCGAGGCCTTCATAGCAGTTCCTCTCTAGGGTCAAGACGGTAGGAGATGGATGAGCGTCGTTGCGTATCTGTTCCGGATCTCCTGCCTGATCATTGGTCGGACAGGGACCGAAATTCTTACACCGAAATCGAAAAAAGACGAACTGGTGAGTGTCTGCGATCGGAGGTTGGATAGCCCTCGCAAGACAACTTGCTACAGGGCTTGTCGTAGGGTGACTCGGTTACCGAGTGTCTGAGGAATCGGCATCGAGAAGGCTCTGCAGGCGCACCCGCTCTTCTGCAGAGAGGACTTCATCTGCATCCCCCACTCTCTGGTCGTGGTTCTGAGCAGCCTCGTGAATCCGGTTGACCTGATCGAGGTAGCGCTGACACCACCTGCAAATGCGTAGATGCAGCCTGAGTTTGAGCGTTTCTGTGAAACTCAACCCTGCCCCGTCCAACCGATCGGATATCATCTTGGCGACAACATCGCAGGAAAGGAGCCTGGTCTCGAACAATCTTCTGACGATGCCTGACAATGTGATCATTCTCGACTCCGTTCCTCGTTTGGTTGGAGCCACTTCAGTTCGAGGCATCGGCGGAGCTGCATCCTGCAGCGATGGAGCATGACGCCAAGGTTAGGGTTTGCCACGAAATAAGTGCTGCACTTTTCAAGGTAATGATCTTACGCTCGGAGTGTGGACGTCGAAACTCTCCGAACGAAGTATGAAGCCTTGGCTCCGGTGCTGACGGAACGCACGCGTCGTCTGTGGGCCGCCACGGAAGCCGAAGCGTTGGGTCACGGTGGGATCGCGATTGTGGCTCTGGCGACAGGAATGTCCAGAGAGCGGATCTTTCGTGGCATTCAGGAGTTGAGGTCGGACGAACCTTTGGACCCGGCTCGCATCCGGCGTCCAGGCGGCGGTCGTAAGCGGAAGGCCGACACGGACCCGACGCTGTGGCAGGACCTGAATGATCTGGTCGAGCCAACGACTGCGGGGTCGCCTGACGACAATCCTCTGAGATGGACATCGAAGAGCACTCGCAAACTGGCCGCCGAGTTGCAAGCGATGGGGCATTCGGTGAGCCCCAGGATCGTTGCCAATCTCCTGCACGAACACGATTACACGCTGCAGGCGAATCGGAAGACAAGGGAGGGATCTGCACACCCGGATCGGGACGCTCAGTTCGTTTACCTCGATGATCGGATTAGCCAGCAGCAGCAGCAGGGCCTTCCCGTTATCTCGGTGGACACCAAGAAGAAAGAGTTGATCGGCGACTTCAAGAATCCTGGCCGAGAATGGCGACCCAAGGGAGACCCGGAGCGTGTGAAGGTACACGATTTCATAGTGCCTGCTCAGGGCAAGGCGATCCCTTATGGAGTGTATGATCTGAGCCGTGATGAAGGCTGGGTAAGTGTCGGTATCGATCACGACACGGCCAGCTTCGCCGTGAATGCGATCCGAAGTTGGTGGAAGAACATGGGACGGCCCGCCTACGGCACTTCGACGCATCTGCTAATCACGGCGGACGCAGGCGGCAGCAACGGCGCCAAGACGCGGCTGTGGAAGTGGGAGCTGCAGCGCTTTGCGAATCGCACTGGCCTGACGATCACCGTATGCCACTACCCTCCTGGCACTAGTAAGTGGAACAAGATCGAACATCGCCTGTTCTCCTTCATCGCTATGAACTGGCAAGGCAAGCCCCTGGTCAGCCTGGCTGCAACCGTGAATCTCATTGCCGGAACGACCACTCAAGCCGGTCTCCGAGTACGCTCCGAGATCGACAAGCGACCCTACCCTAACGGGGTCAAGGTGACCGATGAACAGATGACCCAAATCGATCTCACTCCGCACGATTTCCACGGCGACTGGAACTACACGATCCGGCCAATGGCTCAACATTGAGATCGACCGTTTATTTATTCGCGAACCCTTAGTCGAGGTTACGTTCAGAATCTTACAGATTTCTGAACTTTTTAAACCATCGATCTCACGTAGTATGAACGCATCGGCTAGGCGGGCAGGTACATCTCTCAGGCAGGCTTTCAGGATTTCCCAGAATTCCTTCTGTTCCAAGTTTGAATGTGGCGTCGTTCCCCAGTCCTTGGGACCCATTCCTCCCGACTCCCTCCAGTGACCACGCAGATGGCCTTCTGAGTTGAACGGGCCCTCCAACTCGCACGGCAGCGACTCGATATCCTCAACGGGTCTTTCGCGGCTTGCCCTTCGAAGATGGTCGATAACCTTATGCTTGAGGATCCCAATCAGCCAGGTCCTCTCGGAGGATCGGCCGGTGAACGTTTCCCGTGACTTGAGGGCGGCGAGGTAGGTTTCCTGAAGGAGCTCTTCGGCGAGGGTTCGGTCACGTACACGCAGCATCGCATTTCTGAAGAGGTAGTCCCCGTGTAGGTCGACCCAGGCTTTGGGATCTGAGCGCACGTGTGATTCGGGCGGGTCTCTTTCCGGCATGGCTCAGTCGTGCGCCTTATCGGGCGACAATCGTCCGCTGCTCAGCGACCGCCGCCTCCCACGCTTCCCACGTCGGTTTTGGACCTTCGGAGAGAACGATGAGGGGCATGCCGCCACTGCTCAGAATTTTATTCTGCACGAACTCGGCGCCGGCAACCTGCTCAGACTCCAAATCTGCCCGTCCAGGGGTGGGAAAATAGCGGTAGTCGATGCTCCATCGACATTCGTCCGTGGTGTTCACCTTGCTTGTGTGGATGCACAGGTTCGACATGAAGAGGGCGCCGCCGGGCTTCAGAGGGATAGGAACGGGCTCGACACCCCTGGCTTCAACGTCTTCGTCCATTCTGATGTTATGGTCCTCGCCTCGCGCTCCGTCGAGCAATCCCCAACGGTGACTGCCAGGAATGACCCAGCAACACCCATTCTCGACCGTCGCCTCGACCAGTGGGACCCACACGGTCACCATTGGAAGCTGTTCGGTATGCTTCGCTCTTTCACCGACTTTCTTCTGGTCGACGTATTGACTGTCCTGATGCCAGGGGAAAGACGTAATGACACAGCCTGGCAGCTTGGTTCTCAGCGCCGGACTGCCGAGGTTGGAGACTTCGGGTCCAAGGATGAGACTGAGGACGTGAAGGACACCGGGAAGCGTGTAGAGATCGTAGAATTCGCGACCGAAGGAACCGAGGTCCCAGCCGCGGGGTGAGATGCCCAACTCTTCGCAGATAGCCGCATAACGACGTTCGAATGATGCATCGTTATACAGCGAGGAGAGTTGGCCTTCCGCGCGTTGCTCGCGAGCATAGTCATCGACCTTCATTTTAATAAAGGTGCGGATGGGGTCGAGCTCGGATTCACCGATGATGTCATTGACGACGACATAGCCATCTTGTTCGAAGAATACTTTGGTCTGTGAGTCGGTCACATGTACTCCCTCAGAAAAAAGCGATTGTCACCCCGGTATGCTTCTTAACCGGGGTCCATTTTGGTCTGCGCGCCTCGCTTTCAGCGGTGGCCTTATCCCACGACATTCCCGCTCACGTAAACCGGTCGGAAAAGGGACTGACGTTGCGCAGGCATCTCTGCCACCAGATCCGGATGCGGATCCCAGTTGTGCCACTTGCTCCCGATCATGTTGTAAGAATTGAAAATCGCGATACGTGGATTTGCTTCGTCCGTCCAGATGGAAGAGCTGTGTGTGACGGCTTCGGTGAAGAAGAGAACGGATCCCGCTGGACACGCATACGTATCCCAAAAGGGAGAGTCCATTTTCTCGATCTCCTCTTCGGGCGCGGGGAAGGCGGCTTTATGACTCCCGCTGACGAAGAGTGTGCCGCCTTTGCTTTCCTGGACAGGGTTGAGTTCCCACAACGCGCGTGTGAGGACTGACTTGGCGTAACCCGGGAATGCGTGGTAGGTATGGTGGTCGCCGGGTACGCGCATCATACCTCCACCGTTGTGCGGCACGAACTTGCCGTCTCCTGCGGTACGGTACTGAGAAAAGCTATACTCCATCCGGAAACCATAGCACTTCTGATTCCCCAGCGGCGGGGTCTTCGTGCCGTCGGTGAACGGGTTGTAGACGAACTCGTTCATGAATGCGACGACGACGGGATGATCGATCAGGCTGACGCAAGGCCCACCGAGCGAGGATCGATCCTTCTCGGGGATGGACTCTTCGTCTTCGTGAAGTTGCCGGAGGTGCTCGCGCATCGGCCCCATCTCATCCTGGGTCACGCTGGGAATGAGCAGCCAGCCGCGAAGGTCGAACGCATATTTTTCCTCAGTGGTCAGTTCGGGGACCGGTCTGCCCTCGGAGTCGACCCTACAGTAGGCATCCTCCGTCGGCAATTGCGGACGCCCGAGGTCTTTGTTGAGAACGAACGGAACGTCTGAGTAGTGCGGCATCGCTTCTCCTGCTATTCCGGATCGCGTGGGTGCGGGCTCCTGCCCGCCCGTAATCAACTTGCGACACGCTCGCCCCCGTGCTCTGCACGGGGGCACACTAGTACACGCCCGCCGTTGAACCCCCATCCACGGAAATCGCCGTTCCCTGAAGATGTCTCGCTTGCGGCAAGCACAGAAAACACGCGAGCTCGGCGACATCCTCTGGTTGGCCCAGTCGGCGGGTGCCGTCCCGCTCCATCGCGGCTCGTTTGGCCTCTTCGACCGTCGTGTTGGCGAGTTTCGCACGTCCTTCGAACAGCTCCTCCATTCGATCGGTGATCGTGATACCGGGGTGGATGGCGTTGACGTTCACGTCGTCGCGGAGACCGAGCCCCGCGAGGGCCTTGCTGAAATTGGCGAACGCGGCGTTGACGGCGCCCCCGATCATGAAGTCTGGATCGGGTGTTCGCGCGAACCCTCCGATGATGTTGACGACGGCGCCTCTCCTTGAGCCTGGGCCAGAGAAGTCTCGTCACGCGGACAGCCCCGTAAAATTTCAACGCGAACCCATCCTGCCAGAGCTCGTCGGGTGTCTCGAGAAAGAGTCCTCCCTTGGTTGCCCCGGCACAATTGATCAGGATGTCGACGTTGCCGAACGTGGATTCGAGGGCGGACAACACCACGTCACAGCCTTCGAGTGTTCTGAGGTCGGTCGCACAAACTTCGATGCGTCTACCCGTTTCCGAGATCTCCTTCGAAGCGTTCTCGAGGTTTCCGGGCGTTTGAGCGACGAGCAGGATGTCGCACCCTTCCTTAGCCAGCCGATGGGCAGTCGCCTTCCCAATCCCACGGCTTCCACCTGTCACGACGGCTACTTTGTTCTTTAGAACCGATAGCATTTTTCCTCATTTTCATGAATGACAACAACACCGTCACACTGAGCGCGAGTCGAAGTGTCGGTTTTTCGGGAAGTCCTTGGTCGCGTTTGGCAATAGGCGTGTTCTCGACTTCGCTCGAACTGACGCCGTCCGTTTTTTCGGATAGACGCAACCCTCTGTGTGCTCGGTGGTTCCTAATCCTTCACCCTCTGCCATCGCAGTACCTGACGTGCGTGATCGGACAGACTCTCCCACAAATCGCGAGGGAAGTGCGGTTCGGTGTATTCGTGTTGCCACTGGCTGAAGTACCACGCCTGGGACATGCCCATACAGAGTTCATCGCGGGGAACGTCGGAGTAGTTGGGAGTGCCCCGATGGAATACCCTGGGATCCTGGAGCCAAATGGAGCCTTTCTTGAGATTGAGACGGCTCGACGAATACCGACCACGGGGCTCGGCGTCATTGCCGAAAATATGATCCTGATCCCAGTGAGGCTCGATGTCGGTCACATATTGGGTCCCAGGAATCACCTCGATACTGCCGTTTCCTTCACTCGTATCCACGAGCGGGAACTTCACCCCAATGTCGTAAGCCGGGGTCACGACTCCGGGGAAAAGGGGAGGACAATCCCGGTGCCAATTCTGGTAGTCGCGACAGGATGGCAAAGGGACATTCGAGTCGAAATGCGCCCAGACGTAATCGTCACCCAGAATCTCTGCGAGGAACTCGACTAACCTGGGATGCTCGAAGATCTCCGGATCCACGAAGGGTTGTTCGAACGGTACGCGTACGCTGTAGCGTCCTTCTCCTCGGGACGGAAGCGGACCTTGATCGTTCACGTCCTGCTCCCGTATAGGGATCCAGGCTTCACGGATTCGGTCGATCGTTTCTTCCGGGATGATGTCCTCGAATACGACGAATCCGTTGATCCGCCATTCCTCCAGAAGCTGATCGGTATCATAAGTGGATGGCACGGGGTTTCCTTCTCGGGTTATGTGATCTGTTAGTCCTTTACGCGTTGCCGGCGCAGAACGTGGCGTGCGTGATTGGACAAACTCTCCCACAGATCGCGTGGAAAGTGGGGCTCCGTGTGTTCGCACTGCCATTTATTGAAGAGCCACGGACGACTCATCGGCATACAAAGCTCGTCGCGAGGGACGTCAGTGTAGTTGGGCGTCCCACGGTGGAAAACGCGCGCGTCGTGGATCCAGATTGAGCCCTTTTTCAGGTTGAGACGCACGGATGAATAGCGCCCGCGCCTGTTTTCTCCTTTGCCGAAGACGCGATCCAGGTCGTCCTGAAGGTCACTGTCCGAGATAAACTGCGTTCCCGGCAAGACCTCTATGCTTCCGTTTTCTTCATTCGTGTCAACAAGGGGAAACTTGATGCCGACCGTGTAGGAGGGCGTCATCAGGCCCGGGAATGGGATTCGCGTATCCCGATGCCAACGCTGATAGTCGCGGCAGGTTTCGATTGGAATGTTGGAATCGAAGTGATTCCAAACATAGTCCTCTCCGAGTGCGCCTTCGAGGAACTTGACGAGCGAGGGATGCTCGAAGATGTCCGGATCGACGAAGGGCCTTCGGAAGGGTACCCGTACGTTGTAGCGTCCCGTTCCACGGACGGGTTCCGGGCCTTGTTCTTCGACACCCGCTTCCCGGATAGGGATCCAGGCTTCCCGGATGCGGTCGATCGTCTCAGTGGGGATCAGATCTTCGAAGACGACGAATCCGTTGATCCGCCATTCTTGGAGGAGCTGGTCGGTGTCATAGGTAGTCGGCATTACGGTTCCTCACAGACAGTGACTCTTTCGGTCCCTGAACCGGGGTTTCGGCTCTGGCAAGATATTGAAATCCTCTGATTTCGAAACAGACTTACTGGGTCATAAGAGTCAGGCAGAGACAGCTGGACTTCGATTCTTCCACGGGCGGGCTTCTTCGAGCTGTCCAGCCAGACGCAGGAGTGTGGCTTCATCTCCATACCGGCCAGCGAAGTGGATGCCCACGGGTAGACCCGCCTGATTCCAGTGGAGCGGGACGGTTATCGCAGGCTGACCCGAGGCGTTGCAGATGGGAGTGAAGGGGATATAGGACCAAACACGGCGGTTCCATTCGACGGCGGACTCGTCCGACCGCCGATCGAATGCGCCCAATCGGACCGGAGGTTTACGCAAAGTCGGCGTCAACCAGACATCGTGGTCCGTCAGAAAATCGGCCATCGTCCGACCGAGCTGCTGGAGGCGCGTCGTGGCCTCGAGATAGTCCGCGGCACTGTGTCCTTTGCCGATTTCGTAGATGACCCAGGTCAGGGGATCCAAGTCGTCATCCGTGAACGTCCGGGCCATGGTTCGAGCGAGGGCATCGATGGTTCTCACGGTCGATGTGGAAGCTGAAACATCGATGGCGGCGAGGAAACGTTCACCATCCACGGGCGGCGTAGCCTCTTCGACGATATGGCCCAGATCGGCGCAGAGTTGTGTTGCGGCTTCGACGGCTCGGATGCAATCCGGATGGGGGTCGCCGCCGAAAGGGGGCTGCGTGGAGAAGGCGATCCGGAGGGTGCCCGGGCCAGATCCCACTTCTTGACGAAACGGACGCGTCGGTGGGGGAGCGGCGTAGGGGTCGCCCGGCGCAGGTCCTGCCGTGGCGTCGAGCAGCGCAGCGCTGTCCCGAACAGAGCGCGTGATCGCGTGTTCGACCACCGTGCCACTGGCCAGACTCCCTGCTTCGGGCTCGAGTGGAATACGCGCTCGGGTGGGTTTGAGTCCGAAGACCCCGCAGCAAGAGGCGGGGATGCGGATCGATCCACCGCCATCGTTGGCGTGAGCGGCGGGGACCATTCCAGCCGCAACCGCGGCGGCCGACCCTCCGCTGGAGCCTCCCGCGATGAAGTTCGTATCCCAGGGGTTGCGCGTCGGCCCGAAGAGGCGGGGTTCGGTGGTGACGTGGCAGCCGAGCTCGGGTGTGTTCGTTTTGCCGAGGATGATCAGGCCGGACCGCTTCAGGCGTTTCACTAATTCAGAGTCGCGATCGGCGACGACATCCTTGAGCACGACCGATCCGGAGGTCTGCCGGACACCCTCACACGTGGCGATCAGATCCTTGAGCAGGTAAGGAACGCCTTTGAACGGGCCGTCGGGTAGGGGCTGCCGCGCGGCGTCACGGGCCGAATCGAACAGGGGGATGACGACAGCGTTGAGTTTCGGGTTGGCCCGTTCGACCCGTGCGATGGCCGCATCGACGAGTTCGAGCGGGGATAGGGATCCGTTATGGACCAGTTCGGCTTGTCCCAACAGATCGTAACCGGACAGTTCGTCAGACACGAGAGGTTAACTCGGTCGTCGCGTTCCCCTCGCCGCAACTCCGATGGATAGACAGAGGTTCAGGACGAGCCCATCGTCGGTTTTCAGGAAAGAGGGAGGATCTGGTGAGGGTCCAAGTGTGTGCGGGACGATGCAGTCTGGGGTAGGGTTGACGATCGGGAACCCGGACACTGTGACGACACGAAAGATTCGGTCTCTTCCAGCGATGAGTTCCCGATCGGGAGCACTTGGAGATTGTGCCACCATTGGGACAGGGCGAACCGGGTTTTGGTTTTGCTGTTTGAACACTCATCCGGTTGGTCCTCGTCGCGACGATGGATACAGATCAGGCTGCCCCAGGGATCTCAGCTCCAGACGATCGTTATCAGCCACAGTTTCCCTGGCGACGTATAGACTACCGTCGGTCGCCGGTGCCGAAGCCGCCGTCGAAGAACGTTTTGAGCCCCGGATTCTCCTGAATGTAGTTCTTCAACTCCAGGACGATGTTCTCCTGGAGCTGAATGCTCAAACCGCCATCGACCGGGAGTACGACACCAGTGATGAAAGCGGCCTCTTCCGAGCACAGGAACGAAACGGCGTTCCCGATGTCTTCCGGTGTTCCGGTTCTGCGGACCGGATACTGGAGCTCCTCGAGATGAAAGCCGGCTTCGTTGGCGACATCCGCCCACAGTTTTTCCAGGTTTTCGGTCACCATGTGTCCTGGGGCGATGGCGTTGACGGTGATCCCGAGCGGACCGAAGTCGATGGCCATCTGACGCGTCAGGCCGTTGACGGCGGCTTTGCCGGTTTCGTAGACCATGGTTCCGGCGGCCTGCAGCAAACCGTGCACGGATGAGATGTTGATGATCCGTCCGATCTCCGATGGCGGAGGCGTACCGTGACGCAGGCCTTTGCCTTGCCACGGGCCGGGATCGTATCCATCGGGAGGCCCAGATTCCTGCATCGCTGGCACGCCGTATTTGGCTCCCAGGAAATGCGCCATCACGAGAAGGTTCATCCCCTTGTGCCAGCTCTCGACGGTCGTTTCCAGGGCGCTGCCATCCTGGAGACCGATGACGCCGTAGGCATTCTGCACGAGGATGTCGAGACGGCCGAACTCGCTGACGGCGCGCTCTACCATCGCTTTCGCGACTTCCTCGGTGGAGACGTCACCGACCATGCTGGTCGCCTCACCACCTGCGTCCTGGATCTGCTTCGCTCGTGCGGCCGCACCGGCCTCGTCGATGTCGACGATCAGGACTCGCGATCCATCTACCACGAGCTTGTCCGCGATACCCCCGCCGATACCCGTCGCTCCGCCCGTGACGATGGCGACTTTGCCCGTCAGTTTACCTTCGGCCATAATCGAGTTCTCCTAGTTCCTGATCCATCGCCTCATCCTCTGACAAGGGCGGAAAGACGCCGAATGTCAGGATGTCGAACTGCTCAAGCCGCGATTGGGTATCCAGTGGTGGCATGCGGTCCTTCGGTCGTGTGGCGGGCATCGCCGCGATGAGACTTGACCCGTCCGTCGGTGCCTCATTAAATACCGCGTCTGAAGGGATGAATCTAATAACCCGAAGCCAAGAAATCTTCGAAGATTTCGATCGACCTGGAGGGCCCTGAATGTGGCACATCCACTGTTTGACCTGACCGACCGCGTGGCTATCGTTTCAGGCGCCGCGAGTGGGCTCGGAAAGGCCATTGCGATGGGTCTGGCCGAAGTAGGCGCGGACATCGTGCTCGCCGATATCGATGCGGAGGGCGCGCAGCGGACCGGAGAGGAGATCGAAGCGCTCGGTCGACGCGCGTTGCCCGTCGTGTGCGACATGTCCGACCCCGACGTGATTCGAAGCATGTATCAGCAGGTAGATCGTGAATGGGGGCGACTTGACGTCCTGGCCAACATCGCGGGCGCCTCGAAGCGCGACGCACCGCTGAAGGTGACCGAGGCGGATCTGGAGTTCACACTGCGGAATCTGGTAGTTGGGCGCCTAGTCAGCTGCCAGGAAGCCGGCAAACGCATGCTGGAAGCCGGTCGGGGCAGCATCATCAACCTCGTGTCGATCGCCGGTCTCACGGCGCTGGGACGGAGTCACCTCGTTTACAGCATCGCCATGGGCGGTGCCGCTCAGATGACGCGGGAGCTGAGCACGGAGTGGGCGGCCAAAGGCGTTCGTGTCAACGCGATCGTATGTGCACAGATCATGAACGACGAGTTGCGTGTACGGATAAGTGCAGACGCTGTTCTGGGCGAGACGTATCTGCGGGGAATCCCGATCGGCCGGCTGGGCGAGCCCGAAGAAATCAAGGGGCTGGCGATCTTCCTGGCCTCCGACGCGTCGTCTTTCGTCACGGGAGCGATGATTCCGTTGGACGGGGGCAACCTGGCCAAGAACGCCGGCGGATCGCATCCCGGGATGCCGGGTGCACCGGCTGAACAAACCTGATTAAAAAGGGCTCTATCCGGGTTTCTCAACGGTGAAACTATAGAATGACAAGGTCATAGATCGTTCCCTACGCTTGGTTGTGTGTGTAGGACAATCAAAGCGAAGGGGGTGCGACCTATGACCGGGAGCAGATTACTATCGAAACTGCTGAGATTCAAGGGGTTCCGTGTTGTCAGCTGGTGGTTTGAGGAGGCGAACTACCGAATCTATAGAGCCTGGAGACTCAAGGACGAGTTCGAGCAGTTCTGGGAATACAAAGCGCCCTGGGCTGCCGAACGCTTCCTGAAATGCTGGACGACGTCCGCACTCAGAAGTCGACTTGAACCCCTGCGAAAGTTCGTCAGGACCCTGCGACAGCACTTCTTCGGCGTCCTCGCATTCGTGAACACGCGTCTTACCAACGCCATCGCCGAAGGCCTCAACCGAATCGTCCAAATCGTCAAGAACCGAGCCAGCGGATTCCGCACACTCGACGCATTCAACGATATGATCTTCCTTACCGTCGGAGACATAAACATCCCTGAGCAGATTCCGAAGAGGTTCCGCACACTCTAACCGCGCCCCCATGCCAGGAACCACGGCACCTTCACCCACTTCATCTCGTTGAGAGATCCGGATATAGCCATTAAAAAGAGGTCCCTCACGCTTTAGTTAGTGGGATAGATCGGAACCAGGCGCTCCTAAAGACGGTTGAAAAGCCTGTCACCCCACGTGATAGCGGCCCAGGTAAAGGCGGCAGCGAGCAACGTCGCGCCTTCAACTCCAGGGGGGATAGGGTTGGGGGGGAGGCACTTCGGGGTTGTCACAGGTGTCGTCACCGTCCTCGATCGTACTGCCGGCGTGGGCCACAAGCCCCCGCGGCGCTTGAGCGGGACTTTTCTGTTTCTCTTTTGGTCACAAAAGAGAAGACGCGAAATGAAGATTACCTGGAGATATGGCGGCCATCCACACTTCTGCGTGAAAGAACCTAAAACGACACAGACAGGATCTGGTATGGAAACGACGTTGTCCAAGGATACGCTGCTGTCGCTCTACCGGGAGATGGCTCAGATCAGGGGCTGTGAGGAACGTTTCGCAGAAGCACACGCTTCAGGTCTGATTCCGGGCGCGTGCCATACTTATGTGGGAGAAGAAGCGATTGCGGTTGGAGTCTGCGCGCACCTGAATGGTGGCGATGCCGTGTTCAGCACCCACCGGGGTCACGGGCACGCGCTCGCGAAGGGAGTGGCTCCAAGAGCCGTGGCGGCCGAGCTGATGGGTCGGCAATCCGGTTGCGCGCAAGGCCGCGGCGGCAGCATGCATCTGTTTGCGCCCGAGGTGGGGTTGATGGGCACGAGCGGCATCGTGGGTCCGAGCATTCTGCAGGCAACGGGAGCGGGCTATTCCTTCCAGCTCTTGAAGAAGGATCAGATCGGGGTTGCGTTCTTCGGGGATGGGGCCGTGGGGAACGGCGCCTTCCACGAGGGCATCAACCTGGCGACGATCTGGGATCTGCCTGTGGTCTTCGTTTGCGAGAACAATCAGTTTGCGACGGAGATGCCGTTCGACAATGCCTCGGCTAACCCCGACGTGGGTAACCGTGGGCCGGCATACGGGCTTCCGAGCGCGATTGTTGACGGGAACGACGTGCTTGCGGTTTACGATGTAGCAAAGGAAGCCGTCGAGCGGGCGAGAAAAGGAGAGGGGCCGACGCTGATCGAGTGCAAGACGTATCGCACGCGTCCTCACGCGGAAGGCATGCGGCTAGCCGGGTATCGAACGGAAGAGGAGATCGAGGTCTGGAAGGCGCGAGATCCGATTGTCACTTTCCGTCAGAAGGTGGTGGGGGAGGGAGGGGTGGAGGATGGGGAATTCGATGCGATTGATCAGGAGATCGACGTCCGTGTCGGAGAAGCGATGGCGTTCGCGGAGGACAGTCCATTGCCCGATCCGAGCACCGCGGCAGATTTCGTCTACAGCGATGACGTGGCACCATTCGTTGCGGCCGATCCTCGCGCACGCACACGAGAACTGACGTTCACGGAGGCTACGCTCGAGGCGTTGACGACGGCCATGGAAGAGGACGCGTCCATTTTCGTGGTCGGCCAGGGTATCGGTCGGAGGGGCGGGAATTTCAAAACGACGGTCGGTCTCTACGATCGATTCGGACCCTCCAGCGCCCCGGGGTTTTCTTGGACACTCCGTTGACCTACAGTAGGTCGAAAAGGAGGGTCCACCATGAACAAGGCTACCAGGGGATCGGTTGGGGCGGAGCGAGCGAGAGCGAGCGGAGGCCCAGCCGATCCAAGCGCGACTTCGCAGGGTCGTTTCTCCGTGAAGAAGAAGGCCGAAGCCGTATTACGTGTGATGCGTGGCGAGAGCCTCGACAGCGTCTCTCGCGATCTGGGAGTAACGGCAGCTAAATTGAGCGAGTGGCGCGATCAGTTCCACTCTGGCGCCCAGGCCGCACTACGCTCTCGTCCGAGCGACGAGCGTGACGAGAGGGTCAAGGACCTCCAGGCGAAGATTGGCGAGCTCACGATGGACAACGAGCTGCTGCAACAAAGAATCGATCGTCTGGAAGCCCGCCGCCCTTTGGCGCATCGGAGGTCGCGGAAATGAGTGAGGTCCTTTCGCCCTCCACGGGGAGACGCTACAGCATTAAACGCGTGTGCAAAGTGTTGCAGATACCCCGTTCCACGGTGCACAGCCAGCTTCGTCGTTCATCCGTAACCGATCTTCGGCAACCCCGGAAGCGAGGCCCGGTCGGAGCGGGTACCGATGAGGAATTGGTCTCCCTCATTCAGCAGGAGATCGACGCGTCACCCTTCCACGGCGAAGGATACCGCAAGATCTGGGCCAGGCTTCGCTTTCACGGTATGCGGACGTCAAAGGATCGGGTCCGCCGGTTGATGCGTGAAAACGGGCTCCAGGCGCGTCCAGGACGGCGTCGCGAACGACGAGCCCACGATGGCACGATTACGACCGAGAAGCCCGATCAGATGTGGGGCACCGACCTGACTGTGACGCCCACGGTCGACGAGGGCAGAGCCTCCGTGTTTATCGCGATCGACCACTGCACGTGCGAGTGTGTGGGCATTCACGCCTCCAAGACGGCCAACCGCTTTGAGGCTCTCGAGCCGATCCGACAGGGCATCCGTGAACACTTCGGGGGCTTCGAAGAAAACATCGCCGAAGGACTGGAGCTCCGACACGATCACGGGTCACAATACGTCTCTGACGACTTCCAGAACGAGATCGCATTCCTCGGCGTCCAAACATCGCCGAGTTTCGTGCGTGAGCCAGAAGGCAACGGATGCGCCGAGCGGTTCATCCGTACCCTCAAAGAAAACCTCCTGTGGGTTAGACACTTCAGTACCATCGAAGACCTGCGCCTCGCACTCCTTGAGTTTCGGGACAGATACAACCACAGGTGGATCATCGAACGTCACGGCTACAAGACGCCCGAACAGGCTAGAAACGCACTCACGGCAACTCGAAAGGCCGCCTGAATACACTCACCCGAGTGTCCAGACAACCGCGGGCTTTACAGATCGATTCGGACCCGAACGGTTAAGGGATACACCGATCTGCGAACGTGGGTTTGTGGGAATGTGTACGGGCGCGGCGATGACGGGGTCACGACCGACCGTCGATTTCATGGTTCTGGACTTCCTGCTGGACGCGATGGGCGAGATGGCGAATCAGATCGCCAAGATCCAATACATGAGCAGCGGACGGGTGAAGATGCCCGTTCTGTTCCGTGGCTGCATCGGAATCGGGGGTTCAGCGGCGACGCACCATTCGGGAAACTACTTTGCCACGTTCATGAACCTGCCCGGGTTCAGGATCGTCGTGCCGACGACGCCGGCAGATGCGAAGGGGCTGTTCACGACCGCGCTACACAGCGACGATCCAGTCTTCTTCCTCGAGCACCGATCGCTGATTTCGAAGAAGGGGCCGGTGCCGGAGGGAGACTACGGGATTCCATTCGGCGAAGCGCGAATCGCACGGCCAGGCACGGACGCGACGGTGGTCGCGGTAGGTGCGATGGTGGACCGGGCGATGGAGGCAGGGGAGACTCTGGCCGAATCGGGTGTTTCGATCGAGGTGATCGATCCCCGCACACTGGCGCCTTTGGATACGAAGACGATCCTCGAGTCGGTCGGGAAAACGGGGAGACTGGCAATCGTAGACGAAGCGTTCAGTCCTTGTGGCGTCGGTGCGGAGATCGCCGCGCAGGTCGTCGACGATGGATTCGATGCCCTGAAGGCTCCGATTCGCCGACTCAGCGGACTGCACACACCGACGCCCTATAGTCCCTCGCTGGAAGCGGCCGTCGTGCCTCAGGTGGATGAGATTGTGGACGTGCTTGAAGACCTCGTCAGAGCATGAAAGGCGCCACTGAGAACACTGAGTGGCCAGGGCCGAACCAAAAGCCCTCAACACGCGCAGAGGTTTAGAGAGTTTTCCGCCCTGTAAGGGCGGCAGATCTTAGCCCGGGGCGCCAGCCGCCGAAGCTCTGCGAAGGCGTGAAAGCCCCGGGTCTGCTGGCGTGGGATCAGGTGCGCCGCTGTAACGTAGATCTGAGTAGCATCCCCCTCGGCGCACAATCGAGGATCTGGGTGCCCAGATCCTCGATTCCCAACAACTGATTCAAAGATCCTGAATCATTGCAGTACAGAGTGAGTCTCTACGGCACGAAGGGTCTCCTGCATTCCTGTGGCGCCAGAAGGGTCGCACCATTGGAGCCGACGAGGAAGGTCTGTTCGATGTGTAGGGAGGCCGTGCCGGGGATGAAGATCGGGGCTTCGAGGTTGAGGACCATGTTTTCTTCGAGTGGCAGGTCGGCGGGTTCATCGACGCAATCGTCGTGGATCCTCAAACCCGTGTCGGCGACCAGGATCGGATAATCGCCACTTCTAAGCCGATTCCGTGACCGTGGGGAAAAGAAACTTCTACTCCTCGTGCGTGCAGCACATCCCACATCGCTTTCGAGACGGATGACGCCCTTGCGCCTGGCCGCATCGCCTCGCACCCCGCCCGAATGCACGCATACAATGCATCATAGCTGCTGCTGAATTCATCGGTCAACGGTGTGAGCGCGAGTGTCAATCCGCTGTCCGAGCAGCAATAGCCGTGGACGCAGCCGTAATCGACGTAGAGCACGTCCTCTGCCTCGAGTCGGTAGTCGGCTTCCGTGGCGATGCCCATTCCCTTGACGGAATAGGCGAAGTGATCGGGTTCAGCCCCTCGCGTAGCCAGCTCCGTCTGGAAATGCCGCCGCATTTCGAGCACAGAATGGCCCGGCCCCGCCTCAGCCAGACACGCGAACGCAGCTTTCTCCGCAATTTCCGTCGCCGACTTCAGGTGCTCGATTTCCTCTTCTGTTTTCACCATTCGGATCAAACGGATCAGATTCGAGCAATCCTTCCACCGAACCTTCGGTAACGCTTCCTCGACGGCTTTCCGAGTCGGTGCGGGCAGCCCGTCGAGCTCGATGCCGATGGAACCGTCGGTGAGACCTCTTGCAGACAAGAGATCGACGAGTGCGTCGATGGCTGACGCCGCGTAAGGAGAGGCGATCATCGATTCATGGAGTTTTTGCTGCGGTTCCGCTAGCGCTGCCGGCGGCACGGAGTGGTCGAGCATGCCTCCACCGAAGAAGCGCACCTCCTCGATTCGAAGATCTCCGGTATTGCAAGCCCAGGTCGCTTCGACGGCCAGAGCAGATTCGCCGTTGGCAGAAAACAGCCCGAAGGAGGGCAGCAGGCTACCGCTCCCACCCGGTTTGACCATGAATTCTTTGAACTGTCCACCAAGCCACGAATAGAAGCCGGTGAAGTAAGTGATGCTGACCGGCGATGTCGCCACCAGGGCGTCCAACTCACACTGCTTCAGATAGTCGAGTGTGCGGGTACGGTTGATCATTTCAAGTCAGATCCTTAACTGTGTCGATGACCCACTCCACGACTTCGTGGGTAACTCCCTCTTCGTCCGTATACGTCCAGGAGTGTCGGTGTGCCTCCTCTGAGATCGTTCTGTATCCGAGGCGTTGGTAGAGCCGGTATGCACCGGGGTTTTCCGTGGGGTTGACACTCAGGTGAAGATGCTTGCAGCCACGTGACCTCGCTTCTTCTTCTACAGCGTTGATCAGATGCGTCCCCGCTCCTTTGTTGCGATGCTCATCGTTAATGGCGAGAGCGCGTATTTCGGGATAGAGATGATCCCGATCGCCTTCCCCCCAACCGTGTGGGCGAGTGAAGAGGACGGCAGTGCATCCGATAATCTTGCCGTCCTCTTCGACGACCATGACGCAGTTTTCAGGGTGGTAAGACTTCCCATCGGGTTTGAGGCGTTTGGACTCGTCTCTGCCGGTGTCCCTTTTCAAGACGGGCAGATCGGCCTCGGTCACCTTCCGGGTGGTGAAAGTGTTCACGACGGACTTGAGCGCGGGCCATCGCCGCTGACGTATTGGTCGTTGATCAGGTTAGCCTCGGTGCCGAGAACGTCCCTGTTGAAATGAAGGGCTTCTTCGCGTCTTCGAATTGCGAGACGACGAAATCGATCGGGTTGATGTTCACTGGAAGCTCCTGAATCAATCAGGACAGGTCTGACCTCAGCGGCATGACGAAGGCGAGACTAGGTTCGTCACGCTCCATGGGTTCGACGGCAAAGCCCATCGAGAGTTTGAGGTTACGGTTCTCGGGATGGTCATTGCCACTAACCGACCGCACCTGGTAACAGCCCAGTTCTCGAGCGCGATTCAGCACGTACTCCTGAAGCGCGCGGCCGATGCCGCGGCGACGATGGTCCTTTCTTACCCCAAAGGCGATGATTTTGGCCTCCGTCAGGGTTTTGCCACCGAATTTGAGTGTAGCGTAGCCCCGGTCGTGAGGGCCAATGTCCCAGACGACGAACATCAGGAACCCGACGATCCGGTCATTCAATTTAGCCGCTACGAAGTGACGCGCAAACGGTTCGAAGTGCTTCTCGAATGCCCAGTGGGTCTGGTTTTCTTCATCGATGACCTGGACCAACTCTCGCCAATCCGGGTGATCGGAATCCACCTCTTCGATGGCGATGTCGGTGGGGCTCAATCGGCGATCATTTTCGTTCGACGGTGCTGCCATAGCTCATACTCTCAAATCGATAATACTGCATTGGCCAGGTGCCTGAGTGCTCGGAAACATATTGCTGAGAGGTCTGCTGAAAGGTGCCGCCCGTGTAGTCGTCGATGACCCTGGACCAGAACCGGCAGGCTCCCTCGTTTTCATCCATCACTCGGACAAGCCAGGGTCCGGGATGTCGATCGAACAGCAGGCAGGCCGCGCTCGTGCCCACGCCCTGACGTTTGTGTCTTCTGAGGATGAAGAACTCCTGGATCTCGGACCGCTCCGGTTCGTCTGGACAGGGGTGGACCCCGGCGAAGCCAGCTACCTTGTCCTTTTCGTAAATGAAGTAGGGAACCTGCCCGGGTTTTCCCCAGGACTGTATGAATTCGTCGCAGCCGCCAAACTGCCCCTTCCTGTTGGGATCCCATCCCATGTATTCGGACATGTCGTAGATGTAGTAGGGGATCAGGTTGAGCAGGAAGGGTTTCTGTTCGGGAGGGGCGATGCGCACTTCTGTTGTGGTGGCTTCTTTCATTTAGTGCGGCCCAACCTGATGGCGGCTAAAGCCAATGTCGGCGAAACGACTTTCATGCCATGGCTTGCGGCTCTGACCAACGAGCTTCGCCAGAGGGTCCAGGGTCCTATCCTTATTCTGTTACCTCTAGATCAAACCCCTGCATATCGAAGCGGCCCTGACCATTCTGGATGCGAACAGTGATCGTATGGAAACCGAGGTGTTTCGGCTCCGGGCATGCGGTGAACACGCCTGTTTCCTCATCGATCGAGGTCCAGTATGGGCCTTCGTCGATCAAGTATCGCGGCGCGTCCGCCTCTCGGATTTCGCGTACATAGTTCTGGTTCTCTATACGTTCTGCTCGCAGTTCGCCGAGGGCTGTGATCGCCTGGATCTGATACGCGTACGTTTCGCCGGCCGTTGCCGTCGGTGCCGGCACCGAGACGATCATCGGGCGTGGTGCCTCCGCGAAGTCTGACGGACCGCTGCGGTTGCCATCCTTGTCGACGGCCACGACACGATAGAACGCACAGTTCCCGGACGTTACGGATGGACCACCCACCTGAACAGACGTCTGATCCGTAGTCGCGATGAGATTGGGCGGGCGTGTTTCACGCTCGTCGTTGGCGATCATCGCACTGTAGGGTTCGCGACTGGCCGTGAACCCGCGCTCGTCGCTGCCGTGAATTTCGTAGTGAACGGGAACGTTCCCGTCAGCATTCGGTGACCAGTTGAGCGTGAGTGTGCGGTCATCCCAATCGGGGACGATGTGGACGTCGAGAGGGACGTCCGGCGCGTCTGGGGTGAAAGACCAGATGAGACTCCACGCTCCCCAGAGTCCACCCGCGCTTCGAGGTCGAACGTGCCAGTAGTAGATCTGGCCCGGGTTGAGGAGTCCTTCGAAGGGAATCGTCCACTCGGTCTTGCCCTTCGAGGGGGTAAGCGAGACGAGCTTTTCGAAGACGGGGGAGAGCGCATACCGCATGTCAGCGCGGTCGCTGAGCTCGAAAAGGTAGTCGGTGGCGCTTTCGACGGCTGGCCAGGAAAAAGTGATCTTCGTGCCGGGGACAGCGCTTTCGTTCAACGGGAAACACGGTGACGAGGGTGGAACCGGCGCCGGCGAAGCCTCCTTCTCTTCCCACGCGTGTGTGATTCGAACCTGGCCGCCCGACTCCGAGGTGTAACGGACTTCGTTTTCTCCCATTTCGAGTGCGGGCAAGGCGAGCGGGGCCATCTGAAGATCGGTTTCGAGGGCGAGCTTCGTGATCAGGAGATCGGTCGCAGTCGATTCCAGTCGGATCGTATACGCGTAGCAGGCTTGAGCATCGGGGCGAAGGACGCCATCGAGGTCGATGGAAGTCTGGAGGTGCTGATCCTCCGGAACCTCGAGCGGGTGCCAGTCCTCGCCATTGCGCGAGACACTGAGGCGGAATTCGTCTTTGGGACCGCGCTGGAGTGCCAGGTCCACCTTTCCTCCGACGATGGCGTAGGGGCTCCGAACGGTCAGTTCGAGAGTGACTTCCCCGCCCTCGGGGTGAAGTCCATTCGCGGTGCCTTCCCATCCTTCTGATCGATCAGCCCACCGATCAAACGTTGAGAGATCGGGTTCGTATTGCATCCTCCCGTTGCGGAGCAGCTTCGGTCGATCCCAGTAGCCGTGATACTTCCCGCGATCCTCCCATTCCCAAAGGAGCGCTTCGCCCGGACGGAGCGTGACGTCCATCGTATGACTGCCGATCAGCGGTCTACCGCCCGTGCGTGGGCCGTCGAAGAAGAAGAGGGCGGCGGTGCCTTCGGCGTTGTCCATGTTCTCGTGCTGGAGGACGCCGTAGGCGTGGCCCCGTTTGACGAGATCCCGATCACGGGCCAGATCGGCCTCTGAAGCGATCGTTTTATTGTCGCGAAGCAGGTAGAGGAGATGCTCGTCGCTGTCGAGAAGATGGTAGGCCCCGTCGTAGTAGACCTCGGTGGTGCAGTGGCCGTGTGGATAACCACGACGAACCTTCAGGCCAGCCGACTGCCAGAGGTTGGAAACGGTATAGGCCTCGTCCCAACAGAGGGTGTAGCCATACACGTTGAGCATTTTGACTGTGTCTTTGACTTCATCGGTGGCGCAGGTGAAGTGATAGCGGTGCTTGCGTGCGAACTCCCAGATGGCACGCGCTTTCTCGGCGTCCATCGTGTCGTCGGTGAGGATCTCGGCGAGAATGTGGTCGAGCGAACGCCAGTCGCGCTTCCCGTTCACGACGATCCACGGGTTGACAACCTCCGTGTCGCCGACGTTTTCGATACGCACGTAGCGATTGGGTTCGTAGGTCTGCTCGTAGGGTGAGCCGCCCACGGGGTCACGCGTGTTCACACCGTCCAGCGTGCCACCTACGTGGATCGTGTAAGTGCCGTCGGAGGCGGTGATGGTTTCAGTATGCGTTTGCATGTCCACTTCGATCGATGGAACAGCGTCCTCGTGCAAAGCCCTTCGACTTCGCTCAGGACAGGCACGAGGACGAGCGACGCGACAGTTGCTATGATAGAAAGTGCAACTCGTCCCTGTGCTGAGCACAGGGACGCGGCTAGTGAGGCCTAAATGAGTGGTCCATCCGGATGGGGTCGAACTGTCCCTCGGCACGGTGACGGTAGAGGAGCTTGACCTCGTCGGGCATGGCTTCGTACGTCTCGCGCGGGACGATGGCGTGGTTTCGACCGCCGAACTCGAGGCTGAGCCACCAGGGCGAGTAGCGGGCAAGCACAGTGACTCGGGGCTCGGGACTGGGATTGGCGGCGTTCGAGTGCCATACACGACTGTCGATGATGACCACACTGCCCGCCGAGCCGGACAGCTGAATCTCGCCGGGAATCGGTTTGTCTATGGGGATGTTGTCGTGCAGCTCAGGCGGATTGCGCGGATCGAGGTGGCTGCGGGGGTTACGCAGATCCAGGTGACTGCGTGGCACGACCCAGGTCCCGCCACTGTCAGCGTCGAAAGGGTCCAGGATCCACAGGGTGGTCAACCCCATCGTGACGCTCGGGAACGGCATGAGGACGGCGCCGGCGCGTTCGCGATCAGTCAGGTCGTGTGGGAAGTCGGTGTGCCAGCTGCGGTAGGCTGGATTGACGTCGTTCGGTTGACGGGTTTTGAATTCGGTTTGCGAGATGCGAACGTGAGGGTCGAGGATGGCCTGGGCGATGCCGACGACCCGCTTATCGCCGAAGTAGGCGCCGAGTGTCGGTACATAGTGGACAACGTTCTTGCCAGGTTCGCCGTTTGGGCCATTCTGAAAACCGAGCGAACCGCCCCAGGCTTCGTATTCGGCGATTGCCCGATCGTGGCCGGCGATCACGTGATCGCGGATGGCATCGACACGATCCGCTGGGATCACGTTTTCGACCAGGCACCAGCCTTCCGTTTTGAGATGGAAGATGTGTTTGTCGATGGTTTTCGTCAGTCCCAAAGGCAGTTTGCCTCCCTCAATCCGGTTTTCTTCCAAGCGTGTAGCCGAAGCCCAACTTTTCTGGGTACCGGCCACTCGAATCATACTCCAGGAGCTGGCGTTTCAGATCGGCCTCGAATCCCTCAGATCTTTCCCCTAACGTTGCCTTGAGGTTCCCCGAAGCGGAATACAGATTTCCGATGATGGACTCCAGCGTCCATACGTGGGAATCCCAGAAAGGATGGTTCTGAACGTTTACGAATCCAGCCCCTTCTAACACCCGTGCGCTGTGTTCGGCTGTCCGTGTGCTGTCAAGGGTCGACGTTCTGGGGTTCGATTCACGGCCGGTCCACGTCTGATAGACCCCGCGCAGGATATCCTGCCAGGGCTCCAAACCCCTCCGGATCCCATTGCAGCCGAGCGTTACCAGACACGCTCCGGGCGACAGCCAGTCGAGGGAAAGCTGGAGTATCAGGCGCTGGTCCAGTCTATGAAACGCTTCGCCGATGGTGATCAGCTCGACGGTTGCGCTCGGTAGGTCGAGGTTCTCAGCTCTTGCGACCTGCCATTGGATGTTCTCCGCCCCGAGTCTTTCGGCTTCTTCCCCTGCCACCTCGATCATCTCGGGTTCCTGGTCGATCGCCAGAACGTCAGCAAAATGCGTCGCCAGAGGAAGCGCAACCCGTCTTGGACCACACGCCAGGTCGAGAAGCCGACCTTTGCCTGTTAGGCGCGCCCTTTTCCGCAGGTCGTCGAGCAGAGGCTTCGGATACGCAACGCGGTAGGCGGCATAGTAGCGCGCCGTTCCCGCGAACAGGTCGGCGGCGTACTCGGGTTTCTGTGGTTCGGCGTGTTGAGAACTCACCATGAAATTAGCGGCCCGTGAATATCATTGCGCGCCCTCACGACTTCAAGGCTCCCGTTGAACCCGGCCGATTCGTCCCTCTCCATGACTGAACTCGGTGCATCCTGCTGATACACAGGCAAACCAGATGAGGGTGGCGACAAAGGCTGTTCGGGCGTGAGGAAGAGCAGGCGTGGTCACAGTTGGGACACCTTCAATTGGCGTGATGGTTACCTACCACGGTTGTAGTCGAACCTGGGTTTGGCACCCGGCGCCTCGACGATTTTGAAATCCCGCGGGGATTCTTCCCAGGCCGACTGAACTTCGAAACCCCAGAGCCGACGCAACAACGGTGTGGCTTGCTCGACGACCTGCTTCGGAATCGATCTTGTGTGATCGCAGAACGGTCTGACGTTGGCGCGGCAACAGAAGCCCTGGATGGCGTAGCGGATTTCGTCCGTGGTGTTCGCACTGCCCCCGTGGATCAGACGGCTGTCGAAGATCAGCGCAGTGCCGGGGGCGCAGACGAAAAGGCTTTCATCCTCGGGTGGGACGGTGTTGGCGTCGATATCGCGGATATGCGATCCGGGGACAAAACGCGTCGCACCGTTCTCCGGTGTGAATTCAGACAATGCGATCATCGACTGGGCGGAGATGGGAAGCAGCGTGTGCACGTTGTAGGGTGGATTGGGCACGAAGGGGCCGCCGTCCCGGTGCAGGGTCTGTTTCTCCATGCCGGGCACGGGCGAACGGGCGCCCACGTCTGAGAGGATGTAGTCTGGTCCCAGCAGATACTCCATACAAGCGACGAGCTTTGGCAGCTGGATGATCTCTCGAAAGATCTCTGCCCGTGCCGTCAGGTTGTGGGTTCGCTTGGTGCCCGGTTCGTGGGCGGAGACGTGCTCCTCCACGTAGCTCTCTCTTAATGCGTCAATGGCCTCGTGAACCTGCCCAGGGGACAGCAGATCATTCAGGATCGTATAGCCTTGTTCGTCCAGTTCGAGGAAATGGGTTTTCATGTTTCCTCAGCCACCGAGTAGGGATCAATCTGAGCACGAATGCTGGTATATATAATGTGTGGCCTCGTCATACACCAAAATGAGCTGATAAAGTCGCGTTTAGTAATCTTTTTGTAAAATACACTTGATAAACTGAACGTAGAGATGTAAAGTGTAATTGACATTATGACAAAGATAGTGGACTCAAGGAGGATTCGATGGATAACTCGACCGACTGGGAAGCGTGAAATATCAGGAACAGCGTTCGTATCGTTTGCTGGACATTGGCGTGGATGGGGACGATGGTGTTGGCTGACAAAGCCGAGCTCTACGAATGGTTTACTTCTGTCTGGATGTCGATTCTGGCGATCGTCGTCAATGCGGTCGTCGGTCTGGGACTGATTGTGACCTTCGTGCGATATCTGAGGGAGCTGGATGAACTGCAGCGCAAGATTCAGCTCGATTCACTGGCTCTGGCATTTGGTGTCGGGTTGGTCGGCAGTGTCAGTTATTCGCTGCTCGAAACCGCAAAGCTGTTAACCGACCCGGAGATTTCGGACATTATTTTGCTCACGATTTTTACTTACGTGGCTGGTGTGATCGTGGGTCAGGTTCGATTCCGATGAAAAATCGACTAAAGGTACTTCGCGCAGAACGAGATTGGACTCAGGCTGACCTGGCGACGGCACTCGAGGTTTCGCGGCAGACGGTCAATGCCATCGAAAAGGGCAAATTCGATCCCAGCTTGCCTCTGGCATTCAGAGTCGCCCGGCTGTTCGATTCATCGATTGAAGAGATCTTTCTCGATGAGGTGCCCTCGGAACAGTAGCGCCGACAATCTTCGACCTTACCTAAGAAGGGACACGTGTCCTCGAACGAATCGAACGGCGAGCAGAGACTCGATGATGAGGCGGCGAGTAACACGCTGGGGATAGCCTTCGGCGTCGCATTGGGCGTGAGTGTGGGCACAGCCGTTGGCGCCGCCTTCGGTAACGTAGGAGTAGGTATTGCGCTCGGGATTTCTCTGGGCGCCGCGGTGGGGGTGGCACTGGGCGTGATGAGAAACGAGGAATAACAACAGCAGAGCTGGCGAAGCCGAGCAATGACAGATAAATTGTGCCCTTACGAACTTTTCAGAATGAGGAGAGAATGAGCGACCCACAGCCATCTACGGATACCGAGCCGGTTCCATCTTATCGCTCGACGGCATTTGCCGATTCCAAACCCGAGCTTTCTGAGCCAGGAGCCACACCCGAGCGATTGGCGCACCTGGAGGAACACGGTTTCGTCATCGTCACGGACTTTGTGGACAACCCGTGGATCCCGGTTCTGCGCGAGGCGGGGCGGCGCGTAACCGAGGCGTGTGCGCCTGAGAACGGTTATGACAGGATCGATTGCTCGAGGGGTTACGTACATCGTGAGAAGGGGAATGAGCCGTGGGCGATTCGAGGTCTCATCCATCCGGCTTTCGGCGAGTCCTGCTTTGCCGAGTTTCACGGATCGGACGACTTCCTCGGGTTCGTCGATGCGTGGTGTGTGGACGGTTTTAATCCGGAGGAGGCAGTTTTGGGTGGGCTGCTTCTGTGGTGCAATCCGCGGAAGCGGGAGAATCAGTTGAGCTGGCACCGAGACACCACGTGGTGGGGAACCGGGAAGTCCTATCTCGCGCAGCGGGAGGTCCGAGGAAATACACCCGAGGACTATTCCGAGGAGGTGGAGAGGATCAGGTGGAAGGAGATCAGGGAGAAGAACGCAGAGTCCATCACGGAACGAAACGGGGTGAGCATGTTCCTCGCGCTGACCGACGACGAGTGTCACGAGCTCATACCAGGCAGCCACGATCGCTGGCGAACGGCCCACGAACACGACGTCTTGCTTCCACAGAAAATGAAGGACGCGGGTGTTCCGCACACACCGAGTTGGAACGGTGAGGACACTCCGCTAGGTGTGGTCGCGATCCGGCTCAAACCCGGAGAGGCTCTGATCCGGAATGGGACGACAATCCACAACGGACACACTGTTCCCGATCGAGAGCGGAACACGCTGTCGATTGGCTGGTCGAAGTGGTCGGAGCCCGACGAAGAACCATCGACCGCCGACGCACGGAACGCGTGGCAGTTGGATCCGGAGGTGAGAGAGGCTCTACCTCACGCGTGGATGAAGACGGCATGGGATCGCTGGGCGGGGACGCAGATACTTGGAGATACGCTCGAGGATCGCTATGCGGGCTGGGACGTTCAACAGATCAAGGCCGGGAATGTCGTGGGACGACGTGGGGAGTTGGAGCGGCAGGCCGCGGAGGTGGGAGAGGAGTGGGGGGCGTTTCAGACGGTGGCTTGAAACCTTGAGCATTCGAGATGCCGATCAGACCGGGGAGTTTGGACGCGAAGGCTCGAAGACGCCAAGGCACGAATACAAGCAGAGAACCCCAGGGTAGGGGCAGCCTCCTAGCTGCGAACCGGAAACCTTTGGACAGTAGACGGTGGACCCCTCACGTTCGCTCAGGACAGGCTTCAACGACGGCCTTCGGGCAGCGACCCTAGGGCCACCTGTAGTGGCGGATCTTGGTATCTCGGAAGGCAGCCGTGGTGGTCCACCACGTTCCCAGGCCGACGCCGCCTCTATCGTAGGTGTCATCGGTGGTCTGGTTGACGAGCTTGCCGTCGATGTAGGTGGTGAGCGAATGCCCGCGGGCGGAGATGATGAGGTGGTAACTCGCGGTCGTATTCAACGGGAAAGTTGATGACGCTGAGCTTGGTGACGCCTCTTCCACTTTCGTTTCGCTTGGTGACGTTGATGGTCTGCCAGGCGTGGTCGAATTCGACGAAGTAGAACCCATCCTCCGATAGACGGAACGGGAGCTGGACAGTGCCTCCCTCGATCGTCAGGTGCAGGGAGAACTCGTAGTTTTGCCAGGTCGAGTCGCCCTGTGTGATCCGTGTTTTTCCACGACCGGAGAAACTGACTCGGATCGTGTCGCCTTCGCGTGTCCACTCTCCTGGCTTCCACGGGGATCCACTTTCATTCCAGCCTTCAAGGCCGGTGTCCACGAGCAATGACTGCCAGGGAATTCTGAGACCGCCCGGACGGCTGCGGCCATAGTCGTTTTCGGGCCCGGTTGGATCAGCAGCAGCGGTTGAAATGGTGAGTGCCAGAGTAGCAAGCAGGATCAATGCAATTCTCATTACGTATTCCTCCTCAATCGACCCAAGGTTGGTGGGTGCCGCAACTTCCATGACCGGTTGACACGGCGAGATGGTCACCCTTCGACTCCGCTCAGGGTGACCAGTCGTTGGACAATGGGTAATAGGAGCCTGGAGCAGACCAGTGTTGAGTGATTCACCTGTTACACCCGAGGACGTCGAAGTTTACCAGGAGAATGGCTTCATCCAATACGGAGCCTTCTTCTCGGCTGATGAGATGAAGACGCTCCGTGCCACGATTGACGACGCCATCGCCTCGAATCGAGATCGAATTTTAGGCGCCGAAGGCGGGGGCCGTGTTTCCGAAGACTACGAGCGGGTCTTCAACCAGATGGTTAACCTGTGGATCGACTACCCGGCTATCAAGGCGTTTGCGTTCGATGAACGGATGGCGGAATCGGCGCGACGGCTGTCGAGGTCAGAAAGCGTTCGCATCTATCACGATCATGCGATGGTCAAGCCGGGTGGACAGGAGAGCAGACAGACCAACTGGCACCAGGATCTCCCTTACTGGTCGATGAAACCGATCGGTCCGCTTTCAGCGTGGATTGCTGTCGATGACGTGACGGTCGAGAACGGGTGTCTCCAATTCTGTCCGGGATCGCACAAGTTCGGACCGCAAGAGCCTATCAACCTGCGTGCCGACGATGATTCGATCGTGTCGAGGATGAAGGACAGGGGAAACGACGTGGCCGAACCGGTGGCGATCGAAATGGAAGCCGGCGGCGTCACGTTCCACAACGGCTGCAACTTTCATCACGCTGGACCGAACCGGACGGATCAGCCCCGTCGGGCGTTCGCCGTTATCTACATCCCTGACTACGTGATCTTTACGGGCAAGAATGACGCTGCCGGAGCGGCGGAGGAAATGGAGCCTGGCGGCCCGTGGGATCATCCCGTGCATCCGATCCTGGCAGAATCCATGGCGAAGCCATCATCGTAGGTTCGAACAACGATTACCGGTGGGAGCCCTTCGACTCCCGCTCAGGGCAGGCTCTCTCCCGACCGCGAATGGGTGTAGGCGAAAAACGACGGACTAGTTCAAGTCAGCCAGCTTCGGCATAACCTCGTTCTTGAGAAGCGTCATCGAGTTGAGCCATTGGTCTTTGGGTGCCCACTCGTGGCCCATGGCCAGAAGCACGCCGAATCCTCCCACATCCTCGTATAGCTGGCGCAGCTGATCTGCTACATCGTCCGGACCGCCGACGATCCAGAGATTGTCCAGTAGATATTCGGTCGTAACGTCTGCGTCCGGCATGTCCGGATCTTTCTTGAATCGCTCGAGAGGCAACAGGTTGAACCAGTACTCATCGAAGTCGCGTCCAAGCGTTCCTTCGAGGGCTTCCTTGCGCGCTCGCTCGGTCGTGTCGGCCACGTAGACCTCCCGCGATGCGCCACATCGACCGGTCGGGCGTACGCCCGACCCTTTCTGCTCCCTCTTCCACTGCATCCCAGTGGGTCTGAACGATTCCCTTATGTACGAGATTCAGGCTCATGGGGATCCACCCACGCTCACCCGCCAGGACCAACGTATCCGACTTGGGAGACACGCCGCCCATCGCAATCGGTGGATGCGGTTTCTGATAAGGCTTGACGTGAAGTCTCAGGCCGATCTTCTCAACCGGCTCCGGAATCTTGTAGCGCCAGAAGTCACTCTCGTATAAACCGGGCTTGGGGTTCTCCCAGATCTGGAGCACGGCATCCACACCCTCTCGAGTTGCCTTCCTCCGGTTATCGCCCGCGTCATCGAACATGAACAGCTCGCGGTCCCCGGGGACAGAACTGGAGCCAACGCCCCAGTAGAAGCGTCCGTGCGCCAGGTGATCGAGCTGGGCGATGCGATGAGCGACCGAAGCCGGGTTATGGATGGGCATACACGTGACGCCCGTTCCCAGGACGATGTTCTTGGTCAGCCCCAGGGCTTTGGCAATGAACAACTCAGGGGAGGGGATGTTCTCCCATTCAAAAGTGAAGTGTTCGCCGACCCAGGCCTCGGTGTAGCCCAACTCATCGAGGATGACGATCTGCTCCATGTTGTCATCCATGGTTTGTGTCAGATTGGCCCCCGGGGGGTGAAGGGGCATGGTGAAGAAGCCTAGGTTCATGGCACGAAACCCTTAAGAGGGAGAAGTGAGACAGCCAGATTTATAGATCCGTCATGCTACCTCTTCCCGGATCTTTCCTCAACATTTATTCAATCCAAATGCCTGATCCTGAGATCTCTGAACCGTGCGTGCGTCGTATGCCAGAGATTCAGTCCCACTCCACCGCGATCGGTGCCGTCGTGGGTGTGTTCGTTGATCAGCTCACCATCCACGTAAATCCTCAGCTCCGGTCCACGGGCAGCGATTCGGATGTCGTATTCGCGTCCCCTCTGGAAGTCGAACCCGACTTTCCGGAGTTGATCGACCGCTCCCGTATCCGGTCCTCGCCGGCTGATGAGTACCGAACCCTCTCCCTCGGGCCAAGCTGGCCAGAAGTCGGCCGAACGTGTTGCCGTTTTCGGACACACGGAAGTGAATCTGCATCGCTTCGCCTTCGACCAGCGTCGCCTTGAGCGCGTATTCGTAGTCCTTCCAGCTCGAATCCCCAATCACTAGTCGTGCCTTCTTGTGGCCCTCATGTGGCCGACCAGTTCGGTTCCGTCCCGTGACCATTCACCGGGCTTCCACGCGCCTTCGCTTTCGCGCCATCCGTCAAGCCCCGTGCCCTGAAGAAGCGGTTCCCAGTCAGTGGTCATGTCGCTACCGTCCGCCGGTGGTCAACGGTCCTCAGATTTTTGGTGTAGGTTGCGATCAGCGGTTCAGTTCCAGAGTTCGCGAACAGCCAGGGACACGTGCGTACGCTCTACTCCAAAAAGTGGGTCGGGGTTCTGTCTTCCGACGATCGTTCATACTCCGCGTCAGGATCCGCATTCCGAACCACCTCTGGAATGTCGCCGGTCCACCAGCTGGGCGGGTTAGGAAAGGATAAGACATCGTGCCAGGCTAGCAGTAGGGTGCGGCGCTGGTCCGTCTGATTGGGCCACGCGGCGTGGAGAATCCGGGCATCTGCGATGACGAGATCGCCAGCGTTCAACGGCACGTCACGGCATCCGGGTAGTCTGCGAAGGCTGAATGAGACAGATCGTCGATGGCCTGGATTTCCTCGCCGTGAGCAGCGGGCAGCGTGTCGTGAAGCTCGTGGCGTCTACCGTGGCTTCCGGGAATAACCCGGAGACAGCCGTTCTCGCGCGTGGTGTCAGTCAGATAATAGGAGAGGAAGATCCGCGTCGGCCAGGGCGTGGCGGCTTCGGGGC
Source organism: Candidatus Latescibacterota bacterium (assembly GCA_965198115.1). GTDB lineage: Bacteria > Latescibacterota > UBA2968 > UBA2968 > UBA2968 > UBA6620. The sequence continues at coordinate 2,286,275 of OZ240241.1, read as the reverse complement.
TCTGCCATTTCATGAAGTCCTGGTACCAGTAGAGCGGGGGACCATAGCCCGGTTTGGAAAGGATGATGACGACGTCATCCGACACCAGGTTTTCCAGGCCCAGTTGACGACAAACCGAAAGCTGATCGGGTTGATCGATGATCTCTTCCGCGATGGGATCGGGAAACCGGTTATCCTCGGGTTCACGATCGGGCGACCAGTTTCGTTCGGTGCTGACGAGGATGTCGCTGCCCTGGTAACGGATCTTGTGTTTAACGGTTACACGATCGAAGATTTCATCAGACCAGGCACACAGTCTGTCGAGCAGGGACCGCGACATGACACGTGGGATACAGGTGTAGCCGTCCGTGACAAGTTCATCACGCTTGGTTAGAGCTTCTTCGTCCGTTAGAGGTGCCACGTCAGATCCTCTGGTGGTCTAGGAATGTCTGCTCGGCGAAGGCGACAGCTGGCAGAGTCGGAAAACCTTCATCTTGAGATCGTCGTCGACCTGATATGTGCACGACCGCTAGTGTCACGTCCCGCGTATAAGCTTCAAAAGTTTATGGACTTTCTCGAGGATTGAATCTGCCGTGGCGGTCCAGACGAAGGGTGTAGAATTCTCGTTGTAGTGATCAGTGAATTTCTTGATGCAGGCGATCAGGTCCTTGACGCTTCTGAAGGTGCCTCGTCGAATGGCTCTTTGGGTGATGATACCGAACCAGATCTCTACCTGGTTCAGCCAGGAGGCATATGTTGGTGTGTAGTGCACGTGATATCGTTTCCGTGAGGCGAGCCAACGCTTGACGTTCGGGTGCTTGTGCGTGCCGTAATTATCGACGACCAGATGGATGTCGAGATCCTTTGGGACGTTCTTGTCGATGTGCTTGAGGAACTGAAGGAACTCTTTGTTGCGGTGTCTGGGCTTGCACTGAGTCAGAACTTTGCCGGATGCGATGTTGAGCGCTGCAAAGAGGGTGGTCGTGCCGTTCCGGATATAGCTGTGAGTGACGCCCTCGACGTATCCGAGACCCAAAGGAAGAATCGGTTGTGTCCGTTCGAGTGCTTGAATCTGGCTCTTCTCGTCTACACAGAGCACCATCGCGTTGTCCGGTGGGTTCAGGTATAGACCGACGATATCCCTGACTTTCTCGACGAAGAAGGGATCGTTCGACAGTTTGAAGTGCTTCTGTCGATGCGGTTGCAGTCCAAAAGCTTTCCATACACGTTGAACCGAGGACTTGGAGAGCCCCGTCTCGTCGGCCATCGAACGACAGGTCCCAGTGGGTGGCACCCTTCGGTTGCTTCTTGAGCGTCTTGTAGATGAGGGAGGAGATCTCTTCGTCGCTGACCGACCGTGGCCCTCCAGGACGCAATTCGTCATACAGTCCCATCAAGCCTTGCTCGCAGAAGCGACGACGCCACTTGCCGACAGACGCTCCGGACAACCCGACTCGTTCCGCGATCTCCTGATTGGTCAGACCGCAATCGCTCATCAAGACGATCTTCGCGCGACGCACCAAAGCGTGAGACATGCTACGCGAACGAGACAATGACTCGAGTTGATCGTGGACCTCATCACTGATGTTCAGTGGCTGTAACGGACGACCTCTAGCCATCGGTTCCTCCCAAGAATGAGTGCTTGAGGAACCATACGACAGAATCGAATATTTTTCTAGTTATTCCTGGGACGTGACACTAGAGGCTAAACAATCTCGCTTACATCGATGAGGCAGATCTGGCGACCGTTGCCTTCGTGGGCGGAGTCGACGGTGATCCTGGTTCCGTCCGGGCTCAGTCTGGGATGGAGGTCGCAACGCCACTCGCCGTCGTATTGGGGAGGGGCGTAAAGGCCAGTGACGTCGATGCGGTCACCCGTCGGCAGGTGATAGAGATAGAGGCTGCGGATTCGATCACTGTCCGGTAGGTGTCGTTGATGATCCACTCGGCGTTCGGGAGACAGTTGACGTGGCCGTCGACGGTCATCAGGTCGCTGCCGATGGGTTGGAAATCGCCAGACCGTTCATCGAAACGACAGAAGTCGCCGCGCTCGGAGTGGGCTTTGGACCAAGCAAGAATGTGGTGGTTGTCGAGCCATATGAAGTGAGAGGTGAGGCCGCAGTCGTCGGCGATACGCAGGTCGCTTCCATCGGGCGCACAGGTCAGCATACGCGTGACACGCTTCCCGTTTCCACTCCATCGATGCAGGAATTCGAGACGCGCACCGTCCGGACCGACGAGCAGATGGTTGAACCAGTGCTTTGCCCGACTGTTGTCTGCGTGGGGAAAGTGCAGAGCGGCGATTTCGGCAAGGGTGAGGATCAGTTCGTGTGCACCCGTCTCGAGATCGACGCACCAGAGGCCGGAATCGTCGGGTGCGAGTGTGTCGTGGTTTGGATCGGGAATGCCCGGGTAGCCGTAGCCGGGGCGCGTGTCGTTGTTTCGTGCGAAGTCGGTTGAGAATGCCGTTTTGCCGTCGGGGGCAATGGTGTAGATGGAGAAGGGGACCGTCCGTTTCGACCCGGTCGTTGTGTCGAGGATGCGTGACACAAACTGCCCATCCTCGCGATCGTTCCAAATCACCAGGTTATCCGAGCAAGGGATCCATTGGAGCATGCATCCCTGCTGCCAACACCAAGCAGAGCTCCTACCCAGCTCGATCCAGCGATTCCCATCCTCGAGATTGATCATACCGACTGTAATGACATCTTCAGCAGTTGGGGAGCGGTGCTCGAAGTCGACTTCCATACCCAGGACGTAACGACCAGTCGGGTCGAACTGGAGCTTGTCGTGATAGGCGAACCAGTGGTGTTTGGGTCCCTGACTTAACTGCTTGGTCTGTGTTTGCGGCATCGGCAAAAATCGTCCTTTATGCGATCTGGATTCGCTCCGTGAGATCAGGCTTCGAAAGATCCAGTGTGGACCGTCACTCGGATTCGATCACTGGAGAAGGTCTATTCGATACGTCCGGTGGCTTGACGTCAGCAAGGGTTCGGGACAGCTCCCCTACAACGTCTGGGTGTTCGGCGTAGAGGTTACGTCGTTCGGAGATATCTTCGTCGAGGTTGAAGAGCTCACCGGGATGATCGTGTGGTGTGTACCCCCGTTTCTTCTTGAACCAGTCGGGCTCCCGATTGTCATCGCCGCTGGGAGCGTCGATGAAGACCCATTTTCCCTTTCGGATGGCGAAGTTGCCCTGGGCACTGTGGTGGATGGCGAAGTCCCTTACGGGAGTGTCGATCCTGCCCTGGAGCAGCGAAAGGATGCTGACGCTGTCTTCGCCCTCTTCTCCCTCGAGCTCAACGCCGTTCAGTTCGGCGCAGGTGGCAAGGAGGTCGCCGAGGATGGTGAGCTGATCGCACACCGTGCCGGGTGGGGTGACACCGGGCCAACGAGCGATGAAGGGGATACGATGGCCGCCCTCCCAGGTGTCGCGTTTGACACCACGCAGGTGGGCCATGCTGTAGTGGCCGAAACTCCGAATCTGCTCGTAGCATCCTCCGGCCGCGGCCTGGATGCACTCGGGGCCATTGTCGCTCGTAAAGATGAGCAGCGTCTCGTCCGCGATCCCCTTGCGCTCCAGGACTGCCATGACTTCACCCACGAGCCAATCAACTTCACATACGAAGTCGCCGTAGAGCCCGGATTCGCTCCGACCGATGAATTCATCGTTTGGTACGATGGGTGTGTGGGGTGAGGTGAGGGGGAGATAAAGGAAGAAAGGATCGGGCCCCGACGATTCGATGTAGTCGACCGCTCGCCGAACGAATTCAGGGATCATTTCTTCCAGCTTCCAGCCGGAGACCATTCGCCCGGGTGCGCCGAACATCTCGTCCGGTTTTTCTTCAGTCGGCTGATCAGTCAACCGATCCTGTTCGAACCAGGCGTAGGGTGGGAAGTTGGGGACGTCAACACCGAAGTAGTGTTCGAACCCGCAGTCTATGGGTCCTCCTCGCATGGGCTGCTCGTAGTCGATGTTCTGTTCCAGTGCCAGGCGTTTATCCGCGTCCCGGCTGCCGATTTGGGTTCCGCTGTTCGCCGGCCTTCCGTCGTGGGTCCCCCATTCCCAGCCAAGGTGCCATTTTCCGATGCAGGCCGTTCTGTATCCGAGCTGACGAAGCATCCCGGCCACGGTCAGGCGATCGGGCTCGATGAGGGGAGGGTCGAAGGGCCACAGGACACCATTCTTAAGAGGGGTTCGCCAGCAGTAGCGTCCGGTGAGGAGGGCGTATCGGCTCGGGGTGCAGACGCTGGAGGGGGCGTGAGCGTCGGTGAATCGCATGCCTTGCGACGCGAGGAGGTCCAGGTTGGGGGTGGGGATTTTGGAGTCGGGGTTGTTGCACCCCGTGTCTCCGTAGCCCATGTCGTCGGCGAGGATGTAGATGATGTTGGGTTTACTGTCGGGCATGCTTCCTCACAGGTTGACGGCTCTTTATGAATACCTGTTCGTGGATGATGGCTCTGGTCCCCAGCATTACTTCGGATCCTGAAGTCTTTCCCAGCGGGTTCTGAATTCGGGTCGGTCCTTCCACTCGGGAATGAGTAGGGCGTAGGAGGGGTCGAGCATCTAGTCGCGGCGTTCGGGATTGGGAATGGTGATGGTTCCTTCCGTGTAGTCCTCGCCTCTGAGGCTGGCTTCGACCTGGAGATTCCATTCGTCGAACTGTTGCTTCATTGCCGACGCTACATCGGGTTGCGATTCGGAGAGGTCTGTTGTCTCCTCTGGATCGGCTGCCAGATTGTAGAGCTGGACGTCCTCGCCATTGACGTCGTCGAGGATGATTTTGAGGTCGTTGTCGATGAGTGCGCCGCCACCGTTGTATCGAAAGGGGATGGGGGTGTCCCTCGGGCCGATCTCGCCGGTGAAGAGCGGTTTGATGCTCCTTCCATCCTGCGGGTGCAGGAGAACGGAGGGCTCGATGCCAGAGATGTCGATGATCGTCGAGAAGATGTCGATCGTTCCGGCCGGGTAGGAGGTCCTCCGTGGGTCGGGAATCCCGTTCGGCCACTCGATGATGGCGGGAACGCGCAGGCCGCCTTCATACAATGTACCTTTCCAGCCCCTGAGCCCGCCAACGGTGGCCGGTCCGAATGGTTCGAGTCCCCCATTGTCGCTGTTGAACCAGACGATCGTGTCGTTCTCGATTGCCAGCTCTCTCAAAGTGCTTCGCAGCGTGCCAATACTCCGGTCCATGGCGACCAATTCGCCGTAGTGATTCTGCTCGATGTCGCTGAGGTGGGTGAAGTCGACCTTGTCCTCTTCACCCGCGATCCAGGGGCTGTGCGGTGTACCGTACCAAACGACGGTGAAGAACGGGTTGCCGGTTGCGTGCTGAGTACGGATGAAGCTGATGGCCTGTTCCATGGCGACATCGGAGGAGTCTCCTTCGAACTGTTCGAAGGCGCCGAGTCGGCTCAGGAGCGGGTCCCGATCGAAGAAGTTCGTGACCGAGAGCCAGTGGTCGAAGCCGAAGTGGCCCGGATGTCTGGGGTTCTCTTCGAGGATGGGTGCGCCAGGACCCATAAAGCCGCTGAGGTGCCACTTGCCGAAGTGACCCGTTGTGTAGCCGGCGTTCTGCATGGCCTGGGCGATCGTTCGTTCCTGAAGGTACATGGCACAGCCGTGGCTGAACACACCTGAACGATCGTTCGAGCGACCGGTCATCACGGATGCGCGTGTCGGAGAACAGACGGGCGCGCCGGCGTAGAAGCGGTCGAATCGCAGACCATTCTTTTCCATCGCGTCCAGGTTGGGGGTCTTCAAGATGGGGTGGTCGTAGTAGCCCGTCTGTCCCCAGCCTTGGTCATCGGCCATGATGAGGATGACGTTGGGTGTAGTTTTTGCCATAGTCGTTTCCATTTACGGTTCGGAGTAAGCGTTGCAAATGCGAGGGCAAGTTAGATCAAGAGTCGTCAGGCGGAGCCGCAAGTGCTGCTGTTTTGAGCGTTGTGTCGGTGCCAGGTGAGCCGATCGAGGAAAACCCGACCCGGATTCCGCTGCCTTGGGAGAAGAGAAGCTCGATTGTTCTTCCTATCCTCCCGTGGGCGAGGAACTGACTTCCTTTTCAGGTTCTCGATCGTACGTCGTGCTGAATGATGGCGCGCGCCACTACATCGCGAAGCACGTCCAAGTCCTCGATCGGTTTTCGCACCAGGAAATCAAATTTCTGTCCGCGGGTATCCTCGCTTCCGATCTCCCACCCCGTAACGAGCACCGTCGAAAGGGTTGGATCCATCTTCCGCAGCTGTCCCGCTAACTCATCGCCCCTCATGCCTGGCATACCCAGATCGATTAATGCCACGTCATATCGCCCTGGCGCGAAGTTGTCAAGAACTTCAGGTCCAGTCCGGAACGTGTCTACCTCGTGTTCCTGCGACAGGAGTAGACTTAGAAAGCGACGTACCAAGTTGTCGTCGTCGACAATAAGGAGGCGACCGGCCCGGGAATGGTTGCTCTCGGAAACTCGTCTGTGGTCGGTTCGAACCCTTTCCACCGCTGAAGGCTCACGACAAACGTTGTGCCTATACCGGGCTCGCTCTCCAGGTCGATTTGTCCGCCCCATCTGGTCACCGTTCCATAAACCGTCGACAGGCCGAGACCCGTACCTACATCCATCTTGGTCGTGAAAAAAGGCTCAAACACCCGGTCGAGCGTTTCTTTGTCCATCCCGTGGCCCGTATCGGTTACCACCAGCCGGGTACCCGTCTCGCACGGCGCCGTGCTGACGTGGATGGTTCCACCCTTTGGCATGGCGTCGATCGCGTTGAACAGCAGATTGATCACGATGTCGTGCATACCGGACGTGTTACCTCGAATCGTCGGCACGTCTTGCGTCTCGGTCACAACCTCGATCGTAATCCCCTTTGCTTCCGCTTCATCCTTCCACCGAGGTCGTGCATCCTGGACCGCATTTTGAACTACGATGTTCACGTCCACAGGCTCAGTGCCGTCATCCTGGCCGCGCACGGCTTTGTGCAGCCGACTCACGAGGTCGCGAGCTCGCAGGCCGCTCCTGATGATCTCCTCGATTCCTCGGGTCGTCTCAGGATCGGTGTTCCGACTCTTGAGCATCAAAGCCGGACCCATCACACCGGTAAGGATGTTGTTCAGGTTGTGAGAAATGCCGGCCGACAGCTCGCCCAGAGCTCGGAGTCGCTCCAGACGTACCAAGCTCCGTTCAGTACGTTCTCGCTCGGCGACTTCCTCTTTCAGCCGGGTGTTTGATTCATGGAGAGCAGTCGTCCGCTCCACAACACGCACTTCAAGTGTGTCGTGCGCTTCTTGAAGCGCTCGATTAGATGCGTGCAGCTTCCTGCCTCGCTGAACGATTCGGATCGCCTGCCAAACAATCATACCCAGAGCAAGACTCATCGCCGCTCCCCATCCGATCTGCGCGTAGGGCAGAAGGATTCGGAACGAAACCGTGGCCGGCTTCTCGGAAGGTATTAGGTCTCTGCTCACAGCCAGCACTTCGAACGTGTATGATCCCGGTGACAGGTCCTGATATTCAACGCGTCGGGTTCGAGTGTTGTACCAGTTGGGATCGTGCCCAACGAGCCTGTATCGATACACCATCGCTTCGGGTCTCGTCTTGAGGCTGATTCCGCGAAACTCAAAGGCAGTTAAACCTGCGCCGTACTGTACGTCCAGACGACGGGATCCCTCGTAACGGCGATCTGCCACCACGGCGTCGATAAATACCGAAGGTGGCACCGCCGATCGCATTCGATAACGCGTTACGCCGTTGTCGGGGTTGGCAAACCAGAGGTCGCCATTGTGGTCCTGAAGAATCGAGACCACCGAGTTACTTGACAGACCATCTCTGCGTGTGAGCGTCTGAAAAATCTGCCCATCATAGCAGCTGGCGCCACCTCCCCAGGTTCCAAACCAGAGCATCCCGGCGCGATCCTGAAAGATCGACCGCACATCGTTTCCTGCCAGGCCATCTTCTGTTGTGAAATTCGTGAAAGTCTTGCCGTCATAGCGGCTCAAGCCTCCCTCGGTCCCAAACCAGAATGTTCCGTCTCGGTCCTGGAAGACCGATTCAACTTCGTTGTCAGCCAGGCCGGCTTCGGTCGTAAAGTTGGTGAATGTCTCTCCATCATACCGGCTCACACCATCCTCCGTCCCGAACCAGAGCGTCCCGTCCCGAGCCTGAAGGATCGCACTCACTTCGTCGTCCGGCAGCCCGTCCTGAGTCGTGAAATTCGTGAAGATCCTGCCATCGAATCGACTCAGCCCACCGTTGGTACCGACCCAGATGTTTCCAACCGAGTCCTGAAAAAGCGACCACACATCATCGTCGATGAGCCCGTCGGCCGAAGAAAACGTCGTGAACGTCTTCCCGTCATACCGAATAGCGCCATCCCAGGTACCGAACCATAAGTCTCCAGTATTGTCCTCGAGGACCGTGTTGACCGCACGGGATGCCAGTCCGTCATCTTGAGTAAAGGTCGTAAGGTAATGCTCATCATACCGGCTCACGCCGGCCCTTGTGCCAAACCAGAGATACCCTTCCCGATCCCGAATGATCGAGTACACCCAGCCGTGGGCAAGGCCATCTTCCGTCGTGAAGGTGGTGAATGCCCGACCTGTTTCTTCAAACGAGACTGAGTCATACTGACAAACACCGCCGCCTCTCGTGCCGATCCAGACCGTTCCTTCCTTATCCGCGTGTAACGTGCTTACCCGATTAGTCGGCAGACCCTCTGACGTCGTAAAGTTCGTGAATACTTTTCCATCGTACTTGCTCACACCACCCCTGGTGCCGAACCAGAGGTATCCCTCTTTGTCCTGGGCCAGCGAAAACACTTGATTGTGAACCAAGCCATCATCTGTCGTTAGGTTCTTGAAAGTCCTCTTGCGGGGCTGGTGTGAGCGACCTGAATCCGTGAGCCCAAGATCCAAAGAAGAGCCATACCGACTCACGCCTCCGTCTGTTCCGAACCACAGATACCCTTCTCGATCCTGAACGACAGCTCGTACGTTATTATTCGTAAGCCCGCCCTCTTCAGTCCAGGTCGTGAAGGTCTGCTCGATATGCTCTGAAGTCTCTGTATCAGGGTCGCTCGAGGAGCGAGATTTCCCATCATAACGGCTGACACCAGCCTCCGTACCGAACCACAGATACCCCTCTCGATCCTGCACGATTGAACGCACGATATTACTTGCCAGCCCGTCTTCTTCGGTCCAAGTCACAAAAGTCTTCCCATCGTATCGGCTGACACCCCCTTTGGTCCCGAACCAGAGGTCACCTTCTCGATCCTGGAGCATCGCCTGGATTTCGTTGTTCGCCAGCCCGTCCTCTCGAGTCAGTGTCGTAAATGTATTCCCATCATACCGGCTCACGCCATTCTTGGTCCCGAACCAGAGATAACCTTCTTGATCCTGCAGGGATGACTGTACGACTCCGTGAACGAGCCCGCTCGTAATGTCCAGGACTTTCCACCGGCCTTTTTAAGGCTCTATCCGGGTTTCTCAACGGTGAAACTATAGAATGACAAGGTCATAGATCGTTCCCTACGCTTGGTTGTGTGTGTAGGACAATCAAAGCGAAGGGGGTGCGACCTATGACCGGGAGCAGATTACTATCGAAACTGCTGAGATTCAAGGGGTTCCGTGTTGTCAGCTGGTGGTTTGAGGGGAGAAGCTGTTTCGTCATCGCCGTAAAGCCACATAAGAATGGTTGTTGTTGTCCGGAGTGCGGCCGTCGAGGTAAAATCGTCCGCACAATGCCCCATCCGCGTCGGTGGCGTGACATTCCGGTGTGCGGGTGGAGGGTCTGGCTTCTCTACCATCCTCGGGAGATTCGGTGTCCTACCCACGGTCGTGTGGTCGAGGAGATTCCGTGGGCGGAGCGGTTCTCTCGGGTGACGTATCGCTTCGAGTATGCCATGCTGCGCTACTGCCAGACCATGACGCAGAAGGCGGCGTCCGAGTTACTGCGCATCTCTGCCTCGACGCTGTCGGATCTCCTTCACCGATCCATCACGCGGCTTCGTGAAGGTCATCGTATCCGAGGGCTCAAAACCATCGGGATCGACGAGATCTCCTACGCCAAGCGTCACAGGTACGCCACGCTCGTTTACGATCTGGACCGCTCCTGCGTGGTGTGGGTTGGCCGCGGCAGGGCGCGTAAAACGATCGATCGGTTCTTCACAGAGGCTCTCAGTCCCTACCGGAGATCCAAGATCGAGTGGGCCTGCTGCGACATGAGCGAAGCTTACATCGGAGCCATCCAGGAACACTGTCCGAATGCCAAGCTGGTCCTCGATCGCTTTCACATCGTCAAGGCTCTCAATGCCGCCGTTGACGAGGTCCGTAAGGACCAGTGGCGTAAAGCTGCCCCGGATGAGCGCAAAGCCATGAAGGGCCTCCGATGGCTCCTCTACCGGCACTCAGCGACACGCTCCAGAGGGGATACTCGGACACTCAAAGCACTGGAGAAGGCGAACTACCGAATCTATAGAGCCTGGAGACTCAAGGACGAGTTCGAGCAGTTCTGGGAATACAAAGCGCCCTGGGCTGCCGAACGCTTCCTGAAATGCTGGACGACGTCCGCACTCAGAAGTCGACTTGAACCCCTGCGAAAGTTCGTCAGGACCCTGCGACAGCACTTCTTCGGCGTCCTCGCATTCGTGAACACGCGTCTTACCAACGCCATCGCCGAAGGCCTCAACCGAATCGTCCAAATCGTCAAGAACCGAGCCAGCGGATTCCGCACACTCGACGCATTCAACGATATGATCTTCCTTACCGTCGGAGACATAAACATCCCTGAGCAGATTCCGAAGAGGTTCCGCACACGCTAACCGCGCCCCCATGCCAGGAACCACGGCACCTTCACCCACTTCATCTCGTTGAGAGATCCGGATATAGCCCTTTTTAAGCGGTCTGATTCACAATCCGGCCCTGTCCGACAGGTGTTGTGTAGATTTCGAAGCGATGCCTTATCAGGCCGTCCTCGTTTACGATCCGATCCGTGGCCAGTCTACGCATGACTTTCAGCCATCCCGCGTCTTGCCGTAAGATGTCCCACACCCGCCGGAGCTCGCTCGGTGTCTCGAACTCGAACAGCCGGCTGAACACGCTGTCAGGGGTCGCCCGAGCGGTTCTCGAAGATGCCCGAAGTCCGTGGCGCTGGAGAATCGGAAGGACCCTAGCCCGATAATCGACCTCGAATCTCGTAGCCTCACCAGGCACCCAGAAAGACAACCGGGCCAGAGTTGGTTCGGATCCCCCTGCCTGAGACACGGATGACATGGAGAGAACTACGGCGGTTGTCACGAGCCGAATCGAATAAGCAACGGGATACAGCGTGTCTACGAATGTCCGGATCATGAATAATCTCTCACCTGAACATCGTGCCGCCCCAATCACCCTCATTGGAGCACATTGTAACGAGAGTACCTGGAGATCGCCACTGGCTTCAAGTTTCACTGGCTCATTCAGATCTGCCAGCGACGAACAGATGCCGGTGTCTATGTGTGACGAGAATATGATTCTTGTCTAAAGAGATCCAACGGAAAAACCATGCGACCTGGATGTCGTTTCCAGTGGCTCGAGCCGGCCACGAACAGCACGGAGAATTTCACGCTCTCGTGACCGACTCCGACAGGCCGGAGCAGGCAAGACCTGCAGCCACGACTCCCACCGCGGCAACGCGTCCTACGTTCATGCAGTGCTTCTCCGGCGAATCGGAACGAATCTACGGTTTGTAGAAATTCTCGACGAAGAGTGCGGACCCATCTACCATAAACGAATCAAACGACGATATGACCGCCGCGGTCATCGAAGCCAGCATCACACCCACCAGACCGATCGGCAGCAGATCCCGCGTGGCCAACCCGAACGAATGCTCCGGGTCGGTCAGATTCGGATCCTAAGCACAACAAGAAGCCCCGCCGGTGCGCGACCTGCGAGGCTGGGAAATCCTTTTGGTTGGGTCTAAGAGCCCTACCCTGTCGGCGTGGCTTTCTGAGACGTTCGTCGTGGTAGTCCATCGGCCGTAGGGGGCGCTTTGGTTTCGTCGCCACCCTCGACGATGAGTGAGCCGTCTTCAGTGACGTCCAGAGAAGGAACCAGGCCTCCGTGACCCGAGCAGGGGCCAAACATGACAGCTCGCTCTTCCGGTTCCATACCTTCGACAATGTTCTCTTCCCAGTAGATTTCCGGGGGCGCCATCTGGACGGAGACACCGGTGCGCACAGCGGTGCGTGAAGCGAACTTGTAGAGGATGGAACGGCGCTCGTGGTCGTTCACCCAGGGATAGGTGCCGTGGGTCTGTGCCCCGTCCATAAAGAAGACGACGTCGCCCGGGTTGGCTTCGGGGTTGATGGAAGTGCCCATGTCGCTGTCGACGGTGCGCACGCCTTCGGGCATGTCGAAGTCGGATCTGTGGGAGCCGGGGACGCAGGCGAAGCCGCCTTTGCCTGCGGGAACCTTAGCCAGTTGCCAGGAGACGGTGACGCCGGCGCAGTGCATCTCACCGTGCCTGTTTCGGTAGGCGACATAGGGTTTATGGGGGGCTCCGGAGCCGTGGAGGGCGTGCCCGGAGGTACCCTTGACGCCACCGATGAACTGGGGGCCGTGGTCGAGACGGAAGCCCTGGCCGCACATGACTTTCAGACGGGACATGACGACTGGGTGGACCAGTAGTTTCCGAAAGATGTTACAGTGAGGCTTCTCGATGTCGAGCAGATTGGTGCCCCGCAACCCGGGCCGCCCCAGCCCTTGGAGAAAAGTCGAGCCTCTTGACAAACGGTTTGCATCGCCCGGCGTGATGCGGTCGGCGCAGAAGTCGATGGCGTCGTTTGCGGCTTTGAGTTCCTCTTTGCCAAGGACGTCGCGGAGGATCAGATGTCCTTTCAGATCCCAGAGGTAGCGTTCTTTGGCGTCCATAATAGCCTCGCAATGTCGTTCCTGAACGACGTGGGAGAGTCACGCCTCGTACCTACCCGAATATTCGAATCTCCTCGTCCGACAACCAGACCTTCTCCCCATCCGAGTCAATTGCGGGAATAAGCACCTCCTTGCCGTCGCGATGCATCCCGGGGCCGTAGAGGAGCGCCTGCTGCTCGGGGGTGAGTTCGTTCGTCCATTCGCCGTGGCGCTCCTGCGGCGTGAAGTACCGGCCCACGGATCGGGCGGCACCCCGTTCGGCGTACTTGTATAACAGAGAGCGGCGTTGGCTGCCGCTTTTCCAGGGCAACGTGCCGTGGGTGGCCGTTTCGCAGAAGAAGAGAACGTCGCCGGCTTTCAAGACAGGCTGTTCTACGACGCCCATGTCGTCTTTCATCAGACGCAGGTCTTCGGGCGTGGGCTCGGCGTTCTTGTGACTGCCGGGGACGATGACGAAGCCGCCATCGCCGGCGTTGACGTCGGTGAGCTGCCACGAGACGGTCACACCTCGAGCGAAGATTCTGCCGTTCTGCTGGTGGTAGCCGACGGCTGGGTTAAAGGGTTCGCCCGAGCCGTGCAACCAATGGCCCTCGGACCCTCTTTCGGTGATGATGAGTTGAGGGCCGTGGTCGAGTCGGAACCCTTTGCCACAGAGTTCGTTGAGGCGAGATACGACCATCGGGTGGACCAGAAGCCTGCGGAAGGGAGTGCGGTAGGGTTCGGGCCAGCCGAGCATGCCTCGCAGTTCGTTCCGGCCTTCACCAGCCAGCGCTTCCGAGCCCCGGGAGAGGACGCCGATTTCTTTGCTTGGCACGATCCGGTCGGCAAACTGATCGATGGCGTGATTGCAGGCTTCGACCTTCTCCCGAGAAAGCACGTTTCGGAGGATGAGATACCCCCGGAGGTCGAAGTATTACTTTTCCTCATCGGTCATGACATACGGGCTATCGGCCATAGGTCTCCCACAAAATCGGACGGTTAGGCAGACACATCGACACGCGTAGTCCAGCCTTCAGGCCAAGGTAGGGAAGGGTCGCACGTTCAAACAGTCAAAAGTCGGCTGGATCTGTTCATCTGTTCTATCAGGACGACGGGTGGGTTGCTCATGAACCGGGGAATGTCGACAGATTCTCTGGTCCTCACCTCCGACGACTTCGTCCCAAGACGATCCTCATTTTGTGAATCGCTTCTCTACGGTTTCCCACCTGGCTTCTTGCTCCAACTTTTTGTTTAGGTGGTAGGTGAGGGCTAACGCGATACATCGTCGTAGTTTGCCCACCGGAATCGGATCATCTTTGTCGAAGATGATACACCGAGTTCCCCCGTATCGAAATTCCGTCGGGTAGCGTTCCCTGAACGTGTCTACCAGATTGGTTGTGCACTTGAAATAGATCCCGACCTGGTCGCTGTGAGCTTCCTTCCAGGCGATTCTGATCGTAGATCCACTCTTGGATTCTGCTGTCAGATAGCTTGGCTCCCCCCACTTGAGCGTTTCTTCTATCCCTCCCACCCCTTCCGTCGCGGCGGCGGTCTCGATGATCAGTTGCCGGAGAGCCATCAGCTTTGGTCGCAAGGTTTTCGGGTAGGATTGGAAGACCGCAGCAACATCGGGATCTTTGATTCTTGTTCTTCGCGATCGAGCTTTCACGTTGTTCCCCGGAGTTCCATGCCGCCCGCCTCGTAGGTGCGCTCCTCGTGTCCGAGTGAAGTCTTCACGTCGGCTTCTGATTTTCTTCCGCCGATGGGTTGAATAGCTCTCCCCGGTCCTCGGCCTGCGAATAGTCGGGGTTCTTGATCTTGATCCAGGGTGTCTTTCCGTTCACTTCCCGATATCGGCTTGCCCTTGGTTTCGCGACGATGCCCTCCATGTCGCGTTCGCAGATCAGGTCGAACAGCTGTTCGCCCTCACCCTCGACGTGGTCGACGTAGTGGAGCCTCGGAACGCCGGTCTCGACTAGATCCTTTAGCATCTGCTTCCGTTCGATGCAGGGTCTCTCCCGCAAATCCTCGCCGTCGAGTGCCAGAATGTCGAAGGCGAAGAAAAGGGGCTATATCCGGATCTCTCAACGAGATGAAGTGGGTGAAGGTGCCGTGGTTCCTGGCATGGGGGCGCGGTTAGAGTGTGCGGAACCTCTTCGGAATCTGCTCAGGGATGTTTATGTCTCCGACGGTAAGGAAGATCATATCGTTGAATGCGTCGAGTGTGCGGAATCCGCTGGCTCGGTTCTTGACGATTTGGACGATTCGGTTGAGGCCTTCGGCGATGGCGTTGGTAAGACGCGTGTTCACGAATGCGAGGACGCCGAAGAAGTGCTGTCGCAGGGTCCTGACGAACTTTCGCAGGGGTTCAAGTCGACTTCTGAGTGCGGACGTCGTCCAGCATTTCAGGAAGCGTTCGGCAGCCCAGGGCGCTTTGTATTCCCAGAACTGCTCGAACTCGTCCTTGAGTCTCCAGGCTCTATAGATTCGGTAGTTCGCCTTCTCCAGTGCTTTGAGTGTCCGAGTATCCCCTCTGGAGCGTGTCGCTGAGTGCCGGTAGAGGAGCCATCGGAGGCCCTTCATGGCTTTGCGCTCATCCGGGGCAGCTTTACGCCACTGGTCCTTACGGACCTCGTCAACGGCGGCATTGAGAGCCTTGACGATGTGAAAGCGATCGAGGACCAGCTTGGCATTCGGACAGTGTTCCTGGATGGCTCCGATGTAAGCTTCGCTCATGTCGCAGCAGGCCCACTCGATCTTGGATCTCTGGTAGGGACTGAGAGCCTCTGTGAAGAACCGATCGATCGTTTTACGCGCCCTGCCGCGGCCAACCCACACCACGCAGGAGCGGTCCAGATCGTAAACGAGCGTGGCGTACCTGTGACGCTTGGCGTAGGAGATCTCGTCGATCCCGATGGTTTTGAGCCCTCGGATACGATGACCTTCACGAAGCCGCGTGATGGATCGGTGAAGGAGATCCGACAGCGTCGAGGCAGAGATGCGCAGCAACTCGGACGCCGCCTTCTGCGTCATGGTCTGGCAGTAGCGCAGCATGGCATACTCGAAGCGATACGTCACCCGAGAGAACCGCTCCGCCCACGGAATCTCCTCGACCACACGACCGTGGGTAGGACACCGAATCTCCCGAGGATGGTAGAGAAGCCAGACCCTCCACCCGCACACCGGAATGTCACGCCACCGACGCGGATGGGGCATTGTGCGGACGATTTTACCTCGACGGCCGCACTCCGGACAACAACAACCATTCTTATGGGGCTTTACGGCGATGACGAAACAGCTTCTCCCCTCAAACCACCAGCTGACAACACGGAACCCCTTGAATCTCAGCAGTTTCGATAGTAATCTGCTCCCGGTCATAGGTCGCACCCCCTTCGCTTTGATTGTCCTACACACACAACCAAGCGTAGGGAACGATCTATGACCTTGTCATTCTATAGTTTCACCGTTGAGAAACCCGGATAGAGCCAGAAAAGGGCGGGCGACTGCGCGAACATCAGGTCGTCGAACTGCGAGAGACCTTCGTCGTCAACGCACGCCAACTCTCCGTCCAGGATCGTTTCGCTTTGCAGGTCCGACAAGGCCTTCACAAGGCTTTTGAACCGCTGGTAGGTGTTTCCGTTGCGTGAAACCAATCTGCACGTTCCGTCGCCGATGTAGGCGAGACTGCGGAATCCATCATACTTGACTTCGAACAGCCAGTCGGGATCGGTGAAGGCCGAAGGCTGCTTGATCAAGGGGAGAGGAGTGATTGTAGACAATTTTCAATCTTCTCTATGACTCGACGTGTCGCAGGTCCCTGATCGGGGGCAACTTCAAGCTCAACGCCTCGTCCAGCTTGTTCCAGCCCGAGCAGCCAAAAGGTTCCTCACCTTGCTGTAAGCTTCGTTCGATTTCCACTGCAGCAGCACGCGCCTCAACGGCCTCCTCACGCGAAATCAGTCCCTCCTCGCACGCGGCAACAAACTCGTCTTCATCGTGGATCTCTACACGGCCGCTGCGCGAGGTGGGATCGAGTTCGAGGTCGATGTAGTGCCACTCTCCATCGATCCATCTCGGTGGCGTGCAGACGTCGACGCTGATCGTGACCTCGGGCTCTCGACTCCAGGCTGCCGTCCACCAGCCAATGTTCGGGATCAGGTGCATCACAGGTTGACTGGCGTCTCGATTCCCCCGACCGACTTCGTTCTCGCCGATATTCGAACCGGATTGGCCTCTGCAGATCGTGCCCTTGGGGCTGAAGAGCCACCGGCCGTGACGATCCACGCCCACGACATAGGCCGGCCAGCGGATCATCGCTATTGGTCGTTTAATTTTTCGAATGACGACGGCCTCCAGCATCAGCCTTACACCTGGTAAGCGAACAGCTTGGCCTGGAACATCTTCAACCGGATGGCGACCATTTCACCCAGGCTCGAGATGTCGCTGTTCCCGCGCCAGGTGACCACCTGATCGAGGGAGTCGCCCGTCAGGCGGTCGCATTGCTCGAAGGTGAAACCGCTCAGTGGATCGACGTCCCCGTGGAACATGGAAGGTATTCTGTGCAGCAGCTCGACGCTCACCCAGCCGCCGGGCTGACAGCGGTAGTTGAGCCGCAGCTCGTCGTTGCGGCGGTGGATGGTGGGAATCGTGAACTGTCCCTCACCGTCTGCCTCGAATCCGCAGAAGCGGTGTGGTTGCCACAGGGCCCATCCCATCTTTCGGGGTTGTTGCTGTGGGAACAGGGCGGCCTGATACTCTTCTTTGACATTGTGAAGCCGGGAGTCCCCCCAGTATAGAGCACCCCAATGCCCGTCGGGAAGCTCGTGGATACCGGAGGCGCCGATCATGCCCTCTTCGCCACTGCCGGGTGGGCCAACGGTGACGATGGGCTTGCGTTCGGGCCGATACCAGACGAGTCCGTCCCGACTGAATGCGATCTGGACGTCCATCTGGCCCGTCGAGTGATGGAAGATGGGGGTGAGCATGGTGTGAAGATCCGTGCGTCCGGGATAAGCGAAGTAGTTGTGCGCGTAGAAGGCGATGTCCAGATCGTCCTGGGCGTCGGGGTACATGGTGAGTTTGGGTGCGGGCCAGTGGCGGAAGTCTTTCGTTCTGGCGATGCCGTTGGCCCGGCGCACGATCTCTGTTTCCTGAATACCCGTGCCGATTCCCTTATCTTCCGGAGCGAAACCCTGTGGCTGCATGTAGGCGTAGTAAATGGCATTCGCTTCATCGTAGCCGGCGACGATGCCACCGTTGACCGAATAGTCTGCGAGCGGCTCCTCTATCTTTTTCCAACCGTGGAAACGGTCGGGGGATGTCCATCCGACCAACCAGCCCCGCAGGACGACTTTCGGCCCCTGATAGTCCAGCCCCTCGTAGTGCATGGCGTCCCATCGCTCCGTGGCTTCCTCGCCCTCCAGCTTTTCCCACGTGTCGGGGTCGTACCAACCGGATCCGGCCCCCATGGCCTTGAACCGCTCCTCCGGCGGTGCGGAGGGATCTTCGAAGATGCCCCCTTCGGGGTAGTTGGCGCGGATGTTGTTCTTCTTCGAGCCGTTGTAGTCGACTTCTCCCAATTCGGGACGGGTCCAATGATAGCAGTCATCGCTGACGGCGTAGCAGGAGCCCTGCCCCGTGGCGTAATAGAACATGTGGTATCGCCCATCTTCGTACCACACATCGCCCGGAGAGACGCCCTCGCTCTCCCATTCGGCTTCTTTGTCGAAAATGATAGGCGCTTTGGTGGCTTCCTCTATCTTGAGCTCGACGCCGATGGGCGCATCGTAGAGATTGTATTCACCCTGGCGTGAGACGCACCTGTTGCCTGGAAAGACGTCGACGACATCCACGAGCGGCATCCACGTCCCGGGATTGCTTCTCGGTCTTACCCAGTCGCCCGGGTAAAACCCCGACCACGTTCCGGTTAGGACTCTTTCTTCGGACATCTCATCGTCCTCCTGATAGGAAAGGAGCCAAGCATGAAACAGGTACTGGCGAACACGGGCGGAGGGGAAGAGCTCCTGGGTTATGGCATACGCTACGTTCAGGTTGCTGCCCCTGACCCGGACAAGGTAGAGGAACTACAGGCAGATTTGAAAGCGAAAGGGCTCGAGGCCGTCGGGCTGACGGCACAGTATCTGGAAGAGGAAACCGTTGCCTCACCAGAAGCGGCCCGGGCCTGGGTGGACGCGTTCGATGCGGCGGCGCAGATGAAGCTCACGCTCGCCCTCACCAGCATCAAAGCCGGGGAAGCGCAGAGACCGAAGGTTTGTCACTGGTTGAAAGAGATGGGGGATGAAGCGGCAAAACGCGGTGTCACGGTCGCGATCGAAACCCACCCTTCTCTTCTTCACAATGCGGATGTTTCGATCAAGACAATGGAATCAACGGACCATCCGAATGTTCGAATCAACTTCGATACAGGAAATATCAGCTTCTACACGGAAGGTGCGGATGCCGTCGAGGAACTGGAGAAGGTCGCCGAGTATGTGGTCAGCACGCACTTGAAGGATCACAACGGCGTTCTAAGTGCACGGGAATTTGGGACACTCGGCAGGGGAACCGTGGATTTCGCAGGCGTTCGGCGAGTGCTAGAGGCCGTGAATTACGAGGGGCCGTGGATTATTCAGGAGGGCGGGGATTTGGAGGAGTCCGTGGCCCATCTGCGCAGCGTGGGTTACGATGTTTGACCGGTGGCCTGCGGCTGCACCAAGAGGTCTGAAGTCAGAGGTCAGAGAGTCCGTTACACGCTCTCGAGACGTCGTGAGGCCGTGCAAGAGTCTTAGTGGACCTTTTAGTTCGAACTTCAGCTGGCGATACGTTTGAACTTGTGTATCAGGTTCTCTGCGCCAACCTCACCAGCGTAGAGGTCTCCGTGGCTGTCGACGCAGACGGAATGGGATCCGTGTCCAGCGCTGTCCGGACTGATTTCCAGGGGGACGTGGGACAGAAATTCTCCTGACGACGTGAAGAGGTTGATGCTATGGCCCTCGGCGACGAAGACGGTGCCGTCGTTGTCGACGAAGAGACCGCAAGGGGCGGTCCGTCCCTTCCATCGGTCGAGCAGATTGCCGTCGACGTCGAAAACCTGGATGCAATGGTTCGGCTCTCTATCGGCGATCAATACGCGGCCTTGTTGATCGACGAAGACGCTGTGAACCAGGCCGAATTTCCCCGGCTCGGGTCCTCGCTCACCCCAGGAGGCAATCAGCTCGCCTTCCGCGGAAAACCGGTGAACTCGATGCTGACCGTAACCGTCGGAGACGAAGATCTCACCGGATGGAGATCCGACGGCTCGTGTGGGTCTGTTGAAGGGCGTGCCCGGTTCGCCAGGTGTACCGGGCGTTCCGAGTGTCTGGAGCACCTCACCTTCCGTCGTGCAGATGCGAATGGTGTGATCGCCGCAGTCTGAGATGTAGACTTTATCGTCGGGCGAGATCCAGATGTCGTGAGGCTGTGTGAATACGTCTTCGCCCCAGGCGCTGAGAAACCGACCTTCGCGATCAAAGACAACGATGGCCGGATCGGGCTCCCGATCGACTACGAAGAGCCGGTTTCTTGAATCCGCCGCTTGGCCAGAAACGACGCCGAGTTTGCGGCCCTCGGGTCCCTTCCCCCAACCCGACACGTGTTCGTATTGGTAGTCACCATTACCGAGTGGAGCCGTCATAAGTCAACCTTCCCATCGAATGATTTCAAGGATGCCCAGCGCAATCTACGAAGATCGTCGCCCCGGAACACCTAAGAATCCAATGGTCGCGATCTGGGTTCACGTTGAAATGTCCAGAACCGAAGGCCGCTCTTGGGTTCGACATCTTCAACGACGATCTTAAACCCATGCCTTGCGTAGAAGGGAATGTTCGTCGCGTTGAGTGTTTCGAGATAACAAGGCAGTCCTTCAGCATCAGCACGAGATAGTACGGGTTGTAGCAGCGCACTCCCAACGCCTTGTCGCTGCCGATTCGGCTCAATACCTATGATGGTCAAGTACCAGTGCGGACCCTGTACATCACGCCTGTGAAGCATATCCAGGTAGTCAAACACGTTCCTCTTACGGTCGACTGGCTCGACGCCAAGGATTGACGGAAGGGAAGTAATGCCTGCTTGTTCAGCCAGGTCGGACTGTATATCCACACCTCCCGGGGGAAGCCAAATCGCGACGCCGTCAAGACTTCCCTCCATCGTCCACACTTCTCCGGCAACGTGGCCATACCTTACGAATGCTGAGAAATAGGTTGGATTCAAGCGTGCGCGTTCTCGTTCGTCGGGCAACGCGTAGATGTTCAACGGGTCGTCTTGAAATGCACGAGCGAGCAAATGGCCAGCCCGGTCGATCTGGTTTTCGAGCAGTGGGACTGAGGTAGGTTGTCGGTCTACGTTCATGGAAGCGTCTTTCTTCGGCTCACTCGTGATTCTGTGAAAACTCAGCATAGCCCATTCTATCGCAATGGGTGTCACGCTCGCTGCTCATCCAATGGCCTCCGATTGACGAGAATCGGTCCGTAGCTGAATCCACTCGCCGCCTTGGCGGCTGGGACGTTGGGATCTTTTAGCAGGTCCGCTCGCTTTCTCCGGTCACGCTAGTGGCGGGACCTCGTGAGAAAATTGGCTCAGACCTGGAATCCTCCAAGAATCCACCACAAAGGGAGGAAATGGGCTGGGCAACCCTGGCCCCACTTCCGGCCCGTCTCGAGGTCCTGGCATTCAAAATAGCCGCCGTCTGGATTGCGCATCGAATCAATCCATTCACTGAGATGTGCATAGATCGGCCGACTTGTGTACTCGGTTTCGCCCAGTGCCAGGTCCAACGTGCGAAACGTGAGTGCAACGGCTGTGTTTCCTCGTGTGTTAATGTGGTCGTCGGTTGACTCGATGTGCCGAAAACTGTCTGGCTCCGACTCGAATCAGCCCGGTGCAATAACGTCGCGCACACAATCCGGTCCCACAGCATTAAGCAACAGCATCGTTCTTACCGTCGTCAAAAAAGGAAAGTCTCGAGAAGCGGTATCCACGAATGTCTCCAATACCCACTGCAATAACGGCTCGATTTTGGGGACGAACTCGGCCATGGGTTCACCCCACGCCAGGACCGACAGGATGACGAATTCCCGTGTCAGATGAATGAAATCGTCGGTCATGAAGTCCCATTCATCGAACATCGCCGTCATGGATCTGTTGGCTGCCTCATTGAATGAGTCATCGCCTGCAGCCGAGCAGTAGATCGCCGACTCAGTAACGTGGCTGCGGTGTATCGCGCATCCGGAAATAGCATTCTGTTCCTGCCAATTCCCGGGAAGCGGATCGCGGTAGGGGAAGCCGCCTGTCCAGTCGAGTGACCACAGGTCACTGTCCAGTCGACGGCCGAACAGACGATCGAACATCCGCCTTGCCGTCTCTGACGTTCCCGGTAGGTCGAGCTTGGCTCCGGCCAAGGCGATGGTGGCTGCAGCTTCCGCCTGATAGCCGGTCGTCTCGCAGAAAAGTGCTTTGGGGGGCAGCAGGAAACCATCGGGCTGTACTCGGCTACACATGAAATCGACCGTCTCACGCGCATCTTGTAGGTGTGATTCGTCGACTCGTGGATTCATACGATGTCCCTCGGTCTATCGGATGTTCCCTGGCCGCTGGCTCAGTGCTGAGTGATTCTTCACTTCCCATGAGGGCGAGGTTCTCCTGGGAATGAAAGAACTCCGCTGAGAGCCGATATCGATTCAATCGACAAACGCCCACTCTCCCTGCCGCCGAATGTACCCTGGTGAAACGCCCATGAATCGTTTGAAAGCTCCGCCGAATGCAGCTTCCGATTGGTACCCAAGACGCGGTGCGAGCTCACTGAGTGGCGTGTCCTCTTCCTTGAGCCACGTCATGGCGAGGTTCATCTTCCCACGCGTCACATATTGCATGGGTGACTCTCCAACCACTGTCTTGAACCGCGCCGCGAATCCCGCACGCGACATCGCGACTTCCTTGGCCAGCGTTGATAGTGAAAACTTCCTGCTGGACTCCGTCATCGATGGCGAGGTGGTGCTATCCGCAGGAAATGTAGGCGAGCCCTTCGTCGACGCCGACGACATCGGCGACATCGCGGTCGCGGCTCTCACTCAGGACGGGCACGTGGGACGGCTCTACGAGTTGACTGGCCCGCGCCTTCTGACCTTTTCGGAGGCGGTCGACGAAATCGGTCGAGCGACAGGTCGGGAGATCCGCTATGTGCAAATTTCCTCTGACGAGTACGCCGCGGCTCTAGCCGAAGCCGGGTTGCCAATCGATTTCCAATGGCTGGTCAATTATCTGTTCAGTACCGTCCTCGACGGCCGCAACGCCCACCTGGCGGACGGTGTCGAGCGGGCCCTCGGACGTCCCCCCCGCGACTTCGCCGATTACGCACGACATACCGCCGCCGCCGGCGTCTGGGATGCGGCGTGAACGACTCGACAGGAATCAGCGGCCGCCTTGCGCTCATGGACGGTCTCTCACTTTTCGCAGCGCGTGGTGCGCCGCCGATCCATACCAGCCAAGTTTGGAAACCAAGAAGAAAGAGGGCGAACCGTGGACAGTGGCGCCTTTCCATTCATGCTCATCTCGGCCACACTGCTGTGTTCCCTGGTGGCCGGTTTCCTCCTCGCCTTTGCCATCGTCGCGATGCCTGGCCTCGGAAGCCTGAGCGACCGAGAGTTCATTCGAGCCTTCCAGGCAATTGACGGCGTGATCCA
This sequence comes from Candidatus Latescibacterota bacterium, assembly GCA_965198115.1. GTDB lineage: Bacteria > Latescibacterota > UBA2968 > UBA2968 > UBA2968 > UBA6620. The sequence continues at coordinate 2,262,701 of OZ240241.1, read as the reverse complement.
GAAGAGGCAACCCGTCTTTGTGTTCGTCTGGGTAGGGTCGGTGGCGGCTTTGGTGGTTGCCGCGGCGCTGGGGATCGGTCAACTCGATCCATTCGGTCGGACACTCATTATCTGCGCCGTCTTCGTCTACCTTGTGGGCGTTCAACTGCCCACATTCACGATCAATGTGCCGCTGAACGACATGCTTCAGACACTAGACGTCGACGTGATGAGCGAAGAGGGGCGAAGGGCAGCGCGTGACGAATTCGAGCCGCGCTGGAATCGGTGGAACGCGATTAGAACTGGTTTCGCAAGCCTGACTTCTGCTCAGCTATTGCTTGCACTATTCAGGCTATGACGTGGGAGACTTTGCCAGAGGCTTTGGCGCAACCTTTAGACGTGACCCGTCTCCTGTTAGGCGCACGATGCTCGAGAACTAGCTACGCGGAGTTGGAACGGGTCAGGGAATCCTATCAGATGTAGCCGAACACCGGCGGAAACACGATCACGACGCTCGCGGCCCACAGAGCATAGACCGGCACGTAATCCGTTTGCCACCGTTCGAGGTCTGTGAATGACCTACGCCCTCGCAGGAAGCCGATGTAGAGCACGGCGGACCAAGCCAGATTGACCAGAAGAATCACGTTCTCGCCCAGAGCGGCCACGCGGTTCGGGCTGAAGCCGAACTCGGAAATACGTCCGGCGATGGCCCAGAGCGCGACGGCGTCGGCCAACAGCGCGCTGACCACAAGCACCACCTGCACCACATCGAAGACACCGGGAGGCAGCCGGGGGTCGCGGGCGGAGATGGAGTAGAGGAGCAGGCCCAGGACGACGACCAGGAGCAGGTCGAAGGCGATGAGCAGCTCGCGTTCGATGTCCAGCCCGCGCCCGGTCCAGAGCAGGGTCGCCAGAAACGTGACCAGCAGCGCGGCGAAGAGAGGCGTGAAGAGGCGTGTCAGCACAGGCGCCATGTTCTCGATCACGCTCTGCTTGGCCTCCACCAGCCAGGCGGCAACCAGTACGGCCCCCACCGCGCCGCACGGCACCTGCCAGGATTCGATGAAGGGCTCGACGTCGATCCCGATGGTCTGGTAGATCATCGCCATGAACCCCGTGAGGATGCCGCCGCCGAGGGCGATCAGCACATAGTAGATGAAGAGCTCGCCCGAGAAGCGAATGAAGTCCATCCGACCGCCCACCTCGCCCCACCGCCCGCCCGCATACACGATGCCCACGACCAGCCAGACCGCGATTGGCAGGTGCATCGTCGTAAGCACCTCGGTGTGGCCGCCCAGGGCGAATGGATAGACGTTGGCGAATACAGCTGCAGAGACAAACCCGAGGACCGGCCATCGGAACGTGCTCGTGTCGAGCCGGCGTTTCCAGAAGAAATAGCCGGTCAGGAGGGGCAGCACGAAGAAGCTCATATTGCGTGCGTAGAAGCCCTGGTCCGCATCCACATTCAACTGGATTCCGAACAGCGTTGGCAGCTTGATGGCCACGGCTGCCGCCACCGCAAGACAGAAGGCGACGATGGCATCCGTTCGGGCCCGCACACGTGACTCCCCGGAGTCGGACGGGACGACGACGAGCTCTTTCCAGAGTCGGTCCGAATGCTCGCGCGCGAACTCCCGTGAGAGGTCGTCGAGGTTGCCCATCCGTTTCACCGCCACCAGGAACGCTTCATCGGTGGCGAGCCCTGCGTCGACCAGGGCCACGACCTGCTCGCGCAGATGGTCTTCGAGCTCCGCTACGTCGACGGAATGGATCGCCTGCCGGCGGCGGAGGTAGTTCCGCCATTGGTCGATCTGCTCCTCGAGCGATATCGCGTGATCTGGAGTCGGCATCGTTCAGGCCCCCTGTGGAAACGGCGTGGCTAACGTTGGTTGGCTGGCCGGGTCGAGAACGTCGAGCGCTCGCCAGATCCCCCGGAGCGTCGCGTCTACCGCTTGCCACTGCCTGCGCACCTCAACGAGCTGGTCGCGGCCCAGGGGCGTGATCCCGTAATACTTCCGTCGGCGGCCGCTCTCCGCGATTTCCCACCTCGCCTCGACGTGGCCGAGCCGCTCGAGCCGATGCAGCACAGGGTAGAGCATCCCGTCCGTCCACTCCATGCGCCCTCCGGACAACTCTTGAACTCGCTTGAGGATGGCGTAGCCGTAGCTGTCCTCTTCGGTCAGGATCGCCAGGACGATCGGGGTCGAAGAAGCGGCTATCAGGTCTTTGTTGATTTCCATGATTTACTCGTCGCCGGTCCCAATGAGCTCGAACGAGTCCGGTTGTGCATAGCAGTAGTATGCATAACAGTATTAGGTATACGGCGCCTAACAGTGCTATGTATGTCAAGCCGGGGTTTACCCATTCCCTCCGGAATCGTGAGCGCTACGTCCTTTAGCGCCCTAAATTGGAAAGCCAATAGCTTTTACCGATCCCGCGACTGGGAGCCCAGTCGCGGGTAACTTACAGGCTGCCCGACGGCGCTGTAAGTGTGGGGGTGGGTGGTTCTGGTCGGGCAGCCGAAGTAAGACGCCAAGCTTGGGAGACTCTCTTCCATAAATATAGACTGAAAGACTTCAAAAACGCCTGCGTGCATCCGCTTTAGTATAAAATGAGGAAACCCAATGGGTTGACTGACCTGATGACCTGCCAAGATTGGGAAGTTGTAACAGGTTCGTATATCAACCATTCCCATCAGTTTGTATCAGAAGGGGTCACAGATGCACCCAAACAAGATCTCTCAGATTAGCCGTGCCCTTGATGAGGGTTCCTTCAGCGAGCGCTCAAAAGCGATGCAGGAGCTCTGTCCCTGCCGCAATGATGTTCAAGATATATCCGTATGGGAAAAGGTATTCCAGGCAGCCCATCAGCCGGGGAAGGTCGGGGTTCAGGCCATCGCCACCCTCCTGCAGCGTTCCAAAACCAGTGGACGCTGGCGCGCGGTGCTGAAGGATTTCGAGGATGAACTTGACGGTGTTTTGTCCGATCCGGATGCTTGCAGGCTATTGCGCCAGCAGGTTCAGCACGACCCGAAAGCTGAAGGGGACCTCACTCCAGCTGCCCAGTGTAAGAAGCTGAGGCGGATCGTCGAATTGAACACCCCCGGTGAGGTTGCCGACTGGGTGAACCAGCTGCTTGGCCACCGGCCGCCAAGAGGCGTCAACGCGAGTCACCCCGGTCTCCTACGCCTATGGCGCTGGCATCAACATCGAATTACGATTCAACCTGAGCGCAGAACGGATGTCAAAGAGTAATTGAAGAAGGCAAAACAGTGGCTGCCGGAACATTTTCCAGATACGAATGTCGAATTCGAAAAGCTAGAATTCGGTACTCCTCGGTCCAAGGCAAAACCCAAGATACCCCGGCAAGAACCTCCGAACGTTGAAATCCAGGAGAAAACTCTAAGTTGGTTGGAGTCTACGAATGCAAAACGTCGTGTCCGCGGGTTGAAGCGCCTCGCGGAGCTCGAGGTTCCTGATTTGTTCGACTGGTGCCTGATGTTCCTGGAGGATGAGTCGAGGGATGTCCGTGTCGCGGCGCTTCAGGGGATGATTCACTGCGATCATATAGATCGCACCGTCCTGGCCCCGCTCGTCAACTCAGAAGACGTAAGAATCCGGGCATCGGCCGTAGCCGTACTCGCCAGGCACGGCGGTGGGGGAGCAGCACGATGGTTTGAGCGTGGTCTGAAGGATCCAAGCGCGTGCGTGCGTCTGGAAACGGCCGCACTACTGGACCACCTTGATCAAGATGCCAACCGCTGTAAAGCCCGCGGTTGTCTGGACACTCGGGTGAGTGTATTCAGGCGGCCTTTCGAGTTGCCGTGAGTGCGTTTCTAGCCTGTTCGGGCGTCTTGTAGCCGTGACGTTCGATGATCCACCTGTGGTTGTATCTGTCCCGAAACTCAAGGAGTGCGAGGCGCAGGTCTTCGATGGTACTGAAGTGTCTAACCCACAGGAGGTTTTCTTTGAGGGTACGGATGAACCGCTCGGCGCATCCGTTGCCTTCTGGCTCACGCACGAAACTCGGCGATGTTTGGACGCCGAGGAATGCGATCTCGTTCTGGAAGTCGTCAGAGACGTATTGTGACCCGTGATCGTGTCGGAGCTCCAGTCCTTCGGCGATGTTTTCTTCGAAGCCCCCGAAGTGTTCACGGATGCCCTGTCGGATCGGCTCGAGAGCCTCAAAGCGGTTGGCCGTCTTGGAGGCGTGAATGCCCACACACTCGCACGTGCAGTGGTCGATCGCGATAAACACGGAGGCTCTGCCCTCGTCGACCGTGGGCGTCACAGTCAGGTCGGTGCCCCACATCTGATCGGGCTTCTCGGTCGTAATCGTGCCATCGTGGGCTCGTCGTTCGCGACGCCGTCCTGGACGCGCCTGGAGCCCGTTTTCACGCATCAACCGGCGGACCCGATCCTTTGACGTCCGCATACCGTGAAAGCGAAGCCTGGCCCAGATCTTGCGGTATCCTTCGCCGTGGAAGGGTGACGCGTCGATCTCCTGCTGAATGAGGGAGACCAATTCCTCATCGGTACCCGCTCCGACCGGGCCTCGCTTCCGGGGTTGCCGAAGATCGGTTACGGATGAACGACGAAGCTGGCTGTGCACCGTGGAACGGGGTATCTGCAACACTTTGCACACGCGTTTAATGCTGTAGCGTCTCCCCGTGGAGGGCGAAAGGACCTCACTCATTTCCGCGACCTCCGATGCGCCAAAGGGCGGCGGGCTTCCAGACGATCGATTCTTTGTTGCAGCAGCTCGTTGTCCATCGTGAGCTCGCCAATCTTCGCCTGGAGGTCCTTGACCCTCTCGTCACGCTCGTCGCTCAGACGAGAGCGTAGTGCGGCCTGGGCGCCAGAGTGGAACTGATCGCGCCACTCGCTCAATTTAGCTGCCGTTACTCCCAGATCGCGAGAGACGCTGTCGAGGCTCTCGCCACGCATCACACGTAATACGGCTTCGGCCTTCTTCTTCACGGAGAAACGACCCTGCGAAGTCGCGCTTGGATCGGCTGGGCCTCCGCTCGCTCTCGCTCGCTCCGCCCCAACCGATCCCCTAGTAGCCTTGTTCATGGTGGACCCTCCTTTTCGACCTACTGTAGGTCAACGGAGTGTCCAAGAAAACCCCGGGGCGCTGGACAAGATGCCAACCGCTCCCTGTTTGAAATCGCACTCCACGATCCGAATCCGAGTGTCGTTCGCTACGCCCGAAAGGCGATCGCCTGATGGGAAACGAGGTTATGCCTTGAGCGATTGAACTGAGGCACGTATCCAACGTAATTTCGATGAAATTCGTGAGTTTGGGTTAGATCGCTCCGACAGCAGCTATGTGCCACCCTCTCCCGGTTCCACCAACACCTTGCAGCAGCTGTGCGGGTCACACGCCTGTTCGGCCTCGTCAAGGGGAAAGCGATGGGTCACGAGTTGAGCGGCCTCACTGGCTCGTGACCCCAGAATCGCGATCGCCTCGTCGGCATATTCGTGCAGCGGCGCCCCTGTCATCCCCAGCACCTTCAAAGCCTTCGTTACAACACTCATCGCAGGAATGCCAACCTGGGTGCTTGAGACCGCGACCATCATGAGTGTGCCACCGCGAGCCACGATCTCCACGGCGTTGGCGATCGAATCCTCGGTGCCTGCGCACTCGAACACGACGTCGGCACCTTGTTCCGCGCTCACGGCCTTCCGTAGCCTTTCCAACCCATCGTCGCCGCTGGGATCCACGCTTCGCGCGCCGAGGGATACGGCAATGTCGCGCCGCAGGCTCGACGGCTCACTGACCACGATATCGCGATGGCCGTGGGTCTGAGCTGCAAGTAGAACGGAAAGCCCGATGGTGCCGCCGCCCAGGATAACGAGTTGAGGCGGTCGGCCCGAGGTCTGTTCAGAGGCGGGAGCACCCTGATTCAGAGCATTCAGCCCTACCGTCAGGGGCTCGATCAGTGTGACCAGCTCTGGATCGAGGGAACCGCCATTGCCTGTTTGGCCGGCACCCCTGATCGAGATCAGACTACGATCGGCCTCCGGTACCAACAGATACTCCGCGAAGGCGCCTCCGCAATCCACCCAGCTGGAGTGACCGGTGACCCAGTCACCTGTCTTGAAGTCGTTTACGTGCTCTCCAACGGCCACCACTTCTGCCGCGAACTCGTGCCCGGAGTTGAGGGGGTAGCGAAACCGGCTGCCGTATGCGTCGACGAGATATCGGTGAACATCCGAGCCACAGATACCGCAGGCGTGGACCCGTAGCAGCGCGTCGGCAGTACCGAACTCCGGTATCGGCACCCGGCGCACACTCAACTGGCGCGGTCCCTGTATCTCTGCGGTCAGCATCGTGTCATGAGATACTGTGCTGGCGTTCGTCAATTCGATGGACCTTTCCTTAAAGCAAGTACCTACGAGTAGTCAGCTTCACGTCTTGCTTCGTCATAAGACGCCGATCTCTTCCCCCTTGAAGGCGAAAGACATCCTGAGCCCTCCCAGATGGTTGTCGGTGATGTAGACTTCCGTGTTGAGCGGCTTGTGTACGACGACACACGAGTGGTGAGGGAGGAGGCCTGATTAGGTCCGAAGCATTCCTACCTGCATTTCAACCGTTCTGAATCCAAGTTGTTCATACATACGTTTCGCGTCACCCTCATCATCGGCGATCAGGAGCAGCTCCCTGATCCCAAGATTTTCCATTGCGTGGCGAGTGGCCTGGTATACTGCGCTGCGGCCGATTCCGCGTCTTCGAAAGTCCGGGTGTGTCGAGACGGCCTCGATGACGCCTGTTTCATCGACTTTGTAGATACCCAGACCACCTACGATCCGTCCTTCCAGAAACGCGCCATACCACTCCCCGCTGTCGGTCCGGGACATGCCTCGGTAGGAGGCGATCCTCGCCTCGATCCGATGGTTCGGCGTGCTGTCCGAGGTATAGTTTGCCTCGCATAGTGCGGCGGCATCCCATTCATCCGCCGTGGTGACGGGTCTGGTAACGACGTCGAAGTTGAGATGGGGAGAAGGAGACACGTGGTCGGCCGTCATAACCGCGGATGAAAAAGGAACAAACCCGGCGGACTTGAACGACTCCACGTCACCCATGGCTCCCGAGGGCGAGTCCCAGCCGAACGCCTCGTGCTCAACGCCAGGCTGGTCTCCGACCTCCGACTTGAAGCGTTCCCTCCACCGATCGAAGTCTCCGGAGGTAGGAGGCTTCGCGAATAGCAGGAAATTGCCCCAGAAGAAGCCAGGGAGATTCGGAGTCCGCACGACCAGGTATTACCCCGGTCGATCGTTTCACCGAACACTCCCGGAAAAGCAAGATCCGCCTTGTATCCGAGCGATCTGAGATTCATTAAGGTACCGGTGAGTCTGGCTTGCGGCTAACGTTCGAGTACCAACGACGGGCCGCAATCGTGCGGACACACAGAACAGCGCGGATGGCCTCGTCTGAACGCTATCGACCTACTCTTTCCGTCCCATACGTTGCTTCAACCCTTCGTAGCTGTAGGCATCGCTGTGCAGAAAGTCGAAGAATGCTGCCTCTTCCTCCAGCACGCGTTTGCTCTGTGCTACGACATCTCCAGCGATTTCAACGGGCACGTTAACCACCCCGTTGGCATCCCCGTGAAGCAGATCGTTGGGTTGGACGGTCAGGCCGCAGACCGATACGGTCAGGTTGAAATCGTGGAAGACGCCATATCCGTGGGAAACGACTGAACCCGGACAGAAAAGTTGAAAGCCTGGTGCCCGCTCTTCAATACCCCGAAAATCACGCCCTCCCAACTCTGTGACCATGCCAACCACACCCAGCTTTTGCAGCGTGGCCGCAAACATATCACCGATCAGACAACTGCGTTGGCGGTCTTGCCCCACGTACTGCGCGACCAGAACAGCGGGCTTCGGTGCATCCTGGATGATATCGAGTAATTCATGGAGCCGCATGGGGCGATCATTATCAGCAGTCGTCGTGTCCGCCGTACAGGTTATAGCGTAGCCGACCGTTGGTGCCAGTTTGGGAAACTGGCACGGCAACGCCCAGGAAGCGTATCCATCGACCGGATCACGTAGATCGAAATGCTCGATTGCATTGGCAACCGTTGCGCTGTCAATCTGTCGCAGCGCTTCGATCACTTCGGAAGATATGAGTGGTTCTTCCATACGAGGGTACCGTTCTGATTTGATTGCCTAAGGCACCTTGACATTGACTAACGCAGCCGCATCGACAATCGATTGCCAGACATCATCCTTAATCGGAATGCCGTCACGCCGCCGGGTTTCTCTGGTTCGAGCTTCCAGGTCGCCCGGTGCGAGGACCTCATTGAAGCCGGGGGCAGGGGGAATCGCCCTGACCCTGCGTTCCAGTTCATCTGCCCGCCTGGTAAAGTCCGCGATGGGTTGGAAAAGATCTGCTTTGATGGCCATCATCGTGACGCCCTGATGGCGCATGATGGGTCCGGCTCGGTCCGTTTCGACATAGGCATCGGAACCGGTAAAGATGCGTCCCAGGAACTCGGTCGTCATCATGAGCGAGTAGCCTTTGTGCGCGCCAAAGGGCAAATGGCCACCGCCTTCAAAGAAGTCGTTGGGGTCTGTGCTGGGGTTCCCATCCTTATCCACGATAGAGTTGGGAGGTAATGCTTCACCCGCACGTTGGGCGTTGATAACCTTGACTCCAGAGAGGGCCGTTGTGGCCCAATCAAACATCATGGGCGATTCCTCCCCACCTGGAAAGCCGATGGCAATGGGATTGGTATGCAGTACTGGCTCCCGGCCACCATAGGGAACCGTCGCCGGCTGCTCTTCACTATACCCACCAGCCCAGACCATGCCGATCGTGTCTTCAGCCGCCGCCATCTCTACGTAGTGGCCCAGGCGACCGATGTGGTGCATCTGCACCAGACCTACGACGGCTACATTCTGGGCCTGGGCCTTTTGAATCGCCATCTCCATTCCATACTTGGCCGTCACCTGACCGAAGGTCCAGTTACCCGAAATCAGCGCGTGGGTCGGGGTCTCCTCTACTATTTCGGGCTTCGTATCGGCAAGAATGTCAGTCGCCTGAATCGCTTCCACATAGCCCTTCACGTGCCAGGCGCCGTGCGTATCCACGCCGCTGAGATTGGCCCGAACCAAATGCGCGGCCAACTCCTCCGCGTTGCGATCATTGGCCCCGGCAGATAGAAAAATCTCTTGGACCAGGGTGTGGAGTTCATTCGCAGTTTTGATTGTCATTTAGGGTTCTCTCACGCAGAAGTGTGGATAGGCACTCGCAACCGATTCGAAAGCGCACACTAACGCGATTCGTCGTGTGTGGCAAATTCGGCTGGCATGGTGATTTCGATGACCTCCCAGTCATCGGAATACTTCAATACCTCGTGCTTAATACCGGGTGGCTGATACCAGGCATCGCCGGCCTCCACGCGGATCTCACCGATGTCTTCGAAATAGAGCTGCGCCCAACCCCTAATCAAGTAGACCATCTGAAAGTCCAGATCGTGGGAGTGGTAGCCCATCGGGCCCTTGCAGGGTTGATCGGCGCGAATGATGTGCGCCAACACCTTGCCCCCGGTGGCGTCCCTGATTCCCAGGTCACGGTATGCGAAGTAAGGCCGCAGACCCTCCTTGGCCCACTGGGCATCCTTTGCGTGGGCCGCAAATGTCCTGGTCGTTTTGTCGGGCATCGTACTATTCCTCTCTTAATGAGATACTGCGATCCACGGATCTAACTGGAGTGCGGGACCCGGCAGGGGGCGATTCACGGGGACGCGTTTCAAATTACGACGAGATCCCTGAAATCTCGCACCGTGTGCAGCGTGATCAAGTTTCCGTCGTGTGCGGACTTCGCCCGATGATCTCCGGAACGCGACAGGATGTGCAGATCATCCCCGTCGATCACCATGCTGGCGTAGTGCCTGGCCTCCCGGGCGGTATTCCCCTTCGCCACGATGCCGGCCGGTACCCAGTCGATGCAGTTCCTCGAGTAGTGAAGGCCCTGAATGTGACGCTCGTTGCTCGGGAGATTGTAACGGTTGTCCGGCATCCTTTCGGGTCGACACGCGCTGTCCGTCGCGATGCTTCCCAACAGCCAGAACAGTTGCGCCGGCTCATCGTGCAGAATGTGGAAGCGCATCTGGCCGCCTGGGCACGGGGCGTATAGGAAGGGCTGCCCGGCGGGTGTCTGTTCCAGCGACGTCGTCATCTGTCCATTCGCATCCTCTACCACCTTCGCGACACACGCCAATCCCGTACTGCCCGTATGGGCCCGCATGCAGAGATGAAAGGTCCGTCCCGATGGATCGTACCAGATGTGATTGGGATCCCGGAACTGGACCACGTTGGCCTCCAGCCACCCGATCGGGTTCATTTTACGCCCCGGACTCACCTCACCCAGGCTGAAGAACGGAACGGGCACGTTCCCAAGCGTCGCTTCCAGCTCGTAGAACGACAGCTCGCTCGCGAACGTCCAGTTCCCAAGGTCCGTCAGATCTGCTTCCACGGGACCCTTCATCAGCACGGGCGCTAGCTCGCTGACATACCAGCCGGGATGGTCAAACTGTGTCCTCCGCTCCATCACCAGATAGACGGCGTCGTTGGCGTAGATCACATTGCACGCGGACTGATGCCAGTATTGATCCGACGTCAGTTGCGCCGAATCGGACCAGGTCTCTCCTCCGTCGTCGCTTGCGATGATCGTCAGATCGGAATCGTGTCCAAGCACATACACCCGATCGCCAGCCGCGAACGGTCGTGCGTGCATGAACGGGAAGCGCGTACGTTCTGCCCAGGTGGATCCGTGATCGTCGGACGTCCAGACGATCCCTTGCCAGGGGTTCTTTCCTTCGCCCTGCAGACCTTTCGGCCCTTCCAGATTCGCCACACCGGGGCCACCCTGGCCATTCGACGCGACCAGCCGTCCGGAACCGAGCCGACAGATGCCGGGCGTATAGGCGTAAAGGTGCTCCGGATCCGCTGACTCATACAGCACACGATATTCGTTCGCTAACAGTTCTGCCAAAACAACCCTCTCTGTGTGAGGACGGCCCAGGGCAAATGATTTAGCCAAGCGCGACTCCTGGGCTCACCTGCTTGCACGGGTTCACGTTCCCCAGCCGGCGATGAAGCCCTCGACGGTCACATCGGCAGGGATTTCATTGAAAAAGTAGTGTGATGGGTTGGGCCGCACGTGGCTGCCGGGGACGACCCAGATCGCTTTGCGAAAAGCCTACCAACGCCTTCCCTTGGCACGGAGACATACCCCAGTAACCCTTTTCCACCATACCGCACTATACTCCTATATCTGGAACCACCACGACCTCCACCTCGTCTATCACAACCTCCTCCCCGATCGCCCCAGCGCTCTTGGTCAACGTCACCCCCAGGTCGTTGTCGCGCCCGGTCAGCACCTGCCCGTCCAGGTCGAAGAAACCGGTCGAGAAGGGCGGCAGCTCCCGGCCGTTTATTTCCAGACGACCATCCGAGTGAAACACCCGCCGCACTTCGATCACCTCTCGCCCATTGACATCGACGCGGATCTCGTCATCCGGAACCAGCCCCTGAGCCGTGAAGTAGAGTTCAACCCGATCGCTGTCTGTCAACTCGCCGCTCAACCTGAAGCGGTATTTCCCGCTGGCGCCTGCCTGGCGCGGGAGGACGAGCCGGTCGTTCTTCACAAAGCCCGTCCTACTGCTCCCACTCCAGAGCGGGTGAAACCGGTAGTGTCGCACCTGGCGGGAAAGATCCCCGGGCTCCTTGAGTCCCCGTAAATAACTCAACCCTAACAAACGACCTTCCACCGGCCCCGCATACCTGGCAGTTCCACCTCTGCGAGCCCAGTGGTACTGGTAGTTGAAGACCGAAACCCCATCTGCCCCCGCCCCGTAGAAATTTTGCGCCAGTGCGCGGTAGTTTTCCGGTCTGAGCAAAGTGGCCTGGTCGTTGCGACACATCATGGGTGTCAACGACGGATAGAGGAAACACTCGGAGGAACGCGTGAGTTCGCCGAATTCTTCGTACGGCGCATTGAAATCCGCAAAACCTACGTCGCAAGGACACACATAGTCGATGAGCCCCTCATCTATCCAGGTCAGAATATCGTATCCCAGGCCGTGACACTCTTCAAGCGTCTGCGGTAGCATGACCCCCAGCGTCAGATCCTTGTGTCCGTCCCGGCCCCGGCGGTCCAGCATCTCCCGCACCTGTCGAAGAAAACCGGTCATGATCGGCTGACTCTGGATTGCCACATCCTTCGGGAAACAGTGACCAAACCGAATGTAGTTGAACAACAGCCCGTCCACGTCGAAGCGGTCGACGATTTCGTTGGCCACTCCGAACACGTACCCGCGGACCTGATCGAACCGGTAGTCGAGCGCACCAGGTTGCTCCGGGATCCACCACTGCTTGTTGTCCAGCAGGAAGCGGGCGCCCTGTGTGCCCGAGCCGTGTGTATCGCTCATCCGGAACTTGGCGATGAAGGCCATGCCCCGCCTGTGGGTCTGCTCGATCAGCACCTCCAGCGGCGAGGGACCCGACGCCAGCATGGCCGCGAAACGCTGGTGCTGCGGCCTTGTGTCGGACTCGAAGTTTTCCGAGCGGAAGAAAACGGTCCAGCCTTGCGCAAAAACAGCTTGGGCGTAGGCATCCACTCCGCTGTGGGCCAGTTCGTCGACCCAACGCGTCAGATCCTCCGGACGGGCGGGATCTCCGGCGGCGAACTCCGCAGCCGCAGTATGATCCAGGTGACGGCCGGCCTGGTAGAAGGCCAGGTTCGAAGGATCGCTCGTGTAGAGAAGCCTCCACAGCCCCCGTGGTTGGGGAAAAGCCGAATCGTCGGATAATGTCATGGCTGTTGCTCCTTGCCAATCGGCTTGGCGCCGATGAACTCACCAGGGCATGTGCATGGGGTGCCCCTGACCGGGGAACCAGATGCTGTCGACCACGACACCGATGCCCACGCCGGAGATGTAGCCAATCAGGAATCCCAGGATGAGGGGGGCCGTTGCCCGGTAGCGCTCCAGTCCCCCGATGCGGAGGATCAAAGACTTGACGGCCCAGATCAGGAAGATGGTGGCGGCCGTGTCCCCTAAAGGCGGCGCTGCGGCGCAGGTGAACCCGATCGGGTGGATAGGGAAGCCAGGGAACTGATAGCGGAGCCAGAACAGCAGCGCCGCCACTACCACGCCCACGCCGAGAAACGAGAGCCGGGTCCAGTCCGTGCCTAACGTGCCCTGTTCGATTCGGCTCGCGGTGACCGCGGAGATGGTGAATGCGTTTCCACCCACGACAAAGTTGTTGGTTCCGAAATTGAACCCACCCGTGGCGTGGTAGCCTTCGTAAACGATGTAGGTGATGACGCTGATCGCGCCGACCGCGCACGCGGCGAGTACGGATGGCCCGAGGGGTCGTCGGGCTTTTCGATTCATGGCTGTTCCGAGACGTGGGACGTGAGCCAGCATGGTCATCCCGAAGCTTTTGCCATCGCAGAACCAGGAAAAAGTCAGTGCGAGACCGGCCGCGCTCGTGGGACCCAGGCCCGCGATTCCGAATGCGTGCCAGACGAATGCCTGCGCCGTGATCGGGCCGCGCATGGCGACGAGCCCGCTTTCGACGACGATGCGAGACATCCCGATGTAGAGCACGGCGGTTCCGAAAACGAAGGCTATGAGAGGGACCCAGGCCATGCCCGATCGGTTCAGCCACAGCATCACGAAGCCAAGTCCAAGCACAAGAAGCACGATCGCCGTTCTGTAGGACATCAGCTCCCCGTCGTCGTCCCCTTTCGCCTGACCGAGCGCGTGTCTCCACACGTTTCGAAAGTGATCGCGTCCGATCCAAACGCCCCACGCGGCCAGGACGATCATCCCGCCGAATCCCTGCCACCCGACAGCTGGGTGGAACGAACACCAGTTGTCCGAGCTTCCAAGGTCGTAGCCCAGCCGGTTGAAGATGCCTGCCTGCACGATCGCCAGCAGATGGAAGAACCAGATGCTGAAGAGCACTTCGGATCGGGTGAAGTAGCCGAACGTAAACGTGAAGAGGCTGAATGCGTAGATGAGGCTGGGGAACCCCGGCGCCAGCGTGAGAACGTGCTTGCCCGGGCGACCGTTGAGGATGGGAATCATCGGTGCCAACTCGGAGAACCAGGTGGTGATGTTCCAGCAGATGATGCCGAAGGTGATTGCGAATCCGACGCGGAACAGGCGATTCTTCAGCAGGCCGGACAGCTTGCCGGATTCGCCCGAGGCACCGGTGAGTTCGAGGAGGGCGGTCGCGATGGGGAACGCGAGTTTCTCGTGTTCCATCCATTGCTTTCGGAACAGGACGCCGACGGAGAGGTTGATCGTAAGGATGGCCGCCAAGAGCATCCCCCACCAGAAGGCTGGCGTCAGCCAGGCCTCCCACGGAACGGACTGCCCCGGCGGGAGACCTTCGTAAAACCCGCGCACCAGATCCCGGTCGGGGATGAGAGCCCAGGTCGGGATGTACTGCAGCAGCAGTTCTTCCCATCGATTTTCAGCCGAGGCGAAGTAATAGGGGGCGGTGATCATCCCCATCAGGTAGCCCGCGAGCCACTCGCCCTGCATGCAGACGGCGACCATGGACATGCAACAGACGGTCAAGAGCTCGGAAGGGGAGAGGCCGGCGCCGCGCGATTCGAGAAAGACGTTCAGTAAAAGGAGGATCAGGAAGGGGATGAGCATCCCCATGGAGAGGTGCATGTGATCGGCGCGCGAGGAGTGCACAATCATGCTGTTGTAGGCGGGCCACAGGTTGGCGCACGCCGAGAGGACGATGCCGATGATGAAAGCGCGTTTAGTCAAAGTTTGATCCGAGGCGGCCTAGGGATGGGCAACCGCCTTTCTGGCACGTCATGGCACTTAACGTCTCCGCCGTGTGCGAACGTGACCCAGGCACGAGGGAAGGTTGGGTCGGAGCGACGAAAGGAGCGGCCGCACACGGTTGTTAGAGGATGTGGTCCCTACTGGATTAACGTACTATCCTACCCGTGATCACCTATCAGTTCGAGAGATGAGGTGAATAATGCTCGTTGGACTGCTGATCCAGCATCACTCGAATCCATCTGGTAGAGGTTCGATTTCGTCACAACGAACTGCTCCTTTTTGTTCAAGATACTCACTGGCCGCCATCACGTCGGGCGTATCCACTTGCAACCATAGCTCTGCATCCAGCGCCCCGGGGTTTTCTTGGACACTCCGTTGACCTACAGTAGGTCGAAAAGGAGGGTCCACCATGAACAAGGCTACTAGGGGATCGGTTGGGGCGGAGCGAGCGAGAGCGAGCGGAGGCCCAGCCGATCCAAGCGCGACTTCGCAGGGTCGTTTCTCCGTGAAGAAGAAGGCCGAAGCCGTATTACGTGTGATGCGTGGCGAGAGCCTCGACAGCGTCTCTCGCGATCTGGGAGTAACGGCAGCTAAATTGAGCGAGTGGCGCGATCAGTTCCACTCTGGCGCCCAGGCCGCACTACGCTCTCGTCTGAGCGACGAGCGTGACGAGAGGGTCAAGGACCTCCAGGCGAAGATTGGCGAGCTCACGATGGACAACGAGCTGCTGCAACAAAGAATCGATCGTCTGGAAGCCCGCCGCCCTTTGGCGCATCGGAGGTCGCGGAAATGAGTGAGGTCCTTTCGCCCTCCACGGGGAGACGCTACAGCATTAAACGCGTGTGCAAAGTGTTGCAGATACCCCGTTCCACGGTGCACAGCCAGCTTCGTCGTTCATCCGTAACCGATCTTCGGCAACCCCGGAAGCGAGGCCCGGTCGGAGCGGGTACCGATGAGGAATTGGTCTCCCTCATTCAGCAGGAGATCGACGCGTCACCCTTCCACGGCGAAGGATACCGCAAGATCTGGGCCAGGCTTCGCTTTCACGGTATGCGGACGTCAAAGGATCGGGTCCGCCGGTTGATGCGTGAAAACGGGCTCCAGGCGCGTCCAGGACGGCGTCGCGAACGACGAGCCCACGATGGCACGATTACGACCGAGAAGCCCGATCAGATGTGGGGCACCGACCTGACTGTGACGCCCACGGTCGACGAGGGCAGAGCCTCCGTGTTTATCGCGATCGACCACTGCACGTGCGAGTGTGTGGGCATTCACGCCTCCAAGACGGCCAACCGCTTTGAGGCTCTCGAGCCGATCCGACAGGGCATCCGTGAACACTTCGGGGGCTTCGAAGAAAACATCGCCGAAGGACTGGAGCTCCGACACGATCACGGGTCACAATACGTCTCTGACGACTTCCAGAACGAGATCGCATTCCTCGGCGTCCAAACATCGCCGAGTTTCGTGCGTGAGCCAGAAGGCAACGGATGCGCCGAGCGGTTCATCCGTACCCTCAAAGAAAACCTCCTGTGGGTTAGACACTTCAGTACCATCGAAGACCTGCGCCTCGCACTCCTTGAGTTTCGGGACAGATACAACCACAGGTGGATCATCGAACGTCACGGCTACAAGACGCCCGAACAGGCTAGAAACGCACTCACGGCAACTCGAAAGGCCGCCTGAATACACTCACCCGAGTGTCCAGACAACCGCGGGCTTTACAACCATAGCTCTGCCTGGCTCATCGTGGGAACACGGTCGAGCCACAACTCAACCGCACCGAACCTAAAACCGCACGAATTCGGCTCAACCTTCAATGGAGGCAGTCCTAGCGTGTCCCTATAAAAGGCGACGGTCTGGTCGAATAAGTGTGGAGGTATTTTCATTGCTATGTTTTCTCCACCCTCAAAGTGCGGGCGTTGCGGCTTATTCATAGCATCTCCTATGACAATGAAGAGTTGTTCCGTAAAACATGAGCTATAATCAAAAGGTGTGGAAAAAGAGAAAGGGTCAAGTCCCATAGTCAGTTGAAAACTCATCGGGCCCCGTAGTTTGGTCAGGCTCTCTTTTGAGCATTCTGTTCGTTGTCGAGATTCAGATTTTTGTTCAGTGCTTGCCTGAGTAGGGGAAGATGTTTGTATCCGCTCACGCGTCGCAGGCGAGGTTCGATGTCGAGGAGTGCGGCAGCCACCCATCTGTGTCTCTGGGGAGAGTTGTTCCAGCGTCTGACCTTCCGAGTGAGCTCGCCGGTCCTGCTGTTGAGGGCTTCGATGCAGTTGGTGGTTCGGAAGCTTCGTTTCAGGAATGGGAGCATACCCAGCCGGTGGAGGGTCAGGGTTTCCTCCAGGCCTTCCTCGAGGCTCGTTACGGCAGACTGATTCATCAGCTTC
The DNA here is from genome assembly GCA_965198115.1 of Candidatus Latescibacterota bacterium. GTDB lineage: Bacteria > Latescibacterota > UBA2968 > UBA2968 > UBA2968 > UBA6620. Next base: position 2,245,505 of record OZ240241.1, on the reverse strand, counting down.
AGTTCGGGTTTAAGTGATTCGAGTGCGGCCTTTGCCTCCTCGTAGGTGTCGCAGTCATAGGCTTTCTGGAGCTTCCGTCGAACTCTTGGACGTTCCCTCTCCGGGAGATAGCTGACGACATTCTCGCGCTTGTGCCACTGACAGCGATGCACGCGCACATACCCTTTGAGGGCTTTGGTGACAGCACTGCGGAGTCCCTTTGAGCCGTCAAGCACAACGAGAAGGCCCTGGTCGTAGCACAGGCCTCTCCGGATGAGGTCCTGGATCAGCTGGCGGCAGATCCGTTCGTTCTCCGTCGCCGATTCGACGAAGCCCAGGGGGATCTTCTGGCCGTCCATCGTGACCCCCGGAGCGATCACGATCTCTTCGTCGGCAAAGCTCTTTCCGTCAATGAACAGGGTCACGAAGCCGTAGTCGTCGAGGGGACGCTCCTGGAACTGCTTCCGCTTCTTCGCGGTGGCTTTGATGAACCGCCGCGAGACGGAGGACGCTGAGATACCAAACGCTTCTGGAACCGATTCGGCACAGGCCTTGTAGTTGCGGCACGAGATCCCCTTGAGAACACGAAGCAACAGCCCCTCGTCCGTCTTCTTGGGCGTCTGTAGAGCCCGGTATGCAGCCAGGGAAACCTCTGCGTCGGTCTCGACGTCGCGCACCCGGGGAACGTCTAACGGGAGCTTCTGGTCCATCAGATACACGGATCCCTTCTGGCTTCCCCACCGACGATGCGCCTGCTCCGAACCTTTGCGCGCATACCGAACGCCTGCGAGCTGCTCGACCTCCTGCTGGAGGAGGTCTGCCACTGCCTCCAGACCCAACGGGATCAACGCCTGGATCACCGACAAACGCGTCTCCAAATCGATGACATCGCCCTCAACCTTGACTTCACCATCGCCTACAAATAGCTTCTCCATCTGGGCTCCTTTCTTACGGGTATACGCTCCTACACGTCTACCCAACGTAAGTTTGGAGCCCTCTAAGTTTCAACTACGATAGGCACAACACCATAGAAAGGGCGACCCTACCCTTCCCGTGAGATAGTTGATTCACACAAAACCGGGTGAGAGGCCCGGTTGGGAAGGAGGATCGCCGTGAAGGAACATACGCATAGAACCCCATTGAAGTCCATGCCGACGTGGGAGACGGTTGACGATTGGATCCGTGAAGAGATCCAGAGCCGGTTCCAGTCCATTCTGGAGGAGGAGGCGACCGCGTTCTTGGGCCGGTCGTGGTATGAGCGCCGAGCCGAGGTCGATAGCTCCACGGGCTACAGGAACGGCTACGGCAAGCCCCGGCGTCTCTCGACGAGCTGCGGAACGATCAAGGTCCGGCGTCCCCGGGTTCGTGGTCTGGAAGAGCGGTTTGAAAGCCGCATCCTCCCCCTGTTCGCCCGGAGAACCAGGGCCATTGGAGATCTGCTTCCCGACCTTTATCTCCACGGTCTCTCCCAGGGCGACTTCGAGTTGTCTTTGCGTGCGCTGCTCGGTGATGGCGCGCCGCTTTCGCCGACCTCGATCGCTCGTCTTCGAGGGAAGTGGGAGGTCGACTTCCAGGACTGGAAAGAAAGGCGTCTGGATAATCGCGAACTGGTCTACGCCTGGGCTGATGGCATCTACGTCAAAGCCGGGCTCGAGCGCGAGAAGGCGTGTCTGCTGGTCGTGATCGGCGCGATGAGCGACGGCAGCAAGGAGATCCTGGCGATAGAACCCGGTTATCGAGAGTCTACAGAATCCTGGCTCACGGTGCTCCGGGATCTCCGGGATCGCGGGCTCGAACATCCTGTCCTGATCGCCGCGGACGGGAATATGGGCATCTGGGCGGCCGTTGATCAGGTCTGGCCAGAGAGCCGGCAACAACGGTGCTGGAACCACAAGATCCTCAACGTGCTCGACAAGGTCGCCAAGCGTGCACAGGCTGAAGCCCGCGCACTGCTCGTCCAGATCCCCTATGCCGGCACGAAAAAGGAGGCCGAGAAGCTCCGGAAACGCTTTGCCGCACGGTATCGCTCACAGTTCCCTGCCGCCGTGGAGACGCTCGAAAGAGACTGGGATCGGATGGTCACGTTCTACGACTTCCCGAAGGAACACTGGAAACACCTGAGAACCACGAACGTCGTCGAGAGCCCCTTTGCTTCCGTTCGGCTTCGCACAAACGCCGCCAGGCGATTCAAGAAAGTCAGGAACGCCACGACTCTCATCTGGCGTACGCTCAAGGTCGCAGAGAGCCGATTCAGGAAACTCACCGCGCCACACTTGCTACAACAAGTCTACGATCAGAAACACTCAACCGGACCGCAGGTCGAAGCCGGGAAGATGGCCGCCTGATTTCTTTTACACACCTATTGACCTGAACTCTAAAACATTCTGGGGCTACGACTCCTCGAACAGACCCAGCTTACACGAAAATACCTTCGCTAATATCATCCTATCGGTCAGGGGGATCCCAGACGACGAATCGGAACTCCTTTTCGGTCTGGTACCCCATTCTGCGAGCCAAGCCAGCCGAGGCCACGTTATCTTTGGGGCAGTTTCTACTGCCATCGGCCCGTACCAAGTCTCGCCAAGCCCAACATGACCTTCGTCTGTGTAAATCTGCACCCAGATTCCGTGTCTATAAGCCTGCCTTCGACTTGCCACGCGGATTGTTTCTACCTTGGTTATCTTTATTTCTTTCGTTTCCTGGGTAACAGAGAACGCCGTTTGTTTTTCCTATCCACTCCAGGGGCAGCCCAGGGATGGCTCAACTTTTGTAGGCACCGGCTTGGCACTTAACGTCTTATTCGCGAACTGACAACAAGGTTCGCAGCGGCAAGATGAAGATCAGTGCCGCAGCGTGCAAGCGGGTGACCCGATGATGCACTTCGTCAGTGCCGCGAACGCGCCAATCCGAATACTGTGTTCACGAGTGTTACCCCGGTGTGGGGGCCCAAGGAGACCTGAGATGTTTCTGCATGAGCTCGACTGGCAACGAAATATCACTGACGTCAACATCCACCACCGCGACGAGGCGCCACGGGTGAATCAGCCGGTGCTGTCGGCGATGACCACGCAACAGGAATGGTGCTCCGTGCAGCTGTACAGTCCCTCCGTGGTCAAAATGGAGGGAAAGTACCGCATGTGGTACGTCGGCAATTCCGAGGCCACACGCGTCGATGTTGTGTCTCTGGGATATGCGGAATCGAACGACGGCGTCAGCTGGAACGAGCACGATAGCAATCCGATTCTGGGGCCGGCCGACTTGCCGTTCGGCACCTCCTGGCAGACACCGCGCGTGCAGTTCGACACGTCACGCGGTGTGTTCAGGATGTGGTTCGTGTCGGGAGGATCAGAGCTGGACGCCAACGACAAGCCTATCCGCTGCCAATATCTGGGCTACGCCGAGAGCGAAGATGGGGTCTCTTGGGAGATCCGTCCCGAGCCCGTCTACCCGAGCGGTCGTGGTCCATGCATTCTGACAGGGGAGGGTGGTGGATACACGATGTGGATGAACTCCGCTCCCAATCCGGACGATGAATTCGCAAGTCTCGCGGCCAACATATACAGGTTTACTTCGAACGACGGCATCGAATGGACGCGAGATCCCGAGCCCGTGGTCACCGCCGGGGGTCCAACGCGATCCAACGTCTATCCATTCGTGATCAGCGATAGCGGTGACTTTACGATGTGGTACGCCTGTGCAGTCGAGGGTGGATACTGCGAACTCCACTGCTCAACATCTTCAGACGGCATCAGGTGGACCCACCACCGAGACAACGCGTCGTTTCCGGCAACGCGAAACCCCGACGACTTCGACGGTAGGTACACCTCTACGCCATGCGTTCTGGACGATGGGGATCGGTATCTGATGTATTACTCAGCGCGAGATCTGGGAAACATTTACGGCGCGGGCAACGGCACGCTGAAGGTGGATCGAATGGGGGTTTACCGGCACATCGGGGTGGCAGTGTGTGAGAAGTAAGGGTTCGCGAATAAATAAACGGTCGATCTCAATGTTGAGCCATTGGCCGGATCGTGTAGTTCCAGTCGCCGTGGAAATCGTGCGGAGTGAGATCGATTTGGGTCATCTGTTCATCGGTCACCTTGACCCCGTTAGGGTAGGGTCGCTTGTCGATCTCGGAGCGTACTCGGAGACCGGCTTGAGTGGTCGTTCCGGCAATGAGATTCACGGTTGCAGCCAGGCTGACCAGGGGCTTGCCTCGCCAGTTCATAGCGATGAAGGAGAACAGGCGATGTTCGATCTTGTTCCACTTACTAGTGCCAGGAGGGTAGTGGCATACGGTGATCGTCAGGCCAGTGCGATTCGCAAAGCGCTGCAGCTCCCACTTCCACAGCCGCGTCTTGGCGCCGTTGCTGCCGCCTGCGTCCGCCGTGATTAGCAGATGCGTCGAAGTGCCGTAGGCGGGCCGTCCCATGTTCTTCCACCAACTTCGGATCGCATTCACGGCGAAGCTGGCCGTGTCGTGATCGATACCGACACTTACCCAGCCTTCATCACGGCTCAGATCATACACTCCATAAGGGATCGCCTTGCCCTGAGCAGGCACTATGAAATCGTGTACCTTCACACGCTCCGGGTCTCCCTTGGGTCGCCATTCTCGGCCAGGATTCTTGAAGTCGCCGATCAACTCTTTCTTCTTGGTGTCCACCGAGATAACGGGAAGGCCCTGCTGCTGCTGCTGGCTAATCCGATCATCGAGGTAAACGAACTGAGCGTCCCGATCCGGGTGTGCAGATCCCTCCCTTGTCTTCCGATTCGCCTGCAGCGTGTAATCGTGTTCGTGCAGGAGATTGGCAACGATCCTGGGGCTCACCGAATGCCCCATCGCTTGCAACTCGGCGGCCAGTTTGCGAGTGCTCTTCGATGTCCATCTCAGAGGATTGTCGTCAGGCGACCCCGCAGTCGTTGGCTCGACCAGATCATTCAGGTCCTGCCACAGCGTCGGGTCCGTGTCGGCCTTCCGCTTACGACCGCCGCCTGGACGCCGGATGCGAGCCGGGTCCAAAGGTTCGTCCGACCTCAACTCCTGAATGCCACGAAAGATCCGCTCTCTGGACATTCCTGTCGCCAGAGCCACAATCGCGATCCCACCGTGACCCAACGCTTCGGCTTCCGTGGCGGCCCACAGACGACGCGTGCGTTCCGTCAGCACCGGAGCCAAGGCTTCATACTTCGTTCGGAGAGTTTCGACGTCCACACTCCGAGCGTAAGATCATTACCTTGAAAAGTGCAGCACTTATTTCGTGGCAAACCCTAAGCCGGTCGCCGTCGCTTTAGATTCACTTAAGTCACTGAATCTGCATTCCGGCGGACCCGAACCGCACGTCCCTGGCTGGTCCTCACACCGAACTCGGCCCCGAGTTCCTGCCACACAGCTTATCGTGGCGATCGACACAGTCCTTTCGAAAACGGGAGCGTCACCTTTTCCCGAGGCGTTCCGCAGATTGCAAGCAATCGCGCCTGACGTAAACGTTCGCCGCCCGTGCGACTACCTGTCCAGTTTAACCCAATCGGGAAAAATCTTCGCAAAGAACGCCCGCTGGATGCCACGCACGCTTTCTCCGCCGTCCACAACTATGTTGGAGCCCACGTTGAAGTTACCCGCTCGCGAAGCGAGATATATGGCGGTACCGGCGATATTGTCCCTTTCCCCGATCCGCTTGGCCGGGATGGACTTCTTCATATCGTCGGTATGATCCCGGGCCGCCTTGTTCAGATCGGAAGGGAAGTCACCCGGTGAAAGTGTGTTTACGTGAATCCCCTCCCAGGCCAAGCTGTCACCCAGGAGTCGATCCAACTGTATGACGCCTGCTTTGCTGGCACCGTAGGCATAGTTGTATGAGGTGTTGAGCTTACCGCAGCCGTCGATTGATGCTATGTTGATCACATTCCTCGGCGTCTCGGGTGAAGCCCCCACTCGAAGGTATGGTAGAAACGCCTGGACCATGAAGAAGATGGATTTGATATTGAGATCCATCACCGCGTCCCAGGTTTCCTCCGTCACATCCTCGATCTCCCTGCGACCGTCGCTGGTTCCGGCGTTGTTCACCAGAATATCGAGCGACTGCTCCCTTTCACCGTAGGTCTCCGCCAGGCTCTTTATGCCGGCGACCGAACCTACATCGGCGACGATATACTCGCAGGGGCCGATTTCCGCCAACTCCTCTTGTTTCTGTTTCAGGACCTCTTCTCTGCGCGCGGCGATGTAGACTTTCGCCCCAAAATTGACAAATCCCTCGGCTATCATCGCCCCGATTCCCGTCGAGCCACCGGTCACCAATGCGATTTTTCCCTCCAGCGAAAACAGGTCTTGCATCTTTCGGACCTCCGTGATTCGTGTCCTAGGTGTGCCGGCTTGCCATGTCCGAGGGTGGTGGAAGCCGGCTCTTGGTCATTCGTAGCGCGGCGTTCTACTGACTTTCCCGTTGTTCTTTCATTCCCTGGACAAGGCTTTCCCAATCGAGGGGAGGGATTCCCGGTCCCAGGACGTGCCAATGCATATGAGGGGTCACGCCCGGGGCTATCGCGCCCGTTTTGACTCTGAACCCCGGGTCGTCGATTCCCTTCCGCTTCGCAGATTCCTGAACCGCAGTCACCATGGACACAAGCAGGTCGGGCTCCAGTGCTTGGGGGTCCATGATCGAGGAAACGTGCTTCTTTGGAATGACGACCACGTGAACCGGCTCGACGGGCCTTGGATGGTCGAAGGCGAGCACATCGTCGTTTTCCCAAATCGTCTCAACTTTGAGCTTACCGCTCAAGACATCCTCACAATACCAATCTCTGCGGGCCATTAGATTCCTCGTTTTGCAACCATGGTCGGTTCGGAGTCACTCCCAGCCGAAAGTCTCTGGCTAGATCCTTACACCGAACTCGAACTCAAAGTCCTGCCATACCACTTCCGACACCTCCGTCGTGGCGCTCTCATAGACCTCGTGAAACTCCTCTGGACCGGCCGGTCCTGTCAGGACCATGCCATTGCCTTTAACGGGCGCATTGAGCGCGAACTGTATGGCCAGGTCTCGGATGTTCAGGTCTCGTTCACGACACCAGGCCCACATTCGGTGCACGCGCGGATACACGGCCGGGTCTGTCAGACTGCCTGCGAGCGCGGGTATGAGGTTTCCGTCTTCATCGTGGGTCACCTCTTTCCTGATGATCGGTTCTGGACCCGCCAGAAGCGACCCGCCCAATGGGCTGCCCAAAAGGATTCCTACGTCGTGTTCCAATGCCAGAGGAATCGTCGTTTCGGCGAGGGACTGACAAAGCAAGGTGTAGTCCAGGAACGACAATACAAGGTCCATCTCGCCTGTTTCAATGGCCCGCCTGTGAAATTCGTGCTGTCGCACACCGATACCGATGTGACCGATGCACCCTTTCCCTTTCCAATCGACCAGCACATCCAGGCAGGCCCCGAGCGGTTCTTCAACGTCGTAGCGTGGCCCGTGAATGAGCACCGAATCGACATAGTCTGTCTGTAGTTGTTTGAAGCTGTTCTCCAGGCTCCACGTCGTCGCTTCTTTAGAAAAATCTCGGAGAAATCGCGGATGAGAGCCCACCTTGGTTTGCAGGTACACCTTTTCCCGCCATCCACCTGCCAATGCCAGACCGACCCGACGCTCACTGTCGCCGTAGTATGGAGACGTGTCGACGAAGTTGATGCCCAGCTCGATGGCCTCCCGAATCGTCGTCGTGGCGTTTTCATCGGACTGCTCGGGAAAACCGAGATGCCCTCCACCCAATCCAAGCGCCCTCGGTTTCATCTCTGTACGTCCCAATCGCCGAACTTCCAGATCGGGCATGGTTGAACTCCTCTACACGACTGGGATTGGGGGGTGTCCGGGCATTAATCACATCATGATGTGCAGCGATAATCAGGTCTCGCTGAGTCGTGCAACAAGAAAACGAGTGGAATCGTCAGGGTTCGGTCGAATAGATCAAAGACGATGACTTTGGGTTTCATAACGGGTTTCTGCGTGTCGGCTAACGGACAAAGGCTTGCGACGTGCGGAGAAGCGCGTGTGGGTGGGAGGGGTGTGGTAGGCCACCAGCAAGCCTACACTTATGCGGAGCCGTGGGGTAGTCATTGTGTGTGGGCTTCCTGTCCGATGCGTCTAGCCAGATCCACCCCTTGTTGCGAGAGGTGTTCATTCGGTTGCTCTCGCAGCCAGTGGCGTCTCATTTCCAGGTATCGCACCGGTTACCTCGTCTAGTCAGATCGTTCTCGCGTTCTGGTGCCCCACGGCCAAGTATGCCGTCGAAGAGGGACCCGATGAAGCTCAGAACTCTTTTATCATTCGATAGAGCTTCAATCCCGGTATAGCCAATCGCTTCGGCCATTGCGACTCGACGGTCATCCCGCGGCGCTGGTAGAATCGACGAGCGCCCTCATTCTTCGCTGAAACGTCGAGGGATAGTCGAGTCGATCCGCTCGCGCGAGCCCGCTCTTCAAGGGCGTCCATCAAGACGGAGCCGACGCCATCGCCGCGAACTTCCTCATCGACAGCGATGGCGTGGAGGTAGAAATCGCCATCGGCGATTGAATCGATAATCCGCATGAGTGGAGCAAACAGGATGAGCACGATCCTCATGCGTAGATTACGCCTTCCGGCAGCCCGCTTCAGGGGTTGGCGCGAGGAACGGCGATGCTGCTCCGCGGTGTACCCCAAGGCCATTCCCACAATGACGTTGTCACGTTCTGCGAAAGTCACATTCTGGTAGGAGAGGTCGTGGTCGGACTGGGCGAACGCCGTAGCGGTTATGTACCCGACGCGGGGACCGAGCATAAAACGAAAGAACCCCTCGGCTGCTTCGTCAAGGTAGCGTGCAAATGCCAGACCTTCATCGAACGTGGGGTTGGCGGGCCTCAGGACTATCGAATGCCGATTCATATGGTCCTTCTACGCCGAACGTGTGCCATGAGGTGCGGCCTTCAGGACGACGCCTCGATGCCTTTGTTCGGCTCCCCTCATTCGCCCCTTTCGACGGCATCGCCAATACGAACGACCGTTGCTGACATTGCAGGAATGTCCGCCCGGATGCATAGCACGCCCTCTTCGGTGATGGCAACAGCCCCTTCGACCTGCGGGCGGCCGCCGGTCTGAAGCAGTCTTTGGTCAATCCGGGCTTCTATTGCCTGATCCACTTCCGTTATGTTGAACATCAACAGCACTCCACCCCTCCGCCCAGGGAGGGTATGCAGGTGCGTGTTTTCACGGAGGCCGTGGAAAGTGCCACGCGTGAAGTAAGGCTTGAGCCGCTTGTAGAGCGTCATCTGCTTTTGGTAAGCAGCGAATCGACGTTCGGGGTCGTACTTGGGCAGAGACTTGGGGGTGACAGATGGGTGACCGTGTTTTCCGCCAATTCCCAGGTGGCGAACGGTGGACGCCGCCCACCAGAAAAACAGGCAGTTGTCGTTGTCTGCCGCCATGGTGATGTGAAGGTACAGAGGAATGTTGCAGGAGAGGTTGTAGTAGTAGAGCGCAAGTGCTTTTCCACTGCGCAGGTCTTCGAGGCAGTTCCACATGTATTCGAAGCCCCAGTTCTCTTCGTAGGCACCCTGGTCTCCGAAGCCCTGTTGGAAGTAGGTAGGTAAGTAAATGCAGGTGTGCCAGGGCCAGACGGGATCGTGACACTCGAGCGTGAGTTCGGGGCAACGGCGCTTGAGTTCACGACATAGCTCGTAGACGGCGCGAGCATGGTCGGTTGCCTTCGTGGGAACGTCGTGACCGTGCTTGGGGTCGTGGCACGGACCGCGCCAGTCCATCTCATCGACCATCAGAAAGCGGCTTCCACAACTGGCAACGTCCAGGATTCGCTCGATCTTCTGTTCCCGGAATGAGGGATCGCAGAGACAGAGCTCCCAGAGATTTTGACCTCCCCACTCGACCGGCGCCTTGGGGGCCTTCGGGTGCTGGATAACGTGCCGCTGATCCCAGTGGTCCCGGTAACATCGGAGGATCGTGCGAAAGCCCATTTCCAGCCCATAGTCCTCCTGCAACACAGCGGCGAAGCGCTCCACCGTTCCCAGTCGGTCCTCATCCCAAAGGGTTGTGCCTTCGGCAACCTCCCAACCAGGGTCGAGATAGAGGAGTTCGCAGCCGCAGGCCCGGGCCTTCTCTGCCTCCCGGAGCAGCGCGTCCCGGGTGTAGTGTGATTTCAGCTTTTCGCGGTCGGAACTGAACCAGCCGACGTCGTAGAGCTCATTCCAGTTGACAGGCGGGTCGTAGTCGACTGGGACACCGTGGCCGTGGCGGTCGAGGAGCTCGCGGTAGCGAACGAACGCATCTTCGATCACCCCCTCCACGAGCAGGTAGTGCGTTGTCCCGAACGTGAAGGACTGCCCGGGCGCCAGAGCATGCCCCCTGCTGGGTTCGCCGTAGAGGCACGTGCCCACGCCGCCGAACCGGAGTGCCGTCCGATCTTCCAACCTCAGCGGCGCCGCCACGGAGAGCTCGACATCGGCGTTGTTGTACTTCGCCACGAGCAGACCGAGCCCATCCGCCCACCAGGCTCAGGCCTCGGAACGAAGGCGGCCTTCTTCCACAAGCGGGGGCTCAGGACGAGTTTCGTCCCGGTAGACGGCGTTGCTGAAATCGCCCTCGATCAGATCGATGCTGGAATAGTCGTGACGGCTTCCGTCCAGTTGCACGCGAAATGGGATGGCACACAACCGCCAGGTCGGTCGTCCGTCCAGGTCCGCGGCGAATCCCAGCCCAATGTCTGAAAGCGTTACCGACTCGTCGCCGAGGTTCTTGAAGGCAATCGTCTCTTCCACGCCGTCTGACGTGTTGCGGAAGCGCTGCATCAACTCGATCTGCAGCGCTTCGAACATCCCCCGCACGACAATGCCGTCCTCGTTCGTGGTGACGGTCTTGGCACCGAGTCCAGCCTCAACCACTTCTCGATCTGCCACTCGTCCGCGCAGCGAGTACACGTATGGACGGTCGGCAAAATCAATCCCCTTGTCAGGGCACCACATACGGCCTGTTTCCGCGTCAATCCTGATCATCTATCAGATCTCCTGGGCCGAACTTCTAATTAGAGAGCTCGGTCTATCAAACACGACTCGGCAGCGCCGGTAAGTGTATCGATCGGCTCCAAGCGCTGCAGTCGATTTTCTCCCAGATCACTGTCTGCGCAGCACTCGACTACCAGAGCCTGCAGGGGCCCGCTCCTCAGAGGCGCCAATATAGTTTTGCGGGATAGCCGCGAAAAGGGCCTCCTTGCTGAACCAGATTCCCTTGCCTGGGAACGAGAGAACGCCGTTTATTCCGATGTTCATCTCCCAATGTCCAATATCGAAGAGGACCGGCAAGTGAAGTCGTATCTCCGACACATTCGTTCCGCGGGATTCAGGGCATACACGGCTCGAAGAACAGGAGGGTACCATGGAACACAGACACGCGATCACGATCGGGACAGCGCTCGTGGCTATTACAATGTTCGTATCTCACAGTCCCGGCCAGACTGATGGTAAGAACAGGGAAGAGTATGAGAAACAGGGCAGAATGGCGCGCGGCACCGCTCAGATGGTAGCACGCGAGCTCGCCACAATTGCCAATCTGATTGCTTTGCGACCGGACATCGTCGTCGACGCGACGCACGTGAGCGGCGAATACTGCTTTCAAGCGGGTGGGGGAATCACCAGGGGCGGGCATATGACACACTTTGCTACAGATCCACTGAATACACAGGAGGACGTGGTCGATTTCATCAATGCCGAGCAGCTGATCGAAGCGGGTCTCGACCCGAAGAAGCTACCGCAACTCCCTTCCGAGCTGGGACAGATGAAGCCCAATCAGTGGTATTTTCTCCCTCCCGGAGAAAAGGAACCTCATCACGGGCGGTTCTGGCCCGTGCCGGTCATCATCCGGGCGATCGACGTCAAGCCGAGAACGAAGTAGGTATCGTGGATAGAATGATGTGAGAATCAAGAATCAGGTGGACCAGTCATCGCCTTTTCAATTCACACGAGTTCTATGGTCAAGTCCCATAGTCAGTTGAAAACTCATCGGGCCCCGTAGTTTGGTCAGGCTCTCTTTTGAGCATTCTGTTCGTTGTCGAGATTCAGATCTTTGTTCAGTGCTTGCCTGAGTAGGGGAAGATGTTTGTATCCGCTCACGCGTCGCAGGCGAGGTTCGATGTCGAGGAGTGCGGCAGCCACCCATCTGTGTCTCTGGGGAGAGTTGTTCCAGCGTCTGACCTTCCGAGTGAGCTCGCCGGTCCTGCTGTTGAGGGCTTCGATGCAGTTGGTGGTTCGGAAGCTTCGTTTCAGGAATGGGAGCATACCCAGCCGGTGGAGGGTCAGGGTTTCCTCCAGGCCTTCCTCGAGGCTCGTTACGGCAGACTGATTCATCAGCTTCAGTTCGGGTTTAAGTGATTCGAGTGCGGCCTTTGCCTCCTCGTAGGTGTCGCAGTCATAGGCTTTCTGGAGCTTCCGTCGAACTCTTGGACGTTCCCTCTCCGGGAGATAGCTGACGACATTCTCGTAGGTGTCGCAGTCATAGGCTTTCTGGAGCTTCCGTCGAACTCTTGGACGTTCCCTCTCCGGGAGATAGCTGACGACATTCTCGCGCTTGTGCCACTGACAGCGATGCACGCGCACATACCCTTTGAGGGCTTTGGTGACAGCACTGCGGAGTCCCTTTGAGCCGTCAAGCACAACGAGAAGGCCCTGGTCGTAGCACAGGCCTCTCCGGATGAGGTCCTGGATCAGCTGGCGGCAGATCCGTTCGTTCTCCGTCGCCGATTCGACGAAGCCCAGGGGGATCTTCTGGCCGTCCATCGTGACCCCCGGAGCGATCACGATCTCTTCGTCGGCAAAGCTCTTTCCGTCAATGAACAGGGTCACGAAGCCGTAGTCGTCGAGGGGACGCTCCTGGAACTGCTTCAGCTTCTTCGCGGTGGCTTTGATGAACCGCCGCGAGACGGAGGACGCTGAGATACCAAACGCTTCTGGAACCGATTCGGCACAGGCCTTGTAGTTGCGGCACGAGATCCCCTTGAGAACACGAAGCAACAGCCCCTCGTCCGTCTTCTTGGGCGTCTGTAGAGCCCGGTATGCAGCCAGGGAAACCTCTGCGTCGGCCTCGACGTCGCGCACCCGGGGAACGTCTAACGGGAGCTTCTGGTCCATCAGATACACGGATCCCTTCTGGCTTCCCCACCGACGATGCGCCTGCTCCGAACCTTTGCGCGCATACCGAACGCCTGCGAGCTGCTCGACCTCCTGCTGGAGGAGGTCTGCCACTGCCTCCAGACCCAACGGGATCAACGCCTGGATCACCGACAAACGCGTCTCCAAATCGATGACATCGCCCTCAACCTTGACTTCACCATCGCCTACAAATAGCTTCTCCATCTGGGCTCCTTTCTTACGGGTATACGCTCCTACACGTCTACCCAACGTAAGTTTGGAGCCCTCTAAGTTTCAACTACGATAGGCACAACACCAGTTCTATTTCCACATCATCTATGCTGTCCGGAGGTGCCGAGAGATGGCGTTGATCAACATCGCTTCGCAGAAACAGTTCTTCGTTGACGACTACCTGATCGAGAGTACGAGCAACTGTGTGCGGACGATGAATCGGGCCGAGAAGGCGGCCGGCAATCCCGTGCTGCGGTCCGAGCATCCGTGGGAAGGACGCCACCTCATCGTGGACAACGTGTGGTGGGACGACGAGGCCGGTCGTTTCGAGATGCGCTATTCGGCGAGGGTTTGGAAGGCGAGGCGCGTCAAAGACGAAGTGCTCCTGGAAGAAGAGGACGGGACCCGAACCTGTCTGGCGGTCTCAGAAGACGGCATCGAATGGAAGAAGCCGGTCGTAGGCGAGGTCGAGTACGAGGGCTCGAAGCAGAATAACATTCTGCCGCAGGACTGGTTGATGGGCTACACGTATCCAGATCCCAACGCGGGTGATGACAAGAGGTTCCGTGGACACGTCAGGACGGGGGACACGCGGACGCCGGGCATGACGTTCGATCTCTACTTCTCGCCGGACTTCAAGTCCTGGAGGCCGTATGACAGCAATCCGATCATCGACACGTCTCCGAAGATCGGGCGCTGGGGACCGACCTCGTTCATGGGATGGGACCCGATCCGGGAAGTGTATGTCGTTCACATGGAGAACAGCCGACACCGACGTTCCCCGCTGGGCAAGCGTCTGATCGGCAGGTCCGAGAGCCCGGACGGCATCGTCTGGAGCGAGCCTGAGACGATCCTCGTGCCCGACGCGCAAGACCCGCCGGACACCGAGTTCTACAGCATGCCCTGCATGGCCTACGAGGGTCTCTACGTAGGGCTTCTGTGGATTTTCCGAACTACGAACACGACGCATCATCCGGAGGTCGTGTTCAGCCGCGATGGGATCCACTACCAGAGGAACTACCGCCAGCCGTTCATCGAACGCGGGGGCGGGAGCGATTTCGACTCGGTTTCGGTGTATGCTAAAGAATCGGTCGTGGTTGGCGAGGGGATCTATACGTTCTACAACGGACGCAACTGGCGATCCCACGACACATTGATCGAGCTGGGCGATCGTGCCCAGGCGGCGATCGGGTTGGCCGTTAGCCGGTTGGACGGGTTTGTGTCGTTCGACGGCACCAAGGCCCTGGCGGGGGACCCGCCGCTCGGCCGGCCTCACTTCGCTGAGTACAGCGAGCTGGTGACCCGCTCCTTCTCGTTCACCGGAGCGCAGCTTCATCTGAACATGGCCTCGGCACCCCAGCACGGAGGCGCCGGACCGTGTGAGGTCCGGGTCGAGATCCTGGAGCCGTATCACGACTACATTCCGGGATTCGCGTTCGAAGACGCTGACCCGATCACGGAGGGCGGCCTCGACCAGGTGGCGTCGTGGAGCGGCAGCTCAGATCTGAGCCGGCTGGAGGGCAAGGCGGTCAAGCTGCGGTTCTACTTCAAGAACGCGAAGCTGTACTCCTACCAGTTCCGGTAGAAAATCGTCCCTTGCTTGGAAATAAGGGGGAAACGGTCGCGTCCAGAACTCGGTCGCGGCAGGCTCACTCGAGGAATCGCAGACGATGATCATCGACAGTCATGCTTACTGTTATCCGCCGTTGGGCGAGGCAAACGGCCTCGCCACCGTGGAGGAGCATCTACGCATTCTGCAGCGAGAGATGGCCGACCATCACCAGCCGGTATGGCGGTTGCACGATCGAGTGCAGGCCGGTGACAACAGCCTTCTCGCGGATCCGCAAGACAACACACTAGAGGGGTTGAAGGACGTCGACTTCCGAGCGGGTGATTACGGTCGATTCGAGTGGACCGTGGATGGGGTGGACTACGCCAAGCAGTATCTGCCGCCCTACATGGTCGATCTGTCGCATTCCCCCGACATGCTCGTGGCGCAGATGGACTACGTAGGCGTCGATCGCGCGTTGTTGCACGTCAACGCCGTACTCGGTCTGCTCAATGACTATCATGCCGAATGTGTGCGGAAGTATCCGGATCGGTTGATGGCGTTGGTTTGCATCCCGGAATGGGAGATAGAAAACGACCCGGAAGGACAGCTGGCCGAGGTCGAAAGAAGCTACCAGCGAGGGTTACACGGACTGCAATTCATGGTCACCAGCCGGTTTCGGTACGGCGTCGCCGAATCGTGGGACTCTGACGCGTGTCGTCCGTTTTGGGAAGGCGTGACAGCACTGGGTAAGCCGATCATGTTCACCATCTTCCCGCCCTGTCCCGGTCGCACCTTGGACGATTATGTGTCCCAGCTCGAGATCTGGGCCGGCTGGCTCGAGCGCTATCCCGAGGTACCGTGTGTGCTCACCCACGGCTTCCCGTTTCGCATGTTTCTCGAGGGCAACCGGCTCGACCTCCCAGACGTCGTCTTCGGGCCATTCAGAGACTCAGCCGCTAAGCTCCAGCTGCTATTTCACATTATGCTCGGGAATGTATTCGACTACCCCTACACCGAGCTCCATCCCACCATTGTGCAGATTGTCGAGACCCTGGGTTCGGATCGGTTGATGTGGGGTACGGATATGCCGAACGTCGAGCGATTCTGCAACTACCGCCAGACCCTCGATGCCTTCAGGGTTCACTGCCAGGGCCTGCTTTCCGATGAAGACATCCAGAACATCATCGGAGGTACGGCGAAAAAGCTCTTCAATCTCTAGGCTGCCTACGGACATATAAACGGCGGCTTACACGGCGTCCCGAAATTCCCATATCTTCTTTGCCAAGGGCCGAGAGATGGCTTTGATCGACATCGGTTCGCAGAAACAACTCTTCGTAGACGACTACCTGATCGAAAGCACCAGCAACTGCGTGCAGACGATGAATCGGGCCGAAAAGGTGGCCGGCAATCCCGTGCTGCGGGCAGAGCACCCCTGGGAAGGAAGCCACTTCAGCGTAGACAGCGTGTGGTGGGACGACGAGGCCGGACGTTTCGAGATGCGCTACTCCACGAGAGTGTGGAAGGCGAGGCGTGTCAAAGATGAAGTGATCATGGAAGAAGAGGGCGGGACCCGAACCTGTTTGGCGTTCTCCAAAGACGGCATGGAATGGGAGAAGCCGATCGTGGGCGAGGTCGAGTTCGAGGGATCGAAGCAGAACAACATTTTGCCGAAAGACTGGCTGATGCAGTACACGTATCCCGATCCCAATGCGGTGGATGAGGACAAGAAGTTCCGAGGACACGTCAGAACAGGGGACACGAGAACGCCGGGCATGAGGTTCGATCTCCACTTCTCGCCGGACTTCAAGTCCTGGACACCGTATGACGGCAATCCGATCATCGACACGTCTCCGAAAATCGGCCGCTGGGGACCGACCTTATTTATGGGCTGGGACCCGATCCGGGAGGTCTACGCCGTCCACCCGGAGAACAGCCGTCACCGACGTTCCCCCTTGGGCAAGCGCCTGATCGGCAGGTCCGAGAGCCCCGATGGTATCGCCTGGAGCGAGCCCGAGACCATCCTGGTGCCTGACACGCAAGACCCGCCCGACACCGAGTTTTACGGCATGCCCTGTGTGGCGTACGAGGGTTTGTACGTGGGGCTTCTGTGGATCTTCCGGACCACGAACACGACTCATCATCCGGAGGTCGTATTCAGCCGCAATGGGATCCACTACCAGAGGAACTACCGCCAGCCGTTCATCGAAAGAGGGGGCGGAAGCGATTTCGACTCGGTTTCGGTCTTTGCCAGCGCACCAATCGTCGTTGGCGACCTCATCTACACCTTTTACAACGGACACAACTGGCGCTCACACGACACGTTGATCGAGCTGGGCGACCGTGCCCAGACGGCCATCGGGCTGGCGGTCAGCCGGTTGGACGGGTTTGTGTCGGTCGACGGCACCAAGGCACTGGCGGGGGACCCGCCGCTCGGGCGACCGCACTTCGCTCAGTACAGCGAGCTGGTTACCCGCTCGTTCTCGTTCACCGGCTCACAGCTCCACCTCAACGTCGTGGCGGCTCCCCAGCACGGAGGCGCCGGGCTCTGCGAGGTCCGGGTCGAGGTCCTGGAACCGTATCACGATTACATTCAGGGATACGCGTTCGAAGACACCGACCCGATCACGGACGGCGACCTCGACCAGGTGGCGTCGTGGAACGGCAGCTCGGATCTGAGCCGGCTGGAAGGCAAGGCGGTCAAGCTGCGGTTTTACTTCAAGAACGCGAAACTCTACTCCTTCCAGTTCCGGTAGACATCGTCAGTTGTTGGGGAGAACAAACGAAAAATACGGGCGTTAGGAAATCCTCACGCCCCCTTCCCCAGACCGGATTGGATTACGCCTGCTGATACCACGTCGTTCCGCTCCCAGTTCCCCGAAGAGGAGCGCCAGTAAGTATCCGGGTTCCGCCCATAGATTGCAGACGCGGATAGCCCACCTGGAGGTGTACGCAATTGGCAATGAGAAGGAGGGATCATGTCCGAGGCTAAATATTCAGTGGCCATTATCGGCGGCGGCCGGTTAGGTCAGCACTATATAGAAGTCTACCAGACCTTGCCCAATACCGAAGTGGTCGCCGTCGCCGAAATCAACCTCGAACGCCGCCGGGCCCTGGGCGAGCGCTTTGGCATAAAAAACCTGTTCGAAGACGTCCAGGCCCTGTATCGCGAAATGACCCTGGACATCGCCGCCGTGGTCCTGCCCGGCAAGTACATCAAAGAGGCGGTCATCGCCTCGGCCCAGGCCGGCGTCAAAGGCGTCTCCACCGACAAACCCATTGAAGCACGGCTGTCCGACGTTGACGCTATGGTCGACGAATGCCAGCAGCGCGGCGTGGTCTTTGCCGGGGGTAACCTGCAGCGGGCCATGGGCGAAGTGCAGGAGGCGGGCGCCTGGCTCAAAGCCGGCGATTACGGTCTCTTGCGCGGGGCCAGCGTACACGGCTGGGGCGGCGAAATTTCGGGCGGCGGCTGCCAGCACATCGCTGTTCTGCGACTCCTCGCCCAGGCCGAGATCGCCGAGGTGATCGCCTGGGGCAGCCCCGCGGAAGCCCTGCACGGCGACAGCGATGAAGGCCTGATCATCAACGGCCAATTCCGCCTCGACAACGGCCTTACCTGCCCGGTCTTCGGGCAACCGACTCCGGGCCGGGGCGTAGAGGTTTGGAGCGACGACAGCCTGGTCCGCTGGGATTGGGCCCCGCCCGAAATTTACCAGGGCTTTGACCCAAGTGGCGCCCGCATTCGGGTCAAGCGGCCCTATACGCCGCTGCAATACCCCCGCTTCACCTATATGGGCACGTCCATCCTGTCCCTTCTGGACGCGATTGAAAAGGGCGGCGAGCTCTATATCTCGGGCCACGACCTGAGGCAGTCGCTGGAGGCGGCCATTGCTGCCAAGTACTCGGCTCTGTGGGGCAGCGCGCCCCTTAAGCTGCCCCTGGAGAACCGCTCGCTGACGCTCTATCCGCGGCCCTACCGCTGGCTGGGCGGCGACCAGTCGGGGAGAGCCCAGAGCTACCAGGAAGCGCTTGATTACGAGCTGTTTCCGCGTACTTCCTAAATGACGGGGTTGTGGGGGTGCTCCTGCGCTCTTGCGCTTCGAGGCCAATCGTTCTTCGCCGAGCGAAGCTTCGACGATGCTGACCAATTGACGCAGACGGTTTTCCTTCAACCAGAAACGGGTACGTCTCGGTCATCACTCTTCGGACGATTCGGGTAGCATCAATCCAAGCGACCTGTAGGACGATCCATCGGGTCCGAGCATGTCGGGCCGCTCGATGAACGGACGATCGGGTGTGGCGTCCCGTTTCGCGCGCCACTCGACGCAGGCGGTCTCGAAGGCTTCGGGATCGCGATCCGTCGCCTCCTTCACGAGCCACATCAGTCGGGGGATGTAGCCGTTGGCCCGGTCATCCGGAGGATCGATCGCGCCGACGAGTGGCGCGAGCTCCGCTTCACGCAGACGTATCGATGGCATCCGGTCCTCCACGATCGACCCTTTCTCTGCTATGATGACGAGGAGGCGCGTGAGATTCTGAAACAACGCGTGTCGGACGCTCTTGCACGCGCGGACGGCATCTTCCGGACGGGTTCGGATATCGCAACATGTACGCCTGCTTCAACCCGAACTCGATGAAGCGGCGAGATACGCTGAAACAACTTCAACCAGGCACATCCGACTCCGAAGTCATGGCGATTGCCGGCGAAGAGGCGCTCGTCGAGATCAGCGAGATGCTGTACGATCACGCGAAGGGCACCAACCCGGACGCGATCGTGATGAATCACGTTTGGCCGCCCTACCAGCCGAACGAGATGTATGGCCATCGGCTGAAGCTCGACTATTGCAGTCAGACGATTTCATGGTTCTACCCACCGGTCTGGCATCTGGAGCACGTCAGGTTCGAGGCGAGTGAGCACAAGCGGTTGGAGGATCCGGAGCGGAACCGGTTCGTGCCGTTCATCGGGATGCGAACAACCTTTCCGAGGTCGGCGGAACGGACGCGGAAAGAACTGGAGATCGCGCTTGAATTCGGCGACGGGAGTCTGGTGTGGGGTGACCTGCGGGTGCTGAAGGATTTGCCCGAGGTGCGAGAGGTAGTCAAGGAGCAATTGGAGATTTGGAGAGAGAAGATGTGAAGGTCTTCCACCGTATATAGATCTTCACATTCGCGGGGAATTTCCTATGTCGGAACGCCGTGTGTCAGAGGCCGCTGAGGCCGCACATCGCGGCGACCTCGAAGGGCTTGAAAGGGCCCTGCAGTCGCGGGAGATCCTGGGCGACCGCGACGACGACGGCCGAACGCTGCTCGACCTGGCCTGTCGGGCAGCGACCGGCGATATCGCGATCCCTCTGGACCCCGGGACTTCCGAGCAGCACGCGGCGGTCGACATGATCCTGCGCGCGGGTGCCGATCCGAACGTGCCGGATCACGACGGCTGGACGCCGCTGCATACGGCAGGCATGGCGGGCCACACGGACCTGGCACGGCGTCTGATCGAGGCCGGCGCCTCGGTCATGGCCGAGGCCCACGGCAAGGAGGGCGGATCGCCGCTCTCGTATGCGCTCTTTTACGCCAAAGCGTATATGGGCGACGTGATGAAGCCGGTGCACCCCGACAATCTCCGTGCCGCGGCGGCGCTTGGTGCGGAGATCGACCGGTTCGTCGACGGACAGGAGTTGACCGGGCAGGCGTACTCGGGCCTGGATTTCTACGCGCCGGTGTTCTTTCCGGTGTGGGATCGCAGGAAAGACCGTCAGGAAGTCCTCGACGAGGCGCTGACCTGGGCCTCGCGAAACAATCAGTGTGAATCGATGGCGGCGCTCGTGTCTCTGGTAGCGAACGTCAACGCGAACCCGTTTCGAGGAACGCCGCTACTCTGGGCCTGCTATGCGGACAAGGTCGAGGCCGCTACGTGGCTTCTGGACCACGGAGCCGACCCCGATCTGCGCCACGGCTTCGGGGGGGAAGAACACGGGGTCGACGCCGTCGCGATGCATCTGGCGGCGCAGCACAACGCGATCGGGTGTCTGGAGCTGCTGCTCGATCGAAGCGCCGATTGGACGGTCGTGGATGGCTTGCACGGAGGGACGCCGCTCGGGTGGGCTGAGTTCGGCGGCGCGACCGAGGCGGTCGAGCTCCTGAAGCGGCGGAACGGCTAGTCATTCGCGAGGAGCGGCGAGCCGCGGGTAGGTAGGATGGGGGCGGACCCCGCTGTGTGAAAAAGGGATTCACAAACCCAGCCTTCGGTTCGACATGAGAACCCGCCTGGTGCGATTCCCCGGCGGGGATTATTTTTCTTCGGTTTCGACCATCAACCGAGTACAGACCGGAAACAGCTTACTCGAGGTAAACCCATGAAGATCTTCGACCGGCATCAGGACCTGCTGGATTGGATCGAGAGCAGGGGACATAAACTGACCACGCTCGGTCACGCACCGGACGGTGCGCCCATCGTCAGCGTCAAGACGGGAGGAGACAAAGAGCCGGCGATCTTCATCAGCGCCGGCAGTCATTCCTGGGAACAGGCGGGCGTCGGGGCGGCCGTCGCCCTGATCGACGAGCTCGAGACGGACCACCAGGTCTACGTGATTCCCAATCGCGATCCGATGGGAATCAATGGATACGGCTACGTCTTGAGCCTGAGTCTCGGTGAGGAGCCCTCGCTGCCTTCTCTGGATGATCTCGGTGGATTCCTGAAGGATCGTGGAGAGCTGCTCTACGAGAAGGACGATGTGGTGCTGGTTCTGATCGGCGAATACGGCTACTCGACCGTCGGCCTCTACGGACAGTTCGAAACCGGCGAGTTGTTTCTTGAACCATTGAAGGGCCGACGGATCTACTTCCCTTCCCGATTCGAGCCGCACGAAGACGCCGGACCGTATCAGCGGGCATACACCCTCATCGTCAGCCCTGAAGGCGAAGTGCTGCACATCAATCGATTCCACGACACGGCGTGGGCGCCTGTAGAATCGCGATGCACGCGCGACTTGATGGCCGAGATCAACCCCCGCCTCACGATGGACCTGCACGAATGCGGCGGCGATGCGTTCTGGTACTCTGCCCGTCACCAGCGCAACGACGAGGACGAAGCCTGGGAAGAACGGATGGCGGACGCCATGAGCCAGGCCGTGGGGGACGCCGGGCAGCCGTTGGAACCCGAACCGCCCGGGTCCTTCTTCGAGAAGCGGCAGGACGGCGCCTTCTGGCTGATCGCCAAGGAGCGTGGCGAAGGTCTGAACCTCGCGGACTTCGGCGCCGCAAAGTACGGCCCGGCGTTCACGATCGAGACGACAACGAAACGGCCGTATGACGATCGGGTGAAGACGTCGATGCTGGCTGTTCAGACGGCGGTGCGCGTGTTTGAGGAGCGGCACCGGTAACCAGGGTCTGCGGCGGGCAACTAGTGAAGTTCCTTCGTCCTTGTACAATTCTGTGGAGTAGATCGTGTCTGAAGCGAATTTTCTGCTACATCCTGAAACCCCGTTTCCAGTCGGCGTCGAGTACTACCGAGGGCCGATCCCCAGGCTCGCCGAGTGGGACGACGACTTCGCACGGATTCGCGCGGCCGGGCTGCGGATCGTTCGCAGCTTCAGCTACTGGAACTGGATGGAACCGCGCCCCGGCCTGTACGAACTGGACGACTTCGACCGCCTGTTCGAGCTGGGAGAAAAGCACGGGTTGTTCGTGTGGCTGGACATCACCCTGGCGACCCACGGCGCCTGTCCCGAGTGGTTGACCCGCGAGCATCCCGACATCCGCGCGGTCGATCGGCACGGCCGGCCATACATGGTCCACGGACACGCGGCGTATCCACAAGGCGGCATCGTCCACTGCTACGACCACCCCGCCTGGCTCGAGTACGGCGGCGGTCTGCTGCGCCACGTAGTGGAGCGCTACAAAGACCGCCCCAACCTACTCATCTGGGGGCTGTGGGACGGGGTAAGTCCGATTTCGCCCGGTGATGGATTTCCGTGCTACTGTGACCACACACTTGCGCGCTACAAGGACTGGTTGCGCGCTCATTTTACCTTGGATGAGTTGAACGCTCGATTTCTGCGCCGCTATCGCCGTTGGGAGGATGTAGAGCCGCCGCGCTTCAATGACAACGTGGTCGAGATGTTGATGTACCGCCGGTTCCACTACGAAAACCTAGTTGACCGCTTGCAGTGGATGGTCGACGAGACCCGCAAGCTCGATCCGACCCACGAGATTCGGGCGCACGCTGCGTCGACGCCACGGCCCTGGGACGAGCAGTGCGCCCGGCAGGTGGATAGCTGGGGCATGTCCATGTCGTCCAACAACCTGCTTACCTCGGACGATCCCTACCAGATCGCAGAGCGTGCCTTCAGCTTCGATATCGCGCGTGCTCTGGGCGTCAACGGCCGCTGGTGGAACGAGGAGATCTACGCCGGCATGTCGCGGGGCGGCGTGACCTGGAAGAAGCAGTCAGACCCGCGCGAACTGACCACACTGTTGTGGATGACCCTGGCAGCAGGGGCGGCCGGCGCCATGTTCTGGCAGTACCGGCCCGAGTATCTCAGCTTCGAATCGCCAGGCTACAACTTGATGGCGTTGGACGGCCAACCGACGCAACGTTTCAATGCCGTGGCCGAGGCTATCGCGCAGATCGAAAGCTTGCGGGACCATCTGCCACTGACGTGTCCCCGCGTAGAGGTAGGCATCGTCTACCACCCCGAATCGCAGGAACTGTTCGGTTTCAACGATGAAACCGAGCGGTTCAACGCCGATCTGCGCGGCGTGTATCGCACGTTGTGGCGCCACGGGATCCCAGCCGACATTGTGACGCCACGCGTTGATTGGTCAGGCTACCGCCTGCTCTTCCTCCCCAATGTGACCTTGATGGACGACGAAACCCAGGCGCGGATCGAACGCACCCTGGACGAGAATCCTCAGACGCGTCTGATCGCGGAGGGCAGCTTTGGTCTGTACTCGGCCGACGGGCAGTCGAGCTACAGTCCGCCCGAAAGGTTCGCTGAACGGTTGGAGGTGCGGGTAGCAGATTTCTCAGCGGTGACCGCGCACGATATTGCCCAGGGTCGGAATGTGCTGGAGACGCCTTACGGGCCAGTGGCGATCACCTCGCCGTGTGGGTACGCGGTGCTGGAACCACTAGGGAGAACACAAGGGATTGCGTCGCTCGGCAGCGAGACGCTCGCGGTGAGCAGCGCGGATGGACGCTTCACCTGGTATGGCCTGACTCTTTCGGCGGGGTTTGGAGATGTGGGTGCCGCCGACATCGCCCTCGGGCTGGCGAATGAGGCGGGGGTCGAGCAGCCGGTGGTGGTGGAAGGCAATCGTGCCGTGCCGGTCGTGCGGCGTTCGCGCCAAGGCGGGGCGCTCATCTTCGTATTCAATCTCGAACGTGCAGCAGCTAGAGTGAAGCTACGGCCGCGCTGGCAGACCGGCCGAGTGGACGATCTGCTCGCTGGCGTAGAAATCGCACGGGCTGGCAACGAATTCGAACTCTATATCCCGCCCTGGAACGTTGCGGTGGTCCACTGTGTGGAATCAGAGGGAATACGTCGCGGTTAGACTACCGTGAGGTACGTACCCGCGCAGATTCTGGATCTTTAAAATAGTTATGGAGATGCGAGGGATTAGATGATCGAAGTGAGTCCCGTTTTCACAAAGCGGAGGGGGACGCCCTGACAACACAAGGAAGCGCACCTTATTTCCCGTGGCGTGGATGGGCGTTCTGTTCGGTGAGGGACAAGGAACTGTTTACAGATTACGTCAACGAAGCGGTCGTTCGGGCTGCGGATTACGGCGTGAATCTGCTCGAGTTTCACGACTACACCTGCCCGGGCGGGATTGTCGATGCGATCATTACGTATCGGGATTTCGACAAACTTCAACCGGATCTATCCGAGCGGGAGCGGGCAGAAAACTATGCCTACCTTCGCGAATTGGCTCAGAAGGTCAAGCGTCAGGGGTTGGAACTCAACTGCTGGTATCACGTTTTTCGATACGCACCCAAGGAATTGGCATCAGCTTATCCAGAAGTAGGCGATGTTGATAAGGACTTCGTGTGGAACTTCATATCCGCTTCGCTCGATGAATTCTTCCAGCTCATGCCGGAAGTGGATCGTCTCACGCTCACCAGTTTGCACGAGACCCCAAGCATCGTGCAAAGCGGCGGTTCCATGGGCAGGGAGGAGAGGCTCCTGAAGTTGTACACGACAATCTATGATGTGTGCAACGCCCACGGCAAAGGGCTGGTCATACGAGATTTCATCGTCAGAGATGAAGATTTCAGAAGCTTTTTGCGCATCGTGGATGCCCTCCCTGATGATGTCGTCATTATGACCAAAGAGGTCTTAGCGGACTGGACGCATCTGAATCTTCCGCTGACCCCGTATCTCGCGGCGTATGGGCGCCGCAATCTGGTGGTGGAGATGGATGTCTACGGCGAGTACTTGGGCCGATTGGACATGCCGTGTTGCATACCTGAATACATCCACGGCGCGGTGCGCGGGATTCTTCCCTTCGAGCCGCTGGGCGTCACAGCCAGACTCGTGCACGACGATGCGAAATCGCAACACTTCAAGACGATATTCGACAGTCCGAATGACATCAATGTGTTTGCGCTCGGCCGGTTCCTCCACGACCCCGGCTACCAGTTGGCTCCTGACCAACCGTGGCACGGGAATTACGCGCAGATGGATGGCGCTCTCTGGCGGGAATGGGCGGCTTCCAAATATGGCGAGGAAGCCGCTCCGGCAATGATCAGGGCATTGCGGAGAACGGAAGAACTCGTCCGCTTAACTTTTGATGCCGCAGGAAGCTACGATCAGGCTCACAGCCAATTGCCGAAGCTTTTGAGCCAGCCTCACTTCCGCGCTCGCCCCCAGCCGACGCTGGAAGACCGCCTGGATAGCGTGGGCTTTGAAGTGCTTCGCGACGAAAAAGATGAAGCCCTACACCTTGCGGAACGCTGCCTGGCGGACGTCGAGAGCGTCGCGGATGCTTTGAAACCGAGCGATTATCAACAACTCAGCAATCTCTTTGAGGGCGCCATTGTTATCGTCAAAGCCTTTCGCGCCCGTTTGGAGATGACCCACGCCAGAAAAGTGTACCGGGAATCCCCTTCTGAGGAGCGGCGGCAAGGTTTAGCCTCCGCGAGTTCAGCGGCTGAAAAACTGGCTGATGCCATCCGCGCTCGATTCGGAGATGGATTTTACGGTGGCCTGGCCAAGACCTTGGAGCAACTCGCTGGGGAAGCGTGCGAGGCGCTGAGAGATGAACCAGATGCCTGAGTGGTTTGTCGCTTTCACGCGCGATTGGGGAGAAGTGTGTCCCTTTGTGGGGCGTAACGCACACTTGAACCAGCACCCAGAGCGGCGTTGGCGTCAACCACGCCCAGCATCGGACAAATAGGCTGCCGCATCTCCTGCGCCCGTCCTCCCTCCTTCGCTTCAGCTACGGTGGGCAGCCCGTAGCAGGCTACCCGTCCTCCGTAGCAGTGCTATTGCTGAGGGTGGACGCCTGAAACTTGCGCCCTTACCCGGACCCAGATGCCTAACCAAAGGAGGAAAGAACCCCGTTTATTCTTCCTATCTGCGGAGGAAAGAACCCCGTTTATTCCCTATCCGCCCGAGAGAGGGAAACAGCTATGACCGTGTCAGGCCGCGGCTGGGATGGTGGCAGCCGCATGAAACGAGCAGCGGAAATAGACATCCGTTACGGCAGTGAATTGTTGAGGCGCGATAGCGAAAGCTGGCCTCGCTACGGGATTGTCTCCACCCCGAGTGCTCTGGCGGCAGCTGGTCCGTCTCTCGCGCGATCACCGGAGGGTATCGCTTACGCCGAGTGGCTGGATTCGCAGCACCAGCGGGAATTGGGCCGGCAACTGCCCGACGACATTGAGCTGGTGGTCGGTCTGGGCGGAGGTCGGGCGCTCGACGCCTCGAAGTTCGTCGCCCTCGACAAGGGGGTCCCGCTGATCCTGGTGCCCACCATCGCCTCCAGCGGGGCCATCATCCACGGCGTGGTGGCCAAGTGGGAGGGCCGCAAAATAATCGGGGGCGTCGACGACTGGCCGTGGGTCGACTGCGAGTACGTCCTGGTCGACTACGACGTGGTGATGGCCGCCCCCTATTACCTGAACACGGCGGGGCTCGGCGACATCTTGTGCATGTACGCGGGTCTTGCTGAGTGGCGTTGGCGGGCGGGGCAAGGATCCGGACCGGAATTCGACCAGGGAGCAGCTACAACCCTGGAAAACTACCTGGACGAACTCGTCCAGGGTTTTAGGCAAACCCTGGGCCCGCAAGAGAATCTTACCGCTGCCAGTATCGAGCATATCGTGTCTTCGTTACAGGAGCGCGACAGCCGGCAACTGCCAGCCGGCACGGAAGCGGCGACCATCCTTTCTGGCTGGCTCTGGAATTGATCAATGATCGCGGCTGGATACACGGGGAAGTGGTTGCCCTGGGCGCTATCATCATCGCCTGGCAGGCTGAGGCGGCGCCGGAAAAGCTCACAGCCAGGCTGAACGCGTGTCAGGTCCGCATTCGTCCATCAGCGATGGGTCTTTCCTACGAGGAATTGCGCAAAGGCTTGGAATTCGTCCCCCCTTACATGACAGAAGGGGGAATCGATTCAATCCTGCGCCACCAGCCGATCACGGGTACGCACTTTGATGAACTCTGGGCATATCTGGAGAAGGTGTGAATGAGAGGCTGCGCATATACTGATCGCAGGAGCGGTAGGGCATTCGGCCCAGGGGAGGTTTCGACTATGGAGGATCGAGTCAATATCGACACGTGCGTGGCAGAAATCCTGGACATCGGGCACTGCATCCTGCCGGGTCATTTTCCACGGCCGGCAGTTGAAGCATGCCACCAGGCATTTTTGCCGCTGCTAAGAGATGTTGCCGCCCGTATCCCGGAAGGCAACCGTGGACCGAAGCGGTGGGCCATCGGTCTACCCTTCGGGCCGCCGCTCTATCACTCCGTTTTTTTCGACGACGACACGGTGACCCAGATCGTCGGCCGCATCCTGGGTGAGAACATGTACGTCTCCTACTACGGCACAGACACACCGATAAGGGGGTCGGAACACCAGAAGGTCCACGCGGATCTGCCTTTGTTGTTCCCCGAAGAGCCGGACCATCGGAACCCGCCATCGCTGTTGTCCGTGCGGTTTACGCTTGTTGATGTGACGCCGGAGAATGGTCCGTTTGAAGTGGCCGAGCGAACCCAGCATCTGCCCCGGGCTGAGACGGTGGAGAAGGTCAACTCGGGCCAAATCCCGCTCAAGCCAGTCTTGCTCGAGGCCGGCGACGTGATGATTACGGACCCGCGCACCCTACACCGTGGCACTCCCAATCGTACTGAGGCGCCCCGCCCATTTATGGTCATCGTGCACAATCGCCATTGGTACTACACCGAAAGTCATGGGCGATTGGAGGCCAACGAAAATACGCCGATGCTAACCGAGTCGTTCTATCAGACCCTGTCTCCGCGTGAGAAGGACCTGTTGCGAAGGGTTCGAAGGACGGACGGTTAGTCTGGCTTGTGAGATGTTGCATGAGAGGGTGACGGTCGGCATAGAATTCTCTTCTTGGAGGGGTTATGTACGTCGGAGTGCAGGGAATCGGAACGTCGAAACGCGAGCTGGAATTTCTCGTCAGACACGGTGTCACGCATATGGATTGCGACGATGACGGGACAGATCTGGAAAAGCTGAAGCGTTACAGGGAAGAGGCCGCGGTTGAGGGCGTTGAGCTGGAGATGATCCATATCGAGATTCCGAAGAGCATCACGCTGGCCCGGGACCCCGAACGGGACAAGGACATCGACGGGTTGTGCCGGAAGATCGAAATCGCCGGGCAGGCCGGCCTACGTGGGCTCAACTACAACTTCACCATCGGGGGACACTCCCGAACGGAGCGGACACAGGGACGCGGTGGTGTGTCCTGCAGCACATTCAGGATCGAGGAATTCGACAATGATTTCCGGACCGAAGCGGGTGAAGTGAGTCGGGAGGAAGCATACGAGCGAGCGGGATACCTGCTCGAGCGCGTCATTCCAGTGGCTGAGGAGAACAAGATCCAGTTCGCGTGTCACCTCGACGACCCACCTGCCCCCGTGCTGAAGGGTGTCGAGCTGTGGAACTTTCCCGTGATGGAGGGGCTGAAGCGATTCTCTGAGCTGGTCGATAGCCCATATCACGGTTTCAACTTCTGCTGCGGTGTCGCGTCCGAAGGGTTGGAGAATCCGGGCGAGGAACTCTACGACATCGTCCGGTACTTCGGCGAGAGGAAAAAGCTTTTCAACATTCATTTTCGGAATATCAAGGGTGGCCTCCACAATTTTCAGGAGGTCTGGCCGGATGAGGGCGACGTGGATATGTACCGACTGGCCAAGACCCTGCGCGACGTGGACTATCCCTATATGCTGATGCCCGACCACGCTCCGAAGCATCCGGATGACGTTTCACCGATCGAAGGGTCAGGACGTGTTCGGCAGGCGTGGGCGTTTCAGTTCGGGTACATCATCGCGCTGATTCAAGCGGTTGAGGCAGAGCGTAAGGCCTGACCACGTAGCACCAACAGGCGAACCAGGAAGTCTAGATAAAGGAAAGGCGATGGAGGCTGCATCTGTCGGCCGTGAGCGCATCGCATCTCAATTACAACGGTCGAAGGATCTCTACACAACCGCCGACGCCTGGTCCAGGCGACGTGCGGAATTGCGTGAGGGGTTTCTGAAGGGAGCAAAGCTGTGGCCCTTGCCACCAAAGACGCCTCTGAATCCGATTTCACACAGCCGCCGAGAATACGAGGACTACAGCGTTGAAAATGTGGCCCTGGAAACCGTGCCCGGGTTCTACTGTACGGGAAATCTGTATCGGCCCCGTCCTGAGCCTTCGGATAGTCCGGCGGTTCTGTGTCCGCACGGGCATTTCAAAGAGGGGCGGTTTCGGCCGGAGCATCAGATCCGCTGTGCTCACTTTGCGCGTATGGGCGCCACGGTGTTTTCCTATAGCATGGTGGGATATCAGGATTCTCAACAGTTGGCCCACAAGGACCCCTTAACGTTGACGCTTCAGACGTGGAACAGTATCAGGGTCATTGACCATCTCACCGATCTGTCGGGAGTCGATTCGGAACGCGTGGGGGTTACGGGGGCTTCGGGTGGAGGGACCCAGACGTTTTTTCTGACGCTTGTGGATGAGCGCGTGAAAGTATCTGCTCCGGTTGTGATTGTATATCCGTGGTCTCCTCTGACCAACGGCTGCGTGTGCGAGGGCGTCGGATCGTCGATTATGCAGGATCCGGATACGAATGCGATCGAGCTGTCTGCGTCGGCCGTGCCTCGACCTCAGCTGTTGATTTCGGTTGGCGGGGAAGATCCCACGCACAATTTTCCGAGTGTGGGGTTTCCATTTATCCAGAGGATCTATGCGCTGCACGGGTGCGAAGATAGGGTTGAGAATGTGCACTTTGAGTCCGAAGGGCACGACTATGGCCCTTCCAAGCGCCGGGCAGCTTATGCTTTTTTTTGGCTATATCCGGATCTCTCAACGAGATGAAGTGGGTGAAGGTGCCGTGGTTCCTGGCATGGGGGCGCGGTTAGAGTGTGCGGAACCTCTTCGGAATCTGCTCAGGGATGTTTATGTCTCCGACGGTAAGGAAGATCATATCGTTGAATGCGTCGAGTGTGCGGAATCCGCTGGCTCGGTTCTTGACGATTTGGACGATTCGGTTGAGGCCTTCGGCGATGGCGTTGGTAAGACGCGTGTTCACGAATGCGAGGACGCCGAAGAAGTGCTGTCGCAGGGTCCTGACGAACTTTCGCAGGGGTTCACGTCGACTTCTGAGTGCGGACGTCGTCCAGCATTTCAGGAAGCGTTCGGCAGCCCAGGGCGCTTTGTATTCCCAGAACTGCTCGAACTCGTCCTTGAGTCTCCAGGCTCTATAGATTCGGTAGTTCGCCTTCTCCAGTGCTTTGAGTGTCCGAGTATCCCCTCTGGAGCGTGTCGCTGAGTGCCGGTAGAGGAGCCATCGGAGGCCCTTCATGGCTTTGCGCTCATCCGGGGCAGCTTTACGCCACTGGTCCTTACGGACCTCGTCAACGGCGGCATTGAGAGCCTTGACGATGTGAAAGCGATCGAGGACCAGCTTGGCATTCGGACAGTGTTCCTGGATGGCTCCGATGTAAGCTTCGCTCATGTCGCAGCAGGCCCACTCGATCTTGGATCTCTGGTAGGGACTGAGAGCCTCTGTGAAGAACCGATCGATCGTTTTACGCGCCCTGCCGCGGCCAACCCACACCACGCAGGAGCGGTCCAGATCGTAAACGAGCGTGGCGTACCTGTGACGCTTGGCGTAGGAGATCTCGTCGATCCCGATGGTTTTGAGCCCTCGGATACGATGACCTTCACGAAGCCGCGTGATGGATCGGTGAAGGAGATCCGACAGCGTCGAGGCAGAGATGCGCAGTAACTCGGACGCCGCCTTCTGCGTCATGGTCTGGCAGTAGCGCAGCATGGCATACTCGAAGCGATACGTCACCCGAGAGAACCGCTCCGCCCACGGAATCTCCTCGACCACACGACCGTGGGTAGGACACCGAATCTCCCGAGGATGGTAGAGAAGCCAGACCCTCCACCCGCACACCGGAATGTCACGCCACCGACGCGGATGGGGCATTGTGCGGACGATTTTACCTCGACGGCCGCACTCCGGACAACAACAACCATTCTTATGTGGCTTTACGGCGATGACGAAACAGCTTCTCCCCTCAAACCACCAGCTGACAACACGGAACCCCTTGAATCTCAGCAGTTTCGATAGTAATCTGCTCCCGGTCATAGGTCGCACCCCCTTCGCTTTGATTGTCCTACACACACAACCAAGCGTAGGGAACGATCTATGACCTTGTCATTCTATAGTTTCACCGTTGAGAAACCCGGATAGAGCCTTTTTTTTGGCTATATCCGGATCTCTCAACGAGCTGAAGTGGGTGAAGGTGCCGTGGTTCCTGGCATGGGGGCGCGGTTAGCGTGTGCGGAACCTCTTCGGAATCTGCTCAGGGATGTTTATGTCTCCGACGGTAAGGAAGATCATATCGTTGAATGCGTCGAGTGTGCGGAATCCGCTGGCTCGGTTCTTGACGATTTGGACGATTCGGTTGAGGCCTTCGGCGATGGCGTTGGTAAGACGCGTGTTCACGAATGCGAGGACGCCGAAGAAGTGCTGTCGCAGGGTCCTGACGAACTTTCGCAGGGGTTCAAGTCGACTTCTGAGTGCGGACGTCGTCCAGCATTTCAGGAAGCGTTCGGCAGCCCAGGGCGCTTTGTATTCCCAGAACTGCTCGAACTCGTCCTTGAGTCTCCAGGCTCTATAGATTCGGTAGTTCGCCTTCTCCAGTGCTTTGAGTGTCCGAGTATCCCCTCTGGAGCGTGTCGCTGAGTGCCGGTAGAGGAGCCATCGGAGGCCCTTCATGGCTTTGCGCTCATCCGGGGCAGCTTTACGCCACTGGTCCTTACGGACCTCGTCAACGGCGGCATTGAGAGCCTTGACGATGTGAAAGCGATCGAGGACCAGCTTGGCATTCGGACAGTGTTCCTGGATGGCTCCGATGTAAGCTTCGCTCATGTCGCAGCAGGCCCACTCGATCTTGGATCTCTGGTAGGGACTGAGAGCCTCTGTGAAGAACCGATCGATCGTTTTACGCGCCCTGCCGCGGCCAACCCACACCACGCAGGAGCGGTCCAGATCGTAAACGAGCGTGGCGTACCTGTGACGCTTGGCGTAGGAGATCTCGTCGATCCCGATGGTTTTGAGCCCTCGGATACGATGACCTTCACGAAGCCGCGTGATGGATCGGTGAAGGAGATCCGACAGCGTCGAGGCAGAGATGCGCAGTAACTCGGACGCCGCCTTCTGCGTCATGGTCTGGCAGTAGCGCAGCATGGCATACTCGAAGCGATACGTCACCCGAGAGAACCGCTCCGCCCACGGAATCTCCTCGACCACACGACCGTGGGTAGGACACCGAATCTCCCGAGGATGGTAGAGAAGCCAGACCCTCCACCCGCACACCGGAATGTCACGCCACCGACGCGGATGGGGCATTGTGCGGACGATTTTACCTCGACGGCCGCACTCCGGACAACAACAACCATTCTTATGTGGCTTTACGGCGATGACGAAGCAGCTTCTCCCCTCAAACCACCAGCTGACAACACGGAACCCCTTGAATCTCAGCAGTTTCGATAGTAATCTGCTCCCGGTCATAGGTCGCACCCCCTTCGCTTTGATTGTCCTACACACACAACCAAGCGTAGGGAACGATCTATGACCTTGTCATTCTATAGTTTCACCGTTGAGAAACCCGGATAGAGCCTTTTTTTGGCTATATCCGGATCTCTCAACGAGCTGAAGTGGGTGAAGGTGCCGTGGTTCCTGGCATGGGGGCGCGGTTAGCGTGTGCGGAACCTCTTCGGAATCTGCTCAGGGATGTTTATGTCTCCGACGGTAAGGAAGATCATATCGTTGAATGCGTCGAGTGTGCGGAATCCGCTGGCTCGGTTCTTGACGATTTGGACGATTCGGTTGAGGCCTTCGGCGATGGCGTTGGTAAGACGCGTGTTCACGAATGCGAGGACGCCGAAGAAGTGCTGTCGCAGGGTCCTGACGAACTTTCGCAGGGGTTCAAGTCGACTTCTGAGTGCGGACGTCGTCCAGCATTTCAGGAAGCGTTCGGCAGCCCAGGGCGCTTTGTATTCCCAGAACTGCTCGAACTCGTCCTTGAGTCTCCAGGCTCTATAGATTCGGTAGTTCGCCTTCTCCAGTGCTTTGAGTGTCCGAGTATCCCCTCTGGAGCGTGTCGCTGAGTGCCGGTAGAGGAGCCATCGGAGGCCCTTCATGGCTTTGCGCTCATCCGGGGCAGCTTTACGCCACTGGTCCTTACGGACCTCGTCAACGGCGGCATTGAGAGCCTTGACGATGTGAAAGCGATCGAGGACCAGCTTGGCATTCGGACAGTGTTCCTGGATGGCTCCGATGTAAGCTTCGCTCATGTCGCAGCAGGCCCACTCGATCTTGGATCTCCGGTAGGGACTGAGAGCCTCTGTGAAGAACCGATCGATCGTTTTACGCGCCCTGCCGCGGCCAACCCACACCACGCAGGAGCGGTCCAGATCGTAAACGAGCGTGGCGTACCTGTGACGCTTGGCGTAGGAGATCTCGTCGATCCCGATGGTTTTGAGCCCTCGGATACGATGACCTTCACGAAGCCGCGTGATGGATCGGTGAAGGAGATCCGACAGCGTCGAGGCAGAGATGCGCAGCAACTCGGACGCCGCCTTCTGCGTCATGGTCTGGCAGTAGCGCAGCATGGCATACTCGAAGCGATACGTCACCCGAGAGAACCGCTCCGCCCACGGAATCTCCTCGACCACACGACCGTGGGTAGGACACCGAATCTCCCGAGGATGGTAGAGAAGCCAGACCCTCCACCCGCACACCGGAATGTCACGCCACCGACGCGGATGGGGCATTGTGCGGACGATTTTACCTCGACGGCCGCACTCCAGACAACAACAACCATTCTTATGTGGCTTTACGGCGATGACGAAACAGCTTCTGTAGGGTCGCCTTTTCTCTACCGTCGCGAAGCTGGGTTACCTACTTGCTTCTGCCTGCGGCCTTCTCACTCCTGTGGAAAGCGGTATAGGTAAATGCTATAGCCAGCGCGATCGAACGGTCGATACTTTGTCAGCCAATCGATGTTGGCCTTAGTCTGCTTTGCGATCTTGCGGATGTAGACGAGCTGATGCGCGCTGATGGCGTAGACGATCGGCTCGGGTGCGACGATTTCTTCTAGCGGTATGGGTAAGTGGCGAATGCCATACAATTCTGGTGGAACGGTGCCGAAGTAGAACAGCTTGATTGGCTCGCCCGGTTGATGTTCACGCTGCCAGGCGGCGAGAGCAGGAAGATCCTGACCCCAGTCAACGTTGCTGTCTTCGAGCAGGTAGGGACCTCGCGTGGGGCCACCGGATGGGGCGTTGAAGAAGGAAAGGTGATGCGGGTAGATGACCCAGGCGACGATTGCGCACCAGGCGACGAGTGCTCGATGCAGGTGCCGACAGGGGTGGCAGTCGTGTGTGACTCCGGTGATTCCGATCAGGACGAACGCGAACGGGAAGGCCGGGAGGACACGACGAATGCCGAGATTGGCGGAATCGAACGCCGTTGCGACGTATAGAAAGATGATGGGGACGCCGCAGTAGAGGAGGATCTCACGAAGTTCCTTTCTCGTGAAGTAGTCCATGCCGCGATCGCCAAGAGAAGGAATGTGGGCGTGGGGATCTTTATGAATGAGGTGACGATGTAGTAGTACCAGACCGGAGTTTCATAAACATCACCGAGCAAGTAGAACTGATAGCCTGGCGTGGTATTCCGATAGACGCGCGAGAGACCTTCGAGGAGGAGCCAGGGTTTGCCGAGATAGCCGATCGTGAGGACGACGAGCGATGCAGCGGCGAGTATGAGCGTTCCCTGAATGGCGCGATGCATTGGGAGAGTAGCACGTCGTATTTCGATAACCAGGATCAATCCGATGGTGGGTACCAGCAGACACGAAGTGAACTTCACGCGGCCAACCCGCAGGCGACACCGACAAGGACCCACGCCCATTGTCCGTTCTGACGCACCGCCGTGTGTAACGTGACCACGGAGGCGAACATGCCGAGGGCGCAAGCCACGTCCGTTATCGCCAGACGTCCGTGGGCGATCAGGTTAGGTGACAGGGCCGCGACGAGAGCGGCGGTCAGCCCAGCCAGTGGCCCCATCGATCGCATCGCGAAGAGGCCGACGAGCAGCACCAGGGCCGAACCGATCAGCCAAGTCGACGCCCTCGAAAGCAACGCAATGGTCTCGATCCGATCGGCGTTCGCTTCCACCCATCGGCTCGCGAAGGCGACCTGTTCACGGGGATTGTATTCGGGTGATGTGTAGTCGGGCGGCTGCAGGTCGGTAAGAAGAAGCGGTAGCGCTATGAGGTATTGGGCGAGGGGCGGGGCTTCTGCGTTCAGGACGAAGTCACCCGTATGGAAATAGCTGAGCCCCGCTACGATGAATGTCGGCTCGTCCCACGTGAGGGATTTCTGGCGTGCAGACGTTACGGTTTGGAGCAGAAAGAGGGCGCTGCAGAGGGCGATTCCCGTGCGCGCTTGTGCGGCTGTGATCGTCAAATTGGAGAACCTCTGCCGTGCTGAGGGGCCGTCTTGACGCGATGTTTGACCCCGACTATATTCACATTGAACCTACCGGGACGTGCCATTTCCCGCTATTCAAGTACCCAATCCAGGAGGCCCATCAATGGCACGAAGAGGCGTCAACAAGGTGATTCTGCTCGGCAACGTCGGAGGCGATCCGGAGTTGCGCTACACACCGAGTGGAGCGGGTGTGGCGAACTTCAGTATTGCAACGAACGAGAGCTGGACCGACAAGAACAGCGGCGAACGACAGGAACGAACAGAGTGGCATCGAATCGTCGCGTGGGGCCGGCTCGCCGAGATCTGCAATCAGTATCTTCGCAAGGGGAGCAAGGTTTACATCGAAGGGCGTCTACAGACACGGTCCTGGGAAGGTCAGGACGGTCAGCGTCGCTACACGACCGAAATCGTGGCGAACGAAATGCAGATGCTCGACTCACGCGACGACTCGGGTGGCCCACCGGCCAGCGATGGCGGCTATGCTGCCCAGGCATCGCCTCAAGGTAGTGGCCAGCAATTTAGCGGTCAGCAGGAGCCGCAGGGTGCCCCGCAAGGGGAAGGGGGCAATGCTTCCGGTGGTCCCCAAGGCGGTCCCCCCGAACCACCGCCTTTCAACGATCCGGACGACGACCTGCCGTTCTGATCGTAGACCGATTCGACTCAACGATCAAGCCCCGATGCGCGCACGTTCCGGTGCGATAGCGTCGGGGCTTTCTTTTCTGTGATGATGTGGTTTTACGCCAACCCTCTGTGCATCACCTATTCGGATCCCACTCTTTTGTGACCAAAAGAGTGGCAGAAAAGTCCCGCTCAGGCGCCGCGGGGGCTGTGGCCTCGGCCGGCAGTTTATCCGATGGCAGGGCCGAACATCCAGTAGCCCACTTGCTCCACCCCGCCCCCTTACCGTCCGCCGGCATCTGGTTTCTTGACAGAAAAGTCACCCGGGATGTTGCAATTGCGGACTAGCCGCCATAGGAGGTGGAAGGAACATCGGGCCGCCTGTCGCCTTTCCCTCGGCGTCATCCCGTGGGTCGACAGATGTTACTTGAATGTCCACCAAAGGAACGCACAACAGATCATCTACACTGGATGTGAGGGCCCGTTTTCATTGTTGGGCGCTCGAACACTGACGTTCGTCAGGCTTTGTCAGCCAGGATGGTGACGAGTGTGAGCTCACTGTCCACGGTGCGGTCGGGGCGAGCGTCTTCCTCGATCACTTTCTCGATCGCTTCCAACCCTGCCTGGTAAGCTTCGTCGGAGATTGTCGTCAGCTGAGAGCCTGTGCGTTGGCGCGCGACCCGGAAAAAGTCCTGCAGGTTCTCCTGCCAAATGCGTGGGGTCACGGTGGTCTCCACATTTGCAAACCCCGCTTCGTGCATCAGCTCTTCGAGTCGATCGTTGGGAAGAAAGTCTTGTTCGTCACGGACCCAGGCCACCGGGAAGAATCGATAGTAGATCCAACCCCGGCTCATCCAGGGAGCAATGTTGACGAGTACGAATCGTCCTTTGGGTTTCAAAACGCGAAAGATCTCCCTGATGAGCGCCTCACGGTCCGAGACGTGCGGGTAGGCGAACTGGTTGCTTACATAGTCGATCGACTCGTTTGCGAAGGGGAGTCGGCACCCGTCTCCACGAACCCAATCGACGTCTGTAGTCTTGGATCGAGCGCGATGCAACATCCCAGGGGAAGGATCCAGACCGACGAGCCTAGCAAGGGGGAAGGCCTGGCGATTGGCGAGGTGCTGGTTGCCCGTGCCACACCCGACATCGAGGGCCGACCATTCTGCTGACGCTGGTTCTCGCTCTTCGACGAACGAGCGAAGATACGCATCGACATCCTTCCGACGTTTCGGGTCGTCGTCGTAGTCGGCTGCGACTTTGTCGTAGTCGGTTCGGTGGGACCCGGACATGTCTATAGCCGCAGTTGCGTGTATGCGACATCAAGCCAGCGGTCGAACTTGAAGCCTACTTCCTTGAGTGTTCCAACGTGCTGGAACCCAAAGGCTTCCTGTAGAGCGAGACTGCCGATGTGCTCGGTGCACGTACCCCCGAGAATCGTCCGGTGCCCGAGGTTACGTGCGCGCTCAATGAGGTCGGCCAGTAGTGCGCTACCAATACCTTTGCGCTAGGGTGCCCCACCCGACGACAAGGTCGTCCGTGACCCCGATGGTGATGGGATGGGCCTCGGATCGATCGTGAAACCAGGCCAGATAATGTTCGTGGCTTTGCGGCTCGAGGTGGAAGGTGCACGTCGAATGCTCGATGTAATGGTTGTAGATGTCGCCGATGGTGGGGACGTCGGCTTCGGTGGCGAGGCGGATTGTGAGGGACATAGTTGTCAGGGTTCCGCAAACGACGCCCTGTGGGCGTCGCATCGGAACCAGTCGTCAGTTGTCAGGCAGACGAATCGAATCACTCCCTCATCCGGAAATGGACCCGGATCCCCTACGCATACCGTGCGCTCGAATAAGGAGGGTACCTCTAAGGTGCGTCGATGAGGTAAAGGCTCATAGAACACGGAAATGCAGAAACAGATTGGACCACCCCTCACGTTCGTTCGGGGCAGGCTCCACACACGGAATACACGGAAAAACCAAACCCGAACCACGAATTACACAAAAAACACGAACGGGAGGCCAAAAATCAGACTGTAAACCACCCCCCTGAACGTAGTCGGTTGAAATGCGATCGTGAGAGATCGGATCTCTGGATCTGGATCAGCGCTTTCGTGGCGTGTAGAGCAGAAGGTTCGCGATCTGTCTGTAGCCGAGGAGCGGATAGAGCAACGCACCTGTGTGACTGGCAGTCAGGACGGCCAGAGAGGCGCCGTACTTTCGGTCGTCCCGAAGCATTGTCTCCATCAGAGAGCGACCGATGCCACGACGGCGGAACGGCTTCTTCACGTACATGTCCGAGCACCAGGTGGCGTCGTCTACGACGATACTACGGACCCACCCAACCGGGTTATTGCCCTGGAGTGCAACGTACTGGCGGAGCGGAGCGT
Organism: Candidatus Latescibacterota bacterium; assembly: GCA_965198115.1. Classification (GTDB taxonomy): domain Bacteria; phylum Latescibacterota; class UBA2968; order UBA2968; family UBA2968; genus UBA6620. The sequence continues at coordinate 2,206,328 of OZ240241.1, read as the reverse complement.
GATCCTCGAGGTGCTCCGGCAAGATCTGACGAGCCCGTGCCGCGGTGTTCAGCTGATCCGCCAGTTCCTGCGTTCGCACGCGCCTGATCTCAACCGAATTCTTGAAACGCGGAATACGCTTGATCTCGGTCACCATCACTGGTTCGGTCGTGCCGAGCCGGTAATCGAGCGCCCGATAGTCCTCGCGTAGACCCGTATCAGACTCGCCTTCGGGGCAGATCGGCAGATGGAGAACCGCCCGCGCGTGCGTGCCCGCACGATCCGATCCACGCGCTCCGGTGCGATGCCGCTGGCAATCCATTCTTCCGATCGGTATTTGCCGTTCTTCCGGGGACCATCTCGTATCACCCACATTCCCTCGACCCGTTCCGCCAGGTAGGGGTGTGTGAAGCTGCGCGTGAAGGTCCACGCGCGGGCGAACACTTCCAGGGCTTTGTCCAGCTGATCTCTCCGTTTCGGCACCCTTTCCTCCGTTCAGTCCACTTCAGGAAGGCTTCGCCTTTAGCGATTGCTAATTTCTTCCTGGAGTCGATCTCGTATCCATCTGGGTCTTCCACACCTAGTTGCTCAGTTGATTTCGGCGTTCCCTGCCGGGCTTTGGAACGCCAGGTCGTATCCGTCTGGATCCTGCAGATCGACGACGTGCATCCCGTTGCCGACGAAAGGCTCGTGGACTTCGATGCCGCGCTCTGTGACGTCTTTGTGGAAAGCGATCGCGTCGTTGCACCAGAAGTAGAGCTTGATCCCGACCCCTTTACGAGATGTCGAATCGTCCGGCTGGCCTTCCTGCGCCATCACTGCAGCGCCACCAGGGTACTCGAGATAACACCATCTCAGACGTCCGTTCTTGATCCACTCGTTCTTCTTGGTGAAGCCCAACCCATCGACGTAGAACTCGACAGTGCGGGAGATGTCATCGACGCCGAGGATCGGCACCACCTTGTCTGCGGATAGGTTCGCAGGGGCCGCGTCAGTCATCGTTGTTTCCTCCCTGGAAATATGGCTCTATCCGGGTTTCTCAACGGTGAAACTATAGAATGACAAGGTCATAGATCGTTCCCTACGCTTGGTTGTGTGTGTAGGACAATCAAAGCGAAGGGGGTGCGACCTATGACCGGGAGCAGATTACTATCGAAACTGCTGAGATTCAAGGGGTTCCGTGTTGTCAGCTGGTGGTTTGAGGGGAGAAGCTGCTTCGTCATCGCCGTAAAGCCCCATAAGAATGGTTGTTGTTGTCCGGAGTGCGGCCGTCGAGGTAAAATCGTCCGCACAATGCCCCATCCGCGTCGGTGGCGTGACATTCCGGTGTGCGGGTGGAGGGTCTGGCTTCTCTACCATCCTTGGGAGATTCGGTGTCCTACCCACGGTCGTGTGGTCGAGGAGATTCCGTGGGCGGAGCGGTTCTCTCGGGTGACGTATCGCTTCGAGTATGCCATGCTGCGCTACTGCCAGACCATGACGCAGAAGGCGGCGTCCGAGTTACTGCGCATCTCTGCCTCGACGCTGTCGGATCTCCTACGCCAAGCGTCACAGGTACGCCACGCTCGTTTACGATCTGGACCGCTCCTGCGTGGTGTGGGTTGGCCGCGGCAGGGCGCGTAAAACGATCGATCGGTTCTTCACAGAGGCTCTCAGTCCCTACCGGAGATCCAAGATCGAGTGGGCCTGCTGCGACATGAGCGAAGCTTACATCGGAGCCATCCAGGAACACTGTCCGAATGCCAAGCTGGTCCTCGATCGCTTTCACATCGTCAAGGCTCTCAATGCCGCCGTTGACGAGGTCCGTAAGGACCAGTGGCGTGAAGCTGCCCCGGATGAGCGCAAAGCCATGAAGGGCCTCCGATGGCTCCTCTACCGGCACTCAGCGACACGCTCCAGAGGGGATACTCGGACACTCAAAGCACTGGAGAAGGCGAACTACCGAATCTATAGAGCCTGGAGACTCAAGGACGAGTTCGAGCAGTTCTGGGAATACAAAGCGCCCTGGGCTGCCGAACGCTTCCTGAAATGCTGGACGACGTCCGCACTCAGAAGTCGACTTGAACCCCTGCGAAAGTTCGTCAGGACCCTGCGACAGCACTTCTTCGGCGTCCTCGCATTCGTGAACACGCGTCTTACCAACGCCATCGCCGAAGGCCTCAACCGAATCGTCCAAATCGTCAAGAACCGAGCCAGCGGATTCCGCACACTCGACGCATTCAACGATATGATCTTCCTTACCGTCGGAGACCTAAACATCCCTGAGCAGATTCCGAAGAGGTTCCGCACACGCTAACCGCGCCCCCATGCCAGGAACCACGGCACCTTCACCCACTTCATCTCGTTGAGAGATCCGGATATAGCCGGAAAAAAGAGAGCACGAAGCCGTCCGGGTCGCTGATTCGAATCTCCCGCCGGCCGTGTGATTCCTGTGGCGGGGTCACGGCGACGCCTCGCTTCTGCAAGTCGGCATGGATTGCGCCTACATCTTCGCATCGGAGATACAGTTCGGTGTCGTGGTGTCCTTCGGCGCGTGCTGCGTCAGGTTCTGCGGGCCGCTCGTCATCCTCGAAGGAGGCATTCAGCATCAAGGTGGCAGCTCCCAGCTTGAGCTCTGCCCAGTAGAGATGACCGTCGGGTTCGTAGGTGCCTGACACCTCAAAACCGAGCGTGTCGCGGTAGAAGGCGACGGAGGCTCGCATATCGAAGACTTGCAGCAACGGGGTCAGCTCAGAAACTGTCATCGTGCTCTCCCAGCAGGTTGATCAACGCTGTTTTGCCATCCGGGTCAAAATGGGCTAGTATACCATCGCCCGATAAACCCGTGAATATGGAGTGAATGATGGACGACCGCTACCTCGACCTGACTTACCACGGCAACCCGTTGGGTTCGTCGCTCGACGACTTCGCTCAGCTGCGTCGGTCTGATGAGGTCTTGCACGATACGGAGGCCCTGCGACGCAGGATGGATGAGGATGGCTATCTTTTTCTGCCCGGATTGTTGAACGTGGATGAAGTGAATGCCGCGCGTCTCGAGGTGATGAACCGGCTGAACGAGATCGGAGCGCTCGATCCGGCCCACCCCGTGAGTGAAGGCGTTGCGTCGGAGAAGGAGATCAATCCAGCCGCAACGGGACCGTTCATGCCCCGGATGGCGAATGACAACCCACAGCTCGATCAGGTGATTCACGAAGGTCCGTTGATTGATTTCTTCACGCGATTTCTTGGCGGCCCCGTTCGCCACTACGACTACACGTGGTTTCGATGTAAGCGACCGGGGACGACGCACGCGACGAATCCCCATCTAGACATCGTCTATATGGGACGGGGCACGAAGGAGCTGTTTTCGGCGTGGGTGCCCTATGGGGATGTGCCGCTGCAGATGGGTGGACTGATGGTGCTCGAAGGATCACATCTGAACGCCGAGCTGAAAGCGGGCTACGGATCGACAGACGTCGATCTCTACTGCAGCAACGAGGGGGATGCGGAGGCTGTGGTCGAAGCCGCACGTGCCGAGGAGCGGCCCCTGACGGCTGAAGAGCAGAAGGCTATTCGATGGAACTCGACGGGTTCTTACTCGAAAGACGCGATTGCGGCGCGTGAGGAGTTGGGGGGGCGTTGGCTGACGAACGATTATCGAATGGGTGACTTGCTCATTTTCAGCATGTACACGATGCACGCGAGTTCCGACAATCACACAGACCGGTTGCGGATTTCTTCCGATTCCAGGTATCAGTTGGCGTCAGACCCGGTGGACGATCGCTGGATCGGCGATGATCCGCCCGCCCACGGGATTCGGGCGAAGCGCGGGATGATCTGTTGATATCGAACATCGAGAATCGAAATATTGAGCATTTGGCAATGACTCCTTACCAGGATGCTTCCCTATGACAAAACCAGCACTGCGTGTCGTGCGTGGGCAGCCGAGTTGGACCGTGCGGTCCGATACCGTGGCTATGTCTGTTGCTCGGTTGGGTGGGATGATGGCGCCGGTCACCTTCCACCGGGACACGGCAAAGCCCGTTCAGCCCTATGCCATCGCGCCGTGGTCGACCGAGAAGCTGCCTCCGGGCGTTGAACCGCTCCTTCAGGGGCTGCGGGGCGATTTTTTTTGTATGCCGTTCAGCGGAGGAGATACGGTTTACCGAGGAAAGACCTATCCGGCGCACGGTGAAACGGCCAACCGGAGGTGGCGTTTGCTCGGACAGTCACGAACGAAGTCGGGGGTGTCTCTTCACCTGGAGATGAGGCTTCGTGTCCAGTCGGGGACAGTTACCAAGTCGCTGACGTTGATGAACGGCCACAACGCGGTTTACAGCCGCCATCGTCTGTCGGGGATGTCTGGACCGATGACGTTCGCGCATCATCCGTGTGTTCAGTTTCCGGACCGGCCGGGGAGCGGGCGGCTCTCGTTCAGTCGTCATATCCACGCCGCGACGTTCTACGAGCCGGTGGAGAGCCCGGAGGTCGGCACCTATTCGATTCTGAAGCCGAATCAGGTGATCGATAGTCTCAGGAGGGTTCCACTCACCGACGGGACCACGGCCGATCTGACGTCCTACCCGGCTCGAAGAGGATATGAAGACCTGGCCATGCTCTGTTCGGATCCCTCGCTTCCTTTTGCGTGGTCGGCCGTGACGTTCGCGCGCGAGGGCTATGTCTACTTCAACATCAAGAATCCGCGTGTTCTGGCGAGCACGGTTCTGTGGATCACGAACGGAGGACGATACGCCGCACCGTGGAACGGACGACACATCAACGTGATGGGGATCGAGGAAGGCACGACGTTCTGGGGAGACGGGATCGCCAATTCGCTGCGAGCAAACGACTTTACGAGGCGTGGCGTCAAAACCATCGATCGCCTCTCACCTCGTCGACCGACGGACGTGACCCTCATCTTGGGTGTTGCGAAAGTACCCCAGGGGTTCGATCGCGTCAGGAATATCCGTCGGGCGAAGGACGGTCGCGTCGCGCTCGTGGGTGAAAACCGAAAGCGTGTCGAAGTGACTCTCGACCTGGACTTTCTCGAGCGAGGCGAGATCGAAGGACTGTCCGTTTGAAGGTGACGCGTGTCAACGTAACGCCGTTGGCGATGCCCCCTTCTAATGGCCATGCTGGTCGAGTATCGGAGATCGAGAATCGAGAATTGAAGACCCAGCATCGAACCTCGTGGCAGGCGAAGCGGTAGTGAGGAGCGCCTGGGTCTTCGATGTTGACGAACAGGGCCTCAGCGTTCGTCACGATAGGGCGGGGCTCGTCATTGGAGGGGGCCCGTTTGCGGTTGGGGATGGGTCCTTCGCGGCTGCAGTGCCGAGCGTCGACGAGGCGGATAAGACCGAGCTGCTGGAAGAGGAAGACGGCTACGGGGTTCGTCTGACTTATGGAGATGATGTCGGGACGGTCAGGCTAATCGACCGGGGCGAGGCCGAGTTGGGTATCGTCTACGGAGTCGATGGGAAGGCCGACCAGCTGACGGGATGCCTGCCGCTGGTTCCGCGTACCGGTGAGGTGGTGAAGCTCTCGACCGGCGATGCGATTCTGCTCGGGGAGCAGCCGTTTGCGTGGTCCGTTCCGGGACAGGCCGGCGCGGTCGAGCACGGTGTCTGGCGACTGCTGTTGCCGGGTGGTGCACGCATCGAATGGCCTGTCTGGCCGAGTTCTGATCGCGAAGGAGCGATCGCCGAGGCGCGGCTGGTGATGATGATGCCGTTTCCGAAGGGTCGAGATCGTTACGAGATGATTTTGCAGATTGTATAACGCGTAGGGACGTTTCGCGAAGCGTCCCCACATTATTTCGCGACGACTCTCCTGTTTGAGTGATGTATCAACGTTTCGCATCGAGGATTCTATGACGACAACGACCGAAGCTCTTGCCATCAACGGCGGTGAACAGGTTCGAACGACGCCGTTTCCGAACCGCGCCCCGTTCGATACGACAGAGGAGACGCTGTTGCTCGAAGCGGTGAGGAGTCAGAATCTGTTTGGAAAGAGCGGTACGTTCGTGAAGCGGTTCGAGCAGTCCTTTGCCGACTTCTATGGGGCGAAGTATGGGCAGTGCTCGACGAGCGGTACGTCGGCCATCCACATTGCGATCGGAGCGGTCAATCCGAATCCGGGGGACGAGATCATCACTGCGCCGATCACGGATCCGGGTAGTGTCATGCCGATCCTGATGCAGCAGGCGGTGCCCGTGTTCGCGGATGTCGATCCGCTGACGCTGAACATGACGCCGGAATCGATCGAGGCGAATATCAGCGATCGGACACGGGCCATCATTCTGGTGCATTTGTTCGGGCGCCCCTGCAATATCGACGAGGTTGTGAAAATCGCGGAGAGGCACGACCTGGTGCTGATCGAGGACTGCGCCCAATGCCACGCGACGAAGTACAAAGATCGATTCGCCGGGGCTTACGGACATATGGCCTGCTTCAGTCTGCAGGGGTCGAAACATATGACGACCGGCGACGGTGGCGTGACGATCACGGACGACAAGGATACCCACCGACGGCTGATGCTCTTCGCGGACAAAGGTTGGGACTACAAATACATGGGCGATCGGGACCACGCCTTCCTCGCGCCGAATTACAGGATGACGGAACTGCAGGGGGCCGTCGGGATCGCTCAGCTGGAGAAAGTGCGGGGCACGGTTGAGAGACGTATCGAGCTGGGCGCCCTGCTGAACGATCTGATCGAGGATGCGCCGGGAATCACGACGGTGAAGGTGCAAGACGATCGCGAGACGTCGTGGTGGAATTTCATCTTCCACGTGACCGGACACGATCCGGACGAGTTCTGCGAGGCAGCCACGGCCGAGGGTGTGGCGATGCGCGCCCACTACATCAACGACCCGATCTACATGCGCGGCTCCTTCCTGACGGAAAAGCATACCTACGGAACGAGCGGCTGTCCTTTCACGTGCGGCGTAACGAGCCGGGACTACACCTACGGGCCGGAGCTGGTCCCCGAAGCGGTCAAGGGACTGGAGACCGTCGTTGTGCGAGGCATCCACGAACACATGGCAGAGGATGACATCCGGGATGTGGGTGCCGCGATCAACAAGGTCGCGGAGGCGATGTCGTAGCGAGGCCGAAACCGACCGCGGACGGGACTGCCTCATGGCACAGCGGGCAAGGTGACGATCACATCGCGCCCGGGGTCATTCGAGGCGGAGATACCGAAAAAACGAAAGCCCGGTGTAGGTGCCGGGCTTCTTTCTTGGGGCGAAATATAAGTCAATAACATGTTGATTTATAGACGTTTGGGATAATAATCTCGGAGAACTGTCCGTTACACCGGTCTTGTTGATTCAGAAGGTCCGAGGCGGGTTTTGGTCTACGCGGGAAAAATCGTCCGGATTTCGGGCCGCTCAGTCAAGATTGGCGATTTGGATGCCGAAATTAAAACTAAGGCCCAGTAGAGGGATGTGCGTTAGAGGAGGTGATGACGATGTCGGCATCCGTTCAGGGAATCAATAGCCTGACGGTCGATTTGATCGTCAGATCCCTACAGCAAATGCCAACTCCTGTCCCGAAATCGAGTGACGGGGGAGTGGATGCGCCGACGACGCAGCTTGCCGACACGCCACAAGTGGACGCGCATCACGTGGATGTCACGGCCTAGACGACTATCCCAGCACGCCCGCACATCCCCGCAATGATGAAAGGCCCTCGTTCCAGGAACGAGGGCCTTTTTATATGCGTTTCGTGTAGAATCCGTTCAGGCCTGAATGTCGATCACCGGTCTCAAATCCGCCAGCGGGACGGCGTTGAGCGAGGAGGCGAGAGACATGCGGGGCGCGCTGTAGTCCCGTATCTCTGGGCGAAACTGGACGACTTCCTCGATTAGTTCGGCCGTTCGTTCCATCAGGTCCAGACTGGTGGATCCATATCCAGTAAGGCCACCGTATAAGGGATTGATCGGGTTCACGGCAAGTGCTCCCAGAGGTCTGTGGCGCTGCGTCAGCGCTTTGTAGCGCTGCCCCTACCGATTATCGGCGGTTTTCGCAAAAGCTGAACCACCAAGACACCAAGGCGCGAAGAAACAATAGGATAGAAGGCCTGTATGGTGCTCTATCCGTCGTTCTCCCGAGGGGTTAAGCCTTGCCAGAGCAGAGGTGGGGCGTGATCCCGATCAGGCGCGGAAGGGGAGGGCGCGTGCGGCCGACTCGATCAGCGAGGCTGCTCCTTCGATGCCCAGCCAAGCCGTGTTGACGACCAGATGATACAGATCAGCGCGGTTCCAATCGACGTTGTAGTGTCGCTTCAGATAGGTTTTTCGCAGCTGATCCATTTCCTGGATCTCGGCCTTTGCGGCGGTCTCGTCGAGGTCATCGCGTCTTTTGGCGACATCGATGCGATACTCGAGCGGGGCGACGACGCGTACGTGAAGGACGTCGGACCGGCCGGACAGCAATGCCTGGCAGCCCCGGCCGAGAAGAACGATGTTGCCCTGTTCCGCCAGCTTGTTGATCACTTCCCGCGTCAGCTGGACGAATACGTCTTCGTCGAGCGACAGACTCTCGTGGTTGGAGGGCGTGACGCCGGCGAGTGTTGTGGCCGTCCACCAATCGTGTTCGGCCAGTTCCGGCCCGACTGTCATGTAGCTGGGGGCGAGGAATTTTCTGAGGATTCGTAGGGCGGCTGATTCAGGCTGTTCGTCAAACCGTTCGACTTCGTTGACGGGCACGTTGGCTTTCTGTGCGACTTCTGAGATGATCTCCTTGTTTATGTAGCGGTAGCCCAACCGCTCGGATGCTCTCAGGCCGACGGTTCGCCCATCGGACCCGTACTGTCTGGAAACCGTCACGATACCCATCGCATCCTCCCCTCATTAACTATCGAGTTGGTCGAACGCGCGTCCCGCTGCCTCGATCGCGTGATCGATGTCGGCATCGGAATGTGCCGTGGACAGATAGATCTTTCCGCTGGGGTTGATGAAGATGCCTTGCTCGATGAGGGAATCTCCGAACCGATTGATTCGGGTTCGATCGCCGCGCTGCGAATCGGCGTGGTTGCGAATCGGCTCGGTGAAGAAAAACGGCTGGAGCACGGGGCCGTCCCCAATGATCTGAAAGGGAATGCCTCGCTCGCCGGCCGCCTTGTCGAACCCCGCTTTCAAGCGATCGGCGACCTCGAACAGGCGATCGTAGACGCCAGGCTGGTGCAATGCTTCGAGTGTCGCAAGACCGGCCGTCGCGCTGATCGGGTTCCCGTTGAACGTCCCGCTGATGAAGACGTAGGGCTCCTTCCCCTTGCGTCCTGGATCGGCGCAGTCGACGATGTCTTTCCGCCCGCAGACTGCCGCCAGGGGATAACCGCCGCTAATGGTTTTTCCGTAAACGGCGACGTCAGCTTCGATGCCGTAGTGCTCCTGCGCGCCGCCCCAGGCGAGCCGGAAGCCGGTGACGACTTCGTCGAAGATGAGGACGATACCGTGTTTGCTCGTCACCTCGCGAAGGGCTTCGAGGAAGCCGGGTTCGGGTTTGATCGCTCGCTGGAGAGGCTCGACGATGACGGCGGCCAGATCGCCGGCGTGGCGACCGATCAGATCTGTCGCGGTGGCGGCGTCGTTGAATGGACTGACGAGTACGGTGTCGGTCGCCCCTTGGGGAATGCCGTCCGAGAGGGGGCGGCTTGCCGGCCCGCCATCGGCCATATCCTGTTGGGCGTAGTCGTGGCCACCGTGCCATCCCCCGTCGAACTTGAGGATCTTCTCGCGACCGCTGTATGCACGAGAGAGACGGATCGCGGAGAACGTAGCGTCTGTTCCCGAGCACGTGAATCGCGCCATTTCGCCGCAGGGAGAGGCATCGCACATCTGCTGCGCCAGCCTGAGGACGGGTTCGTTCAGCCCGTAGTAGGTCGATCCCAGTGCGACCTGTTTCTGAACAGCCTCGACGACGCTGTCGGGTGCGTGGCCGAGAACCATCGGGCCCGACCCCAGCACGAAGTCGACGTATTCCTTGCCGTCCGAGTCCCATACGCGACTCCCCTTGCCGCGGGCGATGACGAACCGGCTTTCATCCGGGAGCTGGAACATTCCAAGGCTCGCGCCCGGGAGATACCGATCGGCGAGCTCGAGGTGGGCGGCGTTTCCTTCTGGCGTGTCGGCCATGATGATTGCTTCCCTGTTGAGTTGATTGATCGATTGAAAGATAGCGGTCAGTCGGACCGGGGGCCAGCTTTGAGTGTGCGGTTCTTCGCTCTGTGGGGCTTCGGCGGCAAGCGGTGTTCGGTGTTCGGTGTTCAGGAAAGACGGAACCCCCTCCAGACACTGACACTTAGACACCTGCGGAACGGTTAGAAATGTCCAGTGGAACGGGAGAAAGCGTCTATATTGCCGTGCCCCGATACATATGAACCCCCGCAGGAGGTGTGGATGGCGGATCGGCCGAATGTGATCGTGTTTTTCACGGATCAGCAGCGATGGGACACGTCGGGTCTGCACGGGAACCCGATGGACCTGACGCCGAATTTCGATGCGATGGCCAGGCGCGGCACGCACGTGGTCAATTCGATTACGTGCCAGCCGGTGTGCGGGCCGGCGCGATCGTGTCTGCAGACGGGGCTCTACGCGACGACGATCGGATGCCATCGAAACGGGATTCCGTTGCCGAAGGACGCGACGACCCTGGCTCATCACTTTCGTGGAGCCGGCTATCGTACCGGATACATCGGAAAGTGGCATCTTGCGGCGGGGGACGGACGTCCAGAGAGTCAGATCGCGGGCCCCGTGCCCGAGGATCAGCGAGGCGGTTACGAGGACTGGCTGGCGTCGAACGTGCTCGAGTTTACTTCGGACGCCTATGACTGTGTGATGTATGACAACGACGGGAACCCCGTGAAGATGCCGGGGTATCGGGTGGATGCCGTGATTCGCTACATCGACGCGCATCAGGACGAGCCCTTCTTCCTGTTCTCATCCTACATCGAACCCCACCATCAGAATCATCTGGACGACTATCCTCCCCCGGACGGCTATCGAGAGCGCTACACAGGTGGCTGGATTCCCCCCGACCTGGCCGCGCTCGGCGGGTCGACGCATCAGCATCTGGGCGGCTACTACGGGATGGTCAAACGATTGGACGAGGCCTTCGGACGGGTGCTTGACGCGCTGAAGAGCCTGGGGCTGATGGAGAAAACCATTGTGATGTTCACGTCGGACCACGGCTGCCACTTCAAGACTCGAAACAGTGAATACAAACGATCGTGTCACGAGAGCTCCGTTCACGTACCCACCGCCTTTCAAGGTCCCGGGTTCGATGCCGGCGGCTCTCTGACCGAGATGATCAGTCTGATCGATCTCCCGCCGACGCTGCTCGATGCTGCAGGCATTGACGTCCCGGATGAGATGCAGGGCCGATCGATTTTACCGGTCGTTCGGGGGGGTGCGGATGACTGGCCGGAGGAGGCGTTCATCCAGATCAGCGAAACTCAGGTGGGTCGCGCGGTGCGCACGCATCGGTGGAAATACGGCGTGGATGCGCCCGACAAGTCCGGTCGAGATGACGTCGGATCGGAATCGTATGTGGAGCAATACCTCTACGATTTGCAGGTCGATCCGTACGAGCTGACCAATCTGGTCGGCGCGGAGTCTCACGAAGACGTCCGAGTCGTGATGCGCGATAGACTGGTTCGTCGGATGGTTCAAGCAGGGGAGCTCGCGCCCGAGATCGTTCCGGCCGAGACCACACGCAAGGCCGGCCAGCGTCGGGTCACCGCCCAGGAAGCGCGCGGCTGAGTGTGACGAGGAAGGAAGTCGCTGTCGTGTTGGGGTTTCCCCTTCCTTGGGACTCGCAGGCCTGTCGGTTGACGCTCTGTCCGCGGGACGTATATTTACCAGCTTCTTGTTCGTGCCTAGCATCTGGATTAAGGTAGGTCCATATTATAGGCTATATCTGGATCTCTCAACGAGATGAAGTGGGTGAAGGTGCCGTGGTTCCTGGCATGGGGGCGCGGTTAGCGTGTGCGGAACCTCTTCGGAATCTGCTCAGGGATGTTTATGTCTCCGACGGTAAGGAAGATCATATCGTTGAATGCGTCGAGTGTGCGGAATCCGCTGGCTCGGTTCTTGACGATTTGGACGATTCGGTTGAGGCCTTCGGCGATGGCGTTGGTAAGACGCGTGTTCACGAATGCGAGGACGCCGAAGAAGTGCTGTCGCAGGGTCCTGACGAACTTTCGCAGGGGTTCACGTCGACTTCTGAGTGCGGACGTCGTCCAGCATTTCAGGAAGCGTTCGGCAGCCCAGGGCGCTTTGTATTCCCAGAACTGCTCGAACTCGTCCTTGAGTCTCCAGGCTCTATAGATTCGGTAGTTCGCCTTCTCCAGTGCTTTGAGTGTCCGAGTATCCCCTCTGGAGCGTGTCGCTGAGTGCCGGTAGAGGAGCCATCGGAGGCCCTTCATGGCTTTGCGCTCATCCGGGGCAGCTTTACGCCACTGGTCCTTACGGACCTCGTCAAGCGGCATTGAGAGCCTTGACGATGTGAAAGCGATCGAGGACCAGCTTGGCATTCGGACAGTGTTCCTGGATGGCTCCGATGTAAGCTTCGCTCATGTCGCAGCAGGCCCACTCGATCTTGGATCTCTGGTAGGGACTGAGAGCCTCTGTGAAGAACCGATCGATCGTTTTACGCGCCCTGCCGCGGCCAACCCACACCACGCAGGAGCGGTCCAGATCGTAAACGAGCGTGGCGTACCTGTGACGCTTGGCGTAGGAGATCTCGTCGATCCCGATGGTTTTGAGCCCTCGGATACGATGACCTTCACGAAGCCGCGTGATGGATCGGTGAAGGAGATCCGACAGCGTCGAGGCAGAGATGCGCAGTAACTCGGACGCCGCCTTCTGCGTCATGGTCTGGCAGTAGCGCAGCATGGCATACTCGAAGCGATACGTCACCCGAGAGAACCGCTCCGCCCACGGAATCTCCTCGACCACACGACCGTGGGTAGGACACCGAATCTCCCGAGGATGGTAGAGAAGCCAGACCCTCCACCCGCACACCGGAATGTCACGCCACGACGCGGATGGGGCATTGTGCGGACGATTTTACCTCGACGGCCGCACTCCGGACAACAACAACCATTCTTATGTGGCTTTACGGCGATGACGAAGCAGCTTCTCCCCTCAAACCACCAGCTGACAACACGGAACCCCTTGAATCTCAGCAGTTTCGATAGTAATCTGCTCCCGGTCATAGGTCGCACCCCCTTCGCTTTGATTGTCCTACACACACAACCAAGCGTAGGGAACGATCTATGACCTTGTCATTCTATAGTTTCACCGTTGAGAAACCCGGATAGAGCCATATTATAGATGAGGTCGGATGCCTCAGTTCTTCCACCGCAGCACGAACACCATCGCTCGACTAAGCATCTTCGGCAGCCGTTTTCGTCCTCGCAGGCGTCGTCTGGATGATCCTCGAACTCAACCGTTCTTCTTACTTCACCCACGTCGGCGTCGCTCGACAGCAGCCAGTCCCGTTCAGCCACAAGCATCACGTGACGGGTATCGGACTCGACTGTCGTTACTGCCATACCTCGGTCGAAACGTCCGCCTTTGCGGGGATTCCTCCTACCGAGACGTGTATGACGTGCCACTCTCAGGTCTGGCGGGACGCCCCCCTCCTCGAACCCGTTCGAGAAAGCTGGCGATCGGGATCGCCCGTGGCGTGGAACCGAGTCCACGACCTCCCCGATTTCGCCTACTTCAACCACAGCATTCACCTCCACAAGGGGATCGGCTGCCAATCGTGCCACGGCGCAGTGGGCGAGATGCCACTGATGCGGAAGGCGAACACGCTCAACATGGAATGGTGTCTGGACTGCCATCGCGCACCCGAGCGACACGTTCGGCCGAGGGAGCAAGTGTTCAACGTGGACTATGAGCCGGCGGAACCTCAATCCGTGATCGGGCCCAAGCTCGTCGAAGCGTACGACATCCAACGCCTACAGGACTGCTCGATATGCCACCGGTAACCCGGGACGGACATCGCGGCGCCGTGGATCTGGCGCAGATACGATCGATGCTTCAGGGCAAACAGGGACCCGATTTCTGGCGAAGCCTCGAGGAGGTCGCCACCACCGATGTCTTCCGCGACTACGTGGAGCACGAGTTTCCTGAAGGCGCGGACACGTGGGAAGATGGTCGTAGCCGCCGCGAGTTCCTCAAGCTGATGGCTGCCTCGCTCGCCTTCGGCGGGTTCGCGGCGTGCACTCGCCAGCCGGTGGAGAAGCTCGTCCCGTATGTTCGCGCCCCAGAGGAGATCGTTCCAGGGAAGCCGCTCTACTACGCGTCTGCCCTGTCGCATCGGGGCTACGCGACGGGCGTGCTGGTCGAAAGTCATTCAGGTCGCCCGACGAAGGTCGAGGGCAACCCGGACCATCCGGCGACGCACGGCGCAACCGACGCGATCACGCAGGCGTCGATCCTCACGCTCTACGACCCCGATCGCAGCCACGTCGTTCAGCGAGGCGGGCAGGTGTCCACGTGGGACAACTTCGTGAACGCCATCGCTGTCGAGCGCGCACGGTTCTCGACTCAAGGCGAGTCGGGGCTGCGCATCCTGACTGAAACGGTTACCTCGCCGACACTGGCGGGGCAGCTGGATTCGGTGCTCGAGGCGTTTCCGGGGGCGAAGTGGCTCGTCTACGAACCGTTCGGTCGCGACCCGGTCCGTGAGGGGGCGCGGAGGGCGTTCGGTGAGGACGTGGACGTGGTCTATCGCGTAGACCGGGCAGACGTGATCGTCGCGCTCGACGCCGATTTCCTGTCTTCGGGATCCGCGCATCTCGTTCACGCGAAGGCGTTCGCCGATCGGCGTCGGGTCTCGGAAAACGGCAACAGGATGAACTGGTTGTATGCGATCGAGTCGACGCCCACGAACACGGGATCCGTGGCCGATCATCGCTTGCCCTTGAAGCCCGCGGCGATCGTCGCTTTCGCGCGTGAGCTGGCCTTCCACGTTGGTGTCGACACGTCGAGGGGAGATGACGCAGGGCGCGCAGACTGGGTAGGTGCGATCGCCGGCGATCTCAAAGCGCACCGCGGCCGGTGTCTCGTCCTGCCGGGTGATGAGATGCCGCCGGAGGTGCACGCGCTGGCGCACGCGATGAACGAAGCGCTGGGCAACAACGGCTCGACGTTCGACGTGATCGACCCGGTGGAGGCACGAACGGAATCGGGGCGGGACGCTCTGGCGGAGCTGGTGGAGGATGCCAACGCAGGGCTTATGACGCACCTCCTGATGTTGGGGGGCAACCCGGTTTACACGGCCCCCGGAGACGTCGACTTTGCAGCGGCCTTGGAGAGGATCCCGTTTCGAGCCCACCTCGGTTCCTACTTCAACGAGACCTCCCGGCTGAGCCACTGGCACGTTCCCGAAGCGCATCCGCTCGAGACGTGGGGAGACGCTCGCGCCTTCGACGGAACCGCGTCGATCGTCCAACCTCTGATCGAACCGCTCTACGGCGGACGCTCATCCCACGAGGTGGTGAGTGTGCTGCTGGGCGAGGCGGGAAAATCGAGCTACGACACCGTGCGCGCCGGGTGGTCCGCACGGATGGGGTCCGGGTTCGAGAAGACGTGGCGTCGCTCGCTTCACGACGGCGTCGTAGCAGGGACACGATCGTGCGCCAAACGAATCAAGGCTCGTACGTCGGTGGCGGCCGGCACCACGAAGGAGGGAAAGGGTCTTCGGCTCTCCGTGCGCCCCGACTCGGCCGTTTGGGACGGACGCTACGCGAACAACGGGTGGCTGCAGGAGTTACCGCGTCCGATGACGCGTTTGACGTGGGACAACGTGCTCCTGGTCTCTCCCAGAACCGCGGAAACGCTCGCACTCTCGAACGGAGACGTCGTCCGGGCGGCGGTCGGGGAAGCCTCGGTCGAAGCACCCGTATGGGTCCAGCCCGGTCAGGCCGACGAGGTGCTCGTCGCGCACGCCGGATTCGGTCGCAAACACGCCGGGCGCGTGGGGACGGGCGTGGGGTTCAACGCCATGCCGATGATCGGGGCAGCGGGGGTCGTGCGACTGGAAAAGGTGGGGCGTCGGGTCGAGCTCGCGTGTACGCAAGACCACCACAGTATGGAGGGACGCGCCATCGTGCGCACGGCCGACCTTCAGCGTTACCAGGTAGATCCACACGCCCCTCACGAACACGCTCACGCGTTCGGCGAGGAGATGACCCTCTACGATAACGAGACCCATCGACACGAAGGCTACGCGTGGGGGATGACGATCGACCTGAATGCGTGTACGGGATGCAGCGCCTGCACTCTCGCCTGCCAGTCCGAAAACAACATCCCGGTCGTCGGCTCGAAGGAGGTCAGCCGTGGCCGCGAGATGCACTGGATCCGTGTGGACCGGTATTACCGGGGCGGGTTGGACGAACCGGAGGTGCTGCATCAGCCGGTACCCTGCATGCACTGCGAGAACGCGCCCTGTGAGGTGGTCTGCCCCGTGAACGCCACGGTTCACAGTCGGGAAGGCCTGAATGACATGGTCTACAACCGGTGTGTGGGCACGCGCTACTGCTCGAACAACTGTCCCTACAAGGTCCGCCGTTTCAACTTTTTCCATTACTCCGACGACGAAACAGAGAGTCTGAAATTGATGCGCAACCCCGACGTGACGGTTCGCGCACGAGGCGTGATGGAGAAGTGCACGTTCTGCGTTCAGCGGATCAACCACGCTCGTGACCTGCCCCCATCTATGTGTCCACATCCAGAGTTAGGATATGGCTGCGGTGAGCGGTTTGGTGACCGCTTCAGGTGCAGGTGGGCGATAGCCCAATGAGCTGTGTGGTCTGGCCTACGTGTGCTTTTCGCAGTACCTCATCATCTGGTCCGGCAACCTGCCGGAGGAGATTCCGTTCTACATCGTCCGCGGGAAGGGGGCCTGGGGCGTCCTTGGGATGGCGCTTCTGGTGCTTCACTTTGCTCTGCCGTTCTCGTTACTCCTTTCTCGCAGGGTCAAATCGAACGTGGGCGTGATGACGACCATCGCCGTCCTGGTCCTTCTGATGCGATTCGTGGATCTCTTCTGGTACATCGGGCCGACACAGGGCCACGGTGAGGACCACTTGAGCGTCCCGTTCCACATACACTGGCTGGATGCGTCAGCCCTCGTCGGAATCGGTGGTATCTGGGTTGCCCTTTTTCTGAAGCACCTTCGCAGCTTCCCATTGCTTCCGTCGAACGATCCGCGGATGGATCAGTATCTCTCCTCCGCCACTCATTGAGTACACCTATGACCACCGGCGATCCCAGCCCGCCCTACGAAACACAGGACACCCGCGCCAAACCGCTGGTCGTTTGGGGCCTTCTCTTGATTCTCCTTGTTGTGGGCGCGGCACTGATCATGGGCCTGACGTTCCGGATGTTCGAGCGCCAGGAAGCGATGTCGGCGGCCGAGCCGAATCCGATGGAGGCGTTTCGAGAACGCCCGCCCGGGCCCGTGCTTCAAGTCGATCCCTCGAAAGAGCTGGCCGCGGCGCGGCAGCTGTGGCACGAGCGGCTGACGAGCTACGGGTGGGTCGCCCCGGAAAGCGGGGTCATTCACATCCCGATCGACCGGGCGATCTCGCTCTATGCCGAACGCCAGGGGACTTCTCGATGAACGGCGGAAAGCTCCTGGTGCTTGGGTTGCTGCTCGCCGTGTCGTTGGAAGCGCAGGAATCCCGCAACCCGGCCTTCGCCGTGCTCGACGAGGTGGGCATCGATCAGAGGCTTGGAGCGACCCTACCGTTGGATACGAGGTTCGTGGACTCAGCCGGGCGAGAGATTCGTCTGGGGGAGTCCTTTGGGGAAAAGCCCGTGATCTTGAGCTTCGTCTACTATGAGTGCCCGATGCTCTGCACGCAGGTGCTGAACGGGCTGCTGGCGACGTTGAGAGCGACGTCGCTGAATGTGGGCGACGAATTCAACGTGGTGACGATCAGCTTCGATCCGGGCGAGACGCACGAACTGGCTGCTGCGAAGAAGGCGTCCTACCTGGAGAGCTATGACCGTGAGGGTGCGGAGACGGGGTGGCGATTTTTGACGGGCGATCCCGAGGCGATCGAGGCGGTGACGTGGGCGGTGGGTTTTCACTACCAGTACCAGCCCGAGGTCGACCAGTTCGCCCACGGGAGTGCGATCATGATCGCCACGCCCGACGGAAGGCTGTCGCGTTATTACTATGGGATCGAGTACGCACCGCGAGAAGTCCGGCTCGGGCTCGTGGAAGCCTCGAATGAGGTGATCGGGTCGGTCGTCGATCAGGTGCTGCTGTTTTGCTTCCACTACGACCCGGCGACGGGGAAGTACGGCCTCGCGATCATGAATGTGATGCGTGCCGCCGGGGGGTTGACCGTCGTCGGTCTGGTCGGAATGGTCTACTTCATGATTCGGCGCGAACGTCAGGCTGCGCCTGCGGCGGGAGCCTGACGTTCCATGAGAGAAGACTTTCCTCTTCTTCCGGAGCAGGCGTCGACGATCGCGGCGCAGGTGGACAGCCTGTTTTTCGTGCTGGTCGGGCTGAGTGTCTTCTTCTCCGGGCTGATCTTCGTTCTGATCGCCGTCTTTGCGATCAAGTTCCGACGACGGACGGAAGACGAGCACGCTCAACCGATTCTCGGTGACCTCCGGCTAGAGCTCACGTGGTCGATCATCCCTCTCGTCCTGGGGCTGGGTGTTTTCGCGTGGTCGGCCAAGCTCTACTTCGACCTGCTGACGCCGCCTCCCGATGCGCTCGAGGTTTTCGTCGTGGGTAAACAGTGGATGTGGAAGCTGCAGCATCCGTCCGGCCGGCGCGAGATCAACGAGCTGCACATTCCAGTCAACCAACCGGTTCGACTGACGATGACGTCTGAGGACGTCATCCACGATTTCTTCGTGCCGGCGTTCAGGATGAAAATGGATGTGCTGCCGGGCCGGTATTCGTCGGTTTGGTTCGAAGCGACCAAGACCGGCGAGTTTCATCTCTTCTGTGCTGAATACTGCGGTACGGAACACAGCAGGATGATCGGCAAGGTCGTCGCGCTTGAACCGGCCGACTACGAGGCGTGGCTGGAGAGCGGCGTCCGGGGTGAGACGATGGCAGAAGCGGGAGAACGGCTTTTCCAACAATACGCGTGTCATACCTGTCATAGTGCGGATTCGGGGAATCGTGGCCCCGCCCTCGACGGGATCTACGGCGAGGCCGCCGCACTCCAGAACGGCGCGACGGTCGTCCGTGATGACGGATACTTGAGAGAGTCGATCGTGAATCCCAACGCCAAGATGATCACCGGGTACAAACCACTGATGCCGACGTTCGCGAGCCAGATCGACGAGGAGGGGATCCTCGAACTGATCGCCTACATGAAGTCACTCTCGCCTGAAAGGACGGGGGGATGAGCGTCGCGCTTACCCCACCACCGGCCGTCGAGCCGGGAGAGCAACCTCGGACCCACTACCTGAACGTGAGCTACGGGATCAGGTCCTGGCTGCTGACGACCGACCACAAGCGAATCGCTCTGCTCTACCTGGCGTCGATTACGCTGTTTTTCGTGCTGGGAGGGCTGTTCGTCGTCGGCATCCGACTGGAGCTCCTGACGCCCGAAGGTGACATGGTTCAGGCCGAGTCGTACAACAAGCTGTTCACGATGCACGGGGTCATCATGGTTTTCTTCTTCCTGATCCCGTCGATTCCCGCTGTGTTCGGCAATTTTCTGATCCCGATCATGATCGGCGCGAAGGATCTCGCGTTCCCCCGCGTGAACCTCGGGAGCTGGTATGTCTACACGATCGGCGGTCTGATCACCCTCTACGCGGTCGTCGTCGGCGGCGTGGATACGGGTTGGACGTTCTATACACCCTACAGCAGCACCTACGCCAACAGCCACGTGATCGTGACGGCAGTGGGGATCTTCATCACCGGGTTCTCCTTGATCATGACGGGGTTGAACTTCATCGTCACAATCCACAAGATGCGTGCGCCGGGAATGACGTGGTTTCGGCTTCCACTGTTCGTGTGGGCCCACTACGCGACGAGTCTGATTCAGGTCCTGGGTACGCCCGTCCTGGCGATCACGATCGTGCTTGTGGCGTTGGAACGCGGGTTCGGAATCGGGATTTTCGACCCGAAGCTGGGCGGAGATCCCGTGCTGTTCCAACATCTCTTCTGGTTCTATTCGCATCCCGCTGTCTACATCATGGTCCTTCCGTCGATGGGCGTGATCAGCGAACTGATCACGGCGTTTTCGCGGAAGCGTATTTTCGGCTACGAGTTCATCGCCTACTCGAGCATGGCCATCGCGGTCCTCGGATTCCTGGTCTGAGGGCATCACATGTTTGTGAGCGGCCAATCGGTCTACGCGGGTATGATCTTCTCGGTGTTGAGCTTCCTCGTCGGCGTGCCGTCGGCGGTCAAGGTGTTCAACTGGATGGCGACGCTCTACAAAGGATCGGTGATGTATCTGGCGCCGATGATCTACGCCCTAGGCTTCATCGGGTTGTTCACGATCGGAGGCCTCACCGGGCTGTTCCTCGCCTCGCTGGCAACAGACATTCACTTACACGACACCTACTTCGTCGTCGCCCACTTTCACTACATCATGGTCGGCGGGACGCTGATGGGTTACCTGGGAGCGATCCATTACTGGTGGCCGAAGATGACCGGAAGACTGTATCCGGAGGGATGGGCACGGTTCGCGGCGCTGCTGGTGTTCGTCGGGTTCAACCTGACGTTCTTTCCTCAATTCCTGCTGGGGTACCTGGGCATGCCACGTCGCTACCACGCCTACCCGGATGAGTTCCAGGTGTTGAACGTCCTGTCGACGGCGGGAGCGTCGATCCTGGCCGTGGGCTACGCCGTTCCTTTGATCTACCTGTTGTGGTCGCTGCGCTACGGACCGCTGGCCGGGTCGAATCCCTGGGGAGCGAAGGGCCTCGAATGGGAAACGACGTCGCTGCCTCCGACGCTGAACTTTGCGGAGACGCCGACGGTGACCGAGGAGGCCTACGGCTACGGTGACATGCCGGAGGGAGGCGGGCATGGCTGACCACGCGGAGCATCCGATCGGATTCGCCCATCAGTTCGAGGATATGGCGCAGCAGAAAGAGTGCGCCACGCTCGGCATGTGGACGTTTCTGATTACGGAGATTCTGTTCTTCGGCGGTCTCTTCTGTGCCTATCTCGTCTATCGGACGTATTATCCCGATGCGTGGGAGGCGGGCAGCCACCACCTCGACGTGAAGCTCGGGGCGATCAACACGGCGGTGCTCATTTTCAGCAGCCTGACCATGGCGTTCGCCGTTCGCGAGGGACAGCTGGGGAGGCGGAACGGGATCATCCTGTTCCTGGTCCTGACGTTGATCCTGGGCAGCGTCTTTCTCGGCATCAAGGCGGTGGAGTACTCACACAAGTTTCACGAACACCTCGTTCCCGGAACGGTGTTCGGGTTCGGCCCCGATGGAGCCTATCCAGTGCAGATGGAGCTTTACTTCGGGCTCTACTTTGCCATGACGGGAATGCACGCTTTCCACATGATTATCGGCGCGGGTCTGATGATCTGGCTGATCTTGAAGGCGGCAAGAGGCGGGTTCACCGCCGAGTACTACGCACCTGTCGAAATGGTGGGCCTCTACTGGCACTTCGTGGACATCGTGTGGATCTTCCTGTTCCCCCTGCTGTATCTGCTGGGGAGAACTTAGCATCGAACATCGAACATCGAACATCGAACATCGAACATCGAACATCGAACATCGAACATCGAACATTTCAATCTCCCACCCTTGAGCCTCTCATGAATCACGCAGATCATCATATAAGCTCTGTGACCCAATACCTGGCGATCTTCTTCGCCCTGATGGTTCTGACGGCGGTGACTGTCTACGTGGCATTCATCGATCTGGGTGGTCTGAACGACGTGGTGGCGATGTCGATCGCCGTGACGAAGGGGCTGCTCGTCGTCCTGTTCTTCATGCACGTGAAGTACAGCAGCCGACTGACGTGGATTTTCGCCGCTGCGGGGTTCCTGTGGCTGCTCATCCTTCTGGGGTTGACCCTGAGCGACTATCTGAGCCGAGCGTGGATCCAGGTGCCGATGAGTCGGTTCCTGGAGTAGCAACAGACGGGCCTCCTTCGCAGGCAGAGACGCCTGCTATGGCGGGCAGGCAGACGGTGACGACAGACGGTAGACGAGAAACGGCCGGCGTTCTCAGCGAGCGTCGGTCCGTTTCTTTTGCCCCCGGACTTGTCGTGAGGTAGTTTGGTTCTCCGTTGACGAGACCGAACGAGAGAGGAGAACATCTGTGCGACCGAATCATCTGAGAAATCTGATCCGTGAAGGTAAACCCAGCCTGGGGACCCACGTTCACACAGCCCGTGGCCGTCGATCATCGAGATGGTCGGCCAGTCTGGGGTGTTCGATTACGTGGAGTATGTGTCGGAATACGCGCCCTACGATTTGCACACGTTCGACAATCTGGGAAGAGCGGTCGACCTGTTCGACAACTTCAGCTCGATGATCAAGATCGAACAGGAACCGCGTGGTCACATCGCGAACCGGGCGATGGGGGCGGGCATCCAGAACCTGCTGTTCGCCGATCCCAGGACGCCGGAGGACGTAGAGGAGGCCGTGAGAGCCGTTCGTGCGGAGACGCCCGAAACGGGTGGGCAGCACGGCGTGAACATGCGTCGCTACGTGCGTTTCGGTGCCGAGTCGGGATCCGAGGCGTTCGTTCAGGCGCTGGAAGATGCGGTGATCGCGATTATGATCGAGAAGGATCCCGCGGTGGAAAACCTGGAGGCGATGCTGTCGGTGAAGGGGCTAGATATGGTTCAGTTCGGGCCTGGCGACTACGCTCTGAGCATCGGGAAGAATCAGCAGCACAGCGATCCAGCCGTCGTTGCCACGGAGAAGAAGGTGATCGAGACGTGTCTTGCGATGGGTATCCATCCACGCGGCGAAATCACCTCACCTGATCAGGCGAAGAAATATCTGGATATGGGAGTGCGGCATTTTTGTATTGGAACGGATGTGAGCGTTTGGATCAGCTGGTTGAAGGAGAATGGGGAGGGGATGAGGAAGGCCCTTGAAGGGCACTAGAATCGAAAATTAAACATCGAGAATCGAGTATTGGGGCTCGGACCGCTTCGCGGCGCCGGCCCTTTTTACTTAAAGACCCTTGGAGAGGAACTTTGTCCCCCGCGTACGCTGTTGAGCCGGGTCCATTTCGATCTTCACAGCGGCTCGATGTGGATGGTGTGGACGAGCGGGGTGATGGCGCTCCGGACTGCGTTGTGCATCTCCGTATGGCGATCTCTCAGCTTCTTGATGATGACATCGGAAGCTTCCCTCGTTTCGCCGTCGCCGAACAGCTGGTTGATCGCGCTGAAGTTGGTGATGGAGCGCATCAGGTTCGATTCGTACTTCTGTTTTTCGTCGACGCGCGCGCGGACTTCGGCGAATTGGCCGCTGAAAGGGTTGGCCAGGAAGGCGTCGGCTAGATTCAGGCCGTGCTCCAGCCTAAGTCGGTCGACGACGATGGACCTATGGCCCCACGTGACTCGCGCGTCGTCCGATGGGAAACCCGCGACGACGAGGTCGAACCGATTGAGTTCATCCTGAAACGGAATGTGGGGAAGGATGCTTCGCGTGCCCTCGATGTCGGTCGAGTCCCCGAAGTGGCAGAATGGATACCGGCTGCTTTCCACCTCGATCGTCCCGCCCCTCACGGACAGCACGCGATGGCCTTCTGTTGCATTGGTGGTCGACCTCGCCCAATCCACGTCGATTCCGGCCGATGCGCCCGTCGAGCCCCAGGCCTCTGAGGAACACATAGGCCATCACGAACGCGCCGTTCGCCTGGGGATGGATGCCGTCGCGCCCCCCGACGACATACATCTCTCCGTAGGACGCTTTGGCCGACACCATCGCCCGCATCATTGCCTCGTGGACGTCGGCGAAGGGCAACTCTCTGGCTTGCGCGAGACGCTTTCCGATTCCACTGAGGGTCGCGAGGCTGGAGTTATACATCTCGGCCGAGATGTTTCGACTTCGCGTGTACCATGTATGCGTGTCGACGACGCCTGGCGAGCCAACCAGAACGGTTGCGTCTAGCCCCAGAATGCCGTCGACGAGGCCGTCATGCCTTCCTCGTAGAGCTGACCGATCCGGTCCTCGTAAGCGATATACCGTCCGTCGTTCATCCCGTAGCACGTTGTGACGACGTCCGGATGCCACGGCATCAGGACGATATGCATCCGTTTTGCGAACTGAGGCGCTCGCTCGCCTCCGAGTCCGAACTGCCTGAGCTGAAGGTCGAGGTGTGGATACGCCGCAAGAAGATAGGACTCGATGAACCCGGTGTAATGCCGCTGCTGGGTGATCGAGTCTCCGACCATCGCGATCCGATCGCCCTTCTTCAGCAGCAAGCTGTCGGCGGCGTGGACGGGTGAGGACGCGAGAAACCAGACGAAGGTGAAGCTGGCGATGCTGATGACGTTGCGGGTGGTCAATGCGTTCTCCGAGTGTCGGGGACACCGTTGGGAGCAGACGAATGGCTTGGACTTCCGTGCGTTCTCCCCTGCCCTTCGCAGGCAGGTCTAAATCGGCCTCCGTGTCAGACTGAAGCTCTGCGCCGTCGGGCCGTGGTCGGGTTGAGTGGCGAGCCACATCGCGAGGGGCACGACGTCCTCCGGACCCTTGACGTATTCGCTCGGTGCGAACGGAGGGGGTCCCCCGACCTCCATCCGGCCTTTGGTGGCGGCGGTGGCGACTGGGCCGGGGATCAGCTCGTTGACGGTGATGCCGTGCTCCCAGAGCTCCTCGGCCAGACACTGAGTGAGCATCCACATACCCGCCTTGCCGACGCGATAAGCGGAGCTTCCCGAGCCTGGTCTATGGCCCATCCCCGATCCGGTGTTAATGATCTTGCCGCCACCTGATTCGATCATCAGCGGGAGGAGGGCGTGGGTGACGAGATAGGCGCTGGTCAGGTTGAGGGTGACGTCATAGATCCACTGGTTCGGCTCGCTTTCCGCGACGGGCCGTCGTTCACTTCCACCGCCGGCGTTGTTGAAAAGGATGTCGACTCGACCGAAGTATTCACGAACCGATTGAGCCATGGCGTCGGTCTGGAGCTGGTCTGTGACGTCCGTCGGGATGGTCGTGACGTCTGCGCCCACCTCATCGATGACTTTGGCGACGTCGTTCAGCTGCTCGACCGTTCTGGCAACTAGGGCAAGACGGGCTCCCTCCCTTGCACAGGCGATCGCGATCGCGGCTCCGATGCCGCGACCTCCGCCGGTGACGACGGTGACTTTTCCTTCGAGTTTTCTTTCCTCCTGGGGCATTCAACTCTCCTGACGGTTGTTTACCGAGCTTCCTCTGGCGTTTACATAAATCAAGCTGACGTAAATATTCGCCTTTTCTCGGCCGCCGCCAAGCTTCTGGGAACGCATCGTCCGCGGATCTACAAGTATCTGAAGAGTCGAGATGGGCAACGGTAGTTACCGTTCTACCTGTCGTACCTCACGTCAGAGTTTTGCTTGTAGGGCCACGGCATGCAGTCCCCTCGGGGTCATAGGAATCGCCGCATGTTCTCATGTCTCGTTGCCTTACGTGTCCAGGCAGCCACAATTCAACCTCTTGGTTGTCATTTGTCCGATCGATCGGACAATTAACTTGGCGCGACGAATTCGACCGGGTCAGAGCAAGGGCGCGTGTCTGATCTGCCCAGCGAGTCGAGTTTTCCGGACGACCGGAAAACTGACTTGGATCACGTTCATAGAGACAACGCCCCAATCACGAGGGCGGGCACGACGAGCGTAAGGGCGGCACTGTTGAAAACCGAGATCGGGACATACTCGCGTCCAGAGGAGAAGATGATTGCGGGGAGCGTGGTGTCCATCGTCGTGGCGCCGCCGGCCAGGATGGGGGCGAAGGGTCCGAAGAACCGAACGAGAACGGGCGCACAAGTCACGGTAATGAGCTCGCGAACCACGTTGGCAAGCAACGCCACGAGCGCGAGTCGGTCATCCACAATCTGGCCGATCAGGATCGACGACAGGCTGTAGTAACCCAGGCCGAAACCCACGGCAAGGACGTGGTTGAAGGCGGCGGCGAGGAACGGTGCAAGGAGCAGGACGCCGAAGGCCGTTCCCACTATGGCGGCGCAGGGGACGGCCACGATTTTCCATCCCGTCGAGCGCAAAGAAGCGGGCACACGGCGGTCCAGACCGACGATGACGCCGACGATGAAGATCAGGAGGTAGAGCGTCCAGACACTGAGGTCGGGATTGTCGAGGACGTCGGGGACGCGGCCGAGCCGCCCGAGTACGACACCGATGATGAAGCTGCCCGCGATGGCGAGGCTCGTCATCACAGGCGAATCGACCTGCGAAGCAGCATCGCGAACGGGCCGCATCCGAGGATTCCGGCGACGGCGATGGCGACGGCTTCGAACCCGATCGTGTCCAGACTCACAAAGACGTCGTCATTGCCGCCGATATCGATGCCGAGAAAGAAAAGGCTCTATCCGGGTTTCTCAACGGTGAAACTATAGAATGACAAGGTCATAGATCGTTCCCTACGCTTGGTTGTGTGTGTAGGACAATCAAAGCGAAGGGGGTGAGACCTATGACCGGGAGCAGATTACTATCGAAACTGCTGAGATTCAAGGGGTTCCGTGTTGTCAGCTGGTGGTTTGAGGGGAGAAGCTGCTTCGTCATCGCCGTAAAGCCACATAAGAATGGTTGTTGTTGTCCGGAGTGCGGCCGTCGAGGTAAAATCGTCCGCACAATGCCCCATCCGCGTCGGTGGCGTGACATTCCGGTGTGCGGGTGGAGGGTCTGGCTTCTCTACCATCCTCGGGAGATTCGGTGTCCTACCCACGGTCGTGTGGTCGAGGAGATTCCGTGGGCGGAGCGGTTCTCTCGGGTGACGTATCGCTTCGAGTATGCCATGCTGCGCTACTGCCAGACCATGACGCAGAAGGCGGCGTCCGAGTTACTGCGCATCTCTGCCTCGACGCTGTCGGATCTCCTTCACCGATCCATCACGCGGCTTCGTGAAGGTCATCGTATCCGAGGGCTCAAAACCATCGGGATCGACGAGATCTCCTACGCCAAGCGTCACAGGTACGCCACGCTCGTTTACGATCTGGACCGCTCCTGCGTGGTGTGGGTTGGCCGCGGCAGGGCGCGTAAAACGATCGATCGGTTCTTCACAGAGGCTCTCAGTCCCTACCGGAGATCCAAGATCGAGTGGGCCTGCTGCGACATGAGCGAAGCTTACATCGGAGCCATCCAGGAACACTGTCCGAATGCCAAGCTGGTCCTCGATCGCTTTCACATCGTCAAGGCTCTCAATGCCGCCGTTGACGAGGTCCGTAAGGACCAGTGGCGTAAAGCTGCCCCGGATGAGCGCAAAGCCATGAAGGGCCTCCGATGGCTCCTCTACCGGCACTCAGCGACACGCTCCAGAGGGGATACTCGGACACTCAAAGCACTGGAGAAGGCGAACTACCGAATCTATAGAGCCTGGAGACTCAAGGACGAGTTCGAGCAGTTCTGGGAATACAAAGCGCCCTGGGCTGCCGAACGCTTCCTGAAATGCTGGACGACGTCCGCACTCAGAAGTCGACTTGAACCCCTGCGAAAGTTCGTCAGGACCCTGCGACAGCACTTCTTCGGCGTCCTCGCATTCGTGAACACGCGTCTTACCAACGCCATCGCCGAAGGCCTCAACCGAATCGTCCAAATCGTCAAGAACCGAGCCAGCGGATTCCGCACACTCGACGCATTCAACGATATGATCTTCCTTACCGTCGGAGACATAAACATCCCTGAGCAGATTCCGAAGAGGTTCCGCACACTCTAACCGCGCCCCCCATGCCAGGAACCACGGCACCTTCACCCACTTCATCTCGTTGAGAGATCCGGATATAGCCAAAGAAAAGGAGTGCAAAGATCGATAGCCGGAGCAGCAGATCGGCAGCGCGCATCGCGCCATCGTGCTCGGGGAGACATCGCCCCACGATTGCCCCGGCGAGCATCAAGACGAGGAGAACGAGGGCCATGGCTCAGATGAGTAAAAGTGTCAGGCCGATGCCTACGCCGAGCATGGTGAGAAATCCGCCGACGAGCCAGAAAGCAAGTGGCTTACCACCTCGTGTGACGGCGAGGATCCACTTGGCGAGTGCGTTTGCTGCGATGGCCAACCAGATCGCCCAGACTGCCTGCTCCATACCGATGGCGGATGTTTCTGTCAGACGGGCTGCGGAGATGGTCAGAGCACTCGCATCCCCGAGCCCGGCAATGCCGGCCGTCAGAAGTAAGCCCTGGACTCCCATCGTTTCGGTCATCGCTTTCGAAATGAAGAGGATGGTCACGAGAAGGAGTGCGAACTTTAGCCTGAATCATGCATGAATTTGAGTTTAGGTTGTTTTGGAGTGATGTGATCACGCACAGGATTTGTTCTCGGCTTCTTCGGATGTCCAAGGTCCCGTAAGCGGTCTCTACGAGTCGCAAGAGTCACGATTTTCGTCCGGAACAGGTGTTGTTTTGCGACGTGTACATAGCTGTCCCCGGTATAGATCGGCGTTGTTACTGCGTGTTCGTTTCGAGCCTGGTGATGATTGACACCAAGACGTTTTTGAGTGGATACGATGTTGGAAAATGGAATCGGATTCTTCGTGCGCTTTCAATGACTCTCGCGCCGATTTTGAGGAAACGGTTCTGTATCGTGTTGACCTGAGGTTTGGTCCACGCGGTGCCCTTGAGTCCCTGTGATCGGAGTGCGTGAAGCAAGGCGTATGCAGCACTGTGTAGAAAGAGTCGGAACTGGTTGGCTTCAAACTTGTGGCACGATGTTCGATCGGAGTGAAGGAATGTTTTGTGGTCCTTGATGAAGCCTTCCGTGCGTCCCCTTGCGCAGTAGATACGATCATAGATAAAGCCGTCTCGATTACTCTGTAAATTGGTCACGCGGTATCTTGGATTTGCTTCGCCGTTTGTGACTTCAGCCTTGTGAATGATCCGGCGAGGCTGCCGGTAGGTGCCAGCCTGATATGAGAAGGATGAGAACAAGCGAATCGTCTCCTTATGCTCGCTCAGACGTAGCGCTTGGTCCATCAGGTTTTGTCCAGCCGCTTTGAGCTTGGAGTTGGCGCCCTGGCCCAGAACGTAGTAGATACCGTTGTCTTCGCAGAAATCGTGCATCTCTGGTGAGCTGAACTTTGAGTCTGCGCGAACGATGATCTCCACGTTTGGCCAAGATCCGCGTAGGTGTTCCACCAAGCGCTTGAGAATAGAAACGACCTGTTTGAGCTCAGGTCAATAGGTGTGTAAAAGAAATCAGGCGGCCATCTTCCCGGCTTCGACCTGCGGTTCGGTTGAGTGTTTCTGATCGTAGACTTGTTGTAGCAAGTGTGGCGCGGTGAGTTTCCTGAATCGGCTCTCTGCGACCTTGAGCGTACGCCAGATGAGAGCCGTGGCGTTCCTGACTTTCTTGAATCGCCTGGCGGCGTTTGTGCGAAGCCGAACGGAAGCAAAGGGGCTCTCGACGACGTTCGTGGTTCTCAGGTGTTTCCAGTGTTCCTTCGGGAAGTCGTAGAACGTGACCATCCGATCCCAGTTTCTTTCGAGCGTCTCCACGGCGGCAGGGAACTGTGAGCGATACCGTGCGGCAAAGCGTTTCCGGAGCTTCTCGGCCTCCTTTTTCGTGCCGGCATAGGGGATCTGGACGAGCAGTGCGCGGGCTTCAGCCTGTGCACGCTTGGCGACCTTGTCGAGCACGTTGAGGATCTTGTGGTTCCAGCACCGTTGTTGCCGGCTCTCTGGCCAGACCTGATCAACGGCCGCCCAGATGCCCATATTCCCGTCCGCGGCGATCAGGACAGGATGTTCGAGCCCGCGATCCCGGAGATCCCGGAGCACCGTGAGCCAGGATTCTGTAGACTCTCGATAACCGGGTTCTATCGCCAGGATCTCCTTGCTGCCGTCGCTCATCGCGCCGATCACGACCAGCAGACACGCCTTCTCGCGCTCGAGCCCGGCTTTGACGTAGATGCCATCAGCCCAGGCGTAGACCAGTTCGCGATTATCCAGACGCCTTTCTTTCCAGTCCTGGAAGTCGACCTCCCACTTCCCTCGAAGACGAGCGATCGAGGTCGGCGAAAGCGGCGCGCCATCACCGAGCAGCGCACGCAAAGACAACTCGAAGTCGCCCTGGGAGAGACCGTGGAGATAAAGGTCGGGAAGCAGATCTCCAATGGCCCTGGTTCTCCGGGCGAACAGGGGGAGGATGCGGCTTTCAAACCGCTCTTCCAGACCACGAACCCGGGGACGCCGGATCTTGATCGTTCCGCAGCTCGTCGAGAGACGCCGGGGCTTGCCGTAGCCGTTCCTGTAGCCCCTGGAGCTATCGACCTCGGCTCGGCGCTCATACCACGACCGGCCCAAGAACGCGGTCGCCTCCTCCTCCAGAATGGACTGGAACCGGCCCTGGATCTCTTCACGGATCCAATCGTCAACCGTCTCCCACGTCGGCATGGACTTCAATGGGGCTCTATGCGTATGTTCCTTCACGGCGATCCTCCTTCCCAACCGGGCCTCTCACCCGGTTTTGTGTGAATCAACTATCTCACGGGAAGGGTAGGGTCGCCCTTTCTCTTTTTCCACACCTTTTGATTATAGCTCACCTGTTTACCGTTCGTCGGATGCCCGGGTCTCAAGATCGTCGTAATGAGCTTGCCGCTTTGGCCTTCATAGATATGTAGCGGCATATAGCAGTGTTCATTGTAATACGCGTTGAAGAGTGAAAATTGTTGCGCACCGTGCGTTGGGTCATCCGTGTCGTCGATATCGAGAATGATGCTTGGGGGTGCCTGGTCATACGATGCGATGAACCCGTCTACAAAAGCCCGTGCGAGCCGATACAAATCCGAGCGTCGCACATCATTCTCAAGTCGTGTCATCGTTGATTGGCTCCCGAGATCAGGACCGGAAAGAGGAAGCCGATCGCAGGCAGCCTTGACGCCCGGATCGTGGCGCAAATCATCACAATCGACGGCATCTTCATAGCCGCAAGCGATCTGAAAAACACGCTGCTTCACAAGATCCAAAAGCGTGTGATCGATATAGCTTGGGTGACGACGATCTCGCAAAGCATCTACCATTCTGGCGATCAATCCCATCTGAGACTCAAGGGCGCGAAGCAACAGAACTCCACCGTCACTCCTGACGGCGCCACCGGCAAAATCAGCCTCAACTACCTTGCCCGAAATGCTTGCGAATGGTAACCGGATCTGACTAGGTTCTATCACGGTAGTTCCTTCCAAGTGTTGTTTTGATGTGTCAGCCCTAATGTAGGGAAAAACAAACACTTGTACAAGGGGACTACCTTTTTATGGCTATATCCGGATCTCTCAACGAGATGAAGTGGGTGAAGGTGCCGTGGTTCCTGGCATGGGGGCGCGGTTAGCGTGTGCGGAACCTCTTCGGAATCTGCTCAGGGATGTTTATGTCTCCGACGGTAAGGAAGATCATATCGTTGAATGCGTCGAGTGTGCGGAATCCGCTGGCTCGGTTCTTGACGATTTGGACGATTCGGTTGAGGCCTTCGGCGATGGCGTTGGTAAGACGCGTGTTCACGAATGCGAGGACGCCGAAGAAGTGCTGTCGCAGGGTCCTGACGAACTTTCGCAGGGGTTCAAGTCGACTTCTGAGTGCGGACGTCGTCCAGCATTTCAGGAAGCGTTCGGCAGCCCAGGGCGCTTTGTATTCCCAGAACTGCTCGAACTCGTCCTTGAGTCTCCAGGCTCTATAGATTCGGTAGTTCGCCTTCTCCAGTGCTTTGAGTGTCCGAGTATCCCCTCTGGAGCGTGTCGCTGAGTGCCGGTAGAGGAGCCATCGGAGGCCCTTCATGGCTTTGCGCTCATCCGGGGCAGCTTTACGCCACTGGTCCTTACGGACCTCGTCAACGGCGGCATTGAGAGCCTTGACGATGTGAAAGCGATCGAGGACCAGCTTGGCATTCGGACAGTGTTCCTGGATGGCTCCGATGTAAGCTTCGCTCATGTCGCAGCAGGCCCACTCGATCTTGGATCTCTGGTAGGGACTGAGAGCCTCTGTGAAGAACCGATCGATCGTTTTACGCGCCCTGCCGCGGCCAACCCACACCACGCAGGAGCGGTCCAGATCGTAAACGAGCGTGGCGTACCTGTGACGCTTGGCGTAGGAGATCTCGTCGATCCCGATGGTTTTGAGCCCTCGGATACGATGACCTTCACGAAGCCGCGTGATGGATCGGTGAAGGAGATCCGACAGCGTCGAGGCAGAGATGCGCAGTAACTCGGACGCCGCCTTCTGCGTCATGGTCTGGCAGTAGCGCAGCATGGCATACTCGAAGCGATACGTCACCCGAGAGAACCGCTCCGCCCACGGAATCTCCTCGACCACACGACCGTGGGTAGGACACCGAATCTCCCGAGGATGGTAGAGAAGCCAGACCCTCCACCCGCACACCGGAATGTCACGCCACCGACGCGGATGGGGCATTGTGCGGACGATTTTACCTCGACGGCCGCACTCCAGACAACAACAACCATTCTTATGTGGCTTTACGGCGATGACGAAACAGCTTCTCCCCTCAAACCACCAGCTGACAACACGGAACCCCTTGAATCTCAGCAGTTTCGATAGTAATCTGCTCCCGGTCATAGGTCGCACCCCCTTCGCTTTGATTGTCCTACACACACAACCAAGCGTAGGGAACGATCTATGACCTTGTCATTCTATAGTTTCACCGTTGAGAAACCCGGATAGAGCCCTTTTTATGCATAATTCAGGCTAGAGGACTTGTCGGAGGAGATGCGCTTGCGGTCGATGTTCAAGGCGTATGTCAGCGATCAGGTCGTCGACGCGATGGTCGAGGGGGATGGGATGCTTTCGCTCGGAGGCGAAGAACGCGATGTCACGGTGTTGTGTGCAGACATTCGGAAATCGACGAATTTACTGACGCGTATCGGTGCAGAGGAGATGGTATCGCTGCTGAACGATTGCTTTACGCGCTTGAACGAGCTTATATTTGAGAACGGCGGGACGCTGGATAAATACATGGGCGACGGGTTCATGGTCGTCTACGGAGCCCCCCTGAGCCAGGCGGACGACACGGTTCGTGCGGTGCGGACGGCGGTTGCAATGCGCGATGAGGTCGCCCGCTTCAACCGCAGGAAACCCGAGCCTGTTCCTCTCGCGTTCGGGATGTCCAGGGGACGTGTCGTCGCGGGAAACGTGGGCTCGATTCGCCGGATGGAATACACTTGCATCGGTCCCGCGGTCGTTCAGGCCGCGCGTCTGTGTGATGGGGCGCCGGCGGGACAGATCCTGGTGGACGATTCGATCGAACTGGCTGTCGCCGATCGGTTCTCGTTCGAAGATGCAGGTTGGCGCAGGCTCGCCGGGGTTGGAAACATCCAGACTCATTGGGTTGTCGGAGAGGGCAAACACAAGAGGTCCAGGACTGCCGTGAGTGAAAAAGAAACCAGTCCGAGCGTCGATCTGTCGATTCCGATGCTGCCCGAAATGGAACTCGCCGCGACGAAAACGGCCGAAGCGGTGGCGACGTTCATGGAACTGGACCGGGACAAGACCGAAGAGATCAAACTGCCTATCATCGAGGCGTGTATCAACTCGTTCGAACACAGTCAGAGCAAGGATCGGAAAGTGCGCATCAATTTCGAGATCGGGGAAGATGCACTGACGATCCAGATTGCGGATTCGGGGGAGGGATTCGATCCTACAGTCGCGAAGAAAGCCGTTGAAGAGCGTCGAGCGTCGGGGGAAAGCAAACGAGGTTGGGGCCTACGCATTATGGAAGAGTTGATGGATGAGGTCAGAATCGAGTCGGGATCCGCTGGCACCTCGATTACGATGGTAAAGAACCGTTAAGGGTTCGCGAATAAAAAAGGCTATATCCGGATCTCTCAACGAGATGAAGTGGGTGAAGGTGCCGTGGTTCCTGGCATGGGGGCGCGGTTAGAGTGTGCGGAACCTCTTCGGAATCTGCTCAGGGATGTTTATGTCTCCGACGGTAAGGAAGATCATATCGTTGAATGCGTCGAGTGTGCGGAATCCGCTGGCTCGGTTCTTGACGATTTGGACGATTCGGTTGAGGCCTTCGGCGATGGCGTTGGTAAGACGCGTGTTCACGAATGCGAGGACGCCGAAGAAGTGCTGTCGCAGGGTCCTGACGAACTTTCGCAGGGGTTCAAGTCGACTTCTGAGTGCGGACGTCGTCCAGCATTTCAGGAAGCGTTCGGCAGCCCAGGGCGCTTTGTATTCCCAGAACTGCTCGAACTCGTCCTTGAGTCTCCAGGCTCTATAGATTCGGTAGTTCGCCTCCTCAAACCACCAGCTGACAACACGGAACCCCTTGAATCTCAGCAGTTTCGATAGTAATCTGCTCCCGGTCATAGGTCGCACCCCCTTCGCTTTGATTGTCCTACACACACAACCAAGCGTAGGGAACGATCTATGACCTTGTCATTCTATAGTTTCACCGTTGAGAAACCCGGATAGAGCCATAAATAAACGGTCGATCTCAATGTTGAGCCATTGGCCGGATCGTGTAGTTCCAGTCGCCGTGGAAATCGTGCGGAGTGAGATCGATTTGGGTCATCTGTTCATCGGTCACCTTGACCCCGTTAGGGTAGGGTCGCTTGTCGATCTCGGAGCGTACTCGGAGACCGGCTTGAGTGGTCGTTCCGGCAATGAGATTCACGGTTGCAGCCAGGCTGACCAGGGGCTTGCCTCGCCAGTTCATAGCGATGAAGGAGAACAGGCGATGTTCGATCTTGTTCCACTTACTAGTGCCAGGAGGGTAGTGGCATACGGTGATCGTCAGGCCAGTGCGATTCGCAAAGCGCTGCAGCTCCCACTTCCACAGCCGCGTCTTGGCGCCGTTGCTGCCGCCTGCGTCCGCCGTGATTAGCAGATGCGTCGAAGTGCCGTAGGCGGGCCGTCCCATGTTCTTCCACCAACTTCGGATCGCATTCACGGCGAAGCTGGCCGTGTCGTGATCGATACCGACACTTACCCAGCCTTCATCACGGCTCAGATCATACACTCCATAAGGGATCGCCTTGCCCTGAGCAGGTACTATGAAATCGTGTACCTTCACACGCTCCGGGTCTCCCTTGGGTCGCCATTCTCGGCCAGGATTCTTGAAGTCGCCGATCAACTCTTTCTTCTTGGTGTCCACCGAGATAACGGGAAGGCCCTGCTGCTGCTGCTGGCTAATCCGATCATCGAGGTAAACGAACTGAGCGTCCCTCCGGGTGTGCAGATCCCTCCCTTGTCTTCCGATTCGCCTGCAGCGTGTAATCGTGTTCGTGCAGGAGATTGGCAACGATCCTGGGGCTCACCGAATGCCCCATCGCTTGCAACTCGGCGGCCAGTTTGCGAGTGCTCTTCGATGTCCATCTCAGAGGATTGTCGTCAGGCGACCCCGCAGTCGTTGGCTCGACCAGATCATTCAGGTCCTGCCACAGCGTCGGGTCCGTGTCGGCCTTCCGCTTACGACCGCCGCCTGGACGCCGGATGCGAGCCGGGTCCAAAGGTTCGTCCGACCTCAACTCCTGAATGCCACGAAAGATCCGCTCTCTGGACATTCCTGTCGCCAGAGCCACAATCGCGATCCCACCGTGACCCAACGCTTCGGCTTCCGTGGCGGCCCACAGACGACGCGTGCGTTCCGTCAGCACCGGAGCCAAGGCTTCATACTTCGTTCGGAGAGTTTCGACGTCCACACTCCGAGCGTAAGATCATTACCTTGAAAAGTGCAGCACTTATTTCGTGGCAAACCCTAAGGGGCTTACGATGGCGGAGGGCTTGGCTGTTCAGACTCGACAGGAGGGTGACGTCGGCATCGTCGTGACGGATGGCTACATCAACAACATTGGGGCGGAGAAGGTCGCTGAAGCCTGCAATACTATGGTGGACGACGGAGTCACTCGCATCCTGTTGAACCTGGAACAGTCCCGAATCATCAACAGTATCGGCATCTCCATCCTGATCGAAGTTATCGAGAAGGTGAAAGGGCTGAATGGCAAGGTCGGATTCTGCTGTGTGACGCCGACGATCGGGAAAACTTTCCGCATTATGGGGTTGCTTAAGGCATCCACGATTTATGAATCGGAGGCGGAAGCGATCGCAGGGCTGAGTGATTGAGTCGATGAGTCTTTCTTGATTGATCGTGTACGCGGTGCGGACCCGTTCGTCGTTAGAAAAGCGGTAGTAGGACCTGGTTCGTGATAGGTTTGGCGGTCTCTGGAATGAGAAAATGAGGAAAGGGGTGTCGGCGATTGTCGGCACCCCTTTTCGTGCCCGAATCGACCTCAAAGACCGTCAGCCTTGCGTGTGGTCGGACGATTCTCAATCTTGACATCGGGCATCGTGGGCGGAATGGACCAACTCTACAGGGGCTTACATGGCAAAGCATACACCGAAAGAACTGCGCTCGCAGGAGTGGTTCAACAATCCGGATAACCCGGGAATGACGGCCGTCTACGTCGAGCGCTACATGAACTATGGGATTACGCGTGAGGAATTACAGAGTGGTCGTCCCGTCATCGGAATCGCTCAGACGGGCAACGACCTCGCCCCGTGCAATCGCCATCACGTGTTTCTCGCGCAAAGGGTGAAAGAGGGGATTCGCGATGCGGGCGGGTTCCCATTCGAGTTCCCCGTGCATCCGATTGCGGAGCAGGGCAAGCGACCGACGGCCGCGCTCGACCGCAACCTCGCCTATCTAGGGATCGTCGAGGTGTTGCACGGCTACCCGCTCGACGGGGTCGTGCTGACCACGGGATGCGACAAGACGACACCGGCGTGTCTGATGGCCGCCGCGACGATGGACATCCCGTCGATCGTGCTGTCGGGCGGCCCGATGTTGGATGGCCACTGGGAAGGCATGCTTGCGGGATCGGGAACGGTCATCTGGGAAGCACGAGAAGCCTACGCGTCGAACAAGATCGACTATGAAGACTTCATGGATATGGCCGTGTCCTCGTCGCCGAGCGTCGGGCATTGCAATACGATGGGCACGGCGCTGTCGATGAACTCGCTGACCGAAGCGCTGGGCATGTCGCTGACCGGGTGCGCGGCGATTCCGGGCGCCTATCGTGAACGGGCACAGATGGCGTATCACACGGGGCGACGGATCGTCGATATGGTAAGGGAGGATCTGTGCCCCTCGCAGATCCTGACGCGCGAAGCGTTCCTGAACGCCATCGTCGTGAATTCGGCGATCGGTGGGTCCACCAACGCGCCGCCGCACCTGGTGGCCATCGCCCGTCACATTGGCGCACAGCTGTCGATCGAAGACTTTCAGACCCACGGCCACGAGATCCCCCTGCTCGTGAATTGCCAGCCTGCGGGTGAGTGGTTGGGAGAGGCGTTCTACCGTGCCGGTGGGATTCCGGCTGTGATGGGTGAGCTGAAGAAAGCACGCAAGCTCGACGAGTCGTGCCTGACGGTGACGGGAAAGTCGATGGGCCAGAATCTCGAGGGCGCCGAGATCAAGGATCCGCGGGTGATAAAGACCTATGACGACCCGTTGAAACAGAACGCCGGATTCATCATTCTCAGCGGGAACCTGTTCGATTCGGGACTGATCAAGACGTCCGTCATCGGAGATGATTTTAGAGAGAAATATCTCGAGCGGGAAGGGGATAAGAATGCGTGGGAAGGGAAGGCCGTGGTGTTCGAAGGGCCGGAAGACTACCACGATCGTATCAACGACCCGGCCCTCGAAATCGACGATCAGTGCATCCTTTTCGTGAGGGGCTGCGGGCCTGTAGGGTTCCCCGGCTCGGCAGAGGTCGTCAACATGCTGCCGCCCGATCGACTCGTTCAGAGCGGGGTGCCGGAGTTGCCTTGCGTGGGGGACGGGCGGCAGAGCGGCACGTCGGCCAGTCCATCCATACTGAACTGCTCACCGGAGGCGGCCGTCGGTGGCAACCTGGCAATCCTGCAGTCGGGAGACCCCGTTCGCATCGATCTGAACACGCGCGAAGTCAACGTGCTCATCGACGATGACGAGATCAAACGAAGGAAGGATGCGCTCGAGCTGAAGGTGCTCGACCACCAGACCCCGTGGGAAGAGATCTATCGGTCGACGGTGTCGCAATTGGCCGATGGCGCTGTGATGAAGCCGGCGGTGAAGTATCAGAAGGTGAAGCGGACGGTGCCGAGGCATTCACATTGAACATAGAAGATTGAACATTCAGATCGAGAATCGAATATCGAATATCGAGGATTGATTAGCGTCTTCGCCCTAGTGACTGGAGGGGGTTTCGTTTTCTGGGAAAAGGGCGTTGACGGGCATGGACCACCCCGGAACGGCGGGTTCGGCGTCGGCGAAATCGCTACGACCGAATCTGACGGGATCGGCCTGGTCTTCTCGATACACGCGGACGACGTCTTCAGCCTCGAGGTCGACGTCCCAGACGACGAGTGTACCGGCTGCGAAATAATCGGCTCTTTTGGAGGCCATCCGTTTCTCGGCAGTAGGGCCTTGATCGGCTTCGCTGCGAACCTCGACCGCAAATACTGGGGCGCCCTCTGCGAACTTCATCGTGAGAGGGCCGAGGTGGTAGGCGGCATCTGGTGAGAAGGATTTCCTGTTCGGAAGATCTACGATGAACGCGGCGTTGTCTGTAATGGCGTGACCGGTTTTCCTTTCTTGGCATAGGTGTGCAGACTCACAAATATCTCTCCGGCCGCGTATCCGGGTAGGAGACCAGTCGGCGAGTCCATCACGATCATTCCTTCTACGAGTTCTGCTTTGCCGTCAATTTTGTAAAGATCATCGATAATGGCGTTTTTCATATTCTCTCCTGATGTTCTCGCATCATCCAGATCATAGTCACATCACACTTGTCGTGCAAGGCTGAGGCCACTGTGAAAATCACCGACGTCAAGCTCTCGATCTTTGAGTCGACGAGCAACACCGGCCGGTTCAAACTCGAGCAGGTGGACACGGGGCGCGACCGGTCGCGCTGGGTGCGGCGTCCTCATTCGTCGGTCCAGGACGAGATCCACGTGCTTCACGTGGAGACGGATGAAGGAATCGAGGGCATCTGCACGGTTGGAGACGCGCGCTACACGACGATGCGGCGACTCGATCTGGAGCAATTGCGCGTCCTGGCGATCGGTGAAGATTCGGGCGACCGTGAACGGCTTTACGATATGTGCCAGATCGCGACGCGTGGCATGTTTACGGCGATGGGTTGGCAGGGCGCCTTCGACAATTGTCTGTGGGATATCGCCGGGAAAGCGCAGAACAAGCCCGTTGCGGATCTGGTCGGAAGAGCGCGTGAATCGTGTCCGGCCTACTATAACAATGGAGGATCCACGCCCGAGGCCGCCGCCGAAGATTCGGTGTCGGCTGTTGCACGTGGATTCAGCGCGGTCAAAGACCATTACAGAGGGACTGGCGCGGAAAACGATCCGTGGTTCAGGGCAACACGCGAAGCGGTGGGGGCGGACATCTCGTTACTTCACGATGCCGCGGGGTGCGACTACGATCTGGAGGAGGCGATCGCCGTGGGCCGGCTGCTCGAGGAGCTGGATTACGGTTGGTTCGAGGAACCGCTCTTCGATCGAGATCAGGTCGGGTTGCAGAAGCTGTGCGAAGCGCTCGAGATTCCCGTGGTCACCCCGGAGACGATGATGAACGATATGGATCTGAGCGCGCTGTGGCTCACGTCAGGGGCAACCGACTTGCTTCGCGTCAACGCCCGCCACGGGCTGACGGGTATTCTACGACTCGCGCGGCTGGCGTCGTCGATGGGGACGACGATCGAGCCTAACGGGCCCGGCGGAAACTTTGGATTGGTGCACGCGCATCTGGTCTGTGGTGTCGAGAATACATCCTACTACGAGTATTTTCCGAACGGGTCCCGCGACGAGGCGGGGAAGGAGATCGGGCTCACGAACCCGCCCGTGCCCGTGAACGGCCAGATCCGACCGCCCGAAGGTCCGGGATGGGGTGCGGAATGGGATCGGGGCTTCTTCGAGAAGAAGCGGATCTCGATGATGTAGATCCGAAGGACGATCACTACGATAGAGCGCGTCTCCCGAATCGGAAGACGCGCTCTTTTACTGAGTTGGCCGATTCGGGTCAGGCACCGACATCTTCCAACACCCGAGCCATCGTTCGCATGTAGAGGGTGACGTCCTGGACGTCGTTCCGCCGAAGTGTGTGGCCACGTAACCCCAGCCGGCGCAACACACGTCGATCGGAGAGATGCTCGAGATGGCGCAGGTCTTCGTGACTCAGGCCGAAGTCTCCGAGCGTGTCGAAGAGGTCCTGCACCTTCGACCCCGTGCCCTCGCAATAATCTTTCGCGTGCTCCGTCCATTCGTTCAGGTCGTAGTCGACGGACCGGGCGATTTCGACATCGGTCATGTGGG
This sequence comes from Candidatus Latescibacterota bacterium, assembly GCA_965198115.1. Classification (GTDB taxonomy): domain Bacteria; phylum Latescibacterota; class UBA2968; order UBA2968; family UBA2968; genus UBA6620. The sequence continues at coordinate 2,165,902 of OZ240241.1, read as the reverse complement.
TCAGCGTCTGGACAAGATGACCACAATTGCATCGCCCCATGTGACCCCACTCGTAACGCGCTCCGGAAGCGAGTCGATCCGCCGTGTCACGAAAAGCCTGAACCAGGACCTGGTTGCTCTCAATCATGGGTGACCTCTTGGCCGTTGCTGTTCACCTTCGTCATTCCATCACCAACTGTTGTTTCAGTTGAAAGATCCTCGGTCCATCTGGCGTTGCAGCTCCGCCTCCACCTTCGGACCGGGGTCCTGCCAACCTTCCGGTTTAAGGATCTTTCCATCGACGCGTCTGATGACCTTCCCGTCGACGACCTTTTGCATGTTCGCTTGATGCACGATTTCGAACACGGGGTCCAGATTGATTCCGTGGGTGGCGGCGAAGTCACAGATGTAGTAGATCGCGTCGACCAGGGCGTCGGCCTGGTCGTGGACGGTTTCGGCCTGTTCCAGCTCTTCCATCTCGTCGTTGACCATCTGACGAATGAAAGCGATCCGCTCCTCGCCGATCAGGACGGGATGGGTGGGCAGGTTGTCCTTGCAGGCGCGTGTGAAGTCGTTGACGGCAGTCGTGTATCCGGACACGGGGTCTCCCTGGCGGGTGTGGTTGGATCGGCGTTTCAGTCTCGCGTGGTGGGAGGAGGGGTTGCTCATTCTGAAGACACGGGGAGGAAGAGGGAGACGGTGGTGCCGCTGTCCTGCTTGCTCTGGATGTCGAGGCACCCCAACGGGCGAGGATACCACTCACGGTTGAAAGCCCGAGGCCAGCGCCCACGGTCTTTTTCGTTGTGAAGAACGGATTGGGAGCTCGCAGCACGGTGTCGGCATCCATTCCGACACCCTCGTCGGCTACACTCAGACAGATACGACGACCTTCGCGTCGGGTCGCGATGGCGATGGTGCCGCCCTCGGGCATCGCCTCGATGGCGTTGCGAATCAAGTCGACGAGCATATTGAGGAGAAGCGTCCGTGTGGCCAGGATAGGGGGAAGCTCCTCCTGCGTGTGTTCAAAAGTGATGGTAAGGCCACGTCGCTCGGCTTCGTCGAGCCCGTTGGGCTGCGTGGCCTCGATGGCCTCGTGGATGATGGCGTTGGCACTGATGCTCTCCGGAGCGTCGACGGTGTCTTCGCGCAGCGAGAGAGAGAGTCGGTTGATGAGGTCGGCAGCACGCCGCCCGTTTCGCAGAATGTCCTTGATGCATTCCTGGACTTCGGGCTCCTGCGCGACAGATTCGATGAGTTCTGCCTGAAGGAGGACACCCGTCAGGAGGTTGTTCAGGTTGTGGCTGATCCCATTGGCAACCTCGCGAAGCACACGGGTATTTTCGCGGCGTACGTTTTCGCTGAACTCCGTGCGCAGCCGATCCAGTTCGGCCCTGAGTCGCTCGACTTCTGCCTGCGATTCGCTCATCGAGTCCTATTCAATCGGAGTGTGGGGTCGACGGAGGCATCGGAACGATTATCTGGTGTGAACCGGGTCAAGTCAAGCGGCATCGGTTTTCCGGCGGCCCGTTACGTCACGTCTCCCGCCCATAGCCGTCGCATTTCCTCGTGGTTCTCGAGAAGCTGATCGAGGTCCCCCGAAGCGAGCAGCTTGCCGTGCGCGAGGAGAAGAATCTGGTCCGCCCGCCGGAGTGCGGGGCGGCGATGTGACACCACGAGGCACGTGGTCGCCCGGTCTTGACTGGCGAACAATCCCTGCCAGAGTTGCCTCTCCGTTTCGACGTCGAGCGCGCTGGAGAGGTCGTCGAAGACGAGAAATTCAGGAGATCGAACAAGCATACGCGCCGCGGCCGTCCGCTGAACCTGACCCCCGGAAAGTTTGACGCCCCGGGTTCCGACGAGCGTGTCGAGGCCCTCTTCGAGCTCTGCGAGATCGTCTTCGAGCTGGGCCAGCTGAACGGCTCCCGCAAGGTCAACGGTTTCTTCGGGCAATCCCAGGAGGATGTTGTCTCTCATCGTATCGCTGAAGAGGCTGGGAACCTGACTCGTATACGCACACCGGGGTGGCACGAAATGGCTCGCTGGATCCTCGATCACACGATCGTTCCAGAGAATGGCTCCAGCATCACGCGGTAGCAGACCGAGCAGGACTCGGAGCAATGTCGTCTTGCCCGATCCGATCCGACCCGTGACGACTGTAAAGGTGCCGGGCTCTATTTCCAGATCAAGGTTGGTGATTCCGTTTTTGGAGTCGGGGAAGTGATAGGTCAATCCTTCGGCCCGGAGGCTGGTGAGTCCGTCCTCGCCGCGGGGAGGCAGGGAAGGGATGTCGGGCAGATTCCCCTTTAGGTAGACCGGGCTGTGTTCGGTTAGTCTCTCCTGCGGGTCTTCTTTCAGGAGCGTGTGGAGCCGGTCGATGGCAACATCGGCCTGCTTGTATTGAGCAATCGTTCTGGCCGACCCCTGAACGACCATGGAGGTGAACCCCAGGTAATAGACGAACAGCGCAAAGTCGCCGACGGTAAACGTGCCGTCCTGCATGGCGCTGCCCACGAGAACTAAGACGAGACCCGTGCCGATGTTCGTCGTGTTCCAGATGAGCGAGTCGACGACCCGGTTGAAGAGCCTGTCTCGAACGGTGAGGCGCCGTCGATCCGCGTTCAGATCCTCCAGTCGAGTCACGATGCGATCGTGAGCGTTCGCGAGTTTGATTGTAAGCGCGTCCTCGAAGATCTCTCCGATAAATCCGGTGACGTGGCCGGCAGCCTCTCGGCTGGCCTGTCGGAACCGCCGCACGCGATGCAGTGTGTAATTCAGAATCACAATCGTCAGTAGGAAGGGAAGGAACACGACGAGCGACACTGTGGCGTGGATCTGCAGCATGACGTAGAACGCGACGACGGCAAAGAGGATGTTGCCGACCTGGAACGGCAACTGCGACACATAGTTCGTGACCTGATCGACGTCGCCCCTGAATCGGCTGATGGCCTCGCCGGTCGAATCGGGCAGGGCATTCGCGCCGGGTCGATCCAAAACAGCAGACATCAGGTTCTTGCGCAAGAGCGCGCCGGCCTGGAACTGGGCGGCGAAGTGGTTCGGGATATCGATGAAGATGAAGCAAGATCGAGCGACTCCTGCAGCGACCATAAATGCGCAAATGGCATACGGTGAGAACGAGATCGCAGCGGATCCGGTCAGACCGTCGAAAAACTGGTGTGTGAGAAATCCCAGGGCCTGGGGAAGGGCCATGAAAATGATAACCCGCGTCGCGGTCATGAACAGGTAACGACCGGGCTGATAGCGAAGCAGATGCAGGAGGTGCTGGTGTGTCTGCAAAGTTCGCTCAGGCGAGGACATCTTCGAGCCCTGTCTTGAGGAGGGAATGGAACCGACTCGAAGCGTCAGCCGCGAGCGTGGCACGGTCCCCGTGCTCGACGACCGTCCCTTCGTCGATGATCATCACGCGGTCCGTCCGCTGTAGAGTGGAGAGGCGGTGAGCGATGATGATGGACGTGCGTCCCTCGAGTAGACGATCGACGCTCTGCTCGACGAGCTGCTCGGTAGCGGGATCGAGTCGCGACGATGCCTCGTCGAGGATGACGAGGTCCGGGGTCTTGAGGAGGAGGACTCTCGCGAACGCGAGCAGCTGACCCTGTCCGGCGGACAGACCCTCGCCGCCGGAGGAGACGACGGTGTCGAGTCCATCCGGAAGGGTTTCCATCCAAGTCCTCAATCCGAGCTGCGACAGCGTTTCGTGAATCCGATCATCCGCGATGGCAGGATCGAAGAGGGTGAGGTTGTCACGGATGCTCGCTTGAAACATCTGGACATTTTGTGTGACGACTGCGATACGATCGCTTCGATCGGGTGCCGTGGTCTCTTTCACGTCGACGCCGCCGATGCGAACCGTACCCGCCCACGGATCGTAGAGTCTCGAGATGAGCCTCGAGATCGTGGTCTTGCCGCTTCCCGTTCGGCCGAGGACACCGAGCGTCGTTCCTGCGGGCAGATCGAAGGTCACACCGTCGAGGACCTGTTCGTCTTTCTGATAGCCGAAGTCTACGTGCTCGAGGGTCACGCTCAACGGCCCTGCCGGAAGCTTCGTGACGCCGACTTCGACCAGCGAGGATCGAGTCTCGAAAAGTTCCCCGATTCGGCCGATGCTGGCGCCGGCTCGCTGCAGGTCCTGCAGCTGGCTCGACAGTCGCTGGACCGGTTGGACCAGCATATGCGTGTAGTGCGCGAGTAAATAGACACCCCCGATGGTCAGGGATCCCTCCAAATAAAGATAGGCGCCCGTAGCAAGCGCCGCCGAAGTGGCGATGACGAGCAGCAGGAGAGAGGTGTTGAAGACGATGTTCATCATGAGCGCGGCTTTGACTTCTCGTTTATACCACGCTCTTGTGAGCTCGTAGAATCGACGGAGGACGAAAAGCTTCCCGTTGCAAGCCCTGATGTCTTCGGTGCCGGCCAGCCGTTCTTCAAGGAATCCGAACAGATCTGCACTTGCCTGTCGAGAGGCTGCCCAGTGGGGGACTGCAATGTTTCGAAGAAGGCCGAGGATGGTGATTGCCACGACGATCACAGCCAGCATTGCGGCGCCCGCACGCCAGTCTTCCCGGAACAGCATCGCCAGGACTCCGAACATGAGGAGGATGTTACCGAGAATCTGTATGATGAAGCTCGAGAGGAAGTTTCCGAGGGCGTTCACATCTCCATCGACACGTTCGATCATCTCTCCGGGTGTGTGGTCGTTGTGAAAAGCCATGTCCAGACCCAGGCAGTGACGAACGAGCTTCGCTCTCAGGCTGTTCGTGGAGGTCCAGCTGATCACTTCACTCACGTAGGTGGCGACGGTCTCGAGGGTCTGATGTGCGAGCGCGATCAGGATAAACGCGCCCGCCGCGTTCATGAGCTGGCGAAGCTCTACGGAGGTCTGCGTAAGATCGATGAAGTGACGGATGATCTGGGGGTTGATCAGTTGAGCGGCGATGCTGGCGAACATCAGGGCTGCGAGGAGGACGACACGTCCTTTTTGTGGCCCGAGTTGCTCGACGAGGACCGAACGGTATTGGTGGTAGGCGATGTTCAATTCGTCGTCCGTTAGATCTGGGCGACGAGGGAATCGATTCTCTCTTCGATCAGGCGAACCTTTCTGCTGAGCTGTTCGCCTCGTCTGTAATTTGCCTTACGAAAGGCTTCGACCAACTGTGATTCGAGGATAAGGCGTTCGGCCTCGAGTGCATCGACCTGTCGCTCGACCTCGTCGGTCCGTCCATCGACATCTGACGGGAGCTGACGGTCTTGCCCCGGCCTATCTGTCCGGTGTCTTTCCCAATAGGCACTGAAGTTACCGGCGAACTCGACGAAGTGGGGTGGCTGAATCTCGACGATACGGTCGACGATACGATCGAGAAAGTACCGATCGTGAGAGATGACGAAGAGGGTTCTCTCGAAGGCTTCGAGGGCCTCTTCCACGCGTTCCCTTGCGTGAACGTCCAGATGGTTCGTGGGTTCGTCCAGGAGCAGCAGGTTGACGTTCATGACTGAAAGCTTCGCCAGCTGGACGCGGCTCTTTTCGCCGCCGCTCAACTCAGAAATCTTACGATCCATATCCCGCCACTCAAACAGGAATCGTGAGAGGACAGTGAAAGCCGAATCGCGTGAGAAGTTGCCGGCCAATTGAATCTCTTCGAGCACGGAGCGGTCGAAATTCAGCGTTTCGTGCTCTTGAGCATAGTAGCCGACGCGGGTCCTGGGTCCGATTCGAAGCGTGGTGTTCTCCCAAGCGGCTTCGGTCACGATCCGCTTGAAGAGGGTGGACTTGCCGGTTCCGTTGGCGCCGATCAGGGCGACTCGGTCGCCATAGGCGAGGTCGAGACCGACGCGGTCCAGCAGCGGGGCCTGTCCGGGATAGCCGACGGTACAGTTTCGAATCTCGAGGGCGATTCTTCCCTGCCGCTGATCGATCGTGAAGCGTGGGTCGATCTTGCCCCCATCGAGCGTCGGACGATCGATTTTATCCATTCGGTCCAGAAACTTCTGCTTGTTTCGCGCTTGACGTGCGTGTCGCGGGTTGTCGACGATGTGCGCCCAGTGTTCGAACCTGCGAATCATATCCTCCAGTCGGCGAATCTCCTTCTGCTGATCCTCGTAGGCCTGCTTCTGCTTGATCAGTGCCCGCATTTTCTGGGCTATATCCGGATCTCTCAACGAGCTGAAGTGGGTGAAGGTGCCGTGGTTCCTGGCATGGGGGCGCGGTTAGCGTGTGCGGAACCTCTTCGGAATCTGCTCAGGGATGTTTATGTCTCCGACGGTAAGGAAGATCATATCGTTGAATGCGTCGAGTGTGCGGAATCCGCTGGCTCGGTTCTTGACGATTTGGACGATTCGGTTGAGGCCTTCGGCGATGGCGTTGGTAAGACGCGTGTTCACGAATGCGAGGACGCCGAAGAAGTGCTGTCGCAGGGTCCTGACGAACTTTCGCAGGGGTTCAAGTCGACTTCTGAGTGCGGACGTCGTCCAGCATTTCAGGAAGCGTTCGGCAGCCCAGGGCGCTTTGTATTCCCAGAACTGCTCGAACTCGTCCTTGAGTCTCCAGGCTCTATAGATTCGGTAGTTCGCCTTCTCCAGTGCTTTGAGTGTCCGAGTATCCCCTCTGGAGCGTGTCGCTGAGTGCCGGTAGAGGAGCCATCGGAGGCCCTTCATGGCTTTGCGCTCATCCGGGGCAGCTTCACGCCACTGGTCCTTACGGACCTCGTCAACGGCGGCATTGAGAGCCTTGACGATGTGAAAGCGATCGAGGACCAGCTTGGCATTCGGACAGTGTTCCTGGATGGCTCCGATGTAAGCTTCGCTCATGTCGCAGCAGGCCCACTCGATCTTGGATCTCTGGTAGGGACTGAGAGCCTCTGTGAAGAACCGATCGATCGTTTTACGCGCCCTGCCGCGGCCAACCCACACCACGCAGGAGCGGTCCAGATCGTAAACGAGCGTGGCGTACCTGTGACGCTTGGCGTAGGAGATCTCGTCGATCCCGATGGTTTTGAGCCCTCGGATACGATGACCTTCACGAAGCCGCGTGATGGATCGGTGAAGGAGATCCGACAGCGTCGAGGCAGAGATGCGCAGTAACTCGGACGCCGCCTTCTGCGTCATGGTCTGGCAGTAGCGCAGCATGGCATACTCGAAGCGATACGTCACCCGAGAGAACCGCTCCGCCCACGGAATCTCCTCGACCACACGACCGTGGGTAGGACACCGAATCTCCCGAGGATGGTAGAGAAGCCAGACCCTCCACCCGCACACCGGAATGTCACGCCACCGACGCGGATGGGGCATTGTGCGGACGATTTTACCTCGACGGCCGCACTCCGGACAACAACAACCATTCTTATGTGGCTTTACGGCGATGACGAAGCAGCTTCTCCCCTCAAACCACCAGCTGACAACACGGACCCCCTTGAATCTCAGCAGTTTCGATAGTAATCTGCTCCCGGTCATAGGTCGCACCCCCTTCGCTTTGATTGTCCTACACACACAACCAAGCGTAGGGAACGATCTATGACCTTGTCATTCTATAGTTTCACCGTTGAGAAACCCGGATAGAGCCATTTTCTGGGCTCGGTAGCTCGAATAGTTTCCCTCGTACTCGGCGATTCGACGGCTCTCGATTTCGACGATGCGAGTGACTGTTCGGTCGAGGAGATATCGGTTGTGTGAAACGAGCAGCACCGTACGGTCATACGTTTGCAGAAAGCCCTCCAGCCACGCAAGACCCTCGAAGTCGAGGTGGTTGGCCGGTTCGTCCAGCAGGAGAAGATCCGGGGTCTCGAGCAGGGTTCGGGCGAGCGCCACGATGTTCTTCTCTCCACCGCTGAGCGTACCGAGCGTCTGGTCGCGTCTCTCGGTCAGTCCGAGGCCGTCGATGACGGCGTCGACCCGCGCGTCCATCTCGTAGCCCCCAGCTTGCTGGAACTGCTCCTGCAAGTCGCCAAAGGCTTGCACCGCCTTTTCCAAGGCGTTAGGATCGGACGCGGTGCTCGGATCGTTGAGCGAGATCTCTGCACGCTCCAGCCGCGATTCGAGCTCGAGCAACGGCCCGAATGCGCGCCTCACCTCGGTCAGGACCGTCGAATCCGGGTCCGCCTGAAGGTGTTGTGAAACGTAGCCGATCCGTGTGCCCGAGGGCGTCGAGACGACGCCTGAAGATGCCTCGATTTCTCCGACGATGATCTTGAGGAGGGTGGACTTCCCGCAGCCGTTGGCTCCGATGAGCCCCACGTTTTGCCCTCGCTGGACTTTGAAGCTGATGTTGTCCAGAACCTCGATCGGTCCATAGGATTTCGAGATGCGGTTGATGTCGAGTAAGGTCACGGCACATTCCTCAAAACAAAAGGCCGCGAGGACAACCTCGCGGCCTTAACATTTTGCAAAAAAATGGGTTAGGTCAAGTCAAGGATCGATCGTCCGTTCCGGTCCGGGCATACTTCTCCCCTGGAACGGACCGGTTGACACTGGAGCGGTAGAAGGTTTCCCCGATGGTGAATGACGCGTTCTCTAACACGATCGATTGCTCCCTGGTTTCTATCAATAACCTTGACGCAGTTGACCCGTAGCGGGTTTCGCCGTTCAGCCCATCGCCTGGAGAAAACACTCGGCGCATCGGCCGAGGTCCTCCGAGTGGTAGCCCCCCTCCTGTAGGATCACCATCGGCCGCCCGAAGGCATCGATGGTGCTCCCGATCCGGCCCAAGCCGTCGAGGCTCACGCAAAAGTCCCCCAGGGGATCTCCCGCGTAGATGTCAAACCCGGCTGAAACGATCAGGACGCTCGGGTCGAACCGATCGAGTGCGTCGAGGGCTCGCTGGAGGGTGGCCAGGTAGGCGGCGTCGTCAACGCCGGAAGGCAGCGCGAAGTTTAGGTTGGTTCCGATCCCTCGGCCGGTACCGATCTCCGATTCGGCACCGGTGTAGAAGGGGTATTCCCTGTCGGGATCGGCGTGTATCGACACGGTAAAGACATCCGGATCGGCATAGAAGATCGACTGCGTCCCGTTCCCGTGGTGGTAGTCGATGTCCAGGACGGCCACGCGCGAACCTTGTCGTCGAGCGGCAAGCGCAGCGTTGTTGAGGTAACAGTAGCCTCCATACACGTCGCGGCCGGCGTGATGTCCGGGCGGACGGCACAGGGCGTAAGCTACCGCGTCTCCAGAAAGCACGAGATCGGCTGCCGTCAGTGCGCACCGCGCGCTCGCCCAGGCGGCATCGAACGTGCCTCCCACGATCGGAGTCTGTGGATCGAAACAGTAATATCCCGCCTGGTGGACGATGTCGGCTGGAATGTGGGTGCTGTATCGATGTCCGTAGGTGTAGGGGATCAGGGGCGACGTCTTGCCCCGCTCGGTCCAAACACGCCAGACGCATTGTAAGAACGACACATAACCCGGGTCGTGGACCGTATGCAGGGATTCGATGTCGTAGTCTTGAGGCGGCTCGACGTCGAATTTCGATGCCGATCTCAGCGCGCCGACGATCGCGTTCGCTCGGGCGGGCGATTCCGAATAGCTCCCGAGATGGTCGACGTTGAACTGGTGCGGCGGGTCGTGGTCGCGATGGCGATCGGTGTAGATGACACGCATTTGAAGTGTTCCTGAAGGCAGCTAGGCGAGCGCCACGCACATTTCGCGCTCGCCCTCGTGCTTTGCACCTGGGCGCTTTTCATTCTGGCTCTAAACTCTGGGGCAATATTCGGGAAAAAGCAGGCAACGCCAACTTAAGCGATGACGGGTAGTACTCAAGAGATTGGAGGGGAAGTCAAATTCCTGGCAGGTTGCCTTGATAGGTGAGACCGATGGTCCAGACCGGGCCGGCGGGGAAGTTCTGGCCGTTGATGGAGATTCGGACACCGGTCTCGACACGTGCTCCATCGAAGGGACCTAACGAGATGGAGGGACTGATGTAAGTGATTCTCTTGACATCGCTGCTGTTCTGGATCCCGAGACTAATGCCCTCCTTGCCTCGAATGCCTTCGAACTTCAGGACGGCCAAGATTTTCTCGGATGCCTGATAGCCTAACTAAACCTTGGTAAGCCCCCGGCTCTGCCGGGGAGACTCCCAGAGTTTGACAGTTCCAGAAATATGTAAGAGCCTCCCTTGCCGTGGACCGCTCAAAGCACACGGAAGGAAGGCTCTCTAATGAACAACGTAAGGAGTCTACGTCACACGGTATGGGAGTGCAAGTATGACGTTGTTTGGGTTCGGAAGTATCGTAGAAAAGTGTTGTATGGTGAAATTCGTCGCTATCTGGGAGGTGATTCGGGATCTGGCCGCACAGAAGGAATGCCGTGTGGAAGAGGGTCACCTGCGATCCGACCATGTGCACACGTTGATTTCGATCCCGCCGAAGCACTCAGTAGCTCAGACGGTAGGGTTCATCAAAGGAAAGAGTGCGATTCACATTGCTCGGAACTATCTGGGACGCAGGTCGAACTTCACCGGGCAGCATTTCTGGGCAAGAGGCTACTGGGTCTCCACCGTTGGCAAGGATGAACAGACGGTTCGGGAGTATATCCAGAACCAGGAGCGGGAGGACCGGCGTCTCGACCAGCTCAACATTTTCAGGTAATCGCCACCTTTAGGTGGCGCTTGGTTTCCAACCGCTTTGAGCGGTTCACAAGTTTTCACGCCTCCGGCTTTGCCGGAGGTCATGACTGTGTGAAAAAGGTCAAGTCCCATAGTCAGTTGAAAACTCATCGGGCCCCGTAGTTTGGTCAGGCTCTCTTTTGAGCATTCTGTTCGTTGTCGAGATTCAGATTTTTGTTCAGTGCTTGCCTGAGTAGGGGAAGATGTTTGTATCCGCTCACGCGTCGCAGGCGAGGTTCGATGTCGAGGAGTGCGGCAGCCACCCATCTGTGTCTCTGGGGAGAGTTGTTCCAGCGTCTGACCTTCCGAGTGAGCTCGCCGGTCCTGCTGTTGAGGGCTTCGATGCAGTTGGTGGTTCGGAAGCTTCGTTTCAGGAATGGGAGCATACCCAGCCGGTGGAGGGTCAGGGTTTCCTCCAGGCCTTCCTCGAGGCTCGTTACGGCAGACTGATTCATCAGCTTCAGTTCGGGTTTAAGTGATTCGAGTGCGGCCTTTGCCTCCTCGTAGGTGTCGCAGTCATAGGCTTTCTGGAGCTTCCGTCGAACTCTTGGACGTTCCCTCTCCGGGAGATAGCTGACGACATTCTCGCGCTTGTGCCACTGACAGCGATGCACGCGCACATACCCTTTGAGGGCTTTGGTGACAGCACTGCGGAGTCCCTTTGAGCCGTCAAGCACAACGAGAAGGCCCTGGTCGTAGCACAGGCCTCTCCGGATGAGGTCCTGGATCAGCTGGCGGCAGATCCGTTCGTTCTCCGTCGCCGATTCGACGAAGCCCAGGGGGATCTTCTGGCCGTCCATCGTGACCCCCGGAGCGATCACGATCTCTTCGTCGGCAAAGCTCTTTCCGTCAATGAACAGGGTCACGAAGCCGTAGTCGTCGAGGGGACGCTCCTGGAACTGCTTCCGCTTCTTCGCGGTGGCTTTGATGAACCGCCGCGAGACGGAGGACGCTGAGATACCAAACGCTTCTGGAACCGATTCGGCACAGGCCTTGTAGTTGCGGCACGAGATCCCCTTGAGAACACGAAGCAACAGCCCCTCGTCCGTCTTCTTGGGCGTCTGTAGAGCCCGGTATGCAGCCAGGGAAACCTCTGCGTCGGTCTCGACGTCGCGCACCCGGGGAACGTCTAACGGGAGCTTCTGGTCCATCAGATACACGGATCCCTTCTGGCTTCCCCACCGACGATGCGCCTGCTCCGAACCTTTGCGCGCATACCGAACGCCTGCGAGCTGCTCGACCTCCTGCTGGAGGAGGTCTGCCACTGCCTCCAGACCCAACGGGATCAACGCCTGGATCACCGACAAACGCGTCTCCAAATCGATGACATCGCCCTCAACCTTGACTTCACCATCGCCTACAAATAGCTTCTCCATCTGGGCTCCTTTCTTACGGGTATACGCTCCTACACGTCTACCCAACGTAAGTTTGGAGCCCTCTAAGTTTCAACTACGATAGGCACAACACCATAGAAAGGGCGACCCTACCCTTCCCGTGAGATAGTTGATTCACACAAAACCGGGTGAGAGGCCCGGTTGGGAAGGAGGATCGCCGTGAAGGAACATACGCATAGAACCCCATTGAAGTCCATGCCGACGTGGGAGACGGTTGACGATTGGATCCGTGAAGAGATCCAGAGCCGGTTCCAGTCCATTCTGGAGGAGGAGGCGACCGCGTTCTTGGGCCGGTCGTGGTATGAGCGCCGAGCCGAGGTCGATAGCTCCACGGGCTACAGGAACGGCTACGGCAAGCCCCGGCGTCTCTCGACGAGCTGCGGAACGATCAAGGTCCGGCGTCCCCGGGTTCGTGGTCTGGAAGAGCGGTTTGAAAGCCGCATCCTCCCCCTGTTCGCCCGGAGAACCAGGGCCATTGGAGATCTGCTTCCCGACCTTTATCTCCACGGTCTCTCCCAGGGCGACTTCGAGTTGTCTTTGCGTGCGCTGCTCGGTGATGGCGCGCCGCTTTCGCCGACCTCGATCGCTCGTCTTCGAGGGAAGTGGGAGGTCGACTTCCAGGACTGGAAAGAAAGGCGTCTGGATAATCGCGAACTGGTCTACGCCTGGGCTGATGGCATCTACGTCAAAGCCGGGCTCGAGCGCGAGAAGGCGTGTCTGCTGGTCGTGATCGGCGCGATGAGCGACGGCAGCAAGGAGATCCTGGCGATAGAACCCGGTTATCGAGAGTCTACAGAATCCTGGCTCACGGTGCTCCGGGATCTCCGGGATCGCGGGCTCGAACATCCTGTCCTGATCGCCGCGGACGGGAATATGGGCATCTGGGCGGCCGTTGATCAGGTCTGGCCAGAGAGCCGGCAACAACGGTGCTGGAACCACAAGATCCTCAACGTGCTCGACAAGGTCGCCAAGCGTGCACAGGCTGAAGCCCGCGCACTGCTCGTCCAGATCCCCTATGCCGGCACGAAAAAGGAGGCCGAGAAGCTCCGGAAACGCTTTGCCGCACGGTATCGCTCACAGTTCCCTGCCGCCGTGGAGACGCTCGAAAGAGACTGGGATCGGATGGTCACGTTCTACGACTTCCCGAAGGAACACTGGAAACACCTGAGAACCACGAACGTCGTCGAGAGCCCCTTTGCTTCCGTTCGGCTTCGCACAAACGCCGCCAGGCGATTCAAGAAAGTCAGGAACGCCACGACTCTCATCTGGCGTACGCTCAAGGTCGCAGAGAGCCGATTCAGGAAACTCACCGCGCCACACTTGCTACAACAAGTCTACGATCAGAAACACTCAACCGGACCGCAGGTCGAAGCCGGGAAGATGGCCGCCTGATTTCTTTTACACACCTATTGACCTGAACTCCAACGATGTCACCGGAAATCATTAAAGTGAAGCCCACTTTCTTGAGTGTGAGAGAGGGGCTCGTCGTTGCGTGAAGCTGTCTCAATGAAACCAGATTCGGCCGGGGCGTTGGAAGACGTTGTGGCTCGCAGGCTTGAGCAGGTGAAGGAAGACGATGCGTTAATCAGGTCGTTGGTTTGCAGCACCAACCTGTGGTCTAGCGCCAAAGTTCAGGGGCTGGACGATGCCCTGAGTCGGCTCACTCAGCGGAAGAAAATACTTCAGGAGCAGATCGGTCGACTTGTGGTCGCGCTTGCAGAAGGCGGAGCCGAGATCAAGGCAATTGGAGAGAAACTCGTTGAGCTGGAAGAGCAGAAGGATGGAATCCAGATGGAGATCGATGAGGCAAGGCGGGAGAGGATGCTTTTGAAGACAAAGGTCGCGGATGCGGTCAGGCTGAAGACGACTCTCGAGGGATTCAGCGACATCTACGGGGCAGCAACACCCGAGGAACAAAAAGAGGCTCTATCCGGGTTTCTCAACGGTGAAACTATAGAATGACAAGGTCATAGATCGTTCCCTACGCTTGGTTGTGTGTGTAGGACAATCAAAGCGAAGGGGGTGCGACCTATGACCGGGAGCAGATTACTATCGAAACTGCTGAGATTCAAGGGGTTCCGTGTTGTCAGCTGGTGGTTTGAGGGGAGAAGCTGTTTCGTCATCGCCGTAAAGCCACATAAGAATGGTTGTTGTTGTCCGGAGTGCGGCCGTCGAGGTAAAATCGTCCGCACAATGCCCCATCCGCGTCGGTGGCGTGACATTCCGGTGTGCGGGTGGAGGGTCTGGCTTCTCTACCATCCTCGGGAGATTCGGTGTCCTACCCACGGTCGTGTGGTCGAGGAGATTCCGTGGGCGGAGCGGTTCTCTCGGGTGACGTATCGCTTCGAGTATGCCATGCTGCGCTACTGCCAGACCATGACGCAGAAGGCGGCGTCCGAGTTACTGCGCATCTCTGCCTCGACGCTGTCGGATCTCCTTCACCGATCCATCACGCGGCTTCGTGAAGGTCATCGTATCCGAGGGCTCAAAACCATCGGGATCGACGAGATCTCCTACGCCAAGCGTCACAGGTACGCCACGCTCGTTTACGATCTGGACCGCTCCTGCGTGGTGTGGGTTGGCCGCGGCAGGGCGCGTAAAACGATCGATCGGTTCTTCACAGAGGCTCTCAGTCCCTACCGGAGATCCAAGATCGAGTGGGCCTGCTGCGACATGAGCGAAGCTTACATCGGAGCCATCCAGGAACACTGTCCGAATGCCAAGCTGGTCCTCGATCGCTTTCACATCGTCAAGGCTCTCAATGCCGCCGTTGACGAGGTCCGTAAGGACCAGTGGCGTAAAGCTGCCCCGGATGAGCGCAAAGCCATGAAGGGCCTCCGATGGCTCCTCTACCGGCACTCAGCGACACGCTCCAGAGGGGATACTCGGACACTCAAAGCACTGGAGAAGGCGAACTACCGAATCTATAGAGCCTGGAGACTCAAGGACGAGTTCGAGCAGTTCTGGGAATACAAAGCGCCCTGGGCTGCCGAACGCTTCCTGAAATGCTGGACGACGTCCGCACTCAGAAGTCGACGTGAACCCCTGCGAAAGTTCGTCAGGACCCTGCGACAGCACTTCTTCGGCGTCCTCGCATTCGTGAACACGCGTCTTACCAACGCCATCGCCGAAGGCCTCAACCGAATCGTCCAAATCGTCAAGAACCGAGCCAGCGGATTCCGCACACTCGACGCATTCAACGATATGATCTTCCTTACCGTCGGAGACATAAACATCCCTGAGCAGATTCCGAAGAGGTTCCGCACACTCTAACCGCGCCCCCATGCCAGGAACCACGGCACCTTCACCCACTTCATCTCGTTGAGAGATCCGGATATAGCCCAAAAAGAACTCCTGAGACTCCACATCAACCAAATCGTGTGGAAATCTCAGGAGTTATGCCTGGAGATCTTCGATGATCCGACCGAAGTGTTAACCACACCAGGCTCGTTTCAGTCGGACGTTCTAACTGGCTCCGGCGGCAGGACTCGAACCTGCGACACGGTGGTTAACAGCCACCTGCTCTGCCGACTGAGCTACGCCGGAATGCCTTGAATCCAGTGGATGAAACTATACGCGAAGCCAGAATCGGGGTCAAGATAAATCCCGAAATGGTTCCCACACTTGAAGTTATCGGCGATTTTGCTCAGAGCCTGAGAAAAAAAGCGCAAGGATTGAATGTCGAACATCGACGCCCAATGTCGGATGTTGAACATATATGAGTCTTGGGGTCCAGGGGTGGTTGATCGGGTGTTTGGCGCGAGAAATCCGTTTGCGGACCCGGCGTGGACGGGCCCAAATTGGCGACCCTGAACGGACTCTCTGGTCCTCATTGATCGATAACGAATGCAGATTTCGCGTAAAACAAAAAAACGACGCCGGCGACGGATCAAGACTGCTTTTAGACGGATCCGAGACTCGGGGACCGGCGCTCCGTTGCCTCCAGTCATGCGGATCGCCCATCGTGGCGCTTCCGGGGATGGACTCGCCCCAGAGAACACGCTGACGGCGATCGAGAAGGCGATCGAAATCGGCGTCGACGCGGTGGAGATCGACGTTCACCTGACCGCCGACGGCGAGGTAGTCGTCATCCACGACCGTACTGTCGATCGGACGACGAACGGATCGGGACCCGTCGATCAGATGACGCTCGCTGAGCTGAAGCGACTGGATGCGGGAAGCTGGTTCACGCGTGAATTTGCCGGAGAGCGCGTGCCGACCCTTCAGGAGGTCCTGGATCTTGTCGGCTGGCGCGCGCTCTTGCTGATCGAAGCGAAGACGGAAGAGGCGGCTGAAAGGGCGGTCACGATCATTCGATCGATGCGTGCACAGTCCCGCGTGGTGATGCAGTCGTTCCTGGGTCCCGCGGTGCGAAGTATCAACCGTTTGGACAGGCGGATTCCGACTGCCTTCCTGATGACGGGGAGCGAAGCCAATCTTCGCCGCAGAACGGGGGTGGTTAAACGGGTGCTGAAACTGGGGGCGAATGCCCTGGCACTCCGGTACACTGCGGCGACGCCCGATCTGGTGCAGATGTTTCTGAGTCGTGCGATGGGTTTCTGGGTTTACACGGTGGATGAACCGGAGGAGATGCGAGAGATGATCGAGATGGGGGTGGGGGGGATCATTACGAATTATCCGGATAGACTGAATGAAGTGGTTGAGGGGTATGGAGGGGAGACTGTGGACGGTTGACGGAAGCAGAGGCCAGAAGACAGAGGTCAGTAGCGACGGCTTTGCCCAAAAGGGGGAGTGGGAGCCGTGGAACTGGCGAACGGGAGAGCGCGAGGCGATTCATTACGATGAGTCGCCTGTTCTGTTTCGTCGGCAGACCGATGTCCGATGCGCCAGAGGTTGAATGCATCGTCGAATCCTTTGAGATCGGTGGTAAAAGGCTCGATGCGAAGCATTTCGGTTGAAGTATCAAGCAGGTCCTGGACCTCCGGGTCGCGAATGACGTCCTCGGACACGACGATGATTCCACCTTCGGAGAGGTGCTCTAGACGGGAAGTGATGTTGACTGCAGAGCCGAAGTAGTCGAGACGGTCGTTGAGGGTTACGGCAATGCAGGCGCCATAGTGAAGTCCGGCTTTGGGGGAGACAGGCCGTTCGAAGCCCTCGTGGCGCGCGAAGGTGTCCTGGATTCGGAGCGCGGCTCGAAGCGCTGCGCCGGGTTCGCGGAACGCCGCCATCACGGCGTCGCCGATCGTTTTGACGATGCCGCCACCTTCGCAGGCGATGGCCTCGCGCAGGATATCGAAGTGTTCCATCACCAGACCGAACGCGGGGGCGTCCCCGATTTCGCGATACATTCGCGTCGAGTCGCAAAGGTCCGTAAAAAGAATGGCCAGGTTGCCGACGGCGATGCGCTGCCCGGGTCGGAGGGCCTCGCTGGAGAAGAGGTCGCGATAGCGCTGGAGCGTCGTCACCTCGGCAGCGGTCGCGGCAGTGTCCATCCAGGCCACACGCTCGAGGATGAAGAGTTGTTCGTCAACCGTTTCGTTGCGGAGTTTCAGTGCTGGCCGGGTGTTCACGGCCACATCCTCCTGTGACCAGCCATCGGCTGTGCCGGACACGTCGAGCGTGCGCTGGCCAGTGTCGGAGACGTCCACGTAACGGCCACCGGGCAATTTCAGCGTGCGAAGGCGATGACGTCCCTCGTCGAGTTCGGGCTCGACGGTCCGCGAATCGCCTGGTGCGAGCAGCTGCTGGACGACGACGTGCGGCGTGACGCGCGGACCGGCGACGCAATAGTCCGTTCCTCCGACTTCACGGATCGTACTGCCTGGTCGGAAGGTGAGTTCTACGGATCGGTCGAAATCGGCTTCAAAATCGATGTTGCACGTGTCGCAATGGACCTGGGGCAGAATGCCGGCGAGATTCTGGGCGCTCTCCTTTGTGCCCCGGCAGAGTGGGCAGAGGATGTCCCAGGACATGTCGAGAAGGCCGAGACGCGTGGACAGGAGGAAGAGGTCGAGAACCTTGCGTCGAGGCTGGTCCCATTCATCTGCGAAGACGTAAGGTCGCATTTTCGACACGTCGACGTCGGGACGTTCGGTCAGGACGTCGGCCAAACACGATATCAGGTTCTCGTCGCCGCCAGCATCGACCAATTCCTCGCGTAGTCTCTTCAGGCGTCTGATTCCCCCGGGTACGAAATCGTGGATCTGGGACCTTGTCTCTGTTCGCTCCTCGTCGATGAGGTCGTCGTAGCGCTCGAAGACGCGGCCGAACGCTTTGGCACTCACCCTGCCGATCTGGATTGGGATCGAGAGCAAGCCGATGAGATTCGCCGGGCGAGCCCACACTTGGTAGAACAATCGCGTGCCGCCCGCGAATGGCTCTAGTTCGGCGACGATTCGCATGCGCTCGATGGGCCCGCGATTGTATCGTCTGACGACGCCGAATCTGCGAGGCGCGACCCACTCGAAAGGTTCCTCCGTCCATTCGACGAGAACTCCCATACGGCGAAAGCTCAGCTTACGCCGGGCATTGACAGATTCCTCCTTGGGAAGCGGATGGCAATCCACACACGGGAGCCCGGTGTCGTGGTTGAACCGATTGGTGTCGGCGACGTAGGGCCACAGCTCCGCAGGCGTGTGTCGCAGCTTCCAGGTCCATCTGTAGTGGAATTCGGGATAAGCCATTGTCGTGCGGAATCCTCTGGCCGAGTTGGATATCTACGCTCGCTGCCTAGGGTAGTTGCTGCTACCAACCGTGTCCGTGTTCCAGATCACGTTGGTGCTCGTAAAAAAGCGGTCACGGACCTCGAAGATCCGTGACCGCTGCCCTGCACCAGGCACATGGTTGACGATTCCGTTATCGCGATGTCATCGTCACGCGAATGACGTCTTCGACGGCCGGGAGGTTGCCAAACGTGTCCGGGGCGAGTCGAACGGTCGCATCCGGATCGGCCGCACCGGTATCCGGCCCGGACTGGCGCTGGACCTGGTCGAGACCGGTGCCGGGTTCCTGATCGGTCTCCGTTCCTGCATCCCAGATGGCAATCTGGCCCGTCACGTCCCGGATGCGGATGCCGACCCTGAGGGGAAGAGGTCGATGCCATCGCCATCCGGCCCGAAGAAGAAGTCGTTCGAGGGCACGAACATGTTTGCGAATGAAAGCCGGTCACCCGGCTCGGCCGAAAAGCTGAAGGTGTAAGCGCCACCCGGACCGATGGGACCCGGACCCGCGGAGCCAACGGGGGTGTTGAACGCTCCGCTCGATTGGATTCCGGTTCCACCAGAAAGCGCATCGGCGAGTGTGAGAGGTCCGCCGTCCTCGGCGATGGCCTCCAGACCTTCTCCGCGATCCGCCTGCCCTGCTGTGAAGATGGGGTCCGTCCCTGTGTGGACGACCCATACGCCGGGTGAGTGTGGAACCGTTAGTCCCGTTTTGCCACCGACGTAGTCGGCCAGCGCGCCAGGATCCCCATCCTCGGCCATTGCTGCGAGCCCGGTGCCAGAGTCCTCGACCCCGTCATCGAACAATGGGGCAGGGCCGCTGTGGACGACGTAGACTCCAGGTGCGAGAGGCACGAGCTGCGTCGCGCCGTCGGCCGTGCTGAGCGTCGCATCCGTCGAGACGTTTTCGATGCTGACGTGGAAGCCGGTGTCGGACGTGGGTGTGATGGTGACTTGAATGACGTCAGCCACCGCAGGAAGGTTCGAGAAGGTGTCCGCGGCCAAACGAACGGTCGCGTCGGCGTCGGCTGCCCCGACGTCGGGACCCGATTGACGCTGTGCCTGGTCCGGTCTGGTTCCTGGTTCCTGGTCGACCTCGGAACCGCCGTCCCATAGCTGGATCTGCGAGGTGATGTCACCCGAGATTTGCGACCCGTCCTCCCAGAGCGCGATGCCGTCTGGGCTCGGCGCGTAGAAGAAGTCGTTGGAAGGGACGAACATGGTCACGAACGAGAGGAAGCTACCCGGGGCGGCCGTGAAATCGAACTCATACGTGTTGCCCGGCGTGAGAGGGCCAGGTCCGGAAGCACCGGTCGGCGTGTTGAAGACGCCTGACGCGGCGAAATCCCAGGCACGCGACGCGTTGTCGATTCGGACGGTGAACACGGTTTTGGGCGTGAGTGCGTCACCAGCCGACACACTCGCGCGGCTGCCGACGGGAAGCGTCAGGATGTTCTCGCGACCCGCGTTGATAGGAATGCTCGTCCACGACCCGACTTCGGTGCCGGCATCGTCCGTGGCACGTGCCGCGTAGTAACCGGATGCACCACGGCGACTGCCCGAGACGATCTCGATTTCTGCGGTCCCGTTGGCATCGGTCGTGCCGGACCATCGATAGTTCGAGTTGCGCCCTGATACGGAAGAACTGAATGAAACCGTGAGCCCCTCGGCCGACGATGCGCCTGTGACGGTCGCGAGGACGACGGTGCGCGGCTGAGATGGCACAGCCTGTTTGGTCAGGGGCCCGCTGCTGGTGTTGGGCGAATCGACCCGGCCTTCACCGCACCCGATCACGAGGCCCGCCGCCAGGGCGAATCTCAATAGTCCTGCGCATGCTTTGCCTCCTTGGAGGAATGATCCCGACTTCGACTATGGACATCCTCAAAGGAGGGCGATTGAGGCCCGGAATGTGTCACGAAAGTATTGCGAAAGGTGTAAAAGAGTGTGGTGCTACTTCGGTGCCTGGGGAGAAGAGCCCTGTGCTTGGGAGAAGGTTCTGCAAAGGTGGTAGCGTGGGTTGTCTTCCGTGAACCGTTGACCGGAAAGCGATGGAAACCTGATCGGAGTCGGCGGTGGTGCGATCGTGCAGGGTAAGGATGGCGGACATTGTGTGACCGCCCACGGTCTCTAGGCAGCCGATAGACTGAACGAGAACGTGGTTCCGCGATTGATCTGACTCGTGACGGAAAGCGTGCTATCGTGGGCCTGGATGAGCTTCTGAGCGATTGCCAGTCCCAGGCCGGTGCCGCCTTCGCGCTTGCTCCGGCTTTTGTCTCCGCGGTAGAAACGGTCGAAGATGAAAGGGAGGTCCGCGGCGGGAATGCCTTCGCCGCTGTCGCTCACCGAGACGGACACGCCGCTCGATTCGGCGTTGAGGACGACAGCGACCCGGCCTCCTTCAGGCGTGAATTTGACGCCGTTCTCGATCAGGTTGGAAAGGGCGCGGTCGATCATGGAAACGTCCCCGAAGACAAGCGGTAACCGTTCGGGGATTTCAACAGCGAGGTCGACGCTTCGCTCTTCGGCTTGAGGCTGAAACTTGAGAGCCGCGTCTTGCGCCAGTTCGGCGACGGAGAAGGGCTCGAGTTGGGGCTGCATCTGTTTTGCGTCGAGGCGTGAGAGTTCGAAGAGCTCGGTGACGAGACGACCGAGGGTAGTGACGTTGTTGAGCACCGTGGTCAGAAAAGCTTGACGCTCTTCGGGCGTGAGGTCCGCGTCCTTCATGGCCAGGGTTTCGATGTAACCCTGGATGGAGGCGAGGGGACTGCGGAGGTCGTGCGAGACGTTGGCCACGAGCTCGCGTCTCAGGTCGTCGTTGGCTTTGAGGCGACGGATGTTTTCGGCCAGCGTATCGGCCATCTGGTTGAACGCGGTTCCAAGCTGGGCGATCTCGTCCTTCGATTTCGTGACGACCCTGGCCTCGTGGTCGCCGGTCGAGAACTGGTGAACGGTGCGCGTGACGGTTCGCAAGCGGTTGGTTACCCAGAGGAAGAGGACGAGGCCCGTTGCGCCAGCGAGGATGAATGTGCCCGAGAGCATCCAGGCGGCATTCCGGAGTGTGTAGCTGTCCTGGACCATGGACGATGTGGATTCGTATTGCTCGCCGCCGAGGATGACGTAAAGATATCCGGGTTTGTTGTCGCCGATGGTGACGGGCACGGCTGAGAACGGCTTACGGCCAGCCAGACTCCTGGGATCGTCGCCGTAGACAGGGAAATGATCGGCGCCCTCTGCGAAGAAGGACAGTACCGGCTCGATGTCGACCTGCATGCGGTTGATTTTTTCCGGCTTGGCGAAGTAGGCGAGCAGACCGCCTGCGCGGTCGATCAGGTAAATCTCGACGCGTGGGTTCATGACCATGAGTTCGTGGAACTGATGCTCGATGCTTGCGTAATCGAGGCTGTCGGCCAAGTGGGGCGAAAATTTCTTGGCTAGGTCTGCGGCGAGGGACCGGTTCAGTTTCTGGTCGGTCTCGGCCACGAATCCGGTGAACGTGCGGTCCCACACCGCGAGTTGCACGAGCGCAAGGCCGAGTAGCAGAACGAGCAGAACGGCTGAGATTTTGGTGTAGATGCTCCGCATCTCATCAGGATCCCTCGATCTCATCGGTTTCGGCGAATCGGTAGCCAACACCCCAGACCCGGAGGATGTAGGTCGGGGTCGAGGGGTCGGGCTCGATTTTGGAACGTAATCGGCTGATGTGAGAGTTGACGGTGTGTTCGTAGCCAGAGAACTGGACGCCCCAGATGATGTCCAGCAATTCGTCGCGACTGTAGGTCCTACCCGGTTGGGAGGCCAGAAGCGCGAGCAACTCGAATTCTTTGGCGGTAAGATCGATCCGTTCGCCACCCCTCTGGACCTTCCGCGCTTCCAGGTCAATCGTCAGGTTGTCGAAGGTGAGGGTGCCTGACGCCTCCGGCAGGTCTTCATCGGCCGCTGCCCTACGTAGCAAGGCACGAACACGTGCGATGAACTCGCGAATGCTGAAGGGCTTGGTGATGTAGTCGTCGGCGCCCAACTCGAGACCGAGGACCTTGTCCAGTTCCTCCGACTTGGAAGTGAGCATGACGATGGGGAGCCGCTTTTTGGTTTCTCGAATCCGGCGGCAGACGTCCAGCCCGTCGACCTCGGGTAGCATCAGATCGAGAATCACGAGCGCGTAGTCTCCGGCGAGCGCCTTTTCGATGCCTTTTGCGCCGTCGTCCGCCCGATCGAGATTATACCCGATGTCCTTCAGGTGGATCTCGATGAGATCAGCGATGTCAGGGTCGTCTTCGACGATGAGGATGGTCTGCGACATAAAAGACTAAAACGAACCACTGAGGACACGGAGAACACGGAGAGCGGCTGCCCGGATTCGAGCCCGTAGGAGCTGGCGGGTCCGGATAGCGGTGCTTCTCCCCCTTGAGGAACTTGCCAAATCTATGGGAGGGGGTGGTGGGGGGCAACCTTCAGCGCTAGAGGGGGCCCCATTTAGGGCTTTGGGATTGACGGGAAAAAATCAAACTGATATATTCAAAAACTCCCTTTTGGCCTGATTTTTACAGGAATCTCCTCAAATGAACAGCGATCTCCACACCTTCGGGATGGCTATCGCTCTGGAGGAGGCCAAGGAGGCGCAGGAGGTCGATGAAGTGCCAGTCGGCGCTGCCGTCCTGCGTGGTCGTGAGGTCGTCAGTCGGGGTTGTAATCTGACCCGGACGACGCCAGATCCAACGGCGCACGCCGAGGTCGTGGCCATCCGACGCGCAGCTGAATCGCTCGGTCATTGGTGGCTCGAAGGGTGTGCTCTGTATGTGACACTCGAGCCCTGCGCGATGTGTGCGGGGGCTATCGTTCTGGCCAGAC
The DNA here is from genome assembly GCA_965198115.1 of Candidatus Latescibacterota bacterium. GTDB lineage: Bacteria > Latescibacterota > UBA2968 > UBA2968 > UBA2968 > UBA6620. The sequence goes on along the minus strand of OZ240241.1, from coordinate 2,142,398 downwards.
TCGAAACAGTGGTGTATGGTGCCGCCGACCCCAAAGCCGGCGCCTGTGGTTCTCTGAGAAACGTGCTACAAGACGGCCGACTCAACCATCGGCCTGCCGTCATTCGTGGTGTTTCCGAGGCTTCGTGCACGCGCATTCTGAAAGCCTTTTTCCGCGAAAGACGGGACGCGGTCGACCGATAGCACCGCTCCTTCCCCGGTCGATCGAGCGGATCTCCGGAGAGGTGCTAGAGCGGTTGAATAGGCTGGTCTCGAAAACCAGTGTACCCTTTGGGTACCGTGGGTTCGAATCCCACCCTCTCCGCCATTGCGTGTGAGAAGGCAGCAGGCAGAAGGCGTCAGAATGGCACCTTCTCACTTCTGCCTTTTGCCTCCTCACTGCTGTTGAGGAGAGATGCGAGAGCGGTTGAATCGGCGTGATTGGAAATCACGTGTACCTTCACGGGTACCGGGGGTTCGAATCCCCCTCTCTCCGCCATCCCTCGATACACCCGCCTTCGGCGGGCACTCGGGATGAGAGGACGAAGGCTTTGCCAAAGGCGATCGAGATCAAGGTTGGCGATGTCGTGCTGGAGGCGGAGTTGAACGCTTCGCAGACGGCGACGTTGATCTACGACGCCTTGCCCGTCGAATCGGGCTACAACACGTGGGGTGACGAGATCTACTTCGCCATCCCCGTTTCGACCGGCCCAGAAAATGGGGTCGAGGCCGTCGAGTTAGGCGATTTGGCGTACTGGCCCCCGGGTAAAGCCTTCTGCATCTTCTACGGTCAAACACCGGCCGGCCAGGGCGACGAGATTCGGCCGGCGAGCGCCGTGAACCCGATTGGGAAAGTGCACGGCGATGTCACTCTGTTGAAAGGCGTGACGGCAGATCACATCGAGATATCGAAAATCGAGTAGGGAGCAGTGCAAGCGATCCAATACTCGATCTTCGATGTTCGATCTTCAATGAAAAAGGGTGGGGCGGTAGCTCAGTTGGGAGAGCGCTAGAATCGCACTCTAGAGGTCGAGGGTTCGACCCCCTTCCGCTCCACCAATTACATATGGATACTGAAGATAGAAGATTGAACATGTTCAGTGTTCTATCTTCAATATTCTTTGCTATAGGTCGTGCTAGACGGGGCATTAGCGGCGCCTTGTAACCCGCAATCCGCTACAGCGGGGTCGAATTCCACGTCTGAGGAGTTTCGCTTCGGCACCCGGTTGCCGAGTCTGCGGTGTTGATCGTCAGGTCCTGCGCAACGAATCCTCGCCGAACCCCGTCAGGACCGGAAGGTAGCAGCGGTAAGCGATCAGGCTCGTGTGCCGCGGGGCGACCTGGCGGGAGCCAGCGCTCGGTCGTCGGGACCGAAGCGAGCTTCGAAGCGGGGTGCACGACCTTTTCGTATCTCCTTGCCCCCAGTTTTCTCTCTCGCCTGATGTTGCGGACCCACACGCGGCTGGCACATACCATGTCCTACCAGGTGATGGCACGCGAGCGACGCCCCGAGGTCTTCAAGGACGTTGTCTCGCAAGACCACATCGTCAAGACCATCCAGAACGCCATTCGAGCCGACCGGATCGCCCAGGCCTATCTCTTTTCCGGTCCTCGCGGAACGGGCAAGACCACGACCGCACGCCTTCTGGCCAAAGCACTGAATTGCGAGCAAGGCCCGACGCCCGACCCGTGCGGTGTGTGCGCGTCGTGCACCGCCATACGCGACGGCCGCAGTCTGGATGTGCGTGAGATCGATGGCGCATCGACCGGCCTCGTCGACGACGTTCGACAGCTCCGCGAAGAGGTCGGCTTTGCCGCGTCCAAGAACAAACGCAAGGTCTACATCATCGACGAAGTCCATATGCTGTCGATCGGTGCGTTCAATGCGCTGCTGAAGACTCTCGAAGAGCCCCCGCCTCACGTGGTGTTCGTGTTTGCGACGACCGAACCCAACAAGGTCCCGGACACCATCCTGTCTCGCTGCCAGAGATACAACTTCCGCCGGATTCCGACACGTGAAATTGTCGACGCGCTCAAACACCTCGTAGATGAGAAGTCGATCGAGGTTGACGAGGCGTCACTCTATCTGATTGCCCAGCGTGCCGACGGGAGTTTACGCGACGCGCTGAGTCTGTTGGATCAAGCCATCTCATTCTCGGAGTCGGGGATCGACGCGGAGTCGGTTCGAGCGCTATTGGGCATCGTCCCCCGCGAACTCTACTTCCAACTCACGACGGCCGTCCAGGACCAGGACGGGGCGACCGCTCTCAAGCTGATCGCCGAGTTGCTCGAGGGGGGCGGCGATGTCGGTGAGTTCGTCGAAGGGCTCCTGGAGCACGTGCGTCATCTCCTGGTGGCCCACGTCGAAGGTGAGGTTGTCGGGGGCGACTTGCCAGAAGACGAGCTGGCCCTGTATCAGGAGATGGCAGCCGGTTTCGATGAGCAGCAACTCGTGCGCATGTTGAATACGGTGGCCGACCTCGAGCTGAATCTGGGGCGTGTCGGAGAGCCCCGCTTCTGGCTGGAGCTGACCGTGATGAAGCTGATCCAGGCAGCCACGACCGTCCAGCTCGAAACGCTGATGGCCCGGCTGGATGCGATGGATGCTGTCGAAGCGGCAGGCCCGTCAGCTTCCTCTAAACCCGCCCCCACCGCCGTGCGCAAGCCGACGCCCCGGGCCCCATCGGGGCCCCCTGCCAATGGATCGAGTGAGGAGGGGGCCGACGACGAAGATTCGCCCCCTCCGCCGGAATCTGCGAGCGACCCCCAACCCGAGGTCCGCGAGGAGGAGCACGCTGGAACCGCGGAGCCGGTTTCAATCGACGGGATCCGTACGAAGTGGAACGAGGTCGTGGCTGCGGTTCGGGAGGAGAAGGTGTCGGTCGGGACGTTTCTGGGTGAGAGCGAACCCCGTAGCCTGGACGACAATCAGTTGCTTGTCGTGTTCAAGCGCACACGGGACTTTCACGCCAGTCAGGTGCGTCGAAACCGGGAGACGGTCGAGCACGTCTTGAAGGGGATGTTCGGGCTCGATCTACGGGTTGTCTGCGAGGTGGATTACGACGATGATCCAGAGGCCAGGCGGGAGCAACGCGTTGAGGACGACGAACGCGTACAGACAGCGCTCAAGATTTTCGACGGTGAGATCGTAGGCCGGTAACGGGGACTTGGAGGCGAGATGGCAAAAGGCACGGGCGGGATGATGAAACAGGCCCAGAAACTCCAGGCCAAGATGGCGAAAGTGCAGGAGGAACTGGGATCCAAGCAAGTGCAGGGAGACGCCGGCGGTGGCATGGTCGTCGCGACGGCGAACGGCCATCAGGAGATCGTGGCCATCAAGATCGACCCCGAGGTTGTCGATCCCGATGACGTGGAGATGCTGGAGGATCTCGTGATTGCGGCGATTCAGCAAGCTCGAGAAAAGGCCCAATCGCTTGCAGAGCAAGAGATGCAAAAGGCGACGGCAGGAATGATTCCCCCAGGCATGATGCAGGGACTAGGGATTTAATATCGAGATCGAGGATGGAACATTGAACATCCAGGAACGATCTCTCGTGTGGTGTGATGAACGTTGAAAATCCAATCGATCGGCTGGCCAAAGGACTGAACCGGTTGCCCGGCGTCGGGCCCAAGTCAGCGCGTCGCATCGCGCTCGAGATGTTGACGTGGGACACGGAGGAAGTGCGCCGACTCGCTGACCTGATGGTCGATGTGAAGACGAACGTCACGTCTTGCGGCACGTGTGGAAACCTTGGGTTGACCGACCCGTGCAGCATCTGCAGCGATCCCCGGCGCGATCGCACGACGTTGATGGTGGTCGATACGGTCGCGAATCTGCTCGCGATCGAGCGAACGGCGCACTTTCGCGGTCTCTACCACGTACTGGGTGGAAGGCTCTCGCCGCTCGAGGGCGTGAGGCCCGAGGACCTGAACATCGAAACGCTGCCGGGCAGGCTCGCGAGCGGGGAGGTGCAAGAGGTGATTCTGGCGAACGAACCGACGGTCGAGGGGGATGCGACAGCCCAGTATCTGAACCAGCTGCTGGCGGGTGCGCCCGTGCAAGTCACGCAGATCGCCCGCGGTCTCCCGGTCGGCAGCGACCTCGCGCTGGCGGATCAGGTGACGCTGAGCCGCGCGCTCGAGGGCCGGAGGCAGCTGTAGTGGAGGCGTCCAAGACGATCGTACCGGATCCCGTCGCTCAGCCGAGCGATCAGCTGTGGACGATTCCCAACGTCCTGACGGTGGTTCGTATCATCCTGACACCGGTGTATCTTCTTCTCCTGTTGTCGGACCTCTGGTATGCGCGTGTGTCGGGGTGCATCGTATTCGGCATTGCGGCGCTGACGGATCTGTATGATGGGCGTATCGCGAGGAGAGCGGGTACGACGACGGAGTTCGGCAGATTCATGGATCCTCTTGCCGACAAGCTCCTGGTTTCGTCCGCTCTCGTGGCATTCGTTATGATGCAGTTGGTTCACGCTTGGCTGGTGGTCGTGACGCTCGTGCGGGATGTGGCGATCACACTGCTCCGTGCGATTCTGATCCGCCGTGGCTGCCCGCTCCAAACGTCTTTCTTCGCGAAAATCAAGACGATGCTACAGCTGGTCGTGGTGTCGGCGATCATGCTGGCCGTCGCCATAAAGGTGTCGCTCGCGGAGTACGGCTTGGCCTCGATCGATATGACCGGATTCTGGGCGTCGTTCGTCGTGAACGGCGCGGTGGGGATCGTCACCGTGCTCGCCGTGATCTCAGGTTTGCAGTATCTGATCGCCGCGTGGCGGGCGACAGCTTGAACCTGGTCGAACGGCTGCTGGTCACGGGTTTCTTTTCAGGCTATTCCGTTTTCGCATCGGGAACGTGTGGATCGGCTGTCGCGCTGCTGATTTACGCCCTGATACCCCCGCTCTCCTCCGTCGAGTGGGTCGCTCTCCTCCTCATTCTGTTTCCGATCGCCGTTTACCTGTCCTACAAGGGTGAACGAGAGTGGGGTCACGATCCCCCTCAGGTCGTGATCGACGAAGTCGTCGGGTTCTTCGTGACGACCGCATTTCTCCCTCAATCTCTGCTGTTAGGCATCGTGGCATTTTTTCTGTTTCGTGCTCTGGACGTCGTCAAGCCGCCTCCGGCGCGTCAGGCAGAATATCTGCCCGGTGGATGGGGCGTCGTCGTCGACGACGTGGTCGCCGCCGTGTATGCGAACATCCTGATTCGGATCGGATTACTCGTCGTCGGTGGACCCCCGCCAGGCTGATGGCGTCCGTGCGTTGCTTCGTGGCCGTGCGCCTGCCCGAGACGGTTCATTCCGCGTTGGGCGGTCTCGTCGAGGAGTTATGCGAAGGGATGGATGGCGTTCGATGGGTTCGATCCGAAGGGATCCATCTGACGCTCAAGTTCCTGGGTGAGATCGATCGCGACCGGTTGGTGGGGATCGGCGATGCCCTTGCACGAGCTGTGGATGAGGAACCCATCTCGCTGAGGCTGACCTCTTTGGGCGGATTCCCGCGGGCGGACCGGGCACGGGTTGTCTGGGTCGGTCTCGACGGTGATCTCGAGGCGCTCGGGCGTCTTCAGTCGGCCATCGAATCGGAGCTGGAGACGGTCGGTTTCGAGCGCGAACAGCGGGTGTTTCGTCCGCACCTGACCGTGGGGCGGGCACGGCGGCCCGTGCGAGTTTCAGAACGGGCTGTACCGGCGGTGTCGTTCGAGAGTCGGACGGTTTCGTTGATGGAGAGCCTGCTTCGGTCGGGTGACGCTGTCTACAGGCCGATTCAGGAGTTTCCGCTCCGCGCTTGACGCATATACATATGTGCACTATATTCCGGTCGTCGCTCACGTTCGGCACAGGCATTCATTCCGTGGACTGTGCCGTGATCCGAAACGATACGAAACTGAACCCAGCAAGGGGATTTGGCGATGGTTAAAAAAGTTGAAAACGGGCGAGAAAAATCGGTGGAGGCGGCGGTGTCGCAGATCGAAAAGCAGTTCGGAAAAGGCTCAATCATGCGTCTGGCCGGCGACGATGGCGAACGGGTACCGGTGGACGTCATCCCGACGGGTGCGCTTGCGCTCGATGTCGCGCTCGGCGTCGGTGGCCTCCCGCGAGGGCGTGTCACAGAGATCTACGGTCCCGAAGGGTCGGGTAAGACGACGATCTGTCTCCACGTGATCGCCGAAGCGCTCAAACGTGGTGGGGTCGCCGCCTTCGTGGATGCCGAACACGCGCTCAATGCCGAACTGGCCGAGCGCATCGGTGTAGATCTCGAAAACCTGTTGATCTCCCAGCCCGACAACGGCGAAGAAGCGTTGGAAATCACAGATACCCTCGTTCGAAGCGGCGCCTTCGACGTGGTCGTGGTCGATTCGGTGGCCGCCCTGGTGCCCCGGGCAGAGCTCGAGGGGGAAATGGGAGATACACACGTCGGTCTCCAGGCCCGGCTCATGTCCCAGGCCATGCGCAAGCTGACGGGGTCGATCAGCCGGTCCAAGACGATCGTGATTTTCACGAATCAGATTCGGATGAAGATCGGGGTGATGTTCGGGAATCCCGAGACGACGTCGGGTGGGAACGCCCTCAAGTTTTACACTTCGGTTCGTATGGAGATTCGACGGATCGGCGCAATCAAGGACGGACAGAACGTCATCGGAAATCGCGTGAAAATCCGCGTCGTCAAGAACAAGGTGGCGGCGCCCTTTAAAGAGGCCGAATTCGATCTGATGTTCGGCGAAGGCGTCTCGCGCGAAGGCGGCATTCTCGACATGGCCGAGCTCCACGAGATCATCACCAAGAGCGGTACGTGGTTCTCGCACGGCGAAGAGCGTCTCGGGCAAGGGCGCGAAAACGTGAAGCGATACCTGGCCGAACACACCGATCTGGCTCAAAAGATCGAGAACGAGGTCAGGATGGCGATCGGTCTTCCCACCGACGAAGACGATAATGGGGAAACAGAATCGCCCGAAACGGTGTCACCCGATCGTCTAGCGGCGGAGCCCAACTGATCGAAAGCATTCAAGCAGGGCCCGGTCTGTTCGAACTGGACCCCGACATCGAAAAGGCGAAAAAAGCGGCGTTCCAGCTCCTGGAACGCCGCGCCTATACCCGGACGGAGATCATCCGCAAACTCCGTGACCGGGGGTTCGGGGAATCGATCGTCACGGATACGGTCGAAGCACTCGAACGTGTCGGTCTGATCGACGATGCCGATTTCGCCGCCCGCTTTATTCGAGAACGGCTCAGGCTTCGGCCGTCGGGGCACGCCGCCCTTCGGCGTGATCTCCGGCGTCGCGGGGTCGACGTGGCTCTGATCGAAGCCGCGCTGGAAGAGGCGTTCGAGGGCGTCGATCTGGAAGCCATCGCCTTTCGTCTTTTGTGCGAGCGTCGTTCTCGTTATCTTCACCTGGATCGCGTCAAAGCGCTCAATCGCATGTACGGGTTCCTGGGCAGACGCGGTTTTTCGCCCGATGTGGCACGGTCTGCGGCCGCCCGAGCCCTGGCGGAAATGGGCGACGACGGCACGATCGATCCTGACTGAGATCCCCATCAAACAGCCTCATGTCTGAGCCGACACAGAGACCTCTGTCCGTATCCGCGGACCAGATCAGAGACGATTTCCTGTCCTTCTTCCGTGGCAAGGAACACGAGATCGTCGCCAGCGCACCCGTCGTGCCGCACGACGACCCGACACTCCTGTTCACGAATGCGGGGATGAACCAGTTCAAGGACGTGTTTCTGGGTACAGGGCGGCGTGCTTACACACGCGCGGCTGATTCGCAAAAGTGCATCCGCGTGAGCGGCAAGCACAACGACCTCGAAGAGGTCGGGCACAGCCCCTCCCATCACACGTTCTTCGAGATGCTGGGGAACTGGTCGTTCGGCGACTATTACAAGCGGGAAGCGATCGGGTGGGCGTGGGAACTGCTCACGGAAGTTTGGAGGTTGCCCAAGGACAGACTCTGGGCAACGGTCTTCGGGGGCGATGCCGAGGATGGGCTCGAGGCTGACACCGAGGCGAACGATCTTTGGTACGAAGTGACGGACATCGCTCCAGGACGGGTACTGCACCTCGGGAAGAAAGACAACTTTTGGGAGATGGGCGAGGTTGGGCCCTGCGGTCCTTGTTCGGAAATCCATTACTACACGGGAGACGATCCGGCCTCGCAATCCGACCAACCCGATCTGGACGGGCCCGACTACGTCGAGGTCTGGAATCTGGTCTTCATTCAGTACAACCGAGGCGATGGCGGCGTCCTCAACGTGCTGCCGGACAAACACGTCGACACGGGGATGGGATTCGAGCGAGTATGTCAGATTCTCCAGGGCGTTCGTTCGAATTACGAGACCGACTTGTTTCAACCCATCATTGCCGCGGTCAGCGAGCGGACACGTAAGCCCTACAACGAAGAGCATCGTGTCGCCATCCAGGTGATCTCCGACCACATTCGCGCGCTGACTTTCAGCATTGCCGACGGCGCCGTGCCTTCTAACGAGGGACGAGGGTATGTGCTTCGAAGGATCCTTCGCCGGGCCGCCCGATTCGGACGGACGCTCGAGGTGCGCGATCCGTTCATCCACGAGCTTGTTCCGACCGTGGTCGACGTGATGGGTGCGTCCTTCCCGGAAATCGTGGAGAAAGCCGACTATATCCAACGCGTCATCCGGTCCGAAGAGGAGGGCTTCAACAACACGCTCGACCGTGGTCTCGAGATCTTCGAGGAAGTCAGCCAGCGAGGGTCCATCTCGGGTGAGGACGCTTTCCGGCTTTATGACACCTACGGATTCCCGATCGATCTGACTGAGCTGATGGCGGCGGAGAAGGGCCTGACCGTTGACCTCGTCGGTTTCGAGCGAGCGATGGAGGCGCAAAAGAGTCGCTCGCGTGAGGTGACGCGTCGGGCTGGGGTCAGCCAGGAGGCCGTCGACGCAGGGTTCCTACCCGAGCACCATTCGGAATTCATCGGATACGGGACACTGTCGGCCGACACGGAGGTTGTGGCGGTATCTTCGAGCGATGACCATCATCAGGTCTTTCTGGCACGCACGCCGTTCTATGCCGAATCGGGGGGACAGGTCGGCGATCGCGGCGTTCTGTCGATCGACGGTACCCGTTTTCTCGTGGAAGATACCTACAAGCAGGGTGAGGCGATCGTCCACGAGGGTCGTGTGATCGAGGGCGACGTGGAAGCCATGTCGTCGGGACACGTGCACGCGGAGGTGGAGGTCGCACGTCGTCTGGACACGGCACGAAACCACACGCTCACGCACCTGATCCACGCAGGGCTGCGGGAGACACTCGGGACTCACGTCCACCAGGCGGGGTCCTACGTGGGACCCGATCGGCTCCGGTTCGACTTCGCACACTTTTCGCAGGTCACCGACGAGGAGCTGGAGACGATCGAACGGCGCGTGAACGAGGTTATCCGCGAAGACATGGTCGTTGACGTGTCGCTGGCGAGCTACGACAAAGCGCGAGAGCGTGGCGCGATGATGTTGTTTTCTGAAAAATACGGCGATACCGTGCGCGTCGTTCAGATCGGAGACTTCAGTCTGGAGTTGTGCGGGGGGACGCACACAGCGACGACGGGGCAGATCGGAACGATGCGGTTCACGTCGGAAACGGCGAGTGCGGCCGGTGTCCGACGCGTGGAGGCAGTCAGCGGTCGAGGAGCCGAAGAAGTCGTTCGTGCAGATCAGCAGCTTTTGGGAGAGATCGAAGACGCTCTTGGAGTAGATCGAGCGCGTGTGTCAGATCGCTTGGCGCAGCTGCTCGAACAAAACAGAGACTACGAACGCGAGCTGCAGTCGCTGAGGAGGGACAGCGCGGGTGACGCCATGGGTGACCTCGTGAACGGGGCTGTCGAGGTGGCCGGGGTTCGTGTGGCGACAGGCACGGTCGCGGCGGCCGACATGGACGTCTTCCGGAGCGCGGGGGATCAACTCCGCGATGCGCTCAAAGCGACAGGCGTCGGTGTAATCGGTGCCGCCCTGAATGGCAAAGCCTCCCTGATCACCGTCGTGACGGACGACATGGTCAGCCGCGGAGTTCACGCGGGCGAGATCGTGAAGGAGGTTGCCCGATACGTCGAGGGTAGTGGTGGGGGAAAACCTCACCTGGCGCAGGCCGGTGGCAAGGATCCAGAACGTATTCCCGAAGCCCTGGCCAAGGTCCCCGACATCGTTCGGGATAAACTGGAAGGATAGTCGGAGGGGATGACGACGTTCGAACGATTGATGGATATCCGATCGCGACGCGGCGCCGGTTTCCTCGCCCTGCTCGATCCCGACCGGCAAGACAAGGACGACATCGTTGCCCGGGCAGAGATGTGCGTGGAACAGGGGGCCGATGCGCTGCTGTTTGGCGGCAGCTTCCTGATCTCCACGAACTTCGAGGGCATGATCCGAGCGGTCAAGCGGGCGGTCGCTGACGTGCCGCTTATCATCTTTCCGGGTGACACTACGCAGGTTTCCTCTGCCGGAGATGCGATTCTGTTTCTCTCCATGATCAGCGGGCGGAATCCCGACCTGTTGATCGGTCAGCAGGTGAAGGCGGCACCGGCCATTCGGGCCCACGGTATCGAACCGATTTCGACAGGATACATTCTCGTCGAGTCGGGTGTTCAAACGACGGTCGAGTATGTGAGCGACACCAAACCGATTCCGCGACGGAAGCCGGAGATTGCCATGGCCCACGCACTGGCCGCCGAATACCTCGGCATGGCGTGTGTTTACCTCGATGCGGGTAGCGGCGCCGATCAGATGGTTCCGGCCGACATGATCCGGGCGGTAGACGGTTACGTGACGATCCCGCTGATCGTGGGAGGTGGCATTCGCCGGCCGGAAGATGCCCGCGATCGGGTGGAGGCGGGGGCGGATTTCGTGGTGATCGGTACCGCGTTCGAAGGGCAAGCCGACGCCGACCAAGTTCGCGCCTTCGGGGACGCCATCCACTCGCTTTCTTGAAAGTCATTCTTACTCGCGTTGGGGCCGCGGCTCAGTCAGCCGAGCGGCCCTTTTTCGTGCTCCTGAATGCGTGCTCCCACGATTCTCTGCTACGGCGTGATCGGCGTCGACAGGATGATCCGCGTGTCCCGGTTCCCGGAACGCGATGGACACGCGCGTATCCTGGATGAGATCGATTGCATCGGGGGTGAGGCGGCCAACACGGCGGTGACGCTTTGTGGGCTCGGACAAGGTGTGCGGTTATCTGGCAATACGGTCGGGGAAGACCCCCTCGGGGCTTTCCTTATGGCGGGTCTGCAGCGAGTGGAAGCGCTGGACGTTTCGCTCGTGCGGACCAGGTCGGACCTGGTGACCGGACACGCCGTCATTCTGTCGGATCCAGACGGCGCCCGAACGATTCTGGGCGCGTTTCCCAATCTGTCTGCGCCGCCTTTGGATGATCGTGCGTTTGACGGGATTCGCCTGCTCTCGGTCGATCCATTTCTGGGTGATGCGGCTGTCGATGCGGCCCGCCTGGCTCGGGGGCGTGGCGTGCCGGTCGTGAGTATCGAGCTGACGGGCGATCACCCACTGGGTGGCTTCGCGGAAGTGGTCATCAATTCCAGTGGGTTCCTGCGCCGTCACGAGATGGGTGATCCGGAACCCATTGCGGAAGGTCTGCTGTCGTCCGGAGTGCGGACCTTCATCCTTACCAAGGGGGCGGAAGGGAGCATCGTTTACACGGGGGATGACCGCGTCGTGGTTCCACCCGTCGATGTCGATGCGGTGGACACGACTGGTTGCGGGCACGTGCAGGGTCCGGATTCAGTGCTCGCCGTGGCGCGTCTTGCTTGACAGAAATGGGTCGCATTTATAGATTCCACGGGCAGAAATTCTCTCCTAAACGACGACTGCACAAGATGTTCCATCCCCACATTGCCACCAATCGCCGGCCCCGATCCGATGGTCAGCGCCGATGGTAGAGCAAGTCGCGACGGTGAAGAACAGGCTGGGTATTCACGCACGGCCTGCTGCTTATTTAGTACAGGCAGCATCGCAGTTTCAGGCGGAAATCACGTTCATCAAAGATGGTCTCGAGGTTAACGGGAAGAGCATCATGGGCGTTATGATGCTGGCCGCGGAAGTCGGGTCGGAGATCACGGTACGGGCGGAAGGACCCGACGACGAGACGGCCGTCGAAAAACTCACAGGGATGATCAGTGGCGACTTCGACTGATCGGAGCCCTTCTTACACCACGGGGAAACTTGGCGCAACAATCGACATCAGCTTCACACGGTAACGGTCACGCACGACCCTCGGAAACGCTGCAGGGCACCCCAGCCTCCCCCGGCGTTTCGATCGGACCCGTTTTCATTCTCGATCCCGCGGATTTCTGGATCGACTACGGCCAGATCGCCGAGGAGCGGATTGAAGATGAGGTAGGGCGATTCGATCGGGCGGTGGAGGAAGCGGGCGATGATCTGAGAGTGATTCGCGATCAGGTCGAAGAGAAGCTGGGCAAGGAACACGCACAGATTCTGGACGCCCACCTTCTCATGGCCCAGGACCGGTCTCTGTGCGAACCCACGATTGAGCGGATTCGGGTCTATCGCTATCACGCCGAGTATGCCTATCGGGTCACGGTTCGGGAGATGGCACGCCGTTTCGATACGATCCAGGACTCCTACTTCCGGTCCCGGAAGTCGGATCTCCACGAGGTCGAACGCCGTGTGATGGCCAAGCTGTGCGAACGAGAAGAGTCGTTCCTGGATCAGCTCGATTACGACGCGATTGTCGTCGCGCACGACATGCAGGTCGCCGACATGGTCCACATTCAGTCAGACCACGTACATGGCATCGTTTCGGAAGTTGGAGGGCGGACCTCCCACACCGCCATCATGGCCCGGGGGATGGAGATTCCGTGCGTCGTGGGCGTGAGGGATGTGGTCGACGCGCTCCAGCCGGGTGATATGACCGTCGTAGACGGCACACGCGGTCTGGTGATCATCAACCCCGATGCCGAGACACTGGAGCGATACGAGCAGGAGGCCGGGCAACGCAAGGTCGAACGCGAAGGTCTGGCGAAACTCCGCGATCTGCCCGCAGAGACCGAAGACGGGCGCCGCGTCCAGCTGATGGTCAACATCGAACTGCCGATCGAAGCGCAGTCGGGCCTGAACAACGGAGCGGAGGGGGTCGGTCTGTTCCGAACCGAATATCTGTTCCTTGCGACGTCCTCCGATCCGAGTGAATCTGAACAGGCGGAGGTCTACCGTGGGCTGGCGGAGCGCGTGGCTCCCCAGCCGACCGTCATTCGGACGCTCGACCTGGGTGGGGACAAGATGCCCTATCTCGATCACGGCGAGGACGAGATGAACCCGTTTCTGGGCTGGCGGGCCATCCGCGTTTCCCTGTCACGACCAGAGATGTTTCAGGCCCAGCTTCGGGCGATTCTGCGGGCGAGCGCCTTTGGCGAAGTGCACGTCATGTTTCCGATGATCGCGACGGTCGAAGAACTGCACCAGGCTCTAGCGGCCCTGGAACAGGCGAAAGCGGATCTGGGCGAAGAAAAAGTCCCCTTCGATGAGTCGATTCAAGTCGGGGCCATGATCGAGGTGCCATCGGCCGCGCTGCTAGCCGATGAGCTCGCCCGTTACGTCGATTTCCTGAGTATCGGGACGAACGATCTGATCCAATACACCCTTGCCGTCGATCGAGGCAACGACCGAGTAGCCTACCTGTTCGACCCTTACCACCCCTCGATCGTTCGACTGATCAAACAGATCGTGGACGCCGGGAAGGCGCACGGCGTTCCGGTCACCGTTTGTGGCGAAATGGCGGGCGACCCGGCGTGTGCGATTCTACTCCTCGGCATGGGTGTGGACGGCCTGAGCATGAGTACGCCCTCGCTGTTCGATGTGAAGCAGGCCGTTCGGAACATTCGGTTCAGCGACGCTGCGGCTTTGGCGGACGATGTGATGTCCCTGACGACGAGAGATGCGATTCGCGAGAGGGTGACGCGAGGGACCGTGGAGGGCACCGCTGCCTACCTCAACTGATCTTTCGGAGGGTTGGGCGATCATTCCCGCGGCCGGTGTGGGCACACGGCTGCGACCACACACACATACGACACCCAAGCCGCTACTCACCGTCGGTGGGAAGCCGATCCTCGGCTACATTCTGGACGAAGTCGTCCGACTGGGTATCCGACGAATCGCCCTGATCGTGGGCTACCGTGGCGAACAGATACTGGCCTTCGCCAAGTCGCACTACGACGACTGCGAAGTCGAAGCGATCGAACAACCGCACCCGCAGGGCTTGGGTCACGCGGTCCACCTTGCCGCACCCCTCACGAAGGGCCTTCCGGTTTTAATTGTGTATGGCGACACGGTGTTCGAGGGGGGGCTCGAGGATGCCGTCTCCCGCGACGCCGATGGGGCGATCGGCGTGCGCCGGGTGGAAGACCCGAGTCGATTCGGCGTCGTTGAGCTGGAAGGCGATCGCATCGTTCGGCTCGTTGAGAAACCCGAGTCGTTCGTTTCGAACATGGCGATCGTGGGCGTCAATCTGATTCGCGACAGTTCGAGGTTGTTCGAGTGTCTGGCGCGTCTTGTCGCCGAGGACGTACGTACGCGTGGCGAATACCAACTGACGGACGCCTTCAGCATGATGGTCGACGGCGGCGCGCATCTGGAGGCCTTTCCAGTAGAGAAGTGGTTCGACTGCGGGGCGCCCGAGTCGCTGCTGGAGACCAATCGCCACCTGCTCGGACGCGCGGCCGCTCCGGCGCCGCGGGATGGCGTCGTTATAGTACCTCCCGTCCATATTGCCCCTTCCGCTAACATCACGCGCTCGGTGATCGGTCCTTATGTGTCGGTGGGAGAGGACGCGTTGATCGAAGAATCCGTCCTGCGCGACACGATCGTCGGGAGCGGCGCCCACCTGAAGGGCTGCAATCTCGAACATTCGCTCATCGGCGATCAAGCCGTCGTCGAAGCAGGAAGCCGCCGTCTCAACGTCGGAGAGTCTTCGCAAGTCAGTCTGTATTGACCGGACCGGGTCGGAGTAGCGTGCTCCGACGAATTGTCCGCCACCTAGAATCGGAGTTTGTATGCGTCATCTCTTCACGTCCGAGTCCGTTTCCGAAGGACACCCGGATAAAGTCAGTGACCAGATATCGGATGCCGTCCTGGATGCGATGCTCGCGCAGGACCCGCGGTCGCGGGTCGCGTGTGAAACGCTCGTGACGACCGGCCAGGTGATTGTCTCCGGAGAAGTGACGAGCAAGGCCTACGTCGACGTGTCCGACATCGTTCGTGATACGATCTCGAAGATCGGATACACGGACTCGGCATACGGCTTCGATGCGCAGTCGTGCGGCGTCCTGATCGCCCTTCACCAGCAGTCGCCGGACATTTCGCAGGGTGTCTCTGCGGGAGAAGGCTTGCACGAGGAGCAGGGTGCCGGCGATCAGGGAATGATGTTTGGTTACGCGTGTCGGGAAACACCCGAGTTGATGCCGCTCCCGATCATGATGGCCCACAAGCTGGTCCAAAGGCTCGCACGACTTCGCAAGGGGCGGAAGATTCCGTATCTGAGGCCAGACAGCAAGTCCCAGGTGACGGTGGAGTACGAGGACGGCAGACCGGTTCGTGTCCACACTGTCGTCATCTCGACCCAGCACGACGACAAGGTCAGCCATTCGCGGATTACGAATGACATCATCAAGCAGGTGATCAGGCCCACCGTCCCTGCGAGGTTCCTCGATCGGGATACGATCTACCACGTCAACCCGACGGGCAGGTTCGTCGTGGGTGGCCCGCACGGTGACACTGGCCTGACCGGTCGCAAGATCATTGTCGACACCTACGGCGGAATGGGTCGACACGGTGGGGGCGCGTTCTCTGGTAAGGATCCGAGCAAGGTTGACCGAAGCGCCCATTACGCGGCCCGGTGGGTGGCCAAGAACGTGGTGAAGGCGGGTCTCGCTTCCCGATGCGAGGTACATATGGCCTACGCGATTGGGGTGGCCCGACCGGTGTCGATCGGGGTGGACACGTTTGGAACGGGGAAAGTCGACGACGAAACGCTCGTTTCGCTGATCGAAAAGCACTTCGACCTGACACCGACCGGCATCATCAGAAAGCTTAAGTTGCTACGACCGGTTTACACAGCGACAGCCGCTTATGGCCACTTCGGTCGGCGGGGTGAGGGTTTCACGTGGGAGAACACCGACAAGGCGGCCGCCCTGAAACGGGACGCCCGCATCTAGTCGGTCGATGACGGATACACGAGCGACGCTCGTCACTACAAAGGATGCGCCATGCCGATCGCAGTCGATGAAATCAAACTGCCCGACTACTCAGGGTTGAACTACAAGATCTCCGACGAGGCGGAAACGGGGTTCGGACGACGCGAAATCACGATCGCCGAGCAGGAAATGCCTGGTCTGATGGCCGTCCGGCAAAAATATGGGGGAAAGAAGCCCCTCGATGGAATCCGGATCACGGGGTCCTTGCACATGACGATCCAGACAGCCGTCTTGATCGAAACCCTCAAGGCACTCGGGGGGGACGTTCGGTGGGCGTCGTGCAACATCTTTTCGACTCAGGATCACGCGGCTGCCGCGATTGCCGAGGGCGGGACGCCGGTTTTCGCGTGGAAAGGAGAAACGCTCGAGGAATATTGGGAGTGTACGCTCCAGGCGCTCAGCTTCCGGAACGGGCAGGGTCCGCAACTCATCGTCGACGACGGCGGCGATGCCACGCTGCTGGTTCATCGGGGTCACGCGGCAGAGGACGACCCGACGATTTTGGACGAGCCGACGGACAATCGCGAGTTGGCGATCATCAACGCGATCCTCAAGCGTCAGCTCGATCGAGACAACCAATTCTGGCACCGTATCACCGGGGAGCTCAAGGGTGTTTCCGAGGAGACGACGACGGGCGTTCATCGACTGTATCAAATGAAGGAGGAAGGACGTCTGCTGTTTCCGGCGATCAACGTGAACGATTCTGTGACCAAATCCAAATTTGACAATCTGTATGGTTGTCGCGAGTCGCTGGCCGACGGGATAAAGCGGGCAACGGACGTGATGGTGGCGGGCAAGGTCGTGGTAGTCTGCGGATACGGCGATGTGGGCAAGGGGTGCGCCCAGTCGATGCGCGGATTCGGTGCTCGCGTGATCGTGACGGAGGTCGATCCGATCTGCGCGTTGCAGGCGGCGATGGAAGGCTACGAGGTCAAGCCGATCGAAGACGCGCTGGGTGAGGCGAACATTTACGTGACGACGACCGGCAACTGCGACATCATCCGAATCGAGCACCTGGAGAAGATGCTCGATCAGTCCATCGTCTGTAACATCGGCCACTTCGACAACGAGATTCAGATCGAGAAGCTGGAATCGTTCCCCGGCATCGTCAAGGAAGAAGTGAAGCCCCAGGTCGACAAGTATACGTTCCCCGACGGTCGCTCCCTGTATATTCTGGCCGAAGGACGACTCGTGAATCTGGGGTGCGCCACGGGTCATCCTTCGTTCGTGATGTCCAACTCGTTCACGAATCAAGTCCTCGCGCAGATCGACCTCTGGGAGAACCAGCGCCCCATCGATGTCTACCGCCTTTCGAAACACCTGGATGAGGAAGTGGCTCGGCTCCACCTGGATAAACTGGGTGTAAAACTGACAGAGCTGTCGGAGCATCAAGCGGACTACATTGGTGTGCCCGTGAACGGACCCTACAAGCCGGAGCACTACAAGTACTAGAATCGATCGTGAGACGGAGAGGCGTGTCCACAGACAGACGGGTGTGTAGAAGCAATAGCGGGCGGGATCTTTCCTGCCCGTTTTTCGTTATGAACGGATAGGGAGAAGAAGATGGAGCCGATCAGAACAGGTATCGTTGGTTTCGGTCGTATGGCGTCGAACCATCACCTGGGTGCGATGCGTGACTGTGAGCTTTATGACATACAGGGCGTGTGCGACATCACCGAATCGCGTCGTGAGGCAGCTGCCGAAGAGGGATTGAGGGCGACGGACAGCCTGGATGAATTGCTGTCCTGGGATGTCGAGTTCGTGCTGATCACGACGCACTCGTCGGCCCACTATGCCGACGCACTCCGTGTGGCTGAGGCGAAGAGACACACGCTGATCGAAAAACCGATGGCGCTCGAAGCGGCGCAGGCCGAGGAGATGCTTTCGGCCGCGAAGACCAACGGGGTCACACTGACGGTTTATCACAACCGGCATTTCGACAACGATTACCGACGCGTCAAATCCGCCGTTGAGGACGGACTGGTTGGTGACCTCGTGTATGTCGAAAACCGAACGATGGGGGCGCGCCCGGCGGTCGGGTTCGGCGTTCCGGACTACAATCAGGCGTGGCGAATCACTGCATCGGCCGGCGGGGGGACGATGTTCGATTTCGGTCCGCATTGGGTCGAGCAGGTGTTGGATCTCTTCGACGGAAAGAGGGTCGTTCAGATCTTCGCAGACGTGCGCCACATCAAATGGGGCGATGCGGAGGATCTGTTCGACATTACGATGATCTTCGAGGATGGCGTTCGGGCCAGAGCCGGCAAGGCGGACATCTCCTACGCCGGACTTCCCTACAAGTGGTTCGTTCTGGGAACGGAGGCGACGCTGACCGATGAGGGAGGGCGTGGCGAGACGGTGACGGTTTGGGGCGAGGACTACGAGTTGCGGCGGTCAAAGGCCATCGATCGAGAGAGTCTGCACGTGAACATCGCCGAGCATCTGCGCGAAGGGAAGGATCTGATCATCACCGGTGAACACGCCCTGCGCGTGATGCAGGTGTTGGACGCGGCACGAAAGTCGGCGAAGTTGGGGAAGAGCCTTGATGTTGACATATAGTGCGGCGGTAGACGCGGTGGACGGAGGATGGTGGCGGGAAGCATTGACCTGTGACCATTGACCAGTGACCAGAGTTTGCTGGTTGGAAACAAGAAGGCTGCCCTTTGATCGAGTCGCGTTCGGGCGGCCTTATCGATTCTTATGGACAATGGACAACGGCTCTTAGCTACAGCTCGCGTTTGAATCGGAGGGAAAAAGTCCAATCGTCGATGTCGCCGTCGAGTCGGCGGGCGACGTTGAACCGGATGAGTTGCCGGTAGAGGGAAACAGCGGCGCCGACGCTGGTCTTGATATCGCCGACTCGGAAGTCACTGAATCCGCTGAACAGGTTCTTCGAACGGGGTGTCGTCTGTAGCCAGCCGGCATCGGCGAAGAGGATCAACTCGAGCAGGTGAGTGCCCTTGACCCGAATGCGGCCCAGGAGATCCCCCTTGAAGAGGTAGTCGACATTCAACTGGAGGACCCGGTTGCCCGTGAACTCCTTGATTCGGTAGCCACGGAGCGTGCTGACCCCCCCCAGATCGAACAGAAATTGCTCATCGATGCTTTCTCGACTTCCGGCCAGGAAGCGTAGGATGAAGGCTTGCTTTCCGAAAATCGTCTTCTGGCGTCGGTTCAGGGCGAGAAGAAACCCGTCGAAAGGGAATTCGCGGAACCCACGCTCGTAGGTCGCTGAGATGAGTGTCCCGTTCCTGAAGATCGGTCCTTTTCGTCGGTCATCGTAGACGACGCCGATCTGTACTTGGCCCGCATCGCCCTCCCTCACCGCCGGATTCTGCCGAAAAGGCCTTCCGTTTCGATAGATGCTCCACTCTACCTCCACGGGCATCGAGCGGTAGGCAAAAGCGGTGATGCTGCTCCTGAGGTCGAGGTTTTTGCGAAGGCGATATTTGCTCGACAGAGAAAAGCCGTTTCGGGCCCGAAAGTAGTCCCGGTAGTCGCCTTTGAAGAGAAGGGCGTTGAAGGTGTTCTCGCCCGTCCGAATGATGTCGCGGTCGTTGGTTTCGGTCCTGTCGAAAGCGGTCAGCCCCATCCGCGCTTTGCGCGTCTGATAGGTGACGCCAGCCTCCCATCGGGGTTCCTGCAGGTGGAATCCGAAGCCGCCGTCGACGAATAGAGTGACCTTGCGGGCCCGCTTGGGCGAGGCTTTCAGACGGTAACCGGCGTAGAGGCCCTCGACGCGGTTGTAGTGCAGGACGCCGTTGCGCGACAGGTTGAGCCCAGGCTCTTTCTGGGCGCACAGATGCGTCGTGCACAGAAGGATAGCCGCAAGCGTCGGTACGAGGCGACGACCGACTTCAACGCTCAAGGGCGTAGTACTTGATCTTCTTGTGCAAGTTCGTTCGCTCAATACCCAAGGTTCTGGCTGTCTGAGTGACATTCCATCCACACGATTCGAGCGCATTCGAAATGTAGTGCCGCTCGATCTGCTCTCGCACTTCCTTCAGGGTCAACCCCGTAGAAATTGTAGGCCAACCCGACCCACCGGGCGAGTCCGAAGTCGCTTTGCTATCCAGTCCGTCCAGAGCGGGCAGATCGACCTCGTGAACCGTGTCCCCGGATACCATGATCGACAGCCGCTCGACCAGGTTTTTGAGCTCACGGATGTTGCCCGGCCACGCGTGTCGGCACAAGGCATCGACGGCCTCGGGAGCGACGGACTTGGGGCGAAAGTCGTTGGTCTCGGCGTAGAGTTCGAGGAAGTGATTGACGAGGAGGGGAACATCGCCTCTCCGGTCGCGCAAGGGTGGCGCGACGATCGGCACGACGTTGAGGCGGAAGAAAAGATCCTCTCTGAATTCGCCTTTTTCGACCTGTGATTCGAGGTCTTTGTTCGTCGCGGCGAGAACTCGGACATCGACGCGGATCGTTTCCGATCCACCGACCCGCTCGAATTCGCCCTGCTCGAGCGCACGTAGTACTTTGGCCTGGACGCTGAGACTCATGTCTCCTATTTCGTCGAGAAACAGAGTCCCGCCGTCGGCCTGCAGGAATTTTCCATCGCGCTGGCTGACGGCGCCGGTAAATGCGCCCTTGTCGCTTCCGAACAGCTCGCTTTCGATGAGTTCTTCGGGTATGGCAGCACAGTTGACCTTGATGAACGGGCCATCTGCTCGATGGCTCTGACTGTGGATGTCGCGCGCAATGAGCTCTTTGCCAGTCCCACTCTCGCCGAGGATCATCACACGGCCGTTGGTCGGCGCGACTTTGCCGATCTGGCTGCGAATCGCTTCGAGCGCGGGACTTTCACCCACCATTTCATAACTGGCCTCGACGCGCTTTCGGAGCGCCTGGTTTTCCTGCGCCAGGCCCGACGATTCGAGCGCGTGCGAGACGGACAACAGCACTTTCTCGCGTGAGAGCGGTTTCTCCAGAAAATCGTAGGCACCGAGCCGTGTCGCCTGAACGGCGTCCTGTACGGTGCCGTGGCCGGTAATGATGATGACGGCGATGTAGGGATGACGTTCCTGAAGGATCTTCAGGGCGTCGATCCCGTTCATTCCGGGCATGACGATGTCCAGCAGCGCAACGTCGATGCGTGTCTCTACGACCGCTTCGAGTGCCCGATCCGCGGAATCGGCACAGACAACATCGAAGCCTTCACCCTTGAGAATCATCTCGAGGGAACGTCTGATGTTCCGCTCGTCATCGACGACGAGAATGGTCTTTCCGTTCATGATAGTACCTCCGTCGAGGCGTTTTGCGGGGTGACGGGCAGGCGAATCTGGAACCGTGCGCCACCCCCGGCGCTGTCGGTAACGGCGATCGTTCCTCCGTGCTCCTCCACGATGCTTCGTACCATGGCCAATCCGAGCCCCGTTCCACCCTCTTTGGTGGATACGTAGGGTTGGAATATGCGTTCGCGATCCTGGTTCGCCACACCCGGTCCCTCATCGATGATGTCGAGGACGACGTGCTGGCCCTGCAGAGCCGTCCGTATGGTGATGGCGCTGTTCTCGCCGCCGGCGTCGAATGCGTTTTCGACGAGGTTGATGAGCACACGGCGAAATCCCTCGACGTCGAGCTGGAGCTGCGGCGCGTGCTCGTCCAGATCCATTCGGACCTGCGTGTCGGGATACAGCCTGAGCGTGTCCTTGATGGCGGCGTTCACGTCGTGCGGCATCAGGGCGAGTTTGGGCATCCGGGCGAATTCTGCGAATTCCTGGACGAGCGATCGCAGGCTTTCGACTTCCTCAGTCACGATTTCGGTACAGTCGTTCAACAGCTTTGTGTAGGTGTCGTCCGTCCCGGTGTATTTGTCGCGCATCTGCTGGACGGTCAACTGTATGGGGGTCAGGGGATTTTTGATTTCGTGCGCGAGACGACGCGCGATTTCTCTCCAGGCGGCGACCTTTTCGGCCTCGACCCGTCTCCGCCGGTTCTCCTGAAGGTCGGTCGCCATATGGTTGAACGAGTCGATCAGCATTCCGATCTCGTCTGATGGGCCCACCGGGATCCGGTAATCGAGGTTGTCCCGCGCGAGCTCACGTGTCCCGCGGATCAGGGTGCTGAGCGGATTGGTGATGCCGATGCCGATCCGGAGTCCGATGAGCAGGGCGAGGATCATCGCAACCGCCCCGATGACGAGGTAGCTCAGGAACAGACCTTTCCGCATTTCGTCGACAATCATTTCGATGTGGCCGTAGGTCTGGAGCGCTCGTTCGATATTGAGCAATTCGCGGAGAGAGTCGTCTACGATGAGGGTACCGACGGATTTTTCGTCTTGAATAAGCGGGACCGTCAAGCGCAGGGCCGCGTTTTCTCCTGCCGTTCGCCCAACAGCGGGCTTGGTTCTGGTCAGTGCCTCAGCGGCTGGCGCAAAGTGCGCGGTGAGGCGGCTCGAGGGCGCACGGCTTTCGACCAGTCGGGCGAGTTCGTCATCATCGCCTCTGACGAAGGTGTCCAGGACCCTCGGGTCCCGGGACATTTGGTTTCCGAGGGCCAAAAGTCGAGTCTTACGAGCGTCGTAGTCCCTCTTGGCGAGGGAGAGCGCATCCTGGAGGGCGCCGCCCAATTCCGGGTTCGTGCTGACCTGGGGTGTCCGTTGGAGAAAGTAGGTCGTGAGACCCGATACGGCAGCCGACGTCCCAGCCGCGAGGAGTACGAGCGCGAGAATGATGCGTAGCCTGAGCGGGAATCGTCTCATTGTGGGAGCTCCTGTGTTCCCGATGGGGGCGCTTCAGGTGGGGGAGCAAAAGGTGGTTCCTGCGGTAGATCGCTCCTCCGGAATCGTGCGATTTCGGACCAGGGGATGTCCTGTTCGCGTGGATCGAGCGAGAAAAACAGCTCGAGGATGCTGCCTCTCTCGAGCAGGTTGAGCCAGCGACGCGTGCGGCGTTCCTGCTCGGGCGAAATCAGGTCAACGCGGGATCGCGCCGACAGCGTGTAGGGCCGGTCGTTTTGCGCGATAAGGCCGATCGGAATTGCAAAGAGGACGGTCACGGCGTGCTCGACGTCTTTGAAGGCATCCGTTCGGAGTGTATCTGTGTTCGAATCGGATCGGGTGACCGTGTATCGATTCTCCCAGATATCGTGATCCAGCTGTATGACGATGGAATGGACAATGGTCGCCGCCGCCTCTTCCGTGAGCTGAAACTGATGGATGATCGAGGTGCTCATACCCGAGGCAATGGCGTCCTGGGCCCGCTGAGAGAACAGAGAATCGTAGACGACGTCGACGAACAGACTATCGCCACGGAGGTAGACCGTCGGAGGGACCTTCACAATTTGGGCGGAAACAGATCCTCCAAGACAGACTGCCCAAAGAGCGAAGACTCTGAGGAGTCTTCCCGAACTGCATCGGTCGAGCCAACGCACGGTTTTCTCGCTCAACGTCGACTACAAGCCGACGTTGATGCCTCCGAAGCGGTGCGATTTGACGATCAGGGTGCTGGTAATGATGCCCAGACTGATGTCGACGCGTTTGAAAAGCACGACACCCAGGCCGATCGATCCGCCACGGTCGGAGCGGCTGTCCGGTCGCAGGTCGCGTCGGATTGCGGCGCCTTCGGCGAACCCATAGAATCGGGCGTATGGTAAGAACGGGAAGGAATAAACGGCCTCGACGCTGACGAATTCCTCCCCGCCTTCGGGGCCGATCTTGCGGGGATCTCTTCCGCGAAGCTGATTCTGGCCTTCGAGGTAGAAGCGCTCGTAGAACGGCGGAGTTCCGACGATAAGGCCGCCCCGCGTCCCGAGGGTCAGGATCTGACGACCGAACGTGGAGATGTGATGTGCGGCCTCGACGCGCGCCCTCAGAAAGGTGGCTGAGGACCCAAGATACTTGGCCGACAAGTCGACGCTGAATTGGAGATCCGTGCCCGGGGCACTGCCCCACGGTTCCGTCGAGGGCTTAAGTTGGAATTCGACCCCCGCATAGGCTTGGTTTTCCCGTCCGATAGCTGCCTGGATCTCGTTCGCAAAGCTTCCGCCATCGGTCAGAATCGTGGGGGCCTGGAATGCACCGACCTCGACTGCGTCGAGACCGTATTTGAACAGCAGACGATGTCCTGAGCGCAGCACTCGCCCAAACCCGATGACGCCCCCGATGCGTTCGAGGTCATAGCGCCCGCGGGTTTCCTCAACTTTTGATCGAAACAGATCTCGATCGGCCGACGAGCCTACGGTTTTTACGGACAGCAGCAGATTGGCTGGAGAAAAATAGGGGTCGGCGTAGTTGAGCCCCCATTTTTTGAATCGTTCGCCCAGGCCCCATTCTGCGCCGACGATCTTTCCTTCTCCCCAGAGGTTGACGTGAAACGCATCTGCTGAGACGCCGAATCCGTCGAGTTCCGTGTATTCGAGGCTGACGCCCAGATCGCCGAAACGCTTCTCGTCCACGTAGACGACGACGACCGCCTGTCGGGCCGCCGAACCGGGTTTGGATGCCAGATGCACCGTTCTGAACAGCCGTGTGGCGTAGAGGGCGCCCTTGCTCTCGTTCACGGCCTCGGTGTCGAGGTAATCACCCGGTGCGAAGGTCAGGGCTCCAAGAATGACGTCTGATTTCGTTTTTTCGTTGCCCCGGACCTCGATGCGTTCGATCGTGTAGCCTTCACCGGCCATTCCCTCGGCCAGTGCGGGACAGACGATGATGAAGGTGAGGAGGCAGATGGGGATGAGATGTTTCATAATGGGGTCTCCGGGCGGGGGTGTGGGTAGAGGTTGGCCGCAAGAAGCGTGCCCGCATCCTGCCCAGAGTTGGCTCCTGAGGATGTTGTAATTTAGGGAGTTAGGGTAACTCGGTGTGCCGTTTGGCAACACACCGACGTGAAAATCTACCCTGGATGTTGATTTTTTGCAACAGTGAGGCTGCGCCGTAAGAGGGTGTGCCTAAAAACCCAGGTGCGTCTGAAGAACGGCGCGAGAAGAGGTGAGAATTTCGTGAAGAGGTCGATCAGGGGGCGTGCCCGATGGGAGCGCCAGATCGACGATCAGATCGGGCGGGTCGTCGAACTCGGCCAGGGCGGATGCGAGTGCATCGAAGGGTAAATCCCCCTCCCCCAGAGCAACAGTACGGCCACCCTCTCTGTCGTAATCTCTGAGATGGAGATGCGTGATTCTGTCCGCGTGCTCGGCCACGTGTCCGAGCGGATCGATTCCGCCCACGCGCAGCCAGTCGAGGTCGGCACAGTAGGTGATGAGGTCGGGATCGGTGTTGTCGAGGACGAACAGGATGTCCTCTTCGGGTTCACCTTGGTTGTGATAGGCCAGGCCGACATCGTGGGAGCGGAAGATCTCACCGAGCTCGGTCCAGACCTCGACGGTGTGATCGTTCTCCGTATCGGATCGTTGAGAAAGATGCTTGCCAGAGCAGGTCAGACCGCAGGCGAGACGGTCTTGTTCCAGACTGGCCATTCGCTCAGCGTGATCGTCCATCGATTCGATCAGACGGTCGTATTGCGAACGATTCCAGACCGGCTGCGTATTGCTGACCCCGATCAGATCGAGATCCTGATGCCGAATCGCCGAATCGACTCGGTTTTTATGATCGTCCCCGGTCAATACGGGTTGATGGAATTCGACGGCGCCGAATCCCGCTTCTGCGATCGTTTCGGCGATTCGTTCCGTCTGTTTGGTGTGGTCGAACCCGTACTGCTGGAAGATGAAGGTATGGACGCCGACTCTGGAATCGGCCATCGAGACCTCCGGAAACAGTGGGAGTTCCTTACACCCGGTCTTGGAAAGATGTACGGTGGCTTCCGTCGTTGTCAATTTGGATGTGAGTCGGCCGCAGGCGCCCGATGGCACTCGTGATCGGTCTGTCGGGCCCGACCGCTTCGGGGAAGTCGATGTTCGCGACTGCACTCGTCCGCTCGCTCGCTCGGTTTCGACCCGTCCTGATCGGCCAGGATCGATATTTTCGAAACTGGCGCGAGTTCCCGAAGGAAGAACAAGAGGCGATGCGGACGACCAACCATCCCCGCGGAGTGTTGTGGGACGCTCTGGAGGGACACGTGGAGACCCTTCGTGGGGGAGGGACGGTCGAAACGCCCGTGGAAGGGACGCGCGCGTGGGATCGTCGCGATCCGCCCACGACCCTGGGGCCCTCGGACCTGGTCCTCGTCGAGGGTCACCTGATCTACACGCGACGGTCGCTGAGGGCGCAGTTCGACCTGCGGCTTTATGTCGATGCCTTCGTGCACGAGCGGGTGGTGCGCAGGCTGATGCGAGATGTCGCCGGTGGGGCGTCGCTCGAAAGTGCCACGGCGTGGTATCGACGCGACGTCATACCGAACGTCGCGGCGCACTCGGAGCGGACACGGTCTGAGGCCGATCTGATCGTGCCCTACGATCGAGACAATGCCGTCGCCGTAGATGTCGTTTCTCGCTGGGTCGAAGAGCGGCTGGGTCGACCTATCGGGGGTTGAAGACGAGCGTCGAGAGTGGCGGGAGAGTGACGGTCAGGCTAAAGGGTCGGCCGTGTGATGGTTCTGGGTTGGCGCTTACACCGCCCAGGTTTCCAGCGTTGCTTCCGCCGTAGAGGGCGGCATCGCTGTTGAGGACCTCGCGGTAGTCGCCGGATTCGGGGACGCCCACCGTGTAATGATGGCGTGTCACGGGTGTGAAGTTGCACACGAATACCAAAAAGGAGCCGTCGTCGGCGCGGCGGAGAAACGAAAATACACTCTGTTCGTGATCGTGAAAGTCGATCCATTCGAATCCCGAGCGATCGAAGTCTTTTTCATACAAAGCGGGCTCGCGCAGGTAGAGCGTGTTGAGGTCTTTGACGAAACGTTGCAGTCCTCCGTGATTCTCCTGTTCGAGCAGGTGCCAATCCAGGCTCGTGTCTGCATTCCATTCCCTCCACTGTCCGAACTCGCTTCCCATGAAGATCAATTTCTTCCCGGGGTGTCCGTAGGTGAATCCAAGGAAGGCCCTCAGGTTGGCCCGCTTCTGCCACCCGTCGCCCGGCATCTTGTCGAGCAGAGACTTCTTTCCGTGTACGACTTCGTCGTGCGACAGGGACAGAATAAAGTTCTCGGTAAAGGCGTAGACGAGACCGAACGTCAGCCGGTCCTGGTGGTACTTCCGATGCACGGGCTCCTGTTCGATATACTCCAGGGCGTCGTTCATCCAGCCCATGTTCCACTTGAATCCGAACCCCAACCCTCCGAGATAGCGGGGCCGTGACACACCGGGCCACGCAGTCGATTCCTCTGCGATCATCGCCACGTCGGGGAACCGAGCGTAGACGGTTTCGTTGAGCTGCTTGAGGAAATCCACAGCTTCGATGTTTTCACGACCCCCATAGCGATTCGGGATCCACTCGCCCTCTTCGCGTGAATAGTCCAGATAGAGCATGGAAGCTACGGCGTCTACACGGAGCCCGTCGATGTGGTAGCATTCGAGCCAGAAGAGCGCATTTGCGATGAGGAAGTTTCGAACCTCGTTGCGTCCGTAGTTGAACACGAGGGTACCCCAATCGGGATGGGATCCCTGACGGGGGTCGTCGTGTTCGTAGAGCGCGGTTCCGTCGAATCGGGCGAGGCCGTGGTCGTCGCTCGGGAAGTGAGCGGGCACCCAGTCGAGCAGAACACCGATGCCATTCGTGTGGCAGTGGTTGATGAAATACTGAAAGTCCGAGGGGGTGCCGAATCGGCTCGTCGGGGCGTAGTATCCGAGTACCTGATACCCCCAGGACTGATCGAGGGGATGCTCGGCTACGGGTAGAAGCTCGAGGTGGGTGTATCCCATCTCCTCCGCGTAGTCGACGAGCTGATGAGCGAGATCTCGATAGTCGAGCGGTGTGTTCTTCTCGGGGCTGCGTCTCCAAGACCCCAGATGGACCTCGTAGATGGAGACAGGCTCGTGCGCAAGATCGCCTCGAGACCTTCGCTGCATCCATTCCTCGTCTGTCCAGATCCCGTCGGAGATGGTCCGCACGATTCCGGCGGTCCGGGGGCGGAGTTCCATTTGAAACGCGAAAGGGTCCGTTTTGAGTCGGACCGTGTCGTCGCTGCCTTTGATCTCGAACTTGTATAGCGCGCCCTCCTCGAGATCCGGCACGAACAGTTCCCAGATTCCGCTCGCGCCACGGGCGCGCATGACGTGCGTGCGTCCGTCCCAGCGGTTGAAGTCTCCGACGATGCTAATCCGTTTTGCTGCGGGCGCCCAGAGAACGAACGAGACGCCCCGAATGCCTTCGACCTCGGTTCGATGAGCACCCATTCGTTCGTAGAGATTCTGATGCGACCCCTCACGGATGAGATGGAGGTCGTAGTCTGAAAGGACGGGGGGAAAGGCGTATGGGTCGGGGCGTAGATCGATGGTCGTGTCGGGATAGTTGACGCGGAGCAGGTAGGGAAAGGGGTGCTCTTCCGCGATGCTGGCTTCGAAGAAGCCGTTGGGATGCTGCTGTTCGAGTCGGCAAGCAACGACGTGTGAATCCATACGGACGACTTCGACGGACGTTGCGTCGGGTTTGAACGCTCGAACAACCAGATGGCGCTCACCGCCCTCTCCGACAGGATGCATCCCGAGTATTTCGAAAGGATCGTGATGCTCGCAATCGACGATGCGTTGGATCTGGTCCGATGAAGTCGTGACGGAGCCGGGCATTCAGGGGACGCACGAAACCAGCGGCACATCGGACATCGTGCGGAGACCCGGAAGGGCGGCCACCGCAGAAGGGATGGCATTCGCGACGATGGCGCAGGTGGCGACGTCGCCGTGGGTACCCCCTGGGATGTTGACGACATAGTCGGGGTCGCCTTTGATCGTGACCGTATCGCGCGGGTCCGGTTGGCCCACTGCCGCTCGGAAGACGAGGGTGATGACTTCGCGGTGTCCGATAAACCCGCGTCCTGTTTGGTTCACACCGGTCGCGAAGCCGGGTTCGACGGTCCAGCCATCGCCCTTGACGGCGACATCGGTGATGACGGGTTCCACGATGTCCTC
The DNA here is from genome assembly GCA_965198115.1 of Candidatus Latescibacterota bacterium. Taxonomy (GTDB): domain Bacteria; phylum Latescibacterota; class UBA2968; order UBA2968; family UBA2968; genus UBA6620. Next base: position 2,113,215 of record OZ240241.1, on the reverse strand, counting down.
GGTGCGATCGATGGACCAGCCGAGTTGAGATGCGATGAAGTGTGCGGACTCGGTCAATCCGACGTGTCGGATCTTGCCCGCCTGGGTTCGTTCCGCGAAGGCCTCGACCGTAAGGCCGGCGCCGATTTTCTCTCTGAACGGAAGACGTCGGGTCGTAGCGTCCTGGATGCGCTCGACGAGCACAGTGTCGATGCGACGGCAGGAGGCCGTGACAGCCGAAGGGAAGAAATCCATCAGGAATCCCGGGTTCACACCCGTTCCGAGTACGCTGACGTCGTTCTCCCTGGCGGCATCATCGATTTTTCTGGATAGATCCGGGCTCGTCGTCCAGGGGAAAGACAGTTCTTCGCACGTAGAGACGATCTGGACGCCGGCCCCGATGATGGGCTCGATCTGAGGCCACAGTCGGTCGAGCTCCGAAACGGTGGTGACGACCGCCACGTCGGGGCGGGCGACGAGGGCCTGTTCGAGGGTGCCTGAAACCGGGATGCCTTCAGCGGCTCCGGTCAGTGCGCCCAGGTCGGTTCCCGCCAATTCGGGATCGATGTCGAGAGCGGAGACGATCTTGAGGGATGCCTTCGCGTCGATGACGGGTGTGAGCATCCTTCCGAGGGGACCCAAACCCACCTGCACAATCTTGATCGGTGCCGCCATAAGGTTCTCGCGTTAAGAATGGGTGAACTCAGCGTTGCAATATAGATGTGTGCTTGTCGTCGTGCTATGCCAAATGCGCGCCCGAACGGGCGTGCGACTTGCGTCTCCAGAGGTCAACTTGTAGCTTTGACGTGCCTTTCTCCGCACAAAACGGAATTTTTCTCGATGCCCAGCGACATCGTCACCCGATTCAAAGAGAAGTACGAAAACCTGGCCGGTCACGTCCACCTCTGCAAAAGTGAGGGAGAGGCCGTCGCCCGAGTTGCCGAGATCTGTGCCGACAGCGGAGCGGGCAGGGTTGCCGTCGGGGAGTTCGCCGACGGTCTCGGAGAACCGGTCACGATAGGTCTCGGATCCGCCGGGTTGGACGTCTACGGCCCCGATTTTCTCGCGAGCGACCTTCCGGAAGGAATCGATCGGGCGGCCGTGGGTGTGTCGGGACCGGCGTTCGTGATCGCGGAGAGCGGAACCCTCGTCGAGTTCGCGACGAACGATGCGTATCGGCTCGTATCGACGTTGCCCCGCGTTCACGTAGGGGTGTTTCGAGAGCAGGACATCATCGACACGCTGAGGGAATCGGGCCCCCGTGTGAAGGCCTACTTCGATGAGAATCCCCGGAATGCGACGGTCACGTTCATTTCTGGACCTAGTCGCACCGCCGACATCGAGATGAAGCTGACATTGGGCGTACACGGCCCCGAGGTCACACACGCCGTGGTGATCATAGACCGAGCAGGGGAAGATGGCTGAGATCCGATACGAGAGGCTGAACGCGAAGATCGCGCGAGCGATCGAAGAGAGACCCCAGCGGGACCAGCTCTACCGGGCAGTAAAACGTGCCCGTGACAGCCGGAGATCGGCGCTCGACGAGCTGCCGGGGGGCGAGGGCTTTAGGAAGGAAGTTCGCGAGATCAAGCTTCGTTGTCAGTCGGAACAAGAGGAGTTGGTCGATCGGTTCGTTTTGAACCTCAAAAGGAGGGGAGCACACGTCCTCCTGGCGAAGGACGGAGCGGAGGCCATCGCCTACGTGCTCAAGCTGGCCGCCGACAAGGGTGCGAAGTCCTGCGCCAAATCGAAATCATTGACGACGGAAGAGATCGAGATCAACCATCCGATGGAAGATGCAGGAATGGACGTGATCGAGACCGATCTGGGTGAGCTGATCATTCAGAAGGTTCATGAGAAGCCCTTCCATCTTGTGTTCCCCGCGGTCCACAAGACGGCTGTTCAGGTAGCTGAGATCTTCCGGCGCGAAACGGGTGAGGATGTGCCGAACGACGTGAACGAGATCATGAAGGTCGTCCGAAGATATTTGAGACCGATCTTCCTGGACGCCGACATCGGGATGACGGGGGCGAACGTGGGCATCGCCGACACAGGGGCGATCGTCATCGAGACGAACGAGGGTAACGCGCGTCTAGTCTCGAGCATTCCGGATGTGCACATTTGCGTGATGGGGCGAGAGAAGATCGTCGAGTCGTGCGGGGACGCCGTGATGATGCTGCTTGCCCATCCTATCAGCGCGGTGGGCCAGCATACGACGACGTATGTGACGTTTCAGGCCGGCCGGTCACCGCTGGGCGACGGGGAAGGGCGGGAGCCACGGGAAACGCACATCATCATTCTGGACAACGGGCGGACGGAGATGGCTCAGGATCCGCTGTTCAGCGACGCTCTCAACTGCATCCGGTGTGGCGCGTGCATGAACGTGTGTCCCACCTACGGTGTCGTCGGCGGACATACCTTCGGCCACATCTATCCGGGACCGATCGGGATTCCGTGGACGTCGGAGGTGCACGGTCTCGAACTCGCGGGCGATTTCGCCCCGCTCTGCATCTCGTGCGGGCTATGCAAGGAGATCTGTCCGGCCGAGATCGACATTCCGATGATGATCGCCGGCGTCAAGGAACGGGACTCCGAAGCCCATCCGCATCCGCGCGTGAATCGGTTCCTGATGGATGCGGAGCGGGGCGCGAGGGTGGGCTCGATGACCGCACCGCTTTCAAACTGGATGATGCGGAACCGCGTCTTCCGCTACGTGCTCGAAAAGGTAGTGGGAATCGATCGGAGACGAAATCTTCCGGTGTTCAATCGGAACACGTTGCAGAAGCGCTTACGACGGCGTGGGCCGTCTCCTGTAAAGGCCCCCAGACGGAAGGTCGCCTTCTTTGCCGATATCTTTGCCAATTACAACGAACCCGCTTTGGGGATGGCCGCTGTCGAGCACCTCGAGCGGTTGGGTTGTGCGGTGGAATTCCCGGAGCAGGTGACGAGCGGCTATCCGGCGATCGGCTACGGTGACCTGACGGGTGCGCGGAAGATCGCGCGGGAGAATGTGTCCCTTTTGACGCCGTGGGTAGAGAAGGGCTATGACATCGTGACGACCGAGCCGACGGCCGCCTACTGTCTGTGCAAGTCCTACCCAAAACTTCTGGATGAGGACGAAGACGCGTTGATTGTGGCGAAGAACACGTCGGAGTTTTTCGAGTATGTCGACACGCTCGAGGAAACGATTGACACGACTTCTCTGGCGGGCCGTCGATTCGGTTTCCACATTCCGTGTCATCAGCGCCCACTGGGTTCCGGCGCAGGTGCGATCGAGTTTCTAAAACGTCGGGGTGCCCAGGTCGAGGTGATCGAAACGGGCACCTGCTGCGGAATGGCGGGCACGTTCGGCCTGAAGACGGGGCAGCTCGGCTACGAATTGGCAAACGCGGTGGGTGAGCCGTTGTTCGATGGGTTTAGCGAGGCAGGAGTGGAAGCGATCGTGACCGAATCGAGTGTCTGCAGCATCCACCTTGGCGAAGGGACCGGGATTCCGGTATGGCATCCGCTGATGCTCGTCTCAGAGAAGGTCGATAGTTGACCCTTCAATAAGCCTGCTTCGCAGGCTACTCTTCGGTACAGCGACCTTCGGTCGCTTACTCAGGGCACAGCTCAGGGCAGGCGGTTGGCGGCCGAGACGGCTTCGCCCTATTGCACAAGAAAGAGGGGATCGCGTGCTTCGCGATCCCCTCCTGTATTTTGTGAGTGATCTTTTTCCCGGTTTCAAATACGGACGGCCACCGATGATGCCATGCACTCTTCGACCGAGGACAGGAGATCCGAAAATGTAAACGGTTTGGTCGTGAACGAATGGACTCCGGCTGCTCGCAGGCTGCTCTCGAGCTCCAGCGACAGAAAACCGGCCAGAACCATGATCGGCGGACCCTCTGATTCGTTTACGGATCGAATCAGATCGAACGGGTCCAGGTGTGGGAGTCGGAGATCGAGAATGATCAGATCGTATCCGTCCGTCGTGGCCGCTTGAACGGTCGAGCGGGATATGGCCGAGTCTTCGACGGCCGGGATATCGACCTCGAAGCCCTTGGTTGACAGGCACTCCCGCGTGACGTGTCGCACGTCAGGTTCGTCGTCGATGAGGAGAATCTTCGGCATTGAAGGCCTGTTTAGTCAAAAACAAACGGGCATCCTCCCAGAAGAAGATTGCCCGACTCTTTGCACGTCTGAAGCTTTTGTGGGGTTCCCAATCTATGGTCCACCGGCGGCCCACCCGACGGCCGCCGGCAGACTATGCACGCAACAGATGGTCACGCGCAGTAAACGCGTAGGGTGGATCGTATAGCTGCTGTTCGGACGCCGGTGCGAGCGGTGTTGCCGATCGTAGAACCTGGTCGAACAGGTCTTCGATCTGTCTGATGTTGGTGGCTCGGTCAAAGTGAGATAGAACGTGCGCTCGGGCCCTCGAGCCCAGTCCTGCGCGTCGATCCTCGCTGCCGACGAGGGATGTGAGTGTCTCGGCCAGAGCCGATGGACTGGCGGGGGGAACGAGCACGCCGACTTCAGGATTGTCGACGACCTCCGAAATTCCACCGACCTCGGATGCCACCACGGCCTTCTGGGCAGCCATTGCTTCCAAAAGCGTGTTGGGTACGCCCTCCGACAGGGAGGGATGCACGACGATGTCGACGATGGACAACAGTCCAGGGACATCTTTGACGAAACCGGGAAAGCGAAAAGGCGTCACTCAACCCTTTGGAGACGACCGCATTTTTCGAGCGTGACGCGTTCTGCACCGTCGCCAGCGATGACGAAGGTGGTCGCGGGGAAGCGCTCGAGGACGATGTCGGCTGCGTCGATCAGGCAAGGCAGATTCTTGATCGGATCGAGCCGTCCGACGGCCGCGACGACACGGTGGTCGGCGGGAATGTCCAGGTCGCGTCGCTGGGAGGCACGTTCGACGTCGCTGTGGGTTTCTGGACCGAATCGCTCGAGGTCGACGCCATTGTAGACGACGTGGATTCTGTCTCTGTCGAGCATCGGGAAGTTGCGGACGAGATGATGCTTGACGTCGCGGGAGACAGCAATGATCCCACTAACGGTGTCGTAGCCGTAGCCCACTCGTTCGGGTGGAAAGGCGCCTTCGCCAGGGGCGACACCCAGACGAATCAGGATTTTACCTCGTCCCGCATCCCGAATCGCTTGATCTAGGAGTGGCACCTCCATCCTTGCGCCGGGAATGCTGCACACCACGATGTCTACGCTCGCTGCAGAAAGATGTTCAGCCAGGATCCACCGCCGATGGGCGTCGAATCCATCGCCGGAGAAGAAATCGACGAGCGGGAATCCGTGATGCCGGTCTTGGGCAGCTATCCAGGATTCGGTCGGCGCTGACAGGCTGATCCCGTGCCCTCGCTCGCGCAGACGTCGAGCGGCGTCGGCGATCCATATCTCCGCCCCGCTGACTCCCGACGTGTCCTGGTAGAAGAGGATGTTCACGCAGCACCCTGTCCGTAGCGTTGTTCGAGGAGATCGGGGTTTCGCACGTCGAGGTCTACGCATAAACCCATTGCCAGTTCGTAGGACCGACGCACGATCGTGCAGTAGTCGGAGTCGGGATCTGGGCAATTGCCCACCGCCACCGTCGACCCGCCACCGCAGAGATGTCGGGCCCAACAGGTCTGGCAGCCGGGTCGGGCATCGACGTGGGCTTCTCGAATCCACTGAGCCCGCCGGCCCTGATCGAGCCCACTCTGGATGTGGCCCATCCGGTAGCGGGAATCTCCGATGACTTCTTCGGACACGTAAATCGTTCCATCGCAGCCAACAGCGAGACTGGTGATGCCAGCTGAGTCGCCGTAGCTGGCGCGGCGGCCGTTGAAGACTTGAGCCGCCGAGTCCTCGATCGGGCCGATCCAGGTCATTTTCGAGGACATGACGTGCTGGCTGACGAATGCGCTGAGTTCTTCGAGATCTCTTTCGGAGACAGGACAGAGGTGTCCGGGTGTCGATGGTGGGAGATCGACCGTCGCGAGGTTTTGATTTTCGTCTAAAGCCTCTCGAATCTGGTGCACCGGCGTTTCATCCACCGATTCGATGCGAAGATGCGTGGGTGGACTACTCGTGAGCGCGCTTCTCTGCAGGCTGGCCGGTCCCGAGCCGTGCACGCCTTCGAGCGTACCCGCTGTGTCGTTGATGACGAGATCGACACCACGACGCTTCAGCGAGATACGAATACGCTCGTTCACCAATCTTGGATTGGTGACGACGGCCAGGCGCAATCGCTTGCCGATCTGCTCGGCGCGTTCGATGGCGTGATCGAGCAGATCGAGTGTGAGCTGGGAATTGAGGAGTGGCTCTCCCGTGAGCGTGAGGGAACACGTGCGGAGACACCCCGACTCCTCCATCAACAGTCTGATGGCCTCTCGACCGGTCGCCGGACGGAGATACTGACTCCCGCTCTGTGCTGACAGAGAATCCGTGGTTACTTCAAGGACGATTTCCGAAACTTCGAGACGACCGGGAAGGACCGGTGCCGTCGGGCGGGCAAGCCGCTCTTCGGAAACGATCTCGGCCTCACGGAGTTCGCGGACTGCGCTGTAGAGATCCTTTTCGCCGTGAGAGGATCGAAGACGCTCGAACAGCTGGATGAGTGTGGTGCCCTCGATTGTCTTCAGCACATCCTCGACGACATCATCGATCTCGAAGAAGTCGGCCGTTCCGACGCCAAAGAGAAGCGTGCGACCATTGTGCTCGAACAGATGATGTTCGGCGACATAGAGGGGAGCCAACATCCAACCCTCGTGGGGGAGACGTTTCGGCCCCCTTGCCGAAGCATTTAGACCCGCAGAGGGGGCACTTTCTGGGGTTTCCGCCATCGGCAAGGGGGTCTTTGTCGTGTGTGTTTGATTGCTCATTTTATCTCCGTCAGACCTTTTCGATCTGGAGGCGGTCGAGTGCATCCGGTGCGTGGTCGCTCAGCTCGAGAGCCATTCCCATTGCGAGTTCGTGCGAGTAGCGGGTACGCTCGCAAGCGACCGGATTGGGTTCGGTGGGTTCGCCGGTTGATACCCTGGCATCGTAGGCACAGCCTCCGCCACAGAGGTATCGGGCCCAGCACTGGCTGCACGTCTTCTTGTTGTCGACGTGGAAGTCGCGTCGGAAACGTGCGTCCACCGTGGGGTCCAGCCCCTTCCAGACGTCGCCCATTTTGTATTCGGGCATGCTGCCGAAGGCCGAGCAGAAATAGATGTCGCCATCGACGTCGACGCCAAAGTAGGTCTTCCCACCACCACACCCGTATTCCCGCTTCTGTCCCGACAAGACTTTCTTGATCAATGGTGCGAATGTTTCAGCCTTGTGCCCCTCTTTGATACGCTTCAGCTCATCGTTTGCGAGCGTTCGGATGTGCTTCCTGAGTTCGGGGAGGTGCTCTTTCCGAATCGCCGTAGGATGATGATGAGAAAGCCACGCTGGTCCGACACCAACGGAATTGACCTCGAAACCCTCGAGTTCGTCCACGAGGGCCATCATGTCGAGGTTTTTATTCGTCATCGTCGCCCGGAGCAAGACCTTGTCGGGCGCACGGCGGGCAGCTTCTGTCGTGTTCGCCGCCACGATGTCGTACGTCGACTCACCGTTATTGAAGCTGCGCTGTGCGTCGTGGACTTCCTTGGGGCTGTCGATGCTGACCATGATTCCAATGTCTTCTTCCATCAGGAACTCGAGTGCGTCGCCCGATAGGAGGGTTCCGTTCGTCGTCATTCCGAACGAAACCGCAACGCCGTTCGCAGCGCCCTGCTGGCGCGCATAAGCCACGGTCTTCTTCACGAGGCCGAGATGGAGGAGCGGCTCGCCTCCGAAGAAGTCGATCTGACACCGACCCGCATCTCGAGTTGCCTCGATCAGCCAATCCACAGTCTGCTTCGCCGTTTCCAGGCCATCAGCTTGGGTTCCCCGCCATAGTCGCCGCCGAGTGCAAAGCAGTACGAGCAGGTGACGTTACAGGCGTGCGAAACGTGGAGGGTGATCGTGATCGTCTCGGCGGACGTGCGGGTGGGAGGGACCACCGCACCGTCCCCCGAGTCGACGAGCGGGCAGACTGGGCCGAACGAGACCAGGTCCGCCGCTTCGAGTTCCGAAAGCGCGTCGATGACGGCTTCGAAACCGTGGCTCGGAGAGAGGTCGGCTACGAGATCCTCGCGACGGATACCGTCATCCGATCGGAGGATCTCAGCGACGAGCCGAGTGACTTCGAAGAAATCGCCCGTTTGGATCTGAAGTACGATTGGGCGGCCTTCGTAGTCGAACAGATGGATGTCAGACTTCTTCAGCATTACCCTTACGCGACGTTCTTCTTCGCTTCTTTGGCCTGGACCTGATCGTCAGACTTGAGATCGGGGGTTTTGGCAGGGGCGGGGTAGTAGAACCCGTCATCGCACGAAAGCGTGTTGCCATTCTTCTTCTTGGTGTTATTATGTCGATTAATTCTTCGAAGATGCGCCATTACAATTCCTTTCTGACCTTCATGGTGTGAGTACGCGGGCGGCACCGTGCGTTGGGTCATCCGTGTCGTCGATATCGAGAATGATGCTTGGGGGTGCCTGGTCATACGATGCGATGAACCCGTCTACAAAAGCCCGTGCGAGCCGATACAAATCCGAGCGTCGCACATCATTCTCAAGTCGTGTCATCGTTGATTGGCTCCCGAGATCAGGACCGGAAAGAGGAAGCCGATCGCAGGCAGCCTTGACGCCCGGATCGTGGCGCAAATCATCACAATCGACGGCATCTTCATAGCCGCAAGCGATCTGAAAAACACGCTGCTTCACAAGATCCAAAAGCGTGTGATCGATATAGCTTGGGTGACGACGATCTCGCAAAGCATCTACCATTCTGGCGATCAATCCCATCTGAGACTCAAGGGCGCGAAGCAACAGAACTCCACCGTCACTCCTGACGGCGCCACCGGCAAAATCAGCCTCAACTACCTTGCCCGAAGCTTGCGAATGGTAACCGGATCTGACTAGGTTCTATCACGGTAGTTCCTTCCAAGTGTTGTTTTGATGTGTCAGCCCTAAATGTAGGGAAAAACAAACACTTGTACAAGGGGACTACCTTTTTAATGGCTATATCCGGATCTCTCAACGAGATGAAGTGGGTGAAGGTGCCGTGGTTCCTGGCATGGGGGCGCGGTTAGCGTGTGCGGAACCTCTTCGGAATCTGCTCAGGGATGTTTATGTCTCCGACGGTAAGGAAGATCATATCGTTGAATGCGTCGAGTGTGCGGAATCCGCTGGCTCGGTTCTTGACGATTTGGACGATTCGGTTGAGGCCTTCGGCGATGGCGTTGGTAAGACGCGTGTTCACGAATGCGAGGACGCCGAAGAAGTGCTGTCGCAGGGTCCTGACGAACTTTCGCAGGGGTTCAAGTCGACTTCTGAGTGCGGACGTCGTCCAGCATTTCAGGAAGCGTTCGGCAGCCCAGGGCGCTTTGTATTCCCAGAACTGCTCGAACTCGTCCTTGAGTCTCCAGGCTCTATAGATTCGGTAGTTCGCCTTCTCCAGTGCTTTGAGTGTCCGAGTATCCCCTCTGGAGCGTGTCGCTGAGTGCCGGTAGAGGAGCCATCGGAGGCCCTTCATGGCTTTGCGCTCATCCGGGGCAGCTTTACGCCACTGGTCCTTACGGACCTCGTCAACGGCGGCATTGAGAGCCTTGACGATGTGAAAGCGATCGAGGACCAGCTTGGCATTCGGACAGTGTTCCTGGATGGCTCCGATGTAAGCTTCGCTCATGTCGCAGCAGGCCCACTCGATCTTGGATCTCCGGTAGGGACTGAGAGCCTCTGTGAAGAACCGATCGATCGTTTTACGCGCCCTGCCGCGGCCAACCCACACCACGCAGGAGCGGTCCAGATCGTAAACGAGCGTGGCGTACCTGTGACGCTTGGCGTAGGAGATCTCGTCGATCCCGATGGTTTTGAGCCCTCGGATACGATGACCTTCACGAAGCCGCGTGATGGATCGGTGAAGGAGATCCGACAGCGTCGAGGCAGAGATGCGCAGTAACTCGGACGCCGCCTTCTGCGTCATGGTCTGGCAGTAGCGCAGCATGGCATACTCGAAGCGATACGTCACCCGAGAGAACCGCTCCGCCCACGGAATCTCCTCGACCACACGACCGTGGGTAGGACACCGAATCTCCCGAGGATGGTAGAGAAGCCAGACCCTCCACCCGCACACCGGAATGTCACGCCACCGACGCGGATGGGGCATTGTGCGGACGATTTTACCTCGACGGCCGCACTCCGGACAACAACAACCATTCTTATGTGGCTTTACGGCGATGACGAAACAGCTTCTCCCCTCAAACCACCAGCTGACAACACGGAACCCCTTGAATCTCAGCAGTTTCGATAGTAATCTGCTCCCGGTCATAGGTCGCACCCCCTTCGCTTTGATTGTCCTACACACACAACCAAGCGTAGGGAACGATCTATGACCTTGTCATTCTATAGTTTCACCGTTGAGAAACCCGGATAGAGCCTTTTTTATGCATAATTCAGGCTAGGTGTCGGCTCCACATTCATCGTCACGATTCCCATCGAGTATGCGGAGGCGGGACGTGATGCCTGAGCAAAACCTTGGAGAGTGTCACGTTTGAGGATCCGCTTCTTCGCCCGATCGCCCCGTCGCCCGTTCTGCTTTTGAATCGGAGGTTATGATGGAACGTCGTCATTTTCTGAAAGCGCTGCTCGCCGCGCTGCCAAGTGTTCTGATCCCGGCGGGATGCGGCAGGGCTCGGGACGGGTTGGGTGAGTTGCTTCCGCAGAGAAAGCTCGGTCGAACCGGCGAGTCGGTCACGATGCTCGGCGTGGGCGGCTATCACATCGGTTGGACGACGGAGCGGGATGCACAGGCTGTGGTCGAGGCAGCCCTGGCGGGTGGCGTGCGCTTCTTCGACACAGCGGAAAGCTATGCCGATGGGGAAAGTGAGAACCGCTACGGTCGATTCCTGACACCGAAATACCGCGAACACGTTTTCATTATGACGAAAACGGGCGGAAAAGATGCCGAGACTGTAGAGCGTCACCTCGACGAGTCCCTCAAGCGGCTGAAGACGGACTATTTGGATCTCTGGCAGATCCACGCGATCGGGAGTCCTGAGGACGTAGACGCGCGAATCGAGGGCGGTGTGCTGGACGTGTTCGAACGCGCTAAGGCCTCCGGCAAAGCGCGCTTCGTCGGGTTCACGGGCCACCGCAACCCTGCGGCTCACCGACGAATGCTCGAGCGGTCGGCGGACACGGATCTGTTCGATACGTGCCAAATGCCCGTGAACCTGCTCGACCCGAGTTACCACAGCTTCATCGAACAGATCACGCCGACCCTGCAACAGCGCAATGTGGCGCTGCTGGCGATGAAGACGCTCGCAGACGGACGATTCTTTCCCAAGAAGATCAAGCTGGACAGAGTGCAGTGGGAAACCGAGAGCCCGGTGATCCCTGGCCGCGTCAGCGTCGCCCAGGCCCTTCACTTCGTGTGGTCACTACCCGCAAGCGTCCTGATTACGGGTGCCGAAAACGCGGATCTGATGCGCGAGAAGATCGTGCTAGCCCACGATTTCGTGGCGTTGAGCCAACAGGACCGTCAAGGCCTCATCGACAAGGTGGCAGACCTGGCTGCGGGTGGGAAGATCGAGTATTTCAAGAACATCGCTTGAACATCTGGTGGGGTCGGGAGGTTGCCTGGAGAGGAGGTAGGGAGAGCGAGGTTGCGAAGGGGTACGTGGCTGGGTGCCCGAGACGTATCGGGAGCTGATCTGGACGACTTCCTGAGCAACTGTTCGACAACGTCAGAGCTTGAGCCAGATGGAGGCCACGGTGGCCATTAGGGACAGCCAGCCGGCGAAGAAGAGTCCTATGAGCCACCGCCAGTCTTGATGAACTCGATCGAAGCGTGCGTCTACTCGATCAAAGCGGGCATCCATAGTGGATCGCATTTCGCGTATGTCCTGTTCCACGTTGCCGAGTCGAGTGTCGACCTGCTCCAACACGTCACGCGTGCCCAGTTCTTCTGCCATTGGTTCCCTCGAGTGGTTGAACAGTTGCTTCTTTCATGATATCCCAGTTTGGACTCATCCTCAAGACGGCCCTCTTGTCGGCAAACGATGCGTCTCGGCGAGGAACGCTCCCGCTGTCGAGTCGCTCTGGGACCTTTCTCACGCCTGCTTCAATGACTTTCCCGTCGCGAAGACCACGATCGCGACAAGGACTGCCAACCCACCGTTGATCCCCAGCGCCCACTGAACCCCGAAGGCGTCGCTCACGGCTCCGAGGGTCAGATGGCCGATCCAGCCGAAGCCCACCGCGAAGACCCATCCTCCCACCGCACGCCCGCGCATTTCGTCGGGCACGTTTTCCTGGAGCAGACCCCACTGAAGCGCATCGAAAATGGCTGCTGTCAATCCGACGCATGCGATGACGGCGAAGGACAGCCATACGAGGCTCGACGCTCCCAGTGACAGGACGCCAAGCCCGTAGAGACCGGCGATCAGGATCAGCATTCTTCCTTTGTGTGCGTACTCGCTGAGTGCGACGAGGGCGAGCGCGCCGAGGAGGGACCCGAACCCACCCATCGCGGTGAGCGCTCCGAGCCCCGACTCGTCGAGTCCGAGACGATTGCGCGCCACGACCGGCAAAATCGATCGGAAGGAGAAGCAAAGAATCTCCACGAGCAGGGCCAGGACGAGGAGCGAGCGAACGGTCGGATGGCCGATCATCACGCGAAGCCCGTCTTTCGTTTCTTGAATGACGGTCTTGCGAGACCCACTCGCATCGGTCGATCGTGCCGAGGCCACCCGGATTCGCGTGAAGGCCAGAGCCGCGATGCCGAAGAGAATAGCGGCTGAGGTGAAGACGGTCACCGGGCCGTGGACCTCGAGCAGGATGCCTCCGGAGAGCGCGCCGACCACGGCGACTCCACGGATGCCGACCGAGTAGAGGGCGATCCCGTTCATCCCTTCGCCTCGGCCGACCGTGTCGGGGATCAACGTCTGCGTCGAGGGTGTCTTTAGTGTGTTGACACAACCGGTGAGTCCGACCAGAAGCACGACGGGCCATACGGATTCGATGCCGTCGACGGCGACGAGGGCCAGCCCGGCTGCGACGCCACATTCGACGGCCGCCGTGAGCGCGAGCAGGTACTTGCGCCGAAAGCGGTCGGCCAAAGCCCCTCCGAACGGGGCGACGAACAGACCGGGTGCCGATTGCACTGTGTAAGCAAGCGTGGTCAGGAGCGCGGAATCGGTCTGGTCGAGTACGAACCATCCCACGGCCAAACGGTTCATCCACGTGGCGAAGGCCGAAATGATCGATGCGGTCCACAGCTGCCGGAACGGTCTGTGCCTGGCCGCTCGCAGGAGACCGGAATCCGACGAGGTCTTCGAGTCGCACGTGGCCGGATCAGGCCGCAAGGCGCTTACTCGTGACAGGACTTTCGGTACGTGTTTGCAGGGGAGTCCTCGGCAGCGGAGCTGTCGTGGTGGGAGTTGCGTCGTCGCTCGTCCGCAGTTTCAGTCGGTTTCTAACGTGTGTCAACCTGTTACATAGAGAGCCACGCTGATGCCGAAGCCAATGCGGACCCGATTGCTCGGATCGTCCGGACCGATGTATCTTGGACTCTCACTTCCGAAAGGAGACTCGGATGGCAGAAGCAACGGGTAACGATCAACGCCGCAACGCGCGGTTGCGGTTGGCTCTTCCGGTCGAAGCACAGGTCGATGGTGGAGGCTTCAGGGATGTTCAGATCGTGGACATCAGTCCCTCGGGTCTGCAGCTGTGGTGTGACGACATCGATGATCTGGATGCCTACACGGGAGGCGGGGAAATGGTCGAATTCGAAGTGCGATTTCGGGCGAAGAGGATCTGGTGTCAGCCGATGGAAGAGGACCGAAGTTTTCTGACAGGCTGGGAGATCGAGAAGAGCGACTGATGGACCGTTCAAAACCCAACATTCTGTTTCTGTTCACGGACGATCAGCGCTACGACACGATTCGCGCGCTCGGGAACGACGATGTCATTACACCCAACCTGGACCGATTGGTCGAAGAGGGGACGATGTTCACCGAGGCCAGCATTATGGGGGGACGTCGGGCGCCGTATGCATGCCAAGTCGGGCCATGCTGATGACGGGGGCGCACGCTTTTCCATCTCGAGGGGGAAGGACAGTCGATCCCGGAAAATCACATCATGATGCCCGAAGCCCTACGCGATCACGGGTATCAGACCTTCGGGACGGGAAAGTGGCACAACGGCCGACCGGCGTTCGCGCGATGCTTCGACCACGGTGACCGGATTTTCTTCGGTGGAATGAGCGATCACTTCAAGGTGCCCCTCAATCCCTACGACGAATCGGGGACCTACGCTGAGGCAGGCATCTATCAAGAAAGCAAGCGTCATTCGAGCGATCTGTTTTCAGAGGCGGCGATCGACTTTCTAAAAAGCTACGATGGGCAAGCCCCATTTTTCGCGTATGTCTCGTTTACTGCCCCTCACGACCCACGTGATACGCATCCGGAATTCCACGCGCTTTACGATGCGGAGAAGCTGAAGCTTCCGCCCAACTGTTTTGAGCGACATCCGTTCGACAACGGAGATCTGGAGACGCGGGACGAGCTACTGGCGCCGTTTCCCCGAACGCCCGAGGTCGTGAGCCAGCACCTCGCCGACTATTACGCGATGATTTCCCACCTGGATCGACAGGTGGGTAGGCTGTTAGATACGCTGGAAGAAACGCGTCATCGAGAGAATACGATCGTCGTGTTCGCGGGCGACAACGGGCTGGCCGTGGGGCAACACGGTCTGATGGGCAAACAGAACGTCTATGAGCACAGCGTGCGGGTTCCTCTGGTGTTCAGGGGGCCGGGGATTCCGAGGGGCGAGCGCCGGGAGGCGTACTGCTACCTGAACGATATCTATCCGACGTTGTTCGATCTGGCCGACCTTCCGATTCCGGACTCCGTCGAAGGCGAGAGTCTGGTCAATGCGATGGGGGATGGATCCGAGTGTGTGCGGGAGACACTGTTATACGCCTACAAGGCGTTTCAGCGGAGTGCGAAGCGTGGGGATCACAAGCTGATCGAGTACGCAGTGGAAGGGAACCGAACGTCTCAGCTGTTCGATCTGAAAACCGATCCTTGGGAAATGACGAATCTGATCGAAGATCGGGATCAGGCCGACGTCGTTAAGGCTCTGCGTGGTGAGATGTCGCGATGGGAAACCGAGCTGAACGATCGGACGAGCTTCTGGGCACGAAGCGCGTGAAGATCAAAGCGTGTTGACGATGGTGGGGGCGATCAGCTCGAAGATTCTGTTGGAGTCGCGTCCAGGACGTCGTCGACGACCGTGAGCAGTTCTTCCCGCGTAAACGGCTTCATGAGGGTGCGTGCCGCTCCGACGAACTCCGCGGCGGGAAGACGATTATAGCTGCCCCGGAGGCCGATCATCGCGATGATTCGAGCGTCGGGGTCGCTGGCTTTGAGGTCGCGGATGGCCTCGACGCCATCTTTTTCCGGCAGGATGATGTCGGTGATGACGAGGTCGGGACGCTTGTCAGCGTAGCTCGCAATGCCCTGTTCCGCATCTTCCACGACGTCGACATCGTGGTCGGCCCGTTGGAGGATTTCCTGGACGATCTGCCCGATTTGCGGGTCGTCTTCGATCACAAGGATGTGCGGCATGGGGAGACCCCCTTGTGGAAGGAGAGAGGGGTCTGGGATTGCTACAACTGCTTGGTTCACAGTGCTTTATGCCCAATTGGGCGCGAATTTAAACGACGCCACCGTCACGGGCCCGACCCCGATCGAAGTCATCACCACCAAAGCTACGGTCAGACCTGCGGGGTGTCAACCCGGACCTTAATTCTCGCCTGTCTCAGTCTTTGAGGGCGAATCGGACCGTGACGCGTGCACTCACCTGCAAGGCGCCCGTTTCGATCGGCGTGTCAGCTTGCCGCGTGGCCATCATGACATGCTCGGATCGTGGGACGGGCGACCCGCCGTGCGAGACGATTTGCAGGATTTCGCCCAGCTTCTGACCCGATGCGCGGGCAATGACGACGGCATCGAGTCTTGCCAAACTGACGGCCGCAGATAGGGCTTCCCGCCGGGCGGTCTGAGGCTCGGAGAGCTCGAAGCCGATCCCGCCGATCCTGTTGGCGCCGGCTTCTATGGCCGCATCGATGAGACCGCCGATTTTACCCAGTCGTCGCTCGACGACTTCTACCGTGTTGTGGGCGACGAATCCGATGGGATCGAGTGTTTGCCTGCCACGGTCGTCGGTTCGGTATCTAGGCGACAGGCGATAATGAAGCGTGCGCAAGTCCGACTCGAGGATGCCGTGTTCCCGGATGGCAGCGATCAGCTGCGTCGTCCGTGTGGCGTTCAGGTCGGTTGCTTGCTGGGCGGTTTCGGCTTGGGTTTCGACGGCGAAACTGATGCGGGCCTGGTCCGGGTCACGAGAGACCGTGCCGGTGCCCACGACTTCGATGTGCCGCGGCTGGTCGCTCCCAAAGGTGGGAATCGACGTTGCCAGTAGGGTCAGGATAAGAAGGGTCTGTCGCACAGAGCGCTCCCGAATGAGGTCACGAAGATGGCGGTCGCCAAACATCTGGACATCCTGAAACAGGGGGTCTCGGTCTGGAACCGGTGGCGGTCGGAGAATTTACGGATCAGACCGGTCCTGACCGGGGCACGTCTCGAGGGTCGAGACTTTTCGGGGGTCAATTTCCTCAAGACGAATTTGAGCGGTGCCAGACTCTCTGGCGCCACGTTTCGTGAAGCCAATTTGCGATACACCGACTTCAGCGGGTGCGATTTAAGGGACGCCGACTTCACCGACGCGCACTTGATGCTCGCCGACCTGACGGGTGCGGATCTGACGGGAGCCAGGGGCCTCAGCCCAGCCTCGATCGAAGAGGCACGAACAGACGCGACGACGGTTCTGCCGTGATTGTCCGTTTCTGGGCAGGCTATCGACACGAGACCACCACCTATCGGAGGGTGAGGGAAGAAGATACGTAGCAAGGTTTGCGGGGAAAAGGAGAGGAAACGAAAAGAGCCGCGGTCGCCTTTTTGGGGAAGGCGTCCACGGCTCTTTTCGTTCTCGAGCAGTTGGTCGCTTCGCTATGCGAAGCGAGTGGGGAGGAGAATCTACAGACTGACGTTCGTCTCGTAACGGGCTTGGCGAGGGTTCATTTGTCGTCTGAATCGCGCCCGAAGCCGTGTGAACAGGCTCTCCGAGACATTTGGTTCGGCCGACTCCCCGCAGGCTTCGCATCGATCTCCTTTCACGCGGTTCATCGGTGAAAAGGCGCTGCCACAGGCGGGGCAAGTCAGGTGTGTTGCTAGAATTCGAATGCCCATCTTGACTCTCTCGATTGATCGGGGAAACCAGAGCGTGGGAGGTGCTCTACAGTCCGACCTTTACCTGGGCACGGGGTGTGCCAATTGAGAGAGCGGTTGATTGATTGGTGATAAGATGTTGTAAAATAAGGTGTTAAGTGGTAGGTGTTCAGTGTTCGGGAAAGACCGTACGACGGGATCGGGGAAATTTCCTCCAGGTGAGGTGTCGGATATGCGCCTGTGATGGTGATATCGCGGGCTGTGGCCCGCTGTGCCCGTTTGCTTGTTCGGATGACCCCAGCCCGTTGGGCTGGGCTGAGGTATTACGGGCCGTTGGCTCGTTTGGAAGGCGATACGATATCACCTCAGTTGTGGAGCTGCACCGATATCCACCCAGAGCGGTAGCCAGATGCATGAATAAGATGGGCGGTCTTTGCATTTCCGCTGACTTCTGAGAACTGACCTTGGCCTAATCGACCTTGTTCTTCTCGATGTAGTCCCAGTTGATATTCATTCCGAGGCCCGGTGTCTGCGGAACGTGGACGAATCCTTGACCGTCCATAGGGTCGACAAGCTCGTTGAGCCAGGCGGCGGGTTCGTCGAATTCGATGAAGGGAGTGGAGTCCACGCTCGTAAAACTCGCCGTTCTTCATCGCACAGAGCGCGTGGAGATTGCCGGGGCCCCCACCGTGGATTTCACATCGCATCCCGAACGACTCGCAGAGGTGAACGGTTTTCATCAGCGGGGTGATGCCACCAACGTCTCCGACACCGGCACGGCTGATGTCACACGCGTTGTTTTTGATCCACTCGGCACGGACGTACATCTTGCCCTCGCACGTTTCCGGCCCGCAGATCGGTAGCGACGTCTGCGCGGTGAGCCAGATGTATGAGGACATGCTGTGCTCGTCCATGGGCTCTTCCATCCAGTAGTAGTCGATTTCCTCAAGACCCTTCGCAAGCTTGAGCGCGGCTTCCCTGTCATAGTAGTGGTAGGGATCGAGCATGAGCGGCACGTCCGGTCCACAGACGTCACGTACCGCAGCGCACGCTTCCAGGTCGCGCTTGACGCTGGGAGCACCCTCGTAGGGTGGCTGCCAGGTGTGGAGTTTGTAGGAGGGGTAGCCCTTCTTCATCGCCCACTCGGCGAAGTTGGCATAGTCCTGGGGCGTCGCGAGACCGCCCTCGAGGTCGTCGCCACACATCGTGCTGCAGTAGGCGGGGACTGTGTCCCTAAAACCGCCGAGGAGCTTGTAAACGGGTTTCCCCAGAGCCCGGCCGGCGAGGTCCCACAGCGCGCAGTCCACGCTGCAGAGCACGCGATCGGACATCGTTCCCAGATTCAGACGCTGTCGTTGGTTCAGGTCGTCCCAGATCCATTCGCGATCGAACGGATCGAGTCCGACGAGCGCGGGTTTGATGACGCTCTCGACGATGGACGGGTTCGCGCCGAACCAGTAGCCGTTGACATCTTCATCGGTATCGATCTGCAGCAGCGTTTGAATCGCCTCGTGCTCGGGGCCAGGATGGCCGTGGCCGTCGGTGTCGCGGACAGTGTTGGAGGTGTATTTGAAGCGGGTGGTTGTGACGTCCGTGATTTTCATTCTGTTTCCCTTCTAATCGAGTATCGAGAATCGAAAATCGAGGATTGGGGGGTCATCCACCCTGACCATACGGGGAGCGATAAGTAGTGTCGCCGCCTTCTTCCATCTGTCGTTTGTAATCCGCTTCGAGGTCGACCCGTACCCAGTAAGGAGCGGCGTCCACGTAACTGGAATGGTGGCGTTGACAGTCCAGTGTGTGTTCGAGCAGACGGCTTTTCAGGGCCGTTTCGACGCTCGAGACGGAATCTTGCCCCGCGAGGTTTTCGATTTCATTGGGGTCAGCGACAAGGTCGTAGAGCTCGGACGATCCGTCCGCATAGTGCGCGTATTTGTGGGTTCTGGTCCGCACCATCATTCGCCCGCCGATCTCGCAGAAGACGTGGTCGCGTATCGATACCGAGGGATCGTCGAAGATCGGGCGGATGTCTTCGCCCTGGAGCCCTGATGGCGGGTCCGTGTCGCAGGCGTGGTAGAACAACGGCACGAGATCGAGCGAGGAGATGAGCGAGTCGGCACGTTGGCCGGATGGGACGCCTGGACTGCGGATGATTAGCGGCACGCGGGACATGCAGTCGTAGAAAAAAGCTTTGAAGGGGAGACCGTGATCCCCGAGCGCATCCCCGTGATCGCTCGTGTAGATGATGAGCGTGTCGTCCAGGACGCCGCGAGATTCGAGCGCCTCCACGATCTTTCCGATCCCTTCGTCGATCAGCGTGATGTTCGCGTAATAGTGGCGACGCCACTGCCTGTAGTGCTCGACGGTGGCTTTGGACAGGTCCAGGCGGAACATTGAATTGGTGAGGCTCCCGGCGCCCCGGTCCCGCTGGGCGGGCGGCTTCGATGCGAGCTCCTCGGGTGATCCGATAGGGTCAGGGATCGGAGCATCCTCGTAGAGGCCTGCCAGTTCTTCGGGCGGGTCGTAAGGGTCGTGAGGGCCGGGGAAGCTGACCCACGCGGCGAAGGGTTCGCCCCCGTTCTCCTGAATCCAACGCGCGGCACTGTCGCCGACGAACCCGTCGACGTGGAATCGGCGTTCGCGAGGCGTAAAGGAAGCCCCGAGGGATTCGTAATACCGGGGAAGGGTCGTGGGATGGGGGCGGTCCAGGCCGTGAGCGGCGAGGAATTGCACGTGATGGTCGGGGAGGTAGATGTGCCGCTTGTCCTCGGCCATGATCCGCTCGTCGAAGCCCTCAAGCGAGTCCCACGGATGGAAGTGCATCTTTCCGATGGCGGCCGTGCGACGATTCTGCCCGATGAGAGCCGGCCACGTGGGCACCGAATCGGGGAGCCAGTGTCCGTTGCCGAGTACCCCGGTTGTCGACGGGTACTGGCCACTCATGATCGCGGCACGGCACGGGACGCAGACCGGTGAGGGGACGATGCAGTGTTCGAATACCGTGCCCTCGGCCGCCAACCGATCGAGGTTGGGTGTCTTCATGAAGTCGAGACCGTAGCACGGAAGACTGTCCCAGCGTTGCTGATCGGTCGTGATGAACAGTAGGTTTCGAGCCAACTCGAGCGCTCCTTTCAGCGGATGGTCGAACGGCCGCAAATGGTAAACCCACTGGCGGATACCGTCAACGCATTTGGGCGGTCAACGCCCGTTTGTGCATTGCGTCCACCGACACGCCCGCCTATCATACCGACCGTGAACGCCCTCCAGACGACTCCCGATCTTCCAGACGCCCTCCGGAAAGAGACCGATCCTACAGACGATCTTGTCTATCCAGAGGACCTGATCCAGTTGAGCGGCGGCGCGGTCGTCGTGCTCCTTTCCGCCGTGCGCGAGGGAACGTTCCTGTATCGCCTGGCGCACGGGGACGACGAACTCCAGCCGATTCCGGGCTTCGAGAGCGTGGACGGCATCTGGGCAGCGAGCGAGGCCTTTCTCTGCAGAGTCGACGCCTCCGTGAGGCTCGTCGAGGTGGACGGGACCGCGCGTGATCTGGTCGCCTTGCCGAAGAACGTCACAGCTTTAGCGGCTTCCTGGCTGGCCGACGGTCCACGTTTGTCCGCGCTCGTGGACGACGGGCCTGAGCAGGATCCCGATGCGCCTCTGCTGAGTCCATCCCCCCGTCCGACTGTATCGCTTCAGACCTACAAGCCCACCACCGGATGGCGGGAAGTGACGCGGGTGCCCGCGGGGTGCCAGAGTCTCTCCCAATCGACAGATGGTCACCGCATCGCGTGGGTCGAACCGACCAACGTGATTCCGGAGGAAGCGCAGCTAGGTCAGTTTCGGGGCGTGGATGTCGACGATGGGCACGTGATGGAGCTGACGACCGACGCGGGTCAGGCGCACCGAGTTTCTGTGGCGCCGGATGGATCGGGTGTTGTCCTCGATGCCAACTTCACGACCGAGCGGCCGATCACGACGCACCTGGATCTCTGGTGGCAGCCGTGGGACGAGGCGACGAGAATCAATCTCACTGGCGGGGGAAAAGCGAACCACGACTGGGGGTGGCTCGATGACGGACGCCTGTGGGTCGCGCGCGTCGACGGACTCCACCGACATACCGACGTGTTGAAGATCGATGGCGAGCAGAGCGCGTGGGACGGGTCACCCGCAGTGCTGGCGGCGGCAAGCGATGATCCCCGGGCCTACGTGTTCGCCGATATGGCGCAGTTCCCCACGGTGGTGATCGGGGATCAGCAGGCGTCTTTGCCCCAGTCGCAGTCTTTCGACGATCTGACGATTCGAACCCTTTCGTGGCAGGCATCGGACGAGTTGAACATCGAAGGCGTCCTCTATGAGCGAATCGACACACCTGATGGGGCGCCCGTTCTGGTACGCGCGCACGGTGGACCGGCTGGCGAGGTAGAAGCGGTCAGGGGTGAGGCAGTTCGACATCGACATCTTTTGCGAGCTGGTTACAGGGTGTTCGAGCCGGCCTTCCGCGGATCGAAGGGGTTCGGTGACGACTTTCTTGCCGCAAACATCGGTTGCCAGGGGGACAAGGATCTCGACGATATCCTGACGGGTATGGATCGGCTTGTCCAGATGGGTCTGACGGACACGGATCGCTTCGGGATCTTCGGCGGATCCTACGGCGGCTACATGACGCTTCGGGGTGTGGCTGCGACCGATCGATTCCGGGCGGGGGTCGCGCTTTACGGGTTCATAGAGAATCGACGGATGACGTTGGAGACGGGCGACTTTACCTATGAAGAGGAGTATATCGCACCGGTCACCTGGCCGATGGGGGGCGACAGCGTTGGGAGCGACGTTTTCTCGCACCTTCACGCGATCGATACGCCGACGCTGTTGTTGCACGGAGACAGGGATCCGATCTGCACCTTGTCACAGAGCCAGATCGTCTACGGCGCGCTCAAGCATCGCGGTGTGGCGACGGGGCTCGTCGTTTACCCCGGCGAGGAGCACGGGTTCAGGAAGCCGGTCAATCGGAGGGATTGTGCGCAGCGTACGCTGGCGTGGTTTCTGGAATACCTCCCGATCGAGAATTGAGGTTTCTTTCACGCGAAAGAGTGGATGCCCTTACGCAAACTCTTCGTGTGCTATCTATCTGTGTTCTACTCTTTTGTGGCCAAAAGAGTAGCAGAAAAGCCCCGCTCAGGCGCCGCGGGGGCTTGTGGCCCACGCCGGCAGTACGATCCGGGTAAGTGACGGCCGTGGTGATGACCCGGGGTCTGAATGTGAAACAGCTGAGTTGCTCGTTGCCGCCTCTACCTGGGCCGCCATTGCGTGGGGGACGGGCTGGTTCAACGGTCTCTAGGAGCGCTTGGATTCTTAACGATCCTCACTCAAACGATGAGGATCCAAAATCGAAAGCAACGGCTTGGCTGAACGGCCGAGCGTAATTGGGGAGGCACGGTGACCGGTGTTGCGATGCTCGTTCTGGCGTATAGTCTGTCGGTGTTCGTCGTTGCGAAGCTGATGCCGACGGTGCACGTTCGTGGGTTCAATACGGCTGTGGGTGTCGCGATTGTCTACGGCGTTTTGAAGTATCTGTTCCGCTGGATACTCGTGATGGTCTCCTTTCCGCTCATCTTCATCACCCTTGGTCTTTTTCTGGTTGTGATCAACGCGTTCTTTCTATGGCTGACCGACAAGCTGATCGAGGGGTTCGAGATCGAGAGCTTTCGAAGTACGATCCTTGCTTCGATCTTCATTTCGATTCTCGACGTCGTGTTCAAATGGGCGCTTCCGGGAATCTGAAAATCGAACATCGAGAATCGAGGATTGGAGAAGAGCGTGGCTGATCAACCCAATGTCATCGTGATCCTTTGCGATCAGATGAAGGCGACCGCGAGCCATCTCTACGGCAACCCGTTTTGCGAAACGCCGTCGCTCGAGCGGCTGGCTCGCGAGGGTACGTTGTTCGAGCACGCGATTACGCCGCACCCCCTGTGCGCGCCGGCCCGCGTGTCGCTGTGGACGTCCCAGTATCCGCATCAGCACGGCGGTCGGCGTAATCAGACGCTGATGCCTGAAGGGGCGACGCACGCTTTCTGGTTGTGGAAGAATGCAGGGTATCACGTGGGACTTATCGGGAAGAACCACTGCTTCGATCGCGAAGAGGATCTCGCCCTGTTCGACACGTGGTGCGAGATCGGGCACGGCGGTCTTTCGAAAGGCGAGGTGACGCGTGGCATGGATTGGTTCCGACCCGTCGAATCGATCGATGCGTGTCACGCGGGTCGTCGAAACCTCCCCAATGGAAATTCCCGGTTTACCTACGGGGTGACTGACTTTCCCCTCGGGGACTACACGAGCGGTCTCGTTGCGGGTCAGACCGCCCGGTTCCTCGAGGAGCACCAGGACGAACCGTTCGCACTCTGGGTATCGTTCCCGGACCCGCACGAGCCGTGGGAATGCCCACGAGAATACGCGGACCTGTTCTCTCGTGATGCCGTTGAGTTGCCACCCTGGCGGGATGACGAGTTCACAGACGGGACGGCGCCAGAGCGAAACCGCATCCTCTATGAGATGCTCGGGGTTCGCGACGATCCGATGGAACAGGTGCTGGATGTCGTGGGTGTCTACCACGCGATGACACGGTTCGTCGACGACAGTGTGGGGCAGATCCTCGACGCGCTGGAGCGTCTGCACCTTCGGGAGAACACGATCGTCGTCTTCTGCTCCGATCACGGCGACTTTATGGGCGAACACGCGATGCAGTGCAAGGGGGGCGCGTTCTATGATTGTCTGACGCGGGTCGTGTCGTGGCCATCACACGTCATCACGGGCGTTCGTGACGACAGTATGGTGTCCCTGCTCGATATCGTGCCGACGCTGTTCGATCTACAGGGGATCGACATTCCGAGATCGATGCAGGGGGAGCTTTTGCCGACGGTGACGGAGACCGTTCCACGGGACGCCGCATTCTCCGAGTACGGTGCAGGCGGACCCGCCTTCAGGATGACGGATCTGGAGCAGATGGAGAAACCCTGGGGGCGGAAGACGTTGATCGAGTCGCTCCAGTGGCGCGAGGCGGAAGGACGTCGGAAAATGGTTCGGACGAGGGATTGGAAGTACGTCCACGATCCGACGGAGGGATCGTCGGAAGACGAGCTTTACGATTTGAAGAACGACCCGTGGGAGTTGAGTAACGTCGTCGGTGAACCTGCGAACGGTTCGGTCCTGGCCGATTCGAGGTTGCGGCTCGCCGACTGGAGCATTGGGGCGGAGGATGGTGAGCCCGTGCCTCTTCCCGAGCTTGGCGATTAAGATCGATCCGCCTATGCCCGAGGCTACGGCGGACAGGGAATCGAATCGTAGAGGTTTCCGTGTCTGATAAGCCGAATGTGATCGTGATTATGTGCGACCAGATGAAGGCGACGGCCAGTCATCTGTGGGGATCTTCGTTCTGTGAGACACCGTCGATGGAACGGTTGGCGCATCAGGGTGTGCGGTTCGAGCACGCGGTGACGCCCCATCCGTTGTGTGTGCCGGCGCGGATCTCGTTCTGGACGTCGCAGTGGCCTCACACACACGGTGGAAGACGAAACCAGACACTCATGCCGGCCGACGCCCCTCACGTGTTCAAGCTGTGGAAGGAGGCCGGCTATCACACGGCCCTGATCGGAAAGAACCACTGCTTCGAGACGGCGGACGATATCGAGTTGTTCGACACTTATTGTGAGATTACGCACGGAGGGATTTCGAAGGACGTGCCGGACAACAGAGGCATGCCGTGGTTTCGGTCGAGAGAGGAGATCGATGCCGGCCACGCGACCCGTCGAAACATGCCGACGGTGAGCCCGCACTTCTCGTATGCGATCACGGACCACCCACTCGAGGATTATTCGACAGGTCTTGTGGCTGGTCAGACAGTGCGTTTTCTGGAGCAGCATCGAGATGAGCCCTTCGCGCTCTGGGTTTCGATTCCGGACCCACACGGGCTCTATGAGGTTCCCAGACAGTACGCGGAAATGTTCGGACCGGACGTCGTAGAGCTGCCACCGTGGCGGGACGATGAATTCACGGACGGGACCTCGCCTGCACGCAACCGCGTGCTGTATGAAATGATCGGGCTGGTCGACGACCCCGAGGAGGAGATCAAAGCCGTCGTCGGTGTATACCACGCGATGGTGAGGTTCCTGGATGACGGGATTGGCCAGATTCTGGATGCGCTGGAAGCCAACGGCCTTCGAGACGATACGATCGTTGTGTTCTGCAGCGACCACGGCGACTACGCGGGCGAGCATCATACGATGGGCAAGGGCGGGACCTTCTACGATTGCCTCACGCGTGTCCCGCTCATCGTGTCGTGGCCTGGCCACATTCCAAAAGGTGTGACAGACGGGAGTATGGCGAATCTGGTCGACATCGTGCCGACGCTGCTCAGCCTGCAGGGTCTCGATGTTCCACGCTCGATGCACGGTCGGCCCTTGCCGACGGTGACGTCGGCCACGCCGAGGGACGCGACGTTTTCGGAGTACGGTGCGGGTGGACCACCGTTCACCCTTCGCGATCTGGAAAAGATGGAAAGGCCGTACGGGCGCCGAGCCATCGCTGCGTCGCTACAATGGCGCGAGGCGGAGGGGCGCCGGAAGATGGTTCGTACTGCCGAGTGGAAATACGTACACGATGCTATGATGGGTTCATCCGAGGACGAACTGTATGACCTGGTGAACGATCCGTGGGAGCTCGTGAATGTGGTGGACGATCCGACTCACATCCGCGTGGTGAGGGAGATGCGGTTGAGGTTGGCGGGTTGGTCGATTGCCACGGAGGACCCGATACCTGTTCCGATGCCGTAAGGTGCATAGCGTCCCCGTGCAGAGCACGGGGACGAGCGTTATCCCCCCGCTCTCATAAATAATAGGAACGAGAGAATGGGCGCTCGCCCCTGGGCTCCGCCCGGGGGCACTGTTACGGGCTTGAATGAAGAACGATATTAGTGCCCGATGCGATGTGCGTTCCACGGCAGAGCCGTGGAACGAGGAGACGTGTTGCAACACCGGAGACAGCGGATGGAATACAAAAAGCTTGGATCGGCGGGTGTGAAGGTTTCACGTCTTTGCCTGGGTACTGCGTTCAGGGGCCAGAAGGACGACGCCGTCTGCGAGGAGGTTATCCGCAGAGCGATCGATCAGGGAATCAACTTCTTCGACTGCGCGAATTTCTATGGACTCGGGCGCTCGGAGCGGTTTCTAGGGCGCGCCATCGCGGGGCATCGGGATGATCTCGTGATCACCTCGAAGGTCTGCAGCCCCATCGGCGATGGGCCGAACGACCGGGGACTGTCCCGATACGCCATCGTGCGGGAATGCGAGCGCAGTCTCGAACGGCTTAACACCGATCGCATCGACGTCTATCTCCTTCACAACGTCGACACGGAGACGCCTTCGGAGGAGATTCTCCGGGCGATGGATCAGCTCGTCCGACAGGGAAAAATCATCTACGCGGGAAGTTGCAACCATCCCCCCTGGCGTTTCATGGAGCATCTGGGCATACAAAAGGCCGAGGGGCTGGCACCCTTCATCGTCACGCAGTCGCCTTACAATCTCCTGCAGCGATACGTGGTGGAAGGCGATATGTTCGACCTGTGCCGCCAGTACGGAATCGGGATCATGACCTTCAGTCCGTTGGCCGTGGGGTTGCTGACGGGTCTGTTCCGAAGGGGTGCGGACCGGCCCCAGGGCACGCCGTGGGATAAAACCGCCGAGCGCTACGAAGCAACGATGAGCGAGCAGTCGGACGCGGTGATCCAGAAATTGATCGATATCGGCAAGGAGATCGGTAAGACCGCCGCACAGGTAGCGATCGCGTGGATTCTCGACCATCCTGAGATCACGAGTCCGATCCTCGGGCCCGATACGATCGAGCATTCCGATGAAGCGTGCGGCGGGCTCGGGTGGGCGCTCGGCCCCGATCACCGGGCCGACCTGGACGAGATTTCGGCCGTTCCCACGCAGACGCTCTATGCCTGATGTCCGGCACCTCATTTTCCCTCGGTAGCCATCCATATACCCAATCGAGAACGGGATGAACGCTGACAGACTATCCGCTTGCACGAATCCCCTCAGGGAACAACCACTCGAGTACACGTTCCGTGTCATCAAGGAGGCGGGTTACGACCAGGTCGACTTACTCGCACGAATGCCGCACTTCTCGGTGACAGATCCGGACTACGATGTGGTCAATCTCGAACGCTGTTGCGAAGACCACGGCATTCGCGTCGCCAATCTCGGCTCCTACTGTGGCCGCGGGTTTTCGGCCTAGGAAGTGGACGTGCGCGAGGAAGCGATGCGGGAGATGGAGCTGACCCTCGAGGCCGCGAAGCGATTCGGGGCTCGAACGGTTCGCGTGGTTCCCGGGAACGGGAAGCGCGAGGAGATCGATACACTCGTGCCACCCTTTCAACAGTCTGCGGAGATGGCGGAGGCGATCGGAGTCTACCTGGGGATCGAGAACCACGGAACGGAGATCTCTGGGAATCCGGAGGTTTGCCTGGAGATCTGCCAGAAGGTGGGATCGGAGCACTTCGGCATTCTGTACGAGCCGTGCAATCTGATGGCCACCGGGACTGATTACAAGGAGGCGTTCGATTCCTGCGGGACTACGTCGTACACGTACACGTGAAGGATGGCGCCTACGGCGCCAACGGGAAATGGGCCCGAACGATGCTGGGCGAGGATGAGATCGATTTCCTCTGGGTCTACGATCAGGTAGAGGAGCTGGGTTACACCGGGGAGTACGCGCTCGAATACGAAGTGCCGCAGATCGAGGCCGTCGAAACAGGCTACAAGAAGTGGCGTGACTATTGGCTCGACCTACCGCGATGACCTACATCCTGTCTCGAGTCACGGACGCGGTCGATGCACTCGTGAACCTGGGTGGCGCGTATGATGGGCTTTTTCCGTCGATCATCGATCGCCAGTCCGAAGAGATGATGCGCGATCTGCCACCTGCGATCGACGGCCAGCGCGACGGCGATCGTTCGCACCTGGGCAGCAACTTGATCCACGACGAGGCGCTGCTGAAGACGATGTACACGCTGGCCGAGTCGGATGGGCGGGGGGACTACGCTGAGGCTGCCGATCGCTACTTGCAACGATTCGCCACGCACTGTGCCAAAACGTGCACAGGCATCTTGCCCTGGGGTGAGCACGCCTACTGGCATCTGGTCGAGGACCGGGTGGGGAACAGTGCCGAGTCGCGCGGGCGCACGACGCCCTCGACCCACGACCATCTGAGACAGGCGCCGTTGTGGCTGTTGGAAAAGCTGTATGGATTCAAGCCCGACAGTGTGGTCCGGTTTGGCGAAGGGCTCGATGGCCATTGGACGGAGGGTGAGCCGGACGAATACATCCGCCACGCCTACATCGAGGAAAAACGTCCATACCCGCGGGGTGATCGATCGTGCGATTTTCCGCGTCACAGCGGGTTCTACATCTTCGACTGGGCATTCCTTTATGGGAAGACGGGACGTGAGGATTTCGCGTCACGAATCGAACGGATGCTCGACTACTGGTGGTTGCGGCGTGATGATCGCGCTCTGCTGTTGACGGAGAGCCGTTCGCCGAAAGAGGCGGCCAATTTCTATGGCGTCAACGCACCGGGGCAGACGTTGTCGTTGGGCGTCAGCCTCTGGGAAGCCGCTCCCCTTGTGGAAGTGCGGGCACCCGATCTGGCAGGATCGATGCGCGATCGGGGAGCCGCCTATATCAACGGCTTCTTCGCTGTACCACACGATCTCGACTCTGGCGTCTATGTCCTTTCGTGCCAGCGAGGAAGCGAAGAGATCCGACAGACGTGCCCGATATGGGGTAGCGTCTACGGCGTTTGGCCGGCGTCCCATGTCGCGTTGACGTGCCTTTGCGGTTTCGGTCTGACAGAGGACCCACGGCTGTTGCTGCTTTGCGGAATCTGTTGGGCACGGCTACTGCGATGAGACGTTTCCAGACGATGTGGCGGTTCCAGCGATGGATGCTGGGCTGGGACTCAGCCTTTTGACTGATCTCTATGAGCGGACGGGACGCAAGGAATGGCTGGACGGCGCCCGCGATCTTGCCCAAACTTTGTGTAACGTCTATTTCGAAACACGTATTCCCCTGCCACGTGGCGCGGCGGGGATCGACTGGTACAAGTCGCAAATGGGCCCGAGCTTTTTAATTCACGGTTTGGCCAGGACGGCGTTGCTTGAACGTGACGGTAGGCAGTGTGTGTTGGGGGCAGATTACACGGCTCGCTGACGCTCCAGATTCTCGTCGCCGATGGTAGCGATACCGTCACACTGAGCGCGAGCCCGTCCTGAGCGAAGTCGAAGTGTTGGTCCTCGGAATGAGCTGCGCGATTTACTGCGAAAACGAGATTCGAGGGTGATATGCAAGAAGCGTTGACTGAATCACAGTGGGAAGAGTTCCAGCTCGAGGGATACTTGCGATTGGGACGAGTCCTGGATGACGTGGGGCTGGAAGAGATCAGCACGCGGATGGACGACATTATGCTGGGTAAGGCCGATGTCGACTACGGGCGAATGCTGTTCCAGCTCGATCGCGACCCGGAGCGAGACCCCGGAAAACCCGGGCCGCAATCAAAAGGGCACAAGGGGGCGACGCTGGCGTATCGCAAGATCCAGGATCTGGAGTTCGATCCGGTTTTTCTGCGGTATGCGCAACAGCCCCTGTTCGAACACATCTGCGAGCGAGTCTACGGGAAGGGTCATCCTGTGGCCTGCTTCAGAGCGATGTTCATGAACAAGCCGGCCGGCTTGGGTACGCCGCTGCAATGGCATCAGGATCGATGGACCGATCTGGACCGCGACCCCCAAATTACGATCTGGCTGGCGCTGAACGATTCGACGATCGCGAATGGGTGTGTCAAGATCGTGCCACGCTCACATCACACGTTGCTGAATCCCGAGGCCGGGTCGGGGTTCCTCACGCAGGAGATGATGGACAAGCTGGCTGAGGAACATACGCCCCAGTTTCTGGAGCTGAAGGCCGGTGAGGCGGTTCTGCTCCACAACTGGATGTTACATAGCTCGGAGGACAATCAGTCGGAGATCCCGAGGCGGGCGTTCAGTGTGTGCTATATGGATGCGAATACGGTTTCGGAGCGAGGGGATACCTTTTCGCTGATTTTCGGCGAAGGGGCGATGGATCCAGAGAGCGTGGCGGTTGCCGAAGCGTGAAGAGACTGGGACCGAATCACGACGAGGCGCGGGCGATGATGTCCGCGCCTTTTTCGTTCCCACTCTGTTCGGTCAGTTGAAGCGCGGTCTTTCCATCGCTGTTCTCGAGGTCGATATCGGCCCCGTTGTCGAGCAGGACCGGAATAGCCGCGTTGCTGTGGTAAAAGCCGGCCCAGTGGAGCGGCGTGTCGTTGCTGGCGAGCTTCGCATTGACGTCGACGCCGAACCCGAGTAGAAATTCGATGACGGGCAGACGGTCCATTCTGCTGGCGTAGCCCAACGCCACAGCTTTGGGATCGCGACCGGCCGGCGGTGGCCACGCGAATCGATTTTCGTGTGACCCCCACGGGATATCGACCGCGCTCGGATCGACGTTGCCCGCCTCGTCTTCTACCCGTTCGAGATCTCCCACAGCTGCTGCCTCGATCAGGTTCGAGATCCGGGCCCCGCACTCGTGGAGCGCGTCCACGGCGTCCTCGTAACCGAAACTGATTGCCGCGTGGAGAGGGTTGCCGTCGTTCTGGGGGCCATCGACGGCCGCTCCCCCACGGACGAGCTCGCGGACGAGATCGCCCTGGACGTGTGCGAGACACGGATGGATGCTCGTGACGAGGAGCCCCATCGTCATCGAACCTTTCCCGTAGATATCCGCGGTCGCGTCGGGTTTTGCACCGGCTTCCAGCAGGATGCGACAGATCTCGACGGCGTTGGGCGGGGTTCGCTGGTTTTCGTTTTCCACGCCGTTTGCGCCGACGTAGTGGAGTAGCGTGGCCCTGTGTTTCCTCGTGGAGCGAGCGTGAACGAGGTCGCGGTCCTCGCCGAGCAGACCCTTTAGCGTCTCCCCGTCACCATCGATTACAGCCTGTACAGCATCTTCAAATCGATTTGACATTCCTGTGCATCCCTTCGCACGTATTCCTTCGGCGATCGCCGATCGATCATCCTGAGTAGGATGACCGACCCAGAAGCAAGTGGATTTCCAGAATACGTCACCGCAACAATCAGATCATTCAATACGCGACGACGTAACCGTCGCGTCGTGGATCGACCCCGCCGGAAAGAACGCCGCTTCCGTCTCGTTGGATCATCTGAGCATTGCCCGGGCCGCCCCAATCCCCGACGCGGCGGAGCTCGTGTCCGCGTGACTCGAGGCCCTCGAAGACCGACTCGTCGAAGCGCGTTTCGACCTGCAGGACGTTCTCGCAGGTGTGGGGGACGGTCGACTCCATCGGGTTCTGTTGCGACCGCCAACGTGGCGCCTCGACTGCTTCTTGCGAGCTCATTCCGAAATGGATGGCGTGAGTAAGGAGTTGAAGGTTCGTCTGAACCTGTGTGTCAGCGCCGGGTGTGCCGCAGACGATCGCTGGCTTGCCGTCGCGCGTCGCGATGACGGGGTTCATCGTGTGGCGGACACGATGACCCGGCGCCAGGCAGTTAGGGTGACCCTCGTCGAGGTGCCAGTACGTCATTCTGTTGTTGAGGAGGATGCCCGTCTCGCCCGCGATTAGACTCGACCCGAATCCGGACTGGATACTCTGAAGCACACAAGCCACGTTTCCGTGACCATCGGCGACCGTGAAGCAGGTGGTGTCTTCGTGGGCTTCCGGGAGCCCGGCCGGCACGTCCTGTTTTGCCCGGTCGAAGTCGATCTCGCTCGCGCGCTCTTTGGCGTAGTCCTTAGACAGAAGACCCTGGATCGGGATGTCGAGATGATCCGGGTCGGCGACGTAGGCTTCACGGTCAGCGAACGCCAGCTTCTTGGCTTCGACCATCAGATGGATGCTCTCGGTTGTGCTACAGCCGAAGGAGGCCAGGTCGAAACACTCGACGATGTTCAACTCCTGAAGGAGGATGTGTCCGCTTGAGTTGGGCGGCATCTCGTAGACGCGATGGCCGTGGTAATCGGTGTGGATGGGGTCGTCCCATCTCGCGTGAAAAGATCCGAGATCTTCCTCGGTGATCAGACCGTCGTACTCACGGCTGAACTCCCCGATCTGGCGGGCGATGTCGCCCTCGTAGAGGGCAGCGCGACCGTGCTCGGCGATCTGTCGGAAAGTGTTGCCAAGATTGCGCTGGATGAGGAGCTCGCCGCCTTTGAGGGACTGGCCCTTCGGTTCGAAGATAGCGGCGGTATACGGATCGGAAGAGAATCGCTCGTGTTCCGAGGCGAGAGACGAGGCGAGTTTGTGACTGACGGGGAATCCGTCTTCACAGAGTTCGATGGCCGGGGCGAAGACCTCGGTCAACGGCAGCTTCCCGAATCGCTCGTGCGCCAGGAGCCACCCGTCCACGATACCGGGCACGGAGACGCTCAGGATGCCCTTCATCGGTATGCCGCCGCGATCGACGTAGAAATCGCGCGTGGCGCCGCCGGGGGCGGGACCGGTCGCGTCGATCAGGCTTCCGCCCGCCTGAAGGATTCGGATGCCGGCCTGCGAGGCCAGGGGATGACCCGAGGTGACGACCCCGTTTCGACCCATGACGGATTGGCGATACGCGGGGTACTGGATGGTGTGTGGCGCTGGCACAGGTGAACGCCAAGATGGCTCGGCGGGCTTCCGACCGCAAGGTCGACCTTTCGGACAGCCGCCGGTATATTGTCCGGTTGTGTGATTCGACATCAGACTGGAGCGTATGAGAGTCGTCGTCACCGGAAGCAGAGGACAGATCGGACGCTACATCGTCAGGGACCTCGTGACGGCCGGGCACGAGGTCCTCAGTGTGGATGTGTTGCCCCCGCCGTCGGATACGACCCGAACGATGCGGGTCGACCTCACTGAGGCAGGCCAGGTCTCAGGCGCACTCGGGGGGTTCCGAACGGACGCCGTCGTCCATATGGGCGCCTGGGCGAACCCCGGTGTCGTTCCCGATACGAAAACCTACGGTGACAACGTTCGAGGAACGTTCAACCTGTTTCAAGCTTGCGCGGATCTCGGGATCGACCGCGTCGTCTCGGCGTCGAGCGCACAGGTCTACGGCTTCCACGAACACGCTCCGGAATACGTGAGGGTCGACGAGGGACATCCCCTTAACCCGATCAACTGCTATGCGCTTTCGAAAGTGGCGGGAGAGAGTGCGGCCGAGTATTTCTCGCGCAGATTCGGGGTGACGATCCTGTCCTTCCGCTTTCAAGGCGTCAGGATGCCTGCGGATCTGGATGAGCAGATCGAGAAAATGACGGAAGACCTAAGGGCGGCGAGGAGACAGTTCTGGACACGGACGGACGCACGCGACGCGGCAATGGCCTGTCGGCTGGCCGTCGAGGCCGACGGCGTGGAGCCCGGTCCCTACAACATCACCGGACCCCGAATCGTGCTGAACACGCCCGTCCCGGAACTGCTCGCGGCCTACTACGACGAGGCAGTCGAGGTACGGACACAGGACGACTGGAAGGCTCCACTCAGCTGCGAGCGGGCGCGGGAGGCGTTCGGTTATGAACCACGCTACCCCTGGACCCTAAGCGATCGGTTTCCCGAATGAGAGGCGGGCCACCCATCGTCAGACTCGAGTCGTTCGGTCGTGGTGACGGCGAGCGTTCCTACACTTTTTCCGGGTTCGTGGAGGTAATCAGAGCGGACAGCCTTGCGGAGGTCGTTTCATCCCTGTCGGGCGTGGAAAAGGCTGTAGATGGGGGGTTACACGCGGCCGGTTTCGTCTGCTATGAGGCGGCACCCGCCTTCGATCCCGCCCTGCGGGTCCAGCCTCCTGCGGCGGGGTTGCCACTCGTCTGGTTCGCCCTTTACCGACACCGTGAGCCGATCGTGCCGACGACGGAGGTGATGGCGCACGCCTCGATCGATTGGGTTCCATCGATCAAGCGTGAGACCTACGCGGCTGGCGTCGATCGTATTCGTGAGTACATCCGGGCAGGCGATACCTACCAGGTCAATTTCACGCACCGATTGCGGGCAACGTCCGTCACCGACCCTTGTCGACTCCACCGTCAGCTGTGTCACGTCCAACGCGCGAGCTACGCGGCTTACATCGATACGGGGCGTCATCAGATCGTTTCCGCTTCCCCCGAGCTGTTTTTCCGCGTGCGTGACGGGCGCATCGTGACGCGTCCCATGAAGGGCACACGGCTCCGAGGTCTGACATCCAGTGAGGATGACCGGTTGGCGGAAGAGTTGGCGGTGTCGGAGAAGGAACGGGCAGAAAATCTGATGATCGTCGATCTCGTTCGCAACGATCTCGGCCGCGTGTGCGAACCGGGGTCGATTCGTGTGAACGATCTCTGGTCCGTCGAACGATACGAGACCGTCCTTCAGATGACCTCTGAAGTCGAAGGGCGGTTGCGACTGGACGCGGGTCTGACGGACGTGATGGGGGCGCTCTTTCCCTGTGGTTCGGTCACGGGGGCTCCCAAAGTGCGGACGATGGAAATCATCAGAGATCTGGAGTGCTCGCCGCGAGGTGTCTACACGGGCGCCATCGGTTTTGTGTCGCCGGGCGGCGAAGCCACGTTCAGCGTGGGTATTCGTACGGTCTGCGTGGACACAGAGAGCGGGAAAGCGGAGTACGGCGTGGGGGGTGGCATCACCTTCGACTCGTCGAGCGAACGAGAATATGCCGAATGTGTGACGAAGGCGAGGGTCCTGACCGAAAGACGTCCCGATTTCTCGCTGTTCGAGACGATGCGATACGACCCGGGGGATGGTGTCTATCTGCTGGAGCGGCACGTCGAACGTATCTCTCGATCGGCACGCTACTTTCGGTTTCCGTTCGAACGGGAGCGATTCGATCGGGTTGTGATGGCCGAAGTCGATGGGTCGGAGGAACCCTTGCGGATTCGCGTCACGTTGGATCGGGCGGGCGAGCTGTCGTGCGAGCGGCAGTCGATGCCTGTGGAGAAACCGATGACGGCCATCGTCTCGGAGGTTCCTGTCGATAGCCGCGATCCTTTCCTGTATCACAAGACGACGCATCGAGCCGTCTACGAAGCTCAGCACGAACGCTATCGCGATGTGGCCGATGCCGTGATTCTGGTGAATGAGCGGGGCGAGGTGGTCGAATGCCTGGTCGGGAACGTCGTTGTCCAGATTGAGAATCGCTGTTTTACGCCACCGGTTTCGTCCGGGTTGCTCGCGGGAACGTTCCCCGATGAACTGTTGTGTCGGGGCGAAATCGAGGAGCGCACGTTGATGCGACCGGACATCTACGAAGCGGATTCCGTATTCATGATCAACTCGATCAGGGAATGGGTGCCGCTGACGGTCATCACACCGGACGAAGACGACAGAGCATCTGATCCGAGCAATGCCTTGCAAGTATCGGGTGGGGAGACCGCCACGCCGGAAGCCGTCAGGAGCTAACGATGTACAGAGTGGGGAAACGAGAGCTGAAACGCATCGAGCGGCTGTTCCGCTCGAAGTACATCTATCGTCACGGTCGTGAGGGAGAATGCGTGACGTTCGAGAAAGCGTGGGGCCGTCGGCTGGGTGTCGAGTACGTTCGTATGACGCCGAGCGGAACATCGGCACTGTATGCGTCGTTCGTGGGGATGGGGATCGGACCGGGCGACGAAGTGATCGTACCGGCCTGCACCTATATGGCGACTGCTCTCGCCGTGCTCTCCTCGGGGGCCATTCCGATCGTGGCCGATGTCGATGAGTCAATCACGCTGTCTGCGCACGATGTCGAGCGACGTCTGTCGCCCTACACGAAGGCGATCATTCCCGTCCATATGTGGGGGTTGGCCTGCGATATGGACGGCATCATGAAGCTGGCCGACGAGCACGGAATCCTGGTGCTGGAGGACGCGTGTCAGTCTGTGGGTGGAGGCTACAAGGGGCGAATGCTTGGTTCGATCGGACACGCCGGGGCTTTCAGCTTCAACTACTACAAGAATATGACGAGTGGGGAGGGCGGTGCCCTCGTGACGGACTCAGAGGATATCATGAATCGAGCCTCGGTTGCCGTCGACTGCTGCTCCTACTACTGGAATCCAGAAGAGTTCCGGGATGAGTTTCAGTTTGCGGGTCACAACTACCGCGCGAACGAGGTCTCCGGTGCGATTCTGAACGCACAGCTGGAACGGATCGACGATATGCTGAACACGATGCGGCGTCACAAGACAGAGCTGCTTGTGGCGGGTAAGGACGCAGGACTGACGCCCATCGACTACAACAGTTTCGAAGATGACTGCGGAACGCATCTTGGTTTTGGCTTCGCGACAGAAGAGGAAGCGCGCGGTTTTGCAGATCGTTTGGGGGAACAGGATATTCGATCCGGTGTTTTCGAGAACGAGCCGGAGGGTGTGAGTGCGTTTCTGCCGATCGACACGGGGCGCCACGTCTACACGCGTTGGGACCCGATTATGCGTAAGCAGGGAGCCCATCATCCGGACTTGAACCCGTACAATCTCGAGGCCAACAAGAAGCTCGAGGTCGAATACACCGAAGATATGTGCAAGACGTCGCTGGAAATTCTGAGCCGTTCCGTGCTCGTGCCGATGCATTGTGATCATTCGGATCGGCGAGTCGAACGGATGGGGAAAGCGATTCAAGCGGCTGCCTGAGGCCCAGCCACCCCCCGAGGGGGGGGCTGGGGAGCCCTTCGACTCCCGCTCAGGACAGGCAGGGGTGAGGGGAAGATGTGGCAGCCAGCTAGGAGGTCGGAAAGGTGAGATACCGGAATCTGTACGCTCTTTCGCTGTCCATCCTGTTTCTGACGGTTCCCGGATGGGCGATGGGCAGCAAGAAGGACGAAAAATCGGATGCCGATCGACGGATCGAGGCGGACAGACTCTATAACCTGGTCTTTCACATCGGGACAAGGCCTGGGCGTATGAAAAGCAGGCAGCCGAGGCGGCGGAAGATGATCGCCGCGTTTTTCTGGATTCTGCAGAACGGGAATACAAACGCGCGATCAAGGCTCTGGAACAAGCAACGGATGAAAACAGGGACCACTATTCTGCCTGGGGCAGCCTCGGCTACGCCTATCGGAAGACGGGGCGACACAAAAAAGCCCTCAAAGCGTATGACCGGTCGATCGCTCTGAAGAGCGATTACGTCGAAGCGCTCGAGTATCGGGCCGAGGCCTACCTCGGGCTCGGTCGCGTGAAGGAGGCGAAAGCGGACTACGCTCGAGTGGTGGCGAAGGACGACCGGGCCGCACGGACGTTCCTGGCGGCGGCTCTGGTTTGGGCATCGGATGACAAGGCGGATGGTCGGAAGAAGATGAAAGCCCGTGAGGTCGATTCGTTCACTTCCTAGATCAAACAAGAGCAGGCACGGTTGGGACCGGGTGAGGTGGGACGGTGGTAAGGTCAAAATGGCTACGATAGGAGATCGATGACGTGAAGGCTGCGTGGGATTGGCATCTGCCGCGGGAGACGGACGAGCAGGCCAGGGAGATGTTGGAGTTCGCGGCCGAACTCGGGTTCGACACGCTCGTCGTGCACGACCCGACATCGGCGATGATGACCGTGGGCGAGGAACTCGGGATCCGCGTGGTCACGATCGTGACGCCAAGCGTGCCCGATGCGATGGCGCGGGACAAACCCCACGTTGCCCAGCGATTGGCATCGAACGAAGCGGCTTGGGCCCACGCGCAGAAAGACGGCCCGCGAAACTACGACCTTCTCGCCCACCGCTGGATTCCGTCGGTCATCCTCAAGACGACGGCTTGTTTTCTGCAGCCTGACGCGGTCGACCTGTTGGTGCAGCGGGTCTGCAAGGCCGCTTCCACTTCGGACGGGGTGGCGTTGGACGGATTCGGATTCCAGAATCACTACGGTTGCTGGTGCGAGCGGTGCGAGCTCCGGCGCTCCCGCGTGGAACGTGATGAGAACCTCAATCCCTACGACGCGATGGCTCGTGTCTCCGAGGACTCACTCGTGGAAATATCGGAGACGCTCTACGAGGCGGTCCAGTCGGTCAATCCCGATGCCGTCGTGATGAGCCATCTCTGGCCACCGTTCAGACCGAACCCTTACTACGGCTGGCGTCTACGGATGGATTACTGTTCCCAGACGATCTCCTGGTTCTACAAACCGGCGTGGAGTCTGCAGCGTGTGAGGTTCGAAACGGAAGAAATGAAGCGGCTGGAGGATCCAAGCCGCAATCGCTTCATTCCTTTCATTGGCTGCTACGCCGACGACCACAACGTTCGGTCGGGGGATCGCATCGAAGCCGAGCTGGATATCGCGCAGTCTCAATGCGGCGACAATCTCGTTTTCTGCAACCTCGAAGCCCCCAAACGTCACCGGGCGATCGCCGAAGCCCTCGTGCGACACTTGCGGTAACCCTCCAACGTCTGCAGCGTCGCGTCTCCGTGGCGGTCGTTGACCACTTCCTGATTTCCCGACAAGATTCAGAAACCTTCTCTCGGGCGAGCGACGGGCGGCAGATAGTCGTGTGTGTACGTTCGCTTCCACCAGACCCCTTCGATGGCACGTTCGTCCGGTGTCGAGAAACGATAGTCGTACATCCTCGCTCGGATCAGCCGAGGGGGACTGTCGGGAAAGGGGTCGACGGACAGCAGCGTCTTGACCGAGGGCGAACCCCCGAACAGCCGTCGAATGAAGTTGTAGAACCACGGGCTGTTCTGGATCGGTCCGAGGGCGGCAAACCACATCTGCCAGTCCAGGCGCGGCTGGTGCGGGGCAACGAAGGTGGGACGTCTCCGGGGGTTACCGGGTTTATGGAAGAACTCGTAGGTCTGCCAGTAGACGCCGTCTTCGCTGCCTTCGATCAGGATCTCGGGCCGCATCGTCGTTATCACCGCGAAGAGGCCATACGTGTTGAGGACACGGAAGGGGGCAACCGCCGCATACGCACGAGACCACGGCGCCGGAGGTGTGATGTCGAGTCTGAACGCGCCGAGCGGCAGCAGGTAAGCGCAAAAAGTGATGTTGATGATCACACCCGGGACAAACAGTCGATGGAGGACATTGGGCGTTGCGCGTGTGAGCCTGGAGCCGTAGCGCTGGCGAATCCAGCTCGGCCAGGATCGGTCGCCGATCAGGAGCAGGCAGAGCGCCACCGACAAGAGGTTGAAGAAGGTGTAGTTGCCCGTCGCGAAAATGAGGGCCTGGAAGAATAGGGTCAGCGCACACGCGAGGTTGCGCAGGCGGCGAGGTGCAAAGAACAGGAAGGGGACGGCGAGTTCGATCACGAACATTGAGATGGTCGAGAAGGTGTGCACCCCGGCGGGAAGCTGGTGGACATACCAGGAGAAGCCGTTTGGCAGTGGCTGCGTTTCGAAGTGACGGGTGAGCGCAGTCAGACCCCACCAGGCCTCATCATTGCTGGCGAGCTTCACGACGCCCGAGGAGAACATCAATCGGAAGAGCAGCCAGCGGTAAAGCCAGGCGACCGAGCGAGGTGGAGGGATGGCCGTGCTCAAGGACCAGATGGGACGCTCACCCAGGTTGGCACGGCCGGCAAAGGGCAAGGTCTGCACGATCGCCAGAAAACCGGTTTCGAGCAGCAAGGCGTCCCACTGATAGGCCGTGAAGACACGTCCTGCCGTGACGAGCGTGAGGTACGCCACAAAACTCACGGTCCACGACGGCCAGAAATTGGGAGCGAGGATACCTCCGATCGCACCGAGCGCTCCGAGGGCGCACACGGCGGTGATGGTTCCGTCTGTGGATGAGAACCAGAACAGGGTCGGAAACTGCCAGAGTCGTGAGGGACCGAAGTGGCGCTCGGCCTGATCGAGCGTGCTGGAGATCGGCAATATTCCCTCCGAGCCGATCAAGCCGTCGATCTGGACCCAAAGAGACAAAAACGCGATCAGGAAGATGACGCCCAGCGTTCGGAGGAACAGATCGCCCGCGATGCGAAACTGCGGGCGCCGCATATCCCGACCCCACAGCAGGTTTGCGGCAGAGGAAGTCAACGTCCGATTGCGGGCCATCACGCGATACGCGAACTCCGACGCTGTGGCGAAACCGGGGACGATGGCGCAGGCTTGCTCAGCGAGGCGGCCGGAAAGACCAGCGCGGGACGCGAATCGATACGCGGCTCTCGCACCGCGAAGGACTTGGCCCGACGGGTCGAGCCAATGCACCGCTTCGGCATACGCTGTCGCAGGGATTTCGGAGTAGTGTCCGGCGACCATCTGGTAGGC
Source organism: Candidatus Latescibacterota bacterium (assembly GCA_965198115.1). GTDB lineage: Bacteria > Latescibacterota > UBA2968 > UBA2968 > UBA2968 > UBA6620. The sequence goes on along the minus strand of OZ240241.1, from coordinate 2,072,596 downwards.
CTGTGTGTCTACGTCGACGGCGTGTTCGGCCAGTCGCTCCACCCACTTTGTGCAGAAGACACAGTCCCCATCGTAGATCAGGGTGGCGCGGGCCGGCGGGTTGGCGATTCGGTTCACGGTCGAGGACACACTACAGGCCGGGAACGCTGGAGCCTGCCCGGACGATTTGCGTGATCAGGCCGATCAGTCCGCCGAAGACACCCCCCCAGACGACCAACCATCCCAGATGCTCGCGGATCATCTCCTGCACGATCTCCTTGATCATCTGCGGGCTGAGCTCATCGAGCCTTCGGGTCACGATCAACTCAACCTTCTGAATGATCTCCGCCGTCACGCTCTCCCTCCCCATTCCGTCCTCGACGGCCTGTATAAAACCGGGCGAATCGAGGATGGCTCGCACCTCCTTCTGCATTTGCGCCTCGAACGGCGCCTTGAGCGGTTCGAGCGCTCCAACCCCGCCGACGAAACCCAACATCGCGCCGAACTGGGAATTCAGAACCGCCTCGAGGAATCCGTCGAAGATTCGGTCGTAGTCGATCGCTTCGATGACGGGATCCGGGTTGAAAGCGAGGGCGATGTCCTCTGTCTGTGCTTCGAAAAAAGACTCGACGTTCCGGGCGTTGAAAAACTGGTTCATGATCAAGGCGTGTATGACTGATTTGAATTCTTCGAATCGATCCGGAATGACCCCCGAACCGTAGAGTCCGGGCACCTTTTCGAACAGCATATGGACGGCCAGCCAGTTGGTGATGGCTCCCGAGGTGGCGAACAGTCCCACGGTCAGGATCGTGTCTCCGTGAATCGGGCTGTAGTAGCCGGCGGCGATACAGCCGATGGCAAGCAGGTTCGTGGCGAGACTCTTGTTCATTCAACGTCTCCAGCGCTGGGAAGTGCCGCGCAGATCTCCGGTCGGCAAAGTATAGGAAAGGATTCGGAAATGCCGAACGGATTTCAGAAAAAGATGTTCGTTGGAAGCGTCGGGATGGGCGTTTGTTTCGAGGGGCGACTCGCGAGTACGCAAAAAGGCCGACTCTCTATGGCGACAGAGTCGGCCTCGCTTCGTCTCTGTGGAGATCGTTCAGGCGGGAACCACTTCCTGTACTGCTTCGAGGAGGTCTCTGGCACGAAACGGCTTGAGAAGGATCTTGTGCACCTTGTGTGGAGCGAGCTCCTCGACCATTTCGCGCGTGATGTAGGCCGTGGAGATGATGATGGGCGTGTCGACGCCGGACATCCGGAGCGTTTCGATGACCTCGAATCCGTCCAGGCCCGTCATCCACAGATCGAGTACGATCAGGTCGAAATCCTCGAACATCGTGGCTTCGACGAGGGCGTGCCCGTCGCTGCAGGCCGTGACTTCGAAACCGTCGCTCTTGATCGTTTCGGCAACCGCGTTGCGCGTGTTGTCGCTGCCGTCGCCGATCAGGACGTGGGCCGGACCCGTGCGAGAACGGACGACCGGCGGCTGCCAGGTTCTTTCCGGTCGGTTGACCGAGGTCGCGACCGGACGGGCTGGTTGCTTGGGTTCTGGATCCGATTCGGGTTCTGGCGGCAGGTCGAGGTCTTCGGTCGGAGAGAGGTCGTCGAGCAGTTCGAGCGGTCCTTCGAGCAGTTCTTCGATTTCGGAGGGATTCTGCGCGAGCTCCTCGAGTGTGGCTCGGTTCTTGGGGTCGAGAAGGTCGGAAACCGCTCTCAACAGTTGCCCGTATTCGAACGGCGTCGGCAGGAGATAGTCGACCAGGTCCGACGAGTCTTCTGCCCAGTTGCCTTCGGGTGCCGTGCCGATGATGGGTGTGTGGACGCCGTACTTCCTGAGCAGCTCGACCAGCCGGCCGCCATCGTAGTGGCCTTCGAGATGCCGGTCGACGATGATCAGGTTGTAGCGTGTGGCGATTGCTTTGCTGAGGGCTCGCTGAGGGTCTGATGTGAGGGTGACAGCGTATCCGACGTCCTGGAGCATCTCCTGAACGACGTCGAGGATCAACTCGTTCTTATGTACAACCAGTATCTTACCCATCTCCACATCTTACCCATCTCCACTCCCGTTCGCCTGTTGGCGTCGACTCTGACGTTTGATTGGTCCGCTTCGTGCGCGGGGCGCACGCCTGCCGTAACCGCTTAACCTTCCTCTCGGAAGCTGTCCAGAACGCGGTGGAGCCGCGCACGATCACTCTCTATATCGGTCCGTTCGGCTTTTTCCTGACCCTGTTTTCGCTTCCAGATCAGCCGATGGGCGAGGGTGGATAGCTTTGTTCGCAATCCGACGACCCAGTCGAACCGCTTCTTCGTCTTTTCGGAGTCGGCGATCTCTGTTTCGACATCGGCGCGGACTTCGTCCGAATCGACGGCGAAATCGATTCTGGGGTGTCGTGTGGGGGCGTTGTGGCGATCGACCGCCTCCTGAGCCCACTCGGGGAGCGGGGGAGGGCCGTCGGAAGCCTGAACCGGCGATCCTACGGGTGCACTCGCGGCAAAGGCCGGGCTGAGGGTCTGGCCGTAGGCAAAACCAGGGGTGAGGGACGCCTCCGACGTCTCTTCCGCTCGCTTCTGGCTGGCGCGCCGGAGACTGAACGCGAGGACGTAGACGACGGCCCCGCATACATCGAGGATGATGATGATCTCGAGTGCTGTGGTGAGAAATCCGTCCAACATTTCTGACTCCTTGCCGCTGTGTCCGATTGGTCAAAAAGGGCGGCGGCGACCAGCGCGGTGCTTCGTCAGCGCTGCACGCGGCGCAGGATCATCCCGACCCGTGCAGCGAGTACGTCGAGGTCGACTGGCTTGTTCAGGTAGTCGTCCGCTCCGTATTCGATGCCCCGAACCGTGTCAGACGGCCCGGTGAGGAACGCAGTGATCATGATGATCGGAATCGTCGACGTCGTTGGGTCGCCTTTGAGACGCTGGCAGACCTGATAGCCGTCGAGCCCGGGAAGCTTGAGGTCGAGGAGAATCAGGTCGGGCCTCTCCGATCGCGCCGTATCGAGCGCGAGGTTGCCGTCTCCTGCTTCCATGACCTGATAGCCCGAGCCCTCGAAGAACTCGCGCCACGTTTCCCGCGTTGCTTCTTCATCTTCGACGATGAGGATGCGAGCTGGACCTTCCGACGAACGCACGTCGTCGACTCGCTCGAGTTCCAGAGCGATCTGGAAGAGCGAAAGTCTGCGCTGGACTTGCATCTCCTTGACGAGCTGCTTCTTGCGAACGACGTCTTCGCGATCGAACAGATCCTTGTTCCCGACCTTATCCGCAACTCTGAGGATTCCGTAGTTCTTGTATTTGCGGATGGATTCGACCGACTTCTCGAACAGTCGGGAAACTTCGTCGATTCCGATGAGCTGACCACCCTCGTTCATGTTGCCCTCCGTTGTGTCGACACCGGCCGGGGTGGATGCGAGAGGAACCGGTCCGACGCGTTCAGCGGCGATGGGGAGCCCTTCCTTGGACGTGTCATCGCCTGTTGGCGCTAGCGTCTATTCGAGAATGTAAAGTTATACCAAGTAATGTCAAGTAGGTTTTTCCGGTTTTGGATAGGGTGTTATGAGATAGTATCGGTTTTACAAGGGGTTAGGTTGAGAAAAAAATTCTTAAAAGGGCGGAAAAACTGGGAAATAGCAGGGAATCGTAAAAGTGGCCCCGGGGCCACTTTTACGAGGACCATCAGGATAGGCCTAACAGTGCCCTCGTTCAGAACTCAGACTCAGGACAGACAATAGAGCGTGCGCGGCGCACTTATATTTGTGTGAAAACAATACGTTGTGCCCGTCCCGGAGCCTGTCCTGAAAGGGCTGCGCCTAGCAACGCGTTGATGCATCCGACTGGGGTAACTCGAGCTGCAGGACTCTGCCCCACCTATTGTGCCCACCTTGACTTTCCGACCCCGTCAGGCCATCTTTTCGCGCTCCGTTCTACCCAGAGCGGCCCCTTCCCGCGAGCGCACCGATCGATCATCTGGCGCGCTTTTCTTTGTCCGCCGATGAACATCCACGAATCGATTCTTCCGCGCATTTCGGTCAACCGTCCGGTTATGGTGACGATGGTCCTGCTCGCCCTGCTGGTGCTGGGCGGCGTCGCCTACGATCGGATTCCCATCAAGCTGATGCCGTCCGGTCTGGATCCGAATTTCCTCTTTGTCAACATCCGCTACAATAATTCCACGCCGCAGGAGTCGGAGTCTCAGATCACGCGTCCACTGGAAGAGACCCTCCGTGCCGTGAAGGGCATCGAGCGTCTGCGGACGTCGAGCGACGAAAGGGGCACCCGTGCTCGAATCTCTTTCCGGGAGGACACGGATATGGCGTTGGCTTACAACCAGGTGGTCGATCGCCTGGACCGGCTGAAGCCATCCCTGCCCGTGGAGTCCAGAGATCGCGTGCGTGTCTACAAATGGGATATGGACAGTTGGAGCATCCTGTGGGGCGGGGTGACGCTCGATCCGTCGATCGGGGATCCCTACCAGTACTGCCAGCGCACGATCGTTCGTGCGCTCGAACGCATCGACGGGGTCGGAGCCGTTGATCTGTATGGCGTCAACGAAAAGGAAGTGATGGTCGAGATCGATCAGGAACGTCTGCAGTCGCGGGGGCTGTCGCTCGCCGAAGTCGTGAGGGCACTGCAGGGCGACAATTTTGCGTTGGCCGGCGGCTTCGTGCAGGAGGGCGAGAAGAAGCTCCACGTGCGATCGGTCGCCAAGTACCGGTCGCTGGACGAGATTCAAGGCATCAAGATCCCCGGGCGAGAAGGGCTGCCCGAGGTGTCCTTGAAGGACGTGGCGACGGTCTCCTACGACGTTCCGACCCGGCGCAGCTACCAGCGCCTGAACGGCGAGCTCGGTATCTCATTCGGCGTCAAGCAGGAGTCGGGTGCGAACATCGTGGAAACGACGGCGCGCGTCCGAGACGTGTTGGGGGAACTGGAGAAATCGAACGCGGGGCTGCAGTTCAACGTGTTCTTCGATCAGGGCATGTTCATCCTCAACGGCCGTCAGGAATCTCCAGACGACCGGTGGATGGGGAGGCCTGTTTGCCGCCTTGATTCTGCTCTACTACCTGCGCACGGTCAGGATGACGTCGATCATCACGCTGTCGATTCCGCTCTGTTTGATGATCACGCTGACGGGCATTCACTTCATCGGATGGTCGCTGAACGTGGTGACGATGATGGGGTTGATGGTGGGGTGGGAATGGTGGTGGACAATGCCATCGTGATTTTGGAAAACATCTCCCGCTTTCGTGGAAGGATGTCGGCGCGTGAGGGCGCGATCAAGGGGGCCAGCGAGGTCGGACTGGCCATCACGATGGCGACACTGACGACGGTCGTGGTGTTCCTCCCCTTAATGCTGATGGGTGGGAAAAACCAGGCGATGAACTTCTACCTCACGCGTATGGGAGTTCCGGTCGTCTTCGCGCTCCTGGCGTCGTTGTTCGTCGCCCTGATCTTCATTCCGCTGGCGTCCGTCCGTTTTGGGGGGACGGAGAACAAACCCGACCCGGTCTACGTTAGGCGCACGAGAGAGGTCTACGGTCGTGTTCTCGCGTGGACGATGCGACACCGGCGGGATGCCGCGTTGATCGCGCTGGTTTTGTTCACGACGATCTCGATTCCGTCGAGCGGGCTCAAGCGGAGTGACCGAGGCGGGCGGGCGCTGAACGACTTTCGGGTCAGTATGCAGATGCCCCCGCACTTTACGTTCGAACAGACGGTGAGTGTGATCGACGGCGTGGAGGCTTTTCTGGATGAACATCGTGCCCGGTTCGATATCCAGACGGTCCGCACCTACTACCGCGAGCGGTACGCGAACACTCAGGTTTTTCTCGTGTCGAGGGCCAATGAGACCTGGTACTGGGTGGCCTTCAAGAATGCGACGGCTGCGATCGGCTTTCCTGTAAGTAAGGAGATGGACCGGAAAGAAGTCGTAAAGGCGGTTCGAGACGAGATTCCCCAATACGTCGGGTCGATTACCGTATCGATGGACGGAATGACGGGAGTGGAGATCCGAACGTCCGGGTGGTCCTGCAGGGCGAGGATACGGGGGTTCTTCAGAGTATGGTGCCCGAGGTGGTGCGCCGGCTCTGGACGATCCCGTCGGTCGTGAGCGTCCAGACGGAGGACGAAGACGAACAGGGTGTGGAGGAGGAAGTCCGTGTCCGTGTCGATCGTCATCGAGCGAATCGAATCGGGGTGTCTGCGCAGGAGGTGGCTCGAACGATCGGGTTCGCGCTTCAGGGCGTCAGTCTGCCTCGGTTCCAGGCCGACGAACGAGAGGTACAGGTGCGTCTGTATCTGGAGAGGGAAGACCGTAAGACGCTCCAGCAGCTCAAGAACTTCGCCTTTCGTGCAAAAGGCGGCGAGGATGTTCCGTTGGCGGAGCTGGCGACGATCGAGGTCCGGGGGAGTACGGGACGCATCTATCGTGAGGACGGACAAACGCGTCTGAGCATTCGAGCCTACGCGACGAAAGACGATCTGAAGGGTCTGTATGGGGAGATCGATCGCGCGATGACCGGTTTCGAGCTTCCGAGGGGCTACACTTGGAACAAGGGCGAACGATACCGCGAACTGCGCGAGACGGACGACACGCTCTACTTTGCGGTGATTATGGCGATCACGTTCGTGTTTCTGCTGATGGGCGTGCTGTTCGAGTCGTTCATCCTGCCGTTCTGTGTGCTTTTCTCGATTCCGTTCGCCTTCCTGGGCGTTTACTGGTTCCTTTATGTGACCGGCACGCCTATGAATATGATGGCGATGGTGGGTATGATCATCCTGATCGGCGTGGTCGTGAACAACGCGATCGTGCTCGTCGATATGATCAACCGGCTGCGACGCGATGGAATGGATCGACTCGCCGCGATCGCAGAAGTCGGACGCAATCGTTTTCGTCCGATCCTGATGACCACGTTCACGACCATCTTCGGGTTGCTCCCGATGGCGGTCGGAAACAGCAACCTGATGGGAACGCCCTACGCGCCGCTCGGGAGGACGATGATGGGGGGGCTGATTTCGTCGACGGCGCTGACCCTGCTTGTGGTACCGTTGTTGTACACATTCCTGGACGACCTGCGAACCTACGTGAAACAGCTGGCTCGAGCCGCCTTCGTCCCTCCGACTACCGTGCCCGACGAGGTTGCCGCCGACGATTGATGTGTAACTTGGAGAGGGGTCGGACGGTCTTATCTGTGGAGACGTCCGTTCACACACCCACATCAGAGGTTTTCGCCCTTGGATGAGCTGAAGCACCCCGAACCGTCCGCGAGACAGGACTCGTTCCTACCGCGCATTTCGGTGACTCGACCGGTGACGGTGACGATGTGTCTGGTTGCCCTCCTGGTCGTGGGCGCCGTGGCTTACTCGCGGCTGTCCGTTCAGGCGTTTCCGTCCGGGTGGGAGTGGCGCTGGCTTTATGTGGGCGTCGATCGCCGCGGCACGTCGCCCCAGGAGGTCGACAGGAACATCCGACGACCGATCGAAGAGCACCTCCGCACCGTCAAGGGATACCGGAGGATCCGTGCTTCCAGCTCCACGCAGTGGGGGCTGTGGCTGGGTCTGGAGTTCCGTCAGGACATCGACCTCGATCTCGCCTACAACCAGATGATGGACCGTCTGGAACGAGCCAAGCTGGATTTACCGGAGGAAGTTCGAGATTTCGTTTTCCTGTGGAAGTTCAACCAGGAGACGGACTGGGAGGTGATGTGGGTTGGGGTCCAGTTGCCCGACGGCGTCGGGGAACCGCGTGAGTTCGCCGATATTCATATTCGACGACACCTGGAGCGGCTCAAGGGGGTGGCTCGGGTGGGGGTCTGGGGCACGCCCAGACGCGAGGTGATGATCGAGCTCGACAACCAGAAGATGCAGACGCGAGGGATCAACCACTTCCAGCTTCTACAGACCCTGAGGCAGGACAACTTCGCCCTCTCGGGCGGTTTCGTACGGGAAGGCGGAAAGAAGTATTTCGTGCGGTCGACCGCGCACTACCGGTCGCTCGAGGAGATCGCCAACATTCCCCTCCGATTCCCATCTGCACGCGTCGGAGGTCAGGTGCTGGAGTCGGGTGAGCGTCTGCCGTCCGCCCGGGCAGTGGAACGGGAGGGCAGCGGCCTTCGCTCCCCGCCGGATTTCGTCGACATCCGTGTGAAGGACATCGCGAACGTGACCTATCGTGCGCGCAAGCGAATGTGGGTGCAGAAGATCAACGGGAAGAGTGCGATCGCCATCGGAATCTTCAGGGAATCCGGTGAGAACATCGTCGACGTGTGCAATCGTGCGTCCGCTGCGCTCGACGAGATCGCGGACCGCACGGGGACCCGGTTCGACGTGTTTTTCAACCAGGGGGAGATCGTCGAGCGGTCGATGGCCAACCTCCGGAACACGGGGATCTGGGGCGGTTTGTTCGCGGCTACCGTTCTGCTCTACTTCCTCCAGACAATCCGGATGACGGCACTGATCACGTTGTCCATCCCCCTCTGCGTCATGATCGCGCTGCTGGGGATCTACTTGCTCGATTGGTCGCTCAACTCGATGACGATGATGGGCCTGATGGTGGGCGTCGGGATGGTCGTGGACAACGCGATCGTGATCGTCGAGAACATCTACAGGCTCAGAGCGAAGGGACAAGACCCCCATCGTGCGTCGATCGTGGGAGCGAGCGAGGTGGGGTTGGCCATCACGATGGCCACGCTGACGACAGTCGTCGTCTTTCTCCCGCTGATGCTGATGAGCGGAAGCGCCCGGACGAGCTTCTACCTTTCCAAAATGGGACTGCCCGTCGTTTTCTCGCTGCTCGGGTCCCTGTTCGTCGCCCTCTTGTTTATCCCCGTCGCCGCCAAACGGTTCGGCGATGCGCGCGTGGGCAAGGAACCCAAGACAGTGCAGCGAACGAGGGTGGTCTACCTGCGGGCGCTGGAGTGGTGCCTCAACCATCGCCGAGACGCGATTATTCTCGTACTGGCCATCTCTGCAACCGCCCTCTACCCGATGGAGAACATCAAGTCGGGTGGCCGTGGCAGCAGCTGGGATGCCAGTCAGAACATAGTTCGCATCCGAGTCGACGGGCCGAACTTCTTCGGTTTCGATATGATGGATTCGGTGATGACTGGGATCGAGGAGATCTTGGAGCCCAAGCGCGAAGCTTACGACATTCGCACGATTCGAACCTGGTACGACGACGACTACGGGCAAGTCATCGTCTTCCTGCACCATCCACCCAATCAGGAGTGGTGGAACCAGATCTACCGAAACACGCGGGCCTACATCGGGTATCCAGTCGATGGCCGGATGGACCGAAAGATGGTCATCGAAGATATGAACGAAATCATGCCCGAGTATGTGGGGGTTAAGCTGTCGGTTCAGAAGCGATTCTCGCGCGAGGATGCCGGGGTCGATGTGAATTTCTACGGTGAGGACTTCGAGACGCTGGCCGGGTTGCTGGAGGAGGCCGAACGACGGATCAGGCGGATTCCGTCGATCCTGAGCACCGAAACGGATCTGGAGCGAGGAGCGAGCGAGGTCCAGGTAACGGTCCATCGCGAGCAGGCAAGACGACTCGGTTTTTCTCCGGCTGAGATCGGGCGTAGCATCAGCTATCTTGTCGAGGGCGCCCATCTCAACCGTCTTCAGGTCGACGAGAGGGAGATCGCGGTTCGACTTCAACTGGCCGAACAGGACCGTCAGACATTGATGCAATTGAAGAGTTACCTGTTCAAGACACCCGAGGGAGAGGCTGTACCGCTCGCATCCTTCTCGGATTTCAAGATTTCGAAGGGGAGCGGCACGATTCGGCGCGAGGATGGACGTATGAAGCTTCGGATCAAGGTCACAGCGACAAAAGACGATATCGACGAGTTCTACACACAGATCAACCAGGTGATGGCGGGCTTCTCGATGCCTCGCGGCTACTCCTGGGACAAGGGCGAGCACTACTCGAAACTGCGCGAGAAGAAAGACGAGATGATTTTCGCCATCCTGATGGCGGTGACGTTCGTGTTCCTGCTGATGGGCGTCCTGTTCGAGTCGGTTATTCTGCCCTTCTCGGTGATCCTGTCGATTCCGTTGGCGTTCTTCGGGGTCTACTGGACGCTCTACCTGACCGACACGAAGATGGACGATATGGCCAGTATGGGATGTGTGGTGTTGATCGGGGTCGTCGTGAACAATGCCATCGTCCTCGTCGATATGATCAACCGGCTTCGGGAGGACGGTACGGACAGAATGACGGCCATCCTGGAGGCGGGTCATAATCGCTATCGGCCGATCCTGATGACGACATTCACGACCGTCTTCGGGCTGATTCCGATGGCGGTCAGTGTCGCCAATATGATGGGCATGCCGATCGCCCCGCTGGGCCGAACGATGATGGGGGGCCTCATCTCATCGACGTTCCTGACGCTCGTGGTCGTCCCGATTTTCTACACGCTGTTCGATGACTTCCGGCTGGCGCTGCGTCGTCTTGCGCACGGTGCCTTCGCGGCACCCGGGCAGGAAGAGGCACTCGTCGGGTTGGCGGACAACGACGATTGAGGGTGAGATGAGTCGGTAGGGAGGGTTAGAGGAGAGGTGGATGTAGGGGCAAACGACGCGCGACGGGTGACTGTCGCGCGTTCTTCATTTTACCTTTCACCGGAGACGGGCACGACGATGACGCGCCTCCCGGCCACGCAATGAGGTCGGAAGATCGGGTCCACGTGTTAAGAGATTATACCCCGTTACGGTTCGTTCTGTTTATTTGCCCAGCCACGTGCCCGGCGTACAGCCTCGTCGCGGATGCCCGTCAACGTCTTTTCGACACCGCTCTTGAGAAGCCTCTTCTCGATCCAGGCCGGTCCTGTCATCTTGGGTCTGACTTTCATTTCCAGACCGAGCACACAGCTTTCTTTCCCGTTCGCTTCTCGTGTGTCGCTCAGCTCCCACTCGGCGTGGTAGGTGATGAAATCTCCCTCGACGAGCGCGCTGACGATTCGAGTTTTTGGAAATTCCTTCATCAGCAGAACCACGCGAGACTCTCGCTTAATGAACAACACTTTAACGAACGAAATCTGTTCGACGAGTCTCGAGTCGTCGTCGTTGACTTCGAGCGTCCGACTCCGCGTGAGGGGTTCGACGAACGTTGCCAGCCGATCGTAATCCGTGAGGGCATCCCAGACCGCGTGGTTCTCAACGGGCACCCTCAAGGATCCCTTCACGCGATACTCGGCTCCGACCTTTCTGGTGGTGACGTTGGGCTTTTCCTGTGCCAGGATGTCCGGGGAGGCCGTGAGCAGGCCGAACACGATCAGCGGAGGCAGGATTCGCTTGAGGACGAGGCCCACCGCGAGCAGGTCGACGGACCATACGATGAATCTCAAGGCGCGCTGGGGTCGCTCGATCATTTCTTGCGTCGAGATGTTTCGAGTTCCCCGAACGTCGGTGAGAGCCACGAGGGAGGGGCCACGACGATACCCCTTGACCCAGCGACTGAGCGAGATCTGCACGGCGGCTGTCGACGCGAGCGCACCCGCGACGGCGATCGACCAGACGGGTAGGTCCCCATCTTGAACGTAGAAGGAGGCGAGGAAGGGAAGTGCGGCCCAGCTGACGGCGAACCAGGCGTCGGTGTGGAACCTGCCGGAAAACCATTCCAGATTGTAGGCGAAGGCGAAGAAGGTTTCGGCCGCGACGAACACGAGAAATCCGAGATAGAAGGTCCACGCGAGGTAGACGCCGATGCCGACGGCTGTCAGCAACGTAAGGGCCGCCAAAACGAGAAGACGACGTGTGCTGAACCCTGTTCCCCAGGGATGACCCCTTGCCTCATCCAAAAAATGAGCAGCGCAGCCGAGACCCAGAAAGTAGGCGAGGAGGAGGCAGCCCCACCGCAGAGGATCGAACCGGTCGGACAAAGCCGCTCCCAGAGTCACGTAGGCCAGAACCATAGACGTGTAGGGTGGGTGCAGCAACGTCCAGAGATCGCGAAGAGGGCCGCCACGCGACGCATACCAGGCTCCCGTCTTCACGGGTGAGTGCCCACGATCAGCGTGGCGATTCCCCCGGTCAACGGGCGAGCGGTGATATCGCGGAATCCGGCCGCTCCGAGCGCGTCGACGACGTGGGCAACCTCGTGAAACCTGAGGATGGAACGCCAGAGATATTCGAACGTGTCGTCCCACTCGGGTGAAATGGCCCGCCCGATAGCTGGCAACCCCCGACAGAGGTAAGGATAATAAACGCGACGCAACAGTCTGTGCGGACGCGTAAAGTCGATCGAGACGACACGACCGCCCGGTCTAAGCACGCGTGCCATCTCCTGAAAGGACGCCGGAAGGTCCGTTAGGTTGCGCAAAGCCAGCCCGATGCTGACGACGTCGAACTGATCGTTCGCGAAAGGCAGGGACTCGGTTCGTCCGCCGACGAAGCGCACGGAGGGACGGACTTCGCGCGACAATCGAACGGATCGGGCGTGATGCAACATCGCTGGTGTAATGTCCAGGGCGGCGACCTCGACCTTGCATCGATCGACCCATTCGAACGCGAAGACGCCCGTGCCCGTGGCCAGGTCGAGCACGTTCGACCCCGGGATCACGTCGGCCGCGTCGATCGCGACTCTTCGCCATCTTCCGTCCTGACCGAACGTCAGCAGCCCGAGCAATCGATCGTATTCGGCAGGGATACCCGCGAAAAGAGTCTGGACGAACGTGGCCTTCTCATCCATCAGGATCCTCTGGTTTGCGTGTGGCCGGATTTCCCGATAATATGGCGCACGTTTGAGAGGGGAGCAACGATCGGCGACTGGAGAGAGGTGACCGATGGGGGATGAAACGATCGACGGGCACGCGGAAGCGGTTCGTGTGATCGTGCCGGCCGACGACTTTACCGGCGCCTGCGACACGGGCCTCGCCTTTGCCAAGTCAGGCTTGCGCACCCGCGTCTACCTGGGTGGCGAGATGGACCTAACCGATGTCGATGCGCTCGTCGTCGACACGGAAACGCGGAACGCATCCAGGATTATCGCAGAGCAGCGCGTGAATGGATGCGATGGCCCGGTTCGACCGGCTGAGGCCGAGGCTGATCTACAAAAAGGTCGACTCGGCCTTGCGTGGCCACCTCGGCACCGAGATTCGCGCGGTCATGCGCGTCTTCGACCGGAACCTGTGTGTGGTCGCCCCGGCCTTTCCCTGTGCGGGACGCGTGACGGTCGGTGGCTACCACCTCGTCCACGGCGTGCCCGTTGAACGAACCGAAGTCGGTCACGATGCCGGGGCGCCCGTTCGGGGATCCTACCTGCCGCATCTGCTCGAATCGGAAGCCCCGTGCGCGATCCACACACTCTCGCTCGAGACGGTTGCCCGGGGCGTCGACCACGTGTCGGTCACGATCGAGGCCGTCCGCGGTGTCGATACGACGATCATCGTGGCAGACGCGGCGGCGGAATCGGATCTGGAGATTCTGGCGGAGGCGTGTGCCCGGTTGACCCCCGGCCCGATTCTGTGTGGGTTCGCCGGGTTGGCCGCCCACGTTCCCCAGGCCTATGGGCTCGCGCAGGAGCGAACACCGTCGAACCCGTGGATCGCCGGGCCAACGTTGATGATCGTCGGAACGAACGAATCGACGACGCGCGATCAGGTGTCCGTCCTCAAAGCCGACGGGCACACGCACGAGTGGGAGGTTCACGTCGATTCCGCGCCATTCGCCTGGGCGCGTCCTCACGCACCCAGGGTCGTGAACGAGGTGACGGCGCAGCTCGAGGCCGGCGGTGACGCCGTGATCTCGCTCGTGGGGCTTCACTCGGGACTTCACAGCGACGATGCCGGAGACGGGATCGCCCTGCTGGCGGAAGTGGCCCAACGCGTGCTATCGGCTTTTCGGCCAGCGACGCTGGTCGTGACGGGAGGATGGACGGCGATTTCGGTCGCTCGTGCGCTCGGGGCGACGTCGTCGCAGATTTTGGGGGAGGTCGCAACGGCGGTGCCGGTGTGTAAGCTGATCGGAGGACCCTTCGATGGGTTGACGGTCGTGACGAAGGGCGGAGCGCTCGGAGAGAGTGACGCGCTTCTGCGTGTTGTTCAGAAGGAGATACCGATGGCGGATGTTCGAAGTTTGCCGCTGCTCGCGATTACGATGGGGGATCCGTGCGGGGTCGGGCCGGAAGTCATCGCCAAGGCCCTGGCCGGAGTCCAGGCCTATGCCCGGTGCCGGCCGATGGTGATCGGCGACCCGGGCGTGTTGGAACAGGCCGCCGGGTGGGCCGGCGCCGACCTACGCATCCGATCCGTTGAACATCCAGGTGAAGCTCGGTTCGAGCGGGGTACAGTTAACGTGCTCAACCCGATCGATTTGAATCGTGGGCAGATCAGGACGGGGGAAGTGTCGAGTGAAGCGGGTCGTGCGGCCGCAGAATGGGTCATCAAGGCGGTCGACCTGGCGGTCGCCGACGACATCGACGGAATCGTGACGGCACCGCTCAACAAGGAGGCCATGAATCTGGCCGGGTACCGGTATCCGGGCCACACGGAGTTGCTGGCCGACAAGTCGGGCGCGGAGCGGGTGCGACTGATGCTGGCGTCCGAACGGCTGAACGTCGCCCACGTGACGTGTCACATCGGATTGGATCAGGTGTCTTCGACGCTCAGGACGGAGGACATTTTCGACACGATCACGCTGCTCCGCGAGGCACTCGAGGGGATGGGGCGCGTCGATCCCACGATCGCCGTGACAGGTCTGAATCCGCACGCGGGGGAGAATGGCTTGTTCGGATCGGAGGACTCGGAGATCATTCTGCCGGCTGTCGAGCAAGCCACGTCGGCCGGGTGGCGCGTGGAAGGACCGTTGCCAGCCGACACGACCTTCTTCAAGGCGTATAACGGGGTCTACGACGGGGTCGTCGCGATGTATCATGACCAGGGTCACGCGCCGGTCAAACTCGTGGCGTTCGACACGGGCGTGAACGTGACCCTGGGGTTGCCGATCGTTCGCACGTCGGTCGATCACGGAACCGCGTTCGACATCGCGGGCAAGGGGATCGCAAAAGAGGGGAACCTGCTCTGCGCGATCGACGTGGGGGCCAGGCTCGCCCGACGCCGTCGTGAGCGGGCCTAGCTGTCGTGGCCGTGCCGGCCATCACCGAAGACCGCTCGCCTGACGAGTTCGGCGAGAGCCGTCGCGGATGAGCTCCACTGTCCGTTCGTCACGCGTGAACGGCGGGCCCTGCGCGAGCTGACGGACGATCAGGACCGGATGGGCGGAGTGATCGTCGTCGCCGAACACGAGATTCGGCTCGTGGTTGAGGGTCGTGTTTTCCGGTTTCATCCCAACATGGCCAGGCCTCGGATCCGAACCCTCGTCCACGGGGACTGCGATCGGATGATCGAGGCGTCGGGTCTTCGCACCGGTGAGTCGTTTCTCGATTGCACGTGCGGTCTGGGCGCCGACGCGACGGTGGCCTCCCATCGGGTGGGACGGTCCGGCCGGGTCTGTGCCATCGAACGGTCGCGCGTCCTGGCCGCGCTCGTGCGATACGGCACGCGAACTTACGAGCACCTGGCCGACGACCTCCTCCTTGCAATGAAACGAATCGCGATCGTCTGTGCCGATGCTCGAAGTTATCTGCCGACCCTGGACGAGGATGCGTGGGATGTCGTCTACTTCGATCCGATGTTCGAGGCCACTTTCGCTCACTCCAAGGGTCTCGACCTGGTGCGTCTGCTCGCCTACGAGGGCGCACCGACTCGGGAGACATTGGACGAAGCCGTGCGGGTGGCACGACGCGCCGTCGTGGTCAAGGATCGCTCGTCCGGCCCGCTTCTGAAAAAACTGGGTCTACGAGTCGTGTCTCAGTCCCGGCGCGTTTGGTATGGAAGAGTCGATGTTCGACAGTGACAGGATGGGCTACACGTGAGCGCTGACAGGCCGAATGTGGTCATGATCATGACCGACAACCAGGGGGCGTGGACGCTCGGGTGCTACGGAAACGAGGACATCCGAACGCCACGTATCGACGGTCTCGCGTCGGAGGGAACGCGGTTTTCGAACGCCTACTGTGTCAACTCCGTCTGCTCGCCGAGCAGGGCCACGTGGTTCACCGGACTGATTCCATCCCAGCACGGCGTGCACTGCTACCTGGGGGGCGAGAAGCCCGATGCACAGATGGGGCCCGACGCCTATTGCACGATCGCCGAGTTCGAAAACCTGCCGGCCGGGCTTCACTCTGCCGGCTACTCGTGCGGGCTGTCGGGTAAATGGCACCTGGGCGATAGCCTGAATCCCCAGCTGGGATTCGACTACTGGTTCACCCGGCCCAAAGGAAGCACCTCGGAATTCTACGACAGCGAGATGATTTGGAAAGGCGACGTCTACCGGGAGCCGCGATACGTGACCGATGCGATCACGACGCACGCCGTGCACTTCCTGGAGCACCGACGAGACGATCCGTTTTTTCTGTATGTGGCCTACAACGGGCCCTATGGGTTGGGTGAGTCGATGACGCATCCCCACGTCAATCGGCACAGCGATCACTATGCAGACAAGCCGTTGAGGTGCTTTCCACGTGAAAAGGTCCATCCGTGGCTCTACAACAACCGCCACATCATCAACAACGAGGTGAGTATCAAGGGATACGCAGCGGCGGTGAGCGGTGTCGACGACGGCGTGGGAACGCTGATGGATTCGTTGGATCGTCTGGGTCTGGCCGAAGACACGCTGGTGATCTTTACGTCAGACCAGGGGTTGTGCGGTGGACATCACGGGATGTGGGGGATGGGCGATCACTCGAGACCGCTTCACACATTCGAAGAAGCGATCCACATCCCGCTGATTCTTCGACATCCGTCGAGGATTCCGCGTGGATCGGTGTTCGACGGAAGGACGTGCAACTACGATTTCCTGCCGTCGATGCGGGACTACCTGCAACTCGATCTCGCGCTCGATCGAAGCCCGGGCAGATCCTACGCGAACGCGCTCGAAGGGAAGCCCGCCGCGTGGCAGGGGACGATCTTTCACGAGTTCGAAAACACTCGGATGATCCGGACCGACCGATGGAAGTATACCGTTCGGAATCCCGACGGTCCCGACGAGCTTTACGATATGAGGTCGGACCCGGGGGAACGCCTGAACCGGGCAGAAGCCGAATCCGACGGCGTCATCGCGCCTCTCCGCGAAGAACTGGATGCGTTCTTCGAAAGCTACGTGGATCCGCGCTACGATCTGTGGCGGGACGGCGTTTCCAAGGCCGGGCGGATCACGTGACTCACTTTCGGGGCATGCCCTTGGTGTAGACCTTCCCTTGAATGATCTTGTGAGCGGGCTGGCCACCCCGAGGCAAGGGGCGAGCGAACTGTTGACCGCATTTAGGACACTTCAGGTCACCCGCCGTGTGATCTTCCGAAATCCGATCGACGATGCACTTCACGAGCCCACCGCGCCCCCCCTTACGATACTTGTAGAGACGTGTCCTGCAGCGCGCGCAATGAATCGAGATCGTGCGACGGTCGACTTTTTCTTTGGCCACGGGTCTGACGACCTTTCAGGTCGGTTGGGTTGGGGTTTGTGCAACCCGCGATTCGGGGTTGGGACGAATGTCGCTGGCGAGTGTCCTCCGCGCAAGCACGGGCGGCGTCCTTGACCCTGACCCGTCACGTGGTATTTTTGGGACTCAACCGGATCAGAACAGGAGGCATTATGAGCAGCCATCTTCGTCACGGCGACATCATCAGACGGATGTCCGACGCCGCCACCGACTTTCTCGCGGCCCTGGGCGACGACCAGAAGGCGCGAGCGACACTCGACTTCGACGACGAAGAGGAGCGTCGAAACTGGCACTATACACCGGTCGAACGAAAGGGTTTGACGCTCAAAGACATGGACGGGTGGCAGGTGGAGCTTGCCCATCGTCTTCTGGGAACGGGTCTGAGCGGCTCGGGAATGCATCGCGCCAGGACCATCATCGACCTGGAGCCGATCCTGGGTGAGATGGAGGGACCCGGTGGAAAATGGCGACGAGACCCGGAGATCTACTACGTAAGCATCTTTGGAACGCCCGGAGACGAGCATCGATGGGGGTGGCGCTTCGAAGGGCATCACGTTTCGGTGAACTACGCGATCGTCGACGGAGAGCTGATCGGTCCGACACCCGTTTTCCTGGGTGCCAACCCCGCAAAGGTGCTTCACGGCAGCACCGAAGGTGTCCGGGCGCTCAAAGAAGAAGAGGATGTCGCCCGCGACCTGCTCGCCTCCCTCGACGGGGACCAGAAAGCTTCAGCGATCGTGAATGCCGAAGCACCGGCAGACCTCCTGACGAAGAACGTCCCCAAGGTGACGTCGGAACTCGACTCGGAACCCGACGGGCTTTCGGCCGACAACATGAACGAGACGCAGCGGACGACGCTCGCCGAACTGATCGACGTTTACGTGGGGCGGTTGCCCGACGCCCTCGCGACCGACGAGCAAGCGCGGGTCGAAGCGACCGATGATGGAGACATCCGGTTCGCGTGGGCAGGGCCCGAGACGCGGGGCGAAGGGCACTACTACCGTGTACTCGCGCCGACGTTTCTTGCTGAATACGACTGCACCCAGAATGAAGCCAACCACATTCACGCCGTGTGGCGCGATCTCGTGAACGATTTTGGCGAGGATGTTCTCCGACAGCACTACGCTGCCGCCCACTAGGTCGTGCGACTTTACGTGATCGATCGGGTTCAGCGTCTGCCCATTTCGGTGGATCGGGCGTGGCGGTTTTTCTCCAATCCGTTGAACCTGGGCGACCTCACACCACCGATGCTGGGGTTGCGAGTGATCGACGGAGGCGGGGAACGTCTACGGCCGGGAATGATCATCACCTACCGACTGCATCCGTTCTTCGGACTGAGACTGAGCTGGGTAACGGAGATTACGCACGTCAAAGAATCCCAGTACTTTGTGGATGAGCAGCGATTCGGCCCCTATAAATTCTGGCACCACCAGCATCGCTTTGGCGAAGTTCCGGGGGGAATCGAAATGCGCGACATCGTGAATTATGGCCTCCCCTTCGGTCCGCTCGGGAGAGTCGCTCACAGCACGGTCGTGGGTCGTAATCTACACCGGATCTTCGACTTTCGTCGAAAGGTGCTCGAAGATCGATTTGGCGTGTTACGACCTGCGTCCCCACCCCCTGATCCGATGGTCCCGCATGCGGCTGCTTCTCGCTGACGACGAACCTTCGATCCGGCGGCTTTACGCACAAATGCTCGAGGGCAACGGCTTCGAGGTTCTCGTGGCGAAAGATGGACAGGAGACACTCGAAGCGGCCCTGGAAGGAACCTTCGACCTTGTGATTCTTGACCTGAAGATGCCCAGACTGGATGGGTTCGAGGTGCTGGAGGAGCTGAGGAAGGCCGGTAGCGAGGTACCCGTGGTCGTGATGACAGGACACTTCCCGGAGAAGTCGTGGCCACGAGAATCGAGGAGTTCAGTGTCGCCGAAGTGTTGATGAAACCGGTGATGATCACCGATCTGCTGAACGCGGTGCGGCGCGTGGTGGGTCCTGATCAGCCCGGGTGATCGAAGCGGTAGCCCACGCCACGAAGCGTCGTGATTCGGCCCCCCACCGATCCGAGCTTGGATCGAAGCCGTCGAATGTGCACGTCTACCGTGCGCATCCCGCCGTAGTAGTCGTATCCCCAGATGTTGTCTAAAAGGTCTGCCCGGGTAAAGACCCGGCCCCGATGGGTCACAAGGTGTCGGAGGAGTTCGTATTCCTTCAGCGTCAGGTTGACCGCGTTACCGTCGACACGTACCTCGTAGCGGGTCGTGTTGATGACGAGGTTATCGACCTTAACGGTCGTGGCGTCGTCGGGCCGGTCCTCGTTCCAAAGCGCCAGACGCAGCCGGGCTTCGACTTCTCGGAGGGAATAGGGACGAACGATGAAGTCGGTCACACCGGTTGAGAAGTCCAGTTCGAGGGCGACCCGTTCATCCGTAAAAATCAGGAGGGGTCTGGTTTTCTGGCCGAATTTGACCCGCACCTCCTGGACGATCTGGGAGAGTGTCGTCCAGTCGGTGTCGAAGTCGATGATGATCGCGTGGGTGTCCTCGACCGGCGCCCGGGCGTCGGAAAGACGACCCGCTTCGTCGACCACGAGCAGGCTGATCGTGTATCCGATGAACTCGAGGTCGGATTTGAGTCTAACACCCCGTGCCTCGTCCGCAACCAGGAGCAGATGGGCATATCTTTCGGGTGTTTCACTCAAGATGGGACGCCGGGGCGGACGGTCGAGAATCGGCTCCGAGGAGTGGTCGAGGAGAGCGTGGCAGCACGGTAAACATCTGAGGAAGATAGATGTTAGGTAGGTCCTGTCAAGCCGTCCTCTCGAACGCCGAGGGGCAAACGAATGGGGCTGACGCCGCGTTTCGGCATCAGCCCCTTGTTCTGTCACGCCCTTAATATAGTGACATTCGCATCCGAAGTCAAATATATAAGTTATTGATTTTATTTATTTTATGCGAAAAATCAGGGTTGACTCTCGCGGCTGGTTGGAATAGATTCTGTATGGATCGTTCCCAGCAACGGGCTTGTGGAGGACTGACTTTGAATCAAGACACCAGGCGATGCAATGTGTGTGGTGTGGAGATCCCTCAGGCACGTCTCGCGGCTCTGCCACGCGTGGCAACGTGCGTGTCTTGCCAGCGAAAAATAGAAACCCGACCGGTTTTGACGGTCGAACCCGACGCGTTCGGAGCGGGCCCTCGCGAATCTTCGCCCGAGGTTTCCGTCAAAAGGGGACTCGTGCGACTGGGTGCGTGGTCGAGCGACCTGGTGGAGGTCGCGGATACGACGTCTAAAGTCCGTAGCCTGGTCGTGTCGGGTAAGCACGCCGATGCCCGAAGCCTCGTGCAGGCGATGTCCGACGACGCCCAGGCTGCCCTCGTTACCCTGGACGAGGACCCAGAGCAGATGTTATCCCTCACCGCCACGGGAGAAGACGGACGTCCGGCCTACCGCACCGAGGTCCTCACCCTCCTCCCCACCGAGACGATTGCGACGATGGTTGCCGTTCGCCCGGACGAGAGGGTCTACAACACGTCGCTCATCAAAGCGATGACACCGCAGACCTTTCGACGGATCGTGGAGGAGACGTTGTCGCCCGTCGACGACCAGAAGGTGAGGGGTCGTGTTTCGTGGCAGTGGCTCGAGGCTGTGGCTGGCATCGACGACCCCAATCACGCCGCCGCTTTGCTGCGGGGCGCCGACCCCGAACTGCTCGAAGACGCCCTGGTGGATCGCCTCAGCCGCCAGGATCTCAACAAGGTCATGGGGGGCGTCCCCGTGTTCCGGTTTCTTTCGAGCGATGGGGCGGGTGCCGTTCGACCCAGCCGATTCGTCGGGGATGGTCGTCTGGGCGACGTGCTCGACGCGCTCTACGATGCGGCGCCCGACGTCATGCGTCTCGTCATGCGACGAGCCTGGGAGCGGTCCGCGGGCGACGAAGAAGTCGTGCGGGTCAAAAAGGTCGAGCAGGCCGAGGAGCCGAGCACCGAAGATCAGGACGACGAAGGGGACGACGGCGACATCTCCCTCTGGAGGCGGATGGAGTGACAGGACTCGCATCGGTCGATTTTACGCGGTTGCGTATCGACGAGGAGAGCTTCGTCGGACAGGCGGTCGCGCTCGGAGTGGAGTACAGGAAGCTGCCCGAGCACACGGCGGAAGGCCTCCAAGCCTATTTGCGGATCCACGCGATGTCCTATGGCACGAAGAATCGCTCGGGTATGGCGATTGAACGCGAGGAGATCGAGCGGGGGGTCTATCAGGTGATCGTCTGTCTCGACCTCGGCCTCGAATCGGCTTCCGACGGAGATCTCAACGCGGCTGTCGATCTCATCGGAGGAGGTGATTTCGAGACAATCCGAAAAGAGGGTTGGGAAATCGCCCATCGAAGGTTGTCTCGTATGCGGTTGGAGTGCGGGCAGCTCGCGCAGGGGAAGGAAGCCTCCTTCTTCCAGGATTGCCTCAAAGACACTCGCATCTGGGCGAATGTAGAACCGGGGACCTGGCAATCCACGAATGCAGATGGAGAACCGGTCGGGGTCGACCCGACCGGCGACTGGGACCGCTTTCGAGATCTCGCCGCACGACTACACCTGTTCCGCGCATTGCCGGAAGATGCGTTTAGGGCATTTCGGAGTGCCGCAGGTGGGAGAGGGAATTCGGACGAAGTTTTGCGAAACGTGGTCGTTGCCCTGGCCAGCCAGAGCCCTTCGCTCGTCCTCACGAAAGATGCGTTGCAGGCCTTCTGTGATCGGTTCAAAGCGGGTCGGATTCCGGATGGGTTGCGGCGAATCATCCACGATCAGATCGCGGGGCTGATCGACGCATCCGAGCCCGATCCGGAGATCACAGCTCGGATCCCGCAGGCGGTTTCGGAGACGCTCGACGAAATCGAAGCGTTCGATCCGCCCACGGAGAAGTTGTTCGTGATGGCCAAGGACCGAAAGAAAAAGGGGCGACGGCGCCGTTAGAGTGATGGTGGGAATACCCTGGCCTCGGGTCCGACAATCGCCGATCTTGCGTCGTTCACGCCCGGCACGGAGACAACGCGATGACGATTCAGGAACAGCTCCCCTGGCATCAGATCGACGACGAGACGTTGAGTTACCTGAAGGCGATCGGTGTCGACTACCTCACGATCAACCCGACGCCAGAAGCCCTTCAGGACGGGAAGGACCGTCTACAGGACTGGCTTCGATACCGGGAGAAGGCAGAGTCTCACGGGCTGGTCTTGCAGAATGTCGCGACCTACGGTTGGGACGCCCTTACGCTCGCGCTGCAGGACCGCGACCAGAAGATCGACGCGTGGTGCACGTTGCTGCAGAACCTGGGTGAGGCGGGTGTTCCGACCCTGGGCTACAACTTCAAACCGATCGGGAATTTCAGGACGAAGTCGGACATCGGTCGCGGCGGGGTCCGCTACAGCACTTTCGACTACGACGAGTTCATGAAGACGCCCCACGACGTGCCGGAAAAGGCGATCGAGGAGGCGCGGCTGTGGGAGAACCTCATCTACTTTCTGGAGCGGGTCGTGCCCGTCGCAGAATCGTCCGGGGTGGTTATGGCGTTGCATCCGGACGACCCGCCGATCCCCGAGCCGTTAGGTGGCGCGGCGCGCATTGTGTCGACGCTGGAGCATTACCATCGCATCTTCGATGCGGTCGAGAGTGACAGCAACGCCATGCTCTTCTGCCAGGGGTGCGTGAACGAGATGGGCGTCGCCGTGTTCGACGCAATCGCCGACATCGGCGGACGTGGCAAGATCTGCTACGTGCACTTCCGCGACATCCAGGGGACGCCCAAAAGATTTCGCGAAGTGTTCATCGACGAGGGACAGACCGACATGCAGAAGGCGATGCAGGCCTACAAGGACGCCGGGTTCAACGGTCCTTTTATGATGGATCACACACCGTCGTTCCCACAGGAGAGGGCGGCGTGGGTTGGCCGGGCCTACGCTGTCGGCTACATGAGGGCCATGATACAGACGGTCTACGGGTAGGATCGATACATCGGAGAGGTCGCGACAATGCCCGAAGCGCAACGCTCCGGGCATTTGGTTTTCTGGGATCGAGCAAAGACCTTACTCGAGCATCGGGTGAAACCGCTCCACGGGGCGCTCGGTCAGCTTGTTGTTGTCGATTTGACGCGCGCACGTGTTCCACCGGAGGATGGCGTCGTCGTTCGCTTCCGGATGTAGATCTTCGGCGCGGTCGTAAAGCACCATAGCTTCGTGGAACCATTCGTAAGCGTCGTGATTGCTCCCCGGGGTGTGACTGTCGAGCGCGGCCTTGCCGAGTCGCTCGGCGATGATGCCCGCATAGTAGTGGCGATCATACTCCGTTTCCAGCCGCTCTGCGATCTCACGAGCGCGTTTGGCAAGGGAGCCGGAGTTCAGTCCGAACTGATCGGTGATGACGAGGATGAGAAGCCGGTTCGCTTCCTGGTTGGATTCCTCGATGGCCAGAATGTCGTGACAGATACTCTCGGCCAGCCGGGGTTGATTGAGGAGTCGATATCGCTCGACCTTGGCGAGCGCAGCGGGGATCGCGTTCTGATGCAGTTTCTTGAGTTCGAGCATGACGCGTCTCTCGGGAAAGATGTCCACTTGTTCATGGTTTACCAGAGAATGTAGCCGGTTACGATGCTGCCCGCCAATGCGCCGCCGTAGCACACGACGGCGATCAATTGGAAAAGATGTTTGAGCTGTAAGCCGTCGTAGAGCGTGAACCGAAACCGGTGTGCCCAGTGGAACAGTGATAAGGATACGAGGAAAAAGGTAACCAAACGGGCGAGGGGGTGCAGCAAGACCGTCTTGACGGATTCGTAGGCGGGCCCTTCGACCCATCCGAGCGGCGTGGCTATTCCGACAAGAAACAAAAAGGCCGGTATCAGCATCGCCGAGAGGGCGCCACCGGCGCCGAATAGACTCCAAAAGAACGGATCGTTGCTTTTCTTGACGGCCACGATTTCCTCCTACCCCGACACGTAGGCAAGATAAATCACCCCGGAAACTAATACCCACGCCGCATAGTTGCCGCCAGCGATCAGGAGGTCGGGTATACGCCACTTCCCGAGACGGACGACGATGGCTCTGGGTGCGAGGTTGAACCAGGTGATCGTGTGGTAGAGAATAGCGACCAATGCAAGGACGTTGACTCTGATCCAGAACGGTTGCTGGAGCGTAGTCATTAAGTCCGTGTAGGCATCTGCACTCGTGAGAAGCGCTCGGTAGATGACTACGAGCAAGATGACAGAATAGGCGACCGCGAGGCTGGTCAGTTCGCGGAAGATGAACCGGATGTCCGCGAATCGCCTGGTCCACCAGAAAATGGGTTTTCTGACACGGAACCACTTTGGGTGGTGCGGAGTGTAGTGACCGCTCGGCTTCATGGGCAGCTTCCTAACGATTCTGCCAGGGGAGCAGCAGGGACTTCCACCAACTCGCGGCCCCCGCGAGTTTGTAGCGCTGTATGGCGCCGGCAGGGTCGACGTCTTTTGGACAGACTTCCGAACATTCGCCGACCAACGTGCAAGACCAGATCCCCTCGTCGTGCGACAGAATGACCATCCGATCGTCGTTGCCTTCGTCGCGGTTGTCGAGATTGTAGCGCTGGGCAAGCGCGATCACGGCTGGCCCCGTGAACTCGGGTTCGAGGCCATAGACGGGGCAGGCGGCATAGCAGAGCATGCAGTTGATGCACATACTGTAACGCTTGAAGTCAGCCAGCTGCTCGGGCGTCTGCTTGTATTCCCCCTCTTCGATCGGTTGTTCCTCCTCACGGACGACCCAAGGCTTGACGCTCGTGAGTTTCCCCATGAAGTCTTCAAGGTCCGTAACGAGATCGCGAACGACGGGGAAGTGCTGGAGAGGTTCTACGCGGATCGGTCCTGGCGCAAACGCTTCCAAGAAAGCCGCACACGTCAGGACGGGTTCGCCGTTGACCATCATGCCACAACTGCCGCAAACGCCCATACGGCACGACCAGCGGAATGAAAGACTGCCATCGAGCTCGTTCTTGATGTAGTTCAGGCCATCCAGAATGACCCAGTCCGACCTGAGCGGGACTTCGTAGGATTGAAAGATGGGCTCCGCTTCCTCTTCGGGCCGGTAGCGGGAAACTTCCACGGTGATGGTTGATGCCATGATTTCTCCGGTTTTCGTGGAACGCTATTCTTTGCGACCGTAGACCCGTTCTCCCGGGGGCCACTTGGTGATGATGACCGGGAGGTATTCGACGCGGGGGGAACCGTCGGGCTCGCGGTAGGCAAGACTGTGCGAGAGGAAGGTTTCGTCGTCGCGATCGGGATGGTCGGTTCGCTGATGAGAGCCGCGGGACTCCGTCCGTTGCAGAGCCGACAGGATGACCGTTTCTGCAACGTCGAGCATGTATCCGAGTTCGAGGATCGACGTCAGCTCGGTGTTGAACGTCAAGCTCCTGTCTTCGACTCGGACCCTGCTGTATCGCTCCTGCAGCTCTCTCAGTTTGTCGGCCGACTGCTGGAGGGTATCCTGCGCCCGGTAGATTCCAGCTCCTTCCTCCATCGTCTCCTGCATGGCCGCACGGATGTCGGCGACCTTTTCCGTGCCTTCGGAGTTGAGCAGGTCGTTCAGTCGGTGCTCTTCCTCCAGAACCTGGGCTTCGATTCCGGCACTGAACCCGTCGTGTTCCTTCGCGAATGCGGCAGCCGATCGTCCGGCTCGAGCACCGAAGACGAGAAGCTCCGTAAGGGAATTGGACCCGAGGCGGTTCGCGCCGTTGATGCTGACGCAGGCGACTTCGCCAGCGGCGAACAGACCTCCGAGAGGGGTGGCCGCGTCGATGTCGGTGTGGACACCGCCCATGACATAATGAATGACTGGTCGGACTGGGATCATTTCCTTGACCGGGTCGATGTTTTCGTACTTCAAACACAATTCCCTGACGAAGGGCAGCTTGGCGTCGATGAGTTTCTCGCCAAGGTGACGAATGTCTAGGTGAACATAGTTGCCATATTCGCCTTCGAGCGTGCGTCCCTTCTCCTGCTCCTTCACGAAAGCTTGGGACAGACGGTCGCGCGGGCCCAATTCCATGGAGCGCAGGACCGGTTTGGGCTGTGGGGTGCCGAGATCATAATCTTGCAAATAGCGATACCCATCCTTGTTGATGAGGATGCCGCCCTCCGATCGTGACGCCTCCGTGATCAGGATTCCGGTGAACGGTAGACCCGTCGGATGGTATTGGATGAACTCCATGTCCTTGAGCGGCACACCGGCTCTGTAAGCCAGCGCCATACCGTCACCGTTCTTGATGTTCGCGTTCGTCGTGAACGGAAAGATCTTACCACAGCCGCCCGTGCTTAGAATGACCGATTTGGCCAAGATGGGCTGGACCCGTCCCGTGGTAAGCTCTACGGCCACGACCCCCTGGCATCGTCCGTTCTCGACGAGCAAGCGTGTGACGAACCATTCATCGAAGCGCTCGATGGGATCGTACTTGAGGCTCGTCTGGAACAGCGTGTGGAGCATGTGGAAGCCGGTCTTGTCCGCCGCGAACCACGTGCGCTGGATTTTCATGCCCCCGAACGGACGAACGGCGACTGAGCCGTCTTCTTCGCGGCTCCACGGGCACCCCCAATGTTCCAGCTGAAGCATCTCCTGGGGTGCTTCGTTGACGAACGCTTCGACAGCATCCTGGTCGCATATCCAGTCGGCGCCAGAGATCGTGTCGTAGATATGATCTTCCAGGCTGTCGTCTGGTTTAATCACGGCCGCAGCGCCTCCCTCGGCGGAGACGGTATGGCTGCGCATGGGATAGACTTTGGAAACGACGGCAATCGTTAGGCTGGGATCGGTCTCGTAAACGGCAATGGCGGCGCGTAACCCCGCGCCGCCTCCACCGACGATCACGACATCGTATGTTGGGGCTTCGGTCGGATCCATCCTACCCTTCTCTCAAACGTTGATCGAACGTCGATCAGGTGCGGCAAAATGACGGATCATGATCGACCGCGTGGTTTTTAAAGTCAAGACGATTCTATGTAATCGAAGGCCTGACGGCGAGTCAAATGCGTTGTTTCGACGCGGGAGGCAGGCGAGGGAGGACGGTGTTACAGACCGAGTTCGTCGGAGATTTCCTTCATGGCTTTGATGACGAATCCGATGTGATCGTTGAGGTCGACGCCGAGTTCCTCCGCCCCGAGCCGGATGTCGTCACGACTGACCGCACGGGCGAAGCCGACCTGCTTCATCTTCTTCGTGACCGAAGACACCTTGAGGTCCGACAGCGACTTCGACGGCCGCATCAGCGCGACGGCCACGATGAAGCCGGTCAATTCGTCGCACGCGAAGAGGGTTCTGTCGAGCAGGTTTCGCGGGGAACACCGAGGTAGGGCACGTGGGTTTTGATCGCGTGGAGGAGGTCCTCGGGGTAGTTCAAGTCCTGTAGGATGCGGATTCCGACCATAGGGTGTTCGTCTTCGGTCGGGTGATTTTCATAGTCGAAGTCGTGCAAGAGACCGGTGATGCCCCAGAGTTCTTCGTCCTGTTCGAATGTCCGGGCGTACGCGCGTAGGGCGGCTTCGACGGCGAGCATGTGCCTGACCAGATTTTCGTTCTTCGTGTGAGTCCTCAGAAGCGCGAGGGCCTCTGCTCTGTTCAGTTCCAATTGAGTACCTCAGGCCTTACCGTTGCCGCTCGTCTTCTTGTGTGCGTCGTGCAACCCCGCGAGGGTGGCCTCGAGCATCGTGAGGACTTCTTCGAGCCGCTCGTTCACGTCCTGGGTCTCCAGTAAATGCTGCT
This sequence comes from Candidatus Latescibacterota bacterium, assembly GCA_965198115.1. Taxonomy (GTDB): domain Bacteria; phylum Latescibacterota; class UBA2968; order UBA2968; family UBA2968; genus UBA6620. The sequence continues at coordinate 2,044,337 of OZ240241.1, read as the reverse complement.
GCCGTTCGAGGGGGAGCCCAAGGCTGGCCGCGACCGTGTAGGACAACGCGGGGGCGTCGATCGGTTCGGTGTCGTCGGGTCTGAACCAGCCAAGCGTAAATTTCAGCGCCTCGGTATACAGCTGTCTCACGCGTTCGGCCATTGTCGTGTCTGGTTCGTGCTCGTGATCGGGTAGGGACTCGATGCTACCCGTGATGAACGGAGCCTGCTCGTGACGGCCGATCAGACGGAAGCGCTCCGTACCCTGAACGACAATGTTCATGCGTCCATCGGGGAAGCGGTCGACCACATCGACGACTCTGGCCGCGCAGCCGACATCCTTGTGATCGTCATCTTGCCCCCAGACGATCCCGAACTCAGAGTCTGTGTCGACACAGCTGTTCACCATTAGCTTGTATCGTTCCTCGAAAATGTGGAGAGGAACGCGGCACGACGGAAGAAGAACCATGTCGAGCGGGAACAGTGGGATTTCGGGCATTCAGTCGTCGCGGGCTGGAGGATTCGTTCCGGTGAAGCGCAGGTCCCCGTATCGGTCGGTATCGTGAGGGGCACCGTAGGTCACCGACCAGGAAAGACGACTGGCCGGGTCGTCAGAAGATACGACGTAGAGATTGAAGCGCACCACCGATTCTTGGGCTTGGTCGGACAATGGGACGAGCGCTTCGAGCGTCCAGCCGCCGTCGTGCACGCGCGATCCGGTGGGGCAGCGCGCAACCGGGTGGTTGGTGAGCCCGAGGGCGTTGATCCCGTATCGTCGTTGTCCTCGACCATCTGGCGAACTCAGGGAGATCTCGATCCGGTGGTCATCGTGGACCCCGCCGGTAGCCGACAGCGTTGTGCGTGAGGCATTCCCGAGTACGGTGTGAATGCCAACGTATAGACTGTCGTCATACCGCCCCACCCTGCTGTCGACGAGATCGCTCGGGGGCCGGGCATCGCTGTCCTGGGCGAACGGTCCGATGACTGCCGAGATCGTCGAGTCCAGGTGACCGTCCATCGTCGGGCGTGACTCCAACTCCGGGACTTCGAGGACGTGACGATCCTGGTAGGGGACGTTCATCCGGGTGAGGGCGTCGAACGTGGCTCTCTTTAGGGGTCCGTGGGAGGCCTGACGAAAGATGTCCAGGAGGGGTGCGACGGATCGATGGTCCCCGATCAGGCCGAGCGCGTCAATCGCCCTCGCGTGACCGGCACGGGCAGAATCGACCAAGACGGAGATGACGCGATAGTTCCGAGCTCCGAGCGTCACGACTTTGTCTGCGGCTGCCGAGGAAACGACCGTAGCCTTCCGGTCGAGGAGGCCGATCAGCCGTGCAATGTGTTCAGGGTGGTGACGTACGGGGCGATAGGCTCGAATGAGATACGAAACGACGATTGGATCCTCTCCCTGCAGCGGGGGCCAGTCTTCTTCTCCGAATCCTTCTGTGTATTGGGCGGTCATGCGTCCTGCGTAGGCCCGAGCCGGGAGGGCTTCGTCACGGAGCATGGTTGCAAGAGGTGCCGCGTTTCCTCGGGATAGAAGTGCGTAGGCTGCGCCCAGCCGGACGTACGCGTTCACGTCTGCGGTCAGATCGAGTAATGTGTCGTCCCCGATGAGGTCGTTTCGATTCTGCAGCAGCCAGACGGTGGGGTAGCGTGTTTCGGCATTCGACAGGAATTCAGCGAGGATGCGTTTCTGGGCCCCCTCGGATAGCCGGGCCGAGGCCTCGATCGTGCCGCTCACCTCGATGAACGAAGCGTCATCCGCGTCGGAAGGATCCTCGTAGGGGACTTCACCACTCCCCTGCAACCGATCGGGAATCAGAAAGACCGGGTTTCCGAGCGTTCGGTAGTCGCCCGACTCGCTCTCGAGCACCGGCCACACATAGCTGTGGTGATGGAGGGGGAGGAAGAACCGCTCGCTCCAGACGGTGGTGTCGGGGCGTGTTGTCCAAACGACCTCACCATCGGCGATGAGCGTGACACGGGAGATCGGATCACGGGCGTGGGCTCCGATGCGAACATAGGCCTCGCCTTGGAAAAAAGCGGTTTCTCCAAAAGATCGGCCTTGCACCTCGAAGTCGACACGGATCCCATCCCTTTCCGCTACGAAGGACCGGCCGTTACGCAGGGCCGTGATGATCGACTCCACTTCGTTCGATCGGGCTTTGACGTAGGTGCGGTGGGTTCGACCTGCTGGTGTTTGCGCACTCGAGCCCGCGATGAAAACCCGCGTCCCGGTCTCGAGGAAGTCATCCCACGCCCCACCGGGTTCAACGAGTGGGGCCCACTTGCCGTCTCGCACGGCTGTCACGACAGGTGGGGGTTCTTCCGATTCACCGGTCGGGTCGAGCTGTAGGACACCCCGCTGTGCTTCCACCACCGTGAGAAGACGATCCAGGGATCCGGGCACCGGGGTTCTGGGATCGATGCCGAATACCACACCCCGAGTCGTGCCCGACGCCCATCCTGTCCCTACGATGGGCGTCAGACGTGGGACGCTGAGCTCGGCTTCCTGCAGGACGTGAGAGAGACCGACGAACAGACCGGATTCGGGAGGGGGTGCCAGGACGACCCAATCCAGGTTTGATTCGGTGGCTTGTTGCACACGCTCTTGAATCGAGCCGGACGTGTTGGCGGCATCGTACTCGACGACGTCACCCACCTGCCAGGCCCACTCAGCGGCCGGGCTGTCGACGAGTATGAGCGTGAACAGAGTAATGAGGAAGCATCGCCGCACGGGAAAGTCTTTTCAAAGGGTCGTCAGGTGGGTGTTCAGGGCGTGCTCGAGGAACTGACGAAAACGATCGATGTCGCGGGTCATGCCCGGAAACCTCAACACCTCTTCTCCCGTTCCAGAGAGCACGGCATAAAAGGGAAGGGCGACCGTTCCGAACCGATCCTGCTGAAGCGCCCGGTTTCGTTCGTAGCGTTCCCCCTGTCCGTCCGTGTAGAGCTGGACACGCACGTACCTCTCCAGCGTTTGACGAATGTCGGGCCGGGAGAAGACGTTGGCTTCCATCCACCTGCAATTCGTACACGCATAGCCTGTAAAATCGACGAACACGAGCTTCTGCTCTTCCCGAGCCGTCGCGAGGGCAGTCTCGAAATCCTCCAGCCACGGCAGTTCTTCGGCCCGTTGGGATGAAGCCGGGCCGGACTGGCTGTACGGGGGGAAGAAGGCGTCGAGTTCGCCAAGGGGGGCGCCGAAAAGACCGGTCACCAGGAAAAGGCTGAAGGCGAAGCACGCGACGCTGCTCATCAGGCGGGCAGGGCCGATCGACTCGACAACCGTGTCGTGAGGCAACCTGATCTTTCCGAGCAGGTAGATGGCGCAGACGACGAACAGCGCGGTCCAGATTGCGAGGAACACTTCCCGGGACAGGATCCCCCAGTTCCAGACGAGGTCGACGTTGCTCACGAATTTGAGGGCGGCGGCGAGTTCGAGAAAACCCATGACGACCTTGACGGAATTCAGCCAGCCCCCACTCTTCGGGAGTGCGTTCAGGCTCTGAGGAAAGAGGGACAGAAAGAAAAAAGGCAGGGCGAATGCCGTGGAGAAGGCGAGCATGCCGGCGATCGGCCACATCCACGTCCCCTGCGTCGTCAGAACCAGGAGCGTGCCTACGAAGGGAGCCGTGCAGGTGAAAGAGGTGACCGAGAACGTCAGCCCCATAAGCAGAATGCCCGCGTGGCCACCTGCCTGTGACCGGTTCAGCCGGTTTACGAGTGAGGAGGGGAGCTGGATCTCGAACAACCCGAAGAGGCTGAGCGCGAAGATCACGAAGAGCAGGGCGATCAGGATGTTGACCCAGGGATTCGCCGCGAACAACGCAGCGCCCGCTGCGCCGATCGTCGAGGCCAGGAGAATGCCCAGGCTCGTGAAGGTCAGAACGATTCCTACACAGTAGAGAAGGGATCGCCCCACCCGATCGGTGGCGCGTTGCGTCCCGGTCTCACCCTGTTTGGTGAAGAAGGAGACCGTGATGGGGACCATGGGGAAAACGCACGGTGTGAGGAGTGCGAGAAACCCCATGCTGATCGAAAGATACAGGAAGGCGCCAAAGCCGGTGGTGATCGCCCGATCCACATCCGCCGTGCTCCCCGTTCCGTCGAAAATCGGAAGGGCAGACCTGCCGAGAACAACTGGAGTTGCGAAGGTCTGTCTGGCGGGCCCTGCACCGATATTCACAGGAACGGAGAAGTCGTATGTCACGGGCGGCAGACAGGCGTTCTCGTTGCACAACATGTAGGTGATCGACCCGAGCAGTTGCTCGGAACCGACCGCTGCGGCGGAATCGACACGCACCTGGGCGGTGAACGTGGTGGCCTTTCCGTAGTATTCGACACGTAGATCGAAATTCGGATCGTGGGCGGCAACGGGTGGGGGCTGAAGAATCTTCCCCACGCGGACGAACGATCCCGACGAGTCCACGTCGATTTCGGTGGGAATGGGGCCGCCAGGCGGGGTCGTGGGAGCGTAGATGTGCCAGTCGTCTTCGAGCGTGACGGCGATTTCGACGCCGAAGACCTCGCCCCGACGAATGTCGTCGCGTGTTGCCGAGACGGTGAAATGAGCAGGGCTCTGCGCGGATATGCCCGTGCAGAGCCCAATGAGGAGGATCACAACAAGGATCGGAAGGAAAGGACGCGACATCGGTGTTTTCCGGTGATTCGGGTCCCCGGCGACGAGTGTCTGGGTCGTCTGCTAACGCCCGAATGCGCGTTTCGTTTCAGACGCTCAGGCCTCTACCTCCACCTTCTCGGTCGCTTGGCTCTGTCTGCTCTCGGAAAGGACCTCCACCAGTTTCTGTGTGGCCAGACTGAAGCTGCGTCCCTTTCGATAGAGGATACCGACAGGTCGACCGAAAGCATCGCCCTCGAAGTTGACGGTTGTGAGCGTACCCCAGGATCTTTCGTAGTCGACGGATAGATTGGGTATGATCGATACGCCAATATCGACTTCGACGGCGTGTTTGATCGTCGCGATGTGGTCGAGTTCCATGACCACGTTCGGTTTCACGCCGTGTTTGCGTAGATAGCGGTCGATGGCACGCCGGGTGGGTGTTTCGGGTGTAAACAGAATCAGCGGGCGTCCGTCCAGGTCGCGCGGCGCGAGACGGGTCTTTTTGGCCAGTTCGTTATCCGGGTTGCACGCCACGACCATCGTATCCTCGGTAAACGGGAGCACCTCGACGTTGCGTTGAGCACGGGGGTAGGCGACGATGCCCAGGTCGATCTCGCTGCTGGCCACATCGTCGTAGATCTTCTGGGGTTGATCGTACTGGAGCCTCAGATTCACCTTGGGAAAGGCTTTGATGTAGGCCTTCAGGTGGGGGGCCAGCTCGAGCATGCCCACGCTGTAGATGGCGGCCAGCCGGACCGTGCCCGAGACGATGCCTCCCAGCGCCTGAATACGATGCTGCATCTCCTCGAATCGCCTGACGATCTCCCTTGCGTAGCGGTAGAAAATCTCACCCTCGGCCGTGAGGGTGAGACGCCGTTTTTCGCGCTCGAGCAGTTGTTTGCCTTGACGCTTTTCTATGCTTTTGAGCTGTTGGCTGACGGCCGATTGCGTGACCGAATTGAGGACGGCGGTCTTCGAGAAACTCTGTGTTTCGACCAGATCGCAGAAAACTTTGAGGCTTTCGACGAGCACGCGGGTTTCTCCGTATCTGAGGCTGGTGGTTAATGGGCCCCGACCAGGACAGTGCGCCGAGGGAATATAAGCAGCCTGAAACGACGAGCTTTAAATCTATAAGTAACCCGAAACCGAGTCAATAGTAAAACTGGAGTTTCCTTTAAGAATGGTGCTTGGAGAATCCAAAGAGAAGTATTCAGGTGATAGGCTCTAAATTACTGTTTTTATTCGGTTTTATGGTATTCGTATTCGAGGATGAGAATTAGATAGCCGAATAGCTCGATTCGAAACGGGACATCAGGCTTGTTCGGGCCATCGCGAGGGCCTATATTTCGCCCATTCTGCTACAAAGATCTCCGAAACAACGTCGCCAGGAGACGTGATGAACTGGTTCGAGAGACTCAAATCGGGTATCCAGACGGTCGTACGGCGGGGGATGCCCGATAATCTCTACGTCAAATGCGAGCGATGCCACCAGATGGCTCTCCGCAAACATCTCCAGGCGAATGCGGGGATCTGTCCGAATTGCGGCCACCACTTCCGGGTGCACCACAGACAGTTCCTGGACGTGATCCTCGACGCTGAGAGTTTCGAGGAGATCGCGGCGAATGTTCGGTCGACGGACGCCCTCGGGTTCGAGGACCGAATCAAGTATGGAGATCGGATCAAGGAATACGGAAAGCGAACGGGGATGCAGGCCGCGGTGTGTGTGGGTGTCGGGCGGATCGACGGCCGCGACGTGGGTGTGGGCATCCACGAATTCGGCTTCATCGGGGGCTCACTGGGTTCCGCCGAGGGGGAGCGGATATCCCGACTGATCGACCGCTGCATTGCCGACGGGCTCCCCCTGATCATGATCTGTCGTTCGGGCGGTGCCCGAATGCAGGAGAGCGCCCTCGCGCTCATGCAACTCGCAAAGATCAACGCGAAGCTCACCGGACTGGCCGATGCCGGCCTTCCGTTCATTTCCGTCCTGACCGATCCCACGACAGCCGGCGTGAGCGCGAGTTACGCGCTCCTCGGGGACATCAACATCGCCGAACCCAACGCGCTGATCGGCTTCACGGGGGAGCGCATTACGGGGAGTTCGGTCGGCGAAGAGGAGCTCGAGGCACTCCGACAGGCCCAGCGAGCGGAGAAGGTGCTGGAGCACGGCTTTGTCGACATGGTCGTGCCCAGGACCGAAATGAAGCAGAGGTTGTCCCACCTCCTTGGGCTATTGCTGGAGCCGACCGCTGTTGGGTAGATCTGGAGGAAGCGTGAAGATTCTGGTCTTGCAGGGCCCAAACATCAACATGCTGGGGAAGCGCAAGGAGGCGCACTACGGCGCGATGACGATGGAGGAGATTCACGAGCGGATTGCCGAACGAGCGAGCGACCTGGGGTGCGAGGTTTCTTTCTTCCAGTCCAACCACGAGGGTGCGCTCGTCGACCGCGTGCAGGAGGCGCGGGACGAAGTGGCCGCCATCATCATCAATCCCGCCGGCCTCACGGGAAACGGCTACTCGCTCAGAGACGCGCTTGAAGACAGCGGTCTGCCGTTCGCGGAAGTCCATCTCTCGAACATTCACTCCCGCGAGGCGTTCCGCCACCATTCCTGCTTCACAGCCATTGCCATCGGACAGATCGCGGGCTTCCGGTGGCGCGGGTATCTGGCCGCGCTCGATATGATTGTGGCAGCGCAGGAGGATCGTGCTGCGGGCTGAGACTTTGTTCCGCAGGATATCTCATCGAGCCCCCCGGTAGACAGGCTACTGGGGGGTTTCGCTATACAGGCCGTGGCGCTGGATGAAGTCGTCGACGGGTGGGGGAACGAGACCACTCAGGGTTTGGCCACCGGGGACGCGAGCTCGGATCTCAGACGACGAGATGGAGCTCATTGCCGGGGGTAGAGAGAGGCGCTGGATCGAGTCCCGATAGGGTTGCCGCGAAGGATGGTCGAGAAAACGGTCAATCTGGTCCAGATCGCCGGTGTCGCGATTGGCGACGATGACGGTGGCGGTCGCGAACAGTCTTTCGAGGTCGTGGTCCATCCGATCGTAGTAGCGTTCGTCGAACAGCCGGATCAACGTGTCGTAGCCGATGGCGAACACTAGCTTTCTGCTCGGAAACAAGCGGGCGAGGGCCGTGGCCTTGTCGACGAATCGCGCGTAGCAGCAGGCGGCGACGGTGGTGTCGGGCCTCGTGCTGGCGAGCGCGACCATCATGGCAATGCGCTGTCCGAGCGTGGCGCCAAAGACCTGTTTGTCGACGTTGGAGGAGGAGAGCACGAGTGCGGCGCCGGATGTGTGCAGGGCGGCGCACCCTCGTTCGACCATTGTCCAGTGAGCGACCGTGGGAGGGTTGAACGAAGCGTCGAGCAGGAGGATGGCGCGCCCGTTCGTCCCCGCGTTTACCGGGAGAAAGAGATGCGTGTCCGGCCCGTCCGGGTGGAGGGCGGCAACGGCGGTTTCGTACGCGTCTATGTCCAGGTTGGCGTCCATCGTGAAACGTAGGATAGTACGCCCGAGAGCGTCGGGCAACCGGTCATCCAGCCATTCGCGCTTGACCTCGGCCAGGGGTGCGGGTACCGTTGCGTCGGCTGTGGACGACGATCGAATGACAAGGAGGCTGTGATGCACGTCGGTATGCGGATGCCGCCCATGAGTCTCGACATGGGGATCGATGGCACGATCAGATGGGCTGCGGAGAACGGTTTCGGGTCGGTCGATCTGCCCGACGCGACGCCCGCCCATAAAAAGGTGTGTGACGAAGTCGGCATCGGCCTGGGCACTGTCGATTGGGGCGCGGGGGGCAATGTGCTGTCGACGGATGCCAAGAGGCGGAGAAAGGGTGTGGCCGACACCAAAAGACGCATTCGAGAGACGGCCAAGATCGGAGGGTCGGTGGTATTCGTCTGTCTGACACCGGACGATCGACTTCAGCCGAGGGCAGAGACATTCAAGGTGTTCAAAAGGGTCTATCCCGGCATCGTCAAAGAGGCGGAAAAGGTCGGGGTGCACCTTGCGATCGAGCCCTTCCCGGGTCCGGGGCCGGCGTATCCCAACCTCGGGTGCACGCCAGAGACGCTCCGCGCCGTGTTCGGTGCGGTCCCATCGCCCCACCTCGGAATCTGCTACGATCCGTCCCACTTCGTGCGTATCGGCGTCGATTACCAGCGTCTGCTCGTCGAGTTCGGGGATCGCGTCAGACACGTCCACGCCAAAGACACGGAGATTCTGGAAGACGGGCTGTATGAGTACGGCTGTCTGGGCCAGTCGTTCGGTAGACGCTACAGCCACGGCGAGGGGTGGTGGCGCTATTGTGTGCCGGGATGGGGAGACGTGAACTGGTATTGGGTTGTCGCACGCCTTGAAGAATTCGGCTACGACGGGCCGCTCGCGATCGAGCTCGAGGATGGTCGGTATGGAGGCAGTACAGCCCTGAACCAGGAAGGGTTGCTCGAGGCCAAAGCCAATTTGGAGGAGATTCTGAGGTAGATCGGCAGTGACCTGTGGGTCCAATGGAGAAGGGCACCAGACTCACATCTGGCGCCCTTCCTTTTTTCGAGTGTGTCGAGTCAGTTTTTGAGTGCCGTGACGACCGTGTCGCCGATGTCTGCGGGGCTCTTCGTCACGTGGATCCCCGCCGCCTGGAGCGCCGCCATTTTTTCGTCGGCCGTACCGTGCCCGCCAGAAATGATCGCCCCCGCGTGTCCCATTCTCCGGCCGGGTGGAGCGGTCTGGCCGGCGATGAAGCTGACGACCGGTTTGTTGAACTCCGCCTGTATGTAGGCGGCCGCCTCCTCTTCAGCCGACCCCCCGATTTCACCGATCATCACGACGGCCTCGGTCCGATCGTCATCTTTGAACAATTTTAAGCAGTCGATAAAGTTGGTTCCGTTGACGGGGTCGCCTCCGATTCCGACGCACGTCGTCTGGCCGAGTCCAATGTGGGTCAGCTGGTGCACAGCTTCGTAGGTGAGGGTCCCGCTGCGTGAGATCACGCCGATCGAGCCTTCCTTGTGAATCGACCCGGGCATGATGCCGATCTTGCACTGACCCGGTGAGATGACGCCCGGACAGTTCGGGCCGACCAGCCGCGTCGTTCGTGTCGACAAGTACTGCTTGGCGTTGACCATTTGCAGGACGGGAATGTATTCGCTGATGCAGACGACCAGCTCCAGGCCCGCGTCGGCCGCTTCCATGATCGCGTCGGCCGCGAACGGACCCGGCACGAAGATGACCGAGGCGTCGGCGCCCGTAGCCTCTTTCGCCTCCGCCACCGTGTCGAAGACAGGAACGCCCTCGGCCTGCTGGCCACCCTTGCCGGGTGTGACCCCGCCGACGACCTGCGTTCCGTACTCGATCATCTGACTCGTGTGGAACGAGCCCTCTCCTCCGGTGATCCCCTGGACCAGGACCCGCGTCTCCGAATCGATCAGGATACTCATGCTTTCTCCCCGCGGGTCGGGCTTTCGCCGGGCCCGGTCAGCTCCTCGCACGTCCCGTCCGACTTGCCGATGATGATGTGATGGGCGAGGCCGCAAAAGAGACCGCAGTCGACGACCCCGGGGATTCGATTGATCTGTCCTTCGAGACGCTTCGGATCGTCGATCGAACCGAAGGGACAGTCGATGATGTAGTTTCCGTTGTCGGTCTCGAACGTCGCGCCGTTGCCTTTCCTCCGGGCGGGGACGCATCCGAGGTCGGCCAGGCTCCGCTGCGTGGCTTGCCACCCGAACGGAGTGACCTCTACCGGCAGCGGAAAGGCGCCGAGCGAACGACACATTTTGGTCTCGTCGGCGACGATGATCTCGCGCACCGAGGCGGCTGCTACGATTTTCTCGCGGAGCAAAGCGCCCCCGCCGCCCTTGGTGAGGTTGAAGTCTGAATCCACTTCGTCCGCGCCGTCGATCGTGAGGTCGATACGTTCGACTTCGCCCAGATCGGTCAGCGGAATGCCGAATTCCCTGGCAAGATCGTGCGACTGCCTGGATGTGGGCACGCCCCGAATCGACAGTCCTTCGGTCACGCGCTCTCCGAGCCGCCGGATCGCAAAATAAGCCGTGGAACCCGTGCCAAGTCCCACGACCGTGTCGGTGAGGACGTAGCTGGCGGCTCGTTCGCCGGCGATCTGTTTGGGATTCACTGCGTCGGGCATGGAGACGGAACCAGATTTGGACAGCGAAGAAGATAGGGATAACGCGATCGTGTGCAACGACTATCCGGTGAACAATGCCGCTTGTTCGGCCGATGTGGGTCCCCTATCATCCTGATCCGCAAAACCGTGACCCATAAGGAGGAAAAGGTGGCCTACACGACACTCGAGGATTTCTTCGGCGACATCGTGGGGAAGGCTCGGAACGGCCTGGGTGTGTCGGATCGCGACATCACGACACGAACGGGTTTATCAGCGGGCGATCTGGGTCGGATCGGTTCCTACGATCTGATCCCTGACGACGAGACGATTCGTGCCCTGGCGAGCATTCTGGAACTGGATGGTGACAAACTCGTGGGGATCGCCCACGGCTGGGTGCCCGAGAAGGGCAATGACGCGGTTGAAACGGAGGCGACGCTGGTCGATCGAGTGATCCTCAGTGCGGGCATGGAAGTCAATGCCTACGTCCTCAAGTGCAAACGGTCGGGGAAGGGGGCGCTCGTCGACGCAGGGGGGCAGCCCGACCTCATAGAGGGATTGATCTCGCGTGTCGACGCCGACATCACTCACATTCTGTTAACGCACGGCCACGGGGACCACGTCGGGGCCCTTTCCGACATGAAGCGAGCGACCGGCGCTCGCGTGCATTGCAGCCAGACGGACGCCGGGATGCTTGGCAGCCAGCGAAGCGAAATCGATGTGTTCGTCGAGGAGGGGTGGAACGATGCGGTCGGTGAGGTCCCGGTGACCGCTTTTGCGCTACCGGGTCACACACCCGGCGGCATCGGATACTACGCCGACACGGCGTTTTTCTCGGGGGACGCTCTTTTTGCGGGGTCGCTGGGTGGGGTAAGGAGTGGGGATGCGGCCTACCGGGGACAGATCGAGGCCGTGTGGAACAAGGTCCTGAGTCTACCCGAATCGGTGAGCGTTTTTCCGGGTCACGGACCCATGACGACGGTGGCAGAGGAAAGAGCGTACAACCCGTACTTCCTCGGGTGAGCTATTCGTTTCCACGAAGGCCGTCGGGGTAGGCTATGAGGGACACTTCCTCTTCGGAGAGACCGACGACCTCATCTCTTTCAGAATGGTGAGGTCCCTATCCTAGTTGAAACTTAAAGGGCTCCAAACTTACGTTGTGGGTAGACGTGTGAGAGCGTGTACCCGTAAGAAAGGAGCCCACGATGGAGAAGCTATTTGCAGGGGATGGCGAAGTCAAGGTTGGGTCAGACGTTATGGATTTGGAGACGCGTTTATCGGTGATCCGGGCGCTGATTCCGCTGGGTCTGGAGGCCGTTGCCGACGTGCTCCAGCAGGAGGTGGAGCAGCTCGCAGGCGTTCGGTATGCGCGTAAGGGTTCAGAGCAGTCGCATCGTCGATGGGGAAGCCAGAAAGGGTCCGTGTATCTGATGGACCAGAAGCTGCCGGTGGCCGTTCCCCGTGTGCGCGACGTCGAGTCCGATACGGAGGTTTCTCTGGCCGCATACCGGGGGATGCAGAGGCCCAGAGCGATGGATGAGAAGCTGCTGCTTCGTGTGCTCAAGGGAATCTCCTGTCGCAACTACAGAGCCTGTGCAGAGTCGGTACCCGAAGCGTTCGGAATTTCGGCATCCTCCGTCTCGCGACGGTTCATCAAAGCCACCGCAAAGAAGCTGAAGCAGTTCCAGGAACGACCGCTCGACGACTACGACTTGGTCGCCCTGTTCATCGACGGAAAGAGCTTTGCCGACGAAGAGATCGTGATCGCTCCGGGCGTCACGACGGACGGCCAGAAGATCCCCCTGGGCTTCGTCGAATCGGCGACGGAGAACGAACGGATCTGCCGTCAGCTGATCCAGGATCTCATCCGGAGAGGCCTGTGCTACGACCAGGGCCTTCTCGTTGTGCTGGACGGCTCAAAGGGACTCCGCAGTGCCGTCACCAAAGCCCTCAAAGGGGATGTGTGCGTGCATCGCTGTCAGTGGCACAAGCGCGAGAACGTCGTCAGCTACCTCCCGGAGGCAGAACGTCCAAGAGTTCGACGGAAACTTCAGAAAGCCTATGACTGCGACACCTACGAGGAGGCAAAGGCCGCACTCGAATCACTCAAACCCGAACTCAAGCTGATGAATCAGTCTGCCGTGGCAAGCCTCGAGGAAGGACTGGAGGAAACCCTGACCCTCCACCGGCTGGGGATGCTCCCGTTCTTGAAGCGAAGCTTCCGAACCACCAATTGCATCGAGGCGCTCAACAGCATGACCGGCAACCTGATACGGAAGGTCAACCGCTGGAACAACTCTCCTCAGCGACACAGATGGGTCGCGGCCGCACTCCTCGACATCGAACCACGCCTGCGACGCGTGAGCGGATACAAACACCTCCCGCTGCTCAGGCAAGCACTGAAAAACAACCTGAATCTCGGCGACAATCAAGATGCTCGGCAGAGAGCATGAATACCACGGAGCCCGATGAGTTTCAACTGACTATGGGACTTGACCTTCAGAATTTGAGACCTCGAAAACAGCTGGATCGAACGACGGCGAGGAGGAGATCTCCACCCATCGTCGGATGGCGTGAACGACGTCGTCGACTGCCTGTTTTCGAGCCTCGAGACGGGTCAGGGCCTGACGTAGGTGTTCGATTTCCGCGCCGAGTTCATCGGCTTCTCGGGAGGCAGCTTCCATCGCGTCGTCGAAAAGCTGATGGGTTTATTCCATTTGACCTTCCTTAGCGTATTGGGGGATGAAGGCAACTTACAAATTTAGGCCGGGGCGTACCGGTGAGTCAAGGGACGATCCCGAATAATCCGATCGCGTATTTCTGCAACTTTGAAGGAATTCGTGATTTAAAGGAGTGGCTGGAGAGCACTCACGATTGCATCAGAGTCTGGGGGTGGTGGTCGGGGGGTGGCAGATTTGGCAATCCTCTGTTTTTGGTTAGCTTATAGCCTTGAAGCACCCGTGCTCGGCCGTTGTGGCACGTCTCTTGCCAAGCCTTTAGCCTGAATCCACTGTCTACCATACAGACCGACTCGAGTCGTTCTGCCAGGTGAGCCGGTTCGCCGAAAAGGTCGAGGCGAACGACCCCACCAACCGAGAGGTGAAGCATGCAAAGCTGGCGACGCGTCATTTTGATCGCTGCACTCCTGTCTCAGCCCCTTACCACGTCCGCTCAAGAGTATTTTGGCAAGAACAAGGTCAGCTTGGGCGACTACGATTGGCATTACATCGAGACCGAGCACTTCACGATCTATTTCGACAAAGGGTCGATGCCGGTTGCCGAGTTCGCTGCCAAGGAAGCGGAGCGGTCGCTCGTGGAGATCGAGGAAGGCCTGAACTACGAGATGAAGGGCCGGTATCCGCTCGTGATGTACAACTCCCACAATGGGTTTGCGGTCAGTAACATTTCGGGGCGGGAACTGACGGAATTCACGGGGGGCTTTACGGAATTCGCACAGGGCCGCGTTGTGATTCCCTACACCGGTTCTTACGGAGACTTTAGACACGTCATCCACCACGAGCTCGTTCACTCGGTGACGATCGAGCTGTGGACGGGTGGGGGATGGCTCGGGGCCATGCTTAACCAGCAGGCGACCATCCCGCCACTGTGGGTGGTCGAAGGGATTGCCGAGTATCTTTCGAGGCGCGGCTGGGACGTCGCCGCCGACAACCAGATGCGCGACGCCACGATCACGGGTTACGTGCCGCCGGTCGAGTTCATTCCTGAAGGTGGTCTGTTCGCCTACAAGGGCGGTCAGTCAATATTTTATATGATCGAACAGGAATACGGTCGCGAAAAGGTCGCGCAGGTCATCCGCGACGTACGCACCGCCAAGACGATCGACAAAGCACTCAAGTCTGCGCTCGGATTCGGTGTGGAGGAATTGAACGAGAAATGGCAGATCTGGCTCAAGAGACAGCACTGGAACGAAATCAACAAACACGACTCGCCCGAGGAAGTCGGTAAGGCCCTGACGGATCGCGAGGACGAAGGCGGATTCTTCAACCTCGCGCCGAAATTCAGCCCGCAGGGTGACAAGATTGCGTATCTGGCCGACCGAAAGGGCACGTTCGACATCTACCTCCGGTCGGCGATCGATGGAAAGGACCTGGGCCGGCTGGTCGAAGGCGAGAAGTCGAGCGACTTCGAGTGGATGTTCGTGTTGCGTCCGGGTCTGACGTGGTCGCCCGATGGCCGCTCGATCGCGTTCGCGGCCAAGTCCAAGAACAAAAACACCCTGTATACGTTCGACGTGAAGCGTAAGAAGGTGACGAAGCGGTTCAGTCTCGACCTGGACGGGCTGTTCGAGCCGGCGTGGTCTCCCGACGGCAAGCAGATCGCCTTCGCGGGTCTCAAGGATGGCTGGTCCGACATCTATATCGTCAACCTCGAGGACGAATCGCTCCGCCGCATCACGCACGATCCCTACGACGAAAAAAACCTCGCGTGGGCACCTGATGGTGAATGGCTGGCCTTGAGTGGCGACCGGCCGAACGAAGACCTGACCTTCGACGGCCGGAAGGACTTTCCGTTCGGTCAATACAACATCTTTCTGATTCGACCGGACGGGTCCGAAATCAAACGGGTGATCCAACACGACGCGCAGGACACGCACCCCACCTGGGGTAAAGACAGCTCGCGTCTGTCGTTCATCTCCGACCGGACAGGTGTCGGAAACATCTACGTGTCGAACGCCGATGGCGGCGACGTAAAAGCCATCACGAACCTTCTGGCGAGCGCGCTCGACTACGATTGGTCGCCCGATGGGAAGAAGATGGCCTTCACCGTGTTCCACAACGGTGGCTACGATATCTACACCATCAAGGATCCTTTGGATAAGGCCAAGGATCCCTCCTCTCTCCCACTCACACGGATCGCCAAGCGTGGGGAAGGGATTGAAGATCTATCGTTTGTCGAGCGTCAGCGGGCAGAGGCCAAGGCAGAGCTCGCGTCGGCAGAGGAAGGGGGAGAGGAAGCGGACGAGGACGTCGAAGAGGCCCTCACGGGCGAGGCTGGTGAAACGACGGATGAGGTGGACGAATCAGAGCAGAGGCTCGAGCGGTGGGTCTCCGACCAGGTGGCCCTGGCCGCCGAAGAGGCGGAGGAGGACTCACAGTCGGAGGAGGGGTGGGTCGAAGAGCCTGATGAGTCCGAGGAGTCAGTCGACGAGGAAGTCGTTGCCACCCCCGATTCTTCGAGCGCCGAGGGTGAGGTGGTCGCGGGTCTGGACGATTGGGAACGCGAATTTCAGGTCAGTAAATACAAGGTGAAGTTCAAGCCCGAAATCTTCGCGGCGAACGCCGGTTTCGACACGTTCTACGGGGTGAGCGGTCTTGCGCAGCTTTCCCTGAGCGATGTCCTGGGCGATCACCGGCTCACGCTGATCACGAGTTTGAACTTCTCGATCGAAGACAGCGATTTCTTCCTGACCTACGCCTACTTGAAGCGACCCACGAACTACTTCGCTCAGGTCTTCCATACACGTCTGTTCTTTTTCAGCGGGAATCAGCTGTTCGCCGACCGTTACTACGGTGCGCACCTCGCGCTCGACCGCCCCTTCAGCCGCTTCAGTCGGGTCGAGTCGAGTATCCGGTTCATCACGATCCAGCGGGACGCCTTCGACGACACGTTTAACCCGTTCGTGCGGAACGGTTTCTTCGGCGGAACCCCCGGCAACACCTCGGGTGTTCGCTTGAGGACCGATCGTGCGGCGATTCCCCAGCTCGCTCTCGTCGACGACACGACCCGCAGGGATCTGTTTGGCCCGATCTCCGGTCGTCGCGCACGTCTTGAGGTCGAAGGCAGCCCCAAGGGGTTGGAGTATTTTACCGTCCAGGGCGACTACCGGAAGTACCTGCGTGTGCTCGACAACTACACGTTCGCTTTCCGGGCGTCGGGTGGCACGAGCTGGGGACGGAACCGCACCCGCTTCTTCGTCGGTGGGGTGAACAATCCAGTGAACCCCGTGTTTTCGACGGTCGCGAACGTCCCGACCAACGAAGTGTTCTTCTCGAGTTTCATGTGGCCGCTGCGCGGGGTCGAGCTCTTCCAGACGGCGGGTGATTCCTACGTGCTGACGAACCTCGCCTTCCGATTCCCCCTGTTCTATCAGCTGGCGATGGGATGGCCGCTGCCGCTGTTCTTCCAGAATATTCAGGGCGAACTGTTCCTCGACGTGGGTGGGGCCTTCGACCGAGATCGCTTCAATCCGTGGGACGCCGAGCAGGGTGGGTTCGAGCTTCGCGACCTGAAGGGCGGGTATGGATTCGGGGCGAGAGTCAATCTAGGCCTGTTCCTGTTCCGCTACGACCTGGCCTGGCCCACGAACTTCGCAGAGACGTTCCATCCGATTCATTACTTCTCGATCGACATCACGGGTCTCTTCTGATCCAGAATCGACCGGATGCACCAAGAGTCGCCTTGGGGCTTGCCACGAAATAAGTGCTGCACTTTTCAAGGTAATGATCTTACGCTCGGAGTGTGGACGTCGAAACTCTCCGAACGAAGTATGAAGCCTTGGCTCCGGTGCTGACGGAACGCACGCGTCGTCTGAGGGCCGCCACGGAAGCCGAAGCGTTGGGTCACGGTGGGATCGCGATTGTGGCTCTGGCGACAGGAATGTCCAGAGAGCGGATCTTTCGTGGCATTCAGGAGTTGAGGTCGGACGAACCTTTGGACCCGGCTCGCATCCGGCGTCCAGGCGGCGGTCGTAAGCGGAAGGCCGACACGGACCCGACGCTGTGGCAGGACCTGAATGATCTGGTCGAGCCAACGACTGCGGGGTCGCCTGACGACAATCCTCTGAGATGGACATCGAAGAGCACTCGCAAACTGGCCGCCGAGTTGCAAGCGATGGGGCATTCGGTGAGCCCCAGGATCGTTGCCAATCTCCTGCACGAACACGATTACACGCTGCAGGCGAATCGGAAGACAAGGGAGGGATCTGCACACCCGGATCGGGACGCTCAGTTCGTTTACCTCGATGATCGGATTAGCCAGCAGCAGCAGCAGGGCCTTCCCGTTATCTCGGTGGACACCAAGAAGAAAGAGTTGATCGGCGACTTCAAGAATCCTGGCCGAGAATGGCGACCCAAGGGAGACCCGGAGCGTGTGAAGGTACACGATTTCATAGTGCCTGCTCAGGGCAAGGCGATCCCTTATGGAGTGTATGATCTGAGCCGTGATGAAGGCTGGGTAAGTGTCGGTATCGATCACGACACGGCCAGCTTCGCCGTGAATGCGATCCGAAGTTGGTGGAAGAACATGGGACGGCCCGCCTACGGCACTTCGACGCATCTGCTAATCACGGCGGACGCAGGCGGCAGCAACGGCGCCAAGACGCGGCTGTGGAAGTGGGAGCTGCAGCGCTTTGCGAATCGCACTGGCCTGACGATCACCGTATGCCACTACCCTCCTGGCACTAGTAAGTGGAACAAGATCGAACATCGCCTGTTCTCCTTCATCGCTATGAACTGGCGAGGCAAGCCCCTGGTCAGCCTGGCTGCAACCGTGAATCTCATTGCCGGAACGACCACTCAAGCCGGTCTCCGAGTACGCTCCGAGATCGACAAGCGACCCTACCCTAACGGGGTCAAGGTGACCGATGAACAGATGACCCAAATCGATCTCACTCCGCACGATTTCCACGGCGACTGGAACTACACGATCCGGCCAATGGCTCAACATTGAGATCGACCGTTTATTTATTCGCGAACCCTTAGCCCTTTATGGGCTGGGGCGACTTTCTTATTATTTGAGACGTCATGGCTGGATCGGTCGCCGAAATCATTCCTTGCGAGACTTGTGGAGAGGATCTTCCCTCCGGGGCGATCGTCTGTCCGCGATGCGGCAGCGTGCGCCCGAAGGCACGGCCGGATGACTCGAGGCCGTGCTATTCTTGCCGGGTGCTGGCCGTCGCGGGCGTGGCCCTGCTACTTTTCTGGGTCGTGGTTTTCCTGTCACAAGATCTGTAACGTCGAGTAGGGAGTTTATCGTGGAAGCGTCGAAGGAGGCGATGTCGGCCTACATCGAGGGCCTGGGACTGATGGCTGCGGGCAGCCTGGAGGAAGCCGCGGTCGCTTTTGAACGGAGCGTAGCGACCGATCGGTCCTTTGCGATGGGGTATCTGGGGCTCAGCCAAGTGTGCGACCGGCAGGGGAAGGTCGACGACGCCATCGTGGCCATACGGGCCGCCCTCGAACTCACACCCGACGACCCGCTGGCACACACGAGTCTGTCACGACTCCTGCAGCAAAAAGGCCTGATCGAAGAGGCGGAAGCGGAGATGGCGATCTCGGCGCGACTGAGCGCGGAGTCAGGGGATGCGTGAGGGAAGTCCTACGGAACCACGATACGCGGGGCGTTCTATCGTTGAGCGCCCCGCGTATCGTTTATGCATCGGCAGGGGCGTCGCGGCGACGCCAAAACAATCGAATCAGAACCGGCCCACCCGTGATCAGGAAACAGAGAAACACAGCCCCGTGGAGAGCCGTGGCGAAAGCGAGCGATTCTTCGGGGAGTACGTCGTAGAGACGCGTTAGCGCCTGGCTGCAGAACACGTGATAGGTGCCCGTCCCACCGGGTGTCGGGATTACGATCCCGATCGTTGCGATCGCCATGACGACGATAGCATCCCCGAACCCAAGGCCGTAGCGATCGATGAAGCCAAAGCTTGAAAACGGAAGATAGACGGACAGGGCGTAGCATAGGTTGAGAAGGATCGTGTAGACGAGGATGAGGGCACAGTCCCGGACTGTGCGGATGCTGGAGAGGCCACGCGTGAATGATGTCAGGATGGAAGAGATCCTCTTGGCCAGGGTGGGTGAAATTCGGTCGAAGAGATGACTGAGCCGGTCGACTGAACTTTCGCGAGCGACAGAAGCCCCTATAATGAGGAGGACCGCAATCCCTGTTGTGATCGTGCCGGTTACAAGGGCGGTTTCTGCCCAGGGGTAAGCCGCGACGATCTTCTCGGGCACGACCTGCAGGACGAAGACGAACAGAACGAGCAAAGTCAGCAAGTCGAGAACACGCTCGACAAAAACGGCCAAAAGGCCCGCTGTGGCGTCGCGTTGCTCGAGGGCCAGGACTCGGGCGATTTCGCCGGAACGAGGCACGAAATTGTTGGCCGCGTAGCCGGCCAGGATCGCTGTCGTGATTCGCCAGAGCCTGGGTCGGGCGACGCCTTGCATGAGCAATCCCCAACGGCACGCACGCGGCAGCGTGGCGACGAGGACCGAGGCCACGCCGAGCAAGAGGCCCAGGGGGTCGGCGAGGGACAGTGCCATACCGATCGAACTGGCGTCGACGGTGGCAAACGCAAACCAGAGGAAGCCTACGGTCAGGGCGATGCTGGCAACGATTTTGACGAACGTTCCGACTGCGACGGGCATGCGTCAGGGGAGGACGTAATGGGATGGGGTCAAACGCGATACCCCAGACGTCTAAGAGCCGAATCGCTTTTCCGCCAGTTGGCGATCACCTTCACGTGCAGATCGAGATAGACCGGGTGTTGGAGGAAGCGCTCGATCCGGACCCTGGCGTTTTTCCCGATGGTTTTGAGAGTCGCGCCTTTCTTACCGATGACGATTCCTTTCTGAGAGTCGCGTTCCACGATGATGTTCGCGTGAATGTAGATCTTGGATCCCTCTTCTCGAAAATGCTCCACCTGGACCGCGATGGCGTAGGGAACCTCCTGACGTAACCGAAGGAAGGTCTCTTCCCGGATCTGTTCTTCTACGAAGAAGCGCTCCGGCTCCTCGGTCAGGGTGTCGTCCGGGTAGAATTTGGGTCCGACCGGTAAGAGCTGTTCCAGCTGCTCGCGCAGGTCGAGCACGTTCCGACCCGTTTGCGCAGACACGGGAATCACGTGTTTTGTCGACACGGCCGCCTTCACGTGCTGAAGCGATTGTTCGAGATCGCGCTCGGAGACGAGGTCGATCTTGTTGATCGCCACGACGAGAGGATGTTCGAGTCGACCGAGGGCCGATCTGATTTCGTCGGTGAAGGTGCCGGTCATGTCGGCGGCGTCGACGAGTGCGAGGACGACGTCCGCGCCCTCCAGGGCTTCATCGATCTGTGATCGCATCAATTCGTGAAGGCGGTAGGCGGGGTCGAGCAATCCCGGGGTGTCCACGAACATCATTTGAGCCCGTTCGTTCGTCAGGATGCCGAGGATCGTTCGTCGAGTCGTTTGCGGTTTGGGTGTCGTGATCGAAAGGTGTTCGCCCACGAGTGCGTTGAAGAGCGTGGACTTTCCCGTATTGGGCACACCGACGACGACGATGTGCCCGGATCTGAAGACGCCAAGGGGATCTGAATTCATGGTTGTCCGAAATAAAAGGATGCAGAGAGCCGAAAGGTATTGTCGAGATCGCCGTCCTCCAGGAACGCGAGATCCACGCTGAACCGATCGCGGATCAGGACGCCTGCGCCGGCGGCCAGGTGGTTGCCATCGAGCCCGAGCCGAAACGCCACTCCCTTTTCGTGTTGGTACTCTATACCCAGCTTGAACCTCTGATCGTTCTCAGCCGATGCGACGTCCTCGTTCAGGTGGACGCTCGCGGCTGTGGTGACCTTGCCGGCCATTCGTCGCACGGCCCTGCTGTAGGCGAGCCCGGCTAGGATGGAGGGAGAGATTTCATCCTGCGTCCCGGAGTCGAAAGAGATCCTCGTTTGCGTGATGTCCCTGATCACGAGACCTACGGTCAGGTGCGGGCTGGCCGTGTAGCGCCCGGCCACGTCGAACCCGAAGCCGGAGCCGCTGCCGACTGCGAGGTTTCGCCAGACAATCTTTGCGGTGGCTCCGATGCTGAGCCGACGACGGATCGGTTTTCCGAAGCCGAGGTAAAGCGCATAATCGCTGCTGCCGACTTCTGACCGAATCAGGGGCCGGTTTCCGGGTCCGAGTGGTCGGCTTTCATCCTCGAGCTGGGTCCGCTTGATTCCATCGACCGAAACGCGCACGACGCCCGCGCCAAGTCCACCCGCGCGAGTCGGGAGGGACAGGGTCAGAAGATCGTGGTTGACGGCGCCGCCGAACTGCTCGGTGTGCTGGGCCTGAACCTCGCCAGAGCTCAGGTGCGCAAGGCCCGCAGCATTCCAGTAGACCGACGTGGCATCGTCACTGACTGCCACGTAGGCACCGCCCATCGCGAGCGATCGCGCGCCGGCGCCCACCAGCAGCGGGTCACCGGCGAATCGCCCGCCCTCGGTCTGTCCCGACGCAGGATGAGGTATCAGAGTGACTGCGAGGACGAGAGCGAGCAGCCGCATCAAGAGGTCGAGTCCGTCCCCGCGGCAATGAGGATGGCTGGGCTACCCGGGATGAGTGCCGAGGCCAGCGACTTGATGTGCTGACCGTTCAGGGTCACGCCGGCGACGTCCGGCTTCGATAAAAAGTCGCCCTGGAGGAGGAAGGGGGGCGTAAAGTAGAGCCGCGTTGCTGCCCGGGCACCCTCCGTCAGGCGGCCGACAAAGTCGAGGGGCAGGAACCGACCGCCAAGTCTCCCCCTGGCGGGCCCAGGCTCGAAAGTCATCGGCTCCAGGTGCTGCTCCAATGTGAGAAGATGGACCCCGGCGTCGAACGAGGTCGGGCCGACCGTGATGGGCCACCGCGCCAGAATTTTCGCGCCCGCTCTTAGATCGAGCCGCCCGGTCGTCAGATCGATGATGAGGTAGTAGCGGTCGGCATCCTGCTCGACCACCTGGAGTTCGTGCCGAAGAGCCTCGTGGCGCACGTCGAGCGGAAGCAGAGGGGGCGACTCAGATGAAACGTAAAAGGGAGAACAGAGCAGGATGGTGAGGAGCAGGGACATCAGAACACAAACACGGGCGTACCGATGCGAACGAGCTCAAAAGCCGTCGCGAGATCGTCGTCGCCCAGACGTACGCAGCCGTGCGTGATGTGGCGACCCAAAAGAGACGGGTAGAGCGTCCCGTGAATAGCGTAGCTGTTTTGGAGTTCGAGCGCGTACGCCCCGAGTGTGGTCGGATCGAGTCGCTCGAATGACCACGGCAACACGGGGGCGGTTTTGTTTTTTTCAACGAACGCCCAGACTGGCTTTTTCCAGACCGGGTTGCGCGTTTTTCTCGTGACGCTGAAGACTCGTCGTGGTGTCAGAAAATTCCATGTCTCTCCGTTACGACCGAGGAGCACCTTACCGCTACCGGTCGCGCAAGTCGCGTCGCGCAGGACCTCGTGCTTCTTTCGGATCGTGAGTCGGTTACCTGTGGTGTCGATGACGATGTAGGGAGCGTCGCCCCGAAATCGGTCCAACGTTTTTTCGAGGTTGGTGATCCGGCGAGCGAGTCCTTCCTCGTCGCTGGCGTGGGTTGGACAGGCGGTCGCCACAACGAGCAGACCGACGCTCACAAGGCTGAGTGCGACTGTTCGCCGCAGTCTTTTCACGAACCGGGCTCCCCACAAATGGAAAACCGAGAGAAGTTGAACTTCTCCCGGTTTTCGCGATGAACGTCGGCTACGAACGCCTACAGTTCGTACCAGGGTTTGGGGCGCTCCTGCCAATCTTCGATTTTCTTCATCGCCACCTGAACCGCACTCTGAACGGACGAGAGTTTGCTGTCTGCTGATTTCGCCTGGTCGAGGGCGGACTTGACGTTGCCACTGTTGAGGTTGTTTCTGGCATCGCTGAGGGAGGCTTCCGCCTGGCTCAGGTCGGCTCGCAGCTGGTCGAGATCGTCGTCGGCACCCTTGCCGCGGGGTGCACCGTCGAGGGCGGTGCGAGCGTCGCCGAGGCCGGTTGACACGCGGTTCGCGATATTCTGAGCGTCGGTCATCATCTGCTGTTTGTTGGTGCCTGCGAGCGAACGAGCTTGCTCGGCCTGATCTTTGGCCTGGACAGCAGCTGTTTTGGCAGCTTCGTAGTCGCTCTGCTCGACCTTGGCTCGAGCGTCGGCGAGCGTGTTCTTAGCGCGATTATAAGCGTCGGGCGCGTAAACATCGGCCTCGACCTGGCGGGCTGCGTCGAGGGCGGCCTGTGCGGCATCGAGCTCGGCCTGTGGAGGAGACCCACACCCCGCGGCAATGGTGACCATGCCCAGGACCACGCCGAATTTAAGGACAACTCGCATCCTTCCCCTCCTATGTGGGACTACCGAGGTGCCGAACGGAACCCCAGAATCTATCTAACTCGTTGGATATTAGCTTATTTACGTACGGACGAAAAAAGATACAACCTCTTCAATCGCCCGTCAAGATCAAATTGGTCGGCACCGATCAGGGTCGCAGCTGTCCCTCTCTCACTGTGATGAAGCCCGTGCCGCGATCGAATTCCGACACCTGGCCGGTGTACCGGACCGATTCCCCAACCTTGAGGGATTCGACCTGATGACGATGTTCTTCGCTGAATCGCAGGAGGACGTCGGACGCCGCGAGGCTCAGCGGGTGGCGAAGGATGATGTAGAGATCTTTTGCTTTGCCCTTGTTGACGTAAGATATGACGCCCTTCCACCTGACCTTCAACGATCGAAAGTGCCGGAACTGATCGATCTTCTCTTCGGGGTTGAGCGGACTCGAGGGGCCAAACAGTGCGTTGAACGTGAGATAGGTGACCTGGTCTCTACTTGAGACGGCCTGCTGAGTGCGTCGGTGTCTGTCCCAGATGTAGGCATAGACGAGGATGCAAATGATGATCATCAGGGCGAGGAAGCCCTTCAGTTTGGTGGCCTGAAGGGTCTTCGATGGAGGCCCGTAGGCAATCGAGCGTAGCCGCCGAACCTCCTCCATCCGACGACGCTCGGATTCTGTTAGCTCGTATTCGATCGCGGGCTGAACCGCCGCCGTGGCGGTTTCGGTTGGCGTAGCGCTCCGGGCTTCCAGCTTCCGACCACAGACGACGCAGTGCCCTAGATCGTCGGCCTGGACGATCGTTTCATCGGGGAGCTCGTCTTGACAGATCGGACAGGATTTCACGGCAGATTCCGATTGTGAAAGAGGGTCGTGGCTTTAGTGGTTTAGAGCCGTTGCCCCCTCGCGGGGCGGAGCCCTATATTAGCGGGCCCGAAATTAGCGGGCCCGAAGTTTGTGCGTTGAACATCTGTTGGAAGGAGCCATGCCAGTCGACCTGGGTAACCAATTCGGAGTGGCGCTGCTTTCCGTCCTGGGAGCCTTGTTACTCCGGCGGTTCAGGCTGGGGGGCGAGTGAACGCTCTGCTCCCCCTGGCCATCTCGATTTCGATTTACTGGCTTTTTGTAAAACCGCTCACGCTGCAATCCGCCCTCGTGCAGGGGGGCGTTGCGGGTCTTCTTGCGAGCGGCATGCTCTACGTGATCCTGGGTTTGGTCTCTTCGGCCGATTGAGCTCGAATCCACAGAAAGAAGGCGGCGCCAGATCGATCTGACGCCGCCTTTAATTTCTGTGTGGCAACCGATTACGGCCCCTTCTTGAGCAGCGCGTTCAGAGGGCGTTTCGGTTGGTGCAGGTATTTCGCTTCGTCGGCAGTGAGCATCTTTTTGAAGACGGCGATCTCGTCGATCTTGCCCGCGTAGCCGTAGTGGTTAAAACGGAATGGCAGGTCTGCCGTGTTCCACGATATGTCGAGTCGCATGCCCGTCTTCCGACCTACTTCGGTTCCGTCGACATAGAGGGCCCACTCCGCGTTCGACTGCCCGCTGTTGAAGTTTTTCCAACCGATCGCAACGTGGTGCCATTCGTCGGCCTTCCAACTGATCCCGGCTGCTTCGATCACGTGCTGGGCCACCGCCTCGTCGGAGAGTTCGGCCTTTTGGTCGGCCTTGTTGGGATAGCACCCGAATCGTAGCGACCGCCCCGGCGCCTTAGAAAAGTCGACGAAGATGACACCGTCATCCCAGGGGTATCCGCCATCTTTCTTTCCAGCGTGAAACGGCTCAGGGTAATCCTCGGACAGCGCCTCCGGATCCACGCTCAACCAGAAGGATGCACCGCCTTCCCACGTCGATTCGCTGTAGGGGAAGTTCTTTTCGACAGCGTAGGCCAGCGCGCCGGATCCTGTCTGAAACTGAAGGTATCCGTCCGAAACTTTCTCGGCCGTTGCCACGCCGTCGCTCAGCTGATGGCGCGTCTTAGCGCCATCGATCGACGCACGGGTGTCCCCTTCCGACCAGAGCGCGTCGACGCCCTTTTCGAAGTTTGAAAAGAAGATCACGTGCTCGCGCAGACTGTCCTCGATCGCCTTTTCCGGACCGCCACACGCCCCTATACCCAAAATCGTGGTGCAAGCGAGGAGTGCGCGTGTCGCTGTCTTCATCGATCAGGACTCCTAATTAATTCATCCAGGGTGACGGCGGACGCCGTCCGGCCGGGGAATATAGGGATCAGCACCCTCCACGCAACATCTTTGTCCTAGAACGCGTTCAGATGGAGGTTCGCGTCGATTCTACGGCCTCGCGTCTCGCTGCGGCCGATGCCATGCCGCTGCCATTGCCACTGAAGTTCGACGGAGAGGTTCTTTGCGGGATCCATCCGGATATCGAGCATCACCTGCGTGGTCGTGGATCGTTGCCCGTCGAGAAAGGTCTTCGTCGACGGGTCAGACGGACGCTGGCCGAGCTGCAGATCGCCTCCGACGTTGACCAAATCGCCGGTTTCGGTCAGGAAATTCTCACCCGCCCGCACGCGTCCATAACTCGCCGAGACGGTGAGGTTGCCCGTTGGATGCCACGTGGATGACAGTAGTATCTGGTCCGTGTTCGGTCCCAGTGGGTGTCCCAGAGGAACGTCGAAGTGTTCGTATGCGTTGATATCGAACAGATGCGTGTAGACGAACGGGTCGATTCGTGAATACTCGGCCCAGGTGTCCACGTTGTGGAGCCCGAAAGGATCGACGGTGTGAATGCCGATCTGCTTGGCGGTTTTCGTCGCAAAGTCGCCGGGGTTGAACTTCTTCAAGTCATCGAAAAACAAAGACGCGTAAATCTTTGTCCTGTAGGGAAGTAGGACGGAAGCGTCGACGCCCACGGCGAGGTTGTCCGTGTCGTCGAGATAACTCTGCGCGCCCACGAAGACGCTCGGCGGTGGGAGGTAGGCGAGTTCGAATCCCCGGTCCCCGTAGACGACCGATTCCTGGAGGCCGATCAGGACACGTCCGACCTCGATTTCCAGACGGTGGGCGGACATCCTCTTGGCCGGCTTGAACCGTCGGCTGTGGCCGTTGCTGGTGGTCGTTCGCGCGGTGTCTATCGTCCCAGGACGGGCCGAAAGGGTTCCGAAGAAATGGGCGAACCGAATCGCTCGGTAAGTGGCCTCGAAGCGGCCGTAGTAATAGGATGGTCCGAGCTCGCCCAGGAACAGATTGGCGTGCGGTGAGGGCCCCCACTTGAAGCGATCTTTTCCCACGTCGAGCGTCAGCCATTCGTTCGCCCACAGCATCTGAAAACGGGTCTCGCGGAAATCGACGGTCTTGCCCTTGAACTGAACTTCCTCGATCGGTCGCGCGACCACATCGTTTCGCGTCGTCCGGGCTCGCGAACTCCATTCTCTCGCCTCGAGGTGCTGGATCCGGTATCCGATGTGGTCACCTTTTTGGCCCCGGGCGATCAGACCGACACGGGTGATGGATGTGTTCTCGTCCGGGCTGAGGTTTCCACCGAAGCGCACGTAGGTCTGACGAAACAATGGATCGACAACGATGGACCCATCCCCGTCTCCGAAGACCATGAAGTTGCCGTTCAGCAGAGAAGGCAGAGCGCCCGTGGCCGCGTTGGGGAGACCCGATTCTCCCAAACGGACGAACTCGTCTCGGAACTCGAGGTCGTAGCGGTTGGCTTCGTTTTGCTCAGCGCGGGACAGATTTCTCGTGCGTACGTTGGCGAGGAAT
The DNA here is from genome assembly GCA_965198115.1 of Candidatus Latescibacterota bacterium. GTDB lineage: Bacteria > Latescibacterota > UBA2968 > UBA2968 > UBA2968 > UBA6620. The sequence goes on along the minus strand of OZ240241.1, from coordinate 2,016,781 downwards.
CGGGCGATCGTTTCCCGGGAGAGGGGACGGATGGCCGGGAGACGGTGGGTGAGGTAACCCCGGGTCTCGGCTCGTTCCAGGAAGGCGTAAACCGGATGACCGCTCGGCACGCTGGGGGTTGCATCGGCCAGGAGCGATCCGGAGCGCAGAAGGATGGCATATAGGACCAGGAGGGAGATCGATTTGGCGAACGTCCGTGTGGTCGTGTTGGGCTGGCCGGTCACGTGAGGGGAATATGTCCGCCCCTTTCCGGCGCGTCAAGACGCAGCCTGTGCCGAAGGGCTTGAAAAACCCCCAATTACGCGCAGTTTTGTGGGGCAAATTCGCTTGACACTCCGATTTCCTTGTCTTTTCTTTGCCGCGATGTAGCTAGATCCCCCTCACGATCACCCGGCCCATTCGGGCCCATCGCCGATCCGAACGCCGCGGAGCAAACATCACATGCTGAAAAAACTCGGCACTGCCTTCCTGTGGCTCATCGCCATTTTCATGCTCTCGTCCGTAACGATCTTCAACCCGGGTCAAGTTACGGATTTTTTCGTCAAGCTCTTCAACATCCAGCCTTCCATTCCCGAGATCCAACCGGTCGTCATTACAGAACGCGACCGCGAAATCAGACGGATCGCCGAGGACATCACCGAGGACGACGTTCGGGCCACCCTCGCTTCGCTGACGAGTCACCCCTCGCGCGTGCCGGGCTACGCCGGTCACACGGCAGCATTCGACTACGTACGGGATGAGTTCAGTCGGCTGGGTATCCAGACCGAGGTCGAGCAACACGACGTCACGGTGCCCATCGACCACGGCGCATCGGTGACCGTTGAAGTCAGTGGCGAAGTGGTCGAGGTTCACGGGCTGTGGCCCAACCACGTGCAGACGCCGTCGGTACCCCGCGGGGGGATCGAAGGACCGATCGTCTATGGCGGCAAGGGCTCGTTTCAGGAACTCGGCGGCAAGCCCATGCAGGGCAGCATCGTGCTGCTCGACTTCGATTGTGGGCAGAACTATTTCAATCCCCGGATGCTTGGTGCGTCGGCCGTGATCTTCTACGATAACGGTCGTGTCACGCGGCAGGAGGCGTCCGACAAGTTCCTGCTTGTTCCGGCCGACCTGCCGCGCTTTTGGGTCGACGACGGCCCGGCCAAGCGTCTGCTGGCGCTATCGAAGGACGGAGCGACGGTTACGTTGCGTTCCAAGATGACCTGGGAGGAGGTTCCCTCGTGGAACCTGATCGCGACGATTCCGGGCGTCGACGGCTACATTACGGAACGTCAGGAGCGTAAGTGGAAAGATCAGATCGTCGTCGTCAGCTCTTTCTACGATGCGATTTCGGTCGTTCCCGCACGGGCGCCGGGCGCCGAGAACGCAACAGGGATCACGGCGATGCTGCACCTGGCGGAGGTCCTCAAGAACCACCCACCCAAGTACACTGTGAAATTCCTCGCGACAGGGTCGCACTTCCAGAGCCTCAGGGGTGTTCTCGACTTTCTCTATAAGCACTCGCGCGAGAGCGAGTTCTTCCGGGAGCGGATTCCCGACAGCGAAAAGGTCGATTTTCGTCTGTTCGTGGGACTCGATCTGTCGAGCGAGTCGGACCAGATCGCCAGTTTTTCACACGGCACGTTCAACAACAACACCTGGCTGACGGACAACTACCTGAACAACCTGCTGGCTCCCTACGCCGACAAATTCGACGCCTACCTCGCTCGTGTCTTCCCCGACGAAGTTCGCCACATCGATGCCATCGCACCCCCCAAGCGCACGTGGAAGAACTTCATGCCCGTCCGTCTCGGGTTCGACAGCGAGATGGTCACACTCGTGGGAAAGGAAGGTATTACGGTCGCCGCACCGTCGACGAGCCGTCGTCTTGTCGATACGCCGTTGGATAATCTGAACAATCTGAGCGTCGCCAACGTGACACGCCAGACACAGACGCTGGCGGGCGCCTTCCTCAAGGCGGTCGAGGACCCGGACTTCTTTCGTGTTTCGAAGCTGAAGCTTCAGGACAGAGGACATTCCCTCAAGGGCCGCATCGTCAAGTACGACAGGAACATCGACTTCGCACTTCCGAGGGTGCCCATTTCGGGCGCGCTCGTAACCTACCAGCAGATCGGTCCCACGAACAGCGCAGCCGGCGTTCGTACGCTGGTCGTCGACAAGGCCACGATCGGACCGACCTACGAAGCACGCTTTGGGAGTGGAGCTGAGTTCGGCCCGGCCGACCAGGTCGCCCGCACGGGTTGGTTCGACTTCCAGATTATGGTCAATCGGTTCAGCAATGCGGTCCTGGCCTACGATTTCGACGAAGACGGCCACATCTCCTACGCCCCCGATTTTGGAACCGAGGGCGACAGCGGGGGTGCATCGAACTCGAAGTCCAAGTTCCCGACCCTCCAGAAGTACGGATGGTGGGAGAACGAGATGATGGAAGTGGTGTTCGAGAGCCGGTCGCTGAGCGTGTTCGAGATTATCGACTCCAGTTACCTGACCGCGCTCGACAAAATGCAGATCTTGAACGAGGACGACGTCACACCCCTCGAGTTCAGCTTCTCTTACGTCAAGGCACAGAGCACATTGGAAGGCGATGTGACACGCGCGGGTGTGGCCTTCGCCAAATACGTGCCGGAGTTGGAGGGCACCGACCCGCTCAAGATCCTGATGAGCACGGGGCTGTTCGGTGTGAAGTACCTGCTGCTGAACGCGCCGATGGATCTGTTGGAGCGGCCGATCGACAAATGGGACGTCGACGAAGAACTGAAGAAGCGGGCGCGTGGTACCGGCCACACGAGCGGCGTGATCTTCAGACCGTCGTTCGAAGCGGCCAAAGATATGTGGGTGGTCGACGACGTCCGGATGAAACAGCTTGCACAATACGGGATCGAGAACCAGCGGTTGACGATGTTCCACACACGTGCGAGAGACGCGTTACGCCAGGCGAACGAACGGCTGAAGGACTACGACTACGAAGGTTTCATGGAGGCCGCACGACGCGCCTGGGGGCTGGAGGCACGCGGGTATCCTGAGGTGATGGCGACGGCCAACGACACCGTTCGCGGCATCATCTTCTATTTCATCCTGTTGCTGCCCTTCTCCTTCTTCTGCGAGCGGCTTCTGTTCGGGTTCCCCGACATCACTCGACGGCTGTTCGGTTTTGCGGGGTTCTTCTTCCTCTTCTTCCTGATCCTCCGATTCGTCCATCCCGCCTTCAAGCTGAGCAACTCGCCTTACATCATCTTCCTCGCTTTTGTGATCATGGCTCTCGGTGGCGTGGCCATGGTGATCGTGGTTTCGAAGTTCGGCCAGGAGGTTCGGAAGATGAAAGCTGCTGCGGCGGGCATGTACGAGGCCGATGTCGGGCGTTTGAGCGCGACGGCTGCCGCGGTCACGCTCGGTATCTCGAACCTTCGAAAACGCCCTCTCCGAACGGGGCTCACGGCGGTTACGCTGACACTCCTTACGTTCACCACGCTTTCCTTCACGTCGGTCCAGACATCGCTACAGTTCTACAAGCTGCCGAGGGACAACAAGCCGTCCTACCAGGGTGTTCTCGTCAGAGATCGCGCGTGGCGGGGCATGCAGGAGTCGGTCCTCGATTACTTGAGGAGCGAGTTCGTGGGTCGAGCGACGGTCGTGCCGCGTGCGTGGTACATGTCGCAGGTGCGCGGCGAGCGGGCCTACGTGAACTTCGAACGGACCACGGAGGCGTCGGCGCCTCCCATGAGCCGTGCGACGTATATCGACTTCGACGTGGGGCTGACGACGGGTAAGGACAGCTTTGTGAACGCCGTGATGGGTTTAACACCCGACGAACCCAAAGTCACCGACATCGATCAACATCTAGTTTCGGGAAGATGGTTCGAGCCGGGAGAAGAATTCGTCTGCATTCTGCCGCACGACCTGGCGGAGCTGGTCAGCATCTACCCCGAAGACGTGGGGACCGCACGGATCAAAGTCATGGGGCAGGTCTTCACCGTCATCGGAATCATCGACTCCGACGGATTGAACAAGTTCAAGGATCTCGACGACGAAAAGCTGACGCCGGTCGACACGGTCAAAGAAAAGGACGACCTGGCCGACGCGCAGGATCAGGACCCGAGGGTGGTGGCGGCTGCGCCGATCGAAACGTTCACGCATTTGGAGTCGACGAACACGTTTATCGTACCCTACGAGTTCGTGCAGGATGTCGGGGGGACGCTCAACTCCGTTGCGATCTCCGATTTCCAGGATGAGAGCGGAGCACCCAAGGCCAATTTCGTGCCCGACATCGAGGCGTTCATGGCCCGCGTCTCGCTGACGATGTTCGTGGGCTATGAAGAAGGCGTGACTGTCTACAGCTCGATCGGTTCGACGAGCCTTTCGGGGTTGGGAAGCCTGTTCGTCCCGATTCTCATCGCCGCGTTGATCGTCCTGAACACGATGATGGGCGCGGTCTACGAACGTTTCCGGGAAATCGGCATCTATTCGGCGGTCGGGCTGGCGCCCAACCACATCTCGGCGCTGTTCCTCGCCGAGGCCGGTGTGTTCGCGACGCTCGGTGCCGTGTTCGGGTACCTGATCGGACAGGTCCTCGTCCTGGTGTTGTTCGAGCGGGGCCTGCTCGGCGGACTCGAGCTGAACTACTCGTCGCTATCAGCCATTTCGGCGACGTTGATCGTCATGGCGACCGTTTTCTTGTCGACACTCTATCCGGCCAAAAAGGCTGCCGACATGGCAGTGCCCGATGTGACGCGAAAATGGGAATTCCCGGAACCCGATGGCGACCGATGGGTGTTCGACTTCCCGTTCACGGTCGGTGGTGGGGAGGTTTTGGGGATGTACACTTACCTCACTCGAGTTTTCCAGTCTTATGGCGAAGGTTCGGTCGGCGACTTCGTGGCCGACAACATCGAATTCACATCCCAGGATGTGCAGGGAGAACCGCAGTTCGAAATCCACCTGACGGCTTGGCTCGCACCCTACGATCTGGGCATCAGTCAGAATGTCGAGTTGAAGGCGATCCCCGAGGGCGAGCACAACATCTATCGCATCGAGGTCGTCATCAACCGACTGAGCGGAGATGTGGCGTCGTGGAAGCGGATCAATCGAGGGTTCTTGAACGCCCTCAGGAAGCGCTTCCTCGTGTGGAGGACGATCCCGGGTGACCTGAAGCATAACTACGCGGAAGAGGGCAGTCAGATCCTTGCCGGAGAGACGGTCGAGACAACGGCCTAACAAATTCGCAAAGACGATTCGGAGGGACATCAGTGGCAACTGATCCAGACGAGGAAGCCAGAGAAGAAGAGCAACAGTACGAGCACATCATGCCGCCCGATGCCCCGTATGAAGACGGCTTCAACATGAAGACGATCTGGGCGGTCTTCTTCGTAGGGCTCGTCATGCTTCCGGGCGCGATCTACCTGGGTCTCGTGACGGGCGGTAACATGGCTGGGGCGTCGGAATGGGTAACGATCATCCTGTTTTTGGAGATCGCCAAGCGCTCGTTCGTCAGGCTGAAGACGCAGGAACTGATCGTCATCTACTGGGTTGCGGGTTTCCTGCTGAGCGTCGGGGTCAAGCTCGGTGGCGGTCCCCACGTCTACGGAGGACCTTTCGGTGGGCTAATTTGGGATCAGTATCTGATCCAATCGCCGGCCGCCGAGGGGCTCGACAAGTACATGCCCGACTGGTTCGTGCCGCCCCTCAGCTCCGGCGTTTATGCGGCCCGCACGTTCGTCGACAGTGTGTGGATCAAGCCAGTCGCCATCCTGTTCCTCGTGACCGTCCTTTCGCAGGCGGCGCGGCTCTCACTGGGCTACGTGACGTTCCGCGTGACGAGCGATATCGAAAAGCTGCCGTTCCCGATGGCTCCCGTGCAAGCGCGCGGCGCCACGGCTCTGGCGGAAACATCATCGAAGCAGGAGGGGTGGCGCTGGCGGGTGTTCTCGACCGGGACCTGCATCGGCATGGTCTGGGGACTTCTCTACATCGTGGTGCCGACGCTCTCGGGCGTCTTCCTGACGGAGAAGATCGAGATTCTGCCGATCCCGTTCATCGACTTTACGAGCGAGATCAAGAGCATCCTGCCCGCCGCCGTGTTCGGCATCGGCACCGACCTGATTCACGTTTTCATCGGGTTCGTGCTGCCGTACTACGTTGTGTTTGGGTCGGCCGTCGGGTCGATCGTGGGCAATCTGGTGATCAACCCTGTCCTCTACAACGTCGGCGTCCTGCAGCGCTGGTCGCCGGGGATGACGGCGGTCCCGGCGCGCATTTCAAACGAGTTCGATTTCTGGCTCAGCTTCAGCATCGGTCTGTCGCTCGTGATTGCCGCAACAGGGTTCCTGACCGCCGGCCGGGCCATGTACCAGCATCGGAAGCGGGAACAGGCCGAGGGAAGGTCTGGGGCCATCGTCGAGGAATTGCCCGAGGGTCGAGGCGACGTGCCGATGGTCTGGGCATTGTCTTTCTGGGCGGTGGCGACGATCGGGTTCGTCATTCTTTGCCAGGTGCTGGTTCCCGAGTTCCACTGGGGATGGCTGGCCTTCTTCGGTTTTGTCTACACGCCGATCTCGTCCTACATCGGGGCGCGCATGATCGGGTTGACCGGATCGCCCTACGGCGCGTCGATACCCTACCTGCGGCAGGCGGCCATCATCCTCTCCGGCTACGAGGGTATCGCCGCGTGGTTCGCCCCGCTGCCGATTCACGACCACGGGACCGCCGTCAGAACCTACAAGCAGCTCGAGTTGACGAAGACCAAGTTCGTGAGCTACGTGAAGCTCACGGTCGTCACGTCGATCGTCGTGTTCGGGTGCAGCTTCCTGTTCTGGGAATTCATATGGCGTCTCGAACCGATTCCGTCGAGCACCTATCCTTACGTCCAGCTGCTTTGGCCGTTCGATGCGACGATGCAGACGCTCTGGCTCAAGTCGACTCTTCCGGGTGACGCGAGCAGCGGCGCGGTGGGGGTAAGTCTCCTCAAAGAGATCATCAAGTGGGAGCTAGTCGTTTCGGGCTTCATCGCGGGCAGCGCGTTCTACGCCGTTCTGGCGGCGCTCAAAGCCCCGACGCTGATCTTCTTCGGGTTTGTCGGATCCCTGTCTCAGTTCCCCCATCTGATTCTGCTTCAGTTCATCGGTGCCCTGCTCGGGCGTCATTACTTTATGAAGCGATTCGGGGAGGCCAAGTGGAAGGCCTACACTCCCATCCTCCTGGCGGGGTATTCGTGTGGGATGGGACTCATCGGCATGACGTCGGTGTCGATCGCCCTGATCTCGAAGGCCGTCTCGTCGGTGGCTTTCTGATCGACCAGAACACGTTTAAACAGGAGCTGCCCGGGCAGGAAGGCCTCGCCCGGGCAGTTTTCATATTCATGTGGATGTCGTCTAGCCGAACGGTGTTTGCTGGGCGTGTTGCCACGCACGTGTCGCGACCGTGAGTGACAGCTCCTCGACCCGATCCCTGATCTCGTCGCTGTCGATGCGTGTTCGATCGTCGTCGAAATCGTCGGAGGTTGCGTAGACCGATCTGGGGGCGATCCAGGTGCGGAAGTCGAACATCAGGCTGGCCGCAACATCCATGCTGCTCATGTAACTGGCGCGACCGCCCGCGGCCATCATCAGTCCGACGATCTTGTTTTCCATCGATCGGCCAAACCGTTCAATGACCGTCTTCAAACTGCTGTTCATCGTATAATTGTAGACGGGAAAGCCGATCAGGATTCCGGCCGCGGTATCCAACACATTCCGGATCTCGTCGATCCCCTCGCTACCGTCCATACCGTGCGGGAGCACACGATGTTCGCGAAGGTCCATCCAGGTCGTCTGACAGGGCACCGAATGCAGAACCGCTTCGGCGTGACGACAAAGCAGACGGCTCCGGCTGTTTTCGGAAAGACTACAGCTGAGGATCGTGATGTGGAGCTCAGTCAGGGTGCCCTCCTTTCGATCGGGCAAGAGAGTAATCCGATCGTATCGTTGCGTCAAGACACAATCCAACGGAGCCTCACCTGAACGCCCCCCTCCAAACCGTCACACCGCCTTTTTCGTTTGCTGTCGTAGGAGACGCTCATTTTTCAGGTGAGCTGGCGCAGCGGGAGTTCGCGTGGAAGGCCCCCGGGACAAGACCCCTCGATGCGAGCAAGTATGTCGACAACGTCGACTACGCGCTCGTCCCCATGATGGAGACTCTGCGTGCGGCTGAGCCGGCCTTCGTTCTGTTGACGGGTGATCTGGCTGAAGGTCAGGGAGTGGACGTTCAGCCAGAGGAACTTCGATCCGCCATTCGTTTTTTCTCGCGTTATGAATTGCCGCTCCTGTTCGCCAGGGGCAATCACGATCCCAGCCCATTCTACGAGACGTCTGTTCTGGAACGAGTCAGCCGAGTTTTGGGGACGGACGTATCGGAATCCTACTACGCCTTCGAGGTGGGCGGTTGTCGTGTCGCGGTCCTGGATTCCACGACATGGGGAGAAGGCGACACGCAGGCACGCTGGTTCGAGGACCTTCTGGCTTCATCGGCCAAGGACGAGAAGCGTCTGTTCGTCCACGGCCACCACCCGGTCTGGCCCGTCTCCCGAGCCTTCTTCTCGAACTTGCAGTTCTCGAGCGACCTGAGCCGACTGCTCTCACGATACCCGATCGATGCCTATTTCTGCGGTCACACGCACAACCAGAGCATCCTTCTTAGAAGGACGGCCGGCCATCCCGTGCTGCAGTGTATGGGAGCGCCGATCGGCCTTCCGGAGGAATTGCCGACGCCGCTCGATCGGGTCCACGCAAAACTCGTCGACGAGGATGACATCCTCTGGTCGTGGTCGGGGTATCTGGAAAACACGGCGCCGGGATGGTTTTTGGTCCGGGTGGAGGTGGACCGTGTCGAGGTCGGCTGGCACCATCTGAACCGTGGCGTTGAGTCGATCGTGGCCTGGCGAGAGCCCGGATCCCCCCATCAGCTCTGGGAGATGGCTCATCCCGACGACGCCAGACTCCTTTATCGGGACATCCCGCACCTGCGAAGAGCCTACCTGAGGTTTTGCGCGTGGGATGCCATGCGCCCGGGAAAGCACGTCCGTTTGAACGGGGAACCGGTGGGCGACCTGCCCTACGGGGCTCAGTTCGCTCCGAGGAGGATGGATCTTCCCGAAGCCATCCTCGAACGTCTCGACCTGGTCAACAGGATTGAAATCGATGCGCCCGGCATCGAGGCGAGCACGATCGGCAACCTTCAGATTGAGGGTGTCCTGCCGGGTGGCCGGGTCGTTCGGACACGGCCCACGGGTGACATCTTTACGTGGTCGGATCGCTGGGATGCGTGGGGCGCAGGTCGGCTCAAGAAGATCATGCCGGGGCGTCCGATCCGTACGACGCTCAGCTTCCGTTAGCGAGGTCGCAGGTGCTCACTACGAACAGGCTCGGCGAAGAAACGAGCCCCTACCTCCTTCAACACGCAGACAACCCCGTAGACTGGTATCCGTGGGGAGAGGAAGCCTTCGAAACCGCTCGCCAACAGGACAAGCCGATTTTCCTGAGTGTCGGGTATTCGGCCTGTCACTGGTGTCACGTCATGGCGCACGAGTCGTTCGAAAACGAGGCGATCGCTAAGAGTATGAATGCCCATTTCGTGAACATTAAAGTCGACCGCGAGGAACGACCCGACGTCGACGAGATCTACATGAATGCGGTTCAGTTGATGACCCAGCAGGGCGGTTGGCCCATGTCGGTGTTTTTGACGCCGGATGCTGAGCCCTTTTATGGAGGCACATACTTCCCACCGGAGAGCCGCTATGGTCGACCCGGATTCGGACAGGTTCTGGAGAGCATCGCGACCACCTACCGGGAGAAACGTGAAGATGTGAGCAGGGCGAGCGGCCGAATGATCGAGGGGCTGGAGCGACTCGGGCGCCTCTCGGCGTCGGAGGAGGGGTTGGAATCCGACCTGGTGGAGCGAGCCGCCGTAAAGCTGTCACAGAACGTCGACGACCGTTTCGGTGGCTTCGGGACACAGCCGAAGTTTCCGAATACCATGAATCTGGACCTGCTGTTGCGGCATCACGTCCATACTGGGGATACCGACGTCCTCAACTGCGTTACGCTGACGCTCGACAGGATGGCGACGGGAGGGATTTACGATCAGCTGGGAGGCGGTTTCCACCGCTATTCGGTCGACCATCGGTGGCTGGTTCCGCACTTTGAGAAAATGCTCTACGACAACGCGCTTCTGTCCAGGCTGTATACCCGGGCCTACGGTGTGACGCGGCACGCTCTCTACGAGCGAATCGCCGTCGAGACGCTCGTCTACGTTTTGCGAGAAATGACCTCTCCGCAGGGGAGCTTCTACGCCACGCAGGATGCCGACAGCGAAGGGGAGGAGGGGAAGTTCTTCGTATGGACGCTGGAAGAGGTGGAAGCTGTCGTGGGTTCAGAGGAAGCGGGCGCGCTGTGCGCCTACTACGACGTGACGCCGTCGGGGAACTTCGAAGGACGGAACATCCTGAATGTCCCGCAGGATCCGGAATCGGTCGCCCACAGCCTGGGGGTCGATGTGACATCGCTTCTCGCGACCCTCGACAGAGGGCGGAATGCCATGTTCGATGCGCGAAGCCAACGTGTGGCACCCGACCGCGACGACAAGGTTCTGGCCAACTGGAACGGCCTGATGATCTCTGCGATGGCGGTCGCGGGACGCGTGTTCGGTCATTCGCGATTCGACGAGGCGGCATCGAAAGCCGCCCGCTTCATCTTGGACGAGATGCGCCAGGACGATGGCCGACTGTGGCACGTCTACCAGGATGGTCGCCCCCGGTTCAACGGCTACCACGACGATTACGCGTGCGTCGTCAACGGCTTGATCGATCTCTACGAGACCACGTTCGAGCGAGGATGGTTGGAGGAGGCCGGTGACCTCGTCGACGTGATGGTGGACCAGTTCTGGGACGATGCCGACGGCGGATTTTTTTATACGGGGAGGGATCACGAGGCCCTGATCGTGCGATCGAAGAATCCTTACGACAACGCGACCCCGTCGGGGAATGCGGTTGCGGCTACAGCCCTGCTCAGGTTGGCGACCCTGACCGGAAGATCCGAGTGGGCAGATCTGGCCGAATCGACGGTCCGTCTCTTCCTTCCGTTCTTGCGAGAAATGCCTTCCGGGTTCGGCCAGATGCTGATGGCTGCGGACTTCGTCCTAAAGGGCCCGACCGAACTGGTGTGCGTCGGGGAGCCCGGCGACCCCGACCTGGAGACGCTCGTTCAAACCGGATGGCGCACGTTCGTGCCCAACCTGGTCGTGGCGCGGACGTCACCCGACGATGGCCAGGCGCTGGCGATCACCAAAGATCGCGTTCTGGTCGACGGGAAGGCGACGGCGTATGTTTGCCGCGATCGTGTCTGCTCGCTGCCTCTCCATCGAGCTGCAGACCTCGCCGATGCTCTGGCGGTCGGTCAGTAGTACGGATCTTCTTCGGTCGATTTCGGCGCGGTGGGGGGGGTGTTCGTCGGTCAGGCCGTTGTGATCCATGATCGCTCGCGAAACGTGAACGGCGAGTCCGAGACGGACGGCCAGGGCCATGGCGTCGCTGGGCCGGGCGTCGAGTTGAATCTCCGTTCCGCCAGAGGTGCGCAACGTGAGGGTCGCGAAATAGGTGGCGCTGGAACGATCGTCGGTCGTGGGGCGCAGCGTGTCGATGACGATTCGCTCGAGGCTGGTCTGGGTTTCCTTGAGGAAGGCCGACATCAGGTCGTGCGTGAGCGGTCTTGGGAAGGGCGTATCGTTGAGAGGACGGTGGCGATCGAGAAGGCCTGATTCGGGCTGATCCAGATGGGCAACGCGCGGTCGTCCACGGCGTCGTAGAGATAGGCCACATACTGGGCACCGGCGCCATCGGACACCTGGCGGACCTCCTTCACGACGGTCGACACGGTTGCCGGGGGCGACGTCTCCGCCCACGCCGGGTTCGACTGGACCAGGAACAAAGAACTGACCAAAACGAGGGGGGATCCGAGCCCGCTCGTTTGACAGAAATCGCGCAGAAGCTTAAGTTTATCCATTTCCGGTTGGCCTTTTAGTCAATTTTTGGGGCGAAAGCTGCATGATCAGCAGTATGACCGGGTTCGGTAAGGGTGAAGCGCAGGCAGAGGGCGTCTGTTTCGCGGTCGAAATCAGGACTGTCAACGGCCGTTACGGCGATGTGTCGATTCATCTGCCACGCTACCTGTCCGAGCTCGAATCGCGGGTCAAGAACCTTGTACTGCAGTCGTTTTCCCGGGGTCGTATCGATGTAAGCGTCACCGTGAAGGGCGATTCGAGCGGCCAGGGACTGCCGAGTCTGAACGAAGAGGTAGTCGGCGCCTACCTGTCGGAGCTCCAGAACCTCAAAGATCGAGACCTCGTGGCCGGAGAGTTCACCGTGACCGAGCTGGCCGGCCTGCCGAATGTCTTCACTTTCGAGGCGGCCGAGGTCGATGTCGAAGCGGCGTGGAACGCGATGGAGACGGCCTGCGGGGCGGCGGCGGCCCAGTGTGCCTCGATGCGTCGAGCCGAAGGCGCCAAGCTCGGCGAAGATTTCGTATCGCGAGTGGACCGACTGCGGGAACTGGTTGGTGAGGTCGAGCGTTTGGCGCCGGAACGGACCGAGACCGCGCGCAAGCGCCTGGAGGAAAAGCTATCGTCCTTGCTGGCGCCAGACCAGGTCGACGAGAGTCGGCTGTTGACGGAAATCGCCCTGATTGCCGATCGAGGGGACATCACCGAGGAGTGTGTGCGGTTCCACAGTCATAATCAGCAGTTCTCCGACACTCTGAAGCGGGACGAAGCGGCCGGACGACGCCTCAACTTTCTGCTTCAGGAGATGTTGCGGGAAGCCAACACGATCGGCTCGAAGGCATCGGATGCCGATATCGCCCACCTCGTGGTCGATATCAAGGAAGAGATCGAAAAGCTGAAGGAGCAGGTCCTCAACGTTGAATGAGGCGCGCATGTCTGACGCAGCGGCGGTCGATTCGGCACATCGCGAGGCGATTCAGGCAATTCTTGCCCGAGCAGAGGGGGGGTTCGCCCTCGTGGTCTCGGGGCCGTCGGGTGTGGGCAAGACGTCGATTTGCGAGGCGACGCTCGCGGCGTTTCCGGAGATCGGCCCCTGCGTGACGACGACGACACGTCCCATCCGAGACGGGGAAGTGGACGGTGTCGACTATCACTTCGTGACCGAAGACGCGTTCGAGGCGTGTGTCGAAGAGGGAATCTTCATCGAACACGCCGTCGTCTACGGCCATCACTATGGAGCGACGATCGCGTCTGTCGAGGCCGCTTTCGAACGCTCCCCCTTCCTGCTGGTCGATGTCGACGTTCAGGGCGCGCAGACGTGGCGACATCTGCTCGGCGAACACTGCGTGACGCTTTTTGTTCTTCCGCCCTCGATCGAAGAGTTGACCAAGCGGTTGTCGAACCGACGGTCCGAGGAGGCATCGTCGTTGAAGGCTCGGACCGAACGAGCCCGACGCGAAATGGGACACGCCTCGACTTACGATTACGTTGTTGTGAACCACGAGTTGGAGGAAGCCGTGAAACGCGTGAAGAGCGTTCTGTGTGCGGAGAGGCTGAAGGCCCGACGCAACGACCGGACATTCCGTGCATTGGGGTTGCCGTTAACAAACAGAGGAGACTGACGTGGCCAAGACGTATTATTCCGAAGAACTCGTCGAAACGGGCGTGAACCTGTACGAGGCGGTCATCCTGGCCTCGAGGGAGTCGCGACGGTTGAACCAGACTCGCCTCAACGCCGACCTGCCCGATGGGGTCGAGAAGATCACCACCGTTTCGCTCGGACGGATTACGGATGGCAAGATCGAGATGACGAGGGAGGCTGAAACCGAAAGTGAGTCAGAGGAATCCGAAGAAGGTTCTGCTTAGCGTTAGCGGTGGGATCGCCGCCTACAAGGCGGTGGAGGTTCTTCGAGGACTTCAGCGTCTGGGTATCGATGTACGGGTGATTATGACGCGCGCCGCCACGCGGTTCGTGCAGCCCCTGACTTTCGAGGCGCTGTCTCACAAACGCGTTCACGTCGAGTTGTTTCCAGAGTCCGGCGATCCCGACGTCTTGCACGTCGAACTCGCCGGCTGGCCAGATGCCGTGGTGGTTGCTCCCGCCACGGCCGATCTGTTGGGGAAGGCGGCGAACGGACTGGCCGACGACCTCGTGAGTTGTGTTCTTCTAGCGACGGATCGTCCTGTCCTGGCCGCTCCTGCCATGGAGACCTCCATGTACGAGCACCCCGCCGTACAACAGAACCTGGCCGCACTCTGGGGGTGTGGGTATACATTCATCGGGCCCGATTCTGGCCCCCTGGCTTCCGGAGCGAGCGGCGTCGGGCGAATGGCCGAGCCGGTCGCGATCGTCGAAGCGGTCGACGCGTTGCTCTCCGATCGTTCCCAGGATCTCCTGGGCCGCCGACTCGTGGTCACCGCGGGACGAACGGAGGAAGACATCGATCCCGTACGGTTCATCACGAATCGCTCAACTGGCAAAATGGGGTATGCGGTCGCCGCACGGGCACGGGCGCGGGGAGCTGCCGTTACGCTCGTGAGCGGCCCAACCGACCTGACGCCGCCCCGCGGTGTCGAACACGTGCCGGTTCGGACCGTCGCCGAGATGGATGGTGCAACACGGTCGGCATTCGAAACGGCAGACGGCCTGATCATGACGGCAGCCGTGCTCGACTTCCGGCCCGAGTCGGTCGCAAAGGGGAAGATCAAGAAGTCGGACGACGGGCTGAGGCTCGACTTGAAGACTACGAACGATTTCTTGGTGGACCTTGGCGCGAACAAGGGCAGCCGACTCGTGGTCGGGTTCGCGATGGAAACGGACGATGCCGAGGCGAATGCGCGCAAGAAGCTGGTCGACAAGCACTTGGACATGATCGTTTTGAACGACCTGAACACCGAGGGAGCCGGGTTCGGCGTCGACACCAACGTCGTGACTCTGATCGACCAGAACGACCGGACAACACCCCATCCGAAGATGTCAAAATACGAAGTCGGCGACCTCATCCTCGACTGGATGGTGGATGCGTGGGGGGACTCTTGAGCACAAAGATCTCGGGAGACGTTCTCGCCCTTGTGAGAGACTTTCTCTCCTTTCAGGGTGAGATGGGCGTGACGACCCTCCCTTGCGAGGCACCTCACCCATCGAAGCCGTCGTCCTCCGCAGAGTTGGCCCCGCTGGCCACGTTGACTGCCTTTGCGGAGGAGGCGTCGGACTGTCGCGCGTGCGGCCTGTGCGAGGGCCGGACCCACGTCGTGTTCGGGTCAGGTTCGCCCGATGCGGACGTCATGTTTGTCGGGGAGGCGCCGGGGCAGGAAGAAGATCGCCAGGGACTGCCGTTCGTCGGCGCTTCGGGCGCCCTGTTGACGAAAATGATCGAGGCGATCGGACTGACGCGGGACACCGTTTACATCGCGAATGTGATCAAGTGCCGACCACCCCGCAATCGCGACCCTCAGGCCGACGAGATCGCGGCGTGCGAACCGCTCCTCAAACGCCAGATCGAGATCTTGGGCCCGCGCGTCATCTGTACGCTCGGACGGTTTGCGGCTCAGACCCTGCTCAAAACAACGACCGGAATGGGGCGTCTGAGGGGGAGAGTCTACGACTATGAGGGTGTGAAAGTGGTTCCGACCTATCATCCCGCCGCTTTGTTACGCAACCCTCAGTGGAAGCGACCCACGTGGGAAGACCTGAAGCGGCTTCGACTGGAATACGACGGCGTCAAACTGTAGGAGTTTACTTTGTCAATCGGCCAACAGACGCGTGAAGAGCGCCCGGGCATCGACCGGGTCACGCCGCAGGAGGTGGAAGTAGAAAAGGCGGTGCTGGGCGCGATGCTTCTCGACAACGAGGCGATCAGTCGTGTCGTCGAGACGCTGGGTGACGAGTCCGCCTTCTACAACACGGCTCATCGGAAGATCTACGCGTCCATCCTGTCCCTTTACGAACGGGGTGATCCCGCCGATCAGGTCACGGTTTCGGAAGAGCTTTCGAGAAAGGGCGGGCTCGACGAAATAGGCGGGGCCGCTACAGTCGCTTCTTTGGCCGGAGAAATGGCGACGGCGGTGAACGCCGAGTATCACGCCCGGATCGTCCTCGAAGCTGCACTTCGCCGGCGTCTCATCGACGCATCGACGCAAACGGTCGAAGAAAGCTACCGGAAGACCGAGGACATTCGCGACGTGATCGACCGTGCCGAGCAGCGCGTGTTCCAGATCGCCGAAAGGGAACTGGGAAGCGGTGTGGTGTCGCTCGAGTCGGTAATGGGGGAGACGTTCGCGGCGATCGAGCGGGCCCATCAAAACCCGGGGTCGTTGACCGGCGTGACGACGGGTTACACCGACCTGGACGAGTATACGGCGGGTCTTCAGCGTTCGGATCTCGTCATCCTGGCTGCACGACCCGCCATGGGGAAAACGTCGATTGTCTTATGCATGGCACGCAACGCTGCCGTGCGGAGCGGAGTCCCGGTTCTGTTTTTTTCACTGGAGATGTCGACGCAACAGATCGCGCAGAAGCTCCTCGTCGCCGAGGCGCGTGTCGACAACCACCGGCTGCGCACGGGCCGACTGACGGACGAGGAGTGGCAGCGGCTGGCGGCGTGGACAGGCAAGCTCGTCGAGGCACCGATTTACATCGACGATACGCCCGGGATTTCCATCATGGAAATGAGGGCCAAGGCGCGCCGTGCCAAGTCCGAGCACCAGATCGGAATGATCGTCGTCGATTATCTCCAGCTGATGACGACCAACGACCGGACGGATAACCGAGAACAAGAGATCGCGCGAATTTCGCGCTCCCTCAAGGCGCTGGCAAAGGAGCTCGACGTTCCCGTGTTGGCGTGCGCCCAGCTCTCACGCGCCGTCGAGCAACGTCCCGACAAGCGTCCCAACCTCGCCGACCTGCGAGAATCGGGCAGTATCGAGCAGGATGCCGACGTCGTGGCCTTTCTTTACAGACCCGATGTTTACGGGATCACGGATGAAGAGGGAAACACCCAGGAGGGTGTGGCCGAGATCATCATCGGAAAGCAGAGAAATGGGCCGACTGGGAGTGTCTTCCTCACCTTCCTGGGTCAATACGGGCGCTTCGAAGAGCCAGAGATGTATCGCGATCCGATCTGAGCTGTTTTGACTTCGCATGGGGGCTGGCCTACAATCAAAAAATGCCAGATCCGGCGAGGTCGCTTCCCGAGTAACGAAAGGCCATCATCATGCCAGCCAGAGCCACGACCGTTCGGGTCTCGAAAATGCTCTCCCTAATGTTGCGGCACAGGCCGCAGGAGTTCGACGTCGAGGTCGACGCACACGGGTTCGCCGACCTCGACGTCGTCGTCCGAGCACTGCAGGGTCGGGACGAACGCATCGGAATGGTCGATGTTGAGCGGGTCGTTGACGCGCCAGAAAAGCAGCGTTTCGAGATCGTAGAGGGCAAGATCAGGGCACGCTACGGGCACAGTTTCGAAATCGACCTCGGACAGGATCCTTTCGAGCCTCCCGAAGCCCTCTACAAGGGGGCGCCCTCCAAAGACATAGACCGGATTATGGCCGACGGGCTCTCCCCGGGCGACAGGCAGTATGTTCACCTCTCTTTCGATGCAGACGTGGCCGGCCGGCTCGGGCGAGACACCGACACGATTATTCGAGTGGCCGCACTCGAAGCGCACGAGTCCGGGGTTGCCTTTTACGACTGTGGACCGACGGTGCTGACCCGCGAGGTTCCAGCCGCCTACCTGGAGGTCCAGGGCGGGGTCCGAGCGTCCTCCCCGGAGCCACCCGACGAAGGGTCCAGACCCGCGGCAGCGTCCGAACCCCCTCAATTCGGACGGCGCCGGCGCTTCACCAGGCGCTGATCCTGGCTGTTCGACCCGCGACACTTGCACTTGGAGACGTCGTTTGAGCCGCTCGAAAAAACCGGCCCTCCCGGGACTGATGCTGGCTTCTGCCGGTGAGCTCGCCAAGGACGTCAAGGCCGACCTCATTCTGATCCTCGCCGATGCCGCCGTCAACCGGCGCGCACTCGAGTCGCTCAGCGACGAGGCGCAGATCCTCGTGGTGACATCCAATCCTCGGTTCTTGCTGGATACCGAAGCCCTCGGGATCTGGCGCATCCACTACGACTTTCGACCCGACGACACCTCCCATTTCGAGCGCGTTCGCATGGGCATCGTTCTGGGCATGGAGGGCGGCTACATCAAACGCGGCAGCCGGCTGGTCTGCCTGTTCGGACTCTACGAACGCCGCGGGGTCGACTCCCTCATCGTAGTGGACACGAGCAAGGGTTTTGAAGGATATCATCCTGACAGCATCGCCGAGTTGGCTGGAGATCTGCCGATCGAAGTGGTCAAATCTTTGCTCGATATCGCCGTCGACATCGGCCAGGAGGGAAGAGAAGGCGATCCGGTGGGCACGCTCTTCGTGATCGGTGACGCAGAACGTGTCATGCGGCACTCGCGTCCAATGACGTTCGACCCGTTTCGGGGGTATTCGGAACGGGAAAAGAACATCACGAATCCCGACATCAGGGAAGGCATCAAAGAGGTCGCCTTGATGGACGGGGCGTTCATCATCCAGGCCAACGGCGTGGTGCTGTCGGCGGGCAGATACATTGCGTCGGATGTGAAGGGCGTGACCCTGCCTAAAGGACTGGGCGCCCGTCACGTTGCAGCGGCCTCCATTACGAAGCAACTGAAAGCGATCGCCGTCGCCGTGTCGGAGACAACCGGCACGGTTCGAGCGTTCCGAAACGGCCAGATCGTCATGCGGATCGATCCCCCTCGTCGGCGGCTGCGGGGGAGGTAGCTTCTTCATCCATCCAAGCTTTGCTGTCTGCTCATCGTCCCGATAGGGGTGTCGATGAGCTTTTCTCTTTTGTAGTCGTTCTGGCGAGGACATCGATGAACCTGATCGCGAGAGAACTGACCTTCAGCCGGCAGGGTGATGGCGGCTTCACGCTTCGAGTTGCGAATGGTTCTGAGGAACCGGGGGAGACCTACGCCATCAGCAAGGTCGTCAGAGTTTTTCCACAGAGCCGTCCCCAGGAATTCGTCAGTTTCCTCGACGCTTTTGGCCACGAAGTGGGGTTGTTGAACGATCTCGAAGGGATGGATCCGGAGTCGAGAGAGCTCATCGACGGACTCCTGCGCGAACAGTATTTCGAGCCGACCATCTACCGAATACAGTCCGTCGAACGTGAGGGGTCCGGCAGTCGCTGGCGTGTGGAGACCGACGAGGGGGAGGCGGACTTCAAGATTCCGAGTCGAGATGCGCTCGACGGTAAGGCCCCACCGGGTATCGTCATCACCCCGACCGAGGGCAGGCGCTACAAGATTCCGGACTACTGGGCGATGGACCACGAAAGCCGCGACCAGATCATAGACATGCTGCCCGACAGGATACTCCGATACCGCATGGCTCGGCCGAGGGTTGCCACCCCAGCGCGGAAACGGTAGCCGTGCGACCGGTTGTCCGATTTTCTATCGCTTTCCTCCTGCTGATCGGGCTCGTCGCGGGAGGCACGTTCGGCTATACAGCCATCGAAGGCTGGCCGATCGCAGACAGTCTCTACATGACGGTGATCACGGTAACCACCGTGGGGTATGGGGAAGTCAACACGCTTTCCCTCACGGGGAGGCAATTCACGATCCTTCTGTTGCTTTTCAGCATCGGTACCGCTGGATATTCGGTGACGACGCTGATTTCGTTCATCTTCGAAGGGCAGATCCTACAGCTCGTGAGGGGGCGCCGGATGGAACGGTCGATCGCAGCCCTGGACGACCACTACATCATCTGTGGGTGTGGGGTCGTCGGCAAGGAAGTCGCCGAAGAGTTCCGCCACGCGGGGGAGCCCTTCGTGATCGTCGAGCGTGATCCCGACGAGTCGGAAATGGGACGGGACGAGTCCGTGCTGTTCGTGGAGGGGGATGCCGAGGAGGAGGAGACGCTGCTAGAAGCCGGAATCGATCGGGCAAGGGGTCTGGTTGCGGCTTTGCGTCAGGATGAGGTCAACGTCTTCGTGGTCCTGACGGCGCGAACGATGAATCCCGATCTGACGATCGTGGCGCGCGCGGCGGAGGAGCGAACGGTCAAGAAGCTGATCAAGGCCGGTGCCGACCGTGTCATTTCGCCCTATCAGATTGCGGGGCGGAGGATCGCGTCGGTTATCCTGCGCCCGAGTGTGATGGACTTCTTGGACGTGGTCGTCGAGGGCGGCGACATCACCATGCGTCTCGAAGAAGTACACGTCGGTGCCGCCAGCCCGATGGTGGGGTGCGCTCTGCGCGAATCGGGCATCGGCGGAGAGACGGGTGCGATCATCATCGGGATCCAATCTGCCGACGGGCAACCCCGTGTAGATCGAACTGCGGGCGCAACGATTGCGTCGGTCGTGATCGACGAGGGGCATGTCCTGATCGCCCTGGGGGACGAGGGACATCTGGCTTCGCTCAAAGCGTTCGCTCGTAACGCATGAAGTTCAGGAGAGGCCTGCGACTCCTCGTTGCTGGTGTTTTGATCCAGGCCGCCTTCCTCGTGCTTCTGCTCGGCCAGGATCTGCGGGCGAACATTCCCCTGTTTCTGGGGTGCTATGCGGTGGCCTTTTTGGCGTATGCCGTGGCCATCGGGGCCCGCACCGATGTCTCATTTCGCTCGATTCTTCTGTTCGGCATCGCTTTTCGCCTGACGACTCTGGTGACACCGCCTTCGCTGTCCGACGACATCTATCGGTATGTGTGGGACGGGGCCGTGCAAAATGCCGGGGTCAACCCCTACGCACACACGCCCGACAAGATGCCCACGATCCCTTCGGTTCGTGCCGAAGCGCTTAGAGGTCGGATCAACCATTCCCACCTGCACACGATCTACCCGCCTGCCGCCCAACTCTTTTTTCGAATCGCGACGGCGTTCCACGACTCCGTCTGGTCGATCAAAGTAGGCACCCTCTTCGCCGATCTTCTGACGGCCTGGTTCATCGTCGGGTTGCTGCGGGCTTTCGACCTGGAGCCGCGTGCCTTCCTGCTCTACTGGTGGAACCCGCTTCTGCTGGTCGAGGGAGGGATTGAAGCGCACATCGATGTGCTCGGCCTGGCCTTTGTGATGCTGGCACTACTCTATGGGCAGGTCAGCGGCCCCGGGCGTTCTGCGGTTGCCCTTGCTGCGTCGGCCCTGACGAAAGTGTTTCCCCTTGTCTTACTCCCCGTGCTGTGGCGTTGGTCGACAGCTCAGGAGGACGCCGGCCCGATCGGGCGCCTGAAGGCGATGTTGCTCTCGCGGGGTTGGACCGTTCCCTGTGTGTTCGCCGCGGTGTGCGCGGGATTCTACGGGTTTTACGCTGAGGCGGGCATCGCGCCGTTCGGTTCGCTCACGACCTACGTTTTGAACTGGGATTTCAACGGATTGATCTTCCGAATCCTGCGCAACCTGACGGGGAATGGGCTCGTCGCGCGTGCGGTTCTGGGTGGCTTGTTCTGTACGGCTGTGCTCGTGGTTGCACTCAGCGGTGTTCCGGCATTGCTGGGAATGTTCGTGCTCTGTCTGGTCTACCTGCTCCTTACGCCGACGTTCCATCCGTGGTATGGCCTCTGGATCGTCCCGTTCCTCCCGTTCTATCCCTACGCTCCTGCGATTGCGCTGACCGGATCTGTGGCCGTCGCCCACTACGTGCTGATCGGCTACGACGCTCACGGGGTCTGGACGGAAGAACCGTGGGTCGCCTGGTGCGTGTGGGCGCTGCCGTTGGCGATTGGCGTCCTTGGCATTGTGAGAAACAGAAAGGGCGCACCTCTCGAGAGGTACGCCCCAAGGGCCGACGATGGCCGTCGCTCAGGCCGATAACGACTCGCGCTTCTCCTCTTTTTCCGCGCTCTGAGCCCCGTTGGTGGCTGCGGCCGGCGTCTCGTGACTGTTTTCGCGGGCCTTGATCAGGTTGCCCAGACCGTGGACGAAGTGTCGATGTTCCTCGGACGTTTCCTTCACGTCGATGTAGAGCTCGTGTTTGAGTGCCCGGATTCCCTTCTCGAAGTATTCCCAGACACGGTAGAGGACGACCGATGACAGAAAGATACCCATTCCGCTGCTGGCAGCGGTGAGTGCGTTGAACGGAGGCTGGAGGAAACCGAACACCCCGATCCAGCCCGAGACGATCAGCAAAACGGTCAAACCGAACATCACGTCGCGCTTGCGATACTGAAGGTCGGCGTTCCAGTAACGTTCGATCTGCTGGTTACGGATCTTTTCGAGCTGGAGCACGCGCTGGTAGGCCGACTCGGTAAAGGTCTCCTCCGGGTTCGTGCTCCATTCCGAAATACGTCGCCAGAGTCTGTAGAGTTGGTACTCGAATTCCACGTCTTCGATCAGGTCAGGGACCAGGAACGATCGTTTTCCAAAACTCTTGTGGATGTCAGGAATGTATTTACAGTGGAAGGCGGCACGGCGGCTCGTTTTCTCGCCAGGACGGAGGTGAGGGTCCTTGTTCAGCGCAATGAACGGCTGCTTGATGTTGTAATCGCCGTCTTTGGTGTTCGACATGGCGAACGAAATCGTGTAGCCGAGCGTTTCGTCCATAGCCTCGAACGAAATGTCGTCGGCTTCGGATACAACGACCACGAACGGAGACAGAATGGCGGCTGCCAGACCGATATCGTCGAAGGCCGAAGCGCAGTCTACGATGATGTAGTCGTATCGGTTGAGGGCCTTGAGTGCCCCGATGAGAAGACTGAATCGCTCGACGACGTAGCTCAGGTTGTGACTGCGATACTCGCGGAGGAACAGGCTGTTGTTGATGTTGGACTGTTGCTCTTTGGAGTAGTAGGATGGCAGGATGTCGATTTCTTTGCCCGAGGAAGTCTTGTCGATATTCAAGACGGCCGCTTCGAGACCTTCTAGCCAGTTTTCGATTCGTAGCCCGTCCAGACCGAGAAGGGCTTTGTAGTAGGAAGTGCGGCTTTCCGCGATGACTTTCCGACCTGGAAAAATCAGATTCGTCAGGCTCTTGGTAGCGAAGTCCGCGTCGAGGAGGAGGACCTTGCTGAGGTTGGTTCCCAGAACCGTCTTTCCCGATCCGCCCTTGGGCGACAGGAAGGCGATCAGTTTGCAGCTGCTGTCGGTGGCTTGGGACGCGACCTGGAAGGTCAGGTCGAGGCTCTCGCGTGGCAGTCGGATCTCGATCGTGTGTCGATCTCGATCGTTCTTCAGCGGGGATCCGTTGTCGGATCGGTCGGAGCCGCCCGTGGGAACGGCACCGCCCTCATCGCTGGCCTTGGCCATGGCGATCGGGCTCCTGACAGGGGTTGATCAGAAGTGGACGTGTTGCAGTGGACCGAATGAATAGAACTTGTTGATATTGCGCAATTTACGTTCGGCAGATTTCGGTGTCAAGAGAAAAGGCCCCTAAAGCTGTACGGGCCTGCCCAGGACACGGGGAAAACGGTCTCAACCACTTGTCTCCAAAGAAGTTAAGTATAGGGCTTGACGGCTCGGAACGTCTGGCATAGATTATTTCGCTTCGTCCCCCCTGCGCCGATCGGAGATGATTCATGCCGACCTACGAGTATGAGTGCCAGAACTGCGAGCATCGATTCGATGAGTTTCAATCGATCACGGCAAAACCGCTCAAAAAGTGCCCGGAATGCGGTCGTATGAAGCTCCAGCGGTTAATCGGCGGGGGGTCCGGCCTCATCTTCAAGGGTTCTGGGTTCTACATCACCGACTATCGGAGCGACAGCTACAAAGCCGGGGCCAAGGCCGATTCGGGTAGTGGGTCCGGGGCGTCCGATGGATCGAAGTCAGAGTTGAAGTCGAGCGACAAGAAATCGAACAAATCGAAAAAAGGTTCGGGGAAGGCCGCTGCAGGGTAGGCCACACATTCACGACCGCGGAACCCGAAGCGGTCCGTCGCGTTTTACTGTGTAAACGTCACGAAGGAGGCGTCAGATCGGTCATGAGGGCGATCTTCTGGGGTATGGCCGTATTGTACGTTCTGGCTCCTGGCTGTGCTCAGGAATCAGCAGATGAACTTTTTCGACAAGGTGAGCGTGCGACCCACGATGTCGAGGACTATCCCGAAGCGGTCACTCACCTGACCCGTTTCATCGAAGTCTTCCCCGCAGATCCACGGGCCGACGTCGCCTTGCAGGCGCTAGCGCGTGTCTATCAGGCGCAGGGTGAAGGCGATCGGGCGATTTCAGCCTATCAGAGCCTAATCGATCGGTTTCCCCGAAGCCGCTATGTCGATCAGGCTCAGTTCATGATCGGCTACATTCACGACCTGGCCGGACGGAAGGAGGCCGCCGTAGAAGCCTACCAAATGGTCATCGACAACTACCCCCAGTCGGTCCTCGTCGATGATGCGACGATTTCGGTCGAGAATATTGACAAGCCCCTCGAAGCGTGGATCGACTCGGTTTCATCGTGATGGCGGTGGGCACATGACGGTTTCGGCTGACATTGATGCGATCAACGAGCGTGTTGCCGCCGAAAGTGCGTTCATCGAAAGGATCGTTTCTGAAGTGGGGAAGGTGATCGTCGGGCAGCAGCCCGTGCTCGAGCGCCTCCTCGTCGGTCTGCTGTGCAACGGTCACATTCTTCTCGAGGGCGTTCCGGGGCTCGCGAAAACCCTCACGATCAGTACGCTTGCGGCGACGGTCCAGGCCAGTTTCAGGCGAATCCAGTTCACACCCGACCTGTTGCCGGCCGACCTGATCGGCACGCTCGTCTACCAGCAGGCGACGGGCTCCTTCGAGGTGCAGAGAGGCCCGATTTTCGCGCAGTTCATCCTGGCGGACGAAGTCAATCGTGCGCCGGCCAAGGTACAGAGCGCGATGCTCGAGGCGATGCAGGAGCGCCAGGTTACGATCGGCACCACGACCTTTCCCATGGACGATCCGTTCCTCGTCCTGGCTACACAGAACCCGATTGAACAGGAGGGCACGTATCCTTTGCCCGAGGCGCAGGTCGATCGGTTCATGCTCAAGGTTCGTGTCGGCTACCCCTCCAAGGAGGACGAACGAGTCATTGTTGACCGAATGGGGTCGGGCGTGGCCCCGTCTGTCGGGCCCGTCGTGCGCCCCGAAGACATCGTCCGGGCGCGTGACGTCGTCGACAGCGTCTATGTTGATACGAAGATCAAAGACTACGTCGTGAACCTCGTACACGCCACGCGCTTTCCCTCGGTAGAAGGCCTGGACGATCTGTCACAGTTGATCGAGACGGGTTGTTCACCGCGTGCGTCGATCGCGCTCATCAGGGCGGGGAAGGCCCACGCCTTTCTGCGTCGACGTGGCTACGTCACGCCCGAAGACATCAAGGCCATTGGCATGGACGTGATGCGTCATCGGGTGATCCTGACCTACGAGGCCGAGGCCGAGGAAATGGTCCCCGAGGACGTCGTTCGCCGCGTGCTCGACCAGGTGGAAGTTCCTTGATTCCGGCGGAAATCTTGAAGAAGGTCCGGCGGGTCGAGTTGCGGACACGCCACCTTGTTAACACTGTTTTCTCGGGCGAGTATCATTCTGTCTTCAAGGGTCAGGGCATGGCGTTTTCGGAAGTCCGAGAATACCAACCCGGCGACGATGTGCGGTCGATCGACTGGAACGTGACGGCTCGTGTGGGGGATCCGTTCGTCAAGGTATTCGACGAAGAACGCGAGCTCTTGGTGATGCTGCTGGTGGATGCCAGTGCATCGGGAGATTTTGGGACGGTCGAACAGATGAAAGGGGAGATTGCCGTCGAGATTTGTGCGCTCCTGGCGTTTTCGGCGATCCAGAACAACGACCGCGTCGGGCTGATGATCTTTACCGACGAAGTCGAGGTTTATGTCCCCCCCAAAAAAGGAAAGAAGCACGTCCTCAGGGTGATTCGCGAGCTGCTCTACTTCAAGCCTGCTCACCGCAGAACCGACATCGCTACGACACTTGACACGCTCAATCGGCTTCCCCTGCGTCGGAGTGTCGTGTTTCTCGTCTCCGATTTCAGATCGGCCAATTACGAAGCCGCACTCAGGGTGGCCAAACGGAAGCACGACGTGATCGCGGTGGTTGTCAGGGACCCTCGCGAAGAAGTGCTGCCGGCCGTTGGCATCGTCGAGCTGGAAGATGCAGAGACGGGTGAGGAAATCCTGGTTGATACGTCCGATCCTGCCACCCGCCAGGCTTTCGAAGCTCGCTCCGCCGGCGATCGGGAAGAGCGGGCGCGCTTGTTTCGGTCGATCGGTCTCGATACGATCGACGTAACGACGGCATCCTCCTACGTCGATCCGCTGATGCACTTCTTCAAGGCACGCGCCGCAAAGATTCGATCGTAGTCTTGTCAGGCTGCACCCATTCAGACCATCTCACAGGATTGATCGGCGAGAGACGACGTGGCGGGACGACTCCTCTTCTTCGGTCTGCTTCTGAATGTCGCGGTCCCGAGCGTCGACGCTTCGGAGGCATTCCAATTCACCTCGACCGTCGATCGGGATTCGATCACGATCGGCGACCGGATCGCACTCCGACTCGACTTGCGTCGACATCACGATGATACGTCCACGGTCATTCCCGACCTCAGGCTTCCGGCCACCTTCGAAGTTCTGGAGTCGCCGCGCGCAACCTCCGCGCGTGTAGACGGCGATCAGCTGATCACACAAACGATCGAGTTGACCTCCTTCAAGACGGGCGCTTATACGATTCCTCCTCCCGTCGTTCAGATCGTCCGTGCTGCCGGCGACACGCTTCGGCTCGAATCCCCATCCATCGACATCATCGTGGGGAGTGTCAAACCGGAAGGCATCGAGGATATCACGGACATCCACGACCCTGTTGTGGTCCAGCCACGGATTCCGTGGTGGGCGTGGGCCTTGCTTTGCTGTTTCGTGGCTCTGGCCGCAGCGGCCATCTGGTTCTTTTTCAGGAAGAAAGCGGCTCCTGCTCCTCCTCCGCGGCCTCCCGACTGGTTCGAAGAAATTCGGAGAATCGGACGCTCGGGCCTGGTCGAGGCGGGTGACTTCCTGACCTACTACACCTCGCTGTCCGAAGCGCTCAGACGGTTTCTGGAGGACCGGACGGGTGTGGAGGCCATGGAACGGACGACTGACGAGGTGGGCGACGACTTGTCTGTTGCAGGCCTCGGTTCTGGTCGAGTGGTCGACGTTCAGGGATTCTTGTCGGAGGCCGATTTGGTCAAGTTCGCGAAGTTCGCGCCGGGACCCGATAGAGCCCGACAGGACCTCATCCGCGTGCTCGATGCCATGGGGGGAATCGACGCGGATCTGAAGCCTTTTGTGGGGACCGAGGAGTCGACCGGAGAGGGGGCCGATTCTTGATTCGATTCGTGAATCCGGAGTGGCTGCTCCTGCTCCTGCTGATTCCGGTTCTCCTCTACCGGTATGTGCATCGAGAGCGGCAAAAGCGAGGGAGCATTCGGTTTTCGGACCTCACGGCCCTTCGCGAGATCGTACCGTCCCCGGCCATTAGACTGAGGCACGTTCTCGTCATCCTGCGTTGCGCCGGGTTGGCCTTGCTCACGCTCGCCCTTGCACGCCCACAATCGGGTCGCGAGGGACGGGAGATCCTGAGCCGGGGTATCGACATCGTCTTGGCCATCGACGCTTCGAGCAGCATGGAAGCCGCCGATCTGGCCAAGGTGTCTCGTCTCGAAGTCTGCAAGCAGGTCGTGGCTGACTTCGTCGGCGGCCGCGTGAACGACCGCCTGGGTCTCGTCGTCTTCGCGGGCGAGGCCTACACGCAATGTCCCTTGACGCTGGACTACGGAGTTTTCCTCGACTTCTTGAAGGAGGTCCGTATCGCCGAGGAGGACTGGGATGGGACGGCGATCGGGACGGCCATCGCGACAGCCGTCAACCGTCTCAGAGATTCAGACGCCCGGTCGAAAGTCGTGGTGCTGCTGACGGATGGCTTGAACAACCGCGGCGAAGTGGATCCCTCAACGGCCGCGCGAGCCGCCGAGGCGGTCGGCGTGCGTATCTACACCATCGGAGCCGGCAGCGAGGGGGAGATTCTGAGGCGCGTCGACGGAGGCCTTTTCGGTCCGCGAAACGTTCGCGTTCGTGTCGAAATCGATGAAGCCACTCTCAAAGAGGTAGCGAGCATGACGGGCGGACGCTACTTCCGAGCGACGAGCGAAGAAAAGCTGGAGGCGATCTACGCGGAGATCGGCGAGATGGAGAGGACGGAGATTAAGACACGAGAATACGTGAACTACTCAGAACTGTTCGCGATTCTGCTGCTGCCGGGTGCGATTCTTCTGGGGACCGAGTCTCTCCTCGGCAATACACGGTTGAGGAGGATTCCGTAGTGCGCTTCGGGAACCCTCAGGCGTTTTGGTATCTGCTCGCGCTGCCGGCGTTGTTCGGTCTCTACGTCTGGTCGTTCCGTGCCAGAGCAGCTGCCTTGGCGCGATTCGGCGCCCCAGTCCTGATGCGGAAGCTGACATCGGCGACGAGTCGACCACGCCAGGTCTTGAAGGCGTCCCTGATGCTGGTGTTTTTCTTCTTTCTGTGTCTGGCCCTTGTCGAACCCCGTTTCGGGTCACGAACGGACACCGTACACCGACGTGGGGTCGACGTGCTCGTCGCACTAGATACGTCGCTGAGCATGCTGGCCGAGGACATTCAGCCCAACCGACTCTTGCGGGCACGCTACGAGATCGAGTCATTCATCGATCGCCTCGAGGGCGATCGCATCGGTCTGGTCGCGTTCGCCGGGCAGAGTTTCGTCCTCTGTCCGCTCACACTCGACTACGGTGCTGCGAAGCTGTTTCTCGATTCGGTTGATACGGGGCTGATCCCGGCGAGGGGTACGGCGATTGCGAGCGCAATCCGGACGGCGACACGCGCCTTCGGGAGTGATGAACGCAAGCACAAGGCGCTCGTACTGATCACGGACGGGGAAGACCACGCTGACGATCCGATCGAAGCCGCCGGCGAGGCAGCCGAAGCCGGTGTTCGTGTTTTCTGTGTAGGGATCGGAACGAAAGAGGGTGAGTTGATTCCCGTACGGCAGAACGGACACGTCGACTTTCTGAAGGACGATCAGGGGAACGTAGTGAAGACGCGTCTCGACGAGTCCACCCTTCAGGAGATCGGGCGGATGACGCAGGGCGGGTATGTGCGCGCTCAAGGTGGGGGCGTCGGGCTCGAGGAGGTTTATGGGCAGATCGCGGCGATGGAGAAGAAGGACCTGGGCACGCGGACCCTGTCCCAGTATCGTCATCGGTATCAGTGGCCCCTCGGGTTGGCGCTCGTGTGCCTGATTGTCGAAAGCTTCCTGTCGGACAGACGACGGGAGGATGCGACGTGGCAGGGGAGGTTCGAATCGTGAACCGGATCGTTCGTGCGTGGCTGATCGCGCCATGTGCGGTTTGCTCCCTCGGCTTCACCTTCCTCGACCCGGTTGCACAGAAGGCAGAGGAAGGCAACGTGCTCTACGGCGAAGGCCGGTTCGCCGAGGCCCTCTCCAAGTATCGGGAAGCACAAGTGGACCGGCCCGAAGAGCGGGGTCTGCGCTATAACGTGGGCGATGCGCTCTACAGGGAAGAGGACTACGACGAGGCGATCGCATCGTTCGCCCAGGCGGCTGAGTCGGAAGATGCCGCCCTCGCGGCATCGGCCTACCACAACCTCGGGAACTCGCACTTTAGGAAGAAGGATTTCCAAAGCGCCATCGACGCCTACGAGAAGGCACTGACCCTGAACCCCGATCAGGTGGATACGAAGATCAATCTGGAGCTGGCCAACGACATGCTGGACGAACAGGGCCAGCAGGATCAGGACGAAGGCGAGAGCGGCGAGAATGACGATGATCAGCAGCAGGACAGCGAAGAACGAACGGGCGAGGACGAGCAACCTCCGGAAGATCGATCCGACGAGTCGAACCCGGGCGAACAGGAGGGGAAGCAACCCCCGCAACCGGAGTCGCGTGTGGACGACGAACAACAGAATCGACAGTCCGAGGATGGACGAACGTCCGCTGAGGGTCAGCTCTCGCCGGAAGAGGCCGAGCGGCTGCTCGATGCCATGAAGGACAGGGAAGCGGATGCCCAAAAACGCCGGAAGGTCCGATTGGTCGGCCCGCGTTATAGAGGGAAGGCGTGGTGACCGTGCGCGTCATCTGGATGGTCCTGTTGTTCCTGCGGTTCACGGGGCCGGCTGTGGGACAGACTGTCCATATCCAGGCTTCCGTCGACCGAACGCGTGTCGCGGTCGACGATCCCTTCTCGTTCAACGTCGTGATCGAGTTAGAGCGTGTGTTGGGTTCACCCGATATAGATCTCGGTTTGCCGGACGAGGTGGAGGTGATCCGCCAGTCCTCTTCGACGTCGACCTCGATCCAGGTCGTGGGTGGCGCCATGACGCAGACGCGAACGCTGACTCGTTCACACACGCTCCGCGTAGGGGAATCCGGCACCTTTGTTCTGGGTCCTGTGCGACTTAGCCACGAAGGGCGCGTGTTCCAGTCCAATCCGGTGCGTGTGGAGGCGGTGCAGGGCCTCGCCAGGCCACGGACCTCCACGCGTCAGGGCGGGGCACAACCGAACGCTCGCCAGCTTCAGGAGATCGAAAAGAACCTTTTCATCCGGGCCACGGCCGACCGGCCTGCGGTTTTTGTCGGGGAGCAGGTGCTCGTGAGCTACGATCTCTATTCGCGATTTCAACTCCAGAACGTACGCTACGGCCACCTCCCGTCGTTCACGGGATTCTGGGCGGAAACCGTGTTCGATGCGAGTCGCCTGGAGCAACGGCGGGCGGTCGTCGACGGCCAGGCCTACAATCGATCTTCTCTCAAAAAGGTTGCCTTGTTCCCGACGACCGAGGGCACGCACGATCTCGAGCAGCTCGAAGTTCAATGCGACATACCGGTTCGGTCGAGACGACGGAGTCTGTTCGATGTCGATGATTTCATGGGGTTCGACCCGTTCAAGACACAACAGGTGACCGTGCGGTCCGAGGATCTGGCAATCGTCGTCAAGCCACTCCCCAAAGCCGCTCCGGCATCCTTCACGGGTGCCGTCGGGCGCTACGTACTAGAGGCCAGCGCGAAACCGGTCGAGGTGAGACGTGGCGATCCGGTCACGTTGACGGTGAAAGTGAACGGACGTGGCAACCTGCACTCTGCGGGGGCCCCGGTGCTGGACCTGAATGATCACTTTAAGGTCTACGATCCCAAGACCACACTCGAGACCCGTTTCGACGGTCGTGCAGTGACGGGTTACAAGACGTTCGAGTTCGTCGTTATCCCCAGTGTAGAAGGCGATCTCGACCTGCCACCCGTCGAGATGGCCTACTTCGATCCTTCGTCCGCAGCCTACGAGATCGCCAGGGCCGAGGTAATCTCGCTGCGTGTTCTGTCCGCACTTCAACCGGAGGCCATCACGGCGATGGCGTCGAGCGAGTCGGTCCGGCTCTTGGGTGAGGACATTCGACATATTAAAGGTGATGCGGATCGACTGGTCGATCAGGGTAGCATGTTTCACGAGTCCTGGTGGTTCCTGATCTTGCAGGGAGTTCCTGTCGTCGGGTTTCTGCTGGCCTTCGCGTGGCAACGTCATCAGCGACGGTTGACGGGGGACGTGGCATATGCCCGTCGACGCCGGAGCCGGGGGCACGCGCGGAAGCGGCTGGCCGAAGCCGAACGACTGATGGGTGTTGGAGATACGGGAGCGTTCCATTCCGAGATCAATCGGGCCCTGTCGGCCTTTTTGGCCGACCGGTTGAACCTGCAGGAGCGGGGTCTCACACCCGATCAGGCAGAGAGTGCCCTGCGGGAAAGAGCAGCCGACCCCGAGGCGACGGCGACCGCCGTGTCCATCCTACGGGCTTGCGATCTCGCGAGATTTGCGTCGGTCGCCGGGACCGAAACGGACATGCGTGACTTGCTGGATCGTACCAGAACGACGATTGACACGCTGGAGCGACTGAGGTGACGGGTCTGCTGATCACCCTCCTATTGATCAGCGGTTCGGCTCGAGGATCGGGAGCGGTTGGCGATCTCTACAACGAAGCCAACGCATTGTATCGTGCGGGTGACTACGAATACGCCCTCGAACGCTACGAATCGATTGTTGCGACCGGACTTCGGAACGACAGACTGCACTACAATCTGGGAAACGCCGCGTTCAAGGCGGGTCGACTCGGCCGAGCCATCGTGGCCTACGAGCGCGTCCTCCGTTTGAGCCCCGGAGACGAGGATGCGCGTGCGAATCTGGTTATCGCGAACGCGAGAAAGGTGGATCGGGTCGAGAGCGAAGAGCAGAATGTCGTCACGCGTGTAGCGAAGGCGATGTATCGGGCGCTGGGGATCGGTTTTCTGGCGGTCGTGTCGTGTCTGAGTCTGTTCGGGATTGCCCTGCTCGGTATCGTCCGGCTCCTGCGGCCGAGTGCTCGGACGTTCTGCGCGGCGTCGGGGGGGATCGTCTTCGTCGTCGGTGTCATCAGTCTGGCGCTGCTCTTGACGAAGGTCGAAGACCGGAATCGACCCGAAGCCGTGATCGTGGCCGAACAGGCCGACGGCCGGAGCGGACCCGGAGAGGATTTCTTAAAGGTGTTTACGCTGCACGAGGGCACCAAAGTGGGCGTCGAACGGTCCGAGGGACGTTGGACACAGGTTCGGTTGCCCAACGGGATCGGTGGGTGGCTTCCGGCGGTGGTTTTACTCGAGATCTGACGCCGCGAAGGCCTTTGAGGTTACCCTGTCGCGATCTATATTCGCCGCCTACCAACCGATCGAAAGGGCAAGACTCTGAGTTCCTACAACGCCTGGTTTCAGTGTTCGCGCGGCTGCAGCGGGTGTTTTCCGTTGACCGAGGTGGTCTACGAGTGCCCGTCGTGCGGCGGACTGCTCGAAGTCCAGCACGACCTAGAAGCCCTGAAGCAGCAGCCGGCCGATGTGTGGAAAGATTTGTTCGACAGACGGTTCATGCGGACGGAGTGGCCGTATGGCAGTTCAGTCTGGGGCAAGAAGGAGTTGGTTTGCCCAGTCGTGGACGATGAAAATGTCGTGTCCATGTTCGAGGGCGGGAGCAATCTCTTCTGGGTGGACCGTCTGGGGCAAGCCTTCGGTCTCGACGATCTTTGGGTGAAGCAGTGTGGAAACAGCCACACGGGGTCCTTCAAGGACCTGGGCATGACGGTGCTCGTGTCGATGGTCAACCAGATGGTGTTCGACGGGCAGAGGATTCCGGCCGTGGCGTGTGCGTCGAGTGGAGACACGTCGGCTGCCCTGGCTGCGTATGCCGCAGCTGCGGGTATGCAGGCGGTTGTTTTTCTGCCAAGGGACAGAGTGTCGACGGCCCAACTGGTGCAACCGATGTCGAACGGAGCCCTCGTCCTGAGCCTCGATACCGACTTCGACGGATGCATGGCGCTCGTCAAGGAGATCTGTGCCAACGAGAACATCTACCTTGCCAACTCGATGAACTCGCTGCGTGTCGAGGGGCAGAAGACCGTCGCGATCGAACTGGTACAACAAGATGATTGGCAGGTCCCCGATTGGGTCGTCGTTCCGGGTGGGAACCTGGGGAACCCCACCGCCCTGGGAAAGGGGTTTCTCGAGATGCGGGAGCTCGGGATGATCGATCGCCTGCCCCGAATCGCGGTTGCCCAGAGCGCGAATGCGAATCCGCTCTACTTGAGCTACCAAAACAACTTCGACACGCTTGAGACCGTGCAGGCCAAGGCAACGCTGGCGAGCGCGATTCAGATCGGCAACCCTGTAAGCCAGGAGAAGGCCGTCAAGATCCTGAAGATGTTCAACGGTGTGGTCGAGCAGGTCACGGAACAGGAGCTGGCAGACGCCGCCGCCCGAGCCGACCAGACGGGGCTTTTCTGTTGTCCTCATACGGGTGTCGCCTTCGGGGCTCTGCTCAAATTGCTGAACCGGGGCGTGATAAAGAGGGACGAGAAGGTCGTGGTTCTGTCGACGGCGCACGGCCTCAAGTTCACCGAGTTCAAGGTCAACTACCATCGAGACGCACTTGCCGATTTCGATGTTCAGCCGGATCTGGCCAACGTGCCGGTCGAACTGGCGGCGAACTATGAGGCCGTCAGGGGCGTGTTGCTCGATCGTATCGAGGCACGTTCGCAGCCGGGTTGACACGGCCGGAGCAAACGGATAGATTCTGGCCACACGACGTAGAACGTCCATAGTGGTGATTTGCGGCATATTGCAGCCACTCTAAAGAATCGCTAAAAGGCCACGATGATCCGATCGCGATGATATTGTCCCTGGTCCTGTGTGCGGCCCGGGGATTTTTTGTTGAGGATAAGCCGATGAACGACCCAAAAGATGTAAAGACCCCGTGTACGTCCACTCGGGCTGTCCACGGAGGAGAGGCCTGCGAGCACTGGGGCCACACCCTGACCGTTCCGATTGCGCAGACCTCGACCTATGTGTTTCGGAATATGACGGCAGTCGAGGACTTCGTGGCTGGACGAAACAGTCAGTTGGACTATGGCCGATACGGCAACCCGACGCAACGCATTGCCGAGGAAAAACTCGCGGCCATCGAGGGGGCCGAGTCCGCCATCCTGTTTTCGACGGGCATGGCGGCCGTGACCACGACCTTGCTCGCGATGCTGAGGTCGGGTCAGCACGCGGTCGTGATGGACGACTGCTACCGCAAGACAGAGCAGTTTTGCAAGATGGTGCTGCATAAGTTCGACGTCGCCACGACCTTCGTTCCAGCCGGAGACTATGGCGCCCTTGAGGAGGCCATTCAGGACAGCACGCGTGTTATCGTTTCAGAGTCTCCGACCAACCCGCACCTGAATGTACTAGACCTGGAACGGACGGTGGCCGTAGCCCGGGCGAATCGGATGAAGGTCATCATCGACAGTACGTTTGCCACGCCGCTGAACCAACGTCCACTGGAGTTCGGCGTCGATCTCGTCGTACACAGCGCGACGAAGTATCTGGGGGGGCACAACGACCTGATGGCCGGCGCCGTGTTGGGCGCCGAACCGCTCGTCTCGGCGGTGAAGGACTACCGGGGCATTTTCGGAGGCG
The DNA here is from genome assembly GCA_965198115.1 of Candidatus Latescibacterota bacterium. Lineage (GTDB taxonomy): Bacteria > Latescibacterota > UBA2968 > UBA2968 > UBA2968 > UBA6620. The sequence continues at coordinate 1,981,766 of OZ240241.1, read as the reverse complement.
TCATCGATCCGCACTGTGCCTACCTCCTGATCCGAGGGTTGAAGACGTTCCCTCTGAGGATGGCACAGCAGAACGCTTCGGCACTGGCCATCGCGCGGTTTCTCGAAGAGAGCAGCAAGGTTCGACGCGTCTATTATCCCGGTCTGCCTTCCCACCCCCATCATGAGATCGCACGAGCACAGATGACGGGGTTCGGTGGCGTCGTCAGTTTCGATCTGGACAGCGATCTGGAGGGGACGTTCCGGTTCCTCGATGCGCTCAAGGTTCCGTGTATCGGAGCCAGCCTGGGTGGAGTCGAAAGCATCGTCTCACACCCGTCTACGATCTCCTACTATGAGCTGGCGAGGGAGGACAGAATCGAGATGGGAATCGACGACGAGCTGGTCCGATATTCCGTCGGGGTTGAAGACGCTGAGGATCTGATCGACGACTTGAGTCGGGCGTTGGAAGCGATCTGAGACGTGGACGGGGAACCCAATCCACAACAGACAGCGGCCCTGCTCCTCGCAACGATGCGGGTGCCCGCACGGGAACCGGGCGCCCGTATGCGCATCGTGGTCGGTGGCCTGCTGAGCATCATTCCAGTCGTGAACTTCGCTGCGTGGGGTTACCTCTACCGGATCTTCATCGATGGACTGAATCGCGCACCCGCGCTGACGCTTCCTGGCTGGACGGGATGGCGGACCTACTGGTCGGTCGGACTGAGGCTGTTCGCCATCACGCTCGGCTATCTGGTGCTGATCGCCTTCGCGGCCGTGGCGGTCCTGGCCATCGCGGGCGCTGGACGTTTTGACGAACCCCAAAGAGTTCTCGCCATCGGGCTGTTCAGCCTGGCCGTCTTCAACGCGCTCTCCCCCGTGGTCTACGCACGTTACGCGGAAGAACGCCGTATCTGGGCGGCTTTCGAGCCGGACGTGCTCTTGCGAGATCTGCGTCGCATCGTCCGGGTCGACTACGTGCAGCTATGTCTCCTTTACCTCGGGCTCTGGATGATGACATTTCTCATCCTCGTGGGCATTCCCTACCTGGGTCCTCTCGTCCTCTCCGTGTTGCACTTCTACCTGACGGCGGTGTTCGCTTTTGTCTTCGGACATCTGGTGAGCGGACGACGAATCGTGCCCGACCCCCCCGCTTCGGACTGAACCGTACACGTCGAAGGCCGGTGTCCGCTAAGACATCGGCCTGTGGCGATCGCTTCATTTCTGTTCGGATTAGAAAAGAAGACGGACGTTGACGCGTGCGTTCCAGCCCTCCAGGTCCCGTAAACCTCCTTCGACCCAACCATCGTAGCGCGTGACAGCCAGGTCGAGATGTTCTGTTCGGCCGATCTGGTAAGAAACCCCACCACCGTATCCGTAGAGTCTTGCGGATGGCTGCAGGATGTTGCCGTCGGCGTCCTTCGTGTCAGCGATCATCTTGACATCGCTCGACCCGGTGATGGATAGGGTAGGTGAGGGGCGCCAAACCAGCTGTCCCGAGGCTCGGAAGTCGTTTCGGTTCCGTTGGCCGAACAGGAGCAGCCCCGATGACGTTCCAGTCAGGCCCAGCCGACGATCCTTGAACCGAAAGATTTCGGTGGCTTCGAGCATCGCCTGAAACCGACGGGTTTCGTAGAGAAACGCCGCGCTACTGACCACCTGTTTGCCGTTTTGGAAGATGACGAGCCCGTCCAACCTGTCTGTGAACAAAAAGGTCCCCGCCACGTCGGCGCTCACGGTCCACGCGGCGTCGCTGTAGCTCAGCCCGGCGGAGAAGGTCGCCTCGTCGCCGGGATGGTAGTCCCGACCCGACGCGAAGGGTTCGTAGGCCCCTCGTGCCGTGTAGGCGAATCCGAGACTGGCTCCGAGGTGACCGCGCTGGTGGGCGGCCGTTGCGGCAGCGCCGAAGTCGAAGCCCTGGCCGAAGGCGCGCACGGGAAAATTGAGGTCGTTCCTGTAGAGTGCGCCAACCAGCGTCGAGTCGGCGGTGTCGAGTCCTCCTTTTCCAGTCGGAAGGACGACGAATCCAGTCACCCTCGCGAACCCCAGATTCCAGTCGCCGCTTACCTCCGTGTCGAGCGCTCCCCAGACATCGGTCGTTTGTTCGTCGACATCCTGCTCGAAGTACATGAACGCACTCGACAGAGCGATCGTGCCACGGAGGAGGGGTGTGCGCACCTCGACCGGGGAGACCGCCTGCCGATAACGCGTTCGCGTGGAGTCGACGTCGACGAGGACCACCTGATGGAAAAAGCTCCCGGCGTCGGCCTGGACAGGGGGGTGATCGAGCGCAGACCCGCGAGGGGGCTGCGAGGCAAACCAGCACGAAAGGCAGGAGAAGCCGTCTCACGGACCCACCTCCGGCCGGGGCCGTTTGTAAGGATCGATCGATTCTTTTCCGAGCGAAGCTCCCGAGGCAGGGCGTGTCATCCCGTGTGCCCGGGTGAGCCGCCGCCTGAGTGCGGTATCGTCGTCGGGCAGTTTGACCAGCTGGCGATAGGCGTCTGCTAGGGAGGTACCGTGCTGGCTCCCCTTGAGATCCTGATCGACCCACCCGAATGCCTCGATCAGGACCGGGCTCCCGGGTTCGAAGGCGAGCGCCGTTTCGAGGCTTCGGTGGGCGTCAAAGACACGGGCCCCGGCGTAATCCACGACGGCTTCGGCATAGAGCGACAGGGTCAAGGGAGATGAAATGCCCGCTGACCCCCCAGTGACGGGGATGCCCAGGCCCCCGCTCGCCGACGCCAGAAGGTCTCGGTAGAGGTCGCCGGCCGCGTCGAGGCGCTCGACGATCGGTTCGGACATCCACGTGGTTTCGCCGTTCGAGTCGAGCAGTCGGAGGACCACTCGTATTCTTCTGTCACCCAGGTCCGACAGGGTCCCCGTGAGTACGGCACCCGCTCCCGACCACCGCGCAAAAGCCTCGGGGTCGTGGCCCCGGACCTCGCCGAAGACCTGGCCGCGATGGGCGCGGAGAAAGGATCGACGTGGAGTGATGTCGAGTGATCCCTGAGCGCCGGCAGCAGCATCGACAGGAGTCCGTGGGTGAGGCCGTCTTCGGGTTCGCGCGGGCCGACAGCTTGGAGGGGAAACACGGCGAGCCAGTTTTTGGAGATCGGGGGGTTCGTCTGCTCGATCAGCGAGCGGAGGTAGCTGTCTTCCAGTTCTCGTCTGTGCAGATATCGGATGCGTTCGTCGAGACGATCTGTCAGCGCCGGCAGCGGACTGAGGTCGCGCGCCCGTCGGTACTCGGGAAGGGCCAGATCGGGCCGCTCGAAGCCTTCGTCGTAGATCATGCCGAGCAGGAGACGCAGACGGATGTCCGTTGGAATCGTCTGTGTTGCCCAGTAGGCGAAGCGGAGCGCTCGTACGTAGTCTCCGCCCGAGTAGTGGCTGAGAGCGGCCTGTTGCAGGCCGCTGGGATCCCGGGTCGGGACGCGGTCCAGGGACGGCAACGGGCCCAGGTCCCTGGGGACCGTGTGGGACGGAGTTGCCGCGCACGCGGATACACAAACGGCCGCGATCAGAACAAAAAGGCGCATGGGGGAGTGCCTTCGATGGGCTGACGTTTCAGGACAGACTGATCTACTTACTGTATCGACCCCGATCGCGATTTCTCCAGCCTCTTGTGGCGCGACCGTGAGAGGCTGATCCTGAAGCAACTGCCGCTCCCTGGCTGACTTTCGAGCTCCACCCGACCCCCGTGCGCGTGAACGATTCGCTCGACGATGGCCAGACCGAGGCCCGTGCCACTTTCGGCTTCCACTTCGTGTTGCTCGACACGGTAGAATTTCTCGAACACGCGTTCCTGATCGGTCTCGGGAATGCCGATACCCGTATCTGTGACCTCGAGTTCGGCCGGATCACCCCCGGATAGCGCGATCGACACCGACCCCCCCGTGGGCGTGTATTTGACCCCATTCCCGAGCAGGTTGTCGATGACCTGGCGAATCTGGTCGCGGTCGGCCTCGACAACGACGCGTTCTGCGGGTAGGCGGTGGCTCAGAGCCACCCCTTTCTGCTGGGCGAGGGGGGCCATATCGGAGGCTGCGTCGACGATCAGAGCGGACAGGTCGACCTCGCCGAATCGCGGTTCGAGTTGACCCGCTTCGATCCTGGAGAAGCTGAGCAACTGCTCGATCAACGTCGTCAGCCGCTGATTGTCGTTCCGTATGATGTTACGGCTTACGATAAATTCCCGCCCAGATTACGCTATTCGCATTCTCACGCACCAAGAACTGACGACCGGAGATAAGGGAGGATGAACTCTCTGGGCGTCCCGATGTAGACCGCGCCCTTTTCATTTTCCCACACGCGCGAGAAGTAGGCTCTCGAACCGCGAAAATAGCGCGTTTCGACCGATTAGGCTCAAGACGTGGCCAGGCCAAGTCCCAGCGGGCATAGGGGGTGCGCGGTGTTGGCCCTGGGCGCGTCGCTGGCCCGAGGCCCGCACCAGGGGGGTAGGGGGGGTGGAAACGAGCAGCTCTCTTTTGGACACCGGTAGTGGACCGTTTCTTTTACTAATCCGTCCTAATTTTCGTTCCGGAGGGCGCATCGCGGCCGTTGTCGACGAAAGGGGGGTTTTTCAGGTGTCGGAAACACTTAAACCAGTTCAAAAACAAGAGCTTGCGTCTGTCTACAAGGCGGCTTTGAAGGTGCTTCCCGAAAATGGCGAAGCGGGGTAGAAAATCGGCCGTTTCCCTGGCGGTGCTGCCGGTCGTGGACCCGTCGGAGGTCGAGAGCGTTTCGCGTCCCGATCCCCCGGAATGTGCCAAACGCGTTCGCGTAAAGAAAGGGACATCAGGCGTAGGTCCGACAACCGCTTTTGGCAGTTGCGCCTTGTAAGTACTCCTATGGCACTATGTCGCATGGCCGCCAGATCTTAGGTGACCCTCAACTCATTAGGGAACGGTCTCCACTGTTAACCGTATTGAAACGATTCTGCCTATTCTGCGAATAGCTTAAGCTGGGCGGAGAATTATCGCAAGGCGTCACACGTATGATGGTCAGGAGACGGTCGATCTTCTCGTCGTCACCCTTGGTTAAGGAAGCCAGCGACTCCGCAGACCACTTGATCGATGTCAGGGGTGTGCGAAGTTCGTGGGAGACCGTGTTCAGGAAGTCGGTCTTCATTCGGTCCAGCTCGCGCAGGACACGGTTGGCTTCCTGCATCTCTTCCTGAGCGCGCCGGCTGTCGGTGATGTCCCGCAGAAGTATGTATACGGCCGTGTCGGCGCCATAGGCGATGCGACGAACTCGGACGGCGACAGGCACGGTGCGCCCCGATACTGTGCGGATCGAAAGACCGTCGTGGGCCACGATCCCCCCGTTGGCGGATTGAGTCACGAGCTGTTCGAACATCGCTCGATCGTCGTCGACCCACAGACTTCGTGTTTCGGTAGGATCTGTTTCCGGCACGATATCGAGGAGGCGTCTCGCATCGGGATTGAGGGTGAGGATGCGGCCGTCGAGGTCGGCGACGATGATCGGATCACTGCTTTCGACGAGAGCACGGTTCTGTGCTTCGGACCGGGCGACGTGGCTCTCATAGCGATCCACGAGCCAGCCGACGAAGAACCAGCTACCGGCGGAAGCGATGATCACGAAGACGGCCCCGACTTGCCCGAGGACGGCGAGCATCCGGTCCGTCCTGCGCGTGATCTCGCCGTGTGGCTGGTGGACACACAGATAGGTCATGAACCGTGGTAGCCACTGAATGGCGATGATGTCGGCGGATGACCGGAAGATGCCCGTGGTCGACTCCGGATCCGTGGTCAGCAGATCGACCCGCTCCGGCGTCCGTGACAGCGTCGTGGCCGCGTATTCCTCGAGTCTGGCTCGGGTTCCCCGCATGGCAGGGTTCGGGTGGGCTACGACGCGCCCGTCCTTGTCGACCACACACGCGAACCCTCGCCAGCCTTCGACCCGCACGCTCTCCAACACGGCCTGAACCTTATCGAAAGCCTGGTCCCTTTGGTCCAGCTCCCGGGTGGCCTGACGGATGATGATCTTCAGGTTTTCGCCAATGACGTGACTGTCTTCGGCGATCTGACGTTCGAGCATCGTACGAAGACGACCCGTTGCCGTGAGCGCACTGGCCACCCCGACGGCCAGGATCAGAAGAGCCACAGCGAGCGAGGTCGCGATCTGGAGACGACGTTTGGTTTGAACCATGGTGGACCTTATAGAAAGGCCGGCATCCGCTGGGGATCCCGGCCCTTCGTGTCGCATCAGATGTGAGATTAAGTGGTCAGACTGACCAGTCAGACCTGAGCCCAAGCCGTATCGAGTACGCGCTTAGCGTTCGTAATGATGACCTCGGATGACTCCCCTTCCATCGGAGCGACCTCGAAACTCAGAATCGGCCGCTTGTCGGGGTCGAGGTAGCCGATGTTGAGCAATTCACGCAGGAACTCGACCGCTTCAGCGACGTCGTTCTCGCCGTCCTCACATCCGAACCGGGGGTGGTTGTCGCCGTAAGCGGGATGTTCGGGATTGCTCATCACGCAGTTGCCGATGTGGGCGTGGACCATGTGGTCTCGGGCGAGGTTGAGCGCATAGGCTGACGTCTCCCCCTGAAGGGGGAAATGAGAAAGGTCGAGCATCAGACCGAAATTGGGGTGTTCACGACGCACGCGCGAGGAAACCTCGACGGCCAAAGCGTTTGGCCCGACGAGGCAGTTTTTTCCGAACGGGAGCCGATCGAACGTTTCCATCACCATCGACATGCCTTTTTCGCCCGCGTATTCGCACAGTTGGCCGATCGAGGAAACCAGGGCGTCGACCGCCGCGTCACGATCGCCCGAACCCGGGTCGGGGCCGGAGAGAAACCCGACGCCGGGTGCACCCAGTTCCTCTGCTTGGTCGATGCCACCCTTGACGCCGTCGACCGCTTTCTGCCGGTCGCCCTTCGCGAGTGCGTTCAGATTCAGCTGGTTGACCAAGATGATGGGCTGCGCGCCGAATGCGACGTCGAGGTGAGAGGACCGCAGCAGATCCGCTGCCTGTTTGCGAACAGCAGCGTCCTTCATGTGGGTCACCTCGATCGCCTGAAAATACGGATCTACGGCGATTTTTTCGATGGTTTCCAGTATGGGCCCCTCGCCCTGGAGGCAGGCCTTGTAGGCCATAAAGTGGACGATGCCGATCCGGGCGTAGCTGTGAATGGGCTCGGTCATTTGGACGCACGCTCCTTTCGAGGCATTGAAATACGTCGCCGATCGACGACGATCCATCAAAAGTGCGTGAATAATATCACTTCCGGATCCTGAAGTCAATTCGGACGAAGAAGCGCCAGAATGGGGGAAAATCGGCTTGACTTGGTCTGACACGGCCTGTATTTTACGCGGCCTATTTGCCAATTTTGTGGGGAGTTTCCGGAGCGGTCAAACGGGGCAGACTGTAAATCTGTTGGCTATCGCCTTCGGTGGTTCGAATCCGCCACTCCCCACCAAAAAACTTCTCTCGCGTCTCTCCCTCCCGGGTGCTTTCCGGGAGGAGCGACTCCATCCGAATATCCACCCAACACCGACTCCCCATCCTCGTCAGTTCGCGGTCCAAGCCGCTTATTTTACCAGAGTTACAGCTTTTGTTGCGGAAAAGGAAAGCTTAAGAAATCACTTGACTCTTTTTCGTAACTTTAATAGTTTTTTAGTCTGTGGTTTTTTCATCGGTCTGTCCGCATTACCAGGTGTCACAATCAATCCGAGAAAAATGCTGCTAGGGCGGGAATAGCTCAGTTGGTAGAGCGTCAGCCTTCCAAGCTGAATGTCGCGGGTTCGAGCCCCGTTTCCCGCTCCACTCGTGCGAGCTCGGTCTGGGACTACGATCGGGCTGCCGAGCCCATGTAGCTCAGTCGGTAGAGCACCTCCTTGGTAAGGAGGAGGTCACCGGTTCGAGTCCGGTCGTGGGCTCCAGGTTAGATCGGGGCATCCCCGGTCCTGGGAATGGCGTAGGCCAGTAGCTCAATTGGTAGAGCACCGGTCTCCAAAACCGGCGGTTACGGGTTCGATTCCTGTCTGGCCTGCCACCCTTTACTTCGGTCCTCCCCGGCCCGGTACACAGGACGATAATCGCACAATGTTCGGCAGGATTGCCCGACTTCTGGAAGAAGTCCGGAACGAGATGGCAAAGGTGACGTGGCCCACCCGAGACGAATTGACGACCTCGACGTCAGTGGTTCTCACCGTTTCTCTGGCACTGGCCCTGTTCATTTTTGTGGCTGACACGGTGTTGTCCTTCGTGATGAACCAGATCCTCAACTGACCGATGGCCGAGGACAACGAGGCTACAGCGATGGCAAAACGATGGTATGTCGTTCACACCTACTCCGGGCACGAGAACAAGGTGTGCAGCTACATCGACAATGCCAAAGGCGGGGCAGGGCTCGACGAGAAAATCGAGCAAGTGGTTGTTCCCACCGAAGAAGTTGTCGAGATGCGAGACGGCCGTAAGACCACATCCCAAAAGAAGTTCCTTCCCAGCTACGTGCTCGTCCGAATGGACATGGACAAGGAAACGCTGCACTTCGTGACCAACGTGCCCGGTGTCACGAGCTTCGTGGGTCCCGGGAGGCGCCCACAGCCACTGCAGGACGAGGAAGTCCAGCGGATTCTCGGGCAGGCCGACCGCAGTCAGACGCGTGAGGTGACCGAGATTCCCTACCGAATCGGCGACCGGGTCAAGGTGACCGACGGACCTTTTAGCGATTTCATCGGTCTGGTCGACGACATCAACCCCGAAAAGAGCAAGATCAAGGTGATGGTCAGCATTTTCGGTCGCAACACACCCGTGGAGTTGGACGTTCTCCAGGTCGAAACGGTCACCGAAGCCTAAAAAGGAACCCATGGCCAAGAAAGTCCTCACGACGATCAAGCTGCAGATCCCGGCCGGGCAAGCGACACCCACCCCCCCCGTGGGCCCGGCACTGGGCCAGCACGGTGTGAACATCATGGAATTCTGCAAGGCGTTCAACGCGCAGACCCAGGAAAAGGCCGGGCTGATCATCCCGGCCATTATTACGGTATACGCCGATCGCAGCTTCTCGTTCATTCTCAAGACGCCGCCCGCAGCGGTTTTACTCAAAAAGGCGGCCGGGCTCGACAAGGGGTCGCCCGAGTCGAACCGGATAAAGGTCGGATCGGTGACGCCGGAGCAAGTTCGCGAAATCGCAGAAATGAAGATGGTCGATCTGAACGCTCAGACGGTCGAGGCCGCCATGCGCATCATCGAGGGCACGGCGCGAAGCGCGGGCATCAATGTCGATGGCCTACCTGTCGAGCCGCTGCCTGTCGAGCCATCGGCCGAACCTCAACCCGTCGAAGGGTAACGTCCAGGGGGAGGAATCGTGGGCAAATCAGGAAGAAAATACGCTGCTTCACGTGAGTTGTTCGACCGAAAGACGCAGTATTCGGTCGACGAAGCAGTAGAGATTCTGAAAAAGATGCCCGAGAAGAAATTCGACGAGTCAGTCGAATTGTCGGTGCGACTGGGTGTCGATCCGCGTCACGCCGATCAGCAGGTTCGAGGCACGGTCTCCCTCCCGAGAGGGTTGGGTAAGACGATCCGCATCGTGGTGTTCGCCAAGGGTGAGCCGGCCGCTGCTGCTGAAGCGGCCGGGGCCGATCACGTCGGGGCCGACGACCTGGCCGAGAGGGTTCAAGGGGGGTGGACGGATTTCGACGTTGCGATCGCAACCCCCGACATGATGGGCACAGTCGGTCGTCTGGGGCGTGTGCTCGGTCCCCGCGGTTTGATGCCGAACCCCAAGAGCGGTACGGTGACGCCCGACCCCGCAAAAGCCGTCGAGGAGGCCAAAGCCGGGCGTGTAGAGTTTCGCGTCGACAAGCAGTCGAACATTCACGTGCTGATCGGGAAATCGTCGTTCGAGCCCGATGCACTCGCCGAGAATCTGCAGACCGTCCTCGATATCATTCTCAAGGCCAAGCCCGCTGCATCCAAGGGTCAATATGTTCGCTCGGCGACGATCTCGAAGACCATGAGCCCGGGTGTGCGCTTGGACCGTAACGCCCTATCCTGACCGAGCGAATCTGAGGCCGACATGCCGACCGTAGAGAAAGAACAAGCCGTCGAAGAGATGGCCGAGCTATTCCAGCAATCCAAGAGCGTCTACCTGGCCGATTTCACGGGACTGGACGTTCCGGCCTTTACCCAGCTGAGGAAGAAGCTCTTCGCCGAGCAGGTTGGTTTCAAAGTGGTGAAGAACCGGCTCGCAAAGCTGGCTGCGACGAAAGCCGGCGTGGATGGGCTCCTCGGCGCGCTTGAAGGTCCCACCGGGTTGGTTTATACCGATGAGGATCCGATCGCTCCGGCCAAGCTGCTTTCCGATTTCGCCAAAGTCACGGATGGAAAGCCGCGCGTCAAATTGGGTCTGCTGGAGGGCGAAATCTTCGTCGAGGAGCAGGTCGAGGCGCTGGCCCAGCTTCCTACTCGAGACGTTCTGCTCACGCAGGTCGTGACGACTATTCAGAGTCCGGTTTCGGGTCTGGTGTTCGCCCTGTCAGGACTCTTGCAGAGCCTCGTAGGCACGTTGCAAGCACTGGCCGATAAAAAACAATCCGAATAGTCATAATCTATTGTCTTATAATCAGTTAACCTGAAACATTTGATGGAAACCATTACAACCCCCTCGTCCGATGGAGGATGTCCCAGATGGCCGTAGAAAACATCATTGAAGAGATCGAGAAGCTTTCTGTGCTCGAGTTGGCCGAGCTGGTGAAAGCGCTCGAAGAGAAGTTCGGGGTCTCTGCGCAGGCGGCCGTTGTTGCGGCCCCGGCGGCCGGCGGACCTGCCGCCGAGGGCGGCGCAGCCGAAGAGCAGTCCGAGTTCGACGTCATCCTGTCTGCAGCAGGTGACAAGAAGATCCAGGTGATCAAGGTCGTCCGGAGCATCACCAACCTTGGCCTCAAGGAGGCCAAGGCGCTCGTCGATGGTGCACCCAACCCGGTTAAGGAGGGGGTGAGCAAGGATGAGGCCGAGGAAATCAAGAAGGAACTCGAAGAGGTAGGGGCTGTGGTCGAGGTCAAGTAGGACTTGAACCTCGACGTCGACGACTGTTGGCCGGGCCGGATCCGAGTGGATTCCGTGTTCCCGGCCTTTGGTCTGAACCCCACCACAGGAGAGCGACCTTGGCCGAAAACGGATATATCGAGAGAAGAACCTATGGCAGCCTGGCGGCCGCCATCGACATGCCGAACCTGCTGGACATTCAGTTACACTCCTACAACGGCTTTCTGCAGCGGGCATTGCTCCCGAGTGAGCGGCAAAATCAGGGTCTGCAGGCCGTCTTCACCAGCATCTTTCCCATCACGGACGTTCACAACCTGTTCTCGCTCGAGTTCGTCGACTACTCGATCGGAACACCCAAATACGAGGTCGAAGAGTGCCTCGAGCGGGGCACGACCTACGCGGCCCCCCTTCGGGCCACACTTCGACTGGTTGCCCGTGAGAAACTGGGAGACAACGAATTCCGCGTGAAGGACATCGTCGAACAGACGGTCTTCCTGGGCGAACTGCCGTTGATGACGGGCGAGGGTACGTTCATCATCAACGGATCTGAGCGCGTGATCGTCAGCCAGCTACACCGCTCGCCAGGCGTTTTCTTCGACGAAAATATCCATCCGAACGGAAAGCGCCTTTTCTCCGCGCGAATCATCCCATACAAGGGCGCGTGGCTCGAGTTCAGTCTGGACATCAACGACATCATGTATGTCCACATCGACCGGAAGCGAAAGCTTCCCGTCTCCACGTTCCTGCGCGCACTCGGCTACGGCCGCAGCGAAGAAATCCTCTGGATGTTCCACGAGGACAAGGAGATCAAGTTCGACGAAGAAGTCGTGGGTGAAGTGACCCTCGATGACATCGTCGACAAGAAGTCGGGTGAGGTGATCGCGGAGGCGTTCACGACGATCACGGAGGAGCATCTCGAAGCGCTCACGGCCGCGAAAATCCGCAAGCTTCGGGTCATCGACGTGAACCCCGAAGACGACGCCGGAGTGATTTCGAATACGCTGGCCAAGGACCCCTGCGACAACGACGAAGAAGCCCTGTCCCGAATCTACAGCCTCCTGCGGCCGGGGGACCCGCCCAACATCGAAACGGCTCGCGGCCTGCTCGAACGTCAGTTCTTCAGCCCGCGACGCTACCATCTGGGCGACGTCGGCCGGTATCGAATGAACGAGCGGCTCGACATGAACATCCCCCTCGATTTTACGACGCTCTGCATCGAAGATTTTCTGAAGGTGATCCGATACATCATTGTCCTGTTTAAGGGCGAGGGCTACACGGATGACATCGATCACTTGGGCAACCGGCGTGTACGATCGGTGGGCGAACTCCTCGGTAACCAGTTCTCGATCGGCCTTTCGCGTATGGCACGTACGATTCGGGAGCGAATGAGTCTGCGTGATTCAGACCAGCTGACGCCGCACGACCTAGTCAACGCCCGGACCGTTTCGACCGTGGTTCAGGCGTTCTTCGGAAGCAGCCAGCTGTCGCAGTTCTTGCAACAGACGAATCCCCTCGATGAACTGACCCACAAGAGACGGCTCTCCGCCCTCGGGCCGGGTGGTTTAACACGCGATCGCGCCGGTTTCGAAGTGCGTGACGTGCACCACACCCACTACGGCCGGATTTGCCCGATCGAGACGCCTGAGGGCCCGAACATCGGTCTGATCGCGTCGTTGTCCACCTACGCCAAGGTCAACCCGTTTGGCTTTCTCGAGACGCCCTATCGAAGAGTCGAAGGCGGTCGGGTCGGGGAGTCGGTCGAGTATTTGACCGCGGATCAGGAAGACAAGCAGATCGTTGCGCAGGCCAACGCGCCGGTCGATGGGCGCGGGCGGTTCGAGGGGGACCTGATACAGGTGCGTCGACGTGCGGACTATCCGGTCCTGCCGCCCGGCGATATAGGCTACATGGACGTTTCGCCGTGCCAACTCGTGAGTGCGGCTGCTGCACTCATTCCGTTCCTCGAACACGACGACGCCAACCGAGCCCTGATGGGATCGAACATGCAGCGCCAGGCTGTTCCGCTGCTGCGTACGGACGCTCCCTACGTCGGTACTGGGATGGAACGGAAGGTGGCCATCGACTCGAAGGCCGTTGTGTCGGCCGCCCACGCCGGCACAGTGTCTTACGTGAGTGCCGACCGAATTATCATCAAGCACCGGCGGAATCGAGCCGGTGAGCTCGTGGGTTTGACGGATGAGGACATTTACGACCTCACAAAGTTTAAACGCTCCAACCAGGACATGTGCATCAACCAAAAGCCCATCGTGAAGACGGGCGATCGAGTCGAAGAGGGCCAGGTGCTCGCCGACGGCGCGGCCACTGACCGGGGCGACCTGGCGCTGGGAGCCAACGTCCTGTGCGCCTTCATGTCTTGGAACGGTTACAACTTCGAGGACGCGATCATCGTCTCAGAGCGACTGATCAAGAGGGACATCTTCACGTCCATCCACATCGAAGAGTTCGAGCTCCAGGTTCGCGATACCAAGCGCGGCACCGAGGAGATCACCCGAGAGATTCCGAATGTGAGCGAGCAGGCGGTCGCCAACCTCGATGAGCACGGTATCATTCGTGTCGGCGCCGAGGTCGGATCGGGTGACATTCTGGTCGGGAAGGTGACGCCCAAGGGCGAGACCGAACTGTCGCCGGAGGAGCGGCTGCTCCGGGCCATTTTTGGGGAGAAGGCCGGAGACGTGCGAGACGCATCGCTCAAAGCCCCGCCGGGGATGGATGGTGTTGTGATGGACCGCAAGGTCTTTTCCCGGAAGGAACGCGACGAGAAAACGCGCAAGGCCGACCGGGAAAGGAGCAATGCCGCCAGAAAGGACGCGGCCGACCGCATTCGGTCGATCGAGGAGAGCCGGAACGAGCAGGTCCTGGCCCTCATCGACGGGGAGCGGGTCAACACGATTCGCGACATCGAGGACGACTCGGTCGTCGTGCGATCGGGAACGGTTTTTACCGACCGCGTACTCGAGAAACTGGACTTCAGAAAGCACCGCCCCGAAGAACAGTGGGCCGACAATCTGCAAACGAACCGGAAGATTGCGCGGCTGGTCGAGTTGTCGCTCGACCTGGAGCGTCAGGCCGAGGATGAGTTGGAGCGCGATCTCGAAAAGATCCAGCGTGGCGACGAGCTTCCACCGGGGATCGTCCAGCTGGTCAAGGTCTACGTCGCACGAAAGCGCAAGCTGATGGTCGGCGACAAGATGGCCGGTCGACACGGGAATAAGGGTGTCGTTTCGATCATCGTGCCCGAAGAAGACATGCCCTACATGCCCGACGGGACACCGATCGACCTCATTCTGAACCCGCTGGGTGTGCCATCGCGGATGAACCTGGGACAGATCCTGGAGACCCACTTGGGCTGGGCCGCACACGCGCTGGGCACCCACATGGCCACACCGGTGTTCGACGGCGCATCGCTCGAGGAGATCCGAACCGCGTTGAGCGATGCCGGTCTGCCAGGTTCGGGGAAGTCGGTTCTTTACGACGGGAGGACAGGCGATCCGTTCGACAAGGAAGTCATGGTGGGCTACATCTACATGCTCAAGCTGTCGCACCTCGTGAGCGACAAGATGCACGCCCGATCGATCGGCCCCTACTCGCTGGTCACGCAGCAGCCGCTGGGCGGAAAGGCCCAGTTCGGTGGGCAGCGATTCGGAGAGATGGAGGTGTGGGCGCTCGAAGCCTACGGCGCCGCACACATGCTGCAGGAAATGCTGACGGTAAAATCGGACGATGTCGCGGGACGTTCCAAGATTTACGAAGCGATCGTGAAGGGGGAAAACCCGCCCGAGCCGGGTGTTCCCGAATCCTTCAACGTGCTCGTCAAGGAACTCCAGAGTCTGTGTCTGGACGTGATCCTGGAAGACGGCCAGGCCGCAGACTGAGTTCGGGACACCGATTCAACGATCGCTTAAAGGGGGATTGACGTGGCAGATCAGAATACATCCAAGCGACCCACCGACTTCAGCAGCATCCGTATTCAGCTCGCTTCGCCGGAGACCATTCGAAGCTGGTCACGCGGCGAGGTGACTAAGCCCGAGACGATCAACTACCGCTCGTTCAAGCCCGAGCGTGACGGTCTCTTTTGTGAGCGCATCTTCGGACCGGTCAAGGACTGGGAATGCCATTGCGGAAAGTATAAGCGCATCCGCTACCGGGGTGTGGTCTGCGATCGCTGTGGCGTGGAGGTGACGCAGTCGAAGGTGCGTCGCGAGCGTCTGGGTCATATCGAGCTGGCCGTACCGGTGACGCACATCTGGTATTTCAAATCGTTGCCTTCTCGCATGGGCTACCTGCTCGACATGTCGATTCGCAATCTCGAACGCGTCATCTATTACGAGTCGTATGTCGTGCTCGATCCCGGAGATGCGCCCGACTTGAAGTTCAAGGACCTCCTGTCGGAAGATGACGTGATGGACCTGCAGGAAAAGGGATACAACTTCAAAGTCGACATGGGTGCCGATGCCGTAAAACGCCTTTTCGGCTCGATCGACATCGAAGAGCTGTCGGCGGAGCTGCGCACGCAAGCGCGCATGGAGACCTCGGTTCAGCGCAAACAAGAAGCGCTGAAGCGACTGAAGGTGGTCGAGGCGTTTCGCCAGTCGGACAACCGTCCGGACTGGATGGTCCTGGACGTCATCCCGGTGATTCCCCCGGATCTTCGTCCCCTCGTGCCGCTCGAGGGAGGGCGGTTCGCCACGTCCGACCTGAACGACCTGTATCGACGTGTGATCAACCGAAACAACCGGCTGAAGAAGCTGATGGACATCAAGGCGCCTGAGGTCATCCTGCGGAACGAGAAGCGCATGCTGCAGGAAGCCGTCGACGCGTTGTTCGACAACGGTCGTCGGTCGCGCGCCGTTCGTGGGGATGGAAACCGTTCGCTCAAATCGCTTTCGGACCTTCTCAAGGGCAAGCAGGGCCGGTTCCGTCAAAACCTGCTCGGGAAGCGCGTCGACTATTCTGGACGCTCGGTGATTGTGGTCGACCCGCATTTGCGGTTGCACCAGTGCGGGCTGCCCAAGCACATGGCCCTCGAACTGTTCAAGCCGTTCATCATCCGTCGACTCGAGGAGAAGGGGCTCGTTCAGACTGTCAAGAGCGCCAAAAAACTGGTCGAGCGCGAGCGCCTGGAGGTATGGGACATCCTGGAAGAAATCATCCAGGACCACTACGTCCTTCTGAACCGGGCTCCGACCCTCCACCGTCTGGGTATCCAGGCCTTCCAGCCCGTCCTTGTCGAGGGCAAGGCGATCCGCGTGCATCCGCTCGTGTGTTCGGCGTTCAATGCCGATTTCGATGGCGACCAGATGGCGGTTCACGTGCCGCTGTCGTTCGAGGCCCAGATCGAGGCGCGTCTGCTGATGCTGTCGTCGAACAACCTGCTCAAGCCGGCCGACGGGTCCCCGGTTGTCGTCGACAAGCCTCACGATATTGCCATGGGGTGCTACTACCTGACGAAGATCGTCCACGGAAGCGAGGACGATCAGCTGCGGACATTCGCGTCGGAAGACGAAGCCCTGATGGCCTACGACTACGGTCAGATCGCGCTTCACGAGGCGATCAAAGTCCGGATCGCGGGCGAGGTGATGATCACAACGGCGGGTCGTGTCGTGTTCAATTCCGTCGTTCCCGAAAAGGTGCCCTACGTGAACGAGGTCGTCGACAAGGGTGTGATCGTGCGCGTGTCGAGCGACGTTCACAAGGCCTACGGAAACCGTGTAACGGCCGACTTCTTGGATGGGTTGAAGGATCTGGGCTACGAGTACGCGACCCGGTCGGGACTGACGATCTCCATGGAAGACGTCGTGGTGCCGCCGCAGAAGGATACGCTGATCGATCGGGCCAAGACCGAAGTCGGGAAGATCATGGATCAGTATGCGATGGGCGTGATCACTGAGGGCGAGCGCTACAACAAGGTGATCGACGTCTGGCAGCATACGACGAACAACATCGCCATGGTGATGAACGAGGTCCTGGAGAAGGATCAGGATGGGTTTAATCCGATTTACATCATGAAGGACTCCAAGGCCCGCGGCAGCGACGATCAGGTCAAACAGCTGGGCGGTATGCGGGGTCTGATGAACAAACCCCAAAAGAAGCTGACGGGGGCGATCGGCGAGATTATCGAGACGCCGATCATCGCCTCGTTCAAGGAGGGCCTGAACGTCCTCGAGTATTTCATTTCAACCCACGGCGCGAGAAAGGGTCTGGCCGATACGGCGCTCAAAACCGCCGAGGCCGGGTATCTGACGCGCCGAATGGTCGATGTGGCGCAGGACATGGTCATCACCGAAGACGACTGCGGAACGATCCTCGGAATCGAAATGACGGCCCTGAAGGACGGCGAAGAGATCGTCGAGTCGTTGGCCGATCGGATCGTGGGGCGTACCGTGCAGGACGACGTCTTCGACCCGATTTCGAACGAGGTGATCGTCGATGCCGGCACGTTGCTGGACCAGGCGCTGGCCGCCAAGATCGCCGACGCCGGTGTCGAGACCGTTTTCGTCCGGTCGGTGCTCACGTGTGAAACACGCCGTGGCGTCTGTGCCAAGTGCTACGGGCGGAATCCGGCGACCGGCAGGATCGTCGATACGGGTGAAGCCGTGGGTGTCATCGCCGCGCAGAGCGTGGGCGAACCCGGTACGCAGCTGACGCTACGAACCTTCCACATCGGCGGCACGTCGAGCCGCATCGCCGAACAGGCCGAGATCACAGCGAAGCGCGAGGGCACGGTTCTGTTCAAGAACCTTCGTGTTGCAGAGCGAGGGGATGGCCGCTCGGTTGTGATCACGCGCAACGGCGAGATCGAGGTTCAGGACGACCAGGGCCGACCCCGTGGCGGGCACTATCACGTGCCGTTCGGGGCGATCTTGCGCGTCGAGGATGGTGATCACGTCGATGGTGACGGTGTGCTCTACGAATGGGATCCCTACAACAACAACATCCTCACGCTCCAGACCGGTACCCTTCAGTTCGTGGACCTGGTCGAGGGCGTCACCTACCGCGAAGAGGCGGACGAGACGACGGGCATGGCCGCGCAGGTCGTCGTCGAACACAGAGACCGGACCCTGTCGCCCAGAATCGTCGTGGTCGGCAAGTCGGGCGAGGAGCTCGGACAATATATCCTGCCACTCGGGGCCAGGCTGGTTGTCCACGACGGCCAGGCAGTCGAATCGGGAGATACGCTGGCCAAGATCTCGCGCGAGCGCAGCAAAACACGAGACATCACCGGGGGTTTGCCGCGTGTGGCCGAGCTGTTCGAGGCTCGCCGGCCCAAGGACCCTGCGGTGGTGTCCGAGATCGACGGCACGGTCAGCTTCGGGGGTCTGGTCCGGGGTTCCCGTGTGGTCCACGTGACGTCGGACGACGGCGAGGAGCGCAAGTATACGATTCCGTATGGCAAGCACTTACGGGTTCAGGAGGGAGATCGAGTCCTGGCGGGTGAACGTCTGTCCGAGGGATCGGTCATTCCGCACGATATCCTGCGGATTCAGGGTATTCAGAAGGTCCAGGAGTATCTGGTTAGCGAGATTCAGGCCGTCTACCTGCTTCAGGGTGTGAAGATCGACGACAAACACATCGAGACGGTCGTCCGGCAGATGCTGCAAAAGGTTCAGGTAACCGATCCTGGTGACACGAACTTCCTGGAGGGGGAGATCGTCGACCGGTTCCGGTTCCGCGACGAGAACGACAAGGTGATCGAGGAGGGTGGAGATCCTGCGACGTTCGAGCCGGTTCTGCTCGGCATCACAAAAGCTTCGCTGATGACCGAGAGCTTCATTTCCGCGGCCTCTTTCCAGGAGACGACGCGCGTCCTGACCGAAGCGGCGGTACAGGGCAAGGTGGACCGGTTGCTCGGTTTGAAAGAAAACGTGATCATCGGTCACCTGATTCCAGCCGGCACGGGTGCGGAAGCCTACCGCTCGATCGAGGCCAAGCCTCTCGACGAGGAGCCGGTGTTGCCAGAGCAGGAAGAGGAGGTCGCCGAGAGTGTCGGACTACCCCCAATCAACGCGTAGAAGCGAGATTCGGGCTCGGAGGAATCGCTTGACAGTCAGGAACCTAACTTATATATTGGAAGTCTCCCATAAGAAATCCTAAGGAGATTGTGTTTGCCCACGATCAACCAACTCGTCCGAAAGGGGCGACGGGAAAAGCCGAAGCGATCCACAGCTCCTGCGCTCAGGGGGTGCCCGCAAAAGCGTGGCGTCTGCACGCGTGTCTACACGACCACACCAAAAAAGCCGAATTCCGCTTTGCGCAAGGTGGCTCGCGTGCGGCTGACGAACGGAATGGAGGTCACGGCCTACATCCCGGGCGAAGGTCACAACCTGCAGGAGCACTCGGTCGTGTTGATTCGTGGGGGTCGCGTGAAGGACCTCCCTTCGGTGAGGTATCACATCGTGCGTGGTGTTCTCGACACGACGGGTGTTTCCGACCGACGACAGGGTCGTTCAAAATACGGGGCCAAAGCGCCGAACTGATCGAATAGAGGCCTTGGGCCCGGTCGGTTTTTCAGGATAACGAGGGGGACGCTGCAGCGAGGCTGCACGAGTCCCCCTTAGTGTGAGGAAAGCAATGGCTCGAAAACGTCGCGGCGGTAAGCGACCGCCCTTTCCGGACCCGAAGCACCACAGCGTGCTCGTGACCCAGTTCGTGAATTGCCTGTTCAAGAAAGGCAAAAAGAGCACCGGCGAGCGCATCATCTACGATGCGTTCGACATCATCAAAGAGCGGTCCGGAAACGAAGGCCTGGAAGTGTTCGAGAAGGCCGTCGACAGTGTGAAGCCCATGATTCACGTGCGATCTCGGCGCGTGGGCGGGCAGACCTATCAGATTCCGGTCGAGGTGCGTCAGGACGAAAGACTGGCGCTGTCGATCCGGTGGTTGATTCTGTTCGCGCGTCAGCGTGGCGAAAAGACGATGGCGCAGAAACTGGCAGGGGAGCTGATGGATGCCTCGAGCGGCCAGGGGCGGTCGATTCAGCGGAAGGAAGAGACGCACCGGATGGCCGAAGCCAACCGGGCATTCGCACACTACCGGTGGTAACGGGAGGCAGGGGCGAGGCGGAGACGCTTAGAATGCCAAGATCGATCGACCTAGAGCGCATTCGGAACATCGGCATCATGGCGCATATCGATGCCGGCAAGACGACGACGACCGAGCGCATCCTCTACTATACGGGCGTACTGCACCGCATGGGCGAAGTGCACGACGGTGCGGCGACGATGGACTGGATGCAGCAGGAACGTGAGCGTGGGATCACGATCACGTCGGCCGCGACGACGTGCTTCTGGAACGATCATCGCATCAACATCATCGACACGCCCGGACACGTCGATTTTACGGCGGAGGTCGAGCGTTCGCTCAGGGTGCTCGACGGGGCGGTCGGCGTCTTTTGCGCGGTCGGCGGCGTAGAGCCGCAGTCGGAGACCGTCTGGCGTCAGGCCGACAAGTACCACGTGCCCCGAATCGCGTTCGTCAACAAAATGGACCGAACCGGGGCCGATTTCTTTCGGGTCCTGGAGATGATGCGCGATCGTCTTGGCTCGAACTTCGTGCCGGTTCAGATCCCCGTCGGCTCGGGGGAGTTGTTCACGGGGTTGATCGATCTGGTCAGGATGCGTCTGGTGTCCTACCAGGAGGATCCGCTGGGTGTGAAGTTTACCGAAGACGACATTCCCCACGACCTCAAAGACGAGGCCAACACGTATCGGGAAAAGCTCCTCGAGTCGGTTTCGGATTTCGATGACACGCTGATGGAAAAGTTCCTCGACGGCGAAGACGTCGCCGAAGAGGAGATCAAGACTGCGCTTCGACAGGCTGTCGTGGCAGGGATGGCAGTGGCCGTGTTTTGCGGCTCGGCCTTCAAGAACAAAGGCGTCCAGCGTTTGCTGGACGGAATCGTCGACTACCTGCCTTCGCCGGCCGATATCCCCGCGGTCGAGGGATACGATCCTAAAACGAGCGAGCCTCTCGTCCGCGACATCGACGACGACGCGCCGTTCTCATCTCTGGCTTTCAAGGTCATGACCGATCCCTACGTGGGCCGATTGACCTACTTCCGCGTGTATTCGGGGACGCTCAAGGCCGGATCCTACGTGGCTAACAGCAACAAAGGAAAACGTGAACGCATCGGTCGGATGCTCCAGATGCACGCGAACAAGCGCGAGGAAATCGACCAAGTCCACACCGGTGACATCGCCGCCGTGGTCGGTCTCATGGATACGGGGACGGGAGAGACGCTGTGTGTGGAGGATGCACCGGTCATTCTAGAGTCGATGGAATTCGCGGCTCCCGTCATTTCGGTCGCCATCGAACCCAAGACCAAGGCCGATCAGGATTCATTGGGAGGTGCGCTGGCCAAGCTCGCTGAGGAGGACCCGACTTTCCAGGTGCACACGGACGAAGACACGGGCCAGACGATCATTTCTGGCATGGGCGAGCTCCACCTGGAGATCATCGTCGACCGACTTTTACGCGAATTCAAGGTCGAGGCCACGGTCGGAAGACCGCAGGTAACCTACAAGGAGTCGATCCGAAAAACGGTCGAGATCGAAGGTCGTTTCGTACGCCAGACGGGCGGTCGCGGCCAGTACGGTCACGTCGTGATCGAAATGGGCCCTGGAGAATCGGGAACCGGCCTCACGTTCGAGAACAAGATCGTCGGTGGCAAGATTCCCCAGGAATACATTCCATCGGTTCGAAATGGCATTCAGGACGCCATGACCGGTGGTGTGCTGGCGGGGTACCCGTTCGAAGACGTGGAGGTCTCGTTGATCGACGGGTCGTATCACGACGTCGATTCTTCGGAGATGGCTTTCCGGGTGGCCGGATCGATGGCGTTTCGGGAGGGTGCCCGGAAGGCAAACCCGTATCTGCTCGAACCGATCATGAATGTCGAAGTCGTCGTGCCCGAAGAGTACATGGGCGACGTCATGGGTGATCTGAACTCGCGGCGAGGGCACATCGAAGGCATGAACAGCCGCGCCGATGCACAGGTTATTTCGGCCAGCGTTCCTCTTTGCGAAATGTTCGGATATGCCACGACCCTTCGCTCGGTGACTCAGGGGCGCGCGATCTACTCGATGGAGTTTTCCAAATTCCAGGAAGTACCCAACAGCGTAGCTGAAGAGATCATGTCCAAAGTGGGGGCGCTTCGCGCGAGTGCGTAAGCGCCCTGAATCATAGCGAAGAGCAACTCTCAAAGCGGGTGGCGAGCCACCCTGACTTAGTACTCCTGTTCTCAAATACGGTGACGTATTCTAAGCAGACTTTGCCAAGGGCGTATCGTAGAACCTGAGTTTGTCGATCATCTCCGCGAGATCTGTTCGTGTGAACTTCCATTTGAAGGGTGTGGCGATACGTCCGTAGCGTTCCTGAAAACCGAGGATTCTTGCCTCAAGCTCTTCGAGCGATGCAAATTCGATAGGTGTCAGAGCCTTGCGTTTGAGGATCGAGAAGTAGATCTCGATCTGATTGAGCCAGCTTGCGTGGATCGGAAGGTGAACGGGGTGGATGTTTGGCCACTTCCCCTGGATACGGTCGATGCATGTTTGCCCTCGGTGCGAGGAGCCATTATCCACGATGAGGTAGACTTTCTTTGCCGAGCAATAGGGTTTCCGGCTCATGATCAGGCTCAGGAGCCGGTTGAAGGGCTCGATACCCGAAGAAGACTGGTCTTTTCGTCGGCAGAAAGTACATATTCCCTCGGCCCTAAAGGCTTTCCTTGCCATTGGCGGTGATACAGATCAAGGACTCTACCTGCTTTGGTTTGGAAGTCCGGGTCCCGTGGGAAAATCCAGGAGCGATGATACCAAGGACGAATCGCGTCCTCGTTCAACCAGCGCCAGACAGTGGCGCCGCTGATCTTGGCAACGAAGCCCCTTTGCACTGCCTCGGCGGCAATCTCGGAACAGCTGGACCGCGAGAGCGGTATCCCGCTCTCGCTCGGTAGTTCACACGCCAGCGCCTTGATCTGAACGACCACCTGAGGGGGGAAAACCGGGCGGGCGCCCGGGACGAGATCTATCTTCGAGTCCCGAAAGACGCTCTTCGAAAAAGCGCTTACGCCATTTGCTTACGATCGGACGCGGGACATCCAACCGTTGGGCGATAATCTTGTTGGATAATCCCTCGGCGGCGAGAAGCACGATTTTCGATCGGATCACTTGATAATACGGTAACGTATATTGTCCAGCCATTCGCTCGAGGTCGACCCGTTCCTTCTCAGACAGTAGCACCACATAAGGCGAACGTCTTGGCATTGTTCTCCTCCTTTTGAAGGAGAACATAAGCTACAAATAATGTTCAGGACATACGTAATAATATTTATGAAACCATGCACTTAGGGCTCGACAGGAGGAATCAAGAGATGGCGAAGGAGAAGTTTGAGAGAGACAAGCCGCACGTGAACGTCGGGACGATCGGTCACGTGGACCACGGCAAGACCACCCTGACTGCCGCGATCACGAAGACGCTGGCTGCAAAGGGCTTCGCTGACTTCACGCCGTTCGATGACATCGACAAGGCACCGGAAGAGAGGGAGCGGGGGATCACGATCAACACTGCCCACGTCGAGTACCAAACGGAGAACCGGCACTACGCCCACGTCGACTGTCCGGGTCACGCCGACTACGTAAAAAACATGATCACGGGTGCGGCCCAGATGGATGGTGCGATCCTGGTCGTGTCGGCGGCAGACGGGCCCATGATTCAGACACGCGAGCACATTCTTCTGTCCCACCAGGTGAACGTTCCGTCGATCGTCGTTTACATGAACAAGTGCGACATGGTCGACGACCCCGAGCTGCTCGACTTGGTCGAACTCGAGGTTCGGGAGCTCCTCACTCAGTATGACTTTCCCGGAGACGATGTTCCAGTGATCCGGGGGTCCGGTCTTCAGGCTCTCGAGTCGGATGATCCGGACTCGGAGGAGTGCAAGTCGATCTGGGAGCTGCTCTCAGCCGTGGACGAATACGTTCAGATGCCCGAACGCGAAGTGGACCGCGAGTTCCTGATGCCGGTCGAGGATGTCTTCACGATCACGGGACGCGGAACGGTCGGCACGGGCCGTATCGAGCGTGGCATGGTCAACATCAACGAGGAAGTCGAGATCGTCGGGATCCGGGAGACGCGAAAGACCGTCGTCACAGGGATCGAAATGTTCCGCAAGCTTTTAGACGAGGGCCAGGCCGGCGACAACGTGGGTCTGCTTCTCCGCGGAGTCGACAAGGAGGATCTCGAGCGCGGGATGGTGATTTCGAAGCCGGGTTCGATTACACCGCACACGAAGTTCACGGGTGAAGTATACGTTCTGACCGAGAAGGAAGGTGGGCGCAGTAAGCCATTCTTCACCGGCTATCGACCCCAGTTCTACTTCCGGACGACGGATGTGACCGGTCAGGTCCAACTGCCCGATGGTGTCGAGATGGTCATGCCAGGCGACAACGTGACGATGACGATCGACCTGATCAACCCGATCGCCGTGGAAAGAGAGCTTCGCTTCGCGGTTCGCGAAGGTGGGCGTACGATCGGCGCTGGCGTCGTGACAGAGATCCTGGAATAGCGTTAGGAGAAGCGCGTGCCGGCACAAAAGATCCGAATCCGACTGAAAGCTTACGACCACCTGGCGCTGGATCGTTCGGCCGACGATATCGTTCGGACGGCGAAGCGGACGGGCGCCCTCATTTCGGGACCCATTCCTCTGCCGACGAAGCGGTCGCTCTACACGGTGCTGCGATCGCCCCACGTTTACAAGAAGTCGCGCGAGCAGTTCCAGATGAAGGTGCACAAGCGTCTGATCGACATTCACAACTCGACACCGCAAACGGTTGACGCGCTGATGAAGCTCGATCTGCCCGCCGGTATCGACATCGAAATCAAGGTGTGACGTCGTGCTCGGTTTGATCGGGAAAAAAGTCGGCGTGACCCAGGTTTTCGACGAGAACGAGAATCTGACGATGATCACCGTCATCCAGGCGGGGCCGTGCCCCGTCGTTCAGGTCAAGACGCAAGACACGGATGGTTACAGCGCCCTCAAAGTGGCCTTCGACGAGGTGAAATCACAGCGGATCTCGAAGCCGGCCGGCGGAATCTTTGCCAAAGCCGGTGTCGGCCCGCACCGAGTGTTGAAGGAGTTTCGACTCGATGGCGGGTCCGATCACGGGGTCGGGGACGTGCTGAACGTCGAGGTTTTCGAGTCGGGTGACACGGTCGATGTCTCGGCCCGTTCGAAGGGTCGAGGGTTCGCCGGGGGTGTGAAGCGGCACGGTTTTAAAGGGGGTCCCAAGACCCACGGTCAATCGGATCGACACCGTTCACCCGGGTCGATCGGTCAAAGCTCGACGCCTTCTCGCGTCATGAAAGGGATTCGCATGGCCGGGCACATGGGCGACCGGAACGTGACGGTTCGGGGTCTGACGGTGTTCGGCACCGACCCGGACAAGAACCTGCTGCTTGTGAGGGGAAGCGTCCCCGGCGGCCGTGGTGCGACGCTCGTGATTCACAAGCGATCGTCATAGGACGAGAAAGGGCGATGGCGACCGTAGACATACACAATCTGGACGGTAAAGTGGTGGGGAAGGCCGATTTGGACGACGGCGTGTTCGGCGTGGAGCCTTCGGAAGGCGCGATCTACCAGGCCGTCAGAGCTTACCGGACAAACCAGAGGCAGGGAACGTCGGCAACGAAGACACGGGGTGAGGTGTTCCTCACGAAGCGGAAGCTGTATCGTCAAAAGGGGACAGGACGATCCCGGGCCGGGTCTGCGTCGTCGCCGATCCGTGTTGGTGGTGGGGTCGCGCACGGGCCTCAACCGCAGTTTTGTCAGGAGCGACTACCCAAGAAGGTGCGTCAGCTTGCGTTGAAGTCGGCGTTGTCGCTCAAGGCCAGCACTGGGGCCGTGAAGGTGGTGGAGAACATCACGCTCGATGCGCCGCAGACGCGTAGGATCGCGGGGATGACGCGGGCCATCGAAGTGGACAACGCTCGGGCGCTGCTGCTGACGGACGAGCCCGATGCCAACGTGGCCAAGTCGTGCCGGAATATCAGGGGGTTGGAGGTCCGACCCGTCGGCCAGGTGTGCGCCTACGATGTCCTGCTCGCG
This sequence comes from Candidatus Latescibacterota bacterium, assembly GCA_965198115.1. Lineage (GTDB taxonomy): Bacteria > Latescibacterota > UBA2968 > UBA2968 > UBA2968 > UBA6620. The sequence continues at coordinate 1,955,642 of OZ240241.1, read as the reverse complement.
GATGCGGTGATTTTCACTCAGGGTGCGCTCGATCGCGCACAGTCGATTTGGGGTGTTTCGTGAAATCCTCTCGACGTGTCATTCGGCGTCCGATCATCACCGAGCGGGCCACCACCCTCCAAGAGTCGGAGAACAAGTATCTGTTCGAAGTCGACCGTGCCGCGAACAAGATCGACGTCAAGCGCGCCGTCGAGGTGCTCTTCGACGTGAACGTCGTGAAGGTGAACACGAGCGGCGTCCACGGGAAGGTCAAGCGACTCGGGCGGTTCGTGGGTCGTCGCCCGGACTGGAAGAAAGCCGTCGTGACGCTCGCAGACGGTCAGAGCATCGAGTACTTCGAAAGCTAGGATTCCGGAAGCCATGGCCAAATCTTTCCGCCCCACGACCCCGTCCCTCCGCTTCAAGACGGTATCGACGTTCGAGGATGTGACGAAGTCGACACCGGAAAAGGCGCTGCTCGGCACGAAGAAGAAATCCGGGGGACGCAACAACCACGGTCGCGTGACATCGCGTCATCGTGGGGGCGGGCACCGTAAGCACTATCGTAAGATCGACTTCAGGCGGAACAAGGTCGGTGTGCCCGCGAAGGTGGCTGCGATTGAATACGATCCCAATCGCTCGGCTCGCATTGCCCTGCTGCACTACGTCGATGGCGAAAAGCGCTACATCATTGCGCCGCTGGGGCTGAGGGTCGGAACGACCGTGGTGTCGGGTCCCGACGCCGACATTCGTGTCGGCAACGCCCTCCCGCTCGGAAAGATTCCGGACGGGACGGCGGTGCACAACGTCGAGCTGCAGCCGGGGCGGGGTGGCCAGATCGGCCGCTCCGCGGGTGCAGAAATTCGAATCATGGCCAAAGAGGGCGACTTTGCACAGCTGAGGATGCCCTCGGGTGAGATGCGTCTCGTTCGCCTGACGTGCTATGCCACGGTCGGGCAGGTCGGGAACACGGATCACGAGAACATCGTGATCGGGAAGGCGGGTCGTGCTCGTTGGCTGGGCAGGCGACCCAAGGTGCGGGGTGTCGCCATGAATCCTGTCGATCACCCGCACGGCGGTGGGGAGGGACGCGCGACGGGAGGCGGTCACCCCGTGACCCCCTGGGGCCAGCCGACGAAGGGCTACATCACGAGAAAGAAGAAGAAGAAGTCGAGCAAGTATATCGTGCGGCGACGAGGGTAACGGGAGCGGACCATGTCGAGATCGATCAAGAAGGGTCCTTACATCGACCCCAGTGTTCACAGAAAAATCGAAGCGATGAACAAGAGCGGCGACAAGCGTGTGATTCAAACGTGGGCGCGGCGGTCGACGATTTCGCCTGAGTTTGTGGGACACACGCTCGCCGTACACAACGGCAACAAGTTCATTCCGGTTTACGTGACGGAGAATATGGTCGGTCATAAGCTGGGTGAATTCGCCCCGACCCGTACGTATCGCGGACACGGCGGGCAGATCACCGAGCGGTCCACGGCACTCAAGTAGGCAGCAAGAAATGGAAGCACGAGCCGTCCTCAAATACGCGAAGATCTCGCCGCGAAAGACCCGCCAGGTCGTGGACCTGGTGAGGGGCAAAGCCGTGGACGAGGCCCTGAACATTCTTCGGTTCACGCCAAAGAAGGCTGCCCGACTGGTCGAGAAGACGCTACGGTCGGCCGTGGCCAACGCGTTGAACCGGGAAGAAGACGCGGCCAACGAAGAGGACCTCTACGTGAAAGAAGCCTTCGTCGACGGAGGCATCGCGTTCAAGCGAATCCGTCCGATGCCACGCGGCGCGGCGGGTCACATCCTCAAACGGATGAGTCACATCACACTCGTCGTTTCCGACGACGCGTAAGGAGGGCGATTTGGGTCAGAAGACACATCCGATCGGGTTTCGTCTCGGTGTATCCAAAGACTGGTCGTCCCGATGGTTCGCCCCCAAGGGCGACTACCCTTCGCTGCTGCAGGAAGACAGCATGCTACGGCGTTACATCAAAAGCCGTCTGCAACGAGCGAGTGTGGCCAAGGTCGATATCGAGCGTGCACCGAAGCGCGTGACGATCTCGATCCACACGGCACGACCGGGAATCGTGATCGGGCGCAAGGGTGCCGAGGTCGACAAGCTGCGCGACGAGCTGAAGCACATCACGGGCAAAGAGATCTACATCAACATCCAGGAAATCAAACGACCGGAACTGAACGCTCAACTGGTCGCAGACAACATCGCTCGCCAGTTGGAGCAGCGTGTGTCTTTCCGTCGGGCGATGAAGCGGGCCGTAGCTTCGGCGCTCCGGATGGGTGCGGAGGGCATCAAGGTGATCTGCGCCGGACGACTGGGTGGGGCCGAAATGTCGAGACGAGAGATGACGGACCCTGCAGGTCGCGTGCCTCTGCACACACTGCGAGCCGACATCGACTTTGCCCGCTCGACGGGCTACACGACGTCAGGCACCGTCGGTGTCAAGGTCTGGATTTGCCACGGTGAGGTCGTGTCGGGGCAGGAGGCCCCCGAGGGGATCTGAGTCTCGGCTCGGGTGAGAGGAAACGTAAGCTATGTTGATGCCCAAGCGCGTCAAATGGAGGAAGCAGCAGCGGGGTCGCAGGCGTGGAGCTGCCAAGGGAGGCAGCCGCGTCGCCTTCGGTGAGTTCGGTCTCCAGGCTCTGGAGCCCGGTTGGATTACGAGTCGGCAGATCGAGGCCGCACGTCAGGCGATCACACGATCTCTCGGGCGCGGCGGCAAGATCTGGATCCGAATCTTCCCGGACAAGCCGATCACGATCAAGCCGGCCGAAACCCGCATGGGCAAGGGCAAAGGGAGCCCGGAGTACTGGGTGTCTGTGATCAAGCCGGGCCGCATCATGTTCGAGATCGAGGGCGTCGGGCGTGAAAACGCCGCGCGCGCGATCCAGCTGGCCGGACGAAAGCTGCCGATCAAGGTTCGCTTCGTCGAGCGGGGATTTCTTTAGGTGAAAGCGTCCGAAATCAGAGATATGAGCGCCGACGAGGTTCGAGCCCAGATTCAGGACCAGCAGGAAGAGCTGACGAACCTGCGGCTGCAGCTGGCCACACATCAGCTGGAGGACGGACTGGCGGTCCGGAAGGCACGGCGAGATGTCGCTCGGTTGAAGACGGTTCTGCGGGCGCACGAGCTGGGTGTCCATTCGCTGGGCGGCAGTGATTCGGCCGGCGACGAAGGAGGAGAGTGAGAGGCATGACGGAAGCACCTGCACGGGGCCGACGCAAAATTCGGATTGGCGAGGTCGTCAGCGACAGATCGAACAAGACGGTGATCGTTCGCGTGAGCCGGCGCGTACCGCACCCGCTTTACGGTAAGGTCGTGCAGCGTTCGACGCGATTCACGGCACACGATGAAAACAACGACGCCCACATCGGTGACACTGTCCGGATTGTCGAGACGCGGCCGCTCAGCAAGACCAAGCGGTGGCGTGTCGCGGAGATCCTCGAGCGGGCCCAGTAGAGAGCAGAGAGACGAGAGCGATGGTCAGGGAATACACGGTATTGAATTGCGCCGACAACTCGGGCGCCCGAAAGGTGATGTGTTTCCGCGTGCTTGGCGGCACCAAACGCCGCTACGCGAGGCTTGGAGACACGATCGTCGTCTCGGTCAAGAGCGCCCAGCCCAACGCGGGTGTGAAGAAGGGCGAAGTGGCCCGCGCGATCGTTGTTCGGACGAAGAAGGAAGTTCGCCGAGCCGACGGCTCGTATGTTCGGTTCGATGACAACGCCGCGGTTCTAATCAGCCCCGAAGGCGAGCCGCGAGGCACGCGGATTTTCGGGCCGGTGGCGCGGGAGCTGCGAGAGAAGAGATTTATGCGAATCGTTTCACTCGCCCCCGAAGTAATCTGAGAGGAAACGTCTTGAAGTCGAGAGTCAGGAAAGGCGACACGGTCGAAGTGATCAGCGGTGTCGATGCCGGCAAGCGCGGCACCGTTCTCCAGGTGATTCCCGAAAGGGAACGCGCGATCGTAGAGGGAATCCACTTCGTCAAGCGTCACGAACGGCCGAGCCAGCACAACCAGCAGGGCGGAATCGTGGAGAAGGAAGGCGCGGTGCATCTGTCGAAGCTGATGCTCGTGGATCCACAGAGTGGTGAACGCACGCGCGTTGGGCGTCGGATTCTGGAAGACGGCACGAAGGTTCGGGTTGCCTCGCGAAGCGGCGAGCAGATCCCGGACGCATAGCGGAGATCGACCATGGCGACCAGGCTGCGAGAACATTACGAAAAGGAAGTCGTCGAGGCGCTCCGAAGTCGATTCGGATACTCGAACCTGATGCAAGTGCCCCGTGTGGAAAAGGTCGTTTTGAACATGGGCGTCGGTGGTGCAGTGCAGAATCCGAAATCGATCGAAAGCGCGGTCGAAGATCTTTCGGTGATCGCGGGGCAGAGGCCGACGATTCGCCGCGCGAAGCGGTCGGTGTCCAACTTCAAGCTTCGCGAAGGGATGCCCGTAGGGTGCGCGGTCACGCTGCGACGGGAACGCATGTGGGAGTTCATGGACCGGTTCTTTTCGTTCGCCATTCCCCGCATTCGCGATTTCCGCGGTCTGACGACCCGGTCTTTCGATGGGCGCGGGAATTACACGATGGGCGTGCGCGAACAGATCATCTTTCCCGAGATCGACTATGACAGGATCGACGAAGTCCGTGGTCTGGACATCACGATCGTGACGACCGCCGAAACCGACGAAGAGGCGCTCGAGCTGTTACAGGGGCTCGGCATGCCATTCGAGCGCCCCCAGGCTGCCTGAGGCAAAGGACGAAAGGACCGTTTGTGGCCAAGAAATCGATCATCGCCAGAGCCAACCGCAAGCCCAAATTCAAGGTGCGAGCCTACAACCGCTGCACACGGTGCGGTCGCCCACGGGCGTTTCTCCGCCGCTTCGGTGTCTGTCGCATCTGTTTTCGCGAAATGGCGCTCGAGGGCGAAATCCCGGGTGTGACGAAAGCCAGCTGGTAGCCCAAGCTTAGGACAAACCGACTTATGATGACAGACCCCATCGCGGATATGCTTACGCGGGTGCGTAACGCCACCATGGCGTGTCACCGCAAAGTCGATATTCCCAGTTCGAGGGTGAAGCGGGAAATCGCACGCATCCTGAAGGAGCGCGGGTTCATTCACAACTTTGCCCACGTCGAGGACAACCGGCAGGGGTACCTGCGCCTCTACCTGAAGTACACGGAGGAAGAGGTGAGCGCCATCCAGGGGATGAAGCGACTGAGTCGTCCCGGGTTGCGAAGATATGTGAAGAAGAAGGACATCCCGCGTGTCCTCAACGGGTTGGGTCTGGCCATTGTGTCGACGCCGTCGGGTATCTTGTGCGACGACGAAGCCCGCGAGGCAGGTGTCGGCGGCGAAGTGCTTTGCAGTATCTGGTAGGCTGAAGGAGCCATCATCGTGTCACGCATCGGCAAACAGCCCATCCCGATTCCGAGTGGCGTCGACGTTCGCGTCAACGGGGGTCTGGCCACGGTCAAAGGTCCGAACGGCACCCTTGACGTGCTGGTGAACGAGCTCACCGCGGTGACTCAAGCAGGTGATGAGCTGCGGGTCGCGGTCGAAGATGAGAGCGATCAGCGCAGCAAGGCCGTGTGGGGGCTGACGCGGGCGCTGCTCGCGAATGCCGTCGAAGGTGTCACCAAGGGTTTCGAAAAGCGGCTGGTTGTCGTTGGCATCGGATACCGCGCCGACCTGAAAGGCAAGAATCTCGACTTGCAGGTGGGTTTCAGTCACATCGTCTCGGTCCCCCCGCCGGCCGGCATCGAGTTTTCCATCGATCAGCCCCCCCCGGAGCCCGAAGGGGCGCAGGCCACCGTGGTGGTAAAAGGGGCGAGCAAGGAGCTCGTGGGTCGGACGGCAGCCGAGGTGAGAAAGGTGCGACCCCCGGAGCCCTACAAGGGCAAGGGAATTCGCTACGCCGACGAGTATGTCCGCCGCAAACAGGGTAAGACAGCCGTCGTTTGACGGATCGGAAGGGTCATCCGTGCCAAAGTACTCGAACAGAGATATGCGAAAAAGGAGACGCATGCGGATCCGAAACAGGATCTTCGGCACCGCCGAGCGTCCCCGGCTTGCCGTGTTCCGCGGTCACAAGCACGTTCAGGCGCAGCTGATCGACGATGTCTCAGGTCGAGCTCTGCTCGGAATCGCAAGCTATTCGCCGTCGCTGGCCGATCGTGTCGCGGGTCTCGAGGGAAAGTGCGACACCTCTCGAGAGGTCGGCAAGGCCCTCGCCGAGAAAGCCCTCGAAGCCGGCATCGAGCAGGTCGTGTTCGACCGGGGTGGGTATCTCTACCACGGACGGGTCAAGGCGCTCGCTGAGGGCGCGCGCGAAGGTGGTCTTCAGTTCTAACGTGAAGGAACTTCAGGTAACTCGTTAAGGAGGCCGTGTTGGCCAAGATCGACGCCACAGGACTTGATCTCACCGAAGTGGTCATCAACAACAGCATCAACCGTGTTTCGCACGTACGCAAGGGCGGGCGACGATTCTCCTTCAACGCCCTCGTCGTCGTCGGTGACCGCAAGGGGCACGTGGGTGTGGGCATGGGGAAGGCGGGGGAAGTCGCCGAAGCGATTCGAAAGGGCTCCGAGAACGCAAAAAAACAGTTGGTTCGCGTTCCCGTCATCAATGGAACGATCCCTCACGAAATCATCGGAGAGTTCGGTGCCGCGCGTGTGCTCCTGAAGCCTGCTGCCCCCGGAACCGGCGTGATCGCAGGAGGAGGCACCCGTGCTGTCCTCGAACTGGCCGGGATTCAGAATGTACTTAGCAAGTCACTCGGGTCGAAGAACCCTCACAACACGGTCAAAGCGGTCTTGAACGGGCTGCTCTCTTTGCGCGATGCTCGAGCTTTTGCCGAGCTCCGCGGTGTCGATGTCGCCGATCTCGTGAAGGTGGCAAGCTGAGCCATGGCAAAGGTCAAAATCACGCAAGTCCGTAGCGCGATCAAACGGCAGAAGAAGCAGAAGCTGACGCTCGAAGCGCTCGGAATCCGGCGTCTCAACCATAGTGTTGAACACGAGGGAACACCCCAGATCGTTGGCATGATTGGCGTCGTGTCCCACCTGGTAACGGTAGAAGAGGTGTAGCGTGGAACTCGGGAGCATTCGCGCGCCGAAAGGGGCGCGCCGAAAGAAGAAACGTTTGGGAATGGGCGCCGGCTCGGGGAAGGGAAAGACGAGTGGGAAGGGACACAAGGGCCAGAATTCGAGGTCAGGAGGCGGTGTCAAGCCCTGGTTCGAAGGGGGCCAGATGCCCATACAGCGGCGGCTTCCGAAGGTCGGGTTCAATTCTACCAGACCCGACAACCAGGTGCTGAACGTGAGCGATCTGGAACGTAAGGGCATCTCGGGCGAGGTGACGGTGGTGGTGTTGAAGAAGGCCGGACTGATCGGCTCCACGCAGCGACCCGTGAAGATTCTGGGCCAGGGCGATCTGTCACAGACGGTTCACGTGCAGGACGGTATCAAGGTTTCGGGGTCAGCCATCGACAAGATCTCGCGAGCGGGAGGGTCGGTGGCCGGTGCCGAGGCTCCGGCGTCGGACGAAGAGGGGTCATCCGACGAAGAGTCGACGTCGGACAGAGAGGATTCGGAGGACGCGTAAGTGCTGAAGTCATTCCAGAGTGCCTTCCGTATTCCCGAGCTGCGAAACAAGATCTTGTTCACGCTCGGGATTCTTGTCGTTTACCGGATCGGCGGACAGGTTCCGATTCCGGGTATCGACCGGATCGCGCTGCAGGAATTCTTCTCGGGGGCCGATCGGACCCTGTTCTCCATGTACGACATGTTCGTCGGTGGGGCGTTTACGCGCGCGACGGTTTTCGCCCTCGGGATCATGCCTTACATCAGTGCGTCGATCATCATTCAGTTGATGGGCGCGGTCATCCCTTTCCTGCAAAAGCTCCAAAAGGAAGGCGAAGAAGGACGGAAGAAGATCACGCAGTATACGCGCTATGGGACCGTGGGGCTGGCGGCCGCACAGTCGTTCGGGGTCTCCTACTTCCTCGAGTCGTTGCGTTCGCCGATTACGGGCGCCTCGGTCGTGGTCGAGCCCGGATGGGGGTTCGCGGCACTCACGGTTCTGACGATCACGGCCGGCACCGTGTTCATCATGTGGCTCGGGGAGCAGATCGACGCGAGTGGCATCGGGAACGGGATGTCGATGCTCATCTTCATCGGCATCATCGCCAGATTGCCGTGGGCGGTCGGCCAGGAATACAGCGACTTCGTCACGAACGACAAGAGCATCTTTTTGGAGCTTTTCGTGCTCGCGATCATCGCGGGGGTCACCGCCCTCACTGTGATGTTGACGCAGGGCACACGTAAGATCCCGGTGCAGTACGCCAAGCGTGTGGTGGGGCGACGCGTCTACGGCGGGCAGACGACGCATATTCCCCTAAAGGTCAATGTTTCGGGGGTGATGCCGATCATTTTTGCGCAGGCGATCATGTTTCTGCCGTCGACGCTGGCGAGCTTTTTCCCCGACATCGAGTTGATGCAACAGCTGGCGGTCGCTTTTTCGCCCGGGGGTACCGCGCAGTCGCTGCCCTATTGGATTCTCTACAGCCTGATGATCATCTTCTTCGCCTACTTCTACACGGCGATTGTCTTCAATCCTGTCGACCTCGCCGATAACATGAAGCGCCAGGGTGGTTTCATTCCAGGGGTGCGGCCGGGAAAGCGAACGTCCGACTACATCGACCGGATCTTGACACGGATCACGCTTCCCGGTTCGATCTTCCTGGCGGGGATCGCCGTGTTTCCGTTCTTCGTCGTCGAGAGTCTGAACATTCACCCCGGTCTGACGGACTTTTTTGGAGGAACGGGTCTTCTCATCATCGTGGGTGTTGCGCTAGACACCCTCCAGCAGGTTGAATCGCACCTGCTCATGCGGCACTACGACGGGTTTATGAAAAAAGGACGCATTCGCGGACGTCGCGGGTAGCAGGAAGGGTTCGCTATGAAGGTTTCCTCTTCGGTCAGCAAGCGATGCAATCATTGCAAGATCATCCGGCGACGCGGTGTCGTTCGCGTCATTTGCAAAATGAATCCCCGCCACAAGCAACGTCAGGGCTAATCCAAGGGAGGCTGCCGTCTATGGCACGTATCGCAGGCATCGATATCCCGAGGGACAAACGTGTTGAGGTCGCGCTGACCTACATTTACGGGATCGGGCTCACGTCAGCGCGCAAGATCCTCGAGGCTACGCAGATTTCGCCCGACACCCGCGTCGAAACCCTGACCGAAGAAGATCTTGGTCGGCTGCGGAGCGTGATCGAAGGGGGCTACAAGGTCGAGGGCGAACTCCGCAGCGAAGTGGCCATGAACATCAAACGCCTGATGGACATCGGTTGCTATCGGGGGCTGCGCTGGCGTCGTGGCTTGCCGATGCACGGACAGCGTACACGAACGAACGCCCGCACCCGCAAGGGTCCGAAAAAGGGCCAGGTCGGACGTCGCAAGGCGACCTGAGCCGCATAGAGGAGACACACTTGCCACCGAGAGGCAGAAGAAGGGCCAAGCGTGTGGACGCGATGGGCGTCGCGCACATCAGAGCGAGCTTTAACAACACGATCGTCACGTTGACCGACAAGGAAGGGAACACCATCTCCTGGGCGTCGACGGGCAAGGTCGCCTTCAAGGGTTCGAAGAAAAGCACACCGTTCGCGGCGCAGATGGCGGCCGAAGCCGCCGCAAAAGAGGCGATGGCGATGGGACTACGGCGCGTCGAGGTCTGGGTCAAGGGCCCGGGCGTTGGGCGAGAGGCCGCCGTGCGGTCGCTGCAGGGCGCCGGGTTGGAAATCTCGGCGATTAAAGACGTGACGCCGATTCCCCACAATGGATGTCGACCACCAAAACGTCGCAGAGTGTAACGAGAAGAAACTGAGGGAGATCTGAATGGCCAGGTATACGGGCCCCAATTGCAAGCTCTGTCGCCGGGAGGGCGTGAAGCTCTTCCTCAAGGGAGAGCGCTGCTATCTCGACAAATGCGCCGTCGACCGGCGAAACTACGCACCCGGACAGCACGGTCAGAGGCCGAGTCGCAAGCCGTCCGAATACGCGATGCAGCTACGCGAAAAGCAAAAGGCAAAGCGCCAGTACGGGGTTCTCGAAAACCAGTTCCGCGGATATTATAAAGAGTCGGCACGTCGTCGTGGCGTGACGGGCGAGACCCTCCTTCAGATGCTCGAAGCACGGCTCGATAACGTCGTCTACCGGCTCGGGTTCGCGCCTTCTCGGAAATCCGCACGTCAGCTCGTACGACACGGGCACATCACGGTCAATGAAAAGCGCGTCGACATCCCTTCCTACCAGGTCGCGACCGGCGACACCATCCAGCTGTGTGAGAAGAGCCGCCAACTCGCGCTCGTTCACGACTCGCTCAAACGCATGGGTGAAGGACGCCAGGTGCCGTGGCTCACAGTCGACAAGGTCAACCTAAGCGGGCAATTCCTCGAGCGGCCGAACCGAGAAGATATCCCCACGGCAGTCGAGGAACACCTGATTGTCGAGCTGTACTCCAAGTAACCACCTCTCCAGACGAAACCCAAGGAGAACGCCTGCATGAAGCCCAAGAATTTCCAAATGCCCCGATCGGTGCTGATCGACGAAGAGACGCTGACGGATACCTTTGGCCAGTTCACGGTCCAGCCTCTCGAACGGGGATTCGGAACAACGATCGGGAACGCGCTGAGGCGCGTGCTCCTTTCATCGATCGAAGGTGCGGCTGTGAAAGCCGTCAAAATCGAGGGCGTACAACACGAGTTTTCTGTGTTGGATGGTGTGGTCGAAGACGTGACCGAGATCATCCTGAACCTGAAAGAAGTGAACATTCGTCTTTTGGATAGCGAAGAGAAGCAGATCCAGGTCAAGAAAGAGGGCGCGGGCTCACTAGCGGCGAAGGACCTCCAGGTCGATGCCCAGATCGAAGTGATGAATCCGGATCAGCATATCGCCACCCTCGACAAGGACGGTGTGCTCGACATGGAAATAACGATCGGGAAAGGCCGGGGCTACGTACTCGCGGACACGAACAAGTCTACGGAGCACTCGATGGGCACGATCGCCCTGGATTCAGCCTTTTCACCGATTCGCAAAGTGCACTATGAAGTCGACAACGCCAGGGTCGGTCAGCAGACGGACTATGATAAACTGACGATGGAGGTGTGGACGAACGGCGTCGTTCGACCCGACGACGGGGTCGCTCACGCGGCCAAGACTCTGAAGGACCATCTGGAGCTGTTCATCAACTTCGATGAGGAGCCCGCGGCCGAAGAGGAAGAGGTCGTGGACGAGGAGACTCAGCGCGTCGCCCAACTCTTGAAGATGCAGGTCGAAGAGCTCGAACTGTCGGTCCGGTCGGCCAACTGTCTGAAGGCGGCCGACATCATTACACTGGAAGATCTCGTCGGGCGGAGTGAGCCCGAAATGTTGAAGTTTCGGAATTTCGGCCGGAAATCGCTGAATGAACTGAACGCGATCCTGGAGGGTCTTGGCCTCCAATTCGGGATGGACACGTCCAAGTACAAAGACGTCGCCACGAAGTCCGAGCCAATGGCGGTGATCGACGAAGATTTCTAAGCTGAAGGTAGACGGAAGTTATGAGGCACGGAAAACGAGGGCGCAAGCTCGGTCGCACGGCCAGCCACAAGAAAGCGACCATGAACAATCTGGCGACGTCTCTGTTCATGCACGGCACCATCCGCACGACACGCCCGAAGGCGAAGGAGTTGCGCCAGGTGGCCGAGCGGCTGATCACGTTCGCAAAACGAGGCGATCTGCACGCTCGGCGAATGGTGTTGAGGCGAATTCGGAACAAGGTGGTCGTGTCGAAGCTGTTCGACGAGATCGGGCCGTCATTCGCCGAACGAGAAGGAGGCTACACACGCGTTCTGAATCTGGGGCCGCGTCGGGGCGATGCGACGGAGGTCTGTTTGATCGAACTCGTGGGATCGGAGCGTCGTGCCGACTTCGCGGATACCGCCTCGAGTACGGCGGTCAGCGAAGACGGTCAGAGCGAGACGGACGTGGAGGACGAGGTGGCTGAAGAGGAAGTAGATGTGGTGGAGGCCGAATCGGACGACTCCGACGGCGAAGCGTCGGAAGAGGAGGAAGACGACGAGACGGCGGAAGCCGATTTCGCAAAGGAAGCCGATCCTGATGCAGATGACGAAGGAGACGAAAAAAAGGCGTGACGTCGATCTCAGAACGTGCCTGTTCGGGGCAAGCTGGCCAGTGGGTCGGCTTGCCCTTTTTGCTGGTCCTGGCTCTGGGATTCCGGTCACCCGTGGAGGCCCGGTCTGCACCGGTGCGGGGGCTCTGGGTCGTTCGGCACGACATCGCGACAGCGGCGGGGGTGCGTGAGGTTGTCGAGACGGCCGTTCGAGCGGGGACGACGACGTTGTTCGTGCAGGTGCGGGGACGCGGAAACGCGTACTACCGCAGCGCGCTCGTGCCCCTGGCCGAGGACGTGGAGGAGGGATTCGACCCCCTCGCGGATGTTCTGGCGCAGGCGCGAGACCACGGGCTGACCGTCCACGCCTGGTTCAATGTTTACCTCACGTGGTATACCGATGGTTGGCCCAACTCGGACACCCACGTGCTTGTGAAACATCCCGACTGGTTCGCAACATCGATCGATGGCATCGACATGGGGGCCACCGACCTCGGGGTCGATCTGAGGCCGAGGGGTGTCGAGGGGCGATATCTGTCCCCTTCACATCCCGGCGTTGGACGTCATCTGCTTGCCGTCGCGAACGAATTGTTACGCCGCTACCCGGTGAACGGTCTGCATCTCGACTACGTTCGCTACCCCAATGAACACTACGACTACAGCCCCACAGCCACTGCGGCTTTCGAGCAGTCCTATCGTCGGAACCCTCGAGAGATGGACGATGCGGATCGGAGCGCGTGGGTCGCTTGGCGGAGCGACCACGTGACGCAGTTTGTCCAGCGTGTGAAGCGGCTTTGCCGTCAGATCCGGCCGGAGATCCGCGTTTCGGCAGCGGTAAAACCCGACATTCTCCGGGCCTACCGCCGGTATGGCCAGGATTGGGTGCGGTGGCTCAATCGCCGATATGTCGATTTTGTCGTGCCCATGTTCTACGTTGGATCGCTCGATGAACTGTCTCAACAGATGGAGGCCGTGCGGCGGTATGCGCTGAAGGGTCACGTTCTGGCAGGCATCGGTGCGTGGAATCAGCGTGCGGCGGACACGCTGTTGCAAGCCGAGAAGGCCACGGCGACGGGGCTCGACGGCTACGTCATTTTTTCTTACCGGACCTTGATCGAACAGCCCGATCTGGTGGAGGCGCTGGCCGATCGGTTCGGCCAGGACCCACGTGATGGCTGACAACAACTGGAAGCCCCGCCCGGGGTTGCGTGCCAGCCTGACGATCGATCGTGTCGACGCCAAGGGTCGAGGGCAGGCTCATCTCGATGGTTACACGGTGTCGGTGAGGGGGGGCGTGCCCGGGGATCGCCTGCTCGTCGGTCTGAGGAAAGTGCGCCATCGTCGCAAGGAGGCCGAGGGCCGTCTGTTGGAAATCGTAGATCCGGGTGTTGTCCGTCAGGACCCGACGTGCCTCCATTTCGGAACCTGCGGAGGATGTTTGTGGCAAGACCTGTCTTATGCCGATCAGCTGAACCTGAAGTCCCGGCTGGTCGAAGATTGCCTGAACCGAGCGGGATGTGAGATCGAGTTCGAAGCCCCTCTGGAGGCACCATCGCCGTTCTACTACCGAAACAAGATGGAGTTTTCCTTCGCCGGATCGGAAGATGGCCCGACGGTCGGACTTCACGCGAGTGGACGTTTCGACCAGGTCTTCGATCTGCGCGCGTGCCACCTTCAGTCGGATCTGTCGAACGCGATCGTAGGGTTTACGCGAGACTTCGTGCGTTCGATGGGCTTGACCTCCTACGATCTGAAACGGCACACGGGACTGTTGCGTTTTCTGACCATCAGGGACGGCAAACGTACCGGGGAAGTGATGGTAGCCCTGACCACTTCGACGGAGCCTTTTGAAGATGTGAGTGTGTTCGCGGACGCACTCGTGGCGCGGTTTCCCGAGGTTGTGTCCGTGATCCATAGCATCAACTCGCGCAAGGCCCAGGTTGCGACGGGGGATGAGGAGCGGGTTGTCGTCGGCAAACCGACGATCGAGGACCGGCTGGGGCGCTTTCGGTTCGACATCTCGCTCGGATCCTTCTTCCAGCCGAACACGCTACAGGCGGACCGGATGTACGAGCGGATCGTGTCGTTGGCAGACTTGTCCCCGGACGATCGGGCGCTCGACGTTTACTGCGGGACGGGTGGTATCTCGTTCTTTCTGTCGGATCGATCCAAAGACGTCCTCGGAATCGAATCGTCGGAGGCGGCCATTCGGGATGCCGTAAGGAACGGCGGACAGAACAACGTGGCCCATTGCCAGTTCATGGCCGGATCGGCCGAGGACCTCTTGTCGCAACTCAGGCGTCGGGGGGAAACGTTCGATGTTGCTGTGACCGACCCTCCCAGGCCCGGCATGCACGCCAAAGCACTGGCCGCGCTCGGGGAACTCGGTCCGCGAAGGATTGTCTATGTGTCGTGCAATCCGAATGCGCTCGTCGAGGATGTGGTACGGCTTCGTGCGTATGGATACGCCGTTACGGAGGCGCAGGTTGTCGATATGCTACCCCAGACACCGCACTGCGAAGTGTTGATTCGCCTGGACAGGTAGGATCGCCACAAACCGACCCCAACGGACAGACAAAAAAAGAGCGCGCCCGGATTATCCGGGCGCGTTTGCTCTTTCGCAAGTTGGATCAAGATCTGGAGATTTTGAGAATCTCGAACTCGAGTTTTCCGGCGGGTACCGTGGCCTCGACCTGATCTCCGACACTCTTTCCCAGGAGGGCCTTTCCGATGGGCGATTCGGTAGAGATTTTATTTTCCGTAAAATCGGCCTCGTCGGTCGAGACGAGCTTGTAGGTTACTTCGGTATCCTTCTTTTTGTCCAGGAGCTTGACGAGTGCGCCCAGATACGCTTTGTCTTTGGGGATCTGGGACTCATCGATGATTTCGGATCGTGTCAGTTTTTCGTGAATCTCGGCGATCCGTCCCTCGAGTTGCATCTGGCGCTCTTTGGCCGCCGCGTATTCCGCGTTTTCGCTCAGGTCCCCGAATTCACGCGCTCGGGCAATGGCGTCGACAACCTTTGGGCGCTCTTTGGTCTGCAGTTGTTCGAGTTCACTCCGCAGCTTTTCGTAGCCTTCTTTGGTCAAGTAGACTCGGTTCATTCCTTGTCCTCAAAAAAAATCCGGGGGTTTCGGGCCTAGCTCGAAACCCCGGAGACGTTCCTATTTTATTGCAGAAACCGGCCGAAGTCAAGGCGAATCGCCCCTTTTGGGGCTTTCCGTTGACAAGGCTGGGGCCCCGGGGTATCATCGGTTCGCCCCGAGTCATTGACCCACTCAACGAGGAGATCAGGTCGTGGACGCATCCTTCATTAGAGGTGTTATTCCAGCACTCGTCACACCCATGACGGACGACGAGGCGCTCGATCGGGACGGCCTCACCCGGCTGATTGACGGAACGATCGAGCAGGGCGTGCACGGTGTGTTCACGATCGGAACCGCCGGCGAATTCTGGGCCCTCTCGTTCGATGAGAAACAACAGGTCTACGAGTGGACGGTGGCTGCGGCCGACGGCCGTGTTCCCGCCTACGTCGGTACGTCTGCGAATGCGACGCACGAAGCCATCGCCCTCGCAAAGGCCGGTCAGGAGGTGGGCGCCGATTGCCTTTCCATTCTCACACCCAGTTTCATCACCCCGACGCAGGAGGAACTCTACACACACTATGCCGAAATCGCCTCATCCGTGAGTGTGCCGATCCTCCTTTATAACCTGCCCGCGCGCACGGGCAATGCACTGGCCGTCGACACGGTGAGGAGGCTGGCCGAGTCGCACGAGAACATTGTGGGGATGAAAGACAGCAGCGGTGATTTCTCTCAGGCCCTCGAGTATATCAACGGAATGCCCGACGGTTTCAGGTTCGTGATGGGTCGCGATACGTTGATCGCGGCCGGGTTCGAGCAGGGGGCGGCCGCCGCGATCGCGGCGACGGCGAACGTGGCCCCCGACGTGGGTGCGGCGATCTTCGATGCGTTCCAGGAGGGAGACCTGGACGGCGCCCGTCCATCAGACCCGCCTGGCACCGCTTCGATCGCTCTTCACTTTGGGGACCCACCCGGCCATGCTGAAAGCGGGAGCCGACATGGTCGGGTTCGCCGGAGGGCCCCACCCCGCCACCCCGTTTGTCCTTTATCTAAGGACCAGAGGACGGTCCTGAGCGACGTTCTGGTCGGGATGGGAAAGCTGAGCTGATGAACGATGCCGTACTCGTCACGGGTGGGGCGGGGTATGTCGGGTCGCACACCACCAAGCATCTGCTGGATTCGGGGCGGAAGGTCGTCGTTCTGGACAACCTGAGTACGGGTCACATCGAGGTTGTGCGCCTTCTTGAGCGACTTTTCGGTCCCAACCAATTCGCTTTTGAGAAGGTGGATCTGTCGAATGCCGACGACATCGTCTCGGTGTTCGACCGCCACGGGATCGTCGGCGTGATTGATTTTGCCGCGAAGAGTCTCGTCGCCGAAAGCCAGGAACATTCGGAGGCGTATTTTGACACGAACGTGGTCGGCTTCTTCAATCTAGTTTCTGCGGGCGGAGAACTACCAATCGTGAAATCCTCTACATCTGCCACCTACGGCAACCCTTCGGAGGAAGACCTGCCGTTGGCCGAGGACTATCAGGACCGTGTTGTGGAGGAGGGCCGTTTCAAAGAGAGTCAGCTGATGCGCGCTGTGTTCGACTTCGAGACAACGATCGAGCGCTACGAGTCGACCGTTGCTCAACGATCGGATTACCACCTCACGGAGCGAGATGTTCTGAAGCTGATGATCCCGACGAACGTGTATGGGATCACGAAGTTGATGGATGAGCTGATCCTCGAGAAGCGCGCGTCAGCAGCCGGTGCGGGATTCGCGTGTCTTCGCTACTTCAACGTGGCGGGGGCAGATCCGGAGGGTCTGATAGGGGAGGACCACGATCCCGAAACGCACCTGGTTCCGATTGTCCTCCAGGCCGCTCTGGGACAGCGCGACGGGCTCACGATCTTTGGAGACGATTATCCGACCAGGGACGGAACAGCGGTTCGAGATTACGTATCGGTCGTTGATCTCGCGGATGCCCACGTTTCCTGTCTGGATTCGCTGATCCAGAAGGCCGAGCCCATCACGCTGAACCTCGGGACGCGAAACGGGTTCACGGTGAAGGAAATCGTGAGCACCGCCGAGCGAGTGACAGGCCGGAAGATCTCCTGCAAATCCGGACCCCGGCGATCCGGTGACCCTGCCACCTTGATCGCCCGCACGGACGCGGCCGACGCCCGGCTCGGGTGGCGTGCCCGAGAATCCCTCGACGAAACGATCGAAAACGCCTGGCGATGGCACTCCCGCAACCCATCGGGATACGGGGCCCTGAACGAAGAACGATACAATCCGTTCGTTGGACGCTGGGTGACGATGTCGGCGGAGCGCGCCGCTAGACCCTGGTCGGGCAGCATCGAGGAGGGGGGCTCGGAGCGAGGTCCCGTCTACGATGCGGACTGCTACCTGTGTCCGGGGAACGTTCGCGCGAACGGGGACGTGAACCCGAACTACGATGGAACGTTCGTGTTCGAGAATGACTTTCCCTCTGCGAAGGGCGAAAGTCGTGCCGGACGAAAATTTGCCCGTGCCCTACGGTGTGCGACCGGCGGCGGGCGTGTGCGAAGTGATCGTTTACAGCCCGGATCACTCGAAACGCATGGCCACGATGACGCCGGATGAAATCTCGGTCATTGTCGACTGCTGGGCGGAAACCTACACGCGGCTCGGTGCGCAGATGGAGATTGTCTACGTCCTGATTTTCGAGAATCGGGGTGGCGTGATGGGAAACTCTCAACTCCACCCCCACGGTCAGGTCTACGCCTACAACGCCATGCCCGATCGAATCGTGGTCAACCAGATCGAGCGGTTCGCGAAGGGGGATTTCGTCGCTTCGGCCCTTGCCTTCGAGCGGGATGACGGCCGCCGGATCGTCTGGGGCGACGATCACTTTACTGCGTTTGTTCCGTTCGCTGCCGTGATGCCCCACGACATCGTGATCGTGCCTCATCGCTCTGTCGCATCGATTGTCGCGTGTTCTCCGGATGAGAAGATGTCTCTCGCACGCGCATTGAGCGATCTCCTGCGGGGGCTGGACGGGTTGTTCGATGCGCCCTATCATTACACGCTTGCTCTACTGCAGGCCCCGACGGACGGATCTTGCGATTCGTTTCACCTGCAAGTGCATCTGACCAGCCTGCTTCGCGGCCCGGGGATTCGCAAGCACGTCGTCGGCTCCGACATCTTCGGTCGGAGCATCAACCCTTCGGACCCATCGATCTCCGCGGCAGAGATCCGCCAAGCCCTGCGACGCACCTCGCAATCGACCGGATCCCAGACGACCCAGCTATGAATGACATCGTCGATCATTGCGTCCGAGTTTTTCAGAACCGTTATGCAGAGGCCCCCGAGGTGGTGGTCAAGGCACCCGGACGGGTCAACCTGATCGGGGAACATACAGACTATAACGAAGGATTTGTGTTTCCCGCCGCCATCGATCGGTGGATCGCGTTCGCCGCTCGCCCGCGTTCGGACAATCAGGCGCACCTTCACGCTGTGTCGTTCGAGGAAGATCTCTCCTTCACGATCAACCGGCGACTCGAGAAGGTGGGAGATTGGCTCAGACCCGCGCCCAGAGGAACGTCTCCTGCAATCACGCCTTCGAACCCCCCGATCCTGAGGTTCGCAGACTGGAACTGTGCCACCATACCCCGGGCGTAAGCAGCTCGGCCGCTCTGGAGATGGCGATCGGCCGGGGTCTCCTGGAATTGTTCGACATCCAGATGACCGGCCAGCGGCTGGCTACGATCGGCCAGGCTGCTGAGAACGAGTTTGTGGGCGTGAACTGCGGAATCATGGACCAGTTCGTGTCGGCGAACGGGCGTGCCGATCACGCGCTTTTTCTCGATTGTCGTGATCTGTCGTTCGAGCAGGTTCCGCTGGCCGACGATGAGGTCAAGATCGTGATCTGCAACTCCGGTGTGACCAGAGGTCTGACGGATTCTGCCTACAACGAACGTCGAGAGGCGTGCGAAAACGGGGTGCTCCAGCTCAGACGCGCGACCGGAAAGTCGCGACTTCCCTTCGCGACGTCGACCTCGAAATGCTGGAGGACTGGCAAGGCGCTCTGACGGAGGAAGGCTATCGACGCTGTCGGCACGTGGTGGCCGAGATAGCGCGGACGCGGCTTGCGTTAACCACGTTGGAGGGTGGCGACCTGGAGTCCTTTGGCGGGTTGATGCGAGCGTCGCACGAGAGTCTGAAAGCGGACTACGAGGTCAGTGGACCAGAACTCGATTTGCTCGTCCAGATCGCGTGGGACACACCCGGTGTGGTCGGCGCACGTATGATGGGAGCGGGGTTCGGTGGATGCACGGTCAACCTGGTGATGGCCGACGCCGTGGAGTCGTTGATCAGGGAAGTCGAGGAAAAGTACAGCGCCAAGACCGAGTACACGGCGGAAGTCTACGTGTGTCGAGCCGTGGACGGGGCGGGCGTGGAGAGGAACAACTAGGGAATCGCCACATTAGGAAACTCCCGTATTCAGTAATGTGGCCGCGAAGGTGCTCGCGGCCATTCTGTTTTTGGAACCCTTGTCAATCGCACCAGGTGCGGGCGTTTTGGAACATCCTCAACCAGGGTGAGGCTTCGAGGTTTCTCCATCCTTCCGGAAGCCAGCCCCATTGCCACGTGCGGAACGCACGCTCGGGATGCGGCATCATCGCGAGATGCCTCCCATCGGCAGAACAGAGACCGGCGATGGCGTTCGTCGAGCCGTTGGGGTTGTGCGGGTAAGTCTGGGTCGGCTCCGCCCCGTCGTCGACGTAACGAACCGGAACGCGTGCGCTGGCCTCTACCGAAGCGAGGACCTTTTCATCGGGGAAGTAGGCGCGGCCCTCCCCGTGGGCGACCCAAACCCCCAGAACGGCCCCGGCCATGCCGTCGAACATCATCGCTGTGCTTTCTTCGATCCTGACTGTGCTGAAGCGAGATTCGAACCGCCCGGATGCGTTGTGGATGAATCGGGGTTGGCGTGCATCGTCCAACTTTTCTCCGGGCAGCCAGCCGAGGAGCGCCATGAGTTGGCATCCGTTGCAGACGCCGAGGCTGAAGGTGTCCTGTCTGCTTCGGAACGAGGTGAACTGATCGAGTACCCGATTGTCGTATCGAATGACTCCGGCCCAGCCCTTGGCGGAATCGAGAACGTCTGCGTAGCTGAACCCGCCGACGAATGCGATGCCCCGGAAGTCGCCGAGGGCAACGCGTCCTGCCGCGAGGTCGGACATGGTGACATCCCACGTTTCGAATCCGGCGTCGTGGAAGGCCGATGCCATTTCCCTGTCACCGTTGCTGCCCTCCTCCCTCAGGATCGCGACCTTGGGCCGTGATGCCTGTGTCGGTACCGGTGCGGTGGGCTGTGGCTCGAACGTGAGGGTGTAGGGTGGTGCCCCACGCGACGGGAGATCGGCGTGCTCCTGGTCGACGCAATCAGGGTTGGCCTGCAATCGTTCTAGCTGGTGGCTGGTCGATTCCCACACCTGGCGCAATTTTCGAATGTCGTCGTTCAGGACGGAATGTCCATCGATGCGAACATCGACGTCGTGGCTCTCCTTCGTGAACCCCAGCAGGTGACAGGGGACGCCCGCCTTGGCGTAAGCTTCGCGTACTCGCTCCGATAGACTCGAGTGCACGGCGAGCAGCAGGCCGAGTTCTTCCGAGAACAGGGTGGACCAGGTGTTGCCCGTAGCTTCGAGGTCGACCGTGAAACCACGGTTGCCGGCGAATCCCATTTCGAGAAGGGCCGTGACGAGTCCTCCGTCGCTGCGGTCGTGGCCCGCCGCGATGGCACGCTCGTCTATTAGGCGCTGAGTGACGTCGAAGGCCCGGCGGAGCAAATCTGCGTCTTCCACATCCGGGCTCTCATCGCCCACCTGACCGAACACCTGAGCGAGTGCCGAACCGCCAAGCCGGGCGCGACCGTCGGCCAGATCGACGAGGAATATGTGATCGTCCCCGATCTTGAAATCGGGTGTGACGGTCTTGGTCACGTCGGGGCACGTGACGTAGGCGGAGATGACGAGGGTTCCCGGTGATTTGACCGTTTCATCTTCGTTTGCCTCCAAAGGGGCTAGGGCCGCCATTGAGAGACTGTCCTTCCCACCATCGATCCCGATTCCGAGGTCGATCAGGAAGTCGCACAGAGCGGCTGCCGCGTCGTAGAGCTCGGCGCCCTCACCTTCCAGTTTGGCCGCCCACATCCAGTTGCCAGAACATTTGATGTCCTGAACAGAGCTGACACGGGCCCAGACGATGTTGGTCAGGGCCTCGCCGACGGTCGTTCGTGCCATGGCTGCAGGATCGATCAGGCCCTTGATCGGTTGTTCGCCGATGGCGGTCGCTGCCCCCGTGAACTGTCCAGTCGGGCTCGGGAAATGGCTCTGAGCGATGACGGCGACGTTGGACAACGGGATCTGGAGGGGGCCCACGCACTGCTGTTGGGCGACCAGTCCGGTGACGCTGCGGTCGACCTTGTTGGTGAGGAAACGCTTCGAGCCAACGGAAACGAGGCGCAGCACGCGATCGAGTGCGTTTCTGACGGACAGGTCGGGAGGAAGGGAGAGGGCCGAACGGGTTCGTTGCACGTGGTCGAGGGTGAACGTTTTCTGTGGCATATCGCCGAGCACACTCTCGAGGTCCAGATCGACCGGGGTGGTATCGTCCTGGCTGTCGTGGACGACCACCCGGCCATCGTCGGTCACGTCCCCGACGAAGCTGACCGGTACCTTTTCGCGCTTGCAAAGAGCCCTGAACGTGGGCTCGTGCTCTGCCGCGATCAGGAGCGCGTCGTTTTCCTGATACTCGGCCCCCCAGATTTCAAGCGCAGACAGGGTATGGTCGCCGACCAATATGTCTCGCAGGTTGATGCGCGCCCCGAGGGGCTCGACGATCTCCTTCAACACGTTGCAGTTTCCGCCGGCACCCTGGTCGTGAATACTGACGATCGGGTTTCGATCTTCGAGCTCGACACAGGCGCGGATGACACGGTTCACTTTCTGTTCCATCTCGGCGTCGCCACGCTGCACGGCGTTGAAGTCGAGTTCAGCGGCGTTCTCGCCCTGGACCATGCTGGAAGCGGCGCCGCCTCCCATGCCGATGCGATAGGCCGGCCCTCCGAGCTTGACGACCCGCATTCCGACTTCGGCATCGTGCTTCTCGGTGTGTGTTGCACTGATCTGACCGATTCCGGCGCTGAACATGATCGGCTTGATCCACTCTCGCCGCTCGCCGTCGGGGAGACGAAGACCAAAGGCACGCGTGAACCCCTGAATGACAGGTTCGCCGAACTTGTTGCCGTAGTCGGAGGCTCCGTTGCTGGCTTCGATTTCGATCTCCAGCGGGGTGGCGAGGTTGTCTGGATACGTGTGGTCGGCTTCCCACGGGAGGTTGTAGTCGGGGATGTTCAGGTTGCCGACGCAGTATCCGGCTGTACCCGCGACGACGAGGGACCCGCGTCCCGTGGCGTGGGTGTCGCGGATGCGTCCCCCCGTGCCGGTTTCGGCGCCTGGAAAGGGTGCCACACCCGATGGGAAGTTGTGGGTCTCGGCGGTGAGAAGAATGTGATAGTCGAGATCTCGTTCCACGAATCGAGTCGGGGCACCGGGCTGCTCGGGTAGAATCGTCGAGATCGCGTAGCCCTCGATGGCGCTCGAGTTATCCTTGAAGGCGATCACACTGTTGTTGGGGTTGGATTCGAGCGTCGATTGAATCATCGCGATGAGGTGATCGGGGATCTCCTGGCCGTCGACGACGAGCTTGCCCTTGAAGAACCAGTGACGTGAATGTTCACTGTTGCTCTGGGCGATGTCGAAACATTCCACGTTCGTCGGATTTCGTTTGAGCCGGTCGAGAAAGATGTCGGCGTAGTAGTTGAGATCCCATTCGTCGAACGCGAGGCCCATTTCATCGTTCATGCGTTCGAGTGCAACCCGACCCTCTTCGATGAGGAGGATGGTCTGGACAGGCTCCGGTCTGACGCCGGATTCGAAAGACGAAAGCGGACGTTCGTACGGTTGTTCGGTCATGCGGTCGTGGACCAGCTGTCCGAAACGAACGAGATCCTCGTCATCGGGCAAGAGTGAGAGGTAGTAGCGGCGGGACCTTTCGATGCGTTCGATCGAATCGAGCCCGCAGGCGTGGCAGATGGCCGTGGCGTTCGTGGACCAGGCCGTGGTGAAATTCATACGCGGGCCGTACTCGAGGACGCCGGTGCTGGAAGCGAAGGGGGTGTCGCTGAGTCCGTCCGGATCGAACGTTTCACCCAGAAGCCAGCGAAGGTGCGACAGCTCTATCGGAGAGAGATCTGAGGCGCATTGAATGTAGAAGCACAGCTCCGTGCCGGCGATCTCGATGGGCTGCGAGAGCCGCTGACGGCTCGTCTGACGGAGGGTGGCGACAGAAGCTGGGGTGAGACCAGGGCGACGATAGAAGCGGAGTAAAGGCACGGTTCAATCCAGGACTGAGGTCGGATGGCGGACGTTTGAACTTAACCATGCGAAAAGATCGGTAGATTTTGGAAATTTATCCTTTTGATGGAGAGAATAGACTCAGCTTATGTAACGCCGTGAAAAATAAAAAACCACCGATCTCTCGGTGGCGTCCCTCTTCTCTCGGTTCGAAAGAGCTTCAGACCTTGAATTTACCACGATTGGCCAGCGCCTCTTTCCGCTTGCTGATCTGTGCAGTGAGGTTGCCAACCTTGACTTCTGCCGCTTCGGCCTCTTCGGCCAAGATCTCCTCCTCCACGTCCAACCGGGCGCGCTCGGCCGTACGGATGCCGTCGTTGATCTCCTCTGCCTGCTTGAAGTGCTCCAGGAGGATCTTGATGCTGAAACCGAGGCCCCCGCAGCCGAGCAAGAAAAACCAAAGTGCCATTCAGGACTCCGAAACGACGAACTTGGAGGGATCCAACACCTACCGGTCAAATATACGTATGCCGGTGTTGTGCGGACAGTGGGCGCTCGGGGTGAATCGCCCTTTCAACCACCGACGGTCTTGTTTCCGGTGAGTTTGCCTACCGTGGATACCAGTTCAACCATTGAGAAAGGCTTCTGAAAAGTGACAACGGCCCCCCATGTCCTCCGCCATAGAAAGACGAGAGGGTTGATACCCAGTAATCGCAATAATGGGCACGTCCGGAGCCTGTCGATGGAGGTTTCGGATGAGCTGCAGACCATAGGTGCCAGGCATCATGATGTCGGTGATGACGAGGTCCGGTGATTCGTGCGTGAAGGCGCTCATCCCTTCATCACCATCGACCGCTTCCGCGACAGTGTGACCCGCAAGTTCCATTCCCTTGCGGATTACGACACGGATCGATTCGTCGTCGTCGACGATGAGGATGTGGGGCATGGTCCCTCGGAAGAGTGAGTTGCGGTCTGCGACAAAATAGGGTGATTGGCAGGGGGAGGTCAAGCTTTTAGCGGCCGAAAAATACGATAACAGACTGCCGGTTAGACGTATCTGGCGAATTCGGTCTCTTCGAATCCAGCGTCGAATGCTCGGAGCGCAGATGAGTCGGGCAAGTGGATCTTCTCGCGATCGTAGCTCGCGCGCCACAACGCACTCGAGAGCTGGTAAGTCAGAAGCGCAAAGTCTGGGTTGGGGTAGACGCCTCGCATGAGGTTGGTCGGTGGAACCTCACGGTGCCACTTTTGGATCCCGAGGAGGACGGCTTCGTAGGAGCTTCCCGCCGGGTCGACTCGCTGATCCTGGCCATCGATGCGGAGATACTTGGCTCCTTCGAGATAGTCGACATCGATCTCGAAGGACGTGCCGTCGCCTGTTCCTCTAATGACGCGTTGCTTTCTCCAGGGTGCGTGGCGTTTGAAATCCGTATGACCGTGGATTGCGGTCTCCCCGATCGTCATGTCAAAATTACAGCGTCCATCGACCACGTGCGGATACGCATCGGGATTGGGGGGGTCGTAAGGCTCCGCCGTAGCCGACAACACAAGACCCCGATCGAGTGTCGTTTCGACTTCGCCGTGGATGTGGCCGAGGAGGTTCAGGACGAAGGCCAGACAATGAACGGATTCCTGGTACTGAATGTGTACCATTCGCTTCAGGTTTCGAGGGTTGTTCTTCGCTTCGCGATCCTTGGACCGCTGGATGTGGATCTCGGCGATACGAACATCCTCGAATTCGTTCAAGAAATTCAGGATGTGATGGGTCAGTGGATCGAAGATCTCGGGAAAGTCGAAGAAGACGGTCGCGCCTGCCCCGTCGATGTCGGCGAGTAGGCGACGGCTGTCGCGAGGGCGATCGGGTGCCGCCATTGGCTTTTCGTTCAGGATGACGATGCCATCGTTTGCGGCACGTGGTAACAGGGAGGCCAGCGCCAACGAGCGGTGCTGCGGGTGCAATGCGAGGTGGTAGAGATCGGCGTCGAGGCGATAGAACTCGGCTGGAGATTCGACACGGTGCACACGGGTCAGATCGACATCTGTCGGCGCAGGGCCGGGATCGAACGCGTAGACGTCCAACCCGAGGTCCAGGCCCGCTTCGATGAACTTGTGACCGATGTATCCCCAGGCTCCGGCGATAGCCAGGGATCTGAGCGCATCTGTCATGAAGGCTAAGATACCACTTGCCTTGCAGCCTTTCCAAACCGCACACACGACATCTCTGCTAGATCAGGGTCTTTTGAGGTTGACGTGGCACGGGCTATCTTGGGCTGAGACAGATAGGGGCGAAAACCGATGGCGAACCCTCTTACTTCGATCCGGTAGCGCGACCCTTATCCGCATCTCTCTGTCCGCTCAAGGAGAAAAGGCGTTGATACCGATTTCGATACTCGATCTGGCTCCGATCCGTCAGGGGAGCGATGCGTCGAGGGCCTACGAGCTGATGCGCCGACAGGCGAGACACGCGGAGGAACTGGGCTACAACCGTTACTGGCTGGCCGAACATCACAACATGGGCGGCATCGGGAGCGCCGCGACGAGTGTTCTGGTCGGACACGTTGCAGAAGCCACGAAGACGATACGTGTGGGGTCGGGCGGGGTGATGTTGCCCAATCACGCGCCCCTGGTCATTGCCGAGCACTTCGGAACGTTGGAGTCTCTCTACCCGGGCAGAATCGATCTTGGGCTCGGGCGGGCGCCGGGAACGGACCAGATGACAGCCTACGCTCTCCGTCGGGACCGAATGGGAACGGCGAACGACTTTCCTAGGGACGTCGTGGAATTGCAGGCCTATTTCAGCGATCCGGAGCCGGATCAGGCAGTGCGCGCGGTTCCAGGAGCTGGCTTGCGCGTACCGATCTGGCTTCTCGGGTCCAGTTTGTTCAGTGCGCAGCTTGCCGCGTATCTCGGGCTGCCCTACGCATTCGCATCCCACTTTGCCCCTGACCATCTGCTGAGCGCTCTGGAGGCCTATCGGACGGGGTTTCGACCATCCGACCATCTCGAACGGCCTTATGCGATGGTGGGTGTGAACGTGGTTGCAGCGGACACGGACGAGGAGGCTGAACACCTGTTTACGTCGATGCAGGTGCGGTCGACGGATATGATGAGAGGAAAGCGAGACCCCATCGGTCCCCCGATCGATGACATCGAATCGTACTGGCTGCCTCACGAGAAACCGGCTGTGGAGCACAAGCTGACCCACGCTTATGTCGGATCCGCGGAAACAGTGAACCAGGGCCTCGCGCAGCTCGTGAGGGAAACAGGAGCTGACGAATTGATCTCCACCGTGTGGATTTACGACCCGGATGCGTGCTCGAGGTCACTGGAGATTCTGGCAGAAGTGCGGAAAAAGCTGGCGCCGACAGACGTAGAAAAGACAATGCCCGACGTCGGCGTCTAAGGATTCGAACTCGCGACCGTCGGTCTCCACCCAGGAGCCATACCAGATGCCCGAGACGACCAGCGGAACAGACTATGGAAGGGCCGTTCTCACTCCGAGCGGAGAGGTCGTTGCCGGATCCTACGGCGCCTGGACTCTGATGTACACGGTCGGATCGAATGGCGTCAGGACCGGTGGGACTATCCGGATTTACACGGATTCGGACACCGATCGCGGGATGCCGCAGATGGACGATCCGGGTGCGCCTGACTACACGAGGGTCGCAGCACCGGATGATGCGCATCTGGGTTTGCTCGTTCAAAGCGTGGTATCCGTTCTCCTGACAGTGAACGGGAGGGCGTTGGAGCCAGGCGAGGAAGTCAAGGTCACCTTCGGCGATCGAAGCGCTGGAGGTCCGGGGTTCCGATCCCAGACCTTTCAGGAAGACCGACACTTCTTTTGGTTGGATGTGGATGTCGAGGGCGACGGAACGAGCGTGACGCTGCCGGATCCGCCATTTTTGAGGGTCGTCGGTGGAGAGGCGGATAGGCTGGTCCTGAACGTTCCCTCCATCGTGGTGGCCGGGGTTCCGTTTCGCGTACAGGTAAAAGTGGAAGACGCGTGGGGGAATCCCGCCCACGATCCATCGCGGGGTGGTGGAGCTGTTATCGGAAGTCGTGCCCGAACAGACTGTGGAATTCGGGGAGATGGAGGGAGGCGTCCGGTGGATCGAGGGTTGCCGGGTGTCGGAACCGGGCGTCCACAGGATCGTGGCCGAAGATCGGGAACACGGGTTGCGGGCAACGAGCAATCCGATGCTGTGCAGCGCAACGACGAATCCTTTCACGCTCTACTGGGGAGATTCGCACGGCGGCCAGGTGGCAATGGCGGAGAAGATTCCGGATTTCTTCCGCTACGCACGCGATGTGGCCGCTATCAGCTTCGCGGGCTACCAACGCAACGATTACGCGGTGACTAAACGAGACTGGGAACTGCAGCAGGAGGTGGAGCGCGCCTACGACCAACCCGGGAGATTCGTCGCGCTACCGGGATTCGAATGGTCGGCCGGGACGGAACTGGGTGGACATCACAACGTCTACTTTCGACGACACGACCAACCGATTCGACGTTCGAGCCATCGATCGATTTCCGATACTTCGGATCTGAACACGGACCTGGCGCATATCGAGGATGTGTATGAGGCCTATCGACATTCCGATACGCTGATCACCGCTCACGTTGGAGGGGAGCATTCGGATCTGGCTCATCACGACCCCTCGCTGGAGTCAGCCGTCGAGGTGACGTCCGATCACGGTACGTTCGAGTGGATTCTGGAAGAGGTTCTGGAACGAAATTACAAGATGGGCTTCTTCGGTGGGAGCGACAGTCACAATGCTCGTCCGGGAGGCGATACCCCCGGGCACCAGCACCGTCGCTACGCCAAGGCCGGTCTTGCGGCCGTTTACGCGAGGGAGCTGACGATCCCCGGGATTCTCGAAGCCTATCAGGCGAGAAGGATCTACGCCACGACGGGTGCCCGGATTCTGATGCGGACGGCGTGCGAGGGGCACCTGATGGGAGAGGCATTCACTGCCGACGATCAGCCGTGCATCGAAGCTGAGGTGCAGGGCACCGCTCCGTTCGAATCCGTGGAGTTGTACAGGGGGCGTGATCGAATTTATCGTCATCCCATCGAGGCTGAGACGGATCGACATCGAGTGCGCATCCTCTGGGAAGGCGCCAGCCGGAAGAGCAGCTATTCGGGGGTCGTCTGGGAGGGGCGGCTCAGAGTGAGGGGCCGCCAGATCGCGGAAGTGGAGAAAATCCGCTTCGACAGCCCCCGGTCCACTGTCTATGACGCGACGGATGATGGCTTGCGATGGTATTCCGTGACGTGTGGGTATCGCAGTGGGCTCATTCTGACGCTGCCTGGGGATGAAGACGGCGTCCTCGAGCTGGTCGTGAACACATCGTTGATCACCGGACCCAAGTATGGTGGGCGTGGTGACAGGGCACCGCGTCGGATTTCCTACGCCCCTGCTGAAAAGGTGGCGTTTGACTTGGACTTGAAACAGCTTGCCCAGGCTCCAGTCACGATGGAGATCGGTCAGCTGAACCGTCGAGTGATCGTGTCTCAGGCGCCCGCGGCCGCTGAGCCCGGAGAGATCGACTTCTCCTACACCGACGATTCACCCCGCCCGGGCACTAATCCGTACTGGGTGCGGGTCGTTCAGCAGGATATGGAAATGGCCTGGTCGAGCCCGATCTACGTGGATCGCGCGAGTCGATGATCACGCGCCGTTGCGGATTCCGTTTAGGCCGCACGGCGACCTGGGAAATGGAGTCTGACGATGGAGTATCGCACCCTCGGTCGAACAGGGATCGAAGTCTCCGAGCTGGGTTTCGGGGCGTGGGAGATCGGATGGACACCCCTCGAGAAGGGCGATGACGTAGGGCGGCTTCTCAATCGGGCCCTCGACCTGGGTATCAACTTCATCGATTCCTCAGCCGCCTACCGATGGAGCGAGGAGCTGATCGCCAAATATGTGGGTCACCGGCGGGACGAGTTCACGTTCGCGACTAAATGTGGCTCCTGGCGCGAGCTTCTGCCCGACGGAGAGTGGGTACAGACACTGGACTACGGCACGAAGGCCATTACTCCGCAGATCGATCGCAGTCTGCAACGGCTGAAGATGGACTGTCTCGACATCGTGCAGCTCCATAGCCCTCCCTACGAGGATGTGGCCTTTGGCGATGGTCTTGAAGGGCTCAAGCGAGCACAGGAGCAGGGCAAGGTGCGCTTCATCAGCATTTCAGCGGACGGCGACGCGGCGCTGAAGGCGATCGAAATCGGCGAGTACGACACGCTGCAGATTACCTACAATGTGCTCGATCAGGCGCCGGGGGGCATCATTGCCGCGGCTCGTGAAAAGGATATGGGCATCATCATCAAACAACCGATCGCGAACGCCGTTTTCGAAGGTGCCGACTCCGAGAATCCGAGCAACGCTCTGGCGGATCGGGCTCGTAGAGTTCTGGCACAGCAGGTCATCGGCGACCTACCGCCGGTGGAAACGGCCTTGCGCTGGCTGATGTGCGATGACAACGTCCATACGGCCATCGTTGGTACGACCAACATCGATCACTTGGAAGACAACGTTCAGTCTGTCGAGCAAGGTCGGCTCCAGGACGACATCCTCGCCGCGATCGCCCGTGTGGAATGAGCAGCCCAGTGAGGCGAGGCGAAGCGATTTACGACACTGTTTTCAACCCGAATCAATCCTCGTTTTTATCGATCTGATCGCGTTACTTTGCTGCGGAGTCAAGACTCAAGACATTGACAAGGAGGTGTAGGATGCCGGATCGGGTGGAGCTCAATCCGGATTGGCCCTGGGCCAGGGATTTCCGGATCGCACAGGGGGTGAAAGTGGGCGATACGGTCTACGTTTCGGGCCAAGTGGGGTTCGATCGAGACGGAAACATCGTGGGTGGCGACGATATGAAGGCCCAGGCGACGCAGACGTTCGAGAACATTCGCGCGGTCCTTGCGGAGGCGGGTGCGACGATGGAGGATGTCGTCAAGATTCTGGCTTTTATAACGGATATGGACCGCTACGCCGACTATGCGGCCGCTCGAGCGGAAGCGTTTCCGAACAACATTCCGGCCAGCGCAACACTATCCACGCCGAAGCTGGTCAATCCAGATTTGCTCGTCGAAGTAGAGGCGGTTGCCGTGATTGGCTGCGGTGAGGCCTAGCGGCTCAACTGAAATGTTCAGTGTTCAGGAAAACCGGAACAGAACTCTGAGGTACTGAGAGGAGCAATAAAGTGGCAGAGGGACCTTTTCAGGCGAGTTATCTCCACGCGCTTACGAGGCAGCTTTTCGTTGTGGCGGGTGCTCCCCGGCATATCGCTGAATCGATTGCTGAAGCCCTGGTCAACGCCAATCTGGCGGGCCACGATTCTCACGGCGTGCAGTTCGTCTCCTCCTACCTGTCGAGCATCGATTCAGGTGGGATGGATCCGGCGGCGGAGCCGACGGTGGTCAAGGAGACCGACCATACCATCTTGCTCGAGGCCAACAAAGGATCCGGCATCTATCTGGCCAAGAGAGCGATGGAGATGGCTGTCGAGAAGGCGAAGGAATGCGAAACGTGTCGCGTGAGTTTCGTGCGCGGCCATCACATCGGTCGGCTCGGGGAATGGGCGGAACAGGCCGCCCGGGCGGGGTGCATCGGCATCATTGCATCGGGACGTGGTGGCGGCAATACGGGCGGCAGCATCCTGCCTTATGGCGGAGCCGAAAGTGCGCTCGGAACGAATCCTATTGCGGTCGGCATTCCGACTGGAGACGACGCCCCGTTCGTGCTGGATTTCGCGACGAGCGTGATCGCAGGCGGGAAGGTGCTCGTGGCCGAAAGCGAGGGTGTCGAGCTTCCGGAAAACTGTCTCGTGGACAAGGATGGGAACCCGAGCGTGAACCCTTCGGACTGGCGCGATGGCGGAAATCTCCTGGCCTTCGGCAAGCACAAGGGTTACGCCGTTTCGCTGCTCACGTGTTTGCTCGGCGGGTTGTCGGGCGATTTTGTCACGACCAATGGATCGATGCGCGGCGTTTATATGCAAGCGATGGATGTGGCGGCGTTCACCCCCCTCGATGCGTATCAACGAGGTGTCCGCGCATTTCTGGACGACATCAAGGCTACGCCGCCCGCTCCTGGATTCGATGAGGTGCTCGTTCCTGGTGACTATGAACACAACACCCGGAAGAAACGACTGCAGACGGGCATCGAGGTACCATCGGATATCTGGGCGCGGATTCAGTCGTGGGCCGACAAGCTCCGCGTCTCGCCGAGTGACGACCAGGTGGAACAGGCAGATCTGGATCGATACGCAAAGTAAACGCGCCTCGTGAGTGGGAGAGTGGCGATTGTCAGTAGCGCTCCGATCGGGATGGTCTGAACCGTCTGAAGGGTCGCTGCAGGATCCGGGCGTATCGCGCAGGGCATTGGCGATCGGGATGGCGATGGCCGTCGTCGTAACGGTCTGGCCGACCTATACCAGCCTGATTCTTCGGTCCTCGCGAGCGGACTTTGCGCATCTCTCGGTATCTGTTCTAATTCCCTTCGTGTGCCTGCTGGTGTTGAACATCCTGTTCGAACGCCGCGGCTACGGCTTATCTCCCACCGAGCTCCTCACAATCTGCTGCATCGGGATGATCGCCGCTTTTATGCAGGGCGAGTGGCTATCCAACTACCTTCTGACGGTTCTGGCCGTTCCATACTACTTTGCCACTCCCGAGAATCGCTGGGAAGACCTGATTCTCCCTCATATGGCCGACTGGACGGTGGTGGCCGACAGAGAGGCATCGGCCGGCTTTCACGAGGGCCTCGCACCCGGCCGTGGTTTTCCGTGGAGTAGCTGGATCCGACCACTCTTCTGGTGGGGTACCTTCCTCGGTGCGATGTTGACGATCGGTCTGTGTCTGAACGTCGTTCTGAGAAAGCAGTGGGCGGAGCACGAACGGCTGGCCTATCCCGTCGCTAGGGCGTTGCTGGAGATGACGGGCGTCGCCGGAACGAGCGGTACGCTTGCGAGTCTGTGTCGTTCGAGGCTGTTTCGGATCGGCTTCGGGATCATCTTCTTCATCATAAGCTGGAACATCGCGACGTGGTTCTTCGTGGCGATGCCGCAGATCCCGATCCTGAACGCTTACGAAGGACTGCGACAGATCACGATCGCACGCGGCTTTCCACCGGCGATTCTGACACTCAGCCCACTGACGCTGATCTTCGGCTATTTCACCAACCTCGAAGTACTGTTCAGCATCTGGCTCTTTCACGTGATAGCCCTCATTCAGGGGGGCGTCTTTAACCAACTCGGATTGAACCTGGGCAGTTCGGACCCCTGGTGCAGCTTTCACCCCGCCATCGGCTGGCAGAGCTTTGGGGGGATGATCGTCTTTGTCGGATGGGGTCTGTGGATCGCCAGGCAACATCTTCGAGATGTGTTCTCGAAGGCATTCGGGGGTGACGATGGGGTCGACGATTCGGACGAGCTGATGTCCTATCGCACGTCCGTCCGGTTGCTGATCGGAAGCCTCGTTTACGCAGCCCTCTGGCTTCACGCGACAGGAATGGATTGGGGCCCGATTCTGACGTACTGGTTTGCGACGCTGGTCATCTACATCGGGCTCGCGAGGATTTTCGTCGAGAGCGGGCTCGTTTTTCTGAGAGGGCCTATCACCGCTCAGGCATTCACGTGGCATCTGTTCGGTGTGTTGGGAATGGGGCCGGCGAGTGCAGTTTCATTGGGACTGACCTTCTCGAGCTTCTGCGACGCCAAGACGTTCGCGATGACTCCTCTATCCCACGTACCACGTCTGGGGATGGCGATGCACCGGGCCAGTCGAAAAGTGCTGGCGCCCGCGGTGATGTTCGGATCGCTGGTGGGCGCCCTGAGTGTGATCGCGTTCATCCTCTATCAAGCGTACTACGTGTTGGGAAGCTATAATTTCGGATCGGAAAGCTTCGGGACGTCCGGAATCCCCGCCGTCAGGGTCTGGCGTTTGACTGCAGGGCGGATTCAGGGCGGATTCTCGACGACCGACTGGAATCGGGTGTTCTACCTCGGTGTGGGGAGTGCCTTTACCGGGCTTCTGGTCTTTCTACGCTATCGCTTTCCAGGTTTCCCGATCCATCCGATCGGCTTCACGATCGCCGCGTCGTCGACATTGCGCAATACGACGGTGACGATCTTTGCGGTCTGGGCGATCAAGCGTCTGATTCTGAGGATCGGGGGCTTGGAGCGGTACCGAACCACAGCACCGCTTTTCCTGGGGATGCTGATGGGATTTCTTGCGGGTGTTGCCCTTGGCGTTATCGTGGACTGGATCTGGTTTCCGGGAAACGGGCACGAGATCCACGTTGCGTGGTGATGATCGAAGCGGTAAAAACCTTGGGAACCACGGATGAACACGAAAGGAATAGCAACTCGAGTTTGTAGCCCCATTCGGGGAAAGTATCTGGCGGTGCCCGGCGGTTCACGGGCGAACCGTCGATGTCGATCCGCGAAATTAGCGCGTTTGAATCAAAGTGAAGGAAGGAGGAGTTATGTCACTGGCAAAACCGATACTTGGAGACCTGAATCATATTAATCTGGAGGAGATCAAGAAGGAGAAGGGGGAGGGGAACTGGTCGCATTCGCTCGTTAGGGCCGACCACGTGAGCGCCACGGTGATTCATCAGAATCCGGGGACCGAAAACGACAACCACGTGCACGACTATGACGAGTGGTGGGCGATTCTACAGGGTGAAATACACTGGAAAATCGAGGGAAGAGACGAGGTGGTCGTTGCCAAAGCGGGGGACTTCGTGTTCGTCCCCGCGCTGACCTTCCATCACATCTTCCCCGTGGGTGATGGTCCCTCGATCCGTCTGGGCGTGAGCTTACCCGCGCACGGCCACCTACACGATCGACCGGAGCGGAAGGCTCAGATCACAATCGAATGATGGACGATCCTGCTTGATCCCCCATCGAGTTCTTGCGCGGCTCTATCGATCGATGTCTCCACCGCCGAGAGAGTATCGTGAAAAGTGATCGAAATACCAGATCCCCTGGATTTTGCCCTGATCGAGCTCGATGACCTTGTAGTTCCTGGGGACGAGAAACCAAGTGTCAGTGTCACGATCGAACCCGTAAAGATCGATCTCGTCTTCTCCATAGCCCGAGAGGTCGAGTCCCTCAAGGTCGAGTTTGATTTCCGCGGGAACGTTGAAATTCGTTCCGTGATCACCGAACGCCACGGCGCTGATCAATTCCTGGACGACGGCCGGCTTGGTCGCAGGGGTGTTTGCCGCGGAGGTCGACTGGAGCGGGAGGGGTCTGAACGCCTCGTTCGGCAGACCAGCCGCTTGGTCCGAATTAGGAACCGATTCCAGAACGTTGCGATCGACGCTGCAGCCAAACACGAGCATCCCACAGAATGCGAGGGCGGTGAATACGCGAAAATGCCGGTATCTGGCGCTGTCAGAGGTCATATGATGGTTCCTAACAGTAAAGTTGTGATTCGGGAACCGAATCCCCTCAAATGTAAGCACGTTACGAGAAATGACTGCCGATCCTCAAAATAATCCAGAATGAATGGGTCGGACAAGGCTAATAACCGAGCTCTTTATCCACGATGTTGCGAAGGGATTCCCGAGCGACGTAGCGGCGAAGGTTATCCGTCATAATGGATATAGCCGCGGCCGATGTCCTTGCCGACACGTCGGAACAGTGAGGGGTGAGGATGAGGTTAGGGGCCTCCCACAGAGGACTATCGGCGGGGAGCGGCTCGGTGGCCTGGACATCCAGTCCGGCTCCGGCGAGCCGACCCTCTCGCAGCGCACTCACGAGCGCATCCTCATCCACGATGCGTCCTCGTGAAACGACAAGCAGATACGCATTCGGTTTCATACAGGCGATCTCATCGGTCCCAAGCATTCCTATCGATCGAGCCGTCTGCGGTGTGGAAACGACGACGGTGTCGGAGCGACTCAGCAGATCCGGGAGACCGCCAAGCATCCGACACAGGCTGACCTCCTCCGGGACCTCGACCGGCTGCTCGTCGACTGCAACCACGTCCATCTCGAAGGCGCGAGCGCGATGGGCGATGGCGCGGCCGATGTTCCCGAGTCCGATGATGCCCATCGTCGTGCCTGCCAATCCGATGGGATGGTAGTCGCGTAGGGGGACGTAAGTCCGATCGGCCTGGGCAGCAGTTAGCTGTTGGAATCCGCGCGCTAGATACACCAGCATTCCGAAGGCGTGTTCGGCGATCGTGGCTGCGTGGGCTCCACTCGTGTTGGTGAGGATCACCTCGCTTTCCACGATCTCCCTCGACTTCAGCACCTTCTCAACGCCTGCGCCGCCGTACTGAATCCAGCGTAACGCCTTCGCAGTTTTGAACGCTTCCGCGTCTATGTGTCCGAACACCACCTCAGCGTCGGCGATTTCGCGCAAGACCGTCTCCTGGTCGGGCGCGCGAACGAATTCGACATCGGGGAAAGCAGCCTGGGTCTCAGCGACCCTGGATTCGGACCATTCGGTAGCGAGCAGCTTCACGAAGACAGGCTCCTTCAAGGAATTAGGGGGGGAAGGGGATCGAGGATACGAAGGGAGTCGCGGTTTGGCCATACTTAGTGACCTCGCCCTACGGAGCCAAGATTTTGGCGAGCAGGAGAGCCCACCTTCGCGAGTGTGCTCCGGCGGCCAGGCAGGCGTGGCACTGGTCGTCGCTGAGGTTGAGCTCGAGAAAGTGGCCCCGGGGCCACTTTTAAGACGACTATCCCAGTTTGCCGACTACTGGCCTTTGCGGCCGGCACGGACACTCATCACGCCTTGATTTATGGGCTACTTCTCCTTTCCGTGCTAACGAGCCCTCACAACTGGCAAACTTCAGTTCGCTGGAGATCCCGTGCCCAAACCCTCTGATGTTCACGATCTGATCAACCTTTCGGCACCTGCGCTCTCGCCGGACGGGTCTTTCGTCATTTACGTCCGGACGCATACGGAGCGGCGTGTGATGGACCTATCCTCCTGTCTGGTGCGGCGACGCCTGCCTGACGGTGAAGACGAAGCGTTCACGTCTGGCCCGTCCGACGGTCATCCCACCATCTCGCCAGACGGCAGGTCCGTTGCTTTTCTGCGCTCGACGGACGCCCACGGGAAACAGGTTCATCTCATTGCGGTGGACGGAGGAGAGGCCCGTCAGCTGACGAATCCCGCGCCGGATGACGAAAAGGGGCAGCCGCTCTTCGGCGAGGTGCGGGACCTTGCCTGGTCGCCCGACGGTGGCTCGCTGGTCATCGTAGCGTGGGTCGATCCTGAGTGTGTGACGGTGGATCACGACGAGAAGAAGGCACCGCGCACCTATGTCGCCAGACGGGTCCGATATCGCGACGACGGCGACGGCTGGCGCGGCGATGGATTCACACAGCTGTTCGTCGTGGATGTCGCTTCGGGAGATGCGCGTCAGCTGACGAATGCCGAAGGCAACCACGAGGCGCCCGCCTGGTCACCGGATGGTCAGCGCATTGCTTTCGTGTGTGACGAAGTGGAAGATCGAGATTTCGTGCGTGCGTCTGAGATCCGTGTCATCGACACGACGAGCGGGGAGGTTTCGCGTTGGTCCGAGGGGATGTCTCGTGTGGGATCGGTTGCCTGGTCACCCGACGGAAAGCGCTTGGCTGCCGGCGGTTCGCGTGATTCAGACATCTGGGACCCCCGGCAGTCTTGGCTGTTCGTGCTCGAGGATGGAAAACCTGCGCGTCAGGTTTCGGACGACATTCACACGCTGGTTCAGCCCGTTGCGACTCGTGCGTGGCGTGAAGACGGGACGATCGTGTTCATCGGAGATCGCGCGGGCGAGTCCTATCTATGCCGTGTGAAGGCGGACGAGGACGGCATGAGCGGGGAGACGATCCTGGGCGGCGTGTGTGTGATGACATCTCTGGATCTGAGTGCATTGGACCGTGCGGCTCTGACGTGGACGACGTTCGATTCGCCAACCGAGATCGAGGTCGTGGACTACTCGATCGGATCCCAGGTCGCGGTGACCCGTGCGAGCTCGGATTTCACGGAATCCCATCCTCCTGCTGCCCTCGAGAAAGTCGCTTTCGTGCGAGTGGGAGAGGAAATCCAGGCACGCATCCTCTTTCCTCCCGATTTCGACGCCTCGAAGAGCTATCCGATGATCCTCGACATTCACGGGGGGCCCAACGGACGATATTCGGATTCCTACGATTTTACGCAGCAGATCCTGGTGGGGACAGGTTCCATCGTTCTCGCCGTCAACCCCCGAGGGTCCTCGTCATACGGTCCGGATTTCCTGAAAGCCGTGCTGTGTGACTGGGGTGGTGAGGACTTTCTCGATCTAATGGCTGCCGTTGATCTTCTGTGTGAACG
Source organism: Candidatus Latescibacterota bacterium (assembly GCA_965198115.1). Lineage (GTDB taxonomy): Bacteria > Latescibacterota > UBA2968 > UBA2968 > UBA2968 > UBA6620. Next base: position 1,917,663 of record OZ240241.1, on the reverse strand, counting down.
CCTGTATGTCGACAGCGATCGGTTGGGTGTACACGGTTACAGCTATGGCGGTTTTATGAGCAGCTGGATTGTCGGTCACGATCACCGCTTCAAGGCCGCAGTCGTGGGGGCGCCCTGCATCAACCTTCACAGTATGTACGGCACATCCGACATAGGTGTCAGTTTCGGGGAAAACCAGTGGGGTGGATCGTCCATCGAACGCGTCGAGCTATTGCACGATCGGTCGCCTTTGACATACGCCGAAGAGGTTCGGACACCCGTTCTCCTGATGCACGGCGAGGAGGACTATCGCTGTCCCATCGAGCAGGCCGAACAGTTCTTCGTGGCCCTCAAGCGGCAACGGAAGACTGTCGAGTTCGTTCGATTCCCGGGATGTTCCCACGGTTTTAGAAGAGAAGGGCATCCGAAGTTCCGTGAGGAGTACTTACAGCGAATGGTCGATTGGTTCGCACAATATGTGACCTAAGTCCATCACGTTACGGTTACCGTAAGGGCGAATCGCCCTCTGACACGAGGTCCAATGAACATCAACCCATACGTCTTCCCCGAATCCGACCGAGAAAGAGTATCCTCAGGCTTCGATCGGTATCTCGAGCGCCGTGTTTCGGAGGTAAACGCGCAGGATATCGAAGCTTGGAACGCCTTGTCTTCACGGGACGAATGGGAAGCGTTCAAGAAGCCCCGTATCAAGGCGCTCGAACGGTCGCTCGGAAGGTTTCCCCGCGTACCGGACACGATCGATTGCGAAGTGACGGGCACGATCGAGGCCGACGGCTACGAGATCGATAAGGTGGTTTACGCATCGCGTGATCACATCCTGCTGACAGCCAATGTGTATCGGCCACCCAGAGTTGAAGATGAAGGCGGACAGTCACAGCACGAGATGATGCGCGAACTCGGTCTGGCACAGAACGAGGTGACGGGCCTCGTCCTCGTACATAGCCATCACAATCCGAGAACCCAACCCGAACTGCAGGATATGGGTGCGATGTGGGCGAAGGTCGGTTGTGTGGTTCTCGTGATCGATCAGTTCGCCTACGGGGAGCGAAGGCAGCACCCGCCCGGTCCACGCCACGACTACTGGAACCGCTACAACACGGGGATCCAATTGCAGTTGATCGGAGACAGCTTGATGGGGTGGATGGTGTGGGATATCCGGCGTGGGATCGACGTGTTGGAACAGCAATACCAGGTCGGCCCGGTGGTGATGATGGGGTCGGTCGCGGGTGGGGGCGACCCGTGTGCTGTCGCGGCGGCGTTGGACGATCGCGTGAGCGTGGCCATTCCCTTCAATTTCGGGGGACCCCAGCCCGAGACGGTCTATCCGTTGCCAGACGATGCGGAGATGTCGTTCAACTATTTGGGCACGGGTGGCTGGGAGACGACCCGGAACCTTGCGTGGTCGGGGAGGGATGGATTCCTGCCGTGGGTGATCGTGGGATCTATTGCACCCCGGCACCTGATTTACGCGCACGAGTTCAGCTGGGACCAGGAGCGGGATCCCGTGTGGCAGCGATTGCAGACAATTTATCGCTGGTATGGGGCAGAGGACCGACTGGATCACGCGATCGGGTTCGGGCTTCTGAAGGGACGCCCGCCGGAGGCCTCCCACTGCAATAACGTGGGCCCGCCTCATCGAAAGCGCATCCACGCAGCGCTGAACCGCTGGTTGGGAGTCGAGATAACGAAAGATCAAGAAGCACGTCGGGAAGAATCGGAGCTGTTCTGTTTCGGGGAGGGAGATGGTCCGAAGACCGATTCTGGCGGTGATTCGGATGAGCTGGAAGAGGGGTATCGATCCGTTTTCAAGCTCATCGGTCAGACACGTGGTGGTCAGTTCAGGCGTTCCCTCGCGTGGCGGTCTTCAGCAGAAGCGGATGTGGCTTTGCGTCAGGCCTGGGTCGAGTTGTTGGGAAACTGCGAGCCTGCCCTGTCCCCGGAGGTTATCCATCCGGCGGAAGAGGAGGTCGGTGGGCAGACCGTTGAGCGATTCGGTCTTGCTGTAGACGAGGAGGTCGTGGTCCCGGTGCTGCTTCTCCGAGGATCCGGAAATGGGCCACTCAAGCTAATCCTGGCAGGGGGGAAGGCGGCCGCCCTGGAGACCCAATCGGAGCAGATCAGAGGCAGTCTCGAAAGTGGGCCGGTGTGTCTGGTGGATGTACGTGGCGTGGGGGAAGCCACGACGGATCACGCACGGGTTCCGCAGAGCAACGGTAGCAGAAGAGCGGCGACGGCGCTGTTGCTGGGGGAGACGATCGTCGGGCTCCAGGTGAGGGACCTGCGATCGGTCATCGCCTACCTGAGGGCGAGGGACGACGTGCCAGCCGATGTCATCAACGTGGAAGCCCTGACGAGTCAATCCAGGGATGTCGAAGATGCAATCGAGCTGGATCGACCCCTGAACGAACCGGGCGCCCTCGTTCTGGCTCGTTTGGTCGCATTGCTCGAGGATGATGTGACGCTGGTCGGTGAGACCGGTCAGGAGATCTCGTATGCATCGCTGCTAGATAGCTGGTGTGTCAACTGGCCGTACGACGCTATCGTCCCGAAGGCAATCGCGTTCGGGGATCTACCGTAGCAACATCGAGAAATTTGAACTTCGTAGCGTCGGAGAGAGGACTTGGCAGAACAACCTCAAAAGCAAGGTGGATCGCTCGCACTGATGGCCATCTTGGGTCTCGTGGGCTCCATGATTCCGGCGCTTCTGATCCTACTATTTATCCAGACCTGCGAAGATCCGGTGATGAAGCGAAGCTACCGGAAGGCGAAGGAGCGGCAGGAGAAGACCGAGGAGGTCGAACGCGAGATCGTCCAGCAGGAAAGGGCGATCGAGAAAACGCCCGAAAAGGAAGATGTCTTCCTGACCCTCGAGGAGGGACTGCTCGCACTCGCGCCGGGTATCTATTTGAGCGTTCGGTTTCTGCACGAGGATGGGCACGCGTTGAGCCCGAATGAACTCGAGCACGCCGAAGGCGTCCACACGATCGAAATCACAGTGAAATCGGAACCGTGGGACGAGCTCGAGCCGAAAAACCGCGTGGACCTTCTGAATAAGACATTCAAGTTTATCAAGGATCGGTTCCCGGATATGACGAAGTTCCTGAGACTGGCCTACGATGACGGACGACCGGCGTTCGACATGAAGTTTGGCGCGGAGATTTGAAAAGGCGGGCCGGCCTACCACCATCCAAGTAGCTTCCACCACGCCATACCCACACCGAACCAGATCACGAGATGGAACAGTGATGTGAGGAAGCCGATCCGAAACCATTTGCCGGGCTCTACGTAACCGAGGCCGAAATAGATGATGACCGGCCCTGTTGAGTAGTTCGTCGTACAGGCGCACAGGTTCGAGAAGTAGGCGAGCACAGCCACGGTCAAAAACGGTGGGGCGTCTACGGCCAGGGCGACCGCAAAGAACGCTGCCACCATCGCGGAGATATGGGCCGTCAGCATGGAGAAGCCGTACATCGAATAGAAATAAACGAGGCCCAACGCCACGACGACGACGATCCCGGAAAGCCCGGAGATCTGGGTCTGAACGGACGTGGCAAACCAGTCGATGACGCCCATATCTTTAAGGGCGTTCGCCATCGCAAGCAGACCGCCAAGCCATACGAAACAGTCCCAGGCCTTGGCATTATTCTTGACGTCCTCCCAGGTGTCGACTCCGGTCAACTGGAGTACCAGCACGCCGATCCAGGCAACGAGTGACGCAACCATTCCGTGCAGGGGCGACGTCGACCACAGAACCAGCAGGAGCACGAAAACGCCTCCCGTAATCTTCTCCTTTCGCGAGAAACTGCCCATCCCGCTGAGCTCTTGTGCGGATCGTTCTTGAGCCTCCGCGGTGCTCGTCAACTCCGGCGCAGACAGAAAACGCATCCACCAAGGCAGCAGGCCCAGACCGACCAGCCCGGGCACCAGACCACCGAGCGCCCACGTACCCCAGCTGAATTCGATACCGAATACATCTCCAGCCGCCTTGGCTACCAAGGGGTTCGCCGCCATACCGGTCATGAACATTGCCGCTGTGATCAGATTGGCGTGGGCACCCACCAGGGACAGGTAGGCTCCGGCTTTTTCGCGGGTCTGTATATCTGGTTCCGATTGCAGCGATCTCGCGAGGGATTGGGCGATCGGCGCGAGAATCCCGCCGCCACGCGCCGTGTTGGATGGCACCACAGGACCAAGGATGAGTTCCGCACCACACTGTGCATAGCCAAGCCCCACCATGGATCGGCCGAGGCGCTTGACCAACAACAACGCGATGCGCCTGCCGAACCCGGTTCGCTCAACCGTGCCTGCGATCAGGAAAGCAGCGACCACCAGCCACACGGTTTTATCCCCGAATCCGTGCAGCAAGACCTTGAATTCGATGGTGTCTGTGGTCGAAAGCGCAAGCAGTCCCAGAAGGACCATGGGCCCCATGGCTAACGGTTTGATGATGAAACTGGCAATCGTGGCGATGAAAATCCCAACCAGGTGCCACCCGTTCGTGGAGATCCCGTCGGGCGCGGGAACCACCCAACCGAGTGCCCCGATCATCGCACAAATCCCCAACCGTATCAGCGCGGATCGTTCCAATTGTGGCCTCCTCGAGAATGGACCGGACAGTCAGTCAAGGCTCCAAAGAAAGTTCCAGCGGTGAGCACGATGGAGCCCCTAAAAGGAACAGCCCCGCTCGGATTCCTCCGGCGGGGCAGTGTTGCATTATGCAAGCTGTGGGGCGCCCTGTCAACAGCTGAAGCGTCGATGAAAAAGAAAAGGCCGACGATTTCTCGTCGGCCCTTCGTGTGTTTGGTAGCGGGGGAAGGATTTGAACCTCCGACCTTTGGGTTATGAGCCCAACGAGCTACCAGACTGCTCCACCCCGCGACCCTGTAACAACGTGAAAAAAGTGCCAAAAACGCCGGGATGTGTCAAGACTAATGTGGAAAAGCCACGTTATTGCCTGCAGCTACGCCTTTCCCTCGGCCGGATCGCCGTTGGTCGCTTCCGCTTCTTCGACTTCGCGCTTTTCGATGCGAACGGTCGTGATTCGTTGTCCTTCCACGTCGTCGATCTGCATAACCAGCGTCCCGTATTCGAGCGATTCTCCCGCGTTAGGCACGTGGCCCAGTTGATCGTAGATGAAACCGCCCAGCGTTTCGTAACCCTCCTGTGGGAGTTCAACACCGAGTACGAGACCGAGGTCGTCGATGGCGATCCGGGCGTCGGCGACGAGATGCTGGTCGTCTACCCATTCGAACAGCGGCGCCTCTTCGTCGTATTCGTCCTGAATCTCGCCGAAGATTTCCTCGATCAGGTCTTCGAGGGTCACCAGGCCGGCCGTTCCCCCGTATTCGTCGAGCACGATGGCCATGTGTATACGTGTGCTCTTGAACTCGGCGAGGAGGTCGTCGATCGTCTTGTTTTCGGGCACGAAGTGGGGTGGACGCATGATCTTGCGTGTCTCCCACGCTTCACCCGCGCTAATGGCGTGGAGCAGGTCCTTGACGTAGACGAGTCCCTGGATGTGGTCGACTCGTTCCTCGTAGACGGGAATACGTGAGTGGCGGGTTTTCCGCAGGAGATCCAGAATCTCGTCGGGTGGGCTCTCGATGTCGGCGCACACCATATCGATGCGGGGTACCATGACTTCCCGCACGGTCGTATCGCCAAAGTCGAAGATTCCTTCGATCATCTCGCGTTCTTCCGCTTCGATCGTGCCCTCTTCCGTCTCGGACTCCACGATGTTCCGGAGTTCCTCTTCCTTGATAGCGCTGAGATCGTCCTCGCTGACGAAGATGGTCTGCGCGCGCTGGATGAAGATGGCGGGCACGACGAATAGCAGGTAGAGCGGGTAGCACGCGACGATGACCCGCGGAAGGGGGGCCTCGGAACCCTCCTCACGGCGGTAGGGGGGAATGATGCTCGTCACGAGTAGGGCGAAGAAGACATAGGCGCTCGAGACGATGATGTCATCCAGGTAGGCCCATCCGGCGTCGAAGCTGGATCTGAGGCCCTGAGTGATCTGTAGGAAGAGAATACACCCGAGGGCGAGCGCAGTGATCTGGCCAAGGGTGATAACGTGTCCCAGGACGTAGCGGGGGCTGAACATCGACAGCAGGACACCCGCACGCTTGATTCCGATTTCGACCAGGCGTTCGACCGTGGATCGGCCGAGCGCGTTGTTGATGCTGGCCAGACGTGCCAGGAGTACGTAAATGAGGATGGCGAGAATGAATGTGAGGTAGGTACTCGACGGGGGGTCGTCCAAGCGGAGACTCACGCTCCTCTCATTCGTCCCGGGTCGCGGGAAAAGGGCTCAGCTGGTGCCGGTCGTTGCAGCGGCGCGCCAGTGCGCGAGATGAGTCTGCTCCAGCTCGGTCATTCGCGCGTGTCCCACGTCTGTGTCGTGCTCGCTTCCGAGCACGTGCAGCGTACCGTGCACGGCAAGGTGAGCGATCTCTTCGTCGATCGTTCGGGACGCTTCGGCCGCCTGCTCGCGCGCTCTTTCGATCGAGATGTAGACCTCACCCTGGGGCACGTCCTCGAGATGAACATCGTCGCCCATCTCGAAGGACAGTACATCCGTAGTGCGATTGATGCCTCGGTATGTGCGATTCAGGTCCTGCAACATCGCATTGTCGGTCAGGACGACCTGTAGGTGGACGTCGTCGCGATCGGATTCGTCAATGACGCGTATGAGCGTGTTGATGAGGACGCGCTCGTCAATCGAAAGTGAGACGCCGTCGGGTCGACACAGCTCGACTGTGATCGACGAACTCGTGAGGGCCGTCTCGTCGCTCACGTGGATTCTCGACGCTCTCGCCGCTGCTGTCGTTCACCACGGCGGCGCTCCCGTGTCTGTTGGCGCTGCTGTTGCCACGGATAGGGCACGCGCGCGTGTCGGGTCGCCTCCAAAATCGGCAGAAACGCCTCCTGAATGTGGGTTAGGTCACGAAGCGTCAGATCACACTCGTCGAGCTCTCCCGAGGTGAAGCGGCCCCGAATGATGGTCTGTACCATCCCCTTGATCTGATCAGGGGCGCCGCCAGGGATCGTGCGGGTCGCTGATTCAATCGCATCTGCGAGGTTAATGATCCCCGCCACTTTGGTTTGAGGTTTCGGGCCCGGATACCGGAAGTCTTCGTCCCGAACCGCCTGTTTGTCGCCACGCTCGATTGCGCGATGCTTGAAGCTCGCAATTTCATTCGTTCCGTGATGCTGGGGAATCAAGTCGATGATGGCGCGAGGCAATCCCTCTTCCCGCGCCAGCTCGATGCCTTCCTTCACGTGTGAAACGATGATTAGGGCGGAGAGTCGCGGTTGAAGTTCATCGTGCGGGTTGATCCCCTTTTGATTCTCGATGAAGTAGTGGGGGCGGATCATCTTTCCGATATCGTGGTAGTAGCATCCGACGCGGGACAGCAAGGGATCGGCCCCGATCGCTTGCGCAGCGGCTTCGGACAGGCTCGACATGATGATGCTGTGGCTGTAGGTGCCGGGCGCTCGAATGGCCAGGTTCCGAAGAAGGGGGCGGTTGAGGTCCGACAGTTCGAGGAGGGTGATGCTGGTGACGACGTTGAACGTGCTCTCGAAGATCGGCAGCAGGCCGATTGCCAGGATAGTCGCACCGCACGAAGTAAAGATTCCGAATATGACGTCCCACCGTGCACGATCGACGAATTCGCCGATTGTGGCGTAGTTGAAGAACAGAACGCCCGTTGCCGCTATGGTCAGAAAGTAAGCGCCCGAAAGGAACGCGATGGACCTGTAGAAGTCGCTGCGGTTGAGCACCTGGCGAACTGAGAAGGCGCCGACGATCCCGGTCACCATGAATACGACGCTGTGCTGAAGGCTGCCCAGAATGCTCGAGCACAGGATGCTGGTGGCGACAGCGACGACGAAACCGACTTCGGCATCGAACAGAACGGTCGCCAGCATCGTAGACAAGGCAATGGGAACGAGAAAAGGCGTGATGACCGTGTGCTGAGCCGCGTAGTGTGCGACGAGAGCCGGCATTAACATGAGAATGCCGAACAGGACAAGGTTCGACGTCCGTCGGTAGACGGGTTCTCGGAACAGCGCCAGGAACGCGAACAGCATGGTCACCATAATGCCGCTGATGACGAACCGGCCCACGGTTTGTAAGGTGGGCAGGTAGGGATCTTGTTGTTGCCGCTGGTTCAGGTGCTGGACGAGGGACCTGAGCTTCTCCACGTGGTCGGGAGTGACGCGCTCGTGCTCGTCGATGATGCGCTCCCCCTTGAGCACCGTCCCTTTGACTCGGGGAACCTGTGACTCTGCTGACCTGCGACGCGCTCTGGTGTCGGGTTCGGAAAAGGTGAGATTCGGAACGAGAAACGCGGCAACCAACTCGTGGGCGGCCTGGATCTGATTCGCGGATGCGTTCGGGAGAGATTCGGTAATGCGCGTCTGGAGCTCGAGGGAGAGCTGATCGAGGTCACGGACGTCTTCGACGGCGACCCGTTGCTCACCGGTGGCCTTCAGGATCGTCAGGCTGTCCACAGCGTCCGATGCGATCGTGGCGCGGTTCTCGACCAAACCCGATCCATAGCTGAACGCGAGCAATTCGCCTGTGAGCTGTTTGAGTTGTTCCAGACGCTCCTGGGGCACGCGGGACTCGGCCAACATGAAGGCGAGCGTGGGTTCCGAGATCGGGCCGACCTCGGGATGGTTGGCTTTGAGGCGTGCGGTCTTGACGGAATCTGAAAGGGCGGATGCGCGAATCAGCGCGATGTCGTCCAGCAGCGCCGCGGCCGCCGCCCGTCGTTCGACAGGCACTCTGGCATTGAGTAGGAAGACGGGTGGAACGCCTGCTCTGGCTTCGCTCAACTCGGCGTCGTAGTCCACCTCGTCTTTGTAGACGTAGAAGCTCTCGGGTGCGATGACCTCTTCCAGGGCGACGGTGCTGTCTAGGAACCAGGAGAGCTCGTAGGTCTGTCGCGCAGGGTAGAGCATCGTCAGGATCGCGGTTAGAGCGATCAGAATGGCCGCTCTCCCGAGCAGGTCGCCCGTAATGGTTGGTCGGCTCCGTGTCGCCAGCCCCGCCCGTTCGCGACCCGGGGCGCTTCTTTTGGCGGGGAGCATCATGAGTCGGCTTCGACCTCGGTCACGAGCGTGGGGGGCGCTGCGTTCGCGTCGGGAGGCTCGGACATCCCCTGATTGTCGTTGTCCTCTTCGTCAGCCGACGCCAGAGGCAGTTCCTGCTGGTGTGTAGTTTCGCGCGCATCGTAAGCGTTGATAATCTCCTGCACGAGCGGATGACGCACGACATCCTGCTCTGTGAAGGAGATGAACTTGATGGCTTCGATGTGTTGGAGAATCCGGTGCACGTGAATCAGACCCGACTCGACGACGGCGGGCAGATCCACCTGGGTCACGTCCCCCGTAATGACCGCCCGGGAGTTGGCGCCCAGTCGCGTGAGGAACATTTTCATCTGCGCGATGCTGGTGTTTTGGGCCTCGTCGAGGATCACCAAGGCGTTGTTAAGTGTTCTGCCGCGCATGAAGGCGAGCGGAGCGATCTCGAACGTTCCGACCTGCATCAGCCGCGCCAGCTGATCGGCCGGCACCATATCCCTCAAGGCATCGTATAGCGGACGTAGATACGGGTCGACCTTGTCCTGGATATCACCAGGGAGGAAACCAAGGTTTTCACCCGCTTCGACGGCCGGACGTGTGAGGATGATACGGTTCACTTCCTTGCGTTTGAGCGCGGCCACGGCAGACGCAACGGCCAGGTAGGTCTTGCCTGTTCCGGCGGGACCGATGCCGAAAACGATGTCATAATCGGCGATGGCTGAGATGTAGTCAGCCTGGCGAGGCGACCGGGGTTTGACGAGACCTTTTTTGGTGACGAGTGCAGTACGGCCGTCGTCGTCGTTCGCATCGTGGTCGGCGGTGTAGCCGTTCAGGACGTTGTCCGCGTCAAGGTCGTCGCCACGACGCAGACATGAGATCATCTCTTCGATCAGTGCGGATACTGCCTTTACGGCTCTCGGGGGCCCATCGACGCGAATCGTGTCGCCCCTGGCCGTGATTCTGACCCCGTAGCGAGATTCGAGCGCGATCAGATTCGCGTCGTTGTGACCGTAGAGCGAGAGGGGGTCAGCCCCCTGTATGGAAATGCGGTGAGATAAGCTGGGTTGGTCTTTCAACGAGGGTCTGGTGCCTCCGTGGAGATGAGGGCGTCGTGCTTGAGGTCCCGAAAAAGCAGAAGGCTCCTGTCCGCACGGGTGGCGGGAGCAGGAGCCTTCGTTGAAGAGCTATATCGTCGATTTCATTCGCGCCGGAACGTCTCAGCCTTGCGAGTGGGCCGAAAGTCAGTTCGCGGGAATGTCGAGTACCTGGGCCGGGAAGATCAGGTTCGCATCGAGAATTTGGGTCTGATTTGCCCTGAAGATGCGATGCCACTTGGTGGGATCTTTGTAAACTGCTCCGGCAATGGTCGAAAGATGTTGTCCGCGAGTGACCAGATGCTGATTGAGATCAACACCGAACGGCACGTTCAGAACCCAATTTGGATAAATGAGATCGGGGTTCTTGATCTTGCCGCGGTTTTCGATGTAGATGCGCGGCCACAGGTATGCGTCGCTATAGATAGACGGCTTCTTGGCGATGTTCCACAGGTTGTCGCCCCGCGCCACCGTGTAGGGCTTGACGCGCTTCCGTGGCATCCTCGCGTTGATGCGCTCGAGCAGTTGATCGATGTTCTTGAATTTCATCTGCGCATCGGGGAGGTTGGCGAGGATATCTTTCTTCATTTCCTCGACTCGATCCTCCATCGAGTTGACTTCGTCGCGTTTGTCGAACAGAGCCTCGTCGGAGAGGTTCAACAGCCCCATGAGACGGGCTTCGATTCGATCGAGCTCGGACATGTAGGCGTCGATACTGGTCTGATCTGTGCCGAGAACCTCGTAGATCTCTTCGTTGACGGCAGCCACGTCGGTGTCGAGGACCGAGATTTCCGAATCGACGGTCTCACCCATCTTCTTACACTCAATGAGCGCCCTGCGGGCATCGGCCGTTCGCTTCTCGTATTCGGCCGTTTTGATCTTGTATTCTTCGTAGGTCATGCCCTGCTGAGCGTCAGCGACACCCGATAACACGAAACACGCGACGACGGCGCAGAGCAACGTAGCGGTGATTCTTTTGAACGTCATGCCTTGAGCTCCTTTCACCCGTTACTTGCCGAGCGCCTTTTTAATGACGTCACGATCATTTCTGAGCTTGGCGAGAAGCGCCTTTTTGTCGGCCAACTCCCGTTCGAGCTGTGCGCGATGCTGCTTGCAGGCGTTGAGATCCGCCTCGGCCGATTCGGCTCGTTTTCGAGCGTCTGCAAGCATGTTGAGCTGCTCTTTGGATGCCATGGACGTGCAGCCGGAAAGCAGGGGCAGCGAAAGCATTGCTACCGCCAACCCGACACCCGTCGCCCGCTTCAGCAGTCTGCATTGAGACATAGAGTGGCTTCTCCTGGTTTCGACGAAATCGACCGACGATCTTGCGTATTTTAGAGAATCGGCAAAGACGACGCCTACTAAATAGGCGTGCTGCACCAACTTACTACAGCCCATGACGTAAGTCAAGTGAAAATTCTGAATATGCGGTTGTTTTTTAAACCGTTTGCAGCATTCTGGTTAGGGTTCATGAAGGCCCCAAACGGGGCCGAAATCACCACACCCGACGACCCCGATGCCCCGACTGACCAACGGTACGTCATCAGATCAGACGAAGGCCCAATTCGCGCAATTGGGCGTCGGAAACTCCAGACGGGGCGTTGTCCATCAGGGAGGCGGCGGTGTTCGTTTTTGGGAACGGAATAACGTCTCGAATGAACGACTTTTGGGCCATGACGGCGATCAGCCGGTCGTATCCAAACGCGATGCCGCCGTGGGGTGGAGCCCCGTAGCGCAACGCGTCGAGTAAAAAGCCGAATTTGGCCTCGGCCTCATCCGGGCCGATGTCGAGAAGCCGGAACATGCGCTCCTGGACATCACGTTGGCTGATTCGGATGCTGCCGCCGGCGATTTCGTTCCCATTCAGGACCAGATCGTAGGCTCTTGCGCGCACATTTGCGGGATCGGACTCCATCTGGTCCATATCCTCTGGCAGCGGCGACGTGAAAGGATGATGGCAGGCCACGAATCGCTTGGTTTCGTCGTCCCACTCAAGTAGGGGAAAGTGCGTCACCCAGGCGAAGGCATAGGTGCCGCTGTCGAGCAGATCCAGCTGTCTGGCGAGTTCGAGACGCAGGTTGCCGAGCACATCGGCCACGATCGAGGGTTGATCGGCGGCAAAAAGAAGCAGATCACCCGGTTGGGCGGCCATTGTTTCGCGAATTAACGTCTGGGCCTGCTCGGGAAAGAACTTCACGATGGAAGACTCCAGACCGGTGTCTGTGGTCTTGATCCAGGCCAGTCCTTTCGCCCCGAATTGACCGACGTAGACACCCAGGTCGTCGATCTGTTTTCTTGAAAAGGCACCACATCCTTTCGCATTGATCCCTCGGACCTGCCCTCCTCCGTCCAGAACGCTCTTAAAGACTTGAAATTCAGAGGCTTGTGCGACCTCCTCGAGATCGACGATTTCGAAACCGAATCGCGTATCGGGGCGGTCGATGCCGTATCGGTCCATCGCATCCTGAAACGTCAGACGGGGGATGGGGTCGGGAATGTCCAGGTCCAGGATGGCTTTGAAGAGGTGGCGCGTGAGGGTTTCTGCCATTCCCATCACGTCATCCTCCTCGACGAAGGACATTTCTATGTCGATCTGCGTGAATTCGGGCTGGCGGTCGCCTCGCAGGTCCTCATCGCGGAAGCATCGGACAATCTGAAAGTATTTGTCGAATCCCGAGATCATGAGAAGCTGTTTGTAGGTCTGCGGCGACTGGGGCAGGGCGTAGAACTGACCCGGATGCACTCGGGAAGGGACCAGATAATCGCGGGCGCCCTCGGGCGTGCTCTTCATCAGAAAGGGTGTTTCTATTTCAAGGAAACCGCTGTTGGACAGGTGTTTGCGGACTTCTTGTGAAGTGACATGTCTGAGCTTGAGCGCGGATTGCATCTCGGGCCGCCGCAGATCCAGATACCGATACCGAAGGCGAATCTCCTCACTGAGATCCTGCTCGTCTTCGATCATGAATGGCGGTGTCTGGGCCTCGTTCAGCACGCGGACCGAGTGGCACTCCACGTCGACCGCTCCCGTCGCGAGGTTTTCGTTTGTCATGCCTTCGGGGCGATGTTCGACCTTTCCCTGAACGGCGAGGACGTATTCGTTTCGGATCCCCTCGGCCTTTTCGTGCATCTCGGGCTCGATATCGGGACGGAAGACGACTTGCGTGATGCCTTCGCGATCGCGTAGATCGACGAAGATGACACCACCGTGGTCTCGACGTTTGCCGACCCAACCCATCAGGGTGACTTCTTTGCCGATGTCGCTTTTGCGGAGCTCGTTGCAGTGATGCGTGCGCTTCCAGCCATCCAATGTGTCGGGCATTCGGTCTATTCCTGTCGTTTCAAGGCCGCCAACAGGGCCTCGGCCTTGAGGGTCTGCTGACTCCCATCTCTGAGGTCCTTGAGAGTCACTTCGTTTCGGGTCGCCTCATCCGGGCCCAACACGGCCACGAAGGGAATCCCTTTTCTATCGGCATATCTGAACTGGCGGTCGAGTCGCTGTCCGGGTCGGGTTCCGAGTTCGGTCGGGATGCCGGCTTCCCTGACCTGGATGGCCAGGTGTGTGGCTGCGGTGAGGAGCTCGTCGGAGAACACCGACACGAACAACTGGGCCGGAGCCCCCGTCGGTGTCGGCATCTTGTCCGTTTCCTTCAGCAGCTCGGCAATGGCCATGTCGCCCAGAGCGAAGCCGACGCCGGGGATTTCCTTACGACCGCCTACTAAAACCGTCAGATTATCGTACCGCCCCCCGCCGAACAAGGCACGGCGAAGGTCGGTGTTCGCCCAGGCTTCGAAAACGGTGCTCGTGTAGTAGTCGAAACCACGCACGATCGTGAGGTCGAGTTTAACGTAATCCTCCACGCCACGGGCGGAGAGAAGTCCCATCACCTCGTCGAGAAGCGGCGAGACAAGCCTTTGGGGACGGGACAGAGCATCGTCCAACTCGCCCGCCTGGGAGGCCGGGATGCCAGATTCGGCTAGAGAGGCTACGAATTTCTCGCTGCCCATCTTGTCTCGTCGATCGATCAGGCCCAGGACGGTTCCGATCTGGTCTGACGGAATCCCTATGTCGCCGACGAGGAACGATTCCAGCGCTTGACGGTCATTCAGACGGATCTCGACCAAATCGGGGGGCAGGTCGAGGGCTTTGAACACCTCGCACGCAATGTGGATGATCTCGGCGTCCGCCAGGGTCGAATCGAGGCCCAGTAAATCGACGTTCCATTGAAAAAAGGCGCGTCCGCGGCCTCGTTGAGGGCGCTCGTAGCGAAAAAACTGCCCGTAGGACTGCCAGCGGACGGGGAATTCCATCTGACCTTCTCGTGCAGCCACCATGCGTGCGAGAGTGGGGGTGAGCTCGGGACGCATGACGAGGCTCTTTCCGTCTCTGTCGGTCAGCGTGAACGTCTGCTGCCCAACGATTTCCTCGCTGGTCTTGTCGAGGTAGAGCTCTATGGGCTCCAGAATCGGGCCCTCGTACTCCTCGTAGCCGAATAGCCGGCCGACGTTGAGCAGTTTTCCACTCAGCCACTTCTGGTAACCCCAGTCATCCGGGTAGAAATCCCGGGTACCCTTGACTTTGGTGATCTGTTCCGGCATAGGTCGCTGGTGGTTCGGTCATGCCACTGACGGGGCTGGTCGAAGCTCCGTTTCAAAGATGAGCGCATCGGCTGGCTGATGCAGTGAAGCGGGACCCCGAACGAGGGCCCGAATCTACCCAGAAACCTCTTGACGTGTCAAGATTGACGCGCTTTGCGGGCGGCTCAGGCGCGGAAGGCATCTTTGAAGATGGCCGCGGTCGGCGGCTCGGTGGCCATCTCAACCGATACGACATCGAATCGGGGGGATAGCGTGGTGGCGTGTTCGTGGAGGTAGGCTTCGGCGAGCCGGGCGATCTGTTGCTGTTTTCGGGTGGTAACGCGTCTCTCGGGCGCTCCGAACCCGTGGGGTCCGGCGCTCTTGACCTCGATGAAGGCAATAACGTCTCCGGTCTGCGCGATCAAGTCGATCTCTCCTCCTCGTAGACGGACATTTCGTTCGAGAATCAGATAACCGTCGCGCATCAGCTCTGTCTCTGCGATTCGCTCGCCTGCCGGACCCGTTCGGTTGAGCTGCGTTTCCCGCTGCCGGAGGTGGGCCTGGAGTTCTTTGAACGCCCGGGGTGGCAGGGACAGCCGCGCTGCTTTCAGGTCGTGTGCCGTTGCGTGGAGATCCTCGGGACGCGAAATCTGATCGATTTGGCTGCGAAAATGTCGATACGCCGGTGTGTGAAAGCCATTGAGGTGGAATGACTGCCGATGGATCGGCGATGGACCCAGTCGCTTGAGGGCGTTGAGGTGGTCTTCGCTGGCGTAGCCCTTGTGGTGGGCAAGTCCATACCCTGGGTGCTGGGCGTCGAGCGCGCAGAGGATGCGGTCGCGAGTCACTTTTGCGACGACGGAGGCTGCCGCGATGGCGTGCGACCGGGAATCACCCTTGACGAGAGCCATTTCGTAGAACCCGCTCTTGGGCAGGTGGCTACCGTCTATGAGGATGCGTTCGGGCGCTGGCCGAAGCGCCTGAATCGCCCGCCGCATGGCCGTGAGCGTCGCAACGTGGATGTTGAGCCGATCGATTTCGTCGGCGTCGCACTGACCGACCCCGATGGAGGTCGCTCTTCCGTGGATCTCGTCGAAGAGTGGCGCACGCTGTTCGGGCTTGAGCGCCTTAGAGTCGTCGACCCCCAGGATGGCCACCTCGACGGGAAACAGAACAGCGGCGGCGACGACCGGGCCCGCGATCGGTCCGCGCCCCGCCTCATCGACACCGGCGATGTGGACAATTCCCTTCTTGTGCAAGCTACGCTCGATCCTGAGCAGACGGCCCACCCTCGCGCGTTCTGCGCGTTCGGCGCGCTGCCGTCGACGGGCCGCGGCCGCGATCGCACGTACACCGGCCCGCTCGTCTTCTTCGAGACGTGAGAGGAGCTTTTGTAGGCCGCGCGGTCGTTTCGAAACGAGTTCGCGCAGCTCGGCGACGGTCTTTGAACCGGGATCGATGGATGAGGGCATGGGTAGCGGAGGGGAGAAAAACGGAAACCAGGAGGGAACTGTTGCGAACATAGTTCCCACGGTCCGATGCGTCAAGCCCGACCGTCCACGTGGGAGGTTGGTGGCAACTCGATCGTTCCATTAATGCACCTAATGCCCTGATCGGCTGCCAAAAATTGATCTATTCCAGGAATAGGTTTATATTCAAGCACTTACGCGGATTTCCAATCTTAGCCTACCTGCCAGTCTAATGGACGAACCCAGCGAGTCGAAAACCAGGAATCTAAAGAAGCTCCTGACGTTCGTCCGCCCCTACCAACGCCGTCTCGCGGTCGCCTTTGGCATAACCGTCACCCTGACGGCAATCCAAATGACGCCCCCGCTGCTGATGAAGTTCATCATCGACGACATCATCGTAGGCGGACAGTGGGACCGGCTCGAATTCTTCCTGTTTCTGACCCTGGCCGTACCTGTGACGGCTTCCGGCCTGAGGGTACTGAACACGTATACCATCCAGGTTATTTCCAGCCGTCTGATCATGGACATTCGGCAGCATCTGTATCACCACATGCTGTCGCTGGGGCTGGGGTTCTACGATCGGATGGGCACGGGCAAAATTATGTCGCGTGTGATGGGGGATGTGTCGACGGTCAGAAGTATGGTGACGATGCGAATGCTGTCGATCGTGACGGATTTCGTGACGTTCTGGGTGGCGATCGGTCTCTGCCTGGGGCTCAATTGGCGGTTGGGTACGATCCTGATCGTCCTGCTCCCGCTCTACCTGTTCAACTACTTCGGATGGCGCGGCGGTATCCGGGTTTCCATCAGGGCGTGGCGCGCGAAGATGGATCGTGTTTCGGTCGGGTTGCAGGAACGTCTAAGTGGTGTTCACCTCGTGAAGGCGTATGGAAAGGAGCGTCGTGAGAACCGGGCTTTTACAGAAGAAACGCGGGAAACGTTCGACCAGTCCATGCAGACGGCGACTTATCGTGCGGGTTACTCCGCCGGTGTGTGGGCGGTGTCGGGTCTGCGTAACACGATCGTGTTCTGTATGGGGTGTTACTTCGTGATCCAGGGGGAGATGACCTACGGGGGCGTGATGGCGTTTTTGGCATATGCGATGCGCGTCTTTCAACCGGTACTCAACCTGACGCAGGAGGCCATGCGATTCGAGCAGATGATGATTTCCGTCGACCGCATCTACGAAATCCTGGACTACGAGGTCGACATCGTCGAGAAACCGAATGCCCCGGCTCTGGCCCCCGTCAAGGGCGGCGTCGAGTTCGAGAACGTCGAGTTTGAGTACAACGAGGGCGAGCCGGTCATCAAGGGGGTCAGCCTCAGCGTCGAACCGGGTGAAATGGTCGCCCTGGTCGGTCATACCGGCTGTGGCAAGACGACCTTGACGAGTTTGCTGATGCGGTTTTACGACGTGACTGGCGGTTCGATTCGGATCGACGGGCACGACATCCGTGACGTTCAGCTTCGCTCGTTGAGGACGCAG
Source organism: Candidatus Latescibacterota bacterium (assembly GCA_965198115.1). GTDB lineage: Bacteria > Latescibacterota > UBA2968 > UBA2968 > UBA2968 > UBA6620. The sequence continues at coordinate 1,899,946 of OZ240241.1, read as the reverse complement.
ATCGGGCAGGTGTTGCAGGATTCGGTCCTGTTCGACGCGAGCATTCGCGAGAACCTGGTATACGGGAATCCCGATGCTACCGAGGCAGAGATCATCGCTGCCGCTCGTGTGGGGGAGATTCACGAGTTCATCGTCAGGACGGCCGACGGATACGACACGCTGCTGGGCGATGAGGGAATCAAGCTGTCGGTGGGCGAGAAGCAGCGTCTGGCGATCGCGCGTGCCGTGCTGACAGATCCCGGGATTCTGATTCTGGACGAGGCGACGTCGTCGCTCGATTCGCTGTCCGAGGCGCTGATTCAGAAAGCGATGGCCAACGTGCTCGAGGGCAGAACGTCGTTCGTGATTGCGCACCGGTTGTCGACGATCGTCAACTCCGACAAAATCGTCGTGATGGATGGCGGCGAAATCCTCGAGGTGGGCAATCACGAGACATTGCTGCAGAAGCCGGACGGGCGATACAAAGAACTCTACGAACAGCAGTTCTCCGGTGCGAGTGAAGATATCGCGGCAGACTGATTTATGGAACTGATCATCCGATTCGTTCGCGGCTATGTTCGTCCATTCTGGTTTCGAATGGTCATGGTCATGCTGATGGCCGGTGTTACCTCGTCGTATTCCTTCATCCTCGGGTTCATCACGAAGATCACAGTCGACAACGTTCTGCAGATCAAACCGGATGTGACGATCGTGGAGGGGCTCGCGGCTGGATCCTCGACTGTTGGCTCAAACAGCTCTCGCACGAGGGACCCACACTCCGTTCTTCCGTGGAAAGACCCCTTCCAGCCACACGTTCACGAAAAGAGCCGGACGGAGAAGATTCAGTGGCTCTGGTTCATCTTCTTCCTCTATCTCGGGGTCCGGTCGACCTTTGCGGTGATCAACTGGTTCTACAATTACCACATTGCCTTCGTCGGACAGCGCATCGTGTTTCGTATTCGGCTCGACCTGCATCAGAAGATCCAGAAGCTTCAGATGACGTTTTTCGACCGGCAGCAGACGGGCAAGATCATGTCCCGCGTGCTGGACGACGTGGGGCTGCTTCAGTCGGAAGTGACCGGGACCTTCGTATCGACTACGCGACACGTTGCGCAGATCCTTCTGGGGTCGGTCATCCTCCTAACGATCGACGTGAAGTTGGGTTTGCTGGCGCTACTCGCGATGCCTGCCTACATCGTGACCTACAAGATGTTCCAGAGGGCCATCCAGACGGCGTTCCTGAGGCAGCGAGAGACGTTTGCGGACACCTACGGCATTCTCGAGGAGCGGGTCCGTGGGATCCGGGTACTCCTGTCTTTTGCGAAGGAGAGGAGCGAGTACCGCCGCTTCTTCAGCCGGTTGGTTCAAATTTTCCGGCTGACGCTGCGCAGTATGATGCTGAGTACGGGATTGGGGGCGACGTGCAGCGCGATCAGCGCCATCGCGACAGCCGCTCTGTTCTACCTCGGCGCGCTCGAGGTTCGAAACGGGAACCTGACAGTCGGCGCACTGATCTACTTCAACATGTCCATGGGACATCTTTTCGATCCCTTCGTGTCCTTGGCGAACGTCAACGCGACGTTGCAGCAGATGGTTGTCGTGATCTCGCGTGTTTTCGAGGTGCTGGACGAGGAAGTCGTGATCGCTGATCGGCCCAACGCGGTTCGTCTCGATTCCGTGAAGGGAAGGGTCGTTTTCCGAGACGTCAGTTTCCGATACAACGACGCGGGCGACGAGGTGCTCAAGGATCTCAGCTTTCGCGTCCAGCCCGGGCAGTCACTCGCGGTGGTCGGCCCTTCGGGCTCCGGAAAGAGCACGCTGGTCAATCTTCTCCTCCGTCTGTATGAACCGACGCAGGGTCGCGTGCTGATCGACGACTATGACATTCGAGACGTTCGAATCTCTTCCTTGCGCAGGCACATCAGCGTCGTGCCGCAGGAGCCAATCCTCTTTTCGGGCACGATCGCCGAGAACATCAAGTACGGGCGCGACGATGCAACGCCGGATCAAATTATGACGGCGGCCAAGCAGGGCGAGCTGCACGATTTTGTGATGTCGCTACCCGAGAAATACGAGGCTAAAGTAGGAGAGAGGGGATCGAATCTATCGGGCGGGCAAAAGCAACGGATGGCTTTTACGATGGCGCTGCTGACGGATCCCAGTATTTTGGTGCTGGACGATACGACGTCGGCTCTGGATGCCAAGACCGAAGCCCGGATTCAGCGGACCCTCGATCGCATCATGGCCAATCGGACGACCTTCGTGATCACGCATCGCATTTCCACGGCGCAGAGAGCGGATCAGATACTTGTGCTCGACAACGGACGGATGGCGGGGTGGGGCACGCACGACGAGCTGGCCGCCCAACTGGGTGTCTATCGCGATCTGTTCGAACAGCAACAGGCGCAGCCCGAACTCCTGTTCGCCGAGGAGGAGGAGTTGGTCTAGAGACACCCTCCTATCCTGAAACGGAAGAAGGCGAGTCGATCGAGTCGACTCGCCTTCTGTATTTAGGCCGCGCTTCTGCTATCCGCGCTGAGCCACTACCTCCGGGCTCTCGTGCAAGATGGTCTCGTCTTCGGCTGAGTATTTCTTGACGCACAGATCGCAGTCGAGGCACGTACGATTGTAACAATTTTTATGCACGCGAACGGGATACTGCTTCTTGAAAGCCTCCGCGTTTTCACGATTGCCGAAGACGTAGCGTTCTTGCGTCTGACCAAAGGCTGCGTAGATGATGACTTGCTTGTCGCTGTCGTAATCGGACAGCGGCTTCTCGGTCCACGCATCGACACCGGCCTGAGCCGCGACCTGGGCCTGCCGCTTTTTTCCAATCTCCTCGTCGGTCCATCTGAATTCGATGTACTCGACGTTCTCCTTGGAGACCTTGGCGCGTACGACCCCGTCCGTGATGCCTAGAATGTAGTAATCCTTCGTGTCGAAGGTCGAGCCGCACTCGATCGTTCCCCCGTTCTTGAGGTGGATGATGGACTGGCCATCTTCGGGAGAAATGTGCGAAAACCATCCGCAGTTGGCGCAGACGGTCGTGAACAGGAAGGGATTCGTCTTGTGACCGCAGGATGGGCAACGCCCTTCCTCCATCAGGCGGATGTCGCGGAGGGAAGATTTGGCGGCTTCCTTCACCGCCTCGTCGATTTCCTCCATCGTTTCGTCCAGGCGGCCGTCCTCGCCACCCAGCAGGGAGATCGCTTCCTCGACCTCCTCGTCCTGGTCTTCCAGCACATATTGCTTCTCGCGCTGGAGTTCACCATTCTCTTCGTCTTTCTTGAACAGGCCCCTGAGCATCCGCTTGACCCCCGATGGTAGAGCGTCGTAATTACCTGAACAGTCTAAATTACGTCAGGTTGGCCTATCCGTCAACTTCGGGGACGTTCGCGGGGTCCGAACCGCCGATTCATAGACGATGAAGGTGGAAACCTCCGTCGACGGGAATGGCCGCGCCCGTCGTGAAGTCGAAATAGCCGAGTCCGATCGCGGCGACAGCCTTCCCGATGTCCTCCGGTCGGCCCCACCGGCGGATGGGGGTGAGTCCGTCGGCGATCAGAGGATCGTATTTGTCTTTAACGGCATTCGTCATGTCCGTGAGGATGATCCCGGGCTGGATTTCGTTGACCGGGAAACCGTGTTCGGCCAGACGATCGGCGAACAATCGCGTGAGCATGGTCAGGCCGGCCTTGGAAACGCAATACTCCCCCCGGCTGACGGACGCGGTGTAGGCCGAAATCGAGGAAATGGTGACGAACCGCGCGATGTCGATCGTGCCGGCGGCTTTGAGGTCGATCATTCGATTCGCAGCGTGCTGAGTCAGGAAATAGGGTCCACGCAGATTAGTGGCCATTACGTCGTCGTAGCTGTCCCGAGTGGCCTCGAGAATGTCCGCCCGAACACGAGGGGCGATGCCGGCGTTGTTGACGAGCATGTCGAGTCGGCCGAACGTTTCTATCGAGCGATCGACCAGACCGACACCCTGATCGATGTCGGTCACGTCGGCTTGCGCGACCTCCGCACGGGTTCCTCTGGCGCGCACGCCGTCGGCGGCTTCGGCGGCGGCCGATTCGTTGCTCGTGTAGTTGATAAGGATGTCGTATCCGGCTTCGGCAAGGGCGTAGGCGATGCCTCGCCCGATACCACGGCTGGACCCGGTCACGAGTGCTACGGGCATATCATCTCCTTCGATCGATGATGTGTCACAGGCGCTGAAAGATAAGCATACAGGTCCCTACGCAAAACCTGGAGAGGCGTGAATGGCGATACGGAAGGTGTCTCGCATGGGACATCCCGTGCTGCGTGTAGTTGCCGAACCTGTCAACCTGAATTCGATCGCCCAAGCCGATACGCAACGGCTGATCGACGACATGTTGGAAACGATGGATGAGTATCACGGCGCGGGGTTGGCGGCGCCACAAGTCCACGTGTCATTGCGGATTCTCGTGACACAAGGGTTTGCCGAGTCGGTGGATGACTGCGAGCCCTGCGTCCTCATCAATCCGATCGCAAAGCCGGTCGATGGAGAAACGGAAACAAGTTGGGAGGGGTGTCTGAGCATTCCCGAGCTGAGAGGACTCGTACGACGCCACACCCGGATTTCCGTTCAGGCGCTGGACCGAGAAGGTGTGACCGTCGAGTTCGTGGCGGAGGGCCTGCAGTCCCGGATTATTCAGCACGAGGTCGACCATCTGGACGGTATCCTGTATCTTGATCGTATGGAAGACCCTTCCTCGCTGTGCTTCCTGGATGAGTACCGGCGATTCTGGGAAAAAGATGAGGCGGAGGATGAGGAAGAAGCGTAGAAGAAGGTGGAGAAGTCTGGGATTCTGCCGAAAATAACGTAGAACCGGCCATTTTAACCTAAAGCGGTGCTATTCAGTGCGAAAAACCCTTCTCCTGATCCTAAGTGCTCTGGCGACCACAGGCTGCGTTGTGAGGCGGGCGCCACCCGTTCGCTACGTGCCTCTGCTTGGCGCCAAAAAGGATACCTCGATGGAAGCGGTTCTCGAGCGGGCACTGGAGGACAAGAACCCTATCGTCAGGCTCGATGCAGTCCGTCTGCTCGGCACGATGACCGATCCCGATGTTCAGAAGCGGGCAGCCTCGGCTCTGGGTCGTGCCCTGAAAGACCCGGACGAGAACACACGCTTCGAGGCCGTCAAGGCTCTATCCAACTTCTCGGCCGACATTGCGGGACCCTACTTGATGAAAGCGATGGGCGACGACAGCGTTCGGATCCGGATCCAGGTGGTCCAGGTCCTCAGACAGCTCTACCAGTCACAGGCCAACCCACTGCAGGGGATAGATCAATTGGGGAATTAGGATAGGAAATTGAGTTGTCGGATCGTGGCGCTCCCTTGGCGGATTAAAGGGGGCGTTTTCTTTTTGCCTGCGGGATTAGCAGCGGCAATACTTGAACACACGCTCGAAGCCAGGTGATTTCTTGTCACTCACCTTTTTCGTCCGCAGCCGGGAGGCTGCTCCCACCGAAATGATCGTGGGGGCGGCCTATCTCTACTGCCCACTTCCCACAGCGACCGTCTACCGGTTCCGGCCTCTCACAATGCACACCCTGCAAATCGGTGATATCCGAATCACCGCCGTTCAGGCGGGACGCCTCCGTCTCGACGGCGGTGGGATGTTCGGGATCATTCCCAAGACGCATTGGTCGAAACGCATTCCGGCGGATGATCAGAACCGCATCGGGCTGGTCATGTGGTGCTTTCTCGTGGAATCCGATGGCGAGTGCACGCTTATCGAGACCGGTTTCGGGGGGAAGGTCACAGACAGACTGCGCGGGATTTTCGCGCTGGAGGAGGACCCGGGTCTCGTTGGCGCCCTGGCGGAAGTCGGCGTTCGTCCGGAGCAGATCGACCGCGTGATCCTGAGTCATTTGCATCAGGACCACGCCGGCGGTGCGACGTCGGGGTCCGAGTGTACCTACGTCCCGACGTTTCCGAATGCGCGATACGCGATTCAGCGCGGAGAGTGGAAAGACGCGCGCGAAGCAGATGGACAATCGGTCAACGCCTACCCGCGCGAGTCGGTGATGGACCCTCTGGAAGCCGCATCCGTCGTCGATCTGATCGATGGCGACATCTCGTTCGGATCGATTCGATTGGTTCTGACACCCGGACATACACGTGCCCATCAATCGGTGCTGATCGAATCGGGTGATGGCGTTTTTTTCTTCACGGCCGATCTCGTGCCTACGACCCATCACCTGCGTCCTCTGTATGTGATGGCCTTCGATCACTATCCGAGAGAGACCTACATCAACAAGCAGAAGTGGCTGCAGGCAGCCGCCGACTCAGGATGGTGGGTAGCAACGCCTCACGACCCGGACCTGCCCTGGGTTCAAATCGCGACCGATGAACGTGAAGAATACGCTGTTCGGTCGTCCGATTAAGTCTTTTCATGTCCCGACCATCGACCCTTTCTTGACGACATCCTCGTTGAGGGTTCGTTAGTACCTTCCCCACGAACACTAAACGCTCGAATACTGTTTAGCTCGTAGGAGACAACGTGAAGATCGTCGTAACCGGCTGCGACCGTCCCTTTCCCAAGAGCGTCGCCCGACATCTGAGTGACGAACACGAAGTCGTAGCAGTAGGCCGCGCAGCAGGCAGTGGTGTCGATGAGGTTCTGCTGCCCGAGCCGGATCGGGTCAATCCGATCATCCAGGGCGTCGACGCCGTCGTCCACGGGGACGTCTTCGAAACGGCGGCCCTGTCCGACGCGAAGGATGAGACCGTTCTGGACGATGCGGTACGGGGCGCCTACGTCATGTTGGAAGAAGCACAAACCGCGGGCGTTGAACGCGCCATCCTGATCAGCACGCTAGATCTTCTGGCCGATTACCCTGACGATTATGTGCTCGAAGAGACCTTTCGACCCCGACCTCGACCCGAGGCGGGCTCGCTCGCGCCGTATCTGGTGGAGCAGACGTTTAGGGAGTTTGCGAGGGAAGGTCCGATCACTTCGATCTGCCTGCGAATGGGCGAGATCGAGGGCCCAGATGGAACGCCGCAGGATCTCGCACTCGAGGCGATCGTCCGGGCGTTATCCATGCCGCTGGGTGAGACGCGTTATCGCTGGTTCCTCTACCACGTCTGCGGCACTGAGCGGTTTCCGTTCAGAGCAGCGAAACAAGCGCCGCTTTCCCTCGTGGAGGAGGACTGATTCGTGTCTGCCGTGACGGAAGGTAGGGTGGCGATCTTCGGTGCCGGCGGTCCCGTGGGTGCGGCCGCCGCCGATGCGCTGAGAGGCCAGTACACGCTTCGACTGACCGATCTGCGCTCGATCGAGTCGATCCTCGAAGGCGAGCCTCAATCGCCCGGGGTGCCCGTGCCCGTCTTACCGGTGCCGCCTGACGAGTGGGTATCCGTCGACATCACGGACTATGAGCAGGTTCGAGCGGCAGCGGACGGGATGGACGCATTGATCAACGTGAGCGTGCTGCGTCCAGTACTCGTGCCGGCATTCCGTGTGAACATGGTTGGTGCCTACAACGTGATGCGTGCCGCTGTCGAGTGCGGCATCAAGCGCGTGATTCATACAGGGCCGCGACATACCACGCTCGGCTTCGAGGGAGACTACTATGCCGACTTTGGCATTCCTGACGAGGCTCCGCTCCATCCCGGGTCCGATCTGTATGCGTTGACCAAATACCTGGGCGGCGAGATTGTTCGGGTGTTCGCAGAGGCCCACGAGATCGAGGTGGTCACGTTTCTCTACTGTTCCTTCCGAACGGTCGACCAGCCTTCGACGCCCGATGGCTCGGGTCTCCATCCGTTTTCCGTCGCGTGGGAAGACACGGGCGAACCATTCCTCCACGCCCTCAGGACGGAGAAGCTGACGAGCCTGTACGAAGTCATTGATATCTGTGCTACTCTGCCTCACGGGAAGTATGGAACGAACAAAGCCGAACGGATCCTGGGATGGAAGCCCAGGCACACGTTCGATCGATTGTATAAGAGATAGATGGCGGCGGCTTGAGGCAATGTCCAACGCCGAACGCCGAGTGCCCTTCGACATTCTGAGTTGGACGTTGGATGTTCGAAATTCGCTTCTACTCTGCACGAGGTTGTCGCAGTGAAGAGCGGACCTTGTCCACGACTTTAGGGGCGCACGCCGTCTTTACCGTCTATTGCCCACCGCCCACCGTCCACCACTGTGAAGATGTCAGTGCGGTCGAAGACCCTAGAGGAAACACGTTGCCCCGCGGACGTTGCCACTTCGCCCTGGTATCCAGTCTTCACGGCCGACTGCGCGAGACGCATCCGCAAGCAGCCGATCTCGCCGATGAACATCTCCGACATTGGTTGGCTGGGTCCATCGCTCCGGATGGGCTACGCATCTTCGCAAAGCTCGGTAAATTCGGAACCCACTTCTATGCTGAGGATCAGAAGGAGACGTGGGGAAAGGCGGTGAGCGGCATGTTCGAGCACCATCCCGATCTGTCCGATCCACGGAAGCTTTCCGATCGCGACATCGTGCTGATCCTCGGCTATATCTCCCATCTTACGGTCGACGAAGCCTTTCGCGACGCCATAACCTACCAAACACATGCCTTGGGCGATGACTTTCGGCCCACGGTTCGCGGCCTGTGGTCCATGGTCGACACACTCCCGATACATTATCAGGATGCAGATGGCTCGATCGGCGAGTTCGATCGGGCGGACCACGTCGGGTTCATCCAGTGCCGGGCCGTGTCCGACTTTCTAGCTCTGTCGCGGCCCTGGGCGTCGGTCGAGGATCCCTGGGCGATCGAGCAGGTTTTTTTGACGATGAGGAAGTGGCGTGGCAGTGTGGAAGAAGCGAAGAGGAAATGGGAGGAGGATCTCGAACGCGCGAGGCCGTTGTTGGACGAGGAGCGAGCCAGCCGGTTCGTCGAACTCGCGCTCGACTACGGAGATCGTGAAATCACACGCTACCTGGCCGGGGAATACGCTAGACCCTGAGTGCATTCGGACCCACGCCGAGTCTCCAGAGCTTGCTCCACTTCACGCCAGAAGCTATTATCCCAGCCGCTTGTCCACCTAACACTCGCAGAGGGAACTATGGAAATCCGACCGAATCGCGTAAAGCAGAAGCTTCAGGCAGGCGAACGGGCCCTCGTCGTCGCTGGAATGGATGACGCGGACGCCATCGATTCATTTGGGCCCAATGGGTGGGACGGTGTCTGGCTGGAGGGGGAGCACGGACGTGTGGATGCCGAGCACGTCAGCCAGCTGAGCCGGGCCTGCGACCTTTGGGGGCTCACATCCATAACCCGCATAAACAGGAACGATCAGAATCTCATTTACCGGACCCTCGACCGGGGCTCGCAAGGCATCGTCGTTCCACACGTCAACACGAAGGCGGAAGCGGAGAACGTGATTGCGGGCGGGAAATTCGCACCCATCGGGCAACGAGGGTTGTTCACAAGCCGGCAAGGTTACGGCGTCGACAATTACCTTGCAGTCGCAAACGACGAGACGCTGCTGATCGTGCTCGTTGAAGATATCGTGGCGGTGCAGAATCTGGACGAGATCCTCTCGGTCGACCACATCGATGTGTTTTTCGTGGCCCCCTCTGACCTGGCGGCATCGATGGGACACATCGGCAATATCCAACATCCGGATGTGCAGAAAACGATCGACGACACGTTGAGGCGAATCGCCGACTCTGGGCGAACCGCCGGAACCCTGATGACGCAGGAGACGGCCGAGCACTTCATGAGCCTGGGAGTTCGATTCGCGTTTACCGGGATCGGTCCCTGGATTGCCAAGGGCGCAAAGGAGTTTGCCGAAACAATAGCGAAAGCAGGGTAGGCATTGAAGATGGAAGATAGAACATAGAACATGTCGTTACGCACCTGGTGAAGGTGTTGAGCTATACAACATTTTCAATAATCAATGGAGGACAGTTGCCGACGTTTCAGATCGACGAGTTGGAAGCAAGTTGTGAGAAGGTGTTCGTGGCCGCGGGGTTGGATGCGATCGAGGCGAAGCGGATCGCGCATTCGCTCGTGCTCGCGAACATCTTTGGTCACGACTCGCACGGCGTGGTCCGTGTCGCTCAATACGTCGATGTGTTGAAAGACGGTCGAGCGCATCCGGGCAAGACGATCGAGATCGTGAAGGAAGCGGACGCCTCCGCCGTCGTGGACGGGGGATGGGGCTTCGGTCAGACCATCACCCATCAGGCGATGGCGATGGCGATCGAGAAAGCGAGGAAGCGGTCGGTGGCTGTCGTGGAGGTGTTCAACTGCAGCCACATCGGGCGGTTGGGCGAATACGTCGAGACGGCGGCAGAGCAGAACTTCATCGGGATCGTGATGTGCAACAACCACGGCGGCGGGTTGTTGCAGTCGCCGTTCGGCGGCATCGACGCCCGCATGTCGCCCAACCCGATCGCGGTCGGCATCCCGACAGGGGGAGACTTCCCCGTCGTCGTCGACATGACGGCCAGCGTTGTCGCCGAGGGCAAAATTCGCGTTAAACGAAACCTAGGTGAGAAACTTCCTGAAGGGTGGGCGATCGACGCCGATGGCAACCCGACGACCGAGCCAGCCGGTTTTTACGGTCCGCCGCGAGGGGCCATCCTGCCGTTCGGAGGTATCACCGCGCACAAAGGCTATGCGTTATCGATCGTTGTTGATGTGTTGTCGGGTGCTTTGGGTGGGGGCGGATTGAGTCGCGACGGGGCAACGGGCGGTGGGAATGGCGTATTCGTGATGGCGATCGACATCCAAGCCTTCATCGCGCCGGACGATTTCGAGCGTGATATGCAGACATTCATGGCGTGGCTCAAGAGCTCCCGACTGATGGAGGGGTTCGACGAGATCGTGCTGCCGGGTGAACTGGAAAGTCGAAAGCGCAAGCAGATGGAAGCCGACGGCGTGTTCATCGACGATGAGACGTGGAGACAGATTTCGGAGAAGGGTGCGGAGGTCGGTGTAAGCCTTGACTGAGCGCAGATCTGCGGACACCGGGGAAGTTTAAACGCAAAGACACGAAGGCCTAAGACACTAAGGATGGGCAGGTTGGGTATCGAGTGGATCCAGAAACCCGGGGAACGACCCGATCGTGGTGGCAAGCATTCTGAAGAGCAGTTCTTCGCGTCTTCGTGTCTTGGCGCCTTCGCGTTCAAAGTTTCACGAGCTGGTAGTAAGACATACGTCGAAGCGTGACTCGAACAGAGGCAGGACACAGAATCGGAGTAAGATAGGGCTGGAAGGTCTCCCATTCGTGTAAGGTTGATCTTTAAGGAGGAAGAATGGCGCAGGTGAAGGTGACGCTTTTAGGACACGCATCGATGCTGATCGAGCCCGACTCGGGCGAATCGATCTACATCGATCCCTGGCTGGATGGTAATCCGACGTGTGACATCGGGGTGGATGATGTTGAAAAGGCGGATCTGGTCGTTGCGACCCACGGGCACAACGACCACGTTGGCGACTCGTTCGCGGTGTGCGAGAGGACGGGGGCGACGTTCATCGGGAACTACGAGCTGTGTCTGGTGGCCGGGGCGCACGGTCTCGAGTTGGGCGATCGGGCGCTTCCTTTCAACCCGGGTGGCTCGGTTGAAGTAGGCAACGTACGCGTCACGGCGACGCAGGCTTTTCACTCACTCTCCATGTCACCCAACCAGGCACTCGGTGGACCGTCGGAGGACGAGTACTTCAAGCCAGATGGCGGGGTGTGTGGGCTCGTGTTCCAGTTCGCGAATGGGATCACGATCTACGACACGTCAGACACGGCGCTGTTCAGTGACATGCAGCTGATCAGCCAGATGTATGGTCCTCAGGTCGCCATCCTTCCGGTCGGAGGCAAGTTCACGATGGGCATCCGTGAAGGTGCGCGTGCGGCCAGCTTCATCAGGCCCGATGTCGTGATCCCCAATCACTATGGCGAGGCGACCGGGCAGCCCGCTGACATAGCGGGGTTCGAGTCTTATGTCCGTATGCTCTCACCCAACACGGCGGTTGCTGCCCTCGACCCGGGCCAGTCGGTGACCTACACGACGAGCACTTACGAAATATCAAGTTGATCGGCCCTCGCTGGCTCCCAATGTGTAGGCGAACCGTCTGTCCCGGCTCTGATGGATTGTGAATACGATGCGGTGATTCTTGGTGCGGGGCACAACAGTCTGATCCTCCAGGCTTATCTGTGCCGAGCCGGCCTCGACGTCCTATGTCTCGAGCGGCGTGATGTCGCGGGTGGTGGCCTCGCCACCGTCGAAGATCCACGACATCCCGGTTACCTCCACAACACGCACTCCTTTTACCATCGTGCCATTACATACATGCCGTGGTATCGGGAACTCGACCTCGAGCGCTACGGCGCGCGGTATATCGAGCCCGAGCTGAACGTCGCCCTCTTGTTGGAGTCGAATGACGCCCTCGAGTGGTGGACGGATTTCGAAAAGACGGCCTCTTCGTTCGAGCAGTTCAGCGTGAAGGATGCGGCGACCCTCAGGCGGTGGCGCGACCAGTTTTTGCCGATCGTCGAGGAGATTCTGATTCCTGAGGCGCAGGCGCCTCCGATCCCGAGCGAGGAGCGGAACCGCATCCTGTCGGGGACGGACAATGGGCGACTCCTGCTGCAGGTGAGTGAACTGTCGCCGCTTGGATTCGTGCAGCGTGAGTTCGAACACCCGGTGATTCAGGCTGGTCTTCTGTTCTTCAACGGATTGCGAGAGGTAGACCTGCGGTGCCCAGGCTTTGGCCATCACATCGCCGCACTGCTGGCGAGCACGGGGAAAGCGCAGATGTGCCTGGGGGGCGCTTCTGCTCTCGCGAGAGCGTTGGTCTGCGCCGTTGAGGAGGCGGAGGGCGAGATCCGGCTTTGTACGGAACCGGCCCGCATCCTGACGGAAAGTAAAAAGGTCGTGGGCGTAGAGACGACCGAGGGCGAGCGTGTCGGAACACGACTCGTCGTGTCGGGGCTGAACCCGCACCAGACGTTTCTCGATCTGATGGACCGCGACGATGTACCAGCGGACTGGCGCGACAGAGCCGACGCGTTCGAGTACAACCTGATCTCGCCCCTGTTCGCGCTCAACGTTAACCTGTCCGAACCGTGGTCGCTCGTGGCCGCTGAGAAACATCCCCATCTGGGCCGGACATTCATGGCCATCTTGGGTCTGAATCACGTCGATCGATATCTGGAGATGGTCGATGCGCACGTGGCGGGCAGCCATCCCCCGACCATTATGTGGGGCAGCTGTCCGACGGTGTTCGATCCGAGTCAGGCTCCGGATGGAGGTCATACGATCTTCGTGTGGCAGAAGACGCCCTATGCCATCAAAGGGAATGGGGCTAATTGGGATGCTGAACAGGATCGAGTGGGTGAGCAAATGTTCGAGCAGCTGTGTCAGTATGCGCCCAATGTCAGGGAGGCCACACTCGACTGGTTCGTTCGAAGCCCACTGGATGTCGAACGCACCTTTCCCAACATGCGGCGTGGTGATCTTTTGATCGGAGCCTTCACGAACGGGCAGATCGGCTACGATCGGCCTTTTCCAGGCGCGGGACACTACAGGGGACACGTGGACGGCCTTTACCTGTGCGGTTCCTGTTGCCATCCAGGTGGAAACATTACGGGTCTTCCGGGCTACAACAGCGCGCAGGTGATCCTTGCGGATTTGGGTATCGACGCGGATTGGATTCCGGAACCTGTTGGCGAACGCCTTTCCCGGTTGTGAATGCGTTCATTGACCAGTGACAGGTGACTATTGACCAAAGTGGGCGATGACGTATCCGCGAATACATCTTCGAAAGGGGCGTGAACGGAAGGTCTCGGAAGGACATCCGTGGGTGTTCAGCGGGGCGGTCGCGCATCACGCTGAAGTCAAGCCCGGGTCGATCGTCGACGTGTGCGATTCTGAGGGCGTGTTCGTCGGAAGGGGTTACTACAATGCCGCGTCATCGATCCCGGTACGGGTCCTGACGCGCGATGAAGACACGGCGATCGATGAGCGGTTCATTCGAAACCGGATCGAGACAGCGACGACGCTACGGAAGACATGGATCGATGGGAAGACGACGAACGCCTATCGTCTCGTCCACGGGGAGAGCGATGGTCTTCCGGGGCTGATCGTCGATCGGTATGCCGACTTCCTGGTCGTTCAGTTCCATACGCTGGGCATTGAGCGAGTCAGGCGCGAGATCATCGAGGCGCTGGAGGAAACCCTTTCGCCAACGGGGGTCTTCGAACGCAGCGATGTCGGAACCCGACGGGCCGATGGTCTGGAGACTTTTCCGACAGGTCTTGTCGCCGGTGAGGATCCGCCGGAGCTGATCGAGATCTCCGAAAACCGGTGCCGATTCCTGGTCGATGTTCGGCGGGGACAGAAAACCGGATTTTTTCTGGATCAGAGAGAGAACCGTCTGGGCGCGCAGTCGTTCGCGCGCGATCGGGAAGTGTTGAACTGTTTCAGCTACAGTGGGGGATTCAGTGTCTACGCCGGACGCGGAAAGGCATTGCGCGTGACGAGCGTCGACATTTCGGAAACAGCGATCGATCTTGCTCGTCAAAATCTGGAGTTGAATCGACTCTCACAAGACGATCATCCGTGTGTGGCGGACAACGTGTTCGATTATCTGAAGGCGTGTCGCTCCGATGGCGTGACGTACGATCTGGTGATCGTTGATCCGCCGGCGTTCGTCAAAACGCAAGCAGCATTGACGCAGGCGACACGCGCTTACATCAGTCTGAATCGGCGGGCGATCCAGATTCTTAGGCCCGGGGGAATTCTCGTCACGGCCTCTTGTTCGACACAGATCGACTACGAGGCCTTCTTCACGATCGTCAAGCACGCAGCGACGGCGGCGAACAGGACCGTTCAGGTCCTGAGATCGCACACGCAGGCCATTGATCATCCGTCTCCCGTGAACTTTCCGGAAGGGCGGTATTTGAAATGCTTCTTCGCGGTCGTTCAGTAGTGGAAGGGAGCCCCGTGACGTGAGAGCCGTGATGGTCAGAGAGCCAGAACAGATCGAGCTTGTGGAGCTGCCCGACGAGGAGCCGCGAGCTGGCGAAGTGAGGCTGCGCATCGAATCCTGCTCCGTCTGTGGATCGGACCTGGAAGGTCTGCACGGCTGGCATCCGAAGATGACGTTTCCTCGTGTGATGGGGCACGAAGTTGCCAGTGTCGTCGAGGCGATCGGCGAGGGCGTGACTTCAGTGAAGGTGGGCGATCGCGTGGCTGGAACCGGTCGCAAGGCGTGTGGGTCGTGCGATCCGTGTCGCGCTGGTCGTCCTGTCGATTGCCTAAACCCCGGGAGCCCTGGATTCACCGCCCACGGGGCTTATGCCGAGCGGATGACCGTTGTTGCCGGCCGCCTCGCACAGATACCGGAGGGTCTGACTTTCGACGAAGCTGCTGTCGCACAGCCCGCAGGCATCGCGAACCACGCCGTCTCCGGACGCGCCAAGATCGAAGCCGGTGAAACGGTCCTGATTCAAGGATGTGGCCCAATCGGGCTGTCGGCGATGCTGTTGTCGAAACTTCTTGGCGCGCGGGTAATCTCGACGGACATCGTGGACTACCGATGTCGTCGTGCGAGGGAACTGGGGGCCGACCTCGCACTGAACTCTCACAAAGAGGACGTGTCGGGGCCGATCCAGGACCTGACGGACGGGCAAGGTGTGGACAAGGTGATCGAATGTGTCGGTGCCGATCAGGACGAGACTTTACCCCAAGCCGTGGAAGCAGTCAAGCCAGGTGGACTCGTAACGGTCGTCGGTTAGTTCAAGGACAATCGCGCCACGATCCCCATCATCGATTTCAAGTTCTCTGAGAAGGCGATCATCGGCTCGCAGGGCATGCCCGAAGGCTATGAACCTGTGTTTGAGTTGATGTCATCAGGCCAACTCGACCTCAATCCGCTGATCACGCATCGCCTGAGTCTGGAAGAAGCGCCTCACGGGTTCCATCTGATGGACCAGAAAGCGGAAGAGGTGGTGAAAGTCGTTTTGAAACCACAGAAAGGTTGAAACCCCGAAGAGGTGAGCAGGCGTGCCAAACGATTGGGGTGGGAGCAGTCTTGGACTGCGATCGGATCTTCTGCAATTGCGATAGACCATGCCACCCCGGTACGCTTCTTTGCCGCCTGTCCTGAGCTTGTCGAAGGGGGGCCCATTTATCCCAGCTGCAAGGACGGGATAATGGATCCCGGCCAGAAACCTGCCGGGATGACATTGGCTGATGTGTTTGGACTGAGACGATGTTCAGCGTGAGGACAAACGCATGTCCATCCTAACCTGGGAAGCAGTCGCCGAACCAACCGACCGGTTTCCATCGTGTCATTGTTCGGTTCTGATGGAGACGTCTACAGGCGAGCTCCTCGTCGGCTATTATGCGGGATCGGGTGAGGCGAGACCGGATGCCGCCTGGGTGCTGACGAGAAAGACCGAAGACGGTTTCGCGCCACTCGAGATCGTGGCCGATACGGATGGAAAGCCCGAAGGGAACGGAATACTCGTGGAAACGTCGTCGGGCGAGATCCAGTTGATCTACGGGACAATGCACGGCAAGCTGGATGGGAAGCCCGGTCCCGGTGTTCGATGGGTGACGTGCGACCTGCGTAGAAAGCGGTCCTCGGATGGTGGATGTACGTGGACCGACGTGGAGATGCTCGACACGGAGCGGGGGCACGTCCCGCGATGCAAACCACTACAGCTATCGAACGGGGACTTCCTCTTTGGAACCGAGTACAAGGACGGTCATTCCCGCATCTGGAGGAGCCGGGACGATGGCGGGACGTGGAAGGAGATCACGAAGATCGAAGGGGAGCGCAACCAGCATCCGACGTTGCTCGAAAGATCGGATGGAACGATTCTGGCTCTGCTTCGACCCTCTGGACGTCAGGGCTACGTCCTCCAGAGCGAGTCGAGCGATGGGGGAGAAACGTGGTCGACTGCGGTGTTGACGGACCTGACGTCACCCTTCGCCGCGCTGGATGCAGTGCAACTCGAAGATGGTCGCATTCTTGTCGTGTGGAACAGCAATCCGGAGGAGCGGAATCCCCTCACCGTTGCGCTGAGCGAGGACGAAGGGGCGACGTGGCCGATCCGAAAAGATCTCGTGACGGGGGAAGGTCGTTTTCACTATCCGGCGGTGATCCAAGGACCTGACGATACGGTCCACGTCACGTTCACGAACAATCGCGTGACGATCGATCACGTCGCATTGAAACTGGATTGGGTGACGGGGGACGCGGATAGTCTGAGTTGGAGCGATGGAATTCGCAGGATCTGATGTGGTCAACGGAGGTAGAGCACGCTCACGTTGTTGACGATCGAAAGCGCATAACCAGCCCCGGTTAAGACGAGCAGGACGATGGCGAGGATGGTCACCTTGCGGCTATCTCGACGCCCGGCCCCGTTGACCAGGAGCCTGGCCGCCATCCACCCACCGATGAATCCACCCAGGTGAGCAAAGTTGTTCACGCCGCTCATCATGAACCCGAAGATGAACAGGAAAATGGCCCACTGCCAGACCTGGCGGGTCATTAACGCCATACTTCCGCCTTGCGTGCGTCCGTAAACGATGAGGGCCGCGAGTAGCCCGAAGATGGCGCCCGATGCACCGATCGTCGGTGCGCCGGAAAGCGTGTTGGAGAGGATGAATCCGATGGCACCCCCAGCCGTGAATATGATGAAGAACCGGGCGGGACCGTAGATACCACCGACCTCGGGGCCGAGCTGCCGAATCCACATCACGTTGAAAACGATGTGGAGTAAGCTGCCGTGTAGGTAGGTTGCCGTGAGCACCGTCCACCAGTCCCCGCGAGCCAATCCACCCGTCATACCAAGGAGATAGAGCGGGCGGGCGCCGGGACTCAGCATCCCGAAGATCCCCCCGCCCCCGCTCAAGGCTGCATTCAGATCGAGGACCAGACTGAGAACGAAAAGCGCGATACAGGCGGTCGGGATCAGAGTGAGGATGTCGATCTGCTGGCCAAACAGCCGGTTGAGATAAGGCCCGATGCCGAAGAGGTTGGGATGACGTGCCCCGCACATCGGGCACTCCGTCTCCTCCGTGCTGATGAGGTTCCCGCAGCTCGGGCAAATCATGCTCGTTGGTCTATTCATGTCGTGAAAACCAAGGACAGCCACGGAGAACACTGAGGACACCGAGGGTCGAAAATTCGGAGGAAGATCCAGGCCCGAA
Source organism: Candidatus Latescibacterota bacterium (assembly GCA_965198115.1). GTDB lineage: Bacteria > Latescibacterota > UBA2968 > UBA2968 > UBA2968 > UBA6620. Next base: position 1,881,793 of record OZ240241.1, on the reverse strand, counting down.
TGGGAATTGGGTGCGAAGAAGCCTCGAAGCCCCTCCAGCAGGCTGTGGAACACCGAACACTGAACACCGCTTCATGTAAGCTCATCCCAGTGATCGATCAGCAGCCCCAGACCCTCCAGCAGCCGATCGGTGTCCTCGACGGTCGTCGTGCCCATCGCGGCGATTCGGATGTAACCATCTGCCGTCGTGCCGTAGCCGGGTGCGATCTGGGCGTTCAACCATTCGCGAGTCCGGGCGGTGAGCTCCGGCCCTGTGATGCCGTCGGGCAGGGAAATGGCGCTCACGGTCGGTGACTCGAACCCCTTCCTGGCGAGGAGCGACTGTCCACGTTCCGTTGCCCACGCTTTGTGCTTGGCCGCGATCGCAGCGTGTCGATCGAAACGGGCACTTCCCTCCGCCTTCATCTCCTCGAGCCTGGCGGTGATGCATTGCAGGGTCAGATCCGCGACGGTCATGGGAGTCTGCGCGTTCGCGGCACGGCTCAACCATTCGACAACGTCCAATACATAGCCCCGGTCGGGAACGGTTTCTGCCAATTCCGCCGCGCGATCGGAAACGATCATCACCGAACCGATCGTGGGTATGGAAAAGTCCTTTTGCAAGCTCCACAGGTAGTAGTCTGGTTGCAGACGGCCGATATCGACCTCCACAGCTCCGGCGATGCTGACGGCGTCGATGCCGATGTAGGCTTCGGGATTGACCGATCGAATGGTCTCCGAGAGCGCTCCGACATCTAATGCAACGCCCGTCGACGTCTCGTTCTGAATGAGGAGGACCAGGTCGTAGCCCGCGGACATCGCCTCCCGTATTCCGTTCGGTGTGATGCCCTCACCCCAATCTGCCGAGATGACATCGGCGTGTCGTCCTCGGTCGTTGAAGACCTGAGCCCATCGCTTCGAGAAAGATCCGATGTCGATACCGAGCGTTCGAAATCGATCGGGTGTGTTGGCGGCGACCATCTCCCAGTTGTAGCTGCCCGTGTGACCGAACACGAGGGGTGTGAATGCGTCGGGTATGTTAAACAGTTCGTTGAGCAGATCGACTGTTCGAGCGTAGCACGTCTTAAAGTCATCAGCCCGGTGAGTAAAGCGTGCGGTGTAGTTTTGGAGCACCTTGGTCACCGCGGGAGTCAGACCGTGAGGACCGGGTGCGAGGAGACGAATGTGGGGGAAGGCGAGGCTGGCCAATCGGTTCTTCAGATCTTGCGTCACATCACCCTCTTGGTGTCCGAAAAGTCATCGACGAATGTCGCGTCGTGGGCGTCAGCCGCATACAGCAAAGTCCGTTAAACGGGGGGAAGTTTAACGGACTTTTGCTCGAATATTTTGGAGCGGGAAACGGGACTCGAACCCGCGACATCCACCTTGGCAAGGTGGTGCTCTACCAGCTGAGCCATTCCCGCTTCTTGTCAGCTGTCACGATTTTTGAAGCTACACAAGGTCAACATGACTGTCAAGCGGTAGCTAAGCGGCTGGCTGCTCTTGAGCGTTGATGTGGGGCCAAACCATGTCTTTCTTCTGCTTCGCGAGATACACGGCCCTGTCGGCAGCGTCGAGCAGCTTCTCCTCGGACTCCATCTCTTCCGTCAACGTTCCCACACCGATGCTGATCGTAAGGTCAAGTCCCATAGTCAGTTGAAACTCATCGGGCTCCGTGGTATTCATGCTCTCTGCCGAGCATCTTGATTGTCGCCGAGATTCAGGTTGTTTTTCAGTGCTTGCCTGAGCAGCGGGAGGTGTTTGTATCCGCTCACGCGTCGCAGGCGTGGTTCGATGTCGAGGAGTGCGGCCGCGACCCATCTGTGTCGCTGAGGAGAGTTGTTCCAGCGGTTGACCTTCCGTATCAGGTTGCCGGTCATGCTGTTGAGCGCCTCGATGCAATTGGTGGTTCGGAAGCTTCGCTTCAAGAACGGGAGCATCCCCAGCCGGTGGAGGGTCAGGGTTTCCTCCAGTCCTTCCTCGAGGCTTGCCACGGCAGACTGATTCATCAGCTTGAGTTCGGGTTTGAGTGATTCGAGTGCGGCCTTTGCCTCCTCGTAGGTGTCGCAGTCATAGGCTTTCTGAAGTTTCCGTCGAACTCTTGGACGTTCTGCCTCCGGGAGGTAGCTGACGACGTTCTCGCGCTTGTGCCACTGACAGCGATGCACGCACACATCCCCTTTGAGGGCTTTGGTGACGGCACTGCGGAGTCCCTTTGAGCCGTCCAGCACAACGAGAAGGCCCTGGTCGTAGCACAGGCCTCTCCGGATGAGATCCTGGATCAGCTGACGGCAGATCCGTTCGTTCTCCGTCGCCGATTCGACGAAGCCCAGGGGGATCTTCTGGCCGTCCGTCGTGACGCCCGGAGCGATCACGATCTCTTCGTCGGCAAAGCTCTTTCCGTCGATGAACAGGGCGACCAAGTCGTAGTCGTCGAGCGGTCGTTCCTGGAACTGCTTCAGCTTCTTTGCGGTGGCTTTGATGAACCGTCGCGAGACGGAGGATGCCGAGATTCCGAACGCTTCGGGTACCGACTCTGCACAGGCTCTGTAGTTGCGACAGGAGATTCCCTTGAGCACACGAAGCAGCAGCTTCTCATCCATCGCTCTGGGCCTCTGCATCCCCCGGTATGCGGCCAGAGAAACCTCCGTATCGGACTCGACGTCGCGCACACGGGGAACGGCCACCGGCAGCTTCTGGTCCATCAGATACACGGACCCTTTCTGGCTTCCCCATCGACGATGCGACTGCTCTGAACCCTTACGCGCATACCGAACGCCTGCGAGCTGCTCCACCTCCTGCTGGAGCACGTCGGCAACGGCCTCCAGACCCAGCGGAATCAGCGCCCGGATCACCGATAAACGCGTCTCCAAATCCATAACGTCTGACCCAACCTTGACTTCGCCATCCCCTGCAAATAGCTTCTCCATCGTGGGCTCCTTTCTTACGGGTACACGCTCTCACACGTCTACCCACAACGTAAGTTTGGAGCCCTTTAAGTTTCAACTAGGATAGGGACCTCACCATTTCTTCCGCGTGAGTACGTCCAGCCTGATGAACGCGGGGCTCTACGTCAGGGCAGTCCAAAAAATCCTGCTCATTTCCATACCCGGTAGACTTTTCAACGCTTGTCTCTGGCTGTTCGTGCCTGGATTCATTCTGTGTGTCGTTCACTCCATTGGCCAGGATAAACGAGTCGATCCGGGATCGTTCCTTTGCCTGGGGCTCTGGATCGCCAATGCCTACATTATCCCCTCGGCATTCAGCGCCCCGCAGGGCGGTCGTTATTCAATGCCTGCTCTGCCGTTTGTCTATGCGTTGTCGATGTATTTCGCGTTTCATGTTGTGGTTGGGGGGCTGGCTTGGGTAAAACGGCTGCAGTCTGACCCCCGATAGGTCAGTATCCGCCACTGCTAATGGCAGACCAGGAAACACGTGGTTGCTTAGGCTAAAAGAAAAACGAGTTCTGGTGACGGGAGCCCACGGCTTCCTGGGCAGTCACGTCGTCGAAAGACTCGAGTCCGGGCAAGCGGGGGAGCTCATCCTGCCCACACGCGCCGAGTGCGACCTTCGAGAACGTGCGTGCGTCCGAAGCCTGTTCGATTCGGTCAAACCTCAGGTTGTCTTCCATCTGGCCGGTGTTGTCGGAGGCATCGGAGCCAACAGAGAGCATCCGGGATTGTTCTTCTATGAAAATGCTGTCATGGGGCTCGAACTCGTGGAAGCGGCACGGCTGTTCGGCGTGGAGAAGATCGTCGTCGTCGGCACCATCTGCTCATACCCCAAGATGACACCCGTCCCGTTCAAGGAGGTGCACCTGTGGGAGGGCTATCCAGAGGAGACGAACGCTCCGTACGGTCTGGCGAAGAAGATGATTCTGACGCAGCTCCAGGCTTATCGTCAGGAGTATGGCCTCAACGGTGTCTATCTGCTTCCCGTGAATCTGTACGGCCCTCGCGACAACTTCGATCTGCAGACTGGACACGTCATACCGGCGCTCATCCACAAATGTCTCGAGGCCAGGAATGAGGGAAGAGACAGCATCACCTGTTGGGGCGACGGTTCACCCACAAGAGAGTTTCTGTACGCCCCGGACGCGGCCGAAGGCATCGTACGTGCAGCCGAGCACTACGACGGAGGCGAGCCTGTGAATCTTGGTACGGGCAAGGAGATATCTGTCCGTGACCTTGTAACCCTCATCGCCGAGCTGACCGGGTTCGACGGCGAAGTCGTTTGGGACAGGACCAGGCCAAATGGGCAACCCAGACGATGCCTGGATACGTCCAGGGCAAGGGACCTCTTCGGGTTCGTTGCGGAAACGGCGCTGAGGCAGGGACTCGGTGAGACGATCCGCTGGTTCGAGGCGCAGCGACCGTGAGCACCTGGGTCTCCTATGCGCGCCGGCGGGGAGATACGCTGGGCTCGGAGAGCGTCTCGCAGCTTTTCGACGCGTTGGCGGCGGATCGAGACACGTGGATCGCAAGAACCGCTACTACTACTCCGGCCTCACATCCTACTGTCGATCGGTGATTCCCAAGGGTTCCAGCGTTCTGGAGATTGGCTGCGGGACAGGCGACCTTCTCGCAGGCGTAGAACCATCGAGGGGTCTGGGGATAGACCTGAGTACGAACATGATTGAAATCGCGCGGGTCAAGTACCCTTCACTCGATTTCAGCGTCGGCGATATCGAGGATCTTCATCTTGACGAAGCATTCGACTATGTCATTCTCTCGGACCTCATCGGGTATCTCTATGACATCGAGAAGGCCTTTGAACAGCTTCACCACATCACAAGCTCCCACTCACGCATCCTGATCACCTATTACAACTACCTCTGGGAGCCGGTACTACGGTTGGGCGATCAGCTCGGGCTCAAGATGCCGTGCCCGGTTCAGAACTGGCTGCCTATGGGGGACATAGAAAACCTCCTCGATCTTGCTGGATTCGAGGTGGTGACGACAGGCTATCGATTCCTCCTTCCCAAGTGGATCCCGCTTGTTTCTCACGTCGCAAACACCTACCTGGCACGATTCCCCTTTCTGAGGAAGCTGTGCCTAACGCAGGTGTTGGTTGCCAAGCCCGCCTCCAGTGAGATCGACCCTGACGTAACGTGTTCGGTGGTCATCCCTTGTCGGAACGAGAGGGGAAACATCGACCAGGCCGTCCATCGTGTGCCGAGGATGGGATCACACACCGAGTTGATCTTCGTCGAGGGTGGGTCGGAAGATGGGACAGCAGAGGAAATCAGAAGATGCATCGAGGATCATCCCGAGCGGGATATCAAGTTGGTTCTCCAAGGGAACGGCCGTGGGAAGGGGGACGCTGTACGGAGAGGGTTCGCGCGTGCGACGGGCGACGTGTTGATGATTCTTGACGCAGACCTGACGGTACCGCCTGAAGACCTGGTGAAGTTCTTCGACGCGCTCGTTAGGGGGAAGGGTGAGTTGATCAACGGCAGCCGGCTTGTTTATTCCATGGAACGACACGCGATGCGGTTCTTGAATTTGATTGGCAACAAGTTCTTCAGCATCGCCTTCACTTACATCCTCGAACAGCGGATTCGAGACACCCTGTGCGGGACAAAAGTACTCCTCAAGCGAGACTACGAGCGGATCGCAAAAGGACGGAGCTACTTCGGAGATTTCGATCCATTCGGGGATTTCGATCTGCTGTTTGGGGCGGCCAAACTGAGGATGAAGATTATAGAGGTCCCAATCCGATACAAGGCCAGGACCTACGGAGATACGCAGATCCGGCGGATTCAGCACGGGTGGCTGCTCCTGAAGATGACGGTCTTTGCGCTTAGGAAGATAAAGTTCGTGTAGGGTGTGGTAGTGTCGGTTGCCAGATGAAAACGGCGTGGGAGTGACTCGGTCGTGAACGATCGCAACATCAACGCCTGGCTCACGCAGGATGAGCTCGATTCCCTGAACAGAATCAGCCCGATCCGTGTGGTAGGTGGCATCGTGGCAACGTGGTTAGCGGTGTTCGCTATACTGCAGGTCGCGATCTATGTGCCGTCCCCTTACGCCTGGGCGCTGTGCTTCATCGCCATGGGCTGCGTTCAGAACCGGCTCGTGTCGTGGAACCACGAAGCGTCTCACTACAATCTGACACGAAACAGAGGGCTGAACGATCTGATCGCGGATATGTCCGTCTCTGGTAGTCTGGGCCTTGCCGTTCGGCAATACCGATGGCAGCATCTACGACATCACCGATACCTGGGGGATCCGGATCGCGAGATCGACCTCGCTGCGTGGGTCTGTCTAAGGGGCGGCACCTTGTTCACTGAGGTTCTACGCCATCTCGGGGGCGACTCTCTGCTAAGAATCCTGAGACGGTACCGAATGCTCGGCGAAGCGCGCGCTGAGCAAGAGATGCCGAGGCGTACGTTCACCTCGTGCGTTGGATTCGTGATCTGGAACGCCGGTGTCTTCGCCCTCTGTGCGTCCCAGGGCTACTGGTATCTCTACTTCCTTCTGTGGGGCTTGCCCCTCTTTGCTGTGGGTATGCTGATCGTTAACCTCCGGACCGCCGTCGAGCACCAGCCGAGCAGCGATGTCTGCGATGTCGGATTGGTCAAGGTTCCAGCGGTGACCAGATGCGTCAGAGCCGGTTTCCTCGAGCGTTTTCTGATCGCCCCAGTCGGTTTCCACTACCACCACGAGCATCACCTAACACCAGGAATCCCGTTTCACAAGCTGCCGGAGCTGCGACGTACGCTTCAGTCGCGGGGCTACTACGATCGGCGCGTTTTCGAGTGGGTCGATGGGTACGTGAATACGATCTGGCAGCTCTCTTCGAACCCGGGATTCGGCATAAGCGTGGCTCCCCCAGATGCCGGTCCAGCATCAGGCCGATAGCACTCGACTTTTGTGCGATCATCCCACAGCGAGTGAACCGTTTGAGTCAAATGACTTGGTCAAAAAGCTGGCCGTTGAGGAAGTAGCGTGCCCCGCGTGTGGAGGCACGGACTTCAGAATAGTGGCAGTCGGAAGGGACTATGAGGGAGGATGTCCGAAGGAACAGCGATTCAGAATGGTAGCGTGTTGCGATTGCGCCACCTACTACCTGAATCCACGACCGACAGCGGAGTCACTGGAAAAGCTATACTCAGCAGACTACTACTCCTACAGCTTCAGCAAGGCCGGCAATCCACTCGTGCGGCGGTTTCGAGCTTACCGAGATCGACGTAAAATCGGCCGGATCCTTCCAGGGTACGCCGAGAGGGAGGGGCTGAACGTTCTGGATATCGGTTGCGGGGACGGGTTCACTCTGGAAGTCTTCCGTTCGCTGGGCGTTCCACCCAGCAACCTGGTTGGCAATGACTTCGGGCCCCATGCGACTGAAAAACTGCGTGCCCAGGGATTCCGCAGTCTGCCCGGGCGAATCGAGGACTCAGATCTGCGTCGAGACGCATTCGATGTCGTTACGATCTTGCAGGTCCTCGAGCACGTTGCCGACCCATCTGAGGTACTGAAGAAGGTCTGGCGAGCTATGCGGCTGGGCGGACACCTGCTGATCGAGACGCCGAATGTCGATTCTTGGGACAGACGTTTCTTTCGCGATCCCCAATGGGCGGGATTCTACTTTCCGAGACACTGGACCCTTTGGAACAAGGCCACGGTCGAACATCTACTGAGGAGCCACGGCTTCCGAGTGCTGTCGCTCTCAACCTACGTGGCACCCATCATCTGGCTTTGGTCGATCAACCATGCCCTTCAGGACAGTAGTGCGGGATCGTGGTTGGCCCCCGCATTCAACCTGAACAACCCCGTTCTGATGGCATTTTTCGTTCTCGTGGACCTGCTGCCAAGCAGACTGGGTCTGGCCGGAAACCTGCGCATTGTAGCGCAGCGCGTGTGAGCGCGTCCCGTGCGGCATGCGGTTGGTGTTGCGGAAGGTAACATCCACTTGACACAGGGCTTGTGTAATGTTACCATTGGAAACATTACATCCTGATCGGAGTGTTCCCTGTCTATGAGGATCTTGGTTACCGGTGGCGCGGGTTTCATCGGGTCTCACGTGGTCGACGCCTACGTGAGGCTGGGCCACGAGGTAATCGTCGTGGACGACCTGTCCAGCGGTCGCCGGGAAAAAGTGAACCCGGGTTGCCGGTTCTCCGAACTGGACATCAGATCCGCGGACCTGGGTGATCTGTTCTTGGACTTTCAACCGGAACTGGTGAATCACCAGGCCGCTCAGCTCAGCGTTTCCTACTCCGTTAGGCATCCCGCCGAGGACGCCGACATCAACATCGCCGGCACGATAAACGTTCTCCAGCAGAGCGTTGCCGCGGGTGTGGAGAAAGTCATTTTCGCCTCGTCGGGGGGAACGGTCTACGGGGATGCGGATGTTTTCCCGACCCCAGAGGGCGCACCTTTCCGTCCGTCGACGCCCTATGGGATCTCGAAGGCGACCTGTGAGTCGTATGTGCAGTTCTTCGAGCGCCATCACGGTCTGGCCTACACCATCCTGAGATACAGCAACGTCTACGGACCCCGGCAGAGCGCAGCGGGCGAAGCCGGCGTCGTGGCGCTTTTCTGCGATGCGATCCTCGGTGGATCCCGCCCCACCCTCTATGGCGCCAGAGCAGCGGGAGATGAAGGGTGTACGCGGGACTACGTCTACGTTGGTGAAGTGGCCGATGCCAACGTGGCGGCCTTATCGGCCGGGGACGGTACCACGGTCAACATCTCGACGTCCGTCGAGACGACGACGAGGGATCTTCTGAGTCTTGTCGTCCAGGCACTCGACAGGCCCGGCGTTCAGCCCGACGAGTGCGGCCCTCGGGCCGGAGATCTGTCGAGAAGTGTGCTGGACAACGCGCTGGCGATGAAGACGTTGGATTGGTCGCCTACGACGTCCGTCCAGGAAGGTGTTGCCCGTACGGTTTCCGACCTTCTCCCGCGCGCGGCCTGAGACCCATGGAAATCCTCAAACAAAGCTCTCAGACAAGAGACGACCTCGGCCTGCTCGCCGTCATGGAGGCCCTTGAGAATCGCGAGAACACGACGCAGCGCGAGCTCGCGAAAGAGACAGGGCTCAACCTCAAGAAGGTCAACTACTGCCTGCACAAGCTCCTGGAAAAGGGTTACGTCAAGTTTCAGCGTGTGCGCCAGAATCCAGACAAGCGCGCGTATCTGTATATCCTCACGCCCGCGGGGATGAAGATGAAGTCGCAGCTGACGTACGGCTTCCTGCGATTCACGTTAGACTTCTATTCGCGTGTCGAGTCGAAGCTCCGCGACTGCATCCGAAGCATGGCGGCCGACGGTGTACGGAATGTGTTGCTCTATGGAGCAAGCGACATCGTCCGCATTCTGGTGGGCGTGGAATCCGAGCTGGCGGACATTCGCCTGGTTGGGGTGGTCGACGACAAGACAGACGGCCAGGACTGCTTCGGGCTTCCAGTCCGACGGAAGGCGCAGCTCTCCGGACTGGAATTCGATGCGGTGCTCATCACGGACCTGGAAAACCTCGACGATTCCGAGCACCAACTGATCGATGTCGGCGTTGAGGAACGGCTGATCTGGAAGCTTTCGTGAACGGCGAGGGGAACGTGACTCAGACGATTCAAGCGGTGGATGCCAGCCAGTTCAGAATCGGGTTCGATCAGAGAGATCGCGACCGTGTGCACGGTTTGATCGATGAGGTGTTCGAATCCCAGCGCTGGTCCGAGGGACGGCTGACTGAGCAATTCGAGGCCCAGTGGGGCGCGTGGAACGGACTGCCATCCGTCGCCTTCTCGAGCTGGGCGGGTGGCGCTCTTGCGGCACTCAGTTTCTACGAAGTAACCGGCCACAAGGTGCTCTGTCCGTCCAACACGTTTATGGCCACGCCGAACGCGGTCCTCAGCGCTGGAGGCGAGGTCGTCTTCGTGGACTGTAACCGGGACGACCTGTGCGTCTCGTTCGACGACTTCGTTCGGAAAGCAGAGATGCACAGACCGAAAGCCGCGTGGGTCGTGCACATCGGGGGGCACATCGCCTTCGAGATCGAAAAGATCGCGGCCTACTGCAGGGACAATGATATCAGGCTGCTCGAGGACTGCGCCCACGCCCACGGCGCCGACTGGAACGGCAAGAAGCCCGGGACGTGGGGGGATGCCGGCGTGTACTCCTTCTACGCCACGAAGACGGTCTCCACAGGCGAAGGCGGCATGCTGGTGACAGGGGACAGCGAGCTCGAGGCCTATGCCCGCAAGTTCAGGAATTACGGGAAGTTCGAGCACGAAGTGACCGGCCTGAACTTCCGCATGAGCGAGATCACGGCGGCCGTCGGCGTGGTCCAGGCGGAGCGGATGGAGGAGATCGTACGATGGAAGAACGACTACGCGCGGAGCGAACTGGACCACGCGCATCCGGGCAGACTGGTGCTTCCCGACGGGATGACGTCGGGTTTATACAAGTACATCACGTTCGACCCCATCGAGAAGTCGACGGGCAAGGTCTATGGCCAGCCCTGCCATCGCATTCTGGGTCACGACACGGTGCTGCCGAACACGGACTGGCTCGCCGAGAACCACTGGTGCGTGCCGCTCTACTACCACGGCGCGGAATAACGAAGATCGAGGAGGGACAGTGAAGGTTCTGGTTACGGGGGGACTGGGATTCATCGGGTCCCACGTTGTCGACAAGTTACGAGACAACGAAATCGAAGTACGGGTTTTCGACCTTACTCATAACACGTATCTGAAGCGACCCGACGTCGAGTATGTGCCTGGCAGCATTCTCGATCTCCAGGCTCTGATCGGCGCCATGTCAGGCGTCTATGCCGTGTTTCACCTTGCGGCGATCGCGGACGTCAAGGATGTCTTCGAAGCGCCGCACTACTCGGAGGAGATCAACGTCCGCGGGACCATCAATGTGCTCGAGGCGGCGCGGCGGACGGACATTCGCCAGGTTATCTACGGCAGTACAACGTGGGTATATAGCGAGGCAGACAGCAGTGACGTGGATGAATCGACTCCACTGCACTCTCCATCACATCTTTATACGGCAACCAAGATCGTCGGCGAGTACTACTCCAAAAGCTATGCGGAACTGTATGACATCAAGACCACAGTGCTTCGCTATGGGATTCCCTACGGCCCGCGAGCCCGCGACGGCGCTGTCGTTCCGATCTTCGTCAACAAAGCCCTGAACGGCGAACCCCTGACGATTGCGGGTGACGGTCTTCAGTTCCGCAAGTTCGTCTACGTCGAGGACCTGGCGCTCGGGAACGTCAAGGCGCTGAAATGCACTGAGAAGCACCGCATATACAATCTCGACGGCTCCGAGAAGGTTTCCATTCTACAGATAGCGGAAACCATCAAGAAGATTCTCGGCAACGTGGAGATCGAACACGTCCCAGCCCGGCCCGGGGATTTCTCGGGCAAGGAGATCTCCAGCGAGCGTGCGAAGCAGGAGCTGGGCTGGGTCCCGCAGACGATTTTCGAAGAGGGGGTCCGTCGGTACATTGACTGGTACAGAGAGCGGGCTCAGAGGCAGGAGGAAGAGGAAAAGGGAGCGGACCATATTCGGAGCGGGCTCTAAACAACCTACTAAGACCCTCAATGATCGTCGCCATACAACAGCCCGAGCACGCGCCTTGGATCGGATACTTTAACAAGATGAGCCAGGTCGATCTATTCGTGCACCTGGACGATGTGCAGTTCAAGAAGCGCTACTTCGAGAACCGCAACAAAATAAGAACCAGGGACGGAACGCAGTGGATCACCGTGCCCGTGCAGACGAAGGGACGCTACACTCAGAGGATTAACGAGGTCCTGATCGACGAACAGAGCAACTGGCGCAGGAAATACCTGACGGCGCTTTCTACGCACTACGGATCGGCACCCGGTTTCGCAACGTGTTTCCCGTGGATCTCCGAGGTCATCGAGACCCATCACGAGCGACTCGTCGACCTGAACCTGTCACTTTCACGGAGACTCGCACTCGCGCTGGGAATCGATACAGTAACGCGACTCTCCTCGGAGATCGCAAAACCCGAGTGCAGCGGAAGCGATCTCATCCTTCGGCTGTGCCTCGCGACGGGGGCGTCCGTCTACATCTCAGGACCTGACGGAAGGAACTATCTGGACTTCGACGCCTTCAAGACGAGAGGGATCCGAGTCGTCTATCACGATTTCATTCATCCGACCTATCCTCAGACCAACGAGCCGTTCATCTCACACATGTCAGCCCTTGATTTCTTGTTCAGCGGATCGAACGCGAACCTTGTTTATGACTGCTACAGGTGTGTTTTGGACGGCGCATTTTCTGAACATGCGTGACATACACATCGAAGGAAAGACCATCGGCCCCGGCCATCCTGTTTTCGTGATCGCGGAGCTCGGCTACAACTTCAGCAGCGAAGCCGAAGCGCTCGAGTCGGTCGACGCTGCAGCTGAATGCGGTGTGGACGCGCTGAAGATCCAGACGTTTCGCGCGGAAACGATCACGACAAGAGACGTGGACTTCCCGAACGAAGCAGGCGGTGTCAACCAGTTCGAGGAATTCCTTCAGTACGAGATTTCCGAGGACCTTCATCGTCTCATCTTTGACCGCTGCAGGGAACGGGGGCTGGTACCTTTTTCGACGCCGAGTCATCCGGATGACGTAGCCCTGCTGGAACGTGTGGGTGTGTCCGTGCACAAGGTCGGGTCGGACGATCTGACGAACTTTCCCTTCATTCGTCACGTCGGTGAGCTTGGAAAGCCGGTCATTTTCTCGACGGGGATGGCCACACTCGCCGAGGTGGACAACGCCGTTCGTGCCTATCGCGAAGCGGGGAGCGAGGACCTAGTCGTTCTCCAGTGCGTGTCCAATTACCCGATCGAAGACCCGTCCCAGCTCGATCTGCGCGTGATCGATATGTATTCGAGGGCGTTTCCCGTCCACGTCGGTCTGTCCGATCACACGCGTTCGAATACGGCCGCGGTCGCCGCTGTCGCCCTCGGCGCCGTGGCGATCGAGAAGCACTTTGTCTTGAGCCGAGACCTCGATGTTCCAGACGCCTTCTTCTCGGCAGATCCGGGTGATATGAAACGCCTCGTCGAGAGTGTACGGGAGGCGGAGTCTATGCTGGGTACCGGATTCAAGAATCCGGCGGCCACCGAGACGGAGATGCGATCCGACACGAGGAAAGGCCTCGTCGCCACTCAAGATCTCAGCAGAGATGACGTCCTGTCGGCCGATGACGTGATCATCAAGAGACCGGGCCACGGTATCGCTCCGCAGAACCTGGATATCGCTTTGGGACGAACGCTCAGGCGCGACGTCGCGGCGGACCATCCGATCACGTGGGACGATCTTTAGTGTCCGAGTCCCAGCGCGTGGTCCTCCTATCTGAGGGCACTAGCGAGATCGGATCCGGACATATAGTGGAGATGGGCGGCCTTTTTCAAGCAGCCACGTGGTCGTGCTTGGAAGCCGTAGGATACGCCCACGTAGACCCCGATTTGGCGCCGATTGCCGACTGGGCGCGTCCACTCAGCTCGGTGGAGCCCGATGTGCTGAGTCGCCTGGGCGAAGATCCATGCGCCGAGGGGGCCAGGATCGCGGTGACGAACTTTCGCTCGGTGTCGGAGGAACAGATTCAGGCGCTGCGTAACTGGGCGGGCTGCGTTGTGTGCATCGATGAACTGGGTGGAAGGACGATTAACCCGGACGTCATCATCAGTACTTCGATCGTTCGTTCCTTTCACGACTACCCCGGTTCGACGGCCGAAGTCTTCGCTGGCGCCGAATTCCTGAGCTTGAACGAGCGGTTTCAAAGATTGCGGCTTGAAGAACGGGCATTCGACGCAGGCGTGCGAAAGATCGTCGTTTCGATGGGTGGAGTCGACAGGTTACGGACTACGATGAGAGTCTTGGAATCACTGTCTGATGAAGAATCGCTCCAAGTCGACGTGGTTATCGGGCCGGGATTCGAGTTTGGGGATGAGGTGCTCGAATTCGCGCGACCGAGATCACACATTCACCCTCACGTGTGTCCGCCCGAGCTGAGCGATTTTCTGCTTGATTCCGATATGGGTATCACCGCGGGCGGCAACACGCTCTACGAGATGGCGTGCGTAGGGACACCTGCGGTCGTGCTCTACGAAGATGAGCACGAGCGACTTCAGGGCGAGGAATTCGAACGGAGAGGTTTTGGCATTTGCGCTGGAAACGGACTGAACACCTCTCTGGAGGTCATTCGATCTTCGATTAAGGTGCTGGATGACCCGTGCGTTCTGAGTAGGCACTCGCGGACGGGGAAACAGATCGTTCCGGGAGACGGATGTCAGAGGACTCTGGACATCGTTCGACAACAGCTGCTATCAAGAGGTGTGTAGAGGGTGGCTACTTTTAGCATAAACAGGGACATGCTCACGTTGTCCTCGAAGCTGGACAGTTTTCGATTCCACCTGAAACGTGGAAAAGGCCACCTGCTCGGTTACATCGGAAACCGTTTTCGGTGGCACTACTTCCCTAGGTTCGGATGGCCGAGGCGGTATCCCGAGCACATCGACATGGAACTCGCGGCTGTTTGCAACCTTCGCTGCCCCATGTGCTACACCATTACGGAAAGGTTCAAAAAGGACGTAACGGCACAGCTTCTCAACTGGGATCTGATCGAGAAGATCATGCACGAGGCCGGGAAGGGAGGCGTCTTCTCGATTCGGCTAAGCCTCAGGGGAGAGCCATCTCTTCATCCACAGTTCTATGAAGCCGCCCGCTTGGCGAAAGAGGTGGGAATCCGGGAGGTTTCTACGCTCACGAATGCAACCAAGCTCACGCCGGAGCTGTTCGAGAAGTTCGTCCGAATCGGGATGGACTGGATCACGATCAGCGCGGACGGAATCGGTGAAACCTACAACGAGATCCGGTACCCGGCGAAGTATGACGAGCTGATCGAGAAACTCAAGGCGTTCAAGGCGATTAAGGAGCGACTCGGATCTGCTAAGCCGGTCGTGAAAATCCAGGGCGTCTGGCCCGCGATCAAGGATGATCCCCAAGCCTTCTTCGATGCGTACGGCCCTTTCGTGGATATGGTCGCGAGCGGGGCGCTCGTCGATTATCTGGGCGAGGATGATCCCGAGCAGATCACCTACAAGCCGAACTTCGTCTGCCACGTCCCGTGGCAGCGTCTGTTCATCACCGCCGAAGGCGAAGCCTGCCTTTGCCACAACGACCTCTATGAAGATCACGTCATGGGAGACGTGCGTGAATCCACGATTCTGGAGATCTGGAATGGACGCGCGTTCCGTGAAGCTCGGGAACTGCACAGGAAGACTCTCGGAGTTGAGGCCTACTCGGCCTGTCAGGCTTGCTATTTGCCTCGTGAGTCGGAGGAGGAAGGTGAGATCGAGATCGTCGGAGGCGGAAAGGCGAAGGTCAGTCAGCTGGCTGGTCGTGAACAGGCGGTTGGGGTTTGAGCTCAGATCCGTATTCAGACACATTCCTTGAGGACTTCCTCAACCTGCAATGGCTTCGACCAGAGAGTGCACTGTGGGACGCCATAGCCGTTCGAAACTGCGGCTTTGCGATCGAAGGTCCTTCTCTTGACGTGGGAGCCGGAAACGGCTTGTTCAGCTTTACGTGTGCGGGGGGAGCCCTCAGTCATGACTACGATCAGTTCCTTAATGCTGGTCATTTAGATGCCTTCTGGGAAAACGCAGACATCTACGATAACTACTCAGGGTTCGGGTCGACCGAGCAAATTGTGCGAGAGCCTGAGTGGGTCTACGATTTTGCACTAGATCACAAGGAGAACCTCAGAAGACAGGCCGACTTCCTCCACTTGTATGGAGAATACAAAATTGGCGACGCGGCTGAGACTTGGCCATTCGAGAGCGAGTCGATCAAGTCCCTTTTCTCCAACATGCTCTACTGGCTACCTAACCCCGAGCACTGTCTTTCGGAGGTAGCCAGGGTTCTAAGTCCTGGTGGACGAGCGTTTCTGTGCCTCCAATCTCTTGATTTCGAACGTTATTGCCCATCCTACAGAAGCGCGGATTGGCCAGATTACGCCCGGCTGCTCCAGCGTCTTAATCGAAGGGCGGTCAGATTCAACGTTCTGGCAACTCGCGATTGACGAGGTGGAAGGTCTGGCCGGTCGGTTGGGGCTCCGTCCTATCCAACACCGCAAATATCTTTCCCCCTTAGTGCTTCAGATCTGGGATATCGGGTTGCGTCCGCTTTCGCCGGTCTTAATCAGCATGGCGAATTCCATGGAACGAGAATCACGGCGCAGGCACAAGCGTGAGTGGATTGCTATCTGCAAGGAATTGCTCCTGCCAATTTATGAAAGTGAGCGGGATAATCCCGAAGGGGGTTATGATTTCGTGGTCTTAGAGAAAGCGAGCCCAACAGCCTGTTGACGCTCGGTCTCATCCCCGCCCGCGGCGGATCGAAAGGACTTCCGAGGAAGAACGTCAAGCCTATCGCGGGCAAACCCCTCATCGTCTGGACGATTGAGGCCGCCCAGAAAGCTACGCGGCTCGACAGGTTTCTCGTCTCGACGGACGACGAGGAGATCGCGTGCGTGGCGCGGTCGACAGGCGCAGAGGTGGTGGATCGGCCCCCGGAGCTGGCGACGGACGAGGCGACCTCGCTGAGCGTATGGGCCCACGCCCTCGACGTGTGCCCCGCCGAGATCCTCGTGAACCTCTATCCCACATCTCCGATACGCGACGACGGGTTGATCGACCGGGCGATCGCTCTGTTCGAGAGCACGAGACCAAGCTGTCTGGCGACCGGGTTCATCAGCAAGGACAAGCCCTTCGGCGAGGTCGAGGACGGGGTTCACGACGTCTACCGGCGTCAGGATGTCAAGGGATTCTTCTGTGATGACGGGAATGTGTACGTGGTCGACGCATCGGTCATCCGGTCAGGACGACAGTATGGTGATCGGCTTGGTACGATGATCGTGCCGAGGGACTGCAATATCGAGATCGATGACGACTTCGATCTCTGGCTTGCCGAGAAGGTCCTCGAGCGACGGATGGCCGAGGGCAGCCAGGGCGGATCGCGTGACGACACCGACTGAGACGGGCCGACTGTGTATACACGTCGGATTCGGCAAGGCGGCCTCGAGCTGGCTTCAGGACGTGATGTTCAACGGCCACCCGAATCTGAATTACCTTGGGCGGAGTTGCGGGAACTATCCTGACTGGCTGATCAAGCTGCACTACCTCGACGACTACCGGTTTGAGCAGGAACGTCCGGAGATCTCAAAGCGGGTCCGAGCCCTGCTCAGCCCGGATCGGGTGAACCTGCTGTCGTCCGAGAACTTCGTGAATCCGAGCAGCATCTACAGCCAGGCGAAGCGTATCCGGGAGACCTTCGGCTCTCCCAGGATTATGATCGTCCTCCGGCATCCGGTGTCGCTGCTGGAGTCTCTCTACAAGCATTGGGTAAGAGAGGGACTCTGGAGCCTGCCATTCGAAGACTATCTCGACTGGTCCCGGACGCCCTTCGCGCTGCCCAAGCGGAAGCCGATCTTCCTGCCTGATTACTTCTACGACGAGGTCCTCGACTACTACCATCGGCTGTTCTCGGAGCCCGATGTGCTGGTGGTCAAGTATGAGGAGCTCGTCGCGTCTCCGACGTGCTTCATGGAGCGGGTAGGGGCATTTCTTGGTGTGCTGTTCGAGGATGTCGAGGCGAGGGCGTTGACCAAGGTGCTCGAGGGACTGCCAGCAGAGTCCGTGGCGGCAAGGCGGAAGGAGAACATGGCCGCCTTCCTCGGCCGATTCTACGAGGATGGCGCCGAGGTGGGAGCCGGGCTTGTCGACGAGCGGATCATCGGGCGCGAGCGGGTGATCACCCAAGACGCAAGGGATAGGCTCGACGCGTTCTTCGCCCCGAGGTGCAGCGCCTACTATCCGTAACGTTCGGCCGTCACGGACCTGCGCGACGGGACCGACAAGCCTTACTGGAGTGTGTATTGAAGGTCCTGGTGATTGCGCCCCACATGGATGACGAGGTCCTTGGGGTCGGTGGTACGATCTGCAGGCACCTCGAGGCCGGCGATCGTGTCAAGGTGCTCTTCCTGGCGAACCGGGTGTACGACCACCAGCTCGACGAGGCGCGTCTGGCGCGGGAGGAGTCGAACGCTCTGGATGCCAAGCAGGTCTTGGGCTACCAGGATGTCGAGTTCGCGCGGCTTCCTGACGAGCGGCTGCGGGATCACTTTTCGGACGTGCTCCGCGTGATCGAGACCGCCGTAGCCGACTTCGATCCCCAGAGGATCTACATCAACCACCGCGGCGACCCGCACCAGGACCACCAGTCGGCGTTCGAAGCGGGGTGGATCAGTCTGCGCTCGATCAGCGGCGCGCATAGCGGGCTGGAGATGGTCGCGTGCTACGAGGTCCCCTCCTCAACCGAGCAATCGCCTCCGCTCGTGGAGTGCGCCTTTCACCCGAACTTTTTCGTGGATATCGAGGACTTTCTGGAGCGGAAGCAGAAGGCTCTGGCCTGTTACGTCGAGGAGGCCCGAGCGTTTCCGAACCCCCGCTCCGCCGAAGGGGTCAAGGTGATGGCCTCCTGTCGCGGGATGGCGGCCAACCTCCGATCGGCGGAGGCGTTCCAGATTCTCCGCCAGAGGTGGTAGAGAGGGTGGCACGCTTTCTGGCCACGACGGCACTCGAGGAGTTCTGGGATGTGAGTCGGCCCCTCCTGTTCCTGACCAAGAGTTGTCTGATCTACTCGCGACGGGGTAGGCTGAAGGGCTTTAACTACGAGGTCCTCGGGAACCCGTGGAACGATCGCGTGCGATTCTTCGAGACCGCCGAGCAACTCGACCAAACGGCGGAGTCCCTTCTGTCGACAGTTGCGTCCGCGTTGAACCGGGTGCACGGCATCCGTCGGGACGATCGCTACTGGCGCATCCTCCTGGGTCCGTGGCTTGTGCATTTCGTCCACGTCGTGTTCGATCGCTACACGATGATAAAGGACGCACTCAGCAAGTATCCGGACCTGGATTCGCTGTGTCTCGCCCCGACCTCCTTCGTCTGTCCTCAAGACTACAAGGACTACCAGCTGCACGTTTCGAGGGATGTCTATAACCTTCAGATCGCTTCGCAGATCCTGGCTTTTCTCGGGTGCCGTTTCCGCACGCAGGACTACGCGTTCGGGATTCCGGCGCCCGGGCGGCCGTGGAAGCTCTTGGTCAGATACCTCCTGGGGCGGGCAGCTACCCACTCGTCCCGAATCATGACAGCGGCCTGGGCGAAGCACTGGCACGTGGGGCTGTGGGGGATGCACAGCGACCTGTGTATCCACGCGCGGTTCGCGATTGGCTCGGGTCTCCGGGTGTTGCCCATTCCTCAAGCGCCGCTTCCTCAAGGTCAACCCCGTCCGGATCACGCACTGCGGAGATCGCTCGGCGACCTCACGGGGACGGACGAGTTCACGAGGCTCTGGCTGACGATGCTTCCTTCGCACCTGCCGACGGTCTATCTGGAGGGCTTTTCCGAGGCTGTGCGAGAGAGCCGCAGGGTCTACAGACGGGTGCCCCCCGTCGTGGTTTCGGCCACGGGCTGGTATCGCGACAGCCTCCTCAAATTCGTGATCGCCGATCGTGCGGGGAGGGGAACCCGTCTGGTCGCCTTGCAGCACGGCGGCGGCTATGGCCAGTATCGGTACACCGCTCCCGAACGCCACGAGCGACGGTTGAGCGACGTGTTCGCGGTCTGGGGATGGGCGGGATCGAAGGCAGGAACACGTAACCTTCCGGATCCGGAGCTGTCGGAGATCCTGAGGCCCAACCCACGGGCGCACGCTGCTCCAGCCGAGACCATTCTGTTCGTTTCTTCCGCGCATTCGCGGTTTCTCAGCCGGTTCAACGTCGCCCCGGTAGGGGATCAGGCGGAAACCTACTTCGGCCGGCAGATCGAGGTCCTCAAGGCTTTGCCCGACCACGTCGTCTCGAGGATCGTCTACTGTCCGTTCGCGTCGGACTACGACCAGTGCGTGCGCGATCGGATCACCGAGGCGGTGCCGAACCTGATGTGGGACGACGGGAAACGGTCAGCGGACCGTCTCAGGAAGCACGCCCTGCTGGTGATCGATCATTGTGGCACGATGGTGCTGGAGGCGCTCGTGTCGAACGTCCCAACGGTGCTTGTGTGGTCCAGGGAAGCGTGGGAGGAGCGGCCGGAAGCACAGCCGTTCTTCGACAGGCTCCGTGCGTCTGGCGTACTCTTGCACGACCCGACGGAAGCCGCCAGCCGCATCCAGCAGGACCCATCCTGGTGGTGGTCGTGCGAGGTGCAGAGGGCCCGCGAGCGATTCGTCGACCGGTATGCGAAGGCCGACCGTGAGTGGCCCCGACAGTGGGTGCGCTTCCTGAGGAGGGAAGTCCAGCGTGGCCTGCAGCGGCCGTTCCTTCCTACGGGCCGCAGACGTGTCTGAAGCTGGAGAGGAGAGCCCGCTCTCTTCGCGGTATCTGTCCAAACTGGGCGCCGGTCTCCTTGGCGGCGCGGCCCGGTTCGTGGCGGTCGCCCTGGTGCCACGGTCCTTGGGCCCGATGGCTTACGGGGACTTCAGCTTTCTCTCCCGGTTCTTCACGGAGATGTGGTCCCTCCTGAGCATGGGAACGCCGCTGTGCTTCTACACCAAGATCAGCCAACGGCCCGACGAGACGGGGCTAGTCCGGTTCTACTGGACGTTCTTCGTCGGGGTCGCGGCGGTCTCCTCGCTCCTGCTTCTCGGGGTCCAGTGGGCTGGATTGGGGGCCTGGGTGTGGCCGGGGCAGGAATCCGGATACGTCTGGATGGGGCTCGGCTGGGGTGTGCTGGGTGCGCTCAGCGCGTTGCTCAACCACCACATCGATGCTTACGGTCTCACTATCGCCGGAGAGCGGACGAGAGTCTATCGGGGGCTCCTGAGCATTGTCCTCGTAGTCGCCGTGTTTCGCACCGCGGACCGCAGCCTGTGGACGTACTTCATCTACCACTATCTGCTGCTGGTTTTCCTGTGTATCGGCTGGGCACGGATCGTGCTAAGCGACGGGCACGTCCTGTTCTCGCTCGGTAGAATCGACCGGCCGGAGGCTGCCCGGTACGTGAGGGAGTTCTACGCGTATTCCTCGCCGTTAGTCGTCTATACGGTCGCGGGATTCCTGACGACCGTGGTGGAGCGTTGGTTGCTCCAGAAACTCCACGGGTCGGCGGAGCAGGGCGTGTTTGCCCTGTCCCAGGACGTCGGGCTGCTCTGCTCGTTCTTCTCGTTGTCCCTGACCCCGCTGCTGATGCGAGAGTTCTCGAAAGCCCACGGGCAAGAGGATACCGAGGCCATGGCCCGCCTGTTTGCCCGCTACGTGCCCGTGGTTTTCGCCCTTGCTGCGCTGATTGGGCTGTTTATGGCGTCACAAGGGGGAAACGTATCGGTGTTGTTGGGTGGCTCTGCGTATGCCCAGGCCGGGTTGGCGGTGTCGTTGATGTGTATCCACCCGCTCTTCCGGTCGTACTCGCAGATGCTGGGTGCACTCTACTACGGGACCGCGCAGACACGGTTGCACAAGGATCTGGGACTGTGGCAGATGGCCTTCCGGCTCGCGCTGACGGTTTGGCTTCTGGCGCCGACGTCCTGGTATGGGCTCAGCCTGGGGGCCGTGGGATTGGCGCTCAAGACCGTCGTCGCCGCCGCTGCGTTCTCGAATGTGCGACTCTGGTTCAGCACCCGATATCTGAGCCTGGAGTTCTGGCCCCTTCTTCGGCATCAGCTCGCGTGCATCGTCGTGTTCGGTCTGTCCGCCCTGGGCGCGACCCGGCTCGCCTCCCACGTGATCGGGCTTCCGCTTCTCTCGTTCGCTGCCGGAGGGGCGCTCCACGTGAGTTTCTGTTCTGTCGTAGTCTATGCCCTGCCACAAGTCTTCCTGATCGAGCGGCGGGACATTCACGGGGCGGTCTCGCGGATCCGCGCGGCGATCCGCGGTTCCTGACAGGTGTTGGGTATGTCGCCTGATTCAGATGCACGTACGGGACCCCGCCTGCTGCTCCATATTTGGACGCACAAGACCGGGTCGACCGCTATTCAGCACGCGATCTGGGAGAGCAGGCGGGCGCCCAAACGGGCAGGCGCTGCCCCCATCCCGCTGGATGCAACCGACGTCCGGGCCCTGATGCGAACCCGTCAGCGGGACGCCAAGCTGGTCGACCGGCTGACGGCCCAGATCCGGCGCGTGGCCAGGCGAGCGCACGCGACGTATCAGGTGAGCCACGAGGAGCTGTCTGGTGACCCCGACACACGTTATGAGAACGCGCCGGTGGTGGCGACCCAGGCCAGGGAAGTGACGGCGGGGTTCGCCGACACCCCAATCGTGTACCTGCGTCGACAGGACCAGTTCCTGGAGTCGCTCCACACACAGAAGGTTCATTCGGGCTGTTCCGCGAGCTTCCAGTCCTATGCCGCGTCTTTCGGTTCGGATGCCTTCGATTGGGACCGTCTTGTCGGATGCTATGCCGAGGCGTTCGGCGGCGAGGCGGTTGCGGTCCGACGCTACGACCGCGCATTTCTGCCGAGGGCGAACGAAAAGGAGGGCGTGAGTCTGAACGTGCCCGACCCGGAATTGTCCGAATGTATCTTGAAACGCACCAAGGTGCTGGCGAAGTATCACTCAGATTTAGTGCTTTACGTCTCGACGACGCAACCTCGGTTTTTCTAACGATTCGACGTCGGTTCGGTAGGCGATCTATCGGAGGACTACTTTCAGCGACAGGTTAGGTTTTTCTCCCTGCTGCCTAAGTGCATGGTTTAATAAATATTATTACGTATGTCCTGAACATTATTTGTAGCTTATGTTCTCCTTCAAAAGGAGGAGAACAATGCCAAGACGTTCGCCTTATGTGGTGCTACTGTCTGAGAAGGAACGGGTCGACCTCGAGCGAATGGCTGGACAATATACGTTACCGTATTATAAAGTGATCCGATCGAAAATCGTGCTTCTCGCCGCCGAGGGATTATCCAACAAGATTATCGCCCAACGGTTGGATGTCCCGCGTCCGATCGTAAGCAAATGGCGTAAGCGCTTTTTCGAAGAGCGTCTTTCGGGACTCGAAGATAGATCTCGTCCCGGGCGCCCGCCCGGTTTTCCCCCCTCAGGTGGTCGTTCAGATCAAGGCGCTGGCGTGTGAACTACCGAGCGAGAGCGGGATACCGCTCTCGCGGTTCAGCTGTTCCGAGATTGCCGCCGAGGCAGTGCAAAGGGGCTTCGTTGCCAAGATCAGCGGCGCCACTGTCTGGCGCTGGTTGAACGAGGACGCGATTCGTCCTTGGTATCATCGCTCCTGGATTTTCCCACGGGACCCGGACTTCCAAACCAAAGCAGGTAGAGTCCTTGATCTGTATCACCGCCAATGGCAAGGAAAGCCTTTAGGGCCGAGGGAATATGTACTTTCTGCCGACGAAAAGACCAGTATTCAAGCACGAGCTCGCAAGCACGTTACCCTACCGCCAGCCTCGAACAGAGCGGCACGCGTTGAAACACGAATACGAGCGGAAAGGAGCCCTGGCCTATCTGGCTGTTCTCGACGTGCACAATGGTCGAATCTTCGGTCTCTGTGAGTCTTCTTCGGGTATCGAGCCCTTCAACCGGCTCCTGAGCCTGATCATGAGCCGGAAACCCTATTGCTCGGCAAAGAAAGTCTACCTCATCGTGGATAATGGCTCCTCGCACCGAGGGCAAACATGCATCGACCGTATCCAGGGGAAGTGGCCAAACATCCACCCCGTTCACCTTCCGATCCACGCAAGCTGGCTCAATCAGATCGAGATCTACTTCTCGATCCTCAAACGCAAGGCTCTGACACCTATCGAATTTGCATCGCTCGAAGAGCTTGAGGCAAGAATCCTCGGTTTTCAGGAACGCTACGGACGTATCGCCACACCCTTCAAATGGAAGTTCACACGAACAGATCTCGCGGAGATGATCGACAAACTCAGGTTCTACGATACGCCCTTGGCAAAGTCTGCTTAGAATACGTCACCGTATTTGAGAACAGGAGTAATAAGCAATTCAGACGAAAGGTTGTGTCCCGCCCATATCACGAGGATTGTGATCAGTACGTTTCGAAGCAGGATCCAGACAAGGTTTCCAGATGTTGGATGGGATGATGGCCTGTTGTCGCATAGAAGCTTGGAAAATATAGGCTACTGGTCATTGATCATTGTCCTACGACAATGCTGGAATCGTTGCTTGCGAACGTGCCCACAGTCCTCGTTTGGTCCAGAGACACCTGGGAAGAACGGCCTGATGTAACTAAACCTTGGTAAGCCCCCGGCTCTGCCGGGGAGACTCCCAGAGTTTGACAGTTCCAGAAATATGTAAGAGCCTCCCTTGCCGTGGACCGCTCAAAGCACACGGAAGGAAGGCTCTCTAATGAACAACGTAAGGAGTCTACGTCACACGGTTTGGGAGTGCAAGTATGACGTTGTTTGGGTTCGGAAGTATCGTAGAAAAGTGTTGTATGGTGAAATTCGTCGCTATCTGGGCGAGGTGATTCGGGATCTGGCCGCACAGAAGGAATGCCGTGTGGAAGAGGGTCACCTGCGATCCGACCATGTGCACACGTTGATTTCGATCCCGCCGAAGCACTCAGTAGCTCAGACGGTAGGGTTCATCAAAGGAAAGAGTGCGATTCACATTGCTCGGAACTATCTGGGACGTAGGTTAGGTCGAACTTCACCGGGCAGCATTTCTGGGCAAGAGGCTACTGGGTCTCCACCGTTGGCAAGGATGAACAGACGGTTCGGGAGTATATCCAGAACCAGGAGCGGGAGGACCTGAGTCTCGACCAGCTCAACATTTTCAGGTAATCGCCACCTTTAGGTGGCGCTTGGTTTCCAACCGCTTTGAGCGGTTCACAAGTTTTCAAGCCTCCGGCTTTGCCGGAGGTCATGACACCTTACTTCGACAAGCTTCGTCTGCAGGCATCCTATTCCATCGAGTCGAAGATGCTGCAACAAGGTGCCAACAGGATCCGGCAGAATGGTGGTATGAAACTGATGTACAATCAGTAAGGAACTCTTCGTACGACGATATGCCCTGGCCGAGGCAGGCTGGAGTAGCCGTTGGATGCATATTCTGAAGCGGGAAGCTCGGTGCCTTGAAGCTGACACGGATGGAGAATCCAAGAGCACGCCCTGTGGGCGATAGAGTTCTGGACCCGGAGATCCCACTATCAACACGGTATCTACACAAACTCAGTGCGGGCGTAGTCGTCGGCGCAACTCGAGTCGCGGCCACCGCGTTGATTCCGAGATCACTCGGTCCCGCCGCGTACGGGGATTTCAGTTTCCTGACGCGGTTCTTCACGGAGATGTGGGACTTCTTGAGTCTCGGCACTCCGCTCTGCTTCTACACAAAGCTCAGTCAACGGCCAGGGGAGGTGGGGCTGATCCGTTTCTACTGGTCGTTCTTTCTGGGAGTAGCGGCGGTAACGCCGCTGCTTGTTCTCGTCATCGACTGGACAGGCCTTCAGGAGTGGGTTTGGCCGGGTCAGGAAACGCCCTACATCTGGATGGCGCTGGTCTGGGCTCTCCTTGGGGCAGCCACCGTGCTGCTCAATCACTTCGTCGATGCCTACGGGTTTACCGTAGAAGGAGAGAAAACGAGAACCTATCGGAGGATCCTGGGTCTCATCCTTGTCCTGGTCGTGTTTCTGAACGCAAGTCGAGACCTCTGGGTGCTTTTCGTCTATCACTACTGGCTTCTGCTGTTCCTGTGCATCTGATGGCCCTGCTCGTTCGCAGGCATGGCCGCATTGTGATTTCACTTGGTCGTATGGTGCCGTGCGCAGTAAGGGTCCAGCGCCCCGGGGTTTTCTTGGACACTCCGTTGACCTACAGTAGGTCGAAAAGGAGGGTCCACCATGAACAAGGCTACCAGGGGATCGGTTGGGGCGGAGCGAGCGAGAGCGAGCGGAGGCCCAGCCGATCCAAGCGCGACTTCGCAGGGTCGTTTCTCCGTGAAGAAGAAGGCCGAAGCCGTATTACGTGTGATGCGTGGCGAGAGCCTCGACAGCGTCTCTCGCGATCTGGGAGTAACGGCAGCTAAATTGAGCGAGTGGCGCGATCAGTTCCACTCTGGCGCCCAGGCCGCACTACGCTCTCGTCCGAGCGACGAGCGTGACGAGAGGGTCAAGGACCTCCAGGCGAAGATTGGCGAGCTCACGATGGACAACGAGCTGCTGCAACAAAGAATCGATCGTCTGGAAGCCCGCCGCCCTTTGGCGCATCGGAGGTCGCGGAAATGAGTGAGGTCCTTTCGCCCTCCACGGGGAGACGCTACAGCATTAAACGCGTGTGCAAAGTGTTGCAGATACCCCGTTCCACGGTGCACAGCCAGCTTCGTCGTTCATCCGTAACCGATCTTCGGCAACCCCGGAAGCGAGGCCCGGTCGGAGCGGGTACCGATGAGGAATTGGTCTCCCTCATTCAGCAGGAGATCGACGCGTCACCCTTCCACGGCGAAGGATACCGCAAGATCTGGGCCAGGCTTCGCTTTCACGGTATGCGGACGTCAAAGGATCGGGTCCGCCGGTTGATGCGTGAAAACGGGCTCCAGGCGCGTCCAGGACGGCGTCGCGAACGACGAGCCCACGATGGCACGATTACGACCGAGAAGCCCGATCAGATGTGGGGCACCGACCTGACTGTGACGCCCACGGTCGACGAGGGCAGAGCCTCCGTGTTTATCGCGATCGACCACTGCACGTGCGAGTGTGTGGGCATTCACGCCTCCAAGACGGCCAACCGCTTTGAGGCTCTCGAGCCGATCCGACAGGGCATCCGTGAACACTTCGGGGGCTTCGAAGAAAACATCGCCGAAGGACTGGAGCTCCGACACGATCACGGGTCACAATACGTCTCTGACGACTTCCAGAACGAGATCGCATTCCTCGGCGTCCAAACATCGCCGAGTTTCGTGCGTGAGCCAGAAGGCAACGGATGCGCCGAGCGGTTCATCCGTACCCTCAAAGAAAACCTCCTGTGGGTTAGACACTTCAGTACCATCGAAGACCTGCGCCTCGCACTCCTTGAGTTTCGGGACAGATACAACCACAGGTGGATCATCGAACGTCACGGCTACAAGACGCCCGAACAGGCTAGAAACGCACTCACGGCAACTCGAAAGGCCGCCTGAATACACTCACCCGAGTGTCCAGACAACCGCGGGCTTTACATGCGCAGTAAGGGGATACCTGAAGGAGTTCTACGACTACTCTGCCCCACTCGTCGTTTATGCAACAGCCGGCTTTGTCTCCGCCGTCGCGGAGCGGTGGCTGCTACAGAGACTTCACGGATCGAGCGAGCAGGGAGTTTTGCGCTATCGCAAGATGTCGGCTTACTCAGTTCGCTGTTCTCACTATCCATCGTACCGCTCCTCATGCGCGAATTCTCTCAAGCATAGAGCTCAGGTCAATAGGTGTGTAAAAGAAATCAGGCGGCCATCTTCCCGGCTTCGGCCTGCGGTCCGGTTGAGTGTTTCTGATCGTAGACTTGTTGTAGCAAGTGTGGCGCGGTGAGTTTCCTGAATCGGCTCTCTGCGACCTTGAGCGTACGCCAGATGAGAGCCGTGGCGTTCCTGACTTTCTTGAATCGCCTGGCGGCGTTTGTGCGAAGCCGAACGGAAGCAAAGGGGCTCTCGACGACGTTCGTGGTTCTCAGGTGTTTCCAGTGTTCCTTCGGGAAGTCGTAGAACGTGACCATCCGATCCCAGTCTCTTTCGAGCGTCTCCACGGCGGCAGGGAACTGTGAGCGATACCGTGCGGCAAAGCGTTTCCGGAGCTTCTCGGCCTCCTTTTTCGTGCCGGCATAGGGGATCTGGACGAGCAGTGCGCGGGCTTCAGCCTGTGCACGCTTGGCGACCTTGTCGAGCACGTTGAGGATCTTGTGGTTCCAGCACCGTTGTTGCCGGCTCTCTGGCCAGACCTGATCAACGGCCGCCCAGATGCCCATATTCCCGTCCGCGGCGATCAGGACAGGATGTTCGAGCCCGCGATCCCGGAGATCCCGGAGCACCGTGAGCCAGGATTCTGTAGACTCTCGATAACCGGGTTCTATCGGCAGGATCTCCTTGCTGCCGTCGCTCATCGCGCCGATCACGACCAGCAGACACGCCTTCTCGCGCTCGAGCCCGGCTTTGACGTAGATGCCATCAGCCCAGGCGTAGACCAGTTCGCGATTATCCAGACGCCTTTCTTTCCAGTCCTGGAAGTCGACCTCCCACTTCCCTCGAAGACGAGCGATCGAGGTCGGCGAAAGCGGCGCGCCATCACCGAGCAGCGCACGCAAAGACAACTCGAAGTCGCCCTGGGAGAGACCGTGGAGATAAAGGTCGGGAAGCAGATCTCCAATGGCCCTGGTTCTCCGGGCGAACAGGGGGAGGATGCGGCTTTCAAACCGCTCTTCCAGACCACGAACCCGGGGACGCCGGACCTTGATCGTTCCGCAGCTCGTCGAGAGACGCCGGGGCTTGCCGTAGCCGTTCCTGTAGCCCCTGGAGCTATCGACCTCGGCTCGGCGCTCATACCACGACCGGCCCAAGAACGCGGTCGCCTCCTCCTCCAGAATGGACTGGAACCGGCCCTGGATCTCTTCACGGATCCAATCGTCAACCGTCTCCCACGTCGGCATGGACTTCAATGGGGCTCTATGCGTATGTTCCTTCACGGCGATCCTCCTTCCCAACCGGGCCTCTCACCCGGTTTTGTGTGAATCAACTATCTCACGGGAAGGGTAGGGTCGCCCTTTCTCTTTTTCCACACCTTTTGATTATAGCTCTGGCCGTATCGCTCATGTGTCTTCATCCGCTCTTTCGATCGTACTCGCAGATGCTCGGAACTCTTTACTATGGCACTGGGCAAACTCGGCTGCACAGGAATCTGGCCCTGCTTCAAATGGGGTTTGGGCTTGCCTTGACTGCCTGGTTGCTTGGCCCTTCGGAGTGGTTCGGACTTGACTATGGGGGCAACAGGACTTGCGCTGAAGACTGTTGTCGCGGCTCAAATGTGCGCCTATGGTATGGCACCCGCTATTTGAACCTGCGCTTTACCCACCTGCTTCGGCATCAATTGTCATGTATCGTTTTATTCGGATTGTGCGCTTCCTGTGTCAGCATTTTATTGGAGGATCTCATCGGCCATCCGATGGTGTCTTTTGTAGCGTGTGGCTTGGCGCATGTTACAGTATGCTCGGTGGTGGTCTACGCGCTGCCAGGCGTCTTCTTGACCAGCCGAGCGGACATCCACAAGGGGATCACGCGAGTGACCCGCGTCATCCTAGGCTCGAAGTCCTAATCTGACTCTATGGGCCAGGTCAGCGCTTTGGGTGACGGGCAGAACGAAGGAGAAAGACCGAGGCTCAGCGTGCACATCGGCACGCACAAGACAGGATCCACCGCCATCCAACGCTGGCTGAAGGTGAGCGAGAAGCAGCTTCTGAGCGAGGGACTGGCAGGCCTGTGGTTACCCTCGTCAGATGTGCAGACGCTCATGAGATGTCGGGAGCGAGATGAGGAGCTTATTGGTCGTCTCGCTTGTCAAGTAAAGCGCCAAGCGAGGAAACATCAGGCCAAGGGTGTATTTCGATTCGTGCTTAGCCACGAGGGGTTTTCCGGGGACCCGAATACAGGCTACGATAACGCATCGATCGTCGCGCGAAGCGTAAGGGAGATCTCTTGCGGGTTCACGGTTTGGCCGATCGTCTATCTCAGGCGTCAGGACCAGTTCCTGGAATCTCTATATACGCAGACGATCCACACGGGCGCCTCGTGCAGTTTTGACGCTTTCGCAGCCTCCTTTGACGATACGGCGTTCGATTGGAGCAGACTCCTCGAGGCCTACGAGGACGTGTTCGGGAGGCAATATATTTCGCCCAGAAGATACGATGGCCGGTATCTTCCAGAGACACGGAGTCTGCTGGACGACTTCGCGGAAATCATCGGGACGGACGCCCTTGCGACCTGTCAAGAGCGGACGCCAAACGCTGGATACACCCGCGATGCGTTGGAGATGGCGATTCACGCGGGTAAGTCGCTTACGCCTCGGGAGAAGCAGTGGCTGCGAACCGTTCTGCAGTCGGTGTCCGCTCGACAGCCTTTCCAAACGCACGCGTTTCTGGATGCTTCCGGACGTCGGGCGTTGCTTGAACGGTATGCGGCGTCGAACTCCAAGGTCGCTGAACTCTACTTCGGGGAGAGCGAGTTGTTTCCTGACGCGGGCGATGTCGAACCGTATCGTGGCCTGAGCCCGGAGGCAGCCGGACGGATTCTGGGTGAAACGATCAAGTTTCTGAAGAAGGAAGTAGAAGACAAGTCGCTTTTCCGTATCGTCCTGAGCCGGTTGCGGCGAAGAATCTGTCGAATCGGACCATAGGTGTGACGCACTTCGGGTAATGCATCCGGATTGTGTGTTATCCGATCAGCTCGTAGCGCTGCTATGTTCACTGACGCCATTGATGATGAGAGAGTTTGCGGTCTGATCGGCTATACGAGAACTGAGATGTGATCGGACATGGCTCAGGGCGTGACGGAACTCGAAGGTCGAGGCGATTCTTAGCATCTACGCGGGAAAGTGCGACTGAAAGCTGATGGAAGAGCAATCACCAATAAATGCCGAACAGACGGCGGACGAAGGCACTCGAGATATCCTCCTCGAGAACTGGTTCGACGACGTTGATCTGCACAAAGAGGAGGCATATCGTGACTACTGGAATGACGAGGAAGCCGAGAGGGAGAAGGATTGGGACGTGGCAAACAGAGGCTTCCAAGCAATGGAGAACCACGTTCTTAGAACGGGATTAGCAGAAGATCTTAGGAGGTCCCTCGAGGAACTCGAAAGCAGATTCCACAAACATCCCACGGGAATCGCCCTTGATCTGGCGTGTGGCACATGTTGGGCGGTTCCAGTTCTCTTGAAGTTGCACGGAATCACCAAGCTTTACTGTGTTGAGTATTCGCGGCATAGGTTGCTGAAAGTCGGCACTTTGGTCTTGAGGCACTACGGTGTTGACTTGTCCAAGGTTGTTCTTGCTATGGGGAGTTTCTATAGACTGAGACTCCGTGACAATGAGGCAGGCTTTGTCCTCATGTCCCAAGCTTTTCATCACGCAGACAGACCTTTGGAACTGCTTCGAGAGCTCAAAAGAGTGCTCAGACCCGGTGGATGTGCCGTGATCATTGGGGAACATCGAGTCCGTCTTGCGCGTACCTACGTGCGTCATGTTGTAAAGCGCTTTGTGGGGATGTTCCCTCGTTCCGCGCAAATCGGGCTGTTTGGTAGAGCTTTCTCTCCCGAGACTTTTCCTCTACCGCATGAGACAGACCCGCTCAAGGGCGATCACTACTACAGGACTCGGGAATATCGTCAGATGTTCGATGAGGTGGGTTTTCAGTGGGCTAGAGTCTCCAGCAGCAATGCAGAGTGTCTGTCGTTTGTGCTTGTGAACCGGTCGTAACGACGAAGGAGGGGCCTGGCCTCAACGCTGCAAGGCCCTACTAAAACTCTGGAGTTCAGCATGTCCGTCGCAGATGTGAAGCTTCGCGTCGCCCTTGTCAGAGGGCCGATCGTCTTCGTCGACAAAGCGATCAACAACGGCCACGCCGGCGATCGGTTTTGCCTACCTGGCTGGCTACATCCGGAAGTTCGGCTACAATCCAGTGATCGTGGATGGGATCGGCGAGGCGTTGAACCATGTGTGGCCGCTGGGGGACTACCCAGGCTACAGCTGCCACGGTCTTACGTTCGACAAGATCATCGACCGAATCCCCTCTGATGCGGACGTCATCGGGTTTTCGGGCATGTTTTCGGGCGAGTGGCCGGTTCTGCGGGATCTGATCACGCTCGTCAAGTCACGGTTTCCCGATGCCCTTCTGGTGGCCGGTGGCGAGCACGTTACCGCCCTTACGGAGTACAGCCTGAAGGACTGTCCGGCATTGGACGTGTGCGTGCTCGGCGAAGGGGAGTCCACGTTCCTCGAGGTCTTGGAGACCTACGGCAACACGCGATCCTACGAGGGCATTTACGGAACGGGCTACCTGGGAGCGAACGGTGAATACCAGCAGCCGCCACGTCCCCTCGTCAGGAAGGGAGAGTCTCCCACCGATACGCCCCGCATTCGGGAGATCGACGAGATCCCCTGGCCGCATTGGCCGGAAGGGCATCTGGAAAAGTTCTGGGAGGTCGGGAAAGCGCTCGGGATCTCGACCGGAAGGGACATGCCCTTCCTGGTGTCTCGGGGTTGTCCCTACGAATGCACGTTCTGCTCCAATCCTTTCATGTATGGGACGACCTACCGGCTTCGAGACATCGACGATGTGATTGCCGAGATCAAGTGCTATATCGACCGCTACGACATCACGAGCCTGTAGCTGTATGACCTCACGGCCATCGTCAACAGGAAGTGGGCTCTCGAGTTTCTCCAGCGACTCCAGAAGGAGCAGTTCGCCCTTTCATGGTCCCTGCCCACGGGTACGCGAAGCGAGGTCCTGGACGAGGAGATTCTGAGCCTGCTGAGGGAGACCGGATGTGAGTATTTGGTCTACGCTCCTGAGAGCGGATCAGAGCGGACGCTCCAGAAGATCAAGAAGCTGATCCACCTGCCCAAGTTCGTGGAGTCGATACTCGAGGCCAAGCGACAGGGACTCACGCTCAGAACGAATCTGATCATCGGGTTTCCGAGCGAAACGTGGTGGGATGTCGCACAGACCCTCTGGTTCGGACTGAAGATGTCCGCGCAAGGGGTCGACGACGTACCGCTCTATATCTTCTCGCCCTACCCGGGTACGGAGATCTTCAACGACCTCTGCGCAGAGAACAGGGTCGAGCTGAATGACGCGTATTTCCTGAACCTCACGTCGCTCAACGGGGCTTACGTCACGACGGATGTGATTTCGTTCAACAGCAACATAAACGCACGCCTTCTGGGCCTGGTGCGAAGCGTGTTCATTCTCCTGAACTACGCCGTGGGCTACGCGCTCTACCCATCCCGGATCCTACGCACGATCCGCACGCTTCTGGGTGCCAAGAACCAGTCCGCCACGGTATTCGAGCACCGCCTGCAGGATCTCGTCCAGAAGAAGACGACGAAGCGTGGGACGACCGACGTGGATGTGGCCCGATGATCCATCTCCTACTGCTCCCGCGAACGGCGATGAACCACGAGCAGATCTGACACGGCGTTTGCAGGCAACATGAGCGACGTCGCCACGGATCAAAGCGGCATCCCAAGTTCGCAGGAGAGCTGGGAACGGTTCTGGAACTCCCACTTTGAAAGTGGGTTCATCCAGAAGCTCCTTTACATTATTCGAACCCGTCTGATCGCAAGGTCTGTTCGGCACTTCGTAGAGCGGTACTTCCCGGACCAAGGGATCTTTGTAGAGGCCGGGTCGGGTTCCTCGCAGTCGAGCAGCGGGATCTATAAACGCAGTCGCCGCCTTTACAGTCTCGACGTGGTCTACGAGGCCTTGAGCCACGCCCGGCAGGTTCCGGTCATGGACGGGGGCATCCAGAGCGACATCTTCGTGCTCCCTTTCCCGGACGATTCCGTCGACGGCATCTGGAATCTCGGCGTGATCGAGCACTTCACCGATGGCGAAATCGATCGAATCCTGACCGAGTTCAGCCGCGTTCTGAAGAAGGGTGTTGCCTGATTCTGTTCTGGCCGCCGCTGATCGGATGGTACAAGGCCGTTGCCGTGCTGATCGAGAAGTGTCTGGGTTTCGTGAACCGCGGGCCCATCCAGCTCTACCCGGACGAGATCAATCTGTACCAAAGCCGGGAAAAGACCGAGGGCTTCTGCGCACGCGCCGGATTCCAACTCGAGTACTGTGGCGGTGTCTGGCTCGATGCCTATACCTACACGGTGGTCGTGATGCGCAAATCGGGTTGAATCGTGCGAATGACGTTCCACAGCCTGGAGCGTACGTGCGGCCTGGCGTCCGAGTACGACTGCCCCGATCGCTATCGTGACCTCTTTGCAGCCGTAGATAGCAGCGCGTCGATCCCGCGGGGTGAGGGTGTCAATTACGTCGCCGCGAGTTTCGGGCCCGGGGTCAGGTCGGTATCGCTCACGCGCTTCGATCGGATTCTGGCCTTCTGCCCCGAAGAGCGCTGGATCGAAGTCGAAGCCGGCATCTCACTTCGGCAGCTTTACGCGTTTCTGACGCCTCGTGGCTTCTACCTGTCTGTTCAGCCGGGTTGGCCCGGAATCAGACTGGGGTCGCTGATCGCGACCGACGTCCACGGAAAGAATCCCTACCGTGACGGCACCTTTTCCGGACTCGTTCAGTCGATACGCCTGTATCACCCCGACAAAGGCCTTCTGTCCTGCTCACCCTCAGAGAACACCGAGGTGTTCGACCTGACCTGTGGAGGGCTCGGGTTGACGGGGGTAGTGGTGAGTGCGCGCATTCGCGTGGACGATCTGAAGGGCAACGTCGTAAGAAAGACGCTCATTCCGACGGGGTCGATGCACGACGCCGCGGTCATCCTGGAGGAAGCGTGCGCACAACACGACGTCCTCATGAGTTGGACGGATCTTTCGAACCCGTCGAAGCTCGGGCGCGGCTTCGTGATCGTCGGGGACATCCAGGATGAGTGGGTCGAACGGCCCGTGCCCAGATACAAGGAGCTGGATCCGACTCGAACGCCGCGCTTTTCGGTGTTCGGGCCACGGTCGACGCCGTGGATCAACCGGGCCTACTACCTGAAAGAGCGATGGCAGAACGCCGACGCGAAAGTCCCTCTGTATGACGCGCTGTTTCCGTTTCACAACAAGGGGTTCTACTTCGGCCTGTACGGCCGCCGCGGCTTCGTCTGCAACCAGATCCTCGTACCCACGTGTGCTGTCGAGGATTTCCTGCGGGATCTGGAGGTTTTCCTGAGACGGTTCAGTCTCCGACCCGTCCTTGCGGCGCTCAAGCTGTTCAAGGGGACGAACGAATACCTGAGGTTCGACGGCGAGGGGTGCAGCCTTTACTTCGATGTGCCGAATACCGAAGCCCGCCGGGATGCGCTGCAGGCGTTCGACGCGTTCGCCACGGATTACGGATGCATATCGAACGTGACGCGCAACGGGTATCTGTCGGCCGATGTCGTCCGAAGGCAGTATCTGGAGTATGAAAGATTCAGGGACGGCATCCGGTCTTACGACCCGCGCAGAAGGTTCGCGTCGGAGCTTTCTCAGAGGCTGGCTATTTGACGTCCCTCGTCGTGGGCGGCTCTTCCGGCTTGGGCAGGGCGATCGCGACTCGGCTGGCCGCGTCGGGCCACGGCGTCTTTCTCGTCTCTTCCGACGCACGGGATCTCGAGCCGCTGGCCCGGGACCTCGCCCTGAGGTTCGACGTCACAGTCGGTTACCTGGAAGTCGACCTGCGGAAGCCCGATGTGGACGTGCTCAAAGCGCGGGTCGTCGAACTCTTCGATTCGGGCCTCGATAACCTGTTCTACGTAGCGGGCTACGGTCGTCCCGACTACGATTCGGGTCCCGTAGCCGACGATTTCGCGGAAGCGGTCGCGAGTGTCAACTACACGAGCGGGGTCAGGATCGTGAATGCGTTCCTGGAGGACCTTCGAGAGCGGGAGGGAGCCAATTTGGTGGGGATCGGGTCGGCCGCGGCCGACCGGCCACGCCGTATGAACTCGATCTACGGATCGGCGAAGCGCGGGTTCGAGAGCTACTTCGGCGCCCTCAGACACTACCTGAGCCCTTACCCCTGCGCCGTTCAGTTCTATCGAGCGGGCTACCTCGACACGCGCATGACGTTTGGCAGAGCGCTTCCCCTTCCGAAGATGGATCCCGACGTTGCGGCCCGGAAGGTCGTGTCGAATCTGGGCAGCGACACGGGTGTTCGCTACGTACCCTGGTGGTGGTGGATCGTGATGACCGTCTACCAGCTGGTACCGTGGTTCCTCTTCAAGCGCTTGAATGGTTGAGAGGCGAAGTGCGCCCTACCACTCGCGGTAGCTCATGGACAGACACAGCCAGAACCTCGACCAGGACACGGAGATCCTGAGCGTGGTGTGCCCGGCGTTCAATGAGGAGCACATCCTTCCCGGCTTCCTCGACGAGTTGACGCGAGCGCTCGAGGCGTACGCGAAAACATACGAGGTGATTGTCGTCGACGACGGGAGCGAGGATGCAACGTGGGACGTACTCAGAGCCTACGCGTCTCGGGAGAAACGTGTGAAGGGACTTCGGCTGTCGCGAAACTTCGGACATCAGCTGGCGGTTTTCGCAGGGCTGAGGTGCGCACGGGGGCAGTACGTGGCGGTGATGGATTCAGACGGTCAGGATCCGCCCGAGTTGCTCGGCTCCATGTTCGACAGGCTGAAAGAGGGCTTCGACGTCGTGAACTGCATCCGCAGAAAGCGGAAGGAGTCCATCTGGAAGCGCGCGGCGTATGCGACGTTTTACAGGCTGTACCGGTGGCTCGTTCCGTTCAGCGTTCCGCTGGATTCAGGCGATTTCTCTGCGATGCGCCGAGAGGTCGTGGAAGTCATAAAACACACAGACCAGCGCCAGCCGTTCGGGGCATTCGGAGTTGGGTAGGCGGTAGACAGACGCACATTGAGTATGAACGGCGCGTTCGCAGCGGCGGGGAACCGAAGTACGATCTGAAACGGCTGCTGATCCTGGCCCTGACGGGTGCGACCTCGTTCTCGAAGGTTCCCCTGAGAATCTCCGTCGTGACCGGCATGTTCATGTCCATCGGTACGATCGCGTTCGCGGGCCTTGTCGTGCTATCGAAGCTGCTTTTCGACTATCCCCAGGGCGTGCCCGGTTGGACGACGCTCGCCATCGCCTTCATCGGCGGGGTGCAGCTGACCGTACTGGGCATCATCGGGGAGTATGTGGGACAGATATTCGATGCCGCCCGGGGGCTTCCACCCTACGTCGTCGGGGAAACTGCCAATCTCGAGCTGGAAGCCTTTCCTTGAACTCCTCTCTCGGGCTGGTGTACGACGCCTTCGGAAGCGATCATTTCTGGCTCACCAGCAAGTACCACGTCGTGCAGGGCTTGCTGGAGAGTATCCCAGGTTGCGATGCCAACCCTGGCCGCGTCCTGGAAGTGGGGTGCAACACGGGGAACTTTCTTCGCCGGTTTCAGAACGGCGACACGCGGCTGTACGGCGTCGACCTGAACAGGCGTCCTCTGGGTTTGCTGAAGCAGAGAGCGTTAGACGCTTTCGTAACCGTGGCTGACGGCGTCGATCTGCCTTTCAGACCAGAGTCGTTCGACCTTGTACTGGCAGTGGATGTGGCCGAACACGTCGAGGATGACCGGCGCATTCTGAACCAGATCCACGAGATCCTCCGTGACAAAGGTAAATGCCTCGTGTGCGTACCTGCCTACCAGTGGCTGTTCGGCCAACACGACGTTCTATTCGGGCACGTTCGGCGCTACACGCGTCGAGTTCTCGTTTCGCGGCTGGAGTCTGTGGGCTTCACCGTTCTTCGTTCATCTTACTTCCAGCCCCTGTTCGTCCTGCCGCTCTGGGCGAAGCGCAGGTTCGGCAGGGGCGGCTCGGACCTGAAACCGCCGAATCCTTTCGTCAATCGCCTGCTGGATAGTGTTCTGAGGGCCGAGCTTCCTATCCTGAAACACCACGATATCCCGTTCGGGTGCACGCTGATTGCCGTAGGCCAGAAGGGAAGTCGATGAGCTACTTCTCACCAAAACAGAAGCTGAAGCTGGCGCGCAGCCTCTTCACCAAGACGAGCCCGGCCTACGTTCAGTACTACATCACGGCCCGCTGCAATCTGGCCTGCGAACAGTGCAGCATCATCTACAGCAATGCGGATGTTGAGGAGATGAACATCGAGCAGATCCGGGCGATGGCGGCCAACCTCGCGGAGATCGGCGTGTGTATCGTTCTCCTGATCGGCGGAGAGCCGTTCGTCAGGCGGGATCTTCCGGACATCGTAAAGGCATTTGATGACGTGGACATCCACGTGCGCCTGCAAACGAACGGGTTGGCCACTCCCGAAGCCCTCAGGGGGTGCGTGGAAGCGGGCGCCCACGACATCAGCATCTCGTTGGACAGCCTGGACGGGGCGACACAGGATCAGATCAACGGGGGCTACAAGGCTTCCTGGGAAGGAGCGATCGAGACGATCTCCAACGTCAACGAGATCTTTCCGTCGAACGGCACGGCGTTTTTCGGGACGGTGCTCATGCCGCGAAACCTGTTCCACATTCGGGACGTGATCGAGTTCGCCACGGAGATCGGTTGGGGCGTTTCACTGGTACCCGCCCACACGAGCACGCCGGACCGCCCGCAGGGGTTCAGGACGTTCGATCGGACAAACGGTGCCGCTTTCCAGAGGAGAGCTATCCCCACGTTCGGCGTGTCGTCGATGAAGTCAAAGAAATGCGGCGGGATGGATACAACGTCTACGATTCCGACGAATATCTGGAAGACGTCTATCGCTTTATTGTGGGTGCTCCCCTCAAATGGCGAAGCCGCAACAACGACGTCTGCGACTCGCCCAATCTCTACTTTGCGATCGAGCCGAACGGCAACCTCAAACCGTGCTGCGACTTCAAGATGGACGAACCGTTTCCGATCTACGACAGCGGTTTCCCGTCCTGGTACCGTTCCGGCCGGATTCACGACTCCGTTTACCGGTACACGCGGAGCTGCGCGGGCTGTATGTACGGAAGCTATCCCGAGATCACCGTTACGGCCCGCTACCTGCAGAGCCAGTTCAGGCGCTTCCGATTCTTCACCATGGAAACGGAAAACCTCCTGAAGCGGATGTCGGCGGAAGAGATGATTCGCTGTGCCGCCGCAATCCACGAACGGAATTCAGTCGACCGGCAGGAAGCCATCGTTCCGTTGAAGGTGACGGCGTGAATCTGGGGCTTGCGCTCGAAATTCTTCTGCTCCGGCAGATGTGGGTCGTCCGAAAGCTGGTCCCCGAAGCGGTCTACCGCGAGGTCGCGGAGTCCCTGACAATCGACCGGAATCGCGACGCCTACACGCTCGGCTGGCAGCGGAAAGGCAGAACGTTCGAGAAAGCGATACCGCGGTCGTCGTTCAGCTTCTACGAGAGGGGGGACACGGCCGACGCGACCGGAGCAGACGGTCAGATCGACGAGAACAACCGCAATCAGGCCCGGGTGTTTGCGCTCGAAGCCCTCGGTCTGGATGACGACCTTCGGGTCTTCGACGCCCCGAAGCGTTCGTGGCCTCGCGAGGAGGCGCTATCCCTGCTGTGGTGCGTCCTCGTTTGCGCCTTGGCGGCGGTGGTCGGCGACCGGGCCTGGAACTTGGCCGGGGTGCTCCTGATCGTGCTTGCGGTCGAATACGTCCCTTTTCTGGGCCGGTTGCTGTCCGTCGTCTGCGTGGCCGGGTTTGCCGCTCTCGGACTCCCGGCAATGGGCTTCGTGATGGGAACCTGGAACATCGTCGCCCAGTTTCTGGACCCCAATGCGTTCCTTCGTAGGTTCCGCGTGCTCGCCGCCGCTGCTGTGGCGGGGCAGACTCTGGTGGTGATGGCCGACCAAATCCCATCGTCTGAGAGCCTCGTCCACGGTTCAATCGCGTTGGTTGTCGCGGTGCCCCTGATCGTCGTGGATCTCACGCTC
The DNA here is from genome assembly GCA_965198115.1 of Candidatus Latescibacterota bacterium. GTDB lineage: Bacteria > Latescibacterota > UBA2968 > UBA2968 > UBA2968 > UBA6620. The sequence continues at coordinate 1,842,245 of OZ240241.1, read as the reverse complement.
GGCTCGCATTTCCGCGTTCAGAGAATCGCGCTTCCCCTCGCGAGCGTCGGGGCGCTGCTGAGCGGCTTCACCTCCGTTGCCGTCGTGCTAATCCTGTCGTCCGCCGTTTCCCTGGCGGGAAGGCTTCTGAATCCCCGCCTGCTATCGATGCAATCAGAACGGACGCTCACGCCAAACGGCTAACTTTGACAGGTTGCCCTCCTTCGGGTTTAGGTGGTTTCCACACTCCGAGGTCCTCTTGTTGTTCGCGCCCCTATCGCTATTGATCAACGGCAGACTCGTCCTTCTGTGGGTGTTGGCGTCTGCTGTCAGCGTTCTGAGATGCGGCGTCGGTGCAGGTGCATCGCTCGTCTACTACCTGCCCGTGAGTATTGCGATCGAAAACCAGGGTCTCTATGACGTTGATCCTTTGATGTCGGAATTCCTTCCGGCGACAGCGTCGGCTCTCCTTGTAGCCGTTGCCGAGCTTTTCCACGTGCCAGGCGTCCACCTTGTGGGTGGCATACTCATCAAGCTCGCCATCTCCGCGGGACTGGTGTTTCTATGCTGGACGATTACGCGATCATACACGGCGTGTGCAATCGGAATGCTGATGTTTTTCGTGACGACCCCACTCGGGCTGATGGCACACGAAATCCGTTCCCCGCTTTACCTCAGTTTCCGCCAGGCCTCGATGGCTCTGGTTCTGGTCAGCAGCGCGTTTCTCTTTCGGGGTAGGCCGCTGACGAGTTCCGTCTTGATGGTGATCGCCTTCTACATTCATCCGAAGAACATGCTGGCAACGATGCTGGCGTTCTCCACGGCCCTGCGACTATACACGATCTACGCGTGGAATGATTCAGACCAACGCATTTCGCGCGTAAAGAGCTTGCTTCGGTTTGCAGCACCTTTCGGGCTCGGCATGGTTCCCTACGTCGCGTCGATGTTGGGACTCCTCGCGGAGGTGACGCCGATCTCCATCGCGAGTTTTGGCGCTTCTGCATCAAGAACGAACCGGATGACACATCACTGCTCTGGCTGATCGACAATGGATACTTCCGCAAGGAGTTGGTGGCGGCGGTTGTGGCAACAATCATCGTATATGCGGCACGGCGCTCCGGATCCGCGTGGCCTGCCCTGAGCTCACCACTGAGACACCCGTTGATCGTTCCGTTCCTGGCAGCCCCGTGGATTCTCGGTGCATTCACGATGGCCTGGGAAGCGGGTCTGATGCCCTACCTGCCGGACGCGGTGAATGATGTGCTGATTCCACTCATGCTGAAGATCGTGCTCACGGTTTCGGCTTTCTTCTACGTACCGGTTGTTGCACTCGGCATCGCGTCCTTGCTGATGGGTACGCTATCGCGGGCCGAGGGGCTGCTGGGCAAGGCATGGCCCCCCGGGCGCACCGATGAAGTGATGGGCTGAGGGCTTCTCGGCCTGTTCCTCGTGTGCGTGCTGGGGTGGTCCGCTTCGAGGCCGCTCACAGGATGGGATTCGGCGTGGATGGATGAGAAGCTTGGGGTGAGAATCGGCGAGGCCCGCGCCTATCTGAACTGGAACCGTCAGCCCGCTCACAGCTTCTACGCGGCGAAGGGCCTCGACTCGGAGTACCTGTATGATGAAGGAGCGGGCGAGGACCGGATTTCCTACGCGAGCTTCCTCCAGGTCTGCAATTGGGTGCGCGAGAACACACGCCGACAGGCCGCCTTCGTAGCGCCATCCTACCTGAAGGAGTTCCGAACGCTGAGTGAGCGGCAGGAGTTCCTTGCCGAGAGATTCGACGGCAGCATGGCCGTGTACAGCAGGAAGTACGCGACCGTTTTCCTGGCTCGCTTCCCAGGCGTTCACCGGGGCCTGAGTTACTTCGACCTTCCCGGCGTCGTCACCGGCGGTGGGGCTGGATACCGCGTGAGGAGAAATACCTTTCGCTACGCCTCGTTCATCTGAAGAGACTCAGGATGGATTACCCCGGCTACGACTACTTCGTGACGGAGAACCAACACGATCTTGAATTGCCACTCATGTTCGAGGGTGATCGGTTCCGAGTCTACGACATGAGAAGTCTTTAGGCTTACGGCGTTGGATTCCCGATACTGGCGGCTCTCCCCCCGCGGGTCCGGGACTGGTTTGACTTCCGGGTGAGGATTGCACATGACCGAAGGACTTGAGGGGGCAAGAGGGTCCTTGTAACAGGCGCGGGAAGAGGAATCGGCGCCTCGATCGCTGAGGTGCTTGTAGGGGCTGGGGCGGCCGCCCCCGGGCGTGGGGAAGGCGCTCGGCATCTCGACGGGAAGAGACGTGCCTTTCCTGGTGTCGCGAGGCTGCCCCTACGAGTGCACGTTCTGTTCCAGCCCTTCATGTATGGCAGGACCTACCATCTCCGAGACATCGACGATGTGAGGGCCGAGATCAAGTGCTACATCGACCGGTACGACATCACGAGCCTGCAGCTGTACGACCTGACCGCCATCGTGAACGGGAAGTGGGTCTCGCATTCCTCCAGAGACTGCTGAGAGAGAGAAATTCGACCTCTCCTGGTCTCTGCCCACGGGTACGCGAAGCGAGGTCCTCGACGAGGAGATTCTGAGCCTGCTGAGGGAGACCGGATGCGAGTATCTGGTCTACGTGCCTGAGAGTGGATCCGAGCGGACGCTTCAGAAGATCAAGAAACTGATCCACCTACCTGAATTCGTGGAGTCGATCCTCGAGGCCGAGCGGCAAGGGAGCACGCTCAGGACGAACCTCATCATCGGATTCCCGAAGTAGACGTGGTGGGATGTCGCCCAGACGCTCTGGTTCGGCAGCATTGCCCTGTGCGACAGACGGTACGCAACCCTGTTTCTGCGCCGGTTCAAACTATGTTCACGGCGGACTCCGCCATTCGACCTTTCGGGCATCGTAACCGGGAGTGGACCTGGTTACGGGGTCATGCGCGAGAATACCGTCCATGCAGATTGAAGATCTCCGGCATCTGAGGAACAGCTATCCGAGCTACGACTATTCGTTACCGAAAATCACCACGAGTTGAGTTTGCCGACTGTAGAACGCTTTCATGCTATGACATACAAGGTCTGTAGGAATCGGTCGATGGCAAGGAAAGCTACTCTCAGAGAGACCCGAGGGGTTCTGCGTGGGGTTCTTCTCACTCTGCGTAATCGAACTAGCCCCTGCACGCTGGAATTACTTCCTCTGTGGTTTGGATAGTAGGAATATGCAACCCATTGCGTCCGGGCAACATAGCGGCAGGATTCGCAGATCTTCCGTGCCTCCGATGGAAGTGGTCGACCTCGCTTTCCGCCGGGGCATTTCGTTGAAGACCTGCATCGCCCCTGTCTTCGTATTAGGGGTTCCCCGGTCAGGAACAACGTGGTTGCAGTCACTGATTGCATCCCATCCCGCCGTTGTCACTTTGCCAGAGACAAAGCTGTTCCAATCTACGCTGGTTCCTTGGGAACCGCTCACATACCGAGAGCAATACCCGATCACCCGTCAGGACCGCCTGAGGAGGATTTCTCTGGTCGAGGTGGAAATGGTACTCTCGAGAATCGAGGGGAATCTGGGCTTCGAATTGGAAGAGGGCTTTCGTGAGGTCATTGTCACGATGGTAAAGGTAGGTGGCCTGGACCCCGGTTTGCTTCTCAACTTGCTTATGTACAACGTCAAAGCGGCGGAACATAAGCATTCCCCCCAAGAGGTGTGGTTGGAGAAGTCGCCTCGCCATTTGTATTTCTTGAAAGACCTGATGGCGTGGTATCCCCGGGCACGTTTTGTACACATTACGCGAAACGCGGTAGATACGATATGGTCAATGCACAGAACCTTTGCATTCCCGGTATTCGAGGCGATCAGGGAATATCGGGCGGCCCTATGTGCGGCCCACAATCTGCCAGCGAAGCGTAGCCTTGTCGTCAGATATGAAAGGCTGGTGAGCAGCCCCGAGGATGAGATGGATCGCATCTGGAGATTCTTGGATCTGACAGCACCAATTGGCTGGGATGGGCAGACGGCCCGAGCTACTTTCCGAAAGACATACGAAACAACGTATATGCTGGCGCTTCAGCCGAGGATGAATTCATCCGAACTCCCAGGAAGCAACGGCTCCAGCAAAGCCCGAGTGGCGGCCATTGCCCATCTGTTCGGTTTCGCGGAGAAGACCAATCTGAAGGTAAACCTGGCAGCCGATGTGATACGCGCGGCCTTTCATTTCGTTGTCTTCCACGCCAGGCGCGGTGCAAGAGACATATGGATATGCGTCCGAAGAGTGCCGAGAGGGCTGTGACCGCTTAGATTCTTGGTCCAAGGAGAACGGTTTCGGGTCCGCTGGTGAGCATCTAGATGAGGTCCGCGACATGCAGCGCCTGAGGGGAGTGGATTGGCACGGAAGAAGGTGAACAGGATATCGCCAGGGGGAAGGCGCCGGCAAGGGCTTGAAGGCAAAAGGGTCCTTGTGACCGGTGCGGCCAGGGGCATCGGCGCATCGATCACTGAAGAGCTCGCGGAGGCGGGTGCCTCAGTTGGGGTCCACTATTGCAGATCCGGGCGAGAGGCAGAAGCTCTGTGTGAACGCCTAGCAGATGTGGGGCTCAGCGCCAAACGTTTCGAGGCCGACCTTCTGGACGAAGGTTCCGCGGAGCCCCTCGTATCTGGATTCGTGGAACGATTCGGTGGGATCGATGCGCTCGTGAATAACGCAGGGGACATGTTCGCAAGAAGGTCCTTCGCTGAACTGCCCATCGAGGTGTGGCGACAGACCATGCAGCTCAACTTCTTCGCTCCCGTCCTGCTCACCCAGGCCGCCTTGCGTCACATGAAGGCCCCCGAGGGAGGTAGGATCATCAACATCAGCTCGGTGGGAGTGAAGTATGCCGGCTCGGCTTCCACGTTGCACTATGCCGCATCAAAGTCGGCTCTCGAGCTGTTCACGAAGGGATTGGCCAAGGAAGGCGCGAAGCGAAATGTCCTGGCGAACGCCATTCGTCCCGGCGTGATCGACACCGCTTTTCACGACGACTATCCGAAGGAAGACATGGATGCGCGGGTACAGCTGATACCGCTTCGCAGAATGGGGCAGCCGCAAGATGTTGCCAGAATGGTGGCCTACCTTCTTTCTAGTGCAGGCGATTTCATTACGGGTGAGGTCTTCACCGTTGCCGGCGGGGACTGACATGAGCCTACTGTCTGGGGGGCCAGGCCTCCTGGTCAGCCCGTGACCAGGCCGAGCAGACCATGCCTCGTCCATATTGCGCTGAGCTTGGACGGACCGTCCAGAGCGGCAGGGGCACTGGCCGGGAAGAAGTGGGTCTTTTTGGGCTCGAATGTCGAGGCGGCAAAGTCCTGGGAAGACTGTCTGGGTGGTGACGGCAGGGTCGCGAGCGGCCGGCCGCTCGCCGAGGCCGCAGAAGGCGTCCGGCCAGCCTTCCGGGCGCTCCTGGAGAAGCAAGCCGACCGGTTCGGACATCAACGGGTGTGGTGGCTGACGCAGGTGTCGGAAGCGAACTCCGCCGGGTCGCCTGTCTTCTTCCGGGTCTGCTACCTGGAGGTACTGAATCGTCTGTTGCAGAAGGGCGATTGTCCTGGAGTGATCGTCGCCGAGTCGCGCGGCTTAATTCGTTGCATAGAGGCGATGCTCCGCAAGAAGGGACTGACGTATCACCGGGTTCGGTCCTTGCGCAAGGGGCTGGTTTTGCGGGCGCTCCGGCCGTTGCTGAGCACGATGCGTTTCCTGTTCCGGGGACTTGGCCAACTGGCGCGCAAAAGGCCGAGGGGGAAGTCTTACGATCTGCTGGTCACCGCCCCGGGACCGGCCCCCGGTTCGGATACGGCGCAGGACATCGATGCGAATCTGCCCGGGATGCGGCATTGGTTCGCCAGAGAGGATCTCACTGCCGCGATCATGCCGTCCTACGCCGAAGATGATCGCGGACGGGCAACCCGAGTTGGAGCAGATTCGGCCTACCTGCACGCCCCGTCGCTATTCGCGTTTGCGGACTTCGTGGGCGCAGCGGTGGACGCGCTCAGGCTGGTTGCGATGCCCTGCCCGCCCGTGCGGCTGGATCGTATTGATATCAGACCGCTGTTGCTGGAAGAGCGTCGGGTCGAGTGGGGCCTCAATCCGGCCCGCACGGTAAGCCTTTACAGTCGACTGCCCAGGAGGCTTCGGTCTCTCGGATTCGAATTTAAGCGGCTGCTCGCCTGGTCGGAAAACTACAACACAGATCGGGGACTGCTGCGCGGATTCAGTCTCAGCTTTCCATTGGCTAGGCGAATCGGGTTGCAGAACGTGCCGCTTTTTCCGAACCGCCTGAGTACGATCTATGCCGAATCTCACTGCCGGGCCGGTCTCGTTCCCCAAATCGTGTTGACGAGCGGCAGTCGGCCTTCGGAGATCTTCCGTGCCGGTAGCAATCGCCGTATTCGAACCAAAGTATTCTGCGGCCTTCGCTACAGCTACCTGCACGAGATTTCGCGCAAACCAGACGATACCGTCTTCGTCGCCTTCCCGATCTTCGACACACTGGTGCTGGAGATGATCGACACCATCGCCCCCCTCACTCAGGCCTTCCCACAGCTGGACTGGGTGGGGAAAATGCATCCTGCTTTCAGCGCCCGTCTGGGGGAAGACGCTGGTCTGAGGATGACGGACGAACGGGCGGAGGGGATCCTGGCCCGGGCCAGGGTCGTGATATCGGCCGGGACGGGGGTTGCCCTGGAAGCTGCGGCCCTGGGGATCCCTGTGATCCAGATCGGAAGCCACTGCATGCCCCCGTACGACCCTCTGGCCTGGTACGAGGGCGTCGGATCGTGGGCCTACGGTCCCGACGAGGTCGCCGTGGCGCTCGACAACGCGATGACGCTCGACGCGGCAGGGAGGAGCAAGCTCGAAGGGCGTGGGAAGGATATTCTCTCCACCTGGTTCGAGCCGTTGACGCCGCAGAACCTGGAAGCCCTGGGACGTATTCTGGCGTGACGGAGCAGAAAGCGGACAACCCGCTGGTGAGCGTTCAGATGCTCTGCTACAACTCGGAGGCCTTCGTCGCCGAAGCCATACGGAGCGTGCGGGACCAGACGTATGCGAACTGGGAGCTCGTGGTCGTGGACGACGGCTCGGAGGACGATATGGCAAAGATCGTGGCCGAGCTGGCCCGCGAAGATGATCGGATCCGGTATCACCGGAACGCACGAAACCTGAAAACCGGCGCGTCCCGGCAGGTTGCACTGGACTGTTCCAACGGGGAGCTGATCGCGTTCTGCGATTCGGACGATACGTGGGAGCCCCACAAGCTCGAGAAGCAGGTTCCCCTGTTCGAGAACGCCAGCATCGGGCTGGTCTACTCGGACGCCTACCGTATGGACGAGGCGGGGGAAAGATACGGTCTGCTGATCGGGAATCGCCTTTCGTTTCCACAAGGACGCGCTTTCAAAGAGATCGTGGACTTCTGTCCCCCCTGCCTCACGGTTGTCATCAGACGTGTCCCAGGGCTCCGGTCCGAGCGCCGATATCAGATCGTTCAAGACCACGACATGTTCCTGCAGGTGTCGCGGGACCTCGAAGTCGCCGGGATACGGGAACCGCTTGCTTCGTACAGGTCGCACGGCGGACAGATCACCCGCCGGCGGGCCGAAGGCATCGCGGAACTGTTTATGATGTATCGAGACTGGGCCACACGCGAAGAAGCTCCGGAACTCAAGACGTTTCTCGAAGGACGGGCGGCGACCCATCTGGACGGTGTTATCGGAGGCAGGTTGAGCGAGATTGTCGAATCTCGCGATTTCGCTCGACTGGAAAATATCGTCGATGCCTTGCGATGGGCTACCGGGCTTCGACTGATCGTCCTGATTCTCCTTACGCTTCCGAGAAGGGCGCTCAGGGTGATCGGTAACCGGTTTTCGAGGGCCCGTTGACGGTGGGACACTGGAATGGAGCAGTGATGCGGCCCCTTTTCGTTATGCACATTACGAACATGCTGCCCGATCCGTGTCGTCCTTCGTTCGGAATATTCGTCAGACGTCAAATCGATTCGCTTCGGTGTCTGGGTACAGAGGCGGACCTCCTGTTTGTCGACGGAAAGAAGACGAGGACGGCGTATCTGACGGGTTGGCGAGCGATCCGGCGTGCGCTCGGTGTCAGGCCGCCAGACATCGTGCACGCTCACCACAGTTACGTGGGGTTTCTATATGCCGCGACCAATACCCGCCGGATTCCGTTGGTCGTGTCCGTTTGTGGTGAGGACGAACTCGGTGGGGCCGGCAGCAGGGGCGGGGCCCTCGACCTGCTTCGAAGGCTCGCAGTCAGGATGGCACTGAGAAGGGCGTCTCGGGTGATCGTGAAATCACACCATCTCGAGCTGCTGCTGCCGGATTATTCCCGGCCCAAGTCGGTCGTCCTTCCCAACGGGGTCAATACGAATCTGTTCAAACCTATGGCGGCACAGCACGCGCGCGCGTTCCTCGGAATCGCAGGCGAGCAGCCCGTTCTGCTGTTTCCCGGCAATCCCGACGATCCGAACAAGGGCTTCGACCTGGTCTCGGACGCCGTGGACGTCCTGCGCGAGAAGGGGACGACGGTGCGCGTTCTGGCACTGACTGGGGTCAATGCGGAGAAGGTACCTTATTACATGAACGCGGCCGATGCCGTGGTGTTCGCCTCGCATCGTGAAGGGTCCCCCAATGTGATCAAGGAGGCCCTCGCCTGCGGAAGGCCCGTGGTTTCGGTTGAGGTGGGAGACGTCGGACACCAGCTTGCCGAGCTCCCCGGATGCCGGATTGTAAAACGAGATCCCACTGCGTTCGCCGATGCGATCGCGGATGTGATGAACGATCCTGACGTAGACGCGCGCCTGCGCAGAGCAGAGCCCCTGGACGAAACCGTCATCGCCAGGCGGTTGATCGGCATCTACGAAACCTGCCTCCAAAGGGCCTGAATCGATGACCCTGCTCGTCCTGTTTGTTTGCCTCCTTGGGAGCGTTGCCGTGGCTGAAGACGGCACGCCCGTGCGGGGTCTCACCCTCGACCGAGCCGAGCTGAATCTCGCCCCCGCTGCCTACGGCGACACCCTCGAGGTGGTCGCCCACGTGCGGGTCAACGACCGGGTCGGCAACACGCCTCTCACACTGGGGGTAGATGTTGATGGGTTCCGAACTGCGCACCATCGCAGGGCAGACAGTCAGGGCCTGCGGATCGGAGGCGTTTACCCCGTGAACTTCCGTTTTCCGTTCCTGCCGCAGCCCAAAAGCGGAGCCCTTCCCATCTGGGACCACGGCACGACGGCGACCTTCACGGTAGATGGGAAGCGCGTCGGGTCCCCTGATGGCTACCCCCTGGAATCGCTTCCGATGGTCCATCTGGGGCAGCATTCGGTCAGCGCGAACCCTGACTACGAGGGGCCGCGGGATGCATCCACGATTGCATCAATCGCGTTCCCCGACGGCGAACCCGCTCTTTTCCCAGGGGCGACGGGCACGGTCTACTCCGAACTGACCGATGGGCTGCTCACCGGGTCGGGGAATCCGTATGTGGAGTCGGTCTATTGGTCGGGAGACTGGGGCGAGGACGAAAAGAGGATCATCCTTCATCTAACCGCTCCCACGTCGGTCAATAAGGTGATACTTGCTGTACCCAGCCCCTACCCCAACTACACCGTGGACGAAGCTGTGGTCGATGTCGTTACCGCGGATGGCGAATCAGTACCGTTCGGGAGCGGCCAGCAGCCCTGGGGACGAACGCACTCAGGGGTGTTCCTCTGTGCGGTGAAGGGGTCTGCCTCAGGCGTCCTCTCGGTCCACGTCAAGCTCCGCAAGAAGTCAGGCGCCACCCACATTCCGGTTTCCGAGATTTATGTCTTCGGCAGTTAGCGTTGCGGAGGAGGCCGCCATTCCCTCCTCGGAGGCGCGTCGGCTACCCTTCTGGATGTCCCCAATCCTTTGGGGTCTCCTCTATGTCGGGGTCGCGCTTCTGGATGTTCCACCGGCCGTGGCCTATGGCGCGGTGGCTGTCGTCGGCGTGGTGACCTTCGTACGGTCAAGGACGGAAGAACTGGCGATCCTGGCGGTTGCGGTGATGCTGCTTCCCGACGAAGAGGTGGCCTTCGTGGTGTTCTCACTCATCGGGGCGTGGCTGGCCGCGTGGGCGGCTGTCCGTCCGATCAAGACGTCTTCCGCGCAACGCCTGCTCGTCGGCTTTTGCCTGGCCTGCGCCGTTTCTTCGCTTGTCAGCCAGTTCACCATCGAGCACAACTTCCTGGCGTTTCCCTTCTTCTGCCTGACATTCTTCAGCAGCTGCTCGCTGTTTTTTCTTCCTGCCGGCGGCCCGTTCGGACCAGGGGCTCGCGAGACGGTCGCGAAGTTCGCCGTGAAGATAGCAACCTTTCAGTTGCTGATTGTCATAGTCCAGAGTCTGCCGGGTTTGGACCGATCGATCGGAGGTCTGCAAGCGGGATTGTTGATCTACCCCGGTGGAGACTTCGTGGTGGGCTCCACGAGTTACCAGAACGGTCTCTGCCTTCTGTTTATTGCCGCTCTTCTTCCCTCGGTGCTCAATCTGGGGACGAAGAGAATACGCCGTGCACGGATTCCTCGACTGCTGTCGGGGGCGATGATTTTGGGGATCTTTGTGACGGGCAGCAAAGCCGTCGTCGTCGCCGCCGCCATAGGTTGCCTCGGGACTCTCTGTGCAGCGCTTGGCCGGCGCGGTATGTTGGCCCTCTTGGGAAATCGAGTTCCCCGCATCGGGGGCCTGTTCGCGCTGGTGTTGGGGCTAGCCACGATTTGGGCCGGCTCTCTACGCTACGGTCAGAGCTACTTCGAGATCTGGATATCCAGGGAGGGGTTGAACCATAAATTCCTGTTTCTACAGAGGGCCCTCGAGGACATCCCCTACGCATACGGTAGTCTGCTCACGGGTACAGGTCCCGGGACGGTTGGTACGCGCGCGGCAAACAGCAGAGCGTACGACACGCTCTACAAGGACAGGGTCAGGCTGGGAAGCTCAGTGCCGGCGATGACTTCAGAACCGGCCAGAAGGTTCTTCGTCGATCTCTACGCCGAAAAATTCGTCACCACCCTGAGGTGGGCCAGCGCGACGCTTGCCTCCCCGTTCTCAAGTCTCATAAGCCTTCTTGTTGAGACGGGCGTCTTGGGCTCGGCCCTCTTTGCTGCGGTTCTTCTGCGGATCTTCCTGTCCTGCATTCGGGCTTTGGAGAGCACGCATCTTCATGGGCTCGATCGATCGATGGTGATCGTGTGTGCGGTTCTGGTGCCGACGGTTCTGGTCGTGGGCGCGGTGGACACCATCTTCGAGCGCCCCACGTTCATTGGCGCGTTCTGGCTCACGGCCGGAATCTGCACACGGATTCTCAGAGAACGCGGCGTTTCACTCTAGGGGGGAACAGCGTGTGCGGCATCATTGGAGGCATTGATCCAGCCTCATCGCCGGCCTCGCGATCGGAGAAAATTCGACTGCGGGACCTGATGGCCCATCGCGGGCCGGACGACGCCGGTCTGTGGGAGTCCGACGACCGTACGGTATGGCTTGGTCATCGCCGGTTGACGATCATCGACCTGACGAGGGCAGGCCACCAGCCCATGGGCACACGGGACGGTCGTCAGTGGTTGACGTTCAACGGCGAGGTCTACAACTACAAGCTCTTACGGTCGGAGCTGGTTTCCGAAGATGCAGAGTTCGTTGGTACGTCGGATACCACCGTGCTGCTGGCTGCGCTCTCCCGGTGGGGGATCGAGGCAGTCTCTCGTCTTCGGGGCATGTACGCCTTCGGCTGGTTCGACGGTTCGACGCGCACGCTGTGGCTGGTCCGGGATCGCATCGGTATCAAGCCGCTCTATTACTGGCTGGCGGAGGACGGGAAGCGGTTCCGTTTCGCATCGGAACTTAAGTCTCTCGCTGAAGACGAAGCTGTCGACCCTGTCCTCGATCCGCAGTCGATCGACGACTTCCTGGCGTTCCAGTACATCCCCGCGCCATATACGGCTTACAAGGGTGTCCGCAAGGTGAGACCTGGTCATCTTCTAAGAATAAAGATCGGTGAGGACGGCAAGGTGGACGTGGAGGAACGTCGATACTGGCACCTTCCAGTCAGGCAGGACGCGACGATCACGGAGGCTGACGCTCTTGAACGCCTGCAGTCGCTGATATCGGAATCCGTCGAGCTGCGTCTGGCGAGCGACGTTCCGCTGGGTGTCTTCCTGTCCGGGGGCGTCGATTCCTCCTTGGTCGCTGCGACTGCCGCCCAGTCCGGGCCCGTAAGTACCTTTTCGATCGGCTTCGAGGAGGCGAGCTATTCGGAGGCGGACCAGGCCCGGTGTGTCGCCAAACATATCGGATCGGACCACCACGAGGAGATTGTTGCGCCCGATGCGACAGAACTCCTTCCACGCCTGGTGGGTCAGTACGACGAACCCTTCGGCGACTCGTCTGCGATCCCGACGTTTCTCGTGTCGCAATACGCCCGGAACGACGTCAAGGTCTGCCTGTCGGGCGACGGGGGGGACGAACTCTTCGCCGGATACATAGGCTATGGATTGCTGGAGAAGTCGACCCGCTACGATTGGGTCCCGTCCGGTCTGTGGTCTATGGCGGCGCGTCTTGTCCCTGAGCACAATCGTCTCCACAAGCGCCTGAGTCTGATGCAGTTCGATGTGGCCCGGCGATCCGTCGAACTCGCATCGATGTTTCCGTCGTGGGAACGTGGGCACCTTTATGCACAAGGGTTCGAGCGGTTTTTCGATGACTGCTCCGAGGCCTGCCGACCACCCCCTGGCGACCGGTATCGCCCCACGTTCGGGGAATTGCCCGATCCGGCGTCCCCGATCGACCGGGTGACCTACCAGGACCTCCACTACTACCTGGTCGACGACATCCTGACCAAGGTCGATCGGGCCAGTATGCTGGCCTCTCTCGAAGTCCGCGTTCCGCTTCTGGATCACGTGCTCGTAGAATACGCTTTCAGTCTGCCGACGACGCTGCGCACCCGAACCTCCACCCCCAAGTATCTTCTGAAGAAGATCGCGCGAAAGCTGGTTCCGTCCTCAGTGGTCGATCGACCCAAGATGGGATTCGGGATCCCGATCGAGCTTTGGTTCCGGAACGAGCTGTCGACGTTCGTGGAACGTGAACTGTTCGATGGCCACGTGGCTAGCGACCGGATCCTTGATCGAGGATCTCGGCGTCGAGTCGTCGAGCGTCATCAACGAGGCGGGAGAAACTTCAGCCAGCAGATCTGGCAGATGCTTGTGTTGGAGTTCTGGTGTCGACAGCACGAACGCGCCCTCAGAAACCTTCCGGGCTGACTCGGCATGCGTGTTCTCGGAGTCCACGACGGTCATAATGCGAGCGCCTGTCTTTGCGAGGACGGTGTCATCACGCACGCGGTTCAGGAAGAACGTCTGCAACGGACGAAGAACTGGTTTGGCATGCCGGAAGCGGCAATCATGCAGATTATAGAGGCCGCCGGATGCTCCGTCGAGGATGTTGACCGGGTCGCGCTGAGCAGCCACCACATGCCACGGCCTCGTACGAGAGATGACCTCCTTCGAGAGTACTCCAACTCCGGAACACGGAAGACCCGCGTCCGACGACTTCTCAGACACACCTTTCTGCACGGTCTCTACCGTAATCGTCGAAAGAGGGAACGGATCGGTCAGCTCCAGCGGCTTGGCTTCGCCGCCGATAGCATCGTGTGCCTGGACCATCACCTGACGCACGCCGCCGCGGCGTATCACGGTCTGGGCAACTACGATGAGGATGTTCTGGTCCTGACCAACGATGGCGCCGGTGACGGACTCTGTGCGACCGTGAACATCGGGCGTGCCGGCCGGATCGAAAGGCTGTCGCAGGTACGCGAGGGCGATTCGATCGGCAACGTCTATGCGGCCATCACGTTCCTACTCGGGATGGTGCCGCTCGAGCACGAATACAAGCTGATGGGGATGGCGCCCTACGCCAAAGGCGATCAGACGGAGTTGGTATATTGCCAGTTCATGGATCTGTTCGAGCTGACCGACACGGTCTGGCGACGTCGGAGGGGCTGTCCGGAAACTTACTACAGCTACCCTTTCTTCAAGGAAATGCTCGAGCTCAAGCGGTTCGACGCCATCTGCGGCGGGCTTCAGCGGTTCGTTGAGGAGGTGTTGACCTCGTGGGTTCGGAAATGTGTGGAAGCGACCGGGATCCATACCGTCGCGCTGAGCGGTGGTGTCTTCATGAACGTGAAAGCCAACAAGGCCATCCTGGAGCTCCCGGAGGTCGAGTCGTTGTATGTGTTTCCGTCGTGTGGGGACGAGACGAACGCGATCGGCGCGGCGTACAAGGTCTATGCCGATGCTGCAGGGATCGACAACCTGCCGCCGTTTCGCGATCTCTACCTGGGTGCATCGTTTACGGACGCGTCCATCGAGCGTGCGCTGGACAAGTCGGACGGGTTCCGCTGGGAGCAGCCGGACGATATCGAACAGATCGTAGCGACGTTGCTTTCACAGGGAAAGGTCGTCGCACGTTTCAAAGGGCGAGCGGAATTCGGTGCCCGCGCCCTGGGCAATCGATCCATTCTGGCCGATCCCGGACGCGAAGACGTGGTCAAAGAGATCAACGAGCTGGTGAAGAGTCGTGATTTCTGGATGCCGTTCGCGCCTTCGATGTTGCCGGCGTCCGCCGAGCGTCACCTGGTCAACCCGAAATCGGTGTCGTGTCCGTACATGATCCTGGCGCTCGACACGAAAAACGTGGGAACCTCCTGGCGCGCCGCGTCGCACCCGTATGATGGAACCGTCAGACCCCAAGTGGTCTACGAAGCCTGGAACCCCGACTACTATCGTTTAATAGAGTATTTCGACGGATCGACCGGACGAGGATGTGTGCTGAACACGTCCTTCAACCTGCACGGCTTCCCGATCGTGGAAACACCCGAGGACGCGATCGACGTGCTTCGGCGATCGGGTCTTCGGTATCTCGCGCTGGGCAGCTTTCTCGTGGTCAAAGACTGATGTGCGGTATTGCAGGATGGGTCGCGGATGGACCGGATGCTGAGGACGAAGGTCTGATTGCATCGATGTGCGACCGGCTCGGGCACCGTGGTCCAGACGGCGCGGGACACTATCACGACGAAGGGGCTGTTCTCGGGCATCGACGTCTGAGCATCATCGATCTTGAGGGTGGGCAGCAACCCATGCTGAACGCGTCGGGGAACGCGGCGATCACCTACAACGGTGAGCTCTACAACTACCAGGAGCTGAGACGTGAGCTGAAGGGAAAGGGCTACGTCTTCCGGACCCGCTCGGACACAGAGGTCGTTCTGGCGGCCTATGAACTCCTGGGCGAGGACTGCGTTCGACGATTCAACGGCATCTTTGCCTTCGCGATCTGGGACAGTACCCGGAAGCGACTCTTCGTCGCCCGAGATCACTTCGGTGTCAAGCCGGTCTACTATGCCCGAATCGGTCGGCGTCTGGTCTTCGCATCGGAGATCAAGGCGCTTCTGGAAGACACCCGGGTAGGGCGCGATCTCGACGTGCAGGCGCTCGACCGGTATCTGACGTATCGCTACGTTCCCTCACCCGATACCCTGCTTCAGAACGTCAAGAAGCTGCCGCCGGGTCACTACCTGACCTTCAGCGACGGGTCGGTGTCGATCCGCGCGTTCTGGAGCAGCGTTCCGGTCATCCGTCACGGACGGGACGTGTCGCAGACGTGCAGCGATCTGCTGGAAAGGCTGGATGCGGCGGTGCACGCACAGATGGTGAGCGACGTTCCGGTCGGACTGATGCTCAGTGGGGGACTCGATTCCGCGGCCGTCCTTTCCCGAATGGTTCGGCACACGGACGAACGGGTCAAAACTTTCACCGTCGGGTACCAAGACGACGATCCTTCAAACGAGCTGGACGAAGCGGCGCGAACCGCCCGGTACTTCAACGCGGACCACCACGATCTGCGTATTTCCGACGTGGAGTTTCGAGATCTCCTGCCACGAGTGATGTGGCACCTCGAAGAACCGTTGGGCACGACCTCAATCGTACCCTACTTCTATCTGTCGGGTTTGGCGAGCGAGCACGTGAAGGTCGTTCTGAGTGGCCAGGGCGCGGACGAGCCGTTCGGGGGGTATCTTCGTCACACTGCAGAGAGCCTGGGATACTATTTCAGGTCGATGCCGGCCCCCCTGAAGATGTGTCTCCTCCGCGCGCTATCCTGCGTTCCGGGTGCCCCTGAGACCATCCCGCGGGCAGCACGAACGATCGGGGTGATGTCGACCGCGGAGCGGTTCGTCGAGTCGTATTCCGTGTTTC
Source organism: Candidatus Latescibacterota bacterium (assembly GCA_965198115.1). GTDB lineage: Bacteria > Latescibacterota > UBA2968 > UBA2968 > UBA2968 > UBA6620. The sequence continues at coordinate 1,825,973 of OZ240241.1, read as the reverse complement.
CGAGGGCGGATCTGATGCGGCTTCGCGGCGGATCACACGGTCCCGTCGATCGGGTAACGGTTTGCATAGAGCCTACACTCGACCGGGTCAGCCATCTCGATGCTGTGGCTCAGATGCTCTACGTGGACACCCGAGTCTGGCTCCCTGACGATCTGTTGCTTTACAGCGACAAGCTGGCGATGTCCCACTCGCTGGAAGTAAGGGTCCCCTTCCTCGATGTTGACCTAGTCGGCTTCGTCGAGTCCATTCCATCCAGGTTCAAGATCTCCGGGTTGAGCCGAAAGCGGATTCTGAGACGGGCGTTACACGCCTGCTTGCCTCGGGAGATTATCCGTCGTAAGAAGAAGGGATTCGGGACGCCAGCCGGGACGTGGTTTCGGAGTTCGCTGTATTCCTACACTCGCGAGGTTCTGCTCGATCCCGACTCGAAGATGCAGACACATCTCGATCGTAGGTACGTCGCATCGTTGCTCGACGAACACGCGGACGGACGGCTCGACCGTGAGCGCCAGCTGTTCGTCCTTCTGGCGCTGGAGCTGTGGTCGGCGGCCTTTCTCAAGTAGGTGTTCAGCGAGGTCACGTTGCGCGTCTGGATCGACATCGATAACACGCCCCACGTGATGATCTTCCGGCCGCTGATTCCGGCCCTGCGGAATAAGGGGCACGAAGTGCGCGTGACGGCGAGATCCTCGCGCCAGATCCTGGATCTGCTCGACACCTGGCGCATCGATCACGACGTGATCGGCCCGGCAGAAGTATCGGGACGGATCAGAAAGGCTGCCGCCATTTTGATCCGTGCCCTGCGGTTGCTGCAATGGGCGAGGAACGTGCGGCCCGACGTAGGAGTCAGTCACGGTTCGAGAAGCCATATTCTGGCAAGCTATCTTGCGCGGGTTAGGTGTGTTACGGCCTATGACTACGAGCACAGTTCCAAACTGCTGGTTCATAGCCTGCCTGACCGAATCATTGTCCCTGCCGCGCTACGCTCCCTGCGGGTCCTGAGGCAGTCCGGAACCGCGGAAAAGATCGTCTACTACAAAGGGTACAAAGAAGAGATCTACCTGTCGGATTACCAGCCCGGTTCCATGCCCGACGTCGGGGCGGCGATCCCTTCAGATGCGATCGTTGTGGTTATGCGGCCCCCAGCCTCGCACGTTCATTACCACAGCCAGCTGTCTCGGGATCTCTTTGAAGCTGCCCTGACGGCCGCACTGGAAGTCCATCCGGTTCGAGTGATCATTGCCCCTCGATCAGATGATCAAGGGCTTAGCCTTTCTGAGAGATTCGGCGGTGATCAACGTGTCATCGTTCTCCGCAGGGCCGTTCATGGGCTCAATCTCATCTGGAATGCGGACCTGGTCGTTGGGGCGGGAGGTACGATGAACCGGGAAGCCGCTCTCCTGGGTATTCCAACCTACTCCATTCTGGGAGCGTCCATCGGCCTTATCGATCGCTCATTGTGCGCGTCCGGGCGTCTGGTCTGGGTCAGTTCGGTGGCGGAGGCCGCCTGCATACCATTCAGGAAAAGGTCTCAGGAGAGGACATCCAGGCACTGTAGCGACGCTCCCCGGCACACTTTCATAAGAGAGATTCTGGGTGGTGTGACCACGTGAAACTCAACCTAAACCAGCGCGCTCGATGGGTACGTGCCATCCTGTCTCTGTTGCCGCTTCTCCTGTTCGCTCTGCTTGGCGAGGCGGCATCGCGGATAATCTGTCACCTCCGATTCAGCCCTTACCACACCCATTTCTCAGTCATGGGCAATGGGCGGTGGGCGGACAGCGATTTCACGGTTTGGACGAACCGGCCGAGGTTCCTGGAACATACGCTCCAGTCGCAATACAATGATCTTGGCTTTCGAGTCGCTCCCGGAGACGTCACCATGCCAGAGAAGGGCGCCGACGATTTCTGGGTCATTCTCCTGGGCGGGTCGACCGTGGGAGGCATGGGGTCCAGTCAGAACCGCGACTGGCTCAAGATCACCGGCGTGGGAACCCACCCTATTGATGAATCCATTGATGGGTACCTCGAGTCGATCTTGCGACAAGGCTTCCCGACAAAGAACGTCCGTGTCTTCAACGCGGCCATTTCATCCGCGAGAGCTCTACAGTCCCGCCTTCGGTATAAGGAACTCCGACGTCTGCGTCCCGATTGGGTCGTCTCAATCGACGGTGTGAACGATCGCCTTGGCGAGGGCAAAACGACGCAAGAGGTGATAGAGGAATACTGGGCCAATCACCGATTCAAGCGCTTCCCTTACCGAGAATTCCGCGCAGCGATGCGCAACTCCGCGCTGCTGTTTTTGATCGGTGAATATGTTTACGCAAAGAGCGGTCTGATCCAGACGCCCGTAACCTCTCGCCAGGACGAGGATGTGTACAGGAAGTGGTTGAGGGTGCCTGTTGCGACCAATCCGGCACCGCCGACAGACGAGCATACGGTCAGGTCCCAACGCGCGCTCCTGGCGCACCTGCGCGGACTCGATCGGGACCTGAACGCGGATGGCGTACCACACCTGCTGCTCGTTCAGCCCCACCTCAGCTTGAGAGATACCTCCCGTCTGTTCGGCGTAGAGAAGGCCGTTTACAACTGTTACATGGCGAGATCGGCCCAGAACGGCTTCCTGCTGGGAGCCCATCAATCGCTCCCGGTTGGGAAACGAATTCGCTCAATGGAGAGCATGCATGGCTGGAGTGGGCAGGTGTTTGTGGACTACTGCCACTTCACGAGAGAGGCAAACAAGAGAGTGGCTGAGGAGATCGGTCGACACATCATGTCCGCCGGCGAATATGAGCCGTTCGACAAATGAAGGAGGGCCAACGCGATGTGGCACTGCTCGGCAGCGTGTGGAGCCCGACGTCAGCTTCGGCTGCAGTGGTTTTAGAATCCAAACTGGCGGTAGTTGTCGTCCCTTCGGGGCAGAAGCGGTCCCTCTGGAAGCAGGGACTGGTGTACGCCTTGTCTGTCTGCGCTGTTGGCGCAGTCAGGGCAATGCATTGTCTGCTTCGCCGCTCCGGCATCAAACGCTACGGACCGTACCGTTCACTCAGGGAATTCCTTATCGATCATCCCGGGCCGCCCGTCGTGTCGTGGGACGGCAAGTCGGACCTGGCGCAGCTGCTCGGGGGTCTCCCAGGCATTCAGACCCTAGTGAGCTGCATCTTTCCTTTCAGAATTCCTGTTCCCTTGGCGGGTCTGCGTCACTCCGTGAACGTCCACCCCGGGTCGCTGCCCCACAATCGTGGTCCCACCCCACACTTCTGGGCTCTTTCGAGGGGACGGTGTGACTCGGCGGTTACGATCCACAGACACGCGTACTCCTGGGACCGGGGCGAGATTTGTATGATGGAGAGGTTCTCAATAACACGATACATGTCCGAATATGAAGTAGAAGAACATGCTTCTGTAGCTGTGGAAGCCTGCGTCACCAGGTTTATTCTCGACGCCGACCGGCTTTGGGAACAGGCATCCACGCAATCCCAAGGGGTCTACGAAAGGCGGCCAACTCGATCCCAGAGGAAGGAACACGGACGACGATCGGTGCTCCGCCTGAGGGACTTGCGGAATCTGGCGGCCAGATAGATGGGCAACATTCGCTTTGGACTGTCGGATCCCTCCCATCCTGCGTGGACTTCGTTCATAGAGGGGAACGAGAACTCCAGCATCTTCCATCACCCAGAGTGGCTGCGGTGCCTTTCGGACGCGTACGGATACCGGGCGCGGATTGTCGGCCTATGGGAATCAGAGAGAATTGTTGCGGGCTTTCCAGTCACCTTCATATCGAGTCCGCTGACTGGCCGTCGGTGGGTCGGCGTTCCTTTTTCCGATCACTGCACGCCTCTTTGTGGCTCGGAATCACTCTCAGAGCTTCTCGTTTCGGGGGCCAAGGCGCTGGTTTCGAGCGGACGTGCGCCGCAGATCGAAGTGCGCGGGATGTTTCCCGGTGACCCTCTCGATTTTGACGCAAGCCCGACGACGGCGGTTCTCCACACGCTCAACCTGGCTGATGATCCTGGCGTCGTGTTTTCCACATTCAAGAAGACACGCGTGCAGCAATGTGTGGAACGAGCTTACCGGCAAGGCGCAAGAATACGGCACGAAACCAGCTATCCCGCGCTTCGCACCTTCTATCGTCTCCACGTAGAGACGCGCCGCAGGCACGGGGTTCCGGTTCAGCCACTTCGATACTTCAACCTCCTGTGGAAGCATCTGATCCGACGGGGCCTCGGCTTTGTGGTCACGGCGTATCACGCCGGCAGTCCGGTGGCCAGTTCTATCTTTCTCGTCTGGAACAGGAAGGTCATCTACAAGTACAGCGCTTCGGATCATCGTGCGTGGAAGCTCAGTCCCAACCACGCCGTGTTGTGGCATGCCATCGAGTGGGGTTGTCTGAACGGTCAGGCCCTCTTCGATTTTGGCCGGACCGACGTGGAGAATGGTGGCCTGCGAGCATTCAAAAGTGGATGGGGTACGGTCGAATCCGACCTGCGATACACCTATGTCGGGGGTCAGAAGGGGGCCACGTCCGGGCTTGGATCGAGTCTGTCGGGTTTGCTTCGTCGGCTTCCGAGCGTGGCCGTCCGTTCGGTCGGCGAGCTTTTGTATGAACACGTAGGGTAGACGATATCGATACACTAGCGGAGCTGTACGCGGACAACACGCCGGCCGCATTCTGGCGGATCTGTAGTGAACCCCCTAAGTCTTTCTTCACCGAGGCGACTTCAGATGCGCTGCTTGCCCTCGGGCCGGGGCACCGCGGGCTCACAGCGCCAGATGCCTACCAGCGTGTCCTTGCTGAACAGTATTTTTGCCCTACGGACTTCAGGTTGTCGGCAGCGAACCGGTTCTACTACAGATGGGTCCGGCCTGTCCTGCCCCGAGGGCTTCGGCCTTGGCTTCGGAGGCTGAATCGTCGTCAGGCTCACAGTTTACTCCAGTGGCCAATCGAAGACAGGTTCGTCCGGTTTCAGTATGCGATACTGGACGGAGTCGCCAAACGGACCCAACAGGAAAAACTGCCGATCATCGGACTGTGGCCTGGCCCCCACACATTCGCCCTCGTACTTACACACGACGTCGAGACGCCCAAGGGCGTCGAGTTCGTGCTCGAGGTCGCAGCGGTTGAGGAACGGCTTGGGTTTCGATCCTCCTTCAACTTTAGCCCCCACGCGTACGACGTCCCCGAACAGCTTCTGCAGAGCCTCCGAGCGCGAGGCTTCGAGGTTGGCCTGCACGGGCTCAACCACGACGGCCGGCTCTACCAGAGTCAGTCCGAATTCTCAGATCGTGCACGATCGATCAATGGATATCTCAAGCAATGGAATGCGTGTGGGTTTCGATCCCCACTTATGCATCGACATCCCGAGTGGATGCAACGCCTGAACATCGAGTATGACCTGTCCTTTTTCGATACCGATCCCTACGAGCCCATGCCCGGCGGCGTGGTGACGGTCTGGCCTTACGTGATCGGCCGGTTCGTCGAACTGCCGACAACGCTGCCGCAGGACCACACGCTTAAAGAGATGTTCGGCGCCGAGATGATGGCAACGTGGCTGGAGAAGTGCGCGTTCATTTCTGCCCATCACGGGGCAGCCGTAATGAACACGCATCCGGACTATTTGAGAGACCCGGACACGCTCTCCGCCTACCAGACCTTTCTGAGCAACGTGGCCGAGACCGGAGGATGTTGGGCAGCCCTGCCAAGAGACGTCGCGCGCTGGTGGCTCGATCGCTCGCGGACCAAGGTGAACAGGCAAGGAGATGGGTGGATCTTAGAAGGCCTCGAAGGGGGCGTGGTCTGGTCCTACGTTGCCGCCAGCAAAGCATTCGTGATCCCGGGCAACCAGGGGAACGACGGTGCGTCCTGAACATTTGTCTCTGCTCGTCTGCCCCAAGACCCGCTTGCCGCTGGAGTTGCGCGACGCTACGTTCGTTAACGATCAGGTCCAGGAAGGTCGGCTGGTCAGCGATCAGGGGACATCGTATCCCGTTCGAGACTTCATTCCACGGTTTGTTCCTGAAGAAAACTACGCCCGGTCGTTTGGCACGGAATGGAACATCCACCACCAGACGCAGTTCGATCACTACTCGCAGCACGAAACGACATCGGAGCGTTTCGCAGAGGTGACAGGGTGGGACGACTGTCTGGAGGGGGAGACGATCCTCGAGGCCGGGAGCGGGTCCGGGCGATTCACCAGAGAGGCCCTGGATACGGGTGCAACCGTGGTCTCCTTCGACTATTCGGCTGCCGTCGACGCGAATTTCCGTTCCAACGGCTCGAACCCGAGACTCCTTCTCGTTCAAGCTGATGTGTTCTCCATGCCCTTCAAGATTCACACCTTCCCAAAGGTGTTCTGTTTCGGCGTTCTGCAGCACACGCCAGACCCAAGGTCGGCCTTCCTAAGTATTGCCGACATGCTCTCGCCCGGAGGGAGGATCGCATCAGATATATACATCAAAGATCTCCTTCACTGGGCGCTCCACACGAAGTACTGGGTCCGTCCGTTCATCGATCGGTCAGATCCAGAGTCGCTCTATCGAAGGACAATGGCTCATGTCGATTGTTTGTGGCCGCTTGCTCGCATTCTGAGGCGCCTACCCGCCATCGGATCGGCAATCAACTGGCGCCTGCTCGTTGCGGACTATTCCAGAGTCCTCCCCGAAGCGACGGATGAGATGCTCCGGGAGTGGGCCTATCTCGATACATTCGACATGTTGTCACCCGTCTTCGATAAGCCTCAGACCGTCAGGACCTTTAGAAAGTGGCACGAAAATGCGGGTCTCGCCGACATCGACGTTGGACGCGGTCACAACGGGGTTGTTGGCCGCGCAAAGCTGTTACGGCTTACGATAGATTCCCGCCCAGATTACGCTATTCGCATTCTCACGCACCAAGAACTGACGACCGGAGATAAGGGAGGATGAACTCTCTGGGCGTCCCGATGTAGACGGTGTTGTGCCTATCGTAGTTGAAACTTAGAGGGCTCCAAACTTACGTTGGGTAGACGTGTAGGAGCGTATACCCGTAAGAAAGGAGCCCAGATGGAGAAGCTATTTGTAGGCGATGGTGAAGTCAAGGTTGAGGGCGATGTCATCGATTTGGAGACGCGTTTGTCGGTGATCCAGGCGTTGATCCCGTTGGGTCTGGAGGCAGTGGCAGACCTCCTCCAGCAGGAGGTCGAGCAGCTCGCAGGCGTTCGGTATGCGCGCAAAGGTTCGGAGCAGGCGCATCGTCGGTGGGGAAGCCAGAAGGGATCCGTGTATCTGATGGACCAGAAGCTCCCGTTAGACGTTCCCCGGGTGCGCGACGTCGAGGCCGACGCAGAGGTTTCCCTGGCTGCATACCGGGCTCTACAGACGCCCAAGAAGACGGACGAGGGGCTGTTGCTTCGTGTTCTCAAGGGGATCTCGTGCCGCAACTACAAGGCCTGTGCCGAATCGGTTCCAGAAGCGTTTGGTATCTCAGCGTCCTCCGTCTCGCGGCGGTTCATCAAAGCCACCGCGAAGAAGCTGAAGCAGTTCCAGGAGCGTCCCCTCGACGACTACGGCTTCGTGACCCTGTTCATTGACGGAAAGAGCTTTGCCGACGAAGAGATCGTGATCGCTCTGGGGGTCACGATGGACGGCCAGAAGATCCCCCTGGGCTTCGTCGAATCGGCGACGGAGAACGAACGGATCTGCCGCCAGCTGATCCAGGACCTCATCCGGAGAGGCCTGTGCTACGACCAGGGCCTTCTCGTTGTGCTTGACGGCTCAAAGGGACTCCGCAGTGCTGTCACCAAAGCCCTCAAAGGGTATGTGCGCGTGCATCGCTGTCAGTGGCACAAGCGCGAGAATGTCGTCAGCTATCTCCCGGAGAGGGAACGTCCAAGAGTTCGACGGAAGCTCCAGAAAGCCTATGACTGCGACACCTACGAGGAGGCAAAGGCCGCACTCGAATCACTTAAACCCGAACTGAAGCTGATGAATCAGTCTGCCGTAACGAGCCTCGAGGAAGGCCTGGAGGAAACCCTGACCCTCCACCGGCTGGGTATGCTCCCATTCTTGAAACGAAGCTTCCGAACCACCAACTGCATCGAAGCCCTCAACAGCATGACCGGCGAGCTCACTCGGAAGGTCAGACGCTGGAACAACTCTCCCCAGAGACACAGATGGGTGGCTGCCGCACTCCTCGACATCGAACCTCGCCTGCGACGCGTGAGCGGATACAAACATCTTCCCCTACTCAGGCAAGCACTGAACAAAGATCTGAATCTCGACAACGAACAGAATGCTCAAAAGAGAGCCTGACCAAACTACGGGGCCCGATGAGTTTTCAACTGACTATGGGACTTGACCATGTAGACCGCGCCCTTTTCATTTTCCCACACGCGCGAGAAGTAGGCTCTCGAACCGCGAAAATAGCGCGTTTCGACCGATTAGGCTCAAGACGTGGCCAGGTCAGGTCCCAGCGGGCATAGGGGGTGCGCGGTGTTGGCCCTGGGCGCGTCGCTGGCCCGAGGCCCGCACTAGGGGGGTGGGGGGGGTGGAAACGGTCAGCTCTCTTTTGGACACCGGTCATGTCCCCATTCTTTTACTAATCCGTCCTAATTTTCGTTCCGGACTGGCGCATCGCGGCCGTTGTCGACGAAAGGGGGGTTTTTCAGGTGTCGGAAACACTTAAACCAGTGCAAAAACAAGAGCTTGCGTATGTCGACAAGGTGGTTTTGAAGCTGCTTCCCGAAAATGGCGAAGCGGGGTAGAAAATCGGCCATTTCCCTGGCGGTGTTGCCGATGGCGGACCCGTCGGAGGTCGAGAGCGTTTCGCGTCCCGATCCCCCGGAATGTGCCAAACGCGTTCGCGTAAAGAAAGGGACATCAGGCGTAGGTCCGACAACCGCTTTTGGCCGTTGCGCCTTGTAAGTACTCCTATGGCACTATGTCGCATGGCCGCCAGATGGAGCTCAGGTCAATAGGTGTGTAAAAGAAATCAGGCGGCCATCTTCCCGGCTTCGACCTGCGGTCCGGTTGAGTGTTTCTGATCGTAGACTTGTTGTAGCAAGTGTGGCGCGGTGAGTTTCCTGAATCGGCTCTCTGCGACCTTGAGCGTACGCCAGATGAGAGCCGTGGCGTTCCTGACTTTCTTGAATCGCCTGGCGGCGTTTGTGCGAAGCCGAACGGAAGCAAAGGGGCTCTCGACGACGTTCGTGGTTCTCAGGTGTTTCCAGTGTTCCTTCGGGAAGTCGTAGAACGTGACCATCCGATCCCAGTTTCTTTCGAGCGTCTCCACGGCGGCAGGGAACTGTGAGCGATACCGTGCGGCAAAGCGTTTCCGGAGCTTCTCGGCCTCCTTTTTCGTGCCGGCATAGGGGATCTGGACGAGCAGTGCGCGGGCTTCAGCCTGTGCACGCTTGGCGACCTTGTCGAGCACGTTGAGGATCTTGTGGTTCCAGCACCGTTTTGCCGGCTCTCTGGCCAGACCTGATCAACGGCCGCCCAGATGCCCATATTCCCGTCCGCGGCGATCAGGACAGGATGTTCGAGCCCGCGATCCCGGAGATCCCGTAGCACCGTGAGCCAGGATTCTGTAGACTCTCGATAACCGGGTTCTATCGCCAGGATCTCCTTGCTGCCGTCGCTCATCGCGCCGATCACGACCAGCAGACACGCCTTCTCGCGCTCGAGCCCGGCTTTGACGTAGATGCCATCAGCCCAGGCGTAGACCAGTTCGCGATTATCCAGACGCCTTTCTTTCCAGTCCTGGAAGTCGACCTCCCACTTCCCTCGAAGACGAGCGATCGAGGTCGGCGAAAGCGGCGCGCCATCACCGAGCAGCGCACGCAAAGACAACTCGAAGTCGCCCTGGGAGAGACCGTGGAGATAAAGGTCGGGAAGCAGATCTCCAATGGCCCTGGTTCTCCGGGCGAACAGGGGGAGGATGCGGCTTTCAAACCGCTCTTCCAGACCACGAACCCGGGGACGCCGGACCTTGATCGTTCCGCAGCTCGTCGAGAGACGCCGGGGCTTGCCGTAGCCGTTCCTGTAGCCCCTGGAGCTATCAACCTCGGCTCGGCGCTCATACCACGACCGGCCCAAGAACGCGGTCGCCTCCTCCTCCAGAATGGACTGGAACCGGCCCTGGATCTCTTCACGGATCCAATCGTCAACCGTCTCCCACGTCGGCATGGACTTCAATGGGGCTCTATGCGTATGTTCCTTCACGGCGATCCTCCTTCCCAACCGGGCCTCTCACCCGGTTTTGTGTGAATCAACTATCTCACGGGAAGGGTAGGGTCGCCCTTTCTCTTTTTCCACACCTTTTGATTATAGCTCGCCAGATCTTAGGTGACCCTCAACTCATTAGGGAACGGTCTCCACTGTTAACCGTATTGAAACGATTCTGCCTATTCTGCGAATAGCTTAAGCCGGGCGGAGAATTATCGCAAGGCGTCACAGCAAAGCGTCCAGTCTCGTCTTAGCCTGAATCATGCATGAATTTGAGTTTAGGTTGTTTTGGAGTGATGTGATCACGCACAGGATTTGTTCTCGGCTTCTTCGGATGTCCAAGGTCCCGTAAGCGGTCTCTACGAGTCGCAAGAGTCACGATTTTCGTCCGGAACAGGTGTTGTTTTGCGACGTGTACATAGCTGTCCCCGGTATAGATCGGCGTTGTTACTGCGTGTTCGTTTCGAGCCTGGTGATGATTGACACCAAGACGTTTTTGAGTGGATACGATGTTGGAAAATGGAATCGGATTCTTCGTGCGCTTTCAATGACTCTCGCGCCGATTTTGAGGAAACGGTTCTGTATCGTGTTGACCTGAGGTTTGGTCCACGCGGTGCCCTTGAGTCCCTGTGATCGGAGTGCGTGAAGCAAGGTCAAGTCCCATAGTTGTGACGCCTTGCGATAATTCTCCGCCCGGCTTAAGCTATTCGCAGAATAGGCAGAATCGTTTCAATACGGTTAACAGTGGAGACCGTTCCCTAATGAGTTGAGGGTCACCTAAGATCTGGCGGCCATGCGACATAGTGCCATAGGAGTACTTACAAGGCGCAACGGCCAAAAGCGGTTGTCGGACCTACGCCTGATGTCCCTTTCTTTACGCGAACGCGTTTGGCACATTCCGGGGGATCGGGACGCGAAACGCTCTCGACCTCCGACGGGTCCGCCATCGGCAACACCGCCAGGGAAATGGCCGATTTTCTACCCCGCTTCGCCATTTTCGGGAAGCAGCTTCAAAACCACCTTGTCGACATACGCAAGCTCTTGTTTTTGCACTGGTTTAAGTGTTTCCGACACCTGAAAAAACCCCCTTTCGTCGACAACGGCCGCGATGCGCCAGTCCGGAACTAAAATTAGGACGGATTAGTAAAAGAAACGGGACATGACCGGTGTCCAAAAGAGAGCTGACCGTTTCCCCCCTACCCCCCCCGGTGCGGGCCTCGGGCCAGCGACGCGCCCAGGGCCAACACCGCGCACCCCCCCTATGCCCGCTGGGACCTGGCCTGACCACGTCTTGAGCCTAATCGGTCCTATTTCTCGCGGCGTGTGGGAAAATGAAAAAGGGCGCGGTCTACATCGGAACGCCCAGAGAGTTCATCCCCCTTAGCCCCGGGTCGTCAGTTCTTGGTGCGTGAGAATGCGAATAGCGTAACTTGGGAGGGAACCTATCGTAAGCCGTAACACCATAGTCAGTTGAAACTCATCGGGCTCCGTGGTATTCATGCTCTCTGCCGAGCATCTTGATTGTCGCCGAGATTCAGGTTGTTTTTCAGTGCTTGCCTGAGCAGCGGGAGGTGTTTGTATCCGCTCACGCGTCGCAGGCGTGGTTCGATGTCGAGGAGTGCGGCCGCGACCCATCTGTGTCGCTGAGGAGAGTTGTTCCAGCGGTTGACCTTCCGTATCAGGTTGCCGGTCATGCTGTTGAGCGCCTCGATGCAATTGGTGGTTCGGAAGCTTCGCTTCAAGAACGGGAGCATCCCCAGCCGGTGGAGGGTCAGGGTTTCCTCCAGTCCTTCCTCGAGGCTTGCCACGGCAGACTGATTCATCAGCTTGAGTTCGGGTTTGAGTGATTCGAGTGCGGCCTTTGCCTCCTCGTAGGTGTCGCAGTCATAGGCTTTCTGAAGTTTCCGTCGAACTCTTGGACGTTCTGCCTCCGGGAGGTAGCTGACGACGTTCTCGCGCTTGTGCCACTGACAGCGATGCACGCACACATCCCCTTTGAGGGCTTTGGTGACGGCACTGCGGAGTCCCTTTGAGCCGTCCAGCACAACGAGAAGGCCCTGGTCGTAGCACAGGCCTCTCCGGATGAGATCCTGGATCAGCTGACGGCAGATCCGTTCGTTCTCCGTCGCCGATTCGACGAAGCCCAGGGGGATCTTCTGGCCGTCCGTCGTGACGCCCGGAGCGATCACGATCTCTTCGTCGGCAAAGCTCTTTCCGTCGATGAACAGGGCGACCAAGTCGTAGTCGTCGAGCGGTCGTTCCTGGAACTGCTTCAGCTTCTTTGCGGTGGCTTTGATGAACCGTCGCGAGACGGAGGATGCCGAGATTCCGAACGCTTCGGGTACCGACTCTGCACAGGCTCTGTAGTTGCGACAGGAGATTCCCTTGAGCACACGAAGCAGCAGCTTCTCATCCATCGCTCTGGGCCTCTGCATCCCCCGGTATGCGGCCAGAGAAACCTCCGTATCGGACTCGACGTCGCGCACACGGGGAACGGCCACCGGCAGCTTCTGGTCCATCAGATACACGGACCCTTTCTGGCTTCCCCATCGACGATGCGACTGCTCTGAACCCTTACGCGCATACCGAACGCCTGCGAGCTGCTCCACCTCCTGCTGGAGCACGTCGGCAACGGCCTCCAGACCCAGCGGAATCAGCGCCCGGATCACCGATAAACGCGTCTCCAAATCCATAACGTCTGACCCAACCTTGACTTCGCCATCCCCTGCAAATAGCTTCTCCATCGTGGGCTCCTTTCTTACGGGTACACGCTCTCACACGTCTACCCACAACGTAAGTTTGGAGCCCTTTAAGTTTCAACTAGGATAGGGACCTCACCTGAAGCAAGGCGTATGCAGCACTGTGTAGAAAGAGTCGGAACTGGTTGGCTTCAAACTTGTGGCACGATGTTCGATCGGAGTGAAGGAATGTTTGGGTGTGTCCAGAGATTTGTGTAACTGGTGACACGATTACTTTAACGGGACACGATCTTCGAACATGATGGCGAACCGGTTGATGGCCCCATTCCAATCGTTCAGTGGCCGGGTCCATCGTTTGGAGATGTTTCGGATCGCCAGATACAGGAGTTTGATGGCGGCCTGATCATTCGGGAACGCGCCTCTGTTCTTCGTGACTTTCCGGAGCGATGCGTTCATTGACTCGATGGCGTTCGTCGTGTAGATCACCTTCCGGATCTCTGGTGGGTAGGCGAAGAACGGGGTGATGTGCTCCCAGTGTTCACGCCAGGACCGACCGATCATCGAGTAGGTGTTGTCCCACTTCACAGAGAACTTCTCCAGTTGGTTCTCGGCCTTACGAAGTGTGGCGGACTGGTAGATCGCTTTGAGGTCTCGGGCGACTTCTTTGCGGTTCTTCCAGGAGACGTAGTTCAAGCTGTTCCGCACCATATGGACGATGCACAGTTGAACATCTGTCCTCGGGAAGACGGCTTCAATCGCTTCAGGGAAGCCGTTGAGCCCATCTACACAGGCCAGGAAGATATCGTTGACGCCACGGTTCTGGAGCTCGGTCAGGACCGACATCCAGAACTTCGCGCCTTCGTTCTGAGCCGTCCAAAGGCCTAAGAGCTCTTTGTTTCCTGATAGATTAACGCCCAACGCAAGGTAGACGGCCTTGTTCGTGACGCTTCCATCGTCTCGAATCTTGACGCGGATCGCGTCCAGATAGACGATCGGATAGATGGTGTCCAGAGGTCTGGACTGCCAGGCCTTGACCTCCTCGATGACATCATCAGTCACACTGGAGAGCAGCGAGGGAGAGACATCGACCCCGTGACCTGCCCCCATCTATGTGTCCACATCCAGAGTTAGGATATGGCTGCGGTGAGCGGTTTGGTGACCGCTTCAGGTGCAGGTGGGCGATAGCCCAATGAGCTGTGTGGTCTGATGTGATTGTACTGCCAGCGCCACCACTTGGTCAACACCCTAGCCTCCTCCAAGGTCGTGAAGATCTCACCGTTGAGTAGCTCGTCTCTGAGCTTCCCGTTGAAGCTCTCGATGTATCCGTTCTCCCACGGGCTGCCCGGCTCGATGAACAAAGTTCCGACCTCCAACCTCGAGAGCCAGTCCCGAACCGCTTTGGCTACAAACTCCGGCCCGTTATCCGATCTGATGTGTTTCGGGACACCATACCTCAGCATCAGCTTCGCCAACGTCCGCAGAACGTCCCGTGATGTTTGCTTGCGAGCGACCTCGATGGTCAGGCACTCACGCGTGTATTCATCCACGACTGTCAGGAACTTCAACGGCCTCCCTTCACGTGTGCGATCGAACACGAAGTCGTAGGCCCAGACGTGGTTACGATGCTCGGGTCTGAGTCTGATGCAGGAGCCGTCGTTGAGCCAAAGTCGACCCCGCTTCGGCTGCCTAGCGGGCACCTTCAGCCCCTCCTGACGCCAGATCCGCTCCACCCGCTTGTGGTTCACCCGCCAGCCATCGGTCCTAAGAAGAGCCGTGATTCGACGGTAGCCATAACGTCCATATTCGCTGGCCAGAGAGACGATGTTCGCGGTCAGGACGGTCTCGCCGTCCGCCACCTTGAGCGTGTATCGCTGGGTACGGCGCACCTGACCCAGCACACGGCACGCCCGACGCTCCGAGACAGCCAGGGCCTCACGCACGTGCCCGACCGCCTTCCTTCGCCGCGTCGGGCTCAGAAGTTTCCCCGGGACACCTCCTTGAGAATCGAGATATCCAGGGCCTGGTCGGCCACAAGACGTTTCAGACGCCCGTTCTCTTGCTCCAGCTCCTTCAGCCGGCGGACCTGGTCGACCTCCATACCGCCGTATTCCTTGCGCCACCGGTAATAGGTCTGTTCGCTGACGCCAAGCTCACGCGAGACCTCGCCGACCGTCTTGCCTTACGATATACGAATCTCTGCCTGACGGAGATGTCCGATGATCTGCTCCGCTGTGTATCGCTTCCTGGCCATTCGGCCCCCTTTCTATGTTCCGATATCCTAACTTTAGGAATGGGAACAATCCAGGGGGGCAGGTCAGGTTTCTCTGGCCGCATACCGGGGGATGCAGAGGCCCAGAGCGATGGATGAGAAGCTGCTGCTTCGTGTGCTCAAGGGAATCTCCTGTCGCAACTACAGAGCCTGTGCAGAGTCGGTACCCGAAGCGTTCGGAATTTCGGCATCCTCCGTCTCGCGACGGTTCATCAAAGCCACCGCAAAGAAGCTGAAGCAGTTCCAGGAACGACCGCTCGACGACTACGACTTGGTCGCCCTGTTCATCGACGGAAAGAGCTTTGCCGACGAAGAGATCGTGATCGCTCCGGGCGTCACGACGGACGGCCAGAAGATCCCCCTGGGCTTCGTCGAATCGGCGACGGAGAACGAACGGATCTGCCGTCAGCTGATCCAGGATCTCATCCGGAGAGGCCTGTGCTACGACCAGGGCCTTCTCGTTGTGCTGGACGGCTCAAAGGGACTCCGCAGTGCCGTCACCAAAGCCCTCAAAGGGGATGTGTGCGTGCATCGCTGTCAGTGGCACAAGCGCGAGAACGTCGTCAGCTACCTCCCGGAGGCAGAACGTCCAAGAGTTCGACGGAAACTTCAGAAAGCCTATGACTGCGACACCTACGAGGAGGCAAAGGCCGCACTCGAATCACTCAAACCCGAACTCAAGCTGATGAATCAGTCTGCCGTGGCAAGCCTCGAGGAAGGACTGGAGGAAACCCTGACCCTCCACCGGCTGGGGATGCTCCCGTTCTTGAAGCGAAGCTTCCGAACCACCAATTGCATCGAGGCGCTCAACAGCATGACCGGCAACCTGATACGGAAGGTCAACCGCTGGAACAACTCTCCTCAGCGACACAGATGGGTCGCGGCCGCACTCCTCGACATCGAACCACGCCTGCGACGCGTGAGCGGATACAAACACCTCCCGCTGCTCAGGCAAGCACTGAAAAACAACCTGAATCTCGGCGACAATCAAGATGCTCGGCAGAGAGCATGAATACCACGGAGCCCGATGAGTTTCAACTGACTATGGGACTTGACCGTCTGTCATCCCCGGAATGAAATACGAGGGCGACTTGATCCGAGCTGGTCTGGAATGTCGAGTAAACGTCATGGATTTCGAGGGATGCCCAAGCAATGTCTACGCCCCGTCACCTGATAATTTCAAAGCCTGCGCTCTTGAGTCTCCGGGATTCATCGAAATCCCCGTCGCTGTATTTGCCATCCCACGGCCAGTCAAGATGCTTAAGCGTGCAGCCTCTCTTTTAGGGCTATATCCGGATCTCTCAACGAGATGAAGTGGGTGAAGGTGCCGTGGTTCCTGGCATGGGGGCGCGGTTAGCGTGTGCGGAACCTCTTCGGAATCTGCTCAGGGATGTTTATGTCTCCGACGGTAAGGAAGATCATATCGTTGAATGCGTCGAGTGTGCGGAATCCGCTGGCTCGGTTCTTGACGATTTGGACGATTCGGTTGAGGCCTTCGGCGATGGCGTTGGTAAGACGCGTGTTCACGAATGCGAGGACGCCGAAGAAGTGCTGTCGCAGGGTCCTGACGAACTTTCGCAGGGGTTCAAGTCGACTTCTGAGTGCGGACGTCGTCCAGCATTTCAGGAAGCGTTCGGCAGCCCAGGGCGCTTTGTATTCCCAGAACTGCTCGAACTCGTCCTTGAGTCTCCAGGCTCTATAGATTCGGTAGTTCGCCTTCTCCAGTGCTTTGAGTGTCCGAGTATCCCCTCTGGAGCGTGTCGCTGAGTGCCGGTAGAGGAGCCATCGGAGGCCCTTCATGGCTTTGCCTCATCCGGGGCAGCTTTACGCCACTGGTCCTTACGGACCTCGTCAACGGCGACATTGAGAGCCTTGACGATGTGAAAGCGATCGAGGACCAGCTTGGCATTCGGACAGTGTTCCTGGATGGCTCCGATGTAAGCTTCGCTCATGTCGCAGCAGGCCCACTCGATCTTGGATCTCCGGTAGGGACTGAGAGCCTCTGTGAAGAACCGATCGATCGTTTTACGCGCCCTGCCGCGGCCAACCCACACCACGCAGGAGCGGTCCAGATCGTAAACGAGCGTGGCGTACCTGTGACGCTTGGCGTAGGAGATCTCGTCGATCCCGATGGTTTTGAGCCCTCGGATACGATGACCTTCACGAAGCCGCGTGATGGATCGGTGAAGGAGATTCGACAGCGTCGAGGCAGAGATGCGCAGCAACTCGGACGCCGCCTTCTGCGTCATGGTCTGGCAGTAGCGCAGCATGGCATACTCGAAGCGATACGTCACCCGAGAGAACCGCTCCGCCCACGGAATCTCCTCGACCACACGACCGTGGGTAGGACACCGAATCTCCCGAGGATGGTAGAGAAGCCAGACCCTCCACCCGCACACCGGAATGTCACGCCACCGACGCGGATGGGGCATTGTGCGGACGATTTTACCTCGACGGCCGCACTCCGGACAACAACAACCATTCTTATGTGGCTTTACGGCGATGACGAAGCAGCTTCTCCCCTCAAACCACCAGCTGACAACACGGAACCCCTTGAATCTCAGCAGTTTCGATAGTAATCTGCTCCCGGTCATAGGTCGCACCCCCTTCGCTTTGATTGTCCTACACACACAACCAAGCGTAGGGAACGATCTATGACCTTGTCATTCTATAGTTTCACCGTTGAGAAACCCGGATAGAGCCTCTTTTAGGACTGGCAAACAACCGGTCGTCGAGCGATAGGTCGATCTTTATCGTCAGCAAACATCCTGCCTACTTCAAGTCTGGGATCGAGAGATACATGAGCAACATTGCGAAGACTGGAGGACTCCACACACTCGTTGGTTTCTTCCACCCTCATGAAATCGCCGAAGAGTCCAGGCTCTTTGGCTTTAGGCATCTCATCGCAAATGTACGCAACATAACCGCAGCGGCGGAAGCCAATAGTGTACCAACGTCTTTCGTTACGGCCGAGCAGGCCGCACAGAGGGCAAGGGAAGCAATGTATGGTTGACAACAAGATAGTAAACTACGAGCGCACGAACTATCGTGAATTCTGGGAAGGAGATCTCCGCGCTCAGCGAGACTTTGAATTCGCATGTGAAGAGTCGGTGGTATCGAAGATGCTGGTTCCAAGCCATGGATGGTTCATTGACATTGGTGCCGGCTATGGCCGGCTTACGCACCAATATATCGGCAGGTTCTCCAAAGTCGTGATCGCCGATTATGCAGTCTCGCTGCTTCGCGAGGCACGAGATCTGCTAGAGCGCAATGAAGGCACGAAAGCAAGTTTCATCGCTCTAAATGTGTATCGGTTGCCATTCCGGGATGCCTCATTTACTGCTGGCCTGATGGTGCGTGTATTACACCATCTCAACAATCACAACGCTGTTGCAGCTGAGTTGTACAGAGTCTTTGCCAATGGAACATCTCTCCTTACCAGTGATATGAATTCAAATGGAGCTTTCTTTGTCTGACGGATACCCTTACATCCAAGTCTCCGGTACGCCCTACGAGATGGGGGTCCAACACGGCGAGCAGGCCGGCGATCGTGTGCGTCACTTCCTGGAAATGATCGTGTCGGATGCCGTGCAGGGCGACGTGTCACAAGACGAAGTCCTGGGTCGAACCGCCGCATTTCGACCATTGTTCGAAGCTGCTGCTCCAGACTTGATGGAGGAGGTGTGGCCTGGCTGATGGCGCCGGTCTGACGCACGAAGAGGCACTCCTGCTGCAAATCCGAGGCGAAATCGGGCAGACGCTTCAAGAAGCCTGCACGACGTTCGTGATTTCAGGAGAGGGCACGACCGATGGCCGCATTCTGATCGGTCAGAATTCCGACATGAATCCCCGTCAGGAGGACGTGGGCATCGTCCTTCACGTCGTGCCCGAGAAGGGGCCTCGCATTCTGATGTGGACGTTCGGAGGCCATCTGGGCTACCACGGGATGAATTCCGAGGGTGTCGCGCATTTCGCGAATGCACTCGGCGGCGGGCCGTCGTGGCGACTCGCCTTGCCACACTACCCGGTGAAGCGGAAGATCCTCGAGCAGACGACGGTGGCGGAAGTCCTTCACGTATTCGACACGAACCCGGTCTGTTCATCGGGGAATTACGTTCTGAGCGGGGGCTGCAAGACCATCGAAGACGTGGAGCTGACACCGGACGGCTATGCGACAGTGGGCGACGGCGGAAAGGGCTACATCGTTCACGCGAACCACTTTTGCAGCGACCGTTTCCACACGACGGAGACGGACGACGCCAGCATTCCCGATTCGTTCGGGCGTTACGAGCGGATCGACGCGCTCGTGTCGGATGCCTATGGATCGATCACGGTGGAGACGATGCAGTCGGTTCTTTCCGACCACGAGGGTCATCCCTCGAACATCTGTCGTCATCCCAAGACGGGGGACAACGTGGGTAAGACTGTTGCCTCTTTGATCGCGGAACCGGAGGCGGGGCGCTTTCACGTCAGCCAGGGCAATCCGTGCGAGCACGCGTACACGACCTACGAGGTGTAAGCGATGGCAGAATCCAGAAAGCTCGTAACGGGTTGGGAGGGTCGATTCTACGAGGACTTCGTCGTGAGAGACGTTTACCGCAGCCGTTTCGGGCGAACCGTGACCGAGACCGACAATTCGGTCTTCACTCACCTGACGATGAACACGAACCCCCTTCACTTCGACGGGCGGCTGTCGGCTCAGACGAAATGGGAACGGATTCTCGTCAACAGCACGTTTACACTCGCTCTCGTGGTGGGAATGAGTGTGCCCGACGTGAGCCAGAACGCGATGGCCAATCTCGGCTGGGAGGACGTGAAACTGCCCAACCCAGTCTTTATCGGGGATACGCTTTACTGCGAGACGGAGGTATTGACCAAGCGCGAGTCACGGACCTATCCCGAAGCTGGCATCGTGCAGGTTCGGTCTCGGGGCATCAATCAGGACGGAAAGGTCGTGATCGACTTCACGCGGAGCGTGATGGTCTACAAGAAGGACACGGCGCCACATCGGGATCAGTTTCCGACGATCGAGGGGGAACCCGGTCTTGGATGAAGCGTGGCAGGCACCGCCGCTCGAAGGCGTGCGGGTTATCGCCGTCGAGCAATTCGGTGCGGGACCGTGGGGCACGATGATGCTGGCCGATCTGGGCGCCGAGGTCATCAAGATCGAGAATCCCGAGACAGGTGGTGACGTCGGTCGCTATGTCCCGCCTTACACGGTCGAACAGGATAGTCTCTATTTTCAAAGCTTCAACCGGAACAAGAAGAGCCTCACACTGAACCTGAAGCACCCGCGGGGTCGAGAACTGTTGCAGCGGCTCGCGGAGCAATCCGACTGCGTCTACAATAACTTGAGAGGTGACCTTCCGACGAAGCTGGGGCTTGACTACGCGACGCCGGGGAAGACCAATCCGGCCATCGTCTGCTGCTCTCTGTCGGCGTTCGGGCGAACGGGCAAGCGAGCGGCGGAGCCGGGCTACGATTACCTAATGCAGGGATACGCCGGGTGGATGAGCATCACGGGCGACCCATCGACGCCGCCACAGAAGACCGGATTGTCGCTCGTGGACCTGAGTGCGGGAGTTCTGGCATCGCTCGGTGCCGTGAGCGCGATATTGCGCGCTCGCGAAACGGGTCGCGGGTGTGACGTCGACGTAAACCTGTTCGACACGGCGCTGGCGCAGCTGGGCTACGTGGGGGCCTGGCATCTTACGAAGGGACATCAACCGCAACGCATGCCGGATTCGTCGCATCCTTCGCAGATCCCGTCACAGATTTTACCGACGAAGGATGGATTTATCGTCGTGATGTGCGCGAAGGAAAAATTCTATCAGAGTCTCGTGCGATTGCTCGGGGCGCCCGAACTGGCAGATGATCCGCGATACAGAACAGCGGCCGACCGGCTGGAGAATCGAGACACGCTTGTCCCGATGTTGAAGGAACTGACTCTGAAGCAGACAACGGCGACGTGGATCGAGACGCTAAAGGGAGAAGTGCCCTGTGCGCCGGTCAACTCAGTGGAGGAGGCTTTCCAGGACCCTCAGGTGGATGAAGACGGGATGATTCTGACTCTGTCGCATCCGGACTTCGGCACCGTTCGTCAGGTGGGTAGTCCCATCAGGATCAGTGATTCGGGGGTGGAGCACCGGCGGGGTCCGGGGTTGGGTGAGGACACGCAGACGATACTCGAGACGACCCTCCGTCTGTCGAGGGAAGAGATCGAGTCGTTGCGGCAGCAGGACGTTTTGGGATGACAGATCGAGGGCTGTAGCCGTTGGCGAGGAGCACTTCATGATCGCGACAAGAGACCCGGGATTGACCACCGACGAGAAGGAACAGTTCCATCAGGACGGTTTCCTGGCCGTGCGTGGTCTGTTACCGCGTAGGGACATACAGCCGCTGATCGACGATCTCGAGGCCCAGGTCGAATCGGGCGTGAACGAGGCAATTGCGGAGGGCGTGCTCGATCCGAAGTGCCGATTCGACGATGCCCCTTTCGAAACGCGCCTGGCACTTGCCTCCAGCGCGTGTTCGGAACCAGGATGGATATGGCAGCGCTTTTTCCGGGACCAGAAGATCCGTACGGGCGGCATGTTCGCGCTCCGCACGTCGACCACCTTGCTCGACGTGATCGAGTCGTTGATCGGTCCCGAGATCTATGCACATCCCCAGTTCAACTTTCGGGCGAAGATGCCCGATCAGGCAATCACGGTCATTCCGTGGCACCAGGACCTGGCCTATTTGAACTCCGATGAGGCAGGGGATACCCTTGTGGCCAACGCTTGGATCCCGCTGGTCGATGCCACGTTGGAGAATGGTTGTATGCAGGTCATTCGTGGATCGCATCTGGTGGAGTTGATCGCCCACGACTTCCGGGACGGGACACCCGGTCACACCGGAGGTACAGGCATTCAGGAGGACGTGCTGCCCGAGGGAGAAGTTTTTGACGCGGAGCTCGCCGTTGGAGATGTCCTGCTGACGTCCGAGCGTCTCGTGCATCGCGGGACGCCCAACAGGTCCGATACGGTCCGATGGAGCGTGGACACACGGTATTGCCAGGTCGGATTGCCGACGGGGCGAGAGAATGTTCCCGGTTTCATCGCCCGGAGCGGAGACCCTTCAAAGGTCACTCCTGACCACGATGCATGGAATCGGCTTTTCGATGAGGGTGAGTCCTGAGGAGCGCATGCCGTGAAAGAACTCCACGTCACTGTCGACTTTACGGACGATCTGGTGAACTTCGGTCGACTCTACGAGCCGGCGCACGTCGATCAGCTCTTCGACTACTTTGCGAGACTCGGGATCAGCCGTGTGGACTGGCATTGGGATACGTGGATCGACACTTACCTGACGCCTTTTGGCGGGTGCTCGAGCCTGATGGCCTACGCAGTGCAGGCGGGCCACGACCGATCGATCGACGTCCACGCCGTGATGAAGCCCTTCGAGATGGGGCCGGCGGTGTGGGCGGTTCCGCATACGTTCCCCAGACCCGATGACGTGCCCCTTTTCGACACGCACAAAGGGATGATCGTAACCGTCGATCCCTTCCTCCTGGCACATCCCGAAATGCAGTTCAGGCGGAGGCCCGGTGGTCAGGATGCGGATCGCCCAGTGCGATCGATCAAACTGGTCAAGTCGGACGACGCCCCGACATCAATCCGCCCGGATGATGTCGAGATCTTCGCGGGGTCCGGAATCGGCCAGTTGGAGCGGTATTCCGGCAAGCTGGGATTTACCGACGGCATCGAGTGGCGATCGGATTTCCCCACAGGAGGCCCACGTCGTGTGCTGACGTTCGACGGTCTAGCGATCGATCTGGAGGATCGATTCTTCGTCGTCACGTGCGCGTCGAAGGAAGGGACGTTTATCAACACGCTCGATAACCTGCTCGAGTTATGCGACGAGGAGGGGAATCGGCTGCCTTCTACACCGGCCAGCTGGAAGATCGATTGGAAACGGGCTAGAAGTCGACCGCCGATTCTGGAGCTCACCGCCTACGGCCGCTCGCCAGAGGTCATCGAGTTTCTGAACGATGAGGAAAGGATCATCCAGGCCTGTGAGACGGCTTACCTCTTCGACGAAACGGTCGGGTCAGTGCAGCGCACGCTCGATGCGGAGGGCGGTTTCGCTGGAGCGATGCGAGGAACTTCAGACTATCTGGTGGGGTCGCTCAGCCCGGTCTATCCGGAAGTCCAGCATCGCTGGTTGAAGATCATCGGGGACTGTCTCGAGGCTGGCGTGGATGGCGTGAACATTCGTGCCGCGGGCCATTCGAGCCACGTGCACGATCGTGACGAATACGGATTCGATGTGGCAGAGGGGGAGGATGGCTACATCGATCGGGATGCGACGTCCAGGGCCAACGGAGACGCCTACACCGACTTTTTACGCAAGGCGAAGCAAGCCATTTCAGCCGCGGGCAAGGTGACCAGTCTTCATATCAATGCCACGTTCGATTTCGAGGACGATCGACATATTTCCTGCAACCTGCCACCGAACGTTGATTGGCAATGGAAGACGTGGATTCGAGAGATTGCGGACGTCGTACACCTGAAGGACATGCACTTCCTTAGGGAGGCGAGGGCACGACACTTCGTCGACCGCGCCACTCGGGTTGCGAAGGACGCTGGTCGTCCCGTCGTCTACATCGGGACCAACAAAGAGCTGCGCTTCGCGGGCGAGCACGACATGATTCGGTTCGAAATGAACCTGGCGAAGCATCATCCTCGCGTGGACGCCTACCAGCTTTACGAGGCAGCGTCTTTCACGAAGGTCGACGAGAATGGCAAGGTGGTGGGCAGCGAGGAAATCGCTGAGCTGATTGCAGCGAGCTGGGATAGGCACTGAGGATTTGGTGCCCCGTGCGTCCCATCAGACCCTCCCATTCACAACCAGCCGCTCCGGTAACTCCCCAATCGTCGCACACCCCAGCTGTCCCATCGTCGATTGCAGCTCGGCTTTGAGGATGTTCATGATGTGATCTCCTCCCAGCCGGTCGAGGGCGGCTACTGCGTACATGAAGGGTCGCCCCATCATCACGAGGTTCGCTCCGAGAGCGATCATTCGGGCGATGTCCAGGCCGGATCGGACACCTCCATCCACGAGCAGGGTTGCGTCCGGACCGACAGCCGCTCGAATTTGCGGTACGATGCTGGCAACACCCGGTGCAGCATCGAGCTGCCGCCCGCCGTGATTCGAAATGATGATTCCATCCGCGCCGATGTCGAGATAATCGATGGCCTCCTGCGGGTCGAGCACGCCTTTGACCAGCAGCTTTCCCGACCATTGTTCTCGGATGTCCCCGAAAACCTCGCGGGTGATGTGCAGTCCCATCCGCTCGGCGATGAATCTGGCGGTCGCTTCGATTTGCTTGGTTTTGCTGCGAGACGTGACCTTTTCCTGGTAATGCGCGAGGTTCGCGAACTGGGGCACGCCAGACCGGAACATGCGCAGTGCCCAGGGTGGATGGGTGACCATCTGCCAGACGGTCTTCAGATCGAATTGAGGAGGTACCGAGAGCCCGTTGCGGATGTCGTGTTCGCGACGGGTCTGGTAAGGGACGTCGACCGTGACGATGAGGGTGTCGTATCCCGTTTGTTCGCAGCGCGCCAGGATATCGCTGCGCATCGCTTCGTCTTTCGGCGTGTAGAGCTGAAACCAACCCATCTCGCCAGTCAGTTTCCGTGTTTCCTCCAACGTGATGTTGGAGACGGTGCTCAGCGTGTAGGGGACCTGATGGTCTCGCGCGGCCTCCGCCAGGATGGCCTCGGTGTTAGCCCAGATCAGACCGGACAAGCCGACGGGGGCAACGCCGAACGGAGCGCCGTATTCGCGACCCATCAACCGGCACCGCATGTCCGGCTGGTCGGCTTCCGCCAGGTAGCGAGGCATGAGTTCGACCTCGTTCAATGCCTGGCGATTTTTTCGTACCCCGGTTCCGGTGCCCAGGCCTCCCGTCAGGTATTCGCGAACGAACTTCGGCAATCGAGGCAGGGCAGCCGCTTCCAGGTCGGCGACGCTCGGGAAACGTTTATGAATGTTCACCTTAAACCAGTCCGAGTATCAATCACTGCGCATGCCTCCTGATGTCAGTCAGTGCTGATGGCTTTGTTGAAGGGGATACCGAATTGATACACCAGATCCTGATCCCGTGCTTCGTCCAACACATCCAACCCATACCGCACATCCGCCGGATCACCGTAGACGAAGGTACCGAAAATGCGATCCCAGATCGAGAGAACCCCTCCGTAGTTGGTGTTGGTCCAGGGTTGTTCGAAGTGATGGTGGAACTTGTGCAAGTTCGGCGTCACGAAGACCCAGGACAGCGGCCAGTCGAGCCACGTGGGCACGCGGACATTGGCGTGGGTGAGATAGGTGAAGAAGGGCGTGATCAGGACGCGATAAAACGCGTAGAACGCGAACGGCATGCCGGTTGCGAGAATTGCCAGGAGCGAAAAGAGCTCACGCCAGAGAAAATCGCCGGGGTGATGACGCGTTCCGCTCGTCGCGTCGACCGTCGTGTCGCTGTGGTGAACCATGTGCCACTTCCACAGAATAGAATACCGATGCAGAATCGCGTGCGAACAGTACTGGGCGAGGAAGTCGAGCACGAGGAGGGAGACAACGAGCTGAGCCCAGCCTGGAAGTGCCACGAATTGAAGGAGCCCCACTTCGAGTTTCTGTAGCTCGAGGACGCCGTAGGCGATCAGGCCAAACGAGACACTGACGACGATCGACGTCAGCAGGAAGACCAGGTTGACGACAGCGTGTCTCCACTTGCTGTAGCCGAAGCGCGCGAGCGGCGCACTCGATTCGAGCAGCCAGCTCAACGCCAGACAGCCGAGCACGACGACAAGCCGCTGCCACATCGGCATCGTTGCAAAATGGGAGATGAAGTCTTGCACGTTGGTATGTTGGTTCAGGCGAGCGAAGCAATGTCACCCCGGTGCGCTTCTTAGCCGGGGCCCATTTTGCCCCCGTTTCTCCTCTGGAGGGGCGGAAAATGGATCCCCCTTCGACAAGCTCAGGACAGGCAGCTCATAAGACCACAGGGATGACAACGGAACTCCATACCGTCTATCGCTATTCTATCCTATCCCGTCCTCGCAGAAAAGCGAATTCTGATTGACGAATGGACATTTGACAGGCATCTAACAGGTCCTATGTCGATCGTAGACAAACTCTCTCTCTGGATGCGTTTCGGTCAGCCGCTCGAGCCCGTCATTGAGGGCTATGAGCGGGTTTTCGACGGTTGGCAGGCGGGTGGCGTGACCGGCATCGTGTTCGGTCGGTTGCTCTTTGTCGGGGAGAGGGGAACGCCAGCGACGTTCGATCCCAACCCCGCGATTTACCGCGAAATGGACGTCGAGCCACCAGTTTCGCCGGATGAAACTCATCCCGAGAGACGGAAGCTGCTCGAGGCTGCGCTGACGAACGCAAAAGAGCGTGGCCTGGGTCTTTTCGTGTTCAGTCCGGATGCGGGGCAGGGGTCCGGTGGTGAGGGACATCCGCTGGTTGACGACCGATCGTTGGCCGCTCGCGTTGCCCGGATTCGCGACGTGATGGAAGCCTATCCGATGGTCGACGGTGGCGTGCTGGACGGACCGGAGCTCGGCTATGAAATCACGCCAGGTCATCGCTCGAACATCTTCGAGGATACGCCCGATACATTGCGATCGGCAGCGACCGATCTCGGGTTCGACTTTGACGCGATGGTTGCCGCGCGTGATCGATTCGAGAGGAAGCTGCACGATCTGAATCCGACGGAGATCGATCTGCGATCGGAGGGTGGGTTCCTCGGCACGTTCGAACTGCTGGACAGTGATGTTGACCTTGTGGGTTGGTTCGCATTCAGACGCGCGCTGTTAATGGACTATTACCGACGTCAGCACCAAGCTTTCGAGCAGATGCCGCGAACGGTCCGCATCGGTGTCGGGTCACGTCTCCCGTGCTTCACCCCGCTCAACGGCTACGATCTGGCCGTGATGGCCGATCTCTACAGTTTCATCCTGCCCAAGCTGTATTTCTTCCATCGCGGGTTCGACGGTTTTTACGGAACCGTCGGACGGTACATCCAGACGCTCACCGCCTGGAACCCCGGACTGAGCGACGCCCACGCGATGAAAGTGGTAGAGGGGCTATTTGGGATCCAGCTGCCGTGGGTGCGGTCGAGGCTCGACCTGGAGATGGGTTTTCCACCCGAATTCTTCGAGACCTTTGTCCCGACCGAAGTTCGTCGGATGCTGGCCGCGTCGACAACTCCCGACAGCGTGATCCCCTGGGTCGAAGCGGGTCGCGAACCCCATCACGGAGACCCGATTTCGGCCGGGGATCTACATCGATATCTGACGGCTGCTCGAGAAGCTGGGCTCGAGCGGTTCCTCTATCACAGCCACACGCATCTGACAGAAGGGGAGTGGGCCGTCGTCACCAACCTCTGTGGCGAGCCCTGGTATTCGGGAAAGCCCGGCTACGCTCCTTTTGATCAGATGAAGCGCCCTCCTCTGCATTTACTACTCCTTTGCGGATGTCTGGCGGACGACCCCACGAGGGAGGCGATGAGGACGGAAGTCGGCCCTGAGACCGCCGGTTCTCGCACACAGAAGACATCGGCCCCCCTGAAGATCGATCCTGAAATTCTCGCCAACAGAGCCTTCAACGAAGCCCCGATGCTGGCCGAACGAGTCATCAAGGGTCAGCTCCCACCGGTATCCGAGCGACTTCCGGAAAACCCTCTGGTCGTCGTACCGCTCGATGAGATCGGGCAGTATGGCGGTACGATCAACCGGGCGTTGACGGGAGAGGTCGTCCAGGTTTCCGGCATCAGCAAAACGCTAAGTGAGAATCTGATGGGTTACGAGCGGCCTTTGCCCCATCGGATTCTTCACAACCTGGCGGAGAGCCACACCTTCTTGGGGGATGGCAAAGAGGCCATTTTCAGGTTGCGAAAGGGGCTCAGGTGGTCGGATGGCGTGCCTTTCACGGTCGATGACATTCTATTCTGGTACTATGACATGTGGGCGGATCCTGATGCTCGGCGAAGTCCGCTTTTTCCGACCCAGTATCTGGTCGAGGGTGAGCCCATCGAGATGGAGAGAATCGATGACCACACGATCCGCTTCAGATCGCACAAACCGCTTGGCGGGATCCTCCACAATCTGAGTCAGGATTACATTTCGCTACCGAAGCACATCTTCGCTCGTTATCACCCACGTTACAATCCTGAGTCGACCTATGAAATCCTGAGGGACGTGACGACCCGGGCGAAGCGGATCCTAACTAAACCTTGGTAAGCCCCCGGCTCTGCCGGGGAGACTCCCAGAGTTTGACAGTTCCAGAAATATGTAAGAGCCTCCCTTGCCGTGGACCGCTCAAAGCACACGGAAGGAAGGCTCTCTAATGAACAACGTAAGGAGTCTACGTCACACGGTATGGGAGTGCAAGTATGACGTTGTTTGGGTTCGGAAGTATCGTAGAAAAGTGTTGTATGGTGAAATTCGTCGCTATCTGGGCGAGGTGATTCGGGATCTGGCCGCACAGAAGGAATGCCGTGTGGAAGAGGGTCACCTGCGATCCGACCATGTGCACATGCTGATTTCGATCCCGCCGAAGCACTCAGTAGCTCAGACGGTAGGGTTCATCAAAGGAAAGAGTGCGATTCACATTGCTCGGAACTATCTGGGACGTAGGTCGAACTTCACCGGGCAGCATTTCTGGGCAAGAGGCTACTGGGTCTCCACCGTTGGCAAGGATGAACAGACGGTTCGGGAGTATATCCAGAACCAGGAGCGGGAGGACCTGAGTCTCGACCAGCTCAACATTTTCAGGTAATCGCCACCTTTAGGTGGCGCTTGGTTTCCAACCGCTTTGAGCGGTTCACAAGTTTTCAAGCCTCCGGCTTTGCCGGAGGTCATGACTCCGGGCATCCCTCGAATGTCGCCGTGGGTGCCCGTCGAGTGGGAGCACGACCAGCGGGTGGTCTACGAGCGGAATCCGTATTACTTCAAAATCGACTCCGCAGGAAACCAGCTGCCTTACGCCGACCGACTCGTGTTTCACATCATTCCCGAGCGACAGGTCATTCTACTTAAGTTCATCAATGGCGAGATCGATCTGTTCGGGCGCTATTCACAGATCAGCATGCTCCCGACGTTGAAGGCGAACGAACCTAAGGGCACCTACGAACTTCACTTCGCGACCCCAACCCCGGCTTCCGCATTCCGGCTCAACTGGGATACGTCGCGGCCGGCGTTGAGACGCGCTATTAGGGACAAGCGTGTGCGTGTCGCTCTTTCACACGCACTCAACCGGGAGGAGATCGCCGAAATCGTGTATAAGGGGATGCTCATCCCATCCGGTTTCACGTTCGGTCCCGGGAGTCGATACTATTCAGAGCCACTGACGAAGATGTATTCAACCTTCGACCCGGAACTGTCCCGGCAGATGCTGGACGAAGCGGGCTATGCCGACTCCAACGGGGATGGCGTGCGCGAGCTCGACGACGGGTCTCCATTTACATTGATGATTGACGTTCCGCCCGGTGGACACGGAACGGATGTGTGTCAGCTTGCGGCCGAATACTGGGCAGAGGTGGACATTAACGTTCATCTGAACGTGATATTGCCGAACATGACGCATCAACGGCGAGCACGAGGGGAGTTCGAGATCCTCTGGACCGAACAGTATCAGGAAGACGCATCCGTCAACATGTATGCCTGGGGAACGACCGGTCCGCACTTCCCGACGTGGCACAGGATGGCCTACAGAGAAGGGCCGGAGTGGCTGGCCGAAGCCACGCGGATGATCGATGGCATCCTGACGACGGTCGACACAGCGGCCGTGCACGGATTCATGACGCGGATTCGTGATCTGCATACGCAGAATATCCCGATCCTGATCGTGGGGTTCGCGTATCCCGTGTGGGGCGCCAGCACGCGCCTGGGGAACGTGCCTGAGGACAAGGCGACCGACAACGCATATCGTGGGTGGAGCCGGCCGCTCTTTCACGAGCAGATCTACATCAAATCGGGCCATCGACAGACGAACTGACCTCTTATATTGGGGCCCGAGACGACATCTTCGCGTGAGTGCATGACCTGGAGATTGCGTTTGTCACGATGGAAGTTGAAAGTTGCGAACAGCTGTCTGTTTATCGATGAAACCGAGTGGGGTCGCAATGTGCTTCAGCATAATGCTCGCCCTGGCCTTCGTCCCTATATTCATCCCTTGCGCGGGCCTGACGGACAGTCCTGTTTGACGGAGGATAGTCCGTGGCACCACCCGTGGCAGCACGGTGTTCAGACCGGCTATCACGGCGTGAATGGCTGCGATTTCTGGTTCGATCCAGGACAAAAGTCAAACGCAGTGATCGGAACGATCGAGCCGACGACGCCGAGCGTGCTGAAGGACGATCCACCACAGTGGTCCATCGACGCCCTCTGGCGGCACGAGGACGGCACCAAGTTGCTGACGGAGAATCAGACGTGGTCGCTCTCGCCGAACGATGACGTGCTCTATCTGGATCTGGGGTGGACGATCGAGGCGATTCCCGAAATCCACATCGAGCAAGGTGCCTACGGGGGGTTCTTCGTGCGCATGCCGTTTCGAGATGATCGGACCTCGCACGTGATTAATTCAGAGGGCCAGGAAGAAGATGATACGGAGCAGCAGCCGGCCAGATGGGTGCATCTGACGATGCTGGTCAATCGGGGTGACGTGACCGCTGGAATCGCTTTCCTGGATCACCCCGAAAACCCACGCCACCCCGCTCACTGGCGCGTCGACGGCCAGCGCGGCATCAACCCGGCGCCGTGCATCCCCGGCCCCGTCGATCTGACCGCCAAGGAGACGATGACCCATCGGTATCGCATGGTTCTCCACAACGGCACACTCGATTCATCCGATGTAAACCGTCACTGGGAACACTACGCGAAGCTATAACCAACCCCAGTTTGCATTTACTGCCCGCCCGGAAAGCGAGATCGGTAACCGTTGCTAGAGGTATGGGTTCCAATCACCATCGCCGCGGCTCTGTTCCAAAACATCCGGTCTTCGTTGCAGAAACATTTGAAGGGCACGTTGAGCACGGCGGGTGCCACGTATGTTCGGTTTTTCTACGCCGTTCCGTTCGTGCTGATCTATCTGGCAATACTGAAACACGGAGTCGGCCTCGAATTCCCCGAATTAAACAGACGGTTCATCGGGTTCGTTGTGCTGGGTGGGGCTGCGCAAATTGTCGGTACCGCTCTTCTGATTCATCTCTTTTCATTTAGAAACTTCGTTGTCGGGACAGCCTATTCGAAGACGGAAACGATCCAGGCCGCCGTCGTCGGGATGCTCGTCCTTTCGGACCCGATTACGATTTGGGCCCTCGTGGCCATCGTCGTGAGCCTCGTGGGTGTGATGCTCCTGGCCATTGCACATCAGGATGTCGGCGTCCGAGATCTCCTTTCTTCCGTCTTTCACAGGACGGCGGGTATCGGAATCGCCTGTGGGGCCACCTTTGGCCTCTCCGCTGTGTGCTATCGTGCTGCAAGCCTGTCCCTTGGTACCGGCTTTGTCCTGTCTGCTGCGTGTACGCTCGGAGTTGTGCTTTTGCTGCAGGCTTCCGCGATGGGTGGTTATCTATATCTGATGGAGCCGGGCCAGCTGACAGCGGTCGTTGGATCGTGGAAAGTCGCTGGCGCGGTCGGGTTGGCCGGCATGCTGGCTTCCTCCGGCTGGTTCACGGCTATGACGATCCAAAATGCCGCTCACGTGAGAGCGGTCGGGCAGGTCGAGCTCCTTTTCGCCTTTCTTTCCTCCCTCGCGTTCTTTCGCGAGAGGGTCGAAGGAACGGAGATCGCCGGTATTTTCCTTGTTGTAGCGGGGATCCTGGTCCTGCTCCTCTGGGCCTGACCAATCCGACGGTAAGATCACGAGATGCATGGCTGGATCGTGGGAATTCCCGATGGCAGCCAGAGATGGTCCGTCTTATTTTGCTGTCCGCCCCTGGGGACTTTGTCGCTCGACCCACGCTCTGAAATGTCAAGCTCACCCACACCTGATACGACCTCGAGGACCCCGGTCAGGAATGCCCAGAGCCGTTGGGTGATCGGACCCGGTGTGGACCTGAGCTGCATCACGCCGGGCTGGCTACTGTTGATGCACGAACTTCGCTCACCCCAGAAGGCCAGTTTCCCGAAGATCCTCTTCCTTCTTTCGGTCGTGTTCCTCTATGGAATCGGCCCGACGCTCTCTGCGGGGGCGATCTACATCGCGACCAGCATTAATCGGCTCTATCCGGGTTTCTCAACGGTGAAACTATAGAATGACAAGGTCATAGATCGTTCCCTACGCTTGGTTGTGTGTGTAGGACAATCAAAGCGAAGGGGGTGCGACCTATGACCGGGAGCAGATTACTATCGAAACTGCTGAGATTCAAGGGGTTCCGTGTTGTCAGCTGGTGGTTTGAGGGGAGAAGCTGGTTCGTCATCGCCGTAAAGCCCCATAAGAATGGTTGTTGTTGTCCGGAGTGCGGCCGTCGAGGTAAAATCGTCCGCACAATGCCCCATCCGCGTCGGTGGCGTGACATTCCGGTGTGCGGGTGGAGGGTCTGGCTTCTCTACCATCCTCGGGAGATTCGGTGTCCTACCCACGGTCGTGTGGTCGAGGAGATTCCGTGGGCGGAGCGGTTCTCTCGGGTGACGTATCGCTTCGAGTATGCCATGCTGCGCTACTGCCAGACCATGACGCAGAAGGCGGCGTCCGAGTTGCTGCGCATCTCTGCCTCGACGCTGTCGGATCTCCTTCACCGATCCATCACGCGGCTTCGTGAAGGTCATCGTATCCGAGGGCTCAAAACCATCGGGATCGACGAGATCTCCTACGCCAAGCGTCACAGGTACGCCACGCTCGTTTACGATCTGGACCGCTCCTGCGTGGTGTGGGTTGGCCGCGGCAGGGCGCGTAAAACGATCGATCGGTTCTTCACAGAGGCTCTCAGTCCCTACCGGAGATCCAAGATCGAGTGGGCCTGCTGCGACATGAGCGAAGCTTACATCGGAGCCATCCAGGAACACTGTCCGAATGCCAAGCTGGTCCTCGATCGCTTTCACATCGTCAAGGCTCTCAATGTCGCCGTTGACGAGGTCCGTAAGGACCAGTGGCGTAAAGCTGCCCCGGATGAGGCAAAGCCATGAAGGGCCTCCGATGGCTCCTCTACCGGCACTCAGCGACACGCTCCAGAGGGGATACTCGGACACTCAAAGCACTGGAGAAGGCGAACTACCGAATCTATAGAGCCTGGAGACTCAAGGACGAGTTCGAGCAGTTCTGGGAATACAAAGCGCCCTGGGCTGCCGAACGCTTCCTGAAATGCTGGACGACGTCCGCACTCAGAAGTCGACTTGAACCCCTGCGAAAGTTCGTCAGGACCCTGCGACAGCACTTCTTCGGCGTCCTCGCATTCGTGAACACGCGTCTTACCAACGCCATCGCCGAAGGCCTCAACCGAATCGTCCAAATCGTCAAGAACCGAGCCAGCGGATTCCGCACACTCGACGCATTCAACGATATGATCTTCCTTACCGTCGGAGACATAAACATCCCTGAGCAGATTCCGAAGAGGTTCCGCACACTCTAACCGCGCCCCCATGCCAGGAACCACGGCACCTTCACCCACTTCATCTCGTTGAGAGATCCGGATATAGCCCATTAATCACGCCTCGGAGTACAGTGCGCTGGTCGCGCTCACGATCCAGAACAAGGCAAGGGTGAATCCAGATGACGCTCCGTTGTTGCGTCGGACGGCGGTTCACGTCACGCGAAACTCGTTGCTCCTCGTCGCGGCTCTGTGTCTCCTGATGTATGTGATGGAGTAGATTTCGACTTCGGTCTGGAAACTGCGTCGGCCCAAGGTCGCACGTGAAGTCGGAGCCGCAACAGCCTGATGGCTCAGCCCAACCTCCTTTTCGTCTTCTCCGACCAACAGCGCTACGGTGCCCTCGGCACGAACGGCAACAGCGTCGTTCAGACGCCGGTCCTCGATGGCATGGCCGCCGAGGGCATGGTTTGTGACAATGTGTTCTCGAATCATCCGCTCTGCTCACCATATCGAGCGATCCTGTTGACCGGTCGCTACGGTTGGCGTAACGGCGTGATCGACAACGAGTACGAACCACGTCGCGACATTCCGACGTTGCCCGGGACCCTTCGCGAGCACGGCTATCATACCGCCCACATCGGGACGTGGCACCTCGGAGTGGGGCCGTATCCGGAGGAGGATCGTTACGGCCTCGACTATCTTGCAGCTCTACAGCTGGGCGGGGGATACTTCGATCGGTCCTACTTCGAGAACGATGGGGGCCCGACGGTTCACGAGGGTTGGGGACCCACGGTGGAAACCAATCTAGCGATTCAATTCGTGGAGCAGCATCGGGAGAATCGCCCCGACGATCCATTCGCGCTATTTCTGTCGTGGCGTCCCCCGCATTGGCCCTACCCACAGCATCCAGATGAGCACGCCAGGTATGACCCCGCGACGGTCGATCTTCCCGGCAACGTGCCCGAGCAGATGGCCGAGTTCGCCCGACGAGAGATCGCGGACTACTACGGGTGCTGTACCGGTCTCGATGCGGAAATGGGCCGGCTGCTCGATGCGCTCGGCCGGCTTGGCATCGCGGATGACACGATTGTGTGTTACACGTCTGATCACGGCGACCATCTGTCCAGCCACGGCTATGGCAAGCCATCTGACAGCTGGATGCATCCCTCGATGCGGGCCTCCAAGGCGACGCCCTACGAGGAGTCCGCCCACGTCCCATTCGTGATTCGATGGCCCGGTTCGACACCAGCAGGATCGCGGAGTGATGCGTTTATCGGGTCGATCGATCTCGTGCCCAGCCTGCTCGGCGCTCTCGGCGTTCCTCACCCGGACGGGCTGCAAGGACGAGATGTGTCCGATGTGTGGCGAGGGGAGAAAGCGCCAGACGATCCAGATCACGCAACCGGCGGAAAGGAGTCGGTCTATCTGATGAACATGGCCAATGGATGGCCAGATCGATACGGCTGGGTCGGTCGCTGGCGGGCAGTGAGGACCGAGCGGTATACCTACGCACGGTGGTTTGACAACGAACACGGTCCCTTGTTGTTCGACCGTGATGAAGATCCTCTGGAGATGACGAACCTGGCGGATTCAGCTGAAGCGAAACCCGCCATTGAAGAGATGGAAGCGCGATTGCATCGGTGGATGGAAGCGACGAGCGATCCGTTCGAATACGGCAGGCGAGGCCCACGAGGATTCGTTGACGTCGGACAACGCTGGGCGGATCCGGAGAAGTGGAAAGACTGGGGAACCTGTTGAGACCCTGGCGGTGGAGCCCTTTGCCAACGACCTCCGCCAAACAACCTTCGTCAAGGGATTCGGTGGTCTATGCGGTGCTGATTGACCAGTGACCCGTGACCAAAGAGAGACGGTTCCCCCCAAAACCTTTGAGTTTTCCAATGGCCAAGCCCAACATCCTTTACGTGATGACCGATCAACAGCGGTTCGATACGATCGCTGCCCTCGGCAACGGTCACATCTACACGCCGAACCTCGACCGTCTTGTCAGGCGTGGGCTCTCCTTCACGCGAGCCTACTCTACGTGTCCTGTTTGCGTCGCTGCGCGTTACACGGTTCGCACTGGCTGTGAGCCCGCCGTAACACGACGCTTCTCGAACCGTGCATCTCCGCCTGTCGCCGGCCAGGCCGACACGATGACGGGGCGCTGTGGTCCCTATCTGGCCGAGACGATGCGCACTCACGGCTACCGAACCTTTGGCGTGGGGAAGTTCCACACCGGGCCGTGGGACGAGGATATCGGTTATGACGTTCACCTCCATAGCGAGGAACTTTACGTAACGCCCGAGCAGAGGAGGGGAGACGCCTACGCGGCCTGGATCGCGAAGGAGCATCCCACCTACGATTACATCGAAGCGCTGCAGGGCGAGCGCACCGAGATGTATTACATGCCGCAGGTCAGTCCGATGCCTGCGTACGCGACCGTCGAATCGTGGGCAGCCGACAGAGCGATCGAGCAGATCGAGGTCGATGACGATCGGCCGTTTTTCGGGTTCGTTTCCTTCATTGGCCCGCACCCGCCATTCGCACCGCCCGTCCCTTTCAGCCGAATGTATGATCCGGACAGGATGCCGGATCCGATCTGCGGCGAACGGGAGACCGACTACGCAGATGAACAGATTCCGTTCATGAACCGAGTCATCTGGGCAGACGACATTGCAGACTCGCGCGCTCGAGTCCTCAAGGCTCGATACTATGGAGAAATCACGTATATCGATGAGTGCCTGGGCCGTATCCTGGACGCGGTCGAGGCCAGACGGGATGCGGACAACACGCTGATCTGCTTCTTTTCCGACCACGGCGATCACCTCGGGGACCATCGGGCGTGGCAGAAAGAGACCTTCTTCGACGTCTCCTGCCATATCCCGTTCCTGCTCAGTTGGCCTGCGTCGCTCCAGACGGATGAGCGCTGCGAAGAGCTGGTGTGTCTTACGGACCTGTTCGCCATTGCGACTCACGCCGCCGGACGGACAGAGACTCGCGACGGCGAGGATGTTCTCGGCATGCTCGCTGGTGACGTCCCGCCCAGAGAATCGGTGATCGGGATGTATGGACAGCCAGGGACACCTCGGTTCAAGATGATGGTTTGCCAGGATGACTGGAAGTACATCTACATCGCTAACGGAGGGCGGGAGCAGCTGTTCAATCTGGCCGAGGATCCACAGGAGCTGGTGAATCGTGTGGGTACGGACAGTGAGGTCGCGGATCGGCTGCGCGCAAGAGCCACAGAATCGAGTGAGCCAGAGGGATCACGAGATGCATTGGACGGGAATGGCCTGAGGTCGTTTCCGTTCGAGGAACGGCAGGGCAGCAGGATCTACCAGTTCGATCGGTCGCGTGACATTATGGGGTTTCCTGATCGTCCGGAGGACGTTGTTCGGCCAGCGACATAGCATGTATCAGTTGGTTGGCTCGCGACGATCAATGTCGCCCCGGTACGCTTCTTAGCCGGGGCCGATTTTGACGTTTTCCGCTATTGCGGGGGGAAAATGGATCCCCCTTCGACAGGCTCAGGACAGGCGGCTCAAAACACTGCCGGGATGACATTGGTCACATTTTCGGATACGCCATAGGACAAGCAATGCCAAAGACCTCCATCACCATGCTCAACTCGATGGCCGATCGCGATTTCGAACGGGCGTTGGACCGGCACGTCGAGTGGGGGCTGCATCACCTTGATCTCAAGGATAGGATCTTCGACAAGGGGATCGTCGATCTGGCCGAGGCGGAAGCGGAACGAGCTGCTCGGTTGATCGGCGATCGAGGGCTGAACGTCTACTGTATGTCGACCATCCTGTTCCACACGGATGTGGAGCTCGGTGAGGACTTGTTCAGAAAGGACCATCTGGGCCAGATCGATCGGGCGATTTCGGTCGCTCGCATTCTCCAGTCGGATCTTGTGAGGCTGCTTGGCGCAACGACCACGTCAAGAGATGAGCACGGGGATGCTGTGGCTTACATAGAGTCCGATCATCCCTGGCTGATCGACCACTACCGCGAAGCGATCGAGAAACTCGCGGCGGCGGGTTTCCGCGTGACGATCGAAAACGAGTGCCGGGGTTGCATCCTGTCGACGCCAAAGGAGATACTCGGACTGTTCGAGGCGCTCGATTGTGGTGATGCCGTAAACCTGACGTGGGACGTTCAGAACCTCTGGCAGATGGGCACCTTCCCCTCGATCGACGTCTACGAGCAGCTGAAACCTTTACTCGCCTACTACCACGTGAAGGGCGGCCGGTCGGGGGAGGACACATCAGATCTGAAATGGAAGTCGAGTTTGGAGGACGCTTCCTGGCCCGTTGAGGCGATCACGCGTCGGGTGGTCGCCGACGGCGTCAGTCCCGTCCTCTGCTTGAACGGGTCCCACGGCGAACGGCGTGAGGATTACGATTACGACGGGGTCACCGAGCGCGATCTCGACTTCGTTCGTGGAATCATCGAGAAGGTGGAGGGATGAGCTACCAGCGCGAATTCGAGAAGCGCTCGAACGTCGGTCTCGTCGGCGTCGGGTCGCACGGTTACCGCAACATCCTGCCCACGATGCACTATCTGCCTGTCAGACTCCAGGCACTGTGTGACGTCAATCTGGACCTGGCGGAACGAACGGCAGATGAATATGGCGTCCAAGCCTGTTACGCAACAGCCGGTGAGATGTATCAGAGCCAAGAGCTGGACGCTGTCTTCCTGTGCGTGTCGCCGGAGCTACATCCAGAGCTTGCCTGCGAGGCGCTGGAGGCTGGTCTGCACGTTTGGATGGAGAAACCACCGGCGGTTCTGGCTTCGGAAATCGAGACAGTGATCGAGCATCGTGGGGATCGCGTGGCGGTCGTCGGGTTCAAGAAGGCTTTCATGCCGGCGACACGGAAGGTGATCGAGATCCTGGCGACGGAGGAGTACGGACCCCTGCAAGGGATGAGCGCGGAATACTCGATGACGATTCCAGAGGATGGAGAGGCTGTACTCCGAGAGCGTCAGGCTCCGAACTGGCTCAGAAACGGCTGCCATCCGCTCTCGCTGATGTTGGCGGTGGGAGGTGAGGTGGTGGCCGTTACGATGCACCGAAACAGAGAGGGGTCGGGTGTCTGTGTGCTGGAATTCGGAAACGGAACGATTGGGACGTTCAACCTCGTGTCTGCGAGGGGAAAAAGGGCAGCCGAGCGCTACGCGTTCTGGGGCCAGAGCCACATCACGATCGATCACGATCTGCGTGTGACGGTCCAGCGGGGCATCCCGTTTGAGTATTCGAGAACCACGAGCTATGTTCCGTCGGGCATGGACTCGGGCGCCGTAGTCTGGGGTCCAGCCGATACGTTGGGAACGCTCGAGAACAAGGCGCTGTTCACGCAGGGCTTCTACGACGAGATGCGCTACTTTTGCGATTGCGTCCTCTCTGATCGGCCCGCTGAACTCGGGTCACTCGAGTTCGCCCTGTCTGTGATGAAGGTCTACGAAGCCGCCCTGCTCTCCAACGGTCAGCGCGTAGAGATTGTGTGACGAGGGGTGTATCCCTCGCGATACGTGAAAAACCCATTCTGTTGTCCGTCACAGCGCCCCCGGGCGGAGCCCAGGGGCGAGCGTAGCGCGTTCGTCATATGGTTAGTTGAAGAATATTGTGCTACCCTCGTCCGTGTCCCTTCGACTCCGCTCAGGAGTGCACAGGGACGCTGTCCTCCTATGCGAGGGCATTCAAAGAAGGTAAAAATGAGATCCGTGATCTGTGTGAACGAAAGGTATGACGCAGCCTGGCCTTTCACGGCCGATCATTGGCAGCGACGGTGGGAAGAGGCAGGAGGCTGTGAGCTCTACCGTACGGAGGGCATGGAGGCTCGAGCGCCCCAGCTGGTTCCGAATCCCCAGACGGTGAGTCGTCTGGTGCTGCTCGGTTTTCCGACGGAATGTGAGGACCTCGAGCCGTTCAAGGTACTGGAAGAGTGTTATGCGTCGGGGAACTATGGTGGCAACGCGGGTGAGGCAATCGAGGAGGCGGAAGCGCGCGGCGTCACGTTCATCTATCCTCGGGGGGATGTTCAGTGGGGTCAGACGGTCGCCGAATACGCGCTCGGCCTGACGATCTGCGCGCTCAGGCGGATCCCCATCACTTACAACGAGATGATCCAAGGTCACGAGACCTGGGATTACAACCCAAAGGTGGGGAAGCCCGGTCAGCGGGGACAACAGTTCGGCGACGACCCGAACTTCATGAACGGTACGATCGCCGGAAAGCGTGTGCGTGTGATCGGTGTGGGCAACATCGGTGGACGCTACGCCAAGTGGTGTGCGATGATGGGGGCGGACGTCAGGGTTTGGGACCCCTTCGCTCCTGACGCTTCGTTCGACATTGCGGGCGTCGAACGCTGTTTCCACCAGGCAGAGCTGGTGAAAGATTCGGACATCTTCGTCCCGATGGTTCCGTTGACGGACAGCACGCGGGGGCTCGTCCCAGCCGAGCATATCAACGCGCTGCCCGATCGGAGTCTGGTCGTCCAAGTCACGCGTGCGAGGGTGTGCGACACGGAAGCTCTCTACAAGCGCGTGCTCGCCGACGAGCTGTTTCTGGCCGCCGATGTCTTCGATAACGAGCCGGTCCCGCTCGATTCGCCGCTGCTCGGACGACACAACGTGATCCACACGCCGCACAATGCCGGCCGTACGATCGACGCGAATACGGCTCGCGCAGACGATGCGATCGCTCGCTTCAGGCCACGGTGATGAGGCAAGGATAACGTGGACAAGCTGATCATATCGGCTGCCGTATCGGGGTCGTCTCCTACGAAAGAGCAGAACCCGAACGTGCCCTACACACCGGAGGAGATCGCGGACCAGGCGCTCGGAGCCTGGCGGGCAGGGGCTGCGATCGCCCACATTCACGTGCGTGATCCGGAGACGGGCGCGGCCGATTCTCGTGTCGAACTATTCGCGGAGGTCGTCGAGCGCATTCGAGCTGACAGCGATCTGATCGTCAACCTGACGACGAGCGGGCTCAACCTCACGGGCCCGGATGCGGGCGATCGTCGGTTGGACCCGATCAGCCTGTCCCCCGACATCTGCTCGCTCGATGTTGGGTCCGTGAACTTTGGCCGTCGCGTGTTCCTGAACCCGCAGGATTGGGTCGAGCGGGGCGCTCGGGAGATGAAGGAAGCCGGCGTCAAGCCCGAGCTCGAAGTTTTCGACGTCGGTCACATCAGGCAGGCCAAACAGCTGATCGACGATGGACTCGTCGAGGATCCGCCGTGGGTACAGCTCTGTCTCGGGATTTTCTGGGGCATCGAGGCGACGATCGAGTCGCTGGTAGAGATGCGACGTCGGCTGCCGGCGGATGCCGTCTGGTCCGTGCTTGCACCCGGTGTTCAGCAACTACCAATCACGACGCACGCGCTGCTGATGGGTGGTCACGTGAGGGTTGGTTTCGAAGACAATATCTACATCGAGCGGGGAGTGAAGGCAGAAAGCAATGCTCAGTTCGTGGAGCGGGCTGTGAAGCTCTCGCGAGATCTGCAGCGGGAGGTAGCGACCTGCGATGAAGCGCGGGAGCTACTTGGGATTAGCGGCACGTAAATGCCTCAGTCGCCGCCAGAGGCAGCTCCTACCCTTGGTACCGAACAGCGAACACCGAGCTCTTATGACTCGAGCAGCCTGGTCACAGATCGATTCAACGCCTCCCCTGGGGCTGCCTCTAGGTGGACGAGGACCGCGGTTGAGCGGGGGAGAAGAGGTGCTGGATCCCCTCGTGGCTCAGGTCGTTGTCCTGGAAGACGATAGCGGGAAGCAGACGGTCTGGGTCTCGATCGACATGATCGGGATGTCGTGGCAGACGACGGCGCCGTTCCGGCAGGAGCTGTCCGCCCTGACCGGAATCCCCTTCGACGCCATCATTGTCAACTATTCGCATACGCACAACGGGCCGATGTCGGGGTTCGAAGGCTACGCGACGACGGTCGGGAAGCCGTCCGAGTTGATCGCATACGAGCAGGACCTGCTCGCCCGTATCTCTAGAATGACGTTGGACGCGATCGATCGACTCGAGCCCGTGACGGCCACGGTTCACTGCGGATCGTCCGAGATCGGGATCAACCGGCGGAATCGCTCGGAAACGGGCGAGATGGGATTGCGACCGAACCCAGATGGTCATCTGAACCGCGACTTGTGGGTGCTCGATCTGGCTGCGGCTGAAGGAGCGGGACGGTGCGTGGTGTTCAACTACGGGTGTCATCCCGTCACGGTTTACGCGTATGCGTGGAACGGGATCTCTCCGGACTACGTAGGCGTCTGCCGACAGGCGCTTCAGACGCAACTGGGCGCGAACACGCACACTCAGTTCATTCAGGGCTTTGCTGGTAACGTGCGTCCACGGCAGGTTGCGGATCTGGCGACCAACTCGTTTCGAAAATCGACTCCTGCGGATACAGAGGCGGTCGGGGAAACGCTGAGTCGTGACGTCCTGACCGTGCTGGACTCCCAGGGAGCGAAGCTCGACCTCGATTTCGCATTCGCCTCCGCTTTCGCGATGGCCCCACGCGACCTGGAAGCGATTCCGCCAATCTCGCACTACAGGGAACTGGCGAAGAGTGAAGAGGAAATTCAGCACAACCTGGGCACCTACTGGGTCGAGCGGTTCGAGTCGGGGATCCCGCCGGTGAAGTACGTGCCGTGGGCGGTGGGACTGATGCGGCTCGCACCGGGGCATACGGTGGCGTGGCTCGCGAACGAGGTGGTGGGGGAGTGGCTGCCGTTGCTGCGTGAGTGGCTCGACGACCCGAACCTCGTGGGGTGGGGCTACTGCCAGGACGGCAGAACCTACATGCCCGTAGATGCGTTGATTCCCGAAGGTGGGTATGAGGTCGATCAGGCGAATGCGTATAGCAAAATGGGCCCTTCCCGTTTTTCGGTCGGGATCAACGAGGCGACGAGGGAGACGTTCCTGAAACTCAAAGACAGAATCGAGACACCCTAATGTTCGACCGCTCAAAAAGGATGATCGAGGAAGCGGATCAGGTTCTGCCGGGCGGTGTGAACAGCAATTTCCGGCTTGGGATGAAGCCGACGCCGCTCGTGTTTGAGCGTGGGGAGGGACCCTATCTGTTCGACGTCGACGGCAATCGACTGATCGACTACTACCTCGGCATGGGGCCGATGATTCTGGGTCACAATCCCGAACCGGTCATCGAAGCCGTCCGAAAGCAATTGGATTCGGGCATTCTGTTTGCCGGTCAGACAGAGATCGAGCAGGAGGCGGCCCGGTTGGTCTGCGCGATGGTGCCGTCGGCGGAGAAGGTGCGGTTCAGCTGTGCCGGGAGCGAGGTGGTGCAGGCGGCCTGGCGTCTGGCGCGCGCATTCACCGGGCGGTCGACGATCGTCAAGTTCGAAGGGCATTACCACGGGTGGCTGGACAGCGTCCTATGGAGCGTCGCGCCACCCACCGATCAGCACGGTCCACTCGAAGCGCCGACCCGGGTGCCGGCCAGCGCCGGTCAGGATCTGCTCGCGGGAGAGCATACCGATGTGCTTCCGTGGAACGATCTCGAGCTCGTGAAGCAGC
Source organism: Candidatus Latescibacterota bacterium (assembly GCA_965198115.1). Lineage (GTDB taxonomy): Bacteria > Latescibacterota > UBA2968 > UBA2968 > UBA2968 > UBA6620. The sequence goes on along the minus strand of OZ240241.1, from coordinate 1,782,666 downwards.
GGTTGGAACGTGGGGACGTCGCCGCGCTGATCATGGAACCAGCGATGTGCAACACGAGCACGATCTTTCCGGCCGATGGCTACCTGGAGGGTGTGAGGGAGGCTTGTACCGAAACAGGGACGGTTCTGATCTTCGACGAGGTGATTACGGGGTTTCGCGTGGCTCCGGGCGGCGCCCAGCAGCTGTTCGGGGTCACACCCGACCTGACGACACTCGGGAAGGCGATCGCCAACGGTTTTCCCCTGTCGTGTCTGGCGGGTCGTGCGGATCTGATGGATCTTTTCGTGTCGGGTGGGGTGATGCACGGGGGGACTTACAATGCGCAGCCGGCGACGATGGCCGCCCTCGTCGCGACGCTTACGGAACTGGCGAAGCCCGAGACGTTCGAGTCGTTGACGATCCAGGGCAACCGGTTGATGGACGGGATTGCTTCCGCCCTGGCCGATGCGGGTATCGAGGCGCGGGTGGACGGCTTCCCGCAGGTGTTCCACGTCGGTTTCGGGGTTGAAGGTCCCGTTACCGATTATCGAACGTCGTTGCAGGCCGACAAGGAACGCTACATCCGATTCACCGACACGCTCCACTACCGGGGCGTTCGAGCGCTGGAGCGGGGCGCGTGGTTTATGTCTTCCGCTCACACAGCCGACGTCGTCGATGCGACGGTCGAGGCCGTCGCAGCTGTGGCCGAAGAGATCTGACCCACGCTAATCGGGTCAAGTCCCATAGTCAGTTGAAACTCATCGGGCCCTGTAGTTTGGTCAGGCTCTCTTTTGAGCATTCTGTTCGTTATCGAGATTCAGATCTTTGTTCAGTGCTTGCCTGAGTAGGGGAAGATGTTTGTATCCGCTCACGCGTCGCAGGCGAGGTTCGATGTCGAGGAGTGCGGCAGCCACCCATCTGTGTCTCTGGGGAGAGTTGTTCCAGCGTCTGACCTTCCGAGTGAGCTCGCCGGTCCTGCTGTTGAGGGCTTCGATGCAGTTGGTGGTTCGGAAGCTTCGTTTCAGGAATGGGAGCATACCCAGCCGGTGGAGGGTCAGGGTTTCCTCCAGGCCTTCCTCGAGGCTCGTTACGGCAGACTGATTCATCAGCTTCAGTTCGGGTTTAAGTGATTCGAGTGCGGCCTTTGCCTCCTCGTAGGTGTCGCAGTCATAGGCTTTCTGGAGCTTCCGTCGAACTCTTGGACGTTCCCTCTCCGGGAGATAGCTGACGACATTCTCGCGCTTGTGCCACTGACAGCGATGCACGCGCACATACCCTTTGAGGGCTTTGGTGACAGCACTGCGGAGTCCCTTTGAGCCGTCAAGCACAACGAGAAGGCCCTGGTCGTAGCACAGGCCTCTCCGGATGAGATCCTGGATCAGCTGGCGGCAGATCCGTTCGTTCTCCGTCGCCGATTCGACGAAGCCCAGGGGGATCTTCTGGCCGTCCATCGTGACCCCCGGAGCGATCACGATCTCTTCGTCGGCAAAGCTCTTTCCGTCAATGAACAGGGTCACGAAGCCGTAGTCGTCGAGGGGACGCTCCTGGAACTGCTTCCGCTTCTTCGCGGTGGCTTTAATGAACCGCCGCGAGACGGAGGACGCTGAGATACCAAACGCTTCTGGAACCGATTCGGCACAGGCCTTGTAGTTGCGGCACGAGATCCCCTTGAGAACACGAAGCAACAGCCCCTCGTCCGTCTTCTTGGGCGTCTGTAGAGCCCGGTATGCAGCCAGGGAAACCTCTGCGTCGGCCTCGACGTCGCGCACCCGGGGAACGTCTAAGGGCTTGCCACGAAATAAGTGCTGCACTTTTCAAGGTAATGATCTTACGCTCGGAGTGTGGACGTCGAAACTCTCCGAACGAAGTATGAAGCCTTGGCTCCGGTGCTGACGGAACGCACGCGTCGTCTGTGGGCCGCCACGGAAGCCGAAGCGTTGGGTCACGGTGGGATCGCGATTGTGGCTCTGGCGACAGGAATGTCCAGAGAGCGGATCTTTCGTGGCATTCAGGAGTTGAGGTCGGACGAACCTTTGGACCCGGCTCGCATCCGGCGTCCAGGCGGCGGTCGTAAGCGGAAGGCCGACACGGACCCGACGCTGTGGCAGGACCTGAATGATCTGGTCGAGCCAACGACTGCGGGGTCGCCTGACGACAATCCTCTGAGATGGACATCGAAGAGCACTCGCAAACTGGCCGCCGAGTTGCAAGCGATGGGGCATTCGGTGAGCCCCAGGATCGTTGCCAATCTCCTGCACGAACACGATTACACGCTGCAGGCGAATCGGAAGACAAGGGAGGGATCTGCACACCCGGATCGGGACGCTCAGTTCGTTTACCTCGATGATCGGATTAGCCAGCAGCAGCAGCAGGGCCTTCCCGTTATCTCGGTGGACACCAAGAAGAAAGAGTTGATCGGCGACTTCAAGAATCCTGGCCGAGAATGGCGACCCAAGGGAGACCCGGAGCGTGTGAAGGTACACGATTTCATAGTGCCTGCTCAGGGCAAGGCGATCCCTTATGGAGTGTATGATCTGAGCCGTGATGAAGGCTGGGTAAGTGTCGGTATCGATCACGACACGGCCAGCTTCGCCGTGAATGCGATCCGAAGTTGGTGGAAGAACATGGGACGTGTAAAGCCCGCGGTTGTCTGGACACTCGGGTGAGTGTATTCAGGCGGCCTTTCGAGTTGCCGTGAGTGCGTTTCTAGCCTGTTCGGGCGTCTTGTAGCCGTGACGTTCGATGATCCACCTGTGGTTGTATCTGTCCCGAAACTCAAGGAGTGCGAGGCGCAGGTCTTCGATGGTACTGAAGTGTCTAACCCACAGGAGGTTTTCTTTGAGGGTACGGATGAACCGCTCGGCGCATCCGTTGCCTTCTGGCTCACGCACGAAACTCGGCGATGTTTGGACGCCGAGGAATGCGATCTCGTTCTGGAAGTCGTCAGAGACGTATTGTGACCCGTGATCGTGTCGGAGCTCCAGTCCTTCGGCGATGTTTTCTTCGAAGCCCCCGAAGTGTTCACGGATGCCCTGTCGGATCGGCTCGAGAGCCTCAAAGCGGTTGGCCGTCTTGGAGGCGTGAATGCCCACACACTCGCACGTGCAGTGGTCGATCGCGATAAACACGGAGGCTCTGCCCTCGTCGACCGTGGGCGTCACAGTCAGGTCGGTGCCCCACATCTGATCGGGCTTCTCGGTCGTAATCGTGCCATCGTGGGCTCGTCGTTCGCGACGCCGTCCTGGACGCGCCTGGAGCCCGTTTTCACGCATCAACCGGCGGACCCGATCCTTTGACGTCCGCATACCGTGAAAGCGAAGCCTGGCCCAGATCTTGCGGTATCCTTCGCCGTGGAAGGGTGACGCGTCGATCTCCTGCTGAATGAGGGAGACCAATTCCTCATCGGTACCCGCTCCGACCGGGCCTCGCTTCCGGGGTTGCCGAAGATCGGTTACGGATGAACGACGAAGCTGGCTGTGCACCGTGGAACGGGGTATCTGCCACACTTTGCACACGCGTTTAATGCTGTAGCGTCTCCCCGTGGAGGGCGAAAGGACCTCACTCATTTCCGCGACCTCCGATGCGCCAAAGGGCGGCGGGCTTCCAGACGATCGATTCTTTGTTGCAGCAGCTCGTTGTCCATCGTGAGCTCGCCAATCTTCGCCTGGAGGTCCTTGACCCTCTCGTCACGCTCGTCGCTCGGACGAGAGCGTAGTGCGGCCTGGGCGCCAGAGTGGAACTGATCGCGCCACTCGCTCAATTTAGCTGCCGTTACTCCCAGATCGCGAGAGACGCTGTCGAGGCTCTCGCCACGCATCACACGTAATACGGCTTCGGCCTTCTTCTTCACGGAGAAACGACCCTGCGAAGTCGCGCTTGGATCGGCTGGGCCTCCGCTCGCTCTCGCTCGCTCCGCCCCAACCGATCCCCTAGTAGCCTTGTTCATGGTGGACCCTCCTTTTCGACCTACTGTAGGTCAACGGAGTGTCCAAGAAAACCCCGGGGCGCTGGAGTTCGACGAAGTCTGGGACGGGATGTAAAGCGGCTGAGCAATGGCGGAACCCGACGTTCACATACAGCTCGATCTGAAGATCCCCATGCGGGACGGCGTGAACCTCTACGCCGCCATGTACCGCCCGGCCAGAGGTGACCGATTCCCCGTCCTGTTGATCCGGTCACCCTACAGCACGCAGCACCCGCGATACATCGACTGGTCGGTGCAATTCGCAAAGGCGGGCTATGCCACCGTTATGCAGGACTGCCGGGGCCGATTCGAGTCCGAAGGGCAAGTGGCGTCCTTACGTAGACGAGGCCCAGGATGGATTCGACACGCAGGAGTGGATCGGCGCTCAATCCTGGTGCGATGGCACCATCGGCACCTTCGGCGTATCCTACCCGGGATTCACGCAGATTCTGCCGGCCCCCTATCGCAGCACCTATGTCAAGGCGCTGGTCCCGATCGCGAACCAGGAGGACAACTACGGTCACCTGAGATACAACGGGATCCTGCAGCTTCAGAACGTGATGAACTGGGTCTATCTCGGTGACCGGACGAACCAGATCGCCCCCAGAGACCTGATCGACTGGAACACGGTCCATCGCAGGCTTCCGTTGTTGACCGCACTCGACGACATCGCGGATCGTCCTTTCTACCACGACGTCATCCGCCACGAGGCGTTCGACGACTTCTGGACATCATACAGCATGAAGAGCAAGTACGACGAGGTGGAAACGCCCTCCTACTTCATAACCGGTTGGTACGACAATCTCGTGCACGAAGGCTTCAAATGCTTCACGGGATGGAGGGCCAAGGCCAGAAGCGAGGAGACCAGGAAGCGTACTCGAATGATGGTAGGGCCGTGGACGCACTCGCTGATCGGGAGCGCGGAACGGTACGGTGACATCGATTTCGGACCAGGTGCGACGGTCGACATGCCCGACGAGCACCTGCGCTGGTACGATCAACGTCTGCGAGGCATCGAGACCGGCATCGACGAGGAGCCGCCCGTCCGCATCTTCGTCATGGGTGCAAACGTCTGGCGTTCCGAAAATGAATGGCCCCTCGCACGCACACAGTTCACCACGTTCTACTTACACAGCGGAGGCCAGGCGAACTCTCTGCTCGGGGACGGCGCCCTCAGTACGGAGCCCCCCGATCAAGAGCCCTGCGATACCTTCGGCTACGATCCGGAGGATCCCGTGCCGACACACGGTGGGCAGAGCATGTTCATCGACTGTACCGGACCTAGAGACCGTCGACCCGTGGAGCGCAGAGACGACGTGCTTGTCTACTCGACAGATCCCCTCGAGGCAGATCTGGAGGCAACCGGCCCGATCGAACTGACGCTCTTCGCCGCCTCAGACGCGCGAGACACGGACTTCACCGCAACCCTCGTAGACGTCCACCCCGGTGGCAAAGCGATTCACATCACGGAGGGCATCGTCAGGGCTCGTTTCAGGGATTCCTTTGAGAATCCAACACTGATCGAGCCGAATGCTGTCGTGGAATACAAGATCCAACTGTGGGAGACGAGTAACCTGTTCAAAGTGGGTCATCGAATCCGGCTCGAAATCTCGAGCAGTAACTTTCCTCGGTTCGATCGGAACCTGAACACAGGAAACACGCCCGGACTGGACGACGAAATACAGATCGCGCATCAGACGATCTATCACGAACGGGAGAACGCCTCCCACATCACCTTGCCTGTGATCCCATCCTGAACAGTGAGGCCAACGACGTGGCACAACGCTATCAGGTTGCTTTCCTCCACGCCCTGACTCGACGACTGTTCGAGGCGATCGACACGCCTCGCCACGTCGCCGACGTCATCGCCGAAATGCTCATCGGGTCGAACCTGAGTGGACACGACTCTCACGGCATTCTGAGAGTTCCAGGTTACCTGCAAGGGATTCAAAACGGCGGAGGGTATAGCGCAGACGAACCATCGTTTACTGATCGGTCCTCCACCATTGCTGTGTGTGACGGAAATGGCGGTTCGGGCCTGTATACGGCCAAGAAGGCGACGGAGTACGCGATTGAGAAAGCGAAAAAACTCGAAACCCACCGCGTATGCGTCACGAACATGGGTCACATCGGTAGACTCGGCGCCTACGCAGAAATCGCGGCCCACGCGGGATGCATCGGCATCATCACGGCGGGCAGCGGGGGCCCCGGCAAGGGGCGCATTCTGCCATATGGAGGCTCGAAGCCAGCTATGGGCACGAACCCCATGGCAATTGGCGTTCCGACAGGAGATGAAGCACCCTTCATTATCGACTTTGCGACGAGCGCCATCGCGGCCGGCAAGATGTTCTTCGCCGAGACCCAGGGTAAGGACCTTCGCGAAGGCTGCATCGTCGACAAGGACGGAAACCCGACCGTCAAAGTGCAGGATTACTACGACGGGGGAAATCTTCTCGCCTTCGGCAAACACAAGGGCTACGCGATGTCGCTCGTCGTTGCACTTCTTGGTGGGCTGGACGGAAACTTCGATTCCACGAGCCAGTCCATGGGAGGGTGTCTGATCCAGGTGATGGATATCGAAGCTTTCACAGCGCTTGGCCCCTATCAGGAGGGCGTACGTGCGTTCCTCGACTCGGTCAAGGACAACTCGCCGGCGCTGGGTTTCGATCAGGTCCTCGTCCCCGGCGATCCCGAGCACCTGGCACGTCAGGATCGTCTCGCCAACGGTATCGAAGTGTGGGACATGACCGTCGACGGCATCAAGGAATGGGCCGATAAACTCGAAATAGCCTGGAGCGACGATCTCATAGAGGCATCGGACAAGGAGCGGTATAAATAGATCTCAATCATTGTGAAGAGGTCTTTCGCTATGCTTAATCACCCGGGAAGTTTGTTTTCCTAAACACCTGTCCCCCGAAGCATAGACGTAGGGGACCGAACACTGAACACCCATCCTGGCGGAAGCCAGCGCAAGCAACCGAGGAGCAATCCATGGCCCAGCGGTACCAAGCAAGTTACCTGCACACAATGACGCGCCAGCTGTTCGAGGCAGCCGGCACGCCCACCCACATCGCGGAGGTGATCGCCGCAACGCTCGTCGGCGCAAACGTCGCCGGACACGACTCGCACGGCATCCTGCGCATTCCTAGCTATCTCGATGCGATCGAATCGGGCGCGGTCGTCGCCGGTGCGGAACCGACAGTGGAGCGGGAGACCGACACCACCGTCGTCCTCAACGGAAACAAGGGATCAGGACTCTACACGGCGAGGACGGCCGTCGAACTGGCCATAAAGAAAGCCAAGCAGTCCGAGGTCTGCCGCGTGAGCCTCAAGAATAACGGTCACATCGGTCGGCTCGGGCAGTGGGCCGAAATCGCTGCCCACGCGGGTTGCATCGGCTGGATCAGTACTGGAGGTGGAGGCGGCAAGCGGAGCGTCGGCATTCGGGGCGGCGGGACCCTTCCCTACGGTGGCGCCGAAGGCAAGCTCGGCACGAACCCGATCGCAGTGGGCGTACCAACGGGCGATGACACACCGTTTGTCCTGGACTATGCAACGACCATGATCGCAGGCGGGAAAACCGCGTTCGCCGAAAGCAAAGATGCCGACCTGCCCGAAGGATGCATCGTCGACAAGAACGGAAGCCCGAGTGTCAAAGTGAGCGACCTCACCGAGGGTGGAAACATGCTCGGTTTCGGTCTCCACAAAGGCTACGCCCTCTCCCTGTTCACCTGCCTTTTGGGCGGTCTGTCCGGCCAGTTCGACGCGGAACAGGGCACAATGGGCGGTGCCTTCATGCAGGTCATCGACGTCAAGGCTTTCCTGCCGCTAGAAGATTATCAGAAGGGCGTTCGCAGCTTCCTCGACGGCATCAAGAAGACGCCTCCCGCTGCCGGTTTCGACGAAGTAATCGTCCCCGGAGATTACGAACAGAACTCCAGACGAGAGCGACTCGAAATGGGCGTCGAGGTATGGCCCAAGACCGTCGGACGGATTCAGGAATGGGCAGACAAGCTCGAGGTGAAGGTCGGCAAGGATCTCGAGGTCAGCCCGGAAGACGAAGCGAAGTATCAGTGACGTTCCCAGATAGAGCTCATCTGCCATTGAGTTTAGCCTTTCCGGATACACGTAGGCGTCCCTGTGCTCCGCACGAGGACGCAATGAGGCTTATCTCAATGGCCTCGAGGCGGAGCCCAGGGATGGAAGGGTTTCCACATGAACGAAAACGATCGCGCGCACTTCGAGACCTTCGGTTTTCTGGTCTGCCGCCAGCTGTTCTCGGCTGACGATATCCAGACCATCAAGGACGCTGCCGAGCTGGTCTGGACGGAGGAGCTGGGAAAGCAACCGGCTCTCGACGAGGAAATGCACACCGCGCCGTTCGTCGAGCGAAACGAGACACTACTCCAACTCGTCGACGACAAGCGGATCCACGATATTATCTCAGATCTTCTGGGTGAGGACTTCATCTGGTCCGGTTCAGAGGGCAACCGCGGATTCTTGCAGGGAACACCGATACACCACTGGCACGCCGACCGGCCCGGCGCGGAGGAGCTGGACTATAGCCGGATCAAGATCATGATCTACCTGGACCCGACCACAAAGGAGGAAGGTGCTATCCGCGTCATTCCAGGATCGCATGAATCACATAATTCACTGCACAACAATTAGTTACGAAGAAATAGGACGACTGGTAACAGCAATCGGAGTGTGGTCAATAACCCCCCAAGACAAGATGTGTTACGCGTTTTCCAAAAATTCTAAACTCGATGTGTTGGGCAGGCGCACTTCGATGGCAGTCTCACCCGCCTGCTCAGAAAACTGGCACGAGCCGATCTCCTCGTCATCAAGGCCCCGGACCCTTTGGAAAAGAAAGCAGATCATCGAACCCGTGTTTGGACAGATCAAATCCGTTCGGAACTTCACCCGATTCTCATTCCGCCGAATCCACAAAGTCATCAGAGAATGGAACCTGATCTGTCTCACACACAACCTTCTGAAACTCTATCGACTCTCATTGGCTACCTGATCCCGAAGAGGAACTCGGCTCAAGGAAAAAACGAAGGTAACCGGTCGCTGCCAGACTCAGCTGGACTTAATCTCAACGAGCTTCCGGGTGTAACCCGACAGGCTCCTAGCCAACGTATTCTTGATTGGCCGTCAGTCTTGGCTGAATAGGCGCCGGCGATATTGTAGTAGTCCTCGAGCACGGACGGGGGCGCGGAGCCCGATGCTTTGGCGATTTCCGAGCACTCGGCGACGACGCTGGGTTCGTGGTTGGACAACCCCAGTATCGCGTCTTGCCAGACTGCACGAGCCGATCCATCGACGCACATAGCTCCCCGGCGGGTGTTTCGGGGTCGGGCTGATGGAATAAATGTCCACGTAGTCCGTGCCCAGACGTCCAAGGGCCGCATCGAGCTGTTCCTGCAAATAGGCCAGCGTGAAGTGTGTGTGCGTGCCGGGATTCTCCTCGACTTCCGGCGGATTTGTCGGGGGGACCTTGGTGCAGATGACGACCAGGTCGCGTCGGCCATGAACGACTTTCCCGAGCAGTTCTTCCGCGCCTCCCCAGCCGTAAGCATAAGCGGAATCGAAGAATGTCACGCCCCTGTCGAGGCAATGGCGCAGCACGCGCTCGGCCAATGGCTCATCGGCGTGGCGAGGTAGATGACGGAAGGCCGTGCCCTGACAGTAGCGGGTGACGGTGAGGTCGGTGTTGCCGAGTTGTATGGTTTTCATTGAACCGAGGACGTCATTTCGCGTGGGGATGAATCCCCACGCTATGTTAGCGAAGCCCGCTAAAGCGGGCTGGGTCTGTTAGCCGGCTTCAGCCGGCTTCGCGCTCTTAGGGCTTGCCACGAAATAAGTGCTGCACTTTTCAAGGTAATGATCTTACGCTCGGAGTGTGGACGTCGAAACTCTCCGAACGAAGTATGAAGCCTTGGCTCCGGTGCTGACGGAACGCACGCGTCGTCTGTGGGCCGCCACGGAAGCCGAAGCGTTGGGTCACGGTGGGATCGCGATTGTGGCTCTGGCGACAGGAATGTCCAGAGAGCGGATCTTTCGTGGCATTCAGGAGTTGAGGTCGGACGAACCTTTGGACCCGGCTCGCATCCGGCGTCCAGGCGGCGGTCGTAAGCGGAAGGCCGACACGGACCCGACGCTGTGGCAGGACCTGAATGATCTGGTCGAGCCAACGACTGCGGGGTCGCCTGACGACAATCCTCTGAGATGGACATCGAAGAGCACTCGCAAACTGGCCGCCGAGTTGCAAGCGATGGGGCATTCGGTGAGCCCCAGGATCGTTGCCAATCTCCTGCACGAACACGATTACACGCTGCAGGCGAATCGGAAGACAAGGGAGGGATCTGCACACCCGGATCGGGACGCTCAGTTCGTTTACCTCGATGATCGGATTAGCCAGCAGCAGCAGCAGGGCCTTCCCGTTATCTCGGTGGACACCAAGAAGAAAGAGTTGATCGGCGACTTCAAGAATCCTGGCCGAGAATGGCGACCCAAGGGAGACCCGGAGCGTGTGAAGGTACACGATTTCATAGTGCCTGCTCAGGGCAAGGCGATCCCTTATGGAGTGTATGATCTGAGCCGTGATGAAGGCTGGGTAAGTGTCGGTATCGATCACGACACGGCCAGCTTCGCCGTGAATGCGATCCGAAGTTGGTGGAAGAACATGGGACGGCCCGCCTACGGCACTTCGACGCATCTGCTAATCACGGCGGACGCAGGCGGCAGCAACGGCGCCAAGACGCGGCTGTGGAAGTGGGAGCTGCAGCGCTTTGCGAATCGCACTGGCCTGACGATCACCGTATGCCACTACCCTCCTGGCACTAGTAAGTGGAACAAGATCGAACATCGCCTGTTCTCCTTCATCGCTATGAACTGGCAAGGCAAGCCCCTGGTCAGCCTGGCTGCAACCGTGAATCTCATTGCCGGAACGACCACTCAAGCCGGTCTCCGAGTACGCTCCGAGATCGACAAGCGACCCTACCCTAACGGGGTCAAGGTGACCGATGAACAGATGACCCAAATCGATCTCACTCCGCACGATTTCCACGGCGACTGGAACTACACGATCCGGCCAATGGCTCAACATTGAGATCGACCGTTTATTTATGGCTATATCCGGATCTCTCAACGGTGAAACTATAGAATGACAAGGTCATAGATCGTTCCCTACGCTTGGTTGTGTGTGTAGGACAATCAAAGCGAAGGGGGTGCGACCTATGACCGGGAGCAGATTACTATCGAAACTGCTGAGATTCAAGGGGTTCCGTGTTGTCAGCTGGTGGTTTGAGGGGAGAAGCTGCTTCGTCATCGCCGTAAAGCCACATAAGAATGGTTGTTGTTGTCCGGAGTGCGGCCGTCGAGGTAAAATCGTCCGCACAATGCCCCATCCGCGTCGGTGGCGTGACATTCCGGTGTGCGGGTGGAGGGTCTGGCTTCTCTACCATCCTCGGGAGATTCGGTGTCCTACCCACGGTCGTGTGGTCGAGGAGATTCCGTGGGCGGAGCGGTTCTCTCGGGTGACGTATCGCTTCGAGTATGCCATGCTGCGCTACTGCCAGACCATGACGCAGAAGGCGGCGTCCGAGTTGCTGCGCATCTCTGCCTCGACGCTGTCGGATCTCCTTCACCGATCCATCACGCGGCTTCGTGAAGGTCATCGTATCCGAGGGCTCAAAACCATCGGGATCGACGAGATCTCCTACGCCAAGCGTCACAGGTACGCCACGCTCGTTTACGATCTGGACCGCTCCTGCGTGGTGTGGGTTGGCCGCGGCAGGGCGCGTAAAACGATCGATCGGTTCTTCACAGAGGCTCTCAGTCCCTACCGGAGATCCAAGATCGAGTGGGCCTGCTGCGACATGAGCGAAGCTTACATCGGAGCCATCCAGGAACACTGTGCCAAGCTGGTCCTCGATCGCTTTCACATCGTCAAGGCTCTCAATGCCGCCGTTGACGAGGTCCGTAAGGACCAGTGGCGTAAAGCTGCCCCGGATGAGCGCAAAGCCATGAAGGGCCTCCGATGGCTCCTCTACCGGCACTCAGCGACACGCTCCAGAGGGGATACTCGGACACTCAAAGCACTGGAGAAGGCGAACTACCGAATCTATAGAGCCTGGAGACTCAAGGACGAGTTCGAGCAGTTCTGGGAATACAAAGCGCCCTGGGCTGCCGAACGCTTCCTGAAATGCTGGACGACGTCCGCACTCAGAAGTCGACTTGAACCCCTGCGAAAGTTCGTCAGGACCCTGCGACAGCACTTCTTCGGCGTCCTCGCATTCGTGAACACGCGTCTTACCAACGCCATCGCCGAAGGCCTCAACCGAATCGTCCAAATCGTCAAGAACCGAGCCAGCGGATTCCGCACACTCGACGCATTCAACGATATGATCTTCCTTACCGTCGGAGACATAAACATCCCTGAGCAGATTCCGAAGAGGTTCCGCACACTCTAACCGCGCCCCCATGCCAGGAACCACGGCACCTTCACCCACTTCATCTCGTTGAGAGATCCGGATATAGCCTTATTTATTCGCGAACCCTTAGTGTAGGGCTTCAGTCCTACGCACGCGGTTGTCGCTCCATTGCGCTAGTCTTCGACGCGTTCGAGTTTGTAGAAGACGGGGCGGAAACCGTCGGTGCAGCAAGTGACGAATACGCCGGGTTTACAGCCGAGAAAGTTTCCTCCGCGGGCGAGCACCATGACGTATTTCTGCATGTGGTGTTGTGCCTATCGTAGTTGAAACTTAGAGGGCTCCAAACTTACGTTGGGTAGACGTGTAGGAGCGTATACCCGTAAGAAAGGAGCCCAGATGGAGAAGCTATTTGTAGGCGATGGTGAAGTCAAGGTTGAGGGCGATGTCATCGATTTGGAGACGCGTTTGTCGGTGATCCAGGCGTTGATCCCGTTGGGTCTGAAGGCAGTGGCAGACCTCCTCCAGCAGGAGGTCGAGCAGCTCGCAGGCGTTCGGTATGCGCGCAAAGGTTCGGAGCAGGCGCATCGTCGGTGGGGAAGCCAGAAGGGATCCGTGTATCTGATGGACCAGAAGCTCCCGTTAGACGTTCCCCGGGTGCGCGACGTCGAGGCCGACGCAGAGGTTTTCCTGGCTGCATACCGGGCCTCTACAGACGCCCAAGAAGACGGACGAGGGGCTGTTGCTTCGTGTTCTCAAGGGGATCTCGTGCCGCAACTACAAGGCCTGTGCCGAATCGGTTCCAGAAGCGTTTGGTATCTCAGCGTCCTCCGTCTCGCGGCGGTTCATCAAAGCCACCGCGAAGAAGCTGAAGCAGTTCCAGGAGCGTCCCCTCGACGACTACGACTTCGTGACCCTGTTCATTGACGGAAAGAGCTTTGCCGACGAAGAGATCGTGATCGCTCTGGGGGTCGCGATGGACGGCCAGAAGATCCCCCTGGGCTTCGTCGAATCGGCGACGGAGAACGAACGGATCTGCCGCCAGCTGATCCAAGACCTCATCCGGAGAGGCCTGTGCTACGACCAGGGCCTTCTCGTTGTGCTTGACGGCTCAAAGGGGCTCCGCAGTGCTGTCACCAAAGCCCTCAAAGGGTATGTCCGCGTTCATCGCTGCCAGTGGCACAAGCGCGAGAATGTCGTCAGCTATCTCCCGGAGAGGGAACGTCCAAGAGTTCGACGGAAGCTTCAGAAAGCCTATGACTGCGACACCTACGAGGAGGCAAAGGCCGCACTCGAATCACTTAAACCCGAACTGAAGCTGATGAATCAGTCTGCCGTGGCAAGCCTCGAGGAAGGCCTGGAGGAAACCCTGACCCTCCACCGGCTGGGTATGCTCCCATTCCTGAAACGAAGCTTCCGAACCACCAACTGCATCGAAGCCCTCAACAGCAGGACCGGCGAGCTCACTCGGAAGGTCAGACGCTGGAACAACTCTCCCCAGAGACACAGATGGGTGGCTGCCGCACTCCTCGACATCGAACCTCGCCTGCGACGCGTGAGCGGATACAAACATCTTCCCCTACTCAGGCAAGCACTGAACAAAGATCTGAATCTCGACAACGAACAGATACCTCGGCAGAGAGCCTGACCAAACTACGGGGCCCGATGAGTTTCAACTGACTATGGGACTTGACCCACTGAGCTCAGGTCAATAGGTGTGTAAAAGAAATCAGGCGGCCATCTTCCCGGTTTCGACCTGCGGTCCGGTTGAGTGTTTCTGATCGTAGACTTGTTGTAGCAAGTGTGGCGCGGTGAGTTTCCTGAATCGGCTCTCTGCGACCTTGAGCGTACGCCAGATGAGAGTCGTGGCGTTCCTGACTTTCTTGAATCGCCTGGCGGCGTTTGTGCGAAGCCGAACGGAAGCAAAGGGGCTCTCGACGACGTTCGTGGTTCTCAGGTGTTTCCAGTGTTCCTTCGGGAAGTCGTAGAACGTGACCATCCGATCCCAGTCTCTTTCGAGCGTCTCCACGGCGGCAGGGAACTGTGAGCGATACCGTGCGGCAAAGCGTTTCCGGAGCTTCTCGGCCTCCTTTTTCGTGCCGGCATAGGGGATCTGGACGAGCAGTGCGCGGGCTTCAGCCTGTGCACGCTTGGCGACCTTGTCGAGCACGTTGAGGATCTTGTGGTTCCAGCACCGTTGTTGCCGGCTCTCTGGCCAGACCTGATCAACGGCCGCCCAGATGCCCATATTCCCGTCCGCGGCGATCAGGACAGGATGTTCGAGCCCGCGATCCCGGAGATCCCGGAGCACCGTGAGCCAGGATTCTGTAGACTCTCGATAACCGGGTTCTATCGCCAGGATCTCCTTGCTGCCGTCGCTCATCGCGCCGATCACGACCAGCAGACACGCCTTCTCGCGCTCGAGCCCGGCTTTGACGTAGATGCCATCAGCCCAGGCGTAGACCAGTTCGCGATTATCCAGACGCCTTTCTTTCCAGTCCTGGAAGTCGACCTCCCACTTCCCTCGAAGACGAGCGATCGAGGTCGGCGAAAGCGGCGCGCCATCACCGAGCAGCGCACGCAAAGACAACTCGAAGTCGCCCTGGGAGAGACCGTGGAGATAAAGGTCGGGAAGCAGATCTCCAATGGCCCTGGTTCTCCGGGCGAACAGGGGGAGGATGCGGCTTTCAAACCGCTCTTCCAGACCACGAACCCGGGGACGCCGGACCTTGATCGTTCCGCAGCTCGTCGAGAGACGCCGGGGCTTGCCGTAGCCGTTCCTGTAGCCCCTGGAGCTATCGACCTCGGCTCGGCGCTCATACCACGACCGGCCCAAGAACGCGGTCGCCTCCTCCTCCAGAATGGACTGGAACCGGCCCTGGATCTCTTCACGGATCCAATCGTCAACCGTCTCCCACGTCGGCATGGACTTCAATGGGGCTCTATGCGTATGTTCCTTCACGGCGATCCTCCTTCCCAACCGGGCCTCTCACCCGGTTTTGTGTGAATCAACTATCTCACGGGAAGGGTAGGGTCGCCCTTTCTCTTTTTCCACACCTTTTGATTATAGCTCGACCCACTCTGGAGTCATCAATGATATTGAGGAAGGTCTTTGCATCAAAGCCTCAGCTGAATGCTCCTTGGGCTGTTCCGAGCCGAGTTTCGTGGTTGGGCCTGTGGCGTTATATTCGCGATCCGGAAACGGGACTATCCATTCTACCCCGCAACCTGAAGGAGGTCGACGGTGGCCATCACGGGTGATTTCGAAGCATATCTGACGGACAAGTGGTACGGAGGATATGGAGAGAGTCTGGCGGGCATGGCCGTCAACAAACCCCCTCGGGGTTGGGTCGATCCGGATATCGACCGGGCGACGGTCGAACTCGCCGAAATGGCTCAACGGTTTGTCCGTGCGGAGTCCTTCGCCCGCGTCAAGGGCCGCCAGGACAAAAGACACGCGATGGTGGTGGTTGTCGGCATGGAAGGGCCTCCGGCGCCGCTCCATGCCGAGTTCGATGTTGCCGACATAGATCGATCCGAGGTGAGATCGCTGATCGAACGCATGGACACAACGCTCCGAGAAAGCGGTGAAGCGAGGAGCAACATCATTCTGGCCGCCCCTGGCCGAATTGAGCGCCCGTTATTTGGAGACCACTCGTGCTGCGGAGCCACCGGCCACCTTGAAGAGGAGGCCGTGACAGCGCGGCGCTCGCCGTTCACATGCGCCAGAACCATCCCGAACTTGATATCGACTATTTCTTCACCGATACCGGTAAGGAACTACCGGAGGTCTACGAGTTCCTGGTTAAGCTCGAAGGGTTTCTGGGCAAACCCATCCTGAGGCTGAACCCCGATCGGGACTTCGACTTCTGGCTCAAACAGTACAACAACTTCCTGCCATCGGCACAGACGCGCTGGTGTACGCGGCAGTTGAAACTGCGTCTCTTTCGAGCAGTGGATCAAGCCGGCACTCGAGAACGGGATGAGAGTATTCAGCTATGCGCTATCCGCGCTGATGAGGAATACCGTGAAGGCTACGCATCCAAGCATGAGGGCCTTGTCGTTCAGCTGCCGTTCAAGGACGCTGGCATCGACAAGGCCGGGGTGCTGGAGATTCTGGAAGGTGCCGGCCTAGGACTCCCCGAATAACTATGAGTGGCGTACCCGTAGCGGTTGTACATTCTGCTTTTTCCAACAGAAGATCGAATGGGTGCGGCTAATGGAGCGGCATCCGGACTACTTTGAGGAAGCCAAGCGCTACGAAAAGAGCGCGATCGATCATGGCTCGCCATTCACCTGGAGCCAGGGCGAGGCACTCGATGATCTCGCTAGGCCTGAGCGCGTCGCGCAGATTAAGGAGGACCACCTTCGCCGCCTAGAGCGGACGCGCGCCGCTCAACAGCCGAATCCCCTCCGTCCCGACGGCGAGCCCATCGACATTGACGACCTCTATGGCAAGGCCAAAGTCTGCCTTGCGTGTCATAAATGAAAAGAACTGTGCAAACGCATGACCGCCATAGAAGAGAAGTGATGGACGCTACGTTCGCATCCGGCTTCAACCGCACTACTGCTCATGCTGACGTAGGAATGTGTCACGCATTCCTCCTGATAGTCTGTTTGTGTCTGCAGCAAGCTTCCAACGGAATAATGATATGGGCCGTACTCGCTCCTTAACCGGATGGTCTCCTGAAAAGAGATTGTGGAATGAACTCGTACGCGTCAGCGGAGATCTGTCCTGGAAGAATGTCGTTCTGGATTTGAGTCGTTCGCACCGAATACCCAAGGAAGACACCGGCGTGTATCTGATATGCTCATGTCCTCCGTCTGAGGCTACCTTCATAAGGTGGATAAATAGAAGGAACGAGACCATATAAAATTCCCAAGTAACACCACAACTCGGAATCCGGGTAGCCGTCCGGAGGGAAGGAGGATCGCCTTGAAGAATCTGCTTTATCTACTCCGACGTGGTCCACGCTCGAGGAATGGGCGCAGGAGCAGATACGGAATTTGCTTCAGTCGATGCTGGAAGAGGAAGTGACGCAGTTCTGAGCAGTTCTCGTTACGTACGGACGGTTGGTGTAGACGCATCTCTGGGTTATAGGAATGGGTATAGGGAAGCCTCGACGCATTCTCTCTGAGTTGCGGGACGGTGGAAGTGCGTCGTCCCTCGTGTGCGTGGTTTAGAGTGTCCGGCGTCAATCATTCTTTCCGGTCAGCGACAATTGGAATTCCCGGTGGATCATGCGGGGTGGGTGGGTTTTCCGGGTGTGATGGGTGGTGGCCGGGCCATCCAGTTGATGCGTTTAGATCGTGGCAGGATGCGTTGTTCGTAGTGTGAGTGTGGGGCGTTCTGGGTTGTCATTATGGGTTCTGAGCGGCCTTAACTTTGCCCTTCCGGGCGATTTTCGAGTGTTCGAGCCGATAGCTGGGGAGGTTGAGCTCGAGGATCACGCAGTGATGGCCGAGGCGGTCGATGGCCGCTGCGGTGGTCATCTGATCCTTGAAGATCTGCTCCCACTTCGAGAAGGGCAGGTTGCTGGTGATCATGATCGTGCCGCGCTCGTAGCGTTGGGACAGGAGCTGGATCTCTTCACGGATCCAATCATCAACCGTCTCCCACGTCGGGATAGACTTCATCGAGGCTTTATGCGTATGTTCTCTCACGGCGATCCTCCTTCCTAAATCGGGCCTCACACCCGGTGTTTCGTGAATAGGACTATCTCACGGGAAGTGTAGGGTCGCCCTTTCTCTTTTTCCACACCTATTAATCATAGCTTCCAGAATGAGGCGAGGGAGCGGCTTATCGATGCGGTGGTTTCCCTCCTTAAGAAATTTTAAAACACCGTTATTTTCTTTGTTTTGTGCGGTTAACCTATTGGTAAACAGTGGTATAGGGCGTTTATTGTGATGTTCTTTGGGGTGGGAAACCGGGCACGAAAAAGCGGTGTTGTCCAGGTGGAAAAAATATTTCGCCAACGGCCTGTCGCCAAAGTTATTTGTTCTGGGCGGCGTGGAGGGGAAAGTTATTTTTCTTCGTAGCTCTGGCGGTGCGAATCGGAGAGACGGGGTCTGCCGCGAAGAACCTTGCGCGCATCGCGCATGCCTTCGCCCGGAAGGGCAACGGAATGGTGAGAACGAGTGCCAAGCCAAAGAAAAGAAGACGCACATCGGGTCTGCCGATTGCCGTCCCAAAGGACGTGGCCTCGATCCGGCTGTTGATCGATACCGTTGCCCGGACGAACGAGTTGCCCCTTCCCAGTGTCGACTCTGTGCGCGTCAGGAAAGCCTTCTTCGAGCGAGAGGGCACCTGGCCACGAGAAAGGCGGGTGGAGGGCCTGGACCCGATCGACTGGGCCAGACGGTTGGTCGCCGCTGAGCTGTACGCGCGGGAAGAGGACGTGGTCGGCATCGCGAGGGGGTTGGGGGTTGATGGGCCCGTCGTAAGGGACGACCTGGAGGTGATCTCGGTCTACCAGGTGCTCGCAGAGGGTGTTGGGCAAGCGCAGGCAGCACTCTCCCAGATAAGGAGGCGGTTTGAACGTCTCCAGGTGGCGGCTTTCGCCGACCTGCGTGAGGCCGGGAGCTTCCAGCTTCGGCGAAGAATCAGGACCGAAATCGGCCGTCGGGAGATGAGGCTCTGTAAGATGCTCCAGAAGGTCGGTTTCTATGGCCGGGTCACCGCCGGCTTACGCGTGGGCGAGCCCGTTGCTGACGAACGCGCGATGGATGCCGTGAGGCATCTGCCAGATGAGGGGGGGCCCTATGTGGACCGAGGCCACATCGCCGCGATCCACCAGTTGGTGAATGCGGTCGTCCACCCGAATCAACTGTCTCTGTTCGGCGCGGGCTCTGTGCAGGCCCTGAAGATCCTGCGTGAGGGGAGGGGCACGTGGTCCGCTGGGAGGAAGAAGGAAGGGTCGGGTGAGCACGCGGCCGTGTGGGCGAGGGCTTCCGGCGACTCAAGGGCTACCGCCAGATGACCAAGCTTGTGGTCGCCCTTCAGACGCACGATGCCGCTCTCGACGGGGACGTTGAAGGACGCGCTGCAGCCGCCTGAAACCTGGACCCGCTGCCGCGCGCGCTGCTGGCCCGGTTCGGGCGGACGGCGGCGGTGCACGTGGTCGAGCACGTCGAGGAACGGATCGCGGCGGCGCGCGAGCCGGGAGCTGCGGCGCGGCATGGAGCGTGAGATGGCGCTGAGCTTCCTCAACCGGCTTGGTGGTTCGGCCGGCGCGCATCCGCTCGGATGCGACGCCCGCGGACCGCTGGGCGCGGCGGCCGGGCCGGACGGCGGGCTCAACGGCGGCGGACTCCTCCAGATGGGCCTCGGCGGCGGGGATCTGCTGACCGGCTCGGCCGTCGCGGTGAACCGCGAGACGCACGGCGGCATCCTGTCGTTCTGGAGCCGGGGCGCGCGGTCGTCCTTCGCGGGGCGCGAGGGCGCGCTGTCGCTCGGCGACGACGTGCGGACGACGGTGGTCGGGGCCGACTACGCCAAGGGGCCACTGGTGGCGGGCCTGTCGCTGTCGCACAGCCGGGGCCTGGGCGAGTACGTCGGCGTCACCGGCGGGCAGGTCGCCTCGTCGGTGACCGGCCTCTACCCGTGGCTCGGCTACCAGGTCACCGACCGGGTGTCCGTGTGGGGCGTGACCGGCTACGGGGCCGGCGGGCTGTGGCTGACGCCAGACGGCGGGCTGGCGCTCAGGAGCGGGCTGGTGATGGCGGACGCCGCGACCGGGCTGGCGGTGGACGTGCGGGTGCGGACGCTGCTGGTGCATCAGGCCGAGGGATTTCGCGAGCGGGGCCTCGCGGTGTCACTGAGCTACAACCCGACGCCGTCGACGCCGCTGGGGCTGACGGCGCGCGTGGTGCCGTCGTGGGGCGGCCAGGCGACGAGCGGGGCCGAGGCGCTCTGGGGCCGGGAGACGGTGGCGGGGCTCGCGCACGGCGGCGGCGCCGACGACACCCGGCTCGACGCGGAGCTGGGCTACGGGCTGCCGGTGGGGAGCCGCTTCGTCGGAACGCCGCGGATCGGCGTCGGGACGTCCGAGATGGGGCGGGACTACCGGCTGGGCTACGGGCTCGGCGTGCTCGGCCGCGCGGGGACGACGTTCGAGCTGGGCGTCGATGCGCAGCGCCGCGAGCGCCCCCTGCAGGGCGGCACGGATCACGCTGCGCTCGCGCGGGCCACGATGGCCTGGTAGCGGCGGCGCCAAGGAACGCACACCACACGGCCGTGCGCGAGCCGACGATCGGCGCGGCGGCGAACGAACGGACCGGCTGACGAGCGAGGCACGCGCCGGTCGAGCGCGCGCTCCATTCTGAGTAACGTTTCCTGAGTTGGGTCAGGTAGCTTGTTACGTCCTTGGCAGTAAGCTTTGTGAGGTCAGAATTCTGAGTTTGGAGCTATTGGATCCCGATCGAAGCCTGGACGTACGGGCCGGCGGTGCCCGAGTATAGACCAGGCCCGATGCCTGGCTATCCTCGATCGCGCCGCGCGGGTAATCATCCTGAAGCGCGGTCGGCCTGTGGCGGAGCTGCTGCTGTAAACACCTGGAGGTCTCTCGGGCCGAGGTTGGCGCTCTCCACCGTGACCGCGCACGGACAGGTCGTACTCGATCTGGATGTCGCGACAGGCAACCAGGGCGTCCGTGAGCGGACTGCATTTTCAGGTAAGCGCCACCTTTAGGTGGCGCTTGGTTTCCAACCGCTTTGAGCGGTTCACAAGTTTTCAAGCCTCCGGCTTTGCCGGAGGTCATGACTGGTTTCGCGATCCTCAATTTGTTGCTCTTCACAAAGGTCCCACGCTTCAGGTGGGCTGCACGGAACCAGGCTGTCAGCGGGCGTCTCGGTCGTGCAGAACGGACAAAAGCTTGACAATTCCTGTGGCAGGCCCTATTTGTGCTCTGGGGTGTGTCCAGCCTGGACGCGATGACGAGACGTGGGGCAGCTCGAGGCTGTCTACCTGGGAGACTGATGCGTGGAGGCAGCGGGTTTCGGCGCCGTACCCTTGGCGGCCCAGGTCGCCCTCGGGAAACGTAAGGGGGTCGTTATGTCGAGAAGTTTTCGTCGTGTGATTGTGGTGGTGCTTGCCGGCGGGGTGTTATGGAGTTGTGGCAGCGAGCGTGTGACGGTGTCAGAGGGGGGTCAGGGGGCTGGCGAGCAGGTTAGGCGGTCCTTGAGCAAGGCGGCTGTCGACAGGGGCGTGACGCAGGCCGTGGTGGTGGTGACGGTGCGCGAAGATGGGATGCCTGTGCCCGGTGCGGCTGTGGAGTTCTCGCGATCTATCTCCGGGCGGTCGGCCCAGTATGCGTGGTCGGACACGACGGATGAGGCGGGCCGGGCGCGGGTGGCGCTTGGTGAAAATGCGACCGGTTACTACCAGGCACGTGCGAGGCAGGACGGAAACCTGCTGGGGAGGTGGTCGAGCATCCCGATCAACGGCGGGTATGAGGTGCTGCTCGATCTGGCCGTTGGGGGGAAGGCGCGCGTGACGGGTTCATCGCTTCTGTCCTCAGCGCCCGAAGAGATCGCCGTGGGCGTCGTCGTGTCCCTGACCGGTCCCAATGCGTTGTACGGCCTGTCGGTGAGGGACGGTTTTGAGCTTGCGCTCGAAGAGGTCAACGGATCAGGTCTCATCGCCCCCAAAATCCGGTTCATCGTCGAGGACTATCGAGGCACGGCTGCGGGTGCGGTGGAAACGTTCGGTAAGCTGATCCACCAAGACAGGGTGCCCGTGATCTTGGGTCCGGGCATCTCCACGGCGGCGGTGGAGGCATTTCCGATCGCGCAAGATAATCAGGTGGTGGCGTTCAGCTCGATCTCGTCGGCGGCGGGGTTGAGCGCGATCGGCGATTTCATCTTCCGTGCGAGTCTTACCGTCGATAGGATGGTGCCGGTCGGCGTGGCGACGACCCGGGAGAAGCTGGGGTATCAGAGGGTGGCCGTGCTGTACGATCGGATCGATCTCTATTCCCAGAGCGGCTATGAGGCGTTGACGGAAGCGTTCGCGGACAACGGCGTCGAGGTTGTCGCGACCGAGACGTTCGAGACGGGCGACACCGATTTTTCGGCGCAACTGACGCGGATAGAGGCGCTCGACCCGGATGCCGTTTTCGTCTCGGCCTTGTCGCCGGAGATGACCTTGATCCTGATCCAAGGTCGTGACCTGGGCACTTCCCTTATCATCCTCGAGATGACGATCGACGAGGTCAAAGCGGCCGGTGCGGCCGCCGAAGGCGCCATCACGTTTACTTCGTGGATTCACACGGCCTCGACACCCGGGAACCAGGCTTTTGTCCAAAAGTATGAGGAGACATACGGGCAAAACCCGAACCCTTGGGCGGCGCAGTCGTATGCCGCGGTGCATGTTTTGGCAGAAGCGCTCGCGAAGGGAAAATCGACGGATGCGCGCGCGATCCGGGCGGCGATGGCCGACATCCGGGATTTCAACACGGTCCTAGGGTCATTCTCTTTCGATGCCGACGGCGACGCGATCTACGACCCCATCATCCTGGTCGTCAGGGACGGCGGGCTTGAGGTCTTCGAATAAACCGTGCCACACCAGTGGCATCGGGAGCGCAAGGCAAAAGCAAAATAGGGGGGAGCCCATGGAACAGTCTGGCAAGCCGCCGGGAGCGGCCAGCGGAGAACCGACGCTTCGGCGCAGCATAGGGTTGTGGCAAATGACGCTCTACGGAGCGGGCAGCATGCTGGGCGCCGGCATCTACGGTTTGCTGGGGCAGGTTGCTGCCGAGATGGGTTCTGCGATCTGGTTGGCCTTCGCGCTATCCATGGTCGCGGCGGGGCTGACGGGGTTGTCCTATGCCTCGCTCGGCTCGCGCTACCCGCGCGCGGGCGGTGCGGCTTATATTACCCACCGCGCCTATCGCCGCACCCTGCTGACCCATGTCGTAGGCCTCAGCGTGGCGTGTTCCGGCTTCACTTCGATCGCCGCCGGCGCGCGCGTCGTGGGTGAGAACCTGCAGGCCTTACCCGCTCTCCAAGGTCTGCCGACCGGCATGCTGGCCTTCATCTATCTCATCTTCGTGGGTGCCCTCGTCTACCGCGGTATCCGGGAATCCATGTGGGCCAATGTCGTCTTCACATTGGTGGAAGCGGCGGGCCTGCTGTTCGTGATCGCAGTCTGCCTGCGTTTCTGGGGTTCGGCGAACCTGATGGAGTTTCCTTCCCTTCCGGAGACCGAGGCGGGCCTTCCCCTCGTGTTCCTGGTCCAGGGAGTCGTGCTCACCTTCTATTCCTTCCTCGGGTTCGAAGATGCGATCAACGTCGGCGAGGAATTAAAGAATCCGCGGCGTAACATGCCGCTCGGTCTCGTGTCGGCCCTGGTGCTGACCGTCCTCATCTACATGGGCGTGTCGATCAGCGCGGTCTCGGTGGTGCCGTGGCAGGTATTGGCGGAGGCCAATGCGCCGCTGGTCGAAGTCGTGGCGCGCGCGGCGCCCTGGTTCCCGGCCTGGATGTTCATTGCGATTACCATCTTCGCGGTGGCGAATACCGGGCTGATCAACTATGTGACCGCCTCACGTCTCCTGTATGGCATGGCGCGCGACGGACAGCTGCCGCGAGTTCTCTGCAAGGTCCATCCGGCGCGCCGCACGCCCCATGTCGCTGTGGCGCTCATCTTTGCGGTGATCGTGCTCTTGATCCTGTCGGGCGACATTTCGCAGCTGGCTTCGGCTACGGTGCTCCTCCTCCTTCTGGTGTTCTCGGTCGTAAACAGTGCGCTTGTCATCCTGAAGCTCAGACCCGGTGAACCCGAGGGCGGCTTCGAGCTGCCGATCGCCGTGCCCGCACTCGGCGCGGTCGTCTGCTTCGCGATGTTCGCGGCCCGGGTCGGGGCTGGCGACTGGCGGGCGCCGGCGATCGCGGGCGTCCTGCTCGCGGGTGTCCTCGTGCTCCATCTCCTGCTCCGTCCACAGCTCTCCAAGAGTGGCGAATAGCGTGCGTGGTGGTTGTGCGATGAGGTGTTCGGCGGCGGTCGGACTCGTCGGAGGGACATTCTAGGGGTAGGGGGCCTGCTCCGTCCCAGACCTCGATACCGCCGTATGCAAAGCGTGGCACGGGCGGCGCGGGCCGACCACGGCCCCTCGTCCCGCACAGGCCGTCCTGCGTAAGGGTTCGGCGCACGGCCGCCGCCCGGAAGCCCTTAGTGCATGGTTTAATAAATATTATTACGTATGTTCTGAACATTATTTGTAGCTTATGTTCTCCTTCAAAAGGAGGAGAACAATGCCAAGACGTTCGCCTTATGTGGTGCTACTGTCTGAGAAGGAACGGGTCGACCTCGAGCGAATGGCTGGACAATATACGTTACCGTATTATCAAGTGATCCGATCGAAAATCGTGCTTCTCGCCGCCGAGGGATTATCCAACAAGATTATCGCCCAACGGTTGGATGTCCCGCGTCCGATCGTAAGCAAATGGCGTAAGCGCTTTTTCGAAGAGCGTCTTTCGGGACTCGAAGATAGATCTCGTCCCGGGCGCCCGCCCGGTTTTCCCCCCTCAGGTGGTCGTTCAGATCAAGGCGCTGGCGTGTGAACTACCGAGCGAGAGCGGGATACCGCTCTCGCGGTTCAGCTGTTCCGAGATTGCCGCCGAGGCAGTGCAAAGGGGCTTCGTTGCCAAGATCAGCGGCGCCACTGTCTGGCGCTGGTTGAACGAGGACGCGATTCGTCCTTGGTATCATCGCTCCTGGATTTTCCCACGGGACCCGGACTTCCAAACCAAAGCAGGTAGAGTCCTTGATCTGTATCACCGCCAATGGCAAGGAAAGCCTTTAGGGCCGAGGGAATATGTACTTTCTGCCGACGAAAAGACCAGTATTCAAGCACGAGCTCGCAAGCACGTTACCCTACCGCCAGCCTCGAATGATGAACCCGGCTGCTACTCCCTGAAACATGGGATCGTCGACCTCTCGATATGTGCGCCACGATTCCCGTAGGACCCGCCATTGCAAAAGCAGGAACGTTGACAGGCCAAGTAGGCCCGTTTCGAGCAATATCCGCAAGTATTGGGCATCGATGAAACGCCACCCTGTGACCCCGTAGCCCACCAGGGGGTGGTTCGGGAAGTCTTGGAACGCCGACATCCACGCGTTGATCCTTGCAGAGGAGGATGTGTCGAAGGTGACTCCCAGATAGCTGACCTGCTGGGCACGGGCCCATCTATTCGTCTGGCGCTCTACGGTATAGAGGAGGCGCTCCTCCACACTTTCTGGCGTAAAGGCTGGAGCGATCAGCAGGCCTGCAATCATCAGCAGAGTCAGAATACCTTTCCTGGAGGAGAAGATCCAGATCAGTATGACAACCGGAATGGCGGCTAACCAGGTCGCGCGCGAGAGCGTGAACAGAATCGGGACGCCCATCAACCCGATGAATCCGACCAGAGCGACTTTGTGTGCGAGTGCTGTAACGGCGTTCCGAACGACAAGCAGACCACTGGCGACCGACATCATCAGCAAGAGGTAGCCCCCAAGGGTGTTGGGCTCGCCCGACTCCCCTTCGAACGGGGCAACGACGCGCCCACCTCCGGGAATCTGGGCGATGGCGATGACGGAGACGATCGCTGCCGTCAGGAAGATGGCGACGAGGAACTGCTTGGCCTGCTCCCGGTTGTTGATGTTGTTGATCATCATGAAGTAGACGATATAGTACTGAAAATACTTCATGACGAAGAAGAAGCCCGTCAGTGGCTGAACACGACCTGCGATCATTCCGATGCCGGTCGAGAAAACGCAGACGAGAATGTAATACGTGATGTATCTGTTCAGCGGCGTCCAGACGAAAATTCCGATGTCACGATTGACGGCAGCTTTCGTGAGTTGTGAAAAGCCAATCAGGAGCAGGAGGAAGTCGTCCACACGAAGCGTCACATCGCCTCCGCCCGTCGATCTACTTCCGAATTCGGGGGAGAGGAGCGTGGCGAAGATCAGTACGAAGAGCGCGAAGCGGGTGGAGGCAAAGCTCCCGATGAAGACGACCAACCCCCCACGACGCCGAGACTGACGATGGGTGAAAGACTGGGTACGGTCGTTCCGATCACGACGGCGAGCACGCCGAGCGTGGCCATCACGGCGTAGATGACAGGAGACGAATCTTGGGCAGGCGCACGGAGCATGGGCGACTCGAAACGGAAAGCTGGCGGCGGTGACCGGACCTACGTTAGGTTGTCCAGCACACCGGGGTAGCGGATTACCGACCCGCTAGTTCTATAACGCGAGCGTATTCACCGAGACCGTGCACACGCAGTTTCGCCACTACCTCTCCTGCCTGCTCCCGAGATGAAGCGGATCCGGCAATGAGTCGATAGTAGGTTCCACGACTGCCCAAGTCGATCGGCACGATGTCCGTCTCGAATCCACGGGCCGC
Source organism: Candidatus Latescibacterota bacterium (assembly GCA_965198115.1). GTDB lineage: Bacteria > Latescibacterota > UBA2968 > UBA2968 > UBA2968 > UBA6620. Next base: position 1,755,895 of record OZ240241.1, on the reverse strand, counting down.
AACCTTCTGGAGACCTTTCCGGGCGCTTCCCACGGTTCGGAAAGAGGCTAGATGAACCCCGAATCTACCCTGCGTGATTGCGGTGATGTCGGATCGTGTTCCTGACGACTGGAGCGCGGGGGGGACGCGTGGTGCGAGCACTTTTTCGGGTTCCTTGGTCTGCAGGGGTTGTGGTGAAACAGGTGCCGTTTCTTCCTCCACGACTGCATCTGTGACAGTCGCCTTTTCTGGCAGGTTCGCGAATGATGTCGTTGAAGGGAAATCCCTGGAAGCTCTACGCTGTCCCAAGAATCCGGCTTGAAGCTCTACGCTGTCCCAAGAATCCGGCTTGCCACATGAGGCCCATCAGGAGGAAGAGCCCGATCAGGCCCCAGATGATCAGACGCACAACCAACTGTGGTAGCGATAAAGGGGGGGGCTCCCCCTCGGGTCGTTGAGGCTCTTCTACTTCGTCCAGGTTGACCTCGATGCCGACCAGAGCGAGCAGGCTCTGTGCCTGTACGAGAACGGTTCTGTAGGCCGATTCACCTCGTCGCTTGAGTCTGTTGAATTCGCGGACGATCGGGTTGCCGCTCTCAGTCGCCTGGCTGCCGTAGCTGTAGTAGGAGTAGTATCTTAGATCCCGGAAATCTTCGCTGATTTCGGCTTTCAGCCCGTTGATGACGACACCCATGACCACGACGTTGACGTTGTCGAGCTGGAGCTTGGCACGTCTCAGGGCGCTCCGACTCACATTACCGATCTTGTAAACGAGCAGGACACCGTCGACCTTGGTGCCCAGAATCGTGGCATCGGTGGCCTGGAGGATGGGGGGAGAGTCGACCAGAACCACGTCGTAGGCCTCTCTCACTTCCTGGAGGAATTCACCCATACGGCGCGAATCCGTGATCTCCGCCGGGTTGGGTGGTATGACACCGCTCGTGATGATGTTCAGGTTGTCCATGCCCGGCGTCATCATGATGTCTTCCATGCCGAGCCCACCCACCATGATGTCGGTGACCGTCCGGACGACTTCACGCCACCCGTAGTTTCCGAGGATCACATCGGTCAAACCCGGTTCTCGGTCGAGACCGAAGATTCTGGCAATCGTGGGTCGCCGAAGGTCGCCATCGACCACCAAGACGCGATTCCCGGCCTGGGCTAGGGTCATCGCGAGATTGGCGGTCGTCGTACTCTTGCCTTCCTGGTGCGAGGAGCTGGAGATCGAGATCACCTTGGCCCCTTTATCCAGGTTAGCGAACTGAATGTTGGTTCGGAGAGCCCTGTAGCTCTCTGCGATCGTCGACTGGGGTTCGAAGTGCGCGGCCAGCCGCATACGCCGCTCGAGCAGCTCTGGATCGATCTCTTCGACGCCGCTTCGAATGAGCGCCTCCCGCATGTCGTCGATATCCACCTGCGGGATGATTCCGACCACTGAGACTTCCAGAAACTCCTCGACATCCTGGATCGTGCCTATGGAGGTATCGAGTGTTTCGGCGACGAAGGCGAAGACCACGCCCAGGATCAGTCCCAGGAGGGCGCCGATGCCGGCGGATGTACGTGGGGTGGAAGGATTCAGTGGAGAGGTCGGTTTGAGCGCCTTTTGCAGGATGGTAATCGCTCTGATTTCCTCGTTCTCCAGAATCTGAGCCTCCTGGTATTCCTCTTCCAGAACCAGGAGCAGGCTCTCGTGGGTTCTTACATCCCGTTCGAGCTCGCCGAGCTGAATGCTGAGCTCCGGAAGGTCGGCGTACTCATTCTCGAGATCTCGAACGATGCGCTCTTGCGTCTTTTGCCGCTTACCCAGGATCTCGCGCTGCAGTCTGAGGCTGTTGACCATTTCGTCCAGGACGACACCGATACTCGCATCGATGTCGACAATCTGGGGATGTTTGGGTGTAAAATTGGGCTCTATCCGGGTTTCTCAACGGTGAAACTATAGAATGACAAGGTCATAGATCGTTCCCTACGCTTGGTTGTGTGTGTAGGACAATCAAAGCGAAGGGGGTGCGACCTATGACCGGGAGCAGATTACTATCGAAACTGCTGAGATTCAAGGGGTTCCGTGTTGTCAGCTGGTGGTTTGAGGGGAGAAGCTGTTTCGTCATCGCCGTAAAGCCCCATAAGAATGGTTGTTGTTGTCCGGAGTGCGGCCGTCGAGGTAAAATCGTCCGCACAATGCCCCATCCGCGTCGGTGGCGTGACATTCCGGTGTGCGGGTGGAGGGTCTGGCTTCTCTACCATCCTCGGGAGATTCGGTGTCCTACCCACGGTCGTGTGGTCGAGGAGATTCCGTGGGCGGAGCGGTTCTCTCGGGTGACGTATCGCTTCGAGTATGCCATGCTGCGCTACTGCCAGACCATGACGCAGAAGGCGGCGTCCGAGTTGCTGCGCATCTCTGCCTCGACGCTGTCGGATCTCCTTCACCGATCCATCACGCGGCTTCGTGAAGGTCATCGTATCCGAGGGCTCAAAACCATCGGGATCGACGAGATCTCCTACGCCAAGCGTCACAGGTACGCCACGCTCGTTTACGATCTGGACCGCTCCTGCGTGGTGTGGGTTGGCCGCGGCAGGGCGCGTAAAACGATCGATCGGTTCTTCACAGAGGCTCTCAGTCCCTACCAGAGATCCAAGATCGAGTGGGCCTGCTGCGACATGAGCGAAGCTTACATCGGAGCCATCCAGGAACACTGTCCGAATGCCAAGCTGGTCCTCGATCGCTTTCACATCGTCAAGGCTCTCAATGCCGCCGTTGACGAGGTCCGTAAGGACCAGTGGCGTAAAGCTGCCCCGGATGAGCGCAAAGCCATGAAGGGCCTCCGATGGCTCCTCTACCGGCACTCAGCGACACGCTCCAGAGGGGATACTCGGACACTCAAAGCACTGGAGAAGGCGAACTACCGAATCTATAGAGCCTGGAGACTCAAGGACGAGTTCGAGCAGTTCTGGGAATACAAAGCGCCCTGGGCTGCCGAACGCTTCCTGAAATGCTGGACGACGTCCGCACTCAGAAGTCGACTTGAACCCCTGCGAAAGTTCGTCAGGACCCTGCGACAGCACTTCTTCGGCGTCCTCGCATTCGTGAACACGCGTCTTACCAACGCCATCGCCGAAGGCCTCAACCGAATCGTCCAAATCGTCAAGAACCGAGCCAGCGGATTCCGCACACTCGACGCATTCAACGATATGATCTTCCTTACCGTCGGAGACCTAAACATCCCTGAGCAGATTCCGAAGAGGTTCCGCACACGCTAACCGCGCCCCCATGCCAGGAACCACGGCACCTTCACCCACTTCATCTCGTTGAGAGATCCGGATATAGCCTAAAATTGACGAGGAGTCGGCTGCGCTTCTCGTTCAGCAGCTGGAGCTGCGCGTTGAGTTGGGCGAATCGCGTACCCCCCTGTTCGGGGGGTACGCTGAGGATGAGCGATTCTGCGATCCTGCCCGCCCGACCGTAGGCATTCAGGATCTCGTTGATAGACTCGACCAGCCGGGACGTTTCGAGCAGGTCGTCCCTCATCGCGTTGAGCTCGTCCAGCACCTGATCGATCTGTATATCCACCGAGACGATCTTCGTCTCCTCCTGAAAGTCTTTGAGACGGTTCTGAGACCTCAGCAGCCGTGCCCGCACGGTGTCACGCTGGTTTTTGATAAAGGTTCGGGACCCGATCAGCTGGGCGTTTTTCTTGCGGTAGCTGTAGTCTTCGTAGACCGTAGCGATCTTGTTGGCGATGGTCTGAGTTCGATCCGGATCGGTGTCGGTGACGGTGATCGTGAGGATACTCGTCAAGCCCTCGACGGCCGTTCGAACCTTGCCTTGAAGACGCAGGATGTTCTGGATGCGCACCTCGTAGGTCGCCGATAGCGTGTCTACGAACCCCAGCTCGTGGGCCACTCGCTCCAGGACCGGGTAGCTCGTAATGACGGCCTGCTCCGTCTCGAGCGCATCAGCCGATCCCAGCGCCTGGATATAGGCTTCCTGGGCACTCTTCGCTTCGGCGTATTGGAGCTTTGCCGTCGATTCGTAGCGGAGCTGTGGGGTCGACATATAGGCCGTGTAGCTCGTCAGGCCCAGCATGACCGTCGCGAAGATGACGATGATCTTCCGCTGTTCAGGATCCGCCAATAATCGCGGAGGGTGACGTCGTACTGGGGCATCGTTTACTTTCTGCTCCCCTTCAGATCGGCCTGAACCCTGTCGACGGACCGCCTGCTGCTGCTGAAGGGTTGTAAGAGCACCCGTGTCGATGAGTCCGGCCGCTGCGGTTGCCGGGGTCGGCGAAGTGGTATTGATGTTCAGCCCGGGTTCGTTGACTTGATACCCACCAATGCTGATGAGTGGCTCGGTCGTGACGAGCCCACCGAACGCCAGAAGCGGCTGCAGCTTGTTCAGCATGTCGGTCAGGTCTGTGTAACGGTCCTGAGGTACGACAACAATATCGCCATCTACCAGCCCGATGTTCTGAGAAAGATCGCCGTGTAGAATCCTGTTCCCATTGACCGTGATGATGGTCGGATTCTTCGGATCCACGCGACGGATGATGCGCATCCGGCTGGCGGCAGCAACTTCGGTGAAGCCCCTGGAGGCCGCAAGGGCCTCGAAGACGCTGGCCTCGCTGGAAAGGTTGAAGACACCCGGACTGCTGACTTCGCCGAGGACTACGATCCGTCGGTCGGCCTGCGAGATGCCCCCCACCTGGATGACGTCACCGCTTTCGACGAAGATGTTCTGTTGAAAGTCCCCGCGGGTGATGGCCTTTTGCACGTCGAGTGAGAAGGTACGGTTCTGACGGGTCAGTCTGACCTGATCCAGACGCGCGTCGGTCGTCGGTCCTCCAGCTTGCAGAATGAGGTCGAGAACGCGAATACGCCCGGTTAGGGGGTAGACACCCGGGCCTGTCCGTGTGCCCTGAAGGGTGGCGGACAAGGTGTTTATGGCTCCGAAAACCGAGGCGGAACTGCTAAAATACTCCTTCATCACCACCCGCAGCTGCGGATTTCGGATGTATTCGCCCAGCGCCTTCACTAGCGTGTTTTCGGCAACCGAAAGGGCCTGTCCGCCGATCTTGACTTGATTCAGGATGCCGAAGGAGAGCGTGCTGTCAGGAAGGATTCTGGCTGTTTCGACTTTTCGATCTTCACCCTCGATAGTGATGACCTCTAAAATGTCCCCTGGGCCGACCTTGTATTTGGAAAGCCGTTGATCATGACGTAAGGCTGCCGGGTCGGCGAAGTCGGAATCGTCAGGCCGTCGGCGTCCACGATCTGGTCGTCATCCGCCCACGCCGTGGGAGGCAAAGCGAGCAGCAGCGTTATCACGATTTTCGCGAGCATACGAATCCCCGTGGGTTTTTGGAGCTTTGGGTATAGTCTACCCACAAAACAATCAAAAGTCAACTAAAATAGAAATAAGTAGACAAAAATAGATATAAGGGCTCGCGGGGCTTTTCAGCGTGGTGGATGCTCGAGAGGCGTGCCGAAGACTGATTTGCTGTAGGAGGCTCGCATCGAATCCTGTGTGGAGCGTCTGAGTTGGGCGCGGAGCCGTTCGATGCGTTGGATCGCCTTACTGCGGTCGATCTGTCTACCAAGATAATATCCACCCGTGGCAGCTGCAGTGGATCCGAGGAGCCAGGTTGTCCAGAATGTCGCCCGACCTCGGGCGTGGTCTTTGGAGGGATCGAAGGGTGAAGCCACCTGATCCTGCAGGCTGGAGGCGATCAAAAAGGCCGCAGCAGAGCCCAGAAGTCCTAAGTTCACCGTAAAATTTCGACGGTGATTCGTTCTGTGGTTGATTCGGATTTCCTCGTTCGAGATGAGCCGGCTGGTACTATCGAGCGTTCCGGCAACCTTGATCGCAGTTACTTCTGGCCACGTGATGGTTGTTCCAAACCGCGTTTCCTTGACGGGTGTCTCCGAAACCGTCTGTTTTGGCGTTCGCACCACCATGACCGATCCGTCCACGTAGGTGACTCGACCCGAAACCTCTTTGCCCGATTTCAGGCTGACCTTTACGCCGTCGCCAGGACGGACCTTGTCGGGGTAGGGCGGCCTGATCTGCACGACGGAGGGAGCGCAGGAGGCCAGAATCAGAGAAGCGCATAGAAACAGCGGTAAGGCGGCGTCTCTTACATTCCGAAGCATGGGAATCTCTTTGGTAGGGAGGGGAGACAGAGGGGTCAACCAACGTGGTGCAGGGCCTCCAGGCCGGCCTTGAGGACATCCCCGAGGCGTCGGATACGGGCCCGGACGGAGTCGGCAGGATGGCCCCAAAGGGTTTCGATCTCCGCGAGCGCGTCGTGGGGGAACACAACCGCTTCGCGTAACCCCTTCGGTCGGAGGTCTTTCGCAGCCCGAGGTAAATGTAGGAAGGTTCGGCCAGCGAGACGAGTGCCGGATTCATACAAAGTCTGGAAAAAAACCGCTCACGAGACCCGATCTGGCGAAGATCGGATGGCCAATCGGGCAGAGCAATTCCGAGATGGGCCCGAACGATGCTGGCAGTCAGACGCACGAGTGGTTTCAAGTCGACCTTACGCCCGATGTGGGCCCACTGATCTTCGGTGAGTGTCCGGGCAAGGAGCACAATGTCGCACAGCCAGATAAGCTTCGAAAAACCGTGCTTGAGGCCGTGAACGGCCGAGTGGAGCAAGCTGTCGGGCGGGCTCAGTTCGGTCAGCGTTGGAAGACCCGGAATCGAGAGACTTCGCGCTCTGGCCGCGGTTTCGCCCAGGTTGAAGACCACCTGTCTCTCCGGGAACCGGGAAGCGTTCACCAATGACGTGTGGAGATCGATTTGACCCAGTGGGGAAACATAAACATTCGATGGTGAGGGAGCTTTGAACTCGAGATCGAGGAGAAGTCGCCGCCAGGGAGACGATTCTCCGGGTAGGACCCACAGATCCAGATCGCTCATGGGCCTTCTTGTCGGGTCCCCGTAGAGTTTTGCGAGAGTCGGTCCCTTGAGCACGCACGCGGAGAGACCTCGGGTCCCTGCCTCGCTCGAGAGGCGGTGCAGCAGACGCTCGCACTTGAGATGTTGCGACAGCGAAGCCGCGTGCGTCGGGCGAAGAGCTGCCGCGATCGACGCGTGCTCCTCCGATCTGGACAGCGCGTCGCAGACGAGCGGACCGACGCCCTGCGATAGACAGTATTGGACGAAATCTCCCGTCTGTCGCGAACTGACGGGTGGGCCGTCCTCCGATCCGATCAGGAGCTTGCCAATGGCTCGAGACCACGTCCGGCCCTGGCGATGATGGCGTCCGACGTGAATCATCACCTTCTCACGCGTTTGGTTCCTGCAGACGTGCGGCGCGATCTGGCCCTGTCATCGATGCTCTACCTGTGTGTGGCCCTGGTCGCGGCGGGTTTTGAAGAATACGCGGATGAGCCCTCCTTCAAACACTGGGCGAATCAGGCCTACGTCGTGGGCATCCACCGCGCGTATGACTGGGGCTACGATTGGCTTCCGCTGTATCTCTACGTTGCCAAGTCGATCGGGTGGCTCTATCACACCTTCGGATTCTCATCCTGGTTCGGCGATTTTACAGTCGTGCGCTGACTTTCGGACTCAAGGTCGCGATGGTGGTCTTCAGCGCCGGTTTCGGCGTCGCGGTTTACCACCTGGGCCGGGACGCCGGAGTGGACCCTGTCCGGGCGTTCAGGTACTGCGCTTACAACCCGGGGCTGATTCTCGCGACCGCCGCATTCGGCTATCAGGACGCCTTTCACACGATGATCGTCACGGTGGCCGTCCTATACGCGCTTCGCGGTAAGGGTTTGCCACGAAATAAGTGCTGCACTTTTCAAGGTAATGATCTTACGCTCGGAGTGTGGACGTCGAAACTCTCCGAACGAAGTATGAAGCCTTGGCTCCGGTGCTGACGGAACGCACGCGTCGTCTGTGGGCCGCCACGGAAGCCGAAGCGTTGGGTCACGGTGGGATCGCGATTGTGGCTCTGGCGACAGGAATGTCCAGAGAGCGGATCTTTCGTGGCATTCAGGAGTTGAGGTCGGACGAACCTTTGGACCCGGCTCGCATCCGGCGTCCAGGCGGCGGTCGTAAGCGGAAGGCCGACACGGACCCGACGCTGTGGCAGGACCTGAATGATCTGGTCGAGCCAACGACTGCGGGGTCGCCTGACGACAATCCTCTGAGATGGACATCGAAGAGCACTCGCAAACTGGCCGCCGAGTTGCAAGCGATGGGGCATTCGGTGAGCCCCAGGATCGTTGCCAATCTCCTGCACGAACACGATTACACGCTGCAGGCGAATCGGAAGACAAGGGAGGGATCTGCACACCCGGATCGGGACGCTCAGTTCGTTTACCTCGATGATCGGATTAGCCAGCAGCAGCAGCAGGGCCTTCCCGTTATCTCGGTGGACACCAAGAAGAAAGAGTTGATCGGCGACTTCAAGAATCCTGGCCGAGAATGGCGACCCAAGGGAGACCCGGAGCGTGTGAAGGTACACGATTTCATAGTGCCTGCTCAGGGCAAGGCGATCCCTTATGGAGTGTATGATCTGAGCCGTGATGAAGGCTGGGTAAGTGTCGGTATCGATCACGACACGGCCAGCTTCGCCGTGAATGCGATCCGAAGTTGGTGGAAGAACATGGGACGGCCCGCCTACGGCACTTCGACGCATCTGCTAATCACGGCGGACGCAGGCGGCAGCAACGGCGCCAAGACGCGGCTGTGGAAGTGGGAGCTGCAGCGCTTTGCGAATCGCACTGGCCTGACGATCACCGTATGCCACTACCCTCCTGGCACTAGTAAGTGGAACAAGATCGAACATCGCCTGTTCTCCTTCATCGCTATGAACTGGCGAGGCAAGCCCCTGGTCAGCCTGGCTGCAACCGTGAATCTCATTGCCGGAACGACCACTCAAGCCGGTCTCCGAGTACGCTCCGAGATCGACAAGCGACCCTACCCTAACGGGGTCAAGGTGACCGATGAACAGATGACCCAAATCGATCTCACTCCGCACGATTTCCACGGCGACTGGAACTACACGATCCGGCCAATGGCTCAACATTGAGATCGACCGTTTATTTATTCCGAACCCTAACGGGCCCGTCGGAGTCGGCTGTGCGTGGGCCGCCTGTCTGACCAAACCTCAGGCCACGATCTACATCGTCCCCGTGGTTTTCTACCTATTTGTTCGGGGAAAGTGGCGGGAGGTCGTGCGTTCGGTCCCCGTCGTCGTCACGCTCACCCTCCTCGTTTTGGTTCCCTTTCTCTACTACCAGACGTTACCCGACGTATTCGGCATGGTACTGAATGTGCCACACATTCACGCGTGGCTCTCAGGATGTGCGCATAACGTGTGGTGGTTGTGGAAACCCGCACCCCCATTCCATTCCGACCGGGAGGTCCTGCTGCTCGGACTGCGGGCGATCGACCTGGGGCTTTTGGTCTTTGCCCTGTGTGTGGGTCTTCTGTTGACGTGGGTGCATCGCCGCCCGGAGCCACGAACGCTGATCCTGGCGAGTGGGTATATGGGTCTTGCGTTCTTCTCCGTCGTGATCGAAATCCACGAGAATCACCTCTTCGCCGCGTTTCCGTTCCTGGCCGTGGGCGCAGTCGATCATCGGCGATTGCGGTGGCTTTACTGCGGACTGTCGTTTGTCTTCTCGGCCGGGCTCGTGCTCACGCTGTGGATGCTCGAAACGGGTTACGCCTGGACGCCTATTGGCGTGAGGGTCGATCGCCTCAATGCCTTCCTGATGGTGGGTCTCTTCGTCTACGCAACAGGGCATCTGGTCAGACAGGTCCTTCAGGATCGCTTCCGATTCGGAAGATGACCGAAAAGTCGTCCTCGTAAACGATGCTGGCGGCCGGATCTTCCCTGAGTCTGGGGATCAGGCGCGCTGGCTTCTTCCCAAAGACCCACTTCGCTCCGAACCGTTCCCGGATGAGGGATGACGGTGCGGGCTGTCTTCCTTCGATCACTTTTCTCCACAAAATATGTGTCGACCGGCTGAACTCGTGCATGTAGTGGGGACCCAGCCCCACGATGTAGCGGTTGCGGCGGTTCAGGTGGTAGAGAATCGGAAAGTCCGACCAGTCGGTGTGGAACACGATGTCGTTTTCGGCTGTCGTTTGCTGGAGGAACCTGGCAGGTCCCCGGTAGTTTCGGATCTGTCGCGCTTCCGTCATCTCGGCGTGCAAGTTCGTGAAGTTGTCGATTCCAAGGAGAATCGTCAGCGTAACGATCGATAAAGCGGCCCCGCGGCGCCATACCGGCTTCCAGGATGCGCGCTCTCGAAAGAGGGGGTCGAGGGCGTAAGCCGCGAAGAGAAGTGCGAATGGGGGCCAATACTCCACGAATCGTCTGACGAGCATGTAGAGGACGAGGAAAACGACTGAAACGACGAAGAGAAACGTTGCCTCGCGCGAGAGCTGGCGCCGCTCGAGCAGGTGAACGGTGAATACCAGCAGTGATACGCCCCAGGCCAGGAGCGCCCGCCTCACAACCTCGGTGGTCCGGAACGGATAGTCTTCGATGCCCGCCGTGATTTCGTTCGAGAACTGGCCAAGCTCGATGCGTGTCCACGCCGTCCACAGGAATTCGCTATGAGCTGGGAAATAAGGGTGTGTCACCAGGCCGAGCACGGTTCCTCCGACCGTCCATCCGAGCAGGCTCCACCTGGGTGGTAGCCCGTGGAAAAGGTCCACGAGGAAGGCGACGGCGACCACCATCAGCAACAGCGGGAAACCCCCATAAAGCCACACGTAGAGGAACGAGAGGAGGCCGAGCCAGCGATCCTTCTTACGCAAGACCAAGATCGTGGCTGCCAGGAGTACGCAGAGCGAAAGCCCGGAGACGCGGGGGAGGCAGATGCGTGAGATAAAGGCCTGAGAAGTGCACGCCAAACCGAGGGTCCACGCAAGGGGCCACTCGATTTCTCCGACCTTCAAGGCGCAGTAGAAGAGTGCGAAGACAAGCCCCGCGGAGATGGCGGTCAACGCCTTGGCGCCCAGGATGAGTCCCAGCGCCGAAAAAGGGATCTGCATCAAGTGGAAGAGCAGATGGTCGTCGACGAAACGCTCTGCGAAGATCGTTTGGGAAAGGTGGGGGATCGAGTCGGGCAATCCCGACTGCCACAGAGTCCGGCTGAACGTGATGTGGAAGTAGCCATCGACACCGAGGAGATTCGGATTCGTCGCGTGGAAGACACCGAAGAGCGCGGTGAATCCAAGGAAGACGAACAGCGCACCGCGTGTCACGCCGGAGCCCCGGTCGACGCAGCCGACAAGGTTCGCTCGACGGACCATTGCAGATCGTCGCTTCGAACTCGATAGAAAGTGGCAACCTCGGCCACTTCCGAGAGAACGCGAAAACTGTTCCTCGGGTTCAGAACGTGCTCGAGGAGGCAGGCGAGACCCTCTCCTCGAGTCACTTTTGAGACAGACCGCTCACCGGGCGTGTATTCGGGGAACACGACAATCCGTGGAGACGCTTCCGGATGACCATCCTCAAGGCTCGGTGGGCAGAGACAGGTGACATCGCTGAGTCTAAAACACGGGTCTGGAAGTGCCGAGTTCGACGCGCTTCCGAGGCGCTGTTCGACGCGCTTCCGAGGCGCTGGACGAGTTCCAGCGTGTTGCCCTTTGCCCGGATGACTCTTGGAAAGGGAATGATACGCTTCGAGGCGGAGAGGAGCGTAGCTTCGTCGGTGAAAAGCTTGCCCCCTTCGACGGCCAATCCTAGGGCGAGTGTGGTTTTACCCGCGCCGGGATGACCGGCGATGAGAAGGGTCGTGTCTTCAAAAGCAACGGCAGCAGCGTGAATCACCACGTGAGGACAACGGGACAAGGCGTCCTGAACGATCGTCCACTCCAGCTTGGTGCCCAGTTTGTGCGCCGACTCCGAACGAAATCTTCGACGCCCCTCGGACAGGATCTCGAACGGGCCCGATCCGCGGATTTCATAACGGGTGGGACTCTCTTCGGCCTCAGGCACTCGGAAGCCCTGTAGGAGACAGGCCAAGACTTCTGTGGCACTGGAGCTCTCAGACACAACTTCAACGCATTCTTCTGCAATGCTATACAGTAATTTTTTCATGTAGACTCTTCGGTCACTTCGATCAGCTGTTGCTCTGTCAGCGTCACGATGGCCTGTCGAGCATCAACTGTAGCCTCCTCCAGGCTGACGTCGAAGGTTTCCACCAGCGAGTCGGCCATCTCCCTCTCTGAATGCAGTCCGTCGCATCGCTCCCAGATCGCTCGTGCGGTGGGGTTCAGCCGATGGACGACGCCATTCGCTTCGTCGTAGATGACCAGCTCCCCTTCCAAGACGCTCGTGAGGAGGTCAGTGTGTCGCTGGTAGTTCATTTCCGATCTCTTCGAGGGTATTCGCGACGACCGACGCGACCCAGGCCGCACCGGTTCCGCTCAGGTGCATGTCGTCCACGAACGTATCCGAGTCCGGCTCGAACACGGGACGCATATCTGCGACAATGATATCTGTGTTAGCTGCCGTCGCCACAATCACGTCGTCGTAGAGGTCGAAGATAGGCCGTTTCTCGGTGTCAGGCACCCAGGGTGACCAATCGAAGTAGGGGTTTCTGGGAAGTATCAGGAAGATCGGTGTGATCGATCGGGTGCGACAAACTTCCACGATGCGTCTGACGACCCGGCCGTATTCGGGCAACGGCACTCTGCGCGGGCCCTCTGTCTTGAGTATGGGCTCAGCAGCTGTTCCTCCGCGGAGTCCTGCCAGCACCCCAAGGTAGCTACGCTGAGCCCAATAGAACACGAAGGATCCGTAGAGGCTTCGCTGGATGGTCGTGAACGTTCGGCTCTTCTGCCGCATACGCTCGGTATCGGTGGTTCCCCACGCGCGGTCGGCATCGTTGATGCCGAAACAGAAGATCGCATATCGTAGCCGAGGCTGGAGGTTTTGCGAGGCCTCGAGCAGTCGGGCTCCCTGGTCGATCGACCATCCGTCGTGTCCGAGGTTCGCGACGATCTTGGTGTAACCTCGGCGGCCGAGCTCTGCTTCGAGCTGCGCGGGATAGGTGGCATCGGACCTCAAAGCTTCGCCGAGGGTGCGCGAATCCCCGAAGCACGCGATCTCCGCGCGACGACGATCGCTCCCGTGCGCTCGGAACCCGTCGGCGTCCGTGCGCAGCGTCCAGTCGTATCGAACCGAGGGTAGCGGTCCGCTTCGATCGAACCCGATGATCTCTTCGTGGAGAGACAGGCTGATGCTCGGTCGGAGGGACCAAAGCAAGTCGGGATGCGGCAGGTAGAGCAGGAGTGTATGCCGGTCCTCGAGGTAGACCTCCGTGGACTGGTAGTAGCCATAGCTGCCGCCCTCGTAGTAGGTCTTCAAACCCCTCTCACCGAGGGTCGTGCCGAAGGCTGCTAAGAGGATGGTTACGATGGCGGCCCGCGAGCGGGTGATGGATGCGAAGGGTTTCACGCGGGAGCCGGCGGGCCTAGGGGCTTTCGTGCTGCGATGATGACCGAGGTCCCGATCGGGAGGGAGACGCCACGGCCGAGGAGGACGGCTTCAACCGCTCCGAGGAGGCCGAACAGGGCGTTCGAGAGCCGGCGGTCAGATCGGAGTTGCGAACCCGTCGAACGGAAGAGACGGGCAGTCAAGGCAAAAGGCAGGAGGAAAGAAAACTGGTAGGAAGCGAAGTCGATCGTGAACCCGGCGCCACGGAGAATACGGCAGAGTCGGTCGAGCGTAAACCGACGCTTGCCCATCACGACCCGGTCGTGATCGCGCCGCAGCACGGAGAGCGCCGGAGCGTGGAAGACGGCGAGCCCTCCAGGCTCGAGGACCCTTAGTAATCCTGTTCTCAAATACGGTGACGTATTATAAGCAGACTTTGCCAAGGGCGTATCGTAGAACCTGAGTTTGTCGATCATCTCCGCGAGATCTGTTCGTGTGAACTTCCATTTGAAGGGTGTGGCGATACGTCCGTAGCGTTCCTGAAAACCGAGGATTCTTGCCTCAAGCTCTTCGAGCGATGCAAATTCGATAGGTGTCAGAGCCTTGCGTTTGAGGATCGAGAAGTAGATCTCGATCTGATTGAGCCAGCTTGCGTGGATCGGAAGGTGAACGGGGTGGATGTTTGGCCACTTCCCCTGGATACGGTCGATGCATGTTTGCCCTCGGTGCGAGGAGCCATTATCCACGATGAGGTAGACTTTCTTTGCCGAGCAATAGGGTTTCCGGCTCATGATCAGGCTCAGGAGCCGGTTGAAGGGCTCGATACCCGAAGAAGACTCACAGAGACCGAAGATTCGACCATTGTGCACGTCGAGAGCAGCCAGATAGGCCAGGGCTCCTTTCCGCTCGTATTCGTGTTTCAACGCGTGCCGCTCTGTTCGAGGCTGGCGGTAGGGTAACGTGCTTGCGAGCTCGTGCTTGAATACTGGTCTTTTCGTCGGCAGAAAGTACATATTCCCTCGGCCCTAAAGGCTTTCCTTGCCATTGGCGGTGATACAGATCAAGGACTCTACCTGCTTTGGTTTGGAAGTCCGGGTCCCGTGGGAAAATCCAGGAGCGATGATACCAAGGACGAATCGCGTCCTCGTTCAACCAGCGCCAGACAGTGGCGCCGCTGATCTTGGCAACGAAGCCCCTTTGCACTGCCTCGGCGGCAATCTCGGAACAGCTGAACCGCGAGAGCGGTATCCCGCTCTCGCTCGGTAGTTCACACGCCAGCGCCTTGATCTGAACGACCACCTGAGGGGGGAAAACCGGGCGGGCGCCCGGGACGAGATCTATCTTCGAGTCCCGAAAGACGCTCTTCGAAAAAGCGCTTACGCCATTTGCTTACGATCGGACGCGGGACATCCAACCGTTGGGCGATAATCTTGTTGGATAATCCCTCGGCGGCGAGAAGCACGATTTTCGATCGGATCACTTGATAATACGATAACGTATATTGTCCAGCCATTCGCTCGAGGTCGACCCGTTCCTTCTCAGACAGTAGCACCACATAAGGCGAATGTCTTGGCATTGTTCTCCTCCTTTTGAAGGAGAACATAAGTTACAAATAAGGTTCAGAACATACGTAATAATGTTTATGAAACCATGCACTTAGGGCCTCCGTGACGGCCGCCGCCGGGGACTGAACCCAAGCGTGGTAGAGCACGTCGATGCTCAGCAACACATCGGCCTGGTTGCGAGGAAAAGGCAGGTGCTCGACAGACGCCTGGATCCGGATTCGATGGTCCGCGTATGACAGGGCATCCGCCGATAGATCCACTCCCCAGTAGGTGAATTCTGGAAGCCACCCCCGGATACCGCCGGTTCCACACCCAGCGTCGATCAAACGACCCGGACAGGCGTCCCTCCGAACCAGGTCTCTGATCGAACGATGGAGTGTCCGATACCACCAGTGGGATCCCTCGAGTGCTGAAACCCGGGCATACTCGGAGGCCTCCACGGGGAGCCTACTTCAGGTCTTCTTCGTAAATGGCGTCGGTAATGTGCAGGATCGGGTATTCGCGCAGCCTGATGATCCGGTCCTCGGAGACCGGCCGACCCTGGGCATCGTAGAGGATCTGGATATCCGGACGCAGGGGGGAGGCCTCGTCGGTGGCGACAACGCGACCGCTCGCACCGGAGTTGAGTTTGACGAGACTACCGATCGGGAAGGCGGACAGTTTGGTGAGCAGAATGCGAACCACCTTGGGCTCGAACTTCGATTTATGCGTCTGGATGATCTCTTTTACTGCCTCGAAAGGATCGGCCGCGTCGATCGTGTCTGGATCGCGTGAGCCCGGCGTAGAAATCGGCGACTCCGACGATGCGGGCATATTCGTGAATCTGGTCGGCCTGGACCTGATTCGGGTAGCCGGACCCGTCCCACCGCTCGTGCTCCTGGAGGGCGATTTCCGCCAACCACTGGAGATTCTCGCCGAGGGCGCTGAGTACTGTGTGGCCGTCGAAAGGGTGCTTGTGGAGACGTTCGATGTCTTCAGGCTCCAGCTTGCCCTTGGTGAAGAACTCGGCGGGCAGTTTCACCATCCCGAGGTCGTGAAGGAGTCCGGAGACGCCCAGATCGATCAATTGGTCACGCCCATACCTGAGACCTTCGCCGATCTTCAGACAATAGATACACACGTTTACCGAGTGCAACACGACTGCGGACGCAAAGCCCTGCTCGTCGTCACTCGACTCTCGTGTGTAGATGGCTCGGCGGTAGAGCACGTCGGACGCGGAGGGTGTGTCGACCACCTTGGATACGTGCCCGAACGCCTCATCAACAGTGAAGGGAGACCCCTGGCGCACCGCGGTCGCGACGCCTTCAACGAAACCATAGAGCTGGTCGTAGAGGAGGTTGATCTCCTCTTCGGATGCGGCCGAGACCGCCGGCTCGGGCTCTGGGGCCTGAGCCGGCTCAGCCGGAGCCTGGGGCTGCGGAGTCGGTGCCGCGGGTTGCGCGTCTATGGTCTGTGGCTGGGACGGAGGCTGCTCCGGCGCGATCGTCGCCGGCGCAGCTTCCGGGGGAGCAGTCTCGCGGGGAGGAGACGGCATGGTCGGTCGTTCACTCGTCGGAAAACCCTGGATGTAGTTCGTGATGTGGTTGATCTGGTCGACAACCGAGGCCATCGTGCCGACCTCGGAGTGGATCTGGCTCAGAATTGGGAAATCCCGCATGGGTTGCGTGTTGGGGACCTCGGCACGGGGAAGACCTGTGAACGTGCCCTGTTCCTGAGTCTGCGTGCCTTGTTCCTGAGACTGGGCCCGCTGATGTTCGGCCAGTTCCTCGTTCTTGAGGGCGGTCTCACCCGCCCGGACCATGTCTGAAAGTCGTGGCATCAGATCTGTTTAATGGCCTGCGCAGCCTTGTTGGCAATGTCAGCGCTGATTTCCGTGGCCTTCGCGCCAAAACCGAGTAGAAGAGAGATGTCGCAGATGTTGTTGATTTCGCGCGGAATACCCTCGGATACTCGATGAATCAGGTTAAGAGCGTCCTCACTGAAAAGGCTGTTCTTGACCCCTACTTTCTCCAGCCTGGTCAGGACATAGGAGCGCGTTTCTTCAGCCTTGAGTGGGCCCAGGTGAAACTTGATCGAGATCCGCTGTTCAAGTTGCTTCACGGATCCGATTTTTTCTCTCAACTCGGGTTGTCCGATCAACAGAAGTGTCAGTAGAAAACGGTCGTTCAGTTGGAAGTTGAGCAAAAGCCTGAGTTCCTCGAGCGTGGCGGGGTCTTCGATGGCCTGGGCTTCGTCGATGATGACCACTGTGTCTTTTCCCGCATTCAGGCTCTGGGTGACCTGACTGTTCAAGGCGTGCAGCAGGTCAAGCTTCGATTCGGAGTTGGATTCCGTCCCCAGCTGGTAGAGAATCTCCCGCAGAAATTCGACGGGAGAGAGGCTGGGATTGGCGACCAGACCAACTTCATAGCGATCGGGTGGGAGATCTTGAATGAGGGTTCGACTCAGGATGGTCTTCCCGCACCCGATCTCGCCCGTGAGCATGGCAGCGCCCTTTCGGCTGTTCACTGCGTAAAAAAGTCGCAGCAACGCTTCCTGGTGCTCGGCGGAAGGATAGAAGAATCGAGGATCTGGTACATTTTCGAACGGTAGCTCGTCCAGTCCCCAGTGTTCGAGATACACCGCGGTCTCCAGAAATTACAAGCTCGCTATGAGCTTAAATCATTTTAAAACCACAATATACACTAAAAGTCACAGGCGGATGAATCCTGCGTTCCTCACCAATATACGCAAGACTGTCGATTTAAGTCAAGAAAAAATAGACAAAACTATACAAAACAGTTGGCGGATCGTCTACATTTGTTTATTATTGCACGGAAACCCCAATAGACCCAAGGGAGAGGTGTCGATGACGTTCAGCGACCTGCTTCAGCAAGAAATCCAGACTCAGGGTATCTCCGTTGCGGAGGTTTCAAAGGCCAGTGGTATCTCCAAGGGTGCAATATACAACATCCTGAATGGAACGACCGAGGAGGAACGCATCCGACCCTCCACCCGCCATGCTCTTGCGCGGGGTTGTCAACGGGTCCTCGAGATCGATGCCGACGGTACCCATCGGTTCGTGTCGACGATTTCGAGCGCTCCCGCTGACGTGCAGGAGCCCGAGGACGCAACGGACCTGCGGGTCGGTTTCTCCCCCGCCCGACCCTTCCGAGCGGAAAGACACCTGGCCGATGTCTTCAACTGGCTGAACGGGCTGGAGGAGGAGGGGCGGCTCGCCGGTTTGGCCGTTGTCGATCGCGTCTACCAAAAGAAGGACGACTTTCTCTCCCTCGTGGTCGAGAATCACACGACCGATGATCTCAAGTCGGTCGAAATTCCGATTTCCATCGCCTATGACGACGGTCCGAACGAAACATTCGGATGCAAGTTTTCGCACGTCCTTTCGGGCGGACGGGCGGAAATGACGGTGCAGGTTGCGGGTGGCCCGCCCTACACGATTTTCGTCCAGGATGGTCAGGCGGTCACGACCGCGACCGAGCGGGTGCCCATTTCGACCCAAACGACCTACAGGCATCGAGGTTGACCTTGATCGAACAGCTCAAAGAAACAGACCGGATCCAGATCCACAACGACTCGCCCGCCGAGCGTGCTCACCACTTCGGGTTCTCGGTCTACGCGGAGACGTTCGCCAAGATCATCGCCGACCGCTCGAATCAGACCCCTTTGGCGATTGCCATCGACGGGGCGTGGGGTAGCGGCAAGACGTCGCTGATGCAATCGATCCGAGAGCTGCTCGTGGATATCACCCGGGAAGTCGATACAGCGGGCGGCGACGACCTGTATCGACCGTGCAGAACGGTCTGGTTCAACGCGTGGAAGTATTCGACGCAGAATGCGATTCTGGTCGCACTCGTCGAGGAAATCGTCTCGCAGATGATGGACGAAGATTTCCCCCGGCAGCGACTCGAGCAGATGCGCCGATCGGACGGGGGACTCGATTGGTCGCGGATCGCGCACTCTCTGGACGATCTGGTCCAACGTCCCGACGCGCCGGATTTGAAGAATCTGGTCACGAACGATGCGTCTCTTCTGCGAAACCTGCCGATGTTGAGAGAGTTCGAGCGGTTTCTGGATCGCCTGATCAGCTGGTCGATCACGGGGTCCACACCCGGGCGTCAATCCTTCGCCGACACAGACGGTGCGCTCGTGTTCTTCATCGATGACCTGGATCGGTGCCAACCCAATCGAGTCGCCCGCGTGCTCGAGACGGTCAAGCTGTTCATGGATCGGCCGGGATGCGTGTTCGTGCTCGGAATGGACAGCGAAATCGTGGAAAAGGCGGTTAAGGCGCAATACCAGGCGATCGAAGGCTTCGACGAACACGCTTACATGGATAAAATCATCCAGCTGCAATTCAATCTGCCGCCGATCCGTCCGGAGCACATCCAGGGGTTCATCAAGGAAGAATTGCTCGATGCCAACGTGGGGCAACATCCCATCCTGCGTTATCTTGAAACCGTCTCCGAGACCGTTTCGACCAACCCCAGGACGGTCAAGCGATTCCTGAATACCTTCTCGATTCAGCGAAGTCTCGCGGAGCGACGCGGATTCCTACGCGAGGGTCTGATGGACGAGGACCTGCTGGCCAAGTGGATCATCATCTCCTTCTCGTTCGAGGCCTTTTCGGAGCGCGCGCTGCAGAGACCCCTTCTGATCGCCGAAGTACAGGATACGATCAAAGAACTCGGGCTGGAGGATGACGGCGTGCCAGACACGGACCTTCCTCCGCACCTGCGTGAGTTTTTGGAGGATCGCCGGCTGGTCGGTCTACTGAGCCGAGGGAGGTTGTTCCCGTCGGACGAAGAGTCGATCTCCGTTTACACGCATCTGAGCGTCTCGACACAGCCCAGACGTCCACAGTCCTCGGACTACCGTGTCCAGACCTCTCAGACTGCCGAGGGTATGGTCCCTGTTCCGGAGGGGAAGTTCCTGATGGGGGACGTGAGCCGTGCCGTTACGCTCGACGCGTTCGAGATCGATCTCTATCCGGTGACGAACAGGCAGTTTCAACGTTTCAGGGACGAGACCGGCTACGCACACGTGCCCTCCCATTGGCGTGACGGTGCCTATCCCGCAGAGAAGGCCGATCACCCGGTCGTCAATGTCAGTCTCGAGGACTGCGACGCCTATGCGAGGTGGGCGAAGAAGCGGCTGCCGACCGAGCAGGAGTGGGAAAAGGCGGCCAGGGGACCGAGTGGGCGAACTTTCTCCTGGGGCAACGCGTTCAATCGTCAAAACTGCAATAATTTGGAGCTGGGTCTTCACGACACATCCGAAGTGACGGCTTTCGAGAGCGGAGTGAGTCAATACGGGGTTTACGATCTCTGCGGCAACGTTTGGGAGTGGACGGCAACCCCCGTGAGGCCGGATAATCAGGAGGCACGCGTCATCCGCGGCGGAAGTTGGGCCAGCCCCCAAGAGGGTGTGCGGGCCACCACGCGTGGATACGAACGAGCGATACGACGGAGAAGGGACCTGGGGTTCAGATGCGTGAGGGATGTTGAGCCAGCGAGCTGATTCAATGAAATTTCTGCGATTCGCACTTCTGTTTGGATGCCTACTTCTGGCGGGTTTCGGATTCGCGCAGGACGCCGACATTGTTGCCGGCAAGCGGCAGTTTCGTTCCCGCGACGGGTCGGCGACGGGTCTGACGTGCTGGCACTGCCACGCGGACTTCAACGAAAAGAAGACGCCGGATCAGTACGTACGGCCCGGGCATCCCATGTACAACGTTGGGTTTCGGGCGCAGTTTCAGGCTTGGGACGGGAAGCCGCTGCGGTCGCTCGAGGACGCTGTCGCAACGTGTCTTGAGAGGTGGTTGACCGATCGAACCGAGGACTCGCTCACGGGTGTAGAGGCGCCAGTTCATCGCGTGCGGCAGCTCGCTGCGTACTTGCGATCCGAAGATCTCTCCCCGGAGGGGAAGTCGAAGGCGGTCGAGCCCATGCGGGCAGAAACGCTCCCTGGGGACCGCATGCTGACGCTGGGGGATTCCACCCTTGGGACGGCCGTGTTCAGGCGGTCGTGCGAGATCTGTCACATTCACGACGGAAGCGGTCCCGCCCCATCGTTGATCAAGAATGGGTTCAGCCGGTATCAGATCGGGAAGAAGATTCGTGGCATCGAGAATCGCGGGTTGAGGGGGTTGGCGATGCCGCCGTTTTCGAAAGACAGACTGTCGGATCGAGAAATGCTGAACGTGATCGCCTACGTTTACCAGTTGTGACAGATGCTACAGTCTCGGTAGGTTCGTCACGCCCCATCGTCAGGTGGGGCGTTTTTTTGTCTATCTTGACCCTCGTAGTGCAGGTGGTTAATTTGGGTCTTCCGGGCCGGGCAGAATCTGACAGTGCGTTGGAGTGTGTTTTTCATGGAAGTTTGGCAGATCATTCTGCTGCCGGTTTACGTGCTGTCGCTGGCGCTGTTGATGGCGTTCAGCTTCCATCGATTCGTGATCGTGTGGCTGTATTTCAGGCATCGCGACCGTGGCCAGCCCGATCGAAGGTGCCCTGATTCCAACCTCCCTGGCGTCACGGTTCAACTTCCCGTTTACAACGAATGCTACGTGGTCGAACGTCTCATCCGGGCCGTCGCGGCGCTCGATTATCCCCGCGACCGACTGGAAATCCAGGTGCTGGACGATTCGATCGATTCGACGAGTGAGGTTGCGGTTCGCGTAGTTGCGGAACTCCAATCGGAAGGGGTAGACATTCGTTGTCTGCATCGCACCGATCGGTTGGGCTACAAGGCGGGCGCACTCGCCGCGGGCATGAGCGACGCCAAACACGAACTGTTGGCTGTCTTCGATGCCGATTTCGTGCCCAGACCCTCCTTCCTCAGAGAAATGGTCCCGCATTTCGTCGGTAGGCCGGAGGTCGGCATGGTTCAGGCCAGGTGGGGCCATCTGAACCGAGATTACTCCCTGTTGACGAAGGTCCAGTCCATCTTCCTGGATGGGCACTTTGTGATGGAGCACGGTGCTCGAAGCAGGGCCGGCCTGTTTTTCAATTTCAACGGGACGGCGGGGATCTGGCGAAGGCGGTGCATCGAAGAAGCCGGCGGCTGGCAGCACGATACCCTGACCGAGGATCTGGATCTCAGCTATCGTGCCCAGATGGTCGGATGGCAGTTCATCTACCTACCCCAGGTCGTGGCGCCGGCAGAAGTGCCCGTGACGGCAAACGCCTGGAAATCGCAGCAATTTCGCTGGGCAAAGGGCTCCACTCAGACGGCGAGAAAGTTGCTCCCGCGTCTACTGAAGAGCGATCTGTCGATCGAAGTCAAGGCGGAGGCGGTCGTTCATCTCTGCGCGAACACGTCCTACCTGTTAATGGCCCTGCTGGCCATCCTTGTTTTCCCCGCAGTCCTGTCCCGGCAGGACATGGGTTGGTATCGAGTCGTGTTGGTGGACCTTCCCCTGTTTGCCAGCGCGACCGTCGTCGTCTCGAGGTTCTACATCCATTCACAGAAGCAGATCTATTCGGACTGGACCTCTCGTCTCAAGTACATCCCGTGGACCCTCGCGCTTGGCATGGGTATTTCTCTCAACAACGCCCGCGGCGTGATCGACGCGCTTCTTGGACGCCAGACCGAATTCAAACGAACCCCAAAGTTCAGCGTCACAACGGGCCGTGATACGTGGCGAAACAAACAGTATGGGGTGAGACTGAATGTCAGTACGATCGGGGAGATTATCCTCGGGATCTATCTGGGCGGCGTCATCCTTTTCTGTGTTCGCGAGGAGATCTACTTCCCGCTCCTTTTTCTGTTTCTGTTTTGTACAGGTTTCCTCTATGTCGGCGCCACGTCTCTGTTTCAGGATCTGCTCGCTCGCATTGCCCACTGGCGGGGCGCAAGCCGGTCGATAGAGGTGGCCGCGGCAGATTAGTCGCGATTAGCAACATTAATTATAAACGGTACCGTGTGATAAGGATCACTTGCCTTCCTGATGATTGGACCGATATTTAAATATTAGAAGTGCGAAAGAGTTGCACCGTCAGTAGAGGACAAACCCTTTGCGTCGGGCAGAGGTCACTGTTTTCTGACGATGTCGGGCTCCGAGTGTGGCCGTTATTCAGCAGGCCGATGCCGGGGCCCTTTGAATTGGCGCAAATCGACCAGCTTCGGGATGAGGTGCGCCAAAAAACCGATCCGCAGAGGATCATCCTAATGCCACGATGTACGTGGTTAACCTACTGTTATGTAAAAGTTTGTGTCCATTTACTTGCCGTGGCATACGACTTGCATTCTCTCTCTTTGAGATAAAGTGTCAGACTCGAAATCAATGGTGAATCGAAGGAACCACGTGATGATGACAGGGAAAGTGATGCGGAAGCTCTTACTACTCACGATCGGAGTTCTGGGGCTCGGCGTTGGTCCAGCTCTCGCCCTCGATCTGGATGTAACGGCTGAAGACGTGGCTCTGGTCCCTCTGGCGTCGGGCGTTGCTCAAGCCAAGCTGACCGTGACATCGGACGGAAGCGACCTGACGGCTGGGCTTCCAGGTGCTTATCCCGATGGGTTCGTCGACTTGCCTATCACCGTGCCAGGTGTGCCGGCGGGCACCATCACAGCGGAAGTGCGGCTGGCGGGCGCCGCGTCGGCTTTTGGGCCTTATAACGTAGGAGTCAAGGCGGGAAAGACGCGGACTGTGCACGCAGCCGACGGTAGCACCATATCGAATCCAGGCTCAGGGACGCCAGGCCTGAAGTTTCGATTCCAGATTACGCAGGTCGAGTTCCTGGCGGAGGACCTGCTCCAGACAGAACTGGCGCCCGACTTCTCGGAAGTCAAGGTCACGGCGAACGACGGTCGAGCGCTGACGAGCGGCTTCGTCGGTATGCCCATTACGATCGGGGCCGTACCCCTGGGCACTGACGCGGTCACGGTCGAGGTTCGTCTCAGCGGTGTCGCAACCGCCTTCGGACCCTACCCCATAAGCCTGGCGGCTGGTAAAACGCGGATCGTCGATGCCCCTACCGGGAGTACGTTGAGCAATCCCAGCTCCGCCTCCGTGCGCGCCATATTCCGATTCCCGATTCTGGGCGTCGTCTCGCTTTCTGCCGAGGACATTGTGCAGAGTGCCCTGCCCGCCGGGGAGGCCGAGGTCAAGGTGACGGCAAATGATGGTCGTGACCTGACCGGTGGCCTGCCGGGCGCGACCGTGGATGGGTTTGCGTCACTTCCAGTCGATATCTCCGCCGTTCCTACCGAAACAGACGGCATCACGGTGGAGGTACGCCTCGCCAATGGTCCTTCGTACGGCCCTTATCCACTGACCGTTCAAACTCTTAAGACGCGCATCGTAGCCGCCGAAACCGGTGTCACACTTCAGAACTCCAGTTCGGCAAACACGGCTGTGATCTTCCGCTTTTCGATCGTGTCCCTGACCGTTACGGCGGAGGACATCGATGCGGCGGAACTGCCAGCCGGCAATGCTGAAGCGCGCATCTTCACAATCGGGGGCCAGTCGCTCACGACCGATTTCGAGGCCTTGCCACTGGTCATTTCAAACGCACCCATCGGGGCTGGTGTACTTCTGGTCGAAGTGCGGCTTGCAGGCACGACGGGTTTCGGACCCTACCCGATTTCCGTCGAGATCGGCAAAAGGCGACTCGTGGACACCGAAACGGGTGGAACCCTCGAAAACGGTGCGTCGCCGGACGGCCTGACACGACTCGCTTTCCGCTTTAGCACGACGTCGTTGAGGGTGGCTGCTCAGGAGTTCGTGGGGACTGAGCTGGCGCCGGGTAAGGCAGAGGCAAAACTCGTCGGTAGTGACGGTCGCGATCTTACGGGTGGGGTCTTCGTTTCTCTGCCCGTAACGATACCGGACGCCCCTGTTGGATTGGACGTGATCACTGCCGAGGTGCGTCTTACTGGCGGTAGTGGGCCGTACCCCGTTTCTGTCGAGATCGGTAACACTCGCGTGGTCGACAGTTTCACAGGCGTAACCGAACAGAACGCCGGATCGCCGGATGGACTCACTCACCTGGCTTTCCGTTTCGACATTGGTCGGGTTCACTTCACGGGGCAAAGCGCGGGGGGCCCGGACTTCCCTGCAGGTGTGACCGAGGCTCGGATTACGGCCGGGGACGGGCGAGCCCTGACCGGGGGGAACTTCGTCAGTCTTCCAGTCACGATCGACGATACCCAGATGGGCCTCGACGGGATTTCGGTGGAAGCCAGGCTGGCTGGGGCCCCGTCGGTATTCGGACCCTTTCCGGTGTTTGTCGACTTTGCGGAAACCCGAACCGTTGATGTCGTGACGGGTCTGAGCCTTGGAAACATCGAGTCTCCAGATGGCGAGATGTACGTCATTTTCGTGTTTCCAGCCACGGTAGCGACCCTCAACGCAGTCGATCACACGATGAACGCGCTTCCGGACGGTGTGGGAGAAATCAGGCTGACAGCCGCCGACGGTAGTGACCTCACAGGGGGGCTTTTATATCTACCGGCAGTGCTTCCCGCGATTCCAGTCGGCGAGGACGCCGTTTCAGGTGAATATCGGATCGCTGGCGGTTCAGCATTCGGACCTTTCAGCCTGACCTTGGAATCGGGTGAGACGACGGTGGTAGACGCCGAAACCGGGAACCGCTCCTCCGTGACTTCAAACCCGGACGGGTCCACGGTGGTGACCGTACGATTCGCTGTAGCCCCGGCAAACGTTCAGGGCGAGGACATCGATGGGATCGATCTGCCACCGGGGGATGCGGAGGCGCGGCTCGTAGCGAGCGATGGGCGACAGCTCACGGGCGGTCTGTTTGCATCTTTGCCGCTAACCATCGACCACATGCCGGTCGTTCCAGAACAGGTGACAGTCGAGGTCCGCCTGGCGGGTGGGGCGGCCTCGGGTCCATATCCTGTCAGTGTCGAGCTAGGCAACACCCGGATCGTCGATTCTGCGACCGGGGAAACCCTGTCTAACGCCGCCTCGGGAGACGGCTCCACGAACATCCGTTTTCGTTTTCCCGTGGCTGGACTCACGGTTGCCGCCGAGGATCTCGCGGGAACGGATTACGGAGCGGGCATCGCCGAGGCTAAACTCACTGCCGCAGACGGCCGCGACCTAACGGGTGGTGTCTTCGTCTCACTGCCCGTGACTGTATCGGACGCTCAATTTGGGCTCGACGCGCTCATCGCAGAAGTGAGGCTGGCCGGCGGATCGTCGTTTGGGCCGCATACGATCTCCCCGCAGATCGGGAAGGACTACAGGATCGATGCGGAGGACGGCGCCAACCTTGTCATCACACCGAGTCCAGATGGCTCGTCATCGCTGACCTTCCGTTTTTCCGCGATTCAGACGATCGTCTCCGCCGGGGACTTTATGGCGGTGGACCTGGTCGCCGGGAATGCCGAGGCGAGGTTGGTCGCGGCAGACGGGCGGGCCCTGACGTCCGATTTTGCACCTTTGCCATTGACGGTTAACGAGATGCCCGTCGGCCCCGGTGTGATCACGGCAGAGGTCCGGCTCGTCGGCGGGTCAGCGTTCGGACCCTATCCGGTGGCAGTAGCTCTTGGGAAAGAGCAGATCGTCAGAGCTGAAACAGGTGATAACCTCGGGAATCCGGTAACCGCCGATGGGTCAACGAGGGTCAGATTCAGGTTCTCCATCACGAGCGCCGTTATAGCGGCAGAGGATTTGGAGGGCACTGTTCTTCCCTCAGGCTCGGCCGAGGCAAAGCTGACGGCAGCCGATGGTCGTGCTCTTACGGCTGGGGCTTTTGTGACGCTTCCGACAACGATTGTAGACGCCCCAATTGGGGCTGCAGGAACCGTAACGGCGGAAGTTCGCCTCGCATCAGGTCCGGTTTTTGGCCCCCAATTTGGCCCTCGATCGAAATTGATGAAAAGCGGGTGATGAACGCCGAGACTGGAGAAAACATCAGCGGCGGCGCGTCCCCAGATGGGTTAACCAGGTTTCATTTCAGGTTCTCGGTTGTTTCGGGTGAGGTCGTGGCGCAGAACGCCTTGGGCAATCCTATGCCGGTTGGGGTCGCTGAAGCAAAACTGACGGCAGCCGATGGGCGAGAACTGACGGGGGGGATTCTCGCCCCGCTCCCGCTCTCTTTGACAGATCTCCCAATAGGGCCGAATGCCATCACTGCGGAATTGCACCTAACGACCACCGGGAATCAGTTCGGTCCGTATCCGGTTCTGGCGACCCTCGGCGAAACCGCGGTCTACGAATCCGAGACAGGCACTCTCCTTTCGAGCGACCCATCGGCGGACGGCATCACGCGGCTGGCGTTCATTTTCAACTTAAACGCACCACCGGTTATTGTGGACGTCATCGTACCGGAAAGTGTGGAGTGCTCAGGTGGCATCCAAGAGGTGGTCCTGACTGTCCAGGCGACAGATGACCAGACAGCGACTGAAGATCTCACCTACTTCTGGTTCGAAGAGGACGGGACCCCATTGAACACGGTGCCGTGGACAAGTGCAGAGTTCTCGGTCTATGTGGAGGGGTTGGGTGCCCACATCTTCAAGGTCGTTGCCGTAGACGAAGAGGGTGCCCAGTCGCCGATGCCGCAAGTTGGGGAGCCTGGCTACGTCGTGATCAACGTGGTCGACGAAACCGCTCCGACGTTCGATGGAGTGGTCGAGCTGGTGGTGTTGGACGCTGTGTCTCTGTCCGGTGTTCCTGTGGAGGATGTTCAGGCGGCGATCGATGGCGTGACGGCCTCTGACGCGTGTGTAGGTGATGTGACACCAGAGAACGATCTCGATGAACTGGCGATCGAGGGCCATCTGCCTATCGGATCGACCACGGTGACGTGGACCGCGGATGATGGCAATGGAAACACGGCCATGGCCTCACAAACCGTAAAGATTGTTGTGCCCGCGGACGCCCTCACGGGTCTCCACAAGGTGCGAATTCGTCGGAACGCGAACGTCCTGTCGAACATAAGGAGTAATGGCAGGGTTCGGATCGATCGCGGACATACAGCCGATGACCCTGGAATGATTCAGGGTTCCATCCTGACGACCGGCCCGGTCCAGATCGCCAGGTTCAACCACATCACTGGAGACATTACGGCAGGTGGTCGGATCAGATTGCACAGGACCGTTGTCGTTGAAGGGACGGTAGAGCCCGGTGCCGAAGTTGAAACCGCCCACCTTCCTCCTGTCATCCTATCGGTCGACTACGAGGACGCGAGGGACATTACAGTCCGGAAGAATCAGTCGATCGATCTACCGCCAAACGATGAGACGACGCCGGCTTACGGTAACCTGAATGCGCGGAAGGGATCGACCGTCACGCTCCACAGTGGTGTTTACTACTTTGAAAGATTCTCCCTCGCCAAACAGACATCTCTGATCTTCGACCTCGAAGACGGCCCCGTGACCGTCAACATCAGCAAGCGCTTAACGCTGGGTAGACGCGCGGTCGTGTCCGTCAACGGTGGAAGCGCCTCCGACATTCTCTTCAACATTGCTTCACCCCAGCACGTGGATAGTGGCGAGACGGACGATGACGATGAGGGAGATGATGATGATGACGACAATAATGGCGTACACCGTCGCACGAACAGCCTGGCTCGAGGCGTACACTTCCTGGGCACGATCTATGCTCCGGCCTCCAGAATCGCCGTGGCCAGAGACGCTGTGGTCGAGGGCGGATTGCTCGGATGGCAGGTGACGCTGGCACGAGATGTGGTCTTCGTGTCGAACCTGGCCGGACACGTCGATTGCTACGGTTCGCCCGTGTTGACGAAGCGGGCCCTGGTTGTGGAAGAGGAAGCGGACCCGGTGGAGATGAAGTCCTTTTCTCTTGGTCAGAACTATCCGAATCCTTTCAATCCCTCGACGACTATTAGCTACTCGCTCGGTGAATCTTCCACCGTACACGTCGCTGTCTACAATGTTCTGGGTCAACAGATAAAGTCCCTCGTGAACGAAGTGCAGACATCGGGCGACTATAATGTCGTGTGGAATGGCGAGGATGCATTCGGTCGGCGGGTCGCCAGTGGGGTTTATTTCTATCGCCTCGTGGCCGGCCGTCACCAGGATACGCGCAGAATGGTATTTGCGAAGTAGACTGTCATAAATGAGTTGGAACCCCTTTTGGTGTTCCAGCGTAAGGCTCGAGGGAGTTGTCCCTCGAGCCTTTGTTTTTCCGGCCAGCTGTCGGGCTTTCGGGGCTTTACGCTTGTCTGCCATGGTCCCCGGCTATATTGTTAAGCGTTCCGGCCTCTTCTGGTCGATCGATGGGACTCCATGCAGAACTTTCCTCTTGCAAATCGATATACAGCCGCCTATTCGGCCGCCATTCTACTCCACGTATTGTTTCTGCTGTTTCTTGAACCGGCAAGGCGATTGATCGATGCGTCGGCTTCCCAACCGGTCATGACCGAAGCCGATCCACTTGCTTTCGAATTCGTGGAGTCTCTGGCCAATGCCGAGGATGTCGCGCCCGATGAAACTCGATTCCTGTCGGACCGAAACGCCACGTCCAGAGACAGGAGCCGAGCGGACCTTCCCAGGTCGGACCTCGCTCATAGCGAGGGAATAGCCGAGAGCAAAGAAGCTTTCGAGACGCGCATCGGCGGGGATCGATCGAGACCTGGAAACGCACATTCACAGACCGATTCGAGACAACCGGGGGATGAAGCGGGTCGTCGACTCCGTCAAGACCAGCGGGGCGCCGAGGGTCTCCGACGACAGGGTCAGTTGACGCAGGCGCAGCGAGAAGAGGCGGTGTTTGGTAGCCCGATCGCAGCACCCGCATCGATTGCCACGGACAACACGGCATCCCGGGCGCTCGACGAAGGTGCGCTTCAACTCAGCACATACAGCTGGAAGTTCGCTCCTTATCTCAAGTATCTGAAGCGTCGCATCCAGTCCAACATCTTTCCACCCGCGGCGTTCAGTCGTCTGGGCGCTATCGAAGGCAAGAACAGACTCAGGTTTCGAATCTATCCCGATGGGCGGCTCGAGGGGTTGACCGTACTCGTGCCGGGTGGCAGTAACATGTTGCTGACAACGAGCGTGAAGGCGGTCGAACTGTCCGCGCCCTTCCGGCCTCTGCCCGAGGATTTTCCGGAGCCCTTTCTGGGCATATGGGCCTCCTTCGCGTATATCATCGATGGGGAAGCCAGGTAGGAGAACCGTGTATGGCTTGGGATCTGTTCCAGCAGGGCGGAATGATCATGTATCCGCTCCTGCTTTGCTCGGTACTTGCACTCGGGATCGCGATCGAGCGGGCGTTCAGCCTGCGACGTCAGCGAATCATCCGACCGGAGATCGTGAGCGTCATCGAGAACATCGGTGGTCCCGAGGATGTTGGACTCGCCCATTCGGTTTGCGGCCGCTTCGAAGGGCCGTTCGCGCACGTCATCCAGGCAGGGTTGGACAACCGCGACCTACCGGTTGACGAGATTCGTGAGAGTATCGTGGATCAGGGCCGCCAGGAAATGGGCGATCTTCAGCGCGGTCTCGTCGTGCTTGAGACTGTGGCCAGCATCTCCCCACTCCTGGGTCTTCTTGGGACCGTGATCGGCATGATCAAAGTCTTTCAGGAAATCTCCGAGGTGGGGGTGGGGAAGGGAAACCTTTTGGCCGGTGGCATCGCAGAGGCCATTCTGACCACGGCCGCCGGTCTGTTTATCGCGATTCCGGCGCTCGTATTCTTCAACTACTTCACGACGAAGGCGGAGGGCCTCGTTCTGGAGATCGAGAAGCATTCCAACATGCTCCTGAAGAAATTGCGCGGATTCCAGGCCGACCCCCAGCGCAAACCCGAATCGGCAGACTGAACGTGCGGCTACAAACCCCGGCACGACGACGCCCGAACATCAACATCACGTCGCTAATCGATGTGCTGTTTCTCTTGCTGACCTTCTTCCTGGTGACGACCAGTTTCATCGAGCAGTCCGCGCTCAAGGTCGAACTGCCCTCCATGCAGAACGCCGATCAGGTTCAGCGAGAGAGGAACTTCGTCCTGAACGTCAGCTCGGATGGCAAAATGGCTTACAATGGTGAACCTGTTACGGAGGAGGTCCTCCAGGGCATTCTGACTTCGTCGTCTAACGAGGTCGATGCGAGCGGCGGATTGGTTCTCCGGGCGGATCGGGCACTACCCTACGGAGACGTCATGCGGATTCTCGATCTGATCAAGGGGTCGGGGATCAGGAGATTTGTAATCGCGACCGAGGAAAAAGCGAAATAGTCAAGGATTTGGGGCATTTTGCGTTGTTCTCGGGTGCCCTTTTTATATATTGCTATGTTAGTAACCACTCGCTTTCTGTGCGGAGGCGGGAATTTTTCCGCCTTTCTTCTCGTCGAATCGCTGCCCGCGGATCCGGTCGATCAAGGGGCTCCTTCGTCCCTTGCAGCACGCTTTTCTCAGGTTATTGAATTCAGGGGTGTGGCTTGAATCGGTGGTGCGTCGTCCTAACGGTCGTCTTGTTCGCTGGCAGCTGTGGGTCTGAAGAGTCACGTCAGGCACGGGGTGCCAATCAAGGAGGTGGACGACGTGGAGGTGGTCGGCCGAGCGCTGCCGTCCCGGTCAAAGCGGAGTCGATTCGACGTGGTGAAATCTCGAAGAGCGTCCTCAAGAACACGACGTTGGAAGCGGAGCGGTGGGTCGATGTGCGTTCCCGTCGCCCGGGTCAGGTCGTTGCCATTCTCGTGGAGGAGGGCGACAAGGTGCGAGAGGGCGACATCCTGGCGCGGCTCGATGCGGCCGATGCGGAGTTGCAGGCCAGGCAGATGGAGGTGGCTTTCCTGGACGCCCAGCGGAACCACGCGCGGATACAGAAAATTTTCGAATCGAACCTGGTGAGCGAGGAGCAGTTCGAGAACGCGAAAACGCAGTTGGATCGGGCACGAGCACAATACGAGCAAGCCAAGCTAGACCTCAACTTTACCCGCATTACGTCTCCGGTCGAAGGAACGGTCACGTTGCGGCTTGTCGAAATCGGCAACGTCGTGAGCAACAATCAGATCCTGTTTTCGGTCGCGGATTTCGACCCCCTTCTGGCGAGGATCCGTGTTCCGGAAAAGGAAATCGGCAACATCCAGACCGGCCAGGAGGCCCTCATTACCGTGGAGAGCGCTCCGGGCAGGGATTACCGTGGGCGAGTAAAGATGATCAGCCCCATCGTGGACCCGCTGAGCGGGACTGTCAAAGTCACTGTGGAAATCCCTTCGAGCCACGACACGATCCTCCGCCCGGGGATGTTTTCGTCGGTCTACATCATCACGGAGACGCGCCGAAACACGCTGGTCATCCCAAAGAAGGCGCTCGTGCTGGAGGGGGAGGGGAATCAGGTCTTCGTCTACGCAAAGACAGAAGAGGGCGGGCGAGCGGAGCGACGGAAGATTTCCATCGGGTTCAGCGACAACGACCGGCTAGAGGTGACAGATGGACTCGGGGACGGGGATGTCGTCATCACCGTGGGGCAGGACGGCCTGAGGCCGGGAACGGCCGTTCGTATCGTCGGCGATGCGCCACCGCAGATGGCTTCGGTTGCACCACCGGAGGCAGCGGGACGCGTGGACGAGGGAGGTTGGGAGGACCGCGGCGGGGGAAGAGGTCAGCGCGTGGGTGGTGGGGACATCAAGCGCTTCCAGGCACGTATTTTCGAGCGCTTCCCAAAGGCAAAGAAAATCTTCGACGAGCGCGTGAAGAAGGACCCGGAGATCGGCACCGACCCGGAAAAGTGGCGAGCCTTCGTGCGGGAGCTGTCAGAAAAGGGCATCGTGACGATGGGACGACGCGGGGGTTGATAGCGATCTCGACATGAAGATCATCGGATTTTCCACACGCAGGCGAGTGACGGTTACGATGTTCGTCGTGGCCGCGCTCATATTCGGGATGGTCGCGTTCCAGCGGCTGTCCATCAACCTGCTTCCCGACATCACCTATCCTACCGTGACGGTCCGCACCGAGTATGAGGGCGCGGCACCTTCCGAAATCGAACGGCTCATTACGGAACCCGTAGAAGGGGCTGTGGGGGTCGTGACGAACGTCATCCGGGTGAGTTCGACCGCGCGTCCTGGCGTTTCGGACGTGGTCGTCGAGTTCGCCTGGGGCACCGACATGGATTTCGCTTCCCTGAATATTCGGGAAAAGCTCGACCGTCTTCAGCTGCCCCAGGATGTCGACAAGCCCGTTCTCCTTCGATTCGATCCATCGCTCGATCCCATCATTCGGATCGGTCTGTATGGCGAAGAGAGCCTGATCGCACTGCGTCTGCTGGGTGAGGAGCACCTGAAATCGGAGTTAGAAAGCCTGGAGGGCGTGGCGGCCGTCCGTGTGAACGGCGGGCTCGAGGAAGAAATCCACATCGACGTGGACGGGCCGAAACTTGCGACGTTGCGTATCCCGCTGAATCAGGTGGTCTCGAGGCTAGGACAGGAGAACGTGAACCTGACGGGTGGGGAGCTGAAAGACGGCGAGGCCGAATACCTCGTTCGAACCCTGAATGAGTTCAAGTCGGTCGAAGAGATCCGGGACATCGTCGTGGGGGACCGGGACGGCGCGATCATCACACTCAGCGACGTCGGGCAGGTCAAGCGGGGTCACCGAGAACGCCAGGTGATCACGCGCATCAACGGCCAGGAGAGCGTTGAGCTCGCCGTCTACAAGGAGGGGGACGCCAACACGGTAACCGTCGCCCAGCGTGTTCACGAGGCTCTGGCGGAGTTTCGAAAAGACGGGGACGCCCTGCTGGGTATGTCGCGCGTGGAGGTGGTGTTCGACCAGTCCGTCTTCATCCGGGAGTCCGTGTCCGAGGTTCTCAACACGGCGGTCATGGGAGGCTTCCTGGCCATCATCATTCTCTATTTGTTTTTGCGAAACCCCAAGAGCACGGCCATCATCAGTCTGTCGATTCCCATTTCCGTCGTGGCGACGTTCTTCCTGATGTTCGTGTCCGAGGTCAGTCTGAACATCATGTCACTCGGTGGGTTGGCGCTCGGAATCGGCATGCTCGTCGACAACTCGATCGTCGTGCTCGAGAATGTCCAGCGCCACCGAGAAGAGGGTAAGGACGCACTGGAGGCGACGAACACTGGCGCGAGCGAAGTCGGGCAGGCCGTGATCGCTGCGACGATGACGACGATTTGCGTGTTCGTGCCGATCGTGTTCGTCGAGGGGATCGCGGGCCAGCTGTTTCGAGATCAGGCGTTGACGGTGACTTTCTCCCTCGTCGCCTCTCTGCTCGTCGCCCTGACCCTTATTCCCATGCTGGCCTCTCTAGAATTCAGGTGGATGTCGGAAATGGCAGAGGTCGAGCGCCGGCGCCGTGCTGCGGGGGATGAACGAGGAAAGACGGCTCCCCGAATCGTCGCGCTGTTCGGTCGGACGCTGTCGGCCATCGGTCGAGGGGCGCTCAAGCTTCTGACGCCGTTTTTCTTCGTGTTCAACATGATCATGGATCGTGCCTATGCGATCTACCCGCGCATCATCCACTGGGCTCTGCGGCATCGACTCGTGGTCATCCTGATCGCCATCGGGTTTCTGGGGGCATCGGGGGGTCTCGTGCGATTTCTCGGAAGCGAGCTGATCCCCGAAATGAGCCAGGGCGAGTTCATCATCGCGGTCGAAATGCCGGTCGGCACACCCCTGGCGTTGACGGAGGCGGTGGTACGGGATCTCGAGCGGGCGATTCGTGCGGAGCCCCAGGTCACGACCGTTTACAGCATTGTCGGATCGAGCACCTCGTCGGGTGGGTCATCGGCCGAAGAGCGGGAGAACATCGCGCAGATCAACGTTGCGCTGGCCGAAGGGGTGATACGCGACAAGGAGGAGGCGGTGATGGAGCGGCTACGTCTTGCGCTGGCCGACTTTCCATCCGTCGAGTGCAAGTTCTCGCGGCCGTCGCTCTTTTCGTCGAAGACGCCGATCGAGGTGGAGGTATCGGGATACAATCTCGCGACGCTCAGAACGTTGTCGGACGAGGTCGTAGACCGAATCGAAGGAATCGATGGTCTCGCCGATTTGAAGACGAGTGCCGCAGGCGGGAACCCAGAGGTCCAGATCCGTTTCAACCGAAAACGCGTCGCCCAGCTGGGAACGACGATCTTCTCGATCGGGCAGATCATTCGGAATCAGGTGCAGGGTGAAGTGGCCACGGAGTTCACCCGGGGCGACCGTCGTGTGGATATCCGCGTTCGCGCGTCCGAGGAGCACAGGAGCACGGTCGACGATCTTCGACGACTGATCATCAGCCCGGCGAGTGCGCAGACGCCGATCCCGTTGGCGGTGGTCGCCGATCTACAGGTCGAAATGGGACCGGCCGAAATACGTCGCATCGACCAGGAGCGCGTGGCGATCGTCTCGGCCAACCTCGAAGGCCGAGACCTGAGTGAGGCTGTACGGGATATCGAGGATGAGCTATCGGCCATGGCCTACCCAAGCGATTACAACATCCGCGTGGGCGGGCAGAACGAAGAACGGGAGCGATCGTTCGAAAGCATGCGGTTGGCGATCGGGCTGGCCATCTTTCTCGTCTATCTGGTGATGGCATCGCAGTTCGAATCGTTGGTGCATCCGTTCGTGATCATGTTCTCCATCCCCTTTGGTCTGGTCGGTGTGATTCTGATTTTGTTGGCGACGGGACAATCTGTGAGCGTCGTGGTTCTGATCGGGCTCATCATGCTTGCCGGCATCGTCGTTAACAATGCGATCGTGTTGATCGATTACATCAACACCCTCCGGCGAGAGCAGCACATCCCCAAGCTGGAGGCCATCGAGCAGGCCTGTCGGGTCCGACTCCGACCGATTCTCATGACGACGTCGACGACGGTGCTGGGTCTCCTGCCCATGGCGTTGGGAATCTTCAACCTGAGGCCCATCGTCGATGCGTTCGACCGGACGTTCGGCACCGTTTTGCCCGCGCTCATCCACACGACGGCCATCGGGATGCTGAATGTCGTGTTCCCGATCGGCCAGGGGGCAGAGATTCGGGCACCCATGGCAATCACCGTCATCGGCGGGCTGGTGCTTTCCACGTTCGTGACCCTCGTGTTGATTCCGACGATCTACTCGCTCTCGGACCGGAAGCCGTGATGGAAGAGACGCGCGAAGCTGTCGATGAGGAACGTGCGTTCGAGACGCTCATTCGGGGCTACAGCCTCGATCAGCTCGAGGACGTGTTCGCGCACCTCGACCGGGAATCGTATCCAGACCGATTCCGTTTGGTGCAGTCGGAGATTCGATCGCGGCTCGACCGCCTGGACGAAGTCACGGTCCCATCGTCTGAATCGTCAGACGCGCCATCGGGTTTGCGTCGGCTTTGGGGGAGCGCCGTCGACCTGTTTGTTTCTCTGCTGCCTGCGGGAATCATCGGTCTGATTCTTGCAGGAGCCGGTGTCATATCAGTCGGCGGCGGGGCGAACGAAGGCGGCGGTCGTGGACCCAGACGGGGCGGGGGAGGCCGGGGAAGAGGTCGTGGGCGACCACCGGATGAGCCCGCCTTCCTCGATCAGGCCGTGGACTTCTTCACCGATCCCGAAAGGCTGCTCGGTGCGGTTCAAGACTACGGACCCTACTACGGGGCTCTCGTCGTCTACCGCATTCTGATCGTCGCGCCGCAATGGGCGAGGACAGGATCTTCGGTGGGGTTGAAGGAGGCCGGCGTCAGGCTCGTCGATGCGGCAGGAAAGGCTCCAAGCATGCTTCGAAACGTCATCAGGATCGTTGTCGCCTACTTGGTTTATCCGGTGACGCTCGGGGTGGGGGCGCTGTGGGTATTCGTCGATCGGAACGGTCGAACCCTTGCCGACTACGCCGCCGGCATACGCGTCGTGAGGGGGCCTGACGCGTGATCTACGGTCGTCGAATTCAGGCACGTCTTCGTTGCCTTTGGAAGAGGCATGGTCTATGTTTAGACGTTCCTCCCGTTCCGACGCTCAATCCGCCGCACTCCCCTCCCACACAAGGGTTGACGCCTCGCGCGACGTCCTCTGTTCGACGTATTCTCGCGAAACCCGCAAGTCGGATACCGTGTCTAACCTGACCGAGTTTAGCCACCTGCGCTGCCTTCATGGCAGGGGGGAGAAGGTCTATCATGCGTTCGTGTAAGTGGGTCTGTGCTTTTCTATCAGCGTGTCTGCTGAATCTGTCGGCGGCAGCTTCGGTTCGCGCAGAGTCTCTGTTTACGGTTCGCCGTACGTTCGGTGCTCTCTTCGTGGGCGGAAGCGCCCTGTTAGCCAAACGCGCCCTGGACTTCCGGAGTGACGCGGACGACATCTACGACCGCTATCTACTCGCTGCCTCGTCGGCGGAGGCAGAGGAGTTGTACAAGAGGACGAGCGATCGAGACACAAAGAGTCAAATGGCGGCCGGGCTTTCGGTCGTGATGTTCGTGAGTGGTCTGCGACTGCTTCTGGCCAGCGGGGTGGACGACAACATTCCCAAGATGGACCGCGGCCTCATGATCAAGGAAGACTTTTCGGTGAACTTGAACAGCGATGTCTACAATAAACAGCTGGGGGTGGCGCTGAGTCGCCAGTTCTGATGACGACCTCCGCTATCCGATTCGGGGAGATGAAGATGACGCACTCCTGGCGGCAGCGTGTCGGCCGCTTTTGCACGGTTGCGTTGGTTCTGTTGATCGTTGCGTGCGGTCGAGAGCGAACCAACCCCATCGATCCCAACTTTTCCGGAAATGAGGCTCTGAGCCCGCCCACGAACATTCGAGCGGTGGGAGACATTGGAAGGATTCAGCTACAGTGGAACGCCGTCGTCAGCAACGATTTGAAGGGCTACGGTATCTGGCGGTCGACAGTCGCGACGGAGGGATATGTTCGTCTGAGTGGTGAAGACGCCGATACGCTCATCTCCACGGCTCGGACGACCTTCGTGGATTCGACGGTGGATCTGTCGGTGGCCAAGGTCTACTTCTACCGGCTGTCTACCGTCGATGTCGTCGATCGGCAGAGCGAACTGTCCGTTTTCGTGAATGCGGAGGCGCAGGACGACAGCCGTCCTCCCGGCCAGCCCACGGATCTTTCGGCGGTCGCCGATGCTTCCACGGGATATGTGACGCTCACCTGGAACGCGCCCCTGAGTGACGCGAACAGTCTTCCCCTCACGGGTCTTGAGACCTATCGAGTATTCCGATCGCAGGACTCTCAGGACGCCTTCGTTCAGATTGCCGAGGTCGCCTCCACCGCGACGGCTTTTATCGATTCAGCGGGGTTGGTGGTCGGGTCCCAGTATTTCTACCGCGTGAGCGCGGTCGATGGCGATACGAACGAGAGTGGACGCTCGACGTCGGCGTCCATCACGACGGGCAATACGGGTCTCCAGACACCGGTCAACATCCAGACCACGTCGGGCATCGATGCGATCGACATCAGCTGGACTGCCGTGAACGATCCGAGTCTGATCGGGTATCTCATCCTTCGAGCGACGGACACGCAGGCGACCTTCTTGCCGGTGACTTCGGATACACTGTTTACGACGGCACTCACGACCTACGTCGACAGCAACCTCGTCGCCGATCAGGTCTATTTCTACAAGATCCAGGCAGTGGCCGATGATCCACAGTTGGGTCTGCGCAGAAGCCCCGCCTCTACTTTCGTCGACGGTGTCGCTACATCGGACGAGACGCCCCCTGCAGCGCCCTCCGATGTCATCGTCAGCTTGAGCGAAACCGACCTGCGACTCGTGTCGTTGACGTGGACGGCACCCACAACCGACAGCGACGGCGATGACATCACGGGACTCGCAGGCTACCGCATCTTCAGGTCGCGTGAGTCGGCAAGCTCGTTCGTTCTGTTGGCTGAGGTCGATGTGTTGCAGGAGACCTACGAAGACACGACCGTGGCCCAGCTGACGCGATATTTCTACGCGATCAGTGCGGTCGACGTGGTCGGAAACGTGGGCCCCAGGTCGAGCGGCTCATCCGTGACGACTCGCGGCGTCAGCCGGCCCACGGGTGTTGCAGTCGAGGCGGGGCCGCAGCAACTGATCATCACGTGGAGAGCCAACAGTGAACCCGAATTGACGGGCTACGAGGTCAAACGGTTCCTCGACCCGAACGACACCGATCCCGACCAGACCTTCAACACGGTTCAGACCACGCTGGTCGACTCGCCTCTCACGGCGGGTGCGACCTTTGTCTACCGCGTCGTGGCGATCGCGACAGGTGGCTTGGAGAGCGAGCCGAGTGCGTTCGTTTCGGGCACGGTCGCCTCCCAGCTCGAAGCGCCAACGAACGTTACTGCCACGCCCGACATCGCGCGTGTGACGGTAAGCTGGTCGGCCAACACCGAAGCGGAACTGACCGGCTACAGGGTCTTGCGTTTCGCAGATCCCGCCGATGCGGCGGCTCAGGGCACTTTTTCGACGATCCAAACAACTTACGTCGATTCGCCCCTCACACCAGGAGACACGGTGGTTTACAGGGTGCAGGCACTCGGGTTGGGAGGACTGGAAAGCGAGCTGTCCCTGTTCGTTTCTGCCCAGGTTCCCCTGGATGATCGAGCGCCGGCCACGCCGACGCAGATCGTTTTGGAAAGTCCCAGCAGCACCTCGATTTCGGTTTCGTGGACCTCGCCGAAGACGGATACGGGCGGCTCGGATTTGACCGGGTTGGCCACCTATCGCGTCTATCGGGCACTCGAGACGGAAGCGTCGGGACTCATTCAAGTCGCCGAGGTGTCGTCGACCACCTATGTCGACGAGGGGCTGACGACCGGGTCGACTTACATCTACCGCGTCAGCGCCCTGGACGGGGACAGCAACGAGAGCGATCTGTCGAGTTCCGTGTCGAGGACGGCTCTGGGCACGGGTATCCTGGTGCCTACGAACGTCCAGGCACAGGCGACGGCCACGCCCGACGTCACGCTGACCTGGAGCGCCGTCGGGTCGTTCGACTCTTTCAGCGTTCAGCGCAAAGAACCCGGGTCGGACTCGTCATCGGGGACCTTCATCACGGTTGCAACAGGGCTGCAGACCACGACCTACGTGGACACGACGGTGCTGTCGGGCAGGGTCTACGTCTACCGGATCGTGGCCCGTCTCGGCAGCAGCTTCGGGGATTCATCGGAAGAACAGACCGTGGCTGTTCCTTAGGGATCGTCTGACACGACTTTCATCTGCCCCCTCTGCCCGTTGGGAGAGGGGGCTTCTTCTTGTGCCATCAAACCGTCGACAAGGAAGCTGTAAAGTGTCTGCGAATCGACGACAAACGCGCGGAGGGGACCAACGGGCGGGTTGGTGCGAAGGGAAAGAAATGATGGGCACAGTGTTTGCCTATGAGGAACCCGACCTGAAAAAATTCAAACCCAGGAGGCCCTGATGCCACACGTACTCATCGTCGACTCGCAGTCCGCCGATCCGTTTCCCGACGACGACCGTCTCTTGCTGATGCGCTCGTCGACGGTCAAAAAAGCGCGAGAAGCGATTCGCAATCGTCCTCCTGATCTGGTTCTGACCGAAGTGGTGCTGCCCGACGGTGATGCGCGTGACGTGATTCGGCTGGGGTCGGCCCATATTCCGTCGATCCCGGTCGCGGTCTTCAGCGCAGCCTATACCTCCGACACGGTCTTCGAAGCGATCGGTACGGGTGCGTTCGATTGTCTTTCCAAACCTCTGTCCCTGACGGCGCTCAAAATGACATTGTCCAGGCTGCCTTGTGTCAATCGGCGACGTGTGCGGATGGACGGTGTCGAAACGGCGTTTCCGAGGGCGGACGTCGTGGTGGGCGGAAACCCGGACATGATTCGAGCCTACCGCACGGCAGCGGCGACCGCGCCGACAGGCGCCAATATCTTCATTCGAGGGCAGAGCGGCACGGGTAAGGAGTTGCTTGCCCGATCGATTCACGCAGCTTCGGGTCGGCCGGGGCCGTTCGTCGCCGTTAACTAAACCTTGGTAAGCCCCCGGCTCTGCCGGGGAGACTCCCAGAGTTTGACAGTTCCAGAAATATGTAAGAGCCTCCCTTGCCGTGGACCGCTCAAAGCACACGGAAGGAAGGCTCTCTAATGAACAACGTAAGGAGTCTACGTCACACGGTTTGGGAGTGCAAGTATGACGTTGTTTGGGTTCGGAAGTATCGTAGAAAAGTGTTGTATGGTGAAATTCGTCGCTATCTGGGCGAGGTGATTCGGGATCTGGCCGCACAGAAGGAATGCCGTGTGGAAGAGGGTCACCTGCGATCCGACCATGTGCACACGTTGATTTCGATCCCGCCGAAGCACTCAGTAGCTCAGACGGTAGGGTTCATCAAAGGAAAGAGTGCGATTCACATTGCTCGGAACTATCTGGGACGTAGGTTAGGTCGAACTTCACCGGGCAGCATTTCTGGGCAAGAGGCTACTGGGTCTCCACCGTTGGCAAGGATGAACAGACGGTTCGGGAGTATATCCAGAACCAGGAGCGGGAGGACCTGAGTCTCGACCAGCTCAACATTTTCAGGTAATCGCCACCTTTAGGTGGCGCTTGGTTTCCAACCGCTTTGAGCGGTTCACAAGTTTTCAAGCCTCCGGCTTTGCCGGAGGTCATGACTGCGCGGCCGTGATGGAGTCCCTGGCCGAAAGCGAACTGTTCGGTCACGAACGAGGCGCCTTCACGGGTGCGACGGACAGACGAAAGAGATGTTTCGAGCTGGCCGATCGGGGTACGCTGTTTCTGGACGAGATCGGGGACGCCCCGCTCAGTCTGCAGGCCAAACTGCTGCGAAGCGCTCGACCGCGGAGAGTTCTACCGCGTCGGGGGACGGGATCTGGTACGTCCGGATCTTCGACTCGTGGCAGCGACCAATCGGGAGCTGGAGGCCCTGGTAGCCGACGGAGGATTCCGCGCCGATCTGTATTACCGACTGGCCGAAGTCACCGTTCGTCTGTCCTCGCTCGCAGAACGCCGGGACGACATTCCCACACTCGTGACGCGTCTGTTGACACGTATCGGGTCCCGCGTCGGCGTGGGATCGGTGAGCATCAGCGACGATGCGATGATACATCTGATGGGGTCGCCGTGGCCGGGGAACGTTCGGGAACTGCAAAACGTACTGACTCGGGGCGCCCTCTCGTGCCGGGGCAACGTGATCGAGCCAGAAGACATCCTGCTCGGATCGGTCGAGGGTGGGCAGGCGACGGGGGTGCCCTCCCTGCAGGACGTCGAGCGCCAGCACATTCGCGAGGCCCTCTGCCTCGCCGGGTGGAACCGTGGCAAAGGTCTGCGAGCTTTTAGGCATCACGCGACCGACCTTGCGACGGAAGATGCGTGATTACGGGATCGATTTGCCCCTTTCTCCAACCGGCACGTCTTGACTATTCCGCGTGTCCGGGACATCATAGGGCCCCTCTGTTCGAGAGACCGCCCCGGAGAATTTTATGTCTTTCCTCGTGGATCTGATCTGTACCAAGACCGCCCGGTCCTATTCGAAAGATCGATTGCAGAACCTTTCGGACGAGGGAGTTCCCCTGTTCGCCCGATACGATCTGGAAAAAGTCCGATCTTCCCTCGACCGCGATGCATTGACCGCGCGCGAGCCGACCA
This sequence comes from Candidatus Latescibacterota bacterium, assembly GCA_965198115.1. Taxonomy (GTDB): domain Bacteria; phylum Latescibacterota; class UBA2968; order UBA2968; family UBA2968; genus UBA6620. Next base: position 1,713,470 of record OZ240241.1, on the reverse strand, counting down.
TGTGGCGTTATGCCGAGGTGATGCCCGTGGAGGATCCACGGTTCAGGGTCAGTCTGGGCGAGGGTTTTACGCCGCTTCTGCAGACGAGGGCACTCGGCGAGCGGGTGGGCGTTCCCAACCTGTTCATCAAGGATGAGGGAACGAATCCGACAGGAAGCTTCAAGGCTCGCGGGCTTTCCGCCGCCGTTTCTCGGGCAGCCGAACTGGGAGCTCGGGAGCTGGCGATTCCTTCGGCAGGCAACGCCGGAGGCGCGACCGCCGCCTACGCGGCTCGTGCCGGCCTCAGAGCGCACATCTTCATGCCGCGCGACGTCCCTGTGGCCAACCTCGTGGAAAGCCGTGTACTGGGTGCGGATGTCCAACTCGTCGATGGGCTGATTTCAGACTGTGGCCGCGTCGTCGCCGAGCGGAAAGAGGCGGAGGGCTGGTTCGACGTCAGCACGCTGAAGGAACCCTACCGTGTCGAAGGCAAGAAGACTATGGGGTATGAGCTCGCCGAGCAAATGGGATGGGAGCTCCCCGATGTGATCATCTATCCGACGGGCGGCGGTACGGGGCTGATCGGGATGTGGAAGGCGTTTGCCGAGATGGGTGAATTGGGTTGGATCGGCTCGCATCGTCCCAAGATGATCTCGGTCCAGGCCGAAGGATGCGCACCGATCGTTCGCGCGTACGAAAGCGGAAAGACACACGCCGATCCGTGGGAGAACGCGCAGACGCTTGCAGCGGGGCTTCGGGTGCCAGCCGCCGTCGGCGATTTCCTGATGCTCAGGGCGATTCGCGACAGCGGCGGGTGCGCACTCGCCGTTTCGGATGATGATCTCGTGGCCGGCGTGACCGAGATGGCCGCTTTCACCGGAATCTTTCCCGCTCCCGAAGGCGGTGCCACGCTGGCCTGCCTCAAGTCCCTGGTAGCATCCGGGTTCTTGTCCGAGAATGACCGGGTCGTGTTGTTCAACACCGGGTCTGGGCTCAAGTATATCGACGTACTGGGCCGAGGTGACACGTAGGCGTGGAATCCGGGCTTCCACGTGCCCTTTCGATCGTGTTGAGATCGCTCGGGCCCGACGCTCGCGGCCGAATGCTGGGGGCGTTCCCCGCCGACCTGCGCGAGGCGACACTCGCGTGTCTCGAGGCCGATCCCGTTCCGGGGAGCGAACAGACGATCGTCGAACAGATTCTGTCGCAGGATCTGTCGCGACTGTTCGACGAAGACGGAGGCCGAGACGGAGAGCTCGTCGAGGCCCGACCGCTACAGGTGTCGGACCTCGTCGCCATTGTTTTTCTGCACGGGTCCACGCAGGCAGCCGCAGAAACTCTTCCACATCTTCCCGAAGCTCTCCAGTCCGAAGTCATTCGCACGCTTTGTACCCAGTCGTGGGATGGGTTCGAACGGCACGTCGGTCACGATGAGGCTGCCTTCGTGACCGCTCTCGACGCTGCCCTGGGCGACCCCTCCCGGCGGACCGATTCCGAATTCGGTGCGGTGATCCTTTCTTCTTTCGTGATGGCCCCGCACCTTCGTCGATTGCTTTCCTCGCTCTACCGTCTGGATTCGGGTGCCGCCGACGAGCTGCGCGAAAGATTATTCTCGGTCGAGGATCTTGACCGACTGTCCGACACGGAGATGCAAGTGGTGCTGACGGGTGTCGACGATTGGGATCTGGCCATGGCGCTGGGTGGGTTCCAGCGACGCTTGCGGGGACGGGTGCCGGTCAACGTTTCGGAGAGACGCGCCAGGTTGCTCCAGGAGGATGTCGAGTATTTGAGCGATACCGAGGACGAGAAAGTCCAAACGGTTCAACGTCTGATCCTAGAGCGCGCCAGAGGTCTGTTCGAAGCGGGGCGTGTGCAGACCTACCTGGGATCGATCGCGGCCGCCGATGATCCGGTGGAGGAAGGTGATGATCCGAAACCTCCCAGGGGGGGCGTGGGAAGACCGCCGGCGAGATCGCAATCGAGGAGCCCCGACGGTCCAGGGTCGGGACCATCGCGGCGGGTGTCGGTGTGCTGTTGATCTCGTCATTCTTTCTCGTCTGGTTCGGTTCACCGAAGAGCGGAAGAGGAAGATCGACAGCCCGCGGCGGAGTCGCCGTCGAGGATTACGCGCGACAGCCGGGTTCGGGTGTAGGCGGATCGGGTCGAGCCGTGGGTGAGCGTGCGCTCGCGAGCGCTTCCCGGGGGGTCGTGCAGGCTACGAAAGGTGCTGTTTTCGTGCACGCAGAAGGGGACACCCTGCCCTTGGGTTTTCAGCCGGTGCGGCCCGGTGAAGAAATCGTGACGGGCAAGGACGGGGAAGCCGTCTTGTCCGTAAGAAAGGGAGAGGCGCGTGCTCAGCTTGCGCCGGTGAGTGCACTGAAGGTGGGGGAAGGCACCGCTGCCGACCCGATCCTGCGTATTCGGTTGGGCCGGGTCTGGGTGAAGATTAACGATCCACGCATTGTCGTCGCCTTCCCCCTCGCCACCATCCTGGGCTCTCAGGGTGCGGTTTACGAGATCAGAGTCGTGCTCAGTTCTGCCACGACGGTTCGTGTAAAAGATGGCACGGCCTGGGTGAGCGCCCGGTTCGGGGGTGAGGAAGAGCAGATCGTCGTGGCTTCTGGAAGGTATGTGCGGGTCGACCCGAGGTCGGGGATCGATACGGGCCCCGCGACGGAAGAATCCGGGCCCTCGTGGCTGGGTCTGTTCTGATCAAGAAACCGCCCGGGATGCCGATGGGATCAGGGGGACCCCTTTTGCGCAACTTCCTATCGACCATACTGATCCTGTTGATGCTGGTTCTGCCTTCGGTGGAACCGGCTACGATCACAGTCTACGGGCTTGAGGCTGCCACGTTCGAACGTCTGTTCGACCCCGACGCGCGATCCGAGCACGTGCTTCTCGTCTCCGGCAGTCTCAAGATGATCGGAGACGCCAAAGGGACGTGGGAAGCTGTCACGTTTATTTCCCAAAGGTCCGCCGCACCTCGCTCCGATCGGGGCGTTTTCACGAAGGTCGGGGCGCAGATCGTGTTCTACTCGTGGCTGACCTTCTCCCGCTACGCAGGGGAAATCCTCGACGAGGGAGAGGGACTCCGCATCAGGAAAATCAATCGCTTCGGTCAGGCTCAGACGGAGACGTGGTATCTCGGCCGATAGAGGGCTCGCGTGCGACAGAAGAAGGTCGGCAGCTACACGGTCTATGTGCTGGAGAAGGACGACGTCGTTGCGGTTCTAGGCGAGGTCGACGCCTACCAGGAGCTTCTCGTCAATGCGGGATTGAGTCTTCAGGAAACGGGAGAGTACCTGGGTCGTGGAAGCCACCTTTACGCACTCAGCCCGCAGATCTTTTTCACGCTGTTCAGCGCGCGGGATACGGGCACCGCCCGGCTTGCCGCACAGGCCACTGACGGCGAGCAGTTTTACCAGATCGATGCCCTGCCTTTGGTGACGGGCGAATTGGATGACGATCGTATCGAAGAGATCTACGCACTCGATCTGGAAACGAAGACGTTCATCACCGAGGGCATTTCAAAGTTTCGCGTAGGATAGACGTCAGCGATCCGCGAGGGCATCTGCCGCCATTCGACCGCTGCGAATGGCTCCTTCGATGGTGCAGGGGAATCCGGTATTCGTCCAGTCCCCGGCGAGCACGATCCCGTCCCGCTCCGTTCGGTGATCGATCGGTGAGACCCCCAGGGGCAGCGCATAAGTCGCCCGGGGTTCGCGAATGACCGAGTGGTGAATGATCTCGCCCTTCCCCACCGAGAGGCCAGCGTCGGCGAGTGTCTCCAACGCGCGCTCGTAGATTCTGCGATTGTCCAGGTTATCGAGATGGTCGGCTGCGCTCGCGATCAAACAGGTATGATATCCCTTCCCGGCTGATTCTTTTCCCAGTAGCAGATCTCTTCGGAAGACCCAGTCGAACGATCCAGTCACAAACCCGACGAACGGACGATCGACGAGCGGGTGTTCGGTCCACAGGTTAACGCTGACGATTGGTGAGGGGACGAACTGCGACAGTCGAGCAGCCAGATCCGGGAAATCTCGGATGGACAGGAGCCGCCCCGCAGAGGGAGGCGGCACCGCCACGACGACGGCGTCGGATTCGATTCGATCACCCGACTTCAATTCGGTCGCAGGGCGGGTCCCGGGGGTGATGGCGCGGGCCATTGCGCCGACGTGTACGTCGCCTTGGGACCTCTGCAGGTAGGCCGTGACCGGATCGTGCAGCTGACTGAGCCCCGCTGTCGCCCACCCCAGGTTTCCGTCCTGTGCGGTTGCCCCAAAAGCTTCCCGCACGACGGCCGCGAACAGACGCGCGGAAGCGGTGCGAGGACGCTGGTTCATGACGGAGATGCACAACGGCGCCCAGAATCGCTCGATGAGTCCTTCAGGCTGCCTTGCGGAATGCAGCCACGCTTCTACGGACAACGCATCATCAGGCGGCGGATCGAGTGCGGCGGCGATCCTGATCACGGCCATCCCCTGATACCATGGTACGCTGCTGAATCGCAGCAGCCCGACCAGAAGTGACAACCGCCCCGGCAGGCGCCTCGCTGCTCGAAGACGAGCGGTCCCAGGCACCTCGAGGAATTCCAGGTCCAGGGTTTCCTGAAAAGTGACGAGGGAGTCGGATCCTAAAATTTTCAAGAACTCGAGCGTAGCCGTGCAACACCTCATGAGGACGTGTTGCCCGTTGTCGACGACGGATCCCGTTACCGGATCGAGAAAGGAATAGGCGCGGCCCCCAAGACGTCTCCGACTTTCGAGGAGCGTCACGCGCGCGCCACGTCTGCTCAGCTCTACCGCCGCGGACATACCCGCGAATCCACCGCCGACGACAGTGACCTTCACGGCCGTACCTTGCTCGCCAGGAAATTTTTCAGCGCGATGCCGATTTTAACGGCCGTCGGAACGGTCGCCCGCCACTCGAACACATTGTATTCCTCAGCCTCGATCCGGCCTAGCAGACGGGAGTAGATGGTTCCCATCGTCTCCGCTGGAAACATCGCGGGCCGGTCGATGTCGGATAGCGCCAGTTCGGCGCCACGGTAGTAGCGTCGCGCACGGGCAACCTGAAATCGCATCAGGTCGTTGAACGCCTCTGTACGATCCCCCCTCAGCAGTGCCTTTTCAGAATAACCAAACCGTTCGATCTCGTTTTGTGGAAGGTAGATGCGATTACGCGCTCCGTCCTCACCCAGATCGCGAAGGATGTTGGTCAACTGAAGAGCAATGCCCAGTCTTTCCGCATAGTCTTTGGTCAATGGACTCCGGTATCCGAAAATCTCGATGCAGATGAGACCAACGATCGAAGCCACGCTGTAGCAGTAGGCATAGAGTGACTCGAATGTTGGATAGCGATCGTGAATCAGGTCCATTTCGACGCCATCCACCAGCTGTTGAAAGTATTTCTTGGGAATCGGAAAGCGGGCGAGCGTTTCGTGCAGGTCGCGTGTGATCGGGAGGGTGGCCGACCCTTCGTAACAGGCATCCAGTTCGGTGCGCCACCGGTCCAAATTCCGGCGGGCGTCGTCTGCCGACTGCGCTTCGTCGACCAGATCGTCCGTGTGTCTTGCGAAGGCATATGCGCTGAAGATAGCGTCTCTACGGGGTCTATCGAGGAAGACGAACGCCCAGAAAAAGTTCGATCTCGCCCTACGGACGACCTTCGAGGCGTGGCCCCCGACGCTCACACCGTCCTCGTCACGCGGAGGGGCCGAAGGCTTTTGATCAATAGACGGATGGTGAGGGTCCGACCGATTCGGGGTCTCCGCCCGAAGATGTCGCAATCGGCACGACGTATGTGCCTCAGGATTGTGGATCCGCCCAGCCACGTGAGTCTGAGCTCATACTTGAGACGGCCACGCACGCGTTCGGGCAACGCCACACCCTGGTCGAACAGCACCTTGGTTCGTGCGCAGAGGTCCGTCAGGAGCGCGCGAAAACCCGATGTCGGTCTGCCGCTCGCCAGATCCGATTCGGTCACCCCGTGGGCGACCATCTCTTGCTGGGGCAAATAGACCCGGTTGCGGTCGAAATCGACAGCCACATCCTGCCAGAAGTTGGCGAACTGCAGTGCCGTACAGATCTTGTCCGAAAGGGCGGCTCTTTCCTCGTCGTGATACCCGAACAGGTGGAGAATGATCCGCCCCACCGGGTTTGCCGAGCGCTCGGCGTAGGCCAGAAGGTCACCCCACGTTTCGTGCCGATCCTGCAAGACATCCTGGCGGAACGCCCCTAGCAGGTCGGACAACAATCGAAGGGGAATCGGGTGCATCTGCAGCGTGTGGCCGAGGGCCCGGAAGATGGGACCCTCGGGCGAGGTTGATACGGTGTCCAGTCTGCGGGCCCATTCGTCCAGGCGAACGAGCCGTTCCTCCTTCTTCAGGCCCGGCTCGTCGGCTAAGTCATCGGCCGTCCGAGCAAAGGCGTAGATGCTGTAAACGTGGGGACGGATGTGGGATGGAAGAAGCAGAGACCCGACGGGAAAGTTTTCGTAGTGAGTCGTGGTGATTTCCCGACATTGTGCGTAGTCTGAGATGAGATCGTGTGGAATTTCGTTTCCGCCGGGCATGATGTCTGAGAAGATAGGGGCTTGACCGAGCGCGTTCCACACGTTTTGTCAAAAATGGTGATCACGGGAGGCTCTGAGTGGACACGGATCATATTTTCAACGGATTGGACGGCCTGGAACGATCGAACAAACCGCGCTCGACAGGAACGACGATGGTCGTCGATTGGGGCATCGGCCCGAATCAACAGGAGGACCTGCTGGCCGTGGGTGGACGCTACTTCGAGTTTGCGAAGATTGCGGTTGGCATGTCGAGGCTCTACTCGAACAATCTGCTTAAACGAAAGATCGAGGCGTATCAAGCCGGGGAAATCGAAGCTTTCCCCGGCGGCCAGTTTCTGGAGTACGCGGAGATCAGCGGGAAAACCGAGGCCTACCTGCCCGCTTGCCAGGAGGCCGGTTATCGATGGGTCGAGGTCTCCGACAATGTGGCAGACGTCACGCTCGATTGGAAGGTCGCTGTGATTCGACGGGCTGTCGTCGAGTTCGACATGCAGGTGTTCGGCGAAGTGGGCAAGAAGGAAGGTCTTGCGCACGGTCCCTCGTTCGCAGATGACGCTCGTGCGTGTCGAGATGCGGGTGCCGCCATCATTCTGCTCGAGGCTGCCGAACTCGTGAACGCGGACGAGGATACGGCCAGAGAGGTCGAGGACGTCGTCGCGGCCGTCGGGGTCGAGGGGGTCATGTTCGAGCTACCGGGACCCTGGATCGCGGGTGTCAACCCTCACGACATTCACAGAATGCGACGTGAACTCGTCGATCGGTATGGCAACGAGGTCAATGTGGGCAACGTCGCTCCCGACGACTTGTTTTCGTTCGAGGCCTACCGACGTGGCTTGGGCGTGAACGCCGGCGCGGCGGGTTAGGGCGTGCTCACCTGCTTCCCTTCGGTCAGAATACGATCGTATTCGACGAACCTGTGATGAGCGGGGTTTTTCCTTGTGCAACCGTAGGTGGGGTCCTTCTTTGCCCTGGTATCGACCGATCGGTGGGTGCCAGAACCCGCGCATCCAAGGAATGAAGCGTGCCCGCATCGGAGATCTCGCTCAGCTCGACCCTCGTGGTTTTCGGACCGTGAATTCTGGCGTCCGTTTGATCGTGGCGTGGCTTGTGGGGCTCGCGTCTCCAGTGTGGGCAGCAGGTCAACATCGAAACAGCGAGGGCGAGCGCCGATACGATCGGGACTTCGGGCCGGTTCGAGTTCGGATTGACCCTGAGGTCGGGCAATGTCGAACTCGTCGAGTTCGAACCCGCGTTCAGGCTGGATCGTTCAACGAATTCGAGCAAGCAGCTGGTGATTGTGAACGGAGACATCGGCTGGGAGGGCGGCGAACGGTTTTCGAACAGCGGTCTGGTGCATCTCAGACACGAGTCGTCGACGCGATCGCGGTTCCGTCCAGAGTTCTTCGCCCAGACGAATTACGACCTGGCACGCAATCTGTCGTTCAGGTCACTGGGTGGCGGAGGACTGCGGACTCGCGTCCTTGAGGACGGTTCTTCGCGACTGTTTCTGAGTATCTCTTACCTGCTCGAGCACGAGCGCAACGACCTCGTGTCGGGTGACATCCACCCGGCGCGAACGACCAACCATCGCATCAGCTTCTATGCGTCGGCTGCGACCCGAAATGATGACTCGGTGGGGTGCACGGCAGTGGTCTACGTCCAGCCCCGTCTGCCGGAGGTCGACGACCCGCGGGTACTTGTTTCCACGAGGCTGGGTGTGGCGGTCGGAAAGCACGTGGAGATCGTGACGACCGTGCGGTTTCAGTATGACGCCGGACCGCCCGAAGACGTTGGGCGAGCGGATCTGCAGCTCGTTTCAGGTTTTTCCTTCGCGTTTTAAGGGACGTAGAAGATGGCTCAAGAAAACGGTCCGTTTGCGACTGGCGCCGAGTTAAGGCAGGTGGCGAGTGGTTGCGAATTCACAGAAGGCCCCGCCGCTGATGCCGAGGGGAATCTTTACTTCAGCGATTGCCCGAGAAACCGTATCCACGTGCTTCGAAAGGATGGGCGACAGGAAGTCTGGCGAGAGCCCAGCGGGCGAGCGAATGGAATGAATTTCGATTCCGAGGGGCGGCTGCTGGCGTGCTGTGCGCAGGGAGACGGTGGGCGGCGGGCGGTCGTTCGCTTCGAACCGGATGGGACGGAGACCGTTCTTGCGTCGGCCTACGACGGAAAGCGTCTGAACAGCCCGAACGATCTCTGTTTCGACCCGGAAGGCCGCATTTACTTCACGGATCCAAGATACGGCGACCGGACTGATTGCGAGCAGGATGCGATGGCGGTCTACAGGATAGAGTTCGACGGCAGACTGGTCCGGGTGATCGACGATGTCGAGACCCCCAACGGGATCGTGATGTCACGGGATGGAAAGACGATCGTTCTGGTCGACAACAACCCTGACGAATGGGGCGCTCGGAAACTCCTTTCCTACGGTCTGGATGACGACGGACAATGGCTTGTGAAGGCCGAGATCTACGATTTCGCTCCTGGCCGCGGTGGTGACGGGATGGTTCTGGATACGGACGGAAACGTCTATGTGACGGCGGGAAGCGAAGAGAGGGGTGGGGTGTATGTCTTCTCTCCTGAGGGCGAACACCTCGCCTTTCTCCCCGTGCCCGAGGCACCGGCGAACTGCACGTTTGGTGGAGACGATCTCCGAACACTCTACATCACCGCGATGACGTCGGTTTACGCGATCGAAAACACGGTCCCGGGCGCACTCGCCTACCCGGTGGCCTAACCGGAGGTCCTTTGTGAAAATCGGAGTCACGCAGATCATACTGAGCGATCTCAGTTTGGATGACACACTCCAACTCTGCCAGGATGCGGGTTACGAAGCGGTCGAGCTCGTTTTTGGCGCCGGTCGCGACCCCGACGTGGACATGACCGAAGACGAGATTCGCGACGTCCGCCGACGATGCGACGTCGCGGGCGTCGAAGTGGGCAGCTCGATCGCCTGGTATGCCGACCGCGGGTGCTTCATCCACCCGGACGGGGCGCAGCGAAAGCAAGGGGCTAAATGTCTTGCCCGGTCGATCGAAATCGCGCACGCCCTCGGCGTCGACGCCGTGCTGCTCCACCCGGGCCAGCTCACGGCCGAGGGGACGTATGAGGAGGCCTGGGACTGGATGGTCGGCGGCATGAAGGATATCGCGCCCCTGGCAGAAGAGAAGGGTGTGACCGTCGGAATCGAAAACGTCTGGAACAAGTTCATGCTGAGTCCAAGAGAGGCCGCGCAGCTGGTCGACGAAATCGCGAGTCCGCGGATCGGAATCTACCTCGACACGGCGAACATGATGTTTTATGGCTTTCCCGAGCACTGGATTCGTGGGTTGGGCGGCAGGATCGCCCGCGTCCACTTCAAGGACTTTGTCAGGAAGGACCGGCAGTTCGTTCCGTTGATGGATGGCGATACGGACTGGGCAACGGTGGTCGCTGATCTTCGCGCGATTGGCTACGATCGCCCGGTCATCCACGAAGTCGGGGGCGATCGGGACACACAGATCGAAATGGCAGCCCGCATGCGAAAGATCGTGAGCCTATAAATATGGGTGTGACGAGACGAGTTCTCACGATCGACGGCGCGGGTCGCATCGCGGTGGTGGAAGACGAGCTGGACGATCCCGGCGCTGGGGAGATCCTGATTCGCGTGGGTGCGAGCATGGTCAGCCCAGGATCCGAACTGGGCAGGGTCGTCGATCGGCGCCGGAATCCGCAAGACACACCGCCCAGATCGTTCGGATATTCCAACGCCGGTGTTATTTTGGAATGCGGACCCGATGTCGAGGACCTCGCATCGGGGACGCGAGTGGCGTGCATGGGCGGAAACTATGCCGAGCACGCCACACACGCGGTCGTTCCTCAGAATCTGGCCGTCCCGATCCCGGAGAGCGTGACCGACGAAGCAGCCGCATCCATCCACCTCGTGGCGACATCTTTAAACGCCCTGCGTCGCACGGGACCCGAGCTGGGGGAGTATCTCGCGGTCGTGGGCCTTGGACCGGTCGGCCAGTTCGCCCTTCAGTGGGGGCGTGCGGCGGGATGTCACGTGATCGGGATCGATCGCCTCGGGATGCGTCTCCAGGTTGCGCAAGCGTGTGGGGCCCATCAGGTTGTCAATGCCGCCGAGTGTGATCCGCGTGAAGCTATCTCGGTGTTCACGCGGGGGCGGGGTCTGGATGCGGGCATCATGTCGTTTGGCGGGGATGGCACCGAGGCCTTCAAGATGCTGGCAGACACGATCAAGCGGGCCCCTGACACGCACCGCATGGGGCGGGTCGTGATCGTGGGGGGCGCGCGTATCGACCACACTTTCGCTGCCGCCCTCGGCAACCTGGACGTCCGCTCCGCCGCCCGCACGGGACCCGGTTATCACGATGAAGCGTGGGAGTTGGGCGAGGACTATCCGCCCGTTTTCGTGCGCTGGCATACGCGGAGAAACATGGAAGAGTGCCTCAATTTTATGGTGCGCGGTGATATTCAGGTGGCGCCGCTAATCACGCATCGGGCCCGTCTCGAAGACGCCCCTGAGGCGTGTGAAGCTTTGATCCAGACCCCGAATGAAGCGCTCGGTGTCGTCTTCTTACCCCATGGAGGTCCCTGATGGCAGACTTTAAGGCCTGTGCGATCGGACGCACGGGACGCGGCAATTTCGGACACGGACTGCACACTTGCTACACGGACGTGGATGCCGTCGATCTGGTTGCGGTGTCGGACGAGGATGCGGAAGGACGTGAAAAGGCACGCGTGGATGCGGGAGCCGAGCGATCCTACGAGGATTACGAAAACATGCTGCTCCGCGAGAAGCCCGATATCGTGAGTGTCTGTCCTCGATGGGTCGACTGCCACGAAGAGATGGTCATCGCCTGCCTCGAAGCCGGCGCTCACGTGTATTGCGAAAAGCCCCTCGCGGCCGACCTGGAGTCGGCGGATAGAATTTGCGCGGCCGTCGAGCGAACGGGTCGCAAGGTGGCCGTCGCACACCAGGCCGTCTATCTGCCTCAGATCCATCGTATTAAAGAGATGATCGGAGAGGGCAAGATCGGTGAGGTCGTCTCAATCTACAGTGCGGGCAAATGCGATCTTCGTGGGGGTGGAGAGGACATGATGGTTCTGGGCACCCACTCCTTCAACCTGATGCGGTACTTTGTGGGCGACGTCGCGTGGATGTTCGGGCGTGTCACGCAGGAGGGTCGGGACATTACCGCCGCCGACGTCCGCGAAGCGGGTGAACCGATCGGGCCGATCGCCGGAGATCGGGTTCACAGTTTCTTTGCATTCGAGTCTGGCGTGACGGCGACTTTCGAGACACGTGCGCGCGACATCCGCGACGGCCGCACATATGGTCTGGACCTGATCGGGACCGAGGGCCGAATCGGCTTCAACGCTTCGGCCAATCAAGTGGCCTTGCTCGAGGACACCGCTCTTACACCTTGGGCGGCCGAACAACACCGGTCTACGATCCAGCCCGGTCCGGTTGCCCTGCAGGACGGAAACCGTCTGGCGATTCTGAATCTGGTAGACAGCATCCAGAACGATAGTCAACCCGCATCGAGTGCGTTCGATGCGAGGAGTGCGTTGGAGATGATCGTGGGCGCGTATGCGTCGCAAATTGAGGGTGGGCGCGTTTCGATTCCACTGGAGGATCGAGTACATCCGCTCGAGCGGCTGCGGGGGTCATCGTGAGTCTGAAGGTTTCCCGTGACATCCGGGATGAGGTGACGACCCCCACCCTGATTGCAGGCTGGCCCGGCATGGGGAGCGTGGGCGTGGGCGCCGTCAATTACCTTAGGCGCACGCTCGAGGCGGACGCGTGTGCCGAGATCGATCTTCGCTCGTTTTTTACACCCGATATGGTGATCGTGGAAGATGGGCTCGCCCGGTTTCCGGATGTGCCCTCACACGTGTTCTTCCACGTGGCGGGCACTGACCTCATGGTGTTCGAGAGCGAAGCGCAGGTTTCGGGTGAGGGTGGAACCTCGATGATGACGGCCGTGCTCGACTACGCCCAGGATGTGGGTGTTTCTGCTATCTACACGGCAGCCGCGCTGGCTATTCCCATGAGCCACACGGACGATGTCCAGGTACTGGGGGTTTCGAATACGGAAGGTATGAGAGATACCCTGTCGCATCACGGTGTAGATCTTCTGGAACAAGGTCACGTTTCCGGGATGAACGGACTCCTATTGGGGTTCGCCGCACTACGGGAGATTCCCGCGTCGTGTCTGCTGGCCACCATGCCGCATCACGTGATCCAGATGCCGAATCCAAGGGCGTCGCGGGAGATTGTTCGCGTTCTCCAGCAGATTCTGGATGTCGAGGTCGACCTGACGGAATTGGACGAGGCGGTCGAACAGATGGGCCAGGTGTTGAACGAGATCGAGGAGAAGATCAGGGCGACGTTCTCGACGATGGAGACCCCCGAAGCGGGAGAACTGGGTGAACTCGGCGCGGTGGATGAAGATCAGGTGCCTCAGTACGTGATGGAAAAGATCGAACGCCTGTTTTTGCAGGTGAGCCAGGCGGGAGACACGAGACAGGCGAGGGAAACCGCGGCGCAGTTGAAGCACGAGCTGGACAGGTGGAGTCTCTACGGCTACTACGAAGACCGCTTTCTGAACCTCTTTCGGGAGAACCCCGAAGGGAACATCTGACACAGAAACCCGCGGCGAAGTAGAAACACGGGCCCCGATGAGCGTCGGGGCCTTTCTGTTCCTGAATCCCCTTGCACGGCCTCTCGACCAGCCCTAAGTTAGGGTCTTTCCAGTGGTTGCGTGGTGTTTCTGACTGGGGGAGTGCGTATGACCGAAGTGAAAATCGACCTCTATAGCGACACGTCGACACAGCCAACGCCCGGCATGCGCGCCTACATGTGCGAGGCAGAGGTCGGCGATGAGCAGAAGATGGAGGATCCGACGGTCAACGCGCTGCAGGATCGCGTGGCCGAGCTCACCGGCAAGGAGAGCGCTGTATTTCTGCCGTCAGGGACGATGTGCAACCAGATTGCGCTCGCCGTGCACTGTGGGCCCGGAGATCTGATTCTGATGGACCGAACGGCTCATCCCCTGATTTCGGAGTCAGGGGGCGCTGCAGTTCTGGCGAATGCGACGATGTATCCGATCGACGGGGTCGACGGGCAGTTCACACCAGAGCAGGTGGCCGAGACGATCGAGCCTGCCTCCCGCTACAAACCATCCTTTCGTCTCGTGTCGATCGAACAGACGACCAACAAGCCGGGCGGAAAGATCTGGGATCTCGACCAGATCCGGGGCGTCGAGCGCGTAGCGCGCGAACGTGGGGCCCTGATGCACATGGACGGCGCCCGGCTCCTGAACGCCGTCGTCGCCACGGGCATCTCCGCGTCGGACTACGCCGGGTCCTTCGACTCGGTATGGATCGACCTGAGCAAAGGACTGGGCGCGCCTGTCGGTGGTGTTCTGGCGGGCACCCAGGCCTTCATCGAGCAGGCGTGGCAGTGGAAGCAGCGCATCGGGGGTGCCATGCGACAGGCCGGCATCATCGCCGCGGCCGGGATCTACGCACTCGACCACAACGTCGATCGTTTGGCGGAGGATCACGCTCACGCCAGGCGACTGGCTGAGGGGATTGCCGGAACGCCGGGTATCGACATCGATCCCGCGGGTGTCGAGACGAACATGGTACGGTTCGACATTCGTTCGCTCGGACTGACGTCTCTCGAATTCGTGAACACACTGATCGAACGCCACGGCGTTCGCGTGAGTGCGCCCGGCCCGACTTACATTCGAGCCATACCGCACCTGGGCATCACCCAATCCGACATCGACGAAGCGGCGGCGGCCATTCGGTCTCTCGCCATTAACCTGAGTGAGGCCGCGTGAAAACCTACCGTGCAGCGATTCTGGGTTGCCGTGGGCGGGGAACCGCCGCCGGCCGAGCCTACCACGCCCATCCACGAACGGAAGTGGTCGGGTTGTGCGACCTGGTTCCCGAACGATTGAGCACGCTCGGAGACGAACTGGCAGTATCGGCCCGATTCGATGATTTCGACCGAATGATTCGGGACACGGAACCCGACATCGTCGCGATACCGACCGCGACGCAACTTCACTTCGAACTGGGCATGGCCGTGTTGGAGCACGGCGTAAACATAGACGTCGAAAAGCCGATCTGCACGACACTGGAGGAAGCCGATCAGCTGATCAGCCTGGCCCACGAAAAGGGCGTGCGGGTGGCGGTCCACCATCAGGGCAGAACGGGTCCGGCCCTGCAGGCCGTCGCGAAGGCCTTCCGGGCGGGTGAGATCGGGGACCTGCGATTTGCCCTCGCAAGCGGGAAGGGCTACTATGGCGGCTACGGCCTGCTCAACATCGGCACGCACTCCTTGAATGCGATGATGGAGCTGACTGGGCCCTGCCTGTCTGTGTCTGCGCTGGGTGTGACGGGGGGTCACATCACACGGCCGGAAGACGTGGTGCCCGCACCGAACGGGATGGGGACGATGGCTGGGGAGTATCTGACGGCCACCCTCGTCTTCGATGGCAGTCACACGGCGACGCTAGCACAGCACCGGTTCCCGACCGTCGATTCGACCGCCTATTCGTGCGAATACTATGGAACGACGGGGCGACTCTACTGGGGGAGCCGGTCGGCAGCAATCCTACGGGTTCCTCACGACGTGCCCGGGGGGGAGGCGTGGGAGCCGCTGCCCCCCGTCGCTCCCGAAGGGTTTGACGAGGCCTCGCTGGCGGCTGTCGACGATTTTGCCTATGTCGATGAGTACGTTCAGGCCCTGGATGAGGGGCGTCCTCACCTCTGCAGTGGCGAAGTCGGGCGACACGTGTTGGAGATTATCATGGGTGTCTTCGAATCCGTCGCGACGGGGCGCCGGATCGATCTGCCGCAACCCAACCGTACGCATCCCCTGACTCCGTGGCGCGAGGCGGCCGGACACGGCTCGGTTCCCGACATGCCCACACCCTACGCGGAGTGGCTTGCGGCCGAGGATGACCGTCTTGGCCGATGACCCCGTGACTGGCCGGTGTTCGCGCCGTCGTCGAAAGGCGTAGCTACCGTGTTTCGCGATTCTTTCGACGGCAAGAACAAGAAGATCTTCTGGCAGGAGCTGTGGCGGCACGAGTTCGAGGAGAGGCTCGAGCGCGATCCGGTCGTCATCGTGCCCGTCGGGTCGATCGAGCAGCACGGGCCCCACTGTCCGATGGATGTGGACATCGTGGGGCCGTTTTACTTTGCGGTCGAAGCGGCCAGGCGAGTCGATGCGTTTCCCGTCATTGTTGCGCCCCCGGTTTGGTCGGGGTTTACGCACTACAACATGGGATTCCCCGGGACGATCAGTCTGCGCATCGAAACCTTCCTGAATCTGTTGGGCGACATCTGCCGAAGCATCCACGCAAATGGGTTCCACCGTATCGTGCTCGTAAACGGCCACGGTGGGAACGCCGCTCCGATTCGGGTCGTGAGGGATACGGTTTCGGAAGACGATGTTTTCATCGTGGCGTTCAGCTGGTGGCAGATGGTCGAAGCAGAGATGCTCGAGTGGGGAGATGCCGACGACGGAAGCGTCGGACACGGGGGAGAGTGGGAGACGTCATTGCAGCTCCATCTGAGAGACTACCTCGTCGACCGTTCGCGGATCAATGCCGACGAGTTTCCGAATCCGTTCAGTCCGGAGCTGCAATCTTTCGCGCGGTTTTCGGAGCGTCGTCGGGATACGGTCGGGGTCACCGGGACGATGGGAGATGCGACGGCTGCGACGGCCGAGAAGGGTGGCCGGGTCTTCGAGGCCGCAGTCGACAGGCTGATTCAGGTGGCCACAGAATACCATCGCGTACCGCCGCGCGCCTACCGAGAATTCGGATCTCATTGCCCATAGCCGGAGTGTCTCTACGTGCGAACTTTCCTGGCTCTCTGGATCTGGATGGCCGTCGTCGGCCACGCCGCCGCCGATGAGTTGACTCTGGTTTACTCGGTCGACATTGGCGGACACGTGGCGTCCTTGTCGAAAATCCGAGCTTTCGCCCAGGGTGTGCGCCAGGGGGGACGTCCGACGTTACTGATCGACGGCGGAAATGCCCTCTCTCCTGTCGAGCGCGCTTTCGTGCATCCACAACACGGCAGCCTTTCGGTCCACCTGATGAACAGGGCCGGCTATGACACGTGGTTTGCCGGCCACGTGGACGCAGCGCGCGACGGGTTTAGCGCCTTCGGGGCGACGGCCGACTTCTCGGTCCTCGGAAGCAACCTGCACCGCTCGGGGTCGGGTCGCCCGCCCCTTCACGTTCAACCGCTGTCGATCGTTCGCGCGGGCAAGGCCAGAGTCGGTTTGATCGGTCTGGCCTCCCAGATCGCGGAGTTGACGGTCGGAGATCCGATCGCGGCGGCCCGTTACTACGTGCCCATGCTGGCTCCCCGTTGCGACCTGGTCGTGGCGATCACCGTTCTGACTCCAGCGAACGTGACACGTCTGGCTGAAGTGCAGGGACTCGATGTTATTCTGAATCGGTTGCCCGGGGAGACGATCGGTCGATCGGTAGGGGAGGTGTTCGTCGCGCAGATCGGGGGGCGTCTGGCCGGGATTGATCTCTCCTACGACGAGGGCAAGGTCACGGATGGATCCTTGAATGCGGTAGACCTAGACGCTCTCGAACCAGCCGTGGAGAACGATCTGGACGAGTGGTCGGTCACGGTCGAAGGCCAGCCCGTTTCGCTGGACGCCACAATCGGTCGGTCTTCAGGGGGGTTCGTGCACTCGGCGGTTGGATATCTCATCGCTGATGTTCTCCGAGAATCGGCGATGACCGATCTCGGGCTGGTGTCCGTTGCTCACGTTGGACAGGGGCCGGACGATGGAGCGATCACGCCTGCCGAGCTGATCGAGCTATACCCGTTCGATTCAGAAGTGGGTGTGGCTACGTTGAAGGGGGGCCAGGTTCGCGATCTCCTGAGCCTGTCGGAAATCGGCGAACTGATGTTCTACCCCTCGGGCGCGGTCGTGGTCTACGAGCAGGTTCCACAGGGGGTAGGGCAACTCGTCGATGTTCTGATCGGGGGGACCCCCGTGGAGGACCGGAAAGACTATACCGTGGCCGTCGAGACCAAGGTTGCGATCCCGGCGCGTGTTCGGGCGACGGGCGTCCAGGTTCGAGATGCGCTGGCCAAGGCCATCAGGACGGCGCCCAGCCTGAGGGGTGTGGTCGATGGGCGGATTCAGAAGCGGTAAGTGAACGACTTCGCGGACATTCTGGGCATCGAGCCGGCCCGCCCCTCGGAGATCGAAAAGGTCTACGACTTTTTCGCGACGGCGCCCGGCGGACTCGACGGGTTTACGGAGAAGGAGCTTCGCTCGCTGAAGGGCGTGCGCGATCTACGTATCGATCGTCGGAGACGGCAGAGTCGCGTCCACTTTCGGTTCGAGCGATCGCCCCGACGTCTTTTGGATCTGCGGACCGTGAGCGCCATCTTCGCCGATCTGGGGAAAGTTGAGGACGTCACCGTCGGGCGGCCCGGCATGCTTCGCGTTGCCGACGCGCTCGCCAGGATGGACATCATACCGTCGGTCGCCCTCTTCGATGTGCTGAACGGCCCTCCGCGAAATCCGGGTGTGCGAGTAACTTGCACAGTGGGGCGCGGGCATCGCTTTTCCGCGGGGGAGCTGCAGCAAGTCCTCCTGACCGTTCTAGCAGCACAGTACGATCTCGACGCCGGGGAGCAATCCGGTCCCTACACGATCCACGTTTCGATCGAAAGGCGACGCGCTCGAGTCGGTCTCCGTCTGGCGACGCCAGGTGTTCGTGATCACACACACGCTCTCGTAGGGGGCGAGTTGCCGTCGCCGGTTGCCGCTGCGGTCGCCCTGATCGGACAGCCGCGTGCTGGCGAGAGATGGCTCGATCCCGTATGTCGCGGGGGTGGGTCTTTAATCGAAGCAGGCCTGCTCCAGGCTATCACCCTGACCGCTTTGGATACGCACGAGGCCTGTGTTCGGGCGGCTGCGATCAATTCGGCAGCCGCCGGACTGAGTCTGGCAACGTCCATCTGGGACGGGCGGCATCTTCCGTGCCGGGGTGAGGCCGTCGACTGTGTGGTGGCCGACCTCACACGGCGTGACGTGTTCGACCTGCCCGACTTGATGCGCGTGTGCCAACCGGCTCTGAAGCCCGAGGGCCGCCTTGTCGTCGTTACGGACCGAGATCGTGAGGTCGAAGCCCGTGCCGAGGCAGGAAATCTCCCTTTCCGACTGGCTCGGCGCTACCCGATTCATCTCCGCGGTCTTCACCCATCGATCTACCACTTTATCAGCGTCTGACGGTTTCCAGTGAGCGAATCCAGAGCAAGACCGGAATCGAACGTGAGGGCGATCCTCCACGAAGTGATCTTCGAGGCGGATACTCGCGCGGGCAAGATTTTCGACATCGTGCTCATCCTTTGCATTCTGGGCAGCATCGCAGTAGCCATGGTGGACAGCGTCTCATCGATCCGTCGGGTTCACGGACCGTTGCTCTTGAGACTCGAGTGGGGTTTTACAATTCTCTTTACGATCGAGTACATTCTCCGGCTGTTCGCCGTCCGACGACCCCTCGGCTATGCCCGGAGCTTCTACGGGATTGTAGACCTGCTGGCCGTGGTACCCACCTACTTGAGCGTGCTGTTGCCGGGGACCCAGTATTTCAGGGTCATCCGCGCGCTCCGGCTGGTGAGGGTTTTCAGGATTCTGAAGCTCGTTCAATACGTGGGGGAGGCGGAGCACCTCGGGGCGGCCCTGCAGGCGAGCCGGAGGAAAATCACGGTTTTCCTGTTCACGGTGGCGACGATCGTCGTGATTTTCGGATCGGCCATGTATGTGATCGAGGGTGCCGAGAACGGGTTCACGAGCATTCCGAGGAGCATCTACTGGGCGATCGTCACACTGACGACAGTCGGCTACGGTGACATTTCGCCCCGTACCGGGTTGGGCCAATCGATTGCGGCGGTCATTATGATATTCGGATATAGCATCATCGCCGTACCGACGGGCATCGTGACTGCGGAGATGACACGGTCGAACATCACGGTCTCGACGCAGGCCTGTCCGTCTTGCTCAGCGGAAGGACATCACGCCGACGCTGTCTACTGCCGGTGTTGTGGGGCAGAGCTGCAGCAAGGGAGATGATCGTGGCTGATAGACCGAATATCCTGTTCATCATGTCGGACGACCACGCATCTCATGCCATGAGTTGTTACGGGAGCCGAATCAACGAGACCCCCAACCTGGACAGGATCGCGAAGTCGGGTGTGAGATTCGACAACTGCTTCTGTACGAATTCCATCTGCACGCCGAGCCGCGCGACCATCCTGACAGGTACCTACAACCACGTGAACGGCGTGACGACTCTGGGAGCAAAACTCGACGGGCGTCAGGAGAACGTCGCCAAACTCTTGCGTGCGGGCGGCTATCAGACGGCAATCGTCGGGAAGTGGCATCTGGGTCACGGTGGACACCACGACCCGACGGGATTCGACTACTGGGACGTTCTTCCCGGGCAAGGCGACTACCACAACCCGGAGATGAGCAAGATGGGAACGTCGCGGCGACTCGATGGATACGTGACAGACATCATCACCGACCTGTCGCTCGCGTGGCTCGACAACCGGGATCGCGATCGGCCGTTTTTCCTGATGCTTCATCACAAGGCGCCGCATCGTTGGTGGGAGCCCGACGAGAAACACGCTACGATGTACGACGGCGTGGACATTCCGGAGCCGAAGACGTTCTGGGACGATTACGAAAACAGAGCTTCGGCGGCGAAAGAGGCCAGAATGAGGGTGGACCGCGACCTCATCGAGCGCGATCTAAAAGGCCCGACGCCGGAAGGCCTGTCTCCCGATGAGGAGAAGCGTTGGAAGTATCAACGCTACATCAAGGACTACCTCCGCTGCGTGGCCAGCATCGACGACAACGTCGGTCGCGTCCTCGACTACCTAGAGTCCGAAGAGATCGCCGACGACACACTGGTTGTCTACACGTCCGACCAGGGTTTCTTCCTGGGTGACCACGGGTGGTATGACAAGCGGTTTATGTATGAGGAATCCTTGCGGATGCCGTTCATCGCTCGGTATCCGCGCGAGATCCCCCCCGGCCGCGTGAGCAATGACATGGCTCTGAATGTCGACTTTCCTGCCACCTTCCTGGACTACGCCGAAGTCGCGGTACCCGATTACTTCCAGGGTCGCAGCTTCAGATCTATTCTGGAGGGGGAGGCGCCCGAGGGATGGCGATCGTCGATGTATTACCGCTACTGGATGCATCTGTCACAGCACCACGTCTACGCACACTACGGGATCCGAACGCACGATCACAAGTTGATCTACTACTACGCGGATGCGTTGGGCCAGCCCGGGACGGTCGATGAGACCAAGACGCCAGAATGGGAGTTGTTCGACTTGAACAAGGATCCCTATGAACTCAACAACGTCTACGAGGATCCCGAGTATGCGACCACGGTCGCGTCTCTTCGAAGGGAGCTCAGGACACTACAACTGGCGGTTGATGACGAGCCCTATTTCAAGGAGGGTGATCCGTGAGCGATGGCACCAAAGTGGCCTTTTTCGGGTTGAGGCACCCGCATTCGGCCGCTCATCTGCGAACCCTTTCTCACAGCGACCGTGTGGACGAGGTCGTTGTCTACGATGAAGACGCCCGGGCGCTCGATGAGGCGCAATCGACGTGCGAAAAGGTCGTCCGTGGCTTCAGCGATGTGGACGGTATCCTGGGCGAGGCGTGCCCGATCGGCGTCGCCTGCATGCCGAATGACGTGAACGCGGAGGTCTGTGGCAGAATGCTGAGCGGGGGCACGCACGTCCTCAGCGAAAAACCGATCGGACCGACCAGCGGGTCGGTGCGTGAGGTCGTCCGAATCGCACGGGAAGGGGTGCGGACGCTCGGGGTGATGTATCAGAACCGGTATCATCCTATTTCGCGAGACGCCCGGAAGCTGATTCGAGACGGTGCCCTGGGTCGTATCACGACGTGCGAGGCACGCATGGTCACCTCGCAGGTCCAGTTCAGGGACCCCACCCACTGGCTGTTCGATCGGTCGGTTTCCGGGGGCGGCATCCTGTCGTGGTTGGGGTGTCATTACGTGGATCTGTTGCGCTACCTGCTGGATGACGAAATCGTGTCCGTGAGCGCGATGGTCGACACGGTCAGCGGGGAAGCGATCGACGTGGAGGATGTCGCATCGGTGTCCGTGCGATTCTCGACCGGTGTCATCGGGAGCCTCCAGGCCGGATACCAGCTGTCGATCAGTGGGGCGGGCTACATGGGCCCGAGCTACGATTCATATGTCGCGATTCGGGGGAGTGAAGGTCAACTCGTGTGGCGGCCTTCGAATGAGCCGCCCCGTCTGGAGCTCACGAGTGTGGCACCGGCCTGGCAGTCGACCCCGCTGAAGACCTTCGAATACACACTCGCGGAAAACGACGCATATGGTGGTGTCTACGGGGTTGCCTTCCTGGATGACTTCATCCAAGCTGCTCTGACCGATGGATCGCCACCTGCCTCCGGCGCGGACGCGCTGGAAGTCGGCAAAGTCGTCGAGGCGGCCTACCAATCGAGCGAGCAGAAACGACACGTCGATATCGATCGTGAATAATCCGATTCACAGTCGGGAAGGAGAACGGGCGTCTGTCCTGGGTCTCGGGGGCAACGATCGCACCACGCCGCAGATGGTGGACCGGGCTGTGCGGGCTGGCGTGAACTACCTGTTTTCTACTCGATGCGGTTCGACGGAATGGTGGAAGGTCTGCGCCGTGTCTGCCGTGATCGCAGGGAGTCCTTGATCGTCGCCACAGGTACAGAAGACCGATCGCCCGACGCGATTCTGGCATACGCCGATGAGGTTTCGGAGCGAGTTGGCATTGAAGATGTGGATGTGTTCTTCGCGGAGTATGTGTCGCCGGAGGAGGATCTCGATACGATTCTGGGTGAGGATGGGGCACTGCGGACGATTGAATCGCTCAAGGATCAGGGAAGAACCCGGTACGTGGGTGCGAGCGTCCACGACCGTCCGCTGGCTGAGCGTCTTGTGGCGTCCGGTCGCGTCGACGTGGTGATGCATCGTTACAACATGGCCCACAGAAAGTCCGAGTCGAACCTGCTCTCGACGGCGCTCGACTCACAGGTCCCCGTCGTGGCGTTCACGTGCACTCGATGGGGTTCTCTCCTCCAGGGCCACTCAGAGTGGACGAGGCGTGTCCCTACTCCCGTCGACTGCTATCGTTTCGCGCTCTCGCACCCCGCCGTTCAGGTGGCGATGACAGCTCCTTCGACGGTGGCCGAGTTGGACGTGAATCTGGGTGTGCTCCAGGAAGACGCGCCCCTGGCAGATGGAGTCTTGACCGAATGGCGGGTGTATGGGGACCTGGTTTATGGCCAGGGGATGGACGCGTTCGAGACGCGATGGCCCTGATGCTTTCGGGTCTGGGGGCGGACGGGCGGTTGGGCACCCAAATTGATCGTTGCACAGGAATCCCCCTTGTGGCTGGGAAGTTCGTCGCGGCCGACGCGGGAACTCAAGGGCAACATGATGGCTTCATCTCGGTCCGCGGAGTTGTATATTTATCCGATGAATCGTGGACGTAGTCGTCGGATCTTCCTGTTCGTGGGCATTCTTTTGTCGGCGGCCACAGCCGCGGGCCAGACGCTGGACGAGGTGCCGATCGCGTCGGGCGGCGATCCCGCCGGGTTGTGGGGTGGAGCCGACGTCGTCGTTCAGGTTTACGCCGATCCGGCGCTTACGGCCGCAGCCGACGATCTGGCACTGACCGCTCTCGTATCGGGGCAGCTGAATCTGGATTCGGCGGATGGTTTTTCGCTTGCCTATGTGCTTCGGGTCGATGTGGCTCTGACCGTTCTGGGTGCCCCTCTTCAGGTGAGCGTCAGGGATACGGTGGAGGAAGGGGGCACCTACCGGGTCGACGACACAACGCTCGTCTTGACCTCAGCCAACACGACGGATAGCCTCAGTTTCACCGCGGCAGGCGACTCTCTCACGCTGATCCGTCCGATCACGCTTGGCGATCTGTCTTCCCTCGCGGCGTCCGTCGCGCCGGAAGCGGGCTCCCCTCTGGGGGTGATTCAACTGGGTCGATTGCAGGAGAGCGCGGTCTCCGCCGACTTCGATGGGAGCGGCCGCGTCGACTTTGCCGACTTTTTGAGGTTCGCCAGTGGGTTTGGGATTTCGGCCGGCGAGTCCGGGTTCGACCCGCGGTTCGATTTAGATGGGGATGGAACGGTCGGGTTTGTCGACTTTCTGGAACTTGCGAAACAGTTCGGGTCGTAGAGGAAGTTGGGAGGACTCATGAAAGCTCTTGTCGTAGACGATGATCAGGATGTTCGCGATTTTTTGTCGGATAGCATTCGAACGCTGGGGGCGGATCTCGTCGAGGTGGCTGAAAGCGGCGAGGAGGCTCTGGCACGTGCCATCCAGACGCGATTCGATCTGGTCACGCTGGACATCAAAATGTCGGGCGTGAGCGGCATCGATATCCTGTCCGTCGTCGGGGTATGATGCCGTGGGCAGTGATCGCGATCGTGTCGGGATATACGGAGGAAGTGTCGGAGGATGTGTTCGAACATACGGATCTGGTACTGGCGAAGCCGGTGAGGACCGAGACCATTAAGAGGCTGGTCGACCTGACCCGGGAACTGGTCAACAAGAGAGATGAGATTCGCGGTTTAGGTAATGACGCAGGAAGGTGAGAATCGGAGTGGGGGCACGGAAGGGAGCTCTATGCCGGAACCTGACGACCACGCCGAGGAAGAAGAAGAAGTTCGGGTCGTACCCGAAGTCAACGCGGAAAGCGGCGAGCTGAATTTCGGCGATCAGAACGGACTGATCCAGGGCGCTGTCTTTCGCAGCAGCGTCATATCGGGGCGGGGCCACCTCTCGATTAACGGGGATGTTCTGGGTGACGAGAGGGGTACGTGTCAGATAGAAGTGGATGAGACGCTGGTCGTGGAAAAAGCCGTGCAGCACGCCCGAATCCGGGCGCGTCATATCGTCGTACAAGGGGATGTTGCAAACAGCGAACTTCACTCGGACATGGGTGTGGAAGTTCGTGGCGATCTCCGAGAGACGGTCGTCTCCCTCGGCTACCGCTCGGGAGAGATCACAGACCTCAAACGACAGCGTGCCGCCATGCAGACGATCGACAAGGAACTTTCAGCACTCGAGGTGAAGGTCGGGGCAGGCGCACGAAAGTTCATTCGGGATTACCCCCAGGTCGATTTGCGGCTGGGCAGCATTCTCATTCCGGGTCCCGGGGAACTGAAAGTCGATCTGAACGCATTTTACAATGCCTTGGGAGATAGGCAAGACGCCGCGAGGGCCCTGCAGGAGTTTTATCTGAAAGTCGTCGTGGGCATGATCACGCGAACGAATAAAGGTTACGTAAGCCAGAACCCGAGTCGGCACAGGATTTTCCTAAAAGTGATCGAAGAGCTCCGCGAGCACGTGATGATAGTACAACGGGCGGACCAGCTTCGGAAAGATGTCGAGGGGCTCCAACTGGAACGGAACGAGCTTCTGGAAGGACTCGAACAGGCTGTCCCGGTGCGGTGTCGGGTTAGGGGAGAAATCCACACCGGCTGCCGCGTGAGGGCCCTGCAACTTTCGCACGTCAAGGACTCCTCGTCGGGTGTGATCGAGATGGACGAAACCTGGGCCGAAACCAAGGTCCAGCAATCGGACATCGGGCCTCAGCTCGAATCGTGGAGTCTGGACGGCAAAAAGACTCTGTTCAACCTGAGCGAAAACCCGAAAAACGGTGCATTCGAGTCGGTCGAGGGATCCGTAGCGTGGAAAACGTTGGCCTGACGGATCCGAACACCCGTGGTCTTGCGGCCCCATTGGACATGTATTACCTTTTGTAAATCATTGGAAAAAGGCACCTTGCCCGGCCTGTCGGCTTTCCCCCGTCGTCTTCCCCCCGACGGATCTCCCTACGCCGTCGGACGTTACGACGACACGGATCGGCAGGCCGGGATTTGTATTTCCGACAGCCCAGGCAAGTCGATCGTTCCTCCCGTAGCGAGGCGTCCGCGACCGCCGCTCCCTGAATGACCTTCCTGAGATTCGACTCGATGACGGGCTGGCAGATCCGCGGGCTTCTCCTTCTCTGTTTACTCTACTTTTTATCTTTAACCGTCTGGGGGACAACACTTTCCGGTCGGTTCACATCCGCGTTCTACACGTTCGAGCGGGCGCTTCAGGATTCGGTGACGACTGGATCCTTCCGGGTCTACCAAACGGGCCGCGTCCGGTTGATGGGCGTCGGCCGCCCGGAGGTCTCCCTTCACGTCTATGGAAGGATGTCGAAGGAGATGAGGGCCGGCATCGGCGGCGACCCTGCCTACCGACTCTACCACGGGTTCGTGAGGTATCGGGACGCGGGTCGACGGTTCGTGGGGAAATTCGGGCGACAGACGATCCTGTCGGGTGTGGGTGTCGGTCGGATCGATGGCCTGCGTGCATCGGGCCGCGCTTCCGGAGTGGGGGAATGGGACTTCTACGTGGGTACACTCGTGGCCGCCGGAGAAGAAGGGGTCTCGTCGTGGAGCGAGGGCCACATCTACGGCGGTCGGTTTCTGTCTACGCTGGCGGGAACCACAATGGGTCTGAGCTATTACCGCCGCAGCCGAGAAGCCAAACCCTATCGCGCAGAGTACCGTGAAGCCGCGGGCCTTTCCGCTTTGGAGATCAAACCGGGCGAAGTCGAGCAGGAAATGGCCGGCCTTGATCTGCGACGCCAGGTCGGCCCACTTTCGGGGTACTTCAGGTGGGATACGAGCATCCCGGACGGTTGGAAGACGCGTCGCGTCGAGGGCGTCCTCCGCTTTCAGCGCGGTCCTACCTCCCTCTCGGCGGACTTCATACACCGCACACCCTACGTTGACCAGAACAGTCTCTTCGCGGTGTTCGCCCAGGCCGGAAATCAGGAATACTCCCTGCGCGGAACCTACCGGTTCAACCGTTTCTTCGGGCTCTTCGGGATCGCGAGTCTCGTGGACTATGCCTCCGATCGAGGAGCTCGCTTCAACGCGGGCGCCCAGGTGCTCAACGGTGTCGTCGGATACGTGGCACGCCGTGGCTCGGGTGGCGTTTCCGACGGGGTCACCTCGGTCGTTCGAAAGACACTCCACGAACGCGTGTGGGCCGAGGCGTCCTTCAATCTGACTCGATTCAAGACGCACGAAGCGGGCGGCTCGCGGTCGATGGTCGCATCGCAGACGCTGGGTCTCCACATTCGACCGATGCGACGCTTCAGCCTCACCCTGCAAGGACAGAATCTCTCTCAGGATCTCAAACTGGCCACGCGGGCGAATCCGTTTCCGGGAAACGGACACGATCTGCGTTTCTTCTTCAGCGCGACCGGATGGATTTTTGCGAAGCGTGGGCCTCGATGATTCTGATCACCGCACTTGTGATGGTGTGGGCCGCCCACGCCGAAGACAGGTCGCACGTGACGATACCCGAGCAGAATCGATCTGCCCTGATCATCTTTTCGCACGCAGAGCACCTGCTCGACTACGGCTTGACGTGTGTGGACTGTCATACGGAGGCGGCTGCGAGCTCGCGATCGCGTGACAACATTCTGCCCAAGGAAGCGACGTGTGGCACGTGTCACAGCGAGGTCGAGGACGAAACGCAGTGTGGAATGTGTCACCGGCCCGACGTCCAGAGGGTCGCGTTCGACAGTCCCGAACGGCTGATCGAGTTTCCACACGGGTACCATCTCGAGACGGTTCAGCTGTCGTGCGAGGGGTGCCACCTGGGGATGACGGAGACCGACTATGCCAGCCGGCACAACTGGCCGATCATGGACGACTGTCTGACCTGTCACCAGGACGCTGACGCCCCGCTGGTGTGTGAGACCTGCCATCCCAGGGTGGAGGTCATTCGACCACAGACTCACCGGGTGGATTGGGTTTACGAACACAAACAACACAGTCGTGCCGACGACATGCCGTGCGAAAAATGCCACGACGACAGTTGGTGCGAGGACTGCCACGCCGGCGCTCTCCTGGTCCAGGCGTCGAGTCCGACCGACCGGGTTCCGACTTATGCCCCGAGTTCGCGGGGAAGGATCGGGCAGGTGGTGCAAAGACAGCACGAACCCAACTATCGATTTCTGCATCCTCTCGACGCAGCTGGGAAGGAACGGCGGTGTCAGTCCTGCCACGAACCGGACTACTGCATCGATTGCCACCGCGTTGAGGACAGGGAGGAACGATTTAAACCGATCTGGCACGGTCCGTTGCCCCAGGACCCGGAGCCCTGGGTGGCGGGAATGGGGTCGGGTGGCGGGCGTCACGCATCGTGGGCGCGACGCGACATCGAAAGATGCATCGCCTGTCACGACGTCGATGCCGCAGACCCGAGTTGTCTGCAGTGCCACGTGGACTTCGATGGTGTCCGGGGGACGGACCCGGCCACCCACGGGGTGAACTTCGCCGACGTAGCCGGCCGAGGAGACTTCCATACCGATGACGGAGCGACCTGCTACGCGTGTCACGTCAACACACGCACGGGGGGTGTCGGCTTTTGCGGCTACTGCCACCAGTGACGATCTGTGTGCTGGCCGTGTTGATCGTGGCCTGCAGCGATGTTCGAACGCGGCAGACCTTCACGACCGCACCGATTGTGGCCGCCCCGTCGGGGACCTCGTCGTTCTTCGATCGAGATGTCCAGGATGTGTTCGACCGGTCGTGTACGGGGGGTTGCCACGAGCCAGGAGGCGTGGGCGAGAGAGACGCCGGGCTCGATCTCACCTCACCGGTCAGCTACGATGAGCTCTTCGACCCGACTCTGAGCCGGAACGGTCCTCAGGTGATCGCTGGCGACCCCGACAACAGCCTGCTCATCTGGAAACTCGAGGGCGTAGACTCCGCGGGTCGCGTGGCTTTTGGGGACCGCATGCCGCTGGAGCGCCCCCCTTTGGATATTGCGGAGATCGCCGCGATCCGCGACTGGATCGGCGCGGGAGCGCTCCGAACGAAAGCCCCCCCGACGCCCCCCGATATCCGGGCCGTCGTCGCGTCGGCGGCAGACCGCGTCCAGATCACGTTCACGAAGGCGGTCGATTCCGCTCTGATTCCAACCGTTCGTGTGACGACCGATGCGGGTGAGGTTAGCGTTCTGTCGACGATGTTCGACGGAGCGGACCTGCTGACTGCGACGACGTCGCCGCTCGCCGCGGGCGTTTCTCTTACGATCGAGATCGACGGCGTGATGGGCGCGGACGGACTCCGTGCGGCCACCCTGTCCGAATCCTTCTCCTATCGACCCGAGACCGGTTTTTCGCGGGACATCCAACCCCTGTTCGACCAAAACTGTGCGTTCGTCGGGTGCCACGCGGCATCCGATCGATTTCCCCCCGGGGAGGGTCTGGTAATGGCGGCCGACACGGCGTGGCGGGCGCTGGTCGGTGTGGCCAGCTCCCAGGTTCCGACGACCCCGCGTGTGACACCCGGGTCGCCCGACTCGAGTTACCTGATGCAGAAAATATCCGGTTCAGCCGGCATTTTGGGGGACAGGATGCCGCAGGGCGGGCCTTTTTTGAACGGTGGGGACCTGGCGCTGGTCCGGCTTTGGATCGACCAGGGGGCGATGGACAACTAACACCTTGATTCTTAAATACATTGGATCGCCAATCGAGCTTGACTCCGGTTGGAGGCCGATGCTATGATTTAAGCATTGAACAGGACTTGACGTGATCCGACTCTTGACGGTCTCTTTCCTCGTCGCGCGGCTCGCGAGCCGCCGACTCGACATCTCGGCGCAGCTGTGCCTCGACTTATGGAGGCACCGGCCGCCCATCGTCATGTCTCTCGACGAGGTTCGGTTCGCGAGTAGCCTGAGAACCCGAATCGATCTGATGTTCCCATTTTAGTCCTGTTCAGAGAGGAACGATTGGTCCGCGTTTGGGTGGTTACTTTCGTGTCGGCCCTGGCAGGGCTTTTCCCGGCGTATCTTCACGCTGACGAGACGGATGCGCTCTTCGAACAGGCCCAGCAGGCGCAACTGGGTATCGACCGTCCGAAAGATCTGAGAAAGGCGGTCGATCTCTATCTCAAGGTCGTCAAGCGCGACCCCAAGCATCGAGATGCGCGTTACAATCTGGCGTATCTCTGCTTTGTTCAAAAACGATACGACCTTGCAGAGAAGTATTATCGGGAAGTGCTCAAGCTGGATCCCAAGGACGGCGACGCCTACAACAACCTCGGTACGGTCTACGAAAGACAGGGGAAGCCGGAGGCTGCCGAGCGGCTGTATCGCCAGGCGGTTCGTGTGTCCCCGGATGTCGCCACGGCCTATTACAACCTTGCTCGGATTCATTACGGTCGTGGTGAGGAAGCCCAAGCGCGGACAGCCATCGAACGGGTGCTCGATCTGGAACCCGGGAACGAGGCGTTCGTCAAGCTGCACGCAGAAGTGCTCGGGACCCTCGGTGGACTGTCGAACACGACCATCGTGATCGTCGTCGGAGGGTTCGGGGGCGTCCTGGGGATATACTCGTTGCTCTATCTGAAGGGGAAAGTGGTAGGATGAGTCGGTTCTGCGTGGTGGCGTTCGTTTGGCTCCTGCTCGGCGGGGCCGGATACGCCCAGACGGGCCTCGATGCGCTGCTACAGCCAGCCGACATCGACCTGAGTCCGGATACGGCAGGAGTCGTACTCGACCCCGGTCTCGACGGTGTACGGCTTTCGATGGAAAACGGGGATTACGCCTCGGCCGCATCGGAGTTGGGCGATTTCCTGCTTCACCGTACGGGTCACCTTCAAGCCCTGCGACTCTTGGCGAGTTGCTACCTGCACCTCGATGACCTGGAGCAGTCGATCCAGGCTGGTCTGCAGGTTGCGGCCATCGACACCCTCGATGCAGGTATTCTGTCGAGCCTCGGCTATCTGTATCACCGATCGGGAGACCTCGACAACGCCCTCCTCTACTACAGTCTTGCCGAGGAGAAGGATCCGACGAACCCCCACAGCCGATTCGGGAAGGCTTGGATTCACGTGGCTCGTCGAGACTTCGAGACCGCCCACGAGATGGCCACGCGGATTACCGAGCTGGCGCCCGATTTCGCTGAAAACTACCTTCTTCTGGGGCGGGTGCTGACGGCCAAGGGTTTTTATCGGGAGGCGGCTCGTTCCTACCGGCACGCCTTTCGTCTCGATTCGAGCCTGAGGACGTCCTACGGCGTGCTGCTGCAGGAATTGACGCTGAGACACGGTGTGACCCGTCGATGAACGAGTGAACATGAGCGAGATCGACTACCATACATTGAGCCTGTCGCCACTTCTGGTCGGCCTGAACATGGACGAGCTGGAATCTCTCGTCGGCGCGGCCGCGATTCACCAGTTCCGCGATGGTAACGTGATCGTGGAGGAGGGGGAGCCCGGTGAATCGATGTATATCCTTCACGATGGCGAGGTGGTCATCGAGAAAAAGACGGGCGACGGGAACAAGGTCGAGTTGACGCGGCTGCACCGCCGCGGGGACTTCTTTGGCGAGATGGTTTTCGTGGATGTGTTGCCGAGGTCAGCGACGGTCCGGGCGGATCCCGAGGCGATGTTGCTGGAATTCCCACTCGAAACCCTTCGGCTTTTCTTCGAGGCACATCGTGATGCGCACCTGAGTATGGTGCTCAACATGACGCGCGTCCTCTCCAAGAGGCTGAGAGCGGCAAACGAGCAGATCGCGTCCTTGAAGAAAACGGATGATTCCGACGGGTAGTGAGGTTTCAGTCGTATCGGAACTGTATCGAAATCTCCATCCACACTTTTCTGACTTCCCCCTGATGCTTGCCCGGGCGGAACCGGTAGCGGTAGGCTGTGGAGATCGCTTCCTCTCTGAACACCGCAGGTCCATCCACAAACTCCACCTTTTCGACCTTTCCCCGTTTGTCGACCAGCAGCTTGACCTTCGCGGATCCGGATTTCAATCGGTCCCTTCGGGCCTCGCTCGGAAACGCCGGCATGATGAGCGTGAGCAGGTGGGGTTTGTAGTCGATCTCGGACGCGTCCATGGGCTCGTCTGAAAGGGGCCCGCCCCCTCCAGGAGGCCCGGAGAGGGAGAGGTCGATGGGGATGGCATCGAGGTCGAGGTCTGTGGGTTCGATGGTGACGGTGTCGGGCACGTCCCCCTCGACCGCGATCGGAACGACGGGTCTGGGTGGGGCAGGTGGCTGTGTTCTCTGCACCGTCTCCGGAATGTGTTCCACGTGAATTATGGCGGGTCTTCGCGTGCCCTGGCCGACGGTTGGGATGTGTTCCGGGTAAAGGAGGAAGGAGAGGAGCATGGCTCCGGCCGTGGCTCCGGCGGACCGCAGCGTGATGGCGGTGTAACGGCTGTTCAGGTCGGCGTGTGGCTGCTTGCTACGGCACGCCACGCGCACACCCGTCGGCCGGTCGGCCAGGAGCCGTTGAAACTGCTTCTGA
Source organism: Candidatus Latescibacterota bacterium (assembly GCA_965198115.1). GTDB lineage: Bacteria > Latescibacterota > UBA2968 > UBA2968 > UBA2968 > UBA6620. Next base: position 1,681,435 of record OZ240241.1, on the reverse strand, counting down.
ACGAGCGTGGCTCTGGCGAGCGTCGAGAGCAGCGAGTGTCCGAATCTGATGTGGAGAACGTTCATATCTTCAACAGGTGCTGTGAGTTATACTCATTTTAGCAGAAAAAGTTCCGGGCCGGAGGTCTGAAACCTCGGCCCGGTGAATGCCTTCGACCACGGTTTGGCGAAATGTAGGTCCGGGAGATGAAAAGTCAAGGTGCCGACGTGAATCCCGCTGTGCCCGAGAAAATCCACGTATCGGTCGAAGACGCCACGATGCAGATCGAGTGGCGTGACCGAACGAGATCGAATTTGCCGCTCGACCTTCTCAGACGGAGCTGTCCGTGTGCGGTCTGCGAGAGCCACCGTGAGACATCGTCGAGCGACCTGCACGTGATCACCCCCGGCCAGATGGCAGCCAGCGCAGAAATCGACCGAATCCAGAAGGTCGGTCGGTATGCGATCCAGATCGTGTGGAAGGATGGCCACGACTCCGGTATCTATACCTTCCAGTTTCTGAGACAGCTGAACGGGTGAGGACGTGGCTCTCCTGTTCATCGTGATCTGATGGGTCAACCTTCCATCCACCCCGCCGCCCCGGGTCGCGGCTATGACCGGCTTCGGACACAGATCGACGAGGCGATTGCTGAGGTCCTGAATAGCGGGTGGTATGTGCTGGGGGCGGCGTGCGATCGGTTCGAGCGCGCGTTCGCAGACTACCTCGGGGTGGCGGGCGTCGTGGGAACGGCGAGCGGAACGGACGCGCTCGAGCTGGCCCTGAGGACGCTTGGATTGGGGCCGGAGGATGAGGTGCTCGTGCCGGCAGTGACCGCGTCGGCGACAGCCACGGCCGTCGTCCGTTCGGGAGCGCGTCCGGTGCTGGTCGACGTCGATCCGGATTCTTGCACACTCGACCCCGAACGGGTCGCGGAGGCCGTCTGTTCCGCCACGAAGGTTATCCTCCCTGTCCACCTCTACGGCTGTCCCGCTCCGATGGAGCGTTTAGGATCGATCGCCCGAGAACACGGCCTCAGCGTCGTCGAGGATTGCGCGCAATCGCACGGTGCCCGAATAGGAGATCGCCTGACGGGCAGTTTTGGGGATGTTTCCGCCTTCAGCTTTTATCCTACGAAGAACCTTCCTGCTTTGGGAGATGGCGGTTGCCTGGCGAGCGACGACACCGGCCTCCTCGAACGAGCGAGGACGCTGAGGCAATACGGGTGGCAGGAACGCCAGGTCAGCTTGGAGCTGGGCATGAACAGCCGATTGGACGACATCCAGGCGGCTGTTCTGGGCGTTCGTCTCGCACACCTCGATCGGGACAATGCCCGCCGACGCCAAGTCGCGGGAAGATACGTCGAGGGGCTGTCGGGCCTGAACCTGCGACTGCCCGCTGTGGAGGCCGACCACGTTTTTCACCAGTTCTGCGTACGACATCCGGATCGGGACGGTCTCCAGGCCCGGCTGTCGTCAGCCGGCATCGGCACGGGCGTGCTGTATCCGCGCGCCCTGCACGAGCAGCCCGCGTTCTCGACGTTTCGCAGGATTCCCACCGACCTTCCCGTCTCGACACGTATTTGCAGAGATGTGCTGTGTCTGCCGATCTATCCCGAACTGACGGACGCAGAAGTCGATCGCGTGGTGTCGACCCTGCGCGATCAGTCTGAATGCCTACGGCCCCTCGCCTGTCTTCTCTGTCGATCTTCTTCCCCTGTTACAACGACGAACATACGATCGGCGAGCTGGTGATCGAGGCCGACGACCTGGCCGGGTCTCTCGCTTCGGAATACGAGATTCTGGTCGTGGACGATGGCAGCTCGGACAAGAGTATCGAACGTCTCCATAAAATCTCCGGGGCGATTCCGGCTGTGCGGGTGATCGCCCACGGGGAAAACCGGGGCTACGGTGCGGCTCTGACGACCGGGTTCAAAAACGCTTCACGAGAATGGGTCTTCTATACCGACGGCGACGGGCAGTATCGTGTCGCCGACCTGCGACGACTGGTCGACAGCCTGGAGGACGGAGTCGATGTGGTCAACGGCTTCAAGATTTCACGCTCGGACCCGTGGTATCGAGCGGCGGTCGGTCGGATGTATCGTGCTTTTTTCGATTCTCGATGTTCGATGTCAGGCGGGTTGGATCTGTTGAAACTCGAGCTCGCCCGCGAAGTGACAGCTGGCTTCGTGACCGGGCTCGATTTCGCGTAGCGAGGGGTCGTCCGTCTTGCAGATGTCTTGCGCGTAGGAACAACGAGGATGGAATTTGCATCTGGAGGGGGCGTCGGCGGATCGGGGACGTCGCCCTCGAGGGGGACACGGTCCATGCGGTGATCGGGGTCCGCGACGGGAACAGCCGACATGAGTGCAACGGTGTAGGGGTGCAAGGGACGTTCGTAGAGCTGGCTGGCCTCGGTCATCTCGACGATCTGGCCGAGATACATGACGGCAACGCGGTCGCTGATGTGCTCGACGACACTCAGGTCGTGCGCAACGAACAAGTAGGTAAGATCGAATTCCTCCTGAAGCTCTTCCATTAGATTGATGACCTGAGCCTGGACCGAGACGTCGAGCGCGCTGACCGGTTCGTCCGCGATGATGAGACGAGGGGTGAGGGCGAGTGCCCGGGCGATTCCGATGCGCTGACGTTGTCCACCGCTGAACGCGTGCGGATAGCGGCGAAGATGATCGGGTCTAAGGCCGACGCGAACGAGCAGCTGCTCGACGCGCCCTTCCAGTTCGGATCCGCTGGCGATCTGGTTGATGACGAGCGGCTCCGCGACGATGTCGAACACGGTCATGCGCGGGTTGAGCGATGAGAAGGGGTCCTGGAAGATGTATTGCAGGTAACGTCGCAGGCCTCTAAGCTCTTCCTTCTCGACGTTTCGAAGATCGATCGCCTGACCGTCGTGGTGGAACGTCACACGGCCACTCGTCGGTTCGATCAACCGGATCATCGATCGCCCCGTCGTGGTTTTCCCACACCCACTTTCGCCGACGAGCCCCAGCGTTTCCCCACGGTGCAGCGTCATGCTGACGCCATCCACCGCCTTGACGTGGCCGACGACCTTTCGCCAGATCCCTTTCTTGATTGGGAAATAGGTCCTGAGGTCTTCGATCTCGAACAGAACTTCAGATTTTCCGTTTGTCTCGGTCATTTGTGTCGTTCACGCAATGTTGTGGGCTTTAACATCGGGCGAACCGCCGTTCGCCCCGGAGTTTATCCCGAGCGAAGTCGAGGGGCCCAAGGTTGTCGCGAAGTCCGTCTTTACCGCCGACCGCCCACTACCACCGCCCACGAGAATGAGGCCCGTCGTAACCGTCCACCGCCTACGGTTCTACCTCCAGCCAACAGCTCACCTGATGTCCCGCCGAAACTTCACGTAAGGTCGGCGCTTCCCGGCACTGATCGGTCGCGTGAGGACATCGGGGCGCGAACGTGCATCCTGTCGGCAACTCGAACGGGTCGGGCACGGAACCTTCAATCGGCACGAGCTGTTCTTTGCGTCCGATGACGGGGATCGACTTCAGCAACCCCTGCGTGTAAGGATGACGCGGTTGTTTGAAGATCGTTCGGACGTCCGAGTACTCGACCACCTTGCCCAGATACATGACGGCGACGTGATCGGCCATGCGCGCGACGACGCCCAGGTCGTGCGTGATGAGCATGATCGACATGCCGATATCGCTTTGGAGTTGCTCCATGAGGTCGAGGATCTGAGCCTGGACGGTCACGTCCAGTGCGGTCGTCGGTTCGTCGGCGATGAGCAGGCTGGGATTGCAGGAGAGGGCCATGGCGATCATCGCGCGCTGGCGCATGCCGCCGGAGAGCTCGTGCGGATAGGCGTCGAGCTGCCGATCGGGTCGGGGGAGACGAACCTTCAGCAAAGTCTCTTCAGATCGCCTACGCGCCTCGGCTTTGTCGACTTCCTGGTGGAGTTCGATGGCTTCGCCGATCTGGTTCCCGATCGTGTGGACCGGGCTGAGCGACGTCATCGGTTCCTGAAAGATCATCGCGATGTCGTTGCCACGGATGTCGCGCATTTCCTGGCCGCGCGGCGGCAGTTTCGTCAAATCGACCGAGCTGCCGTTCCGGTGGAAGACGATCTCTCCATCCACGATTCTGCCAAGTGGTTCCGGGATCAGACGCATCGTCGAGAAGGCAGTGATACTCTTCCCGCATCCGCTCTCTCCCACGACCCCAATCGTTTCACTCTTCCCGACGGAAAACGACACCCCGTCGACCGCACGCACCACCCCGTCATCCGTGAAGAAATGCGTCTTCAGGTTATTGATCTCGAGCAACGGTTGTTGGTCTTCGCTCATAGAATCAACACGAAGTCACGAAGGCTCGAAGAAAGACAACTTCGGATCTCCACACGCACGGGGTAGTGATCATCCGTTCTATCCTTCGCGACTTCGCGACTTCGCGTCTTCGTGTTCGTTTCTCATCGGCTCGAATACGGGTCGGCGGCGTCGCGCAGGCCATCGCCCAGGAAGTTGAACGCGAGGACGGCGATGATGATGCAGAAACCGGGTGCGAGCAGCCACGGATAGAGGCTGAGCGAGTGGATGTTCATGGCGTCGGAAAGCAGGAGCCCCCAACTCGTGGAGGGCGGCTTGATGCCGAGACCCAGGAAACTGAGGGTGCTCTCCCCGAGGATGAAAATCGGGATTGCCAGGGTGGCGATGACGATGATGTGGCTGATCATCGAGGGGAGCAGATGGCGAAAGATGATACGCGCGTCTCCCGCACCGCAGACGCGAGCGGCCAGGACGAAGTCGGCTTCCCGGAGCGACAGGGTCTTGCCTCGGATTTCGCGTGCGAGTCCGCCCCATCCGATCAGGGCGAGAACGGTGACGATGCCCATGAAGACGAGGTGCGAAGGCCAGTCCGCGGGCAGCACGGCGCTCAGGGCCATGAGGATCGGAATCGAGGGAAAGGCGAAGATCAGCTCGATGATGCGCTGGATCAGGTTGTCGACCGCACCGCCGTAGTAGCCGGAGGTGACACCCAGGACCGAGCCGAGGGTGAGGCTGAGGAAGACGGCGAACAGTCCGATCGAGAGGGAGATGCGTCCCCCGACGATGATGCGGGACAGCAGATCGCGGCCGAACCGGTCCGTTCCGAGGAGAAAAATCGGATTGTCCACACCGGTCCCGAACAGGTGACGGTCCCAGGTGAACAGACCGTAGAAGAAGTAGGCATCACCCTTCGCGAATAAGTAGATGGGATGCTTCAGCTCGGAGTCTTCGGTGTACTTTTTGATTCCCGTCTGGCGATCGAGATGGCCTTTGATCCCGTAGACAAACGGGCGAAGGTGGAATCCCTCGTTGGAGAAGAAGTGAATCCGCTGAGGCGGGCAGTGGACGACTTTGTAATAGCGGTTACTCACGCCGTGCGGAGCCAGGAATTCCCCCAGGCCGACAATGACGTAGAGGAGGATGACCACGTACCCGCCGATAACGCCTGCCCGATGCTTCTTGAAGCGTCGCCAGATGAGCTTTCGCTGAGAATAGGAGGCTGTTGTGGCGACGGCCTCGGGCTCTTCGATCGATTGCTCGCCGGCGACGGCCGGGGCGCTATTCATATCGGATCCTCGGGTCGAGCCACGCGAGAAGAATGTCGGCGAGCAGGTTGCCCATCAACAGGAAGGTGGCCGAGAGCAAGAGGAAGGCGCCGGCCAGATACATGTCCTGGGATGTCAAGGCGGTCAGAAAGATCGGACCGGCGGTGGGCAGACCGAGGACGATGCCCGTGACGACGGCGCCGGACAGGAGGTTCGGGAGCGCGAGTCCGAGACGGCTGACGAGGGGGTTGATCGCGATGCGGACACCGTATTTGACGATGACTTTGGTTTCGGTCAGTCCTTTCGCCCGCCCCGTTTGAATGTGCTGCTGGCCCAGCACGTCGAGCAGGTTGCCGCGCATGATGCGGATGACGCTGGCCGTGCCGCTCGTTCCGATGACGACGATCGGGACCCAGATGTGAGCCAACAGGTCCTGGAATTTTGCGAACGACCAGGGCGCGCCGATGTACTGCGGCGACAAGAGCCCGCCGACGGATTCCGTTTCGAAGACGGTGATCTGGCAGAACATGATGACGAGAGCGAGCAGAAAGTTGGGTGTGGCGAGGCCGACGAACCCGAGGAGCGTGAATCCATAGTCGCCCAGGGAGTAGGGCTTGGTCGCCGAGTAGATGTCGATCGGAATGGCCACGATCCACGTGAAGACGAGCGTCGACAGGGTGAGCGTGAGGGTGAGGCCCAAACGTTCCCCGAGCAGCTGAATCACGTCCATCTCGTAGGTGAACGATTGACCGAAGTCGCCGTTGAAGGCGATGTTGCCGATCCACCTGAAATACTGAATGTAAAGCGGATCGTTCAAGCCATAGCGTTCGCGGAGCGCCTCGATCTGCGCGACGGCGCTTTCGGATCCCAGCTCGCCCTGCTCGGCCAGTTCGGCCAGACGGGACGTGAGCATGTCGCCGGGGGGCGCTTGGATCACGACGAAGCTGACCATGGAGATCAGGATCAGCGTAGGGATCATGTGGAGCAGGCGTCGGATGATGTAGTTGGTCATGGCGAGTCGTTTCGTTCGATCGGCGCGTCAATTTAGCCCATCGGACGCGCGCGAACAAACGCATTCCGTGAAATGCCCCCACCTTGACTCGATTTCCCAACCTGACTACAATCGCAAACACGAGCAGATGAATAAGAAGACTTCCGCCTGTCTATGGAGAGAGCACACAAGGATAATTGAGATTCATTATGGATCATCCGTGATTGAACGGTTCTGGGTGGTCTCTCGATGCTGGCTATCGGGACCACAAGATGGCGCCGAGGGAAAGGCGACAGGCGGCCCCGATGTTCCTTCCACCTCCTACGGGTGCTAGTCCGCAAGCGCACCATCATTATTGACTCTTCTGTAACGCAACCGACTGCCGGCGGACGGTATGGGGGTGGGGTGGAGCACGTCGGCTACTGGATGGGGCCCTGCCACCTGTGACGAGCCTGTCCCGAGCGTAGTCGAGGGAGCCGAGGCCACCAGCCCCCACGGCGCCTGAGTGGGACTTTTCTGTTTCTCTTTTGGTCATAAAAGGGGCTCTATCCGGAAAGAGAAGACAACAAATGACGATTGCGGAAAGGAATGGCCCGAAGTTTCCCAACAGAAAACCGATGCTAACCCACCAACTCCGAACACGCATCTCCGCGCTCCGACGCTCAGCGCTTCGTCGTCGAGAAGCTGCGATGTCAGTCGCGGTGACCCAGGATGCCTCTTCGTCCATCGATCGGACGATGGCCGGCCCCGCCGACGTCCGAATACGGCGCGCGATCGAAGAGATTGTGGTCGGAGATCCGTGGGAAACACCCGCCGGGTCCTTTCTCATGGTCGATCGTTCGGTCGCCGAACTGTTGCCTGGGGATGGGGACACGATGACCGCCCGGTTTGCCCGGCTGATGTCATCGCTGCAGGGGGTCGCGATGCTCCCGCACGACCCTCACGAAACATTCGGCGCTCTGTCCCACACGCCGGGCGATCGACTGCTCTTTCTGGACATCGAAGCGACAGGGTTCACGGCTGGTACGCCTCTGTTCCTGGTGGGGGTGGTCGCCGCGCGCGACGGAGAGCTCCGCGTGCTGCAACTCCTGGCAAGAGACTACACGGAAGAGGCCGCGCTCCTGTTCGAGTTGGGGCGAATCTTGAGCTATGCGAAAACCGTCGTGAGTTTCAACGGCAAGACCTACGACCTGCCCTATGTTCGCGATCGCATGGGCTACTATGGCTACGATTTGCCCGACGATCTCGTGCATATCGATCTTTTGCACGAAGGGCGCCGCCGTTATAAGGAGCGTTTGCCGAACTGCAAGCTACAGACGCTCGAACGAGCCATCTGCAAGCGGGGGCGGACGGGAGATATTCCGGGCGAAGCGATTCCCGATGCGTATCATGCGTTCGTGCGGACAGGTAATGCGATCGAGATGCACGACGTTCTCCATCACAATGCGCTCGACCTGGTCACGCTCGTGGAAATCGTGCTGTTCATGCTCGAAGGGCGAAAATTGTGACGTCCGATCTATCGCCACAGGCCATCCTCGATGCCGCGCTTTCCCTGAAGGGAAGGCGCGTTCTGATTATGGGGCTCGGGCGACTCGGGGGCGCTGTTTCCGCGACGCGTTATCTAGTCGAGCAGGGCGCTGAGGTGACGGTGACGGATACATCGACCCAGTCGGAGCTGGCGGCGTCTGTCGACGCGTTGTCCGATCTCGACGTTCGATTTCGACTCGGCGGTCACGAGGGTCGAGATTTTCGGGAAGCGGACCTGGTCGTGGCCAACCCGGCCGTGCCCCTTTCTTCTCCGTTTTTGAACGTGGCGAGGGAAGAAGATGTACCGATTACGACGGAAATCGGTCTCTTCCTGGCGAGATGTCCATCACCCGTGTTCGGGGTGACGGGCAGCAGCGGCAAGACGACGACGACGACCCTGATCGGGGCCATGATTCAGCGGCGATGGAAAGGTGCCAGCGTGGGTGGAAACATGGGAATCTCGCTCCTGGATGAGCTCGAGGCTTTGTCGGAGGACGTTCCCGTCGTGTTGGAGCTGTCGAGTTTTCAGCTGAGACACCTGCGGGGGATGGCGTGGTCGCCTCGCCTGGCGGTGGTGACCAACTTTTCGATCAATCATCTGGACATACACGGTTCGATCGACGATTACCGATCGTCGAAGCAAGGGATCCTCGAGCATCAGACCGAAGACGACGTGGCCGTTCTGAATCGCGACGATGAGGAAGTCGCAGGTTGGCGGACGGAGGCCAGGACGCTGTGGTTCGCCACCGGGTCTGTGTCGGGTGACGACACGTCGGTGTTCGTGGAAGACGATCACATCGTGGCGGATGGGTCAACGCTGGTCGCGACGGCCGATCTGCGTGTTCCCGGTCGGCACAACGTCGCGAACGCCTGTGCGGCATCAGCGGCCGCGCTGGCTGTCGGTGTCGGCAGGGACAGCGTCGCGGACGTTCTCCGCACGTTTGAGGGTGTCGAGCACCGGCTCGAGTGCGTGGGGAGCGTGAAGGGTGTGACTTTCGTGAATGATTCGGTTGCGACGAGTCCCGACCGAACGGCCGTGGCCCTGGATGCGATCGAGGGCGACATCGTTCTGATTGCAGGTGGCTACGACAAAGGGATTCCGTTCGACGATCTTGGCAGACGCATCGCGGAACGGGTGAGGTGCCTGGTTCTGGTGGGCGAGACGGCGAACGCGATCGAAAACTCGGTGCCTCCCGAGGCGTCGACGCACGTGCACCACGCGTCAGATTTCGATTCGGCGGTGGTTGCGGCGAAGGAGGAGGCGCGTTCGGGAGAGACGGTGCTCCTGTCACCGGCGTGTGCCAGCTACGGGATGTTCGCCAATTTCGAGGAGCGTGGAAGAAGGTTCAGGGAGCTCGTGGACGGTATGTGAGGTTGAAGGTGGGAGGGAAACACAAAGGGCTGCGTCCTGTGGACACAGCCCTCATTTCTTTCTCGTTTTAATCGGTCGTCAGGCGCCGCTTTCCGAGAAGGAGATCAGTTTGCGGCCTCGCGTGGGATGACGAAGCTTCCGTAAGGCCTTCTCTTTGATTTGGCGTACGCGCTCGCGAGTGAGCCTGAACTGGAGACCGATCTCTTCGAGGGTCATTTCGGGCTCGCCGCTCAGACCGAAGTAGAGCTTGATAACTTCCTTTTCCCGGTTGTCGAGCGTATCCAGAGTTGCGTGGATTTCGTACTCGAGCGAGTTCTTCAACATCATTTCGTCGGGTGGTTCTTGGTTGTCATCCGCCATGATTTCGAGCAGACTGTTCTCGTCGTCGTCGCCGAATGTGGCGTCGAGCGAGAGCACGCGCTGACCGGTCGACAGCGTGTCGACGACTTGCTCGACGGTGATGCCCAACTCTTCGGCGATCTCTTCTTCCTGCGGCTTTGAGGAAGTTTCCTGCTGCTTGCTGTTCGTGTATCGAGCGATGCGACGCAGGAGATCGACCCGATTGAGGGGCAAACGCACGACGCGTGAGTGCTCGGCCAACGTTTGTAAAATGGATTGCCGGATCCACCAGACAGCGTAGGAGATAAACTTGAATCCCTTCGTTTCGTCGAACCGTTCGGCCGCGACGATCAGACCGATGTTACCGGCGCTGATGAGGTCGACGAGAGGGACGCCCTGGTTTTGATACTCACGTGCGACGGTGATGACGAAGCGGAGGTTCGCTTCGACGAGTTTTGCCCGTGCCTCGAGGTCGCCCTTTTTGATGCGTTGGGCGAGTGAGATTTCCTCTGCTGCGGAGAGTGGCTGGGAAGAAGCCACGTCTTCGAGATACCGATGGAGCGAATCTTTTACACCCTTGAAATTCGTCTTGGATGCACGCGCCACTTCGGAGTTCCTTGTGGTGTGGGGTGAAGGACGCTGGTGGCAAGATGCCCGTGCACGTTTGGGAGGCGGCGACAATAAAGGAATTCGTCGCGCGCTGTCAAGCAGCGGATCGTCAGGGCCTCACGTGCGGCCCAGTCTAAAGGATGAGAACTTGCATGGAGGAAGTCAATCCCTTACAAATCAAGGGGTAACATCGGGGGATACCCCACATAGTTCGGCCGGACCCCGCCCAGTCTTTAGCCATCGGGCTGAGAAACGGGGATCCGTTGCAGCTTTCGTTGTTGACCCTTCCGGAGAGGATGCGTTGGAACCTCAGAGACTGATGAGAGACACGGAGTCTCTCATGCTCGCGCACGCGCCATCGGGTGTGGAAGACGAAGTCGCGACTTACTGTACCGATGTCTTTGCGGGGTTGGGAATGGAAACGGCGGTCGACGCAGCCGGCAACCTGATCGTGAAGATACCGGGGAGTGATACCGACAATGCGGTCGCGGTGACGGCGCACAAAGATGAGATCGCTATGATGGTGAAGCGCGTTGAGTCGAATGGCCGTCTTCGTGTTCGGGCCCTCGGAGGTCTTCACCCCTGGGCGATCGGCGAAAGACCCGTTGAGATCCTCGGAGCCAAAGAGACCATGCCGGGTGTGCTGTCGATCGGTGCGAAGCACGTCTCGACCGACAGTCCCGCCGGTCGTGTGAAAGCGGGGGCTTCGTTGGACTGGGAATCGATGTGGGTGGAAACGAAGGTGTCGAAGGAAACGCTCAAGGGCGCCGGTGTTCGACCCGGTACGAGAATCGTGCTGGATCGGGAACGGAAGAGGGCGAAGCATATCGAGGGTTTCATCTGTGGCTATAACCTCGACTGCCGGGCGGGTGTCGCGATTCTGCTCGAAACGGCGCGAACGCTCGAGCGAACACCCCCGTTGCGCGACGTCTACCTCGTGGTGAGTTCGGAAGAGGAGGTCGGGGCGATCGGCGCGGTCCACGCCATCGAACGCCTGCCGGTCGACGAAGTGATCGCACTCGACATTGCGCCCGTCGCCGAAGAGTATCAGATTCGGAATGGCGGCTCTCCCGTGCTGTTGCACGCCGATGCCCAGGGACTGTATCATCAGGCAACGCTCGATCGTCTCCACGCGAGAGCCGACCGGTTGGGATTCGGCGCGCAAGCCGCCGTCGTCACGTCTTACGGGAGTGACGCGAGCATCGCAAAGAAGGCGGGGGCGGCCGGGCGCGCACTGTGTCTGGCCTACCCGGGCGACAACACGCACGGATACGAGATGTGCTCGACCGAGGGCATCGTCAATACGGGCAGGTTGCTCGTTTCGTATCTGACCGAACCCGAGGAGGTTTTGTGAGTAACCGGCCAGGTCGCCCGCACCCCAGCGGTCGATACCGCTACCTGCGCGGGGGCTCACCGTATTCGAGCGGTGTTGCCGCGGAACCGGGGTTTCGAGTCGAGCGGATTCAGTTCGAACATCTGTTGCCGTGGCGCGGCGGGTTCGATCGAATCGATCGGTATCTATCCGATGTCGGCGAACCGCGCGAATCCCTTTGTGCGATCGAGCTCCGTTGCCCTTCGCCCTACACGATTGACGGTTTCAAGGCCTACAACGAGACGTATTGCGACGTGCTCCGTTCCTGGGAGGTCTACGACGGCGACGAGAATCCGATCGCGCGCACAAACGTCGCGCCGTCGCTCGATCCACCGGACGAACAGACGATGCACGCATTCTCCTGCGCGGTGCCAGACGCAGATGCCGCCGACGAGGATGCGTCGTCCTTCGTGATCGCAGGGGGTGGAGAGGTGGCGTCACCAGAACTGACACGGCAGGCGATCATCCGGTGTGGCGAGACGACGGAAGACGCGATCGGGGAGAAGGGGACCTATGTCGTGAACCTGATGGCGAAACGGCTCGAAGGACTGGGGTTCGCGTGGGACGATGTGAGAGAGACGAACGTCTACACGGTTCATCCGATCGATCGCGCGGTGGTGCCCTATCTGCTGGAGCGAATGGGACGGGCGTCCAGGCACGGGATCAATCAGATCCCATCGCGTCCACCGATCGTAGACATCGAGTATGAAATGGATCTGCGTTCCGTGGCCCGACAGGTCGCGGTCTCGTGATCGTCAGGTGAGGTGGGTGAAGTGAACGAGGACTCTGGACGGCGCGGTTTCTTTCGCGAGGTGGTGAGACGATACGTGCTGCCCGCCGCCGAATTCGTCGAGGAGAAGCTAGATAGGGAGACCGGCCCGGTGAGGATTCTCCGACCTCCCGGCGCGAGGCCCGACTTTCTGGATGTGTGTTCGAAGTGCCACGCTTGTGTCGGTGCCTGCCCGGCCGATGCGATTCAACCGTTGAGTTCGTCCGATCCGTCCCAAGACGGGACACCCGTCATCCTCGCCGAAACCCAACCCTGTGTCGTGTGCGACGACCTCGCGTGCATGCCGGCGTGTCCAACGGGCGCTCTCGAGGTTCTGCCGAGAGAGGCGATTCGGATGGGGCGGGCCCGGGTCGACGTCGATCAATGCGAGCGAACACACGACGTCGATTGCAGAATATGCATCGATCTTTGCCCGGTGGGCGAAAAGGCACTCGCGTTGGACGCCGGAGGAATGGTGGCCGTTGGCGACGTCTGTGTCGGATGCGGCGTGTGCGAACACGCCTGCCCGACGCGTCCGCGCGCGATCGTGGTTGTGCCTCCAGGTTGATCAAACCATCTGTCTAAAACGACGAAGGGCCCCGTCGATGCCGACGAGGCCACTTTTTTCTAAGCTGCGGGATGTCTGTTTCAAACCTCACTACCAATTGTCATCATCGTTGCCTGCGGCAAGCCTCCGGACACTTTCAAATCATTTTCCCGAATAGGGACTGGATCAAATGGCCGACTCCCCATTTGTGTTCATCTGCCTGCCCTGAGTAGCGGCTACGCCGCGTATCGAAGGGTGGTTCTACGCCTTTCCCACTCTACGAGATCGATTCAATGACGTTACAGAAGAGACCTTCGATCTTCGCGCGATCGACGGAATAGTAGGCGTATCGCTGATCTTCATCGCACGGTTTCTTACACGAGATGAAGCCAGCAGACTTCAGCACCTTCAGGTGGTGGGAGACGTTGGGCTGGGAAATCTTGAGTCGCTCGGCCAGGTCGCGCACACAAACGTTCTTTTCGGCTTTGACGACCATGAGCTCTTTAAGAATGCGGAGCCTGGCCGGGTCGGCGAGGACTTTGAGATGATCTGCGATATCTTGCACGACAGGACCCGGAAAGGGGGGACGACGCTGCGTTGCGAATGATGATAGGGGAACCCCAAATCGTGAGCAAGCCCTTTATCCAAACACCCTTCCATCCTCCTACACCCAAACTCTGGTCACTGGTCAATGGTCACTGGTCAATGAAAAAACCCCCCTTCCCCTCGGAAGACCGAGAGAAAGGGGGACTGACCAATCGGTACCACCGCTCTAGTTGAGAGACGAGGTACGTTGACGAAGCGCCACTCCGATGTACGCGTCGTCTTGAGCCTGGTTTCGGGCCCGGGTCAGGCTCAAACCCCGGTGGTGACTATTCGGCCAGAAGGTCGAGTGAATTCCCCGTGTTCGTCGGCTGCGACGAGCTCGATTGAATCCGAGTGTTCCGCGTCTGCAACTGACGGATAGCCTGGTCTGCCCGTTGCACATCCTGTTGGGCACTACGTCGGTCCGTCTGCAGGGACTGAATCTCCCGTTGGTTCTGGCGGACCTCCTGACGCTGACCCCGCTGAGCTGCGGCCTCGGCTGTTCGCGCAGCCTGGGCCACACTCCGCTGGCTCTCGATAGCGGCGTCCTCGCGAAGACCGGTAGCGATCGTCTGCAGATCCTGCCGCAGACTGCGCTCCTGCACTTCGCGTGGCGCGAGCTCGACCGACTCCGCGGGTGCGCTGGCGGGTTGGACGACGGCGGCTCCTGCCTCCGTCGAGTCGCCCGCTTGCAACGCGTCGATCAGAACTTCGAGCCGCTCGGTCGCTGCAGCTTCGCTGGCTGCTTGATTCTCGACCGCGACGGGTTCGATCAATTCAGAGGATGCTTCGACCGGGACGACGTTGTCGCCACCGTCCGTAGCCAGCTCCTCGACGAGCGCCGTCAGGCGCTCTGCCAGAGCACCGGCTCCGGCTGAGACCACACCGTCGCCTTCTGTGGCTGGAGGATCCTCGATCGGTTCGGCCGATCCCGTATTCTCACGGATGTCTGCGATCAGGTTGGCGGCGTTTCGTCTGAGCCGCAGCTGATCGAGGAGCGTGAGCGAGTCGGCACTGATGTTCTGGGAAGGTGCGTCCTGCCCGGACGCGGCGTTCTCGGTCGCAGATCGGGTCGTAGAATCGGGAGTGGAACGATTCGCAGACTGAACCCGGTCTCCGGCCGGTGCGGGGTTGCCACTGTTTCCAGTGGCTGCCACTCTCGATCGGCTTCCAACTCCTCCTGCGCTTCCCTGGCGGGTGAGCGCGGAGAAAGGAAATTACCGATGAGCGACCTTTCAGGCGAAAACCGCGATACAAAGATCGGCATATCACTACCCTACCAAACGTGATCAATCGCTTCGACTGAGGTTTCCGTAACCGGTGACCGAATCAACCGATTACGTCGCTTCGAATCGCCCCGAACCTCTGACCAGGAGGTCGCCGCGTTGAACGATTCGTTGCGCAGAATAGACGGGTTAGATCGTTACATCCAGGTTGTTTCCGACTCCACCGTCGCCGCTGTCGGCGGCGGAGGTGTTCTGCTGAGATTGATTTTCGGCGCCCTGCCCGCTCGTTCCCGGATCGGGCGCCCGTACGACTTCCTCGTTTCGGCTGGCCAGAACGGCCTGAGGATTCGAGGTGTTCCCCTCCGCCGCGTTGTCGCGCGACCTCAACTCCGCCTGGCCTTGAGGGACAGAACGGGGTGTCAGGGACGCTGCTGAAATGACGGAGTTATTGATTTCTGCTGGCATGAGCAACCTTTCATACCCGACTGTCGGGTGAGGGCGATCGTAAGCTCGGCCGAGGCAAAATAGATGGCCTCCAAGTCAGTGATTTTGACCTCCTCTCCGGTGAGGTGCGAAAGTTGTCGGCTGATTGTGGATTGTAGTTGTCGCACACGATCACGATCCATCGATTTCGACCCAAGTAAGAGGGGACCTACAGTTGCGCCCCGACCCCCGTCGGAACGCCGTGATATCGGCATCGAGGGGTGACCCGTGAGGTGGGTAAGTCGCCCCTTCTCTCAGTATATCGGCAGGTGGTTGATCGACCTTTAGCCCTTTTTCTTGTTTTTCGGCACTTTTTCTGATAAAGAGGCTAAAGGTTTGATAAGAATGAAGATAGAAGTGGCCGCGCCCCTCGCGAGACACGGCCAGATGATGCGGAATCCGTGCGAGCCGGGTTACGGCAGGATCAGTACCTTTCCCTTGGTCGCCCTCGATTCGAGGGCACGATGGGCATCGGCCGCCTGAGCGAGGGGGAGCTGTCTGTCGATTCTCAGGTTCAGCGATCCGTCCGCGACCCAGCCGAGGATGTCGTGGGCTCTGCCGAGGAGCTCCTCGCGGGTCAGGGTGTAGCTCATCAGGGTGGGACGCGTCATGAATAAAGAGCCCTTCTGTGTCAGGAGGAAGGGGTCGACGGGGGGGACCGGGCCGCTGGCGTTCCCGAAGAGCACGAGATACCCACGCGGCTTCAGACTGTTCATGGAGCCTTCCCACGTCGCCTTTCCAACGGAGTCGTAGGCGACGTCCACACCATCGCCATCCGTCAGTCGGCGGGTTTCCGCTTCGAAATCCTGCTCCGCGTAGAGGATGATTTCGTCGGCGCCGGCCCCGCGTGCGAGGTCGGCCTTTTCCTCGGTTCCTACCGTGCCGATGACGCGCGCTCCGAGTTTCTTCGCGATTTGGACCATCAGGAGCCCGACGCCTCCAGCGGCAGCGTGAACGAGCGCGGTGTCCCCACTTTTGAGGGGATAGGTCGTGTGCGTGAGGTAGTGGACGGTCATGCCCTGCAGCATGACGGCCGCGGCCTGCTCGGTAGTGATGCCATCGGGCAGTTTGACGACTTTCTCGGCAGGCGCGCAGAGGTAATCGGCATACGATCCCTGGCAGGTTGCCCAGCCGACGAGGTCACCGGGTTCGAAGTCTTCAACGCCGTCCCCGAGTCGTTCGACCGCGCCCCCGCCCTCGAGACCGAGCGTGACCGGCAACTCCAGGGGATACAGGCCGGATCGGTGGTAGGTGTCGATGTAGTTGAGTCCCGCCGCGTCGACGCGTATGAGAATTTCGCCCTCGCCCGGGTCGGCTACGGGCACTTCGTCCAGACTCAGACGCTCGGGCCCGCCAGTCTGGTGCACGCGGATTGCTTTCAAGTTGACCTCCTGAGGAGTAGAGTTCCGACTCTCTAAAGTATGGGGCTGCCGCGTCACGGCAAGCCAAGAGAACGCGCCGCCTTGACACGTTCGGTAGGCTGGCTATGATAGTCACCGGGTGACGTCTGTGGAAGCAGTTCGCCAAGGAGATGAGCATGGGGCTGCGCGAGGTTCAGGCACAAGGCAGTTTCGAAACGATCGAGGGGCGTGAGGTCGCCGTGGACTATGGGGATGCGGCGGCCGAGTACGAGGCGATTCGGAGCAATGCGGCGCTGATCGACCGGAGTGCGCGCGGAAAACTGCGTGTGACGGGAGCCGATCGCGCCAGGTTCCTCCACGGAATGCTCACGAACACGGTCGAAGACGTCCAGCCAGGTAAGGGCAATCACACGGCATTGACGGACCCAAAGGGAAACACGCAGGCCGACCTGCACCTCTACAACCGCGGGGAAGCGATGTTTTTGGAGTTCGAACCGGATCTGCACACGTCCGCGGCGGCGTTTCTCGATCGCTATCTGATCGGTGACGATGTTTCGATCGAAGATGTGTCCGAATCCTGGTCCGTTCTTGGCATACAGGGGCCCTTATCAACGTCGGTGTTGGAGGTGCTCGGGGTCGAGGTGCCTGGGGACGACCACGAGTCGCTTGCGTTTCCGCCCTGTCCGGACGGGTGGATCGTCAAGAGGGGCTACGCGGCCGATCTAGGGTTCGATGTGTGGCTACCGGCCGAGGAGGGGGAAGCTACGTGGACCCGACTCGTGGAGGCGGGGGCAAGACCCGCGGGGTTCGGAGCTGTGGAGCTCCGGAGGATCGAGCGCGGCCATCCCCGCTACGGTGTCGATGTCGACGACCGTGTCGTCCCACTAGAAGGGGGGCTGGCGGATACCGTGTCGTTCACGAAGGGGTGTTTCATCGGGCAGGAAACACTGGCAAAGATGCAAAACCTGGGGAAGCCCAGACGCTATCTGGTCGGGCTCGAGGTCGGGTCCGGCCGACCGCCGAACCGCGGAACGCCGGTTTTCAACGGGGAGAAGGAGGTGGGCGACGTACGATCCTCGACTCGATCGAGAGCCCTCGGCCGCACGATCGCCCTGGCCTCGGTTCGGCGGGGGAACGAGGTTCCGGGGACGCCGCTCCGTCTGGGAGAGGATGGGTCGGCGACCGTCTCCGAACTCCCGTTTTCGCCCTGAAATCGAGACAGAGTTTGTCCTTGACTCCGCATCGGGTGACCGAAATATTCCACCTATGGCTGGGGATTGGCTTCGCATCCGGAACATGCGGTTTTACGGGTATCACGGTCTTTTTGCAGAAGAGGGCCGGCTCGGACAGCGGTTCGAGGTCGATGTGGAAATCGAATCGTCCTTCGATGGCACGCGCGAACTGGGCCCCAGTCCCGATGTTTCGGGCGTGGAGGGGGTGGTCGACTATCCCGGGGTTTTCGCCCTGGCCGAGCAGATCGTGACGGGGGAGCGCTACGGTTTGGTCGAGTCGCTGGCCGATCGGATCGCGGACGCGATTCTGACGCAGTTCGACGTGGGTGGCGTCGTCGTGCGCGTGCGTAAACCCGATCCCCCTGTAGAGGGTCAGTTCGACGGTGTCGAGGTCGAGGTCCGCCGGTCGGGTCGAACCCCCTCTTGAGTGCCATCGTCTACGCTGGGTTGGGTGGCAACATCGGGAATCCTGGAGCGACGCTCCGGTCGGCGACTACGGCACTTCAAAGAGAGTCCGGCATCCGTGTTGTTCGCGCCTCACCGGTCTATCGGAATCCTCCGATTGGCCCTCAGGATCAGCCGGCCTTTATGAACGGCGTGCTCGAGCTGGAGTCGACGCTCGAACCCAGAGCCCTGCTCGACGTTTTCTTAAAGACGGAGCTGGTGTTCGGCCGCGTTCGGAAGGAGAGGTGGGGGCCGCGGGTTTTGGATCTCGACATCCTGTTCCACGGCGACTCCGTCATCGAGCTTCCGGGTCTGTCCGTCCCGCATCCCCACGCGCACGAACGGGCGTTCGTACTCCAGCCGCTCTGCGATCTGAATCCCCACCTGGTGCATCCCATCGTGCGGCGCACCGTCGCCGACTTGTTGTCCCTTGTGGACGCTTCTTCGATGGAGCCGGTCCCCGAGGTCGTTCTCATCGAGGCGTGACATTCGAAGGGTGGCCTGTTGTCCGTTCGATACGTCGTCGTAGAAGGAGTCACCGGGGTCGGCAAACGCCATTTGGCGCAGATGCTGGCCACCCGCATGGGGGCTCGTCTCGAGGCCGAAGATCCGGATGACAACCCCTTTCTACCGTTGTTCTACGAGGACCTCGATCGATTCGGGTTCCAGACTCAGGTTTTTTATCTTCTCAATCGCTACACCGTCAGTTGCAAAGTCTCCATCAGCTCGATCTGTTCAGATCGCAGGTCGTGTCGACGTGTCTGTTCGGCCGGGAGGGAATCTACGCCCACGTGACGCTGGGCGAGGCCGAGTTGGCGCTCTACGATCGGCTCGCCGAGACCCTCGACGATCGGATTCCTAGGCCCGATCTTGTTATTTTTCTGCAGGATACGGTGGAAAATCTGACCCGCAGGATTCGCAGTCGGGGGCGGGGCTACGAGCGCGCCATCACCGATACGTATCTTGCGCGGTTGAACGAAGCCTACACGCACTTCTTCTTTCACTACCGGCAGTCGCCGCTTCTGGTCGTGAATGTCTCGCAGGTGGACTTTGCCCATCGCCCCGAGGACTTCGAGGCCCTGTTGGAGCAGGTGAGCGCCCCGCCAGCAGGTACACGCTACTATCAGCCGACACAGGTGAGTGTCTGATCGGTGCCATGAAATCTGCCCAGGACATTCGGGACATGAAGGGAAGAGAGCCCGTTGCCATGCTGACGGTCTACGATTTCCCGACCGCCAGAGCGTTGGACGCGAGCGGTCTGGACATCCTCCTGGTCGGAGACTCGGTTGCGCAGAATGAACTGGGGCTCGAGCGGACGTCGGATCTGAGTCTGGAGATGATGCTACATCACGTGGAGGCGGTGGCGCGGGGGATCGAGTCGACCCATTTGCTCGCCGATCTACCCTTCGGCAGCTACGAGAATCCAGAGGACGCGCTCGCTTCGGCACGGGCGTTGATCGACGCTGGCGCGAACAGCGTCAAGTTGGAGGGCCCTAGGGTCGAGGTTGTGGAAAGACTCGTGGCCGCGGACATTCCCGTCATGGGGCACGTGGGGCTGCTCCCCCAGACCGCAAAACGCACGGTGCGTCAGGGAACGAAACCCGAATCCGCCGCACGGATCGGTCGTCAGGCCGAGCGTCTGGCCGACGCGGGGTGCTACGCGATCGTGCTGGAGTTCATGTCCCACCAGACGGCGCAGGACATCACGGCGAGGGTCGACGTTCCGACGATCGGCATCGGAGCGGGAAGCGAGTGCGACGGGCAGGTGCTGGTGATTACCGACGTGCTGGGTCAGCACGAAAGCGTGCCCTCCTTCGTACGGAAGTATGCGGATCTGTTCGAGGTCACGGCGAAAGCGGCCAGACGCTACCGCGAGGACGTGAAGGAGAGGCGTTTCCCCGGTGGGCCGTGACCCCCTCCGCGTGATCCGGTCGGTTCGGGAGATGCAGCGACTGTCCGAGGCGTGGCGATGCGAAGGTCTCCGCGTCGGCTGCGTCCCGACGATGGGGGCGCTCCACGGCGGCCACCTGAGCCTGATCGAGCGTGCGGTTCGCGTGGCGGATCGCACCGTCGCCACGGTTTTCGTCAATCCCAAGCAATTCGGCCCCGCAGAAGATTTCGCCAGCTACCCTCGCGACTTTGAAACCGACCGTGCGTGGATCGAACGAGCCGGCGTCGACGCGATTTTTGCCCCCGACCTGGCCGAGATCTATCCCGAGGCGTTCACCAGCCAGGTCGAGGTCCTCGGGCTGACCGACCACCTTTGCGGGGCGTCGCGGCCCGGGCATTTCGCGGGTGTGACAACAGTCGTGACCAAGCTGTTCATCGCGGTCAAGCCGCACTTTGCGGTGTTCGGTCAAAAGGACGCACAGCAGGCCAAAGTCATCGAGCGTTTGGCTGCCGATCTCGGTTTCGACGTGGAAGTCCTTGTGTCACCGACGATCAGGGAGAGCGACGGTTTGGCGAGGAGTTCCCGCAATGCGTATCTGAGCGCAGAGGAACGCCGCGTCGCCCCGCTCCTGTATCACGCGCTTCAAGCGGGTGCGGCGACCGTCGAGGTCGGGGAGCGTCGGGGAGATCGCGTGGTCGCCGCCGTTCGGGAGGCGCTGAAGAGAGTGGGAGACGTCGACTACGTGGAAGCGGTCGATCTCGAGACCCTTCAGCCCGTGTCCAGGATTCAGGCCCCCACACTGCTGGCGACAGCCGTGCGGTTCGGGCGAGCGAGGCTGATCGACAACCTGATTCTGAGCCCGGATTCTGGCCCGAAAAATCGCGTCTAAGTCCCGGTTTTTTCTGAAAAAGGGCGCTTTTGGGCCGATCTTGACGCGTCCGAACCACTACTATATATTCTCTCTATTCTCACCTGAACATACCTATTGTTTATTGATCCCTGTCCGCGTCGCATTTCCCCGCGGCCCATTCAGGGAACGAACCCGCTTCCCTCAGAGAGGAGCTACACCGATGGCGCACACGCTGCCCGATCTTCCCTATGCTCACGACGCACTCGCGCCCCACATCGATGCACAGACGATGGAAATCCACCACGGTAAACACCACAACGCTTACGTGACCAATTTGAACGCCGCACTGGAAGGCACGGGCCTCGAAGACAAACCGATCGGTGAACTGGTCGCCGATCTCGACAGCGTGCCCGAAGACAAGCGGACGGCCGTCCGCAACAACGGCGGCGGTCATTACAATCACAGCTTGTTCTGGCAGATCATGGCACCTGAGGGCGAGGGTGGCGAGCCTTCCGAGGCGCTCATGAATGCTGTTCACGCCAAGTTTGGCGATGGTGAAAAGTGCAAGGAAACGTTCAACACGGCCGCCGCGACCCGGTTTGGCAGTGGGTGGGCGTGGCTCATCGCTACGGGTGGGGGCCAGGTCGACATTCTGAGCACGCCCAATCAGGACAACCCCGTGATGACGGGTGAGGGCACACCGATTCTGGGGCTCGACGTCTGGGAGCACGCGTATTACCTCAACTACCAGAACCGTCGCCCGGACTACATCGCCGCGTGGGAAAACGTGATCAACTGGAACAAAGTGAACGAGCTCTACGAGGCCGCTGGGTAAGGTCTCGCGCAACAACATTTCATCTGGAGGATCCATGCCCGTTAATGTTGGAGACCAGGCCCCGGATTTCACGCTCAAGCGAAAGACGGACGAGGGTCTGGACGATGTATCATTAGGAGACTACAAAGGAAAGCAGAACGTCGTATTGCTGTTCGTTCCGCTCGCTTATACGTCGATCTGTACCGACGAGCTCTGCTCAGTGAGCGGCGGTCTGAACGATTACGAGGGATTGAACGCCCAGGTCCTGGCCATCAGCGTCGACAGCCCTTTTGCACAGGAGGCCTGGGCTAAAGACAGTAACATCGCAGTGCCTTTGCTTAGCGACTTCAACAAAGAGGTCTGCGCCGCGTATGACTGCAAGTACGAGGATCTTCTGGGTTTCGAGGGCGTCGCAAAGCGGTCGGCTTTCGTGATCGACAAGGATGGCGTCGTCCGATTCGCCAGTGTGTCCGAAGACGCCGGCGTGTTGCCCGACTTCGATGCTGTAAAGGCGTGCCTCACCTCGTTGAACTGAGAGGGAGGGACGGGAGAACGTGTTATGTTGACCGTGACGGAAACAGCCGCCGAAAAAATCCAGGGCCTGCTCGAACGCGAGGGACAACCCGACTACGGGCTGCGTATGCGGGTCGTGGGTGGGGGCTGCTCGGGTCTGCAGTACAAGCTCGAGTTCGAAGCAGCACCGACAGACGACACGAACGTGGTCGAAAGTCACGGAGTGCGCCTGTTTATCGACATGAAGAGCGCGCTCTACCTGGCCGGGTCTGAGCTCGATTTCGACGACGGCCTGATGGGGCAGGGGTTCAAGATCAACAACCCCAATGCCAAGAATCAATGCGGGTGCGGAGAGTCGTTCAGCGTTTGAAGACTTTTCGTGCCACGTGCTTCACGCGGGGGAGAGGCGGTTTCGGTTTTTCCCCTGCGTCCATTCTGCGCGACCGGCAATCGGTGGCGCCGTGGAGACACGGCTTGTGATCGACGGCTTCCTAACAGGTCTGATTCCGACGACCCTTGTACCACGGGTGGCAAACGACGCCCTGCGTCTGTCGATCTCGATGTCTTCACGCCTGGATCTGAATGTGTGTGATGATCGGAGGCTCCGATGGACGTTTCGTGGCTTCAGGGAGCTTCGATGGCACCGGATGTGGTGTGGCTGGGAGGCGGCCTGGCGGGTGCCATCCTCCTGTTCGGCTTGGGGTGGGTCTTCTGTGCCCGCGTCAAGACCCGGCAACTCAAGGAAATCGAAACCGAAAACGAGCGTCGTGTCGGCAATTTGGTCGAAAAAGCCGACCGACAACGGAAAGAAACATTCTTAGAAGAGAAGAACGCCTGGTACGATTCCAAGGCGAAGTATGAAGAGTCGATCGACGTAAAAAGGGCCGAACTCGACACGCGCGAATCGGACCTGCAGGCTCAGGAAACCGAAGCTTCCGGTCGACTCGAAGTCGTGGGCGATCGAGAGCGGAGTGTCGGTCGGCGAGAAAAGGAAGCACAAAGACTGGAGAACCGGCTCAAGCGGCAGAACGAGGATCTCGAGACCCTGCTGCGCGAGCAACGATCGAAGCTCGAGCGCGTTTCCGGCATGAACGCCGAGCACGCACGGGAGATGCTCCTGGAACAGATCAGGAACGATCTTCAGCGCGTGGCGACCGAAATCGGCCGGGAAAAGATCGATCAGGCCAAAGAGCAGGCCGAACGAGAGGCCAAGCGCATCATCGCGAACGCCATCGAGCGCTGCTCCACCGACCAGACGGTTCAGTCTTCCATCTCGGTCGTACCCCTCCCCGACGACGACATCAAAGGACGCATCGTCGGCAAAGAAGGTCGCAACATCATCTCCTTCGAAGCTGCGGCAGGCGTCAAGGTGATCGTGAACGACACGCCAGAAGCGGTCGTGTTGTCGAGCTTCGACCCGATCAAACGTGATGTCGCCAGGCTGGCTATGGAGCAGCTGGTGAGGGAAGGGCGAATCAGCCCGGGTCGCGTCGAAGAAGTGGTTGCCGCGAGTGAAAAGAAGATCGAAAGCGTGATCGAGGAAGAGGGTCGCAGGGCAGTGAAAGAGGTCGGGGTGGAGAAGATGCACCCCGAAATGATCAAGCTGGTCGGCAAGCTGAAATACCGTACGAGTTTCGGCCAGAGCATGATCGGGCACTGCAAGGAAGTTGCCTACTTGGCCGGGGCTATGGCTTCGGAGCTGAGGCTGGATGAAAAGATCGCACGTCGATGCGCCCTGCTTCACGACATCGGGAAAGCGGTCGATCACGAGCAAGAGGGGACGCACATCGGCATCGGTGTCGATCTCGCCAAGAAGTACGGCGAGGGACCCGAGGTCATCAACGCCATCCTCTATCATCACGAGGAAGCGGAGCCGAGTTCGCCGATTTCTTTCCTCGTCAAAGCAGCTGACGCCATTTCATCATCGCGCCCCGGGGCCAGGCGAGACGACGCCGACGCCTACATCAATCGCGTGCGCGATTTGGAGGATTTGGCGCGGGCGTTCCAGGGTGTACGGGATGCCTACGCCATCAACGCCGGGCGCGAAGTTCGGGTGATGGCGAACGCAGGTCGCATCAGCGACGAGCAGGCCAAGAACCTTTCGTTCGATATCGCGCAGAAAATCCGGGAAGAGATGACCTATCCCGGCGAGATTCAAGTGACAGTGATCCGCCAGACCGTGGCAACGGAGTGGGCGGGCCGGCCGAACAACAAGCGGCGCCGGGGTCGCAACCGGAACCGCAGAGGAGACCGTAAGAATGGTAAAAGTAGGTCACGAAATGACGCTGACCGAAAAGATGTATCTTCCGGCAATCACAAAAGGCCTGTCGCTGACCTTCAAGCATCTTTTCGGAAAGAAGATCACGATGCAGTACCCGGAAGAGACGTGGGAAAAACCCGAGGGGTATCGCGGCCTCCACAAGCTGACTAAAGACGACCAGGGTCGCCCGAAGTGCGTGGCGTGCTACATGTGCGCGACGGCCTGCCCTGCCGATTGCATAACGATCGAGGCGGCCGAAGCTCCGTGGCCGGATCGTGAGAAGTACCCGCATCGGTTCGAGATCGACATGCTCCGCTGTATATTCTGCGGGATGTGCGTCGAGGCGTGTCCCGAAGACGCGATCGTCATGACCGAACGGTCCGAACTTGCAGCGGAGAGCCGGGCGGACTTCATTTATACGAAAGAGCGGCTGCTCGAGGTCGATGAGCGTGTGACCCTGACGCCACCGCGTCGCCCACTCGACAACGTGCACTACTGAGACACCGTGTCGGACCCATATAGCGAGATCGCGCTCGATCATTTTCGGAATCCGAGAAATGTCGGCACGCTCGAGGAGCCCGACGCCGTTGGCGGGGCCACGAATCCGGTGACGGGAGCGGTGCTCGAGATTCACGTTCGAATCACCGACGGGCGCGTAGCGGAGACGCGATTCAGCGCTCAGGGGTGTACGGCAACGATCGCGGCAGCGTCGATTCTGACCGAGCTGTTGAATGGAAGACCGATCGAGGGGTTGAACATCACCGCCGCTGACGTGGAAGAGGCGCTGGGTGGACTGCCCCCGACTCGGCGTCACGCTGCTCGTCTTGCCGCCGATGCCGTGAGCGCTGCCTTGACGGCGTTGGCTGCGGATGCCCCACCGAGCTGACGGGCATTCACGCGACTGTTCAGGGCAGGGCACCAAGCGTGTTCTGCCCTTTTCCTTTGGGATCGATTGAAGCCGGTTACCCAACAGGTGAAGGATCTGGCACGCGCGGCCGGCTTCGATCTGGTCGGTGTGGCTTCGGCGGCTCCTCCCACTCACTGGCAGGCCTACGAAGACTGGCTGGGTCGGGGATTCGGCGGCCAAATGGCCTACCTGGCCCGCAACCTCGACCGGAGGGGCGATCCGAGGGCCATCCTGCCGGGTGCACGCTCGATTCTGTGCGTGGGCGCGCTCTACCATCCGGGGCCGAGTGACGGGCCGGGGTCGGAGCCGACGGGGCAGATCTCGTCCTACGCGCGGGGCGATGACTATCACGACGTGATGACGCCCCGTCTCCAGGCCGTCCTGGACGAGATCCGGAAGAGGTGGCCCGACACGGAGGGCAAGGTCTACGTCGACACGGGTCCCGTGCTCGAACGGGATTTTGCGGAAGCGGCCGGCCTGGGCTGGTTCGGCAAGCACACCAACCTGATTCACCAGCGCTCGGGGTCTTTTTTCTTCATCGGAGAGATTCTTCTGACCCTGGACCTGCAGGGCGACGCGCCGACGACCGACCACTGCGGCACGTGTGTGCGCTGCATCGAGGCCTGTCCGACCGACGCAATCGTCGCCCCCTACGAACTGGATTCACGCAAGTGCATATCGTACCTTACGATCGAGTTGAAGGGGGCGATTCCGAAGGAATTGCGGACGGGCGTGGGAGATTGGATCTACGGATGCGATGTGTGCCAGGACGTCTGCCCCTGGAACGAAAAGCACGGGCAGACGACCGAGGATCCGGCGTTGGCGCCGAAAGCAGGTCGGGATCGGCCCGTCCTGGCTGACTTGCTGAGGATGAACCAGGCGGAATTCAGCAGGACATTCAGCAAGAGTCCGGTCAAACGGACGAAGCGCCGTGGCCTTTTGAGAAATGCCGCAGTCGCTCTCGGCAACACGGGAGGTGAGGGCGATGTCCCTGTTTTGGGAGATGCCCTGGTCGATGAGGAACCCCTCGTTCGTGGCCACGCCGCGTGGGCCCTCGGGCAGATCGGTGGCGATGAAGCCAAAGACGTGCTGACCGAGGCGTTGAAGGATGAAGGCGATGAGTGTGTACGCGTCGAAATCGAGGATGCGTTGAGCGCCATCGGAACGGAGTGAACGTGGACACATTGGTCGACATTGCGTCCGCCCACGAGCCCGGGTTCGGGAAGTCTTCAGGGGCGGTTTTCATCGAGACCTATGGGTGTCAGATGAACGTGTCCGACTCCGAGCTGATACGTGGCGTTTTGGACGAGGCCGGATTCTCCACGGCAGCGACGCCCGAAGAGGCCGACGTGGTTCTGCTGAATACGTGTGCCATTCGCGAGCACGCCGAGGAGCGCGTTCTCGGCAGGCTCGGCCAGCTGAGGCATCTGAAGATCAGGAATCCTGACGTGCTGCTCGGGGTCTGCGGATGCATGGCCAAGCACATGGCCGAAGGACTGATGGACCGACTGCCCTACGTCGATCTGGTGATGGGCCCTGATTCCTATCGCGAGCTGGCCGACCTGGTGACGCGGTCGAAGACTGAGCCGGCCCTGCACGTGCGACTGGATCGAGAAGAGCACTACGACGGAGTCGATCCCGTGCGCGCCGACGGGGTCAACGCGTGGATTACGGTCCAGCGGGGCTGCGATAAGTTTTGCACGTTCTGCGTCGTGCCCTACGTGCGAGGACGCGAGCGAAGTGTTCGTGTGGAGGAGATCGTCAGACAGGTGGAAGTCGCAGCGGGACAGGGTTTCCGGGAGGTCACGCTACTCGGGCAGACCGTCAATTCCTATCGTGACGGAGCGTGTGACTTTTCGGATCTGTTGCTGCGGGTCGCCGGTGTCCCCGGTATCGATCGCGTCCGGTTTACGTCCCCCCATCCGAGTGACTTCGATGAAAAGCTGATCCAGACGATGGCCGAGATCGACGAGGTGTGCAAGTTCGTGCACCTTCCGGTTCAGTCGGGTTCCACACGGGTCCTCGAACGGATGCAGCGAACCTATGACCGGGAGAGCTACCTGAGGCTCGTCGATCGACTTCGTGACGCCGTGCCGACGCTTGCGTTGTCCACCGATGTGATCGTCGGTTTTCCGGGGGAGACAGAGGGGGATTTCGAGGAAACACTCGATCTGATGAGGCGGGTGCGCTACGACTTCGCTTTCACGTTCAAGTACTCCGAGCGGGACGGGACGATCGCCCATCGGGAGATTCCGAACACGGTTTCCGAAGCGGAGAAGGGTCGGCGTCTGGAAAGGCTGATCGCGCTCCAGAGCCAGATCTCCAAAGAGGTCAATCGAACTTACGTGGGCAGCGTGTTGGACGTTCTCGTCGAAGGGACGGCGCGCAAGGGCGAGGGCCGTGTGTTCGGAAAATCGGACGGCTTCAAGACGGTCGTATTTCCTTCGGATGCGGCGCCCAACACCTTCGTCCCCGTGCGGATCACGGACGCTACGCAAAAGACGCTTCTTGGAGAGGCGGTGGCGCACCCGTGAGCGAATTGATGGAGATCGATCGCCCGCGGCGGCGGCGATTGCCTCCCTGGTTCAGGGTTCAGGCGCCGGGGAGCCGGGCCTACCTCCAGCTGAAGAAGCTCGTCGACCGACACCGCCTGCACACGGTCTGCGAGAGTGCGCGCTGTCCGAATATCGGCGAGTGCTGGAGTAGCCAAACGGCGACGTTCATGATCCTGGGGGATGTCTGCACGCGACGGTGCGGCTTCTGTGCGGTCAAGACGGGGCGCCCCGAGGGTCTGGACCTCGACGAACCCAATCGGGTCGCCTGCGCTGTCGCCGCACTCGGTCTCCGCCACGCCGTGATTACGTCGGTCAATCGGGACGAGCTCGAGGATGGGGGAGCCGCGATCTTTGCAGATACGATTCGGAAGGTCCATCTGGCTTGCCCGGAGACATCGGTCGAGGTTCTGATTCCGGATTTCCAGGGAGACGTGGCCGCGCTCGAGACGGTGTTGGAGACCGGGCCCGAGATCTTGAACCACAACCTGGAGACCGTTCCACGTCTGTATCGTTTGATGCGTCCCCAGGCGAACTACGCGCAGTCGTTGACCTTGCTGGCGCGTGCGCGTGCCATCGACGCGGCGTTGCCGATCAAGTCGGGTGTCATGGTCGGAGCGGGAGAGACGTGGGACGAAGTCGTGCAGACCATCCGGGACATCGCCCGCCAAGGGGTCGATATCCTGACGATCGGTCAGTATCTGCAGCCGTCTCCCGCGCACGTTCCCGTCGATCGATTCTACGAGCCCCACCTGTTCGACGAGCTCAGACGCGAGGCGCTCGATGAGGGGTTCAGGCACGTCGAATCGGGGCCCCTCGTGCGGAGTTCATACCACGCGGCCGAACAGGCCGAACCCGTCTCGCGGACGTAGCCGTGTTCGATCTCAAGTCGTGGATGGGATCGAAGAACGAGACGAGAACGTCCGGTTATGTGAAGGTGGGCACGCTGGACGATTTTCCGGAAAACTCCGCCAAGGTCGTCGTCGCCTTCGGTCGCGATGTCGGTGTCTTCCGGGTCGGCGGGACCTTTCGGGCCATCGACAACGTCTGCCCCCACAACAACCGGCCGATCGGCACGATCGATTTCGACGATTCCTACGTGATCTGCATCTGGCACGGACTGCGGTTCGCACTCGAGTCCGGTGTCTGCCCCGAGGCCGAACACTATCGGGTCGCGACCTACCCGGTCGAAGTTCGGAACAACGACGTTCTCCTCGGACCAGCCGAAACGAACGACGCGTGAAACGATGGACGGAGGACCACCTTGTTCGGATCGAAACGAGGTCTTTCGAGCGTCTTCTTCCTCGTTGCGCTACTGGCCTTCGGGCCGGGAGAGGGCTACGGGGATCTACCTCCAGCAGCCGGGTTTGTGAGTCGCCCGCTTTCGCACGACGACGGGCTCCGGTTCTTCGTGGATACGGCCAGTTTCCGGGGGCCAGATGGAGCGACGCTGCAAGAATTCTACCTGTTGATGAGCGCCAAGCAACTGCGGTTTGTGGAGGAGGACGATGATTTCGTGTCGCAGGTGCGAATCGCCGTCGAGATCACGGACCTGGCAGGAAAGAGGGTTGCGGATGACACACACACACGGGGTCTCTCGGTAGAGAGCCTGAGTCTGCTGCGGGCGGCCGGCGGGCCTGTGCGTGACAGGGTTGGGTTCGCGCTGGACCCGGGACGATACCGGTTCAGCTACACCGTGGAGGACGTCCACGCCGACGTTCGAGGTGACGTGGCTGCGACGATCGAGGTCGAGAGCTACGAAGACACGCTGACGATGAGTGAACCGATCTTCTCGAGCCAGATCGAGGCCACCGAGGAGGGGCGGTTCTCCCGTCACGGATGGTCGGTCGTGCCCGAGGCGTCGCGGGTCTACGCAGTCGGGTCCGCCGTCTATTTCTACCACGAAATCTACAATCTCTCCCCTCCCGGCGAGCGGGGCGCGTTCGATGTCAAGTACGAGCTGACCGACACTGCGGGCGTTTCCGTCTCCCGCTCCGTCGACCATCGCTACAAGAAGGGGGGCGGGAGTGCCGTGTTGGTCGACTCCATCTCGACCAAAGGCCTGGACGAAGGGCCCTACTACCTCCAGGTCCAGGCCCTGGATTGGGACACGAAGCAACTCACGGTGCGTCGAAGTCCTTTCGTGGTGAAGGGTATTGGAGGGGAGTCGCTGCTGTCGGCCGAGGAGGCCGCCCGACTCCGACACTACCGTGACATTCGCTGGGTGGCTTTTGAGAAGGATTACCGGACCTACGAGCAGCTACCCGATCAGGTGGCGCGCGACACGTATCTCCGGACGTTCTGGGCTAAGATCGATCCGTCCCCGGGCACGCCGATCAACGAAAGGTTGATGACACACCTGCGGCGGTCAGCCTACGCCGATGAGCATTTTTCCGACCTTCGTGGCAGTTACGGTTCGAGGACGGACAAGGGGCGAGTCTACATCAGGTACGGTACTCCAACAGATCGTGCAGTCAGCTCGAACGACGAAGGCGGCAAGCCTTTCGAGATCTGGCACTACGAAACGACCGGAAACTACGATTTCATCTTCAGGGACCGGCGCGGGTTGGGTGTCTACGAGCTGGTTCACTCGACGCGACCGGGTGAGATCTACAATCCGAACTGGGAACTGGATTTCTAGCGATGGATCCGAGGTTCGAACAAGAATCCGGCGTGAGCATCTTCACGGGGAATGAACTGATCGTCAAGGGTGCGATCGAGAACCGGGTCGGGCTGCTGACCGGGTATCCGGGTTCACCCGTCGCCGAGGTTTTCGATGCGGCCGAGCGTATTCGCGAGCTCCTGGTCGAAAAGGGTGTCACTGTTCAGATCGCGAACAACGAGGCGTTGGGCGCGGCACGGCTGAACGGTTCGCAAATGGCGCCGATTCGGGCCATGGCCGTGATGAAGAGCGTGGGTGCTCACGTCGCGGCGGACGCGTTGGCTCTGGGCAACATGGCCGGTACGTCACCGGGGGGCGCGGCGGTGGCCGTCTTTGGCGACGACACCTGGTCCGAAGGAACGCAGGTTCCCGCCGACTCCAGATTCATAGCCCGACATCTTTACATGCCGATCCTGGAACCGTCGACGTCGCAGGAAATCAAGGACTGGATCGGCCACGCCTTCGATCTGTCCGAGGCGACGCGGCTCTACGTGGCGTATCTCGTCACCTCGAACCAGGCCGATGGCGGGGGAACGGTCGAGGTCGCGCCCAACAGTTTTCCCGATTTGACGACGCATACCCCGCTCACGATCGACAGCACGACCATTCCCGTCGACGACCGCGTGATCATTCCTCCGAGCACCGCCCAAAAGGAGGACCAGGTCCTCCACGAGCGTTTTCCGGCGTTGCTCGAAGGCGTACGTGAGGTGGGCCTGAACCGGATTCTCCACGCTCCCTCAGGGTCCAGAAGTCCCATCGGGTTCGTGACGAGCAGTCTGGCCTACTGCTACCTGGAGCACGCGCTCGAATTGCTCGGGTTGACGGGGCGGTTTCCGATCCTGAAGTACGGGCTGACTTACCCTCTGGACGGCGTCATCCTGAAACAGTTTTCACAGTTTGTCGATGCCCTCGTCGTCGTGGAGGAAAAGCGTCCCTTTTTGGAGGAGCAGGTCCAGGCGCTGGCCCACCAGCTCTGCAGATCGGGCGAGGTGGCCGAACTCCCGGTTTGGGGCAAGACGTTTCCCGGGGACAAACCCGGTTTCCCCGATACGCGGGGTCTCAACCCTTCGATTACGCTCGAAACACTGGCACCCCTCCTCAAGTCGCTGGATGATGCAGCCGTAGATCGCGGGCGAATCGATGAGGAGGTCGTGCTCATCGAAGAAACGCGGCACTACGAGATTTCGGCGACGGCGAGAACGCCCTCTTTCTGCCCGGGATGTCCACACCGCGACAGCGCCAGCGTTCTGGATCGGATGGTCGACGATTTCATGGATCCGGTCTACATGGAAAACATCCACGGGTCGACGGAAAGGGATCTCATTTTCCACGGTGACATCGGGTGCTACTCGCTCCTGAAGTACAAGCCGTTCAACCGGCTGATGCACAACCTGTCGGGGATGGGACTGGGCGGGGGGACGGGTGCCGGCATCGATCCGTTCATCGAGAACAAACAGCTGGTTTTTATGGGAGACTCGACCTTCTTCCACAGCGGCATGGCTGCCATCTCGGATTCGATGAAGCACGGTCAGGACATCACCTACGTGATCCTGGACAACAAGACGACCGCCATGACCGGTCACCAGCCGACCCCGGGTGTGGATACGGACATCATGGGACGGCCGACTTTTGCGCAGGACATCGAAAAGGTCGTTCGTGGCATGGCCGGGAACGATGAAAACGGTCCGAGCGCCGTCGTTCGGATGAACCCGGCCGATCGCGAGCGGTATCGGGAGATCGTCGAGGAGACGGTGCTCAAGGACGGCGTGAAAATCATCATCGCCGACAAGGAGTGTGGGATCACCTACCACCGCCGCCAGCGGTCGGAGCAGCGCGCGGTGGAAAAGCAACAGGGCTTTATTCCCGAAGAGACATATATCAACATCACGCCCGAGGTCTGCGAGTACTGTCTCGAATGCACGCGGGGAACGGGATGCTCCGGATTGGCCGTCGAGGAGTCGCTACACGGACCCAAGGTTACGACGGACCTGTCTCTGTGTGTGGGGGACGGGGCCTGCACGAGGCTGACCGTCAACAACGGCGACAAGACCTGCCCCTCGTTCGAGGAGGCGACGGTGCATCGGACCCAGGCTCCCGTGTTACGAACCGAGTCGATCGACCTTTCGTCGCTGCCGGATCCTGAAATCGAGGGGTTCGATGCGGCCTGGTATGCCTACGTCGCCGGGGTGGGCGGCATGGGGGTCAACACCATCGCCGCCATCATTTCGACGGCCGGCGCAAAAGAGGGCTACCGGGTCAGGTTCACGAACAAAAAGGGGTTGGCGATCCGAAACGGAGCTGTCTATTCGCACGTGAGCTTCGCAAAGGACGATCGGATCATTTCGCAGTTGACGCCATATGGTCACGCGGACCTGTTGCTCGGGCTGGACATGCTGGAAGCGGTTCGTGGTGTGGACCCTGGGGGTACGGCGTGTGTGGCGAGTCCGGCGCATACGACAGCCGTCGTCGAGACAGGGAAGCGGGAAACCGTGCTCACGATGACGGGTGCCGATGCTTTCGATCCCGCAGAACTGGCGGAGAGAATCCAAGATCACACGCGGCGGGACCGGTTCTTCGGTATGGATCTGGGTGAGATCTCGGAGCGATTTCTTGGAAACAAGATCTACGCGAACAGCATCCTTCTGGGTGCCGCCTACCAGCGGGGAGCGCTTCCGGTGCGTCTGGAGAACCTGACCTGGGCGATGTCGGCCAACATCCGTCCCGATGAGATCGAACCGAACCTCAAGGCGTTCGACATGGGTCGGAAGGCGGCCCTGGAGCCAGCGGCTTTTGAAAAGCCCACGTCCGAGGTCGATCTTGAAGGTTTTGCGACGACCAAGTCAATGTTCCTGGCGCGTGCGCACGGGCGCAAGGCGGGAGAAACGTATCGAACCCTCGTCAGACGCGCCGACTCCTGGGAAATGGGCGAAGCCGACCGAATCCAGTTTGCACTCGGTGTCTACGACACCTTCCAATGGGGGGGTGAAGGCGTTGCGACACGCTATGCCGATCTCGTCGAGGCGGTTCGGGCCATCGATTCAAAGGACCTCGGGCTCGAAGCGACGCGGGCCCTCATTCCGAACCTGGCGCGAGTCTTGGCCTACAAGGACGAAATTTACGTTGCCCATCTGCTGACGAGCGAAGAAAAGCGGATTCGGGATCAGGAGCGATACAACGTCGATCGGGCGCGGGGCGATCGCATCGTCTACAGTCACCTGACGCGGCCCCATTTCCAGTTGTTCGGGATGGACATCAGGTTCGACCTGCCCACAAAAGACTGGATGCTGCGACGCTTCAAACGGCTGCGGTTTTTGAGGGGACTGCTGCCGGCGTGGCATCGAGAGGAGAAGGCCTACCGAGACTGGTATTGCGGGCTCGTCGAACGGTTTCTGGCCGAGGGCGCCGGTCGGTATTCGGCCTACGTGCGTGCGTTCAGGCTGCCAGACCATGTACGGGGCTATCGGGAAGTCATCTGGCCGAAGATGGATGCGGCCAGACGGACAGCGGCGGAGTTGCTTGGAGGACCCAGGGCGGTCGTGTCGTCGGAAGCCGGGCCGAACCAGCGCGTGGAACAGGTGGAGACTAAAGTTTCCGGGTCTTTTTGACGATGGTAATTTCAGTGATTCGGCATCACTACTGTCCTACCAGACGTTAACCTGCGACCCACAGGTTGGCGTCTGTTTTTTTATGGCTCTATCCGGGTTTCTCAACGGTGAAACTATAGAATGACAAGGTCATAGATCGTTCCCTACGCTTGGTTGTGTGTGTAGGACAATCAAAGCGAAGGGGGTGCGACCTATGACCGGGAGCAGATTACTATCGAAACTGCTGAGATTCAAGGGGTTCCGTGTTGTCAGCTGGTGGTTTGAGGGGAGAAGCTGCTTCGTCATCGCCGTAAAGCCACATAAGAATGGTTGTTGTTGTCCGGAGTGCGGCCGTCGAGGTAAAATCGTCCGCACAATGCCCCATCCGCGTCGGTGGCGTGACATTCCGGTGTGCGGGTGGAGGGTCTGGCTTCTCTACCATCCTCGGGAGATTCGGTGTCCTACCCACGGTCGTGTGGTCGAGGAGATTCCGTGGGCGGAGCGGTTCTCTCGGGTGACGTATCGCTTCGAGTATGCCATGCTGCGCTACTGCCAGACCATGACGCAGAAGGCGGCGTCCGAGTTGCTGCGCATCTCTGCCTCGACGCTGTCGGATCTCCGTCACCGATCCATCACGCGGCTTCGTGAAGGTCATCGTATCCGAGGGCTCAAAACCATCGGGATCGACGAGATCTCCTACGCCAAGCGTCACAGGTACGCCACGCTCGTTTACGATCTGGACCGCTCCTGCGTGGTGTGGGTTGGCCGCGGCAGGGCGCGTAAAACGATCGATCGGTTCTTCACAGAGGCTCTCAGTCCCTACCGGAGATCCAAGATCGAGTGGGCCTGCTGCGACATGAGCGAAGCTTACATCGGAGCCATCCAGGAACACTGTCCGAATGCCAAGCTGGTCCTCGATCGCTTTCACATCGTCAAGGCTCTCAATGCCGCCGTTGACGAGGTCCGTAAGGACCAGTGGCGTAAAGCTGCCCCGGATGAGCGCAAAGCCATGAAGGGCCTCCGATGGCTCCTCTACCGGCACTCAGCGACACGCTCCAGAGGGGATACTCGGACACTCAAAGCACTGGAGAAGGCGAACTACCGAATCTATAGAGCCTGGAGACTCAAGGACGAGTTCGAGCAGTTCTGGGAATACAAAGCGCCCTGGGCTGCCGAACGCTTCCTGAAATGCTGGACGACGTCCGCACTCAGAAGTCGACTTGAACCCCTGCGAAAGTTCGTCAGGACCCTGCGACAGCACTTCTTCGGCGTCCTCGCATTCGTGAACACGCGTCTTACCAACGCCATCGCCGAAGGCCTCAACCGAATCGTCCAAATCGTCAAGAACCGAGCCAGCGGATTCCGCACACTCGACGCATTCAACGATATGATCTTCCTTACCGTCGGAGACATAAACATCCCTGAGCAGATTCCGAAGAGGTTCCGCACACTCTAACCGCGCCCCCATGCCAGGAACCACGGCACCTTCACCCACTTCATCTCGTTGAGAGATCCGGATATAGCCAATAAAAAAGGCTCTATCCGGGTTTCTCAACGGTGAAACTATAGAATGACAAGGTCATAGATCGTTCCCTACGCTTGGTTGTGTGTGTAGGACAATCAAAGCGAAGGGGGTGCGACCTATGACCGGGAGCAGATTACTATCGAAACTGCTGAGATTCAAGGGGTTCCGTGTTGTCAGCTGGTGGTTTGAGGGGAGAAGCTGTTTCGTCATCGCCGTAAAGCCACATAAGAATGGTTGTTGTTGTCCGGAGTGCGGCCGTCGAGGTAAAATCGTCCGCACAATGCCCCATCCGCGTCGGTGGCGTGACATTCCGGTGTGCGGGTGGAGGGTCTGGCTTCTCTACCATCCTCGGGAGATTCGGTGTCCTACCCACGGTCGTGTGGTCGAGGAGATTCCGTGGGCGGAGCGGTTCTCTCGGGTGACGTATCGCTTCGAGTATGCCATGCTGCGCTACTGCCAGACCATGACGCAGAAGGCGGCGTCCGAGTTACTGCGCATCTCTGCCTCGACGCTGTCGGATCTCCTTCACCGATCCATCACGCGGCTTCGTGAAGGTCATCGTATCCGAGGGCTCAAAACCATCGGGATCGACGAGATCTCCTACGCCAAGCGTCACAGGTACGCCACGCTCGTTTACGATCTGGACCGCTCCTGCGTGGTGTGGGTTGGCCGCGGCAGGGCGCGTAAAACGATCGATCGGTTCTTCACAGAGGCTCTCAGTCCCTACCAGAGATCCAAGATCGAGTGGGCCTGCTGCGACATGAGCGAAGCTTACATCGGAGCCATCCAGGAACACTGTCCGAATGCCAAGCTGGTCCTCGATCGCTTTCACATCGTCAAGGCTCTCAATGCCGCCGTTGACGAGGTCCGTAAGGACCAGTGGCGTAAAGCTGCCCCGGATGAGCGCAAAGCCATGAAGGGCCTCCGATGGCTCCTCTACCGGCACTCAGCGACACGCTCCAGAGGGGATACTCGGACACTCAAAGCACTGGAGGAGGCGAACTACCGAATCTATAGAGCCTGGAGACTCAAGGACGAGTTCGAGCAGTTCTGGGAATACAAAGCGCCCTGGGCTGCCGAACGCTTCCTGAAATGCTGGACGACGTCCGCACTCAGAAGTCGACTTGAACCCCTGCGAAAGTTCGTCAGGACCCTGCGACAGCACTTCTTCGGCGTCCTCGCATTCGTGAACACGCGTCTTACCAACGCCATCGCCGAAGGCCTCAACCGAATCGTCCAAATCGTCAAGAACCGAGCCAGCGGATTCCGCACACTCGACGCATTCAACGATATGATCTTCCTTACCGTCGGAGACATAAACATCCCTGAGCAGATTCCGAAGAGGTTCCGCACACTCTAACCGCGCCCCCATGCCAGGAACCACGGCACCTTCACCCACTTCATCTCGTTAAGAGATCCGGATATAGCCTTTTTTATAGATGAGCGAAAGACCCTGGAGATTGCCCAGGGTCTTTTCTTGTTCGGTCGGATCCGTATGCCGATGCCGTTTTGGTTCAGCCTGCCACCTGCTTGATGCGGGCGAGATCAGCCTGCGTGTGGAAAGGCTCGTACTTCTGGACGAATTCTTCCATCGTCTCCTCGATCGAAGCCTCTGACGTGTCGAGGACGAACCGTCTCTCGATCAGGCACGCATCGACTTCCTCGTCGAAGCGATCCAGGACGAGCGGGATGTCCTTCTCCTGAACGACCTGGAACGCGTGAGGCTGTTCCTGCATCCGTTTCGCGATAACATCGGGTGACGCCTTGAAGTGTACGAGGACCGCGCCCGGCGCCATCCGGAGAATGTTTTCTTCGATGCGGCGGGCCATCTCGGTTCTCTGGCCCTCGGGACTCCGCTTGGGGGCGAGGGTGTCCTTGCAACCGTAGCCATAATATAGAGGTGCGTAGACGGCCTCTTCTATGGCGACGCCCATGAGGTTGTGGTCATCGTTGACATAGAAATGGTCACGTACGTGATACTCGATCTGATAGCGCTGGAAAGTTTCGAGTGCCTGCGGATGAAGGTCCCTGAGCGACGCTCGGGCTTCGGGAGAGAACTCGCTGGACGGCACGGTGAAATGATCGTGGAAGTGACTCGTCCCGCCGACCGTGGTTTCCGCCCATTTCATGACTTCGGCCGCGATCGTCGATTTTCCTGCGTACTCACATCCGACGAATAGGAGATTCATGGGTTTCTCCTGTTTTCGATTCGGCTGGGTGAAAGACCGCATTCCTCGTAGGGAAGAGGGTGCGGTGCTCGGTGAATCGTAACCTTACGGGGAAGTGGGGTCTACGTCAATGTTGTCGTTCACCCGGGCGAGGCCGGCGCGAGAAGGCGCCCCGAACGAACGCATTTCGCTCGATAGGACCGGCGTGTTTCGCTGGTAAGGTTTCGCCATATAAGCCGGCCATCCAGCCAGTGCGATGTCGAACCTTTGTGTCTAAACTCCCGTCCTGCAAGGCTTTCCCGCTTGACCACCCCGAGGCATTCCTTTACATTGGACGGCCGCACAACGGGCCCCATTCCGACGGAAATCTATGAAAATAATCATCGTTGACGATGACCCCGAGGTCACCGATTTTCTCTCCCACATTGCCGAACAGGCTGGGTGGGATGTCGATGCCGTCAGTTCGGGCGAGGACGCGATCGGACGGTCGATTCTGGTACCCTACGATCTCGTCTCACTCGATGTACGCATGTCGGGCGTCAGCGGGCTCGACGCGATTTCCGTGATCCGCGGGCTCAGCGCCCACACCATCATTGCCATCGTTTCGGCTTTCACCGAGGCCATCGACGACGACGACCTCGACGCGGCCGACGTGGTGATTCCCAAGCCGGTCGATGTGGACGTGTTTCGCTCGCTTCTGACTTTGACAGCGGAGGTTGTCGAACGCAGGGACTCGATTCGGCAGCTCGGTCTTCAGCCTTAGCTCGGCATCGCCGGGTTCAACCGTAGAGGAGGGTGTGCTTTGTCATCCAGCAATTGGGAGACTCACAATCCATCGGGCAGCAAGCGCGTGGTCGTGACCAAACAGCTACCTGGCGATCACTGGCTTCAGGTGCTCACCGAGGCCGACTGCAAAGTCGAGGTCGGAACATCCACCGACATTCTAAGCGTCGACGAAATCAAAGCGAAAATCGGCGATCAGTGCGACGGTGTGATCGGTCAGCTCACAGAACGGTGGGATGATGAGCTCTTTTCGGCCCTAAAGACCGCCGGTGGGAAGGTCTACGCCAACTACGCCGTCGGCTACAACAACGTGAATGTCGACGACGCCAATAAACACGGTATACCGGTGGGTAACACACCCGGGGTTCTGACCGAAACGACGGCCGAGATGGCCGTTTCGCTCACTTTCTCCGCTGCAAGACGTGTGGCCGAGGCGGACGTCTTCATGCGGGCCGGCAACTACAAGGGGTGGTTGCCCACGCTCTATTTGGGTGAGCTGATGACAGGAAACACGGTCGGCGTCATCGGTGCCGGCCGAATCGGCGCGGCCTACGCCAAGATGATGGTCGAGGGCTTCAAGATGAACTTCGTCTACTACGACCTCTACCAGAACGAGCCCCTCGAAAACTACCTGACAGCCTATGCCGCGTTCCTTGAATCACAAGGTCAGACACCCATCACGTGGCGCCGTTGCGACTCGGTCGAAGAGGTCCTGAAGGTATCGGATGTGGTCAGTCTGCACCCGCTGCTGGACGAGACGACGCACCACCTGATGAACGAGGAACGACTCAACCTGATGAAGCCCAACGCGATTCTCGTGAATGCCAGTCGGGGACCGGTGCACGATGAGATCGCTCTGGTGAACCACCTGAAAAAGAATCCGGAATTCAGGGTCGGGCTCGACGTTTTCGAGGACGAGCCGGAGATGAAGCCCGGTCTCGAAAGTTGCCTCAATGCGGTGATCGTGCCGCATATCGCTTCGGCTACGATCTGGACGCGATCGGGCATGGCCTCCCTGGCGGCGAGCAACGTGGCCGGTATCCTGAACGGCTACGGGTGCTGGCAGGATCAGAACGACATCCTCGCGTTCCTCGAGGCCGGGATACCCAAGGCGGCCCCGAGTATCGTGAACAGGGACGAGCTGAACCTGCCGGCCTACAGCGGCTGATCCTGAAAGAAAACACTGCAACGGGCGGATCGGTCAACGGCCGATTCGCCCGTTTCTCGTTCTGGCGTGCTTGCCTATCAAGCGATGATGAAAAACCTACCCGATCGACGCGTCTGTGTTGCTCCCATGATG
The DNA here is from genome assembly GCA_965198115.1 of Candidatus Latescibacterota bacterium. Classification (GTDB taxonomy): domain Bacteria; phylum Latescibacterota; class UBA2968; order UBA2968; family UBA2968; genus UBA6620. Next base: position 1,641,222 of record OZ240241.1, on the reverse strand, counting down.
GACTGCACGGACCGTCACGAACGTTATTTCCTCCGGCTCGTGACACGTCGCGCGCTCCTCTACACGGAGATGGTGACGGCGCAGGCCATTCTGCACGGCGATCTTCGACGGTTGCTCGGGTTCAGCCCGGAAGAGCATCCCGTTGCCCTTCAGCTCGGTGGGAGCGATCCCCGAAAGCTGTCGGCCGCTGCCCGGATAGGCGAGGATTTCGGCTACGACGAGATCAACCTGAACGTGGGGTGTCCGAGCGACCGTGTCCAGTCCGGTCGTTTCGGCGTTTGCTTGATGGCCGAGCCCGAGCTCGTCGGCGACTGCGTCTCCGCGATGCGACAGGCTGTGACCGTTCCCGTTACGGTGAAGACACGGATCGGATTCGACGACAGGGACGACTACGAGGATCTGCACCGGTTCGTCAGGGTCGTGGCTGGGAGTGGTTGTCGTGTGTTCGCCATCCACGCCCGAAAGGCGTGGATGCAGGGGTTGAGTCCGAAGGAGAATCGCGAGGTTCCGCCGTTGCGCTACGATCGGGTTTATCGTCTCAAGCGGGACTGCGCCGACCTGGAGATCGTCATCAACGGGGGGATTCGAACGCTCATCGACGTGGAAAACCATTTGTCCCACGTCGATGGCACGATGATCGGCCGAGAGGCGTATCAACACCCCTACGTGTTGAGTGATGTGGACGAGAGGATCTTTGGCGATGCGCGGAAGCCGTCACGCCAGGAAATCCTGGAAGGTTTCTACGGGTACGTGAAAAAACAGACGCAGCAGGGCGTGAGACTTCACCGGATGACACGTCACATCGTAGGTCTGTTCGCGGGAATGCCGGGATCGCGAGCCTGGCGGCGACACCTGACCGAGGAGGGAGTCAAGCCAGGCGCCGACCCGCGACTTGTCCTGGAGGCCGCTCGATTCGTGAAGGAGCCGGCGTCGATAGCGCAGTCGTAAAACGGAGAGGGGTCCGTCACGTTGTGACGGACCCCTCTCGTGCATTCAGCGATCGATGGTCAGAAGAAGACGGTGGCCGTCGAGGCATTCTTCGACGGTTCCCTCGGTGAAACTCGGATGAGGAGCGTATTTGTTGACGTCGTATTTGTAGATGAGAAGCTTCCACTTATTCGGCCCGAGATATTCGAGACGGGCAATCTTGCCGATTCCTCTGACGGTTTTCGTGCCCAGGAATTTGCCGAACATCCCCGACTTTTCTTCCTTCACGACTTCGAGGAACATGAAGTTGGCCTTGAAGCGGGCGCGGATATCCTTGATGTCGCGCTTGGTATACTTCCCCTTGTGCCGGTCGAGCCGGTTGAGCGTCAGTTGCTTGTCGGATTCGTTCGGGATGTTCATGAGGGCCCTCTGCTGAACTACAATATGGTGAATCTTCGGTCGGACGAAAAGTCACCATCCACGCCCTGCCCAAAAATTTGACCGATCAGTTCCAGTTTCGGATCAAATAGCCGTTTCGTTGCCATTCGATCACACCGGTCTGCTTGACCCGGGTGAGGGCGGTCCTAAGTTTATGACTGGGGCAGACGTCCGTCAACTACAGGGAGAAGAACATGGCCGGCAAACGTATCCTCGTCATCGACGACGAACAGGGTTTTTGTGAGATGATGAAGGACCTTCTTACGTCGGAAGGGTTCGAGGTTGACTACGCCGCGCATCCGATCGTCGCGACCGAACGAGCCTTGTCGGGGGACTACGATCTGATTACACTGGATCTGAATCTGGAGGACTTCGACGGTTCCGAAGTCTGGATGCTCTACCGCGACAGGGATATGTCGACACCCGTCGTTGTGATCTCGGGGTATCTCAATCGCGACGCTCGAGAAACCCTCACGAACGCCGGGGTTCGCTACATGCTGGAGAAGCCGTTCAGAAAGTCCGAACTCATGGACCTGATGAAGGAGGCCATCGATAACTGACGTCGACGCGGACCGCTCCCGATTCAATGTGGGCTGCGGACGGCGCGGCGACTGTGTTCCCTATCACAGAACGGTTCGCAAAACAGGAAGGGTCCACCTAAGGGTGGACCCTTTTCACTTCGAAAAAAGTGGAGCTGAGGGGGATCGAACCCCTGACCTCCTGAATGCCATTCAGGCGCTCTCCCATCTGAGCTACAGCCCCATCCAAGTGGGCGTAAGTCTATCCCTCCGCGTAAGTTCTGTCAAGACAAATGATGCTATTCGGCACGTTCGACCAGGCTGATGAGGGTCTGTTCGTCGACGATGGGGACGCCGAGTTCCTCTGCCTTGGTTTTCTTCGACCCAGCCTTTGAACCGGCGATGAGCAGGTCGGTTTTGGCGCTCACGCTGGACGCGGGTCTCCCACCGAGCGCCCGAACCAGGTCCTGGATTTCCTGACGGGACCATCGCTCGAGGCTACCGGTGACGACGACGGTCTTCCCCTCGAAGGGACGGGGACCGGTCTCCTCAGATTGTGCTGCCTGGAGCTCCACACCAGCCTCCCGCAATTTTTCGATCACTCTCACATTGTCGGGATTTCCCAGATAGGCCTCGAGGCTGGCCGCGATGGTCGGTCCTATTTCGTCGGTGGCGAGCAGGTCTTCTTCCGACGCCACAATGAGCGCGTCGATCGAGCCGAAGGCGTCGGCCAGATTTCGAGCAACGGTTGATCCGATATGGCGAATGCCGAGCGCGAAAAGCACGCGATGGAAGGGGCGTGCCTTGCTCGCTTCGAGTCCGTCGAGTACGTTCCGGGCGGATCTTTCACCCATACGTTCGAGACCGGCGATCTGGTCGACCGTCAGTCCGTAGAGGTCGGCCACATCCCGGACGAGGTGGTTGTCGATCAGGAGACCTACGAGGGCAGTGCCGAGCCCCTCGATGTCCATGGCCGTGCGCGAGGCAAAGTGCCTCGTGTTGCCCTTGAGCTGGGCGGGACACGCGGCGTTCACACACCGGATGGCGACTTCGGCCTCGTCCCGGATGAGCTCGCTGTCGCAAGAAGGACATCGTTCGGGGAATTGAAAGGCTCGGGCGTCTTCGGGTCGTTTTTCCTGGACGATGCGCACGACCTTGGGGATGATGTCGCCTCCCTTTTCAAGGATGACCGTGTCCCCCTCACGGACGTCCTTGCGCGCCAACTCATCGGCATTGTGTAGCGTCGCCCGACTGACCGTCGTTCCGGCGAGCTGTACCGGAGAGAGGTGCGCGACGGGAGTGACAGCCCCCGTGCGTCCGACCTGGAGGCCGATCTTCTCCAGGACGGTTTCGGCCTGTTCGGCGGAGAATTTGAAAGCGATCGCCCATCGGGGCGTCTTTGCCGTGCTCCCCAACTCAGACTGGAGCCTCAGGTGATCGAGCTTGACGACGATTCCGTCGATGTCGTAGGACAGGTCGGGCCGCAGCCTGTCGCAGCTTTCCCAGAACGTGATGATCTCCTCAACGGTCTTGACGCGCGTGCGATGCGGATTCACGGCGAAGCCCAGATCTTCCAGACGATCCAGGTTGCCGTAGTGCGACCCGTCGACGACATCGGGTTCGAGGAGCGCATAGGAGAAGAAGCTGAGCTGCCTGTCCGCGACGGCTCGGGGGTTTTGAAGTTTGAGCGTGCCCGCTGCAGAATTCCTCGGGTTGGCGAAAAGCGGTTCCCCGTTCTCCTCCCGCTGGTGGTTGATGGCCGCGAATATGTCGTGCTTGAGGTAGACCTCCCCACGCACTTCGCAGACGGGCAGCGATTCGTGAAGTCGGATCGGGATCGAACGAATCGTCCGGACGTTGGGGGTGATGTCTTCGCCCTGGACGCCGTCGCCGCGCGTGACACCTCTGACGAGGAGCCCTTCCTCGTACCGAAGGCTGAGGGCAACGCCGTCGATCTTGAGTTCGCACGCGAATGCGAGATCCTGTTCGGGAAGTTCGCGGCCCATTCGTTCCACGAACTCACCCACCTCGTCGCCTGAATAGGTGTTTTCGAGGCTCAGCATGGGCGCCTCGTGAACGACCGTCGGAAAAGTCTTGGAAAGATCGGACCCGACGCGCCGTGTAGGTGAATCCGGTCGTACGAGATCTGGGTGTGCGCGCTCGAGCTCCTGCAATTCTTTCAGCAGATCGTCGTACTCTCGATCCGAGATCGTAGGCCGGGCAAGGACGTTGTAGCGATGATTGTGTTCGTTCAGCTCGTCGACGAGGCTGTCGACTCTTTTCTGCGCGCCGCTCGACACGTCAGGGCTTCTCCACGTGCGGTTCGATCAGTCGTAGCAACTTTTCGGCTTCGAACGGTTTGGACAGACAGCCGATGACGCCGAGTTGCTCGAGTGTTTCTTCTGTCTCGGAATTGAGATACGCGGAGATGACGACGAGAGGGTCGCCCTGTTTGGTCCCTCTTCCGTCACTAGAGATTCGATGACGCTCAACCCATCGAGGGAGGGCATGTTGAGGTCGACGGTGATGAGGACGAACGATTCGGTTCGTGCGAGGGAAAGCGCAGCGTGACCGTCACCGACCAGACGCGGGTCGAGGCCGGCGAGTCGCAGGATTTCCCCGATCGACTCGCGAACCGGTTTCTGGTCTTCGATGACGAGCGCGCGATTCAGAATCCTCTCCGTTCACCGGATCTTAGATGGACGACGTGAGTTGTCGAACCAACGGATGTCGTGACGGCACAGGAAAGCCCCCGACGAACGCTCGTCGAGGGCCCGGCCATTCGTAGGCGGCCGATCAGTGTTGCTGACCGAGATCTGCGCGGGGAGGGTTCGGGGGTACGTTCTCAGGTGGTGTTTCCGGCGCGACCGGGTCGAGATGCTGGTCGGCAGGTCGATGGAGCTCTTCTTTGAGTAGCTTGCCAGGACGGAAGTGGGTCTTACGGCGCGCGGGCACGTAGATTACCTGACCCGTTCGAGGGTTTCGAGCAGCAGGCTTTGGGCGTGTTTCTTTGACTTGAAAGACACCGAACCCACGGATTTCGATCCGTTCGGCATGCATCAGGCTTTCGCGCATGGCTTCGAAAACCGTGTCCACCATTTCGGACGCGAGATTCTTCTTGCAGCCCGTCTCCTCGCTGACCCGAAGGGCCAACTCCTTTTTGGTGGTGGTGCCCAAGACATACCTCCTGGATGGTGCAGATGAGGGCCCTAGCCTCCGTCCTACATTGCGTTAAATTAGCATAATCAATGGGTTGTGTCAAGTTTCGGGATTCTCGTCGATCAGGGTTTCTCGACTAGAAATGCGGCCAGACCGACGATCATGGCTACTTTGAGCACCCTGCTGGCCCGGGTGTATCGGTAGGATGTCTCACCCACCCAGAGCAGGTAGAGCACGCCGACCAGGGCGATGTCCAGAACGGCGATTACCGTGAGGTAGGGCCACCCGTAGATCCCGTAAAGGGCGGGTAAGGGGGTGGTCCCGAGTAAGGCGATGAGGACAGTGGTCGCGGTTCCCCGAGCGAGCTGTATCCCCCAGACCCCAGGCAGGGTGAATCGGCCGGCTTCCGCGTCGGCCTGGAGGTCCTCAACGTCCTTGACGATTTCACGACCGAAATGGAGGAGGAAAGCGAAGGACGTAATGGGGAATAGGTTGTCAATCGAGCCGACCGCGTAACCTCCGAATGGGAAAGCGGAAGCCGCGATCGCCGCGATCGCTCCGTTGCCGATGGCCGGCCACCCCTTCGCCCAGCGATTGTAGACCCACAGTGCGAGAACGATAGTGGCGGCGAGGACCCGGCACGCGGTCGACAGAGTCAGTGCGAGACCGAGACCGGCGATCGCGCAACCCCAAGCCAGTTTCTGGGCGATCGACACTGCCAGACGACCCGATGGGAGGGGTCTGTCGGGGTGCGCGCGACGGTCGACGTCGATGTCGACGACGTCGTTGTGGGCGTTTCCGAAACTGACGATGAGGGCGGCCGACAGGGCGGCCACATAGGCGGGGGTGGTGAGGTCGCCCGTAGCGAGCCACGAGGCCAAGAGGACTGAGCCTACGGTGATCGAGCCGTTGAGTGGACGGAGAAGCTCGATGGCTGCCGGAATCGGCACGTCGTGTTCAGCTGACTTAAGGGGACGGCATCAGGTCAGCGGCGTCGTGGATCGAATACCGATAACCCTGTTCGGTCAAGAACATCTGACGGTTTCGTGCGAATTCCTGCTCGCGTGTGTCCTTTGTGACGAGGGTGTAGAAATGAGCGAGGTTCTCGCCCTGTTTGGGTCTGAGGATGCGGCCCAGTCGTTGGGCTTCTTCCTGGCGAGATCCGAACGTGCCGGAGACCTGAATCGCGACGTTGGCGTCGGGAAGATCGACCGCGAAGTTGGCGACCTTCGAGACGATCAGCATCTTCAGCTTCTTCCTTCGAAAACTTTCGTAAAGCTCATCGCGCTCTTCGCTCGGTGTCTTGCCCTGAATGATCGGCGCGTGGAGATCTTTGGCCAACTCTTCGAGCTGCGCGAGATATTGCCCGATCACGAGGATCTGGTCGTCGGCGTGACGCTCCACGAGGTGCCGAACGAGTGCCACCTTGTCCGGGTTCTCGGACGAGATCCTGAATTTTGCCCTGCCGCCGGCGACGGCATAGTCGAGCCGCATTTTCTCGGGTAGCGAGATTCGGATTTCCTTGCACTCGGCTATCGCGATCCAACCTTGAGTTTCGAGTTCGCGCCACGGCACGTCGTATCTCTTGGGACCGATCAGGCTGAAGACGTCCGTCTCCAGACCGTCCTCGCGAACGAGCGTGGCCGTCAACCCCAGCCGCCGTCTGGCTTGGAGTTCGGCCGTGAATCGGAAGACGGGGGCGGGCAGGAGGTGTACTTCATCGTAGATGATGAGCCCCCACCCACCCTCGTTGAAGAGGCGGAAGTGGGGGAACTCACCCCCCTTTTCTCTCCGATACGTCAGGATGTGGTAGGTCGCCACGGTGACGGGCCGAACTTCCTTCCGCTCGCCCGAGTACTCGCCGATCTGGTCTTTTCGGAGATCGGTCTTGTCGACGAGCTCCTGCATCCACTGTCTTGAGGCCGTGATGTTCGTCGTGAGTATCAGGGTCTGGGCCTGGTATCGGTGCATCACGGCCATCCCGACGATCGTCTTGCCGGCACCGCAGGGGAGGACGATCGTGCCGCTGCCGCCGTCGGGACCGCCGCCGGCGAAGAAGATGTCGGATGCTTCACGCTGGTAATCGCGCAACGTGAACGGCTCGCCAAAGAGCGTCTGATCCCGAAGGGAGAAGGAGAGGGGCAAGCCGGCCAGGTAGCCGGCCAGGTCCCGGACGGGAAACCCGATCTTCGTGAGCGACTGTTTCAGGTGACCGCGATACAGCGGCTCCACCGCGGCCCGGGTTTCGTCGATTCGCTCCTTGATGTAGGGCTGAACGGTCTTGTGACGCAGGATCTCCACGAGCAGGAGGGGGTCGTCGGCGGTCAGGACGAGATGATCGCCATCCCGGTCGAGTTCGATTCTTCCGTATCGGGAAATCGTTTCCGCAATTTCGACCGTAACGTTCTGCGGAATCTCGTATTTGCCGTAGGCCTCGAGGACGGCGCCGATCTCATCTGAATCGAGGCCCGCCGCCGCCGCGTTCCAGAGGGACAGGGGCGTAATGCGGTAGGTGTGGATGTGCTCGGGGCTTTTCTCCAGTTCGGCGAAGCGGGCGAGCACATCCCGAGCTTCCTCGTATTTGGGGCTGTTAACCTCCAGGAGGACGCTCAGATCACTCTGAACGATCAATGGATTTTCGGCTGCGTAGTTCATCAGAATCGGGTAGAGAGCAGTCTGACGGTGATGCTTGACCGGGTGGATGCCCGCTGGCCAGATCAGGGGGCTCGCGAGCGAAACGGAGACCTCGTTTACCGCCGTTTCCAGAGGTGTCCTTCAGGGTGGCGCCACTGGGTTGAAACGATCTCAACTATAGGGGAATCAACAACCTTTGTCAATTTTGGGGCGCCCGAAGCGGCCTGAATGGCGATTGACACGCTAGATTCGTTCACTTAGCTTTACGGTGTTCATTCGGATCGAGCCGTTGCCATCCTGGTGGACAGGCAAAGGGGACCGCCGGGGGCTCGTGTATTGAGCCGGCAGGCTCACGCGGAGGGGGGAAAGATGGAGCATCCGTTTCCATCGTGTCAGAAGTGTGGGACCGGTGTTTTGCTGCCGCTGTCGGATTATGGGCGCGAAGGGGCGTCGATCATGTACAAGGCGTGGGTGTGCAACAATCCGGACTGCGGATTCAATCTACGCATCGACAACGGCGAAATCAGCGTAGGAAGAGAAATTACAGAATCCTACAAGTAGCCTTTGGCATCGCGAAATCTCTAAGCCGGGCGAGAGCGTTCTCGCCCGGCTCTTTCTTTCTCCATTCAGCCTGGTGAAGGTATCTGAGTTGCGAGAACCTGTACTGGGTGTAGAAACGTCGTGCGACGAGACGTCCGCGTCGGTCGTGATTGACGGCCGAATCGCGTCGAACGTCATCTTCTCACAGACCGATCACAGTCTCTACGGGGGCGTCGTCCCCGAGATCGCGTCGAGAAACCACACGCGTACGTTGGTCCCTGTGATTCGGGAAGCGCTGGAGGATGCCGCCCTCGGTCTGGGGGACCTCGCCGGAATCGGGGTCACCTCCGGACCCGGTCTGGTGGGGTGTCTGCTAGTTGGGATCAGTGTGGCCAAGGGACTGGCGTGGAAGAGCCAGTTGCCCGTCGTCGGGGTCCATCATATGGAAGGCCATCTGTTCTCCGGGTTCCTCGAGGAACCCGGCTTCGGACCGCCATTCGTCGCCTTGGTCGCATCCGGGGGGCACACGGACTTAATCGAAGTCGTTGAAAAGGGACGATATCGTTACCTGGCACGGACGCTGGACGACGCGGCGGGCGAAGCGTTCGATAAGGTTGCCAAACTACTGGGTCTGCTTGCGCCTGGTCAGCCGACGATGGGCGGGCCTCGCATTTCCGTGTTGGCCGAGGCCGGGGACGACCAGGCGTTCAACTACCCTCGGGGTCCGGCAGACCCCCGATCGTTCAGCTTCTCCGGACTGAAGACGGCGGTTCTCTACCATCTTCAAAAAATGTCCGATCGGGAAAAGGAAGAACGGAAGGCGGACGTCGCTGCGAGTTTCGAAGCGGCGGTCGTCGCCTCTTTGGTACCGAAGACCGTGCGGGCGTGCGAAGGCGCAGGTGCAAGTCGCATCCTGCTGGCGGGAGGGGTGGCCGCAAACCGCCGGCTCCGGAGCGAGATGGACGTGGCCTGTCGGACGGCTGGGCTGGATCTGTGTATACCATCGCCCCACCTCTGCACGGACAACGCGGCGATGGTCGCCGAGGCTGCCGCCTTCCGGCTCGAATCGGGTGATCGTGCTGGGCTTGCACTCAACGCGGACCCACGTATGCCGCTTCCTGGGACCGAGGCGGGAGTGCCTTTGTGAGCGACGGGTTCGACGTCGATCTGGATCTCACGCACTGGCCTCTGATCCTGGCGGGCCTGCTGGCGATGTTGCTCCTCGTGTATCGAGGGCTGTGGGGCCCGGAGGGTGCCCGTTTGCTTGTGTGGGCGCGGGTGGCGGTCGTGGGGCTTTTGCTGATTCTGCTGGGCGAACCGATTCTGTCGTTGAACTACGGGGCCACACGACATCCTCTGGTGACGGTGCTGATCGACAACTCTGAGAGTTTACAGATCGCCTCTGGAGACCGGACCCGGGCAGAGGCGGTCCGCGCGATTCTGGAGGCTCCGGCGTGGGATCGGCTGCGCGAAAGGGCTCGCATCCGGTGGTTTGCGTTCGACGTGGATGCCCGGGAGATTGAAGACCCCCAGACGCTGGCCTTCGACGGCCCGGGGACGGACCTGGCGACCGCATTGCAGACGGTCGAGAGCGAGACCGCAGACGAAGGTCTGGTCGGCGTGGTGTTGATCAGCGACGGCGCACACAACCTCGGTGTGTCGCCAGAATCGGTGGCGGGAGATCTGGGTATGCCGGTGCACACCGTCGTCGTCGGAGCGGAGGGCGTTCCGACCGATCTTTCCATTACGTGGTGGGGAACGGAGCCGCTGGGTTACGTGGGTCAGCCGCTGAACCTGGACGTTATCCTTCGTGCGAGCGGCGCTGTCGAATCCCGAGACGCCGTCGAGGTGTGGGTCGACGGGAATCCTGTGGCTCGGAAGATGGTCGACATCGAAACGGGCGACCACGCCGTGTCGCTCGGGGTGACGCCCGAGCGACCAGGCCTCGTCGAGTATGAGGTCAGGGCGCCCGAAGTGATGGAGGAGCGGGAGCTGCGGAACAACCGTGTGGTTGTTCGGGCGAACATCCTGGATGCACGTCTACGGGTCTTGATGGTGGGTCCTCCCTCGGCGGATCTGGCCTATTTGCGGAGAACGATCGAGGCCGATTCGAACTTTGCGGTCGACTTCCTTCCCGTCGTGCGACACGGCCTTCCGACGTCGCTGACTCGGGCGCTGGCCGCCGTAGAGGAGAGGGACGTCGTCGTTCTGCACGACGTGAGTCTGCCCCTTCGCGGCGGGGTTCTCGGTGAGTACGTCCGGAAGGGTGGGGGGCTGTTGGTCGTCGGCGGCCCAGCGTCCGTGCTCGAGGAGCCGGGAGATCTTGCGTCGGTGTTGCCGACAGGCAGCGGGCCCTACGAAGCCCGGTCCTTCGGTGTGGAGGTTCCGACGCACGCGATGAGCCACCCTGTCGCACGGGGTGGACGTGACTCGGCCCCTGATTCCGACGAATGGCGAACGTTGCCGCCGCTGGGAGGTCTGAATCGGCTCGGACAGATACGTGCAGACGCTCGAGTCCTTCTCCAGACGACTTCGACGCGTGAGCCGATCGCGGTTGTCGCCCCCGTCGCAGCAGGGAAAGTGATGGTTTTTGCTGGACGGGCGTTCTGGCGGCACGGGCTGATGTCCCTGGGCTACGATCGCGTGAGCGAAGCGCCAGCCTCGTTCTGGCGAGCGGGTGTCCGTTGGCTGTCGACGCGTGAAGACATCTCCCGGCTCCGTGTCGAAACCGATCGGACGCTCTACAGGAGTGGGGAACCGATCCAGTTTCGCGCCCAGCTGTTCGATGCATTGCTGCAGCCTGTCGACGGCGCCCGTGTAGAAGTTCGGGTCGACGGAGATGGCGCCCGAACCGCCACGCTCCGTTCGATCGGGGGCGGTCGATACGATGGTCGATTGCGAGGCCTGCCGCAGGGCAGCCACGCCTATTCCGTGGTTGCCCGCCGCGCTGACGATGAGCTCGGGCGTAAGCAGGGGACACTCACCGTCGGTCGCTACAGCCTGGAATTCGAGAATCTGGGTGTGGACCCGGCGCGTCTGGCGGCCCTTTCGGCAGGTTCGGGCGGCCAAACGGTGCATCAGGAGCAGGTGGGGGCGGCGCTCGACGCCGTGGTGCTGTCACCCCAGCCTTACCGGGTTTCGATGCGAAAGCACGCGTGGGGTGGAACCTGGCCGTTCTGGTTCGCGGCGGCCGTACTTTGCGCCGAATGGGCTTGGCGTCGCAGACGGGGTATGGTCTGATGCTCTGTTTGTTCCTGTTCATCCTGGGCTCTTCTGTGTCGGCCTCGGGTTCGGTGAAACTGACAGAGATCATGTTCGATCCTGCTGGGAGTGAAATCGCGGATGAATACATCGAAGTCCAGAACGTAGGGTCTGCCGCAGTCGAGCTGACGGGATGGAGCGTGGGGGAGGGCCGCACGACCGAAGAGATCGTCCCGCTCGGGTCGGCCGCACTCGCACCTGGACAGTTTGGCCTGATTCTCGACCCCGACTACAGCGTCGAGGGAGGCATCTATGGTCCCTTAGGGTTCGGAATAAATAAGGCTCTATCCGGGTTTCTCAACGGTGAAACTATAGAATGACAAGGTCATAGATCGTTCCCTACGCTTGGTTGTGTGTGTAGGACAATCAAAGCGAAGGGGGTGCGACCTATGACCGGGAGCAGATTACTATCGAAACTGCTGAGATTCAAGGGGTTCCGTGTTGTCAGCTGGTGGTTTGAGGGGAGAAGCTGCTTCGTCATCGCCGTAAAGCCACATAAGAATGGTTGTTGTTGTCCGGAGTGCGGCCGTCGAGGTAAAATCGTCCGCACAATGCCCCATCCGCGTCGGTGGCGTGACATTCCGGTGTGCGGGTGGAGGGTCTGGCTTCTCTACCATCCTCGGGAGATTCGGTGTCCTACCCACGGTCGTGTGGTCGAGGAGATTCCGTGGGCGGAGCGGTTCTCTCGGGTGACGTATCGCTTCGAGTATGCCATGCTGCGCTACTGCCAGACCATGACGCAGAAGGCGGCGTCCGAGTTACTGCGCATCTCTGCCTCGACGCTGTCGGATCTCCTTCACCGATCCATCACGCGGCTTCGTGAAGGTCATCGTATCCGAGGGCTCAAAACCATCGGGATCGACGAGATCTCCTACGCCAAGCGTCACAGGTACGCCACGCTCGTTTACGATCTGGACCGCTCCTGCGTGGTGTGGGTTGGCCGCGGCAGGGCGCGTAAAACGATCGATCGGTTCTTCACAGAGGCTCTCAGTCCCTACCGGAGATCCAAGATCGAGTGGGCCTGCTGCGACATGAGCGAAGCTTACATCGGAGCCATCCAGGAACACTGTCCGAATGCCAAGCTGGTCCTCGATCGCTTTCACATCGTCAAGGCTCTCAATGCCGCCGTTGACGAGGTCCGTAAGGACCAGTGGCGTAAAGCTGCCCCGGATGAGCGCAAAGCCATGAAGGGCCTCCGATGGCTCCTCTACCGGCACTCAGCGACACGCTCCAGAGGGGATACTCGGACACTCAAAGCACTGGAGAAGGCGAACTACCGAATCTATAGAGCCTGGAGACTCAAGGACGAGTTCGAGCAGTTCTGGGAATACAAAGCGCCCTGGGCTGCCGAACGCTTCCTGAAATGCTGGACGACGTCCGCACTCAGAAGTCGACTTGAACCCCTGCGAAAGTTCGTCAGGACCCTGCGACAGCACTTCTTCGGCGTCCTCGCATTCGTGAACACGCGTCTTACCAACGCCATCGCCGAAGGCCTCAACCGAATCGTCCAAATCGTCAAGAACCGAGCCAGCGGATTCCGCACACTCGACGCATTCAACGATATGATCTTCCTTACCGTCGGAGACATAAACATCCCTGAGCAGATTCCGAAGAGGTTCCGCACACGCTAACCGCGCCCCCATGCCAGGAACCACGGCACCTTCACCCACTTCATCTCGTTGAGAGATCCGGATATAGCCATAAATAAACGGTCGATCTCAATGTTGAGCCATTGGCCGGATCGTGTAGTTCCAGTCGCCGTGGAAATCGTGCGGAGTGAGATCGATTTGGGTCATCTGTTCATCGGTCACCTTGACCCCGTTAGGGTAGGGTCGCTTGTCGATCTCGTACTCGGAGACCGGCTTGAGTGGTCGTTCCGGCAATGAGATTCACGGTTGCAGCCAGGCTGACCAGGGGCTTGCCTCGCCAGTTCATAGCGATGAAGGAGAACAGGCGATGTTCGATCTTGTTCCACTTACTAGTGCCAGGAGGGTAGTGGCATACGGTGATCGTCAGGCCAGTGCGATTCGCAAAGCGCTGCAGCTCCCACTTCCACAGCCGCGTCTTGGCGCCGTTGCTGCCGCCTGCGTCCGCCGTGATTAGCAGATGCGTCGAAGTGCCGTAGGCGGGCCGTCCCATGTTCTTCCACCAACTTCGGATCGCATTCACGGCGAAGCTGGCCGTGTCGTGATCGATACCGACACTTACCCAGCCTTCATCACGGCTCAGATCATACACTCCATAAGGGATCGCCTTGCCCTGAGCAGGCACTATGAAATCGTGTACCTTCACACGCTCCGGGTCTCCCTTGGGTCGCCATTCTCGGCCAGGATTCTTGAAGTCGCCGATCAACTCTTTCTTCTTGGTGTCCACCGAGATAACGGGAAGGCCCTGCTGCTGCTGCTGGCTAATCCGATCATCGAGGTAAACGAACTGAGCGTCCCGATCCGGGTGTGCAGATCCCTCCCTTGTCTTCCGATTCGCCTGCAGCGTGTAATCGTGTTCGTGCAGGAGATTGGCAACGATCCTGGGGCTCACCGAATGCCCCATCGCTTGCAACTCGGCGGCCAGTTTGCGAGTGCTCTTCGATGTCCATCTCAGAGGATTGTCGTCAGGCGACCCCGCAGTCGTTGGCTCGACCAGATCATTCAGGTCCTGCCACAGCGTCGGGTCCGTGTCGGCCTTCCGCTTACGACCGCCGCCTGGACGCCGGATGCGAGCCGGGTCCAAAGGTTCGTCCGACCTCAACTCCTGAATGCCACGAAAGATCCGCTCTCTGGACATTCCTGTCGCCAGAGCCACAATCGCGATCCCACCGTGACCCAACGCTTCGGCTTCCGTGGCGGCCCACAGACGACGCGTGCGTTCCGTCAGCACCGGAGCCAAGGCTTCATACTTCGTTCGGAGAGTTTCGACGTCCACACTCCGAGCGTAAGATCATTACCTTGAAAAGTGCAGCACTTATTTCGTGGCAAACCCTTGCCGGGTTCTATCGCCAGGATCTCCTTGCTGCCGTCGCTCATCGCGCCGATCACGACCAGCAGACACGCCTTCTCGCGCTCGAGCCCGGCTTTGACGTAGATGCCATCAGCCCAGGCGTAGACCAGTTCGCGATTATCCAGACGCCTTTCTTTCCAGTCCTGGAAGTCGACCTCCCACTTCCCTCGAAGACGAGCGATCGAGGTCGGCGAAAGCGGCGCGCCATCACCGAGCAGCGCACGCAAAGACAACTCGAAGTCGCCCTGGGAGAGACCGTGGAGATAAAGGTCGGGAAGCAGATCTCCAATGGCCCTGGTTCTCCGGGCGAACAGGGGGAGGATGCGGCTTTCAAACCGCTCTTCCAGACCACGAACCCGGGGACGCCGGACCTTGATCGTTCCGCAGCTCGTCGAGAGACGCCGGGGCTTGCCGTAGCCGTTCCTGTAGCCCGTGGAGCTATCGACCTCGGCTCGGCGCTCATACCACGACCGGCCCAAGAACGCGGTCGCCTCCTCCTCCAGAATGGACTGGAACCGGCCCTGGATCTCTTCACGGATCCAATCGTCAACCGTCTCCCACGTCGGCATGGACTTCAATGGGGCTCTATGCGTATGTTCCTTCACGGCGATCCTCCTTCCCAACCGGGCCTCTCACCCGGTTTTGTGTGAATCAACTATCTCACGGGAAGGGTAGGGTCGCCCTTTCTCTTTTTCCACACCTTTTGATTATAGCTCGATCTGGTTCGGCATCATCACACAAAGAGCAATCCGACGAGGAACCTTTCGGAACGTCAAGGATCTGATCACCTGCATCCAGAAGTTCACAGACCAATACAATCAGAACTCAAAGCCTTTCGTGTGGACGGCAACCGCTGACTCGATCCTCGACAAACTCAACAGACTTCTAAAACTTATTCGCGGGACACGACACTAGTCGAAGACGAAATTCAGACCGAAGTAAGATCTGGAGAGAATGCGGGACGGTCGCTCTCCCACTCGAAAGTCGTTCGAGCCTTCAAGACGGTGGGGTTGAGGGAGACGCCTGCGCGCGGGCGTCTACGTCTGGATCTGCCCCCCGACGCGGACACGGAACACCTGACCATCGTCGCTTACGTGCAGGATCGAGAAACCTGGTCCATAGCAGGCGCCGCTTCGGCCAGGGTCGGACCGGAAATCGAGAATTGAGTATCGAGAATTGAAGATCGAAAACGTCGATCATGTCCTGCGAGTTGCGCGGTGGCCACCGGGGATGAGGGTTTCCGCCCTGAAAGGGCGGCAGATCTTAGCCCAGGGCGTCAGCCCGCCGTAGCTATGCGAAGGCGGGCCCAGCCCTGGGTACTTCGAACCGGCGCGAAAACGCGTCGCTGTCGTGGAGAACAATCTTCGAGGACCGCAACCAGTCGGCGCGCAATCGTGAGTCCGCGTACCGCATTCCCGTGAGGAATCGATCGTCACGCTTTCTACCGACAGACGAAACATTCTGTAGCAAAGAAAGGAACCGGAATGGGATCGGTTGACTGGCCGCTCGAGAAGCTGATCGACTATAAACCCGCGTCGACGGCCCGGGACGACTTCGAGGCCTTCTGGTGTGGTTCGATCGCGGAAAGCCGTGAAGTCCCTCTCAACCCGTCTTTCGAAAAGGTCGGAGACGTTCTGCCCGAGGCCAATGTCTACGATGTCGGGTTCGACGGTGTCGATGGCGTTCGGGTGAAAGGGTGGTTCGTGACGCCCGGTCACCTGAGCGGACCTCTTCCGACTGTGGTCCAGTTCATCGGATATTCGGGGGGACGCGACTACCCGCACGCCCTCGCGCATCACGTGCTGAACGGGTTCTGCGCCTTCATCATGGATTCACGAGGTCAGGGAGGTCAGACAGGACAGGCCCTGACGTCGACACACGGCGGCATGCGCGGCTTCATCACGCACGGGATTATGAGTAAGGAAGAGTACTATTACCGAAATTTTTAGGCTATATCCGGATCTCTCAACGAGATGAAGTGGGTGAAGGTGCCGTGGTTCCTGGCATGGGGGCGCGGTTAGCGTGTGCGGAACCTCTTCGGAATCTGCTCAGGGATGTTTATGTCTCCGACGGTAAGGAAGATCATATCGTTGAATGCGTCGAGTGTGCGGAATCCGCTGGCTCGGTTCTTGACGATTTGGACGATTCGGTTGAGGCCTTCGGCGATGGCGTTGGTAAGACGCGTGTTCACGAATGCGAGGACGCCGAAGAAGTGCTGTCGCAGGGTCCTGACGAACTTTCGCAGGGGTTCAAGTCGACTTCTGAGTGCGGACGTCGTCCAGCATTTCAGGAAGCGTTCGGCAGCCCAGGGCGCTTTGTATTCCCAGAACTGCTCGAACTCGTCCTTGAGTCTCCAGGCTCTATAGATTCGGTAGTTCGCCTTCTCCAGTGCTTTGAGTGTCCGAGTATCCCCTCTGGAGCGTGTCGCTGAGTGCCGGTAGAGGAGCCATCGGAGGCCCTTCATGGCTTTGCGCTCATCCGGGGCAGCTTTACGCCACTGGTCCTTACGGACCTCGTCAACGGCGGCATTGAGAGCCTTGACGATGTGAAAGCGATCGAGGACCAGCTTGGCATTCGGACAGTGTTCCTGGATGGCTCCGATGTAAGCTTCGCTCATGTCGCAGCAGGCCCACTCGATCTTGGATCTCCGGTAGGGACTGAGAGCCTCTGTGAAGAACCGATCGATCGTTTTACGCGCCCTGCCGCGGCCAACCCACACCACGCAGGAGCGGTCCAGATCGTAAACGAGCGTGGCGTACCTGTGACGCTTGGCGTAGGAGATCTCGTCGATCCCGATGGTTTTGAGCCCTCGGATACGATGACCTTCACGAAGCCGCGTGATGGATCGGTGAAGGAGATCCGACAGCGTCGAGGCAGAGATGCGCAGTAACTCGGACGCCGCCTTCTGCGTCATGGTCTGGCAGTAGCGCAGCATGGCATACTCGAAGCGATACGTCACCCGAGAGAACCGCTCCGCCCACGGAATCTCCTCGACCACACGACCGTGGGTAGGACACCGAATCTCCCGAGGATGGTAGAGAAGCCAGACCCTCCACCCGCACACCGGAATGTCACGCCACCGACGCGGATGGGGCATTGTGCGGACGATTTTACCTCGACGGCCGCACTCCGGACAACAACAACCATTCTTATGTGGCTTTACGGCGATGACGAAGCAGCTTCTCCCCTCAAACCACCAGCTGACAACACGGAACCCCTTGAATCTCAGCAGTTTCGATAGTAATCTGCTCCCGGTCATAGGTCGCACCCCCTTCGCTTTGATTGTCCTACACACACAACCAAGCGTAGGGAACGATCTATGACCTTGTCATTCTATAGTTTCACCGTTGAGAAACCCGGATAGAGCCAATTTTTATCTCGACACGGTCAGGGCGGTCGAAGCGATCATGGTAAGGGAGGAAGTCGATGGTGAACGGATCGCGACGATCGGTGGGAGCCAGGGTGGCGCGCTGACGATCGCGTGCGCGGCGCTGTCGGATCACGTTCGTGCAATGGCGCCCGATGTGCCCTGGCTGTCACATTTTGAGCGTGCGATCGACATCGCCGTAGGTCCGTATGAGGAAATTACGGACTTTATGAAAAAGCATCCGGAGCAGATCGACGGCGCGTTCGAGACGTTGTCCTACTTCGACAACATGAATCTCGTCGAGATGGTCAAGGTGACGCACGCCTACTATTCCGTCGGCTTGTGGGATGATATTTGTCCGCCATCGACCGTGTTTGCTTCCTACAACCGACTCCCTGCTTCGGTCGAGAAGTCGATCGAGATTTATCGCTACAACAAGCACGAGGGCGGACATACCCTGCACCAGCAGCGGAAGCTGAAATGGTTGAGAGACACGCTGGGCAGTGACCATTGACAGGTGACAAGTGATGATTGACCAGAGAATGCTCTGGAGCACAGAGGACTGGGTAGCGAACTGCAGACATGCCTGAGACAAAATTCTCTGTCGGGCATCGAGAGGGGGAGACCAAATGGCCAGGAAAACGTTGACGGTTGCGGCTGTTCAGATGCAAGTCGGTCAGGACATCGAAGCGAATGCGGGTAGAGCGGTTGCCAAGCTGAAGGAGCTGGCTTCGAAAGGTGTCGAGGTGGCTGCCTTCCAGGAGGGGTTCCTCTACGGTTATACGAGCAAACCCTCGTTCTGGAACCGGTTGGATCCGAAGAGATTGCCAGCGGCCGAGGCTCGTGTGATCCGGGCGTGCCGGCGGTATGGGATCGCCGCCATTTTGGGCACCGCCCATATGGAGGGGGCCGATCGCATGAACAGTCTGTTGGTGATCGATCGGGACGGCGCCGTTCAGGGGCGATACGGCAAGATCCACCTGGCGGGGGAGAAATGGTGTGAACCCTCACAGCACCTGCCCATTTACAGGCTGTGCGGCGTCCCGTGCTGCTTCATCATCTGTCACGATGTGAGGTATCCGGAGCTGGTCCGTCTTCCTGCCGCCGCTGGTGCGAAGGTTTGTTTTTTCTGCAGCTGCGAGTCTACGATCGAGGCCGAATACAAGCTTTCGGCCTATCGTGCGATGCCGATCAGCCGAGCCACGGAGAACGGGATCTACCTGGTGATGGCCAATGCGCCTGCTCACGCGGACGATCTTCAATCGGCGTCGTCCTCTCACGGCGAGTCCAAGGTGATCCACCCCGATGGAAACGTGCTGGCCGAAGCGGGGTTCTTCTCTGAGGAAGATGTCGTTTGCAAGTTGGACCTGACGGCAGCGAGTGGGCACGTGGCGCGACGTTCCGCCAACGATCGGACGGCTCTCCGCGACTGGTTCCGGGCCGGGCTCGACGTGGTGGAGCGGCCGCCGGCTACGAATGGCCGAGCCCGCCGAGTGAAGGTGACTGCATGAGAGAGCGGCCGAACATCCTGTGGATCTGTACGGACCAACAGCGATACGATTCGATCGCCGCACTCGGGAATCGGTATGTGTCGACGCCGAATATCGATCGGCTGGTCCGGGACGGGGTGGCCTTTGACTATGCGTACTGCCAGAGCCCGATCTGTACACCGAGCAGGGCGAGCTTTCTAACGGGTCTTTACGCCAGCACGATCCGCATGAACCGGAACGGGAACGATGTATTCCCTAACGACGCGCCGCCACTGGTCACACGGATGCTGGCGGACACGGGCTACGACTGCGGGTTGATCGGGAAACTGCATCTGGCGGGCGCTTATGGCCGCATCGAGCCGCGTGCGGACGACGGATATCGCTACTGGCAATACAGCCACGCACCGCGGGATGACTGGGAGACTGGGCACGACTACGCTGACTGGGTACGCCAACAGGGAGAGATACTGGGCGAGCTCACCAAGAGCGTCGATGGAGTGCCGGCCGAATACCACCAGACGACGTGGTGTGCGGAAAAAACGATCGAATTTATCAAGGGGAACCGTGACGGCGCTCCGTGGCTGGCGAGCGTGAACATCTACGATCCACACCCTCCGTTCAATCCGCCCAAGACGTATCGGGATCAGTTCGATCCGAAGGATATGCCGGGCGCGCTTTTCAGGTCGTCCGACCTCGAGCAGCAGAAGAAACTGGAACACGTCGATTTTCAATCTAAAGGACAGGATCCTTCCCAACTCGACATCAACAGCCCGATCGTCCCGCGATCGATGACGCCCGGGCTCGTCGATGCGCAGGGACCCGGAGGGCGCGACGACAAAACCCTGCAGGCGGCCTACTACGCCATGATCAAGCTGATCGACGATCAGGTCGGACGGATGCTTTTCGCGCTCGAGGAGACCGGCCAGCTCGAGAATACGATCGTCATTTTCATGAGCGATCACGGCGAAACGTTGGGGGACCACGGGCTGATTCAGAAAGGGTGTCGATTCTACGATGGGCTCGTTCGCGTTCCCCTCGTTTTCTTCTGTCCAGGACGTATCAAAAAAGGGGTCGTGAGCGAGGCGCTTGTGGAGATCATGGATGTGATGCCGACGATCCTCGAGTTTGCAGGGGAGACGGTTCCAGCGTATGTGGAGGGGCGGTCGCTGCTCCCGATTCTGCTGGGCGAGCAGGACCCCTCACACCATCGCAACGCCGTGCGCTGCGAGTATTTCGACGCGATCGATCAGCCAGGCGAGAGCCGTGCGACCATGTATCGGAATCGGAAGTACAAGCTCTGCGTCTATCACGGCCACGGGCTCGGAGAGCTCTACGATCTGGAAAAGGACCCCGACGAATTCGACAATCTTTGGGATGATCCCGACCACCAGGAGGTCAAAGCGGATCTCTTGCACCAGAGCTTCGACGCGTCGATACGGGCGCTGGATTTGGGACCGGATCGCGTGGGACCCATGTGATTGAAGATCGAAGATCGAGAATTGTAGGGCTGTGAACCGAACATCGAGGAGGGGAGATGGTGAAACGAAGAGTACGACCGAAGATCAAGATCATGGCTGCGGACTGGTCGCTACGCGATTACCCGTCGGAAAAGCGACCGTGGTCGGTCGAAACGAAAGTGAAGCGCGTGAAGGAGGCTGGATTCGACGGCATGAGTGCGGGCGCGGACCCGGAGCTGGCGAACGCCCTCGCCAAGCACGGATTAGAGCTCGTGGGCGGTGTGGATGTGGGGTCTGTCAGGTCGGCCGAACCCACCTTGAGGCGATTCAAGAAAGCCGGTGCGATCCACGTGAACGTCCAGCTGTGCGATCACGATACGAAGACAGCCGATGCACTGAAGGTTGCACGGGCTGTCGTCGTCGCCGGTGAGAAGCTGGATATGATGCCGGCGATCGAGGTGCACCGGGATACGTGCACTGAAACTCCTGAAAAAGCGTTCGCGCTGGCCAGTGCGTATGAGAAGCGCTACAAAAAGAAGCTCCGGATGAACTTCGATCATTCTCACCCGGCCATTATCAAGCAGATCCGTCCTCCCGGTTACTGGAAGAGTCTGTCAGCCCGCTCGGATATCTGGCGGATGAGCCAACTGATTCACTTCCGTCCTTTCACCGGCAGCCACTGTCAGACACCGATCACGGACGGTCGGGGGAGACTCGATCGCGATTTCGTCCTCTGGCGAGATGGTTATCTGGTTCCGGCCCTGAAGGCCTGGGTAAAGGGCGCAACGAAGCGGGAGTACGCTGTATGCGGTTCCCGAGCTGGGGCCCCAGGGCTCTGGTTATGCACTGGCGTGCTTCCCGGACATTTGGAAAGATGCCATCGTGGCGAAGGATGAGATCAAGGGAGCGTGGCAGAGGGCGCTACGGGCGCGATAGGGACGTCGCCTACGCTCACGACATCGAAGCGGTGCCTAAAGGGCTTCATCGGTCCCGCCCCGTGTTTTATACTTTCGCCGGGCCGAATCTGGAATGCCAAGACGTGCTGGGATTCCCGGTGGAGACAGCGATGTTCCGCACTGGAGATGCGCTCAAAAGAGGGTGGGAATTATTCAAGGAGAACGCCGGACTGCTGATCGGCGTTCACCTTTTCGTTTTCTTAATACACATTCCTCAGATGACGACCGAGTGGGTGTTTCCCGGATCTCACGTGATCAGGGGATTGGTCGTGTTCGCGACCGTGATTCTTTCCTACGTGACTGCGGTTGGTCTGATCTACATCGTTGTGACGCTGGTCGATGGGGGGACCTTCGGGTTTGCCGACCTGTTTGCCAGAGCACACCTCGTGTTCAAATACCTTCTCGGTTCGATTATGTATGGAGTCATCATCCTGGTCGGCCTGCTCCTCCTCCTGGTTCCCGGCATCATCTGGGGCGCTCAGTTCAGTCTCTGGGGCTTCTATATGGTCGAATATGAAATGGGGCCAATCGAAGCACTCAAGGCCAGTTCAAGAGCAACACGTGAGCACAGGCTCGCGTTGATCGGTTTCCTCGCCGTTTGCATCCTGCTGTTCCTTGTCGGAGCCGTCCCACTGCTCCTGGGATGGATCGTCGTCTGGCCGGTGACGTCACTCGCGATGGCGTGGATTTACCGCACGCTGGACCAAGAGGCAGCGCCGGCGATCTCTGCTTAAGATGATGATCGGTCACGACTACGTGCCGTTCGCCGAGGGCGAACAATGGGGGTTTCGGGACGCAACCGGGAAGACTGTGATCGACCCGAAGTTCGATTCGGCCGGCAGCTTCTCAGAGGGTCTCGCACGGGTACGTTTTGAAGGGAAGTGGGGGTTCATCGACACTTCGGGAAAGTGGGTGATTCCGCCGCGGTTCGAGCAGGCCCGCGTTTTTACGGGAGGCATTGCCAAAGTCAAGGAGGCGGGGCAATGGGGGCTGATCGATCGAAAGGGGCACGTCGTGGATCAGGTCGACAGCGAAAGCTTCCTGGACGACCGGGGTCGGTTCATTTCCGAAAAAGAATACCGGGAATGGGAAAAGCCACCGGGTGGGAGCAAGGAAGAGGAAGAGTGATGGCACAGACGATGAAGATTGCCCTGATCGGGGCGGGGATGTTCGGGGGGGACGTCCACGCCCGGGCGTATGCTGACCTGCAAAAGGCCGGCATCGCCGGGATGCTTGGCCGCGTCGGGTTGGATGCGCACGCCCGGGAACTCGCGCCCGTAGAGTTCGATCTCGTGGCGATCGCGACACGGTCGGAGGCATCCGCGGCCAAAGCGTGCGACACTTTCGAGCAGTGGACGGGGCGTCGTCCCCAGGCGTATCACGGCGAAACGCCCTGGCGAGAAGTAATCGCGGACCATCCTGACCTCGACGTGATGTCGGTGGCCACGCCTGACCATCTCCACACACAGGTGACTCTCGACGCGCTCGACAACGGTTCGCACGTGCTGATGGAAAAGCCGATGTGTCTGTCCGTTCACGAGGCCGACGAGATCATCGCCAAGGCGAGGGAGAAGGGTCTCGTGGTCGCGATCGACATGCACAAGCGATACGACCCCGATCATCTGAGGATTTTGAACGACATCAAGGATCGGATTGGAGATCCTCTTTACGGTCAGGCGATGCTGGAGGAGCCCCTCGAGGTATCGACGAGTACGTTCAAGTGGGCGGAGCAGAGCGACCCGTTCAGCTATGTGGGGCCTCACTGGACCGATCTGATCTACAATTACTACCGGAGCAAGCCTGTTTCGCTGACGGCCGTGGGTCAGAAGAAGCGCCTGATTCGAGACGGCATCGACGCCTACGATTCCGTTCAGGTCCGGGTCGACTTCGAAAATGGCATGTCTATCCACTTCCACAACAATTGGATTACGCCCGATGACTTCGAGGGCCCGGTCAACCAGGGGCACGAAATCGTGGGCGCCGACGGTAAGGTCGAGTCCGATCAGCAGTATCGCGGGTTCCGCTTCTGGTACCACGGAGGCGGCAGCCGCACGGTGAACAATCACATGACGCGAGACATCAAGCGGCCGGAAGGCCACGACGCCTACGTCGGCTATGGCGTCGACAGCATTGTCGTCGGCCTGGTGGCCATGTGCCGTGTGAAGTTCAACGGGGATTCGATCGAGGACGTCGCCGGAATCTACCCGACGGCCGAAGACGGACGCATCACCGTGGCGATCGTTCACGCCGCGATGCTCGTGCGCGATCTGAACTACGCTTACATGCAGGAAGGCAAGGGAGCTTCTGTGTCGGCCACGTTCGGTCCCGATGGCATTGCGATCGTCGATCCGAATCGTGCGAGCGAAGGTCCTGACGCTGTGTTTGAAAAGATCTACGATCGACCCTTGTGATCGAGAATCGAGAATTGAAAGACTGGGACAGCCACCTTCGGATTCAATAGCGGGATCATGGGGAAAGAGTTCGACATCACACCGAAAGACGTGCCGAAGGTCGACACGAAGTATCGTCGCATCGTGACGTCCTTGCCCGCCCCCGAGTCGGTGGAGACGCTCGAGACGTTGAGAGAGTTCGAGCCGATTTCCATGCGGGGCCAGCCGCCTGTCGTGTGGGACCGCGCAGAAGACGTCAACGTTTACGACAAGCACGGAAACATGTGGCTCGACTGGAGTTCGGGTGTGTTGGTCACGAATGCCGGTCATGGCATGCCGGAGGTTCGAAAGGCCGTGATCGAACAGGCAGAAAGCGGGCTGCTTCACAACTACTGCTTTCCGAGTGAGGAGCGCGCGGAGCTGGCCCGCTACATCGTCGGCCTGGCGCCCGATGGTCTGGACAAGGTCTTCCTGCTGACGACAGGGTCGGAAGCGACGGAGTGTGCGATCAAGCTGGCCCGAAGCCACGGGATCCGTCACGGGGGCGAGAAGAAAATTGGTGTGGTCGGGTTCGAGCGGGGCTTTCACGGTCGGACGTTGGGTTCCCAGCAGGTCGGTGGGATGCCCGGGCAGAAGGATTGGATCGTCAACGAGGACCCGGCTATCATTCAAGTCCCCTTTCCGGACGGCTACTGGACGGACAACACGGATTTCGATCTGTTCTGCACGACCGTGGAAGAACGCGGCCTCGAACCCGATCAGGTCGCGGGCGTCATGCTCGAAACGTACCAAGGTGTGGGGCCCGACTTCGCTCCGGTCGCGTATGTCGAGGCTCTGGCCGAATGGTGTCGGGCGCACGACGCCCTGCTCATCTTGGACGAAGTGCAAGCCGGGTTCGGCCGATGTGGAACCATGTGGGGCTTCGAGCACTACGGTGTCGATCCGGACCTGATCTGTTTTGGCAAGGGGGTCAGCAGTTCGCTCCCACTGTCCGGTGTCGTGGGGCGGCAGGCGATCATGGACCAGTATTCACCAGGGTCGATGACGAGTACGCACACAGGGAACCCGATCTGCGCGGCTGCGGCCCTCGCGAGTCTGAAGAAAATCGTGAACGACGGTTTGGTCGAGAACGCCGCACGGCTCGAACCGGTCCTGTTGGCGGGACTGAAGGCGATTCAGAAGCGACACGCCGAAGTCGTCGGAAACTGCACGGGGAAAGGTCTGGTCGCCGGGCTGCAGATGGTCAAGCGGGGGAAGAAAGAACCGGATCCAGATCTGGCATTCGACATCGTAGAGCGCTGTTTTCACAAAGGCTTGCTCTTTTTTGCGCCCGTCGGCTCGTGGGGCCAGACGGTGAAGATTTCGCCGCCGCTGACGATTTCGCGTGAGGCACTGGAAGAGGGTCTGGGCGTGCTGTCGGAATCGGTCGACCAAGCCGTCACATAGACGTATTATTGGAGCAGTTCTTTCCCGTAGTCGCTCCAAAGGGGTTGCAACATGAACCGACAACAGCACCAGTTGATGTCGATCCTCCAGAAGATTCCGGTTTTTGAAGGGCTGAGCCTGGAACAGGCCGAACATCTGATCCGGATCTGCCGGTTCCAGAAGTACGCAGCGAATACACAGATTTATACGGCGGGGGACGTGAGTGACGATTTCCTCGTCCTGATTATGGGCAAGCTCACCGTGTTGAGTCCCGCGGGTCAGAAGCTTGTCGAGCTCGGGGCCGGCGTTTCTATCGGAGAGATGGGGGTCTTTACGGGGCACATGCGTTCGGCGACCGTCGTGGCCGAGGGGGACTGCGCCGGGCTGGTGATTGCGCGCGAGCTGATCTACCAGCTGATGGAGGGCGACCAGCACATCAAGGCGAGCATCCTGGGCAACGTTGTCGCCGAGCTGTCGGATCGACTGGCGGAGGCGAACGGGAAGGTCGATGCTCTGATGAGCGCCGTTCAGAAGCACGAAGCGGATGCGACCGCGGCGAAGGAACAGCTCGCGGAGGCTCAGCTGGCGGTGTCAGACACCGAACCGGAATTGCCTGATGAAGACTCGGTCGAAGGCAATGGGACCGATAGCAGCGATGAGGTCGCCGATGAAGTGACGGAAGGGGAGGAGTCATCCGAATAGTACCAACTACGGCGTAGGGAGATGCGAAAGGGAGCCCGATCATCGATCGCGCTCCCTTTGCTTTTCCCTAAAACAGTGGACTCAGGCGAGCACCGTCCCCCCACCGAAGAACCTTCCGATGTCGCGGCTGACGTCCTCCTGGGTGAGCGGCCATCCGGCGCCCTGGAGATCCTCGTATTTTCGAGCAAGGACGGGCGCGATACTACGGATCGAATGCGTCCATTTGTAGAGGAGCTGATCGAGAATTCTGGCGTCCGAATGTTGTGGAATGAAGGACGTGCCGAGGAGCTCGAGTCGCTCCTGAGTGATCTCCTGAATGACACTCGGGTTGTTCAGGAACCACCAGCAGCCGAACGGCAAAACGTTCGGGAATTTTCGTGCGGTGACGCAGAGCTCGTGCTGATCTTCACGTGAGAGGATGGTCGTGAGGAAGGTGACGTTGGGCCAGTCTCTCGCGATCCGTTCCAGGTTGGTTACGTCCCAGCTGCCCAGACTATCACCACCGTCCTTGAGCACGGGATTCACCTGGCGCGTGACACCCACCATCATGGCTGATGGGATGTCCAGCTCCTCCGCGCTTGGGTAAACGCATTTTTTCATGAGCACCGATGTCGTTTCGTCGGTCGGGTAGCTGAAGTCGGGTGGAAGTGAGATGGCCATGTATCGGGCGTCCATCTTCCCGACCCAATCGGCCAGGTAGCGTCGGATCTCGGCGAAGGTCTTGTCCGACAGGGAGGTTTCGACGTCATACCCGAAAGCCTGGAGTTTTTCGACAGGGGCAGGCCAGTTCATGAGAGCACTGTCGAGCCGCAAGACCGCGCGGAATCGAGGGTCGAGATCGAACCCGTTCTGCCAGTATGCGCCTTCGACCTCTTCAAGCGGATCGTTGGTCATGTAGACCGTACCAACGCCGGATTTCTCGAAGACCAGGTCCGTGTAGGCCTCGGGGGTGTGGTCGTTGTAGAGAGCGCGGAATTCGGCCAGGTCGGCGGCACGTGGGTCAAGGCCGAGCGTGTCCATAACCGTGACGACCCCGATCTGAGCCTCCGAAATCGGGCTGCTTTCACCGACGAAGAGCGTCGACCAGACCACGTCGGCCTGCTGATCGGTCGGCAGGTTGTTGAACGCCTCGACCGAGATGTCGGACGGCAGTTGTCGCGACGTCTCGGCCTTCAGGTAGTGGTAGGTGACGAGCTCATCGGGGCCACCCAAAAAAAGGGGCCCCATGGACGCGGGATAGAGATGCGTATGGATGTCGACGATGGACTGGCCCTTGATCGCCTTTTCAACGGCGTCGAGCGTGTTGAGTGTTGCCATGAATTCTCCTCGTTGGATCGTGTTTTCCAGTGGAATCAGTCGAACAATATTACGAATCGCCGCGTCCTGGTTACCAACGGTGCGGCAGCAATACGACGTCTATTTCGCAATGATGCTACGATTGTCCTGAACCCTGAAGCACGTACCCCTTCTGTTTATCCACCACGTTCAGCAAGGGATCACCCTTCACCCAGCGACGCAGGTTCTCGCAGAAGATCTGTTTCATGTTGCGCTGGCCCTCGGACGACCGTCCGGCGAGATGGTAGGTGATGATGGCGTTCGGTTGCTCCCACAGCGGACTCTCTTCGGGCAGGGGTTCGATCTCGAAGACGTCGATGCCGGCTCCGGCGATTTTACCCTCTTTCAATGCAACGACGAGATCGGCTTCGTTGATGATGGGGCCACGCGCGATGTTAACGAGGTAGGCGTGGTCGGGCATTCGGTCGAACCACTCGGCGTTGACCAGGCCCCTCGTGTTTTCGGTCAAGGGGAGTGCGACGATGACGAAGTCGACACGCGAAATGACGTCGAGGGATTGGTCAGGCGTGGCCAGCTCGTCGACGCCTTCGGGAGACTCGGTGACTTGCGCGTCGACTCCAACGACGTGAAGACCGAGTGCGTGTAGGCGAATGGCGATGTTTCTGCCGATCGTTCCGAGTCCGAGGATGCAGGCTCGTCGACCGTCGACCTGACTGAGTGGAACGTCTCTCGAATAGAACCGGTTCCTACGATGGCGTTCGGAGGCGATCACGCCGCGTGTGTGGCTCAGGATCAGAGCGAGGGCGTGCTCGGCCATGGCCGAGTCGAACGCGCCCGCCGTGTTGGTGATGACGACGTCGCTCTCGATCATTTCGGGGTAGAGCATGGTTTCGAATCCTACGCCGATACTCTGGACCCACTTGAGTTGTTTCGCCGCCAGGAACGGTTCTTTTGGCAGACGACCGAAGACGACGTCCGCGTCAACGATTTCTTCCAGCAGCGCTTCATCCGTGTGTGCAGCGACAGCGTTCACTTCCGATGAGACCGCGTTGTAGTCATCGGTCCATTCGGCCCATCGTCCTGCCATGACAACGACTTTAACAGGCATTGGTGTTCCTCTCAGACAATCACAAAAATGAAGAGAGCCAGTGTCATCCCGGTGTGCTTCCGGGCCGGGACCATTCTGGTTTTTCCGTATGGTAGCGAGCCGAAGATCAAAATGGGCCCCCGCTAAGAAGCATAAGGCTGTGACCTTCCGGCTCAGCGACTGACGATCAAAACGGCGTTAACCTAGTCCTACACGCGGATACTGACATTCGGGAGCATCGAAGCGATCCAGAAGTTCCTTCATCTTGGCTGCTAGCCTGCCCTCGAGCGCGTCGTCCTTGATGGGACTCTCCTGGAGTGGATCCTTGGTGATGTCGTAGATCGGGTTGAAGTCCGGTGCGTCGTGATGCCACTTGGACGGCGTTTCGATCCTGTAGTGGGGGATCCCGTCGGCCGAGTCGAGAAAAACACCCAATTCGGCATTCTTGAGCACATCACGCTTTTCGAAATCGCTGAAGTTGCACGGATTGCCGAGGTGGTTGTAGAGCGTGGTGTCGGGAAGCGCCTGGCGACAGTAGGTGTATTGGCCATCCGTCAGGTTGATATCCTTGCCGAAGTAGCCATACAGAATGGCGTCGTTGTGGTCCCCGTCATTCGCGAACAGGTGTTGAATCGATCGCCCGTGCACGCCCCCTGGCAGTTCACCGTCGTGCAGGTCCATGAACGTGGGCATGAGGTCCATGGATGCGGTCAGAGCAGAGCGTCGTCCTGCGTCTCCATCGGGCGTCGAGATGAACATGGGGATGTGAACGAGTTCCTTGTAGTCGAACATGTAGTTCTTCGCCCAGTATCCGTGCTCACCCAGGAGGTGGCCGTGGTCGGTCGTGAGGATGACCGTGGTGTCTTTCCAGAGGTTGTGCTCATCCATTTTGTCCAGAAGCTTCCCGAGCCAATGGTCGGCCATGGTGAGGGTACCGGCGTAGGACTTGCGAATGTGAGCGACCGCTTCCTCGTCCTCCTCGATAGGCGCATAGTCTGGCCAGTTGAAATGGAGCTTCTCCATGTCCCACGAATCATCGTAGAGGTCGCGATACTTTTGTGGACAGGCAAACGGCTCGTGTGGGTCGAAACATTCCAGATGAAGATGCCAATTGTCCGCGTCGTGGTTGTGGTCGAGGAAATCCATCGCTCGGATGAAGCATTGCGGCGTCGAGAAATCTTCGTCACGTTCGGGATCCATGAAGGCCCGATTGGACCAGTAGGCTCGCTGCTGTCGGCGACCGATGAAGTCGGGTGTTTCTGGCTCATCGACCAGTGGACGCCAGACATCGCTTTCCTGGCCACGCAAGAACTCCCAGCTGTTGAAGCGTGTGTGGTAGCACTCTCCACCGCTGTGGTAGTAGTGGTAGTGGTCGGTGATCATGTGGGAGTAGACCTGTCGTTGGTTCCGGAGTTCCGGTTGTAGACAGTTGTCCCACGGTTGGATCGGGGACCACGGGGTTTCAAGGAAGTTGAGCCGCCCGGTGTAAAACTCTCTCCTGGCCGGCATGCACGGCATCGATCCGCAGTAATGGTTGTCGAAGACGATACCGCGTTGGGCGAGGCGATCGATGTTGGGCGTCTGGACCCACGCATCGGGATTGTAGGTATTCAAGTAATGGCGGTTCAACGAGTCGAGCATGATGAAGAGGGTTTTCATGGGCGCTCCGCAGGAAATCAGACAGTTAGCGCCGCCCCGTGCGGAGCACGGGGACGAGCGCGCCACTTGGTCTTAAAGAATTTAAGCAATGCGTATCAGCTCACCCCCGGCTCTGCCCGGGGGGGCTGTGTCCTAGTTCAATGGTCTCCAGGTTCTGCCTGAGAACGCTCCGTCAGTCCAGGTTCGGCAATGTCGGGCGTGAGGGCTTCACCTTTCGATGGTCGACACGGACGGGTTCAGGCATGTCTTTGAACTCCCGGCTGAACGCGAGGAGATGCTCGGCAGCTCCGTCGATCAAAACCTGGCCTTTCTCGCTCGTGGCCAGAGTCGGCGCACCCGACACACCGTTGGGCGTCGACGCGCTCGTCCACTTGACCACCTTGACGGGCCCCCAGCCCTTGCCGATGTCGACCCACATATAGCGTGATCCCTCACTTCCCGCCGCTCCACCGTAGTGGTCCTGAGCCTTGTCCATCTGGACGCGGTCCTCGGCAAGGTAGAGATAGGCCGAGGTTTCGAGCTCGCAGGCGTGTGCGGCACCCCCTAGGCCCGAATCACGGATCTCTTCGAATTCCTCCGTGACCAGGTTCGTCCACATCAGCGATGCGATGAGGGCTTCGGTTTCGAGCGTCGCGCGCCGGGCGATGAACTCACACAGGTGCTCGTTAGATCCGTGACCGTCAACGATGGCGATTCGATTGAAACCCACGTAGGCGACGCTCTTACAGACGTCGAGACAGTACTCGATGAAGTGCTCGTAGGTGACGTGGATCGTGCCGGGGAAATCCTGGGCGTGCTCGTTGTAGCCATAGGGAATGTTGGGCATGACGAGCAGCTCCTGGGGCGCCTTCTTCGCTGCTTCGAGGCAAACACTCGTGGCGAGAAAGTTATCCGTGTCGAGCGGCAGATGGTGGCCGTGCTGTTCGGTGCTTCCAATCGGAAGCAGCACGACCTTGCGGGCTTCGGCGGCGTGGTTGATTTCGGGCCAGGTAAGGTATTCGTAGCGGTATTGATCGAGTGAGTTCATTGGGATACCTCCCTAAAGGCAGCCACTGAGGACACTGAGGGTAGCCGACGAAGCCTCCATAACCCTATCGGGAATGAGTGATGGGTGAACCCGGACATTTGGGCAGCCACCATCCTTCGCGTACTTGTGTCATGACTGCTCTGCTCTTGGCGCAATGGGGTAGGTCGGTTCGGCTGACTGGAAAGCTGCGTAGGCTTCCAGAAACCGGTCGTAGGCGTCTGCATCGATGCTGATGAGGTCACCCGTGTCACGCATCCAGTCTGTCAGGAGGCGTGCGAGTTCTCGTGTAACGTCCTGCTCCTCGAAGGCACGATTGTATTTTTCCTGAGGGTCATCGATGACATCGTAGAGTTCGAAGAAGGTTTCGTCCTTGAACAGATCGACAATCAGTTTGTGTCGACCCTTCACGATGCTTCGCTGGAAGTTACCACGAGCTCCGTTTCCGTCGAACTGGATGAAAACACCATCCCGATCGATGCTTGCTCCCGACTCGATGGTGGGACGCAGGGAGACGCCCGTGACCCCTTTGGGAATCGGGACGTCCAGAAAGTCACATAGGGTCGGGAGTACGTCGATGTGACTGACGAGCTGTTCGGATGATGCCGTCTGCTGCCAACCCTTGGGCAGCTTGAAGGACATGGGGACGTGCGTGGATTCCTCGTACATGCACATTTTCTGGAACAGGCAGTGCGAACCGAGCATTTCACCGTGGTCGGCTGTCCAGAGAATAAGGGCATCGTCATACACGTCCTCATCCTTGAGCTTCTGAACGATTTCGCCGATGCAGTGGTCTAGCAGGGCGACGAGTCCTGTGTAGACATCCCAGGGCATCTGCCAGTCTTCACGGGAATATCGGGAACCGAGGAAGCCTGTCAGGTTGTAGAGCTGAAGAGGGGATTGCCCCGCCCCCCACACGCCAACGTTCTCGGGCATGTCCATTCCCCTGACGTGCGAGTAGAACGGCTCGGGAATGTCGTAGGGTGGGTGGGGTGCGATGAACATGGCGTTCAGCATGAACGGCTTCGATCGATCGCGCTCGTCGATGGCCCGAATCGATGTGTTCTTGATGTAGCCATCGAAGAAATCGTCCAGGCCGTGCTCGTAGCATCCGGTTGTAGGGATCGAATACGTCTTGGTACGCGTCGTGGTGCCATAAGCCATCTCGGGCATGAAGCCTTTGAATTCCGGGCCTCCGGGTCGTCGCTTGCCCTGAGATTTCAGATGATCCCCGTAGCCACGATTCAGGCTCAGCCAGTGTGTCTTCGTCTCGGGCGAGCGATCCAGCTCATCCGCGGTCATCAGGTGTTGCTTGCCGGTGTGCCAGCTGTCCCATTCGTCTTCAAGCAGACCGTAGAGGTTGGGGATACCCGCACGCACGTCGCCGTGGACGGACTCCTTCTTTTCCCAGGGGTTGATCAGCGAGCCGTTTTCATTAGGATACCGACCCGTGAAGAAAGCTCCCCGGGCGGGTACACATAGTGGTGAAGCACAGTAGGCGCGCGAGAAACGCGTACTCTCGGCCATCAGGGCAGATATGTTGGGGGTGTGCTCGCCGACCAGATCGTATCGCAACTGGTCGGCCATCAGGATGATGAGGTGAGGTTTGTGAGGCATGACTCTGGATGAGGGCGATCCGGGCGAAGGACTCGGAGGTTCAGGCGGTGATTCGTCCAACCTGTTGTCTAGTCGTCAGTTGCGCCGATCTCAACTTTGCTATATCGTGGGCCCCAAGATACGCCTTTATCACGGTTACACAAGGAGTCTGCATGTCGAAGCGCTACAACGTCTACGGTATCGGTAACGCGCTCGTGGACGTTCAATACCAGGTCGATGACGAGTATCTGAGTCGAATGGACGTTGAAAAGGGGGGAATGACCCTGGTCGATGAGGGCCGTCAGCAGGCGCTGAGCGATGCCGTCGAAGGGGAGCCCCTGCAACGGACGTCCGGGGGGTCGGCGGCCAACACGATGATCATGGTGAGTGGTCTTGGTGGGTCATCCTACTATGGGTGTAAGGTGGGGACCGACGAGGCGGGTGATTTCTACCTCGATGATCTGTCGGAGGCAGGCGTAGAATCGAACCGCTCCAATCGAGATGAGGGTGTGACGGGAACGTGCCTTGTTCTGATCACGCCAGACGGCGAACGCAGCATGAACACGTTTCTGGGCATCACGTCGACTTTCGGCCCCGAACAGGTCGAGAGTGCGGTGATAGAGAACAGCGGTGTCGTCTACATCGAGGGCTACTTGCTATCTTCGGGCACGGGTGTCGAAGCGGCTCTGAAGACGCAGAAGGAGGCACACGCCGTCGGGGCGAAGGTAGCCTTGACGTTGAGCGACGGATTCATCATCGATGTCTTCCGAGAGCCACTCGAATCGGTGATTAAGGGGGGTATCGACCTCCTTTTCGCCAACGAGGGAGAGGCGAAGACGTATACGGATCGAGATGGGGTGGGGGCAGCGTGCTCCGTATTGGGTAAAGTCGTCGGGGACTACGTCGTGACGCTTGGAGGCGAGGGCGCCGTGGTTTCGGACAAGGGAAACGTACGCGAAGTGAAGGGCTACTCTGTCGACGTGGTCGACACCAACGGTGCCGGGGATGCTTTCGCGGGGGCGTTTCTCTTCGGCATCACGAACGGTTATTCGAACGAGCAGGCCACTCAGCTCGCGAACTATGCAGGGGCCCAGGTCGTGTCGAAGTTGGGGGCGCGGTTGGATCGAAGGTTGGAGGAGGAGGTTGAGTCGATTTTAGGGTAGGGTCACGGAATGCCGTGACTCTACGGACACCACGCGTGGGATACCCTACCTCACCTCGAACGTCCCCACCCGCTCGTCGCTCTCCTCATACCCGATCCGGATGGCCTTCGCACGGAGGCGGTAGGTGCCCGGATTCAGCCGAAGGGGCTCCGAATACAACAACCAACGAGCCTCGTCCCCTTCTTCGAACGTGTAGCCGATCGACGCACCCTGTGTCCCGCACTGCATCTGAAGCAGTGCAGGCGCTTCTAGGGCGATTTCCTCGGGTGCGGCCTCCGTCCCTGCGTGATCGTGATCGATCGGGATGAAGGTCGGCGTGCCCGTCCTCGGTTGCCGACCATTGGGCCACCAACCGTCGACCATTTCCTCTTCCGACACCACGCCCATATCGCCCACCTCGCGGCGCCACTCATCTAGGGCGGCCCTCATCCGCATCAGAGTTTCCCGATGTGCCGGGTTTTTCGACAGGTCGTGGATCTCCCACGGATCGGCGTGTGTGTCGTAGAGTTCTTCCGGCGGGCGATGCGTATCCACCAACCGCTGCTGCGGACCCTCGAGCCCCCCTTCACGGTGTAACCTCCAGATCTCCTGAAGCATAGGATGCCGGTTTCGGTACGGGATCCAGAGGAGGTAGGGCTTTTCGGGATAGAAGTTGCGAAGGTACTTGTACCGTTTGTCTCGAACGGCGCGAACCATGTCGTACGCCTCGTCGTGGCGGTCCCTCGACGCGTAGACGTATTCTCGTTCTACGGCTCTGGGCCCCAGAAACGGCTGACCTTGTAAGTGGCGAGGGACATCGGCTCCCAGCGATAGGAGCGTCGGGCCCAGATCGATCAGGCTTACCAGGTTGTCCGATACG
Source organism: Candidatus Latescibacterota bacterium (assembly GCA_965198115.1). Lineage (GTDB taxonomy): Bacteria > Latescibacterota > UBA2968 > UBA2968 > UBA2968 > UBA6620. Next base: position 1,606,277 of record OZ240241.1, on the reverse strand, counting down.
TCTCCGGGCTCGATCTCTCCCGGCCAACGTACGATGAGGGGGATGCGGATGCCGCGGTCGTAGGGCCATCGTTTCCCGCGCGGCAAGCCCTCGCCGTGATCGCTCCAGATCATGACGATCGTGTCGTCGGCAAGGCCGTCCTCGTCGAGCTCGGCAAGAATGTCTCCGACAATCCCATCTGCGATTTCGAGGTTGTCGTAGTGTTTGGCCAAGGCCGCGCGACACTTCGGCGTGTCCGGAATGTAGGGGGGTAGCTCGACCTTGTCGGGATCCGTGATGGGTGGACGATCATCCTCCTTGGGCCACATCCCGCTCTCGTGGGTGACCGTGGGGTTGAAAACCGCGAAGAAGGGCTGGTCGTGTCGCCTTCGGTTGCGCCAGTGAGCGTGGTCGCCCAACTCGTCCCACGCCGTGAACGGTGGGGTGAACTGGTAGTCCGTCTTCTTATTGTTCGTGCAAAAGTAGCCGGCGGCTCGAAGGTACTCGGTGATCGTCTTTACGTAGTGCGGGGGAACGGCCGAATAGGGCGTCGGCAACTCCGGCGCGTTCGGATTCGTGTGGGTCGTTCGCATGTGATGCGTGCCCATCGACGTCTGGTAGACACCGGTGATGATGGCCGATCGACTCGGCGCGCAGACGCCCGCCGTGGAAAAAGCGTTCGTGTATCGTCGCCCCTCACTCGCGAGGCGGTCGAGGTTGGGCGTGCGGGCAAGCGTGTCCCCATAGCAACCGAAACGCGGACTCGTGTCCTCGAGGGAGATCCAGAGGAAATTGGGGAGGGGCTCTTTGGATGGGCTTTTGTCAGTTGATTGTGACATTACCTGATCTGTTCTGCTGTGCTGGGCTGAAGCCCCGCACAGCCTAGCAAAGCCCGCTGAAGCGGGCTAACTGTGAGGCACGGTTTATGCAATGGTCTCCTGTGACAAGGCTGATCTATCCAAGATCTGGAAAGGTTCCTTCAACAGCAACTTGCAGGAGAACAGAATGTCCAAAGCGTGGACGAAGTTGTATTACCATCTGGTCTGGTCGACAACTCGACGTAAGCCACTCATACATTCACCAACACAAGAGCGGCTGTATCAATATGTGGGATCGACGGGGCCAGCCTACGGATATAGGATATTCGCCGTGGACGGAACCGAAGACCATATTCACGTTGTAGCGAGTTGGGGAGCGACGGTGTCTGTTTCGGAAGCGCTCGGAAAATTGAAAGGGAGTTCTGCCCATTTCATGAACAAAGCGATGAAACAGTCGTCATTCAAATGGCAGCAGGGATACGGTGCTTTCACGTTCGCGGAACGGGATCTAGAAGACGTCATTCGCTATGTACGAAATCAGAAGCTCCATCATAGCAAGGGATCAACGATTGACCGAATGGAACACTGTGATTCCGAGGATTGAGGATCTGAGCCGGCTTCGCTACATAGTGTGCGGGGCTTCAGCCCCGCGCACACGAGGCGAAAACACCGCAACCGAACGCTCCAGAAGTGAGTGCTAACCCATCGAGCCCGATTTGCACTTCACAGCCATGGCCCGCGCAAAACCGGGTCCCATCCGACTCTCGAAGGCGGCGGTGAGTTCATCTTCGGTCTTCGAGGCCACGTAGGAATCGAGGAAGTCCCGCTGAACCTGGAAAGCGCGCCGTGTAAGCGCTTCGGGCTGTACTTGGCTGTGCAGCCTCTCGCGCAGCCGGTCGAGAATTTCGGAAACGTCTGGGTCGTCGATGCGGTTGATCTTCTCCATCGGATCTTCGGCGACGTTGAACAGCAGGTCATCGAACCACGTGAAGTGAATGTACTTCCAGTCGCCTTCCCGGATCAGGTAGGATCCAGTCACATTGCCGCCGGAATGACTCTCGGTGTAGGAGAAACCTGGATGGTTGCCGGGTTCTCCAGACATTAACGGGATGAGTGAATGCCCGCGGAGGTGGTCGGGCGTGTCGCCCCCAGCGATGTCGAGCATCGTGGGAACGAGGTCGACGTGGGCCACGGCGGTGTCGACGGTCTGTCCAGAGGGGATGCCCGGCCCCGCCATCACGAGGGGAATGTGGGCAGAGTCCTCGAACATGTTGCCCTTGGTCCAGAGATCGTGTTCACCGAGCGACTCGCCGTGGTCCGAGGTGTAGAGCACGATCGTGTCGTCGAGCTGTCCGGTCGACTCGAGGGCTGCGACAATCTGCCCGATGTAGTCGTCGAGTTCGGTGATCATGCCGTAGTAGGCTGCTCGCATGCGACGCAGATTCTGTTCGGGGACCGGAACGGAGGTCGAGGGGTTCGAACGTCGCATCTGATAGGGCTCGTGCATCTGTTCCCGCTCTTCGTTCGTGAAGTCAGGCAGGTCGATGCGATCGAGCGGGTACTTTTCGAAGTGTTCGGGCAGGCAGCGAAAGGGAGAGTGGGGCTGCGAGAAACCCGCATAGAGCAGCCAGGGCCCGTCGATACCCCTCGATTTCTCGTGTATCCAATCTGTCGCAATGTCGGTGTATTTCTTGTCGCGATGGGGCTCTTCTCGCGTTCCACCATCCATACCCGCCCGCTGACCATTGCGAAATCCCAGCAAGGGCCGCCTGAAGAGCGATGTGATGTCGGCGTCGATCGCGTGGCCGTTGGTGACAGTCATGCACTCGAAACCGAGCTCACGCTCCGCGTCCAGATCGAACTTTCCCGTGGCGACACAATGGTATCCGGCTTTGCCCATCAAGGTGCCCCAGGTTGGATACGAGCCGTCCCAGACAGTCGAGTTGCAGAACGAGTTGCAGTCGGATGGATACATCCCCGTCATCAAACAGGCACGTCCAGGCACGCAGACGGGGCTTCCACAATAGGCGCTGCTGAAGACGGTTCCCCGTTCGGCGAGTGCATCCATGCTGGGCGATTGGACCAGCGGATGACCGGCGTAGCCTGTGAAGCGAAAGCTGTGCTGGTCCGAACAGATGTAAACGATGTTGGGTGTCGGCATGAAGGGTTCCTGGTTTTAGCCCGCTTCAGCGGGCTTCGCTGTCGTTGCGTGGGGATTCATCCCCACGTGCTCATTATTGTCGTGACGGACCCTGTCCCTCACAGGACGACCTGGCCTTCCCACAGGAGCTGGCGGGTGGGAAGCCTGAATTCGGGTCGACTGGCGACACACGTATCGACTAACGCCGTCAAGGGCCCCTCGTCGGCCCCTCCACAGACGCAGATCCACGCGACCTGGCGTCCCCAGGCTCGGAGCTCACGCTCGACGAGGATATCGCTTTCGACCTGCGTGGGCTCGCTGCACCAGAGCCCGATGAGACCCTTTTCTGCCAATCCGAAGTGCCACCCATCTTTCCCATCTGTTTCCACGAACGCATCCAGGGGCCAGTGCGCGTGCGTGAACCCGATGGGGTGATCTTCGGGGATGTCGAAGACCTGATAGACGACGTTTTTCTCCTGTGCGACTCGGGGGACCACACCGTTCCCGTGCCAGAATCCGGGGCGCCCGATGTGGCCGTCACCGGGTGTCGACGGATGGTTCGTGAAGACGTGGCACCGACTGGAGATGGTGGCGCACCAGAGGTGACCCGACCGTCTCCGGTCTACGGACCGATGTGTATCGTCGATGCGCACGCTCGAGAGCATGGCGTATGTCGTTTTGTGAATCGTGATAGGTAGCCCCGCTTCGTAATACGTCCGACTGACGGGACGATCGATGTGAGTTCGAAGGTCCTGGGGCGATCGATAGGCGGCCGATGTGGCGAGGAAGGTCGCCCAGGGGTTGAACGACTCGACGATGTCCTCTCCGAGCGCCCACGAGAGGAGGCCCTGGCTTCCTGAGGTATGCGGGTAAAGGACCCGCCGGTCAGCATCTCCCTGGGGACCGACGGTGACGCCATCGAACGTGTGTTCGGCCAGTTGATACAGCAAACGATCGAGCAGAGCGGAGGCTTTTTGTTTCAGCTGTCCATCCGGGGCGAAGTCGCACACGTTGAGCAGAGCGGCAATCGTGATCGGCGTCTGAATCCCACTCATGAAGGTCTCAAACCCGCTGGATTCCAGCTCCGTTAGCCACGATGTGCACTGTTCGAGGCCCGATTCGGCCAGATCCGAGGCCGTCCTTCCAGCATCGGAAAATGCGACCTCCCGCAACTGTGTTGCGGCGAGATAGCGGCACGTTCGGAGCAGCAGGTCCTGACCTTCGCGGGACCTCCCTCACGATTCCGTATCGAGTTCGCTGTCCCAGTCGATGCCGGTCACAATGAGCTCGATCCGGCGGCGCTGTTCGGGATGGCCCCAGCCAAGCGCGTAGAGACGGATCATGACGGCGAGGTGATCTTCCGATCCGTCCAGGCGTTTTGCGACGTGGTCGAGGGCATTTTGCAGGGCTTCCTCGTCGGCTTCTCGATCGAGCTTGTCGAGCGCGTATCGGGCGAGCAAGGCCTGAATGGTCTCCCGACGCGGTAAAGGCGAGGTGCTCGAGATAGCGAAGACGGAAATCGTCCAACGACTCTCCCGGGGTAGTCAACCGATCGCCGATCGGGCGCTCGAACCTCCGCTCGAGTCTGTGGTCGTCGAATCTCGCCGAGAGCTGGATGCCCGTGATTCGATCTTCGTGCCAGGTCAATTCGGATTCATTGTGGGGCCAGGATCGATGGATCGCTCCATCGTCACGATCCAGGATGACATCGACGGGAACGGTTGGGACAGCGGTCGCAACCAGTCGGTTGCTATTCGAGGACACGGTTTCGAGCCAACCGTCGATCGCGGCGAGCGCTGGCGTGAGCGATGGGTCTCCGGGCACGGCGATGCTCAGCGTCCCTCCCTCTATCACTTCCAGGGCGAATTGGAACGGCGTGTTGCGTACGGCCAGTTCCTGTAGATAGACGAGGATGCGTGTCCGTCCGGGCAGAAGCGGCAGCGCGTTGATGGCTGAGGGCGTGGTCCTGCCAGGTGAAGGCGTTTCGAACCTCAGACGATGCGAGGAACCGCACCAGAGGTCGAGCGTGTTCGGGGTCCAAACACGAAAACTCAAGTCGACGGCACTGCTTGAGACGAAGTCTGTGGCGGCCCAGAGTTCGAGGCGGTGGTGGCTGTGATAGAACCCGCTGCGATCGAGAAACCAGTTCGACCCCGGTGAGTGGAAGAGCCACCGCCTGCCCTCCGGCCCGGGTCCCCCTGCTGTCACGGCCGTCGGTAGGCGGAGTGGTGTGACGAGGATACTACTTTCGCGCAGTGGTGCTTGTGACGACGAGGGAGTCGCGGTGGGGCCGGCGCAGACCCAGTGCCGGACAAACCCGCGCTCATCCGGTGTGAATTCTGTTGCGGGTGCTGCATCGGACTTGCTTTGCACGGTTGACCGGTTCCCTGGGTTGGGCTGATTCAGGATGGTGGGCTACACGTTCGCATCGCCGTATGGAGACGTCAACCGCGGAATGGGTGGGCTATGCGAGGTCGTCCATTGTGATGTGACAACCGACCAGATGGCTCTTGCCAAGTTCGTCACCCCGATTGGTGTAGTCGACGAAGACGATCCGATCATCGGGGAGCACAAGCCAGGAGGAGTAGCCGTGGTCGGGCATTTCGTGCCGGTCGTTGGCGTGTATCTGGATCAGCCGATCTCTCTGGTACTGGTCCGGCCAGCGGTTTTCGACGACCCGCCAGGACCACGTGTAGTCCGGGAGCGTGCGGTTTCCGGTACGATACCGGACGCTGCGCCACCAGGAGGTGCCGGTCGAGCCCAGCTGGCCGAACTGGGTCCGTTTCTGAACATCGCCGCCCCGATAGTCGACGATCGGAGGGGGTTCGCGAAAGACGCTCGCGCTGACCAGGACGTTGCCGTCGACCGACACCGTGAGGAGGCCGCGTCGATGCCGAAGTCGAACGGTTCGCCAGACGGTCATGTCCACGGCTTTGCCAAAATCGGCGGTCTGTCGATTGAGCGTGATCCGGTCGGGGAAGAGGTATAGGACGGGTGGTCCGTCCTTGCGTGTGCTGATCGCGTTGATGGAGAGGAAGGCGATGGCCTCGTCGCCGGGTCCTTCGACCCTGACTTCTGCCTCGAAGTCGACGTCGCTCCTGGCATCCTCGGCCGGGAGCAAGGTGTAGCGACATTCGTGTCCGGGATGATTTGCGATGACGAGGGCGTCGTCCCTGAGTTCGGCATCGAACGCCCTGGGTGGACCTCCGACCGAGACCGTTCCAGCCTCCTCTTCCAAATCGCCACACCATCCGTAGCACCCGAGCCCACCGTTGACGTGGCGTCCGGTGACGAGGACACGACCGTCATCCAGTTGCTTGGCGTAGGGCCGGTGGAGCGCGAACGGCAACGGTTGCGGAGGCCCCCACGTCTTGCTGCTGTCATCGGAAAAGGTGACGAAAGAAGGGATGCCGGCGGAATGGTTTTCACGCATGACGCAGGCGAGACGGCGGCCGTCGTGTAGATAAACGAGCGCGCCTTCGCAGAATCGGTGGTAGCCGTCGTGAGCGATGGTGGCCGCTTCGTGCCACGTCGACCCGCCATCGCTCGACACCGTGAGGATGACCGCGAGTCCTGGGTCTCGCCACGCATGATGTGGGAGACGACGCCCAGACGGCCGTCGGGCAGGTCCATCATTCGATCGGGTTCGAACCCGCCAATACCCGTTACCTGGCCGTCGGACCAGGTTTCTCCGTCGTCGTCGCTCCACCACGCCCAGTTTCCCGATGCCTGATCCTCGTGGAAATGGCCTTCGTCGTTGTGATCGCACAAGATGACGAGACGGCGGTCGCCGAGCTTGCTTAGTCGAGGCGTCACGAGCCGCTCGTCACCTGCTGCGATGTCGGCTGTGGCCACCTCGCGATGTTTCGACCACGTGTGGCCATCGTCGTCGCTGACGACGGTCGTGAGGATCTGGTCCACCTGCGACCAATGTGAATCGGTGTCGCTGTAAACGAGCATGAGGCGACCCGAGTCGAGACGGATGAGGTCGGGATTCTTGGTGAAGCGACCGGGGCTGCGGTAGATCTCGGTCGTTCGGTCGTCGAGCGAGCGGGTGTGGAGCATAGGGTTTCCTGTTTGAGGTAATCTGCAATCCCGCGTAGGGTCACGGCACGCCGTGACCCCAAAATGGTGCAATGGTCAGATCAATCGTCTGCGGCCGCTGTGACGGGATCGGGCTCCCTCGCTCGCCTGAGGCCGGGCATGAGCATGGCGATCGTGAGCACGGCGATGGTGCAGACCGACGTCTGAGCGCCCAGGGCGAAAGGCGCGCCGAAAGCTTCGGCGAGAGCGCCGACCTGGAGCTTGCCTGGGGGACCTGCGCCGATGCCGATGACGATGCTGCCCATGGCGCGACTTCGCATTTCGTCACTCGCGTTGACGAGCACGATGGAGCTCTGCATCACGCTGAACGACGCTTGCCCGATACCGGCACAGATGAGGAGACCGAGCGACAGTTCGAACACGGTTGAGTTCGAGAAGGCAAACAAGGCGATCGGCTGGATCACGGATCCGAAGCTGAAAATCAGCCCGGTGCTGATCTTGCGTCGAACGGATTTGATGATGAAGAGACCAATCAGGGCACCGATGCCATTTCCCGTTCCGAGGATACCAAGCCCCGTTGCACCCTGTCCCAACACATCCCGCGCAAACACGGGTAAGAGAGCCATGTAGGAAAACGATAGGTTGTTCATGATGACGGTGATGATGAACGTGCCGAAAATGGCTTCGGTACGACGGACATACCGGAACCCATCTACGATGTCCCGGATGACGTGTCGTATGGGACGCGAAGTCGACGGTCTGGGCTTGGCGGACAGCCCGGTGAGGATGATCAGGGCGAGAAGGGAGAGACCGACGAGCACGACGTAGCATCCCTTCGGACCGAGTGCGTCGATCAGGACACCCCCGGTGAACGGCCCGAGGATGCGGGAGACAATCTGCGCGAAGTTCTCGAGCAACATCGCGTCGACGGTTCGTGCCTTGCCCACGAGATCGGGCAAGTAGGATCTGCGAGCGAGCCAATCGAAGGCCCAAGCGGTGCCGACGATAAAGGAGACAACGCAGAGGTGCCAGAAGACGAGTTGATCCGTCCAGATGAGCGCCGCGATCGTGGCGTAGCCGAGCAGGTTCACCGTCTGGCACGTAAGAATGATGCGGCGCCGACCGACTCGGTCGACAACGGCACCGCTGGCGAGTCCCCAGACCAGCCGGGGAACGGAACCATAGAACATGACGAGGGCGACCTGCCACGGCGAATCGGTCAGCTCCAGGACGAGCCAGCCGATCACGATCATTTCCATCCACGAAGCCTGCCACCACAACGCGTTGCTGATGAGGAGCCGACGGTAGTCCGGGACAGACAACGGGGCCAGCAGGCCCTGGTTTTGACGACGAATGGACGGCGTGGTGTTCACTCGGTGGTCCGAGCGTCTTCGGGCACAGAAGGGGTCCATTCAGCGAGGCGATGAGGCGGATTCTCACCGACCTGCCTGAATCCGAGGCGTTCGTAGAGCCTGCCAGCGGGGTTGGTGTCGAGGTATTGGAGCCGGAGCGGCTTGACCAGGGCCCTGCACTCGTCGAGGAGGGACCGGATGAGCTGGGAACCGTAGCCGCGTCCCTGGTAGAGCGGGAGGATCAGGATCTGATCGAGGTGATGGGCGTCCGTTTCGCGACGCACACGCAAGATCCCGATGTCCCGGCCGTCGAGCGTGATGACCTGTGTGGTGTGGTGATCATAGTCCCGTTCGTGATGGTGGAACTGGAAGGATTCGTCCCAACCCCACGTCCGACTGATGTACTCACCGAGGGCAGATTTCCTGACTTCGTAGGCGAAGGCTTTGTCTGCGGGGGTGGCTTTCCGGAGGGAGAGCATGGTCTTTGTATGTTAGCGTTGAACGGTGATGGTGATGACGAGGCTGCGCTCCACATGGGACGGGGGTTTGTGTCGAACGATCAGGAATCCGGGACGGCGCCCTCCCCGCGTTCACAGTAATCGAGTTCGAAAGAGAGCCGTGACAAGCGCTCTAGTCCGGCGCTCTCGTAGTCGAAGATCCCGGTGTCGGCATCCAATGCCAGCCGTAGAAATCCCCGGCCCTGCGGATTCCGACTCTGGAGTGCGACGCCGTAGGCTTCCATCCCTCCGGAGGTCGGTGTATCCCCGGTCAGGTTTTCCAAACGCGATTCACGGTGGCGTGTTCCAAACCGCTCAAATGACTCCAGATCGTCGGATCCACGCCACTTTTGGACGAGGAATGCACATCCCATCGTCTTGGTCGCGCTGTGAAGCGTTGAAGGATCGCCTCCGCTGCCGACGAAGTCACCTTTCGTGAGCCGTTGAACCAGGGTATCGACAAAGACTTCGACGCGAGCCCTCCATTCGCTCCGTCCAAAGATCTTACAAACCTGCCAGACCCCTTCAGCCGAGATGGCGCCGTGCACAATCCGAGCGTCGAGCGCTACAGCTCCTGCCGTGGGTGCTTCCTGTTCGACATTGTCGAAGTCAAAAAGGACGTCGTCCGTGGCACGGAGGACCGTTGCGCGCCAACGGTTGGCCATACCGGGATCGACGAGGTCTTTCATGGCTTCATAGCAAACGGCGAGGTGTAGCAACGACCGACGGAGGGGAGCCGTGTAGCCTTCGCGAGAGCGCCACTCATCGAGGTAGTAGGCGGCGTTGTCGAACAGACGCCGCGCGAGCATGTCTGCCTGTTCGTTCCCTTCGGATCCCATTCGACCCAGGAGAGAGATGGCGCAGGGCTGGGTGTCGAAGTAGCGGACGGCCATTTCCTCCCGCTCCATCGAGAGCGGATTCTGGGTATAGGCCGTCCCGCCGCCGGCGAAATACTCTTCGGCGGCTGGAAGAAGGCAGGCGCGAATTCGGTTCTGCAGCCGATCGACGAAACCGTCGGTCAGGCCTTCGCGTGCGATGTCGAGGTCGAATGGCGGCATGGGTTTCCCCGTCCCGACGGCGGAAAGGTCTTGCCCAATATAAGCATTAGCTGATTCAGCCCCGACCGGAATCAGGCCGTTACCGCGATATCAGCTGGTCGCGATGCGGCCCGACGGAGACGCAACTTATGGGTAGTTCGATCATCGATTCGATCCGGTTCACATAGGCCTGCGCGGCAACCGGAAGCTCGTCGAACGTGGTGGCGCTGCTCAGGTCGGATCGCCATCCTTCGAGGTTTTCGAACACCGGTTCTGCGCCGTCGAGGAGACGGGAGACGGGAAACCGGTCGATAGGGTCGCCCTCGACGCGGTAGGCTGTACAAACGGGAATGCGATCGAGGTAGCCGAGAACGTCGAGATTGGTCAGAGCAACGGCCGTGGCGCCCTGAATCCGGCATCCGTAGCGGGTGGCGACTGCATCGAACCATCCAACCCTTCGCGGACGGCCGGTCGTTGCGCCGTACTCACCAGCGTCGCCCCCACGCTTGCGAAGTTCGTCCGCATCGTCTCCGACGAGTTCGGTCACGAAAGGGCCTGCGCCAACGCAGCTGGAGTAGGCCTTGGTGACTGCCAGAATTTGGGTGATGGCATACGGCGGAACGCCAGCGCCTACGGTAGCATAGCCTCCTATAGGAGAGGATGAGGTCGGAAACGGATGTAGACCGTGATCGGGATCACGGAGGGCGCCGAGCTGACCCTCGAGCAGAATGCGCTGATTATCGGCCAGGGCGCGGTGGAGCAATTCGGTCGTGTCACACACCAGTGGCTCGAGACAGTCACGGTAGGACAGGCAATGGTTCACGAGTTCGGATGGTGCGACAGGGTCCTTGCCGTAAATGTTTTGGATCAGGGCATTCTTGACGGCAAGAGTGCGACCCAGGCGATCGGCGAGATGGCCCTCGTCGAAGATCTCGTTGACCTGGACCCCGACCTTGAGTGCTTTGTCGGCGTAGAACGGGGCGATGCCGCTCTTCGTGGAACCGAAGGCGCGCGCGCCGAGTCGTTCCTCTTCATAGGCGTCGAGGAGGCGATGAATCGGGAGAAGGATTTGCGCGCGATCCGAGACGCGGACCGCAGGGGCAGGGACCCCGCGTTTCGCAAGTTCGTCCAGCTCGGTGAACAGAGATGAGAGGTCGAGGGCAACGCCGGGCCCGATGACGTTGGTGACGTGCGGGTAGAAGACGCCCGACGGCATGATGTGAAGTGCAAACTTGCCGAACTCGTTGATGACGGTGTGGCCGGCGTTGGACCCACCCTGGAAGCGGACGACGATGTCGGCTTCCGCTGCGAAGTGGTCTGTGATCTTGCCCTTGCCCTCGTCTCCCCAGTTGGCCCCGACGATTGCTTTGACCGGCACGACAACCTCCTTTATGGGCAGGGAAGGTCGGAGTTTCCAAGCGACTGGACTACAGTAGGAGACTACCGGATTAGGTAGCGGAGGGGAAATTGAGACTTCTGATGTTTAAGATTTGGAAGAGTTATGTACGAGCGCGCGGCGTGGCAATTGAATCGCGAGGTTTTGGTGGGAGCAGCTTCCTAGCCGCGATTCTGACTATACAGGGAACCGCTGGAAGACCAGGTGCTCCCGGAAGTCCTCTTCTCCGGCTTCGTAGAGACAGGCTGCCTCATCCGGAGACAAGAAGAGGAGAGAGGAATAGGCCGCTGGCCCGGGATGCAGGACCGTGAGGTCGTTCCACGTTTTGCCGCCGTCCACACTTCGCCGCACGACAAGATTGAAGCGCTCGCCCTTCTCGGAATCGGGCAGGGTCGAAGGCACCGGGTTGGAAAACAGAAGAGAGCGGCCGTCGGCGACGAACGCGGCCTGGCACTTGGGGCACAACAGCTGCTCCTCGTGAATGAGGTCCGTCCACGTTTGGCCGCCATCCTGGCTCGTGGACACGCCACGAAACCCACGGCTGTGAGTCTGCAAGCGGATGTTCATCATGAGCGTTCCATCCGCGAGTTCCCCGACCTGGCACTCGTTCGCGCCCGGTTTGATGATTCCACTCATTCGCCAGGTTTGGCCGTGGTCGTCGCTGTAAACAACGTGTGAACCATTGCCGTAGGTCGTGTTGCGCCGATGGTCGCAGGGAACCACGAGGCGACCCTTGTGGGGTCCTCGCTCCAGCTGGATGCCGACACCGGGCCCGGTGGCATACCAGCTCCAGTCCTCGTGTTTAACCATCGCGCCGATGTCGATTGGCCGACTCCAGGTATGGCCGTCATCATCGCTCTGGGTGACGAACACGTCGATATTGTCCCGACAGAAGAGCATCCAGATGACGCCGGTGTGGCGATCGAGAACGGGGCACGGATTGCCGATTGTGACGTCCCCCGTCTCGGCGTGGACGACTTGCTGCGGCGACCAGGACTGGCCTCCATCACTCGATCGTTTGACGAGGAGATCGATATCGCCGTAATCACGCGGGGTGTTTCGACGGCCTTCGCAGAACGCGAGAAGATCGCCGTTCTGCGCAGTAAGAAGCGCGGGTATGCGATACGTGTTGTAGCCATCCTGACCGCTGTTGAACACGTGGGTTTTCATCGGCCACCTCCTCCGAGTTCGTCTCCGAAGTTCCGTCTCATCCGCGAGATGGCGGATTGGAAGAAAATCCCATCAGATAACGCACTAGAGGTGAATACTTCGGGACTTCGTCCGGGGGAACGACCGTCCGGTAATCGGTGAACGGCTTGATCCAGGAGCGGCAATAGTAGGCCAGGATGGCCCGTCGAGGTCGGTCGGTGGAATTGGGCCCGTGTCGATGCCAGGTGTTCGACAGCCAGAGGGCCAGCGACCCGGCGGGCCCTGTCAGCGCCACCTCGTCCAGCTGTTCCCCACCGTGTTTCTTCCATTGGGGCTTTTTGCGGGTCAGGTGGCTTTCGGGAACGATCCGCGTCGCACCGTTTTCCTCCGTGAAGTCGTCCAGCATAAAGACGTTCTGAGTCGTCAGGGGAAAGTCGGGTAAGGGCTCCGGCAGTTGTCCGAGCGGCACGTCCACGTGCCAGGCGCCGCCTTCTGTGTGAGGCCCGACACTCGTAGCGCTGCAGTCGGAGAGTACACAGTCGGACCCGAGGATGGCGTGTACCAGTCGTAATACGGTCGGATGCTCGATGAGGTCGGCAACCGCCTTGTCTTTGGCCAGGAGGTTCCATATGCGTTGGGACCGATCGTGGTCGAAGAGCGTTGGTAGATGGAGAAAGAGCTTGACCACCTCTTCGATCGGAACTGGCCAGGGTGTGTCGTGGTTGAGTTCCCGGTCGTGGCGGATTCGTCGGATGAGCCGGCGCAATTCTGCCCGAGTGATGGGATAACTCCTGGCCAGATAGGCTTCGATCTCCGCGTCTTCTGCAGTGGGAGTTCCCTCGCCCGGATCGAACGGACTTTCCCGCTCGGTTGCGAAAAGCGCGTCTACCGCCGAGCGCGCTGCGGCCAGCTGATCGGGTGACAGGACGTTGTGGATCACCACATAGCCCTGATCCTCCAGATGGGAAAGCGCCGAGTCGTAGTCGATGTTCTGTGGGATGGTTTTACTCATTCTCCGCTCGAACCGAACGGGTCTTCAACCAGTGTTGAGTGTCTCAGGTATCGTTTCAGGCTTCATCAGCAGAGCGGCGGATGTTTCTATCCGGGAAGGGCTCGTAGGGGTAGCGTGCAAGCGCTTCTTCGTCCAGCTCGATTCCGAGTCCAGGTCGGTCGGGTAGGGCGATATGACTGTCGACGACCTCGAAAGGAGTTGTGGCGATGTCCTGGCCGAGGGGCTCGAGGTTCACGAAGTATTCGGTGATGATGAAGTTGGGCATGGATGCAGCGGCGTTGATGGTTGCGGCGCGCCCGAGCGTCGTGCTGTTGTAGTTGTGCGGGGAAACCGCGACGTGATAGGTTTCGGCCATCGCGGCGATTTCTCGAATTTCGAGGATACCGCCGCAGGCGCCGATGTCCGGGTTGATGATGTCGGCCGCACGTTTCTCAAAAGCTGTCTTGAACTCCTGCTTCAGGTAAAGCTCTTCGCCCGTGACGACCGGGATGTTGATCTGGCTGCGCGCTTCAGCGAGACTGTCGAGATCGCGTGATGAGACGGGCTCTTCGTACCAGAATGGACGGTATTTCTCGATGCACCGGGCGACACGTACAGCGTGCATGGGTGCGAGGCGGCGATGAACTTCGACGAGAATCTCGACGTCGGGCCCGACGGCTTCTCGCACCGTTTTGACGCGTTCGACCGCGATGTCTTCCTGCGTCCGGTCGATGTAGGCGCGCCAGGGACTGGGGAAGGGGTCGAACTTGAGCGCGGTGAATCCTCGCGCGACCGTTTTCTCTGCGGCTCGAGCGAGCGTGTCGAGGTCGCCGCCCCCGCCCCATCCGTTCGCGTAAACACGGATTTTCTCCCGACAGGGGCCACCCAACAGGTTGTAGACGGGCTGTCCCGAGGCCTTTCCGACGATGTCCCAAAGAGCGTGTTCGATCCCACTGATGGCACAATAGAGATCCATCGCACCACGCTTCCCGCCGAAGTCCGTGTAGGCCCAGAAGGTGAAGTGTTTGATCTCGAACGGGGATCGGCCTTTCAAATAGCGGGCGAGCTGGTCGATGTGCGACTCGATGGTTATGACTCGATCGGCCTGGGTGTAGGCCTCGCCCCAGCCGTGGATACCCTCGTCAGTCTCGATCTTAACGAAGCAGAGGTTCTTGCCGGTCTTCGGATGAACGATGAAGGTTTTGACGTCGGTGATCTTCATGGTTTACCCCGTAAGAGAGGGAGAAGTAAGAAGGGAGAAGTGAGAAGGCAAGTAGATCCTGCCGTCCACGTCAGCCGCCAGAGCTTTGCGCCGCTGGCCCGGAGCGATGGTGATTATGGACTTTAGGACCTGAGGATCTGCTCGATCTTCTGGTGACCTTCTCGAACGGCCATGTCGAGTGCGGTTTCACCTTCATAGGGCTCGAACAACGTTCGCCTGAAATCCTTTTTTGGCCACGTTAGCGAGGTGACCTCACCCTTCCACGGTTCGAATGCCTGCGGATCGACGACTCTGCTGACGGTCTTGAGCGTGGGGTCCGCTCCGTGGGTGAGTAGTAGCCGAGTGTGTTGAGGATTTCCCAGCCGAGCGGCGAAGTGGAGGGGTGTCTCCTTGCCGTATCTCACGAAGTGTTCGTTGTCCATGATGGGCTCGTCGTCCAGGCCAGACAGCGTTGGCGCGTTGACGTTGGCACCCGCCTTGATGAGGCCGTAGGCTCGGGCGAGATGGGTGTCATTGTCTTCCCTTGCCTGGACGTGCAGCGGAGTCTCGCCGTTGTAGGGCCAGGCGTAGTTCGGATCCAGACCATTTTCGACCATCAGGTAGAAGGTGTCCAGACCACAGACGCCGATCGCGTGAAAGCCCAAATAGCTGGGCTGGTTCACATTGACGCCCTGCTCGACGAAATATTCGTTGATCGCATAGATGTCCGTGGGCCAGTGCGTTCCCAGATCGCTGTTCTGAAGGTCTGCTCCGGCTTCGACCAGCGCTCTGACCTTTTCCAGGGACTTGAGTTGGACACTGGCTGCAAAGAGAGGTCCCCAGGTGCGGGTGGATCCGCTTTTCAGCGTGCTGTCGACGCGCTCGGACACGAGTCCCGGATCCTGGGCCAGCCAATCCCGGATGGTTCCGACATCCGCCTCCTCGAATTCCGTTCGCCATCGATCCTTCAACTCGGTGGACAAGGTGGCTCCTTTGTTCAGAACGTGGTGATACGGTGAGTCCGGATCAGATCGTCAAATCGCCGCCGTTGATGTCCAGCGAGGCCCCTGTGATGTAAGCTGCTTCGTCGGATGCGAGGAAAGCGACGAGATCGGCGACCTCGCCGGGCCGCCCGAGACGTGGGATGGGAAAGCTGTCGGCATAGGCGCGGACCTTCTCGGCTGGGATCGTGGATTGGACCATTTCGGTATCGATGAGGCCGGGACACACGGCGTTGACGGTGATGCCGTCGGCCGCGACCTCGCGTGAGAGGTGACGTGTGAATCCCAGGATGCCGGTCTTGGCGGCCGTGTAGTGCGCACCGCCGATGGTGCTGACGCTCTTGCCTGCCGTCGAAGAGAAATTGACGATCCGGCCCCAACCGGATGCCCGCATACCCGGGAGCACGGCCTGTGAACACAGGAACGTGGCGCGTAGGTTGACCGCGATGACGCGATCCCATTCGTCTTCGCTGATGGCTTCGACTTTCGTGGGGTAGAGGATGCCGGCGTTGTTGACGAGAATGTCGATCGCGCCGAAAGCATCGGTGGTCTGCGCAACGATCTCTTCGACGGTGGCCTTGTCGGTGACGTCGCCTGGAACTGCGACGGCGGATGTCAGCGACCGGGCGGTTCGGTCCGCCGTCTCAGAGTTGAGGTCATTGACTGCGACGTGTGCGCCCTGCGCTGCGAGCTTTTCAGCAACGGCGCGGCCCATGCCCTGACCTGCGCCGGTGACGAGCGCGACTCGTGCCATCAGAGGACACTCGAGGCTTTGCCAGCGGCCTCGAAGACATCGATGGCGCGGTCGATCTGACCACGGGTGTGGGCGGCGGAGAGTTGGACGCGAATTCGCGCCTCCCCGCGAGGTACGACGGGATAGCTGAAGCCGACGACGAAGATGCCCTCGTCGTTTACACGCCGGGCCATGTCGACGGTCCTTTGCTCGTCTCCGATCATGATTGGAACGATAGGGTGCACGCCTGGCTTGATGGCGAAGCCCCGGTCGGTCATCGTTTGCCGGAAGAAGCTGGTGTTTTCGGTCAATGCCTGGAGCAAGCTGCTGTCGGACTCGATGATGTCGATGGCCTTGAGGGCGCCGGCGGCAACGGGTGGTGCGATCGTGTTCGAGAACAGGTAGGGTCGTGACCGTTGCCTCAGGAGCGCGATGAGGTCCTTTCGTCCGGTCGTGAATCCCCCCGATGCGCCCCCGAGCGCCTTGCCGAGTGTGCTGGTCGTGACGTCGATCCGGTCCCCTACGCCGAAGTGCTCTGCCGTGCCCCGTCCGCTCGATCCGAGCACCCCGGTGGCGTGAGAGTCGTCGACCATCACGAGGGCATCATACCGCTCGGCGAGGTCACAGATCTTGTCCAACGGGGCGAGGTCACCGTGCATGCTGAATACGCCGTCGGTCGCGATCAGACGGAAGCGTGCGTTAGCGGATTCTTTGAGCTTTGTCTCCAGATCGACGAGGTCGGCGTGGGCGAAGACGAACCGATTCGCCTTGCAGAGGCGAACACCGTCGATAATGCTCGCGTGGTTGAGCGCGTCGCTGAGGATTGCATCCTCGGGGTCCAGAAGGGTCTCGAAGAGACCCCCATTGGCGTCGAAGCAGGATGAGTAGAGGATCGTGTCATCCGCTCGGAAAAAGGAGGACAGACGACGCTCGAGCGATAGGTGCAGGTTCTGTGTTCCACAGATGAATCGGACGGATGACAGGCCGTATCCGTGCGTGTCGAGGGCATCGCGGGCGGCCTGGATAATGTCTGGATGGTTTGCGAGTCCCAGGTAGTTGTTCGCACAGAAGTTGACGTTGTCGCCTTCTTCCGTTTGAATGCTCGGTCCCTGCGGTGACGTGATGACCTTCTCGCGTTTGTAGAGCCCGGCCTCCTGAATGCTGGCGAGCTCCGTCGCTGCCCACGCTTTGAATCGTTCGTAACTCACGCTGCTACCCCGGTGAAACCGGTCACGAAACACTCGAAAAACACGAAGAGTAGGGCCATAGTACCTGAGGCGTCGTGGTCGCGCAAGCTGGATTGGTCGTTCGCGGGTTTCCCGTTGCGTGATGAGTGGGGGGTTTAGATATTCGGACGCACAGATATGGTAGAGACAGGTCAACATATCGGGCGAAGAGCCTTCTTGAAGACGAGTACCATGGCCGTAGGATCCGCCGTTTGGGGCCTACGGTGCGGCTCTCGAGAACCCGATGCCGCAGGGCGTGTGATGACCGTGCGTGGGCTCGTTGCGCCCGAAGCGTTGGGTGTAACGCTCCCTCACGAACACATCCTCGTTGACTTCGTCGATGCGGGCAAGGCGTCACGCGACCGGTATGACCCGAACGATGCGTTCGATGTCGTCCTCCCGTATCTCCGCGAAGCGAGAGGGCTTGGGTGTCAGACGCTGATTGAATGCACGCCCGCCTACCTCGGTCGGGATCCCCTGCTGCTCAAGCGTTTGTCCGAAGCATCGGATGTCCACATTCTGACGAATACGGGCTATTACGGTGCGCGCAACGATCAGCACGTACCGGCTCATGCCTTCGAGGAGTCGGCGGAAACGCTGGCCGATCGGTGGACGCGGGAATGGGAATACGGGATCGATGAGACGGGTGTCCGGCCGGGGTTCATCAAGATCGGCGTGGACAAAGGTTCGCTGTCCGAGATCGATGCGAAGCTCGTGCGTGCGGCAGCGCTAACCCATTTGCAGACCGGTCTTACGATCTACGCCCATACGGGCTACGCCGTTCCCGCCAGAGAGGAGATCGCGATTCTTCGTGAGGAGGGCGTTCATCCGAGCGCTTGGGTCTGGACGCACGCGCAGCACGAGACGGACAACGACGCGCACGAAGAGATCGCACGAGCCGGGGGATGGATTGCCTTCGATGGGTGTCGCGAGAAGTCGCGAGCAAGACATCTGGCTCATCTACTCGCGATGCAGGAGCGCGGTCTGCTCGATCACGTTCACCTGTCGCACGACGCGGGCTGGTACCGGCCCGGCGAACCGGGAGGTGGGAAGTTTACTCCCTACGGGTTGATCTTCGAATCCTTCCTGGATCAGATGAGGGAGGCGGGGTTCACTGAGGAAGAAATCGAGCTGGTTATGGTGAAGAATCCGGCGAAAGCGCTGATGATAGGCGTACGGAGGACGTGAAAACAATATCCGAGTCCGAGTAGTGAGATCCGAGTGGAGAATCACCTCAAGATCAGCACACGTAGTGGGAACTGACGATGAGACCTAAGATTGCAGCTATCGTGACGGAGTATCGGCCCCGATCGCACGCGGATGTGATCGTGACGAAGTTCCTCGAGGGTTTCCCGACGGACGAGGGGGTGGTGGCGCCGGAGGTCGATATCGTCTCCATGTATATGGACCAGATCGCGGATCGTGACATCGGCCGTACGCTGGCGAATGCGCACGGCGTTCCCATCTATCCGAGCATTCCAAAGGCGCTGACGCTGGGCGGAAACGATCTGGTGGTGGACGGAGTGCTTCTGATCGGCGAACACGGGGACTATGCGTGGAACGAGAAGGAGCAGCATCTTTATCCTCGGAAGTACTTCTTCGAACAGATCTGCGGCATCATCGAGACCCGTGGGAAACCGATTCCTGTTTTCAGCGACAAGCATCTGGCCTACAACTGGGCGGACGCGCTCTGGATGTACGATCGCGCCAAGGCTCTGGAGATTCCGTTCATGGCGGGATCTTCGGTTCCGCTGGCGTGGCGGTCTCCCTTTCTCGAGTATGAGATGGACGTCGAAATCGATGGGGCGGTGTCCGTCGCCCACGGACCCACCGACTCCTACGGGTTTCACACGCTCGAACTGTTGCAGTGCATGGTCGAACGTCGAAGTGGAGGCGAGACAGGGATTGCCTCGGTTCAATGTTTCGAAGGAGCGGATGTCTGGAAGGCGTCGGATGATGGGCTGTTCGATCGAGAGCTGGTGGAACAGGCAGCCGGCCAGGTTTCGGATAAGCCGGAGGGTCGTATCGAGGACCATTGCGAGAATCCCATCCTGTTTTTAATGACGTATTGCGATGGGCTGAAGACGGCGAGCATGCTGCTCAACGGGTACACCCGAGGCTGGGGATTCGCGGCACGGCGAGGAGGCGAGGTGGATGCGATGCAGGTCACGTTGCCCGATAAACCCCACGCACACTTCAGTTATCTCGGGCTGAACATTCACTCGATGTTTCTGTCTCGAAAGCCGCAGTATCCGGTCGAACGGACGCTGCTGATTTCGGGCGCGCTCGAAGCGCTCCTGGATTCCAAACATCAGGATGCCAAGCTGCTAGAAACTCCTCATCTCGACATAGCCTATCGATCGTATAAGACGACGCCCATCCGCCCAACCCTCGAGATGCCGGCCGGCGCGAGTTTGGGAGAGGGCTGATCGTGCCCGACTCGACGGCCCTCAAGACCTTTGTCAATCCGGATCCCGAAAGGGAAACACGCGTCGAGCACGTCACGGAGGAGTTCACGTTTCTGTATCCGTTGACGGAGCAGCCGAGCTTCGGCGTCGTCGAGATCGAGTACACGCCGGACCGGTCGTGTTTGGAGACGGTGGCCCTCAAGACGTATCTGAACTCCTATCGTGACGAATCGCACCACTTCGAAGCGGTGGCCAACCGCGTGCTGGACGGTCTGCACGCTGCGTGTGCTCCTCGTGAGATTCGCGTCACGATTCGATTCAACGTTCGAGGCGGCATCGAAACCAAGGTGACAGCAGAGGTGCACGGTGAGTGACGATCAGGATCCCGCCGGGCTGCTGGAAACGTTCGACAATCCGAGGTCGGATCGCGCCTACTCGATCGAGTTTACGTGTCCCGAATTCACATCGCTGTGCCCGAAGACGGGGCACCCGGATTTCGCGACGATTGTCGTTCGATACATTCCGGGTCCGCGATGTGTGGAACTGCGTTCGCTGAAGCTTTATTTCCAGGCGTATCGCAGTATGGGCATCTTTTTCGAAGGTGTAACCAACAAGGTCCTCGATGACCTGGTTGCTGCCTGTGATCCCCGAGAGATGACGATTGTCGGCAAGTTCAATGCGAGGGGCGGCATCTCTCACGAGCTCGTGGCCAAATACCCGGACGACAGATGACAGATGGTAATGGCCGTCGTCTTCTTCCTCGCGCCAAAACCATTCGATAACGCGATGATTGAAACGCAAAGGATCGGAAATGGCAGATGACTTTACGCTCCTAGGTGAGCTCTGCGAGTGCTCGGGTATCCCGGGTCGTGAGGGACGGCTTCGCGAGATCGTGACACGGGAGCTCGAACCTCTTGTGGATGCGATCGAAGTCGACAAGCTGGGGAACGTGGTAGGACGGAAGAGTGCGACGAAGGGACGCAGCCCGATGAAGCTGATGCTGGCCGCTCACATGGACGAGATCGGTTTCGTCGTTTCGCACGTCGACGAGCGTGGTTTGTTGCGACTTGTTCCACTGGGTGGTCACGATCCCAGAAACATGGTCGCCCAACGTGTGACGGTTGCGGCCAAGCGAGGGGACCTGACCGGGGTTCTTTATCCAGGTGTGAAGCCGCCGCACCTCCAGACGGAGGCGGATCGGGGAAAGAGTCTGACGATCCCCGACTTTTTCGTCGACCTCTGTCTCCCTCCCTCGCGCGTCAAACGAGACGTCGAGATCGGGACAATGGTGACGATCCAGCGAGAGTTCTCAGCTGTGGGCAACGGGTTCTCGTGCAAGTCGATCGACAACCGGGTCGCGATTTTCGTGATGATCGAAGCCGTCCGGCGAGCGAAGTCGTTTGGTTTCGATGTCTACGCCGTCGCGACGGTTCAGGAAGAGATCGGTTTGAGAGGTGCCGGGGTCAGCACGTTCGGTATCGAGCCAGATGTGGGTGTGGCGATCGACACGACAATCGCGGCGGATATACCGGGCGTCCCGGAACACGAGCGGGTGACTGTTCTGGGTGACGGAGCCGGCATCAAGCTGCACGATTCCGGGTCGATCTCGCATCCGGGGCTCGTTGCCCACATGCGACGTCTGGCGACGAGTCGGAAGATCAAGCATCAGCTGGAAATTCTGCCCCGCGGTGGAACGGATGCGGGTGGTATGCAGCGCGTGCGCGACGGGGTGCCGGTGGTGACGCTGTCTTTGCCGACGCGTTATATCCACACCTCGGTGGAGCTCGTGGCAAAGGGTGACGTCCAGGCAGCGATCCGGCTGATGAGTGCGTTTATCGAAGACGGGCATCGGGCAGACCTTACGCTGGTATAGCCGGATTGGGAGCGAGGGGGGGAGATTGACCAGTGACCAATGACCAGTGACAAAACCAGGTGCCAGGCTTCGCCCCATTCAACCATGATGAGCGACTCTACCTACAGTAAGGCATCGGCCGTCTCGAGGTCGTGATCTTCGTTCACGTTGCGGCATTGTTCTCGATTGCTACGATTGAGGCGCGGACGGTTGCGATCGAAGTGGACAGCCGGAAGGGCGTGGGGCTGATTCCGGCCTTCTGGCGTGGCACCCTCCGGTCTGGACGACATCGCGAGGGAGCGCGTGACGTGGGAGCGGATCGATCCGGCGCTGATCCGTGCGTCGTGGCAGGAGCGCATCGGAGGAGGGGGCCCGGGTTGGCACGCGCTCAACGCAGCGATCGAATCGGCCAAGCACGCAGGACGACGGGTCATCCTCACGTTGCCCGTGGCGGGCGCGCCGGATGATGAAGAGACGTGGCGCAAGCGTGTGACGGACACGGTTCGGCGCACGTTTGAGAGGGTGGATCGGTACGAGATTTCGGCGGATGGCCTCGAGGACCTCGGGCGATTCCTGAGGTACTACGAATCGGGCGCGTGGGCGGCTTATAACGGTCACCACAAAGCCATGATCGGTGGGCCTGGCGCCGATTGGACCCGAGAGCTGATTCGGCCCTTTATCCGGCTGTGTGTCGAGCGATCGCTCCCGCTCCATTTCGTGAGCTGGCACGTGGCGGTCAGGAACGTGGCGGATCCTCTCGACTCGTATCATCGGGTCGAGGCCGCGATCGATGCGGTGGCGCCGTCCGAGCGGCCCGAGGCGATCGTTTCGCGCTGGGGATTGGTCGAAGGAGCTGCGGATCCGGTTTACCTGACGTGTGGTGCGCTCCGGCATCTGCTGGGTACCGAACTGGCCGCAGCGTGCGTCGATCCATCGATCTCGCCGTGGGCGGCACCGCCTTCCGGGCCTTTGGGGAACTGGGCGGTGTCCAGATTCCGATGACGTTGTCGGATGACGGGGTCGGAGGGGTGGCGTCGATGGAAGGGGATGCTGTCGTGCTCCTGTTGTGGCGCCGACACGATAGCGGGCCGATCGAGGCGGATCTCTCGCTTTCGGGCATGCGATGGGGTCGCGCCTATGGATACGAGCGGCAGATGATCCAGGCCGGCGCCGTCGTGCGAACGGCGGAGAGAAAGTCACTCCGAGCAGTCGATCCTCTGGAGTTGACGTTTCCGATTCCGGCGGGGCGCGCGACGTTGATTCGGATCGTGCCGGAGTGAAGTTGTTGGTGTTTTGGGCCAAGCAGATGCAGCTAAGCGTCCCTGTGCACAGCCCTTCGACAAGTCCAAGACAGGCACAGGGACGAGCTCAACGCAACGTTTTTCATCACATAAATGCGCCACGCTCGCCCTCGTGCTCTGCACGAGGGCGCATTAAGTGGTCTTGACGTGGAGCCCTGTCACGATGGTGGCGGGGCTTTTCACATGGCTGCACTGTAGAGATCGTGGAGGTCGGCTCTGGAACACGGGCGTGGGTTGGTCGGCAGGTTGGGGTCATCGATGGCCTGGGCAACCATGCTCGGGATCTGGTCAGCGCTTACCCCGACGGCCGACAACGTTGCCGGGACATCGATGTCGGCGGCGAGACGTCGTACCGCGTCGATGGCCTGATCGGCGGCCTCCTCCGGCGAGCCCGCCACGGAACAGCCCATCGCCTCGGCAATGTCCGCGAGACGTAGCGTGGCATCCGGTTTGTTGAAGGACATGACGTGAGGCAGGAGAATGGCATTGGCGAGACCGTGCGGCACATTTGCGACAGTGGAGAGCGGATGCGCGAGCGCGTGGGCTGCCCCGAGGTCTTTCTGGAACGCGATCGCTCCCATGCTGGATGCGAGCATCATCTCCAAACGCGCCTTCAGATTCTGGCCGTCACGAAAGCCTCGTGAAGGTTCTGCGCGACTCGACGAACGCCGCCCAGCGCGATGGCGTCACAGATGGGGTGATAGGCCGTAGAGAGGTAGGCTTCGATGTTGTGTGTCAGCGCGTCCATCCCCGTGGCGGCCGTGATGTGGGATGGCAGGTTACGTGTGAGCTCGGGATCGCACAGCGCAGTTTTCGGGAGCAGTTTCGGTCCGCAGATAACGGCCTTTCGGTTGTCGGGTTGAAGCGTGACGACCGCGCTTCGACCGACTTCGCTGCCCGTTCCAGCCGTCGTGGGAATGGCGATGATGGGTGGGACCGTTTCGGTCATGTTACGGTCCCCGCCGATCTGAATCTCGTATCGCGTCCAGTCGTCGTGGTGGTTCAGGCGCAGGGCGGCCGCCTTGGCCGTGTCCATCGCGCTTCCGCCCCCCAGACCGACGACGAGGTCGGCTCCACTCTCTCGCAGAGATCGTGTTGCGGCTTCGACACAGTCAGCGTCGGGGTTGGGCGACACGTCGGCGAAGAGTGTGACTGTCACGACTGAGCCGAGAAGGTCCATTGCTCGAGGGGCAATGCCGGCGTCGACGAGGCCGCGGTCAGTGACGATGCAGACGGTCGTGGCGTTTTGCTCGCGGACGAGGTCCGGAAGTTTGTCGAGCGCGCCTGCGCCGAAGAGGATCCGAGTGGGGAAAGAGAAGGTGTGGATCATGATTACATTAGGGAATTAGGGAACCAGCGCATCGCTGCGCAGAACGTGATGATGTGGGACGTGAAGATCAGATGATTTCGAAGTAGCGGCGTAGTTCCCAATCGGTGACGGCCTTTTCGTAGCGGCGTACCTCATATTCGCGGGTCATGACGTAGTGGTCGACGAACGTGTTGCTGAGTAGATCGCGGAGTACGTCACTGCGGGCGAGTTGGGAGGTGGCGTGTTCCAGGTTGGAGGGGAGCATTCCGAGCGATTCATCTTCGTACGCGTTGCTGGTCACCTGCTCGGGCGGGTCGAGCTTTTCGCTGATTCCGTGAAGGCCGGAGGCAAGACTGACGGCGAGGGCGAGATGGGGGTTTGCGTCGGCACCTGGCACGCGACATTCGAGGCGGGTCGACTTTGGGGTGTTGCCCGGTATCGCGCGAACGGCGGTGGTCCTGTTTTCAATACCCCACCCGATGTTGATGGGCGACCAGACACCGGGCACGGCGCGCTTGTAGGAATTGACGGTTGGACAGTAGAAGACGGTTGTCGCTGGCATCATAGCCAGGAGTCCCGCCAGATAGTGCTTCGCCGTGTCGGAGAGGCCGCCCGTCCCGTCGGCAAACGTATTGTTTCCCTCTGCGTCGATGAGGCTCTGGTGGACGTGGCCGCTACAGCCGGGCAGTTCAGGGTTCCACTTGGCCATGAAGGTGGCGATGAGATCGTGGCGGGGCGCGAGTTCTTTCATCCCGGCTTTGAACAGCGCGCCCTTGTCGGCGGCTGAGATCCCGTCGGCGTACCGAATGGCCGTTTCGTAGACGCCGGGGCCCGTCTCGGTATGGATGCCTTCGATTTCGACGTCGAAGACCTGCATGGCTTCGATGATGTCGTGCACGAGGTCGCTGTAAGTCGAGGCACGCGCGGCGCTGTAGCCGAACATCCCCGGAGAAAGGGGGACGAGGTCCCGGAAACCCTTGTCGTGCAGGCTTTGGGCCGTCTCCCGGAAAAAGAAATACTCGTACTCGAAGGCAGCTCGGAGTGTGTGGCCGTTCTCCTCTGCGCGCTGGACGAGGCGTGAGAGGAGATGGCGCGCCGATAGAGGGTAGGGATCCCCGTTCGCGTCGTACAGATCCATCAGAAACAGGGCTGTGTCCCTTTCCCACGGGACGAGTCGGAACGAATCGACGTCGATCTTCGCGAGCGCGTCGGGATAGCCTGTCTGCCAGCCGGTCAAACTCTCGCGGTCGTAGAGATCGTCGTTCATGTCCCAACCGAAGAGCACGTCGCAGAAACTCATTCCGTTTTCGACAGCCGAGGCAAATTTGTCGCGAGAGACGTACTTGCCTCTGAGAATCCCGTCGAGATCGAACGTGCCGAGTCGGATCTTTGTGATCTGATGCTCGTCGAGTTTGGCGAGAAGCGTGTCGGCGTTCACGTATGCCCCTGATCAGGCGATGAATTGCTTCAGGAAGTCGGCAGACTCTTTTGCTGCCTGCTCGGGCGGTAGTTGACCGGCGAAGGCGTGGTGGAGTGTGACCCAGCCGTCGTACTCGATGGCGTGAAGACCGTCGAACACCGCGCAGAAATCAATCCCCTTTCCCGAGTCGAGCGGGTAGAGCCGGGTGTTGACCTCGCCCAACGTCCAAGTGTCCATGGCCAGATCGCCGTCGTCTTCGGGCACGTGGTTCTGGAGATACACGTTGAACAGATAAGGTTCGAAAGCACGGAGTGTTGTCTCCCCATAATCCTGACCGCAGATCGCAAGGTTGGCCGGCTCGTAGATGATGCCGAAATTGCTTCGCCCGATGTGTTTCAGCGTTTCGACCGACCCATCGACGGTCTCGAACAGACTCCGTGTGTGAGATTGATGCGCGAGGCGAATGCCCCTTTCCTTCGCTTCGTCGGCAGCTCTTGCGGCGGCGTGTACATCGTCGTCGTTCTTGATGCAGACCCGAATCAGGTCCGCGCCGAGTGATTGAGCCAGGTCGAGGCTGGATCCGATGTTGCGAAGACTCTGAGGGCCGATATCGCTATTTTCGGGTACGTCGAAATCGGCGGTGATCATGGATACCTCCAAACCTTGGTCGGCGACACATTGGTTGACCCTGCCGACGTGTGCAGCGTCGTGATGAATACCGCAGACCGAGGCGCGCATGCAGAGAGCCTCGTAGCCTGCTTCGCGCGCGAGAGGGGCCAGAAGATCGAGTGGAATGGCGACCACGCGCTTGTTACTGAAACTTTCGGCAACACGAACGGAAAGGGACAGGCGCAAGGCGTTATCCTATCTGTTGGGGTTTGATTCGTGGGTGCCAATCTATGTTGTGGTATAGGTGCATGTCAACGACCAGAAATACGCCCAAGTTCTCGTTTACACTGGATTTATGACGTTGTTGTGCCTAATATTGGGTCACCCTTGACCGCGGAACTACTGCCCCACAGAACAGTTTAAAGAGTGAACCGCGGTCGACCGATGGTTGGTATAGTATGCCGTGGCATTCTGCCGGCCGGTCGCCCTCGACCCCTCACGCTCGCCCCGACGAGTGAGAGGGGCAGGCCCACTCCCCCCCGTTGCGGGCTTCGAAAGGGACTGGAGAGTTCGATGGTCAAGATGAAAGTGGTCAATCTAACGGCTCAGAACCGGCAACGCATGGTCTGGTTGCAGAGCCAGGACGATGAGATGATGCTGCCTATCATCATCGGCGACGCTGAGGCGATTGCGATTTCTTTCGAGTTGGCGGGCAAGCAGATGTCACGGCCGTTGACGCACGATCTGCTGAAGTCGATTCTGGAACAGTTCGATGCTCAAGTCGAGCGTGTCGACATCGTCGATCTGAAGGAAGAGATCTTCTATGCAGAGCTGGTTATCACCTTGAACGGGGAAGAGCTCAGACTGGACGCTCGCCCTAGCGACAGCATTGCCCTGGCACTCAAGTACGACGCGCCGGTTTACATTTCCGAAGAAGTGTTGAACATGGCGGGCGGAAAAGTCCGAACGGCCAAGTCGGGTGTGGCCTACTTCGAGAAGCTCGGAGAAGAGACCGAGGATGCCGAGTTCGAAATGGGCGGTGCAACGATCGATGACTCGGGGGTCGAGGATGCCGTTCGCGATCTCATCACGGCCGCACAGACGGACGAAGAGGATAACACAGACGTCGATGGCTCGACCGCCGAACGCATCGCCAACTTGCGCGAGCAGATGCAACGTGCCATCAGGGAAGAGCGCTACGAAGACGCCGGTGAGTTGAAACAGGAGATCACTCGGCTCGAAAGCGATTAGGATCGTCGGGTCGGGGCAAACGAAGAGGCGAAGGGAATCTCCTTCGCCTCTTTTCTATGTACACACGAACGGGAAAACCTTACCACGAAATACACGAAAAACACGAACACGGACGAGAAGGACCACCGATTGTTTCGATTCACACCGACCACCGAACACTCTGTCCCCTTGAGGCCTCGATTCAGACAGGGACGCCCGTGTGTTCCTCGACCCAGCCGATGTTTTCGTCGACTTCTTGTTTGCCCGCCATGCCGATCGTGATCGAGTCGATCGACGGGAGGTCGAGGACGAAGTGAATGGCGTTGCGTGTGTCGTGGACGAGCTTGCCGGCGCCGACGACTTTCATCCCGTAGATGCCGATGTCTGCGCGATCCATTTCGTCGAGGATCTCGATGATATCCTCGGGCGTACTGTCCATGCTGTGTCCACCGTAGTTGATGCGGGCAAGAACGACGTCGACCCAGGGTTGTCGTGCTGCTTCCTGAAAAGCGCCGAAGTCGTGACAGGAGACGCCGTGTGCCCGAATCTTACCAGCTTCCTTCGCCTCTTCGAGGGCGTCCATTGCGCCGCGGCATTTGATGGGCCAGTCCGAGCTCGTGAGGCAATGGAGGAGTACGATGTCGACGTAGTCGGTTCCGATTTCCAGCAGGAACCGATCGATGTCGGCAGATACGCCGTCGTAATCGCGTGAAGTGGTTTTGCTCGTGACGACCGCGGTTTCCCGGTCGATCATCCGAAGCCCACGGCCGACGTGGGCGTGGCTCCCATACTGATCGGCCGCATCCCAGAAGGTGACGCCCCGACCGTGTGCGTAGGCCAGGAGGTCGGCGAGTTCGTCGAGACCGAGATCAATCTGATCGGAGCTGCCTGCCCAGCCGTTGGTGCCCGTACCGAAACAGAGACGCGAGACTTCGATGCCTGTCTTTCCGAGGGTTCCTGTGTCCACGGGTTCCTCCTTTGAGCATCCCCACGAAAACCGGTGTCTTATGTATATTAACGCCCTTAAACCGTGGATTCAAGCGTAGGACAGGAGGCCGCAGAATGAAGCTGGGGCTGGTGGGTTTGCCTCAGGTAGGCAAGAGGACGTTGTTCGAGTTGCTGACGGACCAGGCGCCCGGTCTCGATCGATCTGAACCGCAGCCGGGTTTTGCATACGTGCGCGACGAGCGGCTCGAGCGTCTCGTCGCGATGTACGTGCCCGAAAAGCGCACACCCGCGCAAATCGAGTTTGTGCTATTACCCGATCTGGATACACAGCCCGATCGAAATCGGGTGCTGTTTCAGCATTTGGAGCGTGTCGACGTGATCTGCTATGTTGCGCGAGGGTTCGAGGACGACACCGTCTTTCACCTCGAGGGGTGCGTAGACACCGCGCGGGACATCCGTGTGTTTGCAGAAGAACTGCAGCTGTGCGATCTGATTTTCATCGAAAAGCGTCTCGAGCGTATCGAGAAGGAGACTGGAAGACGGATCGATGCTACGCAAGCTGCGAAGGAGCGAGCGCTCCTCGAACGGATGAAGGGGCATCTTGAGGAGGATCGGACCCTGGTCACGTTCGATCTGACCAAAGAAGAATCGCGTATTGTGGGACAGCTACCCATTTTTAAGTACAAAACCGGTCAACGTGGGAGAAGAGCGGATCGTGGATGAGGCATTCATCGAAGAGCTTCGCAGCAACCACGAGGGGCGATCCTATCGATGGATATCGGTATCGGCACGCGCGGAGCAGGAAATCACGCAGCTCGAGCCTGCCGAACGCAATTCGTTTTTAGACGATTTGGGAATCGAGAGCCCCGCCATCGATCGGCTGACGTTGCTCTGCTACGCATCGCTGGGTCTGATTTCCTTCTTTACGGTTGGCGAAGATGAGGTTCGGGCGTGGACGATTCGACGCGGAGCCAGCGCCCCACAAGCCGGACGAGCGATCCATAAGGACATCGAACGAGGATTCATCCGGTCCGAAGTCATGATCTACGATGATCTGATCGGGCTCGGAACCGAGGCGAAGGTGAAGGAAGCGGGGAGGCTGATGCAGAAGGGGAAGGATCATATCGTAGAGGACGGAGAGATTCATCGCTTTCTTTTCAAAGTATGAATCCGATAACGCCAGAAAAGCCTTTCAACGCAGAGCGCGCGTGGGATGCGAAGGGATCGAGGGTGTTGGCCTAAACCGCATTGATGGCCGAAGCCCCTGTTACGGACCGAAAACCAGGGAGAGAGGCTTTTCGGAGTTTAGTTCCAGAAACCTGGGTGACGAGTTGCCACCGCCCGGGGTCGTGTTGTGTAGTCGTTTGTCGACGCGTGTGGTAACGCGTCACGGTGTATCGGACGACCACAGTTCGACTAACTGACTGACATCACTGCAGATGACAAAGGTACCGGATCCGAAAATGGAGCTGGCACCTTTTTTGTTACAAACGAAGACGACCGTCAGCCCCGAACCTGGACAGGGCAAGGCTGACGGTCGATCCGCGCGCGATCGACTGTTGCCGATCGTGCCCGATAAACCTACGTGAGCTCGTTCGTGCGGTCAACGGGAGGATTTCGTGAAAACCCCTCGGCCCGGGATCGTGTCCCTGGGGTCTACATTCGCCTTTGTGGCGGGTGCCATCCTTTTCGGTGTGACCGTGTGGCAGGTCGGTCCCAAACAGATTCTGGGTGCACTTCGTGACGGCGGCTTCTGGCTCTTGCCGCTGTTTACGATTTCGCTCGGATGGAAGTGCTGGAACACGCTTTCGTGGATCGTCGCCCTGCCCGAAGAGACTCGGCATCCCGGGTTTTGGACGCTGTTTCGAGCCAATCTCGCGGGTGATGTTTTAAACAATCTATTGCCGAGTGCGAACATCGGCGGAGAGTTCGCAAAGCCCTATTTCCTGCGTGGGCGGATGTCGATGGCGGCGAGCGCCGCCGGCGTGATGGCCAACAAGACGGTCGAGATCCTGTCTGGCGTTGTGTTCGTGAGCGTGGGGGCGTTCGTTGCGATCGACGTTCTGCCGTTCGAAGCATCACTTCGAATGGGCTTGATGGTGGTGATCACGATCTGGCTCCTGGGCACGATAGGCGTCATTCTCGCCCAGCGGCACAGACCCGTCACAAAACTTCTCAATGTGTTGAACCACCTGGGTCTCACCCTAGGGGGACGATCGCATTTGAGGGGTGCCGCTGAGCGCGTGGACGAGGGACTCTCGACGTTCATCTCACTGCGTGGGAAGCGTTTCTGGACGTGTCTGGGTCTTCGATTCATCAGCCTTGCGATGGGTTATGCGGAGACGTTCGCCATTCTGCGTCTCATAGGCGTTGCAGACGCGGTCCTGGTCGGGTTCCTGCTATTCTCTCTGGGGATGGTGATCGACGCGGTGTTCTTCTTTGTGCCGGGAAGCTTGGGGATGATGGAAGCGGGTAATGCCTACCTGTTTCTGCTGCTCGGGCTCAACCCGGGTGTGGGGCTGTCAGTGGGCATTGTGAAGCGTGTCCGCAAACTCGCGTGGATGGCGATCGGAGCGGTTGCTCTCTACGCGCCGAAGCCAGATGAAAGACCCGACTCGGTCGTCTTGTCGGGCTGAATCGAATACTTGTGGGAGGACGCGTGTCATACCTGCGAATGACGACTGTTCGACCGAAGACCCCTGGCCTGTCATCTCTACGTTACCGACCAGTGCAATCTGGATTGCCAGTATTGCGCCGAATACGACAACCAGGTGGATCATCCCGATCTCGAAGACTTGAAGCGATGGGTGAGGAAAGCACGTGAGCTGGGCTGTCTCCACCTGGGGCTGCAGGGAGGGGAACCCTTGCTCTATCCGCACTTGTCAGCGGTGATTCGCTTCGCGAAGGGTCTGGGTTTGAATGTCAGCGCGTCCACGAACGGGTATCTGCTCAGTCGAACCGTCGTGGAGGAACTCGAGGACGCCGGTCTGGATGCCTTGCAAGTCTCTGTCGACCGGATGACGCCGACCCAATCGACGCGAAAGGCGATGAAAACGATCGGTTCAAAGCTGGCTCATCTGAAGGGTTCGAGGATCAGGACGCAAGTCTCCGGTGTGCTGTTCGACGAGACGCTGTCGGAGTGCCAGGAGGTTCTGGATGTCGCCACCGGGATGGGTTTCAGCGCGCATTTCCGGCTGGTTCATCCCGACCCACGTCAGTCGTTCCGTGTCTCTGTCGGGGAGCGTCGGAGACTGTCTGCGTTTCTGTATGAAATGATGGGCCGGAAGGCTCAGGGTGAGCGCATTCACACGACCTGGGCGATTTTGAATTACCAGAAAGCGATGCTCGAGGGACGTCCCGTGGATTGGACGTGCCGAGCTGGCTACAAGTATTTCTTCATTTCGTCCCAGGGCAAGTTCTGGCCGTGTAGCATGCTGAGGACCGACGTGAACATCGACGATGTCACGCTGGAGATGTTGGCTTCCTACGATCGGAAGAAAACGTGTCAAACGAGCTGCGGCGTCTATTGTGTGGTCTCGACATCGCTGTTGACGGCCCATCCCGTTCGATTTCTGATGGGGGAAGTGGGGATCGATCGGCGGTGGGTGGCCGGGAAGGGCACCTCCGATGGAACGCTGGGGATCGAACCCGCTGCCGAAGGGGTCGCGTAGCTTGACACTCCGAGACCCCCTTCTATATTATCGATGACCGAAGATCACAGGTTCCAGATCGAAATCAGGAGTGCGTATGGAGGTTCTCGAGGCCATTACATCGCGGCGGTCCGTGTTCAAATTCAAGCCCGACCCCGTGCCGATCGAAACAATTCAACGGGTTTTTAGCTACGGCATCTGGGCGCCGAATCATCATCTGACCGAGCCGTGGCGGTTCATTGTCCTGGGGACCGAGACGAAGGAAAAGCTGGCTCAGCGCTACAGCGAGATTCAGCGAGCCAAGGCAGCCGATTCAGCTGATGATGAGGCCCGCCAGGCTCTTGCTGACGCGGGCTACAAGAAGTTCCATTCGAAGCCGACGATCGTTGCCGTCTCCTGTAATCAGGATGGAGACGAGGTGCAGAATCGTGAAGACTATGCGGCCGCGTGTTGTGCGATGCAGAACGTCGCCCTGGCTGCCTGGTCCGAGGGAATCGGCATGCAGTGGAGCACCGGGCCCATCACGCTCGAGGATGACACCTACGATCTTCTTGGCGTCGACAAGGACAGGGAGTATATCATCGGGTTCTTCTACACCGGGTTTCCCGAGGAAGTCCTGAACGCAAAAAGGAAGCCCTTTGACGAGGTCTTCAGGTATACCCCTTAGCGATTGATGGAGAGGTCGACAGGAATCGCTAGACGATATCGAATGGACGGTCGGTGGCGAGCTGTGGACTGGTAGAGACGTTGTTCACCATCGCCGGTGGGAGCAGCCCTTCGACTCCGCTCAGGATGTACCTCCCGGCTGCGAAGTGTGCAAGAGATATTGAAACCGGCCCTCTCGAGTGAATCGAGGGGGCCGGTTTTCTATGTCGACGATGGTGCTCTGTCAGGCGGGGACGCCTTCGGTGTGTTCTTCGAGCCAGACTTTGAGGGGCACGTCATCGTCGCCGGGGGAGAAATAGCCGTTGCAGTTCGTGCCGTCTCCGAGGAGCTGTCGTCGGATGGGGTCACAGTTCTTGAAAAGGTCGGGGCGGATCGTGGTGTCGTCTTTCGTTCGAATCCATCTGTAGCCGTAACCATAGAACAGGACCTTGCGCACGATCGCTGAGTGGTTCGGCGACCGCGCGTGCCACAGCCTGCGGTCGAAAAAGACAGCGTCTCCCCGACTGGCGCAGACGGGAATCGTACCGTCCGGATTGCGGTCCTCCGGTTTCTCGACGGTGTCGGTGAGATGGCTCCTCGGAATGATGTGAAAGTTACCACGGCCCGGCTCGCTCACGTCGCTCAACCAGTAGCCCACTTTGAGCGAAACGCGAGGTCGTGGTGAGGTCTCGAGATCTCGATTCACGCGTCCGCTGTCCTGATGGAAACCGAGCGGTTCTTTCGCGGGTTCGGTTTCGGGCGCCTCCTGGGGCGAGACGCCGAGATGGGAGTGATATAGGTAGATGTTCCAGCCCAGAATCGACCAGACGATCGGGAAGACGACAGGGTTGTCGAGCAGATTGATGAAGGCCTGATCGCGCCCGACGAAGTTGGGATAGAACAGATTCCCTTCCTGCCCGCACGCCTTCTGCTCCTCCCAGATCGCGTCGACCAGAGTCTCCAGCCGATCGCACTCGTCCTGTGACAGCGCATTGGGCACGATGAGGAACCCCTGCTCGTCAAAGTGCTGGAGCTGTTCTTCGCTTGGAAGGTTTTCAAGGACGGCACCGTCCATGGGCTTCCCCTGGAGTGATTCGCGAACTGTGATCGGGAGAGGAGAGAGCGGGGGAGCGGGTGCGGTTTTGTCTCCCGTTCCCTCCTCACCCGTTCTCCCGCTCGGTTTTCTCCCCGCTCAGCTTTTCGTTCTCGCTTGGATGCCCGCCATATCTTCGATGACCGTCAACAACCCCGAGTGATCGAGCTCGCTTCGGTCTTTGACCATCGCCGTGTTGAAGAGCTCGTGAACGACGCTCGTGACTGGCAGCGGAACCTGGTAGTCGTTGCCGGTCTTCATGATGATGTTGAGGTCTTTGTAGTGCAGGCGGATGCGGAATCCCGGGTCGAAGTCGCCGTTGACCATCCGTTCGCCACGATTTTCGAGAACTCCGCAGCGGGCGAGACCGCCACCAAGGACCTTGACGATGTTGAGCGGATCGACTCCGGCCTTTGCGCCGAGGGTGATGGCTTCGCTCACGCCAGCGATCGTGACGGCGACCAGAATCTGATTGCAGGCTTTGACGATCTGACCCGCGCCAAGGGGACCGCAGAGGACGGGGTTGCCCATGATCTCGAAGATGGGTTTGACGAATTCGTAGGTTTCATCGTCGCCACCGACCATGATCGAGAGCGTAGCATTCTGCGCGCCGACGTCGCCGCCGCTGACGGGACCATCCAGACACTTCACGCCCTTTTTGGCCATCTCTTCGCCCACCTCGACCGAGACGCTGGGTGCGATCGTGCTCATGTCCACGTAGGTGGCCCCTTCGCGGACGCCCTCGATGATGCCACCCTCGCCGAGCGCGGCGGCCTGGACGTCGGGAGAGTCCGGCACCATCGTGATGATGAGGTCGCTTCGTTCGGCGACTTCGGCGCAGGCGTTGGCTTCCTCGGCGCCGGCCTCGACGAGCTCTTTGACAGCATCGCGATTGATGTCGTGTACGACCACCTCGTAGCCGGCGTTGAGAAGATGTTTGCTCATCGGTCGGCCCATGATTCCGAGGCCGATGAATCCGATCTTTGGCTTGGCCATTGGTGCTCCTTGGTTAGGGATGACGCTTTTGGAGGAACGGCGCGCAATTTATGCGAATCGGGGAAGAGCCACAAGTGTAAGTCGTCGCGGGACAGGGGGATGGGCCACGTGGAGGAGCCGGTTGCGGGCACGGCCGGGGACACATTACCTTGCACCGTCGAACGACACTTGGGAAGGAGGACGGATGGACGGCATACACGACATGGGCGGCATGCACGGCTTCGGGCGGATCGAAATCGAGGAAAACGAGCCCGCTTTTCACGAACCGTGGGAAGGGCGGGTCATGGGCATTGCGAGGACGCTCAGGTCGCCCGTACCCGGGGGATCACGGTTCCAGATCGAGGCGCTCGATCCGGCCTTCTATCTGGCTTCCAGCTACTACGAAAAGTGGCTTCACGCCCGGATCAACGGTTTACTACAGTCGGGCGTGATCACCGAGGAAGAGTTCGAGGAGAGACTCGCGCAGTATCGGGCCGATCCCGACGCGGACCTTCCCAAGACGGGGGCAGCGGCCACCGCCCAGTCGGTTGAGCGACAGTCATCTGGATCTGCATCTTCGGAGCCAGAGCCCCGGTTCCGGATGGGCGAACGTGTGCGCGCCAAGCAGGTTCATCCGGAGGGACATACGCGACTTCCACGGTATCTCCGGGGGAAAGTCGGTCAAATCGTTCGAATCTACCGGTCCCAAGGATTCCAGGACCACGAAGCGATAAGCGAACACGAGGGCCCCCAGCCGGTGTATGCTGTGAGGTTCGACGGCCGGGAAGTGTGGGGTGCATCGGCGGAACCGAACAGTTGTGTTCTGTTGGATATGTGGGAAGCCTATTTGGAGCCATTGAAGATTGAAGATTGAAGACAGAGCATCGAGTATCGAGCATCGAGCATCGAGGATTGAAAGATGGTTGCTGGGTCTTCCCACTATTCGATTCTCGATATTCGATTCTCGATCCCTCATCGCGCTCCTGTGGCTCTTTGGTGCTGGGCCCTCGTTTGCGTTGACCGTGGGTGCTGACTCCGCCCAGGCAACCGTGGATTCCGTGGCGGTGGACTCGGCTTCGGTCGACTCGACGAAAGAGGAGCCGAAGTTCAAATCCTACGATGAGATCGTCACGGAAGAGGCCATCACAGATGAGGGTGTTTTCGACACGCATCGGGTCGAAGAGAGCCTCTACTACGAGATTCCACGCTCCGAACTGGGACGGCTGTTCCTTTGGGTCACGCAGATCGCCGAGAACCAGACGGGCAAAGGCTTCGGCGGTCAGATGGTGAACAGTCAGGTTGTGCGATGGGAGAAAAGGTATGATCGCGTTCTTCTACGCCGAATTCAGTATGAAAGCGTGGCGGCGGAATCGCTCGCAGTCTACGAGGCGGTGTCGGCGGCAACGTACCCGCCGATCCTTGCAGCATTCGAAATCGAAACGTTCGGTGAGGACAGTTCGCTCGTCATCGACGTGACAAAGTTCTTCACGTCCGACATTCCTGAGTTTTCTCCCAAAAAGGCCGTCGACGCGAAGAAGCTCGACGAAAAACGTTCGTTCATCGAGCGTGTTCGATCCTTTCCCGAAAACATCGAGACGCAGGCGATCCTGACGTTCGAGGCGGAAAAGGCGGGCGACCGAAGCCTGTCGACGGTCTCCGTCGTGACGCACCACAGTATGGTTCATTTGCCTGAGAAGCCGATGGTACCCCGTCTCGAAGACTCCCGCGTGGGCTACTTTTCGGTAGAACAGGTAGACTACGGTCTCGATGTTCATCGAGCCGAGCGCCGGTCCTACATCACTCGCTGGCGGCTGGAGAAGAAGAAGCCGAAGAGGAAGGTGTCGGATCCGATCAAGCCGATCGTGTTCTACATCGATCGATCTGTACCGGAGAAATGGCGCTCCTACATCGCCAAAGGTGTGGAGGACTGGCAAGGAGCGTTCGAACAGGCCGGATTCCGTCGAGCCATTCAGGCGAAGATGGCACCGACGGTCGAAGAGGATCCTGACTGGAGCATCGAAGACGCACGGGTTGCCTCGATCGCGTGGCTGCCCAGCCGGATCGAGAATGCCTTCGGTCCACACGTTCACGATCCCCGAACGGGCGAGATTCTCGACTCCGACATCAAGTTCTTCCACAACGTCATGAACCTTTTGCGCGATTGGTATTTCGTGCAGGTGGCGCCCATGGACGATCGCGCGAAGAAGCTTCCACTTCCGGACGATCTGATGGGTGAGCTGCTGCGCTACGTGAGCGCCCACGAGGTGGGACACGCGCTCGGTTTGCCACACAACATGAAGGCGAGTTCCTCCTACACGGTCGAGCAGCTGCGGAATGCCCGGTTCACAGCCCGCAACGGGACCGAGGCGAGCATCATGGACTACGGCCGCTTCAACTACGTTTCCCAACCGGGGGATAGGGCGCGGCTGATTCCGAAGATCGGGCCCTACGATCGATTCGCCATCGAGTGGGGCTACAAGCCGATCCCGGGCGCGACAACGCCGGACGAGGAGCGTCGCGAGCTGGACGTGATCGCCCGTCGTCAGACCTCTGATTTGACGCTGCGGTTTGGATGGCGATCGCGATTCGACCCGACGGCTCAGACGGAGGATCTGGGCAACGATCCGGTCGCCGCGACGCGTTACGGTCTGATGAACATCGATCGGATCGTCGACATGCTGATTCCGGCGACGACGTGGGAAGGCGAAGATTATCGTCACCTGGACGAGCTCTATGACAGGCTGATCGGGCAGCGCGATCGGGAGTTGATGCACGTGGTCAACGTGATCGGAGGTGTCGAGCAAACGTCCAAGCACGCTGGCCAGCCGGGCGCCGTCTATCACCCGCTGTCACGCGCCCGAGGAGAAGAAGCGATGGCGTTTCTGCTCGACAACGCATTCAAGACGCCTTTGCAGCTGCTCAAGCCTGAGATTCTGATGCTGATCGAACCTTTTGGGAACGTGGATCGAGTGATGAAGGCCCAGCGTCGAATGCTGAAGAATCTGTTGAGCGACGCTCGGGCCAAACGGTTGGTGGATCACGAAGCGATGGGCGGCGATGTGTATCCGCTTCACGCGATGGTGAGGGATCTTCGAGCGGGATTATTCGAGGAGCTTCGGGCAGACACGATCGTCGTCGACGCCTATCGAAGGGCGCTGCACCGGGTGTATGTCGACGAGATGGCCGCAAAGCTGGAGAATCCGAATCTCACCGATACGCGTGCGATCGCCCGTGGTGAACTGAATGCGTTGGCGGAGCAGCTCCAGGCAACATCCGAGCGCACGACGGATGTCGTGGTGAGGTATCACATCGATGATCTGCGGGCGGAAATCGATGGGATTCTGCATGATGATTGAACATTTGGAATGGAACATTGAATATTGATCGAGGATCGAGAATGGAGGATCGAGTATTGAGAAGCGACGCACCGTCTTCAATATTCGATTCTCGATACGCGGGGGAATGGCAATGAGTGAAGCAAACGTGAACGCAGACGCTGCCCTGAGGACGAAGGCGTTGGAGGCACTCCTGGTCGAGAAAGGACTGGTGTCGTCCGAAGCGATCGACAAGGTCGTGAAGGACTACGAAGAAGACATTGGCCCGCTGCGTGGCGCACAGGTGGTCGCCAAGGCCTGGACCGATCCGGATTTCAAGCAACGGCTGCTTGAAGATGGGCGATCAGCGATCGCAGAGATGGGTTTCATCGAACGCCAGGGCGCCGAGCTGGTCGTCGTCGAGAATACATCGGAGGTCCACAACGTCGTGGTCTGTACGCTGTGTTCGTGCTATCCGTGGGCGGTCCTCGGGCTTCCGCCGACGTGGTACAAGTCCTATTCATATCGGTCACGCGCTGTGAGGGAGCCGCGTGCCGTTCTCAGGGAGTTCGGTCTCGAATTGCCCGAGGCTGTGGAGGTTCGCGTCTGGGACAGCAACTCGGACATTCGGTATATGGTTCTTCCCGAGCGACCCGAGGGAACGGATGGGCTCGATGAATCGGCGTTGGTGGACCTCATCACGCGGGATTCGATGATTGGCGTGACCAGGTTTTGATCATCAGGTCGTGAGATGAGTAAGCGCAAGGTCATCGATCGCAACGTTTCGAACATTGACGACGCGATCGCAGCCCCACGAAAGAACGGGGAGTTACAGTTCGATGCACCCTGGCAGGCCCGCGCGTTCGGGTTGGCAGTTGCGCTGAACGAGGGCGGTGCGTATCCGTGGGTGGATTTCAGCGCGCGACTGTCTGAAGTCATCGCAGAGGGCGAGAGATCGGACGATCCGGCGGAGTACTACGAGCAGTGGCTGAGGGCGCTTGAAGCTGTTGCGATGGAGAAGGGGCTGCTGTCTGAATCCGAGTTGGAAAGCAAGCTGGATGTCGTGGCGAGGGAGCACGACCACGATCACGAAGGGCACAGGCATCCTCACCATTGACGGACGTTTCGTGACCCAATCGCGAGCGTGCCCTATTGCTGTATTGGGGTGTCCTACAGTTTGGGTCTCCAGGGGGCCATGTGGAGAGAGATCAGGCTGAGCGCATCAAGTCGATCATCGATCAGGTCGGCGCATTCCGGTATCTGACGATCGGTGAGGCGGGACAGATTCTGAAGCTATGTCAGCCCGCAGGCTATCGACCCAACGAGATGGTCTACAAGAAAGGCGACACGAGCGACGGAATGTTTATCCTGCTCCAGGGAAAACTGCGGGCGATCAACGAGTCGGGTGACGTGCTCGGAGATATCCATCCGGGTGGGACGACGGGGGAGATGGGTGCCCTGACCGGGCGCCATCGCGCGGCTACGGTGGTCGCTCTGGAAAAGTCGGCAGGGTTCAAAATCCAGCGAGACGATCTCGACCGCCTGATGAAGTCCAGCGAGTCGCTGCGGATCAAGATCCTGGAGAATATGGTGGGTATTCTGTGCGATCGGATCGAAGGGGCGAACGATCAGATCGAGTCGTATGCGAAGAAGAGTCGCCCGTAGGCAATGGTCAACGGTCACTGAAGCTGGGTTACGACAGAAAAACCGGCGCTTCCGACCCGGGCACAATCCCTTCCGCTTCAGCTCTTCCCAACAGATCCGTGATCGCTGCTTCCCCGTCAGCTCCGTAATCTACGCTGTATTCGTTGACGTAGAGGTCGATGTGCTGCTGCATCACGGCCTCGTCCATTTCCTGGGCGTGCGCGCGGATGTAGGGTTTGACTTCGTCGGGATGCGCGTAGGCGTATTCGACACTGGCCTTGAGTGCGTCGTCGACCAGACGGATGGTCTCTTCGCCCAGCGCGCGCCGAACCAGGATGCCGCCGAGCGGGATAGGATGACCCGTAGCGGATTCCCACCACTCGCCGAGATCGACGATCTTTTGCAGGCCGTAGTCGGGATAGGTGAACCGACTTTCGTGGATGATGACGCCGGCGTCGACGTCGCCGCTTTGTGTTGCGGACATGATTTCGTGGAAAGGGAGGACGGCGAGGTCGGTCAAACCGGGAGAATGGAGGCGAAGCAACAGGGCGGCGGTCGTCAGTTCGCCCGGGATTGCGACTCGCTTGCCGGCCAGATCGTCGGCGGCGAAGGCCTCACGCGCGATAACGAGTGGACCGCATCCACGACCCAAGGCGCCGCCAGATCGAAGCATGCAATAGGTCTCTCGCATATGGGCGAATGCGTGAAACGAGATCTTCGTCATATCCAGCTTCGCATCCATGGCGAGACGATTGAGGGTTTCGATGTCCTCGAGCACCTCCTTGAATTCGGGAGCGCCTTCGATGCGGGCGTGGACGAGACCGTAGAAGATGAAGGTGTCGTTGGGACAGGGGCTGTAGCCGAGGGTTAACATTGGGAAATTGGGAAATTGGGAAATTGGGGAGTTAGGGAATTGGGAAATCGTGTGGGTGTTACAGATTTTCGATCAGGGCGAGGACGACGGATTGGGCGCGCGATGAAGCGAGGGGGATGTCCCACTTCGACAGGTCACGATCCTCGACGATGTTGCTGATGCCACGAATCTCGACGAACGGCAGGCCGTAGAGATCGCAGACGTGAGCGGCAGCGGCCCCTTCCATGTTTTCACACAATCCTCCGAAGCGCGATTCCATCTCCCCGGCCAGGGCCGAGCAGCCGGTGCACTGCTGTACGGTGACGAAGAGACCACGATGGGCGGCGCATCCGAGGGCGTCCGCACAGGTTCCGGCGGCGGCAAAAGCTCGTTCGGTCAGATCCTTGTCGAGGGGCATTCGATTGTAGCGAGGCGGATCGCCGTCGACGACGGGGATACCGATTTCGTCCGCAAGCGCGTAGCGGTCGGGCAGCGCGATGCCGAGGTCGCCATAAATCTCCTCGTCTGCGACGGCGATGTCCCCGACGGTCAATCCGGTGCTTGGGTAGGCTCCGGCGATGCCGCACTGGATGACGTAGTCGGTGGTTTGCGACTCGAGCACGGCCGACAGGGCTTGGGCGGTGTTGACTGCGCCGATACTGGTCTCGACGAGTGTGACATCGTGGCCGAACGTCTTGCCGTGGTAGTGGTTGCGATGGGTCCGAACGGTGTGCTCGAGTCCCCCGAGGGCATCACGCAAAGTGCCCTGCTCGCCCCCGGTCGCTGTGAGGATCAGAATCCTTTTCACACGACGAGCGCTTCGAGGTCGGCAAGGTGGGTAGCGAGCATCGGAATGCCGTCGGTCAGGTAGGACTCGTAGGTGAGCCACTCGGGCTCGCCAGGGTAGTAGACTCGGTCGACCCCGGGAGCGGGCTTTGCCCCGCGGATCGATGCAATCCGTTCATCGATCTCGGCCTTGAAAGCTTCGGAGTCGCCGAATGCGGCGACGTCGATCGCGATGAAGAAGTGGCCGAAGCGGTCCCGGTCGGGGAATCCCGCGCCTCCGAGAATCCCGCCGATCATGTTCATCACGATGGAGAGACCCGACCCCTTCGGGCCCAGCGGGACGATGATGCTGGCTTCCGCAGGATCTGTGGTGGGCAGACCCTCGCTGGTGAGCGCCCATCCTTCAGGGATGGATTCCCCGCGCGCGAGCGCCATTCCGACCTTGCCCGCGGCGACGACGCCGGTCGCCATGTCGAGCACAACGGGGCGTTCATTGCCCGCCGGGATGCCGTAGGCGAGGGGATAGTTCCCGATGACGGGCTCGATGCTGCCAAACGCTGCCATATTCCCGCTCAGTCTTCGTCCGCCCGTACAGTTGAACCCGACCGTGTCGGCCTCCGCCGCCCTGATCGCGTAGTAGGCGGCGGCCCCATAGTGGTTGCTGTTCCGGACGAGGGCGAAGCCGATGCCGCTCTGTTTAGCCTTCTCGATTGCCCACGTCATTGCGTTATTGGATGTGACCTGTCCGAGTCCACAGTCGCCGTCGAGGTGCACGAAGGCGGCTCCCTCGGCAATGACCTGAATGTCGGGTGTGGGGTTAATCGTCCCGGATTCGAGTTGCTGGACATAGCCAACGATGCCACGAGCCCCGTGCGAGTGGACACCGCGCAGATCTGCGTGGACCTGCGTGCGTGCGGTCGTCTGAGCGTCCCCTTCCGTCACGCCGCGTCTCGTGAGGATTGAGACGCAGAGAGCTTCTAGGTCGTCCTTGGTGATGGTTCTCGTCTCTGGCATTGAAAGACAAGATAACCAC
The DNA here is from genome assembly GCA_965198115.1 of Candidatus Latescibacterota bacterium. GTDB lineage: Bacteria > Latescibacterota > UBA2968 > UBA2968 > UBA2968 > UBA6620. The sequence goes on along the minus strand of OZ240241.1, from coordinate 1,563,643 downwards.
GGAAGTCACGGAAAACACAGACTGAAAACCAAAAGCGAACCACGAAATACACGAAAGACACGAACGGAAGGCCAAAAACGAACTTCTCACGTTCGTGCGAGGCAGGCACACACACGAAACACGAACAGATACGACCTATGAAACTGAAGTCCAGACGGGTGGCATTGCCCGAGGGGATCCGGCCGGCGGTGGTCGAGGTGGCGGGGGAGAAGATCGTTGGTGTGAGGGAGGGCTCTACCGAGGAGGCGAGGGATCTGGGTAATGCCCTTTTGGCGTCTGGATTCATCGACATTCACTGCAATGGTGGTGGGGGAGAGACGTTCGAAGAGGCGGGGCAGGGGGGTATCGAGACGATTCTGAACACGTTCGCGCGTTTCGGAACGACGGCCGTGGTCGGGGCGATCAATTCAGCGCCGGCTGCAGCGCGGGTCGAAACCCTGGAGCGAATGACCGCGTTCGAACAGCCGTCGGCCTGTCCAGCGTTTTTGGGGGCCTACCTCGAAGGCCCCTACTACAATGCGGAACAACGTGTGGCACATCGAGAGGAATGGATTCGGGAACCCGACCGCAAAGAGTATTCACGCTGGGTAGAAAAATTCGGCTCGTTGGTGAAAGTCGTGGCGAGCGCGCCCGAGTTGTCCGGTGCACTTGAGATGACGCGGTATTTTGCCGAAAGCAATGTCGTTTCAGCAATCGCGCATACCATGGCGACGGATGAGGAAGTGGACGCCGCGATCGAGGCGGGTGCGACTCTCGTCAGCCATCTCTACAACGCGTCGTCGATCTACACGCGGACAGCCGAAGGGAAACATCTGGGTGTGGCGGAGATGGGGCTGCTGCGTGACACGCTGACGACCGAGATCATTCCAGACGGGCACCATCTGACGCCGCGCATGCTGGAGCTGATCGTGAAGGTAAAGCCACACCATCTGATCTGTATCACGACCGACGCGATGCAGGCGACGGGAAAAGGGCCCGGTGAATACGTCGTGATGGGCCAGAAGGCGTGGGTGACGGAGGAAGTGGCCTATCGCGAGGACCGGAAGAGACACGCCGGCAGCGTCTTAACGATGGATCGCGGAGTTCGCAATGTCGTGGCTGCGGGTGTGTCAGCCGAGGATGCGTTGAAGATGGCCTCATCGGTGCCAGCGCGGACCGTCTGCGCGTCGAAACAGAAGGGCGAGATTCGCGAGGGTCTTGACGCCGACTTCGTGGTGTTGGACGACTCGCTGGAGGTCCTGGCCACGATCTGTCGGGGGGCGATCGCCTACGAACAGAACGAGGGCTTTATCGATGCCTGAGACTCAGCGACGCAGGGCCAGAGAGATTGGTATCGAGATCGGGTCCTTCCGCCCGGGCAGACGGAATGCGATTACGGACGTGCCCGAGGTCCGCGTGGGTCACACAACGCTGAATTCGGAAGACAACGCCATACACACGGGTGTGACGGCGATTCTACCCCACGGGGGCAACCTCTACACGGATAAAGTCTGCGGCGCCGTCCACGTGATCAACGGGCACGGCAAGTCGACGGGCTTTCCCCAGATCGAGGAACTGGGTACGATCGAGACGCCGATCGTGTTGACCAATACCTTGAATGTCTGGTCTGTGGCCGACGCGGTGATCGACTACATGGTCGACCGCAACCCGGATGCGCGCACGTTCAACCCCGTTGTGGGAGAGTGCAATGACGGCCACACGAACGACATCGTCGGTCGCCACGTGAAGCGGGAGCACGTGCGGGCAGCACTCGATGGCGCCACGACCGAAAACATCGACGAAGGGTGCGTGGGTGCCGGGTCCGGGATGCACGGATTCGGGTGGAAAGGCGGAATCGGCACGGCCTCGCGTGTGACTGACTCGGAAAAGGGTGAAGTCACAGTGGGCGCGATGGTGTTGACGAATACGGGACAATCGTCCGAGCTGCGGATCGATGAGGTGCCGTTCGGAAAGGAAGTCGTGCCCGACTACGTCCGGAAGGCGGCTGGGGACGACGGTGCGGGGTCGATCATGATGGTGATCGGAACGGATGCGCCCGTCACGGCCCGGCAGCTGACGCGGATCGCCAGGCGGGCGACGTTCGGTCTGGCGCGCACGGGCGCAAAGGCGGAACACGGGAGTGGTGATTTCGTCATTGCGTTCTCGAACGGGACGCGTTTCGACGCCAACGGGACGCCGGGTCGCGGGTTCGATCGTCTCTTCGCAGACGGTGACCTGTCGACACTCTTCAAGATGACGATCGAGGCGACGGAAGAGGCCATCATCAATGCGCTTCTCAAGGCCGAGACGACCCAACGGCCCGATGGTTCGGAGCTGACGGCGATTCCGATCGAAGACGTCCAGCGGGTCGCGAAGCTATACGCACGGCGTGATTGAACCAACTGTTCACCAAGGAGACTTCATTCGTGCCGAATCCCTACATCACACCGAAGCTTTTCCGGTTTCTGACTGACCTCGCCAAGAATAACGACCGAGATTGGTTCGAGCAGAACAAAGACCGGTTCGAGAACGACCTGCGGGAACCATTGCTCGGGTTTATCGAGGACTTTTCGGAACATCTCGAGAAGCTGAGTCCGCACTTCGAGGCGAATCCCCGAAAGGTCGGCGGATCTCTCTTCAGAATCTTCAGGGATGTGCGTTTCTCGAAGGATAAATCTCCCTACAAAACCAATGCAGGCGTTCACTTTCGCCACGAACGGGCAAAGGATGCCCACACGCCCGGCTACTACCTTCATCTGGATCCTAAGGAGTCGTTCATCGGTGTGGGGATCTGGCATCCGGACACTGCGACGGCGAAACGGATCCGTCAGGCTATTCTGGACGAGCCTGAAGCGTGGAATCGGGCGACCGGAGCACGTTTTCGGAGGGCGTGGGAACTGCAAGGCGACTCGCTGAAGCGTCCCCCGGCCGGTGTCGATGCGGATCACCCTTTGATCGATGATCTGAAACGCAAAGACTTCATCGGTGTGGCGGACGTGACGCGCAGGGAACTTTGCGCGACGGACTTCATGCAATCCTTCGCCAGGACCTGTCGTTCGGCGACACCGTTTATGAAGTTCCTGACGAAAGCCGTGGGCTTCGCATTCTGACGATCGAGAACCGAGAAATGGCGTGGTACCGCGGTAACCTGCACATGCACTCCTATTGGTCGGATGGCCACGACTTTCCCGAGATGGTGGCGGACTGGTTCAAGTGTGCGGGATACGACTTCATCGCTTTCACAGAGCACGACCAGCATCAGACGGGTATCAAATGGGTGAGCTGTGAGTCATCTTCCAGCACCGGCCGGACGATGTCCGACGGTGATCTGTTGCAGAAGTACATCGATCGGTACGGACGACCGTGGGTCGAAACGCGGGATGAGGGAGAGCCACAGGTTCGTGTCAAGCCACTGTCGGAGTACCGGCATCTGGTAGAAGAGTTCGGCAGCTTTCTGATGATGATGGGTGAGGAAGTGAGCACGACGTGGGGCGACATACCAGACAGAGACCGGAAGCACTGGATCAATGTGTTCAATACGCCGGAAGCCCTGGGTCCACAGCACGATCCCGATACCAGTCGTGGTGCGATGTCGGCGACGTTGGGCGTTGCGCGTGAAGTGAGTCGAACGTCCGGAGCGGAAGTGCTCGTGTATCTGAACCACCCTAACTTCTGTTGGAATGCGACGGCGGAGGACATCGCGAATGTGCCGGACCTGCGGCACATGGAGATCTACACCGCGCTCAACAGCTGCAACACTTTTGGCGACGACGTGCACTGCCCGGTCGAGCGGATGTGGGACATCGCCCTGACGCTACGACTGAGTGCGGGGGGCCCGCTGATTTACGGTCTGGCGACAGACGATTGCCACGCCTACACAAACCACTGGCGGCTCGGGAATACGGCTATGCCGGGACGGGCGTGGATATGCGTCGATGCAGAGTGGCTGACACCCGATCACATACTCGGGGCCGTCAACCGTGGCGCGTTCTATTGTAGCTCTGGCGTGGAACTGGATGAGATTGATGTTCGGGAAGACGGGATGAGTTTGAATATCGTGGGGGTGGAAGGCGTTCACTACACGACTAAATTCATCGGATCACCACGCGGTGTGGAAATGACGGGCGAGCCTGTTCTCGATCAGACAGGTCAGGAGATCCGGACAACCCGGACCTATTCCGAGGAGATAGGTAAAATCGTGCACGTCGCGTCTGGAACCGAAGTAGGCTACACGTTCCGTGGGGACGAACTCTACGTGAGAGCTGTGGTTGTTTCAGACGTTCCTCACCCTAACCCCACGGTCCCAGACGATGTCCAGAGGGCGTGGACTCAACCGATTCTACCTGGCAATTCTTGACGGTGGACGGTAGCACAATGAATCGATGAAATACGACATTCCCATTGCCGAAGATCTCGTCGATCGGCTAATGCCATTCTGGGCGTCGATTTTTGGGGAAGGCGGCGATCTCGACCGAACGCTCTTCCTGGGTGAAGAGACGGATTGGCACGATACCATCCTTTATATTGAAGAGGACGGGGGACGTCCCGTCGCGACGTGTCTGACGGTTCGTTCCAAAGGTCTACCGGCTGTGGCGGGGTTCGCAGAGGTGGCGACCGATCCAGCGTATCGTGGAAGAGGGCTGGCGTCAGAGCTTTGTCGATGTGCGGTCGAGGACTTCCAGGCTGCAGGGGGAGAGGCCTTTTTCCTCGGGACCGGGAATCCCGGGGCAGCGCGAATCTATGACAGATTGGGGTGGCGAAGGATGGCCGGGGCGAACGTGATGACCAACATCACGGGGGAGGATTCACCGGAGGAGTTCCTGGTCGATTTCTTCCGTCACCAGGGTGATGTCACCGTCGGTCCAGCGGCGCCAGATGTGCGGATTCCGATGATCCCGCTCATCTGGACGCCTCACGACAGTCAGGTGCTGGACGCGAACGTGGGTCTCTTTGGTCGCCGCTATGTCATCCAACATTCGTGCATGGGGCTCTACCCGAGGTTCACGCGGTCGCTGGAAGGATGCGGCGCGTGGTTCGCGGCCAGGACGGGCGATGGCAGGGTCGTGGGACTTTCGTCTGCGAGGTTGAATGATAAGGGCGCGTGTCGGGTTGATGGTTTTACACACCACCGATTCGATGGTTCTTGGGAAGCTTTGATAGAGGCGGCGATAGACTGGGGGCAATCGCACGGAGCCGGAGCCGTGAACGCGGCTGTGTCGATCGAGGATGAACGAAAGCGGGCACGGTTCGAAGCGGTGGGATTCGGTATTGTGGGAGGAACAGAGGAAACATTCGACCTGGGTGATCGATCCGTCGTGGCGGTGCACCTGTCCCGATCTCGATAGACCCGAAGAGGGGAGAGCGATATGAAGGGCGTCGTTTATCTCGGAGAAAGTGAAGTGGAGGTCAGGGAATTCGATCAGCCTCAGCCCGGAGCCGGTCAGGTGGTGATCGAAAGCAAGATCGGCGGTCTCTGCGGTAGTGACCTGCACAAGTATCACAGCAATCGTGCCTGGGCGAAGGAGCGGTCCGGGCACGAACCGACAGGCCTCGTCGCGGAGCTCGGCCCCGGCGTGACGAACGTCAGGGTGGGAGACCGGGTGACCGTTTACCACCGAACAGGGTGTGGCTACTGCGTCGACTGCACGTCCGGTATGCCCGCATCCTGCCAGATTGCGGGAGGCGCCTTTGGTCGGACCCAGGACGGCTCCCACGCGGACTACATGCTGACCGAAGCCCGCTACTGTCTTCCCCTTTCAGATTCGATTTCCTTTGAAGTCGGTACGCAGCTGGCGTGCACCGCGGGTACGTCCTTCTCGGCCGTTAGCAAGGTCACCGCACACGCGGGCGAACCCGTCGTCGTTTTCGGGCTCGGACCGGTCGGTCTGACGGCGTATCTCTACGCGATCGGGATGGGCTACGACGCGATTGGCGTGGACATCCATCCTTACCGGATCGACCTGGCCAGACGGATCGGGAAAGGAACCGTCGTCGATGCATCAACCGACGACCCGACGGCTGTCGTGAGTGATCTGACGAACGGCAAGGGTGTGCGTGGCGTCGTGGAGTGTTCGGGAAGCGACGCGGCTCGGTCCCAGGCAGGTGTCGTGGCTGGACGTGGAGCGACCCTGGTCTACGTGGGGATCGGCCAGCCGGAGTTCAGTCTGAACTTCGGGAGTCTGCTGGGCAAGGATCTTACGGTGAAGGGAAACTCGGTTTATTCCTACTCAGATTACTACGCTGCCATTGACTTTCTGCAGACCCACGACGTGCCGCTCGACGACATCGTCACACATCGGTTCAGAGTCGAGGACGCCGTGGAGGCATTTAACACATTTGACGCGGGAGATACCGGCAAGGTCGTTTTCGAGTGGTAGGAAACTGAACGCCGAATGTCGAACTCCCAATTTCGAATGTCGAAGGGTAACCCGACAAGCTCGATGGATTTAGAATCGCCCTTTCGACATTCGGCGTTCGACGTTCTGCGATCTGAGTTCGTCTCTTCAGAGGTTTAGCCACGCACACTGTCAACCGTCGCAGGAGCAATCTTGGAATACCGCAAACTGGGCCCTTCCGGTCTCGAGGTTTCGGCCATTGGTCTGGGGACGAACAATTTTGGTCGCCGAGTAGACGCGGCCGGAACCGTCCGTGTACTCGATCGGGCGCTGGACGAAGACGTGACGTTCATCGATACGGCGAACATCTACAGTGGCGGGCAATCCGAGACGTTTATCGGTAAAGCAATCCTTGGGAAGCGTGATCAGTTTATCCTCGCGACGAAGGCAGCGATGAAGGTCGGCGACGGCCCCAACGAGGTCGGCGCCTCACGCCACCATCTGTTCGCGGAGATCGAGAAAAGCCTGAAGCGTCTGCGAACGGACTACGTGGATCTCTACCAGATCCATCGCGCGGACCCGAATACGCCAATCGAGGAGACGCTCCACGCGCTGGACCAGTTGGTCACGCAGGGCAAGGTGCGCTACGTCGGATGCTCGAATTATGCGTCGTGGGAGGTATGTGAGGCCGTGTGGGCTTCGCGGATGAACAACCTCGTTTCGTTCTCGACCGTTCAGCCACGCTACAGCATGTTGGATCGGAAGGTCGAATCAGAACTCGTCCCATTCTGCAAAACCTACGGGATCGGCATCCTGCCCTATTTTCCCCTCGCGAATGGCTTCCTGACAGGGAAGTACCGTCGAGGGGAGCCCGCCCCCGAAGGCACACGGCTGGCCGGTGGGGATCGCGGGCTGTTTACGGATAGCAATTTCGATACTCTCGAGTCTTTGGAAAGGTTCGCAACGAAAAGGGACCGTACCGTGCTCGATCTCGCATTCGCTTGGCTGTTGGCGAATCCGGCCGTGACATCTGTTATTGCCGGCGCTACGAAGTCCGAGCAGGTCTCAGCGAATGCCAAGACTGTCGAGTGGCAGCTTTCGGATGAGGATATGGAAGAGATCGATCAGATTCTCGGGGGCGATGACAAGGCTTCAGCGAGCTAGACAACGTAATAGACAGGAGAAACGATGCCATCATTCGATGTGGTCAACAAGGTCGACCTGCAGGAGGTCTCGAACACGGTGAACAACGCGAGCAAGGAGATCGTGCAGCGTTACGACTTCCGCGGATCGAATACACAGATCGAATGGGACAACAAGGTCGGCCTCATCGTCGTTCGAACAGAGGACGAGATGAAGATGGATGCGGTTCGGGACATCCTGATCACACACGCCGTGCGGAGGAAGGTCGATGCGGGATGTCTCGATTTCAAGGATGTCGAGGCTGCGGGTGGAAAAACCCTGCGGCGAGAAGTTATGATCAAACAAGGCATCGATCAGGACATCGGAAAGAGGATCGTGAAGGATGTGAAGGACACCAAGATCAAGGTGCAGATTCAGATCCAGGGCGATGAACTTCGCGTTTCTGGAAAAAAGCGCTACGACCTGCAGGCCGTCATTCGGCTGCTGAAATCCAATGATTACGAGATTCCTCTCCAATTCGTCAACATGCGGGATTAAATGACCTGTTCGCGGGCGCAGCCTGCTGTCATCCCACGGTGGAGCGTAGTGGAGAACACGCCCATCGAGAATAGCGAACAGGGACTTCTCGACTCCGCTCGAAGTGACCTGCGCTTCACCGACCAAGAGCTATAATCAAAAGGTGTGGAAAAAGAGAAAGGGCGACCCTACCCTTCCCGTGAGATAGTTGATTCACACAAAACCGGGTGAGAGGCCCGGTTGGGAAGGAGGATCGCCGTGAAGGAACATACGCATAGAACCCCATTGAAGTCCATGCCGACGTGGGAGACGGTTGACGATTGGATCCGTGAAGAGATCCAGGGCCGGTTCCAGTCCATTCTGGAGGAGGAGGCGACCGCGTTCTTGGGCCGGTCGTGGTATGAGCGCCGAGCCGAGGTTGATAGCTCCACGGGCTACAGGAACGGCTACGGCAAGCCCCGGCGTCTCTCGACGAGCTGCGGAACGATCAAGGTCCGGCGTCCCCGGGTTCGTGGTCTGGAAGAGCGGTTTGAAAGCCGCATCCTCCCCCTGTTCGCCTGGAGAACCAGGGCCATTGGAGATCTGCTTCCCGACCTTTATCTCCACGGTCTCTCCCAGGGCGACTTCGAGTTGTCTTTGCGTGCGCTGCTCGGTGATGGCGCGCCGCTTTCGCCGACCTCGATCGCTCGTCTTCGAGGGAAGTGGGAGGTCGACTTCCAGGACTGGAAAGAAAGGCGTCTGGATAATCGCGAACTGGTCTACGCCTGGGCTGATGGCATCTACGTCAAAGCCGGGCTCGAGCGCGAGAAGGCGTGTCTGCTGGTCGTGATCGGCGCGATGAGCGACGGCAGCAAGGAGATCCTGGCGATAGAACCCGGTTATCGAGAGTCTACAGAATCCTGGCTCACGGTGCTCCGGGATCTCCGGGATCGCGGGCTCGAACATCCTGTCCTGATCGCCGCGGACGGGAATATGGGCATCTGGGCGGCCGTTGATCAGGTCTGGCCAGAGAGCCGGCAACAACGGTGCTGGAACCACAAGATCCTCAACGTGCTCGACAAGGTCGCCAAGCGTGCACAGGCTGAAGCCCGCGCACTGCTCGTCCAGATCCCCTATGCCGGCACGAAAAAGGAGGCCGAGAAGCTCCGGAAACGCTTTGCCGCACGGTATCGCTCACAGTTCCCTGCCGCCGTGGAGACGCTCGAAAGAGACTGGGATCGGATGGTCACGTTCTACGACTTCCCGAAGGAACACTGGAAACACCTGAGAACCACGAACGTCGTCGAGAGCCCCTTTGCTTCCGTTCGGCTTCGCACAAACGCCGCCAGGCGATTCAAGAAAGTCAGGAACGCCACGACTCTCATCTGGCGTACGCTCAAGGTCGCAGAGAGCCGATTCAGGAAACTCACCGCGCCACACTTGCTACAACAAGTCTACGATCAGAAACACTCAACCGGACCGCAGGTCGAAGCCGGGAAGATGGCCGCCTGATTTCTTTTACACACCTATTGACCTGAGCTCCCGGTGAATCAAAGCTAGTCTTGAATTACTCAAACAAGCGTTCCGCCCCACAGATTGTAAAGATGGCTCTTGGCCGAAGGCACTTTAGGCCCTTCGACATACATCCCTATGAAATTGAAGAAGGTGATTATCTGTCACACCTTCATCCCGCGTACGTGGCACAGACTCTTACTGACGCTGGCTTCACGATTGAGAAGGTCCTTGGCACTGGTCTATTTCGGAATCGTCATATTGTCAAGATTCTCGGCGGACTCGCGGCAGTTGACCGGTTGCTCCAACGCCCGCTCGGTGGAATGGGACTTGCTCCCAATACTTTTGTTCGGGTTACCCCCCCGGGCAAACCGCTTTGCCAATACAATGAGCGAGACCTATCTGCACTTGTTCAATGTCCACGTTGCCGTGGTGAGTTCGTCGAGTCGCCGAGATCACTAGATTGCACTTCTTGTGGTCAGATCTATCCAATTATCGATGGTGGGATCTACGATCTGCGCTATCCGCGACCGTCTTGATCGTAGGGCGCCTGGCACACCATTGTTCGCAGCCTGCGTCTGTGGACCCGGCACCGCGCATGATAGCGATGAGATTCTCAGGCTTACCCCCGACTACACCAACTGAATTGGTGAGACTATTCAAAACAGCCTGAAAGATACGGCTGACCGACGAACTCGAACAACCAAGTCACGCCGAATCAACTGGTCGCGTATCACATGAACGAGTGCTGCGTCAGGCTTAAGTTGCCAGCGGAAGGACTCTTCAAGATTCATGGGCGACAGCAAATGGTTTTACCTTGGTCGTCAGAATCGACCCTGTTCTCTCTGAGGTCTGTTCTCTTCCCTTCAGCCCTATCGGAGCTTTTAAGCAGCTCTCCACACTTGCGCCCCAATCCTTTTTATATCGGAAAAAGTGTAAACCATGTCCCCGGTACGGACCCTTTGTGTTTGGCGGAGCGGACGGGACTCGAACCGGTCCAAGGCATTCGGAGCGGGCCGCTGTGCTTCTCCGCGCGAGGATTCAGCCGCCACGCGCATCGAGGCCGGCGAGCGCGACCGGCTGGAACGGTTGTGCCATACGTGATCCGGCCTCCGCTGGCCACGGGCAAGCTCCAGGCGATCGACGACGACACTCTCGCCTTTACCCTCGACGACTGTATGGGCGGATCAAGCGATATATCGACGCGGTGTGGCCGCTTGCACGGTATATACGACAGATTCCCTTCGTGGGATTGGCCATCAACTGGCGCTTGATGGTGGCAGACTACTCGAGGCCGCTCCCAGAGGCATCCGATGATGTTCTGAGGGAGTGGGCCTATCTCGATACGTTCGATATGCTGTCCCCGGCCTACGACCTTCCGCAGACGGTGAGAACTTTTCGCTCCTGGTATGAGGAGACCGGTCTGGAGGACATCGAAGTGGTGCGCGGCTACAACGGCGTAGAAGGTCGTGGACGCCGACCGCCGGTTTGCCGATGATGATCTCACGTCGCCAACTTGCTGGAACCGAGACACGCTTGCTTCTGCCCTTGGCTGGCATCCTCGTGGCGACGATTGTGCTCGAGGTCGCTCTAAAGTGCTATGCGCTCATATATCCCCAGGAAACTGTACGAGTCCGATACCACTCGTTCAATGTCCCCGGGGGGACGTTTCGTTATCAGGGGAGTGGAGTCATCAATGTCCCCGGAGGGAAGTTTCGTTATCAGGGGAGTACGGGAGTCATCAAGGAGTTCGATGTTACGCATCAGCTGAATTATCTGGGTTTTAATGACGAGAACCATACGATCTCGAAACCCCGAGACGTCATAAGAGTGCTGGTGCTAGGCGATTCCTACACGGAGGCCTGGCAGGTACCGCTCGGCGCGGCATACCATCGAGTCCTGGAATCACTCCTGAACGAGAGATACGGAGGAGACCCGCGTTTCGAGGTAATCGCTTTTGGTCTCTCGGGCTAGGGGCTTCCCTTCCAAATCCACGCGTATCGGACGTACGGTCGATTCTTTAGTCCGGACCTTGTCATCTCGACCTTCTTTCCCTACTACTTGGGTAGAAATTATCAGCCACTCGGCACATCGCAGAACGCCTTCCGAGCATACGAGGTACGCAAAAGGAAGTCCCTCGAAGATCGCCTTGTCCTTGTTGAGGGATCCCGTCTCAACAGATTGCTTGCGGCCAGAATCGCCGACGTCAGATTCTTCTATTTTCACGCTTTCGGTGGGAAACCGTCGGATTATCTCTCCCCAGTTCATCGTGCGTTTTGCACTGACCTGCCCGCGGACTCGCTCGTCGTCCGATCGATCAGCGTAACGAGGGCTCAGCTCGACGCGCTTCGGCCTATGGTCGAAGATGATGGTGCAGCGTTCATCCCAGCGTATTTCCCTCTCCCTTTCGAATACCGGAAGACGCTGTATACATCGGCCCTCACACCTTTTGGTCTGGACCGAGCCGCGGTCAGAAAGGCCGTGTTTCAGGATTGGCGCTATATCGACTCGACACCTGCTTTCAAAAGAGATCACGAGGCCGGCGGGAGCCCCCACAAATGGGAGCACAACGGCCATTGGCGGTCCAGTGGCCATCGCCTATTGCGGAGGCCATTGCCGACTGGGTGGGAGCGTCTGTAGTCAGCGGGGAGTTGAAACGCCAACCTGGCCGGTACGAGGGGCTGCTTTCCAAGGTGACTGTCGATTTCACGACGAATGGTGATCGTGGCGTGGCGGGCTACACCCATATGGGTGGAGCCTGCATGTTCTCCCTTGGTCGGCGAAGTTACGACGTGGACAACTTCGGTAGTATCCGCTTTCGAACAGACCTGCCCGACCGTCATCGTGTTCTGGCAGGACGTGTGTTGAACCTTTTCAGGCCGGGCGCCTCTGGGGGGGAGGTCACATACCAGATCCTGCTGAACAACAGGGTTGTTTGGGAGCAAGAAGCAATCAAGATGGGTATGTGGTTTCCCTTCCGCATGGCGCTGAAGAGCAGAGCGGATACGATAGAAGTGCGTTTCAGGGCCCTGGCCACGAAGGCGGGCAGGGAAGGGACCACGCTGGCGGGTCTCGCGATGCTCCGCTGGGAGGCACCCGAATGAAGCAGGTTTTCCAGCACACGGGCACGGGTGAACTCTCGGTCCTGGCGGTGCCCGCAGCTGCGCTGACCTCGGGATGCCTGCTCGTGAAGTCGCGGTTCTCCGTCATCAGTCCCGGCACCGAAAGGGCAACGGTGGAAACGGCGGACAAGCGTATTGTAGGTGAGGCGAGAGCCAGGCCCGATCTGGGGTGCGTCAAGTGGTTCAGACTGCTCGTGAACAGGGCGTCGGCCCGACGGGCCGCAAGGTGATGGACAGGCTGGACGAGCTGAGCCCCCTGGGATGTATGAGGGCACTGTCTCTACCTGAGGTGATTCTGCCATCGTAAGGATACTTGCTAAACTTCGGGAAGTGGGTGAACTCAAGTGGCTCCTCGTTTTTGCAGCGCTGTGGAAGTTACTCTGGCTTGGGTTCGTGCCTCCGGCAAGCGCTAGCGATACGCATTCCTATACCTCTTTTGCCGAAGGCGTGTTGAGGGGGGATGTTCGGGCAGAGGATATTGGCATTTGGACGCCAGTGTATCCGTGTGTTCTGGCGCTTGGCGGTCTTCTTTCCGGTGGGCAGATTCTCTACGACTACGAGCGTCCCCCATTTGTTTCTTCTGCCGGATGCGCTTAGAGTCCGTTCTTTCTGGCGATCGCGTTCGGGCCACAAAGAGGAGGTGTAGCTCGGGAATTCCGAGCCGGATCCGGTCAGCTTGGCGGGCTTACCCATCCCCAGACCGTATCGTCGCCCTGATCATGCCCCCGGCCACGACGGCCCACTACCACGACACGCGCAACGAGGCCCTGTTTCAGGCAGTTCTGAGCCGGAGTCCCGAGGCGGACGATCTGTTTGGGCTGATTGCCCCGTGGACGCAGGCCCAGCGGGCAGAAATCGGCAAAATTTTGGAGAACTCGTTGAATTTTCATAGCTTAGAGCAACCGGTCAACGGCCTGGATCTGATCCTTCGCGCCGACCTCGTGGTCGGCGGCGGAACGATGAACCGGGAAGCCGCACTCCTCGGCGTGCCCGTCTACAGCATCTTTTCGGGGCCCGTCGGCTCGATCGATCAGCGACTCGCCGAGGAGGGGGAGCTCGTCCTTGTCCGTCAGGCCGAAGATGTGACGGCGATCAAGTTCGGCCGCAGGGAACGCGCCGATATTGTGGGGCAACTCGATCAGCTCAGAAATCGAAGCCAGACGCTGATCACGACGATCATCGATTCCATACTTGAATTCGCCTGAGGCCGTCTTGGCGAGCTGAACGCCGGAGGTCCAGGGCTTCACACCGTTTCTTACATCACAAGTCGGGCCTTCCTTCCTTTGACTTACCGCACGCTGCACATTACTCTGCTCTTTCTCCTGCTGGCACTCGACCTGATCATGGTCAACCTGTCCGGCGTTGCCGCTTTCTGGCTTCGCTGCCGGACGGCCGTCTTCGAAGTGCAGAGCGGCGGGGCGAACGAGCTATTCACCGCTCTTTTGTCCGCTCCCGAGATTTACGTTCCCACAAGGCCATACTGGTATTTGCTGTACTTCTGGAACGCAGCCGCTTTGGTCGGGCTGATCGTTGCAGGCGCCTACCGTATCACGCGGTCCCTCGAGTTGGTGGACGATTTCTTCCTGGCTCTGAAGGCCGTTGGGCTGGCCACGGTCGGGGTCATTGTGATCTTGTTTCTGTATCGCGGTTATCAGGAAGCCACGTATTGGGGATTCGAGTTTTCAAGGCTTGTTGTGATCTTAGGAGCAACGTTCGCGACGGTCCTTCTCACCGGAAATCGTGTCATTGTGGACGCGATTCACTCGTCGTTTCTGAAGCGTGGCTACGGGATTCGGAAGGTTGTCGTCGTCGGGGCGGGTCCTGTTGGACAGCGTATTGTTGAACGTCTGCGGAAACACTACTGGTTGGCGTACGAGCCGGTCGCTTTTGTCGACGACAATCCGGCTACGCACGGGGCGACGGTCCAGGGCCTTAGCGTGATGGGAGGAACCGATGTGCTCCCAGACGTCGCGCAATCTCAGGGGACAAACGAGGTAATCGTAGCGTTGCCCAACTCGTCGCACAAGTCGATCCGGGATATCGTGGGACGATGCCAGAGCGAGAACCTGAAGTTCCACATTCTGCCTGATCTTTTCGAAGTGATCAGCGGGGACGTCAAGGTCGGCGCGATCGATGGCGTGCCTGTTTTGGATCTGGACGATCACTACCTGGGAAGCTGGGACCGGCTGCTCAAGAGAGGGCTCGATGTATCGGCCGTCCTTGTGGGAGGAATCGTTCTTCTGCCCTTGTGGACCCTCATTTCTTCGCTCATCAAGGCGGGATCTAGGGGCCCGGTGTTGTTTACCCAACCGCGTGTTGGAGAACACGGCAAAGCCTTCAATTTCTGGAAGTTCAGAACGATGCAGGTCGTGAGTGAAGAACAACAGAAGAAGGAACGGCAGGCTGCGTACGCGGAGTTGATCGAAGGGCAGGAGCCGACGGGAAAGATCGTCAACCAGAACCGCGTGACCTGGATCGGGTCAGTACTGCGGAAATATCGTCTCGACGAACTGCCGCAGATCCTCAATGTGTTGCGAGGAGAGATGAGTCTTGTGGGGCCGCGACCACCGATCCCCTATGAGACCGAAAACTACAGTTCGTGGCATCTCGAGCGACTCAAGGGAACACCGGGTATCACCGGCCTTTGGCAGGTCAGTGGTGGGCCAGATCTCTCGTTCGAAGAGATGGTGAAGCTCGACATCTACTATCTCAAGAACTGGTCTTTGTGGCTGGACTTCAAGATTCTGCTCAAGACCATCCCCGTTGTGTTGTCTGGTGGGGGTAGATAGACGCAATGGCTCGAGAAACGAAAATTGCAGTCATAGGTGCGGGTTACTGGGGTCCCAACCTCATCCGGAACTTCAGCCACCTGCCCGACGCCGAAGTGACCCTTGTGTGTGACGTCGACCCGAGGCGGCTGGATCACGTCGTCACCCTGTTTCCTGCTGTGGAAACGACGAGGGACTGGCGAGTTGCGGTGGCTAGCGACGTCGATGCGGTCTGCGTGGCAACTCCTGTCCCCTGCCACTACGAAATGTCGAGAGGGGCTCTGGAAAACGGGAAACACGTATTGGTGGAAAAACCACTGACAGCCGATGTCAGTGAGGCCCGTGATCTCGTCACGCTTGCAGAAGGTAGGGGCCTGGTGCTGCTCGCAGACCATACGTTTGTCTATTCGCCTGCGGTGAATCACGTGCGCGACATCGTGGCGAGTGGCGATCTGGGCGACATCTACTATGTCAGTATGAGTCGCCTGAACCTTGGCCTGTTCCAGAAGGACATCAACGTGATCTGGGATCTGGCGCCGCACGATGTGTCGATCCTGACCTACGTGCTAGGTTCCCAACCTGAAGCTGTTTCAGCCCAGGGCAATTCGAATATCCTGTCCGGCGTCGAAGACGTCGCGATGCTTTCACTCTATTTCCCCGACAACGTGATCGCCTACGTGCACGTGAGTTGGCTAGATCCAAGCAAGGTCCGGAAGTCGACGTTTGTAGGCAGCAAGAAGATGCTCATCTATGATGACGTCGAGCCACTGGAAAAAGATCAAGATTTACGACAAGGGGGTCGACGGTCCCGCCCACTACGACACGTTCGGAGATTTCCAGTTCTCTTATCGTTACGGGGACATCTACACGCCGTTTCTCGCGAGTACCGAACCCTTACAGGTCGAATGCCGACATTTTCTTGACTGCATTTCTGGCAAGAGTGACCCACTCAGTGGGGGCCAGGAGGGTCTAGAGGTTGTCCAGATCCTGGAGGCCGCGAATCGGTCGCTCAGGAACGGTGGGGGTAGGGAAAAGATAAAGTGATGTAGACGGTGAACAGTGGACGATGGACGAAGATCGGCGTTTTGTTCTTGGTAAACCAGATTCTGCCTGAAGGTCCCTGATGGACAACCAGATATTCGAGAACGTCACTTTGGGGGAAAACGTCGTTATTCATCCCCCGTGCATCATTGGTTTTCCTCCACGAGATAAGGGGGATGGAGAACTGGCGACAGTCATTGGCGACGGAGCCGTAATCCGGCCGTTCACGACGATCTACTCCGGCGTGCGGATCGGTCGAAATTTCGAGACTGGGCAGGGAGCGTCGATCCGTGAGGACAACGAGATTGGAGATGATGTAAGTGTGGGGACGCACGCAGTCCTTGAATTCGGGAACCGGGTAGGCAGTGGATCGCGAATCCACACGGGATGCTTTCTGGAGGATGTGAAGCTTGGGGTGCACGTCTTCGTGGGACCGAACGTGACCTTTACGGATGATCCCCACCCGATGAAATGTCCTCATTATCTAGAGTGTGCCGGAGGCTCGACGGTCGGTGATTACGCCAAAATCGGTGCCAACAGCACAATCCTTCCAGCTGTGAAGATCGGGGCACACGCCATGGTTGGGGCTGGTACCGTGGTCGTTCGCGAAGTTCGTGAGCGGTCGGTGGTCGTGGGAAATCCAAGCCGCGAAATCGGCAGTATCGACGATTTGACTTGTCCCCCAGGATTTTTCGAACGGCCCTACGTCTGGGAGCCATATCGGTATCCATCAGAGCCTGAATGATGATACTGTTGTGGGCGACGAGAGCGACCACTGGAGGGTTTGCCCTCCTTTTTTTGTTTGTTGCGGTCCTGCCTCATCGTTACCTGAAACTTGGTGCGGATGCTGCAGGGCTCGAACAGGCTTTAGCGTGGTTTCCCGCCGGCCTTTCGTTGGTGCTTGTCGCACTCGTCAGGACCAGTGGAGCCCGGTTCAGGGTTATCCCCACCTTTTGGCCTGCCACCGCGTGGCTGGTCGCGATGATGCTCGGTTCACTTGGCAGCGAGGTACCAAGGCTCGGACTGCTGGCGACAGGATACTACGCGGCAACCGGCTTGCTACTCTCGTGGGCCTTGGTGTCGCTTAGGTCGCACGATAGTGTATATCGTTGGATTCTGGTGACGGGTGTAGCTGCTTCTGCGGGTGTCGGAGTCTACGGTATCTACGAATTTGTATCAGGCACCAATCCGTGGTATGAAGACGCGTTCAGTTTATTAAATCCACGCTATGCACGGTTTGCCACAGACGCTTTCGGCCGGCGGATCCTGGCTACCGTCGGTCATCCGGTTTATCTGGGTACCTATTTCGCCACGCTGTTCCCGATCGCGCTACACTTCACACTGACTTCCGACGGTCAGCGACGTTTGGCGGCTGCGATCGGCAGTGGTCTCCTGCTTGGCGGTTTGTTGCTTACGTTTACGCGAGGCGCCTATGCGGCTGCTTTCACTGCAGCGATCTATTATTTGGCGAGACGTGGGGTACGACGGGGATTGAAGGTTGCGGCGGTGACCGGTGCAATTGCGGTCATTGCGCTGAGTTCGAATCGTGTTTGGGAGACGCTGGCCGGCCGAGACACGATTGCCCAGTTACAGCGTTTTAGGACAGATCAGCGGGGTGTCGCTTACTGGCAATCGAGCGGACTCTTGCTCGAAGCGCCGCTTCTGGGGATAGGCACAGGACATTACCGCTATTTAGCCGATCGCCACCGTGATTACAACGACACACCCGATAACATGCACCTCCGTCTGCTTGCCGAGACGGGACTTGCCGGCTATGCGGCTTTCGTGCTTCTGATGGTTTCCGTGCTGGTGCACTTGCGACAGGCTGAACGCCGATTGCCGGATCCGCGAGATCGAGATCTGGCGCGTGCGATTACGGCTTCTGTTGTCGGTTTCCTCGTCGATATGCTGACCTGTGACGCACTCTATTTCCCGCTCACCCGAATCACGTTCTGGATCATCGTCGGCTGTGGCCTGTCTCTGTGGCAACTGGCTTCGAGAGAGGGAGAAGACCAAACGGCCCCAGAGGTACTACGTGTCTAAGCCTACGACCCAGTGGTTTACGCACCTATCCGTCCTCGTGACAATCCTGATCAGTTTGGTGTCTATTGACCTCCTGTCCTGGACGGAATGCCTCAGGCTTCTTCTCGTGTCGGTGGCACTCGGGGTTCTCGTTAAACGGCACTGGGCAGGGGTCGTGACCAACGGGACGCTGACGCCGAGTGCGAGTGTGATCCTGGCGATCACAGTTGCCTTCATCGTCACACAGTTTGACGCGTCAACGGCGGGAATCCATTACCGGGTACCGCAGTCTCGTCTTAATCCCCTGTATGAGGTGTCGACGTTGGCGGGTCTCCTGAGTGGCCTGATTGCTGCCGTGGCCTACCGGGAGAGCCTGATCTGGGCGCGGTTGACGACGCTCGATCGGATAGTCCTCGTTACCGTTATCGGGGCAGCGATCCTCGCATTGTTGTCGAGGGCCGCGGTAGGCGTCCCAACGGGATGGGATACATATCTTGCAGTTGTCAAAGTGCTTTCCTACGCCGGCTGGTGGGTGGCGATCACTCGTGTTTACGGAGACGATGCTTGGCGTCCATCGTTGCCCGTGTGGCTCGGTCGTTGGGTGGGTCCCGCCCTTGCTCTGGCTGTTCTCTGGCTTCCTACGATCGTCTACGGAGGCTACCGCACTGTCGGCGTGATGACTCATCTCGCAGATGGGCAGGCGGCCTACGAAAGGGATGCCTGGGACGAGGCAAGAAGACATTATGAGGCGGCCGACCGCCTGAACGAAACCGTCGACCTTGGTTACGCGCGAGACCGCTACCTGAGCGACCTGGCCGTTCTCCAGTTTCGGCTCGGACACGACAAGGAGGCCCAAAGTCTCCTGGGCCGCCTTACGCGTGCGACACTCGACCGCACGGACGCGGAACGAAAGTCGGGCGATGTGTACCTGGCGGCTGAGAGGTGGGCGAACGCCGCGCGGTCCTACGAGCGCGTGCTCGAAAAGGGGCGCAACCGAAATGTCCAGGACGCACTGGGGGTTGCGTACTGGCGATTAGGCGATTCGCGGAACTTCCTGGAACTCGCTAACCGGTTTGCCTATCTACCGAACATCGAGGCGAAAACTTTCGATGAATGGATTTTTCTGGGTAACATCCAGTTCTATCGAGACCAATTCGGCAGCGCACTCGAACACTATCGAAAAGCAGCCGATCTGCAACCTGATGATGCCTATGCCGAATACAAGGTCGGTCGCGCCCTGTTTGAGCAGGGACAGGTCCTTCAGGCAGCGATACAGTATCGGCGTGCGACCGAGTTGGAACCGGACTTTGCCGACGCCCACTATCGGATCGGGCTTTGCCTGCAGGCAGGGGGGGATACAACTGGTGCACTTGCGAAATACAAGGAGACGATTGCTCTACTACCGAACCACCTGGAGGGGAAGTTGGCCGTGGAACGGCTGAGCGGGAGAACGGGGGAAGAGAGAACGGGAGCAGGACAAGAGTGACGTTCAAAGAGGACCCAAAGCACAACAAATTGCCACGCCTGCTCTTCTGCCTCGCCCTGTAAGGGGCTGCAAGGCTGACATAGTTAGTCCCATTGTCTCGAACAGCGCTCAACCCTATCGTTATTGTATGATCGACTCACAACTTCATAAACTCCTCGGCCGCGACGAGATCGAATGGGACCTCGAAGAAATCGCTGCCTATCTGAAGGGACAGACTGTCCTTGTGACAGGAGCGGGTGGATCCATCGGTTCAGAGCTCTGCCGACAAATCGGCCGGTTCCAGCCGTCCGACCTCCTGCTGCTCGGTCGTGGTGAGCAGAGCATCTGGGAGGTCGATGTCGAGATGAGAAAGCGGTTCCCAGATCTCAAGGCGACGCCGGTCATTGCTGACATTCGCGATCCGGACAGGATGAAAGCGGTTTTCGCTGAGCATCGTCCACGCGTTGTTTTCCATACGGCCGCCCACAAGCACGTCGATCTGATCGAGACGTTTCCCGAAGAGGTCGTGAAGAACAACATCGTCGGGACCCGGATTGTCAGCGAGTTGGCGCACGAATTCGAATCACACCACTTCGTGATGATCTCGACGGACAAAGCAGTTCGTCCAGCGTGCGTGTATGGGGCGGGGAAGCGCGTTTCCGAATTCCAGATCGAGAGCCTTGCGCGGCAGCCCAAGATCGTCTTTGTGACTGTTCGTTTCGGAAACGTTCTGGGGTCGCGTGGATCAGTCATCCCGTTACTGCAGCAGCAGATTGCCGAGGGAGGGCCGGTAACGGTTCATCCAGAAGCGACACGCTATTTCATGACGATTCCAGAGGCGGCTCGTCTTGTGATCCAGAGCGGATCAATGGGAAAAGACGGCGAAATCTTCATTCTGGATATGGGAGAGCCGGTTCGCATTCTCGATCTGGCCACGGAAATGATCCGCCTCGCAGGCAAAGAACCGGGTATCGACATCGAGCTGAAGCCGATTGGGCTTCGACCCGGTGACAAGCTCCACGAGGAGCTATTGACCCATAACGAGGGTGTACGATCGACGAAGCATCGTAAGATCTTCATCGCACAGCCGGACAAGGTGGATTGTGACGCCCTCAATCAGGTGATCGATGAGCTCGCAGTTCTGGCGAAGGTCCCAGATCGGGCGGGGATCGTCGCTAAGCTGAAGGAGATGATTCCTGATTACACACCTTCGGAAATGTGGAAGAAGGAATAGGATACTCCATGAGTAGCCTTCGTGGAGGGAGGTCGTGAAGAAAGCAGTATTCCTCGACCGCGACGGCACTATCAATGAGGACGTCGGTCACATCACGGATCCGGCGCAGTTCGAGCTGATTCCGGGTGCAGTGAACGCCATTCGCCAGCTGAAGGAGGCCGGCTATTTTCTTGTACTGGTTACTAACCAGGCCGGTGTGGCGAGGGGCTTGATGACGGAGCCGCAGCTACGTCGGGTGCTGCAGGCTTTCGAAGATCTGCTGGAAGACGAAGGAGTTCGGCTGGATGCGATTCGGTATTGTCCTCACCATCCCGATGAGGGAATCGGTTTCTACAAACAGGAATGCGAATGTCGTAAGCCGGAACCGGGTCAGTTGGTGAGCGCAGCAGAAGAGCATGACCTCGACCTGTCATCCTCCTTCATGGTTGGCGATCACTATTCGGACGTCGTGGCTGGAATCGCGGCGGGATGCCGCAGCGTCATGTTGCTGACTGGACACGGCACGCACGAGTTTGAGAAACTGGATGACGGTCAACGGCGTCGAGTGGATCACGTGGCTAAAGATCTGCAAGAGGCGGTGGATTGGGTTCTCGGGAAGAAGCAGAATCGCATTCAGTGTGTACAACCAAAAGACGTACGACAACTGCCGTACGTCTTTTCCTGTGGAACCACTTCAGGATATCCAGCGGGGCGAAGGCTCGGTGCCCCTGAACACTGAACCACCGAACACTTTATTCCCCGACAAGCCGCTGTCTCAGCTCAGCTTTCCACGCTTCTCCAATTCGTCGATGATCTGATTGGCGGCATTTTCGGGCGAAGTGTTTGCCGTTTCGATGACTATCTCCGCATTCTCGGGGGCCTCGTACGGATCCGATATGCCAGTGAAATTAGGGATCTCACCGGATCGGGCCTTCGCATAGAGCCCCTTCGGGTCGCGTTCTTCACAGAGCTCGAGCGGTGTGTCGATGAAGACTTCGATGAAATCTCCATCATCCAAGAGCTCTCGGACGGCATCGCGGTCCTGGCGATAGGGTGAAACGAAACTGCTGAGGGTGACTAAGCCAGCGTCGGCGAACAGTTTTCCCACCTCGCCAATCCGGCGGATGTTCTCTGCCCGGTCTTCCGCACTGAATCCGAGATTCTTGTTCAGACCGTGGCGGATGTTGTCTCCGTCCAGCACGTAGGCCAGCCGGTTGTGTTTCTCGACCAGAATGTGTTCGGTCGTGAAGGCGATGGTGCTCTTTCCCGAGCTGGGTAGCCCAGTCAGCCAGATCAGTACGCCCTTTTGTTTGAGAAGCTGCGCCCTCTGGTTCCTTCCCACGTGCCCTTCGTGCCAGACGACATTCGTTGCTTTTACTTGTGTCACAGCTCGCCTCGTTGTTCGTGATTACGATTGCTCGATGGAGGTCTGAATAAGCCCCTTTTCCAATCTCTGGTCAAGTGTGACGCGTGAGACGGATGCTGCTTAGTGAATATAGACGGAGTCGAGCTCTGCCCTGTAAAAATTGAAAAACGTCTGATCCATCAGGGGTTCGTTACCCGTACGAATCAAGTCGACTACTTCCCTGCCGGTTTTCCCCCAAAGGTTCGGTTCAAAAAGTCGTGCCGCCTCATCGCGTCTGTTCGCTCTGATCCACGCGTCTGCCAGACCCCACGTTGCCACGAGGTTGGTCGGCTCTTCTTGATGCCACGCGGCGAAGAGTGATTCAGCCGTCTCCCCGTCCTGCAATGCCGTACCGGCCACGGAATACACGAGTCGGCTGTTGCGGTATTCAGGATACGTACGATAGGCTGTGTTTGCCTGATTGAGGAAATTAGGGAAGTCGTTTCGTCTGAAGGCAGTGATCGCCGTGTTGACGTGGAGTTGGGCCTCCCACACGCGGGACAGGCCAAACTTATCGGTCACAAACTCCGTGAATGTGGGGCTTTTGCTTCGGGGAATCAGCCCGTTCTGATATTGATAGAGGAACAGCTGGTTCCAGACCGCTAGCAAACCGATGGTCACGAGGAAAAGACGTCGGCGAGCCGCCAGCCGATCGTAGAGGAGCGCAATACCCCAGGCCAAGAATGGCAACAGGTTGACGAACCGCCGATGGCCGAAAGACCACGTTCCCCACCAGTCCATTATGGCGGCGTTCATGACCCATTGAAGCACGATAGCGATGCCGATTGCTGTGACGCCTTGCGATAATTCTCCGCCCGGCTTAAGCTATTCGCAGAATAGGCAGAATCGTTTCAATACGGTTAACAGTGGAGACCGTTCCCTAATGAGTTGAGGGTCACCTAAGATCTGGCGGCCATGCGACATAGTGCCATAGGAGTACTTACAAGGCGCAACGGCCAAAAGCGGTTGTCGGACCTACGCCTGATGTCCCTTTCTTTACGCGAACGCGTTTGGCACATTCCGGGGGATCGGGACGCGAAACGCTCTCGACCTCCGACGGGTCCGCCATCGGCAGCACCGCCAGGGAGACGGCCGATTTTCTACCCCGCTTCGCCATTTTCGGGAAGCACCTTCAAAGCCGCCTTGTCGACAGACGCAAGCTCTTGTTTTTGCACTGGTTTAAGTGTTTCCGACACCTGAAAACCCCTCTTTCGTCGACAACGGCCGCGATGCGCCCCCCGGAACGAAAATTAGGACGTTTTAGTAGAAGAAACGGTCCACTACCGGTGTCCAAAAAAGAGAGCTGACCGTTTCCACCCCCCCTACCCCCCTGGTGCGGGCCTCGGGCCAGCGACGCGCCCAGGGCCAACACCGCGCACCCCCTATGCCCGCTGGGACCTGGCCTGGCCACGTCTTGAGCCTAACCGGTCGAAACGCGCTATTTTCGCGGTTCGAGAGCCTACTTCTCGCGCGTGTGGGAAAATGAAAAGGGCGCGGTCTACATCGGGACGCCCAGAGAGTTCATCCTCCCTTATCTCCGGTCGTCAGTTCTTGGTGCGTGAGAATGCGAATAGCGTTGTCTGGGCGGGAATTTATCGTAAGCCGTAACACGATTGCCGTGATCCAATGCCTATCCCCTTGGTAGCCCAGCGCCAAGCCACCGAGTCCTGCGATGAGGATGGGATGCCACAGGAGGAGTCCGTGACGAGGGCTGAACAGGATCCTCACTAGCGGAAGATCGGAGAAATCCACATAGCTCCCGCCCTGCGGTACTACGAAGGGAGAACCATAGAGGGACCACCAGACCAGTATTTGAGGTGATAGGGCAAGCAGGGCGGTTGCAAGGAAGGCTGCCCATTTTCGAGCATCAGACGCGTCGAAGATCCTTCCGCGCTGCTTTACGTGTAGTGCAATCGAGATCGGGCAGACGATCAGCGCATTCTGCCACCGCATCAGGGCTGCAAGTCCTCCGGTGAGTCCTGACTGCCACGAGATGCCATACCGCGTAGCTGACCAGGCAAAGAGGGCGACAGTAGCGAAGGATGTTCCGTGAGATGTTGCCGATTTTGGCCAGAGGTAGTAGGTCAACTGAGTGGCGAAGATGATGGACAAGATGGCGACGAGCGATCCAACTTTCGAACACCCCGTATTTCGTAGAAATCGAGTGGTCAGGAACAGGCCGAATGCGGTGGTCAGACTGTTCCCGATGTAGACCGCCATCCGGTAGGGTGATGAAAGACCATCCGTCGTGTATCAATCCGTGAGGAGACAGACAAGATGGCCGATCAGGAAAGAGCTCAGGTCAATAGGTGTGTAAAAGAAATCAGGCGGCCATCTTCCCGGCTTCGACCTGCGGTCCGGTTGAGTGTTTCTGATCGTAGACTTGTTGTAGCAAGTGTGGCGCGGTGAGTTTCCTGAATCGGCTCTCTGCGACCTTGAGCGTACGCCAGATGAGAGTCGTGGCGTTCCTGACTTTCTTGAATCGCCTGGCGGCGTTTGTGCGAAGCCGAACGGAAGCAAAGGGGCTCTCGACGACGTTCGTGGTTCTCAGGTGTTTCCAGTGTTCCTTCGGGAAGTCGTAGAACGTGACCATCCGATCCCAGTCTCTTTCGAGCGTCTCCACGGCGGCAGGGAACTGTGAGCGATACCGTGCGGCAAAGCGTTTCCGGAGCTTCTCGGCCTCCTTTTTCGTGCCGGCATAGGGGATCTGGACGAGCAGTGCGCGGGCTTCAGCCTGTGCACGCTTGGCGACCTTGTCGAGCACGTTGAGGATCTTGTGGTTCCAGCACCGTTGTTGCCGGCTCTCTGGCCAGACCTGATCAACGGCCGCCCAGATGCCCATATTCCCGTCCGCGGCGATCAGGACAGGATGTTCGAGCCCGCGATCCCGGAGATCCCGGAGCACCGTGAGCCAGGATTCTGTAGACTCTCGATAACCGGGTTCTATCGCCAGGATCTCCTTGCTGCCGTCGCTCATCGCGCCGATCACGACCAGCAGACACGCCTTCTCGCGCTCGAGCCCGGCTTTGACGTAGATGCCATCAGCCCAGGCGTAGACCAGTTCGCGATTATCCAGACGCCTTTCTTTCCAGTCCTGGAAGTCGACCTCCCACTTCCCTCGAAGACGAGCGATCGAGGTCGGCGAAAGCGGCGCGCCATCACCGAGCAGCGCACGCAAAGACAACTCGAAGTCGCCCTGGGAGAGACCGTGGAGATAAAGGTCGGGAAGCAGATCTCCAATGGCCCTGGTTCTCCGGGCGAACAGGGGGAGGATGCGGCTTTCAAACCGCTCTTCCAGACCACGAACCCGGGGACGCCGGACCTTGATCGTTCCGCAGCTCGTCGAGAGACGCCGGGGCTTGCCGTAGCCGTTCCTGTAGCCCCTGGAGCTATCGACCTCGGCTCGGCGCTCATACCACGACCGGCCCAAGAACGCGGTCGCCTCCTCCTCCAGAATGGACTGGAACCGGCCCTGGATCTCTTCACGGATCCAATCGTCAACCGTCTCCCACGTCGGCATGGACTTCAATGGGGCTCTATGCGTATGTTCCTTCACGGCGATCCTCCTTCCCAACCGGGCCTCTCACCCGGTTTTGTGTGAATCAACTATCTCACGGGAAGGGTAGGGTCGCCCTTTCTCTTTTTCCACACCTTTTGATTATAGCTCATCAGGAAAAACGGAGCCCACAGTACGGCAGGGCCTATTGAGTAAGGGTTGCCAGCTCTGTCGGTGTCCGAGGGAAAGAGGTACGCGTTGTCGCCGCCGAGATCCCTGATGAGGTGTGAAAAGTCAAGATCGCCATTCAGGAGAAGGGCGGGGAGGTAGACGAA
Source organism: Candidatus Latescibacterota bacterium (assembly GCA_965198115.1). Classification (GTDB taxonomy): domain Bacteria; phylum Latescibacterota; class UBA2968; order UBA2968; family UBA2968; genus UBA6620. Next base: position 1,537,312 of record OZ240241.1, on the reverse strand, counting down.
GTAATGATCGCTGTCACCACCACGGATACGGTCGCCAGGACGATCCAGATACCCGAGTTGGCTGAAGAGGAGGGTCATGAACAGGTAGGCGACGAGAATGAAAACATCGACCCCGCGCCAGGTTAAAGACGAGAGGCCGGAAGTCGAAGCGTCCCGATTGGTTGTATTGGCCACCTCTCGCCCTTCGAATTAGCCTGCAGAGGAAGTCTGATTCGCGCGGCTGTTAGGTAATCGACCATGATGGTCCGAGCAAGCGAGAAGTGGGCATGAAAGAAACGGGAGACCGAACCGTTGTTCGATCTCCCGTCTCGTCTTCTGGGGCTGGGATATCGTCTGATCTTACATGTTGTAGCCGCGTTCGTCGTGCAGGGCAATGTCGAGGCCGCCGACCTCTTCATCCTGTGAAACGCGCAAGCCGACGATGGCGTCCACGATCTTGAGCAGGATGAGTGAGAGAATACCGCTGTAGACGACGGTGAAGACAATACTGATGACCTGACCCTTCAGCTGCGCGCCCATCGAGGCGGCCGCAAAGCCAGCCCCTCCCAGGCTTTCGGAGGCGCAGATGCCGGTCAGGAAGGCTCCGACGATCCCGCCGATTCCGTGAACACCGAAGGCATCGAGAGAGTCATCGTAGCCGAGTTTCTGCTTGAGCGACGTCGCCCCCCAGAAGCAGATCACGCCGGAGGCGATGCCGATGATCAAAGCGCCTATGGGTCCGGCTGATCCTGATGCCGGTGTGATGGCCACGAGGCCCGCGACCGCACCCGTCGCCGCACCCAGTATGCTTGGCTTGCCGTGTTTGCCCCATTCGACCAGCATCCAGGCGAGGGTGGCCGCGGCGGTGGAGATCTGCGTCACCAGCATGGCCATACCGGCGTTGCCGTCGGCGGCGACGGCGCTACCTGCATTGAAGCCGAACCAGCCGACCCAGAGCATAGAGGCGCCCACGACGGTCAGCGTGAGGCTGTGGGGAGGCATGGGGGTCTGTGGGAAACCTTGCCGCTTGCCGATCAGGATGGCGGCGACGAGGGCAGCGATGCCGGCGTTGATGTGGACGACCGTGCCGCCGGCAAAATCGAGTACCGCCAGATGGTCACCGAAGTAGGATCCGTCGCCTGACCAAGCCATGTGGCAGATGGGTGCGTAGACGACGATCGACCACAGGGCCATAAAGAGCAGCATCGCGGAAAACTTCATTCGCTCCGCGAACGCGCCGGCGATGAGAGCCGGGGTGATGATCGCGAAGGTCATCTGAAACGTGATGAACACGGTTTCGGGAATCGTCCCCGAAAGGCTGTCGCGTGTGACGCCGGACAGAAAAGCTGTGTTCAAACTTCCGGCGAATGAAGCGAAGTTCATGACACCCGCTTCCATTCCTGTCGTATCGAAGGCGATGCTGTAGCCGACGACGATCCATACAATCGTCATCAGAGCCGTGAGTGCGAAGCATTGCATCAGCACGGACAGGACGTTCTTTACGCGGACGAGGCCGCCATAGAAGAGGGCCAGTCCAGGAATAGTCATGAACAGGACGAGCGCGGTCGATGTGAGCATCCACGCTGTATCGCCCGAGTTCAGCTCGTCGGCGAAAGCGCGGGTCGGTAGAAAGATCAGGCTGATTACAGCGAGCCGGGAGAACAGGGACTTCATGGCAAATCCTTTCTCTGTCGGTATGCGTGTGGGCTAAAGTGCGTCTTCGCCGGTCTCGCCGGTCCGGATGCGAACGGCCTGCTCCAGGTCGGCTACGAAGATCTTCCCATCCCCCACGTTCCCCGTCTTCGCAGACTTTTCGATTACATCGAGCGCTGAATCAAGCTGACCGTCTGTCACGGCAACCTCGATCTTTACCTTTGGCAGGAAGTCGATAACGTATTCGGCTCCTCGATATACTTCCCTGTGGCCCTTCTGACGTCCATACCCACGTGCTTCCAGGACGGTTAATCCCTGAACACCTGCCTCCGATAAGGCTTCGCGAACTTCGTCCAGTTTGTGTGGCTGGATGATCGCGGTGATGAGCTTCATTGAGCCCTCCCTCTGAGCGGCGGTCGATCGTTGTACTTACATCCCGTGTGACTTCTGATTGGGCCAGAAAATAGGCCGCTCGTATTAGATGTTACAAGTTAAATCCAAGTTAAATCCGTGTTAATCGTCTTAGCCTGAATCATGCATGAATTTGAGTTTAGGTTGTTTTGGAGTGATGTGATCACGCACAGGATTTGTTCTCGGCTTCTTCGGATGTCCAAGGTCCCGTAAGCGGTCTCTACGAGTCGCAAGAGTCACGATTTTCGTCCGGAACAGGTGTTGTTTTGCGACGTGTACATAGCTGTCCCCGGTATAGATCGGCGTTGTTACTGCGTGTTCGTTTCGAGCCTGGTGATGATTGACACCAAGACGTTTTTGAGTGGATACGATGTTGGAAAATGGAATCGGATTCTTCGTGCGCTTTCAATGACTCTCGCGCCGATTTTGAGGAAACGGTTCTGTATCGTGTTGACCTGAGGTTTGGTCCACGCGGTGCCCTTGAGTCCCTGTGATCGGAGTGCGTGAAGCAAGGCGTATGCAGCACTGTGTAGAAAGAGTCGGAACTGGTTGGCTTCAAACTTGTGGCACGATGTTCGATCGGAGTGAAGGAATGTTTTGTGGTCCTTGATGAAGCCTTCCGTGCGTCCCCTTGCGCAGTAGATACGATCATAGATAAAGCCGTCTCGATTACTCTGTAAATTGGTCACGCGGTATCTTGGATTTGCTTCGCCGTTTGTGACTTCAGCCTTGTGAATGATCCGGCGAGGCTGCCGGTAGGTGCCAGCCTGATATGAGAAGGATGAGAACAAGCGAATCGTCTCCTTATGCTCGCTCAGACGTAGCGCTTGGTCCATCAGGTTTTGTCCAGCCGCTTTGAGCTTGGAGTTGGCGCCCTGGCCCAGAACGTAGTAGATACCGTTGTCTTCGCAGAAATCGTGCATCTCTGGTGAGCTGAACTTTGAGTCTGCGCGAACGATGATCTCCACGTTTGGCCAAGATCCGCGTAGGTGTTCCACCAAGCGCTTGAGAATAGAAACGACCTGTTTACCGTTCGTCGGATGCCCGGGTCTCAAGATCGTCGTAATGAGCTTGCCGCTTTGGCCTTCATAGATATGTAGCGGCATATAGCAGTGTTCATTGTAATACGCGTTGAAGAGTGAAAATTGTTGCGCACCGTGCGTTGGGTCATCCGTGTCGTCGATATCGAGAATGATGCTTGGGGGTGCCTGGTCATACGATGCGATGAACCCGTCTACAAAAGCCCGTGCGAGCCGATACAAATCCGAGCGTCGCACATCATTCTCAAGTCGTGTCATCGTTGATTGGCTCCCGAGATCAGGACCGGAAAGAGGAAGCCGATCGCAGGCAGCCTTGACGCCCGGATCGTGGCGCAAATCATCACAATCGACGGCATCTTCATAGCCGCAAGCGATCTGAAAAACACGCTGCTTCACAAGATCCAAAAGCGTGTGATCGATATAGCTTGGGTGACGACGATCTCGCAAAGCATCTACCATTCTGGCGATCAATCCCATCTGAGACTCAAGGGCGCGAAGCAACAGAACTCCACCGTCACTCCTGACGGCGCCACCGGCAAAATCAGCCTCAACTACCTTGCCCGAAATGCTTGCGAATGGTAACCGGATCTGACTAGGTTCTATCACGGTAGTTCCTTCCAAGTGTTGTTTTGATGTGTCAGCCCTAATGTAGGGAAAAACAAACACTTGTACAAGGAGACTACCTTTTTTATGCATAATTCAGGCTAATCGGAGGCTACGCGTGGCACTTCTTTGGATATCAGGTCATCTTCTTCGCGGGGGCGGCGCTCGCCGTCGTCTCGCTGGTCGTCAGCCAGTGGGTCGACCCCGAAGGGATGTTGAAACGAGAACAGGGCGACGCGGAACGTCTCGCAGAGGCCGTGCCGGCTTCATAGGCGGTTCCCGAAATGGCCAAGGAGGATAGAGTGATAGGATTCGCAGTCGTCGGGCTGGGCATGGGAAAGAACCGAGCCCGTACGATCATCGACACGGAGGGTGCGGAGCTTCGCGCCGTCGTGGATCTGGACGCATCGCTGGCGGAATCGGTCGGGACGGAGATGGAAACGGAGTGGCTCACGAACATCGACCACGTACTCGCCCGCGACGACGTCGATGTGATCATGGTGATGACACCGAGTGGTTCGCACGCCGACGTGGGATGTCGCGTGGCCGCCGCGGGCAAGCACGTCGTCACGACGAAACCGATGGATGTATCAACCGAGGCGTGCGATCGCCTGATTAGAGGCTATATCCGGATCTCTCAACGAGATGAAGTGGGTGAAGGTGCCGTGGTTCCTGGCATGGGGGCGCGGTTAGAGTGTGCGGAACCTCTTCGGAATCTGCTCAGGGATGTTTAGGTCTCCGACGGTAAGGAAGATCATATCGTTGAATGCGTCGAGTGTGCGGAATCCGCTGGCTCGGTTCTTGACGATTTGGACGATTCGGTTGAGGCCTTCGGCGATGGCGTTGGTAAGACGCGTGTTCACGAATGCGAGGACGCCGAAGAAGTGCTGTCGCAGGGTCCTGACGAACTTTCGCAGGGGTTCACGTCGACTTCTGAGTGCGGACGTCGTCCAGCATTTCAGGAAGCGTTCGGCAGCCCAGGGCGCTTTGTATTCCCAGAACTGCTCGAACTCGTCCTTGAGTCTCCAGGCTCTATAGATTCGGTAGTTCGCCTTCTCCAGTGCTTTGAGTGTCCGAGTATCCCCTCTGGAGCGTGTCGCTGAGTGCCGGTAGAGGAGCCATCGGAGGCCCTTCATGGCTTTGCGCTCATCCGGGGCAGCTTTACGCCACTGGTCCTTACGGACCTCGTCAACGGCGGCATTGAGAGCCTTGACGATGTGAAAGCGATCGAGGACCAGCTTGGCATTCGGACAGTGTTCCTGGATGGCTCCGATGTAAGCTTCGCTCATGTCGCAGCAGGCCCACTCGATCTTGGATCTCCGGTAGGGACTGAGAGCCTCTGTGAAGAACCGATCGATCGTTTTACGCGCCCTGCCGCGGCCAACCCACACCACGCAGAAGCGGTCCAGATCGTAAACGAGCGTGGCGTACCTGTGACGCTTGGCGTAGGAGATCTCGTCGATCCCGATGGTTTTGAGCCCTCGGATACGATGACCTTCACGAAGCCGCGTGATGGATCGGTGAAGGAGATCCGACAGCGTCGAGGCAGAGATGCGCAGTAACTCGGACGCCGCCTTCTGCGTCATGGTCTGGCAGTAGCGCAGCATGGCATACTCGAAGCGATACGTCACCCGAGAGAACCGCTCCGCCCACGGAATCTCCTCGACCACACGACCGTGGGTAGGACACCGAATCTCCCGAGGATGGTAGAGAAGCCAGACCCTCCACCCGCACACCGGAATGTCACGCCACCGACGCGGATGGGGCATTGTGCGGACGATTTTACCTCGACGGCCGCACTCCGGACAACAACAACCATTCTTATGTGGCTTTACGGCGATGACGAAACAGCTTCTCCCCTCAAACCACCAGCTGACAACACGGAACCCCTTGAATCTCAGCAGTTTCGATAGTAATCTGCTCCCGGTCATAGGTCGCACCCCCTTCGCTTTGATTGTCCTACACACACAACCAAGCGTAGGGAACGATCTATGACCTTATCATTCTATAGTTTCACCGTTGAGAAACCCGGATAGAGCCTGATTAGAGCGTGTGAGGACGCCGGCGTAATGTGCGCGGTTGACTACCAGAGCCGGTATGTCGACGCCAACGTGAAGGTGGCCGAGGGCCTGAAGGCCGGTGTATTCGGCCAGCCGATACTGGGTGAGGTTCGGTTCAAATGGCACCGACCGCAATCCTATTTCGAGCACGGCACGGGGTGGCGGGGAACATGGGCCATGGACGGTGGAGGATCTTTGGCCAATCAGGGAGCCCACCTGCTGGACGTCCTGAGCTGGTTCATGGGCGATCCGGTACGGGTCTACGGAGAAGCCGCGATCGTGGCCCACGACATCGAGACCGAGGACATCGGTCTGGCCATCGTGAACTTCGAGGGCGGCGCGAAGGGCACTGTGCTGGGCACGACGACCTTTAGCGAGAGCGTCTACTTCAGCGCGGAGGTCCACGGTACGTCGGGCGGCGTCCTGATCGACGATGTGCTGAACGGGAAGATGCGCGTGTTCGGAGAAGGGATCGAAGCCAAGCTGGCCGGGTTCGATACTCCCCGTGCCAGTATCATCGAGGACGTGGTGAGTGCCCTGACGGAAGGAACACCACTCGCTGTCGACGGTCACGAAGGTCGGCGGACGGTTGCCCTGCTCGAGAAGATTTACGAATCGGCGCGGTCGGGACAGCCCGTGGAGGTCTCCTGACGCGAAGGGTGGGCGGATGCTGAGTCCTGAACAGAAGCGCCATTTCGAAGTTTTCGGATTCCTCGTTCTTCGTCGACTCTTCGATGACGAGGAAATGTGCCGGATGAAGCAGGAGGCCTATGACGTTTTCTTGGAAGACAGGGAGGGCCGCCCCTTCACGGGGCTCGAACGTCAGACAGTCACGCATCTGTTCCTGAGGCGACCGTTCCTGGACAGTGTGGTGGACGATGACCGCATTCACGGGATCGCCTCCGACCTGTTGGGAGAAGACTACATCCTCGACGGCACCGAGGGCCACCTATTCGCGGAAGATACGCAGTGGCACGGGGGAGACGATCGGTTCTGTATTCTGCGGAACATCAAAATCGCGTTGTATCTCGAACCTCTGGCGGCGGACAGCGGTTGTCTGCGGATCATTCCGGGATCTCACGTCTCGCCCTTCGTCGATACGCTCAAACCCCTCAAGAAACAGTATTTCGATCAAAGTTATCGCCCGTTCGGGTTGACGGGTCCCGAGCTCTACGGTCACGTGATCGAGTCGAGGCCGGGGGATGTGGTGGTCTTCCCCGAGGAAATTTTCCACGCTGCTTTTCACGGCGGGTCGGGGCGTGCTCAGCTGGCCATCAACTTCGCCGCCAACCCCGTTTCGGACGAGCAGGTGTCTTTCGTAAGAGGTCTCTACGACCGGCCCACCAACCGGGCGTTCATGCCGCCCCCGACCTACATCGACAGCGACCGACCCAGACTCCGGAACATGGTTTCCAGGCTTTGCGAGTTGGGATTCGAACCCTACGATGGTCGGTAGACGAGGGCTTAATCGTCGGAAATGCGAAACGAAAACAGCTGGGCGTTCTTCAGGTGGAAGCAGATGCGTGTGTAGCCGGGAACCATGTTGATGTCGTTGCTGCCTCGCCACTCGAACGCGTGGTCGACGGCGTCCCCCTCGAATGCGACGCAATCTTCTCTGCCGAATCCCTCCCAGGGCTCATCGAAGATGTCCCTGATCTCTGCCAGGATGTACCCGTTCTTATCGCACCTGCCGTTGATATGAAGTTTCGCTCCACGTGAAAAGAAGGCTCTATCCGGGTTTCTCAACGGTGAAACTATAGAATGACAAGGTCATAGATCGTTCCCTACGCTTGGTTGTGTGTGTAGGACAATCAAAGCGAAGGGGGTGCGACCTATGACCGGGAGCAGATTACTATCGAAACTGCTGAGATTCAAGGGGTTCCGTGTTGTCAGCTGGTGGTTTGAGGGGAGAAGCTGCTTCGTCATCGCCGTAAAGCCACATAAGAATGGTTGTTGTTGTCCGGAGTGCGGCCGTCGAGGTAAAATCGTCCGCACAATGCCCCATCCGCGTCGGTGGCGTGACATTCCGGTGTGCGGGTGGAGGGTCTGGCTTCTCTACCATCCTCGGGAGATTCGGTGTCCTACCCACGGTCGTGTGGTCGAGGAGATTCCGTGGGCGGAGCGGTTCTCTCGGGTGACGTATCGCTTCGAGTATGCCATGCTGCGCTACTGCCAGACCATGACGCAGAAGGCGGCGTCCGAGTTACTGCGCATCTCTGCCTCGACGCTGTCGGATCTCCTTCACCGATCCATCACGCGGCTTCGTGAAGGTCATCGTATCCGAGGGCTCAAAACCATCGGGATCGACGAGATCTCCTACGCCAAGCGTCACAGGTACGCCACGCTCGTTTACGATCTGGACCGCTCCTGCGTGGTGTGGGTTGGCCGCGGCAGGGCGCGTAAAACGATCGATCGGTTCTTCACAGAGGCTCTCAGTCCCTACCGGAGATCCAAGATCGAGTGGGCCTGCTGCGACATGAGCGAAGCTTACATCGGAGCCATCCAGGAACACTGTCCGAATGCCAAGCTGGTCCTCGATCGCTTTCACATCGTCAAGGCTCTCAATGTCGCCGTTGACGAGGTCCGTAAGGACCAGTGGCGTAAAGCTGCCCCGGATGAGCGCAAAGCCATGAAGGGCCTCCGATGGCTCCTCTACCGGCACTCAGCGACACGCTCCAGAGGGGATACTCGGACACTCAAAGCACTGGAGAAGGCGAACTACCGAATCTATAGAGCCTGGAGACTCAAGGACGAGTTCGAGCAGTTCTGGGAATACAAAGCGCCCTGGGCTGCCGAACGCTTCCTGAAATGCTGGACGACGTCCGCACTCAGAAGTCGACTTGAACCCCTGCGAAAGTTCGTCAGGACCCTGCGACAGCACTTCTTCGGCGTCCTCGCATTCGTGAACACGCGTCTTACCAACGCCATCGCCGAAGGCCTCAACCGAATCGTCCAAATCGTCAAGAACCGAGCCAGCGGATTCCGCACACTCGACGCATTCAACGATATGATCTTCCTTACCGTCGGAGACATAAACATCCCTGAGCAGATTCCGAAGAGGTTCCGCACACTCTAACCGCGCCCCCATGCCAGGAACCACGGCACCTTCACCCACTTCATCTCGTTGAGAGATCCGGATATAGCCGAAAAGAAGGGCTTCGTGCAGATGGCGCCCTCCCGAATGCCGGCATCGAGCGAGACGAATCCATCGGCTCGGATCGTGGCCAACCCCAGCCCGTGGCGGGCTCGATAGTCTGGTTCGGCTTCCGGTGTGTCGAGTTCCTGCTTTCCGAACGCCCACCAGTCGTGATGGGACGCCGAGCCGCTGTAGTAAATGTAGAGCTCATCACCGACGCGAATCGGCGGCGCGGCGGTCGTGATCATGTGTTCGTCCCAACTGCCTTCGCTGCCTCGCTCGATCAGGGGACCCGCCAGAGGGAAATGGTTCCATTCCACACCGTCCTTGCCGTAGATGAGCTCGGAGTCGACTGTGTTGTCGACACCGTGCAGGACCGGCAGCAGACCACACGTGTAACTAAACCTTGGTAAGCCCCCGGCTCTGCCGGGGAGACTCCCAGAGTTTGACAGTTCCAGAAATATGTAAGAGCCTCCCTTGCCGTGGACCGCTCAAAGCACACGGAAGGAAGGCTCTCTAATGAACAACGTAAGGAGTCTACGTCACACGGTATGGGAGTGCAAGTATGACGTTGTTTGGGTTCGGAAGTATCGTAGAAAAGTGTTGTATGGTGAAATTCGTCGCTATCTGGGCGAGGTGATTCGGGATCTGGCCGCACAGAAGGAATGCCGTGTGGAAGAGGGTCACCTGCGATCCGACCATGTGCACACGTTGATTTCGATCCCGCCGAAGCACTCAGTAGCTCAGACGGTAGGGTTCATCAAAGGAAAGAGTGCGATTCACATTGCTCGGAACTATCTGGGACGCAGGTCGAACTTCACCGGGCAGCATTTCTGGGCAAGAGGCTACTGGGTCTCCACCGTTGGCAAGGATGAACAGACGGTTCGGGAGTATATCCAGAACCAGGAGCGGGAGGACCGGCGTCTCGACCAGCTCAACATTTTCAGGTAATCGCCACCTTTAGGTGGCGCTTGGTTTCCAACCGCTTTGAGCGGTTCACAAGTTTTCAAGCCTCCGGCTTTGCCGGAGGTCATGACTTCCCATCTCGAACGTGGGTAGACCGTAGAACTGATCGTCGAGGTTGTGGAACGTCCCGGGGGCGAGAACCCGCTTTGCCTCGGACCAGTGGACGAGATCCTCGCTCTCGATGCGATAAACGACCCTCTTCGGGACCCATCCGTAAGGCTGATCTGGATAGTATCGCGAAAACCACTGATCGACTCTCGGGTTGCCACTCTCGGCGGTGTAGTGGCTGTGGCCGTAGATGACGTAGCGTTCGGCCTTCGGATTGTAGGACAGCATCTGGACGTCGCTGCCCCATACGAGCTCGACCGGGTTGTCGGAATGGCTCGTCCAGTTGACTCCGTCACCGGAATGGGCCAGAGACAGTCCCACCTCGTCCGCGTTGGCCACGGTCGATCGTTCCCGTTCAGCTTGACGGGCAGGTACGTCATCTTCAGACGGCGAGCCGGGTCGGTTTCGGTGGGGTCCCTGATGACCGAATAAGCCACACCGACATCCACGTCCTCTTTCCATTCGATGACGTTGGTGTCTTCGCCGCCGATCGTGACCTGGCCGAGGGGTGTCTTGTCGAAATGCAGACCGTCTTCGGACACGGCATAGCACATGGGCGACGACCACGCCGGCGGGCTGTAGATCGGGAGAGGTCGATCGCAGGGTGGAGACACGACAAAGTCGGAATACCAGAGCTTGAAAGACCCATCGTCGTCCTTGATGATCGAATAGCAGGTCGTGAAGTAGAGCATCTCTTCCCACGGTCGATCCTTGACTATCACTGGGTTGGATTCGTGGGGCCTTGCTTTGTGAAACGTCCGCTTGACGTTCTGCACCCACGTGATCATATCATCGTTCAGGAATACCTGGGTCGTGTCCCCGATGCGCGGGAAATGACTGTCGGGATCGTATCCGATCATCCGTGCCTCCTTCAGGCGGCGATGCGTTCGCTGTTGGCGGATTTCTTGGTTCGGGTTCTGGTTCGTGGCCCATTTCGTCAGGAATATGTAGCGTCCGCGCCGTTTGTAGAAGGATTTTGCTGAACAGGATGGAGGATTCAGAAACTTGGTTGGATTGAGGATCAACGGTGAAGTCCGGCGCGTCGATGCGGCACCCGATACGCCGCTGCTCTATGTACTTCGGAATGATCTGGATCTTGTCGGTACGCGTTTCGGGTGCGGCCTCGAGCAGTGCGGCGCCTGTAAGGTTCTGATCGATGGCGAGGACGTACCATCGTGCCGGTTGACGATCGGAGAAATCGGGGATCGCGACGTGACCACGATCGAAGGTATCGGTCAGCCTGACAGCCCTCATCCGTTACAGACCGCTTTTATCGAAGAACAGGCGGCCCAGTGTGGCTTCTGTTCGTCAGGCCTGATCGTGGCGGCCAAGGCTCTGCTCGACACGACACCCGATCCGACCGATGCACAGATCCGGCGTGCGCTCGAGGTGCACGTCTGTCGGTGCGGGGCCCATTGGCGGATTATCAGGGCGATTCGTCGGGCAGCAGCGGAGCTCGCGTCGTGAAGTTGAAATCCGTCATCAGACTGAGGGACGATGGACGTGTCGATCTCTACATGAGCAAGGTAGAAATCGGCCAGGGCGTGACGACGGCCATCGCTCAGATCGCGGCTGAGGAGCTGGATGTACCGTTAGAGAGCATCGACGTACTGGCCGCTGATACTGCCCGCACACGAAGCGGGTCGACGACGGCGGGTAGCAATTCGATCCAGGGTCTCGGGGACACGGTGCGAAGGGCCGCGGCAGAGTCGCGGCGTCTCGTGGTGAAAGCGGCGGCGGAGCGCTGGAATCTGGTGCCTGCGGATCTGGAGGTGGTCGATGGCGTCATTCGGGACCACCGGGGCCGAAAGGAGCTGGCGAATGGCGATCTGGCTGGCGAAGCGGCACTGGAGGGTGAGATTCCGGATCGCGTTGCGACGAAACCAACCGACCGCTACTCGTTGATCGGTCAGCCGGTCGGGCGCCGGGACATCAGAGACAAGGTCTTCGGCTTGCCGTCGTTCGTCCATGATTTGTCCTTGCCGGATATGGTTCACGGCAGGGTGCTGCGGCCACCGACCCGCGATGCGACGCTCGAGGGCATCGATCGGGGTGCGGCTGCCGGGTTACCCGGGGTGCTGTCCGTCGTGGTGGAGGGCGGTTTCATCGGCCTCGTAGCCGAGCGCGAGGAGCACGCGGTCGCCGCAATCGACGTGCTACGGAGCGAGGTTCGGTGGCGGACGAGGGAGACGAGGCTCGATAGTCGGGACATCTACGACCACCTCCTCAAGCAACCCTCGACAGACCTGCTGATCCTGGACGGCACGCCGACGGATGATCCGGTTCCTCTCGTCGAGGATCCCGAGGAAGCCGAGTCGACGCTGACGGCCACCTACACCCGGCCCTACCAGATGCACGGGTCTCTCGGGCCGTCGGCAGCCGTGGCGTGTCTGGATAAGGACGGGCTGCGTGTCTGGTCACACAGTCAGGGGCCGTGGTCGTTGAGAGGAGCGTTGGCCGACGTGCTGGAGATGTCGGAGGATCGTGTGCGGGTCACACACGTCGAAGGATCGGGGTGCTACGGTCACAACGGGGCAGACGATGTTGCGCTCGATGCCGCACTCCTGGCCCGTGTCACTCAGGGTCGTCCGGTGATGGTGAAGTGGATGCGCGAAGACGAGCATCGTTGGGAGCCGTATGGATCCTGCGCCGTCGTCCAGAATCGGGGTAGCCTGGACGGGGATGGACGCATCATCGACTGGAACCACGATGTCTACAGCTACACGCACAGCGGCCGGCCCCGGCGCTTGCCCGGCTACTCCACGCTGCTTGCCGCTCGTCACCTGCCGAACCCGATATTGCCTCCGGATCCAAGACCCGGCGGCGGTTCCCACGGAGGTATCCATCGGAATGCCGATCCCTACTACGCCTTCGCGAGGAAGCGGATCGTGAAGCATTTCGTGAAGGACAGTCCGATGCGTGTGTCTGCCCTGAGAGGGCTCGGGTCTTTCGCGAATGTGTTCGCCATCGAATCGTTCATGGACGAGTTGTCGGTAGCTGCGGGAAAGGACCCCGTGGCGTTCAGGCTGGACCATCTCGATGACGAGCGGGGCCACGCTGTCATTCGGGCTGCCGTCGAGCGATCCGGGTGGGATTCCGCACGTCCAGGTCGTCGCGGGCGAGGCATCGCGTTCGCGCGATACAAGAATGAGAAGGCGTATGTCGCTGTCGTGGCCGATGTGGAGGTCGACACGGAAGGGGTGATCACCGTCGAGCGCGTGACGATTGCGGGTGACGCCGGACAGATCATCAATCCTGACGGATTGGCCAATCAGCTCGAGGGGGGTGTGGTTCAGGCAACGAGCTGGACGCTAAAGGAGTCTGTCGAATTCGGTCGCGAGGGCGTGTCGAGCGTGGACTGGGAAACGTATCCTGTGCTTTCGTTCGTGGAGGCACCCGAAGTCGAGACGGTGTTGATCGACCGGCCGGGAGAGGCGAGTCTGGGCTGCGGCGAGGCGACGCAGGGACCGACGCCGGCAGCGATCGCCAACGCCGTCTACGATGCCGTCGGAGTGAGGCTGAGGGAGATTCCGTTTACGCCGGACCGGGTGAAGGCCGCGATGACAGGAGCAGACACGTGACGACAGTCGCAATCCAGGACGACAAGGTTTATATCGACGGAGAGGTGACCTATAAAGGCCGGGTCTGGCGGGACCACCCGATCGAGGGCTGCTCCTGAACAGCCGGATGATCCAGGCCACGTTCGACGACACCAACCCCGAGACTGTCCATCGGTGGGCCTATCCCGACACGGGCGAATGGGATGCCGAGCGAAATGTGAGTGAGTTCATTGCGGCATTGCCGACCTATCGGGATCACGGCGTGTTGGGACTGACGATGAACTTCCAGGGAGGAAGCCCCGAAGGCTACAGCAAGGAGCAGCCGTGGGAAAACAGCGGTTGCACACCGAAGGGGGAGATCAAACCGGCTACGCGGATCGGATGAAGCGAGTCCTGGACCGGATGGACGAACTGAGGATGGTGGCCATCCTGGGGTGCTTTTACTTCGGCCAGGATGAACGGCTAGAGGATGAAGATCAAGGCGGTCGAGAATACCGTGGGGTGGGTGTTCGACAGGGCTAGGGTCACGTAATGTTGGAAGTGAACAACGAATGCAACGTGAAAAAGTTCGATCACGAGATCCTGAAGCCCGATCGCGTGCACGAGTTGATCGATCGGGCGAAAGCCATGACCCACGGCGGACGTCGTTGGTGTCGACGAGTTACGGCGGGCGATTCATTCCGTTGGAGAACGTCGTCCGATCGGGAGATTTCCTGCTCTTGCACGGGAACGGCGTCAAGGACCCGGACTTCATTTTGGAAATGGTGGAGAAGACTCGTCACGTGGCCGGCTACACACCGAAGCCCATCATGTTCAACGAGGACGATCACTTCAACTTCGATCGTCCGTGGAACAACTTCGTGGCCGCAGTCTCACGCTACGCTTCGTGGGGGTTCTTCGATCCGGGAGAGAACAATTATCGAGACGGCTACCAGTCCGTGCCCGTAGAGTGGAGACTGAATACGAAGACGAAGAAGGGGTTCTTTGAGCTGGCGAGGGAGATGTCGGGGAGCTAAAGCGTCCCTGTGCTAAACACAGGGGCGAGCGCAACACATAATCTTTAATAGGAATGTTAAACGCGCTCGCTCGCCCCTGCGCTCAGCCCGGGGGCGCTGCTGGCTATCCGACCTTTTCGAACAGGGCGTTCCAGTCGGCGAGCGATCGGGCGACCCGGTCGGGATTCTTGGCGCTGCGGGCGATGAACCCGGGCACGCCGTGGCGACCCGTGGGCATGTCCGGATCGCTGTAGCGGATGTCGAGGCTCCAACGGATGTGGTCGGACACGTTGTTGAGAGAGCGGTGAATGGTGCGATGCTGGACGAGCAATACGCCGCCTTTTGGCACGGGGCAAGGTACTCGCTCGCCCGATGGGAGGTCCTCTTCCGTGAGGCCCTTGAAATTGCCGGCCGGGCCGAGACCGTGTGTATGGTCGATCAGCTGAAGATGGCTGCCCGAGATGACCTCGAGGCAGCCGTTTTCTTGCGTGGCGTCGACGAGCGGAAGCCAGATGTTGACCATCATCGTGTCGGCCGCGTCCTCCTGCAGATAGCCCAGATCCTGGTGCCACGGGACGACGGTCCTGTCCTGTGCAGGGAGCTTCGCGCGCACGTTGAATTGGGGATGGGCGAGAATCTCGCTACCGATGATGGATTCGACGATGTCGAGCAGTACGGGGTGGGTGAGGACGCCGAACATAGCGGGGGAGCGGAGCTTGCCCCTCAAAGCGCGGAAGAGGACACCGTCGATCTCGTCTGCCGCCGTTCGGTCCGATGCCGCCTCGACAATGCGCGCCAGCCGGGTCGGGAAGGCTTTGTCCGGGAATGTCTCCTCGATCAGACCAGCCGCTACCGCGTCCCGTGCGTTTGTCTCGACCGTCGCGTCGAACTCCGCGATCAGGCCGTTGAGGTCCTCTGGCGGGAACGCCTCGTCGATGATCAAGTAACCGTCGTTGAGAAACGCGTCCCGTAGGTCAGAACTTAGCATTTGCTCTATCCGTTGACGATAAGTGCCTTTTTCGCGGCCTCCCTCGACTCCGCTCGGGACAGGATCCGGCCGCTCCTACCCTAAGAAGATGGCCGCATGCCAAAGCCACGTCTGCTCGCCTGCTCCCAGTTCGCGGTCGGGAGACCGCTCCACCGCGATTCCGCTTGGTACAGACTCGGCCGCACCTACCCTGGCTAGATCTGCGCGTGGTGGAGAATGGCCTCGACGAGTTCCATCGTCTTGAGCGCGTCTTCGAAACTGGTTTCAGGCTGTCGCCCCTCGCGGACACACTCGAGGAAGTGACGGTTCATCGCGAAAGCACCGTAGGCGCGATGCGATTTCTGGCTCCGGCTGAGTTTGTGGGCGTCCAGGAGTTTTGACGGTTCGACTTTGCCTTCGGTGAACAATCTTCCCCCTTCTTCCGGATCCCCGTAGAAGGAGATGCCTTCGCTGTGCGCTTCGACGGAGAAGATCCGGCGTCCCATCTTGTAGCCGAATTTGAGGAACCCCGTCGCACCCGAGCTGAAACGCACCAACGCGAGGAAGAGGGTCTGGTGCTCGGCCCCGACACGGCGGACGTCGCTGGCCACACTGACGACTTCGCCTCCGCAGAGGTAGCGCAGCGTGTCGACGGCGTGGATGCCGTCCACAGTGAGGAGGTCGACGGCTCCTCGATAGGTCCCGCCGGCGCCTGGAGGCGTGTACTTGACGAAAGCCGCTTCGGCGGTGTGCACGGGTCCTACGGCCTCACACGCTTCCTTGCCGGTGCGAATGACTGGCGCGAATCGACGCTGTGTGGTCACGCCCGTGACGACCTTGCGCCTGCGGGCGATGATGGCCATCTGTCGCGTCTGCTCTGCCGTAACCGATGGCGGCTTCTCGACGATGAGATTACATCCCATGTCCATCGCTGTGGCAGCCGTGTCGTAGAGATGATGGGCAGGCATGATCGCATAGACGACGTCAGGGCGCTCCTGTTCGATCATCCTGATGTAATTGGTGTAGGCGCCCTTGATGCGATATTGCTTCGTGACGCGTTCGAGCCGTTCCTCGTTGAGCTCGGCGACGGCGCAGATCTCGGCGTCTCGCATTTCGCGAATCGACGGATAGTGCGCGCTCAAAGCTCGGTTACCGGCCCCGATGAAGGCGACGCGTAGTTTCCTGACAGGGGCAGGTGCGGTCTTCTTGGCCTTCTTGGTCTTCTTGGCTTTTTTCGCTTTGGCCATGGTTCCTCCGTGGTCAGATTTCGTTCCAGAGGTCGGTAAAAAAACGGCTCTATCCGGGTTTCTCAACGGTGAAACTATAGAATGACAAGGTCATAGATCGTTCCCTACGCTTGGTTGTGTGTGTAGGACAATCAAAGCGAAGGGGGTGCGACCTATGACCGGGAGCAGATTACTATCGAAACTGCTGAGATTCAAGGGGTTCCGTGTTGTCAGCTGGTGGTTTGAGGGGAGAAGCTGTTTCGTCATCGCCGTAAAGCCACATAAGAATGGTTGTTGTTGTCCGGAGTGCGGCCGTCGAGGTAAAATCGTCCGCACAATGCCCCATCCGCGTCGGTGGCGTGACATTCCGGTGTGCGGGTGGAGGGTCTGGCTTCTCTACCATCCTCGGGAGATTCGGTGTCCTACCCACGGTCGTGTGGTCGAGGAGATTCCGTGGGCGGAGCGGTTCTCTCGGGTGACGTATCGCTTCGAGTATGCCATGTTGCGCTACTGCCAGACCATGACGCAGAAGGCGGCGTCCGAGTTACTGCGCATCTCTGCCTCGACGCTGTCGGATCTCCTTCACCGATCCATCACGCGGCTTCGTGAAGGTCATCGTATCCGAGGGCTCAAAACCATCGGGATCGACGAGATCTCCTACGCCAAGCGTCACAGGTACGCCACGCTCGTTTACGATCTGGACCGCTCCTGCGTGGTGTGGGTTGGCCGCGGCAGGGCGCGTAAAACGATCGATCGGTTCTTCACAGAGGCTCTCAGTCCCTACCAGAGATCCAAGATCGAGTGGGCCTGCTGCGACATGAGCGAAGCTTACATCGGAGCCATCCAGGAACACTGTCCGAATGCCAAGCTGGTCCTCGATCGCTTTCACATCGTCAAGGCTCTCAATGCCGCCGTTGACGAGGTCCGTAAGGACCAGTGGCGTAAAGCTGCCCCGGATGAGCGCAAAGCCATGAAGGGCCTCCGATGGCTCCTCTACCGGCACTCAGCGACACGCTCCAGAGGGGATACTCGGACACTCAAAGCACTGGAGAAGGCGAACTACCGAATCTATAGAGCCTGGAGACTCAAGGACGAGTTCGAGCAGTTCTGGGAATACAAAGCGCCCTGGGCTGCCGAACGCTTCCTGAAATGCTGGACGACGTCCGCACTCAGAAGTCGACGTGAACCCCTGCGAAAGTTCGTCAGGACCCTGCGACAGCACTTCTTCGGCGTCCTCGCATTCGTGAACACGCGTCTTACCAACGCCATCGCCGAAGGCCTCAACCGAATCGTCCAAATCGTCAAGAACCGAGCCAGCGGATTCCGCACACTCGACGCATTCAACGATATGATCTTCCTTACCGTCGGAGACATAAACATCCCTGAGCAGATTCCGAAGAGGTTCCGCACACGCTAACCGCGCCCCCATGCCAGGAACCACGGCACCTTCACCCACTTCATCTCGTTGAGAGATCCGGATATAGCCATAAAAACGCACGTCGGCGCGGGCGAGGTCGATTACTGTTTCAACCGTTTCGCCAGAGTATTCGCTGTGGAAGCTGACGGGTCCGTCGAACCCGATCGTCCGAATGGCTTGAATGGCCGCTGGCCAGTCGACGAACCCCTGCCCGAGTCGCATCACCCCTCCCGACGGATTGCCCTGCACGTTTCGTCCGAGTGGACGCTGCCTGATGAGGTCCTTGAATGCCATGACGCTCAGGTAGTCCCGCACGATATCGAGTGCCATTTCGATCGGCTCTCCACACACTGACAGGTGCCCGGTGTCGGCGAAGACACCCACGTGAACCGGGTCGAAATCCTTGACGACGTTCATGGCCGCGCAGGAGTGAAGCCCCATGAACTTGCCGGAGTGGTTGTGGACGACGGTCTTGACGCCTGTTGCGGCAGACAGCTTTTGGAATCCCTCGACGAAGCCGCGGATTTCATCCAGGTGGGTCCAGTAGTGTTTGTCGGCGGACCAGTGCCAGTAGCCGAGCTTGATGTGTCCCACGCCCGCCTCCCCGCACGCTGCGAAGTAGGCTTCGGCATAGTCGATGTCGGGACGGTTGAAGTCACCGGGGGCGGTCACGAGTGGAATGGAGAGGCCCTCATCGGCAAAACGACGGGCCGCATCGGGGAGTGCGATCGCGATATTCGCCGGGTTCACGGGGTATCCGTCCCGGACGCATAGATCGGCGCCCTCCACACCGACCGATTTAAGCGCGTCGATGATGCCGCCGGGGTCTCGGCCTTCGAGGTGTTTGTGAACATGATTGACTGCACGAGGCTTCCTTTGACGGTGGCTTTACAGTGGTGCGATGATGCCGCCTCCTCTATCCAAAGTCAAGGGATTCTGAGCGAACAATTCGCTTTAACGGAACGAATAATCCACTTATATTCCTCAATCTTTGCGCACGACAGACCGGGGTCAGATACCAGATGGTGACGATTGGCATGAATTATGAGGTTTTGGAGGGTAAGGGCGAGGTTTTCGAACGGGCGTTCAAGAGCGTTTTGGAAGTTATGATGGATATCGAGGGGCATCTCGTGTCCCATCTTTACGAAGACGTCAACCAGACCCGATCGTATCTGATCGTGTCGGAATGGAATGACGTGACCGCGTTCAATGCATTCATCGGGTCCGAGCAGTTTGCTCGGGTAACTAATTGGGGCAAGGAGCAGGTTTTAGCCGGTCCTCCCCGACACCAGGTTTACGGAGCATAGGGAAGGGCGAAGAGGAAGCCATGCCGAACGCATTGCTGGTCAGCCCGAAGAATCCGATCACCTTCTGGAGCTTCGATGAAGCGCTGAAGATGATCGGAAAGAAGAACGCGTTTCCACCACTCGGGCTGCTTACGATTGCCGGGATGATGCCCGACCGGTATGACCTGCGTGTGCTCGACATGAACGTTACCCCTTTGACCGATGAAGACCTGGCGTGGTCGGATGTTGTGATCACCTCGTCGATGATCATCCATTGGCCGTCTCTGGAAGAGGTCATCGCTCGATGCAACGCCCGGAGTGTGCCGGTGCTGAACGGAGGTCCGTTACCCACGCAGTATTACGACGAGATCGAGGGCGAGGCCGTTTTCTACCTCGGAGAGGCGGAGAACGGGTTCGTCGACATCGTCGATCGGATGGTCGCACATCCAGAAGCCGTCGAACGAGGGACGATCGACCGCCGCGGTCAGTTCCAGGACCTCTCCACGACACCGATTCCACGATGGGATCTGATCGACTATAAGGACTACAGTGCGATGGTCGTGCAGATCACGCGCGGTTGTCCCGAAAGCTGTACGTTCTGCAACATCCCCTCGCTCTACGGTAAGACGACGCGCATTAAGGCGAAGAGTCGGATGGTAGAGGAGCTCGAAGCGCTTTACGATTCGGGTTGGCGAGGTTCGGTCATGGCGGTCGACGATAATTTTGTCGGCAACGCCGATGCGATCCGCGTTGCGTTGGAAGAAGAAGTAGGTCCGTGGCAGAGGGCACGCGACTACCCCTTCCAGTTCCACACGCAAGCGAGCATTCGCCTGAGCGATGATGAACCTCTGCTCGAGGCCATGTGGTCCGCGGGCTTCGACAAGGTCTTCGCCGGTATCGAGTCACCGGTCGAGGAGAGTCTGAAGTTCATGGGAGCCAGAAAAAACCTTCAGGGCGACACGCCCCTGCTCGACAAGGTTGTGAAGCTGCAGACCTTCGGGTTCGAAGTCCAGGCCGGATTCATCATGGGATTGGACACCGACCCCGAGGATATTGGCGATCGAATGATCGCGTTCATCCAGGCAGCCGGTATTCCGGTTGCGATGGTGGGGATTCTCGGCGTTTTGAGAGATACGCCGGACTACAAGCGATTCTCCCGGGCGGGAAGGTTGGTGGAAGGGGCGAAATACACGGGCGATTCCGGGGTCTTCAGTCGTCAGCTGAGTTTTGTACCCAAAATGGATCCCGACGTGCTGATCAGCCAGCATCGGAAGGCGGTCGAGACGCTCAACAGTCCGGAGATCTTCTTCGAGCGTTGCTCCACACTGTTCGACCACATGCAGCGAAAGGCCGTGTCGAAGAATCCGCTGAGCTGGACCGAATTCAGGGCTCTGTTCATTTCGATCTGGCGACAGGGTGTGGTTGGCTCATACCGGGGCCAATATTGGAAGTTTCTGGCGCGTACGCTCCTGACTCGCCCGGAACGGATGCCCGATGCCGTGCGGCTGGCCGTTCAAGGCCATCACTTGATCGTGACCACTCAGCAGGCGCTTCACGTCGACGAGGTAAAGACATTTTTCGAAGTCGCCGTCGCAGAGCTCGAACGGTTTGCTGGAGGTTCGCGGGAAACCCTTCGTAACGTCGAAGGATACGCGAGCAGACTGATGGGCGCGGTGAATCATCGGTTCGTGAACCTGGCCGATAAAAAGAAGGCCATTCATCAGAACGCGGATGTCCTGGTGCGCGCCGCGCACGAGTACTGCGACGCCGTGCGGGACGAGTTCCGTCACCAGATCACCGAATCCCTGGAAGAGTTTCAGTCGGAGATCGAACGCATCCTGGTTGCCCACACGGGCGAACCGCTGCTCCACCCCGGATCCTGACGAGACGCCATTGGAAGAGCCCCGATTGTCCACGGACAGTCGGGGCTTTCTGTGTTCGTTTCAGAAGGCGAAGTCTCGTGATATGTGCGATCTACAGCTTCCAGTACCGATCCACGTCCCGCTGGTAGGCGTCCACTTTACCCCGGATCACGTCCGCGACTTTTACGACTTTCCCGGACTTGCCCGATTCGTAGATGGCCTCGCTGATCGCTTTGCTTTTGAGCCCCTCCTCGGCGTCGATCTCGACGTTTCGCCCCTTCGCGAGCGCGTCGACGAAGTCCCAGAGTTCGATGGCCATGCCATTGGTGAGACCGTGGGGGAACAGCCGGTTTCGTTCGCGGGCGCTGATATCCTCGATGAACATCTGCTGTAGCTTCTCGATGCTGTAGGAAGTGCCATCGATCAAATTGGCCTCTCCTCGGGGTCCAGAGGCGGCAGGGTGGAAGATGTCTTCGGCAACGATCGAGCCTTTCGTACCGGTTAATGAAAGCTGCGTGAACGCGCGCCCTGATGCGCTGATCGTCCACGACCACGTGCCGATGACGCCGTTTTTGAAATTGAAGATGCTCGTCCAGAGCCTCGCGCGAATCGGCCACGAGGCGGGCTCCCTTGCGATGCGGCCGCTTCTCGAACTGCTCGACGCGAGCGTAAACCGACTCGACGTCGCCGAACCAGTAGCGCATGGTGTCGACCCAGTGAGCCCCACTGTCCATGGCCATCCCGCACCCGCCGAGCTTTCGATCAATCCGCCAATGCCACGCTGGAATGTCCGCGGGATCTTGCCACCCATATCGGGCGGCGAGCCAGAGTCTGGGTTCACCGAGAAGGCCGCTTCGATTGAAGGCCCAGTGAATAGTCCGCTGGCCGATGCTGCGTCTGCACTGCTCGGCGTTGGCGGCGATCAGTCCTTTCCTCCTTGCCGTCGCGATGATCTTCTTGGTTGCTTTGACGGTAATACCGATCGGCTTTTCGCAGAGGATGTTGACGCCGCCGTTCAGGAGTTCGCACGCGAGGACGTGATGCAGACCGTGCGGACCGCAGATGTCGACTCCATCGATCGTGCGTCCGGCATCGAGGAGATCTGCTACTGACCTGTAGGCGCGGACCTCCCAGCCTGTTTCCGTCGCGATGTCGTCGGCGAACGCACGTGCACGAGGCAGGGCCTCGTCGACGGTGGCGACGATCCTGAATCGAGTTTCTCCTGCTGCCCGCAGTTCGCGATACCGTCGAAGGTGAGCGCCTGCGATGCCACCGCACCCGATGATGGCCAGATCGATCGTTCGAGGCATGAGGTTCCTTTCGATTCGATCAACAGGATCGTTCGGACGAGACTCATCGATCGCCTCAGTATAGAACGGGTGACTGACCTGTCAAGGCGGCCGTGATTCAAGCCTAACTTCTTGACAGGTCGCGGTGACCCGATACCTTGTTACTTCCGATTCGGGGCCAGCTGTAAGTTCGAGCAAGGGAGTGTGGATGGAACTGGCGTTTTTCGCGGACGAAGTATCGAAAGAGGATTTCGACAAAGCCGTACGACTGGGTGTCGAGGCGGGCGCGACGGGCATCGAACTCAGAGGCGGGATCTGGGGACAGCGTGTTCAGGAGATCGATGACGATACGGTGAAACGGGTTCAGGACATCGTGGCGCACCACGATGTGAAGATTCTGTGCATTGGCTCACCCGTTGGCAAGTGCGTGCACGATGATGATGGGGAGAAGGCTGAGCATCAACGCACGTTCGATCGGATGATCGAGCTCGCGCACGCGTTCGAAACGACGATCATTCGAGGATTCGCTCTGTGGAATCCGCATCGTAGGGAAGAGCACCGAACACGACCCGGCATCCAGCGCAACCTCGATACGATCGTGCCTTTCCTTACGCCTATTGTCGAGCGCGCACGGGATGCCGGCGTTACGCTCTCCCTGGAGAACGAGAACTCGACGATGGTCGGATCGTGTCGAGAGGCGCGTGAGGTCGCCGATGCGCTGGAGGCGTCGAGCGGCGGGACCGAGGGCTTCAGTTTCTGCTGGGATGTCAACAACGGGATTCGTTGCGAGGAGCGGCACATGCCCGACGGCTACGAGCAGATAAAGGGCAGGATTACCCACCTTCACGTGAAGCCCAATCCCGACAAGGAGATCGAGCCGATCACCGGGAGCGACATGCCCTACGATGTCTTCTTGCGGCAGCTCTTAGACGATGGATACAGGGGTGCTGCGAGCATCGAACACTGGGGTGGGCCCGAACTCATGCTCAAAGGGGTTCGGCAACTGCGACGGGTGATCGACCGTCTTTAGGGGGTGAGGGCAGGTGAACATCGACGAACCGAGGATCGCCTACTTTTCGATGGAAATCGGGCTGACACCCGAGTTGCCGACCTACAGCGGTGGACTGGGCGTGCTGGCTGGTGATACGATCAAGTCCGCGGCCGATCTGAGACTGCCGATGGTCGTAGTCACATTGCTGCACCGTAAGGGATACTTCGATCAGACCCTGCGGGAGGACGGCTGGCAGGAAGAAGGCGAGGTAGCCTGGGATCCGGCTGCTCTGATGTCTTTGAAAGATGCGACGATTGGCATCACGATCGAGGGGCGGACCGTCCAGGTGCGGGCGTGGAAATACGATGTCGTGAGCCCAACTGGTGGGATCATCCCCGTCTATTTTCTCGATACCGATGTGGAGGGCAACGACGACAACGATCGGCGGTTGACTGACCAGCTCTACGGAGGAGATCATCTCCATCGGCTGAAGCAGGAGGTCGTACTGGGCATCGGGGGCGTCCAGATGCTGGACGAACTGGGCATCGAGGTCAAGAAGTATCACATGAACGAAGGACACGCCGCCCTCCTCACGGTTGAGCTCCTGAGGCAGGGCAAGCGGCCCCTGCAGCAGGTCTGGGACGAGCGTCTTCAGTGGGACGATGAGGCAGTGAGGTCACGCTGCGTGTTTACGACCCACACTCCCGTCGAGGCCGGTCACGACAGGTTCAGCTACGATGAAGTGTCTCGCGTACTGGGTGATACGGTCGACTACGATCTGCTTCGCGAACTGGGTGGTCAAGACGCCTTGAATATGACCGTTCTGGCTCTCAACCTGAGCCAGTATGTGAACGGGGTCGCAAAAAAACACGGCGAAGTGTCCCAGAACATGTTCCACGGATATGCGATTCACGCGATCACGAACGGGATTCACTCCTACACGTGGACGTCTCCTCCGTTTCGCGATCTGTTCGATCGTTACATCCCCGGGTGGGCGAACGAGCCGGAGTTGTTCGTCCGGGTTGATCACATTCCTGATGAAGCGATCTGGACCGCGCATCAGACGGCCAAATCGCGTCTGGTCGATCTCGTGCGGGAGAGGACGGCTACGGAACTGGACCCGGACGTCCTGACCCTGGGGTTCGCCAGGCGCGCGGCGACCTACAAACGGGCAGACCTGATCTTCTCCGACCTGGATCGTCTTCGTCGTATCGGCAAAGGCAAGCTGCAGATCGTTTTCGCGGGGAAGGCGCATCCGGCCGATACGATGGGGAAGGAGCTGATTCAGCGTGTGGTTGCGGGTCTACAATCCCTCGGGGACGACATTCGAGGGGTTTTTGTACCGGGCTATGATATGGATCTGGCCTACACCCTGATTCCGGGGGTCGACGTCTGGCTCAACAACCCGATCCGCCCCCAGGAGGCCTCCGGAACGAGCGGAATGAAGGCTGCCCACAACGGTGTGCCGAATTTCAGCGTGCTCGACGGCTGGTGGATAGAAGGGCATATCGAGGGTGTGACGGGCTGGGCGATCGGCCCCGAGGCTACCGAAGTTTCCGTTGGAGAGCGAGACGACGCGGAGGATCTGGAGGGGCTGTATCGCAAGCTGGAGAAGGTGATTATTCCAACCTACTACGATGACAGGGCAGGGTGGATACAGGTCATGAAGAGCGCTATTGGCAAGAATGCCTACTACTTCAATACCCACCGAATGATGCGTCGATACGTCACCGAAGCCTACCTTTGACAGAGCGGCCCCATTTTTTGTAGATTTCCTACTGATCTGTTAACTAAACCTTGGTAAGCCCCCGGCTCTGCCGGGGAGACTCCCAGAGTTTGACAGTTCCAGAAATATGTAAGAGGCCTCCCTTGCCGTGGACCGCTCAAAGCACACGGAAGGAAGGCTCTCTAATGAACAACGTAAGGAGTCTACGTCACACGGTATGGGAGTGCAAGTATGACGTTGTTTGGGTTCGGAAGTATCGTAGAAAAGTGTTGTATGGTGAAATTCGTCGCTATCTGGGCGAGGTGATTCGGGATCTGGCCGCACAGAAGGAATGCCGTGTGGAAGAGGGTCACCTGCGATCCGACCATGTGCACACGTTGATTTCGATCCCGCCGAAGCACTCAGTAGCTCAGACGGTAGGGTTCATCAAAGGAAAGAGTGCGATTCACATTGCTCGGAACTATCTGGGACGTAGGTTAGGTCGAACTTCACCGGGCAGCATTTCTGGGCAAGAGGCTACTGGGTCTCCACCGTTGGCAAGGATGAACAGACGGTTCGGGAGTATATCCAGAACCAGGAGCGGGAGGACCTGAGTCTCGACCAGCTCAACATTTTCAGGTAATCGCCACCTTTAGGTGGCGCTTGGTTTCCAACCGCTTTGAGCGGTTCACAAGTTTTCAAGCCTCCGGCTTTGCCGGAGGTCATGACTTATGGCCGTTTTGATTCCCCCAGGATGCGACTTGCAACGAGGTGCGCAGTAAGGCCATGGCTGAAGAAGAAACCAAACCCGTTCTGATCGTGGATGGAGAAAAGCTGTCGGGATTGATCGCCAAGATGATCGGCAGCGACTATTCGACGGATGTCGCCCACGATGGGCTGGGGGCCGTCCAAAAGCTTCGAGAATTACTCCCCGAGGCCATCATTGTCGAAGTGGACATACCGGGCAACGGGATCAAGCTGACGGAGCTTGTGGGCATCAACCCGAAATACAGCAGTGTCCCGATCATTCTGACCGCCGCCAACCCCTCTCCCGACATGATCATCCGCGCCAAGAACGCGGGGGCCGACTCCTTTCTTGCCAAGCCGTTTAAGCCGAGTGACCTGAAAGGACGTCTGGACAGCCTCGCGACGGTTCGTGCGGCGGATCCAGTCGCCGAGGGTGACGGCGACGCTGACGGAGCGGCCGAGGCACCAAAGCCGGGCGAGGAGGAGGACGAGTCCGGACTTTCTAGCGACATCACGAATCGCGTCAAGTCGATCGAGGGATTGCCCTCGTTTCCAGCTACACACGCGGAGATTTTGAAGCTCGCCAACAGCGAAGATTCGTCGAGCGAAGATGTTGCAGATAAGCTGCAGCTCGATTCGGGTCTGCTAGCGACCGTGTTCAAGATCGTGAACTCGGCTGGCTACGGGTTCCGAAAGAAGGTCGACTCTTTGCAACTGGCCGTGACTCTGTTGGGACTCGAGGAGCTCGCCAACATCGTGATGGCGGCGCAGGTCTACGACAAGCTCGGGAATTATGACGACGGTTCCGGACTCGACTGTAAGGAGTTCTGGCGTCACGCGGTCGGTGTCGGTTTCGCCTCTCGAGCCATTTCGAAGAAGGTGCTGCAGGAGGGCGAGTCTGCGTTTCTAGCGGGCATGCTGCACGACGTTGGGAAGATCGTACTCGACCGCTACTTCGGCGAGTACTATGGCGAAGTCATCGGAATGGTCGGTGACGGCTCCACGTCCATCTACGCGGCAGAGCAAGAGATTATGGGCGTGACGCACGCGGAAATAGGTGGCGTGCTTGCAGGAGAATGGAAATTTGCGAACAATTACACGAACACGATCATCTACCACCACAAGCCGCAGGATTCCGCACGATACAAGCGGTTGGTATGCCTCGTCCACCTCGCGGATGTGATCACGCGCCAGCTCGAGTTCGGGTCGGGTGGAGACAGTACGGTGCCCGATGTTGAGGCGGCCGCCCTCGACCAGTTTTCGATGCAAGAGCGGGGTTTGCAGCTGCTGGTCGAGGCAGTAGAAGAGGAACTCGAAGGGGCCGACTCGTTCCTTGCCGCCATGGCAGGTTGATCAGAGGTCTATTGCGTGTGTGGCCGTCTCCAGCAACCGCTGGTGGCGGCTTCTTTTTTTACCCGATCTGGATTTGCCGGGTGCGGGTCGATGTGGGAAGAAACCGAACCCGGCTGTTGAGGTCGAGCAGGGCTGACACCCGGTCGGATGTGGAGGGGTGCGTACGGAGCCACGGTGGGCCCTCTTCGAGCTGGGTCGTGTAGATGAATCGAAATCGCCGAAGGAGTCCGGCCAGGTAGCGGTTGTAGCGCTCGAGTTTGACGAGAGCCGACGCCAATCCCTTCGGTTCGCCCGTCATGAGGGCCGCATCCTGGTCGGCGAGTCGCTCGCGTGTTCGCATCAGACCTGCGTGAAGCGCACGCGCGGCATAGGGCGCGGCGATGACGAGGAACGCCAGGAGGAGTGCGCCTTGCGGTGGTGCGTAGCCGGCCAGAACGAGGAGGAACAAAAACAGCCCGAACAGGTTCGACACGGTCGTGATGGATTGGACGAACAGCCCTCCGGAAAGACTGAGGAGACTGTCCCGATTGCGCAGATGTGCGATTTCGTGTGCCAGTACGCCCCTCAGCTCACCGCCGTCGAGGATACGGGGCAGGGCCGTGCTGATGGCCACGACCCCGGGCCCACCTCGTGTGGCGAGGGCGAACGCATTCGGAACATCAGAGGGGTAGAATGCCAAATGGGGTGCGGATATCCCGGCTCGCGACGCCAGGTCCTGGATCGAGGCCACGAGACCCGGTGCCTCACCCGGCTGCATCAGCCGCGCCCGGTGGAAGCGAAGAATCATTCGAACGGCCGATCGAGCAGTCGCGAGATTGAGGACCAGACCGGCACCCAGGACGAAGACCGCACCGGTGAGCCCGAGAACCACAAAGCCCAGCCAGGCAAAAGTCCGATGAGGGCTGTGAGGATGAGCACGGATTGGAGTCGATACACGGTGAACCTCCTTTCCCCCTTGGAGGTGCAACCGCCGTGCCGTAAGAGAAATTTATGTAAAGGATTGATACTAAATCGGATACATCAGGGATGGGGACGAAGGGCGTTACTGCCATAATGTCAGTGTCCAGACGAGTGACACTGGCTTCAGATCCGCTTTCCAAAAGAGAAGATAATGGCGGTGATGGCCGCTGCCCCCAGGATTGCGCCAAACCAGGCGGGATAGAGCGTGGCCGCTCCGAGGTATCCGAACAGGGCTGCGCAGAGCATCGTCACGACGGCATAGGGAATCTGCGTGCGCACGTGGTCGAGGTGGTCGCTGGATGAAGCGATGCTCGACATGACCGTGGTGTCGCTGATGGGCGAGCAGTGGTCGCCGAAGATGGCGCCATCCAACACGGCGGCGGCCGCCAGAATCGTGAGTGGCAGGCCACCGAGGTTGTGGGCAAGGGGAACGACCGTGGGGACGAGGATCGCCATGGTCGCCCACGATGTGCCGATGCTGAACGCCACCGTGGCTGCGAGGAGGAAAATCAGGAGCGGGAGGATCGTGGGTGAGATGAGGGGGCTGAGAATGGCTGTCAGGTAGTCGGCCGTTCCGACGGCTGTACAGGCTTCTTTGATGGCCCACGCTAGAACCAGGATCGCAATTGCGTACTGGATGCCGATCACGCCCCGAGCGTAGGTCGTCAACGCTGCTGCGAGGGTGATGGGTCGTTTACGCCCTGAATCGCGTCTCGAGAGCGCGAGCACGAGTGCGAGTGCCGAACCGACGAGGGCGGCGTCAAACAGGACGCGTCCAGAATTCGCGTTCGAAAAGGCCGCGGCCCAGTAGTGTGAGCTCAGTGCGCCGTGCTCGGATCGTGCGGCCAGGACGGCGTCGCTATCCGCCGCATCCAGAGCGACCCCTGCGACGACGGCGAGCACGACCGCGATGACGGGGAGCGCTGCGACCCACCAGGCCGGCTCGATGTCCCGTGCAATGGCGACCCCTGTCTCACGGCCGGTCAGGGGTTTTGCGCCATCCCGCAGGACCTTGCCGGTTTCCTGTGCCCGTCTTTCAGCCGTCAGCATGGGACCGAAGTCCCTCCCCGACCAGGTCGATACGGCGACGAAGACGAGGGCGAGTATGCAGTAGAACCTGGCCGGCAAGGCCATGAAGAAGAGGGCATACCCGGAATGACCCGTGCCCAGGTCAACCATGAGACCCTCGAACAGCCCGACTTCATAGCCGATCCAGGTGCTGATGAGAGCGAGGCCGGCGATCGGAGCCGCCGTCGAATCGACGAGATAGGCCAGTTTCTCGCGAGACACGTGAAAGCGATCCGTGATGGGACGCATGGTCGAACCTGCCACGATCGTGTTGGCATAATCGTCGAAGAAGATGGCCAGTCCGAGCAGCACCGTGGCTTTGCGGGCGGAATGGGCGCCTCCGGCGCCGCGGGCGAGCAGATCGGCTATCCCTGCATTGCCGCCGGCAAGCGAGGTCACACGGACCATGCCGATGAGAGCGATCGTGAAGCCCAGGATGTAGAGCGAGAACTCGCCCGTGACCTGGCCCCAGAGGTAGTCGAGACACGCGGTACGGACGGCATCCTGGATGATGGCGAGAGAGCCGGTCTCGGTAGACGCGATGACGGCGGCGCCCAGAACGGCCACGCTCAACCCGATGACGAGGCGTCCGCTGAGTACGCCGATGAAGATCGCACACAGTGGGGGAAACAGACTCCACCCTGATGTGTCGCCCTGGACGGGGAGCACAACACAGAGGAAAGTCGCGAGAAAGAGCCCGATGGCGGCCCTGGCTCCCCAATGCACGTCGGCCACAATGGCCTCGGGTGATGATGGTTGGAAAGCTGCGAGGATGTATATTCGGACGACCGGCCAATGTACTCACGGATCACAGAGCGCGGAAACGCTACGAACCCTTTGGAAGGCGACGAGGATAAATCCCATGAACGAAGTAGTTGGCAGCACCACGAGACCCTATAGCGGATGCTCCTTCGCCGAAGCCTGCGAGCGAATCGCCAAGGCTGGCTACACCGATGTCGCCGTTTTCGCGCACGATCGAACGATGCCCGTAGATTCTTCATCGACGGGGGAACAGGTCGACGCAGCGCGTTCGGCGGCAGCCAACGCGGGCCTCAAGCCGTCTATGCTGCTGGGCAGGACCCATCTAGATCTCGGGCTCGACGGTACGGTCGATGACTACAGGCGTCTGATCGACAACGCCGCCGCCCTCGGGGCCTCGTGGCTCCTGGAGTTGGGAACGAGTCAGGAGGAGTATTACGAGGATTATCCCGAGGTGATGAGGCGTGTCGCTCCTCACGCGGCCGAAGCGAACGTGGGCATCTCTCTTAAGCCTCACGGAGGGATCAGCCTAACCGCCCAGGAGTTGGCCGACCTACACGGGCAGGTGGATCACCCCGCCTTCAGCATTTCCTACGACCCGGGAAACATCATTCACTACACGGTGGGTGAGGTTCGACCCGAACAGGAAGTGGACGCCGTCGCTGCAATGACATCGACCCTGATCATCAAGGACTGCCACGTGAAAGATGGGAAGCCCGATGTCATGATTACGCCCGGGGAAGGATGGGTCGACTTCCCTTTCGTGATCGGGCACTTGCGAGCGGGTGGATTTAGCGGGCCGATGTATGTGGAGTGTGTCGGCTCGAAAGAACCCGACGATGTCGACCGTGATCTTGCGTTCACACTCGGTTTCGTGCGGGGCATCCAGGCTGCTGTGTAGCGTGTCCAGAAAGGGCGCGTCGGATCGTCTTACTCTTGAGAGGTTCATGTCGACAAACCTGCGCCAAGGAGGCAGCCGTGTCGGTTCACGACGTTCGATATCCCAACGAATCCTCCCCGTATCGGGCAGCACGCGACGACTTGCTGGATATGGAAATCGAACTTCGCGCGCAGATCGAGCGTGTCGCCGACGTCCGGCGATCGCTTCCGCTGGGTGGAGAGGTTCGCGAAGACTATGCGTTCGATGAAATTGTGCACGGAGAGGTGCAGCGGGTACCGATCTCGAAGCTCTTCGCAGACGGCAAGGACTCCCTGATTCTCTACAGCTTCATGTTCGGTCCAACCTGGGAGAAGCCGTGTCCGATGTGTACGGCTTTTCTGGACAGCCTGAACGGAAGCGCCGGCCACGTGACGCAACGGATCAACCTGGGTGTCGTTGCCAAGGCGCCGATCGACCGCGTTCAGGCCTATGCCGATGAACGTGGGTGGGTGAGTCTCAGAATGTTGTCTTCAGCCCGGTGCAGCTACAATGCCGACTACCACACCGAAGAGCCAGACGACGAGCAGGATCCGGCGTGTCACACTTTTGTCCGTCGTGGGGACGCGGTTCACCACTAGCCTGAATTATGCATAAAAAAGGCTCTATCCGGGTTTCTCAACGGTGAAACTATAGAATGACAAGGTCATAGATCGTTCCCTACGCTTGGTTGTGTGTGTAGGACAATCAAAGCGAAGGGGGTGCGACCTATGACCGGGAGCAGATTACTATCGAAACTGCTGAGATTCAAGGGGTTCCGTGTTGTCAGCTGGTGGTTTGAGGGGAGAAGCTGTTTCGTCATCGCCGTAAAGCCACATAAGAATGGTTGTGTTGTTGTCCGGAGTGCGGCCGTCGAGGTAAAATCGTCCGCACAATGCCCCATCCGCGTCGGTGGCGTGACATTCCGGTGTGCGGGTGGAGGGTCTGGCTTCTCTACCATCCTCGGGAGATTCGGTGTCCTACCCACGGTCGTGTGGTCGAGGAGATTCCGTGGGCGGAGCGGTTCTCTCGGGTGACGTATCGCTTCGAGTATGCCATGCTGCGCTACTGCCAGACCATGACGCAGAAGGCGGCGTCCGAGTTGCTGCGCATCTCTGCCTCGACGCTGTCGGATCTCCTTCACCGATCCATCACGCGGCTTCGTGAAGGTCATCGTATCCGAGGGCTCAAAACCATCGGGATCGACGAGATCTCCTACGCCAAGCGTCACAGGTACGCCACGCTCGTTTACGATCTGGACCGCTCCTGCGTGGTGTGGGTTGGCCGCGGCAGGGCGCGTAAAACGATCGATCGGTTCTTCACAGAGGCTCTCAGTCCCTACCAGAGATCCAAGATCGAGTGGGCCTGCTGCGACATGAGCGAAGCTTACATCGGAGCCATCCAGGAACACTGTCCGAATGCCAAGCTGGTCCTCGATCGCTTTCACATCGTCAAGGCTCTCAATGCCGCCGTTGACGAGGTCCGTAAGGACCAGTGGCGTAAAGCTGCCCCGGATGAGCGCAAAGCCATGAAGGGCCTCCGA
Organism: Candidatus Latescibacterota bacterium; assembly: GCA_965198115.1. GTDB lineage: Bacteria > Latescibacterota > UBA2968 > UBA2968 > UBA2968 > UBA6620. The sequence goes on along the minus strand of OZ240241.1, from coordinate 1,504,712 downwards.
TGGCTCCTCTACCGGCACTCAGCGACACGCTCCAGAGGGGATACTCGGACACTCAAAGCACTGGAGAAGGCGAACTACCGAATCTATAGAGCCTGGAGACTCAAGGACGAGTTCGAGCAGTTCTGGGAATACAAAGCGCCCTGGGCTGCCGAACGCTTCCTGAAATGCTGGACGACGTCCGCACTCAGAAGTCGACTTGAACCCCTGCGAAAGTTCGTCAGGACCCTGCGACAGCACTTCTTCGGCGTCCTCGCATTCGTGAACACGCGTCTTACCAACGCCATCGCCGAAGGCCTCAACCGAATCGTCCAAATCGTCAAGAACCGAGCCAGCGGATTCCGCACACTCGACGCATTCAACGATATGATCTTCCTTACCGTCGGAGACATAAACATCCCTGAGCAGATTCCGAAGAGGTTCCGCACACTCTAACCGCGCCCCCATGCCAGGAACCACGGCACCTTCACCCACTTCATCTCGTTGAGAGATCCGGATATAGCCATAAAAAAGGTAGTCCCCTTGTACAAGTGTTTGTTTTTCCCTACATTTAGGGCTGACACATCAAAACAACACTTGGAAGGAACTACCGTGATAGAACCTAGTCAGATCCGGTTACCATTCGCAAGCATTTCGGGCAAGGTAGTTGAGGCTGATTTTGCCGGTGGCGCCGTCAGGAGTGACGGTGGAGTTCTGTTGCTTCGCGCCCTTGAGTCTCAGATGGGATTGATCGCCAGAATGGTAGATGCTTTGCGAGATCGTCGTCACCCAAGCTATATCGATCACACGCTTTTGGATCTTGTGAAGCAGCGTGTTTTTCAGATCGCTTGCGGCTATGAAGATGCCGTCGATGCCAAACGTGGAGATCATCGTTCGCGCAGACTCAAAGTTCAGCTCACCAGAGATGCACGATTTCTGCGAAGACAACGGTATCTACTACGTTCTGGGCCAGGGCGCCAACTCCAGGCTCAAAGCGGCTGGACAAAACCTGATGGACCAAGCGCTACGTCTGAGCGAGCATAAGGAGACGATTCGCTTGTTCTCATCCTTCTCATATCAGGCTGGCACCTACCGGCAGCCTCGCCGGATCATTCACAAGGCTGAAGTCACAAACGGCGAAGCAAATCCAAGATACCGCGTGACCAATTTACAGAGTAATCGAGACGGCTTTATCTATGATCGTATCTACTGCGCAAGGGGACGCACGGAAGGCTTCATCAAGGACCACAAAACATTCCTTCACTCCGATCGAACATCGTGCCACAAGTTTGAAGCCAACCAGTTCCGACTCTTTCTACACAGTGCTGCATACGCCTTGCTTCACGCACTCCGATCACAGGGACTCAAGGGCACCGCGTGGACCAAACCTCAGGTCAACACGATACAGAACCGTTTCCTCAAAATCGGCGCGAGAGTCATTGAAAGCGCACGAAGAATCCGATTCCATTTTCCAACATCGTATCCACTCAAAAACGTCTTGGTGTCAATCATCACCAGGCTCGAAACGAACACGCAGTAACAACGCCGATCTATACCGGGGACAGCTATGTACACGTCGCAAAACAACACCTGTTCCGGACGAAAATCGTGACTCTTGCGACTCGTAGAGACCGCTTACGGGACCTTGGACATCCGAAGAAGCCGAGAACAAATCCTGTGCGTGATCACATCACTCCAAAACAACCTAAACTCAAATTCATGCATGATTCAGGCTACTATGCGTCGGAGCTGTTCTTCGTGCCGTTTGAAAAGGAGCATCCACGCCACGTTGACCTAGTGTGGCCCCTGTGGGCCCTGTTCGACATGACGCCGGATGGACGTGGAGAAGACTGGTTTCCCGCAATCGACTACGCATAACAACCTGAGCGATCGTGAACAGGAAAAGCCCCGTGGCTTGTGCCGCGGGGCTTCTTTTAGGCTCTATCCGGGTTTCTCAACGGTGAAACTATAGAATGACAAGGTCATAGATCGTTCCCTACGCTTGGTTGTGTGTGTAGGACAATCAAAGCGAAGGGGGTGCGACCTATGACCGGGAGCAGATTACTATCGAAACTGCTGAGATTCAAGGGGTTCCGTGTTGTCAGCTGGTGGTTTGAGGGGAGAAGCTGTTTCGTCATCGCCGTAAAGCCCCATAAGAATGGTTGTTGTTGTCCGGAATGCGGCCGTCGAGGTAAAATCGTCCGCACAATGCCCCATCCGCGTCGGTGGCGTGACATTCCGGTGTGCGGGTGGAGGGTCTGGCTTCTCTACCATCCTCGGGAGATTCGGTGTCCTACCCACGGTCGTGTGGTCGAGGAGATTCCGTGGGCGGAGCGGTTCTCTCGGGTGACGTATCGCTTCGAGTATGCCATGCTGCGCTACTGCCAGACCATGACGCAGAAGGCGGCGTCCGAGTTGCTGCGCATCTCTGCCTCGACGCTGTCGGATCTCCTTCACCGATCCATCACGCGGCTTCGTGAAGGTCATCGTATCCGAGGGCTCAAAACCATCGGGATCGACGAGATCTCCTACGCCAAGCGTCACAGGTACGCCACGCTCGTTTACGATCTGGACCGCTCCTGCGTGGTGTGGGTTGGCCGCGGCAGGGCGCGTAAAACGATCGATCGGTTCTTCACAGAGGCTCTCAGTCCCTACCGGAGATCCAAGATCGAGTGGGGCCTGCTGCGACATGAGCGAAGCTTACATCGGAGCCATCCAGGAACACTGTCCGAATGCCAAGCTGGTCCTCGATCGCTTTCACATCGTCAAGGCTCTCAATGCCGCCGTTGACGAGGTCCGTAAGGACCAGTGGCGTAAAGCTGCCCCGGATGAGCGCAAAGCCATGAAGGGCCTCCGATGGCTCCTCTACCGGCACTCAGCGACACGCTCCAGAGGGGATACTCGGACACTCAAAGCACTGGAGAAGGCGAACTACCGAATCTATAGAGCCTGGAGACTCAAGGACGAGTTCGAGCAGTTCTGGGAATACAAAGCGCCCTGGGCTGCCGAACGCTTCCTGAAATGCTGGACGACGTCCGCACTCAGAAGTCGACTTGAACCCCTGCGAAAGTTCGTCAGGACCCTGCGACAGCACTTCTTCGGCGTCCTCGCATTCGTGAACACGCGTCTTACCAACGCCATCGCCGAAGGCCTCAACCGAATCGTCCAAATCGTCAAGAACCGAGCCAGCGGATTCCGCACACTCGACGCATTCAACGATATGATCTTCCTTACCGTCGGAGACATAAACATCCCTGAGCAGATTCCGAAGAGGTTCCGCACACTCTAACCGCGCCCCCATGCCAGGAACCACGGCACCTTCACCCACTTCATCTCGTTGAGAGATCCGAATATAGCCTTCTTTTAGTGATCATCGAGCGTGTTACCCGCCGGCCCGCTTGATGGTCCATCCCTTTGCTGTCAGCAGCTCGACGAGCCTGTCCCGATGATCTCCCTGGATCTCGATCGTCCGTCCTCGAACCGTACCGCCGCTTCCACACCGGCTCTTCAGCTCACGCGCCAGATTCTTGAGTTCATCGGGAGGAAGGGGTAGTCCCGTAATGACCGATACGCCCGCACCTTTTCTGCCTTTCGTCTCTCGCCCCACGCGAACGATGCCATCCTTGGGTATCGCTGGAACGTTGGGTTTTCCCTTGGACGAGGTTTCAGACTCTGGCTGAATTCGGCCGTGCTCGGTGGTGTAGACCGTTCTAAGGTTCTTGCTCACGATCGATTACTCACGGGCTATTCCGAAGGGTCGTTTCGAAGCTCGTACTCTTCGAGTTCGAGCTGCAGTCGTTGCGAGGGAGAGAGCTTCGCCGTCAGTTCAATCGGGGTCTCGTGGGGTTCCTCGATGCGAACGTCGTAAACGCGCCGACCCCGACGTTCCATGATGATGTTCAGATCTTTGGTGCGCCTTCTGTCATAGGTGTAGGTGCGCCATCGCGGAAAGCTCCTCTCGTAACGGAGGCGGGTGGGTGTGATGACCACTCCGTTGTAGTGAGAAAAGAAAAACCAGAATTCGAACAGAAAGAAGGCGCTGAATCCGAGAAGTAGGAGTGGGAACAGGTTTCCCGTGAGCCACGCCCAGATGGCACCCGCCAACCCGATGCTGACACCGAGCAGGACGAACGGCCACTGCTCCTTCAACCAGTATGAAGGGACACGCCGAATCTGCCTCGCACCATCGTCGGACAGGCGTTCATACTCGAGGTAGGCGCCCTGAAATGTGGGAGCACACGCGCCCGGTAGGCAGAACCACATCATTTGGAAATTCTGAAAGGCGATACTCAGAAGCGTCACGCACAGGACGGTCGCAAGACCCAGGTGGAAGACGATGGCGGGGGCGAAGACCGGGCCGGGAGAGAACGAGATGCCCGAGCTGCGAATCCCCCCGATTTCCACGACGGGAAACGCCCGATGGGTCGCTCTGTAGAGTGCGAAGAGCCACAGAGCGAAGAAGGCAACCCAAAGCAGAAGACCTGTCGACATAGCCTCAGTTTAAGTCCTCGGTGACGACGTGAAAAGCACTCCTCTCGTTCGAGGTGGGGTCAGGTTCCGCAGACCGTATGCCCGGGTCGACCCTCTTCTCCTGCGTGTCACTCACAATACTGCATTGCCCCATACGGGAACACAGCGGCTTTTAGGTCTTTTCCGTGGTGTTTTTCCAATTCCTCGATGACCTCGTCCCAGGTCCTGCAAAACGCGGCGTGTTCTCCATACAACAGGAGGACGTCCCACTTGTTGAGGTTGGGTGAGAAGATGATCGTGCGCCAACGTTGGGGTGTGGGCTTTCCTCGCAGCTCGGCTCCGGGTCCGAAAACGGAATGGAATCCCATGCCTTCGGGGGAAGCGGTCGCGATGACGACGGTCGTGTCGTCCTTCAATTTTTGTGGGTTGTCTCCTCGTATGGGGACCATGGCCATGCCCGCCTGGGTGAATTCGGCGTCCTTAGGCCAGGCGTTGAAGATTGCCACGTCGGGCCGGTCGGGGAAAGGTGAGGCGTAGACCTCTTTCCCGATCTCGACCCCGTGCCAGAAGGCGTCGACCGGGTCGCCTGTGACGACGGCATTGATCTCCCGTTCAGGGTTAAGACAGGGATTTACGAGGAAGCTCAAACCGGCCATGCGACCGACTTCGTCGAGGTGCTCACGGAATCCGTCGTGAATGTAGCGATGGTTTGCTGCGATCGTCACACGGCCGCACGCGCCCGGTAGCAGAAGTTTCGACCCGCCGCCGAAGATACCGCCCCGCGGTGTGATCATGCCGAGGGCGATGCGCACTTCGCAGGCCATCAGGTCGCGATTGACCCAGAGCGGAATGCCCCGACTCGTGTGGCCGAGAAAGTCGAGGTTGTCGTCTGCGTTGTGACAGAGGACCTGCATTCGATCGACAATGTCTTGCCCGAGCTTTTTGACGAAGTCTTCCCGAATCATCGCACGGTGGGCGGCGACAGCCCCGATGATGCGCACCTGGTCTTCGTGAATCCCGCCCTTTTCGAGCTCCTCGAGGACGTAGGGAATCAGTCGCCCCGCCGGTGTGGGTCGCGTCAGGTCGTCTACAAGAATGGCCGCCGAAGTCTTGCCCTTCGCGACCTCGGAGAGGGTCGGCGATCCGATCGGGTTGGCGAATGCCTCACGGATTCCCTCGTCCCCGATGTCTGGACCGCCCTTCATTTCGCACACTTCGAGGGACCATTCATCGGGGAACGTCATCTCGAACTTCTCTTCACCATACCAACACGCCCAAGGAACGCTCACACTTTGCATCAGGACACCTCTCTGACTATGATAGAAAGACAAAGACAGCCACTGAGATCACTGAGACTTAGTGCATGGTTTCATAAACATTATTACGTATGTCTTGAACATTATTTGTAGCTTATGTTCTCCTTCAAAAGGAGGAGAACAATGCCAAGACGTTCGCCTTATGTGGTGCTACTGTCTGAGAAGGAACGGGTCGACCTCGAGCGAATGGCTGGACAATATACGTTACCGTATTATCAAGTGATCCGATCGAAAATCGTGCTTCTCGCCGCCGAGGGATTATCCAACAAGATTATCGCCCAACGGTTGGATGTCCCGCGTCCGATCGTAAGCAAATGGCGTAAGCGCTTTTTCGAAGAGCGTCTTTCGGGACTCGAAGATAGATCTCGTCCCGGGCGCCCGCCCGGTTTTCCCCCCTCAGGTGGTCGTTCAGATCAAGGCGCTGGCGTGTGAACTACCGAGCGAGAGCGGGATACCGCTCTCGCGGTCCAGCTGTTCCGAGATTGCCGCCGAGGCAGTGCAAAGGGGCTTCGTTGCCAAGATCAGCGGCGCCACTGTCTGGCGCTGGTTGAACGAGGACGCGATTCGTCCTTGGTATCATCGCTCCTGGATTTTCCCACGGGACCCGGACTTCCAAACCAAAGCAGGTAGAGTCCTTGATCTGTATCACCGCCAATGGCAAGGAAAGCCTTTAGGGCCGAGGGAATATGTACTTTCTGCCGACGAAAAGACCAGTATTCAAGCACGAGCTCGCAAGCACGTTACCCTACCGCCAGCCTCGAACAGAGCGGCACGCGTTGAAACACGAATACGAGCGGAAAGGAGCCCTGGCCTATCTGGCTGCTCTCGACGTGCACAATGGTCGAATCTTCGGTCTCTGTGAGTCTTCTTCGGGTATCGAGCCCTTCAACCGGCTCCTGAGCCTGATCATGAGCCGGAAACCCTATTGCTCGGCAAAGAAAGTCTACCTCATCGTGGATAATGGCTCCTCGCACCGAGGGCAAACATGCATCGACCGTATCCAGGGGAAGTGGCCAAACATCCACCCCGTTCACCTTCCGATCCACGCAAGCTGGCTCAATCAGATCGAGATCTACTTCTCGATCCTCAAACGCAAGGCTCTGACACCTATCGAATTTGCATCGCTCGAAGAGCTTGAGGCAAGAATCCTCGGTTTTCAGGAACGCTACGGACGTATCGCCACACCCTTCAAATGGAAGTTCACACGAACAGATCTCGCGGAGATGATCGACAAACTCAGGTTCTACGATACGCCCTTGGCAAAGTCTGCTTAGAATACGTCACCGTATTTGAGAACAGGAGTACTAAGGATGGCGCGTTTGGCTGAAATCAAGAACGACGAGCTGACTGAGAAGATCATCGGGTGCGCTATCACCGTCAACCGGACATTGGGGTCCGGTTTCTTGGAAAGGGTCTCTGCTCGAGTTGAAGTCGATCGACCACATCGGGAGAGTGCACCAGGCTCAGCTTCTCAACTATTTGAGGGCTACGCGACTCAACACAGGCCTGCTCCTCAACTTCGGCCGTCCACGCTTGGGAATTAAGCGCATGGTTTTGTGTACGAAAGAGCACTCTGTATCGAACTACAGGAGGCCGGCTTGGATATCCATTCTCAAGCCCTTCTCAAGGTTTGGTATAAGGGGCACGTGGTGGGGGACTACTCAGCCGACCTGATCGTTGAGGAGCGGGTAGTGAATCTCAGTGTCCTCAGTGGCGCAGTCTACCAGTTAGTGAATGATCCATCCTCTCGTTGTAGCCGTGGGCCGTGGAGGGGTTTGAAGGGATACTTGGCGGTGGCCTCCTCGTTGAACTCTACGCCAAGACCGGGTCCGGTCGGGGCGAGGAGGTAACCCGACTCGTAGGGGACCTGCACGGGAAAGAGATCGGTCATCACGGTGTTGCCGACGAGGCCTGCTTCCTGCACGGCGAAGTTGTCTGTGGCGATGTCGAGGTGAAGACACGCGGCGGCGGATACGGGTCCGAGGGGGTTATGCGGGACTATTTTGATGTAATGCGTCTCGCACCAGTTGGCGATCTTACGTCCTTCCGTCAACCCTCCCACTATGCAGAGGTCGATCCGGGCGTAGTCGAGCAGCTCTTCTTCGATCAACTGACGGAATTCCCATTTGGTGGCAAAGTGCTCGCCGATGGCCAGGGGGACGGGGACCTGCTGTCTAACGAGCCGGTAGCTTTGCGGATTCTCGCATCTCAGTGGATCTTCGATGAAGAAGGGGTCGTAGGCTTCCAACTTCCGCCCCAACCGAATCGTGTCGGGTGTGTCGAGACGCGTGTGGACGTCGATGCAGATTTCGATGTCGGGACCGACGGCTTCGCGGACGGCCACGGGCGGTTCGAGGATGCCGTCGCGATCCATCACACCCAGCCGCAGATATTTCCATCCTTCGGCCACCCGTTCCTTCGCAGCCGCAGCAGTTGCTTCCGGTGTTTTTCCTCCGATGCCCTTGTAGCAGACGACTCGATCCCGCATTCTGCCGCCCAGGAGCATGTAGACGGGTTGCCCGAGCGCCTTGCCTTTGGTGTCCCAAAGGGCGAGATCGATTGCACTCTGGGCAGCCATGTTGATCCGCCCGCCGGGGAAAAAGTCGCCCCTCAGCAGGAGTTGCCACAAATACTCGGTGTTCAACGGATCTTGTCCGATGAGGTCGGTTTTCATGTGCTCGACCGCACCGATTCCCGCCTGTTCCTTCCACGTGATTCCGAATTCGCCGACTCCGTAGATGCCCTCGTCCGTTTCGACCTTCACGAACAAATAGTTCCGACTTCCGTGAAAGCACGGGAAACATTTCACGTCCGTGATTTTCATGGTTTTCCTCGTTCAGCTGTGGTAGGGGACCGCCCCCCGATCGTCGACGTCGAACCCCCACTTCTCGATGTAGTAGGCGGCCGGTTCAAACGGGTCACCCCGCTCGTCGAGCATCCGCTGCAACCGACCATCGAAGTCTTCGCGGATCGCCGCGTGATCTTGGTCGTCGATCAGGTTCGTGAGTTGGTAAGGATCCGACACGTTGTCGTAGAGCAACCAGGGGCCGTCGAGGCGACGCGTGTAGGTGTATCGGCTGGTCTGCACCCCTCGCCACGGCGGCCCGGTGTACTCGGCAAAGGGAGTGATGCACATCGTCAGGGCTGCAGCGTCACCGTCCGGCTCGTCTCCACGCATGAGGGGTCCGAGATCGCGGCCTTCTACCGCGTCGGGGATCTCGATCCCGGCCAGCCCGAGCAGGGTGGGCATGAGGTCGACTACGTTGATCGGCTTGTGTAACGTGATTCCTTTGCCGGTTTGTACGGGACAGCGTATCACGAACGGAACGCGAATCGACTCATCCCACGGCTTCTGTTTCCGCTGCTCGCCCTGGGAGCCGACCATGTCCCCGTGGTCGGAGGTATAGACGAACACGGTGTCGTCCATGAGGCCCGTCTCCTCGAGGACGTCCTGGATACGCCCCAGTTGTTCGTCGAGTGCGGTTACGTGCGCGTAGTAACCCGCCAGATCCTCCCGATTCGGATCGGGACAGTTGGGGCGGACTTCCACTTCGTTGGGTGGGTAGGCGTCGAGGTAGCGCTGTGGCAGGTCGCGGTAGGGATTGTGCGGAGGTCCCCAGGAAAGGACGAGGGCGAACGGCGCGGAGCCCCGAGCGCTCTCCTCGATGAATTCGATCGCGAGGTCGGTCTGCCCGATCGCGTCGTAGTCGCCCCACGCCCGAGGAGTGGGATCATCGTTGAGGAAGTAGCGTGAGTCGGTGTAACGGTGGGTGCAGTTGAGCGATGCCCAATAGTCCCAGCCCTGCCGTCTGGGCCCCGGAGGCGTGAAAGCCGATCGCTCATTGCCGTCGAGATGCCACTTGCCGATGTAGCCGGTGCGGTAGCCAGCATCGCGCAGGCAGGTTCCGAGTGTGGGGTAGTCGGTGGAGAGTCGCACGTCATTCAGGAATACGCCATTCGTCAAGGGGTACTGACCTGTGAGGAATGCCGCGCGCCAGGGCGTGCAGACGGGGATGTTCGAGATGCAGTTGCGGAAGACGATCCCTTCGGCCGCTGTGCGCTCAAGGTTGGGAGTGCGAACGGCGGCGCCTTCGAGACTGGACGTGCAAGCCCTGTGCTGGTCGGAGAAGACGAAGACGATGTTCATTTACACAAAGTCAGCGATGAGCTTGGGCTTGCCGTCGAGTGTGGTTTCCATGGCGGCGATGACCATGGCGAAGCTTTGAATATTGTCCTGGATACGTGTCTCCGAGGGTGGCCCGCCGTCGAGCCATTCCAGGAATTCCTCGAAGAGATGGTCGTGATTCTCCCATTTGAGAGGCGGCGCGTTGTAGGCCTCGGGTGCTTGGCCGACGCGCGTGACCGTAACCTTGTCGGTATCGACGACCTCGACGCTTCCTTCTTCGAATTCGGCGCGATAGTACTCGTTGTGCCAACAGTTGACGATCCCCGCAGCCGAGCTGTTGCCCTCGTAGAAGCTGTGGACGCCGTTGGTCATTTTCATGAGATACATGCCGCTCGAGAAGTGCTCGAAACTCGACCAATCCGGATTCCATCCGAAACCGACCAGGGTCTCACAATCTCCCCCTGACAGAAAACGCAACATATCAAAGTGGTGGACGGAGCCTTCGAAGAGGAGGCCGAAGTCCATGGTGTGACGCCATTCCTTTCCCCACGATCCGCGTCTTCGATAATCGCACGCATAACGACCCAGGATGTGTTGAAGGCGCCCAAGACGTCCTTCGTTCCTGATGCGGACGAGTTCCTGCTTGTTCGGTTCGTAGCGATAGTTCTGGATGACGGCGCACGGTAAACCCGTTCGATCGGAGGCAGCGACCATCCGTTTGGCGGATTCCAGCGTGTTCGAGATGGGTTTCTCTGTGATGACGGGCATGCCACCGTCGAGGGCGGCAACGACGCCCTCTTCGTGGAATTGGGGTGGTGTGGCCACTCCTACGAAGTCGGCCTTGCACGTTGCGATCGCGTCTTTGGTCGACGTGAATCTCCGATTGGTCGGGATTCCGAGCGCCTCTCCCTGTTCCTCGAGCACTTCGGGGAGGACATCGACGAGTCCGATGACGTCGACGCGGTCGGAGAAGTTGGTCGTCCAACGTTTGAGCCACCCCCCAGCCATTCCGCTTCCGCCCAACATCAGCATCGTCTTTTTGGCCACGCGATTTCCTTCCAGGTCAATCCGGAAACAGCCACGGGACGCGTTTGATGATGGCGTCCCGCTGTTCCTGGAGCATGACTTCAATGACGGTCGGTCCTTCGAGACCGAACGTGTCGTCGAAGACCGCTCCGAAACGCGCCGGGTCGTCGACACGAATACCGCGTGCTCCTGTAGCGGTGGCGCCGTCGGCGATCCGTGGCACGTGCATGTCCGTGTCGATGACGCGACCGTCGAACGCATTGGCCTGAGCGCCGCGAATTGCGCTGAGACTCCCGTCGTTCGACACGATGACGGTGAGGTCCAGACTGTGTTCGACAGCTGTGGCGAGCTCGAATGCGGTCATCATGTAGCCGCCGTCGCCGCAGACGGCTATAACCTGGCGGTCCGGGCAGGCAATCTTTGCGCCGATGGCGGCAGGGAGGGCGAACCCGAGGGTCACGGAGTGGCTGGGATACAGGAAGTCACGCGGACCGTAGATCGGGAGCTCGTCGAAAGTGCGGTAGCCGACGGACGTGACATCGACGGAGAAGATGGCGTCGTCGTCGACGTGATTTCTGACGTGGTCGACGAGCTCGAGGGGAGGACGTGATTCGACAATCTCTTTGCGGATGCTGCGGCAGCGATCCGACCACGTGCCGTTATGGACTTCGAGGAGCGGCGCCAGCGCCGCAAGGGAGTCTCGCAGATGACCTTCGACACCGCATTCGATCGGATGTTCACGCCCGAGTTCTTTGGGGTCCGGGTCGAACTGCACGCAGCGCTCGGGAAGAGGCAGGGACCATCCGCGCGTATCGATCTGGGTAAAGCGACAGCCGATGGCGATCAGACCGTCGGCTTCGGCGTAGACAGCTCGAGCCGCTTTGGCGCTGCAGTGACCGACGTTCAGGTCGTGCCGATCGGAAAGAGCGCCCTTTCCGAGCCGGGTCAATGCGACGGGGGCCCCGAGTGTTTCGGCCACGGTCCGCAAGGTGTCCGTCGCTTCGGCATCGCTGACGTTCTTGCCCGCGAGAATGACCGGCCGTTCGAACCCGGCGATCGCTTCCGCGGCTCTTCGGAGGGCAGTTTCGTCGACCGTCGGGTGCTCGGGTTCGATGAATGAAGGGATGTCAGCGTTGCCCGTGGCCGAGGCGACGTCTACGGGCAGTTCGAGAACGGCAGGCCCTGGCCGGCAGGCGCGAAGGGCCTTGAAAACGCGCTCGACCGCGCCGGGGATCTCATCGATCGATGCGGGACGCTCGAAGGCCCGTGTGATCGGTGCGAAGAAGGCCTCCTGGTCGAGTCCGTGAAAGCACTTGCTCCGGTCGCGACCGTCGAACGCCACCTCGGTCCCTCCCGTGACGAGCAGGACCGGGACCGAGTCGGTGTATGCATCGACCACTCCGGTGGACGCGTTGGTCGACCCGGGTCCGGGCACGGTCAGTGCGACGCCGACCTCGCCGGACGCTCTTGCGTATCCGTTTGCGATGAGGGTCGCCCCCTGCTCGTTGCGGATCAACCGATGGGCGATCCCACCCCGTTGCAGAATAGCATCGTAAATCCAGATATTCTGGTTTCCGGGCATCCCCGCGATGTCACGGACACCCTGAGCCTTAAGGCATTCGACAAGAATTTCGCCGCCGGTCATCGGATGATCCACTTGGATAGGTGAATAGAGAACTGTGTCGGACGGCTATGATGCAGCGGTCACCGTGGGGTGTCAAGCGAGTGGGGAGAGACGGTAGCCCGGTGTGCGGCCTCGTGTTATATTCGATCCCCTTGTCATTCACCAGGAGGAAAACTTGCAGGATCTGCTGATCACATCGCCGGAGCGCATGAACGACGCTGTGGAAGAAGGTAGACGCGGCGGTGTCATCGGTCTCGATACCGAGTTTGTTTGGGAACGCACCTACTACCCCCGGCTGGGGTTGATCCAGCTCTCGACATCGGCCGGGCGCTCCTACCTGATCGATACAGTAGCAATCCGGTCGCTTGAGCCGCTCGGAAGATTGCTCTCCGATCGGCAGGTCGTGAAGGTGCTGCACGATGCGCCGCAGGATCTGACGATTTTAAAGCGATCGACGGGTGCCACACCGGTTAACGTCTTCGACACGCGTGTCGCGGCGGGATTTTGTGGATTCCGCGCATCGCTGTCGCTGCAGGAGCTGGTGAAGGAGCTGATGGATGTGAAGCTGGAGAAGTCTGAAACACGCACGGACTGGGTGAAACGGCCGCTGTCGAAGCGTCAGATCGAGTACGCGATCGACGATGTGCGGCACCTGCCGGAGTTGCGAGAACGGCTTCTCGAAAAGACCGCTCACCTCGGTCGTGACGGTTGGCTTGCCGAGGAAATGTCCCTCCTCGATCAGGCGCATCTCTACGAAGAGCGTCACCCGGATGATCAGTATCTGCGGGTCAAGGGGATGGGGCGCGTGTCTTCGAGGGATCTGGGTGCGCTGCAGGCGGTAACAGCGTGGCGCGAGGAAGAGGCTCGCCGAACGGATGTTCCTCGTCGCCACGTCGTGCAGGACGAGACTCTCGTGAGGTTGGCGCGTCTGAGGCCCAGACATCGCAAGGCTATATCGTCGATCCGCGGGCTCCCGCACGGCTTTGTCGATCGTTACGGAGCATCTGTGATCGATGTCTTGAAGGAAGGGGATCGGACGCCCGTTTCGAAGAAGCCACGCATTCGTCCCGCAACGCCAGAGGAGGAGGTCAGAACCGAATTCGCCCTCGCCTACGTGAGGGGCAAGGCGCTACGCAAAGGCATCGATCCAGCGCTCGTGGGTTCGCGAAACGAGGTTCGGGAGGTCGTGCAGGAGAACGGATCCGGGGCGGGGGTCCTGGTGGGATGGCGTCGTCTGTTCGTGGGCGACGAGCTTCTTTGTGTGTTGCGGGGTGAGCGCTCCCTCAAACTCGACGTCGAGACGGGTCTTCCATCGATTGTCGACGGACCCGAATGACTCAGTGAAAGTCTTCTCGTGATGCCCGTTTCAGAAGCTCTTCTTCGGCGGTTTCATGGTCTTTCTTGTTCTTTACAGGAGTCACACTGACACCCTGACACGGAACGGGATAGAGGATTCGCGTGGCTCCGGCCTCCCTCGTCGCGGCGACGACGGGGCCCGGATTCTCTGTGAGTGCGATGATGGTTCCTCCTCCGCCCGCCCCCGAGAGCTTGGCGCCGAGCGCGCCGCCGGCGAGAGCGGCATCGATCAGGCGGTCGTTTTGGGGCCCCGAGCCCCCCATGTCTCGCTGGATCTGATGGTTCTCCACCATCAGCCCCCCGAGTTCGACCCAATCACCCGCCAGCATTGCACGCTTGCCCATCCGAGCCAGATGACCGATTCGGTTGTAATTGCGGACCACTTCGCGGTCGCCCTCGAGCCACCGTTCTCGAATCGGTTTGTGCACGCTGGCCGAGCTGCGTTGCACACCCGTATTGGCCAGCACGAATGGAAACGATGACAGGAAAGGGGTCAGCGATTCCATCGTGGAATAGGGTTCGTCACCGAAGGACCGGTAGAACTGCTTATCCCTAAAATCCATGTAGTTGATGCCACCGAACGTACACATATACGGATCCTGATACCCACAAAGTACGAGGTAGTGCAGTTCGATGTGCCGGGCCATTTCCGCCCGGTAGTAGAGGTGGTGATCGCGCCCGAGGAAGGCGAGCACAGCGCTCAGGATGGAGACGATCATAGCCGACGAGCTGGACAGCCCGGCACCGAAGGGCACATCGCACGCCCACCTGAGGCTGAATCGCGCCTCGGCGAGTTGGAGAAAATCACAGACGGCTTTGGCGACGTCGAGAAATCCACCGTCGAGTTCGAGATCGCTTTCATCCCGGACGATGAAGGTTTCGCCGGCGACGTGAAAGCTCAACCGCTCCGAAGGCTCGATCAGGACAGCGGCCCGTTCCTGCGTCGAGCAGGAGATGACACTCCCCCCATACATGTCGGTTGGGTTGCCGATGATGCCGGCGCGTCCGGGCGCGGTGGAGAAAAAGGCTCCAGACATGAAGATCAGAAGGTGCGGAGTCGTTTTTGGAAGTACTGTCTGATGCGGTAGCCGTATTGCTGGTCGGAGATGGCGAAGTCGATGAATGCGCGGTAATAACTTTCGGGATTTCCGATGTCGTAGCGGTGTTCGTCCTTTTTGAGACGAATGCATCGGACCGTCCGGCCCATTCTGATCAGGATTTTGATGGCATCGGTGAGCTCGAGTTCGCCCTGAAAGCCCGGCGAGGTACGTTCGATGGCCGAAAAGATCTCGGGACCGAAGATGTATCTTCCCGCCACGGCGAGTCGGCTCGGTGCGTCTTCGGGTGACGGTTTTTCGACGATGTCGTCGATTTCGAAATCGGTTCGACCGCGGCCGACCGGGTGGACGATGCCGTACTGATTCACTTCGTCGGGCTCGACCTCGACGACTGCAATCGTACACGCTGCACCCTTGCTTTCGTGCGATCTGATCATTCGCCGAACGAGTCCGGCGTGGTTGCCGGATCGAATGATCGTATCGCCCAGTGCCACGACGAAGGGTTCCTCGGAGACGAAGTCGTGTGCCATGGCAATGGCATCGCCCAACCCACCTGGCGTCTGGCGCCCTTTCGGTATAATCTGACGGGTGTAGAAGAACCGCGCGTGTTCATCGTAGCCCGAGCCGTCGAACAAGCGATCGTCACCGATTTGCGCGAGTTGAGAAAGCAGCTCGGGATCGCGATCGAAGTGATCTTCGATCGAACGCTTGTCGCGCCCCGTGATGAACATGATTTTTTCCAGCCCCTGGTCGATCATCTCTTCGACGACATACTGGACGACGGGTTTTCGGCCGACGGGCAGCATCTCTTTGGGCTGTGACTTGGTTGCCGGGAGGAGCCGTGTGCCCAGCCCGGCGACGGGTATAACGACCTTCTGTATGTTCATTGGACGTTCCTCGAGAGTGACGTAAATCCTCGCTGCCAGGAGAAGGTGGAGGCGACGGCTTGACAGCGGACGGCGTAAGTCTTATCCTGTAAAGGACTTAGGGGCCGTAAAATGATAGGGTCGGCCCTCTGCCAAGGCAAGGTCAAATTCCAACGCGGAGTCCGGTTTTGGCCGAAGAAGCAGAAGCAGCCGAAGACCAGGAAGGAGACCTCCCTCCAGAGGATAGCGGGCCGTCTCGTCTACCCCAGTT
Source organism: Candidatus Latescibacterota bacterium (assembly GCA_965198115.1). GTDB lineage: Bacteria > Latescibacterota > UBA2968 > UBA2968 > UBA2968 > UBA6620. The sequence goes on along the minus strand of OZ240241.1, from coordinate 1,488,623 downwards.
TATCGTGTTGATCGTCGTCATTCTACTTGGGCAGGCCGCGGCAGGCTACGTCCTGATTACCAAAGTCTACTATCCGGGGCTGTCGGGCGACGTCGAAGAAGAGGAGATGACTGAAAATCCGAAGGAGCGACCGATCTTCGAGATCGACCAGCCCCTTCTGTTCCCGTTGCAGGAGATGATTCTCAACCCTCCCGACGACGAAGGCATCCGGTTCCTCAGCGCCGCGGTCACGCTTGAACTGGACACGGAGGAAGCGATTGCCGAACTGGAGGAAGGCCTTTTGGCCACACAAGTCCAAGATCTGATCCTTTCAAAGCTGTCTCAAACGGAGTTTTCGGATATGGATGAGGCCGAAGAACGAGCGGCGCTGAAGGAGCGGCTCAGGGACGAGGTCAACGCGTCGTCGCTGATCGAGACGGGTGAAGTGATCCAGATTTACTTCGAGCGATTCATTCTGCAATAGCTGCCGATCCATCAAAAAATGAAACGGGCAGGTCCTTGTTGAAAGGGCCTGCCCGTTTCGTTTGAGCCACCATCGACTAAACCTACGCCGCGGCGGGTTCCAGGATTTCCTGAACTTTGTCCTCGAGTTGCCTTTTGGGAACGGCTCCGACGATTTGCTCAGCCATTTTGCCGTCCTTGAACAGCAAGAGGGTCGGAATGCTGCGGATTCCGAACTCGGCAGCGAGCTGCTGCTGAGCGTCGACGTCCACCTTGCCGACCTTGAGTTTGCCGTCGTACTGCTCTGCGAGCTCCTCCACGAGCGGTGCGATCGCCCGGCACGGGCCACACCACGTCGCCCAAAAATCGACCAGCGCGGGAACGCTCGCGTCGATGACTTCGCTCTGGAAATTTTCCTTGGTTAGCTCCAATGTGGCTGACATGGGGTCACCACCTTTCGATTCGAATGTTTCGTTTGCTCGTTTATGACGCCTGGATGGGAGAAGGTTTCAATCTACCCGTCGCTCCGCGTCGTGTCAAGGTGACCCCCTGAAATCAGGAAGATTCGCACAACTCGAGAATGGCCCTGGATAGCGTCACGTGCGAGGCCCGGGAACGGGACTTTACTCGGTCATCGGTACGCAGGAGCGTGTCGTAGGCCTTCCACAAGAGGGCGTCTGGAAACCGCTCGGCCTGTCGGAGATACTTTTCGACCGCGAACGGTGGAACCTTGAGCTTGGACGCATACTGGCCGCGAGGAAGCCCGCTGTCCATCAGCCACTTGGTTTTTCGCAGCAGCCCCACGTGCCGAACGAGCACGGCCAGAGCCGCAGCGGGGTGATCGCCCTGCTCGAAAAGCTGTTGTAGAATCCTCAAAGCGCGACCACGCTCGCGCAGGCCTACCGCGTCGACGAAATCGAAAATCGAGGCGTCCCTGGTCGCTCCGACGATCCAGGCCACGTCGTCGGCCGTGATCGACTGGCGATCTACGGTGTGAAGACTGAGCTTTTCGAGTTCGTTCGCGAGTTCTCTGGGCTTTGGGCCTATCGACACGGCCAGGAGGTGGACGGCCTCCGGCGTGAGATGCTTGCAGATCTTCTGGGCCCTTCGCTCGATCCAGCCCGGTAGCTCATTGTCGTATGGGAGCCGGAACTCGACGTCGATCGCCGCCTTTTTGAGTTCCTGGAAGAATTTTCGTCGGCCATCGATCTTGTCGGCCGTGAACACGAGGACCGTCGACTCGACCGGCTTCGTGATCACCTGAAGGAAACCCCGTGCCGCAGACTCTACCACCTCTTCGATTCGTCTGACGATGACGACGCGTCGTTCGGCCATCATCGGAAAGGCGGTGACGCGGTTTACGGCGTCTCCCACATCGAGGTCGGCGCCGACGAGGACGTCGAGGTTGAAGGCTCGCGTCGCATCGTTCAGGATGGCTCCGACGATCTGGTCGACGATTTGGTCCCTCTCGTAGTCGTCGGGACCGTGCAGCAGATAAATTGGCGCGATTTCGTCCGCGTCGATCTGCGTCCGCAACCAATTCGCATCCTTCTTTGAACGCTGCGCGGAGCGCCGAGTGGACCCTCGTTTGGCCATGCTGGTCTCTGTGTTCGCGTAATGATGCGGGAAGATGTGCCTGGCTTTGCGCCGGGGGAGGGGTCAGTAGCTGTAGTTCTTGTGGCGTTCAGCCCACGAAAAGCCTGCCCTTTTGGCGGCATCCTGGTGGAGGGTCCATTCATCGCCGTAGTGCATCAAGGCTGTCTTGTGTCTGATGTCATCGGGAAGCGTTTCGAGTTCGGTCAGTGCGGTGTGAATCCCGCCCTCGAAGAATTGTACCTCGTGGAAGATCGCTTCGGCCTTCGAGCCGCGTTCGATCACCATGTCCTTGTCGAACCGCGTGTCCCCGGAGAAGTAGATGCGGCCATCGATGACCAGCCCGCAACAGAATTTGTCGGTCACGTGGTGTGTGGGCACAATCTGGAAATGAACTCCCTCGATTTCAAATGCGTCCTCGACGATGGTGATGTCGAAATAGTCGGAGAGGTCACTTGCGCCCGATACGGCGTCTTGAAGCCCACCTCTGAGAGATTGGGACCAAAGGTCGGTTTCCAGGGCGGCGGGAAGGTAGAGTCGTGGCTTGCGCCCACCGTTCACATAACGGTTGAAGAACGCGCACTCCTCGAGTCCGCCGATGTGATCCGCGTGCGTGTGCGTGATGAACAGGTGATCGATGGCGCCGAAGGTGCGACCCTGGTCGTGCAGGCTTCGAGCGGCGGTGAAACCACAGTCGATCAGGATACTCTCGTTGATGCACAGATTGTTGTGGTAATCGGTTTTGGAGAAGAAACTGCCGACACCCAAGAACTGGAGTTCCATCACGCTCCCACCCCTCAGGAGTGAAGATCGCGGAAGTCAGCGTCTCGCACCCGATCGGGGTCGATATCGGGTGGTTGATCCGGCTCGTTCGGGTGACCTGGTTTGCGCGTGGACGTCGTGAGGAACCGCCGGATCGAATTGATGAGCAAGACGCTCCCCAGACCGATCAGGAAGGCTCTAAAAAGCATCAGTCTTCGATCCGAACTTGCGGGTCGTCGGAGCGAGACACGGCTTCGCCGAGGATAAACGCACGCTCTCCGGCCTGAGTGAGGGACCGAACAGCGGCATCGACATCGGTCTGCGGAACGATCAGGACGAAGCCGATGCCCATGTTGAAGTCGTGGAACATTTCGGCCTCGCGTATTTCTCCGATACGTTGAAGCAGATGAAACAGAGGAGGGACGTTCCAGCTCCCGCGCCGAACGTTCACCGCGACATCGTCGGGAAGCGATCTGGGAATGTTGTCGATCAACCCCCCGCCCGTGATGTGGGCCATGCCTGAGACCTCGATCGAAGGGAGCAGGTCGAGGATCGGTTTAACGTAGGGCCGATGTGGCAAGAGTAGGGCGTTCCCCACCGTGTCGCCGATATCGTCGATGTGACTGTCGATCGTGTATCCGGCTGTTTCGAACAGGAGTTTACGGGCGAGTGCATACCCGTTGGTGTGGAGGCCATCGGCGCCCAGTGCGACGAGGACGTGGCCGGGACGCACACGCTCCCCGGTAACGATCCGATCGCGATCGACGATGCCGACGATCGTCCCTGCCAGATCGTATTCGCCCGGTGCGTAGAAGTCGGGCATTTCGGCCATCTCGCCGCCCAGAAGCGCACACCCGCAGGTCTTGCAGCCACTGGCTACGCCACCGATCACGGCTTCGGCCACATCGCCCTCGTGCTTGCTCATGGCCAGGTAGTCCATGAAGAAGAGCGGGCGGGCACCCTGGACCAGAATGTCGTTGGCGCAGTGGCAGACGAGGTCGGCCCCTACGGTGTCGTGGACTCCCGTCAGGAACGCAATTTTTAGTTTCGTTCCGACGCCATCGGTGCTGGCAACGAGAATGGGATCGTCGTAGTCGCGCCAGGGGGCGGCAAAGAGACCGCCGAAACCGCCGATGTCTGTGAGTACCTCGGAGCCGAATGTCTCCTTGACGAGGTCTCCGATGCGGCGCTTGGTCCTGTTCGCGCCCTGGATGTCGACCCCTGCCCAAGCGTAGGCACTCTGCTCAGCCACAGTGACTCCGGGAATGCGATGCGTGTGCGGGGATTATCAGCTTTCCTGGATGACCTCGACCTGGTTGCCCTTGAGCTTGGCGTTGTCGAGTGCCTGGATGGATCGCTGGTAGAACTCTTCCTGCAGCGTCTTTGGTGTGCCGGCGTAGGTTTGGATGCCGGAGATGCCGACGCTGACGGTGAGGGAAAGGGCGTTGCCGTTTACGTCGAAACGGCGTGAGGTGAGCTCTTTGTGGATGACTTCAGCTCTCTTCTTGAGCTGGTGCACCGCGACACCCGGAATCAGGATGGCGAAGTTCACACCTTCGAGGTGGGCGAGACGCTCGCCGTTTCGGACCTGCTCTTGAAGACACTTGGTAAACTCTTTGAGCAGTTCGTCGCCCAGTGTGCGGCCCAGTTTGCCGTTGATCTGCCCCAAGCCTTCGGGAGAGAGAAAGATGCACCCGAGGGGCTGACGCTTGGCAGCCGTCTGTCGAAAAATCCCCGGGAGCAACACGCGAGAGAGCATGACACGATTGGGTAGACCGGTGAGTTCAGAAATGCCAGCGAGACGCATCCAGCGCTTGGCTTCCTGATCGAGCTGCTCCAGTTTCTTTTGCGCGGCACCGTTCGCGGGTGCGGCAGGCGCGGGAGCGGCGGCGATGGCGACGGGCTGCTCCGCTTCCGGGGTATCCTCGGCCGCTTCGGCCTGTGGGGCTTGCTGAGGCGTTGGCGGTGGTGGGACGGGTGCGCTCTCGGGTCCGCCGTTCTTATCGTATTCCTCTTTAAGCGCACGGAGTTCGCGTCCTCGATCGCCCGCCTTTTCTAGGGTGTCTTTGGCACGGTTGACGATGCCGCCGACGATCGACTTGTCGTTGATCACGCTCAGACACTTTTGCATCGACCCGCTGAAGTAGCCCTGGGCCTTCGTAAAGTCTTCTTCTTCGGCCGTCAACTCGAAGAGTCGATACCCAATCTGCGCGATCAGGGTCATGAGGCGCATCTCGTCTTCGATTCCGGCAGCAGACGAGAGGGTCGAGAAGTTCCATTCGAAGAAGGAGAGCGTGTATCGCAGGGCTTCCACCTCGCTCGTGGCCAGTCCTGGCAGGACGGGATACCCACTGTTGGGGATGATGGCCTCGTTCCAGCTGTCTCGCAGACCGTCGATCAGTGCGTTGACGTTGGATGTACCACTGAACTCCCCGTAGATTCGCTCCTCGTCCCTGTAGATCCAGGCGACACGCAGGTAGGACCGCGCGAGGACGGAGGCCGACGGCAGGGCTTTGAGTGTTTCGGTGTAGATGCCGGCAAAGAATTGGCACAGAATCGTCGAAAACGGATCGTTGTCGACGATGCCCTTGGAGATCGTTGCGAGCGGGCCGATTCCGGTAGGGGATTCTGCTTTGAGCTTGTCGAGACTGCCCTCGTGGAAAGCACCCAGATACTTGTTGGTGTTCTTCGTCTTCCACTGTCGGAAATCACCGTCGTCGACCTGGCCTGAAAAATGACAGTTTGAACAGCTACCCCAGAAGAAGGTGATTGGCGTGATCCAGACCGGATACTCGCCCTCTTCACGCCACCCGTATTCGATGGGATGTCCGTCGGGGCCGGAGGACTTCATGCGGACGACGTCGCGTTTATAGCGGGGGAAAGCGTTCTCGGATCCGCAAGCTGGGCAGGCGATGGTATAGACGCGGCAAAGCTGTTGTGAATAAGGTTCGAGCATGGGATCAGCGTTTGCGTCTCATGATTTCTGATGCTCGGCGTTCGGCGCCGGTCATTTTGTCGGCGGGCGGTGGATGGCCAAGGTAGCCGGTGGCCTCGTAGATCTCTTTGGCCGTAAACTGGCGGATCTTGCCATCGTTAAACTCGACGAGCAGGAACTGGTCATCCCCGTCTAGGATGATCTGCGCGTCTTTAAAGCGGGCGAGCGACGAATTCATTCGACTTCGTACTCCAAATCGGTTTGTAACGTGAGGCAGAAGAATCTATTCGGTGGCGCACACTTTGTCAAGCCGTAATTAGACTGAGAAGTAAATATAACATACTGTAAATATGAAGGATGTGTCAATTGTCGAGCAAGCAGGCAGTCACGATCGCAACGGCTTTGACGGTGGGCGCCACGTCGTGTGTGCGGACGATGCGCGCTCCGTGCGCGACGGCCAACGTGGCGGCGGCCAGGCTCCCGGCAAGTCTATTCTCCGGGGGAACCTCAGGATCGACAAAAGTCTTCCTGGAGGGCCCCACGAGCACAGGAAATCCGAGATCCAGCAGATCACGTAAACGGCGGAGGAGCTGGAGATTGTGGGCCCGTGTCTTGCCGAAGCCGAACCCCGGGTCGATGACGATGCGGTCAGTTGTGACCCCCGCCGCAAGACACTTCGTTGCCGCGCGGTCCAGATAGGTCGTGATTTCGCCGATCAGATCGGTGTAGGATGGCGCCCGCTGCATCGTTCGGGGCGTCCCTTTCATGTGCATCAGAACGATGCCCGCACCGGTGCCTGCCACGATGTCCAGAACATCCGGGTCGGCGTTCGTTGCCGTGATGTCGTTCACGATGGTTGCGCCCGATTCGAGGGCGGCACGCGCCACCGACGACTTGGTCGTGTCGATGGAGATCGGTCGGTCGAATCTTTTTGCGATTCCTTCGATGACGGGGGCGGTACGTGCGATTTCTTCCTCGATGGGAACGGTCACTGCGCCGTTCCCGTAGGGGCCAGCCGGTCTGGACGACTCGCCGCCGACGTCGATGATGTCGGCACCTTGAGAGATCATCGCTTCCGCACGAGCAATCGCACCATCGATGGTGTTGAACCGGCCGCCGTCGTAGAACGAATCGGGTGTCACGTTCAGGATCCCCATGACGCGAGGCCGCGAGAGATCGACCTGGAGTGGGCCGACTCGCCACGTGTGTTCGTGGAGGGTAGGTGTGGGAGCGGGCTGGGTCATAACAGAAACGTGGCAGTGGCCCTTGGGCCCTGCCACGCACGAGATCCCATCGGGAGGCTCGTCAGTCTTCGGACGGTTTCGTCTCTTCTGGTTCGGGTTCGTCGCTGATCGGGTCTTCGCTTTCGTCGATTAGGTCTATCTTCTCGGTGTCTTCTTCGCCCTCGGTCGCCGACTTGTCTTCAGTCGCCGACTTGCCATCGGTCGCCGACTCCGGCGCTTCGGTGAGCTCCTGGTTCCGGCCGTTGCGTGAGGGTGGCTCGAGCTTTTCACCCCGCATCAGTCTGTCGAGCTGGGCGTCGTCGAGGACCTCGTGCTCGAGCAGCGCTTCGGCCATGGCGTGCAGGAGCGGTGTGTTGTCCTGGAGCAGCCGGCGTGCCCTGTCGGCTGCTTCGGTGATGAGGACCTTGATTTCCTCATCGATGATTTCGGCCGTGTTGTCGCTGTAGTCCCTGCGGTGTACCATGTCGCGGCCGAGGAAGATTTCGTCTTGCTTCTGGCCGTAGGACATGGGGCCGAGACGTTCGCTCATGCCCCAATCGCAGACCATGCGTCGCGCCAGTTCGGTGGCCTGGGCGTAGTCGTTGGAGGCGCCCGTGGTGACCTCGCCAAAGACGATCTCTTCGGCGACGCGGCCGCCCAGGGTGTAAGCCATTCTGGCCCGGCAATAGCTCTCGCGTAGGGTGTGACGCTCGTCGACGGGGAGGTAGGTCGTGAGTCCGAGTCCACGCCCCCTCGGTATGATCGTGACCTTGTGGACCGGGTCGCTCTCGGGTATCAGCTTGGCGATGAGGGCGTGGCCGATTTCGTGATAGGACGTGAGTCGCTTCTCGTCGTCGGAAATGACCATACTTCGACGCTCGACGCCCATCATCACCTTGTCTTTGGCGTCTTCGAAATCCTGCATCATCACTCGGGAACGATCCTGGCGGGAGGCCAATAGCGCCGCCTCGTTGACGAGGTTCTCGAGGTCTGCGCCAGAGAGCCCCGGGGTGCCACGCGCGATGACTTTGATTTCCACATCCTTCGCGAGGGGAACGTTCCGTGTGTGGACACGGATGATACCTTCACGCCCCTTGACATCGGGGAGATCGACGACGACCTGACGATCGAATCGGCCTGGGCGCATCAAAGCGGGGTCGAGGACATCGGGTCGGTTCGTGGCGGCGATGAGGATGACGCCTTCTTTTGATTCAAAACCGTCCATCTCGACGAGGAGCTGGTTAAGGGTCTGCTCCCGCTCGTCGTGACCGCCACCGATACCCGCACCCCGGTGACGTCCGACCGCGTCCATTTCGTCGATAAAGATGATACACGGCGCGTGGTTCTTGCCCTGCTCGAACAGGTCGCGCACCCGGGAAGCTCCCACACCCACGAACATTTCCACAAAGTCGGATCCGCTCATGCTGAAGAACGGAACTGCCGCTTCGCCGGCGACGGCTTTGGCCATGTAGGTCTTACCGGTTCCCGGGGGACCGACGAGCAGAACGCCCTTCGGGATGCGGCCACCCAGACGCTGGAATTTACGCGGATCTTTGAGGAACTCGATGATTTCCTGCAATTCCTCTTTGGCCTCGTCGGCACCGGCCACGTCTTTGAACGTAATCTTCGGCCGGTCTTCGGAGACGAGCTTGGCGCGGCTCTTTCCAAAGCTGAACGCGCCCTTTGGCCCCCCCTGCATCTGCCGCAGGATGAAGAGCCACAGACCGACGAACAAAAGCCAGGGCAGGAAATTGAAAAAGACGCTGAGCCAATTGAATGGCTTGTTCTGGAACCGGAAGTTGACGCCGTGCTCTTCCCATTCGGAGCGCGTTTCCGCGTCGATGACGCCGAGATTGACGACGAACGCGTCGTAGCTCCTTTGTGGCCCCCGTTGCCCGCTCGTGAATTCGGGTTCTAGCAGCGAACCATGGAATTCCGTTTCGATGATGACGGCGCTCTCGATCTTGCCCGCCTCCAGCAGCTGCTTGTATTCCTTGTAGCTCAAGACGACTTCGTCGTTGGACGTGTTGCTACCCAGGAACTTGGAGGCGAAAATCGCGACGAGGAGGAAGATTACCCAAAACGCGAGGGTTTTGGAAATCCGTCGCCACGGACGCTTCCCGTCGGGTTGGCGAGAATCGTCGGGGCGTTGCTGCTTTGGCTGTCGCACGGGTTCCTCGTTGCGATCAGTCTTTTTTGGATCGGGTTCAGCCATGGGCGAGAACTTTCGAAGACGGAAGTTTGAATGCGTTCGCTAACTGGCGCCAGTCCCCCGTGAACTCCAACCGTATCGCGTCTGCTCGTGGCCCGACGGGTGCGCGTGCAGAAGTGCGCAACCCCACGACCCAGATTGGCTCATTGCCACTGACGACGACCGGAATCTCGTCCCTCAGAATCCGGGGGATCTTTTGGTCGATCAGGAGCTTGTGGACCTTGACCGTTCCCGAGAGGCCATACGGCTCGAGGCGATCTCCGTTCCTGATCGATCGGAGGCTGAGTGCTCCGAGTCGGGATCGGTCGAACCAGGCGGTGAACGGATCGATCTTCTTCAGGTTTCTGGGAAGCGCGCAATCGGACGAAGCGACTACTCTGGCCCCGATTTCGGGTGCCACTGTCACACCCGAATCGTGAAGGTCCCATTCGAAGGGCTCGACAACCCGCCCTAAAACAACGAGCCGCCCGTCGAAACAGGCGGTGAGATCCTGCGTGAGGTCGACGCGAGCGGAACCTTGGGCCAGCCGCTCCAAAGCGTCGATCAGTCGCGTCGCCGTCAGCCTTTTTAGGTCGATTCCCAGCCTGATTGCGGCCATTCGGAAGAGACGACGCTGAACCGATATATGATAACCGAAACACTTCGGACCATCAAGCGCAATCTTCCGAGCTGTATGGACGCAAGTCACGTTTTTTAAGGCGTCTACCGCCGTTTGCTCCAGGAATTCATCGTCGGCTCGGAGCAAGTCGGCCGATCGAGCAATCACCGCAGGCACGGCGGCTGAAACGTCGTCTTTCAGACGCGGAATGAGTCCGTGCCGGACCCGGTTCCTGAGATAACGTCTGTCGCTGTTGGTCGAGTCGGTCACGTAGCGCAGGTCGTGACGCGCGGCATAGGCTTCGATCTCGGCCCGGGAGACACAGAGGAGTGGGCGGATCCAGCGGTTTTGGCGGATGGGTCTGATTCCGGCGAGTCCGGACAAACCCGCACCCCGCGTGAGTCTCATCAGGACCGTTTCGGCCTGATCGTCCAGGTTGTGGCCCAAGGCGATCCTGTTTGCTCCGACAGCCTGCGCCACCCGATCCAGGAACGCGCGTCGCTCTTCCCTTCCGGCTTCTTCGACAGACTCACCACGGCACCGCGCTCGTTTGGAGACTTCGGCCCTTGCCGTGTGGCATGTTAGACGTCTGGCGCGCGAGAGTGTTTCTACGAATTCGACGTCTTGTTGGGCGTCGGCACGAAGCCCGTGGTCGAGGTGCGCCACGTGCAGCACGAGACCCCGGCGATCGGCCAGACCATCGAGCACGTCGAGGAGCACGACGGAATCTGCCCCCCCCGAGACGGCGACGACGACCGAGCCCCCGGGCGGCAACAGCTTGTGGGTCCGTGCGTAGCCCTCGACACGGAGACAAAGTGAGTCTTCGAGCATGGGTCTAATGTAAGCAGAACGCGGGCGGCCGACACGCCGTTGCTTGAATGCGCCAAGTTCAGGTACTATATTCTGCCGGTCGATTGTTCACCTTCAGCAGGGCGGGAAAATGGTTCGCATCGGCATCGCCGGTATCGGCTTCATGGGAATGACGCATTTCAGGTCGTGCGGCCGACTTCGAGGGGGCAAGGTGGCTGCGATCTGTTCGCGATCCCCCCAAAAGCGTACGGGCGATTGGCGTGGCATCGGTGGAAACTTCGGGGCAGCGGGAGGACGGGTCGACCTGACGGGTGTCGACGTCCATTCCGAGTTCGAGCGGTTGATTCACGATCCGAAGATCGACCTCATCGACATTTGCTACCCCTCCGATCAACACGCCGATCGAGCGATCGAGGCACTGCGAGCGGGGAAGCACGTGCTGGTGGAGAAGCCGATTGCGTTGACGAGCAAGGATGCCGTACGCATGGTCCGCGAAGCGAAGAAGGTCGACCGCCACCTGATGGTCGCTCACGTCTTGCCCTTCTTTCCGCAGTATGCGTGGTTGTCGGCCGCTATCGCAGAGGGAACGTATGGGAAGCTTCTGGGCGCCCACTTCAAAAGGATCATTTCGCGCCCCGATTGGTCCCGAGGCGTCTCTAATCTGAAACGAAGCGGGGGGCCCGGTGTCGACCTTCACGTCCACGATGTCCACTTCATCCAGCTGCTTTGCGGTCAGCCCGACAGGGTCGTGTCCTCGGGTCGACTGATTCGTGACACGTACGTCGAGTACGCATCGACCACCTACCGCTACGATCGTCGTCCGGATTTGACCGTGACCTGCGCATCCGGTGCGATTTCGAAGAAGGGACGTCCCTTCACGCACGGGTTCGAAGTCTACACCGAACGAGCAACGATCACGTATGAAGCCTCTACCCTCGAGGGAAAGGCACACGAAACCACGCCGCTCTGTGTGATTACGGAGGACGGCAGGGTGAGAAGACCCCGCCTGGGATCGGGCGACGCTTTCAAGAAGGAGATCCAGGCCGCAGTCGACGTCGTTCGAACGGGACGGGCTTCCCCCGAGCTCTGTGGAGAAAAGGCTGCGTCGGCGCTTCGGCTATGTTTTAAGGAAGTTGAATCGGTGCGTCGAGGAAGAGCCGTTGCCGCTTAAGAGGTCAGGATGGCAACACAAATCAAAGATCGGGCGGGAAATCAGTGGATCGTGATTGCGTCGCCAGACTACGTGGACGGCAAGGGCGGACAGACGTTGCTCGACGTGGCCGAACGGCTGGGCAAAGCGGGCGCGTTTTATGCTGCTTTTGACATGACGTCGACGCAGGTCGTGAACAGCGTGGGGATAGCCAGGCTGATCGAAGTGATCGAAGCCTATGACGAGCGGGGAGGGCGGGTCGCATTCTGTACGACGCGTCCCATCCTGGTCAAGACGTTCAAGATCATGGGGCTCTTGGGCAAGGCTGTCCTCGTGCCGTCCGTGCGAGAACTGGCGGACCTAACGTGAGGGGGACACGAACATCGGATTGATCTATGTCGGACCGGATGCGGACGTCGTCCGTGCAGCGGCAGCGAAAGCCGGGTTCAACACGGTCGTCTGCAGCGCCTCGGCCGAAGGTGCGGCCAAACTCGTGCGCGATCGTGCGAGCGAAGTGAATGCTCTGGCGATGGACGCGCGAATCGATATTGACGAGCAGGAAGGACTCGCGGCGTTCCTGCATCGAGCTCATCCGGACCTGACGTTGGGTGTGGTCGGTGAAGTGGAAGAGTCGGAGCGAAAGCGCCTGGAGCTTCTGGGTGTGATGGCTTTCATCGATCCGACCGACGATGGGCTCCGAGTCCTGCACGGTCTTAAAACCTCGCGACGTCGATCGCGGAGCGCGGGCGATTGGTCCTTCCGCGTCGAGCGAGAGAATTGGGTGGAGATCACAGTACCCAGCAGAGAAGAATATGTGTCGCGGGTGCAAGAACTGGTCGAGATGCTGGAAAAGAGCAAACTCGATCAGGACACGCGGGATGAGTTGATGCTGGCGATCGATGAGCTTGTCCACAACGCGATGGAGTGGGGGAATCGGTATGACGAGCGTCGTCGAGTCCTCGTCAGCTATTACTGTGCGCCGGACCGCGTTGTGCTGAAGGTCGAGGACGAGGGGGGTGGCTTCAGCGCAGAAACGCTGAAGGATCCGACGGATGATCTGGGCAAGCACATGGCCGAACGGGAGTCCGCCGGAAAGCGCCCCGGGGGCTGGGTGTCCATCTGATCCGCAGCCTTATGGACGAGGTGCTCTACAATGACACGGGAAACGTCGTGATGCTGACGAAGTTCATCGAAAAGGACGCCGCCGCGTGAACGAACCCTCCGCATCGAGCGACTACGCCGAACGTCTGATGTTCGGTCTGAGTGCGCTCGGGGAGATGGGCGATCTTCTCGCGAGCGATGTGGGACGGGAACAGGCGTTGTCGGCCGCGTTGCGTGGCGCGATGGGGGCTCTCGCCGTATCGGGGGGAGCCCTTTTGCTGTACGAGACCGAGACGAGCCGGGTGCTGCGTGCGTCGTGCGTCGGGCTGTCCGTCCCAGCGAGTCGCGTCGTGCCGGACGTCGTCAGCACGGCGCTGATTGGGCACTCAGGACCATTGCAGCTCTCGACTCGGGCGGTGAGCGACGTGGGCCGATTCGGCAGCTCGTGGCGAAGAGGGGGGCACGGGTCGCCATGCCGCTGGCCACGGGGGGATGTCTGGTGGGTGTTCTTCTACTTGGCGCGCGGTTCCTCGTCGAAGCCTACACGGACGACGACCTGGCCCTGATCGACGCCCTCGGTCGGCATCTCGCAGTGACGATCTACAGCCAGCGTCTCGTGGACGAGGTAGGTGCATCCAACTTTCAGCTGAATCGGAAGGTTGTGGAACTCGAGACGCTCTATCAGGCCGGTCTGAGTCTGGGGTCCTCGCTGGAAGCCTCGAACGTGATCGAGGAGGTGTTGGCCCTGGCGGTCGGCGTGGTCGACGCTCGGGCGGGATTTCTGTTTCTGAAGGAGAGAGCCGGAGGACGCCTGCGTCTCGTGAATGAAATCGGCTATGCAGGTCGCGAGCCCCTGTTCGACGATCTCTCGCTCAAGCGGAGAATGAACAAGGTCACGCGCGAAGAAGCACCCGTTCGTCTGACTCCAGCTCAGCTGCCGAAGGGCATGGCCGAAGCGGGGGCCCTGATCGCACCGCTCGGGACCGTGGGATGTATTGGCGTTGTCGACAAGGAAACGCGATCGGGAGTGGAGTCGTTCTCGGATTCGGAAGCGCAGCTGCTGGAGCTGATGGGTCAGCAAGCGGGTTCGGCCCTTGTCAACGCGCAGCTCTACCAGGACATGCTTGCCGTGAAGGTACAGAACGAGAACATCCTGAGCAGCGTGGGCAGCGGTGTGCTGTCGACCGACCTCCGAGGCAGAGTCATTCAGTATAACCCCGCGGTCGAACGCATTTTCGGTGATGGTCTGAACTTGAATGCCCGTTCGTGCTCGGCGTTTTTGAAAGATCAGGGTTGCGTCGATACGGCGAGAGCTGTTCTGGCTTCGCTGAAGGATGGAGAAAGCCGACAGGTCGAGGGCGAGCGCGTCTTTGATCGAGGCATCGTTCTGGATGCCCGTATCTCCTCACTGAAGAACGAGGAAGGCCGCATTCTAGGTGTGGTGGTAGCATTAGCCTGAATCATGCATGAATTTGAGTTTAGGTTGTTTTGGAGTGATGTGATCACGCACAGGATTTGTTCTCGGCTTCTTCGGATGTCCAAGGTCCCGTAAGCGGTCTCTACGAGTCGCAAGAGTCACGATTTTCGTCCGGAACAGGTGTTGTTTTGCGACGTGTACATAGCTGTCCCCGGTATAGATCGGCGTTGTTACTGCGTGTTCGTTTCGAGCCTGGTGATGATTGACACCAAGACGTTTTTGAGTGGATACGATGTTGGAAAATGGAATCGGATTCTTCGTGCGCTTTCAATGACTCTCGCGCCGATTTTGAGGAAACGGTTCTGTATCGTGTTGACCTGAGGTTTGGTCCACGCGGTGCCCTTGAGTCCCTGTGATCGGAGTGCGTGAAGCAAGGCGTATGCAGCACTGTGTAGAAAGAGTCGGAACTGGTTGGCTTCAAACTTGTGGCACGATGTTCGATCGGAGTGAAGGAATGTTTTGTGGTCCTTGATGAAGCCTTCCGTGCGTCCCCTTGCGCAGTAGATACGATCATAGATAAAGCCGTCTCGATTACTCTGTAAATTGGTCACGCGGTATCTTGGATTTGCTTCGCCGTTTGTGACTTCAGCCTTGTGAATGATCCGGCGAGGCTGCCGGTAGGTGCCAGCCTGATATGAGAAGGATGAGAACAAGCGAATCGTCTCCTTATGCTCGCTCAGACGTAGCGCTTGGTCCATCAGGTTTTGTCCAGCCGCTTTGAGCCTGGAGTTGGCGCCCTGGCCCAGAACGTAGTAGATACCGTTGTCTTCGCAGAAATCGTGCATCTCTGGTGAGCTGAACTTTGAGTCTGCGCGAACGATGATCTCCACGTTTGGCCAAGATCCGCGTAGGTGTTCCACCAAGCGCTTGAGAATAGAAACGACCTGTTTACCGTTCGTCGGATGCCCGGGTCTCAAGATCGTCGTAATGAGCTTGCCGCTTTGGCCTTCATAGATATGTAGCGGCATATAGCAGTGTTCATTGTAATACGCGTTGAAGAGTGAAAATTGTTGCGCACCGTGCGTTGGGTCATCCGTGTCGTCGATATCGAGAATGATGCTTGGGGGTGCCTGGTCATACGATGCGATGAACCCGTCTACAAAAGCCCGTGCGAGCCGATACAAATCCGAGCGTCGCACATCATTCTCAAGTCGTGTCATCGTTGATTGGCTCCCGAGATCAGGACCGGAAAGAGGAAGCCGATCGCAGGCAGCCTTGACGCCCGGATCGTGGCGCAAATCATCACAATCGACGGCATCTTCATAGCCGCAAGCGATCTGAAAAACACGCTGCTTCACAAGATCCAAAAGCGTGTGATCGATATAGCTTGGGTGACGACGATCTCGCAAAGCATCTACCATTCTGGCGATCAATCCCATCTGAGACTCAAGGGCGCGAAGCAACAGAACTCCACCGTCACTCCTGACGGCGCCACCGGCAAAATCAGCCTCAACTACCTTGCCCGAAATGCTTGCGAATGGTAACCGGATCTGACTAGGTTCTATCACGGTAGTTCCTTCCAAGTGTTGTTTTGATGTGTCAGCCCTAATGTAGGGAAAAACAAACACTTGTACAAGGAGACTACCTTTTTTATGGCTATATCCGGATCTCTCAACGAGATGAAGTGGGTGAAGGTGCCGTGGTTCCTGGCATGGGGGCGCGGTTAGAGTGTGCGGAACCTCTTCGGAATCTGCTCAGGGATGTTTATGTCTCCGACGGTAAGGAAGATCATATCGTTGAATGCGTCGAGTGTGCGGAATCCGCTGGCTCGGTTCTTGACGATTTGGACGATTCGGTTGAGGCCTTCGGCGATGGCGTTGGTAAGACGCGTGTTCACGAATGCGAGGACGCCGAAGAAGTGCTGTCGCAGGGTCCTGACGAACTTTCGCAGGGGTTCAAGTCGACTTCTGAGTGCGGACGTCGTCCAGCATTTCAGGAAGCGTTCGGCAGCCCAGGGCGCTTTGTATTCCCAGAACTGCTCGAACTCGTCCTTGAGTCTCCAGGCTCTATAGATTCGGTAGTTCGCCTTCTCCAGTGCTTTGAGTGTCCGAGTATCCCCTCTGGAGCGTGTCGCTGAGTGCCGGTAGAGGAGCCATCGGAGGCCCTTCATGGCTTTGCGCTCATCCGGGGCAGCTTTACGCCACTGGTCCTTACGGACCTCGTCAACGGCGGCATTGAGAGCCTTGACGATGTGAAAGCGATCGAGGACCAGCTTGGCATTCGGACAGTGTTCCTGGATGGCTCCGATGTAAGCTTCGCTCATGTCGCAGCAGGCCCACTCGATCTTGGATCTCTGGTAGGGACTGAGAGCCTCTGTGAAGAACCGATCGATCGTTTTACGCGCCCTGCCGCGGCCAACCCACACCACGCAGGAGCGGTCCAGATCGTAAACGAGCGTGGCGTACCTGTGACGCTTGGCGTAGGAGATCTCGTCGATCCCGATGGTTTTGAGCCCTCGGATACGATGACCTTCACGAAGCCGCGTGATGGATCGGTGAAGGAGATCCGACAGCGTCGAGGCAGAGATGCGCAGTAACTCGGACGCCGCCTTCTGCGTCATGGTCTGGCAGTAGCGCAGCATGGCATACTCGAAGCGATACGTCACCCGAGAGAACCGCTCCGCCCACGGAATCTCCTCGACCACACGACCGTGGGTAGGACACCGAATCTCCCGAGGATGGTAGAGAAGCCAGACCCTCCACCCGCACACCGGAATGTCACGCCACCGACGCGGATGGGGCATTGTGCGGACGATTTTACCTCGACGGCCGCACTCCGGACAACAACAACCATTCTTATGTGGCTTTACGGCGATGACGAAACAGCTTCTCCCCTCAAACCACCAGCTGACAACACGGAACCCCTTGAATCTCAGCAGTTTCGATAGTAATCTGCTCCCGGTCATAGGTCGCACCCCCTTCGCTTTGATTGTCCTACACACACAACCAAGCGTAGGGAACGATCTATGACCTTGTCATTCTATAGTTTCACCGTTGAGAAACCCGGATAGAGCCTTTTTTTTTATGCATAATTCAGGTTAGTTGAGTATGGATCAGCGACGCTTGCAGGGCATTCGATGCCGACACTATCTTGGCAGCATCCACTATGCCTCGAACGATTCTCCATCATAGCCATTTGCTGGATGGTCCATGAGAATCACCGATCTTCGCACCCTTTGTCTCTCGCGTTCCCACGAGCCTGAGCTCGAGTGGTTCAGCTCCCAGTTTCGAGTTTACAAGGCGGACTGTCCGATCGTCGTCGTCGAGACCGATGAGGGGGTCACGGGCATCGCGGAACCATCTACGTATGGCGATCCACCCAGGATCCGAGATCGCATCGACGGGATGAAGCCGGATCTGATTGGGCGCGATCCGCTGGAGCCGGATCTCGTCACTCTCGCCACGGGCGACCGTCAGGCTGACATCACGTGCGCAGGCATTGAACTCGCTCTGTGGGATATCCGCGCAAAGATCGAGGGAAAACAGGTCGCCGAATTGCTCGTCCCCGAATTGACCCCCGATGATCCAGATAGAAAACCCCGAAGTCGCCTTCGCCTCTACGCATCCGCGGGCGTTCAGTACGATTGGGACGACCATCCCGAATCGGTGATCGACGAGGCGGTTTCATTGGCAGACGAGGGCTTCACGGCCTACAAGATGCGGATCGGCACACAATGGGCCTGGTCGGACGTCACGATCGACCGTTTCGTAGAGCTGTTGCGTCAGATGACCGATGCCGTCGGAGACCGGATGGAGCTGAAGTTGGAAGGCAACTGCCGTTTCACCGAGGAAGATGCGCTCAAGGTCGGGCACGTTTTGGACGACCTGGGCTGGGACTGGTTCGAGGAGCCCCTGACCAAGGACAACGTGGAGGGGTATGCTCGCCTGAATGAGGCCCTCGAGCTTCCTATTACAGGTGGGGAGTCCAATTCAAGATTGGCCGATTTCGAACCCTTCTTCGAATTGAGTGCTTACTCGATCGCGCAGCTCGACGTCGGGGTCTGTGGGATGGCCGAGGCGCTTCGCATTGCCCGTCGGGCGGCCGAATGCGGGATTCGCCTGATCCCCCAAAACTGGCACAACGGGTTGCTGACGGTGTCGAACGCCCATCTGATCGCCGCGTTGCCCCACGATGCGGTGCTGGAACTTTTCGTCGGACAGGGGCCTCTGCAGTGGGAGATTCTCAAGGTGCAGCCGGACAGGAGCGATGGCCACCTTGTGATGCCTCAAGCGCCGGGATGGGGTGTGGAGCTGGTGGAAGGGCTGGAGGAGCGATTTCCGTACATTGAGGGCCCGTGGGGGGAGCGGGTGGAGCGATGAGAAAGACGTGGGCGGTCGGTGGTGGGCTGTGGACCCCTCGCTTGCTCGGGGCAGGCTCCAAAAGACGGCTTCGCCCCTTTGGTAGAGGACGGATGACAGAGGACAGAAGACACTTATTACTCCTGTTCGCAAATACGGTGACGTATTCTAAGCAGACTTTGCCAAGGGCGTATCGTAGAACCTGAGTTTGTCGATCATCTCCGCGAGATCTGTTCGTGTGAACTTCCATTTGAAGGGTGTGGCGATACGTCCGTAGCGTTCCTGAAAACCGAGGATTCTTGCCTCAAGCTCTTCGAGCGATGCAAATTCGATAGGTGTCAGAGCCTTGCGTTTGAGGATCGAGAAGTAGATCTCGATCTGATTGAGCCAGCTTGCGTGGATCGGAAGGTGAACGGGGTGGATGTTTGGCCACTTCCCCTGGATACGGTCGATGCATGTTTGCCCTCGGTGCGAGGAGCCATTATCCACGATGAGGTAGACTTTCTTTGCCGAGCAATAGGGTTTCCGGCTCATGATCAGGCTCAGGAGCCGGTTGAAGGGCTCGATACCCGAAGAAGACTCACAGAGACCGAAGATTCGACCATTGTGCACGTCGAGAGCAGCCAGATAGGCCAGGGCTCCTTTCCGCTCGTATTCGTGTTTCAACGCGTGCCGCTCTGTTCGAGGCTGGCGGTAGGGTAACGTGCTTGCGAGCTCGTGCTTGAATACTGGTCTTTTCGTCGGCAGAAAATACATATTCCCTCGGCCCTAAAGGCTTTCCTTGCCATTGGCGGTGATACAGATCAAGGACTCTACCTGCTTTGGTTTGGAAGTCCGGGTCCCGTGGGAAAATCCAGGAGCGATGATACCAAGGACGAATCGCGTCCTCGTTCAACCAGCGCCAGACAGTGGCGCCGCTGATCTTGGCAACGAAGCCCCTTTGCACTGCCTCGGCGGCAATCTCGGAACAGCTGAACCGCGAGAGCGGTATCCCGCTCTCGCTCGGTAGTTCACACGCCAGCGCCTTGATCTGAACGACCACCTGAGGGGGGAAAACCGGGCGGGCGCCCGGGACGAGATCTATCTTCGAGTCCCGAAAGACGCTCTTCGAAAAAGCGCTTACGCCATTTGCTTACGATCGGACGCGGGACATCCAACCGTTGGGCGATAATCTTGTTGGATAATCCCTCGGCGGCGAGAAGCACGATTTTCGATCGGATCACTTGATAATACGGTAACGTATATTGTCCAGCCATTCGCTCGAGGTCGACCCGTTCCTTCTCAGACAGTAGCACCACATAAGGCGAACGTCTTGGCATTGTTCTCCTCCTTTTGAAGGAGAACATAAGCTACAAATAATGTTCAAGACATACGTAATAATGTTTATGAAACCATGCACTTAGGACGGCGTTCGCCACTCTGCCCTTGTCGGGAGAAAGCGGCTGCGATCTTGAAAACTCGGGAAGCAAAGCAGCTCGGGAAAACTGGAGAGAGACGATGATCGATCGAGGGCAGTTACTGACGGACGAGCAGATGCAACAATTCATACGGGATGGGTACCTCATCATTCCGATCGATGTGCCTCAGGCGTTTCATCAGTCGATCCGGACGCAAATGGATGATCTGCTCGACCGCGAGCCGAATCCGGGCAACAATCTGCTCCCCCGTATCCCGGATCTCGCACAGGTTTATGAGCACGGTACCGTCGCAGGTGCTTTCCATAGCATCCTGGGGCCGGACTATCAGATGGAAGATCATCGTCACCCTCACGTCAACAAGCCCCAGAGTGAGCCACAGAAGGTTCACAAAGACGGGGCGCGGCGGGGCGACCATCGAGTGCGTCGCGCCTTCGGCTTCTATTATCCTCAGGATACGCCGGAGACCCACGGACCGACGGGCGTTCTACCTGGAAGTCACTACTTCAGCGAGAGGCCGGAACATATTCCGGTTCTTCCACTGGCGTCTGACACTGGCTTCGTCATCATTGCGCACTATGAGATCTGGCATCTGGCGACGGCCAACAAGGAAGATCGAGCCCGGTATATGATGAAATTCCAGTTTACGCGGACGGAGGAGCCCGAGTCACCCTCCTGGGATTTCGCCGATCGAGAATGGGATACAGACAGTCAGATACATAAGGCGATTTGGCGTTGGCATCAGGGGGGCGCAGCATCCAACGAATCGGGATTCGATCGCGCAGATCTCCTGGCGAGGCTCAACGACTTGTCCGAGGCGGTGCGTTACGAGGCGGCTTATGGCCTTGCCGCGCTGGCTGAGTCACAGGACGGAGACACCATCGTGGATGATCTGATGGCGGCGATGACGGGGGCGTCGCCCGAGGCTGCGCAAAGCGCCGTGTATGGCCTGGCAGCGATCGGCGCGCCGGCAGTCGATCGATTGATCCCACTGCTGGCTGACCCGAACGAAGACATCCTTAGCTTTACTGCTCACGCGTTGAGTGAGATGGGGACAGAGGCGGCGAAGGCTGAAGACGCGCTACGTCACGCACTCGGAAACGATGATCCGGCAATCCGTCGACGAGCAGCGGAGGCGTTGGGCAACTGCCAGGGGCCGGATGTGGATGAAACGGTTCCGGCTTTGGCGGCGTTGTTCGATGATCCCGAAGATCGCGTACGAAGGGCGGGCGCGGCTTCGGTAGCGCGACTGGCGGGGAAACTGGATGCACCCTCCAGCGATCTGATTCAGGATCTAAAAAGAGCTCTGTCGAATGACAATCGGTATGTCCGAGGATTGGCCGCGAAGGCGCTGGAGCGGATCCGGACGCCCGAGGCACTTGAGATCGTGATCGATTGGCTGCACGTGTCGCGGTGGTGTCCGCTGACAACCGCGGATTCCCTGTTCTAGCTGCTGGGTGGACCGCTGCATCGAGAAACCAAAGAGTTTGGGGAGTACACCTGTGGCGAGCGGGGGAGGGGAGACGGGGGGAGGGGGAGAGACAGTGGGGTCGCCCATAGGGTAGCCGCAGGCTTCAGTGCGGTCTCTCATCTACGGCCGAATGATGTCCGGGATCCGATTGTAGCTATAAGAATACTGAACTGGCGGGGATACGATGGCCGAGTTGAAAATGACGATGGGTGTGACTTCGAGTCCGGGTGTACGCTTCGCGAGCAAGGGGATGGTGGCGTCGTCTTCGACGCTGGCGGCTGCGGCGGGTGTGGGCGTGCTTCAGCGCGGTGGCAATGCGTTCGATGCGGCGATCGCGGTGGCGGGGGTGGAATGGATCGATCTGCCAGCGCAGTGTGGCCTGGGTGGGGACGTCTTTACGGTGTTTTACGATGCGAAGAGCG
Organism: Candidatus Latescibacterota bacterium; assembly: GCA_965198115.1. Classification (GTDB taxonomy): domain Bacteria; phylum Latescibacterota; class UBA2968; order UBA2968; family UBA2968; genus UBA6620. The sequence continues at coordinate 1,466,715 of OZ240241.1, read as the reverse complement.
ATCGAGTGGTGGCGATCAACGGCAGTGGGGTCGCGGCACACGCGGCGAGTCGAGCGTACTACGTCGATCAGGGGCTGACTGAAATGCCGGGTGATGGGTGGCACGCGGCGGCTGTACCCGGCGCACCCGGAGCATATGCCGCGCTCAACGAGTCCTTCGGGACGATGCCCCTGAGTGAGCTGCTCGCGCCGGCTGCATCTTATGCCGAAGACGGGATCATCGTCTCGCACGGCACGAACCGGTTCATCTCCGGCGCCTCGTCGACATTGGCCAAATACGCGGATTCTGCGAAGACCTATTTGCCGGGAGGCGGCGCCCCCAGCCCGGGTGACCGATGGGTATTGCCCGATCTGGCGCGGACGATTCGAATCTACGCGGAGCAGGGTCCAGATGTTTTCTACCGTGGGGAAATCGCGGCCGAGATGGTGCGTGCGTCCAAAGGCGACGGTCTGTTCGGGGCGGAGGAGTTTGCTGAACACAAGACTGACGTTTACGACTCGTTGCATACGACGTATCGCGATGTGGATGTCTACACGACGGCGCCACCTTCGCAAGGCATCATCGTGCTGGAGTGGCTGAACCTGATGGAGGGCTACGATCTGGCGTCGATGGGATTCGGGTCTGCAGATGCGCTTCACGCGATGGTGGAGACGAAGAAGCTGGCGTTTGCCGATCGGCTGGCCTATTGCGGCGATCCGCGATTTATCGACAACCCGCTGGATGAGTTGCTGTCGAAGGAATACGCTGAAAAGCGTCGCGAGTCCGTCGATCCGGAGAGAGCCAACAACGAGCCGTTGGCCGGCGGACTACCCGAACGGGGCGGGAACACGAGCTACTTCGCCGTAGCCGACGGTGAGGGTAATGTGATCTCGTTCATCCACAGTCTGTCCGCCGCCTTCGGTTGCTGCGTGGTCGCGGGTGAGACGGGTGTGATGTTGAACAATCGGGCGGGGCGTGGCTTCACGCTGGACGAGGGTCATCCCAACGTGATCGAGGGCGGGAAAAAGACAATGCACACACTGAACTGTTATCTGCTGTGCCGTGACGGGCATCCCTACGCGGCGGTCGGTACGCCTGGTGGAGATCGGCAGGCTCAGTGGGACGCCCAGGTCATTTCCAATTTGCTCGATCACGGGATGGATGTTCAGCAGGCGGTGGAAGCGCCACGATGGGTGAGCTGGCCGGGGACGGACCCCTCGGGGATCGATGCGCCTGTGCAGTTCCGTTACGAAGATCGGTTCGACCCAGATGTCATCGCGGAACTCGAGCGTCGAGGACATCGCGTGGATTCGATGGAAGAGTGGGGAGGCGGAGGCGCGCTTCAGGTCATTGCGCGGGATGAGAGCGGGACGCTCTTTGGGGGGTGCGATCCGAGATCGAAGGGCGTGGCATTGGGGTGGTGAAGCGCGTGGAGCGATGGGCCGAACAGGAGAGCGGGTGACACAAAGACGTTTGCGGTGGGAGCGGCCTCCCGGCCGCGAACGTGTGAACGGTAGACAGGAGACAGCAAACGGATTACAGACCCACTCTCGCCGCTGATGCGGCTGCGGGCAGACGGGCTTCGGCCAGGATGGACCACAATATAGATGCGAAAGACAAAGGGCTACGTCGTGGTGACGTAGCCCTTTTCGTGCTCGAGTCTGTTGATTTATCTCGTTAACCGTAACTCTCCTTCGTGATCCTCTCTTTCGGGATGCCGAGTTTGTCCACGAAGCCGAGGGTACTCTGAAGGAAAGATGGTGGGAGTTCCTCGCCCTTTTCCCGCGCCGCTCTCTTCTGCCAGGGAAGATGATCGGGACCGCAGACAAAGATGGCTGTGCCGTCGGGGTTGGGAATCGCCTCGGTCAGAAGGGCTTGTGAAATCCGACCCTGGCGGATCTGATCGCTGTAGTCGAATGCGTCACCTTCACGTGTGAGGGTGTGAACGACGTTGAACCGGTTCGGAAATTCGCGCTCGAGCTCTGCGAAGTCATCGTGGAAGATGATATCTTCCCGTTTTTTGTTCGAGTAGACAAGCGTGTGATTCGTACCCTCGTTGACGCGTAAATCGTGCTTGATGATGCTGAAGCTGGGAACGATACCGCTTCCGGCGCAGATGTGGACGATCTGCTCATTCTGTTTTCGGATTTCGTCGGTCAGGTTGTAAGGACCGGTGAATCCCGTGACGACCATTTTCGTGCCCGGTGGTGTGCGTAAGGCAAGAATCGGCGAGAGCAAGGGCGGATATGGAGTTGTCCCGGAGGTGTAACGTTCCTCCTTAATTGTGATGGCGATGTATTTTTCTTCGGGAGAGCTGGCCAACGAGTAAGCCCGAGGGGGTTCCCTTTTACCTTTGATGTCCTGAAGGTATTCTACCCATCGTTCGAGCGCAGGAAACTGATGCGGTGAGATCGTGAGGAAGTTGCCAGGCTCGTAAGTGAGTTTGTCGTTCCCGGTAAAGAGAACGAGAGTGACCGTGTCCGGGGCTTCCCATTTGACCTCGGAGACCATCACCTCCAGCTTTTTTATTCTTTCTCGCGCCCGTGCCATCGACAATGTGCTCCTGAATGCGGTCAGTGAGAATTTCCAGTGACACTGGAATATCGACATAAGAATGGGCGGAGGAAAGTGCTCTTGACCCTTCGGCTCTCGCCAGGACGGGCAGGATGGAAACGATCGCGACCGTGACGTATCTTGCGACCGGAAAGCGCCACTGAGAACACTGAGAGCACTGAGAACACTGAGAGCACTGAGGGCTGGAAGATGAAATCTGGAGCGATATCTGAGGAGATCTGATATTCAAGAGAGACGATGTCTGCGTGGATTGACTGGCGCGAAAGATCAGGAGAGGGATGATGAACATTGATGTGTTGTTGAAGGGCGGTCACGTAATCGATCCGAAGAACGGGGTCGACGAACTGATGGATGTGGCGATCCGGGAGGGCAAGGTGGCGTCGGTCGATCGCGACATTCCGGCCGCGCAAGCCAGGCAGGTGATCGACGTGACCGGGATGTATGTCGTACCGGGACTCGTGGACATTCACGCGCATATGTATGCGACGCCCGGTCACAGAAGCGCGTGGGCCGGGGACAATAGCATTCTGCCGGATGGTTTCAGCTTCCGTACGGGTGTGACGGCGATGGTCGATACTGGCAGCGCAGGATGGCGGAACTTCGACAATTTCAGGTATCGCGTGCTCGATCGGTTCAAGACGAGAATGTATGCCCTGATCAACGTGGCCGGGATGGGGATGGTGTCGAACGATCTCGAGCAGAATGTGGAGGATATGGATGTCGAACGGATGGTGTCGGTCGGGCGCGAGCACGAGGACATCGTCGTCGGAACGAAGACGGCACATTTTCGAGGGACGGAGTGGGTGTCAGTGGATCGTGCGATCGCCGCTGCCCGGCAACTCTCGCTACCTGTGATGATCGACTTCGGATTCTTTCCGCGGGAGCGTCCCTACTATGAGCTTGTGACCGAGCGGCTACAGAAGGGTGACATCTCGACGCACATGTATCGGCCGGATGTCCCCTGGTTCGGGCCAGACGGGAAAGTGATGAAGTATTTCTACGTCGCCAGAGAGCGTGGCGTCATCTTCGACGTGGGACACGGGGGTGGCAGCTTCAGTTTTCGGAACGCCGCGCCAGCCGTTGCGCAGGGTTTTCTCCCGGATTCGATCTCGACTGACCTTCATACGGGTTCGATGAACGACGGGATGATGGATATGGTGACGACGATGTCGAAGTTTTTGGTGATGGGGATGTCATTGAACGATGTCATTCTGACGTCCACGTGGAATCCCGCGCAGGAGATCAGCCATCTGGAGTTGGGTCACCTCAGCGTGGGTGCCGTCGCCGACGTCGCCGTCCTGAACCTGATGTGCGGATCGTTCGGCTATCGTGACGCGTATGAGGGTCGCCTCGACGGCGACCAGCGTCTGACGTGCGAGTTGACGATGTTGAACGGCGAGGTGGTCTGGGATTGGAACAGCCGATCCGGCGTCGATTATCGCGAGCAGGATCCGAGTACGGGCGTTCGGAATCCTGAGGGGCTGATTATGCCGCCTCCGGAACTGACCTAAAAACACGAAGACGCCCTTCGATACAATTCGACCTGGTGGCCGAATCACTCAGGACAGGCGAGGTCGCGAAGAACTCGAAGCACTGAGGGTGCTGAAGAATTCGTTGCCCGACCAGCCCAACGCGTCCCTGTGCACAGCCCTTCGACTGCGCTCAGGACAAGCTCCGGGACGAGCGAAATCGCTGGCGGGACGTTATCGAAGAGACGTAACCACAATAGAGCCGAACAGAGGATGGGGCTTGTACCCGTCGGGAGGAGGATGATAGGTGATTCTGGTACTCCTGATTGCCGTAGCCTGTTTACTCGCCTACAGCAACGGGGCGAACGACAACGCCAAGGGCATTGCTACGCTTTACGGCAGTCGCACGACGGATTTTAGAAAGGCAATCCAGTGGGCCACGGTAATGACCCTTCTCGGATCAGTAGCGGCCGCTTTCCTGGCCGATGCGTTGCTCCGAAATTTCTCGGGCCAGGGGCTGGTTCCGGAGGAACTGGCCCAGACGCCGGCTTTTGCGGCGTCGGTTGGGTTGGGTGCGGCTCTTACCGTCTTCCTCGCTACACGCATTGGAATGCCGATCTCGACGACCCACGCTCTCGTGGGCGCTCTCTCCGGGTGCGGGGCGGTGGCGATGGGGAGTGCCTTCAATTTCACTGGGTTGGGATCTATCTTCCTCTTTCCGCTCCTCATCAGCCCTTTGATGGCAGCCGTCTGCAGCTACGCTCTTTACCTTGTGTTCAGAACATTACGTCAACGGCTCGGCGTGACACGGGAGTCGTGCGTGTGCGTGGGCGAGGCGGTCTATCCTGTTGCACAAGTCAATGCGGACGGGACGGTGATGTTTCGCGCTGAGGGGCAGAGCAGGATGAAAGTGGCGACCGTGGAGGAATGTCAGGAGTTCTACCAGGGCGGACTTCTGGGGTTGAAGGCACAGAAGATTCTGGATACGGCCCATTACGCAAGTGCGGGTCTGGTCAGTTTCGCACGAGGTCTGAACGATACACCGAAAATTGCAGGGCTTCTGCTAGTGGTGAGCACTCTGGACATCGAGATCGGACTCGTTGCGATCGGGGTGGCAATGGCCGTCGGGGGGTTGGTTCACAGCCGAGATGTCGGAGAGACGGTGAGTAATCGGATTACACCGATGAACGGTCAAGTCCCATAGTCAGTTGAAACTCATCGGGCTCCGTGGTATTCATGCTCTCTGCCGAGCATCTTGATTGTCGCCGAGATTCAGGTTGTTTTTCAGTGCTTGCCTGAGCAGCGGGAGGTGTTTGTATCCGCTCACGCGTCGCAGGCGTGGTTCGATGTCGAGGAGTGCGGCCGCGACCCATCTGTGTCGCTGAGGAGAGTTGTTCCAGCGGTTGACCTTCCGTATCAGGTTGCCGGTCATGCTGTTGAGCGCCTCGATGCAATTGGTGGTTCGGAAGCTTCGCTTCAAGAACGGGAGCATCCCCAGCCGGTGGAGGGTCAGGGTTTCCTCCAGTCCTTCCTCGAGGCTTGCCACGGCAGACTGATTCATCAGCTTGAGTTCGGGTTTGAGTGATTCGAGTGCGGCCTTTGCCTCCTCGTAGGTGTCGCAGTCATAGGCTTTCTGAAGTTTCCGTCGAACTCTTGGACGTTCTGCCTCCGGGAGGTAGCTGACGACGTTCTCGCGCTTGTGCCACTGACAGCGATGCACGCACACATCCCCTTTGAGGGCTTTGGTGACGGCACTGCGGAGTCCCTTTGAGCCGTCCAGCACAACGAGAAGGCCCTGGTCGTAGCACAGGCCTCTCCGGATGAGATCCTGGATCAGCTGACGGCAGATCCGTTCGTTCTCCGTCGCCGATTCGACGAAGCCCAGGGGGATCTTCTGGCCGTCCGTCGTGACGCCCGGAGCGATCACGATCTCTTCGTCGGCAAAGCTCTTTCCGTCGATGAACAGGGCGACCAAGTCGTAGTCGTCGAGCGGTCGTTCCTGGAACTGCTTCAGCTTCTTTGCGGTGGCTTTGATGAACCGTCGCGAGACGGAGGATGCCGAGATTCCGAACGCTTCGGGTACCGACTCTGCACAGGCTCTGTAGTTGCGACAGGAGATTCCCTTGAGCACACGAAGCAGCAGCTTCTCATCCATCGCTCTGGGCCTCTGCATCCCCCGGTATGCGGCCAGAGAAACCTCCGTATCGGACTCGACGTCGCGCACACGGGGAACGGCCATCGGCAGCTTCTGGTCCATCAGATACACGGACCCTTTCTGGCTTCCCCATCGACGATGCGACTGCTCTGAACCCTTACGCGCATACCGAACGCCTGCGAGCTGCTCCACCTCCTGCTGGAGCACGTCGGCAACGGCCTCCAGACCCAGCGGAATCAGCGCCCGGATCACCGATAAACGCGTCTCCAAATCCATAACGTCTGACCCAACCTTGACTTCGCCATCCCCTGCAAATAGCTTCTCCATCGTGGGCTCCTTTCTTACGGGTACACGCTCTCACACGCGTACCCACAACGTAAGTTTGGAGCCCTTTAAGTTTCAACTAGGATAGGGACCTCACCCCGATGAACCACGGTCAGGGCTTTACGGCAAACCTCGTGACGGGGCTGCTCGTGACGACGGCGAGCGTCCACGGAATGCCCCGTTTCGACGACACACGTCTCGGTCGGTTCGATTTTCGCGATTGGGAAAGTGACGGGAGAGGGAGATGTGGGGACGGTGATGCGCATCCTGCTGTCGTGGGTGCTGACGCTGCCGGTAGCCTTCGTGCTGAGTGCTGGGGTCTACTGGGTGTCGCGATAAGATTCGTTATAAACTATTTATAATAAGATGGTTAAGAACATATTGCGTGGTTCGTGAAGATTGTGGCCCCGGGGCCACTTTTTCGAACCGGAAGACAAATTCCGAGTGCCGAGTTCAGAGTGTTGATGGGCCGAGCAAATGTCCAACATCGAATGTCCAACTCCGAATGTCGAGCGGTTCAGTGGATGGGGACACCCGCGGACTTTGCGATGGCTCTTGTGTTTTTGGCGGCTTCGGGGATGAGATCCTGAGGCAGATGCTCGATGAGGCCATACTTATCGGGGTGGAGTTTTTCGAAGGATCTGAAGCAGTACTCGAGATCCAGTTCGCCGTTGCCAGGGATGGCTTCCTCGATGTGGAGGACGAGTCCTTTCCCGAGCGAGATGTCCTTAACGTGCATCACGGGTCCGTAAGACCCCATCTCAGCGAAGATGTGATCCTGCCGAGCCGTGTTTTTGTAGACCTGCTTCAGCGTTTCGAAGTGGTTCACGTAATCTAGGACGAGACGCAGTTTCGGCGAGCCCACCATCTCGACCATCTGACGGCAGGCTTCGGGGTTCTTGAGGATCGAAACAAGGTGTGTCTCCATCACGACCGTGACGTCGTGCTCTTCCAGAACCGGTGTGATGCGCTTCAGCGTTTCGATGAACCGATCCCACGATTCGGCGGTGAAATTGTCGCGATGGGGCGTCCAGCTACCTTGGGGATTCCGACTGCCGGGCCGGATGAGGACGTAATCGGCGGCAAGGGCGGCACCGATCGAAATCGTCCGGTTGATCTTTTCCGTCACCCGATTGCGCACATCAGGATTCGGGTCGAACAGACATTCCGCATAGCCGATCCCCATCTGCACGAGGTCGATCTCGTTGTCCACGAATAGGGAACGCCCACGATCGATATCATCCGGCGTGATTTCGGATGCCAGGTCGCCAGGTAGATGGAATCCCGCGCCGGTGAAACCGAGTCTGCGAATGGCCTCGAAGTGGCTGGCCTCGAACGTACGGAAATCGCTGGGTAACATTCCTACGATGCCTAAACGCATTGGAAACCTCAGAAACCAAGACTAACCACAGAGAACACGGAGGACACGGAGGGGCGTGAGGATAGGACTGGAAGCCTTCAGTTGATACTTTGCTTATCGCCGGGGGCTGGGTCCAGGGGCAGCAAGCTTGCCTTGTGGCAGGCGGAATGGGCGATTTGCCTTCCTACCCGCTTCTCAACGGCTCGGTGTGTCGAACTCCCCCGAGCGTACCGGGTGCATCCACAATCTCCGTGCTATCCGTGTCCTCCGTGGTTGCTTTATCTGGTGAAGACGGTGCCGCGGACGTAGTCGGCATCGTCGGAGACGAGGAAGGCGAGGACCTTGCCGACGCCTTCGGGGTCGCCGAGCGCAGCAGCCATTTTTTCGAAGTCGGCTCCAGTGGCTTTGGCCGATTTCTCGACCTGGCGAAGCTTGAGCGGTGTGGCGAGGCTCCCAGGGCAGATGCCGTGTACGCGGATGTTGCGGTCGGCCAGCTGTGCTGCGAGGACGAGTGATAAACCGTGGACGCCACCTTTGCTGGATCCATAGGCGATGGATGAGCTGCCGCCTCGGACGCCGGCTCCCGATGCGACGAGTAGCATCACGCCCTTGTCCGATTTTTCGATCAGGGGGACGGCGTGTTTGGACATCAGGAAGCTGCCCTTCAGATTGACGTCGATGACCTTGTCCCAGGTGAGCTCTTCGAAGTCGTCGATCGGTACGAAGACGCCCTCCAGAATGCCGGCGGCGTGGATCAGTCCGTCGATGTGACCAACCTTGTCGCCGATCTCCCTGAACAACCCGCTGACCTGATCGTCCTCCCTTACGTCCACGCCAAAGCCGCTGGCCTTTCCGCCGGCTTCCTCGATCTCTTTCACGCAACCGTCGACACCGTCCTTGTCCAGGTCGACGACGATGACGCTCGCCCCGTCACTCGCGCAACACAGGGCGGTGGCTCGCCCGATGCCGGACGCGCCTCCCGTTACAATGATGATTTTGTCTTTCAGTCTAGGCATTCAATCCTCGTATTGGCTGTACTCTGGCTAACGCTTGTTCGGTGACTTCCGGGTCTCGCCCTATCCAGCTCGCCCTTCGATACAACCTGTGACAGAAACTTTCGTTTGCTTAGCGCGGATGCGGAGGGCAGTGAGGTCACTCAGGGTGAGCGTATTCGGCCAGAGGCTTCTTTACGTCAAGGCTTTCAGTTTTTCGATGGTGGCTTCGTCGAGGGCTTCGGAGCCGGCGGCTGCGTTCGTTGCAGCCTGTTCCGGGGATTTGGCGCCGGGGATGACGACCGAGACTGCGGGATGGGAGATGACATAGCGCAGCGCCATCTGGACCATCTCGGGACCGGGGTTGGCCATCGACTTCAGCTTGTTGACCCGGTCGATCTCGGCTTCGAATTTGGCCTGTGCCTCCCCGTTATCGTGCCACGCATTTCGAATGTTGTCTGTGAACACTGTCGATTTCTCGTAACGGCCAGACAGCAATCCCTTCGCGAGCGGGCCCCGGATCATCACGCCGATGTTGTTCTCCTGACAATAGGGGAGAAACTCCGCTTCGGGTTTCCGGTTCAATAGCGAGTAGTCGACCTGAACGACGCTGCAGCGGCCGTTGGCGTTGAAGCGCTTCAAAACGTCCAGGTTGTTGGTCGAGATGCCGTAGGCGCGAATCCTTCCTTCCTGAAGCAGGATTTCGAAACCTTCGATGTAGACCCCTGGATCTTCGATCTCCCCCTCGTGACAGAGGACGACGTCGAGCCAATCCGTGCGGAGGCGGTGGAGGGAGGCGTGGACGCAGACGCGAATCGTGTCAGGGTACTCGCGTGGGATCAGACGGCCGATTCTGCGACCCCAGTTGCCGGTTTTGCTGATGACGGTGACGCGATGGCGAATGCCGGCGAGCGCCATTCCGAGGCGCTCCTCCGACATCCCACCCGGGATGCCATAGTTTTCCGCTGTGTCGAAGAGGGTGACGCCGTGGTCGAAAGCGGCTCGAATCGTGCTGAAGGCGTTCCCGTCGTCTGTTTCGCCCCATTGGTTGCCGATGTTCCAGGTGCCGAGGCCGACGGCCGAGATGTCGAATCCGGTTTTCCCGAAGGTTCGATGCAGCATTGGTGGATCTCCTGATGGTTTGACGTTTTTGCGTGCGGATAAATACGTCAAAACCCTTGGAACCACAAATGAACCCTTCGATACACGAGCCGCCTGTGCGGCTCGCACTCAGGACAGGCACAGATGGACACAGATGTGTAGAAACCCGAGGACTGTGGCCCTGCTCGGGAACGAGATCGGTAGCTTCCTGGAGGCTATGGCTACGCCACATTGATGACAATCGGTAGGGCTCGAGCTCACAGCGTTTATTTCTTGCCGGCTGCTCAACAGGCACACTCGGAACGATTCTCCGGCTTGTGTTCTTCGGGTGGAAAAAATAAGTGTAGCTGCCAATCACCGACGCGAGCGGTTTCACCTGCGACGGCTTCAAGAACTTTTGGTCGATTCCCAAATCCCCCATTGGTGCGAATGTCACCAATGAGGACGGAGCGACTCGCTCACGCGCCTCTGACTTTGGGGGCTTAATATCGCACACCTTAGCCAAAGTCTCGATTTGCCACGCCTCCTTCAAAGCAATCCTCGAACTGTCTCCAACACCCCCGCACTCTCGGCGTCCAGCGCGGCAATCTCGTCTATGATGACACCCGGACTACGGTGCGCGACTTCCTCACCCCCGTTGGGGTTCTTTACGGATAGGTCAAAGGTCGTCGGGTCAATATCCACGGCGTCTACGCTCCAACTCTTGGGGGAGTCGGCGTGGATTTTTTGCAGCTTCACGAGCTCGGTAAGGTCGTCGTCGTTTAGCGGGTTGGTCTTGCCCATGTTGCGACCGGGATTGAGTTGGTAGAACCAGACCTTGCGCGTGGGTGCACCTTTCTCGAAGAAGAGCACGACGGTCTTCACGCCCGCGCCGATAAACGTGCCGCCCGGGCAGTCGAGTATCGTGTGTAAGTTACAGCTTTCCAGCAACAGCTTGCGCAGACTCGTCGAAGCGTTGTCGGTGTTGGATAGAAAAGTGTTCTTGATGACCACGCCCGCGCGCCCGCCAGCCTTGAGCATCCTGATGAAGTGCTGAAGGAAGAGGAAGGCAGTTTCCCCTGTGCGGATGGGGAAGTTCTGCTGAACCTCTTTCCGCTCCTTGCCACCAAAGGGTGGGTTGGCCAGCACTACGTCGTAACGGTCCTTTTCCTGAATGTCTGCAAGGTTCTCGGTGAGTGTGTTTGTATGCAGGATATTGGGTGCTTCGATGCCATGCAGGATCATATTCATGATTGCGATGACGTAGGCGAGTGACTTCTTTTCCTTGCCGTAGAAGGTGCCGTCCTGTAGGAGTCGGTCCTGCGTAGTGGTGCGCTTCGGATGAGTATTCTTGAGGTAATCGTACGACTCGCACAGGAAGCCTGCCGAGCCGACCGCGCCATCGTAGATGGTCTCGCCGAGCTTCGGCTGTACAACCTGAACAATGGCACGGATAAGTGGACGCGGCGTGTAATACTCGCCGCCGTTACGACCAGCGTTACCCATGTTCTTGATCTTGGCTTCGTAGAGGTGCGAAAGCTCGTGCTTCTCGGCCTGCGAACGAAAGCGCAGACCGTCGATGTGATCGATGATCTCGCGCATGTTGTAGCCGCTTTGAATCTTGTTCTTAATCTCGCCGAAGATTTGACCGATTTTATACTCGATGGTGTTCGGCCCGGTGGCCCTCTGCGTGAAGCTCTGGAGGTACGGGAAGAGCTTCTGGTCAACGAAGTCGCACAGGTCGTCACCGGTCATGGCTGTGTTGTGATCGAGCTTGCCGTCCTTGCCTTTGGGGGCGGCCCACGTTTCCCATCTGTACGATTCATCGGGGATGTAGCTGTAGTCCTTACCATCCAGCGCGGCCTCATCTGCCAAATCCTGCTCCAGCCCATCGAGGTATTTCAGGAACAGTAGCCACGAAGTCTGCTCGGTATAGTCGAGTTCCGTTGTGCAGCCCGCTTCTTTCCTAAGGGCGTCGTCAATATTCTTGAAGGCTTGTTCAAACATTCCTCATCCTCGCTCGCGTTGTATCTGACGGTTTCCCGAGCCACCCACACCCGGTGGCGATGACGCAGTCTACTGATCAGGGCCGCCTCTCGCAGATCGCTGACCAAAAACGGGCACCTCCCCGTCGCGGCTACATAGCTCGTAGGAAGTGATTCACATTGCTCAGTGAGGCAAATTCCGTTTCGGCCACCGGAGACTGTGGAAAACTGCCGGCGGGGGCGCTTCGGCTCAGCCTCATCGAGCCACGATACGAGTAGATGGCGAATGCGGTCAGGAGGGAGGGAGGACCTCAGGGGCGCTCAAGGAGGACCCTACTACCTGTGACCCCGAGCCCGCTGCCCTGTTCACGACTCCATATGCCCAATGGGGCCCGCTCTCCTTGCCTGGCTGAGTAGTTCGCCAATCTCTTCCATCTCGGCAACTACGTCAGGCAAATCTGGCTCGAATCGCCAGACACTCGCGGCTGTATTCATCCACAACCGTCAGGCACTTCAACGGCCTGCCTTCACGCGTCCTGTCGAACACGAAGTCGTAGGCCCAGACGTGGTTGCGATGCTCAGGCCGTAGCCTGATGCAGGAGCCGTCGTTGAACCACAGTCGGCCGCGTTTGGGCTGGCGAGCCGGCACTTTCAGCCCTTCCTGCCGCCAGATACGCTCCACACGCTTGTGGTTCATCCGCCAGCCATCGGTTCTGAGGAGGGCCGTGATACGGCGGTAGCCATACCGCCCATACTCAGTGGCCAGAGATACGACGTTCGCAGTCAGAACTCCTTCATCATCGGCTACCGTGGGCGTGTATCGCTGGGTACGGCGCACCTGACCCAGCACACGGCACGCCCGACGCTCCGAGACGGCCAGTGTCTCACGCACGTGAACAACCGCCTCCCGTCGCCGCGTCGGGCTCAGAAGTTTCCCCGGGACACCTCCTTGAGAATCGAGATATCCAGAGCCTGGTCGGCCACAAGACGTTTCAGACGCCCGTTCTCTTGCTCGAGCTCCTTGAGCCGACGCGCCTGATTGACCTCCATACCGCCGTATTCCTTACGCCACCGGTAGTAGGTCTGTTCGCTGATGCCAAGCTCACGCACGACTTCGGCGAATCGTCTTACCCTCGGAGATACGTATTTCAGCTTGCCGAAGATGACCGATAATCTGCTCTGCGGTGTAACGCTTCCTGGCCATATGGCCCCCTTTCTAGGTCCCATATCCTAACTTTAGGAATGGGAACAATCCAGGGGGCCAGACATCGGCCGAGAAAATGTTTGACAATCTTGACCGGCAGTGTTTGATGAGACATTCATTTAATTGTCTTGCCAAACTATCGTTTTAATTTAATTTATATGATTGTCTGTCAAATCTTATGTTTGGCATACAGATCAGTTGATTGTGGAATCAATCGCCATGCCTGGAGCGAGCCCCCCAGCGCGCGGATTACGGAAAGGGACCACGATGATGGATGCAATTTCGGAAACTCCCGTCGATGGATAGCGATTTATCGCTGTGACGCGGGCGGGGTCCACCTGGTGTACCAGAACGTCAACATCGGCATGACCTGCTCCGAGTTTCTCGCCTTGAACCGGAGCGTCCAGGAGGTCGCGGCGCGCATGGAATGTCTGATGGAGCTGGAGGGGGCCGCGGGCAAGAGCCCCGGTTGAGTTGGGGCACGAGCGCCACGCCGACCTGCACGTGCGGCTCAAGTGACGGGTGTTCGATGGCGATTGTCCTCGGTGCGCCTGCCAGCACTTCGCCAATAGCCCCGTCGAGAACGCAGAGCCGATATGAACCAAACCAGTATGTACCGGGGGATGTGTATAGGCCCTTTTGTTCAGTAAAAATTGGATGGACCTCCTCTCCTGTAAAAACCTGAAATCGAAGATGGAGCAGTGATGCACGTTGAAAAAAAGGAAGGGGCCAGTGCTACCAGGCGACGGTGCTGGAAGCCCAAGGCACTCAAATTCGTACGCCGACTGCACCTCTATGCTGGTCTGCTGCTGCTACCGTGGGTGCTGTTATTCGGTGTCAGTGGGCTGTTTTTCAACCACCCGAACTGGGCATCATCGCGCGATATTGTCCACTACGCTAACGTCGAAGCTGTGCAGGCCACGACGGGATTCGTGGCGCTTGACACCGAGGAACTCGCTCGCCAAATCGTCGCCCAACTCAACGACGGCAGTGGCGGCAGTTTCGCTATAGTTGAGGAGGCCACCGCCCGGCTCACGGGGCGGTTCAGCGTACAATTTTCCGGTGCCGGTGCTCAACACACTGTGCGCATAAACCTCACCGACGGCAGCGCTCGGATTGAGACGACTGCCGAGGCCCCGGTACCCGAACCACCGCCCTTCGCTGGTCAGCCCGTGCATATCGACGCGCCGAACTTTACTGCCGTCGGTGATAAATCGGTCGAGCTACTCGCCGACGCCGGATTAGAAGCGACGGGACCTGCTCGCATACGGACACGTCCGGCACCCGTGCTACAATTCGCGCTGCGGGACGAAGACGGGCGTGACTGGCACGCGACGTATAATCTGATAAATGGGACGCTCGACGGCCGCCAAGCGGGCGCCGGAACAGGTTTTAGTCTCCGCGAGGCTGTTACCCGCCTGCATCAGTTAAAAATGTACCCGGACCAAATCGGGCCGCGTTGGCTGTGGACCCTGCTCGCCGACGCCACGGCCTTCACCCTGATTTTCTGGGCCGTGTCGGGCCTGATCATGTGGTTGCAAATCCGGCCGACGCGCCTGTTGGGTGTGGCAGGGCTCAGTATCGCCGCCGGGGTAGCCTGGCTGGTGATTGCCGGCACCCTCGGCGAGATAGGATTTGGTCGGCCCACGCACCATCACGGCGGCCCAAGCACCGCGGCGCAAATCGACCGGCGGTTCTCGGCTCGGTGATCGGCGCGGTATCCAAGCACTCGAAACACCTACCCGACGAGGTGGGGGCGGCCCGCGCACAGATGGTTGCCGCTTCCTCGCCCAAAAATGACGACACCCGAAAGTGAACTCGTCACCCTTCACCCAAGAACTTCACCCAAGAAGGAGGGGAAAGATTATGGATGGTTTTACGCGAATGCACAGGGAGAAGAGCGCGGTTCTTGTCGTTTTCTCTTTAGTCTGCGCAATGCTATTCAACGGCTCGTTGGCATTGGCCCAAGTACAAACCGGGTACCTAGAAGGCCGCGTGGTCGACGCCCAGAACCTGCCGATGCCTGGAACGAATATTGTCTTAAAGGGGGCTAAATTAGGCGCCGTGGCCTCTACCGAGGGGACCTTCGTCCTCCGTCAGGTGCCGGCCGGCTCGTACACTCTAGTAGCCACCTTTATAGGTTATGATCGCGTCGAACGGAAGGTAAGAGTTGAGGCCGGCCAAGTGACCCAGCTCGCTATAACCATGGAACAGCGGCCGATTTATCTGGAGGCCGTAGAGGTATTTGGGGTGGATAAAGTGCAAGAGGTTCAAAGCCGGAGAGTGGGTGTTTCTGAAGGTGCGCAACTAATCGCCGCCGGCTACATAAGCGCCCAACAAGCCAGTACCTTGGCCGATGCCCTGAGAAAAACGACGAGCGTACAGGTGGACGAAGAAGGCGGCCAACAAGGCAGCCTCGTATACGTGCGCGGTTTTACCGGCGACCAAGTCAGCCTACGGGTCGAAGGTGCTCCCAAAAACTTCAACCAAGTACGGCATGGTGGTGCCAATACCATCTGGCTGGAGCCGGATATGTACAAAGGTATTACCGTCGTTCCCGGCGTTGCCTCAAATATCTACGGGAACGGGTCGTTGGGTGGCGTAGTTCTGCTGGAGACCAAAGACCCTGAAGACGTGATCAAAGGGAGTAAACGCTGGGGCTTGAATGTCCGAAGCGGATATGAGAGCAATGGCGCGAGCTATTATAATAGCGTTGACGGTGCCTATCAGGCTACTGATAAACTGGCTGTCTCAGGGGCATTTGTAAAGAGGAACACGGACGCATATAAAGACGGCGACGGCTTGCAGGCACTTTTGGGCTCGACCGGGGCGACAGGCGCTAATTTGTTGTTAAAAAGCGTCTACAATGTTGACGACGGCCAGCGCCTCGAGTTAAGTTATGTTGGTTTGGATAAGAATTACACGGCTCGCACGACCACCGGCAGCGGTGCGTATCTCGATCCAGCCGACACCTCGGTTGAGGACAGAACTTGGTCGGCGGAATACAAGCTGAACCCTGAAAACAGGCCATTGCTGAACCTCAACGCTCGTTTCAGTTACAACAAAGTTGAACGGGACCGCTTGGTAGTAGGCGAAACGGAGCACGATATCTGGGGGGTGGATACTGGCTATTTCGAACTGGAGAACGTCAGTACCTTGCAACAAGGGGCCGACGTCGTCCACGAAGTCCGCTACGGCCTGGACTACACTGATGATGATATACTAACGGCCTATGACGATATACGCCGCCAGCGGACGCAGTACGGTATTTATGCGAGCGACGGTATAGCCGTTGGCGACGGCCTAGCGCTGGTGGGGAGTGTGCGCTACGACCGCTTTGAAAATAGCCATCCCACGCAAGGCTCTAGCACAGAAGCTGCAATATCTCCCAAATTACACGTAACCTGGAGACCTTTTGAACATGGGAGTGCAGGTGGTCTGAGCTTTTATGGGGTGGCCGGCAGGGGTTTTCGTTCGCCCTCTGTACACGAAGCTTACAGGAACAATGGCGAACCCTCGTGCGGACGCAGTAGTTGCAGTGAAATCACACCCAACCCCAATCTCAAAGGAGAGGCCAGCGCCAGTTGGGAGACTGGTTTCCGCTTTGGCCAAACAAGCCTGCTCCGCGCGGGCGATGAGTTGAGTTTCCAGTTCGGCTATAACAACAATACCGTTGACAATCTCATTGCCTTGACAACCATAGATGAGTATAAGGCTGATATTGATGGCGATGGGTCTGATGACCTCGTCGAAGTCAGGCAATACACCAACATCGATGAGGCACAGATTGGCGGCTTTGAACTCTCGTTAAACTATGCAGGCTTTATGGGATTTGCTGCTGTTACTGCACAAACTACGGACGGTAAAGACGGTGAGGGTATTAAGCTAGCGAATATTAACCCTCCCAGTCTTAATGCCACTGTGGGAACGTATCTTTTCGGCGGTAAAGCTCGGGTAGGTCTTGATATGACAAGTCGTGCAGAGAGAAAATTCATCCAGCGGGGTGTAGAGAGACGACGGGCCGGTTATACAATTTACGACATCTTTGGTTCGTACCGATTCAATCAGAACCTTTCACTACAGGTGCGAGCTGAAAACGCGTTCGATACGCTCTACAGCAAGCGCAGCATTATCGTAGATAGCGATGGGAATGATGTCACTACATACTCACCCGGTCGCAATATCAAACTGACGGCGAGCTATAGTCATTAAGTGTGGAAATAGAGAAAAGGCGACCCTACACTTCCCGTGAGTTAGTTATTTCACAGAGAAACCGGTTTGCAGCCCGGCTGGGAAGGAGGATCGGGCAATGTCTTTTTCGCTGTTGAAATTGGACAGCGGCATGTGATGGTTTCAGGCGGCTGCAGCGCGTCCTTCAACATTCCCGTCGAGAGCGGTATCGTGCGTCTGAAGGGCGACCACAAGCTTGGTCATCTGGCGGTAGCCCTTGAGTCGCCGGAAGCCCCGTTCGGCTTCCAAGGCACCGGCGGCGCTCCAGCGCAGGATCATGCGGCCGCTCTTCCATCGCTTGACGCGGCCTGAGAGTTGGCGGATCTGTCCGATCAGGTTTTCGATGACGTTCGTGCTCGAAAGGGTGCGCTCCAGGGAAGATCCACCGAGGCCCAGGCGTTTGACCGTCAGCAGATCCTCGAGCCCTTCGCGGAGCGAGGCGGCCGCGCCGGGGTGCTGCTCGTCCAGGCTCCGCGCCAGATTCTTCAGCATACGCTCGGCTAGTTCAGGATCTTCGGCTTTGAACGCGTCTTGCAGGGCGCGCTTCACCGACCCCCGCTTGCCCGGTGGCAATGAGATCCCCCCTGCCAAGTGATCTTCCGCCAGGCTACAGGGAACGGTCCTAAGCAGGGATAGCTGTCTGAAAAAGGAAAGGCCCCCGATCGTTCGACCGGGGGCTGAGTTCCTTTCCTACCGTCTTGGGTGGATTCCTACAACCTACACCTGAAGTGTCAGTATTAGGTTAATCAGCAAATCTGTCTGCGTCATCCCCTCGGCCTCGGCGCGGGCCCTCAAAACTTCCTTTACATCTTCGGGCACTTTTGGTAAGGAAACCACGCGATCATACTTCCTGGGTCTTCCCGAGTTCAGGTCAATAGGTGTGTAAAAGAAATCAGGCGGCCATCTTCCCGGTTTCGACCTGCGGTCCGGTTGAGTGTTTCTGATCGTAGACTTGTTGTAGCAAGTGTGGCGCGGTGAGTTTCCTGAATCGGCTCTCTGCGACCTTGAGCGTACGCCAGATGAGAGTCGTGGCGTTCCTGACTTTCTTGAATCGCCTGGCGGCGTTTGTGCGAAGCCGAACGGAAGCAAAGGGGCTCTCGACGACGTTCGTGGTTCTCAGGTGTTTCCAGTGTTCCTTCGGGAAGTCGTAGAACGTGACCATCCGATCCCAGTTTCTTTCGAGCGTCTCCACGGCGGCAGGGAACTGTGAGCGATACCGTGCGGCAAAGCGTTTCCGGAGCTTCTCGGCCTCCTTTTTCGTGCCGGCATAGGGGATCTGGACGAGCAGTGCGCGGGCTTCAGCCTGTGCACGCTTGGCGACCTTGTCGAGCACGTTGAGGATCTTGTGGTTCCAGCACCGTTGTTGCCGGCTCTCTGGCCAGACCTGATCAACGGCCGCCCAGATGCCCATATTCCCGTCCGCGGCGATCAGGACAGGATGTTCGAGCCCGCGATCCCGGAGATCCCGGAGCACCGTGAGCCAGGATTCTGTAGACTCTCGATAACCGGGTTCTATCGCCAGGATCTCCTTGCTGCCGTCGCTCATCGCGCCGATCACGACCAGCAGACACGCCTTCTCGCGCTCGAGCCCGGCTTTGACGTAGATGCCATCAGCCCAGGCGTAGACCAGTTCGCGATTATCCAGACGCCTTTCTTTCCAGTCCTGGAAGTCGACCTCCCACTTCCCTCGAAGACGAGCGATCGAGGTCGGCGAAAGCGGCGCGCCATCACCGAGCAGCGCACGCAAAGACAACTCGAAGTCGCCCTGGGAGAGACCGTGGAGATAAAGGTCGGGAAGCAGATCTCCAATGGCCCTGGTTCTCCGGGCGAACAGGGGGAGGATGCGGCTTTCAAACCGCTCTTCCAGACCACGAACCCGGGGACGCCGGACCTTGATCGTTCCGCAGCTCGTCGAGAGACGCCGGGGCTTGCCGTAGCCGTTCCTGTAGCCCGTGGAGCTATCGACCTCGGCTCGGCGCTCATACCACGACCGGCCCAAGAACGCGGTCGCCTCCTCCTCCAGAATGGACTGGAACCGGCCCTGGATCTCTTCACGGATCCAATCGTCAACCGTCTCCCACGTCGGCATGGACTTCAATGGGGCTCTATGCGTATGTTCCTTCACGGCGATCCTCCTTCCCAACCGGGCCTCTCACCCGGTTTTGTGTGAATCAACTATCTCACGGGAAGGGTAGGGTCGCCCTTTCTCTTTTTCCACACCTTTTGATTATAGCTCCGCTCCGATCGCCGCCATGACATCCGCCCCGCCACGGAATAAACAACGCCTGAACATGTGCTGCCAGTGGCGTTCGATATGCAAAGGATTCTTGCCAATCAGGTATTCGGCACAATATTCGACCCCCGCAATCGGCAAAAACGGGGTGCCTCCAGTACCGCTGGCCGGATGCAGTTCACCGACGCCGCTGATCCCCTCATCCGTCTCGATCCTGACATAGTTAAACCGGTCGGCTCGAAGGGTCTCAACTCCGATGACTTTCATGGTGTGCCTTTCCTGAATCGAGCATGTCGGCTATGCTCAGATGCTGGCCAATCAGGGCGACATCCGTGCACTTCCGGTTCTCAAGAAGCACTACACTGCGGTACCCACCCATTCGTATCCCTCATCCCTACCCCAGCCGTTCCAAGCGGTCCCACACCTCCCGAACACCCATCTTCCTCAACTCCGCAAACCCGAGTTTGTTCTTCCCGCTGGGTGAAGTCTTTTCCGTCTCCCAGTTGCTCACCGTCAACGTCGAGACGTCAAGCAGCAGGGCCATCTCTCGCTGAGAAATTCCCAGACGCTCACGATGTTTCCGAACCGATCCTCGGGGAACGCGAACATCATCGTCCTCGCTCACGGTTCGAGGTGCGATCACGCGCTCTTTGTCAGCCTTTCCTGCCAGCTCCTTCTCGAGTTGGTCTATCCTGCGACGCTGTTCCCGGGCAGTCTTCCTCATTTCCACAAGCTGGCCCCTCAGAGGTCTGACCTGCTGGTTAATTTCACGCTTCGATATACGAACACAATCTCTTCCTTCAGAATCTGATTCAGGTTCGGCATTGACTTGTCCTTATGCAACGTGATTGATGGAAGCTCTACCCATCCATAAATTACAAAAGGAGTAAAGAATAAGGCGCTACCCCATCGGAGATAGCGCCCTTGCTCAACGTCTATAGCGAACTTACTTCTTGACGACGTTCGAAGCCTGAAGACCCTTGGGTCCCTGCTGGACCTCGAACTCCACAGCATCGCCCTCGGCAAGCGACTTGAAACCGTCGCCTTCAATCGCAGAGAAGTGGACGAAAACATCCTCGCCCCCTTCCTGCTCGATGAAGCCAAATCCTTTACTGTCGTTGAACCATTTGACTGTGCCTTCTGCCAACTTTTACCACCCTTCGGTGTAAACTACGTGCCAGCCCACTCAGTCGATACCACAACCGATGCTTCCTTTCTAACCTATAGTCTACAACAGGAGGAGCAGGGCATGCAAGCTTGCTGCGAGGACCCTGGGCCGACCTGGATCTGTCCGTGGACGAGGTCGCCCTGCTTGAGCCGATCTTCCCACCGGTCCACAGCCTGTTACCACGGCCTGGCGATCGGTTGGATCGCCGGCATCGTGCGTGGTGTCGGGAGTAATCTGGACGAGCTTGGTAGTCAAGGAGATCGTCGCCCCTCTCGGAATGGAGGGGGAGATGTATCTTGGAACGCCTGCCTCGGAGCACGGTCGGATGGCGACACCGTTCGATAAGGCTCCCCGCCGGCGAGCCCCCTGAGTTTAAGGCGCTCTACGGCGTCGCCGGCATTCGGAGCGCGAAGTACTCAACGAAGCGGAAGGCCGCTGGCGGGTCGAGATTGCTGAGGCCAACGAGCACGTACCCAAGCTGTGGGAACACGCGAAGATCCCCATTCATCCCGGGTGCTCCGCCGCCGTGACCGTAGCCCTGCAGCGGCCCTTCTCCCCAGACCCCGAAGCCATACCCGTACTGCTGTGCCTGCGGCCTCGTCGCTTCAGCCAGCATCGTCTTCGATATCAGCATACCCGACTCTAGCGCCTGGGCGAACCGGAGGAGGTCACCGACGGTCGAGTAGCCCCCACCAGCCGCAGTACCCCTCCACGGGAGTGTGTCGGCATTCGATAACCACGCGCCGTCTCGCCTCATGTACCCAATGGCGCGGTTCGGCACTTCGTCGGCTTCGGGCAGCGAGTCGGTGGACTCCATGCCGGCCGGCTGGAAGACCTTGCTTCGCACGTACTCGTAGTACGACATGCCGCTCACTTTTTCGATGAGTGCCCCAAGCAGGACGTACCCATAGTTCGAATATCGGTGCTCGGCGCCCGGCTCGTGCGTGAGTCCGCCAAACTGTTATTAATGGAGCGGCGGCGTAAGTGCTGATTCTTCTTTTCCCATTTCAGATATCGATATCAGGATTGCCTACGCCTGCTGTAGGTAGGCGTGCCGTCAAGCCGAGCAACCGAAGGGAGCGAAGTGGGTAAGGGCAGCACGTTTACGGTGCGGGTGCCGATGACCTACCCAGAATTGGCGTGACCAAGGATTCTGTGAAAGGCACTTGCGTGGAGCGAGCAACTCAAGCGCAACGTGCTGCGTCACAAAGTCCATACTCTCATCAATGTCCTCGGACTCGCGATCGGTATAGGACCACATCCTCATGCAGCGCTATGTGCAGAACGAACTGAGCTTTGACGGCTGGCTTGAGAAGCTGGACCGGACCTATCGCGTCGTCGCGGAAACACGTGCGGAAGGCCAGACGCGATTCCTTCGATTTTCATCGGGGCCGCTGGCAGCCACCCCATGAGCGGAAAGAGCACAACCTGCATCGGCAAGGTCTCCGGAAAGCCTCTGACAGAGTTTGACTCGCTGGAAGAAGCCGAGGACGGCGCTGGATACGCGAATGACACCTATCGCAGCAATCTCGTGCCCTATGCCTGCAGTGTATGCGGCAAGTGGCATCTCTCGCCCAAGGACAGGGTAACGCCGAGCGAGAAATGTCCCTTCTGCAAGGGCGCGAACGGTGAGCAAAAAGAGGGCTATATCCGGATCTCTCAACGAGCTGAAGTGGGTGAAGGTGCCGTGGTTCCTGGCATGGGGGCGCGGTTAGCGTGTGCGGAACCTCTTCGGAATCTGCTCAGGGATGTTTATGTCTCCGACGGTAAGGAAGATCATATCGTTGAATGCGTCGAGTGTGCGGAATCCGCTGGCTCGGTTCTTGACGATTTGGACGATTCGGTTGAGGCCTTCGGCGATGGCGTTGGTAAGACGCGTGTTCACGAATGCGAGGACGCCGAAGAAGTGCTGTCGCAGGGTCCTGACGAACTTTCGCAGGGGTTCAAGTCGACTTCTGAGTGCGGACGTCGTCCAGCATTTCAGGAAGCGTTCGGCAGCCCAGGGCGCTTTGTATTCCCAGAACTGCTCGAACTCGTCCTTGAGTCTCCAGGCTCTATAGATTCGGTAGTTCGCCTTCTCCAGTGCTTTGAGTGTCCGAGTATCCCCTCTGGAGCGTGTCGCTGAGTGCCGGTAGAGGAGCCATCGGAGGCCCTTCATGGCTTTGCGCTCATCCGGGGCAGCTTTACGCCACTGGTCCTTACGGACCTCGTCAACGGCGGCATTGAGAGCCTTGACGATGTGAAAGCGATCGAGGACCAGCTTGGCATTCGGACAGTGTTCCTGGATGGCTCCGATGTAAGCTTCGCTCATGTCGCAGCAGGCCCACTCGATCTTGGATCTCTGGTAGGGACTGAGAGCCTCTGTGAAGAACCGATCGATCGTTTTACGCGCCCTGCCGCGGCCAACCCACACCACGCAGGAGCGGTCCAGATCGTAAACGAGCGTGGCGTACCTGTGACGCTTGGCGTAGGAGATCTCGTCGATCCCGATGGTTTTGAGCCCTCGGATACGATGACCTTCACGAAGCCGCGTGATGGATCGGTGAAGGAGATCCGACAGCGTCGAGGCAGAGATGCGCAGTAACTCGGACGCCGCCTTCTGCGTCATGGTCTGGCAGTAGCGCAGCATGGCATACTCGAAGCGATACGTCACCCGAGAGAACCGCTCCGCCCACGGAATCTCCTCGACCACACGACCGTGGGTAGGACACCGAATCTCCCGAGGATGGTAGAGAAGCCAGACCCTCCACCCGCACACCGGAATGTCACGCCACCGACGCGGATGGGGCATTGTGCGGACGATTTTACCTCGACGGCCGCACTCCGGACAACAACAACCATTCTTATGTGGCTTTACGGCGATGACGAAACAGCTTCTCCCCTCAAACCACCAGCTGACAACACGGAACCCCTTGAATCTCAGCAGTTTCGATAGTAATCTGCTCCCGGTCATAGGTCGCACCCCCTTCGCTTTGATTGTCCTACACACACAACCAAGCGTAGGGAACGATCTATGACCTTGTCATTCTATAGTTTCACCGTTGAGAAACCCGGATAGAGCCAAAAAGAGGCCTATCGAAGTCGCCGGGACGCGGAGCGAAGAGCGGACATCCTGCGAAAGGAGCAGGGCGTGTCGCTGAAGGTCTACGCGTGCGAACACAGCGACGCCTGGCACCTCACGCGGGAGCGGTGATCGGGCGATTCATCCCAGGGTCGAGCAGCCTTCCATGATTGATCTGCCTGAATCCTTCGTCGGTAGAGCGTCGCGCAACATGCCCGGTGGGCGGGCGTGGCTGAAGACAGTGACAGAGTAAATTGGGAGGAATTTCACCAGTTCGCTTCTATTTCGCCGATATCGATTCGAAGGCATTCATCCAGAACCACGTCGCGATTCCCGACGACGTCGTGAACTCGCTTGCTATGGGGTTGTCGCCTCAGCGGAGACTGGACCGATGAGATGATGACGAACTACGACGGCAACATCAGGAACTACGGAAAGAAGAAGCGACTTGAGTACGTGTCGGCAGTCTTGCGCGAAGCAGTCTGACCGAAGCAGTACGGATTTGGAGCGTTTTCTTAATTGATCAAACAAACGTCCACAAACCGAAAGTGGCAGCGTGACCGGGAGCGCGGCCAGCGAGGATGGCGCGTTGGTCATCGCCGTCACCGACACCGGCAAGGGAATCCCAGCCGACGAGCTACCGACCATCTTCGACGAATACCGTCAGGCCGAAGGCAGCGAGAGCAGCGTTCAGAAGGGCACCGGGCTGGGGCTGTCGATTACGAAGAAGTTCGCGGAGCTGCTGGGCGGGACCATCGGCGTGGAGAGCGAGGTAGGTCGGGGGAGTACGTTTACGGTGCGGGTGCCGGTGGAATACATCCAGACGGCCTGAGTCCCCTTTCCAACAACCGGGCAAAGGAGAAGCCCCCGCCATCGTGATGCCGACGGGGGCCGTGGTGTGTGCGGTCTGTCGCCGGAATCAACCCCCCTATCGCTCCCAGATTTCCACAAAGCCATTATCGTCATCGACCAGCGTCAGGCGATCTCCTCGGATCGTGTAGGAATCTGAAGTGGTTGTGGTCTCGCCTGCGGCGTAGATAGAATAGAGATGATCAATTTCCCCCCTACGATTTCCCACGTGCCTGAGAGGGAGATGGGCAACTCGCCAAATCCAGTCGCAATATTCGTGTTTTGCGTCTCGTCGGCGCGGAGCACAAGCGTGGTAATACGAGCGGCCTCGTCGGTTATCTCTGGATTGGTGGACGACACCCCGACCCACGTCCCTACGAGTTCGAGGTCGTTGTCGAAGTCGAAACTCCCGTTCTCATTGCCGGTTGGAGATGACTGCCCATCACAGCCGACCGTCGTTAAGATGAGAAAAGAAAAAACGATCATTATCTGAACCCTTATCATACTCTCCTCCAATAGGTTTGCCTTCTATCAACGTCGCAGCACCGTCGTTCCCGTCTTCTGATCCATAGATCTCGCAAAAGGGATGCCATACTGGAGAAGGCCCCAGACATAGGCCATCATTCAATAAAATGAGTGAAAATAATCAACACACTGAGATGTATGGGAACAGGGCGGACGGTGAAGTGGATGGCTATCTCGCCGTCTCGTTCAGATTCCACGTCAATTGAACCTCTGTTGCCTCCTGCAGCCGGTCACGCTCCCAACGGATACGGCTATCGCGTGTGCGGGCGTAGGCGACGATGAGCTGCAGACCATCTGCCATGAATTCCGTCAGGCCGAAGGTTCGGAGAGCAGCGTGCAGAAGGGACGAGGTTGGGGCTGATTACGAGAGAGAGCGAGGTGAGGAGCGGTAGCACGTTTACCGTAAGGGTGCCAGTAGAGTAACAGAGCCAATCCTGACCTCTGACCTCTGTCTTCTGAGACACAAAAGCGCCCCTTCGGTTTATCCCCGAAAGGGCGCTTTTCATTGTCAAATGGTGACCCCGAGGGGAGTCCATCTCAATGCACAATTGTCCCCTTGGTCCGTAACGGCAGAAGTTACACGGATCTTCCGGTGCGGGTCGCTGCTATGGGTTGAAATGTGTGACAGACACGGATGCTGATCTCCCGTCTCTATCCGGTCCACTTCCGAATCTTCATCTTGCCGCCACACGACGGGCATTCCGTCACATCGATCCGAAAGACGCGTGCAAGGAGCCGGGCCCAGGAGTGGCGGTAGACGGGCTGCGATCGGGGTGCCGGGGACTGTTCGGCGTGAGTGCAGCCCTCCTCAAGCACTTCTTGTGGCCCTGGCGAGGCCCTTGATGGCCATTTCGCGGAGGTCCGACCTGGAGACGCCGACGGTTTTACCGTCGTATTCGGGGGAGACGCTGGCCAGGGCAAAGGCTTCGGCAGGGGCGTTGGTTTCATTGCCGTACCAGTGACAGCCGCCGAAGAAGTGGTCGCAGTTGGGGCGGTCCGGCCAGTCGGTGAAGTATTCCACGCCGACGGGGATCCAGGCTTCGAGCATGCGGAGGTAGCGTCGGCTCAGGTCGTTTTCGTCGGAGGGCAGATGGGCTGCTTTGAGGTTTGTGGTGTTGTCGATTGTGACCATCGAGGGCGTCCCCTTTTTAGAAACTGGCAATCCAGGCCGAGCCATTTGCCGTTTTTCTATTGAAGTGAGCCGAGGAACTCAAGCAGCTTTTTGTTTACAATCCCGGACTGCTCGAGCTGGACGTAGTGCCCGCATTCGGTGGCGACGACGAGTTCGGCGTTTTCTGCGGGAAGTCTTTCCCGGAGTTCGGCCGCTTCGGGATCGTCGGGACGGATTTTGCCCCATCCGGAGGCGATGACGAGCAGGGGGATTTTGCAGTATTTTCCGGATGGAATGGGGCAGTTTGCGGGATCGTCCCGGCGTTTGAGTTTGTCCTTGAGGCCGGGGTGTTCACGGTTCCATTCGACCCAGTCTTTGAGGAGTTGCACGTTGAATTCGCTGGGGTAGTACCAGGGGAGGTCGTGGGCGATGAGGATGGCTTTGTTTTTTTTGTACAGGGCGCGGACTTCGGGGCTGTAGCGTTCGGTTCCCAGCCTGGAGGCTTTTCCGGACAAATAGTACAGGCCGTCGATGAAGACGGCGGCTTCGACTCTGCTGGGGTGGGAGAGGAACATCTGGCGCGCGTGGGCGTTTCCGGCGCTGTGTCCGACGGCCACGCATTTTTCCACGCCCAGCGCGTTGAGCAGGGCGAAGGTGTCGTCCGCATCCGCCGCGTCCGACATGTGTTCACAGATGTCGCTGTTTCCCATGCCCGCCCGGTGGGGACAGATGACGTGGTAGCCGGCTTGTGTGAGCGCGGGGATCTGTGGGTCCCATTGATTCTCGGCGATGAGGTGACCGTGCAGGAGTACGACGGCTTTCCCGGCGTCTTCGTCGGTGTAGCAGTAGCGGCGCCGACCGATTCGATGGGTTTTGATCTCATAGGGTTGCATCTGTTCTCCTACTCCCAACGGAAGGTTTTCGCCGATAAGATGATCTCACCCTATCTCCTGACTGGACTGATCCGTTGTAGCTGCTGTGGGGGGAACTATCACATGAACACGATCAGGGCCCGAAAGCAAGTTCGGCAGTATTATCGATGCGGCTATCATTCGAAGCGTGGCAATGCCGTCTGTACGAACGGGCGGACGCTATCTCGTGATGGGATCGAGAATGCCGTTATGGACTTGCTGTCAAGCACACTGCTGGCTGGCGAGACAGTGGACGTTCTCCTGAAAGACGTGAATGAGCAACTTCAGAAGTCGGACTCACCAGCCCGTATGAAGCATCTTGGAGGGATGATCAGGAGAATGGAACGTGAGATCGACAACCTGACCCAAGTCATCAGAACAGGTGGGCCAATCGAACGGCTTGTGTCTGAGTTCAGAGGACGCGATTCGTCCTTGGTATCATCGCTCCTGGATTTTCCCACGGGACCCGGACTTCCAAACCAAAGCAGGTAGAGTCCTTGATCTGTATCACCGCCAATGGCAAGGAAAGCCTTTAGGGCCGAGGGAATATGTACTTTCTGCCGACGAAAAGACCAGTATTCAAGCACGAGCTCGCAAGCACGTTACCCTACCGCCAGCCTCGAACAGAGCGGCACGCGTTGAAACACGAATACGAGCGGAAAGGAGCCCTGGCCTATCTGGCTGCTCTCGACGTGCACAATGGTCGAATCTTCGGTCTCTGTGAGTCTTCTTCGGGTATCGAGCCCTTCAACCGGCTCCTGAGCCTGATCATGAGCAGGAAACCCTATTGCTCGGCAAAGAAAGTCTACCTCATCGTGGATAATGGCTCCTCGCACCGAGGGCAAACATGCATCGACCGTATCCAGGGGAAGTGGCCAAACATCCACCCCGTTCACCTTCCGATCCACGCAAGCTGGCTCAATCAGATCGAGATCTACTTCTCGATCCTCAAACGCAAGGCTCTGACACCTATCGAATTTGCATCGCTCGAAGAGCTTGAGGCAAGAATCCTCGGTTTTCAGGAACGCTACGGACGTATCGCCACACCCTTCAAATGGAAGTTCACACGAACAGATCTCGCGGAGATGATCGACAAACTCAGGTTCTACGATACGCCCTTGGCAAAGTCTGCTTAGAATACGTCACCGTATTTGCGAACAGGAGTACTAAGCAAGAAAGTCTATGTGCTCGGCTCACTTAATCGGCATTTTCTTGCTGAGCACCGTTCGGGTCCGGGGATCTATCCGCTCAAAGGCCGGATCACGGCACTGGAACAGATCCTGCAGGCAGGAGGGCCAGCACCCGGCGCACGGCTAAAGAATGTCCATCTCATTCGTGCAGGTCAGATATACACTCTGGACCTCTCAAAAGGCAGATAAGGAGCGTCTGCGAGCATCCTGATCGTCTCTGACAGCATGGATTGACGTCGATCAACTTCGCTCAGAAGGCCTGAGCAGTGCCCGAATGATTGTGGCGGCGCAGAGGCCAGGGCAAGGAATGCAAACCAGTTGAACCTTGTGGGGACGAACTCGGTTCAAACAATGGATTGACGATGGGTGCCTCCCGAAAATTCAAGTCTGACTGAACGTGTGTTGCTGTGTCAAGGAGGATCGGCATGCCTTGGTTCATCGGTGTTGTGCCTATCGTAGTTGAAACTTAGAGGGCTCCAAACTTACGTTGGGTAGACGTGTAGGAGCGTATACCCGTAAGAAAGGAGCCCAGATGGAGAAGCTATTTGCAGGCGATGGTGAAGTCAAGGTTGAGGGCGATGGCATCGATTTGGAGACGCGTTTGTCGGTGATCCAGGCGTTGATCCCGTTGGGTCTGGAGGCAGTGGCAGACCTCCTCCAGCAGGAGGTCGAGCAGCTCGCAGGTGTTCGGTATGCGCGCAAAGGTTCGGAGCAGGCGCATCGTCGGTGGGGAAGCCAGAAGGGATCCGTGTATCTGATGGACCAGAAGCTCCCGTTAGACGTTCCCCGGGTGCGCGACGTCGAGGCCGACGCAGAGGTTTCCCTGGCTGCATACCGGGCTCTACAGATGTTACGGCTTACGATAGGTTCCCTCCCAAGTTACGCTATTCGCATTCTCACGCACCAAGAACTGACGACCCGGGGCTAAGGGGGATGAACTCTCTGGGCGTTCCGATGTAGACCGCGCCCTTTTTCATTTTCCCACACGCCGCGAGAAATAGGACCGATTAGGCTCAAGACGTGGTCAGGCCAGGTCCCAGCGGGCATAGGGGGGTGCGCGGTGTTGGCCCTGGGCGCGTCGCTGGCCCGAGGCCCGCACCGGGGGGGTAGGGGGGGTGGAAACGGTCAGCTCTCTTTTGGACACCGGTTGAGACCGTTTCTTTTACTAATCCGTCCTAATTTTCGTTCCGGAGGGCGCATCGCGGCCGTTGTCGACGAAAGGGGGTTTTTTCAGGTGTCGGAAACACTTAAACCAGTGCAAAAACAAGAGCTTGCGTCTGTCGACAAGGCGGCTTTGAAGGTGCTTCCCGAAAATGGCGAAGCGGGGTAGAAAATCGGCCGTCTCCCTGGCGGTGCTGCCGGTCGTGGACTCCGTCGGAGGTCGAGAGCGTTTCGCGTCCCGATCCCCCGGAATGTGCCAAACGCGTTCGCGTAAAGAAAGGGACATCAGGCGTAGGTCCGACAACCGCTTTTGGCCGTTGCGCCTTGTAAGTACTCCTATGGCACTATGTCGCATGGCCGCCAGATCTTAGGTGACCCTCAACTCATTAGGGAACGGTCTCCACTGTTAACCGTATTGAAACGATTCTGCCTATTCTGCGAATAGCTTAAGCCGGGCGGAGAATTATCGCAAGGCGTCACAATGGAGCGGATGGGATGAGGATGTGTGGGCGGAGGTAAGGGTAGGTCGCGGCTCTCGCCGGGCAAAAAGCCGGAATCGTTGATGACAGGAAGGTCGGAATGAGGGATTCGGAGGTTTCGACATCTGGCCGTAGGTCTGCAGGCGCCGCCTCGGAAGCCGCGCCGGATCTGGCGGCGTATCAGGACGGTCTTGATTTCGATCTGGATCGTATCAAGCAGCGGATTCTGGACGTGGGGATGAGCGTCTTGGAGGAGATGGTGACGATCGGGAAGTATCTGATCTGGGTGAAAGGGACGATCGGCCACGGCCGGTTCGTGGCGTGGGTTGGTGAGTTGGGGATGAGCCGTCAGCGCAGTTCGGAGTTCATGCGCGTGGCGCAGCGTGTTGTGGAGTCGGAATGTCCGCTCGCGCGGTCATTTTTGAAGGCTGTTTCGGGGGATTCGAAGAAGAAGATGCTTGCGCTTCTGGATGTGTCGGATGAGGAGATGAGGGAGGCGATGTCGCGTCAATCGTTTCTGGGAAGAAAACTGGACGACGTGGCCACGATGGGTTACCGGCAGCTTCAGGCAGCACTGCGGCAGTCGCGAGGGCAAAACGCGGCGCTCCGGGGGACGCTGAGGGCGGAGCAGGCGAGATCACGGGGTTTGGCGGCCGAGAACCGGTTGCTGCGTGAGGGCGAGGACGCGCAGCCGCCGCTGATACGGCTTGAGGCGCAGTTCGCGCGTGCGATCCGGGTTGTCGGGGTGCTCGAACGTATGGCTTTGGAGTATGCCGAAGAATATGGCGATCAAGGGTTGTCAAAGGCGCCCGTTCGTGACGCCGTGCAGGCGTTCGGTTGCACGCTGAGCCAGAAGGTGACGGGTATCGTGCACGTCCTGACGCCCGATGGGCTCTCCGATACGCGGTTCCACATCGCTGAGGGCGTATCCGGCGTGGAGGACTGAGGCGTCTCCGCCCCCTAAGACAAGGGGCTACAAAGGAAAGGCAGGTCTGCCGTGGCGTATGGTCCAAAAATCATCGAGGAGGTGCGTCGTTCGTGCCGGGGGTTGGAAGGGGGCGCGTTCACGGCCGCGGTCTACGGGTGGTCGCACACGCTGGGCGTTCACGTGTCGACGGTCTACCGGTGGGTCGGGCAGGAGGGTCGGCGGTCCAGGCGTTCCGACCAGGGACGGCGGCGGGTGGACGTGAGCGACCGCGCGATGCTGAAGATGATGGCGTTGACGGTGCGCTACGGGATGACGGCCGAAGCCGTGATCGCGCAGGCCGAGGCTCAGGGCTGGATCGCCCCGAAAGCGATCTCGGTGTCGACGTATAACGGCTTTTTGCGGTCCCGTGGGGTGAGCCTGAAGCAGCTGACGGCGCCGAGGCGGCTGACCGGGCCGGTCACGTCCCGGCTCAAGACGGTGCCGCACCGGCGTTGGGAGGCGCCTCATTCGAACGGGCTGCACCAACTGGACGTGACGGAGCTGCCGCGCTACTTCGTCGCACCCGACGGCTCGATCGGCGCGGCGGATAAGAAAAAAGGGAGGGCGCGTTCCCGGAACGGGCGCCCCCGCCTGCACCTGTTCTGTCTGGTGGACGACTATTCGCGGGCGACGTATGCACGGCTCTATTTCGGCAAGCACGCGCTCAACTGGGTCGACTTCTGCGCACGGGCCTGGGAGGAGAAAGCGGCGTTCCCGTTCTGCGGGTGTCCGGTTGTGTTGTATTCGGACAACGACAGCGCGCCGCAGTCGTCGCTGTTCCGGCAGTTTATTCAAGACGTGGACGTGACGTTCAAGCGTCACCGCGTGGGGAACCCGGCGGCCAAGGGAAAGGTGGAGCGGCAGATCGGAACGCTCAAGCGGAGGCTGACGGCGCTGCTGCGTGTGCACGTCGACCAGGGCGTGCGTCTTTCTCTGGAGGAGGCCAACGCGCTGCTGCTGGATCTGTTGCACAAAGTCAACGCCCGGGCGCACGCCGTGACGGCCGAGCCGCCGTTTCTCAGGTGGTCGGCCGGCTTGGCCGGTGCCGTGCGTGTGATGCCTTCTGAGGTGTGGGAGCGTTACCTCTACGACCGCGTCCAGGCCGTGGTGCGCGGGGACCTGACGGTGCGGTGTTGCGGGAAGGCGTGGCAGCTGCCGAGGAGGGAGCCGTTCCTCTCGGTCGTGGGCCAGAAGGTGACGGTGGGCTTCCAGCGCGAACGTGAGGACCCGTCGCGCCTCGTGGTGTGGGTCGACGACCGGGCCTCTACCGTCGCGGCGGTGGCGCCGGTCCCCGATGACGCGCGGAACTTCAAAGCCCTGCCGAAGAGCCGGAGGGAGGCCCTGCTCGAGCGCCTCTACGAGCAGGACCTGGGCGACTTTCAGGCCGGAGGCGGAAGGACGGATACAAGCTGATGCCCGCCGTCGTTCAGGGCGGCGTTCGACGAAGACGATCTCTTGCGACCCTCAGGAGATGCGCGTACAGCTGAAGAACCGTCTGGCGCGCGGGACTCCGTTCACCGACGGCGAGGGCTGCTGTCGGATGCGAAGGCGCCGGCGAACCTACCAGGGCCGAGCGTCGTCGGGAGTGGCAATCGACGCGGATTGCAATCTTGTCTGAGGCTGGCCGGGACCAGATGTGCCGGATCGGGGAATCCTACTCGCTGGGGCGCTGGACGCTCACGGCCGGGCAGTCTGGCCGACGCGGTCTTGGACGATCTGGCCTCGGGCATGCTGCCCGGCGGACGAAGGTGCCGCCGATCTCCCAATCGCCGATCTTTCGGGTGTGTCCTCGGTCGAGCTAACGCGGTAAGAGGGGCTCGCCGCAGAGAACGCTTTGTGACAGCCGTAGCACCTCAGTGCCGGACGCTCGGTATCCGGGACTGGTCAAGGACAGTCGACATACGCCGCGTAAGGGATTGCAACTCGAAAAGGCTGCTTGCGGGGCTGCTTCCCAGCGCTGAAACGGCATCCGCTCCAGGTCCAAGATTATAAAGCCCTGCGTAACCTGGCACGCCAGTGAGTGTATTCAGTCGGCGCGTCTGGCCGCCAGTTTCTCGGCTCGGACTTGAGTCGGCGTCTTGTAGCCGTGTCGCTGGACGATCCACCGGTGGTTGTATGTGTGCTGGAACTGTAGGAGGACAGTCTGATGCGTGAGAACGGTTCACAGGCACCCAATCGGACAGGGTCACGCCGCGGTCCTCAGCCCACGACGGCACGATCACGACTCCGATCCCTGACGCGATGTGGGCACGGATCTGACTCAGACGATCACGACCGGGGAAGGCACGGCAAGTGTGTTCGTGGCGGTCGATCACTGCACGACAGGGCGTCCGCCGTCACTTCGGCGCCTTGGTAAAGGACATCGCTCAAGGCCTCGCCCGCGTCTGTCACGACAACGGGTCCCAATACGTCTCTGACGCCTTTCGAGATCGCCTCCCAGGGTATCGAGGCCTCGCCAAGCTTTGTGCGTGCCCGGAAGGAAGGGGTTGCGCCGAGCGTTTCATCCGCATTCTCAAGGAGAACCTGCTCTGGGTGCGTTACTTCAAGACCACCGTTGAAGAACTCCGCAACAGTCTGTTTGAGCGGAATCCGATCCTGGTTGACTCAGGAGGGCACTATCATGTAGTGTTCGGGCGTGCGAAGACTTCCGTTCCCGAAAAACCTGAGCGAGTTTCAGCGCCAGTTCGCTACCGAAGAGGCGTGTCAAGACTACCTGGCGATGTGTCGATGGCCTGACGGTTTCGTCTGCCCACGCTGTGGTCACGATCGAGCTTACACGGTCGCCAAACGCCGACAGTGGGAGTGTGTTTTCCTGCAGGCATCAAGTGTCGCTGACGTCCGGGACGGTTCTTCACAGGACGAAAACGCCGCTGACGGCTTGGTTCTGGGCTGCCTACCTGATGACCACCGACAAACGTGGGATCTCGGCGCTTCTCATCCAGCGTCAACTGGGGCTCAAGCGCTACGAAACCGCCTGGATGATGCTTCACAAGCTTCGACGAGCAATGGTCAATGAGGCGCGTGAACCCCTCCACGGAGAGGTCGAGATCGATGACACCTGGATCGGCGGGCCTCAACCCGGACTCCGCGGAAGCCGACAGCTCAAGGGCCGCCGTGCGGCGCTCGTACTGGTTGCTGTAGAGAAACGCGGATCAAACAGATCCGGGCGTCTCCGCATGACCGTGATTCCAGATTTCAAGTCGACAACGTTCGTTGACTTCGCCAAACAGAACGTCACGCCCGGCTCGACGATCCACACTGACGGACTCAAGAGTTTTGAGAAACTCAACGCGAAAGGCTACCACGTTGCCCGTTCCCAGCCGCATCGGGCGGAACTTCGCAAGGGAGCGGAATCCGTGGTGCCTCTGGTGGACCGAGCGATCGGAAACCTTCAGCAATGGCTGGTTGGCACGCATCACGGCGTCAGTCGTGAACAGCTCCAAGTCTACTTGGATGAGTTCGTCTTTCGACACAACAGACGTCGCGAACACTTCGTGACCCTCTTCATTGACGGAAAGAGCTTTGCCGACGAAGAGAGTCTTGGACGTTCCCTCTCCGGGAGATAGCTGACGACATTCTCGCGCTTGTGCCACTGGCAGCGATGCACGCGCACATACCCTTTGAGGGCTTTGGTGACAGCACTGCGGAGTCCCTTTGAGCCGTCAAGCACAACGAGGAGGCCTGGAGGAAACCCTGACCCTCCACCGGCTGGGTATGCTCCCATTCCTGAAACGAAGCTTCCGAACCACCAACTGCATCGAAGCCCTCAACAGCATGACCGGCGAGCTCACTCGGAAGGTCAGACGCTGGAACAACTCTCCCCAGAGACACAGATGGGTGGCTGCCGCACTCCTCGACATCGAACCTCGCCTGCGACGCGTGAGCGGATACAAACATCTTCCCCTACTCAGGCAAGCACTGAACAAAGATCTGAATCTCGACAACGAACAGAATGCTCAAAAGAGAGCCTGACCAAACTACGGGGCCCGATGAGTTTTCAACTGACTATGGGACTTGACCGCGACGGGTTGCGCATGGACATAGGGCCATAAAGCTGGTGACCGCCACGCACGTAAGGAACAGGCTACCGAAAAGGAGCACGTTACGTCAAGTAAACCGGCGAGTGTGCCTAGTTGTTGTATGAGGCTTGTTGTGTGTGAGGCGGACCGAGAGTCGGTCGATGGAAGCTTGACATCCTGCAAGGTAGGAAAGTGACCGCCTGGAACAAGGGCAGAGCGAAATACTTTAAGTGGCACGCATCGGTAGAACGCTGAACCCTTAGCCCCTCGGTATCCCCGGAATGCCATTGGAACGGGGCGCAACTGACCTGAAACCTGTTTTCAGATTTGGGCATGTCCTTAGAAGGTAGAGGACGTGCCCATTCTTCTTGGATCCGCAACGAGCTGCGAGGGATGGTACAGCTGGAGTACAATGTCTGTGCCATCTGCGCAGTCTGTAGAAGATGTCGATAATCGAATGAACTCGGTTCAATTTGTGGTGTCCTTAAAGGTGGGGATCCCGAATGGCAGAGACGGATCGAGAGCTTGTGAACAGAATCCTGAACCGGGACGAACAGGCTTTCGAGGTCGTTTTCGACAGGTTTGAGGGACAGATAAAGGCCTGCGTTAACAGAATTGTCCGCGATTCTGCCTCGGCTGAAGACCTGGTGCAGGAGGTGTTTATCCGTCTCTGGAGCCGGGCCGATCAGTGGGAATGCCGCGGGACGCTGCAGGGGTGGCTGCTTCGAATCGGCACACACCTGGCCTACAATCACCTCCGGTGGGTCCGTCGACGACGAGAGGCACCGACCGAGCCGGTTCTCTGGCTCGATGGCGTGCAGGATGACGACGATACGCTCACTCCTGGATGGCTCGTTGACAGCGCTTCACTTGGCCCAGATGCTCGGGTCGAACAGCGTGAGCGACACCAGTGGCTGCAGCGACGTATCGATGAGCTTCCGGAGGAGAAACGCGAGGTCGTCCGGATGGTGCACGATGCAGAGATGGAGATGCGCGAGGTGGCCGAACGGCTGGGTGTGCCGGAAGGCACTGTGAAGTCGAGGCTTCATCACGCCCGGAAGGAGCTTGCCCGACAATGGCGGAGATTCGAGGGAGAGGGAGGAGACTGATGTCTTTGAATGATGCTGCCCCTTGGCACAAGGAGTCGTGGGATCGATTCGTCAACGAATTCCTTCCCGATCTGTTGAGAGAGCGGGTGCCGTTAGTGGACTACCGTACGGAGTCGACAGGACCATACACGTGTAGCGTGGAAGTGATCGTTCAGGGCGCGGACGGCGATGTGCTGCTCTCGTTCGACAATCTGCCGAAACCGGACGATGCCGGTGTGTTCAAAGTAGAAGGGAGCTACCGGGTGGTCGTGCCGCTGGCATCCTCCCCGGACCTGGTTGATGCGGAGATCAGCTGCGTGGGAGATCAGCTGCGGGATTTCATAGCCGAACGTCTGGGAGACGCCCCGCATAGCCTGTCCTGGGATGCTGATCTGACCAGATCGTGGCTGCCGATCGACGATTGGTTTCAGGAGTTCCACGTCGGGCAGTGGCACACCTATCTGAACGGCCGATACCGACAACACCAGGGTAGTTCACAGTACCTGCAGGTGACGAACTGGCTGGACGTTTACACGCACTTGAGACGCCTATCCCTTGAACATATCGGACGGGAAGCGGCGCCCCCGTTCAGATTGACGGGTATTCCGGTAGTAGTCGCCAGTCAGCAGGGACGGGTCTGCCCGTTCTGCACTCCGGAAGGACCGAATATCGGGTTGATTCTGGAGATTGCGCGGGGCGCCGCCATCCAAGACGACCGGATCGTGATCGTGGACGACAGTCCCGAAGGCACGCTGGGGATGGGCGCTGCATCGATTCCCTTCCTCGAGCACAGCGATTCGAACCGGATCCTTATGGGCGTGAATATGATGCGCCAATGGATTGGAAAGCCTGATCCAGAGATGCCGATCCAGGAAGCCGGTGACTTCCACGCCTATCAACAGATGATGAGCGAAGCGGAGGGAATGGCGCCCGAACCGGCTTTGGTGCAAACAGGACACGAGCCGGACACACCCTTCTTCTGGATGGGACACAATCTGTTGACGGCGTTCATCTCGTGGGATGGGGATGCGTTCGAGGATTCGATCGTGGTGAGCGAGTCGTGTGCGGACCGCATGCGGACACCTAACATTCTTGCTGTGGGAGACAGGCTGTCGAATCGCCACGGACACAAGGGTGTGGTCGGCCGTATTCTGCCCGATGCGGAGATGC
The DNA here is from genome assembly GCA_965198115.1 of Candidatus Latescibacterota bacterium. Lineage (GTDB taxonomy): Bacteria > Latescibacterota > UBA2968 > UBA2968 > UBA2968 > UBA6620. The sequence goes on along the minus strand of OZ240241.1, from coordinate 1,429,431 downwards.
CAACCCTCGCCGATGGGACGCCCGTTGAGCTCATCTACAGCGTATGTAGCCTCCCGTCCCGAATGGCTTACGGCGCTGTTCGGGAAGCAGTAATGGGACGGATCGCGAAGGCGACCGGTTCGCCGTGCATTGTTCCTCCGTTTTCAGCGCCCAAGGCAGAAGCGCTTCGCGAGCAGCTGCAGAATGCCGGGCTGGATGAAGATGGTATGGAGGCGCTGACGGTGAAGGGTCATCCCCTGAAGCGTCGAAGTACGGCTGGCTGGGTCTACTGGGGAGTCACTTCTCACTTGGTGAGGGACAAGATCCACTCGGGGACGGCTCCCGGAGATTATCGTGGGCAGGCCATGGGGGAGACGGAGTATCGGGTTCTGGCGGACGTTGGAGCATACGAGACCATCCGCGAGCAGAGCCACACGTGTGCGGCGGCACAGGAGGGATCGGACTCCCTGGAGGATCGCGTGGCTTCAGGGAGCATCTCGCAGGCTGCACCTCCTCGCGCCGGTTTCCTGCGCATACAGGAGGGGTTGAGGGCGGGCGGAGTCAGAGCCGCGCTCGGAGACTCCAGGCTGACCTTTGACTTCGTCGAGCCGCATGGCGATGTCTTGGGGCTTATCAGGCCTGTCCCGCATCCGTGGAATGCGAGCAGATCCTGTGATGTGGTGGGGGTTGCAGAGGATCTGGTGGAATATGCTGCTCTGGCCGCATCGAACGATCGGTTGTCGCGCATGCTGAAGGATGGGATGCCTGAGGCGCTTACGCGCAAAGCTGCGGAGCACCTGGGGGCCCGGGTTGCAGAATATCTGGATGCGCTGGTACACCCGGACAAAATGGCGTTCCAGTCACGCGTTCTGTTCAGTGGACGGACGGTGATTGCCCCCGGGCCTGAGCTGGGCATTGATGAGCTGGGCGTGGCAGAAGAAATAGCTTGGTCGCTGTTCGGGCCTCTGGCCGTTCGAGAGCTGGGAGATCCCAGGCCTGTGCAAGAGCGTAGCCAAAGGGGCGCCGAAGCGCTGGACAAGGCGATGGCGTCATCGTGGTTGATTCTCTATCGGGCCCCTGCCGTTGCCCCGATGTCGTTCGTCGTTTTCCGGCCGAGACGCATTCCGGAAAATGTGCTGCGTGTACATCCGCTTGTCTGCGAGATGATGAATGCGGATTTCGATGGAGATCAGGCAGCTGTCTACCTGCCCCTGACCGAGTCAGGACAAAAGGAGGCGGCCGATCTCCTGAGCGTGGCAGGCCACCTCCGGCGAGATCCCGGACTGATTCAGGCGCTACCTCCCAGGATGGACGCTATGATGGGGCTTGCGGAACTCAGCAGATCACCGGAGGGGCTGAGAGAGATCGAGGAGCTAGCCGGGGCCTCGATTGCCACCACGCACGGTATGGTTACTCATTCCACCGTGATTGAGGCGATGGCAGAAGTTCTTGACAGGGAAGGACCCGAGGCTGCGTTGGATGTATCGCAGAAGCTGATGCATCGAGGCTACGATGTGGCAAAGACGCTGGGCTTGTCTATGGGACCGTTTGTAGGATCGGATCTGGAACTGCCCCCAAAACCTAAAGGAAACGATGCGGATGAGTGGCAGGCGTATGCCCAGGAGATCGAAGGCTATGTGGTGAGGTCGGACGTATTCGACGGCGATGGATGGGGGCCAATAAACCTGATGTTCAAGTCCGGTGCTCGAGGGAATGAGCGTCAGTTGAAACAGTATCTCGGGGGAGCCGGTGTGGTACGAGATATGGAGATGAATCTGGTACCGATTCCACACGGGTGGGCCGAAGGGCTGACTCCTGCCGAGGTCTTCGGGCGCGTTCCGGGTGCCCGGCGCGGCCTGGCGGGAATCGTACACGAGATGGAGGAGTTCGACAAAGAGCTGCAGGCAGAGATTAAAGGCTATGGAGTGCTTGCGAGAGCCCACAATGTGAGACGCCCAGGAGTTGTTTTTGCACGGGCTGCGGAAACAGGCGAAGTGGATTCGCTGGAGGATGTGTGGAGTCGGCTATTTGTGGGGCTTCCGGCTTAAGTCTGCGCTTTCGGGAGACAGTCACAGAAACACACGGTATAAAAACCGGGGAGCGATCTGGAAGGGACCTCATTCCAGAATCCGTTCTACCTCTGCACGCTTATTCGGGCATTTCCCACGGTTCTCTCGCCCGAATCGTTCGCACAACCATCTGATAGGCGGGTGACGACGAACAGTTAGGAATTCTCCCCATCTGGTCTCTGAGCGGTTCTGCCAACCAACCTTCAATACAACAACCAGATTTCCCCATTCCACCTTGCCGCCATCCCGGCGGAAACCGTATCTTCCTAGTGTGCATTCCTATTCACCGAGATTGATCGGCTGGAATCCTCCACCCGTAAGGGTAGGAGTGCTGTGACGCCTTGCGATAATTCTCCGCCCGGCTTAAGCTATTCGCAGAATAGGCAGAATCGTTTCAATACGGTTAACAGTGGAGACCGTTCCCTAATGAGTTGAGGGTCACCTAAGATCTGGCGGCCATGCGACATAGTTGTTACGGCTTACGATAGGTTCCCTCCCAAGTTACGCTATTCGCATTCTCACGCACCAAGAACTGACGACCCGGGGCTAAGGGGGATGAACTCTCTGGGCGTTCCGATGTAGACCGCGCCCTTTTTCATTTTCCCACACGCCGCGAGAAATAGGACCGATTAGGCTCAAGACGTGGTCAGGCCAGGTCCCAGCGGGCATAGGGGGGTGCGCGGTGTTGGCCCTGGGCGCGTCGCTGGCCCGAGGCCCGCACCGGGGGGGTAGGGGGGGTGGAAACGGTCAGCTCTCTTTTGGACACCGGTTGAGACCGTTTCTTTTACTAATCCGTCCTAATTTTCGTTCCGGAGGGCGCATCGCGGCCGTTGTCGACGAAAGGGGGTTTTTTCAGGTGTCGGAAACACTTAAACCAGTGCAAAAACAAGAGCTTGCGTCTGTCGACAAGGCGGCTTTGAAGGTGCTTCCCGAAAATGGCGAAGCGGGGTAGAAAATCGGCCGTCTCCCTGGCGGTGCTGCCGGTCGTGGACTCCGTCGGAGGTCGAGAGCGTTTCGCGTCCCGATCCCCCGGAATGTGCCAAACGCGTTCGCGTAAAGAAAGGGACATCAGGCGTAGGTCCGACAACCGCTTTTGGCCGTTGCGCCTTGTAAGTACTCCTATGGCACTATGTCGCATGGCCGCCAGATCTTAGGTGACCCTCAACTCATTAGGGAACGGTCTCCACTGTTAACCGTATTGAAACGATTCTGCCTATTCTGCGAATAGCTTAAGCCGGGCGGAGAATTATCGCAAGGCGTCACACTACAGACGCCCAAGAAGACGGACGAGGGGCTGTTGCTTCGTGTTCTCAAGGGGATCTCGTGCCGCAACTACAAGGCCTGTGCCGAATCGGTTCCAGAAGCGTTTGGTATCTCAGCGTCCTCCGTCTCGCGGCGGTTCATCAAAGCCACCGCGAAGAAGCTGAAGCAGTTCCAGGAGCGTCCCCTCGACGACTACGGCTTCGTGACCCTGTTCATTGACGGAAAGAGCTTTGCCGACGAAGAGATCGTGATCGCTCTGGGGGTCACGATGGACGGCCAGAAGATCCCCCTGGGCTTCGTCGAATCGGCGACGGAGAACGAACGGATCTGCCGCCAGCTGATCCAGGACCTCATCCGGAGAGGCCTGTGCTACGATCAAGGCCTCCTCGTTGTGCTTGACGGCTCAAAGGGGCTCCGCAGTGCTGTCACCAAAGCCCTCAAAGGGTATGTGCGCGTGCATCGCTGTCAGGAGTTCAGGTCGATAGGTGTGTAAAAGAAATCAGGCGGCCATCTTCCCGGCTTCGACCTGCGGTCCGGTTGAGTGTTTCTGATCGTAGACTTGTTGTAGCAAGTGTGGCGCGGTGAGTTTCCTGAATCGGCTCTCTGCGACCTTGAGCGTACGCCAGATGAGAGTCGTGGCGTTCCTGACTTTCTTGAATCGCCTGGCGGCGTTTGTGCGAAGCCGAACGGAAGCAAAGGGGCTCTCGACGACGTTCGTGGTTCTCAGGTGTTTCCAGTGTTCCTTCGGGAAGTCGTAGAACGTGACCATCCGATCCCAGTCTCTTTCGAGCGTCTCCACGGCGGCAGGGAACTGTGAGCGATACCGTGCGGCAAAGCGTTTCCGGAGCTTCTCGGCCTCCTTTTTCGTGCCGGCATAGGGGATCTGGACGAGCAGTGCGCGGGCTTCAGCCTGTGCACGCTTGGCGACCTTGTCGAGCACGTTGAGGATCTTGTGGTTCCAGCACCGTTGTTGCCGGCTCTCTGGCCAGACCTGATCAACGGCCGCCCAGATGCCCATATTCCCGTCCGCGGCGATCAGGACAGGATGTTCGAGCCCGCGATCCCGGAGATCCCGGAGCACCGTGAGCCAGGATTCTGTAGACTCTCGATAACCGGGTTCTATCGCCAGGATCTCCTTGCTGCCGTCGCTCATCGCGCCGATCACGACCAGCAGACACGCCTTCTCGCGCTCGAGCCCGGCTTTGACGTAGATGCCATCAGCCCAGGCGTAGACCAGTTCGCGATTATCCAGACGCCTTTCTTTCCAGTCCTGGAAGTCGACCTCCCACTTCCCTCGAAGACGAGCGATCGAGGTCGGCGAAAGCGGCGCGCCATCACCGAGCAGCGCACGCAAAGACAACTCGAAGTCGCCCTGGGAGAGACCGTGGAGATAAAGGTCGGGAAGCAGATCTCCAATGGCCCTGGTTCTCCGGGCGAACAGGGGGAGGATGCGGCTTTCAAACCGCTCTTCCAGACCACGAACCCGGGGACGCCGGACCTTGATCGTTCCGCAGCTCGTCGAGAGACGCCGGGGCTTGCCGTAGCCGTTCCTGTAGCCCGTGGAGCTATCGACCTCGGCTCGGCGCTCATACCACGACCGGCCCAAGAACGCGGTCGCCTCCTCCTCCAGAATGGACTGGAACCGGCCCTGGATCTCTTCACGGATCCAATCGTCAACCGTCTCCCACGTCGGCATGGACTTCAATGGGGCTCTATGCGTATGTTCCTTCACGGCGATCCTCCTTCCCAACCGGGCCTCTCACCCGGTTTTGTGTGAATCAACTATCTCACGGGAAGGGTAGGGTCGCCCTTTCTCTTTTTCCACACCTTTTGATTATAGCTCGCTGTCAGTGGCACAAGCGCGAGAATGTCGTCAGCTATCTCCCGGAGAGGGAACGTCCAAGAGTTCGACGGAAGCTTCAGAAAGCCTATGACTGCGACACCTACGAGGAGGCAAAGGCCGCACTCGAATCACTTAAACCCGAACTGAAGCTGATGAATCAGTCTGCCGTAACGAGCCTCGAGGAAGGCCTGGAGGAAACCCTGACCCTCCACCGGCTGGGTATGCTCCCATTCCTGAAACGAAGCTTCCGAACCACCAACTGCATCGAACCCTCAACAGCATGACCGGCGACCTCACTCGGAAGGTCAGACGCTGGAACAACTCTCCCCAGAGACACAGATGGGTGGCTGCCGCACTCCTCGACATCGAACCTCGCCTGCGACGCGTGAGCGGATACAAACATCTTCCGCTACTCAGGCAAGTTTCGGCCCTCACGCACTGGCTGGGTACCTTCTGCGCCGAATGCATGGAGGCGGTCGAAGGGGCGCGGGGGAATGGGCTGCTGTACAACGGCATCGGATTGCTGTGGATAGGTGTCGGCCTGCACGAGTTCGAGCGCTCGCCAGCGCGGATAGGAAGAATAAGGGTGTTCTCTCACTCACTGGCTCGGGTAATGGCGCATATTTCTGCGGTGCCGGAGGTAGTCGGCTCGAACCATGTCCAAAGGCAAAGTGCTAGCGCGGCTATGACCCGCGCCATGATGACGGAGAAGTCGATGGGGAACAAGCGGTGGTCGCGCCTGATTTTCAATACCGACGGCAACTGGATGCTATTCTATCTGCCGGACCGCAATCCAGACGACGTCACGCATCAGCTGGACCAGCTCGTGCCCTCGGGGGTGGAGGCGCTCGCCGGTCTCATCGGCATCGACGACGATGTGGTCTGGCGCGGCAGCCCACACTCGGCCATGTGGGGGGACGACACCGAGATCTGGGACCCCGACCCGGATTTCGACGCCGACGGCAACCCGATTCGCAAAATGACTGTTGGTGGTTTCGAGTTGAGCCGTCTCGAGCAACTCTACAACTGCATGGACGCGGTGATAGAAGACGGCCGCGAGCTCATGCAGATCTACATCGATGGGTGTCGCAAGCACGGCATCACCGCCATCGCATCGATCCGCATGAACGACGCCCACACGTGCGACGAGGCCCGAGAATGGCAGGTGCGCAGTCGCATCAAGAAGACCCGCCCCGATCTGCTGATCGGATCGCCCTTGCCGACGCCTGCTCCCGGAGCCGATCGCTGGAACTTCAGCTGGCAGTGGAACTACGAAGAAGAAGACGTGCGCAACCGTTTTCTCGGTTTGATCGATGAGACCCTCGAGCGCTACGACTTCGACGCCGTGGAGCTCGACTGGATGCGCGGCCCGCCCTATTTCAAGCCTGGCCGCCTGCTCGACAATCTCGACACGCTGACCGACTTCATGCGAGCAGCCCATGCAACGGTTCGCCAGCAATCCGATAACAAGGGCAAGGAGATTGCGCTGATCACCCGCGTGCCACCCTGCCTAGACGAGGGTCGTGAAATCGGCATCGATGCGCGCACGTGGATCAGCGAGCCCGTGGCCGATCTGTTCGTGCTGTCATCGGCTTCGTACTGCCCGTCCCGCATCGACATCGGCGACGCCGTAGAATGCGCTCGCGACACCGGCGTGCTAATCTACGTGGGCTTCGAAGGCGCGACGCACCTGACATCACCTCACGAGGGGTACGATAGTGCTGTGCCGGCGGTGCTGCGGGCGGTGGCCCTCAACGGATACGAGCAGGGCGCCGCCGGCGTGTACCTGTTCAACTACGACTACAAACACCACCGCGCCGGACCGAGAGACGAGGAGACCTACAACGAGGACCACCTGCAGCTCCTGACCGATCTGACCGACCCGAAGAGGCTGGCACAACGGGACCGCTGCTACTGCGTCTCGGATTCGCACCTGTTCGGCAACCCGGCGCACTCGTCCGGAGGATCACCGACCGCAGGTGCCGCGCGAGCTCAGCATGTTTGCCCGCAGCACTGGAGGCGCCGGCTACGAGATGAGCCTCATCATCGAGGACGACATCGAAGCGGGTCTGGCAGATGGTCGCATCGCGGGGACGCAGCTGCGCCTGCGTCTCACCGATTGCGAATCGCACATGGATCGCATCGTGTGCAAGGTCAACGGCCGGGACGTCTCACTCTCCGGCGCGGCCAGCGTCGAGAACCAGTGGGGCCAGTCGTGGCTCATCGCCGAGAATCCACCTGTCCAGCGCGGCGAGAACCGGGTGTTACTCGGGCTGGATGGGCTGCAGACACCGGATCCCTGGCCAGCGGTGCACCAGTGCGAGGTGATGGTGTTGGGCAGCGGATAGGAAGAATAAAGGCTCTATCCGGGTTTCTCAACGGTGAAACTATAGAATGACAAGGTCATAGATCGTTCCCTACGCTTGGTTGTGTGTGTAGGACAATCAAAGCGAAGGGGGTGCGACCTATGACCGGGAGCAGATTACTATCGAAACTGCTGAGATTCAAGGGGTTCCGTGTTGTCAGCTGGTGGTTTGAGGGGAGAAGCTGCTTCGTCATCGCCGTAAAGCCCCATAAGAATGGTTGTTGTTGTCCGGAGTGCGGCCGTCGAGGTAAAATCGTCCGCACAATGCCCCATCCGCGTCGGTGGCGTGACATTCCGGTGTGCGGGTGGAGGGTCTGGCTTCTCTACCATCCTCGGGAGATTCGGTGTCCTACCCACGGTCGTGTGGTCGAGGAGATTCCGTGGGCGGAGCGGTTCTCTCGGGTGACGTATCGCTTCGAGTATGCCATGCTGCGCTACTGCCAGACCATGACGCAGAAGGCGGCGTCCGAGTTACTGCGCATCTCTGCCTCGACGCTGTCGGATCTCCTTCACCGATCCATCACGCGGCTTCGTGAAGGTCATCGTATCCGAGGGCTCAAAACCATCGGGATCGACGAGATCTCCTACGCCAAGCGTCACAGGTACGCCACGCTCGTTTACGATCTGGACCGCTCCTGCGTGGTGTGGGTTGGCCGCGGCAGGGCGCGTAAAACGATCGATCGGTTCTTCACAGAGGCTCTCAGTCCCTACCGGAGATCCAAGATCGAGTGGGCCTGCTGCGACATGAGCGAAGCTTACATCGGAGCCATCCAGGAACACTGTCCGAATGCCAAGCTGGTCCTCGATCGCTTTCACATCGTCAAGGCTCTCAATGCCGCCGTTGACGAGGTCCGTAAGGACCAGTGGCGTAAAGCTGCCCCGGATGAGCGCAAAGCCATGAAGGGCCTCCGATGGCTCCTCTACCGGCACTCAGCGACACGCTCCAGAGGGGATACTCGGACACTCAAAGCACTGGAGAAGGCGAACTACCGAATCTATAGAGCCTGGAGACTCAAGGACGAGTTCGAGCAGTTCTGGGAATACAAAGCGCCCTGGGCTGCCGAACGCTTCCTGAAATGCTGGACGACGTCCGCACTCAGAAGTCGACTTGAACCCCTGCGAAAGTTCGTCAGGACCCTGCGACAGCACTTCTTCGGCGTCCTCGCATTCGTGAACACGCGTCTTACCAACGCCATCGCCGAAGGCCTCAACCGAATCGTCCAAATCGTCAAGAACCGAGCCAGCGGATTCCGCACACTCGACGCATTCAACGATATGATCTTCCTTACCGTCGGAGACATAAACATCCCTGAGCAGATTCCGAAGAGGTTCCGCACACGCTAACCGCGCCCCCATGCCAGGAACCACGGCACCTTCACCCACTTCAGCTCGTTGAGAGATCCGGATATAGCCAGAATAAAGGGTGTTCTCTCACTCCCTGGCTCGGGTAATGGCACAGGTTCGGGCGTGGCGAAGGTTGCGGCAAGCCTGGTTGCAGTATGCTGGACGTGGAATTCGTTGAGTTGCGGCCACGTGCCGCTAGCCGGAGTCGAAAGTGCGCTGTGCATCTTGCGAGGACATACTTCTCCGCGGTCGCACGCAAGTGGAAGGTGGCGTTAATCCGCGTATTCGAATTCAGTTTGAGGGAGGAGACGTGCGGGGGCGATGGGTGGCGGGCGCGAGGCCAGACCGACTCCGTCGAGGTAGGTGCGAATGGCAACGGGCTCGGTCAATGCGGCGATGATTTTCATCTTCCCGCCACACGCAGGGCATTCCGTCACATCGACGCGGAAAACCCGTGCAAGCAGGCGGGCCCAGGAGAGGCGATAGACCGGTTGGGGTGACGAGGGTTGCTCGGTCTGATCGCAGCCTTCGGCGACCACTTCCTGTGGCCCTGGAACGATGCGATCTCGACTTGCGGCATTTGGCGCCAGATAACGAACAAGGTTTAGACGAGGCGGAGGAATAAGAGCGGCGAGCTTCTCGATCAGTTCCAACGGTGAGAGCACGAGGTGCGTGGTCCCATCGGACCAAGGCGTCTTGAGGCTGAAACTCAACGTTTCTTTATCAAGAACACAGAGCTTGCCTGCGGCCAGTGGTGGTCGTATGACGTAACGGCGCAAGCGCTCGAGGCGGGATCGGTCGTCGGCCACGATGCGGGTTGCGGCGTGAAGGGAGAACCCACTAACCGGATGATCGATCGGCTGAGGAGGGCAGGTTCAATGCGTAGGGACGATCACAGAGTCATGCTTTTTTTCGATGACTGGCATCTGTACAGGCGCGAGAATCTCGACCGTCGCATCGGCCAGCCGAGTCTGGTCCGTGACGGGCTGTTTCAAGACCCTTATCTGGACGTGCACTCCGGATATCCATCGGTATTCCGGGATCCCGACAGCGGCACATGGCGCTGTCTGTATCAGGGTGGGCCGCACCGGGAGAAGGCGGAGGTGGGCGGTTATGTCGCCGTGGTGGCGGAAAGTGACGACGGGATTCGATGGGAGGTCCCCGACCTCTCATCCGAGGGAGGCGAATTCCCGCGGCAGGTTCCCCATCAGGTGATCCCCTCGGGCGAGTTCTTCGAGTGGGCACCCGCTTACTTCGATGTGAGGGCGGAGGATCCCCGCGAGCGAGTCAAAGGACTCGTCTGTTGCTGGGCTGAAGATGGGGTCGGCCATGACTGCCTTCTGTACGTTTCGCCGGACGGCAGGGCGTGGCGGCGAGCCCCGGACGCCAGGTGGCATCCGTGGGGGATCGACCCGGCTGCGACGGCGTTCTGGAACCGATACCGCAACAGCTACTGCATCACCGCCCGGCCAAGCGTCGGCGACCGCAGAGTCGCCATCTACGAAACCAGGGACTGGCGCTCTTTTTCCAAGCCCGAGCTCTTGCTCCAGGCTGACGCCCTCGATACACCGTCGGCCGAGATCTACGGCATGCCGGTTTTTCCCTACGAGGGCATGTTCGTCGGATTCGTGTGGATCTACCACACGCCGCCAGAGGTATCAGCCGCCTACCACGCGGCTGCCGACATCGACGGTCCCATCAAGTTCCTGCACGGAAAAATCGACTCTCAGCTGATCTACAGCTACAATGGATGGCACTTCCAGCGGGGTCTGCGGGATCCCTTCATCGCCAACAGCGAGCCGGGCGAGTACGGTTCGGGCTCGATTCATTCATCGAGCATGGTCGTGACCGATGATGATAGAATCAGAGTCTACTCGAGCTCATTCAAGGGAGAGCACGGCCAGGTTTTCTTGGATCCTGCGGTGTCGAGGCAAAGCGCCATTCTCCTGCACGAACTCAGACTCGATGGTTTTTGCTATTTCCAATCTGCGGGAGGACCCGGAGCGCTCACGACGCGCTTCATTCTCTGGCAGGGTGGCGATCTGCGGATCAACGTGCAGGCACCCTATGGCGAGGTCCGCGTCCAGGTGGAAGATGGCAGGGGAGAGCCACTGACGGGTTACGGGTTCGAAGACTGCGTTCCCTTTGCCGGAGATGAGTTGTTCTGGACGCCAACATGGAACGACGGGAAATCCATCTCCGCACTCGAGGGACAGGTGGTGCGGTTTTCAATCCGACTGACTAATGGTTCCATCTATGCGCTGCGCGGAGATTTTGCACCGGTGGGACCATACGATTTTCACAGGTTCAAAACCCTGGGCATTCCCCCCAGGCCGCTCGACTCGTACTACCTGGACAACGAAGCTGACGCAGGTGCGCTGAGTCCATGACACACGAATGATGACGGGAGTCGAAAGGGAGAGATCTTGAGGCGCGAACGCCCACGCTTCAGATTTGAACGTTGTTAGACACGCACAATGAGAGACCGGGAACGTCGAAGCGTAATACAGACGTGCGCTCAATAGACCTCGAGGGCGGCCCGACGTGGGGGGGAGAAGATCGAGTTGCCGCTTGCGGATCGCAGTTGGACGATGATGGCGTAGATGCTGTGGGAGGACGGCGATTTCTGCGATTTCCACTGGGCCTATAAAGGAGGGTGTGAAATGAAAATAAAACTCGCGCAATACGGCATTTCGCACGACCACGCGGCGGGCAAGGCGCGGGTGCTACAGGCGAGCGATCAGGTCGATTTCTGCGGCGTCTTCGTGCCTTCCATGGAAGCTCGGGAGACGCTTGGTGCCAATCCGGTCTACGAAGGGGTGCACTGGTTTTCTAAAAAAGAAGAGATTCTGGAGGACGAAACTATCGTCGGCATTGCCGCGCAGGGGCGCGTATCCGAAAATCTCGCCTTCGCACGGGGGGCCTTAGAGCACGGCAAGCACGTCTGGCTCGACAAGCCCGCCGGTGACGACCTGGATGAATTTCGCGCGGTGCTCGACATCGCCCGAGAGAAGACGCTGCTGGTGCAATTGGGCTATATGTTCCGCTACAACGCGGGTTTTCAATTTGTCTTCGATTGGGCCGAAAGCGGCAAGTTGGGCGATATATTTTCCGTGCGGGCGCGGATATCCTCCGGCCCGTCGGATGAGGCGGCGTGGCAACGCTGGGATTCGCGCGGCGAGCGCGAGGGCGGCATTATGTTTATTCTCGCCTGTCATCTGATCGACGCCGTCGTGACCCTGCTCGGTAGGCCCGACCGCGTCACTTCTTTTTCGCGTAATGAAAACGATGAATTCCCGTGGTATCGGGACAATACCGCGGCTATTTTTGAATATGGCGGAGCGATGGCTACGGTTGAGTCGGCGTCGCTGGAGGTTGCATCGGGCGCGTCGCGGCGGCTGGAAGTCTATGGCACGCGGGGCACTGTGATCTTGGAGCCGCTTGAGCCACCCATGCTGCGACTCTGTCTGGACGAAGATCGGGATGGCTATGCCAAGGGATGGCAGACTGTGCCGGTGGAAAATCGTCCGCGCTATGTCGAGAGCTTGTGCGCGTTGGTGGCGGATATTCGCGGCGAGAAGACGCCCGACCGCTCGCTCGACCACGAATTTATAGTGCAGGAGACGGTGTTGCGGGCGGCGGGATTGCACGAGGCCTGATAGACGAGAAGGTGCAAATGGAGTATACGACACTGGGGAATACGGGGCTGCGCTTCAGCGGCTCGCCCTGCTGGAGAGAACGATAGCCGCAAGCAAGGGTGAGTGACGTCGTACCCGATCCACTCAAGGTGGAGGCGCACTTGGCAGCCCCGATATGCAGAAAATTCGGCAGCATCTCACGCTCACTCCTCGGCAACCACCGGGTTGCGCAGCGTTCCGATCCCTGAAATCTCGATTTCGATGGTGTCGCCGGGGGCAAACGGACCCACCCCGGACGGAGTACCGGTCATGATCACATCCCCGGGCAGGAGGGTCATCGCCTCGCTGATGTAGGAGATCAGCCGGGCCACCGGGAACAGCAGATCGGACGTATTGGCCTGCTGCTTCACCTCGCCGTTCAGCCGGGTGGACACATCCAGATCGGTTGGATCCAGACCGGTTGCAATCGCCGGACCGAGCGGGCAGAAGGTATCGAACCCCTTCCCGATGAGCATACAGCCCATGGCCATTTCAGACCGCTGAATCACCCGTTCGCTCACATCGTTGCCGCAGGTGTAGCCCAGCACGCAGTCCAGGGCCTCCGCATCCGGCACCCTCCGGGCCGGCTTTCCGATCACAACGGCCAGCTCACACTCGTAATGGATCTCCTCCCCCTGGTGCGGATAGACAATCGGCTCTTCCGGGCCGATCACCCCGGTCGAAGGTTTCATAAACAGCATGGGGAAAGGGGGCGGCTCGTGCCCGCCTTCCCGGGCGTGCGCGGCATAGTTCAGGCCCACCCCGATCACCCTGGGGGCTTCCACCGGCGCCAGCACGCGCACCCGGTCCAGGTGCGTGACCACATCGCCGGTATCGAGGCTCTCGAAGGGAGAACCCGCAAGCTGGCGAATCCTCCCATCTTCCTCCAGAATACCGTAACAGGCATCCCCATTGGCGCTGTATCGCACAATCTTCATATTCTCAGCCTCCTTACGTGACGTCAGCCGATCGGTTCAACACCTCGGCAAAAGACCGGTAGCACCCCTCAACGTCTGCCTCCTCCACATCGCCGTCGTGCACGACAACCCGTACGGCCAGATCGTACACCTCGTTTCGATCGATCTCCTTTCGCCTTTTCGCAAACGGGTTCACCGCCAGGAGCCCCCAGTCGGAAACGAACCAGGTCCCACTGCCCGAAGGGGGATAGGGAAACAGGGCCACACCCGCCTGCCGACCGGCCGCAACCGGCCCCGAACAGTCCGCCCAGTCGGCGCACCGCCCGGAAATCGCCTCGCCGCCGGAACGGCCGGCAGAATCGGTCAGGGTTGCCCCGCCGGTCACCCGCAGCGCTTCGGCCATGCGCACCCCGAAATAGGCGTGCCGGGTTGGACCGATGCGGATGTCCCAATCGGTCGGTCGCAGCTGCGAACGGATATCGATCAGATTGACCGCCTCGCCCGGATAGATATCGATCGTCCGGGTCTCGGCAATCAGGATGCGTCCCTCTGGCGCAGCCCACTCGCCCGGACCCTGCCAGTGGAGCGTCTGAATCAGCCGGAGGTGGTTCTCCGACACCTCCGTGTGCTCCACCGACCTGCTCAGGATACGTCCTGGAGCGCGGCCCTGAAACGTCTCGTTGACGTAGAAGTTATAAGTCGCCTCTTCGTAGGCATCCGTAGAAAAGGGCAACCGGCAGTCTACGTGGTCGGCGCCGACCCAGAGCGAGTTGTGGTGCGGGTGGTCCACGGGACTCTCAGTCGTCACGGCAAAGCCGGCGGGAGTATACACGGGAAAGAGGTAGGCGCGGAATGCCCCCTGGCTCAGAGAGGCGATATCTCGCCCGCGCCAGCGCACATTCAGCCGGTGGGACCTGGCCCAGGCTCCCCTCGGCAGGGAAACGACCTCGTCTTCAACGGAGAAGCACGGCATGTCTACCCTCCCGCATCGCCGAACCGCTCAATGCTGTCCGGCAACTTGCCGTCGGGCAGGTAAAACGCCTCCCGGATATCCACCGGCGCCGGCTGATGCGTGCGCATAGATTCCACCGCTTTCTCAAAAATCAACGTCGGGATGCAGGCTTCCCACGCATCCATCGGATTCGGCCCATCCTCCAGACACAGCCGGGCAAACATCCCCATCTCACCGTCAAACCCGTTGTGATAGGCATTCTCCTGAATGCCGGGTTCATCGGTCCCCTCGAAAACCAGGTTCCCGAAGCGGAGGGTGGCCGCACTTACCGGACCGGCCAGAACCTCTGCGTATGCTTGGGCAGGGCCCCCCGGTGCCCACGGTACTGAAAAAAGAGGTCCCCACCCCGCCGTTCTCAAAGCGGATCACGATCGTACTGGTGTTCGTGGGCTGTCCATCGTGGCCCATGGCAAACACCTCCACCGGCTGCGACCGCATCACATGCCAGATCCAGTACAGATTGTACCCCGAATTGTCCAGAATGCCGTCGCGGCCGTAGGGACCGTCCGGATCGTCCGGCTCTCGATACTCCGGCTTCGAGACCCGGCAGGTAAAGAGAATAGTGTATGGCTGAGGGATCACCTCGCGCAGCCGTTTGGTCACCGGCGAATGCTTGAACCACCACCCGCTCATCAGCTTCACCCCCGACTCGTGCACCGCCTTCTGGACCCGCCGCGCCTCGTCCAGCGTCATCGCCAGCGGCTTCTCCGCGAAGATATGCTTGCCTGCGGCACAGGCCTTGAGGACGATATCGGCATGGGTGGTGTGGGTAGAAAAGATCATCACCGCATCGATGTCCGGGTCTGAAAGCACCCGGTCCATATCCGTGGTGTAATACTCGGCATTCCCCTCCTCGGCACGCACCCGGGCTCCGTACCGCCGTCCATCCGGCCGCTCGGCCTCCTCCACCAAATCCATGGTGGCGATCAGGCGCATCTCCGGTGTCTTCAGGATATTCGGCAAGTGGGAGCCGCTGATCCCCCCGCAGCCGATCATCCCGATCTTCAACTGTTCGGCCATACAATCCTCCGGGTTCAAGGTTCAAAGTTCAAGGTTCAAGGTAAAGACCGGGGTGGGAAACTTTGAACTTTGAACTCGTTATCATGGTGTGTTGGCGCCAAATGCCGCAAGTCGAGATCGCATCGTTCCAGGGCTTATGGGTGTCACGCTACGCCAAGACGTGGCCGACGACCTCAGCGAGGCAAATACGGACAAGGCACGGCTTCAGCAGATGCTGAGCAACGCCATCAAGTTCACCGACACCGGCAAGGGCATCCCCGCTGAGGAACTACCCACCATCTTCGACGAATACCGTCAGGCCGAAGGGTCGGAGAGCAGTGTGCAGAAGGGGACGGGGCTGGGGCTATCGATTACGAAGAAGTTCGCTGAACTACTCGGTGGGTCGATTGGAGTAGAGAGCGAGGTGGGCAGACCATATCGGCACATCCGGTGAACGTGATCAGACCGTGGCTGAGCGTCGGCAACTTCGATGACGCCCGAGATCGGACGCTGCTGGTAGCCATTGGCGTGGGGGCGCTACTCGCGCTCCTGGAGCCGGTCGATCACGAGGGCATCGAGACGCTCTACTTGCCGGTCGAGGATGATGTGCCGCTCAGGGGCTCGGTGCTGCGACGGGGCGTTGAGTTCATTCTCCGACACAAGGCAGAGGGCCGTGCGGTGATGGCCGCGTGTGCTGCTGGCACGAGCCGCTCCGTGACGTTTTCGGTGGCGGCGCTCAAGGAGGCGCTTGGCAGCGTCGTTGAGCGGCATCCGTTTGCGAAGCCGAATGAGGTGTTGTGGGAGTCGTTACGGGATTATTACGATGTGTAACGTGGGGGCTAACAAGGCGGCGATGATCGGTCAGTGTGGATGTGTAGCGCATGGGTTAACAAGTGGGTCTCGATGCCGGTCTGGTCGTAGAAACAAAGAGTGTGTAAGATTAACCGTGTAACTGGGAGCTCAGGTCAATAGGTGTGTAAAAGAAATCAGGCGGCCATCTTCCCGGCTTCGACCTGCGGTTCGGTTGAGTGTTTCTGATCGTAGACTTGTTGTAGCAAGTGTGGCGCGGTGAGTTTCCTGAATCGGCTCTCTGCGACCTTGAGCGTACGCCAGATGAGAGTCGTGGCGTTCCTGACTTTCTTGAATCGCCTGGCGGCGTTTGTGCGAAGCCGAACGGAAGCAAAGGGGCTCTCGACGACGTTCGTGGTTCTCAGGTGTTTCCAGTGTTCCTTCGGGAAGTCGTAGAACGTGACCATCCGATCCCAGTCTCTTTCGAGCGTCTCCACGGCGGCAGGGAACTGTGAGCGATACCGTGCGGCAAAGCGTTTCCGGAGCTTCTCGGCCTCCTTTTTCGTGCCGGCATAGGGGATCTGGACGAGCAGTGCGCGGGCTTCAGCCTGTGCACGCTTGGCGACCTTGTCGAGCACGTTGAGGATCTTGTGGTTCCAGCACCGTTGTTGCCGGCTCTCTGGCCAGACCTGATCAACGGCCGCCCAGATGCCCATATTCCCGTCCGCGGCGATCAGGACAGGATGTTCGAGCCCGCGATCCCGGAGATCCCGGAGCACCGTGAGCCAGGATTCTGTAGACTCTCGATAACCGGGTTCTATCGCCAGGATCTCCTTGCTGCCGTCGCTCATCGCGCCGATCACGACCAGCAGACACGCCTTCTCGCGCTCGAGCCCGGCTTTGACGTAGATGCCATCAGCCCAGGCGTAGACCAGTTCGCGATTATCCAGACGCCTTTCTTTCCAGTCCTGGAAGTCGACCTCCCACTTCCCTCGAAGCGACGAGCGATCGAGGTCGGCGAAAGCGGCGCGCCATCACCGAGCAGCGCACGCAAAGACAACTCGAAGTCGCCCTGGGAGAGACCGTGGAGATAAAGGTCGGGAAGCAGATCTCCAATGGCCCTGGTTCTCCGGGCGAACAGGGGGAGGATGCGGCTTTCAAACCGCTCTTCCAGACCACGAACCCGGGGACGCCGGACCTTGATCGTTCCGCAGCTCGTCGAGAGACGCCGGGGCTTGCCGTAGCCGTTCCTGTAGCCCCTGGAGCTATCGACCTCGGCTCGGCGCTCATACCACGACCGGCCCAAGAACGCGGTCGCCTCCTCCTCCAGAATGGACTGGAACCGGCCCTGGATCTCTTCACGGATCCAATCGTCAACCGTCTCCCACGTCGGCATGGACTTCAATGGGGCTCTATGCGTATGTTCCTTCACGGCGATCCTCCTTCCCAACCGGGCCTCTCACCCGGTTTTGTGTGAATCAACTATCTCACGGGAAGGGTAGGGTCGCCCTTTCTCTTTTTCCACACCTTTTGATTATAGCTCGTAACTGGTGATAGAATCCTATAGTGAAGAAACAGGAGGTTCTATGAAACAAAAGAACGTGGTAGTCTCGAATGCGGGAAATTAGCAGGAATTCTCGCTTTTGAGAGTTATTAACAACAGGTTAAGTCTTGTCGGAAAGCGGGAAGGTGGTGAGTCAATGGTGGTGGCTACCGACAACCCACGCGGGCTCAAATTAGAGATCGTACAAATGGAGGAAATCCAGGGGGTAACAATGGCCACAGTCCTGATCGCGATTGGCCGGGTCAGAGTAGGCGGGAATGAGATGTGTCTCTGACACGCCGTTATGATTTACCACGTTTCCGGATTAAGGTTGACCTTCAGTTGCCGGTTGCTGCATCTTGGCGTGTCCTTCCCACGAACGATGAGGAGAGCGAGATGGCGATGTATACGGCAAGCGTAGACAAACGGTTCCAGAGTCCGGGTCCTCAGCCCAACGGGATCCAAGCGGCGGAAGACGGGTTGTGGGTGATCGACCAGGTGAACCTGAAAGTCCACAAGCTGGACTGGGACACGGGTGAGACGCTTCACGAGATGGATACCGATACCGAGCATTCGAGTGGCATTACGCTCGGCGACGACGCCGTCTGGATCGCGTCGACCTACCAGTTGGAGATCGTCAAGGTCGACCCTGAGACGGGAAAGACGATCGAGCGGTATCCAGATCCCGGGCGGGGGATAACGGTCGGTCGTGAGCTGATTGGAGAAACGAAGGAGTCGGGCGCCCACGGGCTGGAGTTTCGTGATGGGAAGGTCTACGTGGCAAGTCCCCCGACCCAGAGAGTCCACGTGATGGATGCAAAAACGTGGGAGGAAGTTGCCACGTTCCCATCGGCCGGCCTTCGCGCCCACGGTATCGGATGGAACGAAGACGGCAGGCTGTGGGTGTCCGACACGTCGGCCGGGACCGTGATGCTGATGGATACAGAAAAGGACGGTCGGATCTATGACGTGTTCCGCGTGAACGAACCGGAAGAGGTGCACGGCATGACGGTTCGGGACAACGGGGAGATCTGGTACTGCGATGCGGAGCCGAGGGAAATAGGGGTGTTGGTTCGGTAGTAGGAAGGTGTTGGCGAGGCGTTTCTGAGCATTGAGGAGCGGAGACGGCCCAAACTTAGGTTGCCAGTGTTCAGGCGTCAGGAAGAACGGCGAAACGGCTCGAGTGTCGATGAGTACTCGAGCCGTTTCGCCGTCTGGATATGTCTATGATTTCTTGACGGTTCCGCCTCGGACATCTTGGCCGATGTGTTCGCCGGAACTCCAGGTTTTCTTTCCGTCGGATTCGAGGTAGGGGAGTGGCTTGCCGGCCGTATGGCGGCCAGGGCCGTAAAGGACGGCCTTTTGTTCCAGGGTAAGCTCGTTGACCCAGTCACCGTAGCGTTCTTGAGGCGTGAAGTATCCCCCCACGTCTCTTGCGGCGGCGCGTTCGGTGTACTTGTAAAGGAGGGAGCGCCTGTCGTGAGCACTGTGGTTCGGCTCGCGGCGACGCTCCAGTGGATCGCGACGATTCCCGACGAACCGGAAGCGCTGAACCCGTTTCCCGCCTATCTCGAACTGGATGTGATGGAAAACGGTCTCCGTACGGATCTGTCGCCGACCCCCTTCGAGCTGAAGGACGGGATGGTGGCCATTCCGGATGCGCCGGGACTGGGTGTGGAGATCGATCGAGAGAAGCTGAAGAAATACTCGGTCTGAAATTCTGACGTGGCTGTCGCCGAGATGCGCCGTCACACTGAGCCCTTCGGCTGCGCTCAGGATAAACTTCGTCGAAGTGTCGGCGTTGGGCGACCTGGACGCCCTTCGACTCCGCTCAGGATGACCAGGTCGCTATTGACTAGAAAGGCGCTTCTCTGTCATCCCGGCAGGCCCCCGGCCGGGATCTCGAGAAGAAAGTCGTCCCGCCGCACCGTGAACACTCCTAATACCCGTGCACGTAATGCCCGCCATCGGGAAACCAGATCAGGTCCACGGTGCACGCAACGGCGATGGCGAAAACAAACCCCACGATAAGTCCGTAGGCGCAGGGCTTCGCCCTCCGATACAGTCCGATGCCGCCCAGGCGCAGGACGGTGACCTTCGCGAGCCACACGATGAAGATGCCCACCTCGTGGACTCGAACCGGACTGTCGAACATCGTCAGCAGCCCTATCGGGTGCCACGGCCACCAGGTGATACGCGACTGAGCCAGGGTGATCGCCCCAGCGGCTCCCATACCAAACAGCCACACGAAGGTCTTCTCCGGGTCAGGAACGGTGCGCGTTTCTGCCACCGTGGTCGCGATGCCGTTATAGAGACCTCGCGGTGCACCGAGAAGCGACCAGGCCTCGAACGTCGCGCCCCCTTCCTGATAGCACAGGTGAATCGTGTAGCAGGCGCCCGCCAGGATGCCCGTCAAAGTCGCCGCGGTGATCAACCGCGTCACCACACGTTTCGGTCCGATCAGTCGCTCGACGTGGGGGAGCGCTGGTGGTAGCCGCCATCCGGAGAGTAGCCGCCAGCCAACGACACCCGATCCGACGAGCGACGTCTCGGACATGCCCGTCGTGCCCGTCCACATCGTGGGAATCTCGGAGACCCCCATCGGGTTCGGGCTCGTGGCCGTGGTTCCGAACTTCGGGAAGAGGTAGGCGAACCCACTGGCTACGAGAAACTTCATGACAAGCAGGATGCTCGCCCAGAACAGTACGACCCACAGGACGGCCAGCCAGAGGACGATGCCGGCGGCGCAGAGCCAGAAGATCATAAAGGTGCCGCCGGCGGCGGTGGTGACGAGTGCGGCGCGGGGCGAGAGGAAGACGGTGTTGCCTGGTTCGCCCCTCCGGGCCTGATGCCAGATGCGGCGGAGATGTCCACGGGCGGTCCAGACCGACCAGACGACGAGCCCGATCATCACGCCGTGACTGAACAGACCCGTGATCTTGGTGGGGTTCGCCTCCTGCCCGGCCATGCCAACCGAAAATCCGACGCGCGCCATCCCGTACTGGAAGACCATGCCGACCAGATACAGCGACCAGATGCTGAACAGGATGTTCAGGTCGCACAGGAAGGTGAATCCCATCACCGTGGGCAGAAGCCGGTAGGAGAACCCGCGCAAGAATCGGATCATGATCGCCCGCGGGCCGGTCGGCCTCCAGTACGGGTCCCACAGGGCGATGCGGGGAAACGCCGAGACGAAGTACTCGATCAGGTTCCAGAGCAGGGGGAAGGCGGCGATGGCAAAGCCGATCCAGAAGACGCGCGACTCCAGGAAAGGCGCCCACCCGCGTTCCCGATCGAAACCGACGGTCAGGGCGAGCGGCACTTCCGCCAAGGGATATGTCAGGCGCTCGTGATCGGTCCACTGACGCTGGAAGATGGCGGTCACCCCGACACCGATGCTCATCATCGCGAGGCCCGTCGCTGAGGCCCAGAAGAGCGGCGCGATCCACGCCGGCCACAGCAGGCCTGGCTCGGACGCACCCAGATAGAATTGCTCTTCGACGCCGGGCAGGTTGGTCGGGTACATCCACCACGGCAGGTGATCGAAGAACAGCTCTGCCCAACGGTTTTCCGGCGATGCGTAGTAGCGAGGGGCAACCATCGTGCCCACCCACTGCGTCGCCCAGTTGTATCCCGCGAACGATCCCCCGACCCAGAGAATCGACAGAAGCAACCGGAGTTCCCTGCTCGTAAGTGACAGTCGCGGAAGAAAGCGTTTGAGCAGGACGTTGAGCGTCAGGGCGATGACGAAAGGGATCAGCACCACCAGAGGCAGGTTCGACATGGCCAGGTGGGCCGAGCGGGTCTTGAACTCCAGGTAAGTAGCCGCGGCGCACGTCACCACGAGCACGCCGAAGGAGAGGGCGACGACGGTGACGCGGGATCGTTCTTCGGGAGAGGTGTCGGTCTGAAGCTGTGCGTCTGGGAGGCTCAAGGTCCTGGTTTCCTGAACTCTGCCTGTCCCGAGTTGCTGCCGAAGGCAGTGTGTCGAGGGGAACCCTGCCTGCCCGCGGTAGCCCCGATAGGGGCGTAGGTGGGAACTCTGAACACTTTACTTACCCTGCGACGAACGTGTCAGAGTGCGTCTTCAGCGAAGGCAGGTAAGCGTGGTCGACGCTGACGACACCCTCGTCGCTGACCTGGAGGTAGGGGCCGTCGGACTGTGGCGAAGAGGAGGGACCGTACATGACGGAACGCTGCGTGGGCGTCATGTTCTCGATGACATTTGTGTCCCACTGCATTTCGGGTTCGAGGTTCCACACGGCGGATCCCCGGCGTGCCGATGTTCGGCAGTGGAACTTGAAGAGAACGGTTCTTCGAGGATGGGACGCCTTCCAGGGGAGGGCGCCGTGGGTCTGTGCGCCATCCATGAAGAACAATGCATCACCGGCTTTGACGACCGGCTTGGCCACGCATCCCATGTCATTTTCCGTCGTGCGCACGCCCGGCGGAATGGGATACCGGGATTTGTGGCTCCCCGGAACACAGGCGTATCCCCCGTCATCGGGTCCCGCGTCGGCGAGGAGGTAAGCCACGGTGACGGCGCCTGCGAAGATTCCGTTGCCGGACGTGTGGTAGCCGACATACGGCTTATGAGGCTCACCGGAGCCGTGGAGCTTGTGCACGCGCGTACCGTCGACGCCTCCGATGAAGACAGGCCCGCTGTCCAGGCGGAAACCGGGCCCGCTCATTTCGCGAAGACGACTCACGATCTCCGGATGAACGAGCATCCTGCGGAAGGGCTCGCAGTGCGGGGGCTCGAGCGTCAGAAGGAAAGGGGCTTCGGGACGGGTGCGCACCAGCGTGTCGTCGACCCAGGCCGCGTTTGCGCTTTCGCGGAGGCGTTCAGCGTAGGCATCGGTGCCGTTCTGCATGTGGTCGTCTGCGTGGTCGAGGGCCTCATTTGCGGCGGCGACCTCGCCTGGCGACAGGACGTCAGGGACGATGAGGTGGCCGTTCAGGTCCCAGTAGTACCGTTCGCGGGGTTTCATCACGCACTTATCCCCGGAGGAAGGTGTCCGAGGCAGTTTCCAGCGAAGTGAGGTAGTCGCGATCGACCTTCACGACACCGTCTTCGTCCAGGTCGAGGTAGGGACCGTCGGTCTGAGGTGAGGAGGAAGGACCATACATGACGGCTCGTTGTTCGGGCGTCATTCCAGACACGGCGTCGGCGTCCCAGTATCTGTCCGGATCGAGACACCACCGCGAGGCGCCCTGACGGGCGGTGGATCGAGCGGAATACATGAAGAGAACGGTGCGACGGGCGTTTACGCCTCTCCAGGGAACAGCACCGTGAGTCTGCGCGCCATTCATGAAGAAAATCGCGTCCCCGGCTTTCGCGGACGGATTCTCGACGCAGCCCATGTCGTCGTCCATTGTGCGGAGACCCGGCGGAATCGGATACCGCGACTTATGGCTGCCCGGGACGCACGCGAATCCACCTTCACCTGCGCCCGCGTCGGAGAAGGCGTATGACACCGTCACCGCGCCGGTGAATGAGGCCCCGTTCTGCTCGGCGTAGGCGACATAAGGCTTATGCGGCTCGCCTGCGCCGTGCAGGTTGTGTACTTCCGTTCCGGTCGTGCCACCGATGAAGAACGGACCGCCGTCCAGCCTGAACCCCTCCCCACACATCGCACGCAGCCGACGCACGATCTGGGGCGGAGCGAGCATCTTCCTGAACGGCTCACAGTGGGGCTGAGGGAGCATCAGGAGGAAGGGGACGGTGTGGTCGGTCCAGACCAGGGTTCCGTCGAGCCATCGGGGCTGCGCGTGCTTGCGGAGAAGGTCTGACGATTCGTCTGTCCCGTTTTGAAGCCGGTCGACGAGGTAGTCCAGGGCTTCGTTGGCCGCGGCGACTTCACTGGCGGTCAATGCATTGGGGACCACGAGATGGCCCACGAGGTCCCAGTAGTATCGCTCGCTTGGTGTCATGAGTTTCGTTGCCTCGACCTGGTAGCACTACAAGGCGACTCTCGCCCAGTGCGCACTCAATATACTCAACTGAGTTCGGGTCGATTCCGACGGCCTGAACCCGCATACGGTGCGAGGCGCAGCATCACTCAGTAATATACCATACCACGGATATGCAACGGTCAATCCCGGGCAGGCGCGGGAGGCATTCCGCCCGTTCGACCGCGAGACTTTGCGCAGCTGATATCCAAAGTAGTAAACGACAGCGGCTGCAACCAGGTCGGTTTGGAAACCGACTTCGTGAACGATGTGTGCACCCAGGCCGAGAAATGAAACGATTTGACCATAAGCCGGTGACCTGCCCCCACTTTTGTGTCCACATCCAAAGTTAGGATGCGGCCGCGATGGGCAGTTTGACCACCGCCGGTGCGGGTGGTCTATAGCCTAACGCACTATGTGGTCGGACGTGATTGTAGTGCTGTCTCCACCAAGCGGTTAACACTCTGGCTTCCGGTGCAGTTGTAAGGATCTCGCCGAGGTTCTTGTCGACCACAAAAGGTTCAAGGTTTGCGACGCTCATGTTCCCTCCCGAAATCTGAGGCCCGTGGGACCTTCCACTAAGTCAGCCACCAGTGCAGGAGGTTCGTCATATATCCTTCGTACGCGTGGGAAGCCTGGATCAGCAGGCGTTCCGGTGCACCGGGGCTGTGCACCCGTAAATTGTTCGAGTACGCGCCGGCGCGCGCCTCCTGCATCCGCAGGTAGCGTCCTGAGTCCCAGTGGATGCCGTCGTCCGACGTATACAGTACGAAATGTCCGCTCCCTTCTCCCTGGGCTCCGCTCCGTCCGTGAAGGACGTATCCGCCTTTGAAGCGGGCCATCTGCGGATTTCGGATCTGCTTCTCGAAAAACGCGGTTTGCACGTCGCTCCAGGTGTAGCCGCCGTCGTGACTGATGACGTAGTCCAGGTGCTTTTCGTCGGCCTTGTTGTAGACGTAGGCGATCAGTCCGCCGTCTTGCAGAATCGACAGGGCGCCGTAGCCCCGACACTGGATCTCGAGCGGCAGCTTGCTCCGCAGGGCGAAGCTGCGGCCGTGATCGGTGCTTGCGTAGAGCCCGTAGAAGTGCTCGGGAAGGTTGCCGTACCAATGGATCGAGCTGTCGTTGCACAGCTCGAGAACCAGGATGCTGCCGTCGTGAACCATCGCATCCCAGATGCGGCCGGGTTGATCGCCCATCGGTTCCGCAGGTCCCCACGTACGGCCGTCATCCGTGCTGCGAAGACACGTGGGAACGTCCAGCGGCGCCCACGCCCACTTCTCTTCGGCCGTGTTCCCGCACTCCAGGTTGAACAGGACGACCGCCCCGTCGTCGGCTCGCACGGCATTCTCACACATGACGGACTTTCCAGCGTTCCTGTCGTAGACCGCCTTGGAGTAGGCAAGCACTTCGCCGGCGCTCCAGGTTCGTCCCCCGTCTTCGGAACGCCGGTATTCCATCCACCCGTCCCCCGTGTGTCCGTCGTTCCTATCCGAGCAGTTGGGGTAGAACGCCAGGATTTTCCCCGGAGCATATTCAACGAGCGCGTGGCCCAGGTGGCCACTACGGCCCGATCGGGCGTGGTCTACGAACATGATGCCGTCGTTGGGTGGATCCGGTGGCTCGATCTCGAATACGGTGCTGACCGTGGGGTTTTCGTCCATGGCTGGGCTCGTCCTTTGGTTTTCCGCGAAGAGCAGTGGATAGCAAATGTGTCTTATGGATGGTGTCGTGAGGGCGTGACCTGCGTCGCGGTTGGCGGTCCTGTCCTCTGACGCCTTTGCTGAACGAGCGCGATCTTCATCCGAGTTTCACCATTCCGCCGGTTCGTCGCCGAGAACTATTGAAAGAGTTTCACGGCCCTGATCTTGTTGTTCCAGTGGTCGCTGACGAGCAGGACATCGTCGCCGTAAATGCGGAGAGAATACGGGTAGTTGAGCCTGGCGGCAGTGGCGGGACCGCCGTCGCCGGAGTCGCCGCCGTCGTCACTGCCGGCGATGGTGCGCAGGACCCGATCCGGGCCCACGGCACGCACCTGGAAATTCGCGGTGTCCGCCAGGTAAATGGTCTCGCCGTCCCGCGATACCTCGACACCGTGTGGCGAGCCGAGTCTGGCTTCTTCCGCGGGCGTGCCGTCCGGGGAGTGACCCGACTCGCCCTTGCCGACTACCGTGGTCACGGATGACACCTGTCTCGGCGTCGACGCGCCGCACAACGTTGCTGGCCATATCCGGGAAGTAGAGGTTGCCCTCGCCGTCGAAGCGGAGGGACATGGGCCTGCCGATGCGGGCGCTGATCGCCGGACCCCCGTCGCCCTTGTCCCACGGGAAAGCGGCGCCCGCGAAGTTGTGGATGATTCCGTCTGTGTCGATCCGGCGCACGTGGCTGTGACGCGTGTCCGCCACGATGACGGTGCCGTCCCGCCCGACCGCGACGTCCCCCGGGTTGCCGAGAAAGGCTAGCGCGGCCGGGCCGCCGTCGCCGCCATAGGCCCGCGCCCCCTCGCCGGCAACGGTGCGAATCACCCCGGTGTCGGCGTCGATGGCGCGGACTCGCTGGTTCCAGCAATCGGCGAAATAGACATCTCCATCCTCTGCGATGGAGATGCCGTAGGGCCCTCGCAGAAACGCCTGCGTCGCGGGTTCGCCGTCATGCACGGAGGTGCCCCCCAGGGCGGTCGTCACAACGCCGGTCTTCCCGTCGTACCTGCGCAGGCGGCCGGAGGAGTCGCCCCAGAATACAGTGCCGTCGGAATCTGCCCACAGCCCGGCCTCGACTGAGTTGATGCGGCTGTCCGGGCCGGGCAGGCCCTCATCGCCCCAACCCGCCTGACCATTGCCCGCCAGGGTGGAAACCAGGCCGGTATTGGCATCCAGGCGGCGCAGACGAAAACCGTACTTCTCGCCGACGTACATGTTGTCCTCGGCGTCGAAGCACAGAGCATCGGGCATCAGGATGGCGGCCTCAGTGCCGGCCTCGCCGTCACCGCTGGAGGCGCGCTGGCCGTTCCCGAGGACGGTGCTGACGATCCCCGTCTTCATGTCGATCTTGCGGATGCGGTCGTTGGAATTATCACAGACGTAGAGATCCCCCTTCGAGTCGAAGGCCAGGTGCTCGGGGTGGTGAAAGCCCGCTTTTTCCTTCGGACCGCCGTCGCCGGAGTACCCGCCGAGGCTCAGCCACGGACCAGAGAACGGTCTGCTGTTGCCGTTCTCCAGGTCGTAGTGGCGCGCCTCGGCCCCGGCGAAGTGCTCGATGATGCCGGTCGTGGCATCGATGCGGCGGATGACGTTCGACCACTCGCAGGAAAGAAAGACATTACCGTCGTCGTCGACGGCAATGCCCGAGTCATTGTCGATCTCGCACTCGAGAGCGGGTCCGCCGTTTCCGCCCCAGCCGACTTTACCGGAGCCGGCGACTCGCGTGATGACGCCGGAGACTGCGTCGATGCGACGCACCGCGTGGTTTCCGAGGTCGGTGAGGTAGAGATTGTCGACCCTGTCTTTGGTCAAGTCGTGGGGGTCGTCGAGGCGGGCGTCTTTGGCGGGCCCGCCGTCGCCACGATCGCCCGGCACGCCGTCACCGGCGAAGGCGTGCAGGATGCCATCGGTATCGATGCGCCAGATGCGGTGCCCCCACATGTCGAGGACGATCAGGTCGCCATTGGCTATGCGGACGACTCCCTGGGGTGTGCCCGCCGGGGCGTCGCGAGCAGGTACGCCGTCCATGTAGCCGACTCCAGCGACTGTGATAATGATGCCGGGCTCGAGCACGGCGAGCTGCTCTTTCAGGCTCATTCGAGTCGTTTTCTCAAGATCATGTTGCGTTCACGATGCGTGTAGAGTCCTATTATAGGGGCGGTAGGCAGCGAGGTGCAACGAGCTCGGGGCCTGTTGCAATCATCCCTCCTTTCTGGTACAGCGGATAGGACGAATAAACGGTGTGTTTGGCGCCGGTGCGAGGTCCGTGGCGGTCCAGCGATGCGCCTGAGGCCTGTCCGGCGGGGTATCGCGTGCCGATAGCTCTACTCCTTGGTGAAGTATCGCGGCTCCGACCGGGCGCGTGAGCTGGCCGAGGCCAGTATCCAGAGTGATCTTCGACTACTGGGTGCCGACCGAGCAGTGGGAGTTGGAGCGCATCGAAAAGGACCTGCCGGTCAAGATCATGCGAGAAGGGTACTGACCTACATCCAGCGTCTGGCCCGCTCCATAGGGCCGCTGGTGCTAAAGAAGAAGGCCATACGCGAGTTTTCACAGAGGACGGTTCGTTCTCGACGGAGCTCTTCGGGACCCACGCCCATTCCACCACCTGCGTTATGTCGTCATGGCGCACCACGGAGACGCGCGCCCGCTTCCGGGGCGACCAGGTCATCGCCATGGTGAACTTCGGGACCGACCTGACCTTCTTCGACCCGATCGACTAGCTGGAGACCGAAGCTCTAAGTCATGCCCTCGACCCAGTGGCGGAAGAGGCGCTGGACGTCCTCGGGCAACGAGTCGAACACGTCGCGGGGGACCGGCATCTGCATATTACGTTCCTTCGTGCCGTCCTCCGCGGTCATGTACTCCCGCTCCGGCCGGCCGGGTAGTATGACGTTGAGGTTCAGCCACCAAGGCGCGTAGCGGACGGTTACGCCGACCCTGATTTCGTCGGTCTTGTTCACTGGCTCCGATTCAGCTTTCGAAATTCAGGAAAAGGCTAGAGGACATCACACTCAAGGAGGTTGGAATGATTCGAAGCATACTTGGTTTGGTCGTGTGTCTGTTTACAAGGCTATATCCGGATCTCTCAACGAGCTGAAGTGGGTGAAGGTGCCGTGGTTCCTGGCATGGGGGCGCGGTTAGCGTGTGCGGAACCTCTTCGGAATCTGCTCAGGGATGTTTATGTCTCCGACGGTAAGGAAGATCATATCGTTGAATGCGTCGAGTGTGCGGAATCCGCTGGCTCGGTTCTTGACGATTTGGACGATTCGGTTGAGGCCTTCGGCGATGGCGTTGGTAAGACGCGTGTTCACGAATGCGAGGACGCCGAAGAAGTGCTGTCGCAGGGTCCTGACGAACTTTCGCAGGGGTTCACGTCGACTTCTGAGTGCGGACGTCGTCCAGCATTTCAGGAAGCGTTCGGCAGCCCAGGGCGCTTTGTATTCCCAGAACTGCTCGAACTCGTCCTTGAGTCTCCAGGCTCTATAGATTCGGTAGTTCGCCTTCTCCAGTGCTTTGAGTGTCCGAGTATCCCCTCTGGAGCGTGTCGCTGAGTGCCGGTAGAGGAGCCATCGGAGGCCCTTCATGGCTTTGCGCTCATCCGGGGCAGCTTTACGCCACTGGTCCTTACGGACCTCGTCAACGGCGGCATTGAGAGCCTTGACGATGTGAAAGCGATCGAGGACCAGCTTGGCATTCGGACAGTGTTCCTGGATGGCTCCGATGTAAGCTTCGCTCATGTCGCAGCAGGCCCACTCGATCTTGGATCTCTGGTAGGGACTGAGAGCCTCTGTGAAGAACCGATCGATCGTTTTACGCGCCCTGCCGCGGCCAACCCACACCACGCAGGAGCGGTCCAGATCGTAAACGAGCGTGGCGTACCTGTGACGCTTGGCGTAGGAGATCTCGTCGATCCCGATGGTTTTGAGCCCTCGGATACGATGACCTTCACGAAGCCGCGTGATGGATCGGTGAAGGAGATCCGACAGCGTCGAGGCAGAGATGCGCAGTAACTCGGACGCCGCCTTCTGCGTCATGGTCTGGCAGTAGCGCAGCATGGCATACTCGAAGCGATACGTCACCCGAGAGAACCGCTCCGCCCACGGAATCTCCTCGACCACACGACCGTGGGTAGGACACCGAATCTCCCGAGGATGGTAGAGAAGCCAGACCCTCCACCCGCACACCGGAATGTCACGCCACCGACGCGGATGGGGCATTGTGCGGACGATTTTACCTCGACGGCCGCACTCCGGACAACAACAACCATTCTTATGTGGCTTTACGGCGATGACGAAACAGCTTCTCCCCTCAAACCACCAGCTGACAACACGGAACCCCTTGAATCTCAGCAGTTTCGATAGTAATCTGCTCCCGGTCATAGGTCGCACCCCCTTCGCTTTGATTGTCCTACACACACAACCAAGCGTAGGGAACGATCTATGACCTTGTCATTCTATAGTTTCACCGTTGAGAAACCCGGATAGAGCCTTATTTATTCGCGAACCCTTAGTTCGCAATCTTCGAAACTCAGAGCCCAAGGAGGGACCGTGGGAAAGAAGAGGCGGGCCACGTCGGGTCTGTGTGTGGCCGTTTCGGAGGACGTCAGAGCGATCCGCCAACTGATCGATCGGGTTGTCCGAACGGGCGAGCTTCCCCTTTCCGGCAACGACTCCCCACGTGTCCGGGAGGCTCTGCAGGAACGGGAAGACACTTGGCCACGCGGCAGGCGGCGAGAAGAGGTGGGCAGACGTGCCATTGATTGGTGCAGGCGGCTGGTCGTCGCCGAGCTCTTCGCGCGGCCAACCGGCCTGCCGGCGATCGCGAGGTCTGTGGAGGCGGATAGCGAGGTCGTGCAGGACGACCTGTCGGTGGTTTCGGCGTACCGGACTCTGGCCTTGGGACTTGGACAGGCCGACGCTGCACTTTCCAGGACCCGGAGACGAATCGAGAGACTGCAGGTAGACGCCTTCCAAAACTTGGCCGAGGCAGGCGGATTGGAGCCACGGCGGAGAATCAGGAACGAGATAACCGACCGGGAGGTGAAGCTCTGCGAATTGCTGATGAAGTTGGGGTTCCTCGGACCGATCGGGCGCTCCCTGCGGGAGGGGGAGTCCGACGCGGAGCGTGGCGTGAGGGATCCCGCCGGTCCTCCACCAGGTACCGGCAAACCGTATCAAGGACAAGAGTACATCGCAGCGATCAGCCAGCTGACAGAGGCCGTGGTCTACCCAGATGAACTGCCCGTATACGGCGCCGGCTCCGTGCGCGTCCTGAAGATCCTACAACAGGGCGGGGACAAGTGGACCGCTGGAAGGAAGGAGCGAGGGTCGGATGAGCACATGGCCGTATGGGCGAGACGGCTGCTGGTCGCCGCACAGTTGGCCGGGGGAGTTGGACCTGCACACATCGCGGCGTCGGACGTAGACAGATCGGTCGTGTACAACGACATCAGGGCCCTCAACGAGCACGGACTCCTTATGCCTGGTCGCGAGCCGGCGAAGGATGTGATCGCCAAGATCCTGATCCGCTTGGAGTACTTGCAGAGGGCTGCTTTCGAGGATCTGATCGATGCGGAGGAGGCAGAAGCTTTGCTACGGCTCAGGATACGGGTCGAGATCGAGAAGAGGGAGCTTGCGACATTCGAGATCCTCAAGGAACTCGGGATCTTCGACTCGTTAGGTTGGCACCAAGAAAACCCAAGCGTGCTTCGAGGTCCTCGATGCTCTGCCGGCCGCACACAAACATTCAAGGTCGGTGCATGCACCTATCGGGTGAATTACATCCCATTCAAGGAGCAAGAAG
Organism: Candidatus Latescibacterota bacterium; assembly: GCA_965198115.1. Lineage (GTDB taxonomy): Bacteria > Latescibacterota > UBA2968 > UBA2968 > UBA2968 > UBA6620. The sequence continues at coordinate 1,398,174 of OZ240241.1, read as the reverse complement.
CCTAGGTCCGGATAGGGGGGCACCCACCCCCGTACGGAGTTTTCAAGATGTCAACAAAGCATCGGGCTCAGACCCGCAGAGACAAGCGTCCAGCCAAGAAGCGGACAAGACGCATCAAGGTTCGAGGTCGGACCTGTCGTGGAAGACAGAAGGAAGGCGCTAGGCCTGCCGTCCTTCTTCGAGGACAAGAAGCAGCTCGCCCAGGCGCGGCAGTGTGATCGAGACACGCGGCGTGAGCAGGCAGCAAGAGCGCAACACACTCTACGCATACCAAGCCTACACGGTGTTGGAGGGAGCGAAGGGAGCGGGACTATACCCGAGGTACCGGTTTCTATGGGATGAGCTAGGCGCGGAGCAGACGTCGTGGGCAAAAAAGCCGACGCTGCTGGCAGAATTAGGACGTCTTGGGGACGCCAAGAAGATTCGGGACGTGGCGAAGGAATTGCTCTGCGAGTATCAGCCCAGCACAACCGTCGCGGTGACCGTCATTCGAGCAGTCCGCGTAGGACGTCGGGCGTTGTGGTCGCCAACGAGGATCCTCGACCGCGTCGAGCGCGAACTTGAGGGAGCCAGCCTCAAGGGTCAGTCTCGGAAACAGCGGCTTCGGTTCATCGCGAGTATCCTCGTTGCGAGTCCCGGAGAGTGAGCCACATGGTCTTAAGTTGAGAGCCTCAAAGTCCTTACCGATCAGTAGCCCTGCCACTGACAAAGCCCGAACTCCAGGAAAGGATCGTCTTGGGGACCTTAGTTACGAAGAAATAGGACGACCTGGTAACAGCAATCGGAGTGTGGTCAATAACCCCCAAGACAAGATGTGTTACGCGTTCCGGGCCAGCCCTTCAATCGGCCGACGAAGGCGATGGCGGCCGCATCCGGGCAGGTCTTCGTATCCGATGGCTACGGTCAGCACAGAGTTCATCGCTTCTCGGCAGACGGCGAGTTAGAACTTTCCTGGGGTGAAGAAGGCGAGGGGCCTGGTCAGTTCGCCCTCCCCCACGAACTCCGTCGCGTGCGCCTCGTAGTTGAACGCGCACGTGATCAGCACATCGAAGCCGGCATCGCCCGCCTCGCGGGCGGCAGAAACGAGGTCCACGCGCTGAACGGTGCCAAACTCGGGGCCGATGGAAATGGCTGCGCGTTTCTCCCCTTCGCCTTCGAGATATCGCCCTCCTGCACACACCATGTCCCCGGGCCACGGCGTGAGCGTCGTGAAGGTGATCCGGTCCTCCCTGTGTGCCTGCTGCACGCCTGCCGTCTTGAGGTTACAACCAGAAGTACTCCGCTTGCCTGGTCCGATAAGCCTCCGCCCGCCAGCAGAGGAAACGTGAACATCCTCAAAGCGGATGCATCGGCAAGGAGAACCTGCTCTTCGAATAACCTATCGTCCTTCGATATCAAAGCCCCTGATCTGATCATCCGGGCCGCCTCTATGACTTCCGGCAACTCCTTAATCAGTCTGGGAGCAAGGTCCATGTCCTGAAGGGGTTGGAATTCAACGCGCCCATCTGAACGCACCTCTCTTCGGATGACCCGATACAGATCTTCTCGATGCTCGTGAAACCGATCAAAGCTCCACTCGTGGACAACTAAAGAGACCCATCAGAATGCAGCACGCTAACCCAAGACCAAGTCCCACCACGCTAATGCATGCGAACAACTTTTCTCGCCCGAGACCTCGCCAACCGACTGCCAGGTAGTTCAGTAGCATAGCTCCGTCTGATAGTGGGAAGATTCTAATCTATATTCCCGACAAACAGTTGCTTCATTCCTCCCAAAATTTTTCGATCACACCCGACGCCCAATCACGACCGCCGAGTCCGAATGCGAGAGCCAACGTCAAACAGACGGCTCCGAACAGGACAAGAATCAAGTTGGCTATAATTTCTTCACCGATATTCATCTGCGTCAAAGCAATGGAGACGACAAAGATAACAATCGCGTATTGCGCGATTTTACCCATCGTGTCGGCATTCTGTATGCCAACGTTCCTGGAATAGGTGACAACAACCTGACTGGTGAAGTTGGCAAGGAAGAGGCCAAGGATGAGCACAAAGATCGACACGATGATGTTCGGTATGAACAAGATAACCTGGTTAAAGAGTTCATACGCCACACGCAGACCCAGGCTGTTTAATGCAGCCACAATGACGATCAGCATGATGAGCCAGTAAAAAAGGGTTCCAATAATTTCGATGGCCGATTGCTTGATTCCCCCTTCGCTCAAGAACTGATCGATCTTGGCCTTTTCGGTTAGGACGGGCAGACGTACAACGGCGAGCAATCTCACGGAAATCGCACGGATGATCTTGGCGATAATCCACCCGAAGATCAGAATCAGGACACATCCGATCAGCTTGGGCAGAAAAGCAGATAACTGTGTGAAAAATGACTGGTATGATTGCACGACTGCTTCTCTTATCGCTTCCATGCCTATTCCTCCTCATGAGTAATCGTTAACTCGGTGCACCGTCTGGCGAAGATTGCGAACTGACTAAAAACGCTCGGTCTCATCAATCCCTCAAGACAAAAAGCCCGAACGCCAAGAAAGGGTCGTCTTGGGGACCCCAAACCTGAAAGGTGTTGTGCCTATCGTAGTTGAAACTTAGAGGGCTCCAAACTTACGTTGGGTAGACGTGTAGGAGCGTATACCCGTAAGAAAGGAGCCCAGATGGAGAAGCTATTTGCAGGCGATGGTGAAGTCAAGGTTGAGGGCGATGTCATCGATTTGGAGACGCGTTTGTCGGTGATCCAGGCGTTGATCCCGTTGGGTCTGGAGGCAGTGGCAGACCTCCTCCAGCAGGAGGTCGAGCAGCTCGCAGGCGTTCGGTATGCGCGCAAAGGTTCGGAGCAGGCGCATCGTCGGTGGGGAAGCCAGAAGGGATCCGTGTATCTGATGGACCAGAAGCTCCCGTTAGACGTTCCCCGGGTGCGCGACGTCGAGGCCGACGCAGAGGTTTCCCTGGCTGCATACCGGGCTCTACAGACGCCCAAGAAGACGGACGAGGGGCTGTTGCTTCGTGTTCTCAAGGGGATCTCGTGCCGCAACTACAAGGCCTGTGCCGAATCGGTTCCAGAAGCGTTTGGTATCTCAGCGTCCTCCGTCTCGCGGCGGTTCATCAAAGCCACCGCGAAGAAGCTGAAGCAGTTCCAGGAGCGTCCCCTCGACGACTACGGCTTCGTGACCCTGTTCATTGACGGAAAGAGCTTTGCCGACGAAGAGATCGTGATCGCTCCGGGGGTCACGATGGACGGCCAGAAGATCCCCCTGGGCTTCGTCGAATCGGCGACGGAGAACGAACGGATCTGCCGCCAGCTGATCCAGGACCTCATCCGGAGAGGCCTGTGCTACGACCAGGGCCTTCTCGTTGTGCTTGACGGCTCAAAGGGACTCCGCAGTGCTGTCACCAAAGCCCTCAAAGGGTATGTGCGCGTGCATCGCTGTCAGTGGCACAAGCGCGAGAATGTCGTCAGCTATCTCCCGGAGAGGGAACGTCCAAGAGTTCGACGGAAGCTCCAGAAAGCCTATGACTGCGACACCTACGAGGAGGCAAAGGCCGCACTCGAATCACTTAAACCCGAACTGAAGCTGATGAATCAGTCTGCCGTAACGAGCCTCGAGGAAGGCCTGGAGGAAACCCTGACCCTCCACCGGCTGGGTATGCTCCCATTCCTGAAACGAAGCTTCCGAACCACCAACTGCATCGAAGCCCTCAACAGCAGGACCGGCGAGCTCACTCGGAAGGTCAGACGCTGGAACAACTCTCCCCAGAGACACAGATGGGTGGCTGCCGCACTCCTCGACATCGAACCTCGCCTGCGACGCGTGAGCGGATACAAACATCTTCCCCTACTCAGGCAAGCACTGAACAAAGATCTGAATCTCGACAACGAACAGAATGCTCAAAAGAGAGCCTGACCAAACTACGGGGCCCGATGAGTTTTCAACTGACTATGGGACTTGACCAACCTGAAATCCGGGCGCGGGATAAATCGATCCTCGTTACCCTAAATCACAGACATGTCGATCGACTCCTCAGAGCCGATGATCTTGATGTTCGTTACTATTCCTCTTTGAGATCGATGGGTGCCAAATGACGGAGCTTTGATCAGATCAAGGACCTCGTTACCATTGAAATTCCTGACTCTCACAGTGTCGTCCGAATGATCTGCTGTGCGAGGCTTGCCGTTCTGCCTTACTACTCGCAGATCTACTGCACCGTCCTCCGGAGCACTTATCTCTGAAGGTTGTTACTGAATTCGGGGAGCCCCTTTGCTACAACGCCGTCTCTAGTCGGCGTCCTTGTATTGTCGGCCCTTCACATAAAATAAGGCTCTATCCGGGTTTCTCAACGGTGAAACTATAGAATGACAAGGTCATAGATCGTTCCCTACGCTTGGTTGTGTGTGTAGGACAATCAAAGCGAAGGGGGTGCGACCTATGACCGGGAGCAGATTACTATCGAAACTGCTGAGATTCAAGGGGTTCCGTGTTGTCAGCTGGTGGTTTGAGGGGAGAAGCTGTTTCGTCATCGCCGTAAAGCCACATAAGAATGGTTGTTGTTGTCCGGAGTGCGGCCGTCGAGGTAAAATCGTCCGCACAATGCCCCATCCGCGTCGGTGGCGTGACATTCCGGTGTGCGGGTGGAGGGTCTGGCTTCTCTACCATCCTCGGGAGATTCGGTGTCCTACCCACGGTCGTGTGGTCGAGGAGATTCCGTGGGCGGAGCGGTTCTCTCGGGTGACGTATCGCTTCGAGTATGCCATGCTGCGCTACTGCCAGACCATGACGCAGAAGGCGGCGTCCGAGTTGCTGCGCATCTCTGCCTCGACGCTGTCGGATCTCCTTCACCGATCCATCACGCGGCTTCGTGAAGGTCATCGTATCCGAGGGCTCAAAACCATCGGGATCGACGAGATCTCCTACGCCAAGCGTCACAGGTACGCCACGCTCGTTTACGATCTGGACCGCTCCTGCGTGGTGTGGGTTGGCCGCGGCAGGGCGCGTAAAACGATCGATCGGTTCTTCACAGAGGCTCTCAGTCCCTACCGGAGATCCAAGATCGAGTGGGCCTGCTGCGACATGAGCGAAGCTTACATCGGAGCCATCCAGGAACACTGTCCGAATGCCAAGCTGGTCCTCGATCGCTTTCACATCGTCAAGGCTCTCAATGCCGCCGTTGACGAGGTCCGTAAGGACCAGTGGCGTAAAGCTGCCCCGGATGAGCGCAAAGCCATGAAGGGCCTCCGATGGCTCCTCTACCGGCACTCAGCGACACGCTCCAGAGGGGATACTCGGACACTCAAAGCACTGGAGAAGGCGAACTACCGAATCTATAGAGCCTGGAGACTCAAGGACGAGTTCGAGCAGTTCTGGGAATACAAAGCGCCCTGGGCTGCCGAACGCTTCCTGAAATGCTGGACGACGTCCGCACTCAGAAGTCGACTTGAACCCCTGCGAAAGTTCGTCAGGACCCTGCGACAGCACTTCTTCGGCGTCCTCGCATTCGTGAACACGCGTCTTACCAACGCCATCGCCGAAGGCCTCAACCGAATCGTCCAAATCGTCAAGAACCGAGCCAGCGGATTCCGCACACTCGACGCATTCAACGATATGATCTTCCTTACCGTCGGAGACATAAACATCCCTGAGCAGATTCCGAAGAGGTTCCGCACACTCTAACCGCGCCCCCATGCCAGGAACCACGGCACCTTCACCCACTTCATCTCGTTGAGAGATCCGGATATAGCCTAAAATAAATATACTGAGTTCAGGTCAATAGGTGTGTAAAAGAAATCAGGCGGCCATCTTCCCGGCTTCGACCTGCGGTTCGGTTGAGTGTTTCTGATCGTAGACTTGTTGTAGCAAGTGTGGCGCGGTGAGTTTCCTGAATCGGCTCTCTGCGACCTTGAGCGTACGCCAGATGAGAGTCGTGGCGTTCCTGACTTTCTTGAATCGCCTGGCGGCGTTTGTGCGAAGCCGAACGGAAGCAAAGGGGCTCTCGACGACGTTCGTGGTTCTCAGGTGTTTCCAGTGTTCCTTCGGGAAGTCGTAGAACGTGACCATCCGATCCCAGTCTCTTTCGAGCGTCTCCACGGCGGCAGGGAACTGTGAGCGATACCGTGCGGCAAAGCGTTTCCGGAGCTTCTCGGCCTCCTTTTTCGTGCCGGCATAGGGGATCTGGACGAGCAGTGCGCGGGCTTCAGCCTGTGCACGCTTGGCGACCTTGTCGAGCACGTTGAGGATCTTGTGGTTCCAGCACCGTTGTTGCCGGCTCTCTGGCCAGACCTGATCAACGGCCGCCCAGATGCCCATATTCCCGTCCGCGGCGATCAGGACAGGATGTTCGAGCCCGCGATCCCGGAGATCCCGGAGCACCGTGAGCCAGGATTCTGTAGACTCTCGATAACCGGGTTCTATCGCCAGGATCTCCTTGCTGCCGTCGCTCATCGCGCCGATCACGACCAGCAGACACGCCTTCTCGCGCTCGAGCCCGGCTTTGACGTAGATGCCATCAGCCCAGGCGTAGACCAGTTCGCGATTATCCAGACGCCTTTCTTTCCAGTCCTGGAAGTCGACCTCCCACTTCCCTCGAAGACGAGCGATCGAGGTCGGCGAAAGCGGCGCGCCATCACCGAGCAGCGCACGCAAAGACAACTCGAAGTCGCCCTGGGAGAGACCGTGGAGATAAAGGTCGGGAAGCAGATCTCCAATGGCCCTGGTTCTCCGGGCGAACAGGGGGAGGATGCGGCTTTCAAACCGCTCTTCCAGACCACGAACCCGGGGACGCCGGACCTTGATCGTTCCGCAGCTCGTCGAGAGACGCCGGGGCTTGCCGTAGCCGTTCCTGTAGCCCGTGGAGCTATCGACCTCGGCTCGGCGCTCATACCACGACCGGCCCAAGAACGCGGTCGCCTCCTCCTCCAGAATGGACTGGAACCGGCCCTGGATCTCTTCACGGATCCAATCGTCAACCGTCTCCCACGTCGGCATGGACTTCAATGGGGCTCTATGCGTATGTTCCTTCACGGCGATCCTCCTTCCCAACCGGGCCTCTCACCCGGTTTTGTGTGAATCAACTATCTCACGGGAAGGGTAGGGTCGCCCTTTCTCTTTTTCCACACCTTTTGATTATAGCTCTATATACTGATATTCCGATCACCTCAAAGCAGCTATCCTCTCACGAGTTCTTCCCTCAGCAGGAGACAAAATAACTAAACCTTGGTAAGCCCCCGGCTCTGCCGGGGAGACTCCCAGAGTTTGACAGTTCCAGAAATATGTAAGAGCCTCCCTTGCCGTGGACCGCTCAAAGCACACGGAAGGAAGGCTCTCTAATGAACAACGTAAGGAGTCTACGTCACACGGTTTGGGAGTGCAAGTATGACGTTGTTTGGGTTCGGAAGTATCGTAGAAAAGTGTTGTATGGTGAAATTCGTCGCTATCTGGGCGAGGTGATTCGGGATCTGGCCGCACAGAAGGAATGCCGCGTGGAAGAGGGTCACCTGCGATCCGACCATGTGCACATGCTGATTTCGATCCCGCCGAAGCACTCAGTAGCTCAGACGGTAGGGTTCATCAAAGGAAAGAGTGCGATTCACATTGCTCGGAACTATCTGGGACGTAGGTTAGGTCGAACTTCACCGGGCAGCATTTCTGGGCAAGAGGCTACTGGGTCTCCACCGTTGGCAAGGATGAACAGACGGTTCGGGAGTATATCCAGAACCAGGAGCGGGAGGACCTGAGTCTCGACCAGCTCAACATTTTCAGGTAATCGCCACCTTTAGGTGGCGCTTGGTTTCCAACCGCTTTGAGCGGTTCACAAGTTTTCAAGCCTCCGGCTTTGCCGGAGGTCATGACTAAAGCTGAGGCGGCACACACCCTGACGAATAAGGATTGACCATGGCTGATCTGTTGATCGTCGCGGATGAATGGGATCAGATGAAACCGTTGCAGGCGTTTCTGGAGGCGGATGGGCACGCGGTTACGACCGCCGAGGATAAGGATGTCGAGGCGGATTTATCCAACTACTACGCCGTGTTCATGTACGTGCACAAGGTCGTGGAGCAGAATGCGATCGATGCAATGATTGCCTACGCCAATAGCGGGGGACGGCTCGTAATCCTGCACCATGGAATGGCATCGGCGAAATTGAAGAATCCCGATTGGCTCGAATTCGCAGGGATGCACATCGTACCGAAGGACGGTGAGGTCAATCCGTGGACACTGATGGTCGACGTGACACACGAACTCGTGCGTCTGGATCCGCGTCACTACATCTCGACGAATGGTGTCGATTACCCGACAACGACGGAATACACCTCTTCTGATGCGCCGAGCAAGAAGGTTACTTTTCCGTCGATCACGTTCACGGGCACTGAGTTCTTCAAGAACCAGCACTTTGCGGATGGGCGCGAGAAAACCGTGCTGTTCGGTACGAAGTGTACGACAAAGGATGGCGAAGTCGTGATGCAGGATCGGGGTGGCTGGGTGAAACCGTCGGGGAAGGGATGGACGTTTTACTTTCAACCGGGACATCTGCCGCAGGACTTCGAGCAGGAGGCGTACCGACAGATACTCCGAAATTGCCTGACGTGGGAACCATAGAACCGGTGGACGGTAGACAGTAAACCGTGGGCAGTCGGCTGTGGGCGGAAAAGCGGCTTCGCCTCCTTGGGGACGGTTGACGGTAGACGTAAACGACGGCTTCGCCCCGAAGATTCGCGGTGGGCGGTCTCCAACCGCGAATAGGCGCGAAAGACAGGACACGAAACTTGAAAACGGGTAGGAGCGGCTTCCGGCCGCGATCGCCTGAGTGACAGGCACCTAGTGTCGTGTCCCGCGAATAAGTTTTAGAAGTCTGTTGAGTTTGTCGAGGATCGAGTCAGCGGTTGCCGTCCACACGAAAGGCTTTGAGTTCTGATTGTATTGGTCTGTGAACTTCTGGATGCAGGTGATCAGATCCTTGACGTTCCGAAAGGTTCCTCGTCGGATTGCTCTTTGTGTGATGATGCCGAACCAGATCTCTACCTGGTTTAGCCAGGAGGCATACGTTGGTGTGTAGTGCACGTGGTATCTTTTACGTGAGGTGAGGAGCTCAGGTCAATAGGTGTGTAAAAGAAATCAGGCGGCCATCTTCCCGGCTTCGACCTGCGGTTCGGTTGAGTGTTTCTGATCGTAGACTTGTTGTAGCAAGTGTGGCGCGGTGAGTTTCCTGAATCGGCTCTCTGCGACCTTGAGCGTACGCCAGATGAGAGCCGTGGCGTTCCTGACTTTCTTGAATCGCCTGGCGGCGTTTGTGCGAAGCCGAACGGAAGCAAAGGGGCTCTCGACGACGTTCGTGGTTCTCAGGTGTTTCCAGTGTTCCTTCGGGAAGTCGTAGAACGTGACCATCCGATCCCAGTCTCTTTCGAGCGTCTCCACGGCGGCAGGGAACTGTGAGCGATACCGTGCGGCAAAGCGTTTCCGGAGCTTCTCGGCCTCCTTTTTCGTGCCGGCATAGGGGATCTGGACGAGCAGTGCGCGGGCTTCAGCCTGTGCACGCTTGGCGACCTTGTCGAGCACGTTGAGGATCTTGTGGTTCCAGCACCGTTGTTGCCGGCTCTCTGGCCAGACCTGATCAACGGCCGCCCAGATGCCCATATTCCCGTCCGCGGCGATCAGGACAGGATGTTCGAGCCCGCGATCCCGGAGATCCCGGAGCACCGTGAGCCAGGATTCTGTAGACTCTCGATAACCGGGTTCTATCGCCAGGATCTCCTTGCTGCCGTCGCTCATCGCGCCGATCACGACCAGCAGACACGCCTTCTCGCGCTCGAGCCCGGCTTTGACGTAGATGCCATCAGCCCAGGCGTAGACCAGTTCGCGATTATCCAGACGCCTTTCTTTCCAGTCCTGGAAGTCGACCTCCCACTTCCCTCGAAGACGAGCGATCGAGGTCGGCGAAAGCGGCGCGCCATCACCGAGCAGCGCACGCAAAGACAACTCGAAGTCGCCCTGGGAGAGACCGTGGAGATAAAGGTCGGGAAGCAGATCTCCAATGGCCCTGGTTCTCCGGGCGAACAGGGGGAGGATGCGGCTTTCAAACCGCTCTTCCAGACCACGAACCCGGGGACGCCGGACCTTGATCGTTCCGCAGCTCGTCGAGAGACGCCGGGGCTTGCCGTAGCCGTTCCTGTAGCCCGTGGAGCTATCGACCTCGGCTCGGCGCTCATACCACGACCGGCCCAAGAACGCGGTCGCCTCCTCCTCCAGAATGGACTGGAACCGGCCCTGGATCTCTTCACGGATCCAATCGTCAACCGTCTCCCACGTCGGCATGGACTTCAATGGGGCTCTATGCGTATGTTCCTTCACGGCGATCCTCCTTCCCAACCGGGCCTCTCACCCGGTTTTGTGTGAATCAACTATCTCACGGGAAGGGTAGGGTCGCCCTTTCTCTTTTTCCACACCTTTTGATTATAGCTCCTTGCTCGGCACCCAATCGAGAAGATATGTATCTGGCAGTCGAAGACGACGGTACGGTTCGGCTCGAGAATCCCACGAGCGCACAGCGAGCCGCATAAGTGCATAAGAACTCCGCGCGTACAGGGCGTGGATCACAATCACGGAAGGAGCATAAGATGAACTACGAGGTGCACCGAGTATCCGACGAAGAGATGTACTTCTTCGATCTACGCGGCTACCTTGTGATCCCCAGCGTGCTCGGCCAGGGCGAAATCGGCGAACTCAATGCCGCCCTCGACGCCAAGATGTCGCAGGCCAGAAATTTCGAAGCCGGTCGTCTGTCTCGCGGTGCCAAGTCATTGGCCGGATCGTCGAGCCGAACCGAATTGACGGGCATGCTCGGGTGGGAGCCGCACTACCGCGAGCCGTTTCGCAAGCTGCTCGTTCATCCATTCGTCGTCTCGCGTTTGAATGAATTCAGCGGGAAGGGATTTCGCCTGGACCACGGCCCCATGATGATTCAGGCCAGGAAGGGGTCCGAGGGCCACCGATTCCACGGTGGGGGGGAGCCGTTCAGTCAGGCGACGTGGTATCACCAGCAGAACGGCAAGATTTACTGTCGTGGCATCACGGTGGGGTGGCAGCTGGCGGATTGCGGGCCGGGGGACGGTGGATTCGCGATCGTTCCAGGAAGTCATAAGCTCGCGGAGCCGACGCCGAATGAAGTTCGGACCTACGAAGACGACATGGGTCTGGTCGAGCAGGTGGAAATGAAGGCGGGCGATCTGCTGTTCTTCGCCGAAGCGGCGACACACGGGACGCTCCCGTGGACGGCCGATCACGACCGGCGTTCCATCCTCTACAAGTACGCATCTCGCGCCGCTGCACGTGCTGTAGGCAAGCACTTCACGCCTCAGGAGCGCTACGGCGAGTGGGTGAATGAACTGACGCCGGAACAGCAGGCCGTTCTCTACGGACCTGGCGTGCATCACGGCGGTCGACTTCCGATCCTGGATTCCGATGGCGACAGGGTCTGGATCGAGGGTGCGGCGAGCGCTTCGGCGAAGAAGGCCAAGAGGGCGAAGAAAGTGAAGAAGGCAAAAAAGGCGAAAAAAGCGGCAAAGAAAACAGCCAAGAAAGCGAAAAAAGCAAAGAAGGTGAAGAAACCCGCCAGGAAGGCGAAGAGGTCGGCAAAGAAAACAGCCAAGAAAGTGAAAAGAACGGCGAAGAAGACGGCTACAACCGTAAAAAAGACGGCCAAGAAAGCCAAGAGGTCAGCCAAGAAGGCCGCGAAGAAGGCCAGAGGAGCCGTGAAGAAGGCGGCAAAGAAGGTCAAGAGGGCAGTGAAGAAGGCGGCAAAGAAAGCCAAGAAAGCACGACGCTAGGCAAGCCGTCGGAGGGGGTCACGTTCGCACGAAAGCGCTATTTTTGGGATCTGACAGGTTACCTGGTTCTCCGCCAGGTTCTGTCGCCGGCGCAGGTTGAAGCGGCGAACGAATCCTACGAGTTCTACGCGCAAAAGGTGCTCGAAATGGAACAGGAGGCGAGCGATCGCCCCGGGCGGGCGGCGATTCGGGATGGAATCGTCGTTCGCACGAGCAACCAGCATCCTCACTTCCTGGAGATGGAAAAGCCCTATTGCGATCCGTTCAGGGCGATGCTGGCGCATCCTTTGATCGTTTCCCATCTGCTGGAGATGTGTGGGAGGGGCTTCCGTCTGGACCACGGCCCGGAGATCATCTCGCACGTAAAGGGAATGGACGGGGGCGGCATGCACGGCTCCGGAGATCCTCATAAACCCTGGGTGGGGTACCATCACAACGGTGAAAACCACTGGGTCGGTGGCGTGACGGTTTCCTGGCAACTGGCCGACCAATCGCCGGGTGCAGGGGGTTTTTCATGCGTTCCGGGTAGCCACAAGTCCAAATACACGATGCCCCAAGGCGTTCGGTGGCGTGAGGACGATCTGGGGGCGGTCTATCAGCCGATATGCAAGGCGGGCGACGTGGTCTTCTTTATGGCTCTATCCGGGTTTCTCAACGGTGAAACTATAGAATGACAAGGTCATAGATCGTTCCCTACGCTTGGTTGTGTGTGTAGGACAATCAAAGCGAAGGGGGTGCGACCTATGACCGGGAGCAGATTACTATCGAAACTGCTGAGATTCAAGGGGGTCCGTGTTGTCAGCTGGTGGTTTGAGGGGAGAAGCTGCTTCGTCATCGGAGTGTGTAAGATTAACCGTGTAACTGGTGATAGAATCCTATAGTGAAGAAACAGGAGGTTCTATGGCCAGGAATGCTGAAGTCGATCGTCTCCTCGATGAGCTGATCAAGAACTGTGACGGTCCCGATGACCTACTGGGCGAGAAAGGTCTGCTGAAGCAACTGACTGCCGGGCTGGTGGAGCGGATGCTCGAAAGCGAGATAACCGACCACCTGGGCTACGAGAAGCACGATTCTGACGGTAAGAACAGTGGTAACTCCCGCAACGGCAAGACTCCGAAGACACTGAAGACCGACCGTGGTGCGATCCCGATCGAAGTGCCTCGGGACCGCAATGGTGAGTTCGAGCCCCAGATCGTCAGAAAGCGCCAGAGACGGTTCGACAGGTTTGATGACACGATCATCTCGCTGTATTCCCGTGGGATGACGACTCGAGCGATTCAGGAGCACCTGAAGGAGCTCTACGGGGTCGATGTCTCTCCCTCGCTGCTCTCCAGTGTGACTGATGATGTCATCGAGGAGGTCAAGGCCTGGCAGTCCAGACCTCTGGACACCATCTATCCGATCGTCTATCTGGACGCGATCCGCGTCAAGATTCGAGACGATGGAAGCGTCACGAACAAGGCCGTCTACCTTGCGTTGGGCGTTAATCTATCAGGAAACAAAGAGCTCTTAGGCCTTTGGACGGCTCAGAACGAAGGCGCGAAGTTCTGGATGTCGGTCCTGACCGAGCTCCAGAACCGTGGCGTCAACGATATCTTCCTGGCCTGTGTAGATGGGCTCAACGGCTTCCCTGAAGCGATTGAAGCCGTCTTCCCGATCCCGAGGACCTGCCACCCGGATTCGAGATCCTGGAAAAGCGTCATTTGCACGGCTTCGCGTTCGACAAGACGCTCGAGCGGCTGACGATGCATCCGGCAGCCTGGCCGGTCGTGAAGGAGTTGACGAAGGGGCGACCCAGGCTGTCGAGTGGCACGCTTCAAGTGAATCTTCCGGATACGCTCGACATGGCGCAGCGTCTGCATTGCGCCAAGGACGACTGGGACTCCGTTCAGTATGAAGTACGCGACAGCCGTGTGTTCAGCGATCACATCGTCGTCTTTCCGTATCTGACGGACGTGCATCCGGGCGATGGTGGCCTCCTGGCCGTTCCCGGGTCCCACAAGTCGATGTTCGAGCGTCCACCCAGTCTTTTCAACGAGGGAATGGTCGAGGATGGATCGGATTTGCCCTCTGGCGTCGTGAACATCACACCGAAGGCGGGTGACCTGGTCATCATCACCGAGGCGCTGACGCACGGCGTTCTGCCGTGGACGCCGAAAGATCGGAATCGAATGATCCTCGTGTTGCGTTACCATCTCCAGTGGCAGGGGAGTGAGTCCTTCCCCGATGAAATCAAGGATCGGTTGTCGCCCGAGACCCTCGAGCTGATCTCGAAGGCAGGATATCAGGAGGAGAAGGAGATCGTGAAGCAGGATGTCGTGACGCTGTCGTGAGTGGAGTAGAGGAATGTAAATGGCCGCTCTCACGATCGGGAGCGGCCATTTTTATTTGCTTGCAGAAGATGAGGGTGGTTGATTCATCGGCGGGCATCAACGAACTACGATTACATAAGGGCGAGCTTGTGAAAAAAGCGATTCTTGTGGGATTGGGCGGACGATCCCGGCACTGGTTGGCCAACTGTCGCGAGCATCCCGACGTGGAGCTCGTGGGATACGTGGAGATGGCAGACGCTTCGATCAAGCGTGCGGTGGAGGAATGGGATGTTGCTGCCGACGCGATTCACGGCGGCGTTTCGGCCGCTGCCTCCGCAACGGATGCGGACTTCGTCGTCGACGTGACGCCGCCGTCCGTTCACGAAACAATCGCGATGGCTGCATTCGATACAGGGCTCCACGTGTTGGGGGAGAAGCCGCTGAGCGACGACTACGAGGCTGCGAAGCGCGTCGTGGAGGCGGGGAAGGCTGCCGGTGTTATTCACATGATCACTCAGAACTACAGGTTTAACCCCCTGCCCCGAACGACACGGCGGTTGTTGTCGGAGTCACGTGTCGGAGATGTCGCGCAGCTGGATGTCTCCCTCTACGTTGATTGGGCGGACAATCCGGGAAGCCATTACGTGACCGAGCCGTTCATGTTTCTGACGGACATGGGCATCCATCACTTCGACATGATGCGCTACACGCTCGATTGCGAGCCGGTCAGTGTTCAGGCCATCACCTGGAATCTGCCGTGGGGCTGGCACGAGGGAGATGCGTGTCAGCTGATTCACTTCGAGTTCGAGAACGGCGTCGTAGCGACCCATCGGGGAATCGGCTGCACGATCGGACACGTGCCGGCCGGTCACAACGGAGAGTGGCGATACGAGGGGCCCGAAGGTACGTTGACTTGGGAGGGCTTCGATCTCTTCTGCACGAAGCGACATAAAGCCGACCCTCAAGTCAGGGAGCAGATCGATTTGGACGAACCGACAACGGGGGATCTGAACCCCGTGTTGTGTGAATTTCTGACCGCATTGGATGAGGACCGTGAGCCAGAATGCAATGCGACGGACAATTTGAAGTCAATGGCGATGGTGTTCGGTGCAGTAAAAAGTGCGAAGGAAGGCCGGCGAGTAGAGCTCAGCGAGCTGTAGAGCAACCACCCTTCGATACGCCACTCTCGTGGCTACTCAGGGCAGGCAAATGAACACGAATGGACACGAATGGGTAGCAGCCCTGGGATCGAGGCCCTATTCGGGGATGTGACTCGGCGGATCTCCACGGCTATCGCTACGCCACATCGATGACATTCGGTAGAGTATTGGCTCAGAAAAGGCAGAGCAACTTCAAAAGTCGGGACCATAGTCGTCAAAGGAGATGCAGATGGCGGACAAGCCTACGATCGAACTCGCGAAAGACGCACCCCTCCTGGTCAAGGGACTGGAGGATCTACGCAACTCCAAAGGTGGTGCCATTCCGACGAAGCCAGTGATTGCGCTGTGTCGCTGTGGCGGATCAGAGACCAAGCCGTTTTGCGACGGCACCCACGCGTCCAATGGCTTTTCCGACGAGAAACTGGACGATCGGTCCCCAGATCAGGTAGACGACTACGTGGGAAAAGGGATCACCATCCACGACAACCGGGGAATCTGCTCGCACGCGGGGGCCTGCACGGAGGGTTTGCCTCACGTCTGGCGAATGAAAACCGAACCGTGGATCGACCCAGATGGCGACGAAGCCGCCGCCTCGATCAATACGATCCGGCAGTGTCCGTCCGGCGCCCTCAGTTATACGGTCGACGGTGTGTTACATCAGGACCAGGATCGGTCGCCGGCGATCACCGTTTCGAAAGACGGTCCGTACGAGGTCGTCGGTGGCGTCGAGCTGCTCGAGGTCGAGTGGGGTGAGGGGGCCTCGCGGGAGCACTATGCCCTCTGCCGGTGTGGGGCGTCCAAGAATAAACCCTTTTGCGATGGGTCGCACTGGAGCATCGAGTTCAAGGACGACCAGACCGATGGCCTGGCGGAATCGGACGATGCGTCGTAGGAGCTGAAGGCCGGTAAGTAAGTAACGAGGAGTAACTTGGGGCGGGGTCCGGGTGACAGTCTGAGATCTGAGGTCTTGGAATGGCGGATCGAAAACGATATGGAAAGGTTATAGGGGTCCGGGAAGAGAAGTTGGATGAGTATATGGAGTTGCATCGGAATGTCTGGCCCGAAGTGGAGTCGATGATCAAGGAGCTATAATCAAAAGGTGTGGAAAAAGAGAAAGGGCGACCCTACCCTTCCCGTGAGATAGTTGATTCACACAAAACCGGGTGAGAGGCCCGGTTGGGAAGGAGGATCGCCGTGAAGGAACATACGCATAGAACCCCATTGAAGTCCATGCCGACGTGGGAGACGGTTGACGATTGGATCCGTGAAGAGATCCAGAGCCGGTTCCAGTCCATTCTGGAGGAGGAGGCGACCGCGTTCTTGGGCCGGTCGTGGTATGAGCGCCGAGCCGAGGTCGATAGCTCCAGGGGCTACAGGAACGGCTACGGCAAGCCCCGGCGTCTCTCGACGAGCTGCGGAACGATCAAGGTCCGGCGTCCCCGGGTTCGTGGTCTGGAAGAGCGGTTTGAAAGCCGCATCCTCCCCCTGTTCGCCCGGAGAACCAGGGCCATTGGAGATCTGCTTCCCGACCTTTATCTCCACGGTCTCTCCCAGGGCGACTTCGAGTTGTCTTTGCGTGCGCTGCTCGGTGATGGCGCGCCGCTTTCGCCGACCTCGATCGCTCGTCTTCGAGGGAAGTGGGAGGTCGACTTCCAGGACTGGAAAGAAAGGCGTCTGGATAATCGCGAACTGGTCTACGCCTGGGCTGATGGCATCTACGTCAAAGCCGGGCTCGAGCGCGAGAAGGCGTGTCTGCTGGTCGTGATCGGCGCGATGAGCGACGGCAGCAAGGAAATCCTGGCGATAGAACCCGGTTATCGAGAGTCTACAGAATCCTGGCTCACGGTGCTCCGGGATCTCCGGGATCGCGGGCTCGAACATCCTGTCCTGATCGCCGCGGACGGGAATATGGGCATCTGGGCGGCCGTTGATCAGGTCTGGCCAGAGAGCCGGCAACAACGGTGCTGGAACCACAAGATCCTCAACGTGCTCGACAAGGTCGCCAAGCGTGCACAGGCTGAAGCCCGCGCACTGCTCGTCCAGATCCCCTATGCCGGCACGAAAAAGGAGGCCGAGAAGCTCCGGAAACGCTTTGCCGCACGGTATCGCTCACAGTTCCCTGCCGCCGTGGAGACGCTCGAAAGAGACTGGGATCGGATGGTCACGTTCTACGACTTCCCGAAGGAACACTGGAAACACCTGAGAACCACGAACGTCGTCGAGAGCCCCTTTGCTTCCGTTCGGCTTCGCACAAACGCCGCCAGGCGATTCAAGAAAGTCAGGAACGCCACGACTCTCATCTGGCGTACGCTCAAGGTCGCAGAGAGCCGATTCAGGAAACTCACCGCGCCACACTTGCTACAACAAGTCTACGATCAGAAACACTCAACCGGACCGCAGGTCGAAGCCGGGAAGATGGCCGCCTGATTTCTTTTACACACCTATTGACCTGAGCTCATGATCAAGCAGTGCAACATGGAGAACTTCAACATCTTTCTCCGCAAGTTGCCAGACGGAAATCACTACCTGTTCATGTTTTTCGAGTACACGGGCGACGACATCGACGCCGACAACGCGAAGATGGCGGCAGATCCGAAGACACAGGAATGGTGGACGCATTGCGAGCCGTGTCAGAAACCGCTGGAGGATCGGGAAGAGGGCGAGTGGTGGGCGGATATGGAGCCTGCGTATTTCTTGGCGTAGCGGGCATCTGATCGCGCCGTACAGCTATACGTCCCTGTGTACAGCATAGGGACGAGCGCAATGCGTTGTTTTTCCAAAAATGTAAATGCGCCACACTCGCCCTCGTGCTCTGCACAACGCCGACGGGCTTTCCGTAGTTGGACCTTCGCTCAGCTAGCGAGGGGCGCCAGCATCGGTGTGCGTCGACCGTTCTGTGCCTATATTCCTTCAGTTGGATGGCGAGAGTGAAGTCAGGCCCTGACTCGTCCAAGGAGAGACCATGAGAATCGTCCCGATCGGTGGTGTCCAGGTATCCGGGCTCTGTATCGGAGGCAATCCGTTCAGCGGTTTTGCCCATCAGACGAAGGAACGCAGCCGGGAAATGCTGGACTTCTTCACGCCGGAGAAGATCAAGGAAACGCTTCACGAGGCAGAAGAAGCAGGGATCAACACGTTCTTCGGGCGTACGGACGACCACATTTTCGGCATTTTGCGAGAGTACTGGGACGAGGGCGGGAAGATCCAGTGGTTCGCTCAGATCTGCAGGGAGCGGGACGATCCGGAGGCGTGGCGCAGGTGGCTTCAGGGGGCAATCGACCTGGGTTGCAACGGCGCTTACATCCACGGGGGGATTGTCGACAACTGGTTCGCGACCGAACAGTGGGGCATGTTCGAAGAGTCCCTCGACCTGATGCGCGAGGGCGACATTGCTGCTGGATACGCGGGACACATGTTCGGCGCGCACGCCTGGATCCGGGATCATCTGGACGTGGATTTCCAGATGTGCAGTTACTACAACCCAACGGATCGCTCCCTATCCCCGCATCACACCGACAAAGGCGAAAAGTGGGAAGATATCGATCGGGAAGCCATGCTCGAGGTGATCGCCACAGTGCCGACGCCGGTCGTTCACTACAAGGTGTTTGCCGCGGGTAACCGGCCGATCCTGAAGGGCTTCGAATACATGCGGGACAACATGCGAGCGGGTGATGTGGCGCACGTAGGCATGTTCACGAAGGACGATCCCGAAATGATTCGGAAGAACGTGGACCTCTTCGAAGAACATGTCGATGGGGTCACTGTTTCAGCGTAGAAAGCTATAGAAAGCACCATCACGGAGGCCCGGTGACGCGTGTCATCGGGCCTTTTGCGACTCTGGAGGAAGAGACGTGGCCAAAAAAATGGCTCTATCCGGGTTTCTCAACGGTGAAACTATAGAATGACAAGGTCATAGATCGTTCCCTACGCTTGGTTGTGTGTGTAGGACAATCAAAGCGAAGGGGGTGCGACCTATGACCGGGAGCAGATTACTATCGAAACTGCTGAGATTCAAGGGGTTCCGTGTTGTCAGCTGGTGGTTTGAGGGGAGAAGCTGTTTCGTCATCGCCGTAAAGCCACATAAGAATGGTTGTTGTTGTCCGGAGTGCGGCCGTCGAGGTAAAATCGTCCGCACAATGCCCCATCCGCGTCGGTGGCGTGACATTCCGGTGTGCGGGTGGAGGGTCTGGCTTCTCTACCATCCTCGGGAGATTCGGTGTCCTACCCACGGTCGTGTGGTCGAGGAGATTCCGTGGGCGGAGCGGTTCTCTCGGGTGACGTATCGCTTCGAGTATGCCATGCTGCGCTACTGCCAGACCATGACGCAGAAGGCGGCGTCCGAGTTACTGCGCATCTCTGCCTCGACGCTGTCGGATCTCCTTCACCGATCCATCACGCGGCTTCGTGAAGGTCATCGTATCCGAGGGCTCAAAACCATCGGGATCGACGAGATCTCCTACGCCAAGCGTCACAGGTACGCCACGCTCGTTTACGATCTGGACCGCTCCTGCGTGGTGTGGGTTGGCCGCGGCAGGGCGCGTAAAACGATCGATCGGTTCTTCACAGAGGCTCTCAGTCCCTACCGGAGATCCAAGATCGAGTGGGCCTGCTGCGACATGAGCGAAGCTTACATCGGAGCCATCCAGGAACACTGTCCGAATGCCAAGCTGGTCCTCGATCGCTTTCACATCGTCAAGGCTCTCAATGCCGCCGTTGACGAGGTCCGTAAGGACCAGTGGCGTAAAGCTGCCCCGGATGAGCGCAAAGCCATGAAGGGCCTCCGATGGCTCCTCTACCGGCACTCAGCGACACGCTCCAGAGGGGATACTCGGACACTCAAAGCACTGGAGGAGGCGAACTACCGAATCTATAGAGCCTGGAGACTCAAGGACGAGTTCGAGCAGTTCTGGGAATACAAAGCGCCCTGGGCTGCCGAACGCTTCCTGAAATGCTGGACGACGTCCGCACTCAGAAGTCGACGTGAACCCCTGCGAAAGTTCGTCAGGACCCTGCGACAGCACTTCTTCGGCGTCCTCGCATTCGTGAACACGCGTCTTACCAACGCCATCGCCGAAGGCCTCAACCGAATCGTCCAAATCGTCAAGAACCGAGCCAGCGGATTCCGCACACTCGACGCATTCAACGATATGATCTTCCTTACCGTCGGAGACATAAACATCCCTGAGCAGATTCCGAAGAGGTTCCGCACACTCTAACCGCGCCCCCATGCCAGGAACCACGGCACCTTCACCCACTTCATCTCGTTGAGAGATCCGGATATAGCCAAAAATTTGTGCGTACGGCATGGATGGCTTCATCACGCCGATGATGAAGCACTTTGCCCGGGAAGGTGTTCTCCCGAATTTCACGAGGATGCTGGAAGGGGGTACGGTCAATCAGACATTGCCATCCTTTCCGGTTTGGACGCCGACGAACTGGGCAACGCTGTCGACGGGGACGCATACGGGCACCCACGGCGTGTCGCGATGGCGGGTCGAAGTTGCTCCGGGCGAACGCATCGACAGTTTCTCCGGCCCGGCGAACAACGCCGAGAGAATCTGGAATGCGCTCGAGCGCGAGGGGTTGAAGGGTGTGGCCGTTCACTATCCTGCTGCGCATCCGTCGGCCGTGGAGAAGGGTTACGTGGTCGATGGCTTCGGCCATCCAGGACACGCCGCTACGGATTACGAAGTCGCTTCGTGCCAGGCGTATACGACGGCGGATGCCGCTGCGACGGTCACGATGGATCACGACGGGACCGCACCCCGTTCGTCACAACAGAGCGTGACCACGATTCCGATGCTCCAGGAGGCCGCCGGGTGGGACAACCTGCCGGATGGCCACGCTCCTCCGCTGGCTTCCGAGATCGAGGTCGTGGCGAGGCTCGGTGGTGAGACGACGTCGTTCGGTCTGCTGTTGTTGGACTCCTCGGATCGGGGCTACGATACGCTCCGGCTTTGCCGGGGCCGGAACGGGAAGGAGGTCGTAACGAAGGCGACCGCCGGGTCGTGGTCTATGTGGGCGACCGAAAAGTTCCAGATCGACGGTCGCGAACAACGCGCCTCGTTTCGTGTGAAACCGATGGAGATAGCCCCCGACGGATCGCATCTGAAGTTGTATCGCACACAGGTCACATACGCTGACGGGTTCAGCTATCCCGACGATCTGGCGCGAGAACTGGTCGAGCGGTTCGGACCTTACCAGGAGCACGCCTCGATGACACCTTACACGGCGGGGATGTGTGACTTCGATACAGCACTCGAGGAGTGTGAGTATAGGGGCTCTGGTTCGCGGATGTGGCCAACTACATGCTTCACGAGAAGGGCTGCGCGTTTTTCATCTGCCACTGGCATTTATTCGACTACTTGAATCACATCCACCTTCACGAAGTCGATCCAGTCTGTCCGGCTTATGACAAGGCGACGGAAGACGACGCGATGGAGATGTTTCGTAAGTCGTACATCGTGGGGGATCGGGTTCTGGGCAGGCTTTGGGATCGTGCGGATGATTCGACGTATGTGGGTGTCTTGGCCGATCACGGTGCGTCGCCGGACGTGCGGATCGCGAATATTCGGAAGTTCCTGGTCGACGAGGGGTTTACGGTGTTGAAGCCCGGGGCAAGGGGTGTGGATGAGGATCAAGTCCTCGAGGGGGATATCGACTGGGACCGCACGAAGGCCTATCTCAAGGATGACAAGGGGTTCGACATATGGATCAACGCCGATCCGGGGGCCGCGTTCGAGGAGATCGAGCGGGAGGTCCTGCTCGCATTGCGGACGTGGGTTGACGAGACCGTTGGCCGGAATCCGTTCGCGATCGCACTGCCCAATCGTGACGCCTACCTTCTGGGTCAATGGGGCGACCAGTGCGGCGATGTGATATTTGCGTGGGATCACGGCTACGTCAGAGGTTACTACGGGCAGTGGAGGGGCATCGTCGGGGGCGGCTGCGTGGGTGCCCCCGAGGAATTCGGCGCCCATCACGGAGGATTCGTCCCGACGCAGAGCGACATCTCGTCCAGCTTTGGCTCGTTCTTGCTGGCTGGACCCGGGCTGAAACAGGGATACGAGAGGCCCGCGGAAACGCTCGGTTACATCCACGCCGCGGACGTCGTTCAACACTGTGCCATTTGCTCGACGTCGATCCGCCGAGACAAAGCCAGGGAACCGTTGCGCGCGATTTATTGGAAGGGTTTGAGATGGTGAGGGAACGGCAGGCATTGACCATTGACAACTGACCATTGACCAAAGTCTCTGGGGCAATGCAAAGCGCCCGATCGATTCGATGCGATCGGGCGCTTTGTGTTCGTCGTGAGGCTTGTCAGGCGTGGACGGGCTCGAAGGACGCCGTCTGAGCTTCGGCGTGGTAACGGCGGTAATAGGCCGGTATGTCCCCGCTGATCATGCAGCCGGGCTTTACCTCAGGGTAGATCTCGTCGTATCGCATAATCTGATTGGTGCTGACGCGTTGATAGATGTGGTCGCGTTCGATTTCTTCGGGATGCGTGTGGCCGGAGGCCGTGAGCAGGTCGGCGAGGGCACGAACCGTTTCGCTCTGATAGTTACAGACGCGATCCACTTTGTCTGACACGATCAGGCCCGCGGTCAGGTTGGGATCCTGTGTGGTGATCCCGGTGGGACAGATGTTCTGATTACACTCGAGCGCCTGGATACACCCCAGGGCGAGCATCATCGCCCGTGCACTGCTCGTCATGTCGGCACCGAGTGCGAGGACCCGTGCCATGTGAAAGCCTGTGATGATCTTGCCGCTGGCGATGATCCGAATGTTGTCGCGAAGGCCGTAACCAACGAGCGCGTCGACGACGAAAGCGAGCCCGTCTCGGAGTGGCATGCCGACCGAGTTCGAATACTCAGGAGGCGCCGCTCCAGTTCCGCCCTCACCGCCGTCCACGGTGATGAAGTCAGGCGTAATGCCCGTTTCGACCATCGCTTTGCACAGGGCGAAAAATTCGCTCTGACGACCGACGCAAAGCTTGAAGCCGATCGGTTTGCCCTTCGACTTTTCGCGAAGCAGGGCGATGAACTCCATCAACTCGATGGGCGTGTGGAAGGCTGTGTGCGCGGGTGGAGAGATGATGTCTTCATGGGGTTCTACGCCTCGAATGGCGGCGATTTCGGGTGTGTTTTTCGCGCCCGGAAGAATGCCCCCGTGTCCCGGTTTTGCTCCCTGAGACAGCTTGATCTCGATCATTTTCACAGTGGGTTCGGCACACCTTTCCTCGAAGGTGTTGGGACAGAAGGCGCCTTCCTTTGTACGGGTACTGAAGTATCCGGTTCCCACCTGCCAGATCAGGTCGCCACCCGGTTCGAGATGATATGGACTCAAGCCTCCTTCACCGGTGTTGTGGGCGAAATTCCCTTTCTTCGCCCCGCCGTTGAGGGCCAGAATGGCGTTTTTGCTGAGGGACCCATACGACATGGCAGAGATGTTCAGAAGACTGGCGTTGTAGGGCTGTGCGCAGTCCTTGCACCCGACGATGGTGCGAAGATCGTGGTCGACCTCGCGTGCGTCGAGTGCGCCGAGCGAATGGTGGATGTATTCATAACCTACGCGGTAGACGTCGAACTCGGTGCCGAACGGCACCGTGTCGAGCTCTTTCTTGGCGCGCTGGTAGACGAGAGACCGAAAGACCCGGTTGATCGGTGTTCCGTCGATGTCGGACTCGATGAAGTACTGATAGATCTTCGGACGAAGGGCCTCCATGACGTAACGACCCCGACCGACGATCGGGAAGTTTCGGACGATGGTGGCGGTTGTGAGGTACATGTCGCAAAGCCCCCACAACACGATCGGGCCGATTAGCAAGAGCGACCAGATGATGGGCTTCCAGACGGTCGCGATTCCGCCGATGGCGGCGAGCAGGAGAACGGAGAAGACCAGGAACTGTTTCCGCATGCCATTCCTTTCATTGCGACGGGTAGAGCACGAGAGGGAGGCGTCCTGCGGGACACATCCCCCGGTGTTGGAATTGGGTTCAGCCTTCGGGTGTTGCCGCGAGAACGCCGGTGAAGCTGGATCTGAATCCGACGAACCCCAGATACCCCATCAAAACAGCGATCAAAGCCGCCATGGGCAGCCCCGCAGGCTCGAGCGCGATGTGGAACAGGAGAATCTGAACGGCGACCGGCGCGAGCAGAACAAGGGCGAGGGGGACGAACCGATCCGTGAGGAGGAGCGCCCCGCTCACGACCTCGACGAGCTTGAGGACGGGGAAGAAGTACCCGGTGGCTGCCAGGGCGCCCATCAGGGCGGCACCCGGTTCGGACAGCTCGGGCATGGGCATAAACTGGAGGAATCCGTTTATCCCGAAGACAAAGAAGATGAGGCCGAGAATGATGCGTGCGATGAAAGTCAGATTCAGCATGGCGCCTCCTTTCGGTTGTGGTGGCGTCTCCTGCGAGGTTATAAGCCGAACCGATGTCGGTGTCAAGACTGTCTTCTGGACTCGGCATCAGAGCCGGCCAGGATCAGTGCCGCTTGTGCCAACGTAGCGTGTTTGATACTTCAGGAGGACAGGGCAGCCAGAAAGGAGTCGGCGTTGTTCAGCTCTTCCTTCACGGCTTCGCGCAGGTGGTATACGCCCCGATCGCGAAGCGAAAAGCGATCGAGGACGTGGTCATCGATATCGACCGTTTCACTGTCGCCGCCGGACCCGAAATCGAGTTCTCGACACAGTGCGTCTGCCATATGTACCAGACAGACGAGTCGCTGGTATCGGGTGGCTTCGGCCGGTCGGTGGTGGTGATGGATGGCGTTGAGGTATTGGGGCGAGAACTGCCACTGGGTGGCAAGCTGAGCGCCGATGTCTGCGTGTGTTAGACCGAGGTAGTTTTCTTCGGCCTCGAGCAACGTTCCGCCCTCGCGTCGAACGTGTCTGAGGACAGCGCTGTAGTAATCGGAAAAGTATCGGTCGAGGACAACCTTCCCCAGATCGTGCAGGATGCCCGCCAGAAAGGCTGATTCCAGTTCGACCTGCAGCTTGCGAGCAATGGCCTTTGCGGCGAAGCCCGTGCCGACGGTGTGTCGCCAGAAGGCCTTGAGATCGAGCCGGCCGTCCTCGCTTTCGCCTCCGAGACGTTCGAAGACCTGGACCGTCATGACGAGGTTGGCGATCTCTTCCAACCCGAGCAGAGTTACGGC
This sequence comes from Candidatus Latescibacterota bacterium, assembly GCA_965198115.1. Lineage (GTDB taxonomy): Bacteria > Latescibacterota > UBA2968 > UBA2968 > UBA2968 > UBA6620. The sequence goes on along the minus strand of OZ240241.1, from coordinate 1,372,715 downwards.
GAGGTTGAGGGAGGAGACGCGTTTGGAGAACCCGAAGGAGGAGGAGTTGACGAGTTTGAAGACGCGGGCGAGCAGCCCGATGTCGAGCTGAACCTTTTCTGCGATCTCGTCGCTCGTGGCATTCTCGCTTTTGGCGAGTTTGAGGATTTCGGCGTGGGTGGTTGGGAAGGCCGGAAGCCCGTCGATTGCGCGTACCCGGGACTCGAAGACATTGTCGCGATCGTCCGTATTCCACGGGTTGGAGATCTCGGGCTCTTCTTCGGCCTGTTCTATCTCAGGATCGGAAGCGACAGCGACGATTCGCGATCGAAGCTCGCTCGGCCGAAAGGGTTTTGCGAGATAAGAGCTGGCGCCGGCGTTCCGGGCCTTGACGATGGTTTCGGCGGTGGGGTCAGCCGACGTTAGAATGACCGGGATGTGGTTCAGCTTGGGGCTGATTCCGACCAACTCGGCCAAACGGATCCCTGATCCTTGCACGTTGACATCGGCGACGATGACGTCGGGATGGGTGTCGATGAGGTGATCGACCGCAACCACGCCGTCTTCGACGATGTGGTTCTGCGCCTCGCTGAGCATTTTGGAGATGAGCCCCGCCATGCTGGCTTTGTCGACGATCAACACATTTTTATCGGTCACAGCATCCATGCTGATATCTATATAAGGGAAATGTGTGCAAAAACAAGCACGAAAATCGGCACATCTGTTCAGGTGTATAAACAATTGTAAATAAAGGTGTAAAGATCTTTTTTCAACCCGGAGCTGCGGGGCAAAGACCCAACCTGGCCCGGCACCGAGTCACCCCTCCCAGACGGGTCGCTCCATAGAGAAGGCCTCTCCCACTTCGACGTAGTCGATGTATCCGAGCCGGCCAATGGGACGCATCCCGACCGTATCGACGCGTCCGTCGACGAGATACCGGTCGTCGATGTGGACGCCCACCACCTGACCAAAGACGACGACGTTAGGGTCGCCGTTATCGGTCGGCAGATCGACGCGTGTCACGAATCGACATTCGAGGTGAGCGGGGCTTTCAGCGACCCGAGGTGTCTGAATGACGTAGGATGAGGCCTTGGAGAGACCGGCGTACTCGAATTCGTCGATGTCGGAGGGCGCAGCAACGGCCGAGGCGTTCATCTGTTCGCGAAGATCGTGCGTGACGAGATTGACGACGAACTCTCCGGTGGTCTCTGCGTTGGTCACGGAGTCTTTCAAGCCGCCGAAGGCGTGGCTGGTCGTGGCTGCGAACATGACCTGCGGTGGATCGTATGCGACGGCGTTGAAGAAGGAGTACGGGGCCAGGTTCGCGACACCTGTCGCACCGAGCGTCGAGATCCAACCGATGGGACGCGGTGTAACGATCGCCCCGAGCGGGTTATCGGGCAATCCGTGGCCGTCTTTTGGTTCGTAAAACATCAGCGAGCCTCTCCGATGGGTGTGATGATCGTTGATCCTGCCTTGAGTCAGCCACGTCGTGTTTCGAGGCGGACCGGCTTCGGCAAGTTAGGTGAGCCGGGAAGGGGTGTCCACGCTGTCGGTGGCCCCACGCCCGCATCCCGAGTTGCGCGGATCGAAGTTCGTGTTTACCCATGCTCTTCGCTATGGAGAGATCGAGATGAGTAAGATCCTGGTCACGGGGGCGAGTGGATTGATCGGGCGTGCCCTTGCGGCCGACCTGACCGACTCACACGAGGTCGTAGGCTTGAGCCGTGCGGCGCCCCGCGGAAACGATGCGTGGGTCAGGGGGTCGTTCGCCCATTTCGAGGATCTGCGTCAGCTGGATGGCCACGTCTTCGACACCGTTGTCCACCTGGGGGCGGTGACCGGAGGATGTGCAGAACGGGAGGGGATTCAGGTCAACGTCGAAGGGACCCGTTGCCTGATGCGATACGTGGCCGAACGCGGATGTCGAAAGTTCGTGATGGCAAGCTCCATCGCGGCCGTCGGAATGCAGAGTCTTTCGTTCCGACCGCTCGAGCTTCCGATCTCCGACGAACATCCCTGCTTGGATCGGGATGGCTATGGACTGTCCAAGTATCTCATGGAAGAGGTGACGCGCTACGTTCAGCGACAGTTCGAGGATATCGATGTCGTGAATCTTCGTCTTTCTTCGGTACCCGGCGGCGATCTTCCACCGCTCCGCACGATAGGTCCCCAACCCGCGTGGTGTCTGGGTGGGCTGACGGTGATGGCGCTGAGCGATGGGGTTCGCGCGTTCCGTCTCGCCGCGGAGTCCGATCACTGCCCGGGTGTTCGCGTGATGAACGCGGCTGGGCCTCGCGCGTGGTCCGCCGACCCCGTGGCCGACATCCTTGAAAACTGGTGGGGGAGTGAAGTAGACGTGAGCCATTTCAGGCAACCGGCCCACACCTACGACAGTGTCTATGACGTCAATCGTATTCGGGAAGAGATCGGCTTCGTCGCAAACGTATTGCCGCCCAACATAGAGTGAAAGAGGATCGTATGGCCAAGATTCTGATGATCGGTTCGTTCGACACCAAAGGAGAGGAGTACGCCTTTCTCAGGGACCAGATTCTGTCTCGAGGGCACGAAGTTCTCGCTGCCAACACCGGCGTGATGGGTACGACGGATGCGTTTCCGGTCGATGTTGAAGCTGACGATGTGGCCAAGGCGGGCGATGGTGACCTGGAAGTCCTGCGTGTGGACCAGGATCGGGGAGAGGCGATGAAGGTCATGTCGGCAGGTGCCCCGGTCGTAGCTAAGCGTCTTCACGACGAAGGTTGCATCGACGGGATCATCGGAATGGGAGGGACAGGCGGATCGACGGTCGTGGCGGCCGCCATGCGAGCGTTACCGGTCGGGTTTCCGAAGGTCTGTGTGTCGACCGCTGCCTCCGGGGACACGAGTCCCTACGTGGGTACCAAGGATGTGACGATGATTCCGTCGATCGTGGATGTGGCCGGGATCAATCGGGTTTCGCGCATCATCTTCGCCCGTGCGGCGGGCGCGATCTGTGGGATGGCCGAATCCGAAATCCCCGTGGTTACGGATGAGAAGCCCATCATCACGGCGTCGATGTTCGGAAACACGACCGAGTGCGTGGATGCCTGTCGTGCGGCGTTGGACGAAGCAGGTTATGAAGTGCTGGTCTTTCACGCGACAGGTACGGGTGGGCAGACGATGGAATCGCTCGTGCGGGAAGGGCTCGTCGATGCCGTCCTGGACATCACGACGACCGAATGGGCTGATACCGTTTGCGGCGGCGTGTTCGATGCCGGGGCCGATCGGCTGAGTGCGGCCGGTGAGATGGGGGTCCCGCATCTGATTTCGCCGGGATGTGTCGACATGGCTAACTTCGTCGGTATGGATTCGGTGCCCGAGAAGTTCAAGGACGGGAGTCGGACCTTCTACGAGTGGAACCCGACCGTGACGCTGATGCGCACGAACGTCGAGGAGAATCGGCAGATGGGTCAGGCGTTTGCGGAAAAGGCCAACGCGGCGAAGGGCCCGGTTGCGTTTCTGATTCCACTCAAGGGCGTGTCTATTCTGGATGGCGACGGCGAGATGTTCTGCGACCGCGAAGCCGACCAGGCCATGTTCGATGCGCTGAAGGAAAACCTGAACGACGACATTCCGGTCGTGGAGATCGACGCGAACATCAACGATGAGGCGTTTTCGACGAAAGCCGTTGAAATGATGGTGGAGCTCATCAGCAAGAAGGACCAAGGGACGTGAACCGTTGGCCGGGATCCGTTTGCCGGGGATCCAGCACCCGAGCTCAGGGGCCGTTACTGGGCGAGGTGTGGGGTTCTGCGGACGACGGATAGCGGCTCACGGTCAACGCACTCTGGAGATCAAATGGATAACTCGAGAGCAGGCATACTTGCACGGCTGCGCGAGAAGATCGACGCCAACGAACCCATCATCGGTGGGGGCGCGGGTACGGGCATCTCGGCCAAGTGCGAAGAGGCGGGGGGGATCGACCTGATCGTGATCTACAATTCCGGCCGCTATCGGATGGCCGGTCGTGGATCTTTGTCTGGAATCATGCCCTACGGCAACGCGAACGAGGTGGTCAAGGAGATGGCGTTCGAGGTCATTACGGCCGTCGAACATACACCCATCCTGGCCGGGGTCTGCGGGACCGATCCGTTCATGATTCGAGACTATTTTCTTCGGGAGTTGAAAGATCTGGGGTTCGCGGGTATCCAGAATTTCCCGACGGTCGGGTTGATCGACGGCATCTTTCGAGCGAACCTGGAAGAAACGGGAATGAGCTACCAGATGGAGGTCGAGTGCGTGGCCGCCGCACACGACCTGGATATGCTGACGACTCCCTATGCCTTCAATACGGAGGAGGCGAAGGTGATGGCAGAGGCGGGGGCGGACATTGTCGTCGCCCACATGGGGCTGACGACGAGCGGTTCGATCGGTGCCCAGACGGCCAAGACGCTCGATGAATCGGTGGCGGAGGTGAAGGCCATCGCCGATGCCGCGCGAACGGTGAGGGAGGATGTGATCGTGCTCTGCCACGGTGGCCCGATCGCCATGCCCGACGATGCGAAGTATGTGCTGGATCGGGCGCCGGAGGCGGACGGTTTCTACGGGGCGAGTTCGATGGAGCGGCTTCCGACGGAAGTGGCCATTACGGAGCAAATCCAGAAGTTCAAGGCGATTCGGAGGGGATAGGGAAGGCAGAGGGTTGACGGCTGACGGTGGGAGCGGTCTCGGACCGGGAACTGGTGGCTAGGGCGGTGGGCGGTCTGCGGTCGGCGGTCGGCGGTAGAGACGGGCTCTGCCTCCTAGTGTAGAGGGCAACAGGCCACGATGTAGGGTGATCAAAAAAACAAGAGTGGCCGGTTCCATTACTGGAGCCGGCCGTTTCAATTTTGAGGCGTTTACTAGCGTAGCGTCGACAGTCGATTCGCCTCTGCCAACAACTGGTTGGCCTTTCCGGACAGTCCGATATCGACGTAGACCGCAGCCAGGTTGCTGTAGGGTTGAGGCATTGACGGCTCTCTGCGGATGGCTTCCAGATAGCACTGCTCCGCCCGATGGAGGTCGTTCATCTTGTAGTAGGCTGTCCCCAGGTTATTGTGAATCGGAGCCTTGGTTTTGTCGATCGACAGGGCCGTTTCATAGCACGTTACAGCCTTGTCGTAGTCTCCTTTTTTAAAGAAGAGCGCGCCAAGATTGTTGAGCGCCTTCGGGAACCGGCGGTTCAATTGAGTGCGGGGGGTTTCACGTCAAACGGACACGTAAGCCTTCATGGCGTCATCCTTGCGTCCGAGTGCTTCGCAAGCCAGTCCGATGTTGTAGTACGTCTCGGAATGAGGTTCGAGCTCCGTGCCCTTTGCATACGCTCTGAGTGCCAATTCGGCATTGCCGAGATCCAGGGCGGTACTGCCGAGGCAGGTCCACAGCCGAGCCTTTTCGGGACACGCTTCGATGGCCCGCTGATAGGCGTGAAAGGCCGGCTCCATGCGATCCGATAGGCGGTAGTGGGCAGCGAGTGTTTCCCAACCGTAGGTGGTCGCGTGAACTCCGAGCGATGCCCGGGCAAGGTTTCTTTCAAATCGAGTTTCTGCCGCATCCGCGTCTGCGTTCAGTCCCACCCAGAACATCGTATGGATTGCACAGGCGCCCCACGTCTGCCAGGAGGCACGTGCATAGGCCGACCGGCCCTCGAAAGCTCTCGTGAACGACAGCAAGGCCCAGATCGTGGCGGGTACCGCCGGGAGCGATAGGACATCCCAGTCCCGAAAGGCACCGATCTCCGGGCTGGCGAGGAAGGTGAATGCCAGGAGGGGAAGCGTCGCCACACTGAGAAAGAACGTGCCGTGGCGATCCGATGTTCTCCACCCGACGACGAGCAACACAACCAGCACGGCCGGACAGACGAGGAGAAATTCACTCAACCAGTTGGTGAGGTGGTCGAGGGAGATCAGGCCGTAGGGCTGGGAGGTTCCAGCAGCAACGATGGGAAGCATGCTTGCGCCATCGCTCGATACCAGGTCGACGAAGTTGAAGCCCAACAGGGACAGGATGACGTAGGCGATAGAACCGGCAGCGACTGATGGTAGGCAAGCGTCCCATCTCACACCCGACCCGTGGGAAGCGGGCGACAACAGGATCAGCGAAGGGAGGAGGGCCGCCGTAGCCACGTGCAGAGGAATCACGATACCCAGGGTCACTGCCGCGGGCACTCACGTCGTCGTTCCCCGCAGGCTCGCGAATGCGAGCAGACAGTAGAGGAGAATGCCCGTCGTAACGAGCGGGTAGGTTTCGATGTAGCCGAAGTAAAGCTGAATGTAGCTGGACGTCAGAAGACCGAAGAGGATGAGGTATCTGGATGTCGTTCTCTCAGCCAGAACTGCGGCCAACCGGATCGCTCCCACGATATACAGAAACCCGCTCGCGTAGCTGAATGACCTGAACGTCATCTCCGCGGACACACCGAGGCTCGCCAGACCGACGCCCATCCGATGCAGAAGCCAGAATGAAAGGGGCGCTCGATCCATTCTCGGGTATTCGGGTAGGGAGAGGGTTTCGGACAGTTCTCTCAGGTAGAGGAGACCATCGCCGAGCAGATGTACTCGCGAGGAAAAACTGACGAAGAGCAAAAGGCCCACGACACCCAGGCAGATGGAGGTGGCCAGCTCGGTCCAGAAAGAGGCCCACGGATTCCAGGGAACCCGTATCCGGTGAGCGTAGAGACTGAGGGCGAACAAGCTCAAGGAGAGGATTACGAAAGCGAAAGTCGGGAGAGTGCCGACGTGGGCCAGGAAGTCGACGCCCCAGACAGGACCTGGGTCCAGGTAAGCGGCGATCAGGTGGCCCCCGAGGAACAGTGCGGCGGCACCCGTGAGTATGTTCGCTCTGTCTGTCACGACCGTCAGGGAAGGGCAAAGCCTGTGCCGGTCGGCTTGGCATGATATAAAAGACTGTTTATAAAGGATTAATGCCTGTAACGGTCAGGCCTGCGGGCAGATCGATAGGGGAAGGTCTTTCCGCCACGTAGAAAGGGCGACCCTGGGTGGAGGAGCCGGCCCTATCGGCAGATGTCGCGGATCGGGCTGTCAGGCTGGAATCCCGCGTCTATCAGGCGCTATGAAGCTCGCTCTCAAGGGATCTGGGGCGCGAATTGGCCTTCACCCGGTGGGAGGATCCAGAACCGGATATCGGTCGCTGAGGACAAGGCTTCGCGAAGGGCGATGACGGGGTCATCCTGGCCTTCCTCGCTCAACCGAAACGTGCCGTAGTGGACGGCGAGGCTCGTTTGGGCTCTCAAGTCCCGATGCGCTTGCACGGCTTCCGCGGGGTCGATGTGAACGGACCCCATGAACCACTTCGGCAAGTAGGCACCGATCGGGAGGATGGCCAGACGAATGGGGCCGAAGCGCGCACCCGTTTGGACAAAGTGCGACCCGTAGCCGGTATCACCCGAAAAATAGACCCTTCCGGCGTGGCCCTCGATGATGTAGCTCATCCACAGCGTGCGCTGCCGGTCGCTCATCCCTCGCCCGGAGAAGTGTCGACATCGCTGCCCGACGAAGCGAAGCCCGCGGTAGGTCGTCTCGGTGTTCCAGTCGAGTTCGCGAATGTCGCCGATCCCTCGCTTTTGGAGGAGGGCGGCCGATCCCAGGCCCACGATGAAAAGGGGAAGGTGTGTGGCAGAGAGCGTGTCGAGTGTTGCGAGGTCCGTGTGGTCGTAGTGGTTGTGGCTGAGCAGCACGACATCGATATCGGGTAGCTGATCCAACCGCAGCCCTGGTGGGTGACGACGCTTCGGGCCCGTCCACGTGAAAGGACTTGCACGCGCAGACCAGGTGGGATCGGTGAGAATGTTGACGCCGCCCATCTGAACCAGCGTCGTCGCGTGGTTGATGTAAGTGACTTTCAGGCTGTCGTGGGCGACGCGCGAGGGTGGGGGCGGAGCGGTGGGCACGTCGCGCCATTCATCCCAAGGCCCGTGGTCCGTCGTCAACGCATACCGAATGCCCCGCCAGACACTGGGTAGATCGACCGGTTCGACGTTGTGAAAGCGCTCGCCGTCGAAGTGATCGGAAACGGGACCCCGATACGGGGGGGCGTTCATGGTTCGGCCCACGACATTCGCCACGACCAGGATGATGAGCAGGGACACCCCGATCCATTTCAACACTCGCTTCAAGCAGCCCTCCTGGGGATAGCCGTTTGAGATCGGGTTTACCGCCACTGCTCGCGGCAGATCGAAATGATCTCAGCGACTTTGGCAGTCACACAGATGACGAGGTCGGAAGTGCTGCCCGGCGAGAGATGGGCACATCGGCCTTCAGGGGGACAACGTAGCGAAGGATTAGTTGAACCGGCGGTGGGGTCTATTGCCGTTTGCCTTACTCGTGGTGAATGCGATCGAGGATTTGCAGGATTGCGTCCATGTCGTATTGTTGGTTGAGCGCCCGGAGATGGTTGACGAGTTCTGAGAAATCCGGGCTCTCGGCCCCGAGTGCTTCGAGGACGGTGCGCATGTCGGTGATGCTGTGGTTGTCAGACGCCGAGCGCAGCCGATTGTAAATCTTTTCAGGAACAGTCAGGCCGGTGACGTCGATGTCCTGGGGCACAGTATCGGTCGCCTCGCCCTCTGTCGGAACCGCGACCTTCCGGACACCCGGGACGAACTGCTCCCGGTTGACCAGGTCGTCGATGAGATCGGCTGCCCGGCGCGCCGAACTTGCGATCGTGCCGAGGTCTTCAGCGAGAGACGTGTTGCCGTCGTCGCGTGCGTCGTCTGCCAACATTTCCGCGTAGCCGAGGATCGAGTTCAGCGGATTCTTCAGCGAGTGGCGGATTTCGGAGAGCTTCTTGTCGAAGTCTTCGTCGGACAATCGTTCACTCACGTGTCGTTCCCCAACAGCGCATCGATCTTCTCTAAGAGTCGCGACAGTTCGATGGGCTTTGTGTCGTAGTCGTCGCAACCGGCTTCGAGCGCTCGGTCGCGGTCGGATGCCATGGCGTGTGCGGTGAGGGCCAAGATGGGTACCGAGGCAGTGTCTGGTGAGCCTTTCAGGATGCGCGTGGCCTCGAGACCATCCATCTTAGGTAAGCTGATGTCCATGAGGATCAGATCGGGGGATTCCTGCCGTGCCAGGTTAACCGCCTCTTCCCCGTCTTCGGCCATGATTACCTCAAATTTCCGACGGGCAAGGCGACGGGAGAGCATGTCCCGATTCATCGCATCGTCTTCTACCAGCAACACGCGAGGCATCCCCGCTCCTCCGAGAGTCCGTCTGTCGAGCCCGTGCGGAAAAAGGCACCACGTTTGGTCGATGCCGTTTCCCGGGCCCACGAATCGCGCTTATCCACGCGCCAACATTCTGCAAGCCACGCGTGATATCCGAGCAATTCAATATTATACAGACTGCCGAGATCCACACCAAGGCCATAACTGATCCGATCCAGATTACATCGATGAATGACCGGCGTCACAACCGTTGATTTCGGTTCGACCAGGCAACATACTTGATCTTGCTGTGATCTGCCGCCGAGAGAGGCTGTTCAGTCGAATGGGGAAACACAGGAAGACATGACCGACGCGCTGACAGACGATCAGACCGATCATATCGAAGAAATCGTGATGTCACGACTGTCTGAGCGAAGCATACCCGGCGTCGCGCTCGGGATCGTGGGCGAGGAGGGTCTCCTGTGGTTCAAGGGATTCGGTCGAGCCGACCTGGATCAGACGCACGCGCCGACCGTCGACTCTATTGCACGTGTGGCGTCTGTGACGAAGACGTTCACGGCCAGTGCGATCCTCCAGCTGCGGGACGAGGGGCGTCTCGGTCTGAACGACCCACTGACTGCACACATTCCGGAGTTCGAGAGCGCGGTGTGGTCGTGCCGGCCGAGTCGAAGATGTCACCCTCCGCCGGCTCTTGACGCATCACTCCGGGCTTATGACCGAGCCACCGACTCCAAGCTGGGATGCTCTCGCCTTTCCAACGATCGAGCAGATTCTCGAACACCTGCCCGAGACGGAGATCGTGATTCCACAGGATTCCGAGTGGAAGTACTCGAACTTGGCCTACGGCCTGCTCGGTGAAGTCATCCATCGTGTGAGCGGCGTCCCATACGCGGACTACATACAGGACAACCTGTTGGATCCCCTGGAACTTTCGTCGACGGTGTTCGACCTGGATGACGTGCTTCGACGTCGTTTTCTGACAGGTTACAATCCCTCGCGCTTCGAAGATCGGCCTTCCGTCGCTCCATATGCACACCTGAACGGGCTTATCTCAGCCGGGCAGATGCATTCGACCGTCTCGGATCTTGCGAAGTGGACCGCATTTCAGTTTCGCCTGGATGGGGGTCCCCGGGGCGGTGACCAGGTTCTGTCGGGCAAAACCCTTGCTGAGATCCAGCGTCCACAGTATGTGACGCCCGACTGGTCATCGGGTCAGTGCCTTGGTTGGAGGGCTGTTCGAATGGGCGAGCACGTCTTACATCAGCACGGCGGGGGCATCCACGGGTTTTCCACCCAGGTGTGGTTCAACGTACCAAGGCGGGTGGGCCTGGTCATGTTCATGAACCTCTGGCCCGCGCCGGTTGGTTCGGAAGTCACCGGAGAGGTGATGGAACTTCTGGTGGGTGTGGACAGACCAGTGGCGCTTAATCTCGAAGTGTCTCAGGAAACGCCTGATGCACTGAGAAGATTTCTAGGCACTTACAGGGCCGAGCCAGGGATCGATGTCGAGATCGTCTACAAGGACGGCGCCCTGCGGCTTGTCGTTCCTGCTCACGCGGGTTATTCTCTACACGCACCCGCGGAACTCGCCCCGACCGATCGTGATGACGCGTGGCGGGTGCTGGGCGGAAGGGGAGCGGGAGAGCGAGCCATTTTCTCCTTTGCCGAAGGCGGTAGGGTGGTTAGCTACGTTCTTGGCGGATTCGTCTTCAAACGACAGTAGGATCATGTTGAAACGGGAGGTGTAGCGTGCTGGATCAAAGAGATATCGATGTCTATCGCGAGGACGGATACGTGAAGGTGTCCGGACTGTTCACCGAGGCGGAGACCTCGGAACTCGCATCCGACATGGTTCGGGTCATCGAACAGTGGGGTCAGGAGACGATCGGGTGGCGTGGCTACTGGCGCGACCGCTACCTACCCGAAGAGGAGCGGTTGAACACCAAAGCCGTGTTCATGCACAATCCCCACTTTTATTCGGCAGCGTGGGGGCGCGTGATCTTCCATGAAAGGCTGACAGGTGCCGTGCAAGATCTCGTGGACGGTGCGATCCAGTGGCATCACACGGTTCTTCACGCTAAGCCGCCCGAGCTGGGGACGCCTTTTCCGATGCACCAGGACTTCCCGTTCTATCCACACGACGGACCCGACTTCGTGGATTGCCTCCTTCACCTCGACGACACGCCGCCGGAAAGCGGCTGTCTTCGCGTCGTACCTGGAAGTCACAAGCTCGGCCCCCTCGTTCACAACCTCGGTGCCGACACGGCCCCGCATCTGCCGCCCGAAAAGTATCACCCGGACAAACTGGAGTCCGTCGAGATCCCTGCAAAGGTGGGAGATGTGATTTTCTTCAGCTACCAAACGATTCACTGGTCCGATTGCAACAGGACGGACGTGTGGCGGAAGTCGGTTCGATTCGGTTACCACAGCACGGCTCTACAGCCGATCGGGCGCGCAGAGGACGATCCCCACTGGATCGACATGGAAAACATCCAGGAGCGGAAGACCAACATCATCGTCTCCGGATTTCGCGACAACGAAGGAACGGAGACTTCCGACCACACGATCGTCGGTTCTGCCCAGGTCAAAGCCTGAGTCCATCACCACGTCAATCACGGCAACGTCGCGGTCTCCAAATGGTGATCGCGACGTTTGTCGTTGGGACGCCGGTCAAGACAAGGAGTCGGAGGTCAGAGGATCGGTAGCACGCACGTTGTGAAGCGACCTCTGACTACAGCCAGGTCGACAGATCGCGGTTCAGGATCTGCTGGAGTTCTTCGATGTCGTTTCGAAAGAAGGATTTCAACTCTTCCCGTAGGTCTGCGCTCAAGTTATCGGGGTCTGTTTCCTCGGTGTCGGGATTGATGTTCTTGTTCAGGCAAGAGGGTTTGAACGCGACATCGATTTCGAGGAAGCCGAAGTAGGAGGAGATGAAGTCATCGGGGCTGTCCACGAGATCGTCGTAGAGGAAGACACGGAGGGATTCAGCTGGGAAGCGTGCGTGCACTCGCTTGATGGCGGCCGCGTAGAGACCGGGTTCCAGCCACAGGCGACTCCAGACCCAACCATTTGGATGACGAACGACTTCGAGCGGTATGGCAAAGATTCGCCCCGAAGGCCGGTCGACAGCCGCGTCCAGGGGGTTTCCGCTGTCCGTGGCAGGATCCGCCGGAGGACGTGAGCTCTTGTAGAATGAATGCGCCCAATGCAGATAGGCACGGTCGATCGGATTTCTGACAATGCACGAAAAGCGGGCGTCGGGGACATCCCGCGCGATTCGACCGAGGGCGATGTCGGAGAGCATGTAGGAGTTGCTGAAGTCTATGACCGCTTGTTCCTCCGCCCAGTTGCCAAAGTAATGGGACTCGTACCAATCCAGACCGCGGTGATAGTGAACGAGGAAGAAGTTCAAGTTGTCGTTGTCGGGTGGGCTGTAGATGTCGGGGTGCTCCAGACAGGCGTGGTAGAGCCACGTCGATGCACACTTCGCGGCCCCGATGTGGAAAGTGTTCGGCAGCATAGCGCTTCCTTTCCTGTTTGAACACGAGCTCGAGCTCCGAATCCACCGGGTGCGTCCGATTCCGGACTCGACGGGATGGGAATCGGGTTGTTTCTTGAACAGCCAGCATACGATCCGGGAACGAGATTCGCCAATGGGTTGGTCATCAGCCTATGAGGGTCTGGAATGAGTCAGACTGAGGTTAAAACCGCTGTGCCCTACGCCGACTACGGTTGCGAGAAGATGATCTACGATGTTCGAATGGGACCCCAGGCAGTCGAACACGAAGGCGTCATCTACTGCGTCTATCACGGAGGCAAGGAAGGGCCCGAAGGCCATCCACACATTCGGTCCTATGACATCGCATCGAGGACGTGGTCTGATTCCCACCAGATCGGTCGAGTCTCCCACTACGACCATCACTTCGCGCCTGTTCTGTGGTTCGACGCTGAGGCATACCTCCACGTGCTCTACAACTGCCACGGAAGGACGAGCACGCACATCGTATCTGAAAAACCAGAAACGATCGATCGGTGGAAAGAGGCTCCCGAGGTTGCGCCATCGATCAGCTATCCCCGGGTCTACGCATTGAAGGACGGCAGGCACTTGATGTACTCACGCACGTTCGGCCATATGGGCTATTGGACCTTTCGACTGACGGAAGATGGCGGCTTTACGTGGATAGATTCGAAACCACTGATCGACTTCGATCAGAATCCCCAAAGCAACAAAGACCTCTGGGCAGGTAGCTACGAGAGTGCTGAGTTGGACGCGGATGGGACGGGACTCCACATCGGGTTCGTTTACTTAGACGAGCAGGTGGGCGTCCGGAAACACTCGAAGCACGCGATCAATCCACTCTACAATCAGGTGATTCATACCAACGGACGTCATCACCTTCACTACGCCCATCTTGATTTCGATTCCGGCGGACTCAGATCGTTCGAGGGCGAGTTCCTCCACCTGCCAGTCAACCGGAGCGCCGCGGAACGGCTCAAGATCGTCGATACAGGTTGGCGAATGACGAATCCGCCGGCGATGGCGAATGACGACGTGGGCAATCCCTGTTTCCTTCTGCCTGCGTCTGGAAACGAAGGTCCGTGGAGGGGACACCACGAGTACGTCCGACGTGTCAACGATGAGTGGGTGACTACGTCGGTGGCGCCGCTCAACAGTACGTGGGATGGTAACCTGCTGATTCGCGGGAAGGCGGGCGAAGTGACCGCCATCGTCGCGACGGGCGACCACGACGGTAGTAGTCTGCCCTATGGTGGCGGCACCTTGGAGGTCTGGGCATCGACGGACGACGGGTCATCCTGGTCTTATGCGGAATCGCTTGTCCCGGGTGAAGGAATGATCTGTAACAACCCGAAGCTCGTGATGCGGTCGTCCGGTGAGCCGCTGAACGGCTATCTGACCTTCTTCGGATGGCAAGGTGGAAGCCTGACGAAAGACAGAGATGGCACGTTCGGGAACAACCGAGGCCGAGCGTATCTGTGGCACGACGGGGAGTGGCTGTAGGAAGAGCAGTGTTCGGTGTTCCCTTCGATACGCGGCCCGTGGCCGCTACTCAGGGCAGGCAAAGTTCGGGAGGCAGGAGAGAGTCGGATGACGGATGGCCCAGTCGCGCTTATTACAGGTGGGGGTGCGGGAATCGGGAAGGCTTGTGCGCGTCGGTTCGTGAAGGAAGGGTATCGCGTGCTGATCGGGGATATGTCCGTCGAGGATGGGGAGGAGACGTGCGAATTGCTCAGGGTGGAGGGAGGAGACGTTCTGTTCCTTTCGGGAAACGTCGCAGATGAGTCCGATGTCGTGGCCTGGGCAGGAAAGGCCAATGAGATGTGGGGCCGCATCGACGTGCTCGTGGCGAACGCAGGGGCTCGAGTGCGCGGCAGCATCCTGGACGCGACCGATGAAGATTGGGAATCGTCAACGTGAACCTCAAAGGTGTGGCGTACTGTTGCAAAGCCGTCCTGCCTGCGATGATCGAACAGCAGTCCGGCTCGATTGTCATCATTTCGTCGGCCAACGCGAAGGTGGGGCGGGCGGGTATGCCGCTCTACGATGCCACCAAAGCTGGCGTCGTGTCGTTCGCACAGAGTCTGGCGGTCGCACACGGCGTAGACGGGATACGTGTCAACGCGGTATGTCCTGGCTACACGATGACGGATTTCCACGAACGGAACGCGGTGAAACGTGGTGTGTCGCCGGAGGAGCTGAGGGCGAGAAACGAGGGCTACGGGCTGCTGGGAAAGCCCGCCGAACCGCATCAGCTTGCGTCAGCGGTCTATTTTCTGGCCAGCGAGGATGCTTCGAACATCACGGGACAGGCGCTGATGGTTGATGGCGGACTATCGGTCACTGCGGGATGAAGCAAGTGCTTAGAATTCAGAGTTCGGTGTTCAGGAAACAATCACATCGAATGATACCCACGCATTAGAGAAGGGTAGGGTCACAGCATGCTGTGATCGAGTTCAGGTCAATAGGTGTGTAAAAGAAATCAGGCGGCCATCTTCCCGGCTTCGACCTGCGGTTCGGTTGAGTGTTTCTGATCGTAGACTTGTTGTAGCAAGTGTGGCGCGGTGAGTTTCCTGAATCGGCTCTCTGCGACCTTGAGCGTACGCCAGATGAGAGTCGTGGCGTTCCTGACTTTCTTGAATCGCCTGGCGGCGTTTGTGCGAAGCCGAACGGAAGCAAAGGGGCTCTCGACGACGTTCGTGGTTCTCAGGTGTTTCCAGTGTTCCTTCGGGAAGTCGTAGAACGTGACCATCCGATCCCAGTCTCTTTCGAGCGTCTCCACGGCGGCAGGGAACTGTGAGCGATACCGTGCGGCAAAGCGTTTCCGGAGCTTCTCGGCCTCCTTTTTCGTGCCGGCATAGGGGATCTGGACGAGCAGTGCGCGGGCTTCAGCCTGTGCACGCTTGGCGACCTTGTCGAGCACGTTGAGGATCTTGTGGTTCCAGCACCGTTGTTGCCGGCTCTCTGGCCAGACCTGATCAACGGCCGCCCAGATGCCCATATTCCCGTCCGCGGCGATCAGGACAGGATGTTCGAGCCCGCGATCCCGGAGATCCCGGAGCACCGTGAGCCAGGATTCTGTAGACTCTCGATAACCGGGTTCTATCGCCAGGATTTCCTTGCTGCCGTCGCTCATCGCGCCGATCACGACCAGCAGACACGCCTTCTCGCGCTCGAGCCCGGCTTTGACGTAGATGCCATCAGCCCAGGCGTAGACCAGTTCGCGATTATCCAGACGCCTTTCTTTCCAGTCCTGGAAGTCGACCTCCCACTTCCCTCGAAGACGAGCGATCGAGGTCGGCGAAAGCGGCGCGCCATCACCGAGCAGCGCACGCAAAGACAACTCGAAGTCGCCCTGGGAGAGACCGTGGAGATAAAGGTCGGGAAGCAGATCTCCAATGGCCCTGGTTCTCCGGGCGAACAGGGGGAGGATGCGGCTTTCAAACCGCTCTTCCAGACCACGAACCCGGGGACGCCGGACCTTGATCGTTCCGCAGCTCGTCGAGAGACGCCGGGGCTTGCCGTAGCCGTTCCTGTAGCCCCTGGAGCTATCGACCTCGGCTCGGCGCTCATACCACGACCGGCCCAAGAACGCGGTCGCCTCCTCCTCCAGAATGGACTGGAACCGGCCCTGGATCTCTTCACGGATCCAATCGTCAACCGTCTCCCACGTCGGCATGGACTTCAATGGGGTTCTATGCGTATGTTCCTTCACGGCGATCCTCCTTCCCAACCGGGCCTCTCACCCGGTTTTGTGTGAATCAACTATCTCACGGGAAGGGTAGGGTCGCCCTTTCTCTTTTTCCACACCTTTTGATTATAGCTCCTGTGATCCTACGAGCCGGACATCTCTGAACACATTTGAGGTAAGATATTACCCAACAAGAACTCAGACGGACTGCCGATCATCCCGATGACGGACGAGCAGAAGTATCAGTTCGATCTGAAAGGATGGATTGCGTTGCCCAGTTTGCTCAGCGAAGAGCAGCTCGGGCCGATCCGTGAGCACCAGATGGCGTTTCTGAACGATCGGGACACGCTACCCCTCGAGGAACAGGACAATCACGGCGGGCCCTCCCAAGTTTTGCTCGACCATCCGGTCGTCGCCGGGGTCTTTGAACGAGATCCTCTCCCATCAACCTCTGGCGACTGAGGAGTGCTACGGTTTTCGGTTCGATCACACCTACACGAGCCATCGGCCGGCAGGACACGACAACTTCAATCCACACGGTGGGGGTGGCTTCTTCAACTTCGGCGGCAACTCACACAAGTACCAGATGTTGCCCGAGCAGGTGCATTCGGGTCTCACGCGCGTTGTCTGGGAGTTGAACGAGGTTGAAGAAGGGGATGGCGTGACGATGTTCCTGTCAGGTAGTCACAAAGCGGCGTTTCCGCGTCCAGAGTCTTTGTCGGGTCGTGAGAGCGACCTGTGGGAAACGTATACGTGTCCGGCCGGGTCGGCCGTCGTGTTCACCGAAGCGTTGTGCCATACCGGGACGCAATGGGTTAACGAAGAGCGCGATCGGCTCTGCTTATTCACTTGCTACAACACGGTGACTGCGAAGTGGGGAAAGGCCTGTCCACCGCAGGCTGTGATCGACGCGATGCCGCCGTTGCGTCAGTCGCTCTTCAGGGGCGTCTGGCACGGGATGCGCGATGTGCCGGGCATCAATAAGTACTACGATGAGGAGAACACGGGGCGGTTCGGCTGACGGGAAGGAAGTTGTCAGTGTTTAGGGTTCAGGCGTCAGGAACCCCGGAAACATTCGAGGAGACGCGTCGCTTGGATAGCCAAACGTTTCAGGCCAGATATCTCCACGTGATTTCACGCCGCATCCTGATGTGGGTAAGGATACCGCCAAGGCCTGAAAGGACTTGCTTCCTGCTCTTGCTGTGTCTTTCGGCGTGTCTGACATCCGATCCTGTGACCGAGAGTGATGAACGCACGGTTACAACAGCTTCCCACGTTTTACGGAAGACGAAGGCTCCCCTACAGCTCGATCCTTCCATCCTCGCGAACAGGTCGTTCAGGGAGGCGCCAGTGCTTGCCGTGAGAGTGCGCGCTGGTGAGCTCCCTGCCGTAAGCCAGAGACTCCCCGAAGAACCGCTCGTTGTCGTACCGATGGACGAAATCGGCCGGTATGGCGGAACAATCCGCAGAGCCCTAACGGGCGATGTCGTTCAGACGCCGGGCGTGAGCAAGACGATCGGTGAGAACATTATGGGCTTCGAGCAGCCGCTTCCGCGCCGCGTGCTGCTCAATCTGGCCGAGAGCTACGAATTCCAGGACGGGGGCAGGACGGCGATCGTTCGAATCCGGAAAGGCGTGAAGTGGTCGGACGGCGTACCGTTCACGACGGATGACATCCTCTTCTGGTATCGGGATATGACGCTCGATGCGGATGCGCGTAGCTCACCGCTCTTCCCTAACCAGTGGCTGGTCGATGGCAAACCTATCCGAATGGAGCAGGTGGACGCGTATACGATTCGCTTTCGGCACGATAGGCCGCTGGGGCAGATTCTGAAAACGCTTGCGATGGGGTATCCTGCGGCCCTGCCGAAGCACTATTTCGCGAAGTATCACCCATGCCTACAACGTTTGGGGATCGAACACACGACTCGGGAACGTTCCCAAAGAGAGTACCACGGCGAGCGCCTATCGGGGATGGAGTAGGCCCGTTTTCCACGAGCAGTTGTACATCAAGAACTGAAAAACGAAACACGAAGACACGAAGATACCCCAACCGGTGGGAGCGACCTCCCGGCCGCGAACTGTTTCTTCAGTTTGTAGATGACAGGGGACGGATGGCAGAAGACAGCAACAGGAAGCCTCTTGACGATATTCGCGTCCTCGATCTATCCCGTCTGGTTGCGGGGAACGTGCTGACGGTCGTGCTGGCCGATTTTGGAGCGGATGTGATCAAAATCGAGCGGCCGGGGCGAGGGGACGATCTGCGCCACTGGACGGATGACGGCGTGGAGACGTGGTGGAAGGTCTACGGGCGGGGCAAGAGGAGCCTGGTGTTAGACCTGAAAGATGCGGCGTCGATCAAGAATTTGAAGGGGCTGGTGGCCGTGAGCGATGTGTTCGTGGAGAACTTCGTGCCCGGCAAGCTCGAGGAGATGGGGCTGGGTGTGGACGTCCTGCACGAGATCAATCCGCGGCTGATCATCGCTCGTGTCAGCGGCTGGGGGCAGACGGGTCCGTACGCTCACAAACCCGGATTCGGGACGCTGGTCGAGGCGATGTCGGGGTTTGCGAATTTAAACGGATTCCCCGACCGGGAACCGGTTTTGCCTCCGATGGCGATGGCGGATATGTATGCCGGTATCTACGGCGCCTTTGGCGTGCTTGCGGCGTTGCGGAATATCGAGCACGGTGACGGAACAGGTCAGGTTGTCGATGTTGCCTTGTTCGAAAGCATTTACTCGACGCTTGCGTCAGAAGCAGTGAAATTCGAAGCGACCGGTCGCTCGAGCACACGGATGGGCAATCAAGCTGTCATCACGGCGCCACGCAATGTCTACGTAAGTGCGGATGGCAAGTACGTGGCACTCTCCGCCTCCGTGCAGTCGATGTTCGAGCGGCTGGCGAAGACGATCGGCCGACCGGACCTGATTGAAGACGCAAGATTCTTGACGAACGAAGACAGATTACGAAACTGTGACGCGCTGAACGAGATTCTGTCAAGATACTTAGGTGCTCGAACGCTTGACGAAAACCTCGCGACGATGGAAGAGGCGGGTGTGACGATTGCCCCCGTGCTTTCGGCAGGCGACCTCGTGGGACATCCGTATGCGGAGGGGAGAGGGCTGTTCACGGCGTTGGCGGACGACGATGTCGGATCCTGCTCTTTACCCACTCCTGTTCCCAGGCTTTCTGGAACGCCAGGAAAGGTTTCACGTGCCGCCCCCAAGTTGGGGGAGCATACTGACGAGATACTGGAGATCATCCGCGAACGATAGCCGGTGGGAGCGGTCTCCCGACTGCGAATAAAAGACGGGACGATGCGAGGCACGAGTTCTCGACTCCGCTCGAACTGACGTGGTCGTCCGGTAGGACTCAAGGATATGAAACTGAATCCTGACATCTGTCGATCACTGCTTTTCGTACCGGCGGGGAACGAGCGTTATCTGGACAGCGCGTTGCGTGGCAACGCGGACGTCATCCAGGTCGATCTCGAGGATTCGGTCCCTCCGGACCGGAAGACGGAGGCCCGAGAGGCTGCGCGGCTTGCGGTGTCAGTCATGTCCGCGGAGGGGCGGGTCGGAGCCGTTCGGCTCAACCTGGATGCCACTCTGCTGTCGAAAGATCTGGATGCCGTGGTCGGCGAAGGCCTGTCTGCCTTGACGATTCCCAAAGTGGATTCCGGCGAGGTGCTGATCGCTGTCAATGCAGCGGTTTCCGTTCTGGAAGCCGAGCGGGGCATCGATGCTGGAGAGATTCGTCTGATCGCACAGATCGAGTCCGCGAAGGGCGTCCTGAATGCGCGCGACATTGCGAAATCGACTCCCCGGCTAGTGGCGATGGGGTTCGGGATGGAGGATCTGATCGCTGATGTCGGGGGGACGGTCGATGCCGATGCGCTCTACTTCCCGGCGATGCAGACGCTATACGCGGCGCGGGAAGCCGGCGTCACGCCGATCGGGTATCTCGGTTCGATCGGTGTTTACAAGGACGTTGAGCTCTTTCGATCCTGGGCAGTACGCGCCAGAGCGCTCGGTTTCGAAGGCGGTTTCTGCATCCATCCGAACCAGGTCGAAGTACTGAACGATACGTTCCAACCCTCCCTCGATGAGGTAGCGGCGGCGCAGAGTGTTGTGAGCGCGGCTGGTGCCCATCCGAACGCGGGTGCATTCTCGCACGAAGGCAAAATGGTCGACGCTCCCGTGATCGAACGCGCCCGGCGAACGCTCCGTCGCCACGCTACATTTTCCTGATTCTCCCCCCGGATTCAGTCAGTTACGCCGATTCTCCCACCAGACAGGGTGTCGGCTTGTCATTCTGGTCAACTTGACTATGCTCTGATTGGCCTGTGGCCGTAGCCAGAGGTGAGAAGATAGAAGTGAAAAGGAAGAAGGGTAGGCTGTCATATCGAACGTATCGCATCTGTAGAAACGGGGGATAGGATGGGTGGTGTCGTGCAAGATGAAATCACGGTTGAATCCGGTTTAGAGACGCTCGGATTCGAGCAATTCCTGCCGGGTCAGCGAGAAGCAATCGAGATCCTGTTAGACTCGGGACGGCTTCTCCTCGTCGCACCGACGGGAGGCGGGAAGAGCCTGACGTATCAGTTGCCTGCGGCGCTGTTGCCCGGTACGACGCTTGTCGTGTCACCGTTGATCGCACTGATGCACGATCAGGTGCGCGCCCTGGAGGAGCGGGGTGTTTCCGCGACATATCTGGCAGGGACCCTCGACGGCGACGAGATGAGGAAGCGGGTGGACGAAGCGTCTCGAGGCGCCTACAAGCTGATCTACGTGGCGCCGGAACGGCTCTCGTTCGAAGGATTCCGAGCGATGCTGGGGCGGATCGATTGTCCGCTCGTGGCGGTCGACGAGGCGCATTGCATCAGCGAATGGGGGCACGACTTCAGACCAGACTATATGCGCATCGGCGAGCTGTTGAGCGATCTGCCGTCGGCCCGGATCCTGGCCTGCACGGCGACGGCAACGCCGATCGTGCGGGACGAAATCCTCGAGCGATTGGGGTTGCCGGCCGATACGACACAGCTGGTTCGTGGATTTGCGCGACCGAACTTGGCTCTGCGAGTCCACGAGATTCAGGGGAAGGCGGAGTCACGCACACGTGTCGATCTTTTGCTGCGCGAGTGCCTGGACCGTCCTGGCAGTGAGAAGGGGACCGCGATCGTCTACAGTCCGACACGGAAACGGACCGAGGAAGAAGCGGATCGATTGAGGGACATTGGCTGGCGCGCAGAAGCCTATCACGCGGGGATGGATGGAGAGACGCGAGATCGCGTTCAGACCGCGTTTGCGAAGGGCGATGTCGAAGTTGTGGTGGCGACGAACGCGTTTGGAATGGGGATCGATCGTCACGACGTGCGGTGCATCGTCCATCTGGCACCACCGGGATCTGTCGAGGCCTACTATCAGGAGGCGGGTCGAGCAGGGCGGGACGGTGAGGATGCCGTTTGCGCATTGTTGACATCACCCGGTGATATGGCGCTTCGCCGGTTCCTGATCGAGAGTGATGCGGATGGCCGTGTGCCCGACGAGAATGTCGTTCGGCACAAGTGGAACCTCTTCCTCGAGCTGATGCGATGGGCGGAAGGCGGAAGCTGCCGACACGATGCGATTCTACGTTACTTCGGTGATGAGGAGGAGACGCTGTCCGGATGTGGCCGATGCGACGTGTGCCTGAACATGGATGACGGCCACGGTGAGTCGGAGGAAGTGACGACTATCGTTCGGAAAGCGCTGTGCGGTGTGGCACGCGTCCACGGACGATTCGGTATCCACCTGGCGGCCAAGCTTTTGTGCGGAACGGATGACGAACGTCTTGAATGGTCTGGACTTGGGAAGACACCGACCTTCGGGACGTTATCCGAATACGATGAGGATTGGCTGCTAAAGCTGCTACGCCGATGCGTGACTGCGGGGTGGGTCGACTTTCGCGGCGGTCAGCGGCCCGTCGTCGTTGTCACGGAGGAAGGTCAGGACGTGATTCACGAGCGACGACCGGCACGATTGCTTCTGCCACCTGAGCGAACGACACCGGTCGCGGCCAAGGGTTCCCGTCGTCGCACATCTCCCGGTCGGGATGATGATGGGTCGGTTCTTGATGAAAAGGGCACGGAGGTGTTCGAGGCGCTGCGTAAATGGCGGCTCGAAACCGCGCGGAAGGAGCACGTACCGCCCTACGTGGTCGCGAGTGATCGGACTTTGCGGGACATTGCTTCGACGCGTCCGGCGCACGAAGACGATCTCACGCTTGCCCACGGAATCGGACCGGCGAAGCTGGAGAAGTATGGTGCTGCGATTCTGGGTGTCGTAGCGACAAGCGGATGACTGGGTCACTTCGCGACGGGGAGCCAGGTCGCCCATTCAGCGAATGTTCCGATTCGTCCGCGTGCATAGTAGGGTCTCATCTTTATCGACGCGCTTTGCGAAGTTTCCAGATCGATCATCGGAACCGATGCGATCTGATAGCCATCGGTGTCAACGTTCACCTCCGGCGTGAAGTCGTCAGCCGCTGACGACGGGATCGCAAGACGATCGAGAGGGATCTCCGTGTCCGATTGGTCGACGCAGTAGATGATCGGCCCGTGACCGAGTGCAACCTGATCCCGGTTGGCGTCGACATCGGGATGAGGAAGAACGACTCGCCAGCTCTCACCCAGCTCTAAAGTCACGGTCGTATTCCCCTTCCACACCTGCCGAATCACGTGATACGATCCTCGTTCGCAGGCGGTTTTGCTTCCAGCCACTTCTACGCACGCACGCGACGCCCACTGCGGTATTCGCAGATGAAGATCGAGCTTCGTCGGCTGTTTAACGTCAACCTCGATTGAAATCGTGCCTGAATCAGGATAGGCCGTGTCGATCCTCACGGCTCCTCGCGTTCGCTCACTCAGCTGTACATCTAATTCCGCACTGGAGTAGAGATTGATGTAGAGGCTGCGCTCGTCGATTGAGGCGACATAGCTGGGTAGATTCGCGAGGAATCGCCACGCATTCGGGAAGCAACACGATGTACGATGGAAGGCGGGCAGCACGGTTCGACGATGAGCGTCTTGATCGAGGTCCTTCTTGCCATTCATTCCAATCAGTCGAAGGGGATTGTAGTAGAAAATCGCCTTCTGGTCTTCTGATGGCAATAACATAGTTGACACACCCACATCTCTGGGTGCCACGAACAGGAAGGCGGGACAATCATCCCCGGTGTGCGGATTTTTTCTCTTGAGGGGTTGTCCTGCCCAATCCACGAACATCTTTTCGCCGGCCACGTGACGCTGTCGCAACGTCACGTCGAGCTTGGACTTCCAGCGCTTGTAATACTCACAGAACTGCGTGTATCCGTAGCCTTCCGGGCAATCGGCGCGATACTCCTCCCACAGAAGCCGCAGTGTCACGTGCTTGCGACGCAGCTCCTTGTGGATCCGATCCATATCCGGCAGTGTTCGAGTCGGCTGGAAGTCTTCGGATGTGTTCGGAAAGAGCAGCGCCTGAAACTGGTCTTCATCCAGCTCCTCGGAAAGGGGCCAACAAAGACCAGCCTTCTTCACACGCGACAGGTAGTTCGACACCGTCGTGTGCGTCAGACCACAACTGCGGGCGATCTGCCGGTTGCTCAGTCCAACCTCGTACTTGAGGCGCAGAATCTCTGATGTCCTGCGCATGGATAACCTCCTACGGCCTATGGCCGCGCCATCGGCACCTCCTTTTCTGCGAAGGTACCGTGCACCGATTATCCAGCGCCGCGTGCCATTCCGGCACATTGTTGCCACCTGTTTCGGAATCAGCCGAAAAATGGAAACTTTCAGACCGAAATCAGTGGCAACTTTACTCCGAAGTCACTGGCAACTTTGGACCGAACTGAGTGGCAACTTTCCTACGAAATACGCAGCAAGCATGAATTGACCGCCCCGGAGTCTTGTTTCGGACAGATTAACACCATCAAGAGAATCCCTCCTGGCCGCCACGATTCCTGTCAGCTGGTCTACAGTGTCAACGTGGATCGAGTCACTCCAGATGAGCGATCGAATTACCGATGGCGGCCAAAAGAGGTCCGGCTTTTCGGGACAGCGTGTTGCCTGAATCTGACCCACATCGATGAGTGCTCGCCTCCAGTTTGGTGTGGCCATCTGCATCAATATGAAGTTTGCGCGTGTCTCTATCACATCCCCACGGTTCTCGTATCTCGTTGTGGCCAGTCCGAAGACAGCCACATACGCGGCTATCAGCCAAGGTATGCCAGTCGCAGGTTTCGGGGCGTTTATCGGATCATCTGGTGGTCGAAACCGTTCCCATATCGCTCGTGCGCCCGAGAAGTGGTAGATGCGCCAGTGCCTGCTCTTCATTCATCGTCCTCCTGTTGTAGTGCCGCTTTATCTCCCCCACCAAAAGCGCCCACAACGTCTCCACCTCCAGCTCCTTCCGTCGCATTCCGCAGATCCTCGCCAGCAGCCTCGCGGTCATAGATGCACTCCAACTCGCGCACTTTCTGTTCGTGGAGCAGCTCTATGTCGTCATCTCTTCGTCAGGCTTCACTGTTCGTTTCCGCCGGTCTGGTTCGGGTTGAGGGCTTCGATTTGATACGGACCAGCAAGTCTTGGTGGTAGCCCTCGATAGCCTCTCCACCATTCTTGCCCTGATCTGCGCTGAGAGCACTTGATCTGATATAGGAGTCTGCTCATTTTTCATCGGGTCCGATCAGAATACATAAGGTCTAGCGCCTGAATAGCTGAAAAACTCAACGGGTCGGGTCAGAGGCTGGTTAGGAGGACCCTCGAGCGCACTATAACGGGTCGCACGGGGGAATCATAAATTGTAACACAACAATATACATAAATTATGTGTATTTTATGTGTTGACGCCGATACCCTCCTACCATATAATGTGACACGAGGCGGACAGACCCCCAAAGCTTTGCGTGCCGCCCAACTATACGGTCGTATCAATGCGGCCGCGAATCTCCACGATATATCTCCCCACATTCGGAGGCTCCGGCCGTGACGCAACAGACCGATGTTAAACGCTACAACCTTGCTCTTCCGACACCGTTGTACGAGGAGTTGAAGGGAGAAGCAGACCGCAGAGCCATCTCGGTCGTCGAGCTTCTTCGAAAATTTATAAAACTCGGACTCGTCGCCTCGAAGTTGGAAGACGATCCTGAGTCGTCCCTTATTATCCGAGAAGGCTCTGAACGAAAGGAGCGGGAGATAGTCTTCTACTAAATCGTTTGCAAAGGCTTCCCTACGGCCTTCGCCGTGCAGCCCCTCACGGCTTGAAATCTCACTCCGTCGCATCCCCATGCGATTCCCCAAAGAAGTAGAGCAACTCCCTGCGAAACTGACATCCTAATGGCTAACATCGGTGACGGGATATCGTCCCGGGCTATGGGGAAGAAATATGAAAGCAGTACGGGTTGAGGGGATCTGCGACGAGCTTATTGACCGTCGTATAGCAGAAAGCGTGGACAAGGTCATAATTACGACAGCTGCACAAGTTGATCAGATTGAGAAGCGGGTCTCGAACCTGGAGGCCCACCAAAGATTTGTGGCGGGAGCCATAGTGACGATGGTTCTCGCGCTTATGGGGGTTGTCACCTCAGTAGTGCGGCCTTTGCCTCCACTAATTGACCCCATTTTCTGGAAAATCATGGACTTACGAAGAACGGTTAACATATTATAAACAGTTATATAGGGCGTTTATTGTGGTGTTCTTTGGGGTGGGAACCGGGCACGAAAAAGCGGAGTTGTCCGAACAGAAAAATCATTTCGCCAACGTCCTGTCGCCAAAGTTATTTTTCTTCGTAGCTTCTGGCGTTTGGGTGCCGGTGATCCGGTCGTCCCCCGCGCGATCGGAGAGACGGGGTCTGCCGCGAAGAACCTTGCGCGCATCGCGCATGCCTTCGCCCGGAAGGGCAACGGAATGGTGAGAACGAGTGCCAACCCAAAGAAAAGGAGACGCACATCGGGTCTGCCGATTGCCGTCCCAAAGGACGTGGCCTCGATCCGGCTGTTGATCGATACCGTTGCCCGGACGAACGAGTTGCCCTTCCCAGTGTCGACTCTGTGCGCGTCAGGAAAGCCCTCTTCGAGCGAGAGGGCACCTGGCCACGAGGAAGGGAAGGGGGTCAGTATGAAAGGACCAGCCAAACATCCAGGCAAGAAGAGAAAGCGGCGTGTGAAAAAGAAGAAAGCGCGCGCAAAGACGCCGGAACCAAAGTCCATGTTCAAGGACAAGAAGCAGCTGTCCCAGGCGCGGCTTCTGACCGGGACGCGCGGCGTGAGCCGGCAGCAGGATGTCAACACGCTCTACGCACGTCGCGCCTACATCGCGCTGGGTGGCGAGAAGCCCCTGGGAATTCCCCCACGATACCGGTTTATCTGGGACCCGATCCGTGCGGAGGAAACGTCGTGGGGGAAGAAACCGACGTTGCTGACGGAGCTGGGGCGTCTCCCCCACGTCCCCAAGATCCAGGCGATGGCCGAGGTGGTCTGCAAGTACGAGCCCAGCACAACCGTCGCCGTCACCGCCATTCGGGCGATTCGCGTGGGGCGCACGAAGCTGTGGAAAACACAAAGGATCCGCGACCGCATCGAGCGGCAACTCTCTCGAGTGAGTCCGAAGGGGCTCACGTGGTGTCAGAGCAACCGCTTCGTCGAGGACCTCATCGCGGCCTATCCGCGGTTCCCCTGATTTGTTTCTCGCCATCGAGGCTGTGAGGATGCAGATCTGGAGCTCCAACATCGAGGGATTCCCTACCGCTGCTATTGGGAGTCCGAAACACCCCATCTTGTCAAGACGCGTGTAAGTGATGGGAAGCGATGTTTTTCGTCCGGGGAGTTGATCGAGCGAAGATCACCACAACCTGGCTACACCCACATCAGCAGCGACAGAGGTCGAACGATGATTCGAAACTACCTGATTGTGGCGAAACACGCAGAAACCAGCTGGGGACAGGAAGAGAGCGCCTCGAAGCTCTCCGAAAAGCAGATCGTCGCGCTCTCCCAGTTCGAGTACGTCAGCACGAAATGGTAGACGAGATGCTCGAAGGGCTGGCCGCAGATCGTCACACCCAACGGGGAGAAGTCGGTGAAGTCGGACTGACTGAGATCGCCGGGCTTGTGCACCTGCGGGAAGAACACTTCGCGCGAGGGTCCCTCCAGTCCACGCTAGGTCTTGACCCTGCGCTGCAGTGTCCGGAGCTGGCCGTCCTGGAAGCGGCCCGGATAGGTCCGCTGGAGATGGATGAACAGCGTCTTGGCTTCCAGCCCGGGGTTCACTTCCAGATGTGCGCGAACCTCCGGCCAAAC
The DNA here is from genome assembly GCA_965198115.1 of Candidatus Latescibacterota bacterium. Taxonomy (GTDB): domain Bacteria; phylum Latescibacterota; class UBA2968; order UBA2968; family UBA2968; genus UBA6620. The sequence continues at coordinate 1,345,012 of OZ240241.1, read as the reverse complement.
CTCGGTGAACGGGTCCGGACGGGTAGGGCACGTCGACGCGTGCCCTTTCTTCAACAAAGAAACGGTGCAGCAGCAGGTCGCGGAGCTTCCAGACAAGATCGAACTGGAAGATTCAGCGTGGGCCATCCTCTACAAGGAGAAATGCGACAACAGCACTGTCCAACAGGTACCGGTCGGCATACAGCCCAAGCAAGCCTTCAAGCGGAATCGGTGGTCATATTACTGCTTGAGAAAACGCCGGAATCAATCGAATCTTGGAAGGAAGCCATTGCCCGATGGGTGAACAGTAAAAAATAAACAAGTATCCATAATCGGATTCGCATCCCCGAAATTGAATGAAAAGGAGTAATTATAAATGTTCGAAAGTTTACGTTGTATTTCGTGAGAACGATCTACGAGAAAGATAAATAGGGGTCATCGCTGAAAATGGATTCCGTGATGACGCGCCGATGAGACGAAACGGGACCGACAAGTCTCCACAGGGCACGGAATCTGTTAAAACAACATGCAATCGAGAAGGAAGCCAAGCCTGTATATTTATGGCTATATCCGGATCTCTCAACGAGATGAAGTGGGTGAAGGTGCCGTGGTTCCTGGCATGGGGGCGCGGTTAGCGTGTGCGGAACCTCTTCGGAATCTGCTCAGGGATGTTTATGTCTCCGACGGTAAGGAAGATCATATCGTTGAATGCGTCGAGTGTGCGGAATCCGCTGGCTCGGTTCTTGACGATTTGGACGATTCGGTTGAGGCCTTCGGCGATGGCGTTGGTAAGACGCGTGTTCACGAATGCGAGGACGCCGAAGAAGTGCTGTCGCAGGGTCCTGACGAACTTTCGCAGGGGTTCAAGTCGACTTCTGAGTGCGGACGTCGTCCAGCATTTCAGGAAGCGTTCGGCAGCCCAGGGCGCTTTGTATTCCCAGAACTGCTCGAACTCGTCCTTGAGTCTCCAGGCTCTATAGATTCGGTAGTTCGCCTTCTCCAGTGCTTTGAGTGTCCGAGTATCCCCTCTGGAGCGTGTCGCTGAGTGCCGGTAGAGGAGCCATCGGAGGCCCTTCATGGCTTTGCGCTCATCCGGGGCAGCTTTACGCCACTGGTCCTTACGGACCTCGTCAACGGCGGCATTGAGAGCCTTGACGATGTGAAAGCGATCGAGGACCAGCTTGGCATTCGGACAGTGTTCCTGGATGGCTCCGATGTAAGCTTCGCTCATGTCGCAGCAGGCCCACTCGATCTTGGATCTCCGGTAGGGACTGAGAGCCTCTGTGAAGAACCGATCGATCGTTTTACGCGCCCTGCCGCGGCCAACCCACACCACGCAGGAGCGGTCCAGATCGTAAACGAGCGTGGCGTACCTGTGACGCTTGGCGTAGGAGATCTCGTCGATCCCGATGGTTTTGAGCCCTCGGATACGATGACCTTCACGAAGCCGCGTGATGGATCGGTGAAGGAGATCCGACAGCGTCGAGGCAGAGATGCGCAGTAACTCGGACGCCGCCTTCTGCGTCATGGTCTGGCAGTAGCGCAGCATGGCATACTCGAAGCGATACGTCACCCGAGAGAACCGCTCCGCCCACGGAATCTCCTCGACCACACGACCGTGGGTAGGACACCGAATCTCCCGAGGATGGTAGAGAAGCCAGACCCTCCACCCGCACACCGGAATGTCACGCCACCGACGCGGATGGGGCATTGTGCGGACGATTTTACCTCGACGGCCGCACTCCGGACAACAACAACCATTCTTATGTGGCTTTACGGCGATGACGAAACAGCTTCTCCCCTCAAACCACCAGCTGACAACACGGAACCCCTTGAATCTCAGCAGTTTCGATAGTAATCTGCTCCCGGTCATAGGTCGCACCCCCTTCGCTTTGATTGTCCTACACACACAACCAAGCGTAGGGAACGATCTATGACCTTGTCATTCTATAGTTTCACCGTTGAGAAACCCGGATAGAGCCATATTTATGAGAGGTCCCGGGTGACACGCCTCCGGGACCTCATTCTGCGATTCGTGTGTGGCTGACCGACAAAGAGAGGAGTCTGAATCGGACGCGATTCCTGGAGAGCCGGGCATCTGAATCATTGGATACAGGAGGTGAAATGTTGCAGAAAGACACATCTGAGAATATAAGGGTGCCGACCTATCATAGATCGAGTTCGCAAGATCAACGTGAGCGGGGGACCCACGAGGGACACTTCAAAGCTTTGGGGGAGGACGCCGCCAAGCACGACTGGCCTCTAACCCGGTTTGACGATCTGAAGGTCTACGACCCCAACCCCAACTACTCGAAACGCGAACTCGAAGAGAATCGACTTGTGTAAAGACGTATGTGAAAGCTGAAGCCTGAAGGGCAAATTGATCGAAATACGAGGGGGAGAAATGAACGGTGCACTACCTGAGAATGCCGTGTTGCTGAGCTACCATCGATCCTCATCCCAGGATCAGCGTGAGCGGGGGACGCACACCGGTCACCTGAAGGCCCTGCGCGAAGACGCCGAAAAGCACAACTGGCCCCTACACAGGTTCGAGGACTTGCCGTCCTACAAGCCGGACCAAGAGCGTCAAAAGGGCCGGGTCGACGGAACGGTATTCGTCGATGAAACCCATACCGTGTTGCTCGACCTTGCCGTCTCCGCCGAACAGGCCGCACTCTGGGAGCGACCCGCCGGGCGTGTGCTTTTGGAGAAGGCTGTCAAAATCCACGCATCCGGCCGCGTGCCCGTGTTGCGGGCCACGTTCCTCGACCGACTGATCCGGCTAAAAGGGGGGTCGCCAGAAAAGTCGAGGGAACGCGGGGAGTTCATCGCGCGACTTCTGGAGCTGGAGGCCACGATCTACACCCTCAACGATGGTTGGCTTCCTCCGGATAAACTGGAGACGTCCATCCGCCTCTCTATCGTTGAAGCTGACGCGGACACGCGCCACCGAAGGATGGTGCAGGGGAAGCTCGCCGCCGCTGAGCAGGCCTATTGGCCGGGGGGGTGCGTTCCGGTGGGCTATCGCCTGAAGCTGACGGGTGGGACCGGGAGAGGTAAACAAGGCGCACGCTCTGTCCTTGATATCGATGATGAGGGTGCGGCTCTGGTTCGCAGGATTTACGAACTGGCCATCTCCGGCGTGACGTCGCACTCAATCGCCCTATCTCTGAACGCGGAGGGGTTGACCTCGCCGAGTGGTAGTGTGTGGCGTCCGCCTCACGTCAGGGACATTCTGGCCTGCCAGACCTATCGGGGCACCTTTCACTACAACAAGCAGCGCTTTACGACGGACCTGTCACGGGAATCAAGAAAAGACAACCCAAGCCTCGGTCTGAATGGGTCTCGTGCACCGTACCCAGAATCATCGAGGACGCTCTGTGGAAGAAGGCCCAGTCTGCCTCAAAGGATGGACGCAAGTCTCAGGGCGTCCGCACCGACGCGACCGAATATCTGTTGGGCAAGCTCTTCCGTTGCGGAGTCTGTCACGAAGAAGGCCGAGATTACCGCGGTGAGGGACGCGTGATCTATGGCCAACGGTCGAACCTGATCGACGGACGCCTCTACTGCAACGCCAAATACAATCAGTTCGGTAAGAGGTGCAGCGCGCCCAGCCAAAAAATCTCCGATGTGAACACGCGAGTTTGTAGACAGGTTCATCGGATGTTAATGAAGCCCGTGAAAATCTTGCAGATCTGGCAGTCACAGTTCGATTCGGGTGACGCAGAGGCGATGGCACAGCGACTCGAAAAGCTACGAAAGAAGAGGGACGGTCTTACCGGACAGCTTGAGAGGGCAGACGATGCGTATGTGTCCGGGCCGCTGACGGGTACCCGGTATCAGAAGCAAGTGGACAGGATCCAAGCAGAAGGCGTGCACCTGGATCAAGAGATTCATCAGATAACTGTCAAGCTGGATGCGCGCGAGGGGGCCGACGCACTTAAGGATAGTCTCGCCCACGCGCTGACGATTGCGGGCGATGGCATCCTCTCGCTAGTCGATGTCGACGATACGGTTCCATCTTTTCTCGTAAAGAATAGAAGCTACTCAGATCTTCAGCTGAAGCAGTTTCGAATGCGCAAGGCCATCATCCACGCCTGTGTCGAGCGAATTCATCTACATCCAGGGGGCGAGATGGTTTTGGATTACCGGGTGAATCCCCGTAAACTCTCGGCAGGTTTTCGGTCTGTCGACAGTCTTAAACATCAAAGTTGTACTAAGACGCCAAGACTCGAAGAAAAGACCTCTTTCGCAGCCACGGACGTACCAGCTGTCATCCCGAATCGCAATGGAAGGCCGATCGCACAGCCACTGTGTAACGCGACGACGCGATGAGGGATCTCTCATCGCGTGCAGAGGTGCACGGAGTCTTCTCCTGAGGTCTTACACCCTGGGCGGTATTCGGATTAAACACACCCCCTCGAAGCTCATCACTCGGAAGTCGCTACTCTGCACTTGGTTTTCTGAACTCCAGCCGACGCAATAGCCAATGAAAATTCTAGGTATTTCCTGTCATTACCACGATGCTGCAGCTGCGCTGCTGTCCGAAGGCCAGCTCATCGCCGCCGCGGAAGAAGAGCGCTTCAGTCGAGTGAAGCACGATTTCGGCTTTCCGACGCGCGCAATCGCATTCTGTCTGGAAGAGGCTGGCGTTCAGGCGAGTGAGCTCGACTATGCCGTTTTCTACGAAAAGCCGTTCGAGAAATTCGAGCGGATCCTCTCTTCCTGCCTGCAGACTTACCCTCGCTCGTGGAAAGTCTTCCGAGAGTCGATGCTGACGTGGATGGGAGATAAGTTGTGGATTCGGCACTTGATCCAGCAGGAACTGGGGATTCCACGGGACAGAATCCTATTCGTGCCGCACCACGCCTCGCACGCAGCTAGCGCCTTCCTCGTTTCGCCTTTCGAGGAGGCAGCTCTCCTTACGGTGGACGGCGTCGGCGAGTGGGCAACGGCAACGACGGGACTCGGCCAGGGATGCGACATTACGCTGACACACGAGATTCGCTTCCCCCACTCGCTTGGACTGCTTTACAGCGCGTTCACCGCATTCCTCGGGTTCCAGGTCAACGAGGGTGAGTATAAAGTGATGGGGATGGCACCCTACGGGGAGCCGCGGTATGTCGATAAAGTCTGGAAAGTCGTGGAGATGTTCGACGATGGATCGTTCAGACTCGACATGGACTACTTTACTTTCCACCACTCTACACACCGAACCTTCGGCCCTAAATTCACGCACCTGTTTGGCGAACCAAGAACGCCAGAGACACTCTTTTTTACCGATTCGACTGGATTCCCGAGCTATTTCGGCGAGAAGCCAGGCAATTATGATTTCCTATGTAAGGAAAACCAGCACTACGCCGATATCGCTGCTTCGATCCAGAAGGTAACTGAGGAGATTCTGCTCAACTCAGCGCGCGCGCTCAGAAAGCGGACTGGACAGTCGAATCTTTGCATCGCCGGAGGCGTGGGGTTGAACAGCGTCGCCAATGGTCGCATTCTTCGTGAATCAGGATTCGAGCACATCTACATCCAGCCGGCGGCCGGCGATTCGGGAGGCGCGCTGGGGGCAGCGCTATATGCCTACCACACCCTGTTGAACCACCCGCGCTCGATGACGATGGACCACGCGTTTTGGGGTCAGTCTTTCGAAGGGCAGGAAGCTGGATTCTTGAAGCAGGAGAACGTGGCGTTCGAGGATCTGGACGAGAGCGCGGTTATCGACCAGACTGTCGATGCACTCTCAACCGGGAAGGTCATTGGCTGGTATCAGGGACGATTCGAATGGGGACCGAGGGCGTTGGGTAATCGCAGCATCCTCGCCGATCCAAGACGCGAGGAAATGAAAGACGTCGTCAACACGAAAATCAAGTTTCGTGAACCCTACCGGCCCTTCGCGCCATCGGTGCTTGCCGAAGCCACCGAGTCCTACTTCAATCTACCCGACGCGAGGAACCAGGACCCGGCGCGGTTCATGTTGCTCGTTTCAGACGTTCACGATGACAAGAAGTCGGATGTGCCCGCCGTCACGCACGTCGATGGCACAGCCCGTGTCCAAACCGTTTTCTTGGAGACAAACCCACGGTACCACGAGCTGATCAGGCGGTTCGGCGAGGCTACGGGAGTGCCTGTCGTGCTGAACACTTCATTCAACTTGCGTGGGGAACCCATCGTCACCACACCTAAGAACGCCTACAGCACGTTCTTGCGAAGCGAGATGGACGTCTTGGTGATGGGCAATACGATTGTTAGGAAGTGAGAAGGGAGCAGACAGCAGACAGAAGGAAACCCCGTCATCTATCGGGTCGAAGTAAACACTTTGCCGTTGCGCCGTTCGGACCGTTCATCCTGAGTGACGTCATCGAGCGTGTATTTTATTTGGCTATATCCGGATCTCTCAACGAGCTGAAGTGGGTGAAGGTGCCGTGGTTCCTGGCATGGGGGCGCGGTTAGCGTGTGCGGAACCTCTTCGGAATCTGCTCAGGGATGTTTATGTCTCCGACGGTAAGGAAGATCATATCGTTGAATGCGTCGAGTGTGCGGAATCCGCTGGCTCGGTTCTTGACGATTTGGACGATTCGGTTGAGGCCTTCGGCGATGGCGTTGGTAAGACGCGTGTTCACGAATGCGAGGACGCCGAAGAAGTGCTGTCGCAGGGTCCTGACGAACTTTCGCAGGGGTTCAAGTCGACTTCTGAGTGCGGACGTCGTCCAGCATTTCAGGAAGCGTTCGGCAGCCCAGGGCGCTTTGTATTCCCAGAACTGCTCGAACTCGTCCTTGAGTCTCCAGGCTCTATAGATTCGGTAGTTCGCCTTCTCCAGTGCTTTGAGTGTCCGAGTATCCCCTCTGGAGCGTGTCGCTGAGTGCCGGTAGAGGAGCCATCGGAGGCCCTTCATGGCTTTGCGCTCATCCGGGGCAGCTTTACGCCACTGGTCCTTACGGACCTCGTCAACGGCGGCATTGAGAGCCTTGACGATGTGAAAGCGATCGAGGACCAGCTTGGCATTCGGACAGTGTTCCTGGATGGCTCCGATGTAAGCTTCGCTCATGTCGCAGCAGGCCCACTCGATCTTGGATCTCTGGTAGGGACTGAGAGCCTCTGTGAAGAACCGATCGATCGTTTTACGCGCCCTGCCGCGGCCAACCCACACCACGCAGGAGCGGTCCAGATCGTAAACGAGCGTGGCGTACCTGTGACGCTTGGCGTAGGAGATCTCGTCGATCCCGATGGTTTTGAGCCCTCGGATACGATGACCTTCACGAAGCCGCGTGATGGATCGGTGAAGGAGATCCGACAGCGTCGAGGCAGAGATGCGCAGTAACTCGGACGCCGCCTTCTGCGTCATGGTCTGGCAGTAGCGCAGCATGGCATACTCGAAGCGATACGTCACCCGAGAGAACCGCTCCGCCCACGGAATCTCCTCGACCACACGACCGTGGGTAGGACACCGAATCTCCCGAGGATGGTAGAGAAGCCAGACCCTCCACCCGCACACCGGAATGTCACGCCACCGACGCGGATGGGGCATTGTGCGGACGATTTTACCTCGACGGCCGCACTCCGGACAACAACAACCATTCTTATGTGGCTTTACGGCGATGACGAAGCAGCTTCTCCCCTCAAACCACCAGCTGACAACACGGAACCCCTTGAATCTCAGCAGTTTCGATAGTAATCTGCTCCCGGTCATAGGTCGCACCCCCTTCGCTTTGATTGTCCTACACACACAACCAAGCGTAGGGAACGATCTATGACCTTGTCATTCTATAGTTTCACCGTTGAGAAACCCGGATAGAGCCTTTTATTTCAAGCGACTGAATCGAGAGCACGTCGTATCGAAGGACGAACGGTTCGGGAGTGACTCCGGTATCGTTTGTATCAAGGAAACCCACAGTGAGCTACGTCCAACGCGTCATCGCACGACTCGGCATCATAGGGGAGCTTCTGGTCTTCTTCTGGGAACGGAAACTGTGGTGGATGATTCCCATGGTCCTGGTGCTGATGCTATTCGGTGTTCTGATCGTGTTTACTCAGGGAACCGCCCTCGCCCCCTTCGTCTACACTTTGTTCTGAAAAACCAAAGACAGCCACTGAGGCCACTGAAAGAAGAGTGGAGAGACGATGAAGGACAGGTTCTGCGTGCAACAAAAAGGGCCGAGACGTTACCTCGTCTCGGCCTTCCCCATTTCCCTATCGAGGACCGGTAGCCAGGGTCTACTACTGGATACCTTTCAGTGTTCTCAGGGGCGCTTTTCAAGCCTCTTCGAACATACTCACGATCGCGTCCCGAATCTCACTTGCGTTCTTCGATTCGATGACGGCCACGTTGCTCTTCTCACAGAATACTCTCAACTGATCCGGGGCCTCTTTGAGGAACAACAATGCCAGATCTGGATGCTCGGGGTCCTTGATGAGCATCTGCAGAAAAGCAAGACGCTCTTTGGCGTCGTCTTTTCCTCCTAGGTGGATCAAGACGAGTTCGTTCTTCTTTGCCTGAGCCATGCCCCCGGCAGTCGAAGCCATCGTCGACAGGTTGACGTCATCTCCTATACCCGATTTGAGGTTGCTCCCGACGTTGCGATCGCCGACGAAAAGCACATCGATCGCATCCGCGCCACCGGCCGTTTCACCCGCGCTTCGTTGCGCATCCGGGTCGCGGAGGCGTTCGAGCATTTGTAGAAACTTTGCGTGTTGTCATCTGTATGTGAAGGTACCCGGGGAAGTCACCTTGCAAAAAGCGGGCATAGGATGACCGACGGTAGTGCGCGTAAATCAGCCCCGTACCCTCCGGATCGTTCTTATCCTCGAGCTGAGTCCATTCGATTTCGTTTTCGGTCAGCAGCTCCGCGAGAGTCCTGAGCGATCCCTCCTCACCAGTTTCGCCGTCCAGTAGGATCCTTGTTTGATTCGCTTCAGGGACTTCTTCGACGATACGAACCGCTGCATTCGTCAGGCATTCCACACGACTAATCACTTCCGCGGCTGGCATGTCAGGAGATACAAAGTCGTCCGCCAGATCGAGCTGACGGAAACCGAGGGTCTGTGTGCTCGCAACAAGAACCTGTGGCAGTTGGGGAACGGAGTTCCGGGTTTGATGGACAAGATCCTCGCCGGCTGTGAAGTCAATCAAGACACATCCATTTTCAGGCTGAGTATCGCCAAGGTCGTCGCAATCGATCCCTTCACTCAGAAGACGTGAGATTTTGCCCAGTGGCGATTCCCCACGGGAATTCCCGACACGGTAAGCCTGCATGTAACCCATAGTGGAGACCTTAAAACTTGAACCACGAAGATGCGAAGACTCTAAGTAAAAACAGGACCGGGGATTGATTCGCCCGTCGGCCCACTTGGCAAAAAGTAGCTCCGAGGAGATTCGTCGGCAAGTGGTTTGAACCCGACCCGGTCGCAGGTTGCTACGAACGTTATTTCCGTAGCTCCTCTTTCAGCCGCGGGTTTGATAGAAATCGTCGAGGGCAAGGAGTTGTCCATCGGTTTGCCGAGGACTGGCAACTGTCTTATAGATCGTCAAATGCTTGTCTTTCCTTGACTTCGAACAAGCCCAAGCGCATCTTTTGGCCGTTGAGCACACCCGCGTGGGCCTATCCATGAAGCTGATCAGATTCCTCCTTATTCTCCTGCTCTCCAGCTGCGCCAGTGGTGACGAAACGACTCGTTCTGACCGTTTCAAGGTGGTGATGGTGTTGGACATGGCGGGCCTGGGGGACAAGGGCTTCAATGATGCCGGCTGGACGGGTGTTCAGAAGGCGGTTGAGGAGCTGGGCGTTGAGGCGACCTACCTGCAGTCGAACGAACAAGCGGACTATGTCGCGAACCTGACGTTGGCTGCTCAACAGTCCGATGTCGTCGTTGCGATGGGTTTTTTGATGATCGACGCCGTCGGGCAGGTTGCGCCGAACCATCCGAACACGAAGTTCATTTTCGTCGATGGTGAGGTCAAAGGCAAAAACGTTGCGAGCTTCGACTTCAAGGCGCAGGAGGGCGCCTTCCTCGCCGGCATTATCGCGGCGATGACGACGCACACTGGGAAAGTGGGGTGTGTGCTGGGAATGGATATTCCCCCGGTTCGAGCCTATGAGGTTGGGTATCGGGCTGGCATCAAAGCAGTCAACGAATGGGAGAACAAGAGCGTCGAGTATCTGTCGGCGACGATCGGGGATTTCAATAATCCCTCGCGTGGCAAGGCCCTCGCCCAGGGATTGATTGGGCAGGGATGCGATATCGTCCTGCAGCTTGCGGGGAATTCGGGATTGGGTGTGATCGAGGCGGTCAAAGAGGCCGAAGGAAGGGTGTTTGCGATCGGGGCGGATTTGGATCAGGACGACCTGGCGCCGGGGAAGGTGTTGGTGAGTGTGTTGAAGCGGATCGATGTGGCGGTGTTTGGGGCGATTGAGGATGCAAAAAGTGGGGAGTTTTCGCCGGGGCATCATTATCTGGGGATTGCGGAGGGGGGGATGGGGCTGAGTGAGATGAGGTATACCAGCGACGTCTTGCTCGAGCGCGCGCACGCTCTCTCTGCTGAAGCTGAGCATAAGATCACCCGGGGCCTATCGATTCCGTGGGAGATAGAGGAACTGAGGTCATTTCAACCGGAAGCGCACTGGAACTGATGGAAGAGCAACAAGGAGACACCGGGCATCAGGAGCACCCTGGCCATCGACACGACGACGAGATCGACTTGATCGACTTGATCGCGGTGATTGTGCGGCGCAGGTGGCTGATCATTTGGGTCATCGTGCTCTTTACCGTAATGGGCGGGGTAAGTGGATACTTCGCGGACCCGCCGCCGTTCCGAGCCGAGGTCAACCTGCTGGCGGTGGAGCCACCACGCCTCGACGGGAGGACCACGCCCCCGATAAGTCCCACCATGATCTCAGGATTCGGTATCGGGCAAATCGTACTGTCAACGCTGATGCCCAATCCGCGATCTCATGGGGATTCCATCACGGTTCTCGGGTGGTTGGGGGGGCAGACAATAAGGCGGGCCCTGCAAACTCTGAACGATAGGACCGTGATCACACAGGCGGAGGGGGGCCTTATTTCGATTGCAGTGACCGACAAGGATTCGCTTGTAGCTGCTGGTATGTCTAACGCCTACGTCTACGCACTCACACATTATTTCAAGAAAGAGAAACAGATTAAAGCGGATGAGGAACTCGATTACATTGACAGCCGCCTTTTGGAAGTGGAACGCTGGCTGCGTGAAGCCGAGGATTCTCTGCTGACGTTTCGGGCGAGGAATCGCGGCCGCTTGGACACGGAAAGATATCTCGAGTGGCGACAGCGCCGCGTGTCGTCCTGGGAGAACGTGTACAACAACCTTCTTTCTCGTCAGGAGGCCATCCGAATCGAGGCTCAGCGGGGCAGGCCGGATTTCAGGGTGCTCAGCTACGCCAGCGCGGAAGACGCCGAAAGAGCAGGCCCGTCCCTCCGGAAACGACTGATGCTCGGGACCGGCGTGGGCGTGCTCGTCGCCCTTCTTGCCGCGTTCGTCGTTGACTACGGCAGCCGCGTTCGATCCGATGGTCGCCTCAGACAGGCGCTACAGAGGTGAAATTGCGGTCCTCTGGTTTGGTTGTTACCAAAAGAAACATTTCCCTTGTTCGGGACCTTTCCAAGCGTTACCTTTGGAAACGGTGCCCTTGGCCTGTGGAGTAAGAGCATCCGATGCCTTTCAAAGTGCTGGTTTCGGCCCCCTATTTTCAGCCTGTCCTCGACAGATTCCGGTCTGTTTTCGAGGAGAACGACCTCGAACCGATCGTGCCCGAAGTCAGGGAGCGCCTGTCTGAAGACGAGCTGGTCGGGCTGATCGACGGCATTCACGGCGTGATTGGCGGGGACGATCGGTTCACTGCCCGGGTGCTGGAGAAAGCCACAGACCTTAAGGTCATCTCGAAGTGGGGCACTGGCATCGATTCCATCGACCAAGAGGCCGCCGACCGGTTGGGGATTGTCGTAAGGAACACCCCGAACGCCTTCACCGATCCTGTTTCCGATACCGTGCTGGGTTACATCCTCTCCTTCGCACGGAACATTCCGCGGATGGACAGGGAGGTGCGCAGCGGGAACCGCCCACCGACTTCCTCGACGAGACAGGGACCGTGATGACGTCGAAGGAAGACCTGCTCGAGCGGTCGGATTTCGTGTCTTTGAATTGCACGCTCAACGCCACGAGCCACCACATTGTCGACGCGGCCGCGTTGGATCTGATGAAGTCGACCGCGTTCCTGATAAACACCGCACGTGGGCCGCTCGTGGACAACGCGGCGCTGGCTTCCGCCCTGAGCCGGGGCGCGATTGCCGGTGCAGGGCTCGACGTGTTCGAGGAAGAGCCCCTTCCAGAAGACAGCCCACTGCGGAATTTGGAGAACTGCCTGATGGCGCCCCACAACTCAAACAGCAGCCCTGCGGCCTGGGAGCGCGTCCACGAAAACACGCTGAAGAATCTGCCCGAGGTGCTCCTTCCCTCCCGAGACCTGGCGGGAGTCGCCCAAAGCAAGCCCGTATGAATATCGACCCCAACATCGAGCGGAAGAGCGCGATCATCGATGAGCATCTCGATGTGCAACATCACATCTCGGGGGTCCCCACTTTCTCGCTCATCGAATTCAATCCAACGGAGCTTTGCAACAGGACGTGCGAGTTCTGCCCCCGGGTCGATCCAGAAGTGTACCCCAACCGAAACCTCTTCCTGAGCCCCGAGCTGATGGAGAAGATCGCGGTTCAACTGGGAGCGTTCGGCTACGCGGGCAAGGCGCTGTTCTCGGCCTTCGGCGAGCCCCTCCTGCACAAGGAACTGGAATCCCTCATCGGCCTGCTCCGAACCCACTGTCCGGACGCCCGCATCGAGTCGGTGACGAACGGGGACTTCCTTACGGTAGAACGCGCGCGTTCCCTGTTCGATAGCGGGCTGGACACGCTCCTGGTGAGCATGTATGACGGTCCGGAGCAGAAGGAAACGTTCGACACGATAAGGGAAGAAGCGGGGCTCACCGAGGATCAGCTCATCACGCGCGTCCGTTACTTGTCTCGTGAAGAGCAGTTTGGACTGACGATGTCGAACCGGGCGGGGAACATACAGATCGAGGATCTTGGTGTCGGCAAGCTCGATGAACCCATGGGCCATCCCTGCTTCTACCCACACTACCAGATTACCGTCGACTGGGACGGTTCTGTCCTCCTATGCCCACACGATTGGGGAAAGAAGATCCGTGCCGGTAATCTGAACGAACAGTCCCTGATCGAAGTATGGAATGGAAAGGCGCTGTCGTTCGTGCGCAAGAAGCTCGCGTGTGCCGACCGTGGATTCGAGCCCTGCAACGTGTGTGACGTTCAGGGAACGCTTATGGGTGAGAAGCACTTCGAGGCGTGGCAGGCCTACTACGGGGACAAAGTAGTCCTTTAGGTCCCCGCTGAAAAGGGAGAGTGGAATGAAGACTGCCGCAGTGATTCCTGCGAGGATGGGGTCGTCACGTTTTCCGGGCAAGCCCCTGGCGAAGATTCGTGGACTGACGATGCTCGAGCACATCTACAAGCGGGTCGCTATGGCGAGCGGGCTCGATGGTGTTTACATCGCTACCTGCGATCAGGAGATCGTGGATGCCGTCGAGGCGTTCGGTGGAAAAGCGATCATGACCGCAGACACTCACCAGCGGGCGAGCGATCGAACCGCCGAAGCGACGGAAAGGCTGGACGTCGACATCGTCTGCATGGTGCAGGGCGACGAGCCGCTCACGCATCCCGACATGATCAATCTCGCCGTCGATCCCCTCATCGAAGACGAGTCGATCGTCTGTTCGAACTTGACTGCGCGCATCCGGAGTCAACAGGAGTTCGAGGACCCGAACACGGTCAAGGTCGTGATGGATCGTAACGGATTCGCCCTCTACTTCTCGCGAGAGGCGATTCCTACCACGCGCGGCGCTCAAGGGTTCTACTCCGACAGTCCCATCTACAAACAGGTATGCATCATCCCCTTCCGTCGCGAGTTCCTGCTCACGTACGTTCAGCTCGAGCCGACACCCTTGGAAATCGCCGAATCGATCGATATGAACCGCTGCCTCGAACATGGCTATGGGGTGAAGATGATCGAAACCGTTTTCGAGACGCACGCAGTCGATACGCCCGAAGACCTGATGCTGGTCGAGCAGATGATGGAGAAGGACAAATTGTTTCCCACGTATGCGTGACTTGGTGAAGACCACAAGAGGTCTTTATACCTGCGACCTAAACCGCCCACCACCCGAATTCTCCTCGCCTCACCACCACACCGTACGAAATATCCCTTCGGGGGCGCAACCCCTGGGCCGTCCCTGATGCTTAACCGTCATTGATGTGAGGGCCCAAGATGGTTGTGCTCGGGCTGTCTGCATATGCACACGAAGCATCGGCATGCATTGTCAGGAATGGCATCGCTCTGGCCCTGGTAGAAGAAGAAGAGAGGGTCAACAGAGAGAAGCATACGTGGCGATTCCCCGAGGGTGCGATCAGGGAAGTCTTCTCGGTGTCGGACGTTCACCCGTCTGAAGTATCGGCGATCACATTCTTCTGGAATCCGTGGACCGAGCTGACAGGAAACGCAGCCCACTTCCTGAAGCACTTCCCTCGCAGCTTGTCACTCCTGGCAGGTGGTAGCGGTTCAGACGACCTGGGTTTCCCATCCCGCATACTTTCCATGCTCAGGGTAAAAGAGCGCGTTCTGAACTGCATCGAGGGCATTGATTCTGCGATCGATTTCCGGTTCGTCGACCATCACCTCAGCCACGCGGCATCTTGCTTCTATGTTTCCCCATTCGACAACTCGGCGATTCTGACGGTGGATGGCCGAGGAGAGTCATCGACCGCACTGATGGCAGCGGGTAACGGGAACACCATCACAGAGTTGAGAAGGTGGGCCGTCCCTCATTCACTTGGTCACCTGTAGCTGATGTAACTAAACCTTGGTAAGCCCCCGGCTCTGCCGGGGAGACTCCCAGAGTTTGACAGTTCCAGAAATATGTAAGAGCCTCCCTTGCCGTGGACCGCTCAAAGCACACGGAAGGAAGGCTCTCGAGCTATAATCAAAAGGTGTGGAAAAAGAGAAAGGGCGACCCTACCCTTCCCGTGAGATAGTTGATTCACACAAAACCGGGTGAGAGGCCCGGTTGGGAAGGAGGATCGCCGTGAAGGAACATACGCATAGAGCCCCATTGAAGTCCATGCCGACGTGGGAGACGGTTGACGATTGGATCCGTGAAGAGATCCAGGGCCGGTTCCAGTCCATTCTGGAGGAGGAGGCGACCGCGTTCTTGGGCCGGTCGTGGTATGAGCGCCGAGCCGAGGTCGATAGCTCCAGGGGCTACAGGAACGGCTACGGCAAGCCCCGGCGTCTCTCGACGAGCTGCGGAACGATCAAGGTCCGGCGTCCCCGGGTTCGTGGTCTGGAAGAGCGGTTTGAAAGCCGCATCCTCCCCCTGTTCGCCCGGAGAACCAGGGCCATTGGAGATCTGCTTCCCGACCTTTATCTCCACGGTCTCTCCCAGGGCGACTTCGAGTTGTCTTTGCGTGCGCTGCTCGGTGATGGCGCGCCGCTTTCGCCGACCTCGATCGCTCGTCTTCGAGGGAAGTGGGAGGTCGACTTCCAGGACTGGAAAGAAAGGCGTCTGGATAATCGCGAACTGGTCTACGCCTGGGCTGATGGCATCTACGTCAAAGCCGGGCTCGAGCGCGAGAAGGCGTGTCTGCTGGTCGTGATCGGCGCGATGAGCGACGGCAGCAAGGAGATCCTGGCGATAGAACCCGGTTATCGAGAGTCTACAGAATCCTGGCTCACGGTGCTCCGGGATCTCCGGGATCGCGGGCTCGAACATCCTGTCCTGATCGCCGCGGACGGGAATATGGGCATCTGGGCGGCCGTTGATCAGGTCTGGCCAGAGAGCCGGCAACAACGGTGCTGGAACCACAAGATCCTCAACGTGCTCGACAAGGTCGCCAAGCGTGCACAGGCTGAAGCCCGCGCACTGCTCGTCCAGATCCCCTATGCCGGCACGAAAAAGGAGGCCGAGAAGCTCCGGAAACGCTTTGCCGCACGGTATCGCTCACAGTTCCCTGCCGCCGTGGAGACGCTCGAAAGAGACTGGGATCGGATGGTCACGTTCTACGACTTCCCGAAGGAACACTGGAAACACCTGAGAACCACGAACGTCGTCGAGAGCCCCTTTGCTTCCGTTCGGCTTCGCACAAACGCCGCCAGGCGATTCAAGAAAGTCAGGAACGCCACGACTCTCATCTGGCGTACGCTCAAGGTCGCAGAGAGCCGATTCAGGAAACTCACCGCGCCACACTTGCTACAACAAGTCTACGATCAGAAACACTCAACCGAACCGCAGGTCGAAGCCGGGAAGATGGCCGCCTGATTTCTTTTACACACCTATTGACCTGAGCTCAGGCTCTCTAATGAACAACGTAAGGAGTCTACGTCACACGGTTTGGGAGTGCAAGTATGACGTTGTTTGGGTTCGGAAGTATCGTAGAAAAGTGTTGTATGGTGAAATTCGTCGCGGTCAAGTCCCATAGTCAGTTGAAAACTCATCGGGCCCCGTAGTTTGGTCAGGCTCTCTTTTGAGCATTCTGTTCGTTGTCGAGATTCAGATCTTTGTTCAGTGCTTGCCTGAGTAGGGGAAGATGTTTGTATCCGCTCACGCGTCGCAGGCGAGGTTCGATGTCGAGGAGTGCGGCAGCCACCCATCTGTGTCTCTGGGGAGAGTTGTTCCAGCGTCTGACCTTCCGAGTGAGCTCGCCGGTCCTGCTGTTGAGGGCTTCGATGCAGTTGGTGGTTCGGAAGCTTCGTTTCAAGAATGGGAGCATACCCAGCCGGTGGAGGGTCAGGGTTTCCTCCAGGCCTTCCTCGAGGCTCGTTACGGCAGACTGATTCATCAGCTTCAGTTCGGGTTTAAGTGATTCGAGTGCGGCCTTTGCCTCCTCGTAGGTGTCGCAGTCATAGGCTTTCTGGAGCTTCCGTCGAACTCTTGGACGTTCCCTCTCCGGGAGATAGCTGACGACATTCTCGCGCTTGTGCCACTGACAGCGATGAACGCGCACATACCCTTTGAGGGCTTTGGTGACAGCACTGCGGAGTCCCTTTGAGCCGTCAAGCACAACGAGAAGGCCCTGGTCGTAGCACAGGCCTCTCCGGATGAGGTCCTGGATCAGCTGGCGGCAGATCCGTTCGTTCTCCGTCGCCGATTCGACGAAGCCCAGGGGGATCTTCTGGCCGTCCATCGTGACCCCCGGAGCGATCACGATCTCTTCGTCGGCAAAGCTCTTTCCGTCAATGAACAGGGTCACGAAGCCGTAGTCGTCGAGGGGACGCTCCTGGAACTGCTTCAGCTTCTTCGCGGTGGCTTTGATGAACCGCCGCGAGACGGAGGACGCTGAGATACCAAACGCTTCTGGAACCGATTCGGCACAGGCCTTGTAGTTGCGGCACGAGATCCCCTTGAGAACACGAAGCAACAGCCCCTCGTCCGTCTTCTTGGGCGTCTGTAGAGCCCGGTATGCAGCCAGGGAAACCTCTGCGTCGGCCTCGACGTCGCGCACCCGGGGAACGTCTAACGGGAGCTTCTGGTCCATCAGATACACGGATCCCTTCTGGCTTCCCCACCGACGATGCGCCTGCTCCGAACCTTTGCGCGCATACCGAACGCCTGCGAGCTGCTCGACCTCCTGCTGGAGGAGGTCTGCCACTGCCTCCAGACCCAACGGGATCAACGCCTGGATCACCGACAAACGCGTCTCCAAATCGATGACATCGCCCTCAACCTTGACTTCACCATCGCCTACAAATAGCTTCTCCATCTGGGCTCCTTTCTTACGGGTATACGCTCCTACACGTCTACCCAACGTAAGTTTGGAGCCCTCTAAGTTTCAACTACGATAGGCACAACACCTTCGTCGCTATCTGGGCGAGGTGATTCGGGATCTGGCCGCACAGAAGGAATGCCGTGTGGAAGAGGGTCACCTGCGATCCGACCATGTGCACACGTTGATTTCGATCCCGCCGAAGCACTCAGTAGCTCAGACGGTAGGGTTCATCAAAGGAAAGAGTGCGATTCACATTGCTCGGAACTATCTGGGACGCAGGTCGAACTTCACCGGGCAGCATTTCTGGGCAAGAGGCTACTGGGTCTCCACCGTTGGCAAGGATGAACAGACGGTTCGGGAGTATATCCAGAACCAGGAGCGGGAGGACCTGAGTCTCGACCAGCTCAACATTTTCAGGTAATCGCCACCTTTAGGTGGCGCTTGGTTTCCAACCGCTTTGAGCGGTTCACAAGTTTTCAAGCCTCCGGCTTTGCCGGAGGTCATGACTGATTACCTGGGCTTCAGGCCTTTTCACGATGAATGGAAAGTGATGGGACTGTCCGCCTATGGTAGCGACCGATTCTACGATGACTTCAAGGAATTGGTTCACTTGTGCCCGGATGGTAGCCTGCGGTTGGATCTCAAGTACTTCTCCTTCCATACTCACGGCCGCAGTCGTTGGCATTCCGAGGCGTTCGTCAACAGATTCGGCCCCAGTCGGGCGAAGAATGAAGATGTAAATCAGAGGGCGTGCGACATCGCGTTTGCTGTTCAGAGGGTCACGGAGGATGTAGTCCTGAAAACAGCCAAGTGGCTGCGCGAGGAAACAGGCGCCAACAACCTTGTCGTGGCGGGCGGTGTCGCTCTTAACTGCCTGATGAACCAGAAGCTTGCGGAAGAGGGGGGGGTCAGGC
This sequence comes from Candidatus Latescibacterota bacterium, assembly GCA_965198115.1. GTDB lineage: Bacteria > Latescibacterota > UBA2968 > UBA2968 > UBA2968 > UBA6620. Next base: position 1,326,259 of record OZ240241.1, on the reverse strand, counting down.
AGATCTTTATTCAGCCCCTCGCACACGACGCTGGGACATCTCTAGGCAGCGCTCTCTACTACACTCACAGTTTGAAAGGGTTGCCTCGGGAGCACGTGTTCGATGGTGTCTACCTGGGTCCACACTACTCAGACAATGAAATCGAGCGTGATTTAAACTGCGCCGGCATCCACTATCACCGTTCATCGAACGTCGCCAGGGAAGTGGCTGCCTTCATTGCCGAGGGAAAGATCGCTGGATGGTTCCAGGGAAGGATGGAGTGCGGACCTAGGGCACTTGGAAACCGGAGCATTCTGGCTGACCCCAGAGATGCAGGCGTACGGGAGGTCCTTAATCTCCGAATCAAGAAGCGTGAGTGGTTTCGACCATTCGCTCCCGCGGTATTATCGGAATACGCGGATGATTACTTTGAGCTGGTGGGCGACTCGTCCTACATGGTAATCACGTCCAACGTCAAGTCGGACAAGAGGGGAGTGATTCCCGCCGTCACACACAAGGACGGTACGGCCAGAGTACAGGTGGTACGGAGGGATGCGAATCCGACCTTCTGGCACCTCATCGAGGAATTCCGACTGCTGACCGGCGTTCCCGTCTTGCTCAACACGTCCTTCAACGAGAACGAACCGATCGTGATGCACCCGAAGGAAGCGATCGCCTGCTTTCAGCGCACGGGTTTCGATGTACTGGGGATCGGGAGCTTTGTCGCACAACAGCAGTCGGGTCCAGGTATCACCTGATGTTGCGGCTCAGCACGAAGAAGAAGCTGCGCCTTGCCAGACTCCTGTACAGCGCGATTAGCGTACCAAGGGCGATTTCGGGTCTCCAGGATCGGGTCGCCATTTCGAGGAACGGTATCCACTATGCGCTAGATCTCGCTGAGGGAATCGACCTCGCTTTTTACCTGGGTATTTACGAGCGCCGCACGCTGCAGAGGGTAGTCGACCTCCTTGCACCGGGCGACATAGCCTTCGACATTGGAGCCAATGTCGGTTTGTTCGCTTTGCAGATGGCCAAACAGGTAGGCCAGGGCGGGAAAGTCTACGCATTCGAGCCAACGAGTTACGCCATGGACAGGGCGAGAAGCAGCATCGAGTTGAATCCTGCCTTTGGTCAGATCATCACGCTGGTGCAGGCATACATGAACGCTGATGGGCGCGTGCTGTCCCAAACAGGATTCCATGCTAGCTGGGACCTTAAGCGAACTCCCTGCAGCACGCATCCGGATCACGGTGGCCGTCTCAAGCGCGCTGATGGTGCGGCAGCTGATACCGTCGATGGCTTCATCAAGCGTAACACCATTGGTCGTGTCGATCTTATCAAGATTGATGTAGACGGCTTCGAGTTGGAGGTTCTCCAGGGGGCCGCCGAATCGGTGAGGAGGTTTCGGCCTGCAATCATCTGCGAGATATGTCCCCGTTCGTTCAGGGAATATGGATATGGCCTTGCCGAGTTCATCTCGGCGATCAGGTTCATAGGCTATCGCTTAGTCGACGAAAGAAACATGGCCAATATCGAACTTACTGAAGGGTTTATTTCCGCTCACATACCGAAGAACGGATCCATAAACGGGATCCTCCTGCCAAGATGAGATGGGAGCCACTAACAGATGGGAGCCACTAAGGATCAGATTAGCGCTGCGCAGGTCTTGTGGCGTGTGGGCATTGCTGCGATCCTGTGCTGGCAGCTGGCCTGGACTTTATTCGTCCCCATAAGCGACACCGGATTCGAACCCTACACCAAGTTCGCTAATGGTATTCTTGAGGGCGAACTGAGTTCGAATCGGATCAACTTTCGTACACCGGGCTATCCGATGGTCCTCGCTCTTCTGGCCATCGTTACAGGCGGCGACGCGGATCTGCCCCGGAGCGTCTCGGTTGCCACACTGATCGCTCAAGGACGAGAACCCACCGCGATACTCATCGTTGTTTTCCAGCACGCACTCACAGTCCTTACCGCATACTTCGCCTACCGAACGGTATACCTTCTTTGTGCTTCGAAATGGGTCGCGGGTCTGACCGCCGTGCTCTATGGTATCGACCTGATGCCGAATTCCATGGCGAATTCGTTTCTCGCAGAGACCGTTGGCGTATTCTTCGACCTACTCATGCTGTATCTGTGTGGGAAGTTACAGAGAGACGATGGAAATGGCTGGAAGACGGCGGCGTGGGCAGGCGCCGCCGGAGCCTATGCCGGTCTCGTTCGGCCGGCATAGGCCCTTATGCCTGCGATAGGGCTACTCTGGCTCCTGCTTAGCAGTCCATCGCACCGAAGGGTCGTGAGGAGTATCTCCTTTGTCGTACCGGTACTGGTGCTCTATGGAAGCTGGAGTGCGATCAACTACCGCATTCAGTCTTTCTTCGGCCTCTCGCCTGTGGGTCGGGCAGTCATTCTTTTGGTGGCCGCCAGAAGTCCTGAGGCGCACGAGGCTCTGAACGCCGAAGGTCCCTACCAAGAGCTTCGAAAGCAGATCCAGGAGACGTGGCCGGCCGTTCCTTCGCCAATGGAGAAGTGGTCCAAGTCGTGGCACTTCGCGATCGATCAGTACGGGGGACTTCCTCAAGCAAACGTCGCGTGCGGCACGTTGGGGTATGAGATCGTTCTTGAAAGGCCCGATCTCTACCTTCGGGGATTCTGGAAGAATCTGATCGGAGAAATCAAAAGCCACTGGATCACTCAATACAACGATTTCTTTGGTCAAGTCCCATAGTCAGTTGAAACTCATCGGGCTCCGTGGTATTCATGCTCTCTGCCGAGCATCTTGATTGTCGCCGAGATTCAGGTTGTTTTTCAGTGCTTGCCTGAGCAGCGGGAGGTGTTTGTATCCGCTCACGCGTCGCAGGCGTGGTTCGATGTCGAGGAGTGCGGCCGCGACCCATCTGTGTCGCTGAGGAGAGTTGTTCCAGCGGTTGACCTTCCGTATCAGGTTGCCGGTCATGCTGTTGAGCGCCTCGATGCAATTGGTGGTTCGGAAGCTTCGCTTCAAGAACGGGAGCATCCCCAGCCGGTGGAGGGTCAGGGTTTCCTCCAGTCCTTCCTCGAGGCTTGCCACGGCAGACTGATTCATCAGCTTGAGTTCGGGTTTGAGTGATTCGAGTGCGGCCTTTGCCTCCTCGTAGGTGTCGCAGTCATAGGCTTTCTGAAGTTTCCGTCGAACTCTTGGACGTTCTGCCTCCGGGAGGTAGCTGACGACGTTCTCGCGCTTGTGCCACTGACAGCGATGCACGCACACATCCCCTTTGAGGGCTTTGGTGACGGCACTGCGGAGTCCCTTTGAGCCGTCCAGCACAACGAGAAGGCCCTGGTCGTAGCACAGGCCTCTCCGGATGAGATCCTGGATCAGCTGACGGCAGATCCGTTCGTTCTCCGTCGCCGATTCGACGAAGCCCAGGGGGATCTTCTGGCCGTCCGTCGTGACGCCCGGAGCGATCACGATCTCTTCGTCGGCAAAGCTCTTTCCGTCGATGAACAGGGCGACCAAGTCGTAGTCGTCGAGCGGTCGTTCCTGGAACTGCTTCAGCTTCTTTGCGGTGGCTTTGATGAACCGTCGCGAGACGGAGGATGCCGAGATTCCGAACGCTTCGGGTACCGACTCTGCACAGGCTCTGTAGTTGCGACAGGAGATTCCCTTGAGCACACGAAGCAGCAGCTTCTCATCCATCGCTCTGGGCCTCTGCATCCCCCGGTATGCGGCCAGAGAAACCTCCGTATCGGACTCGACGTCGCGCACACGGGGAACGGCCATCGGCAGCTTCTGGTCCATCAGATACACGGACCCTTTCTGGCTTCCCCATCGACGATGCGACTGCTCTGAACCCTTACGCGCATACCGAACGCCTGCGAGCTGCTCCACCTCCTGCTGGAGCACGTCGGCAACGGCCTCCAGACCCAGCGGAATCAGCGCCCGGATCACCGATAAACGCGTCTCCAAATCCATAACGTCTGACCCAACCTTGACTTCGCCATCCCCTGCAAATAGCTTCTCCATCGTGGGCTCCTTTCTTACGGGTACACGCTCTCACACGCGTACCCACAACGTAAGTTTGGAGCCCTTTAAGTTTCAACTAGGAGCCTGTCGGAGTACCCAGCCGGAGGAAGATTTCGTATTGTAGAAGTGCGATCAAGGTTCCGACTCTGAATTGGAGGTTTCCGTTGAGCACTTCTACTCGGTTTCGTGTCTACAATCCGGCTCAGTTGATGTTGCTGCCTCCGGATCTCCGGAGTTGGCTTCCCAAGGGTCATCCGACCTACTTCATTCTGGATATCGTCGGACAACTTGATTTGTCCGCGATCTACGAGACCTACGATGGGTCTCAAGGTGGCCAGCCACCGTATGATCCCCGGATGATGGTGAGCCTACTGCTGTATGGTTACTGTGAAGGCATCAGGAGTTCCCGCAAGATCGAGCGTGCGACCTATGACTCGGTTGCTTTCCGTGTGCTCAGCCTGGATCAGCATCCTGATCACGACACGATATCGACCTTTCGTCAACGGCATCTGGATGCCCTCTCAGGTCTGTTCAGGCAAGTGCTGTGTCTCTGCGTGAAGGCAGGTCTGGTGAAGCTGGGACACGTGGCGTTGGATGGCACGAAAGTCAAAGCAAATGCCTCAAAACACAAAGCGATGAGCTACGGCCGGATGAAGAAGAAAGAAGCCGAGATCGAGGCCGAAGTGCGCAGACTCTTGACCGAGGCCGAAGCCACTGACGCGGCCGAAGACGAACTCTACGGAAAGGACAACCGCGGCGACGAGTTGCCCGAGGAGTTGCAGCACCGGGAGACTCGACTCAAAGTAATCCGCGACGCAATAGCCGAGATCGAAGCCGAAGCGGAGGCTGAGTTTCCTGAGAAGCAGGCAGCGTATGAAGAGAAGGTAAAGGCCCGGGAGCGCCGCGGCGGTCGTGGACGTAAGCCCAAGCCTCCATCGAAAGAGCCCGACTCCAAGGAACAACTGAACTTCACCGATCCCGACTCACGGATCATGGTCTCAGGGGGCCAATTCCTTCAAGCCTACAACTGCCAAGCTGCTGTGGATGACAAGGCCCAGATTGTCGTTGCTGCCGACGTCACCCAAGAAGCTGATGACAAGAACCAGATGACACCTATGGTCAACCAGATCAGAGCGAATATGGGCGGCACGACACCCAAGCACCTCACTGCCGACACCGGATACTTCAACCAAAGTCAGGTCGATCAGGTTCAATCAGATGGCGTCGACCTCTATGTGGCGACGACAAAACAAAAACATGGAACGCCCATCGCGACCTGCCCCAGGGGACGGATCCCCAAGGGCGCAACGACGAAAGACAAAATGGCGAGAAAGCTTCTCACACAGAAAGGTCGCTGCACCTACTGGAAAAGAAAACAGATCATCGAACCCGTGTTTGGACAGATCAAATCCGTTCGGAACTTCACCCGATTCTCATTCCGCCGAATCCACAAAGTCATCAGAGAATGGAACCTGATCTGTCTCACACACAACCTTCTGAAACTCTATCGACTCTCATTGGCTACCTGATCCCGAAGAGGAACTCGGCTCAAGGAAAAAACGAAGGTAACCGGTCGCTGACAGACTCAGCTGGACTTAATCTCAACGAGCTTCCGGGTGTAACCCGACAGACTCCTAGGATAGGGACCTCACCGATCGTAACGGGGCTGAGCAACTTGGCCCTCTTTTCCGCGTCGGTGATGCTGTCGTGGAGTCGGTGTGCGAGGGACAGTGCCGTCTCTCCGTTCATGTGCGGAAGAGTTACGACGAACTCTTCACTGCCATATCGTACCGGGAAGTCGACCTCCCTCAAGTGATCGAGGATAAACCGACCGATGAAAGACAGCACACGATCCCTTCGCTGTGGCCGTGCGTGTCGTTGATGTTCTTGAAGTCATCGCAATCGATGAAGAGCAACGACAGGGGCAGGCTATAGCGGCGAGCCCGTTGGAATTCCTGGTGGAGTCGGGACTCCATGGTGTTCCTGGAAAAGAGTCCCGTCAGCCGGTCGTAGACGGCGGCCTGCAGCAAGTTTTGAAAGGACGTCTTTTTCAGAATACAGAAGTCCTCGACCGTGTCGAGGCCGAGGAAATCGAGGAAGGCGACAGCAGGGTGAACGGGGCGGCAGATCTGTTCGGCCATGGTGTTGCCGTGCGCCGCGAGATCGTCCTGGAGGACGGCGATATCCGTGCCGATCAACCGTCCCGGTAGCCCGAGGAGCTGAACATAATCCTCGGGATTGGCTGCGTCCTGACCGCTGAGCACCTGGTTGACGGCATCGATGAAGTTCATGGAGGATGCTGCTTGCGTGGAGGAATGGGCCGATGCTCTCGAACGCGGAGAGTATAGCCTGAGGTCTGATCGAAGTCAACGCGTCGCGCGGTGCTCCGTTGATCTGGATGGGGCCGAAGAGTATACTACGTCGCGTCTGATCATACAGGAGGTTTCTTGTCTACGTTCGCATTAGGGATAGACATCGGTGGCACCTTTACCGACGTGGTGCTGCTGAGCCGCGCGACCGGTGACCTGTCGATCGTCAAGCTGCTGACGACCTATCCGGATCCTTCCGACGGAGTTCTCGCTGGGACCCAGCGCGTGCTGGCGGAGACGGGTCACGATCCGGCGGGAGTCGACCGTGTGCTTCACGGAACGACGCTCGTGACCAACACGCTTATCGAGCGGAAGGGCGCCAAGACGGGGCTGATCACTACCGACGGCTTCCGTGACGCGCTCGAGATCGGACGCGAGGGTCGATACGACATCTACGATCTCTGGTTGGAGTTGCCCGAGCCCCTCGTCGAGCGTCGGCATCGGATGCAAGTGGTCGAGCGGATCAATCCGGACGGTTCGATCCGAATCCCGCTCGACGAAGCGGATGTAACGAAGGCCATCGTTCGTTTGCGTGAGGAAGGGGTTGAAGCCCTCGCTGTCTGTCTGCTCCACGCCTACGCCAACTCCGAGCACGAGCGTCGTGTCCGCGACCAGATTCAGGCGACGTGGCCGGAAGTTCCGATGACCTGTTCGCACGACATCGCGCCTGAGTTGCGAGAGTACGAGCGGACTTCGACAACCGTGGCGAACGCCTACGTGCAGCCCCTGGTGGAACGCTACTTGGAACGTCTCGCGTCGGGGTTGCGGGATCTGGGTCTGAGTTCGCCTCTCCACATCATGCTTTCCAACGGGGGAAGTTGCTCGACGGAGACGGCGCGTCGCCATCCGATACGGCTAGTGGAGTCGGGGCCGTGCGGAGGGGCGCTGGCCGCAGCCGAGTGGGGGCGACAGTGTGGACACTCGAGAGTGCTGGCTTTCGACATGGGTGGAACGACCGCCAAGGCGATGCTGTCCGACGGGGGCGTCTTTCCCGTAACGACCGAATCGGAAGTCGCACGCGTCTACCGATTCAAACGCGGGAGCGGGCTGCCTCTGCTTGTTCCGGTGATGGACATGATCGAGATCGGCGCAGGCGGTGGGAGTATTGCCCACCTCAACGATCTGGGATTGCCGGCCGTCGGTCCCGAGAGCGCGGGATCCGTGCCCGGTCCTGCGTGCTACGGAAGCGGTGGCCACGACCCGACGGTGACCGACGCCGACCTCATTCTTGGATACCTGAACGCGGACCACTTCCTGGGTGGGGAGATGGCCCTCGACGAAGAACAGGCCAGGGGGGCGATCGCTTCGATCGCCGATGCGTTCGGTGGCGACGTCCTCACGGCCGCCCGTGGAATCCATCGTCTCGTGAATGAGAACATGGCCAACGCCGCTCGTGTTCACGCGGCCGAACGCGGCGTCGATGTCAGACCCTATGCGCTCGTGGCCACGGGGGGCGCCGGCCCTGTCCACGCGACCGGCGTCGCCCGGTTGCTTGGACTGACGGAGGTCGTCGTTCCTCCTGTCGCGGGTGTCGGGTCGGCTTACGGACTGCTCCTGGCCCCGGTTTCCTTCGATTTCGCGAGAAGCCAGGTCGGACGACTCGAGGGGATCGATGTGGCGATGGTCAACGAGCTCTACACCGAAATGGAGTCAGATGGCCACGCTGTGGTTACGGCAGGAGGCGTCGCCAGCAGGGAGATCCGAGTCACACGCAGCGCTGATATGCGCTACGTCGGACAGGGTCACGAGATCAGCGTACCGATCCCCGAGGGAACCCTCGAGGATTCGTCTGTTTGCGTCATCCAGCGCGCGTTCGACGACGCCTATCGAAGGGCTTTCGGTCGAATATGCGACGGTGTGCCCGTCGAGACGGTACACTGGCGTGTGACGGTTTCGGGTCCCAAGCCCGAAGCTCCTCCCGTGAACGTCTCAGCCGAGTCAGAAGACCCGAAAAGGGGCGCGCGAGACGTTCTATTCGACGGTTACGAGACACCCATCACCACGCCCGTGTTCTCACGATACGCACTGGAAAGTGGATTTCATTCGTCAGGTCCCACCATCCTCGAGGAAGCCGAATCGACGACGGTCGTTCCACCCGATTGGCGCTTTGTCGTCCAAGACTGTGGTGCGTTGGTATTGACCCACGAAGGAGCATCGGATGCCTGAGCGCAGCTACGAGGGCGTGCTTTTAGAAGTTCTCTGGAGCCGCCTGATCTCGATCGTGAACGAGCAAGCCGCAGCACTGATGCACGCTTCCTTCACGACCGTCGTGAGAGAAGCCGGCGACCTTTCGGCCGGTGTGTTCGACCGGCAGGGGAGGATGCTTGCGCAGGCGGTCACGGGTACACCTGGGCACATCAACACGATGGCGACGTGTGTGGCGCATTTTGTGAAGAAGCATCCGGTCGACACGCTGAAGCCTGGTGCCAGCCTGCTGACGAACGATCCCTGGCTCGGTTCAGGACACTTGCACGACATTACGGTCGTCACACCTGTCTTCTACCGTGGTAAGGGAATCGGCTGGTTTGCGAATACGTGTCACGCGATGGACATCGGCGGCCGTACGCTCGGGGCCGGAGCCCGGCAGGTGTTCGAAGAAGGCGTCAACGTGCCCATCATGCATCTCTTCCGCGAGGGACAGATCAACGAGGATCTGATCGCCATCCTTCGTGCGAACGTGAGGGAGCCGGATCAAGTCGTCGGCGATCTCTATGCACAGCAAGCCGGAAACGATGTCGGAGCCGAGAAGCTGATCGTGATGATGGACGAGTACGACCTCGAGGACATCGAAGATCTGGCCGTGGCGATTCTCGATCGTTCCGAGTCGACGACCCGGGAGGCGATCGAGGCCGTGCCGAACGGTCGTTACGAGGATGAGGTCGAGATCGACGGCTTCGACGAGCCGCTCGTGATCAGGGCGTCGATCGAGATCGGTGATCGCGATCTGCACGTGGATTACGAAGGCAGTTCGGCGCAGGTGGGATGGGGAATCAACGTCGTCTACAATTACACCCACGCCTACACGACGTATCCGCTGAAATGCGCGATCAGCCCAACCATCCCGAACAACGAGGGAAGCTTTCGTCCCGTTCTGGTGACGGCTCCCGAAGGTTGTATCCTCAACGCACAATTCCCCTGCGCGGTCGGAGCGCGACACCTCGTGGGACATTTTCTGTCCCAAGCGGTTTTCGGAGCGTTGAGTAAGGCCATTCCCGACAGGGTGATTGCGGACGGATCAGCCGGCCTCTGGAACACACAGCTCGAGGGGGTCGACCTCCGCGGAGAGCGGTTCGCCTACATCTTCTTTTCCGCCGGAGGGATGGGAGCGCGCCCGACCGCAGACGGTCTGTCGGCCACGGCTTTCCCGAGTGGGATCCGAGGTGTCCCGGCCGAGGCGATCGAATCCGTGTCCCCTGTGAGGATGTTACGACGGGAACTGATCCGTGATTCGGGGGGCGCTGGCAAATACCGCGGTGGGTTGAGCCAGCAGATGGTTTTGACGGTCGACTCGGGTCGACCGGCCCAGCATTCCTGCATGTACGATCGAACGCGTAGAGCCCCGCGAGGCTTCGCGGGGGGCGCGGACGGGATGGCCGGCGAACTGTTTCTGTCGGACGGCACGAGACTATCACCCAAGAGCACATACGATCTCCAACCCGGTCAAACGGTCACGTTGCGTCTGCCCGGCGGTGCGGGCCACGGGAAACCGTCCGAGCGAAATCGCGAAGCCGTCCAGGAAGATGTTCGGCAAGGACGTGTTTCGGTGGAAGCGGCCGAGCGCGAGTACGGCGTTGTGACTGGGGGCAAGGACGACGAATCATAGACCGAATCGTTCGCTTGCCAGAAGCCAGAGTAAGTAGAACAGGTATGAAAGGTGTGAGCCCCGGAGGGGCGTCCGAAAATAGCCCGGGGCGTTTGCCCGCCGAAGCCTGGCGAAGGCGGGTCAGCCCCGGGTCTGCTGACGAGGCCGAGGGGGGGGGGGCCGCGCCGCCGTCGCAGGAACACAGCTTGGGAAGAGAACCCGACGGCGCACTGTGCACGAGGCGTATGGTTGAAGTGAGTGTCTATCTGAGGAGATCGTGAAGCCATCCTTTACCACGCTGGGCTGCCCCGACTGGGATCTGGATACCGTGATACAGAACGGGTCCGCTTACGGATTCAGTGGGGTCGACTTTCGGGGTCTGCAGGAAGAGATTGATGTGACACACCTGAGGCCGTTTACGACGGGCATCGCCGAGACAAAGAGAAGGTTCGCCGATGCCAATCTGGCGGTCTGCGGGATCAGTACGAGTCTCAGGATTTGCGACGAGACGCGCGTCGATTCGAATCTGGAAGAGGCCAAGCGGACGATCCCGATCGCGGGTGAACTCGACGTTCCACTCCTGCGTGTGTTCGGGGGCGGCATCGCCGAAGGAAAGACGAAGGCAGAGATGGCCGACATCGGTCAGTCGATGATGGATCAGGTCCTGGCCCTCGACGGAGCGAATGCGTTTCGGTGGGTGCTGGAAACGCACGATCTGTGGATCTCGTCCGAAGAGTGCAGGCTGCTGCTCGATCGTGTTCCTGACGAGGCCTTTGGCATCCTGTGGGACGTCGGGCATACCGCCCGAGTGGGAGGCGAGGATCCGGAGGCGTCTCTTGCGGCGTTCGATCACCGGGTCTACTACATTCACGTCAAGGACGCGATCCACGACACATCGCACCCGGAAGCGATGAAGGACGGATGGCGTTACGTCGAGCCCGGTACCGGCCAGCTGCCTCTCGAGGAAGCTCTTTCGTTGATGAAGGATCGATCGTTCGACGGCTACGTGACGTTCGAGTGGGAAAAGCGCTGGCACCGTGAATTGCCCGACCCCGAGGAGATGTTCCCGAAGTTCATCAGCTGGTTCAACGCTTTGGATCTATACCCGAAAGAACAACCCCAAAAGAACCCGGATGCACACGAATCAACAGCCTCTTTTCCGGAACGTAGGGTCTGGTCGTCGAACCGCTGTCACGCCTGCTCGTCTGCTCGCCTGCTCTGCGTTCTTAGGACCCATCTCCCGCTCACCCGCCCACCCTTCCTCCCGTTCAGGGTTTAGAGTGCTGACCGCTGTCATCATTGGCGCCGGCCACCGTGCGCTGACCTACGCATCCTTCGCGGAGACGCATCCAGACAAGCTACGGATCGTGGGAATGGCGGATCCGATCGACCTTCGTCGAAAGCAGACGTCGGAACGTTTCGAAATCCCGCTCGATCGATGCTATAGGTCGTCCGAGCAACTCGCAGGCGAGCCGAAGTTCGCCGATTGCGCGATCAACGGGACGATGGATCATCAGCACGTTACGACCACTCTGCCGCTGCTCGAAGCCGGTTACGACGTGCTGTTGGAGAAGCCTTTCGCCACGGATGAGGACGAAATGTGGCAGTTGACCGAGGCGGCGGTTCGACTCGATCGGAAGGTGATGATTTGTCACGTTCTGCGATACGCGCCGTTCTACTTCGCCATCAAGGAAAGGGTCGTTGCCGGCGAAATCGGCCAGGTGATCAACGTGCAGACGATCGAGCACGTGAGCTATCACCATATGGCGGTTTGGGTTCGTTCGGGGTAAGTGGAACAACCGCGAGCGCTGTCACTCGTCGATGCTGATGGCCAAGTGCTGTCACGATCTCGACCTGATCGCGTGGATGAAGGCCGGTGTCTCACCGGTCGCGGTCAGCAGCTTCGGCACCAACACTTACTTCAGAGAGGAGAGAGCGCCGGAAGGCGCGGGATCGCGCTGTCTCGTCGATTGCGAGATCGAGCCGGACTGTCTCTACTCCGCCCGGAAGCACTACATCGATCATCCGGATCGATGGTCGTTCTACGTGTGGGATACACTGGAGCACATTGCCGCGCCGACCATCGAGGACAAGGTCGCTTCCCTCGAAGGGGACAACGCATACGGTCGATGCGTGTGGAAATGCGACAACGACGTCGTGGACCATCAATCGGTCGCAATCGAATTCGAAGACGGCGCTACGGCGACACATAACCTTGTGGGAGGAACCGCCCGTCCTTCGAGGGCGATCCATCTGATCGGAACGGAGGGAGAGATCCAGGGCGTGTTCGACGACGGACGTTTCGTAATACGACACATCGATCCCCGGCCCGGTCACGAGTACTCCGAGGAAGTCGTGGACCTCCACGCCGAAGGTGACCTGCACGGGGCGTTCGGGGGGCACGGCGGCGGTGACGAACGCCTCGTCGCGGATTTCGTGGACCTGGTCAGTGGGGGAAGCCCATCTCTCGCTTGCACCCGCATCGAAGACTCCGTTTCCGGCCACCTGATCGGCTTCTCGGCGGACAAGGCGATGGAAACCCGCGCGGTTATCGAACTCGAAAAAAGGCATTAAGACGACAGATGTACACCCACTGCCACGCCTGCTCTCGTGCCTGCCCGCCGAAGCGCTTTTCGCGAAGGTGGGCTCGCCCGTTCGGGCACAGAGGTTTATCGTGCTAACCTGGGGCATCCTTGGTGCAGGAAGCGTCGCGCAACGACGGGTCATCCCATCGATGCAGTCGTTGGCGTCGTGCGAGATTGGCGCTCTGATGGTTCGTGACCAGGGGCGTGCCGAGGCGCTGGCAGAGAAACTGAAGATTCCGCGAGCCTACGCTTCCGTCGATGACCTGCTGGCAGATGATGAGCTGGACGCCATCTACGTCTCATCGCCCGTCAGTTTGCACACGGAGCACGCCGTTGCGGTGGCCGAATCGGGCAAACACGTGTTGTGCGAGAAGCCGATGGCCCTGACGCCGAACGAGTGCCGGCAGATCATCAAGGCGTGCGAGCAGGCGAAGGTTCATCTGCAGGTCTGCTTTGTGCTTCGAGGATGGCCGATCTATCAACGACTGAAGACGATGGTCAGCGATGGCACGATCGGTCAGTTCGTCTCCGTGCGGGCCCATCTGGCCAAATGGATACCGTGGGAAGACGGGTCGTGGCGTCGGGATGTGTCCCTGAGCGGCGGAGGCGTTCTGGTCGACATCGGAACGCACTATCTCGACCTATTCCGTTTCCTATTCGGGGAGATCACCGAGATCGTCAATCGCGGGGGCAGCCCCGTTCTGAACATCGAGGTCGAGGAAACATCACACACACTCACGGCGTTCGAAAACGGCGGTCACGGCACGATTACTGCCACCATCGTGGTGCCTCATAACGGCAACGTGCTGGAGATTTACGGAACGAAGGGGTCGATCTTTCTCGGATCGACTTTACGAATCGTGACGGAGGCTGGGGAAGAGGAGGAAGATGTGGTTTTCCCCGACTACTTCAGCGGATTGCTCGATCAGTTCGTGGTCTGCGTGGAAGAGGGAGGCGAGCCGCTCGCGAGCGGCTTGGACGGACTGCGGAACATCGAGCTGGTCGCCGAGGCCTATGCCAGTGAACGGATAAGGGTGGAGCTCAAGGATGGCACGGTCGGGGAGGTCCGGCTAAAGCGGACGTCCGATGGCGGAGCCCTCGGACGAATGCTCGAATCCTGTTCGGAGCAAACGGCCCTTTACTTCTATCCATACCCGCTGACAGCCGAATCGGGTCGACAGGTCGCGGAGGATACGAGCATAAGATGCCACCTCCTGTGGGTCGGCGAAGAAGTGGCGGGATATGTCTGGCTGCAGAGCATCAAATCTGAGATCCCGACACTCGGCATCTGCGTCGCCGACGCGTGGCAGGACAAGGGCGTCGGACGAATCTTGATGGAAACCTGCGTGGCCACGACACGGAATCTGAGGAAGCCTGGTTTGCGGCTGTCGGTCAACACCGACAACGAACGCGCAATCGCACTCTACGAGTCGATCGGCTTCACCATCACGAAGGAAGTCGAGAGCAAACGCCTGTCCTACGAGATGCGAATGGCGCTCTGACCAGAGGACAGACTTACAGAAAATGGTTATGCAAAGCATTGTCCCAATTTCTTGGGAGCCTGCTCCGATAACGGGCCTATGTTGACACTTCTACGACTGACTCAATGCTAGTCGCAAATCAGAGCCCGCGCTGAAGCATTGTCACCCCGGTACGCTTCTTAGCCGGGGCCCATTTTTGGTCACTATGGATCTGGCAAGAGGGACCCGGATCCTGGCTCAACACACAACCGGGATGACTGCCCCAATCTGACCACCTTAGTACTCCTGTTCTCAAATACGGTGACGTATTCTAAGCAGACTTTGCCAAGGGCGTATCGTAGAACCTGAGTTTGTCGATCATCTCCGCGAGATCTGTTCGTGTGAACTTCCATTTGAAGGGTGTGGCGATACGTCCGTAGCGTTCCTGAAAACCGAGGATTCTTGCCTCAAGCTCTTCGAGCGATGCAAATTCGATAGGTGTCAGAGCCTTGCGTTTGAGGATCGAGAAGTAGATCTCGATCTGATTGAGCCAGCTTGCGTGGATCGGAAGGTGAACGGGGTGGATGTTTGGCCACTTCCCCTGGATACGGTCGATGCATGTTTGCCCTCGGTGCGAGGAGCCATTATCCACGATGAGGTAGACTTTCTTTGCCGAGCAATAGGGTTTCCGGCTCATGATCAGGCTCAGGAGCCGGTTGAAGGGCTCGATACCCGAAGAAGACTCACAGAGACCGAAGATTCGACCATTGTGCACGTCGAGAGCAGCCAGATAGGCCAGGGCTCCTTTCCGCTCGTATTCGTGTTTCAACGCGTGCCGCTCTGTTCGAGGCTGGCGGTAGGGTAACGTGCTTGCGAGCTCGTGCTTGAATACTGGTCTTTTCGTCGGCAGAAAGTACATATTCCCTCGGCCCTAAAGGCTTTCCTTGCCATTGGCGGTGATACAGATCAAGGACTCTACCTGCTTTGGTTTGGAAGTCCGGGTCCCGTGGGAAAATCCAGGAGCGATGATACCAAGGACGAATCGCGTCCTCGTTCAACCAGCGCCAGACAGTGGCGCCGCTGATCTTGGCAACGAAGCCCCTTTGCACTGCCTCGGCGGCAATCTCGGAACAGCTGAACCGCGAGAGCGGTATCCCGCTCTCGCTCGGTAGTTCACACGCCAGCGCCTTGATCTGAACGACCACCTGAGGGGGGAAAACCGGGCGGGCGCCCGGGACGAGATCTATCTTCGAGTCCCGAAAGACGCTCTTCGAAAAAGCGCTTACGCCATTTGCTTACGATCGGACGCGGGACATCCAACCGTTGGGCGATAATCTTGTTGGATAATCCCTCGGCGGCGAGAAGCACGATTTTCGATCGGATCACTTGATAATACGGTAACGTATATTGTCCAGCCATTCGCTCGAGGTCGACCCGTTCCTTCTCAGACAGTAGCACCACATAAGGCGAACGTCTTGGCATTGTTCTCCTCCTTTTGAAGGAGAACATAAGCTACAAATAATGTTCAGGACATACGTAATAATGTTTATGAAACCATGCACTTAGTAGCTCTTCCTGCCCCCGCCGTAGTTTCTCCCACCTTCCAACCTATCATTGATCCGATCGGTCTACCCCGGATCGCTCTGTGCCGCGTGAATACGTCGATTCAAGTCCGTGAGGGATGGATACACGTGCGTATATACGTGCTCGAAGAGTTCGGCATATCGCTGAACCATCACAGGGTCGGGGTCTACACTGCGTGTTTCGATTCGGACCTGGTTGATCGCATCCTCGATATCGGCATAGACGCCGGCCCCGAGACCACCCAACATCGCCGCTCCTAGGGCGACGGCCTCTTCTGTCTTCACGACGGTGATGGGTCCGCCGTAGACGCTCGCCTTGATCTGCATGAGCAGGTCATTGCGAGTGGATCCCCCGATGGCAAGGATGCGATCGATGGGACCCACACGTGTCAGGCCGTTGAGGCAAAGATGCGACTCGAAAGCGATGCCTTCGAGGACGGATCGATACAGACACGCCTGATCTGTGTCTCCCGTCAGACCGACGAATGCGGCTCGTGAAGGCGCGTCACCGTAGGGAGGATTCAACATCCAGAGATGGGGCAGAAACGTGACGCCTCGACTCCCCGGAGGCACCGGTTGCGCGCGATCGAGCAAGTCTTCCCGGTCGAGTCCCCCGAGGAGGGAGGATACCCAATCTACACATCCGCCTGACGAGTAGAGGCCACCCAGAGCATAATACCGGTCCCAAGCGACGTGACCTCCGACGCTATAGCCCTGATCGCCGAGTTCGGGTTCGTCGATGGGCTCGAGGGTCGATAGGAAGACGGCTTCTGCGGTGCCTAGCTGTTACGGCTTACGATAGATTCCCGCCCAGATTACGCTATTCGCATTCTCACGCACCAAGAACTGACGACCCGGAGATAAGGGGGATGAACTCTCTGGGCGTTCCGATGTAGACCGCGCCCTTTTCATTTTCCCACACGCCCGAGAAATAGGCTCTCGAACCGCGAAAATAGCGCGTTTCGACCGATTAGGCTCAAGACGTGGCCAGGCCAGGTCCCAGCGGGCATAGGGGGGTGCGGAAAACCTGTGGCCGTCCGACCGGAGACCGGTCATGTCCCGTTTCTTTTGCTAATCCGTCCTAATTTCAGTCCCGGACTGGCGCATCGCGGCCGTTGTCGACGAAAGGGGGGTTTTTCAGGTGTCGGAAACACTTAAACCAGTTCAAAAACAAGAGCTTGCGTCTGTCGACAAGGCGGCTTTGAAGGTGCTTCCCGAAAATGGCGAAGCGGGGTAGAAAATCGGCCGTCTCCCTGGCGGTGCTGCCGATGGCGGACCCGTCGGAGGTCGAGAGCGTTTCGCGTCCCGATCCCCCGGAATGTGCCAAACGCGTTCGCGTAAAGAAAGGGACATCAGGCGTAGGTCCGACAACCGCTTTTGGCCGTTGCGCCTTGTAAGTACTCCTATGGCACTATGTCGCATGGCCGCCAGATCTTAGGTGACCCTCAACTCATTAGGGAACGGTCTCCACTGTTAACCGTATTGAAACGATTCTGCCTATTCTGCGAATAGCTTAAGCTGGGCGGAGAATTATCGCAAGGCGTCACAGCCTAGCGAGTTCAGCACGTCCCCGGGCTCCACGACCCCCACGCACAGTGCGCCGCAGACGTGGTCGTGCCCCCCCACGGCCACGCGGCAGGTCGTTGGCAGGCCGGTCTGTTCGGCAACACGAGGGAGGATGTTCCCGATCGCCTCTCCGCACCGCCGAAGCGGCGGGAGAATATCCGACGGCAGATCGGCTTGCTCTACGATGTAGGATGACCAATCTCCGGCCGCGATGTCGAAGAGGAGGGTTCGGAGGCGAGCGACGGGTCCGAGGCTTTTTCCCCGGAAAGTAGGAACGCCACGTAGTCGGCCGTGTTCAGCCAGGAAGTTGTGCGGGCGTAAGCGTCCGGTGCGTTGTCCCGAATCCAGAGCAGCTTGCACAGTCCGAAGATCGGTTTCACCGGCATTCGACAGATCTGATAGATACGTTCCGAACCGATCCGCTCTCTGACCCACGCTGCCTGCGGCTCACTCCTCGTGTCGAACCAGGCGATAGCGTGGTGTGTAGGATTTCCGTCCACATCGACCGGAAAACCGGTCTCGCCCACACTGGCCACGGCAATCCCCGTGATTCTGCTCGTGTCGCTGATCGTAGAGGTGGCAGCCCTGAGGACGTCGCAGACGGCCGACCAGATTTCCTCGGGCTCGTAGTGCGCTCGCCCGGTACTCGGGTGGTGCACAGGGGTGGGTCGTGACGTCAGAGAAACGACCGTGCCATCAGGCTCGGCGATCAGAGCCTTGATGTTGGTCGTCCCGACGTCGAGACCGGCGATCAGGGGAGATGAAGGCATGAAAACTTACCACGGAGGTCACGGAGGGCAATGGATCGAGATAGAGATGGGGAATAGAGGGCGCGGAGAGCGTGAGGTTTGGATTGCTTTCAGTCGGTGGAGCACCCGCATGCCGATCGAATTTATCGGGTCATTGCTATCGTCCAGAGGGGGCCCGCTGCCACGCCTGCTCGCCAAGTCGAGGCAATCGCCTCACGCGTTCTCCTCGTCCCCCGCTCAGTTTCTCAAGAGGGGTCTTCGATACAGAACCGTGCAACCATCTGACCGAAGACATCAACGCCCTTTTTGAGCTGCTCCGGCAGTATCCATTCATCGATCGTATGGGCCTGCTTGATGTCACCCGGACCCAGGACGACGCATTCGATCGACTTTCCGAAGACCATTCCGTCGGTGCCATAAGAGACTGTTTTCGTCGTCCGTTTGCCCGTGACGGCGAGGGCCTCCTGGACGACGCGGGAGTCGACCGGCGTGTCGAGCGGTTTGAGGCTGTCGAAAATTTTGGCCGTCACGTCGTGCTTCTTTGCGAGGGCTCGGATCCGCTTCGCGATCGGCGCCCAGTTCTGACCCGGCATCACCCGACAGTTGACGGTTGCCCTGCTCAATGGCGCTGTGATGTTCGCGGCGGTGTCCCCATCGCCCATCACGATGTTCATCGTGCAGTTCGGGGGCGTGAAACGGTCGTCGCGGAACTTCGGGTCTCTGTCGAGCTTCTTCCCAAGCTCGATGACTTCGTTCAGGAAGGGGACCATCTTATGGTTCGCGTTGAACCCTCTGCCTGTACTGCTGTGTGTCGCCTTCCCGCGGGCGGTGACGTCGGCTTTGAAGGAGCCCTTGTGGGCGACGACGACGTCGAGCAGCGTCGGTTCTCCGATGATGCCGTAGCGGACTTTACCCTCCTTGAGAGTTTTCGAATGGCGATGTACCTGGTCGGCGCCACCGCAGTTGATTTCCTCGTCGGAAGTCGCCACAACGTAGATGGGCTGCTTCAGATCTCGAGACGAAAAGCGGTCTGTAGCGGCGATCATGCACGCGACCGAGCCCTTCATATCCGCACTGCCACGCCCGTAAAGTTTCCCCTTTTTTTTCGTGAGCTTGAACGGATCCCAAGCCCATCCTTCGGCCGGTACGACATCCGAATGCCCCATCAGGGCAAGACCGCCCGTGCCTCTACCCTTTTTTCCGACGACGGACATCTTCGGTACGCCGCGAGGATCATCATAGCGGAGAGTTTCGACCGTCATCCCGGCCTCCCGCATACGCTTGGCGATCGCCTTTGAAACGGGCACGTTGGTCAGCTGGCTTGCCGAATTGTGGGAGACGAATTCGCCGGTCATCTCTATGACGTTCATCACTCAGGGCTCCTGTTGGGCTGGGGTTTCGTGATTCGGGCGCCAATATAGGCCGGTGCGACCGTGGACGCGACCCCTTTCCCACATCTCAAGTCTTGACTTTGGGGTGCCCGGCGGCTTTCTTATGTGCTCTTGATCGGGGGCGATCTTCAACCCCTTTGGTGTGTTATAAGCCGGAAAGGACCGGGCATGTCGGACGATGTACAGCTCGTGAAAGTGCTTCTCGATGTTCCCTTGTTCGAGGATCTGGATTACCAGCAGATCCAGGCCTTGCTCGACCTGGGCGAACGTAAGACGGTCCAGCCGGGTACCGTCCTCTCCGAGCCGAGAACCATCGACGAGTGGCTGATCGTGATACTCGATGGCCGACTCCGTTTGGAGTCCGCATCCGGAGAATTTCTGGACCATCTGGACCCTGTACGCTGATGTAACTAAACCTTGGTAAGCCCCCGGCTCTGCCGGGGAGACTCCCAGAGTTTGACAGTTCCAGAAATATGTAAGAGCCTCCCTTGCCGTGGACCGCTCAAAGCACACGGAAGGAAGGCTCTCTAATGAACAACGTAAGGAGTCTACGTCACACGGTATGGGAGTGCAAGTATGACGTTGTTTGGGTTCGGAAGTATCGTAGAAAAGTGTTGTATGGTGAAATTCGTCGCTATCTGGGCGAGGTGATTCGGGATCTGGCCGCACAGAAGGAATGCCGTGTGGAAGAGGGTCACCTGCGATCCGACCATGTGCACACGTTGATTTCGATCGAGCTATAATCAAAAGGTGTGGAAAAAGAGAAAGGGCGACCCTACCCTTCCCGTGAGATAGTTGATTCACACAAAACCGGGTGAGAGGCCCGGTTGGGAAGGAGGATCGCCGTGAAGGAACATACGCATAGAGCCCCATTGAAGTCCATGCCGACGTGGGAGACGGTTGACGATTGGATCCGTGAAGAGATCCAGGGCCGGTTCCAGTCCATTCTGGAGGAGGAGGCGACCGCGTTCTTGGGCCGGTCGTGGTATGAGCGCCGAGCCGAGGTCGATAGCTCCACGGGCTACAGGAACGGCTACGGCAAGCCCCGGCGTCTCTCGACGAGCTGCGGAACGATCAAGGTCCGGCGTCCCCGGGTTCGTGGTCTGGAAGAGCGGTTTGAAAGCCGCATCCTCCCCCTGTTCGCCCGGAGAACCAGGGCCATTGGAGATCTGCTTCCCGACCTTTATCTCCACGGTCTCTCCCAGGGCGACTTCGAGTTGTCTTTGCGTGCGCTGCTCGGTGATGGCGCGCCGCTTTCGCCGACCTCGATCGCTCGTCTTCGAGGGAAGTGGGAGGTCGACTTCCAGGACTGGAAAGAAAGGCGTCTGGATAATCGCGAACTGGTCTACGCCTGGGCTGATGGCATCTACGTCAAAGCCGGGCTCGAGCGCGAGAAGGCGTGTCTGCTGGTCGTGATCGGCGCGATGAGCGACGGCAGCAAGGAGATCCTGGCGATAGAACCCGGTTATCGAGAGTCTACAGAATCCTGGCTCACGGTGCTCCGGGATCTCCGGGATCGCGGGCTCGAACATCCTGTCCTGATCGCCGCGGACGGGAATATGGGCATCTGGGCGGCCGTTGATCAGGTCTGGCCAGAGAGCCGGCAACAACGGTGCTGGAACCACAAGATCCTCAACGTGCTCGACAAGGTCGCCAAGCGTGCACAGGCTGAAGCCCGCGCACTGCTCGTCCAGATCCCCTATGCCGGCACGAAAAAGGAGGCCGAGAAGCTCCGGAAACGCTTTGCCGCACGGTATCGCTCACAGTTCCCTGCCGCCGTGGAGACGCTCGAAAGAGACTGGGATCGGATGGTCACGTTCTACGACTTCCCGAAGGAACACTGGAAACACCTGAGAACCACGAACGTCGTCGAGAGCCCCTTTGCTTCCGTTCGGCTTCGCACAAACGCCGCCAGGCGATTCAAGAAAGTCAGGAACGCCACGACTCTCATCTGGCGTACGCTCAAGGTCGCAGAGAGCCGATTCAGGAAACTCACCGCGCCACACTTGCTACAACAAGTCTACGATCAGAAACACTCAACCGGACCGCAGGTCGAAGCCGGGAAGATGGCCGCCTGATTTCTTTTACACACCTATTGACCTGAGCTCTTTCGATCCCGCCGAAGCACTCAGTAGCTCAGACGGTAGGGTTCATCAAAGGAAAGAGTGCGATTCACATTGCTCGGAACTATCTGGGACGCAGGTCGAACTTCACCGGGCAGCATTTCTGGGCAAGAGGCTACTGGGTCTCCACCGTTGGCAAGGATGAACAGACGGTTCGGGAGTATATCCAGAACCAGGAGCGGGAGGACCTGAGTCTCGACCAGCTCAACATTTTCAGGTAATCGCCACCTTTAGGTGGCGCTTGGTTTCCAACCGCTTTGAGCGGTTCACAAGTTTTCAAGCCTCCGGCTTTGCCGGAGGTCATGACTGGCGAAATGGGTGTCTTCACGGGACAGATTCGATCCACGCGGATCATTGTGGACGAAACGTCCGACGTGTTGTTGTTGAGCTCCGAGGGTCTTGACGAAATGCTCGAAGAAGACCCGCAGATGGGGAACCATATGCTGGCGAACCTCATCAAGCTGCTCTATGCGCGGCTCTACGATGTCAACCAGGAAGTCGAGGCGCTGCGCGGGCAGGTTTCGCAGCTGAAAGAGCGGGTTCAGACGCTTTCGCCGGACGATCCGCTTCTGGCCAGCTGTTTCCCGATTCAGGCGAGTAACCCCCGACTGTTACGTTGGTTAACCGGCCTCCGGCGCAAGGATTTCAATCCTGTCGGGGGCCGCTTTTATGACCGTTGACGGCATCGGTCGATGGTCGATTTCAAGGAGATGAGTATGGCGTTTTCCGCGAAGGGCACGGTCCATCGGCCGACAGTCACGGGCACACGTGGAATGGTTGCGAGCGCACACCCTCTCGCCACGCTTGCGGGCGTGCGTATGCTACTGCAAGGCGGGAACGCCTTCGACGCGATCGTGGCGACAGCGGCGGCGCTGAACGTGGTTGAACCCTATATGTCAGGAATCGCGGGCGTCGGTTATGCATTGATTCATTCCGCCGAGGAGGGGAAGCTTTCGGTTCTCGACTATTGCGGCCCGACGCCGTATCAGGCCACGGCAGACAAATTTCCGACCGAAGACCTGCAGGAAGGGGGTGTGACGTCCTGTCTCGTTCCCGGCGCCTGCGCCGGCTGGCTCGAGCTGCTCGAACGTCACGGCACGATGGATCGCGCGACCGTTTTCCAGCCGGCCATCGAACTCGCGGAGAATGGCTACGCCGTCACGGTCAAGAACCATACGTTCATGTCCAGTTCGGTTCCCCGAATGCGGCCGACAGGTGCTGCCATCATTGCCCCGAACGGGTCGGGTCCCGCACCCGGCGATATTCTCGTCCAGGGCAATCTTGCTCGATCTTTCCGGCGTGTCGTCGAAGGAGGGCGGGATGTCTTCTACCGCGGAGACCTGGCCGCGGAGATGACATCCTTCGTACAGTCCGAAGGAGGCTATCTGAGCGAGAAGGACCTGGCCGATTTCGAGCCGATCTGGGTCGAGCCGATCCGCACCAACTATCGTGGGTTCGATGTCTTTACGCCACCGGCACCAAGCTCCGGGTTCCAGATCCTACAGACCTTGAATATGCTCGAAGGAGATGATCTGGCGGCGATCGGCCATCACTCGGTAGAGGGGTTGCATCTGTTTATCGAGGCCCTCAAGTTCAGCAACGCCGACCGGGTTCAGTATGCGGCCCAGGGCGACGACGCCCCGATCGATGGGCTCCTGTCGAAGGGCTACGCGGCCAAACGCCGTGCAATGATCGGTGAGGAAGCGAGCGTGACCGGTGGCGAGTATTTTCCGCCGGAACCCGTGGGCGGAGCAGTGCCGGCAGGCACCGAATCAGATTGGATCAACGAGTGCACGACGCATTTTGACGCGGTCGATGCGGACGGCAATTCGGTGGCCATCACACAGAGTCTGGGATCTGGATTCGGATCCGGTGTGGCGCTGGGCGAGACCGGTATGTTTCTCAACAACTTCATCAAGTGGGGAGACGTCGTTCCCGGCAGTCCGAACTGCATCGAACCCCACAAGAAAGTCGATATGTGTCTTTCGCCGTGCCAGATTTGGCGAGACGGCCGGCTCGTGTCAGCGCTCGGGACGCCCGGGAGCTGGGGCATCCAGCAGACAACGACCCAGTTCACGACGAACTTCATCGATTACGAAATGAACATTCAGGCTGCGATCGAAGCTCCTCGGTTCCGGTTCGGGGCGCCGGGCAAACGGATCGTGATGGAGAGCCGGGTTCCCGCTGAAGTCTGGGAAGCTCTGATCGCGAAGGGACACGACATCGAAGCTCTGCCTGATTTCTCGGCAGCGGTAGGAGGCGCGCAGGGCATTGCAGTCGATCCCGATTCGGGCGCGATGATGGGAGGCGCCGATCCCAGACGCGATGGCTACGCCCTCGGAGTTTAGCTGGGACGTAGAGTGTGAGTAATCATCAGGCGATAAACCAAGGCGTCCCCGTGCGGAGCACAGGGACGAGCGTACGCTCTATTTGTGATAATTGGGCAATGCGCTCGCTCGCCCCTGGGCTCTGCCCGGGGGCGCTGTTGCGAGCTGCCGGCCAAGCGGCTCCAAATCGGGATACTCAACAGATACATCACCCAATCAAATGACCCAACGTGTCTGAGGCGGCATTACCACGGCCCGCAGCGACGGACGAACGAGACGCGAGGCGCAACTCTCGTCTGATCATTATCAACGGCGGAGTGATGCAGTTTGCGCATTCGTTCTCGAGCTCCGAGGCGGTGATTCCAGCCTACATCCAGCTGCTGACGGGATCGAGCGTGCTCGTCGGACTTTCACGCGCGATGATGCGCGTCGGATGGGCCTGGCCGCAGATCCTGATTTCCAATCTGATCGAGGGACGGGAACGCAAGCTGCCCGTGTTCGTGCTCGCGGGTCTGCTCCAGAGCTCGGTCACCATCGGCATCGGGGTGGGGACGTGGATGCTGGCTGATGAGTCACCGAACGTTCTGTTGGGGCTTTACCTGCTACTCTACGCGCTGGCCACGTCGTTGATGGGCATCAAGAACGTCCCGTGGATGGATGTGATTGGGAAGGTGATTCCATCGGGAGACCGGGCACGCGTGTTCGCCCTGCGCCGGCTGCTTGGCGGCGGCCTGGCAATCGGGACCGGTGTGGCCATTTCCTATCTGCTCAGCGATGCCTCGGGTCTGGTGTTTCCGAGGGGTTATGCGGTTCTCTTCGTGTTGAGCGGGTCCTTCACGCTCATCTCTCTGTCGATTTTCCGGATGATCCGGGAGCCGATCGAGAACGTCGCACGCGAAAGAGAACCGATGCGATCCTACCTTGCCAGTGGGTTTCGTCTGCTCAAGGAGGACGCGGATTATCGGCGGCTGTTCATCCTGCGATATCTCTGGGCAGCCGCGATGATGGGAACGTCCTTTTACGTTCCCTACGCGCTGACCGATCTGCACATTTCGACGGTTTACATTGGGCTCTTCGTCTCTGTCACGCAGGTCAGCTCCATTCTTTCGAATGCCCTGTGGGCATGGGTCGGCACGCGGGGAGGCAGTCGCTCCCTCATGATCTACGGAACGTACCTCCTGGGTGCATCGCTGGCCGTGCCGCTACTCACACCGTTCGTCCCGAGCATTGCGATCAGCCCACTCGATGTGTTCGGTGTAGCCGCGTTCGACACGCAAGTGCTCTTTTTCAGTCTGACGTTTTTGTGCAACGGCTTCGCCACGAGCGGAATGTACACGGGCCGGATGGCGCTCGTGCTCGATCTCTCGCCAGAAGATCGACGACCCACTTACACGAGCTTTATGAATACGCTCGGCGTGCTCCAGGGCCTGTTGCCGATCGTTGGCGGGGTGCTGGCCGCTTGGCTATCGTTTGGTCACGTATTCTTAGCGGGCCTCTGCTTCCTCCCTCCAGCTATTCTCCTCGCACATCGGATTCAGCAACAGAGCTAAGACCGTCACAGCAGAGAGCGCAGACTTCCGTGAACCGAGAACCGTCGGCCGTGAGCTGGAAGAACCCCGGTTCGCGGTTCCAGTTATTAGGTGAACTCTACTTTTCACGACTAGACAATCGTCTCTGATGCGTGAATCAGCCATCACAGAAACCCCATCACTGCAGGAGCGTGTGGACCGGCAGCGGGAGGGGCGCGAGCTCAAGCGCAACAGCTGGCTGCTCGTGGCCAATGGTGCCACGATGTTCGCAGGGTTCACGTTCGCGAGCTCGGACCTTGTGCTGCCGGCTTTTGTGCAAACTCTGACGACATCGAGCATCCTCGTCGGTCTCACGGGGGCTCTGATGCGGATCGGGTGGTCCTTTCCGCAGGTCTTCATCGGGCGCATCGTCGAGCCGCTGCCACGAAAAATGCCGGTCTACTCGGCGGTCGGGACGTTTCAATCCCTTTTCTGGATCGCCATCGGAGCCGTGACCATCCTTCTCGGTATGTCGAATCCGAAGGTCCTGCTGATGTCCTTTCTCGTGCTTTATGCGCTTGCTGCTGCGTGTATGGGGATCGCCAGCGTTCCGCGGATGGACATTATGGGGAAGGCGATCCCGGCGAGGGATCGACCCCGTGTGTTCGCGATGCGTCGTCTCGGGGGCGGAGGAGTGGCGATGATCGCCGGCGTATCGATCGGATATGTTCTCTCGGACGCGAGTGGTCTCGGATTCCCTACCAACTATGGCGTGCTGTTCACGCTGGCCGGCCTCAGCATCGGCTTGTCGGTCGCTTCGTTCTCGATGATCCGGGAACCGATCGAACAGCCCACTCGCGGCGACAGGATGTCGCTGCGAGACTATGTAAAACGTGGTGTGGGCGTGCTGAAAGAGGACCGCAATTACCGTCGGCTTTGTGGGCTCCAGTTTTTGTGGGGTTTTGCTGCTATGGGGACCCCGTTTTACGTGCCCTACGCACTCACGGATCTCGAGATGGGAGCCGAGTTCGTGGGGTTCTTCGCGATCGTGATGCAGCTCAGTTCGATTTCATCCAACGTGCTGTGGGCGTGGATCGGTCAGCGGAAGGGCAATCACGCGCTGCTCGCATTCGGGTCCTATGTCCTGGGTTTCTCGATACTCATACCGCTTACGGTGGGTCTGATACCGGTCGTTCAGGTCGATCCGACGGCGGCGATCGGTTTCACCTATCCATTCGATTTGCGGGTAGGCTATTTCGCGCTGACGTTCGTTTTTTCGGGAGCCGCGTGGTCGGGAATGTTCACGGGGCGGATGACCTACATTCTCGACATTGCCCCGAACGACCGAAGACCGACCTACACGAGTTTCATGAACGCCTTTATGATGCCCGAAGGCATCCTTCCCATCCTTGGCGGCGCGCTGGTCGCGCTGATCTCCTACACGAATGTGTTCTTGATCTCGGCTGCGTTCGTGCCTTTCGCCATTGTTTTATCGCGCAAACTGGACCCGGTGGTGTTGGAGGAAGGGGATGCGTGAATCGGCGACCACTGCTCAACCCTCCATTCACGATCGCGTGATGCACCAGAGGGAAGCGAAGAATCTTCGACGCAACTTCTGGTTTCTAGTCGCGAACGGCGCAACAATGCACTCCGCGATGACGTTCGTGAGCTCCGACCTCGTGTTGCCGGCCTTCGTTCAGACGCTCACGACATCGAGCGTGATGGTCGGACTCGCAGGCGCCCTGATTCGCATCGGCTGGGCGTGGCCTCAGGTGTTCATTTCGAGGATCGTCGAGCCGATGCCGCGGAAGATGCGTTTCTTCGCTTACGCGGGGACGTGCCGCACGCTTGTCTGGATGTTGGTCGGCGTGTTTACGATGTGGATGGGAACAGATCGGCCCGATCTGTTACTGCCAGTTTTCATGATCTGCTACGCCGTGGCCACCTCCTTTATGGGCATCACCAGTGTGCCGTGGATGGATATCATCGGGAAGGCGGTTCCCGCATCCGATCGTGCGAGGATGTTCGCCTTTCGTAGGCTGGCCGGGAGCATAACGTCGATGGCGGCGGGTGTGGCCATCGGCTACATCCTGAGTGAGCGAAGCGGTCTCGTGTTTCCCGACAACTACGGGCTCCTGTTCATCCTTTCGGGCGCGGGCACAGGACTCTCGGTTGCAGTCTTCGCCCTCATTGATGAGCCGGTGAAACAGGACGCGGAAAGGAGGTTGTCTCTGGGTGCTCACCTCCGGAGCGGCGTGAAATTGCTCAAGGACGATGCGAATTACCGGAGGCTGTGCGTGCTCCAGTTCCTGTGGGCGTTCTCGATGATGGGGTCGCCCTTTTATGTACCCTTCGCCATTCAGGATCTCGAGATGGACGTGACGTTCGTGGGGTTCTTCGTGGCGGTGACCCAGTTCAGCTCGATCTCTTCGAACGTCGTTTGGGCGTGGATCGGGCAGAAGAAGGGAAATCACGCCCTCCTGGCGGTGGGCACTTACTTCCTCGGCGTATCGATCCTCGTTCCCCTTACCGTAGCGTGGGTGCCACGGATGGCCGTGGATCCGACGGCGCTCGTGGGTCTTTCCTACCCCTTTGACGCGCGTATTGCCTACTACGCTTTGACCTTCGTCTTCTCGGGTTTCGCCCAGAGCGGGATGTACACCGGCCGCATGACTTACATCCTCGACATTGCGCCCGAGGATCGGCGTCCGACCTACACCAACTTCATGAATGCGTTCGTTTTGCCCCAGGGCGTGCTGCCCATCTTCGCCGGCGCCCTCGTCGCACTCATCTCGTATCAGAATATGTTCATCGTGGCCCTGGCTTTCGTGCCAGTTGCCATCTACATCGCAGGGAAACTCACCGCCGTGAAATGAACCGAACGCCCAACACCAATTGACCAACGCCGAATGTCGAGTCGGTTCGACATTCGGCGTTCGGTTCTATCCCGTTTCCATCTGCTCGGCGAGTTCCTCTGCCGGATAGGTCAAGATCTCTGACAGGGTCGGATGGTAGTGCGGCATCTGGGCAAGGTCCATCACGGTGCCTTTGAAGTACATGAACGCGATCAGTTCGTGGATCAGCTCTCCCGCCTCTGGGCCGACGATGTGTCCTCCAACGATCTCGCCCGACATCGGATCACAGAGAATCTTGACGAAGCCTCGGGTTTCACCCATCACCATAGACTTGCCGTGGTCGTCGAATGGGTAAGTTGCGACGAGATAGGGACAGCCATCGGTGTGGCATTCCTTCTCGCTTCGGCCGACCGATGCGACGGCTGGATCGGTGAACGTCACCTCCGCCTTTAGTCGGTAGTCCACGCGTTTCCTGTCTGGAGAAACAGCGTTGTGGCCGGCCACCTCGCCCTGCTGAATGGCGATGTGGACGATCTCGTGCATTCCCACGACATCGCCCGCCGCGAAGATGTGTGGGGCGCTGGTGACCATCGTCTCGTCGACTCGAACGCGACGCCCCTCGAGCTCCACGCCCGCCTTCTCTATGTCGAGGCCCTCGATGGCGGGTGCTCGTCCAAGACCGTTGAACAGGACGTCGGCCGTCGCTCTTCGATTCTGGCCTTCGTGCTCGAAGGAGACGGTCGTTCTCCCGTTCTTTTTGCTCACGTTTGTGATCCGGGTTCCAGTGAAGACCTTCATTCCGTCGTGCCGAAGACTGTCTTCGAGGGGCCTCGCCAGATCCTCGTCTCCTGCGCTGAGGATGTGATGGCTCCGCTGGATCATCGTTGTTTTCGTTCCGAGGCGACAGTAGAACTGCCCAAGCTCCGTAGCGACGGGCCCGCCCCCGAGGACGATCATCGATTTGGGCAAGGTTCGTGAATCGAGCGCTTCGTCGCTCGTGATGTAGCCGGCTTCCTCCAGCCCTGGGATCGGAGTCTTTGCGTTGTCCGACCCAGTCGTGATGATGAAGGCCCTCGCAGAGTAGGTTCGCCGTCCCACTTTGACCGTGTGAGCATCGAGGAATTGCGCTTTGCCCCGAATGAGGTTGTATTGAGGCTGCTTTAGCTGACTGGCACGGTAGTCGGCGAATTCCTTGATCAGAGCACGTTTGCGATCGTTGATTGCCGCCATATTCACGCCCAGCTTCTGGGCACGGAGACCGAACTCCTTCGCGCGTCTCATCAGGGACATCACGTCCGACGTCCGCAGCAACGTTTTCGAGGGCATACACCCGCGAAGGATGCACAGACCGCCGAGCGGACCCTTGTCGACGATGGCGACTTTTGCCCCGAGTTCCGTGGCGGTTCGTGCTGCTGCATAACCAGCACTGCCGCCGCCTATGACAATGACATCGTAATCCATCGTCTTCTTGGTCCTGAGTACTGTGGTGTGAAAGGCGCCGGAATCATCCTTCCTTCGCGTCTTCGCGCCTTCGAGTTCAGGTTTTGAGCGACAGAACATACCCAGCCCAGTACCGTTTAGCAAACCACGCAGGAGGTTGGAATGGCAGAGTTGGATCCCGCCGTATGGACGGAACCCCGAGATCAAGAAGTGCTCGTCGGTCACGCGGATCTGCACGCGCACGTCAAGGCGGTCTATCGATCGGCGAAGGTTTCCGAAGAACACGCCCAGCTGATGGCGGACCTGCAGGTCGAGACCGATGTGCGAGGTGTCTCTTCGCACGGGACGCGCGTTGCCCCCGGTTACGTGCGACGGATGATGGACGGGCACACGAATCCAGTCCCGGAGATCACTGTGACCAAGGAAGGCGGGGCGTTCGCGATTGTCGACAACGATCGCGGGATGGGACACCTGGGCAGCACGCTGGCGATGGAAATGGCAATCGAGAAGGCGAAAACGACGGGCGTTGCGATAGGGACGGTCGTTCAGAGCCGTCACTTCGGGGCCGCCTTCAATTACGCGATGCAGGCCGCGAAAGAGGATATGATCGGCATCGCGATCTCCAGCAGCTCACCCGGCCTGGCTCCCTGGGGCGGGGCGGAGCGGATGCTCGGAAACAATCCCGTGGCTTATGCGGTCCCAGCTGGGAAAGAGCGTCCTCTTGTCCTCGATATGGCCAGCGGCGTCAGCGCGTGGGGGCGAATCGGGACGATGCGGCTCTACGGGAAGAAACTCACGATGGACTGGGTGCTCGATAAAGAGGGCAAGCCGACCGACGACCCGAACGAAGCGGCCATCCTACTGCCGTTTGGCACCGTCAAGGGATCCGGTCTGGCCATTATGAATGACATTCTCGCTTCAGTCCTGCCTTGCGGGATCGCCACGCCGCATCGGTGGGGTGATGACTTTTCCGGCCAGCAGCAGGGGAGCCACTTCTTCCAGGCCATCGACATCAAGCAGTTCCAGGATCTCGACAGGTTCAAGGCCGAAATCGATCAACTGTGGAAGACGGTGCGAGTTGCAAAACCCCGGGAAGGCCACGATCGCGTTTACCTCCCAGGTGAGATCGAATGGCTGAAGAAAGAAGCCTGGATCGAAAGCGGTATCCCGATGCACGAGGGTCACGTAAAGAATCTCAACGACATCGCGGAAGAATTGGGCATCAAACATCGGCTCGAACCGAAAGGCTGAACCACCCTTCGCCTACGCTCAGGACAGGCTCCGACACCAAGATACGAAGAAGGGCTTTCAACGCAGAGGTTGTGGAGAACGAAGATGGATGGAGGTGTGAGCCCCGTAGGGGCGTCCGAAAATAGCCGGGGGCGCCAGCCCCCGGTTCTCGCGAGGGGAGGCAACAAGCGCCGGTACTGGGAAAGAAACTTGGCAACCAGATACCACGGCGCTCTGTGATGTAATGAAACAGGGAGGGTCGGTGCAAGAAGAAGAGGAATCCCAGTCACGATGGGACGGTCCAGGCGGCTATCGAGAAGTGCTCAACCTCGCGCTTCCAATGATTCTGAGCTTTGGATCGTGGAGCCTGATGCACTTCATCGACCGGGTGTTCCTGACGTGGTACGATCGCGACGCACTCGCGGCCGCGCTCCCTGCCGGCATCCTGAGCTTCACGCTCGGGACTTTTTTTCTGGGGATGGCCGGCTACGTGAACACGTTCGTCGCACAGTACACGGGCGCGAATCGACCCGGGCGTGTGGGAGCTTCTGTCTGGCAAGGGATCCATTTTTCGATACTCGCTGGTCTCCTGTTGCTTGTACCGATTCCGCTGGCGCCCTGGATCTTCGAGACGGTCGGCCACGAACCTGTCGTTCAGACTCACGAAGTGATCTACTTTCAGATCCTGATGATCGGTTGGGGTCCGGGTCTGGTGATGCCGGCCGTATCGTCGTTCTTCAGCGGTCGCGGCGACACGAAAACTGTGATGTGGGGGAATTTCGTGGCTGCCGGCGTCAACGTCGTTCTGGATTATTTTTTCATCTTCGGGGCATACGGCATTCCGGAGATGGGGATCGAGGGTGCCGCCTGGGCCACCGTCCTTGCTCACTGCGTCGGAGCCCTGGTGTTCGTGGTGTTGTTCCTTCGGAAGCCTCATCGCGAAGCCTACAGTACGTTGAGCGGATGGCGGTTGGATAGGCCGCTCTTTAGGCGGATGATTCGGTATGGTGCGCCCAATGGAGTTCAGTTTTTTGTCGAGATCGGTGGTTTTACTCTGTTCATTCTGGTCGTTGGTCGGCTGGGAACGGTTGAGCTGGCGGCGACGAATGTGGCCTTCAACATCAACACGCTTGCGTTCCTACCGATGGTAGGCCTGGGTGTCGCCGTATCGACTCTGGTGGGTCAGTATCTCGGGAAGGATGACCCCAAGACCGCCGAACGAGCGACGTGGTCGGCCGTCCACGTCAGTCTTGTTTATATGGGCCTGATCGCAGCGTCCTATGTGCTGACTCCGGGCCTGTTTTTGGCAGCCTACGAGGTCAAGGCGGATCCAGAGTTGTTCGAACCCATCCGAGCGTACACTGTGGTCTTGCTGCGCTTCGTGGCTGCCTATTCCTTGCTCGACGGGCTCTATATCATTTTCTCAGCGGCCGTCAAAGGAGCGGGAGATACGCGCTTTGTGATGTGGGTGACCCTTGCAGTGTCCATCAGCGTGATGGTCATTCCCGTATGGGTAGGCGTCACGATGTATGGAATGGGACTTTATCCAGCGTGGTGTTTTGCGACGGCCTACCTCGTCATCCTGGCCATCTGCTTCTACCTGCGGTTCAGAGGCGGAAAGTGGAAATCGATGCGTGTTATCGAGGCAGACGTCCATCCCGGGATCGAAACGATGCGCGAACCCGATGTTCAGACGATCTGATTTCGGGTAGGAGCAGCCCTTCGACGGAGTTTATCCCGAGCGAAGTCGAGGGGCTCAGGATGTACCTCCTGGCTGCGAACAAGCAGGTAGAACGGTTGACAGTGGACGGTAGACGAAGACCAAACAGTAATCCCGGGTGCGTAGGGCGGATCGCGATCCGCTCGTGTTCGGACCCACGTAATTGGAGGACGCATATTCTGCGCCCGCGGGGATGTCATCGATGTTGCGTACACAGTAGCCCGTAAGCACCGAACTATATTCCCGAATAGAGCCTCGATCCCCGGGACACTCACATCTGTGTGTATCTGTGTTCATCTGTGGTTCCCTTGTTTTTCGGTGCCACACCCGATTGATCACCCATTGGGAGGACCCAATGCCAAACCGCGTTGTCTACTGGAACGGAGACTTCATCCCGGAAATAGAAGCGCGCATATCCATCTTCGACTCATCCCTGATGTTCGGGGATATGGTGTTCGAAATGACACGTTCGTTCGGGCAAAAGACGTTCCGTTTGCGCGAACACCTCGAGCGTCTCTACGCATCGCTCGACTACGTGGAAATCGATTGCGGGTTGACGATCGACGAGATGGAAGCGGCAACCTACGAGGCAGTGGATCGAAACCTGCCCGAGTTGGAAGGGCTCGATTTCCAGATTATGCACGACGTGACAAGGGGCTCCGGCGGGCTCTACAATACGCTCGTCAAAGAGGGAACCGATCCGATCGTGTCGATCAATATGTTGCCGCTGGTCAGGCATGTCGGTGGGCTGGCGGAGACATATGAGAAGGGTGGCCATTTCGTCGTCACGCCCCAACCAACGGTCCCGGCCCGTTACATCGACCCGAAGGCCAAGAATCGCAGTCGATTGCACTATCAGTTGGCCAGTTTGCACGCCACGCGGTTGGAAGACGGTGCGATGGCAGTGATGACGGATGAGCGCGGATTTCTCGCCGAGGGGACCGGTAGCAACGTCTTCATCGCGAAGGACGGAGAGATTCTCACGCCGAAACCACACGATATTCTTCGGGGAGTGTCACGCCAGGCCTGTATGGACTTCGCTGGCGAGTTGGGGATACCCGTTCGTGAAGTGGATATCGAACCGTACGATGCGCGCACAGCGGATGAAATGTGGGCGACGAGCACACCCTTCGCGATGATCCCGATTACGTGTTTCGATTTCCGAACCATAGGCGATGGCAAACCGGGCCCGATCTACACGCGAGTCCTGAACGCGTGGTCGGAGGAGGTCGGTGTCAACATTGCGCAACAGGCAAAGGAATACGCCGAGCTGATGAAAACGTGGACGCCCTGAGCATGCGAACTGGCGAGCAGGCGTGGTTATGGTTTTGTCGGGTGTGCTAAGGTAGGACCGGCCTCCGGCCGGGATTTGCGTGGCTGCCAAGGTTTCCGCCCTGAAAGGGCGGGATATCTTAGCCCGGGGCGCCAGCCCCGGGTATCGAGAAGGGAGCAGCGAAAGCGCCGCGCTAAGGAGAAGAATTCGCCGAACCAACAGTCCCTCGGCGCACAATCACGAATGTCGTAGAGATCGACTATGAAAATCATCACCATCGACATCTGGACGGTCGTTGTCCCCACCATCCCCGGCCGCGTGCATAGCGAAGTCTTCGGCCCGGCCGGTTGGGACCGCGTATCCAAGCACATCATTCGCTTGCACACGGACGAAGGCGTTTTCGGTCTGGGTGAAACGGGTCGCGGGACATCGATCGACGCCGTACACGAGGGATTCCAACGACTCGAAGGTCGCGACCCTTTGAATCTGAGTCTCCAGAATGTCTTTGTCGACGCTGCGCATCATCGAGGTGACGCATCGGGAACGCGGGACTGGGAGGGCCTGAGCGGATGGGGTGCTGGCGGGGCTGGCTACGATGCCTTCGAAATGGCCGTGTTTGACATCGTCGGAAAGGTTCACGGGGTACCGGTCCACGCGCTGCTGGGTGGCGCCTATCGAGATCGGGTGGCGGCCGACTACTGGATCGGCCACCAGACACCGGAGGATTCGGCGACCAATGCGAAACTCGGCTACGACCGTGGATTTCACGGTGTGAAGATGAAATGCACATCCGACGAGCCAATGATCGAACGCGTCCGGGCGATCCTGAACGCGACCGATATGTCCTTCAAGTGTACGGTCGACCCGAATCAACGGTTCTATCGGCCGTCCGAGGCGATCGCGCTGGCGAAACAGTTCGAGGAAGTGGGCAACGTCGGTGTGCTCGAGGACCCGATGGCAAAGTGGAACCTGGATTGGTATTGCCAGCTCCGTGCCGCCACGACGATCCCCATCGCACTCCACCTCGGGAGTCCCCACGACATCATCAATGCCATCAAGGTGGAAGCGGTGGACATCCTCAACCTGGGCGGAAGTATGTGGAATTTCGTGAAGAACGCCGCCATTGCCGATGCTGCCGGCATTCCGATCTGGCACGGGTCCGGAAACGATCTGGGCATTATGGAGATGTCCTATCTCCACGCCGCGAGCGTCCCAAGGAATTGTGTGATGCCGAGCGACTTCGTCGGGAGTTGGACGCGTGAAGACGATCTGATCGTCGAGGGGATTCAGTTTGATAGTGGGAGCGCGGTTGTGCCGATGGCTCCGGGGTTGGGGTGCGAGTTGGATCGGGAAGCATTGGAGAAGTATCGGATTTCGGGAGACTGACTACTGAACCGTCACACCGAGCGGGAGTGGAAGTGTCGGTCCTTGCGAGCTGCTGTAAGGTCGTGCCCAGATCATACGAAGACGAGGTAGATGGCTCTTAGAGGATCCTGTGCGGTCTCGGGCCGCCCGTTTCTCTTTCCAATTTCTCGACAAGCTCCATCGAATAACACGAATATTTACAGTAGTTAATCTTGCGGACCGAAAAAGTGGCCCCGGGGCCACTTTTGTCAGGAACCACGCCGGATCCGTTCCCCTACTGGGATTTCGGCTGACCATAGTCCTCTCTCCGCTATAGCGTCGATCAAGTCGTTAGAATGAACGCAATGTCCTTGTCATGGTAACTGTTCTCGCCCTTCTCCTCCGTAGTCGTTCTTTCCTATTGTAGTCTATCCGGTGACAGGGGTCGGTAGTCCTGCGTCCTCCTTTCGTTGTGTTTCGTGTCTTTCGTGGTAGGCTTCTTTGTCCGACATCGACGTCTCCATCATCATTCCTCACTACCTCGGGGATATCCTGGGCGACTGTCTCGCGTCGATCTACGAGAACACGGATGGCCCGTCGTTCGAGGTGATCGTGGCAGACGATCAACCGCACGATGACGGCAGCATCGGTCGAGCACTCGAACGGTGGCCCGATATTCGTGTCGTCAAAACAGGGGGCGGAAACGGTCTCCCAACAAAGGGACTTGCCTCCGGCTGCAATCGAGGTCTCGAGGTGGCCCGGGGTCGTTATGCGATGCTATTGAACAATGACGTCGAGGTGACCGAAGGCTGGCTCGAGGCCCTAGTCGTAGCGGCTGATTCGGATCCCGAGATCGGCGCAGCGCAGCCGAAGGTTCGATCGATGCGTGAGAAGCATCGGCTCGACTCGGAGGGAGCGGCTGGCGGACTGATCGATGTCTATGCCTACCCGTTCTGTTTAGGTCGGATGTTCGATACAGTGGAGGAAGATGAGGGACAATACGATCGCCAACGAGACATCTTCTGGGCACTCGGAGGCGCGATGTTCGTCCGGATGGAAGCTCTGGAAGTGACCGGCCATCTCGATGAAGCGTTCTATATGCATATGGAAGAGATCGACCTGTGCTGGCGCCTTCATCTGGCAGGCTTCCGGATCGTGTCCGTGCCGACGTCGATCGTTTACCACTGGGGTGGGTTCAGTCTGACTGCCGAATCGTTTCAGCGACTTTATCTGAAACACAGGAACAGTCTGGTGATGCTGATCAAGAACGCTTCGCTCGGATCCCTCCTGAAACGGTTGCCGATCCGACTCTTGATCGAGCTTGTGACCGGGGCCGCCCTTCTCAAAGGCGATTGGAAGCGCGCAGCTGCCGCCTGGGCCGGCGTATTGTGGGTCGCAACGCATCCGATCCACGTGCTCAGAAGACGAAGGGAATCCCAGAAGGCGCGGGGGGTGAGCGATCGAGTGGTTGAGAAAGCGATGTATTCTGGATCGGTCGTGTGGGCCTACTACCTTTCAGGGAAGAAGACGGCGACGGAATTGGTGGGAGAACAAGGATGAGGCATTCTGGGCGGAGGAGCTGGGAAGCCCTTCGATGGTGCGCAGATTGCCCTGGGCACGCAGGGGTCGAGGGCGCGTCTTGAACACGAAGACAGTTCTTTTCGCTGGGCTCAAGTTCGCCATCAGCGCGTTGCTCGTGTGGCTGTTTCTGCATCAGATCGAACTTCAGGACCTGACCGAGGCCGCTCGCCGTATCTCGCTGCGGGCGTGGGTGTTAGGTGCGTTACTTTTCGCGCTGAGTAATGTGCTGGGGGCCGTGCAGTGGGCTCTGCTATTGCGGGGTCAAAACATTCACCTGCCCTTTCGATCCGTGCTGACGATTTACTTCGTGGGCGTTTTCTTCAACAACTTTCTCGTCAGCAACATTGGGGGGGACGCGGTGCGCGTCTACGATCTGAAGTCGCTGACTGGGCGGGCAACAGCTGGGTTTGCGGCGGTTTTCATGGACCGGTTCATCGGCCTTTTCACGCTCATCGCATTCTGCATCGTCGCGTTTGCCACGAAACCCGGCCTGTGGACACCCGGTCTCGTTGCACCGATGACAGCCCTT
This sequence comes from Candidatus Latescibacterota bacterium, assembly GCA_965198115.1. Taxonomy (GTDB): domain Bacteria; phylum Latescibacterota; class UBA2968; order UBA2968; family UBA2968; genus UBA6620. Next base: position 1,288,839 of record OZ240241.1, on the reverse strand, counting down.
GCCGTCGCCATCTTAGGCATCCTTTCCTTCGGGTTCAGTAGGCGGCTGAGTGCCTGGACGCTTATGGTCAGTGCCAAAATTCTACCCGAACGGGTTCTTCGTATACTCGGAGACATTCGAGACGGGTTCATCGAATATCGGCACGCCTACCGGCTTCTGTTTTGCGTCGGGCTCGTGGCCGCCACCGTCCAGCTCAGCCGTGTGGCTGTCTACTTCACAGTGGGATGGGGAATGGGTTTAGACGTCGCATACGTTCACTTCCTGGTCTTTATACCGCTGATCGCGATCGTGGCAGCCGTCCCGATTTCGTTTGGCGGGATCGGCGTTCGGGAGAATCTCGGTGCGATTCTGTTCGCCCGGGTCGGTGTCGGGACGCCCGAGGCGCTGGCGATGATGTTCATCGGATATCTGGCTGGTATCGCGGCCAGCCTGGCAGGAGGTATTGCCTTCGTGTTGAGGCGCAGGCCTGACAAGGGAACGGAAGCTATCTAATGCTGGCGATCGGGCTGATGTCGGGAACATCCGCGGATGGTGTCGATGCGGCACTCGTGGAGCTCGCGTCGGAGGCCGATCGAGTCGATTTCTCGCTGATGTCGTTTCACAGCGAACCGTATCCGGCCGAGGTGCGCGACGCCCTGATCGCTGTCGCGCATCCCGGTGGAGGCTCGGTGGACGAGATCTGCCGACTGAACGTGCTCGTCGGTCGCTACTTCGGCGAGGCAGCGTTGGCGACTTGCGAGAGGGCGAACGTCGAGCCCTCGCGAGTCGACGTTATCGGATCGCACGGCCAGACGATTCACCATCTGCCAGAGGCGGTCGACGTCTACGGCATATCAGTTCGGTCGACCTTGCAGATCGGCGATGCCGCGACGATTGCCGAAATGGTGGGAGTCCCGGTGGTCTCCGACTTCAGGAGCCGTGACATCGCGGTAGGCGGGCAGGGCGCGCCGCTCGTACCACTCGTCGATTATCTGCTCTGCCGATCGGAGACTGTCGGTCGCGTGATGCTGAACCTGGGTGGCATCGCCAACCTGACCGCACTGGCACCCGGTTGTTCGCGCGATGATGTCTTCGCATTCGACACGGGCCCTGGTAACATGCTCATCGACGCACTCGTCGGTTTGTCCGACGCGAGCGAATCATACGATCGGGACGGAAAGATCGCTCGTGCCGGGAGGGCTCAAGCTTCGATCGTTGAAGAGCTTCTGGGGCATCCGTATTTCGATGCATCGCCGCCCAAATCGACCGGTCGTGAGTTGTTCGGGGATTCGTTTCTGAAAAGATTTCAGGCGATGAGCGAAGACGTCTCGTTCCAGGATCAGGTCGCGACCGCTACACAGCTGACGGCACAAAGCGTGGGACTCAGCGTCGATCGTTTCGTTCGTCCGGTCTTCGATCCTGATGAAGTTTATGTCAGTGGTGGAGGTAGGAACAATCCTACGCTTATGGACGGGTTGGTGTCTGCGCTACCCTGGTGTCGTGTCGACTCGTCCGATCGTCTTGGACTGGATCCGGATGTCAAAGAGGCGGTCGCCTTCGCCATTCTCGCGACGGAAACGATGGCGGGACGACCGGGTAACCTACCGCGTGTGACAGGTGCCTCACGCGCCGTTGTTTTGGGGCAAATCACGGCTTGACGGCGGGTGTTTTGTGTTGATTAGGGTAGGGCCTTTTCGTAACTTTCCGATTATCCTGCGGTTAGCACAGTTTCACTTTTCGCATAGATGCCCTTTCGAGTTGAGTGATGGCTAAGAAGAAGATCTCAATCGATAGTATCGAAGTCGGAATGTTCATCGAGGCCGACGTCCGAGATGCCGCCAAGGGCAAGGGAGCGACGCCAGCGTCGGGCAAGAACGTGCTCCTGCTTGGCAAGGGGATGCTCGTCACATCGCAGAACCAGGTTCGGCGACTAAAGGAAGCCGGGCTGAACGAAGTCACGATCGACACGTCGAAGGGCAAGGATTCCGCGGCGGGCCGCGTTCAAGCGGCACCTGTCGTGATGAAGGAAGTCAAGAAGGCCGTGCCTCCTGCGGGTCGACAGACTTTCTACAAAGACGAGATCAAAGTTGCCCGCAAGATTCGCGGCGCGTCCGTCAAAATCGTCAAAGATTTCATGGGCAACGCCGCCCAGGGTGGAAGCATCGACCACGAAAAAGTGGAGCTGGCTTCCAAGACGCTCACGGGCAGTGTTTTCCGCAACGTTGACGCTCTCCTCAGCCTCACGGCACTCAAAGACTACAGCGAGCATACCTACACCCACTCGGTCAACGTGTGTTGTCTCACGCTTGCAATCGCTTACGCGTCGGGCGTGACCGAAGAGGAGGCCGGAGTCATCGGCGTGGGTGGATTGCTGCACGACGTGGGAAAGGCCAAGATTCCGTTGTCGGTGCTCGACAAGCCCGGCCCGCTCACAGACGACGAGCGGAAGGTCATCATGAGCCATCCGCTCTTCGGTGAAGAGATCCTCAAGACGATGGGAAATGTCCCGGAGGAGGCTTTTTATAGGCTATATCCGGATCTCTCAACGAGCTGAAGTGGGTGAAGGTGCCGTGGTTCCTGGCATGGGGGCGCGGTTAGAGTGTGCGGAACCTCTTCGGAATCTGCTCAGGGATGTTTATGTCTCCGACGGTAAGGAAGATCATATCGTTGAATGCGTCGAGTGTGCGGAATCCGCTGGCTCGGTTCTTGACGATTTGGACGATTCGGTTGAGGCCTTCGGCGATGGCGTTGGTAAGACGCGTGTTCACGAATGCGAGGACGCCGAAGAAGTGCTGTCGCAGGGTCCTGACGAACTTTCGCAGGGGTTCAAGTCGACTTCTGAGTGCGGACGTCGTCCAGCATTTCAGGAAGCGTTCGGCAGCCCAGGGCGCTTTGTATTCCCAGAACTGCTCGAACTCGTCCTTGAGTCTCCAGGCTCTATAGATTCGGTAGTTCGCCTTCTCCAGTGCTTTGAGTGTCCGAGTATCCCCTCTGGAGCGTGTCGCTGAGTGCCGGTAGAGGAGCCATCGGAGGCCCTTCATGGCTTTGCGCTCATCCGGGGCAGCTTTACGCCACTGGTCCTTACGGACCTCGTCAACGGCGGCATTGAGAGCCTTGACGATGTGAAAGCGATCGAGGACCAGCTTGGCATTCGGACAGTGTTCCTGGATGGCTCCGATGTAAGCTTCGCTCATGTCGCAGCAGGCCCACTCGATCTTGGATCTCCGGTAGGGACTGAGAGCCTCTGTGAAGAACCGATCGATCGTTTTACGCGCCCTGCCGCGGCCAACCCACACCACGCAGGAGCGGTCCAGATCGTAAACGAGCGTGGCGTACCTGTGACGCTTGGCGTAGGAGATCTCGTCGATCCCGATGGTTTTGAGCCCTCGGATACGATGACCTTCACGAAGCCGCGTGATGGATCGGTGAAGGAGATCCGACAGCGTCGAGGCAGAGATGCGCAGTAACTCGGACGCCGCCTTCTGCGTCATGGTCTGGCAGTAGCGCAGCATGGCATACTCGAAGCGATACGTCACCCGAGAGAACCGCTCCGCCCACGGAATCTCCTCGACCACACGACCGTGGGTAGGACACCGAATCTCCCGAGGATGGTAGAGAAGCCAGACCCTCCACCCGCACACCGGAATGTCACGCCACCGACGCGGATGGGGCATTGTGCGGACGATTTTACCTCGACGGCCGCACTCCGGACAACAACAACCATTCTTATGTGGCTTTACGGCGATGACGAAGCAGCTTCTCCCCTCAAACCACCAGCTGACAACACGGAACCCCTTGAATCTCAGCAGTTTCGATAGTAATCTGCTCCCGGTCATAGGTCGCACCCCCTTCGCTTTGATTGTCCTACACACACAACCAAGCGTAGGGAACGATCTATGACCTTGTCATTCTATAGTTTCACCGTTGAGAAACCCGGATAGAGCCTTTTTATATCACCGGCCAACACCACGAAAAGGTCAGCGGTAAGGGCTATCCTCGCGGGATAGCGGGCGACGAGATGCACCCTTGGGCGAAGATGGCTGCCGTGGCCGACGTCTACGACGCTCTGACTTCTGCGCGTCCATTAAACCAGGGTTGCCGCCGCACGTCGCCCTGCGCGTGATCTTCGATGGCAAGGGCACAGATTTCGACACCGACGTGGTCGATACCTTCATCAAACAGCTCGGGATTTATCCGGTCGGAAGCTTCGTCAAGTTGAACACCGAAGAGATGGGCGTCGTGATGGAAGTGAACCCACTGGATTCGTTGCGACCCAAGGTCGGGGTGATCTTCACGCAGTTCGGCAAACGTCGGCCCTCGCCCTTTGTTGTCGATCTCTACAAAGAGTTCAACGAGCGTGGTGCCGACGGGTCGCGCGCGATCGTCGGCGCAGACGACCCACGGCATTTTAAGGTCGAGGTCGAGGACTACCTCGAGGTGCCTGGCTAAACCATTTTCGATTCGTTGGCTGTGTGGCGCTTTTCGACCTTTGGATCCGCCGGATCCAGAGGTCTTGGTTTTTGAGGGAGACGGTTGGATACGCTGCTCATCCTATCGGCGCTGCTTTACACGGTGAGCGCGGGCGCCTACGCTCTGAATTTCCAGACGAGGTCGGCTGCAAGGGGCTCGGTCGGTACGTCGGCGATGTTGGCTGGCTGGGTGACGCAGACCTTCTTTCTGGGCTTGCTGACTGCGCAGAGCGGGAGTGTCCCGCTCACGAAGGAAGCGCTGCCGGCGCTCTGTGCCTGGCTGATCGTGATCGTCTACCTGTATCTCGAGTTGACGTCGCGGGAGCGGTCCCTCGGCGCGCTGATCGTCCCGATTGTATGGCTGCTCCACCTGCTCGCCATTCCGCAACTCTACGGCGTCGAAGCGGCTGCCGCGCCCCATAGCGGGGGCTGGTTTCGGTTGCACGTCCTCGCCTACATCCTCGCCTACGCCGCTTTCGCAATCTCCTGCGTTAACGCAGTGATGTATGTGATGCTGCTCGGTGAGATTCAACACAAGCACTTGGGTTACTTCTACGAGCGACTTCCCTCGCTCGACGTGCTCGATCTGTTGAACAACAGGGCCGCCACATTCGGTTACATTCTGTTGACGGCGGGCGTTGTTTCGAGCACGGTCTGGGCCTATCAGGAAATGAACAGGGCGTGGGTCTGGGCAGAACCGACGGTCGCGCCGCTGCTCCTGACCTGGGTCATTTACGGAGGACACGTGATCGCACGTTACGCGTTGGGGTGGCAGGGCAGGCGGGCTGCGTTCCTGTCGATCGCCGGATTCACACTCGTCATTCTCGCCTTTCCCGTCGTCGGTGTCTTTTTCAGCGGTCACCATCCGTTTGGAGGCTGACGTGTCTTCAGCCCGGCACTACCCACTGCTTCTGGACATCGAAGGCAAGCGGTGTCTCGTGGTCGGAGGAGGGCGCGTCGGCGAGCGCAAAGTCTCTGCCCTTCTGGAGGCCCGGGCGGCCGTCGAGGTCGTCGCGCCCGAGGTCACGGGCGAGCTGACCAAAATGGCTGCAGGCAGGAAGGTGGTCTGGCACAGGCGCAGGTTCGAAAGCGGTGACGTCGCCAATGCACGGCTCGTCTTCGGGGCGACCGACGATGACGGAGTCAACCAAGCTGTCGCGATGGCCGCGAGTGCGGTAGGAGCTCTCTACAACGACGCCACGACGCTCGATCGTTGCGATTTCGTCGTGCCCTCTACCCTGCGGCGGGGCGGGCTGACACTGGCCGCCTCGACCAGCGGGGGGAGCCCCACTTACGCACGGCTCGTCCGAGAACGACTCGAGGAGATTTTCGGTCCCGAACACGGTGACGTCGTGGACCTGCTCGAGCGTCTGAGACCACGCGTGATGGAGCGTTTTCCGGATGATCCGTCCCGCCGTCGGGCGTTCTGGAACGACCTGGTGAGCTGGGAGATGGTCGACTGGGTGAAAGAGGGCAACGATCGTGCAATCGAGGAACGGGTGACGCAATGTCTATCCTCGTAATCGGCTTATCTCATCAGACGGCACCTGTCGATGTGAGGGACCGTGTCGCCGTTCCTTCGAGCGAGGCGCTGACAGCGCTGGAGTCGCTGCTCGCCCTCGAAACGGTCGACGAGGGGGCTTTGATATCCACCTGCAACCGCACAGAAGCCTACACGGTTACGCGTGACCCGGATGCGTCGCGGAATGAAGTGGTCGGATTTCTGTGCGACCGGAGCGGGATGACGGTGGACGAACTCGACACCCACCTGTTCGTCCACGGGGATACCGAAGCCGTGCGGCATTTGTTCAGTGTGGCATCTGGCCTCCAGTCGATGATAATGGGGGAACCCCAGATCGCTGGCCAGGTGAAGGAGGCCGGCAGCCTCGCCCTCGAGTCGGGGTGTTCGTCGCGTGTGATGAATCGACTTTTCCGGTCGGCGGTAGAAGCATCCAAACGGGCGAGGACGGAGACGGAAATCGCCGCGGGTGCTGTGTCGGTGTCCTTTGCCGCGGTCGAGTTGGCCCGCAAGATTTTTGGTGATCTGTCGAACACGACCGCTCTCGTGCTCGGTGCGGGCGAGATGAGTGAGCTGACGGCTCGACATCTGGCGGAGAACGGCGTGACCGATCTTCTCGTGGCGAGCCGGACCGCGTCTCGCGCGGAGGAGCTCGCCCAGGCAGTCGAAGGAAAGGCGCTCGGTTGGGACGCCGCGATCGAGGATCTGCACCGGGCGGACATTGTCATCAGCTCGACGAGCGCACCCCATCACATCCTCAGGCAGGAGCAGGTTGCTTCGGCGATGCAGCGTAGACGGAATCGCCAGATGTTCCTGATCGACATTGCCGTGCCACGTGACATTGCGCCCGACGTCGGAGAGATCTACAACGTTCTCCTCTACGACATCGACGACTTGCAGGCGGTCGTGGGGGAGAATATCCAGAAGCGGAGCGAGGAAGGAGAAAAGGCACGCGCCATCGTCGAGGAGGAAGTGCACAGCTTCAACGCCTGGCTCGCCAGCCTAGACGTGCAACCCGCGGTGGTCGCTCTGCGAAAAGCCTTCCACGAGATTATGATGGCCGAGCTCGAGCGCGCCAAGCTGACCGACCTGACGGACGAGCAGCAGGAACGGGTCGCTCTACTGCTGCGCCAGTTCACGAACAAGCTGCTTCACGCACCGACGACCCGTCTCAAAGCCTCGGCGGAGCAGGGGGACGGAGCCGCACACGTCGACACGCTGATCGAGCTTTTCAGCCTGTCCGACGCCATTCGGGAAGGACTCCGACAGGAATCCGGCAGACGAAAGGTCGAAGGCTGATGCGAGCGGTGATCGGGTCCAGGGGCAGCAAGCTTGCCTTGTGGCAGGCAGAATGGGCGAGGCGGACGCTTCGTGCCGACTGCCCTGACGCGGATGTGACGATCGAGGTCATTCGAACGCAGGGAGACAGGGATCAGGCCGAATCTTTCGCCCAGATAGAAGGGAAAGGCGTGTTTACCAAGGAGGTGGACGAAGCTCTCCTCGCCGGTCGGACCGATCTCTCCATTCACAGCTTGAAAGACCTTCCAACCGATCTCGCAAAAGGGTTGACCCTGGCTGCCGCCAGCCCCCGTGCCGACGTGCGCGACGCCCTCATCTCCCGACAGGGCGAAACCCTGGCGAAACTTCGCCCGGGGTCACGCGTGGCCACGAGCAGTCTCCGGCGTCAGGCTCTGGTCAGAGCTCTTCGACCGGATATGGAACTGCGTCCGCTGCGCGGCAACGTCGATACGCGTGTGAAAAAGCTCGAGACCGAAGATCTCGACGCCATCATTCTGGCCGCGGCCGGGCTCGAGCGTCTCGGATTGGACGGGATGATCACGGAACGATTGTCGCCCGAGTCTTTCGTGCCGGCGCCGGGGCAAGCCGCGATGGGTGTGGTCTGTCGTCAGAGTGACGAATCGACAATCGATGCTGTCGCGTGTCTGAACGACCCATCGGCCAGGGTGGCAGTCGACGCGGAGCGGGCGGCGCTCAACCACTTGGGCGGCGGATGTCGGATTCCGTTCGGAGCCTGGGCGCGTTTGATAGAGGGAAATCTGACGGTGGACGGCGTCGTCGCCCATCCGGACGGATCTTCTCCGCTTCGCAGGCGTCAGACGGGTGATCCGAATGAAGCTACGGCGGTGGGGGTCGCGTTGGCCGAAGGACTTTTGTCCGACGGAGCGAGGAAGGTACTGGACGAGGTGCTTGCCCGATGAGCGTGGGCAGGGTCAGTCTCGTTGGGGCCGGGCCAGGGGATCCGGGGCTGATCACTCTGCGAGGGTTGGCCTGCCTGGAGGCGGCGGAGGTCTTGCTTTACGATGATCTCGCGCATCCGGATCTGGTCGAGTACGTCGGTCGGGAATGCGAACGCATCTACGTTGGGAAGCGATCGGGGTTCAAGGCGAAGTCGCAGGAAGAGACGAACCAGCTACTCGTCGATCACGCGCGAGAGGGGCGACACGTCGTTCGACTGAAGGGTGGCGACCCCTACGTTTTCGGACGCGGTGGCGAAGAGGCGCTCTTCCTGCAGGCAGAGGGGATTCCGTTCGAGGTCGTGCCGGGCATTACGAGTGGATTCGCTGCACCGGCCTACGCAGGCATCCCGGTGACGCATAGAGGTGTGGCCACTCAGGTGACCCTCGTTACCGGACACGAGGATCCGACCAAGCCTGACGCGCAGGTCGATTGGCGGGCCCTTGGCGCGGCAGGTGGAACGCTCGTGATCTATATGGGGGTCGGCAAGCGAGCCGAGTATGTTCCTTTGTTGATCGAGGGAGGAGCCTCACCCGAGACCCCCGTGGCGACCGTTCAATGGGGGACCCGGTCGGAACAGAACGTTGCCCGCGGCGCTTTGCAAGATTTGCCGATGCTCGACGTTCAGAATCCTGCGGTGATCGTGATTGGCCAGGTGGCGGCGTTCGATCTGGCCTGGCTCGAAGAGAAGGCGCTGACTGGAAAAACGATCGTCGTTACCCGCACTCGCGAACAATCGAGCGTGCTTGTCAAAGCCCTTCGGGATCGTGGTGCCGAGGTGCTCGAGCTACCGACAATCGAAGTTGTCGATCCGATTGATTGGGGCCCGGCCGACAACGCCATCGATCGAATTAAGACGTTCTCGTGGCTGTTGTTCGCCAGTCCGAACGGGGTGCGTCGGTTCCTGGATCGCGTGCTGATCCGGCTGGGTGACATACGGAAAATCGGATGCGTGAAGATTGCTGCGATCGGGCCTTCGACGGCGAAAACCGTGGGCGAATACGGGCTGGACGTGGACCTGGTGCCAGACCATCACGTCGCTGGCGGACTCGGGGCGTCGTTGGCCGGCCTGCCGGGCGTCGAAGCGCAGCGAATTCTGATTCCACGGCCTGAGGTGGCAAGAAGCGAAGCGCCCGAGCTACTGCGCTCGGCCGGGGTGGCGGTCGAGGAAGTGGTGGTCTACAGAACGGTCAAACCGGAGACGGTGTCACCCGTCGCGCTCGAGCGATTGTCGGCCGGAACGGTCGATATGGTGACTTTCACCAGTTCTTCGACGGCGCGCCATTTCCACGATCTGCTGGATCGGAAACTGCTGGAGAGGGTGCGGGCACAAACTGTGGCTGCCAGCATCGGTCCCACGACCACGGCGACCGCTCGGGAATGTGGTTTCAGCGTGGTTGTAGAGGCGCCCGAGAACGACATCAGTATCGACGGTCTAATCGGAGCTATCCACAAGTATTACAATCAGATAGACAAGGCGCCGGGTCGCTAAAAACAGGTTGACAGGGAGGGGTGAGGGCCGTAAGTTTTCATGAACGGTCGGGAAAATTCGTCGATAGTGAGTAAAGAGGGTTCATCCCATCCGTCCGCTTGGTCGGAGTTACCACCCACAGGAGGTGCAGTGTGGCCAGGAAAGTCACAATCTACATCGCGTGCCTGTCGCTCTGTCTGGCAGGCTCTGCCTTTGCAGGTACCCTCACCAAAGGACTCGAAATCACCGGTGGGGAGAATGCGTTTGCCCAGGTTGAACTACAGCGCTTCGACAATGGAGAAGAGGATGGTCTGATTCGCCTCCGGATGAATGTCGATGAGGCCAAGAACCTCAAAGGCTATGGATTTACGGTCCAGTTCGACGCATCCCGGTATGAATTCATCGAAGCCAAACAGGTTGTAGATGGTCTGCTTACAGGGACCGACGGTGAGACCACCCTGTTCGTGGCGTCCAACAAGACGCCGGGCGAAGTGGTCGTCGGATCGATGAACATCAACGGTCAGAGCGCCGACGGTTCGGGCGACCTGGTCGAATTCGTGTTCCGCTCGCAGGACTCACCCGTTCCGACCGATTTCCAGGTTCTCGAAGGCGTGCTTGTCGATCTGGCCGGTAGCGTCGACCAACTGACGAACGTCGAAGTCGGCAATCTCGACCTTCGCCCACAGGAATACGGTCTGAACCAGAACATGCCTAATCCGTTCAACCCGGCGACGACAATCAACTATCAGATTCCAGACGCGGGTCGCGTCAAGCTCGTGATCTACAATCTGCTCGGCCAGGAAGTTCGAACACTCGTCGATCAGAATATGGAAGCCGGTTTCCACAACGTCCTTTGGGACGGCTCCGATGAGCTCGGCAGGCAAGTCGCCAGTGGCCTCTACGTCTACCGGATGACGGCCAACGACTTCAGCAACATTCGAAAAATGATGCTGCTCAAGTGATTTTCGGCAGATGAAAGATTGAGGGTCGCCTCCACGAGGCGGCCCTCTTTTTGTTGATATCCGCCAATCGGGAGACGCGTCCGGTCATAGGTGAAGAATGACCATCCAGAGGATGGTGGAAGAGCAGATCGAATCACGTGGTGTTCGGGACGAACGCGTGCTGGAGGCGCTACTAAGAGTGCCCAGAGAAGTGTTCGTTCCCGATGTGTGGCGGGCACAAGCCCTCGACGATCGCGCCCTGCCGATCGGCAACGGTCAGACGATCTCGCAACCCTACATCGTCGCACGGATGACCGAGCTGTTGGGTGTGCAACCGATGGATACCGTTTTGGAAGTCGGAACCGGGTCGGGATACCAGACTGCCGTTCTCGCGGAGCTCGCGCGACACGTCTACACGTTGGAGGTCTTGCCCGACCTGGGCCGTCTGGCGAAGTCGAGACTCGACGGAATGGGCTACGAAAACATCAGTGTGCGCATCGGAGACGGCCACGCCGGCTGGGGGGAGGCAGCCCCGTTCAACCGGGCGATCGGCACGGCCGCCCCCGGGCGTGTGCCTCAGGCGCTCGTCGAGCAACTGGGGTCGGGCGGTCGACTGGTCGTGCCGATCGGGGTCGGAGATCAGATGCTCGTCGTCGTCGACAAGGGGTCCGAAGGAATCTCGCAGAGGGAAGTGATGCCCGTCCGGTTCGTGCCGATGACGGGAACCCCGCATCGGTGTGAATAGGGAGGGGCAGGATGACGTTGGTGGGTGCTTTGGTCTCGATCGTTTTTCTGGCGTGCTATGCCGGGACGATGCTGGGGACCCGAATCGAAGGCCCCCGTGGAAAGATGCTCCAATGGGGGTGCTGGTTGATCGCCTGTCTCTTGATCGTCATCTGTCACCTGATGGCGCCGCAGGCGACATAGCTAGAGTCGGGACGATAGAGGGGTTCAGCCGAAATCCAGCCCGGAGTCCAGGTAGGCCTTGAAATCTTCCCCAATTCGATCGTGACGCGTGGCGAACGCGAGCGTCGTCTTCAGGTAGGAAAGCAGATCTCCGACGGTGTGCCACTCCCCGTCGATAGCGCACGCGTAGACCGCCTTGGACTGAATCATCATCTCGATCGCGTCGGTCAGCTGAAATTCACCGTTGGCGGCAGGTTCGATGCGTTCGAGGTATTCGAAGATTTCAGGCTCGAACACATAGCGGCCGAGCGTGGCCAGTCGGGAAGGGGCCTCGGAAGGCGTCGGTTTTTCGACCAGCCCCTCGACCAGGAACACGTCGTTGATCTCCTTTGGAGATATGACCCCGTAGTTGCTCACGGTGTCTTCCGGAACTTCCTTGACGGCTAGGATCGACGCGCTGTATCGGGCATACTGTTCCATCAGCTGGCCGATGCAGGGCTTGGGTGAGACGACCAGGTCGTCGCCAAACAGGACGGCGAACGGCTCGTCACCGATGTGCTTTTTGGCTTTGAGAATGGCGTGGCCGGTTCCGAGTGTGTCCTTCTGCCGCACGTAGTGGATATCGGCCAGTTGCTCGATTCGCTCGAGCGTTTCGAGCATCGGTCGGTTTTCGCGTTCCTCGAGCGCGGTTTGGAGTTCTACATTCCGATCGAAGTGATCCTCGATTGCGCGCTTTCCGCGTCCGGTTATGATGAGGATGTCCTCGATACCCGCGTCGACGATCTCTTCGATGATGTACTGAATCGCGGGCTTGTCCACGATCGGCATCATTTCTTTAGGAAGAGCCTTCGTGACGGGTAACATCCGGCTTCCGTGACCCGCGGCCGGGATAACCGCTTTTCTGATCTACAAACGGACCTCCGTGATGAATCGCAACGTCGGGCGGAATAAGCAGGCTTCAACACGTAGCTGTCAAGACGATAGTCGCGGGTTCTGAGGGTGCGCCACCTTGGGGGTTTCCTTGACTTTGTCGGTGTAAGATCCTATGATTCAGCCGTCTACGGGTGTTTTTGCCGCTCCCCCCGCCTGCTTTTTCCTTCGCATTCCCCCGGGCTTCGCTCTTGGTTGAGCAGGGCCCCAAGCAGAGTTCGGTATCCTCCGGTTCCTATCGACTCGGTGTCCTTGCCTCAGGGGGTGGGACGAACTTCCAGGCTGTCCTGTCTCGATCTCTGTCCGGTGAGTTGCCGGCTGAAGTAGCCGTCGTCATCAGCAACAACAGCGGGTCCGGAGCGCTCCAGCGTGCGAAGGCCCACGGAATCGCGTGGGCCCACCTGAGCGGACGAACCCACCCGAGCCCCCACGATCTCGATGCAGCCATTCGGGCTACGCTTGTCGAGCATCGTGTCGATCTCGTCCTGCTCGCCGGCTACATGAAAAAGCTCGGACCGCGAACCCTAGAGACCTACCAGGACCGCATCCTCAACGTGCACCCCGCGTTGTTGCCTGCGTTCGGAGGGCAGGGAATGTACGGTCTCGCGGTTCACGAGGCCGTGCTCGCGTCGGGTGCCAGCGAGAGTGGGGTGACCGTGCATCTGGTCGACGAACACTACGACCACGGACCGATCGTCGCACAGGAGACGGTGCCCGTCGAGCAGGGGGATACGGCAGAGACGCTCGCTGCACGCATCCTACGTGTCGAGCACACCTTCTTTCCAGCCGTCGTGAAGTTGTTCGCGACCGGCCGCGTGTGCGTGTTCGACGGCAAAGTCAACATTCAATCAGAGGTGGACGGAACGTGACAGAAATACTCGAGACCCATTTGGGTGACGTACCTATGCTCGTCAAAGGTAAGGTGCGTGATGTTTACGATCTGGGCGACAAACTCCTGATCGTCGCGACGGATCGGATTTCCGCCTACGACTGCGTGATGCCGAACGGGATTCCGGAACGGGGCAAGCTGCTGACGGAGATGTCCTTGTTCTGGTTCGAAAGAACGGGAAGCCTCGTCAGAAATCACCTGATCTCTGCCGACGTGGACGACTATCCCGATCCGCTGCCGACCTACCGCGACCAGCTGGAGGGCCGATCGATGCTGGTCGTCAAGGCCGACCGGATCGACATCGAGTGCGTGGCGCGGGGATACATCACCGGATCGGGATGGCGGGACTATCAGTCGACCGGAGCGGTGTGCGGAATCCCCCTGCCCGACGGACTCCAGGAGTCCCAGAGACTGGCGGAGCCGATCTTCACACCGGCAACAAAGGCCGAGACGGGTCACGACGAGAACATCTCGTTCGAACAGATGTGCGAAACCGTCGATCGAGATACGGCGGAGGAGTTGCGGGACCTGACGCTGTCGATCTACTCGTTTGCCCGCGACTATGGCGAGTCGAAGGACATCATTATCGCCGACACGAAGTTCGAATTCGGGAAGGACAGCGACGAAATTATCCTCATCGACGAGATTCTGTCACCCGACTCATCACGCTTCTGGGACCAGAAGATCTACGAACCCGGTCGGGGGCAGGACAGTTTTGACAAGCAGTTCGTCCGCAACTACCTGGACACGCTCGACTGGGATCACACCCCGCCTGCGCCCGCTCTTCCCAATGACATCGTTCAGCGCACGCTCGACAAGTACGAAGAGGCTCGGGATCGTCTGCTCAACTGACGGTTCATTGAGGGCATAGAATGAAATTTTCGATTTCTGCCCTGCTGTCGAACGACATCGGCATCGACCTCGGTACCGCGAATACCCTGGTTTACGTGAAGGGTCAGGGCATCATCGTCGACGAGCCTTCGATCGTCGCTCTCGACCGCACAACGAGCAAGCCGATCGCGATCGGTGCCTTGGCCAAAGAGATGCTGGGTCGCGAAAATCCCGACATCGAGGTCGTGCGCCCACTCCGCGACGGCGTAATCGCCGATTTCGACGTGACAGAGGAGATGCTGCGGTTTTTCATCAAGAAAGTGCAGAAGAACAAGCTTCTGGTACGTCCGCGTATCGTCATCTGCGTGCCTTCGGGCGTAACGGCGGTTGAGATGCGCGCGGTGCGGGAGTCGGCTGAACGAGCAGGGGCCCGCAAAGTCTACCTGATCAAGGAGCCGATGGCCGCCGCCATCGGCATCGGCCTGCCCGTCGAAGACGCCGTGGGGTCGATGGTGATCGACATTGGCGGCGGGACGACGGAGATCGCCGTGATCGCCCTTTCGGGCATCGTCACCTGCAAGTCTATCAAAACCGCGGGGGACGAACTCAACGACGCCATCGTTCAGTTCCTCAAGCGAAAGCACAGCCTGATGGTCGGTGAGCGGAGTGCCGAAGAGATCAAGTGCGCGATCGGCGCGGTGGGAGCACTCGAACAGGAGATTCAGCATACGTGTCGAGGGCTCGATCTCGTTTCTTCGATTCCCAAAACCATCATCGTCGATTCGTCGGAAATCCGCGAGGCGCTGGGCGAAGCGGTCAGCGCGATCATCGAGGCGGTTCGCCAGAACCTGGAGCAGACACCGCCCGAACTGGCCGCCGATATTCTGGATCGTGGGATCATCCTGACCGGGGGCGGCGCCCTTCTGCGGGGGCTCGACAAGCGGCTCGTGGAGGAAACGAGCCTGCCCGTCATCGTGGCGGAAGATCCATTGACGTGCGTGGTGCGTGGAACTGGAAAGGTGCTTGAAGATATCTCCCATTTCCAAAAAGTGCTGATGTAGATCCGAGCACCTTTTCGATGAGACGAGCGGCGCCTGCGGGCGTCGTCTCTGTTTGTGCCGGTCGCAAGCCTTCGCCGGCCGTGAGGGTCACGTTGCAGCGATTCTACGAGTTCATCGGTCAGAGACGGGCTTTCTTCACCCTCGGAATCTCCGTCGTTCTCTCTTTCGTGCTCATGAGCCTCGGCCATTCCGAAAAGCTGGCCCTCGCTCGATCGGTGACGACCGGCCTGCTCGAGACGGGTCATAAAGTCTTCGCGTGGCCGATCGAACTGGCCGATCTGCGATTCGCCAACCAGACGTTGAGGGAACAGAACCTGCAGCTGTCGATGGAACTGGTCCGTCTTCGCGAAGCCAAGCTGGAAAACCAGCGTCTCCGGGAGCTGCTGAACTTCAGAGAGCGGTATGCGGGAACGGGAGGCTACCTCGCGGCCAAGGTGATCGCGCGTGATCCCGATCGAATCGCGAACACGATTCTGATCGATCTTGGGCGCTCGGATGGGGTTGAAGAGAGAATGCCCGTCGTCACGGCGGAGGGACTCGTCGGCCGTGTGCTGGAGAGCTACGACGGAACGTCAGTCGTTCAGCTATTGCTCGACCGGAACTGTCGCGTGAGCGCGGTGCTGCAACGTGCGTCGAGGACGCAGGGCATCGTGATGGTCGAAGACAGGTCATTTCGCTTGAGCCACGTACCGATTCGAAGCGACATAGAGGTTGGCGATGTCGTCGTTTCGAGCGGATTGGGCGGCATCTTTCCCTACGGGCTTCTGGTCGGCACCGTGGTCAATCTGGGCGACGAGGAATCGGGGCTTTTCAGGGAGGTCATTCTGGAACCCGGTGTGAACTTTTCGAACCTGGAGGAAGTGTTCGTACTCAAGGAACACCCAGCGAGCGACGACACGTCCCGCTGAGTCAGGTCTGAATTTCTTTCTTGAGCTCCCGGAGGCTTTGGCCCTCGGGGGTCTTTTTATAGTAGGGGTCGAGCGGAAAGCAACCTGAAATCATTCCGTTGCGGGGCGCCGTCGTGCAGTCGCTAAAGGTTCGGCAGATCTTTCGCGTAGCGAGTGTGCCCTCCCGCAGAACATCGGCCGGTAGATCCGGATACGACAGGACGACACGTCCGAGTCCGATGAAATCGACCTTCCCGTCTCGGACGGCGCGCTGTGCGACGTGGGGAAGGAACTCCTGTAGGTAGGAGTAGGCGGTCCCCACTAGGAGGAGGTTCGGGAAGTCGGTCTTGATCTGTCCCACGACGTCGATTTGTCGCGCCACGTCGACAAGTGGGTCCACTGGGGGCTGGTAGCCGTCGGATGGCGGATAATAGGCTGGTCGCTGAATGTGTGGGTTGTAGTAGGGACTGCCGGCCGAAAGATTGACGAGACGGATGTCCAGATCTTCCAGCAAGCTCAGGAATCGGTTGGTTTCTTCGAGGTCGTAATCGATGGGATGGTCCGAGTCGACTCCGAATCCATAGCTGTAGGGGAGATGGGGTTCGAACGGTTCCGGGATTCCGGGACCAAGCCGACGCCCTTCCGATCGGTCCGGATCGGGGCGAAACGGCACAAAATCGAAAGCACTCAGTCGAACGCCCACTTCGAGGGACGGATGCTCGGACTGAATGCCTTCGACGATTTCGCGAAGGAAGCGCGTTCGGTTTTCAAAAGATCCCCCGTAGGGACCCGGCCGGGTGAACGCGCTCAGAAACTCGTGGCCAAGGTAACCGTGGCAATGTTTGATGTCGACGAACTGATAGCCGAGGTCGGAAGCCATCGATGCCGCACGCAGGTAGTCGTCGATCAGTTCCTTGATGTCGTCGTCTGAGAGGAGGACATCGTCGGAGTCGATGCCAAATTTGGTGTCGAGGATGGGGTGTCGATACAGGGTGCGCGGCTCCATACGAGCCTTGTCGTTCGGACGGCAGAAGCGGCCGGAGTGGGTCAGTTGCAGTCCGATGTAGAGATCGTCCGATGGACCGATGTGATCAGCGTGTGCCTCGAGGAGCTCAGCGCGAAGCTGCCCCAAACCGGCCTTCGTATGATCGGCCGCGTAGAGCTGGTTCGGGTTGGCGCGGCCATCCGGTCGTACGGCCACGGCTTCACCCCCCCAGATCAACTTTGCTCCGCTCAACCCGAAGTTTCGCCAGCGTCTTACGGTATGGTCCGATGGGTTGCCGTCCGTGTCGCCGTCCCAGCCTTCCATCGGGTGGATGCAGAATCGGTTTCCGATCGCGAAGCCCTTGTAATCGAACGGCGCAGCGAGGGGAGAGTTCGGTGCCGTCAGGATTTCGTCGTCGAGAGGAAGGTTGAGGTCCAGACTGGCCAGGTGGGCACGGAATTCGGCAGGTGTCTTGAAATGACCGACACGGGCGAATCTTTCAATGGCCATCCGGCCTCCTGTTTGGTGTCAAAGGAGTTGCGTCACGGCAGAAGAGCACAGAATATACACGCCGGTATGAGCCAGAGCAATTTAGCGACAGAAATGACGATCGACGTCCAAGAAGCCAGGTCTCACTTTCCTGCGCTCGACACGTTCGTCTGGTTCCAGAACGGCGGTGTCAGCATCACGCCGCGGCCGGTGGCAGACGCCCACGCCGCCCTGATGGAAGAACTAACAACACGCGGGCCGATGCACATTGCCTATCCCGACGAGGAGATGCCCAGACGGACCGCGTCGATCGACCGGATTGCGAGCTTCCTGAGTGTGGCCCCTGGGGACCTTGCGTTGACTCGAGGGGTGAGCGAAGCGTTCCAGACGGTTCTGCGCGGGCTGAACTGGTGCGAGGGTGATGAGATTCTGATCACGGCGGAAGAGGAAGCCGCTCTTTTCCTTCCGGTCCTGCACGTACGCGATCTGTTCGGTATTCGTGTCGTCAAAGCGCCGCTCGTGAAGGATCAAGACGAGCAGGTCGCCGCATTCGCTGATCGAATGGGGCCACGTACGCGCCTGGTCGCATTCTCCCACGTGACCACCGACACGGGACACCGGATGCCCGCCAGGCCGATCTGCGACCGCGCGAGAGAAGTCGGCGCCCTGTCATTCGTCGACCTAGCGCATTCGGTTGGGGTCTATCCGATCGACGTCGGTTCGCTGGGGTGTGATTTTTCCGGTCTGCTGTCCTACAAGTGGATGTATGCCCCCTACGCTTCGGGCGCCCTGTATGTGAGGCCTGATCGGCTCGACACGCTTCGAGTCACCTATGCTGGCGGGCGTTCCGAGTCGATGCTGGACTGGCACTCCGATCAGTTCGAGTCGAAACCGACGGCCGAGCGATTTCAGTATGGGCCGTGGTCCTGGCCTCTAGTCCACGCGTGGGCCGTCGCCCTAGACTTTCTGGACAGATACGGTCTTGAAGCCATCGAGGCACGGACCGACTTTCTGACGACGCGCCTGAAGACTGGGTTGAATGAGATAGCGGGCGTCGACGTTCTGACGCCGCCCGCCTTCGATCGGTCGGCCGCCCTCGTGACTTTCACGACGCCGCTCGATCCGGTCGAGTTGACAGACGTTCTGCGCGATCGATGGAATATCGTGATCAAGCCCACTCACTCGACGTGCGAAGGCCTCCGAGCCAGCCTGCCCTTCTTTCTGCTCGAGGACGAAGTGGATCTGCTGATTGAAGCGATCTCAAAGGAAGTCACGAAATAGGAGAATAACACATGCCTGATGTTCGAATCATCGTACCGGGGGATGACCCGCCGCAAATGCAGGGCTCCCCGCATCTGGACAGGTTGGTGGACTACGGTGAGGTCACGATGCATACCGATCGTCCCGCCGACACGGCTGAAAAAGTGGCTCGGGTCGAAGGCGCGCGCATCGTCATGAACACACGTGGTGCGGTGACTTGGGGCGAGGATGAATTTTCGCAGCTGCCCGATCTGGAGTTTATCACATCCTGTTCGATCGGCACGGATATGTTCGACCTGGAGGCTGCGCGACGCCACAACGTCATGATCAGCAATCAACCGGGCCGAACGGCGCCGGTCGTCGCAGAACACATGCTCGCACTGATGTTCGCAGTGGCGAGACGCACGTCGTTCATGACCGCGGAGATGAAGGCGGGTCGTTGGCCTCGTATCGATCTGACGATGATTCAGGGCAAGACGCTCGGGGTTTTGGGGACAGGGGCCATCGGGGGGGAGATGGCCCGGCTCGGTTGGGCGGTCGGGATGGACGTGATTGCTTGGACCTACAATCCCACTGTCGAAAGAGCGGCAGCTCTGGGTGTGACGTTCAAGAGCCTTGAAGAGGTGTTGACCGAATCAGACGTCATCAGCATCCACGTCAAGCTCACGGACGACAGCCGGGGCCTGATCGGACGTGAAGAGTTGGCATCGATGAAACAGGGGGCGATGCTTTTAAACGGCGCGAGGGGTCCGATCGTAGACACGCCAGCGTTGGCCGATGCCCTGAACTCAGGGCATCTGGGTGGCGCGGGCATCGACGTCTTCGACGACGAACCGACACCGACCGACCACCCCTTGTTTTCCTGCGATCACGTCGTGCTCACACCCCATTGCGCCGATATGACGCCTGAGGGTGTCGACCTCCTCAATGGGGGAGCCGTGGACAACGCCATCGCCTTCCTGGAGGGCCGCCCCCAGAATCTGGTCACCTGATGGAGGCAACCGTCACGCAACTGATGGAGGCAACCGCCACGCAACTGATGGAGGCAACCGCCACGCAACTGATGGAGGCAACCGCCACGCAACGCTGACGGAGTTTGCCCACCTCCCAAACACGGAACAACCAAAATCCACGGGCGCAGGCCGTATTTGCCGCCCGATCTTGAACGGAGGCACCTTTTTTCCGTCCTACAAAGGGAGGGCGCCAGCAGACTGGGCGATTCCAATCGGCACGCGGATTGCAAAAGATCGTGTGCGCGTAGAAAGCTAACCACCCTTCGAAGCGATAAGGACCATCCCATGGCTGTGACTCAGAGCGTCACGCTGGCTCGCTCCGCGTCGGGGTATCGGCCGCCGTCAGGCGGTGTTTTCGATGCCTTCGACATCAGCGGTACGGTCTCTCGGCGCAACGACGGAAGTTGAACGCGATCGCGAGCAATATCGCGAACGCAGAGACCACACGAACAGAAGAGGGCGGCCCGTTCAAGAGAAAGCGCGTTGTGATGGTGGAGTCCCCCTACACCCAGCGCTTCCGGGACGTCTTCAACGCGACGAAGCAGCATATCAGCAGTACGCACCGGGACCATCTCCCCGCGGGCCCCGGACCGGCGATTGAAGAGCTGCTCGGAGCAGGTGTCGAAACCGTCGAAATTCGAGAAGAGCCGACCGAACCGCGTCTGGTTTACGATCCGGCTCATCCGGATGCCCGAGAGGATGGATACGTCGTCTACCCGGACATCAACGTGGTCACGGAGATGGTCGATATGATCACGGCATCCAGGGCCTACGAAGCCAACGTGACAGCCATGAACGCAGCCAAGGACATGATCCAACGAGCTTTGGATATTTAACGTCCCCGACACACGACCGCTTCCTCGCGGTTTCAAAGAGCTCCCAGCAACGGGTCGTCCCCGCGACCCGCTACCTCCCGAGAAAAAGCCCCGACGAATCATATCGCCGGGGCTTTTTCTGCATCTGTTCTCTACGTCACACTAATGTGATGATCCGCGCGGAGCAGAACAGGCAGCATCCCGATGCAGCTGAACACCGAACACCGAATGCAACCTACTTAGCTTCTATATAGCCTTGCGCCTTGAGAAGCTCTGCCAACAGCACCGCGCCACCCGCCGCGCCCCGCAGCGTGTTGTGGCTCAATGCGACGAATTTGTAATCGAACAGCTCGTCGTCACGGAGTCGGCCGAGTGTGATGGACATTCCGTTGCCGGCGTCCCGATCCAACCGCGTCTGTGGACGGTCGTCCTCGTCGAAGTAGGTCATGAAGGGCGTGGGTGAGGAGGGGAGTCCTTCCGCTTTCTTGCTGCCCTGGAAGTTTCGCCATCGATCGATCACCTCGTCCCTTGGCGGTTTCCTCTCGAAAGAGACGGACGTGGCCGCCATATGACCATCGGTCACCGGGACCCGAATGCACTGTGCCGATATGACGGGAGCATCAGCAACCTTGATCTCGCCGTCGGCAACGTGGCCCCAGATCTTCAGCGGCTCACGGGCGCTCTTTTCTTCTTCACCACCGATGAAGGGAATCACGTTGTCTTCCATCTCTGGCCACGTCGCGAAAGTTTTCCCGGCACCCGAGACCGCCTGGTAAGTACAAACGGTCGAACGCGTGGGGTGGAAATCCCAAAGAGCGTGAAAAGCCGGAACGTAGGGTTGAATCGAACAATTGGGTTTGACCGACACGAAGCCGCAAGTCGTGCCAAGACGCTTTCTCTGAGCGGGAATCACGTCGGCGTGATCGGCGTTGATCTCCGGAATGATCATCGGAACGTCGGGTGTCCACCGATGGGCTGAATTGTTCGAGACGACGGGCGTTTCGGCCATCGCATACGTCTCCTCGACACGACGGATGTCGTCCTTTTCCATATCGAGCGCAGACACGACGAAGTCGACCTCGTCGGTGATCGCTGCGATTTTCTGGACGTCGACGACGATCATCTCGGCTACCGCAGCGGGCACGTCTCCGGGAAGGGTCCAGCGCCCCTCGACCGCCTGGGCGTAGGTTTTCCTGGCCGATCGAGGACTGGCCGCGACGACGGCCGGCTCGAACCACGGGTGGTCGGACAGAATGCTGACAAACCGCTGGCCAACCATTCCGGTTGCGCCCAGGATGCCAACTTTGAACTTGCTCACGTTCTCCTCCATACGAAAACAGCCGACGCACCGTGGGTAGAGGCGACGTCGGCTCACAATCGTTCGAAAAGCGACCGACAAGAGAGCGCTCCACGGCCTTTGCCGTGACAGTCCAGAAGATGTTTTCTGTCTGGACCAGCCGAAAGCGTCGACAGAAACGGTTTCGACTTCGGCGGCGATTCCCCTTCGTGACCGTGTGTGGGATCTGTCATCCGCACGATCACTACTCATGAATCCCGCGCCTCTACCCTTGCACCGCAAAATGTGGGAAAGACGTGTCTGTGTGTCAAGGGCTAAGCTGTCTTTGGTCCTCAGATGACGTGCAATGTTGCCGTACCGAAGGCAAAAGACTACTATGGCAGCGTCGAGGCACTTGTGTGTCTCAGGAGGCAACAGAGTGATCGATTCCATGGAGATTGTCGAGCGGATCAGACGCATTCAGGGCAGAATCCGCGACACCGTACTCGACCACATCGACCGTTCGAATCCTGCTGACCTGTCCGATGTGGTAGACGAGACAGCGGGAGACACCATCTACGATGTCGATCGAATCGGCGAAGTGGCCCTGATGGAGTTGTTCGACGTCGAACTGGCGGAGACGCTGTCCTTCGTTCTAATCGGTGAAGGTCTGCCAGAAGAAGGTGTAACGGTCCCCAGTGGGACGCCGCCGAGAGCGCCGCTCTACGAATCATCGTCGATCCGATCGACGGTACGCGGGGTCTGATGTATGACAAACGCAGCGCCTGGATCCTCACGGGTGTCGCACCGAACAAGGGCTCGCAAACGAATCTTCAGGACATTCACATCGCCGTTCAGACGGAGATCCCGACGTCTAAACAGTTTCGATCGGATGTACTCTGGGCTGTGAAGGGAAAGACAAGCGGAGCGATAGGTTTTGACCGCACGACCCGAGAATTCGGACCGATTTCGATCCAGCCGTCCCGCGCACGAACCCTCACGCACGGGTTCGGGATGATCTCGAGATTTTTCCCGGGTGGGAAAGATATTCTTGCCCGTATCGAGGAATCCGTCGCCGAGGCCGTGATTGGGCCGATAGAGCCAGGCAAAGCCGACTCTTCGAGGATCAATATATCTGCAGTGGTGGGCAGTTTTACGAGCTGATGGCCGGCCACGACCGTTTCAACGCCGATCTGAGGCCCAATTTGGCAGGGGTATTGCAGAGCAGAGGCCAGGAGCTCGGGATCTGCTGTCACCCTTACGATGTCTGTACGGAGCTCATTGCTCGTGAAAGGGGAGTTTTCATCGCGCGACCGGATGGACGGCCCCTTGACGCGCCCCTGGATACGACATCACCGGTTGCCTGGGTGGGCTACGCAAATATCCACCTGAAAGAGCTCATTGAGCCACACCTGCATGCCGCGATGCTCGAAAATGGTCTGGAAATCGAATAGGAATCGGAGAAAACAGAGGTTGGAGCAGTGTTTGGGCTTGTTCTGATAAAACGATTGAATAGATTTGTAGGTATGTGCTTACTAACCGAATAGCTGAGGATTGGCATCCATCGGTTTATGTAAGACTTGGCTGACACCGATTCGGCCGTATGTTAACTTGAGATGCTCGCCAGCCACCACTTTATAACGTTTTACCGACAATAATGAGGGATCAGTGATTCGATTCTGGCTGCTTTCGACGGTTTTCCTCGTTCATCTGACGCTGGGTCCGGCCGTTGCGGAAGAAGACGACGGGCACGTCGTCCGCGTACACGGGAACACGGTTTTCCTGGACCTGGGCGAACGTACGATTATCCAACCCGGCGATCGATTCGGGCTCGTCAGTCACGACAGCACGATGGCCGTCGCACGTGTTGCCAAAGGGTCTGTTCGATTCGCGCGCGCGGAGTTAGAAGACCTGGCAATCGGAATGACGATCGAATCTGTGATGCGAGCGGCCGGAAATGGTCTGCGCGTGATTCGTATTGTTCCCGAAATGGGTGAACACAACGGTCACACAACGACGGACCTGGGCGTCGAGAACGGTGGACTCACTCCGAGCATTCACTTCGGCGATGCCGTGGGAACCGTCGAACAGGTAGGTGGCGACCTCGTCTACGTTTCGGGCATGAACGGTTCGGCACCACTGTGGAGCCGACTGGCTGTGGCCAACGCATCCGGACCTTCGGGAGAAGCTCTCGAAGTCATCAAGGAGCTGAACGACGTGGTCGTCGCCCGGAGGATCTCGACGTCGGGGATGCCGTTGAAGGTCTCCGATCGTGTCATCGGAATCACCCCGGGCGATGGGGACAAAAGCAAGTCCCGTCGTGTGGTCTACGCGTCGCGGGTCGAAGAGCGTCCCAAACTCGACGGCTCGCTCGACGAGACCGCCTGGCGTTCTTCAGAACCCGTTCGTGGATTCATCCAGAGGGAACCCCAATACTGGATGCCAAGCACCGAGCGAACGGAAGCGCGTGTGATCTTCGACGACGAAGCAATCTACTTTGGTTTCGATTGCTACATCTCCGAGGACACTCGAGTCGTCGCCAACAACATGCGTCGCGATTCCGAGCTCTGGGGCGAAGACAACATCCAGATTCTCCTCGATACCTACAACGACCGTCAGAACGGCTTCTTCTTCTTCGTGAACCCGCTCGGTGCGCAGCAGGACGTCATGCTTTCCAACAGGGGTCGGACACAGAATCGCGATTGGGACTGCAACTGGGAATGCCGGACGCGGGTCCACGATGATCGTTGGACAGCGGAGGTCAAGATTCCGTTCGACCAGCTGCGATTCAAACCCTCGGAGGAAATGGTCTGGGGTGTCAATTTCGCCCGGAATATCTCTAGCCGGAATGAAGAGACCCAGTTCGTCGTCGGGCGGCGGAGTTCCACCAGTCGAGCGCGATACTGGACGTCGGACATCGGCGAGCTCCGCGGCCTCCGCGGTATCGGCTCTTCCAAAGCGATACAGATCAAGCCCTACGTGCTGCCCGGAACCCTCAAGGACTTCGAGGCGGCCACTCCAAAAGAAGACGGGACCGTTGAGTGGGGTGGCGACCTGCGCTACGGCATCACACCGAACATCACAATAGACTTATCCTACAACACCGACTTTGCCCAGGTGGAAGGCGACCAGGAACAGGTCAACCTGACGCAGTTCCGTCTGTTCTTCCCCGAAAAGCGCGAGTTTTTCCTCGAAGGCGCCAATCTGTTCGAGTTCGGTGAACCAGCGGAGCGAACGGGTGGCGGGTCACGTCCCCCAACGTTGCTGTTCTACTCCCGTCGCATCGGGCTCGAAGAAGGAGCCAAAATTCCGATCATCCTGGGATCGAAGGTGGCGGGCAAGGAAGGCAGAACCAGCATCGGCGCCCTGCACGCGTTGACAGACAACCAGCTCGTGATCGACGATGACGATACGACCGATGTCAGGCGGACGAACTACTCGGTACTCCGCATGCGTCGGGATCTTTTCAAGAGGTCGAATATCGGTTTCATGTTCGTGAATAAACAGACGTCTTATGCGGACTCGCTTGGGATTCGAATGGATCCAGCGGCGGAGGACGCGGGCGATTTCGTGAACTTGGGAGGAGCGGCTCGCTACAACCGGACGGCCGGCGTCGACTTCAGCTATTCGCCCACGCCCGCACTGAACGTGAACGGGTTCGTCGCCAAGTCGTGGGATTCGGATCTGGACGCATCGGGCAACGCGGGATTCGGTTTCGTCAATTACAGCGGCGGGTTTTTTTCAACGCGCCTGCGGTATCTGGAGGTGGAGGAGTCTTTCGAGCCCGGCGTGGGCTTCGTGAACCGCAGGGACGACGTTCAGGGCTTCCGTCGCTACGACGGTCGCATTCGTTTGCGTCCCAGGCCAGGCATCCTGAACATCCGATACATGTCGATCGGTCCCGAGGCCCAGGTGCTCACCGATCGCGACAACAAAGTGAAATTTTACGAAATGGGCTTCAACCTGTGGACTCAGTTCAACACGGCGGACTGGTGGCGGATGGAGGTAACGCGCACCCACGACGTGGTAACCGAGGAGTTCGATCTATCGGATCGATGCCCGGACATCGTGGTACCTGTCGGCACCTATGACTTTACGTCGTTCACCGTCGGTCCGTCACCCAGTCGCGCTCGAAAGTTGAGACCACGGGTGTTCTTCGAAGGGGGGTCATACTACACGGGGCGCCGCTACAGTCTGAGGTTCGAGAATAGATACAGCCCGAGCGGACGCGTTTCGTTCGAGACACAACTCAACACGAACTGGATTCGTCTGCCAGAGGGGAACGTGAATATTCTGGCCCTCAGCAATCGAATCGTCTATTCGTTCACGACCAACTTCTTCGTGAAACTGTTCACCCAGGTGAACAACGACAAACAGATCATGAGTACGAACTTCCTCCTGAACTATCGTTACAAGCCGGGAAGTGACGTTTTTCTGGTTTACGACAATGGATTCGACACCGAGGATGGGTTTGGCAGTATCAAGCAGCGAAATCGCTCCCTCATCCTGAAGGTCTCCTACCTGTTGGGACTGTAGCCAGCCGACTGTACCGCAAAAAAGGGGCTATATCCGGATCTCTCAACGAGATGAAGTGGGTGAAGGTGCCGTGGTTCCTGGCATGGGGGCGCGGTTAGAGTGTGCGGAACCTCTTCGGAATCTGCTCAGGGATGTTTATGTCTCCGACGGTAAGGAAGATCATATCGTTGAATGCGTCGAGTGTGCGGAATCCGCTGGCTCGGTTCTTGACGATTTGGACGATTCGGTTGAGGCCTTCGGCGATGGCGTTGGTAAGACGCGTGTTCACGAATGCGAGGACGCCGAAGAAGTGCTGTCGCAGGGTCCTGACGAACTTTCGCAGGGGTTCACGTCGACTCTGAGTGCGGACGTCGTCCAGCATTTCAGGAAGCGTTCGGCAGCCCAGGGCGCTTTGTATTCCCAGAACTGCTCGAACTCGTCCTTGAGTCTCCAGGCTCTATAGATTCGGTAGTTCGCCTTCTCCAGTGCTTTGAGTGTCCGAGTATCCCCTCTGGAGCGTGTCGCTGAGTGCCGGTAGAGGAGCCATCGGAGGCCCTTCATGGCTTTGCGCTCATCCGGGGCAGCTTTACGCCACTGGTCCTTACGGACCTCGTCAACGGCGACATTGAGAGCCTTGACGATGTGAAAGCGATCGAGGACCAGCTTGGCATTCGGACAGTGTTCCTGGATGGCTCCGATGTAAGCTTCGCTCATGTCGCAGCAGGCCCACCCGATCTTGGATCTCCGGTAGGGACTGAGAGCCTCTGTGAAGAACCGATCGATCGTTTTACGCGCCCTGCCGCGGCCAACCCACACCACGCAGGAGCGGTCCAGATCGTAAACGAGCGTGGCGTACCTGTGACGCTTGGCGTAGGAGATCTCGTCGATCCCGATGGTTTTGAGCCCTCGGATACGATGACCTTCACGAAGCCGCGTGATGGATCGGTGAAGGAGATCCGACAGCGTCGAGGCAGAGATGCGCAGTAACTCGGACGCCGCCTTCTGCGTCATGGTCTGGCAGTAGCGCAGCATGGCATACTCGAAGCGATACGTCACCCGAGAGAACCGCTCCGCCCACGGAATCTCCTCGACCACACGACCGTGGGTAGGACACCGAATCTCCCGAGGATGGTAGAGAAGCCAGACCCTCCACCCGCACACCGGAATGTCACGCCACCGACGCGGATGGGGCATTGTGCGGACGATTTTACCTCGACGGCCGCACTCCGGACAACAACAACCATTCTTATGTGGCTTTACGGCGATGACGAAACAGCTTCTCCCCTCAAACCACCAGCTGACAACACGGAACCCCTTGAATCTCAGCAGTTTCGATAGTAATCTGCTCCCGGTCATAGGTCGCACCCCCTTCGCTTTGATTGTCCTACACACACAACCAAGCGTAGGGAACGATCTATGACCTTGTCATTCTATAGTTTCACCGTTGAGAAACCCGGATAGAGCCAAAAAAGGAGCCACTCCGGTCTTCTGGACCCGGAGGGGCTCTTTGCGTTTCTGTGATGCTCTACAATGCTGCGGGACGACGCTCGGTGAGGTCCCTATCCTAGTTGAAACTTAAAGGGCTCCAAACTTACGTTGTGGGTAGATGTGTGAGAGCGTGTACCCGTAAGAAAGGAGCCCACGATGGAGAAGCTATTTGCAGGGGGATGGCGAAGTCAAGGTTGGGTCAGACGTTATGGATTTGGAGACGCGTTTATCGGTGATCCGGGCGCTGATTCCGCTGGGTCTGGAGGCCGTTGCCGACGTGCTCCAGCAGGAGGTGGAGCAGCTCGCAGGCGTTCGGTATGCGCGTAAGGGTTCAGAGCAGTCGCATCGTCGATGGGGAAGCCAGAAAGGGTCCGTGTATCTGATGGACCAGAAGCTGCCGGTGGCCGTTCCCCGTGTGCGCGACGTCGAGTCCGATACGGAGGTTTCTCTGGCCGCATACCGGGGGATGCAGAGGCCCAGAGCGATGGATGAGAAGCTGCTGCTTCGTGTGCTCAAGGGAATCTCCTGTCGCAACTACAGAGCCTGTGCAGAGTCGGTACCCGAAGCGTTCGGAATTTCGGCATCCTCCGTCTCGCGACGGTTCATCAAAGCCACCGCAAAGAAGCTGAAGCAGTTCCAGGAACGACCGCTCGACGACTACGACTTGGTCGCCCTGTTCATCGACGGAAAGAGCTTTGCCGACGAAGAGATCGTGATCGCTCCGGGCGTCACGACGGACGGCCAGAAGATCCCCCTGGGCTTCGTCGAATCGGCGACGGAGAACGAACGGATCTGCCGTCAGCTGATCCAGGATCTCATCCGGAGAGGCCTGTGCTACGACCAGGGCCTTCTCGTTGTGCTGGACGGCTCAAAGGGACTCCGCAGTGCCGTCACCAAAGCCCTCAAAGGGGATGTGTGCGTGCATCGCTGTCAGTGTCACAAGCGCGAGAACGTCGTCAGCTACCTCCCGGAGGCAGAACGTCCAAGAGTTCGACGGAAACTTCAGAAAGCCTATGACTGCGACACCTACGAGGAGGCAAAGGCCGCACTCGAATCACTCAAACCCGAACTCAAGCTGATGAATCAGTCTGCCGTGGCAAGCCTCGAGGAAGGACTGGAGGAAACCCTGACCCTCCACCGGCTGGGGATGCTCCCGTTCTTGAAGCGAAGCTTCCGAACCACCAATTGCATCGAGGCGCTCAACAGCATGACCGGCAACCTGATACGGAAGGTCAACCGCTGGAACAACTCTCCTCAGCGACACAGATGGGTCGCGGCCGCACTCCTCGACATCGAACCACGCCTGCGACGCGTGAGCGGATACAAACACCTCCCGCTGCTCAGGCAAGCACTGAAAAACAACCTGAATCTCGGCGACAATCAAGATGCTCGGCAGAGAGCATGAATACCACGGAGCCCGATGAGTTTCAACTGACTATGGGACTTGACCCGACGCTCCAGCGCATCCTTCAGTTGCTCGAGCAGGACGGCCATGGGCACGGACTTCTTCCGTCATACCGACGCCCGTGTCCTTGATCGAGAGCTGGATGAAGTTACCGTTCCGTGCCTCGGGCCATTGCAAACAGAATGCCTCGTCGATTTCGACTTTGCGCGTCTTGATGGCCAGGACTCCACCCGACGGCATCGCGTCGCGGGCGTTGACGAACAAGTTTGAAATGACCTGGTCGATATTCGCCGGGTCGGCCTCCACGCCCCATAGATCGTCCTGCAGGTCGAGTGTGACTTCGATGTCTTCCCCGAGCAGCCGGCTCATCATCTTTTGCAGGTCGATGACGTGGTGGTTCATCTCGAGCGGACGTTTGTCCATCGGTTGTTTGCTGCTGAACATGAGCAGCTGGTCGATCAACGCTGTCGACTTGTCGATCACCTTGCACGCCTGCGTCAGATACTGGTGGATTCTGAAGTCTTTGGAGACGTCTTCCAGAGCCATGTCCATGTAGCCCTGGATGATGGCGAGCTGGTTGTTGAAATCGTGAGCGACGCCCCCGGCGAGTCGGCCGATCGCTTCCATCTTTTGTGCCTGTCTCAGCTGTTCTTCCCGCTCCCTCAGAACCGCCTCGGTGCGCTGCCGCTCGGCGACTTCTCTTCTCAGCTGTTCGTTCGTTTCGATCAGATCCCGTGTTCGCTCTTCGACCCGCAGTTCGAGCTCGTCCTTGGCTTGCTGAAGGGCGGCGTCTCGCTCCTGAATGTCCGTCAGCATGTCGTTGAAGCCGTCGATCAGAATGCCGACTTCATCTTCCGTCGTCTTGACGGCGCGAACCGAGTAGTCCCGGTTGTGCGAAATCCGTCTGGCCACGTCGGTGAGTTGTAGGATGGGACCCGAGATAATGCGCTGGACACCGGATGCGACCCCGTAGACGACGAGGAAAGAGCCGCCGAGGATCACAAGTACGATGATGACGAAGCGGTTTTCCCGCTGCTGTTGCTCGGTCAGGTCGGCTTCGAGGAAGACGACACCGATCTGTTCGCCGTCCCGCCTGACGGGATGAAAGAGCGTGATCGCGTGGTCTCCCAGCTGGAAGAGACGCTCCAGATCGGGCTCTGGGATGGTGACGGTCGCGTCGTTTCTGTGGTATGAGGCGAGGACTTCACCGTCTGGTTTGATGACGGCTGCTGATAGGACGTTGGACTGAGAGCTGAGCGTCTGGAGCGTTTCCAAGGCTTCGCCAGTGCTGTTCTCTGCCAAGGCCCCGCGGGTCCCCGCTGCGACCACATCCGCCAGGGTCTCCAGTTCTCGGTGGACCGACTGCTTGTAGGTGTAGCGGTCATACGCGAGGAACACCGTGCACGCCAGAATCAGAGCGATGCTGCTCGTCAGCATGATGATCAGATTCAGTTTACGCTTGATTGAAAAATCGTCGAAGAAACCCATACGTAGGCCTCGTTAAGCACCGATGCGACAGGAAGTGGATCCCGACTTCGATACTGCCTGCGAAGATAAGAAATCGAACGCTACCCAGCCAAACAGAACGAGAGGTCTGTCAGCTACCGGCGAATGGAACCTTTTGGCACGGTGCCCGTCTTTCGCGATCTTGATTCCTCTTGAGCAGACACGCACCCTCAAGGCCTGATCGGAGGAAATCGACATGGGTGATGCATTCGAGGCCGTCGATTTGTCGACGGCCTACAACGCGGGTCCCGATAATATCCAGACGGGCGCAGGCTACTGGTGGCCCTACAGGGGCGGAGATCCCACGCGGACGGTCCTCGCGGATCTGCCTTCTGGGAGGGAGCGCTTCTGGGGTGTCCCTTTCGAACTGGGCACGGGAGACGGCGACCGTTTCGTGTGTGTACGCGATGGCGGCGTTTCAAATGTCGAGTTACCGATCGATGACGTTGCACGTAGGGTTCTCTTCGCGCACGTGTCCGCCCCTCAAGGTTGCGATGGATCGACGCTCGAAGGAGTGGCTGAGCGATTGGGTCGCTATGACGTGACCTACAAGGATGGGACGACCGCCGAAATCGTGCTGCGTCGAAGGTTTGAAATACACGACGTGACGATACCCTGGGGACACCATCCCTTCGAGTGTCGCCATTGTCGTGAGTTCGAGCCGGTGAGTTTCGACGACAGGACGGGCGCCTGGGGGAGAGCGCAAACGGGCGTGACGAAAGCCAGCGGCGACCTGGATGGGTGGTGGGTTTACGACTGGGTAAACGACAGACCTGATAGCGTGATCGATCGGATCAATTGGGTCGCCGAAACGGATACACCCATGTTGCTCGGCGCGATCACGCTGTGCAACGAAGAGGGCGATCCCTTCGTTTGGCCACCGCGTGAAGAAGTGGCCGTCACGGTCACCGACACCGACGCGGCGCCCGAGGTGTCGGTGGAGCGCGGGGTTATCGCGCGGCAAGACGTGCTGTTCAGACCACGTGCCGACTTTCTGACGACGGATGAGACGGGGTGGGGGGGAGACGAGGAGATAGACCAGGACGGCTATCTGGAGATTCACGCCTCTGAGCACGCCGTGCTCGAAATCGGAGCTGAGGGGAAGGCAAAGGCGTCCGTCCGCTGGGGCGAGGTCCTGAGGGAAAAAAGTGTGACGTCCGGGCCCGTGCACGTGGAGATGGTATCGCCCCACGGGAAGCAGTGGGTGCACGTGCGCGTGACGGACGACGCAACAGGCCGGCCGACGGGCTGTCGCGTGCATTTCAGATCGCCGCAGGGCGCCTACTTCGCGCCGCACGGACACCAGGCGGATGTGAATGTTGCGTGGTTCGAAGATATGGGTGGCGACTGCAGGGTGCGGGACGAGGGAGTCCCCTACGCCTATATCGATGGGACGTGCCAGATCGAGTTGCCCATCGGGCCGGTTTACATCGAAGTCGTGCGCGGCTTCGAGTACGTTCCGCTACGCAGCCTGGTCGAGATCAAGCCCGGGCAGCGCGAACTGTCCCTCGCCATCCGGCGTGCCTTCGACATGAAGAAACGTGGGTTTTATTCGGGCGATACGCACGTTCACTTCCTCACGGCGCAGTCGAGCCACCTGGAGGCAGAGGCCGAGGATCTGAACGTCGTGAACCTGCTCGTCAGCCAATGGGGTCGGCTCTTCACGAGTTGGGAGGAGTTTTCGGGGGGCCTCTCTCCGACGAGCAGCGACTTTCACAAGATTTGGGTGAGCCAGGAGAACCGGCAGCACGTCCTGGGACACATCAGTCTGCTGGGACTGAAGGAAATGGTCGCCCCCATCTGTACGGGGGGTCCCCAGGAAGACTGGGTAGGAGGCGAGATCCAGACGCTGATGGCGGACTGGTCGGAGGCGTGTCGTCGTCAGGGTGGGCTCGTCATCATGCCTCATATGCCAGTGCCCGATTTCGAAAATGCGGCAAACATCGTTCTGGGGCAGGCCGATGCGGCGGAGATGTGCTGGGTCTGGCTCGGGGAAGAGATCGGGCAAGGCGAACGTGGCTACTATCGGTGGCTGAACGCGGGCCAGAAGCTGCCGATCGTCGGTGGTACCGACAAGATGAGCAACGGTCGGATCCTGGGGGGATCCCGCACCTACGCAAAGCTGCGGGAAGACGAAGCATTCACGTTCGACAACTGGTGTCAGGCGGTTCGAAACGGAACGACCTTCGCCTCCACGGGGGCAATGATCGATCTGCGTGTGGACGGGGCTGTGATGGGCCAGGAAATAGATCTGCCGGGCAATGGCGGTAGGGTGGAGGTCGTGGCAACGGCCGAAAGTGTCTGGCCCCTGACGGCGGTCGAGCTGATCGTGAATGGCGAACGATCGGCAAGAGAGTATGCGGATGGGGACCGACGGACCGCGACGGTCCAGTTCGATCTTGACGTTTCGGCACCTTGCTGGGTTGTCGCACGTTGCTGGGGTGAATACATCACCGACGCTGGGCCGGTCATGGCTCACTCATCACCGATTTACCTGAACGTCGGTGGTCGGCATCCTTTCGTTGAGACCGATGGTCAATATTTATTGACTCACATGGAGGGGGGCATTTCCTGGGCCGAGCGGATCGGCGTATTCCGGGACGAAAACGTCCGCAGCAGGCTTATTGCCCTCTTCGGGGAGGCGCAGGCCGAAATCAGACGAAGAGCGATGGATTGACTTGACCAGCCGGCAGGCGTGATCGATGCACCTGCCCGTTCGCTCGGTGCAGATATAAGCCAAATTGGCACAAGCGAGCGATATTGGCGGTGATTTTCAATGCCAGTTTGGCGCTGAAGCGGAGTAGCTGGTTCGGTCTTATTCAAATCAAGCTGTGAATTATCAATTACTTATGATCCGTATGGGGTTTCTGGTATGGTGCTTGCAAAAGGTTGGACCGACCCCAGAGAGGGGAACAGATAAGAACCTGCAACGGAGGTGAATGGAAATGTTGGTAAAATGGCATCCCTCGAGCCTGGATCGTGAGATTGACAGTCTTTTGAATTCGGTCTGGGGAGATTGGAACGCTGGCGGGTCCGCTCTTAATCCACGCGTCGACATCGAAGAGCACGAAGATCGCTTCGATGTTCACGCGGATCTGCCGGGCGTGAAGAAGGAAGAGATTTCGGTCACGGTCGAGAACGGAACGTTGACGATCAAGGGTGAGCGGAGTCGATTTTCCGATTCCAAGAGCAAGAACGTTAAGCGATCGGAGCGGACCTACGGGGCGTTCAGTCGGTCATTCCGCGTCGGCGAGCAAATCGAAGTCGACAAGATCACGGCGACCTACCGTGATGGCGTGCTGACCCTGAGCGTGCCCAAGGCCGAAGCAGCCAGGCCGAAAAGCATCGATGTGAAGGTTGCCTGACACCCAACGCGGCAGACCAACCTTGCTTGCACGATCGGGCCACGCGACGATGCTCGCGTGGCTCTTTCTATGAACGGCAAACCATGGACTTCAAGGATTACTACACCATTCTCGGGCTTCCCAAGACCGCCACACAAGAGGAGATCCGGAAGACCTATCGTGATCTGGCCAGACGGTATCATCCCGACGTCAGCAAGGAAAAGGACGCCGAGGCCCGGTTCAAGGACATCGGGGAGGCATACCATGTACTCAAGGATCCTGAAAAACGGGCACGCTACGATCGGTATGGAGACGCATGGCAGGCGAGACACGAGCGGGGTGGGGGCGGCGTGCAGTTTGGAGAAGGGTTCAATGCGGCCGAGTTTGGGAGCTTTTTCGACATTCTGGAGCATCTGTTCGGGAGGGAAGCTCACTTTTCGAATTCTGGTTTCGAAGAATTCGCTCAACCTATGTCTACCTACCACGGGAGCTTCGATTCGGGAGGCACGTTCAGCTGGACTGGTCGACGGGGTGAAGATCAGGAGTCGACGATTCAGGTGACCTTGGAAGAAGCCGCCCTCGGGGGACAGAAACAGGTGACTAAGGTGGACCCCCGAACGGGTCATCGAACGACCTACACGGTCAAGATCCCCGCGGGCACCCGTCACGGAGAAAGAATCCGGATGACGGGGCAAGGGGGGAAGGGTATCGGATCGATGGCACCGGGCGATCTCTATCTCCGTGTTCAGGTGGTCCCGAGCGAGCATCTCCGGCTCGAGGGGTGCGATCTGTTCGCAACCGCGAGCATCGAGCCCTGGCAGGCCGCTCTCGGCGGAGAGGTCATCGTCGAAACACTGGTCGACCGTGTGCGGATACGTGTCCCTGAAGGCACATCCTCCGGGGATGTCGTGCGTGTTCGGGGCAAGGGATTTCCCGCCTCCGGGTGCACGGGCGATCTGTATGTCGAATTCAGGATCGTGATGCAGAAAACATTGTCCGCTCAAGAAAGAGAACTCTACGAGGGGTTAGAGCGCGTATCGCATGCCTCGATCCCCTCGGGAAGTGGGAAGGAGTATTCGGATGAACGCGTCTAAACTCACAGAACGATCCCAGGAGGCTATCCAGGCCGCTCAGTCTCGGGCGGTTCGATCGGGAAACCAGGAGGTCGATCTCTCACACCTACTGGTGGCCCTCCTGGAACAGGACGAGGGGCTGGTTCCGGCGGTGCTCGGGCGAATGGACGTCGATGTGCGCCGAGTGATCGAGGTGGCCGAAGAAGAGGTCGCCCGTCTCCCGAGGGTCGGCGGTGGCGGGGTTGAGGCCGGAAGGGTCTACGTCACCCAGGCCCTGCAGACGGTATTGACGAAATCCGAAGATGAGGCTGGTCGGCTTCGGGATGAATATGTGTCCGTGGAGCATCTTTTTCTTTCTCTCCTCTCAGACGGTCGGATCGAAGCACGACTTACGCCGCTGGGCGTCACACGAGATGCTTTTCTGGCTCGGCTCACCGCTGTTAGGGGAAACCAGCGGGTCACCAGCTCCACCCCCGAGGGGTCCTATGACGCCCTTGGGAAGTATGGCGTCGATCTCGTGGCTGAAGCCCGTGCCGGGAAACTGGATCCGGTGATCGGAAGAGATGTGGAAATCCGTCGAGTTATACGGATTCTATCGAGAAAAACGAAGAACAACCCCGTGCTCATCGGCGAACCGGGTGTGGGGAAGACGGCCATCGTCGAGGGATTGGCTCAAAGGATCGTGAATGGGGACGTGCCTGAATGGCTGAAAAACCGTGTCATCTTCTCACTCGATCTGGGCGCGCTCCTCGCGGGGGCGAAGTTTCGTGGTGAGTTCGAGGAACGTCTTAAGGCCGTTCTGCAAGAGGTCAAAGCCAGCGAAGGTCGCATCCTGCTGTTCATCGACGAAGTGCACAACATCGTAGGGGCGGGGAGGACCGAAGGATCGACCGACGCGGGGAATCTGCTCAAGCCGTCGCTGGCGCGTGGAGAGCTTCACTGTATCGGGGCTACAACACTTGACGAGCACCGTCAGCGAATTGAAAAGGACGCCGCTTTGGAACGACGCTTCCAACCGGTCCTGGTCGGTGCCGCGACGGTAGAGGACACGATCTCCATCCTCCGTGGTGTTCGAGAGCGATTCGAGCTGCACCACGGTGTGGGAATACAGGACAATGCCTTGGTGAGTGCGGCAGTCCTTTCGGATCGTTACATCTCTGACCGCTTTCTGCCCGACAAAGCGATCGATCTGGTCGATGAGGCGTGCGCGATGGTCAGGACCGAGATCGATTCTATGCCGGCAGAGCTGGATGAATCGACCCGCCGCGTCATGCAGCTCGAAATCGAGGAGGCGGCACTCAAGAACGAAAGGGATAAGGCTAGCCAGACGCGCCTGGAAGAGCTCAGAAAGGACCTCGCCGATCTTCGAACGAGAAAGGAAGAAATGCGCGCTCGCTGGGAGACCGAAAAGGCTGCTCTGGAAGAAATCCGCACCTTGAGGGAGCAGATTGAAGAGGTCAGACGCGAGATCGAGACCGCCGAGCGTAGCTACGATCTGAACCGAGCGGCCGAACTGAAGCACGGTCGACTGCCCGAACTCGAGAGGGCGATGGAGGAGACCGAAGACGCCGCTTCGGATAAGAAAAGGATGCTGAGAGAAAATGTGACCGACTCTGAGGTCGCCGAGATCGTCTCACGATGGACGGGCATCCCGGTCACGCGTCTTGTCGAAGGAGAACGCGAAAAACTACTTCGTCTCGACGAGTTACTGCACGAACGGGTAATCGGCCAGGAAGAAGCCGTTTCTCGAGTCGCCGACGCCGTGATTCGGGCGAGAGCGGGCATCAAGGATCCGCGACGTCCTATCGGGTCGTTCGTGTTCCTTGGCCCGACGGGTGTGGGGAAGACGGAACTGGCTCGAACCTTGGCGTGGGCTCTGTTCGACAGCGAGGATTACACGGTCAGGATCGATATGAGCGAATACATGGAAAGACACACGGTATCACGCCTGATCGGGGCGCCTCCCGGTTATGTCGGCTATGACGAGGGTGGTCAGCTCACGGAGGCGATACGGAGGCAACCCTATTCAGTGATTCTGTTCGACGAGGTCGAAAAGGCTCACGGCGACGTGCTCAATTTGCTGTTGCAGCTCCTCGACGAAGGTCGCCTGACCGATGCGCAGGGACGTACCGTCGACTTCAAGAACACCGTCGTTATCATGACGTCGAACATCGGGTCTCCCGAGCTCCTGGAAGGGGTTACGCCGAATGGGGGGATACCCCAAGACGTTCTTGGGAGGGTGATGGACCAGCTCAGAGCTCGGTTCCGGCCGGAGTTCTTGAACCGTGTGGACGAAATTGTTACGTTCAAATCATTGAGTCGCAGAGAGATACAAGATATAGTTGGACTGTTCATCGAAGAACTCGCAGGCCGAGTCGAGGATCGTGGACTCCGCCTGAGGGTGGAGCCTGGCGTGGTTGAGTTCATCGCTCAAGAGGGCTACGACCCGACCCTCGGGGCCAGGCCGCTCAAGCGCTACATCCAAAGAGAAGTGGAAACACCGCTTGCCCGGGTCCTGATCGGAGAGCCCCCATCGGAGGGGGCGGTGGTCGTGGTCAATCATTGTGAATCCGGTCTGAATATCGAGGTGCAGGAGCCCGTCCCAGACGAACGGCAAGAGGCGGCCTAGATCCTTTTTTACGCCCACACGAGGCCCTTCTGCTCACGCGGAGGGGCCTCGTTGTATGCGGGATTATCAGTAGGCCACGAGGGGTCTATGACCTATGTTCCGATGGGGAACGAACGTGAGACGAGCTAAAATTATCTGCACTTTGGGACCCGCGAGTCGATCGGAAGAGGTCTTACTCGCCTTGGTCGAGGCGGGTCTCGACGTCGTTCGGCTGAATTTTTCCCACGGCAGTTACGACGAACACCAGGCGACGATCGATCTGGTCCGGCGGGTTGAGGAGGAGCTCCGTCGCCCCGTTGCGATTCTCCAGGACCTCCAGGGACCCAAGATTCGCGTCGGAAAGGTCGACCCCGAACCACGAGAACTCCTCGCCGGGTCGACCATGACGCTGACGACGTCCGAGGACCCCTCCTCGGACAGCATCTGGACGACCTATTCCGATCTCCCCAAGGATGTATCCCGGGCCGACCGCCTGCTTCTGGATGATGGCCAGATCGAACTCAGCGTGACGACGGTCACTCAAACGACAGTGACGTGTGAAGTGGTCGTCGGTGGGGCCCTGAAGTCCAACAAGGGAATCAATCTTCCGGGGATCGCCGTGAGTGCGCCTTCATTCACGGAGAAAGACCGGGAGGATCTTCGATTCGGGATCGAAAACGGCGTGGATCTCGTCGCAATGTCGTTCGTTCGCGCCCCGGCCGACGTCGGCCTCGTCAAGCGGGAGGCACGTCAGTGGGGCGGTGAAGTGCCCGTCATCGCGAAGCTGGAGCGCGCCGAAGCCGTCGATGCGCTCGACGAAATCCTTGAAGTCGCCGATGGCGTGATGGTCGCCCGGGGTGATCTCGGCGTGGAGATGCGGCCCGAGCAGGTCCCGGCGATTCAAAAGCGAATCATCTCGAGGGCCAACGAATCGGGCGTTCTCGTCATTACGGCGACACAAATGCTGGAATCGATGACGACCAATCCACGGCCGACCCGCGCGGAAGCATCCGATGTGGCCAACGCCATCTACGACGGAACCGATGCGGTCATGCTGTCAGGAGAAACGGCCGTCGGTCAGTATCCCGTGGAGGCGGTCCAGATGATGGCCCGCATCGTGTTGGAGACGGAATCAGACGTGTCATCCACGAACACGACGGGTAATCGAGGGGGTGAGGTGCACCTGTCGTTCCCCGATGCCATCGGACACGCGGCGACGACCGCCGCTCAAGGGGTTGGTGCCCAGGCGATCGTGGCCTTTACGCAGTCGGGCGCCACGGCGAGGCTCATCTCGAAACGTCGACCGAAGACACCCATCATCGCTTTTACGCCTCACGAATCCATCTGGCGGCAGCTTTGCCTCAGTTGGGGAACCGAGCCGAGGCTGATAGATGCCGCCCACGACACCGACGAAATGATCGCCGAAGTTGAGGCTCGCCTGCTCCTAGAGGGCAGTGTCGTCGTGGGTGACAGTCTTGTCATTCTTTCCGGCGCGCCCGTCACCGCTCGAGCGGAGACGAACCTGCTCAAGCTGCATCGCGTGGACGATGCCCGTTAGGACCCCAAGCAATATCCCCCCAGCCCATTTCCTAGCACTGGCTCTCCTCACCATCTCCATTCCTGCGAACGCCCAGACCGAGCAGCCGGTCGTCCGCGAGGTTTTGCTCTCCGGCAACCGGTCGGTCCCCTCGAATCGACTCAGACCCCTTCTCTCAACCCGAGCCACATCTTTCTTTTCTTGGCTGCCGTGGGTGGACGCGCATCGACTCAACCGGGCGAAGGTGCGTGCGGACCTGTTGAGGCTCCGTGCTTTCTACAGGGACGATGGCTTTCTCGGGGCTCGTGTCGACACGGTCGTCGATCGATCTCGCTCGGGCCGCGTCGGTGTTTCCTACCTAATCAATGAGGGCCAGCCAACGGAGGTAAGGGAGATCGGAGTCGAGGGTCTGCTCCTACCCGAGCGATTGAAGAAATCTCTCTCGACAAAGCCAGGACGTCGTTTGGCTCGGCCCGATTTGGAGGCCGATCAGTTGCTGCTTCTGCAGGCGGTTCGCGACTCGGGATACGCGTTT
This sequence comes from Candidatus Latescibacterota bacterium, assembly GCA_965198115.1. Taxonomy (GTDB): domain Bacteria; phylum Latescibacterota; class UBA2968; order UBA2968; family UBA2968; genus UBA6620. The sequence continues at coordinate 1,248,851 of OZ240241.1, read as the reverse complement.
GCCACCGTGTCCGTCCAGTCCCACGTGGACCAGGCGCTCCATCGCGCGACCGTGACCTACCGAATCGAACCGGGACATCGCTATCGTTTTGCCTTCCCCCAGGTCGAGGGGAACGAGGGGGTGGGTCAAGACACGATCCTTCGAGGCCTGACGTTCCGTCCTTCCCAGGCCTTTTCCGCCCGGAAACTTCGGCAGAGTCGGCGTCAGCTCTACCTTTCCGGGGCGTTTCGGTCGGTGGTCCTGAACGTGCCCGACAGTCTGGCAACCGACGACGAAGTCACCGTGATCGTCAAGGTTTCGGAGCGCTCCCCACGAACGATTCGTGTCGGCGGGGGTTACGACACGGAAAGCCAGTTCCAGGGCCGATTGGCCTGGACCCATCGCAGCGCCTTCGGGGGCGGCCAGCAGTTCACGCTATCGGCGAGCGGGTCGGCCATCGAGAACGAAGCCTCCCTCTCTCTGAGGCAGCCCTACGTGTTCGGTTCCCGAAACTGGATGAGTTTCAGGACGTTCGTCACGAGGGAAGAGAGACAGGAGTTCCGTCAGACCGAATTGGGCGGGAATCTCTCCTTCGAGCGGAACATCCAGACGCGCACGACCCTGTTTTTCGATACCTCTGCGGGTCTGATCGACTTCCAGGCCGATAGTGCCTTCACGGAGTACGCCATCGGTTTTCGGAACGACCGGCGGGATGATTTCCTCGATCCCTCCGACGGGCTGCTCGTGAACCTGACGCTCAAGGAAAAGGGCCTATTGTTCGGGTCCGATCGCGAGTTTCTGGAGCTGGCGGGCGAGGGCCGATTCTACACGGGTCTTCCGTTCGGGATGGTTCTGGCGACAAAGGTTCTGGGAGGCGCGCTCTTCGACCTCAGTCAGTCGGGTGATATCCCGAACATCGAACGTTACTTCGGAGGTGGCCTGAGCAGCGTTCGTGGCTGGGGATTCGAAGAGCTGGGGCCGCGCGATGGGGCAGGGGCCGTCATTGGTGGAAAGAGTCGCCTGGAGGGCAGTGTCGAGCTTCGAGCCAGGTTCGGACGCTACCTGGGAGCAGCCGTTTTTGTCGACGCGGGGACAGTCGACGCTGAGCTCGATGCGTTCAATCTGGCCACGCTGAAGTGGGCGATCGGCGCTGGGTTGCGATACCTGAGTCCTGTTGGACCGATTCGCCTGGATGTGGCTCGACGACTGAGCGAGGATTCGTTCGTGTCCCGTCATCAAGTTCATCTGAGTCTGGGCCAGGCGTTCTGATGGCTGAGCGAGGAACCAAGCGTCGTAAGGCTCTCTGGGGTCTGTTCGTGTTCGCAGTGGGGGCGGGCTTGTGTGTGACCGTGGCCATCTTCGGGGGGCTGAACCGACCGATCCGCCACCTCCTGCAGAAGAGCGCGGAGCGGCTCGGGGGTGGGGAGGTCCGGATACGCAGCCTGGAGGGCAATCCGCTGTTCAGGCTGCGTATCGGCGGTGTGTCGTGGGTGGCGCCGAACGGCATGAAGCTCCAGCTGGGCGAAGCGCGGGTGCAATACCGACCGGGCTGGTTGCTCCTTGGCCGTCTATACATCGACTCATTGTCCGTCATCAGCCCCCAGATCAATCTCGTTTCCGGGGGAGATCGTGATTTGACGCTACCGGTCCTTCCCGCGTTCAGGATCGACGCGCTGGAGATAGAACACGGCGTTGTCTCCATCGATGAATCGGAGATTGCCGGAGATGTGGCCATCGCACTCGGGTTCGAACACGACCTCAGTCGGTCACGGCTTCTTCTGCGCCGAATGCGATCGGTCGTGTTCGATCCGCCAATCGAGATCACCAACCTGGATGGGATCCTGCTCAGAGAGGACAACCGCGTTACGGTCGACGCGGTTCGACTTTCGACCGTAAAGTCGACGTGCCAGGTCGATGGCACGATCGAGTGGGGATCTCCGCCGAGCGTCACGATGACTGCCCGATCCGATTCGCGAGCGGCCGAATCGCCTCTGACCTACTTCGGAATCGATGCGCCTCAGACCGATGGCTGGGTGAGCGGGACCTTTTCGGGACCGTTGAATCGGCTGGAAATCGTTTTCGAATGGGTGGCTGGGGCAGCGGCAGGAGAGGGCCAGGCTACGGGTAACATTTGGCACCACCCGTATGACTTGAACGTGCGCATGACGGGGAGGGACGTCAACCTGGGCCCCCTGGTCGGAGTGCCCCTCGGGGGTGACGTGTCTGTGGAAGCTCGGCTGGTCGAGTCGAGCGGCTGGGTGACGGGTTCGTCGAGGGTGACTCTTGCGCCTGCTTCTTTCTTGAACGGACAGCTCGATTCCGTGCGTGCCCGAATTGCTTACTCCGACGATCACGTCGATGGAACCATAGCCGTTACCGATGGGACGGGGCGCGCCAACCTGCAGCTCGGGTTCGATCCGACGACTGGAGTTGGTCGTCTGGTAGGAAACGTCGACCGGTTCGACCTGGCGGCGTTCGAAGGTCCAGCCTCGGCGGTCACGGGTCGGATACAGGTTCATTTAGACACGGGGCAGACAACAGCTGCCGTTGTGCTCGATTCGGTGGAAGTCGCGGGGATGGAGGCGGGGTCGTTGAGCGCGAGAGCGGTTTTCACAGATCGCGGGGGCCATTTGGAGTCGCTCGCGTGGGCGGGGATGGGCGACCTCTTCCGCGTATCCGCCGCTGGTCAGCTCACGCCAGCGGCTTCGGATTCTGTAGGGGGCCTCGACCTTCGAGTGGAGGGCAGCTTGTGTCCTGTCGGTTGGGACGAGGGAGTGAGTCCCGATTCCATCGGTCTCGCCGGTCGGATTTACGAGACAAGGGGCGTGCTGGGTGCGAGGTCACGGTGGGCCGATCTCCTGTTCCAGCCTTCCTCGCCGCTCCTGGGCGCCGATTCGGTTCGCGTCACGGTAGAGCTGGCGGGAAAACACGTGAGAATCGACACGATGCTGGCAGTGGGGAGGACCGCGCGCTACGAAGCTTCGGGGAGCTTTGTCCTCGACCGGTCGTGGGACGTGGCCGTCCGCGGCGAAATTCGGTCCCTGAACGGATTCCCAGTGCCGAATTGGATTTCACTCCCAGAGGAGGCCACACTCGTGGCCACCGCGTTCGGACCCTGGTTGTCGCCCGATCTCGAGATCACTGTCGAGACCGACACGCTCAGGTTCCTGGGTGCTCCTCTCGTGCGGCCGCGACTGCGTCTCCATCGAACCGAACACGCCGGGCTGTCTCTCCGTGCCCACACTCTGACGTGGGCGGGAAGAGAACTTCGTGGTCTGTACGCCGATATCGTCGACGAGGGGGGCCAACTCACATTTCTGATCGGAAATGCATCCGCATCCGAAGATCGGCTGCAGCTATGGGGTGGGGCTCTTCGAACCCCCGAACGCACGACGATCACGGTCGATTCCCTGCTCGTCCGATCGGGAGAGGTGATGGTTGCAAACGACGGGCCGGGATCCATGACCTGGTCGCCCGGGGAAGGGCTCCGCATTCAACGGCTGTCGTTCGGGGGGCCAGGAGGTTCACTCCTGGCGAGCAGCCGGTCCGACAGCACGGAGACGCTCGACGTGATTGTCGATGACGTCGACCTGCGTCCGTGGGCATTCGTGTATGGAGCGCACGAGGCGTTGGGCGGCCTCGTGTCGGGCAAGGCAAGTTTCGGAGGTCGGGGCAACGAGGCGGATCTCGTCGCGGGGGTGGAGGTCAGGGATTTCCAGTGGGCAGACCTGTTCGTCGATTCGGTCGAGGTGGAAGTCGCCTACGCTTCCCCGGTCGCCAAGATTGAACTGGACGCGTGGTCGGGCGAGGGCGTGGTCCAACTCTCGGGTTCGATTCCCTTCGAAGCAGGCTCGGTCGATAGCCGTGGAGAAATCGACCTGGCCGTCCAGGGAAGCAGGATCGATTTGAGCCAGGCAGAGGGCTGGGTTCCGTGGCTGGCCGAGGTGGCGGGTACGGCGGACGTGAACGTTCTCGTTTCGGGAAATCCCCGCGAGGCCACGGGCACTGGCTCGGTGAAGATCAGCGAGGGTGTCGCGACGATCAAGGCTTTGGCGCAAAAGCTATCGGATGTGTCAGCCAGCCTGGTGATCTCACCCCGTGGCGTCGAGATCGAACACGCCGTAGCCGTCGGCGGTGAAGGACGCATCGAAGCGGTAGGCCACATCGATCTGACCCCGTTCAATTTTGTGGTCTCCGACTCACTCGTCGATGTGCGTCGCCTCGATCTGGGTCTGGGGGCCGTCGACTTCAAGGGGGTCAATCTGCCGGAATTCCAGGCGAGGGTCGACGCCGACGTGCGACTGACCGGTTCGGTGGACACGCCGTCTGTCTCGGGTGTCGTCAATTTCCTGCAGTCCGAGATCCGGTTCTTGTCCATGCTGGAAACGCCAGCTGACCCCGAAAGCGTGTGGAGAACGGTCCCATTTTTCAAGAATCTGATCAGTTCGTTACAACTGGTCGCGCAAAACCAGGTCTGGGTGCGTGACGAGAACCTGAACGTCGAATTGAACGGAGACGTGGACCTGCTTCGCGATTCCGACGGGGTTAGACTGTTTGGATCCCTGTCGAGTCTGCGCGGGGCTTACCGGTTCCAGAACCGGGACTTCCGCATCGAGCGAGGTCAGATCGATTTCCTCGGATCGGGGACGGTCGACCCCAGTGTGTCGATCGTGGGTGCGACCCGGCTGCCCATCGTTCAGGATGCGGATCTGCCCGCCAATCGCGAAGACCTGACGATCCGGGTTATCGTCGGAGGTACGATCACTCAGCCCGAGATCACCCTGGAAAGTGATCCTCCCGTCGGGGATCAGGCCACGATCCTTTCCTACATTCTCCTCGGGCGCCCGCCCGACGACTTTCTCACGGGTCAGCAGGGCGTGTTCGGCGAACAATCCGCGGGGTTGGTGGTGGGCCTGGCGGCTAACCAGCTCAAGGAGCGCATCGGCGAGCAACTGAACCTCGACCTGGTTCAGTTGGAGATGGCCGGTGAGGCTCGCGTGTCGCGTGTGCAGGTTGGGAAGTACATTAGCGACCGGATCTTTGTATCTTACGACGACCCCATCGGCACGGACGCTCGGGAATTCACGGTGGAGTACGAGCTTTTACCCGATTTGACGCTGGAATCGCGCGTAGGATTCGATGACGAAGGGGACCAGAAATCGAAACTGTTCATCACTTGGCGCAAGGATTGGTAACCGCGTGAAGCAAGGGGCGCGTTCGAAGCATGCGAAGCGTACCGGAGGGCTTTCGTGGCTCCGAAACACACGTTACGGAACCAGGAGGTGTCCGAAAGTGAACGATGAGACAGGGGGCCGAACGCATGCCTGACTTTACTGCCGCGTCAGTTCGAGCCCTTTCCAATCCACACGAGTTTGCTCGTGGTGAGGAGTATTTTCGTCGAGGCAGGGTGCACAATCTGACGCTCGAAGAGGGGATCTATAAGGCCTACGTCCGTCGGTCCAAGTACTACCACATCAGAATCTGGGAGGAGAGTGAAGGTCCCGTTGCGAGCAGCTGTACTTGCACCTACACTGGGGCGGGAGTCTGTCGGCACATCGTGGCCGGCATGTTGGCGATTCTCGAAGACCCCGAAAAAGGAACGGGGCTGAACCTGCTCGAATCTGGACGACCCGTGTCTCACGACGCGTTCGAGGCCGAGTTGACGGTCGATGTCGCGCGCTCGACCGTCGACGAGGACCTGGACCGTGTCGAACTCCAACCACAACCCACGCATCTGGTTGCCCGCGATGTGATGTCGACCCCGGTTCACACGCTCCGGGAGAGCGCAACCCTGGCGCAAGCGTGGGAGTTTTTGCAGACCCGAAAGGTCCGACATATTCCTGTGGCCTCGCACGAGGACTCCAGGATTCTGGGCATGATCTCTGATCGCGACCTGCTTCGGGAAGCCGTTTCCGACGCGATCACGGCGGACGCGAAGCCCCTGACTGGACGAACTGTTTCGGAGCTCGTGAACACGAGGATCCTGACCGCGTCCGAGGATACGACGGTTAATCAGATCGCCCGCGTGATGGTCGAAGAGCACGTTGGGAGCGTGCCGATTCTCGACGGTCATTCGACCGTGGCCGGCATCATCACTCGAAGCGATCTCCTGAGGGCGCTCGTGAGCAGAGTCCTGCCGGAGACCGAAGAGGTGAGCGAGTGAGGCCCGGGCCTGGTCCCGCTCAAGTGGCTGTGCTGCGTGGAATTATCTGAAGGGGAATCGATGGCCGAGGAAGAGGCACTCGTCAACGAACTCCGGACCCGTGTTGAACGACTGGAACTGTTGTTGATGATCGGGCGCATGATGCACGCGACGTCCGATCAGGAGGAGCTGATTAACAGCATCGCACGGGCGGTCGGACACTACCTCGATGCAGATCGCTGTTCGATCTTCTTTCACGACCGGTTGACCGACGAACTCTACACACACGTCGCGCTTCGGACAGACGGCCAGCTCGACGAGTCGATCCTAAAGTTGGACGGACAACAGATCCGGATCCGAAGCGACGAGGGATTGGCTGGTCACGTTTTCCAGACGGGGGAAGTCCTGAGTGTGACTGACACATCGACGGATGCCCGCTTTACGGGCAGCACCGATCGAAAGACCGGTTACGAAACGAAGAACATGCTGTCCTTCCCCCTCAAGAATCGCCGAGATCGAACGATCGGGGTTCTCCAGCTGCTCAACAAGCAGGGCGATCCCGGATACTTCACCCAGGATGACGAGATCTTCGTGGGGGAACTGGTCGAGCAGATTTCTGACCTCATGGAGCTCGTTCTCAAGCGTGACGAATTGCAGCAGCGAAATGCCCTGCTCGAGGAGCAAATGAGCCAACTCTCATCGGTCGATTACCTCCTGGGTGACCGAACGGCCATCAACTCGGTTTTCCGTCACAATCGGAAGATTCACTACTGGGCGGGCACCGCGGGGCTCGTTCTCCTGGCGTTGATGGCTGTCACGTCCATCGGGATGGTTCATTTCGAATCGATCAGGAAGGTCATGCTCGCCCTCCATACGGGAACCTTCTTCGGGTTGGGGCATCGGTATTACTACTTCACCGACGCCGTTTCGATCTTGACGCTCACGCTCTGCGGGTCCGGTCTCTTGATGTATGTGTATCCGCCCCTCAATCGATGGCTCAAGGCGCAGAAGGATCGGATTCTGAGGAAGAGGGTGAGTCAGGCTGCGAGAGAAGGTGGCAAGAACGGCCGGCAGTCGTCTTGACGCACCTCGGTGGCCAGCTTATCATGACCGAGTCTGTATACGACGAACGGCCGTTTGATTCACGCTGATGAGGAGGAGAAGGATGAAGACAGGCCTGCGGTGCGCGGCCCTTGCGATCGGTGCAATCGCTGTTGCGGCCGTGTTCTACGCGTGCGAGGGGGACGGGGCCTCCGACAACAACCTCCCGACACGTCGGGCGATGATGCGCGAAATCAAGATCAGTACCGACCGCACGATGGCGGTGCTCAAGAACAGGTCGATCGAGGGCGTGGAGGCTGATGCGCGAAGGATCCAGGCCAACTTTTCCGAGGTGATCGATCTCTACCCGCCCGACCACAAAGCCAAGTACATCAACTACAACAAAGAAGCCCAGCAGGCCGCCCTCAGGATGGCTCAGTTCGCGTCGGCCGGCGACGTAAAGGGGGCCAATAAGGCGTTTCGCGAGCTGGTGCCCAACTGTAACAGCTGCCACGAGGACTGTGCTTACATGCTCGCGCCGGCTTTTCCCGAATTCGCCGACTGAGTCTTATTCTGCGCGTCCACGAGACTGAGGGGAATCCTACCGGATTCCCCTTTTGTCATGGCTGGACGGCTGCGGCCTGGAGTGATCGGAAGGTGAGATCGGACGCGAAGAGCGTCGGTTCTGCGACTGTTCGACCGTCGTAAAGGACGGAGAAATCGATAGCGTTCCCCGACGCATAGCGTGGCGGTATGCCCAGCGTGGAAAGGATGGCCGCGCCGGCTGCGTAATCCCAGATCGCAGCCCGATCCATCGCGCCGATGGCGGATCCTCCGGCGACGTAGCACAAGTGGGCGGCCGCAGAGCCGAGGGACAGAACCTTTCCAGGATAGTCGACGGTACGAGCCTGATAAGCGCCCTCGCTGATCAAGAAGACGGCGTTCTTATCGATCGCCGCAGAAGGTGAAGCGAGGCGGACGCCGTTCAGGAACGCGTCTCGACCGTCCGAGTGGTAGAGATCTCCGACAACGGGAAGGATGACAGCGCCCGCGTGAGGCTGGTCGTCGAGCAACAGACCGATGCTCACACCCCAGACCGGGAATCCGTGGTAGAAGGCGCGAGTTCCGTCGATCGGGTCGATCGCCCACACAAACCGTGAAGAAGACGAGACGGTCGTGTCGCCTTCTTCGCCGATAACTGCATCGTCGGGCCGAGCGGCTGCCAACGCTTCGCGAACGAATCGCTCGACCGCCAGGTCGGCCTCGGTGACCCAGGAATCGTCGGGCTTCAGCTTGGCTGTCGCCCTGCCAAAGTATCCGTAGGCCAGATCACCCGCCTTCTTGGCGAGGTCGACGAGCCACGCCGCATCGAGTTCCGATTCCATTTTTCGATCCCTTTTCATCTTGTGATAGGATGGACCAAGCTATGGACAGCAAGAAACGAATTCTGATTACTGGCGCAGCCGGCACAGTCGGCAACGCGATCCGGCCGCACCTGGTAGACAGGTATGACCTCAAGCTTTTGTGCAATCGCACGATCCCGGAAGACGTTTCGCCAACGGAGGTCGTCGTCACGGGGGATATCGGCGACTTCGAAGCCATGGTTGAAGCGGCCGATGGCGTCGATGCCATCGTACATCTCGCGCTGGCTAACCGTCGTCGCAGCGGAACACGCGCCGAACTGGCCCGGGGCACGATCGACACCGATATACGGAGCTGCTACAACATCTACGAGGCGGCGCGCATCAACGGTGTGGACGCAGTCGTGTTCGCGAGTACCAACCACGTAACGGGATTGAATGAACAGGACAACATCGTGTCACGACCGGAGTTGCCCGTCAGGCCCGATGGCATCTACGGAGCCGGAAAGGCCTTTGGCGAGGCTCTCGGACGCTACTACGCAGACCGGCTTGGCGTCAGGGTTCTGTGCCTCCGAATCGCCAACTTCAACGGGAAAGACGAGCCGGGCAGACGCTATCCCAAGGGAGGGTCAAGATGGCTGAGCCCCAAGGATTGTGCGCAGCTTGTTTGGCGCTGCGTCGAAACCGAGGATGTGAAGTTCGGCATATTCTACGGCGTCTCCCAGGGTGGCGAGGACAAGTGGGATCTGACGAACGCCAAAGAACTGCTGGGCTACGAACCGGTCGACAACGGAGCGGCTCCAGAATGGCAGGGTAGATACGAGGAGGAGAAACCATGATCGTGGAAAACGCCCGCGTGCTGGTCTTCAGCGCGCACGCAGCGGATTTCTGTTCGCGCGCAGGGGGAACCATCCTGCGATTCGTGGAAGCGGGTGGAGCCGTTCAGGTTCACGACCTGACTTACGGGGAGCGGTGCGAGGCTCCCGTGCTGTGGCAGGAAGACCCGGACCGGGACGTCGACGAGGTCAAGGAAATCAGGAAGCAGGAGATCGAGGCCGCCGCCGAGATCCTCGGGGTGTCGGTTTCGTGTTTCGACTACGGCGACAGCCCCCTGATCCTCGACCAGGGGCGACTCGAAGCGCTGATCCAGGCAATCAGGGCGTTCCGCCCCGACATCGTCCTCACCCACTGGAAGGACGACGTCATGCACCCCGACCACGTAGAGACGACACGTGGGGTGATCTGGGCGTGCAGTTACTGCGGCTCCGGCGGTATCAAGACCGACGATCCTCCGTGTGCGAGACCACGTCTTCTCTGCTACGAAACGACGATCGGCACGGCGCCCGTGGCCGGATTCCTCCCCGAGATTTTCGTGGACATCAGCGACGTGTTCGAGCGGAAGGCGGCAGCGTTGGTCAAGTTTGCGGCTCAGGGCGATCTGTCGGGGACGTATGACATTCTGGGTCGATACCGGGCCTGCGAGGCCAGGTCGACGGCGGGCATGGCCGGCTGCACCCACGCCGAAGGGTTCGTCCAAATCGGTACGCACGGGGTGAGCTGACCTATTCGTCGAATCTCCAGACTTTGAGCGCCGTCCCTCCGAACACGGCCGATTGTTCGTCATCACTCAGTTTTGAAAAGTAACCACGGGGAACGGCGAGGCTGTTGTCATACCCTTCACGACCACTGACGGGCGGGTAGTCGCTTCCCCACATCATCCGGTTTGGACCGAACGCTTCGAGCGCCATGTCTGCCACGGGCGGAATCGGGTCGAACGGAAGGGGGACTTTACAAATCTCGCCGAACCCCGGGAGTTTGATCGTCAAGTTCGGACGCTCAGCCAGTTCGAGGGCTTTGCGGAATTCGTCGTAGGGCGGCTTCGCGTCCGATCCGACACCTGCCAGATGCTCGATCACGATCTCGAGGTCGGGAAAGGTGTTCAGAACCTCCGAGAAGGGTTCACCGAGCAGGACGGAAGGACGGCTGGGAGCGCTGACGACGAGATCCAGTTCGGCTGCTACCCGCCAATGTGCAAGGGGATCGTCACCCGTGGCCCTGGAGGCCAGGGGCAGACGAATGCCGACGATTCCTTTTTCAGCCCACGCACGGATCGCGGACCCGCCGTCGTCGGGAGCGACGATCATTGCCGACTGGAACCGGCCCGGCTGCGCGGCGGCTGAATCGACCATGTACTGGTTGTCGCTGTTTCCACCGTACTGGATGAACACGGCCTTGTCGACGCCCGCCCGTTCCATGTGGAAGGCGAGCGATTCGACGGGCTCGTATTTGTAAACACCGATGTGGCAGTGTGTGTCGACGATGGTCACGGTCTGATCCTCTCTTCGGTCAAAGGAGCGAGAGCTGCCCGACCTCCGCGTCCCCGCGCGCGGGCGGTAGTGCGGCGATGCATTCGGCACCTTCGTTGCGGACCGAATTCACGAAACGCGTGACAGGCCGGATAACCATCTCCTGAGCGGGGTAGGGGACGAGCAATCCGTTCAAAACCTCGGGCTCGTCCGTGTCGGGATCGAGCCAAAGGTCGTAGGCCGTCGGAGGTAGGATGACTGGCATGCGATTGTGAATGGGGGCAACGAGGGGGTTGGGCTCGGTCGTCACGATCGTGCAGGACGTGACGGGTTCACCTTCGTCCGGATGCCAGCGGGCCCAAAGCCCGGCGAACGCAAACGGACGGCCGTCTTGCAGCTGGATGTAGATCGGCGTCTTGCCGCCTTCGGGTTCCTTGCGCCACTCATAGAAGCCGTCTGCGATCACCAGACATCTTCTCTTGCGGAAGGCGTCTTTGAAGGCCGGTTTCTGCGCCAACGTTTCGGATCGGGCATTGATCAGTCGATTGCCGATCTTGGGATCCTTGGCCCATCCAGGGATCAGCCCCCATCGCGCCTGTCGAACCTCGCGCGTCCCGTCATTGGCGACGACCAAGATGTCGAGCGTCGGTGCGATGTTGTAGCGTGGGTCGATTTCGTCCGGGAAGACGAACCCTTCGAAGGCGAGCTGTAGATCAGCCCGACTCGTATGGAGCGTGAAGCGCCCGCACATCAGAGACCTACCCTCGAGACGAATTCCGGAACACCGCGAACACCCAAGTCGGCCCGAAAGAGGGCCCCCGCACCGTCTCCCTCGTTCGCTTTGTCGTCACCCCCGGCCGTCGTGACGTAGGCGTCGGCGTACTCGTCGCCGCCGAAGGTGATGCAGGAGACCTTTCGAGCTGGAAATCCGACGCGGGCGACCTCGTGGGCAGTCGGGTCGTATCGAACGACGCAACTGCCATCCCAGCGGGCAGACCAGACGTAACCCTCTGCGTCGACCGTCATGCCGTCGGGGATGCCCTCCTCGTCTCCCACATCGAGAAACACGCGCTGGTTCGTCAGATCGCCCGTCGGTTCGTCGTAGTCGAACAGGTAGATCTTTTTGGCCGTCGAATCTGTGTAGTAGAGGTTCTTTCGATCGGGCGTGAATCCCATGCCATTCGAACAGCCGATCTCGTCCACAATCTCCGCGAGATTCCCATCGGTGTCCAGCCTGTAGAGTCTTCCGAGGTGATCCGGACTGGGCATGGTTCCACAGTAGACGCGACCGACTGGATCGGCGATGACGTCGTTGAACCTTGACGAGGTTTCTCCCTCTATCTCATCCACGATCGTAAGGAGGTCGCCGCCGTCGCAAATGCGGATCGCTCCGCGCGCCATGAAGAGCAGAAGTTTGCCATCGGCCTGGATGGTGAATCCACCGACCACGTCACCTTCGAAAAATGTCTCGTGTTCTCCCGTGGAGGGATCGAAACGAAACAGACGACCGTTCGGAATGTCGCACCAGTAGACCTGCTTTTCGGTCGGGTGCCAGAGCGGCCCCTCTCCCGTCTTGCACGCGTAGTCGGCGATCAGTTGGGGATCCATGACGTCGTCCTTGAGATGGGTCGTTTCATCAAGTAGGTCGGCGTCCGACAGGATGTCAAGAGCGTGCCGAACCGATTTGCGACGGCCCGACGACGAACTTACATTGGGCCGCATTTTGGACTCGTGAACGACGTGATTCAGAAAGGCCCGGGTGAGGGAGGTTCTGCGTGGCAGAGACCGTCGAAGAATTAACTGTGAACTACGAAGAGGATGGCGTGCTGCTCGTTAAGGAACTCGACAAGCACGTGCTGACGAAGGGGGCTTGGGCGACGGTCATGTTCCTCTACAAGGACTTCGATCGTCGCAAAGAGGACTACGGACCGACGAAAGTGGCCATACGCCGATACCAGAAGCGCGATGGGGTCTACGCCTACCGCAGCAAATTCAACATTTCGAGCCTCGACCAGGCGCAGAAGGTCGTGGAGGCTCTGAACAGATGGATCGATACCGGGGGTTGAGCTTACATGGATACACCCAGCAACCCGCGTGTGAACTGGAAGTCGAAGAGCTTTCGTGACAGGGCCTTCGGGACGGTCCTTCGCGATGCGACCCGCAGGACGAGACCGATGAGATCCTCCCACGTCGTGTCCTCGCCGATCGCGAGGTCTACATCGTCCTCGTAGACGACGGCGCATTCTCCCACGCCTACCTGTAGCACCGGCACCAGTGGATGTCCTTGAAGCGGATGTTCGCCCGCCAGAGCCAGAACGAGATCGACGCCAGTTCCACCCAATCCAGTGAGCGTCTCCACCCAGTGATCGGTCGGGCATGCCATCACGTGAAAGCCCGATCGGTCGGGAGATTGTCCATAGCCGATCGTCGGGGACGGTGTGATGTTCTCGAGCGTGCCACCGACATAAGTGTCTGACTCGAGTAGCCCTGTCGATTGTGGCACGATGACCGTTGTGCCCGACGCCACGAGATGACGAGTCAGTTCGGCGAGTTGTCGAGCCGCGCCCGCTGGCAAGGTTCCTTCCGAAGCCAATCCGAGACGCAGGGATGAGAGTGGAGCCTCGACCGTCGCGGTGGAGGAACCCGCTCGCTCCTCGAACCACGATTCAGCGAGTTCCATCACCGCCGCGATGCCCCCATCGAGTTGAATGCTCGCCCAGCCGAATCGGTCTTCATCCAAGTTCCGCTCGGCGATGTGATGACGGATGAAGTCGTTATGTGTCTTTTCGCAGCCGTGCTCCAGAACGAATGCGTGACGGACGAGTGGATGGGTGAGATAACCCAGCATCGTCTCGGTATACATCCGCTCGGTCTCCTCTCCCGCAACACCGCATCCCTCCGTGTGGACCAAGGCCGTATAGCGAGTCAGTCCCGCACCCAGGCCAACGCCCTTCTCCTGGAGTTGGTCCGCGCACATTCGGGCGATCTGGCCAGAACAGAGGCTGGTCGGCAGGATCAGCCCAACGGCGTCCGCCGCGTGGCCGTCGGCTGTTACGTAGCCGTTGTAAGTCAACGGAACGGGTGACGCCTTCGCTACAGGCAGCGGATTTCCCGATGGGATGACCTGCTCGGCGACGGACTGGGGGTCTGCCGAACCGGTCTGTCGCCAGTTTCGCCACAGGGAAACCTGTGAGTGCCCTGCTGCTTCTCCTTTCGAAGCCTTCCCTGAGGCCACGGCCAGGGTCTGTTCGAGGGTCCTCGCACCCAGTTCGTCCATCGAGGTCCCGTCGAGGTAGGATCCTGCGTTCACGTCCATCTCGTGTGACAGCATCTTGTAGCGAGCCGAGGTCGTGACGATTTTGACCGTCGGGACGAACGGGAAATTGGTGATCGATCCGTTTCCTGTTACGAAGTAGATCACGTTGCACCCCGACGCAACCTGTCCCGCGATACTCTCCAGGTCGTTTCCTGGACTGTCCATAAAATAGTAACCGGGCTCGATCATCCTCCGCCCGTAGTCGATCACGTGATCCAATCGAACTTCCGGATGACGCTTCATCGCTGCGCCGATCGATTTCAGGACGATGTTGTAGAGGCCTCTGAATTTGTTGCCTCCTGAAGGGTTACCTTCTGCCGACGTGCCGTGCCACGCTGCGAGTCGCTTGTAGTCTTCGACCTTTTCGACGAATCGTTCCGCCGTCTCCAAATCTCTGACGTTCTTGAGTACGTAGGCCTCGGCGCCGATCAATTCGTCGGTTTCGGCCAGGTTTGCACACCCTCCGTAACGGATCACCTCTCGTGCGACCCAGGATGCGAGAGGATTGCCAGACACGCCGGAAAACGCGTCGGACCCTCCACACTGTAAGGCGAGTTTTATCTCGGTCGCAGGAACCGGGGCGCGCACGGCGGCGTTGACGGTTGGCAGCCACGATTCAACCATCCTCGACGCCTCGTCCAGGCTCTCCTGCGACCCCTTCGAGATCGAGTAGAAAGCGTGTGGGATTCCATCGAGCGGGAGATCCTGGTCACGAATCCACCGTTCCAGTTTTGCGTTGGTGATGGCCTCGGTCCCGTAATCGATGGCCAGAATGGCGCCCACATTCGGGTGCACGACGAATCCACCGAGCGTCCTGAGGACGTGGTCCAGGTTGTTCGGCCGATCTCGCTCGCCACCTTCGGTATGGGCGATGGCGACGATGCCATCCACGTTCGGATAGTCGCTCACTTTCGCCTTGAGACGGTCTTCTAGCGCTCGCACGAAACTCCCTGTGCGAGAAGACGTTCCCAGCAGCACGATGCAGTTGCGGGTACCCACGCCCCGTGCAGGACTCCGGCGGAAACCATCGAAAGTAGGAATCTCGTCGCACGGCTCGACCTGTGCGCCGGCCACGAAGGTGTCGGCATCGATCGTGTGCGGAACGATGCGATCTTCGAAGTTTGGTTCTCCGGGCAGATCGAAATCGAGCTGTCGAAGTCGGAGCGCCTCGAGGATTCCCTCATTGCAAACGTAGTCGCCGGGAAGGACTTCCTTAAGAGCCACGCCGAATGGCAAACCCCACGAAAGCAGGAAATCGCCCGGCACGATGGAGGACAGAGCGAAACGGTGGCCCTCCAGTAGGGTTGACGATAGGGTGAGGTCGCCCCGTTCGGTCTGGATCCTGGTGCCGCGCTCAAGTCGCCGCGTTACGATCGCTACATTATCCTCTGGCAGGGGCAGCCGTGCGCAGGCATCGAAGGATAGGGAGTGAGACATAGGGGGCTCCGTTTCGGTGGGCGGAGGGCGTCCGCAAGCAGGCAGAATGAATCAAGGGGCGGTTCGCAAGTCAAGGGGCAAGCGCTCTGCGGCACTAGGGTTGACGGACCCCCGCCGTTATCTATATGTTGAGAGAAAGGGTGAATATGGCCGAAGATCGAATGACATCCGGCGAGGTGTGGAAGGAATACGAGAGTAACGAGATCTCGCACAGCGTGGCACACCATCTCGCCGCCATCGGAGAGCTCACGTTGCAGCACGGGTATGCCCGTGTGTCCGATGTCGCGCGGCACCTTCAGATCACGCGCGGAAGCGCCTCGCTCACGCTCAAAGCGCTTCGGCAGAAAGATTACGTGCTGGAGGACGAGAACAAGTTTTTACGTCTCTCTACTGAGGGGCAGAAGATCGTCGATGGGATTCTGTCGAAGCGGAAGATCGTGAGGACGTTTCTCAACGACGTGCTAAAGGTCGATTCTCGACAAGCTGAGATCGACGCGTGCAAGGTCGAACATCTATTGAGCGAGGAAACAACCGAGACTCTCCTGCGTTTTTTGGAACATCTTCTATCTAACCAGGAATTGCCACGCTCGTTTCGAGAAGCCTTTTGGGATCGAGAAGGCAAGGTGGTCCAGGAAGAGGAGAAGGAGGAAGTAGGCGAACGTTAACCAGGTTTCGATGACCCTCGAGCAAGGGTTTCTAAGTGCCTAAAGAACCTTTGTTTTTATTTGTCTTCTTCTATTTTTAGGTTAATCTAAATTCTGTTATCGAGATACAAAAACTATTTCTGCGGAGGACGTATGTCTGGTCAAAAAGATTGGCTGAGGCTTCTGTTTCTCGTAGGTCTGTTGGTGGCGTGTAGAGACTCGCTGCTGACAAGCCCGCCCCCGGAGGGCGAAACTCTCGACGCACCGCTCGACGTTTCTCCCGGGCTACTCGCGTCGTTCGCGCGAGGCGACGAGCAGTTCGAGCGTGTTTTTACGATATCGGACGGGCTGGGACCTCTCTTCAACCAGCCAAGCTGCGAAACCTGCCACCCTGGCGATGGGAGGGGATCCCTTGCTAGCAGCCTGACCCGCTTCAGCATCGGGGGGGATTTGGTTCCAGAGCTCGGCGGCCCCCAACAACAGAACAGAGCCATTCCCGGCGTCGAACCCGAGACGATTCCTGCCGGGGCCGAGACTTCGGATCGGACGGCGCCAGCGGTGTTCGGCATGGGTCTGATCGAGGGTGTCCCTGAGGCCGTGCTGACGGCGCTTGAAGACCCGGACGATTTGGACGGAGATGGGATATCGGGTCGGATCAACTATGTCGAACCCGCTGATTTCGTGCCATCGGGCACGGTAGGAGCCGGGCCGGGTCAGGCTATTGGAAGGTTTGGGCGAAAAGCGAACATTTCTTCTTTACTCGAGCAGGTAGCCAACGCTTACCAGCAGGACATGGGCATCACCACTGACTTTCGTCCCGAAGAACCGATCCATCCAGGCGCCGGTGTGGGTACGATCGCCGATGGCGTGCCCGATCCCGAGGTCCCCAGCTTCGAAGTGGGCGATGTGGTCGCCTATGTCCGGCTTCTCGCTCCGCCGGCGACGGGCCCTTCGACCCCCGAATCGGCTGCAGGAGGCACACTCTTTATGCAGATCGGATGCGCCGCCTGTCACGTCCCCACGCTCACCACTGGGCCGAACGCCACTCCCGCACTCGATCGGCAGGAGGCACATCTGTACTCGGACCTCCTGCTCCACGACATGGGCCCGGGCCTCGCCGATGGCAGGGCGGACGGAACCGCCAATGGCTTTGAATGGCGAACGGCACCTTTGTGGGGTCTACGTTTGGCGCCAGACGCGCTCGGTGGAGAGGCTATCTACCTACACGATGGCCGTGCGACGAGTGTAGACGAAGCCATCCGCCTGCACGGTGGGGAAGCGGATGCGGCGCGTGATGGTTACGTCGGTTTATCCGAGGCCGATCGCGAGAACGTACTGGCTTACCTGAACTCGCTTTGAGGCACACAATGACCAGGCGAGGCTTTGTATCTACGGTGGGTAGCGCGGTGGCAACGAGTGCCTGCGCCGGTATTACCGTATTCGACGTGATGGGACACCGGGGACGCGTGGAGGTGCCGCTCGCCGACGTGGCCGAGCTACAAAACGACCGGCCGGTTATGCTGCGAGTCGGGGAGGACGGCGTACCCTTGCTCGTAGCACGTATGGAGAACGGGATGTTTGCAGTCGTTTCGGCTATCTGTTCGCACCTTGGCTGCACGATTCGCAGCGTTGGCAAAGGCCTCGTCTGCCCGTGCCACGGTTCCTCGTTCACTTGGGCCGGCGTTGTTACGCACGGCCCAGCGACCAAAGCTTTACGAACCTACGCCAATCGAGTCATAGACGACGTACTTCAGATCGAACTTCATTCCGGAGGAACCCAATCGTGATTTACGTGATTGTCTTTTTGATGATGACGAGCGTGGCGAGGGCCGAGGAGGACCGACCGTTCGTCAAGGGTGGAGCCTACGACAAACCCCACTTGTTCCGAACGGGGTCGGGTCGTGTTTCTGTGGGTGGATATACAGAAGCCCACTTTCGCTATGAAGAGGAAGAAGGTGTCATAGAGGAAAGAACGTTCGTGCCGAAACGCTTCAACGTCTTCTTCCACGCTGTGGTATCCAGCCGCTTTCGAATGGCCGCCGAGCTGGAATTCGAGGAAGGAACGGAGGAGATTCTGCTCGAACTCGCGGTACTCGATTTCGAATTGCATCCCTCCCTCTCCTTTCGCGGAGGCATGATCCTCACGCCCCTCGGGCGGTTCAACCTTGCGCACGACAGCCCGGCCAACAAGCTGGTAGATCGTCCTCTCGCGAGTACGGAGATCATCCCGACCGCTCTCTCGGAGCCCGGAGCGGGCGTATTCGGTGCTTTATTCCCGAATCCCTCGTCCAGACTGACCTACGAGTTATACGCCGTGAACGGGTTCCACGGGGGGATCGTCGAGGAAAGCGATGAAGGAACACGCATCGCGTCCGGCCGTCAGAATTTCGAAGACAACAATAACAGCCTTGCCGTTGCGGGTCGGGTGGCTGCAAGCCCGCGACCCGGCGCCGAGATCGGCGTGTCGTGGCACGTGGGGCAATACAACAAAAGCCGTCTCGAGGACCTCGACGTAGACGATTCCCGCGACCTTCGGATTCTGGCTCTGGACGGATCTGCGGAGAGGGGCCTATACGCGATCGAAGGAGAATACGCACGTGCCTCGATCGATCTTCCGGCTGGGCTAGCTGGTAGCATCTTTGCCGAAGCCCAGGATGGCTACTATCTTCAGGGGAGCCGAAGTTTTTTGAAGGGCAAGATGGCGAACTTGCCTCAGAGTTACTTCGAAGCGGTCGTTCGGTTCGATCGGGTCGATTTTGACAGAGATCTCGAAGGGGACGACGTTCGGAAATGGACGGTGGGTCTGAACTTCCGTCCGACCGCTGAATCGGTGTTCAAACTCGACTATTTCAAGAGCTGGTCCCACGACAGGTTCAATGTCCTCGCACGTAGCGCCGGCGTCCTCTTCAGCGTGGCGACGTATTTCTGACCCTCTCGCGGCAGGGCCTCCGGTGCATCTCGTCTTCTGGGCGGCGCTTTTCCTTACGGCGTGTGGCGAATACGTGGCCGGAACGGGTCAAAGGTTGCAGGTCGTCTGCTCGACCGGTCTGGTGGGTGACCTTGTCGCCAACGTCGGGGGAGATGCTGTTGAAATCCGAGTCCTGATCGGGCGGAGCGTCGACCCACACACCTACGTTGCGACGACCACCGATGTCGATGTTCTCGACCGGGCGGATGTGGTTTTCTACCACGGCCTGGGGTTTGAAAGAGAACTGGCAGCGACCTTCGAGCGGATCGGGAAAACGAAAAAGGTCGTCTCAGTTGCGAAGGACGTACCGGCGGATCGATTGCTGAAAAGATCCCAGCCGTTAGGCAGTCCCGACCCCCACATCTGGTTCGATGTTTCCCTCTGGAAGGAGGCTGTCGGCCCGGTGGTGGCCGCGCTCTCTGAAATCCGTCCGACGGATTTCGGCGACTTCAAGCTGAATGGAGAACGCTACCGGGCACGTCTCGATACGCTTCACCATTGGGTCGAGTCGAGGGTCGCAGACGTTCCCGTGGGCCGGAGGGCTGCCGGGACGGTTCACGATGCTTTCGTGTATTTCAATCGAGCCTACGATTGGAAAGTCGAGGGGCTTCGTGGTGCATCCAACCGGGACGTCGATCGGCTCGTGGACTGGCTCGTTGAACACGGCGCCAAGAGTGTCTTCACCCAAAGTCACGTGTCGCCAAAGATGATTGGACGTCTTCTCGAGGCGTGTGAGGCAGAGGGAAGCCGCGCGGAGGACGGTGGAGCGCTCTACACCGATGCGCTGGGCGACCGGGCTACCGGGGCTGAGACGTACGTGGGGGCCGTGCGAATGAACATCGAGGCCCTCGTGCGTGGAACAGAGCGAAGTCTTCATCCCTGATCGAGTTTTGGGCCGGCCGGTTGACCCCCGCTGGGGATTGACGTATGGTTTTCGGTTGAAACGAGGTTGCGCATGGCGATAAGCCACTCAGTTCAGGATTATCTCAAAACCATTTACAAACTGCAAAACGGTCACGGTGCAGACGGCTCGGTGAACACCACGCTCTTGTCCGAGACGATGGGCGTCGCTGCGGCATCGGTGACGAGCATGTTCAAAAAGCTGGCAGAGATGAACCTCGTGCGTCACACACCCTACAAAGGCGTGGCGTTGACCGACGCGGGCGAAAAGGCAGCACTGGAGGTGGTCCGTCACCACCGCTTGCTCGAGCGATACCTGATGGACACGCTCGGCTATTCCTGGGACGAAGTCGACGCGGAAGCCGACCGACTCGAACACGTCATATCCGAAGATTTCGAGGATCGGATCGACAAGGCCATGGGCTATCCGACCATCGACCCGCACGGTGACCCGATCCCCGCCAAGGATGGAAGCATCCACAGAGAAAACACGTGCCGACTCTCGGAAATCAGCGTCGGGAAGCGTGTGCAAATCAGACACGTGAGCGATCACGATCCCAATATGCTCAGGTATATGGAAGACTTGGGCCTTGTCCCGGCCGCGACCGTCGAGATTCGCGAACGGGCCCCCTTCAACGGGCCTCTGCTCGTCGCGGTCACGTCAGGCGACCAGCACGCCCTCGGACTCGAGGTCGCCCACCACATCTACGTCGTGGAGGCTGCTTGATCCTCCGGTTCCTCCTGCTTTTCTGCCTCACGAGTTCGGCCTTCGCACAGACTTCCTTACTGGACCCCGCAAGCCAGGATGACCTGATCCGGCGTGCGCTGGCATTGGTTGATCCCGACCATGCGATCGATCAGGTCGGAAGCCGTTTTATCCTGCGCGAAACTGGGGTGCCGGACCACGGCGCGCACGGACCTATCAAATGCGGCACGGTCCTGACCTCTGAGATCTCCGCGAATTGGGGACGGCTGAGCAAGGCCACTCAAGCCAAGCTGTCCAGGTTGTTTCAAAGACAGGCGAGACAGCGAACGATCGTTTCCCAAAACGATCACTTCGAGATCCACTTCGACACGACCGGAACTCACGCCGTCGCTCATTTCGACGACGACGGCAACGGGATCCCCGACTATGTCGACCTCGTCGCGAAGACCTATGAGGACGTGTGGGACCTCGAAATCACGCAGTTGGGCTATCGCGAGCCGATCGGAGACAGCGACGGCCGTAGCGATGTCTACATCAAGAACCTTGGCAACACGGGTGTCTACGGGCTGACCTGGCCCGATCCGGGGGGAACAACAACCGCATCCTATGCAGAGATCGACAACAATTTCACGGACAACATCTACTTCACCCGCGGAACAGACGCCGTCCAGGTGACCGCCGCGCACGAATTCTATCACGCGATCCAATTTGCCTACTTTGCCCCCTTCGATTCCGGGTGGTGGCAGGAGGCGACTGCGACGTGGATGGAGGATGTGGCATACGACGACGTGAACGACTACTTCATTTATGTGCGAATCTACTTGGACGATCCTGAAGCTTCTCTCGATTTTTTCAGCTTCGGCAGCCTGCGTCCATTTGGGGCCTCGCTCTTTAGCCTTTATGTGGCAGATGTATACGGACCTGAAACGATCAAAGCCACCTGGGAATCACTCGCGACTCGCACGCCGTCGTCCTACGACATCGTCGATATTGAGTTAGCCTTGCCGGGAGGATTTCCTGGTGTTTATCCACGCTTCGCCATCTGGAACTATTTTACGGGGACCCGGCATAGAGGCGGTTTCCACGAGGAGGGCAGTTCCTTCGGAGATGGGAAAATCACAACCATCCGACCGACCGAGGAGGTAGAGACAAGCGATTTCGAGCGAGTCGATCACTTTGGCGCCACCCATATACAAATTCAGACTCAGGGTCTATCCACAGGGCTTCGCGTCACACTCGACTTAGACGATAGGGCAACCTGGGATGTTGTGGTCATCCTAGTAACGGCTACTGGGATCGACATTCTCCGGCCTTCCGGGCAGATCATCGAGATTCCGGAGGTGGGGGTTTACGATGAGGTCGTGGTCATACCGATGGTGATTTCGCCCAGTGGAACACAGTTTTCTGTCGACTTTTCCGTTCTGTCGACCTCGACCGTTCAGGCGTGGTCTGATCTGGTCGCAGATTTCGACGGTGATGGAGAGGTTGGCTTCCCCGATTTCTTGGGTTTTGCGGAGTCCTTTGGAAAGACTGGGGCCGAAGGTCACAACGAGAGACACGACCTGGATGCCAACGGCAGGATTGAGTTTTCCGATTTCATCAAGTTTTCGAGCCGTTTCGGTGACAAGCTTTGAGAGATCGTTGACGGATGTGAAACGAAGGGGCGGCCTATGCCGCCCTTTTCTGTTTGGGGCCCTAAATAGGGAATCCACTATTCCAGACTACGACTGTTTATTATGTTTAAGGCTCGGTTGAATTAATTGAACTAACAGAATGATAGCCTTACGAACACCACGTGAATTCGAGCTGATCCGCAACAGCTGCAGGGTCGTGGGTGCCGCACATCAGGCCCTGCGAGAGCTGGTGCAACCAGGCGTCTCGACGCGTGAACTCGATTCGATCGCCGAAAAAGCCGTGGTCGAAGCTGGAGCCGAGCCGGCTTTCAAAGGCTACCACGGCTACCCCGCGACAGCCTGTATCTCTGTCAACGAGGTTGTCGTTCACGGCATCCCGGATGATCGAGTGTTGGAATCTGGCGATATCGTCAGCATAGACATCGGGGCAAAATTGAAGGGTTATTTTGGTGACCAGGCCATCACGTTACCCGTCGGAGACGTCAACGCTGAGGTCGGTCATCTGCTTACGGTGACTCGAAAATCGCTTTTCGAGGGGATCGACGGTGCCAGGGCAAAGGGGCGTCTGGCCGACATCAGCGGAGCAGTACAGGCGTGCGTTGAAGCGAACGGATTCTCCATCGTTCGCCAGTTCGTCGGACACGGTATCGGACGAAATCTCCACGAAGACCCGCCTGTTCCTAACTACGTGCCCTTGGATCGGAACCCCAGACTTCGTGCGGGGATGGTTCTTGCGATCGAGCCTATGGTGAACCTGGGTGGACCTGAGGTTCGTGTCGCTGACGATGGGTGGACCGCCTCGGCCGCGGACGGTCAACCTTCCGCTCATTTTGAGCACGTCGTCGCCGTCACCGATGGCGAGCCGGAAATCCTGACGATGACCGAAGAGGAGTTGGGATTCTCGTGAGCTCCCTGTCGTTGCTCGTTCCGCTCCTCATTTTTGGGGGATGCGGGCAGAATTACGAGGAAGGAACCCACCCGCCCCCCAAACCGTTACCCCGTCCTGCCACTGTCTCGCTCGCCGGCCATCCGCCAGGCGGAGAATCGGATACTGCAGGAGCGCCCGGGGCCATCAGTGGGACGATTCGCCTGGCGCCGGGTCTGGCCGGGCGATTGCCTCGAAACGCCTATCTGTATCTGATTGCGCGTGAACGAGCGGATGGTGGCCCGCCCTACGCCTTCCGGCGTACACGTGTGCCCGCTTTTCCGCACACTTTCACCATGGGCCAGGCCGATGTCGCCAAGATGCTCGGGGAAGGCATCGTGTTCGCGGACATTCCCGAAATGTATCTGATCGCCCGTGTGGATCAGGATGGTATGGCCGGCACTCAGTCGGGCGACTTGGAAGGGACGTGCGTGCAGAATCCGATCGCGGCTGGAACCCACGACCTCGAAATCATCATCGATCGCGTGTATTGATTCATCATGTGTGTGATTGCCCACGTGACTCACGAGGCGGTCCGGAAAGTCGGCGGGATTGGGGCGGTCATCGAGGGGATGATCACCGCGGACGTCTACCAGGATCGGGTCCTGAGGACGCTGCTCGTCGGACCGGTCACGGCGACCGACGACGCGGCCCAGCTGGCTCGCGTCGGGGAGGTGCTATACTGCAGTCGGTCGTGTGTGTCCCGCACTCCGTTGTCGCGCAGCCTGGATGCCGTCGTGGCCGAATTCGATGTGGACGTCGTTTATGGATGGCGAGCGTTCGGGAATGAGGTTCGGGCCGAGATCATACTCGTGGGACCCGTGCGGATCGGTTCTCGCCACGATGTGGCGCTCAAGAGCCGGCTTTACGAGACACACGGATTGGAGAGCGATCGATACGAAGGGGATTCCGATTTCGCCACCTACACGGGGATCGCGCCTCCAGCGCTCGCCGTTCTCGAGCTGATACTACGGTCGACACGCGTCCCGTGTTATCTCCTCGCGCACGAATTCATGGGAATGCCGACCGCCCTGGCTGCACGGGGGTCGAAGCTGCGAACCATCTTTTACGCGCACGAAGTGTCGACCGCCAGGAATATCGTCGAGACGACACCGGGCCACGACACCATGTTCTACGCGGCCGTGGCCGAGGCATCGCGTAACGGTCAGTCGATCGCGGACGTTTTCGGAGACCAGTCGTCCCACCCGCGACACGCGCTCATTTCCAGGTCAGACGCGTGTGACGCGATTTTTGCCGTCGGTCGCCAAACCGAACAGGAACTGAGGTTCCTGACACCGGCCCTGAAGGTCTACCCGATCGATCTGGTCTTTAACGGGATTCCGTGCGATCCGGTCGACAGCCGGCAGAAAACACGATCGAAACGTAGACTGCAGGACTACGCCGAGGCACTTCTTGGCTTTCGACCCGACTATGTCTTTACGCACGTTGCACGTCCCGTTCGTAGCAAAGGCTACTGGCGTGACCTCCAGGTTCTGACGGGGTTGGATGAACGTTTTCGGAAAGAGGGTCTTCGGGGGGTGCTCTTCGTGGTCTCGACGGCTGTGGGAGCCCGCCCGCCCAGGTTCAGAAGATGGTCGCGTCCTACGGCTGGCCCGTCCACCACGAGGTGGGGTTTCCCGACCTGGAAGGGGGCGAGATCGACTGCTGGCGGGCGATCTGCGGGTTCAATGCCTACGCAGGGTCGATTCGTGCTGTCCTCGTCAATCAGTTCGGATGGGATGCGATTTCGTGTGGACCCGGCATGTCCGATGACACGACCTTCGAGGACCTGCGGTGGGGTTCTGACGTGGAGTTCGGGCTCTCCATCTACGAGCCCTTCGGAATCGCCCAGCTCGAGCCTCTGGCCGCGGGCACGATCTGTGCCGTCAGCTCGGTTTGCGGATGCGTGGCTGCCGTCGAAGCGGCGGGTGGGGGAGAACCTAACCTGATGGTCGCCGACTACGTCGCGGGATGTTCGAGTCTGAAGGATACGTTGAGTATGACGACAGCAGAGCGCGAGGCAATCGAGTGGGATCGAAGCCGAGCCCTGGCGGACCGTCTATACAGCGCGTTGCCAAGGACCGACCGCGATCGGAGAACCCTGATCGAGTCTGGACGGGCGACAGCCGCACGAATGACGTGGGAGCGGGTTTGCACGGATTTGTTCTTTCCCGCATTGTCCCGAATCGGTGGTTCGTGAATCCTGACGTGTGTTCAGGCGTAAGAAAGCCTATGAGGCGACTTCTACACATATCGATATATGGCTTCACGCTACTTCTCGCCGGTGCCTGCGGGTCGACGGATCCCACCCCCGTGGGCTTGAATTTGTTGGAACAGGCTGTCGGAGAGACGGTTGAGATTCCTCCGTCGAGCGCCGCGAATGCCAGTACCCACTTTGACGGACTCACCCGTTTTATTCTGGGTGCTGACGGAGAACTGATCATCGGTCGGATGCACGGTGTGGCGTATCGTTCACTGCTTCGGGCACGATTCGACTCCGCATCCGTACCCATTCAGAGCGAGAACATTGCGGGCGCAGAGATCGTCCTGTCGCTCGTGACGACGGGCCAGCGAGGGGAGGGGGGAATCTCGCTTCTGTCTGCCAGCACCGTCTGGAGTGAGGCAACCTCCTTCGTTGATACTTCCGGAAACGAGGTCGCCTTCGAAGTGGCGATCGAATCGCCGCATTTGCCTGAAGTGAGGGAAGACTCTGTTCTGACGCTGACTATTCCCCCAGCGATGGTCCAGGATGCGCTGGCCGGGAACCGGCCTGACATCGTATTCGGTCTTGCGCCTGTCGAGGGTCCGCTCGAGGACTACCTGATTGTCGCAGCGTCGCGGGAGTTCTTCATCGACCGCAACGAAGATGGCGCACCCGATGCGGAAGCACTCGCAAAAAGACCGTTTCTCAGGTTGACCACAACATCCGGGGAGCGGGTGGCGCTGCCCCTGTCCGAGGATACGTATTACGGGCTGCGCGAAGAGGCGGTCAAGGAAGGTGCGCTGATTCTTCAGACGGGGGTCGCCCGATCCGTGCATCTGCGCTTCGACCTGCCTGCCATTCCTGCTGACGCGACGGTCAATTTCGCACAGGTGTCCGCCGATGTTGACCTGGACGCCTCGCTATCGGACGATCTGACCGTGAACATCCGGCGCGTGGACGTCGACAGAACGGGGCAGGATACGACGTTTGTCCGCGTCCAGGATGCGTTTAGCTCGTTTGTCGCTACTGGGACGAGCACGGCCATCCTGTTCAGGGTGGATCATTTCCTCGTCCAGGCGTGGGTATCGGGTCTTGTCGAGAACCAGGGTATCGCACTGTTCCCGTTCTTCGAGGGGAGATACGAGTGGCTCGAAATCAGAAACCCGAAGCTACGGCTGATCTACACGCTTCCGCCCGAGTCTGATGGTTAGCCCCATCCGCCAGAGCGTCCCGACGGGGCTGATGTTGGTCGTTCTATGCCTGATAGCGGTGAACAGCAGCGAGGCTGCCTCGGTGTTTTCATTCCAGGATTTGGGCTACCTCATCCGTCGTGTAGACAGCCGATCGACAGGCATGGGCGGCGCGGGACGCGCGATTGTCGACGGTCGCAATTTCAGCAGCGCGAACCCTGCATTGATCGCGTCCTTCGAAAGATCGGCGTTTTCGGCGACCTACGTCGCACAGCGGAGGTCGGTGAGTGACTTCGCTGGCCAGAGCGAGGCCGTTGCCGACGGGGACATCGGCGGTCTGCGACTGGTGTTGCCCTTGGGGCGAGGGACCGTACTGGGTGTGGTGTTAGAGCCCGTGTCGGACGTGGACGCCTCTGTCGTCGATACCTCGGGATCCGGCTTGGCACGTGGTGTCGTGCGTTTTAAGGGAGCGGGGGGCGCACAGGCTCTCGGGTTGGGTCTGGGGTTCCGTGCGGGCCAGAAGTTCTACGTCGGGGGGCGACTGGACTTGCTGGTCGTCGGCACCATCAACGAATCGTGGGAGAAAGTCTTCACCGACCGACGCCTCCTCGGCTCCGATGATCTTGTCACACGGACGTATCGAGGTCTCCAACCTCACGTCGGGGCTGTCTTCAGTCGAGGTTTCATCAACCTGGGTGTTGCGGTCAAGCCACCGGTTACGATCACCGAGAGGACACTTCGGGAGTCGCGAGCCGTCCAGATCGGTCTCGTCCCGGGCCAGGCAGAAACCGAAACGGATGTCGACCTGCCCCTCATCGTTGGAGGGGGTGTGGCCCTGACACGCTCGGACAAGTGGATCGCTGCTCTGGATTTCGAGATGGCACGATGGAGTGAAACGACGGGTCGGAGCAAGGATACGATCGAGATTGCGGCGGGCATTCTATACCGGACTGGACGGGAAGATCCGATCCATCGCCAGCGCCGGCACGAACTGACCGCAGGCGGTTTCCGGCGTGGGCTCTACTTCGACACGGGGACTGCCGACCAGATCGTCGAAACGGGCGCAAGCTTCGGTGTCACCATTCCGTTTCGAGGGTCGGGGCTGTTTCGGTGGGTGCTCGAAGGAGGGCGTCGAGGGAGCACGCAACAGCACGGAGCGTCCGAGACGTTTCTGAGGCAGACGTTCGCCATCACGGGATGGATGAACTGAGGTCGGCGATGTCGAGGCTCAGATACGATGTGATCCAACGTCGGTGGGTGATTATCTCGACCGATCGGTCGGTCGAACCGGCGGACTTCGTCGTCGAGCGAGATGATGTGAGGATGGCGTTTTCGCCCTTCGCCGAGGGGAACGAGGGGCGCACACCCCCGGAACTCTTCGCCATCGCGGACGGGGACCGTAAACCCGATACACCCGGGTGGTTGGTTCGGGTCGTTCCGAACAAGTTTCCCGTGCTCGGCATCGAGGGCAGCACAGAGACCATCCGGAACGGTCTGTTCGAAGAAATGGATGGCGTCGGTGTTCACGAGGTCGTGATCGACGCCCCATCACCCCAGCCCGACCTGGCCGACCTGCCGCCCGATCAGGTTGCCCGTGTTTTTCGTGCGTGCCGGGAGCGCATTCGGGACCTGATCGGCGACCATCGACTTCGCTACCTGCTTGTGTTCAAGAATCACGGCGTGGAGGCGGGTGCCTCCATGTCCCACTCGCACACCCAGATCATCGGCTTACCCGTCACACCCAACACGGTTCGGCAAGAACTGACATCGGCGCGTGACTATTATCTGCAGCACTCGCGATGCCTGTTCTGCGACGTCATTCGTCAAGAGTTGGAGTCTCGGGAGCGCGTGATCCTTGAAACGGACGCCTTTCTTGCTTGGGCACCGTGGGCGTCTCGATTCCCTTACGAGGTGATGATCGCCCCCAGACGTCACGGTCACGATTTCAGTCTGGCGGACGAAACCACGCTGGCAGCTTTGGGTTCGGCCGTTCAACACGTGCTCGACCGGCTCAAAACGGTGCTTCGCGATCCTCCCTATAATTTCGTCCTTCATACTTCCCCGAACACAGAATCCGATCCACGACTGCCGGACTATTTGACGACCATCCAGGACGACTACCACTGGCATCTGGAAATCATTCCCCGCGTCACGCCGATCGCCGGCTTTGAATGGGGCACCGGATTCTACACCAATCCGATGCCACCGGAAGCGGCTGCGCGTTCCCTAAGAACCACGGGCTGACTGCCCGTACCCTGTCCGAGCCCTGTTCTTACCGAAACAGCGATGGCCGGAAGCACACCCGCGAGAAAAACGAGCGCGGTCAGGAACAGCGTCGGGTCGTGGGCGCGCGCCCCGAGGAACAGACGCGTGGGCACGATCGAAGGGAGCAGCAAGGGCAAAGCGACACCCTGGGCATAGCTCAGGGCCCAGATGCCCAGCGGCGCACCCGTGAGACGACTGCCTAACATTCCTCCGATCGTTTTCCCCACGACAAGCGTGACGACATAGACGACCGCGAATTCCCACTCGACTGGTCCGAGCGCCAACAGTCGGTTGGGTTCCAGACCGGCTGCAAGACTCCCCAGTATGAAGGGTCCAAGATAGACCGAACTCTCCTCCAGCGGCTTGAATCCGTCCCGAAACTTGCGCGCCCGAAGCCCGAACACCAGGCCGAATCCACTCCCCAACAGGAGGGGGTGTACGTCCTGCTGAAGCGACAGACTCGTGAGGGCGCCGGATAGAAGGATGAACAGGACATACCGACCGGGTTCGGTGCGGACCGATCGATAGCACCGGTAGCCCAGCTCGAGCAGCAGAACGACGAAGCCCGCCGCCAGAACATCCCGCTTGCCGAGACTCGGCATCCCCAGTTCGGGGAGCGCGGTCAAGGCCAGCAGGAGGAGCACGACCAGGGAGACCAGACTCGCCTGAGCAAGGGGCTCTCGACGATAGGGCACCGTCAGCTGAACGAAGATTGGCGCCGTCATCGAGGCGAGGAGGCCCACACGAAGGGCTTCCCTGAGGTCGAGGGGGTAGAGCCACGAGAACAGAATGGTGCCGGTGAGGGTGCATCCAATCACGGGTGCGGCGGCGGCGACGATCGAGCGCCCGTTGAGTGCGATCGGACGAGAGCAGATCACCCCCAGATGAGTGCCCACCCAGGCGTACGCAAGTGCCGTGAACGGTTCGATCGTTGCCAGCACCGAGGAGGACAGGAGCCCTGTCGGACCCAACATGAATCCCGCAGCGAGGGCGCCGACGGGGGGAGGTAGCCTCCAGTTCCTGAAGAGGCGGGCCCCCAAAATGGGAATGATCAGCATGATGCCCAGGTAGGTCGAAGGTTCGGTCAGGGGATCGGGACCACGCTGCGCGAGGAAGACCATCGTCGCCAACAGGAAGCAGATGAAGAGGTTTCTCACGTGGCCGCTCCGTTCTGGGCGGTGGCCACACCCGGCCCCGTGACCCGCGCCGGCAGAACGATCGACTGCGACAAGACGACAGCCAGAAGCAGTCCGGTCACGAGCAGTGGGACATCCATCGGAAACAGCGCGAGCTGGGCAATGAGCCCGATCGATGTTCTTCCGAGGGGCAACCACGCCTGGATCGCGTGGACGGGACCGCGACTCGGTCGGACACGTGCTGCGAGTGCCACGAGCGACCTCGTCGATCGGGCTGTTCCCCGCAGAATCAGAAACCCAGTGGCGATCGCAGCGGCCATTTTCGGGTCGATGCTTCCGGCCAGATGATCGGTGGCGGTCAGCGCGCCGAGGAACAGGACGAAGACGGGCTCGACGATGCTCGAGGCGTATTCGGCGAGTTCTGAAATTTCCCGCTTACGCACGGTCGTGTTGATGACCCAGACACCTCCCACGAATCCAGTCACGATCACCGGGAATCCCAGCTGCAGACACGGCCCGGCGATCGCAGCACAGGCGGATAGCGTGAGGAACGTGCATCGTTGGCCGTTTCGGTGGGCGCGGAACACGAAGTCCACCATCATTCCAAGGAGAAGACCGAGGAAAATCAAAACAGCGATCGTCGGGAGATAACCAGCGATTCGAAACGGGCCCAGGTGACTCAGGCTCGGCGTAGCTACGACCGGATACAGGATGCCCAGGAGCAAAACCGCTGTCGGATTCGCCATGAACGAAACAGCCGACGCGACCGGTGCGATCGGTTTGCCTGTTGTGACACCGAAAAATCTCGAAGATCGGGCAGTCAGGCCGATGACCGAAAGGACGAGGACCGCCACGTAGACACCACGGTCGATCGAGAGGAAGGCTGAAACCGGCGGAATCAAGAGGGCGAGGACCACGAACAGGGAGAGGAATGCGGCGAGGAGCAGAATGACCTCACGGCGAACTTGCCCCCTGTTGGCCTGCTGCAATCGCCTGAAGTCGAAATCGAGGCCGGCTCGAAACCCGATCCAGGTGAGGCCGATGCCCAGGAGACCCCGGAAGAGGGGTCTTGCCGAGGCGACGGGGAAGGCGAATTCGGTGATGAGGAAGACGGCTCCCCCGCCTAGTATGAAGAAATGCCAGCGTCCGCCCCGAAGGCTCTCGAACGTGGCGGGGAGGCCGTGACGCTGATATAGATGGGTCCCCAGGAGAAAGACCAGACATGCCAGGGTAGCAACCATCAAAATGACGAGCACTGAAGATTCTCCTTCGCCGGTCGATTCGAGTCGCAGTCGCGCGAAGTATACTCGCCCGAACGTCTTTGCGTCAAGTTGGTCTGGCCCGTTAAACCGGCCGTTGCTTGACAAGCTCTTCGGCCTTGGATTATATTCTTTCGGGCGAAAACCTCTATTCTTATTAAGGTTAGCCGCATGACAAGGCGTCCGTTTGTCGGCCTGTTATTTCGGTGCTGCAACGTTTACGCCCGGGCTTACCTCAACGCCAAGGGCACGGCATACGCCGCATCGTGCCCTCGTTGCTCGGAGCGCGTTCGAATCGCCGTCTCAACCAAAGGGACGAAAAGCCGATTCTTCTCGGCAGGGTGACGCGCCATTCACGGGAAAGACGTCCATGCCGAAAAATAAGCCCGACGTGCTCGAGCTTACTATTCCGAGTACCTATGATGCCATGGAAAAGGTGGCCGGCCTGATCGAGGAGGCCGGCAAACGCGTCGGGATTGGCGAAGACGATGAAGTGGACCTGATGATCTCCGTCATGGAAGCGGTCAACAACGCGATCCAGCACGGAAACGAAGAAAATCCGGAAAAGACCGTACATATCAGAATCGTGACCGAACCCTACACGCTCACGTGTATCGTTAGAGACGAGGGGAGCGGGTTCGATCCCGCTGGAGTTCCAGACCCGCTTCGACGCGAGAATCTGCTGAATCCTTCTGGACGGGGGATCCTAATGATGAAAGAATTCATGGATGATGTGGACTTTTCGACAGAGTCGGGTGGTACGTCGGTGAGAATGCGAAAACGCTTCACGCCGGGGGAGCCAAACCATGCCTGATCGAAAGAAAGGGGGCGTCGTGACAGTTCGCGTTTCGGGTCATCACTTCGATATTTCAGAAGCGATCCGTGAACACGTCGAAGAAACGGTTTCCAAGCTGGAACGATTCTACACACCACTCATTGACGTCAGCGTGACGATCCACCAGGAGACACATCAGTTCAGGACCGACACTGTCGTCAACGTCTCTTCGCAAACGCTGAAATCCACCGGGTCAGCCGACAAAGTCTATACGGCCGTCGATGTCTCCCTAGGTAAGATGGGGCGGCAGCTGAAGCGGCTCCACGACAAACGCCGTGGACATCGTCCCGAGACCCAGACACAGCCGATAGGCGACGGAGAATAGCTGTGGATAGCATCACGGTCGGGGAGGCGATCGAACTCTTCGGTGAGAGACTGGATTTAACCCTCGAGGCCGGGAGTGAGGGGCTGTCGAACGAGCTGGTTTCGAGCGACGTCCACCGACCGGGTTTGGCCCTGTCGGGTTTCGTCGGGCTGTTCACGTTCGATCGGGCTCAGGTCTTCGGAAACACAGAGATGCTCTACATCCTGAGCTTACCGAAGGAGCGACAGCCCGAAGTCTTGGAAACCGTTTATCAGTTCGACATCCCGACGGTCATCCTGACGGATGGGAACGAGGTACTGCCTGCACTGAAAAGACTTTCCGAAGAACGCAACATCCCTCTACTCACAACGTCCTACTCAACCACGAAGTTCGCGCACCTCTTTTCGCTTTATCTCGATGACGTCTTCGCGCCACACACCGCGCTTCACGGTTCGTTGGTCGATGTCTACGGCATCGGCCTCCTCCTCATGGGGCGCAGTGGAATCGGAAAGAGCGAGATCGCCCTTGACCTTGTCGAACGGGGACATCGACTCGTGGCCGACGACGTCGTGCTCGTTTCTCGAAAGCTCCAGGGCCTTCTCGTGGGCACGAGTGGCGAGACACTCAGGGACCATATGGAGATTCGAGGTCTTGGGATTCTCGACGTGCGAAGCATGTTCGGTGTAAGAGCGACACGTCTGCAAAAGCGCGTCGAGGTCATTGTGAAGCTCGTTGAATGGAACGAGTCCACGGGGTTCGACCGAATCGGTCTCGAGGAGGATTGGGTTTCGATCCTGGATGTGGAGGTGCCTCAGGTCACCGTTCCGATCTATCCAGGAAAGAACATCACGGTGATCGCGGAAGCAATCGCGATGAATTACCAGTTGAAGATTCAGGGGCATCATACGGCGCACGAATTCAATCGAAGACTCGTGGATCGAATGAAGCAGAAGAAGCGGCCCGAAGTGGTGTTGAGGGCCGATGTCGAATAACTGTTGGTGGAGGACGCAATGATCGGCAGATGTGTGTATCTCTTGGCGGCGATTATTCTGGTCGTATCGTGTGAGGACCGTGAACAGCAGGCTGCCTACGAAGTGGGCCACGCACGGGATTTAGAAGAGCAGATCCAGGACATCAGAAACGCAATCGAAGGTTACCAGCGTGTTGCAGAGACGTTCGCAGGAACGCCCTCCGGTCGCAGGGCCAGGAACAGGGCTGAGCAGTTGTTGGCGATCGAGGAGAGAGCGGGCGCCCTAGCCACCGCCGTCGGGGACTCGGTTTACATCATCGGCACCGAAATCCTGCAGGCTGCCCCCAGCTATCCCCCGGCGATGCGGGGTGTCAGTATGCACCTCTACCAGAAGACCCGTCTTTGGGGGCGCGCGGCGGCGACCCGGCGAGATCAGAACATGGTTGAACGTGTTTTAGACGCCTGGGCGTTCCAAGATTCGATTTGGAGCAGCTACGTCTTCCGCCCTGTTCCTGAGGACCGCAAGGCGAAAGACTTGCTCTGTGCTCACTCGGTCGAAGTCGCGCGAATGTTGGAAGGTCTCCGTCGCTACAAAGAGGCGCTCGAGGTCGTGACCCGGGGTATCGAGTACGGTGAGGATCGAGCCGTCCTTTCCAAGGCGAAGGTGTTCGCGTCGTTCTACCAGTTTCGGTCGGGTGCATTCGATCAGGCGATCGACACAGCCGAAGACGCCCTCGCGAACGAACACCTGAGTGCGAATATGAAAGCCCGGGCGAATCACGTAATCGGACTCGGATATACCTACAAGTACCAGGACACCGAAAGCATCGAGGATCTCGATGCCGCAATCTCTGCTCTGAACATGGCGATTGGACTGGATCCCGCCATGGGAGATGTGCGAAAGCTGCTCAAACAGCTGAGGAAGACGAAAGCCACGCTTCCCTCTTGAGTAGCCGGTGGAGAGGAAGACACCAACCTGGCGTGTGCTCGCGATCGACGACGACCGAGTCTTTTTGGAAATCGTTGAACTCAGCCTGAGTCGGTCCGGGTGCGAGGTTCGGGTGGCCAGCGATCCTCACGATGGTTTGAACGAGGCTCTCTGCGGGACCTACGATCTCGTGTTGCTCGACCTGATGATGCCGGGGCTCGATGGTGAGGAGATTCTCCGCCTCCTCAAGCCTCTGAGTCTTCGACAAAAAGTCGTCGTTGTCAGCGGAACCGATGCCAAAGAGGCGCGAGCAAGGGTCCGGGACCTGGGAGCTGCCGACTACATCCAAAAGCCGGTGAATACACGAGAGCTTTACGGGATTCTTCTCGACATCCTTCAAGATCGGATTCGCAGAGATTCCCGCGTGGCTGAGTCCGAGCCCCTGACGTTCTTCGGACGGGTGGGCACGTTCGTGTTCGATGACGACGATCCAGGTGCTCCAAAGAGGTGGGCGGCTGTCGTCATTTTGGTTGCCCTCGGCTGTATTTTCCTGTCGCTCGTCGTGGTCTGATGCCCGCGCCGGATCGATTCAGATCCGGCGTCTTCATTTGAGGTTAGGATGGGTAGTATTGTCTGCAAATTCGGCGGATCATCTCTCGCCGACGTTTCGCAGTTTCGCAAAGTCGCCTCGATCGTCGATGCTGATCCCGAACGACGCTTCGTTGTTCCCTCTGCGCCAGGCAAGCGGCACGCCGACGACACCAAAATCACCGACTTGCTGTATCTCTGTCACGAAGCCACGCGTCAGCACGTCGCGTTCGATGAGGCGTTCGGGCTCGTCCACGAACGCTACAAGGACCTGGCCGAGGGGCTGTCTCTGGACCTGGATGTGGACGGACTCCTCGCCCAGCTGCGTCAGGATCTGGAGGGTGGCGCATCCGTCGATTACATAGCCTCGAGAGGTGAGTATCTGAACGGCAAGGTCGTCTCCGCGCTTCTCGAAGCGACGTATGTCGAACCTGCCGAGGTGATCCGTTTTGGACCGGAGGGTCGCCTGAATCCGATCAGTTACGACCTGCTGGGCAGCGCCCTCGACGGGCCGGGACGCTACGTCATTCCTGGTTTCTACGGGTCTTCGGATAGTGGAGAGGTGCAGACCTTTTCGCGGGGTGGTTCTGACATCACAGGAGCCATCGTCGCACGTGCGGCCGGAGCGTCGGTTTACGAGAACTGGACCGATGTGTCCGGTTTGCTCATGGCCGATCCCAGAATCGTCGAAAACCCGAAACCTGTCGAAGAGATTACCTACCGCGAAATTCGAGAGCTTTCCTACATGGGAGCGAGCGTCTTCCACGATGAAGCCATGTTCCCGGTCAGAGAAGCGGGCATTCCCATCCACATCCGAAACACGAACGACCCCGATGCGCCCGGAACTCGTATTCTAAAACAGCGTACACCAACGGACAACATGCTCGGGGGCGTGGCAGGACGACCCGGTTTTACGATGCTTTTCATCGAAAAAGCACTGATGAACAAGCAAACCGGGTTCGGCCGGCGGGTGCTCGAGGTGGTCGCTGCACACGACATCAGCTATGAACATACGCCTTCGGGCATCGACACGATTTCGGTCATCGTCAGCGACGAGGAGCTGGCGGGTCGCGGGGAGCTCTTACTCGAGGAGATCGAGCGGACCCTGGAGCCCGACCGAACCGAGTTGCTCCCTGGCCTTGCCCTGATTGCGACGGTCGGCGAGGGGATGTCCCATCGAATTGGAATCGCGGCCAAATTGTTCACCGCCCTGGCCGAGGCAGGCATCAACGTGCGTGTGATCGATCAGGGCGCTTCCGAAATCAACATCATCGTCGGCGTCGAGGACCAGGACTACAAACAAGCCGTGCGGGCGATTTATCACGCGTTCGAGTCCGAAGGCTGAGGAAGGAGGTGGGTCGGTGAACAGAATTGCCATTCTGACGGCCGGCGGTGACACTCCAGCGCTGAATGCGACCCTCCACGGAGCCGTCGCACGCGCCAACCACCTGCACGTCGAGGTTTTCGGCCTGATCAAGGGATACGATAGCCTGCTCAACCCTCGCGTGCCCCACGTGCACCTCAACCCACTCTTTCGAGAAATTCCCGAACTGGACGCGACACAAGGCGGAACGATCCTCGGGGCGTCGCGGGCTTACGTCGATCCCGACGAACCCGAAGAATTGGCGCGAATACTCGATCGCCTGAACCACCTGAAGATCGACGGGCTCATCTGCGTCGGTGGCGACGGGACGTTGAACGGGCTGCAACCGATTTCGGAGCGGATCCCGTCCGTCCTGGCACCCAAGACGATCGACAACGACCTCGGACTCAACTACGCGTCGGAGGCGCAAGAGTGGATTCGTGAGATCTCGGGAGGGGAAACGATATACCGTCGGAGTCGCTCGCTTTCGGAGTTCGATCTCGAGTACATGGTCAACTACGTGACACCGGGATACGCCACTGCCGTCTTCGATGCCGCCATGGGCATCCAGCGAATCCGAACGACGGCAGAAAGTCATCGCCGGATCGCGATCGTCGAAGTCATGGGGCGACACTCGGGCTATATCGCCCTCGGGGTGGCTTACGGACAGCCCGACATCATCCTCATTCCCGAAGTTCCGCTGAATTGCGACCTGGTGGCGGAGCAAGTGCTCGAGCTCTACGACCGCCAGAAGAACGTCGTCATCGTCTGTGGCGAAGGGATAAAGGGTGAGGACGGGCTCGAATTGGGTGCTCAAATGCATTCCACGGACCCGGCGGGCAACATCCAGCTCTCCGGGGCGGCGGAGGCGCTGAGGAGTATCCTGATCGAACGGATCGGGGACGAATTCTTTCGCGTGCGGCGACGTAGTGAATCGGCGGATGCGGCCATCTTCACGCGAAAAGTGGGGCACACCCAGCGGGGTGGTCGTCCGATTCTGTTCGACAGGTTCTATGCGGCCCAGCTGGGGGGCAAGGCGGTCGACATGCTGCTCGAAGGTCAGAACAACGCCATCGCCACGCTGCAGTGGAACCGTCAGGAAGGCTTCTATCTCGACAGCATTGACGCCAATTCACTCAGGGATCAGTGGGGGTACATCCACGCGCGGTATGTTCACCCGACGTTCTACGATGAAGAGCGTCTGGCCCCGTCCCGGATGGGAACCGAATATCTCCTCCAGATCTTCAGTCAGGCGCTCGGGCACGATGACCTCGAAAACATACGGAGGACTCTGTTCGACAGTGGGAACCTGTTTCGACCGTATCACTCCGTGAACACCGATGTAGCACGGCGCATCAGAACTTACCTGATGGAACCTCTGGAGAAGTTTTCCTCAACACTCCTGAAAAGGGGCATGGATCCGGACCAGGCTCGCACGCGTGTCGACGAGCTCACGCAGGTTTTGCCCGATGATGTGCACGACGGGGACCGGATCTGGTGGGTGCCCGGCAGGATTGAATTGCTCGGAAAGCATACGGACTATGCCGGCGGCAGAAGTCTTCTCGCCGCGACGTGCCGCGGTATCTGGTTTGTCGTTCGACCGCGGTCGGACTGCGTCGTCCGGGTCATCGATCGGAAACGTGACGAGTGTGTTGAGTTCGAGCTGTCACCCGAACTTGCGCCCCGATCGGGATGGGCGAACTATCCTATGACGGTCGGCCGCAGATTGGTCCGCAATTTCGGCGCCCTCCAGGGCGCCGATTTCTTTTTTGGGAGCGACTTGCCTCTCGCTGCGGGTCTCAGCAGTTCGAGTGCACTGATCGTTGGCTTCAGCCTCGGTCTGATCGAACGGAACGATCTGAAAAATGGACCGACATACACAGAAGCAATCGGGGACGTGCTCGACCTTGCCGGCTACCTTGGGACGGTGGAAAACGGTCAATCGTTCGGGGCGCTCGAGGGGGACGCTGGTGTCGGCACTTTTGGAGGCAGTGAGGATCACACGGCCATTCTCACGTGTACTGGCGGTTGTGTCGAACAATACGCCTACTGCCCCGTACGCCACGAGCGATCGGTTCGGTTTCCCGAGTCGCTTACGATTGCCGTCGGAGCGTCAGGCGTGGTCGCAGAAAAAACGGGGAATGCCATGACCCTCTACAACAGGGCCTCCCGTCTGGCCTCGGTCGCCCTTGCCGTCACGCGCCAGACGACGGGAGGAGAGTGGGGGAGCCTGGCCGATGCCACGCGAGAATTGGGCGAGGAAAAGGTCAGGCGGGTTCTTGAGGACGCGACCGTCGCAGAATTCGAATCGAGGGAACTCGTGCAGCGATTCGACCACTTTGTTGTCGAGAGCGAGCAACTCGTGCCAGACGCGACGGACGCCTTGGATCGGTGCGATCACGAAACACTCGGACGGGTCGTCACTGAGTCCCAGTCACGTGGGGCGCGCTTGCTTGGAAATCAGGTTCCCGAAACCACGGGTCTATGCGATGCCGCCATCGCAGAAGATGCAGTCGCGGCATCGGCCTTTGGCGCTGGTTTTGGCGGCAGTGTATGGGCAGCTGTCGCCGTCGGCGAGGCGGTCGAGTTTTTGGGGCGATGGCGAGCGCGCTACCAGGACGCCTTTCCACAGCACGTTCAGACTTCCGCGTTCTTCCTGACGCGTCCAAGCGGGGGCGCTTTCGAACTCACCGCTCCTTCCCACTCGTGAACATCTGCGCGGCCGTCGCGTGCCCGTGGATTCTCGTCCCTGTACGCGGTTTTTCGCCACATAGAGGCGATCGGTTGCCGCAGGTTGCTTCTGTCAAGACGGGTCGGTAGGTTTTTGCAGTGCTGATTCCATCGCGAGGTGACCGACCGATGTTCACACTGTTGCTGCTTGCTCTCCTTTCGAATCCACTTCCAGCTCAGACTCTCCATACGCTCGCCGGAGGGGGATGGGGCGACAACCTTCCCGCCTCCGACGCGGTGCTGCACGGACCCACCTCTCTCGCGTCTGATGCGGATGGTCGAGTCTACATCGCTGAGGTGGGTCAGCAGCGCGTTCGCCGCATTCTTCAGGACGGCACCATCGAGACATTTCTGCAGTTTCCGACCGACGTAGGCGGGGAGCAATTCACCTTGCTCAACAATCGGAGTGGAGGGATTTTTCTCTATCGGCCGGCCGACCGCCAGCTGGGACGTGTAGAGGAATCGGGCATCACAAGGTCTGGCTACGACGGACACATCCTACGGATCGCAGCAGCGCCTTCGTCGGAGGGTTTTTTCGCGCTCGTTGGACCCGACTCGACGATCATTCGGATCGGTGAAGACGGCAGCAGCACCCCGGTCGAGTGGGCAGAGCGTCTGGGCGCGGTGATCGACCTCGCCGGGGCCCCTGCTCATTTGTATCTACTGGAGTCGGGGGGACGGGTCTGGCGATGGACTGATGGCGATGGGCTACAGGACCTGGGCGCCCCTCACGAAACGGCGATCTCCATCGCATTCGGCTTCGGCAGGCTGTTTCTGCTCGACGCGGGGCAACGTCGTTTCTATCTGTTCGATCCCGAATCCGGACAATCACAGACAAACGATCTGCCCATCGCCATCTCTGGTTTACAGACCGATGGGACGGGTCACCTCTACCTGATCGCAGAGCGCCGTGGCCTCGTGTTCACGTGGGACCCGATGGAGGGGTTTCAGAATTTTGCCGGAGGAGGGATTGGGGACGGCGGCGGGCCGACAGATGCACGATTGAGTAATCCGTTCGGAGTCTGGGGAGACCGAGCGGGACGGATCTACGTCGCGGATACGTCGAACAACCGGATCCGGTTAATCGAAGACGGTCGTGTTCGATCGGTCGCGGGTTCTGGAAGCTATGGTTTCAGTGGTGATGGTGGCCCGGCCTCGGCTGCTTCACTCGCGGCCCCGACGGGTGTTGCGGGCGACGGTTCTGGCAGGCTCTACGTGGCCGATACCTTCAACCACCGTGTTCGAACGGTGACTACATCGGGAAGAATCTGGACGGTCGCCGGAACGGGTCGGGCGGGATACAGCGGTGACGGTGGATTCGCCACGAGGGCCGACCTCGACACACCCACGGGCCTGTGTGTGGGGCCCGACGGCGCTCTCTACGTGACCGAACAGGGCAACCACGTCGTGCGGAGAATCGGCCCCCACGCGCGAATTACGACGGTGGCCGGATCGGGTAGAGAAGGGTCCGGGGGGGACGGAGGGCCCGCGACTGATGCCGGCTTGTCCCATCCCGCCGCCCTCGCTTTCCTCGAAGATGGAACCATGCTGATCGCAGATCAGGGCAACCATCGGATCAGAGCGGTCGCCGGCGACGGGTCCATCCGGACGTTCGTGGGCACCGGAGAACCGGGCTACGCCGGTGATGGCGGGTCAGCAACACTCGGGCTGTTGAACCGGCCGACCGGTCTTGCGACCGACCGGTGGGGTAGAGTGTTTATCTCCGATCGGATGAACCGGGCGATCCGCCAGGTTGCGCCCAATGGCACCCTGTCAACCGTTGGTGTACCGCCGGGCGAAAAGTTCGATCCTCACGCCCTCTTCGTCGACGAATTCGGAGGGATCGTCGTCACAGACACGCGAGGTCAGGTGATCCGCCGACTTCTCCCTGCCGAATCCACCCTGACGGTGTCTGCCGATCGCAGAGAGATCAGCGCGGATGGACTGAGCGTTGCCCACGTGATCGCTCAAGCATCGATCGATCTGCCCATCGTATGGTCGATCATCGGAGGGGAAGGCCATCTGCGGACGATCGTGGGGCAGGGTTCCGGGGCTGAAGCGCAATTGCTAACAGAAAGACCCGGGTCGATCGTTTTACGTGCGGTGGCGCCGGGAACCTGGGGTGCAACGGTCTCGATCGAAGCCAGTCCGATCAGAGCATTGCACGTAGCGGAGACCGGACCACCCTTCCTGGCCAACGGCGTGAGTGAAGGCTGGGTGACGTTCGACGTTCGTGATCTTGAGGCCGCGGCTCAGGCAGAGAGCGTTTCCGTGTCTTTCCAGGTTAAACGGGGCGACGCTCGAATTCGCAATCTGTCGGTTCCGGTTCTCAACGGAAGGGCGACCGCCCGGGTGACGGCGCTGAAACCTGGGACGATCGAAATCGAGGCTCTTGCCCCCGGCGCGGCGCCCGTTTCCCGTCGAGTGCGGGCCCTGGAGGCCTCGTCCTGGCAGTGGCCCGACGTTTTTGAACCTGATTCTCCGGATCGGCCCGCAGTGTTGGAAACTCAGTTCGTCGAGCGCACGCTTCACTCACCAGCCGACGTCGATTGGCTTGTACTCCCCGTCACGGAGGGACAACACTACACGATCGACGCGGTATCAGAAGAGGATGTCCAAATCGAGGTCCTGGGAGACGACGAGCGCGTTCTCGCCCGAGGCAGGAAGCGCGTCCGAATCGGCCCACGGTTTTCCGAAGAGATTGTGATTGTCAGGCTTCTGCCGAACACGAAGCCGCCTACCAACTGCGCTGGGTGGCAGAAAGAGCGGCAACGCTTTCTGCTTCTCTGCCCTCCAAACACCTCCTCTTGGACGGACACACCGTCTCGCCGCTGTTTGTGACGATTCTGGACGACCTGGGCGCGGTCGACGAAGGAGATGATTCCACACGGGTGTCGATCGAGATAACGAGGGGAGACGCTACCATCGTGCCTGAAGTCGCAACCGTTTCTTCGGGTCGAACTTTCTTCCAGCTCCATCCCAAAACGGTCGGGGATCTCCAGCTGACGATCAGCATTCCGGGGCTCCCAGAACTCGTACGAACGTTCGACGTTCTCTCTGGAGTCGCCCTCGATCTAGGTCCCGGACCGGAGGACGAAGGCATACGGGACGGGCAAATATCAAGCGACGAAAAAGTGTCCGTGGAGATCCACTTCAGTGGGGGACTGGATCTGCTGGGGATCGAGGTGCTGCTCGAAACTGGATCGATGGGTTTCGACCGTTTCGAGGCGGGCCCCGCCATCGAAGGCACACAGCTGTTGATCACGGAGGACGCGCCGCTGCTGCGGATCACGGCAGGGCTTCTGGGAGGAGTTCTCCCAGAAACTGGGGGATTGATTGGAAAGGTGATTCTACAACCGGGCGCCGTTGAACATGAGGTCATAAAAGTGGTGGCTGCAACGCTCGGGGGACCATCAGGCGTGCGTCCCATGGGGATTGGATCCGCAGCGGAAGTCCGCCTTCGCGTGGAGCACGACCCGCTCACGTGGGACAAGCTTCGATCTCAGTTTGGCTTGGACGACGGGAACGACGGGTTCGACGTCAGGTATGACCTGGACGGCGATGGGGTGATCGGTTTTCAGGACTTCCTGCAATTCGCGCAAACACAGTAGCGGGTTGTCCTGCAATGCAAAGAAGGGGATCTGCTTAGCAGATCCCCTTCCTGTTTTCGGGTGCGACGGCTTTCACCCCTGGTCGTAGTCCGTCAGCTCACGCACCCAGATGTTTCGGTAGCGCACGAGGTCGCCGTGATCCTGGAGCATAAGAGGCCCTGTGGGCCCGTGGGGCTCTGCATAGGACGAGACGTTCTTGTGGCCGGTCGGGCCGTTGGCCGCCTTGTGATGATGCAACAGTACGCCGTTGAGAATTACGGTCAAAAAAGCTGGGCTCACGAGATTCGAGCCGTGAAAACGTGGCGCCTGGAAGACGACATCGTAAACTTGCCATTCGCCGGGGGGCCGACAGGCGTTGACGAGCGGAGGATACTGACCGTAGATCGCCCCCGTCGTGCCGTCCGCGTAGGTGACGTTGTCATATCCGTCCAGGACCTGAACCTCATATAGACCCATCAGAAAAACACCACTGTTGCCGCGGCCCTGGCTCGATCCTTTGACTACGGCAGGGGATGCAAACTCCAGGTGCAGTTGAACATCTCCGAAGGTCGCCTTTGACGTAATGCCCCCGGTCTTCGGAGAGACCTCCACGTAGCCGTTTTCGATAGTCCAACCGATCGGGCCCCCGTCAGGCCCGACCCAGCCCGAGACATCGGTCCCGTCGAACAAGACGACGGCGTCCGAGGGTGCGGATGTCGAGGCCGCTCCGGGTGTGACGACGCGCGGTTGTGGTCGTTCACCGTCGTGGACGCGCCACGGCTGGCCCGGCAAAACGGGGGTGTCGTCGTAACCCACGGGGCCGTGTTTTTTTTCCGGCATCTGAACACTCCTAAGTCTCATATCGGGCGCAGCTTCAGCGAGATCCAATGATAGGATCACAGCCGCTCGCGTCAAGCCCTGTTCCCGTAGCGAGTTGCGTGGCTATTTGGTATTATCCCGCGCCCCGAAGAGCGAAGGATGCAACCGGAGATAGGATGAGGATCGACCCGAACATTCAGCTACCCGACCTGGCAGGTGCCATAGACCAGGTTTTTGCGCTTGCTGCCCGAAAAGCGAGGGGTCTGTCGAGTGCGTGGGACCCGAGTAGAGGCACTCCCGTTTTCACGGTTAAAGGCGAGTACACGACCCGAGGCTGGACCGAATGGACACAGGGGTTTCAGTTCGGGTGTTCCGTACTGGCTTTCGAAGGAACGGGCGA
Source organism: Candidatus Latescibacterota bacterium (assembly GCA_965198115.1). Classification (GTDB taxonomy): domain Bacteria; phylum Latescibacterota; class UBA2968; order UBA2968; family UBA2968; genus UBA6620. Next base: position 1,204,912 of record OZ240241.1, on the reverse strand, counting down.
GGAGGATCTGCTTCAGATCGGCCGGTCCGAAACCGTCGCAAAGATGGCCAGTCACGTCACCCACGTCGGTGTGCACGACCACGGTTTCAACAATCTATCCACCTACGGCAACCTGCGCAGACTCATGCGTGAGGGGAAGATTCCCGAAAATGAATGGGAACGCCACTTTTATGAGATTGCCATCAAATCGTCTGGCGCTGTTCAGGCTGCGCGATGGACGACGATTCACGACGGTCGTGGATTCATCTACTCGTTCAACGGCCCTCATTCTCTGTTTTCTGACACAATTCGATCGTGTCGCGCGCTAGGCCTCGCACACACCCTCGGTCACGCGCTCATGGGAGAAGGCGATCAGCCGATCTCTCTGCTTGAACGATTGATTCAACACGCAGAGACGACGGCCGCCTACAACGTCTACTACGGGGAGGGAAGAGACCACTACGACGTGAGGGGGCGGGTTGTTCACGAATCGATCTTCAACGTGAACGATGGAAACTATCGGTGCCCCAGCACCCAACAGGGGTATTCGCCATTTTCGACTTGGACGCGGGGCATGGCGTGGATCATCGCAGGTTTCGCCGAGCTGCTCGAGTTCGTCGACACCCTCGACGATGTGGACCTGGACGAATTCGAAGGGCGTGAGACGATCATTGAGAGCTTCTCGAAAGCAGCGAGGGCCACAGCCGACTACTATGCGGATGGGGTGACCGCATCAGACGGAATCCCATACTGGGACACGGGTGCACCCGGACTCGCCCTTCTGGAAGGGTGGCGGGATAGACCGGCCGATCCTCACAACGACCACGAGCCGGTCGACAGTTCTGCGGCCGCCATTGCCGCCCAGGGACTCTATCGACTCGGGAAACGTTACGACGATGGTCAGTCCTACCTGCGAGCCGCGCTGACCGTTGCCCGCACCCTCTTCGCGGAACCCTACCTGGCCACCGATCCCGAACATCAGGGTCTCCTCCTGCACTCGGTTTACCACCGTCCAAACGGATGGGACTACGTTCCAAATGGACGATCCGTGCCTGCCGGTGAGTCATCTATGTGGGGCGACTACCACGCTTTGGAGCTCGCCACACTTCTTCGCCGAGAACTGCAGGACGAGCCCTACCTGACGTTCTTCGATCCCGCCCGATGACCCTCACGCTTTCGTGAGAGGCGACGATTAGCGAGCCTGGATCGAAGCGGTTGATGAGAAACAGCACCTGATCACATCCCTCCAATCATCGGAGTAACACCTTGCGTTTCAACAGGTTGAGTGTCGGTCCACGTAACGCCAGGCTACTGACATAGCAATTGCGATCCACTATGTGGAGGGAATCACGATCGGTCGCTGAAAGTGCGGGACACGACAAACCGGGGAATCACATGGCTGAAGCAAGAGGAAACGGGACCTACAACGTGGTGGTCATCGGAGCCGGGACCGCTGGCCTGGTGACGGCGGCGGGCACCGCGGGACTCGGTGGACGGGTTGCCCTGATCGAGCGGCACAAGATGGGTGGGGACTGTCTGAACTTCGGATGTGTGCCGAGCAAGGCTTTGATCTCGTCGACACGTGCCATAGAGACCATACGCCACGCACAGAAATACGGACTCGGAAAGATGGAACCCAGCTTCGAGTTTACGAACGTATTCGAGCGCATGCGAGCACGACGCGCCCGAATCGAGCCGAATGACTCGGAGGAGCGATTCGAGAGCCTGGGTGTCGACGTGTTCAAAGGGCAAGCTAGGTTCTTGTCGCCCAATGAGGTTGAAATCGACGGCCATACCGTGTTGAGATCGAAGCACTTCGTGATCGCCACAGGTCGTCGCGCGGGCATTCCGCCGATCGAGGGGATCGAGAATGTGCCTTACTTCACGAACGAGACCATCTTCGACAACCTGAACGAGAAGCCTGAGAGGCTCGTGGTCGTCGGAGCGGGCCCAATCGGCTGTGAACTCGGACAGGTTTTCAATCGACTGGGGGTCGAGGTCACCCTCGTGGAATTCATGCCCCAAATCATGGGGAAGGAAGACATCGACGTCGCACGTTTCGTGCAGGATCAGCTCGAAACAGAAGGCGTACGTGTCTTGACTAACACGAGTCTCAAGACAGCGGAACGGCGCAACGGGTCGATTCATCTCGAAGCCTCGCAGCGCACGGGCGACGACGGCGAAACGCCGATTACACTCGACACAGACGCCGTGCTCATTGCCGCGGGGCGCATTCCTAACGTAGAGGACTTGAACTTGGAGGCAGCCGGCGTTGCCTACGAACGGCACGGGATTCCGGTGAACGAATACCTTCAGACGAATCGGAAACACATCTACGCGGCCGGAGACATCGCCGGTCCGTATCAGTTTACGCACACGGCCGATGCCCAAGCACGCATTGCCATTCGAAATGTCCTGATGCCGTTCCAGTTCCTCCGTCAGAAGGCGACCATGAAGGTCGTTCCTTGGGCGACCTACACCGACCCCGAAGTCGCCCACGCGGGTCTGAGCGAGAACGAAGCAGAGGAAAAGGGTATTGCCTACGATCTTTACAAGCAGGAGCTACAAGACGTCGATCGAAACATTGTGGAGAGCGAGGAAAAGGGCTACGCGAAGATCCTGACGGAGAAGGGTGGGGACAGGATTCTGGGGGTTACGCTGGTAGGCGCGCACGCGGGAGACCTACTGCACGAGTTCGTGCTCGCTATGAATCACGATATCGGTCTTCGTGGGATTGCGACGACAATCCACGCCTACCCGACGTTCGCCGAAATCGCGCGGAAGTTGGGAGATCAGTACAACAGGACTCGCCTCACGCCCCGGGCACGATCGATCTTCGGCTGGCTCTACCGTCGGCAGCGGGGGGCGTGACGATGGGCGGACGAGGCGATGGGCCTGCGGTGTCCGAGCGGAGACCGTTTCCCTGGAAGTGGGTGGCCGCTGTCGCCGTGGTCGTGGCCCTGGTCTACGTGCGGTCCTACCTTCCGATCGGGGAGTGGCTCAGCGACTTCAACGTCTGGGTCGCTGGACTCGGCACGAAGGGGATCGTGGTCTACGTTGTCGCCTACGTCGCGGCGACCGTTCTGTTCATTCCGGGATCGATCCTCACGATCGGGGCAGGCTTTCTCTTCGGCGTGATGTGGGGCACGGTGATCGTCTCCGTGGCCTCAACGACCGGTGCTTCCTGTGCCTTTCTGATCTCCCGATACTTCGCGAGGGAATGGGTTGCCAAAAAAGCCGAAGCCAGTCCTCGTTTTGGCGCGATCGATCGGGCGATCGGAGAGCAGGGTTGGAAGATCGTCGGCCTGCTCCGGCTGAGTCCGGCCATTCCATTCAGTCTGAGCAATTACCTCTATGGCCTTACGGCGGTTCGTTTTGTTCCCTACGTGATCGCCAGCTGGGCCGGCATGATCCCCGGAACTGTTCTCTACACTTACCTGGGAGTTGCTGGAAAAGCTGGATTGCAAGCCACGGCAGGCGGTGTCGAGAAATCAACACAGGAGTACGTATTCCTCGCGGTGGGGTTGGTGGCGACGATCGCGGTCACGGTGATGATCACCAGAATCGCGCAAAGAGCACTCAAGGAAGCATCGACATGAAATACCTTCTCTGTTTGGCCGTGTTCGCGGTCGCCTCTGGAGCTGCCCACGCAGAGCCCTTCGACCATTCGGTGTTCGACCGGGTCCTGAGCCAGCACGTCGACGCAACGGGATACGTGGACTACGAGGCATTGAAGGCGCGTCCATCCGACCTGGAGATGTATGTCGACTCGCTCGGATCGGTCAGCCCCCAAAGCCATCCCGATCGTTTTCCTGCACGGGAGGATGCGCTGGCCTACTGGATCAATGCCTACAATGCGTTGACGATCAAGGGTGTGATCGCCGCATACCCTGTCGCGTCCGTCAAGGACATCAAGATTCTTTCCGGCTTCTTCAACCGAACGCGCCACACCGTCGGCTCCGAGCAGTACACGTTGAACGACATCGAACACAACATCATCCGTGCCGAATTCGGCGATCCCCGGATTCACGCGGCCATCAACTGCGCGTCTGTCAGTTGTCCCCGGCTTGAAAATCGAGCGTTCGTAGCCGAAACGCTCGATGAGCGGCTGGATGGTGCGATGCGCTTCTTTCTGAACGAGGACCGAAACGTCCGGCTCCATTCAGACGGCCAGGGTGTCACTCTATCGAAAATCCTGTCGTGGTTCGAAGAAGACTTCACCGGATGGCTGCAGCGGGAACAGCAGGTCGTCGATGCCCAGATCGTGGACTATGTCGTACGGTATCTGCCATCGGAGAAGGCGCGCCGGCTCAAAGAAGCGTCTTCGATCAAGGTTGATTATCTCGAGTATGATTGGGGCCTGAACGATCAGAAAACAGCATCAGGGATGTAGAGCACATCAGGAGCCGGGGATGGAGAACGTCGAGTATATCATGGGTCCGCTTCAGGCCGCATTCGATGAAGCGAAAGACCAGCTCGCGCAGATGGAGGCCGGGCGGCGCTTGTGGGAACGCGACCCGACGCTGTGGACGGGGACCGGTGAGGATCGATGGCTGGGCTGGCTGGACGCGCCGCTCAAGGCGAACAGTTGGGCAACAGAGGCAGCCCCACTGTTCGACGAGGCAAGGAGAACGGGCGTCGAACACGTGGTATTGCTTGGAATGGGGGGGAGCAGTCTCTGCCCCGAGGTTCTGGCCTGGACGTTCGGAGGGGTGGTCGACGGGCCGCGTCTGACGGTTCTGGATTCCACCGTTCCCGATCAGGTGCGGGGAACCGATGCTCGTATCGAATTAGACAGGACCTGGTTCATCGTGGCCAGCAAATCGGGCTCCACGACCGAGCCCAACGCATTCCTGGAATATTTCTACGATAGATCGGAGCAGGACGGATCGCGATTCATCGCTATTACCGATCCGGGCTCGTCACTCGAATCCGTGGCTTACGAGCGATCCTTCAGGCACGTTTTTTACGGGGAGCCAGAGATTGGCGGGAGGTTTTCGGCCCTCTCTCAATTCGGTCTGGTTCCAGCCGCCCTTGTGGGCATCGACCTCGAGCGGTTTTTGCAAAGCGCTGGCCAGATGCACGTGGCGTGTGGGTTGAATGTGCCGGTGAATGAGAATCCGGGCCTGCTCCTCGGCGCGGCTATCGGTGCTGCGGCGATGGCTGGACGGGATAAAATGACGCTCCAGCTGTCACCATCGATACAGCGGCTGGGCGCGTGGATCGAGCAGCTCATCGCAGAGAGTACGGGCAAGCAGCAAACCGGCGTTTGCCCTGTGGTCGACGAGCCGCTCTTTTCTTCCAGCCAATATTCTGCCGACCGAATGTTCGTTCTGGTGCAGGAAGGGGAGGATCCCGCGTTGTTGGATCGTGCCGACCAGCTAGTCGCAGCGGATCACCCAGTGGTCGTCGTCACGACTGAGACGATCTGGGATCTGACAGGTGAGTTTTTCCGGTGGGAGGTGGCAACTGCCGGGATCGGCGCGCTGATGAAAGTGAACCCCTTCGACCAACCGAACGTGCAGGAAAGCAAGGACATCACCGCGGCTCTCATTTCAGATTACGTGTCCTCCGGCGAGTTGCCAGACACCGAGCCGGCGCTGACCGATCAGGAAATCGCTGTCTACGCCGATTCAGCCCTCGATACGTTCGTAGAGGTTTTCGCGCGGTTTGTAGAGGGGATCGATCCACACGACTATATCGCCCTGTGTGCGTTCGTCGACATGCGTCCTGAGATCGAGCGAAAGCTGCAGGCCGTCAGAGCGACGCTCGGCCAGCGGCTCGGGATCGCCACCACCCTTGGGTTCGGCCCCAGATTCCTTCATTCGACCGGACAATTTCACAAGGGTGGCCCCAACACGGGTGTGTTCGTCATCATTACGTGCGAGCCGCACGGAGATGCAACGGTGCCTGGTTTGGGCTATTCGTTCGATGCCCTCTGCCGGGCCCAGGCACTTGGCGACGCACAGGCTCTCAATGGACGGGGACGTCGTGTCCTACGGTGTCATTTAGGCGATCTCGAACGTGGCCTGAACCAGCTGGAGGAAGCATTGGACCGGGCGGTTTCCCCTCGACGTTGAGGGTGAAGATGAAACATCCTATATTCATCGCGTCTTAGCCGGGGACTCACCCACAAGTCATGACCTCCGGCAAAGCCGGAGGCTTGAAAACTTGTGAACCGCTCAAAGCGGTTGGAAACCAAGCGCCACCTAAAGGTGGCGATTACCTGAAAATGTTGAGCTGGTCGAGACGCCGGTCCTCCCGCTCCTGGTTCTGGATATACTCCCGAACCGTCTGTTCATCCTTGCCAACGGTGGAGACCCAGTAGCCTCTTGCCCAGAAATGCTGCCCGGTGAAGTTCGACCTACGTCCCAGATAGTTCCGAGCAATGTGAATCGCACTCTTTCCTTTGATGAACCCTACCGTCTGAGCTACTGAGTGCTTCGGCGGGATCGAAATCAACGTGTGCACATGGTCGGATCGCAGGTGACCCTCTTCCACACGGCATTCCTTCTTCGGCCAGATCCCGAATCACCTCGCCCAGATAGCGACGAATTTCACCATACAACACTTTTCTACGATACTTCGGAACCCAAACAACGTGATACTTGCACTCCCATACCGTGTGACGTATACTCCTTACGTTGTTCATTAGAGAGCCTTCCTTCTGTGTGCTTTGAGCGGTCCACGGCACAAGGGAGGCTCTTACATATTTCTGGAACTGTCAAACTCTGGGAGTCTCCCCGGCAGAGCCGGGGGCTTACCAAGGTTTAGTTAAAGAGGTTCACATGGTCGATGGGGGCGGCAGCCCGCCAGTCCAACATCAGCTGCTCAACATCCAGGATGAGTCCGACCGCGAAGTTCAGAGCTTCGCGCATCGGCTTTCGAACGAGGGGGTCGATCTGGCCCGAACCTCGCTGGAGACGCTGCAGGTGAATGTCGGAAAGCTATGTAATCAGGCTTGCCATCACTGCCACGTGGATGCGGGACCAACCAGAACCGAGCTGATGACGTGGGCGTCGATGGAGCGGGTTCTGGAGTTCCTCGAGGCATCAGAGATTCAGACCGTGGACATCACGGGTGGCGCTCCAGAACTGAACCCCTCATTCCGACGCTTCGTCCGTGAAGTTCGGGTCTTGGGCAGGGACGTGATGATCCGGTGCAACCTCACCGTCATTTTCGAGCCCGACCAGGAAGACCTTCCTTCATTTTACTTAGAGAACGACTGCGAACTGGTCTGTTCGCTGCCGTGCTACTTGGAAGAAAATGTAGACAGCCAGCGCGGAAAAGGTGTCTTCGAGAAGAGTATTCGTGCGCTTCAGGTCCTCAATGGTATCGGTTATGGGCGTCCGGGAACGGATCTAAGCCTGCACCTGGTCTACAACCCTGTCGGACCAGTGCTCCCACCTCCCCAGGAGGAGCTGACCGCCGACTATCGTGAGGAACTGATCGAACGGTTCGGCATCGTGTTCAATCAGCTGTATACCATCACGAACATGCCGATCAACCGTTTCGAGGGTTTTCTCAGACGACGGGGTGAGTACTCGAATTACATGCGGCTCCTGGAGGAGAACTTCAATCTACAAACCCTGCCGCATATCATGTGCCGGTCTTTGGTCAGCGTCGATTGGCAGGGACATCTCTACGATTGTGACTTCAATCAGATGCTCGACATGCACATTGACGACACACCCAGAAAGCTCTGGGAATACACGCCAACACAGTTGGCCCATAACCGGATCCGGATCGGCGACCATTGTTACGGATGCACCGCAGGAGCGGGCAGCAGCTGCGGAGGCGAGCTCGTCTGAGCCGACGGGCTGTCAGAAAACAGACCAGGAAGTCTCGATACTGAAGTCAGGGAGACAGCATGAACAGCTATCTTGAGACAACTCGGGATCTTTATCGAGAAGCCGCCCTCGAACCACAGGCTTCGTTGTGTTGCACGACGTCGGCTCCTTTCTCGCTACCGGGTCTCGTGATCCCGCGAGAGATGTCTGAAATGAACTACGGATGCGGGACGACAGTGCACTTTGGCGATCTCCGATCGGACATGACCGTTCTTTACGTGGGTGTGGGCGGTGGGATGGAAGCGCTCCAATTCGCCTACTTTACGAGGCGCCCGGGATCTGTGATTGCGGTCGACAACGTTCCTGAAATGCTCCAAAAGGCAGCTGCTAACTTCGAGATTGCCGCCGATTTGAACGACTGGTTCGATCCATCGTTCGTCACCCTGAGGGAAGGTGATGCACTCGATCTGCCCGTTCCCGATGGGTCCGTCGACCTGGCGGCTCAGAACTGTTTGTTCAACATCTTTTTGGCCGAGGATCTTCAGCGCTCGCTCCGGGAAATGCGCCGCGCACTGACCCGAGGTGGAGCCCTAGTCATATCCGATCCGATCTGTCAGTCGATTATCCCCGAACGTCTCCGCTCGGATGAACGTCTTCGGGCAGAATGCCTGTCGGGAGCGGTCCCACTCGAGACCTATCTCGAACAGATTACGGACGCAGGGTTCGGCACCGTCGAAATCCGTGGGCGGCGTCCGTATCGGATCCTCGACCGGGACCGATACCACGTCGACGACGACATTCTGCTCGAAACTGTAGAGATCGCCGCGTTCAACGACCCTATGCCGGAAGATGGCCCGTGCATCTTTACCGGAAAGGTGGTGTTCTACACCGGGCACGAGGAGGCATTCGACGATGGCAAGGGGCACATAATTACACCCGATGTGCCCCTCGCCGTCTGCGACAAGACCGGTGCCTTTTTCGATAGCCTGCACCGGAGCGATCTTCACGTGACCGAGTCGACCTACCACTACGGCGGCGGGGGATGCTGCTAGGTTTCTGCCAGACCAGACGCAATCGAACGGGGCGGCCTCGGGGTCGCCCCGTTTTTTTGGTCTTTACGCTCCTGGGCACCACGTGTTCTGCAGGCGCCGCAGAGGTGCACCCGTTGGTACGCGACGTCGTCATCGAAAGCGTGGAGAGACGCAGTGGGGTTGTGCCTGAACGGACGCGCAACGTCGATCCCCGGTCTCCAAGCCCCGCCGGCGTTGGGCTCCTTCGTTTCTATGGATACATCACGTGCCACGACCTTGACGTGCCGCCCTACCGGGGTCGCTGGGGGCCGGATCTCGACTCCGTGGGCAGCAAGACGACCCCGGGCTGGCTCGATCGGTTCCTCGAGAATCCGTCGAAAACTCAGCCTGATAGTAAAATGCCTCGCGTGCCTCTCACCGATCAGGAGCGGTCGGATCTGGTGGCTTTCTTGTCGACTCAGGCCATTCTGCTCGAGCGGAGTGTGGGTGGCAATGCCGGCGAAGGTAAGCGGCTCTTCGACATGAACCAGTGTCTTCGCTGTAAGGCCTCGGGACAAACCAGGCGATGACGCTGGATGGACTCGGAGCCAAGGTTCGGGTCGACTGGCTGGCCGCGTATCTGGAACAACCCGCACGACTCGTGCCCAACACCCGCATGCCCTTGTTCGACCTGACCGCCGAGCAGGCGCAAGACCTGGCCGTCTTTCTCCTGCGGGGGGCTAGCCGAGAACACACGAGCCCGCCGACGGAGTCTGGGAGCGTTGACGAAGGCAGGCGGCTGTTCGCTCAGAAAGGCTGTGCTCACTGTCACCGAATCGGGTCTCAGAGCAAACGGCTCGATCTGCCCTCGAAGGACCGAGCAGAAGTGTTTCTGAGCGCACACGACCAGGTCGAGCCCATCGTGATCCTGCCGATGGAGCAGCAGCGCCTCATGGCCGCCACACTTACCGCTGCGGATTCGGGCATGCCGTCCGTTTCGACCGAGGAATTCCTGAGCGTCTTCTAGAAAACGCCGATACCCCTGCAGGGTAACGCGCCCACCTACCACGACACGACCGCGTCAGGGTTGGGCCCAAAAGAGTGTGGGGCCTGCCACGCCGGACGATACGAAGAGTGGTCGAGTAGTCTACACGCGAAGGCAATGGGCCCGGGTGTGAGGGGCCAGTTCCACGATCGGATGTATACCGCGCCCGCCTTCTCCGAAGGGTGCCGCGCTTGTCACGCTCCGAATGCGGAGCAGGCCTCGATGCTCCCCACACAGGACGGTGGATACGAAGTCAACTACAGGTATGACAATCTGATGGAACTCCAGGGGATTACGTGTCTGGCTTGCCACGTACGCCGACACGTCCGATTCGGTCCCAAGATCGTCGAAACGCCTCCCGTCACCGATTGGCTGGGCTCGGGGCACGGTGGTGCACACACGACCTCCGCCCACAGCCAATCGGAATTCTGCAGTAGGTGCCATCAATTCGATGAATCGGGACGACGTCTCAACGGGAAGCTGCTTCAGGACACCTTCTCGGAGTGGGTGGCAAGCCCGCAAGCGGAGGACGGGCTGGCTTGTCAAACCTGTCACATGCCCGAACGAGCACACACGTGGAAGGGTATTCACGATCCCGCCACGGTCAGGGAGGCCATCGAAGTGCGTGTAGACCTATTGCCCCGCGCGAACGGGCAAGTGGGGGTCGACATCAAAGTGACGAACACGGGTGCCGGGCACCATCTGCCGACGTATGTGACACCCAAGCTGTTCGTGATCGTGCGGTCATACGACGAAAGGGAGCGATACATCGGGGGGAGCGAGGAAGTGCGGGCGATCGGACGCGATATTGTTCTGGGTTCGAATCGTCAGGAGGAACTCTACGACTCGCGGATTCCGGCGGGAGCGGTGTGGCGGTGGCGGTACAGGAGAAACAAGGCCGGAGCCAGGGGTCTGTCAGTTGAGGTGGCGGTGCATCCCGATCACTTCTACGAGCGATTCTTTTCGAGCTATGACCGTAGCCGTCTTGGTGTGGAGACCGAGGCCTTGATCGACTCTGCGTTGGCACGTACGAAGCGGTCGACATTCAGGGTCTACCACGAGCGGCTCTCCCTTTCCAGCCCTTGAATTCAGAGATCACCCGCAATTGTTGCTCGCTCCAAATCAACGACGGCCCGGTTCGGAGGCAGACAGCGCGCTTCGTCGCACGCCTGGTAGGACAGAACCAGCTTTCGCCGGGTGGTTCCGGGCGGAATGTCTACGACGACGGGGATGCGAGTGCGGCCGGAATAGACGGGCAGGGGGCTATCCTCGAATCCAGGATTGAACGCTTCCGCCTCCGGATAGTAGACGTCGACGATTCGGAGGTTGCCGACGGATTCGATTGCTGCCGCCAGGTAGGGCGCACGAGTCGTGTGGGCTTGGATGTGCCAGCCCGGGGCGATCTCGACCTGCAATGTGACTCGCCAGTTCGTGTCACCAGCCCGTTCCGCGCTCAATAGCCGCACACCGACCCGACGGGCAAGATCCTCGACCGCCTGAAGATAAACATCCCCGGCGACGACCATCCTGGGGAGGTTTCCAGGCGACCGCTCCAACGCTGATGCGAACGACCGAAGGGCCCGCCCCGCTCGATTCAGATAGGTCGTGTCGCCAGTCGCGCGGGCGAACACGATCAGGTTCTGAATCGATACGCTGTTCGGGGAGGGAATCGCCGAGTCCCGAATCGCCTTTCGTCGAGCGATCACGTCTTCGCCTTCAGAAAAGAAGAATCCTCCTGACCCATCCCAGAAAAGCTCAACCTCGATCTGGGCGAATCGCTTCGCGGCGTCCAGAAAAGTCGGGTCATTCGTGACGCGAAACAGCGTCAACAGGGCCTGGACGGTGTAAGCATAGTCTTCGTGGAACGCGGACCCGCCCGGAACCATCTCCATCGACGAACGGACGAGTCGTCCATCGGGCCGCAGATGGTTGCGCTGGAGGTACTCCCATGCCTCGACTGCCACATCCAGGTAGTCGGCATGACCCAGCACCTGATGAGCTTCGGCGAAAGCCGTGATCATAAGCCCGTTCCAACCCGTTATGATCTTTTCGTCCAGTCTGGGTCTTTCTCTCTGCTGTCGCAGGGCCAGGAGGCCCTTGATGGCCGATACGTCGAAGGTCGCATTCGACTTGCGATAAAGTACACCCCTGAGGTCCTCGAGCGGTTCCAGATCGAACAGCTCGTCGAAGTCGATTCGGCTGATCACCGACGTGATCTCGTCAATACTCCAAACGTAGTATGCCCCTTCGACCGTGTTCGTTTCCGCATCCAGCGCCGTGAAAAATCCACCCGAGGGGTGCCTCATCTCCCTGAGAACGAACTCGAGCGTCTCCTCAACTGCCCGGCGATAGGCCGGTTTGCCCGTGAGCACATAGCCTCGAAGATATGCGCGCACGAGAAGGGCCTGCGTGTAGAGCATCTTTTCGAAGTGCGGGATCCGCCACTGCGTATCTGTCGCGTATCGGTGGAATCCACCGCCCACCTGGTCATAGATCCCGCCGCGGTGCATCGCATCGAGCGTTCGTGTCACCATGCTCAGTGCCTGCGGGTCTCCACGTCGATCGTAAACGTGAAAGAGCAAGTCGAGCGAAGAGTCGGGGGGGAATTTGGGGGCCTGTCCGAACCCCCCGTGGATCGCATCGAACGTTTCTTGCAGATGGACGTTCGCTTTCTCCAGGAACTGAGTGTTCAGATCGACGGACGCGGTTTTTTGTTCGTGAACGCGACGAATCGCGAGTGCGACCTCGTCGGCCTGTGCCAGTACGTCCTCGCGGCGTGTTGCCCAAAAGCCGTGCACCGCTTCGATGACGCGATCGAACCCGGGTCTGCCGCGCTGGTCGGTCGGTGGGAAGTAAGTCCCGGCGAAGAACGGTTTGAGATCGGGCGTCAGGAAGATCGAATTGGGCCACCCTCCGTGGCCCGACAGGAGTTGGGTCGCAGTCATGTAAATGGCATCCAGGTCTGGCCGTTCCTCACGATCGACCTTGATGTTCACGAACAGGGTGTTCATTCGCGCGGCGATCGTCGGATTCTCAAATACTTCCCTTTCCATCACGTGGCACCAGTAGCACGATGAGTAGCCGATCGACAGGAAGATGGGTCTGTCCTCGTGCTTCGCCCGTTCGAGCGCCTCCGGACCCCAAGGGTACCAGTCCACGGGATTGTGAGCGTGCTGGCGTAAATAGGGTGAGGTCTCAAGGCTCAGCCTGTTTTGGCGGTTGGCGGTGACGTCGTCTGTGGCTCTTGACGACGGAGTCTCAGGGCCGCAGACGGGCAGAAGAAGGACACAGAATGTCCACATGCCACGCTTGAGGGCACCAAAACGAAAGGCCGGGCAAAGTTGCCCGGCCGTGCTTGGTTTCTCTCGCAGAGGTCGATCAATTTCCAAAGTATCGCGTCGCAACGCGCTCGAGCTCCTCGGCAAGACGGTCCTTTTTAAAGGCTCTATCCGGGTTTCTCAACGGTGAAACTATAGAATGACAAGGTCATAGATCGTTCCCTACGCTTGGTTGTGTGTGTAGGACAATCAAAGCGAAGGGGGTGCGACCTATGACCGGGAGCAGATTACTATCGAAACTGCTGAGATTCAAGGGGTTCCGTGTTGTCAGCTGGTGGTTTGAGGGGAGAAGCTGTTTCGTCATCGCCGTAAAGCCACATAAGAATGGTTGTTGTTGTCCGGAGTGCGGCCGTCGAGGTAAAATCGTCCGCACAATGCCCCATCCGCGTCGGTGGCGTGACATTCCGGTGTGCGGGTGGAGGGTCTGGCTTCTCTACCATCCTCGGGAGATTCGGTGTCCTACCCACGGTCGTGTGGTCGAGGAGATTCCGTGGGCGGAGCGGTTCTCTCGGGTGACGTATCGCTTCGAGTATGCCATGCTGCGCTACTGCCAGACCATGACGCAGAAGGCGGCGTCCGAGTTACTGCGCATCTCTGCCTCGACGCTGTCGGATCTCCTTCACCGATCCATCACGCGGCTTCGTGAAGGTCATCGTATCCGAGGGCTCAAAACCATCGGGATCGACGAGATCTCCTACGCCAAGCGTCACAGGTACGCCACGCTCGTTTACGATCTGGACCGCTCCTGCGTGGTGTGGGTTGGCCGCGGCAGGGCGCGTAAAACGATCGATCGGTTCTTCACAGAGGCTCTCAGTCCCTACCGGAGATCCAAGATCGAGTGGGCCTGCTGCGACATGAGCGAAGCTTACATCGGAGCCATCCAGGAACACTGTCCGAATGCCAAGCTGGTCCTCGATCGCTTTCACATCGTCAAGGCTCTCAATGCCGCCGTTGACGAGGTCCGTAAGGACCAGTGGCGTAAAGCTGCCCCGGATGAGCGCAAAGCCATGAAGGGCCTCCGATGGCTCCTCTACCGGCACTCAGCGACACGCTCCAGAGGGGATACTCGGACACTCAAAGCACTGGAGAAGGCGAACTACCGAATCTATAGAGCCTGGAGACTCAAGGACGAGTTCGAGCAGTTCTGGGAATACAAAGCGCCCTGGGCTGCCGAACGCTTCCTGAAATGCTGGACGACGTCCGCACTCAGAAGTCGACTTGAACCCCTGCGAAAGTTCGTCAGGACCCTGCGACAGCACTTCTTCGGCGTCCTCGCATTCGTGAACACGCGTCTTACCAACGCCATCGCCGAAGGCCTCAACCGAATCGTCCAAATCGTCAAGAACCGAGCCAGCGGATTCCGCACACTCGACGCATTCAACGATATGATCTTCCTTACCGTCGGAGACATAAACATCCCTGAGCAGATTCCGAAGAGGTTCCGCACACGCTAACCGCGCCCCCATGCCAGGAACCACGGCACCTTCACCCACTTCATCTCGTTGAGAGATCCGGATATAGCCTTTTTAAAAGGCTTGGCGACCATGCCCTGAACACCCGTGGCCGCCAGGGTTTTGGCAATGTCTTCGGATATGAATCCCGAAACGACAATGACAGGAATCGGGAACTGACGCCGACGTATGACTTTCAGAAGATCCAGACCCCCGACGCCCGGCATCTTCAAGTCGAGCATGACCAGGTCGATGTCGCCTCGCTCGATCGACGCCAGGGCCTCTTTCGCCTTTTCGGTAGCCGTCGCAGAATACCCCAAGCGATTGACCGTCTCTACGAGGAGCCCCCGCATGTCTTCGTCATCCTCGACGATCAGAATCCGTACGTTTTTCGGCTGTGCCTCGGCCTGAGTCATTCGGTAAAAGCTGATTGGATCTTTACGACCGCCTCGACGATGTCTTCGAGGTCTTCGTGGTCGGCGAGCAGCATCGACTGGTAGAGCCAGATGCTGTGCGAGGATACGTGCTCCACGTTTGGACACGGCATTCGCCGCACCATGTGTGGATACCGTTCGGCGACTGTTTTCAGTGCGCCCTCGTCCGTCAGTGGACGTTGATAGCCGGGCGAACTGGTGATGCCTTCGCCCCGCAACGCGTCGAGGAACTGGTCGCGCGTTTTGCCGCCGAATGCCGATGGATCGTATTGCATTATGTAGAGATGATAGCCGTGACGTGTGACGTAGTCCTTCGATGAGGGCGGAGTGATTCCGTCGATCTTGCCAAGCTCATCTGAAAGGAATTTCGCGTTCTCGTTCCTCCTGCGAGTCTGCGATTCCAAGTCGGGTAGACGCTTCAGCAGGATGGCTGCCAGATACTCGGAGGTTCGATAGTTCCAGCCCAGACGCGGGTATTCCCAGCGTTCCCCACCGGGTCGCCGTCCCACGTCTTTGAAGGCATAGGCTCGGTCCCGAATGTCGACGTCGTCCGTGATCAGACACCCGCCTTCTCCTGACGTCAGGTTTTTGCTCGACTGAAAGCTGAATGCACCGACGTGGCCGAGTGCGCCGACTTTTTTGCCACGATACTCTGCCCCGTGCGCTTGAGCACAGTCTTCTATCACGAACAGGTCGTGCTTCTTCGCGATTGCGTTGATTGGGTCCATGTCCGCCGGGTGACCGCCCAGGTGGACCGGGATGATGGCGCGAGTCTGGCTCGTGATGGCCGCTTCGATCGCTTCGGGCAGGATCGTGAAGCTCTGTGGATCGATGTCGACGAGCGCGAGCGAACAACGCACCGAGATCGGGGCGCTGGCTGTGGCGATGAACGTATAGTTTGGAATGATGACCTCGCCACCCTCGCCAATTCCGTCTAGGTCGAGTGCGCCGGCAAGCGCTGCAGAAATCGCATCGGTGCCGTGGGGCATGATGATTCCATATCGACCATCGCAGTAGGCGGCGAACGCCGACCCGAAGGACTCGCACTGAGTCGCGGGAAGACCCTCCGAGCGGCTCGTGTAAACTTCACGAAGCGCTGGCTCGATTTCCGCCTCCCAATTGGACTCGGAGTTGTTCGGCCACGCGGGCCAGGGCCGTTTCTGGGTGTCTCGGACGGGTGTACCGCCGTCGATGGCGAGTGTTTCAATCGATGCAAGGGAGGCCATTTTGTCGCTTTCTGAGAGGAACGGGGAGGAATGACACGCCGCGCCAAGAGTAAGAAACGCCCCCAGGAGAGTCAAGGAAATTGGCCCTGTTCGGCTATTAATCGGGTCCGTCTGGCGCGTCATTTGCACCCTTGGTGATTGACACATACGGGAGAAGGCCATACAATCTCCTTAGCATCCTGAAAAATCGAGATTTAGGCCACATTGTCCACCTTGTTTGACGAACCGAAAGGGTAGATCGTGCCGCCGAGGCGGGAAACAGTACGCATTGTTCTAACGGCTGCGGCAAGCCTGCTCCTTGCGGGCTCGATTCCCTCGGATGCTCAGTTGAGACGGGACCCCGACCTGATCACCGATCAGGAATTCCTGCGCCTCCTCCAGCAATCCGATCAGCTGAACGAAGAGCAGAAGGAGCGAGCCAGACGCACGAAGAATCCTCGCGTCCTCGTTCCGCTCGCCAAAGATGAGGATGCGGGTGTTCGGTTTTACGTCGCGTTCAATCCATATACACCTGCAACCTCTCTCCAGAGTTTGGGAAGAGATCCGAATCCAACGGTCCGATGGGGCGTCGCACGGAATTCTCGCTTTCTGTTCGAAATCGATACGACCTTCGTCAAGGACCTGGACGAAGGAGGCGGCGCCCTCGTCGAGTTGGGTCGTGCGTTCGGTCGAAAAGGGATCTTTCTTACGAGCAGTACCGAAATCGAGACCGTGGAGCCCGGCTTTTTTTGGAAGATCGCGGATCGGTTCCAGGCTTTCGAAGTCAAGAGACGTCGGCAGGGCCTGATGGTCTACAACGAGCAGACCTCTGTTCCCGCACTCAAAACACTCGCAGAGGACTATGCCGAGGTCGTCCGGGTCGGGTTGGCGAGCAATCCGAATATGGACGAGGAGGTCTTGACTATCCTCCACACGGATATTTCTCCGGCCGCCCGCAGACACGTCGCGATGAACGAAAACACCAGGCCCCGTGAACTGGAATCGCTCGCCAAAGACAACGAACGGCCCGTTCGACTGGCCGTCGCTGGAAATCCGGTTGCTCCCCTTCACGTTCTGGCCGATTTTCAGTAGATCGGGATGAGGCGATTCGTATCGAGGTAGCTAAGAACCCCGGGTGCTCACCGGCCTTGCTGTTGGGCATGATCTTCGATACGAGTGTGAACGTCCGAATGGGCATCGCAGAACACCCCAATCTTCCCGATCCGGGCATCATCAAACTGGCGGAAGATCCCACCCTCAAGGTCCGTCAGGCGGTCATCAAGAACGTGAATACCGTTCCGGAGGCGCTGCGGCAGCTCTCCTTCGATACCGACGAGGACATCCGGGGCGTAGCGAGAACACGTCTGGCCGCCATCTTGAGGGACCGCATCGCCGTCGATCGCGAACGATAGAGGCTGAGATGGCTGACATCCTCCTGGTTGACAGTAATCCCGAACACATTCGGTCTCTTAGCGGGATCATCAGATACCGGACGCGAAACGAACTGAACGTCGTCTCCGATTGCGTGCAGGCCCTGCGTCGGATTCACTCCCGCCCTCCCGATCTCATCCTGATCAACGTTCTGCTCTACTGTAGCGAAGACTTCGGGTTCGCGCGTGCACTGGCCGAGTCTCGCGAGCACGGCGCGATCCCCGTTGCGACCCACCTGTCGGGGAACGTCGGGGACTTGACACGTCGCAGAATAGAAGCCAGGGGTGCACGTTTACTCGAACTTCCGATCTCCGCCGACGAAATAGAGGAAGAACTGCACCGGCCCGTGAAGGTATCAGGGGTTGAAACGGTTTCGTGGGCCCAAGCCGCACCCGCTACGTCAGCCCAAGAGCATCCGAAGAAGGCACCTGTTTCTGAAACTTCGGGAGACGCCCAGACCGTGAGGTCGGTCAATTGGGCAGTCGACGGAGGATCAGCCGAGACGAACGAATCGAAGGAATCGTTCCGAGCGAAAGCGCGCCCGCAAGCCGCTCGCGCGACCGAGAGGAAAACAACGCCCCCGCAGCCGGATCCGAAACCACCGGCTCCTGCGTCGGGCGGGTTCGCCCCTCTCGCGAACTCTGCAGAACGCGTTGAGGAGCCCTCCGAATTCGTGTCAGGGCGTCACTTCGAGAAGGTCGATCCCAAAGAGGTTAAAAATCGAAGCAAATCTGGAAGAAGGTCGTAATCGAGCACGATCGACCCCTACTGAGCGCCCGGCATTCGTTGCCGGGCGCTTTCTTTATCGCAATTAGTAGTTTTTGACTTGACTTCCCCTTGTGATTGAGTATATTTAAATAGTTGTAAAAACAATCACTAAGGGGTTGAGAATGGACCTTATGACCATAGCAAAAGAGTTCCCGACACAGCAGGCGTGTATCGATCATCTGGAAAAGGTCCGATTCGGAGATGATCCGTTCTGTCCCCGATGCGGCGTGGTAGACGAGTGTGCCCGCAAGAGCGAGACGAAGCACGTAAACCGCTGGAATTGCCACGCGTGCAAGTCAACGTTCAACGTGTTGACAGGTACGATGTTTCAGGGTACGCACATTCCTTTGCCGAAATGGTTTGCCGCTGTTGCCCTTATCGTGAACGCAAAGAAAAGCCTGTCCAGTCCACAGCTCGCCCGCGATCTGAGCCTGAACCAGAAGACAGCATGGTACATGCAACAGCGTATCCGATCAGAAATGGCCAGCAAGCAGGGGAAAATCATACTTCGTGGTATCATCGAGGCCGACGAGACCTACGTCGGTGGGCGGCCCAGGAAGCGCAACAAGCGCGACGATGACGAGCAGAACCCCAGGGGGCGGGGTACGAAGAAAACGGCTGTAATCGGAGCCGTGGAGCGTTCAGGGAAGGTCGTGGCCGAGGTTGCGGATGATCTCTCGGGTAAGGGTGTGTTGCAGTTCATCAGGCGTGCCATCGATCCTGACGGGTCCAGGCTCATCACGGACGAATATGGGGTCTACAATGTCGTCCGTCGCATCATGAATCACGCGGTGATTCAGCACGCGAGACACTATTCGGACGGCGACATTCATACGAACACCATCGAGGGCGTGTGGTCTTTGCTCAAGAGAGCCTGGTATGGTTCCCACCATCACTACTCGAAGCGGTTTACACCGCTCTACGTGGCTGAGGCGTGCTACAAATACAACAACCGGAAGAACAAGCGGGCGTTTGATTCCTTCGTGAAAGGATGCTTCGCATGAATGACGAGAAAGAATTTCCGTCTGTAGATTTGATCTATGAGTTGGCTGTCAATTCTTATGAAGTTGCACAGAAGTTGTTGGATGCAATGAATCTTCGCCTTCAGAAGTTGCTAGCCTTGTTGCTCCCGTCGGTATTGGCTTTTCCTGTGGCGTTAAAAGCACTGGATTTACATATGGAGACTGATTTTCTTTGGGTGGCAGGTTCTCTTTTGCTCTCGATAGGTCTTTGTTTGATTGGATGCGCACATGGCCATATACAGCAAATTGATCCTTCTACGCTCTTTGAACATTATCTTTCTTCATCTTCATCTTCATCATGCTTGGAGTTCAAGAAAGACACGATCCAGAACGCAGGTGAAGCAATGCTAGAGAATGTTAAAACCATAAATCGAAAATGGTGGTTTTACATTTGTGCTATCATTTCTTTCTGTTCTTCGGTGATTTTTTTGATTCTATGGGCTTCTGGGATGCTCGAATATTGATGCGCTGGTTAGGTGGTTTCTTGGGCGGCTTCTTGGGCGGTTTCTTAGACGGTTTCGGTGGTGTTTTCGGCATTTACTTGACCTTTCTATTGGGGGTTTGAAGTTGCGCCAGAAATTCAGTCGGGTCCCGTTCATGACATTCCAAACAATAAAACAGGCAAGATAGAAAGTCAAGAACTACTAATTGCGTTCTTTATTGATAGATTCAGCTTCTGACGTGCACCTGACCGGAGTCCTCTGAATGAACGACTCATCGCTTCAGAAGCTCGAAGCCTCGCTTAATGGACGCCTGGCCGGTGAATTCCGGTGTGACGCGGCGACCCGGATTCTTTACAGCACCGACGCCAGCATGTATCAGATGCAGCCTCTTGGGGTCGTGCTTCCCAAGCACGTGGACGATGTGCTCGTTGCAGTCGGCGCAGCCAACCGGCTCCAGATTCCGATTGTGGCAAGGGGTGGGGGAACGGGCCTAGCCGGGCAAACCGTCGGAACCGGTCTCATCATCGACTTTTCCAAGTACATGAACGAGGTCCTCGAGTTCAACGCCGAGGAACGGTGGGTCCGGGTTCAGCCTGGCGTCGTTCTGGACGAACTCAACGCGTTTCTAAAGCCGCACGGTCTCCATTTTGCCCCCGACGTGGCGACCAGCAGCCGGGCCACGATCGGTGGAATGGTTTCAAACAACTCGGCAGGCGCACATTCCGTCAAGTACGGCAAGACGATCGATCACGTCATCGCACTGAATCTTATTCTGTCGGACGGCACGACGGCCCAATGGTCGAGCATGTCGAAGGCCCAGGTCGGTGCGAAGATGGAGCAGAAAGACCTGGAAGGTCAGATTTTTCGAGAAGTCATTCGGCTCGCGAGATTACACGAGCAGGAGATCGACCGCCGGTATCCGAAGATACTGAGACGTGTCGGCGGCTATAACCTCGACGCGTTCACCGATCGAAACGGTGACCTCAACATGTGTCGGATGGTCGTCGGGTCCGAAGGCACACTGGTCACGATCACGGAAGCGACCCTGAACCTCGAGCCGCTTCCGGTTGCAAAGGTCCTGGGCGTCATCCAGTTCGAGGGTCTCATCGAGTCGATGCGGGCAGTGGCACCGATCCTCCAAACCTCACCCGCAGCTGTCGAGCTTATCGACAGGATGATCCTCGACCAGACCAAGGGCTCGCTGTCCCTGTCGCCACAGCGCGCCTGGGTCGAAGGAGATCCTGAAGCCGTATTGGCCGTCGAGTACTATGGAAAAACGGTCGAGGAGCTCTTGCCCAGATTGGACGCCCTGGAGGCTCTGATGCGCGAGGCGGGACTGGGTTACGCTTTTCATCGCGCAATCGATGCAGAGGATCAGGACAAGGTGTGGAACGTCCGCAAGGCGGGTCTCGGGCTCCTTATGGGGATCATAGGAGACGCCAAACCCCTTGCGTTCGTGGAAGATGCGGCTGTCTCACCCGAAAAGTTACCCGACTACATCGAGGAGTTCGAACGGATCGTTCAGGCCCACGATACGACCGCAGGCTACTATGCGCACGCAAGCGTGGGTCTGTTACACATCCGGCCTGTCGTCAACATCAAGTCATCGAGTGGCATCGCCAAAATGCGATCCATCGCGGAACAGGTACGCGATCTGGTCCTGAAGTACGGAGGGGCGGTCAGTGGTGAGCACGGCGATGGTTTAGTGCGAAGCTGCTGGAACGAACAGATGTTCGGGGCGACCCTCTACGATGCGTTCCGGCAGGTTAAGAGGGCGTTCGACCCGAATGGATTGCGCAATCCGGGCAAGATCGTCGATGCGCCGATGATGACGGAGAATCTTCGATACGGAGCTGAATATCAATCTGTTGAACCCAAAACACACTTCGATTTCTCGTCACAGGGAGGATTCGGTAGAGCGATCGAGATGTGTAACGGCGTCGGGGAGTGCCGCAAAAAGCTCGTGGGGACCATGTGTCCATCCTACATGGCTACGCGCGACGAGGTCGATTCCACACGTGGGCGTGCGAATGCCCTGCGAGCCGCCATTTCCGGACAACTCGAAGGAGGGCTCACCGATCCTCGGGTCCACGATGTCCTGGATCTATGTTTGGAGTGTAAGGCGTGTAAGTCCGAATGCCCCTCGAACGTCGACATGGCGAAGCTGAAGTACGAATTCCTCGCCCACTACTATGCTGAGCACGGAACGCCGCTCCGGGCCTGGGTCTTTGGGAACATCGATACGATCAACCGACTCGGGTGTCTCTTCGCTCCCATTTCGAACTGGATCGCCGACAGTCCGTTGGCCAAGTTCGGAATGAAGTGGCTCGGGATCGCGGAAAGCCGGTCGCTCCCACCGTTCGCACGACCCACGCTCACCACCCGACTGGGCCGGCGACGCCCGATGCGGTCCGACAAACGCGTTGTCTTGTTCAACGACACGTATCTGAACTACAACTATCCCGAGATCGGCGTATCTGCGATCGGCGTCCTTGAGGCGGCTGGCTACGAGGTGATTTTGCCCGACAGGAAGTGTTGCGGTCGTCCTATGTTGACTGCAGGTATGGTCGAGGACGTTCGGGCGAACGCGATCTACAACATCAGCCAGTTGTATCCATATACTGAGGACGGAATCTCCATCGTGGGCATCGAGCCCAGTTGTGTGTCCATGCTGACTGACGACTATCTCGATCTGGTCGCCTCGCCCGAAGCAAGAGCGGTTGCCGATCATACGTTTCCCTTCGAAGGCTTTCTCAGCGCCGCCCTTGACGGTGGGTCAGAGATACCGTTCGCGGATACCCGCAAAGAGATCCTGGTTCACGGCCATTGTCACCAGAAGGCCTTGTGGGGAATTGGCCCCTCGCTCAGCGTTCTGAACGCGCCACCCGGCTTTGAGGCTCGTCCGATCGACTCGGCGTGTTGTGGAATGGCAGGTGCGTTCGGCTACGAGGCAGAGCACTACGACATCTCCTTAAAGATCGGAGAGCCCCGTCTTCTGGATACCGTTCGGAATGCCAAACCCGAAGTTGAGATCGTTGCAGCCGGGCTTTCGTGCCGGCAACAGATTCTACACGCCACAGGTCGACAGGCACGGCACCCTGCAGAGGTCCTATGGGAAGCCGTTTGTGCGCCGTGAGTGGCCACGAAAGACGCTACTTCAGGGTGAGAGGACGGGTTCAGGGTGTCGGGTTCCGCTACTTCACCAGAGCTGCTGCGGTTCAACTGGGACTGATAGGTTTCGTCAGAAATCGGGTTGACGGGGATGTCGAGCTGGAGGCGGAGGGGGAGCCGGCGCATCTGGACCAGCTTGCAGGCGCTGTAAGGAAGGGTCCGCCTGGGGCACAGGTGACGGACGTGTCGATCGAACCGAGACCCACGACTGTGGGCTCGGAGGAAAGTTTCGTCATCGCATCGTAGTGGAGATCGCATCACGGGAGGGTGAGTGGCAGACCTGGCTACGTACATCAGAGACATCCCTGATTTCCCCAAACCAGGTATCGTGTTCAAGGACATCACCACCTTACTGTTGGATCCGAGCGCGCTCGACCAGGCGCTCTCCACGATGACCGAGCCCTACCTCACGAACGATGTGTCAAAGGTGGTTGGCATCGAGTCACGGGGGTTCATTTTCGGAGCAGCCATAGCCCGGTCGCTGGGCGCTGGATTCGTGCCCATCCGTAAGCCCGGCAAGTTACCTGCCAAGACCATCAGCATTTCGTATGAACTCGAATACGGACGGGATACGATCGAGATGCACGAAGATGCACTCGAAGCAGGCGAACGAGTGCTGCTCGTGGACGACCTCCTTGCGACGGGGGGGACCATGGCTGCTGCCTGCAAATTGGTCGAAGCGAGGGCAGCAAGGATCGTCGGGATCGCCTTCTTGATAGAGCTGAGTTTCCTGAATGGACGCGATAAACTCGGGACCCACGAAATCTTCTCAGTGATGTGCTATTGAGGCCGTGGTTTGCGCGCTGGCTTGACCTGGCAACAGGACCCCCTATATATTCTCTGCACATCGTGAGCCCCTGTAGCTCAGAGGATAGAGTAGCGGATTCCTAATCCGTTGGTCGCAGGTTCGATTCCTGCCAGGGGCACCACATTTCGACAGTACACCACACCGAAACTATGCAGTTTCACGATCACATACGTTTTGGCCTGATGGCGAATCGATGGATTCGTGTGGGGATGAGTCGACTTCTGTTGAGTGTGATGTTCTCTCCACGGCGATATCGATTTGGATCGTGTCAGTTGATTGCGCTCTTTAAAAGTCTTAGATTGCGCATCGAAGGCTGTCGGGGCCCGAGCTGTTGTTTCTCAGAAGAGAGTCGATGTGAATGGAACTCGAGTCCGTTCGTTGGGCGGTCCAACCCGCTCCGAGGCACCATCACGTTTGATGTTCAGCCGGCTCCCGAGTCTTTCGGGGGCCGTGACTGTTATGGGGGACAACCGCAACATGCAACATACGCTGGCGCAACGGTATGGCCGATAAGACGCAGCTGGATTTGCTTGTCTCCGGCACCGAGGATTGGAACTCGTGGCGCGACGAAAACCCGGGTACGAAGCCAGATCTCAGCGTTGCCGACCTCGGGTCCAAAAATATTTCCGGCGCGAACCTCAAGTACGCGAACCTCTCCTGGGCTGACATGAGCGAGGTGCGTTGCGAATACACTGACTTGAGTGGTGCTAACCTCTCGAACGCGAACATGAGCCGTGCTACTTTCCGAGCGTCTCGGTTCGACGCCTGCACGATGTCACGGGCCTACCTCGTGGAGTCCGATTTCTCTCACGCCGTGATGATGAGCGCGGATCTGAGCGGTGCCTACCTGTTCGATGGTGTTTTTGAAAAGGCCAATCTGTCGGGTACCAACCTCGAAAATGCCGATCTTTCGCGAGCGAACGCGTCCGAGGCTACTTTCCGCCAGGCTAATTTCTACGAGGCCGACTTGACCGATGCCGACCTGAAGAATGCCCAGCTTCAGGGAGTTGACCTGTTGATGGTCAACCATCTCTCGCTTCGCCAACTGACTTCGGTTAAATCGCTGGCGGGCGCCAAAATCGCGGGCGATCTCATGGATATCTTGGAAGAGAAACACCCAGAATTATTGGAGCGCTAGCCGAATCTCCTCCAGAAAGCAGACGCACCGTGTCCGAATTTTAAATCACATACCGATTCGTGTTTCCCGATGGAAAGGACGCGGTCTTTGAAGTCTCGATTGATACGGAGACCCTCGAAGTCAGGCCCGATGAAAGTGAACCTCCCGATTGGGCCCGGCTCGATTTTCACAAGTGTCCTCACTGTCCGCTCGAGGAATCGGAACATCCTTTGTGCCCGTTGGCTGCGAGCATCGCCCGAGTCGTTTCCCGGTTCGAGAACATCCTCTCCTACGAAACCGTCGACATCGAGGTCCACACTGAGGAACGAACCGTCTCGGCCGAAACGACGGCTCAACAGGGTCTGAGTTCACTCCTTGGACTGATCATGGCGCCGAGTGGATGTCCGCATACCGTCTATTTCAAACCGATGGCGCGGTTTCATCTCCCTCTATCGACCGAAGGAGAGACCGTCTATCGCGCCGCGTCGATGTATCTGCTTTCGCAGTATTTCACGACACGCGCTGGGGCACCGATCGATTCAGGTCTGGATGGTCTGCGGGCCATCTACGACAAGATTCAGGAGCTCAATCGGGCGATGGCGCAGCGTGTGCGAGAGGCGATCACGCAGGACGCGGCGGTGAACGCGATCGTCGTCCTCGATTTCTTCGCGCAGACGCTCCCATTCGTAATCGAAGACCATCTCGACGATCTGCGGCCGCTGTTCAAAGGCTATTTGAACGATTCGAACGAAAAAGAGGGTTGAGAGATGTCTGTTGACCAGTTGCCTCCTCCCGAGGCCAAACAGTTCCTAGACGACCACC
The DNA here is from genome assembly GCA_965198115.1 of Candidatus Latescibacterota bacterium. Taxonomy (GTDB): domain Bacteria; phylum Latescibacterota; class UBA2968; order UBA2968; family UBA2968; genus UBA6620. Next base: position 1,179,078 of record OZ240241.1, on the reverse strand, counting down.
CTGACGCCGTATACCTGGATGTGAGGACCGAGTCGGAGTTCGCTGCCGGTCACCCACCCGGCGCGATCAACATTCCGGTGGCGTTGCCAGGCCCTGGCGGCCAGATGGTGCCCAATCCGGAGTTTCTCGGCGTCGCAAGCCACGTACTTTCGAAGGATCGGTCAATTGTCTGTGGCTGTCAGGTCGGGGGACGCTCCCAGATGGCTGCGAACCTGCTCGAGCAGGCGGGCTACACCAACCTTGCCAACATGCCCGGCGGTTTTGGGGGGCTGCAGGACCCCGCTACGGGCGAAGTCATTCCAGGGTGGCAAGATGAAGGCTTCGACGTCGAGACCGACGTCACGGATGAGAATTCCTACGAAACGCTCAAAAGGAAGGCATCTGGCTAAAGAGCAACTCGGTCACGCCCTCAGGGCCGCCGCAATCCCGCTGAGTCGCCTTGTCAGAAGTGATTCACTCGGGGGTCAAGTCCTCAAAAAAGCCCCGCTGAAGCAGCAGACGTCCTCTTAGCCGACATCCCTCCAAGCGTGTCTCGAACCAAACTCATTCGATGGCTCAACCCCGCGGACCTATCCGGATGTTGTCGGATTCTGGATCTCGGCGATGGGGGACCTCCAACACGTCTCCCAGTCGACCTAGACCGTTCACACGTGCATTACGTGTCGAGCAACGTCCAACTTGTAACCGGAGCACGTCAACTCTCGTCTGCAGTTGATTTCGCCGACGCAGTCGACTCGCTGGATGACCTCCGAGTCGATCCCTTCGATGCTGCCGTGTATGCACCAGCCCCCGCAGAAACCAAATCGCGCGTGTTCGAATGGATCGACGGGGTTCACGCGAATCTACGCGTGGGCGGAGTGTTCTACGTCGGGGGAGAGCGCCACCGAGGGGTAGAAAGCTACAAACAACGAATGGAGGCGGTGTTTGGTCGCGTGGAGAAGCTGCGGCAGATCGGTCGACGGCGGGTCTACGTGACCCAAAAGACAGATCACCCCGGCGTGCCTCCGGTCGAGACGACCCAATTGGTCGATATCTCTATCGAGGCTGAAACGCTTGCGTTCGTCACTCGTGCGGGCGTGTTTTCCAAAGACCATTTGGATCCTGGATCGAGGCTTCTGTTGGAGACGACGTGCGTCGGCCGGAACCAGGCCGTGCTCGACATCGGGTGTGGTTACGGGCCGCTCGGCATCTTTCTGGCCCGGCGCGGGGCGTCTGTCACAATGTCGGACGTCGATGTCCGAGCCACACGTTGCGCGGAAGAGAACGTCGACCGTGCTGGCGTAAGTGTAGAGGTGCACACCGCCGATCTCTATGACGGCGTGGCAGGTCGTTCCTTCGACTCGATCGTCACGAATCCTCCGTTCCACGCCGGGCACGCTTTCGCCCACCCGCTCGTCGTCGGGGCTCGGTCTCATCTCCGGTCGGGAGGACGTCTGTGGCTCGTCGTCATGCGGGCCGATCCCTACCGCAAACTGCTCGAACAGAATTTCGCCCACGTCGAAACCACCTGCACGGAGGGAGGATACAGCGTCCTCGTAGCCTCCAATCGAGGCAATCGCCGCGGTGCTTGACACCCGTGTGGGTGCGCCATATCGTTAGCGGCGGTCCCGGAAAATGACGACGTGACCCTTCACGGATCAGAGTTTATCCCCACATAAGTCAGAGGAGGATCAGACTTGTACGACTTCGAATACGCGACGCCCACCACGGTGGACGAGGTGGTTTCGATCCTGGCGGAGAATGGTGACGATGCCCGCATTCTGGCGGGGGGCACGGACATCATCGCCCAGCTCAAAGAGAACCGTCGCGTCAAGGTCTTGGTGGATGTGAAGAAAATCCCGGAAGCAAAGACCTTGTCCTACGACCCCGGTAATGGGCTCGACGTGGGGGCCGCGGTCCCGTGCTGCGAAACCTACGAGACAGAAAACATTGCCGCCGCCTACCCCGGTCTGATGGACGCCACGACCCTGATCGGTTCGATTCAAATACAGAATCGGGCAACGATGACGGGCAATTTGTGCAACTCGTCTCCCGCCGCCGATACGATTCCCGTCATGATCGCCTTGGGGGGCGTGGCTAGAATCGTGGGCCCGAACGGAGAGCGAGAGGTTGCCGTCGAAGCTTTCTGCACGGGACCGGGACAGAACGTGCTGCAAAACGGTGAGTTCGTGTTGTCCATTCACTTTCCCGCGCCGGCACCCAACTCAGGGGGGTTTTTCCTGCGTTTCATCCCCCGGAACGAGATGGATATCGCTGTGGCCAACGCGGGAGCCTACGTGGTCTTGAACGACGCAAAGACACACTTCGAGTCCGGCCGTCTGGCTGTGGGTGCGGTGGCCCCGACGCCTCTCTTCATCGAGGAGGCCGGGACGCTGCTCGCCGGCCAGGAAGTGTCCGACGAGATCATCGAGGAGGCTGCCGACCTGGCCAAGAAGCAGGCCAACCCCATTACCGACATGCGCGGCACGGTGGAGCAACGTATCCACCTGTCGGGTGTCTTGAGCAAGCGCGCCCTCCACGGCGCCGTCCAGAGAGCAAAGGAGTCCTGATCCATGGCGCGCAAAACGCACGTCACAACGACGATAAACGGCGAGGAGACGCAGTTTCTTTGCGAGCCGAGGAACACACTGCTCGATGTGCTGCGGGACGACCTGTTGCTAACCGGGTCAAAAGAGGGTTGTGGGAACGGAAACTGCGGAGCGTGCAGCGTCATCTTGGACGGTCGGGTCGTGGATTCCTGCCTCGTGCTGGCCGTCGAAACCGAGGGTGCAGACATCCAGACGATCGAGGGGGTCGCCACACCCGATGGTCTGCATCCCCTGCAGCAGAAGTTCCTCGAACACGCTGCGCTCCAATGTGGGATCTGTACCCCGGGCTTCATCGTTGCAGCCAAGGCGCTGCTCGACAAAGAGCCGAACCCGTCCGAAGAACGCATCCGCTTGTGGTTGGCTGGAAACCTGTGTCGCTGCACCGGGTACGATAAGATCATTCGTGCCGTCATGGATGCCGCGGAGACGATGGAGAAGGCGTAATGGCCGCAAAGACCGAAGACTATCTTGGAAAGACCGATTACAAAGTCGTGGGAACCCGTCCGATTCGCCACGATGGCGCAGATAAGGTTACGGGGCGGGCGATTTATGGTGCCGATGTTCGAATGTCAGGGCTGCTCTTCGGCAAGGTACTGCGAAGCCCGCACGCCCACGCGCGAATCAAGTCCATCGACACGAGCAAGGCGGCTGCCCATCCGGGTGTCAAAGCGATCATCTCGGTCGATGACCTACCCCTGCAGGAAAACAAGATCAAAGAGTTGGGCGAAGGGGCAGCCAACCTGATTCACCTCAGAGCCAACGTTCTCGCAGACGGGAAGGTTCTCTACCACGGCCACGCCGTCGCCGCCGTCGCCGCCACGACAGTCAATGCTGCCGAGGAGGCCGTCAATCTGATCGAGGTCGACTACGAAGAGCTCGAACCCGTTCTCGATGTCCGCAAGGCGATGGAGGACGGCGCACCTCTACTGATCGAAGACCAAACGACTAATTCGCTAGGCGAGGATACAGGCACCCTGAGCAATGTCTCGACCCATTTCCAGCACAAGCTGGGTGATGCGGAAGCGGCCTTCGAAGGGGCCGATATCGTCATCGAACGAGAGTTCGATACGGCGACGGTGCACCAGGGCTACATAGAGACACACAACGCGACCGGTCACTGGAATGCCGATGGTAACGTGACCTGCTGGTGTAGTACGCAAGGCTCGTTCACCGTGAGGGAACAGCTTGCGCAGCTGCTCGATCTGCCTGTCTCTCGAGTCAAGGTCGTTCCGACCGAGATCGGCGGGGGATTCGGGGGGAAAATCCGGGTCTATCTGGAACCTCTGGCCGCGGTATTGTCCAAGCAGACGGGGCATCCCGTCCAGATGGTGATGAATCGTGAGGAAGTACTCCAGGCCACGGGACCCACGGCTGGTTCCTACATACGATGCAAAATGGGGGCAACCAGCGATGGGAAGCTGGTCGCAGCAGAGGCTTATCTGGCCTACGAGTCAGGCGGCTTTCCCGGTAGTTGGGCTGGCCCCGGGTCGATGTGCATGTTCACGCCCTACGACATCGAAAACGTGACGATCGACGGATACGAAGTGCTCGTCAACAAACCACAGACGATGGCCTACCGGGCACCGGGAGCGACGAATGCCGCCTTCGCCTCGGAGACCGTCATCGACGAGATCTGCGAGAAGCTGGGTACCGATCCACTGGAATTCCGCCTGGCGAACTCTGCCAAAGAGGGCACACGACGGGCGGATGGCCCCATCAATCAACGCATCGGACACGAGGAATGCCTCAAGGCCGCGATCAATCACCCTCACTACAAAAGCACTATCGAGGGGCCGAACCGAGGACGAGGCGTTGCGTCAGGGTTCTGGTTCAACGTTGGTCTCAAGTCCAGCGCGTCGGCTAGCGTTAACACCGACGGAACAGTGAGTCTCGTCGAGGGTTCGACAGATATTGGCGGGACTCGCACGAGCATCGCCATGCAACTGGCCGAGGTGCTCGGGATCCCTGCAGAGGATGTCAAGCCGTCGGTCGTCGATACCGACTCGGTCGGTTACACGGACGTGACGGGTGGCAGTCGAACGACCTTCGCGACTGGGTGGGCCGCGTACGAGGCCGCCCACGACATTCAGAATCAAATGGTTGGGCGGGCTGCGAAGCTGTGGGAAATCTCAGAAGAGGACGTCACGTGCGAGGAGGGGGTCTACGCCTCCAAGTCAGATCCTTCCAAAACGATGACATTCAAGGAGCTTGCCGGCAAGCTCGATGATACGGGTGGACCCGTCGTCGGTCGAGCGGCCGTGGATCCAGCGGGCGTGGGTGGGGCTTTTGCGACGATGATCGTCGATGTGGAAATCGATCCCGAAACGGGCAAGATCGAGATCCTTCGCTCCACGCTCTGCCAGGATGCCGGAAAGGCAATCCATCCGAGCTACGTCGAGGGCCAGATGCAGGGTGGTGTGGCTCAGGGCATCGGATGGGCAATCAACGAGGAGTATTTCTACAACGCCGATGGCCGTCTGGCGAACGGTAGCCTGCTCGATTATCGCATGCCGACGACCCTCGATCTTCCGTTGCTGGAGACCGAAATCGTCGAAGTGCCGAATCCGGGTCATCCGTACGGCGTTCGGGGCGTCGGCGAGGTCCCGATCGTGCCGCCACCGGCCGCGGTCGCCAACGCGGTCTACGACGCGATCGGTAAGCGGATGGAAGTGCTTCCCATGTCCCCGGCCAGGGTTCTCGAGGCGCTCTGGGCGAACGGGAGCAACGGCAAGGGCTGATCGATGCCCGTCGTCTGGATTCCATCGCTGATGCGTTCGTTAACGGGAGGACAGGAGCAGGTCACTGTCGGAGGAGAGACGTTGCGGGCGGTGATAGATGAGCTCGAATCTGTGTTCCCCGGCATCAAGTCCCGCGTGATCGATGAGGACAGAATCCGACCCGGGCTGGCCGTGTCGGTCAACGGCGAAGTCACAAACGAGGGCTTGCGTCAGCGGATCGGCCCGGAGGACGAAGTTCACTTCGTGACCGCCATCAGCGGCGGCCGGTAAATTTCACAGAATAATAGACGGTAAGAGCCGGGGGCACGTGTGCCGCCGGCTCCGTCACGTACAGTCCGCATGGCATTGAATATCGGAATCGTCGGTCTTCCCAATTCGGGAAAGTCGACTCTCTTCAACGCGCTCACGAATAGCCACGCTGAAGCCGCGAGGTATCCGTTCTCGACGATCGATCCCAACGTGGGCGTCGTGGAGGTGCCCGACCATAGACTCCTCGCTCTCGCCGATTGTATCCAGCCCGAGAGCGTGACGCCGACTCAGATCCGATTCGTAGACATCGCCGGACTGGTGAAGGGTGCGAGTCACGGTGAGGGCTTGGGAAACCAGTTCTTGGAACACATCGCGGAATGTGATGCCATCCTGCACGTCGTCCGTTGCTTCGAGCACGAACAGGTGGCCCACGTCGATGGCAGCCTCGACGCCCTACGAGATACGGAGACCGTCCTTACCGAACTGGCCCTATCCGATCTCGATATCGTCGAAGCCGGTCTCGATAGAGTTCGAAAGGTCCTGCGGGCAGACCCACGAGGGCCCGAAAAGGCAGAGGAAGAAGCGCTCACGGCAGTCTCAAAAGTGCTGGAGACGGGGAACCCGGCCGTGGATGCGGATCTGACCGATGAGGGCCGTGTAGCCCTCGGCCCTTACCATCTGATGACTCTGAAGGATGTGCTCTACATTGCGAACGTATCGGAGTCGGACTTGCCCGACGGTGGTGAGGAGGCAGCGTCCCTGTCAGCAAGCTACGGGGCCGAACGCGTTCTGGTCATTTCGGCACAGATCGAGGCCGAACTGACTGAACTTTCGACAGAAGACCGGACCGCCTTTCTAGATGATCTTGGCGCAACCGAATCGGGCATCGATCGTCTAATCAGCGCGGGGTATAGCCTACTCGGCTTGCTCACGTTCTACACGACGGCGAACAACCTGCTCCAGGCCTGGCAGCTCCGACGGGGTTCGACCGCACCCGATGCGGCTGGACGGGTGCACTCGGACATGCAAGAGGGTTTCATTCGCGCCGAAGTGGCCCGGAGCGTGGACCTAATCGAGGCGGGGGGAGTAGAGCCACTACGAGAAGCTGGTAAACTGAGGGTCGAGGGTCGAGACTACGTCGTGGAAGATGGGGACGTCATCCGGTTTCTCTTCAATGCTCCGTGAGGTCCGGTTGTTCCCGAGATACCGATCTTCTATATTCCCCTCGGGCCATTCTCAAAATGTGGCCGGGTAAAACAAGGAGACACCATGCGAAAATGGGTTCAGTGTGTTTGCGCGGTATCAGTCGTTTTAGGGCTGACTCACGGCCCGACCTACGCCCTCGGGTTCCGGCATCTGGGCGTCAGCGTCGGCCTCGACCTGACGCAGACCGATGCCATTTCGGCGCCGGCCACGATTTCGGGTACGGGCACGAATTTCGATGCAGCAAGACTGACTGTGGGGGGGGTTCTGAATCTGGGCGAGTTCTTCATCGATCATCTCGATCTCGTCCCCGGGTTCGATGCCGTGCTTCAGGATAACCTGAAGATCTACTCCATCAATGTGGATACACGATACCGATTCTACAGGGGCGAAACCGTCATAGGGTATTTTGGAGCTGGCATCGGCGTCCATCTGTTCAGACCCGACGTGGGGAATGCATTGGTCACGAACGCGACCAAAGGTAGCCTCAATTTGCCGATCGGTTTCCAACGCCGGCTCAGCAGCGGACTGGGATGGTTCGGAGAGCTAAAGCTCGTGATCGCCGACAGTCAGACGGACAGTTCGTTCCGGTTCAGTCTGGGGTTGCTGCTCGGGAGCTCGTAGTTAAATGGGCACGAACGAGAAGAGGCCTGGATGATTACATCCAGGCCTCTTTCGGTTTTTGACTCCTGCGGTCTACTTGAAGATGGCCGAAAAAGTATCGGCGACCTGTTTTCGTATCGTGATTTCCATGTCAGCCCGCATCTCCCCAAACGCCTCCATTTCGATGGCGCCCATCAACGCCTCGTCGGGTTGCGCGTCCTTCTGCTTTTCGCAAAACCCCATATCCAACTGTTTGGCAGTGACGTCGGCTAGATGGATGAGTTTGGTCATTTCGTTGGCTTCGTCTTCCGACGGGGTGTGGTGAGTTCCGATGACCGCAGATAGAGAAGTCGGGAGCTGCCACTTGTCCGCCAGACCCGCACCGATGTGGGCATGCGTCAGACCGAGCACATCCATTTCCACGTCGTATATTCCGTTGCCAGCCTTCATTTCGTCGAGCACCATCTGGAACATTTCGTTGAAGAAGTGGCCCAGAACCTGTTTGCCGATATCGTGGACCATACCGGCCATGAACGGATCGTCTTCGCCTATGTCGAGCTTCCCCTTCAATTCGTCACGGTCGCGAAGAAGCTTGGCGATGACCCCCACGGCAATGGAATGTTGCCAGAATTCTTGAGCATCGAAAGCCTGTGCCTTGCCCTTAAAAGCCCCCACCACGGACAGTGTTCGAACGAAATCGATAACGGTCTGAAGCCCGAGTTTACGGCGTCGCCGACGGAGGTAATCTGGCGTGAAAACGAGAAGGCAGAAGAGTTACACAGGCGGAGCATCTGAGTCGTGATCCCCGGGTCCAGCTCGATGACCTTGGCGTACTCTTCGGTCGTCGTTTCCGGGTTCTTCGAAAGCTTGTCGATCTCGTTGTAGACGGTGGGCATGGCCGGCAGGCCCTGGATTTTTTCCAGCTCGCCCAGGATGTGGGCCCTGGGATCCGCGGGCGCCTCGGCCGCCGCCTCTTCCTGCACATCGAGTCCGGTTTGAAGTCTCTCTTCGAGTGTGGCGGTGTCGTTGAACGGTCGCGTAAGGGAATCGACGATGCCCAGTTTCTTACCCTCGGCAATGTCGTTTTCTGTGAGCTGCGAGGACATGAGGAAAACAGGAATGTGCTTGCAGTCGGGTTTGAACCGGATGAGGCGAGCTACTGTGAACCCGCCCCTTGGGACGTATCCTTCGATCAGAACCGACTTGATATCCGCCGCCCACTTCCGAACCGCTCGGAGACAGTCGACGCCGTTTTCCACCCAGATGATGTCGAAGCCCCACTTTTGAAAAATCTTAAAACACTCGCCAAGATCCTTCACGTAGACCTGATTGCGTGGAATCCGTAGGTCTTCAGGTTTGAACTTTCGGTCTACGATGATCGTCTTTGGTGTGCCCGACGGGCCTTCTTCCTCAGACATTGTTGCCCCACTTCAGCTTTGCAAGATCGAAAGAATCGATCGGTCACGTTCGACTGCTTCCTGGATTTCTTCATCCCACTCCGTCAGTTGATCAGATGAGACACTCAGCGTCTTGAGCGCATCGGGCTCGATGTCCGGAACATTCGAATCGCCTCCTGACCCGACGCTGAGTCTTCGCGCTATAACATCTCCAATGTGAACGAGACACGCAATCTCCGCATCACCTTCCGCGCGGGAGGGTCGGTGGTGGTGCGCGATCGTCGCCACGAGTTCCGGACCCAGATTCCAGGACTCGGCAAGTTCTTCACCGATTTGCGCGTGCGTCAGCCCGACGACGTCTTCCTCGGCCTCGTAAATCGAAACGTCCCCCTCGGCCACACGTTTGAGCACATCACCGTAGAAATCCGCATACAGCGAGTCGAGGATGATCTTGCCCATGTCGTGCACAATGCCCGCCGTGAAGGCTTCATCGCGGTCGATCGAGAGCTTTTTACAGAGGAAGCGGGCAACCGACCCGACCCCGGCCGAGTGTACCCAGAATTCCTTTTTGTCCAAACCGGCCGACGAGTCGAGGTCCTTGGTGGCCTCGTAGACCGCGATGTTCAGAATCGCATTCTTGACCGTTTTGTTGCCCAGGAGAGAGATGGCCTCGTGGACGGTTTTGATGCGTCTACTGAACCCGAAGAACGCGGAGTTGGCCAGATTGAGCAGCTTGAGCGTGATCGAAGGATCTGTTTCGATCACCTTGCTCAACTCGTCGGCCCCGATGTCGGGATCTTTGCACAGACGGTCGACCTCGGCGAAAACCGAGGGGAGCGTGGGTAGATCGTCGATCCCGTCCAGATCGGCCTGGAATCGCTCCGAGAACGTCGACGCAGACGCCTCGCGCGCGCTTTCCTCGCCCAAAACCTTCCAGAGCTTGCCGAGCAGCACGGCAGGGGAGGCCGGCTTGACGATGAAACCCGAAATGCCCTTGGCACCCAATCCCGGCGCGAGATGCTGCTCCTCGCTGTAAATCACGATGGGTGTCTCTTCGAACGCCTTGTTTCGCCTGATGATCTCGAGCGCCCGGGGAAATTGTGCTCGTTGGCTGGTATCGGCGAGAATGACATCGGGCCGGCTCTTGAGGGCCTTGATCATGCTCATCCCGTCCGCCGCCTCGTGCACCTCGTAGCCCCCCAGCACTTCCAAAAACCGACTGGCAAACTGCCTGTCGGTGGGTTGGAACTGGGCCACCAGCACTCTACGTTGTCCGTCTTCGTCCATTCCCCCGAAAGTCCACCGTACCAAGTCGGTGAATGTTGCACAACCCGTTAAAAATCGGTCAATTGCGAAGTGTGCTGATTTGGACGGGAATGACACCTTCAAAGAAAACGGCCGTCAACCTTTCTCTTGTTGACCGGATACGCTTCAGCCCTGGCTCCGGCCCTCGAAGTGATCTGCAATATGCAGATCGAAGCCACCGTGATCGGGATTCCGCGTTGCCCCACGAAAGATGGCCTGGCAGGCGTAGCAAATCGTTACGTCTGGCAGCGCTAGGTAGAGGACGAGGTCGATGAGAACCCCGACACCCAGGCTGGCGTAGAAAAGGAACGGTCTATCCAAAAATACGAAAAAAAGGCCGATTACGGCACACACGATAACGATGACCAGACCCAGGTTTCTGTTGAAGTCGCGTTGAACATAGAAGGCTCGTCGACCACAGTTGGGGCAAACGTCCACTTGATTGTCCTCGAGCATGCGATCGGAGATGTCGAGGGAAGTTTCTACGCCACAGCGTGTGCACTTCGAGTCCTCGACCTCGGCCGGATCGACGGCGACCCGATAGCCGCAGGCAGAACATCGTGTGATGATGACCATAGCTCAGACCGGAATGGAAGTCGTGAGGTAGATGAATCGGGAAACGGGCTCCCCGATGAGGACGAGCAGGGTTGCGACGTAGAGAAGTCCGGTCGCCGATTGGGTGGAGTTGATCTTGACCGTTTCCCACGTCATGTAACAGATGACAGAAGGGCCGAGCAGGCCAAAGAGAACACGGGCCCAAAAGAACAGACCCCCAAGGCCTGCAAAGCCCGAAATGGTTTCCTGGTGTTCCACTCCGCCAGCGTAAAAGTAAACCAAGAGGGTGATGACCAGGAGCATCGCTTTAACGGTCACACTCAGGATCATCAGGCGGGTCAGGTCGCGAAGCGGGTCGATGGGCAGTGTCGGCAGGACCAGATACCAGTGGCCCAAGACCATGCCAAAGATGATCGACCCGATGAACAGAGCCGACGTCAAAGAATAGGCCGCCCCGAGCACGGGCGCCCACCAGGGAGGGTCTAGACCCGCGCGGGTGATGCCGTCGGTGATGAGTGCCAGGATGCCGAGGCTACCAGAAGCCGCCAAGGTGAGTCGGGAGAACCGATCGCGCAGGACGCCGAGCAGGAAGACCACGAGCGTCAAACCGAAAGCTCCGAAGAACCCCTGCGACACGAGGGTGTGGTCTGTCCCCACACCCCCAGCGGCCATCCCGACCGCGAGGAGCACAAGAGTTGCTGCGCAGCAGAAGCGGAAGAAGCTCTTGCCAGCCTCCTGGGGCACGAGTAAGATGGAAAGTACGCCGCCCACAGAGAGTTGGCTGAAGAAGAGGTAGGTCAGAGATCCGAACATGACGTGGTTTTTTCGGCGAAAATATACGCTTTCGACGTGCGTCGCAAAAGTGCGGCCTCGCCGTGCGTTGAGTGGGGCGATGTGATGAAGCACGGCCTCCCGGTTCTACTCGGATTGGCTTCCGTCGGGTTCGGTGGCGTGGCGCTGTGGCTGGACCTGGACCCTTGGCACATTCTCTGGTATCTGCTCGCGTGGGCCGGATACTTTGCCATGCTGCACGCCGTCGCAGGGTGGTCAGGTCACCCGCCTCTGCTCGAAGCACGAAAACATCTGCCGATGTTTCTCTGGTCGATTCCTTTCTGGTTCTTTTTCGAGCTCTACAATGTCCGTCTTCAGAATTGGTATTACGTGTACGCGTTCCACCACGTCGCGGCATCATTCCTATTCTCGTGCATCGCCTTCTCAACTGTGATGCCCGCGTGTCTTCTTCACGCCAGGATCGTAGAGACATCGAACTGGTTCGCGAACGTGCGGTGGAAACGTGTTCGTGTCGAAGGGCTCCGCCAGGGGCTCCTCGTGCTCGGGATCCTTTGCCTGACGACGCCCCTTGTCTTTCCCCGCCACGCCTACTGGATGACGTGGGGCGCCCTGGCCTGTCTTCCCGAAGCAATGGCCTACCGACTGGGATCACCATCGGTCCTACGCGATCTCGAGGGAGGCCAAGCCAATCGATTGCTCTCGCTGATTGTGGGTGGGACGTGGGCGGGGCTCCTGTGGGAGAGCATGAATGCCGTCGCGCGCTGTAAATGGATCTACACGGTCCCGGGCCTCGAGGAGATCAAGCTGTTCGAAATGCCGCTTCTCGGATTTCTGGGTTTTCCTGCGCTGGCTCTGAATGCATACCCGACCTACGGGTTGATCGAACGAGCCTGGGGTGCACGTTCCCTACGCAGGCTGTGGCGGCTTTGTTTGACCGGTCTCTGGGTAGCTATCGTCGTGGTCGGATTCGGCGGAATGATGCAGCATTCTGTGCGATCGAGAAGACCATTGTTGGAGCAGATCGCAGGATTGGATCCTAAATCGATCGAAAGCCTGACGAATGCAGGTGTGCCGACACCCGAGATACTCCACACACGATGTCGTCGGGACGGAGCGGGCGCACTTGCCGAGTTGATCGACCGACCCGTTGACTCCATGACGCTCGCCTGTCAACACGCTGGCCTCTCAATCCACAAGGGAATGGGCACGGATCGGGCCAACCTGTTGATGAGTCACGGTTTGGTATCCATCACGGACCTGGCAAAACTGCGAAATCCAGATCTTGTTGCGGCGGTCGTCTCCGACGGCAGGTCACTGCGGCCTCCCGTGACCGCGGCGGAGGTCGGCGTGTGGTATCGTGCTTCGGGAAAGGGGAGCCCCATCCGATGATGCCGGCGGTCCTTCTATGTGGTGGGGAGAGTAAGCGCATGGGTCGACCCAAGATCGATCTGCCCTTTGGAGACGAAACGCTCCTCAGTTACGTCGTGAGTCTTCTCTGGGGCATATTCAGCCACGTGGTGGTGGTCGCGGCACCTGGGCAGACCCTCCCGAATCTATCGGTGACCGAGGTCCTTCGGGATCGGATACCCGGGAGAGGTCCGCTGGGCGGGATGCAGTCGGGACTGGGTGTAGTGGGAGCCTATGGAAACCGTGCATTTGTCGCTGCGTGCGATATGCCATTCTTGTCAGCCGAGTTGATCGATCGATTGGCGCACGCTGGCTCCGGCGTCGACATCGTGTGCCCGCACGACGGTCAGCGTGCCCATCCACTTGCCTCCACTTATCGAACGGATGTCCTCGAGAGCGTGAATACCATGCTCGACGAGGGGAACCTTCCCATCCGTCATCTGCTGTGCCGCAGACCCACACGCTTCCTCGACGCCTCGATGCCACGGCTGAGAACGTGCCTCCAGAATGTCAACACTCCGGAAGCCTACGAACTGGCGAGGGACCGCGTTCAGCGTGGGATTTCCTGACCGTCGTGGTTATGTTCAACCCGACGACGCATCCGCCCAACTTTCAAAACGGAGCCCGACCGTGTCCACCGAAGACAAAACGATCGTCACAGAAGATGAGATTGAAGCCGCGCTCTCCGAACTGGAGGGGTGGGAATACGTGTCTTCCGAGAAGACGCTCCAGCGAATATGGAGTTTTGATAGGTTCGTACCCACCATGGTGTTCGTAAGGAAGCTGACAGAGGTCATGGACGAACAGAACCATCACTCGGATATCGTCCTCGACAGCCGAACAAAAACGCTGACCGTTCGAGTCACGACGCACAGCGAGAACGCCGTCACCCGCGCGGACCTGGTGTTTGCTGCGGCGGTGTCGGCCGCAGAATAGTTCGTCTTTTCTCGTGGAGAGTAAACGCGCCCCCTGAATCTTTTCAGGAGTGCGTGTCTTTTGGGGGATTGTCAGGAAGGGGGGCCCGACGAGGTCCTGCCGTCCGGACTGGATGGCTGTCCGGTTAGGGCACCGAAAGCTCTGCGATGACGTTCGGCTCGCTCCGGGTCGCCCATCCCGTCGAAGAGCTGGGCGAGATAGCGATGCGCCGGTAGCAGCGTCGGCTGAAGACTCACGGCGTTCTCGAAGGCCTCAGCGGCCTCTACCGGCTTGTTGTCCGAAGCAAGTGCGACGCCAAGGTTAAAATAGACGTGAGCACTGCGACCGTTCTCGTGGATCGCGCTTCGGTATGCGTTCTGCGCGTCGGGGAATTTTCCACGGCGGTGGTAGGCAATCCCAAGCTGGTTGAGGGTCTCGAAACTGCCGGGAAGCATTGCCACAGCCCGTTCCAGAACGCGCTCAGCCTCTGCGTCTCGGTTCAGGGCGAGAGCCGTGTTTCCAACACCCACCCACGCCTCGACGACGTTGGGATTCAGCCGTGCGGCGTTTTTGTATTGAACCAGTGCTGCATCATTGCGACCCGTGTGTCTCAGGGCGTCGGCCAGACGTAAGTGGAGAATGGGCATGGGCGGTGCCACGGCGATCGCCCGTGTCAGCACCGCTGACGCCGCTAGGTAATCTCCCCTTTTGCTCAGCGTGTGGGCATAGTTGATGTGGGAGCGTATGCTTCTTGGTGAAGCCTCTACGGCTGATGCAAAAAGAGTCTCATCCGACTGCCAATCATCAACACGCTGATCCGTTCTGACACCCGCAGCCGCAAGCACGATCGAGAGTGCAGCCCAGCGAACTGGAGGCTTCGACAGCGCAGCAGGCCACACGGGTCTGAACCGGTGTCCGGAATACGCGACCACCGTGGCCAACCCAATCGTCGACAGATAGAGATATCGCTCAGCCACCATGCTTCCGGCCGGCAGCAGTGGGTTGGTCACGAGGAGGATCGGAAGTAAGAGTATCCCTATTGCGAGCGACAGGGCCGGAGCGTTCTGGAGGGTGGAGCGAAGCAACCTGCCACACAGCACCACGGCCACGGCCAGAACGACCAGCATCGGGTCAGGGGACTCGACGACCGGAAGTTGGGCGAATCCATAATCGACGGATAGGGACGCGGGATAGACCAGAAGCCTTGCGTATTCGAACAGCTGGTGGGGGAGCGTGAATAGAGCAGTCAGTGTGGACTCTACGATAAGGGGATTGTCGAGTGGAGAGGGCCTCACGTGGGCGAGCGACCCCGTCGCATTCCATCTGAGGGCCAACCAGGCCAGAACGGAGACCGCCGACCAGACGTGGACCCGTCGAATCCGCCTGAGTGCATAGTGGTGCAATGACTCCCTCGTCGGACACCAGATGACATCCACCCACACGAGGAGAATCGGCAGAACGAGACCCGACTCCTTCGAAACGAGCGCGCCCAGGACGCTCAAGGCGATCGCCCACACCCTCGGCCTTCTTCGAAGGACTTCCCGAACGCCTGCAATGACAAAAATTGCCACGAGAAGATCGCCGCGAGCCGACACGTGTGCAACCGCCTCGGTGTTGACGGGGTGTACGACGGTGACAAGCGCGGCGGCCAATCCCGCTGACCGGCTCCGGACGAGTGTCTGAACCAGCGCGAAGACCAGGCAGCCCGCCAGAGCGTGCAGAAAAACATTCGTAAGATGGAAACCCCAGGCCGAGCTTCCATAGAGAGCCCGATCGAGGGCGAAGGAGAGGACGGTCAGCGGCCGGTAGTAGGTCCCATTGCCGTCTGTCCCAAAACCGACCCAATATGGATTCGCCAGAATTTTCAGAGGGGCGATTGCCCCGACGAGTTCGTTCGAGAGGCGTCGTAGGCGAAGTCGTTCTGAAGAACGCCCGCGAAGACGACCGCGGTGACGGCGCAGATCGTCATCATCGCCAGAAGTCCCCGCGATTCCGACCACTTTGGACGTAGAATGGGGTGGGCCAAGGTGAATTCGCTCCACGGAAGAGTGAATTGGACGGTGCTTCCTTACTATCGCTGGTATCGCGTCCTGCTTTAGCTCAATCAGTCCGGGTCGATCCCACACTTTGGTAGAGATTAATTACAACATATTATTTCTATTGTTCTTATAGTTCTTAGTGACGGGACTTTGGGCTAACAGTCGCCACGTGGAAAAGCACCAGGGTGTTGCTCGACAATCAATTCCAATGAACAAGACAGGCTTGTCAGATCTTCGATTTCCGTTATCTTTCGGCCGTTCAGAAACGAATCCGATCTCCCCTCAAAGGGCCCTGGAGGAAGGCACAACATGGCAAACGAACAACCC
Organism: Candidatus Latescibacterota bacterium; assembly: GCA_965198115.1. Taxonomy (GTDB): domain Bacteria; phylum Latescibacterota; class UBA2968; order UBA2968; family UBA2968; genus UBA6620. The sequence goes on along the minus strand of OZ240241.1, from coordinate 1,162,960 downwards.
AAGATTACCGCTTACCTAAAACCGTCGTGTGGTTGGAGCCGCGGTATCCGAGCCGTCTTCGCCCAGTACAGGCTGGACTACGAGGACAAGGACATCATCAACTACCCTGAGAATTATCAGGAGATGGTCCAGAAGACGGGGCAACCCAACCAGCCTTGTGTCCAGATCGGGGAGACGATGCTGGCCGACGTCAGTGGCGAGGAGCTAGAGGCGTGGTTGAAGCAGAACGGGTTCGCCGAAGCGGGTCCTGAGCCGACGGTTCCGACAGACAGTGCGTGCACAGAAGAAGAGCACGAAGCAATGGCTCGTGCCCAAAGTCAGCCCGTCGAGATTTCGTTCAGACCCAAACAATAGGTCGCAGTCTGAGGTCAAAACTAAAGAAGGGTGGCCCATCAGGGCCGCCCTTCTTTAGTTTGATGAGGTTGGCTACGTGTCGATCAATTCCGCCACATATGGGAGATTGCGAAACCGTCCGGCGAAGTCGAGTCCGTAGCCGATAACGAACACGTCGGGAATCTCGAATCCGATGAACTCGATCGGCACAGTTACTTCACGGCGGGCTGGCTTGTTCAAGAAGGCACAGCTTCCTACCGAAGCCGGGCGCATCCGCTGCAGGGCCGCGAGCAGGTGAGAGAGCGTGCGGCCGGAATCGACGATGTCTTCGACGACCAGAACATCCCGACCCGCGATCTCCTCTCCCAGATGAGTCAGCTGACGAACAGTTCCTTGGGACTCTGTTCTCGATCCATAACTCGAGAGTGTCACGAACTCGATTTCAACAGGGGCCTCGATGGCTCTCACGAGGTCGGCCAGAAAGACGAAGGACCCTTTTAGGACTGCCAGAGTCAGGAGTGATCGACCAGCGTAGGCGTCGGCAATTTCGACGGCCAGCTCTTTAATGCGACACTCGATACGGGCTTCGTCCAGGAGGACGGGGCCTGGCGTGGCCACGCCGATCAGGCCGTGATGTCGAGCAGGGTATGACTCAGGCTGTTGTGAGCTCGAACGACCTTCACGTTTGCCTCGAACGCCCTCAGCGCAGAAATACGATCGACCGTTTCTGACACGAGATTCACGGCATTCTGAGGTCCTGGCAGACGCTCGGCGCGATCCAGGGCGTCCGTGCTCAGATCGACCGTGTCGACGCGGAACCGTGTTCCGCCGCCCGCCGGAGCCTCACTTTGGATCACGCGTTGACGCGAGAACGCGTCCGTCGTCAGATTGGCCGTGTTGTGGGCAGACGTCGAGAGCTTTGCCTGGGAGGCTCTGAGGCCGGAATGGGCAATCGATAGTTCGGCCATGGTGAGAGAAAAATAGGGTGAAGGTAGGACCTGTCAACCCACGGACAGGGCAGATCGAGCCTGAGGCCCCTCCGCATTCGATCGCTCCCTCGGCATGACCCTTGACTGGGACCCTCTTCTTGACGAAATTACTTCCATTGGAGTTCGCTCCAAAAAAACGCCTTGAACTTGCGTAAGGGCGACCCACCGGGAAGCCAGCCGAATATTCGTGCAGCTTCGACAATCTTTTCCGGCGCCTGGCAGGTTAGGCGTTTTTTTTGTGGGACCATACGGCTTGGATAGACTGCAGCTTTACACTCGACGATTTTGCCCTTACTGCGACCGGGCCAAGGCTATTCTTACGGCGTCGGGCATCACCGACTACGAAGAGATTCCGATCGACGGCAACGAGTTCGAAATGAGGAAACGCCTCCACGAGCGAACTGGTGGGAGATGGGATGTCCCCCAGGCATTCGTCGGCGAATCCTATCTTGGTGATGACGACGCTCTTGCCGATCTCGCACAACGATGGTGACTTGGCGCGACTCGTGCACGCCTCCCCGTGATCCGACGTTGCGCTCCCCCCGACGCCCGATTAAATTTGTCCTCGCTGGCCAAACGCTACACCAGGGGAGATTGGGCAGATGCCCGATGATCAGAAACGAGTTCTGATTGTCGACCAGGATCGGTTTGCGTCGTTGATCAGCAAGATGCTGGTCGGTCGGTTCGAGCCGGAGACGGCATCGGACGGACCGAGTGCCGTCAATGTATTGAGGGACAGCCCGCCCGACCTGTTGATCGTGGAGGAAGGTGTCGGCGGCATCCGGCTGGCCGAATTGGTCGGAATGAGCCCCAAATACGACCACATTCCGATCATCCTCACGTCCTCTCACCCCTCTCCCGACTCGATCATCCGCTCTCGAAACGCGGGTGTGACGAACTTCCTCGCAAAACCCTTCCGACCGAGTGACCTTCAGGCTTGCATTCAGTCCGCCCTCGAAGAGGCTCAGACCGCTCAAGAGGCCGATCCCGAAGAAGAGGCTGCAGAGAATGGTGAAGAGCGTGAGGAAAAGTCTCAGTCTCTGAGGGAACGGGTGAAACAGATCGACGGGTTTCCGACCTTTCCCGCGACACACGCGGAGATTATGAAGCTCGCTCGAAGCGATGACTCGTCGAGTGGGGACCTGGCCGAGCAGATTCAGCTGGACCCCAGTTTTCTGGCACAGGTCCTGAAGCTTGTCAATTCCTCCTACTACGGGTTCCGAAAGCCGACGAATTCCCTGAAGCTTGCCGTGACCCTTATCGGATTGGAGGAAATCGGCAACCTGGTGATGGCCGCGCAAGTTTTCGAGCAGCTGGGTAATTACGATGGTGGGGGTGGGCTCGATCTCACAGAATTCTGGAGACACTCCGTCGGGACGGCCTTCATCGCCCGGGCGGTCGCCAAGAAACTCCAAACGGAGGTCGAAGCCGCATTCCTGGGCGGGCTCTTGCACGATCTCGGGAAGGTCGTCCTGGACCGCTACTTTGCCGACTACTACGGGGCCGTCTTCGAAGCGGTCGAAACCAAAAACCAGACGATCCTGGACGCCGAACTCGATGTGCTGGGCGTAGGCCACGAGGAAATCGGCGGACAACTGGCTACGGCGTGGAAGTTCGGCGAAAATTACTCGGCCTGCATAGAGAATCACCACGACCCCCAGAAGACTCGCCACTACTCACGTCTGGTCTACGTCATCCACATCGCCGACTGTCTGTGTCGGCAGCTGGAATACGGTTCCGGCGGCGACAGCGTCGTACCGGAAGTCAGTGAAGAAATCCTCGATCACTTCTCCATGGGTGACCGGGGCATGCAGATCCTGACCGAAGCGGCGAAAGCCGACCTCGATGATGCAGACTCTTTCCTGAGCGCCCTCGCCAACTGACCATGTCCTCACGCATCCGCGTCCTCGCCGACGATGTGGCCAACAAGATTGCGGCCGGCGAGGTCGTGGAGCGCCCCGCATCGATCGTCAAGGAACTCGTCGAAAACGCGCTCGACGCAGGTGCCGATCGCGTCGACATCTCCGTCGACTCCGGTGGTAGCACCTCGATTCGCATCGTGGACAATGGGTGCGGAATGTCACGCGACGACGCGCTTCTCGCGCTTGAACGGCACGCAACCTCCAAACTGCGAACGGCCGAAGACCTCACCAACCTGCGGACACTCGGCTTTCGTGGCGAAGCCCTGCCCAGCATTGCGGCCGTATCACGCCTGACACTCGATACTCGAATCCCCGAGGCAGAGGAGGGCACACGTGTCGTCGTGGAAGGCGGGCGTGTGATCGATGTTCGAGCCGTAGGCAGGGACGCTGGGACGACCCTATTGGTCGAGCGTCTTTTCCAAAATACGCCGGCACGTCGGAAATTCCTCAAATCCGCAGAGACAGAGTGGCGACACGTCGTTCAGACGACGGCCGGGCTGGCGTTCGCCCATCCGCAGGTCATGTTTTCGCTCGATCACGAGGGTCGTCGTCACTTTCGACTCGGGCGCTCGGACGTGGCAACCCGGATTCAGGCGCTCTTCGCCGTGACGCTCGGAGAGGATGCGGTGTTCGTCGAGGCACAGCGAAGCGGCTTGCGCTGTACGGGCTATGTGTGCCTCCCCGATCGTGCCCGGAAAGCAGCCCAGCACGTCCTGGTCGTCAATCAGCGGTGGGTTCGGCATCGGGGGCTGACCACGGCTGTCCACGACGGATACGGTGGGCTCTTGCAGAAGGGTGTGCAACCGGCCTACGCGCTGTGTCTGAACATCGACCCCGGGGCGATCGACGTGAACGTACATCCATCAAAACGAGAAATCCGATTCGCAGACGAGCGCGCCGTCTACCGGTTCGTCGCGGAGGCGGTTCGATCGGCACTTCGACGGGAGACATCGATTCCCGAGTGGGCGGACGAGACGATCGAGTCAGTCGAACTGAAGTCGGGTGTGCCGGCAGGGACGTCCGATAATGGCCCTCAGCCCACAATCGTTGCCGATCGACCCACCGAAGACCTCTACCTCGCCGAACCGCTGGACCTTCACAATGTCCAGATGGGTCTTCCCCTCACAATCACGAAGGGGATGGAGACGTCGACGGACGCACCTCCAGAGGCCGAAACGCGCTACGGCGTGTCTGTCTTCCAGTTGCACTCCGCCTATGTCCTCGCCCAGGTCAGGGATGGCGCGGTCATTATCGATCAGAACTTGGCTCACCGACGCATCCTCTACGAGGAGGCGATCGTCCGATTCAGAGGCCAGGCGGGTTCGGGTCAGGCGCTCCTGTTTCCCGTCACCCTCGAGTTTGGATTGACCGAAATCGTGGCCGTTCGGGATGCTTTGCCGCTTTTCGAGCGGGTTGGGTTCGGCATCCGGGATTTTGGGGGGAATTCGGTCGTGGTCGACGCTATACCTGTCGGTCTGGATGGGTGGGAAGAGGGCGTGATGTTCCGGGACATGGTGGACGACCTCCTGGCGGAGGGTACGTCGACCATGGCTCTGGGTGACCGTGGCGTCGAACCCATCGAGCACCTCGTCGCACTCACCTATGCACGTCACGCGGCGATTCCCCACGGTAAGATCCTCTCAGGCGATGAGATGCGCGCCCTCATCGATGCTCTGTTCGCCACCGACGAGCCCTACGCAAGCCCAGAGGGGCGCCCCACGCTTTTCCGATTCTCCCTGCAGGATATCGAACGTCGTTTCGAATAGAGGCACGATGGACGTCGTTGTGATCGTCGGTCCGACCGCGTCGGGAAAGACAGGCGTCGGAATTGAGGTCGCTCGGCAGCTCGACGGGGAAATCGTGTCGGCAGATGCTCGTCAAATCTACCGATACATGGATATCGGGACGGCCAAACCCACCGCCCACGAACGTGCCTGTGCCAGGCACCACCTTCTCGACATCGTCGACCCCAACGAGTCTTTCGACGCAGCCGAATACGCCAAGAGGGCGGCTGAAGCCATCGAACAGATCGTGGCGAGAGGCCACCTGCCGATTCTCGTCGGCGGCGCGGGGTTCTATTTGGAGGCCCTGTTCCGAGGATTCAGCCCGATTCCTGAAGTTTCGCCAGAGACGCGAGCGAAGACTCAGGCGCAAGCCGACCTCGATCTAGACGCGTGCTACGTTCGGTTGCAGGAGGTGGACCCGAAAACTGCCGATCGGCTGCATCCGACGGACCGCCAGCGGGTAACCCGCGCACTCGAAGTCTTCGAGGAAACGGGTATTGCGATTTCGTCTTTTCAGTCCGAGCCGAGACAACCGGCTACCGATCGAGGGGCCAAGTGGTTCGGCCTCGAGCGAGACCGCCATCAACTCTACGAACGCATTGACGCTCGTGCGTGGTCGATGGTCGAATCCGGGCTCGTCGATGAAGTCCGGCGATTGCTGCATAGGGGATACGGACCAGCCATGCCCGCACTCGGCACGTTCGGATATGCGGAATTCTTCGATGTGGTTAAGGGCGATCGGTCGATTGACGAGGCCGTCCTTGAAATGCAGCAAGCCACGCGTCATTACGCCAAACGTCAGCTGAGCTGGTTCCGAAACCGGGCGTCTGAGGTCGAGTGGATCGACGCCAACCGGGGTGCCGAGGGTGTCCTTGCCGCTTTCAAGCGTGCATCTTGACACGATTTGGGGGCTCGCCTATCTTACACCGGCGAGCGGGAATAGCTCAGCTGGTAGAGCGCAAGCTTCCCAAGCTTGATGTCGCGGGTTCGAGTCCCGTTTCCCGCTCCACTTTAAACCTTAAATAACAAGTAGTTAGAGGCGTCACCGAATTCGGGGTGTCGCCTTTTTCTTGTAAAATCTAATGGCTGTCTAATGGATTGCGGGATTTCCGCGTGAAGCGGACAAGCGGAGTGGCTAAGATTAGTTAGTTCGTGGACCACCCGGAGTGGGTTGCCTGCATCTTCCAGGATCAATGCGACGATAACACACCTCCGCCGCCTCCAACAACTGGCACATGTGGAGAACGAAGAACGGCTTGACCGACACGAAAATGGTCGATTCAGGGTTGGTCACAAGCGAATTGGAGGTCGCAAGCCGGGGAGCCTGAATCGGTGGTCCCAGGCGAAAGACGGATGGCTCGACGCCTACGGGCTACCCCTGGACGCCCTGGACCTTACGGAGGAAGATCGTGCCCTAGCGGCTGCCTACGGGATCGACACCGCCGGGGCCTGGAAGCTGTTCCAACTCCTAAAAGACGACTCGGGGCAGTATTTCAAGCTGGGGCAGCGTTCGCACCCAAAGTGAAGCTCCAGGAATCCCGGTCTGTAAGCATGGACCTTGGTTCGATCTCGACTACTGATTTGCTGGCCGTCTTGGACCTAACCAGCATAGAGCAGGCAGAGATCGAATCCCCAGGGTCAGAGGCGGTGGACCTTGAGTTGGACGATCAGGGGTAACCCGGGCAGCAACCTCAAGCGTATTTTTGGACCGTCCCCCTCGGAACGTTCAGTTGCTTCGAGATTGCACCCAAACTCATCCCTTTGTCCCGTCGGAGAGTTCTGATTCTCTGTTTTCTCTGGAACACGTGGTCTGCCCAGCTTCTTCCCATCGGCCTTCGCCCGTGCCAGACCCGACCGTACCCGCTCTCTGATGATCTCGCGCTCGAACTCGGAGATGGCGCTGATAATCGTGAACATCGCCTTACCCATCGGGCTGCTCGTGTCGATCTGCTCGTGGAGGCTGATGAAGTCCACGCCCAAGTGGTTGAACTCTTCGAGGGCATCGACCAACTGCTTGGTGCTGCGCGCAAACCGGTCGAACCGATATACGAGAACCGTATCGACCTTGCGGCCCCGTACCAGGGTCCACAGACGGTCCAGTTGCGGGCGTCGGTCCTTGGACCCACTCTCCGTATCGACAAGCTCGTCTACGACCTCCAGGCCCCTCTGATGAGCGTATTCCCGGAGTTCCCTCACCTGCATGCCTGCATCCTGACCGGTCGTTGAAACGCGGGCGTAGATGGCTACGCGGGCGTTCTTCCTCGGTGCCATGTCCCCCTCCTGATTTGTGTATGTAAACATTTGTTTTATATACAGATAGAATACAGGGATATGGGTCAGCACACAAGCGCCTTTCTGTTTCCCTTCAACTTGAGGTTTTATATACACCCGCAGGATCGGGCGATGACGATCAGTCACCGGAGAGGGTTGAACGGATTCCAGATGGATGGTCCGTGACCGCAAATCTTCCAGGTCTCACCTCGAACCCGCTCCCGCAGAAAATCACGACCCGACAGGCGGGGGCATCGATTCATCTTTTTAGGCTGGCTTTGAAATCTGAGCAAAATTTGGAATTGGGCCCGCCCCCCCCTCGGTCGGGGCCTTGCCGTGTCCACCTCGCTCAGAACCGCCGTAAGCATGCCTGTCTCATGCGAACACTCTGGACGAGGGTATCGGGCATGGCTGCGAAGATCGTGGCCCTGTCGCGCTCTGTGTCCGTCCTATCATGGTCGCCATTCAGTTCCCGTAATCCCCTCCATCGCCCACGCTTGCTCGCCGTTCCTCGCCATCGCATCTTGGTTGCGATCAGTAACTCTACCATCATTAGTATTCAAGAGTAGACACGATCAGGCACGCGATGAGCAACATTCCCAAGACCGGAATCGTGGCTGTCGTATCCTCGATTCTTGTGGTGACATTTTCGGCCCCTGTCTTTCCTGTTTATGGACAGGCAACGGTCAACGGGGTACCCGGCACCATCGTGACGATCGCAGGTGGAGGTTCGGACGCCAACGGCGAGGACATTCCAGCTATCAACGCTATGCTCGACGTCCCTCTGGGCATCTCCCTTGATGGCGCCGGCAACATCTTCATCGCAGAAGTAGGAAGGCACCGGATTCGCAGAATCGACGCGATCTCAGGAAATATTACCACCGTCGCTGGCATCGGAACTCAGGGCAATTCGGGCGACGGAGGCCCCGCAACGGCCGCACAACTCAGTCGGCCTCAGGGGGTTGCCGTTCACTCGAGCGGTGATCTCTACATCGCAGACACGGGAAATCGCGTTATCCGTCGGGTCAGCGGAGGTGTGATCGAGACGTTTACCGGCTCGGGACAGCTCGGCGAAGTTCCGGCCGATGTCCCAATTTCCCGCGAACTCGCCAGTTTCAGCGAGATCGTCGATGTCTGGACCACGGACGCAACGCTCTTCATCGCCGACGGAGTGCATGCCGGTGGTGGCGGGAACAACATCATCATCCAGGCCGTTCTGGACAGCACGGATGTGACCCGAATCGCGGGCACCGGCAATATTGAGTTTTCTGGAGATGGCAGCGCAGCGATCGACGCCGGCATGAGCGTCGAACAGATGACGACCGCACTCGACTTCTTTCTTTTTGCTGATTTTGTGAACCATCGTGTCCGTCAACTGGAGCTCGTCATCCCGGAGGGAGATTCGATTCCGGTTGCGCAGATCACGACTATCGCTGGGAGGGGGCTGACGTTCGGCGACGAGTTAAGTGGGTTCACTTTTTCCGGCGATGGCGGACCGGCTACGGATGCTCGGCTCTTCTTCCCCTCCGGCATCGCCGCCGACGAAGCCGGTCGTGTCTACGTCGCCGACACACAGAACCACCGCGTGCGGGCCATTGAACTCGACGGGACCATCGTCACTCTCGCCGGAACGGGGGAGTTCTTTTCCGCAGGAGACGGACAACTCGGGTTAGTAGCCCCGGTCGAAACCCCCGCCAGGCTCGCGCTCGACTCCAACGGCGATCTCCTGATCGTCGAACCCATCGGGGGCCGGATTCGCAAATTCATTGACCCGACATTTCGCACACCCTTCTTCGATATCTCCACAACCGATGGAGCTATAATCAAAAGGTGTGGAAAAAGAGAAAGGGCGACCCTACCCTTCCCGTGAGATAGTTGATTCACACAAAACCGGGTGAGAGGCCCGGTTGGGAAGGAGGATCGCCGTGAAGGAACATACGCATAGAGCCCCATTGAAGTCCATGCCGACGTGGGAGACGGTTGACGATTGGATCCGTGAAGAGATCCAGGGCCGGTTCCAGTCCATTCTGGAGGAGGAGGCGACCGCGTTCTTGGGCCGGTCGTGGTATGAGCGCCGAGCCGAGGTTGATAGCTCCAGGGGCTACAGGAACGGCTACGGCAAGCCCCGGCGTCTCTCGACGAGCTGCGGAACGATCAAGGTCCGGCGTCCCCGGGTTCGTGGTCTGGAAGAGCGGTTTGAAAGCCGCATCCTCCCCCTGTTCGCCCGGAGAACCAGGGCCATTGGAGATCTGCTTCCCGACCTTTATCTCCACGGTCTCTCCCAGGGCGACTTCGAGTTGTCTTTGCGTGCGCTGCTCGGTGATGGCGCGCCGCTTTCGCCGACCTCGATCGCTCGTCTTCGAGGGAAGTGGGAGGTCGACTTCCAGGACTGGAAAGAAAGGCGTCTGGATAATCGCGAACTGGTCTACGCCTGGGCTGATGGCATCTACGTCAAAGCCGGGCTCGAGCGCGAGAAGGCGTGTCTGCTGGTCGTGATCGGCGCGATGAGCGACGGCAGCAAGGAGATCCTGGCGATAGAACCCGGTTATCGAGAGTCTACAGAATCCTGGCTCACGGTGCTCCGGGATCTCCGGGATCGCGGGCTCGAACATCCTGTCCTGATCGCCGCGGACGGGAATATGGGCATCTGGGCGGCCGTTGATCAGGTCTGGCCAGAGAGCCGGCAACAACGGTGCTGGAACCACAAGATCCTCAACGTGCTCGACAAGGTCGCCAAGCGTGCACAGGCTGAAGCCCGCGCACTGCTCGTCCAGATCCCCTATGCCGGCACGAAAAAGGAGGCCGAGAAGCTCCGGAAACGCTTTGCCGCACGGTATCGCTCACAGTTCCCTGCCGCCGTGGAGACGCTCGAAAGAGACTGGGATCGGATGGTCACGTTCTACGACTTCCCGAAGGAACACTGGAAACACCTGAGAACCACGAACGTCGTCGAGAGCCCCTTTGCTTCCGTTCGGCTTCGCACAAACGCCGCCAGGCGATTCAAGAAAGTCAGGAACGCCACGACTCTCATCTGGCGTACGCTCAAGGTCGCAGAGAGCCGATTCAGGAAACTCACCGCGCCACACTTGCTACAACAAGTCTACGATCAGAAACACTCAACCGGACCGCAGGTCGAAACCGGGAAGATGGCCGCCTGATTTCTTTTACACACCTATTGACCTGAGCTCATATCGAAGCGTGAAATCAACCAGCAGGTCAGACCTCTCAAGGGCCAGCTTGTAGAACTGAGAAAGAACCTCCAATTCTTCCCTTCATGACAGCGAGTTGAGCAACAGGCTCTAGTTATGTATATAATAACGTTGTTCGGAAGCCGTGCGACTGGAGCGTGTCTCTGAATATGCGTGGCGGACGTTGCTGCTCAGGCGAGGTGTAGCGCGGTGATACTGTCGGTGACCTTCCCCCCATAAAACGGTCCACTTCGAGAGTGAGTTTTCCGGTAAAAAGACCCAGGAGGACTCACCTTGAAGCGGAAGCGATTCAGCGAAGAACAGATCATTGCGATTCTGAAGGAATCCGAGGCAGGAGCCAAGAACCAGGACCTCTGCCGGAAACATGGGATCACGCAGCAGACGTTCTACCGGTGGCGGTCGAAGTACGGCGGGATGCAGGTGTCGAAGGCGAAGAAGCTGAAGGAACTCGAGACCGAGAACTGGAAGCTGAAGCAGTTGCTGGCCGAAGCGCACTTGGATAACGCTGCGCTAAAGGAACTGCTGTCAAAAAACTGGTAGGGCCTGTTGCACGCCGCCGAGCTGTCGCCCATCTGGTCGAGCTGGGAAAGTCGAGCCAGCGACGGGCCTGCCGACTCATCGGAGTTCACCGATCGGTGGCTCGTTGCCAACCTGGTCGTGGAAGTGATACAGCTCTTCGGGAGAGGCTCAAAGCGTTGGCAACGGAGTTCCCACGGTATGGATACCAGATGCTGCACGGAATGTTGAAGACGGAGGGCTTGGTCGTGAACGAGAAGAAAACGTATCGAATCTACCGGGAGGAGAGGCTCCAGGTCCGGTGCAAGCGGCGGAAACGCCTGCCGGCACGCGACCGGGTTCCCAAGCCGATTCCAGGCGGACCGAATCAGCGGTGGTCGATGGACTTCATGTCGGATCAGCTAGCGACGGGGCGGCGCTTCCGCATTCTGAACGTCGTAGACGACTACAGCCGGGAATGCATCGGCCAGATGGTGGATTTCTCGATTTCCGGCGAACGCGTCAGTCGTTTCCTGGATCAGGTGGTCTTGCAACGGGCTCGTCCAGAAGCCATCGTCACCGATAACGGGCCGGAGTTCACCAGCAAGGCGATGTTCCTCTGGTCCCAGCAAACCGGCGTCCAGTTGCGGTTCATCCAGCCTGGGAAGCCGATTCAGAACGCGCTGGTGGAGAGCTTCAACGGCAAGTTCCGCGATGCGTGCCTGAACGAACACTGGTTCGTCGATCTCGCCGATGCCCGACGCAGCATCGAGGCCTGGCGGATCCACTACAACACGGTCCGTCCCCACAGTTCGCTAGACTTTCACAGTCCAGAGCAGTTCCGTTTGGTGGGCGAGAGGGGCTGTGGAAAAGCCGGTCGCTCCGCGACCTTGGAAAACTCTTCGAGTTTCCCACTTTCCCACAGTCACGACGGCGGGGATAATTCGATCAATTCCTCACTCTGGAAGTCGGAACTTAGTACTCCTGTTCTCAAATACGGTGACGTATTCTAAGCAGACTTTGCCAAGGGCGTATCGTAGAACCTGAGTTTGTCGATCATCTCCGCGAGATCTGTTCGTGTGAACTTCCATTTGAAGGGTGTGGCGATACGTCCGTAGCGTTCCTGAAAACCGAGGATTCTTGCCTCAAGCTCTTCGAGCGATGCAAATTCGATAGGTGTCAGAGCCTTGCGTTTGAGGATCGAGAAGTAGATCTCGATCTGATTGAGCCAGCTTGCGTGGATCGGAAGGTGAACGGGGTGGATGTTTGGCCACTTCCCCTGGATACGGTCGATGCATGTTTGCCCTCGGTGCGAGGAGCCATTATCCACGATGAGGTAGACTTTCTTTGCCGAGCAATAGGGTTTCCGGCTCATGATCAGGCTCAGGAGCCGGTTGAAGGGCTCGATACCCGAAGAAGACTCACAGAGACCGAAGATTCGACCATTGTGCACGTCGAGAGCAGCCAGATAGGCCAGGGCTCCTTTCCGCTCGTATTCGTGTTTCAACGCGTGCCGCTCTGTTCGAGGCTGGCGGTAGGGTAACGTGCTTGCGAGCTCGTGCTTGAATACTGGTCTTTTCGTCGGCAGAAAGTACATATTCCCTCGGCCCTAAAGGCTTTCCTTGCCATTGGCGGTGATACAGATCAAGGACTCTACCTGCTTTGGTTTGGAAGTCCGGGTCCCGTGGGAAAATCCAGGAGCGATGATACCAAGGACGAATCGCGTCCTCGTTCAACCAGCGCCAGACAGTGGCGCCGCTGATCTTGGCAACGAAGCCCCTTTGCACTGCCTCGGCGGCAATCTCGGAACAGCTGGACCGCGAGAGCGGTATCCCGCTCTCGCTCGGTAGTTCACACGCCAGCGCCTTGATCTGAACGACCACCTGAGGGGGGAAAACCGGGCGGGCGCCCGGGACGAGATCTATCTTCGAGTCCCGAAAGACGCTCTTCGAAAAAGCGCTTACGCCATTTGCTTACGATCGGACGCGGGACATCCAACCGTTGGGCGATAATCTTGTTGGATAATCCCTCGGCGGCGAGAAGCACGATTTTCGATCGGATCACTTGATAATACGGTAACGTATATTGTCCAGCCATTCGCTCGAGGTCGACCCGTTCCTTCTCAGACAGTAGCACCACATAAGGCGAACGTCTTGGCATTGTTCTCCTCCTTTTGAAGGAGAACATAAGCTACAAATAATGTTCAGAACATACGTAATAATGTTTATGAAACCATGCACTAAGTTTGGGGGAAGATCATCGGGAGATTGAAAAATGCTAAGATCACCTTTGGCGTACGTTGAGGGTTATCGGAAAGCCCGCCTCTACGATCAAGAACTTGCCGACAATTATATCAAGCACACCACCATGGGTGATCCTATGCTGGACCCAGTGATGGAGGAGCTCGCCTCGTTGCCTCGTAGTGACCTGCACCGGTTCGTCGGGGCTGGCATAGAGCAGCGGTATGAGATTCTGCGTGCTGCGCCGCAGGTCCTGCGCGATGTCTTCGACAAACTGGACTCTGAAACTCCTTCCTGGCTCGACTACGAAGCCTTTCGTCCAGGGATTCGCGCCTTCCACGCAAATGTAGACCTCATGCTCGTCGCGTTCGTTACGGGGGTGCTGGTGGAAGGCTTTTCGACGCTTATCGCCAAGTCTTTCAGAATCACCGGGCGAGTGGCATCCACCAAAAGACGCCTCCAGCAGAACAACCGTCACATGATGGATATATTTTTCCCCGGCGGCTTGCAAAGAGATGGCGATGGATGGAAGCTATCCACGCGCATTCGCTTCATCCATGCTCAGATAAGGAGCCTGCTGGCGAAATCCGACGATTGGAATCACGAAACTTGGGGCATGCCGGTAAGCGCGGCGCACCTGGGTTTTGCCATCTCCGTCTTTTCCAAGCGCCTGTTGGAATACTCGATGTTGGTGGGCGCGAGTTTTAACCAGGAAGAAAAAAAGAGTGTTCTTGATGTCTGGCGCTACACCGGCTATCTCATGGGGATACCTGAAACCATCCTATATACCAACGGCGCGGATGCAGAAAAAATATACAGGCTCAGCTATATGTGCGAGCCGCCACCGGATGCCGATTCGATAGCCGTGGCGAATCTGTTGATCCAGGCCATTCCGTCAGTTGCGGATATAAAAGATCCAGTTCAACAGAAAGAGTTGACAATTTTGGCCTACCGCCTTTCACGTGCACTCATAGGAAACAAAATCGCTGACCAGTTTCAGTTTCCAAAGACCAGTACGCTGGGAACACTGTTCGGTTACCGGATGAAACAACGTTTTCAGCGATTTCTGAAGAGCAGCCAACTGCTCAGATCAGGAAATTTTACTCAGCTTCTCCAAATCTCGGTGTACGACGACGACGGAATCAGTTACAGGATGCCCGACCACGTAGACACATCGAAATCGAGCCCCTGGTAAAAGAGAACAGGGAGTTAGCCAGATGCAACGAAGTTATCTACAGTTGGCTGTGTCGATCGCGCCGTTCATTCGAGTCGGTGAGTTCTTCGCCGTTCGCAGTCGGTGATGGCCAAGGCCATGACTCCTGTACTGAACCGCTACGTTGCCGCCATTCTGCGCCGTCGGTGGCTGGTCGCTTCGCTCGCAACGCTGCTCATGCTGGTCATGACGGGGGGTGCCCGCTTCATCGTCGTTACGAACGATTACCGTATTCTGTTCGGTGAAGACAATCCGCAACTTGCCGCTTTCGACTCCTTGGAGAACACTTACTCCGCGTCCAATACAGTACTGATTGCCATCGCGCCGCGGGAGGGTTCGGTGTTTACCCGCGAGACGCTTGGCACCATTGAGGAACTGACCGAAGCCGCGTGGCGCGCGCCTTATTCCAGTCGAGTTGACGCCCTCACCAACTATTCCCATAGCGAGGCGTTCGGGGACGATTTGATCGTCGAACCGCTGGTCGAAGACGCCCAGTCGCTGAGCGATGCCAATCTGGCGCGAATCGAGAGGGTCGCGCTGAGCGCGCCCGATCTTGCCGGGCGGATGGTTTCCCATGACGGACGCGTGGGCGGGTTGGCGATCAATTTTGTCCTGCCCGAAAATCTGGACGCCGCGGTGATCGAGATTACCGATTATTTCAACGCCCTCCTGGATCAGGCGCGAACGGACCATCCGGACATCGGCTTTTACCTGACCGGCGACGTTGTCATGAACCGCGCCTTCGCCGACGCCACCCAGGACGATATTCGGACCCTCGCACCGATCATGTTTTTCATCATCGTAGCCGCCGCGGCCTTTCTCCTGCGCTCAGTATTCGGCACCCTGTCCATCGTTGTCGTGCTTGTGTTCGTCATCAACACCACTATGGGGTTCGCCGGCTGGATCGGCACGGCGTTCAGCCCCACCAATGCCGGCGTACCGCTCATCGTCATGGCGATCGCCGTCGCGCATTCCGTCCACATTGTCGCGGCTACTTTGCTGGGTATGAGGAATGGCCTGGACAGGAATGCGGCGATTGCGGAATCTCTTCGCAGTAATGCCTATCCGGTATTCCTCACCTCGCTCACGACGGCGATCGGGTTTCTCAGCCTGAATGCCTCGGATTCGCCGCCTTTTCACGTCCTGGGCAATCTCGTGGCGTTTGGCGTGTCATGCGCCTTCGTCTATTCCATGACTCTCCTGCCGGCGTTGCTTTCGATCCTGCCATTGCGCGCGCCTCTGGTCCGTGCTGGACCGCCTGTTTTCTTCGACCGTTTCGCTACCTTCGTCATCGCACGCCGCACATTCCTGTTTTGGTCTGCCGCCCTTCTGGCAGGCGCTCTGGTCATGGGCATTCCTCGCAATGAACTGAGCGACAACTGGACACGGTATTTCGATGAGCGTTACCAGTTCCGGCGCGATACGAACTTCGTCATCGAAAACCTGACCGGCTTGAATGCGCTGGAATACTCGCTGAAAGCGGGGAGAGAAGGCGGCATCGCCGATCCCGATTATCTGCGCGCAGTCGATGATTTCGCCGAATGGTACCGGGGGCAGCCCGAAGTAACCCATGTGCAAGCCTTTTCGGACATCATGAAACGTCTGAACAAGAACATGCACGGCGACGACCCAGCCTTCTATCGCTTACCTGCCGATCCAGAGCTCGCTGCGCAATATCTGTTGCTTTACGAGCTTTCGCTTCCGTTCGGAAGTGACCTCAACAACCGCATTGACGTCGCCAAGTCGGCTACGCGCATGACCGCCGTGGTCCGCAGTTCGTCGGCTCGGAAACAGCGCGAGCTGGATGCGCGCGCGCAGGCTTGGCTCCTCGCCAATGCGCCCAACCTGGCGACCGCGGCATCGGGTATCAGTATGATCTTCGCTCACATTTCCCAACGAAACATCGACAGCCTTCTGCGTGGCACGATCATCGCTATGGTCCTCATTTCGCTCATTCTGATCGGGGTTTTCAAAAGCATACGCCTTGGCCTCATCAGCCTTTTGCCCAATTTTATCCCCGCGGCCATGAGCTTCGGTCTGTGGGGCTATCTGGTCGGCCGTGTGGGTATTGCCTCCTCGGTGGTCACCGTCGTCGCCTTTGGTATTATCGTGGATGATACCATTCATTTTCTGAGCAAATATCAGAAAGCCCGCCGCGAGGGCCTCCCGGCGCCCGAGTCCGTTCGCTCCGCCTTTCGCACCGTAGGTCAAGCACTATGGACCACGACGGTGGTCTTGTCGTTGGGCTTTCTAGTGTTCGCTGCATCGGGATTCGAGGTCAGTTGGGCGCTCGGCCTTCTGGTTGCGATCACGCTCATCTTCGCACTCTTCGCCGATTTCCTACTCCTCCCGCCTTTGTTGATGGCCATCGACCGGAGGAGACCATGAACAGCACATGTTCCGTCAAGGCAAAGTTTCGTGGTATTCGTTTAGCGGGGGTAAAGCCATCTGTAGCGCAGAACGAGGTCAACGAACGGGTCCACGCGCGGTAGCCGCAGTCTCTTGGTCTCGCAGGGTGGCCGGAACTGCTCGGCAGATCGGCCGCAGCTTCATTCCCCTCTTCGCATCCTGCTCGAATTGCAACTCGCTCCGGCCCGCAGGCTTCGACCGCCGACGCGGCAAGAGACAACACCACAGCGGATTCCGGGCCGGCGCCCGGAACACGGTCGGTTTCGTGGGGAAGATTGGTGCATGGTTGACAGCGGTTGGTGCGTGTGCGTAAGGTACGCTCGACATCGGTGGATGCGTTGCGCGGGCGGGGCGCGAGGGGCGGAGCTGGGCCGGCGGCTTACATTCGCCGGCTTACCGGCGACAGTTCAGCGATAATCTGGAGGCTTGTTGATGACTTTATACAGCGACGCGCGACCGATTTTCCTGCTCTTCACGCTGTGCCTGGCGATCGTAGCGTGGATCGGCGGGACGGAGCGGGCGCACGCGGAGAACGACACTCCGGAGGAGATCGGCCGGGCGATCGCGCAGGACGCTCGGGCTCGGCAGAGAGGCTTCAGCGACTTCACCGCCCGGCAGGTCATGGTGCTGCGCAACGGGCGGGGGCAGGAGAGCCGTCGCGAACTCCATGTGCAGGTTCTCGAGGTGCCCGACGACGGGGACAGGAGCCTGTTCGTTTTCGATGATCCCCGTGACGTTCGCGGCACCGCGTTTCTGGTTCACGCTCACCGTGAAGACGCTGACGATCAGTGGATTTATCTGCCGGCGCTGAGACGCGTGAAGCGCATCAGCTCGGCGAACCGGTCCGGATCGTTCATGGGCAGCGAGTTCGCATACGAGGACCTGACTTCTCCGGAAGTGGAGAAGTTCACCTATCGATTCCTACGAGAGGAGCCGTGCGGCACCTCGACGTGCACTGTCACGGAACGCGTTCCGAAGGTCAGGAGGTCGAACTATCGCCGCCAACTGGTCTGGCACGACCGGGACGAGCTTCGCATCCGGAAGATCGAGTACTACGACCGCAAGGATGACCACCTGAAGACGCTCACTCTCACGGACTACACGCGGTCCCTGGAGCGGTATTGGCGACCGGGCCAGATGACGATGGAGAATCACCTGACCGGCAAGAGCACGGTGATGACCTGGGCCGATTACCGATTCGGAACCGGCCTCAAAGAAAGCGATTTCACACAAACGAGCCTGCGAAGGGCTCGGTGATGCGATTCGGAGCCGCACTTGGTCGCGTAGCGTTCGGCGCGACCTGGATAGCGGCTTCCATGTCAACCGTCGCGGCCCGGCCCGGCGAGGGCGACAATGAAGCTGAGGCGCCGCAAATAAAGGTCGAGCTTTCGGGGCGCCTGAGCGCTGAGAGCCGCGCGTTTCCCGCCGAGACCTCCTTCTCCGGCCAGCGCTCGCTGGCGAGCGGCTTCGTCGCCGAGCCTACACTCCACGTGGAGAATGCCGACGGCCGGAGCTTCACGCTGACGCCGTTCTTTCGCTACGACCATGCGGATCCGCGGCGCACCCACTTCGATCTTCGGGAAACCTATCTGCTGCTCTTCGGGGATGCTGGCGACGGCGGCTGGGAGGTGCGTTTGGGCTTAGGCCAAGTGTCCTGGGGCGTCACCGAATCGCAGCGTCTGGTGGACGTGGTCAATCAGGTAGATTTCGTCGAGCATCCGAACGGAGAAGTCAAGCTGGGGCAACCCATGGCGCACGTCACCTGGTTCGGGGACTGGGGTACGATTGAAGTGCTTGGAATGTCCTACCACCGCGCACGCACCTTTCCGGGGAGGCGCGGGCGCCTCCGCCTGCCGCTCGTCATCGACCACGACAACGTCCAGTATGAGAGCTCGGCCGGGCAATGGCATCTCGATTTCGCGTCACGATACAGTCACAGCCTGGGCCCTCTCGATCTTGGCGTCAGCATATTCGACGGCACCAGCCGGGAGCCGTTTCTGCTGCCGGGCGGCGAGGTCGATGGCGAGCCGGCCCTGATTCAGTACTACGGGCAGATCCGCCAGTTCGGCCTGGACGCCCAGTTGACGGTCGGGTCATGGCTGCTCAAGGCGGAGGCGATTCAACGCGCGGGCGCGCTCAATCTCATCGGACGGGAGCAGGCCTACGGCGCGACTGTGCTCGGTGCGGAGCACACGCTTTATGCGGTCGCGGGCGACGACGCCGACCTCAGTCTGGTGGGAGAGTGGAGCTACGACAGCCGCGGCCCGAACGCGACACCGAGCCGTTCGCCCGTCCCCCTCGAGAACGACATTTTCTTTGCCGCGCGCATTGCGTTCAACGATATCCAGAGCACTGAGCTTACCGTCGGCGTGGTGGTTGACGCGCGGCGAGCCACACGCACGCTGTCTGTCGAATTCGGGCGGCGCATCTCGAACCGATGGTCCCTCCGGGCGGAAGCGGTCGGTCTTCTCGGCGTAGACGAAGCGGATCTTCACTACAACATGCGACACGACAGCTTCTTTGATGTCAGTTTGAGCTACAACTTCTAATCACCGTGCTCCGCGCTGAGAGCACGTCGCTGCATGAGAACGGCGGGAGCGACGGAGTCTTCGGCACATCTCGGCCAGCTCACGCACGTGGCGACTCGGCGGGGGGCAGGCCGCGGGTCGTCGCCCCGAAAAGGAGCCTCAGGGCGGTGTCCGACCAAGTCAGGGCTGGTCAGGAGGATGACCGACCGTATGCTCGACTGCGACAGCTTTACCTCCTGACCGTTGCGGAACGAGGGCGTCGTGTGGAGGCGTCGCAACGTCAGTACGGAGAGCCACAGCGTCCACAGCAGGTGCCGACGGACACCGGTCTCGCGGGGCGGGAATCAGCAGGATGAACCGTAGTGCCTCCGCGAGATGGTGGCGTGTAACCGCCACGAGCTCCGTCAGACCTGCGACGAAGCCCGGGTCGGCCTCTCCGGGGGAGAGCGTGCGCAGGCCGAAGCCAGTGGCGCGGAAGACGTTCCGCGGCAGCCAGCACGCCCCGCGGCGCAGATCGCCCCAGATATCCTTGAGAATATTGGTCATCTGCAGGCCCTGGCCAAAGGACGCCGACAGCGCCAGCAATTGCTCGCGACGCCTGTCAATCTCGGCGGAGTAGTCGCAGAACAGCTCGGTAAGCGTCTCGCCGACCACGCCGGCGACGTGGTAGCAATAGCGATCCAGGTGGGGCAGGTTCTGCAGGCCGGTGAGGGTTGCCTGCTGCTGGAACTCGACCATGCCGCGCGTCATGATCCGCAGGCAGCGCTCAAGTGCGCGCCGCTGGCGGGCTCGAAACCCGTGGGTGATGTCCACGACCCGAGCGGCGTCGACGACCAGACCGCGCTCGGCTTCGGTAGTCGACGATGACAGGCACGCGCCGAGCTCTCGCGCGAAAGGGTCCGCGGCGACCCGACCCTCGACCCAGCGCTCCGAGAATGCCCGTTTCTGCCGCAGCGACAGCGCAGGCTCGTCCTCGATGTATCCGCGATGCGGCACAAGAGATAGACATTGCCCACCACGTCGCGCAACGGGTCCGGAAGTGCAATCGTGAGGGCGAAGCTGCGGGCGACGCCTTGCAGCATCTCCGCCTGGAACGCCGCGTCACCGTTCGTCGACCCGTTCGAGGTGGGCGTCATCATCGCAATCGCGGGCGCGCTCTTCCTCGTGCCCGCAAGGAGCTTCTTCATTGCACAGATAGACTATACTCGGGTTGCGATCCCGTGTCACGGGTTACTCAGTGGTTTTAATTGGCCACCTCGGCCACGAGGAAGTAGACGGGACAATGGGCGAAGCGCCTATGCAGCTCGTCGGTTCCGTCCAGGATGCCGAAAACCTGGAAGTCTCCAATCCTGACAAGGTCGTCTATCTGACCCAGACTACCCTCAGTCTGGACGACACTGCTCAAATCGTTGAGGCCTTACGAATGCGGTTCCCTCAGATGACGTCACCCAAAAAAGACGATATCTGCTACGCAACGCAAAACCGCCAGAATGCCGTAAAACAATTAGCAAAGAAGGCAGATCTCATCTTGGTTGTTGGATCATGCAACAGCTCCAACTCGCAGCGACTGACAGAAGTCATTCAAACGGTTGACGGTTCCGCTTATCTCATTAACGATGAAACTGAGATCCAGCCGGAGTGGTTGAGCCATGCTGAGGTCGTGGGCGTGACCGCCGGGGCTTCGGCTCCAGAGGAAATTGTTCTGCGCGTCGTTGACCACCTGAAGCTGTCACCATCTGTTCAGGTAGAGGGACTGGTTCTTGAGGACGAGAACGTCCATTTCGCACTCCCTCAGGGACTGGTTCAGTCATGACCTCCGGCAAAGCCGGAGGCTTGAAAACTTGTGAACCGCTCAAAGCGGTTGGAAACCAAGCGCCACCTAAAGGTGGCGATTATCTGAAGATGTTGAGCTGCGCGGGCCAGGACACGAAAGTTATGGCCCAAAAATGTGGTGTTACTCGGGCCACGATCTACAATTGGTTCAAAGATGATGCGTTTCTGGCCGAAAAAGCCCGGGCCTTGGCCGAATTCCGCGTTGACTTGTCCGATATTCCGCTCACGCACCGCCGGGATCGCATCGAGGTCATCGTCGGGATTGCGAACGATGAGTGACCTGCCCCCATCTATGTGTCCACATCCAGAGTTAGGATATGGCTGCGGTGAGCGGTTTGGTGACCGCTTCAGGTGCAGGTAGGCGATAGCCCAATGAGCTGTGTGGTCTGATGTGATTGTACTGCCAGCGCCACCACTTGGTCAACACCCTAGCCTCCTCCAAGGTCGTGAAGATCTCACCGTTGAGTAGCTCGTCTCTGAGCTTCCCGTTGAAGCTCTCGATGTATCCGTTCTCCCACGGGCTGCCCGGCTCGATGAACAAAGTTCCGACCTCCAACCTCGGTTGGAAACCAAGCGCCACCTAAAGGTGGCGCTTACCTGAAAATGCAGTCCGCTCACGGACGCCCTGGTTGCCTGTCGCGACATCCAGATCGAGTACGACCTGTCCGTGCGCGGTCACGGTGGAGAGCGCCAACCTCGGCCCGAGAGACCTCCAGGTGCCGGATACCAGCTCGGCAAGCGAACGCCAGCGCAACGTAGCGTTTAGAGACTACGGCTTGTCAAAGGAATAACCGAGACGGGTGTAGTAGTAGGCGCCGTTGAAGCCGAACGGCGAGAACTGGCCGTACTGGTTGCCCACCGTGTCCGCGCCGTTCTTGTTCACCTCGGGGTAGGTGTTCAGCACGTTCTGGACGCCGAGCGCCAGCGTGGCGCCGCTGACGAGCGGAATACCGAGCTCGACGTCGAGCAGCGCCTTGCCGGAATAGGCCGGATACAGAACGGATTCGCTCACGGCGCCCAGGTCGTTCGCGTTCCGCGCATCCTCGCTGTCCCAGAACTCGCCGAAGTAGCTCAGGCGGGCCAGCAGGCTCCACCGTGCGGCGGTGTGGTTGACGGTCAAGTTCCACCGGGTCTTCGGCAGTCCCTGTTCCAGCGTATAGATGCGGAATTCATCGATGGCGGTGTCGGCTTCGACGTTTTTGATCGCCGTGTCCGTGTAGTTGAAGACCGCGCTGAACGTCGTGGACCCGACCGCCAGGGTCGAAATCAGGTCGATGCCCTGGGTCGTCGTCGAAAAGTCGTTCAGGAAGAACCGGAACACCGGGAAATTCTGCGCCTCGGCAATCCCTTCCGCGAGCAGCGTCTGGATCTCGCTTTCCGTCAGTTTGATTTCTTGGGAAAGGGCGAGGCGGTCGTCGATGTCGATGCGGAAGAAGTCGGCGGTGAAGGTGAGCGGCCCCTGCTCGACCACTGCGCCTGCGCTGTAGTTGAGCGACTTCTCAGGCTGGAGCTGCTCGCCGCCCCTTTCGATGGCCACCGCGGACGTGGACGGGACAACGCCGTTGTTGGTCAACTGCCCTCCGATGAACGCGGTCGTCACGTTGAACGCGTTCTGTTGCCCCGGAGTCGGCGCGCGGAACCCGCTGCTGACCGCGGCGCGAAGAGAGACCGCGTCGGTCAACCCGACGCGCCCTGAGACCTTGCCGTTCGTCGTTGTGCCGAAGTCCTCGAAGTTTTCAAACCGGACGGCTGTACCGATCATCCACCGGTCGCCCGGGTCGGTGAACTCGACGTCCCCGTAGGCCGCAATGTTGCTGCGGCTCCAGTCCCCCGCCGTCGTGTCTTCCCGGTAGCCGTTGAAGCCGTTCGAACCGGAACTGAAGCCCTGTGCGGCATACGGACCGATCTCCCACGACGGCCGCCCGCCCCCGCCGATCGTGAACTTTTCCTGGCGCCACTCCGCGCCGCCCGCGGCGTGCACGAAATCGTTGACCTGGTACGAGACGTCGAAGTTGGAGTTGATATCGTCCTGCCGGTAGCTTCCCGGCTTGAACGACGTCGGCGTGTCGTAGCCGAGCGACGCGTTGACCGTATCGAAGATGAACTGTTTAACGTCGCTGGTGCCGATGTTGACGCTCGCATCCCAAATCAAGCCGTTGCTCATGGACCCGCGAAGGCCACTGACCAGTGAATAGTCGATGAGGTCGCCGCCGAACTGCGGCGTGAACCCGCCGGGGAACCGGCTGTAGAGCGTGAAGCAGTTCGGGTCGTCCTCGACCGCCCTGAGGGCGGCCGCATCCGGAACGTTGCCGACGATCGGGATCGTGGCGCAGCCGCCTGCGGCGTAGGCGCCGGTCTCGGCCCAGCGCCGGTCGCCGACGAGGAGCGAAGGGGTGCCCGCCTGCCCGGGGAGGCTCGCGACTTGGCCGTTTGCATCGTAAACGATGGCGTCGCGGTGATCAGACTCCTCGGGGTCGAGCTCCTTGGGATCGGGGAAATTCGTGAACACGCCGTCGGCGTTGTATACGTTGAGGCGAGAGATGGGGTGAAGTCTGTGACCGCGGAACACGCCGCCGCGCGTATGCGGATTGCGGAAGTAGAATCCGCCGGTCACCCTGCGGCTCGTGAAGTTGCTGTGGCCGTAGAACTGAAATCCGTTGTCGAACAGGTAGCCGAAGTTGCCGAACAGCTTCAGGTCGTCCTCGATTTCCGGCGATCCCCAGACCTGCGCCGTGTTGCGCAGGTTTGTATTGCCGGCTGCGATGATGGCCTGCGCATCGTTGCGCTGAATGCTGCGGCTGGTCGGACTGGCGTTGCCGTACTCCATACTGAGGTTCACGAACCCGTTCGGACCGAGCGGCAGCCCGACATTGCCGGCGATCGTGAACCGGCGGCCATGTCCGCCGATCCCGTTACAGGAATGCTTGATGTCGCCGATGATTCCTTCCCCGCAGGTTGACGTGTCGCCCGGGCTCGCATCGCGGTAGGCTCCTGTACGCAACTCCAGGCTACCGCCCGATCGGGCATTTTTGAGTTGGAAGTTCATGACGCCGGCGATGGCGTCCGAGCCGTACTGTGCCGCAGCGCCGTCGCGCAGTACCTCGGCCTGCCGGATCGCAATCGAGGGGATGACGGAAATATCCGGCCCCTGCGAGCCGTCCGCGATACCGTTGCCGAGCCAAGCGATGACCGCCGCGCGGTGGCGGCGCTTGCCGTTGACCAGGATCAGCGTGTGATCGGGCGCCAAGTTGCGCAGGTTCGCCGGCCGGACGATGGTCGCCGCGTCGCTGATCGGCTGAATGTTGATGTTGAAGGAGGGGACGACGGTCCGCAACTGATCTGCCAGGTCGATACTGCCCTGGCGGGCGAAGTCCTCAGCCCGGATGACGTCGACCGGTACGGCCGACTTGGTGACCGAGCGCCCCTCCGCGCGACTGCCGACGATAACCAGCTCCTCCATTTCCACAGCGACCCCGCGCAGCATGATTTCGATGGCCACGTTTTCGCTGACAACCACCCTGTTCGTCTCGTAGCCGATATGACTGACGATCAAGGTCGCGGGCAGGCGGTCGACGTCGACTCTGAAGGCGCCCTGCGCATCGGTGATGGCGCCTCCCGTCACGGCATCCTCAACGACAATGTTGGCTCCGGGCAATCCGAGGCCATCGTCGGCATCCACCACGGTGCCGGTCAATGTCACCTGGGCCGATCCTTGGGAATGGGAAAAAAGCAGCAGAGCAAAGAGCGGCCATGCGAGGTGTGCGGGCCGGATACGACGGGTGAAGTCGCCGAACATTGTCAGTCACTCCTGGTTGGCGGGTGGTAGGGCGGTTTGGGGCTGAGCCACGTGCCGGCGCCTCAAGACATCGCAAGCAAATGCCGCCGCATGGCCTTGACAACTGTCGTCTATTTTTCAGGCTCTATCCGGGTTTCTCAACGGTGACCATGCCAGGAACTACGGCACCTTCACCCACTTCATCTAGTTGAGAGATCCAGATATAGCCAAATAAAAACGCCTCCGACAAAAGAATCCTAAAGACTCAAAACACAGTCCGAGTCTGTAACAGGCCACTAGTGTCGTGTCCCGCGAATAAGTTTTAGAAGTCTGTTGAGTTTATCGAGGACCGAGTCAGCGGTTGCCGTCCACACGAAAGGCTTTGAGTTCTGATTGTATTGGTCTGTGAACTTCTGGATGCAGGTGATCAGATCCTTGACGTTCCGAAAGGTTCCTCGTCGGATTGCTCTTTGTGTGATGATGCCGAACCAGATCTCTACCTGGTTTAGCCAGGAGGCATACGTTGGTGTGCAGGCGGCGAGAAGAGGTGGGCAGACGTGCCGGTGCAGGCGGCTGGTCGTCGCCGAGCTCTTCGCGCGGCCAACCGGCCTGTCGGCGACCGCGAGGTCTGTGGAGGCGGATAGCGAGGTCGTGCAGGACGACCTGTCGATGGTTTCGGCGTACCGGACTCTCGCCTTGGGACTTGGACAGGCCGACACTGCACTTTCCAGGACCCGGAGACGAATCGAGAGACTGCAGGTAGACGCCTTCCAAAACTTGGCCTGTTCGGCGACGAAGAAGTCATCAACCTACCCAAACGGGCCAACGAAGCTCTGAGTCATCTCGCCGATATCAACGCAATGCTGCACGGCACTCTCGGCCTCATGGCAAGAGAACTGGCACCATCGGCGTCGCAAGAGGACATGATGAGTACCTTCAAGAATGTGGTGGAACTCTCACGCATCGTGGAGAAAGAACTTCACGCGGTGGTACTTTCCGGCAAGCGAGCACGCCAACAGGCCATCTCGACCATCGCAGTGGACAAGCCGACAATCCATTGATCTGATCCGTACCGTTCTGCCTTTCGTCCAGAATAGGCTTCCCTGCTCGCGAACGGCTCTAGTTTACCACTCTCCCGAAATTCTGTGCAGAGGTCAGAAAGTCTGCGAAGTCGACCTGGCCATTCTCGTTGATGTCGTAGGCCGAATCGGATGTACCGAAGGCGACCGCGAAGCCTAGGAAGTCGGTAAAGTCGATCGTGCCGCTGCCATCGAAGTCTGCGCGTGCATCTGCGACGTCGATCTCTGCCGTAGCGGAGACCGTGACGTCGAGCTCATCATATCGGGGTCGTTGCTGATGATCTCGACGATGCCGCTGATCAGGCCCTCGGTTTGGGCGTCCACGAGGATGGTGATCGTGGAAACCTCACCTGCAGCTACGGTGAAGACACGGGCGGAGAATGTGATGCCCGGAATGTCCGTCCGCACATCCGTCACGTTCAGCGGACCCGGTCCATCGTTCCGAATCTCCAGCCCCCGGGAATCGGCGCGTCCAACCTCGATCGTACCGAAGTCGAGCATAGATGCCGGTAGGGCGATCATCGGCAGCGGCCGTTCGATGGTGATCCGGTCGACGAGTAGCGTCCAGGTGCGGTCGTTTGTGGTGACCGTGACGCGACCGGAGATCGAGCCTGCATCCGCCGGGGAGAGGGTGACGGTGACGTCTTCGCGGCTCCCGGGGTTGACCGTAAACGTGCTCTGATCGAACCGTATGTCGGAGTGGTCCGACGTGATGCTCGAGACTTCGAGGAGCGCGTCTCCGGTGTTTTCGACCGTGAGGATGATGCTGATGTCGGTTCCGACGATTCCGGTTGAGCCGAAGTCGAGCGAGGATCGGTTAAGCCGGGATACCGGCGCAGGCACGGGTGTGAGCAGGAAGTCGACCGCCTCGTTGAGCCGGCGACGATCCGAGATGTCGAAGATGTCGTGGATGGTTCCTTCCTGGTTGACCACGACGATGTTCTCAACGCCCAGACCCCAGGGGATTCCGCCCGTTCCCGCTCTCTGCAGCAGCGGGAAGTCGACCCCCGTCACTGAACGGAACAGGGACAGCTGCGACTGCGAGCCATTCCCCGACGCCCAGCATCTGCACGGGTTTTTGCCGGTGCACATCGACGACTTCACGTTGCACGAGCGGCGCCGCCGCTCTACAAATGCCTCAGTTATGGCCGAGGAGGAAGAGGAGAAGGACCTGACCGCTGTATTGATTCGGGCGGTGGCTGTTCCCGTTCAGATCCTGCAGAGTAAAGTCGTGAATCGGGTTGCCGGGCCGGGTCTGAGACTGGGCCGTCGAAGAGAGACCCAAAATCAGGCATCCGGCGAGAGCGATCGTGATGATTCGCATTTCGATTTTCTCGACAATTGCTAAATGGATGGTAAACAGCCAGTTATCTACGGCCCTTTTCTGTTTCCGGACTTTCCGACCCTAAAATATGGGCGATTCCAACGTAGAAAGAATCACAAAAGTCTAAAATCTGGAATCGGTGTGATTGGCCTTGACACGTTGGATGACTGCGGATATCGGGCGAATCGCCTTAGAATCTTGTCGTCAGCCGGAATTCCGCTCCTCTGAACGCCAGCACTTCATAACACGTCCCGGACGTGCACGCGGTTCCGCCTCGTCTTTCGCCGATGAAGAGCAATCCCTCGTGTGGGCCGAACCGTCCACTCACGTTAACCGACCAGAAGACGACCGGTTCGGTCTCCGCGATATCGAACGTCGTTGGAATGTCCGTTTCCAGAGGATCGGTCGATCGATCCGCGACGAGGGCAATACCAAAACCGCGGGACGACTGCCACGAGAGCGCGCCATACGTGTCCCAGTAGGAAGGTTCCTCACTCAATGTAAGCTTCCCTCGCTGAAGCTGCAGATCGAGCTCGAAGATCTGCTCGGTCACAGCCGTCGTCCCAAGGAGGATGCCACCCGTCCTCCGGGCACGGCGCCCGTCCAACTCGTCCTTTCCCCAATCGAAAAAGACGGAAGCCGTGTGGGTGGGCGGCAAGACATCGAGGTCAAGTGAGACGAACCGTTCGTCGAACACGGTCGAGACAGTCGGCGCCAGCACATTCTTTCCGTAGCTCACGTTGCCCGTCACAGTGCCGAGTCCGGGGACCGGATAGATGGCTTCGATCTGGTAGCCTTTCTCGTTGAAAGTTTCAAGGACATGCGTCGTTCTGTTCAGCAGGAAGGCAGAGTGCTCCCGGACGAGCTGGGGAGGATCGTTGGCGAGGAGATTGAAGTTGTCATAATCCTTGTACTCGATGCTCAGTCCGAAGGATCCCACGCCAAAATCCGAGGAGACGTAGCGACCGTGTCCCCCCGGGGTCGTCCCCTCGCGTCTGGCGATTTCTACATAGAGTTCACCGTAGGCGTCGCGTATTCCGAGCCGGGAGAGGGTGGGCGTCAGATCGAGACCGGCGAGCCACGACCACGCGTGGCTGCGGTCGCTGCGCTTGGGACGTAGATGAATCGCAGTTGCTCCCACTCGGAAGTTGCGGAGGCCGAAACTGACTTCCCCGCCCGTGACCCAGTCCTGCCGACGATCGCCGCCGAGACCGACGAGGCGATCGAACGTGTTAAGGGTGTCGGGGAAACCGGGGGGAATGTCGCCCGCTACCGGTCGACCCGAGAGAGCCTTGATTTCAAAACGGTCGTGCGTCCAGGATCCGAAAACACCTTCCATATCGGACGTACTCGTGTGTCGACGCCGAAACAGGGTGTTCTCGAGGATGACGCCCGGGAGCTCGAATGCGCGGAGCGTGAGTCCTCTTCCGAGGATGCCCTGGAAATTGCCGGCTGTCAGGTAGGCGGGCCCGGTCGACCAGGAGAGATATCGCTGGCTCAGGAAGGTCAAACTTCGATCGCTTGCGGTGGCGCGGTAAACTTCTAGCCGTCCTCCGGCCTGAATCCGGTTGGTTATGTAGTCGACGTTGAGCTGCTCGTAGAAATTGGAATAGGCCTCAGCGTCTTCGTTGGGGACCCGGCCTCGCTGCGTTTCGGTCAGACTGGTGAAGGAAAGCTGAGCTGAGCCGTTGCCAGGCCCGAGAGAAAGCAGGAGAAGCACGGCGTAGAACAGTCGGGGATGATGAGACGCGCAGCTCACGATTCGGCTGATTCCCCGTCTCGGGTCGGTGTCAACAGAGATTCGATGGCGTCGATCAGAGCCTGTTCGCCTTCGGGTGAGTAGCCACTCTGACGCAGAACGATTTCTCCGTCGCGATCGATCAGGATGGTCGTGGGCAGGGTCACGGCACGAATGCGCTTCATCAGCCGGCCGTCGGAATCGAGCGCAATGGGAAAGGTGATTTTCCGTGCGCGGACGAAAGGCTTTACCTTGGCCTGCCCGCGTGGGCCGTCTTCGTTCACCCCCACGACTGCAAGGCCCCGTTCACGATACGTCTCGTAGATGGACTGGATCTTGGGCATGCCTTTGAGGCAGGGTTTACACCAGGTCGCCCAAAAGTCGAGGAGAACGGGCCCTTCCTCCAACATGGCTTGCAGGTGAAGCCTTTTGCCCTCCGGTGTTTTCAAGTTGAAGTCGGGGGCGATGTCCGCCGACTCGGCCGATGAGGCGAGTAGGAAGACCAAAAGCGTGAGGAATCGATCGGTTCGCACGAGAGGCTCCTGGAACAGGGCGATGTGGATGAGCGGGTTCGCCTTCTTTAACGCTCGGAGGCAGCAGGGGCTCCTCATATTATAAGAGAACCCGCGAATCGGACACGTGTCACAAACCACTTGTGTGAGCAGTTCTAAGGAATTGGTTCTGGATCGGACATCCCCCAACGAAGCTTGTCACGTGGTGGATCACGGCCTGCTCGGTACGATGGGGGCAGCCCAGGTCGAGGGCCTTTCTGAGCCGAAGACGTGGTATGACTACGTGGCCAGTGCGGCCCTGACGATGGCTTCTCCTGTTGCCAAAGGGGCCCTGTCGTTCATATCGCCCCAGACCCGATCAGCCGCCACGAACTGGCTCCGTGAGGTTGGATATAGCTGTCTGAAAAAGGAAAGGCCCCCGATCGTTCGACCGGGGGCTGAGTTCCTTTCCTACCGTCTTGGTGGATTCCTACACCTACACCTGATGTGTCAGTATTAGGTTAATCAGTAAATCTGTCTGCGTCATCCCCTCGGCCTCGGCGCGGGCCCTCAAAACTTCCTTTACATCTTCGGGCACTTTTGGTAAGGAAACCACGCGATCATACTTCCTGGGTCTCCCCCGACCCCTCTTTTTCACTGCACGGTCATTTTGCCTCGCTTTCTCGATCTTTCGCGCTCTTGATGGACTTGTCCAGCTCCTTGCCGCTGGGTTGGCCCGTAACGGGCACAATGTCCTTTTGATCGACGCCGACAAGCAAGGGTCCGCCTCTGCTTGGGCGAGCTTGCGCGAGCATACCGATTTCAAGGTGATCTCACTCGCCCGCGAAAACATGGCGCGGGATGCGCTGAAACGTTCTCCAGCGGGTGATCTGGCCGCTGATCGGTCTGCTTGCCACGACCGTCTTCGGTCTGCTCTACCGGGTTGTCATCGCTTCTGGTTAGGAGAGTTCACCGAGATTCCCCCCAAAACCGGGGGGTCACTCTCGTCCTCATTTATCCCTGCGGGAAGGCTCGGAACAGCCCCCCGGAGGGGGCGCTTAAAGAAGGGACACGGACCTATGAAAATGGCGGTACGCCAGTGGGCAAGACGGTCTGTCCGCGCGCAGCCTCTTCGACCTGTATCATGCCCGTGAAGGCGTGGGCATCGAAGCGTCTCGACTTCTCCTTCGGGCGTAGCATTCAGGGCCGGTGGGCGGTATTCGCCATGCTGCCCGAGTATCGAAAGCGGGGCGGCACGGCCCTGCTCATCTACGAAGCGATCACGCGGGCGCAGACCCGGTATGCGTCGGGTGAGCTGTCTTGGACACAGGACATCAACGACGACGTGAACAGCCTCGCCACCCAGCTTGGACTTGCCCCATACAAGAGGGTACCGCATCTACCAGGCGGCCCTCTGAGCTGGTCATGCCCGTGAAGGCGTGGGCATCGAAGCGTCTCGACTTCTCCTTCGATGATTGGTTGTTCGCTATATGGGCGTGTGCCTCACCGACTGGGGAAGGGGCGACGGAACGAGTCGAGGCCCTGTGGTCGCCACAGGGCCAGGGCATGGTCGGTCTGTCCGTGCGCAGCCTCTTCGACCTGTATCTCACCGTGAACCGATGGGCGCCTGGGGACCGCATCCTGTTCACCGCTTTGACGGTGGCGGACATGCCGCGCATCGCGCGGGAGCACGGCCTCGAGGTCGCGTCGGTCGATCTCGACCCGCTTTCCACCGAACCCGATCTCGATGCGCTGGCCGCGGCCATGACTCCGCGCACGCGCGTGCTCGTTTTCACCCACCTGTATGGGGCCAGGGTGGACGTGTCCGGTGCCATGGCGATGGCGAGAGATCGTGGCGTGCAGTTAGTGGAAGATTGCGCCGAGGCGTACGCCGGGCCGGGGTGGACGGGACACGCGACCTCCGATCTAACGTTGTTCTCCTTCGGTCCGATCAAGACCGCCACCGCATTCGGTGGCGGTCTGGCACGGGTCAGGGATCCGGCTCGGTTTCCCTCTCTTGAGTGGGGCTTCTCAAATCGTTCAAACGAAACCTGTGGCTGGTGTACCGGACCTTCGCGCTCCGCTGCGGCTCTCCGGATGCGATGAAACTGGCAGCCGACCACCGATAAGTTTGACATCTTACCCTATCTACACCATCATCATTCTGAACCCCATGGCAACTAAAAACCAGAGTCTCCGTTGCTCTCGATAACCAGGAGTTTTTCAACCACGACACACCCCGAAAGCCGACGCGAGTGAATAGGAGCCTTTGATAACGCGCAGCGATCTTCCATTCGGCAGCGAGTTCTCGCCCGCGCAGATCGACCTTCCGGTCCTTCTGGATCTGGCGCACAAGCATGAGTCTGACTGGAAAGCCTTTGAGGACGCTGTGCGCGACCGGTACTTCACCAAGCACCGCGGCCCTGCCTCGCGTTAATCGTCCAACTGGAACTGTATTGACTGACCGAAACGGGTGGCGAGAACCGGAAGTTGTGCACCCCATCGAATTGGGTGGTGTCAGGCGACAGGTCCGGACTCAGCCCTTTTGTCGGCTCAGTGGTTTTCTCCTGCTTGACAAAATCTTGCGGGGAGGTTCTTCAAGGGCCGGGCGAGGCAAAATGACCGTGCAGCCGAAGAAGAGGGGTCGGGGGAGACCCAGGAAGTATGATCGCGTGGTTTCCTTACCAAAAGTGCCCGAAGATGTAAAGGAAGTTTTGAGGGCCCGCGCCGAGGCCGAGGGGATGACGCAGACAGATTTGCTGATTAACCTAATACTGACACATCAGGTGTAGGTGTAGGAATCCACCAAGACGGTAGGAAAGGAACTCAGCCCCCGGTCGAACGACCGGGGGCCTTTCCTTTTTCGCTACACCACCGGTGAGGTCCCTATCCTAGTTGAAACTTAAAGGGCTCAAAACTTACGTTGTGGGTAGACGTGTGAGAGCGTGTACCCGTAAGAAAGGAGCCCACGATGGAGAAGCTATTTGCAGGGGATGGCGAAGTCAAGGTTGGGTCAGACGTTATGGATTTGGAGACGCGTTTATCGGTGATCCGGGCGCTGATTCCGCTGGGTCTGGAGGCCGTTGCCGACGTGCTCCAGCAGGAGGTGGAGCAGCTCGCAGGCGTTCGGTATGCGCGTAAGGGTTCAGAGCAGTCGCATCGTCGATGGGGAAGCCAGAAAGGGTCCGTGTATCTGATGGACCAGAAGCTGCCGGTGGCCGTTCCCCGTGTGCGCGACGTCGAGTCCGATACGGAGGTTTCTCTGGCCGCATACCGGGGGATGCAGAGGCCCAGAGCGATGGATGAGAAGCTGCTGCTTCGTGTGCTCAAGGGAATCTCCTGTCGCAACTACAGAGCCTGTGCAGAGTCGGTACCCGAAGCGTTCGGAATCTCGGCATCCTCCGTCTCGCGACGGTTCATCAAAGCCACCGCAAAGAAGCTGAAGCAGTTCCAGGAACGACCGCTCGACGACTACGACTTGGTCGCCCTGTTCATCGACGGAAAGAGCTTTGCCGACGAAGAGATCGTGATCGCTCCGGGCGTCACGACGGACGGCCAGAAGATCCCCCTGGGCTTCGTCGAATCGGCGACGGAGAACGAACGGATCTGCCGTCAGCTGATCCAGGATCTCATCCGGAGAGGCCTGTGCTACGACCAGGGCCTTCTCGTTGTGCTGGACGGCTCAAAGGGACTCCGCAGTGCCGTCACCAAAGCCCTCAAAGGGGATGTGTGCGTGCATCGCTGTCAGTGGCACAAGCGCGAGAACGTCGTCAGCTACCTCCCGGAGGCAGAACGTCCAAGAGTTCGACGGAAACTTCAGAAAGCCTATGACTGCGACACCTACGAGGAGGCAAAGGCCGCACTCGAATCACTCAAACCCGAACTCAAGCTGATGAATCAGTCTGCCGTGGCAAGCCTCGAGGAAGAGGCCATTGAGCAGGCTTTTGGTGGGGCCTGTGACTTTGCCCAGCTCGTGAAACAGTACGGGACCGATCCCGACGCGGACAGGACTTACAGCCCAGCTAAGTGCATCGGTATCGACGTTCGGCCTGTGGTCGGCAACCCCGATCCCGCCCATATCTCCACGTCCTATATCGAGCGGTCGAATTTGACGATGAGGATGGGAAATCGGCGGTTCACGCGCTTGACCAATGGCTTCTCAAAAAAGTGGATCAACCACGCGCACGCTATTGCCCTACATATGTTCTACTACAACTTCTGCCGGAAGCACAAGACGCTGAAGGGAAGGACGCCTGCAATGGCCGCTGGCCTGACGGACAGGGCTTGGAGCGTGACGGACTTAGTGAAGCTGCTAGAAGATGAGGAACGGAAACTGATGAAGGGCGGGCGGATCAACCGTGAGGACCGCAGTTAGTCAAAGTGAACCACTACCAAGGATTCAGCCCGTTTGAATGATTTGACCAGTCATGACCTCCGGCAAAGCCGGAGGCTTGAAAACTTGTGAACCGCTCAAAGCGGTTGGAAACCAAGCGCCACCTAAAGGTGGCGATTACCTGAAAATGTTGAGCTGGTCGAGACTCAGGTCCTCCCGCTCCTGGTTCTGGATATACTCCCGAACCGTCTGTTCATCCTTGCCAACGGTGGAGACCCAGTAGCCTCTTGCCCAGAAATGCTGCCCGGTGAAGTTCGACCTGCGTCCCAGATAGTTCCGAGCAATGTGAATCGCACTCTTTCCTTTGATGAACCCTACCGTCTGAGCTACTGAGTGCTTCGGCGGGATCGAAATCAGCATGTGCACATGGTCGGATCGCAGGTGACCCTCTTCCACACGGCATTCCTTCTGTGCGGCCAGATCCCGAATCACCTCGCCCAGATAGCGACGAATTTCACCATACAACACTTTTCTACGATACTTCCGAACCCAAACAACGTCATACTTGCACTCCCATACCGTGTGACGTAGACTCCTTACGTTGTTCATTAGAGAGCCTTCCTTCCGTGTGCTTTGAGCGGTCCACGGCAAGGGAGGCTCTTACATATTTCTGGAACTGTCAAACTCTGGGAGTCTCCCCGGCAGAGCCGGGGGCTTACCAAGGTTTAGTTATAGATCGTGGTCCTCGTAACGCCGCATTCTTCGGCCATTCTTTTCGTGTCCTGGGATGCCGCAAGTTCAAGCCTGCCACACAGATGGGCGCACTCGATGTGTCGGTGAGCGTCTGAGTTCCTCCAGGTTCCTCTCGAAAACGAAATCGTTCTCTCGAAACGACGATACTCAGGAGATTGTCGGGCTTCTCACGGGTATCGAGGACTGGTTCTCGATGGACCACGATGCGCGATTTGCCGAATACGACGCGCGGATGGCGACGATCGCTAACGGACTCGAGGGCGCGCCAAACGTGATCGAAACGAAGAAGATCGAGACACCACCATGGATTTCCTGCGCGGAGAACTCCTGAAAGGTGCCGATCAAAGGTTGATGTGCTTCTCGGGACGTGGTGGAGAAACACCCTCCGCCGACGGCTCCTGGCGCCGGATCGGCCGCGACGATGCCAAACGGCGGTTCCGCTACGACATGCCGTGGAACCCCATGCGGGTGGAACAGCGCATCGGCCGCATCGATCGCCTCGGCCAGCGGCATGAGATCATTCGGATCGTCAACCTGCACTACGAGGGCACGGTCGAAACCGACGTTTACCGGGCACTCAGGAACCGCATCGGCCTGTTCGAGTCCATGGTCGGCCGCTTGCAGCCGATTCTGGCGCAAGTGCCGCGCGCCATATCCGATGCCGTGTTGTCGGGCAGCGGACGCGAAGGCGCGGAGCGCGCCAATGTCGTGGACGCAATCGAGCAACAGGCGCGGGAAGCCGAGGAGCGGGGTTTCGATATCGATGCGGTGACGGAGAGCGACCTCGCCATGCCGGTGCGCACGCCATCAGTTGTCACCATGGCGGATCTCGACAGGATGATCTGGTCATCCGACATGATGCCGCCGGGGACCGATATCCAACCCCTGGGACATCGTGAATACGGCCTGTTGGCCCCTGGCATGACCGAGCGACTGCGGGTGACCACCGATCCGGAGCATTTCGAGGAACACGCCGAAAGCCTGGAACTGTGGTCCCCGGGCAACCCCCTGTTTGCCCCTCCGGAGTTCACAACGCGGGCGGACGAACCGCCAGCCGGGAAGACGTTGAAGGATTTCCTCGACGGCTGAGGGACGGGCGTCTCCGGTGCGGTTATTCAAGTCATGACCTCCGGCAAAGCCGGAGGCTTGAAAACTTGTGAACCGCTCAAAGCGGTTGGAAACCAAGCGCCACCTAAAGGTGGCCGGTCGACTGGAGGTAGTCGCGAACCTGCTTGCGATATCTATGCAAGCACTATCGAAGGCGGCCTACGATACTGCGGAGCCGGGGTTGCCGAAGGCCAGTACGTTTTCGGAGCGCTCCAGGAAATCGCCTTCGGGAAGCGTGGCTACCAGACCATCGACCTTCGCGGGCAGCCGGGTGCGGTCGAAGGTGTCCAGGTTCTTCTCCAAAGGAAGTCGAGACTCCCGGAGCAATCGCTGCACGCGGTTGTGGGCGCGGGTCTCGCACTCGTGATTGACGAGTTCGAGCAGGTAGGCTTCGTAGGGGAGGGTCTCTTTCCGTGCCAGGTCAGCCTGCTCGCGGTAACATTCGCGGATGGTGGCCAGGCGTAGTGTCCTGAGGCCGTCGCGGAGTTGGGTGGCCTGAGCGCGTCTCATCCGGCGGCCTCCTCGAGCAGACGATCGTAGCAATCCAGCCTCACCTAAGCGACATCCACGGTAGGCGTGGATGGCACGTGAGCAGAGGTCAGTGACGATCCGATGGACTCCGGGTGTAGGGGTGCACCTGTGCGCAGGACGACATCCAAAGCGCGGTCGACCTTCTCCTGGCCCTCCGGCGCGGCAAGGTGCAGCAGCCGGAGATACAGCACGTGAGCTTGCCGCCGCGGGCATTGCTCCTCCAGAAGGTCGCAGGCTCTCCGGAAGCGGCTCGTGGGGTACAGGTCCGCGCGATATCTGGACAGGGTGACCATTTTCTGACTGAATGCTGAGAGTGACGTGTAGATTCTATGGAGCACGACGCTGATAACCGACAGGACCGCGACGGTCGCCTGCGCCTCCTGATCAACAAGGGGGCTGAACTTGCGGGAGGGGCCGCTGGCCCCGCCATCGGCACAGTGATCGGGTCCTTCCTAACGGGACCAGCGGGCGCCGCCGTTGGAGGAACCGTTGGAGCGGCCGCGACTATGGCTGTTAAGGCGATCGGTCATGACCTGTCCACGCGTCTGCTTTCTCCGAGGGAACAGGCAAGGGTTGGAGGTGTGTTCGCCCTTGCCGCAGCAGAGATCGTCGAGCGATGCCGGAACGGCGAAAGCGTCCGGGATGACGGGTTCTTTGACACTGGAGGCCGTGGACGTTCAGAGGCGGAGGAAGTATGGGAAAGCACGTTGCTGAAGAGCCAGAGAGAGCCGGAAGAGAAGAAACTGCCCTATATGGCGCATTTGCTGGCCAACTTGGCTTTCAACACGGAGATCAGTGCCGCTATGGCACATCAAATGACAAAGGCGGCCGAGTCCATGACCTATAGGCAGCTCTGCATCCTGCAACTGTCCGCGACTAAGGATAGGTTCAATTTACGTAGTCGAGGTTACGAGGGACAAGATGACTTCTCCAAGGACTTGTACCAACTCATTTACGAGTACTACGACCTTTACAACAGAGGCCTAATCAACTTCGGTGGCACCTTAGCGGCAGCTCTAGTAGACGTCAACCCGGGCGTCGCCATGCCACAAGCACTCGGTGTAGACATCTACTACCAGATGCGCCTTTACTTGATACCAGACGGCGACCTCGAGCCAATAGCTGCCCAACTTCGCTAACGAGGCACTCAGAATAACGAGGTTTCGCTGCCTGGCTTGGCCGCGCAGGCGGCAGCCGAAACGGGGCCGACTGTGGCTCAACGATGGCTCGTGCATCCGGCTAAGGCCGCTGCACCGGAATCATGTCTGGTCCTACGACTTCGTGAGCACTCGGACGCACGGTTGTGGTGCCTATCCTAGTTGAAACTTAGAGGGCTCCAAACTTACGTTGTGGGTACGCGTGCGAGAGCGTGTAGCCGTAAGAAAGGAGCCCAGATGGAGAAGCTATTTGCAGGTAATGGCGAAGTCAAGGTTGAGTCAGACGTGATCGATTTGGAGACACGTTTGTCGGTGATCCAGGCGTTGATCCCGCTGGGTCTGGAGGCCATAGCAGACGTTCTCCAGCAGGAGGTGGAGCAGCTGGCTGGTGTTCGGTATGCGCGCAAGGGTTCGGAGCAGTCGTATCGTCGATGGGGAAGCCAGAAGGGGTCCGTGTATCTGATGGACCAGAAGCTCCCAGTAGACGTACCTCGTGTGCGCGACGTCGAGGCCGACACGGAGGTTTCCCTTTCGGCACACCGTGCACTCCAGAGCCCCAGAGCGTTGGACGAGGGTCTGTTGCTTCGTGTTCTCAAAGGAATCTCCTGCCGCAACTACAGAGCTTGTTCAGAATCGGTACCCGAAGCGTTCGGAATCTCGGCATCCTCCGTCTCGCGACGGTTCATCAAAGCCACCGCAAAGAAGCTGAAGCAGTTCCAGGAACGACCGCTCGACGACTACGATCTGGTCGCCCTGTTCATCGACGGAAAAGAGCTTTGCCGACGAAGAGATCGTGATTGCTCTGGGCGTCACGATGGACGGCCAGAAGATCCCTCTGGGGTTCGTCGAATCAGCAACAGAGAACGAACGGATCTGCCGTCAGCTGATCCAGGGTCTCATCCGGAGAGGCCTGTGCTACGACCAGGGCCTCCTCGTTGTGCTGGACGGCTCAAAGGGACTCCGCAGTGCCGTCACGAAAGCCCTGAAGGGATATGTTCGCGTGCATCGCTGTCAGTGGCACAAGCGCGAGAACGTCGTCAACTATCTCCCGGAGAGAGAACGTCCCAGAGTCCGACGGAAGCTTCAAAAAGCCTACGACTGCCACACGTGTGAGGAGGCAAAAGCCGCGCTCGAAGCGCTCAAGCCCGAACTGAAGCTGATGAATCAGTCTGCCGTTGCGAGCCTCGAGGAGGGCCTGCAGGAAACGCTGACCCTCCATCGATTGGGTATGCTCCTGGACGCCCTGCGGCAGGATTTCGGGGAGTTCGGGCTGGAGAACGAGACGCGGGATCTGGAGCGCTTCTACGAGAGCGTGCGCATGCGCGCCCGCGGCCTCGACAACAGCGAAGCGCGTCAGCACGTGCTGATGGAACTCTACGAGAAGTTCTTCGCCACGGCCCTCAAGAAGGACGCGGACCGCCTCGGCATCGTCTACACGCCGGTTGAGATCGTGGATTTCATCTTGAACAGCGCCGATCACGTGGTGCGCTGGGAGTTCGGGCGAAGCCTGAGCGACGAGGGCGTTCATGTCCTCGATCCCTTCACCGGCACCGGCATCTTTCTCGTCCGGCTGATCCAGTCCGCGTTGGTCCGGGAATCCGATCTCGCGAGGAAATACCACGGAGAGTTTCACGCCAACGAGATCGTCCTGCTGGCCTACTACATCGCGGCCATCCACATCGAAGAGGCGTTCCACGGGCGGCGCGGCACGTTCAATCTGCACACCGACAGGACCGGCTTCCCGAAGAATTGGCTTCCGGTCAACAGCGCACGCGCGGAACGCCAGCAGGATCTGCCGATTCAGGTCATCGTCGGCAATCCACCATGGTCGGCGAAGCAGAGGAGCTCGGCGGACGACAACCCCAACGTCGACTATCCCGAGCTTGAGCGGCGCGTCGCAAAAACCTATGCCGCACGGTCCACGGCGACGAACAAGAACAGCCTCTATGACACCTACAAGATGGCGATCCGCTGGGCGTCGGACCGGATCGGCAAGCAGGGCGTGATCGCGCTTGTCACCAACGGCTCCTGGATCGACAGCAATGTCGATTCGGGCGTTCGCGCCTGCCTGGCCGAGGAGTTCAGCTCGATCTACGTTCTGAACCTGCGGGGCAATCAGCGGACTCAGGGAGAACGTTCGCGCCAGGAGGGCGGCAAGGTATTCGGTCAAGGCTCCCGTGCACCGGTCGCGATCACGATCCTGGTCCGCAACCCGGAAGCTGACGGCTGCCGCATCCTCTACCGCGATATCGGCGACTATCTCAAACGTGAGGAGAAGCTGGCGGTCCTGCGCGAGGCGGGGTCGATCGCTGGCATCGAGGATTGGCGGACGATCACGCCTGACCGGCATCACGACTGGATCGGCCAGCGAAGCGAGGAATTCCAAAGGCTCTATCCGGTGGGTTCAAAGACCGCAAAGGCCGGTAGAACGGATGAGGCGGTCTTCACGCTGTTCAGCAACGGCTACCAGACCGGGCGTGATGCCTATGTGTACAACTTCTCCCGCGATGCCTGTACGAAGAATGCCTGCAAGATGGTAGACGACTATCTGGGTGCTCGGCGGGAGTTGGACGAATTCAAGAATGGATCACCCTCGGACGAGATCATTCAAGAAATCACACTCCGTCATTCCTCGAATCTTCGATGGGACGGCAAACTGAAGAATCTCGTTGGGCGAAGAACGACTGCGGAGTTTGCAGACACATTCATTCGAAAAGTGGCCTATCGACCGGGTGTTGTGCCTATCGTAGTTGAAACTTAGAGGGCTCCAAACTTACGTTGGGTAGACGTGTAGGAGCGTATACCCGTAAGAAAGGAGCCCAGATGGAGAAGCTATTTGTAGGCGATGGTGAAGTCAAGGTTGAGGGCGATGTCATCGATTTGGAGACGCGTTTGTCGGTGATCCAGGCGTTGATCCCGTTGGGTCTGGAGGCAGTGGCAGACCTCCTCCAGCAGGAGGTCGAGCAGCTCGCAGGCGTTCGGTATGCGCGCAAAGGTTCGGAGCAGGCGCATCGTCGGTGGGGAAGCCAGAAGGGATCCGTGTATCTGATGGACCAGAAGCTCCCGTTAGACGTTCCCCGGGTGCGCGACGTCGAGGCCGACGCAGAGGTTTCCCTGGCTGCATACCGGGCTCTACAGACGCCCAAGAAGACGGACGAGGGGCTGTTGCTTCGTGTTCTCAAGGGGATCTCGTGCCGCAACTACAAGGCCTGTGCCGAATCGGTTCCAGAAGCGTTTGGTATCTCAGCGTCCTCCGTCTCGCGGCGGTTCATCAAAGCCACCGCGAAGAAGCGGAAGCAGTTCCAGGAGCGTCCCCTCGACGACTACGGCTTCGTGACCCTGTTCATTGACGGAAAGAGCTTTGCCGACGAAGAGATCGTGATCGCTCTGGGGGTCACGATGGACGGCCAGAAGATCCCCCTGGGCTTCGTCGAATCGGCGACGGAGAACGAACGGATCTGCCGCCAGCTGATCCAGGACCTCATCCGGAGAGGCCTGTGCTACGACCAGGGCCTTCTCGTTGTGCTTGACGGCTCAAAGGGACTCCGCAGTGCTGTCACCAAAGCCCTCAAAGGGTATGTGCGCGTGCATC
Source organism: Candidatus Latescibacterota bacterium (assembly GCA_965198115.1). Lineage (GTDB taxonomy): Bacteria > Latescibacterota > UBA2968 > UBA2968 > UBA2968 > UBA6620. The sequence goes on along the minus strand of OZ240241.1, from coordinate 1,121,854 downwards.
GCTGTCAGTGGCACAAGCGCGAGAATGTCGTCAGCTATCTCCCGGAGAGGGAACGTCCAAGAGTTCGACGGAAGCTCCAGAAAGCCTATGACTGCGACACCTACGAGGAGGCAAAGGCCGCACTCGAATCACTTAAACCCGAACTGAAGCTGATGAATCAGTCTGCCGTAACGAGCCTCGAGGAAGGCCTGGAGGAAACCCTGACCCTCCACCGGCTGGGTATGCTCCCATTCTTGAAACGAAGCTTCCGAACCACCAACTGCATCGAAGCCCTCAACAGCATGACCGGCGAGCTCACTCGGAAGGTCAGACGCTGGAACAACTCTCCCCAGAGACACAGATGGGTGGCTGCCGCACTCCTCGACATCGAACCTCGCCTGCGACGCGTGAGCGGATACAAACATCTTCCCCTACTCAGGCAAGCACTGAACAAAGATCTGAATCTCGACAACGAACAGAATGCTCAAAAGAGAGCCTGACCAAACTACGGGGCCCGATGAGTTTTCAACTGACTATGGGACTTGACCATCGACCGTTCGTGAAGCTATATCTTTATGCTGATCAGACCTTTTCTCAACGTCCGGCACTTACAGGCGACATTTTCCCTGCGTCCGACAGCGAGAACCGCGCGATCTGCGTTCCGGGAATCGGATCGACCAAGCCGTTCTCGGCTCTCGTGGCCGATACGATGCCGGATCGTCAGCTGATGTTCAATGGCCAGTGTTTCCCGCGCTACCGGTATCGGGAGCGGGCGGAGGTGCAGCGGGAGCTTCCGGGGATCGAATCGGGCCGGGAGCGCCTCGACAACATCTCAGACACGGCCTTGCGCGCCTTCCGCGTGCGTTACAACGACAACACGATCACCAAGGACGCGATCTTCGATTACGTCTACGGCGTTCTGCATGCGTCCGCCTACCGGGAACGCTTCGCCAACGATCTGGCGAAGGAACTGCCGCGCATTCCGCTCGCGCCCGATTTCCATGCCTTCGCCAAAGCCGGACGTGAACTCGCGGAACTTCATCTCGGCTATGAGACCTGCGAGGAATATCCGCTTGAGATTGTGTTTGCCCGCGAAGGAGAACCCCGACCGGCGCATTTCCGAATTGGCGACCGGGCCATGCGATTTGCTGACGATGAAAAGACTGTCCTCGCCGTCAACGAGCATGTGAGCCTGCGCGGTATCCCCGCCGCGGCGCACACGTATCAGGTCAACGGGCGGACGCCGCTAGAGTGGTTCATCGACCGCTACCGAATCACGCAGGACAAGGAAAGCGGCATCGTCAACGATCCCAACGGCTGGTTTGACGATCCACGAGAACTGGTCGCGGCGATCTGCCGGATCGTCCATGTCAGCGTGGAAACCGCCCGCATCGTCACGGGCTTGCCCGAGCTGATGCGGGCGGATTTCCCAGCGGGAGGGAGGGCTTTATGAGAACCTGGAAGCACCCTGGAGGCTTCGGTTTTGCTGGTTTTTCCAGAGCGCGTCGGCGCTTGTCTCTGTGGTTTTTGTCTTGGGGGCGTGGGAGAATGGGCAGACTGATTTAGGAAAATCCGAACATGAACACCGCAACCTTCGACACCCTTAGCGCGGCCCGCTCACTTGAAGCCGCCGGGATTGAATCCAAACAGGCTGAAGCTATCGTAGGCGCCATCCGGTCCAGTGGGGAAGCATCGGTCACAAAGGCCGACTTGACCGCTCACCGCTTGCGACCCCGATATTACTGCAGAGCAGCCTGTAGTGGAGGAGGTCACAGCCGCTCTAGCCGAACAGTGGCCGACTTATGTGAACACCTTCGCTGGCCACCTATCAAGGGAAAGAGCTGAGGTAATGGCCCGTCGACGAATCAAGAAGGTGAAGTGATTACAAACGGAAGGGCGGGCAGGGGTTACAGTAGGCGTTTGCTGAGGGGGAACAGAAAATGCGTGGATCAATAGTGAAGCGACAGAGCACGAAGCGAGACGACCACGGCAAACTCAGGTCGCGCTACTACGCTGTCTATCAAGTGGGCGGCAAACAGAAGTGGGAGAAAGTTCCACCTGCACCAGGGGAACGCTTCGCAAAGCTGACTGATGCCCAGAATCTCTTGGCGAAGCGGATCACGGAGCTTGCGGGCGGGGAATTCGTCGAACCACGCCAGATCACATTCGACGAGTTCAAGGACGTTTGGATGGAGACTTACGCGGAAGGCGAGGGCGAGATTCGGCCGTCAACCCTCATACAATACCGAGGCTTCTTCAAGAATCATCTGGTCCCGGCCTTTGGCCCGAAGCAGTTGACAGCCATCACAGTGAAGGACATCCAGGATTACAAGGCGCAGAAGCTCAAAGCGCTTAAGGAAAGGAAGAAGGAGAACGGAGAGACAGCGCTTGTGCCACGGAACTCCCCGCAATCAGTGAAGCACCACCTCCGATTGATTCGACAGATGTTCAGGCACGCGATCGACTGGGGATACCTTCGGGTAAATCCGGCTGACAAGGTGAAGAACCCGAAGATCCCCAAACACGAGATGGACGCGCTGTCACCCGCCGAGTTTCGTTCACTCTACGAAAAGCTACCAGAAGAGTGGCAGCCCTTCTTTCTCGTGACCGTTGCGGGCGGGCTTCGGATCGGCGAGACACTCGCAATGCGTTGGACGAACCTGGACTGGCGTAGCGGTCAGTGCCACGTCAAGGAGACTTGGTTACGTTCACGTGGGGGTGAGCCCCCTTCGTTCGGGCCCCCAAAGTCTGAAGCATCTGCGTCTCCCATTGATCTGATGCCTGAGGCCATCGACGACCTCAGGGCCCACAGAAAACGCCAGAAGGCTCAGATGTTGGAGGCAGGGCCGGGCTACCAAAACCAGGATCTTATCTTTGCCACGGCTACAGGAGGACCCCTCAACGATTCTCACGTGAAGCAGCGAGTGTTCTTCCCGTCTTTGGAGGCCGCTGGGTTGCGCCGGGTTCGATTCCACGATCTGCGGCATACGTGCGCGTCAATCCTGATTGATGCCAGGGAAAGCCCGAAGTACATCCAGAAGCAAATGCGACACGCCTCGATCGAAATGACCTTTAATACTTATGGGCACTTATTCCCCGACTCGAATCGCGAGGCTGCAACACGTTTTGGCAAGGCGTTATTTGGAGTTGACCAAGAGACTAAGGCCATCGGCACATAAACGGTTGCTTTTCAATTTTGTCTAATGAATGTCTAATGGACAGGAGTCAATCAGGCAGAAATGAGGACCAACAGACCGAAAGGTTTTCTGTCATAAGTGGTTGACAGACAACGATAAACGGAGATAAACCGAAACAGACAGAAAAGCAGGAATCGGCTTCCCAAGCTTGATGTCGCGGGTTCGAGTCCCGATTCCCGCTCCATTTAACCACACGGCATAAGCAGAGACGCGGAAGCCCTGTTGGGCTTGACCGCGTTTTTTTATTGGCCTAAGTTTTTGAAGCCATCCATACATCTATTTCGGCACTATGCTGTGCCACAATGAGATACGGCGTTTTGAATAGGCAAGCCAACACGATGCCCCGAAAAGAAGGTGTGCCTCTCCTCGATCGTGTCGAGGCCGGGCTCGGAATCCGGGCTGTGCACTCGGGTGGTATGGCCGAATCTATCGACCTGCGACCCGGCGACGAAGTCCTGGCCATCAACGGTGCGCCCATCCGGGACCCGATCGACTTTCGATTCCATTTCGCCGATGAGGACGTATCGCTCGAGGTCATCCGCGAGGCCGAAAAGCTCGTGTTCGACATCGAAAAAGACCCCGAAGACGATCTGGGGGTCGACTTCGAGGAAATGGGCATCCTCAAGTGCGACAACAAGTGCGTGTTCTGTTTTCTTCACCAGATGCCGAAGGGCCTCCGGAAGACGCTCTACTATCAGGACGACGACTTTCGACTTTCTTTTCTGCACGGCGCGTATGTCACGCTCACCAACCTCGACGCCGCCGAGTTTGACCGGATCATCGAGCAGCGCCTCACCCCGGTGTATGTGTCCGTCCACGCGACCGACGCGGGTGTGAGGGGCCGATTGCTGGGTCGTCCGGATCCGGTCGACGTTTTGGGACCGATCGATCGTTTGATCGAAGCCGGCATCGAAACCCACACTCAGATCGTTCTCTGCCCGGGCATCAACGACGGGATCGAGCTCAAGCGGAGCGTTTTCGACCTCGCCGAGCGCCATCCGGGCGTGGCTTCTGTCGGGGTCGTGCCGTTGGGGCTTACGCGTTTCCGACAGAATCTTCCCGATCTGGCCCCGGTGACCCCTCAGATCGCGCAGACCGTGCTTTCGGAGGTCGAGCAGCATCAGATATCCCTGTTGCCTCGTCTGGGCACGAATTTCGTGTATGCGGCCGATGAGTTCTACCTCCTGGCGGGCGAAGATCTGCCCGGCCGGTCAGCCTACGACGGGTTCCCGCTGGTCGAAAACGGTGTAGGGATGGTGCGGCGGTTTCAAGATGCGTTCGACGCGGCATTCGACCGATTAGGGTCGATTCCACCGTTACGCGTCTGCCTCGTCACGGGTGTTCTGGGTGGTCGATTTCTTCCCCCCATGGTCGAGCGGCTCAATCATCTGCCGCAGGTCGAAGCGCGAGCGATCGTCGTGGAGAATCGATTTCTGGGACCACGGATCACGGTGTCGGGTCTCTTGGCGGGCGACGATATCGCGGAAGCGATGAAGGCAACCCCTCCGAATCCAGGTGAGGTCGTGGTCTTGCCTCCCAACTGTATCAACCACGACGGTCTGTTTCTCGACGACCACCAACCGTCCGATTTGGAGACTCGGTTTGGCGCACGAGTCCTCGTTGGGACGTACGACCTTGCAGGCTGTCTGAGTGATTTCGCTGAGGGTCACTTCGAGGCGGGTTTTCGGGACCCGGATCGAGGACATCCTTACATCGCATCCGGGCAGTTTCCCGACGAGGAAGCCGGTCTTGTCTGATCGTCAGCACACCGTTGCCATCGTCGGGCGGCCAAACGTCGGGAAATCCACGCTCTTCAACCGCTTCTTGGGTGAGCGGCGGGCTGTGGTCCACGATTTGCCAGGTGTCACGAGAGATCGAAACTATGCCGAGGTGGCCTGGAACAGGCGGGTCTTCACCCTTATCGACACCGGGGGATACCTGCCCGACACAGACGACGGTCTATCCGGCTCGGTCGCCGACCAGGTCGGCATGGCCATCGCGGATGCCGACGTCATTCTCCTGGTGGTCGACATCCAGACCGGCCCCACGGACATCGACCAGGAAATGGCCCGTTTGATCCTGAAGAGCGGTAAAGCTTCAGTCCTCGTGGCCAACAAGGTCGATTCGGATCGCGACGACGCGGATGCCGCTCAGTTCTACGGCCTTGCCATGGGCGAGCCGTGGCGCGTTTCGGCCTTGAACGGGCGCAATGCGGGGGACTTACTGGATCGCGTGATTGACCTGTTTCCCGAAGGAACCGAGCCACTGTCCAAGCCTGAGGAGCTTCCCCGCCTGGCCGTGATCGGGAGACCCAACGTCGGAAAGTCGACGTTCGTCAACACGCTCGAGGGTTTGGAACGCGTCGTTGTCAGCGACGTGCCGGGCACGACACGTGATGCGATCGATCTGCCCATGACCCGCAAGGGCCGGAATTTCAAGCTGATCGACACCGCCGGCCTCCGGAGGCGGGCACGGGTGAAGGAACAGGTCGAGTACTACAGCGGCTTGCGCACGACTCGCAGCCTGGAGCGTTGCGATGTGGCGATTCTCCTCGTGGATGGAGAAGAGGGCGTGACGATCCAGGACATCAAGATTGCCGAGAGCGCGGAGACACTCGGGAAGGGCGTGGTCCTCTGCTACAACAAGTGGGATCTGATCGAGAAGGACACAATGACCGCGGAGCAGACGCGACGTGACATCGTGGCGCGGTTCCCGTCGATAGAGCCCTATCCTATCCTATTCACATCAGCCCTGACAGGGCAGCGAGCCTGGCGGGTGATCGATACCGCCCTCGAGGTCTACGATCGACGCCGCGCGCGTATCCCAACGCCCCGGATCAACCGGTTCATCGAACTTCTCAACGAGACGACTTCACCTCCGACGAAGAAGGGGAGGCCGTTTCGGGTGACTTACGGTGTGCAAGCCCGGTCAGAACCCCCGACCCTGCTTTTCTTTACAGCACGTCCCCAGGACATCCCCGAGCACTATCGTCGGTTCCTCGTCAACCGGCTTCGAGAGAACTTTGACCTGACAGGCACACCGGTGAGACTGATCTTCAAGAAGAAATGAGGTGTCTGTGAATCGCCAACCCCTCAAGAAGCTCTACTATTCGATCAGCGAAGTGACGGAATTGACCGGGGTGGAGCCCCACGTGCTCAGGTTTTGGGAGAAGGAGTTTACCGTGCTCAGACCTCGGCGAGGCCGGTCTGGAAACCGCACCTACAAGGACCGGGACATCGAGATTGTCAAAGAGATCCGTCAACTGCTCTGGGACCAGAAGTACACGATCCAGGGGGCGAGTGAACGGCTCAAACTACCGAGGGAGGCCAGTTCCGGGGCCGAGGGTCCGCAGGGTGAAATCCCGTTCGCTCCACCCGACGTAAAAGTATTAGCAGAACTGCGCGAATCACTGGTCGAGCTTAAGGCACTCGTTAGCGGAGAGGACGTTCGCGAACCGGAATGAAGTTGCGTAATACTCAGCATTCTCTTATATTTACCCGTCTGAAACGAGAGTGGGCAACCGCCCACTCTTTTGAATATGGGCTGGGAAAAAGACTGGCGTGCTTTGGAAGAAACGGGCTCCTTTGATCTGGCCCAAAAGGTCGAACATCTAATCGAGCCAATCCTCGACGCGCAGGGCATCGAGTTGGTTGAGATGGCCCTGACGGGGAATGATCGACGCCGCATGCTCAGGGTGTTCGTCGATCGACCCGAAGGCATTTCAATCGGTGAATGCGCGGGTCTTAGCCGGTCGTTGGCCGACGTATTGGACACCCACGATCCGATCCGGGGGTCCTACACACTCGAAGTCTCCTCCCCAGGCTTGACGCGGCCGCTCAGAACTCCCCGCGACTTTCAACGGGCGGCGGGAAAGCACATAAAGATCGTCTGCAAAAATGGTTCTGTTCTCGTCGGCGCGCTTGGAGAGGCTGTCGGGTCGGGACTGATCGTAGATGTCGAAGGCGAAGCCGTCGCGCTTTCGCTGGATGACGTGGCCAAGGCCAATCTACACTTCGAGTTCTGAGACTCAAGGGAGGCGAAGTGAACTACGAAATCATCGAAGCGCTCCGCCAGATTGCTCAAGAAAAGAACGTCAGTCGTGACCTTGTCATCGAAACGCTCGAAATCGGGCTCATCTCGGCGGCGAAGAAGCGCTTCAACACGGGTGACAACGTCGAGGTCGTGATCGACCAGGCCTCCGGAACCATCCGAGTGCTGGCAGAAAAGGATGTTGTCGCCGACGGCAAACTGGAGGATTCCGGCCTGGAGATCGAGCTGAGCTACGCTCAGGAGATCGACCCGGATGCCCAATCCGGAGGTAAAGTCAAGGAAGAGCTGCCGTTCGCGGACTTTGGCAGGAACGCCATTCAGACCGCCAAGCAAATCCTGGTACAGCGTGTGAGAGAGGCCGAACGCGAACGTATCTTCGAAGACTACCAGGGTCGTGTCGGCGAAATCATCTCTGGAACCGTTCAGCAGATCAGTCGGGGCGATGTCCTCGTGAACATGGGGCGAACGGAGGCCATCGTTCCTCTCAAGGAGCAGATTCGGAAGGAGCGATACCGCCAGGGGGACCCGATTCGTGCGATTCTCGTGAACGTGCTCCGCACTTCCAAAGGACCTCAAGTCGTGCTCTCGCGCACCCATCCCAACCTGCTGGTCAAGCTGTTCCAGGTCGAGGTGCCCGAAATCTACGAAGGCGTAATCGAGATCAAGGCCGTCGCGCGCGAACCGGGCGAACGCGCGAAGATCGCCGTTCACTCGAACGATCCACGCATCGACCCGGTCGGGGCCTGCGTGGGAATGAAGGGGTCTCGCGTTCAGGCCGTTGTGCGTGAGCTGAGCAACGAACGTATCGACATCGTCCCCTGGACCGACGACGAGGCCATTTTCTTGTCTCGGGCCCTTAGCCCTGCACAGATCAAGCGGGTCGTCGTCGACCGTCGCAACAAGCAGATGGCGGCCATCGTCGACGATGACCAACTGTCGTTGGCCATCGGAAAGTCGGGACAGAACGCGCGGCTTGCTTCGCAACTGACGGGCTGGAAGGTCGACATCCTGACGGAAACGCGACACGCCGAAATCCAGGCCGAGAAGGAAGCGACCGTCGTGCATCTTGCCGACGTCGACGGTATCGGCAAGGTCATGCGCGACAGACTTCAGGAATACGGGGTGCAGACGGCCAACGACCTGATCGAAGTGCCGCTCGATCGTCTGACGACCGTTCCCGGTCTGGGAGAGGCGACCGCAAGCAAGATTCAGGAAGCCTCTCACGTCCTTGTCGATGCCAAAGTAGGGGCCTATCGGGAAGAGATGCGCATCAAACAAGAGGCCGAAGAGGTCGCAAGGGCCGAAGCGGAAGCCAAAGAAGCGGCCGAAGCAGCCAAGCGTGCGGAAGAAGAGGCAGCCGCTGCAGCTGCGGCCGCCGAAGCAGAGGCTGCCGAGGCTCCCGAAGAAGCGGTAGAAACCGAAGAGGGAGCGCAGGCCGACGCTGTGGTGGCAGATGGGGAAGAGACCCAGGAGGAAGTGGCCGCATCGGAGATTGCGGCGTCGGATGAAGATGCTCCCGATTCTGCCGACTCCGAACAGCCGGAGCCGGCGGCAATACCAGTCGAAGCGGAAGCACCCGTTATGGAGGAGTCGGATGGTCCCCAGGACGAACCGACCCAGAGCGAACTCGAGGATACAGCGGCAGAACCGTCGACGAGTTCCGTCGAGGATGGGCAGGATGCTTCCGAACCCGTTCAACAGGTCGACGACGAATGACTGTAGCCGGTGAGCGTGCCGGCGAAATGACGAGGAGGTGATCCGGACCTTGGCAAACCAGACCAAGAAGGCAAAGAAGGCCGCAGCCAAGCCCAAGAAGAAGCGCATCTACGAAGTGGCACGAGAGTTCAACCTCTCCAGCGTGGCGATGGTCGACGTCATCAAGGGCCTGGGGTTCGACGTCAAGAATCACATGGCTGTCTGTACCGACGAGATGGTCGCGAAGGTCCAGACGAAATTCGAGGAAGAACGCAGCGCCGCCCGGGAGGAAATGCAGCGGAAGTCCGACCAGGCCCGCCAGCGTGCCGAGGCAGAAGCTCCTGCCAAAAAGTCCAAAAAGGCCAAAGCGAAGGCGGTGGCCGAGCCTCCGGACATCGAGGTCGTCGAGATTCCGAAGGACAAACCAAGGGGCCGGAAGGGCGGCTCACGATCGGCTCATCCACCCAAAACCGAACCCGGCGCCAATCAGCCACCGCCCGACCTCGACAAGGAGGGCAAGCGCAGGCGGCGACGTCGCGGGCGTCCGGCTGTCGATCAACGCGAAGTCGCCGAGAGTGTGCGTCGAACGATGGCGCAAATGACGACCACGACCCCCCGTCGCAGACGACGACGTCGCGATGACGAAGAGGGCGGTGACGAGGAACTCGATGCCGGGCTGTTGAAGGTCAACGAATTCACGACGGTCGGCGAACTGTCCGAACTGATGGATGTGCGCCCGACCGAAGTAATCACGAAGTGTCTGCAGATGGGTGTGATGGTCACGATCAATCAACGGCTCGACATGGATACGATCGAGCTCGTGGCCGACGAGTTCGGATTCGAAGTCGAAAAACTCGAGGAGTTTGCCGAAGACATCGTCGAAGAGGTCGAAGAAGAGGCCGAAGAGGATCTGAAACCGCGTCCACCCGTCGTGACCATCATGGGTCACGTGGACCACGGCAAGACGTCCCTTCTGGACTACGTCCGAAGCACTAACGTGGTCGCCGGCGAGGCCGGCGGAATCACGCAGCACATCGGGGCCTACCACGTCGAGTTGCCCGACGGACGGATGGTCACGTTCCTCGACACACCGGGTCACGAGGCCTTCACCGCCATGCGCGCCCGTGGGGCTCAAGTGACCGATGTCGTCGTGCTCATCGTGGCCGCCGACGACAGCGTCATGCCGCAGACGATCGAGGCGATCGATCACGCGAAGGCGGCGGAAGTACCGATGCTCGTCGCCATCAACAAAGTTGATCTCCCGACGGCGATTCCCGACAAGATCAAAAGAGAGCTGTCCGAAAACGGTGTCCTGGTCGAAGATTTCGGCGGCCAAGTTCAGTCGGTCGAGATCTCGGCCGTCACGGGACAGAACGTTGACGGGCTTCTCGATCGGCTGGCTTTGGAAACAGAAATCCTCGAACTGAAGGCCAATCCCGACCGTCGTGCAAAAGGCACAATCGTCGAGGCCCGGCTGGACCGGGGTCGTGGGAACGTCGCCACCGTCCTCGTGCAACAGGGTACACTGAAGGTGGGCGACCCCTTCGTCAGTGGTCTTTACAACGGTCGTGTTCGGGCCATGCTCGACGAACGCGGCAACAACGTGGAAGAAGCCGGCCCATCCGTGCCCATCCAGGTCTTGGGTCTTGACGGTCTTCCGCAGGCAGGCGATCAGTTCAACGTTCTTGAAAACGAACGCGAGGCCCGCGAAATCAGCCAGAAGCGCCAACAGCTTCGGCGAGAACAGGATTTCCGAAATGTTCGTCGCGTCAGTCTGACGGACATTCACGACCAGATTCAGGCGGGCGAGATGCAGGAACTGCGCCTGGTCCTCAAGGGGGACGTGGACGGTTCGGTCGAAGCGCTCCAAGATGCGTTGCTCCAGATATCACACGAAGAGGTGCAGATCAACGTCATCCATCGGGCGGTGGGAGCCATTACCGAATCGGATGTTCTGCTTGCGACGGCCTCCGATGCGATCATCATCGGTTTCAACGTGCGCCCCGATGCGAGATCTCGAGCCGTGGCAGAGCGAGAGCAGGTGGACATTCGACCCTATCGCGTGATTTACGAGGCCGTCGAGGATGTCAAAGCCGCTCTCTCTGGTCTCTTGCGGCCGACGCTGGATGAGAAGGTGGTCGCTACGGTCGAGGTGCGCGAGATCTTCAGCGTCCCCCGTGCCGGCACGATCGCGGGCTCGTTCGTGTCCGAAGGCCAGATCGAGCGCAGCAGCCAGGTCAGGCTCCTGCGCGACGGTGTTGTGATCTACGATGGACGCGTCGGCTCCCTGCGTCGATTCAAAGACGATGTTCGCGAGGTCCAGGCAGGGTTCGAATGCGGGGTGGGGATCGAGAACTTCAACGACATCAAGGTCGGGGACGTGATCGAAGCCTACGAAGTCGTTGAAATCAGTCGGACACTGGAGTCGTGACGATCGGGTTTTGTCGACTGGTTCTTCATCTGCCCGAAGCCGGGTCACTCAAGCAAAAGCGTAGCGTCCTGAAGAGCCTGACCGTACGCATCCGTCAAAAATTCAATGTCTCGGTGTCCGAGTTGGATGCCCACGACCTCTGGCAGAAGGCCATCGTCGGCGTGGCGATCGTGTCAGCCGATTCTGTCTTTGCCAATCAGGTGCTCAACAAGGTCGTCGAGCTCGTCGAGATGGAACACCGGGCTCAGCTCATCGATTTTTCGTTCGAGATGATCTAAGTGGCACAGTGGCGACCCGAAAGCGTCGGCAAGTCGATTCAGGAAACCTTGAGCGAGATCATCAGGCTGAGGATCCGTGATCCCCACCTGGGATTCGTGACGGTGACGGGTGTCCGGGTCTCCAAGGACCTGAAGGTCGCGACCGTCTTCGTGAGTGTGATGGGAGCCTCGTCCGAACAACAGGAAACGCTCGATGCGCTGAGGCGAGCCACCTCCTTCCTGAGGCGAGAACTTTCCGCGCGCGTTCGCCTGCGACACACACCCGAACTGATCTTTTCCTACGACGACACAATGGAACGTGGCGCCAGAATCGATCGAATCCTCGAAGACCTGAGGTCATCGGAAAACGCGTGAACACGTGGGGGATTCTTCCGCTCGACAAACCCGAGGGGTGGACGTCGCACGATGCCGTCGATCGTGTTCGGAAGAACCTGGGCACCCGGAAAGTGGGTCACGCAGGCACACTCGACCCTTTGGCCACAGGCGTTCTGGTGCTGTGTGTGGGCCAGGCCACGCGTCTGAGCCCCTACCTGACGGCACACGCCAAGTACTACCGGGCCCGTGTGTGTTTGGGTGTGAGAACGAACACGATGGATGCCGAGGGTGAGGTCCTTTCCCGGATCGATGACATTCCCCTCGCGATCGACGAGATCACGCCGACACTCGAATCGTTTCGTGGTGCGATTCAGCAGACTCCGCCGATGTTTTCGGCAAAAAAAATCGGTGGCAAGCGGCTGCATCGTCTGGCTCGCGCCGGCAAGGTCGTGGAACGGGCACCGATCGACGTCCACGTAGAGATCCTCCGTGCAGAGGGCTATGAGCCGCCGTATCTCGACCTTCACGTGGCGTGTTCGAAGGGTACCTACGTTCGTGTACTCGCCGACGATATCGGGCAGACGCTCGGGTGCGGCGCCCACATCGCTTCGTTGCGAAGGACGGCGAGCGGGCCGATTACGATCGCCCAGTGTCGGTCGATCGATGAACTCGACGACATCGAGCGAACACTGATGGACCCGAACGAGGCGTTGGCCGACTTGCCGGAAGTCGCTTTGCCCGACCGCCTCGCCGATCGGTTCACGAAAGGCACGGCGGTTTCGACGGGTGCTGAGTTGGAGGATGTGGACGGCCCGATCAGGGTAAGAAGCGAAAGGGGAGCGTTGTTGGGAATCGGGAGCGTGACGGCTGCGACGCTCACGCCCAAATGTGTGCTTTCGGAACGAAGCGATGCGCCGCGTCACGCTTGACCGTAACTCGGATTGCCGCAGACCGGTCGTGACGGTCGGCACGTTCGATGGCGTTCACGTCGGGCATCGGGCGGTTCTGGACGAAGTGCGACGTCTTGCGCAGGATGGCGACGGTCACTCGGTGGTCGTCACTTTCGACCCCCATCCGCGTCAGGTCATCGACCCGGATCACGCACCTCCGCTCCTGACCACGCTGGACGAAAGGGCGTGGCGAATCGGCGCAGCCGGGATTGACGTGTTGGCCGTGGTGCCGTTCGACGACCGTGTCCGCAGCCTGTCTCCACTCGAATTCGTCACGCGCTACATTGTCGAACGACTGGGTGCCAGTTCCGTCGTCGTCGGACACGATCACGGTTTCGGACGAGATCGAAGCGGAGATTCCGGTACACTCCGGGACCTGGGGTCCTCGCACGGATTCTCGGTCCATTCGGTTGCGGCCTCGCACGTCGATGACTTGCCGGTCAGTAGCACACGCGTTCGCTCGCTCATCGCGTCTGGCGATCTCGTCGGGGCAGGTGCTCTTCTGGGTGGAGGCTACCCTGTCGTCGGAGACGTGGTGGAAGGAGACCGACGCGGTCGAGAGATTGGATTCCCGACAGCGAACATAGACGTCGACGTGGACAGGAAGCTGATGCCCCCACCCGGCGTCTACACAGGGTGGGCCGAAACGGCGGAGGGGTTGAGCGCGGCCGTCGTGAACTACGGTTCGCGGCCGACGGTCGGGGGCCAAACGCTTCGTCTCGAGGCACATCTGCTCGACTTCGAGGATGACCTATACGGTACGCAGTTGAAGTTGGATCTCGTTCACAGACTCCGCGACGAGGCCAAATTCGAAAGTTTACCACAACTCAAACATCAGATCGCGACTGACGTCACCAAGGCTCGGTCCTTGCTCGCCAGTCGGGAGTTAACCATCACGCGGAGGTAATCTGTTGGCTCTCACGCAGGAAAAGAAGTCCGAAGTCATAGGTGCCCACCGGATCAATGAATCCGACACGGGCTCAGCGGCCGTACAGATCGCGATGCTGACCCAGCGGATTCAAGATTTAACGACGCACTTCGAATCGCACAAGAAGGACCACCACGGCCGGCGGGGTCTGCTCAAGCTCGTTGGACGTCGACGCAGGCTACTGCGTTACGTACAGCGCAAAGATCTCGAAGGCTATCGCGAACTCATATCCAAGCTCGGCATCAGAGGTTGATTCCGAGCACACTCCGCTTCTCTGGGCACGACACTCCCCTCAACCCATCGCCCAAAAAGCAATCGCAACACTTGGAGGTTTAGCAGTATGGTAGACAAAGTAGAGATGGACCTGGGGGGACGACCTCTGTCGATCGAGACGGGTCGAGTCGCCAAGCAGGCCAACGGTGCGGCCTGGATGCGATACGGCGACACGATCGTACTCGTCGCGGCCGTCGCGAACAAGGAAGCATCCGATGTGCCTTTCTTTCCACTGACCGTCGACTATCGCGAAAAGTTCTACGCGGGCGGTAGGATTCCGGGCAATTTCTTCAAAAGAGAAGGTGCCCCATCCACCGCTGAAAAGCTGCACGCACGCCTGATCGATCATCAGATTCGACCGTTGTTCCTGCTTCGGAACGTCGAGACGATGGTCATGGTAACCGTCGTATCCTACGACGGCGAAAACGATGCGGCCGTTCTGGCCATGAATGGTGCCAGTGCGGCCGTGATGCTTTCCGACATCCCCTTCGACGGCCCGATCGGCGCCGTACGCATCGGGCGTGTCGACGGCGAGTTTCTGGTCAATCCGACGAACAGCCAGCGCGAAGAGAGCGACATGGACATGGTCGTCTCGGGCAATCGCGAAGGCATTATCGCCGTCGAGGGCGAATGCCACGAGATCCCCGAGGGAGAGGTCCTGGAGGCCTTCTCGGTCGCCCACATGGCAATCTGCGAGATCATCGACTTCCAGCAGGAGTTGGTCGATCGGGCCGGAAAGCCGAAAAGAGAGGTCGTCGAGCCCGAAGCGAACGAGGAGCTCATCGCCGCAGTCAGGCAGCTCGCCGAACAGCGTGTGAACGACGCCAACCGACTTCCGGTCAAAGAAGATCGTGACGCCGTTCTGTCACAGCTGTCGACTGAAGTCCAGGAAGCCCTGGCTGAAGCCTATCCCGAGCTGGAGGATGAAATCGCAGGTGAGCTCGATGCCATCGTCAAGCACGACATGCGCCGAATGGTCCTCGACGAGAAGCGCAGAATCGACGGGCGCGCCATCGACGAAATACGTCCGATCACGATCGATATTGGCGTGCTTCCGCGGGCGCACGGATCGGCCATCTTCACGCGTGGCCAGACCCAGGCGCTGTGTACTACGACGCTCGGAAGCAAAATGGACACGCGCATGGTCGACGACCTGGAGGGGAAGTCTTTCAAGAGCTTCATGCTCGACTACAACTTTCCTTCGTTCAGCGTGGGGGAGGTCCGCCGTCCGGGCGCACCAAGCCGCCGCGACATCGGACACGGTGCCCTTGCCGAGAAGGCAATCGAACCCGTCGTTCCGTCCGAGGAGCATTTTCCCTACACGATTCGCGTGGTCTCGGAGATTCTCGAGTCGAACAGCTCCTCCTCGATGGCCACGGTCTGCGGTGGATCGCTCGCCTTGATGGACGCGGGCGTGCCGGTCAAGTGTCCGGTCGCCGGCGCGGGTGTGGGTCTGATCATCGAGGGGGATCGATGGGAAGTTTTGACCGACATTCTGGGTGCCGAAGATCACCTGGGAGACATGGATCTCAAAATCACGGGCACGTCGGACGGCGTGACGAGTGTCCAGATGGACATCAAGATCGGCGGTGTGAGTTTCGAGATCCTGGAGGAAGCGTTCAAGCGAGCGAGAGGCGCGTTGAATTTCATTCTCGATAAGATGCAGGAGGCGATTCCCGCGCCGAGAGAAGAACTCTCCCGCTTCGCGCCTCGTATTCTTTCGATCAAGATCGACCAGTCGAAGATCGGCATCGTGATCGGTCCCGGTGGAAAGACCATCAGGTCCATCGAAGAACTGGGTGTGACCGTGAGCGTCGAGGACGACGGCATGATTACGGTAACCTCGGTCGAACCGGAGGCCGGCGAATCGGCCATGGCCATGATTCGCGCCCTCGTGGAGGACCCGGAGGTGGGACAGATCTACGAAGGGACCGTTAAACGGGTCACCGACTTTGGCGCGTTCATCGAAATCCTTCCCGGCAAGGACGGGCTCTGCCACATTTCCGAACTCGAACACCATCGGGTTCGCAAGGTCGAAGACGTCCTCAAGGAGGGAGACACGAGCAAGGTCAAGGTGATCGGAATCGACGATCAGGGCAAAATTCGACTGAGCCGGAAAGTTCTTCTCGACCCTCCCGCCGATGGCGGGGGGGCCAGAGAGCGAAGCGGCAAGGGAGACCGTCCGTAGCCGTTCTTGATCATGGATCGATGAACTTGGCGCTACGAGAGGACGACCGGCCCTTCCGGTCGTCTTTTCTCTTTCAGGATTGAATGAAATGCTTGCTGGAAAATTCTGTCGTACACGGTTAGACAACGGGCTCACCATCGTTACCGAGGCTTTGGAGCACGTGCGATCCGTTTCGATTGGGCTCTGGGTCCGAATCGGTACGCGTGACGAGCGACCCGTCGAGCACGGCATCGCCCATTTTGTCGAGCACTGTGTGTTCAAGGGCACGGAACGACGTAACGCGTTCGAGATCGTGAACGGGATCGAGTCGCTGGGTGGGAGTGTGGACGCGTTCACGAGTCGCGACGTGACGTGCTATTACATTCGGTGCCTCGACGAACACTGGTCGACGGCGGTCGATCTGCTCGCCGACCTGGTTCTGAACGCCCGGTTCGACCGGGAGGAGGTCGAAAAGGAGCGTCGTGTGGTGCTCGAGGAGATCCAGAGCGTCGAGGACACACCCGAAGATCTGATTCACGACCTGTTCGCTCAATCGGTGTGGGGCGGGCACCCTGTCGGGGCACCCATACTCGGAACGCCGAATAGTCTGAAGGGGATAGAGTCCGACATTCTGCATCGCTTCGTCGCGCAGAACTACCACCCCGGCAACATCGTGCTCTCCGCCGCCGGAAACGTGGACCACGAGCGTATCGTCGAGCTGGCCAGCCGCCTTTTTCCGAAGAAAGGGATCGACATCAGACGGCCGAAACGGCTGGCCCCGAAGGGGGCCGACCGTGTCGTACGGCACTATCCCCGAGATATCAATCAAACACACTTTTGTCTCGGCACGACGGCGTGGCCCTATGACCACCCCCGGCAATACGATCTCCTCGTGGCCGACACGGTGCTCGGCGGTGGCATGACGTCCCGTCTGTTCCAGGAGATTCGGGAGAAACGCGGACTGGCCTACTCGGTATACTCCTATCTGGAAATGCTCGAGGACACGGGTCTGTTCGGCGCATACATGGCGTGTGATCGTACGCGCCTCGACGGCGCCGTCGACGTGATCTGGGACGAGCTGAACCGGTTCAAACGGGATGGTGTCACTCCGACCGAGCTCGATAGCGCAAAGGCCCAGCTCCGTGGCGAGCTCATCCTGGGGGCCGAGAGCGTCAACCGCCGTATGAGCAACCTGGCCCGGGATGAGATCTATCTGCAAAGATATGACGCGCCGCAGATCGCCATCGACCACATCGAACGGGTGACCCTCGAGGGCGTGTGGGAAGCGTGTCAGGCCCTGGTTGATACGCCCCGCATGCATCAGATTACGGTCGGTCCGTAACAATGACCGTCGGGCTCCCCAAAGAAATCAAGCCGGACGAGAATCGGGCCGGGTTGCTCCCTGTGGGTGTCCAGGCCCTCGTTGCCGCGGGTCATCGTGTGGTTGTGGAACGTGGTGTCGGCTCGGCCTCGGGGGCTGAAGACGAAGACTATGAGCGTTCGGGGGCGGGATTGGCATCGAACGCCGAGGCCGTCTACGCCGAATCGGACCTGATCGTCAAGGTGAAGGAGCCACAGGCGTCGGAACTTTGCCTGATTCGGGAAGACCAAACCGTTTTCTGCTACTTTCACTTCGCCGCGAGCGAAGAGCTTACAACAGGATTTCTGAACACGGGGGCGATCGCGATCGCCTACGAGACGGTGACCTCGGATTCGGGCACGCTGCCTCTTCTCGTTCCCATGAGCGAGGTGGCTGGAAGGATGGCCGTTCAGGAAGGGGCCAAGTATCTCGAGAGTCCCCAGGGAGGTCGCGGAATCCTGCTCGCTGGGGTGCCCGGTGTCGCACCCGCCGATGTCGTCGTACTCGGGGGAGGGGTCGTCGGAAGCAACGCGTCGAGGATCGCCGCCGGGTTGGGAGCGAATGTTTTCGTCCTGGACATCGATCTCGAACGTCTGCGCTACCTGGACGACATTCTGCCGGCCAATGTGACGACGCTCGTGTCCAACACGTATAATCTGGACAAAGTGGTCACGACCGCGGACCTCGTAATTGGGGCGGTGTTGAGGGCCGGCGCGAAGGCGCCCACGCTTGTCACCAGGGAGATGATCCGGCAGATGAAGCCGGGCTCGGTCATCGTGGATGTCGCCGTGGACCAAGGCGGTTGCGTGGAGACCTGCCGGCCGACGACGCATCGTGACCCGACGTATGTGGTCGACGGTGTCAGCCACTACTGCGTGACCAACATCCCCGGAGCCGTCCCCCGTACTTCGACCTTCGCCCTGACGAACGCGACGCTGTCCCTGGCCTGCGAAATCGCAGACAAGGGGTGGGAACGGGCCAGCGCGGAAAACCTTCACGTTGCCGCTGGCGTCAACGTTGTGAGGGGGAAGGTGACTCATCAGGGCGTGGCGGAGGCCTGGCAGCTGGCCTACACACCCGTCAGCGATACGATTAACGTCTGAGGTGAACGGGATCATGCACGAGCGCGTGAACATCAGTACGATCGCAGGGTCGGATGGCCTGACGGTCACGATAAATGGCTGGCTCTACAACAAGCGATCGAGCGGGAAGCTCCATTTCCTGCAGGTGCGTGATGGCACGGGGACCATCCAGTGCGTCGTCTTCAAGGGGGAGGTCGACGAAGAGACCTTCGAAGCCGCGGGGCATCTGACCCAGGAGAGTGCCTTACGAGTGACGGGTGAGGTGCGAAAGGACGAGCGATCGCCCCTTGGATTCGAGCTCGGCGTCGTCGCCCTGGAAGTCCTCCATCAGGCCGAACCCTATCCGATCACGCCAAAGGAGCACGGCACGGCTTTCCTGATGGACCACCGCCATCTCTGGCTGAGATCCTCGCGCCAGCACGCGATTCTGCGCGTTCGCAGCTCGATCGTCGCCGCGTGCCGAGAGTACTACGACAGCAACGGCTATACGCTCATCGACGCGCCCATTTTCACGCCCAATGCGTGTGAGGGGACGACCACCCTGTTCGCCACCGACTACTTTGGCGAAAACGCCTATCTGACGCAGAGTGGGCAGCTCTACGTCGAGGCGGGAGCCATGGCTTTTGGCAAAGTCTATTGCTTCGGGCCCACATTCAGGGCCGAAAAATCGAAGACCCGCCGACATCTGACAGAATTCTGGATGGTCGAGCCCGAGGTCGCCTACATGGACCTGGATGGCGACATGGATCTGGCCGAGGATTTCATCGTATTCGTCGTTAAACGAGTGCTGGAAAAGCATCGCCCCGAACTCGAATCTCTGGAGAGGGACGTGGCAGCGCTTGAGCGCGTGCAGAAACCTTTCCCTCGCGTTTCCTACACGGATGCCGTCGAACG
The DNA here is from genome assembly GCA_965198115.1 of Candidatus Latescibacterota bacterium. Lineage (GTDB taxonomy): Bacteria > Latescibacterota > UBA2968 > UBA2968 > UBA2968 > UBA6620. The sequence continues at coordinate 1,102,255 of OZ240241.1, read as the reverse complement.
CCTCAAGAGCAAGGGTGTGGATCACGTGTGGGGCGATGATTTCGGTGGAGACGAAGAGACCGTTCTCGCCGAAGCATTCGATCGCCCCGTCATCGTCCATCGGTATCCGGCTGCGTGTAAAGCTTTCTACATGAAGACCGATCCCGACGACGGACGCGTGGCGCTGTGCATGGACGTGCTTGCGCCAGAGGGGTATGGAGAAATCGTGGGTGGGGGACAGCGTGAGGATGATCTGGAGGAACTCCGGCGAAAGATCGCCGAACACGATCTTGATGAAGAGCCGTTCAACTGGTATCTCGACCTTCGACGATACGGGTCCGTGCCCCACGCAGGATTCGGGCTGGGCATCGAGCGGACAGTCGCGTGGATCTGTGGTCTGCGTCACGTGAGAGAAACGATCCCGTTTCCGAGGATGTTGCAACGTCTCACGCCCTGACCCATCACGCGCTTCAAGATCTCCTTCAACAAAGGCAACGAACGCCATGAGCGACTACGATTTCAAAAACGCAGAAGACAAATGGCAGACCAGATGGGCCGACACGGACATCTACCGAAGCGAAATCGACAAAAGTCGTCCCAAGCACTACGCGCTCACCATGCTCCCTTACACGTCGGGTGACCTGCACATCGGCCACTGGTATGCCATGGCGCCGTCGGACGTGCGGGCGCGCTGGATGCGGATGCGTGGATACAACGTGCTCTTTCCGATGGGCTTCGATGCGTTCGGTCTTCCTGCCGAGAACGCGGCTATTCAAAGAAACGTTCACCCGGTGAGCTGGACCTACGAAAACATCGACACCATGCGTCGCCAGCTACGGTCGATGGGCGCGATGTTCGACTGGAAACGGGAGACGATTACGTCGGACGCCGAATACTACCGTTGGTCGCAGTGGCTTTTTCTCCAGTTCCACAAACACGGTCTGGCCTACAAACAGTTGTCACCCGTGGACTGGTGTCCTCAGTGCAACACAACCCTTGCACGGGAGCAAGTCTGGGGCGACGACCGACACTGCGAGCGGTGCGAAACACCCGTGATCAAGAAGGACCTGGAGCAATGGTACCTCAAGATCACCGATTACGCGGAGGAGCTGCTCGACTTTTCGGAAATCGACTGGCCCGATCGCGTGAAGGCCATGCAGACGAATTGGATCGGTCGCAGCGAGGGCGTTGAGTTCGGAATGGCTGTCTCCGGTCACGACGCGGCGTTTCGGGTGTTTACGACGCGCCCCGACACCGTCTACGGAGTGACGTTCACCGTGCTGGCGCCCGAACACAACCTGGTCGATACGATCGCTACGGAAGCCCAAAGGGCCGAAGTCGAAGCGTATCGTGAGAAGGCGACACGACAAACCGAGATCGAAAGGCTGTCGACAGAGAAAGAGAGAGACGGGGTCTTCACGGGTGCCTATGCCATCCACCCGCTCACGGACGCGAAGGTTCCGATCTACGTGGCCGACTACGTACTCACCACGTATGGAACCGGGGCGATTATGGCCGTTCCTGCCCACGATGAGCGCGACTTCGACTTCGCCGTTCGCTACGGGATCGACATTCCGGTCGTCATCGCCCAGGAAGGATGGGATGGTGATCCCCCTGAAGCAGCGTATACGGGCGAGGGGACGATGGTCAATTCCGGCCCGTTCGACGGGATGCCGTCGGAAAAGGGATGGGAAGCCGTGGCCGATGCACTGGAATCGCGGGGGATCGGGGAGAGACGGATCAACTACCGTCTCCACGATTGGCTGATATCGCGTCAGCGCTACTGGGGCTGCCCCATCCCCACGGTCGAATGCCCCATTTGCGGGATCGTTCCCGTCCCCGAGGAGGATTTGCCCGTTCTCTTGCCGGATGACGCTGAGTTTCTGCCGACGGGCGAGTCGCCGCTGAAGCTCCACGAAGAGTTCAAGCAGACGACGTGTCCCAAGTGTGGCGAACCGGCGGTTCGAGAGACGGACACGATGGACACGTTCATCTGCTCCTCGTGGTATCAGTATCGCTATTTGAGCCCCAGCTTCTCAGGGGGGCCTTTCGATCCTGAAGAGGGAAACTACTGGCTGCCGGTAGACCAATACACAGGTGGCATCGAGCACGCCACGATGCATTTGCTCTACACACGGTTCTTCACGAAGGCCATGAGGGACGTCGGTCTGGTAGAAGACGACGAACCCATGGCATCCCTGTTCAACCAAGGAATCATTGTCGGTGAAGACTCGGAGAAAATGAGCAAGTCACGAGGAAACGTCGTCAATCCCGATGAACTGATCGGCAAGCACGGGACTGATGCAGTCCGGCTTTATCTGATGTTTATCAGCAGGTGGGACCAGGGCGGACCCTGGAACTCGGCAAGTATGGAGGGAGCGCCCCGATTTCTGAATCGGACCTGGTCGCTCCTGGTCGATTCGCCAGAAACGGACGAAACGTGCGTCGGATCCGAAGATGAGTTGAGGCAGCTGACACACCAGACGATTCGGAAGGTGACCGAAGACATCGACACGTTCAATTTCAACACCGCTGTCGCAGCCCTGATGACCTTTACGAACGGTCTTCAGAAGGCGAAATCGGAGGGCTTGCACGGTACGCCGTCGTGGGAAGAAGCGGGACGGGCGATGATCCTGCTCCTGGCGCCCATCACGCCCTTTTTTGCCGAAGAACTGTGGGAACGGGCGGGTGGGGAGTACAGTGTTCACGATCAGCCCTGGCCGGAGTGGGATGCCGACCTCGCGAAACCGTCGACGATCGAAATGCCCGTTCAGGTCAACGGAAGGGTCAGGGCAAAATTCGACGTGTCGCCGGATGCCCCGAAGGAAGAAGTGGAACGGCTGGCACTCGATCAAGAGAACGTTCAGAAACATCTGGAGGGCAGGACGCCCAGGAAAGTCATCGTGGTCCCGAATCGGCTCGTCAACGTCGTGATCTGACGGGCCCGAGTCAGCTCGCTGGACGCTTGTAGAACGGACGTTTTACGACCTTTCCCGCCGCTTTTCTGCCTCGCACATCGACGTTCAATCGCGTCCCAATCCCGTGGTTTCCTGGCTGAACGTAGGCCATCGCAATCGGCTTGTTCAGCCAGGGAGCCATGGTGCCGCTGGTAACGATTCCGACCACTTCGCCGTCGACGGACTCGACCGGACAGCCCTGCCTCGGGATTGCCCGGTCTGCCAGAACAAGGGAGACGAGGCGTTTCGCCGGCCCAGACTCCTTCTGTCGGGCGAGGACGTCCGATCCCAAGTAATCGCCGCTGGAAACGGCGAATCCCAGTCCAGCCTCGATCGGGGTCGTTTCTTCGTCGAGTTCGTGGCCATACAGGGCCAGCGATGCCTCCAAACGAAGCGTGTCTCGCGCCCCCAGCCCGCAAAGGCGAAAGGACGCTCCACCCGCGTCGACAAGACCGTCCCACACGGTTTCTACTCCGTCCTTCACGAAAATTTCGTATCCATTCTCGCCTGTATAACCGGAAGCGGCCACATACGTGGTCACCCCGAGCAACTCACCTGGAGCGACAGCGTGGAAGGGGAGTGAGACCAGTTCCTCGGGGGTGCCCAGACCTCGAAGAACCTCCCGAGCCTCCGGGCCCTGTAAGGCGATCAGATTCCACTCCTCGCTTGAATTTCTCACCGCATCTTCTTCTGTCGCAGTCAAATGAGCCCGAACGTGGCTTTCGATCTTCTCGGTATTCGATGCGTTTACGACCACGAGGATGCGGTCTTCCTCAACACGGTAAACCATGGCATCATCGACCGTTCCGCCGGCTTCGTTCACAAAAAAGCTGTATTGACAGCGCCCTACACGCAATTTCGACACATCGCTCGTCGTTAACCTTTGCAAACACCCGAATCCGGCATTCCCGTGAAATTCAAGTTGACCCATGTGGGAAACGTCGAACAGACCGGCGTGGGTTCGAACCGCCGTGTGCTCTTGTCGGATGCCCGAGTACTGCACCGGCATTTCCCACCCCGCAAAGGGAACGATGCGAGCACCCGCAGAGACGTGGCGGTCGTAGAGTGCAGTACTCGGGATGGACAAGAGGGGATCTCCAGATCGTGACCGAAAGCTCAGAACGAGCTCAAGTTTACATAATGTATCTTATACTGGAATTGGGCGTTCGGCGGGATGGCAGAAGCGTGGTCTGGCGAGCTACGACGCGCCCAACATTCGAAGCTGTGCCTCTGCTTCGCGTTTGACGCTGGCATCACCATAATCGCTCGTGATTCGGGCCAGCGCCGCAATGGCTTGCTGACGGTTTCCGGCTTCTCTGTGCGACCGAGCTGCTTCGAGGAGCGCGAGTGGCGAATACGGCGAACCGGCGTGCGTGTCCGCGAACTGCGTATAGTGATCCGCCGCAGCGACCGCATTCTGCGTCTGCTCGAGACAGGCGCCCACGCTCACCCACGCCCCGTAGCCATCGGGGCCGGTAGAACCGTAGGCGTCTAGGTATCTCTGGAAAGTCGAGCGAGCTTCTTCGTAACGCCCGGTCCCGTAGTAGGCATTCCCCAGGGTCAGGAGTGCTTGTGCGGCGATGCGGGTTCCTTCGTGGTCCCGCGTCAGTTGCTCCGCCCGTGCCAGGGCTGCATCCATCTGTCCCTGCATCATCGAGATCTGAATTTGACCAAGGGCGTCTACGGCGGCCCTTTGGCGTTTGTCGGCATTGTTCTTGATGAATAAACCAATCAAGACAGCGACGACGACGGCCCCGATGCCGGCCAGAATCTTGGGATAATTTGCCTCTGCATATCCGATGGCACGGTAGAACGTCGTCAAGACCTCGTCTTCTTTGAGGTCCTCTTTCGTCAAACGTTTTCGATTCATCGAGTCCTCACGAGATACGATTTGGCCATCCGAGGAGCCGTAAATGTAGGTCATGGCCGAATCTCTGGCAAGTTCGGGCACAAATGGAGGCGGGCCCCGGAAGTGGCTTCCGGGGCCCGTTAGGCCACTGATGATCTGAAAGATCTTCTACTGCAGCAGCGACAACGCGTTCTGGGGTTGTGCGTTGGCCTGGGCCAGGAGCGCCGTGCTCGACTGGACCAGCACCTGGTTCTTCGTGAACGTCGTGACCTCGGCCGCCACATCTGTGTCTCGGATCGAAGATTCTGATGCTGTCATGTTCTCGATCGCGATGTTGTTCTTCCGGATGGTGTGCCCGAGCCTGTTCTGCTGTGCACCGAGATCGCCTCGAATCTGGGCGATCGTCTGGATCGCCAGGTCGAGCGAGGAGATCGCGCTCCTCGAACTCTCGAGCGTGCTCAAAGAAAGGCCGCCCAGTGCGAGCGCTGCCCCCGTTGCGGACAGATCGTTGATCGTGATCTCGATTCGGTCGACGGCCCGGTTGTCGGCACCCACCTGGATGCTGCCGCCCGTTCCCCCATCGACCGCCAGGGTCAACCCGTTGAGCTCCCCATCCCGATAGCCGTCCGTCGCAGGATCAGCCAGGGTCGCCGCACGGGCACCCGACAGTGTGATCAGGACCCCAAGACGGTCGAAGTTCGCGATGATGCTCGAACTGGTCGCGACGACACCACCTACGGCGTCATTGTCGAGGGCGGCACCGAGGTCGATCGTCTGCGTTGCGACCCCATTCCCCAAAGTAATCTGGTTGTCTGTCGGATCGCTGTCGATAAAGATGTAATTTCCAGAATCCGCCCCGGTAACTTTCACGTCCACGACGCCTGTCGTCGTCGACTGAAGCACGCTCGAGGCAGTCAGATCCTGGCTGACCGTGTTGCCGAACCCACGGAGTAAAGTCTGCTCGTTGTAGGTCGCAGAGTTTGCGATTCGGTCGATTTCCGACGTCAGCTGAACGACTTCGGCATTGATCGCTTCTCGGTTGCCGTCGTTCACGGTCGAGGAAGCCGACTGGACCGCCAGCTCACGCATCCTCAGCAGAATGGCACTGACCTCATTCAAAGCCCCTTCTGCCGTTTGGATCAGATTCGTGCCGTGTTCGGCATTCCGGGTGCCCGTCAAAAGGCCCCCGATTTCTGCTCGAAATCCCTCGGAAACCTGCAGACCCGACGGGTCGTCAGCTCCCCGATTGATTCTCAGACCAGACGACAGACGTTCGAGATTCGTCCCGAGACCCCTGTTGTTGATCTTCAGATGGCGCCCGGTGTTGATCGCCATTATGTTATGATTGACCACCAGCGCAGACATAAGCCCTACCTCCTTGTAGGTGTTGCTCGGAGAAGATCCCCTTCTCGGTTCTACAAAAACTCATGTAATACCACGTTGTATGGAAAGTATCGACAGAGTGAACAGACTCCTTTAGAGGTTTTTACTCGCCAATGACCCCGCCAGACGCCACCTCCTCACTTGCCGACAAAATAGACTCGCTTACCCGACTGGGCTCCCTCTATGCAGACGAGGAGAACGGGTCGCTACGTTGCTACGCTTGCGGTCACCGGTGTCTCATTCGACCCGGTCGGCGGGGTATCTGTCAAGTTCGGTTCAACGAGGACGGTCGACTGGAGGTCCCGTGGGGCTACGCGGCCGGTGTTCAATGTGACCCGATCGAGAAAAAACCGTTCTATCACGTGCTTCCAGGCTCCAAGGCGCTCACGTTCGGGATGTTGGGGTGCGATCTGCATTGTGCGTATTGCCAGAACTGGATCACGTCACAGGCTCTGCGGGATCCAGCCGCTACCGGAGGCCCGACCGAAATAACGCAGTCAGAGCTGGTCCAGGCCGCGCTGAGCCGAGGCGCTGGCTCTATCGTTAGCTCATACAATGAACCGCTTATCACTGCCGAATGGGCGATTTCGGTGTTCACGGAGGCTCGTAAGGCTGGATTGTTAACAGCGTTTGTGTCGAACGGCAATGCCACACCCGAAGTCCTCGATTACATCGATGCACAGACGGATGCGTATAAGGTCGATCTGAAGACCATGTCGGACCGCAGCTATAGGCAGCTCGGGTGCCTGCTGCAGACCGTTCTGGATTCAATCGGGGGGATTTTCGAGCGCGGACTCTGGCTCGAGATCGTCACGCTGCTCATCCCCGGCTGGAACACGTCCGATGCGGAGGTGCGTGACGCCGCCCGCTTCATCTCATCCGTTTCCCCTGACATCCCTTGGCACGTGACGGCCTTTCATCGCGACTACAAAATGACGGATCCGGAGCCCACGGGCGTCTCCCACCTTCGGCGCGCCGTGGAAATCGGGTACGAAGAGGGCCTTCGCTTCGTCTATGCCGGGAATGCACCGGGACGAGTGGGCGACCTCGAGCACACCCGTTGCCCCTCGTGTGAGAAAACGCTGATCGAGCGGCTAGGTTTTACGATTCTTTCCTCTCGCCTCAAGAATAACGGTACCTGCCAGGACTGCGGCTATCGTCTCCCCGGCATCTGGTCGCCCCCCGCCTGAACTTTTTCCGGCCAAAACTCAAGATTCGCTCAAGCGTATCCGATATACCACGTAGACCCGGGAAACGCCTTGGACCACACACACTCCACGGGCGGCGTTTTCCATCACGGGAGGAACTGAAGAACCACCGACACACACTGGCCATCGCAAGGGTGTTCACATGCCACTCCGAGTCAACACCAACATCCCTGCGTTCAACTCCATGCGAATCCTTGGGAACACGACCAGGGATCTCACACTGCGAATCGAACGCTTGTCATCGGGGCTCAAAGTCAATAGAGCGGCCGACGACGCGGCCGGCCTCAGCGTTTCTGAAGGACTGAGGTCGGAAATCTCCGGATTCCTCCAGGGCATTCGGAATTCAGAACAGGCGATCAATCTGATTCAGACCGCCGAAGGCGCTCTGAACGAGGTCAACACCGTCCTGATAAGAATGCGGGAGCTCGCCGTTCAGTCGGCCAGCTCGACCGTTAACAACCAAAACCGCGAATCCGTGAACGCCGAGTTCGTTCAGCTCATCAACGAGATCGACCGGATAGCACAGGCAACCACCTACAACAACACGTCGCTGCTGACCGGCTTCGGCAACTCGGTGAGTTCAGATGTCACAGTATCCACCGCCCTCGCCTCCCCCACCACCGGCCTCACATCCACTCAGATCTCCGGCGCCCAGACCGGTCGCTATCTGTTTGCCGACACAGCCGGAGACCGCAGCATTTCGCTTGGAAACGGTACCGTAACACAGACGGTCGCGATCGGTGCCGCGCTGGACACGGACGGCGTGGGCGGCGTCGTAGCGTCGGGTTCTTCGGTCGTGGCCAACTTCGACCGTCTTGGAATTCAGCTCGTCCTGAGCGGCCAGAACGCTGCCGAGGGCATTAACCCGGCCACCGATGGCTATCGCGACGGTGACTTGAATGGTCTCGCCCTCGAAATCGAGTCTGGAACCGGTGGCACTTTTCAGGTCGGCCCCGACGATGGCTCGGTCCACCGGATCGAGACGACGATTCGTGACATGCGAGCCTCTGGCGCCGTGCTAAACCTGGGATCTGCTTCCGTCTCCTCTGCTTCGGCGTCACAGTCCGCAATTTTGAACATCGATATTGCCATCCAGGAGGTCGTGCAGACACGCGGTGGACTCGGCTCGATACAGAACCGACTGGGCACGAATATCCGTGCGAACGAGGTCATGGCGGAGAACGATCAGGCCAGCGATTCTACGATCAGGGATGCCGATGTGGCACTCGAGGTATCGGCGCTGGCCAGAAGCCAGATTCTCACACACCGGCCTTTCCGTCTTCGCGCAAGCCAACGTCCAAGCGGCGGGCGTCATCTCGCTCCTGTAACAGAGACCCCCACCCTAGCCGCTCAAGGAAGAGCAGGCCTCGCTCGGTCCTCGAACGAAAGAAGCCCCACGGATGGGGCTTTTTCTGTTGGTGCTTGACAGCTCTGTGTGGTCTTCAGACCTTTAGGTTAGATGGACGATCGCTCGGAGGTCAGATAATGGAACGGATCGCAGTCAAATTCGGAACAACCGCGGAAGAACTCCATCGGGTGCTGATCGCGCTCGCTCAGAGGCAAGGTTGGGACGCGAGTCGGGTTCACTACGTGATCGACCTGGAAAGCAGCAACGTCAAAGAAACGGTCTACGCCGTGTCGGATCGTGCTGAGGGGCTTCCCCTCCACCCGAACGGTCCTGGTGCCGTCGCACGTCTTACGTAATTTCCGCTAAACAGATCCGAGAACACGCCGATACAATAAGTGGCAAGTGTGTGTGTCGGTGTACATTCCCCCGAGGCGTCGATCTTTCGCAAGGTCGGCGCCTCTTTTTGTGATCATCCCAGTTGACAGGCTCCGGCTCCTCTGGGATCACCGCAGGTTCCGCAAGCGGGCTGCGAGCCTGTTGTCGTGGCAGCTGCAACCGCGAACCGTGAAAGCTCCTTGGTCAAACGGACGCCATCGCAGGCTGGGCACGCGGGTTTTCGTTCCGGACTGACGAGTGCCTCGAATGCGTGTCCACAGCCATCGCACACATAATCAAAGAGGGGCATGGGATCCTTCTCCTAGATGGGTTCCGTCCGTTCGGACAGCCATTGCTGCCCCGGCGTGTCGAGATGCGGGGAAAGCGATTCGCGAACTATTCGATGGAAATCGTTGAGCCAGGCCCTTTCATCCTGATCGAGAAGGCTGACGTCAACCAGATTCGTCGCAATCGGGCAGCGGGTCAAGTTCTCGAACTTCAAAAAAGCCTGGTCTCCAGCTGAGCGATCGGGATCCGGTACTACAGCGAGAAGGTTCTCGATACGGATTCCATACGCTCCGTCTTCGTAGTAGCCGGGTTCGTTGGAAATCACGTGGCCCGTAGCCAGGGCCACCTCCTGGCCGCGAGGGCCGATTGAAATGGGGCCTTCGTGCACATTCAGATAGTGGCCGATTCCGTGACCGGTTCCGTGGCCATAGTTTCGACCTGCCTCCCAGAGCGGCTTGCGAGCCGCTAGATCCAATTGCCTTCCGAAGGTGCCCTCGGGAAAGGATAGGGTGCAGATGGCGATATGTCCTTTCAGAACGCGCGTGTACATCTCGACCTGCTCGTGCGTGGGCTTTCCGAAACAGAACGTTCGGGTGATGTCCGTCGTGCCGTAACTGTACTGTCCTCCAGAGTCGACCAGATACAGCGAGTCTGTGCCGAGCGGTATGTTGGACTCGTTACTCACCGCGTAGTGATTCATTGCGCCGTGGGGCCCGTAGGAGGAGATCGTTCCGAAACTGGCTCCGACGAACCCGTTTCCTTTCCGACGAAACGACAGCAACTTCTCGGCAGCCCGCATTTCGTCGACGTCGCCTGCGGGAACGTGTTCCTCGAGCCATCTGATGAAGGCCACCATGGCGACACCGTCCTCGATGTGCGCCCTTCGGAAGCCATTGAGTTCCACCGGATTCTTCACGGCCTTGAGGTCGACCACGGGAGACCGCTTTTCCACACCCTTCTCGGGCGCAAGGTTGTGGCTTGTCGCCTCGGGGTCCGCCCAAATCAGAAGCGCGTCGGACTGACACGAAGCAACGAACGCACCGACGGCTTCGTAGGGGCGAATCTCTACGTCACCGTCCAGGGCAGCCCGAACGTCGCCATTCAGCTTGCGTTCATTGATGAAGAGATACGCGGAATCCGACGTCACCGCCGCGTGAGCCAGAAAAACAGGGTTGTAGTCTACATCGTCACCGCGCAGGTTAAAGAGCCACGCAATCGCGTCCAGCGATGAAAGGATGTGCACGTCGGCTCCAGCCTCGGCCATCTTCTCACGCACACGCGTTAGCTTATCGCGAACCGGCTCGCCCGCATAAGTCTCTTCGAGCACTCGCACAGACCGATTGGACACGTCCGGGCGGTCGGTCCAGATCTTGTCGACCAGGTTCCGCTCCAGGGGATGCAGCTCTATCCCCTTCCGTGACAGCTCTTCGAGCAGGTCCGAGTGGACCCTTCTCGAGAGGACATCGGGATCGAATCCGACCCTCTCATCCCTCGAAAGGGTCGACGCCAGCCACTCGGCCAGGGTCGGCACATCAGGCCGTCCGATTTTCATCAGTTCGACGCCAGAGCCTTTCAACTGCTCGGCCGCTTGCAGATGGTACCGGCTGTCGGTCCATAGCTTCGCATCGACCGTCGTTACGACCACGTCGCCCGCCGACCCGGTGAAACCGGAGATCCACTCCCGTCGTCGCCACCACGCGGGCACATACTCGTTCTGGTGCTCGTCAGTGCTGGGAACGAGGAAGGCCGCAACCCCCTCATCCCGCATGAGGTCGCGGAGGGCGTCGATCCGATCAGTGATGGAATCGGTCGACATTCACGAAATCCGTTCAGAATGCGTGTAGATGTTCATGCGTTTTCCCCGTACGAATCCAACGAGGGTGATGCCCAGCCGATGGGCCAGGTCTACGGCCAGCGAACTCGCCGCGGAGACGCTGGCCACGATGGGAACACGGGAAGCCGCAGCTTTTTGAACGATCTCGAAACTCGCCCTGCCGCTCACAGCCAGAATGGCCGGCTCGCCCGAATCGGCTTCGCCGAGTGCCAGGGCACCGAAGACCTTATCGACTGCGTTATGTCTTCCAATGTCTTCACAGCAGACGACAATTTCACCGGCCTCGTTGGCAAGGGCGGCCGCGTGCACGCCTCCGGTCTCGTCGAAAACACCTTGTTTCGTTCGAAGCGCCTCCACGACTGAACCGATAACGCCGACGTCGATCGAAACCGAATCCTCGACGACTTCGCAGCGCGCTATAAGGTCGTCGATGCTCTGTCGACCGCAGACGCCGCAGGCGGATGTCGTCAGCGTACCCCTTCGGCTCGCATCTGTCTTTTCGATCGGCAGGACTAGGCCGGCGGCGGGAACCGCATCGATCGCGTTTCCGTAGCCCTCCGTGCCCGGTCTCCCGCAGTGGTAGATGCGGGATATGTCCCCGAGGTCTTGGACGATCCCTTCGGCGATGAGGAAACCGGCGGTGAGCCATCGATCTTCTCCCGGTGTTCTCATCGTGATAGCCACCGTCTCTCCCGCCACACGGATTTCGAGGGGTTCCTCTACCGCGACTCGGTCTTCGACCGACTTCCGGTCGCCGTCAATGCGTTCGATTTCGCGCGAAACTGCCGATTGGGACGCCAAGCTCACCCCTCGTCAGGTTCGACCCTGACCGGACAGACTTTCAGTTCGGCCGTGTCGGTCGTGGGGTCGTAGCCCGAGCCGGTCAAGGTGTTGATGGGCACGTCGTTGAAGCTGAAACTCGCGAAGACCGTCCCCCTTGGTGACCGGTCGGTTGCGCGGACTTTGACCCGAACGGTTCCCCGGCGACTGGCGATCGAGCACCAGGCGCCGTCCCTCAGACCCCACGCCGAGACATCATCGGGATGAACCTCCAAAGCCTCCTCCGAAAGCAAATAGTCGATACCCCTGGCCCGGCCAGTCTGGGTTCGAGTGTGGTAGGAGGCGAGCCGCCGCCCCGTCGTGAGCCAGACCGGGTAATCCTCGTCGATCGTCTCTGCAGGATCCCGATAGCCGATGACTTTGAAGATACCGCGGCCGTTCGGAAATTCGCCCTCGTGAAGGATGGGCGTCCCGGGATGGCCGTCTTCGGGAACAGGCCACTGGTATTCGCCTTTTTCGACCCGGTCCCAATTCAACCCAGCGTAGATTGTGGACAGACTGCAAAGTTCGTTGAAAATCGATTTGGGATCGTCAAACTGGAAACCCTCGAAGCCCAGGCGTCTTGCAATTTGGCAGACAATCCACCAATCGGGTTTGGCGTCACCCTGCGGTGATACCGCCGCCCTGACCCGCTGAACGCGTCTTTCGGTGTTCGTAAAGACGCCATCCGTCTCAGCCCACGCTGTTGCAGGCAGGACGACATCGGCGAGTTCGGCCGTCTCCGTCAGAAAGATGTCGATCACCACCAGGTGTTTGAGCGCATCCAGGGCGTGTTCGCAATGTGCCCTGTCCGGATCCGAAACCACCGTGTTCTCGCCGTCGATCAACATAGCGTGGATGTGCTCGCCACACTGTTCGAGGGCCCGGACCTTTGTGATCCCTTTTTGCAGGTCGACTTCCCGCCCGTAGGCCGCTGCGAACTTTTTCTGATTAGTCGGATCTTCGACCGACTGAAATCCCGGATAATTGGACGGGATCGCCCCGCTGTCACCGGCGCCCTGGATGTTGTTTTGGCCACGCATGGGGTTCACGCCTGTTCCCTCTCGACCGATGTTGCCGGTCATCAAGGCCAGGTTGCACAAGCTCTGCACATTGTCGACGCCGCAGATGTGTTCGGTGATGCCCAGGGTATAGTAAATGGCACCCCGTTCGGCCTCCCCGTACCACTTGGCTGCCCGCTCGATGTCCCTGGCTGGAACGCCAGATATCCGTTCGGCCCATTCCGGCGTGGACTGGGTAACGTGTTCGAGGAACGGGTCGCTCTCGGTTGTTCGATCGTCGACAAACCGGCGATTGACCAATCCATCGCGGGCGATAACGTGAGCCATGCCGAGAAGCAGTGCCGTGTCAGACCCTACACGCAGGGGCAGGTAGAGGTCGGCCATGTCTGCGAGCGGGATCCTGCGCGGATCCGCCACGACGAGCCTGGCGCCACGCGCCACGGCCTTTTTGATTCGTGTGGCCGCAACGGGATGGCATTCGGTCATGTTCGTCCCGATGCAGAAGATGACATCGGGCTTTTCCATGTCCTCCAGGGGGTTCGACATCGCTCCTCTTCCGATCGTGGCTGCCAGACCGGCAACCGTGGGAGCGTGTCAGGCACGGCTACAGTTGTCTATGTAATTGGACCCGAACCCCACTCGGATGAACTTTTGCATGATGTAGTTGGCCTCGGACGGGGTTCTTCCTGATGCCACACCGTAGATGGCGTGACGCCCGTGTTCGGCCAACACGGACCTGAAGCCGTCCGCGGCCCGGTCGAGGGCAGTATCCCAGTCCGTTTCCTCTAGGTCCCCTTGACCGTTCCGCACAAGAGGCCGCTTCAATCGGTCGGAATGTTGAACGAAGTCGAACGCAAACTGCCCCTTCACGCACAGGGCTCCCTCGTTGGCGGGCCCATCCATAGCCGGACGGATTCCGATGAGTCGATCTTCTTTTGTCATCAGATCGACCGAGCAGCCCACGCCACAGTAAGGACAAACCGAGCGCGTCTCCTCGATTTCGCCAGGCGCGTCCATTGCACGCAGAGCCTTCCTGTCTGCAAGTGCGCCCGTCGGACAGGTCTGCACGCATTGCCCACAGAAGGTGCACGAGGAGTTGCGCAGTTGCTCGTCGAACTCAGTCGTGATCTGTGTCCCGAATCCCCTCCCCTTGATGCTGATCGCGTAGTCCCCTTCCTGTTCGGCGCAGACCCGCACACATCGATTACAGGAAATACAGAGGTCGTAGTCCCTCAGAATGAACGGATTGTCATCGTCCTCGAAAGTCTGGCCGGAATGTGCTCCGTCGAAACGTCCACGATCGACATCGTAACGCTCGACAAGGTCCGTTAGCTCCTGAGAGGCGTAACCCCGAAGTGGGTCGACCTCCACCTCCCTGTTCTCTGACACAACCATTTCGAGGAGCGTCCTGCGGTGCTTCTCCAAGACCTCCGTGGTGGTGCGAACGACCAGGCCGGGCTGTGCTCGCATCGTGCACGAAGCCACAGGATTCCTGATCCCTTCAACATCTACGATGCAGAGCCGGCAACTCCCGAACGGTTCGAGCCGTGGATCATAGCACAGTGTCGGCACCTCTCGCTGCTCCGCTCCTGCCACTTCGTAGAGGGTTTGGCCTGGCGAGAATGCGACGACTTCTCCATCGAGGGTGAGCGTCGGTTGATCACGCATGCTGAGTTCCTCCACCTCGGCTAATGTGGGCGTCGATGTCTTCTGGAAAATACCGGACACAACTTTCTACGATCAGCGGTGCGGCCTGGCCCAATCCACACGCGCTCGTGGCTTTCATAACCGTCGCGATGTCGTCGACCTCGCGACGCCAGACTTCGGACGTTTTGGGGCCGTGGCTTCCGTCGAGTCTTTCCAACAGTCGCTGCGTGCCGATTCGACAGGGGAAGCACTTCCCACACGACTCGTCGGCGAAAAAGTGGATGGCATCACGGGTGACTTCGACCATGTCCCGTCGATCGTCGAACACCATGATCCCCGCGGCTCCCATAGCGCCGCCCTTTTCGCGAATAGCTGGTTCGTCGAGCGTCACGTCGAGGTCCGCGTCGGCCAGGAAACCTCCCGAGAGTCCGGCCATCGTCACCGCCTGAATCGATCCGCCGTCGGGGGCGCCACCCGCCCATTCCTGTAACAACTCTTGCAGGCTGAAACCGATCGGTACCTCGTAGTTACCCGGCCGCTCAACATCGCCACTTACGCTGATGACCTTGGTCCCTGCGAAGGATCCTCGACCAAGACTCTGGTACCACTCAGAGCCTTTAACCATAACCTTTGGTACGACAGAGAGGGTTTCGACGTTGTTCACCACTGTTGGGAGATCTTCGAAACCGTTCGTGACCGGGTAAGGGGGTCTGTTGCGTGGATACGGATGCTTCCCCTCGAGACTGTTGAGCAGGGCGGTCTCTTCTCCGCAGATGTATGCCCCGGCGCCGCGCCGTACACAAAGATGGAACGGATGCCCCGGTCCGAACGCCTCCGGCCCGAGCAACCCCGCCTCTTGAGCTTCCAGGATCGCGTTTTCCAAAGTGCGTAAGGTGTCCGGATACTCGTAACGGAGATAGATGATGCCCCGTTCGGCTCCAGTGGCCAGACCCGCAATCAGGATACCCTCGATCAGCGCGTGTGGATCGTAGTCCATGATGGCACGGTCTTGAAAACAGCCCGGCTCACCTTCATCAGCGTTACAGACGATCGTTTTTGGCTCTCCATCCGCCTCCGCGACTGCATTCCATTTTGTGCCGGTTGGGAATCCAGCGCCGCCCCGACCGACGAGACCAGACTCAGCGACAAGTGCGCGTATCCCTTCGGGCCCTATCTCTCTGGCAGATTCGAGTCCCTGATACCCCTCCGATCGTCGGTATCCGGCCAGGCTGGACCTTTCTGGCTCTCGGATGTGACGGAATACGCATTCGTCCAATCCCCCCGGGTTCGGAACAGGCAGAGCAGAAGGTCGGGCGACCACGTCGTCGCTTCCCTGATGGGTCTCAACACGGGCAGCCATCAGCACGGGAACGGGATCGTCGCACCGTCCCGGGCACGGCATGCCTAATGCGCCTTCGAGTCCGGCCAGGATGCCGTCGGCCCCACGGGTTCGACACACGGGGCCCGTGCAGACACGGGGCGTTTGGATCGTCCTGGGCGCACGTGAGAAATGATGATAGAAGGTCACCGTCCCGTAGAGGTCGGCCAACGGAATTCGCAACCCCGCCGCGACGTCGCGGAGTGCGTCATCCGAAAGTTGACCATCGCGATCGTGAATCGCGTGAAGCACTGAAAGCAGAGGCGCCGGCTCGTCGCGCCACCTGGCGATGATTTGGTCGTTGGTCACGGATCATCCAGAAAAAAAGCCACCCTTCGGCAATGCCCAAGGGTGGCGAAGGAAATCGGGTTCTGGGAATCAGGATTCCGGCTTGGGATCGGGCGGCTGTGTGGCAAAACTGGCGATCGCCCGTTCCGGGCTGTCGATCGTCCGGAAGATCGACGCCAGTTGAGTGACCATCAGGATGCTCTCGATCTTTTTCGTCACGCCCGTCAAACGGAGATCCCCGCCCTCGTTGCGCAGGGTCGTCAGGCTGGCGGTCATCACGCCGAGCATTGAACTCCCGAACCACTTTACCTTGGAAAAGTCGGCCACGACATTGACAATGCCGTCCTTGACAAGCCTCTTGATGTGTTCGTGAAACTCCGACACCTCGGGGCCGGACATCAGCGCCCCGGACACTGACAGGAGCGCGACGTCACCCCGGATTTCTTCATCAATCTTCATTGAGGTCCCCCAGGGGATCGATGGATATTCGACTGAAAATCAAGCAGTTCCATCCCTAATATATCGCGCCCTGGCGCGATGTGTCAAGATTCCCGATGAGGAGTCCTCTCAGAACCTGGCCTTTCGATCCACGAGGGATGTGCTTCACGAATGCCATCCGCCGGGGTCTCTTGTAGGGAGCCAAGTGTGCCTCGCAGTGGGCTCGGAGGGCATCGGGGCTCAGGGACGGACCGGTGGAGACGACCATCGCGGCCACCTCTTCACCCACCCGGTCGTCGGCGACTCCAAAGACTGCGACGTCCTCGACCAATGGGTGCCGCGCCACGACGGCTTCGACTTCGGATGGGTAAACGCTGTACCCATTCCTGAGAATGACATCCTTCAATCGATCTACGATATAGATCAGACCATCTTCGTCGATACGAGCGACATCTCCCGTGCGGAGCCAGCCCTCCTGTATCACCTCCTGCGTTTCTGACGGCTGTCTAAAATAGCCTTTCATCACCACGTGCCCACGAACCAGAAGTTCCCCCGGTCCACCAACGTCGGTGGAGTCACCAGAAGGTAGCGCCAACCGCAACTCCACGCCCTCGATCGCACGTCCGACGCTGCCAGGACGCCGGGGTGTCTGGGGTGTCCTGAAAACACAAACGGGTGATGTTTCAGACAGGCCGTAGCCCTCAAGAACCGATGCCCCTGACCACTTCTCGAATGCGTCGATCAACGTTGTCGGTATGGGCGCCCCCCCGATCAGACACCATCTAAGAGTCGTCGGTCTGAGGTCTCGCTCCCTCCCGCTCTCCATGACCAGGCGCGCCATCTGAGGAACGGCAGCCAAGATCGTCACGTTCTCCTTCACCAGAATGTCGAGGGCGTGGTCAGGATCGAAACGCGCGACATAGATAACCGACGCCCCGTGGAGAAGGGGAGCATTCTGAAGGCATGTCTGACCAAAACTGTGAGACAGCGGTAGCGCCGCGAGAACCGTGTCCGTGCTCCCCCACTGTGCTCCGTCGAGACTCGACTGCCCCACCCACAGTGCATTCCTCGTCAGATTCCGGTGCGTCAGTTCGACGCCCTTCGGGTGGCCTGTCGTCCCTGAGGTATACAGAATGACTGCCGTTTCGGAAGGATCGACAGGCGCCGGGCTGCTTGGCTCAGCAATACGCTCACACCAGTCTCCCGATCGGAGAACGGGAATCCCCGCTGCCGAAGCGTGCGGCAGTCGCTCCTCGTCTCCCACGAAAATGTGTGGACCTGCATGACGGAGCAGCACGACGGATTCAGATTCCGTCAGCGAGGCGTTGAGCGGGACCACCACCGCCCCGAGGGCCAGCGTTGCGTAATAGACAATCGTGAACTCCGGGCAATTTGGCATCATCAGAGCGACGCGTTTCCCGGGACCCACCCCGTGTCCCTCCAGATCGGCAACACAAGCGCTCACAGCCGTCCACAGACGGTGGTAGGTCATCACCCGATTCGGTTCTCTGATCGCGGCAATGTGAGGATGCTGTCGTGCGGCACGCCACAGCTCGGATGCCAGACTTTGCGTCATCCCTCCCCCAGTGCTTGTGGCAAGTCGGCGAGCGAGGAGACCGTCACATCCGGACGGAAAGATGCGCGCTCGACGCTTTGCGAGTCGGTTGCTCCGGAGAGGACGAGGGCGGTTCGCATTCCGGCTTCGATCCCCATGGCGATGTCCGTTTCCACTCGGTCTCCGATGACCAACGTCTCCTCGGTGGTTGAGCCCGCCAGACGACGTGCGGCGTGGGCCATTTCGGGAGAAGGTTTTCCGAATACCTTGTCGACTGGCCGCCCCATCAGGGCTTCGAGCGCGGCGATGCTGGCACCCGCATCGATGATGCCGCCACGATCGGTCGGGCAGACCAGGTCAGGGTTCGTCGCGTAAACCTCGGCCCCCGCACGAGCCGCGAGGTACGCGTGATGCAGCTTCGCATAGGTCAGCCCACGATCGAGAGAAACAACGACGATATCCGTTTCGTCTGGTGTCCGACCGACGATCAACCCGGCATCCAGGAGTCGCGACTCGACGAAGGATTCGCCGATGAGATGGAACCGAGCCCCAGGCCGGTTTTCCCGAAGGTATTGGATTGCAATCGCGACGGAGGTGATGACCTCCTCGTCCTCCGTCGGGACACCGAGACCACAGAGTTTCGCTGCGTAAGCCGCGGGCGAGTCGGTCGGCTTGTTCGAGAGAAAGATCACCCGCCCCCGTCTGCGCATCCAGGCGATGGTTTCCGCAGAGCCCGGTATCAATGCATCGCCCAGATAGACCGTTCCGTCCAGGTCTACGATGAACCCTTTGATTTTCATGCCATCAGCACGTGTACACCGTCAGGTAGACTGAATGCCCCCCTCCATCAGGTAGCGGTAGCCGGCGACGTCGGCGAACTCGAGGTAACGGGCCACCCCGCCCCCGCTCGTTACCACGCGACAATACTCGACCTCGATCCCATCAGGATCGGGGCCCGTGTCAAAGGCCTCTGTCAGAACCCGGCCATCAACTCCATCGGCGGTGTGTCCCAGAAGGGTCAACACCGTGGGAGCGATATCAACGACGCCGCTCGGCTTTTGCGTTATCAGGCCCTCTCGCAGACCCGGACACAGCGATCAGGACTGAATGGAGATCGAACGGACTGAGCGAACCGTGTGTCGCCAACGAACGGGGGCCGAAGACACGACCGTCGATGCCGTGCTCGTTCACCTCTCGGTCCCACGCGGACGAGAAGTAAAGATCGGGCGATCGAGATGCGTGAAAGAGTCGAACCTCATCGAACCCGAAGGTACCGCCAACTGCGTGGCGGGCGAGCAGCGCGCCAATACGTCGATCGGGCAAGAGCGTCTCCGCCGCCGCTGCGGCGTCAGTGGAGACATCGAAAAGGGCCCCGTTAGGAACTGGTGTGGCTCCACCAGTGACCGAATCCGTGATCCAGGTCCCCTCGATTGGGTCTCCGCTGACGGTGGAGAATCCGTGGTCGGATGCGACAAAGAGTGTCGCATCCCGCGGCAGAACGCGGATGAGCTCAGCGAACCGGGCGTCGTTTCGTCGAATGGCATCGAGGGAGGGTCCCGCCCCCAGTCCGGCGTGATGTTGGGTGAAATCAGGATCACACAGCCACAAAACGCCGAAATCCACGTGTTTTTGAGCAATTTCTGAGTGGAAGATCGAGCAGGCCTTATCGTTCCAATCATCGGCACTCGCCTCGCTCCCGGGCAGAACTCCGACTGCAGCCGCCAGAGTAGGCGGGTAGACGACACCCCTCGTGTTCACGAGCCAGGATGGACCATCGGGATCCTGGAGGAGCGTTGATCCAGGGGATCCCGCTCCGACCACGACGACCTTCCTGCCGGCAACCCTCAATCGTGCAGCGACGGTTGGAGCTCCCAGAATCGACCCGGCCGATCCACGCAGCCGTTCCAGATCCTCGTGATTTCCGGTGTCTATGAGCGCGTCAAAATCTCGTGAATAGAACCGGTTCGCGACGATCCCGTGGCGTTCCGGGTAGCATCCTGTCGCGATCGACGAGGAATTCACGCGTGTCTCGGACGGAAACACCGAGCGATGCCGACCAAACTGCACGCCGCGACGGGCCCATTCGCAGAGAACGGGTGTCAGGTCAGGACGGACGAAATCAGGGCGAAGACCGTCCCAGACGAGAAGAATGACCAAGAGATTTTTCCGTCGCTCGGGTTGTCGGCAGATAAGAACAACCCTAAACTAACGAATCCGGTTTGGCTGGGTCAAGCGATCGAGGCACTTTTGTAATTGCAGAAAAATCAATAGAATGGATGCTCTACTGTTTCTGTTTAGGTGTTTTATTGGTTTTTGAGCACTTTTTGACCAAAATCGGTGTAGACCATAGTAAATTTTTATTTTGCGTCAATCTGGTGCCCCGGTCTATATTATCGCGAACTGGATGGTTTAACCCGTTCGGAGGAAGGAATGACCACAACCAAAAAGGATCTTGCACTCAGAATTTCCGAAAAGCTGGGTGTCAAGAAACAACTCGCCTATGAGGTTGTCGACACTCTCTTCAGAGCGATGCGTGAAAGCCTGATCGACGGCAACCGTATCGAGATCCGTGGGTTCGGAGTTTTGGGAGTCAAAGACACCAAGCCCAAGCCGGCGGCACGGAATCCGAGAACGGGTGAAATCGTTTACGTGCCAGCCAGAAAGAAAAGTTACTTCAAAGCTGGCGTGCTCATCAAGAAAGCGCTTCACGAGCCTCTCGAGAGCGATCCCACGGCGTCTCAAGAGAGCGCGAGCGGCTCCGACGGAACGACGGCGGTGACCTCACCACCACCGGGAATCCGTCCTGTCGAAGGATCTCCCACAGCGACTGGTGACGGTTCTCCCACTCAGCAAATTTAGTCTCCCCTCCGACGCAACACCCTGATCTTTCCGTAAACCTCTGAAAATAAACAGTTCCCAGGATTACCCTGGCCTCAACTTGGGTTCGGCCTATCCAGTTGAGGGGGTTGCGTAAAGTTCAACAAAGGTGCAAATTAAAGTTTCAGCCGGTCCGCCTGGATCGTGACTCTGGCGAACTGTTTCGGGGGATTTCGTGGATCGTGAAGACATCCGTTTAAGTCTTAGGCAGATTCGTGACATTCCGACGTTGCCCGTCGTCGTCAGCCGGGTGCTCGAAGCCGCGAACAGCCAGGAGACATCGGCTGTCGAACTGGGAGAAATCGTCGCCCAGGACGTTTCGGTATCCGCCAAGATCCTCAGCCTCGCCAATTCTGCCTTCTACGGGTTTTCCCGCCGGATCACGACGATTCAACAAGCCGTCGTCGTGCTCGGGTTCGACACCGTTCGCTCCCTAGCGCTCAGCGTTTCCGTCTTCGACACACTTTCGGAGAGCAACGGTAAAGCCAGCTTCGATCGAGAGGCGTTCTGGATTCATTCAATCGGGTGTGGGACAGCCTCCCGCCTCATCGCCAAAACCCTGAGTCTGCCCGACCACGAGACTTTCTTTGTCGCGGGTCTCTTCCACGATCTCGGCAAGGTCATTCTGGACACGTTCTTCCACGAACGGTATCACGGCGTGATCGCCGAACTCGAGCACGACCATCGGCCAACCTTCATGGTCGAGCGTGACCGGTTGGAACGATCACGCCGAAGTCGGTGGCATCCTAACTTCTCGGTGGAAATTCCCAGAGATTCTGGTCACCCCGATCGCCAATCACCACACATTGAGATCCGTCAAAAAACAGTATCTGCCGATTACGCTCGTAGTCCACCTGGCCGATTTCCTGATCAAAAAAGCCGACCTCGGTCTTGCCTTCGAAGCCAACGTGCCGGACTCCAGCGCTTTGCTCAAGGCCCATCTCTCCATCACGGGCGACCAGCTCGTCGATGTTCGAGACGAACTCGTCGACGAGAAGGAGCGCATCTTCGAGTTCCTCAGCAGCCTCGCGAACTAAACATCCTCGCAAGACGAAGGGACCCGCGTCCCCTGCACGCCGGTCCCTGTCGCTCACGTCTTTGTTCTTCTACTCCTCTTCTGCTGGTTCCTCTTCCGCGCGGCCGTTCGACGTCAGATACTCATACGCCTTGTTCAACACCAACACCGCCTTGGGAATGTCGTTGAGCTTCAAGCTGCTCGAGTGCTGCCACTTCCCGTGACGATCGAGATACGCGCGCTGGAAATTCACGGACTTGACCGCGAACGAATCGTCGCCTCGTTGATACTCGTTTTCGAAGATCGATGCGCTGCACGAGCCGTGGCGAAATACGATTTCTGGCTGAGACACGGAAATCACCTCCTTTCGTCGTGGAATCACTTCAGGTAAAGCACTTTAGTCGCTCGATGGTCCTCGGCGTTGCTCAGTTGCAGGAGATAGACGCCACGCGCCATCGGTGTTCCATCAGATGCGTGTCCGCACCATTCGAAGATCTCCCGTCCACGAACGGACGCCCGCAGAACCGGTTGGCCCAATACATTCAGGATCGACAGGTAACCCGGCCCCGTGGTCTGGATCGGAATCCTGACACATGACCGAAACGGGTTGGGGTGCGGCCGCCTGGTCCATTCGAAGTCTCTCGCGTCCTCACTCGTCTCAATGGTCTCTGTCTCACTTCGCGGTACCCACGCATTAGACGTGGTCGAGAAAACGAGAGCCTCTCCGACGTTCCCGTTGTCGTAGACGACGCTGAGGACGGTGTCGGGACCGTCTGGATGGATCAGGAGGAGCCGGTCGCGGCCAGCAAGACCGTTCCCGATCCTGCCCTGGGCACCCACGGCGTCAGACGCCAGGGTTCCTGATTCGCCCACCAGCCGCAAACGCTCTCCCTGCGCAACGACCGTACCCCGTGGCAACACGGCAGGTTTCCCGTCGTCATCACCTAACCACCAGCCAGACAGATCTAAAGGTCTGTCCCCATCGTTCAGGATGGTGATGTACTCGTCTTGTTCCGGGTCGATGTGGCCGTCACCGTTCGTGTCCGTTCTCGGGTCCGCCAGGATTTCCACCACCCTGACCTCGGGTCTGGACCTGACCTCCACGCGAAACCGCATTAAAAAGAGGTCTGTCGATGGACCACGGACCAGGGCAACGATCTCTGACGATCCGAGATCGGACTCTTCGGGAACCCAAACGATCTCTTGGCGGTCCGAGTCGTAGTCCGGGCCCCGGTCGATCTGAACCTCAAACCCGTCGGGTATGGCCAGAGGGTGTATCCAGGTCAGGCCTACAGAAGCGGGTTTCACCGTCTCCAAAGATTTCACCGGATCGACGGCACGGACTTCGATCGACCAATCGACCCGGTCGTGAGAGTCGTCCAGCTGAATCAGAATGGGCCAGAATGCTTCGATCGGGGGCGTACCCGTCAGATCGTTTCCCTCCAACCGAACCCAGGCCGGTGCGCTCACGATTCGCGTGGTCAGAGGATCCCTGTCCAGGTCCTCGATCACGATCGTGTGGCGGAACGGATGTCCGACAACGACCACCACCTCACCGTCAGATACCACCACCGGCAGGTGGTTGCTGGGTGATTCGACATCCTCGCGATCTTCGATCCTCACCGTGGCTGTCGCTTCGTAAGCCTCCCAGCGGGCGACGAAAGTGATCTCGCCGGCACCGAGAACCGCAGGGTCATCGGGAGAAGGATCGATGTCAGTCTGCCTCGTCACCTCCTGGAGCGACCCATCGCTGAAGGTCCCAACCACCGTCGCACGCAGTGTGCGCGTTGAATCCTCAGCGATGACAACCTCGAGGAAAAGAGACAGAAGGGTCGGTGACGCCAGACCAGCGGAATGAGGACCTCTCAATGGCAGATTGGCGTGGGATCGTGCAGGTTGGCCGGGCTCCAAAAACACCCATGAACCGAGACCATCAGAGGTACCGAATGATGCCTCACTGAGGGTATCTTCACCGTTCGGTGCCAAGACAAGAACGCGATCACCTGCGTTCGATAAACCGTCCCCGATGCGTCCGTCGTCCGCAAAGACGACTGCTCCAGGAATGGCAGGCACCTGACCGCCCCCGAAAGTACGAATCGTCCATCGGGTGGCAGCTTGGTGCCCTCGGCGACGCGAAAGAGGCGACGAGTGTCATCGTCACCAATCAGACATCCACTCAGATCAACCGTGTCGGAAGCTGTGTTGCGAAGTTCGACGAACTCGTCGGCGAATTGTCCATTAGCCTGAATTATGCATAAAAAAGGTAGTCTCCTTGTACAAGTGTTTGTTTTTCCCTACATTAGGGCTGACACATCAAAACAACACTTGGAAGGAACTACCGTGATAGAACCTAGTCAGATCCGGTTACCATTCGCAAGCATTTCGGGCAAGGTAGTTGAGGCTGATTTTGCCGGTGGCGCCGTCAGGAGTGACGGTGGAGTTCTGTTGCTTCGCGCCCTTGAGTCTCAGATGGGATTGATCGCCAGAATGGTAGATGCTTTGCGAGATCGTCGTCACCCAAGCTATATCGATCACACGCTTTTGGATCTTGTGAAGCAGCGTGTTTTTCAGATCGCTTGCGGCTATGAAGATGCCATCGATTGTGATGATTTGCGCCACGATCCGGGCGTCAAGGCTGCCTGCGATCGGCTTCCTCTTTCCGGTCCTGATCTCGGGAGCCAATCAACGATGACACGACTTGAGAATGATGTGCGACGCTCGGATTTGTATCGGCTCGCACGGGCTTTTGTAGACGGGTTCATCGCATCGTATGACCAGGCACCCCCAAGCATCATTCTCGATATCGACGACACGGATGACCCAACGCACGGTGCGCAACAATTTTCACTCTTCAACGCGTATTACAATGAACACTGCTATATGCCGCTACATATCTATGAAGGCCAAAGCGGCAAGCTCATTACGACGATCTTGAGACCCGGGCATCCGACGAACGGTAAACAGGTCGTTTCTATTCTCAAGCGCTTGGTGGAACACCTACGCGGATCTTGGCCAAACGTGGAGATCATCGTTCGCGCAGACTCAAAGTTCAGCTCACCAGAGATGCACGATTTCTGCGAAGACAACGGTATCTACTACGTTCTGGGCCAGGGCGCCAACTCCAAGCTCAAAGCGGCTGGACAAAACCTGATGGACCAAGCGCTACGTCTGAGCGAGCATAAGGAGACGATTCGCTTGTTCTCATCCTTCTCATATCAGGCTGGCACCTACCGGCAGCCTCGCCGGATCATTCACAAGGCTGAAGTCACAAACGGCGAAGCAAATCCAAGATACCGCGTGACCAATTTACAGAGTAATCGAGACGGCTTTATCTATGATCGTATCTACTGCGCAAGGGGACGCACGGAAGGCTTCATCAAGGACCACAAAACATTCCTTCACTCCGATCGAACATCGTGCCACAAGTTTGAAGCCAACCAGTTCCGACTCTTTCTACACAGTGCTGCATACGCCTTGCTTCACGCACTCCGATCACAGGGACTCAAGGGCACCGCGTGGACCAAACCTCAGGTCAACACGATACAGAACCGTTTCCTCAAAATCGGCGCGAGAGTCATTGAAAGCGCACGAAGAATCCGATTCCATTTTCCAACATCGTATCCACTCAAAAACGTCTTGGTGTCAATCATCACCAGGCTCGAAACGAACACGCAGTAACAACGCCGATCTATACCGGGGACAGCTATGTACACGTCGCAAAACAACACCTGTTCCGGACGAAAATCGTGACTCTTGCGACTCGTAGAGACCGCTTACGGGACCTTGGACATCCGAAGAAGCCGAGAACAAATCCTGTGCGTGATCACATCACTCCAAAACAACCTAAACTCAAATTCATGCATGATTCAGGCTAATGCCATCGCGGTTCGCATCCCCCATCGGTCCAGCCGGTGGGTCCGACAGCACTTCCTCGACACGTAGAGCACCTCTATCTGGCAAGGATGCCAATCCCTCACTCTCGTGCTCTTCCGATGCCGCATCCGTCTCTTCAGGAGTCTCGATCCAACCCGGGGAGAAGGGAGGACCTTCGTGCGGAACCCAGCCGTTTACGGACGGCACGACCGAGCGATTGAGGTCACCGACTACGCGATAGGTGACGTCGATCAACGTATCACCGAAGGTCGTGTCGATCAGTAGTAGACGATCTCCCGCGTTGCTGAGGCCGTTTCCCAGGCGGCCACTCGGGCGGTCGCTCACGAATAGAATCAGAAAGTCACCTGGGTCGAGGAATCGGGCCGGCAGCGGTGGAGTCTCTGTCAGGGCAACGTCGTCGTCTTTGAGTACCCAGCCTTCCAGGCTGACTGGAAAACTCGAGCGGTTCACGATCTCCAAGAACTCGTCGCCCAGGCTCTCGCGAACGCCGTCTCTGTTCGCGTCCCCTGCACTTCCGGGAAGGGGATCCGCAAGAATTTCACTCAGAATCAGGTCCGGGCGGGGCTCGACGACACGTTGCGTCGTGTGCGTCAGTGTATCTCCGTCCTCCCTGATCGCCCGAAGCCTCATCGTCACGGGCCCGGGCTCTTTCGGCCGCCACCAGAAGGTTCCACCCTCACGCTGAACGTCTCGACCCTCGACCGTGAAGCGAATTTCGGCACCTTCGTCGTCGCTAATTCTCGGTGTATATCGGAACCACGCGCCAACTCTCGCCTCCTCCGGTGGGTCCGACTCAAGATGCATGGGTGGAAGAGGAGGCGGACCGACGACAGACACATCGGCCGTGGCCACATAGCCATGCCAGAGAGCAAAAATCCTGAAAGTGCCGGGCCGGAGGGCCCTGAGCAATCCTTCAGGCCCCAGGTGCAGGCCGGGGCCACCCGCGATCCAACTCACCTCTTCCTCGATCGATGTGACGTGTCCATCGCTGTAAACGACGCGGGCAACTGCCGTATCGCGATCTCCCAGAGTCAGTTGCCCGGGCACAATCAGGTCAAGGGCGGCAGCGACCGCTCGGGGTTCGCCCGGAGACATCTTTTCGTAGCCCGGGAACGCGTCGTGCCTCTCGATTCCTCTGGACGTGCGAACGAGGGACGCCTTGGGGCTCTTATCGAGCGTGTATGCGAAGACATCAACGGTGTCATCGTAGATAGGATCCAGGAGAAGCACCTTCTCCGACCGGTTTGCCAGACCATTGCCGATCTTGCCATCGTCCCCGAACGCGAGGTGAGGGACACTCGGGCCCGGGGGGCGACCGTAGACCACGACTCTTTCACCGGGGATGAGTACCGTTCCACCCGGAAATCGGAATGACGCGTCCAGCCGTGTGTCGTCGTCTGCCAGCACCCATCCTCCGATCGTCACGGGAGTCCTTCCCTCGTTTACAATTTCCACATACTCATCGCCGTTGGTTTCCCTGATCCCATCCCCGTTGGTGTCCCCGCTCGCCCCCTCCGGCGGGTCGGCCAGGACTTCTGCGATCTTCACTGCCGGCCGCGGTTCCACCCGAACCCACACGTCTCCCATCCCAATCATCCCGTGCGGATCGACGGCGGTTACACGGAGCAGAAACCTACCGATCGCCCCAGGCGTCCATCGAACCGTCTTCCCTTCGAAACTCATTCCATTCTGGCCATCGAACGCGATGTCACCTCCGTCCAGGTTGTGGATCGTGACCTCGAACACGAGCGGCTTTCCCACGCGAACCGTTTGTTCCTGCGTCGGAATTCGGGGGGCCACGTTGGCGACGGACAGCGTCAGCGTGTCCGCGACCTCGACCAGCCCATCGGACACACGAATCACGACACGATGTGGGCCCACATCGACATCCTCCGCGCTGCCCAGCAGGACGTTTCCCGATATCCGTAGCCACCCAGGACTATCCTCGAGGTGGTAGTCGAGCGGGTCGCCGTCCGGGTCCTGGCCCGGAATCGTCCAGCGTGTCTCCTCGTCCTCCATAAAATGAAGCGTGTCCGGGAGTGTGAGGGCGGGGGGTTCGTTCGGGCGCCTGTGAACGTCGAACGAGCCCGGAATTGCCCGAATCATCACACGACTCCCATCGAGCCCCGTCGCCACGACCTCAGTAGGCCGGAGGATGTAGGGTCCAGTAGGCTGGTTTCGGGGAATCCCGACCTCCAGAGCGAGCACGTCCGTTGACCCAGCCGGCAGGGAGGTCTGACCGGTTGGATCCGTCAATAGGAGAATCCGACCATCCGACAGGTAGAGAGGAAGGTGTGTGGCACGATTCACTGGACCCGCCCCGTGAACGTGAAGATCGTCGCTGCCCCAACTTATCTGGATTCCGGCAAGGGGCGCTTCCGTCGACAGTGAGACAGTGACCGACACCGTCTCGCCCTGCAAACCTGCTCCATTTCCTATCGCCAGGACGTTGGAGCTGATCACGACCGGAAGCTCGACGGGCACCCCACGGATGACTGACCGGTCAGAGACTGTGACGGCCTCGGATTCGATGATTCGGACCAGACCCGAGCCGACATCGGACCCGGCCCTCAAATCGATGTGGACCCTCAGCTCATTGGATGCCGACAAACCTGTCGAGTCGACGGCAACGACGCGGAGCGTGTCTGCGGCGGCTCTGAAGAATGAAACGAAGGGTGCTTCCCCTATGACTACGGCAGCTTCCGGATCGGACATCAACACGTCGGGTACGAGCAAGTCCATTCGAAGAGCGGACAAGGGTTCGGACGCAGAAAGGGCCAAATCCACCGACACGAGGTCGCCCGGATCGCCGTCTGCGACGGTAGCGGTCATCCCAAGCGCTTCGGCAGATGCACGGCTCTCGGCCGTCAACAGACGGACGACCAGCCAGCTACTGAAGCAGAACCATCTTCGCCACATCGCGTCTCTCCGCCGCTGTGAGGGTGATGACGTAAACGCCGCTTGCCAGCCTCCGTCCCGATCGATCGAGCCCTTCCCACACGAGTCGATGCCGACCCTCGTCGAAGACGGCGCTGCGTAGGTGAGCGACACGCTGGCCGATCGCCGAGAAGACACTCACATCGACGTATCCCCTCATACCAAGTCGGAACTCCAGGACCGTCGAAGACTTGAACGGATTCGGATAGCATACAAGTCGGTTTCTGTTCTCTCCGATCTGGATTCGTCGGGGCTGACCTTGTCGGTCGAAGCCAATGGCCCTGTCGATGGTGCCGTAGCCGACCTCGATCTTCACGCCATCGATCTTTTGCTGGGCGATCAGCACGACGATCGTACGACCATCTGCGGCCGTGCGCCGGCTGATGGTGCCTCCCCAGTTCGCCGTGAAACTCGAAAGATCCCTCGACGCAACGATGAGTCCGGAAAGTTCTTCGGCTATTTCCAGCGTTCTCCCCTTTCTCACTGCCCGCCACTGTGGGAGACCGGGTTTCGTCGAGCGTACCGGTCCTCCCAGCATTTTGACGACAACCGCCGTCAGATCGAGCAGGTCGATCGAACCGTCGTGGGTGAGGTCGGCCGATGCTGACTCGAATGGCGTTGGGCTCTGACCGATGGTCAGGATCAGGTCGATGATCCGAACAATGTCCGTGAGCGTGAATCGGCCATCGCCATCGAGGTCGCCTGCGGAGGCCGATCGAATCGTCGCTTCGGTCACGAAGTCTTCCCACTGGGCGACAACGGTTCCCGAGCCCGCACCGATCATCCGTACGGAGTCGCCTACGACGACTGCGACCGAATCGGGATCGGCGGATAAAAGGACTCCGCCAATCGGGGTCAAATCGTCCTCGACAACGCCCAGCGCAGTGTATCGAACGGACTGCCCGAGCACGACGAGGGTGTCGGCGGGTAGGAGCCTGAGGCCATCGATTGGACCCGATGTAACGTTCACGATCGCTCGCCATTCGAACCCGGCAAGGGACCCCGTCAGGTCGGCATGCCCGGCAGCAATCGCGACCGCCGTGTCACCGTGCATCTCCACGATGCCCGTCGGTGAACTCACGTAGCTCACGAGCCCTGCCAGGTTGACGACGCCCCCGTCGGCAAAAAACCCGACCGGATCGAGCACCGACGATTCTCCCGGGGCAATCGTGATGTTATCCTGGCTGAAGTGCGCGCCGATCATCGAAGGCCGTGCCGTGCCGGGTGAAAAGCGGCCCTGGCCTGGCGGATCCGAATGTTTCACCCACGCGCCGGTTCCTTGCGGTTCACGAACGAGGGACTGGTCGCGGCCCCCTTCACTGCCGTAGGTCATGGCGTCGAGGGTATCCCCTCCTACTCCGTGCAAAAGCACGACGCCATCCCCCGAATTGGTCAAGCCTTTCCCGATCTTGCCATCGTCGACGAATACGGTGCCCGGAAGTCCCATCGGCTGCCCCCCACCGAAAAGGACGGCGCGTTCCCCCGGCGGAAGCACGGTACCGTCGGGGAATCGAAACGCTCCGCTTTCGGTACCCAAATCGGTCAGTACCAGCTCCGTAAGATCCGCGGGTCTCGTGCTGATGTTCAGGATCTCCACAAACTCGTCCTCAGAACTGTGGCGTACGCCATCACCGTTGCTATCTCCCTCCAACCCGGTGGGCGGATCGGCCAGAACCTCATCGATCACCAGCACAGATGCCACACCTTCCCCCAGCAGAGGGACGGTGACGCGCGAACCATCGGTCCCGTCGAGGTGGAGGACGTTCGCATAGGACACGACCGCAGTGGGCGCGAAAATGATGGCGAGGCGGAGCGTATCTCCGGTCTCGAGCTGAATCGAGGCAGTCGTGACGCCGACGGGTGTGGCAGAAAAGGCGGGCTCAGGTAAATCGACACGATCGATCAGGTGGGAGTGTGCACTGTTGTTGATGAAGCGCAGGGTATCGCCGGCCGTCGAGCCCACGCGGGTGGGGCCGAATTCGACACGCTCCGGGACGTGGATCAGCTGTCCCAGAAGCGGCGTATGCAGGCTCGTCGCCACGAACAGAGCGCAGGTCAGGAATCCGTTCATGGCCGGGTGTTGTGCCTATCGTAGTTGAAACTTAGAGGGCTCCAAACTTACGTTGGGTAGACGTGTAGGAGCGTATACCCGTAAGAAAGGAGCCCAGATGGAGAAGCTATTTGCAGGCGATGGTGAAGTCAAGGTTGAGGGCGATGTCATCGATTTGGAGACGCGTTTGTCGGTGATCCAGGCGTTGATCCCGTTGGGTCTGGAGGCAGTGGCAGACCTCCTCCAGCAGGAGGTCGAGCAGCTCGCAGGCGTTCGGTATGCGCGCAAAGGTTCGGAGCAGGCGCATCGTCGGTGGGGAAGCCAGAAGCTCCCGTTAGACGTTCCCCGGGTGCGCGACGTCGAGGCCGACGCAGAGGTTTCCCTGGCTGCATACCGGGCTCTACAGACGCCCAAGAAGACGGACGAGGGGCTGTTGCTTCGTGTTCTCAAGGGGATCTCGTGCCGCAACTACAAGGCCTGTGCCGAATCGGTTCCAGAAGCGTTTGGTATCTCAGCGTCCTCCGTCTCGCGGCGGTTCATCAAAGCCACCGCGAAGAAGCTGAAGCAGTTCCAGGAGCGTCCCCTCGACGACTACGGCTTCGTGACCCTGTTCATTGACGGAAAGAGCTTTGCCGACGAAGAGATCGTGATCGCTCCGGGGGTCACGATGGACGGCCAGAAGATCCCCCTGGGCTTCGTCGAATCGGCGACGGAGAACGAACGGATCTGCCGCCAGCTGATCCAGGACCTCATCCGGAGAGGCCTGTGCTACGACCAGGGCCTTCTCGTTGTGCTTGACGGCTCAAAGGGACTCCGCAGTGCTGTCACCAAAGCCCTCAAAGGGTATGTGCGCGTTCATCGCTGTCAGTGGCACAAGCGCGAGAATGTCGTCAGCTATCTCCCGGAGAGGGAACGTCCAAGAGTTCGACGGAAGCTCCAGAAAGCCTATGACTGCGACACCTACGAGGAGGCAAAGGCCGCACTCGAATCACTTAAACCCGAACTGAAGCTGATGAATCAGTCTGCCGTAACGAGCCTCGAGGAAGGCCTGGAGGAAACCCTGACCCTCCACCGGCTGGGTATGCTCCCATTCCTGAAACGAAGCTTCCGAACCACCAACTGCATCGAAGCCCTCAACAGCAGGACCGGCGAGCTCACTCGGAAGGTCAGACGCTGGAACAACTCTCCCCAGAGACACAGATGGGTGGCTGCCGCACTCCTCGACATCGAACCTCGCCTGCGACGCGTGAGCGGATACAAACATCTTCCCCTACTCAGGCAAGCACTGAACAAAGATCTGAATCTCGACAACGAACAGAATGCTCAAAAGAGAGCCTGACCAAACTACGGGGCCCGATGAGTTTTCAACTGACTATGGGACTTGACCCATGGCCGGATGGTCTGGCAAGTGGAGTGCCACCCGTATCCAATCCGTACAACTTATTGTGTCAGAATGAACAGTGGCGATCCTATCCGTTCCTGCTCCCCCACGAATATTGAAGAGTCTTTTCCATTCGGGCACGGACCTGATCCTACCTTGCATAAAAAAGGCTCTATCCGGGTTTCTCAACGGTGAAACTATAGAATGACAAGGTCATAGATCGTTCCCTACGCTTGGTTGTGTGTGTAGGACAATCAAAGCGAAGGGGGTGCGACCTATGACCGGGAGCAGATTACTATCGAAACTGCTGAGATTCAAGGGGTTCCGTGTTGTCAGCTGGTGGTTTGAGGGGAGAAGCTGCTTCGTCATCGCCGTAAAGCCACATAAGAATGGTTGTTGTTGTCCGGAGTGCGGCCGTCGAGGTAAAATCGTCCGCACAATGCCCCATCCGCGTCGGTGGCGTGACATTCCGGTGTGCGGGTGGAGGGTCTGGCTTCTCTACCATCCTCGGGAGATTCGGTGTCCTACCCACGGTCGTGTGGTCGAGGAGATTCCGTGGGCGGAGCGGTTCTCTCGGGTGACGTATCGCTTCGAGTATGCCATGCTGCGCTACTGCCAGACCATGACGCAGAAGGCGGCGTCCGAGTTACTGCGCATCTCTGCCTCGACGCTGTCGGATCTCCTTCACCGATCCATCACGCGGCTTCGTGAAGGTCATCGTATCCGAGGGCTCAAAACCATCGGGATCGACGAGATCTCCTACGCCAAGCGTCACAGGTACGCCACGCTCGTTTACGATCTGGACCGCTCCTGCGTGGTGTGGGTTGGCCGCGGCAGGGCGCGTAAAACGATCGATCGGTTCTTCACAGAGGCTCTCAGTCCCTACCGGAGATCCAAGATCGAGTGGGCCTGCTGCGACATGAGCGAAGCTTACATCGGAGCCATCCAGGAACACTGTCCGAATGCCAAGCTGGTCCTCGATCGCTTTCACATCGTCAAGGCTCTCAATGCCGCCGTTGACGAGGTCCGTAAGGACCAGTGGCGTAAAGCTGCCCCGGATGAGCGCAAAGCCATGAAGGGCCTCCGATGGCTCCTCTACCGGCACTCAGCGACACGCTCCGGAGGGGATACCCGGACACTCAAAGCACTGGAGAAGGCGAACTACCGAATCTATAGAGCCTGGAGACTCAAGGACGAGTTCGAGCAGTTCTGGGAATACAAAGCGCCCTGGGCTGCCGAACGCTTCCTGAAATGCTGGACGACGTCCGCACTCAGAAGTCGACTTGAACCCCTGCGAAAGTTCGTCAGGACCCTGCGACAGCACTTCTTCGGCGTCCTCGCATTCGTGAACACGCGTCTTACCAACGCCATCGCCGAAGGCCTCAACCGAATCGTCCAAATCGTCAAGAACCGAGCCAGCGGATTCCGCACACTCGACGCATTCAACGATATGATCTTCCTTACCGTCGGAGACATAAACATCCCTGAGCAGATTCCGAAGAGGTTCCGCACACTCTAACCGCGCCCCCATGCCAGGAACCACGGCACCTTCACCCACTTCAGCTCGTTGAGAGATCCGGATATAGCCATAAAAAAGCCTCCCCGCTCAGCGGAGAGGCGTAAAGCCATCGTCTCGTCGTCTGCCTTATTCCTGGACCATCTCTGTCTGTGCTCTGAGATTCTGGTGGATGGCCTCCCTCAGCGCGAGGATCGCGCCGGAGTTAAACACGAAATGCACGAACAGAAACACGATCGACATCGACAGGCACGCGATGCCGACGACGAGGAGATGACGAAGCGTTTGCTTGCGCCTCCCCCACTTCGGCTTCCAGCGTCTGCCCATGACCGATCGACTGGATGAGACCGGGCGGTGGCCTGGTTTGGATCCGGATCGTCTCGAAGTCCCGACGCCGACGGACTCGGATACACACGCGTTCCGCAATTCCTCTTCAATCAGGGTTTTGAGACGCTCGACCGAGAACGGTTTGGGCACAAACTGGAGTACACCCAGAGCACGCATGTCGTTCAGGTCGATTTCGTCTAAAGAGGCCGAAACGATGAACACCGGAGCGTCGACACCCTGCTCCCGAAGGAAAGACAGCATGGTGGGGCCGTCGACAGTGGGCATTCGAACGTCCAGGAGAATCAGGTCCGGGTTTTCACGTTCGATCGCCTCCATAGCCGTCGCCCACTGGCTCGCACAGACACCGTTGAGCCCCATTCGCGACAGCAGATGCTGAAGGGCCTGAAGAAGAACGAGGGGATCGTCATCGACGACGAGAACCGTCCCAGCGACCTGTGAGGGCAGGTCTGCCTGCGTCTCCGTCATGCGGCTACTTCTTTTTCTTGGCTCTATCCGGGTTTCTCAACGGTGAAACTATAGAATGACAAGGTCATAGATCGTTCCCTACGCTTGGTTGTGTGTGTAGGACAATCAAAGCGAAGGGGGTGCGACCTATGACCGGGAGCAGATTACTATCGAAACTGCTGAGATTCAAGGGGTTCCGTGTTGTCAGCTGGTGGTTTGAGGGGAGAAGCTGTTTCGTCATCGCCGTAAAGCCACATAAGAATGGTTGTTGTTGTCCGGAGTGCGGCCGTCGAGGTAAAATCGTCCGCACAATGCCCCATCCGCGTCGGTGGCGTGACATTCCGGTGTGCGGGTGGAGGGTCTGGCTTCTCTACCATCCTCGGGAGATTCGGTGTCCTACCCACGGTCGTGTGGTCGAGGAGATTCCGTGGGCGGAGCGGTTCTCTCGGGTGACGTATCGCTTCGAGTATGCCATGCTGCGCTACTGCCAGACCATGACGCAGAAGGCGGCGTCCGAGTTACTGCGCATCTCTGCCTCGACGCTGTCGGATCTCCTTCACCGATCCATCACGCGGCTTCGTGAAGGTCATCGTATCCGAGGGCTCAAAACCATCGGGATCGACGAGATCTCCTACGCCAAGCGTCACAGGTACGCCACGCTCGTTTACGATCTGGACCGCTCCTGCGTGGTGTGGGTTGGCCGCGGCAGGGCGCGTAAAACGATCGATCGGTTCTTCACAGAGGCTCTCAGTCCCTACCGGAGATCCAAGATCGAGTGGGCCTGCTGCGACATGAGCGAAGCTTACATCGGAGCCATCCAGGAACACTGTCCGAATGCCAAGCTGGTCCTCGATCGCTTTCACATCGTCAAGGCTCTCAATGCCGCCGTTGACGAGGTCCGTAAGGACCAGTGGCGTAAAGCTGCCCCGGATGAGCGCAAAGCCATGAAGGGCCTCCGATGGCTCCTCTACCGGCACTCAGCGACACGCTCCAGAGGGGATACTCGGACACTCAAAGCACTGGAGAAGGCGAACTACCGAATCTATAGAGCCTGGAGACTCAAGGACGAGTTCGAGCAGTTCTGGGAATACAAAGCGCCCTGGGCTGCCGAACGCTTCCTGAAATGCTGGACGACGTCCGCACTCAGAAGTCGACTTGAACCCCTGCGAAAGTTCGTCAGGACCCTGCGACAGCACTTCTTCGGCGTCCTCGCATTCGTGAACACGCGTCTTACCAACGCCATCGCCGAAGGCCTCAACCGAATCGTCCAAATCGTCAAGAACCGAGCCAGCGGATTCCGCACACTCGACGCATTCAACGATATGATCTTCCTTACCGTCGGAGACATAAACATCCCTGAGCAGATTCCGAAGAGGTTCCGCACACTCTAACCGCGCCCCCATGCCAGGAACCACGGCACCTTCACCCACTTCATCTCGTTGAGAGATCCGGATATAGCCTTTTTCTTCTGGAGCTTGAGTTCAACGGGCTTGGGCGGGGCCGCACGCTTGCTCATGTCTTCTTTGATCTGCGCCCGGACCTGCGCACGGATCAACTCCTGGATCACGTCGCGCGATCCACGCGGATCCGAGGTGCCCGTGTCGACGATTTCGGTCAGGCTGCTGGCCATATGACGTGCCACGACGGTTATGGCCGAAACGAGCAGACAGAGTACCGCGACGACCGTCAGATACTTGACGGTTCGCCGTCGTTCGACACGCTTGGAACGGCGAGAACGGCCGGATCGGCGACGCCTTCGGCGTCGGCCCAGTAGTCTGCTCTCGCCGTCGGGTTCGGGGATCTCGGGGGGGCGGCTCGATCGCAACGGCTTCTTCAGTGACCGGCTGCGGAGTTTCCCTGCCGGATGGACCGATGCAGGCTTCGACTTCCTCGATCAGGTTGGCCACGTTGAAGGGTTTCCAGATCAGTCGCTTGACGCCGAGTTCTTTAAACCGGGCGACCGAGTCGTCGTCGAGGTAGGCCGACACGACGATCACGGGGACATCCATTTTCTGCTCTCTCATCCACTCGAGCAGAAAGATCCCGTCCACGTGGGGCATCTGGAGGTCGAGGAGAAGTAAATCCGGCTGTCGCTCCTCGATAGCGTCGAGAGCTTCGACCCACTGTGAGGCCGTGACGGATTCGTAGCCCTCCATCGTCAGGGCGCTCTCCATGACCTTGAGGATGGTCCCGTCGTCGTCGAGCGCCAGAACGCGCTTCGCAGATTTACCGTTTTGGGTCGAAGAGGCCATACGGGTATCTAAATATCGCAGAATGCGTGCCAAAAGACTTGGGATTGACACCGGCCCTGAATATTACACAAATTTTGTTTTAAAACAACTTACCTTTGCGATTCCCAGATGGATGGTCGATGTGGGGTTTGGCCTTGGCGGAAATCCTCCCGTGTCGTGGTTGTCTTCGGACACGAACCCCTTGACAGGGTAGACCCGCGACTGATTCTATGAAGAGTCGATAGACTCACGCATGGAGGCTACAAATGTCTGAACAGCCCCGTTTGCCCGCGGATTTTTCCGACTATTTGCAGATCCAGAATGCCGAGGAACGGTTCAAAGAGGCCGTCCACGTTGCAGACTGCGTGTCGAAGGGAGGGATCGCCCTGTTTCCGAACATGGATCACGCCGCGATCTTCGTCGATCCTCCCCATCTGCTCGCGGGACCGCTCAAATCCGTCGGTTACGTGGCCGGCTGGGATTCGCGCTGCTATCCCTCACCTGTCGACGGTCAGGACTACATCAACGTGCCATCGGGCTTGCCCGACGGTCATCCCGCGGCAGACAAGGGGTGGTTCCGATACGTGGCCGTGGTCCACCCCGTCGACGAGCCGGCACGCGAACAGATGCTCAGCCAGGGTTACGGCAATCCGTTCATCCACCACCTGACCTGGGGCGTCGTTCCCCCCGAACGCAACGGGGACGACAACGTCGACTATGCCACTCGTCTGATCCCTTTCGCGATCGACGCGCGGAACCGGATCGGCGCCGCCATCGGTGAACAGCCAGGTACGCTGATCGCCGCTTTACCGCCCGAGGTCGTGGACGATCCCGAGTTCGACGTGAAGCTGAAAGGTTGGATGGCGGGGTTGGACGAGGACGACTACCTGGTCGAGACCATGCAGGGCGGCGGGTTTCTCATCCAGTTCTTTGTCCTGACCGGAGGGCGTATCGAAGTGGCCATTCGTGTGGATACGCAGCAAACGTTCAATCCCAAGAGCGTCCACAAGATTTCCGAGGACGAGATCAGCACCGTTCAGAGCGCCTGATTCGCTCCCCCGAGCAAGGGCGAGTGCTCTGGTCCGGCAGACAGATCACGACGACTGTGCGTGCGGAGGTCAATCGTCGTCAGAACGTGGCCGGGTGATTCGAGGTAGAGATGGTATCGGGCCGGTGACAGGGTGTCGAACCGGTAGTAACCGCTCGAGTCGGCAGGAGCGACCGCGAGCACAGCGCCCGTCAGCGTATCGAGGATTCGCTGGTTGTAGATGACGACCAACCCGGCTCGCTCATCCTTCAGTGTCTCACGTCGCTTCACGATCGTAGCCTCGTCGTCCTGCCTACCCGC
Source organism: Candidatus Latescibacterota bacterium (assembly GCA_965198115.1). Lineage (GTDB taxonomy): Bacteria > Latescibacterota > UBA2968 > UBA2968 > UBA2968 > UBA6620. The sequence continues at coordinate 1,063,846 of OZ240241.1, read as the reverse complement.
CTCGACGCGCTTAAGGGCACGTCGCGCCCGCGTCACCCTTCGTTCAGCCGGAACCAACGACTCCCTGATAAAGGTGCGTATCTCTCCGCCGGTTTCGAGCGAAAAAGCCTTCCCCTTGTAGAATCGGTCTGCGATCTCCGATAGCAGGTTCTTCGTAGAAACCCGCTGGTCCGCATCGGTGAAGATCCGATTGCCGCCGAAGGATTCGAAACCCTTGATTCGTTCGAAGGTCTTGCGATAGCGTGTCGACGCATCGTTCAGCCTGCGTCGGGAAGAGCGGAGATCGTCTTCGGATTCGCTCAGACGGCTAAGGATGTCGGCGATTTCCCGTTCGGCGATTCGCTCAGTAGAGTCCTGCGCGGAGGAAAAAAGAAGGTGGAGTCGCTCGACTTTGCCTGTCGCAGCGCTGTCGAGTAGGGCGACGCGGCCAGATGTGGGAGGGATTCTTCCATCGAGGCGATAGCGGGCATCGCCACAGCTGCACAGCAGGATCAAACCAAGGACGAGAGACCGGGACACCAGAAGAAGGTCGAGCGGGGAACTACCGTTGCTCTTCGTCGGGCTGGCGGCGCATGATGATTTTACCCTTCCGCGCCATTTCCTTTTTCGTCTTTTCGATTTCCACCTTCAGTTCGGTTGCCATTGATTCCATTTTCTTGATGTCATCGTCGATCGTTTTGGATTGCGCGGCCGTGCTCTCCTTTTCCTGAGTCAGCGCCTGGAGTTGAGACGTGAAGTGCTCGATCTCCATGTCGGCTGTGTGGATTTTATCTTTCCACACGGGCACCTCATTGAGGTAGTCCAGGACGATCTTGGCAAGGAAGCCAGCGCAACCCAACGAAAGCCCGATGAATATGAAGTCCATAGATGTCCGCCTTTGATCCGTCTAAATCGTTTTCCGGTAGCGTGCAGGGTTGATGTTCAGTTGAGCACGATACTTGGCGACCGTGCGTCGTGCGATATCGATTCCTTCTTTCTTCAAGATATCGGCAATTTTCTGGTCACTTAGAGGACTTCGTGCGTCTTCGTCCTGAATGAGGGTGCTGATCTTGTCCTTGACCGTCTTGGCAGAGATGTCCTCGCCTTCCTCGGTGCTCAGCCCTCCGTCGAAGAAATACTTCAGCTCGAAGACGCCGTGCGGCGTCTGAACATACTTCCCGTTGCTGACGCGGCTGATCGTAGAGACGTGCATCCCCACCTTATCGGCCACTTCTTGCAAAACCATCGGTCGGAGATGGCCCACACCGTGGTCGAAGAATTCACGTTGATTCTGAACGATACAGCGCATGACTCGAACCATGGTCGTGCGCCGCTGGTTGATGGCCTGGATGAACCATCGTGCCGAATTCAGCCGATCGACGACGAACTTCTTCGCCTCTTTGCCCGACTTCTCCGATCCGCTCAGGAGCTCCCTGTAGATCGGACTCACACGAAGGGTGGGTGCGTTCCGGTCTGTGAGGGTGACGACGTACTCCTCGCCGACTTTGGTCACTTCGAGGTCGGGTACGACAAGGTTAAAGTTGACCCGTGGCTCCGGTGTGAAACCCGGTTTGGGGTCAAGCCCCGCGATGATTTCCTGGACCTCCGTCAATTCTTCTTTGTCGATGCCGAGCGCCCGGCAGACCCGACTGTAGCGACGATTGATCCAGTCGTCAAGATGATCTTGAACGATGATCATCGACAGGTCGCCCTCGTAGCCCTGCTCCTCGAGTTGGATGAGGAGGCACTCTCTGAGATCTCTGGCGCCCACCCCCGACGGCTCGAACGTATGAATCACGGACAAGACCTTCTCGACCAGCTCGACCTCGACGTCGAGCACATCGGCGATATCCTCGACCGGTGTGTGCAGGAATCCATCTTCGTCGATGTTCCCGATGATGTATTCACCGATCTGACGTTCGTCGGCCGTGAGTTCCGTTAGCAGGAACTGTTCCCTGAGTGAGGCTTCGAGGCTGATCTGGGAAGCCCCCTGATTGTCCCACTCCTCGACATTGGGGTCGAACTCCTCGCGCGTGCTCACGTAGCCCGAGTCGTTCAGATACTCGTTCCAGTCCTCCTCGTCGAACTTGTCGTCCGCCATGTCGGAATCGTCGAACTCCAGTTCTTCGAGCTTCTCGTCCTCAGGGTTTTCCTCAGGCTGTTCCTCTTCGGCGCTCGCTTCTGTCTCCGTAGATTCGGTTTCGGTCTCTTCCTCAGGCTCCGCCTCCGACTCCTCCTGATCCTCGTCCTGCTCTTCGTTCAGTTCGAGGAGCGGGTTGATTTCGAGCTCCTGCTGGATGAGTTGCTCCAATTCCAGCGTTGGCATCTGCAGCAGCCGCAGGGACTGGATCAGCTGCGGAGCCATTTTTTGATGCAGAGAGGCTGTCTGGGTCAGACGAATCATCGTTCGTTTCTATGGTTTTCTACTCGTAGCCGGACGGATCATCGTTTCCACCGTGCAGCATATTCGGGCCCATCTGTCCTCTGATCTGTATCCCGGATCAGACTCCTCCGGCTCGAATCGACCAAGGGTTCCCAACAAAAATCGTTCCAACGAGTATAGAATAAACAAAGTTGGTGGATTCACAACCGCTTTTGTACACGTGAGGGCGAAAATCAGACGTCAATCGAGCCGAAATCGCTCACCCAGGTAGACCCGTCGAACCTCGGGATCCGATGCCAGGTCCACAGCGGTCCCCGACGCCAGAATCCTTCCTTCCGACAGGATGTAGCTCCGATCGGTAATGGCCAGCGTTTCCCGGACGTTGTGATCCGTGATCAGAACGCCGATGTCTCTCACCTTCAGGTCCGATACGATCGTCTGGATGTCTTCGACGGCTTTGGGATCGATCCCCGAAAATGGCTCGTCAAGCAGCAGGAAGCGCGGGTCACGAGCCAGCGCACGACAGATCTCGAGCCGTCGCCCCTCGCCCCCGGAAAGCTGATCGGCTTGGGCCCCACCGAGGTGCAGGAGTCCCAACTCCTCGAGCAGACGGTCGGACCGTGCTAGCCGTTCTTCGTCGTCCAGGGACAGCGTTTCGAGCACAGCGAGCAGATTCTGGCGCACGGTCAGTTTTCGGAAAACAGAAGGCTCCTGGGAGAGATACCCGATCCCGGCGCGCGCTCGCCGATACATCGGCATCTGGGTGATATCCTCGTCTCCGAGCAGGATGCGGCCTGATCGGGGGGCGATCAGGCCTACGATCATGTGGAAGGTCGTCGTCTTTCCCGCTCCGTTCGGGCCCAGTAAACCGACGATCTCACCGGCCGACACCTCCAAATCGAGGTGATCGACGACGCGTCGACGGTCGTAGTCCTTGACTAGCTGGAGCGCCTGGATCGTCACGGGGCTTCCTCCACTTCTCCAGAAACACCACCCACCGCCCGGGCCGAGGCTAGGTCGCCGTTCTCGAAGGTCAACTCGAGACGATCGGAGACGATATGGGTGGCCCCGTCGAGGTCTCGAAAGGTCGCGGACGAATCGGCCTGCACGGACCGAATGTGCTCCCGCTCAAACAAGAGAGTGACATACTCGCCTTCGACCTGGTGAGCCCGCTTTTTTGCGTGATGGGACACGACTCCGATCGTCAGGTCGATCCGGGTCAGTTGCCCCACCTCGAACGCGAGGTCTGCTCGTTTTGCGCGCATCGACGTGCTGTCACCCGACCCGCCCAGAAACATCATCTCGCAATCATCCTCGGCCCGAATCATTGCCATCTGGTCATCGGCGAAGTCCATCTCTGCGCGAACCGACTGAAGCTGAAAGTGCCGCGTCGAATCCGATGCCGTTCTCGACGAGTGGATCGATGCCCGGCCGTCGACGGTCAATCCCGTCGGACGCCCGCCATCCAGCGAGATCAGAATCTCCCGCCCCTCTACGTGCGTGTCCGTCGCGTTTCCTTCGGTGGACCATTCAACGCGGGCCGATCCAGCCAGCCGTGCCGAACCCCTGTCGGCCGCGTAGGTCAGACTATCACCCGTAGCAGAATAGGCACCCACCGTGAGCAGACAGGCCCCGGCGAAGTCGACGGTGTCTGCCCGCGTGGACAGACGCGCTCGATTCGCCCGCAGGTAGATCGGATCGGGCCCCGATCCGTGTCGCACCTCCACTGTCCGCTCGAGCCTACCCGTGTCGACCTTCGCGTCGTGAAACCATCGTTCCGCTGTCAAGCGAAGGTCGCGAAGCAGAAGCCGGACCCCTGAGGTGGCGGTCAACACCTGACGCGCCAGGTCGTAATCGATCCGCTCGGCGAACACCGACCGACCAGCATCCTCGATCCGGACGTTGCCGCGGAAGTGAGCGGTCGAATCGTCCGCCGCATACGTCAGGGCGTCCGCACGGATCCTACGCTCCTCATCTCGAAGCCGAACGCCCCACAAAAAGAGGTAGTCATCTCCGTCTGTTCGAACGACGGCGGAATCCGCGCTGACCCGTATGGCTCCGAACGCCGCGCGGACGCTGTCGGTGTAGATGCGTTCGATGCCGATCGCCGTTTGGGTGGTGCGACTGTTCTTGGCGGAAATGAGCCGGTCGGCGTCTGCGGTCTGCGCCGTCGCCAACAAAAAAAAGACCGCCACGAAAATCAGGGCGGTCTCGCATCGGATATTTGCACGCATGGCCTCTATCTCGCAGAGTCCGCAGGAACGAGCGTCGTCACGACTTCCGTGAGGGTCCAGGTCGAGAGATCCGATTCGGCAACGAATCCGACACCCTCCTCCCGACCTTCTTTCCGGTCGATCGTGACACGGCCCGGCCCGAAAACCTTCTCGGTTCCTTCTTCCCAGCGCAGGGTGTCGGTATGCAGTACCGTCCCGTCCTGACTGACGAGAACGACACTGTCCACTGCGGTGAACACGCGCTCCCCCTCATCGATCACCGCGCGCCGGCTTTCGAGGGTCGAAACCAAACGCCCGTTCCCCGAGTAGAACCGAACCGTGACACCTCCCTCCAGATCCGACCGTCGCTGCCCCTCGTATTTGAGAAGACGGGAAGCCACAATCTCCGCCCGTTTGCGTCCGTCGCGTGTAACTACCTGGGAGACGTCGTGGGCAATCTGGTCGGGTGTGTCGTCAGCGGCTTCGGGTTGGGTTCGTGGTTCCTCGTCGACCTGAGCACAGCCGACTCCGAGCCCCAGCACGAGAAGACGGACTGTTGCAGCTCGGCCGAAACGCATCAATTGGGATGGGGAGAGGCCGCTTCCTCTCGAATCCGCTTCCGCCCGGCTCGGGCGATACTGGCCTCGATGAACCCGTAGAACAGCGGAGAGGGCTGTTCGAGCCGTGACTTGAACTCTGGATGGGCCTGGGTTGCGATGAAAAAGGGATGATCGGACAGCTCGATGAATTCCATGAGCTTCGTGCCGTCGTCACGGCGGTGGAAGCCGGAGAAAACCAGCCCGCACTCTTCGAGCAGATCGACGAATTTGGGCGACACCTCGTAGCGATGGCGATGACGCTCGATGATCGCCACCTCGCTGTCGAGGATGACACCGACCCGGAAATTCTCGCTCGGTGATTCCCGCAGCCGTTCGATGCGCCACGCGTCGTCCTCGATGCGTCCCAGACGTTCGTAGAGATCGACCAGCAGGCTATCCCGTCGCAACACGGCTGCGTAGCCCCCAAGTCGCATCGTTCCACCGAAGCGGGACTCTTCGATGATCTCGCGCTGGTTGTACTGAATGTCGATAACCGCGTTCGGGGCATCAGGGTCGATCTCGGCGGAGTTCGCATCGATCAGACCCGCCACATTTCGGGTATACTCCACCACCGCCATCTGCAGGCCGTAGCAGAGACCGAGGTATGGCACGCCACTTTCGCGGGCGTAGCGGATGGCCTGAATCACCCCGTCGGCGCCACCCTCACCAAAGGCACCCGGAACGATGATGCCGTCGAAACCCTCCAGCTCGGTGTCGACCTGCCCGGACTCGAGTCGCCGGGAATCGATCCACGAGATCTCGACTTCGGCATCGAGCGAGGCTCCCGCGTGCTCGAGCGACTGATTGACGGAAATGTAAGAGTCGGTCAGCTCGTATTCGCCGATCTCGACGTATTTTCCGATCATCGCGACACGGAGTCGGTGGTTGGGACGTCTGATCCGACCGATCAATCGCGTCCAATTCTCCCAATCGGGGGGAGTGCGAGACGACAGACGCAGGTGTTGAAGGATCTTTTCGCCCAGCCCCTCCTCCTCGAGGTTCAGGGGGACCTGATACTGACTGTCGGCATCGGGCGCGGAGATGATGCGGTCGATCGGGATGTTCGCCGAAACCGTGATCTTTCGCTTCCTCACCTCGTCGATCGGGTCGACGGCCCGGCACAGGATGAAGTCGGGGAAGATGCCGTGCTCGCTGAGCAGACGGATGGCCTGCTGGGTCGGTTTGGTCTTCATCTCGCTGATGTGACCCGGCACGGGGAGGTAGCTGACGAGGACGTAGAGCATATTCTCCTCGCCTACGTCTCGCTCGAGGCTCTTCATCGCGAACAGAAAGGGCCTGTTCTCGTCGTCGCCGATCGTCCCGCCGATCTCGACGAGGGCAATGTCGGCGCCCTCGGCGGCTTCGGTCACCCGCTGCTTGATTTCGTCCGTAATATGAGGGACAGGTTGAACCGTCTGGCCCAGATACTCCCCCCGACGTTCCCGTTCGATCACCGTGTGGTAGATCTGCCCGGTCGTCAGGTTGTTCCGACGAGGGAGGTCGAGCGCCAGAAAACGTTCGTAGTTGCCGAGATCGAGATCGATTTCTCCCCCGTCGTCAGTCACCCAGACTTCGCCGTGTTCGGTCGGACGCAAGGTCCCCGCGTCGTAGTTGAGGTAGGGATCGATCTTGATGGCCGTGACTTTATAGCCGTTCTCCTGCAGGATCTTCCCGATCGACGCCGTCGCCAGTCCCTTCCCGACTCCGCTGATAACACCACCGCTCACAACGATATACTTCGGGCCCCGATACTCGATACTCACGTGACCTCCGTGGACGTGCGATCTAGGGGGTAGTGGGAGAGGCAAACAAAAGCGGCGGCGGCGGTGACACCGCCGCCGCTCATTCGATGACCTTCGGAACGCGAAAGTGGCCGTGCCCCGAACTGGGGGCGTTCGAGAGCGCGGCTTCTTGGGTGAGAGACCCCTCGGGAGTGTCCTCGCGAAAGACGTTCGAGAGCGGAAGGACGTGAGCCGTCGGCTCGACGCCCTCTGTGTCGAGTTCATCGAGCGCGGCCACGTAGGCAAGCATCTGATTCAGATCGTCGACGAGTCGGCGCTCCTCCGCTTCGTCGAACTTGAGACGAGCGAGCTGAGCCACCTTTCGAACATCGTCGACCGTAACCACCATACACCGCCCCGATAGAGGGTTGGGTCTGTCACAACTTTGTCAATATCAGAAAAGGGCCTAACCAAATCAAGAGCTATCGGCTCAACCGGGCAACAATCGTGCGTAGCGCACGACGATTTTCTTCGTGACCCCCTGGAATCGAACGCTCAGTTTCGTATCCTCGTCGCTCCCTGACCGCGCTTCGATCACGCCTCGGCCCCAGTAGGGGTGGATCACCCAATCACCCACCTCGGTCGACAGATCGCGACCCTCTCCCGCCTCCGCAGCGAGCTCGATAGCGTCGGGCGACCCTGTACGCGGTGCCGGGTCGACCGTACCTACGGCCCTCTCGACGGCCGGTCGTCGCGCCCGTTCACCAGAACGTTCACCGTCCGGTTCATCGACGGGCACTTCTCGGAGTCTCAAACCCTCCTCGATCAGGCTTTCTGGAATCTCGCTCAGAAACCGGGATGGCATCCCGGCCTGGATGCCTCCGTATCGTCTGCGCTGGCGAGCGTGGCTCAAGAAGAGCCGATCCTTCGCCCGTGTAATTCCGACGTAGAACAGCCGGCGCTCTTCCTCCGTGCCGTCCTCGTCCTCCTCTTCCCACGCGCGCACGATCGGGAACAGTCCCTCCTCCATACCGGTGATGTAAATCGCCCCGAATTCGAGACCCTTGGCGCTGTGGAGGGTCATCAGTGTCACCGCGTCGGACCGATCGTCCCATTCGTCGACATCGGTCATTAACGACACCTCCCGGAGGAAAGCGCCTATCGACGTGTCTTCCGCCCGGTCGACGAACCCTTCGATGTTGGCCAGCAACTCCTCTACGTTCTCGCGCCGGCCATCCGCCTCGGCCACACCCACGGCGCCCAGACTTTGTGCGTAGTCCGCCTCCTTCAGGACTTCGACGGCCAACGTGGCTGCATCGATTTCGCTCGAACGAGTCCGAAACCGTTCAACCATCGCGTGGAAGGCCTTCATCTTCGATGCTGCCGCACGACTGAGGTCGGGTATGTCGCTCGCCCGCGCCAGCACTCCATAGGGGGCGGCGCCCGAGGCGGCGGCAAAGTCCATCATCCGATTGAAGGAGGTGTCCCCGATGCCTCGGCGTGGCGTGTTGATCACCCGAGTCAGACAGACCGTGTCGCGCGGGTTGTCGATCAGCCGGAGATAGCCGAGCACGTCCTTGATTTCGCGACGCTCGTAAAACTTGACGTCCCCGACGATGACGTAGGGGACATTTGCCCGAACGAGTTGTTCCTCGATGGCCCGTGACTGAGCGTTCGTTCGGTAGAGAATGGCCTGGTCGCGTAAGGCCAGGTTCCCCACGCCCTTCAGCTCCTGGATCGTCGTCACCAGCCAACGGGCCTCGTCCTGCTCGTCGAACGTACGTCGAAGCCGAATCGGCTCGCCTCCCTGCCGGTCGGTCCAGAGCTGTTTTCCTTTTCGATCCAGGTTGTGAGCAATGACCGCATTGCCTGCGTCGAGGATTGTCTGGGTCGAGCGATAGTTCTGTTCGAGCCGGATGACGGTCGTTTTGGGATAGTCCTGTTCGAAATCGAGAATGTTTCGGATGTCGGCGCCGCGCCAGGCGTAGATGCTCTGGTCGTCGTCGCCGACGACGCACAGATTCTGGTGCGTCTCTGCCAGATGGCGCGTGAGGAGATACTGCGGGCGGTTGGTGTCCTGGTATTCGTCGATCAGGATATACTGAAATCGCTCCTGGTACTTCCCCAGCACCGCTTCGTTGTCGGCCAGCAAACGGACGCTCTTCATCAGCAGATCGTCGAAGTCGACCGCGTTCGCGTCGTCGAGCTCGGCCTGGTAGGCGCGGTAAAGGTTGGCAATCTGCTGTTCGTAGAATCCGTCGGCGGTCCGAAGAAACCCGTCGGGATCGGACATCTGGTTTTTAGCCTGGCCTATCCGCCCGAGCACCTGCTTGGGCGGATAGGTCTTGTCCGACACGCCGCGCGCTTTGAGCACTTTCCTCACGACGGCAAGCTGGTCCGTGGTGTCGTAGATGGAGAAATTCGCACCTAGCCCGGCTCCTTCGTGTTCGACCCGCAACAGCCGGGCGCAGATCGAGTGAAACGTGCCGATCCACATTCCCCGACTCGGACGATCGAGCAGCTCCTCGACGCGATCCCGCATCTCGCCGGCCGCCTTGTTCGTGAACGTCATTGCCAGAATGCGCCACGGGGGCACACCGATCTCGCCGATGAGATAAGCAATGCGACGCGTGAGTACGCGCGTCTTCCCCGATCCCGCCCCCGCGAGGATCAGGAGAGGACCGTCAATCACTTCGACCGCCTCGAGTTGAGGCTCGTTCAGGCCGGCGAGGACGGAAGTCGATTCTAAAACGGTCGACACGTTACTTGGGCTTTCTCCAGGTTTTTCGACGAGAATCACGCGTCAGACGCTTGGCTGCCTCGTGTTCCCGTGGCGTTCGTGTAAAAATGTGGGAGCCGTCGCCCTTGGCTACGAAGTAGAGGTAGTTCACATCGGCCGGAGCCACGGCCGCCTCGAGCGCCGCCTTGCCCGGGCTGCCGATGGGCCCGGGTGGCAAACCACCGTGCAGGTAGGTGTTATAAGGCGAGGGATATGCGTAGTCCTTGTTGAACAGTCGACGTGGCCCGTCAGGCAGTGCGAACTGCACCGTCGGGTCGGCTTGAAGACGCATCCGTCGGCGCAGCCGGTTGTGGTAGACGGCAGACACGATCGGGCGTTCTTCGGCCACGCGTGTTTCCTCCTCGATGATCGAAGCCATCGTCACGACTTCGTGCCTCGTCATCCCACGACCCTCGCCTTCTTCTGCCACATCGCCCTCGTAGGCCTTGTGAAAGTGCGTCACCAAGATTCGGAGTACTTGCTCCTCTGACGCAAAACGTGAGAGCCGGTAGGTTTCGGGAAAGAGATAGCCCTCCAGATCGGCCAAGTCGATCCCGAGATCCTGGCAAAACCGCGAATCTGAAGCCAACCGTTCGAACGTGTCCGTATCGAGATCAAGGGCGCGAGCAAGAATCTCGAACGTCGATGACTTACGAAGCCCTTCCGGGATGGTCACGCTGATCGATTCGTCGCGTGGAATCCGGAGTTCCTGGAGGATGTCCCAGGTAGTCATTCGGCCGTGGAGAGGGTGGGGTCCGGCCGTGAGTTCCGTGCTGATTGAGCCGATGATCGAGAGCACGCGGAAAAACCGTGGGCTTCGGATCAGGCGTTCTTCCTTAAGCTGGGTAGCGATCGAATGGACCGACGCCCCCGCCTGAACGACCACGATCCGGGGCGGAATGCCCGTCGGACGATTCAAAAGGTAGAAGGAAAGGGTGACGCCAAAGCCGATGCCGACGCAGGTCGTAGCCGTGACGACGACCACGAGCAAGCGTGTGCGGATCCATTCGGTCACGCGTCTGGGAAGTTCGTTCACGGCCGTCTGGTGTTCAGGTAACCTTCGAGAATCAGGCAAGCAGCGATTCGGTCGACCGAACCACGGGGTGCCCTGCGTCCGGAAGCCTGAATGGCCCGTGTAGCCGCCTGGCTGGTCATCCTCTCATCCCAGAACACGACGGGACAACCCGTGCTTGCCGTCAGCCGCGAGGCCAGTTGTTCAACTTCGTCGACCATTTCGCTCCGGGAACCATCCATGTTCAGCGGGAGTCCCACGACGATCGTGCCCACCTTGTTCGATTCCACGAGGTCGGCGATCTGCCGGCACGCATCGCGGCGACCCTTCACGTCGAGGGTCGTGAGCGCCTGGGCAGTCACGCCGAGCGCATCGCTGATCGCGACACCGATGCGACGCCTGCCGTAGTCGATGCCCAGCATCCGCTTATCGGCAGAGTCGGGTGTGGATTCGGTCGTTTGGGGCCCCGGTCAGCCTTCGTCGGGGAGAGCACGCAGTCGTCGCCGCTTGGCGAAGACCTGCTTTTGGAGAGAGACAACCTGATCGCGGGAGGATGTGCACCCTGCCTTCGCGGCGGGAAGTAGGTTACTGATCAGCTCTTCGATTTCGTTTATGTGGGCCCTGAGGAGCTGACTTTGGAGCATCAGGATTCCCCACCGTTCTTCTTGTTCTCGCGGAAGCGGGGTGGGCGTGTCGTTGCACCGAACAGGCCCTGTACGAGCGCATCTTCGGGGTTCTGAACAGGCCTGTCCCACATCGATCTGACGACGGCCGACACCATGGCCCGAATCGACCGTTTTCGATCCTTCAAACAGATGCATCGAATGGCGCTTCGAGACGTCCGTTTGGGCTCCTCGCGGATCAGATCGGCCGCGCTCAGCCCTTCCCGATGGGCGTTCTCCATCAGGTTGGTAAACGCCTCGATATCGGTCGGATCTTCGAGCTGCGCCAGGATCCTGTCGTCTTCGGTGTAGTCGATCTTTTCCTGATTCATCGGCTGTCTCGCCTATGGCGTCTGGCCGTCCAGCGCACCTAGAAAGTTCATCTTAGGTTAAGCCCCAGCAGCTGTCAACGAACCGCCTTATCGATGGGCACCAACACAAATCGGGGCGCACGGAAAGTCCCGTACCCCCCGATGCAGACCGGTGTCCCGCTCATTCGGCTTTGGCGGGCGCCTCCTCCTCGGCGGGCTCGGCGGACTCCTCGTCCTCGTCGATGACTTCTTTCTGTTTGGTGCTGCTCCTGTCTTCTCTGAGACTTTCGTCGAGCGCCCGGTCGAACCCGAACAGAAGCTGAAGGGACTTGTGAATTTCGATAAAGTTCTGACTCTCGGTATACGGCGTGACCTGCTCCCACTGATCGAATTCGTTGATGTCCCGAGAATAGCTGTCGTGGATCGGGTTGTAGATGAATTCCAACCCCAGCGATGCAATCGTCGGCTCTTCGTTCTCCTTCGCTCGTTCAGTCGAAAAACGAGCGACACGTGCGATCACCGGAATCCGGTAGGGTAAGTAGGGTTTGTAGTCGGAAATCTGGGCACGCGTGAAATTCAACACAGGGTAGAGGTTCAGCAGGATGGCCTGCTTTTGCAGCGCCTCGACCCGTTCGGCCAGCGGCATGTCCTCGGCCCCATCCCCGATCAGGTATTGCAGGAACGCCTCGCATCCTTCGGCCGTTTCTGCCCCCCGCAGCTGGGTGCCTCCGACGCTGAAATTCAGCAAATCGATCTGAAACCCATCGTCCTGGCGAACGAATTCTTTGATCTCTAATTCGCGGGACCTGGCATCTTCGAACGCCGTAGGTTTGAGCGTGATGTTTTCCACGCCGATGTCCGTCACCTCGGCGGGCATGACGAGCTGGCGCGAGGTTGCGTGATCTTCGGCCTGAAGACCGTGGGGAGACGAGAACCCGACGAGCACGATGTCGTTTTGGAAATCGCCGACGACCGACTTTCCCATCCTCCGCTGCTGCCAGATAGTGCTCGCGTGTGAGCATCTGAAACCGATCGTACATCTCTTCGATCGCGCGCATCTTCCTGGCGTCGCGCTTGGCGTGGCTCTTCCCCGCAAGCTGCTTGTCGAGTACACTCTCGCCCTTGGCCTGCCGCTTTACGAAGATTTTGGGAAGAACCGTCGTCTGCTGGGCACCGACGACATTGAAATAGCCCAGTCCCTCCAGACTCGATCGGTTGAGCCTGTCCAGATACGCTTTGCTGGCGTAGATGTGGCGACGCTCTGTCGGATTCTGAACCATGCAAGCCATGAAGAACTCGACGATGTCTTCGATGCGATCTGCGTCCTTCAGTTCGTCGACGTCCTGCTTGCCGAATGGACTAACCTCGAAGTCCTCGTCCGAGATCGTTTGCTTTAGAGCGCCCTTTTCCGGGATTTCGAGATTGGTCTTGTGGGCGAAGACGTTGAACTGGATCTCGCTTCTCAAACGAAGATGACCGAAGCCCAGACGATGCGTGTAGCGGACATAGCGCCGCTGATCGCGCTTTCGGGCGTCGCTCAGGGGGCGAACCCGATAGCCTACACCCCACTTGGGCGTGAGGTCGACGTTGCGATATCGCGTGGGATTGAAACGATCGAGGATCTGGCAATCGATTTCGTAGGGAATGCGTCGGAAGAAAAAGCGAAGCCGAATGACCTGTCCGATTCCGAGGGCCTGCTCTTCGGGGGGTTCGGGCTCTTGCCGACGTCGCTTACGCCGCCCTCCACCACCACTGAAAGCGTCGCCCGCCTCTTCGTCCTCGTCGTCGTCCGTCATCGAGTCCGGATCGATGTCATCTTCATCACCAGCTGCGGCCTCGGGCCGATCTTCCTCTTCTGAAACGATTTCGGCAACGTCTTCATCACGGACGGAGGACTCGAGCTTCATTCCGCTCGGCGTCGTGATGAAGAAGCCGTTGTCAACGACAAACAGCTGTTCGTCGTTCACGCGATAGACATCGACATCCCCGTAGTCCTCGACTTTGTCGTTGCCGAGGTGGTCCCTGATGAGGGTACAGTTGGCCGTCGTCAGGTCAAGGCCATCGAGGTTCTCGATCACATCCTTGATCGTCAGCTTGCGCTTTCGACCACGCCCGACGGAAATCCGTTTGTCGTTCTTGAATAGGTTACCAAATAACATTGGGGACCCAACGCCTGGTGAAGCCGTGGGAATACACGAAACTGCTTATTAATTCTACACTTGCCTAAGTCTATGGAATCCCATATGGCGTGTCAACCCAATTGTATCGTGGGTTTTGGGCACATAATCGTTTCAAAATGCACCTTGGAAGCTTATGATACGGACGAATCTCCGGTATCCAAGCAGTTTATCAGGGCAGAAGGAGACCTTATTTGGCTTGCATATTGGTCATCGACGATGAGCCCGACGTCCGCCGGGTTCTGACACGCTTGTTCGAGAGGGAGGGCCACACGGTTTTCGAGGCTGCCAACGGGGTGGAGGCCCTGAAATTGACCCATTCTGAGACCTTCGACCTCGTTTTGGTCGATATGGTGATGGACAAAATGGACGGCGTAGACACCATTGCCGTGCTTCGGAACGAGGTCACCAGCCCGGTCGTCGCCGTTTCTGCCCACCTCACGGAAGATCTGGTGGAAGAGCTGGAGAAACTGGGTGTGGCTGGCTTTCTCCAAAAGCCCTTTTCGGCAAGCGACGTCAAAGACCTTTCCCAGCGTCTAATCCCTCCCTAATCTTGTCTCAATAAGCTCCAGGACAACCATTTATGGCTATAACTCAAAGTCCGGACGGAAGCAGCTGGAGTTCGGGAATCCGTGTTCGCGACGGGAGAGACGCCACGAACAGACAGGCCTCCGCCACATCCTCGGGCTTCAATGCTTTAGCCATCACCTCGGGTGGTGTCGGGGTCGGCCGCTTGAGGACCAACGGGGTGTCGCACAACCCCGGAAAAATAATCGTGGTCCGGATTCCGTTCTCGCGCTCTTCGTTGAACGTTCCGTGAGCGAGTCCGGTCATCCCGTGCTTGCTGGCCTGATAGGAAACTCCGGAGAGATCGGGCGATTGCACGGCTCCCGTCGATAAATAGATGATCAGCCCGCTTCCTTGTTCCCTCATCCGCGGCACCACCGCCCGGGTGCAGTAGAACGCGCCGCTCAGGTTCGTCGCCATCATCATTTCCCAGGTCTCTCCCGTCAGCACGTCCAGGCTCCGTTCGGGAATGTTCGTCCCCGTCGCGTAGACCAGGATGTCGATCCTGCCGAATGCGTCGATCACTCCTTCGACTGCCCTGTTCACCGTATCCGGCAAGGTGACGTCGCAGGGAGCCGCTACCGCACCCTGCCCGATCTCCTGGGCGAGTGTTTTCAGCTTGTCCTCGCTGCGCGCGGCGACCGCTACCCGCAACCCGGCATCGGCGTAGGCTTTGGCCGTTGCCCGTCCCATTCCGCTGCTCGCTCCGACGATCAGGGCGACACGTCCCTCTTCAGCCATCGACTGTCCCTTTCATTGCTTCATTCAGTCCGAATCGATCGCACCGGATCGACGACAGCGGCTTTGTAGGCCTGCGCGCTCACCGTGATGACAGCAAGAACCAGGGTTGCGCTCACTCCGAGAAGAAACGTCCCGATCCCGAGATCGACGTGATAGGCAAAGTCCTCGAGCCATCGCCGCATTCCGAAGAACGCGAAGGGACAGGCGATCACGTTTCCGATCAGGACGAGGAACAGGAAATCCCTGGACATCAGGAGCACGATGTCGGGCACGGAGGCCGCAAGAACTTTCCGGATGCCGATCTCCTTGGTTCGTTGCTCGGTCATAAAGGCGGTCAAGCCGAACAGGCCAAGACACGCGACGAGGATTGCCAGGATCGCGAAGACCCTGAACATTCGGCCCAGCTGCTGCTCCCGATTGTAGAGAAAGTCGTTGAGCTGGTCCTCCATAAACACGAACTCGAACGGCCGTTGAGGCAGCAGCGCGTTCCACGTCCGTTCGATGAACGCCAGTGTGTCATCCTGGTCCCCATCGCCAAGTTTCAGATAGAGATATTTGAAGCTGTAGGGACGCAGACCGATCGCCACGGGGCGTATCGGATCCCTGAGGGAATGAGTATGATAGTCCTTCAGGACACCCACGACGACACTCCGGGTACCCTGACCCCGATTCCCCCGACTGTCGTGAAGCTGCTTTCCGATGGGGTCTTTGGAGGATCCCGACCCCGGATCCGCCCAACCAAGTGTCGCATCGCGGATTCGTTGATGAGCAGCGCCCGGCCGTTCTCCTCCTGGCGCTCGAGATCCTCGTAGCGCAGCGCTCTTCCCGCCAGGAGCTCCAGCCCGAAGAAATCGACGAAGTCCTCGTCCACGTCCGTGTAACCGATCCTCACCTTTTCCGTCGACCCCTCCGGTTGGAACACACCGGTCGTCACGAAGGCACCCTGATAGAATCGGTTCGACGTCGAAGCGAGGACGTTCGAATGCTGCTCGAACCGCGTCTTGACCTCGCGGTGTCGGAACCGGAGGTCGGCGTCGCCATCATTATGAACCTTTCTGGACTGGAACCAGATTGGCATCGCCAGCGTTCGGTCTTTCTCGAACCCCAGATCCTTCGATCGGATGTAGCTGAGCTGGTCGTAGACGACGAAGGTCCCGATGATGAATGCCGTCGACACCACAAACTGGGTGACCACCAGAATCTTCCTGAGACTCGCACCACGACCTGTCTTGACGTTCCCCTTGATGACTTCCACGGATTCGAATCGTGACAGATAGAGCGCGGGATAGAGCCCCCCGAGCAAGCCTGCCACCACGCCAGACCGGCCAACCCCACACCGTCCATCCACTCGAAGGAGAACGCCAGATTTCGGCCGGCCATCTGATTGAACGTCGGTAACAGCTGCCACACGACCCCCAATGCCACGACGACGCAGATCAGCGCGGTCAAAACGGATTCGGAGAGCAGTTGGCCCACGAGCTGATTTCGCGTTGCCCCCTCGACCTTGCGCATCCCAATCTCGCGCGCCCGCCCCGCCGATCGGGCCGTCGCGAGATTCGTGTAATTCACCAGAGCGATGATCAGAATGAAGACACCGACGATAGCGATCGTGTAGACCTGTCGAATGTCACTCCACCCCCACTCCATCCCGTAGTGAGACATCGAGTAGAGATAGACGTCCAGAAGCGGCTGGACAATATACTTGCTGCGCTCTGCCGTCGCCTCTCCCATATACCCACGCATCAGCTCGTTGAGCTTGGCCTCGACCACGTCGATGTCGGCCCCTTCGCGGTGCACGAAGTAGGTCGTGTAGCCTCGATACTGGCCCTCGGCGCTCCACCAGTTCCAGCTTCGAATCTTCGTCCCTGTCGGTGTTGTCGTCAGCGCGTCGAACCAGATCGTGGAGCGATTCGGCAGTATGGCGAATATGTCTGTGATCGTGAAATCGCCACCCATCTCGTGGTGCTCGACGGCGATGGTCTTCCCGATCGGGCTTTCGTCGCCGAAGAACCGGTTCGCCATCCGTTCCGAGATCACGATCGACCCGTGCTCCGCGAGACTCGCCGGGTCTCCCACCGCGAACGGGATATCGAAGATGTCGAAAATCTCCGGTTCCGCGAGACAGATATTCTCGTTGAAGCCTTTTCCACGGTAGCGGGTCCACATCCCGTTGCTGAAGTAGCGGATCGCGTACTCCACCTCCGGAATCTCGTCTCGCATTGCGGGGGCAAGGGCTCCGGAGGTCATCGGAGAAACTTCCACCTGATCACCCAGCTCCGATTCCCGTAGCACCTTGTGGATTCGATCGCTCTTCGAGTGATGCTGATCGAACGAGAATTCGTTTCGGATGAAAAGGAGAATGAGAATCGTACAGGTCAGGCCGAGAGCGAGTCCAGCGATGTTGATACAGGAATAGACTTTGTGTTTGAGGAGATTGCGGATCGCTGTGAGACAGTAGTTCTGGATCATTCAGCTCGCCTCAGAAATGCTTCTGTGATTGCCCGGTATACTGTGAGACGACACGGCGGCCGGGTAGGGTTTCGCCAGGAGGGAAGTGTGTCAGAAAATGGCTCGCATACCTCCCCGAACCAAAGCCTTTCCAACGAGGTCTAACCCACTCTTTGTCCACGTGCAGATTTTTCGTTACACTGCCCGCTGCGCGCATCACCACATCCGTCCAAAGAAAGAGGATTCTTATCGTGAAACCGTTCAAACAGACCGTAAGACACGAAGGCCGCTGTCCTGATGACCTGTCCGATCGATATCACCAAGAGTCAGATGGAGGTTGCACTCGGGAAAGGGGATTACGACTGCGTCTATTTCGACGGCCAGCATCGGCCGATTTCCGAAAAAGAAATCGTCGCATTCTGCGCGGCGGCCGAAGACCTCGGAATGCCTGTACAGATGCGACTCCCCCACACTCGGCAGGCCTACCTGGCTGGGCGTTTTTGCGATTTTGGACTGTCTTCAATCATGGTTCCGGAGGTGATGACAGAGGAGACAGTTGCGGATGCGGTGGAATTCTTCTGGTATGGCCCGATCGGCAGACGAAGTTGGGGCGGGCCCAATCGGGTCGGGCTCGGGCCATCGGGCGGGAATCCGGACCGGCTCGAATACGCCGAATGGTGGAACAATCACGCCGTGCTCGTCCTTCAGTTCGAGTCCCTCGAGGCGGTCGCTCACGCCAGACGATTCGCCGATCGACCGGGGATCGACTATGTCGCTTTCGGCCCGAACGATATGCGTTTCAACATCGAACGACACACGGATCCGCCCCTGTCGACGGTCGAAGCGTGCTTCCAGAATGTGGCCGACCAGTTGGATCCAGTCGGTATCCCCCGGTGCCTGGCAACCGCGGTTCCCAGAGAAGAGCGGGACAAGTGGCAGGGTCTGGGAGTGACGATCTTTTGGGAGGAAGCTGAGTTTTAGCTGTGCCGGAGTCGCAGCTAATGCAGTTGTCATCCGTCAGAGACTGGCGCGGGGATGAATCCCCACGGTGGAAGTACAAAGCCCGGCGAAGCGGACTGATGAGTGCCCAAACACCGATCCACCTCTGTTTGACGAATGGACGCGCAAGTCAGATCCACCTTAGCCGGCTTCAGCCGGCTTCGCGCTCTTAGCGTGGGGCTTCAGCCCCCACGTACCGTTCGCGCAAAACGAGGCTAACGATGAAAATCACGTCAATTGACGTATTCGAATGCCCGGGCACCCGGTACAACTGGGTGTTCCTCCGGATCCACACCGACGAAGGGCTCTACGGTGTGGGACAGGCATCGAGTGGTCCCGGGAGCGCGATGGTTGCTGCCGCGGCTCGGAAGCTCGATCAGTGGCTTATCGGGGAGGATCCGTCCAGGATCGAACACCTTAACATTAAACTCTACAAGCTGTTCAGCTCGATCGGCAGTCGTGGATTCATCAGCGCGCTGATCAGCGGGGTCGACATCGCACTGTGGGACATCCGCGGCAAACAACTGGGTCTGCCGATCTACGACCTGCTGGGTGGACGATTTCGTGACAACCTTCAGTTCTATTCGAACGGTTGGTTCCGGGGGTGTGACACACCGGAGGAGTACGCAGCTGCTGCGAAGAAAACGGTCGACGAGGGTCACACGGCCATCAAGCTCGATCCTTACAAGCTCGATGACACCCCCCGGCAGCACGGCGGGGGCATTTCGACAGCTGGTGAAGCACGCGGGACGGCAATCATTCAGGGCCTCCGCGAATCTGTGGGCCCCGATGTGGAAATCCTGATCGACGCGCACGGGAAGTTCGACGTTCCAACGGCTGTTCGCCTCGCGAAGTCATTTGAACCGTCCATCATCGGCTGGTTCGAGGAGCCTGTCCCGCCCGAAAACGTCGACGCCCTCAGACAGGTCAAGGAGCAGATTTCGATTCCGCTATGCGTGGGTGAGAGACTGATCGGACGCTACGATTTCCGACCGATCCTCGAGCAGGGACTGTGCAACCATCTGATGCCCGATGTCGTGCGCACCGGCGGCATCAGCGAGCTGAAGAAGATCGCCGTGATGGCCGAACCTTACTTTGTTCCGATCAGCCCCCACGATGCGACCGGTCCGATTACGATGATTGCCGGTGCTCAGACGGTGATGTCCGTTCCTAATTTCTATCGGCTCGAAATTGCCTACTCCGAGCTGCCCCAATACAACAAAGCATTGGATCCACCGCTCGATGTGCGAAACGGGATTTTCCACGTCTCGGATCGACCAGGCCTGGGGCACGATCTGAGTGAGGAGTATCTGGCAGAAGCGGTCTGAAGAAAGACTGGAACCTCAGATGAACACTGAGGAGTATTTTCTGACTTCCAGGCCCGAGTCGGGAAGAGATTCGGGGAACAACGAGCCAATGCGAAAGAGGCTACGCCTATAACGGGCGTAGCCTCTGTTTCTTTGATGTCGCAGCTTCGGACTGTCTCAGCCGGCTTCGTTGCATCAGCGTAGGGCTTCAGCCTACGTTGCCCGGTTTACTGAACACTGAACACCGAACCACTGAACACTCAACGCGGAGCGACCCACTCGACGGGGATCTCGACCTCGTCGGGCAGGCCTGACATATCGCCGGTCGTGATGAAGGCCCAGATGGCCGCCTCGAAGGGTTTCGACGCACGGAGAGCCTGCCCCAGAGCTCCGTGGCCGCCTCTTTTGACCGTGACGAACTTGCTATTCTTGAAGTGCGGGGCCAGTTCGACGGCATTCTCGTAAGGCGTGAAGAGATCCCACGTTCCCTGGACGATGACGGTGGGAATGTCCGTGTCGAAGTTCTGACGGAACGCATCCCCCAGATCGCTCTCGAATTCGGAACATCCATTCTTGTACTTCCAGTTGAGCTCTCCGATGACCTGGTTCGCCGGGTCGGCATCGTAGGCGGCCAGTCTTTCTGCCGTAATCCCCGATCCGCAATCGAGGGAGAAGTAGCTCGCCGTGAGGAAGGTTCTCCCCTCGTGGTTGAATCGGTCCTCGTCGTGGTAGCTGCCCAACTCCCCGGTCGTGGCTTGACGCGCCTTGACCAGGCTCACAGCCGCCCTGCCGTAGCTTCCCGTGTACAGGGAAATGATGTCGGCCGGCCAGGACGCGAGGTTTCCTGAATAACCCTGGGCGAGCTGTCGAATGACGGGGCCGTCGATGAGGACGGTTTGCGCACCGACGTCCGGTATCCAAACCGTGACACGGGCAGGAACGATGGCGAGCGTCGCGGCCAATTTCTCGATGGCTGCGATCAGACCGCCTTGGGGGATGTAGTCCTCAAAACTCCGGAGCGACTTCCGCCTCTTCGGCCACACGCTTGTAGACGTTCCAGATGTGCCCGGGATGATCGTAGGTGTGATCAGGGCCTTCCATCCCCGTCAGGACGGCACGTTCGACGATCTCGGGATGATACCGTAATACGGACATCCCCCAATGACTTCCGAAGCTCACACCCCATACGACGATCTTGTCGTATCCGAGGGCCGCTCGAACGTCGTTCACGTCTGCGGCCGCTTCGACCACCGTGAACCCGCTCAGATCGACACCGTGGGACTCCCAGAGTGCTCTCTCGCGAGCGAGGCCGCTTCGAAAGGCCTCTCCTGCGACAGCATCATCGTAAGGTTGGTCGAGCGGTGTGGTTGGCGTCGTCGTTTCGATGATCGTAGAGGGCTGTGAGGGTCCGATACCTCGCTGACTCACGACGACCACGTCAGCGTGATCCAGGTAGGGCAGGTATCACGATTCGAAGTAGCCGGGTTCACTCAGGGGTCCGGCCAAACCGTCGAAGCGGGGACCCCCGGGTAGCCTGAACAGTGGCGGTGTATTGGGATCCGCCTTCTCGGTTGCCTTGAACCGATACACCTCGACCGTGACGACGCCACCGTCAGGGTTATTGCGATTTGCTGGCGCGAAGAGGACTCCGCGCTCGGCTTCGTGGAATCCCCCGTCTTTCAAGCGGATTCGTTCCGGATACAGAATGAAAGATCCGGGTGCAGGAGGTTCCCCACCTGCAGGGCTCGCCCACACCGTCACCACAACAACGATCATCCATCTTCGAAACATTCGTTTTCTCCTACTGTGACTCGCCTCCCGGCGGCGCTGGTCCTAACGTCTTCACGAATTGGGAGAGCTCGCCCCAGACCTGATCGGGCAGCTCGGTTGTCGCGTGTAGAATGTTCGTCTCGATTTCGTCGACCGTTCGAGGCCCGGCCAGCGTACACGTGATCGCCGGGTTTCGCAGACTGTACTGCATCGCCAGCGCCCCGGAATCGAGCCCCCGTTCATCGCACCACGCACGAAGGACGCGTGCCCGTTCGACATCCGCCTCCGGGGCACCGCGTTTCCTGAGTGCTTCATCCAGGTCCCGGCCAGCCAACAGTCCGGCATTGTAAGGTGACCCGTTCACCACCCCGACACCGGCCTCTGCCGCTTCTTCAATCACACCGCGGACCGAGTCCCGCAGCGGATGGAAGTCATAGGATGGGAGAATGGCGTCGAACCTGCCGCTCTCAATCGCACGTCTCAGGTAACGATGCGTGCGATTCCCGAGCCCGGTCGCGCCGATCACGTTCTCTTCACGTAAAGCCTCGAGCGTCGGCAGCGCGCCACTATCGGCGAAAATCTGATCGACGTGCGCGTCCTCTCCAGGGTCGTGGATATAGACGATGTCGAGTCGGTCGCAGTATAGCCGATCGAGCGTCTTCTCAAGCGACCACCGGATCGAGTCGGCATCGTATTGATGCCGCTTCTCGGGATGAGTCCCGACTTTGCTCGACACACGGAGCTCGGCGCGTTCTTCATCCGACAGTTCCCGTAGTCCCAGTCCCAAGTGTCGTTCCGTTTTACCGCCGCCGTAGCCCGGCGCCGTATCGATGTAACGCACGCCGAGATCGAAAGCGCGACGCACCGTGTCGATGGCCGCCTGTTCGCAGTCTTCCTTCGTTGAGCCATCCTCGACGAGCAGTCCGAGGAATCCACCTACGCCGAACTCTGTAAGGTGGATGTCGGTGTTACCGAGCTTTCGTTTTGGGAGAGTTTGGTTCATTCGATTCGGCTACGCCAAAAGGCACGAGGGACTGAAGTCCCACGATGAGTACTCCTGTTCTCAAATACGGTGACGTATTCTAAGCAGACTTTGCCAAGGGCGTATCGTAGAACCTGAGTTTGTCGATCATCTCCGCGAGATCTGTTCGTGTGAACTTCCATTTGAAGGGTGTGGCGATACGTCCGTAGCGTTCCTGAAAACCGAGGATTCTTGCCTCAAGCTCTTCGAGCGATGCAAATTCGATAGGTGTCAGAGCCTTGCGTTTGAGGATCGAGAAGTAGATCTCGATCTGATTGAGCCAGCTTGCGTGGATCGGAAGGTGAACGGGGTGGATGTTTGGCCACTTCCCCTGGATACGGTCGATGCATGTTTGCCCTCGGTGCGAGGAGCCATTATCCACGATGAGGTAGACTTTCTTTGCCGAGCAATAGGGTTTCCGGCTCATGATCAGGCTCAGGAGCCGGTTGAAGGGCTCGATACCCGAAGAAGACTCACAGAGACCGAAGATTCGACCATTGTGCACGTCGAGAGCAGCCAGATAGGCCAGGGCTCCTTTCCGCTCGTATTCGTGTTTCAACGCGTGCCGCTCTGTTCGAGGCTGGCGGTAGGGTAACGTGCTTGCGAGCTCGTGCTTGAATACTGGTCTTTTCGTCGGCAGAAAGTACATATTCCCTCGGCCCTAAAGGCTTTCCTTGCCATTGGCGGTGATACAGATCAAGGACTCTACCTGCTTTGGTTTGGAAGTCCGGGTCCCGTGGGAAAATCCAGGAGCGATGATACCAAGGACGAATCGCGTCCTCGTTCAACCAGCGCCAGACAGTGGCGCCGCTGATCTTGGCAACGAAGCCCCTTTGCACTGCCTCGGCGGCAATCTCGGAACAGCTGAACCGCGAGAGCGGTATCCCGCTCTCGCTCGGTAGTTCACACGCCAGCGCCTTGATCTGAACGACCACCTGAGGGGGGAAAACCGGGCGGGCGCCCGGGACGAGATCTATCTTCGAGTCCCGAAAGACGCTCTTCGAAAAAGCGCTTACGCCATTTGCTTACGATCGGACGCGGGACATCCAACCGTTGGGCGATAATCTTGTTGGATAATCCCTCGGCGGCGAGAAGCACGATTTTCGATCGGATCACTTGATAATACGGTAACGTATATTGTCCAGCCATTCGCTCGAGGTCGACCCGTTCCTTCTCAGACAGTAGCACCACATAAGGCGAACGTCTTGGCATTGTTCTCCTCCTTTTGAAGGAGAACATAAGCTACAAATAATGTTCAGAACATACGTAATAATGTTTATGAAACCATGCACTAAGATACCGAAGCCCGCTTAAGCGGGCTGACAAGGGCCCAGAGTCCTGGCTGAGTGCAGTTTCAAGTAGACTCGAGCCCGGCACCCTTATCCTGAATCTCGTCGTCCTCTGCTTGGGTACAATTCAGCTTTCCGCTTTCGGCATTGGGACGCCGAATTCCTCGCTCGTTTTTTCGAATTCTTCCCACGTCCCGTCCGGGAGATCGATACCGTCTTCGATCAGCGTCGACCATTTGGCCTGTTCGATTTCCCCGGGCGCATAAATCCTGTCGAATCCCGGAAGGGGCTGTGACCCGCAGACCCACTCGGCAAGACCCTCGACGTCATCCCTGTAGGTGTCCAGCTCGGTGAACGATTCGATGTCGATGGCCAGGACCATCGTGCCGTTCCCGTTGCGCTCGACGCCGCGTCCGTTCGCGTGGGTGCAGCCGGCGCCCGTGAGCGGTCCGACGAGCATTTCGGCCATCATCCCGAGGCCGAACCCTTTGTGTCCGAACTGCATCCCACCAATGGGTGGAACGCCGGTATTGTCAGGGTCGTCACGGTAGACGTTCGGATCGGTCACCCACTTGCCTTGCCGGTCGATCACCCATCCGTCCGGCATCGGCTGATTCCGCACCCGCTTCTGCTCGATCTTCCCGCCCGCCACCGTGCACATTGTCATATCGAGCATAAAGGGGGGCCCGTTCTTTCGGGGGGCAGAAAACGCCATCGGCTCCGGGCGCAGTCTTCTGTCGGCGCTGCCGAACGGCGTCATAAACAGCCCGCCCCCGTTCAGCCAGACGATCCCGACCATCCCCTGTTCGGCGATCCGCGGCGGAAAATCGCCCAAGCGACCGATATGGGTCACGTGGTTGAGCCCGACGAACCCAAAGGTCGATTGTCGGGCCTTTTCGATCGCGATGTCGACCGCCTTGGTCACAGCTACGATCCCGTTCGCGCCTCTTCCGTCGATCACTTGCAGACACGCCGTTTCCTTGACCACCACGCGGTTTTCCCAGGACGCGTAGTTACGCCTCATCCCCTCCGCGTAGTGCGGAATGTGCGCGACCCCGTGGGAGTCGTGACCATACAGGTTGCTGTTGACAAGATGCTCGCTCACGATCCGTGCGTCTTCCTCCGGAATACCGGCCGCCTTGAAAACCTCGTGTCCGTATCGTCGGAGCTCCTGGTGTTGAACAGTGGGCATAGACTCCTCTGTCACTGTTGAGATGGTTGTTCAGCGTGAGATCTTAAGGGAACGCCAAACTCCTAAAAAGGCAAAGTGCAAATCCGCGGGTCCGCCTGCACCAATTGTTTTGGTCATCGTGTTGGTTTTTGGTATCGTCCCAATACGACCTCGCCGTCCCCCCGCCATGTTCTGGATGAGGAGGAAGCTTGACACTCGAACACGCCCCCGACTACCCACAGCTCAGATCCGACGTTGCAGCCGCTCTCGAAGAAGGCCGCGACCAGGCCCGCAAGGCTGTCGAATCGGCGCGTCTCCAAACGTATTGGACCGTCGGCACCCGGGTCCGCGCCTACCTCGACGCCATCGATCGGAGCTACGGTGACCAGACGATCACGCGTCTGGCGGCAGACGTCGGCATCGACCAACGGCTGCTCTACGAAATCGTCGAATTTCGGCGCCGAATCGAAAAAGTGGCCCCGGGGCCACATTTGTCCTGGAGCCACTACCGGCGGCTCATCCGAATCGGCGATTCCACAGTCCGGAACCGGTATTTGGAGGCTGCCATCGCCCACGGTTGGAGTGTTCGGCAGCTCGAGGCGCAGATTTCCGACGGTGCGTTGGCGGATTCCCTTCCCGACGCTGAGTCGGTGGCGGAATCGGAGGCCGCTCAGCTCGTTGCCAAGCGTGGCGAACCGTGGATCTACCGCCTGACCGAGAGGCCCGACATCGGCCGGGTCCTGGACCTTGGCTTTCGTGTCTTCGAACGTCTTTCCGAACACGACGACGCCGGTCTGGATGCGGGTGCCCTCGTCAGAGCCCGACGGGATGAAGATGGACGTTACACGATCGTGCCTTATGAACATCGCCGACGTATTTACAGCTACCTCGCTTCCGTCGCATCGATCATCGATGCCGACACGCTATGGGTCGCGATCGATTGTGGGTTCGGAACGTTGTGCGACCAGAAGGTTCGACTCCGCGGCATCGACAGCCCCGAACGACAGACACCCGCAGGTGTTCGGGCACGAGATTTTGTCGTGGGAACCCTGTCTTCGGTCGATCACGTCATCGTTTCGACGACCAAGATAGACCTATACGATCGTTACTTGGCCGACATCATTTATTTACCTGGGGAGAGCGATCCGGTTACGATTGCGCGAAACGGGCACTACCTCAACCGTGAGATCGTGGCGGCTGGACACGGGCGACGATGGACGGAGGAGGCGACCGAGTGGTAGGTGGAAAACGTGCGCGGTCCGCTGCCACTACCCGTTCGGGCGCTTACCTGCATCTCTGGACACGCTCAGGACGAGCGGCGTTCAGTAGTCAAGCAAACGTCTGTGAAAGCGAGAAGGTCGAGTCGCACAATCGAGTAGATCAAGCGCTATTGCGACTCATTGGACACCGGGAACCTCTAAAGGATGAACGTGCAAATGGAACCAACTGATCCAGAGCCAGGATCGGTTTGGATGTGCCTGCAACGGAGGCTGGAGGCCGTGCGACGCTACGCGATGCGGAAGCTCGCCGTCGTGGGTATCGCCGGGACGCCGTTCCTGATCATCCTCTCCGTCGGGATCGGCGCTGCCTGCGGTGTGGGTTCCCTCGTCTTCAAGTGGCTGATCGAGTTTTTCACCCGATCACTCCTCGTGGACGTCCCGACCATTCTCGGTTCCAACTATGCTCAGGTTTCGGTCACCGTGTTCGGTTTTCTTCTGGTCACTCTCCTCGTCAACCTATGGGCGAAAGAGGCCAAGGGCGCCGGCATTCCTGAGGTGATGGCGGCGGTAGCGACGAACAACGGTGTCATCCGTCCTCGCGTTGCGTTGATCAAAACCCTGGCGTCGGCGCTCTGCATCGGCTCGGGCGGATCAGTCGGACGAGAGGGTCCGATCGTTCAGATCGGTTCCGCCACAGGCTCTGCGGTCGGACAAATGTTCGGGCTTTCGGGCGAGCGTCTCAAGGTCCTCGTCGGATGCGGGGCCGCGGCGGGTATTTCCGCCACCTTCAACGCTCCGATCGCAGGCGGTTTTTTTGCGCTGGAGGTCATCCTCGGCGACTTCAGCATCAGCACCTTCAGCCCGATTCTGTTCGCCTCGGTCGTCGCAAACGCCGTAAGCCGTTACGCATCGGGCAACCAGACGGCCTTCGTCATCCCGGAATACGAGCTTTCGAGCCTTTACGAGCTCCTATTCTACGTGGTGCTCGGTTTCCTCAGCGGCACGCTGGCTGTCTTTTTCATGAAGACGCTCTACGCCTTCGAGGATCTCTTCGAAAAGTTCCCGGTCTCCAGTTATCTGAAGGCAGGATTGGGTGGCCTCGTGGTCGGAGGTATCGGGCTTCTGTTTCCGCAGATCCTCGGGGTCGGTTACGACACCATTACGGGCATCCTCGTCAATCAGATCGACGTGACGCTGATCCTGGGTCTACTCGCCGTGAAACTCCTCGCCACGTCCATCACCCTGGGCGCAGGCGGGTCCGGGGGCATCTTTGCGCCATCTTTGTTCATTGGTGCGTCGGTCGGGGGCGCATTCGGGTTCCTCGTGAATGCGGTCTTCCCCGACTTCACGTCTCCACCGGGCGCTTACGCCCTCGTCGGGATGGGGGCGCTCGTCGCGGGAACGACGCACGCGCCCCTGACGGCAATGCTGATTCTGTTCGAGCTGACCGACGACTACGAAATCATCCTCCCGCTGATCCTCGGAACCGTCATCAGCTCCTTGTTCGCCCGCTATCTCGAACGAGAGTCGATCTACACGTTGAAGCTTGTGACGCCTTGCGATAATTCTCCGCCCGGCTTAAGCTATTCGCAAAATAGGCAGAATCGTTTCAATACGGTTAACAGTGGAAACCGTTCCCTAATGAGGGTCACCTAAGATCTGGCGGCCATGCGACATAGTGCCATAGGAGTACTTACAAGGCGCAACGGCCAAAAGCGGTTGTCGGACCTACGCTGTCCCTTTCTTTACGCGAACGCGTTTGGCACATTCCGGGGGATCGGGACGCGAAACGCTCTCGACCTCCGACGGGTCCACGACCGGCAGCACCGCCAGGGAGACGGCCGATTTTCTACCCCGCTTCGCCATTTTCGGGAAGCACCTTCAAAGCCGCCTTGTCGACAGACGCAAGCTCTTGTTTTTGCACTGGTTTAAGTGTTTCCGACACCTGAAAAAACCCCCTTTCGTCGACAACGGCCGCGATGCGCCCTCCGGAACGAAAATTAGGACGGATTAGTAAAAGAATGGGGACATGACCGGTGTCCAAAAGAGAGCTGACCGTTTCCACCCCCCCTACCCCCCTGGTGCGGGCCTCGGGCCAGCGACGCGCCCAGGGCCAACACCGCGCACCCCCCTATGCCCGCTGGGACCTGGCCTGGCCACGTCTTGAGCCTAATCGGTCGAAACGCGCTATTTTCTCGGTTCGAGAGCCTATTTCTCGGGCGTGTGGGAATGAACAGGACGCGGTCTACATCGGAACGCCCAGAGAGTTCTTATCTCCGGTCGTCAGTTCTTGATGCGTGAGAATGCGAATAGCGTAATCTGGGCGGGAATTTATCGTAAGCCGTAACATGAAGCTCGCCCGGAGGGGCTTGAGGATCTCTCAGGGCTTTGACCTGAACGTCCTCAATCGCCTTACTGTCGGAGAGGCGATGTCGACGGGCTACGAGTTCGTGCGAACGCACACCCCTCTCGGAGAGATTTCTGCAGTCTTCCAGAACAGTACCCTCGTTGATTTTCCGGTCGTCGACGACACGGACCGTCTAAAAGGCATCATCCCACTGTCCGACATCAAACCGGTTGTGTTTCAGGATGATTTGTTCACGCTCTTTATCGCCGAGGATATGATGTCGTCAAATCCTCCTCACATCGAAGTGGACGCACCGCTTTCCGAAGCGCTCGCCCTCCTGGCAGAAGGAGACGTTTCGACCCTGCCTGTTGTGGAGAACGAGGAGAGTATGAAGCTGGTCGGGGTGCTTACACATCAAGGGTTGATGGTTCACTACCACCGCGAGGTACAGGACTCATCGTAGGACCATCGTGCAACCTGCAGACTCATCGCCTGAAATGAATTATCATCCCCAATAGCGGGTTCGACGATTATAACGCCACGAACGTAAGAATCACGATGTCCACTGAATCGAATACCACCGACGCGATAGAAACTTTCAGGGACGATGAGGTCCTGACACAAGGGCCTGTCTATAACGAACCCCGTCAAACCAATCGGGTGAAGTGGTATCGCTCCCCGCTATCCCGCGAGGAGCTGGCGCAGTTCAACAGACGCAGCAATCTGCTCGGGTTCATTCAAACGGTCGGATACCTCGGCTTTCTGGCATTGGGAGCTGGTGCCGCCATCTACAGCTCGAATCACTGGCCCTGGTACGTGACCGTCTTGCTCGTGTTCGTGAACGGGCATACCTGGCAATTTTCCGTCAATGCCTTCCACGAACTGGTTCACGACTCCGTTTTTCGACCCCGCTGGCTGAATCGCGTCTTCCTGCGCGTTTTTTCCTTCCTGGGCTGGCACAACCACCATCACTTCTGGGCGAGCCACACGGAGCATCACAAATACGCACTCCACCCTCCCGACGACCAGGAAGTCGTGTTCCCGTTCCCGATCAAACTGGACAGCTTTTGGAAGATCGGAATCGTGAACGTCAAGTATCCTTACGACACTCTAAAGGGGAAGCTTCAGCACTTCGTCGGTCGATTGCCGCAGGATGATTGGACCCGGGCCATCCTGCCTGAAAGCGATTCGGCCCGTCGCCAGGCTTACCTGCGCTGGGAACGCGTCGTCCTGATCGGACACCTGATCATCGCCGGAACGGCTATCGCATACGGACACTGGATCACGCTTCTCGTCGTCACTTTCCCAAAAACATTCGGCAAATGGTTGCAATCGATGTGCAATTCGGCCCAGCACGTCGGCCTGACGGACAACGTTCCTGACTTCAGGCTGAACTCCCGAACGATTTACCTGAATCCGATCGTCCAGTTTCTTTATTGGCACATGAATTATCACATCGAACACCATATGTACGCGGCGGTTCCGTGTTACCGTCTGGGCAAGCTCCACCGGAGAATCAAGCACGACCTTCCTTGGTGTCCAAACGGACTTTGGGAGACGTGGACTCATATTGCGGAGATTCAGCGGAGACAAGAAGAAGATCCGGATTACCAGTTCACGCCGGAGCTACCGACACTGGCTACGCCGACGTAGTTTTCGCCTCTCGAACTCGGCAAAACGGGATCGAACACACGCAAGGCTCAGCGCGTAGACGATGTCGGGCTGGTGAATCGTTCTGCAAATGAGTGCGCGAACTGGGTACGTGATCGTGCGCCGAGGAGGTCAGATTCTGTGATGATGTTTGGTGTAACAGCGGCGTGTGGCTGTCCACGTCTGATGCCCGGGGCTGGCGCGCCGGGCTAATGTATGTCGCCCTTTCAGGGCTGGGAACCCTGGTAGCTCTCCGCGGGAAGATTTCGCCTTCTGGTGGGGCCGCTGGGACAATGTCCCCTTCTCACTTCTCTACTTCTTACTTCTCCCTCCGCTTACCACCACGATTGACTTCGCAACATCTCCTGCTGTTCGGGTGGCAGCGTGTCGATTTTTGGCCGCACCCAGGTTTGAAAGTCTTCGGTGATCTCGTCGGTCCACGCCGCGTCGATCTGTCCGGCGGTGTAAATGCCTGCCTTCAGCCGCTCGTAACCAAACAGATCCTTCAGCGCGATCAGTTCGGACGTCTCGACGACCTCGAGCGCGAGGTGAGCGGGAACGAACACTACGCCCTCGCGCAGGCCGAGCACGACATCGCCCGGCATCACCGATGCCCGACCGATGGAGATAGGCGTGTTGAAGCCGATGATCATCGTTCGGTCGTAAGCGCTCGACGTCGAAGGATCCCAGTTGCGATTGAAGACGACGAAGTCCTCGAGCTCCAGCACGCCGGCAAGATCACGGGTCCCACCCCAAACCACACACCCCGTTCCCGTCCTCTCGTTGAGCAGATTCGCCAGGTTGTCGCCGATGAACCCGCCGCCGATCTGCTTGTCCTGCAGGTCGGCAACCATCACGTCGTCCTCCACCAGCCCATCCATCACCCAATGCTTGTCCCTGCCTTCGAGGCCCTGCTCGGTTGCTGCCCCGACGACGACATCCGCCACATCCGGTCTGTAGGGAATGAAGTTGCAGGTCACTGCTCTGCCGACGAGAACCGGATCCCGGTGGGTCATCACCCATTTGCCCTGATACTGGCAATCGTAGCCGTGTTCTCTGAGTACGGTCCAGGCCTGCTCGCACGTCACCCTTTTCATACGTTCGAGGATGGCATCGGGCACCCTCGGCCGGCCATCGGGGAACCGGTCTCCTTCATACAGGTTCGTGTATTGGACCATCTGCTCACGGGAGAAGACGAATGGTAACGGGGGCTGTTTCGGCACTTGCGTAGGAGAGGGCATTGGCATCTCGGATCGGGAAATGAATTGGTGGACGGTGGGCGGTGGACAGTGGACGGAAAACGGTAAGGTCGGCAATCAGATCTAGAATTGAAGCTGGTCACGGCACGCCGCTGTCGCCGTCGGCGAGGGCCTGAGCGCGGGCGACGAAGCTTCGGTTCCAGGTGGGGCTCACGGTTAGTTCGTTGACGCAGACGTGCGCGGGTAGACGTGCTATGAACGCAATGATCTCTCCACAGTCCTCGGATTGGACCATTTTAGCACGATCTTCTGCGGTAACCGGTACCGGGCGGTTGTCCAGAATCGGCGTACTCACCTCCCCCGGGCAGATCGCGCACGCTCGAACCCCGTGAATCCCGTTTTCCATATTGAAGCTTTCTGTCATCGAAATCATCGCGTGCTTGGCGGCACTGTAGGCGGGCCGGTCAGCATACTGGTGTACTTTCCCGCCCAGGAGGAGATGTTGATGATCAGCCCGTCCCTTTGCTCGATCATCGCCTGCAGAACGGCTTTGGTGCAGTAGAACGCTCCGTTCAGGTCGACGTCGATCACCTCGTCCCAGCCTTCGAGCTTGAAGTTGTGCCAGTGACGGTCCTTCGACGCATTCAGCCCCGCACTGTTGACCAGAACGTCACAACGACCGAAACGGTTGATGATTTCCGCGGCCACCCGGTTCACTGCCTCCTTGTCCACGACGTCCATCGGCTGAACCGAGGCGCGATCACCGATTGCGTCAGCCACTTTCTGAAGCGGCTCCGATCGGCGTCCGGATAGGACAATGTTCATACCCAGCTCTGACAGCGACTCCGCGCCAGCCTCGCCAATGCCCGTGCCACCACCCGTAATCCAGGCGACTTTGTCTGTCAGGTCACGCATCATCGAGTCGCTCCACGATTGATAGGCCTTCAGTTGGTTCCAGGAAGGTACTCCGGTCTCCTGCCTCTGTCGAGCGGGTCGCAACGTCAGGAGATGGACGCTTGACACCGTAGGCCAACCGTCTTTCTTGACTGGACTCAGGGGGCACCGACGGGTGTCCCCGTCTGCTTTTCTGAGGAGGTTTTCGTGATTTTCTCCATTCTCGTCACGACGCTGCTGGTCTCCCCAGGCGATTTTTGCCAACACCTTCAATCAGGAAAACAGGGAGCTGGCTGAAGACGTTGAGCTTTCCGAAGAGGTCGAAGCCCTGGAGAGAGCCAAGATGGATGTAGGCGCGTATAACACGAACAGGGGCTTCGCTGTCAGGTCGCGCCACTTCATTTTCGGGATGCCCGAACTGACCGACCTTCGTCATAACTACACGCCAGAGGGTATCGGTGCCGAGCAGTACTGGTCAGAGAGGCCTTCGTGCTCGGGCACTTCGACCGGATGAGTGCTCCCGTGTGGCAGTGCCAACGCTGGTCAGTGGATGAATACTTCGACAAGAATCGGCTCTACACGCTCGATCGAAGGTGGAAAGAGGATCCTGATCTCCCCACCTACACGCATCGCGGAGACTCCTACGCGTGGGGGACGACACGTCTGGAGCGTGGTCACCTGGCGATGCACGTTCAAAATAGAGCGTGGGGATGGGACGGATCCGTCTGGGGGTGCCTGATGAGCAACTCCGTGCCCCAGCACGGGAGCATCAATTCACACGGGGCGTGGTGGGATCTCGAAAACGCGGTCGTCAAGGTCGTTTTCAATGAACCTGCCTACATCACAACTGTGTGGACCATCAGCGGCGCCATTTTCAGAAACGAAACCAATCCATCGACCGAGTCTCCAGAGGACGACTTTGTGGATGTCATTCGGGTCAACGGGCACGGCATCCCCGACGCAACCTATAAAATCGTTGGCTGGTTCGATGCGGATGCGAGGTTTCAGGCCCGGGGCTATGTTTTCGAGCAACCGCATACAAAGACGGGCGATCACAGCCCGGGTGTTCCCCTCCTGGACTTCTCGATCCCCGATCAGGACCGTGCCTTGACAGAATTCATCGTGGCGATCGACGACATCGAAGAAAGGACCGGGTTGGACTTTTCCCACTGCTCCAGCCCCACATCGAGAACCTAATCGAGGGTACCGCGCTGCAGACGATTTGGTAAGCGACATCAGCAAAAGAACGGGCCCACCCCGTCTCCCGACGAAGCAGGCCCGCTGTAGTTTCCCAGTCGTTGACTAAAAGCTGGACCCGAACGACCCCGCGAGTTCGAGGAAATCACCGAACCCGATGGAACCGTCTCCGTCGAGGTCGACCCGGGCTTCGTAGATACCGTCGCCGGCCGACGAACCGAATTTGCCGGCCAGAGTCAGGAAATCGGCTCTATCCGGGTTTCTCAACGGTGAAACTATAGAATGACAAGGTCATAGATCGTTCCCTACGCTTGGTTGTGTGTGTAGGACAATCAAAGCGAAGGGGGTGCGACCTATGACCGGGAGCAGATTACTATCGAAACTGCTGAGATTCAAGGGGTTCCGTGTTGTCAGCTGGTGGTTTGAGGGGAGAAGCTGTTTCGTCATCGCCGTAAAGCCACATAAGAATGGTTGTTGTTGTCCGGAGTGCGGCCGTCGAGGTAAAATCGTCCGCACAATGCCCCATCCGCGTCGGTGGCGTGACATTCCGGTGTGCGGGTGGAGGGTCTGGCTTCTCTACCATCCTCGGGAGATTCGGTGTCCTACCCACGGTCGTGTGGTCGAGGAGATTCCGTGGGCGGAGCGGTTCTCTCGGGTGACGTATCGCTTCGAGTATGCCATGCTGCGCTACTGCCAGACCATGACGCAGAAGGCGGCGTCCGAGTTACTGCGCATCTCTGCCTCGACGCTGTCGGATCTCCTTCACCGATCCATCACGCGGCTTCGTGAAGGTCATCGTATCCGAGGGCTCAAAACCATCGGGATCGACGAGATCTCCTACGCCAAGCGTCACAGGTACGCCACGCTCGTTTACGATCTGGACCGCTCCTGCGTGGTGTGGGTTGGCCGCGGCAGGGCGCGTAAAACGATCGATCGGTTCTTCACAGAGGCTCTCAGTCCCTACCGGAGATCCAAGATCGAGTGGGCCTGCTGCGACATGAGCGAAGCTTGAAGCTTACATCGGAGCCATCCAGGAACACTGTCCGAATGCCAAGCTGGTCCTCGATCGCTTTCACATCGTCAAGGCTCTCAATGCCGCCGTTGACGAGGTCCGTAAGGACCAGTGGCGTAAAGCTGCCCCGGATGAGCGCAAAGCCATGAAGGGCCTCCGATGGCTCCTCTACCGGCACTCAGCGACACGCTCCAGAGGGGATCTCAAAGCACTGGAGAAGGCGAACTACCGAATCTATAGAGCCTGGAGACTCAAGGACGAGTTCGAGCAGTTCTGGGAATACAAAGCGCCCTGGGCTGCCGAACGCTTCCTGAAATGCTGGACGACGTCCGCACTCAGAAGTCGACTTGAACCCCTGCGAAAGTTCGTCAGGACCCTGCGACAGCACTTCTTCGGCGTCCTCGCATTCGTGAACACGCGTCTTACCAACGCCATCGCCGAAGGCCTCAACCGAATCGTCCAAATCGTCAAGAACCGAGCCAGCGGATTCCGCACACTCGACGCATTCAACGATATGATCTTCCTTACCGTCGGAGACATAAACATCCCTGAGCAGATTCCGAAGAGGTTCCGCACACGCTAACCGCGCCCCCATGCCAGGAACCACGGCACCTTCACCCACTTCATCTCGTTGAGAGATCCGGATATAGCCAGGAAATCAGCGAAGCCAACCGTTCCATCTCCGTCGAAGTCCGGTGTAAGCGGTGCCGCACCGTCGCCTCCGACGACCAGCGTCGCACCGCCTGCACCAATCGTCACGGGTGAGACCCCTTCCGGCAAGGCGAAGGAACCCTGGGTCAATTCAACAGCACTGCTTCCCTCGAATCCGTCGAGCACGTTGAGCGTGATGGTCCCGATGCTACCGGCGTCGTTTTCCACCTTGGTTTGCCCGGTCAGGGCGATGTTCAGTTCGACGGACCCGGGCGACGTTTTGGGAATCACGAGCGCACCGGCGAAGATATCGGAAGTCGTGAAGGACACGAACGAGAAAGCCTTGTCGTCGTATCTGAACGTAACCAGAGCACCCGATGCGTTCTGAGCACCTTCCGTGGCCACGAGGTCGATCGTCACGTTGCCACCCACGGCCGTCGCCGGCAGGGACCTGCTCCCCTGGTCGCCCGCTGCGGGATCACCGTCCAACGCGATAGGTCCAACGGGCCCCTCACCGGCCGCCGCCTCGCTCGCTCCGCCGATTACGACAAACGCGCCCCCCGAACCGATCTGCATTTCCTCCTGTCCAGAGGAGCGCGCATACCGGCCGGACGTAATCTGCACGACGGAGCTGTCCGTGAATCCTTCCTGAACCTCGAACGTGAACGTCCCGATGCTCCCTGCGTCGGCCGGTGCGGCATTGCCCCCGATCAGCGCGAGGTTGATCTCGACCGACCCCTCCTGAGCCTTCGGAATCAGCAGAGCCCCTTCGAACACATCGGCCGGGGCGAAGCTCTGGAAGGTCAGCGCCTTTCCGTCGAAGGTGAGCTCAGCCAGTAAACCGACTGCGGCAAGAGCGCCCTCGGTCGCAGCCAGTTCCACCGTGATGATGTCACCGATGGCGGGTCTTCCCGATGACGCCCTCTGACCCTGGTCCCCCGCAGCGAGATCGAGATCCAGGGCCACCGGACCGACGGGTCCTTCGCCCGAAACCACGGTGGTTGGAGAAAGGGCGTTGAATCTCAGCCCGCCACGCGTGCGAATCTCATCCGTTGTCCCGGTGGCTTCATCCGTCAGCGTGAACTCCCGGACCCCTACTCCCAGCTGCCGTCCGGTCACGTCCGAGAGTGTCGTCAGCGTGGCCGATCCGAAGAAGCCCTCATCGAGCAGCACACCACCTTCCGTGCTCGAAATCAGGACATCGCCGGCAACAGAGAGAATTTCAGCGGACAGACCCGTCGCGGGCTTGAAATCGGTCAGCTCGAGAAGGTCCGCATCGATTTCGAGGGCGAAGGAGCCGCCCGATATGCTTCTACCGACCGGATTCACGAACACCTCGAAAACGATCTCCGTCCCCCCGCCAGTCACGGAACCGGTGGTGACGGCATCGTCGATCAGGTTGACAGACCCGGACGCCTCGAAATCGAGCGTCACCGAGGCACGGGCATTCGGCCCGACCGCGCTCGTCCCACCGACGAGCTGGATGTCAAAAGCCCCCGCGCCGGAGAAGGAGGTCACCGCGAGCAGATACGTGCCCGCTTCCAACGCGAGGTCAATCCGGGAGTTCAGGCCCTCGCCCCCATCGTCATCCAGAGCCAGGAGGTCATCGATATCCACCTGGAAGGGATTGTCACCCCGGGCGAGTTCAAGGAACGCGTCGAATTCGTCCGACGTGAGGTCGACCGTCACCGCGGTTTCCGAGTCGAGGCTGAACGTGAAGAAAGCCACATCCGTTTCGGAAACCAGTGAGGACGAAGCTGTCTCACCCAGAGCGATCGGGGTAACGGGCAGGGACCCCCCGCCAGTCACGCTCAGCGTGTAGCCGCCAGGCGCGTCCAGGGAAGACACGGCGATGACGTAGGCACCGGCACCCAGTGCCGTCTGGATCTGCGAGTTGAAGTCCACGCCGCCGTCATCGTCGAGCGTGATGAAATTGACGTCCGTGGCGTCGAACAGATTGTCAGCCGCGTAGAGCTCGAGGAAGGTGTCGAACGCGTCCGACGTGAGATCGATGACCACGCTCGTGCCCTCGTCCAGCGAGAGCAGATAGAAGTCAACGGACGTGAGCGAAGACAATTCCCCGCTCTCTGTTCCCCCTAGCGCGACCGTCAGCAACTCGCTCTCGGCTTCGGTGACCGAGAGATCATAGACGCCGATGCCGCTGAACGATAAGGCACCGATCAGATAGGTCCCCTCTGACAGGGAAAACATTAACTGTGAATTCAGCCCTTCGCCGCCATCATCGTCCACCGCCAGGAGCGTCGACGAATCGGCTGCCAGCGCGTTGTCCGCGTCGTAGAGCTCGAGGAAGGCGTCGAACGCGTCGGAGGTCAGGCTGATCGACACCGTCGTCTTGTCGGTCAGCGTCAGCGTGTAGAAATCCCGATCCAGATCGGCGAGTAGTTCCCCCGTCCGCGACTCACCCACCGAGATAGAACTGAGTTGCTGGACCTCTTCCGTCACGCTCAGACTGAAGGCGCCCGCGCCCCCGAAAGCTTGAGCCGCGATCAGGTAGGTCCCTGGGGCCAGCGGCAACGCCGTCCTGGAGTTCAGACCTTCGCCGCCGTCGTCATCTTCGGCCAGAAGGTTGAAGAAGCCCGCGTCGGCAGGATTGTCCGCGTCGAAGACCTGGAGGAACGTGTCGAACTCGTCCGACGTCATATCGATCGTCACTGCTGCGGCCGTCTCGACTCTCAGCGCAAAATAGAGGACCTCCTCGGAGCTGGAGAGTGAACCCGTCACCGACTCGCCGACCGAAATGGAGGCAACCTCGATGTCGAATTCAGAGACGGAAAGGGTATAGGCACCGCCCGAACCGATCGGCGAAACACCGACAAGGTAAATGCCAGGCGGGAGCGCCACCTCGATCCTCGAATTGAGGCCCTCGCCACCGTCGTCGTCGGCGGACAACTGCGTGAAAAAGTTGGCCTCGAGCGGATTGTCCGTGTCGAAAAGATCGAGAAAAGGATCCATCTCGTCTGAAATCGCATCGATCGCGATCGCCGCGCCCTCGGGCAGGTCGAGCGTGAAGTAATGCGTGTCACTCGACGATTCGAGGGTGCCCGAGCGAGACTCGCCCAAGGCGATGGCGTCGACCTCGATGACCTCCTCCGCAACCTCCAGCACATAGTCTCCGGCACCGCTGAAGGCGGAGACCCCCACCAGGTAGGTCCCGGCAGTCAGGGCGCGGACGATCCGAGAATCGAACCCGAACCCACCATCGTCGTCGGATGCGACGAGCGTCGAAAAATCGGCCCCCAGTGGCGTGTCTGTTTCGAACACTTCGAGAAAAGCGTCGAACGCCTCGGATCTGAGGTCGATCGCGACAGTCAGGTCATTTGAAAGCGTGAGCGTGTAGAAATTGACGTCGGCCGGTGTGGGAAGCGTGCCTGGAGCCGATTCGCCGACAGAGATCGCCAGTGTTTCGAACGTCTCCTCGGAGACCGTGAGATCATACGCGCCGAATCCGCCAAAAGACTTTGCTGCGATGAGGTAGGTTCCAGCCGGCAGAACCCGTGTGATACGCGAATTCAGGCCGCCACCGCCGTCGTCATCGACGGCCAGGAATGTCCTAAAGTCCGCATCCACCGGATCGTCCGTCTCATACAGCTCGAGCAAAGGGTCGAATTCGGAGGATATCAGGTCGATGGCGATGGGCGTCGCCTCACTCAGGGTCAGCGTGTAGTAGTCTGTAGATGAGGACGAAGCCAACGCACCCGTCGCCGTCTCGCCCACGCCGATGGACGAGACGTTGATATCTGCCGGCAGGACGCTCAGTGTAAAGGCCCCCCCTCCACCAATCGTGCCGGCGGCGATGAGGTAGGTTCCAGCGGCAAGTGGCTGCACGATTCTGGAGTTGAGCCCTTCACCGCCGTCGTCGTCCACGCCGACCACCGTCGTGAAGTCGGCTGTCGCCGGATCATCCGTTGCGTGGAGCGTCAGAAACGCATCGATCTCATCGCCGACGAGGTCGATCACAACCGTCGCCTCCTCGGCAAGGTCCAGCGTGAAATAGCGGGTGTCCGAAGGGGAGGCGACGCTCCCCATCACCGTCTCGCCAAGGGCAATGCTCCCGACTTCTATCGTCGTTTCGGCGAGTGTCAGGTCGTAGGCGCCCCCTGTGTCGAGCGACGATGCCAGAATCAGATAGCTACCCGCCGCCAGCGCACCCAGGATCCCTGTTCAGCCCCTCGCCCCCGTCATCGTTAAAAGCGACAAACGTGAGAAAATCTACCGCGTTGGGGTCATCCGTCGCGTGCAACTCGAGTGTCGCGTCGAATTCCTCGGACATCAGGTCGATCGAGACGGTCGTGGATTGACCGAGGGTAAAGACATAGTGATCGACTGCACCACCGGCCGAAAGTAACCCTGTAGCCGTTTCACCCAGAGAAATCGAATTGACCACTGCGGGAACGTCCTCGATGACCTGGAGGACGTAGGTGCCAGACCCGCTGAAGGCAGAAACGCCGATCAGGTAGGTGCCGGCGGTCAGGCTCAGCATAATCTGAGAATTCAGTGAGAGGCCGTGGTCGTCGTTGAAGGCCAGCAGGTTGGTCGGCCCTGCTTCGTCCGGGCTGCCCGTGTCGTAGAGTTCGAGGAAGGTGTCGAAATCGTCGGATGTGAGATCGATGATCAACGCGGCATCCGTGGCGAGTGTGAGTGCGTAGAAGTTCACACCCCCGCTGGACAGGATCCCCGTTTCGGTCTGACCGGGGACGATCGAAATCACCTCGGCAGGCACTCCGCCGCCGGCCGCTTCTTCTGACACCATCAGTTCGTAGGCGCCCGATCCGGCAATGAAGGCGGAAACGCCGATCAGATAGGTTCCGGGCGTCAAAGCAAGCGTAATCTGGGAATTCAGCGACAGGCCGTGGTCGTCATTGAAGGCCAGGAGATTCCCAGAACCGGCCAGATCCGGGTTGTCCGTGTCATACAGGTCGAGGGTCGGGTCGAACTCACTGGACGTGAGATCAATCACGATTGTGGCGTCGGTCGTAACCGTCAGTTCGAAAAAGTTCACCGCACCGCTGGACAGGACACCCGTCCTGGTCTCGCCGGGCCCGATCGCCATTACCTCCGCCGTTCCACCTCCGGCCGGTTCCCCGCCGGTCGAGTCGCCCGATACCGTCAACGTATAAGCACCCGGTTCTGCGATCGTGCTCACCCGGATAATGTAGGTGCCTGCATCCAGCGTGAGCGAAAGACGCGAATTGAGGGAACCGCCGCTGTCATCATCGCTGCCGATCACATTGGCAGCGTTCGTGGTTCCAGGGCTATCCGTGGCGAAGATCTCGAGAAAGGGGTCGAATTCCTGGCTTGTCAGGTCGATCACCACGGCCGTCGGCGACCCGATGTCAAGCCTGTAGAACTCCGAGCCCATCGTGTTCGTGCCTGTGGCTACGTCTCCGATGGAAACGGGTTGAGCGACAGCTTCGTTCACCTGCCTGAAGGGTGAAAGACCCCGACCCGAACAGGGCTGACACGGCGATGATATAAGTCCCAGGCCCTAACTGACGTGTGATCCTGGAGTTGAAACCGATACCGCCGTCATCATCGGCGGTGATCGGGTTGAAAACGTCGGCTGCAGCGGGATCGGCCGTGTCGAACAGCTCCAGAAAAGTGTCGAACCCTGCTGATGTGACATCGATGTTGACTGGCACATCCTGGCTGATGGTGAGCTGGTAGAAGGCTACCTCAGAGCTCGCAGCCAGCGTACCGGAGACCGAACCACCCAGACCAATCGTGCCCGTCAGGCCTGCTTGGTCAGCCGGCTCGCTACCGGACGTGGCTGGCCGACTTTCTGGGCGGACTTAGCTGCGCGATTGCACCCTTGGCAGCTACGAGCTTCGCCGACCTCGCCGCCGTACGGGCGATGGCCAATTTCGGCGCCCTTACGGACACGCGTGCGGCAGCCAGCTTCGACGATTTGGCCAGGCGGGCGGCTGCAATTTGTTTGGCTGCCGCAGGGCTGGCCGGCGCACGTTTGGCTGCTCTGAGCTTCCCGAGCCCTCGGTCCTTGGTCGATTTTGCAGCTCGGGCGGATCCGAGCGTGGTCTTGCCGCGGACCTTGTTTTGCGTGCCAGCGGCCGACTTGAGGGCCGGTTTGGACGCGGCAGATCGCTTGGAGCTATCGAGCTGGGCAACCTTCGCGGCCAGAGGCGTTTCCGATGCTTTGGCTTTGGCTGTCTTCTTGTAGTTGGGTTTTCCTGTTCGGTCGTCCGAAGCGAGTGGGAGCGTTAGGAGGCCGCTCAGCCCGAGGACGGTCAGGCCGACCAGAAGTGCGCCAAGACGCTTTATGATAGGACGATCCATGTCCCCTCCCCTGAGGTGTGGGCGCCCCCGACGGACGCGACAATGTGCGTGTTTCCGCACGAAATAACTGGACACCTGAGACGTTCCGCAACTTGTAACACGGCTGTAGGGTTGGCCAGTGGGCTCGATTACCTGGGAAGTGTTCAGTCGTTCCCACCTTCGCCCTCCGGGCTCCGGCGGGCAGGCAGTGTTCAGGAAAAAGTCCCCGGGGGCACCTACGTAATCGGGGCGAAGACAGATTGGCCTGCGACGTCTTTAAACCGAGAAGGCGAACAGCTTGGCCTGGAACAGTTTAAGGCGGATCGCTACCGTGTCCCCGAGGTTGGAGGTCATCGGTTTCGTGAGTTCGTCCCCCGTCAAGCGATCGCTGTCGGTGAAGGAGAATCCGGGACTCGGATCGGCGTCCGGATGGATGCGTGAGGGTACTGTGGGAATCAATTCTGCTATGATGTAGCCGCCTGGCTGACACCGGTAGTTCAGACGCAGTTGGCCGCCTGACCGTTTGACGGTCGAGATCGTCATCCGGCCTTCAGGATCGGCTTCGATACCGGCAAAACGATGTGGGCGCCATCCCGATCGTTCGGTCCAGATTCTCAAAGCCAATAACATCGGTGTGCCGAGCCTAGTCCTGGGCGCCATAGAACAATCCCACGAGCGCCTAGACGGTTCGGGCTATCCAAATGGTCTGTCGGGCGAGTCATTCACCCAGATCGGGCGAATCCTGAGCGCGGTCAACATCTATGTTGCTCTGTGCTCCGAAAGACCTATCGCCCTGCTGCGACGACTTACGGAGCCGTCTATTTCCTACTACATGGTGCGAACACCAACCAGATCGACAGGGACGTGGTTCGATCAATTCTCCAGGTTCTGTCGCTGTTCCCCGTGGGGACACTGGTGGAACTGAACGATGGTCGTCTGGCACGCGTCGTGGGGACAAACGAAGCCGCTTACACACGACCGATCGTGAGTGTCCTCCGACACGCGAACGGAACAACGTGCCCCCATACCATCCTCGATCTCCTGCAATTGGACACGCTTGAAATCGAACGGATCGTGCCCAAGGAGGATGGCCCTGACCTCGAATTTCTCGCGGGATTCTGATTCCGCAATTCGGAGAGGTCCTGCCAGCCTGTTGCAATTGGCACATACCGACTGTCATACAATCCTAAACGGGCTGACCTTCCCCACCTCGCTTTCCACAAAGACGCCCGCACACGAAACAGG
Organism: Candidatus Latescibacterota bacterium; assembly: GCA_965198115.1. Taxonomy (GTDB): domain Bacteria; phylum Latescibacterota; class UBA2968; order UBA2968; family UBA2968; genus UBA6620. The sequence continues at coordinate 1,020,991 of OZ240241.1, read as the reverse complement.
GACCCACGCATATCACGTAAGTCCCTGTTATTATTGGTCGGGGCGAAAGGATTTGAACCTTCGGCCTCCTGCTCCCGAATAGCCACATGTAAAATGAAGAAACAGCGTCAAATACGGGTAACTGCTAACTCCTTCAGGTTGTTACACTTCACTGACTCTTGCCCCTATCTGCCGCTACAAGTGGCCTCCTGCTCCCTGATATAGGTAGATCCGGATACCATAGGGATACCAGATCTCGCGATTACCCCTGCCTTACATGAGTTCTGATCCCAATGGTGCGTGAATGCCCGGCTTGACCTATAACGAGGCATTCATCCCGCCTGCCCTTGGTCACGTTTGCCGCGGTCGTTCGCTCAATTTCGCATATAGCGACTTCTGGAACCATCCACTAGTACCATAACCAGCTCCTCTTCAGTGATCGTAACGAAAATTCGTCGGTTTCGGGTAGCCCATCTGGCACGGCGGCGTTGTCAAGGTGCCGTTCCGTGGTTGTCATGAGCAAGGCGCCGTCCGTCGGAACTTCATAAGTGCCGTGTTCCGTGACCTGACCAAAAGGAGTGATGAACGTCTGGACAAACGTTCCCGTGTGATTCAAAACAAGCACCGTGGTATACGCAGCGTCTGGTGCAACGCCATTGCTTGTCATCAGTTGCCATTCGCCTACCAGCAGGTCGGTCTGCGAAGAAACAGGATCGTCACCGCACGCACCCATGATTAGAACAAGAGAAAGAGCTAAGATCTGGTGCCGCCCTACCGAACGCCGTAGCATAGTGATCTCCTCCCAATCAGACAGGTATTGAGGCCCTTTGGTTGGTTTTGTATGCCGACCGCGATGAACACCGGAATCGCTGTGATGCCTATCGATAGCCGTGCGTAATGGCTCGATCGGATCCTGCCGAGGTCGGCAAGCACCTCTCTGTCACGTGATGCCCTTCGAAGATACTCAACGGTTGTGTCATACGTGTGAACTCTATACCTCCGTCAATGCTCTTACACCTCAACCCCCCCGGGCCCGTCTTCACATTGAACAAGCAAACTGCTGAAAAGGGCACGGAGATCATCCACGTCATTCTCTCTTCCGTCCAGTAGAATCGCTACATCTTTGGTGCAAAAGACTAAACGGATGTGGCCCCCTCGACTGCATCCGGGGTCTTGGCGAATGTCTACTATGCAAGAATGTTATTTCCTATGGAATTGCCCTGACCGAGGCGCGCAAGAAACACGGTCAACGCCAGGATTACGACGTTCCTAGTCCAGACACTCTCCTGAGGATCGAGCTCAACATCTCGATTGGGCAGCAATACGATGCCTCAACTTTCCGCAAGGGATTTGACAGGGATTCCCTGTGAACACTAAAACGCCGGCCAGGCCTACGCTCTGGGCCATCGCTCGATCCACGTCAACTCGAAGCATCAGTTGGGGGAGCCAAAGCGGGTACAGGAGAGGGTCGGTCAATCTTCCCCCGCCTTCTGTTTCTGGCGAAGGTTCTCATCCGCCAGGTAGAACCACCGGCGGATTCCGTGTCACATTTACCAGTCCCTTCCGAGCAACAGGAGGACTGACAAAAGTCAGTAAATACTTACATGCTTGAGTGTAATGCGTTCCTGCTCGGGTTTCCACTGTTTAAGGTTTGCACCGGCCGAGCTCATCCTCAACGGCAAGGAGTGGGATGGCGAGCGACGAAATCGAAACAGAAGAAGGCGGCGGTAGTGACGAGATTCCCGATGAGGTGCGGGCAGCGATTGACACGCTTCCCGACTCCGGGGAACCCCTTCGAGTTGCCGTCGAGACCGACATCACCCTGAGCGGCGAATACGGGTCCGCCTGGTTGCTGGCGACGGACCGTCGCTTGATGTCGCTGACGCCGAACGGTCACGAGGATTCTCATCTCGTAGAAGTTCCCTTGAACCGGGTCACCGGCGTGGATCTTCGCGAAACTTTCGGCTGTGGCACGTTGAAGGTGAGAACGGAGCGGGACGGAACCACGCTCGCGCTGTTCTCCAAATCCCAGTTACAGGCCGTGTCCGACGCAGCCGCCCAGATCGAGGACCTCGTCAACGCGTCTCAACCTGAACGCGACGGTGGCCGTATCCTTCGCAGTACCCTGCACGAGGCCGCGGTCCGGCGCAAGCGATGCGACGCCTGTGGCAACGTCATCCCCCACCGGATGCGCGGCGTGTGTCCCGCCTGCCTGGACAAGCGCAAGTTGCTCGCACGCCGAGCTCAGGTCAATAGGTGTGTAAAAGAAATCAGGCGGCCATCTTCCCGGTTTCGACCTGCGGTCCGGTTGAGTGTTTCTGATCGTAGACTTGTTGTAGCAAGTGTGGCGCGGTGAGTTTCCTGAATCGGCTCTCTGCGACCTTGAGCGTACGCCAGATGAGAGCCGTGGCGTTCCTGACTTTCTTGAATCGCCTGGCGGCGTTTGTGCGAAGCCGAACGGAAGCAAAGGGGCTCTCGACGACGTTCGTGGTTCTCAGGTGTTTCCAGTGTTCCTTCGGGAAGTCGTAGAACGTGACCATCCGATCCCAGTCTCTTTCGAGCGTCTCCACGGCGGCAGGGAACTGTGAGCGATACCGTGCGGCAAAGCGTTTCCGGAGCTTCTCGGCCTCCTTTTTCGTGCCGGCATAGGGGATCTGGACGAGCAGTGCGCGGGCTTCAGCCTGTGCACGCTTGGCGACCTTGTCGAGCACGTTGAGGATCTTGTGGTTCCAGCACCGTTGTTGCCGGCTCTCTGGCCAGACCTGATCAACCAGCTCGTCCTTTTCCGCTTCGGACGGTCTGGAAACGAAGCACGGAACTCCGCCTCCGTTCCGCTGCGCAAAGCGTTCATTGACGTCCAGTCGGTCGAGACCAAGAAGATTTCCGGCTGGGAATTTTTTATTGTTCCGATGAACAGTCCGCCTCGTTGGCGCTGCATGGCTTATCTCCCATGTTCTCCAGACAAGACCACGGTGTTGCCCCACCAGTCGCCATTATCGGGCAGCAGGCGAAGGGGTACGAACCAGTTAGCAGCAAGGCAGCCCGGCTATGCGAAAAGGCGGCCCCTCCTTGGGTCGCCCACAAAGGCGTGTGTACTCTGCTTAAACAGGTCGTATCAAATGCTGAAATTCTAGGGAACTGATCCGCCATTCGAGGCGGTAACGGGAGACTTCCTAAGTGGGATTCCTCAGCAGGTTCTTACGACGAATAACCGGTGTCTCGTTACCCGGCGTAGGAGGCATCTCTTGGGCGCCGCCTAAGGAGATTGACAACACTGACCGCGTCAAGGCCATTCGAGATGCAATGTCCATAGCTGATGAGCTCCAGCCGTTGACTTTTTGGGACGACAAACCAGCTGCCCTTGGGAGACTTCAGGAACTGCGTGGTGAGTTCCGACAGAAGTGCCAAGGCTACATAGATCAACCTGCGATAGCGGCAACTGATAAGGCCATCAAGAACACTGGTCAGCTGCTCGGACATAAACCGTCCCCTGTTCAGAGGGTTTCTGATGAACAGGGTAGATCGCTTATGGACATCGAGTTCGAGAGAAGGGACTCGATCACAGGAGCGAAGAAGCAGCTCGAGGATGCCCTGAATCAACTCCAATCCAAGCAAGCGCCAACCCCATCAGCGGAAAAAGCCCGCACCTTCGCCAAGCTCATCAAAGCTATTCCCTGGCTCTCTGCTGTGGGTCTCGTGGTAGGCTACTTCTACCACTCCTCTCAAGTCAGAATGTACGAGGAGGCAGCTATTCCAGAAGTCCAGCTGTCTTATAAGCACTTCGCCAGAGGTGGGAGGAGCGAACTTCACATAACTAACGGCTTGGTGGCCAGTGATAGTCTTTGGCTTCAAGAGTCCGTCTTCCTCGTAATTGACGAGGTGGTCTACCAAGGCAGAGATGTTCCTCATCTACGGCACTTCGCCTACAAGGGCTCCCGAACCGCGATGTTCCCTCATCTACCAAAAGGGCAGTCAGCCAGCTTGGATCTGGTCGAGCACCAGACAAGAGCATTTCGTGAACTGCGAGAGAAGTTCGATTCCGATGTATTCATGGGGTGTGACCCAATCTCCGTCGAATCCGACATCGGCGAGCGTCTCGTACCCGTTAATCACGAACCGGCGGCGGCGCGCGATGATATCGACTCTCTTCAATCCCACCCACCTCGTTGAATCACGACAGGATCCATCAACCTCCTCCTTTTACTTCTGGAGATGAAGCGCCACCACGATCTCGCCGAGCAAGGCGATCTGCTCGGTCAGGGCGACGATCATCCCCTCAACGTCCGCCGCCGTCTCGTCGGCGATCTGCTTCAGGGCTCTCAGGCACGTGTCCGATTTTTCATCCTCATCCATCGCCACGCCGGCGAGGACCTCGATGCCGATCGACGACGGTGCGTGAGCGGAATATCGGACAAAACGCACGACGTTTCAATACAGTCATGTATCCCCCAGGCTTTCATACGGCCCTTTTAAGCTCTTTTCGCCCCGAAAGGGCAACCACCCCACCCTCTTTCAACCTCAAAGCCTCCTTAAAAGGCTTGTATGGAGGTCTCAGTGGCACAGACTGCTTCCTCCCCTGCGACTTCGACGCCCGCCATCACTCTGGCGCGGAATCAAAAAAGCGCTCCCCAAGCTCCTGCCAGGACGCCGGCGACGTGGGATCAGCAGGACGGCCGAAGCAGTTTCACGAACCATGCGCGTGCAGATAGCGGCTTTTTGTTATCTGCACGCGCCCGCTTCGACGACTTGTGTGGTCTGCTCCGAATCTGGGGTTCACACCGAGCGGGTCCGAGGCAGCCATCACATTATTAATAAAAGAAGGTGTCGCCGAGAGAATCAATCTGCAACGCGACGATGGCCATGCGAAACCCTATCAGGTGCGACAGGTCCGTCGAGTGATCCTGAATTACAAACTGGAGGACGACGTGGGTCTTCGTGATGGTGCTGGCCTGGAGCCGGCATCTCTACGCCGAGATCGTCCTGGATCAGAAGGTGGAGACCTGGCTGGGCTGCATGACCCGCCTGGGTGCGGTGGAATTGCCCGAGACTGATGCCCGCGCCATCGTCGCCGTCGTCGCACGAGAGCTTGCGAACAGTGGGCAGATCGAGCCGGTAGGAGCACCGACGGTCCTGGCGACGCTCACAGCGCACCACGTTCTCGAGCGCGTTGATTATCCGCAGACCGCGTTTCGATTCGACCATCAGCAGCTTCAGGAGTACTTCGCCGCGCTGCATATCCAAGCGCAGCTTCTCGACCTGAACGACGAGTACGGAGACGTGACCGCTCGCTTCACGGCCGACTATGTGAACGATCCGGCATCGGCTGAACCGCTACGCATGATCGCCGCAACGTTTACCGAGAAGAGCGGCGATGACGCAGCCGACAAGCGAAACACCCGCGCCGGGAGGAAGCTGGTAGAGATGGCGCTCGCTGTCGATCTCGTATTCGCCGGTGAACTTACGCAGCTTTGCGGCGCGACCGTCTGGAATGAAGTCCGCACCGCTGTCGGTGACTGCTTCCGCGCTGTCTATGCAATCCGCGACGACAACTATCAGCAATATGCCGTGGCCGCCATGCTCGTCACTGGCGTGGGCGACTTCAGCGACATAATCGTGCCGCTTCTCTCGGATAAGGACGAGCAAACGCGGCTTGCCACGTACCGGATCTGGCCGGATATCCGGGTCTCGTCGCTTGGACCGAGGTGGCGCGATCAAGTGCGCGGCTGGAGCGAGGAGGCGCGAGCGGATTTCGTTTCCGAACTGCTTCATCATCGGGCGGACGGAGAAGTCGCGGACTTCGCTGTGGAGGACAAGAGCACCGCAGTGAAGAAGGCGGCAGCCTCGGGCCTTATGTGGACCAGGTCTGACGACGTGCTAATTCGCGTGCTGGAATCGATGGATGCACGGACATTCGAGGATGTGGCACGCGAGAATGCGGACCTAGTGCCCACAGCGCTCAGGTCCAAAACCATCGCCGCGATGCGCGAGTTCATCGAGACCAGTACGGACCGTCGCGCGCGCCTGCGAACGGCACTCGACTTAGTCGAGTTGGGCGAAACAGACTTGGACGGCGTCATCAAGGATGCGATGAAGGCATCCAGTGCCGACATACGCAGTTGGGGTTCGCACCACGTCCAACTGGCGCTCAAACATGTGCGTAACACTGATCCGGCGTGGGTGAGCGAGTGGGTGGCCACGCAGGTTTCCGATGACGTCCTCTACGGGCATGAGTACTGGTTGCCTTTCGCGGCCGCCATTCCCGACGACCTCGTTGAGAAAAACCTACAGCGCCTTCGAGACCGAAGACCTCGATAACGCACGCTTTGAGGGCATGATCGCGGTGATCGCCGCCCCGTCGGTCAGGTCTTGACCCTTCTGGAGTCCGGCGGCCAGCCGCGTTCCCGCCGTCATAGTCCCGCCGACCAGTCCGCCCTGCACCATCCCCTCGGGCACGCGGACCTTGACGTCTTCCCAGATCGTGTCCCAGCTCTTGCCCGCACGAAAGCCGTTGGCAATGGCCATCATCAGTTCCTGCCCGCCTTCGGTTGCGCTCTCAGTCCCTGCTCCCCCGAGAATCTCACGCAACGGCGTCTTGGTCGTCCCGGTTTTGATAAGTCTCTTGATGGCCGCTTTTCGCACGGGTGCTGCCGTTCCACAGCACCCGTTCGTCGGGCCGCTTGGGGTTCCACCAAAATTCCGTGCGGCGGGCGTAGTGAGTTGACGGTGGCCGGCGAGGGCGTAGCGCAAGACCGGACGCCAGGGGCCAATACGCCCTCATGGCTACCATTGTTTACCGACAACCGCATGGGGGGCAGATGACCGAAGACGAACTCCAGGAGCTGGTCGAAACGGTAGCCGAGGCCCACGCCGGCCTGTCCGAGGTCGCCTTCAAGTTGCGGCGGGAGCTGACGCCGAAAGGCCCTGCGCTGAAGGCAGCGATCAAGGCCGAGCGTGAAACCTTTCGTCTCAAGCGCGAGCTCGGGCGGCCTGGGAGGGCTGGGTTGGTTCCGCGCCGGAGCGATGGCGGGCGTCGAAGTCGCAGGGAGGAAGCAGTCTGCGCCACTGAGACCCTCATACAAGCCTTTTAAGGAGGCTTTGAGGTTGAAAGTAGTAATGGGTGCCCTTTCGGGGCGAAAAGAGCTTAAAAGGGCCGTATGAAAGCCTGGGGGATGCATGACTGTATTGAAACTTGGAGGATGCGGGGGCTGGTCTTAATCAGATCGATGTCGTAGAAGTGATTGAGGGCAATCGAGCCGGGCCGAGGGCTCCGTTGATAGAAGGTGTAGGTGTAGGAATCCACCAAGACGGTAGGAAAGGAACTCAGCCCCCGGTCGAACGATCGGGGGCCTTGATGAAGCCTTCCGTGCGTCCCCTTGCGCAGTAGATACGATCATAGATAAAGCCGTCTCGATTACTCTGTAAATTGGTCACGAGGTATCTTGGATTTGCTTCGCCGTTTGTGACTTCAGCCTTGTGAATGATCCGGCGAGGCTGCCGCCAGGTGCCAGCCTGATATGAGAAGGATGAGAACAAGCGAATCGTCTCCTTATGCTCGCTCAGACGTAGCGCTTGGTCCATCAGGTTTTGTCCAGCCGCTTTGAGCTTGGAGTTGGCGCCCTGGCCCAGAACGTAGTAGGACGCTGGTGAAATTCCAGCGCACGCGTGGCGTGTTGCGGTTGATGGCGGCCGTGATTCACAGCCTGTGGGAGAAAGACGACAGGAATCCGCTGATTCTGCCGGCGAACATAGCGATCGACGATCCACGCGTACAGTTCGAGCTGACCCGGTATCTCCCCGACAATTGGGTGCCGGTGATCGAGAAAGACGTGGACGGGCCCAGCTCGCTGCCCCTACGGATTGACCGCGCGGTTCCGAACCTCGGAAAGTTCCATGCTTCCCGACGCGTCGCGCGAGCGATTTATCTCGGATCCGCCCCCACCGCCGATGCGGCGCATCGGGGTCTTGAGGACCGTCGCGTCAAACTCGGCTGTGTCATGCCGGGGGAGTCTCCGGCGGTGTTCGGCGACGCGCTGCGGCGTCTGGCCGGTGCGGCAACGTACCTCTACCAGGATGGTCCTCGTTACTGGTACTCCACGCAGCCAACCGTCACGAAGGTGGCGGAGGATCGCGCCGAGCAGTTGAAGCGCAACCCCGACAAGGTAGTGCAGGAGCTCGGTTCGCGACTCCGCTCGGATCTCCGCGACACGGGTGACTTCAATCGAGTGCATCCCCTCCCGCAATCCGGGCAGGATGTTCCGGATGACCTCGATGCACGACTCGTGGTGCTCGGAATCGACACGCCCTACAGCAAAGAGAAGGGAAATCCCGCAGAGACCGCGGCGCAAGCCATCTTGGAATCGAGGGGTAGCGCGCCGAGGATCTGTCGCAACACACTCGTTTTTCTGGCCGCGGACAAGACGAGGCTACAGGATCTCGATGAGGCGGTCCGGCGGTACTTGGCATGGGAATCGATACTCGGTGAGCGAGAACAGCTCGACCTTTCGCCTCATCAGGTCAAGCAGGCCGAAACCCAAAAGGAGGCTGCCTCCGGCGCGGTTACGGCTCGGCTCCCGGAGACGTACCAGTGGCTCCTGGTTCCGGTTCAGACCCGTCCCGAGGCCTCGATGGAGTGGCAGGCCGTGAGGCTGTCGGGCCAGCATTCGCTCGCAGCCAGGGCGAGCAAGAAGCTGAAAAGCGATGAGCTGCTGGTGACCGGCTTTGCCGCCACTCGACTACGGATGGAGCTTGATCGCGTACCTCTCTGGCGCGGCGACCATGTGTCGATCAAACAAATCGTCGAGGATTTTGCGCGGTATCTCTATCTGCCACGGGTCAGCGACTCGACGGTTCTTCTAAATGCAATCAGAGATGGCATCGCCCTTCTCACCTGGGAGCAGGATGCGTATGCGTTCGCGGACAGCTTTGACGATGCGGCAAAGCGATATCGTGGTTTACGTGGTGGGCGAGTCATTTCATTGCCGGATGCGGATGCTCCTGGATTGCTCGTCAAGACGGATATCGCGCGTCAACAGCTGGATGCCGAGAGGGCACCATCGATCAGTGGAAAAGCAGACGATGCAGGGACGGGTGGAGAGATCCCGGTCCCAGGCGAAGAATTGGGTCCCGGGGAGGTTCCGGCGGGCACACCGCCGGCGCCGCAACCGACTCGGTTTCATGGGACCGCGACACTTGATTCCGCGAGGGTGGGCCGCGACGCGAGCCGGATTGCGGAGGAGGTGATCTCGCATCTTTCCGGCCTGGTGGGGGCTCAGGTCACGGTGACCCTTGAGATAGAAGCCGAGGTGCCGGAGGGAGCCCCGGATCACGTCATTCGCACGGTCACGGAAAACAGCCGGACACTGAAGTTCACGAGTCAGGGCTTTGAAAAAGAATAGGTCGGGAATCTCCCCCCTGTAGCAAACGTAGCGGAAGCAGAGAATCCGCGTTGTGAGAGTTGTGGTATGCATTCGGTGTTTAAGGACGGTAAATACGGGCCTTACTTTGAATGTGAAGCAAGCTGTGGTTGGAAACGGAATATGAAGGCGGAGATAAAGCGGCCGCCGCGAACCAAATCTGCCGGAGGAAGGCTCGCCATACCCGGATTGCGGGGCAGAGACACGCCTGCAGAAAGGCCTATTTGGATCGTTTTACGGTTGTGTGCGATACCCAAAGTGCAAAGGTACTGTGAAAATTCAACCGGCGAGACGAGCAAGGAGAACACGGTCACGAGGTCGGTCTTGACGCTTGCTCACGCTCAACTGAAAGGCCTGGATTGTCGACGGTCTCGATCACGGCCAGTTGCCGGGCACCCCCTGGAAATCAACTGTCATCACGCCATTCCCAAGAGTCAGCCAAAGCTCGACGTGAGATTCCTGGGGATCTTGCAGGGAGAGAACTGATGCGAGAAGTCGAAACGCCGACGGTTTCAATCCTGCCGGGCGACGCACAATGGCGATCGCGCAAGGTGCGTTACTATTCATCCTGCCTCAGGTCGACGCCACATTCGTATCAGGATCCACATTGCATGTATACGTGACACCGGACCGGGACTTCCTCATCGGCTTTCACCCGCACCATCCCAACGTCCTGATTGCCGCGGGGTTTTCCGGACACGGGTTCAAATTCTCGACCCTCTTCGGCCGAATCCTCGCCGACCTGGCCACCACAGGCGAGACAACCTATCCGATCGAGCGGTTCCGTCTCGATCGATTCGTCCACGCATCAGGCTAAGACATGGGTGTCTACGAAGACGCGATCGTCATCGACGGTCTGAACGTGAGCAATTGGGACAGCCCGGCTGTCTTCAAGAGCCTTCACGCCGGCGGTGTAACCGCCATCAACGCCACTGTTGTCGCGTGGGAGAATTTCATCGAGACACTGGACCATCTTTCAAAATGGCCCGAGCGATTCGAATCGAACGGGAGCACGCTGATTCAGGTCCGATCCACCGCTGACATCGGACGGGCCAAAGAGGAAAACCGTGTCGGCATCATCCTCGGTTTCCAGAACGCCTCCCCGATCGAAAACGACCTCAAAAAGCTCAGCATCTTCCACGATCTCGGTGTCAAGATCATCCAGGTCACCTACCACGAGCGAAACCTGCTCGGAAACGGATGTTGGGAACGCTGCGACGAAGGCTTGAGCAATTTCGGGGTCGACGCGATCCACGAAATGAACCGCCTGGGGATCCTCGTCGACCTGTCGCACGTGGGCGACACATCGACGCTCGAGTCGATCGAGCACTCGCAGAAGCCGGTCGCCATCACCCACTCGAATGCCAGAGCCTTCTGCGACCATCCTCGCAACAAGCCGGACGATGTGCTGCAGCTGTTGAAAGAGAGAGATGGGGTCATCGGCTCGACCTCTTTCCCCAACTTCCTCCCGAGGAAATTCGATTCCACGATCGGGGATTACGCGGACGCGATAGAAGATCTGATCGATCGCGTCGGCATCGACCAAGTCGCTGTCGGAACGGACTTCACGCAGGATCAGCCCGAATCTTTCTGGCGCTATATCGGCTCGCAGCAGGGCACCAAGTGGCCTTCGACCTTCGTCAAGTCGACCGCCAACTACAGAAGCTTCGCGGAATGTCCGAAAGACTTGGAATGTCCGAAAGACTTCGAGACACCCGACAAATTTCCCAACCTGGCGACGACCTTGACCAATCGGGGCTACGGCGACGATGACGTCAGAAAGATCCTGGGCGACAACTGGATGCGCCTGTTCGACGAAGTCTGGGACGGGATGTAAAGCGGCTGAGCAATGGCGGAACCCGACGTTCACATACAGCTCGATCTGAAGATCCCCATGCGGGACGGCGTGAACCTCTACGCCGCCATGTACCGCCCGGCCAGAGGTGACCGATTCCCCGTCCTGTTGATCCGGTCACCCTACAGCACGCAGCACCCGCGATACATCGACTGGTCGGTGCAATTCGCAAAGGCGGGCGAAATACACGAAAGAAACCGTGGAACCAGGGAACACACTGAACACACGGAAGGGAGGGCTCCGTGGGTCGGTGGCGCTATCCGCGAGGTGCCCGGAGGTGGCTCGGGGGTCGGCCGAGCTGTTGTTTTCCGTGTATTCCGTGGTCTAGGGGTTTCAGACTTTCGTTTCGATGATGCCGATCCAGCCTGTGGAGGAGTCGCAGTAGATGAATCCTCCGTTGTAGATGGACACGCCGTGGGGGGCGGGATGGCATTCCGGGATGTCGATGCGGACCATTTCTTCGTTCGACTCGATGTCGAATTTGATGAGGCATCGATCGTTTGTGAAGGCGATCCAAAGGCCGTCCTCAACTCGAACGACTCCGTGTGAGCGACCGTAGGGCATCTCGACCTCCCGGATGACCGATCGGTCTTCCATCTTTACCTGAGACATGGTTTTTCCAGTGGCCAACCACATGGTGCCCACTTCGTGGTTGTCGAACTCGATGCCGTGCGTTCCCCCCTCGTGGGGCATGGGCCAGGAATCGAGCGTCTTGCCGGTTTGGGGGTCGACCTTGACCGTGGCTCCCGACGGGAAATCCGTGTCGCGTCCGGGGCGATACTTGGCCCCCGGGCCGTTTGCGGCCAGCCAGAGGGCGCCGTCGCCGTAGGTCAGGCCGCTGGTGTTGGACGATTCGGTCTCGAATTCCCGAAGAACCTCCGTTTTGCCATAGCGGTTGATGTTTTCGGTCTCGACGAGGGCGCAACGGTCGGTGACCTGGTCGACCACCCACAGGCCCTCGTCCGTCATTTGCATGCCGTTGGGCTGGGCATAAGGCGATCGGAATGCTGCGTAGACGTTTGCCACATTGGCCTCCTTGTTCGGCAACCTTCAGCCGTGTCGGATGACGATTTCCACATCGGTGAGTATCAAGTCACAGGCAAGCTAAGGATGGCGCTCGATCAGCGCAACCTTCACTTGGTGCGGTCCTGCAGCGATTTCGCCCAGATCGTAGTGCAGCCAGGCCGCCCCGCTGACAGCGCTGATCGGGTGAGGGACGCCCGCGTGGCAGTAGCGGATGTCAGGATCGACCAGCTGCGTGTCGTCCCACCATACCCCGATCGTATCGCCCACGACCCAATCCTGCAGTCGTAGTCGGAGCTCGGCCGATGACAGGTCTTCGTCGGCGACATTCAGCGCCACCGTGGGTCCGTCTCCGGTGAGCGTGCGCTTGAGGGCCACGGGAACGTCGCCGCGCAACCGATCTCCGCGATAGGCGCCCCGCCAGTCGCCCTCTTTGACGATGACGCGGTGGGTTGCAGCATAAATCGGCTCTATCCGGGTTTCTCAACGGTGAAACTATAGAATGACAAGGTCATAGATCGTTCCCTACGCTTGGTTGTGTGTGTAGGACAATCAAAGCGAAGGGGGTGCGACCTATGACCGGGAGCAGATTACTATCGAAACTGCTGAGATTCAAGGGGTTCCGTGTTGTCAGCTGGTGGTTTGAGGGGAGAAGCTGTTTCGTCATCGCCGTAAAGCCACATAAGAATGGTTGTTGTTGTCCGGAGTGCGGCCGTCGAGGTAAAATCGTCCGCACAATGCCCCATCCGCGTCGGTGGCGTGACATTCCGGTGTGCGGGTGGAGGGTCTGGCTTCTCTACCATCCTCGGGAGATTCGGTGTCCTACCCACGGTCGTGTGGTCGAGGAGATTCCGTGGGCGGAGCGGTTCTCTCGGGTGACGTATCGCTTCGAGTATGCCATGCTGCGCTACTGCCAGACCATGACGCAGAAGGCGGCGTCCGAGTTACTGCGCATCTCTGCCTCGACGCTGTCGGATCTCCTTCACCGATCCATCACGCGGCTTCGTGAAGGTCATCGTATCCGAGGGCTCAAAACCATCGGGATCGACGAGATCTCCTACGCCAAGCGTCACAGGTACGCCACGCTCGTTTACGATCTGGACCGCTCCTGCGTGGTGTGGGTTGGCCGCGGCAGGGCGCGTAAAACGATCGATCGGTTCTTCACAGAGGCTCTCAGTCCCTACCGGAGATCCAAGATCGAGTGGGCCTGCTGCGACATGAGCGAAGCTTACATCGGAGCCATCCAGGAACACTGTCCGAATGCCAAGCTGGTCCTCGATCGCTTTCACATCGTCAAGGCTCTCAATGCCGCCGTTGACGAGGTCCGTAAGGACCAGTGGCGTAAAGCTGCCCCGGATGAGCGCAAAGCCATGAAGGGCCTCCGAGGCTCCTCTACCGGCACTCAGCGACACGCTCCAGAGGGGATACTCGGACACTCAAAGCACTGGAGAAGGCGAACTACCGAATCTATAGAGCCTGGAGACTCAAGGACGAGTTCGAGCAGTTCTGGGAATACAAAGCGCCCTGGGCTGCCGAACGCTTCCTGAAATGCTGGACGACGTCCGCACTCAGAAGTCGACTTGAACCCCTGCGAAAGTTCGTCAGGACCCTGCGACAGCACTTCTTCGGCGTCCTCGCATTCGTGAACACGCGTCTTACCAACGCCATCGCCGAAGGCCTCAACCGAATCGTCCAAATCGTCAAGAACCGAGCCAGCGGATTCCGCACACTCGACGCATTCAACGATATGATCTTCCTTACCGTCGGAGACATAAACATCCCTGAGCAGATTCCGAAGAGGTTCCGCACACTCTAACCGCGCCCCCATGCCAGGAACCACGGCACCTTCACCCACTTCAGCTCGTTGAGAGATCCGGATATAGCCCATAAATCTTGTCGGTACCCTTGAGTGTTTCCGACGATCCGATCTGTATGAGGAGTTCTCGTCGTGTGTTCGGGCCCGCGTGCCAGTTGAAGACATAGATCCCGTCGGCGCCAGCATCGTGGTAGCGGCTGGCCGTGGCGCGTGTGCGCAATCGATCTTTGAGTGCGTTTTCTTCCGGTCCGACGTGTTCTCCGGGTAACCCGCCGTCGAACCCGGGATAAACGGTGATGTCTCCCCGGCCGCTCGCTGGTGTGTCGACATCGGTTCGAAAGAAGCCACACCCTCGATTTCCTCTGATGCGGAGAAGACGTTGTTGAATCCTCGAGCAACGACGTTGTTCTGGACCAGACCCGTTTTGACAAAGTCGACACCCGGCTGGGAACGGATGTTCTCCGCCACGTTGAGGGCGGGTGTGCTGTTGACTTCGTCGCCGGTGATGACAGAAACAGAGGCCGGTGCGTCGAGCGCTTTTTGCTGGGAGCGCGATGCCGAGAGGATCAGCTGATCGTGTTCAAGCAGATCGGCTTGAAGTGTGACATCGAAGGCCAACTGCTCGGAAGTCAACTGGACAGAGCGGGAAACGGTCTTAAAACCGATGAAGGAAACGGTGACGCGATATTTCCCGTGCCCAAGGCCTCTGACTTCGTAGTGGCCCTGGTCGTTTGTGACGTCGCCCGCGGGCGCCTGGAGAGTGGTCCCTTCGACGACGACATTCGCACCGGGCAGAGGTTCCCCGGCGTCGTCGACGACACGGCCGATGATGGTGCCCTTGGATTGGGCGAACGCATTCGTAACGAGCAGAAGGGAAGCGAAGAACGTGAGAACTCGCATGGATCTCCTCCCTAGGTCCAGCGGTGCCTTTAAAGACCTGATTGCGAACAATTTAGGACCGCAGTGAGGACGAGCAAAGACGAAAAGCTCTTACCGCAGGGAGCTCAGAGGTCGCAGAAGGTTGAAGGTTTCAACAAAGGGCGGCATCCCATAGCCCAGAGCGACAGCCCTGGGTACCCGGTGGAGGAAGGAAGTCGTGCGCCGCTGTTGTCTATGGCGAGTCTGAAACACGTGTGTCATCGGTGCACAATCACGAGGCCTAAAAAAAGGCTCTATCCGGGTTTCTCAACGGTGAAACTATAGAATGACAAGGTCATAGATCGTTCCCTACGCTTGGTTGTGTGTGTAGGACAATCAAAGCGAAGGGGGTGCGACCTATGACCGGGAGCAGATTACTATCGAAACTGCTGAGATTCAAGGGGTTCCGTGTTGTCAGCTGGTGGTTTGAGGGGAGAAGCTGTTTCGTCATCGCCGTAAAGCCACATAAGAATGGTTGTTGTTGTCCGGAGTGCGGCCGTCGAGGTAAAATCGTCCGCACAATGCCCCATCCGCGTCGGTGGCGTGACATTCCGGTGTGCGGGTGGAGGGTCTGGCTTCTCTACCATCCTCGGGAGATTCGGTGTCCTACCCACGGTCGTGTGGTCGAGGAGATTCCGTGGGCGGAGCGGTTCTCTCAGGTGACGTATCGCTTCGAGTATGCCATGCTGCGCTACTGCCAGACCATGACGCAGAAGGCGGCGTCCGAGTTACTGCGCATCTCTGCCTCGACGCTGTCGGATCTCCTTCACCGATCCATCACGCGGCTTCGTGAAGGTCATCGTATCCGAGGGCTCAAAACCATCGGGATCGACGAGATCTCCTACGCCAAGCGTCACAGGTACGCCACGCTCGTTTACGATCTGGACCGCTTCTGCGTGGTGTGGGTTGGCCGCGGCAGGGCGCGTAAAACGATCGATCGGTTCTTCACAGAGGCTCTCAGTCCCTACCAGAGATCCAAGATCGAGTGGGCCTGCTGCGACATGAGCGAAGCTTACATCGGAGCCATCCAGGAACACTGTCCGAATGCCAAGCTGGTCCTCGATCGCTTTCACATCGTCAAGGCTCTCAATGCCGCCGTTGACGAGGTCCGTAAGGACCAGTGGCGTAAAGCTGCCCCGGATGAGCGCAAAGCCATGAAGGGCCTCCGATGGCTCCTCTACCGGCACTCAGCGACACGCTCCAGAGGGGATACTCGGACACTCAAAGCACTGGAGAAGGCGAACTACCGAATCTATAGAGCCTGGAGACTCAAGGACGAGTTCGAGCAGTTATGGGAATACAAAGCGCCCTGGGCTGCCGAACGCTTCCTGAAATGCTGGACGACGTCCGCACTCAGAAGTCGACGTGAACCCCTGCGAAAGTTCGTCAGGACCCTGCGACAGCACTTCTTCGGCGTCCTCGCATTCGTGAACACGCGTCTTACCAACGCCATCGCCGAAGGCCTCAACCGAATCGTCCAAATCGTCAAGAACCGAGCCAGCGGATTCCGCACACTCGACGCATTCAACGATATGATCTTCCTTACCGTCGGAGACCTAAACATCCCTGAGCAGATTCCGAAGAGGTTCCGCACACGCTAACCGCGCCCCCATGCCAGGAACCACGGCACCTTCACCCACTTCAGCTCGTTGAGAGATCCGGATATAGCCTAAAAAAAGTCCGCGGATGACGATAGGCTGAAAGCTGCTGCTCGACCCCCAAACTGACACAAAGGTCTGCCCCCTACCGCTGCATTCCAGAGTGCTACAATAACGAACCCCCTCTCCGCCGTAGCAAGCACACAGAATGGCATCCGGCATCTTCAGTCTGATCTCGCTTGTCGTTCTCACCTTGGGTGCTGTCGCAATCGTGGTCGGTATCGCAAGTGGTCTGATCCGTCGTGCAGGACCTTCGGTTCGGCGATGAACTGGGCGTCTTGGGATTTCCTGGCATCCTCGAAGAAGATATTTAACCCAGCGGCGGTCAACCCCTCACCAACCTTCAAGGAGGGGACCCTTTCGGCGATCCGAGCCTATAGATCGGACATCACACTTGATGGGGAGTGGAAGTCGGCGCTTGCTGGTCACCTACTCCAGCACTCGATCGAGACCGCTCCCGGCAATTCTGGGAGCCCTATCTTTAACCGCCGTGGAGAAATAGTTGCCATCCACAATTCTGGCATCTGGTATGTGACAATCCTGTCCAGCAGAGGGGCTGTGCCGCCCAAGCTCAAGCTGCGGCAGGATCGGTATGCGCCTGGATCACCGACAAACGCGTCTCCAAATCGATGACATCGCCCTCAACCTTGACTTCACCATCGCCTACAAATAGCTTCTCCATCTGGGCTCCTTTCTTACGGGTATACGCTCCTACACGTCTACCCAACGTAAGTTTGGAGCCCTCTAAGTTTCAACTAGGATAGGCACAACACCTTAACCTCATGAGCTCAGGTCAATAGGTGTGTAAAAGAAATCAGGCGGCCATCTTCCCGGCTTCGACCTGCGGTCCGGTTGAGTGTTTCTGATCGTAGACTTGTTGTAGCAAGTGTGGCGCGGTGAGTTTCCTGAATCGGCTCTCTGCGACCTTGAGCGTACGCCAGATGAGAGTCGTGGCGTTCCTGACTTTCTTGAATCGCCTGGCGGCGTTTGTGCGAAGCCGAACGGAAGCAAAGGGGCTCTCGACGACGTTCGTGGTTCTCAGGTGTTTCCAGTGTTCCTTCGGGAAGTCGTAGAACGTGACCATCCGATCCCAGTCTCTTTCGAGCGTCTCCACGGCGGCAGGGAACTGTGAGCGATACCGTGCGGCAAAGCGTTTCCGGAGCTTCTCGGCCTCCTTTTTCGTGCCGGCATAGGGGATCTGGACGAGCAGTGCGCGGGCTTCAGCCTGTGCACGCTTGGCGACCTTGTCGAGCACGTTGAGGATCTTGTGGTTCCAGCACCGTTGTTGCCGGCTCTCTGGCCAGACCTGATCAACGGCCGCCCAGATGCCCATATTCCCGTCCGCGGCGATCAGGACAGGATGTTCGAGCCCGCGATCCCGGAGATCCCGTAGCACCGTGAGCCAGGATTCTGTAGACTCTCGATAACCGGGTTCTATCGCCAGGATCTCCTTGCTGCCGTCGCTCATCGCGCCGATCACGACCAGCAGACACGCCTTCTCGCGCTCGAGCCCGGCTTTGACGTAGATGCCATCAGCCCAGGCGTAGACCAGTTCGCGATTATCCAGACGCCTTTCTTTCCAGTCCTGGAAGTCGACCTCCCACTTCCCTCGAAGACGAGCGATCGAGGTCGGCGAAAGCGGCGCGCCATCACCGAGCAGCGCACGCAAAGACAACTCGAAGTCGCCCTGGGAGAGACCGTGGAGTAGCGAGACTCGAGCGCAACGAGATTTGCGTCGTTGTGACCGTAGAGGGAGAGGGGGTCTGCGCCCTGTGTGGAAATGCGGTGGGTCAGGCTGGGTTGGTCTTTCAACGAGGGTCTTGTGCCTCCAGGATCGATAAGTGTGACACGCACGTTGCGGTCACCTGAAAAGCAGAAGGCTCCCGACCGCGCTGTTGGCGGGAGCAGGAGCCTTTGCTAGGAAGCTATATTGTCGAGTTCATTCGCGGCGAACGTATCAGCCTTGCGAGTGGCCTGCTGTTCAGTTCGCGGGTATGTCGAGCACCTGGGACGGGAAGATCCGGTTCGCATCCGAAATCTGACTCTGATTCGCACGGAAGATGCGATGCCATTTCGTCGGATCTTTGTAGACGGCTCCTGCGATGTTCCAGAGATTGTCGCCTCTGGCGACGGTGTAGGGCAAGGGCTTCACGCGCTTACGAGGCATGCGAGCGTTGATACGCTCGAGAAGCTGGTCGATGTTACGGAGCTTCTTCTGAGCGTCGGGAAGCTTCGCCAGGATGTCCTTCTTCATTTCTTCGGTGCGATCTTCCATCGAGTTGACTTCGTCGCGCTTGTCGAACAAAGCCTCATCTGAAAGATTCAACAGCCCCATCAGTCGCGCTTCGATGCGATCGAGTTCGGAGAGGAAGCCGTCGATGCCGGCCTGGTCGGTCCCCAGGACTTCGTAGATTTCCTCGTTAACAACCGCAACGTCCTTGTCGAGGACCGTGATCTCGGCGTCGATTTTCTTGCACTCGGCGAGGGCGCGTCGAGCGTCGACAGTTCGCTTTTCGTACTCAGCTGTTTTAATCTTGTTCTCTTCGTAAGTCATGCCCTGCTGTGCGTCCGCGATACCTGAAAATGCGACAGAAGCGACGATGGCGCAGAGCAGAGCAGCGGTGATTCTTTTGAATGCCATGTTTTTAACTCCTTTCACCGGTTACTCGCCTAGCGCCTTTTTGACGACGTCGCGATCATTCCTGAGCTTGGCGAGAAGCGCCTTTTTGTCGGCCAACTCCCGTTCGAGCTGTGCGCGGTGCTGTTTGCAGGTGTTGAGATCCGCCTCGGCCGATTCGGCTCGTTTTCGAGCGTCTGCAAGCATGTTGAGCTGCTCTTTGGATGCCATGGACGTGCAGCCGGAAAGCAGGGGCAGCGAAAGCATTGCTACCGCCAACCCGACACCCGTCGCCCGCTTCAGCAGTCTGCATTGAGACATAGAGTGGCTTCTCCTGGTTTCGACAAAATCGACCGACGATCTTGCGTATTTTAGAGAATCGGCAAAGACGACGCCTACTAAATAGGCGTGCTGCACCAACTTACTACAGCCCATGACGTAAGTCAAGTGAAAATCTGAATATGCGGTTGTTCTTTAAACCGTTTGCAGCATTCTGATTGATCGGTCTCGTGCTGCCTAAAACCCGTCCGAGGAGCCCTTGTCGAACCGAATTTCGAGCCCGAAAGGGGAGGCAACTCCTGGATCGCCACCCTCCGGGGTCAGGTCAATCGCAGCCCGAGTTCGCGCAACTGGGCCGGAGAGACGTCAGATGGCGAATTGTCCATTAGCCTGAATTATGCATAAAAAAGGTAGTCTCCTTGTACAAGTGTTTGTTTTTCCCTACATTAGGGCTGACACATCAAAACAACACTTGGAAGGAACTACCGTGATAGAACCTAGTCAGATCCGGTTACCATTCGCAAGCATTTCGGGCAAGGTAGTTGAGGCTGATTTTGCCGGTGGCGCCGTCAGGAGTGACGGTGGAGTTCTGTTGCTTCGCGCCCTTGAGTCTCAGATGGGATTGATCGCCAGAATGGTAGATGCTTTGCGAGATCGTCGTCACCCAAGCTATATCGATCACACGCTTTTGGATCTTGTGAAGCAGCGTGTTTTTCAGATCGCTTGCGGCTATGAAGATGCCGTCGATTGTGATGATTTGCGCCACGATCCGGGCGTCAAGGCTGCCTGCGATCGGCTTCCTCTTTCCGGTCCTGATCTCGGGAGCCAATCAACGATGACACGACTTGAGAATGATGTGCGACGCTCGGATTTGTATCGGCTCGCACGGGCTTTTGTAGACGGGTTCATCGCATCGTATGACCAGGCACCCCCAAGCATCATTCTCGATATCGACGACACGGATGACCCAACGCACGGTGCGCAACAATTTTCACTCTTCAACGCGTATTACAATGAACACTGCTATATGCCGCTACATATCTATGAAGGCCAAAGCGGCAAGCTCATTACGACGATCTTGAGACCCGGGCATCCGACGAACGGTAAACAGGTCGTTTCTATTCTCAAGCGCTTGGTGGAACACCTACGCGGATCTTGGCCAAACGTGGAGATCATCGTTCGCGCAGACTCAAAGTTCAGCTCACCAGAGATGCACGATTTCTGCGAAGACAACGGTATCTACTACGTTCTGGGCCAGGGCGCCAACTCCAAGCTCAAAGCGGCTGGACAAAACCTGATGGACCAAGCGCTACGTCTGAGCGAGCATAAGGAGACGATTCGCTTGTTCTCATCCTTCTCATATCAGGCTGGCACCTACCGGCAGCCTCGCCGGATCATTCACAAGGCTGAAGTCACAAACGGCGAAGCAAATCCAAGATACCGCGTGACCAATTTACAGAGTAATCGAGACGGCTTTATCTATGATCGTATCCGATCGAACATCGTGCCACAAGTTTGAAGCCAACCAGTTCCGACTCTTTCTACACAGTGCTGCATACGCCTTGCTTCACGCACTCCGATCACAGGGACTCAAGGGCACCGCGTGGACCAAACCTCAGGTCAACACGATACAGAACCGTTTCCTCAAAATCGGCGCGAGAGTCATTGAAAGCGCACGAAGAATCCGATTCCATTTTCCAACATCGTATCCACTCAAAAACGTCTTGGTGTCAATCATCACCAGGCTCGAAACGAACACGCAGTAACAACGCCGATCTATACCGGGGACAGCTATGTACACGTCGCAAAACAACACCTGTTCCGGACGAAAATCGTGACTCTTGCGACTCGTAGAGACCGCTTACGGGACCTTGGACATCCGAAGAAGCCGAGAACAAATCCTGTGCGTGATCACATCACTCCAAAACAACCTAAACTCAAATTCATGCATGATTCAGGTTAGGGAGGCTGCCTGGTTCGTCTTGGGGAACGGTATGACGTCCCGAATGAAGGATTTCTTTGCCATCAGGGCCACGAGACGGTCGAAACCGAACGCAATGCCGCCGTGCGGCGGCGCTCCGAAGCGGAATGCGTCCAGCAGAAATCCGAATTTAGCCTCTGCCTCTTCTTTTTCGATGCCCAGAAGCCGGAACATGCGCTCCTGGACCTCCCGATGGTTGATTCTGATGCTGCCACCGCCGATTTCGTTCCCATTCAGCACCAGATCGTAGGCCCTTGCCCGCACGAGTGTCGCTCGCCATCATCTCGTGTCCGGCGAAGAATGGCTGCTGAAGAAACTGCCATCGATGGCGGCTTCGTCATTGTCCAGCAGCGTCGGATTGTCCCACGCATCCGCCCCGAGAAAGAGCGTCGGTTCCCCGGCACCGTCTTGCAGCGGCACGGCACGCGACTGCGTGGTCACGAGCGCGACTTCTGCCGGCAGACCCGGGAGAAGACGGCAATGTCTTCTTGCGCGCGGTCGATGTAGGCGCGGTCCGGGGGCGTCCTTGTATTGTCGGCCCTTCACATTATAAATATACTGATATTCCGATCACCTCAAAGCAGCAGGAGACAAAATAACTTTGCCATCCGCTCAAGGACAGGTCGCACTCGACCTTGGAGGTCAAGGAATCGCCATCGATGGTTGATGGCGCATGGATGATTGTCTCCTTTCCACTCGTATTTCGACCCCAGATAGAGCCACTTGGGGAGACTTTGATCAGGACAATTCGCCCCGTTTGACTCCCTCCTCGAACTCATCCGGTTCAATGCGCACATGTCTACCAAGCCGACGCTGACCTGGGAGCACGTCCTTCCTGCTTCTCTCATAAAGCCAGCTTATAGGGATGCCCCACCGCTGCGCGACCTCCTGAAGGCTCAGGTAATGGTTTTCGACCACAGTTCAGACCTCCTCAGATGATGGCAACACTCTCCGTTAACTCCCTGAACTCATCCAGCGGTCAAAAAAAGGCTATATCCGGATCTCTCAACGAGATGAAGTGGGTGAAGGTGCCGTGGTTCCTGGCATGGGGGCGCGGTTAGAGTGTGCGGAACCTCTTCGGAATCTGCTCAGGGATGTTTATGTCTCCGACGGTAAGGAAGATCATATCGTTGAATGCGTCGAGTGTGCGGAATCCGCTGGCTCGGTTCTTGACGATTTGGACGATTCGGTTGAGGCCTTCGGCGATGGCGTTGGTAAGACGCGTGTTCACGAATGCGAGGACGCCGAAGAAGTGCTGTCGCAGGGTCCTGACGAACTTTCGCAGGGGTTCAAGTCGACTTCTGAGTGCGGACGTCGTCCAGCATTTCAGGAAGCGTTCGGCAGCCCAGGGCGCTTTGTATTCCCAGAACTGCTCGAACTCGTCCTTGAGTCTCCAGGCTCTATAGATTCGGTAGTTCGCCTTCTCCAGTGCTTTGAGTGTCCGAGTATGAGCTATAATCAAAAGGTGTGGAAAAAGAGAAAGGGCGACCCTACCCTTCCCGTGAGATAGTTGATTCACACAAAACCGGGTGAGAGGCCCGGTTGGGAAGGAGGATCGCCGTGAAGGAACATACGCATAGAGTCCCATTGAAGTCCATGCCGACGTGGGAGACGGTTGACGATTGGATCCGTGAAGAGATCCAGGGCCGGTTCCAGTCCATTCTGGAGGAGGAGGCGACCGCGTTCTTGGGCCGGTCGTGGTATGAGCGCCGAGCCGAGGTCGATAGCTCCACGGGCTACAGGAACGGCTACGGCAAGCCCCGGCGTCTCTCGACGAGCTGCGGAACGATCAAGGTCCGGCGTCCCCGGGTTCGTGGTCTGGAAGAGCGGTTTGAAAGCCGCATCCTCCCCCTGTTCGCCCGGAGAACCAGGGCCATTGGAGATCTGCTTCCCGACCTTTATCTCCACGGTCTCTCCCAGGGCGACTTCGAGTTGTCTTTGCGTGCGCTGCTCGGTGATGGCGCGCCGCTTTCGCCGACCTCGATCGCTCGTCTTCGAGGGAAGTGGGAGGTCGACTTCCAGGACTGGAAAGAAAGGCGTCTGGATAATCGCGAACTGGTCTACGCCTGGGCTGATGGCATCTACGTCAAAGCCGGGCTCGAGCGCGAGAAGGCGTGTCTGCTGGTCGTGATCGGCGCGATGAGCGACGGCAGCAAGGAGATCCTGGCGATAGAACCCGGTTATCGAGAGTCTACAGAATCCTGGCTCACGGTGCTCCGGGATCTCCGGGATCGCGGGCTCGAACATCCTGTCCTGATCGCCGCGGACGGGAATATGGGCATCTGGGCGGCCGTTGATCAGGTCTGGCCAGAGAGCCGGCAACAACGGTGCTGGAACCACAAGATCCTCAACGTGCTCGACAAGGTCGCCAAGCGTGCACAGGCTGAAGCCCGCGCACTGCTCGTCCAGATCCCCTATGCCGGCACGAAAAAGGAGGCCGAGAAGCTCCGGAAACGCTTTGCCGCACGGTATCGCTCACAGTTCCCTGCCGCCGTGGAGACGCTCGAAAGAGACTGGGATCGGATGGTCACGTTCTACGACTTCCCGAAGGAACACTGGAAACACCTGAGAACCACGAACGTCGTCGAGAGCCCCTTTGCTTCCGTTCGGCTTCGCACAAACGCCGCCAGGCGATTCAAGAAAGTCAGGAACGCCACGGCTCTCATCTGGCGTACGCTCAAGGTCGCAGAGAGCCGATTCAGGAAACTCACCGCGCCACACTTGCTACAACAAGTCTACGATCAGAAACACTCAACCGGACCGCAGGTCGAAGCCGGGAAGATGGCCGCCTGATTTCTTTTACACACCTATTGACCTGAGCTCCCGAGTATCCCCTCTGGAGCGTGTCGCTGAGTGCCGGTAGAGGAGCCATCGGAGGCCCTTCATGGCTTTGCGCTCATCCGGGGCAGCTTTACGCCACTGGTCCTTACGGACCTCGTCAACGGCGGCATTGAGAGCCTTGACGATGTGAAAGCGATCGAGGACCAGCTTGGCATTCGGACAGTGTTCCTGGATGGCTCCGATGTAAGCTTCGCTCATGTCGCAGCAGGCCCACCCGATCTTGGATCTCCGGTAGGGACTGAGAGCCTCTGTGAAGAACCGATCGATCGTTTTACGCGCCCTGCCGCGGCCAACCCACACCACGCAGGAGCGGTCCAGATCGTAAACGAGCGTGGCGTACCTGTGACGCTTGGCGTAGGAGATCTCGTCGATCCCGATGGTTTTGAGCCCTCGGATACGATGACCTTCACGAAGCCGCGTGATGGATCGGTGAAGGAGATCCGACAGCGTCGAGGCAGAGATGCGCAGTAACTCGGACGCCGCCTTCTGCGTCATGGTCTGGCAGTAGCGCAGCATGGCATACTCGAAGCGATACGTCACCCGAGAGAACCGCTCCGCCCACGGAATCTCCTCGACCACACGACCGTGGGTAGGACACCGAATCTCCCGAGGATGGTAGAGAAGCCAGACCCTCCACCCGCACACCGGAATGTCACGCCACCGACGCGGATGGGGCATTGTGCGGACGATTTTACCTCGACGGCCGAACTCCGGACAACAACAACCATTCTTATGTGGCTTTACGGCGATGACGAAGCAGCTTCTCCCCTCAAACCACCAGCTGACAACACGGAACCCCTTGAATCTCAGCAGTTTCGATAGTAATCTGCTCCCGGTCATAGGTCGCACCCCCTTCGCTTTGATTGTCCTACACACACAACCAAGCGTAGGGAACGATCTATGACCTTGTCATTCTATAGTTTCACCGTTGAGAAACCCGGATAGAGCCAAAAAAGAGGGACATCCAATAAGGATGACCCCCGGTTTTTCTGAGTGGTTCGTGCAGAAGTGCGCTATTCGCCGCGCCGGGACAACCGATCCTTCAGCCACGGCTCAAAGCTGTCGAACTTCTTCACAATTCGTTTAATATGCCTGTCGCTGAGGCCGACCTCGCAGGCAATGTCAGAGTAAGTCTGACGGTCGATGTGGCGCATCCGCAGTATCCTCGAATCCCTCTCAGAGACCCTGGCTTCCTCGAAAAATTCCTCAAGACAGGAATCAAGAAGCTCAACGGCATCGTCGGGAAGGGTCTTTCGTGAAAGGTCAGGCGAGCTGTGGGCTCCACCCTCCGAGTTCTCAGCTTGGACGTCGAGGCTGACGTTGAGCTTCCCGGTTCCCTCTTTACGGGGAGCTTGCTGCGCCAGCCTGTCGTCGAGTAATGAGGGCAGTCTCTCCCGCAGGTATCCGGGTAGGGTGGTCGGGTGGACAGCGGGATCGTAGACGTTCCAGTTAAAGCGAACGCCATGAGTTCCTTGCCGCCTTTCCCTACCCCGCTTGTTTACGATTTTCCGATTTGCCACTCGGGAAGCAGCCATCGCCTGGCGGGTGTAGGTGTCTGCAGCGTCCTCATCGGTCAGGGTGGCATACTCCTCCTCGAAAGCTTCCATAGTCTTATCGGTGGTGAGATTCAGCAGCCTCTCCCCCATCAGCCAGGAGAAGGGATCGAAGAGAGCACGAATGTCACCAACATGTGCGTTGACCCCCCCTGCAACTCCCCAGCACTTCGCAACCAGGCTTGTGCTATCTGACCTAACTCGCGTATAGCCGATGGGTCCGGTCCCTTTCCTGATTTCAACAGCGTCAGGATATTCGGAATGTCCACGGCGCCCTGCGATAGGTGGGAACTATGGATCTGCTTAGCAAGTTCGATATAGGCCCACGACACGACGTAGAGATCAAACTCGATGTGTCGTCTTAGCAACTGGTCCAGCCGCTTCGAGGCAAGTAGCTCATACTCGCCAGCTTTTCCGATTCGCATTAGGAGTTCCCGTAAATCCCTTGGCCTATCCCCATAGATGAGCCCTCCGGCCAGGAACCGCGCCACGGATAGGATCTCCGCTTCTGCTTCTGCGTACCCGAGGTGCCTGACAATCTCCTTACCTCTGCCCCTCAGCCATGCACTTACGACAGCGACTACATCTTCCTGGACAGCGTCCAAGAGGACTTGCCTTGCCTCCTCTGTGTGCATGTGGGGTCTGCTGGCTCGTTTGACGGTTGGTTCCGGCTCTAAAGCTGACGGTTCCGCGCCCGCGCCCTGAGCCACTTTGATCAGGTAGACAGCTACAGCTCTGTCGAGCACGTCCGGCGAGCAAAGCAGGCGACGGATTCCCTTCGCGTCTACGGCCTCCAACTCAAGATCGGGCCGCCCTGACCCCCCGAGCCTCTTCTTGACGATACGGCTAAAGCTCTCAGCGCGGACACCCCTCCTCCTCTCCTCTTCGGGTATGTGGAATCCCGAATGCAGGCCGTTCACTTCGGCCAGAAATGCTGCTACTTCGTCATCCTCCTCCGGTGAACCAGGGTCCTCAATGTAGACGAGGTTCCCCCTGATTTCAGCCCAGAAGCCCTCACCTGATATGCCACGATGACGACTCTCCCAGACCTCATCTGCCACCGGATCACCGAAGTGTAACACTCTGGTGCTGAGGTCGATAACCCGGTCTTCCGAGCGGCTTCTGCGAAACTTAACTGTGTATTTTCCCTTCTCCCTCGGTAGCCCCACGAGATCGTAATCTATTCCGTCTATTCCGTCACCCAGCCCGACGAGCTCTCGATCGACATATACCTTGTTATCACCGGGCCCGCGAAATCCCAGGGGAACCCACCCGTGCCGGTGGGGATCGCCGAGGTCCAAATTGAACGGGTAAGGGTCGTCGCTTGTCCAAAGACTCATCAGATCCGCAATGAGCTGCCTCTTCCCGTGAGCTCCCCTTCCACTTAGGACCTTCTCGTTGTTCCGGTGGACCACTCCAAGGCATCGGCGGACCTCCTCGATCAAGAGGTGGTATTCGCACATCCTGCAAGGCTTTGGTTGCCATTCGAACAACACGTCAAACACCTCGACCGGATCAAGCGAACCGCCCCGTTCCTTGACCCGCTTAAGAAAATCCCAGAACCCGATGTAGGTCCGCTTCTTCTCAAGGAAAGGTTTTGGTGGACGCCCTGGCCGACGCTTCATCCTTATCCCCCTATCCGACGGAACAGAAGGCTCAGCCAGGCGGTTCTTTTATGCCCCCTGGCTTTGACCCCAAGCCCACAGTGATCGAACTCGGTGAAACTCACGATGGGTGAATGATTACCGACCAATCAGAAACCGACAGAATCAGTCAGAAGTTAGTGCACATCTGAATAGGCGTCCAAACGACCTGGCACTTCCGTTCAGGAATGGTGGTGAAAATGAGGGGAAAGCCTTTCCTGTGCAGACATAAAACATTGCTTATCAACAGGTTGTATGATTGAATTGGTGGAGGCGTTGAATAGAACTTGGCTCTGGAGTGGTGATCGCCCTTCGAGATCCGCTCTGGTATCGCGCGCGAAACACACCAAGTAAATATGGGAGATACGTTGAGTTCGATGCCAACCCACCGTCGTCCCAAACTGCTGCCGGCAAGCAAGGTCGTTCCAGATCTCGCCCTATCCTCTCGGCTGGTGATGGCGATGCATCCGCCGCCCAGCTCCCGCCATAGCCTGAAGCGCCCCAGCACCCCTCGGCAATCTTTCGACAACTGTTCCCGCTGCCGCTGGTGACGCCCGTAAAGCGCCGACCACTCCCGCTTGCTCCGTTTCTCCAGTTCCCCGAGCGCCTTCCCCCGCCGCCTCTGAAGCCGCTCCCAGTGCGTGCGCTCCTCCGCCCGCTGCCAAGCCACCCGCTCCCAGTGCGTGCGCTCCTCCGCCCGCTGCCAAGCCACCCGCTCCCGCTCCGGGCCGCCCCATCCGTCCCGACCCGCCGGGACTGCATCATCCTTTTCGACACTGACTCCTCCATCGTCGTACGGTCTCCAAACTCACCTGTGGAAACGTCCAACATGTTGGTCGTGTACCGCCTCCGGTTCAGATAAGGACTGCACCTACTTCAATCTTAGCCACTCTGGGTGGCCAATACCACGTAAATCACGCATTTCCTTAGATCAGGCTTAGATTTAGCGCAAAACGGGCAGAAGAAGTGACAGGACATAAATCCCGTAAATTCTTCTGCCCGTTTGATTTAAGACTGGTCGGGGCGACTGGATTTGAACCAGCGACCCCTATCACCCCAAGATAGTGCGCTACCGGGCTGCGCCACGCCCCGACCAAAGTCAGTTGTCAGGCGTCAGTTTTCAGTTGTCGGTAGTTTCGTTCGGGATATGCCTACCGCAATAACCAGACCTGAACGCGGACTCTCTGACAGCTAAATCCTGACAACTGGCAACTCCGCGGCCACTTCGACGGACCCTGTGCCGAGCGAAGTCGAGGTGCTCAGTGCAGGTTTGGCCGCGGACCGCAACTTACACATTTGACTTTTCTGCGTCAAGGCGAGGCATAGAAACGGCCGGCGGCGATTATTGCCGTCGGCCTTACATACATCCACCAACGGATCAGAAAATGACCGCCGGTACGGATATCGGTTTACTGTCAAAACCGACTGAAACCGAGTCGTCTTCCGAAGTGGTCAGCCGGATCCGAAGATCGTCGATCAGTTCTTTGGTGTATCGGACCCGTTGGATAACGACCTCTTCGTCCTGCGATATACCGTACTCCTGCTCGCGCACTTCCTTCAACCGTCGGCGCGCGTGTTCGAGGTCGAGTTTGACGTTGTTGATCCTTCGATGAAGCTTTCTAGACCCCACCGCTGTGTAGTACTTCGTAAAAATGGCGCCGAGTGATCCTATTATGAGCCAGAACATAAATCTGTTTCAGAAAGGACGAGGCGGGGCTCCGTCAGAAATGATCACTTCGTCACCTTCCTCTTCTCCCGATGACGTCATTCGAATCTCAAGATCCTCGATCGTTTCTTTGATACGTCTGACACGGTCTTCGTAAGAATCTTCTTCGGTTTTCACCTGATCCATGTGGTCCTGGACGCTCCCGAGCTTGTCTTTGACCTGCCCGAGATCGTCCTTTACCCGCTCCAGACGCCGCTCGAGTTTCGCATTTCCACAGCGGTATAATACTTGACAATGAAGACGCCAAGCAGACTGAACAGAAGCCAGTACAGCATAAAGTCCTCCAGAGGGAGAGATTCGGAGGAAATCAGTAAGCGGTTCTATCAGAGTGCCTTATATGATAGTCTACCACCATCATAAAGTCAATACAGGGCGGCCTTCACACTCGGTTCAAAGATCCTACTCTCCTGCGCTGTAATAGGCCGATTCGTAATAACGTGTCGACACGAGACGCACGATGATGTTTACGACCGCGGCACCTGGAATGGCGATGACCATGCCCAGAGATCCCCACAGATTCGCCGAGATGACCAGCGCGAAAATGACCCACGCGGGGTGCAACCCGACCCGTTGACCCACCACTCTGGGCGACAGAAAGTTGCCTTCGACGAACTGAACGATGAGGAACACCAGCAGAACCTTGAAACACTTGATCCACGGATCGATGTCGAGTGCTGCGACGAAGAGCGAGATCAACAGCGTCGTTCCGATTCCAACATACGGTATCAGGTTGAGTGCCCCCGCCGTGAGACCCAGAACCACGGCGTATCGAACACCCGACAGGGAGAGACCCAGGGCGGTCAGCGCGGCGACGAACGTCGAAACAACGATCTGTCCCCGGATGTACTGACCCAACACCGTGTCGACACTGCCAACGAAATTCAGGATGCGACCTCGATGCCGCACCGGGAACACCTCTGACAGAACCTGCTTGATTCGGCCAAAGTCCTTGAGGATGTAGTAAGTCAGGAACGGAATCATCAGCAGGTTCAACAAAGCCGCGATCCTCGACGTCAATCCGCGAAGCGCGGATGTGGTCTGATCGGCGAATAGCTTGCCCACCTCGGGCAGCTTGGCGATCACGCGTTGCTGAAGCTCGGAGGCGTAGCCCTCGTATCCGTACGCCCTCAGGTAGTCCTCGATTCTGACGTAGAGCTCTCGGAAGTAGTCCGCGTAATCGGGCAGCCGTCGGACGAGATCCCACACCTCGGAAATGACGAGGGGAACCAGCAGCGCTCCGATCAGCGTAAGAGCTCCGAGCAGCAGGAGGGCGATCACTCTAATCGCGAGTGATCGGGGCATATGCTTCCCCAGAACCCCAACGAGTGGTTCGAGCAAGTAACCGAGGATAATCGAAACCACGAAGGGCCAGAGCATACCGGCGACTTCGTGGAAGATGAAGGCAAAGATGAGCACGAAGAACACCAGACCGACGCCCAGCTCGAAACGCGCGCGTCTGTGGCTCAAAAACAGCAGCAGCAGGATCGACGCGCCGATGGGAATCGGTGACAGGCTCGGTAGCAGGAGGTAGGTGAGGAAGGCGAGGAAGACGAGGATCGCGACCTTGAAAAAAGTGCGATCCCCCCTTTGTTCCGGGATGGCGTCCACCGCCGTGGATGGGGGCGATTCGGCCATAAAGGGTCAGCGTCCGGTGCTCAGAAAATTTTCAGCCTGCAGGTCGACGTCGAAGACGCGGATCGTTCTTCGCGGCCGGGTGACCGACTCGTATTCACCGATCAGCTCGGGAATTCCGTCACCGTCGAGGTCTGCGTATCCGATTCGACTTCCGAAGCCATCGGGCCAACGCCATTCGACCCGTTGGAACGACGCATCGACGATGAACCCCGAGTTCAGCGCAATTTCGAGGATTCCGTCATCGTCCAGATCGGCAACGACGATGTTGCTCCCGGTCAGGCCCTGCTCCGTACTCCATTCGCGAAAGGTAAAGAGGCTGTCGTAGACGTAGAGACGCGAAATTTCCTGTTCCCGCGCCTGCTCGGCATCTTCGGGAGACCCCCCTCGGCTCGTCGCACGGTAGCCGGAAACGTCGGCGACCGATTCTGCGGTGAAGATCAATTCCATCTGCGGATCATCGTCGATGTCAGCCACGACCATGGCCGATATCGTCTCGAACTCGTCGTCCGTCGATCGCCAGATCTCCTTGTAGCCATCGGCGCTGAACATGATGATTTCGCCCAGTTCAGTATAGGCGACGATCTCCAGTTTCTCGTCGGCGTTCACGTCCTCCAAGAAGATCTCGGAGATCGGGCCGCGCAGGGTTGGACTTACCCATTCCTCCTGGAATCGCCCATCCTCGAACCGAACGGCGTGGATCAGGCCGAGCCGGTCGCCGTAGACGATGCGCCGGTCTTTACCGTCGCCGCCGTCGATGAGCTTGATGCTGCTCATCTCGTCGACGAAGCCACCAAAAGTGATGCCTTCCGCCTCCTGCCAGAGCTGCCACTTGAGCTCTCCGGCTTCCACGAGGGAAGCGCCCACCAAGACCGCCCACACGAGTGCGATCGCCCGCATCACGTCTCCTAGAAAATGGTGAACTTAAAGTTCAGGTAGCGCCCGGGATCGGTCTTCACAGCCTCGAGAAGACTGTCGACCGACGTCAGCGCTGACTCCAATCCCGTGTAGACGTTCGGGTCGTTCACCAGACGGCCGAGTGTCCCCTGGCCGCTGTTGATTTTGGAGCTGATCTCGCTCAGGTTAACCATCATCTGATCCAGTGACAGCGTCGCCCTTTCTAGGTTTTCGGCCGATTTGGAGAGCCCCGCCGTCGTCTTTTCCAGGTTTTCGACGGATGCCCGAATCCGATCCCGGCTGGCCGTTGTCATCGCGCTCACATCGGAGGAGGCATCCGAGAGGTTCTCGATCGTCGACGCAAGCCGCTCACGGTTGTTCACAACGACCTCGCGCATCACCGCGGCCGTCGTATCCACGCTCCGCAGAACACGCGTCATACGTGTGATGTTTTCCGGCGCCGTTATGCTGTCGATGACGGTCCTGACCTGATTCGTCATGTCGGCGGCATCGGCCGTGAGGTCCTCCAGTCCCAGCTCGGAATGTCCGATGGCCAGGTCCCCGTCCTTGAAGACTTCCTCCGACTTGCCCACTCGAACCTCGATCATCCGATCGCCGAGCATGCCCTGACTTCTGAGGACGAATTTGCTGTCGCGCGGCAGGTTGCGGATGCTCAATAGCCCGACCGTGACGAATGGTCGTCCGCGTTCCATGTGAACTTCGAGCACCTTCCCGACCTTCACGCCGCGGATCGTCACGTGAGCGCCCTTGTTGAGCCCCATAACCGAGTCGTAGGTCGTGACGATCTTATATCCACCCGCAGCACCCCAATAATTCTCCGATAGCCACGTCGTCCCGATCACCACGATGGAAACAGCGGCGAAGACGATGGCTCCCAAGATGACTTCACGGTCACGCTTCATCTAAAGCTCCCCAACTCTCCCTCGAAGAATTTCCTGAAGATCGGGCTCTGTTCGACTTCTTCCGGCGATCCGGATGCCGCGACGACGCCCTGGTCGATCAGTGCGATCTTGTCCGAGATTCTCAGTGTGAGTGGAATGTCGTGTGTCACCACGACCGATGTGATGTCCAGATCCTCCTGCAGCTGCAGAATCAGATCAGCCACGACGTTGGCCGTCCGTGGGTCCAGCCCTGTGGTCGGTTCGTCGTAGAGGATGAAGTCGGGCTCGAGAGCGATGGCTCGGGCCAGCGCCGCACGTTTTCGCATCCCGCCCGACAGGTCCACGGGCATGGTGTCCTCGGCACCGGAGAGGTCCACTTGGTTCAGGCAGACGGCCACGCGATCGCGAATGTCCCCTTCCGCCATCCGGCGATGCATACGTAGCCCAAAGGCGACGTTCTCGAACACATTCATCGAGTCGAACAACGCCGACGATTGGAACAGCACGCCGATCCGCTTGCGGAGTTCCAAAAGATCGGCTCGCCGGATATGAGTCATGTCCTGGCCGTCCACCACGACGCGTCCTTCGTCGGCCTCGAGGATTCCGATCACGTGCTTGAGTGTCACGCTCTTCCCGCAGCCGCTGGGTCCGAGGATCGTCGTCACCTTGCGCCACGGAATCTCGAGCGACAGCCCGTTTAACACTCGGTTGTCGTCGAACCGTTTGTGCACACCCTCGAACAGAATCGCCTGTCCGTTCTTGACCGCACCCATCAGGCGACCAGCATCGTGTGCGTCAGGAAGTAGTCCAGGACCAGAATCAGGGCAGAACTGATGACGCACGCCGCGGTGGCCGCCCTGCCCACACCCTGTGCGCCCCCTTCCGTCGTCAACCCGACGTAGCTGCCGACGAAGGTGATCGTCCCACCGTAGACGATTGACTTGGTGAGTCCGACGACCACATCGTAAGTCTGGAAGTCGAGTTTCATGCCTTTCACGAAGTTGTAGATGCTGATGTCCATCTTGAGGATCGACATGGCGAAGCCCATGAAGATGGAAAGGGCACTCGAAAAGACGACCAGCACCGGGATCATCAGAATGCCCGCGATAAATCGAGGCATCATGAGATACCCAACAGGATCGACGGCCATCGAGGTCAACGCATCCACCTGCTCGGAGACCTTCATCGTGCCCAGTTCCGATGCGATACCCGCACCGACACGTCCGGCCAGGACCAGCCCCATCAGGACCGGGGCCAACTCCAGGACGACTGAGCGGACGACGATGCTCCCGACCATGTAGTCGGGCACATACGCCTCCATCTGGTAGGCCATCTGGATGGCCACAGCCATTCCGCTGAACGCCGACACGAGGCAAACCAGCGAGAATGAACCCACACCGACGGAGTAGCATTGCTCGACCACCTGGCGTCGGTAAAACAGGAGGTGTCTGAGCTCCCCTACCATCCGCACGAAAAAGCGGGAAGTGTGGAACATGTGCGTCAGGAAGTTCCCGACCTTGCGGCCAATCGGCCTGAAGAGGTATTCCATCAGACGCCTGCGAGTGCCTCGAGCAACCGCGTCTTTCGCTCGGTTAGAGAAGCGTTCAACTCTCCGCCCAGCAGGAAGATGAGAGCCGTCAGGTAGACCCAGAGTTGAAAGATGATGAACACCCCGAGCGTTCCCGTGACCCGGTTGTAGTAGCTGAAGTTCGACACGTAGGTTCCGAACGCCTGAGAGAGCAGAAACCACAGCGCTGTAAACCACAGCGCGCCCGGCAGCAGATCCTTCAAACGAGGCTTGCAGTTCGGGGCGATGCGATAGACCAGCGCGGCTACGGTGATACAACCGAGAAAGCCGACCGGCCACTTGAGGAAGGAAACCGTCGCGGGCACGTAGTCCTCCAGACCTAGTCGCACGAGGAGCTGTGTTTCGATCCACGAGCCCATGATCAGCAGGTTGAAACAGATGCACATGCCGAACCCCACTCCGAACATCAGCCCGACGGACAGAGACCGCCGATACCAGAAACTCCTGCGTTCCTGGATTTCGTAGGCCCGGTTCAATGCTTTAATCGTCGCGTTGATCGCGCTGGACGCGGCCCACACCGCCCCCAGAAAACCGATTGTGAGCAGCGGCTGAGAGCTGCTTTCAACGAGTGCACTCACGTTTGATTCGACCATTTCTCGAACCTGTTCGTGCAGGAAAATCCCCATCACCTCGAGGGACCTGGACACGGCCTCGGGGGACAGATCGAGCAGTCCTGCCAGCATCGCAGCAAAGAGCGCGGCCGGAAAGATCGAGAACGAAAAGTCGAAGGCCATTTCGCCGGCTACTTCGGTACAGTCGTGACGAATCGACCGCCGAACCACTTCGCGGGCAACACTGACGATGTTTCGGACGAAAGAGTTCCCAGGTGGTCCGACACGGGAGGATCCATTCCCGGCGAGATCAGACTCGGGTGTGGTCACCGAAGCCACATCTGCCCTCCGTGTTCGGGCCCGCGGCGGGGGATTCGAAACTGGCGGGACCGGGTGACAGACACGCGAAATCTAAGGATTTGAACGACTTAAATCAACTCCGAGCCCTGTCGTGTGTCCTCCGCACTCACGAAAAAGCGGGCGAACCCGCATCGGGAACGCCCGCTTATCATCGATCGTGGCAGAAATCAGAGTAAATCGTGCCAGTTGTCACCCGGAATCCGCTGTTTGAGGTGCCGCCGCAGTTTGCCGAGCGCCCGGTTGCGAATCTGACGGACCCGCTCCCGTGTGACACCCAGGGTGCCGCCAATCTCTCCGAGCGTTCGCCGCTCCTTGCCATCGAGCCCGAAATAGGCACGGATGACTTCGCCCTCTCGCGGATCCAGACACGACCCGACCGAATCGCGCACCAGGTCATCCCGGTCCCCTTCGAGGACCGGGTCGTCGGGGTCGGGCCCTTCCGACTTGAGAAGCTGCATCAGGCTCTGATCGCCGGACGGTTCGAGGGGTGAGTCGAGCGACAGATCCGAACGTACACATCGCAGGGCCCGTTCAGCGCGCTTCCGACTGATTTTCATGTCGGTGGCCACTTCGTCGAGCGTCGGGACGCGACCGAGCTCCTGTGTCATCTGGCCCCAACGTCTCGCCATTCGGTCCATGTCTTCCTGGCGATTGGCCGGCATCGACACCGTCGACGTCTTCTTGAGGGCGTTCAAAATCGCCTGTCGAATCCACCAGACTGCGTAGCTGATGAACTTGAATCCTCGCTTCTCGTCGAAGCGCTTCAACGCCTCGATCAGGCCAACGTTGCCCTCGGCAATGAGATCGGAAAGCGCGACGCCCCTGCCTTGATACTCGAGAGCGACGCTGACCACGAACCTCAGATTCGCTGTCAGGAGGGCTTCGACGGCCTTGGCATCGCCCTTTTTGGCCCGCACGAGGGTCTGCTCCTCCTCCTTACGGGTCATAGGCGGATAATTGCGTAGCTCTCTGAGATAGCGCTGCACAGAAGGGTCGTGGCCGAAGCGACCACGATCTTTACTGGTCTGATCCTTGTTCAATCCTGCCAACCTCCACGTCGGTCGAAAAATGGCCGACTCTAACCCTAATTATACGCCAGAATCGGGCTAATGTTCCCCCGCTTCGTGTAGATCATTGGACGAAAGCGGGTTACGGGATGTTTCGTCCGATTTGACGACGAAACCCGGCCAGGGTTCCTCCATTTATCATCGGCAGTCCGCGTCTCACTCTATATCGGCATAAAAAGGCTCCCCGAGGGCAAAAAACCCTCGGGGAGCTCGATTCGGCGTGTTTCGGGCCGAGATGGTGGGACATACAGGATTCGAACCTGTGACCTCTGGTTCCGGAGACCAGCGCTCTATCCAACTGAGCTAATGCCCCAGACCGATTCCGTTACCCTACACTTTCTTTTTATGACGATCTCTGCGGCGACGCTTCTTGCGCTTATGCGTCGCGATTTTCTGACGCTTGCGCTTTTTTCCACTAGGCACGCGAGCTCCCCTCTCTTGGATTGGGTCGGATGACGATCGACGACTCTCTATTTCTCTTCGACGGATGCACGAAGCTCGCGTGACGGCTTGAACACCGGCACGGGCCGTTCGGGAATCTTCACCACGTCGCCCGTCTTCGGGTTCCGTCCGGTCCGGCTGGCCCTTCGAACCACCTTGAAGGTACCGAACCCACGAATTTCCAGGTGCTCTCCATCGCGCAACGCCGTGACGACCGAAGCCAGGAATCCTTCCACGACGGCTGCCGTGTCGGTCTTGGTCAGCCCCGTTGCGTCCGCAATCTGATTGACAATATCGGCCTTGGTCACCTCAGTCTCTTTCCCACCGCACAAGGATGCGATTCAGCCTCGTTGCGTCAGCCGAAGGCCGAGCTATTGAGTGCGCTAACCTAATAAGAAACATAGATGTTGTCAACCTCCGACGCTCCCTCGTGACTCATTTCCATTCAGAAACGTCCCATCCGTAGACATTCAGATCAATCCGGTCCAGATCATCGAACTCTATGCCCTCCTGTTCCAGGCGACGGCGCTGGCGATCTTCACTCCCGTGGTCGGAGATTCGGCCGTGCGCATTCACCACCCGATGCCATGGACACGCCCGGCCATCGGGGACTAGCCGCAACGCGCGTCCAACCTGCCGCGGACCGGTCCCGACGGCGTCTGCGATCTGACCGTATGTCGCGACCGTACCCTCGGGAATGGCACAGACCGCCCGGCGCACAGCCTCGGTCAGGTCATTCGTCACGGGGTGTCGACCCACGTCTGTAGATGCCCGTATGGGTCGGCAGCTTCCACATCACGAAGAAAGTCGATCGTACGTGCCAGGTCGCTGCCCAGGCGAGTATGGACGCGATCGAACAGGTTCGAGTCACGGTCATACGTCCGATGGATCGCCAACGTCGCATTGTTGATCGTCCATCGATCGAAATCCTTGTATCTGCTCGTTCGCCAGGATTCCGACTCCAGTCTGCCGCGGAGTCGGGAGATCACACTGTCTTTCCTCGCCAGCTTCAGCGAACGTGGCGTCGCCGAGCCATACAACGAATCCAGTCTGGCAGCGGCCTCCCCCAACATCCTGCGTAAGGCCACTCGATCCATTCTCGCATCTTCGGATACGCGAATACTATCCTGCCCCGCTGGACGCCTGTCGAGCCAGACCTTTGCCCCCTGGCGCCCAACGAAACTGGCCATCGTCTCGTTGAAATCAGCGTGGTCAGGGATCCAAACCGTGGCGTGCATCAGTTCGTGAAACACCGTGTCGGCCAGATCTGCGACGGAGTAGCGAAGCATCGAACTCAACATCGGATCCGGGAACCACCCCAACGTGCTGAAGGCGCCGACCGGTCGGAGAACCGTATCGTAGCCATCGGCCTCGTAGCTCGATCGGGCCGCTTCCCCGCGCTCACGATCGAAAAAACCACGATAAGGCGCGGACCCGACGATCGGATAGGACCATCGAACCGGTTCGAGACGATCGGCAGGACAGACCGTGAGCGCCCAGATCACCGGGCCGGGACCGACGTCGCAATACCGGGAGTAGGTGTCGGACGCCTCAAGACCCAATTCCCGGACCGCGAAACGTCGAATCTCCACGACCAGTTCAAGTCGCTCTCGTGTCCCCGGGTCCAGATCTTCGTCGGCCAGCACGTGCTCGATCGGGACCTGGTTCCACAGCAGATTCCATTGACCTCTGGCCAGGTGGACGTAATAACCCGCATCGATCCCGAAGAGGACGGGCAGCGCCATCAAGCCGGAGACACAGACCCACACGTGTCAGGCTTCTCGATCCATCACACGCAGAGCCGAGACCTTCATCTCATTCTCAGAGGAACCCGAGTTGGGTGAGACGCTTCAGCCATTTTTGCCGCTTCGGATGGCCTTCGTGATTCTCGAGCCAATGGGGATGATAGTATGGGTCGTTCGGTCGGTGGAACCGATCCAGGGTCTTCCTGTTGTTGGCCGCCCGTCCGCGCGTTGCCGCTTCTTCCTCGGGGGTCCTAGGGTTGTTGTAGTAGACGCACGTACTCATACGACGCCCGTTCGACCCGCCCCAGCTCGAGTGCCAGGTGCGCATGTCGAAAGCGACGACATCGCCCGGGCTCGATGCGCACACGTACCCGGGAACGTCGGGAATGTCGATCTCCATCCGTTCCAGATTCGTCTTGATCTCGCTGTGCAACGGCTCCTTGTGTGAACCTGGGATGACGCGCAGCGCGCCGGAGTCTCCATCGACAGGATCCAGGTAGAACGCGAATTTAACGCCAAAGCAGTCTTCACTCGGGTCGATCCGATGATCGGGGTGCCATCGCGTATCGCCGACATACTGGTTGGCATCACACCCGACCGCGAACACATCGTCTCCGTAGAGCTGTTCGGCCACCTCACTGAAGCGCTCGTCTTCGAGGAGCGAAGCAAAGAGCGGGGTATCCGGCCCCAACATCATCAGCCAGTGACGCTCGGTTCCGTTGAAGGGACGATGCGCATAAGCGGCTGAGAGTCCGGAATCGAACTCATCCGACAGGGTATCCATCTCCTGGCGTGTGAAGACCTCGCGAAGGACGACGAATCCGAACGTTTCGTAGTGGATCAGCTGGCTATCGGTCAACATCCGACAACTCCTCGATGCCCGCGGTGCGACGCAGTCACTCGCAATCCATAAAGTAATAGCAGATGAGATGCTGGAGAACAAGATGGAGATCTTCGACCCGACCCATGTGGTTCGCGTCGGCGACGATCGACGCCTGCGCGAGGCCCTTGAGCTTGCCGCCACCGAACCCTGTGAATCCGACCGTCGTGCACCCGATCTCGTTGGCGTATCGCACGGCGCGAAGGACGTTCTCTGAATTGCCGCTGCCACTGATGGCGAGGAGCACGTCGCCCTTCTCCGCGTGGTTCTTCAACTGCTCCACGTAGACATCGTCATAGCTGATGTCATTCGAGAGAGCCGTCATCCATTCGACGTTGTCGGTCAACGGAATGACTTTGAACCGCTTATCGCGCCCGACCGAAGCCCCTTTCCCCATGTCGTTCACGAAGTGTGAAGCCGTACTCGCCGACCCCCCGTTCCCGATCGCGAAGATGCGATTCCCCGTGTCGCGCGCGCGACCAAACAGCGCGATGACTTTGGCCACCTCGGTCGGGTCGACGTGCGTGAGCACGCGCTGCAGGTCGTCGATGTATGCTCAATGAAAGTTTCCACACGACCTCCTACGCCAGACCCGCCTTCTGCCACGCCTCGCCGAGCCCCACGTGCGTCTCATCGATCGCGGCCGCCGCATCCATTTCTCTCACCCGCGCACTGAAGGGTTCGGGCGTCACCGGACCGTCGTAGCCCATCCCGTCGAGGGCCTTCAAAAAGCCGACCAGATCGATCACCCCTGTCTCCGACGGGAGTGCGCGCTCGTGGTCGATCTGTTCGTCGTAGTTCCGGTCGCGTGGCGCATCGTTCACGTGGACGTGCACGACATCCTCCGCCGTCAGCGTTGCCAGGTCCGATGGCGCTCCGAGACTCGTATACCAGTGCCAGACGTCGAGCAGCAGGCCGACGTTCCCCGTTCCGATCGCCTCCGTCAACGCGAGCATGCCCCCGAGCGTGTAGAGAAAGCCATACGCCTTGGCTTCGCGTATCGTCCGAGGCCCGTGAATTCCAATCCCAACCAGCAGCCCGCACCTCTCAGGACTTCCGCGATCGGCCGCAGACGTTCGACGTGCCATCGAAAATTATCACGAAACTTTCGGTCGTCAGACGCCGGTGGCACCCACTGTGATACCCGCGTCGCTCCGACGCTCGCCGCCGCCGACGCAACCGCCGGCAACGCCTGTAACCCCTCGCGATACTCGTCCTCGGGCCCGTTCCACGCGACCCCCAATCCCCACGCCCCAATCCGAACCCCGTGGGAATCGAACAACGCCACAACCTCGTCGGCGCCTCGTTCGTCCACCAAAGCCCTGATCTCGCCGGCGTTGGGGTCGAGCCCCTCGAATCCGCTGTCGCGCACGAGCGCAAGCGCTTCCTCCAACGAAGCTTTGACGCCGATCGCACCGGGCGCCAGACACTTGAACATGCCAGATCCTGCCATCAGATGTTAACCTTGTGTTCGTCTACCGTGTCGGAGTTGAGCGTGTAGCCGAGTCCGGGACGATCGTTCACGGGGATACGGCCATTCACGATGACTTCCGGTGGCTCGGTGAGTGTGGCCCGCCAGGGAATCTCACCCCAGCCAAATTCGAGGATCAGAAAATTCGGTGCGACGGCGGCGCAGTGAACGTGGGCGGCGATCGTCAGGGGACCGACCGGTCCGTGAGGTGACGTCGCGATCCCCCACGCATCCGCCATCTCAGACACGCGCCGGACCTCCCCCATCCCTCCAATTACCGATTGGTCCGGCATGACAACGTCCATCGTTCCGTGCTCGAACACATCGGTCCATCCATCTCCGAAGGCTCGGTGTTCGCCCCCGGCGAGCGTCATGCCGCACTTCGTCTTGACCTCCACAGCCGATTCGACGTTCGACTCCGGCGTCGGCTGTTCGAACCAGAACAGGTCCAGGTCGCGAAGGGCGTCTGCCACCTCGAGCGATCCCTTCGCGGTAAAGTGGTTGTGGCAATCGATCAGCAGGTCGATGTCGGGGCCGATCGCCTCACGCACAGCGACCATACACGCAATCCCGTCGGCCGCCTCGACCGCACTGTCCATCTCCCGGTCCATCCCATCGAACGGCGCCAGCTTGACCGCGTCGAACCCTTCGGCGACCGCAGCGGCCGCATTCGTGGCAAAGCCTTCGGGTGTGCGGTCTGTCGTCGCCCGGTTGATGTTTGCATACAGTCGAATCTTGTCTCGGACGCGCCCACCCCACAGAGCGTGTACGGGCATCCCGAGCTGCTTTCCGAGCAAGTCCCACAGCGCTGCTTCGACGGCGCTAACGGCACTCGTGTGGGCCCTGTTTTTCCGCGCGTCTGGCCAACCCTTCGTCAGCTGGTTGATCCGCTCTGGATTCCGCCCCTCGAGCCAATCGGCGTAGGCGCGGACGGCAGCCACCTGCGGTGCATAGTTCTGGCCGGACCGCATCTCTCCGAGCCCATAGAGACCGTCGTCCGTGTTCACTCTGACGAAGATCCAGTCTCCGCGGTGGTTTACGTGAACGGCCGTCAGATCGATCGTCGTGATTTTCATGCGTCGATGGATGAATGGATTGAGCCTGCGGGCGGCGCCAATATAGACACGGGCCTCAGGGCGAGGCAACCCGTCCCCTGTAAACGTCTGCCGTCCTCTGTGCGATCGACTGCCAATCGAAGGATTCGGCTCGTGCGCGCGCTCCTCGTTTGAGCACGTCGATGTCGCGATCGCGAATCTGGCGAAGCGCCTCCGCGAGGCCGTTCGGATCCGCCGCATCGTAGGTGAGGCCACAGCTGTCGTCGATCAGTTCGGTGAGACAGCCGAGGCGGGGCACGATCGCCGGCAACGCGAATCCCAATCCCGTGATCGTCGAGCCAGAGGTCATGACCTCAGAGAACGGGAAAACCCCGACGTCTCCGGTGTTCAGATATCGCTGAAAGTCCGCTTCTGGAAAGAACGAGGATGTGTAGATGTGGATGCGTTCATCGCCCTTCGCAGCCGCACGAAGGGTCTCAGCGTACGTCGGGTCGACGGCGCTCCGCATCATCAGGATCAGACGAGTGTCGTCGTTGCTTGCCTCGAAGAAGGCCTCGATCAGGGCTTCGATGCCCTTGTAGGCGCGCGCGTTTCCGAAGTAGACATACACGAAGGCGCTCTCAGGAATCGAAAGGTCGGACCGCGCCTCCGCATTCGTCACATCGTTCGGAAAAACATCGATGAAATGGCCGTGTGGAATAATCGAGATGTCCGTCGTGCGGTGAAAGAAACGAGCGGCCGCCCTCTGCCCATACTCGCAGTGAGCGATCACGTGGTCCGCGGCCTCGCAGACGGCCTGACGTGCGATTCTGTCCAGTTCGGGAAACGGTCGTTCGTGGGGGTAGAGGTTGTGCAGGGTCCAGACGATGCGGTAGCCGAGTTCCCTGGCGTAGGCCAGGTTCTCGGTGAACCGAGCACATCGCTCGAGCGAATCTTGCAACGATTTCTCACGATAGAAGCCGTGCAGCCAGTTCAGGTGCAAGACGTCGCAGGCGGCACGTTTCTCTTCCAGCCACGTCCTTTCGAAGCCGTAGTCACCCAGTTCCAGTTCGATACCCATCCCCTTCATCTCACGCTCGAGTAGCCCCGCGTATGGATTGCAGGGATGTGCCAATGTCAGACCGCCGACCGGTTCCCAGAAGAACAAGACACGCACGATGACCTCAGTCGTTGAAGGGTATGCTGTGGCCCTGGCCGTGGAACCAGATCATGTCGACCACGAAGGAGACACCCGTGCCCACGAAGTGTCCCAGAATGAGCCCGATAAAAAAGGGCCGTGCGTCCCGGTAGGACTTTACGCCGCCGAGTTTCAGGATCGCGGCCTTGAATGCCCACCCCATGAAGATCGCGAAGACGATCCTGTTGACTGGATACACGGGGCCTGCCGCAAACCCGATTGGGTGGAGCGGCCACCACGCAACCCGGTAGCGAAGGAGCATGAGTCCGGCCGTCACGAGTGCGCCCGCGACCATCACGCCCAGCGGCTCCCACTTCGTCGTAAAGGGGCTGTTGACCTTCTTGACCAGATTGTCCCACGGGTACCGAGCCAGGCCGCCGGTGAAGATCCCACCGTAATTGGCCGCGCCGTTCAGGTAACCCATGTAAATCGTGAACGCAAAACTGGCCAGCACGCCAACCGCCATCGCGCCGATCACGGCTACAAGATATCTACGGTGGTGGACACGCTCCGAGCTGAACAGCCGCGTGCCGTGCGCCAGAGCGGGCATGATCGTCGTCTTGGTATCTGAACACCAGGAATACGACAGGGCAATGGAGACCATCGTGTCGCGACTGAGCACGTCCGTCCCAGTGATGAACATGCCGAACGGCTGGGGCATCAGGGGCGCTCGGATCGCGATCAGACCGGTCTCGACGATCACGCGGGTCATACCCAGATACATGACCAGGCAGCCCAGCAGGAAAAGCGGGATAAACGACCAGACCATTCCTGTTGCGATGTGCCAGACACCACACAGAGAATCAGTCCAAACACGCAGGTCCTGTAGCTGACAATTTCGTCATCGTCACGGATTCCGGGATCCCCCGTAAGCGCCTTCCGCCAGACTCGAGAGAGATGACCGCGTGCCATCCACAGCCCCGTGCCCACGACCACCAGGAACGCCCCCATGGACTGCGTGCCCATGACCAAAGGTCCAGTCGAGTATTCCTCGTTGTCTCC
Organism: Candidatus Latescibacterota bacterium; assembly: GCA_965198115.1. Lineage (GTDB taxonomy): Bacteria > Latescibacterota > UBA2968 > UBA2968 > UBA2968 > UBA6620. Next base: position 976,921 of record OZ240241.1, on the reverse strand, counting down.
GATATCTCCGCCCAACCGACTAAAGATCCCGACCTCTACGTTCGTGAGCAGATTGAAGACCCAGATGCTGAGCGATACGTCGAGGTTGATGAAGTATGCGAACCCGACCACCATCCAGTAAAGCCGGATTCCGATCGCAGGAAAAGTCGGCCCGAACTGGATGTTGGCCAGACTGAAAGGAATGCGCGGAAAGGTCGGCTGAAAGTAGGAGATGACATTCCAAAAGATGACGATCGAAGAAATGGCAAAACCACTCCAGAACACCGGCTGGTTCATGATCGGTATGCGAAAGAAGCCCCTCGGCTCGGGATCCTCCATCAGGGCCAATGGCATTTCCATCAGCGGATAGTCGATGCGCTCGCTTTCCACCCACTGACGTCTCAAAATGACGGTGATGAACAGACAGCACCCGTAGAAGGCAGCTATCACGGTGATCCACCAAAACACGGGTGTGACCCACGTCCCCCACGGAAGAGGCGCCCCTCGAGGCAGTCCTTCGAAGAACCAGGTCAGCGCCGAACCCGGAGGAATCGTCGCGTAGGTCGGGAGACCCGGCTCGAAGTAGTCGCGCCACTGGTTCTCCGGCGTTGCGAGGTAATGGGGAACGGCAATGTTTGCGACGAGCTTCCCGATGAAATACGTGGGCATCGTCGCGCCGATCAGGGCCATCGTAAAGATGACGATCAGCTCCCCACGGCTGAGGCGGAGGGGACGAGCGAGAAACAGTGAAATCAGGACGAGCGGGAAAACCGCGGCGAGTGAGAGGTGATTCTGATCCAGACGGGTGGTGTGGAGGATAAAGCGCGCATACGTCCCCGCGACCGTCGCAAGCACCGTCAGGGCCGCGCCCAAACTGAGCGACCAGAACGTGATCGGCGACCGGCCTGTGCTTTCTTTCACAGGGTCGAGCTGCGGTGCAACACTCATAGTAAACAAACAGGGGATGCCGCAAGGGCATCCCCGAATTCATTCGATATCGTTGTGCGAGTTAAGCGAGTCTATGGAGCGGAGCTTCGATCGCCTGCTCGCCTCGGAACTTCTCTATCCCTCTGAACCGTTTGCCACCCCACTGACCCGTCACAACGAAGTAGACAATCACGATCAGGCCGACCAGGACTATGCCGATGATGACCTTCCCGATGATGTCCCCAAGGTTCTTTCCAGGCATAGCGTAACCCCGGGCTCCTTCAAGAGTTGGAGAATCCTCTACTCACGATCAACGCTAAAATAAGGCTCTATCCGGGTTTCTCAACGGTGAAACTATAGAATGACAAGGTCATAGATCGTTCCCTACGCTTGGTTGTGTGTGTAGGACAATCAAAGCGAAGGGGGTGCGACCTATGACCGGGAGCAGATTACTATCGAAACTGCTGAGATTCAAGGGGTTCCGTGTTGTCAGCTGGTGGTTTGAGGGGAGAAGCTGTTTCGTCATCGCCGTAAAGCCACATAAGAATGGTTGTTGTTGTCCGGAGTGCGGCCGTCGAGGTAAAATCGTCCGCACAATGCCCCATCCGCGTCGGTGGCGTGACATTCCGGTGTGCGGGTGGAGGGTCTGGCTTCTCTACCATCCTCGGGAGATTCGGTGTCCTACCCACGGTCGTGTGGTCGAGGAGATTCCGTGGGCGGAGCGGTTCTCTCGGGTGACGTATCGCTTCGAGTATGCCATGCTGCGCTACTGCCAGACCATGACGCAGAAGGCGGCGTCCGAGTTACTGCGCATCTCTGCCTCGACGCTGTCGGATCTCCTTCACCGATCCATCACGCGGCTTCGTGAAGGTCATCGTATCCGAGGGCTCAAAACCATCGGGATCGACGAGATCTCCTACGCCAAGCGTCACAGGTACGCCACGCTCGTTTACGATCTGGACCGCTCCTGCGTGGTGTGGGTTGGCCGCGGCAGGGCGCGTAAAACGATCGATCGGTTCTTCACAGAGGCTCTCAGTCCCTACCGGAGATCCAAGATCGAGTGGGCCTGCTGCGACATGAGCGAAGCTTACATCGGAGCCATCCAGGAACACTGTCCGAATGCCAAGCTGGTCCTCGATCGCTTTCACATCGTCAAGGCTCTCAATGCCGCCGTTGACGAGGTCCGTAAGGACCAGTGGCGTAAAGCTGCCCCGGATGAGCGCAAAGCCATGAAGGGCCTCCGATGGCTCCTCTACCGGCACTCAGCGACACGCTCCAGAGGGGATACTCGGACACTCAAAGCACTGGAGAAGGCGAACTACCGAATCTATAGAGCCTGGAGACTCAAGGACGAGTTCGAGCAGTTCTGGGAATACAAAGCGCCCTGGGCTGCCGAACGCTTCCTGAAATGCTGGACGACGTCCGCACTCAGAAGTCGACGTGAACCCCTGCGAAAGTTCGTCAGGACCCTGCGACAGCACTTCTTCGGCGTCCTCGCATTCGTGAACACGCGTCTTACCAACGCCATCGCCGAAGGCCTCAACCGAATCGTCCAAATCGTCAAGAACCGAGCCAGCGGATTCCGCACACTCGACGCATTCAACGATATGATCTTCCTTACCGTCGGAGACATAAACATCCCTGAGCAGATTCCGAAGAGGTTCCGCACACTCTAACCGCGCCCCCATGCCAGGAACCACGGCACCTTCACCCACTTCATCTCGTTGAGAGATCCAGATATAGCCAAAAATAAGACAAAACCCACGAAATCCAAGAGTCATTCGTGTGGAACACCTGAGGCAAATACCTACGCCCCTGTAGGATAGAATCCTACATCCACGTTGGATCCAGGGTGCATCGCGGCTCAGTAGCCTTTTGTTTTGTCGATCTCGCTCAGCAGTGGCTTGCCCGCCGCGTCGCGCCTCAAATTCTCGCAGATCAAATCTACGAGTCGATCATCCCGATTGGGTGATCCACCCGCCGTGTGGGGTGTGATCACGACGTTCTGCATGCTCCACAGGACGTGATCCTCCGGCAAAGGCTCCTGAGGCGTGACGTCCAGCCCGGCCCCGGCGATCTTCCCATTCTGCAGGGCATCGACCAACGCGTCCTCGTCCATAATGCCCCCTCGCGTGACGTTGATCAGGAGCGCGTGATCCTGCATGGCGTCGAACGCGACATCGTCGAACATGCCCACCGATCCTGGGGCAAGGGGCGCACAAACTGTCACCACGTCGGATTCTCGTAAGAGGTCGTGAAAAGCATCCAAAGTGCGACACCATTCGACGAAGTCGGGCACATCCACTTCCTCGGGGTCAACAGCGATGATGCGCATGCCGAACGCGGAAGCGCGTTTCGCGACGTCGATCCCAGTTCCTCCGAGTCCGACGATGCCCATCGTCTTGTCAATCAGCTCCCAGGAGGCCCGACGGATCGGCATTCGATTGTCCCACGTCGTTTCCCGAATCGACGTGTGGATGCCCCGTGTCAGCGACAGCAGCAGAGCCATCGCGTGCTCGGATAGATGGACACCGACCGTTCCCTTGGCACTCGTCAACCTGATCTCGCTGTCCACGAACTCCTTGAACAACATCCCGTTCACACCGGCCCCCCACGACTGCACCCATCTCAATCGCTCGGCACGTCGGTAGAGATTCAGGTTGAACCCCCCGATCAGCACATCGGCCTCTGGCATCAGTTGTTCCGCTTCCTCCGCCGTCTTCGCCACGACGACTTCAACATCATCCATGGCAGACTGGATTTTTTCGTGATGTTTGGACTCCAAGTCGATGGTCACCAGTATCTTCACGACATCCCCCTACATCAGCGGCGTCCGCACGATGACTTCGAGCGTGTGGGCGCAATCGGGTTGGGTCAGCACGAAGGTGATCGCATCAGCGATGTCCTCGGGCTGTGAAAGTTTGGACAAATCGTCATCGGGATGGTTTTCACGACGCATTCGCGTATCCACAGGCCCCGGACAGATCACGGTCGCCTTGACCCCGTGTGGTTTCCCCTCCGCATCGGTTGTTTCCGTCAGGGCGATCACGCCGGCTTTTGCCGCACAGTAGGCCGCCCCCCGGAGATGCCCGCGATTCCCGGAGACGGAAGACACGTTGACGATGTGGCCGCTCCCTCGATCGCACATGTGGCCGAACACCGCCTGTGTGCACAAAAAGGTCCCCTTCAGGTTGACGGCGATGTTAACGTCCCAGTCCTCCTCGCGCACATCCACGATCGGATTGTGAATCGCCACGCCTGCGTTGTTCACGAGAATGTCGATTCTGCCGAATCGCTCCACTACGGCGGCACACGTGGCATCGACGCCGGCCTTGGCCGTCACGTCGGTCGGACAGGCCATCCCTTGTGCTCCGTTCCTCTCGACCTCTTCCACCACCTCCGCCAACTCTGATTCAGAACGCGCAGCGACGGCTACGCGCACCCCTGCGTCGGCAAGCTTGAGCGCCGTCGCTCGACCTATTCCACGTCCCCCACCCGTGATCAGCGCGACTTTGTCGGTCAGGTCAGTCATCGTATCGGCTCTCAAGCAAGCGTGCCGACTCCCCACTTCTCGATCGTCGTCATCCGCTTTCGCCGGCGCGGGCTGACGTGTTGGAGCGAACCTTCATCCGCATCCTCGCCTGTTTCTCGATCGAGGAACAGAGGGAACTCGCTGGCGGGTGGTTTCGTGCGCGCATACCCCGAGTCGTAGGACCGCATGATGATGCGCTGCTCACGATTGAGCGTTTCGAGCCATTCGGGGGTGCTCTGATGACGATCGGCCTCGCAGATCCAGGATGGACAGTAGGCCAAAAAGATGTTCTTCCGCACCGTGTCGGTCTCGTTCGGCTCGACACGATGCCAGGTGCCGCAGTGCATGATCGTCATTGTCCCCCGCTTGACACACAGGATATGCTCGCCGGGAACCGTGTCGTGTGTATCGTAGTGTTCGAGAACCTGGGTGCGGTGGCTGCCCGGCATGTAGACGAAATTCCCCATCTTCGGCTCCGGTACGTCCGTCAGCCAATAGGACACTTTTATCTGGAGTGGCAACTCGGGTGCGAACACGCCATACGGCACATTCCGGGCGCCGTCGGGGTGCCACTTGTTCCGCGTCGTGTCACGGGGGCGGAGGAAGACCTGGGAAATGTGTAGCTTCAGCTGTTCGCCGTAGATGTCGTAGCCGAACCCGACGTGACGAGGGTGGTCGATCAATTCCGAAAAGACCGGGTAGCGTTCGACGATGTTGTTCGGGCCGAAGAATTTGGACGGGTCGTAGCCCTCGTCGCCGGCGGCGGATTCATCAATCAGGTCGAGATACCCTTCAACCTCTTCGTCCGTAAGCGCGTCCTCGATGATCAGTACGCCCTCTTCCATGAACGCTTCCCATTGCTCACGGCTGAATCCCACGGGTGCGCGTCTATAGGCGGTCGTATCTTCCATTGTTCCCTCCGTCAGGTCCTCAACCACTGGTCGAACCAGGCGAACGCCTCGGCCTGCATGGGCAAATCGAACTTGTGGGGTCCGGGATAGAACGTGCACCGATAGCGATCGATCGCACCAGCCTTCGCGTAGACGTCCCCCAGGATCTTGTCCGCCCGCTTCATCTCGGGCAGCGTGAATAGCGGGTCTTCTTCATCGTTCTGGACCAGTGTGGGGAGTGGCGCGCGAAGTCCCAGAATCTCCGGGTAATCGAAGTCTCGGGGGAGCAGCGGCACGTATACCATCCACGTATGGGTGTGCGCCTTGTTGAGCAGGTAGTCGTGCCACGTCGTCATCATCCCGACACAAACGGCGCAGCGAATTCGGTCATCCGACCCACCGAGGAAGACCGTTCGCATGCCGCCACCCGACAAGCCACCACAGCCGACCCGGTCGGCATCGATGTCGTCTCTTGCGCAGAGGACATCGAGTGCCCGCTGGTCTTCGGCCAGGAAAACACCGGGCCACGTCGTCCCTGCACACAAGAGCGACTTGGCCATCACCGATTCGTGATCGGCGGCCCAGGCGTTGTAGTCCTCGATGTGCTCGGATTCCTCGGGGTCCCTATCCGTCAGACCACGCCGGATGCGCTCGGAAACATCCCCGACGCGCACGCGTCGGCTGGCGAACGGAAAAGCATCGGGCACGAGCACACCATACCCGCACCTGGCGATCTCGTTCGCCCAGGCGACCCCGCCATAACACCGGTTCTGGTGCTCCAGCATAAGGGGGTGACAGTCCTCGCTGGATCGCGCGATTTTGCGCTTTCCAAAGTACTTGTTGCCTCCGTGATCGTGGAGCGCCAGAATTCCGGGTAACGGCCCCGCAGCGTCATCGGGTTTGACGAAATACGCTTCTGTGGCAGGTCCATACGAAAGTTGCCAACGAAGTGACTCGATTACGAGACCGTCATAGGTCGAACGGTCAACGATTTCGGCGAACGGACACCCACCCGCGTCAGGTGCGGCGAGGCAGGCCTGCAGCCGCCCCCGCGCGACGTCTCTCCAAGCGTCGAGGTCCTGAAATTCGTCGCGGCGGAAGGAAAGGGTGCCGGGACCATCACCCACGAGGTCGGCCGCCCACTCACCGTAGGCCCCGATCATACTCGCGGCGATCGGTTCACTCATTCAGATACTGCTGGAAGTCGATCATCCTGCCTTCGTCCGAGGCCACACCACACCCCTCGACCATCGCCACCGTCTTCAGGTTGTTGCGTCCGGAATTCTCCGGTTCGGCACCGTTCGCCAGATAGCTATTCAGCTCGTTCAAGATAACGGTCGTGTTGTCAGGACAATCGTCGAGAGGAATCTCCTCGTGCTCGTCCTTTTCCCGATGTTTCACCGTCAGCTTCCCGCCCGCTAGCTCGAGCGTGCCCCCTTCGCAGTCGATACGTGTAACCGATCCGTTCTTGTGGGATTCGAGGCAACACAGATACCCACAACTCGCCCCGCTCTCGAACTCGATCCAGGCGTGAGCCCCCGCACCCGCCTTATAGGGACTCCACGATGGGTTGAAGCTATGGGCCCACATCCGCTTGGGGTCCGACGCAAAGATGTAGCGCATCGTGTCGAAATCGTGAATACCACGCTCCCAGAGGTAGGAGTGATCGTCCTCTCCCGAATGGTGCACGCCTTTGCTGCGCCAGCTCAGTTTCATCAACATGCCGAAACTCGCCTTGCCATAAACCTCGTCCTGGATCAGACGTCGCATCGTCACGGTGGCGGGATTATATTTGGCATTCTGGCTGACGAAGACCTTGACCTCGTTTTCCTCGACTTCTTTTACGACCTGCTTGGCACTCGCCAGCGATTTCGTAAAAGGTTTCTCGACCAGCACGTGCTTCCCCGCCCGCACCGCCTCCAGACACATCTCCGCGTGCAGATCGGGTGGCGTGATGACGACGATCGCGTCGGATTCCACGTTGTTGAGCGCCTGTTCGATCGTCCGAAAGCAGGCCGATTCGGGAAGTCCGGTCGACGCCATCGCCGGCTCGAATTTCTCTTCGTAGATATCCACCAGGGCGACGCTCTCGAAGTCGTCTCGTTCGGGAACCAGGTTGACAGGCCAGCGTCCCCGGCCTGCCACGCCGACGTGTATCAATCGATGGGCCATGCTATTCTCTCCTGAAGTGAAAGACATCGGGTCTGCAGAAACTCCAAGAAACGAACAGCAGCAAGGCCGATCAAGCCGGTTACGTCGTGCCCTTGACCCGGCCAAGTCGCAGACTGATCTTACCGCCCCAAAGGAGGTCATCGTGCGAATAGAGAACATCGCCTTCACGACACTCGACGTCCCGTTCACCGAACACGCGAACCGGCATCTCGGCTATTGGTTACCGCACTGGCGGATCGTCGAGATCTGCGAAGTCACGCTGACCGGAGGCATCAAGGGGCTCGGCGAAACGATCCCCAACTACACCTGGTCGCGGGTCCCCGAAGACATCTTCGACCGAGCGCTGGGCGAACGGGCCGCGGACCTGATGTGGGACGATAGCATCGGGGCGGGCGTCCAGATCGCCCTGTTCGATGCCGTCTCAAAATCGCTATCCGTTCCGGTGCACAGTCTGCTGGGGACGAAGATTCGGGACTGGTGTCCCATCTCGTGGTGGAACATGGATATGCCACCCGAGGGATGGGCCGAAGAATGCAGGCAAGCCATCGACGCAGGCTATACGAGCGCGAAGCTCAAGGCGCGGCCGTGGTACGACCTGCACGCCGCCATCCAGGCGGTTCAGGAGGTTGTGCCCGCGGGTTTCCACCTCGATCTGGACTACAACGGAACGCTCGCCAACTCCGCGAACGCCATCCCCCACCTCAAAGAACTCGAACGATATGCCGAAGTCGCCATGGTTGAATCGCCTATTCCCCAGGGCGATGTCGCGGGGAATAGGCAGATTCGGAATCGCTGCAACCGCCCTGTCGCGATGCACTTCGGAAGCCCACCCGTCGAGACGTGTATGAGGGAGGACGTCGCCGACGGATTCGTCGTCTGCTCCGGTGCCTCTGGCGTCACGAAGCAAGCGGCGATCGCGGATGCCTGGAACAAGCCCTTCTGGCTCCAGCTGGTGGGCACGGGCATCACAACGGCCTGGGCCGCTCACCTCGGTGCGGTGCTGCCTCAGGCCAAGTGGCCGGCTATCACGTGCATGAACATCTGGACGCAACAGCTCATCACCGACCCGCACGTGATTCGCGGGGGGTTCTACGCCGTACCGAACGAACCCGGCCTGGGCGTCCGGTTGGACCGGCAAGCCGCCACCGCGTGCCGCTCGGATCACGACTGGGTCGACCCTCCCGGCCACTTTTATCGCTATGTCCGCGCCAGCGGCGAGACCACCGACTATGCCTGTTCCAAACAGGAGCTCCATGGCCTCTACCCGAACGACGCTCAACCGATTTCCGAGTCCGGCTCGCGGCTGGACGTCATCGAAGACGACGGGTCCGAGGCCTACCAGACAGCCTCCGCCGCTGCGAAAAGAGATCAAAACCGTGGCACGAATGCCTAAGGTTGTGGGAACCGATCGCGTCAGACGCGCGTCGAATGAAGAGCCGGCAACCCCAGAGCAAGACACGTGGAGCAACCAATGAAGTGGCCCCGCCTCAAAGAACCTCGCTGGCTGACGAATCGAAACGCCGCCATCGGGATATCCGTCGGTTTTCACGTCGTCGCACTGGGCTACCTGGTCACCGCCGACCGAGGTCCCAAACCCCAAGAAGTGGTGATCGAGTTCCAGGAGTCTGTCAGGCCGTTCGAGGCGCCGGCGCCAGCCGGACCGACGAAAACGGAGGGCGTGAGCACGGTCGAGCCCGGCGATCCCGGAGCAGCCGCAAGAGAGGCCGCACGTCTGTCCGCTTCGCGAAGGTCCCGGGCCCTGAGTGCACTCCTGGCACTCGACGTGTCCTCGTTACGCTCCGACGTCGCGATCCAGGCCCATCTCTCGGACGGGCCAGCCATCCAGACCGCTGGATTCGGCCTTGCCGAACCCACGATTCATCTCACCGAGGCCGAAATCGACACACTCGTCGCCCAACCCGGAGAGGGCTGGGTTCGCAGGGGAAAGAAGCGAGGCACCCTCGGCCGTGGTCGAGGAGGGGGCGTCTGCATTCCTCCGCGGTAGACACTATCCGTCTGTAAAATCCGAAAATGCGTTCGCTCCTACTGAGGCGAACGCCTTTCTCTGTTTATCCACATCTCATCTCTTCGCTCGGGTAGGGTTACGGCATGCCGTAACCCTACGACACATCGTTCGATTTCAATCTGGCCCGAGCGCAGCTCGAAGCTGATCCACGATCTTCGTCACCTGCCGCCTACGATCGTCATCGATCTCCAACATCATCAAGATCTCATATTGCTCGAGCGCTTCCTTGAATCGGCGCATTTCGAAAAACGCGATCGACAGATTCAGCTGGGCGTCGTCAAAAGACGGATCGATGGCCAGACACCTTCGATAGGCTTCGATCGCACGCTCTCTATCGTTCAACGCATCGTAGACGACCCCCAGGTTGTAGAACGCCCGGCTGTCCGTCGAGTCTCTCTCTGCCGCGATCGTGAACAGGTCTCGCGCACGTGGGAGATCTCCCGCGTGGACGTGGAGACCTCCGAGTTTCGCGATCAACCCGGGATGACCCTCACGCAGAGCAAAAGCCCGCTCATAGGCGTCCAGAGCCTCTTTCAGCTGCCCACTTCGTTCACGTGCTCCCGCCAAATCGAGCCAGGGCTCGAAGCGAGTCGAATCTGCCTCGGTCGCCACCTCCAGATGGCGGATGTGAAGGCTCGTGTCGCCCGCGAGACGGGCGAGCCGCGCGAGACCGAGGTTCGCCTCGAGCGGCTCACGAGGCACGGCGGAGAGATAGACGGCCCGAGCCGAATCGACGTTCCCGACGACCTCGTAGGCCCTGGCCAGGGGAAGGTCAGTTTCCGACATGTCGGGTTTTTGGGACCTCGCCACCCGATAGTGCCGAATCGCATCGGCGTGACGGTCCAGCCGATGGTAGGCCACACCCAGATTGTAATGAGCCTCGGGATAGTCGGCACGAAGCTCGAGAGCACGACCGAGCGCGAGAAGGGCGCCCCGGAAGAACTCCGTCTTGATGAACGCCACCCCCAGTCCGAAATGCGCCTCGGTGAACGACGGGCGTGCCTGAATGGCCAGCTGATACGACTCGATCGCTTTCTGATACGAACCCTTCGCGTAGAACGCCACGCCCCGATCGAAGTTCTTCCGGGCGGAACCGCCGCCCAGAGGGTCCGATGCGGCTGCGCATCCGGACAACAGGATGGCCGTCAACAGGATCGGGGCAGACCGACCGGGCGTGAAACCGAAATAAGCCATACGAATTCAACGCCTGTGTGGCAGGGATGTTCGACCTACACATGAAAGCGGGCGCCACCGAAACTCGGGGACGCCCGCCCGGACAGCAGAATGAACCGATCAGAGGACGAGATCGATGAAACTACGGCTCTTGCGATCGAGCGCCGCGATATTCACGATTTCGAACCGGTTGCTATCCACGTCGAGAATGAACAGACGGCCTTCACCAAGCCACTGGGCATTCTCGGCGACGTTTCTGGCGACGAACTCGCGAGGCCCCCGATCCGTTTCAACGTCCCAGTAAGAGACGCCGTATTCGTTCCGGATGTGGTTGACACTCTGGATGTAGGATGTGATGTAGCGCTTGTCCAATTCCTCCAGGACCAGTGCGTGATTCTCCTCCGTGAGCTCATCCAGATCCTTCACCATACAAATCGCTTCGTCTTTCACGTCCAGAAAGCAGAAATACCGATCCGGCTCCGTCAGCGGAGCCGCCCGCGTCACCTTGACCCGGATGTAGGACCGGTCCCCTCCGATCGTCATCCGGAGTTTCCAGGGGGGATCTCTGAACAACCGAATCGACGCGGGATCCACACGTTCCGGATGCATCACCTCGATCGGCGTCGGCTTCCACGCAATGTCAACGGGCGTGGCCGACGCCGTCGGTGCCTCTACCGCTTCTTCCTCCAGCGTCAACGTGGTGCTCCTCTTGGTTTGATCAAGCGCAGGCGTACGGGATCAACCCGCCACCTCCATGAGCGCAGACGTTTCCTGTTGGGTTTTGACGAGGCGATAAAACAGACCCTCGCGGTCCATCAATTCCTGGTGTGTGCCGACTTCCGCGACCCGCCCTTCGTCGATCACGACCAAACGGTTGGCACTCCTGAGGGTCGACAGCCGGTGGGCGATCGCGAATGTCGTTCGTCCTTGGACCAGTCGTGAGATGGCGACCTGGATCTTGCGCTCCGTCTGTGTGTCGAGCGACGACGTGGCTTCATCAAGTATAAGAATTTTCGGGTCGTGGAGAATCGCTCTCGCGATCGAAATGCGTTGTTTTTCTCCGCCCGAAAGCTTTCCGCCTCGCTCACCCACACGCATGTTGTAGCCATCGGGCTTCACCACGATGAATTCGTGTGCTTCCGCCGCCATCGCCGCCCGCACGATGTCATCGAACGTGGCATCGGGTTTTCCGTATGCGATGTTTTCCGCCAGCGTCCCGTCGAAGAGAAACGATTCCTGATGAACCATACCGATCTTCGATCGGAGATCCCCCAGCCGGACTTCGCGCATGTCCTGCCCGTCGACCAGGACCGCGCCACGATCCGGATCGTAAAAGCGACAGATGAGGTTGATCAGCGTCGACTTTCCGGCGCCCGACTTCCCCACCAGGCCGATCATCTCGCCGGGACTGACTTCCAGCTCGATCCCTTTGAGCACCGGTTTGCCCGGGTCGTAGCCGAAGTAGGATCCGTCGAACGTGATTCTCCCTTCGATCGAGGGCAACGGCCGTGCGTCCGGTGCATCGTAAGGCTCCGGCGTCGAGTCGATCACTTCGAAGATCCGCCGCGCGCCGGCGAAGGCCCGCATCATAAAGTTGTAGAAATCGCCGAACCACCGCAGGGGTTGATACATCATCCACAGGTAAGAAACGAAGGCCGTGAGGGCCCCGAGCGTCATTTCGTCGTTCAGGATCTTCCGTCCCCCGAAATACCAAACGAAGAACGCACCGCAGCTCATCAGGAAGTTGGTGACGGTGAAAAAGACGAACCAGGTGCGCTCGCCCACGACTGTAACCTCGCGCACCTCCTCGTTATGACCGTCGAAGCGGGCTCCCTCCCGGTCTTCCTGTGTAAAAGCCTTAACGACGCGGATTCCGGTGATCGACTCGTTCAGCTGCGCGTAGAGCCGGGACCATTTGGCACCCCAGCGATTCCAGTTCCGCATCAGCCGTTCCCAGATCTTGTTGCCCGCGTAGACGATCGGGGGGATCGGCAGAAGCACAAACAACGTCAGTTCCCAGTTCGTCCAGAAAAGAAGACCGAGAATGCCGAAGAACAGGAACCCGTTGGAGAGGACAAAAGAAAGCTCGTAAAGAATGAAGCCCTCGAGGCGATCGCTGTCGTTGCTCATCCGTGCGATGAGCGATCCGATGCGACGCCGGTCGTAGAACTGAACGGGCAGATACTGAAACTGTCGGTAGAGATCCAGCCGTAAGTCGGCTATCGCCTGCAGTCCCAGCTTCCGCGCCACATACCGTCGTCCGATGTCGGTCACCCAGATCGAAACGCGTACGCCGAACAGGAGCCCCACGAACGCATACAGGGGCTCCATCCCCGACCGCGGGGTCAACACATCGTCGATGATGTGTTGCGTAATTTTGGGGGGCGCAAGACTCAGTAGCGCGCCCACGATGATCAGAACGATCATGGTCGCGAGAGGCTTCGGATAGGCCAGCATGTAGCTGACGATGCGTCGGAAGGTGTCCCACCGATTGATGCAGACCGCACAGATCCCATTCTTCTCAGGCAAAAGTCTGCCGCAGGTCTCGCACCGGGTCCGATCAAGTTCGGTCGGAAGCTCGACCTCGGTTGCCTCGCCATCGGCGATCCGTTTCAGACCCTCGGCAACTTCGGCAAACTTTGGACGCAGCGACTGACTGAAGGGCACGAACAGGGGTGTCCCGTCCCGTCGCTCGATTTCGATGCGCCCGCCGCCGACCAGCTCCTCGATGCGCACGTAGGCCATCTCCGAAAGCCGGGCGCCCATCGTTCCATTCCGGCCAAGTCGTGGGATCAGCAGCACCCGCTCGGGCGTGACGATCAGCCACTGTTCGCCGAATCGCTGGTCTCCAGCCAGATCGGTCCGCATCTGGACGACCACTTCCTCGCGCTCCGGTTTCTCGAGACCGAGCTTTCGGAGGACTTCCTCCGGGGGGCTTTCGATAAATCCGTCTTCCATCCCTATTCCTTGATCGCGATGATGGCGGAGGTCTCCTTCTGCAGCTCCACCAGCTTCGCGAAGGTCCCGCTCTTTTCGAGCAGTTCCTCGTGAGTACCGACCTCGACCACTCGACCCGCATCCAAGACAACCAGTCGGTCCGCGCCCCGAAGCGTCGACAGACGATGGGCGATGGCGATCGTCGTGCGATTCGTCGTCAGGTTTGAGATCGCATCCTGAATCTTCTTCTCCGTCTGAACGTCGACCGACGATGTCGCCTCATCCAAAATCAGGATTCGGGGATCGTGCAGGATCGCCCTGGCGAGAGAAATCCGCTGTTTCTCCCCACCCGAGAGCCCCGATCCACGTTCCCCGATCTGGGTGTCGTAGCCATCTGGTTTGGCCGCGACGAATTCGTGCGCGTTCGCGGCGATCGAAGCTTCGAGCACTTCCTCGAACGAAGCGCCCGGTTTACCGTAACCGATGTTCTCGGCGATCGACCCGCTGAACAGAAACGGCTCCTGCAGCACGATCCCGATCTGGCTGCGGACCTGCTCCAGGCGAAGTTTCCTAATGTCCACGCCGTCGATTTCTAGGCTCCCCCTATCGACATCGTAAAAACGACAAACGAGGTTGGCCGTCGTGGTCTTCCCCACACCCGACTTCCCAACCAGCCCGATCATCTCACCAGGCGCGATGTCGAGATTGATCTCGTGCAGAACCGGTTTGCTCTTGTCGTAGCCGAAAGTGACGTTCTTGAACGTCACTCGTCCGTCGAACGAAGAGCGCGAAATTGCATCCGGATCCTCATAAGCCTCGGGCGGCGTATCGATGATTTCAAAGATCCGCTCGGCCCCAGCGAAGGCGCGAGTCATCCAGCTGTTGACCATTCCGAACCACTCCAGCGGCCCGTAGAGCATCCACATATAGCTGTAGAAAGCGAGCAGGGTGCCGATGGTCAGTTCTCCTTCGAGCACCTCTTTCCCACCGAACAGCCAGACGATCATCACACCCAGACCCGTGAGTAGACTCATCGTGGCGAAGAAAACACCCCGGTTGATCTCCGCGCGGATGCCGGCCCTCGTGTGCTCGTCGTTGCGGGCGCTGAATAGTGCCAGTTCCCGATCTTCCTGAGCGAACGCTTTCACGACCCGGATGCCCGTCAGGGCTTCGTTCACACGAGCCATCATGTTCGACCACGTCTGGAACCATCTCTTGAAGTGGACACGCATCCGCTTCAGGTAAATTCCCCCCCAGATGATGATCAGCGGCACCGGGATCAGCACGTAGAGTGTGAGACGCCAACTCATAAGCAACAGGGCTATGAGGATTCCGATCAACATCAGCCCGTTGATGACCAGGTAGGGTACCCCGTCGACCAGAAAGTCCTGCAGACCCCCGCTGTCGCGGGTGACGCGGGACATGACCTGCCCGACCTGCCGCTTGTCGTAGAACTGCAGAGAAAGGAGCTCGAGACGCCGGTAGAGCTGGCTGCGGATGTTGGCCGTGACACGCGCACTCAGCCACGTGATCGTCCACCCGTGAAGCCATTCGGCGCCCCAGGTTACCAATCGCACACCGACCATCGCCGACACGAGCCACGCCAGGAGCGAAAGGCGGGTATCCAGGTTCGTCTCCACGCCCGCGACCGGCATCAGCACGCGGTCGACGATGTGTTTCGTGATCATCGGCGGAATCAGCTCCGCCACCGTCGTGGCTACCGAGGCGACCGCCAACAACACCGCCTCACGTTTGTAGGGAACGAGGTAGCGGGCAATACGGCCCACGGTCGCAAGACGGCTGATACACGCCGGACAGATGCCATTCTTTTCCGGAAGAGGGAGGCCGCAGGAAGGGCAGTGCGTCTTGTCGAGTGTTTCTTTGAGAAAGAGATCCTCACCCTTGCGCAGCTGCTCGATACCCCGGGTGACCTCCGAGAACTTCTGATCCTGTGTCCGTGAATACGGAATCTCGACCGTCGGACCCCCGCGACGCTCGATCTCGAGACAGGCGCCTCCAACGCGGGGTTCTGTACGAGCGATGACCACATCGGAGATCGGTACTTCGACCGTCTCGTCCCGCTCCCAGCTTACCACTTGCTTCTGGCCCTGCGCCGACACCTCCGTCAGGGCCCCTTGCCCATTCGTGTGACCCCGCAGGACCAGGATCCGCTCGGGCGTCACCATAAGCCACTGGACCCCGAAGGCCTGGTTCGCTTCGAGATCCGAGCCCACCCGGATCAGTTCCTCTTCACCCGGGCGCAATTGCTCCGCCAGGTGGGCTTCGAGCTCGGGTGTGGTCTGTTCGATTAGGTTCATTAATTGTTCGGACGCACTTCGGCCCTGTAAGGGTGGACTTCCTCTTACGACCGTGCTCGGGTCCGCGATGTTTCAGGCTGCTGGAGTGTGGGTCGGGCGCCCTTGGCTGGAGTGTCGTCAGGAGAGAATGTCGTGCCCCGTGGGGATTCTACGGAACACCAGATGCGGAATGGATAAGCCCCAAAACGGGCTAAGTCAACCGTTCATCGCGGTCAATCGACGAGATCGACCGTCCCCCAGAGGCTCGGGTCGTAGGCCACCGGGAGCGGGTCCTCGGCCGTCCACGATTGCAGTCCGAGCCGACTGTCGCTGATCCGATACGTGAACCCGATCCGCGTGTTGTCGTCCGGATCGAAACCGTTCAGAATGTCTGACGGAAGGTGGGCGGAAAGACGATACCCCGTTCGACGAACCCGTGACACCACAGGGATCGCCTGTGGGTCGCAGGGCTTACCCTGGGCACGGGCTCTGCGAATGCGCATCTGCCCGGCGATGGGACCCTTGCGTCGCCCCCCCGTGGGAAGGAAGTAGAAGTGATGACAGAACCGGCTGGCGCGGTGGACGTCGCGGACGTCGCGCGTGTCGATCCAAACCTGAATGCCGTCTCCCTTGAGCGGGCGGTTGGGCTCGACCCGAAGCCCGGCCTCCCCGTGCACATCGACACCCAGGTAGAGACCATCCTCTCGCCACCCAAGACAGACGTCGGCGTAGGAATCGACACCCTCGAGACCGGCGAGATCCGGAAGCTGGTTCTCCCGCGGCCAACCCGTGAGGTGTCCCTTCATGAAGGTCGTGTCTTCGAGCTTCCTGCAGGGAAACGAAAATTCGAAGAAGGATCGGATCGGAATGTTCAAGTTCACAGGCCCGCACCCACCTTGAGCCGAAACAGATATTCGACCACCCGGTCGGTCTTGTAGACACGACCGGCTCGGTCCACGTCGGCCCTGAATCGGGGCACGACACGCGAGAGAACGTCGACGGAACCGAAGGCGCCCATCGTATCGAGGATTTGCTTCCGGGACATCAAACCTTCGCTGTTGTAGCTAAGGAAGCAGTACCGGGCTCGGGTTCTGGAAATCATCGCGGCCAGCGTCTCCGGCGCCCCAGACCGTGAGCACCAGGCTGATCGCTGTCCGTCGTGCGGTCGCAAACCCGTAACGCCTCTGAGGTCGGGATCATCGTAGACGGCGATCGTTTCGAGCACGTGGTAGTTCGTGCAATACTGACGCTGGTTGTAGGGAGGATCCATGTAGAGGATGTCGCAGGGAACGCGGCCGACGACCCTGAGCCCGTCTCGAAAATGAACACGGTGCCGCGCCGAACTCGGCACGATGTCGACGGGATCCATTCGGAGCGGGCGACGTGCGCTCGGCTTGATGCGTTTGAGGTAGGCGGCGTAAACCGACGCGGTATTGGCGACTCGATCGGCCGCCTCGATCAGGCTGGCGATCAGGTAGTAGTATTCGCCGTCACGCAACAGCCCCGAGGTGCGCCAGGTTTCGATCTTTCGCCGAATCGCATCACAGCGGGCGCCATTCTCGTCCGTAAAATACTTGCGAGGAGGCCGGGCACTGCCGCCGGGACAATACTGGTCGAAGATGAACCCCTTCCGGGGCTTTAGCGCGTTCAGGTAATCCAGTGTCCGACGAGTACCGTCCATCCCCTTCAGACCGACCGCGTTTCGAACGCGCGTAAATCCGGGACGACGGCTGATACCCACGCCCGCCCGATTCAGACAGTAGGCATAGTACTGAAGGTCGTTCGCAACGACTCGGAAACCCTTTCGCTTAAAGTGCCAACCGACCACGCCAGTCCCCGCGAACACATCGAAGAACACCTCGCACGCTGGATCGATAAACGAAGAAATCCCCTCGTCGAGGAAGTCGATCAGCGAATATTTGCGACCGATGTAGTTCACGCCGGGTTCACGCGACTAGGACCTCCCTCAGGAACCGGCCGGTGTGGGAGGTCTCGACGTCGGCCAGGTCCTCGGGCGTTCCTGCGGCGATGAGGCATCCGCCGTCGTCCCCTCCCTCTGGCCCCAGGTCCACGACCCAATCCGCTGTCTTGATGACGTCCAGGTTGTGTTCGATCACGATCACCGTGTTCCCGGCGTCGACGAGTCGATTCAAGACCTCCAGCAGCTTTTGGATATCCGCGAAGTGGAGCCCCGTCGTCGGCTCGTCCAACAGGTAGACGGTACGCCCGGTGCTCGGACGCGCCAGCTCTCGCGCCAGCTTGACGCGCTGCGCCTCTCCGCCGGACAAGGTCGTCGACGCCTGACCCATTTTCATGTAACCTAGTCCCACGTCCACGAGCGTCGACAGCGAGCGGACCATGCCCGGATGATTCGCGAACAGGTCCGCCGCTTCGGCGATCGTCGTGTCGAGAACATCGGCGATCGAGTGGCCTCGGTAGGCCACGTCAAGGACATCTCGATTGAAGCGTTTGCCGTCGCACGTGTCGCACGTCACCCAGACGTCCGGCAGGAAGTGCATCTCCACGCACCGGATCCCCAGACCGTCGCAGCCGTCGCACCGTCCCCGTCGGTTGTTGAAACTGAAGTGCCCGGGTTTGAACCCACGAACCTGGGCCTCGGGCAATTCGGCGAAGAACTTTCGGATGCGATCGAAAACTTTAACATACGTGCAGGGATTGCTGCGCGGGCTGAATCCAATCGGCGTCTGGTCGATGCGAATCACCTTGTCGACGTGATCCGTACCCAGCACGTCGTCGTGATCCCCCCAGGCTCGATGGACCCGGTTCACACGCGTCGCGAGCGCCCCGTAGAGCACGTCGTTCACGAGAGAGCTCTTGCCCGAGCCCGACACCCCCGTGACACAGATGAACGTGCCCAGCGGAAATTGAACGTCGATGCCCCTCAGGTTGTTGTGCCGGGCGCCGACCACATCGATCGCCTTGCCGTTTCCCGATCGCCTCTCCGGAACGTCGATCGACAGATCGCCCCTCAGGTAGCGAGCCGTGAGCGATCCTCCACGGACGGGAAGACGCCCGGGTCGCCCGCTCGCAACGAGCTCGCCCCCCTCGCTTCCGGCACCCGGGCCGAAGTCCAGGACGTGGTCGGCCCTCTCGAGCGTGTCCCGGTCGTGTTCGACGACAATCAGCGTGTTCCCGAGATCCCGCAGACGCTGTAGCGCGTCGAGCAACCGGCGGTTGTCACGCTGATGCAGCCCGATCGTCGGCTCATCGAGCACATAGAGCACGCCGGTCAACCCGGACCCGATCTGGCTGGCCAGACGGATGCGCTGCGCCTCTCCCCCGGACAGCGTCGGGGCCCGACGCGCCAGGCTCAAATAGCCCAGGCCGACGTCGTCCAAGAACCGCAAACGACTCTGGATCTCCTTCGTGACTTCGCCCGCAGACTCGCTGTCGCGTGTCGTCAGTTGCAGATCCTCGAACCAGGTCCTGAGCTCGGCGATCGGTGTCTCGGTCAGGTCCTGCAGCGTTCGCCCAAACAATCGGGCTGTCGCGCTCACCGAACGGAGACGCGTGCCTCGACACGTGGGACAGGGCACATCTTTAACGAACTCACCCATCGCACGTCGGAATCGGGTCGACAAACGGACCAGCGACTCCACCGTCGGAAAAAGCCCGTTGAACCGGATGGTCAGGCCGGACGGCCCTGGGACCGAGACGTCGCCCGTGCCATAGAGGAGCGCTTCACGCGCGTCCTCGCCCAAATCACTGAACGGCGTGGCCAGGTCGAAGCCGACCGAGTCGGCCACAGCCTCCAGCATCTCCCGCAGCGCGCCATCCGGTTGCCCCCACGGAGCCACGGCCCCGTCCAACACGGACTTCGTCGGGTCTGGAATCAGCGTATGCTGACCCATCCCACGCTGCGTCCCGAGACCCTCGCACGCCGGACACCACCCCTCGGGACTGTTGAACGAAAACGACTGCGGCGTCGGAGCATCGAAACTGCGTGCGCAGCAGGGACAGGACAGGTGCTGGCTGTAACGCATCTCGGTCTCCGTCTCCGGATAGGCCGCGACTACCACCCCACCCGAAAGATCGAGCGCCTTCTCGACCGATTCGCCGACTCGCTTTCGCGTCGACGCTTTGAGCGTCACCCGATCCACGACGACCTCCAGTCGGTGCGTCTGTCGGTAGTCGATCTCGGGGGGATCATCCAGCTCGAAGAGATCGCCATCCAGCCGGCCACGGAGATAACCCGACCGTTTGGCTCGAGCGATCACGGTTTCGTAATCCTCACCCCGGTCGGGTCTGATCGGTGCGAGCAGAATCGCCCGATCTCCCGAAGACCCGTTGACGAGCCGGTCGACGATCTGTGACGAGGACTGGGCCGTCGCCCTGGCGTGATCGCAGCCCCGGCTCGGGCAATGCATCTCGGCCAGGAGCCCGAACAGCGCGCGGAGATAGTCGTAGACCTCGGTCACGGTGCCCACGGTCGACCGAGGATTCTTGCTGGCCGCCTTCTGCTCGATGGAGATGGCGGGTGAAAGACCGACGACCCGATCGACTTTGGGTTTTGGCATCTGACCCAGAAACTGACGCGCGTAGGCCGACAGCGATTCCACGTACCGTCTCTGGCCTTCCGCAAAAATCGTGTCGAGCGCGAGCGACGACTTCCCGGACCCCGAAACACCCGAGATCACGGTCATCTTTTCCCGGGGAACGACCGCGTCGACCTCGCGGAGGTTGTTTTCGCGCGCTCCGAAGACCTCGATGTCGCTCAAGCCTTTTGCTTTCTTCCGCCGCCCCGTTCGCCCGTTCGGACTGACCGCTCCCGGCGTCAGCGCACGCTTGAGCGCAGCCCCCGTGTGAGACCCCTCGGTTTGGACCACGACCTCGGGTGGCCCCACCGCCACGACGCTGCCCCCCTCTTCTCCACCTTCGGGTCCGAGATCGATCACCCAGTCGGCCATCTTGATGACGTCGGTGTTGTGCTCGATCACGACGACCGTATTCCCCAGGTCGACCAGACGATTGAGCACGTTGAGAAGATTCTGCACATCGGCGAAGTGCAGACCGGTTGTCGGTTCGTCCAGGATGTAAAGCGTCTTCCCCGTGCTCGCCCGGCATAGCTCCTTGGCGAGCTTGATGCGTTGCGCCTCGCCGCCCGACAGCGTCGGCGCCGGCTGTCCGAGTTTCACGTAGCCCATTCCCACATCGACGAGGACGCTCAACACGCGGTGGATCGGAGGAATGTCGCGAAACAGGGCGCAGGCCTCTTCGACCTCCATTTCCAGCACGTCGGCGATCGAGTGGTCCTTGAACCGGACGTCGAGCGTCTCGCGTCGAAACCGCCGGCCTTCGCACACGGGGCAGGAAACCCAGACATCGGCCAAGAAATCCATCTCGACCAGGTTGGCGCCATTCCCCTGGCAGGCCTCGCACCGCCCTCCCTTGACGTTGAAGCTGAACCTTCCGGGCTTGTAGCCCCTCACGCGGGACTCCGGCAGTTCGGAAAACAGCGCTCGGATCGGACTGAAGGCGCCGGTATACGTCGCGGGATTGCTGCGGGGCGTGCGACCGATCGGCTGCTGGTCGATCTCGATCACTTTGTCGAGCCGGTCGACGCCATCGATCCGGCGATGCTCACCGGGCCTCGACTCGGCGCCGTTGAGATCGCGGGCTAGTGCGCGATATAGCACGTCGTTGATGAGGGAACTCTTGCCCGAGCCCGACACCCCCGTCACACACGTGAATACGCCGGTCGGAATCCCGACGGTCACGTTCTTGAGGTTGTTCTGATTGGCGCCCAGGATCGTCACGCTCTGTTCGGACGTCCTCCGCGTCTCCGGTACCTCGATCCTGCGCCGTCCGCTCAGGTAGGCGCCTGTCACCGAGGTTGGGGTCTTCGCGATCTTGCGCCATCCGCCCTCGGCCACGACCTCGCCGCCCAGATGCCCCGGGCCCGGTCCGAAATCGAAGACCCGGTCGGCTCGACGCATCGTATCCTCGTCGTGCTCGACAATGACGACGCGATTCCCCGCGTCTCTCAGGTGACAGAGAGCGTCGAGCAAACGACCGTTGTCCCGGTGATGCAATCCGATCGAAGGCTCGTCCAGGACGTAGGTGACGCCGACGAGCCCGCTTCCGATCTGACTGGCCAGGCGGATCCGCTGGGCCTCGCCCCCCGACAGTGTTGGTGCCGTTCGGCTGAGCGACAGATAGTCGAGACCGACATCGAGGAGAAAAGTCAGACGCGCGCCGATCTCCTTAAGGGCGTCCTCGGCGATGGCCGCCTCCTTTTCGCCCAGCACAAGGGCGTCGAAGTAGGCGCGGGCTTCATCGATCGCCATTTCGGTTACTTCGGGCAGAGACCGCCCTCCGACCAGGACGCTTCGGGCTTCGGCCCTGAGACGCGACCCTTCGCAATCAGCGCAGGGCCCCTCGAGCATGAAGGACTCGAGCTTTTTACGTACGGCCGGAGACGCCGATTCAGCGTATCGCCGTTCGAGCGGGGGCAGAATCCCCTCGAAGCGACCCCGATGACGATAGATCGATCCGTTGCGACGTTTCCACGCCAGCTCGATCGATCCCTTTACACCATAGAGCAACTCGCGTCGGGCCCGTGGCGGGATCTTTGCCCACGGAGTGGTGGGGTCGGCGCCGTGACGACCGAGGACACCCTCGTAGTAGTGCATTTTCCATCGATTTCGAGGTATTCCGAGCGGGCCGATCGCGCCTTCGACGACCGACAGTCTGGCGTCGGGCACGACCAGAGATTCATCCATTCGAACGTGGGTCCCCAAACCGCGGCACGTCGGGCACATACCCTGGGGGCTGTTGAACGAGAACAGTTGCGGCGTCGGCGGGGACGCGCTCTGTCCGCACGACGGACACGAGTAGGAGACACTCAGAAGAAGGTCGCCCCTGCCGTGGGCCTGAATCACGAGCGTTCCACCGCTCAACCGTGTCGCGCCATCCACTGCCTCCCCCAAGCGGGCCCGAACGTCGGGCTTGATCGACAGACGGTCGACCACGACATCCACATCGTGTCGAATGTGTCGTTCTAAAGCGGGGACCTCCGTGAGCAATACGACCTTGCCGTCGACGCGGGCACGGATGTAGCCCTGACGTTGGAGGTCTTCGAACAGATCCTGATATTCGCCCTTGCGGCCCTCTACGAGGGGCGCCAGAACCAGAACCCGCTCACCATCGTAGCTGTCCAGAATCCGATCGACGATGCCGTCCCGCGTTTGGGACCCGATCGGTTCCCCACAGGAGGCGCAGTGGGGAGACCCTACGCGTGCGTACAGGACGCGAAGGTAATCGTAGACTTCCGTGATCGTCCCGACGGTCGATCGCGGGTTCCGGCCGGCCGACTTTTGCTCGATGGAGATAGTCGGCGACAAACCCGTAATCTGATCGACATCGGGCTTCTCCAACTGTCCCAGGAACTGACGCGCGTAGGCCGACAGGGATTCGACGTATCGTCGTTGCCCTTCTGCGTAGATGGTGTCGAACGCCAGAGAAGACTTGCCCGATCCCGACACGCCCGTGAAGCAGATGAGTTCCCGATCGGGTAGCGTCACGTCGACACCGACGAGATTGTGGACGCGCGCACCCTTTACGACGATGTCTCTAATTTCCATAAAACGCTTTGGTCCAGTTCTTACAAGGAACATATGAGGACGGAATCATGGCGTGGGGATCTGACCTGACGAGCCTCAGACATCCGCAATATAGTATCCATACGTGCACCGGGCAAGGACAGTCCGGAATCGTCCCACAAAAGCAGGTTGCCGCTTGCACCTTTCGTGTTGTCGTGCCCATACGATTGCATTAGTATTCAAGGCGTCACTTCACTGCCCCTTACTCTTTAGACTGAATGGCCGTTTCAGCAACCCCCAAAACGGTGCTCATCATCGACGATGAGTACTCCTGTTCGCAAATACGGTGACGTATTCTAAGCAGACTTTGCCAAGGGCGTATCGTAGAACCTGAGTTTGTCGATCATCTCCGCGAGATCTGTTCGTGTGAACTTCCATTTGAAGGGTGTGGCGATACGTCCGTAGCGTTCCTGAAAACCGAGGATTCTTGCCTCAAGCTCTTCGAGCGATGCAAATTCGATAGGTGTCAGAGCCTTGCGTTTGAGGATCGAGAAGTAGATCTCGATCTGATTGAGCCAGCTTGCGTGGATCGGAAGGTGAACGGGGTGGATGTTTGGCCACTTCCCCTGGATACGGTCGATGCATGTTTGCCCTCGGTGCGAGGAGCCATTATCCACGATGAGGTAGACTTTCTTTGCCGAGCAATAGGGTTTCCGGCTCATGATCAGGCTCAGGAGCCGGTTGAAGGGCTCGATACCCGAAGAAGACTCACAGAGACCGAAGATTCGACCATTGTGCACGTCGAGAGCAGCCAGATAGGCCAGGGCTCCTTTCCGCTCGTATTCGTGTTTCAACGCGTGCCGCTCTGTTCGAGGCTGGCGGTAGGGTAACGTGCTTGCGAGCTCGTGCTTGAATACTGGTCTTTTCGTCGGCAGAAAGTACATATTCCCTCGGCCCTAAGGGTTTGCCACGAAATAAGTGCTGCACTTTTCAAGGTAATGATCTTACGCTCGGAGTGTGGACGTCGAAACTCTCCGAACGAAGTATGAAGCCTTGGCTCCGGTGCTGACGGAACGCACGCGTCGTCTGTGGGCCGCCACGGAAGCCGAAGCGTTGGGTCACGGTGGGATCGCGATTGTGGCTCTGGCGACAGGAATGTCCAGAGAGCGGATCTTTCGTGGCATTCAGGAGTTGAGGTCGGACGAACCTTTGGACCCGGCTCGCATCCGGCGTCCAGGCGGCGGTCGTAAGCGGAAGGCCGACACGGACCCGACGCTGTGGCAGGACCTGAATGATCTGGTCGAGCCAACGACTGCGGGGTCGCCTGACGACAATCCTCTGAGATGGACATCGAAGAGCACTCGCAAACTGGCCGCCGAGTTGCAAGCGATGGGGCATTCGGTGAGCCCCAGGATCGTTGCCAATCTCCTGCACGAACACGATTACACGCTGCAGGCGAATCGGAAGACAAGGGAGGGATCTGCACACCCGGATCGGGACGCTCAGTTCGTTTACCTCGATGATCGGATTAGCCAGCAGCAGCAGCAGGGCCTTCCCGTTATCTCGGTGGACACCAAGAAGAAAGAGTTGATCGGCGACTTCAAGAATCCTGGCCGAGAATGGCGACCCAAGGGAGACCCGGAGCGTGTGAAGGTACACGATTTCATAGTGCCTGCTCAGGGCAAGGCGATCCCTTATGGAGTGTATGATCTGAGCCGTGATGAAGGCTGGGTAAGTGTCGGTATCGATCACGACACGGCCAGCTTCGCCGTGAATGCGATCCGAAGTTGGTGGAAGAACATGGGACGGCCCGCCTACGGCACTTCGACGCATCTGCTAATCACGGCGGACGCAGGCGGCAGCAACGGCGCCAAGACGCGGCTGTGGAAGTGGGAGCTGCAGCGCTTTGCGAATCGCACTGGCCTGACGATCACCGTATGCCACTACCCTCCTGGCACTAGTAAGTGGAACAAGATCGAACATCGCCTGTTCTCCTTCATCGCTATGAACTGGCGAGGCAAGCCCCTGGTCAGCCTGGCTGCAACCGTGAATCTCATTGCCGGAACGACCACTCAAGCCGGTCTCCGAGTACGCTCCGAGATCGACAAGCGACCCTACCCTAACGGGGTCAAGGTGACCGATGAACAGATGACCCAAATCGATCTCACTCCGCACGATTTCCACGGCGACTGGAACTACACGATCCGGCCAATGGCTCAACATTGAGATCGACCGTTTATTTATTCGCGAACCCTAAAGGCTTTCCTTGCCATTGGTGGTGATACAGATCAAGGACTCTACCTGCTTTGGTTTGGAAGTCCGGGTCCCGTGGGAAAATCCAGGAGCGATGATACCAAGGACGAATCGCGTCCTCGTTCAACCAGCGCCAGACAGTGGCGCCGCTGATCTTGGCAACGAAGCCCCTTTGCACTGCCTCGGCGGCAATCTCGGAACAGCTGAACCGCGAGAGCGGTATCCCGCTCTCGCTCGGTAGTTCACACGCCAGCGCCTTGATCTGAACGACCACCTGAGGGGGGAAAACCGGGCGGGCGCCCGGGACGAGATCTATCTTCGAGTCCCGAAAGACGCTCTTCGAAAAAGCGCTTACGCCATTTGCTTACGATCGGACGCGGGACATCCAACCGTTGGGCGATAATCTTGTTGGATAATCCCTCGGCGGCGAGAAGCACGATTTTCGATCGGATCACTTGATAATACGGTAACGTATATTGTCCAGCCATTCGCTCGAGGTCGACCCGTTCCTTCTCAGACAGTAACACCACATAAGGCGAACGTCTTGGCATTGTTCTCCTCCTTTTGAAGGAGAACATAAGCTACAAATAATGTTCAAGACATACGTAATAATGTTTATGAAACCATGCAATGAGCCCAGCATCGTCGACCTCCTCAAGGACATCCTCGAGGCCGCGAGTTATCGTCCCATCGGTGCCGTTAAATGGACCGATGCGGTCGACGCGATCGGGACCCAGAACCCGTCCCTGATTCTCCTCGACCTCAAAATGCCGACGATCGACGGGCCGTCCCTCCTGGAATTCATGAGAAAAGAGGGCGTGCAGATTCCCGTCATCATCGTTTCTGGATTCATTACCGACGAGGTCTCGGACGATCTGAAGAAGCTGGATGTCGAGGCCTTCGTTCAGAAGCCTTTCAGGGCGGCTGACATCCTCGCCCACGTGGAACGAGTGATCGGGCCGCCTTCGGAGCCCTCGTCGTCCGAGGATGCCGCTGCCCCGACGGCATCCTCTGGTACCGATACGACGTCGATGACGGACTTCCTAACGTCGACCGAAACGACCGACGGACCGTCCGAGACGCAGGTCCCGCCGTCAAGGGCGATGAAGCCGACGTGCTCGCCGCGCTCAGCAAAGTCGGCTCGGGTCCACCCCCACCGGCGGCACCTTCTCCACCGGCATCACCCGGAGGCAACGACACCTCCGACGTACTCAGTGCGCTCCAGCGGCACGACAAAGATGCCTCCACAGAACCGCCCCCGGCGACGGCGGTTCCTCAAGACCCGAAGACGACCCAACCAACAACCCCATCCTACACACCCGAGCCACCAAAAGTCGCCGAAACGCCGCAAGCCCCCGAGCCACCTCGAACAGCACCTCCACCAGCTTCTCCCCCTCCGTCTCCCTCGGACCCGGGGTTTTCCGACGCGATGGTCGGTAGCTCAGGTCGATCGGATGGCCAAACACACAGGCGCGGGGAGCGTCATCGCGAAATGCATCGACCGCCGCGTCGTAGAAGACTTACGCGACGCAACGTCCTGCTTTTCGGCAGTCTCTTCGTCGCCTGCGTCGTCGTCGCGAGCTTTATGGCCGTGATGCGATGGTATGCGAGTCAGGTGGACATCGATCAAATCAAACAGCAGGCCACAGAATCGATCCGGAAAGAAGCGACGAAGGAGCTACTCAAAGAGCTTCAAAAGTAGACGTCTATCCCGGTCGCTCGATCCAAGCACTCGGAATCGAGTGCTTTTTTCGTGTACCCCGTTCGAACAGGGCTTTCGTCTTGACAACCCATTTGGTGACCGGTATACATTGGCCGCTTTCAGGCGGCCCCATCTAAAAGGAGCAAAAGCGACGATGCAACTGGGTTGTAGCACGATTCTCTACGGGGGACAGGATCTTGCCCTGGCGCTCGACCGGATCGCCAAGGCCGGCTATTCGGCGATCGAACTTTGTGCGATCTCAGGTGCGGCCCCCCATCTCCAGCTCGACCAGGACGCTACTTATTACGATGACATCGCCACCTCCGTGGCAGAACGGGGACTGGCGATCGAGTCGATCGGGGGAAGTGGCAATTTCGGCGACCGTGACCGATTTCTACGGGCCCTGGACGCTGCGGCCGCCGTGGGTGCACCCGTCATCACGACCGGCGCCGGGGGGAAATCGGACGACGAAGTCACCTACGGCGAAGTCATCGAGAAGCTCAACGGCATCGCTCCGGAGGCAGCATCCCGATCGGTTCGGGTCAGCATCAAACCCCACGTCAGAAACGCCGTCTACAACACCGAGACCGCCCTGAGGATGATGACCGATGTCGACTCGGACTGGATCGGCATCAACTACGACCCTACTCACATTTGGCGCACGCCCCAGGAAGAGATCCCCGAGGAAACGCTCGACCCCCTTCTGGAACATATGTTCTCCATTCGAATCCGTGACGTCAAGACGCGTCAGCTGAACATCTGCCCGGTCGCGCAACAGGTTGCCGGCGAGGGCGATCTGAACCTCGACGCCCTCGCATCCAAGCTTAAAACGGCACCACGCGTCACATACGCCGTCCTCGAAATCGTCGGGACGAAGGAGATGGCGGTCGACGAAATCGACCCCGTCGTTCAGCGTTCCCACGACGCCTTCGAACCCCTCTTCGCTTAAACAACGTCCGGAGTCGTCCAATGTCATTGAAAGTCGCCGTCGTCGGTCTCGGTGGGATCGGAAATCGACACGCGTCGATCTATCACGACCACGACGACTGTGACGTCGTCGCCGTTTGTGACCTGATCGAAGAGCGCGCCGACAAGGCCGCCGGCGCCTACGAAGCCAAACCATTCTACTCTGTTCAGGAACTGCTGGAGAGCGATCTATCGATCGATATCGCCAGTGTCGCGTCGGCAGGTGTCGAAAACGGTGGCGATCACTATAAGCCGACGATGGAACTGCTCGGCGCCGGTATCCACGTGCTGGGGGAAAAACCGATCTCGAACAACGTGGACGAAGCGCACGCGATGGTCGCGCTGGCTCGAGAACAGGGCCTGCGTTACGGCATCGACCTGAACCACAGATTCACACCCGCCGCCGCCCGGGCAAAAGAGTGGGTCGAATCCGGCCGGCTGGGTGAGATCAACATTATCAATATGACAATGTGGATCAACAACCGGAAAGAGTCCTCAGAACACTTTCACCTGCGTGCCCTCCACCCCCATTCGATCGACGTAATGCGGTATTTCTGCGGCGACGTCGCGAAAGTCCACGCATTCATGAAACGCGGCATCGACAATGAAGGAAATCGACGTCACTGCTGGTCGAACGCCCAGGTCGGAATGCTCTTTTCCAACGGGATCGTCGGCAACCTGACCGGCAGCTACGACGCCACCGGACCGGGTGGATCCTACGGTCTGGAGAAACTCGAAGTCGTCGGATCCGACGCACGCTTCATCCTCGAAGAAGCCTGCGAACACCTCCACTTCCACCCTCGACGATCTCGCGAGACCGAAACCTACGATTACATCGGCGGTATGATGGCCTTCGGCGAAACCTTCCAGAGTCGCATCGGGAGATGGATCCAGCAAAATCTCGACGGGGACGACCCCGCCCAAATCGAGGGCTCAGGTGAAGAAGCGCTAAAGGCCCAACTCGTTATCGAGGCAGCCATCGAATCCTGGCACACCGGCACGGTCGTCGACGTGCCTGCAACCTGATCGTGAAGCGCGTCTGCATCATCGGTCTGGGCCCCATCGGAAACCGTCACGCGGATGTCTACGCGGAAGACGATCTCGCCGAACTCGTTGGCGTTTGTGACAAAGACGAGTCGCGGGCCAACGCGACGTCTGAAAGACTGGGGATCCCCGCTTTCTACAACGCCCAGTCTATGCTCAAAGAGATGGCCCCGGACATCTGCAGCGTCGCGACGGGAGGCCACGAGTACGGGAGCGACCACTACGAACCCACGATGCAGGCACTCGATGCCGGCTGTCACGTGCTTTGCGAAAAGCCTATTTCCAACGAGATCCGCTTCGCCGAGGAGATGGTCGCCAAGGCGAAAGAGCTGAACCTCTGCTTCGGAATCGATCTCAACCACCGCTTCACGCCCGCAGCGCGTTTGGCCAAACAGTGGGTGGATGACGGGCGGCTCGGCCACTTGCTCTTCATTAATATGAGTATGTGGATCATGAACCCGAACGAATCGTCTCCCTACTTCCAGCTCAAAGCGCTGCATCCGCACACCGTCGACGTGATGCGCCATTTCTGCGGTGACATCGAGGCCGTTCAGTGCTTCGCCACGAAGGCGCCCGGACGTAAGATCTGGTCGACGGCGCAGTTTAATTTTCGTTTCAAGAACGGCGTTGTCGGGTCTCTTACCGGCAGCTACGACATCGAACGCGGCCATCCGATGGAACGATGTGAAGTCGCCGGGACCGGGGGACGTTTCGTTCTGGAAGATATGTGGCAAGAGCTCACGCTCTATCCGGCAGGGAACCTGGAGAAGACCGTCTACACGAACCCCGCGTTCGGGGGCGGCTTCCGTGACTTTACGGATACGTTCGTCGATCGCATCCACACGTTCGTTCAGCAGGTGAAGGAAGGGGTCCCACCGGACGAGATCGAAGGCTCGGGTGCGGAAGGCCTCGCCGCGCAAAAGGTTCTGGCCGCTGCGATCGAATCGCTCGAGAACGAAACCGTCGTATACGTCGATTAGTGAGTCTGCTCACGGCCGAAGGCGCGGCCAGAGAGCGTTCTATGCGAATTTTCATGATTCTAGCCCTGGTGATCGCGATCCTGTCCGCCGTGTTCGCGATACAGAATGCCACT
Source organism: Candidatus Latescibacterota bacterium (assembly GCA_965198115.1). Classification (GTDB taxonomy): domain Bacteria; phylum Latescibacterota; class UBA2968; order UBA2968; family UBA2968; genus UBA6620. Next base: position 946,368 of record OZ240241.1, on the reverse strand, counting down.
CCCGTCACAGTCAACATCTACGGTTTCTCGGCCGAGAGCTCACTGGCCGTGGTGCTGATGATCACGTTCGCCGCAGGGGTTCTGACAAGCCTGCTCGTCAGCATTCCAGCCGTCTACCTCCGTGAAAGGAAGAAGCGGCGGAGGCAGGCAGAGAAACAGGTGAAGGGTGACGTCGAGAATGTCACCGTCGACATCCCGGCCGACGCCCCACACGACACCCCCGCCGATTCCGCTCCCTGACGTCCCTCCTCCAATCCGCCCGCCCGTCCCACGATAGCCTCCAGGCTTGATCAGTCTCGACTGAAACCCGACTCCCAGGTTCACGGTCATACATCATTCACAGCGCCCGCCGGACGTCGCGGATCCATCGACGGAGCCTTATGTCGCAGATCGTCGTAGACGAACTCGTCAAAACCTTCAAGATCGCCGAACGAGAGGCCGGCATCTGGGGAGCCCTCAAGGGCGTGGTCCATCGCAAATACCGGACCATCACCGCCCTGGATCGTATTTCCTTCTCCATCGACCCCGGTGAACTCGTCGGCTACATAGGTCCGAACGGAGCCGGTAAGTCAACGACGGTCAAGGTCATCTCGGGTATCCTCGTGCCCGATTCCGGGCGCTGCGAAATCCTGGGGCTGACACCCTGGCGCCAGCGTACGCAACACGTCGCACGTATCGGTGTCGTCTTCGGCCAGCGCACGCAGCTCTGGTGGGACCTCCCCGTCGTCGAATCCTTCGATCTGCTGAAGGACATCTACCGAATCCCTGACGGGAGCTATCGTCAGACCCGCGATCAGATGGTCGACCTGCTCGACTTGGATCCTTTCCTCGACGTCCCGGTGCGACAACTGAGCCTCGGTCAGCGAATGCGATGCGATCTGGCAGCGGCCCTGCTGCACCGTCCTTCCATTCTGTTCCTGGACGAACCGACAATTGGCCTCGATGCTGTCGCCAAGCTCTCAGTACGTGACTTCATCCAACGACTGAACCGCGAGGAGGGTGTCACCGTGATCCTCACCACGCACGATATGGACGACATCGAGGCCCTCTGCTCCCGTGTGATGGTCATCGGGGAAGGTCGCATCCTGTCCGACGGCACGCTCGCCGACCTGCGGAATCGTGTGACTCGCGAGCGGCGGCTGATCGTCGACCTCACCGTGGAGGGTGACACGATCGCCGATCCGGACGCCACCGTGGTCTCGCAGGATGGCCATCGTGTCACGCTCAGATACGATCCCGAGCAGATCGCCACACCGGACCTGATCGCCCGGGTCACGGCCCATCACCCTGTTCGAGATCTCTTCGTGGAAAACCCGCCCATCGAAGAAATCATCGCCCGTCTTTACCGAGGCCAGGAAGGATGAAGGGCTACACGTCCGTCCTCAGCGCCCGATTCCGCACCCTCCTCCAATACTGCGCTGCGGCCATCGCAGGTCTTGGGACACAACTGTTCTGGGGCCTGATCCGGATGATGATCTTCGAGGCCTTTTACCGGGTGTCGACGGCCTCACACCCGATGTCGATCGAAACAGTCGTGGGCTACGTCTGGTTGGGGCAGGCTTTCATCCTCGTCCAACCCTGGGGTGTCGACCGGGACGTGCAACAGCAGATTCGAACCGGCGCCGTCACCTACGAACTCCTCCGGCCGCTCGACCTCTATGGCTTCTGGTTCAGTCGGGCGATCGCGCTGAAGACGGCACCGACCCTTCTCCGGTCCGTACCCCTCGTCACCATCGCCCTCCTGTTTCTGGGGCTATCACTCCCACCCTCCGTCGAGGCTGCCGCAGCCTTCGGCGTCGCACTTGCCGGGGCCGTTCTCCTGAGCGCGGCCATCACGGTCATCCTGAATATCTCGCTGCTATGGACCATATCTGGTCAGGGTGTCAGCAGCCTCATCCCGGCGGTGGGTTTCATCCTCTCCGGTATGATCGTCCCGCTTCCCCTGTTTCCATCCTGGTGCCAGCCATTCCTCGAAGCCCTTCCGTTCCGCCACATCGCCGACGTGCCGTTCCGACTCTACCTGGGCCACTTACCTCCATCCGCGCTCTGGGATCTGTTGATTCTCGAAGCGGTCTGGTTCGCCCTCCTCGTTCTCGGTGGACGCAGCCTGCTCGCAATCGCGCGGCGACGCCTCGTCGTGCAGGGAGGCTGATCCGGTGGTCGCCCCAACTCTGACTTCCCCCACGTTTATGGGTGACGCGTGGCGCCTTTACATTCGTTACCTCGGCATCAGCATCCGAAGCCAGATGCAGTACCGGGCTTCTTTCGTGATGTTGACCATCGGGCACGGTCTCATCACAGCCAGCGAATTCGCCGGGATGGTCGTTCTGTTCGACCGTTTCGGCCGGCTGGGTACCTGGCGTCTGGAGGAGGTGGCGCTGTTCTACGGTCTCATCAACATCGCGTTCGCATTCGCAGATGCAGTCAGTCGTGGGTTCGATATGCTCGGCAATCAGATCAAGTCGGGTGATTTCGATCGTGTCCTTCTTCGCCCCCGAAGCGCCGCGCTGCAAATCGCAGGACAGGAACTGACGCTCCGACGGATCGGCCGGCTGGCTCAGGGACTCTTCGTGTTCGCCTGGGCAGCGACCACGCTCGACGTCGAATGGACGATCGCCAAGGGAGCCTTGACCCTGTTCGCGGTCTTCGGTGCGGCCGCAATGTTCTGCGGCCTCGTCGTCTTACAGGCGACGATAGCTTTCTGGACGACCGAATCGCTGGAAATCATGAACACCGTCACTTACGGCGGCGTAGAAACCGCCCAGTATCCCCTGTCGATCTACCGGGACTAGTTTCAGAAATTCTTCACCTTTGTCGTTCCTCTCGCCTTCGCCAACTACTATCCGGTCCTTGCCATCCTCGAAAAACCGGGTTCGACGGACGCCGCCTGGTTGTCCCCTGCGGTCGGTCTGCTCTTCCTGATGGTCTGCCTCAGAGTCTGGCGCTTCGGCGTCCGCCACTATGCGTCGACCGGCAGTTGACGTCGACACAGATACGCCGACACAGCACCCTCGTGCAGAGCACGAGGGCGAGCGTGGCGATTTTCTAATTTAGTAGAAACCGCGCGTGCGCTCGTCCCTGTGCTGTGCAGCACAGGGTGCAAGCCGCCTCCCGAGCCTCTTCGTGTCCTGGTGGCTGGGTGGTTCAGTCCGTATCATTTCAGCTGACATCAGCCAATCGCTACCTGGAGAAAAGGGATGAAGATCCTATCGATCGGCGGAAGTGGGTTCGTCAGTGGAACTTTCGCGACCCTCGCCGCCGCCGAGGGTCACGACATCAGCGTCGTCACACGCGGTCAGCGGCCTCTGCCCGACGGCGTCACAGCCATTACGGTCGATCGCAAGGATCGTGGCGGATTCGCCAGCGCTCTGGCCGACTCGGACGGCTGGGACCTCGTCGTGGACTGCATCGGCTACGATCCCGAAGACGCCGAACAGGATGTGGCGGTTTTCAGGAATCGCTGCAGGCAACTCGTGTTCATTTCAACCGACTTCGTGTTCGACCCGGCGCATCGACGGTTTCCCCAGGGCGAGGAAGCGACCTCCTACGCGACCGAGGGCTATGGTGGGAAGAAGCGGATCTGCGAAAGGGTTTTCGAGCAGGGAGACTTCGGCGACAGCGCATGGACAGTCGTTCGGCCCTGTCACATCTACGGGCCAGGAAGCAAGCTGGGGTGCCTTCCAAAACACGGGCGTGACGACAAACTGATCGATCGCATTCGCAACGGGGAACCTCTCGACCTCCTCGGTGGAGGCCACTTTCTGCAACAGCCGATCTTCGCACTCGATCTGTGCCGGCTGATTCTGAGCGCGGCCGGTAACGAAGACACGTTCGGTCGCATATTCTGCACGGCCGGTCCGGACATCATAGAATCTCGCGCGTTCTACAACCTGATCGCCAATAGTCTGGGCGTTCCACACGCACCCATCAACGAGGTCAGCGTTCAATCCCATCTGGCGGAGAACCCCGGAGCCGCACCGTTCTGCTGCCATCGCGTCTACTGCCTCGATCGGCTCGAGGGAGCCGGACTGGCGGTGCCGGCCACGCCAGTGGCCGAGGGACTGAAGCAGCACGTGGAGAGTCTGATCGCCTGATGATGGGCGTGGCGCTCTTCCGTGAAAGTGCGAAGCAACACCCAGCACGCTGGGTCGGTGCACTTGCCTTGATCGTTCCCCTGCTCGTCTACAACCAAACCCGGGCCCGTGTCTGGGCACTCGACACCCTCTATGCCATCGACAGCGCCGAAATGGTGCTCGCCGCGACCACCCTCGGCGTCGACCATCCGCCCGGGCACCCGCTCTACTTGATCTTCGCCCATCTCTTCTCCGCATTGCCGTTCCCGATTCCAGATGAAGGTGTGATTCTCACCTCGGCCGTGTTTATGGCCCTGGCGGCGTGCTTTCTGTCTCTCTGCGTTTACACGCATACGCGTCATGCCGGTATCGCCGTCGCGACCGGCTGGACGCTCGCCTTCGCCCGGGTGTTCTGGTTTCACGCCTCGATAGCCGAGGTCTATGCAGTTCAGCTGGCCGCCGTATGCGCCGTACTGTATGCCCTCGCGCGGTGGTTTCGCACGCGTGAGCCTACGGCTCTTATCTGCGCTTCCTTTCTGTTTGGCCTGACAGCCACGTCGAACGTGCTCCTCGCTGCCCTGATTTTTCCCGGATTGGTCTACGTGTTGGCCGTCTCGACACCGGTTACGCGGACAGGGGGTCGGCGACAGATCGCCCTGTGTCTGGCCAGTGCCGTTCTCGGATCCACGCCACTTCTCTACGTGCCGATCCGCGTGTTCGGAGACGGTTTCATTTCGGACTTCGTGTTCTTGAGCGGCTACGAACCTCTTTCGCCAAGATGGCTGTTCTGGTACTTCACTGCCGAGGAATTCACGGGTTCGCGGTTGGCAGTGACCTCGATCAAACACGTCGCAACTCTGTTCACTGGGTTCCTCGCGACACTCAGCCAGAACACCTCGTTTCTGGTTCCGATCCTGGCGGCGGTAACCCTTCTCGGCGTGTTCGTCAGACGATTGCGTCGCGGCGTTCCAGACCATTTTTCCGAATCCCTAGCTCTGATGCTCGTCACAGCGACCTCCCTCGCACTGCCCTACGACGTCGCGGACAAGGACGTCTTCTTTATGCCCGCCTTTCTGTTCTTCATCGCACTGGCCGGGCTTGGCGCTCACAGGATTCTGACCGGCCGCCTGTTCGCTCGCTTACCGGCCTCCGTTCGCTACGGGATCTTCCCCGCGCTCTCACTCGTTCTCCTGCTCACTCACTTTCAGACCGTATCCGCTATCACCCGAAACACGGGCACCTACGACCTTCGCGAGGCTCGATACAGGGCCCTTCCTGTCGACGCCACGATCGTGAGTACGGACGACGGTCGGGCCACGCGCTACAAATACTTTCGCGAGGTGCGCGGCCTCAGGCACGACGTGACCGTCGAAACACTAGGACGGCTCGCACCCAGGTTCGTTGATGGTACAAGCTCGCTCCGAGGCATCGCCCCCGCGCTCAACGTCGCAGACCGTCTTCGTGTCCTCAAGGGTCTGATAGAGGAGTCAGGCGAGGCGCCCCTCTACACGATTCTCGACGATCGAATGCCGCCAGAGCTCGATCATTTTCAAATCCGACGCGCTGCATTCGATCCACGTCTCCTCGAGCTGATGCCCAAGGTCCCGGCGGCATCGTCAGGAAATCCGATCGGCGTCCAGATCCCGTCGGCTGAAGACACCTTTCAACCCGTAGATTTCGTGGGCATCGACCTCATAGGACTCGATCGCGGGATCACACGGGTCCTGACGAACCCGGTTTCTGCCCTCATCGGTCGAAGCGAGTTCTTCACCCTCACGGTGGTGACCCGAAAGAGAGCTGCCGGCCAATACTTCGCCGAAGTTGCCTTCGCCAACGAGCGACTCGAAATCCCGAGCACGGGCGGGTTCACCGCGGCTCGTAGCGTCGAAGTAGCACCGGTGGATCTACCGATCGGACATTCCTACGCCGATCGATTTACGTTCAAGATCCCGGCCACGATCGCCCCGGGCGCCTACACGATCGTCGTTCGACTCAACAGCGTCGTGGACGCGCCCCTCGGCACCTATCGGGGCCGTGCCGTCCGGTCGCTCTCAGCCGTTCCCGCCAACCAAGCGTGGAAAGGGCAGGTCGTTTATCAGCCGCTCGCACGGGTCCTGCTGAGGTGAGGGGTGGCAGGCGGACCCGTAATTGCCTAATATTGTGGCCTGAGCCGACTCCCCCTTCAAGGCTAACGTAATGAGTCAACCGCAGACGCTATTCGATAAAACCTACGAATCGCTTAAAAGACCTCTGCTCAAGCAGGTCTGCGACCAGCTTAGAAGCATCTTCAACGACGAAGAGCTGGCCGCCCTCCGAATCGATCGGATCAATCCCGGCATCCTCAGCCATCGGTCAGGGCGCGGATTCGTCAACCGTGACATCCTCGAGACAGTTTTGGGCAATCTCCTGGAGTTCGCGGCTCCCGGATCCCACAACGCCACGGAAACGAACGGTGCTCGAGCCAAGGATTTCGAGAACGGCGTCGAAGAGCTCTGCGATCAGCTGTATGCGATGATCGCGCAATCCCTCCTCGCCGTTGAGGGCCCCGGAGCCAGCGTCGAAGAGACGGCGATCGGAACGACGTTCGCCCTTCTCGCCGATATTCCCGAGCTCAAAGAACGAGCCCGGTGGAACCGGTTCGCCTCCCTGAAGGACCCCGCGATCTGGGACGCCTACATCACGGGAGAAAATGAGGCCTGCCGGCAGAAGCTGGCCGATCTGGAGTTCAAACCGGCCATCGACCGTGCGATCGAGGAGAGAGATTTCGGTTCCTACGCGGACTTTCTCGAGACCGAAGGTCTCGATTTTGCCTTCAATTACCACCTCCAGCTTGTCGTCAGTTCCTACCCTGGATGGCGTGTGCTCTTCTACCACGACGTCGCCCACGCGTTGACTCAGGCGGGAGCCTCGGGCAACATCGACGTCAAGCGGTTGCCCGTGCCGCTTCTCCCCCGAGCGATCGCAGAGCTCGGAGGCCGCTACTACCAGGCGGATCTCCATCCCGAAACGAAGATCGGCGACGCCAACTTCCTCGAGCATCCGCACCGCGGACTCACGACGGGGCAGACGGGAATCGTCGGAGAAGGATGCGTCCTCTACCCGTGCACACTCGGAGGCATCAGCGAGAAAGTCCGCCAGCGCCACCCCATCATCGGCAACTACGTGATGATAGGGACGGATGCCCAGCTGCTCGGGCCGGTCGAGATCGGCGATCGATCGAGCATCGGTATCAACAGTCAGGTGTATGGCTACGTGCAGGTCGGCCCTGAATGCCGGATCGCGTCGGCCGTCGTCATCGGCACGGTGCTTGCCACGACGCGACGCCCCGGCCGCATCCGTCTGGGTGAAGGCGTGCGGGTCGGCGATGGCACCGTCATCGAAAACAGCACAGAACTCGATCTGCTCATTCCTGAAAAGTCAGAAATCCCCGCACGAAGCCACGTCGTCAACGACGGATTCGGGAACCCTCGCTACCTCAGAGACTGAGATCGAATTCCGAGTTCCGAATAGCGATCTCCGAGTGTTGAAGTAGCCTTCCATTCGGAACTCGGTGCTCAACTCCAATACGCCCTCGTGCAGAGCACGCGGGCGAGCGCGCCACATTCCGTACATTTTAAGAAAACAAGCGTTGCGCTCGTCCCTGTGCTGGGCACAGGGACGTAATTTCCCCACATTATAAAAGTGGCCCCGTCGGGGCCACTTTCTTTTCGCCCAAGCCATTTATTTTCAATAACTCATTGTTTAGCTGTTATTTAGGATTACTTTCGATCCAATCACCAACTACCTTCGCCGCCTCCACATAGACCCCTTCCTCCGTCTGTCCGGATCGTTTCAACACACCGAAGCTATGATCGGCGGTATCGAGGATGTGGAGCGTCGCCCCGGACAGATCCTCGACAACCGGTTCGAGTGGCAACAGGTCTGCCAGGGTATCCCGGGTTCCCGATAGAAAGAGCATCGGCTTTCCGACTTCCGACAGATGGTCGGCGCGATCCGTCGCCGGTTTCCTGGCTGGATGAAGCGGAAACGCATAGAAAACGAGACCTCGTACCGCGAGAGAAGCGTCGGCCGCGGCCATCGACGTCATCCGCCCACCGAACGATCGACCGCCTGCGAAGAGTGTCGCCTCGGGCACTCGATCGGCCGTGTGCGCCACAGCCGACCGGACCGTTTCATAGCACACCGCCCGGCCATCGACCCGGCCGCCCCCTCTTTCCATATACGGGAAGTTGTATCGAAAGGTGGCGATGTTGACCTCCGCGAGTGACCGAGCGATGTGAGTCATCGACCGATGGTGGATATCCGTACTCGCGGCGTGTCCCAGGACGACGAGCGATTCAGCTCCATCCTGTATCGTGAACAGTCCGGACACATCCCCCTTGTCGGCAGTCGCCCGAAACCGCGTCGCTTCCTCCTTCACCGCGAATTCTCCTTTGCCTTCCTACCTTGAAGCGCCTCGAGAAGCTTCGCCGACCCTGTGGCCATCTGTCCCGCATTACGGCCATACCGGTCGGGAATGCGTGGATCTGCACCGGCCGAGACCAACAGTCGAACGACGTCGACTCGGCCCGACTTGACCGCCCAGTAGAGGGGCGTTCCCCCTCGCTCGGCCCTGAAGTTGGGGTCGGCACCGCGCATCAGTAGCCACTCGACGACAGAGCGATGACCGTTTCGGGCCCCGATGTAGAGCGCGTCCGACAGAATCTCGACTTCCGTCGTGGGGGGCGCGGCAGGATCGATCCATCCGACCCACGGCGGAAACTGCCCGTTCGCGATGCCCCATCGATGAGCATGTCCTCAATCCAGTACGTATCCAGTGAGTCCACCAAACCGAGACCCGCAGACGCCCAGAAGTCCAGCTCCGCACCCGCCTCTACCAGGGCACGCGCACATCGGACTCGCCTCGCGAAACGGCCCACCCGAGCGAGGCGTAGCCCTCACGCTCCCGATCGAAGCGCCGCGCCTCACCAGGAGGCGAACCAGGGCACCATCGTTCACATCGGCGGCGCGTTGGAACCAGGTCCGTCCCGCTTCGCTGTCACAAAACACCAGGTCGGGATCGGCGTCCAGCAGGTCTTGCGCGGCCACGGTGTCCCGGCTTTCGATCGCCGAGTCGAGTTGCCCTACTCGTTCAAGAAAGGGGACCGACGGAGCCTCCCCCCCTTTTTTGCGGAGGAAATCGACCAGCTCATACCGGCTCGCCCGGATGGCGCGATCAACCGCTCGACGTCCACGCGAATCGCGCGACGCCACGTCAGCGCCAGACTGCAGCAAGTGATCGGCAATCTCGACGTGGCCGCCCGATGCAGCACGTCTGAGAGCGTCGTCCAGCGCTGTCGACGTCACCGATCCGCTTTCGACAATCGACGTCACTCGGGAGAGGTCGCCGTACTCGACCGCTGCTTTGAGACTCGTGACGGACGCCGCATCCAACAGGTAGGCGCGGAGAACCGGCAGATCGAAATGCGCCGCCCACTCCCACGATGATGACCGATGTGTTCGATCCTCGAGCGTGGGATCGGCACCCTGCTGGATCAGAAACTGAACGGCCTCGAAGTCCTGACGCGCCACAGCCTGATGGAGCGAAGAGGAACCGCCGCTCCCGATCATCGCGTCGATGTCGGCACCCCGTTGGAGCAGACGGTGTGCGGTGGCACCCTGACCCCGCACGATCGCCCACCACAGCGCCTCGTCGAGCAGGCGGTGCTCGTCTACGTCAGGAAACGACAGATGGCGAGGCCTGCGTGCGCGTGCCGACGCCATCAGCCTATCGTCCGAATCCCAGAACGTCGACATCCGTGAGGTGTCCCCTGCGGCGACCGACTCGAGGAAGGTCAACGGCTGCGACTGCCCGGGATCATCCACGGGTCCGAAGGATCCGAACGTGTGGACCGCATCGGTTCGCTGCGGTATCCCGCTTCGAGCCAACTCGAGAATCTCATCTCGAGAAAGCGCTACCCTCCATACGCCGACCTCATCGAGCGCGCCGGAAAACGGAGGGGCGGACGGATCGCCATTTCCTCCGATGACGATCGGCGTTCCCGTCGTTGCGAAGACCCGATTCACGGCGACCGCCCGGGCAGATTCGACCCCGTTCACATACAGTCGCATCGCACGCCCGTCATAGGTTCCCGCGATGTGGAACCAGGTGTTGGCCGGTGCATCGAAAACAGTCAGGTTACTCTGCGAACCGTCTCCCAAAACGCTCGAAAACCGAATCCATCTCCACCGACGCTGTAGAGAATGAAGGAACGTTCGTCCAGGTCGGGACCCCACTTGCCTACGACGGCACCACCCCCCCGGGCAATACCCCGATTGATCGCCCAGGCGGCCAGCGTGATTTCTCCTTCGATGCTCGCGGAATCGGTCTGTTTCAGCTCGGTTTGGTGAGGATTTCGAAAGTCGGCGCCGCCGCCTCGAGCCGGGTCGTCAACCCACCGCAGGGATCCGACTACCCGGACGCCGTCATCGACCCGACTGCCGGCCAGCCATCGCCCGACCTCACCCTCCACGTTTTCCCCCGCCATCAGATGTCCGATGTCTTGTTCGTCGGCCGCGCGGGCTACGAGCCGCACATCCGCGATCATCCCGGGGAAGACAACCCCCTCCGTCGACCCACCGATCCAGAGCGGACAAAGCGAGTCGGCCAGACGTTTTCCATTCACGTCCGTCCGAGCAGCGGCTACGCCGTCCACATAGACGACCATCTCCGAATCATCGATCGTCGCTGCATAGTGCACCCAGCGAGATACCGGCACGTCGTATCCCCACAGATCCAACTCGGATCCATCCTCCCACGTCACTCGAAACCCGCCCGCCTCCGATCCGTCCGAATGGAGCACGAAACTCGACTCGCCCTGAATCTGATGCCAGCGACCGGCCACGACACCCGGAGATGTTCCGACGTAGGCCGAATCGACCCAGACCCACGCCGCAATCGTGGCGCTCCCGATGTTCAGCGCGGATGAATGAGGGACGTGGATGACTGCAGGCGGGTCGAATCGCAGCACCCCATCCCGCTGCCTTTGCAGATCGATCGGCGGCGGGATCTGGAATACCAAACGCTCCCCACCCACACCGTGGTCGAAATGTCCCCAGACGACGGCAACCTGTCCGGCCAGACAGGTCAGAAGAACCACGAGCATTCGTTTCACGACAAGGATTCGCCAGGTGCTTCGATGGACGTAAAGGGCAACTCCGAAGAGGGCTGATCGGAAGCCTGAAACGACAGGACCCGGTTGTCCAGGGCGGACGCGTGGAGTTCCCGGTAGTAGACAAACAGATACTCGTTCAGATAGCCGGCGAGCCGTCCACCTCGTTCCTCCGCCCATCGGCAGATCTGCGCGTCACTCCCCTCCTGGCCGTACCAGTCGAGTGCCATCTTGCGCACCCACGTGTCAACGGGTACGGCATCCAGACGATCGAGAGAAAAGAGATCGATACACTTGCCGACCTTTAGACCCACGCCCGAGTTCGGCAGCGTCTTCAATTCGTCCACGATCTCGCGCCATTCGACGAGACCGTTCCGGACGCTGGACACACGCTCGGTAACGTGACCCAGAGTGATGGGCAGGAACCGTGACCGCCAGCCGAACCTGAGATGTCGATAGTAGGTCTCGGAAAGCCTGCCGAGCGCCTCGGCGGAAGGGAAAGCGTAGTAGCGCTCGTCACCCACATCGATCCGCTCGCCGAGCAGGAGCGCCAACTTGTGAAGCCGCTGCTTCGTAAGCCCCATATGAGCCTGCACGCTGAGGATGTAGGAGACGGTACACTCATACGGGTCCTGCCTGACGAACCGGAAGCCACGAAGCTTTGCCCGAGCCTCCCGTAGGTGCCGGTCGGAGCGGGTAACGCGTGTTCGCGGCGGTTCGTCGATGCGTAGATACCAGCGGAGGAAATCGGGCGCATCCATCGTTCCAGCGTGGGTTGAAACAGAATCGCTCGTGGTGCCGAACAGGAGATCGTTTTCCACCTGTCTGAGACGGAAAGCCTCTCCGTAGGCGATCCCCTTCCACCACCCGTCCACGTCGCGGCCCCAGCGGAATAGCTGACCCGAGTAGAGCGTGAGCGCAAGGCTGAAATCGCTAACCGAGACACGGCCTTCTTGCCACGACGCAGTCCGGCTCGCACGGGGTGATGACTGAACAGACGCGCTGTCGGATTCGAGACACTCCGACTCGGCGAAACAGTGTCGGCACACGGCGGCATCGGGCGTGTGATTCCCATAGCACGCGGGATAATCCATCAGCTGAGTATAACGAGCCCCGAAAACCACATCAACAGGCGTGCAACGAACCACCAAGCGTCCTATATTCAGATCGATGGCACCCGTCGATGCGATCCTGAGGAACGCCAACCACATCTGCATCTCTTCGGAGGACCCATCGAATGAACAGAAAGCCAGATGGTCGGCCTGAATACCGAAGCCCGGACGAACGCTTGAAGAATACGATTTCCGAAGAGGATTGGGCAAGGCTCCCGGGGAAGGGCAAACGCCTTGACCTGAGAGAGTACTTCCAATCAGGGGAAGAACACCGTCTGGCGAACAAGATTTTGCGCGACAATCAGATCCTGCCGCAACACCTCCAGGACCGAAAGGAGATCGAACGCATCCAGGACATCGCCGAGACGCGTTTCAACAGCAGACGGAATCGCTGGACGCGCTTCGGAACGCGATCAAGCTGGCCGTGGGCCCGGTTGTCGCCCCCTTCGCCACAACGGAAGCGTTTTGTGCCATCATCGAACAACCGGATTGGCCAGCGGATTTCCCGGTTGGCCGGTCAACCGATTGGCCTTCCCGATCCCGGCTCAAGCGCCAAGCACGTACGATCGTCGACCTGCAGACACAGTTTCAGGCGCGATCAACGCACACCCTCGAGCGATTGGCCGAGGATCTGACGGCCGTCAACCAGCTGGTCGAACGCGTGCGCAGAGACCTGATTCGCGACAGTCGCGTCGTCCCCGGTTACTCGGCCCCGTCCACCCTCGACATCGAAGATCGACAGGGCCAAGCCAGAGCCAGGATGCCGAGGATTCCGGATTTCCCGGCCGACCTGACCCGTCGACTCTGCAGCGCGAGACCTGCGCGACCCTGGACAGGATTTCTTCGAAAACTCGCGGGGACGCGGAGCCCTGCCCAGTCCGACCCCCAGGACGCCTCGACCTCTTGACCCACAGCCGTGTCTGATGATACCCAACGATCGTTTCTTCGCAGCCGCATCTTCGCGCTCAGGCAATGCACGGCCGGACGCCCGATCGGGCAGGTCGTGATCGGCGGCAAGGATCGATCGTCGTCGTATTCCGAACGATGAGCGATCTCGCCGTCGTCCTTCTGAGTGGTGGTCTCGACAGCTGCGTCACGACCGCCATCGCTGCACAGTCCTACGACCTCGCCCTGCTCCATCTGCGCTACGGACAGCGGACGGAGCAGCGTGAGGTTCGGTCGTTCGAAGCCATCGCCGATCACTACGACGTGTCCGTCGAACGTCGCCGCGTCGTCGAGGCCCGCTTTCTCCAGCAGATCGGTGCGTCTGCCCTGACCGACACCTCCATCCCCGTTCCCGACGCCGATCTCGAAGCCGATCCCGTTCCCGTCACCTACGTCCCGTTCAGGAATGCCCATCTGCTCTGTTTGGCCACGTCCTGGGCCGAAGTCCTTGCCGCCAGTGCGGTGTTCGTGGGCGTCGTCGAAGAAGACAGCTCCGGCTACCCCGACTGCACCGAGGCCTTCTGCTCGGCCTTCGAGAAAGTGATAAACCTCGGGACGCACCCGGACACGAACCTGCGTCTCGAAACCCCGCTCATCCACCGCTCGAAGACCGAGATCGTCAAGACCGGGGTCCACCTGGAAGCGCCCCTCCACCTTACCTGGTCGTGCTACAGAAACGACGTCGTGCCGTGCGGACGGTGTGACAGTTGTGTCCTTCGCGAAAGGGCGTTCGTGAAAGCCGGGGTATCCGACCCGATCCTCGGCTGACGGCACGGATGCGGCTGGCGACTCGATCAGCCGCCAGCCGCGCTTCCCCCCCTGCCACTGGTCTCACTGGTCCTGCTCTTCCTCGTCGGTCTCTTGCAGCTCGCGGAGTTCCTCTTCTCCGTGGTGCGGCAACAGCTCGCCCAGCACCTCCGAATTCTGCTCCTTCAGCTCCTGCCACTCCGATCTGAGCCGACCCATCTCGTTCTCGAGCGCAACCTGCTGGCGAGCCAGCCCGGTCTCTTCGCGCTCGGCCGCCTGTCGCTCTCGCTTCCTGCGCTCGAGGTAGGCTTCGTGTCGCTTGCAAATGCTCTCTGTCTCTCGCAGACGTTGGTTGAGCTTCACGATGCGCGTAACCACGCCATATTTGAGAACGATGACGAGAAACAGCATCAGGATGGTTATGATTTCGAGAAACACGTCGACCTCCACTAAGCGGACACCAACCGCTCCCGTGATTTCAGCCTTTTCCGGAACACCGCCATCTCCAGCTTCTGCTTCCTCGACTTTTCATCCTTCAGACGGACCTGCATCGTCACCGACTGCTTACGGAGATCGTTGACCGAGGCCTTCAGGTCCGTCGTCCGCTTCTTGGTTTCCACGAGCATTTCGGCTTCGGCATTGGCCTGTAGATCGAGGTCTGAGATCCCTTCCTGCAGCCCTCGAATTCGAGGCTGAATTCCGGTCGAATAGTTGGTGTAGTCGATCACAATCCCACCGGCGTAAACCAGACATCCAATCACGATCGCTGCGTAGACCCATTCCACGTGAACCCCCTTTCTTCAACCGCACCCGACGCGTCGGGGTGGTGGCCTGGTGCATTGCCCGGCGCGGAGGGGAGTCCGCCAGCCGGACACTCGGAAGAATTGCAAGGGACGTGCCAACCCGTGTGTATCATAACCTATTATTTTTAATAAGTATATGCAGGCCCTCGGGAACCGTGCCGGACGCGGATCTATCACGTTTTGTGCTATCCTAGAACCCATACAAAAAGGCCGTCTCCAGACGGAGACGGCCACCTTACTCACATAACGTTTCGTTACTTATTTGACTTTTTCGATGCGCTCTGCCAGCTCGCTGTTCTTATGTTCCTGTTCCTTGAGCTCGTTCTGGAGACCCTCTAGATGCTCATCGATCTGCCGCTTCTGGTTCACTGTCTGGGCCTCCTCGGCCTGGCGTTCCTGCTGGAGGCGCTTGTAGCGCTCCTGATTTCGTTGAGCGAGGTTGGTGGCTTCGGCCAGTTTTTGCTGAAGCTTTACCGTGTGGACGGTCGAGGCGTACTTGACGATCAGGACGGCGGCCAGCAACAACAGTGTGAAGATCTCTAAGAACACCGACGCTCCTATCTCTTGGCCTCGAAATCAAGCTTGTGGGCGTGGAGTTCGAGCTGCTCGAATTCCTCCCTCACCTTCACGATCCTTGCCTCGACGAGGCGGACCTCCCGCTGGACCTCCGAGACGAGTTCCCTCAGGTCTCTCACCCGTTGCCGCGTCTGGTTCCGACGCTCCGTTTCTTCGATGGCGCCTTCTTCGAACTTGTCGGCTTTGGCGATGAGCCCATCGATCTTGGGTTCGATCTCCGCGACAAACACACGGTACTCACCGAGCGTTCGAACGCAGTAGACGATGCTACCCAGAATGACCGCGACAAGCACCCACACCATCATGGGATGTGCTCTCCAAAAAACGAACGACTCAGAGTCCGGATGAGAGATCGGGGACGACCGACCTACTCAACCGAGCACAACCCGTACCAGCGCACCTGGCCGGGGATAAAAGCTACAAATAACTGTTATTAAAGGGTTTGGGAGAGATTACTTGTGTGGTGATCATTGGGGGATTGACTCAAATGCACCACACGGAGGACATCAACCCGACTGTTGATCGGCAAGCTCGGTGGCACCCTCTGCCACCTCATCGGCTTCCTTGAGCTGCAACTCCCCACCGGCGTCACATTCAGCCTTGAAAATAGCGCCTTCTTCGACGATGAGGATGCGTGTCTTGATCTTTCCCACAAAGGCGGCAGTCGCCTGCAGGTGGACCTTCTCGTCGGCTTCGAGCGTGCCGACGATACGGCCGCTGATCAAAGCATCGTGAACCTTCACGTCGGCCTCGATCACGCCGGACTCACCCACGATGAGCGTCCCGGAGGAGATCAGCTCACCCTTCAACACACCATCCACACGTACGCCTGTCTCGACACGGAAACGGCCCTCGGAAACGGACCCCCTTCCGATGACCGTGTTGATCCCCTTACCGTTGGGGCTCATCTTGAGTTTTTTGAACCTCGAATCGGTATCCATATATCCGGTCCTTCTATAGCGAAGGTTTGCGCCGTAACTGCCTGTAGACAAACAATATGAATCTACGCCTCCGGCGTCAGGGCGTCAATCATTTTGATGCACCTTGACACCCGATCCGGCGCAACCTATCATAGCGAAGCCATGGCCCTCACGATCACCAAAACCGTCCGCCCGAACGCAACCTGGCAGGAAATGTACCTTCAGATCCGACAAGATCAACGGGTGATTGTCGCGGCCGAAGGTCTCTGGTCCCCCGAAATGCGACCGGCCACGATCGTTTGGTGCGGCCCCGACGGAATCGAGGGACGCGAAGCCGACGAGGAGTATCTCTGCCCGGGCACGAACGTCGGCTCCCTTCTCGCGCGAGTCGGCGAGTCGCCCATCTTGAGCGTCGGGAATTATTTCGACTACTACTCCACGTATTCGGGTCCGCTCTTTATGGCGATGAACGAAGTCCCTGAACGGCACAACCAGGCCGGGTCGGTCCACGCACAGATCATCCTCTTCGACCTTTGAACATCCGCACCGCAATTCGGTTTATCCTTCAAACCTACGGTTTCTCCGCACTCTTTGTCCTCGTCACGCTGCTCATTTGGGAATGGTTCGTCTGGCAGACGGCAACGGCGGACTACATCCTGCCCGCCCCGAGTCGCGTTCTGGATCGCCTCTACCGCTCGCTGCCCACGCTGCTCGCCCACGCAGGTGTGACGTTACAGGAAGCGCTCCTGGGTTTCCTCTTAGGCGCTTCGGCCGGGATTACGTTCGCCCTACTCATGGCGCGGTCGCACATCATCGAGCGCATGCTCTATCCCCTCGTCATCTCCTCGCAAACCTTCCCCAAAGAGGCACTCGCACCCGTGTTCGTCGTCTGGTTCGGATTCGGGCTCCTGCCCAAGGTCGTCATCGCCGCCCTCATTTCATTCTTTCCCGTCGTCGTCAACACGACACGCGGCTTGCTCTCGGTCGACCCCACGATCCTCGATCTGATGAAATCTCTGTCGGCAAGCCCTCGTCAGGTGTTCGTCAAAGTCAGACTCCCGAACGCCGTCCCGTATCTGTTTGCGGCGCTGAAGATGTGCATCACCCTCAGCGTGATCGGGGCCGTCGTCGGAGAATTCGTCGGAGCCAGCGCCGGGCTCGGCCACCTCGTCAGGCTGGCCAACGCCGAACTTGCCACAGACCTGATGTTCGCCGCACTCATCGTGCTGGGTGCGATGGGCACGAGCCTGTTCCTGATCGTCGATGCCATCGAAAAGAAGGCGCTACGACGCTGGGGTGGCGCACTCGAAACCCTCACCAGGTAGAGACATCGTGAAGCGACGCAGGCTCCTCCTGATTCTCCCCACGATCTTCACGCTGGCCTGTTCCCCGGAAAAAGGCACCGGTACCGGACACACGATCGAGCTGCTGCTCGACTGGAAGGCGCAGATGGAGCACGCCGGCTTCTTCGTCGCCATCAGCGAAGGTTACTACCGCACGGAAGAGCTGACGGTCGACATCCTCGAGGGAAGCGGTGCTCCCACCACGGCTCGGCTCGTCGGAAACGGCACTTACAAGCTCGGCGTCTCCAGCGGGTCAGCCACGGTCATCGCACGCTCCAAGGGGATTCCCATCGTGTCTCTGGCCGTCATCAATCAACACTCCCCCGTCGTGGTCTATGCCCTGGCCGCATCGGGCATCAGCAAACCGGAGGATCTTGTCGGAAAGAGGATCGGCGTGAACATCGGAGGGACCAAACACCGGGAATTCCAGGCCCTCCTCCGCCACCTGGGTATGCGGGAAGACCAGCTTCAGCTGATGGGCATGACCGAATCGAGTCCCGCGCCTCTCCTGGCCGGTCAGGTCGACGCCATGCTCGGTTACACGGAAGACCAGCCTGTCACGGTCGAACTGCGCGGCGAAACGGTCAACCGTATCCTGCTGGCTGACTACGGAATCGACCTCTACAGCACGAACATCATCGGGAATGAAGCTTTCGTGTCGTCGAACGAGGACCTGGTCCGGCGATTCGTGCGGGCGAGCCTGAAGGGCTGGCGTCGAGCGGTGGAGAATCCAACGATTGCCGTCGACGCCTATTTGGCCGCGAGGCCCGAGAGCGATATGTCATTCAACCGAGCGAACTTCGAAAAGCTTCTACCGATCCTCGACAGCCCCGACGTTCAGGTTTCGGGCCTGGGTGCGCAGACGGCTGCGCGGTGGATGGCGACGCGTGACATTCTGATCGATCTGGGCATGATCGACACGGCCCCTCCCGTCGACGCCCTCTTCACCACCCGATTCCAATCGAACCCCTGACCTGCCCGCTTCCACTTTGCACGATATTCCCGGCAACGGTGATGACCTGATTGTGGCCCTGCTGGCCGCAATCAGAGCCCTCCGTAGCGATCGGCGATCTCCAGGGCTTCGGGTAACGTGGGCATGAAGTTCGCACACCCGTGTCGGGTGACGACGATGGCCCCACACGCGTTTCCGAGTCGGGCGGCCTTGGACCACGACCAGCCCTGGACGTGCCCGTAGATCAATCCGGCTCCGAACGCGTCTCCGGCGCCGAGCACATTCACGACTTCCACTGGGAATCCATCCGCCTCTTCAACGCGAACACCCGAAGACGTCTTCTCGTGCACACGCGCCCCCTTCTCCCCCACCTTCTCGATGACGACCGAAGGTCCGAGCGCCAGGATCGCCTCGACCGCCGCGTTGGTATCGCCGGCCACGCGAGCATCCGAAACCTGAGAGTGGGTGACCGTGGCATCCGAAGCACTCGCGGCCACGGCCCCCCTGAGCTCATCCCCTGTACCCACGACGACGTCGACCACACGCATCGTGTCTCGGGCAGCTGCTCCGAAGTAGCGGACGTCCGGCCATTGATCCGCCCTCAGATCCAGATCGAACAGGACGGTCCGTCCCGCCTTCCGAGCCACCTCGGCGGCGAAGACGGTTGCGCTTCGGCTGGGCTCGAGGCTCAGGTTCGTCCCCGCGAACTGAAACACGCGGGATCCGGCGACATCTTCCGTCGGAACGTCTTCGATCGTCAAGTCGCCGTCGGCGCAGTTTTCACGATAGTAGACGAGCGGAAATCGATCCGGCGGCTCGATCCCGAGCAAAACGGCCGGCGTTCGTCTCCCTATCTTGATGGGAATGTGATCGGTCACCACGCCTTCTTCCCGCAGAAACCGGAGGATGAACTCTCCGACGGGATCATCGCCGACGGCTGTCAGCAGCGCGGTCCGAAGCCCCAGACGTCGGGCTCCCACGCTGATGTTCGTGGGAGAACCCCCCACATAAGCCGAGAAGCGCGAGATCTCGGCGAACGGAGCACCGATGTCGTCGCTGTAGAGGTCGATCGAACACCGCCCCATGTGGAACACGTCATACCCCGCCGGCATCAGGTCCCCCATCGCGGTTCAATGCATCCCGGAGGTGGGCCTCTAGCGCGACGAACTCGGAAGCCGAGCGAATCGCCCCATCTCTCGGACGCGCAAAGCCGACGCTTACATCCTCGACGATGTGGCCAGGTCGGGCAGACATCACGACCACCCGATCGGACAACACGAGTGCCTCGGAGATGCTGTGAGTCACAAAAAGCACGGAGGCATTCGTCTCCGCCCAGACCGTCAACAGTTCGAGTTGCAGTCGCTCACGTGTGATCTCGTCGAGTGCACCGAACGGTTCATCCATGAGCAGAATCGATGGCCGATGCGTGAGCGCGCGCGCGATCGCCACCCGGGACTGCATACCGCCAGACAATTCCCTGGGGTAGGCGTTCTCGAACCCGGAGAGCCCTACCTTCTGAATCATCTCAGCCGCACGGCCTCGTACATCTGCGTCGCCGAACACTTCACCGGGCAGAGTCACATTCTGGGTAACGGTGCGCCACTCGAGCAACGCGGGCTTTTGAAACACCATACCAGCCTGGCGCCGGCGACGTGCATCAGCGGGCGTCAACCCGTTTACCGTGACCGTTCCTTCAGTCGGGGTCTCCAGATCGCCCACGATTCGCATCAACGTCGTCTTCCCGCAGCCGGACGGACCCAGAAGGCTGACGAACTCACCACTTCGGATCCGGAGCGACGCCTCCTCCACGGCAACCACGCGACGGCTCTCGCTCTCGAAAACCTTGCTCACACCGTCCAGCTGGACCGTGGTCGCACTCACGCCCGCCCCGATCTCACTTCGGCTCCCCGAAGTGGTCTTTCCAGTCTGCGGCGATCCGTTCACCGGCTTCCTCGAGTGCGTCGACTTCCGTGCGGCTGAGGGAAGTGTGGTCACGTGCGTAGCCTGCGTTCTCAATGACTTCCGACACCCCGAACATGCCCACCACTGCGATCGTGACCCCCGACAGACTTAACGCGTAGTCGAGCGCCCTCTGGTGATCGCCTCCCGAACGCGCCAGTTCGGACCGCGTAGGTTGATCATATTTCATGTCGGGTGCACCCCCGAACACCTTCATCGCGGCGACACCCAGGTTGTCCGCGTGTGCGCGCTTCAGGGGGCCGCCTTGGAAATCGTACGTGTGACGGTCCACGTAGTTCATCGCGAACATCACGGCGTCCCACTCTTCCGCCAGAAGACGCTGCGCGTGTGAGGTCTTGTGGTGGGCGGTAAACCCGACGAAGCGTGTCAACCCTCTTCCCTGGGCTTCTCGCAAACCGACGAGCGCACCGTCCGGTGCGAGTACACGGTCCGGATCTAGACTTCCGACGGAGTGGACGAACGTCAGATCGGCGGCGTCCGTCTTCATGTCCCGGAGACTCTGCTCCAGGATCGACTGGACTTCCGCGGCCGTCTCCGCGTGCGTCTTCGTGACCAGGAAGACCTCGTCACGTCGCTGCGGGAGGACCTCGCCCAACTGAATCTGAGCTCGCGCATAGCCCGGTGCGGTGTCGAGGTAGGTTATCCCGTGATCGATGGCGGCGTGGATGACATCGATCGCCTCTCCATCCGGCAGGCCGAAGCCCCCGGGAGCCGTACCCAACCCGAGAACGGGCACGCGTTCCCCCGTCTTGCCGAGGATGCGCTGCGGCATAGTGTTGGTGTCTTCCAATAGGGACACCGGACCTGCTTGGGTCGCTGTGCCTGTCGTCACGATCGGCTCCCTTCGCGCTTCAACACGACTCTCCACCAGACGGCCAGGACCTGGAGAAGCGAACGAACGATACGAATGGGTCTGAAGAACTGAGATCGGCCGTGGAGCCTCGGGTAGTGGTCGACTCCCACATCGCGGAAGACGGCTCCGGCGAGCCTCAGGCGGGTTACGGCTCGATACAGATCGCGCCACTCGTCGAAAATAACAGGGTGTGTTCGATGAGCGAGCGCCGGATCAATCTAAAGTCGCACGTCACATCCCGCACCGGAAACCGAAACAGGACGTTGAAATTTAGAGGCACCAAGTTCTTTGTCCGATCGATCGGACAAATGGGTGCCAGCACTACATTTTTCCTGAAGACTGCCAAACTCTGCAGTCGCCCTTTCAGGCCGAGCCCGCACCATCTGCCCATTGGTTCCACGAAACAGCGCCCTCGTGCAAAACACGAGGGCGAGGGACAAGTTAGTTTTCCGATCGACCGGAAAACTTAGATGCAGTATGCAACATTCGCACACATTAACCTCAGTCAGACGGCTCTGTCTTCAATCTTTCGAGCAACTTTACGTCAAGACCGGACGCTCCTTCCATCGCGGCGACCTGGGCTAGCTGCTCTGCTTCGAGACCTTCGACCCGATCGAATCGCGCATCCGACACGTCCGCATCAACCAGATACACACGCGTCAGATCGGCCTCGGAAAACGTGGCACCCCGCAGGTCGGCCTCTTTGAGCGAGACCTCTCGCAAGACGGCTCGTGAAAAGTTCGCGCCTCGAGCATCTGTTCCATACAGATTCGCGCAACTCAGATCCGCACCTTTAAAGCTGGCCCCGGTGACATCCGAATCGCTCATGTCCGCGTGACCGAGATAGGCGCCGTCGAAGACTGTGCTCGCCATCTTCGCGCCGCTGAACACCTGATGGTGAAAGGACATGCCGCTCAGGTAGGCCCCGGACAGATCCTCGTAGACGAAGGACTCGCCCTCGATATCCGGAACGACGTCGGGATGGTCTGCGCGCCAAGCGTTCCAGGCGTCAGGCCCCTCTCTGAGAATCGCGATGTGTTCCACGTTTCCCACTTCAGTCCCACTGCCATTGAGTTTATCAGTTGGCGATACACCAAGGCGTCCCCGTGCGGAGCACGGGGACGAGCGCATCGCTTTGTTTTGTTAATTAGGTGCCCATCGCTCGCCCCTGGGCTCTGCCCTGGGCGCTGTCTTCGGTCTAACTCGATAGTCTTGAACTCAATCTCCTGCTGCCCTGACCGATACAGCGACCTCCACGTCGTCTTCGCGACCCATCAGCCTGGACATCCACCTGCCCACATCATTGAACAGCGAAAACAGCACGGGCACGAGGATCAGCGTGAACAGCGTCGAAACCATCAGCCCACCGACGATGGCCGCGCCCAGGCCGCTGTAAAGCTCGCTCCCGGCCCGACCCCATCGCCAGTGGCATCATGCCGAGCACACTCGTCATCGTGCTCATGAAAATGGGTCTCATCCTTGTACGACAGCTTTGCTGGATCGCCTCATTGTATCCCAAACCTTCAACCCGTTGGGCGCGAAGCGCCTGGTGGATCAGCAAGATGGCATTGTTGACGACGATACCGCTCAGGATGATGAAGCCCAACATCGTGATCACGTTGAATTCCGACCCTGTCGCGATGATGCCGAGGATGGCGCCCGTCATCGCGAGGGGCACGGAAAACAGTATGATCAAAGGATACCGGAAGGATTCGAACAGCGACGCCATCAGCAGATAGATGATGACCACCGCGAGAAGAAAAGCGCTTCCTAGCGCCTCTTTGGTGCGCTCAAGCTTGTTGGCCGTGGTCCCCATGTCGACCGCATACCCGAGCGGCAGCGACGCCTCGAGCGGGCCCACCGCGGCCTCCTTGATACGGTCGAGCATCACCTCCATAGGAATCTCCTCCTGGAGGGTGGCCGTCACGGAAATCACACGATCCATGTTGTGGTGCTCGATCCGTGTCGGCCCGAGCCCTTCGCTCACGTCGATCAGACTGCCCAGCCGCACCGGCGTGCCCGCTGGTGTGTAGACGAGTATCTCGCGGATGTTCTCCACGTCATCGAATTTCTCGGGGTCGCCGCGCAGGGTGATGTCCACCTCGTCGCCCTCGCTCCGATAGAGCGAGACGACCTTGCCGCCGACGAGTGTCTCGATTGCCTCCGCAATCGAGCGATTTGACAGTCCGAGACGCGCGGCTCGCTCTCGATCGATCCTGACCCGGTACTCCGGATTGCGAACATCCAGACTCGTTCTCGCATCGATCACACCCTCGATGCCGATGAGTTTTTCTTCCAGGAAGGTCACGTGCTTGTGGATTCCCGCGAGATCTTTTCCCCGAACCCTGAGCGTGATCGTTTTTCCCGCGTTGTTCCGGCTGAAGATACCCATCTGGGCGATCCCGAGCCGGACTCCCGGAATATCCTTCACGAGATCGCGCATCTTATCGATCACCGGCCTCAGGTTAGCCTTGTACTCGTCCTTACACACAAGAAAAACAATGTTGAACAGACCCGAAACGACGAAAAGGTTCTTCATCTCCTCGATCGCCAAGAATCGCGATTCGACCTGCCCCATCAAGTAGCCGGCCTGGTCGACGTTGCTCCCGGGCGGGAGGCGCATGTTTCCACGAATCGTGTTCATGCTCCCGATCGGCAGATATTCGGCTGGGGGGAGCAGCACGAGACTTGCCGAGAACAGACCCAAGATCAACACGACAAACACGATTTTCCTTCCGAAGCCCCTCAGCAGCCACGCGACCGACCCCAGGAAGAATCGATTCACCGACCTTCCTATCCACCCGAAGGTCAGCGCTTCAACCCACAGGCGTCGTTCCTCCTTCCCCTGCTTCTTCACCGTGCCCATCCACTTGGACGCGAGCATGGGAATCAGCGTGATGGATATGACGAGGGACATGACGATCGCAAAGGCGATCGCCAGCGCGATGTCTCGAAACAACTGTCCCACTTCCTCTTTCACGAAGATGATGGGAAGGAACACGGCGAGAGTCGTCAGTGTCGACGCCAGGATGGCACCCCACACCTGCTCGGCCCCGTTGAACGACGCCTCTCCTCTTTTCTGCCCCATCTCTGCGTGACGGTAGA
The DNA here is from genome assembly GCA_965198115.1 of Candidatus Latescibacterota bacterium. GTDB lineage: Bacteria > Latescibacterota > UBA2968 > UBA2968 > UBA2968 > UBA6620. The sequence continues at coordinate 921,808 of OZ240241.1, read as the reverse complement.
TGTTTTCGAGCACGACAATGGCGTTGTCGACCACCATCCCGACTGCGAACGCCAAACCAGCCAGCGTGATGATGTTCAGCGACGAACCGACCCCGTTCAAAAAGATGAACGACGCGACGAGCGAAATCGGAATCGCGAGCGTAACGATCGCCGTACTCACGAAATTGCGGAGGAACAACAGGAGCACCACGCGCCAGAATCCCGCCGATCTCCAGGTTTGACACGACCTGGTCGATCGAGTCCCAGATGTAGTCCGTTTCATCGATCGACTTGACGATCTGAATGTCCTTGAGTCCCAGTTCCTCTCGCAAGCTTTCGAGCGTTGCATCCACACCCGCCATTGTCTTGATCGTGTTCGCACCGCTCCGCTTGATAATCGCCATCACGACCGCGGGATCGCCCGTCTCACGCACGGTGTAACGCAGGTCTTTGAAGCTGTCTTCAATCCGGGCGATGTCTTTCAAGTAAACGGGCCCGGTTCTAGTCTGATCCACGATCACATTTTCGAGATCCGACAGACGGTCGAACTGACCCAAGGTGCGTACCATCACCCGTCGTTTTCCTTCGTCGATGTGACCGCCCCGTGCATTTCGGTTCTCGTTTCCGATTGCGGCACGCACTCGGTCGATGGACAGACCACGCGACGTCATCGCCTCGTAGTCCAGGATGACCTGGATCTCCCGCTCTCGACCTCCGTAAATCCGAATCAACCCAACGCCTTCCACCCGTTCGACCATGGGGGCGATCATGTCTTCCGTCACCTCGAACAGCTTATCGACACCGACCGTCTCGCTCCGAATGGCGATATAGCTCACAGGACGCTCATCGGATGAGGCCGCCGTTATCGTGGGCGCCTCCGCGTCAACGGGCAGGTTCCGGACCTGATTGATCTTCTTCAAGACATCCAGTCCCGCTAGGTCTTTGTTCACACCCCAGTCGAACTCGAGCCAGATCCTGCTCTGGCCCGTCTGAGACCGAGATCTGATCTTGGTCAGGTTCTGAACGGTGTTCAACCGCTGCTCCATCGGAATCGTCACCTGTTCCTCGATCTCAGGAGGGGCAACGCCCGGGTATTCCACGCGGACCGATATCCGAGGACGGTCGACCGTTGGGCGCATCTGGATCGGCATCTTGCTCAGCGACAGGGCGCCGAAGATGACCGCCAGCAGCACCGCCACAATGATGGACGTCGGGCGTCGAATCGAAACGTCGATGATCTTCATCCCTGACCTCGCTTCACGGTTTCCATCCTTCTCAACCCCGTGCACGCTTCAGATAAACCCACTATCGTGCCGAGTAGTGTTTCGTGATCATCACTTCGTCGTTGTCCCGAAGCGTTTCGTTACCTGTGACGACGACGGGAAGACCAGGTGTCAGATCTCCGTCGACCGCCACCTGATCCGCCTCGGTTCGACCGACTTGCACCTTGACTCGCCTCACACGATCCAAGGCCCCATTCACCTCGAAAACGTAGCGCTCTCCCGCGACGTTCACGACGGCATCCTTGGGAACGAGCACGAGTTGCTCGGCGCGATCGATTTCAAGGTCGACCTGAGCAAACATGCCTGCTTTCAGCTTTCCGCCCGGATTGGGCACCTTGATCTTGATCGGAAAGGCGTGGCTGTTCGGATCTCCCCTCGGGATCACACGATGGACGCGCCCTTCGAAGTCTTCGTGAGGATACGCGTCGCACGCGATTACCGCTGGCGTCCCTGGCTCGAGATGGCGGACGTGCTTCTCGGGTACGGATGTCATGACGAACACGCTGTCGGTGTGTATCAAGTCTAGTACACGACCCCCGGTACTGATCCACTCGCCGATGTCAGTGTGCCGCCAGGCGATCCGTCCGACGAAGAGCGCTCGAATCGTGGTATGATCGAGCGAAAGTTGCACAAGTTTGTGGTCCGCCTTCCTCAGCGCGAGGCTCGTCTGAGCCTGTTGCAGCTTTTCCAGACTCGTCAGGTTCTGCTCGACAAGCTTTCTGACACGCTCGTACTCGGCCTCGGCCTGCAGCAGCCGCGCCTCGGCTTGGCGCAAGCGAACCTCGATCATGTCGGGGTCGAGTCGAGCGAGAACCTGGCCTCGACGGACGCGATCGTTTTCCTCCACCAGAATGGCCTCGATTCGGCCGGGGATTTCCGAGCTGATGGTTGAGGACAGGAGTGGCTCGACCGTTCCCACCAGCTCCAGCGATAGCGCAACGTCCCGTCGCACCGACTCGCCGACCTCGACCGGGTGCTGAGCTTCTGTCGTTTGAGTCACGAAAGCCGCGACGAGCGCAATCGGAAACCGATGCCATCTCCGCGTCATGTTTTCTCCAAGCAGCGTCTTACAGGAGGTCTTTCAGCGTCGTCATCCCAGGGAAGGCCCAGATGATGTCTCGGAGGGATTCTCTATCACAACCTAAGAAAAATCAGCAATTTGCGAGCAAAAGACCACACCGACTTTTGATGGGCGTCAATTGCCTGAAATCATCACACGTAAACTTCTTGAAAACAATTACTTATGTAGAACACCAGGTCTCCGATGCGGGCATCGGGAGACTCCGGCGTCCATCGATGATTCAAGTTGCAACGGCGCAGCACAACCACGTCGTATCATTCGGGTTTACCGGTCATCGGGACGAAGCGGACTGATAGCGTTCGTTTTGTGTGAATGCCCGTCACTGTTCGCGTGATCACGATCATTTCCTGAGAAGTGACGCCGACCGGGATCACCATTTTTCCGCCCATCGCAAGCTGGTCAACGAGAGCCTGAGGGACCTCGTCTGGCGCGGCAGTCACGACGATCGCGTCGAAGGGGGCCGCTTCGGGCCATCCCAAATAGCCGTTCCCCGTCCGCACGTGCACCCGGTAGCCCAGATCCGTCAACCGTTCTCGTGCGCTCTTGGCAAACTCGGGTATGATCTCGATCGAGTAGACGCGATCGGAAAGCTCGGCCAGCACAGCAGCCTGATACCCGGAACCTGTACCGATTTCGAGCACTTTGTCACCGGGCGTTATCTCCGCGACTTCCGTCATGTAGGCGACGATGTAAGGAGAGGAAATGGTCTGATCGTGACCGATCGGCAAGGGCCTGATGAGGTAGGCCAGGTGTTCGTGACGTGTCGGGATGAACTCGTGGCGGCGGACGGTCATCATCGCCTGAAGCACGGCGGGGCTTCGGATGCCTTCCCCGTGCAACCGCTCGACCATTTGTCCACGCTGAAACGCATACGGGTCCGTGGCGCGAGCCTGCGCGATTGCTTCCCGAACCGTCTCGGGTTGCTCGGCCGGACTGCAGGCCAGCATCAACAGCGTTGTCGTGGCCAGGGAGACGGTGGACAGTAGACGGTGGACGGTCAAAACGGCTTCGCCCCTTTGGCAAAATACAGAGGACGGACGCCAGAGGACGGAGGACAGAAGACAGAGAAGACAGGTTCGCCCATTCGCCAGACTACAGACGGTCGAAGACAGACAGGGAAACGTTGCCCCACTTGCCGATCGATCATCCTGAGTAGGCGACTCGTGATTCACACTACGTGACACTGATAGAACTCCCTGATCGCCGTATCGAAGAGCCTGCCCCGCGTTTTTCTCAGTGCTGCTTCGCGATCAACCATTTCACAATGAGGTTTACTCAGGATGACCGGGGGCAGCCAATGAGTCAGAGTATCACGCACGGGCAACGAAACGGTCGGTTCGCGAACCGGCCCTACGGCGTTGCCTCCCGCAATCGATCGATGACGGATTGTCGCTCGCCTTTGTCGGCATACCACAGGGGCGGATGGCCATCTTCGTCCTGTGCGCTCGGGTTGGCGCCGGCATCGATCAGTGCGTCGACGATGTCCACACCGTCGTCGCGGTCGGACGCGAAGTGGAGAGGGGTTCGAGCGTCGGGTGTTCGCGCGTGGACATCTCCGCCATGATCGAGAACCCATCTCACACTCTCCGCCGATCCGTGATGAGCGAGGTCGTGGAGGATGGTGCGATCGTTGAAGGCCTTCTCGATCAGCGCGCCGCCATCGAGAAGAAAGGCAGCGGACTGAAATTGGACCTCACCCGGATTCCGATGGTGTACGAGCAATGCCCAGAGCGCGCTCTCCAGATCCCGTGCCCCGTGGTTCACGAGCACGCTGACCAGGTCGGGGTTGTCGCCGTATTGGACCGCGCAATCGAGCGGAGAAAGACCGAATGGGGACTCCCGTTCCGGTTTGCAGCGGGCGTTTACATCTGCGCCCCATTCCAGGAGAAGCTGGGCGACGTTGACGAGATTCTGTGCTGTTCGTTGATCCCCTCGCCCGAGGGCCGATGCCGCACAGTAGTGCAAGGCCGTCTTGCCCGTCGCATCGCCGGTGCGTACGACGCGTCGGTTCTGCTTGATCCATTCGTGAACGGTGTCCCCATCTCCGAGTACGGCGGCCGTGCAAATGTCCTGATACGCGTGGTCGAGGAGGGCGTCCACGACGGGTCTGCATCCGGATCGTGCCGCCGCATCGATCAACCTGCGCGCGACGCTTTCTCGCTGGCCTTCGTCCACGACCTTCCCCAGGAGGGAACGCACCAACGCACCGTGACGCTCGGTCTTGTCCACCGAGCGATACGGGAAAACAGCCGCGGCCAAGGCCTTGTGGATGGCGTCGAAAGAGGGCTTGTCACCGAGCAGAAAAGCGACGATGTCCTCGTGACCGTAGCGCGCGGACGTCACGAGCGCGCGATCGTTTTCTTTCAGTTCGGGATACGCGGAGGTCAATTCCCGAACGCCGGGGAGATCGTTTGCCTTTGCTGCTTGGACGATGGCTTGCCAGATGTTCATAAGCCAGGACCCTTGGCGTTGACTCTGCAGAACTGAAGGACTGCAGAAAACCTTTGGAACCACCCTTCGATATGCGGCTTCGCCGCTACTCAGGGCAGGCAAATACACACAGATGAACACGAATGGGGGGTCACACGATGATTGTGGCTATTCGGGAAGTGACCTCGTGGTACCAAACGGTTCGCCCTGTGCAACGTCGATGACGATAGGACGAGAACACGGCACGGAGAGGCTGTGCGGCACCCGTCAGCTATCGCCTCTCGGCTTGACATAAAGGGCGACGTCTTCGTGCGTGGCAAACCAGATGCCTGATGTATCTCGTATGTCCTTGATCAACTGTTCCAGCATCGCGAGTCGCGAGCGATGACCGATGACCTGGGGGTGCATCGTCAGCAGAAACATCGTGCCCTCTTCCAACGCGACCTCAAACTCTGCCCACCAGATCCTCAAGACCGCATCCGGATGGATGAAGGATCGGATGCCTCGCGCAGGATCGATCTGCAGATAGGGATGGTCGTCGAGCAACCATTCGACGGGCAGTTCCACGAGACCCGTTGGCTCACCGTCGACGCAGAGCTCGTAGGGCCGATCGTCTCCCATCAGACTGCTATCGTAAATGAATCCGAGGTCGCGGATGATCGACAGCGTGTGCGGCGAGAAATCCCACGAAGGCGTGCGAATACCCACAGGGGGCCGCCCCACGCGCTCTTTCCAGTAGTCGAACGCTCGGGTCAGCAGCTCACACTCTTGATCTGCTGTCAGATCCTGTACGCGCTCGTGGACCCAGCCGTGTACTCCAACCTCGTGACGGCCGGTCGTCAGATTCGGGATGGAGTTGACCGTTGACGGCAGGAATGAAAAACGAAGCCGGCACGTTGTAGCGATCCAGCAACGCGAGGATTCTGGGCATCCCCACGCGCGCCCCGTAGTCTCCCCTTGACATCGCAGCTGGCGAACGCTCACCCCGATACAGCCAGCTCGTTTCGCCGTCGAAATCGAACGACAAGGCGACCGCGACCTGTGCTCCATCAGGCCACGTATCCGGTGTCAGATCACGACCGGCGTGCGCCTGTCGCGTGATCCTTCGCGTCTCGTCGAGTGACCATTCCCAGATTTCGCTCATGTGAAGGAAGTGTTTGGTGTTCGGTGTTCGGTGTTCGATTCTCGATCTTCGATTCTCAGTCCTCGATACTCAATCCAGGGCGACGATGGCGTCGATTTCGATCATCCAGTTTTCGACGGCCAGGCCAGCGACCTGTACCATCGTCGTGGCTGGATAAGGTTCCTCGAGTACGTCGGCTCGGACCTCCGTCACGATCGGTCGGTGGCGAATGTCCGTCAGGTAGATCGTCCAGAACACGATGTTGTTCAGACTCGCCCCTTCAGCTTCACAAATGGCCTGGATGTTACCGATCACTGCCCGGGTCTGCGCTTCGATGTCGCCCGCGCCGAGCAGTGATCCGTCTTCATCCACGGGTACCTGGCCGGAGATATAGAGCGTCCTTTTCGCTTCCACAGTCAGCGCCTGCGAGTACGGGCTGCTGGGACGGGAAACGCCCTTTGCGTGTACGGGAGTTTTGTTCATGGCTTTGCCTCTGTTCCGTTGTCCCACGGCACGTAGGGCTGAAGCCCTACGCTACGAATGCCCTTCGACTTCGCTCAGGATAAACTCCGCCGGCTGAAGCCGGCTATTATCCACAGCCCGCTTCAGCGGGCTTCGCGTCCACTGCGTGGGGATTCATCCCCGCACCAATTCCCTATTTTCCTAATTTCCTAATGGTTGTGTCTCAAAATCCCGGATCCGCATCCTTATCCAGCGGGAACATCGGTCTCGGCGCCAGCTTGTAGGGCAAGGTCGTCACATCGGCGCTCGTCGAACCGGGCACGTCGGCGTAAAGAATCTGCGACGCGTATTGCTGGTAGAAGATCCTGAATCCGTTCGGGGACTTGGCGATCACGAAGTCATACTCGAGCGGGTCTTCGCCTTGTGCGAGGAAAAACGTCGAATCCGTCGTGGCAGCCGGTTTCTCGGATGCAACAACCGTGTGCTGATTTAGCGTGAACGTGGCCGTTCTGCCGGCGCGCGCGGGTACGCTGTTCCGTCGACCACCGTGCACACCATCCGTCAACGCCCTTACGTAGACTTCCGCCTCGAGCGGCTCGAAACGTTCCGTGTCGATCGTTCCACCCAGCTTCACGGTGAGCGTACTCCCCACACCCCCCTCGAATGCCTTGGCCACTGCTGGCGCGTCGACGATCGGTACCAGCGCTCGTTTGTTGAAACCATTGTCGAGCAGGCCTCTCAGGATCGCGTTGCTGTCCCCCGACGATCCCGATGCGGTCGAGTCCGCCGGGTCGCCGCAGACCGTCAGCCCATCCTGTTTCTCCGACAGCTCGACGATCTCCTTCATCGGCGTCAGATCCGCGAACCAGAGGTTTCGGTTTTCCCACATGAACTTGGCCAACTCGAGCGCCTCTTCGTCCGCACGCGCCTGATCACCGTCGACCGTCACGATCGTGTTCGATCGCAACTCGGGCACGTCCGTGAACGGATTGCCGATGTTGACACCCGCCGCGATGCCCCCTGGCGACGACTCGATCTCCTGACATTTTCGAATCGCCTCGCCAAACTTGCCCGTCGCCGTCATCAGCTGGTTGCCTCGCGCGAGCATCGGAATCTTCACGCGTCCCGTCACCGGGTTCTTGAACTCGCCATCCATCATCCTAAGCACATTGCGTGCGGCGCGGTTGCCGGTCTCGCGCCCATCGATGTGTGGGTAGGTGTGCAGAAACGAAATCGCATCGACCCCCGCGAGCAGCTTGTCCGTGATGATCCCGTGCAGATCCATCGGCGCCGTCAGTGGCACATCTCCCACGTGCTTCCGAACGCCCTCCACGACCATGCCTTCGGGGTCGTGCACGTCCACCCCCGACATCGCACCATGCAAACAGAGCACGACACCGTCGATGTTCGACTCCCCTTCGACCGCTTCCAGAAACTCGGCGATCATGCGTTCCTGCGCGGCCTTCTCCACCAGACCGCCGGTCGTGTTCATCCAAGCTGCGTAAGTCGGGACGATCTCGATGTCGTCGCGTTCCTTCAAGACCTCGATGGCCCCCCACGTCGTCGACCCGCCTTCGCTGAACGCTTCGAGAATGTCCTTCCCCCAGAGGTGATGGAAATCGTCGTAGCTCGAATGCATCGGATGGAAACTGCCCACTTCGTGGTTCATCGACCCGATGAGTACGCGTTTCATGGTGCATCCTTTCGGTCTCGTAGCCATATCACGTTAAAAAACAGACACAAAGCACGAGCCCGTGCCCGTTCGAACAACCCAACCAACGACATATGGAAGCTTCGATCAAGTAAACGATGCAGGGGTGGGATGAAAATACACGAGGCGATGTCTGGGCGCCATCATCTAACGCTGTCGGCTTCGCGCTTCAGTTCGTTCCCGAGCTGGAACTCGGTCCTACAGTAGCGGGCGCCCGGCTACTGCTGCGCCCGGAGGTTCTGACGTCAAAGCTACGCGCGATGGATCGGGGGGCGAATCGCAATTCGCCCCTACGGCGATGGGTATCGCGGTTACCAATCACTGAATGGAATGTTATGCCCCTGGCCGGGGAACCAGAACATGTCGATGACGAACGAAGTCCCCGCGCCCATGAAGTGGCCGAGAATCAACCCGATGAAGAACGGGCGGGCGGCACGGTAGGCCTGCACGCCGCCAATGTGGAGGATGAAGGTCTTCGCGAACCACGCGATGAAGATCGGGAGCACGACCTGCTTGACCGGCCCGACGGGCCCCACGACGAAGCCCACGGGATTGAGCGGAAAACCGGGTGACCGGTATCGTGCGAACATCAGGATGCCCGTAAACACCGCCCCGAATGCCATGAACCCACCGAGTTTCCATTTCGTGTGAAAGGGCTCGCCGGACTTCTTGACCAGGTCGTCCCACGGGTAGCGCGCGAGCCCTCCCGTAAAGATGCTCCCGTAGTTCGCGGCGCCGTTCTCGTAACCCATCGCGATCGTGTAGACGAACGTCGCGAACACGCCGACGCCCATGGCCACGAGGGGAGCCCACAACAGCTTCCGCTGATGATGACGGATCGTATCGAACAGCCGCGTCGTGTGGGCCAGCGCCGGCATGATCGTCGTCTTGACGTCGCTGCACCAGGAGTGTGAGATCGCGATCGAAACGAGCGTGCGGTTCGTCAGCGCCTCCGTCCCCAGCAAGATCGAACTGAAAGCGGTCGGTCCCAACGGTGTCCTCAGCGAAATCAACCCCGCCTCCGCGATCATCCGCGCCTGTCCGAGATACATCACGAGCACCCCGAACATGAAGAGCAGGTTGTACTTCGGCTCCATCCCCGTCTGATGGTGCCATACGGCAAGGTAGACGGCTCCGACGATCAGCCCGCAGACCGCCGTTCGGTAGGACATGATCTCCTCCGAGTCGTCCACACTGGTGTCGCCCCTGAATGCCTTCCGGAAGACGTCTCCCAGATGCCCGCGCGCCATCCAGAACCCGACCAGAACGATCACGATCAGCGCACCCATCGACTGCGAACCCATCGACAGGGGATTCGACGAATACTCGTCGAACAGATCCTCTACATAACCGAACCGATTGAACAACCCGGCTTCCATCGTCGTCAGAAAATTGAACAGCCAGATGCCGAACAGGATATCCAGCTTCATGAAAAACCCGAACCCCGTCACAACCGGATACATCCGCATCAGGATCGGGGGGAAAGCCGGGCCGAACTGAAGAGACGGATAGCGCCAAGGGATCTGTGGAAAAGTCGGGTTGAAGTGGTGAATCACGTTCCACAGCACCCAGAGGAACGTGGCGCTGAACCCGATCCAGAACACGGGCCGGTTCATCTCCGGAATCCGAAAGAATCCGCGCTCCTCCGACTCCTCGAGCACCGCCAGCGGCACTTCCGTCAACGGATACGGAATCCGCTCGTTCACAACCCACTGCTTCCTCAGAATCACCATCAGGCATAGACAGCACGCGTAATAGGCGGCGATCACGGTCGACCACCAAAAAACCGTCACACCCCAGTCGCCCCACGGAATCGACGCCCCTCTGGGCAGTCCTTCGAAAAACCAACGAAGAGGCTCTCCCTGGGGAAGGACGACCCACGCTGGAAGCTGGCCGCCGTAGTGCGCCTCCCACTGGTTTTCTGGTGTGCCCAGGTAGTAGGGCACCGTGAAGTTGGCGATCATCTTGCCGACGAAGTACGTCGGCATGGTCGCGCCGATCAGCGGCATCACGAACACCACCATCAGCTCGCCACGGCTCAGCTTCAACGCGCGGTTGAGGAACAGCACGATCACCATCAACGGCACGACCGCCGCCATCGACAGATGGTTCTGATCCAGTCTCGTCGCGTGCAGGATGAATCGCGCGTAGGAACCGGCGTTCGTCGCCACGACCGTCAGCACGGCCCCGATGCCGAGTGACAGGAACGTCACCGGAGAGCGAGGCAGTAGCTCTGGGAGTTCTTCGGTTTGTGCGGGTAGGGCCATTCAGGACAGTGCAAAATGAAAAATGGAGAATGCAAAACGCGTGAATGTTCCGCGCTAAGATAACAAAGCCTAGTGAAACGGGCTGATACAGAAATAGCCGGCTTGAGCCGGCTTTGGAAATACAAAGAGCGAACGTCGAACATCGAATGTTCAACGCCGAATGTCGAGTTGGGTGTTGCCAATCGGCCGGCTTGCTGTGGGACCTGTCTCCAGACAGGGAACGGCCCGTTGCACTATGTTGAGCCGACTGTGTGGCCGGCAATATGGCCCTCACCGGCCATCGACGCGCGATACCATTGCTGCGTTCTACGAAAATCCCAGGCCGTTGGGATGTCACGCTTGGGCGCTTATGTGGACGTATGCGCACAAACGTTGGACGCTGTTGCTTCGCGTGACAGGTCTTTTCCCGGTCTGGAGACCGGTCCCACCGAATCGAGCGCGTTTGTCACCCGCAGACGTCTGGGAAATGGTCATCGTGTCCCGGGCGAATCTTCATTCGCCCCTACGGTGATTGGTTTTCACCGGGGCCTTCGGCGTCTTCGGTTTCGGGGGGCATTTTCATCGGCAAGGTGATCGTGAAGATCGTCCCTTCGCCAACCGTGCTGTCGACGTCGATCTGGCCACCGTGCTTTTCGATAATTCCGTAGCTGATGGACAATCCAAGTCCGGTGCCCGATCCGACTTCCTTGGTCGTGAAGAACGGAACGAAGACCTGTGACTTGACGTCGTCGGGCATGCCGACGCCGTTGTCTTCGACACTGATCGTGACGTGGTCGTCGGTGGCGGCGGTGGCGATCGTGATCTGTCCTTCGCCATCGATCGCGTCGGCGGCGTTCGTGATCAGGTTCATCAGCACTTGATTGAGCTGTCCCGCATAGCACTCGACCATCGGCAGCTGGCCGTAGTCTTTCACGACAGTCACGTGATCCTTCAGGTGATGGTCGAGCAGCGTGAGCGTACTGTCGATCCCCTCGTGCAGGTCGACGGCCTTTCGCTCCGCCTCATCCAGACGCGAGAACGCCCGCAGTCCCAGTACGATCTCCTTGATGCGTTGCGCGCCACCCGAACAGCTCGTGATCAGACGCTCGAGGGTCGAGAAAGCCTTCTGTGCCTGCTCGAGATCCTCCCCAGACACATCCGACTTGTCACAGATCGACTTCAGCACACCGATGTAGCGCTCGAAGTGACCCATGTTCGCGTAGATGAACCCGATCGGGTTGTTCAGCTCGTGTGCTACGCCCGCGACGAGCTTGCCAAGCCCGGCCATCTTCTCCGAGTGCACGAGCTGCGCCTCGGCTGCGCGCACTTTTTTGAGCGTCTGCTGGAGCTCGTTGCGTTCTGTCTCCAGAGCCTTCTGCAACCCACCGATGCGGAGGCTGGCTTTGATGCGCGCGTTCAGATCATCATCATCCGGGTCGAACGGCTTGACGATGTAGTCATCCGCGCCGGCCTCGAGCCCTTCGACCTGGTCGTCCATGCCGGCTTGGGCGGTCAGCATGAAGATCGGTGTCGACTTGTGTTGGTCCATCTCGCGAAGGATCTTCACCGCTTCGATCCCACTCATCCCAGGCATCGTCCAGTCCATCAGGATCAGATCGGGATCCTCCGCGTTCGCTTGCGCGATCGCCTCCTCGCCGTCCGTTGCCGTGACGACCTCGTAGTCATCCATCAGCTCCTGCTCCAGCAGGTCGAGGTTCAACGGATTATCGTCGACGATGAGGATTTTGGCTTGTTCGGGCATGGCAGTGTCCAGGATCCAGTGTTCGGTGTTCGGCAGAGACACCGTCACACTGAGCGCGAGTCGAAGTGTCGGTTATGGCAAGATGCCATCGGGCCGGACACCCTTCGACTGCCGCTCAGGGCAGGCGCGGGTCCGCCCTTACCGGCGACAGATCAGGCCAGGTATTTCTCGATCTTTTCCATCAGCAGGTCTTCGTCGATCGGCTTGCTGACGTAGTCGTTGCAGCCGGCGGCGATGGCGTTTTCGGCGTCCCCAGCCATCGCCTGAGCGGTGACCGCGATGATCGCCGTGTCCGCCGTATCCGGATGTTTCCGAAGCGTTTCCGCCAGCTCGATGCCTTCGGGCATCAGCATGTCGGTCAGGATCAGATCCGGCTTCTCGTCCTTCGCCTTAGCGATCCCTTCCCGTCCGTCCACCGCCTCGAGGACCTCATAGTCTTCCTCGAGGATCTGGACGAGCAGATCGCGGTTCCACTCCTGGTCTTCTACGATGAGGATGCGTTTCATGGGGTCTCCTGGTGGTGGCTGACGAGGACCGAAGACCATTTGGGAAAGGCTTCGCTCCAGGGCCAGTCTTCAGGTTCGGTTACGTGGCCCGCTCGGACAGGGTTTTGCAGAATGTAGTTGATTTGGTTTTCGAGCTCGGAGTCGGATCGGATCTTTCTATCGTGGTATGTCTTTTGCCAGAATTGGCCTGATCTGCCAAGCGATCGGTTGCAGCTGAGCGCGGTAAAGCTACCGAAGGATTGCATAACCAGATCTAGTGTCACGTCCCGCGTATAAGCTTCAAAAGTTTATGGACTTTCTCGAGGATTGAATCTGCCGTGGCGGTCCAGACGAAGGGTGTAGAATTCTCGTTGTAGTGATCAGTGAATTTCTTGATGCAGGCGATCAGGTCCTTGACGCTTCTGAAGGTGCCTCGTCGAATGGCTCTTTGGGTGATGATACCGAACCAGATCTCTACCTGGTTCAGCCAGGAGGCATATGTTGGTGTGTAGTGCACGTGATATCGTTTCCGTGAGGCGAGCCAACGCTTGACGTTCGGGTGCTTGTGCGTGCCGTAATTATCGACGACCAGATGGATGTCGAGATCCTTTGGGACGTTCTTGTCGATGTGCTTGAGGAACTGAAGGAACTCTTTGTTGCGGTGTCTGGGCTTGCACTGAGTCAGAACTTTGCCGGATGCGATGTTGAGCGCTGCAAAGAGGGTGGTCGTGCCGTTCCGGATATAGCTGTGAGTGACGCCCTCGACGTATCCGAGACCCAAAGGAAGAATCGGTTGTGTCCGTTCGAGTGCTTGAAGAGTTCAGGTCAATAGGTGTGTAAAAGAAATCAGGCGGCCATCTTCCCGGCTTCGACCTGCGGTCCGGTTGAGTGTTTCTGATCGTAGACTTGTTGTAGCAAGTGTGGCGCGGTGAGTTTCCTGAATCGGCTCTCTGCGACCTTGAGCGTACGCCAGATGAGAGTCGTGGCGTTCCTGACTTTCTTGAATCGCCTGGCGGCGTTTGTGCGAAGCCGAACGGAAGCAAAGGGGCTCTCGACGACGTTCGTGGTTCTCAGGTGTTTCCAGTGTTCCTTCGGGAAGTCGTAGAACGTGACCATCCGATCCCAGTCTCTTTCGAGCGTCTCCACGGCGGCAGGGAACTGTGAGCGATACCGTGCGGCAAAGCGTTTCCGGAGCTTCTCGGCCTCCTTTTTCGTGCCGGCATAGGGGATCTGGACGAGCAGTGCGCGGGCTTCAGCCTGTGCACGCTTGGCGACCTTGTCGAGCACGTTGAGGATCTTGTGGTTCCAGCACCGTTGTTGCCGGCTCTCTGGCCAGACCTGATCAACGGCCGCCCAGATGCCCATATTCCCGTCCGCGGCGATCAGGACAGGATGTTCGAGCCCGCGATCCCGGAGATCCCGGAGCACCGTGAGCCAGGATTCTGTAGACTCTCGATAACCGGGTTCTATCGCCAGGATCTCCTTGCTGCCGTCGCTCATCGCGCCGATCACGACCAGCAGACACGCCTTCTCGCGCTCGAGCCCGGCTTTGACGTAGATGCCATCAGCCCAGGCGTAGACCAGTTCGCGATTATCCAGACGCCTTTCTTTCCAGTCCTGGAAGTCGACCTCCCACTTCCCTCGAAGACGAGCGATCGAGGTCGGCGAAAGCGGCGCGCCATCACCGAGCAGCGCACGCAAAGACAACTCGAAGTCGCCCTGGGAGAGACCGTGGAGATAAAGGTCGGGAAGCAGATCTCCAATGGCCCTGGTTCTCCGGGCGAACAGGGGGAGGATGCGGCTTTCAAACCGCTCTTCCAGACCACGAACCCGGGGACGCCGGACCTTGATCGTTCCGCAGCTCGTCGAGAGACGCCGGGGCTTGCCGTAGCCGTTCCTGTAGCCCCTGGAGCTATCAACCTCGGCTCGGCGCTCATACCACGACCGGCCCAAGAACGCGGTCGCCTCCTCCTCCAGAATGGACTGGAACCGGCCCTGGATCTCTTCACGGATCCAATCGTCAACCGTCTCCCACGTCGGCATGGACTTCAATGGGGCTCTATGCGTATGTTCCTTCACGGCGATCCTCCTTCCCAACCGGGCCTCTCACCCGGTTTTGTGTGAATCAACTATCTCACGGGAAGGGTAGGGTCGCCCTTTCTCTTTTTCCACACCTTTTGATTATAGCTCGTGCTTGAATCTGGCTCTTCTCGTCTACACAGAGCACCATCGCGTTGTCCGGTGGGTTCAGGTATAGACCGACGATATCCCTGACTTTCTCGACGAAGAAGGGATCGTTCGACAGTTTGAAGTGCTTCTGTCGATGCGGTTGCAGGCCAAAAGCTTTCCATACACGTTGAACCGAGGACTTGGAGAGCCCCGTCTCGTCGGCCATCGAACGACAGGTCCAGTGGGTGGCACCCTTCGGTTGCTTCTTGAGCGTCTTGTAGATGAGGGAGGAGATCTCTTCGTCGCTGACCGACCGTGGCCCTCCAGGACGCAATTCGTCATACAGTCCCATCAAGCCTTGCTCGCAGAAGCGACGACGCCACTTGCCGACAGACGCTCCGGACAACCCGACTCGTTCCGCGATCTCCTGATTGGTCAGACTGCAATCGCTCATCAAGACGATCTTCGCGCGACGCACCAAAGCGTGAGACATGCTACGCGAACGAGACAATGACTCGAGTTGATCGTGGACCTCATCACTGATGTTCAGTGGCTGTAACGGACGACCTCTAGCCATCGGTTCCTCCCAAGAATGAGTGCTTGAGGAACCATACGACAGAATCGAATATTTTTCTAGTTATTCCTGGGACGTGACACTAGTGGCCTGTTACGAAAGTAGTACTGGACTTTTGCTGCCAGACTGAGAGGCGTCAGTTCGAGCGTAGTCGAGAACACGCCCATTACGAATCGCGAATAGGGACTTCTCGACTCCGCTCGAAGTGACCCTGCTCTCCCGATTTTAAAGGGCGATTAACGTGACAGCCCACTAGTGTCTCGTCTCAGGAATAACTAGAAAAATTCGTGATACAGTCGTAAGGTTCCTCAGGCACTCATTGTGAGGAGGAACCGATGGCAAGAGGTCGTCCGTTACAACCACTGAACATCAGTGATGAAGTCCGCGATCAACTCCAGTCGTTGTCCGGTTCGCGCAGCATGCCTCACGCTCTGGTGCGTCGGGCGAAGATCGTCCTGCTGAGCGATGGTGGTCTGACCAATCAGGAGATCGCCGAACGAGTCGGGTTGTCCGGAGCGTCCGTTGGCAAATGGCGCCGTCGCTTCTGCGAGCAAGGCTTGATGGGACTGTATGACGAGTTACGTCCTGGTGGTCCGCGGTCCGTTAGCGACGAAGAGATCTCCTCACTCATCTACAAGACGCTCAAGAAGAAGCCGAAGAATGCCACCCACTGGACCTGTCGAGCGATGGCCGATGAGACGGGCCTCTCAAAGTCCACAGTGCAACGTGTATGGAGAGCCTTTGGACTGCAGCCGCATCGTCAGAAGCACTTCAAGCTGTCGAACGATCCCTTCTTCGTCGAGACAGTCAGGGATATCGTCGGTTTATACCTGAACCCGCCGGACAACGCAATGGTGCTCTGCATAGACGAGAAGAGCCAGATTCAAGCACTCGAACGGACGCAACCGATTCTCCCTTTGGGCCTCGGGTATGTCGAGGGCGTCACTCACAGCTATACACGGCACGGCACGACTACCCTCTTTGCGGCGCTCAACAACGCATCAGGAAAAGTCCTGACTCAGTGCAAGCCCAGACATCGCAACAGAGAGTTCCTTCAGTTCCTCAAGCACATTGACAAAAACGTCCGAGCTATAATCAAAAGGTGTGGAAAAAGAGAAAGGGCGACCCTACCCTTCCCGTGAGATAGTTGATTCACACAAAACCGGGTGAGAGGCCCGGTTGGGAAGGAGGATCGCCGTGAAGGAACATACGCATAGAGCCCCATTGAAGTCCATGCCGACGTGGGAGACGGTTGACGATTGGATCCGTGAAGAGATCCAGGGCCGGTTCCAGTCCATTCTGGAGGAGGAGGCGACCGCGTTCTTGGGCCGGTCGTGGTATGAGCGCCGAGCCGAGGTTGATAGCTCCAGGGGCTACAGGAACGGCTACGGCAAGCCCCGGCGTCTCTCGACGAGCTGCGGAACGATCAAGGTCCGGCGTCCCCGGGTTCGTGGTCTGGAAGAGCGGTTTGAAAGCCGCATCCTCCCCCTGTTCGCCCGGAGAACCAGGGCCATTGGAGATCTGCTTCCCGACCTTTATCTCCACGGTCTCTCCCAGGGCGACTTCGAGTTGTCTTTGCGTGCGCTGCTCGGTGATGGCGCGCCGCTTTCGCCGACCTCGATCGCTCGTCTTCGAGGGAAGTGGGAGGTCGACTTCCAGGACTGGAAAGAAAGGCGTCTGGATAATCGCGAACTGGTCTACGCCTGGGCTGATGGCATCTACGTCAAAGCCGGGCTCGAGCGCGAGAAGGCGTGTCTGCTGGTCGTGATCGGCGCGATGAGCGACGGCAGCAAGGAGATCCTGGCGATAGAACCCGGTTATCGAGAGTCTACAGAATCCTGGCTCACGGTGCTACGGGATCTCCGGGATCGCGGGCTCGAACATCCTGTCCTGATCGCCGCGGACGGGAATATGGGCATCTGGGCGGCCGTTGATCAGGTCTGGCCAGAGAGCCGGCAACAACGGTGCTGGAACCACAAGATCCTCAACGTGCTCGACAAGGTCGCCAAGCGTGCACAGGCTGAAGCCCGCGCACTGCTCGTCCAGATCCCCTATGCCGGCACGAAAAAGGAGGCCGAGAAGCTCCGGAAACGCTTTGCCGCACGGTATCGCTCACAGTTCCCTGCCGCCGTGGAGACGCTCGAAAGAGACTGGGATCGGATGGTCACGTTCTACGACTTCCCGAAGGAACACTGGAAACACCTGAGAACCACGAACGTCGTCGAGAGCCCCTTTGCTTCCGTTCGGCTTCGCACAAACGCCGCCAGGCGATTCAAGAAAGTCAGGAACGCCACGACTCTCATCTGGCGTACGCTCAAGGTCGCAGAGAGCCGATTCAGGAAACTCACCGCGCCACACTTGCTACAACAAGTCTACGATCAGAAACACTCAACCGGACCGCAGGTCGAAGCCGGGAAGATGGCCGCCTGATTTCTTTTACACACCTATTGACCTGAGCTCAAACGTCCCGAAGGATCTCGACATCCATCTGGTCGTCGATAACTACGGCACTCACAAGCACCAGAACGTCAAACGTTGGCTCACCTCACGTAAAAGATACCACGTGCACTACACACCAACGTATGCCTCCTGGCTAAACCAGGTAGAGATCTGGTTCGGCATCATCACACAAAGAGCAATCCGACGAGGAACCTTTCGGAACGTCAAGGATCTGATCACCTGCATCCAGAAGTTCACAGACCAATACAATCAGAACTCAAAGCCTTTCGTGTGGACGGCAACCGCTGACTCGATCCTCGACAAACTCAACAGACTTCTAAAACTTATTCGCGGGACACGACACTAGGGACCTCTCCCCAATAAGCTGGAAGATCAGGTGGATGTGGTCTGGCATCACCGTGTACGCTATGCAATCGACATGACCGTACTCGTGTTGCCACTTGATCGAGTCCACAATGATTGGGGCGCACTCAGATGCGAGGGGGTGCTGTGGATCAACCAGAAAGGCTTCCAAGGCATTGCTGGTGATGGAGTAGACACTGCCTTTGAGGGACCACCTGCCGAGCTACAATCAATAGGTGTGGAAAAATAGAAAAGGCGACCCTACACTTCCCGTGAGATAACAATATCCACGAAATACCGGGTTCACAGGCCCGGTGGGAAGGAGGATCGCCGTGGGAAAACATAAGTCGAAGTCCCCCTCGTTGTCCATGCCGACGTGGGAAACCCTTGAGGGGTGGTTGCGTAAGGAAATCGAGGTTCGCATTCAGTCCATCGTTGAGGAGGAAGTGACCCAGTTCCTCGGACGCGGGTGGTATGAGCGCAAAGAAGCCGTAGATGCAGGATCCGGTTATCGCAACGGCTATGGGAAGCTGCGGCGATTGTCGACCTCTTGCGGCACGATCCAGATCAAGCGGCCCCGTGTTCGCGGTTTGGAGGAGCGCTTCGAGAGCAGGATTCTGCCGTTGTTCGCTCGGCGCACGAGAGAGGTGGGGGAACTGCTCCCGGAGCTCTATCTCCACGGTCTGTCTCAGGGCGACTTCGAGTTGGCCCTGCGAGGGCTTCTCGGTGATGGGGCTCCGCTCTCCCCCTCGTCGATTGCTCGCCTCCGCGGTCAATGGGAGGTTGATTACCAGACCTGGCAGGAACGACGCCTGGACGATCGTGAGCTCGTGTATGCCTGGGCCGATGGGATCTACGTCAAAGCCGGACTTGAGAAAGATAAGGCGTGTCTGCTTGTCGTGATCGGCGCCATGAGTGACGGCCGCAAAGAGGTTCTGGGCCTGGTGCCTGGGTATCGCGAGTCGACCGAGTCCTGGCTGGCTGTCCTTAGAGACCTACGGGATCGCGGCTTGGATCACCCCATTCTGATGGCGGCCGATGGCAATATGGGCATCTGGTCTGCCGTCGATCAGGTCTGGCCGCACACCCGTCAGCAGCGGTGCTGGAACCACAAGATTCTCAACGTCCCGGACCAGATCCACAAACGTCAGCAGCCTCAAGCTCGTGCACTGCTCGTCCAGATTCCCTATGCCAGCACGCGTCAGGATGCGGAGAAGCTGCGCAAGCAGTTCGTCGCACGATATCGCAACGAGTTCCCGAAGGCGGTGGCAACACTCGAACGGGATTGGGATAGGATGCTCACCTTCTTCGATTTCCCAGAAGAACACTGGCGCCACCTGAGAACGACCAACATCGTCGAGAGCCCCTTTGCATCCGTGCGGTTACGAACCAACGCCGCCAAACGCTACAAGAAGGTCGTCGCGGCAAGCGCTCTCATCTGGCGAACACTGATGGTCGCCGAGAAACGCTTCCGGCGACTCAATGCACCCCATCTGTTACACGTTGTTTATGCACAGCACAACCAAACTATGACCACAATCGACTCCGGGAAGAAGCTGGCCGCCTGATCTATTTACACACCTCTTGACTCGACCTCGCACCTGCCCTGAGCTCAGGTCAATAGGTGTGTAAAAGAAATCAGGCGGCCATCTTCCCGGCTTCGACCTGCGGTCCGGTTGAGTGTTTCTGATCGTAGACTTGTTGTAGCAAGTGTGGCGCGGTGAGTTTCCTGAATCGGCTCTCTGCGACCTTGAGCGTACGCCAGATGAGAGTCGTGGCGTTCCTGACTTTCTTGAATCGCCTGGCGGCGTTTGTGCGAAGCCGAACGGAAGCAAAGGGGCTCTCGACGACGTTCGTGGTTCTCAGGTGTTTCCAGTGTTCCTTCGGGAAGTCGTAGAACGTGACCATCCGATCCCAGTCTCTTTCGAGCGTCTCCACGGCGGCAGGGAACTGTGAGCGATACCGTGCGGCAAAGCGTTTCCGGAGCTTCTCGGCCTCCTTTTTCGTGCCGGCATAGGGGATCTGGACGAGCAGTGCGCGGGCTTCAGCCTGTGCACGCTTGGCGACCTTGTCGAGCACGTTGAGGATCTTGTGGTTCCAGCACCGTTGTTGCCGGCTCTCTGGCCAGACCTGATCAACGGCCGCCCAGATGCCCATATTCCCGTCCGCGGCGATCAGGACAGGATGTTCGAGCCCGCGATCCCGGAGATCCCGGAGCACCGTGAGCCAGGATTCTGTAGACTCTCGATAACCGGGTTCTATCGCCAGGATCTCCTTGCTGCCGTCGCTCATCGCGCCGATCACGACCAGCAGACACGCCTTCTCGCGCTCGAGCCCGGCTTTGACGTAGATGCCATCAGCCCAGGCGTAGACCAGTTCGCGATTATCCAGACGCCTTTCTTTCCAGTCCTGGAAGTCGACCTCCCACTTCCCTCGAAGACGAGCGATCGAGGTCGGCGAAAGCGGCGCGCCATCACCGAGCAGCGCACGCAAAGACAACTCGAAGTCGCCCTGGGAGAGACCGTGGAGATAAAGGTCGGGAAGCAGATCTCCAATGGCCCTGGTTCTCCGGGCGAACAGGGGGAGGATGCGGCTTTCAAACCGCTCTTCCAGACCACGAACCCGGGGACGCCGGACCTTGATCGTTCCGCAGCTCGTCGAGAGACGCCGGGGCTTGCCGTAGCCGTTCCTGTAGCCCGTGGAGCTATCGACCTCGGCTCGGCGCTCATACCACGACCGGCCCAAGAACGCGGTCGCCTCCTCCTCCAGAATGGACTGGAACCGGCTCTGGATCTCTTCACGGATCCAATCGTCAACCGTCTCCCACGTCGGCATGGACTTCAATGGGGTTCTATGCGTATGTTCCTTCACGGCGATCCTCCTTCCCAACCGGGCCTCTCACCCGGTTTTGTGTGAATCAACTATCTCACGGGAAGGGTAGGGTCGCCCTTTCTCTTTTTCCACACCTTTTGATTATAGCTCCCTGCCCTCTCTCAGATTGCTATGTTTGAATCTCTTCTTTGGCATGATGACCTGACGTTTGGTGTAACTGATTGCCAAAGCTGGCTAAGGCTGTAGGACCAGGCTCCCGCCTTGGAACGGGCCTATCACTGACCTATCTTGCCCGCCGTAGAGCCAGCAGCATTGCCAGGTTCTGGCTCTCTTGCAAACCAGGGGAGCCTTCCCAAGCAGAGCTTGGTCCTACAACATCAATGTCCTTGGCCCTCTGGGCCCTATCACCCATCCCACCTCGACAGGGCTTCCCTCAACGTCACCCCCAAATCATCCGGATCCAACGTCCCCTTTTGCACCACCCGATTGACGTGGGCGGCGAGGTATTGTTCCTCTTCCTGCGTGAGGTCCTTGGCTGTCACGACGATGATGGGGATCGAGGCCATATCCGTTTCCGAAGGGCCTCGATGACGGCGAAGCCATCCATCTCCGGCATCATCAGGTCGAGGAAGATGGCGTCCGGCTTCTGTTCACGGATGCGATCGAGGGCCTCGCGTCCATTGTGGGCGCGGCGTGTCGTGTAGCCACCGTCATCCAGGATCTCGCAGATGAGGTCGCACGCGACGGCTTCGTCATCGACGACGAGCACGTCCTTGACACTGCCGTGATCGATCCGGCCGAGCGCGTTGATCAACGCGTCGCGATCGAACGGTTTCACGACGTAGTCGTGGACGCCGAGGCTGAAACCGAGGTCGCGGTTGTCCATCGCCGACACGATCACGATCGGGACGTCGCGCGTGTCGGGGTCGTCCTTCAGCATCGCGATCGTTTGCCAGCCGTCTTTGCCGGGCATCAGGATGTCGACGGTTACGGCGATCGGCTGATGCTGCTTGACCAATGCGACTCCTTCGTCCGCATTGAGTGCGGAGATAACGGAATAACCATCGTCTTCCAGTTCCTGTCGCAACAGGACGGCTACGTTTGGATCATCATCTATTGAGACGATGGTGCGCTTGCCGTCGGCGGTCGGTGGGCGGTCCGCCTCCGCCAAGGCTTCGGCGGACAGGTCGGCAGTCGGCTGTGTCAACGCGTCCCCACCGCTCCCTGTTCCCTGCTCCCCTGCAACAGGTTGATCATAGCGTGACGGTATTCGAATCGTAAAAATCGATCCCTCGCCTACTTCGCTGGCGACCCCGATTTCGCCGCCGAGGAGTTCGACGAATTTTGCGGTAATGGCGAGACCCAGACCGGTGCCTTGATGGCGTCGTGTGCTCGTCCCATCGACCTGACGGAATTCTTCGAAGATGTTGGCCATCTCATCCTCGGGAATGCCGATGCCCGTATCGGTAACCGATATGACCAGATCGGGGGAATCCCCCGGACTAACCGACTGCGTCGAAGTGACTTTTACGGATCCTTCGTCGGTGAACTTTAATGCGTTACTGAGGAGGTTGATGATGATCTGCCGTAATCGGGACTCATCGGTATAGACCTCGCCGATGCTGCTTTCGACATCGAACTCGAGGTTGACGGACGGCTTGCCGAGGGTCGGGCCGACAGTGGCGCAGGCGTCTTCGATGACGGGCTTCAACTCGAACGTATGCGGGCTGATGTCGACGCGACCGGCTTCGACTTTCGACAGATCGAGGATATCGTTGATCAGGCTGAGCAGGTGGTTGGCGCTCGCCCCGACCTTCTCTAGGTTACCACGCTGACGATCGTCCAGCTTCTCCGCGCCGCGACGCAGTACGAGACGCGTGAACCCGATGATGGCGTTCATCGGCGTGCGCAACTCGTGAGACATGGTCGCGAGGAACTGCGACTTCAGACGCGTCGCTTCCTGGATCTCCTCGTTGGCCTGCTCGAGGGCGCGGTTCTGCTCCTCGAGTCGTCGGAAATCGAGGAACCGCGCCCATCCGAGCTCCATCACCTCGGCAAATACCTTTCCGATCTCCTGCTCCTGCGGTGACGTGAAGCGGTTCGCCTCCATGGAATGGAACCCGAGCATGCCGTAGGAAAGGGGAACGTCCATGGCGGAACGCGGCGCAAGGTCCCGCTGCCCGCTGGTATACTGTCGCGCCAGGTTCTGACGGGTCTCTTCGGTATGATGGCGAATGCGGATCTCGTAAATTCGACCCGCATCGAATTCCTCCTGCGTCTTCTCCCCATCATCCCAACGGTATAAGTGGAGGTCACGATAGATGGAGCGCCGGAAAGGTTCGACGCCAAACTCGTCGTCGGACAGGAGGTACAGCATCTGATGACCGTCCATGAGGGTACCGAACGTGATGTACGCATCGGGTATGCCCATCTCGCGCGCACCGTCGTGGATCAAACCAAGCACCTGGCCCACGTCTTCCGCCTGCGTCATGCCCGCAACTTCCGCGTGGATGCGTTCGAGCACGGCATCGAGGCGCAGCTGACGGTTCTGCTGCTCCTTCAGCTCGAGCTGCTGATACCGCTCGTAGGCGAACCCGAACACCTCCGCGAAGCGGATCAGGGCGCCGATGGCCGAATCATCTTGCTCGAGCTCAAACGCCACCGTCAGACTGCCGTGCGGGAAGATGAACCAGTATGCCTGGACGGATTCCAACGCCAATTCGTGGATTGGGTAAGCGCGTCCAGTAAGGCCACGCCAAACTTCGTCATCCTCCGACGTGAAGGTGGTGTGATAGAAGGGCTCACCAGCCGTACGTGCGTCTACGATGGCCTTGCCAATGGCCTGCTCCACCGCATCATCGAGCGAAACGACGTCTTCATAGGCCTTGCCGCTTTCATTGTAGGCGAAACATCGACCGATGTTGTCGGCCTCATCCCGAATGAAGATCTCCACATTCAGGGGTTCCAGCCCAAGCCGCAGAATCTCTTCGCGCAGGACCCCCGCCACCTCGTGCAGCTCGTCCGTCCCTTCCATCGCCAGCGCGCGTGACCTCACGCGTTCGAGCGCACCCTCGAGCAGCAGCGCCTGGTTCTGACGGTCCTTGGCAACGAGCTCCAGGTAGCGGTCGTGGGCGTACTCGAACAGCCGCGCGAACCGGTGACCCACGTCGATCTGCTCGTCCGTGAGCTCTTCCTCGACGATGATCGAGAGGTGACCGGCGTCGAACAGCAGTCGATACTGATGCTCGGAAGCCGGCTTCTCGCGGAACGTGACGTTCCACATCGACTCGAGCTCCTCAAACCGGTGCTGAAGCGCCTCGCCGTCGAGCGCAAAGTGATAGAGATGCTCGCCACGCGCTTTCGCTTCTTCCTGCTCGCGCTGTTCGACGCCCTGCGTCTCGGCGCTGTAGATGTCCGCCTTCGGCTGCTCGATGTAGATCGTCCGCTCGACGTCATCTGCCGCGATCGCCTCGCTCGCGAGCCAGTTCTTCACGACATCGGATTCCGAACGAATGATCGTGACGGCCGTCCGGTGCAGATCGAAATCGAGTCCGCTCAGCTCCGCGAAGATCGCGTCAGCCACACCGTTCAGATCGTCCTGGCTCTCCATCGCCAGTGCCTGACCGCGCACCCGCTCGAGCGCCGCCTCGACGGCCAGCTCGCGGTTCGCCTTCTGCTTCGCATCCAGCTCCAGAAATCGGTCGTAGGCGAACTCGAACAGCTTCGCGAAGCGGATGCCCGTCTCGACCTCTCCCTCGGAGATCTCGTCTTCAGCGACGAGCCGCAGCCAGCCGTTCTTGAAGAAGAACGAGTATTGATTCTCCTGATCCATCGGGTCCCCGTATACCTCAGCATACGGTGTCTGTCCCAGGGCCTCCTGCCGCCTCTTACGCGTGCTCTCCAGCTCTTCGCCGGCAATCAGGAAATGCTCCGACGGATCGCCCGCATCCAGGCGCTCGATGGAACGCTCGTGGTTTCCACGGAGCTCCGAATGTACAGACGCGAAGGTGTGCAGCTCTCCCTCCAGCACAGTTGACCGCGTGCTCCCACCCGGTGAGAGCGCGCTCCAGCTCCGCATGCCTGTCCGGTCATCAGTGATGACCTGAATCCTGATACGATTCGGATTGTAGTCGAGGCCTTTGAGCTCCTCACCGATGCTGGCAGCCACGGAGGACAGATCTTCTTCCCTCTCCATCGCCAGCGCCCACGCCCGGACGCGCTCGAGTGACGCCTCGACTTCGGCTTCTCGCGCGCGAACCTGCTTGGCTTCAAGTTCACGGAATTGATCGTGTGCGAATTCGAACAGCCGGGCGAAGCGTATCCCTGTCTCGATTTCTTCCTCGGATATTTCTGTCTCGTTGACGAGCCTCAGCCAGCCATTCCGGTAGAAAAACGAGTAGTGGTGCTCACGATCAACCTCTCTCCCGAAGATCCCCTCGTAGGTTGCTTCCGACCCATCTGCCATTTCCGTCCCGGGTGCGACCTGTCTGCGCCATGTCCGTCTGTCTTCCAGCTCCGCGCCTTCTAAGACGAAGTGCTCGAATCGATCGCCACGCTTTACGCCATTCAACGATTCCGTGAGCGATGGATTGAGCTCGTCGACCGGGACCCTGAACATCGGAACGCCGCTGGGATCGGTGGCCTCACCGTCGACGAGTGCCTTGCAGTTATTCAAGAGCATCTCGTCCTGGCTGAGTGTCGATAGGGTGATTCGCTGAGGTCGATACTCCAACCCCTTCAACTTTCGGCTATAGAGATCGCAACTCCGGTCAGGTTCTCCTCGCTCTCCATCGCCAGCGCCTTGCCCCGCACCCGCTCCAGCGCTGCCTCGACGGCCAGCTCGCGATTCGCCTTCTGCTTCGCGTCCAGCTCGCTAAAGCGGTCGTAGGCGAAGCTGAACAGGTCGGAAAAGCGGAGCCCGATGGAGATCATCTCTTCGTCCAGCTCCTCTTCGGTCACGATGGTGATCAGACCGTGCGCGTTGAAGAGCGTGCAGAGATGCTCGGATTGAGGGTGATTGTCCCAATTGTAAGCTGATTCCAGATCCGGACGCTCGGCCTTCAAGATCTCCCGGGCACTCTCAATCATTTCGGAGACATCATCCCTGAACTGTTGCAGGTATCGCTCACCAGACTGCCAGGCGTCAAAGCGCTCCTGGTCTTCACCACCACCTTCGCCCGAGAACCAGCCTTCTATGCTGTACTTGGGTCGGGCCCAGACTGATTCTACACCCTGAAGGGTTTCATCAACAGAGCCAGTAAATGCAGACCACGAACGGGCGGTTTTCTCTCCCAGGTCGAACACCACAGTTGTTGCTCGGACAAGGTCGAAGCCGAGCCCGTCGAATTCCTCGAACAGTGCATAGGCGACACCATTGAGATCCTCTTCGCTCTCCATCGCCAGCGCCTGACCGCGCACGCGCTCGAGTGCCGCCTCGACGGCCAGCTCGTGATTCGCCTTCTGCTTCGCGTCCAGCTCGAGGAAGCGGTCGTAAGCGAACTCGAACAGTTTCGCGAATCGAATCCCGATGTCGATCTCCGCCTCGTCGAGAGCGGATGCCGTAATGAGGCTCAGGTTGCCCTTGCTTATGAACAGACTATGGTGATGTTCGGATCCTTGCGGTAATGTCTGGGGCAGGTTGTCGGCCTGCGGATCGAACCGGTTCATAGCCTCAATCCGGTCGCGGGCCTCCCTTTCAGTCAGCGCAAGGACGTGATACGCCTGGCCGTCGGCTCGGGCCTTCTGACGCTGTTGGGACTCCCGCGCCAACGCTGGTACTGCCTCCCGCATCCCTCCGTCCAGACGCCGTGCCGAGTGCCCAGACCGTACCGCACCGCCGTCGCGGAGAGTTGCCCAGTTCTTCACTAAATCCCCGGCACCGATCGTGATCACAGATCGTCTGAGATCGTAGTTTAGGCCCTCCAGTTCTTCGAAGATCGCCTGCGAGATGCCGGTCAGGTGCGCCTCGTCCTCCATTGCCAATGCTTGCCCTCGCACCCTCTCCAACGCCGCCTCGACGGCCAGCTCGCGATTCGCCTTCTGCTTCGCGTCCAGCTCCTTGAACCGGTCGTAGGCGAATTCGAACAGATCCGCGAATCGCAGACCGATCGCTACGTTGTCATCGTCGAGCTTCTCCTTCGAAACCAGGGTGAGCCAGCCGTTCTTGTGGTAGAGCGTGCATTGATGCCAGGAGGGTGGAAACCGATCCCAATCGATGGCAGCCACCAGATCCGGCCGCTCCCTCTTGAACCCTTCACCTTCGGCTATCTCGCGGAACGGACCCGTCTCGACCTGTTCGCGCTGATAGCGTTCTTTACCAGCTATCCACGCATCGTGCCGAATCTTCTGGGGCGGATTCGAAGCGGCGATGGCGGCCAAATCAACCCATCTGTTAGCGTAGACTGTTTCCACCCCATCCAGATCGCCACCGACCAAGCCAGTTAGGGCAAACCACGCTCTCCGTTTCATCGTCTCTCTATCCGCGATGATGGTCGTCGCCCGGTATAGCCCGAATCCAAGGTTGTCGAACTCCTCGAAAAGCGCATACGCGACGCCGTCGAGATCCTCTTCGCTTTCTGACCTGCCCCCCTGGATTGTTCCCATTCCTAAAGTTAGGATATCGGAACATAGAAAGGGGGCCGAATGGCCAGGAAGCGATACACAGCGGAGCAGATCATCGGACATCTCCGTCAGGCAGAGATTCGTATATCGTAAGGCAAGACGGTCGGCGAGGTCTCGCGTGAGCTTGGCGTCAGCGAACAGACCTATTACCGGTGGCGCAAGGAATACGGCGGTATGGAGGTCGACCAGGTCCGCCGGCTGAAGGAGCTGGAGCAAGAGAACGGGCGTCTGAAACGTCTTGTGGCCGACCAGGCCCTGGATATCTCGATTCTCAAGGAGGTGTCCCGGGGAAACTTCTGAGCCCGACGCGGCGAAGGAAGGCGGTCGGGCACGTGCGTGAGGCCCTGGCTGTCTCGGAGCGTCGGGCGTGCCGTGTGCTGGGTCAGGTGCGCCGTACCCAGCGATACACGCTCAAGGTGGCGGACGGCGAGACCGTCCTGACCGCGAACATCGTCTCTCTGGCCAGCGAATATGGACGTTATGGCTACCGTCGAATCACGGCTCTTCTTAGGACCGATGGCTGGCGGGTGAACCACAAGCGGGTGGAGCGGATCTGGCGTCAGGAGGGGCTGAAGGTGCCCGCTAGGCAGCCGAAGCGGGGTCGACTTTGGCTCAACGACGGCTCCTGCATCAGACTCAGACCCGAGCATCGTAACCACGTCTGGGCCTACGACTTCGTGTTCGATCGCACACGTGAAGGGAGGCCGTTGAAGTTCCTGACAGTCGTGGATGAATACACGCGTGAGTGCCTGACCATCGAGGTCGCTCGCAAGCAAACATCACGGGACGTTCTGCGGACGTTGGCGAAGCTGATGCTGAGGTATGGTGTCCCGAAACACATCAGATCGGATAACGGGCCGGAGTTTGTAGCCAAAGCGGTTCGGGACTGGCTCTCGAGGTTGGAGGTCGGAACTTTGTTCATCGAGCCGGGCAGCCCGTGGGAGAACGGATACATCGAGAGCTTCAACGGGAAGCTCAGAGACGAGCTACTCAACGGTGAGATCTTCACGACCTTGGAGGAGGCTAGGGTGTTGACCAAGTGGTGGCGCTGGCAGTACAATCACATCAGACCACACAGCTCATTGGGCTATCGCCCACCTGCACCTGAAGCGGTCACCAAACCGCTCACCGCAGCCATATCCTAACTCTGGATGTGGACACATAGATGGGGGCAGGTCAACCTCGCAATAATCATCGAGGCCGGCGAGGTTCTTCGACTCGTCGGGGTCGTTTTCGAGGTCGAAGAGCAAGTAAGGTTGTCCTTCGCGATTCACGGCCATTTTCCATTTCTCGTTCACGACCATCACTTCGTTAGAAATTTCACACAACGCTTCGTCGCGAATCCGATGGCCCGTGTCTGACAGGCAGGGGGTCAGCGTCTTCGCGTGTTGCTTGTATCCGATCTCGCCGCCCGCAGCCTCGACGAGGGTCGGCCCAATGTCGAACCATTCCACGAAGGCATCGCACGTGCGCCCCCCTGCCACGCCCGGTGACTTCGCGAGCAGCGGCACCCTCGCCGCACTGTTCAGGAAGTTGCTCTTATAAATGAGGCCGAAGTCGCCGTTCATCTCACCGTGGTCGGACGCCAGCACGATCATCGTGTTATCCCACTCGCCCCGCGCCTCGATCGTCGAGAAGATCTGCCCCAGCTGATCATCGATCAGCGTCACGTTGCCGGCATAGTTCGCCCGCATCGCCGCCGCTTCCTCGGGTGTCCACTTTCCTGCCTCGGCCCGTCGCACATCCAGTTCGCCCGAAGGCCGTGCGCCCTCCCGCAAATCCCCATCCAGCACGGGCGGCATCTCGCCAGGATCATACATCGACGCGTAGGGCTCCGGCGTATCCCACGGCTCGTGCGGCCCCCCGAAGCTGACCCAACAGAACCAGGGTTGATCACGCTCATAGCTCTCGAGATATCCCTTCGCGTGTTGCCCGACGTAGGTGTCATAGTAATGTTCCCGCGTCAACACCGTGGGACGCACCACCCAGGGTACGTTCGAGAAACGCTCTTCAAAGTCGGCCTTATAGGCGTCCCACAACCCCAATTCGTCCCATTCCGCCGTCATATGCGACAACGTTCGCGCACAGGCCCGCGGACCGACGGTCTCGTTGATGTCATCGATCCCCTGTGCGCGTAGAACGTGCTCCACTTCCCGCAGGTCACCCTGATGTCGGTTGAGATGCGTCTTCCCGAACAAACTCGTTCGATACCCTGCATTCCGGATCTCCCGCATCCAGCACGGCGCGTCCGGCTCCAGTCCGAAGTCTCCGTTGTTCCAGACCCCCGTGTTGTGAGGATACAAACCGGTCGCGAGCGATCGTCGCGTCGGCACGCAAACGGGCGAATTCGTGATGCAATTCGAGAACTGAACGCCTTCGGCGGCGAGACGATCCATATTCGGGGTTCGCACCCAGTCGCTGACGCAGCTCAGGGCGTCCCATCGCTGCTGGTCGGTGATGATCAAGAGGATGTTGGGAGTTGTCATATGAGACCTCGAAGACACCTCAGCCATCAGGACAAGAATGGCTGAACGGGAGACGGGGAGAGCGGGGGACGGGGAGAGGAGACGCCCGTCGCTCATCCATCAGCGTTCGATTGATGAGCAGTCGCAAAACTGTTGCCTCCCCCGCTCTCTCCTCTCCCGCTCTCCCGCTCAGGTTTCTCGCACCTTCGCCTGCTCGAAACCTTGCGGGTCAAAACAGCTGGCACTATTATGTGCCATCACGCAACCGAACGGAGGAGTCAATGGAATACGCAACCCTCGGGCGCAACGGGGTGAAGGTCTCACGACTGTGTCTGGGAACGATGATGTTCGGCAATCCCACGAGCGAGCCGGACTCGATCGAGATCATCGACCGCGCCTACGACGACGGCATCAACTTCATCGACACGGCCAATGTATATAATGACGGCGAAGCCGAGCGTATACTCGGAAAAGCCATCAAAAACAAGCGCGACAAGGTCGTGGTCGTCACGAAGGTCAACGGGCCTCGCGGGGAGGGCATCAACGACAGCGGGCTGAGTCGCTATCATATAATGAATGAGGTCGAGAACAGCCTTCGCCGTCTCGACACCGACTACATCGACATCTATATGCTGCATCGCGCGGTCTACGACTGCCCGCTGGAAGAAACGTTGCGCGCGCTCGACGACCTCGCCACCCAGGGCAAAATCCGGTATCCCGGCTGCTCGAACTTTTACGGTCACCAACTGACGGAAGCACTCTGGATTGCCGACAAACGAGGCTACTCGCCGATGTCGGTTGTCCAGCCGCTCTACAACATCGTCAACCGTGACCCCGAGGTCGACCTCTTCCCCGCGTGCGAAAAGTTCGGCGTCGGCACGATGATCTACAGCCCCCTCGCCCGTGGCGTCCTCGCCGGCAAGTATCTCGTCGGCCAGGACCCGCCCGAGGGCTCGCGCGCCGCGCGTAAGGATCGTCGCATCCTCATCACCGAGCTCCGCGACGAAAGCTTCGAAGTCGCCCAGGCCCTCAAGCCCCTCGCCGACGCGCACGGAAAAACGCTGACCCAGTTAAGCCTCAATTGGGTGCTCGGCAATCCCATCGTCACCTCCGCAATCGTCGGACCCCGCACGATGGAGCAGTACGCCGACAACCTCGGCTGTCTCGGTTGGGAGATGAGCAATGAAGCGGTCGAAAAAGTCGATGAACTCGTCCCACCCGGGGAGCATACGGGATGGGGATGGAATGATCCGATGTATCCGGTGATTGGGCGGCCGAAGGGTTGAACCCTTCTACCGAAGAGGCTTGGGAACTAGTCGCAACACCGGGGAATCTTGAACACGAAGACGCGAAGACACGAAGGAAAATGACTGGTCAGACCTGGGGTTTGATCAGCGTGCCGCTCGCCCCTTCGACTCCGCTCAGGGCAGGCTCTTCGATACAACCTGCGCTGTTATCTCCGATCGGCTGCGCCCGCAGGATCGAAAAAGAGGTCGCTCAGGGTGAGCGGCGCCATCGTCCGCCGCTAACCAACTGATGAGCAACAGTCAATACAATCCCACTGTTCCTGGATACACGCCGGCGACGGAACTACGTCGAATGATCGGCGCGAAAGAACTTTCCCCCGTCGAACTGACCGTGGCGACGCTCGGACGCATCGAGGCCGTGGACGAAGGTCTTGGCGGCTACATCACCGTGATGGCGGACGAAGCGATGGCCGCTGCCCGCGAGGCCGAAGCTGCCGTCACCCGGGGCAGTGACCTCGGACCCCTGCACGGAATCCCCGTCCCGATCAAGGACCTCGAAGGCGTCAAGGGCGTTCGCCTCACGCACGGGTGCATCCCCGATGACGAGATCGCTGACTCAGACGCTCTCTGCACTGAGCGTCTTCGCGAGGCGGGCGCCATTATCATCGGGAAGACGAACACGCCTGAGTATGGGCACGCTGGCACGACGGAGAATCGCGTGTTCGGACCGGCGCGCAACCCGTGGAATCCAGAGCGCACGCCGGGGGGCTCTAGCGGAGGCGCGGCCGTATCCGTCGCGGCAGGAATGACCTCCATCGCCCAGGGCAGCGACGGTGGCGGATCGATTCGCATTCCCTCGGGCTTCAGCGGCATCTACGGTATCAAGGCTTCCCAGGGACGCATCCCCCGCCGATGGTCGAGCGAACACTCGTGGCATCCCGTCAACAACTCCTCTGTCGGGCCGATGACCTGGACCGTCCAGGACGCCGCACTGATGATGAATGTCCTCGCCGGTCCCGCGTCCGACGCCGAGTCGACGACCCTGCCTCATACTCCTCCCGATTTCACGAGCAGCCTCGATCGCGGCGTCAAAGACCTCCGAATCGCGCTGAGCGTCGACCAGGGGGGCGCTCCGACCGATCCCGACGTGGTCGCCGCCGTCCGTGCTGCCGCATCGGCTTTCGAAGAGCTGGGCGCGCACGTCGAAGAGCGGGATTTCTGTCCCGACGAGAGCAACGACGCCCTGATGGACCGCTTCTTCGACTTCTTCTGCATCAAGGGCTTCGCGGCGCACGGTGAGCTGATCGACAACTCCACCTCCGCCGAACAGCTGACCGATTACTTCCGCGAAGACCTCGAGCACGGACGCGAAAGGATGGGGGACTACCTGCACACGCTCAATGCGATCGGCCGCTACCGGGCCTACACGGAGCGTTTCTTCGCCGACATCGACCTCCTCCTCTGCCCGACGACGGCCGTCCCTGCGTTTCCGATCGAGCAGCCTCCGACCGTGATAGCCGGACGAAGCATCGCGCGCACGAGGTGGGGCTTCATCCCGTTCACCCCGGCCTTCAACCTGACCGGCAATCCTGCCGCGAGCGTGCCCTGCGGCTTCTCCCCCGACGGACTGCCCATCGGCTTCCAGATCGTCGCCCGCCTCGAGGACGAACTGACGGTCCTCGCTGCTTCCGCCGCCATCGAGAAGGCGCGGCCCTGGGATCGGCGGCCTGAGATTGGGGTGTAGGGTTCCTGTTGCCTCACTGCTCGCTTCGCGCCCTCGGCTGCCAGTCCAGCCGCGAAAAGAGTGTTCAGGAGAGGCCCTCGTTCGCTCTTCTTCATTGAAAAAGTGGCCCCGAGGCCACTTTTAAGACGTATTTCATAACTTATTGTTTAACCATTGTTTATAGCTCTTGTTTCAATCGAGCGATTTTTCCTGGCAGATCGGTCAACGACGTCACCACTACGTCGGCTGACACGTCTAAATTCGCTTTCCCAGGCCCCCTCGAGGGTGCCAGCTTCAGGCTGTCCAGATAGGCCTTCGTTTCGGCGTCGTCAGAATCGCTTCGAAGAACGCTGGATCCGGCTTGGCCAGGCCCATCTCTTCGCTTATGCCCACGACGTCGAACGGGTCCAGCAGCCCGGCATCGTCAACCGCCTTCCGGAACACCCCCCTGGGTTGGTTCGCGGCAATCGCCAACCGATACTGCACGCGTCGCCTCACTCAGTAGGGTCGCCCTTTCTCTTTTTCCACACCTTTTGATTATAGCTCCTTTTCAGAACGGAAATTCGTAGACCTACTCGGCAAGAACGATCGGAATATTGCTAGGCAACCCATGCGCATCTTTCCGGGACCATGAGCTATAATCAAAAGGTGTGGAAAAAGAGAAAGGGCGACCCTACCCTTCCCGTGAGATAGTTGATTCACACAAAACCGGGTGAGAGGCCCGGTTGGGAAGGAGGATCGCCGTGAAGGAACATACGCATAGAGCCCCATTGAAGTCCATGCCGACGTGGGAGACGGTTGACGATTGGATCCGTGAAGAGATCCAGGGCCGGTTCCAGTCCATTCTGGAGGAGGAGGCGACCGCGTTCTTGGGCCGGTCGTGGTATGAGCGCCGAGCCGAGGTCGATAGCTCCACGGGCTACAGGAACGGCTACGGCAAGCCCCGGCGTCTCTCGACGAGCTGCGGAACGATCAAGGTCCGGCGTCCCCGGGTTCGTGGTCTGGAAGAGCGGTTTGAAAGCCGCATCCTCCCCCTGTTCGCCCGGAGAACCAGGGCCATTGGAGATCTGCTTCCCGACCTTTATCTCCACGGTCTCTCCCAGGGCGACTTCGAGTTGTCTTTGCGTGCGCTGCTCGGTGATGGCGCGCCGCTTTCGCCGACCTCGATCGCTCGTCTTCGAGGGAAGTGGGAGGTCGACTTCCAGGACTGGAAAGAAAGGCGTCTGGATAATCGCGAACTGGTCTACGCCTGGGCTGATGGCATCTACGTCAAAGCCGGGCTCGAGCGCGAGAAGGCGTGTCTGCTGGTCGTGATCGGCGCGATGAGCGACGGCAGCAAGGAGATCCTGGCGATAGAACCCGGTTATCGAGAGTCTACAGAATCCTGGCTCACGGTGCTACGGGATCTCCGGGATCGCGGGCTCGAACATCCTGTCCTGATCGCCGCGGACGGGAATATGGGCATCTGGGCGGCCGTTGATCAGGTCTGGCCAGAGAGCCGGCAACAACGGTGCTGGAACCACAAGATCCTCAACGTGCTCGACAAGGTCGCCAAGCGTGCACAGGCTGAAGCCCGCGCACTGCTCGTCCAGATCCCCTATGCCGGCACGAAAAAGGAGGCCGAGAAGCTCCGGAAACGCTTTGCCGCACGGTATCGCTCACAGTTCCCTGCCGCCGTGGAGACGCTCGAAAGAAACTGGGATCGGATGGTCACGTTCTACGACTTCCCGAAGGAACACTGGAAACACCTGAGAACCACGAACGTCGTCGAGAGCCCCTTTGCTTCCGTTCGGCTTCGCACAAACGCCGCCAGGCGATTCAAGAAAGTCAGGAACGCCACGACTCTCATCTGGCGTACGCTCAAGGTCGCAGAGAGCCGATTCAGGAAACTCACCGCGCCACACTTGCTACAACAAGTCTACGATCAGAAACACTCAACCGAACCGCAGGTCGAAGCCGGGAAGATGGCCGCCTGATTTCTTTTACACACCTATTGACCTGAACTCAGTATATTTATTTTAGGCTATATCCGGATCTCTCAACGAGATGAAGTGGGTGAAGGTGCCGTGGTTCCTGGCATGGGGGCGCGGTTAGAGTGTGCGGAACCTCTTCGGAATCTGCTCAGGGATGTTTATGTCTCCGACGGTAAGGAAGATCATATCGTTGAATGCGTCGAGTGTGCGGAATCCGCTGGCTCGGTTCTTGACGATTTGGACGATTCGGTTGAGGCCTTCGGCGATGGCGTTGGTAAGACGCGTGTTCACGAATGCGAGGACGCCGAAGAAGTGCTGTCGCAGGGTCCTGACGAACTTTCGCAGGGGTTCAAGTCGACTTCTGAGTGCGGACGTCGTCCAGCATTTCAGGAAGCGTTCGGCAGCCCAGGGCGCTTTGTATTCCCAGAACTGCTCGAACTCGTCCTTGAGTCTCCAGGCTCTATAGATTCGGTAGTTCGCCTTCTCCAGTGCTTTGAGTGTCCGAGTATCCCCTCTGGAGCGTGTCGCTGAGTGCCGGTAGAGGAGCCATCGGAGACCCTTCATGGCTTTGCGCTCATCCGGGGCAGCTTTACGCCACTGGTCCTTACGGACCTCGTCAACGGCGGCATTGAGAGCCTTGACGATGTGAAAGCGATCGAGGACCAGCTTGGCATTCGGACAGTGTTCCTGGATGGCTCCGATGTAAGCTTCGCTCATGTCGCAGCAGGCCCACTCGATCTTGGATCTCCGGTAGGGACTGAGAGCCTCTGTGAAGAACCGATCGATCGTTTTACGCGCCCTGCCGCGGCCAACCCACACCACGCAGGAGCGGTCCAGATCGTAAACGAGCGTGGCGTACCTGTGACGCTTGGCGTAGGAGATCTCGTCGATCCCGATGGTTTTGAGCCCTCGGATACGATGACCTTCACGAAGCCGCGTGATGGATCGGTGAAGGAGATCCGACAGCGTCGAGGCAGAGATGCGCAGTAACTCGGACGCCGCCTTCTGCGTCATGGTCTGGCAGTAGCGCAGCATGGCATACTCGAAGCGATACGTCACCCGAGAGAACCGCTCCGCCCACGGAATCTCCTGACCACACGACCGTGGGTAGGACACCGAATCTCCCGAGGATGGTAGAGAAGCCAGACCCTCCACCCGCACACCGGAATGTCACGCCACCGACGCGGATGGGGCATTGTGCGGACGATTTTACCTCGACGGCCGCACTCCGGACAACAACAACCATTCTTATGTGGCTTTACGGCGATGACGAAACAGCTTCTCCCCTCAAACCACCAGCTGACAACACGGAACCCCTTGAATCTCAGCAGTTTCGATAGTAATCTGCTCCCGGTCATAGGTCGCACCCCCTTCGCTTTGATTGTCCTACACACACAACCAAGCGTAGGGAACGATCTATGACCTTGTCATTCTATAGTTTCACCGTTGAGAAACCCGGATAGAGCCACATTTAAGCCTTTCTATCGGAAGGCACTTATCGGAAATCGTGAACTCTACTTGAGAACAGATTCCAAGGAGATATATTGGGACAACATAGGACAAATCGGAATGCTCCACGATGAAGACCCCACAATACGGTGATCTACGACCCATGATTTCGATCGGATATCTACCTATGACGAGTGAAAACAATTTTGGGGATTGAACGAACTCTGACTCACAAGTCTATTGTTGTTGGGACTGAGACCACGTGCCCAGAGTAAAAAGGAAAAGGTATGGTCACTTCCTTCCCGAAGACATTTCACATCGCACCAAGCGATAGCCGTAATTCAACTCATCCTGTTGGCTACCAATGTTCTGACACCTGAACTCTCTCACCAATCGGCGACAATGCGAGCTATGTTGTTCTAGCAAGAGCCTCGCAGACGGAAAGGCTCCACACCATTTCACGGGTGCCCAGTCGAGACGCATTTATCCACCCCTTCTCTCTCCGATGATCGCGTCATCAGGTTGTTCGGAATGAACCTGCTTACGGAGTCAGTTTATGTTTTCTTCTCCTTGGCCGCTCTTATGCTACCGTGGAGATCCCTCAGGATCGGTGATGACCGCGTGCTAGGGCATCGGTCTACGAACTGGTCGATCAATGAACGGGGAGCCCCAGCGGCAATCCCAGGCAGCCACGACATCATCATGCGTACACCGCCCGCGATCGTTCTGGATCCCGACCCACGGCCCGTACCTGAGTGAGGAGCGATGGCATCAGGTAGGCCACGAGCTAGAGACGTCGGCATCCAGATTGGTGGTCTCAAACCCGGAGAGCACAACGCGATTACGGATGTGCCCGGCGTCCGAGTCGGTCACGTCACCCTGATCGGGGGCGATGGCCCCCTCCGGATCGGTGAAGGTCCCATTCGAACGGGCGTGACAGCGATTCTTCCGCCTGGCGACGACTGGTGGAGCCACCCTGTCGAGGCGGCGCAGTTCACGTGGAACGGATCGGGTACGACCGCAGGTCTCTCGTGCATCGACGAGTATGCCCGTATCGAAACACCGATCTGTTTAACGAATACGTTGAGCGTCGGGACGGTCTTCGAGGGCATCGTGCGCTTCATGGTGAGCACGTCTTCCAGGACGCTGCCAGTATTCCGTGGTTCAACCCCGTCGTCGGCGAGACATCGGACGCCTTCCTGAACGACATCGGCGGGCTTCACGTCCGTCCCGAGCACGCCGTAGAAGCCATCCGGTCAGCAGCTGATGGACCTGTGGATGAGGGTGCGGTTGGCGGCGGCCTGGGTATGAGTTGCCTGGGTTGGAAGGGCGGGATCGAAACATCGTCTCGTGTTGTGGATATCGAGGGTGAATCCGGAATGGTGGGTGTGCTCGTCCAATCGAACTTCGGAGGTCTACTCACGATCGATGGGGTTCAGATGCCGGATCTATCACCCGAGCAAGAGGATCCGGTCGATGGCGCGTCGATCATGATGATCGTAGCGACCGACCTCCCCCTGTCGGGTCACCTGCTGCAAAGAACTGCTCGTCGAGCCACTTTCGGGCTCGCGAGGACGGGCTCACGTGGGGGTCACGGGAGCGGCGACTACGTAATCGCTTTTCTCGACGACTTTTCGAAACTCCAAACGAACAGCGCTTCGAGATGCCCTCAGAGAGGACCGGGGACTGATCGGCGAGGTCTTCCCGGCCGTGGCCGATGCGACCGAAGAGGCCATCCTGAATTCGATGTTCAAAGCCGAACGAGTGGTTGGCAGGGACGGGAATACGCGAGAGGCGCTTCCGGTCGATCAGGTGGTTGATCGGTTGGGGCTTTGAACGAGGCCCTGCAGTTGCCTTCGAGGTTTCGGTGTTCGGTGTTCGGGAAAAGCGGTAATGGTGGGACTTAAAGACGAGTACGGAGTTTTTCGATGAGGTTGTTCGGCGGCTCGAATGGCAGGTCGACCACGCGGTGTTCGAGCGCGCTCGTGTAGAGACCCATGATGATGTTGAAGTCCCGGAGAGCGAGTTCGAGGCGGAGAGGATGTGGGTTGTCCTCGCTCTCGAGCCAATCGAACATCGCCTCGGTCATCGCCGCCTGGCCAACGATATCTTCTTCCGGGTATTCGTGCGCTCCTGTTTCCACCCTTCCGTCAATCGAAGTCTCCCAGGCCCACATGGTCCAGTGGATGTAGCCGCGTGATCCGTAGACGGCAATCCGCTTGTGGGTGCTGATCCTGTCTCTGCCGACCCGAGGCGCCGTGACGCCACTTTGCAAAAGCGCCTGAACGCCATTGTCGTAGCCGATCACGGCTGAAGCACTGTCGGGCGCCAGGTGCTTCTTGGGTGTGTCTTCGAGTCCCTCGCTGCCGCTCACCTGACCGAACACGCTGATCGGCATCCCGTCCTGATTGAACGCTCCGATCGCCTGCAACGCGTGTGTCCCCTGGTAGGCAACGTTCATCCCGCAGCTTGCATCGATCAGCCTGATGTCGCCGATCGCACCCTCTCGAACCCTTTCCTGCAGTTCGAATCGCCGTGGCTGGAAGTGAAGCTGGTGGTTGATGGTCACCTTCACGCGCGCGCTCCGGGAGAAGTCCTCGATCGCCCGCGCATCCTCGCCCTGAACCGCGAGCGGTTTCTCCACGATAAGCGAAGGCACGCCCGCTGCCTCGGCCGCTGCCATGATCTTCAGCCTCACATCCGGCGGCGTGTTGACGTGCACGAGATCGAGTTTCTCTCGCTCGAACATCTCGTGATAGTCCGTGTAGCGGGTAAGCACGCCGAATTGGTCTGCGAACGCCTCCAGGTTCTCGGGCGTTCGAGCCGAGACGGCCACGAGGTCACCCCGTTCAATCAGCCGATATGCATCCGCCAAACCCCTGGACCGGTTCTGACCGACGCCAATGATGGCACACCTATACACCCAACCCCCACGGCTTGAGAATCACCTTCGCACACTCCCCCGTCGTCTGCAGCTCCCACGCGTCCTGCACGTGGTCGATCTCGAATCGGTGGCTGATCAGAGACTCCAACTTGTCCGCGTTCCGTCGCACGACCCCCATCAGACGCGGAAACAGGCTCAGGTTGTAGTGCCAGGACCCGTGTAGCGTAATCCCCTTCCTTATCATGTCGGTACTGATGCGAATCACCGTATCTTCGCTGCACTCTCCGACGAACGCGAGACGTCCGCGTCGCCTGAGGCCATCGATGCCCAGACGATGCGCCGCCGGCGCGCCAGAGCAATCGACGGCAGTATCGACACCGAGTCCAGATGTCCATTCGCGGATTTCCTCGAGAGCCTGATCCGGGGTGAACGCCACCTCGGCTCCGAGTTCGAGTGCTCGACTTCTCCGCCACTCGTTGATGTCGACCGCCACGACACGTGCATTGCGGTCCGTTCCGTTCACGACGCCTCCGAGACCGACGGGCCCGAGCCCGGTGATCAACAGCGTTTCCCCAGGCAGAACACCCATCCGCTCGAGTGCCCCGAACGTCGGCCCCAGACCGCAGCACGCCATCGACGCGTGATCGTAGGAAATGTCATCCGGAATTGCCGGCAGAATCCAATCCGGTTTGACCATCAGCTGAGCCATCGTGGCCCTCCCTTCGCCAGAAAAGTCCACGACATTCTCACAGTGGATGTAGTCCCCCGACACGCAGAGGGCGCATCGCCCACACGGGAACTGCGGCATGACGACGACGCGATCGCCCGGGGAGACGCGGCCAGGCTGGGCCACATCGACGATCTCACCAGCGGCCTCGTGGCCGAGGGACTCTGATGGCTGGCCGGAGATGTAACGCTTGTACTCGGTACACATCGGAGCAGCGTGTATTTTTTTGGCTCTATCCGGGTTTCTCAACGGTGAAACTATAGAATGACAAGGTCATAGATCGTTCCCTACGCTTGGTTGTGTGTGTAGGACAATCAAAGCGAAGGGGGTGCGACCTATGACCGGGAGCAGATTACTATCGAAACTGCTGAGATTCAAGGGGTTCCGTGTTGTCAGCTGGTGGTTTGAGGGGAGAAGCTGTTTCGTCATCGCCGTAAAGCCACATAAGAATGGTTGTTGTTGTCCGGAGTGCGGCCGTCGAGGTAAAATCGTCCGCACAATGCCCCATCCGCGTCGGTGGCGTGACATTCCGGTGTGCGGGTGGAGGGTCTGGCTTCTCTACCATCCTCGGGAGATTCGGTGTCCTACCCACGGTCGTGTGGTCAGGAGATTCCGTGGGCGGAGCGGTTCTCTCGGGTGACGTATCGCTTCGAGTATGCCATGCTGCGCTACTGCCAGACCATGACGCAGAAGGCGGCGTCCGAGTTACTGCGCATCTCTGCCTCGACGCTGTCGGATCTCCTTCACCGATCCATCACGCGGCTTCGTGAAGGTCATCGTATCCGAGGGCTCAAAACCATCGGGAT
Organism: Candidatus Latescibacterota bacterium; assembly: GCA_965198115.1. GTDB lineage: Bacteria > Latescibacterota > UBA2968 > UBA2968 > UBA2968 > UBA6620. Next base: position 880,974 of record OZ240241.1, on the reverse strand, counting down.
CGACGAGATCTCCTACGCCAAGCGTCACAGGTACGCCACGCTCGTTTACGATCTGGACCGCTCCTGCGTGGTGTGGGTTGGCCGCGGCAGGGCGCGTAAAACGATCGATCGGTTCTTCACAGAGGCTCTCAGTCCCTACCGGAGATCCAAGATCGAGTGGGCCTGCTGCGACATGAGCGAAGCTTACATCGGAGCCATCCAGGAACACTGTCCGAATGCCAAGCTGGTCCTCGATCGCTTTCACATCGTCAAGGCTCTCAATGCCGCCGTTGACGAGGTCCGTAAGGACCAGTGGCGTAAAGCTGCCCCGGATGAGCGCAAAGCCATGAAGGGCCTCCGATGGCTCCTCTACCGGCACTCAGCGACACGCTCCAGAGGGGATACTCGGACACTCAAAGCACTGGAGAAGGCGAACTACCGAATCTATAGAGCCTGGAGACTCAAGGACGAGTTCGAGCAGTTCTGGGAATACAAAGCGCCCTGGGCTGCCGAACGCTTCCTGAAATGCTGGACGACGTCCGCACTCAGAAGTCGACTTGAACCCCTGCGAAAGTTCGTCAGGACCCTGCGACAGCACTTCTTCGGCGTCCTCGCATTCGTGAACACGCGTCTTACCAACGCCATCGCCGAAGGCCTCAACCGAATCGTCCAAATCGTCAAGAACCGAGCCAGCGGATTCCGCACACTCGACGCATTCAACGATATGATCTTCCTTACCGTCGGAGACATAAACATCCCTGAGCAGATTCCGAAGAGGTTCCGCACACGCTAACCGCGCCCCCATGCCAGGAACCACGGCACCTTCACCCACTTCATCTCGTTGAGAGATCCGGATATAGCCGTTTTTATGACCGCCCAATCTTCGCGGGCGATCGGATCGGGCGCCTCGATCACGCCGCCCTGGCGTTCACCCGTAATGACTGCTTTCTTCATGATCGTCCTCGCTCAGGATGGAACCGCAGAGCACGCCGATCACACCGATTGAGACTGGTTAAAGGAGCTGTCTAATGGAATTGACGTTACGATCCCAGAGCCTCACGACAAACGCCGATGGCCACGCGGTGTGGAGCGCGGAAGAGACACCCGAAACGTGGAAATCCGAAAAGACGGCGCTTCTGCTCTGCGATGTCTGGAACGGTCACTGGTGCCGGGGAGCCGTCGAGCGTCTCGATGCGATGGTGGGACGGATGAACGACGTCACGAGAGCCGTCAGAGATCGAGGCGGATTGATCGTCCACGCCCCATCGAACACGATCGACTTCTATGCCGACACGGAGGCTCGCAAGCGTGTGCTCTCAACGCCGCAGACGCAGCCTCCCGCCCCGGCCGACCGTGATGACCCGCCCCTCCCGATCGACGATTCGGACGGCGGTTCGGACACGGGTGAAACCGATTCCAGCAAAGCCTGGACACAGCAGCACAACGCGATCGACATCGACGACGGTCACGACGTGATCTCGGACAACGGGGAGGAAGTCTACAGCGTCTACGCCGACCGTGGCATCGACCGAATGCTCATCATGGGGGTCCACACCAACATGTGCGTTCTGCATCGCACGTTCGGCATCAAAGCGATGGTGCGGTGGGGTGTTCGTGTCGCCTTGATCGGGGATCTCACAGACACGATGTACAATCCGGCGCGATCACCTTACGTCCCACACGAAGAGGGCACGCGACTCGTCGTTTCCTTCATCGAAAAGTTCTGGTGCCCGACCGTGGATAGTGGGCAACTGCTGGATTGAAACCACAGATCACACAACGGTCTGATCGGTCGCGACAAAAGTGTTCGGTGTTCGGGAAAACCAGTTTGGTTGGGCTCGTGCGTGCGCGATAGTGCGCCGAAAGAAGGACTTGCTCTTTAAACGCATCTCCTAACCGCGGCGGGCCTTTCGCGGCTCCTCCGAAATCCCGGGGCTGACGCCCCGGGCTAGGCTATGCCGCCCTTTCAGGGCTGAGGCCTGCAAGTTCTCAGCGTTCACTGCGTTGAAAGTCTTCATTGTCAGGTCAATCGAGCGGGAAATCGACCCTCTTGTTTCCCTGCTCGTGGGACCGGAGCATGCCGAGCATCAGTTCGAGCGTTTTACGTGCTTCACGTGCGGGTGACACGAGGTCGCCGCCGTTTTCGTGCACGTGAATCATTTCTGGAACGAAGCCGCCGAAGTGCTGGTGAACATAGGAATCGACGGGATAGGGCGTCTCTGTCCATTCCCTGTACGATTCTCCCGTGATCACCTTCAGTTCCCGATCGGACACCTCGATTCGTCCTCCCTCGCAGGTCACGGTCCATTGCGACCCGGGGAAATCGACCTTGTAGTAGTTCGTGAATCCTCTCACGCCATTCGCGAATCGTACGTAGGCGGACACGTAAGGATCCGTTGCGGGGTCGTGTCCGCCATCGCTCCTGTACTCGGTGAAGTGATCGAAGCCATCTTCGAGCTCCGCCACGACCCACGACGGATCGCTCTGAGCGAGGAAACAGAGCATATCGACTGCGTGCGTGCCGTTTCGGAACAGCATCGCCCGCCGGCTGAACATCTCCGACAGGACCGTCCTGGCTTCGCCGATCACTCCATTCCTGATGATCTCTCGCGCCTGCAGATAGGACGGATGCCATCGTCGTGAGTGCTCCACCGTAAGCAGCGCGTTGTTAGCGTCGGCCGCCGCGATCATTCGATCGGCGTCCTCGAGCGTCGTGGCGATCGGTTTCTCGCAGATGATCATCGGCACCTTACGCTCCGCCGCATCGACCACGATATCGGCGTGCAGGTGATCGCTTGTTGCGACGCTCACGATATCCGGCTTCTCGACATTCAGCATCTCCCGGTAGTCAACGTAACCCTTCAGCCCGGGCCATACGTCACCCCATCGGTCGAGGCCTTCCGCCACTCGCTTCTCGTCCAGATCGCAAACTGCGACGAGGTCGGTATCGGGGCATCGATGATAGGCCGACGCGTGCGACCGAGCCATCGCACCGTAAACGGGAAGCCCTTCGGGCTCCTCGGGCCGGCCGGCTCCGATACCGGATAGACCGACGATAACAGACTTGTATTTGGACATCCGCTCTCTCTGTGATGGAATCACCTGCTCGTTGCGCGGCCTATCGCGGGCCTTCAGCCGGCTGAAATACGTCTGCCCGTGAACCCCGGCCCGTTGGGCTGGGCTAAGGAATCACGGGCCCTTGGCCCGTTAGTTGACCGCGCCCCGACAGGGTCCTCCCGAAGAACAATCCGTGACCAGCTGACCCGTCGGGCCAATTTCAGCGCCGTTCAATCCAGCAACCCCTCGATCGTCTGTTCGTCGTCCGACAGCATGGGATGACGGTCGTCTTTCAGGGGGAGATCGACGAACTCTCCGATGGCAGCAGATTGATAGCCGGCGGTCGTGATTTCGGCAACGGCCAGCCCGTCGTCGACACCCGAGATAGGCGTCAGATCCTTCTCGATACATTCGATGAAATGGTCGACGCATTCGTCGCCCCCGGCCGTCCCCGCATCCTCCAGCGCTGGTTCGCCGTTTTCGAGCAGGATTTGTGGCGTCGCGTGAACGTGAAAGCCCTTGCACCAGATGTCGATGCTGTTTGACGACCCCCCCACGGCATCGGCAGCCACGCGGTTGCGTCCCACCGTGAGGTAGGCGGTCAGCCCGTCGTAGTCCCACAACATCGAAGCCACGTCCTCCGTCCCGAACTGATCGTAGTAATCGCCCCAGTAAGCCGTTTCGAAGTTGGAATAGACGCGCTTCGGCATGCCCAGCGCATAGTGAAGCAGATCCACGGGATGGCTTCCCAGATTCATCAGCTCGCCCCCACCGTTGATTCGGGCTTCCGTCGGGTAGCTGACGTATTCCATCAGATCCCCCTCGGGAAACTGACGAATGAAGTGGTGGGCATAGGAAACCGGTCGCTCGTACTGGCCCGAGCGCAGTCGATCGGCCAACGTCCTGTAGGGAGGCACGAACCGCGTCGGGTAGGCGAGCAGAATCTTGACGTTTGTGCCTTGAACACTCGCCTGGATCTCTTTGGCTTCGGCGACCGTGCGTGCGAGGCTCTTGTCGATAAAGATGTGTTTGCCGCAGGCTGCGGCTTGGGGCACAAGGGTCCGCTTCAGGTAAAAATCCGTGGCGATGCAGACGACATCCACATCGTCCTTCTCCAGAACCGCATCATAGTCGGCTTCACACGGTAAGCCGTATAGCTCGGAAAGGGCAGCCCCTTTCTCTTTGTGGTGCTCGGCAAGTGCGACGATTTCGCAGTTCGGATGGTCCTTGAAGCGAGGACCGTAGGTGTTCTGGTGAGCGCGGTTTCCGATCAGGGCGACGCGGTGCATGAGGTCTTCTCCACGCGAGGGTGTTCGGTATGGACTGTCATATGTTCTTTGGCGACAGAGCGCCGAGGGGCTAATGCCTCATCCTGGTTTATTGGTTACAGCGACGCGGACTGGCGGGGTTGTACCCTAAACCCAGTCCTACGGACTGGGCTAAGATATCGCGGGCACCAGTTGGCCTGCTCATTCACTGCAACCGATCGGTAGGAATCGTCCCCCCAGATAGGGGTGAATCGGCCAACTCCTGTGGACCACCGAGATAGCAATCACTCATTTGGTGCCTTATGTCTGTTCCACTTCAGTCTCCGAACCGGGAGGGTCTGAAAGGCGACAGGGTCTGGATTTCTGCTCCATCGAGAATTTCGGACGTGGCCATCTCGCTGATCAGGGGAGCCAGAGTGACGCCTGAATGCGTTGCCACAATGTAAACGTTGTCGAGACGATGGCTGAATCCGAGGATCGACTGACCATCCTCCGGAACCGGTCGTCGGGCCTGTCTCAATTCGTCGACGGTTGCTCGATCCAGTTGGGAGAAATATCGACACGCGTGTTGAATGAGTTCACGTGCTTCGCTCTCGTTCCGGCCCTGGGACTCGTCGTGCATTTCGCCGTGGCGCCCCCCGTGTATGACGGCCCGGCCGTCTGAGAGCTGTCTCACGTTGATCGGAATTTGGTCATCACGGGGCCCGTGCACGACAGCCACGGACCTGAACAGGGACTCGACGGGTGTGGTCACCACTGTCGCGCCGAACGTGTCGTAAACCGGCGCCTTGACGCCGGCGGATCTTGCCAGTTCCGAGGTCGACGCACCCGCCGCCAAAACAACGATGTCGCACTCGACCCGCCCGGTCGACGTGTCCAGATGGCTCACGGATGAGCCCGTCGTTCCAAAACCGGTCACCTCGCAGTCGGTCCTGACCGCCGCACCGTGTTCCCGGGCGACGTCGAGACATCGCTCGACCACGCGCGGAGAATCGACGTGGAGATCGGCCTCGGTGAAAGATGCGATAAAGAAGTCGCGAACGCGGATATCCGGCTCGAGATGGCGAAAATCTGATTCGATCAGAAGCCGGATCGGATAACCCCATTCCTGCAGCAAGGCGACACGCGACTCGATGACTTCTGCCCCCGATCGACTCCCCGCCCAACGTAGCTCGCCTCCCCACGTGAGCCCCACATCACCCAGACCACGCGCGAACCGCGGCCACATATCGAGCGATCGACGGTTGAGGTCGTGGTATTCCCGCGGGTTCTTGTCCCGGCTATTGATCCAGGCAAAAGAGGCCCTGGATGCCAATCGGCCGGGCTCGCCTTTCTCCAGCACGGTCACTTCGGCGCCCCGGCGACTGAGCTGGTAGGCGACGGAGGCTCCCAGAATCCCGGCGCCCACGACTGCGACACGCGGGCTAGCCATCAGATCTTGCTGAGGGCGTGATCGAAGTCCGCGCACACATCGTCGGGTGATTCGATGCCGACCGAAACCCGTATCAATCGATCTTCGATCCCCATTTCCCGTCTCTCCTCTGGCGTCAGACCACTATGCGTGGTCGTTGCAGGGCGCGTCACGAGGGACTCGACGCCGCCCAAACTCGGAGCAACTGCGGGCAACCTCAGGCCGGACAGAACGCGATCGGCCGCCGCCGTATCGCCACGCGCCAGGAAGCTGACCATACCACCGAACCCGCGGAACAGGTCGGCTGCCCGGTCGTGGTCCGGATGCGTCACGAGCCCTGGGTAGACGACGTGTTCGACCGCCGGATGGGCATCCAGAAATTTCGCCAGGACAGTGGCATTCTCGTTTTGACATCTCACGCGGACGGGCAGGGTCTTCAAACCTCGGTGTAGGAGAAAACAGGCGTGCGGATCGAGGCACCCCCCGAGATGATTCAGTTTGTGGAGAACGGATTCGACACGTTGGGCGGAGCCCACGACGCAACCGGCGACGATGTCGGAATGGCCATTCAGATACTTCGTGGCGCTGTGGATTTCTATATCGTATCCGTGCTCGAGCGGGTTGAAGTTGACCGGGGACGCGAACGTGTTGTCGATCATCGAGACCAGGCCATTTTCTCGAGCGAACCGTGTGACGGCGCGAAGGTCGGCAACCCGGAGGAGCGGGTTGGTCACAACCTCGACGTAGATGACCCGCGTGTTCTCCCTCAACTGCGCTTGCCAGCTGTCGGGATCTCCCGCATCGATCGACGTCGTGGCGACACCCATGTCGTGCAGGTCAGCGAGCAGGCCGTGGGTCCCGCCATAGAGGCAGTCCTGGAACAGCGCGTGATCGCCGGAGTGGAGATATGTTTGCAGAGCTGTCGCGATCGCCGCCATGCCCGACGTCGTGACGACGCATCGTTCGCCTCCGCAGAGCGCCGCGATCTTCTCCTGCAGGGCAATGTGGCTGGGTGTGTTGTTGAGACGAATGTAGCGGAGGTCGTGGTAGCTTCCTTCACCCGAGTAGGTGAAGGTGGCACTCTGGTAGATGGGGGGTGCGACCGAGCCTGTTTCGCGAACGATCTTCTCGCCTGCGTGGATGGCTTTCGTTTCGATGTCTTTAAATGCGTCTTGCACGCTACCTCGCGAAAGAAAGGCGGGAACCACCAATGAACACAGAGGGAGGCGGATCCAGCTTCCAGGCCCTATTCGGGGATCAGCAGAGAGTTCCCGAGGCCCCTGTTCGCTACATCAATGACCATGGTTTTCGAAACCAGTTCACGTTCCCGGTCCAGAACTCCGTCGACGGCATTATCTCATTTTCCAATCCATGCTGACGACGTCGCCATCCTGAAACGTGAACCATTTCGTCCAGTCCGATTCCCGGCCACCGGCGATGCTTACGGTACAATCCACGTGAAAGACACCGTTCCCGTCCTTGACGCCGTTTTTCACGGTATCCATAGAAACGGTGTTTTCGCTGTAATGCTTCTTCAAGTATTGAATCGCCTTTTCTTTCATCTCCTCTTCCGTCACGTGACCGGCGCTCCTTTCAGGTCTGTGCTGTCCACGATCTCCGCATCCAGTCCGATGAATGTGTTTTCCCGCAACGTCATGTCTCCCGCTTCCGGACCGACGAGAAGTCCTATGCGCTGACGGCCCTGTCCCCCATCCGCGAAGGCGTTCGCCTCGAACAGGAGGTCGCCCACAGGACCTCGCACATCCACCCCGGCCCCTCCTGCGCAAAGCCATTGTCTCGAATCTCACATTCCCGAACGGTCGTCCGATGTCCGGCTCGTAAATCCGTCTGCTCTCTGAACAGAATCCCGACTTTGTGATTCCCTTCGATCTTGCACCGCAGGATTTCATTGTCCGTGTCGCGGTGACCGATCGAGATTCCATAGTCGTGGTTGTCCGTCAACACACAGTCCTCGGCTCGACCGTCTGACACGCCCCAACAGAAAAAGATGCCCTGCCCGTTCTCGCGGGATTCGCACCCTAGAAATCTGGGTCGCTGCGATCCACTACCGGGATGGAAGCCGAGGTTGGCATTGTTGTGCGATACGCACGCTTCGAAAACGACGTCGTCACACACCTGGAAACTGAACCCGTCGCCGTTGTAGTTTCGGGACGTGACTCTCTTGAAACGCCAGCGGTCACATCGCTGTATGAAAACACCTCCGGCATAGTTCCCGTTAATCTCGTCGTTGCCGTCGCGGTTGCCATCGAGAACGAGATCTTCGATCGTCACGTCGTGCGTCAACTCTTCGGCCGTAATTAGGGGGAAGAGCGTGGACGCGTTCGCATCGTCTTCCAGCCACAGGTTGTCCATCAACCGATCCGACAAGTGGATCGACTTTCCATCGATGGCCGTCACGATCCGTTTGACGACGGTCCGACCGTGTTCCAGCTTGACCTGCATAAGGATGCCGTCGCCCGGCTGGAAGCCGGATGGATCCTCGACATCAACACGTGCCTCGTACCAATCGGCGTCACGAATGAAGGGAGTCGAGTGGCTGGGCATTTTGCGAAAGACCGTCTCCTCCCCCGCTCCTACCACCGCGACCGAGGGGGCCATCATCAGCGGCGCTCGAAAGTCGTACACACCTGGCCCGACGCTCACGCGTCCCCCGCCCATCCTCCTCAACGTGTCAACGGCGGCCTGGATCGGTTTCTCGGTCGATCCGGTCAGATGTCCCCCGGCTTGCCCGACCGTCAGAGTCAGAGACCTGGAGGTCGTTCGTGGGCGATTTTCAGTGCTCATGGGCGACTAAGGTAGGATGGGGCTCGAAGGGTGTCAATGTCGCCCGAAATCAGGGTTCGAAAGCGGGCGTGATGCCTTTTGCAACAGGTTGTAATGGGTTAATTTGTTACTTACCATTGAAACCCGAAAGCAAGGACCAGATGAAACGAATGATAGATCGCTCATTTTTCTGCAGACCTCACGAAAAGTCCAGCGTTCAAATAACCGTGTTAAGCATGACGAATCTGTACATGCACCCGGAAGAAAGCGGTGCGGGGGTGTTGTATGTCCAATGATGCAGCGGCTCAGCAGCAGATCATCAGCCATTTGAAGGCGATTCCGATTTTCGAGCACCTGGACGATGGTGAGGTGGCCAAGATCTATGGAATCTGCCAGGTCGTGCGGTTCGAGCCGGATCAGATGATCTACCAGTTCGGCCAGCCGAGCGACAGCCTGTTTATCCTTCTGGACGGTCAGATCGTGGCGCGAACCAAAACTGGCGTGGACATTGCTTATATCTCCCCCATCGGACTCGTCGGCGAAATGGGCGTGATCACCGATGAGGTTCGATCCGCTGATGTGATCGCCATTGACCAGGCCATGGGCTTCCAGATCACGAAGGATGCTCTGCTGAAACTGTTCACAGAAGACGGCGGCGTCTGTCGGAAAATCCTTCTCAACCTCGTCAAGAACCTCTCGACGAAGCTCTACGACACCAACGGCGAAATCGAGAAACTGCGGGAAGAAAAGCACGAGCGAGAGCAAAGGGACGTGTGTCCCCGCACAGGCGGACAACATTTTCTTATATTAAGATGGTTGCCAGTCCCACCTTCGCCGCAGATGCGGCTACCTCTCGCCTCCGCTCGAGACAGGCTCCGGGCAGGCGTCAGTGGTCAGACGTCAGGACGACGCTCACGCCCTATCGCTTGACGCTAAGGAATTTCGGGTAGAAGCATGGCGGAATTGACAGAAGTGACGCGTGAGAGTTTCGAGGCGCAGGTTCTGAAGGCCGAAAAGACAACCCTGGTCTACTACAATGCGCCCTGGTGCAAGCAGGGTCAGGAGATGCTGGAAACGGTTAAAGCAGCGGCCGACGAAGTGGGTGACAAGATGCTCTACTTCTCGGTGGACACCGACAAAGAAGATTACATCATCCTCAACCAGGGTGTGAGAACCGTCCCCACGGTCCACCTGGTGAGTGGAGGTCAGTGCGTCGGCCAGCTTAGGGGCGTCGTCTCCAAGTTGGACCTTCTGGGTAAAGTCAGCAACGTGCTGGCCGAAGAAGACACGGGCGGTGACGATTCCCCTACGGAAGACACCGAACCGCCCGCAGACCCCGCGTAGCCTCCCCGGTCGCCTGGAGCCACATTCATGGCCGAAGAAGACAATCCAATCGAGCAGCCTGCCGACGAGCCGGCGGATCCGCCTATTGAGCAGCCGGTGGACGAGTCGCCCGACACAGGAGCCGAATCGCCGCCAGGACCGGTGGACGACCCTACGGCACATCGGGCCCGGTTCGAGCAACTTACGATCGAAGACCTCGGCGACGTTGAAAAGTTCGTAGAACGGTATGATGACGTTCCTATGAAAGTCTCGATCGAGCTCGGCCGCGTTCCCAAATCGCTCAAGGAAATCCTCGAGTGGAAGGAAGGGTCCATCGTCGAGACGAAGAAGCTCTCCGGAATGCCGATGGAAATCATGGTCAACGGGTCTCTTTTTGGGCTATATCCGGATCTCTCAACGAGATGAAGTGGGTGAAGGTGCCGTGGTTCCTGGCATGGGGGCGCGGTTAGAGTGTGCGGAACCTCTTCGGAATCTGCTCAGGGATGTTTATGTCTCCGACGGTAAGGAAGATCATATCGTTGAATGCGTCGAGTGTGCGGAATCCGCTGGCTCGGTTCTTGACGATTTGGACGATTCGGTTGAGGCCTTCGGCGATGGCGTTGGTAAGACGCGTGTTCACGAATGCGAGGACGCCGAAGAAGTGCTGTCGCAGGGTCCTGACGAACTTTCGCAGGGGTTCACGTCGACTTCTGAGTGCGGACGTCGTCCAGCATTTCAGGAAGCGTTCGGCAGCCCAGGGCGCTTTGTATTCCCAGAACTGCTCGAACTCGTCCTTGAGTCTCCAGGCTCTATAGATTCGGTAGTTCGCCTTCTCCAGTGCTTTGAGTGTCCGAGTATCCCCTCTGGAGCGTGTCGCTGAGTGCCGGTAGAGGAGCCATCGGAGGCCCTTCATGGCTTTGCGCTCATCCGGGGCAGCTTTACGCCACTGGTCCTTACGGACCTCGTCAACGGCGGCATTGAGAGCCTTGACGATGTGAAAGCGATCGAGGACCAGCTTGGCATTCGGACAGTGTTCCTGGATGGCTCCGATGTAAGCTTCGCTCATGTCGCAGCAGGCCCACTCGATCTTGGATCTCTGGTAGGGACTGAGAGCCTCTGTGAAGAACCGATCGATCGTTTTACGCGCCCTGCCGCGGCCAACCCACACCACGCAGGAGCGGTCCAGATCGTAAACGAGCGTGGCGTACCTGTGACGCTTGGCGTAGGAGATCTCGTCGATCCCGATGGTTTTGAGCCCTCGGATACGATGACCTTCACGAAGCCGCGTGATGGATCGGTGAAGGAGATCCGACAGCGTCGAGGCAGAGATGCGCAGTAACTCGGACGCCGCCTTCTGCGTCATGGTCTGGCAGTAGCGCAGCATGGCATACTCGAAGCGATACGTCACCCGAGAGAACCGCTCCGCCCACGGAATCTCCTCGACCACACGACCGTGGGTAGGACACCGAATCTCCCGAGGATGGTAGAGAAGCCAGACCCTCCACCCGCACACCGGAATGTCACGCCACCGACGCGGATGGGGCATTGTGCGGACGATTTTACCTCGACGGCCGCACTCCGGACAACAACAACCATTCTTATGTGGCTTTACGGCGATGACGAAACAGCTTCTCCCCTCAAACCACCAGCTGACAACACGGAACCCCTTGAATCTCAGCAGTTTCGATAGTAATCTGCTCCCGGTCATAGGTCGCACCCCCTTCGCTTTGATTGTCCTACACACACAACCAAGCGTAGGGAACGATCTATGACCTTGTCATTCTATAGTTTCACCGTTGAGAAACCCGGATAGAGCCTCTTTTTGGTCATGGGGAGGTTGTGGTGGTTGGAGACAACCTTGCTATCAGGATTACGGATCTCGCAAAGCCTGATCTTACTTGAGGTAGACGGCCGGCGGTGTATAGGAAACAACCCATATCTTGACACACCCGTGGCTTTTTGATTTCTTCTCGGCTGCTTGAGCACATCGAAATTCGCATTGCGGATGTAGCTCAACTGGATAGAGCACCTGACTACGGATCAGGAGGTTCCGGGTTCGAATCCTGGCATCCGCACCATGAAAAAGGCTGCAGCTTACGCTGCAGCCTTTTTAGTTGTCAGTTGTCAGCTGTCAGGAAAGACAGAATGCAGCCTTCAGTGCATCGGCCGCTTCAGCGATGCCTTCGTTGCCGCGATCGATGACGCCTCGCAAGGTGAAGAAGCCGTGGATCGTGCTGTCGTATTCCGAGTACTTTACGGTCACGCCAGCCTCACGCAATGCATCCGCGTAGGCTTTCCCCTCGTCCAGGAGCGGATCGAACTCTGCTGTCACCACGTGGGCGGGAGGAAGACCCTCAAGGGTAGCCGCCAGCAGAGGTGAAGCGAGTGGATTCTTACGGTTGGCCTCTTTCGGCACGTACAGGTCGATGTACCACTCCATCATCTCTTCCGTCAGGAGGTAGCCGTCGGCAAAATTCCGGTAAGAATCTGTTTCCAGGGAGGAGAGATTCGTCACCGGATAGATCAGCAACTGGTGTACGATCGGGGGGCCACCGTTGTCCCTCGCTATCAGGCTAACGACCGCTGACAGGTTACCACCGGCGCTGTCACCCCCCACTGCGATCCGGTCCGGGTCCCCGTTGACGCTTGACACGTTTCGGTGGACCCATTTCAAGGCAACGTAGGCGTCATCCACTGCCGCGGGAAACACGTTTTCCGGTGCGAGCCGGTAGTCGACAGAAACGGTCACACACCCGACCTGGTTGGTCAACGGGCGGAGCACCGGGTCGAGCGTATCCAGATCCCCGATCACCCATCCACCGCCGTGATAGTAAACGAGAATCGGAAACGGACCCTCGCCCTCAGGCGTATAGACGCGCACAGGGATCTCCCCGCCCGGCCCAGGAATCGTGGTATCCTCGACGGATGACACGGGCTCCGCGTCGCCTCCGACAGCCTCGATCAACTCACGGATCATCGCGCGGAAATCATCCGGGGACACCGTATGGAGTGGCGGGGCGTCGGGATCTTCATACGACTTCAGGAACGCGGCGGTCTGTTCGTCTAACTGTCCGGGCATCTTCTGTCTCCGGTGTTCGCTGTTCGCTGTTCGGGAAGCACCTAAGCCATCTTGGCGGCCCAGGAAAACTTCCCTTGCAGGATCACCAGGCGATGGCGTAGCTGGGGCCTCTGGGGTCGGCGCCTCCGGTCCGCAAGCCCGTTTCTTGATCGACTACGATTGCGCACATCCGGCTCATCCCACTTGACCACTCCCCGTCCTCTATGATCGTGTGTCCCCGACGCGAGAGATCCTGACGGACCCTTTCCTTGATGCGTGTTTCGACAACGGCCTCTCCCGGGCGCGAATGATGCGGCCAGAATGAGTTGGGGAAGCTGTGCGACACGACACGTGGCGATTCGATCGCCTGCTGCGGATCCATCCCGAAGCAGACAACATTCAGGAAGACCTGAAGCATGCCCTGCACCTGTGCATCCCCGCCCGGGCATCCGAAGGGCATCCACGGCTTCCCATACTTCAGGGTCATCGCTGGATTCGGCGTGAGCCTCGGACGCTTTCCGGGGGCGAGGCACGAGGGATGATCTGGGTCCAGCCACGACTGCGATCCACGGGCCGATATACTGAACCCTAAGCCGGGGATCACAGGGCTCCAATCGATGGGGTCGCTCGGCGTCGCTGAAAAGGCGTTGCCTTCACCATCTACCACACACACGTAGGCGGTGTCTCGTTCCCACGTCGACGCGTAAGCCGTCTCGCCCCGAGCAACATTCCCGTTCGATCCATTCTCTGGTCGCGGCTCTGACTGGAACGACCACGGGTCGCCCGCTTGCGGCATATCAGGTGCCGCTGCAGTCATGTTGATCGCTTCCGCCCTCGTTTCACCATAGGTGTCTGCTAGCAGACCTTCCATGGGCACGTTCACGAAGTCGGGGTCTCCGATGTAATCGTGTCGATCCGCGAACGTCAGCTTGATCGTCTCGAGGAGGATGTGCAGGTAATCTGCGCTGTTGTGTCCCATTTCCTGGAGATCGAACCGATCCAGGATGTTGAGCGCCATCAGCAGGGATGGACCTTGGCACCAGGGACCGCAGGAGTAAACATCGTGACCTCGAAAGTGCTTATACTCGGGCGGCTCGATCCGCACGCTGAACGCCGCCAGATCTTCGGCGCGAAGGAGTCCTCCTTCCTTCTCCGAAAAAGCCGCAATCTCTTGCGCAATCTCTCCCTTGTAGACAAGATCGCGAGCGGCCTTCAGACCGGCGTGCCTGTCTCCACCCGCTTTCGACTCGGCCTCAATGAGACGCCTGAAGGTCGTAGCCATGTCCTTCTGCCCGGCGTAACGCTCTGGCCAGCTTTCGACAAGCTCCAGCGCCGGCTGAACGACCTGCTCGAACGTCATCGTCCCGAACCGAGCGAGTGCGGTGATCCAGGCGTCGGGCGAGGCCGGGGTGACGGACCGGAGGATCCCCTCCGGCAAACCACCGCCTGCATGCTCGCGATAATAATCGACCGTTGCGCCTCCCGGCCATCGTCCCAGACCGCTGATCGTTTCAACCGATCCGCCTGATGCAGGGCAATAGATGATGGGCGCGACGCCACCGAACTGCGTCAGATGCGTCTCGACCATGTTGATGCAGATACCGGCCGCGACGCCCGCATCCGCCGCGTTTCCACCCTCTTCGAGGATCCGCATGCCCCCCATCGAGGCGAGGTAATGCGTTGAAGCGATTGCGTGGCGTGTGCCCTGGACGGCGGGTCTGTGAGTTTTAGTCATGGTGATTCTCGCAGATGGAAACGGTTAGATGGGTGTCTGGATAGGCGTGTTCAGTGTTCAAAAAAGCTTGGATTCTCCGCTCGCCTAGGCCGCAACGTAGCGAGAGAAGGACGATGTGACGGCACTATAGGGTGATCGCCGCCTGGACGCCGGATGCGAGCCGGGTCCAAAGGTTCGTCCGACCTCAACTCCTGAATGCCACGAAAGATCCGCTCTCTGGACATTCCTGTCGCCAGAGCCACAATCGCGATCCCACCGTGACCCAACGCTTCGGCTTCCGTGGCGGCCCACAGACGACGCGTGCGTTCCGTCAGCACCGGAGCCAAGGCTTCATACTTCGTTCGGAGAGTTTCGACGTCCACACTCCGAGCGTAAGATCATTACCTTGAAAAGTGCAGCACTTATTTCGTGGCAAATCCTAACTCTGGATGTGGACACATAGATGGGGGCAGGTCACTGACGCCAAGCTCACGCGAGACCTCGCCGACCGTCTTGCCTTACGATATACGAATCTCTGCCTGACGGAGATGTCCGATGATCTGCTCCGCTGTGTATCGCTTCCTGGCCATTCGGCCCCCTTTCTATGTTCCGATATCCTAACTTTAGGAATGGGAACAATCCAGGGGGGCAGGTCAGCCGCCTTCTGCGTCATGGTCTGGCAGTAGCGCAGCATGGCATACTCGAAGCGATACGTCACCCGAGAGAACCGCTCCGCCCACGGAATCTCCTCGACCACACGACCGTGGGTAGGACACCGAATCTCCCGAGGATGGTAGAGAAGCCAGACCCTCCACCCGCACACCGGAATGTCACGCCACCGACGCGGATGGGGCATTGTGCGGACGATTTTACCTCGACGGCCGCACTCCGGACAACAACAACCATTCTTATGTGGCTTTACGGCGATGACGAAGCAGCTTCTCCCCTCAAACCACCAGCTGACAACACGGAACCCCTTGAATCTCAGCAGTTTCGATAGTAATCTGCTCCCGGTCATAGGTCGCACCCCCTTCGCTTTGATTGTCCTACACACACAACCAAGCGTAGGGAACGATCTATGACCTTGTCATTCTATAGTTTCACCGTTGAGAAACCCGGATAGAGCCCAAAAAAGAGAGTCTTAGAAGGGCCGCATCCCTCTGGGGGCGCCCCTTCTTTGTTCCTTCCGACCATCGGGCCAGACGCTCCTTATTTCATCGTCTTGACGATCGTCTCGGCTGTCGAATATCGTTTGTTGAGGGGCAACGACCCCGGGGTGCAGTTCAACAACAAGGCGGCCTGCCGCGGCCGAGGAAAGGACGTAGACGAACGACTGGAACAGGAGGGAGGCGCGTCAGATGAACACCGTACGGTGGGTCGCACGTATCCTGGGAATCCTTTATGCGCTGATGTGGTTGAGCCAGGTTCCCGGGATCCTGCAATATTCGAGCATTCCTCTGCCGATACCCGTCCAGGTTGTCCTGATGGTCAGCCCGGCCGTTCTGTTACCGGTGGGGCCTGGCGGTGGGAGAAGGTGGGGGGGGCTGGTTCATATTCTCAGCATCGTAGCCATCTACATCCTCGTCGCCTCCGTTAAACCGGCCTTCCGATTTGGTCCCGCAACGATCGTTCGGATTCCCGGTTTGCTGGCCGGTGCGCTTTTCATCATCTGTGGCTACATGAGAGGTACGAACTCGGAGTCCGATTCGGCCTAGCGTCAGCCGATCGGTGACCTATTCATCCGCAGCGTGGCAGAGAGTTCAGTGATCTGAGGGCGGCCCAGGGGGAAGGGCCGCCTTTCTGGCACCGGCATGGCATTTAACGTTCCAGGGTTGCAGACGCCTGCCGTCCCGGAGGGATGGCGCGCCGGCTGCGTAAGCAGCCGGTGTGACAAAGGCAGGTGTGCCGAAGGCCGGAGCGACCGGAGGGAGCGGAGCTGCAACCCGTTGTTACACGCTTGCCGTGGCCCGGTGGGGACGGCCTTGCCACGGACGGCAAGGCCGTGCTCCTCATGGTGATATCCTGATGCTTGATTGGAAAAGATCAAGAAGGCCAGATCCGGTACTGATGTAATCGGCAGCTGTCTTCTGATCACTCGCGGCCTTCACAACTCTGACTGTCGTGAAACCCATTGAATTCCCACCAAGTATGTCAGCCTCTTCACTATCTCCTGCCATCGCGATGTGCTTCCCTGCTTCCAGATCAAGGCCGTCGAGAGCAATCTCAAAGATGCGCCGGTCCGGTTTCCGATAACCAACAGAACCAGACCAGACCACCACCTTGAAGAAGGGCGTCAAGTTCTTGCGGTCTAGGTCCTCTTGAAATATCTCGACAGGTCCGGTCACGTTGGAGACTAAGCCCATAGGAATGGCTGCTTGCTGCAGGTAAGCGAGCAAGGGAATACTGTGTGGAGCAACCTCGCAGCAATTGACAAAGTGCTCAAGATGGGTCCGACACAGTCGCTCAATGTCTCTTGGACTGAGCGTGATTCCATGACGGCCAATAGGGCGCTGCCAGACATCCAGCCAGTGAGGTTGTTCTGTGGAATCATCCTTGTAGAGTTCCGCGATTGATTGATCGATCTCCTCACCCAACTGGGTCATGATTCCATCTTTCAATCCCAGTTCCCCAGCAATGGATCTCCCAGCCAGGTCAGCGAAAGAGTCGGACAGCGAAGCACTCACGGAAAGTGTATTGCCCAGATCGAAGAGAACTGCACGAATATCTGGCATCCTATGAGACAGCCTTCCAAGGGAGTTGGGTGCCGCAGGGACGCGGCACATTTTCGGGGTAGGGCCACGGTGGCGTGTAACGGTTTGCGTCTGCGACGGGGTCCGGTCCGGCGAAGCCGGATTGACCTGCCTGTGGCAGTTTGGGATCAGCTAAAGAAATAGGGGGACGACATCGCCCTCTTTGTTTTTTCTATTTTACTTTTAGCGGGGAAGTCAACGCCTACTCCTTCTACAGCAGCTACCATGATCAATACTCCGATAACAGGGGCGTCCGCATCCTCAACCTCCTCGCCCTGCCGGTTGGTTGTCTTCACATCCAAAGGCGTCCGCATCCTCAACATCCTCGCCCTGCCATTGGTTGTCTTCACATCCAAAATTGCCAGGTCATTCCGTTCACGCAACGCCGGCAACATCCGCCTGGCCACATAACCGGTTCCACCTGTAATTAACACCTTTCTCCTCGCAAGGCTTGCTACTCACTCAAGCGGTTGCCAGTTCTTCCTCAAACAGGGAATCAAAAAACGTCCTCGGTTCAGCCGGTTCTCGAAACAAAATCTTCTGCCGCTCACTCAACTCAATCCCTTCGGGCATCTTCACACGTGTATTGCCCCACGCCACTTGCGACTGACAGTATTTATACAGCAACGTGCGCCGCTGATGTTTACCGCGCCACGATGCGGTTCCATGCGTCAACGCTTCAGTAAACATAATCACCGAATCGGCAGGTGCTTCGGGAATAATGACAAAGGGATCTTTATCCTTTGCCTCGTGAATCTGTTCTGGCAGCCTGAAATTTCCCTTGTGGCTGCCGGGAATACAACAGAATCCACCGTAATCGGGCCCTGTATCTGTCAGATTCCACGACACCACCGTAAAGCCATTGACAATCTTTCCATCGCGTACGTGATAGTATTCCCCCGGCGAATAGGGTGTGTTGCCCCCGTGCAAACGCCTGGCCTCCATCCCATCGTCCATGTAAATCCCATAAATCCGATCCAGACGAAAACAGTCCCCCAGCATCATCCGCAAGATTGGCATCGTGCGCTTGTGATCCAGCAGATCACAAAACGGCTTGCCATAAGCAAGAAAACCTGGCCCAGACTCACGCGCACCACCCGCAGCCTCTCCAAAACGAATGCGCTTTTCAGGCCCGGGTAAATTCTGCGCATCCATCAATCTATTGAGCTCAACCAGTTCGGTCAAGTCCCATAGTCAGTTGAAAACTCATCGGGCCCCGTAGTTTGGTCAGGCTCTCTTTTGAGCATTCTGTTCGTTGTCGAGATTCAGATCTTTGTTCAGTGCTTGCCTGAGTAGGGGAAGATGTTTGTATCCGCTCACGCGTCGCAGGCGAGGTTCGATGTCGAGGAGTGCGGCAGCCACCCATCTGTGTCTCTGGGGAGAGTTGTTCCAGCGTCTGACCTTCCGAGTGAGCTCGCCGGTCCTGCTGTTGAGGGCTTCGATGCAGTTGGTGGTTCGGAAGCTTCGTTTCAGGAATGGGAGCATACCCAGCCGGTGGAGGGTCAGGGTTTCCTCCAGGCCTTCCTCGAGGCTCGTTACGGCAGACTGATTCATCAGCTTCAGTTCGGGTTTAAGTGATTCGAGTGCGGCTTTTGCCTCCTCGTAGGTGTCGCAGTCATAGGCTTTCTGGAGCTTCCGTCGAACTCTTGGACGTTCCCTCTCCGGGAGATAGCTGACGACATTCTCGCGCTTGTGCCACTGGCAGCGATGAACGCGGACATACCCTTTGAGGGCTTTGGTGACAGCACTGCGGAGCCCCTTTGAGCCGTCAAGCACAACGAGAAGGCCCTGGTCGTAGCACAGGCCTCTCCGGATGAGGTCTTGGATCAGCTGGCGGCAGATCCGTTCGTTCTCCGTCGCCGATTCGACGAAGCCCAGGGGGATCTTCTGGCCGTCCATCGTGACCCCCAGAGCGATCACGATCTCTTCGTCGGCAAAGCTCTTTCCGTCAATGAACAGGGTCACGAAGTCGTAGTCGTCGAGGGGACGCTCCTGGAACTGCTTCAGCTTCTTCGCGGTGGCTTTGATGAACCGCCGCGAGACGGAGGACGCTGAGATACCAAACGCTTCTGGAACCGATTCGGCACAGGCCTTGTAGTTGCGGCACGAGATCCCCTTGAGAACACGAAGCAACAGCCCCTCGTCCGTCTTCTTGGGCGTCTGTAGAGGCCCGGTATGCAGCCAGGAAAACCTCTGCGTCGGCCTCGACGTCGCGCACCCGGGGAACGTCTAACGGGAGCTTCTGGTCCATCAGATACACGGATCCCTTCTGGCTTCCCCACCGACGATGCGCCTGCTCCGAACCTTTGCGCGCATACCGAACGCCTGCGAGCTGCTCGACCTCCTGCTGGAGGAGGTCTGCCACTGCCTTCAGACCCAACGGGATCAACGCCTGGATCACCGACAAACGCGTCTCCAAATCGATGACATCGCCCTCAACCTTGACTTCACCATCGCCTACAAATAGCTTCTCCATCTGGGCTCTTTCTTACGGGTATACGCTCCTACACGTCTACCCAACGTAAGTTTGGAGCCCTCTAAGTTTCAACTACGATAGGCACAACACCACCAGTTCATCAGAAGTCAAAACATCTGGAACGACCAGATAACCCTGAATATCAAAGATATATTCCAATCTTTCTAAATCATCCATAGCATCTCCTTAACAGGGTCTCTAAATTGGCCCTTTTGTGTTAAATAGGACAGTGTCCTACTCTGAACGGTTGTCCTTTTACTGACACTGTGGAAATTATAATTGATTCTGCACCTTAAAGATGGGATAGGGGTGTGTTTTTGTCCCCCCTCTTCACGGCGATCCTCCTTCCCAACCGGGCCTCTCACCCGGTTTTGTGTGAATCAACTATCTCACGGGAAGTGTAGGGTCGCCCTTTCTCTTTTTCCACACCTTTTGATTATAGCTCGTTGGATTTTGCCCACAACAGGTCGGTGGATTGGGTGGTCTTCTTCTTGTCCCTGCACGTTTATCAGTCCGTGTAGAGCTGGTAATGTCTTAGGTTTCCTGCAAAAGAAGCGGCGTGAACTATCTTCCTGAGGTCCCAAAAAACCTCACGCCCCGAGTGGGCACAGGCCACGCCGTATGAAGAAGCTATCGCCGAGTGTTAAGCTTCGCAAGGAGGTTACTGAGTTCATCGAAAGACTCCAGGACATTGACAGTGCAGAGGATGTGTTGACTCAGTTGGTTCAGCTCTCGACACAGTTGATCACTCAAGAGGGCCTCGAAGCCCACCAGCGGGACCATCTGGGCGTCGACCGGTAATGAACAGGGTGAGGGTCGGCGAGGGTTTCGCAGCGGTTACGAGCCGGGCTATCTGGATACGGCTGAAGGTCGTCTCGAGGTCGCCATCCCTCAGGTCAGGGGTTCAGATGAGTCCTATCGCTGCACCCTCTACGACGTCTTGCGTGGCGACTCAGAGATGGTTCAGCGTGTAGAATGGACGAACTCCGGTAAGGCGGGTCAATGTGCCCCTGGAGGGTGTTGAGCGATTTAAAACTGTGGGGGCCCCCTCCCGACGGCCGCGTCGATAGGGGTGCCGGGTCCTGGGGGGGAGCAAGGATTGGAAAGGTGCCCAGGGGGAGACTCTATACACCACCGGCTATGACGTTGTGAACGGCGCTCTTGCTGATTCTGACCTGCCTGGCAATGTCGCGAATACTCAGCCTGTCCGCTCGCAGTCGATGGATGGCCTCGACCTTGGCCTTTGAGACGCCTGGTCGTCCCAGCTTCTTGCCTTCTGCCTTCGCCCTTGCCAGCCCGGCACGCACACGCTCCCGGATTATCTCCCTTTCGAACTCGCTGATGGCACTCACTATCGTGAACATCGCCTTACCCATCGGCGATGATGTGTCGATCTGCTCGTGCAGGCTGATGAAATCGACACCCAGGTGATTCATCTCCTCCAGGGCATCGACCAACTGCTTCGTGCTCCTTGCGAACCGGTCGAACCGCCAGACCAGCACCGCATCGACCTTCCGCCCCCGCACGAGGCACCATAGACGGTCCAGTTCGGGTCGTCTATCCTTCGCTCCTGACTCCTTGTCCACGAACTCCCCGACGACGTCCAGATTACGGGCATACTCCCGCAGCTCCTTCAGCTGCATCCTGGGATTCTGCTCTCCCGTACTGACCCTGGCGTAGATGCCGACGCGTGCATTCTTCTTGGGTGCCATTCTGTCACCCTCCATATTGTGTACTTAAAATTAAAGTTTTATGGACAGTTCAAAGATAGATATGCAGGGCAATGAAAAACAACCACTTACCGGTGACGGTTCAGGAGGGTTTTATGGACACTCTTCAAGCGCAGGGCGTCAAACTCAGACACCGCTCACCATCTGGGGCATCGAAGGAGCCTGTCACGGACGAATACGGAGCCTACAGGATTCCAATCATACATAATTTTGGCTATATCCGGATCTCTCAACGAGATGAAGTGGGTGAAGGTGCCGTGGTTCCTGGCATGGGGGCGCGGTTAGAGTGTGCGGAACCTCTTCGGAATCTGCTCAGGGATGTTTATGTCTCCGACGGTAAGGAAGATCATATCGTAATGCGTCGAGTGTGCGGAATCCGCTGGCTCGGTTCTTGACGATTTGGACGATTCGGTTGAGGCCTTCGGCGATGGCGTTGGTAAGACGCGTGTTCACGAATGCGAGGACGCCGAAGAAGTGCTGTCGCAGGGTCCTGACGAACTTTCGCAGGGGTTCACGTCGACTTCTGAGTGCGGACGTCGTCCAGCATTTCAGGAAGCGTTCGGCAGCCCAGGGCGCTTTGTATTCCCAGAACTGCTCGAACTCGTCCTTGAGTCTCCAGGCTCTATAGATTCGGTAGTTCGCCTTCTCCAGTGCTTTGAGTGTCCGAGTATCCCCTCTGGAGCGTGTCGCTGAGTGCCGGTAGAGGAGCCATCGGAGGCCCTTCATGGCTTTGCGCTCATCCGGGGCAGCTTTACGCCACTGGTCCTTACGGACCTCGTCAACGGCGGCATTGAGAGCCTTGACGATGTGAAAGCGATCGAGGACCAGCTTGGCATTCGGACAGTGTTCCTGGATGGCTCCGATGTAAGCTTCGCTCATGTCGCAGCAGGCCCACTCGATCTTGGATCTCCGGTAGGGACTGAGAGCCTCTGTGAAGAACCGATCGATCGTTTTACGCGCCCTGCCGCGGCCAACCCACACCACGCAGGAGCGGTCCAGATCGTAAACGAGCGTGGCGTACCTGTGACGCTTGGCGTAGGAGATCTCGTCGATCCCGATGGTTTTGAGCCCTCGGATACGATGACCTTCACGAAGCCGCGTGATGGATCGGTGAAGGAGATCCGACAGCGTCGAGGCAGAGATGCGCAGCAACTCGGACGCCGCCTTCTGCGTCATGGTCTGGCAGTAGCGCAGCATGGCATACTCGAAGCGATACGTCACCCGAGAGAACCGCTCCGCCCACGGAATCTCCTCGACCACACGACCGTGGGTAGGACACCGAATCTCCCGAGGATGGTAGAGAAGCCAGACCCTCCACCCGCACACCGGAATGTCACGCCACCGACGCGGATGGGGCATTGTGCGGACGATTTTACCTCGACGGCCGCACTCCGGACAACAACAACCATTCTTATGTGGCTTTACGGCGATGACGAAGCAGCTTCTCCCCTCAAACCACCAGCTGACAACACGGAACCCCTTGAATCTCAGCAGTTTCGATAGTAATCTGCTCCCGGTCATAGGTCGCACCCCCTTCGCTTTGATTGTCCTACACACACAACCAAGCGTAGGGAACGATCTATGACCTTGTCATTCTATAGTTTCACCGTTGAGAAACCCGGATAGAGCCATAATTTTACCTCCAAGTAGGGAGCAGAGACCATACGCCCTCGATGGTGTTCGTGTGGACCTCTCCGTTCACCCATTGCTTCTGGTGATTGATGACGGAGTGATCCATTACGCGCCTCACGATCCTGTAGGCTCCGTATTCGTCCGTGACCAGCCTGGACCCGTCCGGGTCAACAACAGTCCTGATAAAGTTCAGCACCCCTTTTCCGGACAGGTCGTCCGAAACCTCGCCACGACCTTTCCTCCCCGCTCCACGGCTCCTATAACGGGAGTCTTCCTCGTTCCCCGTCCCCTGGGGTTCCCTTTTTTCCCCTGTCCACCGCGGTTTCTGGGTTTTCCGCCGACGTGCGTCTCGTCCGTCTCGATGATTCCCCGCAGCCTGATTCTTCCCTGCTTCGTAGCCATCTCCGCCCCTAAGTCAGAGGCCCTGCGAATTGGTAGCTGTCCTGATCAGGCTTTCGGATCTTGCCAAGTCAACCATTCGCTCGAGGGCGATCCCCGATTACCTCTCGCTCGAGCTGCGCGATCTTATACTGGAGGTCGTAGAGCATCCCCTCAACGTCGGCGGCCGTCTCGTCGGCGATCTGCTTCAGGGCCCGGAGCTTGATCGAGTCATTCGTCGCCGGATCCTCGACGATCGCAGCCAAATCCTCAATCCTTGCCCTTCGGCGCGTCAACCTGATTTGGCCGGCCGAAACCCAAAAGGAGGCTGCGGACAGCGTGGTTACGGCTCGGCTCCGACTACGGATGGAGCTTGATCGCGTACCTCTCTGGCGCGGCGACCATGTGTCGATCAAACAAATCGTCGAGGATTTTGCGCGGTATCTCTATCTGCCACGGGTCAGCGACTCGACGGTTCTTCTAAATGCAATCAGAGATGGCATCGCCCTTCTCACCTGGGAGCAGGATGCGTATGCGTTCGCGGACAGCTTTGACGATGCGGCAAAGCGATATCGTGGTTTACGTGGTGGGCGAGTCATTTCATTGCCGGATGCGGATGCAACGACGTGCCATCTCCGAGATGCCGTCGCCCTCAATTTCACAGGCCACGATCTGCTCGATCGACTCGAAATGTTTGTTCTTGAGTTTCATCGAACCCGGTTATGCGTCCGAAATCGGAAGAGCTCTCCCAGATTGTAACGGAAACACTGTCACCGGGTGGGTGGACTTTTGCCTTCTGGACGGTGAAGGGCCAACCCGACCTCACCGGCGATCTGGCGCTTGAGAAGATCAATTTGCTCCTGCAGGGACTCGATCATCCCCTCAACATCAGCGGCCGTCTCATCGGCGATCTGCTTCAAAGCCCGCAGCTTGATCGAGTTATTCGTCGCCGGATCCTCGGCGATCGCAGCCAAATCCTCAATCCTTGCCCTTCGGCGCGTCAACCTGATTTGGCCGATGTCGCGATCCCACAGGGCACGACGCTGATCGAGCACCTGACGAAAGGCTGGATCGCGCAGCCAGCTGTAGATCGTCTGGCGTGACACCGCACAACGACGTGCCATCTCCGAGATGCCGTCGCCCTCAATTTCACAGGCCACGATCTGCTCGATCGACTCGAAATGTTTGTTCTTGAGTTTCATCGAACCCGGTTATGCGTCCGAAATCGGAAGAGCTCTCCCAGATTGTAACGCGCACACCGACACGTAAATAGAGAAAACCCATTCATAGAGTGAGTTCTGGCCAAATCAGACGGATTGACATTGTAAACACCTGTCAAGCTGATGTACAAAGAACCCTTTACCTGGAGATCGTGGACGGTGGACAGTCCAAATGGCTCAACCAACCCGTCCGCCCAAGGTGTCCAAAAAGTGTCCATCCCCGATACTTGGAGGACAACTATTTAGTGGACAACGTGTTATGACATAGGGCGCATATCACGGTGACCTCTTGGAACAAACCTGGGCAAACCCGGATAAACCGATGCAAAGTGGAAGGCACCGGATAGTGACTCATAATCGATCGGTCGCAGGTTCGAATCCTGCTGGGCCCACCATTACATTGAAGATTGAGGATTGAACATTTTGGCGCCGCTTGCGATGGGCTTCACACTCGCTTTTTCCCATACCCGAGCAGATTCGCCCGATCATCCCGAGTAGACCGCCACGCTTTTGGCAGAGCCTTCGCCATTGAGGCTGGGATTGATCGGTCGTATCGAGGGAGCTGGGCCCACCATTACATTGAAGATTGAGGATCGAGAATCGAACATCGGGTCGCATCTTGTGAAGGCCCCCTTCGCTTCCCAGCGTCTGAGGAGTCGGCTGAGCCCAAAAGTGGCCCCGGGGCCACTTTTAGGAGTGCCAATCGGACGTTACTATAAATGTTATATTTACAGTATGATACGAAAGCAACCGGCAAAAATACGATCCGATAGTACGGTCTGATACAGGCCAAGACCGGCGGTTGCTCGGTTTGATTTTGTTTCCTATGTTTGCAGGGCCGGTGCGAAGTGAACAACAGGGGAAACCGTGTCCGATCGAGAAAAAGAGCTCCACCGGGATGACGTTGCTTCCGATGCGTCGCAAGAGGACGGAACCTCTCGCAGAGACTTCCTGAGGAAGAACCTGAAGCGGTCCGCCCTGTTGCCCTACGTGGCTCCGGTGATTCATACGATCTACCTGCCCACCGACGCCTACGCCACCAGTCCCATCAACAACTCGGACCCGAATGCCCCACCACCCGTCGATCCACCACCCGTCCTGACCGATATGGATCCCGACAACGCCGAAATCGGGGACAGGCTGAATGTGACCGCGACGGGCTCGGATTTCGTCGCCACGCCTGATTTCGACCTCGGTGTAAACTTCAACGTCAGAGGCGTGACCTTCATCAGTTCGAGTAGCTGTATCGTCGACCTCAAGGTCCGTAATACCGCGATCCCCGGCACCTATGATGTCTTTGTCGTCAATCCAGACGGCCAGGGTGACATTCTGGTGAACGGGTTCACCGTCAACGCGCCACCCCCTCCGCCAACCGTCATCAGCGTCACACCCGATAACGCGGATCCCGGAGATACGCTGGACATCACAATCGCCGGTACCGATTTCGTTGCGACACCTCAAGTCAAGATTCCGAGCCGGGTTGTAGAGAACAGTGTCACCTTCATCAGTTCGGTTTCGATCATCTGCAATATCAAAGTGAAGAACAACGCCGCGTCAGGGCCACGCGACGTCCGCGTCATCAATCCCGATAGTCAGGACGACACGCTTGTCGGTGGTTTCACCGTGAATTAGAACGCACGACGTTCTATATATCTCGTCCTTCCCCAGGGCTTGGTCCCTTCCCCACACCTCTCTTCTCCCCTGCGCTCTCGCAGGACGCCCTCGATGGTTCTCCTCCTTCTGCTGTTGCTGCGCACAGCCACTTCTCCGTTCGCCCAAACCACAGCACAATTGGACATCGATCATAGTGGATCGGTGGATTTCGGCGATTTCGTGCCATTCGCCAGCGCCTTTGGTTCGGAAGATGATCGGTTCGACTTCGACGAAGATGGTGCCGTTAACCTGGCCGATTTCATCTTTTTCACATCGAGATTCGGACACCAGTCGCTGTTTCGGGATCCCAATCTCGAATCCGAAATCCGTGCGATCATCGGCAAGACCGACGAGGAGATCGAACCCGCAGACTTCTCAGAAGTAACCGACCTGCCGTTGAAGCTCAGCGGGATCGAAGACCTCACGGGGCTGGATCATTTCCACGCGCTTCGGACGCTCCTGCTCTCGTACAACGACGTTGCCGACCTGACACCGATCGCCTCGCTCACGTCCTTGACCCACCTCGAGCTGCGGAATAATCGGATCGCAGACCTCACGCCTCTGACCGATCTGTCCGCCCTCTCCCTGATTGACCTTCACGGGAACGAAGTCGGCGATCTCTCCGGCCTGGAAAATTTGACGAACCTGGAAGACCTCATCCTCTCCGAAAACCGGATCAGCGATCTATCCCCTCTGTCTGCGGTGACCAGTCTGGTCTGGATCGATCTGGATGACAACCGAATCTCCGACGTCTCCCCCTTAGATAGCTTGTCCAATCTCGAATTCCTCAACCTGTTGCGAAACCAGGTCAACGACGTCGAACCCTTAGGCGCGCTAACATCGATGAACAGCCTCTGTCTGGCGTTCAATCAGGTCCGCGACGTCGGTCCTTTGTCGGAACTCGTGGACCTCGACTGGCTCGACGTTTCCTGTAACGACATCGCAGACCTGGCGCCACTGGCAACCCTGACACAGCTGACGGTGTTGTTGGCGGGGGCGAACCAGATCACCGACATCGCAGCACTCGAAGACCTCGCGCTCACAGAGCTGGATCTGGGTGACAACGTCATTTCCACCCTTGACCCCGTGCTCGATGGCATCCTGCTCTCGAATGGCCTGCTCATCGTGGCCGGCAATCCGCTTTCGGCCCTCGCGCTGGAGGAAACCATCCCCGCCATCGCAGCGAATGGTATCGATGTCAGAACGCAGCGCTCAATCATCGTATCGTTCCCCGATGACGCACTGGAAGCAGCGATTCGAGGAGCGATCGACAGACCCGCCGGACTCATCTTTCTCGACCATCTCAATGAGCTGTCCTCACTCCAGGTTTCGAACGCGGGTATCAGCGACCTTTCGGGCATCGAGCACTTGCACAACCTTCAGGTCGTCGACCTTTCTCACAACGCCATCGTCGACACCACCCCGCTGGCTTACGTGCATCGCCTCGTCACACTCGACGTAAGCGGCAATCAGATCCAACGATTGACGCCGATCGATCACAACGTCGGTCTTGACACGGGGGATCAGTTGATTCTTTCGGACAACCCGTTGGATGAAGAGTCAACGACGATCGTCATTCCCACTTTGACAGGCAGAGGCGTCGACGTCAGCTACTGACGTCCTCTCGAAAGTCTGGATTCGCGAACGAGCGGCTTAATCGTTGCCTGCCGTGGCTCGGCGCAACTATATTCAGACCGTGTCGGAGAGTCCCTATACCCTTCCCCTCGTCGTAACGGCCGCGTTGGCCGGCGCGTTCGCCTTCCACGGTTACAGAAATCGGCGCGCGGACGGCGTCCTTGCTTTCTCGATTATGACAGCCGCATCGGCCTTTTGGACGATCGGCTATGCGATCGAGCTGTCGAGCACCTCGCTCGAGACCATCCTCTTCTGGACCAACGTCGAATACATCGGCATCGTGACCGTACCGACGGCCGCATTCGCCTTTCTCGTCGGGTATACGGGCCACGCCGAATGGTTCACCCGGCGGAGAGTGGCCCTCCTGGCGATCGAACCGCTCGCCATCCTTCGGCACTCGACCGGACGAGCACGTGGCACGGGCTCGTCCGGTCGAGTGCCGAACTTCAGGAAATCGGCGGGCATATCCACCTCATCAAGACCTATGGTCCCGTTTTCTGGGTCCACAGTGCGTATTCATACGCCCTCCTCTTCATCGGCCTGCTCAGCGTCATCCAGTTTGTCACGCACACTTCGGAGATCTTTCGAAGGCAGGGCATCGTTATCCTGCTCGGGATCCTCTGTCCCTTGATCGGCAACCTGCTCTACCTGATGCGTCTCACTCCGTTTCCTCAGCTGGACCTGACGCCCTTCTCTTTCGTGGTGATGGGCGTCGCTGGAGCGTGGGGGATGTTCCGCTACGGCTTTTTGGACATTGTTCCATTCGCGAGAGGCACGGTCGTCGACGAAATGACCGACGGGGTCCTCGTGGCGAACAAAGACGATACGATCGTCGACCTCAACCCGTCCGCTCTCAGTTTTCTGGGTATGAGCGCGGACGATTGTATCGGGCGCCGCACCGCAGAATGCATCCCGGAGCTCGAGGAGTTCCACATTGGTGATGTGAAGGAAGTCGTCAGAGGGGACGAAGCCGAGCCCCGAGCGTTCGAAGTCCAGCGAACACCGCTCGTCGATGCCAGGGAACAGATCTGGGGCAGCGTCATCCTGATCCACGACATCACCCTCAGAAAGCGGAGCGAGGAGGAACACATACGCACGCAGCGACTGCGGGCCATCGGCGAGTTCTCAGCCGGAATCAGCCACAACCTGACAACATCCTGACAGGCATCCTTGCCCCTGCCGATATCCTGCTCGAGGAATCGCGCGATACCGATTCCAGACGCGAACTGGAACGGATCGTGGGCGCAACGATCCGTGCGCGGGATCTGGTCCGTCGACTGAACGACGTCGTACGCGACGCCGACGAAGAGAGGATCAGCGAAGTCGACGTGAACGAAGCCATCCAGGACGCCCTGCTCGCTGCACGCCCAAAGATCAAGGACGAACCCGAAGCCTACGGTCGCCAAATCGAGACGCATCTCGAGTTGGGCCGAGGCTGCATCGCTGCCGCCACCAAGCTTGGAATGCACAACGTGCTCCTGAACCTGCTCCTCAACGCGGCCGACGCCCTCGTCGGTTCGGAGCGGGACCCAGCCGGCAACATTACCATCGTCTCTGAGCGCACGGCCGATGAGGTTGTCATTCGCGTCGAGGATGACGGGATCGGAATGTCTGAGGACGTCCGACAACGCGTGTTCGAGCCGTTTTTTACAACCAAAGCGAACGTGGGAACCGGACTCGGTCTATCGACAGCCTACGCCACCGTTCGACGCTGGGGGGGGCGACTCGATGTGCGCAGCATTCTCGGCCGGGGATCCATCTTCACCATCACCCTCGTTCCCTGGCGCGGTGAGCCCAAATTCGAATCCGAGGAAACGACGACCGAGGAGCCGATCGCCGTCCCACCAGCGCGGATTCTCGTCGTCGAGGACGAGGAAGTCGTTCGCGAAGTGGTCAGTGGCTCGCTGGAGCGAGCGGGCCATCAGGTCCTGATCGCGGCCGATGGTCGAGAAGCCATCGATCTGATGCGCGAGAATGACCTGGACGTGGCACTGGTCGACCTCGGGATTCCCTACATCTCGGGGGATCGTGTCGCCATCACCCTCAAGCAATATGATCCGCGCATCTCCACCATTCTCATGACCGGCTGGGACCTCGACGAGGGCGACCCCCGCCTCGGAGCATTCGACTTCAGAGTCCAGAAGCCGATCGAGCTCGATCAGCTCAACCGTACCCTCGCCCACGCGATCGACCTGTCACTCTCTCAGAGCGCTCGTCCCACGGGGGGCTGATCTGTCCGCCCTCCCCGAAGCCGATCCGGGCGACAGATCGATCCGTCTCACACCCCGGTCCATCCTGCTCGGACTCGCGACCGGCGCCCTTCTCAACCTCTACAGCGACTACACAGGCATGATCCTCGGGTCGGCTTCCCTCGTGAAGTCCCAGCTCCCGATGGCGATGCTCATGCCTTTCGTGGCGTGGGTCGTGATCAACACCGCATTGAAGTTCGTTCGCCCCTCCCTTGCCCTTCGCTCCCACGAAATGCTCGTCATCTACAGCTTCTCCTGGATCGTTGGAACCATTCCCGCGAGCGGGTGGACGACCTATTGGGGCGGGATCGTCAGCGCGCCGCTCTACCACGCCTCGCCGGAAAACGGCTGGGAAGAGCATCTCTTCGACATCCTTCCCTGGTGGAACCTGCCCCACCGATCAGACGCCATTATCAGAACCTACTACGAGGGCATTCCGACCGGCCAGGCGATCCCCTGGAGCGGGTGGTTCGGCACGCTGTTCTGGTGGACGGCTGTGTCGGTCGCCCTCGTCATTGTCGGCCTCTGCATCTCGATCATCTTTCAAAAACAGTGGGAAAGGGCCGAACGTCTGACCTTCCCGCTCGCCGAGTTTCCGCTCGAGCTGACGCAGGACTTCGACAGCGACGATCGAATCCCCAAGATATTTCGGGACAGAGTTTTCTGGGCGGGATTCTTTACCGTCTTTGCCGTCTTCGTCTACAACATCGCGGGCTACTTCTACCCCGACCTCCCCCGGCTGGGCATTTACGACGATCACAACACGAAGCAGGTCATCCTGGCCAGGGGGTTTCCTCCAACCTACCTCCGCATCCTGCCTCCCGTCATCGGATTCACCTACCTGTGCAATCTGGAGATTCTCCTCAGCCTGTGGGTGTTCCGGCTGATCGCGATCGTTCAGGAAGGTCTGATGACGCGCGTGGGATTCGCCGTCGGGCTCGAGGGGCAACAGGCCGAAGGACTCGAGATTATGGTCCCGGAGTCGCACGGGGGCCTCACGTTTCTGGCGATCTACGCGGTGTGGGTCGCCCGTCATCATCTCGCCCACGTCCTCAAGTGTGCCCGCGAAGGCCCGAGGTCGGCCGACGACGATGGCTGGATCCCTTACCGCTATGCCGTTCTGGGGCTGGCCGGGGCATTGCTCTTCGTCGTCGGGTGGTTCCACGGCCTCGGTCTATCGATCGGGCTCAGCGTCGTTCATCTGATGCTGATCCTGATCGCCTACTTCACCGTCACCAAGTTCATCGCCCTGACCGGGTTCCCGTATCTCTTCCCCGTCGGCAGGAAGGGAGGCGAAATTCTCCAAACGTTCACCGGGACGGCCAACCTCTCCAACAGGGACTTCATCGGTTTCGGGTTTATCAATTCCAACGCGTTTTTCGGCAACATCCGCATTCCGGCCTGGCCCGCGCTTCCCCACCATCTCCGGATCTTTGGACAGGCGGTGAGGCAGCGTCTGCTCGTCTTCTGGTCCGCCCCCCTCGCTTTTGCGGTCGGAATGGTGACATCTTGCGTTTTCATCGTCTACCTGGGTTACGCCTACGCCGGACAGAATCTGGGACTCACAGGTTTCAGCACGGGTCACATCCGGACATACGACAGAATGGTCAGCGCGATGATCAACGCCGACAAGACGCTGCCCGACCCCGGAAAGGCGGGGGTGTGGGGCGCGGGATTCGCCGTCGCCTACCTCCTTACGATGTTGGGTAACCGGTTCTCCTGGTGGCCCCTGCACCCGCTCGGGTTCGCCTTTCAGACAATGGGCGGATCCCGCTTCTACGCCTTCAGCATCTTTCTGGTGTGGCTCACGAAATCGATCATCCTGCGCATCGGTGGCATCGCCCTCTACAACCGCTCAAAGCCCTACTTCATCGGGCTCGTCGTCGGCTACGTCGTTTCGGTGGCCACATCGGCCGGCGTCGACTTCATCTGGTTTCCCGACGACGGCCACGGCGTACACAACTGGTAGAGGGTAGGGAGAAGTGAGCAGGGAGAAGGAGCAATGACTGTTCGTGGATCCGCTCACGTACGGTGCCCATCCCGGTGAGCGATTCAGAATTAAGAGAAGGGGCGACGCCGAATGGCATCGCCCCTTCTCACTTCTGCCTGCTGCCTTCTCCCTACATCAAAGACAGAATATCATCGTAAACGGCTCTCGCTCCGAACAGCGCGAAAAGCAGACCGCACACGACGTTCATCCACACGAGCAGCTTGCCCATCCTGAACGGCTCGGGCAGCCACTTTCGATCGATCCAGATCATCGCAAAGCACCACGGCCCGGCGAGGAACACACCGGTTACGTGCAGCGGAATCGTCATAATCGAAATCGGGTTCCACCCGATCCCGGCGGGATCGTTCATCGCGGTCCACCACGCCACGCAGACCAGCGCGCCCCCTGCCACGGCCGTGTAGCCCAGCGTCCAGACGCGAGCCCGATTCAGTGTAAGACCCGACCACTTCGGGCTGACCGTCCGCACGCACTCGTGGGCCGTCCGCACGTAGAGCTCGAACGCCCCATAGACGGTGCCGAAGATCGCGAAGAACACGCCGGCCTTGTAGAGCCCTTCAAGGAAGCGCTGTACGGTCGCGCCCTCGTGAAGTCCCGTCAGGAAGACGACTTGATGGTTGTAGAGATCCATCCCCGACGGGACGATCTCGTTCGGATGCAACAACGTGGCGCCCAGAATCAGGAAGGCTGCCGTAAACAGGAGCACGGTCGCGAACGACACGATCGAGTCGATGAGCGGGGCTTTCAGCCAAGCCAGGCCCAACGCGACGTTCTGCTCGTCGGTTGCGAGGGGGACAGGCACTGAAGTGTCGACTTCCCCACGCCGCCCGATCATCCCCCAGGCCTTTTCGCGCAGCATCCCCACATACCCGACGTAATCCTGCACGCCTCCTCCGATCACGCCCATATAGGCGACCATTTCTACGATCAGCGTACGATCCGTGAACATCGGATTGCGCGAAACCCATTCCGGATACTCCGGCAACACGGGAACGACCGCTCCGATCAACGCGGCCGACCAGTCTGGCGACGCGGCGACCGTGGCGACGAGCATCACGACCAGCATCACCCCGACGAGCAGCGTCTGTACCTTTTCGAGCAGACCGTAGCTCTGCAAAAAAGTCAGCGTGATGAGCAAGGCAATGAACAGGAGCGCGATCAGGTGGGGATACGCGGCCGGATTGTCGAACAGCACCCAGGACGTGATCGTCCCGAGCATAATCGGTAAACTCGACAGGTAGAACGGAAACGACACGACCATCACCAGGCCGACGACGACGGGAAACAGCCCTTTGGGCCCGGGTAAAACCGCCCATCGGGCCATCGGGTGTTCACCCGTCAGCGTCATATATCGCGCGGCCGAGTATACCTGAACGATTTTCGTGAGCGTGAAAAGACTGAACGCCCAGAACATCCCGTAGCCGAAGATTGCGCCGCTGCGGGATGCCCAGACCGTTTCACCGCTTCCGATCGTCACCGAAGCAATGATGGCGCCGGGCCCGAAGAAGGCGAGGAAATCCCGGACCCTGCGGGATGTCAGTGCGGGCGCGAGTGAAGGAAACGTCAGCGATTGTGACTCTGCCAAGCTGCCTCCTCGTTCGGACGTCAGATGTGAATGGCCGCCTTCTCCACAGCCAACGCGGCCTCCTTCATCGCTTCCGGCAGGGTCGGGTGCGCGTGAATCGTACGGGCGATATCTTCTGCGCTGCCCGAGAACTCCATCGCCAGCACCGCTTCGGCCACCATCTCAGACGCGCGTCCACCGAGAATGTGAACCCCGAGTACGCGATCGGTCTCTGCGTCGGCGATGATTTTGACGAGCCCCTCCGTGTCCTCCAGGCTGTGAGCCCGACCGTTTGCCATAAACGGAAACTTCCCGACCTTCACATCGCCTGCCGATTCTCGCGCCTGCTCTTCGGTCAAACCGACAGAAGCCAGCTCCGGATGCGTGTAGACCACCGCCGGAACAGTATCGTAATTCACGTGTCCCGCCTTGCCGGCGATCAGCTCCACGACGGCGACGCCTTCTTCTTCGGCTTTGTGGGCCAGCATCGGCCCGGAGATCACGTCCCCTATCGCATACACACCGTCGACCGTCGTCTTGTAGTGCCCATCGACGACGATACGGCCCCGGTCGTCCACATCGACACCCGCCTCTGTCGCGCCCAGCCCTTCGACGTTGGCACGTCGCCCCACCGCCACGAGCAACCGATCACACACTTCCGTGTGACGCTCGCCGCCCTTCTCCGACAGCGTGACGTGAACGCGGCCGTCCTTCACCTCCGCCGTATCCGCCTTGCTCTCCAGACAGAAGGAAAGACCCTGCCCAGTGAGAGCTTTCTGAAGTTGCTCCGCCATCTCGGCGTCCATCCCTGGAACGATCTGCGGCATCAGCTCGAGCACCGTCACATTCGAGCCCAGCCGGTTCCAGACCGATCCGAGCTCCAGACCGATCGCGCCGCCACCGATCACGACCAGTTTCTCCGGGACGTCCTCGAAAGCGAGCGCTTCGGTCGAAGAAACGATGTATTCGCCGTCGAACGGAAGGTTGGGCAACTCGACAGCGACCGATCCAGTCGCGAGGACGATATGCTTCGCCCGATAGCGTCCCTCACCCTTCCCTTCGGAAACCTCGATGACTCCGTCGCCCGCGAGCCTGCCCAAACCCTGCAGGTGCGTCACCTTGTTCTTGCGAAACAGTCCCCGAATCCCACCCGTCATTCGCTTGACGATCCCCGCCTTGCGATTCATCATCGCGGCAAGGTCTAACGTCACTCCGTTCGTAATCACGCCGTGACGGCTCAACGAACTCGTCGTCTGATGGTAGAGTTGGCTCGATTCCAGCAACGCCTTGCTCGGAATGCATCCGATATTCAGACACGTCCCACCCAAGTCGGACTTCTCCACACAAGCTGTTTTGAGACCCAGTTGCCCCGCCCGAATCGCGGCCACGTAGCCGCCGGGTCCGGCCCCCACCACGATCACGTCATACGTTTCGTCAGCCAATGGAACCTCGGTGCGGCCTTCGGCCGCGGGTGTTCGGTGTTCAGTTTTCAGCTTAGGGTTCTTGCTCGTTCAGTCAACGCTTTGCGATCCCTGCGTCCTCTGCGTTGCAAGCTTGTTCGCCTTCAGACCTCGAGCATCATCCTCGCGGGATCCTCGAGCAACTGTTTCACGCGCACGAGGAACGTCACAGAGTCACGGCCGTCGACCAGCCGGTGGTCGTAGGTCAGTGCCAGATACATCATCGGTCGAACTTCGACCTGATCCCTCACCGCGACTGGCCGGCTCTGGATCGCGTGCATTCCGAGGATGCCCGTTTGCGGCGGGCTGAGGATCGGTGTCGATAGCATCGATCCGAACACGCCTCCGTTCGTGATCGTGAAGGTCCCTCCGCTCAGGTCCGGGATGCTCAGCTTCCCCTCGCGACCCGCCAGAGCTACACGTTTGATCTCAGATTCGATCGTCGCGAACGACATCTGCTCGGTATTCTTCAACACCGGAACGACCAGCCCACGCGGCGTGCTCACCGCGATACCCATATTCACGTAATCGTGGAAAACGATCTCGTCTTCCTCGATGCTCGCGTTGACGTTCTCGTACTCCTGAAGCGCCAGCACACTCGCGCGAACGAAAAAGGACATCAGCCCGAGGGAAACGCCGTGCTTCTCCGCGAACGATTCCTTGTAGTGCCCGCGTAGCGTGAAAATCGCCGACATATCCACTTCGTTGAACGTCGTCAACATCGCGGCGGTGTGCTGCGCCGTCACCAGATTGGTCGCCAGCCTCTTCCGCAACCGGCTCATAGGTTCCCGACGTTCGCCACCCGAAGCCGTCGTGGCGGGGGCCGACGGCGCAGGAGGGGCTGGCGCCGGGTCCGTCACACTTCCAGAGGGGGCGGCTTTGGAAGCCACGTGCTTCTGAACGTCTTCTTTCGTCAGACGCCCGTCCTTCCCGGTTCCCTCGATGGCAGCCGGGTCGAGATTGTTTTCCGTCACCATCCGCATCACGGCTGGACTCAGCCTATCATCCTCACTCGCTCCTTCGTCGGACGATTCAGCCTCAACCGGTTCGGCTTGCTCGACGACTGGCTCCGCCGGCGGCGGCGCACCCTCAGCGGCCTCGTCGATCGTGGCGACCGTATCGCCGACCCCGACCGTCTCCCCCTCGTCTTTGACCCGCGAGACCACACCGGCCACGGGAGCCGGAAGCTCGGCGTCGGCCTTGTCGGTCTCGATCACGCAGAGCGATTCGTCGACTTCGACCCGATCACCATCCTCTTTCAGCCATTCGACCAGAATGGCCGCGGTCACGGATTCGCCCAGTTCTGGAATCTCGACATTCACTGCCATCGTCTAGGCATCCTTTCCCGCTCGCGTGAGCGCGTCGTTCACGAAATCGTTCTGTTCCTTCAGGTGGCGCCCCATCAATCCCGTCGCGGGACTCGCGGAGGGTTTCCGGCCGACGTAACGAACCGGCAGCCGATCCTCCAACACCTTGCGCAACTTGGGTTCGGTGAAATCCCAACTTCCCATATTCTGAGGCTCCTCCTGGACCCAGATAACTTCCTCGACCTTGCCGTATCGATCGAAAAGAGCACCCACGTCTTCCCACGGAAAGGGGTTCAGCTGTTCCAGACGAATGACGGCCACGTCTTTGACCTGCCGTTCACGCTGCGCCCCGAGCAGGTCGTAGTAGACCTTTCCGCTGCAAAACACCAGCCGTCGCACGCTGCTCGGCCGCTTGGCGAGGGGATCGTCCAAAACAGGGTCGAACGATCGATCCGTAAGGTCCTTCAGGGAGGATGTAGCGTCTTTGTGTCGCAGGAGGCTCTTCGGCATGAACAGGATGAGCGGCTTGCGGAAATCGCGCTTGATCTGGCGCCGCAGGAGGTGAAAGTACTGGCCCGGCTGCGTCGGCACGGCCACCTGCATATTGTTCTGCGAACACAGGGCAAGATACCGTTCGATCCGTGCGCTCGAATGCTCTGGGCCCTGCCCTTCGAACCCGTGAGGCAGGAGCATCACCAACCCGCTCATGCGTTGCCATTTCTGCTCCGCGCAGGAGATGAACTGATCGATCATCGGCTGGGCCATGTTCGAAAAGTCCCCGAACTGAGCCTCCCATAGCGTCAACCGCCACGGATCGGCCAGGGTGATCCCGTACTCGAATCCCACGACCGCGAGCTCGCTCAGCATCGAGTTCAGCAAGGTGAACTCACCCTGGTCCTCCGACAGGTGGGCGAGCGGCCAGTACTGTCGACCGCTTTCGTGATCGTGCCAGACCCCGTGTCGATGGCTGAACGTCCCTCGCTGGCAATCCTGACCCGACAGACGCACGGCCGTCCCTTCGAGCAACAGGGTCCCGAAGGCCAACATCTCCGCACAGCCCCAATCCATCGGCGTTTCCCCGAAAACCATATCCCGACGCGTTTTGACCAGCCGGTCGAGCTTGCGATAGATCTTGAACCCTTCTGGCGGCGTCGTCGCACGGTCGGCGATCGACTTCAACGTCTGCTCGTCGACGCGCGTGTCCGAACTCCAGTCCTCACCCGCACGCCCGAGCCCCTTCCACGCTCCGCCGAACGAGCTCATGCTCTCGGCCGGTGCCTGCTCGTGGGCCCGGTCGAGCGCATCGTCGAGCCGCTTGCGCAGATTCGCGCGGATCGCGTCGACATCGCCTTGCGAAAGAACGTTGTGCTTGACCAGATCCGCTTCGTAGAGCTTGTCGACCGTCGGATGCTTCGCGATAGCCTTGTAGCGAACGGGCTGGGTAAAGATCGGATCGTCACCCTCGTTGTGGCCGTGTCGGCGATAGCACCAGAGATCGACGATCACGTCGGACTTGAAAGCCTGGCGATACCGCATCGCCATCATCGCGGTGTGAACCACGGCCTCCGGATCGTCTCCGTTGACGTGGAAGACCGGCGCCTGCACGATTTTCGCCACATCCGACGGGTAGGATGTAAACCGGGTCTGCCTCGGCGTCGCCGTGAACCCGATCTGGTTGTTCACGATCACGTGAATCGTGCCACCATTGTCGTAACCGTTCAACTGGGCCAGACACAGCGTTTCGGGAATGATGCCCTGCCCCGTGAACGACGCGTCGCCGTGGACCAGCACGGGGACGATCTGGCCCTTCTGAACATCCCCCGTAATCTCCTGCTTGGCGAACACGAGACCTTCCACCACGGGGTCGATCAACTCGAGATGCGAGGGGTTCGGGCTCAGTGAGATGTGTACGGTCTGGCCGCTCTGCGTCTCGTAGTCGTTCGAGAATCCCATATGGTATTTCACGTCGCCCGAGCCGTGAATGCCCTGGTCGGGCACGGTCCCCTCGAACTCGCTGAAAAACTGCTCGTAGGGTTTCTCCAGCACGTGAGCGAGGACGTTCAAGCGTCCCCGATGGGCCATCCCCAGGACCATCTCTTCCACTTCAAGCGCCGCCCCTGTTTCGGCGAGTGTCGTCAACAGAGGAACGAGTGTCTCAGCCCCCTCCAGGCTGAACCTTTTGTGGCCAATGAACTTCGTGTGCAAGTAGTTCTCGAACCCCTGAGAAGCTACCACCTGCTCGAAGATCTGTCCGCACTGCTCGCTCGTGAACTTGGGTCTGTTCAGCGTGGGCTCCATCTGTCGCTGAAGCCACTCCTGCTGGCTCTTGTAGGGAATCTCCAGATACTCGACGCCCACGGACCGGCAGTAGGTCGCCTGGAGCTTCTCTAAGAGGTCCCGCAGAGTGCCGTCCGTCGTTCCCCCGAACCCGCAGGTCCCGACCTGGCGGTCCAGATCGGCTTCGGTGAGCCCGTATTCGGCGATGTCCAACAGAGGATGGGGGGGCCGGTCGTAGGAGATCGGCGCCAGATGGGCAACGAGGTGTCCCATCCTGCGGTAGGCGGTCACGAGCGCGTCGGCCCCCCGCAAGTGGGTTTGTTCCTCACTTCCGGCCCCTGGTTCGGCGCCAGAAAACTCGAAACCGGCAAAAAAGGCACGCCAATCAACATCGACGGACTGGGGGTCGAGACGATACGCAGACCACATCTGTTCGACGTAATCGGCGTTCTCGATGTGCGCAAAATCAAACTCGGCCATACGGATCTCCGGAAGGAACTTTGACACGGCACAAAGACCGGAGAAGGTAGCACGGAATCGACGCTAATGTCAAGGTTAACAACGAAATAAGGCGATCGGCACTGCACGCGTCAGGAAGCCTGGCCACCGCCATTGCGTAAGAGTTTTTCATTGACACACGTGAATCTATAAGTTACTTTTTGACTTCTAATCGAAACAGGGCTTTACATTCGTTCTCTCGACCCGAACGTTGCCTATGACCGGCTTCTTCAACATTTTCCAGCTCCCCTCCTCGGACCGGTTTCCACGCATCCCCTTTGCGATCCGCCCGCTCGCACCCCGAGCGCTGTGCGACGTTCGATTCTTCTACTCGCGGTAGCCCTTATTCAGAGCCTTCCGGCTGCGATTCTTGCAGCGTAGCGGCTCAATTCCACTCACCACACATTCGAGATTGTGAATTGAGCCTCTGAAGCGATTCAAAGGCCTTTTTTTGTGTACGCTCAACAGGATCTGAACGATGCCGAAAAAACATACGATCTGCGCGCTCGTCGAAAATCATTTCGGGGTCCTAGGCCGCGTCGCCGGGCTGTTCTCCAGCCGAGGATACAACATCGACAGCCTGTCCGTCGGCGAAACCGAAGATCCCAAGATCTCTCGCATGACGATCGTCGTTCGCGGCGATGATCGCGTACTCGAACAGGTCGTCAAGCAGCTCAACCGGCTGATCGACGTCATCCGGGTCATCGACATCACCCAGGGCGCCTTCATCGAACGTGAGCTCGCCCTCGTCAAGGTCAAGGCGACCCCGGCGACGCGATCAGAAATCATCCAGATCGCCGAAGTCTTCCGCGCCAATATCGTCGACGTCAGCACGACGTCCATGACGATCGAGACCACGGGCAAAGAGGACAAAATCAACGCCATGACGACGATGCTCGCACAATACGGCATTAACGAGATGGCCCGCACGGGCAACGTGGCATTGCTGCGGGATTCGCAACCCAAGCAGGCCTGAGGCCAAATCAGGGAGGAACGACGGATGCAGATGTACTACGAAAAAGACGCCGATCTCGGACTCCTGTCCGACAAAACCGTGGCCGTCCTCGGCTATGGCAGCCAAGGTCACGCCCACGCCCTTAACCTGCACGACAGCGGGGTCAAAGTGATCGTGGG
This sequence comes from Candidatus Latescibacterota bacterium, assembly GCA_965198115.1. GTDB lineage: Bacteria > Latescibacterota > UBA2968 > UBA2968 > UBA2968 > UBA6620. The sequence goes on along the minus strand of OZ240241.1, from coordinate 840,409 downwards.
CCTCCGCGAGGGTAGCGCGTCCCGTCAGCACGCCGCCGACGAGGGCCTCGAAGTCGTCTCCCCCGCAGACGCGGCCGCGGCAGGTGACATCATTATGGTTCTGGTACCCGACGAACATCAGCGTGCGGTCTTTCAAAACGACATCCTGCCCGGCCTGAGGGCGGGTAACGCCCTCGCCTTCGCACACGGGTTCAACATTCACTACGGCCAGGTCGTGCCACCCTCCGACGTCGACGTTTTCATGATTGCGCCAAAAGGCCCCGGCCACCTCGTCCGCCGAGTCTTCTCGCAGGGTGGCGGCGTCCCCTGCCTGATCGCTGTCGAACAGGACGCCACCGGCAAGGCGAAAGACATCGGGCTCGCGTATGGAAAGGGCATCGGCGGCGCCCGAGCCGGTATTATCGAAACCACCTTCCGCGAGGAAACCGAGACCGACCTGTTCGGTGAACAGTCGGTGCTGTGCGGCGGGCTAACCGAACTCATCCGTGCCGGTTTCGACACCCTCGTAGAAGCCGGTTACCAGCCCGAGGTCGCTTACTTCGAATGCCTGCACGAGGTCAAGTTGATCGTCGATCTGATCTACGAGGGTGGAATCGCCAACATGCGATCCTCCATCTCAGATACGGCCGAATACGGCGACCTCACGCGCGGCTCACGCATCATCACCGACGATACGCGCGCCGAAATGAAGCGTATCCTCGCCGACATCCAGTCCGGCCAGTTCCCCCGCGAGTGGCTGATCGAAAACCAGGTCGGGCGGCCTCTCTACAACGCCCGAAAGCGGCAGGACCAGGAACACCTGATCGAAGAGGTAGGCACCCAGCTCAGGGGGATGATGTCCTGGCTTGGCCAAGACAGTTGACCCAGTCCAATCGATGCACCTGAAAAACCCTGCTATCAAGCACCTGAAGGAGGTGAGTCAGATGGAATCCGACCTTTCGGACCTTACGTGCGACGTAGACCGATCGGATCTTGAACGGCAGATGGATGGACGTGCCGGAGGGTTCCACCTGCTACCCACCAACTGCTCCGGAGATGGAGAGTAAGGACCATGGCTCAGACCTCGAAAAACCAGGTCGTCATCTTCGACACCACGCTGCGGGATGCCGAGCAGACACCCGGCTGCTCTCTGACGACCCGAGAAAAGCTCGAAATCGCCCACCAGCTCGAGCGTCTCAACGTCGACGTGATCGAAGCCGGCTTTCCCGTGTCTTCGAACGAGGACTTCGAAGCCGTTCGCAGGATCGCGAACGAGATCGAGGGACCCCGCATCTGCGGCCTCGCCCGTGCCGTCAAACTCGACATCGAGCGTGCCGGAGAGGCGCTCGAGGGTGCTCCGAAGACGCGGCTGCACACCTTCATCGGCAGTTCGCCGCAGCATCGCACGATGATGCGGAAGACGCCCGAGGAAGTCCTCAAGATGTCTGTCGACGCCGTTGAACTGGCCCGGTCGCTGTGCGACGACGTCGAGTTCTCCCCGATGGATGCCGTCCGCACCGAGCCCGACTACCTCTACGAAATGGTCGAAGCCACGATCGCCGCGGGCGCGAGCACGATCAACATCCCCGACACGGTCGGATACGCCGTCCCCGAAAGATTCGGACAGCTCATCGCCGACATCATTGCCAGCGTCCAGAACGTCGATCAGGCCATCATCAGCGTACACTGCCACAACGATCTCGGTATGGCCGTCTCCAATTCCCTGACGGCGCTCAACCGAGGCGCCCGCCAGGCGGAATGCACGATCAACGGACTGGGCGAGCGAGCCGGCAACGCGTCGCTCGAAGAGATCGTGATGGCCATCAAGGTTCGAGGCGACCACTTCGGCCTCACCTGCGACGTGGACCCTAAGGAGATCATCAACACCAGCCGCCTCGTCTCACGACTCATGAACGTCAGCGTGCCGCCGAACAAGGCGATCGTCGGGGCCAATGCCTTCGCCCACAGCTCGGGCATCCACCAGGACGGCGTCCTCAAGAACCGGGACAATTTTGAGATTATGGCCCCTCAGGATGTAGGCCTGGAGCAGACTCAAATCGTACTAACGGCCCGATCGGGTCGACACGCGCTGCGGCATCGTCTCGAAGAGCTGGGCTACGAACTCTCGCAGGAAGATCTGGACAAGGCCTACGAGCGGTTCATCGTCGTCGCAGACAAGAAGAAGGAAGTCTTCGACGAGGATCTCATCGCTATCGTCAGCGACGAGCTGACCGACATTCCGGAAAAGTATCACCTCGAGTACATGCACACCGTCAGCGGCACGGGAACGGTCCCCTCGGCGACGATCCGTCTCAAAATCGATGACAGCGACGAAGTCCAGGAATCGTCGTGGGGCGACGGTCCCGTCGACGCCGCCTACAAGGCCGTCAAGCTGGCCGCCCAAACGGACGCACGCGTCGAGCGATACACGATTCAGGCCATCACGGGCGGAGCCGAGGCTCTCGGCGAAGTCGTCGTCCGGTTGAGCCACGAAGGGCGGTCGGCCACGGGGCGTGCGGTGTCGACCGACGTGATCGAAGCGAGCGTGAAGGCCTATCTCGACGGTCTGAACCGGCTCGCGATTCAAGCGGGCATCCAACGGCCACGCGCCGAGGCCGTGTAGCGATGGGCAAGCCACTTTTTCAAAAGGTCTGGGATGCCCATTCGGTTCGGACGTTGCCGTCGGGTCAGACCCAGCTCTTCATCGGACTACACCTCGTCCACGAGGTCACCAGCCCACAGGCGTTCGACATGATGCGTGAACGTGGTCTGCGGGTGGCGTATCCCGATCGGACCTTCGCCACGGTCGATCACATCGTGCCAACCGACGTGCGTACGCGACCGTTCGCCGACGACATGGCCGAACAGATGATGGTGGCCATCGAACAGAACACCGACGAATTCGAGATTCCACTGTTCGACGTCGACGACGACCGTCAGGGCATCGTACACGTCATAGGGCCTGAGCTTGGACTCACCCAGCCGGGTATGACGATTGCCTGCGGCGACAGCCACACGTCGACGCACGGCGCCTTCGGGGCGATCGCGTTCGGAATCGGAACATCTCAGGTCCGAGATGTCCTTGCCACACAATGTCTTGCGATGGATCCCTTAAAGGTCCGCCTCATTAAGGTCGACGGCGACCTACGAGACGGGGTCTACGCCAAAGACGTCGTGCTCAACGTCATCCGTCGTCTCGGTGTGAAGGGCGGTGTCGGCTACGCCTACGAGTTCGGCGGTGACACGCTGTCACGCATGTCCATGGAAGGCCGAATGTCGATCTGCAACATGTCGATCGAAGGCGGGGCGCGAGCCGGCTACGTCAACCCTGACCAGACCACCTTCGACTACCTCGAAGGCCGCGCGCACGCACCGTCCGGAGACGCGTTTCCGCGAGCCGTCGAATGGTGGAAGTCCGTGACTTCCGACGTGGACACCGACTACGACGACGTCTACGAACTCGACGCCCCATCGCTCGAGCCGACCGTCACGTGGGGGATCACCCCGGGTCAGGCCATCGGCGTGAATGAAAAGGTGCCCGCGCTCACAGATCTTCAGGACGACGACCGGGACGTCGCAGGCGAAGCCTACGACTACATGGACTTCAAACCGGGTCAACCCATCGCGGGAACGAGGATCGACGTCGCCTTCATCGGATCGTGCACCAACAGCCGGATTTCGGATCTCCGAGAAGCCGCTCGCGTGGCGAAGGGTCGCAAGGTCGCAGCTCACGTCAAACCCCTCGTCGTCCCCGGCTCCAAACAGGTCCTCGAAGCGGCCGAAGCCGAGGGACTTCACGAGGTCTTCATCGAAGCCGGGTTCGAATGGCGCAGCGCCGGGTGTTCGATGTGTCTGGCCATGAATCCCGACAAACTGCACGGACGGCAGATCTCCGCTTCATCCAGCAACCGCAATTTCAAGGGACGCCAAGGCAGCCCGACGGGTCGCACGCTCCTCATGAGTCCGGCGATGGTCGCCGCGGCCGCCATCGCGGGCGAGGTGACCGACGTTCGGGACATGCTGTAGATCGCGATCCCTCAAGTCACCCGGTCACGCAAAAAGGCCCACCGATGCCATCTTCATCCATCACCAAAATAGACGGTCCCGGCATCGCCCTCCGCGGGAACGACATCGACACCGATCGCATCATCCCGGCGAGGTTCCTGCGGATGATCACCTTCGACGGGCTGGGCGAGTACGCTTTTGAAGACGACCGCTCGTCCAACCCTTCGCATCCGTTCAACGACGACCGGTTCAAAAGCGCCTCGATCCTCGTCGTCAACGGAAACTTCGGATGCGGATCGTCCCGCGAGCACGCCCCGCAGGCGCTCCAGCGCTGGGGCATCGACGCCGTCGTCGGTGAATCCTTCGGCGAAATATTCCAGGGCAACTGTACCGTCATGGGCATCCCCTGCGTCACCGCCGCGCCTGGCGATGTCGCCAGACTGCAGGACGCCATCGAGACCGGCCCATCGCAGCCTCTCCACGTCGACTTGGCCACTAAGACCGTCACCTGCGGCGACGTCGTCGTGAACGTCGAATTGCCGGAGGGCAACCGTATCTCACTCCTCGAAGGGGCCTGGGATGCGACCGGCATGCTTCTCGAAGGTGCAGATGCCGTGAAGGCTGTCGCCGATAGCCTGCCCTACACCACCGGCTTCAAAGCGGACGCTTGAACAGACACCTCGAAAACAGTTGATCGGAGGGATACAGGCTTGGCTCACAAAATCGCAGTGATTCCGGGGGACGGAACCGGGCCCGAAGTCGTCGTCGAAGCCCTCAAGTGTTTGGAAGCGGCTTCGGCGAAATTCGGGATCAACTACGAGACGACCGAGTTCGATTTTGGCGGAGAACGCTATAAACGTACGGGTGAAACGCTACCCGACGGTGCGCTCGACGACCTTAGGGGATTCAGAGCCATCCTGCTCGGTGCGATCGGCCACCCCGATGTCAAGCCGGGGATCCTCGAGAAGGGCATTCTGCTCAAAACGCGATTCGAACTCGACCAGTACATCAACCTCCGCCCGGTCAAGCTCTATCCGAACGTCGACTGCCCGCTCAAGGACAAAGGACCCGAAGACATCGACTTCGTCGTCGTCCGGGAGAACACCGAGGGTCTCTATTCGGGGGCGGGGGGCCACCTCAAGCCGGGAACACCCGACGAGGTCGCCGTCCAGGAGTCCATCAACACGCGCAAAGGAGTCGAGCGCTGCCTCCGCTACGCCTTCGAGCTCACGCGAAAGCGTGCAAAGGAGAACACGCTCACCCTCTGCGGGAAGACCAACGTTCTCACGTATGCGTTCGACATGTGGGAACGTGTATTCCACGAGATCGGCGATGCCGAGTATTCCGACATCAAGCGAGACTACGCCCACGTCGACGCCACGTGCATGTGGATGGTCAAAAATCCCGAGTGGTTCGACGTCATTGTGACCGATAATATGTTCGGCGACATCATCACCGACCTCGGTGCGATGGTGCAGGGCGGGATGGGCATCGCCGCCGGCGGAAACATCAACCCCGAGGGCGTATCCATGTTCGAACCCATCGGCGGATCAGCCCCGAAGTACACGGGCCAGGGCGTCATCAACCCGATCGCCTGCATCGCGGCTTGCCAGATGATGCTCGATACACTCGGCGAACCGGAAGCGGCGGTCGCCGTCGAGAATGCCATCATCGACGTCGTCGGAACCAAACTCAAAAGCATGTCGGCCGGCCAGATGGGCTACAGCACATCCGAAGTCGGAGATCTCGTAGCCGAATCGATCGCGGCATAACCGCAATCGGTGTTCAGGGAACATCGGGCACCACGGGCTGTTGTCGAACCCGTGGGCACTGAACACCAACTTTAAAGGATTTCGTCATGGACAAGGTCACGGTTTACCACAACGAACGCTGAAGCAAGTCACGCGGCGCGCTGGACATGCTGCGCGAGCGAAACGTCGAGTTCGACGTCGTCGAATACATCACGAACCCCGTGGGTGAACCCGATCTACGCAGGTTTCTCAACCTGCTCGATGTTGAACCCAAGGAAATGCTTCACCCGGGATCCTTCAACGACCTGGGGAAGGACATCGAAGATTACAACACGCCCGACGCACTCGTCGGATTGCTGCTCGAACATCCCGATGTCATGAATCGCCCCATCTGCATTCTCGGCGACCGGGCCGTCATCGCCCGTCCCGCCGAAAGAGTGAACGAGATTTTGGACTGATACGGTTTCAGTTTCGACCTGCTCGAAAGAGGATCGTCATGAACATCAGAGTCGGACTCACGATCATCGTCGTGGCTGTGGTCATCACGGTGATGGATATCATCATCCACGGCAACATCCTCATGAGCTCCTACGAAGAAACGGCGGCGCTCTGGCGGCCGATGGAAGAGATGAAGATGGGATTGATGCACCTCGTCACGCTCATCATTTCGGCCGCCTTTGTCCTCATCTACGTGCGCTTCATCCCAGACAAATCAACGACGTCGGCCATCCAGTACGCAGCGCTCTTCGGCATCGCCCAGGGGATTTCCTTCGGATACGGGTCCTACGCCGTGATGCCCATCCCCTACTCGATGGCGCTCACGTGGTTCCTCGGCACACTTGCCGAAGCCATCGCCGGAGGCATCGTCATCGGTCTCATGATCAAAGGAGAGGAAGCGTAGCATCGTGCGTCGTCTGACCAACACGGAAGCGAGGTGGGATTGTCCGGGCGGGGTCACCCGCCCGGTCGCGATTGGACACGGGGCAGTGTGTCCGCGCCATTCCCACTCACCCATCCAACTCGGGAGCTGACCGTGTCAGACTATGTACAGATCTACGACTCCACCTTGCGCGACGGTTCGCAGGCCGAAGACATCGCCTTTTCTCTGGACGACAAGCTGCTCATCACGCAGCGTCTCGACGAGCTGGGCGTCGACTACGTCGAAGGCGGCTGGCCCAATCCGACCAATCCGAAGGACCTCGAGTACTTCGCTCGCGCATCCAAGCTGAAGCTCGAACGGATCCGCATCGCCGCCTTCGGCAGTACTCGACGCGCCCACAACCGGCCCGAAGACGACGACACCCTCAACACCCTGCTCGACGCAGAAACCGAAGTCGTCACGCTCTTCGGGAAAACTTGGGATCTCCACGTCACCGATGTACTGCGCGTCGACCTCGACGAAAACGCCCGACTGATCGAAGATTCGATCGCCTACCTCAGGACCCGTGACCGCGAAGTCATCTACGACGCCGAGCACTTCTTCGACGGCTATAAAGCCGACGCCGAGTATGCCATCCGAACGCTCAAAGCGGCAGAAGACGGCGGCGCGAACATCCTTGTACTGTGCGACACGAACGGTGGCACCATGCCGGGCCAGTTGCGCGAAATCGTAATGGCCGTCCGGGATCGGCTGAACGTACCGTTCGGCATCCACACTCACAACGATGCCGGTATGGGCGTGGCCAACAGCATCATCGCCGTCGAGCTCGGGGCGAGCCACGTGCAGGGCACGTTCAACGGCTACGGCGAGAGGTGCGGCAACGCCAACCTCTGTAGCGTCATACCCAACCTGCAGGTCAAGCTGAACAAGCGTTGGAAGGGTGCCGATCGCCTCGATGACCTCATGGAATTTTCCCGGTTCGTCAGCGAGGTCGCCAACGTCTACCACGACCATCGTCAGCCCTACGTCGGGGAGAGCGCCTTCGCGCACAAGGGAGGGGTCCACATCGACGCGATGTATAAATCGCCCTCCTCTTAACACCGTAGCCGACGGCGACGGTCCCGTAAACGCCCTGGACGGGGCCCTGCGTCAGGCACTGGAAAAGGAGTATCCCATCCTGCACGAGGTACACCTCGAGGACTACAAGGTGCGCGTGCTCAGTGGACGCGACGGCACGGCGGCGAAAGTCCGTGTGCTCATCGAGTCCTCCGATGGCAAAAACGTGTGGAGCACCATCGGCGTGTCCGAAAACATCATCGACGCCAGCTGGCTCGCCCTCGTCGACAGCCTGAGCTACAAGCTTTTGCTCGAGGGCAACTTGGCCGAAGAAGTAACCGAGAAGGACGAAGCCGCAGACTGAGGCGAGGATTTATGAGAATTCACTCTCGTCGTATCGAACGGCTGCCACCCTACGTCTTCAGCCAGGTCAACACCCGAAAGATGGAACTCCGGCGAAAGGGGGTCGGTTACGTGCGCATCGGGCTGGTCGAAAACGAGCATCGTATTCACCAGGCCATCCGAAACATCAAACGGGTACTTTTCTGATGGCCGACATTCGCTTCGAGGAACACGCTTTTCACCCACCTGCCGACTTTCGGGCGGTCGGTCTCGCGTGCGGCATCAAGGAGGGAGGAACGAAAGACCTGGCCCTGATCGTCTCCGACCGGGAGGCGTCGGCGGCAGGCGTGTTCACGACCAACCGGGTTCAGGCTGCGCCCGTCCACCTCAACCGCGCTCACCTGAAGTCCGGAACGGCCCGCGCCATCATCGTCAACAGCGGGAACGCCAACGCGTGTACGGGTGAACCGGGGGAACAGGATGCGGCTCGCACGGCGCACGAATTGGCGAACACGATGTCCATCTCCGCCGACGATGTCCTCGTCAACTCCACAGGCGTGATCGGTGTGCCCTTGCCCATGGACGTCCTGTTGAAGGGAGCTCAGGACGCGGTGAAGAGCCTCGGCGAGACGGGTTGGGAAGATGCAGCCGAGGCCATCATGACGACCGACACACGGCCCAAAACGGCTTCGGCCTCGTTCGATGTCGAGGGGTCGACGGTGACGGTCAGCGGCATGGCCAAGGGCGCGGGAATGATCGCCCCGAACATGGCGACCATGCTCTCGTTCGTCGTCACCGATGCCGCACTCCCAGCCTCGGAACTCCAGAGCCAGCTCACCGCCGCCGTCCAGCGATCTTTCAACTGCATCACCGTCGACGGTGACATGAGCACGAACGACACGGTACTCGTGTTGGCCAACGGTGCGTCGGGCGCCACCCTATCCGACGGCAACGTCGAACCGTTCGCTTCGGCTCTTCAGCAGGTTTGCACGAGCCTCGCCCGACAGATCGCCCGCGACGGCGAAGGCGCCACCAAGCTCATCACGATCGAGGTTCGAGGCGCACAAAATGAGGAGGATGCCCGCACCGTCGGCCTGTCGGTCGCCAACTCGAACCTCGTCAAGACAGCCGTGTTCGGCCGAGACCCCAACTGGGGACGCATCCTCTGCGCTGCGGGCTACTCGGGCGTTAACTTTGACCCGGATCGAGCGGCGGTCTCGATTGTGAGTATCCCCATCTACGCATCGGGTGGAGGCGTTCCGTTCGACCACGACGCGGCCGTCGAAGCACTCGGCGCCGACGAAATCTCGATAGACATCGATCTCGACGCCGGTCCCGCCGGAGCCACCCTCTACACCTGCGACCTCACCTACGACTACGTCCGCATCAACGCGGAATACACGACCTGATCGTGTCGGATTCCCAACACGTATACGCTTCCAGGGTTCGCGCGATGGAGCCCTCTGCTACCGTGGCGACGACCGCGTTGGCCGCCGACCTCGTTCGACAGGGTCGCGACGTCATCACCATGAGCGCCGGTGAACCCGATTTTGACACACCCGACCACATCAAGGAAGCCGGCATCAAGGCCATCCGCGATGGCAAGACCAAATACACGGTACCCGCTTCCGGTCTGATCGAGCTCAAAGAAGCCATCGTCCGGAAGCTCGAGCGCGAAAACGGTCTCGGCTACGACACGTCGCAGATCGTCGTCACCTGCGGGGCCAAGCAGGTCATCTTCGACGCCATCGTCGCTCTCGTCGACCCGGGCGACGAAGTCATCCTTCCCGCACCGCTCTACGTCAGCTACGCCGACCAGGTCAAACTGATGGACGGCATCCCGATTATCGTCCCGACCGATCCAGAAGGCGGATTCTGTCTCACACCCGGTCAATTGATGTCCGCGCTCTCCGACCGGTCGAAGCTGATCATCTTCAACAGCCCGTGCAATCCGACGGGGGGGATCTACGATCGTGCCCGGTTCCAGACGCTGGCCGACCTGATCGCGGATGCAGGAGTGTTCACGATCTCCGACGAGATCTACGAGCACTTCATCTACGGAAACGGCGAGCACGTCTCGATCGCCGCCCTGAATGCCGATGTCGTGGACCGGTGTTTAACGGTCAACGGGTTCTCGAAAACCTATGCCATGACGGGTTGGCGGGTCGGATACGGCGCCGGCCCCAGGGAATGGGTCTCCCACATCGCCAAAGTTCAGAGCCAGGAAACGACGAACACCTGCACGATTTCCCAGCACGCTGCGATCGCCGCCCTCGAGGGACCCCAGGACGCCGTCGCCGAAATGAGGGCAACCTTCGAGCGCCGCAGGAACACGATCGCAGACACACTCGACGCACTCGATGGGATCGTCTGCCCCCGTCCGAGGGGCGCCTTCTACGTCTTCCCCGATATCACGGGCCTGCTGGGAGATGCTATCCCGGACGATGTGGGCTTCTGCCGATATCTACTGGAGGAAGTGGGCGTCGCTGCCGTCCCGGGAACGGGCTTCAGCGCGCCAGGCTACGTGCGGTTCTCATACACCCTGCCCGAGGATCAGCTGATTGATGCCCTCGACCGGGTTCGGAGTGCCGTCCATTCGATTCAGGAACCGTAGCGATGCCGAACGGCAAACCTTACCTCGATTTTGAAAAACCGCTCGAAGAGATCGAGCAAAAGATTGAGGAGATGACCGCCCACGCGGAGTCCGAGCACGTGGACGTGTCGGCCGAGATTGCGGCCCTCAACCAGCGGCTCGACAAGCTCAGGAACGAGATATACAACGACCTGAGTGCCTGGCAAAAAGTCCAGATTGCGCGTCATCCACAGCGCCCCTACACCAAAGACTACATCGACCTGATCGTCACCGATTTCGTCGAACTCCACGGTGATCGGCTCTACCGGGACGACCCCGCCATCATCGCTGGTCTGGGAAGGATCGAAGACCGACCCGTGATGCTAATCGGACAGCAGAAGGGGCGCAACACGAAGGAAAACCTTCACCGCAACTTCGGCATGGCCCATCCCGAGGGCTACAGGAAGGCCCTTCGTCTCATGAAGATGGCGGAAAAGTTCCAGCGACCGATCGTTTGCCTCGTCGACACACCGGGAGCTTACCCCGGCATCGGGTCGGAAGAACGGAGCGTCGCCGAGGCCATCGCCCGTAACCTGTTCGACATGGCACGGCTGCGCGTCCCCATCGTGATCGCCATCATCGGCGAAGGGGCGAGCGGGGGTGCTCTCGGCATCGGCGTGGGGGACACGATTCTGATGATGGAGCACGCGTGGTACTCGGTCATCAACCCCGATTCGTGCTCGCTCATCCTGTGGCGAGACCGCGACAAAAAAGAGGTCGCGGCCGAAAACATGAAAATGTCCGCCCAGGATCTCGTCGAACTCGGTATCGTCGACGAAATCGTACCCGAACCCCTCGGTGGAGCCCACAAAGATCCAGCCCTCGCGGCCACCCACCTGAAGCAGGCAATCGTGTCGGCCATCGAAAACCTCTCCCGGCGGCCGCTCGACGAGATCGTCCCCAGCCGCATCGAAAAATTCAGTCGCATGGGTAAGTGGGAGGAGTGATCGCGGCCCGAGCAAAAGCTGAGCACGGTCAGACTGACCGCTCCGATCCACTCCCCAACACCGGCGCCTGCCGACAGTAAACACTTGTCATATATGCAGCTTGTGACCCGCATCTTTTTTCGCACGATCTCGCACTGCGTGTGGAGGCCGTTTGTGCCTAAAAATGCGCATCAAAAAAAGTTTCGATAACGATGCTTTTGTGTTACAAGACCTTATCGCAAAAGCGGCTCTACAGGCCGGAAAAATGCGGAAATAAGTACTTGACGCTCTCTGATCACCCGCTTATATTGCCTACGCATATTGAAGACAGGAAGTGTCTATCTCCTTTATCTACAGGAGGATATGCGTATTTCTTGCGCATCGCACCAGCTCGGTCGGGACGGGTAACATCCAGGAGGATTTTCAGACAAAATGGCACAATCAACCGCATCGCTTTTACGCCACTTTGTCATCCCCCTCCTTTCAAACCCACCCCCCCCCCGCTGCAGTCGAAGTTCTTCCTGACGAACTCCCCCGCAACGATGTCGTTTCAATGTCTGACCCGAAAGACAACACACGATCTCGAGTGAATCCGAGCCGCATGCTCGGACGCCATTTGGGCGGAGAGGTATCTCGCTTCGCGCGTAAGGTGGAGTCTTAGCTCTGTTCGGACCATACCGGGCGTTATTGGGGGAGATAGCGCCAGGTTCAGGTCCGTCTAAAATCAGAGCGTCGGAATCCTGAGATGCATCCCATACGTCGCGTCACGGGGTGCTTCCTCCGCCCTCTAAGTCTACGGCGGATGTGCTGAGTCCACGCACATCCGCCGTTGCTGTTTTACCCAACCACGTTCCAACTCCGTACCCGTCATCGTCGATCCAAACGCGGACCGCTCCGACCAGATCCGTCCGCTCGACACGCACCTCCCGTGCGCCGTATCGACGTAGAACTTCGGGCGATGGGTGTTTGAACTTGTTATCGATCCCGCACGAAATCAGCGCGACTTCCGGTCGTACAGCTTCCAGAAAAGCCGGCGATGACGATGTTCGCGAGCCGTGGTGGGCGACCTTCAGGATTCTTCCCCTTGCCCGCTCGCCCCACGCCATAAGGGTCCGGTCCGTCTCGTGCTCCGTGTCTCCGGTCAGCAGGATGCTCTGATCCTCTCCTCGTGTCAGCCGTATGACAACCGAACCATTGTTCAACCCGACAGGCGCGGGTCCTTCCACGTTCACGAAATTGGCGGTCGGAAGCAAAACGACACCTCCCCAGCCGCCCAGACCCGAAATCGAATCACCGGCCGCGACCACCACGTGGCGGATCCCCTGCTGCTCCACGGCCGTTCGGATGCGGCCGGCCATCCACGAATCGTAGGGTTGACCGGCGTCGATATACGTCCCCACGGGCATCTGTTCGAGGATCGTAACCAGTCCACCGATGTGATCACTGTGGGGATGCGACCCAACGACCGCATCAATCCGCGTGACGCCTGAATGACGCAGAAACGGGAGCACGACGCGCTCCCCCGCGTCCCATCCTCGGAGACGCGGTCCTCCATCCACCAGCATCGTACGCCCGTTCGGGAACCGGAGAAAAATCGCGTCCCCCTGACCGACATCCAGAACGTGCATCTCCAACCGATCTGCCCGCCGCAAGACGCCGTCCCACACCTGAAAATTCAGCGCAAGAAGTCCCCCGCACAGACAGACCCACCCGTAGGAACGCCGCACCTCCTCCGCGATCAGCAGACAGAAACAGACATACGCCACGATCAGCGGCCCGGTCAGTGGAGGAGTCATCAGGATCGCCCACGAGGGCGCGGCGGCCAGAGCCGTCAGCCGGAGACCCATCGATAGAAACAACCAGCTGGCGCCGTTCAGCACTGTTCCGGCGATCGACGACAGCGACCCGGCGACGACCGCACCCAGACCGAGACCCGTGGCAACGCCGAAGAGAGGAACAACCACCAGGTTCGCCACGAGTCCGACGATCGAAACCACACCAAAGACGCCCATCACGATCGGGAGCGTGCCGATCTGGGACGCCAGAGACACAACCAGCGGATCGAACACCACCTTGCCGAGCGCCGACGCTTTCAACGGCAGCTTGTCGCGGATGGGACGGAAGAAAAGCAGAATGCCTGCCGTCGCGCCCGAACGAGAGCTGAAATCCCACGTCCTGCAGGTCGCCCGGACGCCAGGCGAGCAGGAGGCACGCTGCGAACCCCAACCCGTTCAGCGCGTTCCCTTCACGATCGAGAAGACCGCCCCCGAGGACGGTCGTCGCCATCGTCGCGGCCCGTATCACCGATGGAGAACCGCCCGTCACAGCGGCATAGAGCCAGACAACCAGCAGCGTCACGCAACCCGTGATCCGTCTCCCACACCCCAGGGCCCTCAGAACGAAGAACGCGCCCGCCGCGATCAGTCCCACGTGCAGACCCGAGACAGCCAGGACGTGTGCGACACCTGCCCGCGTGAAGGTCGCACGGACATCGTCCTCCAACGCGCTTCGATCACCCAGCAGCACTCCCTGGAGCACGGCAGCCGGTGCACCGGTCAGGTTGCGTCCAATGCACACTCGCACGTGCCGGCGGATCGACCCGATGACGCGCGCGCTCAAACCGACGTAGCCTGTCTCGATCACGTGAACCAGGTCGCGACGCTTGACTCGGGCGGTTCGATGGATGCCTCGCCCGCGCAGGTAGGCTGCGTAGTCGAACACACCCGCGTTGCGCGCCGATGTGGGCCTTTCCAGCGCAGCCTCTACCTGGATCCGGTCCCCCGGCCGCAGATCGGGTGTGAAATCCCGAAAATGAACGAGCACGGTGCCCCGCGCGGGCCGGCCATCCGGCCCTGCCCAGAGGAGATCGATCGTGACCCGCGATCCCTTGGGACGTGGCTCGGGAGCGGACAAAACAGTGCCCCCGAATGGCTCGACCGGATTTCCCGCCAGATGAGGAGAGGGATCGAGCGCGTCCTGGTCAGCACGCAGGGCCCCGCAAAGGACAATCAGCCCCATCACCCAATGTCCCGATCCAGGACGGTCGGGCCGGTGAACCAGCCTCAGAATCGCGACGAGCCAGACGGCGGCGGCCAGCGACAGGAGCAACGGCGTCGTGAGTCCCGCCTCCTGCCCCAGGGCGACTCCGAGACCCAGAAAGAGAGCGGCTGTGAGAGCTGGGCATCGCATCGGTCTCCCGGGACCGTGCAAGGGTCGCGCCGGGCCGAAACGCCGCTCTCAGGCCTCCCACCGGGCGATCGGACTGAAAATGGCTTTCACTCCGCGCCTTCACATAACCAATTGTTTCACATATGGTTGCACTTGGAATAAGTCGTTGACTGGACCTTCGACCGTGGGTATATTATCGCGCACTGCCCCAGCAACGTAATTCAAGCATTTATACCGTGTTACGGCAGTAATTTGTGCCTCGGAAACGCCTCACGAGGGGCCTTCGCGACACCGAACACGGCAACCCTACGACAGACACCCTGGTTACGACCAGGTCCGCACCCGTGAGCCTGCCTCTCTCAAAGTCCATCACGCTGGGTCGATTCGTGCCGGGGGAATCGGCCATGCATCGTCTGGACCCCCGCGCGAAGATCCTCGCCTTCACGCTCTGGCTGATCGCCCTGACCCTCACAGCAGGCAGTGGGTGGCTCCTCACCGCACTTTGTCTCTTTCTGGCAATCGGCCGGGCGAGCCGGCTTCCTCTGAGTCTCGTCCTCGGCAATTTCAAACCCTTGGCACCCGTCTTGTTTCTCACGCTGATTTTCAACGCCTGGCTCGTCGATGGTCGTCCGCTTTCGGTCCCGGCCGCCGAGATCCCGTTCACCGCCGAGGGGGTCGAGCGGGGCATCTTCCTCTGCCTCAGACTCTCTGTACTCGTCCTTGGTACATCCCTCTTGACCCTCACGACCTCCCCCCTTTCCCTCGCCGACGGACTCGAAGGCCTGCTGCGTCCGTTCGAGCGGTTCAGGATTCCCGTTCACGAACTCGCGTTGACAGCGACGATCGCGCTCCGTTTCATCCCTTTCCTCGCCGACGAAGCCGGACGCATCTACAACGCTCAGCGCGCACGAGGCGCGGATTTCGGGGGGTCGATCCTCAATCGAGCGCGGAGGCTGATCCCCCTTCTGGTCCCCCTGTTCGTGTCGGCCTACGCCAGGGCCGACCGACTCGCCGTCGCCATGGAGGCGCGCGGTTATGCTGGAGGATCAGGCAGAACCCGGTATCGTGAGTTGAAAATGGGCGCCGCCGACGTGGCCTTCACCGCTACCGGCGTCATCGGCGGTACGGGTCTTCTGCTGACCTGATGGGAAACATCCGGCTGCGACTCGAGTACGACGGAACGGAATTCAGCGGCTGGCAGATCCAGCCCGACGAACGCACGGTTCAGGGCACCCTCGAGTCCGCCATCGCGCAGATTACGGGTAGCTCGATTCGCGTGCAGGCCGCGGGCAGGACCGACACGGGCGTTCACGCGCTCGACCAGGTCGTCAACTTTCCCTACGACGGCGACCGAACGCCCAACGAGATCGCCCGATCGCTCAACGGCGTGCTCCCAAGCGACGTCTGCGTGCTCTCGGCCGACAGGGTGTCCGATGCGTTTCACGCCCGCTACGACGCACGATGCCGGGCCTACGAATATCGGATCACCAGACGCCGCAGAGCCATCGGACGACCCTACGCGTGGTGGGTCAAGGCGCACCTCGACGTCGACCACATGAACCGGGCAGCGCGACGTCTGGTAGGTAGCCACGACTTTACGTCGTTCTGTGTCGCGGCCGAGGAGCGGGAATCCCGCGTGTGCGATGTCACGCGCTGTTCCTGGCGAACACCCGACTCCGACACGCTGGTCTTCGACATAGAGGCGAATCGCTTCGTCCGATCGATGGTCAGGAGCATCGTGGGCACGCTGGTCGACGTGGGACGAGGGACCCTCGACGAACAGAGGGTAGTGAAAATTCTGGAGGCGAAAGACCGTCGGGAGGCGAGTTCTACGGCTCCGCCGATGGGCCTCTTTCTGAAGCGAGTGGACTACGAGGTCTGACTGTGGCTCGATGGACGCCCATCGCCGTGACCGTGATCGGCCTGGTGGCTTTGACGTCGAATCTGCCGGCGACAGCTCAAGTGTTCGTCCAGGACGAGATCGCCACGACGCGACGCAACGCGATCGTAAGGGCCGTCGGAAAGGCCTCGGGCGCCGTCGTCAGCATCAACACACACCGTTACAAGGAGTATCCCCGCTACCGGGATCCTTTCTGGGGGGACGCGTTCTTCGGCGGCCCAGCCATCATCCGGGAACGTATACCGAGTGTCGGTTCGGGCTTCATCATCCGTGAAGATGGATACATCCTCACGAACAGCCACGTTGTGGAGAATGCCCGTGAGATTTCCGTCACCTTTCCCGACGGGCGAAAGTTCGAAGTGACAGATACGGCAGGCAACGTGCTCATGGATCGCCAGCACGACCTGGCCGTCGTCCGCGTCGACGCTACGGAGCTCGATGTTCCACCGCTGGGCAGCTCGGAAGATGCCATCATCGGGGAGTGGGCCATCGCCATCGGAAATCCTTTCGGCTTGACGATTCGAGACCCCAAGCCTACCGTCACCGTAGGTGTGATCAGCGCGGTCGACCGCAACTTTCGGCCCGAAGAAGACGGCCGCATCTACCAGGGCATGATCCAGACGGACGCCTCCATCAACCCGGGCAACAGCGGAGGCCCCCTCGTCAACAGCCTCGGTCAGGTGATCGGCGTCAACACCTTCATCTTCTCTCAGAGTGGCGGTTCGCTCGGCATCGGGTTCGCCATTCCGATCGAGCGGGCTCTAGAGGTCGCGACCCGGCTGATCGAGGGTGGGAGCCCCGATTTCTGGACCGGCCTCGTCATCCACAACAACAACCGACGCATCGCCCGCGCCATGCGCTTGGCCACCTCCGCCGGCGCGCTCATCACCTCCGTCGAGGAAGCCAGCCCAGCACAGAAAGCCGGCCTGGTGCCCGGAGACGTCATCGTCATGGTCAACCAGGCCATCGTCAACAGCGCCGACGAGGTCGTCGAGGTCTTCCGCGAAGGACGTGTGGGCGCGGTTTACGGGCTCCGCGTTCTCCGGGGTCGCGTGGTGTTCAACGCCAGGCTCGTCCTCGAACGCGACCCTAACAGCTGACGATGCGGATCGCTCGGGACGCACGACCTTTTCTGTTGTCGACCGGGATCCCCGCGTTGGCCGCGAGCGGCTGGGCGGTGCTGTCGAATGCGCCACTTGCTGAAGGGCTGGGCGTGTTACTACTTGTCTTGACGGGATTTATCGCTTTCTTTTTCAGGGATCCCGATCGCGTGCCACCGTCAGACCCAGGCGCCATTCTGGCTTCCGGGGACGGACGGGTCGTCGCTGTCGAACAGGTCCAGGACGCCTGGGTTGGCGAAGCCGTCAAAGTCAGCGTCTTCCTGTCGATCTTCAACGTGCACGTGAACCGGACGCCCTGCGCCGGAACGGTCCAAAGCGTGCAGCACATCCCAGGGCAGTTCAGACTCGCCTTCGTCGACAAGGCGTCCGACGACAACGAGCGAACCGAAATCACCCTGGAGGGAGCCTCCGGTCGGGTCGCCGTAAAACAGATTGCCGGATTCGTGGCACGTCGCATCGTGTGCACGCTCGCCCCTCAGCAGCAGGTCGAGGCGGGCGAGCGATTCGGTCTGATCCGGTTCGGATCCAGAATCGACCACTTCCTTCCGGCGGGCTCGGACATTCGGGTCGCTATCAACGATCGGGTACGTGGCGGCGAAACGGTTATCGGAGTCATCGCAACATGACAAAACGAGCAGCAGTTCCGAGCCTCTTCACGATCTGCAACCTGTTCTGCGGGTTTCTGTCGATCTACTACGCCGCCCAGGGTCGACTCGTGCCAGCTTCCTGGCTCATCGTCGTCGCGGGGTTCCTCGACGCTTTCGACGGAAAAATCGCGCGCCTGTTCGACGACGGCTCCGACGACGGTCAGTTCGGCCTGCATTTCGACTCACTCGCGGACGTCTGCTCGTTCGGTGTGGCACCGGCCGTCCTGATGCTGCACTACTTCGAACCACTGCTCACGATCCGCTGGCTCCCCTTCCTCGTCTCGTTCGTGTTCCTTCTCTGCGGAGCGCTCAGACTCGCTCGGTTCAACGTGCACCACGACGAGGACGAGGATGCCGTGAAACCCGATTTCATCGGACTCCCGATTCCAGTAGCCGCAGCCACGCTCGCCGGCTACATCGTTTTCAGCCAACAGGTATGGGAGAGCACGCGGGAACCCCACGTCGCCCTGTCGTTGTGCGCCTTTCTGGCTTTCCTGATGGTCAGCCCTTTCGATTACCCCGCCTTCCCCCGGTTCACGTTCGAAACTCCCCGAGACCGGTTCCGACTCGCGCTCTCTTTCGGCGCGCTCGCCTTGGTCGTCATCGCGACCGAAGAGGCGTTCTTCCCGGTCGCACTCGTCTTCTGCCTGTCCGGGGCGATCCGGTGGCTGGTCCACGTCGTCACCGACCGGGAAGTCGCAAACATTCGCTGACACGCACACAGCCAAGCCGGAGCGCGTTTTCTACAACATATGGGTAAACGCAACGTAGGTTTTCTGATCGTCGCGATCTTCGTCGGGATTCTGGCAGGAAACATCGTGGGGGAGGTTCTGGGGGTCCTGTTCGAGAATCTGGGACTCCAGAACAACGTTGTTCAAAAGGTGCTGGTCGATCCTCTCGTTCAGTACGAGTTTTACCCTATGCGGTTGAACCTGATCGTCATGACCATCACCCTGGGGTTCTCCTTGAACTTCAACGTCTTGAGTCTGCTGGGCATTGGCACCGCGTGGTATTACGTCAAATATTCATACTGATTCTTCCACTAGGCAAGAGACGTGCATTTCCTGAAGACTGACTGAACACTGGTTTGGAACACGCGCGGCCGAAGGTCACGCCGAAAGGATCATCGCCATGTTACAGGGCATCGGAACCTGGGAAATCCTCCTCATCTTCTTGGTCGTGTTGTTGGTCTTCGGAGCGAAGCGCATTCCGGAGATCGCCAGAGGAATGGGCAAGGGAATCACGGAGTTCAAAAGGGCGGTTCGCGACGTGAAGGACGAAATCGAAACGAGCCCCGAATCCCAACCACCGCCTCCGGCACCCTCGGCCGATCAAACCGAATCGACCGAGAAGAAAGTCGAGTCCTGATCCACCGGTGACGGGAACACGAGTGGGAGCCCCGGAAGGACTCAACACCCAACCCGCGCACGAACTGATCCCCCTCATTCGCAGCGGCGAGATCAAAGCGCAAACCGTCTGCGAAGACCTCTTCTCGGCCATCGCCGAACGCGACACCCACATCAACGCCTACGTCACCCTCGACGAAGAGGGCGCGCTCCGACAGGCAGCCGATGTCGACGATCGCGTCGCAAAAGGCGACGACGTCGGCCCCCTCGCCGGCATTCCCGTCGCACTGAAAGACCTTATCTGCACCAAGGGCGTGACCACGACGTGCGCGTCCAGGATCCTGCCCAACTTCGTTCCGCCTTACGACGCAACCGTCACGGCACGACTCAAGCAGGCCGACGCGGTCATACCGGGCAAGCTCAACATGGACGAGTTTGCCATGGGGTCATCGAGCGAAAATTCGGCCTACGGTCCCGTTCGGAATCCCCACAACCCCGACCGCGTGGCGGGCGGATCCAGCGGCGGCTCGGCGGCTGCTGTCGCGGCGAGCGAAACCGTCCTCGCCCTCGGCTCCGACACGGGTGGATCGATCCGTCAGCCCGCCTCTTTCTGCGGCGTCGTCGGGCTCAAACCGACCTACGGTCGCGTCTCCCGCTACGGACTCGTTGCCTACGCCTCTTCCCTAGACCAGATCGGGCCGCTCGGCCGCGACGTTCGCGATACCGCCCTCCTCTACGACGTCATCGCCGGACACGATCGTCACGATTCCACGTCGGCCGACCTTCCCTTCGAGCCGACGGCGCCTACGCTCGACACCGGTGTCGACAACCTGACAATCGGGATCCCCACCGACTACTTCTCCGAAGGGCTCGACACTGATGTCCGTCAGTCCGTAGAAGATGGCATCGCCCGGCTCGAGGCAGCTGGCGCGAAGACACGCGAGCTGTCGTTGCCCGTCGCCGGACATCCCGATTATGTCATCGCCTCCTACTACATCATCGCCACTGGGGAAGCTTCTTCGAACCTTTCGCGATTCGACGGCGTGAAATACGGACTGCGTGTCGAAGGTGATGATCTCATCGACACGTACAGCAGAACCCGCAGCGATGGGTTCGGCGACGAAGTCAAACGTCGCATTATGCTCGGCACCTACGCGCTCAGCGCCGGCTACTACGACGCCTACTACCTCAAAGCCCAGCGCGTGCGAACGCTCATCAAACTCGACTTCGAACGGGCCTTCGAAACCTGCGATCTCATCGCTGCACCCGTGTCACCCACGCCCGCGTTCGCCATCGGGGAGAAGGTCGACGACCCCCTGCAGATGTATCTGTCCGACATCTACACCGTCGCCGTCAATCTTGCCGGCATACCCGGCATCTCGGTACCCTGTGGCAGCAGCCCCGACGGGCTCCCCATTGGCCTGCAGCTGCTGGCTCCCGCTTTCGAGGAACAGCGACTTTTCAGGACCGCTTACGTCGTGGAGCAAACGTCGTGAGCGCGTTCGAAAGCGTCATTGGCCTGGAGGTACACGCCCAACTCGCCACGCAGACTAAAATCTTCAGCGGGGCGCGCGTTTCGTTCGGAGACGATCCCAACACCAACGTCACCCCGCTGTGTCTGGGGCTACCCGGGACGCTCCCGGTCCTCAACCGGCAGGTAGTCGAGCTATCCATGCGTATGGGCCTCGCCGTCGGGTGTACGATCCAGCCCCGAAGCAGATTCTTGCGAAAAAACTACTTCTACCCCGACCTGCCCAAGGGCTACCAGATCTCCCAGTATCAGAGCAACGACGAAATGCCTCTGGCCACG
Source organism: Candidatus Latescibacterota bacterium (assembly GCA_965198115.1). Lineage (GTDB taxonomy): Bacteria > Latescibacterota > UBA2968 > UBA2968 > UBA2968 > UBA6620. The sequence continues at coordinate 818,846 of OZ240241.1, read as the reverse complement.
GGCGGCGGCATCGAGGTCGACACGGCCGACGGGGGCACGCGCTTCATTCGCCTCGTGCGTATACACATGGAAGAAGATGCCGGCAAGAGCATCCACGACGAGGCGTTCGTGCCACACGGTGAATCGATGGTCGATTACAACCGAACGGGCGTTCCGTTGATCGAAATCGTTTCGGAGCCGGACATCCGAACACCCGAGGAAGCATCGCAGTTCGTGAACCGGCTTCGCGAGATCCTCGTCTACACCGGCGCCAGCGAAGGCGACATGGAAAAAGGACACGTCCGCATTGACGCGAACGTTTCGATCCGCCCGGTCGGAAGCGAGGAACTCGGCGTCAAGGTCGAAGTGAAAAACATGAACTCCGTTCGGAACTGCCAGCGCGCCCTCGAAGTGGAAATCGGCCAGCAAATCGACGTCGTCCGCTCGGGAGACGACGTCGTCCAGCAAACGATGTTGTTCGACCCAGATCGCGAAGACGTTCGCCCTATGCGCACCAAAGAAGAATCGGACGACTATCGCTACTTTCCGGATCCCGATTTGGTGCCGATCGCCGTCGACCAGACGTGGATCGATCGCGTAAGAGACCAGGTGCCGGAGCTGCCCGCCGCAAAACGAGAACGATTCACGACGGATTTCGGCTTGACCGACGAACAGGTCGAAGTCCTGACGGCGGATCGAACGACCGCGGACTACTTCGAATCCGTCGTCGGAGCGGGCGCGGAAGCATCCACGGCTGCCAACTGGGTTCAGGGCGATGTTCTGCGCACGCTGAACGAAGCGAAGATCGCAATCGGCGAGCTCAAGGCGTCACCCGAACAGCTCGCCACCCTCATCGCGCTCGTCGACGACGGAGCGATCAGCACGGGCGTCGCCCGGAAGGTCTTTACCGAAATGGCCGAAACAGGTGATGATCCTGCTCAGATTGTCGACCGTCAGGGTCTCGTGCAAATCAGCGACGAGGGCGCGCTGGAAGCCACGGTCGATGAAATCATCGCGGCCCACCCGGATGAGTTCTCACGCTTGAAGGAAGGTGACAGGAAACTCCAGGGATTCTTCATGGGCCAGATCATGAAAGCCACCAAAGGGCAGGCCAACCCCAAGGTGGCCAACCAGCTCCTCGCTCGAAAACTTACCTGAGACGCCGTGCCCGACGCACCCGATCAGACGCCGTGGTACGATCGCTTCTTCCAGCACGAGTATCTCCGCTTCGACGACCATCCCGAAACCGATGTCGAAGTCGAATTCGTTGCCAGGACACTCACCCTCTCCTCAGAAAACAAGCTCCTCGACCTGGCGTGTGGCTACGGACGTCACGCGCTGCCTCTGTCGGTCCACTGTCGGGTCTATGGGCTGGACCGCTCGAGCCAAATGCTCACCGCCGCTCGGCAGCGATCCCAGGAGGCGGGAGTAAGGCCGGGTGTGCGACTCGTTCGAAGCGACGTTCGAGATTTCCCCTTCCCTGAGGGGACCTTCGACGCTGTCATCAACCTCTTCTCGTCGTTCGGCTACTTCGAGGACGAAGATCAGAACTTCGGCGTGTTGTGCAACATTGCGAAGACGCTACGCACGGGAGGGCGGTTTATCCTCGAAACGGTGAACCGTGAGTTCATCCTACGACACTCGGCGCCACAGCAGGTCTACCACCCCGATGGCATGCTCCTCGTGGAAGAGCGCAGCTTCGACCCCATCTCGGGACGCTCGCACGTCGATGTCACGGTCGTCGAAGACGGCAAGGAGACGCAGCTGTGGCATTCGATCCGCGTCTACGCCTTCACCGAAATCGAGATGCTCCTGCAGGCGGCGAGCCTCCGGCCGATCGACGTATGGGGTGACTTTCACGGTGGACCCTACACGTGTGACAGCGAGCACATGATCGTCCTGTCCGAGAAGGCATGAACGCTCACGTCATCGTCTTCGCGAAGGATCCACAACCCGGCCAGGTCAAAACTCGTCTGTTCGGACGCTTCACCCCGGACGAAGCCGCAGGACTCTACCGCGCTTTCATCTCCGACACGCTCACCAAAGCTCGAACGATCCACGCGGGCGCTCACATCCTCTGCTATACACCCTCGACCGCCGAAGCCTCGCTTCGCGAGGTGGCCGGCCCCGACTGGAACCTGGTGCCTCAATCCGACGCCGATCTCGGTAGCCGCATGTCAACGGCCCTGCGACAAAGCCTCGAAACCGGTGCCCATCGTGTCATCCTCATTGGCACGGACATCCCTTCATTGCCGAGTGCTCATCTCACCTCTGCTTTCGACGCGCTCGATCATCACGATGTCGTCCTCGGTCCCAGCACGGACGGCGGCTACTACCTCGTCGGCGTCACCGACGATCATCCATCGATCTTCGAAGACATCGAGTGGAGCACACACCACGTGTTCGCTCAGACGGTCGAGCGTGTCCAGACCGCGGGACTGAAACTCGACCTGATCCCTCCCTGGTACGACGTCGACACCCCCGAGGAAGTCGATTTTCTGCTCGCTCACGCGAAGGCAGCTGGCGACGCCGATTGGGTACCCAAGCAGACGATGGCTTTTCTCAAGACGTTGAGTCGACGATGATTATGGCGACCCCTCAGGCCGCATTCTGTGAGGCAATCAAAAAAACCCGAGGCGCGATGCCCCGGTTCACCACCTGCGCCCGCTTCCCTCCCTGTCGCTTTCTGGATATCTTGCCGTCGCAATCGTTGACCATCCGCAGATGGAGATCATCTTGGGATTCCGCCGCTGCATCCTGACGTCACTTGCCGCCATTCTGCATCTCTGCGCCGCGGTCACAGCCGAACCCTATCGCTTCGCCTTCGTGACGCACGGGGGGCCTGGCAACCCGTTCTGGAACGTCGTGATCAAAGGCATGGAGGACGCAGGTGAGCGCTATGGCGTCGAAGTCCAATGGTTGAGCAACCCGACCTTCTCGATCGAGGATATGCCCGTGTTTCTGGACGATGCTCTTGCCCGCCAGGTCCACGGGATTGGCATTACGTGCCCCGATCCCGAAGCCATCCGCGAGAGCGTCGAACGAGCGCGCGAAGCGGGTGTTCCCGTCGTCGTCCTGAACACCGCCGACCCCAATTCGGGTGGCCCCGACGCATTGCCCACGCTGTTCTACGTCGGCGCCAGAGAATTCCTCGGTGGGCAATCGAACGCCAGGGCCATCCTTGCCGAAGCCGAACGTCGAAACGTCGAGATCAGGCGCGCCGTCTGTCCGATCCAGGAAGTCGGCCACAGCGGCCTCGAAGCGCGTGTCGCGGGATTCAGAAGTATTCTGGAACCCGCGGGCATACCCGTCGACGGTCTGACCATTTCGAACGACATCAACAATCCTCCGGTCTGCTTGGGGACTACTTCTTGGGCCACCCGCAGACTAACGCCATCGCCACCCTGGGCCCGCTTCCAGCCGATGCTTACTACCTGTTCGTCGACGACACCGGTCGCGACGACATCCTTCACACGACACACGACACGAGCGCCGCTATCTTCGAGCGCATTCGCAGCGGCACGACGATCCAGGCCATCGACCAGCAACCCTACTTGCAAGGGTACCTGACCGTCGTCTTCCTCTACCTCAACCTCGAGTACGGACTCAGCCTCGCCCAGGACATCCTCACCGGCCCGCTCGCGATCGATCGGAGCAACGTCGACGTCATTGCCAAACTGGTCGACAAGGGCACACGGTGATCATTGTCCGTCCTGCTCCCAGACCTGCGTCGCACTCTATCCCGTGAACCCGCAGCCGGCGCCCTCGTCGGATTCCTGGTCGTCTTCCTGTTCTTCGCCCTCGCAACCCCCGACACGTTCCTGACGCACGCATCCTTCTCCTCCATTTTGAGCAGCCAGGCCGTTCCGGGTATCGCCGCCATCGGAATCACGTTGCTCATGATTTCGGGCGAGTTCGACCTGTCCGTCGGCTCGATTCTCGGCGTGTCTTCTCTCGTCTTTCTCGGTTCGGCCGTCGGCGGTAGCCCGATTCTTCTGGCCGGATCATTCGGGATCGCAGCGGGCTGTGTGCTCGGCCTGTTCAACGGCCTCCTCCTCGCTTGGACCCGTATCCCGTCTTTCATCGTCACCCTCGGCACGATGCTCGTCTATCGAGCCATCCCGCTGACCGTCGTGTCGGGTGGGCGCATCGTCCGATACGCCGACCACTCACGTCAGAACCCGACACTCGACGTCCCTGCCATTCTGATCCTCCTCGGGGCTTGCGCGATCTGCCTGACGGTCGTCTGGATGGCTCTCCCCACGTTGCGCAACCGATCCTCGTCCCGCGGGGCGTTTTCCGCGGCATCGATCGCGTGCGTCGCCGGACTTTACGTGCTATACCGATCTCTCGATGCCTATGGGCTCTCGCCGTTTTCCACGGTCGAAGTTGACGCCTTTCAGATACTCAACGGACGCAATGAATTCGGTGCATCCTCCGCGAACTACCGCACATCGATCTTCTGGTGGCTCGGATTGACGGGGATCTTCGCGTTCATCCTGCTACACACACGCTATGGCAACGCCGTCTTCGCGACCGGAGGCAACGCTGAGGCGGCCCGCGTCCAGGGGATCGACATCGATCGCGTGCGTATCGTAAACTTCGTGCTGTCCGGTGGACTGGCGGCACTGGCGGGGATCGTTCAGGTCGCACGTCTCAAGAGTGTGGATCCGCTGCGCGGCGACGGTCTCGAACTCGAAATCATCGCATCCGTCGTCATCGGCGGCACCCTATTGACGGGAGGATTCGGCAGTATCGTAGGATCTGCAATCGGAACGGCGCTGACGGGTATGCTCCGAACGGGACTCGTCCTGATCAACGTGCCTTCCAACGTCTTCCGCGGCGCCATCGGGGCAATCATGATCGCGGCTGTCGTCATCAACACCTGCGTGCGGAGGGACCGCTGATGTCGTTGATCGGTCTGGTCAAGGTGGGACGACGGTTCGGCCACATCACCGCCCTCTCCGACGTCGATCTCGATCTTGACCCGGGCGAAGTCGTGGCCCTGCTCGGCGACAACGGTGCGGGAAAGTCGACGCTAATCAAGATCCTCTCGGGGGTCCACGAGCCGACCTCCGGTCACGTCGAGTTCGAGGGGCGGCGCGTCGACGTCAAAACGCCGCAGGCGGCACGTCGCCTCGGAATCGAGACGCTGTATCAGGACCTGGCTCTCGTTCCCAGGATGAGCATTGCCCGAAACTTCTATCTCGGACGGGAGCTCACACGCTATGTCGGACCGATCCGGACCCTCGACCACACCCGCATGAGTGCACTCGCCACGACCGCGCTCGCCGACATCGGCATCCGTATCCGTAGCGCCGACGAGCCCGTGGCCTCACTGTCCGGCGGAGAACGTCAATCGATCGCCATCGGACGCGCCGTCCACTTCGGGACAAAGATCCTCATCCTCGACGAGCCCACCTCCGCCCTCTCGATCGGCGAAACGCGCAAGGTGCTCGGCTACATACGCGCCGCCCGTAATCGGGGTCTCTGCGTCGTCTTCATTACCCACAACCTTCACCACGTGTTTCAAGTGGCCGATCGGCTGGTGGTATTGTCTCAGGGAAGAAAGCTGGCGGAGCACAACCGGGAAAACGTCACGGAAGACCAGATCGCTGACCTCATCATGAGCGAACCGGATCTTCCCGAGTGAAGCAGATCCGAACAGAGCCCCCGGGCGGAGCCCAGGGGCGAGCGTAACGCACCCTTTTCGACTTTTAGGAATCAAAGAGGTGCGCTCGTCCCCGTGCCTGTCCTGAGCCCAGTCGAAGGGCTCTGCACGGGGACGCAACGGGAAACCCAAGCTCAAACAATGACCCGATTCGACTTCTCCATCACCCGCTCGTTCCTCGGGCTGACACTGCCCCTCACCCTGGCTACGCAGGTAGAGAACCTCGTTGGATTCGCCGAGATCTTCATGGTCCGCTCCCTCGGGTCAGAGGCGATTTCGGCTGTGGGTATCGCGCGCACCATCCTGTTCGTCCTCGGCATCACAATGATCGCCGTCGCCACAGGCACGATGGCCATGGTCGCACAGTCCGTCGGGGCGAAGGATCTGACCGACGCGAGCAAGACCGCAAAGCAATCGGTCACGCTCGTGGTTCTCATCAGTTCGGCTATCAGCGCGTTCGGCATCCTTACGACGGACGTTGCCCTCAGGTCGCTGAGCATCCCCGATTCGGTCAGCCTGCTGGCGGCGCCCTACCTCCAAGTCATCTACGCCAGCCTGCCGCTGATGGCCCTCGACAGGACCCTGGACTCGTGCCTCTACGCAGCGGGAGATACACGGACCCTCTTTTACATCACGCTCGTCTCCAACGTGGTCCATCTCGCCTCGGCATACGCCTTCATCTACGGTGTCTGGGGGTTGCCGGAGATGGGAGTCACCGGTGCTGCCGTTGGAAATCTCGTGCGCGGTGTTTTCAGCAACGCCATACGATTCGCCGTCCTCTACTCTGGGCGGTTCGGATTTGCCTTCCTTCCAGGCACGTCATACTTCCCCGAGTGGGACCGTTCACGCCGAATCCTGCGGATCGGTATCCCTTCCGCGCTGCAGGGACTATTTCGCAATGGTTCCAACGTCCTCTACATGAAACTCGTCGCGATGACCGCCAATCCGACCGTTGCACTCACCGCCTACTCCATCGGAAGACAGATGGGACACACGGTGCGCCGGACGTCGCTATCGTTCGGGACGACCACGACGTCCGTGGTCGGCCGCAGCCTCGGCGCGAAAGACCTCGATGCAGCCGATGCAAGAGGCTGGACCACGTTGGCCCTCTCCGTCGGAATCCTGACCCTCCTGGGCCTCCCTTTCGTCTTCCTGGCCGATGTCTTCATGGGCATCTTCACGGATGAAGCAGCCGTCATCGCCGTCGGTATTCCCTACCTCTACGCCCTAGCGGCGGCCGAACCGTTCATGTGTTCAGCCATCGCCAGCCAGGGAACCCTCCGGGCCGCCGGCGATACGATTTCCCCACTGATCTACACCATCGTCTCTCAGTGGCTCGTCCAACTCCCAGTGGCCTACCTGCTTGCATTCACCCTCGGTTGGGACACCGACGGCATCTGGCTCGCCCTCGTCATTTTCAGCGCGATGCAGGGCTTTCTCACAGTGCGAAAATTCGCCCAGGGCCATTGGAAGCATCGTACGCTCTGACCCGCGTCCGACAGAAAAGGCCGGCCATCTGTCCTCCGATGGCCGGCCTTCCTCTACTCGCCTGGCTGGCGTAACCACACATCACCCAGGCATTTGAATGGGCATCTCTAGGTGGCTCCAGACCGACACGCCTCCTTACCCACCTGCTGTCAACTCGAAAGCCCCTCCACTTCACTGTCACGCCAGAACCGCTCGATGGGCACGCCGACTTCCGTGACCGGCCAGTAGCTCTCCGGTGCATCCTGCCACCCCGGCACCGTCAGGCCGTCCCGTTCGAACTCGATTTTGCCCGCCCGCAACGTCATCACGCAATCCAGTTTCTCCGCGACGTCGATCCGTGTGTAACCGCAGTCCTGAAACGAAAACGCGCCATTCTGAAGCTCCAGCACGGCCACATCGGCCTCCACTCCCTCGCTCAGAGTCCCCAACTCCGGGCGGTCGATCGCTTTCGCCGGTGTCACCGTGGATCGGTAGATCACATCGGAAAGGCTCATGCCCATTCCCACGCACTTCGACATCGTGTCGAGCATGCTGATCACAGGCCCCCGAATGTTACCCATGTGCAGGTCCGTACTGATCGAATCAGGCACGAAGTCGTCTGCGATGGCTCGGCCCGCGTTCCGATACCAGAAACTCGCCGCACCGTGACCGAGGTCGAACCAGATACCACGCTCGCGCGCTTCCCTCATATACAGTTGCACCTTGCCGGCTTCGTCGATCACAGGAAACTGTCGCGCAAAAACGTGTGTGTGGATGTCACCGGGTCTCAGCTTCTCGAGAATCAGAGTCGGGTAGGGTCGCTCGGGTGGACGGGGCCAGAAGTCGACCATCACGGGCATCTCGCACGCCTTTCCGGCATCGACCGCGCGCTCGACCGATTCCCACGGTGGATGATCGTCGTCAAAAGGTTTGCTCGTCCAGTAGTGGGCCGTCTTGAGGCCGACCACGACCTCACGGTTTCGATCCGCCGCGCTTGCCGCCGCGTCGACGTCGAAGTTCGAAATTGTCTGCTCGGGAGCTCCCATGCCGGGCGATGAGATGTTCACATATGCAAGAATCCGGGTCGTCGCCTTTTCGATCACGCTCTCCCGAAAGTGATCGATCTCCTGAGCGCCTGCGGTTCCCGTGTCCACACACGTCGTAACACCCGAATTCAGGAAATGGGCGTCTGCGTTCAGACTCGCCACGAAAAAACCCGGCGCCGCATTGGCGCGGTCCGTGTAGGCGTGGACGTGGATGTCGATCAGACCCGGGGTCACGAGGAAACCCGTGACATCGACACAACCGTTCCCCCCGGGGATCGACTCACCGACGCGAGCGATCTTGCCATCTTTGATCGCCACATCGGCGACCTGGTCGATGTCGTTGGCCGGGTCGATCACGCGCCCGCCCTTGAGGATGAGATCGTATCTGCTCACACCGTCTCCCTCCGTGCTACTCCTGGTCGGTATCCCACTGTCCTGGACGTGGCCAACATGTGCCCGCCCGACCCGTGACGCAATAACCGAGGCCGTGCGTAAGGTCTTGCCCCATCACGGCTTCAGCGATTACGTATACCCCTCACATCGTCCCACACGGAGATTCTCGAATGTCGAAGGCCGTCTTCATCACCGGGCTGGAGCCCGATCTTGCCGACGAGTTCGTCGGTCAGTCGCCCTCCCACATCGAAACCGTCGTGGTTCGCCACGACACGCCGGTCTCTCAGCAGATCGACCACGTCAGAGACGCGGAACACCTGATCCTCTTTCGACCGAACCGCGTCGACGATGAAATCCTTCGTGCCGCCGCGAACGTCAAGCTGCTTCATCTCGTCAGTGCGGGTTTCGAGCACATCAACTTCGGTCTCTGTGCATCTCTCGGGATTCCGGTCGCCAACAACGGCGGTACGAACTCGATCGACGTCGCCGAACACACGCTCGCCCTCATCCTCGGCGTTTACCGACGTCTGACCGAACTGGACGCGGACGTACGATCCGGTGACTGGAGCAGAATGCCCACCGGCGAATGCACCTACACGATTCACAATAAGACAGTCGGCATCATCGGACTCGGTCATATCGGAAGGCAGGTGGCCGAGCGGCTAAGCCCGTTCGGGCCGCGCACGATCTACAATGATCCCGTGCGTGTGGACACCGCCGTCGAGAAGGACCTCGGGGTCAGCTACGTGAAACGGGAGGCCCTGCTCGAGCAAGCCGACATCGTCACGCTGCACGTTCCCATCAACGACTCGACGCGCAACACGATCGATGCTCACGCCCTTTCGCTCATGAAGCCGTCCGCGGTCCTCATCAACACCTGTCGCGGCGGGGTGATCGAGGAGCCAGCACTTGCGGACGCCCTTTCGTCGGGCAGCATCGCGTTCGCAGGTCTCGATGTCTTCGCGAAGGAACCCCCCGATCTGGACAATCCCCTGCTGCGTCTACCCAACGTCCTTCTCACCCCCCACACCGCGGGCATCACACGAGACACGTGGACCCGCCGGGGCCGTTTCGTCTACGAAAACATCGACCGCGTCGACCGCGGCGAGCGGCCCCTGGCGCGGGTGGACGGCCTCTGATGTCCGATTCCAGAGTTGGCCCAGTGATTGAACAGTACGGAGAGAAAACGATATATCCGGAGGACGGAGTGAATCGTTATTTTCACATCGACCATCGACCCAGAGAGACGAAGAGCGTTGCAGAAAGGTCCCGGTGAAACAGAAATGAAATGGAGCGAGGGAGAAATTGCGGAGTTCCGTGAGAACGGATACCGTTTCGCGCGCGGTCTTCTGAGTACGTCCGAGGTCGAGTCGCTACGCGATGGGATTCCAGTTCTGCTAAGCGGGGAGGACGAAGAAGACGGAATGCACCGGGAACGAGAGCGAGGCGGCGCCGTCCGGCAGGTCTTCCTCGCCCATCGGTATCACCCGGCATTCGCCGAGGTCATCCGCAACCCCAAGATTCTGGAGCCGATCAAGCAGGCCATCGGGAACGATACCTACATTTTCCATTCGAAGCTCAACGTGAAGGAAGCCTTCGAGGGTACGGTCTGGTTGTGGCACCAGGACTACGGCTATTGGATGTGGGACGGGGTCGGACCGAATCTGGTGTCAGCGATGATCATCATAGACGAGGCGACGCTCAACAACGGCTGTGTCATGGTCGTCTCGGGGTCCCACAAGGGCGGACGCATCGAGCACGAAGCCGACACCGTCACCACCAGCTACAAACAGTGGTGTATCCCTCCGGACGACTTGAAAACCGTCATTCGAGAAGAGGACATCACCCACATCACAGGCGAACCGGGTGACGTCCTGTTTTTCGACTGCAACCTGATCCACGGGAGCGGGCACAACGCCGCTCCCGCGAAACACCTTCATTGCAGCCTACAACGACATCGACAACAAGCCCAAACAAGTCGACGATCCGAGACCCGACTGGGTCGTCGCGAGGCAGTTCGACATCGTCGGATAAGTAAGACGCTGCTGCTTCAACACCCTTGTCAAGCCACAGGTCGTCAATAGAAGATCACAGCAACCTTGTGCTCGATAAACTTCGGGTTCTGACCCGCCTGAATGGAGATCATCCCTTCGATCACCTTCCGGTATCGAGTCTCCTCTTCCCGTAGGCGCGATCCCGCCAGATTCTCCAGCACCTCGCGCGCCAACCCGGGCTCGGTCCCATCCACGATCAACTTGAGCGCGGTAGCGGAAAACTCGTCCATCGCCGCCCAATCGACCTTCTGCAGTTCCAGAATCCCTTCCGCTCGAGCCACATTTGCCATGCTGGCAACCCATTTGTTCAGATCTTCCAGCGTCTCCAGGGACGCAGTCCCCCTGAGCGCCTTTTGCTTTTCGTTCAGATACTTCTTCGTCAGTTTCCGCTTCTTCGGTTTTGAACCCGGTGGCGGCCAAACGATCGAGCCTTTTTGGGGCTATATCCAGATCTCTCAACGAGATGAAGTGGGTGAAGGTGCCGTGGTTCCTGGCATGGGGGCGCGGTTAGAGTGTGCGGAACCTCTTCGGAATCTGCTCAGGGATGTTTATGTCTCCGACGGTAAGGAAGATCATATCGTTGAATGCGTCGAGTGTGCGGAATCCGCTGGCTCGGTTCTTGACGATTTGGACGATTCGGTTGAGGCCTTCGGCGATGGCGTTGGTAAGACGCGTGTTCACGAATGCGAGGACGCCGAAGAAGTGCTGTCGCAGGGTCCTGACGAACTTTCGCAGGGGTTCAAGTCGACTTCTGAGTGCGGACGTCGTCCAGCATTTCAGGAAGCGTTCGGCAGCCCAGGGCGCTTTGTATTCCCAGAACTGCTCGAACTCGTCCTTGAGTCTCCAGGCTCTATAGATTCGGTAGTTCGCCTTCTCCAGTGCTTTGAGTGTCCGAGTATCCCCTCTGGAGCGTGTCGCTGAGTGCCGGTAGAGGAGCCATCGGAGGCCCTTCATGGCTTTGCGCTCATCCGGGGCAGCTTTACGCCACTGGTCCTTACGGACCTCGTCAACGGCGGCATTGAGAGCCTTGACGATGTGAAAGCGATCGAGGACCAGCTTGGCATTCGGACAGTGTTCCTGGATGGCTCCGATGTAAGCTTCGCTCATGTCGCAGCAGGCCCACTCGATCTTGGATCTCCGGTAGGGACTGAGAGCCTCTGTGAAGAACCGATCGATCGTTTTACGCGCCCTGCCGCGGCCAACCCACACCACGCAGGAGCGGTCCAGATCGTAAACGAGCGTGGCGTACCTGTGACGCTTGGCGTAGGAGATCTCGTCGATCCCGATGGTTTTGAGCCCTCGGATACGATGACCTTCACGAAGCCGCGTGATGGATCGGTGAAGGAGATCCGACAGCGTCGAGGCAGAGATGCGCAGTAACTCGGACGCCGCCTTCTGCGTCATGGTCTGGCAGTAGCGCAGCATGGCATACTCGAAGCGATACGTCACCCGAGAGAACCGCTCCGCCCACGGAATCTCCTCGACCACACGACCGTGGGTAGGACACCGAATCTCCCGAGGATGGTAGAGAAGCCAGACCCTCCACCCGCACACCGGAATGTCACGCCACCGACGCGGATGGGGCATTGTGCGGACGATTTTACCTCGACGGCCGCACTCCGGACAACAACAACCATTCTTATGTGGCTTTACGGCGATGACGAAGCAGCTTCTCCCCCCAAACCACCAGCTGACAACACGGAACCCCTTGAATCTCAGCAGTTTCGATAGTAATCTGCTCCCGGTCATAGGTCGCACCCCCTTCGCTTTGATTGTCCTACACACACAACCAAGCGTAGGGAACGATCTATGACCTTGTCATTCTATAGTTTCACCGTTGAGAAACCCGGATAGAGCCTTTTTATGACCAGTCCGATCAGAAGAGCCTCACCCTGCGCTCGGGCGGTGGGCGACTGGCTGGCCCCTATCCGCTTCCCCTCATCTTCCAACAGAACAGCCACGCGCTGTGAGACGTTCTTGAGAATCTTGTCTCGGACAGGTCGTCTCGCGCCTTTCATCGCCGCAGCAAGGACCTTCGAGTCGATCGCGCGAAGCCAGATCTGTGTCTCTCGATCAGTCAGATGCTCGATATCACCGAATCGGATCGATGTGGTGGCCATGACAGTCTCCTTTGAGTTTGTCGTTTTTGGCCAGGAGGACGTATGCACGCAATATATGCGCAGCCCCAAGATCCTCATAGCGCTTGACTTAGGTGCAGCCTACCCCATATTCTCAGGACGGCACTGTTTAGCACTCAGCAGGTCAAGGAGGCACCCATGTCCGTGGCCACGTTCCGGCGTCCGGTGGAGAAAATCGAGGTCAAAGTACCGACCAAAACCAAGACCGTTCCCGAGATTATCGATTGCGACGTGCACCACAACGTCGGCAAGTCCGAGGAGCTCTTTCCCTTTCTTCCAAGACAATACGTAGAGCAGATCCAGGACTTTGGAAGTATGATGCCGGGCCTGGGCTACACCAATATGCCAGGGAAAGGTTCACGTCACGATCTGTGGGCCGAAATCGACGGAGACGAGAGCCCAGGTACCCGCATCGATGTCTGCGTCGAAAAGCACCTCGATCGGTATGACATCGACCTGGGCGTTCTCACCGGTGGCCCCTACGCGGCTGCCGTTCACCACAACCCCGACTACGCATCCGCATACTGCCGGGCGTTCAACGATTGGACTGCTGAAACCTGGCTTGCAGCCGACGATCGCCTCAGAGCCTCCATACACATTTCACCGGCCGATCCCCAACTCGCAGTCGAGGAGATCGACCGGCTGGGTCCAGATCCCCGCTACATTCAAGTCATGATGCCGGCCGGTGCACGAATGCCGTTCGGCAACCGGCATTACCACCCAATCTACGAAGCGTGTGCACGCCACGGTCTGCCTGTTTCCTGCCACTTTGGTGCCGAAGGCGCTGGTACATCAGCATCCCCGACAGCAGCCGGCTATCCGACCTACTATCTCGAAATGCGGATGGCCCGTCCCCAGGTTGCGATGGCCCACGTGACGAGCCTGATTTGTGAGGGTGTTTTCGAGAAGTTCCCTGAATTCATGTTCCTGTTCATCGAAGTGGACACCTTCTGGCTACCCGGTCTGCTCTGGCACATGGACAAAGACTGGAAGTCGCTCCGCGACTACACACCGTGGGTCAAGAAGCTTCCCAGCGAGTATGTTCGCACCAACATTCGCCTGGGTACGCAGCCGATGCCCGATATGCCAACTCGCGAGGACATGGAAACCTATCTGAGGTGGTGTCGAGCGGACGAAGTCTTCGTATTCGCAAGCGATTATCCTCATTGGGACTGGGACGAGCCATCCGGCCTGCTTCCGGGGTTCGACGACAATCTTCGCGCCAAAATTTTCGGGACGAACGCGCGGGAGATGTATGGCATCTGAGGGAAGCAACGGAAAGACCAAACGCCACGTCGTTGCTCGCGCCAAAGAACTGGAGCCCGGCCATCGCAAGATCATCAAGATTGGGACGCGGGAAATCGGCATCTTCAACGTAGGCGGCGACTTCTACGGACTCCGTAACATCTGCCCCCACAGAACAGGCCCACTCTGCCTCGGGCGACTTCGCCCACTCGTCGTCGCGCAAGGATTCGGTTACGCCCACGAACGGGAAAACGAGATCTTGAAATGCCCGTGGCACCAGTGGGAATTCGACGTCAAAACTGGTGTGAGCATTACCGATCCGAACATTCGTGTGCGATCCTATCGAGTCGAGCGGGAAGGCGACGACATCGTACTTTATGAGTAGAAGCGAGTGTTCAGAGTTCAGGCAACCTGACCTTCTGCAGTTTCCTCTTTACTCTCATCGCTTTCCCTTCAGAAGCCACATCTCAACCATCCGGTTGACAACACGGCAATCTCCCGCCTGTTCTACTTACGTCGTGTGCTGCACGAAACGTGCCTGGTTGGACTCGAAGCAGGGTTGGAACCGACCTTATCGGGGATCTGAAACGACATAAACCGTAACGGAGGGGATGGTGGAAAACGTCGTTGTTGTGGGAACAGGTTGCGCGGGCTACACGGCTGCGCTTTACAGCTCGCGTGCGGGCCTCGAGCCTCTGGTGTTCGAGGGCGACCTGCCGAACGGCCAGTTGGGCACGACCACCCTTGTCGAGAACTATCCTGGGTTCTCCGAAGGGATCGACGGCCCGGTTCTCATGATGGACATGAGGGCCCAGGCAGTGAAGTTCGGCACGCGACTCGAATACGGGCTGGTCACGGAAATCGACACGAGCGCTCAGCCTTTCAAGCTCACGATCGACGGGGACCGTACTGTCGAGTCGAAGACCGTCATCATCGCGACCGGCGCCAGCCCCCGCTACCTCGGGCTCGAGTCTGAATCCAAGCTGCTCGGTCACGGCCTGAGCTCCTGCGCCACGTGTGACGGGGCCTTCTTCCGCGATCAGGAACTCGTCGTCATCGGTGGCGGCGACACGGCAATGGAAGATTCCCTATTCCTCACCCGGTTCGCTTCAAAAGTGAACGTCGTTCACCGCAGGGACGAGCTTCGAGCGTCCAAAGTCATGCAGGAGCGCGCTTTCGCCAACGACAAGATCGACTTCATCTGGGATACCGTCGTTACCGACATCTACGACCCGGAGCAACTGACGGTCACAGGCGTAGAACTCGAAAACGTGAAATCCTCCGAAAAGCGCGACTTCGACTGTCAGGGCGTGTTCGTCGCCATCGGGCACGTGCCCAACACGAAATGGCTCGGCGGCAAACTCGACCTCGACGAGAACGGCTACATCGAAGTGAAATCACCCACGACCTACACGAGCGTCGATGGCATTTTTGCCTGTGGCGATTGCGTCGATCACATCTATCGCCAGGCGGTAACGGCGGCAGGCACCGGTTGTGCCGCAGCGATCGACGCCGAGCGCTGGCTGGCCGAAAGGGAATGATCCCTGAGACGGGGTTGCGATGTCTCTGATCGGTGAACATAAGACCTTCTTCAAGGAAAACGGCTACCTCGTGCTTCACAACACGTTGACCGACGAGCAGGTCGAAGCCGGGGTCGAGGCCATCTGGCCCCACATAGAAGCGAACCGTGACGACCCTTCCACGTGGGTCGGAGCGGGCCCCACCATGCCCAAGTGCGGCGATGATCCGGCGCTGCTCGCCACCCTCTTCGAATCACCCGTTTACGAAGCCGCGGAATCGCTCGTCGGTAAAGGGAAGTTGACTCGTCCCCAGTCATTCGGCCCGCAGCTCAACTTCCCGTCCGGTGAGACCGAATGGACGGCTCCTGGTGGCCATCTGGATGGCTATTACACACCCACGAATGGCGTCCCCGAGGGGACCGTCGGACGGTTCTTCATCGGTGTGACGATGTATCTGAGCCACCAGCACCCGAGGGGTGGGGGATTCACGGTCTGGCCCGGGACGCATCTCCAATCGGCCGAGTACTTTAAAACGCACGCTATGCTCAGCGTGAAGGGCGGGAACGTACGCGAAGTCTACGACATGCCCGATCCCGTCGAGATCACCGGCCCTCCCGGAACCGCCTGTCTCTGGCACGGAGGCACGGTTCATTCCGCCTCGAAGAACTGTCGGCCGGAAATCCGCTTTTGTACGATCACACGCCTCAACCACGTCGACAACAGCGACATCCTCTTCGAATTTCCCGACGATCACTGGACATACTGGGACGGCATCGACTAAGACAGACACACCACGAAATACACGAAAAGCACGAACGGGCCTGCCAGACCTAAGATCGAAGTCACGAGAGTCCGCGTGGCGATGGGCCTACCTTCGAACCAACCTTGGGCTCTTTGCTTCCTTCCGGCTCTCCACCCAGTTTTCGTGTATTTCGTGTGTTTGGTGGTTCAGGTTTTTTCGTGGTAAGGTGTTTGGTTTCATGGAACTCGTATTCAGCCCCACCCATTGTCCATCCGCGCTGCTGCCCGATGCGACGGACCTCGCGCGCCGTGCAGGATTCGACAAGATCGAGCTCTTCCGAACGTGGACGCAGAGCAGTCCAGTCCATCCTGATTGGTCCGTCCGGATGGTACGGGAACAGCTGGACGCATCCGGCGTCACGTTGACCGGTCTGAACATTCGGAATATCACCGGTCGGAAAGCGGACAGCGACGAGCGGAACCTACCCTACAACCTGCGCCAGATCGAATGGGATATCCATCTGACCCGCGCACTCCGGTTGAAATCGGCCAACACCAAAGGCGGGGCACGAACGGATGAGGCGATGGAAGATCTGATCGGGGGCGTCAACACCCTCCTCGAGCGCGTCCCCGACATTTCCCTCAATCTCGGGAACCACCGCGGTAACCGGCTCGAAAACATCGACGACTACAGCGCCGTCCTACCCAACGTCGGCGAACGCGCCCGAATCCTCGTCGACACCGGCCATCTTCTGAGCGCGGGCTTGGACGTCGTGGGCTTCACCGAGAAATTCGCAGACCGAATAGGCCTGGTTCATCTGCGCGAGCAGAAAGGGGCAACCCCCGTTCCCTTCGGAGAAGGCGACCTGCCGTTTCAGGATTTAGTCAAGCTCTTGGACGGCGCAGGCTACGATGGACACCTCGTTGTGGAACTGGAACACGCCGACTGGGATCTTCCCGTGCGCGCAGCTGCCGACGCTCGCGATTTCGTCGCAGCCCTTCTCTGAGCCGATCGTTGGACGCCCTGGGTCAACATCTACTCGTCGAACTCTACGACTGTCCGAAGGACCGGCTGAACGACGCCCCCTTCCTCGAACGCACCCTCGAAGACAGCGCGAGAGACGCTGGCGCAACCGTCGTGATTTCCTCGTTCTATCCTTTCTCCCCCCACGGCGTGTCCGGTGTCGTCGTCATCACAGAAAGCCACATCGCGGTCCACACCTGGCCCGAGCGGGGCTATGCGGCCGTCGACGTCTTCACCTGCGGCACATCCGTCGATGCCCACGCCATCGCAACGGCCATCGCAGAATCACTCGGCGCGGGGCGTCACGAAATCATCTCCCAACCTCGCGGTCGTCACGACGCACTCTAACGAGGAAACTCGTGTGTCTTTTCGCGTAGGGGTCATCGGAACGGTCGGCCACCTCAACTACGTCCTCGACGGCATCCCAAAACTCGACGACGCCCTCCTCGCAGCCGCTGCCACGGGCACACCCGGCGAGGATCTCAAGAGAGTTCGAGCTCATCCCGCCTTTTCGGATAACACGGTCTTCTACGACGATTGGGTCGCCATGCTGGACTAGGCCGACCTCGACATCGTAGCCGTCTGTCGTCCCTACCCGATGAATGCGGAAGCCACGGTCGCCGCCCTCGATCGGGATATCCACGTCGTCAGCGAGAAACCGGTCGCCACGTCCTTCGATGCGCTCAATCGCGTGGAAGAAGCGCGCGTCAGAAGCAAAGCCCGATTGACTGCCATGTTCGGGATGCGCTTCGGGCCCTCCTTCCTCACCGCCCGAAAGGCTGTCACCGACGGCCTGATCGGCGAACCGATTCTGGCGACGGGGCAAAAGTCCTACAAATTTGGCAAACGACCCGATTTCTTCCGCGAGCGGGAGACGTATGGCGGATCAATCCCGTGGGTTGCCATCCACGCCATCGACTACGTCCGCTGGGTTACTGGCCAGGACTACACGCACGTCACCGCCCTGCACGGCAACGCATCACACCCGGACTATCCCGGTTGCGAAGACCACGGCGGGATCCTGTACCGGTTCGGAAACGGAGGCACGGCGGTCATCCATCTCGACTATCTTCGGCCCGAAGGTGCTGCGACCCACGGCGACGATCGTCTCCGCATTGCGGGCAGTGAAGGTGTCCTGGAGATCGTCGACGGTGGAACACGCACCACTCTCCTGCGGGAGGGCGAGCCCTGCGACCTCCCTCTTCCCGAATCCATCAACCTCCTCGCCGATCTCATCGCGGAACTGAAGGGTGAGGGCACGCACCTGATCGATCCTTACGAAGCCACCTACGTCACCCGCCTCGCCCTGATGGCGCGAGAAGCAGCGGACAAAGGCAAGATCCTGTCACTGCCCACTCCTCCAGGCCAGTCAAAGGTCTACGGGACGTAACCTCGCCCGCAATTCACTTCACGACATTCGTGTTCGGGACGGTCGCCATCCGAAAATGGAAAGGGCGAAGCCGCAAGGCCTCGCCCTCTGTGTTCTCCGTGTGTGGCGCCTGCCCTGAGCGCAGGCGAAGGGTGGGTTCACTTCCTCGGAACAATCTCGATCGGATACTCCGATATATTCTCCAGTCCATTCTCGCCGATGTAGAACGTATTCTCAAGTCGCATTCCGAAGTTGAGTGCCTCGCTGTAAGCCCCGGGCTCGCAAGAGATCACATTCCCCACTTCGAAAATTCCCTCACGGTTCTTGTTCAGGTCCGGCATCTCGTGCGGACGAATGCCGACGGCGTGTCCCGCGTGGTGGATCAGTCTCTCATCGACGAATTCCGGCAGCTCCCGAATGCGCGCATCGATCGTCGCGAACAGCTCGGTCCCCTTGCCTCCGGCTGTACGAGATTGGGCACGTCTTCGAGTATCGCCTTGATGTGGTCGAAGACTTTCACCTGAAGATCCGTCGGGTTCCCATCCACTGCCCACGTCCGGCAGAGATCCGACCAGTAGCCGCGATAGCACGTGTGCGCATCGATGATGTAGAGCTGCCCCGCCTCGATGGTGTGGTCCCGTGCCCATCCGCCGAGTTCCGCGCACTGGTAGTCCCCACCGTGAAAGATGTTCTCGCCCACGGCCTCACGCGCAGCCAGTTGACCTGCTGACAGCACCTCGAGTTCGTTCACCCCCGGCGCCATCGTCTTCTGAGCTGCCGTGTAGGCAGCGAGGCCCGCACGGGCGGCTTCCCGCATTAGGGCAACCTCGTCGGAGTCCTTTCGCTTCTGCAAGTCACGGATCATCCCGTCCACAGAGACCCAGGCTGCTGGATCGACAGCGTTGGCGACCGTGTCCGCCAGCAGCTTCGGAGTCGCTTCTTCCTGATACCCAACCGTCTTGACGGATGACTCATCCGCCAGACGCGTGCGCACGACCTCGTTCAGGTGAACGGTAGGGTCCGGGTGCATCGTATAGTTCTCCATCCAGCTGTAGGTCACGCGGTCGTCCACGAGCGCCGGCCCGTCGTCCACGTGAGAGGCCAGCCAGCTTCCGCCATCGGTCTTGAAATAGAGGAAGCACAGAAATGGAAAGGACGGGTAGTTGCTCAGAAGCTCGCCGGTCAGGTAATAGATCTCCCGCTGATCGGTGATCATCACAGCGTCGATCCCGTCCGCCGTCAGCCGCTCCCTCAGGCGGGCTTGTCTATCCTCGGATCCTTGTCGCGTCAGCATCGTTTCTCCCTATCGGTGGCACGAGACCGAAACATTCAGGCCGGAGGCCCGATGAATCGAACGTTCAATTTTCAATATTCACTTTTCAATGGAATATCCGTACCTATCCCCCACGCGTCGTGAATGATAGACCTTCCGGTCGTCCGATCAAAGCGGTTTGGCGTTCAATCTCAGTGGAATCGTTCATGCCCTCACGCAAGAAAGTGTGTGTTGCCATCGTAGGCATGGGAATCGGAAAGCCCAACGGGCGGGCCCTGTCCGGACATCCTAACGGCGAGGTCGTCGCGTTGTGCGATCTGGACGCGTCGCGCATGGAAGAATTCGCGGCCGAACTTCCCGGCGCACCGAAGTTCTACACGGACTACAAAGCGATGTGTCGCGACCCGGAAATCGACGCCGTGTTCGTCGGCACCCCAAATCAGTGGCACGTTCCGATCGCGCTCGAGGCTGTCAGGCGTGACAAGCACGTCCTCGTGACAAAACCGCTCGCCGACTCGGATGCCGCCGCGAAACGGCTCGTGAAAGCGGCGGAAGCGGCCGGGGTTGTGAACATGATGTCGTTATCCACGCGCTTCGGCCCCGCGTGCAGTTACCTGAGCAAGTTGTCCCGAGAGCGCTATTTCGGTGAACTTTACTACGCGCGCGCCAGGAGCGTGCGACGAAGCGGAATCCCCGCGTGGAATCTGGGATTCATCAGCGAGGGCGGCGGGGCCTTTCGCGACATGGGGGTTCACGCGCTCGACGCTGTATGGACGATTCTGGGCTTTCCTGTACCGGCCACCGTGACGGGTGTCTCGGGCGCGAAATTCGGTCCGCGAGGGCTGGGCTACAGCGGTGCCGGCACGGTCCCCCGCTCCCTCGCCCGAAAATTCGCAGCGGACGACTTCGCGGGCGGCTTCATCCGCTTCGAGAACGGGGTTGGACTCCAAATCGAAAGCTTCTGGGCCTCCCACCAACCCGGGGAATTCCAGATCGAGCTGTTTGGTACGGAGGCCGGCGGTCAACTGTCGCCGCTGACGCTGTATCGCAACGATGGGACGACACCGCAGGATGTGAATGTCGACCTGCCTCGAGGGGGCGAGGCGAGCTGGAACGCGATCGCCGGGCACTTCATCGACTGTGTGCTGAATGGCAAGCAGACCAGCGCTCCACTTCGCCACGGCCTTATTGTACAACAGATGATGGAAGGACTGCTCAAAAGTGCGGAAACGGGGAGAGAGATACGATTGAAGATAGAACATTGAGAATAAACCATTGGTCGGGTGAGGTCCCTATCCTAGTTGAAACTTAAAGGGCTCCAAACTTACGTTGTGGGTACGCGTGTGAGAGCGTGTACCCGTAAGAAAGGAGCCCACGATGGAGAAGCTATTTGCAGGGGATGGCGAAGTCAAGGTTGGGTCAGACGTTATGGATTTGGAGACGCGTTTATCGGTGATCCGGGCGCTGATTCCGCTGGGTCTGGAGGCCGTTGCCGACGTGCTCCAGCAGGAGGTGGAGCAGCTCGCAGGCGTTCGGTATGCGCGTAAGGGTTCAGAGCAGTCGCATCGTCGATGGGGAAGCCAGAAAGGGTCCGTGTATCTGATGGACCAGAAGCTGCCGGTGGCCGTTCCCCGTGTGCGCGACGTCGAGTCCGATACGGAGGTTTCTCTGGCCGCATACCGGGGGATGCAGAGGCCCAGAGCGATGGATGAGAAGCTGCTGCTTCGTGTGCTCAAGGGAATCTCCTGTCGCAACTACAGAGCCTGTGCAGAGTCGGTACCCGAAGCGTTCGGAATCTCGGCATCCTCCGTCTCGCGACGGTTCATCAAAGCCACCGCAAAGAAGCTGAAGCAGTTCCAGGAACGACCGCTCGACGACTACGACTTGGTCGCCCTGTTCATCGACGGAAAGAGCTTTGCCGACGAAGAGATCGTGATCGCTCCGGGCGTCACGACGGACGGCCAGAAGATCCCCCTGGGCTTCGTCGAATCGGCGACGGAGAACGAACGGATCTGCCGTCAGCTGATCCAGGATCTCATCCGGAGAGGCCTGTGCTACGACCAGGGCCTTCTCGTTGTGCTGGACGGCTCAAAGGGACTCCGCAGTGCCGTCACCAAAGCCCTCAAAGGGGATGTGTGCGTGCATCGCTGTCAGTGGCACAAGCGCGAGAACGTCGTCAGCTACCTCCCGGAGGCAGAACGTCCAAGAGTTCGACGGAAACTTCAGAAAGCCTATGACTGCGACACCTACGAGGAGGCAAAGGCCGCACTCGAATCACTCAAACCCGAACTCAAGCTGATGAATCAGTCTGCCGTGGCAAGCCTCGAGGAAGGACTGGAGGAAACCCTGACCCTCCACCGGCTGGGGATGCTCCCGTTCTTGAAGCGAAGCTTCCGAACCACCAATTGCATCGAGGCGCTCAACAGCATGACCGGCAACCTGATACGGAAGGTCAACCGCTGGAACAACTCTCCTCAGCGACACAGATGGGTCGCGGCCGCACTCCTCGACATCGAACCACGCCTGCGACGCGTGAGCGGATACAAACACCTCCCGCTGCTCAGGCAAGCACTGAAAAACAACCTGAATCTCGGCGACAATCAAGATGCTCGGCAGAGAGCATGAATACCACGGAGCCCGATGAGTTTCAACTGACTATGGGACTTGACCTATTGGTCGGTCTTACTCTTCAATGTTCCATCCTCTATGCCTAATGAAACCGAGGCAAAACGATGGATGAGAAGCAATCAATCTCGGTAACGGTCGGTCAGGCGGACGCTGACATCGTGGGAAGCGACCACCGTGCCCTGCAGGCAGCCGTCGACTACGTCGCCTCTCTCGGAGGCGGCAGTGTTCGCGTCGGGCGCGGGGACTATGCCATGCGCGATTCCCTACACCTTCGCTCGAACGTAGTGATCGAAGGCGACGGCGCCATCCTTTCCAAATCCGATGCGGCTTCGAGTAACCTCGTCCTCGACGGCGACTATGGCGAAGAACAGATCACACTCGCCAACGCCGACGGCTTCCGTGTGGGCGACGGCGTGAGCGTGGCGACAACGCTTCCGGAGGATTCCACCACGTCGTGGCCACGCTCCTCTGGCGAGATGGCGATAGGTTCGGAGTCAGCAAGCCGATGAACGGGGACTACCTCGTCTCCCGAAACGCATCGGCCGCTACGACCTTTCCCGTCATCAGCGGGTATTACGTCGAAAACGTGTCCATCTCGGGGCTTGAGATCCAAGGACACAAGGAGAGCAACGGCTATCTGACAGGATGCCGCGGCGCAGGAATCTTCCTCTACCGAGCCCACGGAACGACGATCGAAGACTGCAAGGTTGTTCGACTACGCGGGGGACGGGATCAGTTTCCAGCAGAGCCAGGACGTGACCGTCGAGGATTGTGTCTGCGAGGGCAACACGCACCTGGGTCTTCATCCCGGGAGCGGGAGCGGATCGCCCACCATTCGACGGTGCCGGTCCGAAGGCAACGGTCGGATCGGTCTGTTCCTTTGCTGGCGCGTCAAGCACGGCGTGTTCGAGGACAACGAATTGCTGGACAACGGAGAAACGGGTATCTCCATCGGTCATAAAGACACGGACAACGTATTCACGAGGAACCGTGTTCGTGGAAACGGTCGTGAGGGGATCTTGTTTCGTAACGAATCCGAACCCATGGCCGGCCATCGCAACCGGTTCATCGACAACGAGATTTCGGACAACGGAAGTGCTCAGGAAGGCTGTGGCGTTCGGGTTCTTGGCCACACGCACGATCTGACATTCGAGCGAAACAAAATCGCCGACACGGGACTCGGCGTCCAGAGCACAGCCGTTTTCATCGGCAAGGACGCCACACCCCTCCGACTCGACTCGAACGACGTGACCGGCCCAGTCGTCAACGAAGCGGAGCACGTGCACGCGTGACCCTAACGCTCTTTACGGCCGTTGCCTTCACCACCCTTTGCTACGGACCCTCGGCCGCTCTTGACCCGGCTGCATTCCAGGTCGCCAGAGAAAACGCGGCACTGTCTGTGAATACCCTTCCTCAAATCCACGATCTGCTCGTCGCCTGGGCCGGGCGCAAGGATACGGAATCGAGTCTTCTTCGTGCCGGGCCCGAGGGCGACCGCTGGTCGATCGCAACGACGGCAGCGCAACTCTTTCCCTCGCTCGTCATCGCCGCGTGGCTGACCGACCACCCTCTCTACGCCGGTCTCCTCCGTGAGACCCTCCGTGACGAGATCAACCTGACCTCACGTCTGGCCGCTCTGCCCGACGACTACGATCTCGAACGCAGACGATTCGTCCACGCGACGACCGACGCCGATCGCATCGTCGCCAACGCCTCCCACTACGCCGTGGGTCTCTCCAGAGCCGTCGTGCTGACGGGACCCGGCCCCTGGACAGACAGAATGCGCGCCATTGTCGATGCCGCTTTCCTTCGCGCTGCTGTCACGACAGACTTCGCCGAAGGCCCCATCCCTTCGGACAGATCAGGTGTGAACGGGAGGTATCTCAAATTACTCCCACTCCTGAGCTCAGCGACCCGCGACGAAGGATATCTCTACTACGCCAGACGCATAGGCGACGCTTACTGCGTCGGCGTGATGCCCAAGAATGGGGGACTCCCGGCAGATCGGTGGGATTTCGCTGCAGACCGGGCACGAGACGGAGAACTGACACTCGATGACGGCGGCGTCGCGATCATCGAAGGGCTCGTTTCCCTCTACGGCGCAGAGGTCGAGGATAGCTCGGCACGAGCGGATGTGTATCGCCCGATGATTTCGGGCATGTTCGACACCATCTTCCGCCACGGTCGAACCCCCGGTGGCAGAATTTCACGCAGGATCGATCCGGATGCCAGAGGCGGCTACAGGATCGACCGGCGGCGCGCGTCCAAGCACGAGGCGCGTCTTCTTTCCGCGGCCCACGCTTCGGCCAACTGAGTGGCAACACGACCTATGCCGAGCAGGCCAGCAGGATCGCCTCCAGCTTGACGACGGATGCGCTCGTCGAGTCGGCCGTTCTCGCGAATCGGTTGGGGTCCGATTCGTTGTCCTCAAAAGTCCGTCACGCCATCGGCAAAGCTATTCAAGTACCATCGACACCACGGGTCGATGACATGGGTGACGCAAGACGTCTCCGATGGCTGGCGGCGACGGCACACGATGCCATCTATGGAGCGAGGTTGATCCCCTGGCGATCTGATCTGGCGTGGGGAGCGACGGCCGTTGGCGACTCGCTCTATTTCGCGGCCCGGGCGCAAAGCCCGTGGCAGGGTCGGCTCCTGTTCACCTCCCTGCATCCCCACTCCGACGGGGTGTATCCCCGTCCGTATGTCATCGACCCGGACACGGATTACGAGCTGCGGTTTCCCCAATCAGAATCTTCTGCCATTTGGCAAGGCCGACACCTAAGCCGCGGATTGAGCGTGCGACTCGACCCGGGCACCGAACTCACCTTCGTCGTGATCCGCCAGGAACCCGCCCTCCTCCCCGCTCGGTGATCCCGGAACCCAGGCGTCCTCCTCGGGTTTAAGGTTCGTTCCCTTTCCCTGAGCGAATCCGGAGACACATCCTGATGCATCGTCGGTATTCATCGCTTCTGAGTTGCCTCATCGTAGCCTGCGGCGCCATCGAAGAAGGACCTTTCGCTCCTGAACCGGCCGGAAATCCGGGAGGGGACATACCCGGCGATCTGTCTGTCCGCACCGTGGCCACTCGTCTGGATACCCCGTGGGATATCGTCATGGGGCCCGACGGCGTCCTGTGGGTCACGGAGCGGCGAGGTGTCGTCTCACGGATCGACACGGCCAGTGGATCGGTCACCGAGGTCGCGACAGTCGGCGCCTTAGAACAGAGCGAAAGTGGGCTGCTCGGGCTTGCCCTGCATCCAGACTTCCCGGCATCCCCGTGGGTCTACCTCGCCTATTCCTACGGCGTTTCGGGAAACATCCGAAACCGTCTGGTTCGGAGATCGTGGGACGGATTGGGTCTGGGCGGGGAGGAGATCCTGATCGACCTGATTCCCGGGGCCAGCAACCACGACGGCGCACGTCTGGCCATCGGCCCCGAAGAACATCTCTACCTGACGACGGGTGACGCCCAAAACACGAGTCTGCCGCAGGACACGAACAATCTTGCGGGAAAGGTCTTGAGGCTGACCCTGAACGGTACACCCGCCGTCGACAATCCGTTCGGCAACGCGATTTACTCCTTCGGACACCGAAACCCCCAAGGCATCGTCTTCAACCCGACAACCGGAGACCTCTACGTCACCGAGCACGGACCGTCGACGAACGACGAAGTCAATCGCGTCGTCGCCGGCGGTAACTACGGATGGCCCAGCGTACACGGGTTCTGCGACGACGACATCGGTCCCGAAATGGAGTTCTGCACCGCCAACGACGTGGTCGAGCCGATGGCGGCCTGGACACCGACGATCGCACCGTCGGGCATGGATTTCTACTCGGGTAGCCTGATATCAGAGTGGTCGAACAGCCTGCTGTTCACGACCCTCAAAGGGTCGACCCTCTACCGGCTGCAGCTCAGCCAGGACGGCCGATCGGTCATTGCACAGGAGCAGCTGTTCGCTGGGCAGTTTGGAAGGCTGCGCGATGTGCTCGTCGGACCTCGGGGCGAGGTCTATCTGGCGACGAGTAATCGGGATGGGCGGGGAAACCCGGGTGCGGAGGACGACAGAATCCTGGTGATTACGAAATAGTCACGCGTGACACCCCAGGCCAAGTCAAGATTCGAGACGCTTTCGCGCCCGCCGAAGCTCCTGAAATTACACCTCAACGAAGATCAAACAGACACACTCGGGAATGTCGGCGACCGCGCCCGTTGGCGTGAGGCTGCCGGTGTCCCCATCGATTCTGAAGCTCGTCGTCTTGCCCGAGTTGGAACCGGCCGAAAGCAGAAAGTTCCCCGTCGGATCGATGGCGAAGTTGCGAGGCACGGGCTCGACATCCGTCCGTTCGACGAATTCGATCGCGCCTGTCGTCTGATCGATGCTATAACACGCAATGGTGTTGTGACCGCGGTTCGACCCATAGACGAACCGTCCGTTCGGATGGACGTGCACGTCGGCTGTCGAAAACCCTTCCTCCACTTCTCCCGGCAGTGTCGACAGCGTGTTGATCTCTTCCAGCGCTCCCGAACTCGCGTCATACGCGAGAGCGCTCAACGTACACCCAATCTCATTGATCAGGTATGCGTTCCTACCGTTCGGGTGAAAGTGAAAGTGACGTGGCCCGGCGCCCGAGGCTGTATCGAGACGGCCGGCTGGTCGCAACCTCCCCTGCTCAAGATCCATCTCATAGATCACGACCTGGTCCATTCCCAGGTCGGCCAGATACGCGAACCGGTTCTGAGCATCGATGTTGACCGAATGGGCATGAGGTCCGGTCTGTCGCGGCAGAATACTCGAGCCTTCGTGTTGAATCCTCTCACTCGCTTCCCCGAGCCGCCCGTCGTTTTGGGTGGGGTAGACCGAAACCGTTCCAGACGTGTAGTTGGCCACGATCAGGAACCGTCCCGTGGCATCGCACATCAGATGACACGGATCCGCCCCGTGAGAAGGCTGTTCGTTCAACTTGGCGAGGACCCCGCCTTCTGCGATTCCATACGCGGTCACGCCGCCCGCGTCATCCTCGTTCGCCGCGTAGATAGATTTCCCGCCAGGATGAACCGCCAGAAAGGATGGGTTGCTGCACGGAACCGGATCGGCCACCGACTCGAGGCTCCCATCCTCTTCGTTGAACCTGAAGACATAGATCCCAACGCTATTCTTCCTTGTGTAGGTACCGGCGTAAACCAGATAGTCAGCCACAGTCCTCTCCTGTTCGATTGTAAATCACCCTGCTCTCGACCTACATTTCACGATTCCTGTTGTCAGGTCGCTCACGAGCCCCACCGGTCAACCCGTTTACGTCCATCGCTCAACTCCGAGAACAGGGCGTCGTAGGCGACCCGATCGACGGGCATTCGTACCGACGCCCGTGTGAACGAAGAAAGAATGATGGCATTGATCAGTTCCAACGTCACACGAGCGGATGCACCGCTCGTCACGGGGTCACGTTCTGCTCTGATCGCCGACACGAAGTCCGGTACAATCTGTGGAAAACGACGCTCACCCACGACGTCTATCTCCTCCCACGTGACGTCGGGTCTCGATGTGACGCCGTCATTCTTGGCAATGAACGCCCGCATGGCGTGCGCGTAGCGACCGATCCTGAGCGAATCCGGCACGACACTGTTGGGATTCCTTTCGTCTCGAAACTCGACCACACCGCGATCACCTGCCACCTGCCTGTAGTTCAGGGCCCGGTCGCACATTCCCAATTGAACGTTCGCGATCGCACCCGACCTGAATCGGATGTTGGCCACGGCCGTGTCCTCGATTTCCGATCGGTGGCCCCAATTACCGATCATCGCCGACACCTCCTCAGGCTCCCCCAACATCCAACACAGCAGGTCCAGATCGTGGCTGGTCTGGTTCATGAGCACGCCACCCCCGGCATCGGCCCACGTGCAGCGCCAGATATCCCGGTCATAGTATGTCTCTGGCCGCGTGTCCAACCACTGCCAAAGAACCCGATGGATCGGCGCGGCTTCCTCGACGAGCGCCTTCATCACGATGTTGCCCGGGAATGTCCGGTAGTTGTGACCGATCCCGAATGTCAAACCTCGAGTAGCGGCTGCCTCGACCAGTCGATCCGCCTCTGACACCGTGTTCGCGATCGGCTTTCCCAGAAACGTGTGCAGCCCGGCTTCCAGACAAGCCTGCCCCATCGGCGCGTGAAACCGGTGGGGCGTCGCGATCACGGCCGCATCGAGGTCGACCTGCTTTAACATCTCCTCGTAGTCGTCGTATACGGCGGCACCGATCGAACTTCCGATTTGTCGCGCGGCGTCCCTATCCAGATCCGCCACAGCCACGACCTCGACACCGTCGATCGATGCTGCCTCTTTAGCGAGACCGTCTCCCCGACCTTTGATGCCGATCACACCGAATCTGAGTTCGTCCATACGAATCCCGATTTGAAAGTCCGGTTCCGCGCTATCTGCCAATGTCTGTCCAATGTTCTATGTTCCATCACGCCTGCGACCATTTCCCGGGGTCGAGACCCGCCAGACGCGCTTCTTCCTCGATCCGCGACCAGGTGGTGTCATCCAATTCGATCCCCTCCTTTTCCCGTCGCTCCGCGCTCATGAATTCGGGCTCGCCGGGAATGAGAATCTGATCGAAACCGTCCGCAAGACGGCTGGACTTTACGTGGGCGATGAGTGATTCAAACTCGTCGTAGTACTCATCCAGATCTGCAAAATACTCGATGTTGTAGACGTTCAGAAAAACCCCGTTGCTGATCATCGTCCGTGACCCGCTCGCACAGCCCAGCCCACTCAGCAGGCCTCCAAGTACTTCCACCATCATGCTGAGCGCCGTCCCCTTGTGGGCAACGACGCCACCCAGGGGAAGAATGGCCCCGTAGGGCTCTTCACTGAAATCCGTGGGGTCGTTCGTCGGCTGACCGTCGTGATCGATGACCCAGCCGTTGGGCAGCCGGTCTCCACGGTTCAACGCGACACGAATCTTGCCTTCCGCCACGACCGATGTCGTCATGTCGACCATCAGGGGCTCGTGATTCCGCCGGGGTGCCGAAAAAGCCAGCGGGTTCGTGCTCAGCCTGCCGTCGATCCCACCGAACGGGGCAATCTGATAGCCAAGGTGACCGGCGTTAACGAAAATCTGCCCCACGAAGCCATCTCGCGCGGCCATCAGCGGATAGGCTCCCACTCGCCCGATGTGACTCGTATTTCTGAGGGAGACGGATCCAATGCCGTAGTCACGCGCCTTTTGGATTGCCAGCTCAGTCGCAAACGTTGCGCCGACCTGGCCGAGCGCTCCCCCGGCGTCGACTACCGCCGTCGCGGGATGGTCCTTCACGATCTTCGGTTTGGCATCCGCCACGAACCGTCCTTCACGAATTGCCCGGGCGTATTCGTAGAGCCGCAGCACTCCGTGCGAATCGTGGCCAAAAAGGTTGGATTCGACGAGATGGTCGACGGCGGCCCTCGCATCTTCATCACGACAGCCGAGGGCGTGGAAGAGTTCGTAACCGATCTCTCTGAGTCTTTGGGGTGCGAATCTTGGCACGGGGTCTCCTTTCGATGAGCGAGCGACCAATTAAGCCCAATCCGACCGATCCTTCAAGCGGTTTGGCCGAGCGGGCCGCCTCTCAACAGCTTGCTTTTTCATCCCCTTGCGTCATCTTAGGTCGCCGATTGAAAGGAAGGTGTTGTGCCTATCGTAGTTGAAACTTAGAGGGCTCCAAACTTACGTTGGGTAGACGTGTAGGAGCGTATACCCGTAAGAAAGGAGCCCAGATGGAGAAGCTATTTGTAGGCGATGGTGAAGTCAAGGTTGAGGGCGATGTCATCGATTTGGAGACGCGTTTGTCGGTGATCCAGGCGTTGATCCCGTTGGGTCTGGAGGCAGTGGCAGACCTCCTCCAGCAGGAGGTCGAGCAGCTCGCAGGCGTTCGGTATGCGCGCAAAGGTTCGGAGCAGGCGCATCGTCGGTGGGGAAGCCAGAAGGGATCCGTGTATCTGATGGACCAGAAGCTCCCGTTAGACGTTCCCCGGGTGCGCGACGTCGAGACCGACGCAGAGGTTTCCCTGGCTGCATACCGGGCTCTACAGACGCCCAAGAAGACGGACGAGGGGCTGTTGCTTCGTGTTCTCAAGGGGATCTCGTGCCGCAACTACAAGGCCTGTGCCGAATCGGTTCCAGAAGCGTTTGGTATCTCAGCGTCCTCCGTCTCGCGGCGGTTCATCAAAGCCACCGCGAAGAAGCGGAAGCAGTTCCAGGAGCGTCCCCTCGACGACTACGGCTTCGTGACCCTGTTCATTGACGGAAAGAGCTTTGCCGACGAAGAGATCGTGATCGCTCCGGGGGTCACGATGGACGGCCAGAAGATCCCCCTGGGCTTCGTCGAATCGGCGACGGAGAACGAACGGATCTGCCGCCAGCTGATCCAGGACCTCATCCGGAGAGGCCTGTGCTACGACCAGGGCCTTCTCGTTGTGCTTGACGGCTCAAAGGGACTCCGCAGTGCTGTCACCAAAGCCCTCAAAGGGTATGTGCGCGTGCATCGCTGTCAGTGGCACAAGCGCGAGAATGTCGTCAGCTATCTCCCGGAGAGGGAACGTCCAAGAGTTCGACGGAAGCTCCAGAAAGCCTATGACTGCGACACCTACGAGGAGGCAAAGGCCGCACTCGAATCACTTAAACCCGAACTGAAGCTGATGAATCAGTCTGCCGTAACGAGCCTCGAGGAAGGCCTGGAGGAAACCCTGACCCTCCACCGGCTGGGTATGCTCCCATTCCTGAAACGAAGCTTCCGAACCACCAACTGCATCGAAGCCCTCAACAGCATGACCGGCGAGCTCACTCGGAAGGTCAGACGCTGGAACAACTCTCCCCAGAGACACAGATGGGTGGCTGCCGCACTCCTCGACATCGAACCTCGCCTGCGACGCGTGAGCGGATACAAACATCTTCCCCTACTCAGGCAAGCACTGAACAAAGATCTGAATCTCGACAACGAACAGAATGCTCAAAAGAGAGCCTGACCAAACTACGGGGCCCGATGAGTTTTCAACTGACTATGGGACTTGACCGAAAGGAATCCTATGTTTGAATTGTCCGTCGATCAGATCATCGCCAGAATGGATGAGCGGGGGTTTGTCGTTGTCCCCGATGTCATTTCGGCTGAGCACGCGGATCGTGTGAATGGCGTCTTGTCGCGCCTGCTTGCCGACGAGATCACGCCCGAAGAACAGGCATCGGGCAGCCAACGCGTCGGTCGCATCGCCGTCAAGGATCCGGTTTTCTTGGATCTCATGTGTCATCCTCTGATCGTCGACGTGTGGAAGCGGTATCTGGGTGAGGACGTCGTATGCTCCACGTGGACGGCCAACACCCTCTATCCGGGACACGGCCGTATCGGCTGGCACGCCGACTATCCTTACTGGTCGATCACACCTCCGTGGCCGAACGGAAACCTCGCCGGTCAGACGGTGTGGCTCTTGGATGACTTCACCGTTGAGAATGGGGCCACTGGCGCAGTCCCGTATTCCCACCGGAAGGGCAAACCGCCCGACGAACCACGCGATGCCTGGAAGTCAGACGGCGAGATTTTGACAGGCATGCAGGGATCCGTCGTCTTCGCGCACGGGGCGTGGTGGCATACGGCCAGACCGAATCAGACCGATCAGGCTCGATCCTGCCTGCTCGGGATGTATATGCGCCCTTGTGTGATCACACAGGAGGACATGCGGGGGCAGCTCGATGAGCTGGAGAACCCTTCAGAGCTGGTCGAACAACTGATGTGCGCCAACATTCACCGCCCCAAGAGCATCGGTACAGAGAAGGAAAGGAAACTCGATGGCCTGGCAGTTTGAACGGGTCGCAGGACCCTACGCCTTCGGAGAGGGTCCCGTGTGGCGTGGCGACCACTTGCTCTTTACCGACATTGCGAACAACCGAATCATGAAGTACGACCCGTCGACGGGCGATTGCGTTGAGTTCCGAACGGACACGAACGGGGCCAACGGACTGACGCTGGATGCTGCCGGTCGACTCTACGCCTGCGAAGGAGATGGTCGACGAGTCGTCATCTACGTTGAGGACCGGGAACCAGTCGTTCTGGCGGACAGCTTCGGCGGCCGGCGACTCAACAGCCCCAACGACATCGTCGTCGATACGGAGGGGCGAGTCGGGTTTACCGACCCACGCTACGGCGATCGAACCGACATGGAACTCGATCACGAGTCCATCTTTCGTCTGGACCCGATCGGCGAGGACAACTACGACATCGTACGCGTCACCTTCGACACGACACGTCCTAACGGATTGATCGTCACGCCCGACTTGAAAACCTTATTGGTCGCACAGAGCGACTATGGACCGGACGTCACACGAGAGCTTCGCGCCTACCCCATCAATGACGATGGCTCGGTCGGAGACTATCAAGTCGTCCACAACTTCTATCCCCACCGCGGCATCGACGGCATGCGCCTCGATGTGGACGGAAACATCGTCGCGACGGCAGGCTGGGCACAGAGCGGGCCCGGCCCGATGATCTACGTCTTCGCCCCGAACGGTCGCGTGCTCGACACGCATCCTGTTCCCGAAGGCATCAGCCCCACCAACTGTGCGTTCGGTGACGAGGATCCCGAGTCGCTTTACGTGACCGGCAACGAAGGCAGCCTGTTCCGGGCCAGGACGGACCGAAAGGGTATGCCTGTCGGTCCTGCGTAGCCTCGTTTAGACCAGGACATCACCAACCCCACCAGGAGAAGACCATGTCCGACCAGGAAATGCTCGAAGAACTCCGAAAAATCGACACACCGACCATCACGAACGTGGTCGCTACCTACCCCGGTAATCCGCTCTGCCTGAGCCTTTACAACCCCTGGACGATGAACTGGTATACCGACAACTCCCTTCAGTGCTGGTACCCCGAACTCGGGGCCATCGCCGGCTACGCGGTTACTTGCGTTTACAGCGTACCCGACCCCAACTACCCCGCCCACGATTTCACCGAAGTCCTCGAAGCCATGGACAACGGACCGAAGCCTGCCATCTTCTGCTTCGAGCAACGGTTCCCGCCCGAATTGGCGAACAAGGTGGGGCTCGCGGGCGGGAACATGACGTCGAACATGATGGCAGTGGGTGCGACCGGCGCGATCACGAACGGACCGTCAAGGGACATCCACGAAATCCGTCCGATGGAGTTTCAGTATCTGACGAACGGGATCACACCGGGTCACGGTCCGCAGGCGATCCAGGCCGTCCAGGTACCCGTCCACATCGCGGGAATGGACATCGCCCCCGGAGAGATCATCCACATGGATGAGAACGGTGCCGTCAAGTTTCCTGTGGAACACCTCGAGGCGGTCCTGGCCAACGCCAAGGCCCTCATCGAGAAAGAGGAAGTGAGTATCGGAAAGGTGCTGAAGATCAAAGGGCAGGGGCTCGCTGCGCTCCGCGAAGCGAGGGGCAGCAGCGACCCGTACATCAAGAAGAAGTAGAAGGTTCGGGCGCGACAGAGCAGATCGGCAGGAATCCGTGGACGAATCAGCGCTCCAGTACCAATTACCCAAAGACCGGCGTCGCATCTTCGAGGATCAGGGTTTCCTGGTCCTCGAAGACGTTTTGGACCCACAGCACGTTTCCGACCTGACCGAAGCTGTGGACCGCTTATGGAACCATCTTGTAGAGGAAGGACACGACCCTTCCAAGAACTTGCTCCATCACGACTACCTCTGGCGAGACCCGATCTTCGTGGAACTCATCGACCATCCTGCCACGCTACCGCTCGTGTGGTCGATCTTGGGGTGGAACATCTACCTCTATCACCACCATCTGGGCATCACACCGCAGGAAGGCGTAGAAGGATCGTGCTTTTCCGAACCGCTCGCTTTCCACCAGGACAGCGGCCGCGTGAACGACGAAATCGAATCCCGTCCACGCCCGCGTCTCTCGATGAAAGTCGTCCTTTGGCTCAGTGACGTCGGCGAACCAGGCCGTGGCAACTTCTGGGTTGTACCCGGCAGTCACCTTCGCGACTCCCTCGAGATTCCGTCCGATCGAAATCCCGATGGGGCTATTCCTGTCTGCGCTCGCCCGGGTGATGTCACCCTCTTCGATCGTAGGCTATGGCACGCTCGAAGCCCAAACCACTCATCCGTCGTCCGCAAGGTCCTTTTCTACGGCTACGCCTATCGATGGATGCGGCCACAGTTCGAGCCGAGGTTGCCTGATGATCTGCTGAAATCGTCGGATCCAATTCGGCGACAATTGCTTGGACAGAAGGTCAACGAAACGGGGTTCTACAACGTAAAGGATGAGGACGCACCCCTAAAAACGGCTATATCCGGATCTCTCAACGAGATGAAGTGGGTGAAGGTGCCGTGGTTCCTGGCATGGGGGCGCGGTTAGAGTGTGCGGAACCTCTTCGGAATCTGCTCAGGGATGTTTATGTCTCCGACGGTAAGGAAGATCATATCGTTGAATGCGTCGAGTGTGCGGAATCCGCTGGCTCGGTTCTTGACGATTTGGACGATTCGGTTGAGGCCTTCGGCGATGGCGTTGGTAAGACGCGTGTTCACGAATGCGAGGACGCCGAAGAAGTGCTGTCGCAGGGTCCTGACGAACTTTCGCAGGGGTTCAAGTCGACTTCTGAGTGCGGACGTCGTCCAGCATTTCAGGAAGCGTTCGGCAGCCCAGGGCGCTTTGTATTCCCAGAACTGCTCGAACTCGTCCTTGAGTCTCCAGGCTCTATAGATTCGGTAGTTCGCCTTCTCCAGTGCTTTGAGTGTCCGAGTATCCCCTCTGGAGCGTGTCGCTGAGTGCCGGTAGAGGAGCCATCGGAGGCCCTTCATGGCTTTGCGCTCATCCGGGGCAGCTTTACGCCACTGGTCCTTACGGACCTCGTCAACGGCGGCATTGAGAGCCTTGACGATGTGAAAGCGATCGAGGACCAGCTTGGCATTCGGACAGTGTTCCTGGATGGCTCCGATGTAAGCTTCGCTCATGTCGCAGCAGGCCCACTCGATCTTGGATCTCTGGTAGGGACTGAGAGCCTCTGTGAAAAACCGATCGATCGTTTTACGCGCCCTGCCGCGGCCAACCCACACCACGCAGGAGCGGTCCAGATCGTAAACGAGCGTGGCGTACCTGTGACGCTTGGCGTAGGAGATCTCGTCGATCCCGATGGTTTTGAGCCCTCGGATACGATGACCTTCACGAAGCCGCGTGATGGATCGGTGAAGGAGATCCGACAGCGTCGAGGCAGAGATGCGCAGCAACTCGGACGCCGCCTTCTGCGTCATGGTCTGGCAGTAGCGCAGCATGGCATACTCGAAGCGATACGTCACCCGAGAGAACCGCTCCGCCCACGGAATCTCCTCGACCACACGACCGTGGGTAGGACACCGAATCTCCCGAGGATGGTAGAGAAGCCAGACCCTCCACCCGCACACCGGAATGTCACGCCACCGACGCGGATGGGGCATTGTGCGGACGATTTTACCTCGACGGCCGCACTCCGGACAACAACAACCATTCTTATGGGGCTTTACGGCGATGACGAAACAGCTTCTCCCCTCAAACCACCAGCTGACAACACGGAACCCCTTGAATCTCAGCAGTTTCGATAGTAATCTGCTCCCGGTCATAGGTCGCACCCCCTTCGCTTTGATTGTCCTACACACACAACCAAGCGTAGGGAACGATCTATGACCTTGTCATTCTATAGTTTCACCGTTGAGAAACCCGGATAGAGCCAAAAAAAAGTGGCTCGAGACGCACGGCATCGCTGTCTGACACAAACCCGACTCTACAAAGAAAGGGGCCCCGACGTCGTTGAAACGCCGGGGCCTGCTCTCTTTGCTCAGTCTATCTTCAGATCTTTTCGATCGCGTCTCCCGCTCGCACCGTCCCATCTTCGACCACCCTCACGTAGACGCCCCGCAGACGCAGATCTGCTCGCACCTCGGCGTTGATGTAGTCCAATGCCTCGGCCCCATACCGGGCAGTGAACTTCTGGCATCCCGTGTGCGGAATCTCGGTCACCTCGACCGTCGTCTCTCCGATCTGTAGTCGTTGCCCGACGGGCAGGTTCTCAACGCTCAGGTCGAGGTCGACGATCAGCTGATCACCCGCCAGCCCCCATCGCGATCGATCCCCCTGGCAAACGCAGTCGAGGACCTTTGCGTTCATGAGCGTAATCTGTGTTCGGGAATCCTTGGTTTTCCACAGGTCTCCGACGACCCCCTCGGCCGTCGTCAACGTAGCCTCTTCGAGTTCTTCGCGCCCATCGTGCTCCGGGCGAATGAAAATCGTTTCGAGACGACCCTGATCTCGGGTGAAACCGGCTTCGACGAGCTCGGCCAACGCATCAGCTACAGCGATTGCCTCGGGCATGATGCCTCCAAGCGGTTGGATGGTGTTCCATTTCAGGCTGACTCAATTCTCAGACACACGTGCACGGAAGAAAGTTACATCATAACGCGGCTGGAGTGCCACTCCCTCGTGGAACAAAGTCGCCGCTGGCCTCATCGTGGGGATTGGATCGCACTAGTCCGAGAACGGAATCCCGTGGCCTCGTCCCGGAAACCAGACCATATCGACACCGAAGGAAAGGGCCGCACCCACGAAATGTCCCAGAATGAGTCCGATGAAGAACGGCCTCCCGGCGCGATAGCCTCGGATTCCACCAACACTCAGGATCCCCTGCTTGATGAACCAAGCAACCAGGAACGACAACAACAGATAATTGGCGGGGATCACGGGTCCCGCCGCGAAACCAACAGGGTGAAACGGCCACGCCGGGTAACGATATCGCACGATCATCAGGATCCCGGTGACGACGGCTCCGATGCCCATGAAGCTCAGGGGCTTCCACTGTGTATCGAACGGTTCCTTCGATTTTTTCACGAGGTTGTCCCACGGATACTGGGCCAGTCCCCCCGTGAAAATTCCACCGTAGTTCGCCGCACCCGTCTCGTAGCCTGCGTGAACCGTGTAGACGAACGAGGCGGCGACTCCAACTGTCATCGCCAAAAGAACGGCACCCAGCAGAGCCCGACGATGCCCCCTCACGGTATCGTAGAGCCTCAACGAATGGGCGAGTGAGGGCATGATCGTCGTCTTTGTGTCGCTGCACCAGGAGTAGGAAAGCGCGATGGACACCATCGTCCTTTGCGTGAGGACGTCCGAACCCATCAGAAACAAAGCAAACGGCTGGGGCATCAGTGGTGCGCGAAGGGCGATGAGCCCCGTTTCGGCGATCACGCGTGTGATCCCCAGGTACATCACCAGGCAGCCCAGGAGAAAAAGAGGGATCAGTTTCAGTTCCATGCCGGTGCGGTAATGCCACACCACGAGGTAGGCCGCACAAACGAGGAACCCGAACACAGCTGTACGATAGGAGATCACCTCGCTCGAGTCATCCACGTCGCGATCACCGTAGAAAGCTTTTCGGAACACATCCCGAAGATGGTGACGTGCCATCCAGAACCGACCGAGACGATGACGATGAAAGCCCCCATCGTTTGAGCGCCTACCGACAGCGGCTTCGTGGAATACTCCTCGTATGCACCGGCCTCGTAGCCAAGACGATTGAAAACTCCGATCTCGAGGTTCGTGAATACGTTGAAAACCCAGAGACTCAGAAGGATGTCAAGCTTGATGAAATAGGCGAAGCCAACGATCATCGGATACAGCAGCATCCGAAGAGGCGGAAACTGTCGTCCAAATTGAATCGTCGGATAGCG
Organism: Candidatus Latescibacterota bacterium; assembly: GCA_965198115.1. GTDB lineage: Bacteria > Latescibacterota > UBA2968 > UBA2968 > UBA2968 > UBA6620. Next base: position 780,580 of record OZ240241.1, on the reverse strand, counting down.
CCAGGGAATCGATGGGAAGGTCGGATTGAAATAGGACCCGATGTTCCACAAAATCATGAACATCGGGATCCCGAAGCCGATCCAGAACAGCGGAGACTGCATGACCGGCACCCGAAGCCATCGCCTGCCGTTCCGTGGTTCCTCCACGATCGCCAGGGGCATTTCCATCAAAGGATACTCGACACGTTCGTATTCCATCCACTGCTTTCTCAGCACCACCATCAGACACAGACAGCAACCGTAGAAGGCAGCGATCACCGTAACCCACCAGAAGACCGGTACCACCCAAGCATCCCACGGAATCGTCGATCCGCGGGGCAAGCCTTCGAAAAACCATTCGAGGGCGCGGCCGGGCTCGAGAACGGCGTAAGAAGGCAGGTCTGAGCCGAAAAAGGTGGCCCATTGGTTCTCGGGTGTGGCGAGATAGTAGGGCACGGTGATGTTGGCGATCAGCTTTCCGATGAAGTAAGTCGGCATCGTCGCGCCGATCAGGGCCATCGAGAAGATCACGATCATTTCACCACGGCGGATCTTCAACGGGCGGGAGAGGAATACGGCGATCAGGGCCAGCGGTACGACAGCAGCCATGGAAAGGTGGTTCTGGTCCAAACGCGTGGTGTGAAGGACGAATCGAGCATACGAACCCGCCACCGTCGCCAACACACAGAACAACATGCCCAACGTCAGTGACAGAAGGGTGACGGGAGGGCGCGAGGTTCCGGCGTCGACCGAAGCTGCACGAATTTGTGGCTCTATCGACATCAGCATCAAGCCTTGGGAAGGCTGTTTTGGTTCAAACCGAGCGATGGCCCGCCCAAGATACGACCGGTACCGAGTACGGAGCCACTCTTTGATTCGTATTCTTGTCTCGAAGATCGCAGAGTGTTTGTCGTTGCGCGTTTCCGTCGGACGATTGCTGTTACTATCTTGATTTGACTGTCGAAGACCCTTACGGCGCGAACACGGCATTTGATGGAGGCAAACATCATAGAAAATACGGTCGACGAGAGTAGCCGACCGCCTCTCTATCGCTCAACATCGTTGGCGGGTGCAGGACTGATCTTCAGAACGGCGTGGGTCTATCCCCTAGGCTTTTCGGACCCAGGCCTCATGCCGAAGTACGTCGCGGTGGCGGCTGCCACGGTTTTCGTGTCCCTTTTGTGGTTTGGGAGCGGTAAAGGCATTGGTCATCTGAGCAAGCTGGACCAGTGGACGCTCGCCTTCCTAGCCACGACGTGCGTCGCCTACCTGGGGTCGACGTCCTGGCTCCGAGGAGGACTTGAGTTGGCGAAGTTTGCTATGCTGACATCGCTATACTTCGCCTTTTCCCGCCTGACCGAACGGAAAAACCTACCTCTCTGGACCTGGTGTATTTCCCTGGCTACGATCGTCGTTTCCATCATTGGAATCTGCCAGTACTTGAATCTGGCGTTTCTTCAATGGCCAACTGCAGGCCTCCCCAGTGCGACGTTTTCTTACCGAAACCTGCTGGCAATGTATCTTATCGTCGCCGTTCCTGTTGGGATCGTACCGTTCCTGATGACACGAAGCGCCTTGGCAGAAATCCTCACCGCGTCCTCCTCGGCCGCTTCGGTGCTGCTGCTGATCTACACACGAACTCGCGGCAGCTGGGTGGGCCTGGCGAGCGCAATAATGCTCGTAGGCGTGTGCCTCATCTTGAGGCGCAAGCACCTTCACTTCCTATCATCCGAACTCCATCTCATGACGCGTCGCAAGGTTCTGATTGCCACCGCAGCGGTTGCCTGCGTCACTTGGGGCGCGCAGATCCAACCCGCTCCGGAACAGCTTGGGAGACTCGCTCGCATTCCGGACCAAAAGTCATCTGTTTCTGAGGCCTTGCTCTCAATCGGGCACGCACAACACAGCGGGCGAATGTCCACCTGGATGAACACGATTCGCATGGTCCTGGACTATCCTCTATTCGGGGTGGGGCTAATGGACTGGGAGAACGAGTACCCTCGATACGATAGGGGAGAGCAGATACGTCCGGGGCGCGCTTTTCGACGCCCTCACAACGATTATCTGTGGTTTGCAGCGGAGTATGGCATCCCTCAGTTCCTCATTTACGTAGCATTCCTTCTGTCAGCCGCGCTAACCATGTGGCGTTCTGGACATCGGCCATAGAGTCACTGGAGACTGTCGTAAGGGTCGACAGCACTTCTGCCGCTGACTACTATCCCCTCGGTGCCCTCTACCGAAACGCCGGAGAGGACGAAAAGGCGCTTCGCGCCTACGAAAAATTCGTCGACCTCTGGCCCGATGAGGATGACTCGAAGGCGACGGCCCGCGCACGGATCGCGTATCTCAAGCAGGTAGTCGAAAAGAAAAGGGCGGCACTCTACAGAGTACCACCCCCTAACCGACTCCTGCTGACCGACGGCTACACGAACACCTCCGCCCCTTCACCAAGAAGTGCGCGATCTTTTTCGAGAATCGGGTCGACTTCGTCCTGGATGAACTGGTCGACCTGCTCGGGTGCCCTCCCCACGAAGGCCTCCAGATCCAGAAGATCGTCGAGATCGCTTCGCGTCATCCCAAAGGCGTCGTCGGCGCCGATCCGATCCAACAAATCGTTGTCCAGCCCTTCCTCCTTCACGCGCCGCCCTGCGTCCATCGAATGAACCCGGATGCGTTCGTGGAGTTCCTGTCTGTCGCCGCCACGTTTGACGGACGCCATGAGGATGTTTTCGGTCGCCATAAAGGGCAGTTCCTCGTCGACGTGACGCCGAATGATCTTCGGATAGACGACGAGACCCCTTGCCACATTCATAAAGAGGATCAGAATCGCATCGACGCCCAAAAACATCTGCGGCAAGGCCAAACGCTTGTTCGCCGAGTCGTCCAGCGTGCGCTCGAACCACTGCGTGGCGTGCGTGAAGGCGGGGCTCTGGGCAGACGTGATCACGTATCTGGCGAGGGCACAGATGCGCTCCGATCGCATCGGGTTCCGCTTGTAAGCCATCGCCGAAGAGCCGATCTGCCCCTTCTCGAACGGTTCCTCGACCTCCTTCAGGTTCTGAAGAAGACGCAGGTCGTTGCCAAACTTGTGGGCAGTCTGGGCGATGCGGGACAACAGGTCCCCGATCTGCGCATCCACCTTCCGCGAATACGTCTGTCCGGTGATCGTCGCCGCGGCACCAAATCCCATCTTTTCCGTCACGAGCTGGTCCAGTCTTTTCACCCGATCGTGATCCCCGTCGAACAGATCCAGAAAACTGGCCTGCGTGCCTGTCGTTCCCTTGACGCCCCTAAAGCGCAAGGTTTCCAGGTGATACACAAGGTCCTGGTAGTCCATCACCACGTCCTGGAGCCATAGACTCGCACGCTTTCCGACGGTGGTCAGCTGGGCAGGCTGAAAGTGCGTGAAACCCAGCGTCGGCAGCGACCTTTGCTCCAGCGCAAAAGCCCGGAGGTCCGCGATCAGGTTGACCAGCTTCTTGCGCACGATCCGGATCCCCTCGCGGATCTGTAGGAGTTCCGTGTTGTCCTGAACGTAAGCACTCGTCGCGCCCAGATGGATAATCGGACGGGCCGTCGGACATTGCTCGCCATAGGCGTAGACGTGGGCCATCACGTCGTGACGAACCTCTCGTTCCCGTTTTCGCGCGATTTCGTAGTCGATGTCCTCCTTGTGTCGACGTAGTTCGTCGATCTGCTCATCCGTAATGGGCAGACCGAGATCGCGTTCGGCTTCGGCCAGGGCGATCCAGAGAGATCGCCAGGTGGAAAACTTGGTCTGGTCCGAAAAAGTGGCGCTCATCTCCGGACTGGCGTAGCGCTCAGTCAACGGGTTCTGATATCGGGTATCTGACGACATGGGCACATTCCATATGGATGGACAGATTTACCGAACGGACGGTTTCACTCAGGCCTCGTCTCCCTCATCCCCCTCGTCTCCTTGGGCTCCCTCCTCGTCGGCGGATTCGGCCTCTGCGGCTGCCGACCGGGACGGCCCATTGCGGGCGGCGGCCTCACCACCGGCCTCGGCCTCCTCCTGCTCTCTTTTTTCCGCCTCCGCCTTATCGACCTGTTGCTGGATCGTGTGGGCCTGTCGTAGGGTGTTCGAAATGCCTTTGATGCGATACATCTGGAACGCCGAAATCACGATGCCGATCAACGGGAGCGACAAATAAGCGTAGTTCACCTCCCGAAGCACACTGTATCCGACCCACAAAAAAATGAGCACGAGCGACGAAAGCAGTGCGTAACCCCACATATTCGCCTGCTTCTGGTAGTGATTGTAGAGCTGTCGAATCGCTCCGATCGCCGTACGCGCTGTGACGGTCTTCTTTGCCTGCTTCTTTCGCCACGGCAGATTCATACCATTTGAGTCATCACCAGATGCGTGAACAGATAGATCGCGCTGCCGGCAACGGCTCCTCCCGCAACCTGTGGGCCTGTGTGGGCACGGGTCTCGATACGTGCCCACGAGACCGCACACGCGGCAACCCAGAAGAGCACGCCCCACTCGGGTAATGCAACGGTCATCGCAGTCGCGGAGGCGGTCACCCCCGCCGCGTGGAGACTGACGAGCCAGAGCGTGGAAACGGCGGCGAGACCGAGCGCCAGCCCGCAAAGAGCGAAGAGGAGTGCTACGGGAACGGTCGGCGCTCCCGCACGGAAGAGAACCGTACCGGCCAGGAAGCTGCTTGTACCGGCTACGATGAGGGGAACGATGCGGTCTCGGGAACGGGGAATGAAAAAGGCGCTTACCCGTCCGGTCGCGCGAAGATAGACCGCGTGCAGGACCGGTACGCCAGGGCAGAGCAGCAGGGCCACCCAGCCCGAGCGGGCGCCAAACTCCTCACCAAGCGTCGCGATCAGCACCCAGGCGGCGAAAACCGCCGGATTCAGAAACAGTGAAACCACGGTGGCAAGCCGCAGGCGGAACGCGTCCATAGCGGCATCTAATATATATGTATGCACCATCGGCACTCCCACCTTTCTTCCGGAGAAGACCGTCTTCTGGCGGAAGAAACGCCGAAAAAGTCTAAAGCCGCATTCGTCCCCGCCGATAGTTATACTGAGCCACTACCAAGAACTATCAAGTAGGACATTGAAATACGAGACGCCACGGAGGAGAGGCCTTTGGGGGCGTCTACGGGTTCAGTCCTGCAAAAGGGATGGTCGCGTCAAACAAGCGAGTCGCGAGTAGCAGCATCCCGGAGCGGCGCTCCTTCCTCACCAGCTGAAGGTCTGATGGGGACACGACGCCGGAAGGTGAAGGGGTAATAGACGCCGACTGCGGCGAAGCCACTACCCTCAGCTCCAGAGTTTGACCCACCATCTTCAAAAGGTCTTTCGCTTCCAAGAAAGGGGCATCAGGGCGAAAGATCTTCGAAACCGGCAAGGAAGCTGGTTCGGTAGCAACAAACAAGGAGGTTTAAGATGCCACTTCGGGTGAACAACAACATCATCGCCTTAAACACCCGGCGACAGTTGAGAGCTCAGGTCAATAGGTGTGTAAAAGAAATCAGGCGGCCATCTTCCCGGCTTCGACCTGCGGTCCGGTTGAGTGTTTCTGATCGTAGACTTGTTGTAGCAAGTGTGGCGCGGTGAGTTTCCTGAATCGGCTCTCTGCGACCTTGAGCGTACGCCAGATGAGAGCCGTGGCGTTCCTGACTTTCTTGAATCGCCTGGCGGCGTTTGTGCGAAGCCGAACGGAAGCAAAGGGGCTCTCGACGACGTTCGTGGTTCTCAGGTGTTTCCAGTGTTCCTTCGGAAGTCGTAGAACGTGACCATCCGATCCCAGTCTCTTTCGAGCGTCTCCACGGCGGCAGGGAACTGTGAGCGATACCGTGCGGCAAAGCGTTTCCGGAGCTTCTCGGCCTCCTTTTTCGTGCCGGCATAGGGGATCTGGACGAGCAGTGCGCGGGCTTCAGCCTGTGCACGCTTGGCGACCTTGTCGAGCACGTTGAGGATCTTGTGGTTCCAGCACCGTTGTTGCCGGCTCTCTGGCCAGACCTGATCAACGGCCGCCCAGATGCCCATATTCCCGTCCGCGGCGATCAGGACAGGATGTTCGAGCCCGCGATCCCGGAGATCCCGGAGCACCGTGAGCCAGGATTCTGTAGACTCTCGATAACCGGGTTCTATCGCCAGGATCTCCTTGCTGCCGTCGCTCATCGCGCCGATCACGACCAGCAGACACGCCTTCTCGCGCTCGAGCCCGGCTTTGACGTAGATGCCATCAGCCCAGGCGTAGACCAGTTCGCGATTATCCAGACGCCTTTCTTTCCAGTCCTGGAAGTCGACCTCCCACTTCCCTCGAAGACGAGCGATCGAGGTCGGCGAAAGCGGCGCGCCATCACCGAGCAGCGCACGCAAAGACAACTCGAAGTCGCCCTGGGAGAGACCGTGGAGATAAAGGTCGGGAAGCAGATCTCCAATGGCCCTGGTTCTCCGGGCGAACAGGGGGAGGATGCGGCTTTCAAACCGCTCTTCCAGACCACGAACCCGGGGACGCCGGACCTTGATCGTTCCGCAGCTCGTCGAGAGACGCCGGGGCTTGCCGTAGCCGTTCCTGTAGCCCCTGGAGCTATCAACCTCGGCTCGGCGCTCATACCACGACCGGCCCAAGAACGCGGTCGCCTCCTCCTCCAGAATGGACTGGAACCGGCCCTGGATCTCTTCACGGATCCAATCGTCAACCGTCTCCCACGTCGGCATGGACTTCAATGGGGCTCTATGCGTATGTTCCTTCACGGCGATCCTCCTTCCCAACCGGGCCTCTCACCCGGTTTTGTGTGAATCAACTATCTCACGGGAAGGGTAGGGTCGCCCTTTCTCTTTTTCCACACCTTTTGATTATAGCTCCAGTTGATGATTAACAATCGGCAACTGGCGACGAGAATCGAAAGACTCTCGTCGGGTATACGGATCAATCGAGCTGCCGACGACGCAGCCGGGTTGAGCGTATCAGAAGGGATGCGGGCAGAGCTAGGCGGATTCCGCCAGGCCGTCCGAAACGCAGAGCAGGGTACCAACCTCATTCAGACCGCTGAGGGTGCGCTCAACGAAGTGAGCGCGATCCTCATCAGGATGCGTGAGCTCGCCGTCCAGTCTGCTTCGTCCACACTCAACGACGGCAACCGCACCGCCCTGAACGCTGAGGCGGTCCAGCTCATCACGGAAATGGACCGCATCGCGAACGCGACCAGCTACAACGGTATCTCGCTGCTCAACGGCTTCGGCAACTCTGTAAGCGAGGATCTGACCGCATCGACCGCCCTGGCCTCGGCCACGACGGGTATCCTCGACGTCTCGATCACGGGTGCCGACGCGGGCAACTATATCTTCATCGACAGTGGCAACACAGACAGCCAGATTACACTTGGTAATGGCATAGCGACACAGACCATCGACATTGGTCCCGCGCTCGACAGCGACGGCGCCACAGGCGGCATCGTCGCAACCGGCAGCGCGGTCGTGGCCAACTTCGATCGACTCGGTATTCAGCTGACCCTTTCCGGAGAGCGAGCCGCGACGTTGACCTCCCCCGCCATCGACGGTTATCGCGATGGCGAGCTCGACGGACTGACACTGACGATCGAAGGCGGCACAGGTGGTTCGTTCCAGATCGGCCCGGACGATGGCGCCGTGCATCGCCTCGAGGTGAACATCACCGACATGCGAGCCAGCGGCGTCAACCTCAACCTGTCGGGCGTTTCTATCGCCACGCTGGAGAGCTCCCGGAGTTCGATCTCGACGATCGATCTGGCGATCGATCGTGTAGCAGGGGTCCGTGGTGACCTCGGTGCGATCCAAAACCGACTCGGATTCACGATTCGGTCCTTGGAGAACGCATTCGAGAACCTTCAGGCCTCCGAATCCTCGATTCGTAACGCGGACGTCGCGGAGGAAGTATCGGCATTCACGCGGGCGCAGATCCTGGTCCAGTCGAGCACAGCGCTCCTGGCACAGGCCAACGCAATCCCGCAGAATGCCTTGTCGCTCCTCCAGTAAGCTCAGGCGGAACAATAAGGCGCAGGCCGGCAGTCGAGCGTTACCGCTCCTGTCGAAGTCGACGGAACTCGAAAACCGTCGACAGGTGGCCCACCCACCACGGCCAGCGCTCCGCCGACGCTGGCGTCCCATCGAAAAATCGGCGGGTTTCTCGAAGCAGTTGTTGTTTTTCCCGAAAAGCCGCAGGCGATCATCGCCTGCGGCTTTCTTTCTTGCCCGACATCGTGCATCGCTACTGAATCGGGCAACCTTGACTTGAGTGGGTCCATTCCCTATCGTTTGAAACAAGCGGTCAAATCAGTAACTTTGAGGTTGAGGCTTGGATGCCCTCAACCTCTTTTTGCTCCACATTTCAGCGCTCCTACAGGTCTCACGCATGAACCGCTACATGCCACTCGTTATGCTGGTCGTTCTCGGTCAGGCCAGCATTGCCTACCTGCTGATCAACAAGATCGTGATTCAACGAATCGAAGGCCCTCAGGTCGAAGAGATCGAGGAAGTAAAGGTCGACATCGCCATCAGCGACGAACCCGAGGCAACGTTCAACACGCTCGGTGAATTCCTCGTCAATCCCGCCGATTCGATCTCCGACGGGGGGTTGCGCTTCATCAAGGCGCAGATCAGCTTGGGCGTCTCTCCCGCCAGCGCCTACAACCAGCTCGACCTGCAGCAGCCCAAGCTGCGGGACGCGGTCGTACGGATCCTGTCGTCGAAAAAGGTCGAGGAACTCGACAATCCCGAAGATCGTGAGTTTATCAAAGACGAGATTCGATTCGCCGTCAACGCGATGCTCGTTAGAGGCGAAGTCCTCCGCGTCTACTTTCCCGACTTCATCATCCAGTAATGCTCGAACTTTCGGCTCGCCCCCCCGCTGTCGACGGAAGCTTCTACCCCGCCCATCCTGCCGAGCTCTCAAACACCGTGACCGATCTGCTCGACCGGGCCCCTGACGTTTCCCTGCCCGGACGCATCGTCGGCCTCGTTTCCCCCCACGCCGGCTACGTCTATTCGGGACAGGTCGCCGCGACCGCCTATCGGCCACTTCGGGGTGCGCGCTACGATGCCGTCGTCATCGTCGCACCCAGCCACAGGGAATCGGTCGTCGGGCTTTCGATCTATAACGGCGCCGCCTACCACACGCCCCTCGGCCCTGTCCCCGTCGATCGTGCCTTCGCGGATGCGTTGGCGGACGAACTCGACACATCGTGCACGGACACGGGTCATAGGACGGATCACGCATCAGAGCTCCGGGGTGAACACGCGATCGAGGTCCAGCTCCCGTTCCTCCAGACCGTACTCGACGACTTCTCTTTCATTCCGGTGCTCGTGGGGAACCCCGAATCCAGCCCTTGGAAGGCGTTGGGACGAGCGATTGCCCGAGTTTCGCGTCGTTTGGCTCCGAACACGCTCGTCATCGCCAGCTCGGACCTGTATCACGGACACGATGCCATCGACTGTTCCAGGAGCGACGACACGACCCTCGGGCTCATCGAAGCCTACGATGCCGACGCGCTCATACACGAGATCGAGACACTCGGCGCGGCCGCCTGCGGTGCGGTCGGCGTCGCTGCCACCATCGTCGCGACACGGGCCCTCGGCGCCACCTCGGGTTTCACGGTCGCGAACACCAATTCGAATCGCGTCTCGGGAAGAACCGGTGGCTACGTCGTCGGATACGGCGCAGTCGTCTTTTGCAGGCCCCACGCTGGCACGGTGTCGGACGCCGATCGGCAAACCCTCGTCGACATCGCCAAAACGGCTGTGTTCGAGGCCGCCCAGGGGAGACCGAATCCCCCACTCGAACACGTATCGAGCGAAATCCTGGCATCGCCCAGGGGTGCGTTCGTCACCCTCAGGCTACACGGTAACCTGCGAGGCTGTATCGGAGATGTTCACGGCGCCGATTCCCTGGCTGAAACGGTCCGGACGATGGCTTACAGGGCAGCCACGTCCGACCCGAGGTTTCCGCCTCTTTCGCTCGACGAAGCCGAGGACATCTCGATCGAACTTTCGATTCTCAGCCCGCTGAGCCCCCTGCCGCGTATCGAAGACATAGAAATCGGACATCACGGCCTTTTCATCAGCGTCAGAAACCAGCACGGCGTCCTGCTTCCACAAGTTCCCGTCGACAGAGGTTGGGACCAGCGACAGTTTGTCGAAGCTCTTTGTCAGAAATGTGGGCTGCCCGCTGACGCCCACGAGGACCCTGACGCGCGGATCTGGTCGTTCACCGCTGACTCGGTCGCCACCCCATGAAGCTCCGCGCCGCACTGACGGCCCAACCGGTTCCCCTACTCCGTCGAATCGCCGCCGAAACCAACCTCGAGACCGACAGCCACCTCAACAAACCCGCACTGATCGACGCCCTCTCGCGCCATCTTTCGCGGCCGGCAGCCGTGAAGCGTCATCTGACCAGACTGAACGAGCCCTGCCGGGACCTTCTCGTCGAGCTCGCCGCCGAGGGAGGTGAGCTACCCCGGTCGATCGCTGTGAAGGAGCTGGGGCACGGGTTCGAGCATCGTTTCGATGAGATGATCGAATGCGCGACCCTCATCGGCCTCGCTTTTCAGGACACGCACGTGCACGGTGCCGCCGATCCGCTCGTCGGTGTGCCAGAGTCGATCGTGAAGTCGCTTCCCGTGCCAGCGAGCCAGCACAACCGACTTCGTTCCCTCCTCGTCAACCATTCCCAGGGGCAACTCAAGGCCTTCGCCGCCGACCTGGGCATCCGGACGCGTGAAACGCGGCGTCCCTACCTGATCGAGCTGGTTCGTAGTCATCTGACTGATCCGGATCAGCTGAAGACGTATTTGAAGGCTTTGAGCGAGGAGCGCCGGGACGTCCTCGACCTCGTCCTGTCCGAGTCGGAACCCACGCCCGCGGTCGTCGAAGCTCGTCTCGGAGAAGGGGCGGTTCGCGCACTCGAGGATCTGATCTGGAAGACGCCCCTGTTCGTCGCACCCGAGAGAAGTCGTCTATCCCGCGACCAACCCCTCGTGATCGCAAGCGACCTTGCAAAGGTTCTGCGATCTCTCGCCAAAGCTCAGGGGGGTCGACTCGAGAGTCCCCCCGAGGACGCTCTAAGTGATGACGCGGAGGCACCGACCCAGATCGTCGCACCCGGCAATCTCCTCCCGCGGGACCTCGGAACCCTACTTGGGCTGATCGAGCGAAAACGTCCCAAAACACTCAAACGTGGTGGGATGCCCAAGGGCGAACTCCGGGAGGCTGGAAGATTCTTCAAAGCAGACGAAGACCCGGGCTATCCTGATTTCCTGATGTTGTTCGCCGAAGAAGCGGGTCTTTCGGCCGCGGAAAACGGCCGGTGGGTGCTGACGAAAACGGGCCCACGCCGTATCGCCAAACACACAAGCCTTCTGAAAACCCTCGTCGCATTTTGGAGAGAAACCAATCGATGGAACGAGTGGGCGGCCGATCGCGCACCAGTCAACGGAAAGAAAGATCGCGCGGACGAACTGAAAGCTCTCCGAAGCGAAGTGTTGTCGGGACTCGCTCGCTGCCCGGGGAACAAGTGGGTCGCCTACAGCCAGTTCTACCGAACGCTCGCCAAAATCTCGCCCGCCTTCAAGACCCTGACCGACGGTCCGGCGGCGGGCACCGTGCTCTCCTCACGCGGAACGACCGCCGATGAGCTTCTCCGCCGGATGTTCGTCGGAGCCATTTCGTGGATGGGCCTCGTCGAAATCGGAAACCCCGGGGCTTTTGATCGTCCGCTCCACGCGAGCGAGGGCGCCTGCTTCCGGCTGACCGCAGCAGGCCGCAATGTCCTCAAGCGAAGCAAGGAAGACATCGCATTCGGCGTGCCCACGAACCCCAACGCCCGATTCGTGATCCAACCCAACCTCGAGGTGCTCGCCCCGCCCGACCTGCCGATCACCGACTACGTGCAACTGTGCGGTCTGACCGATCTCCGAAACATCGACGTCGTCAGCCACTTTCACATCACCCGGGAGGCTATACTCGACGCCCTCAACCGGGGGTTCACCTCGACTCGCATCCTCAGGTTTCTGAGGGAGCGAAGCGCAACCGGAGTTCCAGATATGGTCAAGTCCCTCGTCAAAGACTGCAACGACAAACACGGCGAGATTCAAATACGATTGGCCACAGGCTATGTCAGTGTCGACGAGCCCGCCAGACTCGATGAGCTGTATGCCCAGAAACAGATCGCCGATCTGCTCGGAGAACGATTCGCGCCGACCGTCGCGGGCATCAAAGTCAACGCAAGACCGGAGACGCTGGCTCAGCTGCTCACGAGACAGGGCTACATGCCTTCCTTCGAACACGTCGACCAGGCCGAAACCGAGTCCAGCCACCAGGTCAATCTCAGCACCACCGACCTTTCGGAACTCGTCGGTTTCCTGGAGTCTGCCGTATCCTTCCTCGACGAGCGACTGGGTGAAAAACCGCGTGACGTCACGAACCTGGCGCAGCGGCTGCGTCGGGTACTACGGCGAACACCCGGGGAGAGCATCCGCACACGAGCCGAGACGCACTCCGAGCTCTTCGAAAGGATCATCGAGCAAGTTCGCGAAACCGACGGCACCGGCACACTCGCCGAATTCACGGGTCCAAACCCGGCCACGGAGAACAACGACATCCTCAACGTTGTCGACTTCGCGATTCGGCGAAAGCTTTGCCTGCGACTCGAATACGGAGCCCAGGGTAACGGCGACCGTATCGTTCAGCCCACGTCCGAAGACGAGAAAATGCTCTATGCCTACTGTCGTAATCGCAAGGGCGATCGCGTGTTTCGCCTCGACAGGATCCACCGAGCCGAACTTTTAGGAGAGACTTTTTAGACCATCCCGCCGCAGAGGCTAGTTTCTTGCGCCTCCGTGGCCGTCATCCTATATTCCACCGTGCACGACGTGAGCGGTTCGCCCCCCGACGAACCACACGACGTGACAGGGCCATCAGCGACGCTTGGCAGAGCGGAGTTCTGGTGGCCTTTTATGTTCGATTCACACCTTTGGGAGTGCTCAATACACCCGTTCTTCTTCATCACACTCCTGTTCGCTAGCCTGTCCGGCCCGTCGGTCGCCCAGACGATCGGCGACGTGTCGACCACGCCCCTCAACGGAGGCCAGGCTACGTTGTCGCTGGACTTTTCGGGCGCAGACTATGAGCTCATCCTCTACGCCCGCAACTTCGAAGAGGCAGACACGTCTCGATCTTACGACTACGAAATCCTCGGCACGGCATCCAGCAAGGTCATCCCCCTTCGGGCAAGAGGCGTCGAAGCGCCGCTTACACCCCACGACCGGCTCGCCCGCTTGCTCCGAGCGGAAGAGAGGGCGTTCGCCGCCACTATACCGATCGCGGATCGATATGCACGCCCCGTCCGCAAACAGACTATTCCGGCCATCGGCTCGTCGCGGAGCTTCATCTTCACCGAGCTCCTCGACGTCACATCCGACCGTTCGATTACGGCCACGCTCGTCGCAGTAAACGACGACGCACTCGCCTACCTCGACAACACGCCTTCCGACTCTGCTCAAAGCGTGACAGAACAGGACATCCAAGACATCATCGATCGGTTCAGCAACTCCTCAAAGTCCATCGTCGACGACACGTTTGGCGGCCCTTCCGACGTCGACGGTGACGGGAAGCTACTTTTCCTCTTTACGCCGGTGGTCGACGAGACAGGGCCTTTTGGTGGCTTCTTCCGATCAGGTTCAGTTCTAACGGCAAGCATTGGTGGAGATGGAAACCTGGCGGACCTAATCTACCTTAGTACTCCTGTTCGCAAATACGGTGACGTATTCTAAGCAGACTTTGCCAAGGGCGTATCGTAGAACCTGAGTTTGTCGATCATCTCCGCGAGATCTGTTCGTGTGAACTTCCATTTGAAGGGTGTGGCGATACGTCCGTAGCGTTCCTGAAAACCGAGGATTCTTGCCTCAAGCTCTTCGAGCGATGCAAATTCGATAGGTGTCAGAGCCTTGCGTTTGAGGATCGAGAAGTAGATCTCGATCTGATTGAGCCAGCTTGCGTGGATCGGAAGGTGAACGGGGTGGATGTTTGGCCACTTCCCCTGGATACGGTCGATGCATGTTTGCCCTCGGTGCGAGGAGCCATTATCCACGATGAGGTAGACTTTCTTTGCCGAGCAATAGGGTTTCCGGCTCATGATCAGGCTCAGGAGCCGGTTGAAGGGCTCGATACCCGAAGAAGACTCACAGAGACCGAAGATTCGACCATTGTGCACGTCGAGAGCAGCCAGATAGGCCAGGGCTCCTTTCCGCTCGTATTCGTGTTTCAACGCGTGCCGCTCTGTTCGAGGCTGGCGGTAGGGTAACGTGCTTGCGAGCTCGTGCTTGAATACTGGTCTTTTCGTCGGCAGAAAGTACATATTCCCTCGGCCCTAAAGGCTTTCCTTGCCATTGGCGGTGATACAGATCAAGGACTCTACCTGCTTTGGTTTGGAAGTCCGGGTCCCGTGGGAAAATCCAGGAGCGATGATACCAAGGACGAATCGCGTCCTCGTTCAACCAGCGCCAGACAGTGGCGCCGCTGATCTTGGCAACGAAGCCCCTTTGCACTGCCTCGGCGGCAATCTCGGAACAGCTGGACCGCGAGAGCGGTATCCCGCTCTCGCTCGGTAGTTCACACGCCAGCGCCTTGATCTGAACGACCACCTGAGGGGGGAAAACCGGGCGGGCGCCCGGGACGAGATCTATCTTCGAGTCCCGAAAGACGCTCTTCGAAAAAGCGCTTACGCCATTTGCTTACGATCGGACGCGGGACATCCAACCGTTGGGCGATAATCTTGTTGGATAATCCCTCGGCGGCGAGAAGCACGATTTTCGATCGGATCACTTGATAATACGGTAACGTATATTGTCCAGCCATTCGCTCGAGGTCGACCCGTTCCTTCTCAGACAGTAGCACCACATAAGGCGAACGTCTTGGCATTGTTCTCCTCCTTTTGAAGGAGAACATAAGCTACAAATAATGTTCAGGACATACGTAATAATATTTATGAAATCATGCACTTAGCCCAAGTGAAGACCCTAATTCCTATGATGCATTACTCGCGCACGAGTACCAGCATCTTGTAAACTTCAACCAACACTTTTTCATCTTTGGTGGCAGCGACGCAGAGGAATCCTGGCTCAACGAAGCCCTGTCTCATTTTACCGAGGACCTGGTCGGAGGACACGTCGAGAGCGGGAACCCGAGTCGCTTGGAAAGCTTCCTCTCCGCCCCAGAGACCTTTCGCCTGAACGGAGACGCGCTCGCGAGTTCGGGCATTCGCGGGGCAGCCTACCTAGGACTCCAGACGATGATCGACCTCTACGGAGATGAGATCCCGGGCGCCCTCGTCAAGACCCACAGAACGGGCATCGAGAACATCGAAAGTGCCACCGGCGCCACGTTCGACGAACTCCTGGAATCTTTCGTCACACGTAACTTCATCTCAGCAGCCGGCCTCAACAGCGACCCTACCCTGAACTACGGGAGTCGGCATCTAACCGACCCCACCACGGGAGAACGGGTGATGCCACCCGTCGCGGAACACCAGATCGCCTGCCCTCGACCGCCGTGTCGGATCAGGTCCGTCCGGCTGCCGCCGCCTACTTCCGGTTAACGGCCGACGGAGGCACACACGACATCACGATCACGGGGGATTTGGAGGCCGATCTTGTCGCAGTGACCATTCCCGTCGGGCGAAGCTTCCAGGTGAGCAACGTCTTGCCAACGGACTATCTCCCTCAGCTCACACTCGATGCGCCGCTCTCCGGCGATATGACCACTGGCCAGGCGATGGTAGTTGAAGGAACGTTGGCGAACCCAAACGACACGGAGATCCAGTTTCGATTCGATCCGATTAGCAGTGGTGCGGACACACTACTCTTCAGATCATCAGTCGAAAATGGGCGTTTTAGGGCGATCCTGCTCACATCCCACGACGATTCCGGGACGTACGAGCTTAACATCTTTGCGGGCCCTAAAGGGAGAGTCCCTTCCTTTCGTGGGCAAGCTTCCCCGTGTGTCTGTCGAACAGGGCGAAGGGGCGCTCGACTTACCACCTGACTTCTTTCCGGGCATCTTGCTTGAGGCTGAAATCCTAACTTCGGTGTCTTCGGGCCAGCCTCTGCGCCTCTCTGGAGTCATAGGTGATCACAACGTTTCCCGGGTCCTGTTTCAATTTGTCGATGTTACAGGCGATACAATTAGTTTCACTGAAGATGTAGAATCTGGTCAGTTCGAAAGTTCAATCCTATTTGGGCCTGATCAGATTGGGTCGTACGTGCTAAGTGTTTATATGGGCGTTTCAGGGGAGCTTCTGCCCTTCGTGGGGAGTTTCCCAGTCTTCTCTGTCACTGAGGGCGAAGGTGCCTTCTCACTCCCCACAGACTTCTTTGATGGTCTTACCCTCGACGTCGGATTCCCCACTGCGATAGTGGCTGGGCAGGGAGTCACTTTCTCTGGCACGGTAGCGGATCCATCCATCGAAATCATACAAGTTGTCCTAACGGATGAGAGCGGAACGCAGATCCTGTTCCAATTCAACGTCGTGGATAGCGCCTTCCGGAAGGGGCTCGTTTACTTCCCATCGCAATCCGGCTCCTACACGCTAAACGTGTTTGGAGGCACAACCAGTGGTCTTCCTCTTCGCGGAACGTTCGCACCTATCACCATCCAGCCTAATGGAACCGAGCCCTTCCGGCTTCCCGTGGATATCTTCTGTGGAGTTCTTCTCGATGCCCCTCTGACCGCTGACTTTTTCTTGGGTCAAACACGGACGATTTCTGGCACCTTCACCGAGGGTTCAGTTAGTCAGATGGCCCTGCAATTCAACAGTTCTGATGGAACACCGCTGGCCTCTCAGATTGCAGACGTAACGGATGGGCAATTCACGGTCACTGCGCCAACCGGCACCCTCGGGACCGGAGACTATGACATTTTAATTTTCGCGGATCAGTCAGGCGGCCTGTCTTTTGTCGACAGCTTTGGTCCCGTGTCGATTCTGCCCAGTCAGCCCAGAATCGCTCTATCGATCGAGTCGCTGAGTTTCAGCCTGACCGAAATCGGCGCCTCATCTTCCCTGACCCTGTCGATCGAAAACAACGGCAGCGAGTCCCTCACCATCAGCCAGGCTACGATCGACTCGGGTCCTTACACAGTCAGCCCGAACACCCTCGACATCCCAGCAGGCGCAACGTCGACCCTGACGGTCACGTTTTCGCCCACCGCCGAAGGGACCACGCTAGGGTCACTCACGATTGGCTCGAACGATCTGAATCGCCGACGATCACCATCGACTTGTCCGGCACTGCACCCGCGCCGGTCCAACTCGAACCGCTCCCGGTCTTGGCCACACAATCCCTGGATTGGGGTGATGTCGCGGTGGGGACGAGCGCAACCCTGGCCATCGCCTTGCAGAACGACGGCACGGGCGATCTGACTGTTGACAGCGTTCGGGTCGAAGGACCGTTCACCGTGAGTCCACTCCTGGGCATCGTCGAACCGGGAGTCTCTTTGAACTTCGACCTCGTGTTCGGTTCCCAGGAGGAAGGCCCCGTCACCGGGACATTCACAATCTTCACTGCCGACGCTTCCCCACCGTTGATCGTATCCCTGGCTACCACCGGGATCGCGGGATCGGAGCCATCGGCCGACATCGACGGAGATGGGACCGTAGGCTTTCCCGACTTCCTCCTGCTCGCCGGAGCTTTCGGCTCCTCCGCGGGGCAGGAGTTTTACTTGGTGGAGGCCGACCTCGATGGCGATGACACGGTTGGTTTCAGCGATTTCCTGATATTTGCCGCGCAATTCTGAGAAAACATCGCTGAGTTGCTGGCTGTCCGCATCGGACGTATCTTCGTTCGTCGCAGAGAGCTGGCACGTTTTCGGGGGGAAACGGCATGCAAATGCCATCGCCAGGCGCGCAACAGACGGCGATTTCAGCGCTCAAGAATCACGCAAAAAAGTATCGACGTCGTGGGATCAGCGGATTTCGTGGTCACTTCAAAGCGAATATGCTGTTCGTCGAGATTGTGAAGGAGGCGAAGAGCGGCCTCGTGGGTCGCGTCTTTGGAATGGGAAACGTCAAGGGCGTCGGACGCCTGGCACGCCTGGAGTATCTGGGTCCCAACAAGTGGAAGCTGCTGATTTACAAGTTCGACTCCAGAAGAAAAAGGCTATATCCGGATCTCTCAACGAGCTGAAGTGGGTGAAGGTGCCGTGGTTCCTGGCATGGGGGCGCGGTTAGAGTGTGCGGAACCTCTTCGGAATCTGCTCAGGGATGTTTATGTCTCCGACGGTAAGGAAGATCATATCGTTGAATGCGTCGAGTGTGCGGAATCCGCTGGCTCGGTTCTTGACGATTTGGACGATTCGGTTGAGGCCTTCGGCGATGGCGTTGGTAAGACGCGTGTTCACGAATGCGAGGACGCCGAAGAAGTGCTGTCGCAGGGTCCTGACGAACTTTCGCAGGGGTTCAAGTCGACTTCTGAGTGCGGACGTCGTCCAGCATTTCAGGAAGCGTTCGGCAGCCCAGGGCGCTTTGTATTCCCAGAACTGCTCGAACTCGTCCTTGAGTCTCCAGGCTCTATAGATTCGGTAGTTCGCCTCCTCCAGTGCTTTGAGTGTCCGAGTATCCCCTCTGGAGCGTGTCGCTGAGTGCCGGTAGAGGAGCCATCGGAGGCCCTTCATGGCTTTGCGCTCATCCGGGGCAGCTTTACGCCACTGGTCCTTACGGACCTCGTCAACGGCGGCATTGAGAGCCTTGACGATGTGAAAGCGATCGAGGACCAGCTTGGCATTCGGACAGTGTTCCTGGATGGCTCCGATGTAAGCTTCGCTCATGTCGCAGCAGGCCCACTCGATCTTGGATCTCTGGTAGGGACTGAGAGCCTCTGTGAAGAACCGATCGATCGTTTTACGCGCCCTGCCGCGGCCAACCCACACCACGCAGGAGCGGTCCAGATCGTAAACGAGCGTGGCGTACCTGTGACGCTTGGCGTAGGAGATCTCGTCGATCCCGATGGTTTTGAGCCCTCGGATACGATGACCTTCACGAAGCCGCGTGATGGATCGGTGAAGGAGATCCGACAGCGTCGAGGCAGAGATGCGCAGCAACTCGGACGCCGCCTTCTGCGTCATGGTCTGGCAGTAGCGCAGCATGGCATACTCGAAGCGATACGTCACCCGAGAGAACCGCTCCGCCCACGGAATCTCCTCGACCACACGACCGTGGGTAGGACACCGAATCTCCCGAGGATGGTAGAGAAGCCAGACCCTCCACCCGCACACCGGAATGTCACGCCACCGACGCGGATGGGGCATTGTGCGGACGATTTTACCTCGACGGCCGCACTCCGGACAACAACAAACCATTCTTATGTGGCTTTACGGCGATGACGAAGCAGCTTCTCCCCTCAAACCACCAGCTGACAACACGGAACCCCTTGAATCTCAGCAGTTTCGATAGTAATCTGCTCCCGGTCATAGGTCGCACCCCCTTCGCTTTGATTGTCCTACACACACAACCAAGCGTAGGGAACGATCTATGACCTTGTCATTCTATAGTTTCACCGTTGAGAAACCCGGATAGAGCCAAAAAAGAGGGACCGCATCCTACCTTCAACGAGGGGACGCTCGAGGCCTGTGTCGATGCGGCTGCCGATATTTACATCAAATAGCGTGGAAGGAACGGCTTGGATCTGAACTTTTCCATCCGGGAGAATATGGCGCCGGGACGGACGCTCACCGAGAAGTTCGACGCCCTGGCCGAGATGGGTTTCGCCGGTATCGAGATCACCGCATCGAGCAAGCGTGAGTGCGCCGAGGAAATCGGTAAAGCATCCAAGCGTACAGGCATCGTCCCCAACGTTCTTTCTTCACCCGAACTCGCCATACTCGACGCAAATCCCGACCGCCGCGCCGCAGCGATCGCTTCCATCAAAGAAGTCCTCACGATTTGCGGAGAGCTGGGCGGTGTCGGCATCGTATTTCCGCCCCTGATCGACACGAAAATGCGGAACGGTGACCGGATTCCCGACCTCTCGCCGCTCGTCACCACCGAACAGCTCGAGAAAGACCTACTCACCGCGATCCTCAAAGAGGAGATCGCGCCCCACGCGGAAAAGTGCGGGTCCAGCCTGATTGTCGAACCCCTCAATCGCTACGAGCAATGGTGGCCTTGTACCATACAGCACGGGGTCGACATTTGCGAAGCCGTCGGCAGTCCGGGCATCACGACGATGGCCGACCTCTTTCACATGAACATCGAGGACGCAGACCTGGGCGATGCAATCCGGACCGGCGGAAAGCACATCGCGAACGTCCACCTTGCCGACAGCAACCGGATTCTTCCAGGTTACGGACACACGGACTTCGTGCCCGCACTCAGGGCGCTGGAGGACATCGGGTACGACAAATACTGTGGCTTCGAATGCCGCATCCCTCAAGGGAAGGACCCGCGCGACGAGCTGACAAAGTCGATGGCGTATCTGACCGACCTGTGAGTGCCACACCCCACACAAACGGAGCCCCGCTGCGTCGCGCAGTCGGGGCTTTTTCACGTACCCTACGTGCTTCGTGCCTCAATCATCCCCAGACACAGGAACCGCAACAGACCGCTTGGACCACCAGCTCGTTCCGCAGAGCAGCGCCCCGGAGACCACCAGACCGAGCGCGCTGACGGCCAGGATCCCCCCGCCGGCAAAGACGACGCCCGTACCGAGACTGCCTCCGCCTGCGGCGACTGCGATCACAGCCTCACTCGCTCCTTGTGCCCGGCCACGTTCGTCCACAGCCAGGACATTCGACAAAATCGCGGTGCCCGCGATAAAGCAGAAGTTCCACCCCAAACCGAGCAGGAAAAGGGCAACCGCCAATAGGGGCAGGCTGTTCGAAACCGGAGTCATCACAGCCGAAACGGCGAGGATGGCCGCTCCGATCCAGACAACACGCGTGGGTCCCAACCTCGGCGTGAGACGGCCAGTCAGACTCGACAAACCATACATACCGAGGGTGTGCGCCATAATGACGCCCGAGATGGAAGCGGTTCCGTGATGGTGGTGATTCATATGCAACGGCGTGATGACCATAATCAGCGTCATCACGAACTGCCCGATGACCATCGCCGCGACGCCGAATCGGGCGTTTCCGTCAGAAAAGATCTCCCTCAACTTGCGCCCCACGACCCGTTCCCGGGCAAGGGATGTTCCACCCGAGACCAGCCTGCCAATTTGGACAGGGTCCGGTCTCAGCAGCAGTTGAGTCAGAATCAGAGCGATGGCCGTGAACAGGGCTGTTACGGCTTACGATAGATTCCCTCCCAGATTACGCTATTCGCATTCTCACGCACCAAGAACTGACGACCGGAGATAAGGGGGGATGAACTCTCTGGGCGTTCCGATGTAGACCGCCCTTTTCATTTTCCCACACGCCCGAGAAATAGGCTCTCGAACCGAGAAAATAGCGCGTTTCGACCGATTAGGCTCAAGACGTGGCCAGGCCAGCGGGCATAGGGGGGTGGAAACCTGTGGCCGTCCGACCGGAGACCGGTTGAGACCGGTTTCTTTTGCTAATCCGTCCTAATTTTAGTTCCGGAGGGCGCATCGCGGCCGTTGTTGACGAAGGGGGGGCTTTTCAGGTGTCGGAAACACTTAAACCAGTGCAAAAACAAGAGCTTGCGTCTGTCGACAAGGTGGTTTTGAAGCTGCTTCCCGAAAATGGCGAAGCGGGGTAGAAAATCGGCCGTCTCCCTGGCGGTGCTGCCGATGGCGGACCCGTCGGAGGTCGAGAGCGTTTCGCGTCCCGATCCCCCGGAATGTGCCAAACGCGTTCGCGTAAAGAAAGGGACATCAGGCGTAGGTCCGACAACCGCTTTTGGCCGTTGCGCCTTGTAAGTACTCCTATGGCACTATGTCGCATGGCCGCCAGATCTTAGGTGACCCTCAACTCATTAGGGAACGGTCTCCACTGTTAACCGTATTGAAACGATTCTGCCTATTCTGCGAATAGCTTAAGCCGGGCGGAGAATTATCGCAAGGCGTCACAACAGGGTGGCAAGCAGGTAGGGCCCGGCCTGGGGAGGCAGATCGATCGTTCTCGAAACGATGCCTGAAGGCTCCACGAGGAGGGGTCCCCCGACCGCGCCTACGGTCCCGGCCAGCACCACCAGGCCAATCGCACGTGCCTGATCCTGGGCCGCGTGGATTTCCGCGGCGACGAACCGAGCCTGCTCGATGACACCACGTCCATACCCACGAGCAGACCGCCCACAGTAAACCCGAGGAACGATTCCCAGCTGATGGAGACCACGCTGAGAACAGCCCCCAGACACGACAGCACGTAGCCGAGCGAAAGACCCGGCCGCCGACCCAATCGATCCATCATCCAACCCGCCGGGTAGGCGGATAGCGCCCTGCCCAACATGACGACGGTCGGTGCTACACCGGCCGCGCTATCACGGCCACCGAGTCGAGCGGAGATGATGGGCATCAGCGTAAAGCCCATAATGGTGGATGCGCTGAACAAGCTCTGCGAAGCGAACAGCGTCGCCATCATCCGCTTCTGGAGCATCGGCGAAACGGTCAAGCTGGAAGCGTTCTTCTGAGGTTGGTCTGAAGCCATACTCTGAGGGGATGTTCCGTGAAACTCGGAGTGAAGAGATCGATAATCGGAGTCGCGAACCTTGTCCTGGAGCCCTGTGGTGGAAGGACGTCAACAGTCCATCGGATTTGGCGCCGATCAGCACTTTCACCAGAGCGAAGCTATGAGAAAGACGACTGAACTTCGCGAATCCTGTGAATGGCTGCCTCGGGCAGCGGACCTTTCTCAACGCTCTTCAAAGCGTGAGACAGGTGATCGACGCACGACAATCCCACGAGAGCCGTCGTCAGACCGGGTGCATCGGCCGCATAGCGGATCGCAGCCTCGATCGGATCCTCGACCACGCCCTCGGTAACCAGAAAACCGAAATCGGCAGACCGCGCAACATCGGAGACATAGTCCGACCCCGTCGCAATCGGGCCGACCTGAGGTGTGGCGTTCGGATGACGTTCGACCTGCCCGCACAGTGCGCCCGCAGCGAGCGCCCGAATGCCGACAACACCCGCACCTGAAGCCGCAGCTCGCCCGATCAGTTGCAGATTGTCCTGAAAAGGGTAACCCTTCGGCGCCGGCTCGACGCCGGTCGGATTCAACAGGTTGTAGCACGCCTGGATCACGAAAGGCCGCGTCCGCTCAACAGCTTCGATCACCGCGCTCGGATCTCCCAGCCCGTTGATTCCCCAGAAACGCGCTTTACCCTCGTCCGCGACCCGCCGAAGACCCTGTGTGGCCATCTCCACATCGTCGACCGAGAGACTCGCCCGGTCCCGATCGCCTTCATTTACGACCGAATTGTGCAGATAGATCAGATCCACCTGCTCGCGCCCCAAACGGCCCAGACTTTCCTCGACCTGGGCCACCACGGCATCCTCGATCTCATCCATATCGGCCGGAGTGAGCCGAACCTTTGTCCCCACGACGACATCCGCTTCCAGCTCTCTCAACACATCCCCCAGGTTCGACTCCGATCGACCGTCGCCGTAGGAACGTGCCGTGTCGAAATACGTAATCCCACCCTCGATCGCTGTCGACACAGCCTTGACCATCTCACGTCGATCCCCTTCGATCATCAACCCGCCTACGGCCCCGCAGCCAAACCCGATTTCGGAAACTTCGAGATTCGTCCTGCCCAGGGTTCGATGTCTCACGACGTAGCCTCCTCTGCCAACGCAGACTGTTCATCGTTGATTCGTTGTTTTTCAGCCTCCCGTGCGAGGAGACCTTCCGGATCCACCCACTGACTCATCACGAGCGACAGGGCGGCGATGGCGGCCCCACTCAAGAAGATCACCTCGTATCCGAACGCTTTCCACGCCAGCCCTCCCACGAAAGGTCCGATCACGGCCGCGACGTGGTTCATCGTCACGCCCATCGAGAGCGTCGGTCTCAATTCCTCGGCGGGGGTGATCTTGTGAATGTAGATCGTCATCGCGAGTGGACCGAAGAAGATCAGATTATCCAGACAGAACAGAACATAGAGCGTGGGGCGATCCTGAATGAGTGCATAGCCCGTGAAGATGATCGTCAATCCGATGTAGCTGATACTCAACATCAGCCGTTCACCCAGACGATCCACCAGACCCCCGACCGCAGGCGACGTGACCGTGATCAGAACCTGGTTGATCAGCACCAAGATCATCGTCGTACGGACGGGCATTCCGTGCACCTTCACCAGGGCGAAGATCGCGAAGGTGATGAACATCTGCCGGCGCACACCCTGAAGCACGTTCAACGCGTAGTAGACCCAGTAGCGTCGCCGCAGCACGAAGCTCTTCTGATCGACGTGCGTCTCCGGGCGAGAAGCCACCGAAATCGTCAACCCACCCACGATGACGGCCGCCCCCGCCAGCAGAAACAGACCCTCGTAGTGGAGGTATTCAAACACGAGGAGGCAGGTGCCGATCATCACGAGCGTGGAAGCACTCGTCACGCTACGCAGCTGACCCAACCACTTCCCCTTGTCCCCAGGAGGAGAATAGGCCAGCCCCAGGGCTTGCTGCATCGGTAGCCAGCTGTGAAAGCCGAGGCTTCCGAAGACCGCGAACGCCCCCAGCTGGAAGACCGTGGAAATCTCCGAATAGGCAGCGATGGCGACCCCCATCACGACGAGCGACGCCGCGGCTACGATGGGAGGCGACATCCGTATCATCAGCGCGATAAACAGAACATTCAGGAATCCGGGGAACTCGCGTAGTGATTCGATCAAACCCAGCTGGTGCGCTTCGACGCCGAGCCGCTCGACGATGAAATTGTTGAAGAGCGTGTGCCGGATCCCGAAATACACGCCGAGGGAAAACATTCCGGCGGCCAGAAGCCTGAAGTCCCTGTTCCACTCACGAAACGGATTCTGTAGGGTCACCCGATCTTCCGCCCATAAAGAGAGAGGATCGCGCCGTGTGCACGATCCTCATCTCGAAACTGCAAAGCCTTTTGCCGATTCACCTAAATGTCAGCAAGGATCGAATCGTAAAACTTCACGTAGTCGTTCTTCTCCTTGGTCACCCGGAACTCCATCGCAGCTCTGGGATGCAGGTTCAGCTGCCCGGTAATGTTGTAGGGCACGAGCGGTCCCCACTCGACCTTTTTCCGAAGCGGATCCATATGATCCCTGAGCAGCTGAATCACGGGGCGAAGATCGAACTTCGGGTTCCGCAGGAACCCGAGCAACAACTCCATCGGACAGTTGCCCGCACCACGACCGAGTCCCGCCATCGTCGCATCCGCACGGTCCGAGCCCAGAATAATCGCCTCGATCGTGTTGGCGAAGGCGAGCTGCATATTGTTGTGCGCGTGGATCCCGATCTCCTTACCCGTCCCCTCCATCGCCTCGGCATATTTGTTGTAGAGCAGATCGATCTGTTCCCTGTAGAGATGCCCAAAACTGTCGACAATCACCATCGTTCCCGCCGGACTCGACTTGATCGCTTCGAGCACGGCGTCGACTTCGATTTCCGTGATGTTCGACACCGCCATCAGGTTGGCCATCGTCTCGTAGCCC
Source organism: Candidatus Latescibacterota bacterium (assembly GCA_965198115.1). Lineage (GTDB taxonomy): Bacteria > Latescibacterota > UBA2968 > UBA2968 > UBA2968 > UBA6620. The sequence goes on along the minus strand of OZ240241.1, from coordinate 755,004 downwards.
AACTCGTGGGCGTGGTGAAGCATCTCAACAGCTTCCGACGTCTGATGCGCGTAAAACGCGACCCGAATCATATCGAGAACGCTATCCGAGGAGAGCTCGATCTGCTCCTTCCAGTTGGACTTTCCCCCCGCATCGGCCATCGCCGACAGCTTGAGCCCGGTCGTCTCGGGATCGTGGTCGCCCACCACGCGGCGCAGATCTTCCTCGTCACAATGGCGCCACGGGCCGAATTCGCCCTTCGGAAACATATCGGGTGAGTTCTTGTAACCGATCTCCATCGCGTCGATACCGGCGGCTACGCACGTATCGTAAACGGCACGCACAATCTCATCCGTAAAGTCGTGGTCGTTGACCAGCCCACCGTCGCGAATCGTGCAATCCAGAACCTTCAGAGTGGGTCGATAGGTAATCCACGGTGCTTTATCTGCCACGAGTTTTCCTTTCACCAGGTGCAGCCCTTGGGTATCTGTCCGTGACGGGCTACGGGGAGATGTCCTGTCTCAAGTCCCGAGGAATAAGATGGTTACATCATCCATCGGAACTGCGCAACCTCTAAATTGCGCCCGCCATCCAAGGCCGGAAGCCCACGATCGAGTAGGCGATCGAAAAAGTGGCCTCGGGGCCACTTTTGGGAACACGGAGCGCATATGTCCCAGTGAGGGCCGTTGCTCGCTCTCTTGCCCACCCTCTCGATCGGTGCTTACTTGCGGCGAACCAGGAGAGCACGATCCCGATGGATGCCCCCATTGCAGCCGAATACGAAGCAAGTGGTTACTGCCTCCTGCCTGACCTGATCCCTCCCGACCTTGTCCAGGCCTGCAGACAGAGGGTCACCGAGATCGTCGACCGGCGCCCCGGTTGGGATCCCCGCTGATTCCAGGATCTCGATCCCTCCTACCACCGGTCGTCGGGGGGCGGACCCATTCCAGTGGGTATCCAGCGACCCGCTTCCGAGGAGGAAGTCTTCGCACGCCTGGCCCAACACGCCGGCCTCGCAGAGGCAATGGCTTCCTTGCTCGGCGGGAAGGTCGAACTCTACACCGACCAGATCGGAGTCAAACACGGATGGCTGGATTCGGATCAGGGTGGACGGAGTTACTTCCACCAGGACTCCTGGTACTGGAAGATCGAGCCCGAACGCGGCTGCAATTGCTGGATACCGCTGCAGGATGTGGGGCAGGATGCCATCGCCCTCGCAGTAATGCCCGGCAGTCACCAGGGCTGGCGGCTGACTGAACACGAGTCCTATTTCGACGACCCGCCGATGGGTCACGTCAAGGACGGCAGCTTTGAGCCCTTCAAGCGCCATCGTATTCCCCACTCCGCAATCGATTCGGATCGAGAGCAATTGATTCAGACAAACCCTGGCGACGGACTCTTCTTTACGAATTACACCTGGCACCGCAGTGAACCAAACCGGTCGGGTGAGACGAAAGCCTTCTATGCCATCGCCTACCAGCGGGTGGACGTCTGATGCACACCCGTGCGACCCTGGCCGAGGATCTTCGAACACTCAGGATCGTCGAGGGCGACCTGATGTTCGTCCACTCCTCATTCAAGAGCCTGGGTCCCGTAGAGAGCGGTGTCAAAACCGTCATCCGCGCGATGGAAGACGTCGTCGGACCCGATGGGCTGATCGTGATGCCCTCGTTCAACCTGATCGGCGGAAGGGATGAACGCGCAGCCCGCTGGAGCGTCACGGACACGCCCTCTTCGGTCGGCTGGATCACCGAGTACTTCCGACGACTACCCGACACCTACCGATCCGATCACTATTCCCACTCGACCGCCGCACGAGGGAAGGACGCGAGCGCATTCGTCGGAGATCATCTCAGCGACGAGGGCCCCGAGACGCCGTGGGACCGCGCGCCCTGGGGCAGGACTCACGGCCGAAACGCCCCGATGTTGAAGGCCTACCACCGCGACGGACACGTCCTGATGCTGGGCGTCGACTACGAGACGTCTACCTATTGTCACGTCGTCGAAGCCCTGTATTGGGAACAACAGCTCGACAGAGACCCGGCCGCCGAATTCCTCCGTCTGGATCGCGGACGGCTTGGGGATTTCTGGGAGAGGCAGGGACGGGTCAGGCGAGGGCAGGTCGGAGATTCCGACAGCCGCTGCTTCGGCATTCGTGATTATGTTGACACGCTACTCGCAGAGGTCGAGCAGAATCCCGGCTACTACGATCGACTCAAACTCGAAGCGGAGAACACATCCAAAGGAGAAGGCAATGGTTGAGCTAGGATCCGGCGCGTACACATACGAAACATCGGGCGAAAACTGGGGTAAGATCCCCGACGACTGGACCTATAAGGAAGCCACGGCCGTCGCAGTCGACGAAGACGACAAAGTCTATGTCTTCAACCGTGGCACGCACCCGATGATCGTTTTCAACGCTGATGGTGATATCCTCGACACGTGGGGAGACGGCGAATTCACGAATCCACACGGGGTGACCATCGGCCCGGATGACTCGGTCTGGTGTGTGGACAACGGGGATCACACGGTCAAGAAATTCTCGCGGAAGGGCGAAAAGCTGCTCCAGCTCCAGGGTGGTCTGCCAGCCCCCGCGATGAGTGGGGACCCTTTCAACCGCCCCTGCCAGGTCGCCATCGATCCGAACAACAGCAACGTGTTCGTGGCGGATGGTTACACCAACGCGCGCGTTCACAAGTACGACCCGACGGGCCGTTTACTCACGTCCTGGGGCGAATCCGGCACCGATCCAGGCCAGTTCAACATCGTCCACAACATCGTCGTAGATAAGGATGGCCTCGTCTACATCGCCGACCGCGAAAACCAGCGTGTTCAGGTCTTCGACAACGACGGCGGTTTTATCGCTCAATGGAATGATATGTCCCGAGTCGCCGCGATCACCATCGGAAGCGGCAACGACCCCGACGTCTACTTGGGCGAATACTTCTGCGGCATCGGCAGCAACACGATGGGCACCGGCCTCGGACCGCGTGTTTCGGTGATGGACCTGAAAGGGAACGTCAGAGCCCGGCTGGGTACGCAGTCGTTCGGCGACGAACCGGGGCGCTTCTACTCCCCGCACGGGATTGCAGTCGACTCTCAGGGCAGCATCTATGTGGCCGAGGTGAGCTGGAGCGACTACGGCAGCAAAATGGATCCGCCACGAGAACCGCGGTCGATGCAGAAGTTGGCAAGGAAGAGCTCGTGAGTGTCGGGCAAAGGCAACCGTTCATCCTGAGTAGGGGTATCGAGAAGAACCTCTGTGCCGAAAAGTTCAGAATGCTGACGATCCCCATATCGAAGGACGAACGGTGGACGATAACAGAACGCATCCTTCGATATGCGAGTCAGTCGTCCTTTAAACGGTACCTCCAGCTCAGAATCCTGATATCGCTACTCAGGATGAGCGGATCGGTCCTAAGGAGCCACCAATGCCCAAACGAGTAAAACGCAGCACGATCCAAGTCGGTGTCGTCGGTGTCGGGCGCGGGGCGAGGATGGGCGTCGCGGCGGCTTCCGGATTGAAAGTCGTCGCCTTGTGCGACACCTGGGAAGAGCGGCTCAAGGTCGCCGGCGAACAGCTCGGTGTCGAAACCTACACTGACTACGACCGGTTCCTCGAGCACGACATCGATGCCGTCATCCTCGCGAACTATTTCCATCAGCACGCTCCGTTCGCGATCAAGGCCCTCGCCGCAGGCAAGCACGTGATGAGCGAGACGGCCGCGTGCAGCACGCTTGGCGAAGGCGTCGCGCTCGCCCGGGCAGTCGAGAAGAGCGGTCTCATCTATATGTTCGCGGAGAACTATCCCTACTCGGCCTACAATCAGGAGATGCGCCGCTTATATCAAAAGGGTCTGGTCGGGGAGTTCAAATACGGTGAAGGCGAGTACGTCCATCCGGACCCGCCTGAAGTCAAACTCGGTCGAAGCTGCGGAAAGGATCACTGGCGCAACTGGATCCCGGCAACCTATTACTGCACGCACTCCATCGCACCCGTGATGCACATAACCGGCACGCGACCCGTCAAAGTGAACGGATTCGTCGTGCCCTACGACTTCGGCGATCCGACGATGACCCATTCGATGAAGCGGAGCGACACCAGCTGCGTGATCATCTGTCGGATGGACAACGGCGCGGTGATGAAGGCGATCCACGGCGCGCTCCGGGGGCACGGAAACTACGTGCGGATCCACGGCAACAAAGGAATGATGGAAAACTGCCGTCACGGAGACCGTCATCGTCTGAAAGTCTGGCGCGAGGCGTGGGAAAAGAAGAAGGGCGAGCCCGTCGAAACCGTCTACACGCCTGATTTCCCAGTCCACCACGACCAGGCGAGCCAAGCAGGCCACAGCGGAGGCGATTTCTTCACGTCCTACCACTTCGCCCGTGCGATCCAGACGGGTGAACCTCCCGACCTCGACGTCTACACGGGAGTGGATATGAGCATCGCCGGGATCCAGGCCTGGCGTTCGGCGCTGGACGATTCAGCACCCTACGAGATTCCCGACTTTCGGAAGGAATCCGTCCGCAGGAAGTACGCGAACGACGACTGGTCTCCCGATCCTGCCCGCAAGCGTAAGGGTCAACCACCGAGCAGCGTCCTCGGCCACATCAAACCCTCATCAGAAGCCCTGACCCTCTCGAAAAAGGTCTGGGCATCCCGCGGCTATTTCGGGGACTAATGGCGGACCCACTCAACCTCCTAACGGACGAGCAAGTCCAGCAATTCATCGTCAACGGATACGTGATTGTAGAGGCGGACGGAGCCACGGACCTTCACGAGCGGATTCGTACGACAATCGAAAACGTCTACGAAACCGAGGGGAACATCGGGAACAACATCCTGCCTCGGATACCCGAAATCGGTCGGGTCTTTGAACATCCGAATGTCGCGGGTGCCCTGACCAGCCTGCTTGGACCTGGATACATCCTGAATCCGCACCGCCACGGTCACCTGAACCCACCGGGAAGTGGCGGACAGAAGTGGCACAAAGATTGTTACGTCTTCGACCACAACATCCGTCATCCGCGCTTCGACTGGATCCTGGCCTTCTATTATCCTCAAAACACGACGATGGAGATGGGGCCATCCGGAATCCTGCCGCAGACCCAATTCCAAAGATTCATCAGCGATCCGGACGCTGACAAGACCACGGAGGAGTCGCTCTCGGTCTGTGGCCCTGCCGGAACGGTCGCGCTCATCCACTTCGATTCCTGGCATCGCGCGACGAAGAACACGAGCGAGCGAAATCGTTATATGCTGAAGTTCCAGTTCGCCCGCACGTCCGAACCCGGCGAACCGAGCTGGGACCATCGCAGTTCCGTTTGGTCGCCCGGAATCGAGGATCCACATCCAGCTGTTTCGCGTGACGTCTGGCAATGGCTTTGCGGCAACCAGGGTTCCAAACCTTCCGCGAACGGCGATTCGATCGTAGACCTCTCCAGCAGCCTCTCCGATCGCACCGAATCCGTCAGGCTGGATGCGTCCTACCGTCTCGCGTCCACCGGCGCCGATGCAGTAGCTCCATTGATCGAGGCGATGCGCAGGGAAACCATCGACAACATCGACGAGACGACCGCGACGCCGGCAGACAACCTCCACGGGACGAACCCCACGGCCGGATGCGCTTCGCAGGGCCTGACCGCCGCCGGGTCCGTCGCCATCCCCGAGCTTGAACGGGTGATCCTTGAAGAAGACGAGTGGTGGGTGCGTGCCGTAGCAACCAACACGGTCAGCCGAATGGGAACGGTTGCCCAGCCCGCAAGCGACACACTTCGTCAGGCGGCTTCTGACAACCACTGGTGGGTCAGACGAAACGCGATCGAAGCACTCGGCCGGCTCGACGATGACCGGATGGAGATCGTCGACACCGTTCGCCGCGGCCTGGATGACGAAGATTATCGTGTTCGCCGCAGCGCAGCGCTCGCCGTGATAAAACTGGGGTCCTCGGCCGCCTCTGCGACTCAACAGCTCGTTCCGCTGTTGGAAGATGAAAACCGCTACAACCGATTCTACGGTGAGCTCGCTCTGCGACATATCGGGACCACGGAAGCCAATGACATCCTTCTCGATGCGCTCTTCACCGCACGCTGGTGCCCGGTCACGACGAAAGACGATCGTTACTGACCGGCTCCTGACAGGTTGAGAAACTAGTGACCTCGCTTACCGACAGTGTCATCGCGCACGTCGAGGCCGTCACAAGACGTTGCCACGCAGGCGCGGGACCCCTCCTGGCCGACGGATTGGACCTGTCCTCTGGCGAACCCTCGCACTGGTGCGGCCAGGTCACCGCCAACCTCGCTTGTCAGCAGAATCACCTTCGTGCGCTAGACACGCTCGGTAGACTGACCGGTGACGCTCGGTATCACGAACACGCGGACGAGTGGATCGACTTCGCGCTGGATCGATCGGTCGATCCTGAATCCGGCCTGCTCTACTGGGGTGGTCACACCAGCTACGACCTCCTCGCCGACGAACCCATCCTCGGCAACCATGAGATGAAGTGCGTCTATCCGCACTATCCTTATCTCAACCGCGTCAACCCCGAAGTCACGACCCGCTTCATCGAAGCCTTCTGGCACGCCCACATCTGGGACTGGCAGACCCTCCTTTTCAACCGACACGGACTGTATGAGTCGTGGGAAACGAAGTGGCACGAAGATTTCACGGGCGGCGCTCTACCGATCGTGGAAAACACGGCACTCTCGTTCATCAACACGGGCAGCGATCTCATCCTTAGTGCATGATTTCATAAATATTATTACGTATGTTCTGAACATTATTTGTAGCTTATGTTCTCCTTCAAAAGGAGGAGAACAATGCCAAGACGTTCGCCTTATGTGGTGCTACTGTCTGAGAAGGAACGGGTCGACCTCGAGCGAATGGCTGGACAATATACGTTACCGTATTATCAAGTGATCCGATCGAAAATCGTGCTTCTCGCCGCCGAGGGATTATCCAACAAGATTATCGCCCAACGGTTGGATGTCCCGCGTCCGATCGTAAGCAAATGGCGTAAGCGCTTTTTCGAAGAGCGTCTTTCGGGACTCGAAGATAGATCTCGTCCCGGGCGCCCGCCCGGTTTTCCCCCCTCAGGTGGTCGTTCAGATCAAGGCGCTGGCGTGTGAACTACCGAGCGAGAGCGGGATACCGCTCTCGCGGTTCAGCTGTTCCGAGATTGCCGCCGAGGCAGTGCAAAGGGGCTTCGTTGCCAAGATCAGCGGCGCCACTGTCTGGCGCTGGTTGAACGAGGACGCGATTCGTCCTTGGTATCATCGCTCCTGGATTTTCCCACGGGACCCGGACTTCCAAACCAAAGCAGGTAGAGTCCTTGATCTGTATCACCGCCAATGGCAAGGAAAGCCTTTAGGGCCGAGGGAATATGTACTTTCTGCCGACGAAAAGACCAGTATTCAAGCACGAGCTCGCAAGCACGTTACCCTACCGCCAGCCTCGAACAGAGCGGCACGCGTTGAACACGAATACGAGCGGAAAGGAGCCCTGGCCTATCTGGCTGCTCTCGACGTGCACAATGGTCGAATCTTCGGTCTCTGTGAGTCTTCTTCGGGTATCGAGCCCTTCAACCGGCTCCTGAGCCTGATCATGAGCCGGAAACCCTATTGCTCGGCAAAGAAAGTCTACCTCATCGTGGATAATGGCTCCTCGCACCGAGGGCAAACATGCATCGACCGTATCCAGGGGAAGTGGCCAAACATCCACCCCGTTCACCTTCCGATCCACGCAAGCTGGCTCAATCAGATCGAGATCTACTTCTCGATCCTCAAACGCAAGGCTCTGACACCTATCGAATTTGCATCGCTCGAAGAGCTTGAGGCAAGAATCCTCGGTTTTCAGGAACGCTACGGACGTATCGCCACACCCTTCAAATGGAAGTTCACACGAACAGATCTCGCGGAGATGATCGACAAACTCAGGTTCTACGATACGCCCTTGGCAAAGTCTGCTTAGAATACGTCACCGTATTTGAGAACAGGAGTACTAAGCGGGACGATGCACCACGCCTTCACCGGGAATGAGCACAGTCTGAAAGCGGCTATGAACCTGCTCTCACGTTACGATCAAGTGCGTCATCCAGAGACGGGGCTCGGCGCCTATCAGTTCAACCATCGAGATCCGTGCCGTGTTCGCGCGTCCTTCAAGCCACCTTATGACAGCCGCGAAGATGTCAACGAAACGACGGTCGTCACGGATGGTGTCATCAAGACACGCTATGGGCGAGCGGCTATCTGCTTCGGAAACGCCTTCGAGGTTCTGGGGGATGCGGGTGGTCCCCTTCGAGATTTCATCGTCAAAGACCTGACTGCACTCGCAGAACACAGCTACGACGTGAATCAGCACGCTTTCATCCCTTGCGTCAACGATGGGACGCTGCTCGGACCGGGTGACAGCAACGAAGGCATCGGCTATTGTCCCCCCTCAAAGCTGAAGAAGGTCCCCGCCGATGGACTGATGTTCCTGGCTTATGCTAGAGCCTACAAGCTGACGAAGGTCGATCGATTTCTCGACATCGCCCGGTCCCTCGCTGTGGGAATGGGGTGGTCGTCGGTAGGAAATCCCGTTCTGGAGGAAGGATGCGCTTCTCCAGCTGACCCTCACGGCTGGGTCAACACGGGACAGAACGACGCAGCTGCCCTTTTCGGCCTGCTCGATCTTCACGATGCGACCGGAGACCCCGCTATCCTGGATGGCGCGGCTTCACTTGCTCTCCGCATCCTGCCTCAATACACGGTCGACGACCTCATCGTCTCAGACGACCCGAAGGGCGAGACCAACATCGATTCAGCCCTCCCACTCGCCCTCCTCCACATCGAAGGGGCGAGACAGGGTGATCGAACCTCGCTACCCGCCTTCTACCCCAACAACACGTACTTCGATCCGAAGATCGTAATCCGCCTCCGCGAAACTTCGTGAAAGAACGTTGAGCGCCATTACAGTTTTCATCGCTGGCTCAGCGAAAGCAGGCTTTCCTGAACACTGAACACCGAACACTCTCCCTGCCGGCCTTACTCACCAGCTTCTCCGATCAATCGATGAAGCTCCGTCTACTCGGTCACCTATGAAAGACCAAGCCAACCTCGTCGTCATAGGCGCTGGCATCGTCGGATGCAGCACGGTCTACCACCTAACGCGGATGGGATGGTGTGATATCGTCGTCCTGGATCAGGGCCCGCTTTGGGAGACCGGTGGATCGACCTCTCACGCGCCTGGAGGCGTTTTCCAAACCAACTTCTCGAAAATGATGACCGACTTTGCTCGCTACACGGTCGCGCTCTACGGTGATCTCGAGCTCGACGGCGAGCCCTGCTGGCATCACGTCGGTGGGATGGAGGTCGCCTACACGAAGGAACGGTGGAAGGATCTCGCCCGGAAGGCGGGGTCGCCAAGTCCTGGGGCGTGGACGCCGCTCTCCTCTCCCCATCCGAAGCGACCGACAAAGTGCCCCTGATGGACCCGAACAAGATCCACGGAGCCTACTTCGTTCCCGGCGATGGCATCGCCAAAGCGGTCCGCGCAGGGGAGGCGATGGCCAGGGATGCCGGGGAGCGTGCATCGTTCCACGGCAACGTGACCGTCGAGGGGATCGAGGTCAAAAACGGGCGCATCCACGCCGTACGGACGTCGGAGGGGCGGATCCAAACCGAGCAGGTTCTCGTCTGCGCTGGAATCTGGGGACCCCGCGTCGGTGAAATGGCCGCCGTGCCCATTCCCCTGACGCCCATCGAGCACATCTACACGATCACCGAGCCACTGGCCGACTTGGCTGGCAAAACGAGAGAAGTCGTGCATCCGGTCCTGCGCCACCAGGACAGTGCGATGTACTTTCGCCAGCACGCGGACTGTTATGGGATTGGCTCCTACCGGCACACACCTCTGCTCGTGGATCCCCACGACATCCTCGACCACGATCAGGCCGCGAACACCCCGGCAATCCGAGAGTTCACGCCCGAGCATTTCGAGGCGGCTCACGAAGCTGCGATCGAGCTGATGCCTCCCCTCCGTGGTGCCGAGCTGCCCTACCGGATCAACGGGATGTTCTCCTTCACACCGGACGGAATGCCCCTTCTCGGTGAGTCGCCCGACGTGAAAGGGTTCTGGGTCGCGGAGGCGATCTGGATCACCCACGCAGGCGGCGCTGGCAAGGCGATGGCGGAATGGATGGTGGAAGGAACACCCAGCTCCGATCTCAGGGAAGCCGACCTCAACCGATTCGCCCCCCACGCGTTGACGCCATCCTACGTGAAGGCCCGAGGCGCCCAGCAGTATCGCGAGGTCTACGACATCATCCATCCACTTCAGCAGATGGAAAACCCACGGCGGCTCAGACTCTCACCCTTCTATGAGCGGCAGAGAGACCTCGGAGCGGTCTTCTTCGAAAACACCGGCTGGGAACAACCGCAATGGTTCGAATCCAACGACGATCTGGAGCGCGATCCGTCGTGGCCCGACCGATCCGGTTGGGAAGCGATCAACTGGTCCCTCACCCAGGGATCGGAGCACAGGGCAACACGGGAAAACGTGACACTCTACGACCTGAGTCCTTTCACCAAGATCGAAGTCAGCGGCGCCGGCGCCCTCGGGTTCCTGCAACACATTGCCGCGAACCGGATCGACCAGCCCGTCGGAAAGGTGATCTACACCTCTCTGCTGACAGGGCGTGGCGGCATCAAGTGTGACCTGACCATCACTCGCCTGGAAGAGGATCGCTTTCTCGTCCTCACGGGTGCGGCGGCCGGATCGCGTGACCTGGCGTGGATCCGATTCCAGGCGCCTTCGGATGATTCCGTCCGAATCGCCGACATCACCTCGAGCTTGTGCGGGGTCGGATTGTGGGGCCCTCGGGCGCGGGATCTCCTGCAGCAAGTTTGTGACGATGACGTGACCAACTCCTCGTTCACCTACTTCACCACGAAGGATCTCTCGATCGACCACATCCCTGCACTGGCTCTTCGGCTCTCCTACGCGGGAGAATTAGGGTGGGAGATTTATACGGCTTCGGAAACAGGGCTGCGTCTGTGGGACATCCTCTGGGAAGCAGGCCGTCCTATGGGTATGGTTCCTCTCGGTTCGGGCGCGTTCGACTCGCTCCGCCTGGAAAAAGGATATCGCTTGTGGGGAACGGACATTCACACCGACTATAACCCTCTCGAAGCGGGTCTGGCCTGGGCAGTCGACTTTGAAAAAGACGACTTCATCGGCAAGATCGCTCTTCTTCGAGCCAAGGATGCCGGTACCAACCGAAAGCTCTGCTGTATGACGCTCGACGACCCTGAGGCAGTCATTCTCGGAAAGGAACCGATCCTCGATGGCGATCGCGTCCTGGGATACGTCACGAGCACCAACCGCGGATACACCGTCGGAAGCCACATCGCCTACGGCTACCTGCCCGTATCGTACGCAGAGAAGGGTACGAGCGTCGAAATCGAGTACTTCGGCCATCGCTTCGAGGCAACCGTCGTCAAAGAACCTCTATGGGATCCCAAACGAAAGCGTCTGATCTGCTAGCGATTGTAGATGTCCGGACGAAGTCACGGTTTCCCGAACACTGAACACCTTTAGTAAAGGAGTCCACATGCCGCAGTCCATCCTGGATAGACTCAGCGAAGAACGTGAGTGGACTGTCGACTACGACCGGCCCCAATCGGCGACCGAGGCCTACAAGGGTCTTCGTGACAGCCAAACGGCAGGAAACTGAACAAGGGAGGAAGTTCGAATGAAGACGATCGTGAGGCGAGACCCTTTCGTCATCAACAAGAACCTCGGGAGTCCGGTGCTCACACGGACAGAGGATCTGACCTCGACGAACGCAGACGGTCTTCCCGTTGTCCCATTCATGGAACGGCAGAAATACGACTTCGATCGGAACGGATGGCTGATGATACCGGCCGTACTGTCTGGGGATGAGCTCGCGGAGATGCAGGCCTTCGCGGAACGACTCCATCGAGATCCGGAATCGATCCCCGAACCTGAGCGAAACGGACTGGGTGGCCCGCTTCAAAAGCTGGCCGATCATCCTATCGCCGTTGGGTTCCTGAACGAATTCCTCGCCTATCCGCCGCTAACAAGCCAGGACAGCTATGGCTTCCGACTCGAGTCCTCCTCGCTCCTGTTCCGCTCGAAGCAGGAAGACGTTCAGGGCAAATTCTCACCCCACAACGGAAACGGTCTCTTCCGACCGCCGTGGGACTCTCACTACTACCGAAGCGTCCCGGGCAAGTCCTGGAGCGGCCTGACCCGTGTCGTCTGGGAACTCAATCCCGTGAAGAAGGGATGCGGCGGCACGCTCCTGCTCACGGGCAGCCATAAAGCGGCGTATCCTGCCCCCGAGAGTGCGATGCGATCCGACTCTCCACTCTGGGATACCTACGAATGTCCAGCCGGATCGGCTCTTTTCTTCACCGAGTGCCTTTCCCACAGTGCGGCAGAATGGACCGATACAGAGGGTTTCCGACTCGCCATCTTCAACCTCTACAACACGGTCACGAACCGTTGGAAGAACTGGCTTCCTCATCCGGACCTGCTGGCCAGGATGCCGGAGAAGCGTCAGTCTCTGTTCCGACCGCCCGAGGCACCGAACAACGTGAGGGACGGTGCCTTCAGAGAACGGACGTCCGCCTACGTCGAAGAGCAGGAGGGCTGACTGTGGCCGCCAACGGCACTGCGACACCCTACATCGTCAATTTGAGTATGGGGGTGCCTCTCGCACCCTACGAGGAGGAGTTACCCAAACTGAACGGTGATGGTTTGCCCATCGTCGAACCCACGGTCGAGCAGAAGTACCGCTTCGACAAAGACGGGTGGCTCCTGATTCCGGAAGTCCTATCACCCGATGACGTCGCAGAAATGCGTGAATGGTGCGAACGACTTCACCACGACCCCGAATCCATCCCGGAACACGAACGATCGATGTACTCGGGCCCGACGGAGCGTCTCCTCGACCATCCAGTGGCCGTAGGAATGCTCAACGAGTTCACGGCGAACCCATCTCTCTCCAGCCAGGAGTGCTACGGGTTCAGCATCTGCAACCTCGCGTTGTGGTACCGGACGGCCCCCTCTCGCAGAACCAAGGGGAAGAAGGAGGATCGTGAGTTCTCACCACACAATGGAAATGGATTGATGCGACTCCCCGGCGACGTCCACTTTTATGACTCGTTCCCGGGGAAGAGCTTCTGCCCGCACTTTCGGATCGTCTGGGAGCTCAATTCGGTCAAGTACTGGCAGGGCGGGACGATGCTGGTTACCGGCAGCCATAAATCCGTGTTCACCGCGCCCGATGAGATCCAGGACCCGGACTCTGATGTCTGGACGACGTACGAGTGTCCGGCCGGATCCGTCCTATTCTTCGCAGAAGCAACAACGCATAGCGCACATCCCTGGACGAACGAAGAGAACGACCGGATCGCTGTCGCGGGGCTCTACAACCAAGTCGACGGCGGATGGGCGCCGATCCAGAAGCCCGATCCTGACGTCTTCGACGCGATGCCCCCTATTCGACAGACGCTCTTCCGCGATCGGTATATTGCAGGGAACGTGACGGGCGCGGACTATAGCAGGCTCTACTGAACGATGGGGCAGGCGTTCGTGCTGCTAACGATGGACTGCGAGTCGGCGAGGATCGACGTCAGCGACCACGGCGCCCGGATGTCCGGCAGCGGTCCGAAGGAGTATCGCGAAAGCGAGCGGTCAATCCGCGGATTCGTGGAGGCAGCGACAACGGCAGGATATCCTGTCACGCTCTTTGTCCACCCCGAAGTAGCCGACGCCCAGGCGGATCTCCTGCTGGAACTGGAGCGTGAAGGGACGTGTCTGGGTTTGCACCTGCACCCCTACAAGTTTGCGGGCGATCGATATAACCACGACCTGGGGTCCTATTCGGCCGATGAGCAACGGTCGATCTTGAATGAAGCGATCGGCGTCTGGGAAAACGCCCTCGGGTTCAAACCTCGATACTTCCGGGCAGGCTACTTTTCCGCCAACGACTCGACCATAGCTGTCCTCCAATCGCTCGGCTTTGCCGGAGGCAGCCTTTCCAACCCGGGTCGCATCCGCTCACGATGCGTTCCGCCTCATATCGGGCGATTCCGACTTCATCGAAGTGCCCGTTTCTGTCGCCTACGGACGGCCGGTTGCCCGTGGACACGCAGGCGAACAGGGCTTCGAGTGGCCCTACATTCCCCATACTTACGACCACGCCAAAGTCATTCTCGATATTCTGGACCGATTCGTGGAAGACGAGCCCGACTTTGGCACGATCGTCACGGATACGCACAACGACCAGGATTACACCGATCCGAAAAATCCGTCCCGCAAAAACCTGGAAACGATAATCTGTACACTCGAAGAGGCGTGTGAAGAGAGAGGTCTCACGACAGTTGGCGTTACGTTAGACCGACTATGCGACCTCGTTCGATCCAGTACGTAGTGCAACAGCGTATTGTGGTTTCCTGAACACTGAACACACTGAACACATCAGGAGGTCAAATGGCCCACGGATTCAACGTCCCCGGCGTCATCGAGCCGTTCGGCGCTTTCTCGAGCGCCGCCTGGCAGCCACCCGGTCGCGTACTGCACGTTTCTGGTCACGTCTGCAAGGACGTGTCGGGGGAGACCGTCGGAAAAGGCAGTATGGAAGCTCAGACACGCAAGGCCCTCGAAAGTATCCGGGATGTGCTCGCCCACGCCGGCGGGACGATGGACGATATCGCAAAGGTGACGGTCTTCGTGACCGATGTGTCTGAAATCATGACGATCCACGATGTTCGGCGAGAATTCTTCAAGCCACCCTATCCTGCAAGCAGTCTCGTCCAAGTTGCCCAGTTGATCGACCCGGACTGGCTGATCGAGATCGAAGCCGTCGCCGTGATCCCCGAAGATCGTTTCATCCATAGGCCTTGATATGGGTCAGCAACCCAACTTCATCTTCATCACGACCGACCAGCAGCGCTGGGACGCTGTCGGTCTGCACAATCCCATCCTGAAGACCCCCAATATGGATCGCCTCGCGAACGAGGGTGTCCGATTCAGTCGCGCTTACCCGACGAACGCCATCTGTATGCCCTCGCGTGCCAGTATGATCACCGGCCGCAGCCAGCGCGGACATCAGGTCTTCAACCACGACGTCAACCTCAGCGAAGCCATCCCCGTGCTCGGCGACAGCCTGCAGGAGGCCGGCTACGCGACGGCTCTGATCGGCAAAGCCCACTTCCGCACCGCAGACATCGAGAACGTGCTTCCCGACCAACCGCCCTCGGGGTCGACCGTGAGGGACGACGGTTTGTGGTATGGTCCCTACTATGGTTTCGAACACGCGGAGCTCCACACCGGACACGCCTACGCTGCAGGCCACTGGCGCGTCTGGCTCGAGCGGAATCATCCCGAAGGCCTCACCCTTTGGCGAAAGGAAAACGCACTCGAACCGCCGACGGGTGCCTACACCTCCTGGAAGAACGCCATTCCCGCAGAATGGCATTACACGCGTTGGACAGCGGACCGGTCTGTGGCCTGGCTCCGCAATCGCGATTCTGATCAACCGTTCTTCCTCTGGATGTCCTTCGCAGACCCCCACCAACCCTTCGCTCCACCACGGCCGTACTGTGATATGTATCCACTGGACGAAATGCCCACCCCTCTTCCCCAAGAGGACGTCAGCAACAAGCCTCCCCACTATGGGTGGGCGAAGGAGGGTAAACCCTACGGCGGCTACAACACTCACGATGGATGGGATGGCGATCGGATGAAGGAGATTGTCTCCCACTATTACGGGCTGACAACCTTCATCGATGATGCAATGGGACTCCTGTTCGATGAGCTCGAGGTGCAGGGCCTGTTTGAAAACACCCACGTGGTCTTCACATCCGATCACGGGGAGGGCCTGAACGACCACGGCGTAGCCGCCAAACCGATGATGTCCTACGAGTGCGTCAACCGCGTGCCGTTTTATTGGCGGCAACCGGGTTCACCGCAACCTCGCGTCTACGAGAGCGTGATGACGCACCTCGACCTCACGCCGACGTTCCTCCACCTTGCGGGTGCCAAACCGCTCCTGGGAATGGAAGGGCGATCGATCCACGCTACACTGTCAGGATCGACCGACCCGCACCGTGACGCCATCATCGTCGAACGGATCTCGGTTATCGGCGAACACACGATGAAAGTGAAGATGCTGGTCACCGATGAGTGGAAGCTGCTTCACTACGGTCACGCCCCCTATGGAGAGCTCTACAGCGTCGCGGATGATCCGGAAGATCTTCACAACCTCTGGGACGTCCCAGCTTACCAGGATGTGCAACGTCGACTCACGGATCACCTCCTCGCAGAACTCATAGAGGCAGAACTGGGCGACCCAAAGCCGATTCTGGATTCCCGTCCACTCGGCGGCGCCCTGAGGGACCGACGACAAATGGAACCCCAGCCTGAAGCTCGGCCGAGTCTCGTCGAGCAGCTCAGGGGTATCCGGGGCATTTGAATTCGCTCACTTGGAGGCAGTCTTGAGCAAAACCCGAATAGGCATTATCGGCTGCGGAGGAATGGCCCGATCCCACGCCTCACGCTTTGCCGAAGTCCTCGATCGAATCGAGGTCACGGCCGTCGTCGACGTCGAGCGAGAGAAGGCCCAATCGGTCGCCGATTTACTCGACTGCACTCCAAGGGTCGAGACCGACCACACTCGTATCTACGACGCCATCGACGCGGCCTTAATCGTGGTCCCGCACCATCTCCACCATTCGATCACCATCGACTGCCTGCGTGCGGGCAAACACGTGATGGTGGAAAAAACCGATGGCGCTGAACGAGCAGCAATGCGTCGAAATGATCGAGGAATCGGAGCGGCAGGACCGCGTGCTGATGGTCGCGTACTGTATGCGCTTCCATCCGCTCGTGTCGAAGATGAAGGAACTGTTAGACGCTGAGGCTTACGGCAAGCTGTTTCAATTATCTATCTGGACAGAGCAACTGACGCGACGGGAAGGCGGTCATTGGACTCAGAAGAAGGAGACCCTCGGCGGAGGCCAGTTCTTCAGCCACGGCTGTCATTACATCGATCTGTTGCTCTGGATGGCGGGGCGTCCGGTCAGAGGCACACATATCGGAACGCGATTGGGTACGCCGTGGATGGAAGGGGAAGGCACGAGCAACGTCACGATCGAATTCGAGGAGGGCGTGCTCGGCTACCATTTCGGAACCTGGGGCGCCCGCGGTACTCGCCTGGGTTACTCGTTTCACGCCCACTGCGAGGAAGGCACCCTCGAAATCGCACTCCGCGCCGGTCAGCTCATTGCTCATACACGTGCCGAGGAGCACGACTCGGGCAAGCTCGTCGCCAGGCAGAGGGAAGAGGTTCTGCTCGAAGTCGAACACGCCAAACACACCGAGCTAGAAATGGCGCACTTCATAGACTGCATCGAGACCGGTCAGAACCCGCTGACGGATGGCACGGGGAGCTTGGAAGGCCTTCAGGTCATCTGGAAGCTGTATGAAGCAGAGGAAAGGAACGAACTGGCCGACCTTCAGGGTCTTGGGTTGGGCACCTATCGGTAACTGTTGCTCCCGTCGACGCACCCAGCGATAGCCAGTCTATCATTTCGAACCAGTCTCGATCGGTTTCCGAACAACACTGGTGAGAAATCCCTGCGCCAAGTCGAGCGCAAAGGCATACGCCGGACTCGCTACTCGGAACTCGTTACTTGCTCCTAAATCCGTTGGCCTTCGTTAGCTGCAGCCCGGCACCCATTCAGCAATGAACACCCTAACCCCCATCCCTCTCGCGGACATACGCCTCGAAGGTTTTCTCGGTCGACGCGTCGACCGGAACGTCGCGAGTCTGATCGCCGGGTTGCAATCTCCCATACCCGACGCTTTCCACGCTTACGCCAGGGGCGAACGACCAGCCGAGCGCGGCGGGTCCCGTCTTACCGACCTGTTTAAATGGACAGAGGCTGCATCCTATGCCGTCGAGTATGACCCTGCGTCCGGGGTCCGCACTCATCTGACGCTCATCGCCGACCTGATTGCCGAGGCCGACCCCGCGATTCGACGAGACGCCACAGTGTGGCAGAACCTCTACGTGGCAGGTCACTTTTTCCAGGCCGCGGTCGCCCACGAGCGAGCCACGGGCCATACGGATCTGCTCGACAAAGCCTGTGACTGGGCCCACGCCCTCGAAAACCTCGATGAAAACGAAGGGATCGCAACCGCTTCGCCCCAAGGGGCAACCTATCATCCCTGCATCGAGCTCGGTCTGATTCAGCTCGCCCGCCGCACGGGTGATCTCACCTACCGCGATTTCGCCCGCTCGCTGATCCATCGCCACGGCATCTCTGACACGGTCGCCGGGCTGGAGATAAGCGCGAACGATCGCCACGCCGTCTGCGTCACGTATCTCCTTACTGCCCTCGCAGAGCTCGCTCGAGACACATCGGACGATGAATCGCTCGAGAGGGTGAGCCGCCTGTGGGAAGACCTCGTCACGGTCAAGTCCCATAGTCAGTTGAAACTCATCGGGCTCCGTGGTATTCATGCTCTCTGCCGAGCATCTTGATTGTCGCCGAGATTCAGGTTGTTTTTCAGTGCTTGCCTGAGCAGCGGGAGGTGTTTGTATCCGCTCACGCGTCGCAGGCGTGGTTCGATGTCGAGGAGTGCGGCCGCGACCCATCTGTGTCGCTGAGGAGAGTTGTTCCAGCGGTTGACCTTCCGTATCAGGTTGCCGGTCATGCTGTTGAGCGCCTCGATGCAATTGGTGGTTCGGAAGCTTCGCTTCAAGAACGGGAGCATCCCCAGCCGGTGGAGGGTCAGGGTTTCCTCCAGTCCTTCCTCGAGGCTTGCCACGGCAGACTGATTCATCAGCTTGAGTTCGGGTTTGAGTGATTCGAGTGCGGCCTTTGCCTCCTCGTAGGTGTCGCAGTCATAGGCTTTCTGAAGTTTCCGTCGAACTCTTGGACGTTCTGCCTCCGGGAGGTAGCTGACGACGTTCTCGCGCTTGTGCCACTGACAGCGATGCACGCACACATCCCCTTTGAGGGCTTTGGTGACGGCACTGCGGAGTCCCTTTGAGCCGTCCAGCACAACGAGAAGGCCCTGGTCGTAGCACAGGCCTCTCCGGATGAGATCCTGGATCAGCTGACGGCAGATCCGTTCGTTCTCCGTCGCCGATTCGACGAAGCCCAGGGGGATCTTCTGGCCGTCCGTCGTGACGCCCGGAGCGATCACGATCTCTTCGTCGGCAAAGCTCTTTCCGTCGATGAACAGGGCGACCAAGTCGTAGTCGTCGAGCGGTCGTTCCTGGAACTGCTTCAGCTTCTTTGCGGTGGCTTTGATGAACCGTCGCGAGACGGAGGATGCCGAAATTCCGAACGCTTCGGGTACCGACTCTGCACAGGCTCTGTAGTTGCGACAGGAGATTCCCTTGAGCACACGAAGCAGCAGCTTCTCATCCATCGCTCTGGGCCTCTGCATCCCCCGGTATGCGGCCAGAGAAACCTCCGTATCGGACTCGACGTCGCGCACACGGGGAACGGCCACCGGCAGCTTCTGGTCCATCAGATACACGGACCCTTTCTGGCTTCCCCATCGACGATGCGACTGCTCTGAACCCTTACGCGCATACCGAACGCCTGCGAGCTGCTCCACCTCCTGCTGGAGCACGTCGGCAACGGCCTCCAGACCCAGCGGAATCAGCGCCCGGATCACCGATAAACGCGTCTCCAAATCCATAACGTCTGACCCAACCTTGACTTCGCCATCCCCTGCAAATAGCTTCTCCATCGTGGGCTCCTTTCTTACGGGTACACGCTCTCACACGCGTACCCACAACGTAAGTTTGGAGCCCTTTAAGTTTCAACTAGGATAGGGACCTCACCTATCGAGTTTGTAACTCTCGTTAGTGAGAGTGTGTCTCTTGGAATCATACGGGTCGAAGATCTCGAACAGCTCGAAACGCGAAACGTCGAGCTTCAAGATGTCACCGAGAACCTGGAAGTCCAGATCGGTCGCCAGTTGGCCCTCGTCCAGATCAACAGGGCGGTCCTGGCAATGCGCCGACCGGCGAACCTCAACGACGTCGCGAGTACGTGTTTCTCGCAGCTCCGCTGGCTCGGCATCGCGGTAAAAGCCCTTTCCATCCATCGCGTCATCAACGAGCAGGAAGAACTGTTCGAAACGGTCGAGGTCGCATCGAACAATGTTCGCGTGTTCAAGCGACCCAGACCGAGTGTCATGCAAATGTGGACAAAGGGGGAGACCGCGTATCGGCCCGAGCGGGGACCGGTCGGAAGTGGACGCGAGTGGACAGAGCTGTCCGAGCGCTTGGGGATCCAGGTTGAAAGCATTGTAGACATTCCGCACGCACGAGGCACGATGGCCGTGATCAGCAACCGGGCCAACGCGTTCAGCGACGAAGACATCACCTATCTCGAAGCCGTGGCGGAACGTCTCTCCCTGGGCATCACGCGCGCCGAAGATCTAGAGGCACTCGAGCAGAGGAATGCCGAACTCCAGACCGCCAAGGAGACCGCTGACGAAGCCAGCCTAGCCAAGAGCGAGTTCCTGGCAAACATGAGCCACGAGATCAGGACGCCCATGAACGGGATCATCGGCATGACCGACCTCGCTCTTGACACGAGCCTGACGGACGAGCAGGCCGAATATCTTTCGACGGTCAGAACATCCGCGGACAACCTGCTCGATCTATTGAACGACATCCTCGACTTCTCGAAGATCGAGGCCGGAAAGATGGATTTCGTCCGCGAGCCCTTCGCCCTTCGCGACGTGGTGGGAGACACCCTCAAGACTCTTGCCGCCCGAGCGCACGAAAAAGGCATCGAGCTGATTCTGGACGTCGGAAACGAGGTGCCAGACGACCTCGTAGGCGACGGCCATCGCCTGCGCCAGGTGGTCATGAATCTCGTCGGGAATGCGATCAAGTTCACGGATCAGGGTGAGGTCGTTGTGCGCGTCACCACGGACCACATCGCGGACGACAGCGTGACAATCAGAGCCTCGGTATCCGACACGGGGATCGGGATTGCATCAGAAAAGCTCGACCTGATCTTCGAAGCCTTCGCTCAAGCCGATGCGTCATCGACACGACGATTCGGGGGAACCGGGCTCGGACTACCCATTTCACAGCAACTCGTCGACGGGATGAGAGGTCAGCTTTCGGTCGAAAGTGTCGAGGGAGCGGGCAGCACTTTCACGTTTACGGCTATTTTCGACCGAGCCCGCGTTTCCGACCGATCGGGCGAGACAGTGACCGCTCAGCTGATCGGCCGTGAGGTGACATCCGCCGAGGACCGCTCGCTTCATCTTCTGCTGGCCGAAGACAACCCGGTCAATCAGACGGTGGCTGAGGGGCTCCTCAACCGGCTGGGCCATCGTGTCCAGGTTGTCAGCGACGGAGATTCGGCCGTCGAGGCCGCCCTCTCCGGGTCGTTCGACGCCATTCTCATGGACTTGCAGATGCCGGGTTTGGACGGATTCGAGGCCACCGCCCGAATTCGCGCACACAAAGGGCAGGATAGCCGTACGCCGATCATCGCGCTCACCGCCCACGCGATGAAGGGCGATCGGGAACGTGCATCGAAGCGGGGATGGATGGGTATGTGCGAAAGCCGATCGAGATGGACGAGCTCATGCACGAGATCGATGCGCTCATCGGACGCCAGCCAGAGGAATCCAGGCGTGTGGATGGTCGTGCACCGGCCGTCGACGAGGACGCGTTGATGCGACGGCTGCAGGGAGATACGGATCTGTTGAAGGACGTAGTTCGGATCTTCCTCGAGGACCTGCCCACTCAACTCGAGACCCTCTGCACGGCAATCGAGGCAGGTGAGGACAAGGAAATCTACGCTGCCGCCCACCGACTCAAGGGTGCGCTGAGCAACATGAGCGCGCAACACTCGCTGGGAATCGTCGTGGCGCTGGAAAGCGCGGCCGAGGAAAACGCGAAGTCACTCTACCCAACCCTGATCCACTCCGTCGATTCGTTGAAATCGAAGCTCGAACGAATGGTGGAAGAGCGAACACGGGCCGCCGCTTCATAGGAAGGACTGAGCCGTGGAAGTTCTGATCGCTGAAGACGAACCTGTCGGGCAACACCTGCTGCGGGTCAACCTGGAAAAGTGGGGGCACTCGTGCATCGCCTGCGATGACGGAACGCAGGCCTGGGAAGAGCTTCAGAAACCAACGACGCCCAGAATCGCGATCCTCGATTGGATGATGCCCGGCATCGAAGGTCCCGAGCTTTGCCGTCGGGTCAGAGAGCTCGATCACGGTCAGTTGCTCCACATCATTCTTCTGACCGCTCGAGACCGATGATCTCGTGTCGGGGCTCGAAGCCGGCGCGAACGACTACGTCCGGAAACCGTTCGACCGCCAGGAGCTCAAAGCGCGACTCGATGTCGGCCTGCGTGTCATCGAACTACAGGAAAAGTTGATCGACGCCGAACGCTACCGCGTCCTGACGCAGGCAGCCGGTGCGGCCGCCCACGAAATCAACCAGCCCCTCACCGCACTCCTCGGCACGGCCGACCTCATGCTGATGAGGCTCCCGGAGGACGACCCGGCGCGAGAGACGTTCGAGACGTTTCAGAAGGCCGGGATTCGAATCAGCGACATCGTCAAGCAAATGCAGAAGCTCAGAGACGTCGTCACCCGGCCCTACATTCAAGGTGTCGAAATCATCGACTTCGAAGCAAGCTCGCGAACCCCGGAGCCGTAAGCATCGTTGCCCTTCGGAACGCGTATGAACAGACCTTACACCCTTGATGATGGCGGCACCGCCAGGATGGTCCCGTAATGCACGACACCACGGTGGCATCCTCTTTGCAAATTCCTTCGGCGTGTCTGCCGAAAACAAACTCTGTCAGCAACTCCTCGAAGACCTGCACCGTCTGCACGAACTGATCCTTCGTTACGCAAAGGGCGACCGATCGGCCAAAGCCCGTCGGGATAGGCTGGAGGGAGCCGTTCAGATCAAGTTCGCCATCTGGCGTGCCATCCGGAGGTTGCCACCAGACGACACTGAAGACCGGACGAGCCCCGGTCGATAGGTGGGATGATGCCCCGCTCCACAAATTCAATCGGCTTCGTGCTGATCACTCTGTTCACGGTGACTTCACAGGTCGACGCACAGCGCCATTTGCCGCTGACCCAGATTTTCGAATCACCCGGCTTCCTTCTGCTGGACACGCACGTCGAGAGTCCTGCGATATACAGCGGCGGTCGGGTGGCAACCCGACCTCGCTCCGGCGAGAAGGTCGAAATTCAGGTCTTCGCGCCACGCCAGGCAGGGAGACAGATTTTCGAGTACAGTCTGCACCTCCGGAACGCGTCGACCGGTCTGAGCGCCCCTTATCGGATCGTCTCGGTCGTCGACTGGGATGAGTTCGAACAGGTCGGCAGGAGCATAGGAGCAGCGTCCTTCGGTGCGACACGCCTGGCCTTTGGGCCCCTCCCCAGAACCGGTCACGTCTGTACCGTGATCCTGGAACCCACGGGCGAGACCGTCGAGGCAGACCCGCTCGACGTACGGCTCACGTTGACCACGGTCTCGCTGCCACCGCGCCGGGTCAACCGAATCGTCAGCCAGCAGACATTGAACTGGATGTAGTGCCACCCACGGCACTCCATCATCGCCGGAAAGCATGAAGAAGGCCCCGAGCACCGCTCGGGGCCTTCTCACATTAAGAGCGCAACTGCCTTCCTGGCGGGCGCCCTCCCAAAGAAATGAATCACACATCCCAGATATCGTCGTATAGGCCGATTCCTTTAACAGAATCCTCCTGAATTAGCTGGCTGCCGCACCCACCGCATTGTGAACAGCGGCAGCTCGGCGTCCGTCCTTGACGCCCCGTTTGAAGTGACGCTCGTTTGCCAGGTTCTCCAGCTGCTCGAACTGATCGTGGGCACGCTGAAGCGAGCGACGCACCTCCTCGGTCTCTCGCTCGACGGCTCGAACCGCCTCTTTGAGCTCGGGCAGGCGGGAACGCGCTTCATTCCTCTTTTCGGCCTCCGCTTCTCCCCGGGCTTCGAACTTCTCGGGCGCGATCGAGCAACGCATCGATCTGCGGCTGCACTTCGCGCACAAAATAGGTGTGTTCCATGATCGATTTTGCGAGAAACACCATACATCCAAAGTCCACGAGCACAAGCATCCAGTCAATCATGACCTGTCTCCAGCGCCAGCCCTCACGGTACGAGGACGTGACGTTTTCGGTAATTCCGCTCTCGACAATTCGCTGTAAGCAATTGGTCCGCGCGTTTGGAGCCGCACGAGACAGCCTTGGAGCCCCGTCACACGCTCGCGCAGACCGATGACAAAAACCTGTTCGTCATCGGTCTGTTCTGAAATCCGAGCGATTTCGGCCTCCAGAAACAGAATCTGCGGCAGAATGGCAGATCGGTGGGAAATGAAACGGAGAATCAGCTTGCACGAGTAGTAGACCGACCCGAGCAGAACGATCGACAGAATAGCATCCATAAGCGCCCCCGACGCAAAGAGGATGAAAGCTGCCGCTTGAAGGGAGAAGTCGTGTGCGGGGAAGAGTAAACTGCTGAAAAATAAAGAGATTACCGGCCAAGCCCACCGACAGGGGAAGTGTCGATCAAGCCGATGGTTCAAATATAGGCTCGATCCACTCCGGCAGCAACCCGGATTCCTACGAGACGCAGAAACAGGCACTTTGTCGTTTCGTCAGCCCCGACGGACGACGCGCGATCCCGAGTCGTGACTATCTCCACCTATACAACGAGTCGACACTCACCAACTTTGCATTTTTCCCTTTGACTTTTTCCCTGCCGATAGGTATACATGTGTTCACCTATTTTGATGTACTTACAGTACATTGTAACAGCGCGCCCCTTCGCGCGATTCATCATCTCCTCTCCCTGACCTCTGACTTCCGACCTCTGCTGCTCACCGGTCGGAACTGGGGAGAGGTGCGCGGTGTTCGTTCCACTCCATTGTCATTCCACCTACTCGTTCCACGCCGGTGTCTGCTCGCCCGAAGCGTTGGCCGCGCGGGCAGCCGTCCACGGTTTCGAGGCAGTCGCGCTCACCGACACCGACCGTATGAGCGGCCTCATCCGCTTCTACCTCGCGTGTCGGGCCAACGGCATCAAACCCATCCTCGGTGTCGAGCTCACCGACCCCTCGGGATCGCAACACCCCACGTCGCGAAATCAGTTGGTCAAATCCGAGGGATTTGACTCCCTCTCGCCTTCACGATCCATAAATGCGAGAGGCGTCGGCGCCGTCCAGGCCGGGCAACCCTTAAACACGGTCTTGTTGCTTGCTCAAAACGCGCAGGGCTACGGCGATCTTTGCGAAATCATCACCCGACGTCACGTCGACCCCGACTTCACCTTCACCGACGTCTTTGCAAAACCCTGGCCCAATCTTTTCTTCCTGACCGGCTTTCCCCACCTTCTCCGTCAACTCGCTCAAACACCCAACCGTCACACCCTCTACGGCGAGGTCGTCAACAACGGCGCCCTCACCCGCCGGCGCAGCCGACAGCTCGAGGCCGTTGCCCACGAGCTCGACCTCCCCCTCGTCGCCACCAACAACAGCTACTTCCTCGACACCGACGATCACGACACGCATCGCATTCTAACGGCCATCGGCCACGCATCCACCCTCTCGCGTCTCGAACCGCACGAAACGGCGTCGCGCAACGCGTTCCTCAAATCCGCCGAACAGATGACCCGTCTTTTCCCCGGTCACCCCGAGGCCATCGCCAACACGGCCCGCATCGCCGACCGGTGCATCGTCGAGCTCGAGCTCGGGCAGTGGATCCTGCCCCGCATCGACGTCCCCGACGGCCACACGCCCGAGTCCTACCTCGCCCAAATCGCTTGGGACGGTCTCGAGCAGAACTACGGCGGGACACCCGACTACGACCGAGCGCGAGAAATTCAGAAAACCGAGCTCGACGTCATCGCCAAACTCGACTACCCCTCCTACTTCATCATGGTCAAACAGGTCCGAGACTGGGCCAACGAGCGTCTCAGCGAAAGCTACCGCCGCCCCAAAGACTGCACCATTCTTCGAGGCCGCCAACTCCATCACTTTTTACAACATCGGTGCCAGCGACCTCGACCCCATCAAATACGATCTTTATTTTCAGCGATTCTTGAACGAAGACCGTGCGTCGCCCCCCGATGCCGACCTCGATTTCGGGTGGGACGAACGCGACGACGTCCTCGACCACGTCATCGACAAATGGGGCCGCGACCGTGTCGCCATCACCTGCACGACCAACCACTTCCGCGGACGGGCCGCGTTCCGCGAAACGGCCAAAGTCTTCGGCTATACGGAAGAAGAGATCTCCGAAGTCCAAAAAAGTCTTAAAACCAAAACGCGACGGATTCACGACGCCGAGCTCGACCGCATCATGACCATCGCGCAGCGCATCAAGGGGAAGCCCCGGTTTCTGGGCCAACACCCCGGCGGACTCCTCATCACCAACGATCCCATCCGACGTCACGTCGCGTGTGAGTATTCCGGCGGTCCCAAAAACCGACTCATCACCCAGATCGACATGCACAGCGGCATCGACGAACTCGGCCTCATCAAATTCGACCTCCTCGGGAACGGATCGCTCTCGGTCCTGCGCGACGGGCTCCGACAGCTCAGCGATCAGGGCTACCCCGACCCCGAAGTCTGGGATCTCGAAAAATGCTATCACGACGGACGCGTCCTCGACATCATTCGAAAAGGACGTACCAAGGGCATTTTCTACATCGAAAGCCCCGCCCAAACACGCCTCAACAAAAAAGCGCAGGTCGAGTCGTTCGAGGAACTCGCCATCACCTCGAGCCTCGTCCGCCCCGCCGGCGCCTCCTACACCGCCACCTTCATCGAGCGCCATCGCAAAGCCAAAGCCGGCATCGTCGACTGGGACTACCTCCATCCCCAACTCGAACCGATCCTCAAAGAAACGCACGACGTCTGCGCCTTCCAGTGAAGACGTCACCAAAATCTGCCATCGCGTAGCCGGCCTCAGCTTCAAAAAGGCCGACAAAATTCGAAAAATGATGAACAGCCTGCACGAAGGCGAACAGGCCGAAGCCGTCATCCGTCAGACCGCCGAAGAATTCATGCAGGGATGTATCGACACGAGTGGGCTCAGTCGCGAGCAGGCCGTCGAACTCTGGAACCGCGTCGGCTCCTTCACAGGCTTCAGCTTCTGCAAATCACACAGCGCCAGCTACGCGCAGCTCTCGTTCCAGTGCACGTATCTCAAAGCGTATTATCCAGCGCAGTTCCTCGCCGCCGTCATCAGCAACCAGCACGGCTTCTACACCAAAGACGTCTACCTCAACGAAGCTCGTCGCTGGGCATCCGCATTCTCCCCATCGGCATCAACGAATCGAACGACGGCTACTACGGGAAGCACAACTGGATCCGCCCCGGTCTCATGCACGTTCGAAATCTCACGCAAAAGAGCCTCGACGGTCTCCTTCACGAACGCGATACGAACGGTCATTTCCGTAACCTCACCGATTTCATTCGCCGCGTCGATATCGGACGTAAAGAGGCAGAAAAGCTGATTCTCGTCGGCGCGTTCGACAGTTTCGGTCTCACCCAGCCCGAGTTGCTTTACCAGCTCGATGGCATCTAGGGCGCCTTAAACCCGACGTGCCCACGCTGTTCGAACCCCAAGGACACCGTAGCTCCAGCGAAGAGCCCGCCCCGGGGTCGCTTCTGAGCCGGGGTAGACATCCTGGTTTACACGACTACACACTCGCCGAACGCTGCCTCAACGAGCTCGAGTTCCTGGGCTTCATGCTTTCGGGCAACATCCTGGAAATACTCAGCATGCACCCGGCTTCACGAAACGCCGTCCCCGCAGGCCGCATCCACGAACACGTCGACCAGCGCGTCAAGGTCTTTGGCTGGCCGGTCACGCGCCGTGTCCATCACGTCGCCCACAGCGGCCAACCGATGCTCTTCATCACGCTTGAAGACAAGACCGAAGTCGTCGACATCGTCTTCTGGCCCGACGTCTACGACCGCTTCGCCGACACCCTGGCAGAGCCCGGTCCGTTCGAAGTCCGGGGTACTGTTTCCGAGGAGTGGGGAACCTACACGCTCGAGGCCGATACCATCACTGCCGTCACCTGGTCACCCAACATGGTCGATCTCGACATCGCGTCCCGACGGTTGGAGAATTCATTCAAAGACTTCGCGCCCTACGTCGACATCCAACCGACCGTCGCCGCATAGAAAACGAAAGCATTCGAGAGGAAAAGGGCCTAGGAGATATCCATGTCTACAACCGTCCCCATCATTTCCCTCCAAATCCAGGCCGACCCCAACGTCCACGGCTCCTTCATCGCCTGTCTCTGTGCCATCCTCGGTTCGTGGGGTCGCAAAGCCGACTATGCCAATATCGCCGGTCTGTCCGGCACCGCCTTCTCTCCCGTTCTCGACACGGGCGAAAACTGTCACGCGTGGTGGACGGAAGGCGGCGATGACATCCGCCTCGACTTTCTCAGTCGCGCGCTCGGCTTTACCGTCGAAAAGGTCACGGGCCATCAGAATGCCGAATGGGATACCCATCCCGAGCCCGGCGCGTTGCCCGACTCGCGAAGGCGCTATCTCTGCATGCTCAAGCGCGCTCTGGCTGATGGCCAGCGGGTGATCGTCCGTACGAGGCCGTCGTGGAGTGTCCTGACCGGATGGTCGGACGACATCTCTCGACTGCCGTTCGCGACGGTCCCGAGCTTCGAAAAATTGTGCGCCGACATCCAGCCACCCCACAAGACCGACCTTGCCTACATCTTCACACCAGACGATCCCACACTCCTTCAGGAAGATGCCGTTCACGACGCCTTGATCTTTCGGCGCACAGGTGGCCGGCGGCTCGTTCGGAAGCAACCGATTCAGGTATGGCGGCGTCCTCTACGACGCCGTGGCCGAACACCTCGACCACGAACCGTTCTGCGAACCGTGCGGAGAGAAATCCTATACGTGCGCGTATCGTACCTTTCAACGTGTCGTCGGAACCACACAGTGCGCCATCGAGTTTCTCGAACAAACGAGTGCCGTCATCGACACACATCCCGACGCACGGGCACGCGCCGTCGAACGATACCGCAGCCTCATCGCCACGACGGCTTCTTATCTCGACGGAAAGACCCTCGGTGCCGGGTGGAGCGACCCTGCGTTTCGTGCAAAGCTGAAGGAAAACGTCCTGCGTATGGGACTGCTACACGGAGAAGCAGCGAAGGCGCTCAGCGAACTTGCGGCAAGCTGAAAGCCAGAGCGGTTGACGCCGTTGTCACCCCGGTACGCTTCTTGAAAGCCTGTCCCGAACGAACGTGAGGGAGGGTCCATTTTCAGCAGAACGAAGGCCAGAATGGATCCCGGCCTGAAGCCTGCCGGGATGACATATCTTTCGGGGGTTGTAAAACACAGACGTCACACGCGAGTATTCTACGACCACGATGCCATGCGGGAGACACAATGGAAATTACAGGAGGATGTTACTGCGGGGCGATCCGCTACCGCGCGACTGAAAACCCGAACCACCAGGGAATGTGTCACTGTGGAAACTGCCGGCGAGTATCGGGCGCGCAATCTCTGGCCTGGGTCACGTTCAAATCCGACCAGGTCGAGTTTACGAAGGGTGAACGATCGAAGTTTCGATCGGAGACACGGGCGACGTGGTCATTCTGCGGCAACTGCGGCACGACGCTCAGCTACGAAAACGACCGTCGCACGGACGAAATCGATCTCACGATCGGCAGCCTCGACGATCCCGAACAGTTCCCCCCAAAGGACGCGACGTACGCAGAAGAAAAGCTATCCTGGGTCACATAAGTGACTATTGACAAGTGACAAATGACCAGTGACCAAAGCGGGCGACAGCGCCGCTTCCGCAGCAGGCGGTCGGTAGATCAAGATCCACCATAACCTTCATCGTGTTCAAATAGTTCCGGCACAATGGGTTCCCGGCTCACGGTTCACGGAAAACGGTTCACGCCTCATGTTCTTCTCAATCGAACACGACCACTTCTCCGCTCAGGCGCTTTCCGCCTACGACCCGACGCTGCGCGACCATCCCTTCGTCGTCGTGCAGCAGAGCGTCGACAGTCACAAGTGTGCCGTGTTCGCGTGCTCGTCACACGCCCAAGCGCTCGGCATTCGCCGGGGCCAACCCGTTCAGCAAATCCTCAAGCGTCATCGCAACGTCGAGGTCGTCCCGCGCAATGACGACATCGAACAAACGGCCAAAGAGGAACTCGCGTGGATTATCGAATCGCTCACACCCGAATATGACGTCAACGACTTCGGACGGTGTCAGCTCAACCTCACGGGCACACCGATTATCCATCGCGAATCGTTCGACACCATCGCCGATCGTCTACGTCGCAACGTCACGCGCACCATTGGTTTGGCCGACGTCGCTGTCGGCGTCGCTTCAACGCGCGCCATCGCGAACATGCTCGCCAAACTCGCGCGACCCGGCAACGTCCGCATCTGCGAACCCGGCGAAGAGACCGACGTTCTCGCATCTCTCAACGCCAGCCTGCTCCCGGGGCTGTCCCCCGCCGTTCGTGATCGAATCCGCCAATACGGCGTCAAGCACGTCGGCCAGATCCAGCGTCTCGGCAAAGACGCACTCGTCGTCCGTTTGGGTGGCGAAGGCGAACGACTCTACAGCCTGGCCATCGGTCTCGACACCGGTCGGAATCGAAGGATCGAAAAACGACGCACGGTCGAGGTCGAAGTCACACTCGATCGCGACGTCAACGACGAGCGGCAGCTCATTCAACACGTGCGTTACGCTGCCGACAAAGTCTGTCACGCCCTGCATATGGAAAACGCCCAGACGCAACACCTCACGTTCGTCCTCACCTACACGGGCAATCGCACCACGCAAAAAACCGCACGCTGGCCGCACCCTACGATCGACCTCACGACCGTCACCACCAGCGCCATCCGTCTGTTCCGGGATCTGTATCAGCGGCGTGTCGCCATCAAAACGATCCGCCTCGCCGTCAACCGCCCGCGCACCGACACCGGTCAGTTCGACCTGTTCGAGTCCGTGTGGGAGAAAAAACAGCGCGACGTATCGAAGGCCGTCACAGATGTTCGAATGAAACTCGGATTCGATGCGGTAATGCCAGCGGCCAACGTCGGAAAAGCCGAGCAGGCGATTGGACGAGCAGGCGTGGTCACAGATGCGCAACAGCAACAGCGCGAGGGAGAACAGCAAGCGTTGATCGACCATCTCGAATTGCTCGACGAAGGATACCGCGGATAAACCGAGCGGGAGAGGAGGGAACGGGAGAGCGGGAGAGACAAAGCCGCCGCTCCCTCCTCCCCCGCTCACCCGCTCACCCGCTCATGATTCCATGCAGCAACTGACCATCATCCCACCCACCGACCGTTCGAGCAACTGGGCGCCCCTGTCCGAGCCCCCCGACATCTCACGTTTGGGCTATCACGTCGGTACGTCGGGCTACTACTTCGACGACTGGGTCGGTCTGTTCAATCCACCCCGCGCAACGAAGCGCCAACAGTCCGAAATGACGGCCGAACAACGCGACGACCAGGACCGGCTGCGGTTCTACCAGATACTTCTCTTTCGTCGAAATCAACAACACCTTCTATCGCGAACCGCTCATCGCCAATTTTCTCGACATCGAAAGGCGTAGCAAACCGTCCATGGGAAGTACACTGTCAAAGTCCATCGCGACATTTCGCACACCAAAACGTGGGACGATGAAGCAGGCCAGCGGATGATGCAGGATCACATCACCGCGGTCAGTCCCCTCGTCGAAACCGGTCGCTTCTTCAGCTTCCTCATCCAGCTCGAAGATCGCGTCGTACGGAGCCAGAAGCGTCTCGACTACCTGCTTCGCGTGGCCGACGTCACCGTCCGCGAAAAGATCGACATCCACATCGAATTTCGGCACATCTCCTGGCACGAAGTGTATCCGCTCCAGGCGCTCAAAGATGCCGGTGTCGGCATCTGCAACACGGAAATCCCGCCGATCCGCCACGCCTTTCCCCTCAAAGCTTATGCCACGACCGACAAGGGCTATGTTCGTTACAGCGGCCGAAACCTGGATCACTGGTATCCAAAGAAGGAGCAGAAGACATCAAAAGAGCGAAACGCGGCTCGCAACGCACGCTACGATTACCTGTATTCCGAGGATGAGGTGGGAGAGCGGGTGACTGGACAGCTGGAGCTCGGGTTGAAGGTCAGCTCCGTGGCCATCGCGTGGAGCTCAGGTCAATAGGTGTGTAAAAGAAATCAGGCGGCCATCTTCCCGGTTTCGACCTGCGGTCCGGTTGAGTGTTTCTGATCGTAGACTTGTTGTAGCAAGTGTGGCGCGGTGAGTTTCCTGAATCGGCTCTCTGCGACCTTGAGCGTACGCCAGATGAGAGCCGTGGCATTCCTGACTTTCTTGAATCGCCTGGCGGCGTTTGTGCGAAGCCGAACGGAAGCAAAGGGGCTCTCGACGACGTTCGTGGTTCTCAGGTGTTTCCAGTGTTCCTTCGGGAAGTCGTAGAACGTGACCATCCGATCCCAGTCTCTTTCGAGCGTCTCCACGGCGGCAGGGAACTGTGAGCGATACCGTGCGGCAAAGCGTTTCCGGAGCTTCTCGGCCTCCTTTTTCGTGCCGGCATAGGGGATCTGGACGAGCAGTGCGCGGGCTTCAGCCTGTGCACGCTTGGCGACCTTGTCGAGCACGTTGAGGATCTTGTGGTTCCAGCACCGTTGTTGCCGGCTCTCTGGCCAGACCTGATCAACGGCCGCCCAGATGCCCATATTCCCGTCCGCGGCGATCAGGACAGGATGTTCGAGCCCGCGATCCCGGAGATCCCGGAGCACCGTGAGCCAGGATTCTGTAGACTCTCGATAACCGGGTTCTATCGGCAGGATCTCCTTGCTGCCGTCGCTCATCGCGCCGATCACGACCAGCAGACACGCCTTCTCGCGCTCGAGCCCGGCTTTGACGTAGATGCCATCAGCCCAGGCGTAGACCAGTTCGCGATTATCCAGACGCCTTTCTTTCCAGTCCTGGAAGTCGACCTCCCACTTCCCTCGAAGACGAGCGATCGAGGTCGGCGAAAGCGGCGCGCCATCACCGAGCAGCGCACGCAAAGACAACTCGAAGTCGCCCTGGGAGAGACCGTGGAGATAAAGGTCGGGAAGCAGATCTCCAATGGCCCTGGTTCTCCGGGCGAACAGGGGGAGGATGCGGCTTTCAAACCGCTCTTCCAGACCACGAACCCGGGGACGCCGGACCTTGATCGTTCCGCAGCTCGTCGAGAGACGCCGGGGCTTGCCGTAGCCGTTCCTGTAGCCCCTGGAGCTATCGACCTCGGCTCGGCGCTCATACCACGACCGGCCCAAGAACGCGGTCGCCTCCTCCTCCAGAATGGACTGGAACCGGCCCTGGATCTCTTCACGGATCCAATCGTCAACCGTCTCCCACGTCGGCATGGACTTCAATGGGACTCTATGCGTATGTTCCTTCACGGCGATCCTCCTTCCCAACCGGGCCTCTCACCCGGTTTTGTGTGAATCAACTATCTCACGGGAAGGGTAGGGTCGCCCTTTCTCTTTTTCCACACCTTTTGATTATAGCTCATCGCGTGGAACAATCATTACAACATCAGCGCCGTCCACAACGCCATCGCGAACGTCAACCTGCTGAAGACCCGACTCGACCGACAGCTGAAGCTCGACACCGGGTGAGAAAACAGAAAGGCCCCCGAGAGTGACATTCTCGGAGACCTCTGGAATGCTTTGTCTGTGTGGCGAAATGTCTTCTGATCAACTACCGGTTCTGTCTGAGAAAACTGGCCGCCGCGGCGACATAAAAGAGCACGACGCCCGGAACGACCTGCCAGACTTCCCCGGTGGACAGAAGCAGCACACTCGCCGCTCCCGCAAGGATGACAAAGGCCTTCCTTGCGAATTCCCGACTCCCGACCGAATGCATGATGACCTCCCCGACAAATCAGTGAAATCAACCACTGTTCAGTGGTCCCCAGTCAGGACAAGTGCAACATCGATGCCAAACGACCGTGCTCTGATAGCATCTATATATCTGTTTTCGAATAATTTAGACCCCACATATAGGGCTCGCCCCCGACAGATGAACGGAATGTTCCTCCGAGAAGGACAAATCGTCCCAGTCCCCAAAAAGGAAGGCCCAGCCTGAAGATCGAGGCTGGGCAGCGCACTGTTTCATGCTAGGCGTCAGAGTTGACGGGTTGTCCGCCGACTCACGCCATCCTGTCAGATTCCAGACACCGGAACTCAGGATTCAGGAGGTCTTTACGATTTGGACTTGATCATCCCAAGCAGGATCTGCACGATCGACCGATGTCCCTTCCTGCGAGCCATCCCGAGTGCGGTCCGTCCCTTGCGTTCCGCGTTCCATTGGCTGCCGCCTTCGAGCAGGGCCTTTACCGCATCTCGATGACCGTCTCGTGCTGCCGCCATCAACGGCGTCAGATCATTTCGCCCTCGCACGTTGCAGTCCGCCCCGTGGTCGATCAGCAACTTCAGAATGTCGGAGTGACCTTTGCGGCCGCGTAGAGTACTGGCGTATTTCCCAGGGCATCCTTCCGATTCACATCCGCGCCTGCCGTCAGCAGCTCTTTGACGATAGACAGCTGTCCATTGAAGGAGCCCCAACCGAGCGCTGATTCGCCGTGCGAATTGACGGCATTGGGGCTATCGCCCTGATCCAACATGCGTCGAACGGAGCCCAGGTCGCCCGCACGGACGGCATCGACCAACTGGCTGGCGTGTCCTGAAGAAGGCCCATACCCAAGCGCGAAAGTGGCAATGGCCAAAAGGGAAAGAGCAGTCCTCATCACAATCCTCTTGCGGGTTGGGGGATCGCTGAGGGAGAGACGGACGGGGGACATCCATCCATGAGCTTGTGGCTATCTGTCGTGGCTTTCGAACAATGTGTAAACAAACAGGCAAAAAGAGTCAATAAAAGAACGGAGCGACCGAACCCATCTTCACCGACGATACAGAAGGATGCCATAAATCATTAATTTTTCGAGGTATACCCCCGAGCAGACCCTACGCGTCTCCTTCCAGGGGCGAATTATTCGGGGCTGATCGTCACCTGTGCGGACTCGACGACGAGCAGCGGCTTCTACACACCCAGAAACATCGCGAACAAGCTTCCTTCAACATCCAAAGACGATCGTTGATCCAGGCTCGACGCCACCGCAAACGTCCCGGATGCCTACCCTACCCGAGGAACTCCAGGCCGACAGCTCTCTCCAGGCAGTGCGTCAGGTCGATGAGGCGGTCAAAGCGTTATAGGAAACACCAACGATCACTTTGTCGACCGGCACAAAAAAACCCTGGCTGCAAGTCAGGGCTGTCTTCGAGATTCTTGCCAGATTTCTGGTCACACCGTCTCCTCTTCTTCCTCCGGCGCCACTGTTAACCGATACTCGAGATCCGAGATCAGATCTTTCATATTTCGGATCCGAGTCTCGCATATCTCCTCTTCCTCGGCGACCTCGGCCTGTGCCTGCTGCTTTTCCTTCCGGCCTTCCTTGGAGCGCTCCAGGTCCCGCTTGACGGAGGCCAGGCGCCGATCCAGCTGACGTAGTCCCACCGACGTGTAATATTTTACACCCACGACCGCGGCGAGCGTGATGAGAACCCAGAAGGCCAAGTCTGTCCCCCGAAACAAAAATGGTGACTCTGGTAATGTAGCCTGACAGAGCGGATTCGACAAACAGCGGCTTCGACCCTCCAGACGATCCTTGACGGCGCTGGCCTGCACAGCTACGTTGCTTACAGCAACATGCCTCAAATGACTCAACAACTCAACATCATCATCGTCGACGATGAACCCATCGTATGTGAGGTCATCGAGACGTATTTCGCCCGACGTGGGCACGAGGTTCGCGTCGCCGATAACGGCGAGAAAGGCCTGGCCCTGTTCAACGAACACGGGGCGGATGTCCTCATCACCGACATCTACATGCCCGTCAAATCCGGGTTCGAAGTCATTCAGGATATCCGGCGAACCTCGTCAACCGCCAAAGTCATCGCGATGACAGGCTACCATATCCGTGAAGGGGTGGAGCTACTGGAGATCGTCAAGCGGTATGGAGTCGATGGTGTTGCGGAGAAACCGATCGACTTGAGAGCCCTGGGAGCGATGGTGGAAGGGTTCTTCGTCGATCAAATCGAACCGGAACCCCCGAACTAGAGCCACTTCATCTGAACGCCTCCGTCGACCGCCTGCCTTCAATCCGCTGGAACACTTGCCGCCGCCGCTTCTGATACTCATATTCTGCAGCGAATTCCCCGGTGCAGGTCCCTACTTCAATCCGGAAGGCATCCGATGGATACTGGCAAGATCAAGATCCCGATCAAGGCATGGTATGGCGAGGAAGAGCTGGCACTGCATTTCCCAGATCAGTGGGATGTCAGAGAATGCAAGATGGCCGGTCACGATACGCCGGCTCTGAGTGACGATCAGCTAAGAGAGCAGCTGGCTAACCCCTACGGAACCGAGCCGCTGCATAAACTGGCAAAGGGCAAGAAGAAGATCGTCATCCTCTTCGACGACCTGACTCGACCTGCTCCCACAGGCAGGATCCTGCCGTTCGTCCTCGACGAACTCGAAGAGGCGGGCATCCAGGATGACCAGATTCGGCTCGTCGGGGCCTTCGCCAACCACATCGCGATGAACCTCGAACACTTTGCTAAAAAGTTGGGCGCCGATGCGGTCCGCCGGTTTAGAGTCTACAACCACAATCCCTACGAGCACCTCGTCGATATCGGCGAGACATCGCGTGGAACACCCCTTCTCGTCAACCGAGAGGTGATGGAATGTGACCTCAAAATCGGTATCGGCGGCCTGATCCCACACGGTGGCGCCGGATTCGGCGGGGGCGCGAAGCTCGTGTTCCCTGGCGTGATGGGCATCGAATCGGTTGCGTGCAACCACGGACGGCGACGGAAGAAGTCAACCGCCGAAACGGGAATGCTGGGCATCGTAGAGGGCAACGAAACACGTGCTGACATCGAAGAGGCGGCGCGCAAAGTCGGTCTCGACTTCAAGATCGACCTGCTGATCAACAACCGCCGGGATATCATCGGGGTCTACGGGGGAGACTTCATCAAACAACATCGGGCAGGCGCTGAAAGAGCGCGCGAAGTCTACGCCACACCCGTACCCCGGAACCTCGACATCGTTGTCACGAACACCTATCCGATCGAAAACCAGGCCACCAAAGGTGCGTGGCCTGCAAGGCTATGCCTCAAAGACGAGGGCGGCGTGGCCGTCATCATCACGCACAGCCCGGAGGGTCAGGCATCGCACTACCTGACTGGCCGGTTCGGATCGGACTACGGTGGAAAGCTGTGGGGACCGGGGCGGGCTGGGGTCCCGAAGGCCAAGCGTCTGTTTGTCTGCTCGCCCTATCTCGCACGCACCGACATCGACAAGTTCGGGCCTTCCGAACAGGTCGTCGCGTGCTCCAACTGGGACGAAGCCCTCAAACACGTGCGTGAGGAGTATCCGGACAAAGCAAGTGTGGGCGTTTTTCCCTGTGCTTCGATCCAATTGCCCGAGGGCGCCGGTTCCTGAGAAACCGCTTCATTCCACGTCAAGAGGAAGGGCTATGGTGGCGATCACCATAGCCCTTGTCTTTTCTATCATCAGTGAAGGCTTGCCAATGAGGAGAAGAACCACTATGATTATATTGATTATACTAATCCATACGATCATAGTATTGTGGGGCTGGCGATGACCAAAACGATATCCGCCGTCGACGCTCGACACAGGCTGGGCCAACTGATGAGCGAAGTCCAGTTGAGGGGCGACCACTACATCATCGAGCGGGCTGGCAAGCCAGTAGTTGCAGTGATACCCGTCGAGGATTTCGAAGCGTGGCGTCAGTTAAAGGGTGGGGTTGTGACCGACGCCGACGACCCACGTTATCCGCTGCGTGGATCCGTAGTTCGTTACGAGGAGCCGTTCCGGGGTGTCGTGGAAGATGACTGGGAATCATCCCGATGATCGTGCTTGATACCCACGTCTGGATCTGGTGGGTGGGTGGTGACCAACGGCTGACCGAGACTCAGTCGGAAGCGATAACCGCGAACGAATCCGGCACGATTGGCGTGAGCGCCATCTCGTGTTGGGAAATCGCCAAGCTTGTAGAGCTTGCACGACTCGAGCTGTCTGTACCGATCGAGCCGTGGTTCACGGCGGCGCTCGGATACCCGGGAGTCAACCTTCTGGAATTGAGCCCGGCGATTGCGATCGCATCGACGCGACTCGAGGGAGCACACCGGGATCCCGCCGACCAAATTATCCTGGCGACTGCAACGACGCACAACTGCCCTCTCGTTACCTCCGACACCAAGCTGATGGAATATCCAAACGTGGCGACGGTCAGCTGAGCCTGGGGCGTCGTCAATAGTGTCTTCCTGAACACTGAACACTTCTTCTACTGCTTCCACGCCACGCGCGTTCGATTCTTCAGAACATCTGGATTGACGAGTATCTCTGGCGCTTCACCACGCAGAACTGCGAGGATGTTCTCCGCCGCGACGGTCGACGTCCGGATCAGCGATTCCTGTGTCTGCCCGGCGACGTGCGCCGTGCAGATCATCGTATCCAGTTTCGTCAGCGGGTAATCATCGGGTAGAGGCTCGGACTCGAACACGTCGAGGGCCGCCCCGGCAATCCACCCATTCGTCAGCGCATCGAGCAGAGCACCTTCATCGATCAGACCGCCACGTGCCGTGTTGACTAGAATTGTCGACGTCTTCATCTGCTCGAGCTCATCCCGCCCGATGATGTGGTGTGTCTCGTCTGTAAGCGGCACGTGAAGCGACACGAAATCGGCTTGGGCCAGCAGCCGATTCAGATCAACTTGCTTCGCCCCGGCCGCTTCGACCGCATCCGAGGCCGCGTAGGGGTCGTAAACCAAAACCTCCATCGTAAACCCACTCGTTAGCCTGGCAAGACGCGATCCGATGCGACCCAGACCGACAATGCCCAGCGTCTTTCCGTGAAACTCGACCGCACTGCTGTTGTCCCGCGCCCAGACGTTCGACCGGACGGCTCGACCGATAAGTGCCACATTCTTCGCCGACGCCATCATCAATGTGAAGGCGAACTCGGCTACCGACTGCGAATTCGCATCGCTCGAGATCGACACCGCGATCCCCAAGCGCGTACACGTCTCCAGGTCCACGTTCTCGAATCCCACACCGTGGCGGGATACGACTTTCAGCTTCGGCGCACTCTCGACAACCTCGCGCGTCACGTTCACCGATCGTGCCATCATCGCATCCGCGTCACGCACCGCCTCTACCAGATCGGCCGGCGATGAGTACGGCTGCAACACGACGACCTCGCCTCCCTGCTTGCGCAACAGATCCAACCCGCTCGACCGAATGAACGAGTCCGTCACAACCACCTTGAAATCAGCCACATTCGTGTCCTTCTTGAGCTGAGCGATGACAGTTCGCAGTCGGGAGACTGCTCCCACCGCTCTGGTGTGAACTCCATTGCGATCCTTCCATACACTATTGAGATCCTGTCCCCGAATAGGGCCTCGACCACCGACCTGTGCAATCTGTGTGCATCTGCGTCCATCTGCCTGCCCGCCGTAGCTAGAGGGCGAAGGTGGGTGGTTCACCTGCCTTTCAAAAGGAGAGAAGGCGTGCCAGAGAAAACCCTCAAACAACGAATCCACGACGGCGAGATCATCGAATGCGTCGGCCTCCCCACCGATATCGAGCGTGGCTGGCTCGAAGAGATTCTCGCCATCCGAGAATTCGACCTCATCTCGATCGACAGTCAGCATTTGGCACACAACGAAGAGCGCATCATCTCATTCTGTGAACTCGCCCGAGAGTATGACAAACCGACGCGTATCCGCATCAAGCACACGCGGCACGCCTATCTCGTCGGAACCTACTTGGATCTCGGCCCGGACGGCGTGATGATTCCAGAAGTGGAGGAAGAGGAAACGGTCGACGAAGCGCTCGCGGCTTTCTACTACCCGCAGCAGGGCAAGCGAAGCTGGGGCGGCCTTACTCGAGCCGGCATCGACCAACCCCTCGACCGGCTGGGCTACGCGGACTGGTGGAACAACCACGGCACGTTGACGCTCCAAGTCGAGTCCGTCAAAGCCACACTCGACTGCAGAAAGCTTGCGAAATCCGGTGTCGATATGCTGTCGTTCGGCGCCAACGACCTGATGTTCAGCATCGAAGCCAGTCGCGGCTTCCCGTTCAAGACGGTCGACGAGTGCGTGCGCCACGTAATCGACCAGGTGTCCGATCTACCCGTTGGTGTCGGCGTACGTGCGGAAAACCCAGAAGAAAGAGATCAAGCGAGAGAGTTGGGCGCGACCATCCTGATCGAGCGAATCGACTGCTGAAGCAGTGGGCGATCTTCACGCGGCGTTTCATTTCCCGCGATGGAGCGGCCGCGAGTGGCCCTGCATCAGGTAATCGATCGGCGGATCGACGAACACTGCGTTGGTCTTGAGGACGGGATGCGTCAGGAAATCCTCCGTACCCTTCTCGAATTCCACGCCGCCTCGTCCCCACCAGGGCACCTTGTGAATCATCGCGATCATCGGGCGAGGTGTATCCGTGTAGTTCGGCATCCCACAATGCCACATCCTCGTATCCCGAAGCACAACATCGCCTCGCTTCGTCATCATCCGTTCCGGTGACCGTTGCTTCTCCCACTCGGCGACCCACTCTGGGTCCGCGTGTTCCCCTCGTTTGAGGACCGTCCGCGTGTTCCGGTGTGTCCCCGGCCAAACCTGCGTCGCTCCGTTTTCCTCGTCAACGTCCACAAGCGGAACATTCACCGCAATCGCGTAAGGAGGATGGGCCTCTTTCAGACCCGCCCATAGCTGACCGCCATCAGCGTGAGGCGTCTGCGGTCTGGCACCCGGATAGGCCGTGTTCGCCCCATACGCATCGTTCGTCACTTCATCACCGATGACCGCGTGCGTGACCGAGATGGCCATTTCGTTCAACAGGATGTCCTTGTAAAGATGTGGGTGCTTCGGCGGCGGTCTCACGCCCGACCAACCCGTCTCAATTCCTCGCCTTTTTCGAACGGTTTTGATATCCGCCATCATCTTCTCACACAGGGCGTCGATCACCTCGACGTCGATTGCTTCTTCCAACGTCACGTACCCGTCCAGATCGACTGCTTCCACGCAAGATCGTAGATGCTCCGGCTGCATCTTCCCCGACCGCTTCTCTTCAGCGGTGATTCGAACTCGGACCATTGAGTGGCATCATCTCTCTGATATCGGATATCTCGGATCGGATCTCGGATATCGCCTTGTGGTCTTACGGCCGTGGATTGTTCATATAGTCGATCAGTTCATCCACGAACTCGACGTTGTGGTCCAGCTTGCAATCGGGAAAGGCCTCCTCGCAACCTTTCTCGAACTTGAGCAGCCCCGGGTTCCGATACCAGTGGATCGTGTGAATCAACGCGATCATATGGCGTGGGCTGTCGCTGGGATTGGGCACGCCACGGTGCCACAGGCGCATATCTCGAATCAGAACGCTTCCCTTCCGCGCTGCTCCGCGAATCGGAGGCACTTCCTTCCGCCTCTTTTTGACCACGGTTTTCGGAAACCGGTCTCCGGACTTCTCGTAATCCGGCTCGACGATCAACAGATGTGTCCCCGGCCAGATTTCGACTGCTCCGTTATCCTCCGACGTATCCTCGGGTGAGATGTTGACGACCAGATTGCTGGCAGGATGAGCCTGATCGAGCCCCGCCCACAACGGAAGTTGATCTGGATGTAAGGGTTGCGTTCCGCTGCCTGGACAGTTCGTGTTGCCCGAATAGAACCAGTTGAACAATCCGTCGCCCAGCACGCCGTGCGTCACCTGAAGCACGAACGGGTTCGCCACCACATCTTCGAACACGTAGGGAGTGAAAGGCGGAGGCTTGTGCTGAAGGTGTCCTTTGACCGCTCCTGCGCCCCCCCATTTCGAGCACCGGATCTTGCGTTCTGCATCCTCATCCATCCGAGCCTTAAGCACATTCAGGTGATCGTGATCGACGACGTCTTCCAGAATCACGAAGCCCTGAGTGCGAACCGCATCAACAGCTTGGGCCATTTTGACCTCGTCCATTCCGCCCCTTGCTCTTTCTTCTGCCGTAACCTCGATGTACATCACATTCCCAGTGTTCGATTTTCGATTCTCAATGTTTGAGTAGCGTAGGTGCCGCGGCGCTCTCGATCGCGACGTTCACGCACGCAGGCAACCCGGACGATACCGCCTGAGCCACGGCGCCACCCAGTTCTTGTGCATCCTGGACGAAAGCCCCGTAGCCACCGAGCGCCTGGATGACCCGGTCGTAACGGGAGAGCAGCAGGTCGCACCCGACGGTGCGATCCGCGCCATACGTATTCAGTTGAATCTGATGCTCCGCATTCCATCTCGCGTCGTTGCCGATGATAACGACGATCGGCAGATCGTAGCGCACGGCCGTGTCCAGCTCCATCGCGTGGTAACCGAACGTACCGTCGCCGACGAATGCGAATACGCCGCGTGACCGGTCAATCTGTTTGGCTCCGATCGCCAACGGAATCGCGCTCCCGATCGCCCCCGCGGGTCCATTGATCAGTCGCGTCTCGGCATCGAGGCCGGCCTGCACCCACTGACCGAATTCTCCGCCGTCGCTCACGAACATCGCACCCTTGTCCAGATAGGGCTGAATGGCCTGACAGATGCGTAGGGGATGAATGGGCCTGCGGTCCAGCCGTCGCATCGACGACCACTCTACGGGAACCTTATCTCGAGCGGCCTCGACCTCGTCGCGCCACGCGGCGTGCGATCCCCCGTCGCCAGCTTCAGCGGCAAGCGCCCGAGCCACTTCACTCGGATCCGCGTGACATCTCAAAACCACACGCGGACCGTCCTTCAATTGCTCCGCATCCGACTCGATTTGGATGAAGCGACATCCCTCCGTGAACGGGGGCGACGCCCCAAAGCGGAGCGAGAAATCGAGCTTCTTCCCCACGAGCAAAACCAGATCGGCCCCCGCGAGGCAGTTTGCCGCTTCGTGCAGCCACGGGTCGTTGACCCCACGCGGACTCATCATCGGAAGCGCAGGGACTCCCGTCGCATCGGAGAGTGCCGCGATCGCGTCCCACCGGGATCCCCTCGCCATTCCCGGTCCCGCCAAAATCACTGGCCGCTCCGCTTCATTCAACAGACGGAGTACTTCACCGAGGAAAGACGCGTCAACGCCACCAGGCCTTTCGTTCTCCGTTCTCCGTTCTCCGTTCTCCGATTTCAGATCCGCACTTGCCTTCAGGACATCCTCCGGGACGCTCAGGTGAACCGACCCCGGTCGCCCCGATCTGGCGATTTCGAGCGCTTCGCGGATATCGGATCCGATACGATTCGCGTCCTCGATCAGCCAGGTCGCCTTCGTCACAGGTTTCGAAGTCGTCACCTGGTCGATATCCTGAAAGGCGCCCATTCCGGCCTGGCCCAGCGGCGCGTGGCCGCTGATCACAACGACCGGTGACTCCGCCATCAGAGCCACGTAGAGTGCGGAAATCGCGTTGCA
Organism: Candidatus Latescibacterota bacterium; assembly: GCA_965198115.1. GTDB lineage: Bacteria > Latescibacterota > UBA2968 > UBA2968 > UBA2968 > UBA6620. Next base: position 711,404 of record OZ240241.1, on the reverse strand, counting down.
GTGCCCTGGCCCTGCCGGCAGAAGCGCCACACCGGGCTCCCCGGTCAGCCGTCCGGCAGCATCGGCCATATGGACAGCCGCCGCCTCGTGACGCGTATGGATCAGCTCGATGTCCCGTCCAATCGTCGCGTCGTAGACGGACATAATCTGGTTGCCCGATAACGAGAACAGCGTCCGAACGCCCTCCGCCACGAGCGAATCGATCAATCGCACGGCCCCTGAATCAGCCATTGCTCACCTCTTGGAAATCTTGTCCTTGCACTTCCGACGATGGCAAGAAAGCCCCTGCTTTATCGAAAGGAAAGAGTATCTTGAGCGTTGCGATTCCGTCAATGAAGTCAGATTTCTCTGGGTCCTCAGTGGGCTCAGTGGCTGTCTTGTCCACGCGAGGTAGAATGAAAATCACATCTGTCGAAGTGCTCCAGTGCGACGGAGGCTGGCGCACCCAGAACTTCGTCAAGGTGCAAACCGACGATGGCATCACCGGCTTTTCGGAATGTAACTGTATGCGTTCCGATCGGATGCTCAAACCGGCGATCGAGTACATCGGTGAGCACGTCATCGGACGCGACCCCTTCCAGACCGAGCGCATCCAGATCGATCTCTACCGGCTGACGCAGCGGCAGACGGCTGGCGTCGCCCACCAGGCCATCTCCGGCATTGACGCAGCCCTGCTCGATATCAAAGGCAAGGCGCTCGGCGTTCCCGTCTACGAGCTCCTGGGTGGACTCGTCAACGATCGCATTCGCTGCTATTACACCCACTGTGGAAGACCCGAACCCGCAAACCCCGACGCGCCCCCGGTCAGATCCCTGGAGGATGTCACAGCGTGCGCCGATTACGTCCGTGAGCTCGGGTTCCGAGACGTCAAGGTCAATTATTCCCTCACGCCCGAAGACAGTGGTGATATCTCACCCGGCACGCTCGACGGTATCGTCGAATGGATCGGCGCCTGGCAGGACGCTCTCGGTTCCGAATGCAGCATCGCGCTCGACGTGGCCTTCTCGTTCAAGATGGCCGGCATTCGAAAACTTGCGAAGGCGTTGGAGCCTTTCAATATGCTCTGGCTCGAAGCCGAGACGCTCGACCCTCTCGCGCTCAAATCCGTCAGGGAGTCAACGTCCACGCCCATCTGCATCGGCGAGAGCGTTTACCGAACCCAGGGCTTCAAGCCCTTCTTTGAGAACCACGCTTTCGACATCGTGATGCCCGACACCGTCTGGAACGGAATCACGATGGGCAAGAAGGTCGCTGACTATGCCAACACCTACGACATTCTGTTCGCGCCGCACAATTCACACGGTTGCCTCGGTGGTTGGCAGGCCGCGCATCTATGCGCGACACTCGAAAACTTCAAGATTCTCGAATACGAACACGATGACGTCCCCTGGCGCAACGACATCGTCACGAACCCGACTGTTATCGTAGATGGCTACGTTCAGATGTCCGATCGTCCCGGGCTCGGCTGCGAGATTGTCGAGGAGGCGATCGCGAAACATCCACCCATACCCTGATCAACGCTTGCGCGTCTTTCATCAGCCCAGGAGGAAACTGTGGACCTCGGCATATTTATGATGCCGCTTCATCCCCCCGAGAAGGACCGAACGATCTCCTTCGAGGAAGACATCGACCTCGTTGTTCGAGCCGATCAGCTCGGGTTCAAGGAAGCCTGGATCGGCCAGCATCATTCGGTCGCCTGGGAGCCGATCCCGTCGAACGATCTTTTCATCGCGAACGTGCTACCCAGAACCGAGTCGATTCGACTCGGGACAGGCGTTTCAATCCTTCCGCAGCATCATCCCGTCAACGTCGCGGTTCGACTGGCCTACCTCGACCATCTTTCTCGCGGGCGGATCAACTGCGGCTTCGGCCAGGGGGGCGTCCAGACGGATTGGGGACTCTTCGAACTCCCCGACCCTGCAACCCAAGGCTTGATGACGGTCGAGTCGATCGATATGATCCTGAAGCTCTGGCAAGCAGAGCCTCCCTTCGATTTCAAGGGCGACTTCTGGCACATCAAGATTGAAAACCCGATTCCCGAAAAGGGCATCGGCTCGATCCTGCATCCTTACCAGAAGCCCCATCCCCCGATAGGGATGAGCGTCATCCGCCCCGATTCGAAAGCGGCCACGATGGCCGGTGCGCGCGGCTACTATCCGGTGAGTACAAACCTGGTGCCCGGAAACATTCTCAAAGAACAGTGGAAGACCTACTGCGACGGGGCCGAGGGCGCCGGACGCCCTGTCCCCAACCGTGCTGACTGGCGTATCTCACGAACCGTCCTCATCGCCGATTCGAACGACGAGGCGTTGGACTATATGATGAACAGCGCCGTGTATCGCGCGTTCGACTATCTGATCACGCTGTTGACTGGGGCCAAGATGCTCTGGATTACGAAGCGCGATCCCGATATGCCCGATTCCGACGTCACCCCCGATTATATCATCAAGGAACTCTGCATCTTCGGCGACGTCGCCACTTGCACCGAAAGACTCCAGGCCCTCTGGGACGAAACCGGCGGCTTCGGCACCCTGTTGATGATCACCCACGACTGGGACAAACGCGAACTGTGGGAAAAATCGATGGATCGCCTTGCACAAGAAGTCGCCCCGGTTCTTCCTAGCGCGTAATCCACCACCATCGTTAAACTCGAAAGGGCTTCCATCGACAATGGAAGCCCTTCGTTTTTCTGCTGTGGCGTTAACTACCCTCTACTCCGATTACAACCGCTAAGGATTTCCCTGAACAACCGAACACTGACACCGAACATGCGACCCCTCAACTAAGCGCACTCTCCCTCAGTGTTCTCAGCGCTCTCAGTGGCGCATCTTGGTCACACAACGTGCGATGTCCCCCCATCGATGTTCACCGACGTCCCCGTGATGAACGCCGCCCGCTCCGACACCAGGAACGCCACCAGATCGCCCACCTCGCTCGCTTCCCCCATCCGCCCGAGGGGAATGTCCTTCCCGATTCGGTCGCACCACGCTTCGTAGGACTCTTCTGTGTCCAGCGATTCCCACGCGCGCACGCCTTGTGCCGATTTGATGTTCGTCAGGCAAACGGTGTTCACACGAATGCCATAGGACGCGCAGTCGTGCGACAACGCCTTCGTAAACGCGATTCCAGCCGCTCGGCTGATCGACGTCGGGACCGAGCCGCCACCAGGCGCTTTCCCTCCTGGATGTGTCACGTTGATGATGTTTCCACCGCCTCGTTCCTTCATCGAAGGCAAAACGCAACGCGATCCACGCACGGCCGCCCAGAACTTCAGATCGAAATCCTCCAGCCAGGCTTCATCCGTCGCTTCTTCGAACGGAAAACCCGCTGACCGTCCCGCATTGTTCACCAGAATATCGACGCCGCCGTAGGCATCGATCGCGGCCGACACGAACGTCTCGATGTCCGTCGCCTGCGTCACATCCGCCTGCACAGCCAGCACCGCGCCCCCCGTATCGTCCCTAATCTCCAGCGCAGCCGCCTGCAGTACATCATCGCGCCGTGCGCAGATCGCGACAGAACACCCCTCTTCAGACAGTTTCCACGCGATCCCCTTCCCGATTCCTTCACTACCTCCCGTCACGAGTGCCACTTTTCCGCCCAGATTGAGTTCCAGCATCGTCCCTCCTTTCGGCGTCCTTAGCCAGATTCAGGACGCTCAAGATAAACACGATCGCCCCCATTTTCCAGGCTCTATCCGGGTTTCTCAACGGTGAAACTATAGAATGACAAGGTCATAGATCGTTCCCTACGCTTGGTTGTGTGTGTAGGACAATCAAAGCGAAGGGGGTGCGACCTATGACCGGGAGCAGATTACTATCGAAACTGCTGAGATTCAAGGGGTTCCGTGTTGTCAGCTGGTGGTTTGAGGGGAGAAGCTGTTTCGTCATCGCCGTAAAGCCACATAAGAATGGTTGTTGTTGTCCGGAGTGCGGCCGTCGAGGTAAAATCGTCCGCACAATGCCCCATCCGCGTCGGTGGCGTGACATTCCGGTGTGCGGGTGGAGGGTCTGGCTTCTCTACCATCCTCGGGAGATTCGGTGTCCTACCCACGGTCGTGTGGTCGAGGAGATTCCGTGGGCGGAGCGGTTCTCTCGGGTGACGTATCGCTTCGAGTATGCCATGCTGCGCTACTGCCAGACCATGACGCAGAAGGCGGCGTCCGAGTTGCTGCGCATCTCTGCCTCGACGCTGTCGGATCTCCTTCACCGATCCATCACGCGGCTTCGTGAAGGTCATCGTATCCGAGGGCTCAAAACCATCGGGATCGACGAGATCTCCTACGCCAAGCGTCACAGGTACGCCACGCTCGTTTACGATCTGGACCGCTCCTGCGTGGTGTGGGTTGGCCGCGGCAGGGCGCGTAAAACGATCGATCGGTTCTTCACAGAGGCTCTCAGTCCCTACCGGAGATCCAAGATCGAGTGGGCCTGCTGCGACATGAGCGAAGCTTACATCGGAGCCATCCAGGAACACTGTCCGAATGCCAAGCTGGTCCTCGATCGCTTTCACATCGTCAAGGCTCTCAATGCCGCCGTTGACGAGGTCCGTAAGGACCAGTGGCGTAAAGCTGCCCCGGATGAGCGCAAAGCCATGAAGGGCCTCCGATGGCTCCTCTACCGGCACTCAGCGACACGCTCCAGAGGGGATACTCGGACACTCAAAGCACTGGAGAAGGCGAACTACCGAATCTATAGAGCCTGGAGACTCAAGGACGAGTTCGAGCAGTTCTGGGAATACAAAGCGCCCTGGGCTGCCGAACGCTTCCTGAAATGCTGGACGACGTCCGCACTCAGAAGTCGACTTGAACCCCTGCGAAAGTTCGTCAGGACCCTGCGACAGCACTTCTTCGGCGTCCTCGCATTCGTGAACACGCGTCTTACCAACGCCATCGCCGAAGGCCTCAACCGAATCGTCCAAATCGTCAAGAACCGAGCCAGCGGATTCCGCACACTCGACGCATTCAACGATATGATCTTCCTTACCGTCGGAGACATAAACATCCCTGAGCAGATTCCGAAGAGGTTCCGCACACGCTAACCGCGCCCCCATGCCAGGAACCACGGCACCTTCACCCACTTCATCTCGTTGAGAGATCCGGATATAGCCTTATTTTTCTGAAGGCGATGTGCTTCTCGCGAAAATCACTCCGTGCTTTGAGAACGGAAAGCTTGGGATCGCGGCAAACTTGAGCAACGGAATCGGTTTCGGTTCCAGCGAATTCATCGTCTTTCGACCTTCTTCGAGGCTCAACAAAGAATTCCTCTACTACTACTTAGCTCGCCCGGAATTTAGAACTGAGGGTAAGGCACGAATGGGTGGGGCAGTTGGACACCAGCGAGTGCCAAAGGAATTCATTCAAGACTATCCGATTCCTATCCCACCGCTTCCTGAGCAGCACCGAGTTGTTGCCATCCTCGACGAAGCGTTTGCGGGAATCGCCACCGCAAAAGTCAACGGTGAAAGGAACCTCCAGAACGCTCGTGCCCTCTTTGACAGCCACCTCCAATCCGTCTTCACACAACGGGGAAAGGAGTGGGCGAAGAGGCGACTCGCTGAAGTGTGTACGCTCATAAATGGTCGGGCCTATAAGAAAGACGAAATGCTTGGTGCAGGGAAATACCCCCTACTTCGTGTGGGAAATTTTTTTACAAACAGAGATTGGTACTATTCCGATCTTGAGTTGGATGCTGACAAATATTGCGACACTGGTGACTTACTCTATGCGTGGTCGGCCTCTTTTGGCCCTCGAATTTGGGACGGCGGCAAGGTGATCTACCACTACCATATCTGGAAAGTGCTTCCAAACCCTGCGATCATTGAGAAGCGATTCTTGCTACACCTGCTCAATTGGGATGTTGATCAGATCAAGCAAGCTCAGGGTACAGGTACAACTATGATGCACGTGAGCAAGGGATCGATGGAGAGTCGCCTTTTGCCTATTCCACCAATAGGACAGCAAGAGGCATCGTTTCTATGCTGGATGATCTGAACACCGAAACCCAACGGCTCGAATCGATCTATGAGCGTAAGCTCGATGCCTTGGAAGCATTGAAGAGGTCCCTGTTGCACCAAGCCTTCACGGGGGCCCTGTGAACGAAGCCGAAACAAGGATCGAACACATTGACCCCGCGTTGATCGCGGCTGGATGGGGTGTTGTCGAAGGTAGCCGGATTCGGCGCGAGTATTCGATCACGCCGGGTCGGGTGGAGGGGCAAGGACGGCGCGGCAGACCGCTAAGGGTTTGCCATGAAATAAGTGCTGCACTTTTCAAGGTAATGATCTTACGCTCGGAGTGTGGACGTCGAAACTCTCCGAACGAAGTATGAAGCCTTGGCTCCGGTGCTGACGGAACGCACGCGTCGTCTGTGGGCCGCCACGGAAGCCGAAGCGTTGGGTCACGGTGGGATCGCGATTGTGGCTCTGGCGACAGGAATGTCCAGAGAGCGGATCTTTCGTGGCATTCAGGAGTTGAGGTCGGACGAACCTTTGGACCCGGCTCGCATCCGGCGTCCAGGCGGCGGTCGTAAGCGGAAGGCCGACACGGACCCGACGCTGTGGCAGGACCTGAATGATCTGGTCGAGCCAACGACTGCGGGGTCGCCTGACGACAATCCTCTGAGATGGACATCGAAGAGCACTCGCAAACTGGCCGCCGAGTTGCAAGCGATGGGGCATTCGGTGAGCCCCAGGATCGTTGCCAATCTCCTGCACGAACACGATTACACGCTGCAGGCGAATCGGAAGACAAGGGAGGGATCTGCACACCCGGATCGGGACGCTCAGTTCGTTTACCTCGATGATCGGATTAGCCAGCAGCAGCAGCAGGGCCTTCCCGTTATCTCGGTGGACACCAAGAAGAAAGAGTTGATCGGCGACTTCAAGAATCCTGGCCGAGAATGGCGACCCAAGGGAGACCCGGAGCGTGTGAAGGTACACGATTTCATAGTGCCTGCTCAGGGCAAGGCGATCCCTTATGGAGTGTATGATCTGAGCCGTGATGAAGGCTGGGTAAGTGTCGGTATCGATCACGACACGGCCAGCTTCGCCGTGAATGCGATCCGAAGTTGGTGGAAGAACATGGGACGGCCCGCCTACGGCACTTCGACGCATCTGCTAATCACGGCGGACGCAGGCGGCAGCAACGGCGCCAAGACGCGGCTGTGGAAGTGGGAGCTGCAGCGCTTTGCGAATCGCACTGGCCTGACGATCACCGTATGCCACTACCCTCCTGGCACTAGTAAGTGGAACAAGATCGAACATCGCCTGTTCTCCTTCATCGCTATGAACTGGCGAGGCAAGCCCCTGGTCAGCCTGGCTGCAACCGTGAATCTCATTGCCGGAACGACCACTCAAGCCGGTCTCCGAGTACGCTCCGAGATCGACAAGCGACCCTACCCTAACGGGGTCAAGGTGACCGATGAACAGATGACCCAAATCGATCTCACTCCGCACGATTTCCACGGCGACTGGAACTACACGATCCGGCCAATGGCTCAACATTGAGATCGACCGTTTATTTATTCCGAACCCCAATGTCACGTCCCAGGAATAACTAGAAAAATATTCGATTCTGTCGTATGGTTCCTCAAGCACTCATTCTTGGGAGGAACCGATGGCTAGAGGTCGTCCGTTACAGCCACTGAACATCAGTGATGAGGTCCACGATCAACTCGAGTCATTGTCTCGTTCGCGTAGCATGTCTCACGCTTTGGTGCGTCGCGCGAAGATCGTCTTGATGAGCGATTGCGGTCTGACCAATCAGGAGATCGCGGAACGAGTCGGGTTGTCCGGAGCGTCTGTCGGCAAGTGGCGTCGTCGCTTCTGCGAGCAAGGCTTGATGGGACTGTATGACGAATTGCGTCCTGGAGGGCCACGGTCGGTCAGCGACGAAGAGATCTCCTCCCTCATCTACAAGACGCTCAAGAAGCAACCGAAGGGTGCCACCCACTGGACCTGTCGTTCGATGGCCGACGAGACGGGGCTCTTCAAGTCCTCGGTTCAACGTGTATGGAAAGCTTTTGGCCTGCAACCGCATCGACAGAAGCACTTCAAACTGTCGAACGATCCCTTCTTCGTCGAGAAAGTCAGGGATATCGTCGGTCTATACCTGAACCCACCGGACAACGCGATGGTGCTCTGTGTAGACGAGAAGAGCCAGATTCAAGCACTCGAACGGACACAACCGATTCTTCCTTTGGGTCTCGGATACGTCGAGGGCGTCACTCACAGCTATATCCGGAACGGCACGACCACCCTCTTTGCAGCGCTCAACATCGCATCCGGCAAAGTTCTGACTCAGTGCAAGCCCAGACACCGCAACAAAGAGTTCCTTCAGTTCCTCAAGCACATCGACAAGAACGTCCGAGCTATAATCAAAAGGTGTGGAAAAAGAGAAAGGGCGACCCTACCCTTCCCGTGAGATAGTTGATTCACACAAAACCGGGTGAGAGGCCCGGTTGGGAAGGAGGATCGCCGTGAAGGAACATACGCATAGAGCCCCATTGAAGTCCATGCCGACGTGGGAGACGGTTGACGATTGGATCCGTGAAGAGATCCAGGGCCGGTTCCAGTCCATTCTGGAGGAGGAGGCGACCGCGTTCTTGGGCCGGTCGTGGTATGAGCGCCGAGCCGAGGTCGATAGCTCCACGGGCTACAGGAACGGCTACGGCAAGCCCCGGCGTCTCTCGACGAGCTGCGGAACGATCAAGGTCCGGCGTCCCCGGGTTCGTGGTCTGGAAGAGCGGTTTGAAAGCCGCATCCTCCCCCTGTTCGCCCGGAGAACCAGGGCCATTGGAGATCTGCTTCCCGACCTTTATCTCCACGGTCTCTCCCAGGGCGACTTCGAGTTGTCTTTGCGTGCGCTGCTCGGTGATGGCGCGCCGCTTTCGCCGACCTCGATCGCTCGTCTTCGAGGGAAGTGGGAGGTCGACTTCCAGGACTGGAAAGAAAGGCGTCTGGATAATCGCGAACTGGTCTACGCCTGGGCTGATGGCATCTACGTCAAAGCCGGGCTCGAGCGCGAGAAGGCGTGTCTGCTGGTCGTGATCGGCGCGATGAGCGACGGCAGCAAGGAGATCCTGGCGATAGAACCCGGTTATCGAGAGTCTACAGAATCCTGGCTCACGGTGCTCCGGGATCTCCGGGATCGCGGGCTCGAACATCCTGTCCTGATCGCCGCGGACGGGAATATGGGCATCTGGGCGGCCGTTGATCAGGTCTGGCCAGAGAGCCGGCAACAACGGTGCTGGAACCACAAGATCCTCAACGTGCTCGACAAGGTCGCCAAGCGTGCACAGGCTGAAGCCCGCGCACTGCTCGTCCAGATCCCCTATGCCGGCACGAAAAAGGAGGCCGAGAAGCTCCGGAAACGCTTTGCCGCACGGTATCGCTCACAGTTCCCTGCCGCCGTGGAGACGCTCGAAAGAAACTGGGATCGGATGGTCACGTTCTACGACTTCCCGAAGGAACACTGGAAACACCTGAGAACCACGAACGTCGTCGAGAGCCCCTTTGCTTCCGTTCGGCTTCGCACAAACGCCGCCAGGCGATTCAAGAAAGTCAGGAACGCCACGGCTCTCATCTGGCGTACGCTCAAGGTCGCAGAGAGCCGATTCAGGAAACTCACCGCGCCACACTTGCTACAACAAGTCTACGATCAGAAACACTCAACCGGACCGCAGGTCGAAGCCGGGAAGATGGCCGCCTGATTTCTTTTACACACCTATTGACCTGAGCTCGAACGTCCCAAAGGATCTCGACATCCATCTGGTCGTCGATAATTACGGCACGCACAAGCACCCGAACGTCAAGCGTTGGCTCGCCTCACGGAAACGATATCACGTGCACTACACACCAACATATGCCTCCTGGCTGAACCAGGTAGAGATCTGGTTCGGTATCATCACCCAAAGAGCCATTCGACGAGGCACCTTCAGAAGCGTCAAGGACCTGATCGCCTGCATCAAGAAATTCACTGATCACTACAACGAGAATTCTACACCCTTCGTCTGGACCGCCACGGCAGATTCAATCCTCGAGAAAGTCCATAAACTTTTGAAGCTTATACGCGGGACGTGACACTAAGAGCTGATTACGTTTTGGAGTTCCGTAACACGAAGCTCGCTGTGGTCGAAGCCAAGGCTTGGGACGAAGAGTTGACCGAGGGTGTGGGGCAAGCAAAGAACTATGCCGAAAAGATGTCGATCCGCTTCACCTATGCCACAAACGGTCAAGGCATTTACGGTATTGACATGGAGACGGGTGAGGAAGGCGAATTACCTACCTATCCCACGCCAGACGAACTGTGGGCAGCGACCTTCGCTGAAACGAATGAATGGCGGGATCGTTTCGCCGCCGTCCCATTCGAGGACAAGGGTGGCTCGCACCCTTGTCGCTACTATCAAGACATCTCAGTTGAACGCGTGATGCAGGCCATCTCGGAGAAACGGGACCGCATCCTACTCACGCTCGCGACTGGTACGGGAAAAACGTTTATCGCTTTCCAGATCGCTTGGAAGCTGTTCTATAGTCGATGGAACTTGAGCCGTGAACCGTCACGTCGTCCGCGCATTCTTTTTTGGCTCTATCCGGGTTTCTCAACGGTGAAACTATAGAATGACAAGGTCATAGATCGTTCCCTACGCTTGGTTGTGTGTGTAGGACAATCAAAGCGAAGGGGGTGCGACCTATGACCGGGAGCAGATTACTATCGAAACTGCTGAGATTCAAGGGGTTCCGTGTTGTCAGCTGGTGGTTTGAGGGGAGAAGCTGTTTCGTCATCGCCGTAAAGCCACATAAGAATGGTTGTTGTTGTCCGGAGTGCGGCCGTCGAGGTAAAATCGTCCGCACAATGCCCCATCCGCGTCGGTGGCGTGACATTCCGGTGTGCGGGTGGAGGGTCTGGCTTCTCTACCATCCTCGGGAGATTCGGTGTCCTACCCACGGTCGTGTGGTCGAGGAGATTCCGTGGGCGGAGCGGTTCTCTCGGGTGACGTATCGCTTCGAGTATGCCATGCTGCGCTACTGCCAGACCATGACGCAGAAGGCGGCGTCCGAGTTACTGCGCATCTCTGCCTCGACGCTGTCGGATCTCCTTCACCGATCCATCACGCGGCTTCGTGAAGGTCATCGTATCCGAGGGCTCAAAACCATCGGGATCGACGAGATCTCCTACGCCAAGCGTCACAGGTACGCCACGCTCGTTTACGATCTGGACCGCTCCTGCGTGGTGTGGGTTGGCCGCGGCAGGGCGCGTAAAACGATCGATCGGTTCTTCACAGAGGCTCTCAGTCCCTACCGGAGATCCAAGATCGAGTGGGCCTGCTGCGACATGAGCGAAGCTTACATCGGAGCCATCCAGGAACACTGTCCGAATGCCAAGCTGGTCCTCGATCGCTTTCACATCGTCAAGGCTCTCAATGCCGCCGTTGACGAGGTCCGTAAGGACCAGTGGCGTAAAGCTGCCCCGGATGAGCGCAAAGCCATGAAGGGCCTCCGATGGCTCCTCTACCGGCACTCAGCGACACGCTCCAGAGGGGATACTCGGACACTCGAAGCACTGGAGAAGGCGAACTACCGAATCTATAGAGCCTGGAGACTCAAGGACGAGTTCGAGCAGTTCTGGGAATACAAAGCGCCCTGGGCTGCCGAACGCTTCCTGAAATGCTGGACGACGTCCGCACTCAGAAGTCGACTTGAACCCCTGCGAAAGTTCGTCAGGACCCTGCGACAGCACTTCTTCGGCGTCCTCGCATTCGTGAACACGCGTCTTACCAACGCCATCGCCGAAGGCCTCAACCGAATCGTCCAAATCGTCAAGAACCGAGCCAGCGGATTCCGCACACTCGACGCATTCAACGATATGATCTTCCTTACCGTCGGAGACATAAACATCCCTGAGCAGATTCCGAAGAGGTTCCGCACACTCTAACCGCGCCCCCATGCCAGGAACCACGGCACCTTCACCCACTTCATCTCGTTGAGAGATCCGGATATAGCCTCTTTTTTTGGCTGACCGTAACATCCTCGCCAACCAAGCCTACAATGCCTTCTCAGCCTTCCCGGAGGACGCTATGGTGCGGGTCGAGCCGGGAGACATCCGCCATAGGGGACGTGTACCAACGAACGGGAGCCTGTTCTTTACCATTTTCCAGACGTTCATGAGTGGACCACCGAAGGACGGTAAGCCATCACCCTATTTCGGAGAATACCCGCCAGATTTTTTCGACTTCATCCTTATCGACGAATGCCACCGAGGTGGTGCAACGATGAGAGCAATTGGCGTGACATCCTCGATTATTTCGCTCCTGCGGTCCAACTCGGTCTCACCGCCACGCCCAAGCGTGAAGACAACGTGGATACCTACGCCTACTTCGGTGAACCAGTCTACGTCTACTCGCTGAAAGAGGGGATCAACGACGGTTTCCTGACACCGTTCAAGGTGAAACAGATTTCAACAACGCTCGACGAGTATGTCTATACGCCCGATGATAGTCTGCTCGAAGGTGAGATCGAGACCGGGAGACGTTACACCGAAAGCGACTTCAACAAGATTATCGAGATCAAGGAACGGGAAGCCCATCGCGTGAAGATTTTCATGGACCAGATCAACCAGAACGAGAAGACGCTGGTGTTCTGTGCTTCACAGGTTCACGCGCTGGCCGTGCGCGATCTCATCAACCAAATGAAGACAAGCACAGACCCGAACTATTGCCAACGGGTCACCGCCAATGACGGAAATTTAGGCGAGCAACATCTGCGAGATTTCAGGATAATGAGAAGACGATACCAACGATCCTGACCACCTCGCAGAAGCTTTCGACCGGCGTGGACGCCCGTAACATCCGTAACATCGTCTTGATGCGGCCAATCAACTCAATGATCGAGTTCAAGCAAATCATCGGACGGGGCACGCGACTGTATGACGGGAAAGACTACTTCACGATCTACGACTTCGTGAAGGCGCACCACCACTTCAACGACTCCGAGTGGGATGGGGAACCAATTGAGCCAGAGCCTCGGCCCGATCCGCCTCCCGGGCCGCCGCCGGGCCCACCCCCTGAACCCGGGCCCCGCAGGAAGAGAGTCAAAGTCAAACTCGCCGACGGTAAGGAGCGCACTATCCAGCACATGATGTGCATGACCTTCTGGCATACCGACGGCACGCCCATGTCCGCGCAGCAGTTCATGGAGAATTTGTTCGGGAAACTTCCGGACTTCTTCAAAGACGAGGCAGAACTTCGTGCCCTATGGAGCGTGCCGGACACGAGAAAGAAACTTTTGGAGGGCCTTGCGGAGCACGGCTTTGGCGGTGAGCAACTGAACGAGATGCGGGAGATAATAGACGCGGAGAAAAGCGACCTCTTCGACGTGTTGGCCCATGTGGCCTACGCCTTGTCCCCGATCACACGTGAAGACCGGGCCACGCAGGCCAAGGTCGTCATCAGTACCCATTTTAACAGCAAGGAGCAGGTTTTTCTGGACTTCGTACTGTCTCACTACGTCCGCGTAGGCGTCGAGGAACTCGACCAAGAGAAGCTCACACCCTTGTTGCGACTGAAGTACCACGACTCCATCGCTGACGCGATCGCCGACTTGGGCAAGCCCGACAAGATCGGGCGGGTATTCACAGGCTTCCAAAAGTACTTGTATCAACGACAGACGGCCGCGTGAGGGACAAGTAGCCAGCCTCCCTCTGCTATGGAACCAATACGGAAGCAATGGTAGTCTGGATGGTTGACTGATGAGGGCAGCGCCGAAGGGTCTGTATGCGGGGTGCTCCGCTATCCATTACCTGACAGGATTGCGCTTACTGCCCTGTCCCTTCGAGTGCGCAAGGATTTGTAGATGGCACGGAGAGCGTGGTACGGGATGATGCAGCAGTTGGATAGGGATTGCAGCGATATCGCCATAGCCAGACAGGAAGCTCTTGTGGGAAGTCCACAGCCAATGAGACACCCATACATCACTTGACCATAGGCAATCTGGGAGGTCGTTTCACCCATTATCTCCGGTATGGAGACTGCGCGTTTCTGATCGAGCACGCTGGAAATTCTGAGCACTGGTAACGAGAAACGATCTTCAAGCCTTTGACTTACTTGATTTAGCGTTGCCGTGCGTAGCCGGATGCAGGAGCCGTCGTTGAACCACACGGCCTGAGCATCGCAACCACGTTTGGGCCTACGACTTCGTGTTCGACAGGACGCGTGAAGGCAGGCCGTTGAAGTGCCTGACGGTTGTGGATGAATACAGCCGCGAGTGTCTTACGATTTCAGGTTCGACGATAGTCTCAAGTGTAAAGCTGGTATTTCGACCCCAGATAGAGCCACTTGGGGAGACTTTGATCAGGACAATTCGCCCCGTTTGACTCCCTCCTCGAACTCATCCGGTTCAATGCGCACATGTCTACCAAGCCGACGCTGACCTGGGAGCACGTCCTTCCTGCTTCTCTCATAAAGCCAGCTTATAGGGATGCCCCACCGCTGCGCGACTCGCTTGTACTCCTCGGCCCACTTCGAAAGTTTCAGCTTGCTCCGGTTCAACCCCGAACACCCGACGAGTATACGATCGAGCGCGGCGGCCTCACGCCGGTCGATCGTCAGCCGGTAGGCTCGGCGCACGTCTACGACGGTCTGCGCGAACCAGCACTGATTCGTGTCAGGCTGCCACTCGGCAGCATCCTTCGCGCATCTTCCGGAGGACCGGCGGCGCATCCTCGCTGCGCTTGCCGGTCTCCTTCAGCGCCTTGATCTCGGCCGCCTTGTAGACGCGGTTCGGGTCGGCGGCCTCGATGCGCAACGGCCGTTCGACCGCCACCTTCCAGTAGCCGAACGCGGCGTTGTCGAGGATGCGGCTCTCCTCGGTTTCCTCGAAGGCGAGGAAGGCGTTGCAGATGCGGGCGATGTCGTCCTCGGCCAGTTCGCAATTCTTCTTGCCCAGGTTCTTGCGGAGCGGCCGGTACCACTTCGTGGTGTCGATCAACTGCACCTTATCCAGGCGATGCTTCGGCTTGCGGTTGGTGAGCACCCAGATGTAGGTGGCGATGCCGGTGTTGTAGAACATGTTGAGCGGTAGGGCGACGATCGCCTCCAGCCAGTCGTTCTCGATGATCCAGCGGCGGATGTTGCTCTCGCCCTGGCCGGCATCGCCGGTGAACAGCGAGCTGCCGTTGTGCACCTCGGCGATGCGGCTGCCGAGCGGCGTGTCCTGCTTCATCTTCGAGAGCTTGTTGGCGAGGAAAAGCATCTGACCGTCGCTGGAGCGGGTGACCAGGGAGTACTCGGGATCGCCGGCGTGCTCGATCATGGTATGTTGCATATTTAGGCGAGCAGCAGCGGTTTCCGAAGCCCCCGGCGGTCGGCGACGGATCCGAGGAAGGGAGAAACGAGGGCGATAACCAGCGCAGAGACGGTGACCGCTCAAGACCATTGGCTCGTTCCGAGCGTTTCGTTTTCTGCGATCGCTTTGATGAGGTAAGCGCTGTAGATGAAGGTGAGGACGAGGGTCGCGAAGGCCGAGTTGGCGAAATCGTAGAAGGCCCAGGACCTTCCGTCTGGAGGTGGGATCAGGCATCTGTGTGGATTCTCGTGTTGCTTGCCGGATCCTCAGCGTCGAACGAGGCGCGCTCGATTGCGCCAACCGGCCGATGGTCGAGCCGTACGGACAGACGTTGGCAGTTCAATGGCTTCAGAAGTTGATGATCACGCCGGAGCTGATCAGACGCCCGATCTCCGGTGCCCCGATGAATTCCTGGTGTTTCTCGTCGAGGAGGTTCGAGGCGTTGACGGTCAGCGTCGCACCGAATCTGGGATCGGTGATGGGTAGTTTGTACTGTACGGTCGCGTCGACACTCGCAGAGGATTCGACGGTTCCGACATACACGCCGGAGTCCATGGGGAACCCGTCGCGATATCGAAGATGTCCGGTGAAGGAGAAGCCAGATCGCGCGTGGTCATACCCGATCCCGATGTTGAATTTATTCTTGGGTGCGTTGAGAGCGATATCGGCGATGTTGTCGAGATTCTCGAAGAGGTCGTCGCTCACGTAGGAGTAGTTCCCTTCGACTCGCCAGCCGTTTGATGCGTAATAGGCGAAAGCGGCATCGAGGCCCCAGTGAGTGGTCCGGCCGAAGTTTCGATACGTGACCGTGATGGCCGACGGATCTTCGGCCTGTTCCGGCGTGACCGTTCCGAATGGTATGGCTGCCGCCTGGCTGACGAAGGTCGTCACGAGCTCGCCTACGATGGAGCCGTCGCCATTGCCGCCGAATTCCGGAGCATCGAGCGGGGCCAATGCCTGCGCGAGCTGTGCGTTGGCAGGGTCGGCGAGGGCGGTCGCGAAAGCTGTTCCGAGAGAAGTCTGGAGGGGTCCCGGATCGAGGAATACGTTCGGGGTCTCGATGCGGAGCGGCCCCACGAAGTCGGTGGTTTTCGTTCGATAGACGTCGAGGCTGAGGATCAGGTTGTTGTTCACCACGCCCTTATAGCCAAGTTCGAAGGTTTCGGTAATCGTTGGGTCAATACTGGTGATGTCGGTGACGGCGTTTCCGGTGATCGGGATGGCATCGAATGCTTCGGTCTCGGAATTCAGGACACGAAGGCTGTTCTGAAGTCCCGCAATCTGTGTTGGCACGATCGACGCGAAGGCGGTCAGAATCCCGTCGGCCTGCGCGGTTGCAAGATCCTGCGGCAGGCCCTGTTGCAGCAAGCCTCCGATCAGCACAGGACGGAACTGCCCGGAGAACCCGGCAAGAACCGCCCCCCGCGCTACTCCCCATTCGAAGTTCGTGAAGACGGGGTCGTGCAGCTGGATGGGACCGCCGACAGGGATGCTACTCGCGGACGCAGCCAGCTCGTAGGGTGACCTGTAGGTCGGCAACCCGGTGGCGTCCCGGTTGAACGTGAATCCGTCCAGCAGCCCGAGGACACGGATATCGATAGCCGGACTGTAGCCGAGCGTAGGCTCGAACCGTGCCCCGATACCGCCTACATCGATGCGGTTCCTGACGTCGAGGAACAGGTTGTTGCTCGTGGGTGTGCTGAAGGCCCTGTTGTAGGTTGCCCGAAGCGTCTGGTCTTCCTGTGGCTTGAGCACGACGGCCGCACGTGGTGAGAAGACTCCGTCTTTAACGTGATTGTGGTCATCGTAGCGGCCGGCGAGGACGAGATCGATGTATTCGTTGATGGCTGTTTCGCTTTGGACGTAGACTCCGAACTCATTCACGTCGTCCCTGTCTTCGTGACGTCCGCTGATTGTTCCCTCTGTTTTCGGACGCGTCCGCAGGACGTCCCCGCCATATGTGAAGGATTGTCGATTGCCCAGGTAAGCTCGGTGTTGTAGCTGGAAGACGAGGAGCGTGGATTTGTCGGCGATCGGATCATCGGTTCGGAGGAGGCGGGTGTTGTCGCCCGCGTCACTTCGGTTGTAGAAGACCTGGGCGAA
Organism: Candidatus Latescibacterota bacterium; assembly: GCA_965198115.1. GTDB lineage: Bacteria > Latescibacterota > UBA2968 > UBA2968 > UBA2968 > UBA6620. Next base: position 693,962 of record OZ240241.1, on the reverse strand, counting down.
CCAATCCCGATATCGAACTCTGGCCTGCCCGAACGCGTAGCGCCAGTTGTCCGCGTGGGCGGCTCCCAGACCGGTCATTTCAAGGACCTTCGCCTGGCTCAGACCGGTAGACAGAATAATTTCCGTCGCTTCATTTGGGCGCAGATCCATTCGTACTTCGCCCGAGAATCTTTCGAGATCGTAGTTGCCCTCTCTTGGGTTGCGCCCTCGATCTGCAACCTCGACGGAGTCGACGTATTCCCAGTCATTGCCGGCGTAGTATTGGCCGGACGCTTTGATTCCGATCTTGCCGTTCGTGGACGAGGCGTGTCGAAACGAGAAATTCCTGAGGCTGCGCTCGCCACCGCCCGCGCCGATCGTCGTTCCCTCGGAACCGATGGGTGACTTTGTGATGATGTGAAGGACTCCGTTTGCGCTGTTCGGCCCGTAGAGCGCCGAACCCGGACCGCGAACGATTTCGATCTGTTCCACGTCCTGGTTGGTGACGGGAATGAAATTGTTGACGTTGATGCGGAGGGATGGAACGCGCGCGATCCGGTTGTCCATCAGTGTGAGGAAGGCGCCGGAGAAGACGTTGTTGAATCCTCGAGCAACGACGTTGTTCTGGACCAGACCCGTTTTGACAAAGTCGACACCCGGCTGGGAACGGATGTTCTCCGCCACGTTGAGGGCGGGTGTGCTGTTGACTTCGTCGCCGGTGATGACAGAAACAGAGGCCGGTGCGTCGAGCGCTTTTTGCTGGGAGCGCGATGCCGAGAGGATCAGCTGATCGTGTTCAAGCAGATCGGCTTGAAGTGTGACATCGAAGGCCAACTGCTCGGAAGTCAACTGGACAGAGCGGGAAACGGTCTTAAAACCGATGAAGGAAACGGTGACGCGATATTTCCCGTGCCCAAGGCCTCTGACTTCGTAGTGGCCCTGGTCGTTTGTGACGTCGCCCGCGGGCGCCTGGAGAGTGGTCCCTTCGACGACGACATTCGCACCGGGCAGAGGTTCCCCGGCGTCGTCGACGACACGGCCGATGATGGTGCCCTTGGATTGGGCGAACGCATTCGTAACGAGCAGAAGGGAAGCGAAGAACGTGAGAACTCGCATGGATCTCCTCCCTAGGTCCAGCGGTGCCTTTAAAGGGCTCTATCCGGGTTTCTCAACGGTGAAACTATAGAATGACAAGGTCATAGATCGTTCCCTACGCTTGGTTGTGTGTGTAGGACAATCAAAGCGAAGGGGGTGCGACCTATGACCGGGAGCAGATTACTATCGAAACTGCTGAGATTCAAGGGGTTCCGTGTTGTCAGCTGGTGGTTTGAGGGGAGAAGCTGCTTCGTCATCGCCGTAAAGCCACATAAGAATGGTTGTTGTTGTCCGGAGTGCGGCCGTCGAGGTAAAATCGTCCGCACAATGCCCCATCCGCGTCGGTGGCGTGACATTCCGGTGTGCGGGTGGAGGGTCTGGCTTCTCTACCATCCTCGGGAGATTCGGTGTCCTACCCACGGTCGTGTGGTCGAGGAGATTCCGTGGGCGGAGCGGTTCTCTCGGGTGACGTATCGCTTCGAGTATGCCATGCTGCGCTACTGCCAGACCATGACGCAGAAGGCGGCGTCCGAGTTACTGCGCATCTCTGCCTCGACGCTGTCGGATCTCCTTCACCGATCCATCACGCGGCTTCGTGAAGGTCATCGTATCCGAGGGCTCAAAACCATCGGGATCGACGAGATCTCCTACGCCAAGCGTCACAGGTACGCCACGCTCGTTTACGATCTGGACCGCTCCTGCGTGGTGTGGGTTGGCCGCGGCAGGGCGCGTAAAACGATCGATCGGTTCTTCACAGAGGCTCTCAGTCCCTACCGGAGATCCAAGATCGAGTGGGCCTGCTGCGACATGAGCGAAGCTTACATCGGAGCCATCCAGGAACACTGTCCGAATGCCAAGCTGGTCCTCGATCGCTTTCACATCGTCAAGGCTCTCAATGCCGCCGTTGACGAGGTCCGTAAGGACCAGTGGCGTAAAGCTGCCCCGGATGAGCGCAAAGCCATGAAGGGCCTCCGATGGCTCCTCTACCGGCACTCAGCGACACGCTCCAGAGGGGATACTCGGACACTCAAAGCACTGGAGAAGGCGAACTACCGAATCTATAGAGCCTGGAGACTCAAGGACGAGTTCGAGCAGTTCTGGGAATACAAAGCGCCCTGGGCTGCCGAACGCTTCCTGAAATGCTGGACGACGTCCGCACTCAGAAGTCGACTTGAACCCCTGCGAAAGTTCGTCAGGACCCTGCGACAGCACTTCTTCGGCGTCCTCGCATTCGTGAACACGCGTCTTACCAACGCCATCGCCGAAGGCCTCAACCGAATCGTCCAAATCGTCAAGAACCGAGCCAGCGGATTCCGCACACTCGACGCATTCAACGATATGATCTTCCTTACCGTCGGAGACATAAACATCCCTGAGCAGATTCCGAAGAGGTTCCGCACACTCTAACCGCGCCCCCATGCCAGGAACCACGGCACCTTCACCCACTTCATCTCGTTGAGAGATCCGGATATAGCCCTTTAAAGACCTGATTGCGAACAATTTAGGACCGCAGTGAGGACGAGCAAAGACGAAAAGCTCTTACCGCAGGGAGCTCAGAGGTCGCAGAAGGTTGAAGGTTTCAACAAAGGGCGGCATCCCATAGCCCAGAGCGACAGCCCTGGGTACCCGGTGGAGGAAGGAAGTCGTGCGCCGCTGTTGTCTATGGCGAGTCTGAAACACGTGTGTCATCGGTGCACAATCACGAGGCCTAAAAAAGGGCTATATCCGGATCTCTCAACGAGATGAAGTGGGTGAAGGTGCCGTGGTTCCTGGCATGGGGGCGCGGTTAGAGTGTGCGGAACCTCTTCGGAATCTGCTCAGGGATGTTTATGTCTCCGACGGTAAGGAAGATCATATCGTTGAATGCGTCGAGTGTGCGGAATCCGCTGGCTCGGTTCTTGACGATTTGGACGATTCGGTTGAGGCCTTCGGCGATGGCGTTGGTAAGACGCGTGTTCACGAATGCGAGGACGCCGAAGAAGTGCTGTCGCAGGGTCCTGACGAACTTTCGCAGGGGTTCAAGTCGACTTCTGAGTGCGGACGTCGTCCAGCATTTCAGGAAGCGTTCGGCAGCCCAGGGCGCTTTGTATTCCCAGAACTGCTCGAACTCGTCCTTGAGTCTCCAGGCTCTATAGATTCGGTAGTTCGCCTCCTCCAGTGCTTTGAGTGTCCGAGTATCCCCTCCGGAGCGTGTCGCTGAGTGCCGGTAGAGGAGCCTCGGAGGCCCTTCATGGCTTTGCGCTCATCCGGGGCAGCTTTACGCCACTGGTCCTTACGGACCTCGTCAACGGCGGCATTGAGAGCCTTGACGATGTGAAAGCGATCGAGGACCAGCTTGGCATTCGGACAGTGTTCCTGGATGGCTCCGATGTAAGCTTCGCTCATGTCGCAGCAGGCCCACTCGATCTTGGATCTCCGGTAGGGACTGAGAGCCTCTGTGAAGAACCGATCGATCGTTTTACGCGCCCTGCCGCGGCCAACCCACACCACGCAGGAGCGGTCCAGATCGTAAACGAGCGTGGCGTACCTGTGACGCTTGGCGTAGGAGATCTCGTCGATCCCGATGGTTTTGAGCCCTCGGATACGATGACCTTCACGAAGCCGCGTGATGGATCGGTGAAGGAGATCCGACAGCGTCGAGGCAGAGATGCGCAGTAACTCGGACGCCGCCTTCTGCGTCATGGTCTGGCAGTAGCGCAGCATGGCATACTCGAAGCGATACGTCACCCGAGAGAACCGCTCCGCCCACGGAATCTCCTCGACCACACGACCGTGGGTAGGACACCGAATCTCCCGAGGATGGTAGAGAAGCCAGACCCTCCACCCGCACACCGGAATGTCACGCCACCGACGCGGATGGGGCATTGTGCGGACGATTTTACCTCGACGGCCGCACTCCGGACAACAACAACCATTCTTATGTGGCTTTACGGCGATGACGAAACAGCTTCTCCCCTCAAACCACCAGCTGACAACACGGAACCCCTTGAATCTCAGCAGTTTCGATAGTAATCTGCTCCCGGTCATAGGTCGCACCCCCTTCGCTTTGATTGTCCTACACACACAACCAAGCGTAGGGAACGATCTATGACCTTGTCATTCTATAGTTTCACCGTTGAGAAACCCGGATAGAGCCAAAAAAGAGGGACATCCAATAAGGATGACCCCCGGTTTTTCTGAGTGGTTCGTGCAGAAGTGCGCTATTCGCCGCGCCGGGACAACCGATCCTTCAGCCACGGCTCAAAGCTGTCGAACTTCTTCACAATTCGTTTAATATGCCTGTCGCTGAGGCCGACCTCGCAGGCAATGTCAGAGTAAGTCTGACGGTCGATGTGGCGCATCCGCAGTATCCTCGAATCCCTCTCAGAGACCCTGGCTTCCTCGAAAAATTCCTCAAGACAGGAATCAAGAAGCTCAACGGCATCGTCGGGAAGGGTCTTTCGTGAAAGGTCAGGCGAGCTGTGGGCTCCACCCTCCGAGTTCTCAGCTTGGACGTCGAGGCTGACGTTGAGCTTCCCGGTTCCCTCTTTACGGGGAGCTTGCTGCGCCAGCCTGTCGTCGAGTAATGAGGGCAGTCTCTCCCGCAGGTATCCGGGTAGGGTGGTCGGGTGGACAGCGGGATCGTAGACGTTCCAGTTAAAGCGAACGCCATGAGTTCCTTGCCGCCTTTCCCTACCCCGCTTGTTTACGATTTTCCGATTTGCCACTCGGGAAGCAGCCATCGCCTGGCGGGTGTAGGTGTCTGCAGCGTCCTCATCGGTCAGGGTGGCATACTCCTCCTCGAAAGCTTCCATAGTCTTATCGGTGGTGAGATTCAGCAGCCTCTCCCCCATCAGCCAGGAGAAGGGATCGAAGAGAGCACGAATGTCACCAACATGTGCGTTGACCCCCCCTGCAACTCCCCAGCACTTCGCAACCAGGCTTGTGCTATCTGACCTAACTCGCGTATAGCCGATGGGTCCGGTCCCTTTCCTGATTTCAACAGCGTCAGGATATTCGGAATGTCCACGGCGCCCTGCGATAGGTGGGAACTATGGATCTGCTTAGCAAGTTCGATATAGGCGGTGAGGTCCCTATCCTAGTTGAAACTTAAAGGGCTCAAAACTTACGTTGTGGGTAGACGTGTGAGAGCGTGTACCCGTAAGAAAGGAGCCCACGATGGAGAAGCTATTTGCAGGGGATGGCGAAGTCAAGGTTGGGTCAGACGTTATGGATTTGGAGACGCGTTTATCGGTGATCCGGGCGCTGATTCCGCTGGGTCTGGAGGCCGTTGCCGACGTGCTCCAGCAGGAGGTGGAGCAGCTCGCAGGCGTTCGGTATGCGCGTAAGGGTTCAGAGCAGTCGCATCGTCGATGGGGAAGCCAGAAAGGGTCCGTGTATCTGATGGACCAGAAGCTGCCGGTGGCCGTTCCCCGTGTGCGCGACGTCGAGTCCGATACGGAGGTTTCTCTGGCCGCATACCGGGGGATGCAGAGGCCCAGAGCGATGGATGAGAAGCTGCTGCTTCGTGTGCTCAAGGGAATCTCCTGTCGCAACTACAGAGCCTATGCAGAGTCGGTACCCGAAGCGTTCGGAATTTCGGCATCCTCCGTCTCGCGACGGTTCATCAAAGCCACCGCAAAGAAGCTGAAGCAGTTCCAGGAACGACCGCTCGACGACTACGACTTGGTCGCCCTGTTCATCGACGGAAAGAGCTTTGCCGACGAAGAGATCGTGATCGCTCCGGGCGTCACGACGGACGGCCAGAAGATCCCCCTGGGCTTCGTCGAATCGGCGACGGAGAACGAACGGATCTGCCGTCAGCTGATCCAGGATCTCATCCGGAGAGGCCTGTGCTACGACCAGGGCCTTCTCGTTGTGCTGGACGGCTCAAAGGGACTCCGCAGTGCCGTCACCAAAGCCCTCAAAGGGGATGTGTGCGTGCATCGCTGTCAGTGGCACAAGCGCGAGAACGTCGTCAGCTACCTCCCGGAGGCAGAACGTCCAAGAGTTCGACGGAAACTTCAGAAAGCCTATGACTGCGACACCTACGAGGAGGCAAAGGCCGCACTCGAATCACTCAAACCCGAACTCAAGCTGATGAATCAGTCTGCCGTGGCAAGCCTCGAGGAAGGACTGGAGGAAACCCTGACCCTCCACCGGCTGGGGATGCTCCCGTTCTTGAAGCGAAGCTTCCGAACCACCAATTGCATCGAGGCGCTCAACAGCATGACCGGCAACCTGATACGGAAGGTCAACCGCTGGAACAACTCTCCTCAGCGACACAGATGGGTCGCGGCCGCACTCCTCGACATCGAACCACGCCTGCGACGCGTGAGCGGATACAAACACCCGCTGCTCAGGCAAGCACTGAAAAACAACCTGAATCTCGGCGACAATCAAGATGCTCGGCAGAGAGCATGAATACCACGGAGCCCGATGGAGCTATAATCAAAAGGTGTGGAAAAAGAGAAAGGGCGACCCTACCCTTCCCGTGAGATAGTTGATTCACACAAAACCGGGTGAGAGGCCCGGTTGGGAAGGAGGATCGCCGTGAAGGAACATACGCATAGAGCCCCATTGAAGTCCATGCCGACGTGGGAGACGGTTGACGATTGGATCCGTGAAGAGATCCAGGGCCGGTTCCAGTCCATTCTGGAGGAGGAGGCGACCGCGTTCTTGGGCCGGTCGTGGTATGAGCGCCGAGCCGAGGTCGATAGCTCCACGGGCTACAGGAACGGCTACGGCAAGCCCCGGCGTCTCTCGACGAGCTGCGGAACGATCAAGGTCCGGCGTCCCCGGGTTCGTGGTCTGGAAGAGCGGTTTGAAAGCCGCATCCTCCCCCTGTTCGCCCGGAGAACCAGGGCCATTGGAGATCTGCTTCCCGACCTTTATCTCCACGGTCTCTCCCAGGGCGACTTCGAGTTGTCTTTGCGTGCGCTGCTCGGTGATGGCGCGCCGCTTTCGCCGACCTCGATCGCTCGTCTTCGAGGGAAGTGGGAGGTCGACTTCCAGGACTGGAAAGAAAGGCGTCTGGATAATCGCGAACTGGTCTACGCCTGGGCTGATGGCATCTACGTCAAAGCCGGGCTCGAGCGCGAGAAGGCGTGTCTGCTGGTCGTGATCGGCGCGATGAGCGACGGCAGCAAGGAGATCCTGCCGATAGAACCCGGTTATCGAGAGTCTACAGAATCCTGGCTCACGGTGCTACGGGATCTCCGGGATCGCGGGCTCGAACATCCTGTCCTGATCGCCGCGGACGGGAATATGGGCATCTGGGCGGCCGTTGATCAGGTCTGGCCAGAGAGCCGGCAACAACGGTGCTGGAACCACAAGATCCTCAACGTGCTCGACAAGGTCGCCAAGCGTGCACAGGCTGAAGCCCGCGCACTGCTCGTCCAGATCCCCTATGCCGGCACGAAAAAGGAGGCCGAGAAGCTCCGGAAACGCTTTGCCGCACGGTATCGCTCACAGTTCCCTGCCGCCGTGGAGACGCTCGAAAGAGACTGGGATCGGATGGTCACGTTCTACGACTTCCCGAAGGAACACTGGAAACACCTGAGAACCACGAACGTCGTCGAGAGCCCCTTTGCTTCCGTTCGGCTTCGCACAAACGCCGCCAGGCGATTCAAGAAAGTCAGGAACGCCACGACTCTCATCTGGCGTACGCTCAAGGTCGCAGAGAGCCGATTCAGGAAACTCACCGCGCCACACTTGCTACAACAAGTCTACGATCAGAAACACTCAACCGGACCGCAGGTCGAAGCCGGGAAGATGGCCGCCTGATTTCTTTTACACACCTATTGACCTGAACTCGCCCGATGAGTTTCAACTGACTATGGGACTTGACCATATAGGCCCACGACACGACGTAGAGATCAAACTCGATGTGTCGTCTTAGCAACTGGTCCAGCCGCTTCGAGGCAAGTAGCTCATACTCGCCAGCTTTTCCGATTCGCATTAGGAGTTCCCGTAAATCCCTTGGCCTATCCCCATAGATGAGCCCTCCGGCCAGGAACCGCGCCACGGATAGGATCTCCGCTTCTGCTTCTGCGTACCCGAGGTGCCTGACAATCTCCTTACCTCTGCCCCTCAGCCATGCACTTACGACAGCGACTACATCTTCCTGGACAGCGTCCAAGAGGACTTGCCTTGCCTCCTCTGTGTGCATGTGGGGTCTGCTGGCTCGTTTGACGGTTGGTTCCGGCTCTAAAGCTGACGGTTCCGCGCCCTGGGCCACTTTGATCAGGTAGACAGCTACAGCTCTGTCGAGCACGTCCGGCGAGCAAAGCAGGCGACGGATTCCCTTCGCGTCTACGGCCTCCAACTCAAGATCGGGCCGCCCTGACCCCCCGAGCCTCTTCTTGACGATACGGCTAAAGCTCTCAGCGCGGACACCCCTCCTCCTCCACTCTTCGGGTATGTGGAATCCCGAATGCAGGCCGTTCACTTCGGCCAGAAATGCTGCTACTTCGTCATCCTCCTCCGGTGAACCAGGGTCCTCAATGTAGACGAGGTTCCCCCTGATTACATCCCAGAAGCCCCCACCTGATATGCCACGATGACGACTCTCCCAGACCTCATCTGCCACCGGATCACCGAAGTGTAACACTCTGGTGCTGTGGTCGATAACCCGGCCTTCCGAGCGGCTTCTGCGAAACTTAACTGTGTATTTTCCCTTCTCCCTCGGTAGCCCCACGAGGTCGTAATCTATTCCGTCTATTCCGTCACCCAGCCCGACGAGCTCTCGATCGACATATACCTTGTTATCACCGGGCCCGCGAAATCCCAGGGGAACCCACCCGTGCCGGTGGGGATCGCCGAGGTCCAAATTGAACGGGTAAGGGTCGTCGCTTGTCCAAAGACTCATCAGATCCGCAATGAGCTGCCTCTTCCCGTGAGCGCCCCTTCGACTTAGGACCTTCTCGTTGTTCCGGTGGACCACTCCAAGGCATCGGCGGACCTCCTCGATCAAGAGGTGGTATTGGCACATCCTGCAAGACTTTGGTTGCCATTTGAACAACACGTCAAACACCTCGACCGGATCAAGCGAACCGCCCCGTCCCCGCTTAAGAAAATCCCAGAACCTGATGTAGGTCCGCTTCTTCTCAAGGAAAGGTTTTGGTGGACGCCCTGGCCGACGCTTCATCCTTATCCCCCTTATCCGACGGAACAGAAGGCTCAGCCAGGCGGTCCTTTTATGCCCCCCTGGCTTTGACCCCAAGCCCACAGTGATCGAACTCGGTGAAACTCACGATGCGTGAATGATTACCGACCAATCAGAAACCGACAGAATCAGTCAGAAGTTAGTGCACATCTGAATAGGCGTCAACCTTTCGCTTTGCTCCATTCATTAGACACAGCTTAGATAAAAAGAAAAAACGGGCAGTGCGACGAATCGGATGTTTTTCCGTAAGTCACACTGCCCGTTTAATTTATAGTTGGTCGGGGCGAAAGGATTTGAACCTTCGGCCTCCTGCTCCCGAAGTATGAAAAGACGATTTTCTCAAGCCGTTATTTTTCAGCAACTAACTCTACAGCAAAGGTTTATGTGAACATTCTAACTTTACACCATACCCCCAAAAGATACCGATTTTGGGGGTTCCGTGGCAGAAATATGGCAGACCTCTTCACGAGCCTTCTCATTCCATTCAGGCGAATCGGTCAATCTCCATCTGATCTGCTTTCCTGTCCTTGGGCCGGGCGCGCCTGTGCGTCAACCTTGGATGGTGGACAGTCGATGCGTTTCCCGTCGAGGAGGTCCTTGATCGTGAGCAGCTGGAGGCGCGGATGTTTCCCCCACCCTGTATCCGGCTCAAGGTGCTTGTAGAACTTCTCCACGTAATCTCGGTCATACACCGTATGTATGGGATTCCAAGTCCACGCCTGCAACCTGTCCAGTTAGACATACGCGACCCCCCCTCGGTCACGCCGACAGTCCGTGTGCCATCTCAATGAACGGCCCCACCGACTTCCCCAGCACCGCCACGCCCGCGTCGTGCACAGATGGCAACTCGAACCGGCTCCGTGCCGCACCGTTGAGCGCGAAGTCGTAACCGCCGATGTTGACGATGTAGAACAGACCCTCCCGGCGCTCGACGGTCACCCGGTCGTCGCGAAACGGCCACTCGTCACCGAACTCTGCCTTGCTGACTGCAAGCGACGGCCAGCCCGATGCCGCGATCTCCTGGTCGGAGCGCCTGATCCACTGGTCGGTGTCGCCCCTGAGGATCTCCACCGAACGGCGATACTCGACATTGCCGAATTGGTCGTCCGGGAGGTTCCAGAACTCCTGGTACACGACTGAGAGCAGTCTGAGTTCACCTCCGGGGTGCCCCCCAAGCGTGAACTGCATGGCGATCGCCCGGACCAGCCGCTCCATCCTGGCAATCAACCCACTGTTCACTCGCGGGTAGTAGTCGCGGTGCAGCCGCTCCTGATTGCCAAGATACGGAATCGGGTCCTCCACACGGGACTCCAGCGCCTTCCACTTGCCCTCGGGGTCCATTGGCCCGTGGCCCGCCCCCGCCACAACGTCGAGGTTGTAGTAACGGCCCATCTTCCCGAACAGGGATAGGATTCTCACGCAATCGTTCAGCACGGGATCCGTCCTGATGAACGCGAGATCCTGTTGCACCAGGTCTCGTTGCGTTCCGCCGTAGTACTTCGTGCAGATCGTCTCTAGCAGGCTCTCTAGGTCGTGCCCGAGCGACTTCATCGCCGCCCTGTCGGGGTAGGCCCCGTCACGGCCCTTGCGAACAACGGCGATGTAGCACTTCATCAAGCGTTCGAAACCGCTCGCCAGCAGTTGATGCGGCAGGTGGTAGAACGTGTTCCCCATGTCTATTTCCTGGAGGTGTCCGAATCCCGACTTGAGGAGCTCCCTCGACGTCTCCAGCTCGTCACGCAAGCACTGAAAGCGCACCAGATCGTCTTCCGTTATCATCGTCTCGCACTCTTCTCCTGCGGCGCCCGCCGTCGCAAGCGTCCGTGCGCACACGCTCGCACGCTATCTGTGCAGGTGATCGTGGCTGTTTTTTGGTGGTCCAAGATAACGCTCAACCGGATCAGCAGCCACGATCTTGAAAGCCCCCCAACCTACGTTCCCTGGTCCTGTCCCGCGCCCTGATTTGCGTCAGGCACCGGCGTGAAGGTGAGGGCGTATACCCTGCCCACCTCCAGGGCCGGCGGTGTTTCCGTGGACATCATCGTCACCGTCGTGCCTTCGTACCTGTCCGACTCGACGATCCTCCGAATTCTGAAATTCCCGCTCATCACCGTTTCTGCCGACATTGGTATCCTCCTGGTTGGAAATAAAGTATCGGTCGATCCATGCTCTCTTTTCGTCGGGCCCGATCAAGATCTCAGGGTAGAGGATCGGCAGCTCGGTGTGCGCCGAGCGCTCAGGATAAACCGCTTGCCTTGCGAGATCGCGCAGCCTCCCCACCTCTTCCGCCTGGGGATATTGGTCCTGCACGCTCTGTGGCGTCGTACGATCGACGACCATCTGGTCCGAGGCCATTGTCACCCAGTAGTGCAGATCGCCCTGTATGTGGCTTGCGAGCAGCCTGAGGGACATCAGGTGGTCCTCGCCTACAGCCAGGTCCTCGTCGTAGCACCAGGTCAGGGCGGTCTCCCGGCTGACGAGGCGCACCATGTCGGGTGAGGCCGACAGGGACACGTCCCAGAGAGGCGACCGTCCGGGCCCAGCTCCTTCCCAGGGATAGACGTCGGAAGCCGTCCACACGCCGGCTTTAGTGGATCCGTCGGGCAGGGTCCACGAAAATCCTTCGCTTGATCCTACGCAGTCGAGAGGGACGATGCCGAGGGCATCAAGGCCCGGTATGCGGCGCAGGTGGGCTTCGACAGATCGCGCCCACGTGGGGTAGAGGAAATCGTCGCCATCGAGCTGGTACAGGTAGTCCGCATCGGAAGACAGGAACGCATCGAGGCACGCATTCTTTCCGCGCCCGGGCTTGCCGTTGCTGTCGGTGGCCAGCGCCTTGACGCCCCACCTCGCGCACGTCTCGCGCACTGCCTTCTCGTAACGGCCGTCGAGGGTGTTTACGACGACGAGGCTTTCCACGGCGATGCTTCGGGCTCTGCGCTGCCGCTTTGCCGAGGTGACGGCGCGCTCGAGGCGGGGCAGGTCGTGGTGCGTTAAGATGGTGAGGAGGACGCGGGTCACGAGACGTTCCAAAAAAACACCTGCGTAAGGCGTCCGGTTTCCGGAGCGTCTCCGAATCCGGGGAGAAGAGACCGATGGTAGTAGCCAGCGCGGAAGGCAACGAGGCGGTTGTAGAGTCCGCTGACCTCGACGATGGTCTCCCAGTCCTCTGGGGCGCTGTCTTGGTTCCAGTCTACTGTCCCTTCGCCGTCGTATATCCAGTCGGACGCTGCTGAATTCTCCGTGCCGCGTTTTCGGTAGAATCCGATGCCGTGGCGCTGACCGTGCTCCTCTTCGGCTCTTCGGGCGACGTCGTCCGGCGTCAGAAACAGGACGCCCGCCCACTCGGTCTTGTCGTGGTGCACCCACGTCTGATCGCCTTCCAGGCATAGCTGGTAGCAGGTGTTCTCCTTCTGAGGCCAGTGGGTGATGGTTTGGGTGAGCCAGGCTTCAAGCGTGGTCTTTAGCAATTCCCGATCGGCGGCAGATGCCGGTGCCGTGCGGTATCCGGGAAAATTGCCCTGGCTCTCGAAGGGCTGTGCCAGGGCGTATTCCCTGACGCTATCGGGATCCAAATATACACGGTCGATTATGCGAATTTCGTCAATCACTTAGGCAGATTCCAAGTCATTAATACGCTCGTCGTGATCGTCCACTTCGTTTTCGAGACTGGAGAGACGGCTAAGAATGGTACCATGGCTATGGCTGGGTCCCTGAGCCCCTTGAGCACCCTGCGCACCCCGAGCACCCGCAGCACCCGCAGCACCCGTTATGCCCCGAAAGCCCCGCTGACCTTGAGTGCCCCGAGCTCCCGGATTACCCTGATCTCCTTTTGCCCCCTGAGCTCCCGGATTACCCTGATCTCCTTTTGCCCCCTGAGCTCCCGGATTACCCTGATCTCCTTTCGCTCCCTGAGCACCTGGATTACCCTGATCTCCTTTTCCACCCCGAGCTCCCGGATTACCCTGATCTCCTTTCGCACCCCGAGCTCCCGGATTACCCTGATCTCCTTTCGCCCCCCGAGCACCTCGGGGGCCCTGAGGTCCGGGGACGGTAGAATCAGCTCCCTGCCCGCCTTGAGGACCCTGAGCACCCTGAGCACCTGTGGGACCCTGAGTGCTGACGCCCGAGGTATCCTGCCAGCCGGTCTGGAAGTCGCCCGCGGCGATCTTCGTCAACACCTGCCCCAGCGTGCCGCCTCCGGGCACACCCTCACCATCAGCGCCTGGGACGCCGTCAAAAAGCACCGGTGGGGTGAAGTCATTCCATTGATCTGTGCCTTCGTTCCACGTTCTCGAAATCCGCCAAAGCACCAGCGGATTCCCGGGAATCGGGACCGGGCGAATGAGAGGTAGCCCCGCCGCGGTGGTCCAGTCCGGTGGTGAACCATCTTGAGCATTCCGTCCTGTCGGCTTTGGCGGTGGGTCGTTCAGGCGAGTGATTCGGAAATACTCCTGCGCCGACCTGCCCATAGGGCCTGGAACTGTGGAGTCTGCGCCCTGTGGGCCGATAGGGCCTGGAACTGTGGAGTCTGCGCCCGGAGCCCCATCAGCGCCTGGGACGCCGTCAAAAAGCACCGGTGGGGTGAAGTCATTCCATTGATCTGTGCCTTCGTTCCACGTTCTCGAAATCCGCCAAAGCACCAGCGGATTCCCAGGCATTGGGATCGCCGGGCGAATCCTAGGTATCCCCGCCGCGGTGGTCCAGTCCGTTGGTGCACCATCTTGAGCATTCCATCCTGTCGGCGTGGACGGTGGGCTGTTCAGGAGGGTGGCTCTGAAATACTCCTGCGCCGACCTGCCGTCCTCGCCCACCGGAATAGGTGTGCCATGGACCCACTGAGTCCCCCGGATAATACGGACACACGAGTAGAGGGGGTCGTCGCCCGTGGGCGGGTTCGTGGACCATCCGGTGTCGGGTGCGGGGTAGTCTGCCGGGTTCCTGTCGGCGGGCTGGTTGGCCGGTTTTGAGGGTGGCGTGGCCGCCCGTGTGTAGATGACATCGATATTCAGGGCACTGCTGACGAGGCGCGGTCCCCCAAAAGTCAATGACGTGTCGGCTCCTCCGGCCGGTGCCGTGGCGGTGACTGTAGAGGCAAAGACAAACCCCAGTCGCTGGTCGTAATTCGCGGGCCACTGTAGCGACCACTCGGTCGTGAGGCCGGTAAAAGTGCCCGTGGCGAAATCGTAGTTCGTGGCCGTGGGTGTTGCCACCGGCGTTGTTCCTGTGAGCGAGGCTATACCTTCCTGGAGCGTGGCTTTGCGGAATATTATGAGCTCGGCGACGGAGAGGCCGGGCGTTCCGTCGAGGCCGGGCCTTCCCTGTCCTTGCGCGCTGGGTGTGACGGTGGCCGAGGCTTCTCCCGAGGCGTTTCCCCAGGTGTCGATGTGTCTGATCCAGACGTCAAGGGTGTCAGTGGTGAGGCCGTGGCGGGAGTAGGACGAGCCGTCGATGGTGGCGCGTAGTGTGGCGTCGGCGAACGCCGTTCGCGTGCGGGTGTCGTAGACTTCGGTATGGTGGTAGTCGGTGTCGGGGGATGCTGTCCAGGTGGCCTGGTATCCCCCTGCGATCGCGGAGACGGCGAAGTTCAGGGGGTTCGCCGGCGGTATCTGGTCTCCTGCTACGGTGACTGTGGCGGCGTCGGTCCAGATCGAGGGGATGTTTTGCCTGGAAACGTGGCGCAGTTGGAATTCATAGTCGCCTGCGGGCAGGGGTGCCACGCGAATGGGGGACGCGGGGCTGTTTAGAAAAATCCACTGTGTGTCTCCGACCTTACGATAGCGGAGGTCGGTGCTCGTGGTGGTCGTGTCGCCCCACCCGATGGTGAATCCTGCAATGAATGTTCCGTCGGCGATCTTCTCGATTAAAGCCGCGGCCGTGACGCCTGTGGGGATCGCGACGTCGGTAGGGTCAGCGATGTCGATATCCAGGGGTATGAGGGGCGGGAACGTCGCGTCGTCGTCGTAGATACCGTCGGGTGCGGCTTGTAGTTCGATGCTGACGGACCAGTCTTCGTTGACGGTGAGGGTGAGGACCTCGGCAAGGAAGGCGGACAGTCCGTTTTCGCTGTCGTTGATGCGCATGCGGTCCGTGGGCCTGACGGTGAGCCAGCGGTAGTCATCTCCTGGAGGCAGGGTGTAGGCGAAGCGGGTGTTTGCGCGCGCCCTTTTCAGGGCGATGGCCATCAGACGGTTTGCTGTGGGGGCGTGTGTCACGAACCTGATGTTTCCAAGATCTTTGGCCAGGCGCCGTCCGTCCCGGCCTTGCGTCTCCCTGTCGACCACGGGGGGCATGGCCATCGGCCTGAACTGATGGGCGTCGGACTGGTCTAGGGTTAGGGTGAGCTCGTTGACGCGCTCGGAGAGGGAAGGCGCGGGTTTTACGGCGTCTATGGACACGGCTTCGTCGTCCACGTCGAGGGTGAGAACGGGGTCCCTGTCCGCTCCCGGGCGGAAGAGGAGGACACCTCCTGCGTCTATGACCTGTCCCTGCCAGGCGAAGTCGAACAAGTCTTCGATTTCGTTCACGTCCTCGTCGTCGGCGATGACGCCGTTGACGGCGTAGCTGCGTTCTGAACAGATGCGGTCGGCTTCGACCACTGAGTTTCGGTCTATGGCGGTGTGGGGTACGCCGCGCAGCCTGGTCAGGAAAAAGTAGCGCGCAGCTGCCGCCGAGGACGTCCATTCTCCTTCGGGGAGGTCGCCGGTGTCGGAGTCGAGCCGAACCCAGGCGTCGCCGTCCCAGATGCGCGTTTCGTCGAACAACGATGGGTCGGCGTCGTTGTGGAGGCGGACCTTGATCCCGAAAGCCCGGGACTCAGGCGTGGCCGAGGGTGACGCAAGGTTCGCCTCCGCGTTCGACCAGGCCGTGCCGGTGATTTGTCGTTCAAGCAGCGGGCGGTGGCGGGGTGCCTTGACGATCATCCCGCGCCACTCGAACTCGATCCTCGGGACGGCGGTGTAGTGGCGTCGCTTGGGCTGGGTGAGCTTGACGTAGACCCACGAGAGGCCATCGAGCCAAGGCGCGGAGGGAGGGTTGGGACCGGGAATCGCGGAGAAGAGGTCGGCGCCCTCCGTGCCGTCAGCTGCGGTGTAGGCCCACAGCTCTATCGTGCCCCGGTTGGTGGCGTGGAAGGGCTCGTACTTGTTGGGAGAGCCGACGACAGGCTTGATTCGTATCTGGTTGCCGTCGACGTAGATGTGGACGTCTTCGGTCGTCCCGTCGGGCTTTTTCTCTCCGGCGAGGCCTGCGCACGCGCCCTCGGAGATGGCGTAGACCAGGTGGAGGTCGGCGCCGTTTTCTCGAAGATAGGTGAGGACGCCTTCTGTGCGTGAGGTGCCGAGGGCGTAGCGCGCCGGCGCGGCAGCCACGGCGTTGACGCCGCGCTGCGTAGGCTCGGGAGGCTTGGGACCGCGCCGCACCAGGCGGTCCAGGAGGGTCAGCCCCGCGTTGATCGCTCCGGCTTTGAGGGCCTGACTGAGCGCCAAGCCCCCTAGTCCCCCCGTGAAGACGGTGACGGCGCCCACGCCCAGGGCCAGTCCCAGCTTTTTCACAAACCCCAGTGCCATTCTATCTCTCTCTTTTTACGGCGGCCAGCCGATCTCAATGCCCCGGCCGAGGCGTCGCATGTCGTCCATGCCCTCGTCCTGAGCGTTGCGGGCGCGCTGGTCTTCTGGGGACCAGCGGCGCGGCGTGCGTCGCGACACGTCTCCGGAGTAGGTGGCGATCGTCGCAGTGTAGACGCCGTCGGAAAGGAGGGGCGAGGAGAGGAAGCCTGACACGATGAGGCCCGTGTCGTTCCAGGTGAGCCCATTGTCGCTGCTGTAGATCCACCTGACAATGACGGGGACGGGTCTCGTCTCCTCTATCAGGGCTTCGCGGAGTGTGGCGTCGCCAGCGGCGATCGAGACGGTGATTTCGGGTTGACCGTCCGGCCCGATTTCGGCGGACGAGACGGCCATCAGCTGTCCTGCGCCGCGATAGGTCTGTCCTTCGAAGAGGATGTCGTGGTCGCCGGACCAGAACCGGTATGTTTCGGCCGCGTCGGGCAGCCCGAAATCGAGGGTCCAGCGTGGCTGGCTCACAGAAGCGCCTCGATCCAGGCGAAGGTCCACGGCCCGAAGAAGTCGGGGCTCGCCGGCGAGGGAGAAAACGATGTCTGGGGATCGCGAACCACGCGGAGGGTGGAGGCGCGGCGCACGGCCGTGCCGGCGGCAATGCCCTGGACCTGAGGAACCAGGACGATGTTGACGCCGGTGACGGATTCGACCAAAAACAGCCTTTCCACGCGGAGGTAGAGACCGGTCGCACCGGCGGTGAGGGCGCCTGAGAGGGTGTAGCGCAGCCTGCCGGCGACGAGCGCGGGTCCCGAGGCGATCGTCACGTTCGGGTCGGCGGCGAGCGTTTCCCGCTCGAACGGTATTTCCGACGTGTTTCTTCCGTCGGCCATAGCAGCCAGCCACGCCTCGACGTCGTCGGCGACAGCCGCGTCGCCGGTGGGCGGAAGGGAGAAGGTGCCGCGCCACACGCCCGGGGACCGGTTGAGGGTCGTGACGCGCCCGGAAAGCGTTCTTAGCGCGACGTCGCCCTCGGGGTCCAGGCCCAGGGAGAACCGGGTGTATGAGATCTGAGGAAACGGAATGGCGGCCAAATCTTACGTTCTCCGCCGCCGCTCGAGGGCCCGGATGGTGTCGTTGATCAGGGTGGACCGGAAAGCGGGCAAAGAGGCGGCCAGCGCCTCGTGCACGGCGGCCTCGTTGACGCCGGCTTCGACGTTCTGGACAAGCGTGACCGTCACGGGAGAAGAAGGGCCGCGGTCGGCAAGGAGGCGGTTGGGAACGATCGTCCCTGAGCTGTGTGGGACGAACAGCTCTTTCCCGAGCTCGCCGACAAGATGGGGCCGGTTCGCCGCCACGGGGCCTCCGGCGGCGAACTTCGGAATGCGAGCGATGCTCGTGAGGGGCTCAATGGCGCCCGCCGTCTTTCTGGACGCGCCAAAAATTCCGCTTCCCCCGAAGAGGGCGTTGGCGAAGTCGGCGGCCACAGCCTGCTGGAGCATGCGCGCGATCGTCCTCCCGAAGCCAAGCGCAAGCTCATCCAGGGGCTGGGAGAAGTCGAACGCCTGCTCGAACGCGGAGCGGAAGTCCACGATCTTGTCCTTGGCCCCCTCCAGCTGTTCGGCCAGCCGGCCGCGGGCCTGCCCCTGAGCGCGGGCAAAAGTGTCGGCGTCGAACGCGATCTTGTTGTCTTTGAACTGCTGCTCGAGCGCGGCGAGACGCTCGAGCTCGAGGCGGTAGGCCTCGACCGGCGTGCGTGTGGCCGCGAACATCTGCTCGGCGCTCTTCTCCAGGGCTGTGACGAACTGCTGGTGTCTGCGTTCCTCGGCCTTGAGCCGTTGCTGTTGTTCGCGCGCGGCTTGCTGCGCTTGTTTCTGGGCCTCTTTTTCGGCTTCTGCCTTTTTCTTCGCCACCTCCGCTGCTTTGAAGTTGGCTCTGGCCAGATCCTCGACCTTTGTCTTCTGCTTCTCCGAGGCACCAGCATCGAGTTTCTTAAGGGCGGTGTGGACGGCCAGCGCCTCGCCCGCCATCCTCCGTGTGGCCATCTCCTCTTCTAATGCCTCGATCACGGCCTTGGTCTGGTCAGTCATCAGGCTGTCGATGCCGGCGAGGTCGGTCTTGAGGCCTTTCACCTGGTCGTGGCTTAACAGGAACCCCGCGATCGACCCTTCGAGCTTCAGGGCGAGGTCGTCCAAGTCCTTGTTCCCCGCTGTGCCGATTTCCACGAGGGTCTTTCGCAGCGCCTCGGCGCTCTCGACGCTCTTGTCCGTCTGAAAGGCTCCGGCCGCCTTGACGAACCTCTCCGCTGCCTCTCTGGCCAGCCCGTATTTTTCGGCGATGGCGGCGATGCTCCTCTCGGCCGCCCTCCGGCGGTTGGCTGCCATAACCGCGCCGCGTCCCGTTCTCCTCTCGGTGGACTCGAGGCGGTGAAGCTCTCCGATTTCTGTGGAGATGCCGCTGATCTCGGTGTCCAGGGTCTTCCTGAACGCCTTGACCTGCCCTTCGGCGGCCGTGGCGCCTTGTCCTATGAGGACTGCGAAATTCAGCTTCGCCAGGTCCTTGTCGACGACGGCGAGGGCGCGCAGATCGTTGGAGAGGGCGACGATCTTGCCGTGGGAGATTTCAAAACTCTCGCTCAGCGCCCTGTTGGCTTTTTCGAGGGCCTCGGCCTTTTTCTTGCCTGCGACGAGGGCCGGGATGAGTGCCCCAGCCAGGGCCCCGCCCACGGCCAGGAAGGCGCCGATGATGGCACCCGACGGTCCGAAGGCCGAGGCTATCTGCGAGCCCTGCTGCGTGAAGACGCGCATGGCGTTGGTGCCCGCCTCCATCTGGACGGCGACATCCTGCACCTGGTGGCCGAGGTTGCCGAACGAGTGCCTGAGGGCGTTGTTCTGTTTGCCGACCCTTCGGCTGACCCTGTCACTTTTTTTGCCGAACAGCTCGATCGTTTGACCGGCTTTGTCGAGGTCTTTTTTTATGCGGGCGTGGTTCGCGCCGACCTCCATGTTCACTTCGGCTACGGTGGGCATCTACGCTGCCTTTCGTTTCGCGATCTTTTGGGCTTCGATGATGACGCCTGCGATCACGCGCTCCTGGAAGCGGGCGATAGCCTCACCCACGCTTTGGTCGAAGGCCGGCCGCATGAAAGGGCGCGCCGGAGTTTTTGACGTGCCGTATTCGAGAAACAGGGCGTAGAAGGCGTCGGCGTCGGGGTAAACGACGTAGACGACGTCGCCTGACCGGACGACGATGTTGAGCCTCCGCTGGGGCCCGCTTCGTGAGGCTTTACTCGTCCGGATGAGGCGTTTGAGCTTGCCCGTGTTTCGCGGCGCGGTCCGCCTGACCTCCTGTGCGATAACAGTGGCAGCCGTGCGCGTGGCTTTGGTGATGACGTTCTTTTGTATGGCGGGCCCGAGGGCGCGCAGGGCGCGCTTAGCGTCCTGGATTCCCGTCATCTTGATGGTGATCATCGCCTCATCCTCGTCGCGACCCGGTTTTCGATGGCGCGGCGGCGGTTGTCCTCTTCCCGCTCGCTGGCTTCGATTCGTAAAAGAGCGGCCCACTCGGCCAGTTCTTTTGATCCCATGGTCGTCTCGATCTCTTCTACGGTCTTTCCGAGGTCCCTCGCCAGCGAGAACAGCAGCCGCCGCTGCGGGCGGCGTATCAGTTTTTTTCGAGTTCTTCGACCTCGCTTTGTCCGACGCCGTTGATCTCGCACGCCTGATCGAAGAGGCGCACGCCGACGCACCCGGGCAGGCTGTCGGCCAGCTCCTGCACCTGGTCGTCGGTGAACAGCCTGTTGCCGTTTTCATCGCACAGGGCGCGGACGAGGAGGGCGGACCTGGTGTGGGCGCGGTCGCCGTCCTCGCCGTAGAGGTCGCTCTCGAAGGCGTCGCGCTCCCCGACACTCAGCTCGCGCACGTAGACGACGGCGCCGGACTTTCCGGATTCGGCGGGCTCGGGCACGCCGACGCGCCTGAGCTCGCGTCTCCTCGAAAGGAGCGCTGCCGCGTCCAGGATGGTTACGTCGGACTTCCCGTTCTGTGTCTTGCCGGTCCCTTCTTCGTCCATCGTTTTTCTCCTTTACGCTGTGCTGCGCGTGAGGTCGCCTGCGGCCGTGAATGAGCAGGGGGCGGTGGCAAAGTCGCCGATGGCCTGTCCCAGCGGCGTATAGCTTTCGAGGATGGCCTGTCCCGAGAATTCGGGGTTGGTGGCCGCTTTCACGCCTTGGTCGGGGCGCACCGCGACGGCGACGGCGGCGCCGGCGTCGTAGACGGTAAAGAGCGTGACGTCGACCTTGGCGGCGTCGTAGTTTTGCTTGAACGTCATCGACAGCGACCAGGTCTTGAGGCCTGACTCCATCGTTCGGGTGTTGTGTCCCATGACGGTGTCGTCCTGCCCCTCGCGGCCCATCTCCAGGTTGACTTCCTGGATGTGGTCGGACAGGTCGACGCCGTTGACCGAGACGAAGGCGTTTTTCAAGATCATCGTTTTTCCTCCTTTGAGGGTTTACGCGATGCCTGGTTCAGGCGACGCCTGCGACGACGACGAAGGTGGCCGCGGGCGTCGTGCCCCTCAGCCTCCACGTGACGCGGTAGTGGCGGTGCGGTATCGGTCCTTGTGTCCTTTTCCACTGGCTGCCGGGTTTATCTGCGCTCTCGAACGTGGCGCGCGCCACCGGCGCCCTGATGGTTGCTGTGGCGCCGGATTCTACGACGACGTCAAGCTTCGGCTGTTGCGTACCGGATATCTCCACGACGTGGAGCGCTGCGAAGAGGGACCCTCCTGCGGCGACGGTGCCCAGCTCGTGGCTCGTTCCGCTGTCGGAGGCCGTTTTTCTTCCGTTGTGGAAGACCGTGCCGCGGACGATGTTCGCATCGTCGCCGGAAGCTTCTGCCGACACGGAGAAAGCCAGCAGATCACCGACGGAACCGCCGGGGTTGTACTGGGCCACGGCGGCGGGGAAGGTGTAGGCAACGTCGCCTTCGTCGCCGTCTTCGACGGCCACGGTCATCACCTCGCCGGACAGGCCGATGGCCGAGAATAGCGCCTCGTCGGCTTTTTCCGCATCGAAGTAGCCTTCGTGCTCGGCGCGGATGGTTTTCAGGCCGGCGGCGCTTTCTCGCGTCTTGTTGCCGAAAACGGTCTTGTCGTGGGTCTCCAGGGCCAGCTCGAGGGCCAGGGCGTTCATCACGCCGGTGAGGTCGTAGCCGCCGAGCCACACGTTCTGGTCACGCGCGATCATGCCGGTGTCTCCGTATACACGACCTCGAAGTCGAGGGCGCGGTGGTAGGTTTCTGTGTCTTCTTCATAGAGATCGATCTCGTTGTCGAGATAGACGTCCTGGACGTCGCCGGCGTAGGCGGCGTCGCGCACCGGAAAGCGTGTGAGCGCCAGACGCACCTGCTCGGCGACGCGGACGACGACGTCATACCGTTCGGCCCAGCAGCTGGCTTGCAGGCGCGCCCGCACGTCGCCCGTGTCCGTTCCCATCGCCCGGTCGCGGTAGCCGCCACCCGTCCACTGGAGGACCACGGCGGGCAGGACGTCATCCTGGGCGAGCCGGCCCCAGCGGATGTGCTGGGCCAGCGCGGTCAGCCCTGCGAAGTTTGTCAGCCGATCCTCGATCTCTTGGTCAACCTTCGTTGCCATCGCCTGCCAACCCGAGGTTTTCCCTGACGATCAGGGCGGCTACGTCCTTGATCAGATCTACGTCGAACCCTCCTCCGGAGGGACCGGACCCTCCGGCCGCTTTGATCCTGTCGCAGGTCTCCCGCCACGTTCTCTCGTCGCGAACGGCGTCGAGGAAGTTGTATCCGGAAAACGTCACGCGCCGGATCAGGAAGTCGTCGCCCCCCATCGTCGCGGCGTCGGCGCCGTCGAGAAAGCCGGCATCGGAGAGCAGCCGGGCGTGGCCCGCAATCTGCGCCGGTGCGACCGGAGCCCCCGGAGCGTCCGGGACGTAGCCGTCGAGCGACCGATGTGATTGATGCGACAGCTCGGAGGACAGGAACGGGCCGTCGTGTTTTTCGGATTCCAGCAGCAGCCACCTTAAGAGGTGGGGGTCGCGCTTCATCGTCATCCTGTCGTTGTGGTGTAGAGCTCCAGGCCGTCCTTGCGGCCGGTTTCGATCACCGCGTGGATGTCGTGCGCGCGGCCGTCGTAGACGACGCGGTCTTGTGCCGTGACGCCGCGCCTCCACCTTATGCGAAAGATGACGCGGGCCTCGGCCTGCAGCTGATCGGTGCCAAAGAACTCGCGCCCGGACCGCTGGACGACCTGCGCTCGCACGGTTGCCAAGTCGACCCACACCTCGACAGGCGCGCCGTGTGGGTCGGGGACCCGCCTTGTCTGCAGCGTGATCTTCCTGTCAAAACTGCCGGCTGCGAGCTTCATCTACACCCTCCAGATCCTGTAGGGGCGCAGAAGGCTCTCAGCTCCGAACGGCACCTTGGCCATTGGCGCGTCGACGAGGTCCTCGCGGTATCTGTACCACCGCCCGACCATCAGCAGCATCGCTTGGCGGATGTCCTCGGGCACATCGTCGGGAGCGTCGCCGTAGCCGGCCTTGAAGGTCACGACCACGGCGCCGGTCACGGGCTGCGCGGCGGGCCAGGTTTCTCCGTAGGCCGGCGTGATGCGTGCGGGCGCGCTTTTGCCATCCACGCGGTATGCCGTGGCGGGCAAGGTCTTTTCCTTCCCGAGGGCGTCTACGTAGACGATGCCCTCGACGGACAGAAGCGGCGGCCGCGGCACCTCGATCTCCCACGCCGGGAAGGTGTCGAGCCTCATCTCCCAGGTCTGCGTGATCAGGGACCTGCCCGTAAACACCTCGGCCTGACGCCGCGCCGCCTGGATCAGGGCGTCGATCAGGGCGTCTTCGTCCTGATCGTCCGTGTCGACGTTGAGGTGGACCTTCGCCTTATCCCGCTCGAGCGGGGGACGAGCAGGCGGCGTGACCTGCGTGAGGGCGTAGCGCAGCGGCATCCTTTACGAGCGTCGGGTTCGCCTCTTGCGCGGCTTGGCTTTCACCGCCGGGCCTTCCGGCGGATCCACAGCCTTTTCTTCCGGTCCGGTCGTCGCCTGCTCGGCCGAGACTTTCACGGCCTGGGCATAGCCGCCGGAGATGAGGGCGGTGGCCTGTTTGTCGTCCACGTCGACCTCATCTCCGGCGTGGGCGGACACCTCGGGGCCGGCCATGTGCGCCAGCATTTTGATTCGCATCGTCAGCTCCTTTTAGGCTGTGCCTTCATCGGGCCCCGTGTGCACTTCGGCCACCCCGACGGTCGTGCCCTGTTTCGTCGGTTTCTTGCGCGGCCCATACTGGATGGCGATGATGCCGTCGACGACGGCGTTGGCGGTCTTGCGGTTCACGACCAGACGCACGTAGCGCTCTGTCGGGTTCTTGACGTCGAGGATCAGCAGCTTGTTGTCGTCGGCGTCAGCCAGAGGCCCGACCAGGGTGCCCTCCAGGTCGTTTTTGTCGGTCAGGGCCGCCGTCTTGCCCTGCTCGGCGTGGATGGACGTGACCTGGTTGGCCGTCAGCGTCCCGAACAGGGCGATGAACATCACGCCTTCGTAGTTCTGCATGTCGACGACGGTGGCGTCGCTGACTTTCGTCACTCCCGCCGTGACCGCGTCTTTGACGCGGGTGACGAGGGTGCTGCGCAAAAGAGATTCCATAGTTTTCTCCTGTCGTTTCTTTCAGGTTGTGCCTTCATCGGGCCGCCTTGACCGTCGCGTGCCGTGTCAGCTCAGCTGAGTTTGACGCGCACGAACGCCTCGGCGAGCACCGGCATGGCGTCAATGTAGGGGCGCGCGATGAGACCGGTCTGGTCGGTGCGGGCGAACAGCTCGCTCAGGCGCTGGATCTGGAGCGAGGCTTCCTCGGCAATCCAGTAGTAGGAAAAGTCGCCGAGGATGCCGACGTAGAGTCCGGTGGTGAACGTGTTGGGCGCGAACTCGCTCTCGAAGTAGGGCAGCCCCAGCAGCCTGTCGGGCTCGCCCTCGCGCACCGCCCCGGACCAGATATACTGGGCGTCGGAGTCCTTGAGCTTGGCGATCATCTTGATGGCGTCTCTGTGGAACAGCCAGCGGGCGTTGCGCCGGTGGCCGGCCTTGAGCGCGAACTTCGCCTCGATCAGGCCGTCGGTGGTGACGGCGACAGCGGTGTTATCCGTGGCCACGTCGCGCGACGTCGGGATGCCGTCGGAAGACGCGGTGAACACGCCGAGCGGCTGGTTCGCGCCGGAGCCGATCAGGAACGCCTTCTCGTAGGTATAGCCCAGGATGAGGGCCATCTCCGAGCGCACCAGCCCGTCGACGTCCTGGGCGGACAGCCGGAGCAGCCGGTTCGACATCTTTAACAGCTTCGCCAGCGGCTGCGGATGAAGCTCGCGCTTCCCGATGCGAAGACCCTCGTCTTCGGCTGCGGGCGCGATCTCCGTGGTCCACGCGTAATCGTCGAGGCTCGATTCCAGGGTGGGCACGCCAAGGCTCGTGGCCATCGTCAGCCGCCGCACGGTCGCCCAGGAGCGGATGTAGGTCATATCGTCGATGTTGCGAATGAGCTCATTGACGAACTCCTGGGGTGCGACCAGATACCCGCCCTCGGTGTCGACACCGACAGACTGCGCGCGGAACTCGGAGAAGGCGTCGGGGTCGCGCCGCTCGGCTTCCATGCCGTGGGTGATCCACGACCGGAAGCCGTCCATTTGCAGCACCGCCTGGTCCCGTGTCTCGGGCTGTCCTCCTGAGGCAGGGTTTCCGGCGTCGATCGCGGCCTCCTGGCGCGCGAGCTCCTGCTTACGCTCCTCGTCCTGAATCTGGTCGGTCAACTGCCCGGCCTTCTCCAGCAGCGCATCATACTTCGACCGCTCCTCGGCGGTGAACTCCCGTTCCTTCTCCTCGGCCTCGATGCCGTCGACGATGGCTCGCGCCTCGGCCACGACCTGGGCCCGCTTCTCCAGCAGATCTTTTATCTTCATCTTCCATCTCCTTCCTTGATCAGGTTGTCGATACCGGCTTGCCGCAGATGGTCTTCCATGTGTCCTCAACGGAGCTGCTCGGGGCATTCCCGGATGTCGGCGGCCTGCACGACAGCCTCCGGCACCTCGCGCTTCCCGTCCCACGGGCCGCGCTGTTCACGTCGCCCTCCTGACGCCGTAGCCGGCTTCCATCAGGTCCAGCTCCCGCCGCACCGATCGCATCGGTCGTGCCGATCGCTCCCGAAACGCCACAAGGGACCTGAGCGCCACGTCGGTCTGCGGATAGGCGGGGAACGTCACCACCGACACGTCGAACAGACGCACGGCCTTGAGCGTCCTGACCGGGTCGCCATCCTCGACGTTCCATTCGTCGGTAAGGGTCTGAAACCCGATCGACATGCCCGAGACGTCGCTCCGCTCGATCGACGTCACCAGGTCGCGGGTATACCGCGTATCCGGCGGCTCGATACGCACCGACAGGCCGTCGTCGTCTTCGGCCAGGGACAGCGTCGAAGAGCGGTTGCGCCCCAGCACGTAGTTGGGGCTGTGGTTGACGAGCGCCCGGATGTCGTCTTCTGCGATCGTGGCCGCAAACGCCCCCTTTTCGATCCTTTCGCGGAACCCCCACATCTCCTCGCTCAACGCGTCGAACACGGCGGCGCGCCCCACGATCGCGGGCATGTCCTCGCCGTCGGCGGCCTCGGCGCGCACCTCCACGCCGGGAAACGATCGGCGTTCCATTTCAGGCATCGTCTTCCTCTCAGGCATCGTCTTCCTCCTCTTCTTCAGGCTCAACGTCGCCGGACCCGCCGGACCCTTCCAGCGCGGAAAGGAGCGCGGCCATCGGCTGCATGTTCAGCGGCGACACATACAGGTCGCCTTCGGGACCGATCGGGTTGAGGCCTTCGCGCTCCCGCACGTCGTTGGGAGACAGGACGCCCCACTGGATGTTTTTGGCATTAGCTTCGGTGCGCGTCTTGATGTCACCCCGCAGCAGTTCGGCGAAGTCGAACCGCGCCGTGAGGGAGCGGCGGCCCCGCGTCGTCAGCAGGTCCCGGGCGATGGCGTCCTCGATACGCTCAGCCAACGGCGCCAGCTTGTCCGTCACCCAGGCCCGGTTCTGTTGCTCCACGTTGTTGAGCGTCGACTTTTCAATGATCCCGATCTTGTAGGGCGGCGTCCGAAACAGCCGCGCGATCTGCAGGTCCGTGGCCCCGATCAACTCCAGGAACTGGGCGTCCTGGTTCGACATAGCGATGCTTTCATATTTCGTTCCCTCTTCGAGGATGGCCGTCCCGTGACGGTTCTCCCCGCCGTAGGCGGCCTTCCACTCCCGGGCCAGCCGTTTGTGCCCTTCTTCATCCAGCGTCCCCAACACCGTCAGCGCACCAGAAGGTCGCGCGTCGTTGGCAAAAAACCGCGCGCCGTAGTTACGCGCCGCCAGCGCCAGTCCGATCGTCTCGCGGTGCATATGGATCGGCGAAGAACCCAAAAGCCCGTCGCCCTGCAGCGGACCCCGTATGTGAAACATCTCATCGGAAAGCAGGATGTCACGCCCCGACCTGCCTGTTTCTTTCCTCGGCTGGACTTCATAGGCCGGACGCCCATTGGACCAGAGGGGACGCACGCGGTCGGGGTGCAGCGGCTCTAGCGCCACCGTCTGCCCGTTCCCGTCGCGCACGACACGCGCGTAGTGGTTGCCGCGCAGCTCCAGGTGCTCCACCACCATCTCCCAGTAGTCGAACGCTGTCTGCCAGGCGTTCGGCGTTTCCAGCAGCACCGAAAACAGCGGGTGACCGACGGCGTCCTCGCTCCGCTTGCGGCCGCCCTCGTCACGCGAGACACGCTTGAGCACACACGGCAGCGACGCGATCGTCTCGGCCGTGTTGCGCACACACGCATAGACGGCCGAGGCCTGCAGCGCCGTGTTCACCGTCACCGCCTGCCCCGCCGCGCTCATCGGGCCCGAGCCCAGCCATTCGGCTAAGACCGGGTGTGACAGCGCCACACCCGCCGTTTTACTCGCCCGGCGCTCGATCAGGAAGCTCAGCATCACCGGCTCTCCCGCTTCAGCAGCAAAGCGTCGACGATGAAACACGCTCCGGCGAACATCCACGCCGACGGCGCCCACCACTGGTAGAGGCCGCACGACACGACCCCCACGCCCAGGAAACCATAGACCGCTATCGCCGCTCTCCTTCGCATTTTAGATCACCAGCAGCCCGCGCTCGTTGTAGATACTCGCTTTCGGCTTGAGGTCGGCGTAGCACGCCGCCCCGATTGCCTGCACCAGCGCCACGGACCCGTCGATGCGGCCCGACGACTTCCGCTTGTCGAAGTGTCGATCAGAAGGGTTGATCGACGAAGGCTTGCATTGCGTGTTGGCCACGCACAAGCTCAACACCGGATTCGCACTTACACGAAGACGCCCTTCCAGCATCGCCGCCTCCGTCGCCTCGATCGACCCCGGCATCCACAGGCCCGTATCTTTGGCCTTGTAGAAACCCTGACCGTGCTCGATCAGCGGCACGTCGGCGCTCAGCTTGTCGAGTTCGGCCCGCAAGAGCTCGATCTTGGCGCGGTCGTAAGCGATGGCTTGCACGTCGAAACGGGCACACAGCTTGACGATCAGGTCGGCCGCGTGACCGTAGTCGATCACCCTGCCGGCAGGGGCAAACAGATGTCCGGCCTCTTTCCACGCCTGATACTGGCCGACTACACCATCATTTTGTTCGAACTCGAAAAGCCGATCTCCCGGCATCCAAAACCACGAAAACACGTCCCAAGCACGCTCGCCGCCCGCACCGGACGCTCCGGTCGCTCCGGCCTCGAACGCCAGCACGAGCGCCGTCAGGGCACTCGACAGCGACAGGTCCAGGCCGCCGACGCAGGGGGCGCCCTCATAATCCCCCAAATCCAGAGCGTCGCTCTGGCACGAACGCCACAGATCCTCCAAAACCCACGCTTCCGTGCCATCAGAACGCCACTGGCAAAAGTTCAGACGCCGCACCACGGCCGCCTGAGACAGTATCGACCGCGCCGGACGCACCTGCTGGCGCAGGTAATCGTAACCCGGGATCGATGGAAGACTCGGGTTCACCTTCTCCCAGCACGCCTCGTCCGCAAACGGGTCCTCGCCCTCGTCCAGGGCACACACATACGAGAAAAACCCGTCGTCCTCGAGCGTGCCGTCGGCAACCTTGCGTCCATACTCGTGATATTCCCAGCACACCCCCTCGTGATCCGACCCGCTATTCGTGGTCATTACCGTCAGCGGCTGCTTCCGCTCCTTCACGCCGGCGGCCAAAAACTCCACCGTCGCGTTCGTCGGATGCTCGTGGACCTCGTCCAGCAACGCGCAGTGCGGCTTCGGGCCCGACTTGCCCCGCCCCTGGCGTTCCGACGAGATCGGACGGAAGAACGACCCCGTCTTCACATATGCGATGTTGTCCTTCTCCTGGCCGCCGGAGAGATGCAGACGAGACGACAGGTCCGGCGACTGCTCCACCATCGCCACCGCGTCCCGGAACATCACCTTGGCCTGGTCCTGGTTGTAAGCCGCCACATACACCTCCGCGCGCGGCTCCTCGTCCGCGCACAGCATATACAGCCCGATGCCCGCGCAAAGAGGCGTCTTCCCACAGCCCTTCCCCCCCTCGATATAGGCGCGGCGGAACCGGCGATACCCATCCTCCTGCTTCCATCCGAACAAAGACCCCACCAAGAAGCACTGCCACGGCAGAAGGACGAACGGCTTACCCTCATACGCCCCGGAGTTCAGGCGCAGCACGTCCCGAAAAAACGCGATGGCGCGCAGAGCCGAGGAGCAGTCCCACCGCAGCCCCCGATCTTTCGCTTTCAGATCGCGCAGGTGGCGTCGGCACGCCCCACGCACGTAAGGACCGGCGACAATCGGCTTGCGCTTCCGCAACACCGCCCGCGCATACGACGTGACCGGGTCCGGACACGCCGGACCCTTACGCGAAGAAACGGGCATTGTCCGACTCCGGGCCTTCAGGTCTGGTTTGGGCCTTGTTCCGATAGCTCAACCCCAGCTCCGCTCCCAACCCTCGGAGCTGCGCGATACGCGAGGCTATCATATTCGGATTCTTTTCGAACTCCTCCTGCAGCACCACCCACATATACGCCGACGGGCCGTCGTGGTCCGTCAGCCAAAATGCCGTGCGGATATACCGGTCCCACAGCTCCCGCAACCGCTTACGCGGAAGCCGCTTCGGAGGATCGATCTCGAGGTCGGCCACGACAACCGCATCGAGATCACCGTGCCGATGGCGACGAAACGTCCCCTCCACCACGTGCAGAGCCAGAGGCTTCGGTCTACGCCCCCTCCCCGGGCTCGGCCGTTTCTTGACCCCTTTTGACCCCTTTTTCGTCACGCTCACCGCCCGATTTTTATTTTTGGCCGCCAAAGAAAAAAACGACCCTACCGGTCTACATCCGAACGCTCGCGGGTTTTACACCCCCCTTACCCCTTGGGAGATACTGCTCGACATGAGATACTATATACAGTATCATTAAGGTATGGGAAACGCCGCTAAACTGCTTACCCGAATGAAGTCCAACCCCAAAGGCGATTGGACGCCCGACAACATCAAGACGGTGGCGAAAGCCCACAACCTGACGCTCCGACAACGCGGAACCAGTCACGCCGTCCTTACGAACGCACGGGGCCATCATCTGACAATCCCGATGCACAAACCCATCAAGCCGGTCTACATCAAGCATCTGGTAACACTCATCGAAGAGGGCTTAAGTCATGAGATTTGAAGACTATCCCATCACGGTTACTCCCCTTCACGAAGAGGACGGCGGCGGCTTCCTGGTCCTCGTTCCCGATCTGCCTGGATGCATGGCCGACGGCACCACCTTCGAGGAGGCGATCTCCGAAGCGCGCGACGCCTTCGATGCCTGGGTGGCTGCCGAAAGGGAAGACCGTGATGAGCTGCCCAAGCCCAAGTCCTACAGCGGACAGTTTGTCCAGCGGATACCCAAAAGTCTGCACATGCAACTTGCCAAGCGCGCGGCGGCCGAAGGCGTGAGCCTGAACCAGCTCGCCACAACGTTCCTGGCGCGAGGGCTCAGCTATGAGTAAGTCCCCCCTTTATGAACTAACTCCACGGTTGGCCGGATGGTTCGGGTCCAGGGGCCAGCCGTCTGCTCCTACCTGCCTGCCGTAGCCGCGCCGCTCGAGAGCCTGCTTGGCTCCCGAGTGATGCGCCGTGCACAGGCCCTGCCAGTTCGATCGATCCCAGAACAGCTTCCTGTCCCCCTTGTGCGGGATGATGTGGTCCACCACGTGAGCCTCTCGGGTTTTGCCCTCGGCCCGGCACATCACACACAGCGGGTTTTTTCGCAAAAACGCCGCCCGCGCCTTCCTCCATCTGCGGGCGTAGCCGCGGGCGGCCGACGAATCGCGTTCGAAGGTCGTGGCGCTCACGTCTACTTTTTCCCATTCTTGATCATCTCGTCGCTGGTCGAGGAGGAGCCGAAGTAGTAGGAGATGACCTGGTCGGCTTTGGCGGAGATGTAGCCGACGACGGCACCGGCGAGGACGGAGTCGCCGAGCGATGAGTCGACGCGTCCTTCGAGCCACAGGACCACGGCCACGGTGCCGACGAATCCGGCCACGGTCACGGCGGCAAGGGCGGGCGTGGTGCGGCCGCCGACGAGGGTTTCCCGCCCCCGCGCCGACAAACGGTCTTTGTGGTGTATGGCCTCCTCTTCGAGGCCGAGTTTGCGCATCTGCACCTGAAAGTCGTGGTCGGCCGCGCGTATCGCCTCCAGCTGTCTGGGCGTGGCCTTCTCCAGGGCTTGCAGCAAGGCCTCAGGCGCTTCGGTCTTTACGCCCAGGGCTTTGGCCACGCCCTTGACGGCGTCGGAAGCCAGTGCGCTGCCGATGGGGCCACCGGCCGAGGATCCCAACATCGACGCGATGCCGGGGGCGATCTTGCCGACCGCCTTGCCCAGGGATGAGAATGGGTTAGCCATCCTGTGCGCTCCTGAATAAGGCCGCGATGCGCTCGGAACGGGGGCCCACCTGTCCAGCCCACTTCGAATCCAGTGCCTCGGTCGCCACGCGCGCGTAATCACCAGCCTCCAACGCCGCCCACATGTTTTTAAAACCCAGGAGACGAGGTACGCCCAGGTTATAAGCCATGTTGTGCAGGCCACGCTGGACAGATGCGGGAAGATCGACGACGAACGGCACGGCAGCGACGAGCTCGGCGACGATCTTCTCCAGGCGGTGCTCGAGGAGCCACTGGGCCTCTTCTTTCGAAATCTCCTCGATCAGCGTGCCGTAGCCGATCGTCAGCAGGCCCTCGCTGTCCTCATATGGCGTCAGAGAAAACCCCTCGTCGCGCTTGAGATCTTCGAGCAAGACACTCATCGTCTATCCCTCGTTTGTGGTTTGACTGCGTATCCTCCGAACAGACGGACGGTGATCCACCACAACCACCGCCTGAAGGAGTGCATGCCGTCCTCTTTGAGAATCTTTCGAAACGCTGCGTCGGCGATGCGGCGGTTGCGTTTCCTTGGAATCAACTTCTCACGCATGGCTTGGTAGAGCACGTCGTGAAGCAGTGACGCCCGGATGGCGTTCGTCGTGTCGATCGTGGGGCCGCTCGGGCCATCCCACGCATACCCCGGCTCCACGATCACCCCGGTGGACCGGGGGCTGAAGAGGGGATGGTTGACTTCTCCGCCATACATCTGCAGTTGACGGTCTAGCAGGAAGCCTTTGCGCTGGCTAAGCCTGTAGGCGTACTGCTGTTCGTATTCAAAACTCATCCGCTGACCCCTTACACTATTGCTCCGCTATCCGCCACGATCAGCGTGACCGTGGTGCCCGCATCGGGTGCCGGGATGTCGACGGCAACCCAGGTTATAAACCCGCCCCCGGAGCGCGAGTCCTGGACTTCAAACTCATGCGCGGTGCCCTCGATCAGGAGATAGAAGGATTTGCCGGCACCTTCGCCAAAAACCCAGCTAGGGAATGCGTCGTCACCCCGTACGTTCACGGTGAATAATTGGCGGTCCGGCCGCAGCCGGACGCGATTGATGACCAGGCTGCTCGTGATCTCCAGGTCGCCGGTGGCAGAACCGTGAATCCCTTCCCGATAGATTTCGTCGGCCCCCGCCGTGATCGTCGCGCGGACAGCTTCTCCCGTTAACGGGACTCGCCCCTTCGACCCGGCGACGATGCGGCCGTAGGTCATCGTGATCGACGTCCCCACGCCAACTTCGGCCATCACCACAACCCCACCACGGACGTCGCGGTGGTCCCCGTGTTGCGCACGACCGCGACCCTGAGCGGCAGGAAGGCTCCGCCGGTCACGGTCAACGTCAAGTCGGCCTCGTCGCCCACCAGCCGCATGACGACAACACCCTCGCTTAGGAGAACGGCCCGAGTGACGTTTGTGAACGTGTGGTCCTCCGCCGACACGTCGGCGACCTCCGAGCGCGACAGCGGCGAGGTTAGGCCTGCTGAATAATTCTCGAATAAATCAGCCAATGAATTTGCCTCGTGGGTGGGTTCGATTCGACCAGGGTTACGTGTGCGCCACAGAAACAAAAAAAGGCCGACACTCGATGGGAACTCCAATCCATCGAATGCGGCCGTTACAGCTCGCTACTGCCCGCGGCCTACGGGAACTATCCCCTGCGCAGGAGTACTACTCTCACAATGTCAGGACTGCTCCACTTCCTTCTCAGTGAGAATTCGAAGAATCCGTGATTGCACGACGTGGATGCCAGCCTCCTGGCCCTGGAGGTAGACCAACTTCTTTCGCAGCGCCGACGCGACGCCCGACGGCAACCGCGACATCTCTTCAATCGCGTCCAGATCCAGTTTGCTCATGTGCGATTACAGGAGCACCTCCGCGCGGCGCTCGATGCTGTACTCCCTTTCCGGCGAGGTCACGATCTCATCGGTCTGGGGCTCCACGAGCACGATGTCAGGACCCGCCGAACCGACAACGGCGAAAGCGTTGAAAGCATGACCGTCGCCCCAGATGACCATGCAGCCATTCACACCGTGCGCCACTGCGAGATTAACCCTCAGCCGCTCGGCGAAGTTTTCGCAGTCGTAGTTGCGTCCTCCCGCGTCGGTCACGTAGAGGTCACGATCCGACAAATCGTCCAGCAGGAATTTATTCAGGCCCTGCCGGGTGAGGGCGACCACCGCACTATCAGACGCAGAACGTCCAAATAGCGACACGCTTCGGCCCAAGGTCTCTTGCAACGCATTGATGACTGATGCAGGAGAATAAGCACTTGCACCATCCGTCACGTCGCTGGGTGGAGATGGCTTTGGGTCGACAGGAAGAGGCTGCGAGGATCTATCACGTTCAAGAATTATCTCTGTGTCCGCCGCATCTACCTGAATGCGGAAACCGGACTGCCACGGCGCAAAGTCATACAGACCAACCCCATTCAGAGTAAAACCGTCGAGCAGCGACTTATCGCCCCACGCACGGACTTGCCCTGAACCGTCGTTGTGCAAGCGGAAGACCAGCGGGGGCCTTTCGCTTGCACGATGGAAGGGCGAGCTCGGATTCGCTCCCAGATGCCAGAACGGTCCGTTGCCCTTTTGCTCGAAGTGACAGTCGATTCTAAGCGGTTGTTGTATTCTCTTTTCCGCTTGGATGCGTTCGGGGGCAATGCCCAGTATCGCGGATACATTTTCCACGTGACCGACCATGCGACACACGTGCCCGATCTTCTCCGGGGTGAAAGAGACGGAAACACCGTTGATAATCAGCGCGTTGTCCTCGAGGAAAGATAGTGCCCGCTTGTAACACCAGAGCTGCATCGCCCCGTCGTCCCATAGCTCCATGAACGGGCCGAAGGCATGGCCTTCCGGCCCTCGGTCTTCCTCGGTCCAGGCGCCATCACCGATCGTGCGGTTAATCCAAGAGCGGTGATTCTCCCACCGCTCTTGCTGCGGAGGATGTTGACGTCGTGCTTCCCAGCGGGAGTCGTCCAGGGCACGCACCCAGGTGACGGGCTGGTCCGAGTCGTAGGTGAACCGTTCCGAAACTTGGGCAAACTTATTCAGAACAAGGAGGTCGTCAATGGCGAGCGCACGGCGGGTAGGACTGTAGCCCCCTCCTGCATCACTCTCAGCCTGGGCGTGTGGGTTTGCAACCTCGAACAGCGGATCTCGTCCAATCTCTTTTCTGACTTTGGGAATGTATTCACGAAGGAAATCGACGATCGACACCTCATTTTCGGCCAGCCATTGGCGCATCAGAATGTGTCGCTCGGGATCGAATTCGGGAACCTGCCATTGATAGGCCAGTCGTTTCGGCGCGAGTCGGGGCCCGGCCATTTCACGGGCGAGCTTCGTGACCAGCCGGCGCCCGGCGTAATCCGAGTTGGAGATCGCCGGCTGAGTGCCCTCCCAGGACTCGCCCTCGAACGGATTGCCACCACCAAGTTGCAGAGGCGACTTTTCCGCGGGCGGCCAATCGGGCACCTCTACATCGAAAACCGTTACCCCGCTCTCTTTGAGGTGTCGTTCGAACCCGGAAAACTCCTCGGGTGTCAGCTTCGCCTTGTGCGCCTGGTTCCGCAGCAGGATGTGTTTGTTCCCGTCATATTTCATCGCAAACTCCAAAGTAGTGGGGGCTCTCATCAGTTCGTCCGAGCGAAGAACCAGCTGATACCCGCCCCGAGCGCGCCGGCGGCCCCGAGCAGGGCCACGGCCTTACCGAACAGCCCGTTGCGCCACGCACGAAATGACGCGAGCTGCGCCGCGTGGCTTTTTAGCTGTTCTTCGTGGCTGGGAATCGCATGAAGAACCTCGTCCAACTTCACGTCCAGGCGCTGGACGTCCTCCTTCACCGCGTTCAGCGTCGCCTGGATCGCGCCCAACTCTCGATTCAGATTCTCACCCGCCATAGAACAGTGTCCCGGGCCATCTCGAGGGCCGCGCCGGCGCCGCCAGGATCAGAGCCGCACCGCTCATCAGCTTGGAAAAACACTGCAAAGGTCCACGTTCTCTCCTCAAACGAAAACGGCCGCACCCGTGATTTTTCACGAATGCGGCCGTTACAGCTCGCTACTACCCGCGACCTACGGGAACGATCCCCTGCGCAGGAGTACTGCCTCTCACGATGTCAGAACCCGTCTTTGTCAATCAACCAAGACTTTCCTCCGTTCGGTGTTGAGCGGCTCCAAGAGCAAACTTAGACCCTCATACACACGCTGTCAAGGCTCCGCGTCCCGTAGCCAGTCGAAGGCACCGCCGACAATGACGCGTTGGCGGCTGCGTGTTGTGGGAGGAGATGATTCCATCACGACCGATCGGCCTTTTTTGTCACCTTCCTGGTCCGCTTCGTCTTCTTCGCTTTTCTCGGCGTCTTCTTGGTTCGTGCCTTCTTCGCCTGGCCGTTGCTCGAGGCCTTCGCCTTCGCGGCCTCCTCCTCAGCCCAAGCTTTCGGGACGGGAATGGCCTCCACAGCGGCAGCCACCAGATCCTTCCAACTGATCCCGAGTTCGTTACCCAGCACTTCAAGTTCCTTCTGCTTCCTCGGTGGGATCTCCCGGTCGTTCACATCGAACAGCGGGTATCCTTCAAGCCCTTGCCAAATACCAGTCCACAGGTGTTCTAGCAGGTCCTTGTTTTTGGCTGCGGCCATATCGGCTGCGTTCCAGCGTTCAAACCCCCTGTCATAGGCACCGGCGGCGATCATCTGACCATACCAAGTCAGCGGTTTTTTGGGAGCCGCCTCCATCTTCTCGATCTTCTCCCACATCGCCGCCCGGGCGTGCCGCATCCGACGCTGCTCCAACGCCGTCTTCTTCTCGGCCAGCGTCTTCTTCCCGGTCTTCGTGGAACTTGAGGATCCCGAGCCGGACGTGGGCTTGACCCACACCTTTCTTCCGATCTTCCCTTCGCCCCCGACAACGACGGCTGGAATCGCGCCCCTGTCGGCTTTCTTGGCTGGGCGGTAGTCAGTCATATAGCTTGTGGACCCGGGTTTCTGATACTCGTCGTGATACGGCATCTTTGCGACGGCCACCGTCCTGTCGTCCTTCTCTTGCGCTTTCTTCAGGACGTTCTCCCCGTGGACCCGGGACTTCATCGCGTAGCATTCGGGGTCCAGACAAACGTCCTCTTTCAGCGGGATGGAGGGTCCCAGTTCCTGAAACAGATCAGGATGATGACCACGGCGTTTTGGGCAGTCAGGACACGTCGCTTCGGGCACCAGTTCGAGGTCCTCCGGATCGAATGACGCCTTGTCCAGCTCGTTCGTGAGCCGACCGATCGTCCCCCTCAGGTCCCCGAGATCCGGGACGTAATGTCGCCTCTCGAAAATCGCAAAGATCTCTTTCTGCGTGTTTTCCGGATAGCGAGCGATCATCTCGAGGTGGGCGATGCTCCAGGCTTCGTAAAGCAGCCTCCCGTCATCCAGCTCGAATTCCTTAAACTCCGGGATCAGCTTGGAGATTCGGGCGCGAGAGTGGACCCACGCCAGGTCCTTCCCGATCGACACCGCGCAAGCCCCCATATCCCATCCCGCATCGATCATGACCTGCAGCTGCTCGGCCTCCTCGATCGGCGAGAGGTCCTCACGCTGCAGGTTCTCGACGGTCGTGATCTCAGCTGCGCGACGGTCATCCAGATCAGCGACGATCGCAGGGATCGTTTCCAAGTCGGCGAGCCTGGCCGCCACCAGTCGACGATGGCCGGCACGCAGGTCCCACTTGCCAGCTTTCTGAGGGTGAGGGCGCACCAGAACCGGCTGCAGCACACCCACCTCCTTGACCGACTGTGTAAGCTCGAGGATGTCGGGCGAGTTCGGATCGACCTTCCGCTTGTTGTCCTCGGTGGGGATGAGGTCCTTGGTCAGCAGCTCGTGCAACTTCGGAGTGGGGATGAGGTCTTCAGTCGGCAGCTCGTGCAACCCTGTTTCTACTGGCATTCGTCTACATCCTTTCGTGGGGAGAGTGAATTAGAGGGGGATGTCTTCTTAAGCTGCTCCGGCTTCACCGATTTCCTCACTCGCATCGGCCCCCGCTGGTGGATACCTGCGAGCGTGTAGACGATGTCGGTGGTGACGACCTCCATCGCACAGATCGCCTGCCCGTCGTCGTGGCGCAGCTCCAGCACCAGGCGGTCCACGGCTCTTGCGCCGTTCGCGCCGAGCAGGGGACCGTAGCCCTTAGTTCGCAGCGACCGTTCCAGGGCGCGGCAGGAGCACACGCCCAGCTTCAGGAGCTTCAGCACCTCGGCCTTCATCAGCGAGCGAAGGTGGTGCGCCATCCTGTCGACGTTTACAGTCATCGCCGCAGTCTTCGCACACTCGGTCACGCCGTCGCCTCCATCGCTTGCTTGTAAGCGGTCTGAAGTTCATGCCATTCCTCTGGAGCTCCACCGACGTCGGGATGCATTTTCTTCGACAGCGTCCGGAATGCGACCTTGACTTCGTCCTGGGTGTACGATCGTGCGTCGCCGTTCAGCCCGAGGGTCTTCCACCACGGTCGCCCGCTGCCCTCTTCCGGGAGTCCTTTGAAACCGAGGAAAGCACGGTTGAGCATGTCACTCACGCCCCAGCGATCGATACCGCGCATCGCTTCGATGGTCTTGGCGATCGCCCAGATGTTGCAGGCGATTCGGTTCCACCGATCACAGGCCAAGACGCGCCAGTCTCCGTCGTAATCGAAGTAGATCGCAACGCCCTGGTCATCAGGCTCGCGCTGGCCAGACCTCGGGTATCCGTCCTGTCGGAGCTGGAGATTGGTACTGATCACAACCGTGTCTGAGTCTCCGCGGTATTGCAGGCTGTGGATCTCGTGCTGCACGAAATACCGTGCTTCATCGACCGAATGCCGACGATCGCCACCACCCGATCTCCAGGGTTTCCAAAATCGCGACGGCTGAGGATCGTTTTCGCGTTCGAATCCCGCCGGCCATTGCAGCGGGTAGGCT
This sequence comes from Candidatus Latescibacterota bacterium, assembly GCA_965198115.1. Classification (GTDB taxonomy): domain Bacteria; phylum Latescibacterota; class UBA2968; order UBA2968; family UBA2968; genus UBA6620. The sequence goes on along the minus strand of OZ240241.1, from coordinate 655,241 downwards.
TCTACAGGCTGTTCGATTTACGCTGCTCCCTTCATCTCTGCTCGACGTTCCCCGTGCTCGCGAACCTCACCGGCGACTTTTCGGAGACCGGCTATTCCGTGCGTCGAGATGATCTTCTCAGTAAGCGAGTCGGCTTGCTCTCGCAGTTCGGCGAAGCGATCCTCGCGCTCCTTTCGGAGCACAGGCGATGTGCCGGGAATCCGATCCGCCTGGTCCATCGCCAGGTGAAGCCCGAGCATCCGCGTCGCGTAAGGCGACAGCTCGGGGAGCATCGTAGAATCGTCGTAGTCCTTCGTTTCCCGCCCGATCTGCTGGAACTGGAGCCGGCGCAGTGCCCACTCGGGCGAGACGCCCAGCTGCCGCGCGTAGAGCTGGACCCCAGGGTCTGTGACCTTCATACGTCGAGCTCCGATCCTCTGAGGTCCGGACCGTTCATCGCGATTTCGATGTTGCGGGCGAGCCTACTCGAGAGCCGCGGGTATACCTTTGCGAGTCGATCGGGCTCGAGGTTGGTGCAGGCGAACGTCGGTAGCCCTGCGTCGTAGCGTGGGTCGATGAGCGCGTGATACTTCGACGTCGACCATTCGGTCGCTCGGATCCCGAGGTCGTCGATCATCAGGGCCTTCACCGATCGCAGCGTGTCGAGCATTTCGTTTTCCGAGACAAGGCTGGCGTCGTCGTATGTTCCCCGTAACGCGCCCAGGACCGTTTCTTCTGGAACGAAGGCGACAGAGTGTCCCCCCTTGACGGTCGCATTGGTCAGGATGCTGAAAGCCAGCGTCTTCCCCGACCCCGTCGCGCCCCAGATCGTCACGCCGATTCCGTTGTTCAGGTTCTCCTGGAGGTTCGCGATATATCCCTCAAGCTTTTCTTTCCACTCGCCGATGCGCTGAATCTCTTCGCGCGTGAACCGATCACGGCCATCCTTCATCCGTCTGGCAACAACAGGAGCGAACCGAACGCGGCTCAGCCGAGTTGGGTCGTCGACGAAGTCGAACAGCGTCTTGTGGTGATACTTCACCGGCAGCCGCGCCCGCTGGAGAGATTCGTCGAGACGTTCCTGGCGCCTCGCCTCGAAGGCTGGGTTGAAGTTTTCCGGATGGCATCGGAGACAAGGCAGGCCGGTCAACGGAACCTTCGATCGCTCGAGACCGTCGGTGCGCACGATCTCGCCGCTGTTGTAGCAGACGCGACAGAAGGTCTCGTCTTCGATCAGGTCAGCTGGATCGGCTACCGTCGTAGGTGGCGACGCCTGTCGCGCTTCGCGGGATACCGCTCTGCCCACGGTCTGCATCTTGGCTCCGTTCGATGAAGAAGAGCGCCTGGTTCAGGGTCTTCGGTTTCTCGTCGAGGATCGATCGCATCAGTTCCTCGGCCTTCTCCGGTCCGTGCTCGTCAACAAACGCGAGCGCTCGGTTTTGGACCTGGTCTCGTTCTTCCCGAGGGAGACTGTTCGGGATCGGGAGAAGCACGCCAGCCTCCTGAAGCGGTTTGATGAGCGGGTCCAGCTTCCCTCCCCCCACACCCCCCTCTGGTACTTCAGAACCCTTAGAGAGAAGAGAGAGAGAAGAGTCTTTCTCTGGTCGCTCTTTTGTCTCCAAATTGTCGTCTTTGGATGACGACCTTTTGTCCCTCTTCCATTGTGTCTTAAGTACCCGTCTTTTAGCGGACTTACCGTTGTGTCGGTCGAAGTTGGGAACGATGAAACCGCTCCGTTTACGTCTCTTTAGCCACCGAACCTGGAGCATTTTTTCGCAAAAACCGGGACAAAAAGTGACCCGGTCTATCAGAGCCTCCGTGACGTGCAGATTCCGCCCATCAATGGACTGCTGATCTACCCAGATCCAGAACCGAACGAGTTTGCCGACGACCTCGTCGTGGCTCACCTCAAGAGCATCAGCCAGTAGGCTGACCTCGGGTTTGTCGGGCATCACGTGTTCGACCTTGATCCAGTCCCCCGCCATAATGTTTTCAGTGGTTCTTTCGGTGGCACCGCTTACACGTCGGAGAGAGGTCGCGCTTCGGATCCTCGCGAAAGAGTCGCTTGTACGCAGCGGGGGTGTGGTGAACCTGCAGGTTCTTCCGGGTCCCGCACATTCGACACTGCGAACCCTGAATGGCGAAAACCTCCTTGCGCATGTTCTTCCAGTGAGGAGTCTGGAGGTAGAGCTTGTAGTCGGCCTTGGTGAAGTCTGCGTGGAGAAGACGCAGGACGACTTTGACAGGAAGGCCCTGTTCGAAGGGATACCCGGCCTTGTTCTTCATGCTTAAAGTGCCAGCTCCTGCTGAACGCGTTTGCCTTGGACGAAGAGGCTGGCTTCTTCCCGGATCCGGTTCACGATCTCCGTGACTTCGGCAGACTCCACGGGCACCTGGGGGACCCTTGGCGACCAGTCGATTTCTTCCTCGTCGTCGATCGTTTTTGTGAACTTGATGATCAGGCTCTCGCCCTCGTCGCGTTTGCAGACCTTCACGTCGACGATCTCCATGCCCGTCCCGTAGGACTCGGGGAGCCCCAGCGTCTCGCAGGCGAACGGAACGAGCGCGTTCATCGCATTGTAGAGCTCGGGGCGCGGAGGGTCGGCAGATTTCTTCGAGTCGTAGTCGCCATTGCCCCCGACGCTGTTCTCGTCGAAAAAGCGGACGTCGGTCTTCTCGCCTGGACGTGCCTTGATCTGGGTCAGATCGAAATCGGACACCGGTGTTCCTCTCGTAGGGTTGGGGGTCGGCAGCCGAGCAGGGGAAAGCCCGGCTGCCGGTGGGAAGATCCAGGGAGAAGAACGGCGGGGAGCAACTACCCTTCGTCCTGGTGCGTTCCTTCGCGCGGCGAGCTATGTTCTGATCCGACTCCCGTTACTGCCCGCCGTCCCCATTCTTCTCCTTCTCAAGACGCTGGTTCAGGGATCCGTCGTCGGGCGGCGCGCCAAGTACGGCCCCACCAGCGAAAGCCTGCTCAACAGTGATCTCACCTTCCTTGATCGCGTTTCCGAGGCCTTTGAGTGTCACGAGCTCGTCGATACTGATGTCAGACGTTCCTGCAACCTTCAGGCGGGTGAGGATCTGAGCAGGCTCAACGCCCAGCTTGCCGAACCAGTCCAGCATCGCCTGGCGTTTTTGCGGAATCGTCCCGCCTTCGCCCAGGGCCTTGACACGAGCCTTCTCGTAGATCGACCACCAGAGCGCCTGGGGGATGCCCTTGAACACGACGTTCCTGAAGGCGATCGCGTTGTTCGCGTTCTGCGTCATCACCACCATGTCGTCCGAATAGCGATGGCCACCTTTGTCCGTGATCCGTCGCTTGGTCGCGATCCGGATGGCCACGATGTTTTCTAAATCGATGAACGTGGCCACGGATGTGACCTCGGTGTCTCGGGGCCCGACAGGGAGGGCCTGCACGTCGGCCATCACGTTCTTCCAGGCCGGAACGAGGATTTCTGCCAAACGGACGCTCGGACCCTCGATCATCTTTCCTCCGCGAGGCAGACCAAAGAGACAATCCCCTGCGACCTTGTCATCGCGAAGGACCGATGCCTCCACCGTTTGAGCGAAGGCCACTATGTCGCGCGGCGACTGCTGGGCTTTCGAAATCAGTCGATCGAGCGTCCCGCCGCTGATGTCCAGACTGCTTTCGATCGGACCCACGTCGCTTTCGACGAGTTCCATCAGGCTACCTCCAGTTCTTCTGCCGCTTCAGCCTTCGACACACGCTCCTCGATCTGTTTCCAGGCCCACGGAGGAAGGCTGATCTCCTTCACGCCCAGATCGTATCCCGGCCACTCCCCCTCCTCTTGGCACCACGCCCACCGCTTCAAGGCAACCCGCAGCTCCTTCCAGCCGGCGTCGAGCGCCTCGCCCGAGAGCTCGAAACAGTTGACGTCGACCGGCGTTCCCTTCTCTGCCGCGACGATCGCGTAGTGTTCTACCGAAAAGCCGAGAATGTTCGCCCCCTGCACATAGAACCCGCCTTGCCAGTGATACTTCCAGCGATCGATCTCTCGGCGGAAACCTTCATCGGATGCATCGAGCGTCGACTTGAGATCCGTGATGAAGGTTTCCGTGTCGTCGAGGACGTCGAATTCGGCTTTGCATTTCACGCCTGTTTCGGGATCGATCCAGATCGCCACCAGCTTCTTGCGCTCGCCAGCCAGGAGACGCTGTGCGGCCGGGTGAACGCGGCACAGATCCCGAAGGTCGACACACGTGTTCCAGTCGGCCGGCGAGAGGGCCGTGATGTCGTCCCGGAGGATCCCGGTAGGCGGATGGCTCTTGACGTTGCAGAACCAGTGCTCCCCGTCGTAGCGGGCAGCGCCTATGTTCTTGCAACGATCGCCGCCTTTGGTAAAGGCCTCACACTGATGCGCGACCGCGTATCGGGAGTCCAGCAGATCGGGCTCGAGGACTGCCACGTCGATCGCCGAGCCGAGGATCTGCGCGTCGGTCGAATCGCCGGGATGCGCCATCTCGTAGCGCATCCGCTTTGGGGAGTGTCTGGCCAGCGTGCGAAGCCTCGACTGGCTGGCATAAGGCAGCGCGAGATACGTCCCTTCGTCGAGGCCTGCGTGAACACCTTCATCGAGGTCGGGGGTTTTGGAATTCACGCCGATACACCCTCCGGCGGTGCCTTCACCAGCTCGCCGTCAGAGAGCACCCACTCGGTCCGGTCGTCGCCTTCTATGGTCCGCGTTGCAACTTCCGCCAAGACCAGGAAGTTCCGTTCGCGTGCACGTTGTTCCACCAAGGCCATCATCTCGTCGTCGAATAGCGCGGCCTCCTCGAGGAAGCAGATCCGAAGATCCCCGCCGGCCACAGCTGCGATCTCGCAACCGAGCGCCAAGCGCTGCGCCGTGGAAGCCTGTTCGATGGGGGCGCCCAGATAGCGCAAGCCGAACTGATCGACGTCGAGCCCTTCGATGCCGCGGCTGTTCTCTTGCAGCCGGGCCCCCTTGTCGTTCTCAAATCCACCGACCTGGTTCCTGGCGTCTTTGATCCCCTTATCGAACTCCCGAATCTTGACGTCCAGATCGGCAGCGCGAGCGCGGGCACGCACGGCGATATTGACCTCCTCGGCCGACCCGATCTGGACTTCGATCTCTTCTTCTGCGGGAGGATTCGGGCCGAGCGTCGCGTCGGCAGTGGCCAGCATCTCTCTGGTATTCTCGAGCACCGTTCGCATGTCCGTAACGGCGACCACGTCAGGGACGACTTGCTTGAGTTCGGCCGCACGCCCGCGTGCCCTGGCCAGCCGGTCCTCGGCCTCGCGGAGTTCTTCGCGAAGTCGATCGACTTCAGCGACAGAGTCATTGACCAATCGCCACGCAGCATCGAGCTCCGAACGTCCGGCCTCGCGCTTTTCGAGGCCGACCAGGTCCTCCTCAATCCCCTTGACCGAATCGGCGAGCTGGTTCCGGCTGCGGATCTGCCTCTGCGTCTCGAGCAGCGCCTTGATGTCGACGGTCTTTTCCGGCGTGTCCTCGGGCCAGGACAGACTCTTCCGCTCGCCTTCTGCCTGCTCTTTCTGCTCGCGCAGCCGCTTTGCCAGTTGCCTGACGTTGGCGATCTGTTGGTCGAGGTCCGAGAAATCCAGGGCCAGCGATGCCCTGATCATGTCCGTCAATTGCCGACGCCCTTCGGTGCTATTTGGGAGATCGGCAAATTTCCTGGGACTGAACAGAGTCGGGCTGAGCAGTCGTGACAGATCGCGCTTGCCAAGTTTCGCACCCATCTTCGAAACGATCGACGAGTCCGTGCGGACAGTGCCATCGCCTTCGCTCCACCACTCGCGCTTGGCGTAGAAGCAGTCCGTATCGACATCGACCTCCGCGCGGCGCTTCCCGTGGTGGATGATCTCGCGGGGGTCGATCCGCTCACCCAGCAGAACCAGACGGATCCCATCGAAGAGACTCGTCTTGCCCGATCCGTTCACCCCACCGATCCGCAGCATCGACCGATCACCCACCTCGATCGATACCTTGTTCTTGATCGGACCTAACCCGGCGACAGACCAACGGATCAAGTGCACACCCAAAACATCCTGACCCATCATCCCTTTCTCCTTTTCTCAAAATCCCTCAGTTGGACAGAAAGCCGGAGGCGTTGCCGGAGGAGCTCCCTCTCCCCTGTTTGGGTTGTTCGCCCCCACGCGAACACTCTCCGGCGACGCCTCCGGCTTTCTGTCCACAAATTTCACCTATCGAGCGACATACCCTAACTCCGACGCTCTGATTCCGACGGACGTTAAACCCGGCGCTCCCCAATAACGCCCTGCTACTTCGAACCACCCTCGACAGTTCGGATCAATGAGCCGCAATCGCAGCTGACCGATTGGCCTCGCGTGCTCGTCGATCAGCGTCAGCCACTGATCGCCTTCGCGGTTGACGTTCTCCAAAGGCCACCTCTCCTTCACATCTGCGTTGACCGGACGGCTCCTCATCCCACCCGTCGCTCTCGCCTCAACCGACCCAAAATGTCGTCCGCCTGCGCGCTGGCCGCGATCCGCCGCGCGCTCACGTTCGGCGGAAGACGCCCGATCCACGCAGCGATCTCGCTCGGACACAGCATCCACTTCCCACGTTTCTTACGCGCCGGAATCTCTCCGTCACGACACATCTGCTCGATCGTCCGCTGAGACCAGGGAAGCATCCCCACACCCTGGTCGTCTGAAGCCTCACGGGGCGTGACAAACGGCTTCTCCCACACCAGCGTCTCGCGGATCGCACACAACAGCTCCTGGGTTGCGGTCATAGACATCTTTGCTCCGACGTCCTCTTGACTATGTTTGGAAACGGTGACGCCCGCCGTCCACCTTCACGGAGCCCCTCCACCGCGCTTCATTGGCCTCCGTTCGGTTGGGGCTGGTGACTCGCCTGGAAAATGAAGCAGTGGCCCACACGCCGGGCGTACTTCAGCTACTTCGAACGTATGCCGATCACCAGCGATAGGCTTCAGACGCAGATAACCGATCACTGAGGCGCTGGAACCAACACCGTGCTCCAACGTCAGCCAGTGATCGCCTTCACGGTTGACGTTCTCCAACACCAGCCGCACCGTACCCCCGTGGACGTGCAGCTCCATACGCCCGTGCTCACGGGATATCTTCGGCCTCATCGGGTTTCCGATACCTTCTCCTGTTATTTCGCTCCCACTGAGACGGCCCCGATCAGGGTGGGCCAAATCCATTGGGAAGAAAATCAATACGCTTTTGGACTTGCGCTTGTCGCCGTTGCGACAGAAGAAACTGGCCACCACGAGGAGGCCGAGGAGCTCCTTAGGTACATTCGGATCGTTCGCGAGGCCTTCGATCAGGATCAGGATGCCTAGCCAACTGGAGATACCGAATCCACCCCGTCAGTTCCGTCGTATCCAGGTCCGCGATATCGACTTTCCTTCCGAACGCTTCAGACAGCCCGGTCGATAGCTCCTGCGACATTTCTACGCTCACACCCCCTCCTCCACCGCCTCAGCCTCCGCCGTGGGCGCCGGACGCGCGATGTCTGAAGGCCACTCCAACCCCTCTGGCCAATTGTCCGAAAACCACTGAACCATCCGATCGACCGAACGGATGGTCACGTGTCCGCTGTCAAGCCGATCAAAAAAACTGGAATTCTTGATTGCGATACGCCCAAGGGTCGAGAGTGCTATTCTGCGAGCACCCGCGTACCTCTGAGCCAGTCGGCGAACCTGAATTGTATCTTGCATGAGATAGATTATATCATAAACGATACAGGTTGTCGAGGGTTTTCTTATGTTCACCGCGGCCCTTGTACTATATTTTATACGATGAGTGCACTATATGAATTCCAAGAAATGATACGAGAGGCTCTCGGCGGTCGGTCAGCCACTGGGACTGCTACGGTCAAGGGGTTGCCCAGGCTCGCTATCCGAAGCATCCTGCTCGGACATGATCCGAAATTGTCACGAGCAGCAGAGGTGGCATCGGCGCTAGGCCTGGAATTTCGCATCGGCAGGAAGAAGCCCTGGGTCGATCTGGTATCCAAAAAGAGCCCAGGACCAGATGCGGATGCCATTGAGCTGCTGATGCAGCTTGTAGCCTCCCAGACTCGTCAGGCAGATCGAAACACTCACCGATTCGATCAATTGCAGCAACTTATGGAACAGCTCTTGGAAATGAAGCGCGACGATCCAGAGACGGACGAGAGGTCCGATCCTGTTTTACCCGATCGAAAGTTGGCCGATGGAGATGGAACGGGTGATCAAGAGGCGGCGCACTCGGTCCGGCGGACGGAACAGCAAAGGGGCGGCGCGGCTCGAAACAGAAATCTACGTCGTGATCAACGACCAGGGCCTGATCGTGAAGCGGGCGGGGAAGGATGAGGATGGAGGGTGGCTTTTGGTGAGCGACAATTCGGAGTATGCGCCTGTGCCGTGGGGGGCGCGCTCGACTGGGCCGCGACGCAGAACAATCTCGACAACGCCATCCAGATCCTGCGCGTGACACCCTCACAGGCAACGACAGGAGTTTTCCGCAATGAGTGATGATGAAAAAAAGGCAGCAAGAGAGTTGCAAGTATTCGAGGATTTTATAAGTCGCTCGGGTTTGCCGATTGATCGCCAATCAATCAGGAAATGCGATCCTCCGGAGCCCGACATTCTCTGCAAGGTGTCTGGTGAATGCGTTGCGTTCGAACTCGCTGAAGTTTGTTCCCCAGAAATTGATAGCGCGATTTCTCATGCACTTTCGACGGGGGGTGTATCGAACTATACTCGGTCGGGTAATCCTGTACCTGAAATCGCAAGGAAGAAAATAAAAAAATCTAAGAACTACCGGACTGACTATCCAATCGAGCTTCTTTTCTACACAGACGGCGTGCAGCCGCCAGACATGAGTATTCCTTCAATTCAAGATTCATTCAGTAGTGACACTGGTCGTTTTCGCAGAGTGTGGTTCATGGGAAACGAAACTTGTGAATGTGTTGTTGATGAGACATAGGGTTGACGCGGCGCAGTTGGAAAAGACACCTGCCAGACCAGACCACCTCAGTCCCATCATCCCAAGACCTCACACCGCAAATTCGGCCCCCTGACCCATACCCCTGTCTTGTCTGAGGAACTACAGAAGGAGATTCAGAGGTTGAAATCCGACCGATCCTACAACGGCCCCTCCCGCCAACATTGAAGACCCTCCGATTGATGACCGGCGATTATCTGCCTGAAAAACCGGCAGATAGGGGTGGAGGCCCTGGCATATCCGCGGGGGCGAAAGGAGAATCGAGATGGCAGAATTCAAAGTTGGTGACGTTGTTACGTTGAAGTCAGGCGGACCTGACATGACTGTGTCGTATATCGACGATAAGGGCCACTTGAGCGTCAGGTGGTTTGACAATGAGAACAAACCGCAATCTGCGAGCTATCCGCCTGGAGTCCTGAAGCTCAAGGACCCGAAGGCTGGGGGAAGTGGTAGGGTGATAAGGGGGTAAACTCGGTTCTAAAACCGTGACCAAATAGGGGGAAATATGAGCGCTGAGTTGATCGGTATCCTGAGTGTGGGCTCGGCGCTGGCGGCGCTGACGCTGAAGCTGTTCAAGGATCTGCGGGATCGTATTGATGGGATTGAGACGCGTCTTTGCACGGTGGAGCACGGGATGGCCAAGCTGGAGGGGTTGCGCGAGGCGATCGCGGCAGCTGGGAACTGAGAGGCAGAAGAGTCTCGCTATGGATTATCCCGAAGACTTGGTTGATCCAGAACTCATACCGTATGCGATCGCTGTGGGAACACTCTGTAATAGCTGGGCAAACCTCGAATCGGCCATTCGGTGTCTTTTTATGGTTGTTAGCGAAATGCCACTGGATAATAGTAGTTTCGGTATTGCTCATTGTTTCGATATGCGCGATCAAATCACAGCCATCAAATTAGCGTATGTGGCAAAACGAGACAGTCTGAATTGCCGGAAGCTGCTGCCGATGTGCTGGATTACATCAATGATATTCTGCGGCCCCGACGCAATCGATATGTCCACGACATGTGGGTCTATTGGGATGATACTGAAACCGTTGCACGCTTCGAACACAGGCCTCGTACCTTTCGGCCTCAAGCCCGTAAACCGCTTAATTGGTTGCCCCGCGATATCCATGAGGATGAACTGCTGGAGATCTGGGATGTCATCAGGGATGTTACAGATCATTGCCAAGCACTTGTTCACCTTCAGGATTGTTTCAATCGACGTGAAGGCGCTCTCGAAGAGCTGCTGAGAGAACCTCCTCAACGACGGATTCTTCCCCGCCAATCGGGAATGCGACATCGAAGGGAACACGAACAGCCAAAGCCTGAACGCCCGCCGAAATCATCTCGGGAGTGATTTTAATGCCAGCAACCTTGCGATCATTTACCGGAATGTCTGTCATTTCACAAGCTACTCTGCTGGTTATTCTCCCCGCAAGCCTGATACGGCTATCGAGACCAGATCGGGGAGACCCAGAGAATCACCAAAACCATCTCGAGGCACAGGAGAAAAGTAGCCACCGCGTAGAGTCGCCATTTCGTTTCGATGACTTTCACGTTGGCGCGAAAGTGGACGCCCGCCCAGTAGATGAAGTTCTTCTTGAACTCCCAGTGCGAGTCGTCCAGGTAGTTCTCATAGAGCACGCCGGGGTCAACCAGCTTGATCGTGCCGTATAGACGGCCGGACAGGCAGCTTGCCATCGCTCCCAGAAAAACCAGCAGCGTGAGGACGATCCAGGGTGGTTCTATCGCCAACTTCAACGCCTTTGACAGCACGGGAATGGCGAGCGTCAGAGAGACCGCGATTGACACCAGCGTGGTGATGCGGCCCTCCATCGCGTCCCACCGCTTCAACGCCGTTTCGTATGAACTGACGCCCAGCTCGTACGCCAGGTCTACCGATGGATACTGGCTTTCGAGATCATTGGGCGTCACCTGAATGTCACGGTCGGTCGGATCAATTGATTCCATGTTCACCTTTCAAGGTTTTGAACTGACTCTGAATATAAGAGTAACCGAAGGGATAAGCGATGAGCCTGATCGTTTCGGAAGTCTACGATGCGCTGATCGAGGCCGGCGCGTCCGAGGAGAAGGCGAAGGCTGCGGCGGGAGCTATCCCGCTGGCCGAGCGGCTGGCCACGAAAGAGGACCTGGCTGAACTGAAAGCCGCCATCGACGCGGACCTAACCGAACTGAAAGCCGCCATCGATGAGCGCTTCACCAAGGTCGACGAACGATTCACCAAGATCGATGAGCGATTCATCGGGATTGATGGACGGTTCGTCAAGATCGAACGCGATCTGGCGGTGCTGAAGTTCGGATACGGCCCAATTATCGTGGGGTTGCTGATCAAGATCGCTTTCTTCCCATAGATGTTGAAGTGAGGCTTTTTCGCGACAAGAAGTCGGCTAACTACTACGTCGACCTGCGGGAGTATGGCGCTGGCCGCCGCTCCACCGGCACGCCGGACTTCGAGGAGGCGAGATTCATCGCCGGTGAGATCGAGCAGCGGATGCGTCGCGCGAAGTTCGGCATCTCCCCTCCCGAGACCGACGGTCCTCACGTCGAGCGCATCCCACTCTCTGAATTCCACGAGAAGTACGTGCAGTTCATGGCGGTCACCTTTCCGGAGACCCCGAAGACGGCCGAAGGCGCGCGGTCCGCTTTCCGCTCGCTGGAGACGTTCTTCGGGAAGAAAGATCCGGTGATCGACGACATCTCGAAGCGGGACGTTGAGAAGTGGAAGGTCTTCATCCTCGAACCGCAGGGCGAGAAGAAGGGTCGATCGAGGAACACGCTGGCGATCTACTTCCGTGCGTTGCACGCCGCCTGGAATCGAGCGGTGTCCTGGGGTAATTCTTCGGCCAACCCGTTCAGCGACGTGGAGCGGCCCCAGGAAGCCGAAGCAGAGGACGTCGAGTATTTCGACGACCCCCAGCTCGTAAAACTGCTCGAGAAGGCACCGGCCGATCAGGAGCTCGTCGACCAGGCGATGTTCTACCTCTACACGGGAATGCGGAGAAACGAGGGCATCTACTGCGAATGGACCGACGTCGACCTGAATGGCCAGACGATCCGGATCCCGGGCAGGAAATCGAAATACAATCACCGCACGAAGTCTGGGCGACCTCGAGCGGTTCCGATCAGCGAACCTCTACTGGACCTGCTTGTCGCTCGCTTCAATAACAGGAAGGCGAGCAAGGCACTCCAGGCGTCCGATCTGATATTCCCAGCTCACGACAAATACGGAAAGCCGAAGCCCTCACCCTGGTGGAAGGACACCGTCACTCGGAGGTTCGCGAGGTGGGTGAAGGACGCCGGGCTGCCGAAGTCGTTGACGGTTCATTCGTTGAGACACACGTTCGCGAGCAACCTGGTCCAGCGCGGTGTCTCGCTCTACATCGTCGGCGAGCTGCTCGGGCATTCGGACCTCGAAGTCACGAAGATCTACAGCCACCTGACGCCGCAGTCCTATAACTGGGTCGTGGACCTCCTGGATTTCAGCCAAGAGTCGGTGCTCGATCGAATCGAGCGCGGGAAGGTCGCCCGGGTGGAGGCGTTCGACAGAACGAAGCTGATGGCTGAGCTGGACAAGTTGACAAAGGAAGTGGAGATGCTGCGATCAGAGAATGCCGAGCTCAAGGAGAAGTAGAGGGGGCGCAGACCATTCAGAGGACGATGTCCAATTTCTGGGGAACACCGCAAGGGGCAACCTCGAGGGAATTCGAGTATGGGCACCAAGCAGCAGGCTTCTCAGATTCGCCCAGAGCTCTCGGGCACCTACCACAAATCGCGTAGGCAGCTTGTGCTGTGGAGCGCATTCCTGCTCGTATGGGCGTTCATCGGGATCGACCTAGACAAGCTGGCGAAGGGCGGCGGGCTCGCCGCCGGCTTCGTCGACAGCCTGATCAGCAAGCAGGCCATACCATGGGCAATGTGCTTCATCGTCATCTACTTTGGATGGAAGACCAAGATCGACTGGGAATTATGCGACGGTGAACTGAAGACGTGTTGGTGGGCACGAATGGACCTCGGGTCTGGGATATTTCTCGGCGCTCTCTCGTTGCTCCTCTTTTTTTACCAGAAAATATTCAAGGTCCGGATGGCGGACTACATGTCTCAGAATCCAGACATGGTCCTGTTAGTAATCGCGGCTATCTCAGGGTTTGCGCTTGCTTTCATGCCGTATAGGTTCGGGCCGCTCCACCTTCCCCCCAGGCTATTCTACATTCCCAAGCTGTTAGTGGTGCTTGTCTCTGGTTCTGCATCTGTCTACTTCCCGTCTTTCTCGGCACCACTGCTTGGTTTAACCTTGGGATGTCTTGTTGGGTTGATCTCACGCTTCCTATTTGATCGCTGGAGCAACTGGCGCGAGTTACGCCGGGAAGAGATCGGTAATGAAGCGATCAGGTCCTATGGCGAAGACTTAGAAGCGGACAGCCAGATACACCGGTGACCGATCGGCCTACTCGAACCCTGGCCCTGGTCGGTGACTCCGCACGCAAGGCCTACTACAAAAGCACGTTCGTAAAGAAACAAGATCTGGAAACTCGGGCCTTTCCGCTTCTGATTTGGCACTGAAATGGCAGTCTCCATAAACAAAGGGTTACGTCTATATGACGTAACCCTTTGTTTTTATTGGTCGGGGCGAAAGGATTTGAACCTTCGGCCTCCTGCTCCCGAAGCAGGCGCTCTACCGGGCTGAGCCACGCCCCGTCACCTTTTGCGCGGCTGAATATACAGGATACGCGAAATCCTGACAAGATTGGGCTGTCTCTGATCAGCCGCGCCCAGGAGTGAGTGGCCTGCTCGCTGCGCTCGCAGGCCCAGTCGTCAGCTGTCAGACGTCAGGAAAGCGGGCAACAATGCCGCTCGTCCCTCGATACAACCTGCAATTCCTAAATCTAACAGTTGAGGCTCTAATAGCTTGAACGATGAGGTCCTTCGGGATGAGCGGTGTAATCGTGTCAGATACCCGATACTTCCCCTTGCCTTCGTTCGGGGCAGGCTCGCACTCAGTGTGACGGCACTTTCGCAGCTTCGTATTGACTCTCAATGGGAGACCCAGCGGACGATGAGGAAGCCGCCGACCAACAGGATGACGAACACGATCGAGAGGAGGTTGAAGTAACGGTCGATCAACGCTTTGATTTGCGGGCCAAATAGGCGAATCAGGCCGCATACGATGAAGAAACGAGCACCTCGACTGAGAATGGAGGCACCAACCAGTGTGGGTATCGGGACTTGTGTCGCGCCAGCTGCAATCGTAAAGACTTTATATGGAATCGGCGTGAATCCCGCTATCGCAATAAACGTGAACGCATTGGCCTGGTATTGGAGTCGCACGTATTCATACTTGTCCGCTGCTCCGTAGAAAGCGATGATCGGCTCACCAACCAGCTCGTAAGCATACACGCCGATCGCGTAACCGAGCAAACCGCCGGTTACGGATCCTGCGGTGCAGACGGCCGCATAAAAAAGCGCCCGATGTGGTGCCGAGATGGCGAGTGCCATCAGCAACACATCGGGCGGTATCGGGAAAAACGAGGATTCGGCGAAAGCAATGGCGAACAGGGCGGGCGTCGCGAAGCGACTTTCCGACCACCCCATCACCCAATCATACAGGCGTCTGACCATCACCCCTCAACGTCGATATCCCCACCTTCTTTGCGTCCGATAAAGTTCCGAAAGCGTCTGAGAGAGCGGCCCTTGAACTCCAGGAACTGCCACCCGCTCACGGAGCCTCCGTTTCCTGCGTTGAACGCCCACACCAGCCGGGCCTGGAGCTTTACAGGCGGCACTTCCGGCTCCATAAACACTTCGAGCGGAATCTCCTCCTGGCCCAGAAAGTCGGCAATCGTCCACTGCTGGAAGTGGAGACGGATACCCGTCTCGCTGATGTCTTCCGACATCATCTCGACCGCCTCGCCTCCCGAGTCCGTGGTTTGGACTTTCAGGGCGAGTGGAACCCGATCGCTTTCCTTACGCCGATTCGCCAGCTTCCTGTAAATGCGAGATAACACCATAGCCCCCTGACGAACCCGTCAACTTCGACCGGGGAACGTCAACTCGGCGACGCCCGACTTGTCGAGCTCGCCCTTTCCGACTTCGATCATCTTGTCGAACTGGGCCTTGGTGGCCTTCGCCAACGGAAGATTCAACCCTTCGTCCTCAGCCAGATCGAGGGCGATTCCCGAGTCCTTTGCCGCGTGAGCCGACGAGAAGTAACATTCGTGATCGCGAGCAACCATATCTTCACCGTCGGTTTCGAGGACACGCGAATTGGCACCCGTCTGTGAAAAGACCTCCATCAGCGTGTTCAGATCAAGACCGAGCGCCTGGCCGAGGCCGAGCCCTTCGGCCAGACCCGCCGTGTTGATGTTCATGACCATGTTCACGAGGGCCTTGACCTGGGCAGCACGGCCCGATTCCCCGATGTAACGAAGGTCGGTGCTCATCGAATCGAGGATCGGCTTGACACGGTCGAACACGTCCCGCTTACCACCGCACATCAGGTAGAGCGTGCCTTCTCTCGCCTGAGTGATGCTGCTGGCCATACACCCTTCGAGGCTGCTTCCCCCGGCCTTCTCGCACAGGGCTTCCACCTCGACGTGGATGGCCGGGGAGACCGTCGCGCAGTTGATGAAGGTCGTGCCCGATGCATCGGTGAGTAAACTGTCGCCCGACAACGAAAAAATGTCGCGCATCGAGTCGTCATTGGTCACGACCGTGATGACCGTGTTGGCCTGGGACGTGACCGCAGCCAGGGTCTCGGCGTGGGCACAACCCAGCTCGCCCGCCAGATCCTTGGCCAGATCGGTCGCCGTGTCGTAAACGGCGGATACAGTGAATCCGTCGTCCTTCAGATGACGTGCGATGTTGCTGCCCATTCTACCGACGCCGACGACACCGATTGTGAAGTCATTCGCCATTGGAACTCTCCGGCTACTTCAGCGACGCGTGGAATTCGGTCCAGTCTTCCAGCTGATTCAGATGGACGGCGTCTAAGATCGTCCCGTCGTCCTCGATACCAGCTCCCTCGAGGATCGCTTTACGGGTGTCGTCGTCGTGGTTGTAGCCCTGAGCTGCGGCGTTGAACTCATCGATCGCAGCCTGGTCCACACTCCCGCCCTTCTGCTCGAGGATCCACTTTTCGAACTCGGGGTAGGAAGGCACATTCTCGTGCAAGTACGCCAGTGTCGCGTCCTGATCGAGGCCGAGGGCGCCAAGCACCATCGCATCGAATCCGGCGCCACATTCAGGATATTCGTCGTGCAGGTTCCCGGTCGCCTTCAGGACGACCTTCTGCCAGAATCGGGGCAGATGAAACACGCCCAGGGGCCCTTGCACACCGGAACTGATGAGGGGAACGATACCAGCCATTGTAACCTCCACAGTGAGGGATTGGGGTTGCCGAAGGGCAGAAATGTGTCCCCTGCAATCCGAATTGTCAAGCTTGTATGGATCACGCAACCTCTGAAGTAAAGCTCTTTGTAAGGCTCCCCGAACATAGCGCTCTGGCAAAAAGAAACGGGGCCAGATCTGCGATCTGACCCCGCCGAACAAGCTGGTCGGGGCGACTGGATTTGAACCAGCGACCCCTATCACCCAAAGAGACAACCGGCCTTTTGGTCTGCTTCGGTTTAGTTCTAAAAAGCTCTGTCTCGCAGGGATTTACAGCCAATGATCTTTCAGTCTATTTAGGGCTGTTTTCGTCTAATTCTGCCCCGCTCATTAGATTTTCATTAGATTTCGTTAGACGGACTCCCTATTCACTTCCCGCCGAAAATCACCCCATCCAATCTCTGAACGGCTTCCTGTGCCGCCTCGGGAAAAAGGTGCCCGTATGTATCGAAGGTCATTTCTATGGAGGCGTGTCGAAGCTGTTTCTGGATATACTTGGGGCTCTCGCCCTGGGCTATCAGCAAGGACGCACAGGTGTGCCTCAAGTCGTGAAATCGGATTCTCCGAATCCCCGCGTTTTTCAATGCTGGCTCGAATACCCTTCTCTTGACTTTCCAGTGGTCAAGGGGCTGGCCCTTCTCAGTCGCGAAGATAAGATTCAGGTCCCGGTAACCCGCGCCGGCTCCCAGCTTTTCCTCGGCCTGCGCTGCACGGTGGGCCCTGAGAGCCTCACAGGCTCGAGGAGAGAGGTCCACAGGAGCAACCGAGTCGTCTGACTTCGGCGCCGAGAAACCCTTGGGGTGCGTCTCTGTCTTCCGCTGTAGATTCTCGCGCACGAAGTACTTGCTCTGATCCCAATCCACGTTGGACCACTTCATTGCCAGCAGCTCGCCGACACGAAGCCCTGTCGTCACCGCCACGAGAATGAAGGCATACCACCTCTCCGGCGTGTGCTCGAGAAGGGCACGGACCTCATCAGGAGCAAGAAAGTCCTTCTCGCGTTTCGGAACCTTCGGATTGGGAACCTTCTTGGCGGGATTCTTCCTGAGATAATCCCAGTCGATGGCATGGTCGAACATCTGCCGTAGGAGCGAGAGGTGTTGTTTGACAGTGCCGGGCGCCAGAGTCTTCTCCTTGTCGGACCTGTACCTCTGAATGTCCTCCACGCCAATCTGAGATAGATTCTTGTCCCCGAACGCCGGAAGCAGGTGAATCTTGAACTGAGAGCGGTAGCGTTGAAGGGTGTTAGGTACAACCTGGGTTTCGGCGTATTGAGACACCCAGCGGTCCTTGAACTCCTCGAACGTGATATTCGTCGGCTCCACGAAGTCGCCGCGATGAACCTCGGACAGGCGCTCCGCGAGCAAGACTCCGAAGACACTGAAGACCGACCGTGGTGCGATCCCGATCGAAGTGCCTCGGGACCGCAATGGTGAGTTCGAGCCCCAGATCGTCAGAAAGCGCCAGAGACGGTTCGACAGGTTTGATGACACGATCATCTCGCTGTATTCCCGTGGGATGACGACTCGAGCGATTCAGGAGCACCTGAAGGAGCTCTACGGGGTCGATGTCTCTCCCTCGCTGCTCTCCAGTGTGACTGATGATGTCATCGAGGAGGTCAAGGCCTGGCAGTCCAGACCTCTGGACACCATCTATCCGATCGTCTATCTGGACGCGATCCGCGTCAAGATTCGAGACGATGGAAGCGTCACGAACAAGGCCGTCTACCTTGCGTTGGGCGTTAATCTATCAGGAAACAAAGAGCTCTTAGGCCTTTGGACGGCTCAGAACGAAGGCGCGAAGTTCTGGATGTCGGTCCTGACCGAGCTCCAGAACCGTGGCGTCAACGATATCTTCCTGGCCTGTGTAGATGGGCTCAACGGCTTCCCTGAAGCGATTGAAGCCGTCTTCCCGAGGACAGATGTTCAACTGTGCATCGTCCATATGGTGCGGAACAGCTTGAACTACGTCTCCTGGAAGAACCGCAAAGAAGTCGCCCGAGACCTCAAAGCGATCTACCAGTCCGCCACACTTCGTAAGGCCGAGAACCAACTGGAGAAGTTCTCTGTGAAGTGGGACAACACCTACTCGATGATCGGTCGGTCCTGGCGTGAACACTGGGAGCACATCACCCCGTTCTTCGCCTACCCACCAGAGATCCGGAAGGTGATCTACACGACGAACGCCATCGAGTCAATGAACGCATCGCTCCGGAAAGTCACGAAGAACAGAGGCGCGTTCCCGAATGATCAGGCCGCCATCAAACTCCTGTATCTGGCGATCCGAAACATCTCCAAACGATGGACCCGGCCACTGAACGATTGGAATGGGGCCATCAACCGGTTCGCCATCATGTTCGAAGATCGTGTCCCGTTAAAGTAATCGTGTCACCAGTTACACAAATCTCTGGACACACCCCAAGATGATCTTCATCGCTCGCGAAGGCCTCCATCATGGCCAACCCCAAAAGCTCCCAAAAAGTCCACGGTAGCATTGGGGACGCGCCGCGTCCAGCCGGTCTTGATCGCTTCGCGCCCGCCCTCGCTCAACACCGCCGTGATCTCGTCCGTCATCTGTCCTTCGGTCACAATCTCATCCCTTTTTATCAAAAATTTGGCCGATGTCGCGATCCCACAGGGCACTGGCCAAGCCGCACGTCATGGCGAGCGGCCGCAAGGAGTTGGATGGCTTCTTCCGAATCGATCACGCGCTCGGGCTCGGGAGCGTCGCCCTGGTCTCGCTGGCCGAGGCCCGCGAGCAGGCGCTGGCCAACCGCAAGCTCGCCCGCTCGGGCGGCGACCCGCTGGCAGAGAAGCGGCGCTCCGTTGGTATACCCACGTTCGCCGAAGCCGCTCGACGTGTGGTCGAGCAGAAGCGGGCCGGGTGGCGAAGTCGGGCGCAGGGCCGCGACTGGATGTTGACCTTCGAGCGGTATGCCTTCCCGCGGGGGTAGTGGAAGACTGGACAGCCGTGCGTGTTTTTCTGCGAGGAAAAGTGGGACACATGGAAGTGGGACACCCAGGCCCGCGTCAAAGCACCTAACCCAAGTCTGTAGATGTCGATTCAACGAGGGTCAAGACGCCCGGAGCCGTCGAGTAGTTCAACTCCGGCCAGGAGCGCTTATACCCTCGCCTCCGACACAAACGCCACTTCACCCGCGCCGATCAGGTGAACCAGCTTGTCAACGCCAGCGAAGCGGACCCCGACAGGGGCTTCATGGCGCGGATGATGGCGCTGTGCCCTGCCCCGCACCAACCCAGGCAACCGGTTTCGGTATGTCCGACGCAACGGCCCGTACAAGCTCATTATATCGGCCACCGGGGATGGGTCCACTTTTCACTCATCTCGAAGTTCACGTCGCTCGCCCCGACGAGCTGCGTGAAGTGACACGCCTGGCGGCGGCTCTGCGTCTTAACGATTTTCGTTGGCCGCGCGGTAAGATCTCCTGGAGTGATTTGTCGATGGACATCACTGAGGTTCAGCGTATTAGAACATGACGGTGATCGGCACCGAAGATCGGGTTCGAGCGATCTTGCTTCTGCTCGACTGAACTACACCACGGCCGGCGCTCAAACGCTGCGCCCTGGGGCCTCGATCTCTACCTGTGGCTGGTGTACCGGACCTGCGCTCCGCTGCGGCTCTCCCGGACTCAGCCGTTTTGTCGGCTCAGTGGTTTTCTCCTGCTTGACGTTCTTGCGGGGAGGTTCTTCAAGGGCCGGGCCATGGCCTGGACCCGCTTTTTCAAGGCTATATCCGGATCTCTCAACGAGCTGAAGTGGGTGAAGGTGCCGTGGTTCCTGGCATGGGGGCGCGGTTAGCGTGTGCGGAACCTCTTCGGAATCTGCTCAGGGATGTTTATGTCTCCGACGGTAAGGAAGATCATATCGTTGAATGCGTCGAGTGTGCGGAATCCGCTGGCTCGGTTCTTGACGATTTGGACGATTCGGTTGAGGCCTTCGGCGATGGCGTTGGTAAGACGCGTGTTCACGAATGCGAGGACGCCGAAGAAGTGCTGTCGCAGGGTCCTGACGAACTTTCGCAGGGGTTCACGTCGACTTCTGAGTGCGGACGTCGTCCAGCATTTCAGGAAGCGTTCGGCAGCCCAGGGCGCTTTGTATTCCCAGAACTGCTCGAACTCGTCCTTGAGTCTCCAGGCTCTATAGATTCGGTAGTTCGCCTTCTCCAGTGCTTTGAGTGTCCGAGTATCCCCTCTGGAGCGTGTCGCTGAGTGCCGGTAGAGGAGCCATCGGAGGCCCTTCATGGCTTTGCGCTCATCCGGGGCAGCTTTACGCCACTGGTCCTTACGGACCTCGTCAACGGCGGCATTGAGAGCCTTGACGATGTGAAAGCGATCGAGGACCAGCTTGGCATTCGGACAGTGTTCCTGGATGGCTCCGATGTAAGCTTCGCTCATGTCGCAGCAGGCCCACTCGATCTTGGATCTCCGGTAGGGACTGAGAGCCTCTGTGAAGAACCGATCGATCGTTTTACGCGCCCTGCCGCGGCCAACCCACACCACGCAGGAGCGGTCCAGATCGTAAACGAGCGTGGCGTACCTGTGACGCTTGGCGTAGGAGATCTCGTCGATCCCGATGGTTTTGAGCCCTCGGATACGATGACCTTCACGAAGCCGCGTGATGGATCGGTGAAGGAGATCCGACAGCGTCGAGGCAGAGATGCGCAGTAACTCGGACGCCGCCTTCTGCGTCATGGTCTGGCAGTAGCGCAGCATGGCATACTCGAAGCGATACGTCACCCGAGAGAACCGCTCCGCCCACGGAATCTCCTCGACCACACGACCGTGGGTAGGACACCGAATCTCCCGAGGATGGTAGAGAAGCCAGACCCTCCACCCGCACACCGGAATGTCACGCCACCGACGCGGATGGGGCATTGTGCGGACGATTTTACCTCGACGGCCGCACTCCGGACAACAACAACCATTCTTATGTGGCTTTACGGCGATGACGAAGCAGCTTCTCCCCTCAAACCACCAGCTGACAACACGGAACCCCTTGAATCTCAGCAGTTTCGATAGTAATCTGCTCCCGGTCATAGGTCGCACCCCCTTCGCTTTGATTGTCCTACACACACAACCAAGCGTAGGGAACGATCTATGACCTTGTCATTCTATAGTTTCACCGTTGAGAAACCCGGATAGAGCCTTTTTCAAAGGGACTCCAGGGCGTCATCGGTAAGCATTTTTGGTTTCGGAACGCTCTGACTCAAGGTCCTCGCGGACCGCGTGATCGAGCACCTGATCAATCAAAAAGATCGAGAAAGCGAGGCAAAATGACCGTGCAGCCGAAGAAGAGGGGTCGGGGAAGACGAGCTATAATCAAAAGGTGTGGAAAAAGAGAAAGGGCGACCCTACCCTTCCCGTGAGATAGTTGATTCACACAAAACCGGGTGAGAGGCCCGGTTGGGAAGGAGGATCGCCGTGAAGGAACATACGCATAGAGCCCCATTGAAGTCCATGCCGACGTGGGAGACGGTTGACGATTGGATCCGTGAAGAGATCCAGGGCCGGTTCCAGTCCATTCTGGAGGAGGAGGCGACCGCGTTCTTGGGCCGGTCGTGGTATGAGCGCCGAGCCGAGGTCGATAGCTCCACGGGCTACAGGAACGGCTACGGCAAGCCCCGGCGTCTCTCGACGAGCTGCGGAACGATCAAGGTCCGGCGTCCCCGGGTTCGTGGTCTGGAAGAGCGGTTTGAAAGCCGCATCCTCCCCCTGTTCGCCCGGAGAACCAGGGCCATTGGAGATCTGCTTCCCGACCTTTATCTCCACGGTCTCTCCCAGGGCGACTTCGAGTTGTCTTTGCGTGCGCTGCTCGGTGATGGCGCGCCGCTTTCGCCGACCTCGATCGCTCGTCTTCGAGGGAAGTGGGAGGTCGACTTCCAGGACTGGAAAGAAAGGCGTCTGGATAATCGCGAACTGGTCTACGCCTGGGCTGATGGCATCTACGTCAAAGCCGGGCTCGAGCGCGAGAAGGCGTGTCTGCTGGTCGTGATCGGCGCGATGAGCGACGGCAGCAAGGAGATCCTGGCGATAGAACCCGGTTATCGAGAGTCTACAGAATCCTGGCTCACGGTGCTCCGGGATCTCCGGGATCGCGGGCTCGAACATCCTGTCCTGATCGCCGCGGACGGGAATATGGGCATCTGGGCGGCCGTTGATCAGGTCTGGCCAGAGAGCCGGCAACAACGGTGCTGGAACCACAAGATCCTCAACGTGCTCGACAAGGTCGCCAAGCGTGCACAGGCTGAAGCCCGCGCACTGCTCGTCCAGATCCCCTATGCCGGCACGAAAAAGGAGGCCGAGAAGCTCCGGAAACGCTTTGCCGCACGGTATCGCTCACAGTTCCCTGCCGCCGTGGAGACGCTCGAAAGAAACTGGGATCGGATGGTCACGTTCTACGACTTCCCGAAGGAACACTGGAAACACCTGAGAACCACGAACGTCGTCGAGAGCCCCTTTGCTTCCGTTCGGCTTCGCACAAACGCCGCCAGGCGATTCAAGAAAGTCAGGAACGCCACGACTCTCATCTGGCGTACGCTCAAGGTCGCAGAGAGCCGATTCAGGAAACTCACCGCGCCACACTTGCTACAACAAGTCTACGATCAGAAACACTCAACCGGACCGCAGGTCGAAACCGGGAAGATGGCCGCCTGATTTCTTTTACACACCTATTGACCTGAACTCTCGGAGCGTTGGATATTGCACTGTGGGATGTCAAAGGCAAAGCCCTGGGCAAGCCAGTCTACGAACTCATCGGGGGGCCAACACGTGAGAAAGTACGGCTCTACACCCATCTGGGAGGCGACACGCCCGAGGCGCTAGCAGAACGGACGGTTGCGTGTGTGGAAGAGGGATTCACGGCTGTTCGTTTATATCCGTTTGGGGATTTCGGCGCGTCCGATTTTGAGGAAGGGCGCGGGCTGGAAGGCATGCGTTACGGGACGATGATCCGCAACGCCGAGGAACGGGTGGCGGCGGTTCGGGAGGCGGTGGGACCGGATGTGGATGTTATGATTGACGTGGTGAACCGGCTCAGCCCCGCAGAGGCGATTGCCGTGGGACGGGCATTGGAACCCTACCGATTGTATTTTTTTGAAGACCCGATCGAACCCGAGAATATGGACGCGTGGGCGTATGTGGCGGCCAATATGCCCGTGCCGCTCGCGATGGGCGAACGGTTGTATACGATCTACCAGTTTCAGGATCTACTGAATCACCAGGGCGCTGCATATGTGCGACCCGACCTGTCCCTTGCCGGTGGCATAACCAATGTGAAAAAGATCGCCGCCCTGGCAGAGGCCCATTATGTCGGGGTGGCGCCCCACAACCCACTGAGCTGCGTGCTGACAGCGGCGTGCGTGCAGATTGATGCGGCGGTGCATAACATCTCTATCCAGGAATATCCCTGGGATGAAGATCGAAATCCCAAGCGGGATCTCGTGAAGGAGCCGCTCAAACGCGAAGGCGGGTATCTAATGGTTCCCGACGCACCGGGCATTGGGATTGAACTGAATGAAGAGGCGTTCGAACACCATCCCCCGGTGCCCTACGAACGCCCGCCGCTGATTGCCCCGGACGGCGGCCTCAGAGATTACTGAGCATCGAACCAACTCAGAATCCTGTCTAGGCTCATCATCATGCACACCTTTGATGGAGACTGAATGAAATCGCTGACCGACAAGGTAGATGAACTCTTTGCCGAATGGGACAAGCCTGACTCGCCCGGATGCGCCATCGGCATCATCCAGGATGGGAAGCTCATTTACACACGTGGGTATGGGATGTCCGATCTGGAAAACGGTATTCCACTCACGTCGAAGTCAGTCTTTTACATCGCGTCGACATCAAAACAGTTCACGGCGGCAAGCATCGTGCTCCTTGCTCAACGAGGAGACCTCTCGCTCGATGACGACCTACGTGAATATGTACCGGAAGTTCCCCTGTATGAGCGCCCGATCACGATCCGGCATCTGATTCATCACACCAGCGGAATCCGAGACTATCTCGATCTGTTCAGCCTGGCAGGTCGGAGCCAGGAGGAGAGTTTTGGGAATGAAGACGCCATCGAGATCCTGTCTCGCCAGAAAGCCCTGAATTTCTCGCCTGGAGAGAGGCATCTATACAGCAACTCGGGATACATCCTGTTGGCAGAGATTGTCGGCCGCGTGAGCGGGAAATCGCTTCGCGAATTCGCTGAAGAGGCCATTTTCAAGGCTATATCCGGATCTCTCAACGAGATGAAGTGGGTGAAGGTGCCGTGGTTCCTGGCATGGGGGCGCGGTTAGAGTGTGCGGAACCTCTTCGGAATCTGCTCAGGGATGTTTATGTCTCCGACGGTAAGGAAGATCATATCGTAATGCGTCGAGTGTGCGGAATCCGCTGGCTCGGTTCTTGACGATTTGGACGATTCGGTTGAGGCCTTCGGCGATGGCGTTGGTAAGACGCGTGTTCACGAATGCGAGGACGCCGAAGAAGTGCTGTCGCAGGGTCCTGACGAACTTTCGCAGGGGTTCAAGTCGACTTCTGAGTGCGGACGTCGTCCAGCATTTCAGGAAGCGTTCGGCAGCCCAGGGCGCTTTGTATTCCCAGAACTGCTCGAACTCGTCCTTGAGTCTCCAGGCTCTATAGATTCGGTAGTTCGCCTTCTCCAGTGCTTTGAGTGTCCGAGTATCCCCTCTGGAGCGTGTCGCTGAGTGCCGGTAGAGGAGCCATCGGAGGCCCTTCATGGCTTTGCGCTCATCCGGGGCAGCTTTACGCCACTGGTCCTTACGGACCTCGTCAACGGCGGCATTGAGAGCCTTGACGATGTGAAAGCGATCGAGGACCAGCTTGGCATTCGGACAGTGTTCCTGGATGGCTCCGATGTAAGCTTCAAGCTTCGCTCATGTCGCAGCAGGCCCCACTCGATCTTGGATCTCCGGTAGGGACTGAGAGCCTCTGTGAAGAACCGATCGATCGTTTTACGCGCCCTGCCGCGGCCAACCCACACCACGCAGGAGCGGTCCAGATCGTAAACGAGCGTGGCGTACCTGTGACGCTTGGCGTAGGAGATCTCGTCGATCCCGATGGTTTTGAGCCCTCGGATACGATGACCTTCACGAAGCCGCGTGATGGATCGGTGAAGGAGATCCGACAGCGTCGAGGCAGAGATGCGCAGTAACTCGGACGCCGCCTTCTGCGTCATGGTCTGGCAGTAGCGCAGCATGGCATACTCGAAGCGATACGTCACCCGAGAGAACCGCTCCGCCCACGGAATCTCCTCGACCACACGACCGTGGGTAGGACACCGAATCTCCCGAGGATGGTAGAGAAGCCAGACCCTCCACCCGCACACCGGAATGTCACGCCACCGACGCGGATGGGCATTGTGCGGACGATTTTACCTCGACGGCCGCACTCCGGACAACAACAACCATTCTTATGTGGCTTTACGGCGATGACGAAACAGCTTCTCCCCTCAAACCACCAGCTGACAACACGGAACCCCTTGAATCTCAGCAGTTTCGATAGTAATCTGCTCCCGGTCATAGGTCGCACCCCCTTCGCTTTGATTGTCCTACACACACAACCAAGCGTAGGGAACGATCTATGACCTTGTCATTCTATAGTTTCACCGTTGAGAAACCCGGATAGAGCCATTTTCAAACCCTTGCGGATGCACGACACTTTTTTCGACGACGATCTCACGCCCTGCAAGGATCGGGTGATCAGCTACAGGCCGGGGGAGGATGGTGGCTTTCAAAGTTATGCCAAGAATCTCAGGGTGGTAGGGGACGGTGGTCTGTTGACCACTGTCGAAGACCTCTACCGCTGGGATCAGGGCTTTCACGGCGGCAAGCTGTTCGACAGCGAGTTTATCTCCCAGATACTCACGTGCGGCAAGTTGAACAGTGGCGAACAGCTCAAATGTGCGTGCGGCCTCCTCGTGGGGGAATACAGGGGGCTGAAAACGGTCCATCACGCGGGAAGCATGCTGGGCTTTCAGGCGCAGATGATCCACTTCCCCAAGCAGCATTTTACGGTTATCTGCCTGTGCAATCACAGCGGAATGAATCCCCCCATGTCCACGACCCGGATCGCGCATATGTATCTTCTCCACGATTTTGAACCGACGGAATTCGAAGGAGAGTACTACAGTGATGAACTGCGTTCAGCCTGCAGCCTGGTGATCGAGGGTCGCGGGATTTTTCTCAGGCAGCAGAACGCACCGGAGAATCCATTAAGATTCGTAGAAAGAGACACATTCAGAGTGGGAGACAGGGAATTCGTATTCGGCAGGAATGGACAGGGCGAGGTCACCGGTTTCACGCTGAGCACCGAAAGAGCGAAAGGAATTCGCTTCGTGAAAAACGGATGCGAATAGGAAGAATAAACGGGGTTCTTTCCTCCAGTGGCAAGGGCATCTGGGTCCGGGTAGGGGCGCAAGTTTCGGGCGAGTCGGAGATGTGGCAGCTTGTTTGTCGGATGCTGGGCGTGGTTGACGCCAAGACAACACCGAGTTCGCCACGCTCGAATGGGTGGACCGGGACAACAACAGAAGACTCCTGGAGCCCATCGGCGACATCCCACCCATCGAGTTCGAACAGCGGCACTACAAGCAACGGAATGACCATCCAATGGTGGCTGTACTCAACTAACCGAGCCTCCGGAATACCCGGGGCGATTCACCCTCCCATTTCCACTTAGTACTCCTGTTCTCAAATACGGTTACGTATTCTAAGCAGACTTTGCCAAGGGCGTATCGTAGAACCTGAGTTTGTCGATCATCTCCGCGAGATCTGTTCGTGTGAACTTCCATTTGAAGGGTGTGGCGATACGTCCGTAGCGTTCCTGAAAACCGAGGATTCTTGCCTCAAGCTCTTCGAGCGATGCAAATTCGATAGGTGTCAGAGCCTTGCGTTTGAGGATCGAGAAGTAGATCTCGATCTGATTGAGCCAGCTTGCGTGGATCGGAAGGTGAACGGGGTGGATGTTTGGCCACTTCCCCTGGATACGGTCGATGCATGTTTGCCCTCGGTGCGAGGAGCCATTATCCACGATGAGGTAGACTTTCTTTGCCGAGCAATAGGGTTTCCGGCTCATGATCAGGCTCAGGAGCCGGTTGAAGGGCTCGATACCCGAAGAAGACTCACAGAGACCGAAGATTCGACCATTGTGCACGTCGAGAGCAGCCAGATAGGCCAGGGCTCCTTTCCGCTCGTATTCGTGTTTCAACGCGTGCCGCTCTGTTCGAGGCTGGCGGTAGGGTAACGTGCTTGCGAGCTCGTGCTTGAATACTGGTCTTTTCGTCGGCAGAAAGTACATATTCCCTCGGCCCTAAAGGCTTTCCTTGCCATTGGCGGTGATACAGATCAAGGACTCTACCTGCTTTGGTTTGGAAGTCCGGGTCCCGTGGGAAAATCCAGGAGCGATGATACCAAGGACGAATCGCGTCCTCGTTCAACCAGCGCCAGACAGTGGCGCCGCTGATCTTGGCAACGAAGCCCCTTTGCACTGCCTCGGCGGCAATCTCGGAACAGCTGAACCGCGAGAGCGGTATCCCGCTCTCGCTCGGTAGTTCACACGCCAGCGCCTTGATCTGAACGACCACCTGAGGGGGGGAAAACCGGGCGGGCGCCCGGGACGAGATCTATCTTCGAGTCCCGAAAGACGCTCTTCGAAAAAGCGCTTACGCCATTTGCTTACGATCGGACGCGGGACATCCAACCGTTGGGCGATAATCTTGTTGGATAATCCCTCGGCGGCGAGAAGCACGATTTTCGATCGGATCACTTGATAATACGGTAACGTATATTGTCCAGCCATTCGCTCGAGGTCGACCCGTTCCTTCTCAGACAGTAGCACCACATAAGGCGAACGTCTTGGCATTGTTCTCCTCCTTTTGAAGGAGAACATAAGCTACAAATAATGTTCAAGACATACGTAATAATGTTTATGAAACCATGCACTTAGTAAGGCGAACCCGACTGCGTATTACTCCGACTGGATCGAAAACTCCATCGGCACCCTACCGCAAACGTGCTGCCCTTACCCACCTCGCTCTCCACGCTGATCGATCCGCCGAGCAGCTCCGCGAACTTCTTCGTAATCGACAGGCCCAGACCGGTTCCCTTTTGGACGCTGCTGTCTGACCGTCCCTTCACCTGGCGGTATTCTTCAAAGATCGTCTGCAATTCGTCTGATGGGATTCCTTGACCGGTGTCCTCGACCGCCAGTACAAGGTCCACGCCCTCTCTGAACGCTCGGACGGTTACCCTCCCGGAATCTGTGAACTTGATCGCGTTTGAAAGCAGATTGATAAGCACCTGTTGTAGCCGCTGGCGGTCGGTGTGAACCTGCCCGACATGTTTCACATCTTGAACTAACTCAAGGCCATTCTTCTGCTCGGCGAGCGGGCTGACCGTATCGCGACAGAGCGAAACCAGGGACGCCACATCAAAGTCCTCTAAGTTGACGTCCATCTGTCCGGCCTCGATCTTTGAGAGATCCATGAGATCGTTGATGATGTTGAGTAGGTGATCCGATGCCAGGTCCACCTTCTGAAGATTCTGCTGCTGACGCTCGGGAAGATGATCCCCTGCTCTCCTCATGATCAGACCCGTGAATCCCTTAATGGCGTTCATCGGGGTTCGCAACTCGTGCGCCATCGAAGCGAAGAACGCCGACTTCCTTTCCGTCTGAAGGCGGATTTCTTCGTTCGCCGCAGATAGCTCCGCGTTTGCCACCTGCAGCCTCCTGTCCCTCAGGATCACGCGCACCGACTGCCATCCGATCAGCAGAATCGAAATCCCGAGCGCCGACATCCAGCCGATCCGCTCATAGGGCAGGTGCACAGTCAGCGTCGCGGTCGCAGGCGCCTCTGAATACACCAAGTCCCTATCCACCGCCTGTACCTGGAAGGTGTAGGTTCCTCTCGGCAGAGAATGATATTCCATACGGCGCTCACGTGTGGTTTTCCAGTCCTCTTGATACCCCTTCAACCGATAGCGGTAGACCATCGCCTCCGGACGGGTCTTGAAGCTCGTTCCGTGGAACTCGAACGTGGTGAGTGCCACGGTGGATGGTATGGCAATCTCGGACACGCGTTCATGCCGGCGATCTGCAAGGACGGCATCAATAGACACGGGCGGCGGTACCGGTGTAGGCGGACGATAGCGGGTCACGCCCCCGCCATTCGTGCCGCACCACACCAACCCCTCTTGATCCGGTTGAATCGCCAATACGTCATTGTGAGCCAGGCCATCTCGGCTCGTGATCGTGGTAAAGGTCTTTCCATTGTACCGGCTGATCCCACCACCCCGGGTTCCAAACCACAAGGCACCCTCTCGATCCTGACAGATCGACCCAACATCATTGTGCGCCAGGCCATCTTCAGTCGTGAAGGAGACAATACTCTCCCCATCGTACCGACTCACACCACCCTTGGTGCCGAACCAGAGCGCTCCCTCTCGATCCTGGAAAATCGACCATACATCCCCCGAAGCCAGTCCGTCGATATGGTTCAAGATGGCAAAAGTCTCACCATCATAGCGGGTTACTCCATGGCCGAAGTGACCAAACCAGAGTGTCCCCTTTCGATCTTGGTAAATCGACTGTATATCAAACTGTGCCAGTCCATCTCGGCGGTTGAAAATGGTAAACCGCTCTCCATCATACCGGTTCACACCGTTCGAGGTACCGAACCAGAGCGCACCCTCTCGATCCTGGAAAACCGCACGTACCCTATTGTTGGCCAATCCATCTTGTTCAGTGAAGGTGGTATAAGTGTCCCCATCGTACCGACATACACCGGCCCCCTCGGTGCCGAACCAGAGCGCCCCTTCGCGATCCTGAACAATCGAACTCACCCTATTGTGAGGCAGGCCGTCGGGTATACCGTACGTGCGCCAATGCCCCTGTCCCGATCCAGCAACAACCTGTTTGCCCGATCCTGCTGGCGACCTGTGGATTGCCAAGTACACGTCGATCAGACCATCAGAACTCGACGGGTTAAAGATGGCCCCCAAGACCCGTCGGGCCTTCTGAAACGCCGGATCGGACAGAAGTGCCCGTCGAATACCCAAGAACTCGGCAGGCGATTCAACCGCCAATAGACGAATGAAAGATGAACGTGCTAAACTGGATTCGAGAGCCGCCGGTCCGGATCCTGAGAATTCCACCAGATTGTGTCGTCGCAGAATGGGCACCACGCGCTTCTGGTACGCTGCTTCGAATTCGGTCATCCGTTCGGGTACCCAGAATGACAGCCGTGCGAGCGTCGGCTCGACGGCCTAGGACGGGCCTAACGTCAGCAGCAGGGCGAGGATGGTGGCATAGGCGCGCATCGCAACCCAAGATGCGATGGCGAGGAACGGCGGGCAAGCGTGGCTGATGGAGAGGATTAGGCGAAGGCTGAAGTGATACCGGGGCAGTCGCTCTCGGGTCGATACGTGGGGGTTTCGGAAGTGTTCGTCTTGGCGGGTCCAGAGTTGGTCAGGGAATCTTCGCGTCGTCTGCCTATGGCTACGTGGGGTCTGGGTGTGTCAGCGTCCAAACGCGGGGGAATCAGGTGGTGTCCGTGTACTCCACCGGCACCCGCACCGTAAACGTGCTGCCCCTCTCGACTTCGTTCACCACGCCTATCGTCCCGCCCAGCAGCTCCGCGGAGGAGGATGTCTTTGCCCGTGTCGGCTTCGGCCACCGAAGCTGCCTCTGCCTCGGGCCTCCAGCCCCAGGCTCGTGGCGCTTCTCGCCTCCTCGTATGTTCCACGCCTCATCCGACCTTGACGCACCTCCCGACCTATGAGACTATTTATGCCGGGCCTCTCACGGTGCCCAGGCCCCAAGCATTCCCCGTCTCGGGTGAAGTCTCCGCCTACCCCATCTCACGCCATCATCTACGCCCAACCTGGAACTAACGCGTCGTGCCTGCCAACCTTCCACCGGACTACCATCGAGCCGAGGACCGCTACCGCGAGGCGACCACGCCCGATGCAAAGATCGAGGCCCTTGAAGAGATGCTTGCGATCATCCCCAAGCACAAGGGCACTGACCATCTTCGAGCTGACCTTCGCCGTCGCCTGTCGGGGCACCGCAAGGATGCCGTGGAGGGGAAGAAGAAGGGGGGCCGGACAGCGACGCTGGACCACATCGAGCGGGAGGGCGCGGGCCAAGTCGCTCTGGTAGGCGAACCCAACGCTGGCAAGTCCAGCATCGTGGCCGCCACCACCGCAGCCGACGCGCAGGTAGCAGACTATCCCTTCACCACCTACCGACCCACCGTCGGCATGATGGCCTACGAGGATGCCCAGATCCAGCTCGTGGATCTGCCCCCAATCTCGGCGGCGCACACAGAGCCCTGGGTGTTCAACATCGTCCGGAATGTCGACCTCGTGCTCCTTGTCGTGGACCTCTCCCGTCCCGATCCCGAAGAGCAGGTCTTCGACGTCGCCGCCATCCTCGAAGACCACCACCTGACCCTTGCCGGCAACCGGGAGACCACAAGCCCCAACCTTTCCGTGGCCGTCAAACACGCGCTGATCCTGGCCACCAAGTGTGAGACACCGGGAGCGGACGCCGGCCTCGCCTCCCTGATGGACGCGTGTGGAAGCGAGTTCACCGTCTTACCGGTCTCGGTGAGGCCCGGCCGCTATGTGGACGAATTGCCTCTTCACCTGTTCGGCGCCCTGAACGTCCTGCGCGTCTACACCAAGCCTCCCGGCAAACCGGTCGACGACTCCCGTCCCTACGTCCTGCCCCGGGGAAGCACGGTCCTGGACGTGGCCGAAGCCGTCCACAAGGACCTGGCTCTCACCTTCCGCTTCGCCCGCATTTGGGGGTCCGAAAAGTATGACGGCCAGCAGGTCAAGCGCGATCACGTCGTCCAGGACGGCGATGTGATCGAGGTCCACGTGCGCTGAAGACAGCAGGGACTTCAGGCTTTAGGCTGGTGGTAGCTCCCCGGCACCCGCACCGTAAACGTGCTGCCCTTCCCGACTTCGCTCTCCACGCCGATCGTCCCGCCCAGCAAATGCGTCAGGCAGTGGCTGCAGATGTATATCTCACAATGACGATCGCCGATCTCGAAAGTGAAGATGTTTCGCTGCAAAGAGAAACTCCTCTGGGATCGCTAATCAAGCATGCCCAGTCTCAGAGACGGCTTCAGGACAAAGTACTCTTTCCCGTAGCGCCTGTGCCTCCACGCCGGCCGCGACAGCCCAGAAGTCGAGCCCGCGACCTTTCAGGAAACGCTCCGCACTCCGCCGGTCTACTTCTGCCACGATCCGTGACGAACCGGGACGACCGTCCATCGTCACCTTCGCCTCCGTGTAATCTTGCACAGCACCCACGATGACGGCGGCCGCCAGCCGATGATAGCCACCTATGTTCTCACCTTCTCCCATCCCCATACCTGCTTCCCGAGAATGGCCAAAACGCAGAGCTCCCTCTTCCGATCTTTCAGGGAGAGGGAGCAAATCAGTACAACTGTAGCCAGATTCTACAGAACGAGCAAGGGCTCAGTGGCGGCTGGCTGGCGAAACCGGGAGTCAGCTACATGGATATCTGCAACGAAGAAGCCCCCCGGCCTGGATGACTGAGGGGTAAACTAGACGTGAATGGCGACGCTTAGCCTGAATTATGCCCTAAAAAAGGTAGTCTCCTTGTACAAGTGTTTGTTTTTCCCTACATTAGGGCTGACACATCAAAACAACACTTGGAAGGAACTACCGTGATAGAACCTAGTCAGATCCGGTTACCATTCGCAAGCATTTCGGGCAAGGTAGTTGAGGCTGATTTTGCCGGTGGCGCCGTCAGGAGTGACGGTGGAGTTCTGTTGCTTCGCGCCCTTGAGTCTCAGATGGGATTGATCGCCAGAATGGTAGATGCTTTGCGAGATCGTCGTCACCCAAGCTATATCGATCACACGCTTTTGGATCTTGTGAAGCAGCGTGTTTTTCAGATCGCTTGCGGCTATGAAGATGCCGTCGATTGTGATGATTTGCGCCACGATCCGGGCGTCAAGGCTGCCTGCGATCGGCTTCCTCTTTCCGGTCCTGATCTCGGGAGCCAATCAACGATGACACGACTTGAGAATGATGTGCGACGCTCGGATTTGTATCGGCTCGCACGGGCTTTTGTAGACGGGTTCATCGCATCGTATGACCAGGCACCCCCAAGCATCATTCTCGATATCGACGACACGGATGACCCAACGCACGGTGCGCAACAATTTTCACTCTTCAACGCGTATTACAATGAACACTGCTATATGCCGCTACATATCTATGAAGGCCAAAGCGGCAAGCTCATTACGACGATCTTGAGACCCGGGCATCCGACGAACGGTCTCGCGTGAGCTTGGCGTCAGCGAACAGACCTATTACCGGTGGCGCAAGGAATACGGCGGTATGGAGGTCGACCAGGTCCGCCGGCTGAAGGAGCTGGAGCAAGAGAACGGGCGTCTGAAACGTCTTGTGGCCGACCAGGCCCTGGATATCTCGATTCTCAAGGAGGTGTCCCGGGGAAACTTCTGAGCCCGACGCGGCGAAGGAAGGCGGTCGGGCACGTGCGTGAGGCCCTGGCTGTCTCGGAGCGTCGGGCGTGCCGTGTGCTGGGTCAGGTGCGCCGTACCCAGCGATACACGCTCAAGGTGGCGGACGGCGAGACCGTCCTGACCGCGAACATCGTCTCTCTGGCCAGCGAATATGGACGTTATGGCTACCGTCGAATCACGGCTCTTCTTAGGACCGATGGCTGGCGGGTGAACCACAAGCGGGTGGAGCGGATCTGGCGTCAGGAGGGGCTGAAGGTGCCCGCCAGGCAGCCGAAGCGGGGTCGACTTTGGCTCAACGACGGCTCCTGCATCAGACTCAGACCCGAGCATCGTAACCACGTCTGGGCCTACGACTTCGTGTTCGATCGCACACGTGAAGGGAGGCCGTTGAAGTTCCTGACAGTCGTGGATGAATACACGCGTGAGTGCCTGACCATCGAGGTCGCTCGCAAGCAAACATCACGGGACGTTCTGCGGACGTTGGCGAAGCTGATGCTGAGGTATGGTGTCCCGAAACACATCAGATCGGATAACGGGCCGGAGTTTGTAGCCAAAGCGGTTCGGGACTGGCTCTCGAGGTTGGAGGTCGGAACTTTGTTCATCGAGCCGGGCAGCCCGTGGGAGAACGGATACATCGAGAGCTTCAACGGGAAGCTCAGAGACGAGCTACTCAACGGTGAGATCTTCACGACCTTGGAGGAGACCAGGGTGTTGACCAAGTGGTGGCGCTGGCAGTACAATCACATCAGACCACACAGCTCATTGGGCTATCGCCCACCTGCACCTGAAGCGGTCACCAAACCGCTCACCGCAGCCATATCCTAACTCTGGATGTGGACACATAGATGGGGGCAGGTCAGAGGGTCAGGGTTTCCTCCAGGCCTTCCTCGAGGCTCGTTACGGCAGACTGATTCATCAGCTTCAGTTCGGGTTTAAGTGATTCGAGTGCGGCCTTTGCCTCCTCGTAGGTGTCGCAGTCATAGGCTTTCTGGAGCTTCCGTCGAACTCTTGGACGTTCCCTCTCCGGGAGATAGCTGACGACATTCTCGCGCTTGTGCCACTGACAGCGATGCACGCGCACATACCCTTTGAGGGCTTTGGTGACAGCACTGCGGAGTCCCTTTGAGCCGTCAAGCACAACGAGAAGGCCCTGGTCGTAGCACAGGCCTCTCCGGATGAGGTCTTGGATCAGCTGGCGGCAGATCCGTTCGTTCTCCGTCGCCGATTCGACGAAGCCCAGGGGGATCTTCTGGCCGTCCATCGTGACCCCCAGAGCGATCACGATCTCTTCGTCGGCAAAGCTCTTTCCGTCAATGAACAGGGTCACGAAGCCGTAGTCGTCGAGGGGACGCTCCTGGAACTGCTTCCGCTTCTTCGCGGTGGCTTTGATGAACCGCCGCGAGACGGAGGACGCTGAGATACCAAACGCTTCTGGAACCGATTCGGCACAGGCCTTGTAGTTGCGGCACGAGATCCCCTTGAGAACACGAAGCAACAGCCCCTCGTCCGTCTTCTTGGGCGTCTGTAGAGCCCGGTATGCAGCCAGGGAAACCTCTGCGTCGGCCTCGACGTCGCGCACCCGGGGAACGTCTAACGGGAGCTTCTGGTCCATCAGATACACGGATCCCTTCTGGCTTCCCCACCGACGATGCGCCTGCTCCGAACCTTTGCGCGCATACCGAACGCCTGCGAGCTGCTCGACCTCCTGCTGGAGGAGGTCTGCCACTGCCTCCAGACCCAACGGGATCAACGCCTGGATCACCGACAAACGCGTCTCCAAATCGATGACATCGCCCTCAACCTTGACTTCACCATCGCCTACAAATAGCTTCTCCATCTGGGCTCCTTTCTTACGGGTATACGCTCCTACACGTCTACCCAACGTAAGTTTGGAGCCCTCTAAGTTTCAACTACGATAGGCACAACACCGACACGACCGCTGATTATAGAGGCGGTCAAATCGCTGCCATAGTATTCAGAAAGGGCAATGAACGGCGGGCAAGCGTGGCTGATGGAGGGGATTAGGCGGAGACTGAATAGCCCCAACTCTGTGAGAGAATTGGGGCTGGTCTTTCACGACAGTAATTTCGAATTCAGGCTTTGGATGGCTGGTAAGTGGTAGGCACCCGCACGGTAAACGTGCTGCCCTTGCCAACCTTCGCTCTCCGCGCCGATGGTCCCGCCCAGCAGCTCTGCGAACTTCTTGGCAATGGACAGCCCCAGTCCGGTCCCC
Source organism: Candidatus Latescibacterota bacterium (assembly GCA_965198115.1). Classification (GTDB taxonomy): domain Bacteria; phylum Latescibacterota; class UBA2968; order UBA2968; family UBA2968; genus UBA6620. Next base: position 619,096 of record OZ240241.1, on the reverse strand, counting down.
TTCTGCACGCTGCTCTCCGACCCTTCAGCCTGACGGTATTCATCGAAGATGGTAGACAGCTCGTCGGCAGGAAGAGCTTCGGCAGCTCCGACTCGCGCTCTTCCTTCGTAGGGTATTCGAACATGATCGTGGTGGAGACCTGGTTCCGCTGGATGATGAGCGGGTTGGAGGCGGTCAGCTCGTCGTCGATGGCCTCGTCGTCTTCCCAGGTTTCTTCGCAACGAAGCATCTTACCCAGATACCCTTGCCTCAGAAGGAGAAGACCCCGTGTATTCTTCCTATCCGTAGCGGTATCTGTGGACTGATGCCTTTGCGGTCTGCAGTTACCTCGGCTTGGTGGACGCAACAGGAGACGACCGTTACGAGCACCTCGCCGAGCTCAGGCAAGGTCGAAGCGATCGAGATTCATGACCTTGTCCCACACAGCCACGAAGTCACGCACAAACGCCTGCTGCGAGTCGTCACACGCGTAGACTTCCGCAATGGCTCGAAGCTGGGAGTTCGAACCGAAGACGAGGTCGATGCGGGTGCCGGTCCACTTGGGCTCGCCCGTCGCGCGATCGCGCCCCTCGAACACATCCTCGGATGTGGAGGACGCCTGCCACTCCGCGTTCATGTCGAGCAGGTTCACGAAGAAATCATGGGTCAACATCTCGGGCCGCTTGGTGAAGACGCCGAGTTCGGACTGACCGACGTTTGCATTCAGGACGCGCATGCCGCCGACGAGAACCGTCATCTCAGGAGCGGTTAGCGTCAGCATTTGCGCCCGATCGACCAGTAGCTCCTCCGCCGATCTACGGTGTCCGTCTCCGAGGTAGTTGCGGAACCCGTCTGCGGTCGGTTCGAGCACGGCAAATGAGTCCACGTCGGTTTGCTCCTGCAACGCGTCCGTGCGCCCCGGAGAGAAGGGAACCTGCACGTCGTGCCCGGCGTTCTTCGCAGCTTCCTCGACGGCTGCGCACCCGCCCAGAACGATCACGTCAGCGAGCGAGACCATCTTCCCGTCGGTCTGTGAGCTGTTGAAGTCCTTTTGGATCTCCTCCAGGGTCTGCAGCACCTTCCCCAGTTCGGCCGGCTGGTTGACTTCCCAATCCTTCTGCGGCGCGAGGCGAATGCGCGCCCCGTTCGCCCCACCGCGCTTGTCGGTGCCGCGGAACGTTGCCGCCGAGGCCCAGGCGGTCGAGACCAGTTTCGAAATGGACAGTCCCGATGCGAGGATCTTGCCCTTGAGGGCAGCGATGTCCTGCTCCCCAATCAATTCATGAGTGACGTCGGGGACGGGGTCTTGCCACAGCTGCGGCTCCGCAGGAACCAACGGGCCGAGACACCGCGTGCGAGGCCCCATGTCGCGGTGCGTCAGCTTGTACCACGCCCTAGCGAAGGCGTCTGCGAACTCCTCCGGGTTCTCGTGAAAGCGCTTGGAGATCGGCGCATAGATCGGGTCAACCTTCAGTGCGAGGTCCGTCGTGAACATCATGGGGGCGTGCTTCTTCGACGGATCGTGAGCATCCGGCACGGTGCCCACCGCAGATGCATCCGTGGGAGTCCACTGCGTCGCACCGGCAGGACTCTTCACCTGCTCCCAATCGTAGCCGAACAGGTTGTCGAAGTAGTTGTTGTCCCACTTCGTCGGCTCGGTGGTCCATGCGCCCTCCAACCCGCTGCCGATCGTATCGCCGGCTTTGCCGGTGCCATAGCTGTTCGTCCAGCCAAGGCCTTGCTCCTCGATGCTGGCACCCTCGGGTTCGGGACCTTTGTACTGCTCCTCGGCAGCACCATGCGTTTTGCCGAACGTGTGTCCGCCGGCGATGAGCGCAAGCGTCTCCTCGTCATTCATCGCCATGCGACGGAACGTCTCTCGAATGTCCCTGCCTGCAGCGAGCGGATCGGGGTTACCGTTCGGTCCCTCCGGATTCACGTAGATCAGGCCCATCTGAACGGCGCCGAGAGGATTCTCGAGTTCCCTGTCGCCGCTGTAGCGCTCGTCTGCAAGCCACTCGTTCTCAGGCCCCCAGTAAATGTCCTCTTCGGGCTCCCAGACGTCCTCGCGCCCGCCGGCGAAACCGAGCGTCTTGAATCCCATCGACTCCAGGGCACAGTTCCCGGTGAAGATCATCAGGTCAGCCCACGAAATCTTCCGGCCGTACTTCTGCTTGATCGACCAGAGCAACCGGCGCGCCTTGTCGAGGTTCACGTTGTCGGGCCAACTGTTGAGGGGCGCAAAGCGGAGTGTGCCGGAGGCTGCGCCGCCGCGACCGTCGCCGATGCGGTACGTGCCTGCGCTGTGCCACGCCATCCGAATGAAGAGTGGCCCATAGTGGCCGTAGTCGGCCGGCCACCAGTCCTGCGACGTCGTCATCACCGCCTCGATGTCCTTCTTCAGTGCATCCAGGTCAAGTGTCTTGAACTCCTCAGCGTAGTTGAAATCCTTGCCCATAGGATCTGACAGGGAAGAGTTCTGGTGGAGAATCTTCAGGTTCAATTGATTCGGCCACCAGTGTTGGTTCGACGTGGTCCCAATCGCCGTATGTGAGTGAGGTCCGCCCAGCACTGGGCACTTGCTTTCGCTTTCCATGTTCTCTCCAATTGTTGAAACGGTACTAACGGACGCCGCACGACGCGGCAGAGATAGACGCTGGGAGAGAGAGAATTGAGTGCGAATGGGATGGCCCGACACCCCCCATTCGCACTTTCTTTTATCATCCTTCACCGGGGTTGTAGCGTCCGACCCTTGCCCTTGCGGTTATACGCACCGGAGCCCTGGTTCACCCGAACCGCAATCACCTCCCGGTCTCCCGCTACTTGGACCCGCTCGATCTCCGGAAAGGCCGGTGGGTCGATCCTTTGGATCTCGGCGCTGACCTCCTCAATTGTCCGCTCGCTCACCTGCTGCCCGACCAAGTCGCCTTCCGGCGTTACGCCGAACAATACATGCCCACCGCGCTGGTTGAGCATGGCGCACATGGTGCTGGCCGCCTCACGACGGGTCCCTGTCGTGCTTTTGAACTCCAGCCTCTCGGACTCGCCTGTCGCGACCAGCGCTGTGATTTGATCAGGCGTCATGGACGAAATCTCTCCGCGTGTCTGTCGAGGCGCTGCGAGTTTGCGTATCTCAAGAACGCGGTTGAACCCCATCAGATGTCCTGTTCGAGGACTTGGCCGGCGTCGAAAAGGCTCGGTGGCTCCTTCTTCGGGTAGAAGACCCCGATCACGACCCAGCTAGTGGGGTGCGCGAGAATCGTTCCCACGAAGAAGTGCGTGTCCTTATCGGCACCGCAAAGCTCGCCCAAGAATTTTCCTCGTACCTTCGCTGCTGCATCCTCGTGTCGTTGGCGGGACAGCTCACTTGCACCGATTGTGGAGTGCCTGACCAACAAGGACATTCGAGGAGACGACAAGTGTCATCTCGATCCGGACATCCGCGCCGACGCACTTCAGCGGCTGCCCGACTGGCGACCGACATTCGGGCAGGTCGACGGCGCGCAGACCGAGCTTCAGAACCAGGGCATCCGTTGCGGTGACCTCTTTCTGTTCTTCGGTTGGTTCCGTAGGGTGGAGGAAACGCCGGGAGGCAGGTGGCGGTATGCTCCGGCCGCTCTGGACGTGCACCACTGGAAAAGTGCGTCACCGGCCTGCAGGGATTCGAAACGTGGACGCGTCGTGACTAGCCGATCGATGGGAACCCTACATCATCAAGCGAACGCTGGCAGAGTTGCACAAAGGAACGGTTGCGCACCGTCATTGTCCCGGCGCCGCCGACATCAACCGGTTGAGACTGCCACTTCCGGACTGCGCCTTACCCGACCGTTCCGCGGGCCGTGCGCAGCAGCGCCAGCGCGTAGACCACTCCGATGACCGGAACCACCGAGAAGGCCAGCGCCAGTTCCCAATCACCCCGCACGCGGCCCGCAGCCATCAGCTGCGCAAGACCTAGGTCGGCGATCACGTTCACTGTCAGGAGTGCCGCTAGGGCAAGGATCGTCGTCGTGGCGAGGCGGGGCCGCAACACGAGCACTAGCACGCCCGCGGCGCCAAGCGGATGCAGGAGAACCACTAGCAGCCGTTGCCAGACGTCTCCACCGTTCGCGAATGCACCCACCAGGGCCGTGAAGCCGGCGAAGACCGCGTGCATCACCGCGAGCACCGTCACTGACATCTGGAAGCTGGTCATGGAGACATTATAGGGGTCACTCCTCCATTGGTCAAAAATTGCACGTTAAGGCGCTAAGAGCACTTCGGAGAGCCTAGCCAGCGGATAACAGAGGTGCGACTGATGCCGAGGCGCTTGGCGATTTCCCGCTTACTCAGCCCATCCTTGCGAAGCTGCTTCATTTCCGGCACGAGCTTACCTGCTGTCATGGGCCGCCCATGCGGTTTCCCATCCTTTCTTGCTTGGTCGATTCCCGCTTTCACGCGGTCCCGCAAAATATCTCGCGGAACATGCTCCAGGAACTGAACGCACTCGACGTGGGATTCGTGTCACTTTGCGAAGCGCTCGACCTGACGACCCCCAGCGGCAGAGCGCTCGCCGGGATGCTGGCCGTGTTTGCGGAGTTCGACCACCAGGTCCACCAGCGACCGCCCCCAGCGATCCAGTCGCCAGACCAGGACGCAATCGATCTCCCGCCGTCGGGCCGCCTCGATGAGCTTCTCCCGCTGCGGGCGTGTCGTGGCCCCAGACCCCACGTCTTGAACCTTGACGGCCCCAACTCCTCTTCTTTGCATCCCGCATCGCAGAGAGCTGCAGGGGCAGTGTCTTCTGGTCGTGGGTGGAGACGCGAGGTAGAGCCCGACCCGAAGCGCTTTTGCCCCCTGTCCAAAAACCCCCTTGGGATCGGGGGTGAAACTCGCTGTGTTTTCAGGGGTTTGGGCATGCCATAACGGTATGTCCGAAAACTATAGTTATACAGGAGAACCCCAATCAGCGAGGAACAACAGCTCCTGCTCGGAGAATTTCGGAGAGACAGTACCGGGCGACTTGTCGGGGTGCCTCCCGTCGGACCCCACAGCTTGACGCGCAGCAAACCCTTGTTACCAAAGCGGAGATAGATGGCCGTCCGCTTTGTCGAGTCGCCCCACAGTTCGAGCGTGCCAGCGATTTCCTCGGGTGTGATGGAAATGCCGACACGATTCCTCGCTCGGTCAAGTCCTGAGAGTCCTGCAAAAAGCCACGCCGTGAACGTGGTCTCCTGAGCGTTAGGCGACCGCCTCCCAGTTCGATGGGAGAGGCCTTCTTTGAAGCCTCCCGAATAGCCTTCCCTTCCTACACGTAGAGAAACTCGATTTTAAATCGCCGATCTTTTTTGATCGGACTTGAAGTCGGGTTTTCTGCGATCGTCCGCCTACGGGCTTTACAATCCGTTTTCCCATACTTGATCAGTTATTGGCCATCGTGAGGAGCTGGACAGGATTCTGAGTTGGTTCGATAGAATATCTTGTCATGTGGTAACTAACAAGTTACCGATCAGAGAAGTGATACTGGATTTGCTGATCCTCTACCCACTCAGATCCCATAGGCCCCTAATTCGGAACGATTTCATCAAATCCGCCCCAGAGCCCCGGCAGAAAAAGATCGTCCAAATTTAATTGAGTTTCTCATCCCCAAGGAAGGGAGAGCTACTCGGAGGGGTCAACCAGAGGGTTCCGGAAATCGATCGTGCCGCTGCCATCGAAGTCTGCGCGTGCATCTGCGACGTCGATCTCTGCCGTAGCGGAGACCGTGACGGTCGAGCTCATCATATCGGGGTCGTTGCTGATGATCTCGACGATGCCGCTGATCAGGCCTTCGGTTTGGGCGTCCACGAGGATGGTGATCGTGGAAACCTCACCTGCAGCTACGGTGAAGACACGGGCGGAGAATGTGATGCCCGGAATGTCCGTCCGCACATCCGTCACGTTCAGCGGACCCGGTCCATCGTTCCGAATCTCCAGCCCCCGGGAATCGGCGCGTCCAACCTCGATCGTACCGAAGTCGAGCATAGATGCCGGTAGGGCGATCATCGGCATGCGGCCGTTCGATGGTGATCCGGTCGACGAGTAGCGTCCAGGTGCGGTCGTTTGTGGTGACCGTGACGCGACCGGAGATCGAGCCTGCATCCGCCGGGGAGAGGGTGACGGTGACGTCTTCGCGGCTCCCGGGGTTGACCGTAAACGTGCTCTGATCGAACCGTATGTCGGAGTGGTCCGACGTGATGCTCGAGACTTCGAGGAGCGCGTCTCCGGTGTTTTCGACCGTGAGGATGATGCTGATGTCGGTTCCGACGATTCCGGTTGAGCCGAAGTCGAGCGAGGATCGGTTAAGCCGGGATACCGGCGCAGGCACGGGTGTGAGCAGGAAGTCGACCGCCTCGTTGAGCCGGCGACGATCCGAGATGTCGAAGATGTCGTGGATGGTTCCTTCCTGGTTGACCACGACGATGTTCTCAACGCCCAGACCCCAGGGGATTCCGCCCGTTCCCGCTCTCTGCAGCAGCGGGAAGTCGACCCCCGTCACTGAACGGAACAGGGACAGCTGCGACTGCGAACCGTTCCACAGGTCGCTTTAGTACCGCGCTCTGATAACTTTCCTTCGATCCTACGAGACCCCCATTTTGGCCTTGAGGGCGGCCAGACGCTCGTCGCTGGACCCGCCGCCGCTCGCGATGGCGCGGTCGATTTCGTCGTCGGTCGATGTCGCTTGGCCAGCGATGTCGCCGTAGGCTTCGGCGAGGGACTCATCCTGGTCGACGCGCTCTTTCATTCGCTCGAGCATGGCTAGGGTGCCTGACGAGTCGACCTTGGCCAGCTGTTTGTTGATCTTTTTGGTAGCGGCGGCGGTGCAGGCACGTGCACGGAGCGTGATGAGATCGTTTTCGTGGCTGGCGATTGTCGATTTAAGACGATCGACCTGCGTCTGCAGGTTGTTCGCCATCGTTTCTTGCTGCTGCGCATCCTTGGCGAGCTGGGCCGCCCGGGTAGCCGTATCATCTTTGCGGGTGAGGGCTTCCGTGGCCAGTCGCTCGGCTTCAGCCGGTTCGACGTCGCCCGATTGGGCACGCTGCAACAGGAGCATGGCCTTTTTCTCGTAGTTTGCCGCTGCGTTGGCGTTGTCTTCCGCCTGCTTCTTGAGACGGATGGCCTGACCCTTGACCTCGGCCAGGCTCGTCATGGCGGTGTTGAGATCTTTTTTGAGGTCCCGAATACCCTGCTCGGTCATCCTGATCGGATCCTCGATCTTGTCGATAGCCGAGTGGACCTCGGCCTTGCCGAGTCTGAAGACGCGCTGAAAAATGCTCATTTGAATACTCCTGTTGGGGGGCGAAATTAGCTGTGGCTGAAAGAGATGAGTTCTTCGGCATTCTCGGCCATAGCGAGGCTCAGGGCGTTGATCGAGCCCTCAAGCTCGGACCGGTCGAGTGTTTCGAGCCGGAGGGTGTCGCGGAACAGAACCATCCGGGTTTCGAGGTCGATGGCGAACGCACCGTGAATGAGCGTTCGGTTGATTTCGAGAAGCCGCTCGTAGAGCTTACCCGTATCAGACGGGAGCGGCAAAACACCCTGTTCGAGGATGAGAATCGGGTCCTCGCAGTCGATAATGAGGTTGTGAATACCTCGTTCGTCGTCGTTGACGATGACGAGTTCCTCGGTCTCGTCTTCCGATTCCGTCGGAAGTTCGAGGTTCTGTAGATAGGCTTTCACCTTTTCGAAGTTTTCAGACATCGGTTACCTTGTCCCGCTTTTCTATGGTCGGTCGTTGCCGGTTCTACACGGCGGCTCGATACTTGAAGATCGCTCCAGGTTTCAAAAAGTAAAAGGTCGTAATTTCCTGCTGCAACTTGCCGCGGCGCTCGCGTCCGGTGTTCGGGCATGGGCTGAAGAAGAGCGGCCCCCGGCTGACGTTGCCGAGCGGTCGGCCGTCCGGCGCGGTCTATGCGTCCTGGGAAGACGAGCTCGCCCGTCGGATGGCGGGATACTCCCCGGCCCCCGATCCCGATGACCAGCTGGCGGCCCTGGGGGACGATGAGCATTTGCGGGAGCCAGAATCCAAAGATTAAGGAGATACTGATTATTCCACCTCTACTGGTCAAAGTCCCATTGTCAGTTGAAACTCATCGGGCTCCGTTGATTGTTCATGCTCTCTGTCGATCATTCTGCTCGTTGCCGAGATTCAGGTCGTTTATCAGTGCTTGCCTAAGTAGCGGGAGGTGTTTGTATCCCTTCACGCGTTGCAGGCGTGGTTCGATATCGAGGAGTGCAGCGGCGACCCATCTGTGTCTCTGGGGAGAGTTGTTCCATCGCTTGACCTTCCGGGTGAGGTCGCCGGTCATGCTGTTGAGCGCCTCGATGCAGTTGGTGGTTCGGAAGCTTCGTTTCAGGAATGGGAGCATTCCCAGTCGATGAAGGGTCAGCGTTTCTTCAAGGCCCTCCTCGAGGCTCGCCACAGCAGACTGATTCATCAGCTTCAGTTCTGGCTTGAGTGATTCGAGTGCAGCCTTCAAGCTCAAGGAGAAGAGCCGACAGGGCGCCAAGGTGATCAAGCACTACTATCCGCCGGCCACCCCTTGCCAGCGATTGTTGGCATCCGAATACATCGCGGACGACCAGATCCGAGGACTTCAGGAACTCTCGGCCTCGTTGGACCCCCTACAGCTCCTTAACGAGATCCGCTTAGCACAGTCCGCGCTAACCCGGCTCTCTGCGCCGGACGAAGCGACTGAAGGGTCCTCAACCGACGACGACCTTGCCCTCTTTCTATCACAATTGCCCACCCTGTGGCGCGGGGGAGAAGCCCGGCCAACACACCGACTGCCCCCGGCCTCAGGCCGTCACTGGCGTACGCGTCTGGATCCCTTCGTCTCGGTATGGCCCGTGGTGGAAGGGTGGTTAGTCGAGGAGCCCGACGCAACGGCCAAATCCCTCCTCGAGCGGCTTCAGCAGGAGTACCCCTCTACGTACACCCCCGGCCAACTCCGCACTCTACAGCGTCGGGTACGGGACTGGCGCCGTACGATGGCCCGGAAACTTATCTTCGGTGGGGCCAATCTGGAACCCGGGGCGCCCCAGTACACTCTCTCCGACACCAGCAAATCGGAGTCTGATGCAGCAGCTTCTGTACCTGGTAACATTACTACGTGAGGCAACACGACACTACGTGAGGCAACACGACCGGAAAGAATGATTGACGCCGGACAGACGGTAACACCATCATGTTGCACCACCGCAAGGATGGCTCTTTCGGCTAAAGTCTTCAGGTAGGCCCGCTAACCGGCAGATCGGAGGATCGTGAGCTATTCCCGAATGAAACCCTCGCCTCCGCGAAATTGTCAGATTAAGCTAACCCAGGTCAGAAGGCAACGGGCGAAGCCACTGCCTCAGCCGACCACCCACAGCCAACAATCGATTCATCTGCCTGCTGCCTGATGCTCCGAAACTACCTCACCATAGCCTGGCGCAACATGATGCGCCAGAAGGGCTACACCCTCATCAACGTCTTCGGCTTCGCCATCGGTCTGGCGACGACGACTCTGATCGTCCGCTACATCCAGAGCGAGTTCAGCGTCGATCGGTGGCACTCGAGGAGCGATCGTATCTACCGCGTGCTGAGGGAAACGCGAAGCGGGGGTGAATCCGTTTTCCACGTGGGTACTTCAGGTGCTCTGGCAAACGCCATCGAGCAGAGTTTCCCGGAAGTCGAGGAGGCCGTGCGGATCTTCGACTTCTGGACAGATGTGCTCTACGCAGGGAAGGCCAGCAGGTTCGACGTGTGTATCGCCGATACGACGATTTTCAAAGTATTCGATTACCCGTTCGTTTCAGGATCGGTCCAAACGGCTTTTCCAAATCCAAGTTCGATCGCCATTACCCAATCGATCGCGAAACGACTCTTCGGCGGCAACGATCCTATCGGAAAAACCTTGACGATAAAGCACCGCTACACAACTGGCGAATTCATGATCACGGGCGTTCTGAAGGACATCCCGCAGAACACGACGCTTCGCTTCGATGCGGTCATTACCAGCCCCAACATTAAAGGATCCATTGAGGTATGGAACGGATGGTCAGGGAATAATTCCTGGCGACCCGTACGTATCTACCTGTTGATCCGAGAGGGGGCGGCTCTCGATCGTCTCAGAGCCCAGATATCCACCCTCATCGAACGCTACATGGGTCCTGAGATTGCCAGGAACAACGACTACCACCTTCAGGGGTTCCGCGACATCTACCTCTATTCTCGTAGAGATTACAACGTGGGCTGGTGGAGCGACATCAACCGCGTCTACCAGTTCGCAGCGATCGCGGCCATCGTCCTGGCAATCGCCTGTATCAACTTCACGAACCTCGCAACCGCTCGTTCCGCTCAAAGAGCGGGAGAGGTCGGGCTGCGGAAAGTCACGGGTGCCCATCGCAGCCAGTTGATTGGACAATTCCTGGGCGAGTCCGTCGTCACAACCATTCTTGCATCCATTCTGTCGTCATCATCGTGAAGCTTATAATCGCGGACTTCAACACGTTCTTCCAAGAACAGCTCACGTTGGATCTCATCGAGGATCCCGGTCTGGCTGTGGCACTGCTTGGCATTGCCGGCGTCGTGGGCGTCGTAGCGGGGGCCTATCCAGCCATCTTCCTGTCGTCCTTCCAGCCCTCCGAAACACTAAAGGGGTCGTTCCATGGGGGATCGGCGGGGCATACGATACGGAAGGCGCTCGTTGTTGCGCAGTTCGCCATATCGATCGTCCTGCTCATCGGGACGGGTGTCGTTTATCAGCAGATGCAATATGTGATGTCTAAAGACCTCGGCTACGATCCCAGCCAGCTCGTCACCCTCCCCATCTTCAGTGCGGACCAGAGTCAACTGGCAGAAGACGCCCCCAAGCTCGCCGACCGGTACAAGGTGGTGAAGGAAGCTTTCCTCAACCATCCCAACGTCATCGAGGCGAGTGCCTACCGATGGAGGATGGGATGGGGTGGTGGGATGGTCCGGAGTGTCGAACCGGAAGGTCACGAAGGCACGGACTGGCGCATGCCCGTACAGGAAGTGGACGAAGATTTCCTTGATTTTTTCAAGATCGAGCTCGTTTCGGGTCGAAAGTTCGATCTCTCGCGGTTTCCAGCGGATACCTCACACGCTTTCATTCTGAACGAAACAGCCGTCGAACTACTCGGTTGGGATGCAAACGGAACAGGCAAGAAGGCTGCGCTGGGCAAGGCCTTCAAGTGGGAGGACAAATCTCGCCTGCGCGTCGGTCCGGTCGTCGGTGTCGTTCGGGACTTCCACGCTGGCTCCCTTCACAACAGGATCGGCCCCATTGCCATGATCATCCGAAACACTCAGTTCTACGACCTTGCCCTTCGCGTCCGGGCGGAGAACATGGTCGAAACCTTATCCTTCCTTGAGGAAACGTGGGAACGCTTCGCACCGGCCAATCGAGGCTTCCGGTATGTCTTCTGGGATCAGCAGTTCGAAAATATGTATCGGGATGAACGTCGGATACAGACGCTGACGCTCCTGGCCGCCGGTGTGGCCATCCTGCTAGCGTGCATGGGCCTGTTCGGGTTGGCCTCTTATGCGACCGAAGAGCGCCGGCAGGAAATCGGTGTGCGCAAAACGCTTGGCGCAACCAATAGGACTGTTGTGACCCTCGTCTCACGCGAATTTCTCGTGATGGTCTTGATCGCTGCAGCTGTCGCCACACCCGTCGCGTGGGTCGTTGTGCGCGGGTGGCTCGATAACTTCGCCTACCGCACTGACCTGGGACCTCTGGTGTTTGCTGTCAGTACGACCATCGCCCTCATCATCGCCCAACTTACAGTGATCTACCATGCTTATCGCGCCACGCAAACCGACCCTGTCCTTGCTCTGCGTGATGAGTAAAGCCATTGTTAATCCTCATGAAGGCGAAGCCGTCGTCTCTGCCCTCTGTCATCTGTTCTCTGTAGTCTCGCCAATGGAGCTACCTTCGGTCAAGTCCCATAGTCAGTTGAAACTCATCGGGCTCCGTGGTATTCATGCTCTCTGCCGAGCATCTTGATTGTCGCCGAGATTCAGGTTGTTTTTCAGTGCTTGCCTGAGCAGCGGGAGGTGTTTGTATCCGCTCACGCGTCGCAGGCGTGGTTCGATGTCGAGGAGTGCGGCCGCGACCCATCTGTGTCGCTGAGGAGAGTTGTTCCAGCGGTTGACCTTCCGTATCAGGTTGCCGGTCATGCTGTTGAGCGCCTCGATGCAATTGGTGGTTCGGAAGCTTCGCTTCAAGAACGGGAGCATCCCCAGCCGGTGGAGGGTCAGGGTTTCCTCCAGTCCTTCCTCGAGGCTTGCCACGGCAGACTGATTCATCAGCTTGAGTTCGGGTTTGAGTGATTCGAGTGCGGCCTTTGCCTCCTCGTAGGTGTCGCAGTCATAGGCTTTCTGAAGTTTCCGTCGAACTCTTGGACGTTCTGCCTCCGGGAGGTAGCTGACGACGTTCTCGCGCTTGTGCCACTGACAGCGATGCACGCACACATCCCCTTTGAGGGCTTTGGTGACGGCACTGCGGAGTCCCTTTGAGCCGTCCAGCACAACGAGAAGGCCCTGGTCGTAGCACAGGCCTCTCCGGATGAGATCCTGGATCAGCTGACGGCAGATCCGTTCGTTCTCCGTCGCCGATTCGACGAAGCCCAGGGGGATCTTCTGGCCGTCCGTCGTGACGCCCGGAGCGATCACGATCTCTTCGTCGGCAAAGCTCTTTCCGTCGATGAACAGGGCGACCAAGTCGTAGTCGTCGAGCGGTCGTTCCTGGAACTGCTTCAGCTTCTTTGCGGTGGCTTTGATGAACCGTCGCGAGACGGAGGATGCCGAGATTCCGAACGCTTCGGGTACCGACTCTGCACAGGCTCTGTAGTTGCGACAGGAGATTCCCTTGAGCACACGAAGCAGCAGCTTCTCATCCATCGCTCTGGGCCTCTGCATCCCCCGGTATGCGGCCAGAGAAACCTCCGTATCGGACTCGACGTCGCGCACACGGGGAACGGCCACCGGCAGCTTCTGGTCCATCAGATACACGGACCCTTTCTGGCTTCCCCATCGACGATGCGACTGCTCTGAACCCTTACGCGCATACCGAACGCCTGCGAGCTGCTCCACCTCCTGCTGGAGCACGTCGGCAACGGCCTCCAGACCCAGCGGAATCAGCGCCCGGATCACCGATAAACGCGTCTCCAAATCCATAACGTCTGACCCAACCTTGACTTCGCCATCCCCTGCAAATAGCTTCTCCATCGTGGGCTCCTTTCTTACGGGTACACGCTCTCACACGTCTACCCACAACGTAAGTTTGGAGCCCTTTAAGTTTCAACTAGGATAGGGACCTCACCTCGAGCGCTTCGAATGTCTCTGAATCACCCCGGACGTGCCGGAGACTCTATTTCTTGAGAGGATAGGGTTGTGAAGCCGATACCCGCCAGAAAATCTGCCTCCAGCTGCTGGCCACTCCCGCGACCGAATCTGCTGAGGGTGCTTCTGTCTCCGAATGCAAGAAGTCGATAGGCATCTTCTATTGAACTCTTACGTTCATCCTGAAGAACGGCTCAACCACGAGACAGTTCTTAAGTTGACGTCGGGTACTCAGAATCCTGTCCAGCTCCTCACGATGGCCAATAACTGATCAAGTATGGGAAAACGGATTGTAAAGCCCGTAGGCGGACGATCGCAGAAAACCCGACTTCAAGTCCGATCAAAAAAGATCGGCGATTTAAAATCGAGTTTCTCTACGTGTAGGAAGCAACAGTCGCTGCCGCCTGCGTAGCAGGAGAGAGCCATGATGCAGCACTCGATCATCTCCAAGCGCGATGGCTACTACACGGCCTTCCCTCAACTCCACCATTTCCCCGATGGCCGCCTCGCTGTTGGCGTCCCCGCTTCCCCCTTCTCGGATCACTACGCAATCGACCCTCGTGTCGAGTTCGTTGTCGTCGAGTCCCGCGACGACGGTGCCACCTGGACCGAGACCGACGATCCCACCATCCCCTACAACTGGTCGGGCACCCATCCGCGCGAGCGCTACGACCGCTTCGCTGCCGTCATGCCCGATGGCACCTATTTGTGTGCGGGCTCCGTCGGGTGGGAGATCTGGCCAGTCGAGCGCACGGGCGAAGCCGAAGCTCGGGGAATGACAGTAAGGCCTCACCAGCTACACGACGACCTGATCATCGTGGGAGGCCACCGGTTGTTCGTGCAGCGGTCCACCGACCGGGGCCAGACCTGGACCCGCCGCGAGTGGGCCATCCCCGGCTTCCGCTCCTTCCAGGTGCACCAGGTCCACCAAGAGGCCTTACTGGCCGACGGCACTTTCCTGTTCTCGGTCTACGGACCGGACATTCACCACAGCCGCACGGCCACCTACGTGTGGAGGTCGACGGATGGCGCCCAGACGTTCAGGCTGCACCCAATGGGCAGCCACGCCGATGGGATCAACACCGGCGAAACCACGTTCTTGGAGGTGTCCCCGGGTCGCCTGACCGCGCTCTCTAGGACCGAGCCCGATCCGGGATTTCTGGTGCAGCGGTGGTCGGATGATGGGGGGATCACGTGGACCTACCCGGTGCAGTGTGAGTTCTGGGGATATCCGGCGCACTTGTTGCGGCTGCGGGATGGGCGAGTGCTGTGCGCATATGACTGCCCAACACATCGAGTTTAGAATTTTTGGAAAACGCGTAACACATCTTGTCTTGGGGGGTTATTGACCACACTCCGATTGCCGTTACCAGTCGTCCTATTTCTTCATAACTAATTGTCGTGCAGTGAATTATGCGATTCATGCAGCTGGCATCAGGACTGGATAAGCAAGGTGGAGCAGATGGCAAAGTTATTTTGTCTCCTGCTGAGGGAAGAACTCGTGAGAGGAGATAGCTGCTTTGAGGTGATCGGAATATCAGTATATTTATTATGTTGAAGGGCCGACAATACAAGGACGCCGACTAGAGACGGCGCCGTAGCAAAGGGGCTCCCCGAATTCAGTAACAACCTTCAGAGATAAGTGCTCCGGAGGACGGTGACTGCGAGTAGTAAGGCAGAACGGCAAGCCTCGCACAGCAGATCATTCGGACGACACTGTGAGAGTCAGGGATTTCGGTCGCCGCACAGTTGGCCGGGGGAGTTGGACCTGCACACATCGCGGCGTCTCTGGACGTAGACAGATCGGTCGTGTACAACGACATCAGGGCCCTCAACGAGCACGGACTCCTTATGCCTGGTCGCGAGCCGGCGAAGGATGTGATCGCCAAGATCCTGATCCGCTTGGAGTACTTGCAGAGGGCTGCTTTCGAGGATCTGATCGATGCGGAGGAGGCAGAAGCTTTGCTACGGCTCAGGATACGGGTCGAGATCGAGAAGAGGGAGCTTGCGACATTCGAGATCCTCAAGGAACTCGGGATCTTCGACTCGTTAGGTTGGCACCAAGAAAACCCAAGCGTGCTTCGAGGTCCTCGATGCTCTGCCGGCCGCGTATGGGCGTAACGGGAGGATGTGATGAATCGCCACAGGATGATTTGGTATGCAGTGATTGGAACGGGATTACTGGCCTGCGATGGACCTGGTTTGGAGCAGGCGCCGGGAGCTCACCACACATATAAACGAGGTGCGATCGACTCGGTCGCGACGGAGATTCCCGATCGCATCGTCCTGACGTGGTCGGGCGACCCAGCGACATCAGCGTCCGTCACCTGGCGGACTGCTTCGGCTGTGGATTCCGGCGCAGCCGAGGTGGCGGTGGCGGATGCCTCGCCGAATTTTGTGTTCGAGCACGATAAACATCTGGCAACGACGGAGCGATTCTGGCAGGACGGCTATGGATGGAGCAGCCACTCAGTCACTTTCAACCAACTCGCGCCCAACACGCTACACGCGTATCGGGTCGGTCACGGCAACGTCTGGAGCGAGTGGTTTCAGTTCCGTACCGCGAAGATAGGGCCAGCGCCTTTCACGTTCGCTTACTTCGGGGACGCTCAGAACAACCTGCTGGCGCTCTGGTCGAGGACGATTCGCGCAGCCTATCAGGAAGCGCCGCACGCTGATTTCTTCCTTCACGCTGGCGATCTGATCAACCGTGCGAACCGGGACAGCGATTGGTCGGAGTGGTTCGAAGCTGGAGACTTCATTCACGCATCGACGCCCGTCGTGCCGACACCGGGTAATCACGAGTACGCCAGGGTGGACAGCGTGACACGGCGGCTGTCGAACCAGTGGCGGCCGACATTCACCCTGCCCGAGAACGGACCTTCCGGGCTCGAGGAAACAGTCTACTACATCGACTATCAAGGTAGCCGGATTATTTCACTCAACTCCAGTGAACAGAGGGAGAGGCAGGTGGACTGGTTGCGAGACGTGCTTCAGGAGAATCCTCACCGATGGACCATCCTGACCTTTCACCACCCGATTTTCTCGATAGCCGGAACGCGCGACAACGAGGAGCTACGAGCGCTGTGGAAGCCGATCTTCGATGCATATGGCGTAGACTTGGTTCTCCAGGGTCACGACCACACGTATGGGCGCGGAACGAACCTGCCCAGGGGCAAGACAGTCTGGGAGGAGGGGAAAGGGACGATGTATGTGGTATCCGTCAGCGGGCCGAAGATGTACAGGCTGACGAAGGAGGAGTGGTACGAAAGGGCGGCGGAAAACACGCAGCTGTTCCAGATCATCACGGTGGGGAGGGACACGCTTGATTACGTCGCCCGCACGGCAACGGGCGATCTGTATGACGCCTTCAAGCTCGTGAAGAGGCTGAGCGGCCCGAATGAGGTGATCGAGACGATGGTTCCGCCCTCGGTCGATCGGCGGCACGAGAATACGCTGCGTGCGCCGGAGGGGCGGCGAGCCCACTAAAGTGACCAATGACCAGTGACCGGTGACAGTGACCAGATGATGGGGCTCGATCGCGCTTATCTCGAGAGAGGGCTGACCTGCATGAGCAGGTCTATGATGAAGAGCGTGTGGCCCGCGCACTATGGGGCTGCCCTCATTGCGGCCTACTACTTTGTGAAGGAGAACGACCTCAGCGAGGAAACGGTGAATGCGATTCGGGGCAGGCAGATCGCATGATCCAGAAGCACGAAGCGTATTTCGTGCCGCACACGGGGGAGCCGTCACGGGCCGATACGGAGCACGTCATTGTGGAGGCCCTGCGGGGAAACATCCACAAGCTTTGCGACATCGGTCACAACGCGATCTACAGTGCGCTTGCGATCAAAGCCTTGCGAGATGTGCCTGAGGAGAGGGTTTCATCAATGACGGAGGGACTGGGCGAACTCATCCGTGCGTTCGATGCCGTCCGGTTCGGAATGTATATCGGTGGCAAAGGGAAGACCGTCCACGAAACGACGCTGACGCCCGATGACGACTTCCCGGTGGGCGATGAGGTCGATGACGTCGTTTCGCTGACCCTTGCGGAGTTTCTCAAGTTCAAGCAAATCTACGACCTCGATGTCCACAAAGCGCAGGTCGGTCACCTGATCACCCACGCCCACTCGCTCATCGAGCTCGAGGAGCTGGGTTACTCCGACCTCTACGAAGCGGGGGTCACACCTTTCAAGATCAAGGTCAAGATTCTACGAAAGAGTCAGGACTTCATACCGCCTAAGAAGTGGCGTGTGTGTCTCGCGAACCCCGACAGTCCTTTGGACGAAGGGTACTGGCGCCAGGACTTCGAGCAGAGTGATTGGGATTACGGGCACACGCTCAAATACAACTACAGTTTCCACAATCTGATCGAGCGCATCCCCGATCCGGATGAAAAGGCAGCGTGTGTTAAGCACTTCAGATACATGATTTAGCCGAGGATGGAAGTTTTGGTTGACCTCTATCTTGTCAGACACGCTAAGTCGAGTTGGGCGGACCCCGGCATGGCGGGCATCGATCGCCCGCTCAACAAGCGGGGAAAGCGGGATGCCCCTGTGATGGGACGTCGACTCAAGGAACGCGGCGTCCGGCCTGATCTGATCATCACGAGTCCGGCCAAACGCGCGAGACGCACGACGGGCGAGATCGGAAAAGCGATGGGGTATGAGGGAGACGTGAGGATCGTGGAATCGATCTACGGCGGCGGCGCCTCTGCGATCATTCAGGTTGCGCAGTCCGTCGACGCAGCAGTTGCGTCATTGATGTTGGTCGGGCATAATCCGGACATGACCGATCTCGCGAACACGTTGACGGACTTCTCAGTGGACAATTTGCCGACGTGTGCCATCTTCAGCGCCCGATTCGATTCCTGGCCCGACGTAGGACCAGGAGCAGGGCAGTTCGAGTTCTTTGACTATCCCAAGCTCGGCGACTGACCGCAGGAAGCCGCCGGATCGTGTTCGTGAGCCGCTCTTTTCGAGGAGCGGCTCTTCTGTTTTGGGCTCCGAGAACCATCACTTTTTGACATGGGACGTGTCCTTTCGGATCTTCTCCTCTCGCGGGGATAACCGCGATCGATAGGGTCGACAGAGAAGGAGCAAGGATGAAATTCGTGATTCGCGCCGGTGGCGTCGGAACGCGGCTCTGGCCTTTCAGTCGAAGGCAGAAGCCCAAGCAGTTTCACGCGCTCGTGGGCGATCGATCGATGCTCCAGACGGCAGTCGATCGCATCGGGTCCATTGCGGATGCGCTGGATGTCTATGTCTCGACGGGGGCATCGCTCGCTCAGGGCGTGGCCGAACAGCTGCCCGAGCTCGCCACGGACCATCTGATCGTCGAGCCCGCGCTTCGGAACATTCTTACTGGTTTTCCGGCGTCGAGCCCCCGCTCCTGATCAATCTCTACGAAGGCGAATGTCTGGTGCTGGAGGATACCGATTCGCAACAGGCGAAGGTGATCAAGAAGATGCTGGTCGACGAGGGCTCTAGTGAGAACCTCAGGTTATTGTTCGGGTGTCTACCCGAACAATAACCTCCGCTTCAACCCCCTTTAAACTTGGCTCTATCCGGGTTTCTCAACGGTGAAACTATAGAATGACAAGGTCATAGATCGTTCCCTACGCTTGGTTGTGTGTGTAGGACAATCAAAGCGAAGGGGGTGCGACCTATGACCGGGAGCAGATTACTATCGAAACTGCTGAGATTCAAGGGGTTCCGTGTTGTCAGCTGGTGGTTTGAGGGGAGAAGCTGTTTCGTCATCGCCGTAAAGCCCCATAAGAATGGTTGTTGTTGTCCGGAGTGCGGCCGTCGAGGTAAAATCGTCCGCACAATGCCCCATCCGCGTCGGTGGCGTGACATTCCGGTGTGCGGGTGGAGGGTCTGGCTTCTCTACCATCCTCGGGAGATTCGGTGTCCTACCCACGGTCGTGTGGTCGAGGAGATTCCGTGGGCGGAGCGGTTCTCTCGGGTGACGTATCGCTTCGAGTATGCCATGCTGCGCTACTGCCAGACCATGACGCAGAAGGCGGCGTCCGAGTTGCTGCGCATCTCTGCCTCGACGCTGTCGGATCTCCTTCACCGATCCATCACGCGGCTTCGTGAAGGTCATCGTATCCGAGGGCTCAAAACCATCGGGATCGACGAGATCTCCTACGCCAAGCGTCACAGGTACGCCACGCTCGTTTACGATCTGGACCGCTCCTGCGTGGTGTGGGTTGGCCGCGGCAGGGCGCGTAAAACGATCGATCGGTTCTTCACAGAGGCTCTCAGTCCCTACCAGAGATCCAAGATCGAGTGGGCCTGCTGCGACATGAGCGAAGCTTACATCGGAGCCATCCAGGAACACTGTCCGAATGCCAAGCTGGTCCTCGATCGCTTTCACATCGTCAAGGCTCTCAATGCCGCCGTTGACGAGGTCCGTAAGGACCAGTGGCGTAAAGCTGCCCCGGATGAGCGCAAAGCCATGAAGGGCCTCCGATGGCTCCTCTACCGGCACTCAGCGACACGCTCCAGAGGGGATACTCGGACACTCAAAGCACTGGAGAAGGCGAACTACCGAATCTATAGAGCCTGGAGACTCAAGGACGAGTTCGAGCAGTTCTGGGAATACAAAGCGCCCTGGGCTGCCGAACGCTTCCTGAAATGCTGGACGACGTCCGCACTCAGAAGTCGACTTGAACCCCTGCGAAAGTTCGTCAGGACCCTGCGACAGCACTTCTTCGGCGTCCTCGCATTCGTGAACACGCGTCTTACCAACGCCATCGCCGAAGGCCTCAACCGAATCGTCCAAATCGTCAAGAACCGAGCCAGCGGATTCCGCACACTCGACGCATTCAACGATATGATCTTCCTTACCGTCGGAGACCTAAACATCCCTGAGCAGATTCCGAAGAGGTTCCGCACACGCTAACCGCGCCCCCATGCCAGGAACCACGGCACCTTCACCCACTTCATCTCGTTGAGAGATCCGGATATAGCCTTAAACTTCTAACTAGCGTCTTGGTGGTTCAAACCTTCTCCAAGAGCGAAGCAGCATTCGCAGCCACTTTCCTCAACGCTTCCCTGTATTCGTCCAACACCCCAGTCTTCGGATCCGTGAGCGCCGGCAAGGCAAGCACGCGAGGATGTACCTCCTCGGCCTGAGGAAGATCACCCTCGGCGTATCCTGCATAGTCCGACGCCAGGGGACCCCGATCGCCTCCGTAGATGTCAAACCCATCGCTGAAGAGGGGCAACCGATGCAACAAGGGAAAACCGCAGGGCGCGATCGGCATCCCTTCTGCCTGTAATGCTGCCACATACGCCTCCACCGGAAGCCCGCCCAACTCATCCGAATCGTAGAGCACCCGATACCCGAAGAACCCACCCGGGGTCGCCTTGTCGTGCACGGATAGAGGTGCGAGGCCTGGGATTTCCTCCACGATCTGGTACAGCTCGGCCAGAACCTGACGACGTTTCGTATTCACCTCGTCCACTTTGTGTAGCTGCTCCTGTCCAAGTCCCATTGCCAGAGCGTGCGACCGGAACTTGATTCCCAGACACGTCTTGTCCAGCGCGCGATACTCGGGTCGCGTGAGCTCTTCGACCACCTCTCGCCGATTGAGATGACCGCAGATCAGCGCGCGTTCGTAATACTCACGGTTATCCGTGACGATCATCCCGCCCTCACCCACGCCTATCGCGGCCTCCCCTTCCCCCCCGAGCGAAAAACACCCGATGTCGCCGACGGCACCGACCTTCTTGCCCTCCCATTCGGCCCCGTGCGCGTGGGAACAATCCTCGATCACCGGAATCCCGTACTTCTCCGAAATCTCGAGCATCGCGTCCATATCCACGGGATTGCCCCATAGGTGGACGACGCTGATGGCCCGGGTTCGATTCGTGATTCGCCGCTCGATATCGACGGGATCGGCCGTCAACGTCGCCGGATCGATGTCGCAGAACACAGGGCGCGCTCCCAGGAACACGGCCGGCATCACCGCCCCGATCCAGCTGTACGTCGGGTGGATCACTTCGTCACCCGGCCCCACACCCGTCGCGAAGTAAGCCCCCCAAAGCGTCGACGTCCCGTTCATCTGCGACAGGGCATACGTTCGTCCCACATACGCCGCGAATGCCTGCTCGAACGCCTTCGTCACACCCGTCCCGCTGCCCGAAAGTTCCGCATCGCCCGCCATCGCAGCGACGGCTGTCGCCTAGGCCGTGTCGAACATCTGCCAGTCCTCGGGTTCAGCAATGGTAATTGCCGGCGGGCCACCTTGAACGGCCAAGCTGCTCTCTGCCACGGGCACCTCCTGCTTTGATCTCGTGCAGCACCCATTCAGGCACTGTGAGACGAGTTCTTCGACGCCGTCTACGCGTTTCGGTCGGTCACTGTCTCTATTGACCTCCGAACTCTGACCTCTCGCCTACAGAGGGTCCGGGCCCGCGTCATTCCTGTCAAGAACAAGGCGATACGGTCGATGACTAGAACAGTGGGAACCCATTCGCAATCCGGAATGTCCTATAGTATGAAAGTCTCCCCCGAAAGTGATTGGTGACCTTATGGGCGGCGAAACAGGGCTCATTGTCTTCATCGTCGGACTCATTCTCTGCGTGACCTACGGCCTCTCCCGGCCGGACTCTTCCGACTAGACGACACTAAAATCGATCGCAGGTCCCTGCAACTGCAAGACCGCGTGAAGGTCGACGCCAGTCGACTTTTGTCGGGAAGTCCACCGAGGCCATCACCGCCAGCCCCGGCTAATCCCAGCTTTACCCTCCTATTCGTCTTTCCTATCCAACAAGCACCTTGTCATCAGCGCGATAGTTGCTATCATTATGCTATCACCCTAGGAGGGAACCGTGGCACAGATCCTGGTTCGCAACCTCGACGAATTGGCGGTCGACACGCTCAAGAAACGGGCAGCCGCCAACAATCGTTCGCTTCAGGTCGAAGTCAAGTTGATCTTGGAAACCGAGGCTCGCCTTGACAGGTCGATGGCCACGGCCAAACGCCGCTTCAGTCGGCTTAGGACACGATACCGAGGCCGAGGCCTCGAAGACAGTACCTCGGTAATCCGCGATGAACGGGACACCCGTGGCTAATCGCGTCGTGGATGCGAGTGTGGCTGTGAAATGGGTTGTGGAGGAACCATTCACGGAAAACGCATTGAGAGTCCTGACGCCATCAGACGCGATTCATGCCCCAGAGCTCCTCCACGTCGAGACTGACAACTACCTCACACGACAGGTCAGGTCTGGGAAACTCGAGGATTCAGAGGCAGATGAGCATCGAAGGCAGATTCGGTCTGCACCTGTTCGAGTCCATCCCTACGCCACTGTCGAAGACAGCGCGTTCAACATCTCGACACTTCTGCGACACAGCATATACGACTGCATTTACCTCGCGCTTGCCCTCGGAATCGACGGACAGATGGTCACCGCAGACCGACGTTTCTACGATCTCGCCTCACCTGGATTCGGTAACCATCTTCTCTGGATCGGCGACTTGTGAACTCCAACTCACGCGCAAAGACCGATTCCCGCCTGCTCCTGCCCGTCAGACATTGCGTAAAGTAGGCGCGCCCGCTCTCTCATCGACCATCGCGTATTCAACCGCTGTCTCTTCAAGCTCGGCCCCCCGCTCGCCCACCGGAACTTGCCGAACCATACGTGGTCTACAGACCATCACGTGGTTCAACCCATCGCGTCCACTCGCAACCGCCACGGAACGTCCGTCGAAGCCACACACCTCGAGCAACGTGGCAAAAGTGTCCGGCTGGTGGTAGTTGGCATCGTAGCCGGCATACCATCCTGAAACGGCATAGGCTCCCGGTGTGAACACATCCGTGATCAGCACGCCGTCGTCGCTCAGGTTCTTCCTCAGCTGACGCAGATGCTCGATCAGTTGCGGTTTAGGCAGCCAGCTCGATAGCCCCACGAAGATCGCGATGTCGAACGGTTGCTCGCGGTCGTCCGACCAGACCGGATCCGTCAGATCCCCCTTCACGAACGTCGTCTGGACACTCAACCGCTCGCTTCGTTCCGCGAGGCTCTTCGCGATTCGTCCATCCGGGTCCAGATCCAGAGCCGTGATCTCGATCCCTCCAACGCCACCCCGTCTCACCCTGGCAACGTCTTCGACCGCCCGGAACACATCCTCCGCCAGACCAGACGGCGCCGTGAAGATCCGGATGCGGCCGTCCCGGCCCAGAAGTTCCTGCGCGATCCGCGGCACCAGGAGGTGCAATCGGTCATAGACGGCTCGATGGAGAGGGTATCCCACAAACGGTCTGTCGATGAGCGACGGCGGAACCAGGTCCTGATCGTAGATGTCCTGCATCACGGACGCGGAATAACCCTCCCGCATGAAGTGCCGACCCATCCGCGACAGAGGAAACAAGGGCTCACGCCACGTCCCCTGGAAAAATTGGGCGACCAGGCACCGGAATAGATAGCCCACACTCAGGTAGGACGTCCACGCGCCTCCCCCATCCTCCGTCGTCCCGAGCGTCTCGTGCGCGGCATCGGAATGGATCGTCTCCAACCGACCCTTCAGCGAATCGACGACCCGCTGTATGACGGCTCCTGGCGTCCGATCACCCACCGGAATCCGCACGACGGCGGATGCTCCTCGAATACCCTCGAAGGCGTCCGCAGTCGCCAAATACATCCCACGTGCCCGAGCGAGGTCGACTCTGTTCTCGTGGGCGTCGACCTTCCCACCCCGGCGCCGTACGCGGTCCAGGGCGCGTTCGGGTGTCAGGTCGAGCAGAATGACGACGTCGGGAAGCCACAGGGTTTGGAACCCCAGCCACTTTAAAGCTCGGCCGACCTTCACGACGGCGCGGATCCACCTCTCACTACCAGAATGGCCGTCGAACGGTGCCAGCAGGTCACGAAGCCGATCGGAACCGACATCCCACGAACCTTCACCCGTTCGAGCCGGCCTGAAGGTGTTCACGGTGCAACCTGCGACCGACAGAATCAGGTTTCCGTCGCTCACCAGCACGCCCGGCTGATAGCGCCGCTCGAGACGACGAGCAGCCGCGTCTTGAAAGGCGAGCTGCAAGATCTTGAGAACGGGATGCAACACCCTGTGATCCGTGCAGCGTTTTGCCGCCCGCTTCCACCAGCTGGCCAGACGGGTCAAGATCGGACGTCCCGACGGGGAGAACCCGGGCGCCAGAATCGTCTTGTCCGGATCCTCCACACAGAACGACTCTCCAGCCCCCGCCGTCCGAATCCTGTTCAACCCCGAGAGCAGACCCGGAAGCGCGTTTGCGACCGTCGACTTTCCACTACCGTCAATGCCCAGAATGCACACGTGCGTGGTCATAGCCCACCTCACTCGTTTTCGTTTCACCCACCAGAAGGTGAGTGGACTGACGTTCCTCGACACCGGGCACGATACCCAGTGTCCCCGCGACATCGATGCGGAGCTCGTGCTGAAACGTCAGCGCGTCTTCGTCCAGAAAGAATTCGGCCGGCCCGGGAGACTCGAGCCTCAGAACCACAGGATTATCCTCCGTCACCTCGAAGCGACAGACGGTAGAGTCAGCACCCCCGCGAAGGAGACGGACCGGAGAAACGGCCGAGCTCCTGAGGAGGTATCCGGTAAGCCTGGGAGCGCCAGGATCGTGGTTCGGCTTGAACGGGAGCCCTTTGATCGGGAAGTTGGCCACGGCTCCAGCGAGCAGGCAGACCCGCTCGGTTTCCTCTTTCGTCCGAACCTCTACTGTCTCCATCCGATCCGGATGAGCCCAACAGCGAACGCCTCGGATGAGCATCGCCGCCCGGTATTCCAGCTGGGTCAGTCGCTCGGCCCCCAGCGCGCCAGCCAGATTCCCTCGCGTGCGAGGATACGCGTAGTGGAAGGCAGCCAGATCGCTCGGAATCCGTCCGAACTGACCCAATCCCACGAGGGTCATCGCGTATCTGACACGGCCATCGACGACGCAACGAATCACCGCGCACTCGCCGATGACGCCCCGCTGGTAGTTGATCGCGGCCTCCGAGAGCGCCTGATCGGCATCCTGAGAAACCCCAAACGTCTTCGCGAGCACGTTTCCGGATCCCAGCCTCAGCGGCGCCACGCAGAGATGTTCTGGATCGGGAAGTCGCCCGTCCTCCCCGCACAATCCCTCCGCCACGGCGCGCAGCGTACCGGCCCCACCGCCGGAAACGATCACGCCGGGTCCCTCGCACGTCGATCGGAACGTCTTCACTATTGCAGCCGCAGCTTCGTGCGTCCCGACCACGGCCACGTTTCGGTCTACGAACGAGAAGTGCCGCTCGAATGAAGCCACGACTTCCGCAATCTCCGCGTCCGTTCGCCCGCTCGCTGCCTCCCGGTTGAGAATCAGCAAAGCCCGCGTCTTTGCCACACAGCCGTGAATCAGATGACGGAAGGCCCGGACCGTCCAAGGGGTCGTCTCAGCGGGCAACAGCGATGCGGCGGCGGCTGGTACGAACACCAGCGTGCCTGCAGCAGACGTGATCATCGTCAGCGAGATCAGCCAGCCGAAATCCTGAACGGGGCCGAACACGCTGAACACGAGGACGCCGAACCCCACGACGTTCGAAGCGACGTCATAAATCACGGCGCGACCCGTCGTCAGGATCGTCCGCACGGCCGCATCCTCCAGCGACGAAGACTCGAGCTCCTGCCGAAGCCGGCTCAGGAAGTGAATCCCGAAGTCGACGCCGATCCCCAGACCGATCGCGGTCGTGATCGCCGTCGCCATATTCAGACGAATCCCCAGCCACCCCATCACACCGAACGTCGTCACGGTCGAAACGATCAGCGGTGTCGACGCCAGCACCCCGATCCGGACCGACTTGAAGGCCGTCACACACGCCACGAACACGAACACCAGTGCGGCAACCACGCTGATCACTTTGCCGATCGAGACGTAGCGGTTCTGCGCGATCCACCTCAGCACGGGTCCGCCGAACGACACAACATATCCTTCGTTCAGATACGTATCGGCCGCCGAACGCAACTGGTCGTAAACACGTGTCTGATCGGCCTGATCCGTCGCCGCGATCATCACCGTCACCCGACCGCGCCGGGCCTCGTCGTGAGGAATCCCGCCGCTTTGAGTCCCGGCATCAGAGTGTCCGCCGAGAAATCGGGCGGAACGAGATCGGTCACCGAATAGACAGCCGTCACCTCGGGAAAACGCCTCGCCTCGTCCGCGAACCGTGCCATCGCTGCGAGCGTATTCGGCTCGAGTCCTGATCCCGACACACCCGCATCCACCATCACGTCGAAATACCGGCATCCGTCGAACTGCTCGGTAAGGACGGCGGTCGCTTCTCTCACAGGATGGTCTTTCGGGAACATCGACACGGGGTCCATCCCGATTCTGATCCGCGAAACACCGAAGGCGCTCGCTACAAGGACGATCCCCAGGACACCGAGCACGATGTGTCGATGCGCGAGCGTGCCCCGTCCAAGAGCACTCAGCCAGCCATCGAACCACTTGGATGTCGTGAGACGCGCCTTCCCATCCCTGGCGAAGGTCAATGCGGCGGGCATGAACAGAAGTGCGGCCGCAGTGGCTGACAGGATTCCGAACCCGGCGAAAAGACCGAACTCACGGATCGATTTCACGTCGAACACGAGCAGGGACAGAGCACCTGCCGCCGATGTCAGTCCGGTCAGCAGAATCGGGCGACCCAGATCTTTCAGCAGCTTGCGCGCACGATCGCCCTCTGGTGTCAATGCAGCCGCCTGTCGAACCACGTGGATCCCGTAGGAACTGGCCACGGACACCATCAGGATCGGAAGTGTCGACGTCACGACATTCAAGGGAACGCCGAGATGCCCCATCAGACCGAGCGTCCAGACGATGCTCCCCACCATCACGCACGCAGGCAGCAACGCACTTCGCACACGGCCAAAGCAGATACGCAGAACGACAAGAATGAGGACGAACGCGAGCGGGAGCAGAAGCCCCAGATCGGATTCGATCCCTTCATCGATCGCCTGCGCAACCGTATGGTCACCAATGACGTGAACGCGCTCGGGTCCTTCGTATCGCGCGACGATCTCGTCGACGCGGGCAGCTACTGCGGGGCGGCTCGAGACACCTGAGCCGTAATCAACGTCGTTCGTCGATCGGCTGAGAGGAATCTGCCAACCTGTGGAAGCGAATCGAGCATCGCGTTACGTTGATCGTACTCGGACCGAGAGAGCGTCTCGAGTACAGTCGGAGCGGTTGGATCGAGAGGGCGGACAGGGATCGTCGAAAGACTTGCGACGCCCGCTTCTCGGACTCCAGCCACCTCGCGAAGGTTCGCAGTGATAGCCCCGATTTTTTCCAGGGCATCATCACCCAGGAGATCGGGACTCTCGAGGGCAACCAGCATCATCTGCTCGTCGCCGAAGGCCTCTTCGAATCGTGCCTGTGAGAGACGATCCATAGGTCCACTCCGGAAGAGGATGGATGTCGCATCGTTTTGCTTCATCCTTTCCCTATGCAACGGGCAGGCCAGTCGACTCCAAAAATTCCTTTATGTATTATAAATACATAAAAAAACAATTATTAATGAAGTATACGGTGGCCGACGAACTCGAGCGATGGCCAGAGAATTAGGTTGCGCGATTTTGCGCGATCCTGGCACGCAGTTCGCGAAATATCACGAGGAAGCCCCCGCTGGAGGGATCCAACGGGGGCTGGTGAAGCTGTGGGCCTATTTGGGAATTACGATGATTGGGTCGGCAATGCTCAGGGCAGGATCAGGTCCCACATCGATGGCGCGCGGGCGATGTTGACGCCCGTATGATCGACGTGATGGCTTCGCGTGATGGGTCCCGGCCTTGCGGCCAGTGGGCGAATATGCAATTCGCCCCTACGTCGATGGGCGCGGGTGATGTCCGTGCCTTTGTGTCCGGTGCGATCGTTTCGCGATGGACCGTTCCCCGATACAATCGGGTCTTACGCGTAGGCACGGCGGCGATGTCGTGCGTCCATCGATCACGCCGTCGCCGCGGATCCTTCCCTTCACCCACTACGTACCCGTCACCGTGTGACCGGATTTCATCCGGGAACACGCCACCGTAACACACCCGAGTGTGGCGTGGCATTATCATTCGTTTTCGTATTCCGCCGGTATCTTAATCGTAAACGTTGTCCCCTTACCTACCTCGCTTTGGACGTCGATCGTTCCGCCCAACAACTCGGCGAATTTCTTCGTAATCGACAGACCGAGACCGGTGCCCTTTTGAACATCGCTGTCCGATTGCCCTTCCACCTGGCGGTATTCGTCGAACAATGTCGGGAGTTCGTCTACGGGGATGCCTTTTCCAGTATCACTCACAGCGATAACCAGGCTTTCTCCCCCGCTCACCTCTTGTGACTCCAACCGCGACCTCCCCACTGTCCGTGAATTTAATCGCGTTGCTCAGCAAGTCATGACCTCCGGCAAAGCCGGAGGCTTGAAAACTTGTGAACCGCTCAAAGCGGTTGGAAACCAAGCGCCACCTAAAGGTGGCGATTACCTGAAAATGTTGAGCTGGTCGAGACTCAGGTCCTCCCGCTCCTGGTTCTGGATATACTCCCGAACCGTCTGTTCATCCTTGCCAACGGTGGAGACCCAGTAGCCTCTTGCCCAGAAATGCTGCCCGGTGAAGTTCGACCTGCGTCCCAGATAGTTCCGAGCAATGTGAATCGCACTCTTTCCTTTGATGAACCCTACCGTCTGAGCTACTGAGTGCTTCGGCGGGATCGAAATCAACGTGTGCACATGGTCGGATCGCAGGTGACCCTCTTCCACACGGCATTCCTTCTGTGCGGCCAGATCCCGAATCACCTCGCCCAGATAGCGACGAATTTCACCATACAACACTTTTCTACGATACTTCCGAACCCAAACAACGTCATACTTGCACTCCCATACCGTGTGACGTAGACTCCTTACGTTGTTCATTAGAGAGCCTTCCTTCCGTGTGCTTTGAGCGGTCCACGGCAAGGGAGGCTCTTACATATTTCTGGAACTGTCAAACTCTGGGAGTCTCCCCGGCAGAGCCGGGGGCTTACCAAGGTTTAGTTAATGACCATCTGCTGCACTCTCGCCCGATCTATGTTCGCTTCGCCCACATCCTCCGCCACATCCTGTCTCAATACCACGCCGTCCTGGATCAGCGGGCTGACAGTACCACAACAGGACGCGATCAGCTCTGTCACGTCGAACGATTCAACGTTGGCCTCCATCATCCCCCGCTCGATCTTCGACAGATCGAGCAGATCGTTGATCATCGCGAGCAGGTGGTCGCTGGCCTGTGAGACTTTGCTGAGGTTCTCTCGCTGCCGGTCGTTCAGGTTCTCTGAGCGTCGTCCCAATACCAGGTTCGTGAACCCCTTGATCGCATTCATCGGTGTGCGCAGCTCGTGCGACATCGACGCGAGGAACGCCGACTTGCGCTCGGTCTGGTCCTGGATCTCGCGGATGTCGAGGTAGCGGGCGTAACCCAGGGCAACGGCGTCTGCGAACTCGCGCAGCGTTGCGATTTCGTCTTCTTCGAACGTCTCCCGGTCTGTCGCCGTGAGCCGCAAGCGGCCGTAGCTGCCCGCCGGCACCTCGACGATCCGCTGCTCCTCGCTCATCCCCTGCCACGGCTCGCCCTCGATGAACCGTTCGAGCGTACGCTCGATCACCGTCGGGAACGGGGCGGGGAGGTTGTACGAGTTCGACGACACAGACCCTGACGGGTCCAGGCTGAACGTCGTGTAACGGTACCCGTTCGCCACGAAGTGATCCATCGTCGGATGCTCGACGGGTTCGTTCACCACGTCGATCTCGCAGCCTCCGAAGCTCAACTCGACCGACTCCAGGCTCTCCGCCAGCAGTGACAGGATCCGCTCGAAATCGCTCGCCTCGTCCATCGATTGTACTTCCGCACGCAGCCGTTGTACCGACGCTTCGACCGCAAGGCGACGGTTCTGTGCTTCCTTCACCTTCAGCTCTTCCCAACGCGCGTGAGCGAATCCGAACGCCTCACCGAACCGCCGAATGAGATCGATATGGTCTTCCGAGATCGTATCCCTGGTGGTAAACTGCACACGACCCCGATCGAAAAAGATGCCATATGAGTGAGTGCGTTCCGGCAACTGGTCCTCTGGAAGGTCCAAGAAGCCGATCGGATTGCCCAGTTCGGCCTGCGACCTGATCTGCTTCTTCAACTGTTCGCGATCGTACTCCACGTGGTAATATGTCTCTCCCCTTGCCTGTGCTCTCGTGGCAGGGCTGTCGGCACTGAGTTTCCACGATGCTGCTTCGAGAACGCTACCATCCGACGAACAACCCCAGACTTCCGCTTCGCCCGTATCGTTGACGATTCCAATCCCAGAGCTGATCAGAGGAAGTCCGAGTCCTCTCAGCTCTCGGAACACGCTCTCGCACATCGCCCCGATCTCGTCGCTCGATTGCATCCCGAGCGCCTGACCGCGCAGCCGTTCCAACACCTGCTCGCGCTGCAGGTCTACGTTCACCTGGAACAGCTCGTTGTTTGCGCTCGACAACGCCTCGTTCGACGCCCGCAAGCGCCGATCGCGGCGCACGACGCGTCCTGTTTGCAGCGCGATCAGACCCAGCATCACAAGCCCGCTGACGGCCACATAGGGATTCTTCCACCACGGTCCCTCGACGATGAACGCGTGCATTGCCGGCGTCGGATCGACGTTGCCGCCCCAGTCGATCGCGCGGACCTCGATCCGGTGATCGCCGTCCGCGAACGACGTGAACGGGAACCCACGACGGCGCGTCGATCGCGACCAGTCGCCGTCGTCGACGCGGTACTGATAGCGCAGCCGATCGATCGGTGTGTCGTTGTAGTAATCACCGCCCGACCATTGCAAAAGGACGTTTCCTGCCGAAGAGACCTGGTCGATCGCCGGGAGAATGTAGGTATCGGGCGGGTTCCGATCGGGGATGTGGCGAATCAAGGGGCCGGGTAGTCGCCCGCTCAACCTTCCTCCACGAATCCAGATCGCCCCGTCTGACGTCTCCACGATGCTGCGGGCGCGGATCGAGTCAGGACCGATTTCCCCTTCGTACGAAGACCACCCCGTCTCATCATACCGGGCCAGGCCTACCTGTGTGCCAGCCCAAACGGTGCCGCTAGGGCTTTGATGGATAGCCCAGACGCCGTCGTGCAGGAGCCCGTCGGCCGTCGTAAACCGCGTCCAGGCAGCCGGTGCACTCAGCGAAGGATCGAATCTGGCCGCTCCGCCATCGGGACCCCCATATCCTGTCCAGACGTCGAGCGTGGTAGACAATGCGCGGATCTTCTGGAACGAGCGGGCCTCCTGGTCGGGGAAAGGCGAATGACTCGACCACACGTGACCATCGAAACGGTTGAGCCCGAATGCCGTGCCGACCCAGATGTGGCCGTTCGAGTCTTCGGCAAGACGGTAGATCCGATCATGAAGCAGGCCATCTCCGCTGGTATACGCGATCCAGCGTCCGCCGTCGTATCGGAAAACACCCTTGTGTCCTTGAAAAGTCAGGCGCGTGTCTTTCGAGCCGAGCCAGATATCCCCGTTGGAAGCAGCCAGGCCTGATCCGATGCTGACCCCGACCAGTCCGTCTGCTTCACTGAAGTGGCGCCAGGCTTTTTCACCCTCGAGTCGGGAGTCGAAACGAGCAGCGACACTTTTGCCATGGGCTGCTCCTGCGAACCAGGTCGCTCCATCGGTCGCTTTCACGATCGTATTGACCGTTCCATCGTAGAGGCCGTCCGTGGACGAGTATTTGAGCCAAGTGTCTCCCGCCAGACGGGCGGCCCCGTCTCCGCCACCGACCCAGATCGTCGTCCAGCAAAAACAGATTATCCGAGGCGGTGGTCTCCCGTGTCCACACGACCGGGACGCCGGAAAAGACAGTCCAGGTCGAATCGTGGGGGGCGAAGCGGAAGAGGCCCACA
This sequence comes from Candidatus Latescibacterota bacterium, assembly GCA_965198115.1. Taxonomy (GTDB): domain Bacteria; phylum Latescibacterota; class UBA2968; order UBA2968; family UBA2968; genus UBA6620. The sequence goes on along the minus strand of OZ240241.1, from coordinate 586,839 downwards.
CCTGTCGAGAAGGACCAGATACTCCCGTCCGAAGCCTGAAAGGCGGCCGCACTGGTACTTCCCCCCCTCACCCGGTACACGCGCCAACGACCGCCTTCCTCGCGATAGAGCCCATTGCCGAATCCCCACATCGTCCCGTCCTCATCCTGCCAGAGCCTGCTCACAGCGTGAGGGAGCCCGTCATCCTCCATCTCGACGGGCGACCAGCGCCCCCCCACCCTCTGAGCTTGCCGACGGGTCAAATCGACTGATGCCCCCTCTACCCGCAGCGAAGACGATCCCATCTGGTCTCTGGAAAACCTCGGTTAGCCAGCTTTGATGCAGTCCGTCTCGGGATGAATAGTGCCGCCACGACCCGCTGGACGGTTCGAGTCGAAGCACGCCGTGGCGCCACGCAGCGAACCACAAGTCGCCGTCTCTTGTCTGGGTTATTCTGGTAATCGCCGTCGTAGAGTCACTGAGCGGTGTGGTGATCGTCTCCCAGACTTCTTCACTGGACCGCTTTCGGCTGACGTCTCCAGTGCCGCTGAACCCGGCCCAGAGCGTTCCGTCTCTCGCTTCGAACAGGTTGTTGCCTCGCGTTAGGGCATCGTTGCTCGCCAGGCTGTCTTCGGTCGTGTAGGTCTTCCAAGCAGGCCCACCTGCCCTGAGCGTAGTCGAAGGGAGCTGAGTCGAAGGGTCGAAGCGGCTGATCCCGGCGCCCGTCCCGAACCACATCGCTCCGTCGCGCGTCTGAGCGATCGATCCCGTTAGGTTACTTCCCAGACCGTCCTCTTTCGTGAACGTCTCGAACGTCCACCCGTCGTAGCGCTGGACCCCCTCGTTGGTGGCAATCCAGATATACCCGTCCCGATCTTCGAAGATTTCCGTCGGAACGCCGGCTAACCCGCTCGCACGATCGAAATGCGTCCACCGCCAGGCTTCGGTCACCGGGTCGGGATGGACCACCTTGATTGTGTCAACACCGAGAACCGGCGTGGAGAGCAGAAAGCAGAGGGCGAAATGGAGAAGGCGGAAGGACATTGATAATTAGGGAATCAGGAAATTACCGTATTGGCAACCTTGCCCGGCACACGAACGAAACGGAATCCTATTCAACGTTGTCCAGTTGTTCAGATCGGGCTAAATTCGATCAACCACCTGGAGACCCGATGGAACGTAGCGCCGACTGGATAGAACAGGCAAAGAGTGATCTTGCTCACGCGCAACAAAGATAGCCCTCTCCTGATCCGATCTGCAAGAACGCCCGAGATGAATCACAGCAAATAGCCCCGACTGACAGTCAGTCGGGGCTTCAACATTCCTATGTGACAGAGGTCTATTTCAGATCCTGCAGATGCGAAATCGGTCCCGTACTCCCAAACCCGAGTTCGATCGCCCTTGAGAGCATCTTCTTACGACGCGGACCCGCTGTCTCGATCAACCGATCGCTGTAGAAACGCCCCCAACCCTTCGTCTCACCCGTCAGAAACTTCATCAACCACGCAAAGTGCTCTTCATTCTGTTCGGGCGTCGTATTGGGCAGGCAATTAATGTGGATGGCACGACGCCCGTAGTGTTCGCTCAGCGCCGAGTGGTAGACCTTGTGATTCATGAAGATCACGTCACCCGGCTCGTTGACGAGCGAATACCTGCCCGGCATCTCTTCCGGGCTGATGCCGAGCTCCCCGATCGTCTCCTTGATGGCCATCCCGAACGCCGAGTGATGGCTGCCCGGGATCACGCTCAGGCATCCGTCGTCCGGTCCGAGCGAATCCAGGTAGAGTGCCGCCCGCATGCTGAAGAACCCCTCAGGCGCGAGCGCATCGTGATGCCATCGGGATCCGCCCGTGTGGATGATGCCCTCGCTCAAGGTGAAGATGAAATCATCGCCCATCAGCGTCTCGAACACATCCATAATCCGATCGTCATCGAGCAACGGATAGAAAGCATCCGAATCGTAATCGAAGAACGGAACCACCTGCTGCCGCTTCTCGCCCGCCGCAGGAGGCGGTGCCCCATCCCGCGCACGCACCATGGCCGCGTCGAACGCATCCGCAAGGATCCGCATTTCATCCGCCGCGAACAGCCCTTTGCACTGAAGAAACCCCAACGTCTCAAAATGCGTAGTCTGTTCCTGAGTCATCGTCTTCTCCGAATACTCACTCATTGAGATTCGCCACTAGGCGCCGAAATGAGCGGCAGGCAAATGGATTACGTCATTACGATCGGCCACGTGGCGCCGGGTGGATATCCATCCTGGCTGTCGATCCTGATCGCGGCGCCGGGTAATGAGTCGTTGCGCATGATCCGGGGGCTTACGCCCCCGGCTATTATCGTTCGCCCCTACGGGGCTCCCCAACACATAGTGTTCCGCATGATCCGCCCGTCGTGCCTTTTCGTTCGATCCTGCCCCGCCGGAAGGTGGTTCGCGCGACCTCAGAGCGTCGCCCCGAATAGGGCTACCATAGTTCGGCCGTCCTCACACCCTCCGTGTTCTCAGTGGCTTGTTTAGGTTTTTCATTATCCCCAGAGCTCACCCGCCACTTCGACGACGCGTGCAAGCTTCCTCCACTGTTCTTCGTGGGAGAGGGCGTTCCCGACCACGGACGTTGCAAAACCACACTGTGGGCTGATGGCCATGTGATCGATAGGGAAAAAATTATAAGCTTCACGAACACGTTCTACGAGCGCATCCGCCGACTCGAGCGCAGGTCGCTTGGTCGATACAAGGCCCAGCACCACCATCTTGTCATCCGGAACGGCGGACAATACCTCGAACGATCCGGACCGATCGTCGTCGTACTCGAGCAATAAACGCTGGGCGTGGATCTTCGTAAAGATCTCCCGTGCGATCGGCGCGTAGTCTCCTTCGAGCAGCCACCGGCTGCCCTGATTCCCCCGTCATAGATGAAACCCGAAGGTGACATCAGGATGTCCCGCCATCACCGCGTTGTCCATCTCGATCCCGGCTGACAACCACCTCTCCAGATCCCATCCCTGCGATTCGTAAAAGGTCCGCGTCTCCGGGTCGATCATCATCGTGTAATGGGGCGCGTCGATCTGAATGTAGGTCGCACCCAATCCGACGAGCGCATCGACCTCTTCACGCAGGATGTCTGTCACGTCCGCCAGGAATGAATCGAGCGTCGGATAGACGTCGGTGCTGATCTCGGGCGACCAGAAATTCGCCCATAGACTCGCGCTCGGCAGCGTCACCTTCGCAACACGATCCGTGCGGTCTCTGAGATAAACGAATTCATCCGTAGACAGGTGCCGGCGGCGTCTGAGCTTGCTCACGACACCCAACGAGGGGGGCCGGTCGATCGCTCGATCCCCTACCGCCTCGTCACCCTTCCATTCTCCCCACAGGAACGCATCCAGATCGTATTCCCCGAACCCATCGACTGCCTCCGTCATCTGACTCTGGAACGACAGCCGGCGCATCTCCCCATCCGTCACCACCTCGAGCCCCGCCTCCTCCTGCAATCGAATCGCCACATCCACCGCCCAGTCCTCCACCTCCCTGAAGGAAGCCTCGTCCATCTCCCCCGCTGCCAACGCCTCACGCGCCGCCAGCAATCTGTCGGGGCGGAGCAAGCTTCCAACGACGTCTGTGTGGGAAGTGATCATGAACTCGGGATCAGAAAGGATGGAACTCAATGGGCCCAATTGATACACCAGGTCAAAGACACACGAAACTCATTGTTGGTGTGGTCGTCTCGGTAGCTAGGGATCGTTTCTATAGTTGTGGCAAAGTAGAATGGACCCCGGCCAAGAAGCGTACCGGGGTGACATTGTTTCGCCACCACTTGGTCAACACCCTAGCCTCCTCCAAGGTCGTGAAGATCTCACCGTTGAGTAGCTCGTCTCTGAGCTTCCCGTTGAAGCTCTCGATGTATCCGTTCTCCCACGGGCTGCCCGGCTCGATGAACAAAGTTCCGACCTCCAACCTCGAGAGCCAGTCCCGAACCGCTTTGGCTACAAACTCCGGCCCGTTATCCGATCTGATGTGTTTCGGGACACCATACCTCAGCATCAGCTTCGCCAACGTCCGCAGAACGTCCCGTGATGTTTGCTTGCGAGCGACCTCGATGGTCAGGCACTCACGCGTGTATTCATCCACGACTGTCAGGAACTTCAACGGCCTCCCTTCACGTGTGCGATCGAACACGAAGTCGTAGGCCCAGACGTGGTTACGATGCTCGGGTCTGAGTCTGATGCAGGAGCCGTCGTTGAGCCAAAGTCGACCCCGCTTCGGCTGCCTAGCGGGCACCTTCAGCCCCTCCTGACGCCAGATCCGCTCCACCCGCTTGTGGTTCACCCGCCAGCCATCGGTCCTAAGAAGAGCCGTGATTCGACGGTAGCCATAACGTCCATATTCGCTGGCCAGAGAGACGATGTTCGCGGTCAGGACGGTCTCGCCGTCCGCCACCTTGAGCGTGTATCGCTGGGTACGGCGCACCTGACCCAGCACACGGCACGCCCGACGCTCCGAGACAGCCAGGGCCTCACGCACGTGCCCGACCGCCTTCCTTCGCCGCGTCGGGCTCAGAAGTTTCCCCGGGACACCTCCTTGAGAATCGAGATATCCAGGGCCTGGTCGGCCACAAGACGTTTCAGACGCCCGTTCTCTTGCTCCAGCTCCTTCAGCCGGCGGACCTGGTCGACCTCCATACCGCCGTATTCCTTGCGCCACCGGTAATAGGTCTGTTCGCTGACGCCAAGCTCACGCGAGACCTCGCCGACCGTCTTGCCTTACGATATACGAATCTCTGCCTGACGGAGATGTCCGATGATCTGCTCCGCTGTGTATCGCTTCCTGGCCATTCGGCCCCCTTTCTATGTTCCGATATCCTAACTTTAGGAATGGGAACAATCCAGGGGGGCAGGTCAACTGAACGATTGGAATGGGGCCATCAACCGGTTCGCCATCATGTTCGAAGATCGTGTCCCGTTAAAGTAATCGTGTCACCAGTTACACAAATCTCTGGACACACCCTCAGGTCGCCCTATTCCATCTCCTCCCCGCCAGGCCCGTGCGCCGTGCGTACACAACCAGGGCGCCCCTCGTTACAACCCTGCCTTCCGGCAGGGTTGTAACGAGGGGACGCGGTGTGGTCCCTTTGAATGGGGCATGGCTGCATCGCACCGATCGTGAATCCTTCCGCGCTTCTTGTGTATTTCGTGGCTTGTCTCGGGTCCTCAATTATCCGAACCTCGATCCTCTCCCCGAATAGGGCCATAGCGTACCCTCCAGCCTCCCCCCTCCGTGTCCTCAGTGGTTTCCTTGGTTTTCCCCACAGAAAAAGCCCCATCCGGCCGATGCCGTGGGGCTATCATCACTTTCCGCGGTTGGTATAAAAGGCTCTCCGGGCCGCGGAGCCCGAGAGAGCCTCGTCGAAGCAAGTGATACCGCTTGGTCAATGTTACCTATCGTGGAGCTCAGGTCAATAGGTGTGTAAAAGAAATCAGGCGGCCATCTTCCCGGTTTCGACCTGCGGTCCGGTTGAGTGTTTCTGATCGTAGACTTGTTGTAGCAAGTGTGGCGCGGTGAGTTTCCTGAATCGGCTCTCTGCGACCTTGAGCGTACGCCAGATGAGAGCCGTGGCGTTCCTGACTTTCTTGAATCGCCTGGCGGCGTTTGTGCGAAGCCGAACGGAAGCAAAGGGGCTCTCGACGACGTTCGTGGTTCTCAGGTGTTTCCAGTGTTCCTTCGGGAAGTCGTAGAACGTGACCATCCGATCCCAGTCTCTTTCGAGCGTCTCCACGGCGGCAGGGAACTGTGAGCGATACCGTGCGGCAAAGCGTTTCCGGAGCTTCTCGGCCTCCTTTTTCGTGCCGGCATAGGGGATCTGGACGAGCAGTGCGCGGGCTTCAGCCTGTGCACGCTTGGCGACCTTGTCGAGCACGTTGAGGATCTTGTGGTTCCAGCACCGTTGTTGCCGGCTCTCTGGCCAGACCTGATCAACGGCCGCCCAGATGCCCATATTCCCGTCCGCGGCGATCAGGACAGGATGTTCGAGCCCGCGATCCCGGAGATCCCGGAGCACCGTGAGCCAGGATTCTGTAGACTCTCGATAACCGGGTTCTATCGCCAGGATCTCCTTGCTGCCGTCGCTCATCGCGCCGATCACGACCAGCAGACACGCCTTCTCGCGCTCGAGCCCGGCTTTGACGTAGATGCCATCAGCCCAGGCGTAGACCAGTTCGCGATTATCCAGACGCCTTTCTTTCCAGTCCTGGAAGTCGACCTCCCACTTCCCTCGAAGACGAGCGATCGAGGTCGGCGAAAGCGGCGCGCCATCACCGAGCAGCGCACGCAAAGACAACTCGAAGTCGCCCTGGGAGAGACCGTGGAGATAAAGGTCGGGAAGCAGATCTCCAATGGCCCTGGTTCTCCGGGCGAACAGGAGGAGGATGCGGCTTTCAAACCGCTCTTCCAGACCACGAACCCGGGGACGCCGGACCTTGATCGTTCCGCAGCTCGTCGAGAGACGCCGGGGCTTGCCGTAGCCGTTCCTGTAGCCCGTGGAGCTATCGACCTCGGCTCGGCGCTCATACCACGACCGGCCCAAGAACGCGGTCGCCTCCTCCTCCAGAATGGACTGGAACCGGCCCTGGATCTCTTCACGGATCCAATCGTCAACCGTCTCCCACGTCGGCATGGACTTCAATGGGGCTCTATGCGTATGTTCCTTCACGGCGATCCTCCTTCCCAACCGGGCCTCTCACCCGGTTTTGTGTGAATCAACTATCTCACGGGAAGGGTAGGGTCGCCCTTTCTCTTTTTCCACACCTTTTGATTATAGCTCCTATCGTGTTATGGCTTACGATAGATTCCCGTCCAGATTACGCTATTCGCATTCTCACGCACCAAGAACTGACGACCGGAGATAAGGGAGGATGAACTCTCTGGGCGTCCCGATGTAGACCGCGCCCTTTTCATTTTCCCACACGCGCGAGAAGTAGGCTCTCGAACCGCGAAAATAGCGCGTTTCGACCGATTAGGCTCAAGACGTGGCCAGGCCAGGTCCCAGCGGGCATAGGGGGTGCGCGGTGTTGGCCCTGGGCGCATCGCTGGCCCGAGGCCCGCACTAGGGGGGTAGGGGGGGTGGAAACGGTCAGCTCTCTTTTGGACACCGGTCATGTCCCGTTTCTTTTGCAATCCGTCCTAATTTTAGTTCCGGAGGGCGCATCGCGGCCGTTGTCGACGAAAGAGGGGTTTCAGGTGTCGGAAACACTTAAACCAGTGCAAAAACAAGAGCTTGCGTCTGTCTACAAGGCGGCTTTGAAGGTGCTTCCCGAAAATGGCGAAGCGGGGTAGAAAATCGGCCGTCTCCCTGGCGGTGCTGCCGGTCGTGGACCCGTCGGAGGTCGAGAGCGTTTCGCGTCCCGATCCCCCGGAATGTGCCAAACGCGTTCGCGTAAAGAAAGGGACATCAGGCGTAGGTCCGACAACCGCTTTTGGCAGTTGCGCCTTGTAAGTACTCCTATGGCACTATGTCGCATGGCCGCCAGATCTTAGGTGACCCTCAACTCATTAGGGAACGGTCTCCACTGTTAACCGTATTGAAACGATTCTGCCTATTCTGCGAATAGCTTAAGCCGGGCGGAGAATTATCGCAAGGCGTCACACCTATCGGCATCCGACGGACCAATCTTGAACCCAGACGCCTCCTAGGCACTACTTAGTCCCCAACCCAACCCTATGGTATAAAAGCCACTTATCGATGCCGCGACGACCGACACTGCCCCTCACGTTCGTTCGGGGCAGGCTTCCGCACAGTGTGACGGTGTCCCTGTGAACACAGACTGAACAGCTCGCCCTCCCGTCGCCACTCGGCGCCGGTAAAGCTTGTCGAGGGTCATTGACGGTTCAGCGTCTTTCACCATATAGGCCCCAACCGCCACCACCGAACCTTGCGCCAGATCTGCCAAATCGGAATGTCCCGATCCCACGAATAGTAGATAACGAGCGGATGCGCCTTGATCTTCTCGAGCGAAACCGGACCCCAGATACGCGAATCGTAGCTGTTGTCGCGGTTATCCCCCATCACGAAGATGTGCCTTTCCGGAACACGCTTTGGCCCGAATGCGGCACGTCGAAAGCGACGCGGAAGATTCGACCGCTGCAGGTATTTGACCCCCGGAGGATCGTCGAACGGTTCGCCATTCACGAAAACCTGCTGATTCCGGACCTCGATCGTCTGCCCACCCACCGCAACACAGCGTTTGATGAAATCCTTCGACGAATCTTCCGGAAACTCGAAAATCACCAGGTCGCCGGGTTCGGGATCCCAGAATCCCGGCATACGAAACGACGGCAGCTTCAGGTTCAGGATCGGCAATCGATCCGGGATCTGTGTTCCGAACGTCAGCTTGTCGCCCAAGACGTAGTCACCTTCGAGCAGCGTGTCCTCCATCGACCCGGAGGGAATGTGATACGCCTGGACGAGGGTCGATCGAATCAGGATGACCAGCAGAACGACCGACAAGATCGTTTTCGCGAACTCGTAAAGCGTCGTGGGTTTCTTCTGTTCCTTTCGCCGACGGGTCATAGCGCTCGACTCATCCCCGTCCGAAGGACATACGCGAAGGCTGGCCCGTCTCGGCCGATCGGTTAGCCGCGAGGGTCACCTCCAACGACCTCACGCCATCCTCGAAGTCGGAGCGGATCCCCGATCCATCCCCTTTTCGGATCGCACCGATGAACACCTCGTCGATATCCTCGTTCTCCGGAGCAGCGGGCAAGGATCCGGCGCCCTCGGGCATTAGCTCGGCCGTGGCCCCCGTCAGTGCGAGACGGGAGTCCCCGAGAATAAACTCGATGCCGCTCGACCCTCCGCCCTCACGCATCACACACGTCGAGCTGAGCACACCGACGGCACCGCTGTCGAACTTGAACGACAGGGCGTAGACATCGGGAATGTCAAGATGCTCGACCTCACCCAGCGTTCGCAGCGCGTAATAGGCGGAAACTTCCTCGATCTCGCCAGCGATGTATCGGATCATGTCGACCTGATGCGTCGTTTGTTCCACCAGCTGCCCGCCCGACTGGGCCATGATCCGCCACCACGGCGTGCCGGGCAATCCGCCCCATCGATGGGAAACGACCATACCGATCGTCTTGTCCGCCAGAAACTGCTTCGCCTGCTGAACGGCCCCGAAGTAGCGTAGCTGATACCCGACCGACGACAGAACACCCGCTTGCTTGATCGTGTCGTTGATCTCGATTGCTTTCTCCATCGACGGCGCAACCGGCTTTTCCAAAAAAAGATGGATTCCCCGCTCCGCCGCCATCGTCTCCGCGTCGAAGTGCGCGAACGTCGGCACGACGACATACATCGCGTCGAGCGATTCCGTATCCAGCATCACTTTGTGGTCCGTGTAGACCTTTCCACCGTGATCGGCCGTCGCTTCCGACGCTGTCCCCTCGTTGACGTCACAGATCGCGGCCAGTTCCACATCCTCGATCGCCGCCAGCGCCTTCATATGTCCCCGCGCTCGCCCTCCGGCCCCGACAAACCCCACCTTGATTGCCATCGATGTCTCCCCGTTACAGTGTGCTTCGATCGAGCCGAAACATAGACGTCCTCACACAGGGTGTCAAGAAAGCCGATGGAAACACTGTGGGCGGTGGGTAAGTCGGCAGTCGGCCGATGTTGGCATTCTTAGTTGCTTCGCAGAATACTTTGCGAAAACGATCATCGATTTATATTGCAACAGTTCCGACAGCAGATTGTCGCCATCGCGTCCTTCTCCAACTCACCTTTCACTTCCACCGTTAGGGCGAAGCCGTCTCTTCCGCCGACAGCCGACCGCCCACAACGGCGCGAAGTGCAAGACAGATAGAAATACGATGACCATTGACAACCTCGATACACCCGCGCTCACAATCGATCTCGACATCCTCGAAAAGAACATCCGCGATACCCAGGAAGCGTGTCACACCCACGACATCCTGTTGCGTGTTCACACGAAGACGCACAAGATTCCAGAAATCGCGAAGATGCAGGTCGCCGCCGGCGCGATCGGCATCGTCTGCCAGAAGGTGGGTGAAGCCGAAGCCATGGTCGAATCCGGTCTGGACGACATCCTGATCCCTTACAACATCGTCGGAAAGACCAAGCTCGACCGGTTGTGCGCCATCGCGGGCCGTGCAAAAATGACGGTCGCTGCCGATTCCGACGTCACCGTCCAGGGGCTCGCGGAAGCCGTCGACCGCCACGGTGTGACCGTTCGCGTGATCGTCGAGTGCGATACGGGGGGCAACCGCTGCGGCGTTCAGTCACCGGAGGCGGCGATCGAACTCGCCAGGTTGATAGCCGCTTCACGCGGTCTCGACTTCGAAGGCATCATGACTTATCCCAGCAACGAACGGGCAAAAACCTTCCTCGACCGTGTCAAGCAACTCGCTTCGGAAGCCGGTCTCCCCCTCAACACGATCAGCGGTGGGGGCACGGGAACGGCCGAAGTGTCGAAGGCCATCGGATGCACTGAAACACGGATTGGCTCTTACGTGTTCGAAGGGCTGCGTCGCATCAACCGTGACCGCAATCCACCCAATCCCACGACGTGCGCTGAGCGGATGATCGTCACCGTCGTCAGCACGCCTACGGAGGACCGGGTCATCGTCGACGGCGGCCAGAAGACGTTCACAAGCTACGCGCCAACCCCCTACGGCTACATCGTCGAACACCCAGACGCAAAGATCACCGGCATGTCGGTTGAACACGGCCACATCGACGTCTCCGAATGCGATCACGTCTTCACGGTCGGTGATCGTCTATCCGTCATTCCCCTTCACCAGGGCATGACGACCAACCTGCACGACGAAGTTTTCGCCGTCCGCAACGGGTTCGTCGAAGCAACGTGGCGTGTCGCTGGCAGAGGAAGGGTCCAATAAAATGAGACGAGAAGTCCGATGGGAACGCATGTTCCCCGACGAACTGGAAGCCGCCTTCGCCGACTGTCCCCTCGCCTGGTTCACCTACGGGCTGTGCGAACCCCACGGACCGCAGAACGCCGTGGGACTCGACGCGATCAAAGCCCACGGCATCGCCTGCCGAGCCGCCCACGCTCACGGCGGCATCGTCGCGCCGCCCGACTACTGGCACATCCACGAAATCGGCGGCTATGCGCTCTGGTCTGAACGATCGGGAGCTATAATCAAAAGGTGTGGAAAAAGAGAAAGGGCGACCCTACCCTTCCCGTGAGATAGTTGATTCACACAAAACCGGGTGAGAGGCCCGGTTGGGAAGGAGGATCGCCGTGAAGGAACATACGCATAGAGCCCCATTGAAGTCCATGCCGACGTGGGAGACGGTTGACGATTGGATCCGTGAAGAGATCCAGGGCCGGTTCCAGTCCATTCTGGAGGAGGAGGCGACCGCGTTCTTGGGCCGGTCGTGGTATGAGCGCCGAGCCGAGGTTGATAGCTCCAGGGGCTACAGGAACGGCTACGGCAAGCCCCGGCGTCTCTCGACGAGCTGCGGAACGATCAAGGTCCGGCGTCCCCGGGTTCGTGGTCTGGAAGAGCGGTTTGAAAGCCGCATCCTCCCCCTGTTCGCCCGGAGAACCAGGGCCATTGGAGATCTGCTTCCCGACCTTTATCTCCACGGTCTCTCCCAGGGCGACTTCGAGTTGTCTTTGCGTGCGCTGCTCGGTGATGGCGCGCCGCTTTCGCCGACCTCGATCGCTCGTCTTCGAGGGAAGTGGGAGGTCGACTTCCAGGACTGGAAAGAAAGGCGTCTGGATAATCGCGAACTGGTCTACGCCTGGGCTGATGGCATCTACGTCAAAGCCGGGCTCGAGCGCGAGAAGGCGTGTCTGCTGGTCGTGATCGGCGCGATGAGCGACGGCAGCAAGGAGATCCTGGCGATAGAACCCGGTTATCGAGAGTCTACAGAATCCTGGCTCACGGTGCTCCGGGATCTCCGGGATCGCGGGCTCGAACATCCTGTCCTGATCGCCGCGGACGGGAATATGGGCATCTGGGCGGCCGTTGATCAGGTCTGGCCAGAGAGCCGGCAACAACGGTGCTGGAACCACAAGATCCTCAACGTGCTCGACAAGGTCGCCAAGCGTGCACAGGCTGAAGCCCGCGCACTGCTCGTCCAGATCCCCTATGCCGGCACGAAAAAGGAGGCCGAGAAGCTCCGGAAACGCTTTGCCGCACGGTATCGCTCACAGTTCCCTGCCGCCGTGGAGACGCTCGAAAGAGACTGGGATCGGATGGTCACGTTCTACGACTTCCCGAAGGAACACTGGAAACACCTGAGAACCACGAACGTCGTCGAGAGCCCCTTTGCTTCCGTTCGGCTTCGCACAAACGCCGCCAGGCGATTCAAGAAAGTCAGGAACGCCACGACTCTCATCTGGCGTACGCTCAAGGTCGCAGAGAGCCGATTCAGGAAACTCACCGCGCCACACTTGCTACAACAAGTCTACGATCAGAAACACTCAACCGGACCGCAGGTCGAAACCGGGAAGATGGCCGCCTGATTTCTTTTACACACCTATTGACCTGAGCTCACGATCGGTCGGCCAACCCGAACGCTCCTGGCTTACGTGCGTGCCGCCTTGGCAACATTTCAAGAACATCTGCTACCACATCCGCCAGGCCGACGCACTCGGGTTTCACGCCGCCCTTTTCATCACGGGTCACTACGGCCCCAACTGGCAGGACCTCAAGACCCTCGTCGAGCTCGTTCAACCGCACGTCGGAACACGCCTCTACAGCCTCCCCGATTTCGAAGCCAATCGGCCCGGCTTCGACGAGGATGGAAACAGCGGTGGAGACCACGCGGGGAAGGTCGAGACGTCCCTCTTATGGGCCATCGAGCCCGAATCGGTCGATCTGTCGAGACTCCCACCGGAAGACGACCCGGGCCCTCACTTCGCAATGGGCAAAACGGTCCGTCAGACCAACAGACAGGTCGGCGAACGGATGGTACGGGACGAAATCGAGTGGCTGGGTGAAAAAGCGAAAGAGCTTCTGTCAGACTACGCGAAGACACAACCCACGCACCGTCTGACCACCTTCGACGACGTCGAGAACCTGTGGGCTGACGTGGTAAGGCCGGCAATGTCGGAGTTCAAGACAATGCAGCCATCGTGGACCGACGGAGAGTCGCTACCGGAGAGTTCGGTGTGGTACGGGAATTGGAAAACAGCGGGGGAGAGGTAGGCCGAGAAGCGGTAGACGGTAGACAGTGGACGGTGGGCGGTCGGCAGTGGGCCCCTCACATATGTTCAGGGGTGGCTCAGGACGGACTGAAAACAATTCAGAATGCAAAGCAAACGCCCTGCTTGAACGATCGCGTCATTATCCGGTTCTCGGTTCCCGTTCCCAATTCCCGGCCAACGGTTCACGGCAAACGGTCCACAGATGTCCCCTACGGGCCGCCAGTGCCCACAACTTCCCAATCAAGTTCTCGCGCCTACATCATCTACAACGCCAAATTAAACGTAACCTGTGCATCCAGATAGTTGAGGTCGAGCGGTTTCGTCACATAGTCCGCGGCGCCTTCTTTCATGGCTTCGCGCGCGATCTCCTCATCTTCGACAGCGGTGATCATGATCGCCTTCAACGTGGGGTCGACCTGTTTGAGCAGGCGGAGGAGCTGAACGCCGTGCATCCCGGGCATCATGATGTCGAGCAGTGCCAGGTCAGGCTTGTGTTCCCGCGTCAACTCGACAGCTTCCTCGGCCTTCTGGGTCGAGATCACTTCGTGACCCTTCAGGTCGTGAAAAAAATCATCGATGAGCTGGCAGATGCTCTCGTTGTCGTCAACCACGAGCAGTTTGGCCATGGAATTCTCTCACGTTATTCCAAAATGACGTCCTTCACGCATCGAAACCCGAAGCTCGGGTCCCTCACGGCTCGGAAGTTGCCGGGCCTGTGCGTACACCGTGCGAAACGTTCGTTGCTGTACCACGCCCCACCGCGTAGAACCCGGCGAGATCCCGTCGTAGAGCCAGACGGATTGTCTCGGTCGCCGTGACGGTAGGCGTTTCGATCGTACCAATCCGCACACCACTCCCACACGTTACCGGTTAGATCGAACACCCCCTCCGTGCTCGCCCCGTAGTTCCCGACGGCGACGGGACCGGCGTCCAGCGCCTGCCCCACCCGCGCACGGTCGGTATCGAAACTGGCCGCGTGACCGTAGGCGGCATCGGTGTTTCCCCGACAAGCACGCTCCCACTCCGCTTCGGTCGGAAGGCGCTTGCCCATCCATTCACAAAAGGCGACCGCCTCGTGCCAGCTCACGTTCGTCGCGGGCATCCGATCGCCCGCAAAAGGAGCTGCGTAGGACGCTCGATGCGCTCGAAACACCCCGATGGTCACCTCGGTGTGGTCGATGAAAAAAGACCGAAGCGTAACGCGATGGGCAGGGCGTTCATTGAAGGGGCCGTCGTCATCACCCATCGTAAACGATCCGCCCTCGATGAAAACCATCCCCGAAGGGGCCAGGGTTCGCTCGATCGTGATCGACTCGCCCACAATGACGATCTCGACCTCGACCGGCTCGGACCCTTCCCGCTCCAGCCGAAGCACGTGCCTGCCACGAGAGACCCGCAGGTCGAGCCCATCCTCCGTGGTCTCCCCCACCGCTTCCCCATCGATCTTCACCGTCGCGTTCGCAGGGTTCGTCCGAACGACCAACCGCCCAGGCCTCAGCCACCAATAAGCAACTCCAAGGATCAGGAAGAGCGTGACGGCGAAGCCGACACGTTTCACCGGCCTCTTGGAGGTTACGTGGCTGTCCTTTCCGATCACCAACACTTCGACCCTTCGTCTCCGCTCAGGACAGGCTCCGCTCAGTGAGACGGTGTTTCTTACTCAACCGCGCAGATCGATCGTCAACTCTTCCCCCCACAGGCCTTGAAGTTTCGCCTGATCCCACTCTCCGCGTTCTCAGTGTCCTCAGTGGCTGTCTTTCGGTTAATCGAAGATCGACTCAACCAGAGCCCCGAACGTATCTGACCTGCGCAAAACATCATACCGTCGCGACAGCGGGCGCCCGGTGGAATCGCGCACCGTAACGTCCAAATCGCACTCGGCCAAGGCGGTACCCCCCGGCGACCCATCCGCGCGCTCCAGAATCTCGCCTCTCGGGCTGACGATCATCGACTGCGAAGCATTGTTGACAGCTGCGGCGATGTGAACCTGGTTGTCGAGGGCTCGGGTGCGCACGTAGGCCTCCCAGAGATCTCCCTCCTCCCGGCCATCGCCCGCGTTCGAGAACAACAGAAGCTCAGCGCCTTTGAGCGACAGACACCGCGCGACCTCAGGGTAGTGGTTGTCGTAACAGATTAGATAGCCGACTGTTCCGAACTCTGTTTGGAACACGGGATAGTCGTCGCCCGGTACAGTCCCGTTCAGGAGACTCTCGCTGAGGGTCGGGTGGGTCTTTCGATACTTGCCGACGAACCCGCCGTGGCGATCGATCAAAACCCCCGTGTTCCACACGGCTCCCGAGTAGGTTTCCTGGAGGCTGGCAGCAATCCAGAACCCGTGCATTCGGGCACGCTCCGCGAGCCTCAACGACGTCGGTCCAGGAATCGGCTCTGCAAAGCCGACTGCATCACGCAACCCCATCACGTTGATCAATTCCGGTAGAACGACAATGTCCGGGCGATCCCCCTCGGCCAACCCATCCAATCGCTCGCAATAGAAATCCGCCGAGTCCGATGGGCTCCCGTCTTCTGGCGGATTGCCCGAGACGGCTGCCACCCGAACCTTTCGTGAGGGCCTCGAGTTGAACTCGTAACAGCGGGCTTCGGACCAGACGACGTGCCCTGCGCGGGGGTAGGCCAGAAAGAGGTTGAGCGTCAACGTGTCGGGGACCGTCGATCCATCCAAGTCTCGATGAAGAACTGACCAGCCATCCCGATCCCCCCCCGGATTGAGCTGGTCATAGAACGAGTCGCCGCCTTCATCTGGTGTGGTCAGGATTGCGCGGACCGACTTCTGCGGGGCGGCCATTCCCTCGGTTCGAAAGACCACCTCCACCCAATAAAACCGAGTCGACTCGAACCTGAGAGGCAGACGCCAGCATCCGCACGCGTTGTTCGCTCCTGTTGCTTCGATGACCAGGCCGGGTCGTGCGTCGGGTCCTCCCTCTCCATCGATCTGGAAGACCGGCTCCGTGGCGGCCGGGGGGTGCCACGTTCCCCAGGCCTGCGTATCGAGCATCAGATCATCGAATCGAGCCATCGTCAACTCTTGATCGTCTTTTCCACCCACGTCACTGCGCTGGTCGGATCTCGCTCCTCACCGAGCGAGCGAAACCCACGGGACACGAAGAGTCTCTCGGCAGCGGAATCTCCCGTCGCAAAACGGGCATCAATCTGACGGATGCCCCGTTTCCTCATCCAGGACAGCGCGACATCCAGGAGCGTACCGCCTACCCCGAACCGCCGTCGGTCGGGTCGCACGTAGATCGGACCAAAGGAGGCCACGAACTCATCCTCACGCCACGCGCAAACGCCGACGGATGTGTCACGATGGAACGCGCGCAGCGCAACACCTCCTCCTGTGAAATCCTCGAGCCAAGGGCAGGCCGAACGGAAGTCTGCGATCAGCTCGTCATCCTCGACGAGCTCCACAGAATCTATTCGAATGTCCCGAAGAGCCATCCCGCGGGTTACTCGCCTACGGGTGTCGCGTCGGGCCGTTCCAGCAATTCGATTTCATAACCATCCGGATCATCGACGAAGGCCATCTTCCGACCCTCAGGGAAGGTCTCCCGCCAGTCACCGGGCCAGATCTCGAGCCCCTTCTTCTCCAGCTCGTCGCACAAGGAGATCAGATCGGGAACGCCGATCGCAAAATGCATCAAATCTTCGGGCACGTTCATCTGGTAATCGGCCGAATACGTCAGTTCAAGCGTGTGAGGGTTTCCGGGCAATTCGAGATGACAGATCTGGTTCCCCGCCGGAGACTTGTCCGATCGACTCTTAACCTTGAATCCGAGATGGTCGCAATAGTAGGCAATCGAGGTGTCCAGATCGCTAACACGAACACGAGTGTGCAGGAAATCCGGCATGTCGGGCTCCTGGTTGACTGTTTGAGTGAATGCAGGGCGATGGGGCCCAAACATACGCCCCGGGGCACACTGCATAAAGCGAAATGTACACAAAAAAGCCGGAGCGGACGCTCCGGCGGTCTCTGCAACGATCCTCAGATCAGGTGGCAGCGACGGATGCAACGGGCGAAGCGGGTGATGCAGGGCGATCGACCCCCAACGCGAGGCGAACGCGCTTCACCGCCTGCCGGTGGTGGCTCTGTACCGCACTCTTCGAAATCGACAGGAGGAGGGCAATCTCCGCGAACGTCTTGCCCTGAGCGCGGAGCAGAAGGACCTCGTACTTGCGTCCTTGGATGACGGTTTCGATCACGTCCTTCACCTGCGACAGACGGATCGGATCGGGGCCCGTGCTGATCATCTGGCTCAGATGGCAGAGATGATCCGTGCTCTGGAGGGTGTCGGAGAGCATCACCAGCCGTTCTGGCGCGTAGGAGACCTCTCTGACCGTATCGTATCTGACTTTATTCATTGTTTTCTATAATGTTAGAGGGCCGGAGGGTGTCCGAAACCACCTCGCTCCGGCCCGCTTGACGACCGTAATGTAGGGTCTCGAACGGGGGCGGGCAAGCGAAAACCGGGAATCTCCGGTCCGGCGAATTCCCTTGACCCTCCAGGTCCCCCGTCGGGCTATTAGGACCCCGACACGCCCCGCGCCAAAGCCAACCTGAGGCCTCCCAGAATAACCGAACTCGCGATCTCAGTCGCCGCCGTGATCTTCGTTTCGGCAACCTGCTCTCTGTTCGAGGCCGTCCTGTTGTCGGCTCCTCTGAGCCACATCGAAAAGCTGGCCCAGGAAGGAAATCGGTCCGGCCAGATCTTCCGCAGATTGCGTCAGAACGTCGATCGCCCCCTCTCCGCGATCCTCTCGCTCAACACCATCGCCAACACGGGAGGGGCCGCCTTTGCCGGCGCCGCGTTCCTCCGGTGGCTGGGAGACGAGGGAGAGGACCTCAGCGCTTTTTTCCAGGGGTGCTTGACCCTGTCGGTCCTATTCTTTTCCGAAGTCATACCCAAGACTGTCGGCGCAGTCTTCAGTCGGCCCCTCAATGTCTGGATCGCGCGTCCCCTACAGATCCTCGTCTGGGTTTTCGCGCCGCTGATCGGGTTGTGCCGCCTGGCCACCCGAATCGTCCCACGCAAGGATGACCAGAACGACGTCTCGAGTGACGACATTCTCTCCTTGGCCAGACTCGGAGCCCGCACGGGCGGCATCGAGGCCGACGAGGCCCGTGTCATCCAAAACATCCTGTCGTTGAAGTCGAAGACCGCCCGGGAAATCATGACCCCGCGGACGGTCGTTTTCGCGTTGGCCGAGGACATGACGGTCGGTGAAGCGCGAGGCCAGAGCGGAACGTGGGCCCACAGCCGCATTCCGGTCTATGCAGAAGACTTCGAAGACATCGTGGGCATCGTCATGCGCCGCGACATACTCGCCGCACTCGCCCAGGATCGCGAAGATGTCACCCTTTCAACCCTCATGCGGCCGGTTCATTTCGTCGTCGAGTCCTCTGCTCTGGACGGCATCCTCGACGCTTTCCTCGAACAGCGCCAGCACCTGTTCATCGTCATCGACGAATACAGCGGCCTCGCCGGCGTCTTGACCCTCGAAGACGTGCTCGAAGAAATCCTGGGCAAAGAAATCGTCGACGAGCTCGACCAGGTCGAAGACATGCGCGAACTCGCCCGCCGCCGCCGCCAAACCGCCGAACGCCGCCGAGACTGATTGGCAAAGGGTGCAGGGGAGCTGAGGGAGCCTCTCCCCGGGTAGGGTCTGGATGTGCCGAGCCATCCTCTTTCGTGTTTTTCGTGTATTTCGTGGTTCGTTTTTCCCCGCCCCCGGCTACCTCGAGCCTCTCCCCGAATAGGGCCCCGATGTCCTGAGCCACCCCCCTTCCGTGTGTTCCGTGTGTTCCGTGTGTTCCGTGTGTTCCGTGGTCCCAAGTTTCGTCTTTCGTGGTCTCCAGTTTTTCCGTCTTTCGTGGTCCAAAGCACCCTCCGTTGGTATATTTAATGAGTCACCCAGGAGCCCGGGCCCCCGAATTGACTCAGCTCACCACATACCCAAGTATCGACGAAGCAGCGACGCTGTTCAGCGCACAAGACGCGGCGGCCAACGAAAAAGCCCTCAAACGAGCGTCTGGTGACCCCATCCTGTACAGCCTCCTCGAGGCTGCTCTCGCCGTGAGGTCCTCGCACAACCTCGTTCTACTCTCCGACGCCTACCACTTCGCAGAACGCACCTATCGCGCCGAACGCCGACGTTCCGGCAAGCCGCTCATCGAGCACGCGCTCGCGGTCGCTCGGATTCTCATCGACATGAACATAGGATCGACGACGGTCGCGGCGGGCCTGCTTCACGAGGCCCTGGACGAAAAGACCCGGCCACTGCCGTCTCTGCGTGAGGAATTCGGCGACGAGATCGCCACCCTCGTTGAGGGCGTCGGCAAGATCAAAGACAACATCTTCCGAGCACCTCAGGAAGCACGCTCGGAGCACTTCCGCACGATGCTCCTCACCCTCGCCGAAGATCTCCGCGTCGTCCTCATCAAGTTCGCGGATCGGCTCCACAACTTGCGCCACCTCGAAGAGCTCGACGACGAAACGCAACAGCGAATGGCGCTCGAAAGTCGGGACATCTACGCGCCACTCGCCCACCGGCTCGGTATCGCCCGTATCCGGTGGGAAATGGAGGATCTTAGTCTCAAGTGGCTGGAACCCGAAGCCTACGCCGACATTCGTGACAGGATTCTGCTCAAAAGACAGGAGCGCGAGGCCTTCCTCGAAGAGGTTCGAGAGCCCATCCTGGAAGCCGTCAACGCCACCGGCATCGAAACCAGCATCGCGGGGAGACCCAAAAACTTCTACAGCATTCACAAAAAAATGCTGCGCAGGCAGATCGGATTCGAGGAAATCTACGATCTCATGGCCCTGCGCATCATCGTCGGGTCAGTGCAGGAGTGCTACACCGTTATGGGCATCGTCCACTCTGTTTTCCGACCCGTCATGGCCCGATTCAAGGACTTCATCGCCACACCCAAAGCCAACAGGTATCAGTCACTGCACACGACCATCATCAGCCCGCAAAACATCATGGTCGAGGTTCAAATCAGAACCTGGGATATGCACCAAACGTCCGAAGTCGGCATCGCCGCACACTGGCGCTACAAGGAAGGGGGCGACAAGCCGACCGAGCTCGACCAGCACATGCCCTGGCTTCGAGGGATGCTCGAGTGGGAACGCGAAACGACCGATCCCCTCGAGTTCATGGAAGACCTCAAGATCGACCTGTTTCCCGACGAGATCTACGTGCTCACGCCCGATGGCGATCCCGTTCAGCTGCCGCGCGACGCGACCCCCATCGACTTCGCCTTCGCCATCCACTCCGACCTGGGGCTCCGGTGCGCGGCGGCGCGAGTCGACGGCCGCTCGGCGCCCCTCCACAGCCTGCTTCAAACGGGCAGCCGCGTCGAGGTCATCCCGTCCGATGACGTCAGGCCCGAAGCTCAATGGCTCGATTTCGTGAAGAGCCGCAAGGCCCGGACACAAATTCGGCGGCATCTACGCGACCGTCTCGCCGAAGCCGACTGGCCTCGTACGATCGTGATCGAGATCCTCGGCTCAGACCGCGATGGATTCCTCCTGGACGTCACCCGAATCGTCTCGGGGCTCGATATATCGATCCTCGAAGGTCGCGTCAGCACCCGGGACGGTCAGGTGGGTGACCGGTTCGTCGTCTCCGTTCCCGGTCAGGTGGCCTACGATAGCCTGTTCAAGGACTTGCGTGCGCTCGGAGGCATCGAAGAGGTCCGGGACGCGACGGGAACGGCCCCATAAGGCGCGTCAGAACGCGCCCACGGTTTTACCACAAAAAAATGGCTCTATCCGGGTTTCTCAACGGTGAAACTATAGAATGACAAGGTCATAGATCGTTCCCTACGCTTGGTTGTGTGTGTAGGACAATCAAAGCGAAGGGGGTGCGACCTATGACCGGGAGCAGATTACTATCGAAACTGCTGAGATTCAAGGGGTTCCGTGTTGTCAGCTGGTGGTTTGAGGGGAGAAGCTGTTTCGTCATCGCCGTAAAGCCACATAAGAATGGTTGTTGTTGTCCGGAGTGCGGCCGTCGAGGTAAAATCGTCCGCACAATGCCCCATCCGCGTCGGTGGCGTGACATTCCGGTGTGCGGGTGGAGGGTCTGGCTTCTCTACCATCCTCGGGAGATTCGGTGTCCTACCCACGGTCGTGTGGTCGAGGAGATTCCGTGGGCGGAGCGGTTCTCTCGGGTGACGTATCGCTTCGAGTATGCCATGCTGCGCTACTGCCAGACCATGACGCAGAAGGCGGCGTCCGAGTTACTGCGCATCTCTGCCTCGACGCTGTCGGATCTCCTTCACCGATCCATCACGCGGCTTCGTGAAGGTCATCGTATCCGAGGGCTCAAAACCATCGGGATCGACGAGATCTCCTACGCCAAGCGTCACAGGTACGCCACGCTCGTTTACGATCTGGACCGCTCCTGCGTGGTGTGGGTTGGCCGCGGCAGGGCGCGTAAAACGATCGATCGGTTCTTCACAGAGGCTCTCAGTCCCTACCAGAGATCCAAGATCGAGTGGGCCTGCTGCGACATGAGCGAAGCTTACATCGGAGCCATCCAGGAACACTGTCCGAATGCCAAGCTGGTCCTCGATCGCTTTCACATCGTCAAGGCTCTCAATGCCGCCGTTGACGAGGTCCGTAAGGACCAGTGGCGTAAAGCTGCCCCGGATGAGCGCAAAGCCATGAAGGGCCTCCGATGGCTCCTCTACCGGCACTCAGCGACACGCTCCAGAGGGGATACTCGGACACTCAAAGCACTGGAGAAGGCGAACTACCGAATCTATAGAGCCTGGAGACTCAAGGACGAGTTCGAGCAGTTCTGGGAATACAAAGCGCCCTGGGCTGCCGAACGCTTCCTGAAATGCTGGACGACGTCCGCACTCAGAAGTCGACGTGAACCCCTGCGAAAGTTCGTCAGGACCCTGCGACAGCACTTCTTCGGCGTCCTCGCATTCGTGAACACGCGTCTTACCAACGCCATCGCCGAAGGCCTCAACCGAATCGTCCAAATCGTCAAGAACCGAGCCAGCGGATTCCGCACACTCGACGCATTCAACGATATGATCTTCCTTACCGTCGGAGACATAAACATCCCTGAGCAGATTCCGAAGAGGTTCCGCACACGCTAACCGCGCCCCCATGCCAGGAACCACGGCACCTTCACCCACTTCAGCTCGTTGAGAGATCTGGATATAGCCCAAAAAAAAGAGGCCCTGCCCGATGCAGGGGCCTCTTTGCCTTTTTAAACTGACGATCGAGAGCGTGTCTACCCGATCTGCTGTCCCCTGGTCGCTCCGTTTGCGCCCGCCGACTCGGCCTCTCGCTTCAACTCCGCCAACTTCACAATAGCCTCGACGGGCGTCATTCCGTCCACATCCAGATCCTTCAACGCCGCAAGCACCGGGTGCGGATCAGCGTGCGTGTCGCTGCCGAACAACGTGAACTGACTCTCATCCTCCTTCACCTTCCGCGATCGACGCACCACCGAACCCGACATCGACAGATCGTTCTGGGCAAGACGCGCGAGAATCGTCTTTGCTCGATCGATCAGCTCGGCCGGCATGCCGGCCAGTCGCGCCACCTCGATGCCGTAGCTGTGGTCACAGCCGCCTGGCACGAGCGTATGCAGAAAGACGACCTCGCCCGCACGCTCACGGACCGACACGCTGAAGTTCCGTACACGTGGGAGCATCTCCTCCAGCTCGGTCAACTCGTGATAGTGCGTGGCGAACAGGGCCCGTGGCCTAATCGAGGTATTGTGGAGATGCTCTGTCATCGCCCACGCGATGCTGAGCCCGTCGAACGTACTCGTTCCGCGCCCGATTTCGTCCAGCAGGACGAGACTTCGCGGTGTGGCGTTGTTCAAAATGTTCGCGGCTTCGTTCATCTCCACGAGAAAGGTACTCTCGCCGCGGGCCAGGTTGTCGGAGGCACCCACGCGCGTGAAAATCCTGTCGGTCACGCCGATGCGTGCGCCCCGCGCTGGCACGAAAGACCCTGCTTGGGCAAGCAAGACGATCAACCCGACCTGACGCAGGATCGTCGACTTGCCCGCCATGTTCGGCCCGGTGATGATCAGAATCTGGTCCCGGTCGCCGTCGACACACACGTCGTTGGCCACGAAGGCACCGGCAGGCAGAAGATCCTCCACGACGGGGTGCCGGCCGCCCTCGATGTCGATGGCCGCGCCCTCGTCGACCTCCGGGCGCACGTAGTCGGCGTCCACGGCTACGTCGGCCAGACTCGCCAGCACGTCGACCGTCGCCAGAGCGCGGGCCGTCTCCTGCACACCCGCTACGTAGCCGGCCACCGTTTCCCGCAGCTCGTGGAACAGCTTACGCTCCAACGCCTTCGACTGCTCGTCCGCGCCGAGGATCTTGGCTTCCCATTCCTTGAGATCCTGTGTCACGAAGCGTTCGGCATTCACGAGCGTCTGCTTGCGTTCGTAGGTGGCAGGCACACGGGCGATGTTGGCCTTAGTGACTTCGATGTAATAGCCGAAGGCACGGTTGAATCCGACCTTGAGAGAGGGAATACCCGTCGACTCGCGTTCCTGATTCTGAAGTCTGGCGACCCAGCTGCGGCCCCCCGAAGCGGCCTCGCGAAGCGTATCGAGACGCGCGTCGTATCCCTCACGAATCACCCCACCCTCCGCGATCTGCAGGGGTGGCTCATCGACCAGCGCCGACGCGATCAGCGACGTCAACGGCTCCAGATCGGGCAGCCCCTCTTCACGAACGGCCACGAGCAGGTCGCTGGTCGCCGGACCCAAAGCCGCACGCACGACGGGCGAACACGCGCAGGACTTGCCCAGTACGGCCGCATCCCGTGGTGTCGCTCGCCCACAGCAGACGCGCGACATCAATCGTTCGAGGTCCGAAACGTCCTGAAGCGCAGCCCGCAGGTCGGATCGCAGGCCATCCCCGGTGACCAGCTCTTCGACCGCGTCGTGTCGAGACCGGATCGCCTCCACGTCGGTCAGCGGGTTGAACAACCACGATCGCAGTGTTCGGGCACCCGGAGACGTGCGAGTGCGATCCACGACCGAGATCAGCGTGCCTTCTCGGCTGCCGTCTCGCGCGGAGACCGTCAGCTCCAGGTTTCGCTGCGTCACCCGATCGAGCACGACGTGGGCGCCCGCACGATCGACCCCGATTCGGGTAATGTGCGGCACGGCACCCTTCTGGTTCTCGCTCACGTAGGCCAGGGCGGCACCCGCCGACCCGATGGCCACATTCAGGTCCTCGCACCCGAAGCCTTCCAACGAATGGGTCTTGAAATGCGCGAGCAGCTTTTCCCGGGCGTAGTTCGCGCCGAACGTCCAGTCCTCCGCGGGGGTGACCAGGACGCCGGGAAGTCGCTCCGACAGGGCTGCTGCCCGGTTCTCACACCACGAAGCCGGGGCAAGAACCTCGGCAGCTCCGAGTTGCTCCAGCAGATCCCAAAGACGCTCCGTCGGCCGCTCCATCACCCGGAACGCTCCGGTCGACAGATCGAGTACAGCCAGGCCGACGGTCTCGCCTTCGACGTGGACGGCAATCAGGTGATTGTTACGCCGATGGTCGAGCAGGTCCTCGGCGAGCACGGTTCCCGGTGACACGACCTGAACCACCTCGCGACGAACGACCTTTTTCCCCTTCGTCGGCGGCTCCATCTGCTCGCAGATCGCCACCTTCCTGCCCGCCTTGACAAGCCGTGCCAGGTAGGTGTCCAGCGCGTGATAGGGCAACCCGGCCAGAGGCACATCCTCGGCCTTTCCGTTGTTTCGTCTAGTGAGCGTCAACCCCAGCAACCGCGAGGCTTCCTTGGCGTCCTCGAAGAACGTCTCGTAAAAATCCCCCATGCGGAACAACAACAGGGCATCGGGGTGCGCCTGTTTGAAACTCTGATACTGCTGCATCATCGGTGTGGGTTCGGCGGACATGGGCTACGGGGCGATCACCATCGCATCGATGTGTTCGACATCCTTGAGGTGGCGGACGATTCTCACCGCCTCCTCGCGACTGGGAAAGGGTCCGACACGCAACACGATCAGACCACGGCTATTCCGGTGCTGCTCGACAGACAGTTTCGCGATACGCAGTCGTTCCGCCAACACGCGAGCTCCCTCCTCGCGGCGAAAGGCGCCCGCCTGAATCCAGTATGCGGAACCCTCATCGTTCGTCGCCATTGGCGAAGGACCTGCACGCCCGCTCGCGAAAGGATACACGGGATCGGCATCGGGCTGTGTGACCTGCTTCCCTGCCTGGCGCAATGCCTCGGCCTCACCGAAGCGCGCGAACGTGCGTAGATCGCCAACACCCGCTTCCAAGACCTGCGAAAAGTAGACGGAGGCCGAGTCTGGCTCACCGGTCACCACGAACGTCTTCCCCAGACGGTAAAGCGCCAGGTGGCGGTGTTCGCTGCGAGGATAGTCCTCGATCAGACGTCGATAGTGGCGACGGGCGGTCTTGAACAGACCCAGAGGACTGGCGTAGGCCGACTCAGCCAGGGCGAGACGCGCGTCGTCGGCCAGCGAATCATCAGGCGCGACCTCGAGCAGCCTCTCGAAGTGACGGGCGGCCAAACCATCCTCGGGCGTCAACCTGCCCAGGTAATAGAGGGCGACGGCATCCTCCGGCGTAGCATCAAGACGAGCCTCGAACGCACGACGCGCGCCGACGTCGTCTCCCGCGACGAACAGATCGACCCCCCGATCGGCAATCGCCGCGCCGGGCACGACGATTGCCCACACCGTTCCCAGAACGACTAGAATCATCCTCCGATCGTTTCCCGATAGCAGTGATCGAAGAGGATCTCGAATTCCCGCTGTTGAATGTCGCGACAGAGCGCGTCTGTGCCGGACTGTCCGGCAAGGGCGGATTCACACAGATCGATGAACGCATATGGATCCCACGCACGCTGCCCGGCAAGGAAGGCTGCTTCATCCGGCATTTCTGTGGCAGCCGCCTTCGCGGCATCGGCCACCGCACCGAAAACCTCGTGGTCTCCAACCTTCCGAAACCAGTACTTGGCATTCGAGAAATCGGGTTCGCGTCGATGCATGATCCCGTGCCAGTAGCTGCCGCTTGTGGAGTGGATATTCTGGCTGATCGTGTGCGATTCATCCAGGAAGTTGTGGTAGAGCCACACCGCCGACACACAACATTCGGCCATCTCGTCGTCCGTAATCGTCTGACCGGCAAAGGCCGAATCGACCGAGAGCGCATCGAGTTCGGACCGCACACTCGTGTTGGGAGCCCCGCCGTCGAGCGAGTTGGTCCTCGTTTCCGCCAGCAGACTCGAGAACGCGGATCCATAGGTTTCCGGTTGAAAGGCCATTCGCATCCTCCTCGATCACGACGGGGCGGGTTTGGTCAGCACAAGTCGATCTTCCTCGGGTCGATAGTAGCCCTCGACGAAGGTTCGCTCGGTGAACCCCCAGTTCTCATACAATGTGATGGCCGCCTCGTTGACCGGGTCCACCGTCAGAAAGCACGCGACCCCCAACGCCTCGACTTCCTTCAGGGTCGCCGCCATCAGATCGCCCCCGAGCCCCTGACCTCGCCGACTGCGTTCGACGAAAATCTTGTGAAGGCAATACGTATCCAACTGGGTCGGAAACGCCAGAGCTGCACCGACCACCTCACCGTCGACCTCGACCACGATCGCGTGTTCGACCCACAGACGCCACGCGTGTTCTCCGTCGGGAATGAACGTCGCGTGGCGACTTTCGGTCCACGCCTCACGATCGAGCCGGGCAACGGCCAGAAAGTCTGCAGGGCCGGCTCGACGAATGGTCGCCATAGCACCTCTACCAGTGTGTGATTGCCGTGCGGGGGAGACGGCCTCCGCGAGCGGAAGCGGTAGTGCGAGAGGGAAGGTTATCCGCGTCAGTCTGAGACGATGCGGCCCATCATTCGCTCAGCTTCGACGGACTCGAGTCGAACAGACTGAATCGTATCGCGCGCCGAGTCGGGTCCCGGCGCGAAAACCCGAATATAGGTGTCCGTCAGGCCGTGCAGATAGCCGGTCGTGGCATCGCGTCGGTTTTCGAACAGCACGCCAGTGGTCTGGCCCAGGAACCGTCGCTGATAGGCATCGGCCTTGGCCTTCCCGAGCTTACGCAGCTCGGCGCCCCGCGCCTTTTTGACCTGGGGCGGGATCTGATCCGACAGGCGGGCGGCCGGGGTGTTTCCTCTGGGAGAATAAGGAAAGACGTGCAGGAAGACCAGGGGAGTTCGCTGAACCAGGTCGAGTGTTCGCCGGAAGGCCGCATCCGACTCCCCCGGAAACCCGACCATCACGTCGGCCCCGACGGCCAGATCCGGAATCCGGTCGGTAAGACGCGCGAGAAGATCCGCGTAGACCCCAGATCGGTAGGGTCTTCGCATCGCTCCCAGAACCTCGTCGTCGCCACTCTGCAACGGGATGTGAAGGTGGCGGCAAAATCGCTCCGACGTCGCGAAGAAGTCGATCATCGCGTCCGTCACGAACGACGCCTCGATCGAACTGACCCTGAAGCGATGCAACCCCGGCACGCGATCGACCGACTCCAGGACGTCGATCAACTCCGATCCATCACCGGTTTTGAAATCGCCGATGTGAACACCCGTCAGCACGACCTCGGCGTAGCCCGCGTCGACCAGTCGCCTTACCTGCTCGACGGTACTCGCCACGGTGCGACTTCGGCTCCGCCCCCGGGCAAACGGGATGATACAGAATGAGCAGAACTCGTCGCAGCCTTCCTGGATCTTCACGAACGCCCGGGCGCGCGTCCCGAAATTGTAGATGTCCATGTCCTGGAAATCGGCGGTGCGACTGCGCGTGACGAAAGTCCGGCCCAGCGAGCACGTGCTGTTGACGAGATCGATCAGCCTGGTCTTCTCTGCCGTCCCAACGACGATATCCACTTCGGGCATGTCGGATAGCGCCTCGGGATCCATCTGGGCGTAGCACCCGGTGGCAACCACGACCCCTTCGGGGGAAGCACGATGCGCCCGACGCAACATCTGCCGCGATTGTGCGTCGCCCTGTCCGGTGACCGTGCATGTGTTCACGACCGTCACGTCGGCCCTGTCGCCGAACGGCACTTCGACATAGCCTGCATCCACGAACTGCTCGCGGTGCCACTCCGTATCGTAGACGTTCAGCTTGCAACCGAGCGTGTGGAAAGCAACCGTCTTGGGGTCTTTCATCTCAATCACGGATCACCAAACCGGGGTCTAAAAAACGAAGAGTTGGAAGCGGAACGCACCCCCAACTCTTCTGGATCGATCGTTTGCGACGGCCGATCAGGCCTCGACGGCAGGTTCGTCTTCTGAAGCTTCCTCTTCAGCCTGGACGTCGTCGGCGGCGGACACCGTTTCTTCTGCGGGTGCCTCGTCTGCGGGCGCCTCAGCTACAGGCACCTCTGCTGCGGGCGCCCCGTCGGTCGACCCTTCCTCGGGAGCTTCTGTCTCTCCACCGGATTCACCCTCCAACGGCGCACCGTCCGGATCGTAGAAATCCGAGTCGTCTTCGTCCGGATCGGCTTCGCGTGGATCGACCTCACGCTGCTTGTGTGACCCGAGATAGGCGTCGATTTCGGCCTGCTCGGCGTCGCGCAAATACTCCTGGACGCTCAGAACGATCTTCTTTTGGTCTTCGTCGAACTCGACGACTTTGGCCGGAATGGCCTCACCCACCTCGAAATGCTCATCGGTCCTCTTCAGGTTGGGCACCCCCAGCTGCGAGGCCGGGACAAATCCTTCGACGTCCCCTTCCAGGTCGACGACCACGCCGCGTTCGAGCAGGCGGGATACGTTACCGTGTGTCTGCGTACCGACCGCATACTGCACCGCCAGACCAGCCCACGGATTCTCGATCGTCTGTTTGTGGCCGAGCGAGATCCTGCGTCGTTCTTTGTCGATGTTGATCACGACGACTTCGAGCTCCTGGCCCTTTTTCACGATCTCGTTAGGATGTCGCACGCGCTTGGTCCAGGACATATCGGAGATATGGACCAGACCGTCGATGCCTTCTTCGATTTCCACAAAAGCGCCGAAGTTCGTGAGATTACGCACCTTCCCGTTGAGCTTCGTGCCGGGTGGGTATTGTTCGTCGAGGGTGAGCCAGGGATCGGGTGTCACCTGCTTGAGGCCGAGGGAGATCTTCTGATCGTCGGCATCCACGTTCAGAATCACGACCGTGACCTCGTCGCCGATCGTAAGAAGCTTGGAAGGATGCCGTATGTGTTGGGTCCACGACATCTCCGAAATGTGAACCAG
The DNA here is from genome assembly GCA_965198115.1 of Candidatus Latescibacterota bacterium. Lineage (GTDB taxonomy): Bacteria > Latescibacterota > UBA2968 > UBA2968 > UBA2968 > UBA6620. The sequence goes on along the minus strand of OZ240241.1, from coordinate 557,414 downwards.
ACCCTCTACGCCTTCTTCCAGCTCGACGAAGGCACCGTAGTCTGTGATACTGACAACTTTGCCCTGGACACGCGCGCCCTTGGGGTAGGCGTCGCCCACATTCTCCCACGGGTGCGGCTGCAGCTGCTTCAGGCCCAAGGAGATCCGCTCCCGCTCCTTGTCGTAGTTCAGGACCTTCACTTCGACTTCGTCGCCGATCGACAGCACATCCGACGGATGCCCCACGCGGCCCCAGGAGATATCGGTGATGTGCAGGAGGCCATCGAGGCCACCTAGATCGATGAACCCGCCGAAGTCGGTGATGTTCTTGACGGACCCTTTACGAATCTGGCCGACCTCGAGCGTCTGCAGAATCTGCTTGCGGAGACGCTCCCGCTCCTCCTCCAGAACCACTCGGCGAGAGACAACGATGTTTCGTCGGTTCTTGTTCAGCTTGATGATGCGGAACGGGAAGACCTCACCGATGAACTGGTCGAAGTTCTTGACTTGCTTGATGTCGATCTGAGATCCGGGCAGGAACGCGTCGACACCGAACAGATCGACGACGATGCCACCCTTGATGCGCCTCACCAACCGGCCCTCAACCATCTGATTGCTGTCGTAGGCCTCTTTAATGCGGTCCCAGACCCGCATGAAGTCGGCCTTGGTCTTGGAGAGAACGATCTGACCTTCCTGGTCTTCGACGGTCTCTAAAAACACCTCGACCTTCTGGCCCGGCTGTATATCCTCGGGATTGGTGAACTCGTCGATCGGGACGGAACCTTCGGACTTGAACCCGATGTCGATCACCACGGTGCCGTCGTCGATGTTGAGAACCGTGCCCTCGACGATCTCGCCCTGTTGGATGTTCGTCATCGTGTCCTCATAGAGGCTCATGAGATCGTCGAACTCCGTGTCGGAGTACTCGAGCTCGTCGAGCGCCTTGAGGGCTTCTTCGGGTGTGGGCAGGACCGACTTGTCGGCGGTTGTAGACTCTTCAGGCATCCGTTTCGGACCTCCTCGTCCCCCGCGTGCTGAATCGGGCGAATGTGGACGACGTGCCCTGGGGGAGTTGGGATAAAAGGCCGCAGAGCGACCTAGTGTCTGCCGGCACACATCGAATGGAGCAGGGCGGCCGTGCCGGTGGGGCTCACGCCTGCTTGAGGTTTCCGATCTTTTCCATCACGTCGCGGCTGATCGCCTGGTAGGCCTCTCGCCGCGTCTCGGGGAGCCCCGCCCGGTCGTAGTAGATGGGGGCGCCGAAGCGAACGACGATCGGCTCCCAGCCGAACAGGCTCCACCAAAGATGCCTCGTGCCCGACACATACGCCGGAACGACGGGCACCCCGGTGCGATACACGAGCATCCCCACACCCGGTTTGGGGCGAAGGAACGAGCGGCCTTTGTTGCGTGTGCCCTCAGGGGCGATAAAAACCGCTTTCCCCTCAACTAACTTGCCCTCGTAGGCCACGAGCGCGGCACGATCGCCACGCGATCGGTCGATGGGGATGGCATTCCAATTTCGAAGGAGCCACCCCAGCACGGGGATGGGGAAAACTTCCCGTTTAGTAACATAAAAAAGTTCTCTGTGGGCCGCAACACCGACCATTGGAGGGTCAGCGTAGGAGACGTGGTTGGAGGCCACGATCACCCCCACGCCACGCGGGATGTGGGCGACGCCCTCGACACGGAGACGGAAAAGCAGCCGCGAAAGGCCCAGGGCCAGCCACCAGCACATCCGGTAGAAGCGGGAACCCCCCGTCACGAGGCACGCTCACGGGCCAGATCGACCACTCTGGCCACCTGATCCTCGATCGTCAGCCCGGTCGTATCGATCCTGATCGCATCGTCCGGGGGCCAGGGCCCGTATCGCAACTGGGTATCCCGATCCCTCTCGTCCCGGGCGCGGATCTGGTCGCGCACGGTTTCCGCGGCGACGGCCTCTCCCCTTCCGACGAGTTCGGCCATCCTGCGGTCGGCCCGAGCCTCGACACTCGCCTCGAGAAAAATCTTCAGATCGGCGTCCGGGAACACCACCGTCGTCGTATCGCGGCCTTCCACGACGACACCGCCTCCGGCCCCCATCGCCTGCTGTCGCGCAACCAGGGCCGTCCTCACCTCGGGGTGCGCCGCCACTCGCGAAGCCGCGTCGGAGACCGTCGGCGTCCGAATCGCTTCCGTCAGGTCTTCCCCATCGACCAGAACACGCTGCTCCGGCTTCCCGGGCCTGAATACCACGTCGATCGATCGGGCGATGTCGGCCGCTCGGTCTGCGTCTTCCAGATCGCTTCCTTCGGAGATCACGAGATAGCCTACGGCCCGATACATGGCGCCCGTGTCGAGGTAGAGGTAACCCAGGACCTCGGCCACGCGGCGGGCGGTCGTGCTCTTTCCCGCACCGGCCGGGCCGTCCACAGCGACCACGAGACCGCTCACGAGGTCTCCTCCCGGCCCAGGCCGACCGCCTCCCGCAACGCGACGACCTCCGATGTCTCGAGCCGTCGCCACTGTCCGCGGTCGAGTCCACCTAGGCCGAGCGGACCGAAGGCCGTACGCTCGAGGGAGACGACGGGATGCCCGACGGCTTCGCACATCCGCCGAACCTGACGGTTGCGGCCCTCGTGAATCGAGACTTCGATCTTCGAACGGCCGAGACGTCTTGCCCGCGCCCGACCGGTTGGCCCGTCCTCCAGGTCGACGCCGCGGGTCAACCGCTGTATCGCCCCATCGTTCGGACGATCCTTGACCTCGGCGACGTAGGTCTTTTCCACACCGTATCGCGGATGCATCAGCCGATGGGCCAGTTCGCCGTCATCAGTCAGAATCAAAAGACCCCCCGTATCCATGTCGAGCCGCCCCACGGGGTAGACACGCGCATTGACCCCCTCGATCAGATCGAGCACCGAGCGGCGGCCCTGCGGGTCGTCGACCGTCACGACCACGCCTCTCGGCTTGTTAATCACGAGATAGGTACACACGTCCGGCGGCCTCATCAGCTGGCCGCCGTAGGTCACACGATCGCGCTCTGGGTCGATCCGCGTCCCGGGATGGTCGACGCGTCGGTCGTTGACGGAGACGTCACCCGATCGGATCAGGCGGTCACACGTCCTCCTCGATCCGATGCCCGTTCTCGCCAGGAATTTGTTCAGACGTTCCAGCGGTCGTATCTCCATCGATGTCGGTGGCCGGCTCGTCCCCCTCCTCATCCGATGCGTCGAACGCCTCGCCCGCCTGAGCCCCCTCCTCCTCTTTCAGCAGTTCTTCCACTTCCTTGATCTCGGGCAGTTCAGCCAGCGTTCTGAGCCCGAAGAACCGTAAAAAGTCCCGTGCGGTTCCGTAGAGCAGCGGTCGACCCACCCCATCGGATCGGCCCGCGATCCGGACCAGCCCCTTCTCCAAGAGGTGCCGGAGCACCCCGTCGGAGACGACCCCCCTGATGTGCTCGACCTCGGCCTTGGTAATCGGCTGCTTGAACGCGATGATCGACAGGGTCTCGAGCGCGGCCTGAGAGAGACGCACCGGTTTGGCCTGGAGCAGCTGGCGGATCCACGGTGCGAACTCCCCGTGCACCGACATCTGATACCCACCTGCTACCTCGGCGATTTTAAAGCTGCGGCCCGTTTGTACATACTCCGTGTTCAGCTCGTCGACATACTGCTTGACCTCTTTGACCCCGACTCCGTTGCCGACCAGTTCGACGAGACGACCGGCCGTGAGGACTTCATCGGACGCGATCACGAGCGCCTCGATCACACCGCGGTGTTTCGCATCTTCATCCAATCCGAAAGTCTCGGTGCGCTCCAGCTGGTCTTCAGACATCGTCGGACTCCCCGTTCGGCTGGGCCGGTGAATGGTCGGGAGACGGTTCGGTGCGGTAGATCCAGAACCCCGCCTCGGGCTCCGACTGCTCGACCGTCGCCTTCCCCTCCTTGATCAGGTCGAGGATGGCCACGAATGTGACAACGACAACGATCCGTGGCACGTTCGTAACCAGGTCGATGAACGGGACCTGCCTCCGGCGCGTCAGGACGTCCAGGACGTAGGCCGATCTCTCTTCCGTCGTAACCTCGACACGGTCGATCTCGTGAAAATCGACCGTGGGGGCGGCATCCAGCGCCTGCTTGAAGGCGACGAGGAGGTCGAACATTTCGACTTCACGGAGAGACTCGATACCTTCGGCACGCTCCGCCATATCCGCATCGGCGTAGAACGCCCCGCCCCTGAAAAACACGTCACGCGTCGTGGCGCGACGTTCCTCGAGCCACCCTGCCACTTCTTTGAACTGCTGGTATTCCAACAGACGCCGTACGAGCTCGTCCCTGGGATCCTCCAGGACCTCGTCGTCAGTATGCTCCACGGGCAGAAGCATACGGGACTTGATCTGCATCAGCGTGGCGGCCATCACCAAGAAATCACCCGCCTGTTCTAGGTCGAGCTTCTGGATCAGGTCGACGTAGGCCAGATACTGCCGCGTGATCTCGGCAACAGGAATGTCGTAGACGTCGACTTCTTCCTTCCGAATCAGATACAACAGGAGATCGAGCGGCCCTTGAAAGATGTCGAGGTGGACACCGTATTCGTCGGACTCCCCGAGTTGGAACGGATGGCTCACCACGGTGTGCTCCCGTCGAGAACGGGGGAGGGCTGGAGGAGGGAGGGGATGCCCTGCTCAGGCCGACTGGGCGTCGTCACCGACGACGCAGTCACTCAGGGCGTGCCTTCTTGGCGTAGTCACGCCCCTTGCGCGAAATGCGGTTCCACAGGCCTGCCAGACCCATGGCTTTCTTCATGTCGACCACGGTTTGTTGGGCGGTCTCTTGCATACGCATCGTCCCGTCGTGGATCACGTGCTCGACATACCCCGACTGCCGTGTAATGTCGGCACGTCGGTCGCGAATCGGATCGAGAAATGTGTTCAGGCAATCCGTCAGTCTCTGTTTCACCTCAACATCCCCGACGGTGCCCTCACGGTAGCGTATCTTGAGGTCTCCGACCTCGTCGTCATCGGGGTTGAACGCGTCGTGATACTCGAAAACGGGATTCCCCTCGACCCGACCCGGAATGTCCGCCCGGACGCGATTGGGGTCGGTAAACATCCCCCGGACTTTCTTCTCTACTGTCTTCGCGTCGTCCGACAGGTAGATCGCGTTGCCGAGACTCTTGCTCATCTTTGCCTGACCGTCGGTGCCAACGAGTGTCGGCACATCTCCGATCAGTACATCGGGCACGGGAAAAACCTCACCGTAGTAGGCATTGAAACGACGCGCGATCTCACGCGTAATCTCGACGTGGGCCTCGTTTTCCTTGCCGACGGGCACCAGATGGGCTCGCGGCATCAGAATGTCGGCCGCCTGTAGCACGGGGTAGCCGATCAGACCGAACGGAATCGCCTCGTCGTCGAAGTTGGCCGCCCGCGCCATGTCCTTGATACTCGGCAATCGCGTTAGCCGAGGCAATGTCACGAGCATCTCGAAAAACAGGTTCATCTCGTAAACGGCGTGCACAGCCGATTGTAGGTAGATCGTCGACTTGGCTGGATCGATCCCCACAGCGAGGTAGTCGGCCACCATCTCGCTCACGTTCTCGCGCAGCTCGTCGACATCCTCTTTGCGCGGTCTCGTCGTGAGGGTATGCAGGTCCGCCACGATGAAATAACACTCGTAGTCGTCCTGCAGACGGAGGCGATTCTCGATAGACCCCACATAGTGGCCGAGGTGCAACCGCCCGCTCGGACGGTCCCCCGTCAATATTCGCTTCCTATCGGCCATGGCTGACCCGTTCCGCGGAGCCTAGGTTATGGAGGCTCGCGTCTTACCCTCTCGCTCTTGTTTCCCCAGTGTCCTCGGTAGCGCTTTTCAGTCCATGAAAAGATACGGCCGCCATCTTTGGTCGGGAACCCCGATGAAATGCCGGATGAAAGTCACGTGGTTGGGTAGTCGAGGACGCCGCGCCAGGGAGATGCCGGCCTGCTCGGGCGTCCGGTTGCCCTTGCGATTGTTACACGCCAGGCAGGCACACACCATGTTCTCCCACGTGTCACGGCCGCCCTGGGTTCGTGGCAAAACGTGATCGACCGTCATCGGGCCCGACCGAGTGGAGCAATACTGGCACTGAAAGCCATCCCGTTTGAGAACGTTCCGTTTCGTGAGCGAAAGAGGTTTGGGCGGAATCCTCACGTAGAAGTCCAGACGAACCACGCTCGGGACGGGGAACGCCCGCGAGACCGACCGAATCGACACATCGAGCGATTCGACGACCTGCGCCCGCCCACGAAACACCAAAACGATGGCTCTCCGTGCCGAGCACACGTGGATCGGCTCGTAGCTCTGGTTGAGCACCAGGACCGAACGGTGTAAGGGGTTCGGCGGTCGCACCCGTGTCGCCACAGCTGCCGAATCTGTCGGTTTGATTTTAACCTTCGCCATGCTCGTGTCAGTCTTCGATCAGTTTCCCGTAGGCTTCGGCGTTCATCAGGGCTTCGGCCTCGGCCGGGTTTGACAGCTGGATCCTTATCGTCCACCCCTCCCCGTAAGGGTCCTCGTTCACGAGGGACGCATCCTCCTCGAGGACTTCGTTGACTTCGACGACCTCCCCCGACACGGGAGCAATCAGATCGGCGACCGTCTTGACCGCCTCGATCGTCCCGTAGGGCGCGTCCTGGGTCACGTGATCGCCGACCGACGGGAGCTCCAGAAACACGATGTCGCCCAGTTCACCCTGGGCGTAATCTGTCACACCCGTCGTGGCCGTATCTCCTTCGATCGCAAGCCAGTCGTGCGCCTCGTGGTAACGCAAACCTTCTCTCACATCCGACACGCGCCGGTCCCCCGTTTACAGACCCAGTTTTTCCACGAACTCTGTCGTGATCTCCCCCGACCGGAAGTCCGGATGATCGATCGCTCTCAGATGGAACGGCACGGTCGTGGCCACGCCTTCCACCACGAATTCACTCAACGCGCGCAGCATCCGCGAGATGGCCTCTTCCCGCGTCGTGCCGTGAACGATCAGCTTGGACAACAGCGAATCGTAATGCGGTGGAACCGCGTAGCCCGCGTAGGCGTGGGTGTCGACGCGGACACCCGGACCACCGGGCACGTGAAACGCCGTGATCGTTCCCGCCGAAGGTCGGAACGCCTGATGCGGATCCTCGGCGTTGATGCGGCACTCGATGGCGTGTCCGCGGGACACGACATCGTCCTGAGAGATTCCGAGTGTTTCTCCACGTGCGACGCGAATCTGCGTCTTGACCAGATCGACCCCTGTCACCATTTCGGTCACCGGATGCTCGACCTGGATGCGTGTGTTCATCTCCAAAAAGTAGAAATCGCCACACTCATCCAGCAGAAACTCGACGGTGCCGGCGTTGGAGTAGCTGACCTCCCGTGCCCCGGCGACGGCTGCGGCGCCCATCCGATCCCGCAGGTCGGCATCCACCGCGGTCGACGGACTCTCCTCGATCAGCTTCTGGTGGCGACGCTGGATCGAACACTCCCGTTCGCCCAGATGGATCAGGTGGCCGTGCCGGTCGCCGAGGACCTGGATCTCCACGTGCCGCGGCCCGACGATCTCCTTCTCCATGTAGAGATCGCCACTCACGAAAGCCGAGGCCGCCTCCGAGTGGGCGACCTGATAGGCGTGGTCGAGCTCCAACGCGGATTCGACGATCCGCATGCCGCGGCCTCCGCCCCCCACCACTGCCTTCAAACGTACAGGGTAGCCGATCGTGTCCGCCGCCGCCCTCGCCGCATCGAGGTCCTCCAAGATACCCGTGCCGGGGCAGACAGGGACACCCGCTCGCTCCATTGTCCGTCGCGCGACCGCCTTGTCACCCATCGTGCGGATCGATCGAACGGATGGCCCGATAAACTGGATTCCGCACGAGACGCACAGATCCGCAAACTCTGCGTTCTCCGCCAGCGGGCCGTATCCCGGATGGATGGCGTCGGAATTCGTGATCTCGGCCGCAGACAGCACACGAGAGTAGTTGCGATAGCTCTGGTCGCCCGGTGGCGGGCCGATACAGACGTCTTCGTCGGCCAACCCGATGTGCAACGAGTGCGCGTCGGCTTCGGAGTGGATGGCCACGGTGGCCAGACCCAGTTCCTTGCACGCCCGAATCACGCGCAGCGCGATCTCACCACGGTCGGCGACGAGGATCTTGTTGAACAAGGCAGGCTCAGATCGGCTCGAGCACGAACAGCGGCGTGTTGTACTCGACAGGCCTTCCGTTTTCGATGAGGACCTGTCGGACGCGCCCGTTGACCTCGGCCTCGATCTCGTTCATGATCTTCATCGCCTCGATGATGCAGACGATCTGCCCGACCGCCACCGTGTCACCCTCCTTCACGAAGGGATCGGCTTCGGGGGCGGGAGCCCGGTAAAAGGTACCGACCATGGGAGACGGTATCGTGACCCCATCGTCCGCGGGCGCCGAATCGGACTCCGCGACGTCCGGTTGCCCGACGGGCGTCTCGACGGCTTGCGGCGCAACCGAGGCGGAAGCAACCTGCCCGCGTGACACCCTGATGCGCCACCCTCCAAGTACTCGGCGCTCGACTTCTATTTCTCTGACGTCATCCTCCCCCGTCATCGACAGCAGTTCGCGGAGGCTTTCTCTGATTCGGCTCGGCAGGCTCACGAAGATCCTCAGACCCGCTCGACGTAGGTATCGGTGCGTGTGTCGATCTTCAGCACGTCACCCTGCTCCACGAAGAGCGGAACCTGAACGGTGGCCCCTGTTCCCACGGTGGCCGGCTTGCTGCCCCCGCTTGCCGTGTCCCCGCGAACACCGGGATCGGTTTGCGTCACAGCCAGAGAGACGAAGATCGGCAACTCCAAGCCAATGGCCTTGTTTTCGGTGACGAGAACGTCACACGTCTCGTTTTCCTTCAAATACTTGACCGTGTCTCCGACCGTGCCTTCGTCGAGTTCGAACTGATCGTAGGTTTCGTTGTCCATGAACGTGAACAGTGCGTCGCTTCGGTAGAGATACTGCATTTTCCGACGCTCCAGACGCACATCCTCGACCTTGTCGCCGGATCGGAACGTCCGGTCGATTACCGCACCGGTCTTCACGTTCTTGAGTTTGGTCCGCACGACGGACGCGCCCTTGCCCGGCTTGAAATGCTCGAATTCGCTCATCGAAAAGAGCTCTCCGTCGAGCCGGAGGACCATGCCATTCCTAAAGTCGGAGGTTGCGATCATCGAGCGGCTGCTTCCTTATCCCTTGTCGACTACGGATCAATCGGACCTAGCGGTCTGGAGCTCGGTCAAAAACTCGCGAACGCCGTCGGCATCCGGGTTAGACTCTGCGAGCCACGTCGCGAGGTCCAGCGCCTCCTGGCTGTAGCCCTGGTCTGCGTAGAGACGCGCAAGCGTAAGCGTCGCGAACGGCTTGGGTTCGTCGCCGTTACCAGTGAGACCCGGCTCGGATGTCTGAACGGGTCCCGTTCTCTCGACATCCGCACGCGGCCCCCGCTCACCCCGCATCACCCCGGCCTTCAACGGATCGACCGCTCCGAGCTGCGCGCGAAGAGACTCGGCACCGACGAAGTCTTCCCGTCGATCGGCCATCCTTGCCAGAAATCCGAGCGCGGCCGGATGGTCGCGATCGAGTCTGAGCACTTTTTCGAACGCATCCCGCGCCGCGTCCTGCTGGCCCGCGGCCAGGAGACAACAGCCGAGCACCTGGTGTCCGGTGACGTAGGCCGGCCGGTATCTGAGCCCGCGGTGGCAGATCTGGACCGCCTCTTCGAACCGGTCTTCGGCCAAATACGCATCGGCAAGGCGCGCGAAGACCGTCGACGTCGGGTTCTTCGCCCAGACCCGTTCCAGCCGGTCTCGGCCGGCCTGATCGTGCCTGGAGGGCGCGGGCGGGCGGGCAATCGCGTCCGTCACGTAGAGGACCCGTCTGAAAGCCGCAAGTATAGAGAAAAGACCGGGATAAGTCAATCTGCCCGGCGAGAAACGGCGAGGGGAGGAGTGGGGAGGAAACCGGCGCGCTTACCCGATGCGGGGCTCGCCGATATCCCGGTTGAATTCCCACCCGGTCACGAAACGCCCGTCGTCTTCGGGGCGCGCCCAGGCGAGCCGTGCTTGGATCCGGATCTCGAACGTCGCTTCGTTATGCTGGGCGTCGAATCCGTCCTTGAGGACCTCAAAATCATCGCTGCGGATCTGCATGCCCGATCCCGAAATGTCGACGATCTCGAGATCCATGTGATCGCCCTCCCCCAGCCTCGCCTGGATGGGCAGGTCGATCTGGAGTCGCGCGTATTGTCTCTGCTCGTCGTCTTCGGGCATGCGTGCTCCGTCTGGCTAAAATGAGCTGAATGAGGCGTGCCCTAATGTAACACATCCCTTGCAAAAATCTATCAAAAAGTCGGTCAGTCGGCGGCTTCAGAAGGCGGGAAAACTCTTGTTCGGTGGGGGTCTCGCCGGTATCTTTTCGCTCTATGGACCCGCACCTCGCTCCGGCGATTTTCACGGTCGCCCACACACGATCGCCCGGGCAGTAACGTGGCGCTCAAGTCCTCCCGGGGTGCGTGGGTCCATAAGATCCTCCACATCTCCATCCACGATCAGCCCTACATTCAGATCGACTACTCCCCCGTCGGCGAAGAAGACAGGGTCTACCGTGCCCGCCTCGGAAACGAAGCCGCCTACACCGACGTGCGCGAGGGGGATCGCATCATCGTCCACAGCCTCATGAACGTCGTGACCCGCGTCGAAAAAGCCTGAATTCACCTCCCCCACGTGAAGGAAAGCAATCTTGGACCTGATCCAACTCGTCATAACGAGCCGCGCAGGCCTGGCGCCCGATCGGTCGACCTGCCAAGCACTCCTCCAGACCCACGACGACGACCTGCTACCCCTCCTCCACGCCGCGTTCGACGTACGCAAACACTTCTTTGGCCGGCGGGTGCAGATTCACGTCCTCAAAAACGCCAAAAGCGGGCTCTGTCCCGAGGACTGTCACTACTGTTCGCAATCTGCGGTGTCCGAGGCCCCGATCGACCGCTACCCGCTCCTCCCCAAGGCCGAACTCGTCGACGATGCGCTCTCCGCGCACAGGGGTGGGGCCGTGCGCTACTGCATCGTCGCCTCGGGACGGGGACCGACCGACGGGGAGGTCGAGGCCGTCTGCGAAGCCGTCGAGGAGATCAGGCGAACCGTCGACATCGACATCTGTTGCTGCCTTGGGCTCCTCACGCAACCCCAGGCACACAGACTCAAGGCCGCCGGTGTCGGTCGCGTCAACCACAACCTGAACACGAGCCGCGACCACCACGACCGGATCTGCACCACCCACGAATACGAGGACCGTCTGCGAACCCTCGAGGCCGTACAGAACGCGGGTCTGGCCACGTGCAGCGGCGGAATCGTCGGGATGGGCGAGACCGAAGAAGACATCGTCGACCTCGCTTTTGCCCTGCGCGACCTCGGCGCCGACTCGATACCCGTTAATTTCCTCCACCCCATCGACGGCACGCCTCTCGCAGGTCGAAACGACCTGACACCCCGCGACTGTCTGAGAATCCTGTGTCTATTCCGGTTCGTGAACCCAGATCGCGAGATCCGCGTGGCCGGTGGGCGCGAACGGAACATCCGGTCCCTCCAGCCCCTCGCCCTCTACCCGGCCAATTCCTTGTTTATGGAGGGCTACCTCACGACGGGGGGCCAGAGCACGAACGAGACGCACCGGATGATCGAAGACCTGGGTTTCGAAATCGACAGCCGTGCCCTCGACCGGCCCTACGACGACGCGCTCTCCATCCTCCCGTGACCTGGACCTACGACAAGACCTACGACGTCATCGTCGTCGGAGCCGGACACGCCGGAACCGAGGCCGCCCTGGCTTCCGCCCGAATCGGGTGCCAAACGCTCCTCCTCACCATGAACCTCGACACGGTTGCCCAAATGTCGTGCAACCCCGCCATCGGTGGAATCGCCAAGGGTCACATGGTTCAGGAAATCGACGCCCTCGGTGGCGAGATGGCCAGGAACACCGACGTCACCGGTATCCAGTTCCGTCTCCTGAATCGTCGAAAGGGACCGGCTGTTCGGGCCCCCCGGGCGCAGGCCGACAAGAAAGCCTACCAGTTCCGAATGAAGGAGACCGTCGAGGACCATCCGAACCTCGACCTCAAACAGGGCATGCTCGAAGAATTGCTCGTGAGCGATCGCCAGGTTCGAGGTGTCGTCCTCAAAGGAGGTACCCGTTTCCTGGGCAAGGCGATCGTCCTCACGACGGGGACGTTCCTCAGGGGACTGATTCACATCGGTGACGTCTCATACGCCGCCGGGCGCGCCGGCGAGCAGGCCGCAGAACAAGCATCCGAGGCGCTCGTCCGCCTCGGGTTCGAACTCGGACGGCTCAAGACGGGCACGCCTCCCCGCATCAACGCCCGAACGATCGACTACGACAGCGCCGAAGCCCAACCTGGCGATGTCGACCCCCGTCCCTTCTCGCATCGGACCACCCGGATCGAGCAGGAACAGTTGCCCTGTCACATCGCGAAGACCACGACGCGCACACACGACATCATTCGCGCCAACCTCGACCGCTCGGCCATGTATGGCGGCCGAATCACGTCCGTCGGGCCCCGTTACTGCCCATCCGTCGAGGACAAAGTCGTCCGCTTCGCCCACAAGGAATCCCACCAGATCTTCCTCGAACCCGAGGGCTACCGCACGCGCGAGGTCTACCTCAACGGCCTTTCAATGAGTCTGCCGGAGGACGTGCAGGTTCAGGTCGTGCGCAGCATCCCGGGGCTGGAACACGCCGAGATCATGCGTCCCGCCTACGCCGTCGAGTACGACTACGTCCCCCCCACGCAGATCCTGACCACGCTAGAAACGAAGCTGATCGCCGGTCTGTATTTCGCCGGGCAGATCAACGGCACGACCGGCTACGAAGAAGCCGCGGCCCAGGGCCTGATCGCCGGGGCGAACGCGGCGCTCGCCGTTCGAGACGAGGACCCTCTCGTTCTGGATCGATCGAGCGCCTACATCGGCGTCCTGATCGACGACCTCGTCACCAAAGGCACCGACGAACCCTACCGGATGTTCACGTCACTGGCCGAGTATCGTCTCCTCCTCCGCAGCGACAACGCCGACCTGCGGCTGACGGAAGCGGGACGCAAAGCGGGTCTGGTAACCGACGCACACTACGCCCGTTTCTGCACCCGCCGGGACGCCATCGACTCGGAGCTCGAGCGTCTGCGAACCGTCAAAGTCGACCCGACCGACCACGTCCAAACCGCACTCGCGAGACGCGGGTCCTCGCGTATCCCCGCCCGGACGTTGCTCAAAGACCTGCTACGACGTCCGGAGGTCGACTACGACCTGATCGACGAGGTGGCGCCCGCCCCCGTCGCCCTGTCCGTCCGCGCGCGGGAGTCCGTGGAGGTTCAGCTCAAATACGAGGGCTACATCGACCGCCAGCGAGCGCAGGTCGCCCGTTTCCGAGACCTGGAAAAGAAGCTCATCCCGGACGATCTGGCCTACGACCGGGTGCCCCAGCTGTCGCACGAAGCCGGAGAGAAACTCGCACGCGTGAGGCCGCGGTCGCTCGGTCAGGCAAGCAGGATTCCGGGCGTGTCGCCGGCGGACATCTCCGTCCTCATGATCACTCTGAGAAAACGGCAGGCTGCCTGATGCCCCTTCCGCACGGAGACGTTCAGGCTATTGTGTCGTTGCTCACCGACACGGACCCCGAAATCGCTTCGACCATGCGAAACAAGCTCCTCGAAATGGGGGAAGCGCGGGTCGCCGACCTGCTCGCCAACATCACCGACAGCGATCCCGCTCACCGCGAAGTCAGCCGTGTGCTTCACGCGCTACGAAGCCCGTCGGTCGAGGATCGGCTGCGCGTGCTCGTGGAAGGTCCCACGACGACGGTCGATCTCGAGGCTGGTGTCTTCGCTCTCGCACGGTTCGGATACCCCGACCTCGACCCGGCACCCTATTGTGCACAGCTCGACGGCGTCGCTTCGGATCTCGCACCGAACGTGGCACCCGACGATCACCCGGTGAGAGTGGTTCGCGCCCTGAACCAGTGTCTGTTCGAGGAACAGGGCTACCACGGGCAGCAGGACTACGACCGCTTCCCCGACCCCGACAACAGCTACATCAACCGCGTCATCGACCGGAAGGTCGGTCTGCCGATCGCGCTGGCCGTCGTTTACCTGCTCATCAGCCGGCGACTGGAGCTGCCCGTCGTCGGCGTCGGAATGCCCATGCATTTCATCCTCAAATACACGGGAGACCAGGATTTCTACATCGACCCGTTCAACGCAGGTCGCATCCTGACGGCCAATGAATGCTGCGCTCTTCTCGGAAAGTCGACAGACCTGTCACTCCTTCCGGTCGCGGGTGCGAGGGAGATTCTGGTACGGACAGCGGCCAATCTCTTCCGCACCTACACGGCCATGGGTGAAGCCGACCAGGCGGAATCGCTAAAGCGCATCATGGACATCCTCTCGGGGTGAGAACAGCGTGGCCGACGGCATCAAAATCATCGTGCAGAACCGCAAGGCGCGTCACGACTTCGAGACGCTCGACACCTTCGAAGCGGGAATCGCTTTGCAGGGCACGGAGGTCAAGTCGCTCCGTCAGGGAAAGGCCAACCTCGTCGACAGCTATGCACGCGTCGAAAACGGCGAAGTGTTCCTCCACAACGCGCACATCAGCGAATACACCGAAGCCAACCGGTTCAACCACGACCCCGTACGGAAACGCAAGCTCCTCCTCAACCGTTCGGAGATCAATCGTCTGCGGGGTCGTGTCGAGGAGAAGGGGTTGACGCTCATTCCGCTCAAGCTCTATTTCAAACGGGGACGCGCGAAGGTCGAACTCGCACTGGCCAGGGGCAAGCGACAGTACGATCGTCGACGCGACATCGCCGAACGGGACGCCCGCCGTCAGGTCGAACAGGCCCTCAAGGAAAGGACACTGGGGAGAGCGTGAGCCCACGTGCCACGGCGACCCGACGCGACGGACTCCCCCCGAACGCGTTCGCGCTGGTCGCCCTTCTCATCCTGATCCTCCCCCTCCCGCTGCGCGCTGTCGAAACGATCACCCTCGATGCGCTCGCGCAGCATCTTGCTGCTCGTCAGATCCATCATCCCCTGAAGGACAAGATCGAGTTGCGACTCGGTCGCAATCGTCGCATCATCTTCACCATCTTCTCCCCCATCGTGGTCGTCGACGAGGTCGCCTACAGGCTGCCGCACCCGGTCTTGCCCGCGCCCGGCGAGCTGCGCGTTCCCCGATCGATCACGCGCGTGCTGGGCCGTGCCGTCCCAGAGCTCGCCAGCCTGGCGTCGGCCACGTCAACCGAACGCCAATCGACCAACGAATACGGGCCCTTGCCCACTCCCGATGCCGATTCCCTGCAGGCGGTCCTCTCCATCGACCGGATCGTCATCGATGCCGGTCACGGCGGGAAGGATCCGGGAGCCGTCGGACATCGTGGACTCGAGGAAAAAGACATCACCCTCGGTGTCGCCAGGGAGCTCGAGCGACTCGTCAGCCGGGATCCGGATCTTTCGGCTGTGATGACGAGACGGTCTGATCGATTCCTCTCCCTCGGGCGCCGTGCCCGCCTCGCGCGAGAGGCGAACGGTGACGTGTTCATCAGCCTGCACTGCAACGCCAGCAAGCGGAGGGCGGCCGACGGTCTCGAGGTCTACTTTCTGTCCGAAGCCAAAACGGAAGCCGCCGCGGCCGTCGCCGCACGCGAGAATGCCGTCGTCGAACTCGAGGACAACGGCGAGACTGCCGACCTCGAACAGATCACGGGCATTCGCCTCACGCTCCTGACTTCTCAGTTCCTGATCGAAAGCCAGGAACTGGCCGGGCGTGTTCGAGCGTCGATGGCCAGAACCTTCTCCAACGTGGACGACCGCGGGGTGAAGCAGGCCAATTTCTACGTGATGCGTGGCACAATGGGATCCATGCCTTCGGTGCTCGTCGAGATGGGATTTGTCACCAACCCGTCCGAGGCCAAACGCATGAAGTCTTCGCGCTACAAAAAGGAAATGGCAAAGGCCATCTATGACGGACTCATCCAGTTCAAACTCACACACGAACGACAGCTGGAATCCACCGGTCGCTGACCCGACGAACGGCGCTGGAACGAGACGCGGTGGACTCCCCGAGGGAGATCCCGGCTACTACTACGATCCACGCATCGAGGCGGGTCAGCACGGCGAAATCCGAATCTCGCCCCGCGTCACCGCCTGGTGCGAAACGACCGGATGTCCGCAGCGTCCACCCTACCAGGTGTTCGACGCAAAGACGGGTGACATCCGATGGTGCCCGTGTCGACCCTATCGCGACCGGGCGGCTCGAGTGCGAAAGCTCATCGATCATTCCGAGATCCCCGCCAGGTTCCGATACCGGTTCTTGACCGACTTCGAGGAATCCATTGACGGCAAGACTATTCCTTCCGCCAAACGACTGAAGGACTACCTCCGGCCGATCGTCGAACGTCTGGGATACGTCGCGCGAGCAAACCTGTCCGCGGGCCCTGCAGCCGCCGCGCCCGCCCAGGACGTAGCCCAACCCAAGGGACTCCTGCTGTCAGGGCCGCCCGGTACGGGCAAAACGATGTTCGCGTGCATCGCGCTCAACGAGCTCATCTTTCACACGGGACGTCCGGGTAAATTCATCAGCCTGTCTCGGAACTTTCTACAAAAGCTGCGGGCGAGCTTCGACGAAGAAAGCGTCGTCCACGGCCAGAGCTTCCAGATCCAGGAAGAGCTGAGCAGCGCACCCTTTCTCGTCATCGACGATCTGGGCGTTCAGAAGAACACGGAATGGGTACTGGAGATTCTCTACAACTTGATCGACGCACGATACAGCGAGCAACGATTGACGTTCGTGACAACGAATCAGTCTTCCGATCAGATCAAAGACCTGGCGGACGGACGGATCTATTCCCGATTCATCGAGATGTGTCACCTGATACACATTCAGGCCCCCGACTACCGAGAACGTTTTCTGCGAGAAGAGAAAATCTGAAGGAAGACGCGATCCTGGAGCGATGTCATGACTGAACGGGCCGACGGGCGGAAACCCGACGAGCTCCGCCCCCTGACGATCACAACAGGTTACATGAAACACGCCGAGGGTTCGGCCCTGATCGAGATGGGGGATACGCACGTCATCTGCACGGCCAGCGTCGAAGAACGCGTACCGCCCTTTCTCCACGGAAAGAAGCAGGGGTGGATCACGGCCGAGTATGCCATGCTGCCCCGGTCCACGCACACCCGGACCCAGCGCGAGACGCGTGGAGCACGGGGCCGTACCCAAGAGATTCAGCGACTGATCGGCCGTGCCCTGCGCGGTGTCTTCGACCTCAAAAAACTGGGCGAACGGACATTCTGGATCGACTGTGACGTCATCAGCGCCGACGGAGGCACGCGGACGGCCTCCATATCGGGTGCCTACGTCGCGGTGTTACACGCCATCGCCACGCTGAAAGAGAAGGGAAGCATCAAAGACGATCCGACGCTCGACGCCATCGCCGCCATCAGCGTGGGCATCGTCGACGGCACACCGTACCTCGATCTGTGCTATGCAGAAGACTCGACGGCCGAGGTCGACATGAACATCGTCATGACCGGTTCGGGTAAATTCGTCGAAGTTCAAGGGACGGCGGAAGGGCACCCTTTCACCTCCGATCAGATGAACGACATGCTGGCCCTCGCGAAGAAGGGCATCGACGAAATCACGACCGCCCAGGTCGAAGCGGCCCCTCCTCAGACGTAATGTCTCGCCCGCTCGTCGTTGCCACACGCAATCCAGGAAAGTTGAAGGAGATCCGGGCCCTGCTCGGATCCGAGGTCGAGGTGTGGTCGCTCGACGTCTATGCCGACGCGCCGGAGGTCGTGGAAGACGGCGACACCTTTGAGACGAACGCCCTCAAGAAAGCCCGAGCGATCGCCGACCACACCGGCGAGATCACGCTCGGTGACGACTCCGGGCTCGAAGTCGATGCACTCGATGGAGCGCCCGGCATCCACTCCGCGCGGTTCGCAGGGCCCACCGCCACCGACGCCGCAAACAACGCCAAACTCCTCGACCTCCTGAAGGATGTCGAGGACGATGCCCGTACCGCCCGCTTCCGCTGTGTGCTCGCCCTCGTCTCCCCGGGTGGCGACGAATGCACCGTCACCGCGAAGTGGGAGGGCCGCATCCTCCACGCCCCACGTGGCGACCACGGGTTCGGCTACGACCCTTTGTTCTACATCCCCGGTCGCGACGTCACCTCCGCCGAACTCCCAACCGAACAGAAAAACCAGCTGAGCCATCGAGGCCAGGCTCTCGCCAAAGCCAGGCCAATGATTCTGGAGGCGCTCCAGGCATAGTCAGGTCGGCTATGGGCAGTCGGCTAACGATGGTCCAACTCGACACAGACTGTACGCCCTTAAGTATTATTTATAAACACTTTACGTTCGAATAGCCAAAAAGTGGCCCCGGGGCCACTTTTTCAATATATCCAACCAATCACGGGCGAAGCCCGTCGTCCCTGCCCACGGCCGACCGCCGACCGCCCACCTTCCCCATCATCCACCGCCCGCCCGACCCGAGGCGACGAACGCGGAGAAGGGTCAACCGTCCACCGCAATGCCGTACACAAAAACCCCGGCAACAGCCGGGGCCTCGCGCATCCCACTCACTCCCCCCGCTTCTGTTTATACCTCCCCACTCGGCGCACTAGGATCCAGATGAGTCCGGCGACCGCCACATACTGAATCGTCTCCCACACCACGCCCTGCCAGCCAAGGATGCGCGGCCAGAGCGCAAGGACCGACAGCAGGATGAAGCCATCTTCTAGCGCGATCCAGATCGGACGACTTTCTCTCTCGGGCACGGGCTTTTCTCAGTTGACCGCCGGCGTTGATAGCAGACCGTCGGTTTCGCTCTGAAGGTAGGTGTAGACCTGATAGTTCCGATACACGAGCTTCACGTAGTTGCGCGTCTCTTTGAATGGAATGCTCTCGACGAAGGCGTCGACGTCGTCGCTGGGTAGTCGTTTATCCCACCGTCTGGCCCGGCCGAGACCCGCGTTGTAGGCCGACAGCGCCAGCCCGAGTTTCCGTTCGTCTTTCTGCTCGCGGAAGAACCGCAGATGGTCGGAAAGATGTTCGCCCCCGAGCCGTATCGACGTGTTCGGCTTCCAGAGATCCTCGACCGTGAAATCTCTGTCCCGGAGCTTCCTCGCCATCTTCCGCCCCGTCGCCGGCATAACCTGCATCAGCCCACGCGCGCCAGCCGAGGACCGCGCCCTCTCGTTGAACGCGCTCTCCTGTCGCATGATCGCCAGAATCAGGTTCGGGTCGACATTGACCTCGTCGGCCGTGCGGTGGACAACGCCCCAGTAGTAGGTGGGGAAGAGACGTCGAAACGCCGCCATCGTCACCGGCAGTCCGGAAGAACGCTCTGCGTTGAGCAGGTGGTTCGAAACCCGCAAGGCTCGATCCATCGAACCAATCCGTTCATACCGGTGCAACAGATCATTCAAGGCATACCGATTCGTCACGTAGTCGGGCTCGGCCTGCCGATACTCCCGCTCGGCCTCCCTGTATAGACCGAGAGAAGCGAGCAGATCCCCGCGCACCATTTCCGGCGACGGCTCGTAGGCGATAGCCTTGCGCTCCACGTCCGGCGCCGGCGGGTAGACCGGTGACATCAACCCGAGAACCGCCCTCGCCCGACTGGAATAGTAGGAGGAGGGGAACCCCTCCGACGCTCGCTCCATCCAGTAAGTGGCCTCTTCCTCGCGACCCAGTTCTGCGTAACACTTGCCCGCCCAATAGTGGCCTTGATCTATCAGGTAATTTTCGTCCGTCCTCTGAGCAAGTCTGAGAAAATCACGAGCAGACCCTTCGAAGTCTTTCCTCTTGAATCGAATGAACCCCGCGCGCCAGAGGGCCTGTCCGGCGTAGTCGCTCTTCGGGTACCGATTTGCGAGTTCGCCGAACACACGCCGAGCGGTCTTGAAATGGCGTTGCCGTTCATACGCCATCGCAGCCTGCCAGAGACCCTCGGCGGCGCCCGAGATCAACGGAAACTGGTTCGCGAACACCTCGAACTGGCGGGCGGCATCCAAATCTTTCCCGAGTCGAACAAGCGTGCGAGCTCCTTCGAGCAGACCCTTCGGTACCCGATACGTCTGGTAGGCAACCTTGAACGCACGGTTGGCCGTCCGGTAGTCGCGCTTCTGGTAGTAGACCTTTGCCAGCTCGTACTGAGCACGTCCCTGCCAGATCGGATCATCCGACGATTCGATGACGCGCCGAAGAAGCCGGGTGGCCGTCCGATACTTCCCGTGCATTGCGTACGCGACTCCAGCGTGGAAGCGCTCCCGATCGGTCGAGAAGATCTTGACAGCACGCAGCGCATCGAGGGCCTGCCTGGACCAACCATAGTCCTCGATCAACTGCAACCGAATCTTTCGGGCGGCGACAGAGTCCCCTCGCGTATCCAGAGCCCTCGCCAGACCCGTCAGCGCGGGTCGTTCTTCGAGACTGTCCCCGATGAGCCGTCCGTAAACCTCCGCCGCCATCACCGTTTCCTCGCCTCGATCGTAGCTCTGTGCCAACCTCAGAATCGAAGCGTCCCTCAACCAGCCCCGGCTGGTCGCCGCAGCGCGGTCGAACAAGGTGAGTGCGGAATCCGATTGGCCCGCCTTCTCCAGACAGTCGGCCTTCCAGTAGTCGATATACGCCACGAGGGGTCCGAACCCTCCGCCACCTGCATCGAACGCCAGAAGGGCCTCGTCGTACTGCCCCAGGGCCCGGTGACAGAGCCCCATCTGTAGACGCACTCGGTCCATCTCCCACCAATCGATCGCACCGTGGTCGGCCGTCTCCCTGGGCAGATCGCGAAGGACCTTCAGCGCCCACACGTAGTCCCTCTCCGAGATCATATGCGCAGCACGTGCGAGAGGGTCGAGACGCTCGGCGACCGCAAGCCGCGTGGGCGAAATGACGGTCGCGAGCGTACAAAGCACGACGGCCAGCACAACGATAACGCCGGTCCGCGTCTGATTGTCGGAAAGATCCATAGTGATAAGCTCAAGTTTCGGTCGATCAACTCAAAAACGTAGGACAGAGGGTCCGCATAAGCAACTCATAACACTGAAGTTCGGTTCGATCGACGGGGGTCCCCCGAACCATCGCACGTCGGCAGCTGGCAAGATCCACAACCACCAACAGATAGCGAATACGAGGGCCCGGATTCCGGATAGCCGGGAATCACCTCGTTGCTCCGAACACGTGCTGCGGGACCTACCCACGATCCCGCAAACAATCCCGCTAATGACCCTGTGACCCAAGCAATCGTTGCGTCGTTGAACGGGCCCCGGTATCTTGAGCGGCCACTTTTCCTGGTTTCCGCGTCGATCTTCTCTGTTCCAATCCGTGCCCACGGATAACGGTCAACGGACAACGGTTCTTCATGAAAGCCCTCATCCTCGCAGCCGGAAAAGGCGAGCGATTCTACCCCTTCAGCCACTACCACGCCAAGGCGATGTTCCCGTTGTGCAACCGCCCGATCGTGGAGCGCGTCCTGAGGCGTCTCGTCGAGGCGGGCGTGACCGACGTCGGCATCGTCGTCGGCCATCTGGGTGGATCGATTCGGTCCCACTTCGATGGCGGGGATCGTTTTGGCTGCACCGTCACTTACATCGATCAACCGGAACCCTCAGGAACGGGCGACGCGGTCACGTGCGCTCGCGGATTCATCGGCCAGGACGACGTACTCGTCGTGCCTGGCGATGTCTGGTTCGACGACGATGTGCTGCCGGCACTCATCGCCAATCTGGATCGATCGAGTGGTGGCGTGGCAACCACGGCCGAGGTCGAGAATATCTCCGAACACGTTCGCGTCAGCGTCGATGCCGACGG
Source organism: Candidatus Latescibacterota bacterium (assembly GCA_965198115.1). Lineage (GTDB taxonomy): Bacteria > Latescibacterota > UBA2968 > UBA2968 > UBA2968 > UBA6620. Next base: position 535,515 of record OZ240241.1, on the reverse strand, counting down.
TCGATTGACCGACGCTGTATGGAAGCCGCGAGGACGAACGGGAACCGCGGCATCCGGCATCTACATCTTACGTAATGAGGCCGTGGACCGCGTCGCGAACGTGCCCGACGTCCCGCACGCCCAGTTCGGCATCCCGCCACCGCACGGAAGGGAGCTTTACTCGGCGATTCCGGTCCTGCATCGTGCCGGCACCCCACTGACGGCCGTTCGGTCACCCTCGCCCGTCTACGACATCGATTATCCCTGGCAGCCCGATACCGTCGGCGACGTCGTCGCGGAACGAGCGGGGCGTGACCTGACCGAGTCCCGTATCGCTGAGTCCGCACGCGTCGATCCTGACGCGAGGATATCGGGCCCGATCAGCGTCGGCGACCACTCGGTCATCGAGCGCGATGCCTACATCGAGGGGTCTGGATCGGCGATCACACGCGCATCGCCGAAGGGTCCCACATCGCACGCCACAGTGTCATCGGAAGCCACAGCCTCATCGGACCCTACGCCAAAATCAACGGGTTCGTCGGCGACGACTGCCGCATCACGTACTTGGGCGAATTCAGCGGCACCATGTGCAGCGGCGGACGGGTCACGCATCAGATTCAACTGTCGGGCGTCTTCGGCCTTGGTGCCGAAATCGGTGCCGGTACCCAAACTGGAACGTTACGATTCGACGATGCCCCGATCGAGGTCGAGGTCAACGGGCAACGGAAAGTTGCCAGAGGATTCAGTGGCGTGTTATTCGGTGACTACGCCAGAACAGGCGTGGGAGCGATGATGATGCCGGGTCGGATTATCGGTCCCGGTGCCATGGTCGGCGCGGGTGTCGTTCTGATGAACAACGTCCCGCCCCATAAGGCCGTCCTGCTCAAGCAGGAAACCGACATCGTCGACTGGCCGCAGCAAATTTACGACAGGTAATGACACAGAGATAATTAGCACGTCGACCCGGACCGACGACTGCATTCTATCGTCAACCAGCGCTCGACCGCAACGCATCGTCGCGGGTTTCTCGTAGAGGGAAGTCGATGGCAAAAAAAGCGCTCATCACAGGCATCACGGGTCAGGATGGATCCTACCTGAGCGAGCTATTGCTCGAAGCGGGCTACGAGGTACACGGAATCATCCGGCGTGTCGCGATCGAGGCACCCCAACACCACATGTCCAGAATCCGGCACATCGAAGATGACCTCATCCTTCATCCCGCATCGATGGAAAGCTTCCCGAGCATCTACAGAGTCGTCAGAACGGTCGAACCCGATGAATGCTACCACCTTGCTGCGCAAAGCTTCGTCGCGACCTCCTTCCAGGATGCCTTCTCAACGCTCAACACGAACATCAACGGCACGCACTACATCCTAGCGGCTCTCCACGATCTGCAACCCGAATGCCGATTCTACTTCGCGGGCTCGAGCGAAATGTTTGGAAAGGTTCAGGAGGTTCCACAGACGGAGACGACTCGGTTCCATCCGCGATCTCCCTACGGCATCTCCAAAGTAGCAGGGTATGACTTGACGCGGAATTATCGCGAAGCCTACGGCATGCACGCCTCGAGCGGCATCCTCTTCAACCACGAGTCGCCTCGAAGAGGATTCGAATTCGTAACCCGGAAAATCACGTCCCACGTCGCCCGAATCAAGCTCGGGATGACTGACCACGTCGCCATCGGGAACCTCGATAGCAAACGCGACTGGGGCCACTCTCGGGATTACGTTCGCGCCATGCACACGATGCTCCAGCAGGACGAGCCCGACGACTACGTAGTCGCAACGGGCGAAACGCATTCGATCAGAGAACTGTGCGAGCTCGCATTCTCACAAGCAGGGCTCAATTGGGAAGATTACGTACGCGTTGACGAGCGTTTCCTTCGCCCCGCGGAAGTAGATCTCCTGATTGGGGACGCATCCAAGGCCAAACGTGTCCTGGGCTGGGAGAAGGAAACGACCTTCGATGGACTCATCCGAGAGATGGTCGATTCAGACATCCTGTATTTCGAGTCCAGCGACAGATTCTGAACAGGCAAACCATCTTCACCGGTTCACCCACGGTCTTGTAGGTGTACCAGGGGGTCAACATGGTCACAGCAAAAGCAGCGGTGATGTCAGGCGAGCGATTCGAAGTCAGGGAATACGAGATTCCCGACATCACACCCGACACGCTGCTCCTCAAGCAGGAATTAGGCGGCATCTGCGGCACCGACCTTCACAACTGGGAACACCAGCGTCTGTCCGGCGAAATCATCCTCGGACACGAGAACGTCGGTATCATCGACAAGCTCGGCGCCAACGTGAAGACCGATCATCTGGGTCGGGCAGTCTCGGAGGGCGATCGGGTCGTTCTGGTTCCGGACACGAACAACGGCGCTTACGGGTTTCTTCAAGCCGAGGAGAAGCCTTACCTGCGGGGGGGGTTTGGCGAGTATATCTACCTGTGGAATCCGGATACGGTCTTCATAAAAACCGACATGCCCGCCGAGGTGGGTGTGATGACCGAACCGTTCACGATCGGTGTGCACGGTGTGATGCGATCGGATCTACAGTTCGGCGACACGGTCGTGGTTCAGGGATCGGGCGCGATCGGCCTCCTCACCCTCGTCTGCGCTAAAGTCAGCGGCGCCGGTCGACTGATCCTCGTGGGCGGCCCACCGGGTCGGCTCGAGCTTGGCAAGCGACTCGGCGCCGACCTGACCATCGACATTGCCGAAGTCACCGACCCCGAGGAGCGTGCCCAGATCGTCCGGGACCACACGCCGCGGGGCGAGGGCGCGAACGTCGTCTTTGAGTGCGCGGGCTTCCTCGGCGCGATCCCCGAAGGGCTGGACTATCTAGCCAAGGACGGCACCTACGTCGAGATGGGACATTTCGTCAACGTCGGCACGTTCGAATGCAACCCGAACACGATGTTTATGCGCAAGAACCTGCGAATGGAAGCGGTGTGGGCGAGCCAACCCGACCACTTCGTCAGAGCCATACCCATTCTGGGAAAGCAGGAGTTCCCGCTTCAGGACCTCGTCAGCCACATTATCCCCATCGATCGGGTTGCCGAAGGATTCAACGCCCTGCACAACGGATATCGTCTCGACGGCAAGGACGCCATCAAGATTGCAGTGAAAGGCGAGTAAAGAAGGCGAGAGAGCAGGCGTGGCCGTGGCTTGGATCAAAAGGCCCTTGGCGGCGGGTCTTTAACGGCGACCTCTATCGGTTGAATGAGCTTTGGTGGCCTGCTCTGCTCCCCTACCATTTGTTTGGCTCTAGCGTCCTCGTGCAGAGCACGAGGACGAGCAGCCGCTATTGGTGGACGGGGCCCGGTCCTCGGGGCAGTCTTAAATACCGGCCCTGTATAAACCAATGCGTTACGCTCGCCCCTGTGCTCCGCACAGGGGCGGAGAGGCGAACAGCCAGGATGAGTGGCCGCTTATCTTAATAGCAGTGCTGCTCTGCTCCCCCTGCGCTGATTTCGACCCATTTAGCTGAAACCAGATAAGAGTCGGGTTGTTAGAATAGGAGACACGACGGCGAACGTCGGCAGAAACCACAGACGAGACCGATATATCGAGGGACTTGCCTCCGCAGTGCTTTTTCATACTGTTTCTGGACGGCACAATCATCAACCCACAGCCTGGATGAGCCTACGCTATGACAAACTTCAATTCGATGTCTCTTAAGGCACGCTTCCCGTCCCGTTCAGCCGGTTGGGTCGTGCGGTCGTGTTTCGCCTCGCTCACGGTTGTCTTTCTGATTCTCGGAACCGCTGTCGCCGATGAAAAGTCAATGCCCGCTACTCCAAAAGGCGAGCTGGGGTTGGTCGTCGACATCCACAGTTTCGGTGGCGACCGGGGTCCCTATGAAGAGGTGTCCCTTCGTGTTCTCACGAAGGACCTCGTCTTCGACGAAGAAAACGACAGCCTGCTCGTTGCCCGCTATTGGCCAAGACTTCGGCTCTACAACGCGGAAGGAGACCTCGTCAAAAAGGTCGAAGGCGAACGACGGGTGGTGTATCCAGCCGGATCCGAGCTGCCCGAGCGGGTCGACGACATTGCGCGATTCATGCTCGAACCCGGCGACTACTCGGCCAATCTCGTGATTGAAGCTGCCGGAAACGGGAAATCAGCGGAAACGACGTTCGAATTCGTCGTACCGGAGTATCGGACCGGCAAACTCGCCCTGAGTGACATCTTCTTCATCCGCGCCGTCGATCCGTTCGACCCCGTGCCAGAACCGGATCTGCTCAGGAAGAACAACCGCGTGCTTCTCCCCGCGCCGTCGCGCAACGTGGCCGAAGACGAGCCCGTACGTTGGTATGTCGAGCTCTACGAGATCGGGCAGCTCGCTCACACCGTTCGGTTCCACGTCCTCGATCGTTTCGGCCACGTCGTTTTCAGGCACGAACGCGACTACCCCACCTACCGCGACAAGGGTCGGTTCATCGAAGGCGTTCCACTCCGTCATCTTCCACCAGACGAGTACACCCTCCGGGTCGAGGCAAGCGCGGGCTCCCAGCGTGCCACCTCCGAACGCGTGTTCAGGCTCTCCGGCCCCGACACCCCATCCAACGTCTTCACAGACGACAGACAAGCTCAGGGCCGCCGACTCCTCGAACATTACGCGTCGCCAGAAGGAGTTGCCAGCTACGACGCCCTGACGCCCCCAGAGCGTGCGCGCTTCCTCTACGGTCACTGGCTCGATCGCCAGCCTGCGTTCGCACGGGCGTATGTGGGGCCCCTGACTGGCTTGGCTCATTATGAAGTCAGTCTCTCGACGATCCGCAACCTGGGACACGAAAAGACGCTCCAGAAGCGCGTCGACAAAACGTTCGCAGGACGCGTTCCCGAAGCCGACACCCTGGCCGTGGTCGAGGGACGCGAGATCCTGGACTTCATCTTCGAGGAAAACAAGGACGACCCTTATGCGCTGACGGCTGACGCTCTGCTGGCGCTCGAAGTCGGGTTGATGTCCGAAGGAGAAATCTATTCCCAGAGGGCTTTCAACATCCAGACGGACCTGGCCGAGGCCTACAACGCCCACGGCATCGCCCAGATCGGAAGGAAGGATTGGGGCGAGGCCGCAGAGCGTTTCCAGACAGCGGGCGAACTTGCCCCCGATTGGAAAGCACCCGTGGTGAATCGGGAGCTTGCCCTGTTCATCCAGGGGAAGGGCAACAAAGACGAAGAGCTGGATCGGATAGTGAAGGCCGTCCTCCACGACAATACGCATCCGGAACTCCTCTATGTCGCGGGACGACTGTTCGAGCGCCACAACAGGCTGGAGGAAAGTGTGGCCGCACACAAGCGGCAGATCGAAGTCAACCCGCTCCACGCCTGGGCGAGGTTCGACCTCGGGCGTGTCCTGTTCAAGCAGGGCCGAATCGACACCGCGACTACGGCCTGGCGCGACCTGATGGACTCCCGTCCCGAGTTCAGAGAACACTGCATCCACCCTCTTCTCGACGCCTATCTCAACACCCGTGAGACCGGCAAAGCCCAGGCCCTGATCGCCGAGGAGATTCTGACGCTGGATGAAGCGGACCGGTCGCGTGTCGAGGACATTGCCCTCGTCGCAGGACCCGATGAGATTGCCGAGTTCAACGGGCTGGAACCCGAGGACCGCCCGGCATTCATCCGCGCATTCTGGCAGAAGCGTGACCCGACGCCGGCCACGCCGGGCAACGAGCGACTCGTCGAACACTACAGACGGGTCGTCCACGCCATCCGCCACTACTCCGCCCGTGGGAAGACGTGGGACCGTCGAGGTGACGTCTACATCCGTTATGGCGAACCCGCCCATATGAGCACGAGCACCGACCGCCGCTACGAAACCGATTGGCACGTCGTCCGCGTGAAGGACAGACTCCAATCCACACTCACACCCGAGGCCCGCGAAGAAGTCATCGCGCGAGCCGGGCGTTACCGCACCTCTACAAGGGATGGCAAAATCGAACCCGAAGCTCGGCACGTCAGAGGAGCCGATTTCGAGTCCATCGATTTCGAGATGAATCCGAACAGGTCTTTCTTCGTGTCCGAGGCCGACAACGAGGAAAACGACACACGCTATGTTCGGGGCACCACAGATCTGACCCATCGTGCCAAGACACGTGACCACAGCATTCGTGGAATCCCGCTTTTCCCGGTCGATAGCACGACGCCCTGGGAATACTGGATCTACACCGACGTGGCCGGCGGCATCGAGGTCGTCTTCACTTCGTTGACGAACGAAAAGTTCTTCGACTATCCCGACATCAGCGGTGGCCGGAGGATCTCCGACTTCAATCAACTCCTATGGACTGAACGACGTTCCGACGTCGTCGTCGCCAAGGCCGCGAGGGCACAGCCCGACCGATACGTGCCGCCGGGCAACGAGCTGGGGTTTCATTTCGCCACCGCCGACTTCAGGGGCACCCCCGACCGAACTCGGCTTGAAGTCTATTTGGGGGTCCCGCTCCAAGAAGTGATGGCCGGCGGGGGGGAAACATTCGAGCGAGGCGTTGCCCTGTTCGACAGCACCTGGACGCCGATCTACCGCAGACTCGTGCCATTGGGCTTCGCCATCGACGAAACCGACGTGGAAGCCGGCACCCTCGCCATCGACGAGCTGGCACTCCAGGTCCCACCGGGCAAGTACTACCTGGGCCTTCAGATCAACCACCCCGCGACACACCGTCAGGGCGGCTTCACGCAAGAGCTCCTCGTCGAAGAATACGGCACGACCGACCTGCAAATGAGCGACATCGAACTCGCCGGGCACGTGGAATCGGATTCGACCATCGTCGGGAAGGGAGGTCTGCGTGTCATCCCTCTGCCCTCTCGCACGTTCAAGTTCGGACAGCCAGTCGTCGTCTACTACGAAGTCTATGGACTCCAGCCCGACGAATTCGGTCAGACGCGCTATCGCGTGGACTACCGTATCACCGCGAAGGAGGGAAAGCTCAGCGGGATACGTGTGCTCCGCGCTCTCGGCCGGTTGCTCGGCATCGTCGAAAAGTCCGTCGTTACGATCTCCTACGAGCGAACCGGATCGGAGACCGACGAGCACAACTACCTCGAAATTGATCCGGGCGAGTCCAAAGAGGGTCGCTACGAGCTGAGGGTAACCGTCACGGATCTGAATTCCCAGCAAACCACCGAGAAGGACGTCATCTTCTTGATCGGCGAGTAATAGCAGTATTTCACCGGAGTGGCAAGGACCTGATCTTCCGGTTCGGCGAGCTTGACCCCTACCTTAGCAGAATCGTCCCAATGGATCAGCGAAAGGCTCGCGTGTTGCGACACGCGAGCCTTTTGCCGTTTATGGGAACGTGCCCTCCCTCAACCACCACGATCCTTCCGCAAAGATCGAACGATGACCCGGCGGGCCTTTTTACTCGGCCTCGTCATGGCATCCTGGGCCAACCTCTGGCCTGCCTACACGAGCCTCATCGCCCATTCATCCCGCGCCGACCACGCACACCTCTCGCTCGCGATGCTCATTCCGTTCACGTTCCTGCTCCTCCTCAACCGGGTATTGGAGCGACAGGGCAAGCATCTTACTTCCACCGAACTCCTGACGATCTCTTCCATGGGTATGGTGGCTGCCTGCATGCAGGGCGAGTGGTTGTCCGGCTGGTTTCTAGGGGTCATCACAGCCCCCACCTACTTCGCCACAGCGGAAAACCGCTGGGCCGATCTGCTGATTCAATACCTCCCCCAGTGGGCCATCATCGATGCCCACGCCACCAAAGAGTTCTACGAAGGGCTCACGGGCGACCATATCCCCCTCGGGTCCTGGATAGGGCCTCTATTCTGGTGGGGCACGTTCGTGGGGGCCGTACTCGTGGCAAACGCCTCGATCAGTGTGATCCTCCGCAGGCAGTGGATGGAAAATGAGCGACTCCCCTTCCCAGTCGCGACGGCGCTGCTGGAGCTGACGGGTGTCTCGGGATCGCGTGGGACGTTGCGGACCCTGCTTGGGGAGCGACTCTTCTGGGTCGGATTCTGGATCGTCTTCGGAATCATCGGCTGGAACGTGACCTCCTGGTTTGTCTTCGCGCTCCCGCCGATTCCGCTGCTGCACGGGGGCCAATCGGTTCGCCAGATCGTCATCGGACAGGGTTTCCCCACCTATATCCTGACCGACAGCCTGCTGACCTTCGTCTTCGGGTATTTCACGAAGTCCGAGGTTCTTTTCAGTCTGTGGTTCTTCAACCTCCTGACGATTTTGCAGATCGGGGTCTTCGCACGGCTCGGGTTCAGCATAGGGAGCCCGGACCCCTGGACCTCCTCGGATCCCGCCGTCGGTTGGCAGAACTTTGGCGGAATGGTGGTTTTTGTGCTCTGGGGGCTATGGATCGCCAGAAACCACCTGAAAGACGTCGGACGAAAAGCCTTTGGACGGGGCGACGAGGTCGATGATTCAGGTGAGCTGATGTCTTATCGTGCCTCGGTTCTCGGCTTCCTGTTCTGCAACCTTTACTTCATTCTCTTCTTCCGCATCGCCGGAATGGACTGGGGACCGATCTTCGCCTTCGGGTTCGCCACGTGGATCCTTTACCTCGGACTGTCACGCATCATGGTCGAAGCCGGACTGGTCTTCATGCGAGGTCCGATCACCGCCCAGGCCTTCACGTGGCATCTATTCGGCGTCACCGGCATGGGTCCCGTGAGCGCTGCTCTGGTCGGCCTCACGTTTTCCCTCAACTGTGACACGAAAACCCTTGGCATGACCGCCATGGCCCACATTCCACGCTTCGGCGCCGCCATGAACGTTGGAAGTCGAAGACGACTCGTCCCTGCCATCCTCATCGGGTGTCTGATCGGAGCTTCCACCGTGTTCACCTTCATTCTATATGAAGGTCACCTCACGGGGAGTTACAACTTCGGGGTCAAGAGTTTTAACGGAAGTAACGATGGCCCGGTGGGCGCCTTGCAGCTTACAGCCAGCCGTATTCAAGAAGGCAGCCTCTCCACCGACTGGAACCGGATCGCCTTTTTCGGAGCCGGAAGCCTCTTCACCGCCCTTCTGATCTTCATTCGCTATCAGTTTCCGAGCTTTCCGCTACATCCCATCGGCTTCGTCTTCCCAGCCACGGTCGTTTCTCGCCGGCTGGTGACATCGATTTTCGCCATCTGGCTGGTCAAGACGGTCTTGCTCAAGCTCGGTGGTCTCGAGAGGTATCGAATGGCAACGCCCTTCTTCCTGGGGTTGCTCGTCGGGTTCATGGCGGGAATCGCCCTCAATGTGGCCGTCGACATCGTCTGGTTCAACGGACAGGGGCACGAGATTCACGTCGCCTGGTAACTCGTTTTCCGAGATGGAACGATCTGTAAACAGGCTCCCGCATCCATTCATTCCCGATCCCGAAACCGCCCCTCGCCAGAGCCTTCAGCAGAAGGTCGGCACCTTTCACCGCTCGATTTATTTGCCTTTGACGGTCTCCTCCCGAATTGCGCTTACCTGCCCGTGAAAACTGGACCTAAGTGCATGGTTTCATAAACATTATTACGTATGTTCTGAACATTATTTGTAGCTTATGTTCTCCTTCAAAAGGAGGAGAACAATGCCAAGACGTTCGCCTTATGTGGTGCTACTGTCTGAGAAGGAACGGGTCGACCTCGAGCGAATGGCTGGACAATATACGTTACCGTATTATCAAGTGATCCGATCGAAAATCGTGCTTCTCGCCGCCGAGGGATTATCCAACAAGATTATCGCCCAACGGTTGGATGTCCCGCGTCCGATCGTAAGCAAATGGCGTAAGCGCTTTTTCGAAGAGCGTCTTTCGGGACTCGAAGATAGATCTCGTCCCGGGCGCCCGCCCGGTTTTCCCCCCTCAGGTGGTCGTTCAGATCAAGGCGCTGGCGTGTGAACTACCGAGCGAGAGCGGGATACCGCTCTCGCGGTCCAGCTGTTCCGAGATTGCCGCCGAGGCAGTGCAAAGGGGCTTCGTTGCCAAGATCAGCGGCGCCACTGTCTGGCGCTGGTTGAACGAGGACGCGATTCGTCCTTGGTATCATCGCTCCTGGATTTTCCCACGGGACCCGGACTTCCAAACCAAAGCAGGTAGAGTCCTTGATCTGTATCACCGCCAATGGCAAGGAAAGCCTTTAGGGCCGAGGGAATATGTACTTTCTGCCGACGAAAAGACCAGTATTCAAGCACGAGCTCGCAAGCACGTTACCCTACCGCCAGCCTCGAACAGAGCGGCACGCGTTGAAACACGAATACGAGCGGAAAGGAGCCCTGGCCTATCTGGCTGCTCTCGACGTGCACAATGGTCGAATCTTCGGTCTCTGTGAGTCTTCTTCGGGTATCGAGCCCTTCAACCGGCTCCTGAGCCTGATCATGAGCCGGAAACCCTATTGCTCGGCAAAGAAAGTCTACCTCATCGTGGATAATGGCTCCTCGCACCGAGGGCAAACATGCATCGACCGTATCCGGGGGAAGTGGCCAAACATCCACCCCGTTCACCTTCCGATCCACGCAAGCTGGCTCAATCAGATCGAGATCTACTTCTCGATCCTCAAACGCAAGGCTCTGACACCTATCGAATTTGCATCGCTCGAAGAGCTTGAGGCAAGAATCCTCGGTTTTCAGGAACGCTACGGACGTATCGCCACACCCTTCAAATGGAAGTTCACACGAACAGATCTCGCGGAGATGATCGACAAACTCAGGTTCTACGATACGCCCTTGGCAAAGTCTGCTTAGAATACGTCACCGTATTTGAGAACAGGAGTACTAAGGTACCCGCAAAAAGTCCCGATTTTATCTTGACAAACGCATCTCTCTTGTGTTAACATCACTGTGATATGGTCGGAAAAGTGTGCCTGCAGCGGTTTGGGAAGGTCGTCTTGGGGTTAGATTCAACCAGAAACCGTGAATGGTGCGCTTCATCCTAAGTTCAAATAAAACAGCTTTTTGGATGTTTCATTCCCCTTGGGAGGGCCACTATAAGGAGGATTCTATCGAAGAGATCTCTTAAGGTGTAGTATCAGACTGAGTAGATCTTCACTCCCTCGGTAAAGAAGCAAAAGTGACGTCGGTCGCCGGTTTCTCCCGGGAAAATCCCTTCGGATACTGTCGATCGTGAAAGAACCTCATTTAGGAGGAAAGCATGAATCATCGCTCTTGGATCACACGGCTGCCGGGCCTCTGCGCGATTCTGATTCTGGCTCTGGTAGTTTTCCCATCGGGTGTGGACGCGCAGTCCACGGTGGGTAAGGTATCCGGACGGGTAACGGACGCGTCGACGGGAGAATCACTCCCCGGCGCCAACGTCGTCCTCGAAGGCACCCGCCTCGGTGGAACCGCTGGTGTGAACGGCGAATACTTTATTCTTCAGGTTCCGCCCGGCATCTACAATGTCCAGGCGTCGCTGGTCGGTTATCGTTCGCTCAACAGGACGGGCGTTGACGTGCTGCTCGATCGTACCGCGACTGTGGACTTCGAGCTCAGCCAGACCGACGCTCAGCTGGACGAATTGGTCGTCACGGCCGATCTGGACCCCGTCCAGATGGACGTGTCCTTTGCCCAGCAGGCTCTCACTCAAGACCAGATCGAAGCGATCCCGGTCGGTGGGAGGATCCGCGATCAGGTGGCTTCACAGGTCGGGATCAACAATGCTGCGTGGGGGATCACGATCCGTGGTGAGGAGCCCGAAAAGATCTCCTACAGCATGGACGGGGTCTCGGCCAACGACAACCGCCAGCGGCGAGCCTACACGTCTTTTTCAAAGACAGCAGTCAAGCAGGTCCAGATTCTGTCAGGCGGCTTCAACGCCGAGCACGGAAACGTGCGTGGCGGCGTCGTCAACTATGTCACCAAAGAGCCCACCAATTTCTTCATTTCGGCCGAAGCCAATTATAGTGACCCCGGGAAAAAGCACTTCGGGCCGAACCTTTATTCCGAGGATAACTGGTGGGACGTCGGCCGCTTCCTGTCCGACTCCCCGACGCCCGACAGGAACGGCGACGGCACACCCGACTTCACCGGATGGACACAAGAACTCGCGAATCGTACCGCGGGCGACAAAACGTGGAACGCTGGGACCTCGGGCACCGACAACATCACGACGGTGGCCCAGGCCAGAGCGATCTGGGAATGGCAGCATCGGCGTTATGATGAGAATGACCCGTTCGCCGAGGGCGGCCAATTCAACACCAACCCGGAAAATCGTGGTTCCGACTACATGTGGGACGGCACGGTCGGCGGGCCGCTTCTTGGGGACAAGGTGGGCTTCTTGTTCTCGTCTCGGAAGGAACGGATGGCCTATCCCTTCGATGTTTCGCTGCCCTCCTATCGAGACAATACCACCCAGGCAAAACTCACCTTCCGGCCTTTTGCGTCTACGAAGCTTCAGGTCTCCTACATTCGGGGATGGCAGGAGGGGGGCCACAGGCTCAACAACGTCGGAGCCCCCTACCGTACGGTACAGTCTGTGTTCGAGGCCCTTGACAACACCCAAATGTGGATGCCTGGTGCCCAATTCCAGAAGCTGGAGATTCTCCGCAACCACGCGTTGATCAACTGGTCGCACACGCTTTCGCCGAAGACATTCTACAACTTCACGGCGCGCTTCGGGAGCGTGGACTGGACCAAAAAGTGGCACCCGTTCAAGAACACCTCCGCCCCCGCCGTGGCAATCAGCACCAGCGGCGCTCGAACGCAGATAAATGATGCCGCCGCCGCAGCCGCCGCATCGGCCTCGGGGGCCGTCGTCCTGAACGAGGCGCCCTTTGGCTGGAACTACAAACCCGGTGGCAATGACATTCTGAGCATCTACAGAATGCAGGGCGGTGGGGGCCACAGCCGCGCCGGCGACTGGTCGTCGATCTGGGAGAACGACTTCACGCTCGACATCACCAGCCAGGTCACGCCCAACCACCAGATGAAGGCGGGCGTCCAGATCCATCATTTCCACCTCCACGAGAACCGGGGCTACGTGCCTGCGGCCGTGCCGGAATTCGCCGATCCCATCTACAAGGACGAGTATAGTGGGCCTCGAATTTCTGCAACGGGTAACGAGATCTATCCGTGGCGCCCCGAAGTCGAGGTGCCCACGGGCGGCGCGACCGGTGACCACAACAACTACTGGGTGGAGACCCCGATCTACGGTGGGGTCTTCTTCCAGGACAGGATGGAGTATCGGTCGATCGTGGCCAACGCAGGCTTCCGGTTTGACTGGCACCGCCCCGACCTCTTCTTCGACCTGCCGAACGAAACGCATTTCCCGTGGTTCGGCCGGCGTGCGGAGCAGGTCTACGCGGCTGCTCGTAAAGTCAGGCCGCCGACCGATTACGCATTCAGCCCGAGGTTCGGCGTTTCGTACCCGATCACGACGCTCAGCAAGATGTTCCTCAACTACGGTCACTTCAACCAGTTGGTGAACACGCGGGACATGTATCGCACGCAGAGTGGTCTGGGTCAGTCGCTCGAGTACCTCGGGAACCCGTGGATGTCGATGGAGCGGACGATCCAGTACGAGATGGGCTACGAGCGAAGCTTCCAGGGCACGTATCTGCTGACCGGGACGGTCTACTTCAAAGACCTCGAGAACGAAGGCTGGGCCGACTCTCGGACCCGCGGTGCCTTCAACGACGGGGGACCCCGACTCTCGCAGAACGCGTTCGCTATGGATGCCCGCGGCATCGAGCTGAAGCTGCAGAAGTCGCGGGGCAAGTTCTTCACCGGGTTCCTCTCGTGGGACATCCGGGTCGCTCGGGTTCGTAACGCCGGATGGCGTCAGATCTACGATGTCAAGACGGTCTCGGATGTTAACCGAAGCGTACTCGCGGACAACCCGAATAACGCAGCTCCGCCGTTCAAGGCCAAGCCGCAGATCAAGCTCGGCGGTGTCTGGCGCACGCCGCTGGATTACGGTGGCGACCAGGCCCTGCTCAAGGGCGGGTGGAACCTCGGATTCTACTTCGAGCGTGAAGCGGGCGATTACTTCAATTACAACCCCGGCAACTCGGACGCTTCGCTGATCAACCAGCTCAACGCCCAGTGGAAGGACTCCTACACGGGGCATATCCGTCTTGCCAAGATGTTCGACATGCAGGGATCTCCGATGATATTTATGGAGATCTCCAACCCGCTCAACTTCAAGAACACCCACACGACCCCGGGCGGCAATTACAATGGGGACTTCGGTGTTAACTCTGAGGACACACCCAGGAATGGGGTTGGCAGCTTCGGCGGTGGCCAAGCGTTCCAATATGCGGGTACGAACACGACGAACCGCTATAGGGCCTACATGGAGTCGATCGGGTGGACCCTGGATTCGAACGGGAATCTCAACGAAGGTAAACGGCCGGGCACGGATGTCGAGGACTTCCCGGATCTGCGGCGGCCCTACATGATTTACAGCAATCCACGTGACTTTACTTTCGGTGCCAGGTTCAGCTTCTAGGCAGGTTTCGTCGGTCCTTCCCGGGGCCGCTGGCCGGTCCCGGGAAGGCCGAACTGGCTAAACACACCGACGTAACTCACGCATAGGAGAAGAACGTGACACACAGAATACTCTTGATACTATTGTTTTGCGCGGGGCTCCTCGCTCCCTCTGGAGATGCCGGCGCGCAATGGATTGGACGGATGTGGGGCATCTGGCCCAACATCGACTATTACGTCAGTCTTAGCAGCCCTGGCGGTCGAGCGACGAACGTGACAAATCCCGACGTTGCCGTCGAGAATGCTCGGATTATGGACGGACTGTGGGCCTACGCCGTAGACAACTTCACAACGCCGTCATATTTCGAACCGTTTGCGGCCGCCAACAGAGAGTTGTTCGGCACGAACGTTGGAAAGATGGTGCTCGACCACAAAGCCGACGCTCTGGATTTCTCGCGCACCTACTTCGAGACAGGCGGTGACGGAATCAGCCCGAAGATTTTCCGCAACGCGCCGCCGACAGTCACGCAGGATGGGGTGAACTTCGGGCAAACGCGGTGGACCCTCTTCGACAGCCGGAAGGACCAGGTGGTGCCAAGCCTGACCGCCGATCTGTTGATCCCCCTGGAGGTCAGCTACGCGGGGGGCATCACCGAGCGAAGAAGGCTCTACGCCTGGCAGAGTCCGGAGCAGGATCAAATGTTCATCCTGATTCGGAGTTACGGCCGCCCGACTCCGTCCTGGCAGCCCGACCAGAGAGTGGGCCCGCGGGGTGCGGACACGATGTTACAATCGGATGTCGACGCAAACGATTTCGCCGGCCTTTACATCGCGGGGAACGTCATGTTCCTCAGGGGTAATGGGCAGGGCCCCGCCGGCGAAGTCAGGGCCTCAGGGGATATTGAGTCGGGGTCGAGACACAAGGTGGCCAACCTCGGTGCCGTGGGCGAATGGGACGAGCTCTATTTCTTCGAGGACAACCTGACGCGAACGATCCCTGCCGCTGACGCACTCCCGCCCTTCAATGCTCCGGAGGGCGGACAAGCAGCATCCGGGAGCGGTCCGAGGGCGGTGCTGCTCTACGGCCGCGACGGCGATTCGGCCATCGCAGCGGGCTATCGGTCCGACGGCGACGACCGTGGAGAGCCGGCGCCACCATCCGGTCACCAGTCGCTCACTTTGGCCGCCGAGGCCCGAATCACGGCGGGCGAGTTTATGGAGAGCGAGTACAAAGGGAAGCTCTGGCTGTATGCTTCTATGGAACCTATGGGTTTCCAGGATTTCGACGATTCCAACAATGCAATTAGCCAGATAGCACCCACCGACGATACGGCCCAGCCACACGGCCTACAACGGGTCGACGGCAACAACTGGGTTTCCACGGACGGAAACACCCGGGACCAGACCTACGATTTCATCGTGCAGCCCGGCCTCACCACCCGGGCGGAACGGATCGCGACAGCAGCCAGCGATGCGCCAGACTTCCAGCCCACCGAA
Organism: Candidatus Latescibacterota bacterium; assembly: GCA_965198115.1. Lineage (GTDB taxonomy): Bacteria > Latescibacterota > UBA2968 > UBA2968 > UBA2968 > UBA6620. The sequence continues at coordinate 519,664 of OZ240241.1, read as the reverse complement.
GTGGCGGATCACACCTACGAAGTGACCTGGGGGCCGTGGACCCTCCTCCAAGATCAGTGGGTCCACACGGTGGAAGCCTGGATCGTGGCCGGCCCACACACCACCGACAACCAGCTTGTGGGAGGCCAGTGGTCCTCCGGCGCCATCTCGTTCGCCGAGAAGGAGGCTTTTCTCGACAGTGGTCTGGACTCTCTGATGCAGGGCGTGGATCAGGCGCGCCAGGCCTGGGCGAATCGAGTCGAGGTTCCCGGAAACGTGGAAGGGGGGACGACAACCCCCATTATCTGGCCGATCGGCTGGTCGCCCAGCCTTCCGCTAGGACCGTCGTGGCCCACAACGGCAACCTACAATTCGGGTCCGGAGCAGAACGAGATTTCCTGGGGCACCGCAACAGGGGCCGTCGGATACAACCTCTACAGGATGGCGGGTCACGAAACCAATCTGGCGGACCCGCCAGTACCGCTTAACGGCTCAACGCTGCTCACAGGCACCAGCTTCACAGACACGGACGTCATCCGCGGCGAACGCAACTTCTACGCGGTCACCGCCGTGGACGCCGAAGGGCAGGAAAGCAGCATCTTTGCCACACGCAACGGCGGCACCGGTGTCAGTTCCTTCTCGGAACCCGTCAACGATCTTGCGCAGGTTCGCGTGGTCCCCAACCCCTACAGCATTCTGGGTGGTGACCTCGCGGGGGGCGGCACGAACTTTACGGGGCAGCCCAACAAGCTGCTTTTCGTGAACCTGCCGGCCAACGCCATCATTCGCATCTTCACGCTGAATGGCGACCTTGTCACGCGTCTCGATCACACCTCCGGTTCCGGCGACGAGGAGTGGGCGTTGATGGCCAACGACAACAACCAGTTCATCGTGAGCGGCATCTACGTCGCCCACATCACGGATCCAGCCTCGGGCCAGAGCGACATCGAGAAGTTCGTCGTCGTCCGGTAGGCACCCTGAGACCAACAAGGAGGCAGTTGTGACATATCGAAAGTTGATCTGGGTCTGCCTGCTGGCGATGGCCCTGCCCATTGCCCAGGCCGACGCACAGTTCGTCGATCCGCGCGTCCTCGGGGGCACCCTCATCCGGGACATCGGACCCACCTATCCCAACCAGGAGGAAGCCAGACCCTCGGCCGTCAAGGTGGCACAGAGCGGACTGATCTTCCTCGGCTTTCCCACCGATGCGCGGCGTGCGGCTTTGGCCGACGCCGGTACGGGGCTCGTCGGCGACGGGCCGGGCGCAGTGTTCTTGAACCCCGGCTTGCTCGGCTTCGCCTACAACCGTGAGGTGTTCTTCACACACGCCGAGTGGATCGCCAACACCAAGCACGACGTCGGCGGTGTCGTGATGCAGTTCGAAGGCATCCCGGGAAGCTTCGGTGTCGGATTCATCACCCACGACTCGGGGTCGATCAACGGTACCGCCATTGATCCCAACCCAGCTAGCGAGGGTTTCACATCTACAGGCACATTCAGTACCACCGACTACGCCCTCTCCGCTGGATGGGGCTTCCAGATCACCGACCGATTCAGCGTCGGTGCAATGCTCCGTCTGGCGCACCAGGAGCTGCCGCTGCCTTCGGGCTCGGCGGACATCAACGCCGTATCCGTTGATCTGGGAACCTACTTCAACACCGGGTTCCGGAACACGGTGCTCGCCATGAGTGTTCGGAACTTCAGCGAAGAGAAAGAGTATCAGCGTGAGCGGTTCGAGCTTCCGAGGGCGTTTCGCCTCGGGCTCGTGATCGACGCCATTTCCATGGGCGGCAGCACGCCGGTACCCCACCATTTCGACATCATCGCCGAAATCGACTCCCCAATCGACTTCGACGAAAGATGGCTCTTCGGGACAGAATACCGCTACAAACGACCCGATCAGTCCATCGGCTTCGCGTTGCGAGGTGGCTACAAGTTCAACCACGACACCGAAGATTACTCCCTCGGTGGCGGCTTCAACTGGGCAAACGAGGAAGGACGCGGTTTCCGCGCCGACTATGCTTACAAGCACTTCCTCTCCGAGTTCTTCGATGCCGTCCAGATGTTCACCGTGGCGGTTACGTTCTAACACGAAGAACGTCAGTTTACGAGAACGGCGGTGGGACGCGAGTCCTGCCGCCGTTTCTTTTTTTGTGCGGCACGGACACATAGCCAATCTGATGGATCTACTTCCGGTCCGATGTGACCATCCTCGCCTCCTGTACTAGTGGGCTGCTACGTTAATCGCCCTTTAGAATCAGGAGAGAGCAGGAGATTCGTAATGGGCGTGTTCTCGACGGAGCCTGTGCCGAGCGAAGCCGAGGTGCTCGAACTGACGCCGCTCAGTCTGGCAGCAAAAGTCCAGTGCTACTTTCGTGACAGGCCACTAGTGTCACGTCCCGCGTATAAGCTTCAAAAGTTTATGGACTTTCTCGAGGATTGAATCTGCCGTGGCGGTCCAGACGAAGGGTGTAGAATTCTCGTTGTAGTGATCAGTGAATTTCTTGATGCAGGCGATCAGGTCCTTGACGCTTCTGAAGGTGCCTCGTCGAATGGCTCTTTGGGTGATGATACCGAACCAGATCTCTACCTGGTTCAGCCAGGAGGCATATGTTGGTGTGTAGTGCACGTGATATCGTTTCCGTGAGGCGAGCCAACGCTTGACGTTCGGGTGCTTGTGCGTGCCGTAATTATCGACGACCAGATGGATGTCGAGATCCTTTGGGACGTTCTTGTCGATGTGCTTGAGGAACTGAAGGAACTCTTTGTTGCGGTGTCTGGGCTTGCACTGAGTCAGAACTTTGCCGGATGCGATGTTGAGCGCTGCAAAGAGGGTGGTCGTGCCGTTCCGGATATAGCTGTGAGTGACGCCCTCGACGTATCCGAGACCCAAAGGAAGAATCGGTTGTGTCCGTTCGAGTGCTTGAATCTGGCTCTTCTCGTCTACACAGAGCACCATCGCGTTGTCCGGTGGGTTCAGGTATAGACCGACGATATCCCTGACTTTCTCGACGAAGAAGGGATCGTTCGACAGTTTGAAGTGCTTCTGTCGATGCGGTTGCAGTCCAAAAGCTTTCCATACACGTTGAACCGAGGACTTGGAGAGCCCCGTCTCGTCGGCCATCGAACGACAGGTCCAGTGGGTGGCACCCTTCGGTTGCTTCTTGAGCGTCTTGTAGATGAGGGAGGAGATCTCTTCGTCGCTGACCGACCGTGGCCCTCCAGGACGCAATTCGTCATACAGTCCCATCAAGCCTTGCTCGCAGAAGCGACGACGCCACTTGCCGACAGACGCTCCGGACAACCCGACTCGTTCCGCGATCTCCTGATTGGTCAGACCGCAATCGCTCATCAAGACGATCTTCGCGCGACGCACCAAAGCGTGAGACATGCTACGCGAACGAGACAATGACTCGAGTTGATCGTGGACCTCATCACTGATGTTCAGTGGCTGTAACGGACGACCTCTAGCCATCGGTTCCTCCCAAGAATGAGTGCTTGAGGAACCATACGACAGAATCGAATATTTTTCTAGTTATTCCTGGGACGTGACACTAGACGGTTGACACTACACCGGCCTCCGCATACCCTCTGACCAGGTCCTTGCTGCGACACAACTCGCCACCAACCGTACGATCGATGCCATCATCACGTCACAATAGCCCGCCACCTCGAATCCCTCGCCTCGCGATCGTCATCGCCTGGGCAACGCTCCTCCGCATCATCAACCTCTACAGCTTCCTTACCGGAAGCCCCTATGCCGACACACTCATCTCCGACGCCAAGATTTTCGACAACTGGGCGCTCCGGATTGCGGATGGCGATTGGATCGGCGACTCGGCGTTGTTTGTCCTGCCACCCCTTTACGCCTACGTCGTCGGTCTCATATACACGATCGTCGGTCACCTTCCAACGCTCGTCCTGATCCTTCAATCCTTTCTTGGCGTTCTGTGTTCGGGTCTGATTTATCGTCTCGTAGAGGGTCGATTCGGTCGATCAGCCGCTTTGGCCGCTGGCATCCTTTACGGCTCTCTTGGAACGCTGATGTTTTACGAGACGATGATGCTCGGAACATCGCTCGCTGTGTCCCTCATCGTGACCTTTCTGTTCTGTGCCGAACAATGGCGCCAGACGGATCGGCCGCGCCCGCTCGCGATCGCAGGGCTCTGTCTTGGACTCGTCGGTCTGGTTCGTCCGAACGCGCTCGTGCTTGTCCCGACCTACTTCCTGTGGACTCTCCTGGAACAGGGTCAGCTGCGGGTATGGTCGGCGTGGATCCGACGATGGCCCCACATTCTCGGCGTCTCTTTGCCTCTGCTGCTCGCACTGCTGCGTAACGGGATGGTCGCGGGTGTATGGACACCCCTGACCTCGCACGGAGGCATCAACTTCTACATGGGCAACCACGCAGGGGCACCCGGGTGGTTCGAGCCACCCCTCGGGATGCGAGCGGACATCACACCCGATGCGCCTAGAGGCAATCTGGAAGGCCCCCGGCGCCTTGCTGAGGCCGACGTCGGCCGCAGCCTGACGGACCACGAAGTCTCCTCCTACTGGTTCAGGCAGGGGCTCCTGTTCATCGTCTTAGACCCGATTGAAGCAAGCCGTGTTCTCCTCCGAAAGATGCGGCTCTTCCTGTCCGCCCACGAACAACCCCTCAACTACACGTATGAATATCAACGACAGTTCAGCCCCGCATTGAACCTGCCAATCGGACAGTTGTGGCTCATCTACCCACTCGCCGTGATGGGCGTGGTCCACATCATCCGCAGAAGACGACTGTCGCGAGATTGGATCGTCATCCTGGGCGCCTATGCGGCCACGGTGATAGCTTTCCACGTCTCTGGCCGGTATCGCACGCCGGCACTCCCGGTCGTCGCCTGTTTCGCCGGAGTCGGTCTATCGATTCTCATCGACGCCTACCGCAGGGGTCGATGGCGGTCTCTACTTCCATCGGCCGCGGTACTCGCGGTTCTCGTGTTCGCCTACCGGGCGGAACGTGCACTCTGGCCCGTCGATCGAAGCGCCGACCCCTTCAACCTCGCCACCTCATACGTCTATGCCGGCGATTTCGCCCGCGCCCTCCCGTGGTTCGAGAAGGCGCGCGACGCGGGTGGGAGCTTTCCCAGTCTTTATTACAACCTCGGTGCGGCTTACGTTGCCACGGGAGATGTTGCATCGGCGGAGAAGGCCTATCGGCGCGCCATCCAGCTCAACCCCGGATTCTCGGAGGCCCACACGAATCTCGGAAACATCCTCTTCAAATCGGGACGATACGAGGAGGCAGGCAAAGCGTATGTGGACGCCATCGAGGCCGATCCATCCACCCTTAACGCACGGGCCGCGCTCGGCTGGGTCGCCTACACATTCCATCGTGAAGCAGAAGCGCGGACCCATTGGGAAAGCGTCCTCGCTGTCGCACCCGATCATCCATCCGCCCTTGCGGGCATGGATCAGTTGGGTCGGTGAGTGATTGTGTCCACAAGAATGAGACCCGAGCAAGCACGGACGGGGAGAACAGGCGTCTCCCTGTTGGGAGAGTGCGTTGATCTGATTACATTGTGTGCTGTGTCCCGATGACTCTGAATCGAAGAGCCCTGTATGTCTGATAGCGCTGTTCCCCAAAATCGATGGATCATCAGTCCGCTCGTCGACCTCTCCTGCTTCTCCGTCGGGTGGGTCGCGATCTTCCTGCTGCCCCTGCTCGTTCCAGAACTCGAAGACAGCGCGCAATTCGTCGCAGTAACGTTCTTCATCTCCCATCGATATTTCACATTTCCACTCGTCTACGGGGACCGCGCGGAATATGCACGACGGAGACGAACCTACATTGTCGTGCCGGTGATCTGCGTCATAGGCGTATGGTTCTGCTACTTCTTCCGGGTAGCAGAACCGGAGATGTTCACGTTCTGGTCCTTTTTCAACTATTTCCATTTCGTGAAGCAGAAATACGGGCTCCTCAGAATCTATTCGAGTAAGACCCGGTGGGGACTCAAGAGGCTGGACGAGGTGGTGGTCTACGGATGGGGCGCGGCCGGAATGATCCACGTGCTGGGGATGCAATCTGGTGTCGAAGGCCGTCTCATGTTCTACCTGTCCAGCCATCCAGTCTGGATCTATGGCATGGTGATTCTCGTAGGAGCCTTCTGGACGATCGACGAGTTGTGGGGGTGGACGGGTGAATCGAGACGGTCGACGATCGTTACGATTGGTTCCGCATTCGTCATCGTAGGAGCGGTCATCGGGTGGTTCGCGATCGATCCTGCGACAGGGCCGATGGTGGTCAACATCATCTACGCTGTCCTCGGTATTCTGACACTGGTCTGGTTCGTTCACGAGTTCTGTTCTCCCAATGGCCCAAGTCTGCCTAAAATCCTGTTCACTGCAGGCGTGGTAGTCATGTACGGCTATGGCCCTATCGCATCGGGAACGGCGTTTCTCATCGCAACTAGCTTCAGTCACGCCTTCGAATACTTCGCCATCTGTGGGCTTGCCCTCCAAAGCAAATCCAGGGATCACAAGACAGATGTTCCACTGCTCTCTCTCCCCGCCCGCCATATCGTCGCTTACACGATTCTGCTTATCGCTGTGATGTTCGTGTTCCACGAGATACTGCACTCGATCTCACCCTATTTGTATTTCCTGTTCATCTACAGCACATCGTTCATGCACTTCGTCTACGACGGCATGATCTGGAAGTTACGACGGCCGCGAGTGGCGGCCGAAGTGGGCGCCTGAGATCGAAACGTGAAGATCGAGCATCGCATCAGGAATCATCGAGTGGAGCGTCACTCTTCACGGAGGCTATGGTCAGGAAATGCATTCCTCCTCCTATGCTTGCTCGCCCTTTTCGCGTGTCAGGAACGGGCGATACGCATTCACAAAGAGGAAGCGGATGCGCATCAGGCCGCCGGGCGGTTCGAGGAGGCGATCCGTGAATACCGAAAGGTGCTGGCGCTGGATTCGACGGACGTGAAGACGTTGCACAACATCGGCTTCCTTCACATCCGGATGGGAAGAGTCGACAGTGCCTTGACACATTACCGTGCGGCCATTCGTGCTGATTCGACGTTCGCCGAGGCGCACTACAACCTAGGTGTTCTATTCTTCGGGACGGGGGCTTTCGACAGTGCACAGGCCGCCTACGAGCGAGCAGTGCGTCACGACCCGCGACACGAGCAGTCCCATAACAACCTCGGATCGTTGCTGGAACGCGGTGGACGGATCGCGGCAGCCCTCACGCACTTCGAACAGTCGACGGCCATCGACTCGTCCTTCGTCACCGCTGGGTCAACGTAGGACGCGCTCGATTCAAGATGGGGCGGTCTGGAGAAGCCCTAGCCGCGTATTCCAAAGCCCTATCGTTGAAATCGGATATGACGGATGCCCACACAGGCATCGCTACCGTCTATGTAGAGACGGGTGATCTGGACCGGGCGATCCATCATCTTGAGCAAGCGGCCCTACTGGCGCCCACCTCGAAACTCGTGCGAGGTGGACTCGCTGAAGTGACCGCCATGCGGGACGATCGGGATCGCCGTCGCGCAGCCGGAGAGATGCGTGCCCAGCATATCGTTGTCCAGAGCGAAGAATTGGCGCGTTCCCTCATCCAGAAGGTTCAATCGGGAGAAGACTTCTCTGAGCTGGCACGAATCCATTCAACCGATCCTTCTGGCCCGGGTGGTGGAGACATTGGAGCGTTTGAGCCCGGCGATCTGCTGCCCGCGTTCGAAGCAAAAGTGAAGGAATTGCCTCCAGGCGGCGTCGGGGGACCCGTACAGACGCCCGTCGGATGGCACGTCATCCAGCGCATCTATTGATTCATCGAATGTCGGTCGCAAATAGGCCCCAACGAAGACTTGAAGCTGTCATCAGGCGTCAGTTCGAGCACGCCTGCCTCGCCGAAGCGCCTCCGGCGCGAAGGCAGGAGCGAGAACACGCCACTATGCCAATCGTGATGGAGGCTAACGGATGAGACCAGTACTCGGAATGGGACGAGGAAGAGGCCAGGACGTCAACGAACAGCTCATCTGGATGAAGCAGATCGGCGTAGAGGGCGTGGTGATCGGCCCACCCGTCGACCCGGAAAAGGGCTATTACGAATATCCGGTCCTGATGAACATGAAATCGCAGATCGAGAATCAAGGCCTCAAGTGCGAAGGCACTTCGCTCCTGCCGTGGCCCATGTGCTTCAAATGGATGCTCGGTCTTCCCGGACGTGATGAGCAAATCGAGAACTTGCAGACGACCCTCCGAAACATGGGCGCCGCGGGTCTGGACTTTCTCGTTTACAACATGCACGCCATCCGCTTCTACCGAACAAACAACGGACGTCCCTCACGGGGCGGCGCCCTCGGCTCCTCGTTCGAGGCCGAGCGTGTCAAGGATGCCCCTTTGATGACCAGTCCCGGCATCGATGACTCGCTCATCCCCGAAAGCCATCGCAAGCCCATCACCGACGATCAGATGTGGGACAACCTCGAATACATGCTAAAGGCCGTCGTTCCCGTCGCCGAAGAATCCGGCGTCCGTCTCGCGCTGCATCCAGACGATCCTCCCGTGCCCGAAATCGCCGGCGTCGCCCGCATCATGCGCGAGCCCGAAGCCTTCCAGCGCGCGATCGACACGGTTCCGAGTGACTACAACGGTCTGAAGTTCTGCACGGGCTGCTTTTCAGAAATGGGCGTCGACGTGCCCAAGTGGATTCGTCACTTCGCGGAGCAGAAGAAGATCTTCCTCATCGACTTCCGAAACATCAGCGGCGTAACAAACGATTTCTGCGAATCCTTCCCCGATGACGGCAACGAGAAGATGTTCGAGTGCATGAGGGCACTCAAGGAGTCCAATTACGACGGCCCCATCCATCCCGACCACGCGATGCACATCACCGGCGATGACAACACGCGCCAGTATTGGTCCTACGCTATCGGTCACATGAGGGGATTGATAGAAGGGTTGGCGTAGTGATAACTGACGTAAACCGATAGTGGCGTCAGTTCGAGCGCGAGTCGAGAACTCGCCCAGCGAGGACATCCAATGTTCCTCTACATCGTCAGATGTGCAGATGGAAACCTCTACACAGGTGTCACGAAGGACGTCGATCGTCGTGTTGCAGAACACAACGAAGGGATTGATGCCAAAAGCTACACCTACCGGCGTCGGCCGGTCTGTCTTGCCTTCGCCGAACGGTTCCCTTCCGCTATTTCGGCGATCGAAGGAGCTATAATCAAAAGGTGTGGAAAAAGAGAAAGGGCGACCCTACACTTCCCGTGAGATAGTTGATTCACACAAAACCGGGTGAGAGGCCCGGTTGGGAAGGAGGATCGCCGTGAAGGAACATACGCATAGAGTCCCATTGAAGTCCATGCCGACGTGGGAGACGGTTGACGATTGGATCCGTGAAGAGATCCAGGGCCGGTTCCAGCCATTCTGGAGGAGGAGGCGACCGCGTTCTTGGGCCGGTCGTGGTATGAGCGCCGAGCCGAGGTCGATAGCTCCACGGGCTACAGGAACGGCTACGGCAAGCCCCGGCGTCTCTCGACGAGCTGCGGAACGATCAAGGTCCGGCGTCCCCGGGTTCGTGGTCTGGAAGAGCGGTTTGAAAGCCGCATCCTCCCCCTGTTCGCCCGGAGAACCAGGGCCATTGGAGATCTGCTTCCCGACCTTTATCTCCACGGTCTCTCCCAGGGCGACTTCGAGTTGTCTTTGCGTGCGCTGCTCGGTGATGGCGCGCCGCTTTCGCCGACCTCGATCGCTCGTCTTCGAGGGAAGTGGGAGGTCGACTTCCAGGACTGGAAAGAAAGGCGTCTGGATAATCGCGAACTGGTCTACGCCTGGGCTGATGGCATCTACGTCAAAGCCGGGCTCGAGCGCGAGAAGGCGTGTCTGCTGGTCGTGATCGGCGCGATGAGCGACGGCAGCAAGGAGATCCTGGCGATAGAACCCGGTTATCGAGAGTCTACAGAATCCTGGCTCACGGTGCTACGGGATCTCCGGGATCGCGGGCTCGAACATCCTGTCCTGATCGCCGCGGACGGGAATATGGGCATCTGGGCGGCCGTTGATCAGGTCTGGCCAGAGAGCCGGCAACAACGGTGCTGGAACCACAAGATCCTCAACGTGCTCGACAAGGTCGCCAAGCGTGCACAGGCTGAAGCCCGCGCACTGCTCGTCCAGATCCCCTATGCCGGCACGAAAAAGGAGGCCGAGAAGCTCCGGAAACGCTTTGCCGCACGGTATCGCTCACAGTTCCCTGCCGCCGTGGAGACGCTCGAAAGAAACTGGGATCGGATGGTCACGTTCTACGACTTCCCGAAGGAACACTGGAAACACCTGAGAACCACGAACGTCGTCGAGAGCCCCTTTGCTTCCGTTCGGCTTCGCACAAACGCCGCCAGGCGATTCAAGAAAGTCAGGAACGCCACGGCTCTCATCTGGCGTACGCTCAAGGTCGCAGAGAGCCGATTCAGGAAACTCACCGCGCCACACTTGCTACAACAAGTCTACGATCAGAAACACTCAACCGGACCGCAGGTCGAAGCCGGGAAGATGGCCGCCTGATTTCTTTTACACACCTATTGACCTGAACTCGATCGAAGCGGAGAAAATCGTAAAGCGTTGGTCCAGGCAGAAGAAACTCGCCCTCATCGCAGGTGACTGGGAGACACTAACGAGCCTGGCTCAGTGTCAAAACGAGACGACCAGTAAAAGACTGTGGACCCATAAGGACCGACGTCTCGACTGAGCCTGCCCTGAGCGGAGTCGAAGGACGCTCGACGTGACGGTGACTTTGAATTCCCTATTAAGTGCACTGAAACCATGAATTTCGATCTCATCATACGGAACGGTCTCGTCGTAGACGGCTCGGGCCAGCGTGAGCCGTTCCGCGCGGATGTCGGCGTCAAAGACGAGCACATAGAAGCGGTCGACGACCTCGCACAGGCGACAGCTGACAGTGAGATCGACGCTTCAGGCCGTGTCGTCTCACCCGGCTTCATCGACGTCCACGTCCACGGCGAAATCGCACTCCTCGGAACGCCCGACCAGTATGGCGAGGTAGCGCAGGGCGTGACGACGCAATTGCTGGCGCCCGACGGCTTTGGGTGGGCGAGGCTGACGGGTCAGCTCGCACGGGAAATGTGGGACTACACGCTCTTTGCCTACGGCATCGTCGACGTCGCCCCCCCCTGGGAGTCCATCGAAGACTACCTCGCCCTCTACGAGCGAAAGACGCCATCCAACGTGGTCTCGCAAGTCCCCCATTGTGTCGTGAGGGCCGAAGTGATGGGCTGGGACGCCCGCATCGCCACGGACGACGAACTCCGTCAGATGGAAGTCCTGACGCGCGAGTGGATGGAAGCCGGCGCGTGTGCCCTCAATCTCGGGCTCGACTACCAGCCGAGCGCGAATGCCGACTTTCGCGAGCTTGTCGCCCTCTGTAAGGTAGCTGCCGAATACGACGGGATCTACGCTGCCCACATCCGATTTCAGATCCTCGGGCCGGAAATGGCATGGCGTGAGACGTTCGACCTGTCCCGTGCAGCAGACATCCCCGTCCACATTTCCCATTCACGCGTCGACGACCTCACGGGGCCCCTGCTCGAGGAAGTCGACAAGGATGATATCGACCTCACCTTCGAATCCTACATGTATGCCGCCGGAATGACGCACATGACCATGATGCTTCCGATGAAGTATCAGCACGGAAGTCCGGAAGAGGTCTTGGAGCGGCTACGCGATCCCTCCGTACGCGAGGCTTCTCTACCGGGCTTGAAAGAACGTCTCGGCAGTGCGAACCAGATCTGCGGGCTCACGCGGTCGGGTCGCCACACGGGGAGGCGTCTTGGCGAACTGTCGGATGAAGCGGGAAAGCCACCTGAGGAATTCGCATACGACCTCCTGCTCGAAGAGGACGGACTACAGGCATTCGTTTTTCCCTGGCAGGTTCCTGAGGACGAAGCGAGGGCCGCAATCGAAGCGACGGCCCGGCATCCGCGGATGATGGTCGCAAGCGACGGCCTCTACAACATCCCTCACCCTCATCCACGTGGAACCGGTTGCTTCGCGCGCGTCCTGGGCGAATTCGTTAGAGACCGTGGTATCATGTCTCTCCACGATGCCGTTTACCGGATGAGCGCCTTTCCGGCCGACCGTTTCCGCATTCCGGATCGTGGGCGCATCGCAAAAGGCCTGGCTGCAGACCTCGTCGTATTCGATCCCAACACAGTTGCCGCGCAATCCACGTTCGAAGACCCCAACCAGCCCCCTGTCGGCATCGACGACGTCATCGTCAACGGCGAGTCCGTTATCGCCGGGGGAACGCCGACCGGCACGATGTCCGGCCGCGTCGTCCGCAGGAAGTAAATCATCAACCGACGCTCGATGCCTATTACCGTTCAGATATGCCGATCGCCTTCCGATGTCGCCGACGCAACCGCTGGAATCGTAGCCAGTCTCGTCCGGGAGAAACCCGACTGCGTGCTCGGCCTCTCAACGGGATCGAGCCCCATTGAGACATACCAACGGCTCGTCCAGATGCATCGCGAGGAGGGTCTCTCCTTCGCCAACGTCACGACGTTCAACCTCGACGAATACGTGGGACTCTGCGGGAGCCACAAACAAAGCTACCGGTTCTACATGGACCATCGCTTTTTCGATCACATCGACGTCCCGATCACCCAGACCCACCTACCGGACGGATGCGCCGACAGCCTCGATTTCGAATGTGAACGATTCGAGCAGGGTATCCGCAACACGGGCGGGGCAGACCTCTGGCTGATGGGTATCGGCATCAACGGGCACATCGCCTTCAACGAGCCGGGAAGCTCGCTTGATTCCCGTATGCGAAAGATCAGACTGGCGAAAGAAACGATCGAAGCCAACAGCCGCTTTTTCGATCGACCCGATGACGTACCTCGTGAAGCCCTCACCGCGGGCGTTGCGACCATTCTCGAAGGACGACGGATCCTCCTCATCGCCACGGGTTCGCACAAAGCCGACGCTGTTTGCCGAGCGCTCGAGACCCCTGTCGACTCTTCGTGTCCAGCCAGCTATTTGCAATCACATTCGGATTGTACGTTTCTGTTGGATGAAGCAGCAGCATCGAGAATCAACCATCGAAAATAAAACATCTTGTTGAGCCGACCGCCCACCGCCGACCGCCCACCGACTGATGGGGCGAAGCCGTCGTCACCGTCCACATGCTCCTCCTAGTCCTCAACTCCGGATCGTCATCTCTGAAGTTCCAACTGTTCGACATGCCCGACGCATCCGTCCTCCTCCGCGGCAGCGTCGATCGCATCGGGGAACCGGATGCCCAGGTCACGATCGGCGGCGTGACGCAGCGCTCCGAAGTACCCGATCACGCGAGCGCGCTGCTACAGGTCGAAAGCGCGCTTGAACGCGATGGCCACGAGGCGGTCGAAGCCGTCGGCCACCGGGTCGTGCACGGGGGAGACCTGTACGCCGATGCCGTCATCGTCGATGACTACGTTGAAAGAGACATCGAGACACTGGCCGCACTGGCGCCCCTTCATAATCCACCCAACCTCGAGGGGATCCGTGGTGCCAGGCGTGCCTTCCCCGATGCGCAGCACGTCGCGGTTTTCGATTCCGCGTTCCACCAGACCCTTCCACCGAAGGCGTATCTCTACGCGATTCCCTACGACCTCTACAAGACCCACCGGATTCGGCGATACGGCTTCCACGGAACGTCCCATCGGTATGTTTCACAGCGTGCCGCTCGGCTGCTCGACAAAGACACTTTCACCGGCATCACGTGCCACCTTGGTAACGGGTGTTCGATCGCCGCGATTCGAAACGGTGAATCGATCGATGTATCGATGGGCCTAACGCCGCTCGAAGGAGTCGCGATGGGCACGCGAAGTGGTGACATCGATGCGGGCGTCGTACTCCACATCCAGGAAAAGTTGGGGATGACACCCAGCGAGGTCGACCGTCTCCTCAATCGAGAGAGCGGACTGCTAGGGCTCACGGGACTCTCGAACGACCTGCGTGAAGTCGAGGCGGCGGCAGATCGAGGGGACCCACGGGCAGTCGTGGCCCTCGAGCTCTTTGCCTACCGCATCAAGAAATACATCGGTGCCTACACGGCCGTATTGGGTTGGATCGACGCAGTCGTATTCACCGGCGGGATTGGCGAACACGCCTGGCGGATGCGAGAGAGAATCGTCGAAGGATTGGATGCACTCGGGGTGGCGCTGAATGCTGAGAGGAACCGTCAATATGTCGGAAAGGAAGGCCGAATCGCTGCGGATCGGGCGACGGTCGAAGTGCTCGTGATCCCAACCGATGAAGAAAGGCTAATTGCGGAGGACACTTTTGCCATCGTGAGCAGCAGCAAGGGGGGGAGAAGGAAGAAGTAAGAAGAGAGAAGGAAAGCCCGGCGATTAGCGGTGTTGTGCCTATTGTAGTTGAAACTTAGAGGGCTCCAAACTTACGTTGGGTAGACGTGTAGGAGCGTATACCCGTAAGAAAGGAGCCCAGATGGAGAAGCTATTTGTAGGCGATGGTGAAGTCAAGGTTGAGGGCGATGTCATCGATTTGGAGACGCGTTTGTCGGTGATCCAGGCGTTGACCCCGTTGGGTCTGGAGGCAGTGGCAGACCTCCTCCAGCAGGAGGTCGAGCAGCTCGCAGGCGTTCGGTATGCGCGCAAAGGTTCGGAGCAGGCGCATCGTCGGTGGGGAAGCCAGAAGGGATCCGTGTATCTGATGGACCAGAAGCTCCCGTTAGGGTTCGGAATAAATAAGGCTATATCCGGATCTCTCAACGAGATGAAGTGGGTGAAGGTGCCGTGGTTCCTGGCATGGGGGCGCGGTTAGCGTGTGCGGAACCTCTTCGGAATCTGCTCAGGGATGTTTATGTCTCCGACGGTAAGGAAGATCATATCGTTGAATGCGTCGAGTGTGCGGAATCCGCTGGCTCGGTTCTTGACGATTTGGACGATTCGGTTGAGGCCTTCGGCGATGGCGTTGGTAAGACGCGTGTTCACGAATGCGAGGACGCCGAAGAAGTGCTGTCGCAGGGTCCTGACGAACTTTCGCAGGGGTTCACGTCGACTTCTGAGTGCGGACGTCGTCCAGCATTTCAGGAAGCGTTCGGCAGCCCAGGGCGCTTTGTATTCCCAGAACTGCTCGAACTCGTCCTTGAGTCTCCAGGCTCTATAGATTCGGTAGTTCGCCTTCTCCAGTGCTTTGAGTGTCCGAGTATCCCCTCTGGAGCGTGTCGCTGAGTGCCGGTAGAGGAGCCATCGGAGGCCCTTATGGCTTTGCGCTCATCCGGGGCAGCTTTACGCCACTGGTCCTTACGGACCTCGTCAACGGCGGCATTGAGAGCCTTGACGATGTGAAAGCGATCGAGGACCAGCTTGGCATTCGGACAGTGTTCCTGGATGGCTCCGATGTAAGCTTCGCTCATGTCGCAGCAGGCCCACTCGATCTTGGATCTCTGGTAGGGACTGAGAGCCTCTGTGAAAAACCGATCGATCGTTTTACGCGCCCTGCCGCGGCCAACCCACACCACGCAGGAGCGGTCCAGATCGTAAACGAGCGTGGCGTACCTGTGACGCTTGGCGTAGGAGATCTCGTCGATCCCGATGGTTTTGAGCCCTCGGATACGATGACCTTCACGAAGCCGCGTGATGGATCGGTGAAGGAGATCCGACAGCGTCGAGGCAGAGATGCGCAGCAACTCGGACGCCGCCTTCTGCGTCATGGTCTGGCAGTAGCGCAGCATGGCATACTCGAAGCGATACGTCACCCGAGAGAACCGCTCCGCCCACGGAATCTCCTCGACCACACGACCGTGGGTAGGACACCGAATCTCCCGAGGATGGTAGAGAAGCCAGACCCTCCACCCGCACACCGGAATGTCACGCCACCGACGCGGATGGGGCATTGTGCGGACGATTTTACCTCGACGGCCGCACTCCGGACAACAACAACCATTCTTATGGGGCTTTACGGCGATGACGAAGCAGCTTCTCCCCTCAAACCACCAGCTGACAACACGGAACCCCTTGAATCTCAGCAGTTTCGATAGTAATCTGCTCCCGGTCATAGGTCGCACCCCCTTCGCTTTGATTGTCCTACACACACAACCAAGCGTAGGGAACGATCTATGACCTTGTCATTCTATAGTTTCACCGTTGAGAAACCCGGATAGAGCCATAAATAAACGGTCGATCTCAATGTTGAGCCATTGGCCGGATCGTGTAGTTCCAGTCGCCGTGGAAATCGTGCGGAGTGAGATCGATTTGGGTCATCTGTTCATCGGTCACCTTGACCCCGTTAGGGTAGGGTCGCTTGTCGATCTCGGAGCGTACTCGGAGACCGGCTTGAGTGGTCGTTCCGGCAATGAGATTCACGGTTGCAGCCAGGCTGACCAGGGGCTTGCCTCGCCAGTTCATAGCGATGAAGGAGAACAGGCGATGTTCGATCTTGTTCCACTTACTAGTGCCAGGAGGGTAGTGGCATACGGTGATCGTCAGGCCAGTGCGATTCGCAAAGCGCTGCAGCTCCCACTTCCACAGCCGCGTCTTGGCGCCGTTGCTGCCGCCTGCGTCCGCCGTGATTAGCAGATGCGTCGAAGTGCCGTAGGCGGGCCGTCCCATGTTCTTCTCCAGCGCCCCGGGGTTTTCTTGGACACTCCGTTGACCTACAGTAGGTCGAAAAGGAGGGTCCACCATGAACAAGGCTACCAGGGGATCGGTTGGGGCGGAGCGAGCGAGAGCGAGCGGAGGCCCAGCCGATCCAAGCGCGACTTCGCAGGGTCGTTTCTCCGTGAAGGAGAAGGCCGAAGCCGTATTACGTGTGATGCGTGGCGAGAGCCTCGACAGCGTCTCTCGCGATCTGGGAGTAACGGCAGCTAAATTGAGCGAGTGGCGCGATCAGTTCCACTCTGGCGCCCAGGCCGCACTACGCTCTCGTCCGAGCGACGAGCGTGACGAGAGGGTCAAGGACCTCCAGGCGAAGATTGGCGAGCTCACGATGGACAACGAGCTGCTGCAACAAAGAATCGATCGTCTGGAAGCCCGCCGCCCTTTGGCGCATCGGAGGTCGCGGAAATGAGTGAGGTCCTTTCGCCCTCCACGGGGAGACGCTACAGCATTAAACGCGTGTGCAAAGTGTTGCAGATACCCCGTTCCACGGTGCACAGCCAGCTTCGTCGTTCATCCGTAACCGATCTTCGGCAACCCCGGAAGCGAGGCCCGGTCGGAGCGGGTACCGATGAGGAATTGGTCTCCCTCATTCAGCAGGAGATCGACGCGTCACCCTTCCACGGCGAAGGATACCGCAAGATCTGGGCCAGGCTTCGCTTTCACGGTATGCGGACGTCAAAGGATCGGGTCCGCCGGTTGATGCGTGAAAACGGGCTCCAGGCGCGTCCAGGACGGCGTCGCGAACGACGAGCCCACGATGGCACGATTACGACCGAGAAGCCCGATCAGATGTGGGGCACCGACCTGACTGTGACGCCCACGGTCGACGAGGGCAGAGCCTCCGTGTTTATCGCGATCGACCACTGCACGTGCGAGTGTGTGGGCATTCACGCCTCCAAGACGGCCAACCGCTTTGAGGCTCTCGAGCCGATCCGACAGGGCATCCGTGAACACTTCGGGGGCTTCGAAGAAAACATCGCCGAAGGACTGGAGCTCCGACACGATCACGGGTCACAATACGTCTCTGACGACTTCCAGAACGAGATCGCATTCCTCGGCGTCCAAACATCGCCGAGTTTCGTGCGTGAGCCAGAAGGCAACGGATGCGCCGAGCGGTTCATCCGTACCCTCAAAGAAAACCTCCTGTGGGTTAGACACTTCAGTACCATCGAAGACCTGCGCCTCGCACTCCTTGAGTTTCGGGACAGATACAACCACAGGTGGATCATCGAACGTCACGGCTACAAGACGCCCGAACAGGCTAGAAACGCACTCACGGCAACTCGAAAGGCCGCCTGAATACACTCACCCGAGTGTCCAGACAACCGCGGGCTTTACACAGACTTCGTCGAACCTTCTTGCCGCTAACGCTTGTAAATAAGAGCCCGTATTGCTTACATTCTTCCACGGTAGTTCCTCCAAGTGTCATGGTTGCTTCGTTCAGTCCTAACTTAGGACATTCCATACACTTGTACAAGGGACTACCTTTTTTTGGCTATATCCGGATCTCTCAACGAGATGAAGTGGGTGAAGGTGCCGTGGTTCCTGGCATGGGGGCGCGGTTAGCGTGTGCGGAACCTCTTCGGAATCTGCTCAGGGATGTTTATGTCTCCGACGGTAAGGAAGATCATATCGTTGAATGCGTCGAGTGTGCGGAATCCGCTGGCTCGGTTCTTGACGATTTGGACGATTCGGTTGAGGCCTTCGGCGATGGCGTTGGTAAGACGCGTGTTCACGAATGCGAGGACGCCGAAGAAGTGCTGTCGCAGGGTCCTGACGAACTTTCGCAGGGGTTCAAGTCGACTTCTGAGTGCGGACGTCGTCCAGCATTTCAGGAAGCGTTCGGCAGCCCAGGGCGCTTTGTATTCCCAGAACTGCTCGAACTCGTCCTTGAGTCTCCAGGCTCTATAGATTCGGTAGTTCGCCTTCTCCAGTGCTTTGAGTGTCCGAGTATCCCCTCTGGAGCGTGTCGCTGAGTGCCGGTAGAGGAGCCATCGGAGGCCCTTCATGGCTTTGCGCTCATCCGGGGCAGCTTTACGCCACTGGTCCTTACGGACCTCGTCAACGGCGGCATTGAGAGCCTTGACGATGTGAAAGCGATCGAGGACCAGCTTGGCATTCGGACAGTGTTCCTGGATGGCTCCGATGTAAGCTTCGCTCATGTCGCAGCAGGCCCACTCGATCTTGGATCTCCGGTAGGGACTGAGAGCCTCTGTGAAGAACCGATCGATCGTTTTACGCGCCCTGCCGCGGCCAACCCACACCACGCAGGAGCGGTCCAGATCGTAAACGAGCGTGGCGTACCTGTGACGCTTGGCGTAGGAGATCTCGTCGATCCCGATGGTTTTGAGCCCTCGGATACGATGACCTTCACGAAGCCGCGTGATGGATCGGTGAAGGAGATCCGACAGCGTCGAGGCAGAGATGCGCAGTAACTCGGACGCCGCCTTCTGCGTCATGGTCTGGCAGTAGCGCAGCATGGCATACTCGAAGCGATACGTCACCCGAGAGAACCGCTCCGCCCACGGAATCTCCTCGACCACACGACCGTGGGTAGGACACCGAATCTCCCGAGGATGGTAGAGAAGCCAGACCCTCCACCCGCACACCGGAATGTCACGCCACCGACGCGGATGGGGCATTGTGCGGACGATTTTACCTCGACGGCCGCACTCCGGACAACAACAACCATTCTTATGTGGCTTTACGGCGATGACGAAACAGCTTCTCCCCTCAAACCACCAGCTGACAACACGGAACCCCTTGAATCTCAGCAGTTTCGATAGTAATCTGCTCCCGGTCATAGGTCGCACCCCCTTCGCTTTGATTGTCCTACACACACAACCAAGCGTAGGGAACGATCTATGACCTTGTCATTCTATAGTTTCACCGTTGAGAAACCCGGATAGAGCCTTCTTTTTGCAGTCCCTTGTGCAGTGCCATTTCGCCCTCAGTAAGTGACAGCTATTAACCAGGTGCTCAAGGGACAGACGAAGGGCGTTGCCTTCCGCCTCTTCCAGGCCGTCCTCAGGTCTTCAAACGGTTGAAAAAATTGCAGATCTCCCGTCGATTCCGTGCGCGTGCCATATCCTCGGGCGTCCCGTCGACTTCTGCCCGGATTGTTGGGTCGGCTCCCTGGTCGAGGAGGTATTCGACCACGTCAAGATGGCCCCAGGCGGATGCCATGTGAAGCGCTGTCCGTCCGTGCTCGCATTGCCTATTGACTTCGGCGCCAGCTTCGACGAGCACACGAACGGCGGCAAGACCGTCCGGCCACGGTCCCTGCGCAGCGAACCAGAGGGGTGTATTGCCACCGTCGCCGTTGGGTGCCTCGCCGTTCAGGCTGTTGACGTCAATGCCTTCTTCGAGGAGCGCCCGGACGCGCTTGACATTGCGTTCCCGCGCGGCTGAATGGATCGGGTCGAATCGAGTCTCTACGGATCCCCAGGGCGCATCTCTGGTCTCTTCCAAAAGAGAGACTCCTATTTCAGGATGGGACGTGCGTTGACCCGTTGTACCGGTCGATTATTCGGATGGTGGATGGCGTGGGAGAACACCTCGATCTGATCCCTGGAAGTGGAGATGCTACTTTTCATGACAAGCCAACGGACCCCTTCCGAACACGGCGGAGTGGTCAGCGAGCCGTTGAATCGATAGTAGTCTCGATTGGACGGCAGGATGCCTTCGGCCGCGATGGGTGGGGTCAATTCGTGGGTGTCGCCCGCGTGTTCAGGCATTCGAGACCATGCTGTCGCGAGCGTAGTGTTTGCCTCGCCTTCGACGAACATGACGGCCACGACGGCGAGATTACCTGACTGATCTGCGTGAACCAGGTGCGCTTCCAAGGGGAAAGACCGACCATCGATGAGGTTCTCGCTTGGAGCGTGGAAGTGAAATTGCTTGAGATCGAAGCGAACCCCGTCCACGATGATGTGACTGCCTTCCGAATAGTTCACCTGCACTGTGTGACCATTGTTGAGGGTTTCGTGACCACCCGGCCTGTAGTCGAAGGCAATGGGTGGCAGATCGGATTCGATAAACCCGCTGAGGTCGATCGGTGACTGGTTCCTGCCATTGCAGGCCCCGAAATCTTCGTGCAGATTCGCCCAGTTCTCTGGACCCTTCTCGCCCGAGTAAGCCCAGTCGGTGGCACTTAGCACCACACGATATGGCCAATCCGACACACACCATTAACGATCGATTCATAAGGCTCTCCTCTGGGTGTTCGCTCTCAGGGTCTCTCGCCACGCTTCATGCGGTTTTCGATGTCGTTCGAGACACGGGACCAGATCCGCGATGCTGTCCACGACATAATGCGCACCTCGTTGATACATCGTGGGATAAATGCGGTCGCGGTGTTTCTGTCTGATGTCGTCGGGAAAGGCCTCCCACTCGTCGAGCTGGACGCCCACCTCGTTGCCGGAAATGGCGAGCCCGACCGCCCAGCAACCTGCGTTGAGACCTTCTTCGATTCCGGTCAAAGTATCGTCGACCTTCACGACCGATTGCACGGGTGAGACGTCGAGTTCGAGGATGTTTCGTAGGACCATGTGCGGGTAGGGACGACCGCGGGGGACGTCGCCGGCCCCGAAAGTTGCGTCAGGGACGTATCCCTGCTTCTCGGCATCTGCCTGGTTGATGGCCAGCATACCGGGTAGGTAGCCGGATGTCGAACCGATTTTATAGCGACGCTTCCGGCATTCTGGGTAGGTCAGACCCGTTTGCTTGATAAACTCGACCCATCTGCTGTCCAGCGTTGTGAATTGGCAATAACTGACAGGCACTACCAGATGGAGGACATCTCGCCATTCTGCCTCTCCCATCTTCATATCTTGGATCAAGATGAATGCCTGGGGGGATTATTGACCACACTCCGATTGCGTTACCAGTCGTCCCTATTTCTTCATAACTATTTGTCGTGCAGTGAATTATGCGATTCATGCAGCTGGCATAAGGACTGGATAAGCGAGGTGGAGCAAGATGGCAAAGTTATTTTGTCTCCTGCTGAGGGAAGAACTCGTGAGAGGATAGCTGCTTTGAGGTGATCGGAATATCAGTATATTTATCATGTGAAGGGCCGACAATACAAGGACGCCCCCGGACCGCGCCTACATCGACCGCGCGCAAGAAGACATTGCCGTCGAACGCGTTAAGGCTGTCCGCGCAGCGGTGGGGCCCGACGTCGAGATTCTCGTCGAAGTGCATTGCCGCCTTGCACCTATGCACGCCGTCCGCGTCGCCCGCCGAATCGAAGCGTATCGACCGTTCTGGTATGAGGAGCCCGTTTCCTCGCGTGATCTGAATGGACTGGCCGAAGCGCGTAGCCAGATCAATATCCCAGTCGTCTCCGGTGAAGAGCTTTACCTCGAGCAGGAGTTCGTACTGGCCTTTGAAAAGCAGGTAGCCGACATCATCAATCCAGACATTGGCGCTTGCGGCGGCATCCTTGAGCTCGAAGAGATCGGCGCGATGGCAGAGGCCTATCACGTCGGTGTCGCACCCCACAACTACAACAGCACGACCGTGGGACTCGCCGCAACCATGCATACCGTGGCCACCATGCCCAACTTCATCATCCGCGAGTACTTTTTGAACCTCGAGCCCCTAGGCCGCGATATCGCCACGACGCCGTTCGAGGTCGTCGACAGCCACATCGCCCTCCCGGACCAACCTGGGCTGGGCATCGAACTCGATGAAGACGCACTCGCCCGCTACCCTTACGAGCCCTTCCCCGATCGCCGTATCCGTCACCCCGCTGATGAGATGTGAAGGGCAGTACGTTTACAGTGCGGGTGCCGGCCAGTATCAGCCGCCTGATGCCTGAAGTCCAGAACCACCACCCGTCTTTCAAGGAGCATTTCCATGAAGATCACCAGCGTTGACCTGACACCTGTCGCAACCCGGCGTGAAACGGGATCCGTCTCCCGTCACGTCGTCGTTCAATTCAACACCGACGAAGGACTGGTCGGCCTGGGTGAGATGTCCGACGTGGGCGATTGGGGGCTCATGTATGACCTGACGGATGTGAAGGCCGCCTACGAAGCGCTGCTGGTCGGTCAGGATCCTCTCGACTGGCATATCATCACCACGGCGGCACAGGGCCGTCTACGAATGGGTGGGGCGATTCAGGCGGGTTTTGAGATCGCCCTGTTCGACCTGATCGGCAAGATCCAGGGTCGATCCGTTGCGGGCGTATTCGGAGGTGCGCTAGAGGAAAAAATGCGTGTCTGCTATCCCATCTTCCGCAACTACTCACGCGAAGACGCTGAAGCGAACATCAAGCGCGTCGACCGGCGGATAGGTGAAGGGCAAGACCTATTCCGGTTGTACCACGGAGGCGTCATAGAAGCGGATGAGATCTTTCTCGACGGCGTCAAATCCAACCACAGCGACAAGTTCGAGCTCAAGTCACTCGACTTCAGCGGCGTCCACAAGTGGAAGCACGTCGTCAAAGCCATCGGCATCCTCTCCCAATACTACGCGCCGATCCTGTGTGAATCCGTATCCGATCGCAGAGACCTCGACGGACAGATAGAAGTGAGGAAGAGAATCGACTTTCCCGTCAGCGAGCACGTTCACTCGCTGAATCAGGCCTACGAGTTCGCACGCAACAAATACGTCGACATATACAATCTCTGTCTTTGCGGCACTGGTGGTTTCACCGGCGCGATACAGTACGCCCAGGTCGCCCAATCCGCCGGACTCTCCGTCCTCGTAGGTACGACGCAGGAGCTGTCCATCGGCGTCGCAGCACAGGCTACGTTCGGCTGCATCACCGAGAACCTCGATTACCCCGGCGATTGCACGGGCGGTCAGCTTTACGAGAGCGATGTCGTCAAGAACCCGATTCAGTATGAAAAGGGGTATGTGCTGTTGCCCGATGGACCTGGCTTGGGGATGGAATTGGATGAGGAAAAGATCGCGGCGATATCGGAGCCGTTGAGCTCGGGGCGATAACTACGCGTCCCTGTGCTTAGCACAGGGACGAGCGCAACGAGGTCAGCTCCTTTTTCGACGCTGCAGAGGTGTCTGACGTGACTCGTTGTTTACAGGCGGGCGCGGACCTGGAAGCGCGAGCCGGGAGAACATCGTGTCTCTGGCTTCTGAGTATGGCCGGTATGGCTACCGCCGTATCACGGCCCTCCTCAGGACCGATGGCTGGCGCGTGAACCACAAGCGGGTCGAGCGCATTTGGCGGCAGGAAGGGCTGAGCCCAAGCGGGGTCGGCTGTGGTTCACACGATGGCTCCTGTGTCCGGCTCAGGCCGCAGCATCGCAACCACGTCTGGGCCTACGACTTCGTGTTCGACAGGACGCGTGATCGTGCAGTGAATAATGCGATGCTCCCCATCCAGGGTTCGGTGGCATGTTTCATGCAGCTGGCATCAGGACTGGATAAGCAAGGTGGAGCAGATGGCAAAGTTATTTTGTCTCCTGCTTGAGGGAAGAACTCGTGAGAAGGGATAGCTGCTTTGAGGTGATCGGAATATCAGTATATTTATTAACCCCGGGCGATCCCGACAACGAAATCGAACCCAGAATATCCCCCTGGACAGAGGTGCCCCCTCTGCGCCAACTATCCCAGCCCGTCCCACGTGGGATGTCAAGAACGCCGCTGGCGCCTCAGACTCTTCCAGATCGCCCGCTTCATCTCAACAGATTCCTCGCCCCTGATCGGCATACCTACCTGCTTCCGCGTTCCCAGAAGACGCGATGAAGTAATTGATTTTGGTGATACCTCGTCTGGTTAAGACAGCAGAGATCCGCTTCCCTCCATCAGGCGCTCCGTAACCAGGGATATTCCCCGCATCATAGAGCACCGTCCTCCTTGAACCATCCTCCGACGCTGGGCCAAGGATGAGCGTTGCATCACCTTGGCCGATGTTGATGTGAATGATTTCCAATCCTCCTGCGTAGCTGTTCCCGATAATTAGCGAGCACGCAAGCAATGCATTCAGCGCCCTCATAAACCCTCCTTCTCACTGGTCTTAGTTGATTGCCTTAACATCCTGTGTTCCAAAAGCGAGAAGCAGGACGGTGGCGAGCTATAATCAAAAGGTGTGGAAAAAGAGAAAGGGCGACCCTACCCTTCCCGTGAGATAGTTGATTCACACAAAACCGGGTGAGAGGCCCGGTTGGGAAGGAGGATCGCCGTGAAGGAACATACGCATAGAGCCCCATTGAAGTCCATGCCGACGTGGGAGACGGTTGACGATTGGATCCGTGAAGAGATCCAGGGCCGGTTCCAGTCCATTCTGGAGGAGGAGGCGACCGCGTTCTTGGGCCGGTCGTGGTATGAGCGCCGAGCCGAGGTCGATAGCTCCACGGGCTACAGGAACGGCTACGGCAAGCCCCGGCGTCTCTCGACGAGCTGCGGAACGATCAAGGTCCGGCGTCCCCGGGTTCGTGGTCTGGAAGAGCGGTTTGAAAGCCGCATCCTCCCCCTGTTCGCCCGGAGAACCAGGGCCATTGGAGATCTGCTTCCCGACCTTTATCTCCACGGTCTCTCCCAGGGCGACTTCGAGTTGTCTTTGCGTGCGCTGCTCGGTGATGGCGCGCCGCTTTCGCCGACCTCGATCGCTCGTCTTCGAGGGAAGTGGGAGGTCGACTTCCAGGACTGGAAAGAAAGGCGTCTGGATAATCGCGAACTGGTCTACGCCTGGGCTGATGGCATCTACGTCAAAGCCGGGCTCGAGCGCGAGAAGGCGTGTCTGCTGGTCGTGATCGGCGCGATGAGCGACGGCAGCAAGGAGATCCTGGCGATAGAACCCGGTTATCGAGAGTCTACAGAATCCTGGCTCACGGTGCTACGGGATCTCCGGGATCGCGGGCTCGAACATCCTGTCCTGATCGCCGCGGACGGGAATATGGGCATCTGGGCGGCCGTTGATCAGGTCTGGCCAGAGAGCCGGCAACAACGGTGCTGGAACCACAAGATCCTCAACGTGCTCGACAAGGTCGCCAAGCGTGCACAGGCTGAAGCCCGCGCACTGCTCGTCCAGATCCCCTATGCCGGCACGAAAAAGGAGGCCGAGAAGCTCCGGAAACGCTTTGCCGCACGGTATCGCTCACAGTTCCCTGCCGCCGTGGAGACGCTCGAAAGAGACTGGGATCGGATGGTCACGTTCTACGACTTCCCGAAGGAACACTGGAAACACCTGAGAACCACGAACGTCGTCGAGAGCCCCTTTGCTTCCGTTCGGCTTCGCACAAACGCCGCCAGGCGATTCAAGAAAGTCAGGAACGCCACGGCTCTCATCTGGCGTACGCTCAAGGTCGCAGAGAGCCGATTCAGGAAACTCACCGCGCCACACTTGCTACAACAAGTCTACGATCAGAAACACTCAACCGGACCGAAGGTCGAAGCCGGGAAGATGGCCGCCTGATTTCTTTTACACACCTATTGACCTGAGCTCGACGGTGGCTGACACAAGAGCAAATCTGCACATTACTTCCTCCTGACTTTGCCACATACGCAAAAGGGCGCACTTCCCCAATGGGCCAGTTGGCCCCAGAAAGTGCGCCCCTCTGTATCCTCACGATACCTCACCTATCCCTGTGTGTCAAGCCTCGATCCAGGCAACCGCGCCAAAGCGCCATCTTCACAGACACAGCACCTTCAAGTTGATACCGCTCAACCTTGACCGGCCTATCCCCGTTCGCGTAACGAATGATCAGGTGGTGGAGTCGTGCGAGATCCTCAAGCAATTGCTTCTGTAGGGTCTGTTGTGCGTCCATCGCTGGCCTCCTCTCGCCGGACCGTATTGCAAGAAAGACGCCAGACGGGTTGGCGACAGAGTCGAAACCCAAGTTCAACGATTCAGACTCCTTACGCCACCGCTCCGTGGATGACCCAACCGAGACGACGTGAAAAGGTCGTTCAAGGCCATACCAACTGGTGATCACTTCTTTCAGCTTTCTTTCCTGCTCCGCACATCCCACTTCTTGTCCACGTCACCTCCCAAAGGTAACTTACTCGTGCGCATTCATTATCGCCGGACACTATGGTTCCGGTCGCTGAAAGGCCCGGACTTCATACGACTTCGGTATGGATGCGCAGCCTGGGGTGTTCGGCCTACGAAATTGCGCCGAGTGTCTCAGGTTCGAGATGCTCGGCGTTTCCTTTTTCTCAAGGCATTAGGACGAAGGAAAATATTAGCGATGATCAGTCTGGTTTCCCCGGAATACAGCTTTGAGGCGTTTTGCAAGCGAGTGTGCTGAGGATCGCGAAACCAGTTATATAATGTTTGGCGGGACACCCCAATCCTGCTCGCCATCTCCTTGACCGGGATTCCTGCGAGCTCACACTCGTGGATAATCACCGCTGCCGCGTAATGCTCGTCGGTCAGTTGCATCGGGTCTGATGGCCTTCGATCAGCCCGGGCAGCCGTTCCAGTGACTCATTATCGGTGATGGGCTCCGGGTCGATCCCATCCGCATTTGCCGCGCTTCGATGGACCGCCGTAGCCACGCGGATCAGATTCGAGAGCGACACGTCTTCGAACAGGTCGCGGGCCAGCCGGGCCGCCTCGCGCTTCGCCTCGTCCGGGCAGCCAGGCCGCCAGGGCCGCCTCGGTCGGGATTCGGTCCGGGGGGCAGGCCGTGCCATCGTGCGCGTTCGCGTGCTCGATCCGCCACCGCCCGGATGATTTCTTCTCCCGTCCGGGCCGTCTCCCGCGCTTGAATCAGCTCCTCGCGGGTCATGGAATCGGTTCCCACGACGCCTCCTGCGGGTGCCCCACCCGTTCGTATTCACGTGGCCGCATCGGTTGGGCTCATGCTGAGCACGAAGCATCTCGAATACCTGGTAGAGCATGATATCCCGTTCTCGAAGTGGATGCTCAGGACCCAGCTACCCTTGCCTCAGAAGGAGAAGACCCCGTGTATTCTTCCTATCCGCAGCGGTATCTGTGGACTGATGCCTTTGCGGTCTGCAGTTACCTCGGCTTGGTGGACGCAACAGGAGACGACCGTTACGAGCACCTCGCCGAGCTCAGGCAAGGTCGAAGCGATCGAGATTCATGACCTTGTCCCACACAGCCACGAAGTCACGCACAAACGCCTGCTGCGAGTCGTCACACGCGTAGACTTCCGCAATGGCTCGAAGCTGGGAGTTCGAACCGAAGACGAGGTCGATGCGGGTGCCGGTCCACTTGGGCTCGCCCGTCGCGCGATCGCGCCCCTCGAACACATCCTCGGATGTGGA
This sequence comes from Candidatus Latescibacterota bacterium, assembly GCA_965198115.1. Lineage (GTDB taxonomy): Bacteria > Latescibacterota > UBA2968 > UBA2968 > UBA2968 > UBA6620. The sequence goes on along the minus strand of OZ240241.1, from coordinate 491,801 downwards.
GGACGCCTGCCACTCCGCGTTCATGTCGAGCAGGTTCACGAAGAAATCATGGGTCAACATCTCGGGCCGCTTGGTGAAGACGCCGAGTTCGGACTGACCGACGTTTGCATTCAGGACGCGCATGCCGCCGACGAGAACCGTCATCTCAGGAGCGGTTAGCGTCAGCATTTGCGCCCGATCGACCAGTAGCTCCTCCGCCGATCTACGGTGTCCGTCTCCGAGGTAGTTGCGGAACCCGTCTGCGGTCGGTTCGAGCACGGCAAATGAGTCCACGTCGGTTTGCTCCTGCAACGCGTCCGTGCGCCCCGGAGAGAAGGGAACCTGCACGTCGTGCCCGGCGTTCTTCGCAGCTTCCTCGACGGCTGCGCACCCGCCCAGAACGATCACGTCAGCGAGCGAGACCATCTTCCCGTCGGTCTGTGAGCTGTTGAAGTCCTTTTGGATCTCCTCCAGGGTCTGCAGCACCTTCCCCAGTTCGGCCGGCTGGTTGACTTCCCAATCCTTCTGCGGCGCGAGGCGAATGCGCGCCCCGTTCGCCCCACCGCGCTTGTCGGTGCCGCGGAACGTTGCCGCCGAGGCCCAGGCGGTCGAGACCAGTTTCGAAATGGACAGTCCCGATGCGAGGATCTTGCCCTTGAGGGCAGCGATGTCCTGCTCCCCAATCAATTCATGAGTGACGTCGGGGACGGGGTCTTGCCACAGCTGCGGCTCCGCAGGAACCAACGGGCCGAGACACCGCGTGCGAGGCCCCATGTCGCGGTGCGTCAGCTTGTACCACGCCCTAGCGAAGGCGTCTGCGAACTCCTCCGGGTTCTCGTGAAAGCGCTTGGAGATCGGCGCATAGATCGGGTCAACCTTCAGTGCGAGGTCCGTCGTGAACATCATGGGGGCGTGCTTCTTCGACGGATCGTGAGCATCCGGCACGGTGCCCACCGCAGATGCATCCGTGGGAGTCCACTGCGTCGCACCGGCAGGACTCTTCACCTGCTCCCAATCGTAGCCGAACAGGTTGTCGAAGTAGTTGTTGTCCCACTTCGTCGGCTCGGTGGTCCATGCGCCCTCCAACCCGCTGCCGATCGTATCGCCGGCTTTGCCGGTGCCATAGCTGTTCGTCCAGCCAAGGCCTTGCTCCTCGATGCTGGCACCCTCGGGTTCGGGACCTTTGTACTGCTCCTCGGCAGCACCATGCGTTTTGCCGAACGTGTGTCCGCCGGCGATGAGCGCAAGCGTCTCCTCGTCATTCATCGCCATGCGACGGAACGTCTCTCGAATGTCCCTGCCTGCAGCGAGCGGATCGGGGTTACCGTTCGGTCCCTCCGGATTCACGTAGATCAGGCCCATCTGAACGGCGCCGAGAGGATTCTCGAGTTCCCTGTCGCCGCTGTAGCGCTCGTCTGCAAGCCACTCGTTCTCAGGCCCCCAGTAAATGTCCTCTTCGGGCTCCCAGACGTCCTCGCGCCCGCCGGCGAAACCGAGCGTCTTGAATCCCATCGACTCCAGGGCACAGTTCCCGGTGAAGATCATCAGGTCAGCCCACGAAATCTTCCGGCCGTACTTCTGCTTGATCGACCAGAGCAACCGGCGCGCCTTGTCGAGGTTCACGTTGTCGGGCCAACTGTTGAGGGGCGCAAAGCGGAGTGTGCCGGAGGCTGCGCCGCCGCGACCGTCGCCGATGCGGTACGTGCCTGCGCTGTGCCACGCCATCCGAATGAAGAGTGGCCCATAGTGGCCGTAGTCGGCCGGCCACCAGTCCTGCGACGTCGTCATCACCGCCTCGATGTCCTTCTTCAGTGCATCCAGGTCAAGTGTCTTGAACTCCTCAGCGTAGTTGAAATCCTTGCCCATAGGATCTGACAGGGAAGAGTTCTGGTGGAGAATCTTCAGGTTCAATTGATTCGGCCACCAGTGTTGGTTCGACGTGGTCCCAATCGCCGTATGTGAGTGAGGTCCGCCCAGCACTGGGCACTTGCTTTCGCTTTCCATGTTCTCTCCAATTGTTGAAACGGTACTAACGGACGCCGCACGACGCGGCAGAGATAGACGATATGTCAGCTTCCGCTGGGAAGGGGATCGTTCACTCTTCAGGCAGGCTCAAGCCTGGGTGAGGTCCCTATCCTAGTTGAAACTTAAAGGGCTCCAAACTTACGTTGTGGGTAGACGTGTGAGAGCGTGTACCCGTAAGAAAGGAGCCCACGATGGAGAAGCTATTTGCAGGGGATGGCGAAGTCAAGGTTGGGTCAGACGTTATGGATTTGGAGACGCGTTTATCGGTGATCCGGGCGCTGATTCCGCTGGGTCTGGAGGCCGTTGCCGACGTGCTCCAGCAGGAGGTGGAGCAGCTCGCAGGCGTTCGGTATGCGCGTAAGGGTTCAGAGCAGTCGCATCGTCGATGGGGAAGCCAGAAAGGGTCCGTGTATCTGATGGACCAGAAGCTGCCGGTGGCCGTTCCCCGTGTGCGCGACGTCGAGTCCGATACGGAGGTTTCTCTGGCCGCATACCGGGGGATGCAGAGGCCCAGAGCGATGGATGAGAAGCTGCTGCTTCGTGTGCTCAAGGGAATCTCCTGTCGCAACTACAGAGCCTGTGCAGAGTCGGTACCCGAAGCGTTCGGAATCTCGGCATCCTCCGTCTCGCGACGGTTCATCAAAGCCACCGCAAAGAAGCTGAAGCAGTTCCAGGAACGACCGCTCGACGACTACGACTTGGTCGCCCTGTTCATCGACGGAAAGAGCTTTGCCGACGAAGAGATCGTGATCGCTCCGGGCGTCACGACGGACGGCCAGAAGATCCCCCTGGGCTTCGTCGAATCGGCGACGGAGAACGAACGGATCTGCCGTCAGCTGATCCAGGATCTCATCCGGAGAGGCCTGTGCTACGACCAGGGCCTTCTCGTTGTGCTGGACGGCTCAAAGGGACTCCGCAGTGCCGTCACCAAAGCCCTCAAAGGGGATGTGTGCGTGCATCGCTGTCAGTGGCACAAGCGCGAGAACGTCGTCAGCTACCTCCCGGAGGCAGAACGTCCAAGAGTTCGACGGAAACTTCAGAAAGCCTATGACTGCGACACCTACGAGGAGGCAAAGGCCGCACTCGAATCACTCAAACCCGAACTCAAGCTGATGAATCAGTCTGCCGTGGCAAGCCTCGAGGAAGGACTGGAGGAAACCCTGACCCTCCACCGGCTGGGGATGCTCCCGTTCTTGAAGCGAAGCTTCCGAACCACCAATTGCATCGAGGCGCTCAACAGCATGACCGGCAACCTGATACGGAAGGTCAACCGCTGGAACAACTCTCCTCAGCGACACAGATGGGTCGCGGCCGCACTCCTCGACATCGAACCACGCCTGCGACGCGTGAGCGGATACAAACACCTCCCGCTGCTCAGGCAAGCACTGAAAAACAACCTGAATCTCGGCGACAATCAAGATGCTCGGCAGAGAGCATGAATACCACGGAGCCCGATGAGTTTCAACTGACTATGGGACTTGACCCAAGCCTGGCCACCGAGTGATCGGTACGTCTACCACCGGGGCCTGATTCTATTACTTTCTACTGAGCGGTATTTTGGCTTGGGTTCGTCAGAGAGCCTTGTATATCTCCGCTAAGCCATAAGCGATTCCTGTCAATCCCCAGAAACCGGTGACATAGCCGATGATTTGCCACTCGGTGTTGAACAAGAGATAGGTAAGGCCCAGGAAAACAAAAGACACAATGAAAGTTGTCAAGACTGCGCTTTTTTTTTTGGCTCTATCCGGGTTTCTCAACGGTGAAACTATAGAATGACAAGGTCATAGATCGTTCCCTACGCTTGGTTGTGTGTGTAGGACAATCAAAGCGAAGGGGGTGCGACCTATGACCGGGAGCAGATTACTATCGAAACTGCTGAGATTCAAGGGGTTCCGTGTTGTCAGCTGGTGGTTTGAGGGGAGAAGCTGCTTCGTCATCGCCGTAAAGCCACATAAGAATGGTTGTTGTTGTCCGGAGTGCGGCCGTCGAGGTAAAATCGTCCGCACAATGCCCCATCCGCGTCGGTGGCGTGACATTCCGGTGTGCGGGTGGAGGGTCTGGCTTCTCTACCATCCTCGGGAGATTCGGTGTCCTACCCACGGTCGTGTGGTCGAGGAGATTCCGTGGGCGGAGCGGTTCTCTCGGGTGACGTATCGCTTCGAGTATGCCATGCTGCGCTACTGCCAGACCATGACGCAGAAGGCGGCGTCCGAGTTACTGCGCATCTCTGCCTCGACGCTGTCGGATCTCCTTCACCGATCCATCACGCGGCTTCGTGAAGGTCATCGTATCCGAGGGCTCAAAACCATCGGGATCGACGAGATCTCCTACGCCAAGCGTCACAGGTACGCCACGCTCGTTTACGATCTGGACCGCTCCTGCGTGGTGTGGGTTGGCCGCGGCAGGGCGCGTAAAACGATCGATCGGTTCTTCACAGAGGCTCTCAGTCCCTACCGGAGATCCAAGATCGAGTGGGCCTGCTGCGACATGAGCGAAGCTTACATCGGAGCCATCCAGGAACACTGTCCGAATGCCAAGCTGGTCCTCGATCGCTTTCACATCGTCAAGGCTCTCAATGCCGCCGTTGACGAGGTCCGTAAGGACCAGTGGCGTAAAGCTGCCCCGGATGAGCGCAAAGCCATGAAGGGCCTCCGATGGCTCCTCTACCGGCACTCAGCGACACGCTCCAGAGGGGATACTCGGACACTCAAAGCACTGGAGAAGGCGAACTACCGAATCTATAGAGCCTGGAGACTCAAGGACGAGTTCGAGCAGTTCTGGGAATACAAAGCGCCCTGGGCTGCCGAACGCTTCCTGAAATGCTGGACGACGTCCGCACTCAGAAGTCGACTTGAACCCCTGCGAAAGTTCGTCAGGACCCTGCGACAGCACTTCTTCGGCGTCCTCGCATTCGTGAACACGCGTCTTACCAACGCCATCGCCGAAGGCCTCAACCGAATCGTCCAAATCGTCAAGAACCGAGCCAGCGGATTCCGCACACTCGACGCATTCAACGATATGATCTTCCTTACCGTCGGAGACATAAACATCCCTGAGCAGATTCCGAAGAGGTTCCGCACACGCTAACCGCGCCCCCATGCCAGGAACCACGGCACCTTCACCCACTTCATCTCGTTGAGAGATCCGGATATAGCCTTTTTGTCCAATAAAACCCAAAGCTACCCAAGGGAGTAGGTAAACCTAACCACCGCCGGTGCGCCCTACAGGCCCCCTTCTGATGAGTTAGGAGGCATAGAACCAATTTTCCCCTCACGAGGTCGGTCTGACGAGGACCCGCTCCTTTGCGTCCCCTGCTTTTCAGCAGGTTTTCCTTTTCGATCCGTGTTCCAATATGTTTCTGAGAGAATGCTGAATCAAGCCAACTCGGGCGGCTGATAACCGGCCGGCACCCGCACCGTAAACGTGCTGCCCTTGCCTACCTCGCTCTCCACGCCAATCGTCCCGCGCAGCAGCTCCGCAAACTTCTTCGTAATCGACAGCCCAAGTCCTGTGCCCCCATGAAAAGTGCTCAAGCCGTTAAGCCTTATTCTCTTCTCCCCGTAACCTTAGCGACAACACAGGTCATATCATCGCTCTGTACCGTGCCAGCTCCGAAGTCATTCACAGCTGCGATGAGATGGTCGATGACGCCTTCGGCAGACATCCCTTCGCCACACGCGTTCTTCACGGCCTCGGACATCCGCTCATAGCCAAATGTTCACCGTCTTCATTCTCTGCCTCTGCGAAGCCGTCGGAGCAGATAACCAGGTAGTCACCTTCTGCCAGCTGGCGTTCTATGACGTCGTATTCCGTATCGGGACGCACTCCGAGAGGATAGGTGTCAACTTGGAGTTCGGAGACTTCGCCGTCGTGGAAGTGGTAGGGGTAAGGTAGGCCCCCGTTGGAATATCTGACGGTCCCTGACTCTGTATCGATTTCCGCCATTTCAAAACAGATGAATGTGCGCGAATCGAGGGACCGGTGGAGTGAACTATTGAGCCTCGGGAATAGCTCCTCAAGGGGAGGTGCCTGTTCCATCTGGTTGTCGAGGATTCCGCCAAACATCACGACGGGGAACGCCGCGTCCATTGCCTTACCTGTCACGTCAGCCAGGGCGATTGACAGCGACTTTCCTGATCGGAAATATTGGAACAGGTCACCGCCCACGTGGTTAGCTGCCACACACCGACCCGTAACATCGAACCCTTCAACCGATGGCGGGGAAATGGGCATCAGCCCCATCTGCATATCGTGGGCAGTTTGGAGTTCGGCCTCCGTCACCTGCAGATATGCTTCCTTCTGCTTCAGTTCTTCCCAGCGTGAGTGGGCGAACCCGAAGACTTCGCCGAACCGCCTGATCAGGGCCAGATACTCCTCGGCTATCGGTTCAGTCGCCGAGAAGCCCACTCGGCCACCGTCAAAATAGACATGATAGTGATCCACTCGCTCGGGCCACCGCTCTTCTGGCACGTCCTTCCACTTCAGCGCTCGACCGGTGGCGAGTAGCTCTCTTATGACGGTCCTGGCTTCTTGCCCTTCGGTAGGTCGGTGCAGGTAGAAGTCGCCACGCTGTTGAGCCTCCAGAGCCTCGGTGTCGACCCAGTCGTCTCTCTTTGGCCTGGTCGCGAGACCATCTGGTGTGATGACCCAGGCTTCTACATCCAACTCCGAACGATAGACGCCTGAACGGTAGATGCCCAATCCCGAACTGAATACGGGTAGGCTTATTACTCCTGTTCGCAAATACGGTGACGTATTCTAAGCAGACTTTGCCAAGGGCGTATCGTAGAACCTGAGTTTGTCGATCATCTCCGCGAGATCTGTTCGTGTGAACTTCCATTTGAAGGGTGTGGCGATACGTCCGTAGCGTTCCTGAAAACCGAGGATTCTTGCCTCAAGCTCTTCGAGCGATGCAAATTCGATAGGTGTCAGAGCCTTGCGTTTGAGGATCGAGAAGTAGATCTCGATCTGATTGAGCCAGCTTGCGTGGATCGGAAGGTGAACGGGGTGGATGTTTGGCCACTTCCCCTGGATACGGTCGATGCATGTTTGCCCTCGGTGCGAGGAGCCATTATCCACGATGAGGTAGACTTTCTTTGCCGAGCAATAGGGTTTCCGGCTCATGATCAGGCTCAGGAGCCGGTTGAAGGGCTCGATACCCGAAGAAGACTCACAGAGACCGAAGATTCGACCATTGTGCACGTCGAGAGCAGCCAGATAGGCCAGGGCTCCTTTCCGCTCGTATTCGTGTTTCAACGCGTGCCGCTCTGTTCGAGGCTGGCGGTAGGGTAACGTGCTTGCGAGCTCGTGCTTGAATACTGGTCTTTTCGTCGGCAGAAAGTACATATTCCCTCGGCCCTAAAGGCTTTCCTTGCCATTGGCGGTGATACAGATCAAGGACTCTACCTGCTTTGGTTTGGAAGTCCGGGTCCCGTGGGAAAATCCAGGAGCGATGATACCAAGGACGAATCGCGTCCTCGTTCAACCAGCGCCAGACAGTGGCGCCGCTGATCTTGGCAACGAAGCCCCTTTGCACTGCCTCGGCGGCAATCTCGGAACAGCTGAACCGCGAGAGCGGTATCCCGCTCTCGCTCGGTAGTTCACACGCCAGCGCCTTGATCTGAACGACCACCTGAGGGGGGAAAACCGGGCGGGCGCCCGGGACGAGATCTATCTTCGAGTCCCGAAAGACGCTCTTCGAAAAAGCGCTTACGCCATTTGCTTACGATCGGACGCGGGACATCCAACCGTTGGGCGATAATCTTGTTGGATAATCCCTCGGCGGCGAGAAGCACGATTTTCGATCGGATCACTTGATAATACGGTAACGTATATTGTCCAGCCATTCGCTCGAGGTCGACCCGTTCCTTCTCAGACAGTAGCACCACATAAGGCGAACGTCTTGGCATTGTTCTCCTCCTTTTGAAGGAGAACATAAGCTACAAATAATGTTCAGAACATACGTAATAATATTTATGAACCCATGCACTAAGGCCAGTCAACTCACGGTGGACAGCCTCGACGACCGAATCGATGTCACCGCTCGTCTGCATCCCCTGCGCCTGACCACGCAGCCGCTCCAGCACCTGCTCCCGCTGGAGGTCCACGTTGACCTGGAACAGTTCGTTGTTGGCCGATGAGAGGGCGTCTACCGACTCCTGGAGCTTGCGCTTGGCCTGCACCACACGCGCCGACTGGAAGAGGACGGCCAAAATGAGCAGCACGCCAGGTCCTGCCACGACGGGGTTGCGCCACCAAGGCGCCTCAACCACGAAGGCGTGCACGGCAGGGGTCGGGTCGATGTTGCCGTCGTGGTCGATAGCGCGAACTTCGAGACGGTGGCTGCCGAATGAGAGCGAGATGAAGGTGAAGGCGGTCTGGTCGGACGCGACGCTCCAAGCGTCGCTGTTCAGCCTGAACTCGTAGCGGAGCTGGTCGCGCGACGTGTCGTTCCAAGCGTCATCGCCGATCCACTGAAAGTGGACATTGCCCAGCGAGGAGACACGGTCCACGGGGTTCTGGATGCGCGTCTCGGGCGCCTTCCTGTCAGGGACATACCGCACGACCGGCCCACCTGGCCCGCTTCCACGCATCCAGAGCGTGCCGTCCGTCGTTTCCCCGATGCTTCGCAGCCGGATGGCAACGGGACTGAGGCTTGGGTCAGTGTAGGAGGTCCAGACCGTGCCGTCATACCGGCTGAGGCCCTGATTCGTGCCTGCCCAGACGGTGCCGTCACGGCTCTGGAAAATTTCCCAAACGCCGTCGTCCGCCAGACCGTCTTCGGTGGTAAACCAGCTGAAGGCTTGGCCGTCCAGATACGCCGCGCCCCCGTCCCGAGCGGCCTGGCCGATCCAGACATCGCGGGTCGCCGAGAGGGTGCGGACCTTCTGGTTTGCTGGACTTGACTCGGGATGGGGCAGAAAGCTGCTCCATTGACCAGAATCCGGGTCGAATCGGCCAAGTCCCCGGGTCGTGCCTATCCAGATGATGCCGTCCGGCGTCTGGTCGATGCCGTAGATTCTGTCATGGATGAGGCCATCGTCGATGGTGTAGACGGTCCAGGTTCGTCCATTGAAGCGCATCAGGACCCCGCTGTCCGATCCTGCCTTCTTTGTGCCGAGCCAGATGTCGCCGTTGTCGGCTGCAAGTCCGTTTACGATGTTGTCGCCGACAAGCCCATCGGATTCGGCGAAGACGCGCCACCCACTTCGGTCGTAGCGGGCCGCACCACTCTTGCCCTGATGCTGCCCGGCGAACCAGAGCGCGCCGTTTCTTTCCTTCAGAATCGTAGTGATGGGTCCGTCGATCAGCCCGTCTTCTGACGTGTAATTCATCCACGTTCCGCCGTCAAAGCGAACCGCCCCATCGGACCTCCCAGCCATACTTCGTCACCCAGAACGAACAGATTGTCTGATGCCCGTACGTCCGAGACGACGGAGCTGGACGGGGCATCAGCGAAGACCGTCCACGGCGAGGTCTTCGGGCTGAACAGATGCGCCTTGGTCCCATCAATGGACCAGATCCAGATTCTGCCACCCAAAGTCATTAGGGCATTGGCAGCAGAACTGAGGAATGGGAAGGCAACCACCTGCCATCTGCCCCCCTGAAATCGCAGGACATTTGACCCGCTTACCGTCATCACGGTGCCAAATTCATCGTACGTCTTTCAGCCAGACTCGTCGAAGTGGCTGACACCCGCACGACCACCGGCGAACCAGAGACTGCCGGACCCGGCTTCCATGATGTCAATCACCGAGTTGCTGACCAGGCCGTTCTCGGTGGTATACCGGGTCCAGGCAGTCGGGGCCGAGCCTGCCGAATTGAACCGCAGTACGCCCTGACCGACGGTCCAGAACCAGAGGTCGCCGTCCGATGTCTGGTAGATGGAGGCTATCGAAAGCCTGGGGAAGTCACCTGGTATATCGACGGTGGCCCAGGTCTGTCCGTCAAAGCGGCTGATTCCCGAAGGGGCGCCTGTTGAGTCGCTGAAACTGCCTGCCCAGAGTGTGCCGTCCCGCGCCTGATAGAGGCCCCGGAAGGACCATGACCTGTTACTCGCCAGGCCGTCCGCCACCGTGTAGGTCGTCCAGGCGGCCTGACCCTCCCCCTTTGCAGGCTCGAACCGACTGATGCCGTTGGTCGTCCCGAACCACATAGCCCCGTCCCGAGTCTGCACTATGGCACTTGCCACGTCGTTCGCCAAGCCGTCCTCGGTCGTATAGGTCCTCCACGTTCGCCCATCGTAGCGCTGGACACCCTCGCCGGTCGCGAACCAAATGTTGCCGTCTTGGTCCTCGTAGATGTTCCGGACTCTATCGGCCAGCCCGCTGCTCCGGTCGAACTCCGTCCACCGCCACGCCTCGGTCAGTGGATCAGGCGTGGTGACCTGGAGCGTGTCCACGGCGTAGGCCGGGACCGTCAGCAGCAGTGTGAGGATGGTGGCATAGGTGCGCATCGCAACCCAAGATGCGATTGCGATGAACGGCGGGCAAGCGCGGCTGATGGAGGGGATTAGGCGGCGTCTGGGGAATCCCATCGACTCGAGGTTGATGGGATCTTCTTTCGGGTGTTCGGCAGCGTGTGCAGAAATTGGTCCCAGCAAGGGTCAACGCTCGGCTTCTGCAATCAGGCGATCGATTTCTCCTGGGACAAGTAGCTGGGCCAGACGATTTCAGTCACTCGTTTCACATTGCTGCCAGGGACCAGGACGATCTCGATGCGGACGATCGGAAGGGTGCTTTTCAAGCGACTCCCCTCGGGGTCACCATATGACTATGAAAAAGCGCCCTCTCGGCAATGCCGATGGGGCGCCTTCTCAATTCGGTGGACAGTGGACAGTGGACTGAGCCTGCGGCGGCGTGTTTCAGGTGTTCGTTTGTAGTACGCCAGAGGAGGCAGAACCTGAACTTCTGTCTGGTGACGAATGAGGACGAGAGGATTCAGAAGACAAAAGTCAGTTCGGAGACCCTGGAACCCATAGCCCAACAGGCTGAGGCCAACTTGCGGCCTTTGCGGATCAGCTCAACCTGTGAGGACGCCCATCCCATAGCATTACGCCGTCTGGCAAGAGGGATCGTGTGCGAATCGGCGCAGGCCGCAGCGCAGACGGATACTCGTCGAGGGAGGTAGCCGCACCGCGAAACTGCGATCGTCCACCCGGACCTGGCGTTTCGTCCACGGCTTTTGGTCTCTGAGCCACAGGGCAGCGTGACGGTCCAGACCTTCCCGGCTCTCGGTCTCGAACCCAATGTCCAGAAAACCGTGCTCGCCGAACGCTCCGGCCTGGACCAGGACCGTTCGGGTTTCCGAACCGCTGAGGTTGTGAAGCTGGATGCCAACCCGGTCCGAGGCAAGCGCGTCGACCAGTGCAGCCACGTCTTCGGGCAAGCCGGGACGGCCGCTTTCACCGTCGAAATAACGCACCTGGGCACGGAGCAGCCCGCCGTTGTAGATCGGTTGTGGTGAACCCATCGTCACCTGGACCAGACCCTTCACAACAACCGGATTCGGTGGCCAGAGGCTCTCCTTGACGATGGCAGCCTCGTCCCGCGTGTCAAGGCGCATGTGTTCGTAGATAGCCGAGACGAAGCGGTATTCGGCCTCCAGCCGCTTTACCGGCCAGTCCGGATTCTGACCGTCGTAGTACTGAAAACGTGAGGGTGAGGGATGGTGACAGGGAGCGCGACTGGAACGAAGTGGAAAGCGCCACCGACCGTAGCCATCGGGCGTCATCCGCGTGGGCACGAGGAGCTGCCCGTCCTCGCGCGTCTTCGACAGATCCAGCAAGAGCTCGACCTGGGAACGGATCAGGTCCAGATACTGGAAATCACCCGTCAGGAGTACACAGCATTCCCCGGCGATGGTGGCGGCCAGAAAAGCGTTGCGCGCCGAATTACGGCTGTTCCAGCCGTACCACCCCCCCCACCACTGTCCGTTGCGACCCTCTCCGATCTTGCCGGTGGGGCCGACGTTGTCGGGGATGATGCCGTCGTTCGTGCGGGTTCTCTCCATCCACGCCTCGGTATAGTCGAGGACCCACTTCTTGTAGTCTTCTTCGCCGGTGCACAGGTAGACACTCGTCACCAGAGCGGTGCAGGCGAGATTGTCGGGGATGTCGGTGTGGAGCACCACCTCGTCGAAGAGACGGCAGATCTCCTGCCTTCTTTCGAGGTCTTCGTACCAATCCTCTTCCAGGTCGACCACCAGCGGGTGCATATTGGCACGTTGGGCGTGACCACGGGGTATCCCGCCAGGGCGATAGACCGGATCGAGGGCGATCTTAACCCGTTCCAGGTCAGCGTGGTGAATCGGGCCGGTGCTGCCGTGGAATGGGGAGCGGATGACACGGTGGTCCGGATCGTAGTTGGCACACTCGAGATTCTCTCCCAAATACAGGTCGGCGAAGCGACGTGCTCGACGGACATAGTCGGGGTCTCTGAGGTCGACAAGGCCGAGACTGTAGAAGGTCTGGTTGCCCTCACCCATGTGGAACCAGTCGTTGTCGAAATAATACTCGTCGTGTAGCTGGACTTTGAATGCAGGATGGCCGACACCTTCCGATGCGTCGTCGTAGAGGCGGGTGATGGCGTTCCACTGATCGAGGGCAAGCTTCCGGATCCGATCGCTTGCCCCCAGCGCGTAAAACAGCCCACGATAGGAGTGAGCTTCGTATGCGTCGTCCGCGTCCTGAACGTTCAAGGGGTGCCGTCCGGCCTGTTGTACTTTTCCGCGGCGTAGAGTGCGGCCTCCTCCATGAAGGAGAGCAGCTCGCGTTGGATCAGCGCCCACGAGGGTGGCGGCACAAGGTTGCTGGCTTCGATGAGGACTGGATTCATCGGGTGAAAGCCAGAAGTGGACACGCTCCGAAGATGGAGCCGACAGGGCGAGGAAAATCCATAGTCGGGTTCACCCTTGATTAGGCTGATGCAACGGTGATAGCGGCCATTTTCTCATCGTCGAGCTCGACACCGAGGCCGGGGCCCTCAGGGACGGTGAGGTAAGACCCTTCGGCGTGGATGCGTTCTTTTGCTGGCGACGCGGTGTAGAGCATTGGGCCCATGGGGTCGCACGGAAGATTCAGGTTGGGCATGGAGGCCCCCAGGTGGAGCTGGCCCGCGATGCCGAGGGTCGATTCCTGGTCGGTGCCGATCGTGCAGAAGATGCCGGCGGACTCGGCCAGGGCGTAGAGGCGGCGGACGTAGGTGGGACCGCGGAAGATGTTGCACAGGTTGAAGGCTGTGCAGGCACCGCGCTCGATGGACTCCAGACCACGCTCCAGACTACCCGTGTGGAGGCTGACAGGGAGGTCCATCCGCTGGGTGAATTCGGCGCATACCCGGAGGTCCCAGGATGGCTGCTCGAAGTGAAACGGGTTGTGGTGGCGGAGGACGTCGGCGTAACGAAGCGCAGTATTCCAGTCCGAAAAGCGGCCGGAAAAGTCGATCTGTTTGAGGCGGATCTTCTCCCCAAAGCGGGAGAACATGTCCGTGAGAAAGCGGTTGTCGAATTCGGCGTCGTCTCCCGAAATGTAAAAGCGGAAGAGGTGGTGGCCGTGGTCGACGAGGCGCTGCAGGTAGCCGGCCGTTGCTTCGTAGTCCTGTTTGACCGCCCCACCCCACGTTGGGAAACAGCAGTAGATCTTGTCCCGGAATTTCCCGCCCAGGAGCCTGTAGACGGGTACATCCAGCACCTTGCCGTTGAGGTCGTAGAGGGCCAGGTCGATGGCGGAGACGAGATGGTTGTTGGAGACGGTGCTCTCGAAACTATGGGTGCCGAGGAATTCGTTGATCTCGGTGATGCGGGTGGGGTCACGACCGACGAGAAGGTCGTTGTACTGGTGGACGACGGCGGCAAGGTCGCTGCACTTGCTGTCAGAGGCTTCGCCCAGGCCGATGGGACCGTCGTCGACGTGGACTTTGACGATGACGTGACCGGAGATGGTGCCGCTGATGCGGGGGGTTTCGATCTGATGGGCTTCGATCTTGGTGATTTTCATGTAGGCTCCCATGGTTTTGCGATGCGTGAGTTCTCAACCTACTTCGAAGGTTCAGCGTGTCTCCCGCCCAGCATTTCGAGCAGACGGCTGCTTGCCGACGGCAGTTCTTTTTCCGGAACGGGGACTCGATTCATCCAGCCGAAACGACGGTAGGCCCAGTTGACGGCATACTGGGACTGCATGAGATATCGTGTTCTGTCAGACGTGTTCGGCGCGCCCCGATGCCAGCACTGCGGGTCCTGCAGGTAGATGTCTCCCGCTTTGCAGAAGATGGAGACGGGGCCGCGTCCTTCGAACTCCGGCCTTTCCTGATTGTTGGGATCTTTACCCGAAAAGTGACTGCCCGGAACATACTGGGTCGGTCCGTGCTCTATCGAATCGATATCGCTGAGCGCCATCTGCACCGTGAACCACAGGACGGGCGGTCGAATGCGTGGGTCGTGAGAGCACCGAAGTGTCCCTGGCAACCTTGACCTGCCCCCCTGGATTGTTCCCATTCCTAAAGTTAGGATATCGGAACATAGAAAGGGGGCCGAATGGCCAGGAAGCGATACACAGCGGAGCAGATCATCGGACATCTCCGTCAGGCAGAGATTCGTATATCGGAAGGCAAGACGGTCGGCGAGGTCTCGCGTGAGCTTGGCGTCAGCGAACAGACCTACTCCCCCGAAACGGGAAAGTTATCCGGGACCGGAATGGGGGTTCGAGCTTTCTTCTCTTCAGGCACTACGTCCTCTCCCACGTCACCGGGAAATCGGGCGGATCGGGAATGGGCTTGGGTTCCGGTGGGGCGTGTTCATTTGCCATCGAGTCTTTCCGAAATGTCGTGGCTAACGATCGAACTTCTGCAGCGTGAAATAATGGACATTCTCTGAAATCGGACTGTTGTGATAGGCCGGCATTGCAGGAGATGAAGCTCTCCGTCGGCAACAGCGCACTCGATGTCGACTGGGTAGTCGAACTGCTTCTCCAGATCCAGTGCCAACTGTGCGATTTCGGTGACCCAGTCTAAATCGAGAGATGGACTCTTTCGCATGAATCCAGGCACGTTGACTTCTTCCGTGCCACCCGAAATCGATACCGTCATGCGGGCCTTGTCCGCAACATCCATGTCTTTCTTCCTCACGATGAACGTGTCTGGAGTGACCGTCCCCCCTACCACGCTCTCGCCAAGCCCCCACGCTGAGTTGACCACCACCTCATCCCGACTGCCGGTAACCGGATTGGCACTGAAGGCAACGACGGACACGTCGGCCTGAACCAATCGCTGTACGAGCACGGCCAGTCCCCCCTTCCCGTCCCCCTCTGCACGTGTCTCCCGATAGTGGATGGCTCGCTCGGTTTCGGCGGAGGCCCAGCATCGCACGACAGCATCCGCGAGAGCCTCGATGCTCTCTATGTTCAGAAACGTCTCATACTGACCGGCGAACGACGCCTGCTGTCCGTCCTCATCCACGGCCGACGAACGGACAGCCACCCTGCAAGCTCCTTCGCAATCGCTCTCGAGCCGGTCCCAGGCGGTTCCCAACAGTTTGTTCAAATCCTCCGGACACGTCGTAACGCCGTCGCCCCTCCACTTGCGGAAGGCAGAGGTTGTCACGCAGAACCCGGGCTGCACGCGGAAGCGAGAAGAAAGAAGGCTCAGGCTGGCGGCCTTGCCCCCGGTCAGGGTAACGTCGTGACAGGTTTCTTCACCGAGCCAAAGGATATCCATTGTGTATCTCCGTGCGATCTACGGACGACAAACAAAGGAACGAATTCCGGTTTCCCAATTTTGGCGCGTGGCGTCCAGAGGTTGCCACAACGGCCCGAATACAGATGAGGATCAGGTTCCGTCCGTGTATTCCACAGGCACCCGAACCGTAAACGTGCTGCCCTCTCCCACCTCGCTCTCCGCGCCGATGGTCCCGCCCAGCAACTCCGCAAACTTCTTCGTAATTGACAGCCCCAGCCCGGTTCCCTTCTGCACGCTGCTCTCAGACCCTTCAGCCTGACGGTATTCGTCGAAGATGGTCGGCAGCTCGTACGCGGGAATGCCCTTGCCGGTGTCGGACACTGACACGACCAGCTGGCCGTCTTCCGTGCTCGCATTCACGGTCACACTGCCGCTGTCGGTGAACTTGATGGCGTTCGACAGCAGGTTGATGACCATCTGCTGGAGCCGAGCCTTGTCCGTGTTCGCCGCGCCGATGTGCTCGTCCACGTCCTGGCATAGCTCCACGCCCTCCTGTATCAGGGGGCTGACCGTGTCACACGCCGACGTGACCAGTTCGCCCACATCGAACCGCTCGGGGTTCACGTCCATCCTACCTGCCTCGATCTTTGACAGGTCGAGTAGATCGTTGATCATCGTGAGAAGGTGGTCGGATGCGTGGTCAACCTTCTCCAGGTTCTCACGATGCTGGTCGGGCATGTCAGCACCCATCCGCCGAAGTACCAGGTTGGTAAACCCCTTGATGGCGTTCATCGGGGTACGAAATTCATGCGACATCGACGCGAGGAACTCCGATTTGCGCTCCGTGTTCAATTGGATTTCTCGGATGTCCGAGGTAACGGGCGTAGCCGAGGGCGACGGCATCGGCGAACTCGCGGAGGGTGGCGACTTCGTCCTCGGTGAAGCTATCACGCTCGGACGCGGTGAGGCGCAGGCGACCGTAGGCACCCGCAGGGACCTCCACGATTGCCTGGCCTTCGCTGGTGCCCTGCCACGGCTCCCCCGCGATGAACCGCTCGATGGTCTGCTGGATAACGTCGGGGAAAGGGGCGGGAACGTGAGGCGACTCCGCCGTGACCGTTCCCTGAGGGTCCAATCGGTAGGCGGTATATCGGAATCCCACGTCCCTGAAGTATTCCATCGTGGGATGCTCGACGGGTTCATCGAGC
The DNA here is from genome assembly GCA_965198115.1 of Candidatus Latescibacterota bacterium. GTDB lineage: Bacteria > Latescibacterota > UBA2968 > UBA2968 > UBA2968 > UBA6620. The sequence continues at coordinate 474,919 of OZ240241.1, read as the reverse complement.
ACGTCGATGCCGCAGCCGTCGAAGGTAAGTTCGACCGTCTTCAGGCTCTCGGTCAGCAGCGACAGGATGCGTTCAAAGTCACTCGCTTCGTCCATCGACTGCACTTCGGCGCGCAGATGCTGGACGGCAGCCTCGACGACCAGTCGCCTGTTCTGCGCTTCCTTCTGCTGAAGTTTCTGGTGTCGCGAATGGGCATATCCGAAGACTTCGCCGAACCGCTTGATGAGCATCAGGTACTCTTCGGCGATGGGTTCTTCCGAAGAGACAACGACACCGCTTTTCCCAAAGAAAACAACGTAAGAATCAAGCTCTTGCGGCCACCGCTCTTCTGGAATGCCCTGCCATCGCGGGTTGCCTCCCTCGATGGTCCGGTGCAGGTACTCTTTGGCTTCCTCACCTTCCCGATGGGAGTGCCAGTACTCATCGCCACGTCGTCGAGCTTGGCTGACCGGACCTGTGCCAGAGGAATTCTGGATGTACGGCTCAAGAACTCGACCGTCTTCGGAGGTGGTCCACTTTTTGTTCTCCGTTTCTGAGAGGTGTATGTTGATTGCCGAAGAAAGCAGTGGCAACCCAAGCCCACGCAACTCCCGATACACCGCCTCCACAACTGGCCCTATGTCCTCGCTCGACTGCATCCCCTGCGCCTGACCCCGCAGCCGCTCCAGCACCTGCTCGCGCTGGAGGTCCACGTTGACAGACTCAAGGTCGCGGTTGACCTGAAACAGTTCATTGTTGGCCGATGAGAGGGCATCCACCGATTCCTGTAGCTTCTGCTTGCCTTTCACGACGCGGGCTGACTGGAAGAGGATGCCGATGATGAGCAAAAGCCCAGGTCCTGCCACAGCGGGGTTGCGCCACCAAGGTGCTTCGACGATGAAGGCGTGGACTGCGGGGGAAGGATCAACATTCGAGTATTTGTCGACCGAGCGGACCTCGAAGGTGTGTTGACCAGACGACATGCCCGTGAGTGTGATTTCAGTTCTCTCAGACGCTGGTGCCCACACTTCGTCATCCAGCCGCCATTGATATCGTAGGTCTTCCAGTTCCGTCTCGTTCCAGAGATCGCCGCCCGTCCACTTCAGCTGGAGGTTCCCTGCTGAGGAGATTTCCTTGCTCACCGGTTCCAATGCCGTGCCGGGTGGCGTGCGATCCGGTTTCATTCTGAGAACGCCAGAACCGAAACTTCGGAGCCAGATGCTTCCGTCAGTCGACTCCGTGATCCCGTGTATGGCCGTTACCGGGGGCAGGGGGAGTTCGTCGGGACGGAATCCGAACCAGGCACTGCCGTCGAACCGCACCAACCCACCGTTCGTGCCAAACCAAAGCACGCCGTTTTGGGCCGCATAGATTTTCCAGACTGAATTGATCAGCCTGAACCCACTTGTATGACGCGTCCAGGACTCACCGTCGAAGGATGTGACCCCTTCGGCCTGTTCGCCGTGCCCAATCCAGAGCACGCCGCGCTGATCGACACCCAGGGATGAGATCTTCTGACTACGCGCACCTCCTTCCGCCGGCGTAAAACTCGTCCACGTTTGTCCATCGAAGCGGCTGAGTCCGCGCAGCGTAGCGAACCAGATCGCGCCATCGGGCGTCTGAACGATGTCGTAGATCATGTTGTGGATCAGCCCGCCTTCCTCTGTGTAGACCATCCAGGACTCACCGTCGAATCGAATTGCCCCGTGCGCGCTTCCCCATTGACTGCGGAATTTCGTGCCGAACCACATATCCCCGTTATCAGCCACGAAACCGGTGTGAATGTTCTTCCCGACGAGCCCATCTTCCTGGGAGAACACTCGCCAGGTCACGCCATCGAAACGCGCTGCCCCACTTTGTCCCAAGTGTTGACCCGCGACCCAAATAGCGCCGTCCTTTCCCTCGAGAACAGTCGAGACGTGGCCCTCAATCAGACCGTCCTCAACGGTGTAGTGCATCCAGGACTCACCGTCGTATCGTACAGCACCGTCTTCGACACCAAACCAGAGGTCCTCTCCGGTGGCGAAAGCAAAGTCCGAGGCCAATTCCAGGTTTCTGTTAGTCGGTGGAGGCGGAACACCGTTGTAGACGGTCCACCGTCCCGAAGTGGCGTCGAATCGCCACGCCCTGTCTCCGGCGAAAACCCACATCGTTCCATCCCGGGTAGACTGACCTGACAAACGTTTGGAACTCCGCGCGAACAGGCTGAATGCGTCGGTCGACCACTTACCGTCTCTAAAAACATAGAGGCGGTCGGGGGAGCCACCGGCCCAGATCGCGCCATCAGCTGTCTGCCAAAGTGACCAGATCGACCCACCTCCCAGAAGATCTTCACCATCCCGATAGACCGTCCACGCCCTGCCGTCGAATCTGGCGATTCCCGCCGATCCGAATGCAAACCAGAAATCCCCGTTCCGAGCCTCCAGAATCTGATAGGCGCTGTTGCGTGGAAGACCATCTTCGGCCGTGTATCGCTCCCAGTCCATTCCATCAAAGGACAGGAGACCCTCTGTCGTCGTAACCCAAATCGAACCGTCCGTAGCCTGCAGGATATCGCGAACACTTGGATTGGGGGGGCCAATAGGAAAGCTCAGTGTTGACCAGGACTGACCATCGAATCGGCTGATCGCAGTCTCGGTGCCGTCGGATGCAGAGGAGGATCTGCGGTGGCCAACCCACAGCGTGCCGTCTCGGGCCTGCATCAATGCCGAGCGCGACACAAAGTTGCTGCCGAGGCCTTCCTGCCTTGTGTAGGTTGTCCACTCGTTAACCTCTGGATCGAGACGGTGAACTCCTTCTCGCGATGTCCCGAACCACATCTGTCCGTTACGTGTCTGGTAGACTGCGCTCACGCCGGTCAACCGATAAGGGGGCGAGTAGGACGTCCAGCCGTAGCCGCTATACCGGTTCACTCCGCGGTCGGTCGCAAACCAGATTGCGCCATCCCTGTCCTCATGAACATCGCGAACTCTCCCGATCAGCCCGTTGCTTCTGTCGAACTCGGTCCACCGCCACGCCTCCAGCACTGGATCGGGTGTCGTGACCTGGAGCGTGTCCACGGCGAGAGCCGGGACCGTCAGCAGCAGGCAGAGGATGGTGGCATAGGTGCGCATCGCAACCCAAGATGCGACGGCGAGGAACGGCGGGCAAGCACGGCTGATGGAGGGGATTACGGAGACTGAAAAACCCCAACTCAGTGAAGAGAGCTGGGGCTCGTGATGATGATTGGTAGAAAAGGCCGTCACGCCTTCGTCTGAGATCGCCCGAATTTAGTGGCCTATAGCACTCTGAGAGGAATCCGGGGGTGCAGGATCAACGGTCCAGTATTTATCTTCAGGAGATTGTTCACAACCCGTTAATTTGGAAAACAGCTTGTAAAGCCCATAGACGGACGATCGTCGAAAACTCGACTTGAAGTCGGATCAGAAAAGATCGGCGATTTAAAATCGAGTTTCTCTACGTGTAGGAAGCGAAGGTTATTCGGAAGGCTTCGAAAGAGGAAAACACTCCCCTGTAAAGTGAGAAATCTCCCGGCTTTGAAATTGCAGAACATACAGAACGTCCAGATTAAGGGTTTGCCACGAAATAAGTGCTGCACTTTTCAAGGTAATGATCTTACGCTCGGAGTGTGGACGTCGAAACTCTCCGAACGAAGTATGAAGCCTTGGCTCCGGTGCTGACGGAACGCACGCGTCGTCTGTGGGCCGCCACGGAAGCCGAAGCGTTGGGTCACGGTGGGATCGCGATTGTGGCTCTGGCGACAGGAATGTCCAGAGAGCGGATCTTTCGTGGCATTCAGGAGTTGAGGTCGGACGAACCTTTGGACCCGGCTCGCATCCGGCGTCCAGGCGGCGGTCGTAAGCGGAAGGCCGACACGGACCCGACGCTGTGGCAGGACCTGAATGATCTGGTCGAGCCAACGACTGCGGGGTCGCCTGACGACAATCCTCTGAGATGGACATCGAAGAGCACTCGCAAACTGGCCGCCGAGTTGCAAGCGATGGGGCATTCGGTGAGCCCCAGGATCGTTGCCAATCTCCTGCACGAACACGATTACACGCTGCAGGCGAATCGGAAGACAAGGGAGGGATCTGCACACCCGGATCGGGACGCTCAGTTCGTTTACCTCGATGATCGGATTAGCCAGCAGCAGCAGCAGGGCCTTCCCGTTATCTCGGTGGACACCAAGAAGAAAGAGTTGATCGGCGACTTCAAGAATCCTGGCCGAGAATGGCGACCCAAGGGAGACCCGGAGCGTGTGAAGGTACACGATTTCATAGTGCCTGCTCAGGGCAAGGCGATCCCTTATGGAGTGTATGATCTGAGCCGTGATGAAGGCTGGGTAAGTGTCGGTATCGATCACGACACGGCCAGCTTCGCCGTGAATGCGATCCGAAGTTGGTGGAAGAACATGGGACGGCCCGCCTACGGCACTTCGACGCATCTGCTAATCACGGCGGACGCAGGCGGCAGCAACGGCGCCAAGACGCGGCTGTGGAAGTGGGAGCTGCAGCGCTTTGCGAATCGCACTGGCCTGACGATCACCGTATGCCACTACCCTCCTGGCACTAGTAAGTGGAACAAGATCGAACATCGCCTGTTCTCCTTCATCGCTATGAACTGGCAAGGCAAGCCCCTGGTCAGCCTGGCTGCAACCGTGAATCTCATTGCCGGAACGACCACTCAAGCCGGTCTCCGAGTACGCTCCGAGATCGACAAGCGACCCTACCCTAACGGGGTCAAGGTGACCGATGAACAGATGACCCAAATCGATCTCACTCCGCACGATTTCCACGGCGACTGGAACTACACGATCCGGCCAATGGCTCAACATTGAGATCGACCGTTTATTTATGGCTATATCCGGATCTCTCAACGAGATGAAGTGGGTGAAGGTGCCGTGGTTCCTGGCATGGGGGCGCGGTTAGAGTGTGCGGACCTCTTCGGAATCTGCTCAGGGATGTTTATGTCTCCGACGGTAAGGAAGATCATATCGTTGAATGCGTCGAGTGTGCGGAATCCGCTGGCTCGGTTCTTGACGATTTGGACGATTCGGTTGAGGCCTTCGGCGATGGCGTTGGTAAGACGCGTGTTCACGAATGCGAGGACGCCGAAGAAGTGCTGTCGCAGGGTCCTGACGAACTTTCGCAGGGGTTCAAGTCGACTTCTGAGTGCGGACGTCGTCCAGCATTTCAGGAAGCGTTCGGCAGCCCAGGGCGCTTTGTATTCCCAGAACTGCTCGAACTCGTCCTTGAGTCTCCAGGCTCTATAGATTCGGTAGTTCGCCTTCTCCAGTGCTTTGAGTGTCCGAGTATCCCCTCTGGAGCGTGTCGCTGAGTGCCGGTAGAGGAGCCATCGGAGGCCCTTCATGGCTTTGCGCTCATCCGGGGCAGCTTTACGCCACTGGTCCTTACGGACCTCGTCAACGGCGGCATTGAGAGCCTTGACGATGTGAAAGCGATCGAGGACCAGCTTGGCATTCGGACAGTGTTCCTGGATGGCTCCGATGTAAGCTTCGCTCATGTCGCAGCAGGCCCACTCGATCTTGGATCTCTGGTAGGGACTGAGAGCCTCTGTGAAGAACCGATCGATCGTTTTACGCGCCCTGCCGCGGCCAACCCACACCACGCAGGAGCGGTCCAGATCGTAAACGAGCGTGGCGTACCTGTGACGCTTGGCGTAGGAGATCTCGTCGATCCCGATGGTTTTGAGCCCTCGGATACGATGACCTTCACGAAGCCGCGTGATGGATCGGTGAAGGAGATCCGACAGCGTCGAGGCAGAGATGCGCAGTAACTCGGACGCCGCCTTCTGCGTCATGGTCTGGCAGTAGCGCAGCATGGCATACTCGAAGCGATACGTCACCCGAGAGAACCGCTCCGCCCACGGAATCTCCTCGACCACACGACCGTGGGTAGGACACCGAATCTCCCGAGGATGGTAGAGAAGCCAGACCCTCCACCCGCACACCGGAATGTCACGCCACCGACGCGGATGGGGCATTGTGCGGACGATTTTACCTCGACGGCCGCACTCCGGACAACAACAACCATTCTTATGTGGCTTTACGGCGATGACGAAACAGCTTCTCCCCTCAAACCACCAGCTGACAACACGGAACCCCTTGAATCTCAGCAGTTTCGATAGTAATCTGCTCCCGGTCATAGGTCGCACCCCCTTCGCTTTGATTGTCCTACACACACAACCAAGCGTAGGGAACGATCTATGACCTTGTCATTCTATAGTTTCACCGTTGAGAAACCCGGATAGAGCCTTTTTTATTGGCTATATCCGGATCTCTCAACGAGATGAAGTGGGTGAAGGTGCCGTGGTTCCTGGCATGGGGGCGCGGTTAGAGTGTGCGGAACCTCTTCGGAATCTGCTCAGGGATGTTTATGTCTCCGACGGTAAGGAAGATCATATCGTTGAATGCGTCGAGTGTGCGGAATCCGCTGGCTCGGTTCTTGACGATTTGGACGATTCGGTTGAGGCCTTCGGCGATGGCGTTGGTAAGACGCGTGTTCACGAATGCGAGGACGCCGAAGAAGTGCTGTCGCAGGGTCCTGACGAACTTTCGCAGGGGTTCAAGTCGACTTCTGAGTGCGGACGTCGTCCAGCATTTCAGGAAGCGTTCGGCAGCCCAGGGCGCTTTGTATTCCCAGAACTGCTCGAACTCGTCCTTGAGTCTCCAGGCTCTATAGATTCGGTAGTTCGCCTTCTCCAGTGCTTTGAGTGTCCGAGTATCCCCTCTGGAGCGTGTCGCTGAGTGCCGGTAGAGGAGCCATCGGAGGCCCTTCATGGCTTTGCGCTCATCCGGGGCAGCTTTACGCCACTGGTCCTTACGGACCTCGTCAACGGCGGCATTGAGAGCCTTGACGATGTGAAAGCGATCGAGGACCAGCTTGGCATTCGGACAGTGTTCCTGGATGGCTCCGATGTAAGCTTCGCTCATGTCGCAGCAGGCCCACTCGATCTTGGATCTCCGGTAGGGACTGAGAGCCTCTGTGAAGAACCGATCGATCGTTTTACGCGCCCTGCCGCGGCCAACCCACACCACGCAGGAGCGGTCCAGATCGTAAACGAGCGTGGCGTACCTGTGACGCTTGGCGTAGGAGATCTCGTCGATCCCGATGGTTTTGAGCCCTCGGATACGATGACCTTCACGAAGCCGCGTGATGGATCGGTGACGGAGATCCGACAGCGTCGAGGCAGAGATGCGCAGCAACTCGGACGCCGCCTTCTGCGTCATGGTCTGGCAGTAGCGCAGCATGGCATACTCGAAGCGATACGTCACCCGAGAGAACCGCTCCGCCCACGGAATCTCCTCGACCACACGACCGTGGGTAGGACACCGAATCTCCCGAGGATGGTAGAGAAGCCAGACCCTCCACCCGCACACCGGAATGTCACGCCACCGACGCGGATGGGGCATTGTGCGGACGATTTTACCTCGACGGCCGCACTCCGGACAACAACAACCATTCTTATGTGGCTTTACGGCGATGACGAAGCAGCTTCTCCCCTCAAACCACCAGCTGACAACACGGAACCCCTTGAATCTCAGCAGTTTCGATAGTAATCTGCTCCCGGTCATAGGTCGCACCCCCTTCGCTTTGATTGTCCTACACACACAACCAAGCGTAGGGAACGATCTATGACCTTGTCATTCTATAGTTTCACCGTTGAGAAACCCGGATAGAGCCTTATTTATTCCGAACCCTTAGTCCCTCCCGTAGCGAATTCCCACGTGTACGTCGTGCAACACAATCCTCTTGAACGTGGGTTCGCGGTTGATCACGCGAATCTCGTTCAATCCCTTCTTGATTCGGATGGACGCGACCGGATAGCTGACCCACCTGCCTTTGAGGGTGCCCCCTTCCACCTTCTGTCCATTGAGACTGACAATTATCCCCTCCGCTGCTGTAAGTCCTTCCACGCAGACACTCACGGTGACTGCGGACGTGGGGTCCTGTCCCGGATCCTCTCCGATCGTGATTGCGACATCGAAGGGACGCGTGGGTTCGAGCGGCACGGGTATCTCAGGATCGAGCATCGTGGGAAGTGTGCAGAATCGTAAGAGGTCCCGAATGTCGCGACCGAGCAGGAATCGGAAGTGTCCGTCTGGAAAGTAGTCCTTGCCCAGGCGAGCCAGGACCTTCGGATCGCCGCCTTCGGCCCAGAACGAGTTTGTCGGGTCGAACAGGTTGAATGTCGAAACACCGTCGCACTCGGCGTGCCAGACGTTCATTGCCCGGGCGCGGAAGTTCCGAAGACCCATTCCGTCTGTCGTTCCGATCGGTCCTTGCCGCTTCCGGGATCCCGACCAGCTCATGCTGGGGTAGACCGGTTTGTCAAACTGCTTGCCCAGCGCAACCCACTCATTCCAGGGGGACAGCTCCCACTCACCGGGACATAGTAGATCAACCAAATCCTGCTCCACCCACGCGGAAACGTCCAACCCGATGGCTTCGCAACACGCGATCGAGGCGGGCACGCGAACGGCTGTCAGAAGAGGTCTCCCACGCTCGAGTCCTACTTGCTCGGTCATATCCCTGAGACGGCGATGGAAGCGCGTCATGATGTCCCGTTCTGTCGACGTGCAGTCTTCGCCCCTCGTCGAACACCTGAAGTGGGGCGGATGACGCTGCCAGTCGAGCTCGATCCCATCGAGGTCGTAGCGTGAACAGATGTCCTCGAGGATTTCGAACGCACGATCCTGGACGGCCTGCTCGTCGTAAGTCATTCCGCTCCAAAATCCAAAGAGCGGGGGTTCCTCCTCGGAACCGTGAAGCAGATGAGGATGATCCTTCTTGAACTGCGGCAACATCTCCCGCCACTGCGGATAGCCATCGTGAATGTCGTTCATCCGCATCGAGACAACGATCTCGATTCTGTGTTTGCGCGCGAAGTCGATCATGATCTGGACGGGATCGAGACCTTGCTCGTGAAACGTTCGGGTCATGTTGGCGGCGAAGATCCCCGAGTCGGCATAGAAGGGCTCGGCGACGTCGCTCGGATAGGTCACGTGACCCAGTCCAGCTGTCCACGGACAGTAGAAAATCGATCCGAGGTGGGTTCCGAGGAGACCGGTTGTCCTTTCCGCCAGTAACGCCTCCGGCGATGCTTCCTTGACCGTATATACCATCGGGCAGCCATCGTCGTTGAAGATGAGGCCCCGCTTTCGGTGAGCGGCCTGGCGGCGTTGTTGCTTTAGCTCAGTGATGTCCATTGGCTATCCGGGGTTTTTAGTGTTCGGGAGTTCGGTGTTCGGGGAAACCCGTCTACTGTAACGAAGTTGGGAGCTGGGGGCAGCAAGTCGCAGATCAATTCGGTAAAACAATGCCACCGAACACTACACCCGCTCCTCCGAGTCCGTCGGGTAGTGGTAAACGTTCATTTCTCCAGAATCGTCCCTTCCTGCCGAAGGCGTGCGAACATCGTTCTGAACGCCTTCGTCCCATCATCGTCCCAATACTCCGACTCGATCGGTGAATCGTAGCTCAGTGTGATTTCACGCTGACGATCGGGACGGACAAGAAAGAGCGAATTGCTCGTGTCGATCAGGTTGTACATCCGTGTGCCGTTCTTGTAACGAGACTTCATGATCCACTTCGGCTGTTCCGGTAACTCGAGAGCCTTCAATCGATCGAGTGCGTCACGATCGAGGGTCACGCCCAGCCCAGGTTTCTCGGAGACCCGGATGAAGCCGTTTACGATTTCCGGTTGCTCTTCCACGACGTCGTCCGACCATGTTTCGCAATCGCAGAAGAAGTGGAAGTTTGCCGAAGGAAACGCGGCCATCATCTGACTGGTCATCGCCTGGGTGATGTGACCGCCCACGTTCTGCAGCATGAAAGGCATGTTCCCAGCTGCGAAGAGACCCGAACGACGAATCGCGTCACCAATCTTGCTGTGGCCGAGCATGTAGACGTCAGCCGCGCCCATCAGCACCTCGTAGGACGCCCCGAGTGGAAAGTGATGGAGCACGCTACGAAGGGGTGAGCGTTTTCGCAGCTCGATGTAACCCGGAATGTCTTCGGGAGGGAGCGCGTCCTCGTAGCAGCCAGCGATCGGGTAACGGGCGAGCTTGTTGAGAAGCTCGATCATATGGTCGTCCGTCCCGTGCATCGTGAAGTCGTAGTGAACGCGGAAACCCTCGGGGGCGACGGCCTGCATGGCTTCGGTCTGGTCGATGACGTTTTCGAACGGTGACAGGTGATACTTCATCCAGGTGTAACCCAGGGCACTGTATTCCCGGACAGCCTCTGCCATTCGGTCTGGATGGGTGGATACGGTCCAGCTGCCGGTGGGCACCCACGCGCGATACCTCTGTCCGATCAGCTTGTAGACGGGCACGCCAGCGGCTTGTCCCATCAGATCGTACATCGCAGTTCCGATCCCTAACGAGACTTCGTCGCCAACGTGATCGAACGGGTTCGTACCCAGGTAGTGACCGACCGTTTCCTCTGGCTCTGTGCCCCCGCTTTCCCCGATGCCGATAAGACCCGTATCCGTATGAGCGATGTAGACGGTTCGACGCGTGGGCCCGTAGTAATGGTTCAGCTGGTAGGCGATCCAGTCGACGTAGGGAACGGTGATCTCGTGAACTTCGATCTCAGTGACTTTCATCTGGACCTCTCAGCTCGCAACCCGGAACGAATAGAGCTTCGCACCCTCAAGGACAAAACGCAGCCGGATCACGCGTCGATTCACTTCCTCAAACCTAGCCCGTCTCCAGCGAACTTCGTGGGCGACCCGATCGCCCGAGAACACGAGTGCGTCGTCGAGACAGAGCTCGGGTAGCGGGTTCCCCTCCGCGTCCTGAACCTCCGCACGTATCGAACCACCCGCCTCGCAGCGAGCATTGATCAAGAGCCGGCTGCCCTCCACGACGATAGGCAGGGTGGTGAACTCGCCTCGCTTCTCATACGGTTCGACGTGAGCGAGCCTGCCCGCCTTGCACTTTGCCAGGCCGGTGAGCACGCGAGAGGTCGTGGCCTCCTCGAAGAAATCCTCCCAGGTCGTGAAAAAGGGAGCCAGTTCGTGATACGGGAACTGAGCCTTGTAGTCTTCGAGTGATGCGCACTCACGTGCACCACCGAGCATATATCGGCAGCTGGTCCCCGTGAATGCGAAAAGCCATTCTTCTTCCGCTTCGTCTTTGAGGGTGTAGTAGCTCGCCAGTCCGCTCGTGCTGGCGTTCCACGTTCCGACCGGCCCGTTTTCGAGTAGCGGCATTCGGTTGCTTCCGAACTTGCTCCAGTTGATGAGGTCTCGGCTCCACATCAGGTGCTGGCGGTGTCTCTGCGAAGCGAGGTCCCAATTGAGGAGCGCGCCCAGGAACAGCTGATCGTCTGCGTCGCTGACCTCACGGCCCTCGGGCTTCAGGAATCCGAATCTGTAGAGTGTTGTACCGGGCGGGTCGTGCTCGTCGGGCATCGTCATATACCGCCGGTTCCAGTGGATACCGTCGCTCGTCCACAGGACGGCGCGTGTGCGGATCGCCGCCACCTTGTGCCAGAGATAGAAAGGGAGACCGTGGGGCGGGTAGGCCGGATAGTCAGGCCGATAGTAGTAGAAGAAGGTCTTGCTCTTGCGGTGGTAGTAGGTACAGGTCGATCGGCCGACCGGCTGGTAGAGCGCCATCGGATCCCCCTCGAAGGGATACGTGGACGCACGCTCGTTCGTGTACTGGAGCTGCATGCCTCTGGCGCCCTGGAGAACGGGACGCCGGGTCAGGGCGAGGAAAGTATCGCCTCTGCGTTCCAGACCCCAGAATTCGCGATGCTTCGGGCGAAAGTCTCCTTCGAACTGATCGTCCGGCTCCATGCTCTCGCCCAGGAAAACGCGGAACACGAAGTTATCCATGTCGACCGGCCCGTCGGTCTTCGGGTCGTAGTATCGATAGCGATACTTCCTGGGGATCGGTCGCTCTTTGACCGGAACCGGAAAGCTATCGAACTCACCAGATAACAGGAACGCCTCGCCGGCCTTGTCGCGGACGATGTTGTTCTTCTTCGATCCCTGAAACTCGACGAGCCCGAGGTCGGGTTTTTCCCACCGGATTCCGTCACTGGAAACGGCAAGGCAGAGATAGCGCGTCGAGTAAGCCGTGAGTGTGGACCGTACACCCATGTCCCACAGACGCTTGTCCTCGCTCAGTGGTCCGGCGTGATAGAGGGCTCGGAACTGGCGTGCCTTCTGATCGTAGGAAAAGGACTCGAGCGTGAGATGGTCGGGACCCTGCTCCCACGGCTGATCGATGTCGACAATCGGGCCGTCTGATACGACTTCCAGTTGGTCTGGTTCGTGTTTCAGTCCTTTCGATGTCGCGAAACACCAATCGTCGACCAGATGTTGCGGTGCGTGGCCGATCCGGAGCGGGTTCTGCGGTCGGGCGTCGATGTGTGGTTTCTCGACGTAGACCTGACGGACGAGGTAGGGACCGACTCGCTCACCATTTCGAAGGAGACGTAAGCGCAGCCAGTACTCGCCTTGCGCCCACCCAGACGCATCGATGGTGAAACGTTTTGCTTTTCCGGCGAGAGATAGTCGGATCGGATCGGTGAGGGAGTCGGGATTCCGTGCGCGTACGATATCGACTTCGACATCACAGGATTTCACGCGCTCCGGCAACGTCCGAATGGTGAAGGCGAGTTCACTCGTGTCGATGAAGGCGGGGCGTGTGGGCGCACATTCGATGAATTGATGGAGGGAATCCACCTGAGCGAGTCGCATACCACCGATCTCGCCGAAGAAGGTGTTTGGATCGAGATTCAGGACACCGGCCGCAACAGTCTTTCCCTTGGACGAAAGCTCGACATCGAACCGATATACGCCCATGCCCCAGGGTGCTCTGCCCTCCGCATCTTTGGATGGTCGTGATGCGTAGCGTCCTTCGTCGAGAAGGGGATAGTCGAGGGTGATTTCGCCCCGGTCGTTTGCACGCATCGCAGTGGACGCAAGGGTCTGAGTGTAACCATATGGCTGTGTAACGGTGACCGTCGCGGCGAGTTCATCGCCGCCGCTCTCCTCAGGCCATGCGAATGCGAGCGACTGAGTGAAATAGCCTCGGTGGGTGAGGGTGAATCGAAGTCTGGATGTCATTTATCAGGAAAATCCTACCACGGAGTACACGGAGCGCACGGAGAAAACCGGTCCAAGGCAAAGCCTGGGAATGAGGATCAGAAAAGAACTAAGAGTTCTGGGTTCGAGACTCAGCACGTGGAAGTCAATTCCTGCGCGGAAGCGCGTCGAGACTGCTGTAGGGATAGATGAGCGTCATCTGGCCAGCAACAATTCCCACTCGAATGGTCAGACCGATGATGACCACGAGGTCCGATGGATTGGCGACCTCGGCGTATTGCATCTCATCCTCGATCGGGGACGCGTTCGAGGCCTGCAGGGCGATCAAAGGAGCCCAACTCTTTTCCAGGTCTGAGAGAAGCTGTGTAATCAGATTCTGCGTGGCGCCTCGTTCAGTGTTGGTCAGAGGACGAGGTTCCGGAGAGTCGGGCCCAGCCTCTCCGATGAGTTGTCCCGACAGGGCTATGACAACCGGCGGGGGGAGATCGATGATGCCCTCATCGTTCCACGGATCGATTTTGAATCTGTAGGAACAGGAACCATTCGATACCATCTCAATGAATTCGGAGAAGAGTGTCTGATCAGCGAAGAGGACGTGGTCAAGTCCCATAGTCAGTTGAAACTCATCGGGCTCCGTGGTATTCATGCTCTCTGCCGAGCATCTTGATTGTCGCCGAGATTCAGGTTGTTTTTCAGTGCTTGCCTGAGCAGCGGGAGGTGTTTGTATCCGCTCACGCGTCGCAGGCGTGGTTCGATGTCGAGGAGTGCGGCCGCGACCCATCTGTGTCGCTGAGGAGAGTTGTTCCAGCGGTTGACCTTCCGTATCAGGTTGCCGGTCATGCTGTTGAGCGCCTCGATGCAATTGGTGGTTCGGAAGCTTCGCTTCAAGAACGGGAGCATCCCCAGCCGGTGGAGGGTCAGGGTTTCCTCCAGTCCTTCCTCGAGGCTTGCCACGGCAGACTGATTCATCAGCTTGAGTTCGGGTTTGAGTGATTCGAGTGCGGCCTTTGCCTCCTCGTAGGTGTCGCAGTCATAGGCTTTCTGAAGTTTCCGTCGAACTCTTGGACGTTCTGCCTCCGGGAGGTAGCTGACGACGTTCTCGCGCTTGTGCCACTGACAGCGATGCACGCACACATCCCCTTTGAGGGCTTTGGTGACGGCACTGCGGAGTCCCTTTGAGCCGTCCAGCACAACGAGAAGGCCCTGGTCGTAGCACAGGCCTCTCCGGATGAGATCCTGGATCAGCTGACGGCAGATCCGTTCGTTCTCCGTCGCCGATTCGACGAAGCCCAGGGGGATCTTCTGGCCGTCCGTCGTGACGCCCGGAGCGATCACGATCTCTTCGTCGGCAAAGCTCTTTCCGTCGATGAACAGGGCGACCAAGTCGTAGTCGTCGAGCGGTCGTTCCTGGAACTGCTTCAGCTTCTTTGCGGTGGCTTTGATGAACCGTCGCGAGACGGAGGATGCCGAGATTCCGAACGCTTCGGGTACCGACTCTGCACAGGCTCTGTAGTTGCGACAGGAGATTCCCTTGAGCACACGAAGCAGCAGCTTCTCATCCATCGCTCTGGGCCTCTGCATCCCCCGGTATGCGGCCAGAGAAACCTCCGTATCGGACTCGACGTCGCGCACACGGGGAACGGCCACCGGCAGCTTCTGGTCCATCAGATACACGGACCCTTTCTGGCTTCCCCATCGACGATGCGACTGCTCTGAACCCTTACGCGCATACCGAACGCCTGCGAGCTGCTCCACCTCCTGCTGGAGCACGTCGGCAACGGCCTCCAGACCCAGCGGAATCAGCGCCCGGATCACCGATAAACGCGTCTCCAAATCCATAACGTCTGACCCAACCTTGACTTCGCCATCCCCCTGCAAATAGCTTCTCCATCGTGGGCTCCTTTCTTACGGGTACACGCTCTCACACGTCTACCCACAACGTAAGTTTGGAGCCCTTTAAGTTTCAACTAGGAGCCTGTCGGAGTACCCAGCCGGAGGAAGATTTCGTATTGTAGAAGTGCGATCAAGGTTCCGACTCTGAATTGGAAGTTTCCGTTGAGCACTTCTACTCGGTTTCGTGTCTACAATCCGGCTCAGTTGATGTTGCTGCCTCCGGATCTCCGGAGTTGGCTTCCCAAGGGTCATCCGACCTACTTCATTCTGGATATCGTCGGACAACTTGATTTGTCCGCGATCTACGAGACCTACGATGGGTCTCAAGGTGGCCAGCCACCGTATGATCCCCGGATGATGGTGAGCCTACTGCTGTATGGTTACTGTGAAGGCATCAGGAGTTCCCGCAAGATCGAGCGTGCGACCTATGACTCGGTTGCTTTCCGTGTGCTCAGCCTGGATCAGCATCCTGATCACGACACGATATCGACCTTTCGTCAACGGCATCTGGATGCCCTCTCAGGTCTGTTCAGGCAAGTGCTGTGTCTCTGCGTGAAGGCAGGTCTGGTGAAGCTGGGACACGTGGCGTTGGATGGCACGAAAGTCAAAGCAAATGCCTCAAAACACAAAGCGATGAGCTACGGCCGGATGAAGAAGAAAGAAGCCGAGATCGAGGCCGAAGTGCGCAGACTCTTGACCGAGGCCGAAGCCACTGACGCGGCCGAAGACGAACTCTACGGAAAGGACAACCGCGGCGACGAGTTGCCCGAGGAGTTGCAGCACCGGGAGACTCGACTCAAAGTAATCCGCGACGCAATAGCCGAGATCGAAGCCGAAGCGGAGGCTGAGTTTCCTGAGAAGCAGGCAGCGTATGAAGAGAAGGTAAAGGCCCGGGAGCGCCGCGGCGGTCGTGGACGTAAGCCCAAGCCTCCATCGAAAGAGCCCGACTGAAAGGAACAACTGAACTTCACCGATCCCGACTCACGGATCATGGTCTCAGGGGGCCAATTCCTTCAAGCCTACAACTGCCAAGCTGCTGTGGATGACAAGGCCCAGATTGTCGTTGCTGCCGACGTCACCCAAGAAGCTGATGACAAGAACCAGATGACACCTATGGTCAACCAGATCAGAGCGAATATGGGCGGCACGACACCCAAGCACCTCACTGCCGACACCGGATACTTCAACCAAAGTCAGGTCGATCAGGTTCAATCAGATGGCGTCGACCTCTATGTGGCGACGACAAAACAAAAACATGGAACGCCCATCGCGACCTGCCCCAGGGGACGGATCCCCAAGGGCGCAACGACGAAAGACAAAATGGCGAGAAAGCTTCTCACACAGAAAGGTCGCTGCACCTACTGGAAAAGAAAACAGATCATCGAACCCGTGTTTGGACAGATCAAATCCGTTCGGAACTTCACCCGATTCTCATTCCGCCGAATCCACAAAGTCATCAGAGAATGGAACCTGATCTGTCTCACACACAACCTTCTGAAACTCTATCGACTCTCATTGGCTACCTGATCCCGAAGAGGAACTCGGCTCAAGGAAAAAACGAAGGTAACCGGTCGCTGACAGACTCAGCTGGACTTAATCTCAACGAGCTTCCGGGTGTAACCCGACAGGCTCCTAGCCTGTCTTCCATAAAGTAAAGCGGTGCAACCACTAGGATTCCATAAACGCCAGCAATTCTGAAGACCCACTGAGCGAATTTCATCGATTCCTCCCGGATCCGGACTCAAGAGTCGCTTCAAGTAGCGAGTGTTACTCCAAAGGATTCCTACGCCTGTTTGTGGATCAATGGAAGTCCAAGCGCTCCTTAAGACCGTTAAACAAGCCCGTCAGCCACGGAATAGCGGCCCAGGTAGAGGCGGCAGCGAGCAACGCGGCTGTTTTCACCTCCAAACTTCGGGTCACCACCACAGCCGTCACCGACCGGATCGTACTGCCGGCGTGGGCCACCAGCCTCCGCGGCGCCTGAGCGGGGCTTTTCTGCTACTCTTTTGGCCACAAAAGAGTAGAACACAGATAGATATTGCATGGAGGGTTGGCGGAACCTGTACCACTACTGTGAGTGAAGAACCTCAATATTCGCCTTGGCGTTCGCCATCGCCCGGCGGGTCAAAGACCGGAGCTGCCGGCTGATCGGCCAGCGCAACAGCCACGCACGTAAGCGTCCCGAAATCGTCACTGTGTTCGTCTGCGTCCACACCGTACCCCTCTCATCCGACTCGTATTTCCAGGAACCGCCTCCCCCTAGCCAGCGCGGCACGCCCTCAGTGATCGCGAGGCTGGTCTGCTCAGGACGCCGAAACAGTCTATAGCGTGCCGTGAAGGACGTTCCTCCCTGCCCCTCAACGCGGACGATGGGTGTGGGATCCGTGGCCAGAATTTCTGCACTCTTGACAGCGGGATCCCATTCGATCCGTCGAGACCAGTCCTGCGTGTAGTCCCACACGCGCTCGACCGGGGCTTCGATGACGACGCTTTCCTTGATCGTGATCTGAATCATCGCCTAGAACTCCCAGCTCGCCCCGATCGACGGCAACAGCGGGAACCATTTCTCCGTATGTTCGCTGGCCACGATCAGGTCACCATTCTCCACAACATCCAGTGAACCGGCCTCGATCAGCCTGATGTTATCTCGGTTGTAGAGATTCACCATTTCTAGGAACACGGACAGTCGGCCACGATCCAGATCGAACGCATGATTCACGCGGACATCGAGTCGGTGATAGGCCGGAAAGCGCTTTGCGTTGAGCTGACCGTAGCGTCGCGTGAACGGGAAAAGACCCTCCGGCGCGTCCCGCCTCGCGAAGACCTGCTCACTGTAGGGCCATCCCGATCGGTACTGCCACGCCACATTGAACCGCCACCGCCGATTGGGCCTGAAGTTGGCGTCCAGATAGAACGTGTGTCGTTGATCGGCGTTCTTCGGCACGTCGAACCCGTCGATCCGCTCGTCCGCCCACGCCATCGCGTAGCTGCTCCAGAAACTGAACTTCTTTCCCACATCTCGTTTCAGATAAACCTCGACACCCTTCGACTCCGCGCGCTCCGGTCTCAGAAACAGCCGCTCCGCCTCCAACTCCGGGAAAAACAGAACGTCCTTCGATAGGTTCTCGTATCTCGGCCGGACATTCGATCGCTTCTTCTGATACCCCTCGACGCGGAGCTGCGTCCCTCGTGAGAAGACGTGTTCGAAACCGACGACACGGTGCTCCGACCGTTCCGATCGGTAGAAGATTGCGTCGCCGAACTGAACGTCCAGTTCGTGGATCCCCTAGCTCTGGTGATAGAAACCCCAGCCAGCTCTCAGCGCGGTCCGGAAGGTCGGGTTGAGCACCACGCTCGCTCGGGGACTGAAATCGCTGTCGTCTGTGTGGCTGACCCGGTCATATCGAAGTCCGACTTCCGCCGTCACCCGACTCCCCAACCGGAATCGATCGCTCACGAACAGTCCGAGCTCGTTCCCCGTAGGATTCACCGTAACGCGAGTCGTGTCATACAACGAGGCGATCGCTTCGTCAGGGCCGGTTCGGCCGAAAAAGCGATCTCGATTGAAATAGTCGTAGTCCGCCTTCAATCGCTTCACGCCGAATCCCCAACTGATCAGATGACGGTCCGTCGTCTCCCAGTTCCAGTCCTGTTTCAGCCCGAACACGTTGAAACTTCGCTCGTCGGCCACGTTCCACTGGACCTCATCCACGTAGGAAAACCCATCTCCTTGAGGAACCGGTGCCACCTCCAGGTCCTTTCCCTCCCTCGAGTGCGTGATCCGGCTGAACGAGAGAACCGTTTCCGCCGCCAGGCTCGCCCCGAACGTCGAATTCAGCCGATGCCAGACGTAGGTATTGTCATATTTCGTACGAGCCGTGTCTCTGTCTTCCTGCGCAAACAGATCATCACCCGCAGCCAACACGTGGGTAGACAGCGTGTGACGATCGTTCAACGCGTATTCGACCTTTCCGAACACATCGTAGTACTTCGGTTCGATCTGCTCCTCGTTCATGATCTTGAGGACGATATCCAGGTATCCCCTTCGCGCCGACATCATCCACTTCCCGTCTCCCTTGTTGAACTGCCCCTCGCTCATGACGCGGGCGTTCATCAGGCTGATGCCCAGCGTAGTCTGACGTTCGGGCTTAGGCGTGATCGACGAGATGTTGAACACCCCGCTCAGATGCCCGCCGTGCTGCGCGGGAAACCCACCCGTCATCAGATCGATCCCACCGATCGCCATCACGTCGATGATACTCAGCCCCCCGCCGTTGATGTCCTTCAAGTGGAACGGGTCTTTGATCTCGAGGCCATCGAGGCTGACCAGCACCTCCTCGTGCTCGCCCCCGCGGACCGTGAACTTCGCGGAAAAATCGTTGGCCGAGATGCCCGGCAGTCGCGTCACCGCCCGATAGATGTCTTCGCCGAATTGAGGAATACTCTCGATATCCTCCCGCGACAACGTCTGCGAAACCACCGGATCCGCCTGCATGATCGCGAACCGCCCCGGCGTCACGGTGATTGCCGCCAGCTCGAGCATCCGCTCCTCCAGCTGGAAAACAACCTCCGCAACAGACCCGGAATCGACGCCCACACCCTGAATCACACCCGGGGCATACCCAATCATAGAAGCCGTCAACGTGTAGCTGCCTGCAGGAAGCCTGATCGAGAACCTCCCCGCCAGATCGGTCATTTCCCCGAAAGGATGCCCCGCGACCGTCACATTCACATAAGGCAGTGGATCCTTGTCCGAGCCGCCAACAACCATCCCTGTGATCGTACCATCAGCCCACACCATTGCCGGAACCGCAAGCAGAGCTGTCAAAACGAATCTGTAGAGTTTCATTAGCGACTCATTTCCTATCGTGGACAGGATTCATGATTTAGAGCTGGTTCTTCACGCTTGGGTGTGGACCGATCAGAAACCAACCGCTCCTTAAGACCGTTGAAAGAGCACGTCTCCCACGCAATAGCGGACCAGGTAAAGGCCGGCCCCCTCGTTACACCCTCCTGCGGAGGGCACTCGGGGATGCGGAATAGCCGTTGGGGAGGGTAACGACCGTGTGCCCGAGTTGCGCGTGGTTTCGCGAACAGCTCTGTTCCACGCGCGTATCGAGGGCCGCGGCGCGTGCCTGTCCCGAGTGGCCGCGTTAGCGGCTGTACCGAGGGAAGCGGGACTTTTCTGCCCCTCTCTGTGAAGCGCCTTCACTCCGAGTCCTACCACGAAACCGCCACCAAAACCCCACTCCCGTCATACGACGGATTCCGCGGATGCCCGAAACCTTTCCCGTTCGAATAATGCACGTGACGATAGGCGACAGCCACACTCAGCCGTCGCTGATTCGCACGTCGATGCCTGCTCCGTGGCGTGGACTGAAGTTCCACACCGTCCCACTCGGTGGGAACGCTTCGGTCATAAAAAGGCTCTATCCGGGTTTCTCAACGGTGAAACTATAGAATGACAAGGTCATAGATCGTTCCCTACGCTTGGTTGTGTGTGTAGGACAATCAAAGCGAAGGGGGTGCGACCTATGACCGGGAGCAGATTACTATCGAAACTGCTGAGATTCAAGGGGTTCCGTGTTGTCAGCTGGTGGTTTGAGGGGAGAAGCTGCTTCGTCATCGCCGTAAAGCCACATAAGAATGGTTGTTGTTGTCCGGAGTGCGGCCGTCGAGGTAAAATCGTCCGCACAATGCCCCATCCGCGTCGGTGGCGTGACATTCCGGTGTGCGGGTGGAGGGTCTGGCTTCTCTACCATCCTCGGGAGATTCGGTGTCCTACCCACGGTCGTGTGGTCGAGGAGATTCCGTGGGCGGAGCGGTTCTCTCGGGTGACGTATCGCTTCGAGTATGCCATGCTGCGCTACTGCCAGACCATGACGCAGAAGGCGGCGTCCGAGTTACTGCGCATCTCTGCCTCGACGCTGTCGGATCTCCTTCACCGATCCATCACGCGGCTTCGTGAAGGTCATCGTATCCGAGGGCTCAAAACCATCGGGATCGACGAGATCTCCTACGCCAAGCGTCACAGGTACGCCACGCTCGTTTACGATCTGGACCGCTCCTGCGTGGTGTGGGTTGGCCGCGGCAGGGCGCGTAAAACGATCGATCGGTTCTTCACAGAGGCTCTCAGTCCCTACCGGAGATCCAAGATCGAGTGGGCCTGCTGCGACATGAGCGAAGCTTACATCGGAGCCATCCAGGAACACTGTCCGAATGCCAAGCTGGTCCTCGATCGCTTTCACATCGTCAAGGCTCTCAATGCCGCCGTTGACGAGGTCCGTAAGGACCAGTGGCGTAAAGCTGCCCCGGATGAGCGCAAAGCCATGAAGGGCCTCCGATGGCTCCTCTACCGGCACTCAGCGACACGCTCCAGAGGGGATACTCGGACACTCAAAGCACTGGAGAAGGCGAACTACCGAATCTATAGAGCCTGGAGACTCAAGGACGAGTTCGAGCAGTTCTGGGAATACAAAGCGCCCTGGGCTGCCGAACGCTTCCTGAAATGCTGGACGACGTCCGCACTCAGAAGTCGACGTGAACCCCTGCGAAAGTTCGTCAGGACCCTGCGACAGCACTTCTTCGGCGTCCTCGCATTCGTGAACACGCGTCTTACCAACGCCATCGCCGAAGGCCTCAACCGAATCGTCCAAATCGTCAAGAACCGAGCCAGCGGATTCCGCACACTCGACGCATTCAACGATATGATCTTCCTTACCGTCGGAGACATAAACATCCCTGAGCAGATTCCGAAGAGGTTCCGCACACGCTAACCGCGCCCCCATGCCAGGAACCACGGCACCTTCACCCACTTCAGCTCGTTGAGAGATCCGGATATAGCCCATAAAAAGCATTCCGATTCCAGCGTCGATGAACGGTGCGACCCGGCCTATCCGAACGGGCCGCCATCGCAGATAGCCGTGGAGACCCGTACCCACCCCGTTCGCCTCGAATGCCCGACCCTCTGAGGAACCATCATCCTCCACGTAAACACCGTCCGTCACAGCGACCCCGATCGCACCTCGGAGCCACAAGCCGTGTCGCAGGTACTTCCCCGTTTCCAGCGAGATGTTGGTAACGCGGATATCTCGGTTGTCACGATCGTCTGGAAACAGGAACTCAGCCGAGACGGACAGACGATCGTCCATCTCTTCCTCCTGCGCCGGAACGTCCACAGGCAAGACCCAGAGGGCGACAGCAATGGCGATGGCAAGCCGGGTCACGAGGCTTTCCCCAGCATGCGCAGAACCTTCGCGTAGTAACCGTCGGCGCGTTCCCATTCCGTCGTTCGGCCCAGCCACGAAACGCCGATGTATCCCCTCACCTTCAGCTTGCTCCCCTCCAGCCTCAATTCGCATCGGTACGTCTTGCCATTCTTCGGATCGTAGACGCGTCCCCCCACCCACTTGTCCTCCTCGAACCTGAAATCGCGAAGAATCTCGAGACCCAGCAACGGTCGATCGCGCAGCTTCTTGTCCGGATTCTCGACATCGACCCTCGGCACGCCATCCATCCCGCTCCGTTCCCCTGCTCCATAGAACGGCTCGATCAGACCCACGATGCTTCCGCAATACAGATCGTCTCGCCTGATTACTTCAACACGCGACTCGCCACCGGCCGTCACCCACTCCCCCAGAACGTCATCTGCCTCGACCGTACCCGCCGCGACCCCAGCCCCCAGACCGCACACGAGCACGAGTCCGGTGATCACCCAAACCCTTGACATCGATCTTGCTCCTGTTTCATAAAATCGAGAATTGACTATCGAGGATCGAGAATAAGGAGCGGGCTTTCGATCCCCAATCTTCGATCCTCGATTCTCGATTTTCGATATCTGCGTCCCTTCTCCCCAACATTCGTGTTCATTCGTGTTCAGGAGCCTGTCCCGAGCGAAGTCGAGGGGTGGTTCCAAGTCTTTGACCTTCCTCATAGCGATTCAACTTCCGATACAACGTCGCCAGGTTGATCCCCAGAATTCTCGCTGCCTCCGACTTCCTGCCCTCGACGCGGCCCAGCACGCGCAGAATGTGCTGTTTCTCCAACTCGGCCAGCGTCGCCTCTTCTCCATCGGGATCCTCGATTTCGATCGACACTGTCCTGACCTTTTGTGGCAGATGCTCGGGCAGGATGGTATCTCCCTCGATCAGAACAATCGACCGTTCGATCACGTTCTCGAGCTCACGCACGTTGCCTGGCCAGTCGTAGTTGATCAGGCACATCATCGCTTCTCTGGAAATACTGATGTGAGGATTTCCCGTCCGTTTTTCACCCACACTGAGAAAGTGTCGAGCGAGCAATGGGATATCGTCCCTCCGATCGCTGAGCGCGGGGAGCGAAATCTGCATCACATTGATTCGGTAGTAAAAATCCTCTCGAAGTCTTCCCTCAGCGACCTCCACTTCTACATCGCGGTGGGTGGCACAGATCAGCCGGACGTCCAGCTGTATCGGATCGGTGCTGCCCACCGGTACGACCTCCCGCTCCTGGAGCGTCCGCAGCAGTTTGATCTGAAGCGTGGAAGAGATCTCGCCGATTTCATCCAGAAAGAGCGTGCCGCCGTTCGCTCGCTCGAAGTAGCCCACCTTCGCCGTATCCGCACCCGTGAACGCGCCCTTCACGTGACCGAACAACTCGCTTTCGAGCAGGCTCTCCGTCAGCGCGGCGCAGTTCACCGCAAGAAAAGGTCGGCCCGATCGATCGGAGTTGAAGTGAATGGCCTGTGCCACGAGCTCTTTTCCGGTTCCACTCTTTCCCGTCAGCAGGACATTCGTCGTCGTCTTGCAGACCTTTTCCATCAGGTCGTAGACCTCTTGCATGGCCTCGCTCTTCCCGATGATCTGGTCGAATCGGTACTTCTCACGGAGAATGCGCTTCAGATAGCGGTTTTCGCGGAACAGGTCTCTCTGCTGCAGCGCATTCCGGACGGTCAGAACGATGTCGTCGTTGATGAAAGGCTTGGTGATGTAGTCGTACGCCCCCTTCCGCATCGCTTCCACCGCCGAGTCGACCGAACCGAAGGCCGCCGTCACGATCACCATCACGTCGTCGTCCAGATCCTTCACGCGTCCCAGCAGCTCCAGACCGTCGACTTTAGGCATCCGGATATCCGTCAGCACCAGATCGATCCGTTCATTCTCGAAAATCTCGAGCGCATCCTGTCCGTTGGCTGAGGAGAACGTGTCATATCCTTCGTCCGTCAGCAGCCTGACCAGAATGTTCCGCAGCAGATCTTCGTCTTCAGCAATCAGAATCTTCTCGCCAGCCATTTTTTATGGCTCTATCCGGGTTTCTCAACGGTGAAACTATAGAATGACAAGGTCATAGATCGTTCCCTACGCTTGGTTGTGTGTGTAGGACAATCAAAGCGAAGGGGGTGCGACCTATGACCGGGAGCAGATTACTATCGAAACTGCTGAGATTCAAGGGGTTCCGTGTTGTCAGCTGGTGGTTTGAGGGGAGAAGCTGTTTCGTCATCGCCGTAAAGCCACATAAGAATGGTTGTTGTTGTCCGGAGTGCGGCCGTCGAGGTAAAATCGTCCGCACAATGCCCCATCCGCGTCGGTGGCGTGACATTCCGGTGTGCGGGTGGAGGGTCTGGCTTCTCTACCATCCTCGGGAGATTCGGTGTCCTACCCACGGTCGTGTGGTCGAGGAGATTCCGTGGGCGGAGCGGTTCTCTCGGGTGACGTATCGCTTCGAGTATGCCATGCTGCGCTACTGCCAGACCATGACGCAGAAGGCGGCGTCCGAGTTACTGCGCATCTCTGCCTCGACGCTGTCGGATCTCCTTCACCGATCCATCACGCGGCTTCGTGAAGGTCATCGTATCCGAGGGCTCAAAACCATCGGGATCGACGAGATCTCCTACGCCAAGCGTCACAGGTACGCCACGCTCGTTTACGATCTGGACCGCTCCTGCGTGGTGTGGGTTGGCCGCGGCAGGGCGCGTAAAACGATCGATCGGTTCTTCACAGAGGCTCTCAGTCCCTACCGGAGATCCAAGATCGAGTGGGCCTGCTGCGACATGAGCGAAGCTTACATCGGAGCCATCCAGGAACACTGTCCGAATGCCAAGCTGGTCCTCGATCGCTTTCACATCGTCAAGGCTCTCAATGCCGCCGTTGACGAGGTCCGTAAGGACCAGTGGCGTAAAGCTGCCCCGGATGAGCGCAAAGCCATGAAGGGCCTCCGATGGCTCCTCTACCGGCACTCAGCGACACGCTCCAGAGGGGATACTCGGACACTCAAAGCACTGGAGAAGGCGAACTACCGAATCTATAGAGCCTGGAGACTCAAGGACGAGTTCGAGCAGTTCTGGGAATACAAAGCGCCCTGGGCTGCCGAACGCTTCCTGAAATGCTGGACGACGTCCGCACTCAGAAGTCGACGTGAACCCCTGCGAAAGTTCGTCAGGACCCTGCGACAGCACTTCTTCGGCGTCCTCGCATTCGTGAACACGCGTCTTACCAACGCCATCGCCGAAGGCCTCAACCGAATCGTCCAAATCGTCAAGAACCGAGCCAGCGGATTCCGCACACTCGACGCATTCAACGATATGATCTTCCTTACCGTCGGAGACATAAACATCCCTGAGCAGATTCCGAAGAGGTTCCGCACACGCTAACCGCGCCCCCATGCCAGGAACCACGGCACCTTCACCCACTTCATCTCGTTGAGAGATCCGGATATAGCCTTTTTTATCCGTCGTTCTGGTTTGTGTGCTTCACACTAAACGTCACTTAAGTTGAGGAAGTGACCGTGCAGCCAGACAAAGCCATCTCCCCTGCTCCCCTGCACCTCCGCTCCCCAGCTCCCCAGCTCCCCATCGTCCTATGTTTCCTTGGTGCCCTTGGTGCCCTTGGTGTCTTGGTGGTTCAGTCCTTCTGCCTCCCCAGTCGGCAGATCGATCACGAACGTCGTCCCGAATCCCTCCTCGCTTTCCACAGCGATCTCTCCGTCGTGTGAGCGAACGACGCCGTAACAGACCGACAGACCGAGTCCCGTCCCCTCACCAGTCGGTTTCGTCGTGAAGAAGGGATCGAACACCCGATTGATCTGATTCTCAGGGATTCCGTGACCGGTATCCGTCACACGAATTTTCAGGGCCATCGACTGTTCTCCAGGCGGATGCCCATCCGTCTCGATCTTGACCAGACCCCCAGTCGGCATTGCGTCCGCCGAGTTCAGCAGCAGGTTCAACAGAAGCTGCTGAATCTGACCGGCGTCCCCCGTGATGTGTGGACACGCCGGATCCAGCCGACGATCGATCTCGATATCCCTGAACTTCCGATTGAACTTCGCCAGCCCGACCACCGAATCGACGACCTCCGAAATCTCGACCTGCTCCTTCACTGCGGGACGTGCACGGGAGAAATCGACAAGATTGCCGAGAATACCCGAGATCCGATTGACCTGATCGACGATCGTCCGAAGCGCGTCGCTTTGCTCGCCACCGGGCGACGAAAGCAGCATCTGAGCGAGAGAGGAGATCGACCCGAGCGGATTGTTGACCTCGTGGGCAACACCCGCCGCGAGCTCGCCGACGGAAGCCAGTCTCGCCGACTGCTGGAGCTGAGCCTCGAGTTGTGCTCGCTCGGTCACGTCCTCGAGCACGATCACCGCTCCAAACACCTCACCCTCGACGTCCCGTAGAGGAAACCCGACCAGGTTGACGGTCCGGGACTCTGATTCGGTCGCTGAAAAACTCAGATTCTGAAGCGCGACTGGCTCTCTGTGTGATAGAAGGTCAGCCATCTCCTGGGACACATTCGTGTCCGAGAACGATCCGCCGAGATCTGTTGCGTAGTGTTTTCCCAACGCCTCGGCCTTGTCGATTCCCGTCCACTCGGCATAGGCGCTGTTCCACTCCAGAACACGACCCTCGAGATCCACGACAGTCAGCGCAAGACTGATGCTGTTCAGGATGTTTTCGTTCAGCTGATTCGCCCTGTAGAGATCCGTGTTCAGACTCTCCAGATCGCTGAAGTTCCTTTCCAAAGTGGACGACATCCGGTTGAAGGTCTCAGCGAGCTCGTCCATCTCGTCACGCCCACGATAGCGCGCAATCACTCTCGATTCGTCCCCGTGAACGTGAACACGCTCGCCCAGCGCGCCATCGGCGATCCGGCCGGAGGATTCGGTCAATCGCTTCAACGGAGCCGCAACTTCCAGAAAGCGAGTCCGATCAGCAGACCTTGAAGAACCTGAGCGCCCAGGACCAGCAGCCCCATCTGCCACCACCACTCGAACGGCTGATCGCCCGGCGTCAGGTAGACGATCAGCGGAAACTGTACGGAGAAGAACAGAACCACGATGATCAGACCGAGCGAAACCTGAAGCTTGTGGGAGAGTGATCGTGAACGGACTTTCGTGACCGCGGAGTGAAACAGCCCGAACCGAACGATCGCGAAGGCCGTACACTCGATCCAGATCAGGAAGAAGGCAGAGCTGACGGGCGACAGCGCGTTGAAACCCAGGAGCGGCAGAATGCCGGCCGTGGTGAGGCACAGCGATGCGCTCAGAGAGAACCCGATGATCACCGTTTTCATCTGGTTCCGCTCGACCGCGTGCTTGATTCTGCGAAGCTTCAGCAGCATCAGGGCGATCGACGAAGGAACCAGGAGTGCGATCCACACGACCAGCGCGGAGGACAGACGCGTCGGCCGGCCTCCTTCGTCTGGCCACCCCGAGTAGTCGACCATCCCGCCCGTCAGCCAGCTGAAAGCCAGGAAGGTGGTCGGCACGTAGAGGAGAGCCAGGTGCCATCCTCTCACGGGTCGGAGGGGCTTCGGAAAGTGCAGGACGAAGTGCACGGCGATCGGGATAACCCACGTGGAAAAGAATCCGCCCGCAGGGCCCCAGAGAGGGGGCGAATGGAACAGGTGGTCCGGGTCCCAAGCGTGGACGAGGCTCGTGAACATCCATCCGAGCGCGCTGAGCGCGATCAGCCCGAAAAGCCGGTGCACCTTGTCTCGGGCGTCACGGATGATCACATATCCGCCGACCATCGCGGTACCGATGAACGCCATCGTCAGTATCAATCGAACGACCCAGATCATGCTATGCTCCGATCAGAACAGCGGAGTCGGTATGTCGCCCCAACGAACGTGGGGAGGAGGATCGGCGATCGACAACAGCGCGCCGGATGCAGCATCGACACTGGCGACAACGATGGGCTCTCTGCCGAACGTACACTGGATGATCGTCTTCCCGTCTCCCTCACACCCCGTCGTCTTCGCCCGCGTGAACAGAACTTTGTAACCGTCTCCAGAAGGCGTGGGCTGATGATGGCCCTGGATGCCTTCCGGAATGACCTCGAGCGGAACGTCGGGCAGATACCACTCGGCCGGCACGATGTAGTTCAGAAATTTCACGCCGGAACCGAGGCCCGCTGCTTTCAATTTTTCCATCACAGTCGGATCTTTCAACGCGACCCCGACGATTCGATCGATCTCTTCGGAGGTCAGCTGGGCAACCACGGAGATCGTTGCCGTATCCTTCGTGTAGGATGTAGACAGCCGGTCGATCACGTGGCTCTGTAGTTGGAGCCCTCCCAGAACCATCAGTTCTACCGTGCACACGACGACCACGGCGCGAACCGAGTTCCTTCGGAACGCCGATTCGATCGCCGAGGTCACTCGGCTCAGACGAGGCCCATTGAACCCCGGGAAGAACATCGGAGTCCGTGCCGCGTAAGCCGCGAATTCACACCCGTACTTTTCCCGGCAGAGCTTCTCTTCCCACGACGCCAGGAAATAGTAGGCGAACAGCATGATGCCGAACACGATCAGAACCGTGAATCGGGGCCAGACCAGAACGACGCCCAGTCCCATCACCGCGAATGCCACATACTGCGGATTCCGGCTGAATCGATACAGGCCGCCCGTCACGGCGCCTTTGCCCGTGAATTTGGCGTAGTAGATTTGACCCGCGCCGATCCCGAAAAGAACGCCACCCAGAACGACCAGCACCCTGCCTGCCTCGTGGAGTGCGTTCAGCAGTCCGGATGAAGTTTCAGCGAAATGGGGAAGGAAAAACGATGAAAGCCACGCGGTCTCCGGCCACTGATGCAAGAGGTTCAGACTCGGTCCGTACGCGGAGTAGAAATGGACGGCAAATGGGCTAATCATGAACAGGATCTCGAAGCCGATGATCAGATTGGCCACCCACAGAGCAGGTGTGAGTTTACTTTTCACGTGTCCCATACGTCCTCCCTCGAAGCCCTGAGACGATCGACCCGGTCTGAGTGGATGGACGGCACTCGATCCCGGTCGTGGGCCCCGAGCCGAAGACAGGCAGCTGCGACAGCCACATCGAACGCAAGCATGGCCGATTGGATCGTCTTGATGTGATGGTGCTCGGCATCGGTCATCGCAACCTCCAGGTGGAATGGTTTTCATCTCACGCGCCCACCCTTGCAACACGAATGCCACATCGTAGTTGAGACGGTTGCGCTTCATTAAGCTTTGTTTTTTTAGACAGTTATCACTGCCAAGATACAGTCAGCTAAAAGTCTCGCGTTTTGCATTTTGCGAGACATAGAATCCCAAATATTAACTCAATATACTGTAAATATGATATTTATATCTACTAGTATGTGATTCTATGCGACACTTCAAAATTGCATTTTGCAAAAACTGGAAAGGCGCGACCGCTGTTTCAGGCGACTTCCGGATAAGAAGGGGATACCCGTGAGCCAGTGGGTCACGGTTGTTCGTTGCAGTTGGAATCGCCGCTGTTATCCACGGCGAGGAAGGCAGCCGAACGTCAACCCTTGATTTCTCGACTTCACCAGAAACAGAAAAGGGATCGCATACGCTCGCGATCCCCTATTCTCATACGATAGGCCGCCTCTTCGTCCCACCACCCGTCCTGAGTAGCCTGCGCAGCAGGCGTAGCGAAGGGCTAACCGCCCACCGGCTACTCCCCCCAATCCATATACATATAGGTCACCCCGCGACTGTTCTCGAACTGGCCCTTGGCCAACACCTGCTCGATCGCGTCCTTGGGGCTGTCGTCCAGCGGCAGTGAATTGTGACCATTTATGATGACGTCGACGGGGAGGTCGCTCAGCTTGCCGTAGCGCTTCCGCATTTCGCGGCGGCTGCACTTACCCGTCATGCGTAGTCGAATGCCCCCCTCTTGCATCCAGTACGAAGAAGCCGCCCCGTCGAGGCCGCCCCGACGCGACTGCCCATAGATCGTGTCGGCGTTGATCAACACGTGCTTACCTCTCGGTGTCTTCCAGGAGAGCCACGTCTCTCCGTTCGCATCCCCCGAATCGATGGCCTGGATTCCACCAGGGAGCGCACTCCCCTCCGAGTAGAATTCATCCACTTTCTTGAAGAACTTGGATCGTGGCGGCGAGGCCTGCGGCCCGTAGAGGGGTATCTTGAAACGCTTCTTGAAAAACTCGACATCTCGATCGTGCAGAACACTCGTGTTGACGATGGCCAGGAACGACCCTCCCGCATGGGTCCGCAATAGTTCGAGCGCCGCTCTGCTCTTGGGTTCCACAGGGTCGACGAGCACAGCCCCTTCTTTCGTCAGCAACAGGAAGGACTGCTGCAAATCGCCGTTTCCCCACGCCAGACAGTGGCGCCGCTGATCTTGGCAACGAAGCCCCTTTGCACTGCCTCGGCGGCAATCTCGGAACAGCTGAACCGCGAGAGCGGTATCCCGCTCTCGCTCGGTAGTTCACACGCCAGCGCCTTGATCTGAACGACCACCTGAGGGGGGAAAACCGGGCGGGCGCCCGGGACGAGATCTATCTTCGAGTCCCGAAAGACGCTCTTCGAAAAAGCGCTTACGCCATTTGCTTACGATCGGACGCGGGACATCCAACCGTTGGGCGATAATCTTGTTGGATAATCCCTCGGCGGCGAGAAGCACGATTTTCGATCGGATCACTTGATAATACGGTAACGTATATTGTCCAGCCATTCGCTCGAGGTCGACCCGTTCCTTCTCAGACAGTAGCACCACATAAGGCGAACGTATTGGCATTGTTCTCCTCCTTTTGAAGGAGAACATAAGCTACAAATAATGTTCAGGACATACGTAATAATATTTATGAAACCATGCACTAAGCCAGTGGATAGTCATCGGGCCACGCCCTGCCGTAGTGGCGTGCGAACTCGAGAAGGCGATCGAATGTCGTCGCCCCTTGCCTCGTCCACTCCGTCAGATCATAGAATCCAACCCTGCCATCGTTGTCATAATCCGGCACTTGCAAAGCACGCTTCACCAGCGGATCAAGATCCATGAAGTTGCCAAGATACCCTTCCTTCTCGGGAGCGTATCTGAAGTCGAGCGGCTTGCCGGTGGCCTCGATCTCGGTCCGCATCTCAGCGGGTGTGTAGGGTCCGAATCCACGGGCTTTTCGAATGCCTTGCACCACCGCACAACAGCCGGCGACAACAGGTACGGCGGCCGACGTCAGAGAGAAGAACCCGTAGTCCTCATCATCCTCGGTCGTGAGATCGTACTCGGTCGTATAAACGCCACTACCCGGCCCACTGGCGCTCACCCGCGACCCATACGAAGTTTGGTGAATGGGGAGGATCAGTTCCCGCTGATTTGGACTTGCTGCACCCACGACGATGCACCCTGCGTCGAACGTCCCGTGCGGGTGGTCCTCAGTGTCGAGCGCATCGAGGAACTTGTTGCGGTTGCCCGCACTGCACACAACAATGATGCCCGAATCCCTTAGATCGCTAAGTGCTGACCCCCACTGGTACTCGACCGACCCACCACCAATCGACCCTAACGACAAGCTCAGAATATCGCCCGGGTGGGCATGCTCGAGCACCTTTCCCGCAACGTAGTTGGAATCATTATTCGGTATGAATGAGAGCATGGCCTCAGGCGCGAGGAGCTCAGGTCAATAGGTGTGTAAAAGAAATCAGGCGGCCATCTTCCCGGCTTCGACCTGCGGTCCGGTTGAGTGTTTCTGATCGTAGACTTGTTGTAGCAAGTGTGGCGCGGTGAGTTTCCTGAATCGGCTCTCTGCGACCTTGAGCGTACGCCAGATGAGAGTCGTGGCGTTCCTGACTTTCTTGAATCGCCTGGCGGCGTTTGTGCGAAGCCGAACGGAAGCAAAGGGGCTCTCGACGACGTTCGTGGTTCTCAGGTGTTTCCAGTGTTCCTTCGGGAAGTCGTAGAACGTGACCATCCGATCCCAGTCTCTTTCGAGCGTCTCCACGGCGGCAGGGAACTGTGAGCGATACCGTGCGGCAAAGCGTTTCCGGAGCTTCTCGGCCTCCTTTTTCGTGCCGGCATAGGGGATCTGGACGAGCAGTGCGCGGGCTTCAGCCTGTGCACGCTTGGCGACCTTGTCGAGCACGTTGAGGATCTTGTGGTTCCAGCACCGTTGTTGCCGGCTCTCTGGCCAGACCTGATCAACGGCCGCCCAGATGCCCATATTCCCGTCCGCGGCGATCAGGACAGGATGTTCGAGCCCGCGATCCCGGAGATCCCGGAGCACCGTGAGCCAGGATTCTGTAGACTCTCGATAACCGGGTTCTATCGCCAGGATCTCCTTGCTGCCGTCGCTCATCGCGCCGATCACGACCAGCAGACACGCCTTCTCGCGCTCGAGCCCGGCTTTGACGTAGATGCCATCAGCCCAGGCGTAGACCAGTTCGCGATTATCCAGACGCCTTTCTTTCCAGTCCTGGAAGTCGACC
Organism: Candidatus Latescibacterota bacterium; assembly: GCA_965198115.1. Lineage (GTDB taxonomy): Bacteria > Latescibacterota > UBA2968 > UBA2968 > UBA2968 > UBA6620. The sequence goes on along the minus strand of OZ240241.1, from coordinate 442,271 downwards.
TCCCACTTCCCTCGAAGACGAGCGATCGAGGTCGGCGAAAGCGGCGCGCCATCACCGAGCAGCGCACGCAAAGACAACTCGAAGTCGCCCTGGGAGAGACCGTGGAGATAAAGGTCGGGAAGCAGATCTCCAATGGCCCTGGTTCTCCGGGCGAACAGGGGGAGGATGCGGCTTTCAAACCGCTCTTCCAGACCACGAACCCGGGGACGCCGGACCTTGATCGTTCCGCAGCTCGTCGAGAGACGCCGGGGCTTGCCGTAGCCGTTCCTGTAGCCCCTGGAGCTATCGACCTCGGCTCGGCGCTCATACCACGACCGGCCCAAGAACGCGGTCGCCTCCTCCTCCAGAATGGACTGGAACCGGCCCTGGATCTCTTCACGGATCCAATCGTCAACCGTCTCCCACGTCGGCATGGACTTCAATGGGGCTCTATGCGTATGTTCCTTCACGGCGATCCTCCTTCCCAACCGGGCCTCTCACCCGGTTTTGTGTGAATCAACTATCTCACGGGAAGGGTAGGGTCGCCCTTTCTCTTTTTCCACACCTTTTGATTATAGCTCGGCGCGAGGCCTGTCGCACCCTTTTCGTCCTCGTCAGCACCCAATGATCCCACACACTTGGGTCCCGTGATCGACGAACTGGTGATAGCGCCGATGTTCGGTAAACCGATCGGGCCCTAGGCGACGCATGTTGTGGCGCAAGTCAGGATGCTCGGTATAGCACGCAATCTCAGACACATAGACTTGGATACCCTCGCTTCTGCCCCCTGGGAACTTTCGTGCAACGTCCAGATTTATGAACTCTTGATACTTGTGTAAGGTCACGGCACAGCCTCCGACTCTTGTCACAACCGCCAACTATCTCTTCGACAGAACACCGCTTACAGTGCCGCCCGCCCCGTAAGAGGCGTAACTTCCCCCTTGAACGGAATGCGCAAAAGGCGCACTCCATTGCTAAGGATCCAGCTTAGCCCCGGAAGTGCGCCCCCTTCAGTGCCGGAATGATCACGCGGCTGCACGACAATGTCAAGTGCGGCTCCGCAGAAGCTGCTGCAGATCGACAGTCTACTATATCATCTCCGGCCTGCGCACGCTGCCGACCTCGACGTTGATCCGCGTCCCTCGATCGATGAAGGTGTCCACAATCGCATCTCCCTACAGTATCTTTGAAGTCTGAAACCACTCGTTCCCACGTTTAGTCGTTCCCACTGAATGATAACGGATCCGAAATGACGTTGGTATCGACCGGTGAACGCGCTCTTGCTCTGGTGGGCCCCTTATGTAGTTCCTGCAGTCCACGGGATGGCGCCGAGGGAAAGGCGAAAGGCGGCCCCGATGTTCCTTCCACCGCCTACGGCTGCTGGTCCGCCAACGCAACATGTTAAGCGGTTCTGCTGTAAGGCGACCCAGATACCGGCGGACGGCAAGGGAGGGGGGTGGAGCATGTCGGCTACTGGATGTTCGTCCTTGGCACCGCATAGACTGCCGGCCGAGGCTACCAGCCCCCGCGGCGACTGAGCGGGACTTTTCTGCCACTCTTTTGGTCACAAAAGAGTGGACTACAAACTGATAGCGTGTGGAGATTTAGCGTAACGATCGCACTATCACAGCGAGGCGACCTGAAAGGATGAGGTGCTCCGAAACTAACTCACCATCGCCTTCAGAGCCCGACCCGTCATCCCGGCTATTCTCTGATCAACATCCTCGGTCTTGCCGTCGGGATCGGTGTATGCCTCCTCGTAGGACTCATGGCGTGTTTCGAACTCGTCGGACTCGCCTAATACACGGTCCAGCAGCAAACCCGCGAAATCGGCGTCCGAAAAGCCGTTGGCGCAACAGAACGGCACATCGTAGCGATGCTCACGCGTGAGTTTCTCACGCTCGTCCTCATCGCGGGCGTCATCGCCACACCAGTGACCTACCACGCGTCCAGTGCCTGGCTCGAGGGATTCGCCTACCGAATCCAGCCAGACGCCGCACCATTCGTGGCTGGGGTCATGACGGGACTGATCGTCGCAGTGCTGGCGATCGGATGGCAAGCGGTTCATGCCGCGCGCCAGGATCCGGTCACAGCCTTGCGTTATGAGTAAGCGCGCTTCGGACACTTCCTCACAAACGCACGAGTGAGAGCCAAAAAATGGCTCTATCCGGGTTTCTCAACGGTGAAACTATAGAATGATAAGGTCATAGATCGTTCCCTACGCTTGGTTGTGTGTGTAGGACAATCAAAGCGAAGGGGGTGCGACCTATGACCGGGAGCAGATTACTATCGAAACTGCTGAGATTCAAGGGGTTCCGTGTTGTCAGCTGGTGGTTTGAGGGGAGAAGCTGTTTCGTCATCGCCGTAAAGCCACATAAGAATGGTTGTTGTTGTCCGGAGTGCGGCCGTCGAGGTAAAATCGTCCGCACAATGCCCCATCCGCGTCGGTGGCGTGACATTCCGGTGTGCGGGTGGAGGGTCTGGCTTCTCTACCATCCTCGGGAGATTCGGTGTCCTACCCACGGTCGTGTGGTCGAGGAGATTCCGTGGGCGGAGCGGTTCTCTCGGGTGACGTATCGCTTCGAGTATGCCATGCTGCGCTACTGCCAGACCATGACGCAGAAGGCGGCGTCCGAGTTACTGCGCATCTCTGCCTCGACGCTGTCGGATCTCCTTCACCGATCCATCACGCGGCTTCGTGAAGGTCATCGTATCCGAGGGCTCAAAACCATCGGGATCGACGAGATCTCCTACGCCAAGCGTCACAGGTACGCCACGCTCGTTTACGATCTGGACCGCTCCTGCGTGGTGTGGGTTGGCCGCGGCAGGGCGCGTAAAACGATCGATCGGTTCTTCACAGAGGCTCTCAGTCCCTACCAGAGATCCAAGATCGAGTGGGCCTGCTGCGACATGAGCGAAGCTTACATCGGAGCCATCCAGGAACACTGTCCGAATGCCAAGCTGGTCCTCGATCGCTTTCACATCGTCAAGGCTCTCAATGCCGCCGTTGACGAGGTCCGTAAGGACCAGTGGCGTAAAGCTGCCCCGGATGAGCGCAAAGCCATGAAGGGCCTCCGATGGCTCCTCTACCGGCACTCAGCGACACGCTCCAGAGGGGATACTCGGACACTCAAAGCACTGGAGAAGGCGAACTACCGAATCTATAGAGCCTGGAGACTCAAGGACGAGTTCGAGCAGTTCTGGGAATACAAAGCGCCCTGGGCTGCCGAACGCTTCCTGAAATGCTGGACGACGTCCGCACTCAGAAGTCGACTTGAACCCCTGCGAAAGTTCGTCAGGACCCTGCGACAGCACTTCTTCGGCGTCCTCGCATTCGTGAACACGCGTCTTACCAACGCCATCGCCGAAGGCCTCAACCGAATCGTCCAAATCGTCAAGAAACCGAGCCAGCGGATTCCGCACACTCGACGCATTACGATATGATCTTCCTTACCGTCGGAGACATAAACATCCCTGAGCAGATTCCGAAGAGGTTCCGCACACGCTAACCGCGCCCCCATGCCAGGAACCACGGCACCTTCACCCACTTCATCTCGTTGAGAGATCCGGATATAGCCCAAAAAATCTGTGCTGGCCAACTACATCAAAATCGCCTGGCAATACGTCGTCGCTGAGAAGATGGTCACCCTCATCAGCGTCGTGAGCCTCAGTCTCGGCATCACCTGCGCCTTGATTCTGTTCATCTTCCTTCACTACGAATACAATCGCGACGACTACCACGTCAACGCGGAGCGCCTTTTTCACGTCTACCACACGAACGAGGCTGGGGGGTGAGGTCCCTATCCTAGTTGAAACTTAAAGGGCTCCAAACTTACGTTGTGGGTAGACGTGTGAGAGCGTGTACCCGTAAGAAAGGAGCCCACGATGGAGAAGCTATTTGCAGGGGGATGGCGAAGTCAAGGTTGGGTCAGACGTTATGGATTTGGAGACGCGTTTATCGGTGATCCGGGCGCTGATTCCGCTGGGTCTGGAGGCCGTTGCCGACGTGCTCCAGCAGGAGGTGGAGCAGCTCGCAGGCGTTCGGTATGCGCGTAAGGGTTCAGAGCAGTCGCATCGTCGATGGGGAAGCCAGAAAGGGTCCGTGTATCTGATGGACCAGAAGCTGCCGGTGGCCGTTCCCCGTGTGCGCGACGTCGAGTCCGATACGGAGGTTTCTCTGGCCGCATACCGGGGGATGCAGAGGCCCAGAGCGATGGATGAGAAGCTGCTGCTTCGTGTGCTCAAGGGAATCTCCTGTCGCAACTACAGAGCCTGTGCAGAGTCGGTACCCGAAGCGTTCGGAATCTCGGCATCCTCCGTCTCGCGACGGTTCATCAAAGCCACCGCAAAGAAGCTGAAGCAGTTCCAGGAACGACCGCTCGACGACTACGACTTGGTCGCCCTGTTCATCGACGGAAAGAGCTTTGCCGACGAAGAGATCGTGATCGCTCCGGGCGTCACGACGGACGGCCAGAAGATCCCCCTGGGCTTCGTCGAATCGGCGACGGAGAACGAACGGATCTGCCGTCAGCTGATCCAGGATCTCATCCGGAGAGGCCTGTGCTACGACCAGGGCCTTCTCGTTGTGCTGGACGGCTCAAAGGGACTCCGCAGTGCCGTCACCAAAGCCCTCAAAGGGGATGTGTGCGTGCATCGCTGTCAGTGGCACAAGCGCGAGAACGTCGTCAGCTACCTCCCGGAGGCAGAACGTCCAAGAGTTCGACGGAAACTTCAGAAAGCCTATGACTGCGACACCTACGAGGAGGCAAAGGCCGCACTCGAATCACTCAAACCCGAACTCAAGCTGATGAATCAGTCTGCCGTGGCAAGCCTCGAGGAAGGACTGGAGGAAACCCTGACCCTCCACCGGCTGGGGATGCTCCCGTTCTTGAAGCGAAGCTTCCGAACCACCAATTGCATCGAGGCGCTCAACAGCATGACCGGCAACCTGATACGGAAGGTCAACCGCTGGAACAACTCTCCTCAGCGACACAGATGGGTCGCGGCCGCACTCCTCGACATCGAACCACGCCTGCGACGCGTGAGCGGATACAAACACCTCCCGCTGCTCAGGCAAGCACTGAAAAACAACCTGAATCTCGGCGACAATCAAGATGCTCGGCAGAGAGCATGAATACCACGGAGCCCGATGAGTTTCAACTGACTATGGGACTTGACCCGAAGCTTAACACTCGGCGATAGCTTCTTCATACGGCGTGGCCTGTGCCCACTCGGGGCGTGAGGTTTTTTGGGACCTCAGGAAGATAGTTCACGCCGCTTCTTTTGCAGGAAACCTAAGACATTACCAGCTCTACACGGACTGATAAACGTGCAGGGACAAGAAGAAGACCACCCAATCCACCGACCTGTTGTGGGCAAAATCCAACGAGCTATAATCAAAAGGTGTGGAAAAAGAGAAAGGGCGACCCTACCCTTCCCGTGAGATAGTTGATTCACACAAAACCGGGTGAGAGGCCCGGTTGGGAAGGAGGATCGCCGTGAAGGAACATACGCATAGAGCCCCATTGAAGTCCATGCCGACGTGGGAGACGGTTGACGATTGGATCCGTGAAGAGATCCAGGGCCGGTTCCAGTCCATTCCGGAGGAGGAGGCGACCGCGTTCTTGGGCCGGTCGTGGTATGAGCGCCGAGCCGAGGTCGATAGCTCCAGGGGCTACAGGAACGGCTACGGCAAGCCCCGGCGTCTCTCGACGAGCTGCGGAACGATCAAGGTCCGGCGTCCCCGGGCTCGTGGTCTGGAAGAGCGGTTTGAAAGCCGCATCCTCCCCCTGTTCGCCCGGAGAACCAGGGCCATTGGAGATCTGCTTCCCGACCTTTATCTCCACGGTCTCTCCCAGGGCGACTTCGAGTTGTCTTTGCGTGCGCTGCTCGGTGATGGCGCGCCGCTTTCGCCGACCTCGATCGCTCGTCTTCGAGGGAAGTGGGAGGTCGACTTCCAGGACTGGAAAGAAAGGCGTCTGGATAATCGCGAACTGGTCTACGCCTGGGCTGATGGCATCTACGTCAAAGCCGGGCTCGAGCGCGAGAAGGCGTGTCTGCTGGTCGTGATCGGCGCGATGAGCGACGGCAGCAAGGAGATCCTGGCGATAGAACCCGGTTATCGAGAGTCTACAGAATCCTGGCTCACGGTGCTCCGGAATCTCCGGGATCGCGGGCTCGAACATCCTGTCCTGATCGCCGCGGACGGGAATATGGGCATCTGGGCGGCCGTTGATCAGGTCTGGCCAGAGAGCCGGCAACAACGGTGCTGGAACCACAAGATCCTCAACGTGCTCGACAAGGTCGCCAAGCGTGCACAGGCTGAAGCCCGCGCACTGCTCGTCCAGATCCCCTATGCCGGCACGAAAAAGGAGGCCGAGAAGCTCCGGAAACGCTTTGCCGCACGGTATCGCTCACAGTTCCCTGCCGCCGTGGAGACGCTCGAAAGAGACTGGGATCGGATGGTCACGTTCTACGACTTCCCGAAGGAACACTGGAAACACCTGAGAACCACGAACGTCGTCGAGAGCCCCTTTGCTTCCGTTCGGCTTCGCACAAACGCCGCCAGGCGATTCAAGAAAGCCAGGAACGCCACGGCCGGACGTCGTCCAGCATTTCAGGAAGCGTTCGGCAGCCCAGGGCGCTTTGTATTCCCAGAACTGCTCGAACTCGTCCTTGAGTCTCCAGGCTCTATAGATTCGGTAGTTCGCCTTCTCCAGTGCTTTGAGTGTCCGAGTATCCCCTCTGGAGCGTGTCGCTGAGTGCCGGTAGAGGAGCCATCGGAGGCCCTTCATGGCTTTGCGCTCATCCGGGGCAGCTTTACGCCACTGGTCCTTACGGACCTCGTCAACGGCGGCATTGAGAGCCTTGACGATGTGAAAGCGATCGAGGACCAGCTTGGCATTCGGACAGTGTTCCTGGATGGCTCCGATGTAAGCTTCGCTCATGTCGCAGCAGGCCCACTCGATCTTGGATCTCCGGTAGGGACTGAGAGCCTCTGTGAAGAACCGATCGATCGTTTTACGCGCCCTGCCGCGGCCAACCCACACCACGCAGGAGCGGTCCCGCCCACGGAATCTCCTCGACCACACGACCGTGGGTAGGACACCGAATCTCCCGAGGATGGTAAAGAAGCCAGACCCTCCACCCGCACACCGGAATGTCACGCCACCGACGCGGATGGGGCATTGTGCGGACGATTTTACCTCGACGGCCGCACTCCGGACAACAATAACCATTCTTATGTGGCTTTACGGCGATGACGAAGCAGCTTCTCCCCTCAAACCACCAGCTGACAACACGGAACCCCTTGAATCTCAGCAGTTTCGATAGTAATCTGCTCCCGGTCATAGGTCGCACCCCCTTCGCTTTGATTGTCCTACACACACAACCAAGCGTAGGGAACGATCTATGACCTTGTCATTCTATAGTTTCACCGTTGAGAAACCCGGATAGAGCCTTTTATTTCCGGAAACCTGCATCGCCAAGTAGTATCCTTCACTCGATGGCTCTTGATTGATGGTCAGCAACGTGTCACGACATGTCGCCAGCCATCTGGCGCTCGAAAAGGTCGATCTGCTCCTGGAGCGACTCGATCATCCCCTCCACGTCGGCCGCCGCCTCATCCGCGATAGCCCTCACCGCACGAATCCGATCTCCCGACCTCTCGCCGGCGTCGTTCGCAATCCCGGCGAGGAGCTCGATGCGATTCCGGCGATGCGTGAGCGGAATATCGGACAAGTCAACCCGGAAAACCGCTTTACGACGGAGTTTTTCAGCCAAAAACTCGGGGATTTTGCACCAGTTGTATATCGTCTGCCGCGAAACCCCACACTCTCGAGCCATAGTTTTCGAGCCCTGGCCTGCTAATTCCAACCTGGCACACACCCCCGCGCATTCGATGCTTTTCGGTGAGCTTCATCGGTCCTCCCGTCAAAGGGCGCGGGGTCGACTTTGGCTCAACGACGGCTCCTGCATCAGACTCAGACCCGAGCATCGTAACCACGTCTGGGCCTACGACTTCGTGTTCGATCGCACACGTGAAGGGAGGCCGTTGAAGTTCCTGACAGTCGTGGATGAATACACGCGTGAGTGCCTGACCATCGAGGTCGCTCGCAAGCAAACATCACGGGACGTTCTGCGGACGTTGGCGAAGCTGATGCTGAGGTATGGTGTCCCGAAACACATCAGATCGGATAACGGGCCGGAGTTTGTAGCCAAAGCGGTTCGGGACTGGCTCTCGAGGTTGGAGGTCGGAACTTTGTTCATCGAGCCGGGCAGCCCGTGGGAGAACGGATACATCGAGAGCTTCAACGGGAAGCTCAGAGACGAGCTACTCAACGGTGAGATCTTCACGACCTTGGAGGAGGCTAGGGTGTTGACCAAGTGGTGGCGCTGGCAGTACAATCACATCAGACCACACAGCTCATTGGGCTATCGCCCACCTGCACCTGAAGCGGTCACCAAACCGCTCACCGCAGCCATATCCTAACTCTGGATGTGGACACATAGATGGGGGCAGGTCAACCCAAGATACGAAGTGGGGAACGGTGGGCAAGCGTGGCTGATGGAGTGGATTACGGGAACTGAAGTCAGACTGGGATGGTACAATAGAGTTGTATGCCAGCGGGAGCTTTCAGGTACGCGTTTCGTTGTGTATCGAACTACCTGACACTCGCTCCAGAAAACCGCCTTTTAAAGATCTTGGACGAGAGAGCCTGTCTTAGACGACCACTCTTCTATATCTCGAATGCTGGTCTTCGTAATCGGTGGCAGACGCAACAGCTGCTTTGTTTGCAGCCCCCATCTGACGAGGGTTATCTTGCTGAGTATCGGTCGCCGCAGCGATGTAATGCCCTCGTCCTTACCCAAATCACACCAGCGCCGACCCGTGATCGACGATGTCATCACCATCAAGGTTGGTATGGCAGATAATAAGTCTATTATTATAAGTAACTTATAACAGATATCACGCCACGGCCGGTGGCAGACGCCCACGCCGCCCTGATGGAAGAACTGACGACGCGCGGGCCGATGCACATCGCCTATCCCGACGAGGAGATGCCCAGACGGACCGCGTCGATCGACCGGATTGCGAGCTTCCTGAGTGTGGGCCCTGGGGACCTTGCGTTGACTCGAGGGGTGAGCGAAGCGTTCCAAACGGTCCTGCGCGGGCTGGACTGGTGCGAGGGTGATGAGATTCTGATCACGGCGCAAGAGGCGTCCGAGTCGTCAAGGCGCCGCTCGTGGCCGATCGCGATGAGCAAGTGGCCGCGTTCGCCGATCGGATGGGGCCACGTAAGCGTCTGGTTGCCTTTTCCCACGTGACGACCGACACGGGACACCGGATGCCCGCCAGGCCGATGCGATAGGAGTCATCCGGTTTTCTTCACGACCCTGCGGAGGATATTCATGCGTATTGCATCACTTGTTGCACCAGTCCTGGGTGGCATCCTGGTACTCTGTTCCGTCTCGGACGCGTCGGCTCAGAGCGGCACGCGGCGGTCCGGTTGGTACGTCGGCAGCGGCGGTGGGGCGAACTGGGCTTCCGACATCAACCAGACGGGTTTCAACCGGGATCCGCTGTGCTATCCGACGGACGCCTGCTTCGACGAAGACCCCCGTCCCGAAGTATCCGGATACCGCTGGGGCTACGACCTCGATGCCGGGGCGGGCGCCATGTTCGAGCTCTCGACCGGGTTCATCCTCAACCGCGCACGCCTCGAGCTGTTGTTCGCACAACGTAGGAACGACATCGATCAGATGTTTCGCAGCGTCACCACGCTCGAGGGTATAGCGATGGAGGATCGGCAAAACACTGCGGTCACCTCGCATACAGAGTCCTCGATTGACGACCTTGCCGTCCGTATCCTCGCGTTCAACGCGTACTACGACTTCCGCGATGCGGCATCCGGGTTTTCCCCCTACGTTGGCGGCGGGGTGGGACCCGCATTCGTCGACATCCATGGGGTGCGCTTCACCGATGAGTACCTGGATACGGCAGGAAACGGCGCCGCCCACGACCCGCCCCTGTCGTCCTACAACGCCCGCCTGGACGCCGATTTCTCCGACACCGTGCTGGCCGGGCACCTGCACGCCGGGACCGACTTCGGCCTGAACGAACGGACCGCGTTGGGCGCGAAGCTGACGTACTCGATGCTCGCCGACATCGAATACACCGGCGGATACCAGCTGCACTCGGCCCACGCTCTGGACCCGAACTTCACCCACACCGACACGTTTACCGGCACGCGTTACTGGACGCTGCTGTTCACCGTCAGGCACGTGTTCGGCGGCTGATCTAGACCGCGACCGATCCGCGGGCAAGTCGCGTGCTGCGCCCTGAGCAGCTCCGTGTCGGAGGACACCCGGACGATTGTAGAAAAGACCGGTTGTGCAATCCCCTGGCTCCGGACGTGTGTTCAAGGATCCGCTCTTAATTCGCGGAGGCGTCGGCGTCGACGCTCGAGCGCGACGAGTCCTTCCTACCGACGTCTCCTCGCCCTCGACGTCGCCATGACGCTTCGGCGGCGTCATCACGCAGACCGAGGGTTGCCGCTCTCACTATGTGAAAGATTCTGGACACCCTCCCATGCGGTACCTGCCGGACGGGTTCGGCGTCCTTAGCCGGGTCGCGCGAATCCCGAGACCGCACAGCAGGAGTGTAAAGCCCGCGGTTGTCTGGACACTCGGGTGAGTGTATTCAGGCGGCCTTTCGAGTCGCCGTGAGTGCGTTTCTAGCCTGTTCAGGGCGTCTTGTAGCCGTGACGTTCGATGATCCACCCGAAACCTTCACCCCACTTCGCCCGAGTTTTCGGTACTCCATCACTTCACCTCACTTTGCTACGTCAAAGACCTTGGTACCGCGGTGGTCATTGGAACTTTGTTCCATCACCTCTGTGTCCTCAGTAGCTGTCTCGTCGCATCAACCGAATCGTTCGACTCCAAACACGGCAAAAGTCTCGTCTCTCTCGCCGAGAATCGCATCGGCCACAACCTTTCCGCTGTAGGGTCCCAGGTGGAGCCCCATCGGGCCGTGACCCGTCGCCACGTGCACATTCGCTGCGTCGGGGATGACGCCGATGATGGGAAAGCCGTCGGACGTCGCCGGCCGCAGTCCGACGCGAAACTCCTTTTCACCCGAGCTCCTCGGAGACCGGGGGCGACCCGGATCGCTTCGGACAACACCTCGAGCATCCCCTCGACCGTCGTCTCGACCCGATAGCCCGCATCCATCTCCCGTGTCGCACCGGCAACCACACGATTGTCGTCCCACGGTACCAGGTAGTGACCGCGAAACCCGCTCACGATGACCCAGCCCGATGTATCCGTCTCCCCAAGATCCAGATGCGCGATCTGCCCCCGCATCGGCCCGACCGGGAGACGAACCCCGAGTTGCTCGCCAAACGCGTTAGACCACGCCCCCCGGCGATGACGACGGAGCCCCGTGGTCAGCTCCTCACCGTCCGCGACAACCGCTGTCGCTGTCCCACCTTCGACCTCGACACGATCGACGGAAGCGCGCCGCACCTCGAGCCCGTGAGCCACGCCCGACTGCTCCAGCACGCGCGCCATCCACGACGGCGGCCTTGTCGCCGCGTCCATCCCCCCGCACCACACCCACGCTCGCCTCTTCGAAAGTGTCCCTCTCAGCCGCATTAACGGCGACGACCATCGACCCGCACACCTCATAGCCCGTGTCCGCCGCACCGTCACGAGCGAGCGTCGGATAGTAAGCTTCCGCTTCCCCGACCAACCGTGACCACGGATTGTGCTTTTGCCTTCTGGACGGTGAAGGGCCAACCCGACCTCACCGACGATCTGGCGCTCGAGAAGATCAATTCGCTCCTGCAGGGACTCGATCGTCCCCTCAACGTCAGCGGCCGTCTCATCGGCGATCTGCTTCAAAGCCCGCAGCTTGATCGAGTTATTCGTCGCCGGATCCTCGGCGATCGCAGCCAAATCCTCAATCCTTGCCCTTCGGTGCGTCAACCTGATTTGGCCGATGTCGCGATCCCACAGGGCACGACGCTGATTGAGCACCTGACGAAAGGCTGAATCGCGCAGCCATCTGTAGATCGTCTGGCGTGACACCGCACAACGACGTGCCATCTCCGAGATGCCGTCGCCCTCAATTTGACAGGCCACGATCTGCTCGATCGACTCGAAATGTTTGTTCTTGAGTTTCATCGGACTTTTGCCTTCTGGACGGTGAAGGGCCAACCCGACCTCACCGGCGATCTGGCGCTCGAGAAGATCAATTTGCTCCTGCAGGGCTTCCAACATCCCCTCCACGTCAGCGGCCGTCTCATCGGCTATCTGCTTCAAAGCCCGCAGCTTGATCGAGTCATTCGTCGCCGGATCCTCGGCGATCGCAGCCAAATCCTCAATCCTTGCCCTTCGGCGCGTCAACCTGATTTGGCCGATGTCGCGATCCCACAGGGCACGACGCTGATCGAGCACCTCCCGAAAGGCTGAATCGCGCAGCCAGCTGTAGATCGTCTGGCGTGACACCGCACAACGACGTGCCATCTCCGAGATGCCGTCGCCCTCAATTTGACAGGCCACGATCTGCTCGATTGCCTCGAAATGTTTGTTCTTGAGTTTCATCGAACCCGGTTATGCGTAAAGAAATCGGAAGAGCTCTCCCAGATTGTAACGCGCACACCGACACGTAAATAGAGAAAACCCATTCATAGAGTGAGTTCTGGCCAAATCAGACGGATTGACATTGTAAACACCTGTCAAGCTGATGTACAAAGAACCCTTTACCTGGAGATCGTGGACGGTGGACAGTCCAAATGGCTCAACCAACCCGTCCGCCCAAGGTGTCCAAAAAGTGTCCATCCCCGATACTTGGAGGACAACTATTTAGTGGACAACGTGTTATGACATAGGGCGCATATCACGGTGACCTCTTGGAACAAACCTGGGTAAACCCGGATAAACCGATGCAAAGTGGAAGGCACCGGATAGTGACTCATCATCGATCGGTCGCAGGTTCGAGTCCTGCTGGGCCCACCAACTTTGCAATCATGGTTTTCTCCTGGGCGGAGTCTATGGATTTGTCTGGGAGTGGCGCGTGTTCTTCCGTAGCATCCGATCGCTCGATACGGTTGACATGCGGTTAGTTTCCACGCTACGATGAATCACTCTCTCTCATCTCTTCGAAGCAAGTCCCTCGCGCTCACGCCGATCCGCTGCAGCCTTCACTATCTGGGCGAGTGTGATCGTGCCCGATTGTTCCATTGACACTCGATCCGCTGGTCGCCGCCAGTGATTGAATCGGCGCTCGAGGATCCACGCAAGGGCCGTCCACGATCGCGGATCTAACTTGGCCGCCTTTTCAAGCTGTCCGAGCGCGTTGAACTCGAAATCAGCGAGCGCTTTTTTTAGGCTCTATCCGGGTTTCTCAACGGTGAAACTATAGAATGACAAGGTCATAGATCGTTCCCTACGCTTGGTTGTGTGTGTAGGACAATCAAAGCGAAGGGGGTGCGACCTATGACCGGGAGCAGATTACTATCGAAACTGCTGAGATTCAAGGGGTTCCGTGTTGTCAGCTGGTGGTTTGAGGGGAGAAGCTGCTTCGTCATCGCCGTAAAGCCACATAAGAATGGTTGTTGTTGTCCGGAGTGCGGCCGTCGAGGTAAAATCGTCCGCACAATGCCCCATCCGCGTCGGTGGCGTGACATTCCGGTGTGCGGGTGGAGGGTCTGGCTTCTCTACCATCCTCGGGAGATTCGGTGTCCTACCCACGGTCGTGTGGTCGAGGAGATTCCGTGGGCGGAGCGGTTCTCTCGGGTGACGTATCGCTTCGAGTATGCCATGCTGCGCTACTGCCAGACCATGACGCAGAAGGCGGCGTCCGAGTTGCTGCGCATCTCTGCCTCGACGCTGTCGGATCTCCTTCACCGATCCATCACGCGGCTTCGTGAAGGTCATCGTATCCGAGGGCTCAAAACCATCGGGATCGACGAGATCTCCTACGCCAAGCGTCACAGGTACGCCACGCTCGTTTACGATCTGGACCGCTCCTGCGTGGTGTGGGTTGGCCGCGGCAGGGCGCGTAAAACGATCGATCGGTTCTTCACAGAGGCTCTCAGTCCCTACCGGAGATCCAAGATCGAGTGGGCCTGCTGCGACATGAGCGAAGCTTGAAGCTTACATCGGAGCCATCCAGGAACACTGTCCGAATGCCAAGCTGGTCCTCGATCGCTTTCACATCGTCAAGGCTCTCAATGCCGCCGTTGACGAGGTCCGTAAGGACCAGTGGCGTAAAGCTGCCCCGGATGAGCGCAAAGCCATGAAGGGCCTCCGATGGCTCCTCTACCGGCACTCAGCGACACGCTCCAGAGGGGATACTCGGACACTCAAAGCACTGGAGAAGGCGAACTACCGAATCTATAGAGCCTGGAGACTCAAGGACGAGTTCGAGCAGTTCTGGGAATACAAAGCGCCCTGGGCTGCCGAACGCTTCCTGAAATGCTGGACGACGTCCGCACTCAGAAGTCGACTTGAACCCCTGCGAAAGTTCGTCAGGACCCTGCGACAGCACTTCTTCGGCGTCCTCGCATTCGTGAACACGCGTCTTACCAACGCCATCGCCGAAGGCCTCAACCGAATCGTCCAAATCGTCAAGAACCGAGCCAGCGGATTCCGCACACTCGACGCATTCAACGATATGATCTTCCTTACCGTCGGAGACATAAACATCCCTGAGCAGATTCCGAAGAGGTTCCGCACACGCTAACCGCGCCCCCATGCCAGGAACCACGGCACCTTCACCCACTTCAGCTCGTTGAGAGATCCAGATATAGCCAATAAGGCTCTATCCGGGTTTCTCAACGGTGAAACTATAGAATGACAAGGTCATAGATCGTTCCCTACGCTTGGTTGTGTGTGTAGGACAATCAAAGCGAAGGGGGTGCGACCTATGACCGGGAGCAGATTACTATCGAAACTGCTGAGATTCAAGGGGTTCCGTGTTGTCAGCTGGTGGTTTGAGGGGAGAAGCTGCTTCGTCATCGCCGTAAAGCCACATAAGAATGGTTGTTGTTGTCCGGAGTGCGGCCGTCGAGGTAAAATCGTCCGCACAATGCCCCATCCGCGTCGGTGGCGTGACATTCCGGTGTGCGGGTGGAGGGTCTGGCTTCTCTACCATCCTCGGGAGATTCGGTGTCCTACCCACGGTCGTGTGGTCGAGGAGATTCCGTGGGCGGAGCGGTTCTCTCGGGTGACGTATCGCTTCGAGTATGCCATGCTGCGCTACTGCCAGACCATGACGCAGAAGGCGGCGTCCGAGTTACTGCGCATCTCTGCCTCGACGCTGTCGGATCTCCTTCACCGATCCATCACGCGGCTTCGTGAAGGTCATCGTATCCGAGGGCTCAAAACCATCGGGATCGACGAGATCTCCTACGCCAAGCGTCACAGGTACGCCACGCTCGTTTACGATCTGGACCGCTCCTGCGTGGTGTGGGTTGGCCGCGGCAGGGCGCGTAAAACGATCGATCGGTTCTTCACAGAGGCTCTCAGTCCCTACCAGAGATCCAAGATCGAGTGGGCCTGCTGCGACATGAGCGAAGCTTACATCGGAGCCATCCAGGAACACTGTCCGAATGCCAAGCTGGTCCTCGATCGCTTTCACATCGTCAAGGCTCTCAATGCCGCCGTTGACGAGGTCCGTAAGGACCAGTGGCGTAAAGCTGCCCCGGATGAGCGCAAAGCCATGAAGGGCCTCCGATGGCTCCTCTACCGGCACTCAGCGACACGCTCCAGAGGGGATACTCGGACACTCAAAGCACTGGAGAAGGCGAACTACCGAATCTATAGAGCCTGGAGACTCAAGGACGAGTTCGAGCAGTTCTGGGAATACAAAGCGCCCTGGGCTGCCGAACGCTTCCTGAAATGCTGGACGACGTCCGCACTCAGAAGTCGACTTGAACCCCTGCGAAAGTTCGTCAGGACCCTGCGACAGCACTTCTTCGGCGTCCTCGCATTCGTGAACACGCGTCTTACCAACGCCATCGCCGAAGGCCTCAACCGAATCGTCCAAATCGTCAAGAACCGAGCCAGCGGATTCCGCACACTCGACGCATTCAACGATATGATCTTCCTTACCGTCGGAGACATAAACATCCCTGAGCAGATTCCGAAGAGGTTCCGCACACTCTAACCGCGCCCCCATGCCAGGAACCACGGCACCTTCACCCACTTCATCTCGTTGAGAGATCCGGATATAGCCATCTATCAAGTCAGCACCGTCCACGGGGCCGTCCCACGGCTCGGGGTCGGTGAGCAGAAGACGTTGTCCCTGCCCATTGTCCTCACCGTCGCTCGTCCGGGCGCGGAGCGCCGCATCGACCATCCTCGCCGACGCTGTTATCCCCGCCTCCTTGAGGCGGTTTACAGCTTCCTCCCGCACCCCGTTTCTGTTTTGTCGTCGCCACAATGGAACGCCCATCGCGACCTGCCCCAGGGGACGGATCCCCAAGGGCGCAACGACGAAAGACAAAATGGCGAGAAAGCTTCTCACACAGAAAGGTCGCTGCACCTACTGGAAAAGAAAACAGATCATCGAACCCGTGTTTGGACAGATCAAATCCGTTCGGAACTTCACCCGATTCTCATTCCGCCGAATCCACAAAGTCATCAGAGAATGGAACCTGATCTGTCTCACACACAACCTTCTGAAACTCTATCGACTCTCATTGGCTACCTGATCCCGAAGAGAAACTCGGCTCAAGGAAAAACGAAGGTAACCGGTCGCTGACAGACTCAGCTGGACTTAATCTCAACGAGCTTCCGGGTGTTGTAACCCATCTCAGGAATAACTAGAAAAATTCGTGATACAGTCGTAAGGTTCCTCAGGCACTCATTGTGAGGAGGAACCGATGGCAAGAGGTCGTCCGTTACAACCACTGAACATCAGTGATGAAGTCCGCGATCAACTCCAGTCGTTGTCCGGTTCGCGCAGCATGCCTCACGCTCTGGTGCGTCGGGCGAAGATCGTCCTGCTGAGCGATGGTGGTCTGACCAATCAGGAGATCGCCGAACGAGTCGGGTTGTCCGGAGCGTCCGTTGGCAAATGGCGCCGTCGCTTCTGCGAGCAAGGCTTGATGGGACTGTATGACGAGTTACGTCCTGGTGGTCCGCGGTCCGTTAGCGACGAAGAGATCTCCTCACTCATCTACAAGACGCTCAAGAAGAAGCCGAAGAATGCCACCCACTGGACCTGTCGAGCGATGGCCGATGAGACGGGCCTCTCAAAGTCCACAGTGCAACGTGTATGGAGAGCCTTTGGACTGCAGCCGCATCGGCAGAAGCACTTCAAGCTGTCGAACGATCCCTTCTTCGTCGAGAAAGTCAGGGATATCGTCGGTTTATACCTGAACCCGCCGGACAACGCAATGGTGCTCTGCATAGACGAGAAGAGCCAGATTCAAGCACTCGAACGGACGCAACCGATTCTCCCTTTGGGCCTCGGGTATGTCGAGGGCGTCACTCACAGCTATACACGGCACGGCACGACTACCCTCTTTGCGGCGCTCAACATCGCATCAGGAAAAGTCCTGACTCAGTGCAAGCCCAGACATCGCAACAGAGAGTTCCTTCAGTTCCTCAAGCACATTGACAAAAACGTCCCGAAGGATCTCGACATCCATCTGGTCGTCGATAACTACGGCACTCACAAGCACCAGAACGTCAAACGTTGGCTCACCTCACGTAAAAGATACCACGTGCACTACACACCAACGTATGCCTCCTGGCTAAACCAGGTAGAGATCTGGTGAGCTCAGGTCAATAGGTGTGTAAAAGAAATCAGGCGGCCATCTTCCCGGTTTCGACCTGCGGTCCGGTTGAGTGTTTCTGATCGTAGACTTGTTGTAGCAAGTGTGGCGCGGTGAGTTTCCTGAATCGGCTCTCTGCGACCTTGAGCGTACGCCAGATGAGAGCCGTGGCGTTCCTGACTTTCTTGAATCGCCTGGCGGCGTTTGTGCGAAGCCGAACGGAAGCAAAGGGGCTCTCGACGACGTTCGTGGTTCTCAGGTGTTTCCAGTGTTCCTTCGGGAAGTCGTAGAACGTGACCATCCGATCCCAGTCTCTTTCGAGCGTCTCCACGGCGGCAGGGAACTGTGAGCGATACCGTGCGGCAAAGCGTTTCCGGAGCTTCTCGGCCTCCTTTTTCGTGCCGGCATAGGGGATCTGGACGAGCAGTGCGCGGGCTTCAGCCTGTGCACGCTTGGCGACCTTGTCGAGCACGTTGAGGATCTTGTGGTTCCAGCACCGTTGTTGCCGGCTCTCTGGCCAGACCTGATCAACGGCCGCCCAGATGCCCATATTCCCGTCCGCGGCGATCAGGACAGGATGTTCGAGCCCGCGATCCCGGAGATCCCGGAGCACCGTGAGCCAGGATTCTGTAGACTCTCGATAACCGGGTTCTATCGCCAGGATCTCCTTGCTGCCGTCGCTCATCGCGCCGATCACGACCAGCAGACACGCCTTCTCGCGCTCGAGCCCGGCTTTGACGTAGATGCCATCAGCCCAGGCGTAGACCAGTTCGCGATTATCCAGACGCCTTTCTTTCCAGTCCTGGAAGTCGACCTCCCACTTCCCTCGAAGACGAGCGATCGAGGTCGGCGAAAGCGGCGCGCCATCACCGAGCAGCGCACGCAAAGACAACTCGAAGTCGCCCTGGGAGAGACCGTGGAGATAAAGGTCGGGAAGCAGATCTCCAATGGCCCTGGTTCTCCGGGCGAACAGGGGGAGGATGCGGCTTTCAAACCGCTCTTCCAGACCACGAACCCGGGGACGCCGGACCTTGATCGTTCCGCAGCTCGTCGAGAGACGCCGGGGCTTGCCGTAGCCGTTCCTGTAGCCCCTGGAGCTATCGACCTCGGCTCGGCGCTCATACCACGACCGGCCCAAGAACGCGGTCGCCTCCTCCTCCAGAATGGACTGGAACCGGCTCTGGATCTCTTCACGGATCCAATCGTCAACCGTCTCCCACGTCGGCATGGACTTCAATGGGGCTCTATGCGTATGTTCCTTCACGGCGATCCTCCTTCCCAACCGGGCCTCTCACCCGGTTTTGTGTGAATCAACTATCTCACGGGAAGGGTAGGGTCGCCCTTTCTCTTTTTCCACACCTTTTGATTATAGCTCTCTGGTTCGGCATCATCACACAAAGAGCAATCCGACGAGGAACCTTTCGGAACGTCAAGGATCTGATCACCTGCATCCAGAAGTTCACAGACCAATACAATCAGAACTCAAAGCCTTTCGTGTGGACGGCAACCGCTGACTCGGTCCTCGATAAACTCAACAGACTTCTAAAACTTATTCGCGGGACACGACACTAGTCCAACTTCTCATAAAACCCGTGAACATCTCACTTTCTCGCAAAGGGGGCATGTTCACGGGTTCCGAGAACGCCACTTCCGAAGTGTGTCGACATCTATCCCGATTCCGCAAAGAGTCAGCAATTCACAAGCGTCCTTGCGGGTCCCATAGTCAGATCCCCGTCCAAGCTCAAAGGCTTCCGCGATGCCCTGGCAAGCACGATACACGTCCTGAGGCAAGTAGGATATCTGCCTCGGTCGATCACCGAACACCCTTTCAGCCCATTCTTTGTGCTCTGCTTGGAGACGTCCCAACTCTAGTTCGATACTGTCCTCGAGCTCCTGGAGGGGTCTTCTCAGTCCGAGTTCCTGGATCTTCTCTCCTACAACATTCCAGAGTCGCAGGCTCTCATCGCCTGCATCAATCGCTCCAAGGAAATCGTTCAGCACGTGGCCGGGCGACACGAATCGGATTATCCGGTGGATGGCCGCCGTGAGTTCAGTCGCCCGCTCGATGGCGACCGCAAGCCCAGCTTCCTCGGCCTTCCTCATTGCCTGCATGGATTCCCTACCGACATACGCTGTCCAAGCGTTGCTGCAGAGAAAGAAGATAACCGGCCACGGGCACTTGGCCAACTCCGCTGTGCTTCTTGGAAAGGCGGGTGAGTGTCTCAACGATCTCGGATACCTGCTGAGGGGATCCGTGGGCGATGGCCTGCTCGCTGACGAAGAGGACGAGCGTTAAGAGAGTAAAGTAGACGTTCACTCGCAGATACTCCGGGCACAGACAGCGCTGATACAGGTCAACATCATCCTCGTCAAGATCAGCAAACAGCTCCTCGGTGAACGGCACGTCCGTCCAAAGCGGCGAGGGCTCGATGCTCGACCGACGAAACTTCTCCAAACCTGAGAGGATATCCTCTCTCAACTGGTTGCAATCTGCGGGCGCGCCAGGTGTTGGCTGAGAGATGAGCTCACGGTTGTGCCGATTCCAGTCTTCCGCAGGTAGCATCGCTTTTCCCTCCCGTCTGAGGGTTTACGAGGGCCGCCGGCGAGACGGAGCCGTGCGGGGGAGCTACCCCCTACGGCCCTCTGAAAACTGGGGTTTTCGTGTAGGCTCGTGGACACTTCTATGGACACTGAACTTTACTGCCAAATACGAAAGGCTCCTCAAAGCGGGGAGCCCTTCCGTAAATTCCTGTCCTGTATTATGGTGTTTATAATTGGTGCGAAAGGGGGGGATTCGAACCCCCACGGCCTCTCGGCCACCAGATCTAAAGCTGGTCAACTATCTTCCTTCCCCCGGCGAGCCGGCCTCGTAGCGATCAATGCTGAGGGCTATAGAGTGAACTTCCTCATCCGGTAGCGGAGGCTGGCAGCGCTCTCGATTTGCGACGTTAAGTGCAGCGGCGATCTCTGTCCCGCTCATCCCTCTACTCCGCATCGCGCCCGCCATGGACGTCAACTCAGTGTTCCTCTTTCCTTCAGGTATGGCTTTCAAAGATTGCTGAGGGGTGGTCTCGATCTCTGCGAAATTCTTTCCAGACTCATCGTAGTCCATGACTTCCAGGGACGAAAGCAACGCCACATCGGGGTCACTGGAAAACAGCCGCTTGTTGACCGCGTTGTTGAGGGGGCCGTATTTCTTGGCAAAGGACTTGTAGGTCTTAAGAAGGTTCGCCTGCTTCTTCTTGAGATCGGCTTCCTCGATCCCTTCGGTCTGGGAGAAAAGCAGGTCGCGCACCTTTGCCCTGATGCTGTCCATCCCCTTGATGCGGAGGACGGCAGTATCGTTGGGAGCCTTGTAGGCTTCCAACTTTCCCTTAGAATTCTGGGTCAAATCCCCGTTTTCGTTGACAACGAACTGCCCTTCTCGCACGCTGTCGGGGGCCAGTAGGGTCTCCTCAGCCGGCTTGGACAGGCTCGACTCGGGCCCAGCCACTACATTCTCGGGCAGCTTTTCAAGGGCCGTTGCCATCAGCTTGTCAAGATCGCCGTAGGGGGCAAGGGTGGGTTCTCCCGCACTATACATCGACCCTGTGGCCGTGAGGCGGCCCATCATCATATCGGGGTGCCGGTCGTAGTAGGAATTGAGTGCCATTTCGACCGGTCGGCCTTCTTTGTCTTTGATCTTCTTATCGACAAGGTCGACCCAATTCTCTCCGGTGGGGGCCTCGCCGGCGTTGAGCTTGCGCAAAAAGATCACATCGGTCGTGACTTCTGTGTGGGCGTTTTTCTTAAAGGCCGTGTTGGGCAACCGGATCGCGCCGATGAACTCGGCCTCCTCAGAAATCCGACGGCGGAATTCCTGATTTTTGGAACCGTCCATCGTGAAGCGCGACGTGATAAAGGCCACGACCCCGCCCGGCCTCACCTTGTCCAAAGACTTACGGAAATAATAGTTGTGGAGGGTCAGCTGTTCCTTGTAAGCCTTGTCTTGAATTCGGACATCGGCAAAGGGAACGTTGGAAATGGCCAAGTCGAAATAACCGTCGGGGAGCCGCGTCTTCTGGTAAGGGGAGATACGCACATCGGCCCGCTCGTAGAGCTTTTGAGCAATGCGGCCGGAGAGGTCGTCCATCTCGATACCGGTGAGTTTTGATTTCCCCCTCATCTCTCCTGATGGCATCACCGAGAAGAAGTTGCCGATGCCAAGACCCGGTTCGAGAATCTTCCCGCCCTGGAAGCCGAACCTTTGGGTGGCATCCCACATCCACCTTATCACCGGAAGGCTCGTGTAGTGGGCATTGGCGATCGAGTCCCGCGCCGAAGTGTACTCATCTTCGGTAAAGAGATCCTGTAGCTCGGCCTGTTCTTTCTCCCATTTTTCGTTGTTCCACTGGTCGAAAATCCCTTCGGCCTGATCCTCGGGAAACAGCTGTCTCAGCCTGGCGCGCTCCTGTAGGGTATAAACGAACGCTTGGGGAGAGTGGCCCCAGCCGGTGTATTGGGCCAATGTCTCCTTTTCGGCTGGGGTAGCGGCGCGATTTTCGGCTTCGAGCGTCTTCAGGAGTTTAACGGCGGCCACGTTCTTGCGATACTTGGTTTTCTGCCCGCCCTTTTCGATCTCGGCCTCAAAGCCCTCCGGGGCCGTGAAGTCCGCCCTTTATGGCAGGTCGTCGCTCTCGCTCTCTGCTGGCAGGAGTATCCACTCGGGTAGGGCCAGTTCCTTCGCCTCGTGCATCTGCATCCTCCCCCTGTCGGTCAGACGCATCACCAGATCCGTCGTCATCTCCTGGGCCTCGTAGGCCCTCTGTATCAGTGTCCCCTCCTCCTTCAGTTTCTTGTACATCCGTGGTAGAAACTCCTCCCAGTGGTTCATCGCCATCCACCCGAACCCCATCAGGTTCTCCTTCTTTGCGTGTTCGTTCATCGGCGGGCTCCTCGGTGGGTGTGGTAGGCTGTGCATCTTCGCCGGCCTCGGCGGGCTCCCCTTCTGCTGTAGCCTGCTGGCGTCTTTGAAGATCATCGACCGAGGCTGCGAGATCCGTGATTACCTGTTCGACTTGCTCCTTTGGGAGCTTTTCGATCATCTCGAAAATCCTGCTGTGATCTGCCCGTAGATCAGTCACGCCAGAAACGTCATCGCGAGCCAGGTCGAGAATCGCCACGTCGAGGCGCATAAGCTCGTCTTTCCACTTCTCCGTCATCGCCTCGGCAGCGGTGGGCTCGGCGGCCGGCTTGGTGGGTGCAGCCTTGCGGATCTCGACCGTGAGATCCTGGATTGCCTTTTCGATTCGATTGATCATGTTGGCATGACCCAGGCCCCGAATACCTGGGGCTTTTTCGATCATCTTTTGAATCTCCGTCTTTCTTTTTCGGAGCCTGTCGTGCTCTGCCCATAGAGCTGATGTCGTGTCAGGTCCTCGCAGGTCGAGGATCTTCTTATCGAGGCGCTGAAGCTCGCTTTTCATCGTATCAAGGGCGGTAGGTTCGGCAGCGGTGGGCGCATCCTCAGTGGCAGGCGCGGTAGGTGGTGCGTCCTCATTGAGGGCGCTGCCGGTAGCTGCTGGGAAGACGGGCTCGAAAGACCATTTTGCAGGCTTATAGGTCATCTCGAAAACTTTATCCGTGAGCCATTGCCGGAATCCCTCGTTGTCTGTGAACTCCTTGTAGAGTTGCACGTCGTCGTTGAGCACGTCCGTCGTCATCACGCGCTTCAGGGCTTCGTCATGCTCGATCCAGGCGTTCTGCATGTCGGAGCTTTCCCGGACGTTGCGATAGGCGGTGTCCTCGGCAACCTCGGCCGGAATCTCCTTTGCAATGAGGCGTCGAACCCGGTCCGCGTCCTCCCAGGGGATATTCACGAACTTGTCGTTGAAGGTCTTGAGGATGTCATCGACGGCGGTGGGCTCCTCCGTGGCGGTAGGCTCCTCCGTGGCGGTAGGCTCCTCCTCTGGGACGACGATCGCACGCATGGGACGCTGTTTTGTGGTGGAGACGACGAACGCCCCGTCGCGGGTGACACTCTCAACGGAAAGAACGTATGCGGTCCAGGTTTTTCCTGACCGTGTGGTGATCGTGAGCTCGTCACCGTGCTCGGGCCTGGTTGCGCTCTGGACACGAGCAACCCAAGCGCCTGAGGTCAATTTTGTCGGGGTTGCGGCGGTGGGCTCCTCAGTGGCGGTGGGCTCGGTAGCATCTGCACCTTCAAGGACGATGGGCGCATCGGCGGGCGCTTCCTCAGCGGCTTCAGACTGCTGTTGCCTTCTCCTATCCTCGATACCGGCCGCGAGATCCGTGATTGCCTTTTCGATTCGATCAATCCTGACGGATCGACCCAGGGGTCCCTTCTCGTTGGCTTCGTCGACCATCTTTTCAATACTGTCGTGCTTTTTCCACAGAGGCTGTAGATCTTCCCATCGAGCCGGCATCGCGTCGACGGCGTCTCGCGCATCTTGAAGGTCGTGGATCTCCGCGTCGAGGCGGTGAAGATCGCTTTTCCACTTATCTCTCAAGCGTGCCGGCTGCTCGGCGGGTTCGGCAGCCGGCTCCTCGATAGCTGGCTCCTCCTCAGTGGCCTTCTTTGGAGGGGCAGCTTTGGGTTCAAACTGAAGTTCCGCTCTCAGCTTGTCGGCGGTGCCCTTGTTGAAATCCCGCTCCACTTCTTTCAGCTTCGCCTCTATCAGGTTGTTCTGCTCCTCAATCGTTTCTTCAGCCATCTTGATCTGCTTGGGCGTCAGCTTGTAGCCGGTGCGCTCAGACTTGCCGGATTCGAGCATAGCAGTAGCGCGGTTTATCACGTCTTGTCGCCCAGTCAGCTCCCGGCGAATTTCCTCTATGACGGTTTGGCTACCCAAGATGGGGACCTGAGAACCTTCGGCTGGTTCAGGCTCGGCGACCGGCTCAGGCTCGGCGACCGGCTCAGGCTCGGCGACCGGCTCGGTGGCTACCAGTTCTTCGATGTCGGCCTCAAGCTGTGTCTTCTGCTCGTCGGTCAGGTCTTGACCCTTCTGGAGCCTTCCGGCGAGTGTCGTTCCCGCCGTCATCGTTCCGCCGACCAAGCCGCCTTGCGCCATCCCCTCGGGCACGCGGACCTTCACATCCTCCCAGATCGTGTCCCAGCTCTTGTCCGCACGGAGGCCGTTGGCAATGGCCATCATCAGTTCCTGTCCGCCTTCGGTTGCGCTCTCGGTCCCTGCTCCCCCGAGTACCTCGCGCAACGGCGTCCTGGTCATCCCGGTTTTTATGAGGCGCTTGATGGCCTCTTTCCGCACGGGTGCTGTGGCACGAGTGGCGCCGATCGCATCGAGCCCGGCCACCGGCACCGCAAGTGCAGCGGCAAAGGCGGGATCTTCAATTCCCTCCTCGATCAATTCATCGGAAATTTCGCCGTGGGCCAGAGCGTAGGAGGGCAGGATGGCCCCTGCAGGGCCGAAGATCAGGGAGCCCACCATCGACGGGGCCATGTAGACGCCGCCAGATCCCAAGGCGTAGGCGGCCCACCTGTCAAACTTCCTGGGGTTTTCGATCGCATCGGCGAGCGTCACTTCGGGTGCGTTTGCCAGCTGTCGTTTCCGTCCATATTCCCGGATGTTTGATCCGACCTCACGGAGCCAGTTTGTGGCAGCCTTTTTGGTCTCGTTCGATGTGAAGGACAGAGCACCGCTGACAGCAGGAGAAGCCACCGTCAAGGCTGCTTTCGCGACGTAGTCAAAGAACGTCTTGGGCTCAGAAAGACCCTCGAGCTGTCTTGCCCCCATCTGGATAGAGGACCCCGCCATCGCCGGAATGCCGCCTGTAGCTGCTCCTTTGACGCCTTTCACGAACTCCGCGCCGATGCCTTGGGGTTTCGGCGGTGTCGGTGTCGGCAACTCATCGCGGCCGTAAAGGTTGTCTTCAAGTTCGGGGGTTTCACGGACGGGCGTGGTTTTGGCCAACCGGCTTGTCAGCGCATCAGACTTCACCTTTTGACGCTGAACGGGGTCTTCGATCTTGAAGGCATCCGCTTCAGAGTCGATCAGGGCGTTGAGCCTGTCGAACCTCTTACGCTCTGTTTCTATGAGGCTGTCAAGAGAGGCAAATTCCATTGCTATCCTTGCTTGG
This sequence comes from Candidatus Latescibacterota bacterium, assembly GCA_965198115.1. Taxonomy (GTDB): domain Bacteria; phylum Latescibacterota; class UBA2968; order UBA2968; family UBA2968; genus UBA6620. The sequence continues at coordinate 416,403 of OZ240241.1, read as the reverse complement.
CAAGTGCCCTTTCGATCATCGTTCGGGCCTGTTCTCTGGTGTATCCGCGCCCTACGAGTTCATCTTCCTTCTTCTTTAAGAACTTTACCGTGTCTGTCGATGTGGGAACCGGCGAAGGGGGCGTCTCGAGGACTTCCTTAAAGTTCGTATCCTGGACCGGATCGACACCCGAGGCGATACGGGAATGCACGATGGACGAAAAATCGGGGGCAGCAACATTGCCACCCTCGGGGATGCCGGGCTCCTGGAAGCCCACCTGGTCGCCGCCAAGCCCGTCCTGGTCGAGCTGAAGATTCTCTGCCGCCTGCTTTCTGGCCCACTGCTTTGCCGTCATCGTGGAATCGGCAACCGCTTCGGCTCCGAACTTCCTCAGCTTTTCGGGATAGTAATCGCCGGTGAAGACGTTCCGGCCTGTGCTGTCTTCCTTTTCCCAAATACCCGCGTCCTGGCGGAGCTGCTTTAAAGCCTTGTCGAACGCCTCGATCAGGTTGCCCTGATCCTCGATCGTTTCTTTGGCCATCGTTATCTGCTTGGGCGTCAGCTTTCGGCCGGTGCGCTCAGACTTGCCGCCACGCTCGTGAGGAAGCCGGCCTCGATGGATACTTTATGGATATCACAGCCAAGAGTTGTGGTGATTCTCACGTCCAGAGGACGCGAGAATCACACGCAACTCTAATACAAACTGATACTTAAGCTGGTACCCGGAGCCGGACTTGAACCGGCATGACCCGAAGGCCGGGAGATTTTAAGTCTCCTGCGTCTACCAATTCCGCCACCCGGGTATCGTTCCTTCAACTTCGGGGAAAATAGACGTGCTTTGAAGGAGCGTCAAGAGAGGGGAGGGATAGGCCTGAGCGTATGACTGGGAGAGGAGGAAGCGGGAGGAGCAGGATCACCCGCTCTGCCGACGCAACAGGCAACCTCTTGGGGCGAGAGGTCGCTTCGAAATCCCGGCGAATCTACGTGCTATAGCGACGCAACCGTTCGGCGAGCAGTTTCAGGACATCGAGCGCGAAGAAGGGGTGATTCTGCACGAGAAAAGTGAATCGCTTCTTGTCGACCAGTGCCAGCTGTGCTCGTCTGTGCGACGGCGTCCGCACTCCTTCTGTCGTCGTCGATCAGCGCGAGTTCCCCAAAGATGCCGCCGGGCTCGACCGTTTCGACGACCCTTCCTTCGATCTGGATGTCGATCTTTCCGCTCAGAACGACATACACCTGAATTATGCATAAAAAAAGGTAGTCTCCTTGTACAAGTGTTTGTTTTTCCCTACATTAGGGCTGACACATCAAAACAACACTTGGAAGGAACTACCGTGATAGAACCTAGTCAGATCCGGTTACCATTCGCAAGCATTTCGGGCAAGGTAGTTGAGGCTGATTTTGCCGGTGGCGCCGTCAGGAGTGACGGTGGAGTTCTGTTGCTTCGCGCCCTTGAGTCTCAGATGGGATTGATCGCCAGAATGGTAGATGCTTTGCGAGATCGTCGTCACCCAAGCTATATCGATCACACGCTTTTGGATCTTGTGAAGCAGCGTGTTTTTCAGATCGCTTGCGGCTATGAAGATGCCGTCGATTGTGATGATTTGCGCCACGATCCGGGCGTCAAGGCTGCCTGCGATCGGCTTCCTCTTTCCGGTCCTGATCTCGGGAGCCAATCAACGATGACACGACTTGAGAATGATGTGCGACGCTCGGATTTGTATCGGCTCGCACGGGCTTTTGTAGACGGGTTCATCGCATCGTATGACCAGGCACCCCCAAGCATCATTCTCGATATCGACGACACGGATGACCCAACGCACGGTGCGCAACAATTTTCACTCTTCAACGCGTATTACAATGAACACTGCTATATGCCGCTACATATCTATGAAGGCCAAAGCGGCAAGCTCATTACGACGATCTTGAGACCCGGGCATCCGACGAACGGTAAACAGGTCGTTTCTATTCTCAAGCGCTTGGTGGAACACCTACGCGGATCTTGGCCAAACGTGGAGATCATCGTTCGCGCAGACTCAAAGTTCAGCTCACCAGAGATGCACGATTTCTGCGAAGACAACGGTATCTACTACGTTCTGGGCCAGGGCGCCAACTCCAAGCTCAAAGCGGCTGGACAAAACCTGATGGACCAAGCGCTACGTCTGAGCGAGCATAAGGAGACGATTCGCTTGTTCTCATCCTTCTCATATCAGGCTGGCACCTACCGGCAGCCTCGCCGGATCATTCACAAGGCTGAAGTCACAAACGGCGAAGCAAATCCAAGATACCGCGTGACCAATTTACAGAGTAATCGAGACGGCTTTATCTATGATCGTATCTACTGCGCAAGGGGACGCACGGAAGGCTTCATCAAGGACCACAAAACATTCCTTCACTCCGATCGAACATCGTGCCACAAGTTTGAAGCCAACCAGTTCCGACTCTTTCTACACAGTGCTGCATACGCCTTGCTTCACGCACTCCGATCACAGGGACTCAAGGGCACCGCGTGGACCAAACCTCAGGTCAACACGATACAGAACCGTTTCCTCAAAATCGGCGCGAGAGTCATTGAAAGCGCACGAAGAATCCGATTCCATTTTCCAACATCGTATCCACTCAAAAACGTCTTGGTGTCAATCATCACCAGGCTCGAAACGAACACGCAGTAACAACGCCGATCTATACCGGGGACAGCTATGTACACGTCGCAAAACAACACCTGTTCCGGACGAAAATCGTGACTCTTGCGGAGCTCAGGTCAATAGGTGTGTAAAAGAAATCAGGCGGCCATCTTCCCGGCTTCGACCTGCGGTCCGGTTGAGTGTTTCTGATCGTAGACTTGTTGTAGCAAGTGTGGCGCGGTGAGTTTCCTGAATCGGCTCTCTGCGACCTTGAGCGTACGCCAGATGAGAGTCGTGGCGTTCCTGACTTTCTTGAATCGCCTGGCGGCGTTTGTGCGAAGCCGAACGGAAGCAAAGGGGCTCTCGACGACGTTCGTGGTTCTCAGGTGTTTCCAGTGTTCCTTCGGGAAGTCGTAGAACGTGACCATCCGATCCCAGTCTCTTTCGAGCGTCTCCACGGCGGCAGGGAACTGTGAGCGATACCGTGCGGCAAAGCGTTTCCGGAGCTTCTCGGCCTCCTTTTTCGTGCCGGCATAGGGGATCTGGACGAGCAGTGCGCGGGCTTCAGCCTGTGCACGCTTGGCGACCTTGTCGAGCACGTTGAGGATCTTGTGGTTCCAGCACCGTTGTTGCCGGCTCTCTGGCCAGACCTGATCAACGGCCGCCCAGATGCCCATATTCCCGTCCGCGGCGATCAGGACAGGATGTTCGAGCCCGCGATCCCGGAGATCCCGGAGCACCGTGAGCCAGGATTCTGTAGACTCGATAACCGGGTTCTATCGCCAGGATCTCCTTGCTGCCGTCGCTCATCGCGCCGATCACGACCAGCAGACACGCCTTCTCGCGCTCGAGCCCGGCTTTGACGTAGATGCCATCAGCCCAGGCGTAGACCAGTTCGCGATTATCCAGACGCCTTTCTTTCCAGTCCTGGAAGTCGACCTCCCACTTCCCTCGAAGACGAGCGATCGAGGTCGGCGAAAGCGGCGCGCCATCACCGAGCAGCGCACGCAAAGACAACTCGAAGTCGCCCTGGGAGAGACCGTGGAGATAAAGGTCGGGAAGCAGATCTCCAATGGCCCTGGTTCTCCGGGCGAACAGGGGGAGGATGCGGCTTTCAAACCGCTCTTCCAGACCACGAACCCGGGGACGCCGGACCTTGATCGTTCCGCAGCTCGTCGAGAGACGCCGGGGCTTGCCGTAGCCGTTCCTGTAGCCCCTGGAGCTATCGACCTCGGCTCGGCGCTCATACCACGACCGGCCCAAGAACGCGGTCGCCTCCTCCTCCAGAATGGACTGGAACCGGCCCTGGATCTCTTCACGGATCCAATCGTCAACCGTCTCCCACGTCGGCATGGACTTCAATGGGGCTCTATGCGTATGTTCCTTCACGGCGATCCTCCTTCCCAACCGGGCCTCTCACCCGGTTTTGTGTGAATCAACTATCTCACGGGAAGGGTAGGGTCGCCCTTTCTCTTTTTCCACACCTTTTGATTATAGCTCCTCTTGCGACTCGTAGAGACCGCTTACGGGACCTTGGACATCCGAAGAAGCCGAGAACAAATCCTGTGCGTGATCACATCACTCCAAAACAACCTAAACTCAAATTCATGCATAATTCAGGCTAGGAGCCTGTCGGGTTACACCCGGAAGCTCGTTGAGATTAAGTCCAGCTGAGTCTGTCAGCGACCGGTTACCTTCGTTTTTTCCTTGAGCCGAGTTCCTCTTCGGGATCAGGTAGCCAATGAGAGTCGATAGAGTTTCAGAAGGTTGTGTGTGAGACAGATCAGGTTCCATTCTCTGATGACTTTGTGGATTCGGCGGAATGAGAATCGGGTGAAGTTCCGAACGGATTTGATCTGTCCAAACACGGGTTCGATGATCTGTTTTCTTTTCCAGTAGGTGCAGCGACCTTTCTGTGTGAGAAGCTTTCTCGCCATTTTGTCTTTCGTCGTTGCGCCCTTGGGGATCCGTCCCCTGGGGCAGGTCGCGATGGGCGTTCCATGTTTCTGTTTTGTCGTCGCCACATAGAGGTCGACGCCATCTGATTGAACCTGATCGACCTGACTTTGGTTGAAGTATCCGGTGTCGGCAGTGAGGTGCTTGGGTGTCGTGCCGCCCATATTCGCTCTGATCTGGTTGACCATAGGTGTCATCTGGTTCTTGTCATCAGCTTCTTGGGTGACGTCGGCAGCAACGACAATCTGGGCCTTGTCATCCACAGCAGCTTGGCAGTTGTAGGCTTGAAGGAATTGGCCCCCTGAGACCATGATCCGTGAGTCGGGATCGGTGAAGTTCAGTTGTTCCTTTCAGTCGGGCTCTTTCGATGGAGGCTTGGGCTTACGTCCACGACCGCCGCGGCGCTCCCGGGCCTTTACCTTCTCTTCATACGCTGCCTGCTTCTCAGGAAACTCAGCCTCCGCTTCGGCTTCGATCTCGGCTATTGCGTCGCGGATTACTTTGAGTCGAGTCTCCCGGTGCTGCAACTCCTCGGGCAACTCGTCGCCGCGGTTGTCCTTTCCGTAGAGTTCGTCTTCGGCCGCGTCAGTGGCTTCGGCCTCGGTCAAGAGTCTGCGCACTTCGGCCTCGATCTCGGCTTCTTTCTTCTTCATCCGGCCGTAGCTCATCGCTTTGTGTTTTGAGGCATTTGCTTTGACTTTCGTGCCATCCAACGCCACGTGTCCCAGCTTCACCAGACCTGCCTTCACGCAGAGACACAGCACTTGCCTGAACAGACCTGAGAGGGCATCCAGATGCCGTTGACGAAAGGTCGATATCGTGTCGTGATCAGGATGCTGATCCAGGCTGAGCACACGGAAAGCAACCGAGTCATAGGTCGCACGCTCGATCTTGCGGGAACTCCTGATGCCTTCACAGTAACCATACAGCAGTAGGGCTCACCATCATCCGGGGATCATACGGTGGCTGGCCACCTTGAGACCCATCGTAGGTCTCGTAGATCGCGGACAAATCAAGTTGTCCGACGATATCCAGAATGAAGTAGGTCGGATGACCCTTGGGAAGCCAACTCCGGAGATCCGGAGGCAGCAACATCAACTGAGCCGGATTGTAGACACGAAACCGAGTAGAAGTGCTCAACGGAAACCTCCAATTCAGAGTCGGAACCTTGATCGCACTTCTACAATACGAAATCTTCCTCCGGCTGGGTACTCCGACAGGCTCCTAGGGGTCGAGTTTCCTCCGCCGGTGACCCATCCAGAGAATTTTTACGGGTTCATCGGGGTTACGCTGGCGTGGCAGGTTTTCTTTCTGCTGTTGGCGACCGACCGGTTCGATATCGGCTGCTGATGCTGCCGCCGGTTCTTTTCTGCTCGCGGTTCGGGAACGATCACCGTGCAGCTGAGCGAGAGCGCATCCCTCGTGATTCTGGCGAGTTCGAGTTAGGGTGTCCTGCATTGGACGGGCGGTCATCCGCAGTGTGGAGATAACGGGCGAACCCGTGAATGCGGTCTGCCGGGGGGCCAGATAACGAACGTGTTAACGGAGGAGTTGAGTACCGATGTGTACCATCTCGCCGAAATCTTTGTCAGCCACGTGAGATCGTGCGGTATACCGTCGGGGGCATTCCGAAGTCTGCGGCCATCAGGAGGAGATCTTGAAAGCCGATCGAGCCATCGTCATCGAAATCCAGGCCATCGGAGTAGCCGGTGTCGCCACGATGAGACCCGAAACCGGAAGCGAAATGCAGGAGGTTCCAAATCCAATCACGCCGTCGCCGTCCAGATCGGCCGTTACTTCGATGAGCTGGGGAGCCACGGAAATGAAGACATTCATGCCCGTGTCGACGCTGAGTGTATCAAATTGTCCCGAATGCGAGGTCGGTCGGGATGATGTAGAAGCCTGATACAACGTTGAGCTCTTCACCGCCTGATCGGTCGAAGACCACGACGAGGTCGCCCAAATGTCCAGACTCTTTGCCATTGATGCCGATACCAACCTGGCTGATCTCAGCGACTCTTCCGTCCCAAACGAGGCCGCTTTGGGTGGTTGGACCGGATTCCAGGTAGAAGCCGCCGGGGCGGTAGAACGAACCCTCGCGAGCCCGAATCCGAGTGGCGATTCGGAACGCGTACCCAATGATATCAGGCCAGTTCTTAACGTGAAACTCGACAACGAGCGTGTCGCCTACGATCGAGGTTGTCTGGATCGTGTCACTGTTGGAGTAGGCAAAGATCGTGTCCTGGCCGATAATCTCCCGGATCTGGGGTGTGCCAATGGAAAGGCTCGAGGCGGTATCCTGGTCGACGACGATGTACACCTCCTCAATCGATTGGGCTTCTTGGATGAATACGGCACGGTAGATAGTAGGAAGAGGAGGATGCTGATCATTGACCGTCTCTTCTCGGGTATGTTGGTTCGGCCGCTCGGCGATCCGAGCGAGTTCCGGAATAGCAAGCCGGTGTTTAGAGAACGTCTCAAATCGTCACGACATGGCGCCACTCTCGAATGGCTTCGTGATACATCTCAGTGCATGATAAACAATCTGCCACCCATCGGGCGAATCGGGATCCCTCAGGGATGGCCACCGGTTTTCTGTGCCATCGGCTGCTTTGAATGCCTATCCTATTTCAAGGTCGTGATGCACGCACAATGGCGACAAGTCATGTTCAGAAACGTCGAGGAAAGAAGAGATGCCGAAATACCGGGTGGTTTGCCGAACCAAGCAGCTGACTTTGCTGAAGACGGATGACGAGGAGGAGGCTTACGCACGTCGGGACAAGCACAGGGAGCTCACAGGTCACGTCTGCGAGGTCTACGAGGTGCCGGATACGGTCGGACACGTCACCGGTGGACAGCTCGTGAATCGTGAAGTGCCCGACGCCACCCGGTTGAGCTGACGTGAGTAGACGGTTCCTCAAACTGTTGTCGTCCTGCTCGTCGCAGGTCTTCCACACGGCGTTAAGGCCAGCGATGTACGGGACATCCATACGTTGCGCTTGAGTCTCTCGGGGTTCGAGAAGCTCAAGATCCACCTGTCGTATGCGTACCACGTGCGTGCGCGCTTCGACCGGCAGGGCAAGGTGGCGTTCACGCCGCTGGCCGAGGCACGCGTATCGGTCTTTCGGGCTCATCTGGGGACGTCCGTTCTGCGAAACTTCATTCCGTTCAGCGCGAACGTGACGCTGTCCTACGGGGCCCTCATTGCCGGCGATCCTTCGCACACGGGCCCAACAACGCATACACCTACAACCTGGGTTTCGTCCGGGGCCACGTGCTTCATTCCGGGATCCAGAACCGCGGATTCTCGAGCCAGACCGTCGGCAGCTTCACGCTGTCAGCGCACGGCGCGTATCTCGTCTATTACAACGACGGAGGTCCGCCGGCCGGCCTTCTGGGCGACAACGAGGATCGCTACTGGACGGGGGGCGGGACGATCGGCTACAGCTTCAGACGGGATGATGCGGAGGACAAGGGGCGGATGGTCGAGTTCGCCTTCGACAAGTTCACGGGGTTCACACCTCTGGCTTATCAGGCGACGAGCCGGTTGTTTATCGACAACGTCGTTTACGCAAACCTGGAGCAGGTCGGGTTCAACTCCGGCCGTTACACATTGAAGTTCGTCGACTTCGACCGGCGATTCGGGGTCTCGATCAATCGCTGGAACGAGCGGTTCGACTTCCAAGACTTCCTGCATCGAGATCTGACCCACAGCCCGTATCACTACAAGATCGAAGAGCCATATTGGGACGTCGAAGTCTACGGAGTGTTTCACGAATGAAATCGATCGTCACGGCGACCGCACTCGTCGTTCTGACCGGATGCACGACCGCACCCTTCGGGAGTCGAGGCTGGTTCAGCGTGCAGCGACCGGAGGAGGGTGCCTATTTCGTTACCCGATACGATCGAGCGTATCGGTCGGGACAGGTTCGAACGAAGGACCCGTTCTACCTTCACGACGGCGAGTTTCATTACTACGAGTGGAAGACGATCAAGACGCAGCGAACAGAGGGCGGGAAGACCTTCCCGAGCTACCGAACGCTGCTCAACTCCGAACTCGATCGGATGCCACGCGATGAGGCTGTTGCGCTGCTGAATTCGGACCGGGTTCTGAGTAACTACCTGTTCTTCGTCGACGACTATCGAGTGGTCTTCCTGAGCGAGGACGATCAACGGGCCATCGACAGTCCAGGGGTGATCCGCCTTTTTCTGGACAACGACCAGTATAAACTCAAGTGGGAACCGGACCAGGAACGGTTTCGGCAGTTTCTTCGTGGCTACTACAGCCTGGAGGGTGATGCGCTGCTTATAGACTTCGAGCATGGAGGCAGCTTCTTCATCAAAGCGACGCTGGGGAAGGACTCCGTCGTGTTCGACCACTTCTCGAAGGATCCGAGAGCGGTCGCCCGAATGCACCCTGACCAGGTCGCGTTCACGCATTTCGACGAACTGCTCCTGATCCGCCCTGTGTTCGAGCTTCCGGACACCAGCATGACGTGCGTAGACGTCAGTTTCACACTGGATTTCGGATTTCTGGACATGACTGGCCCGGAGCAGCAACGTCCGCTACACAAGGCGCTGATCGACATCAGACATCAGGCGGGCAGCTCGCTCGGTGTTCCCCCGGATCACTTGGTGGCTGCGGAGATCTCCGACATTACCTACGATCTATCCGATCCGCGTAATCCTGTCCGAACATACCAGTTCCGATTGTTGAACGTGGTGACCCTTGCCCTCGAGGGGCCGTTCACCGTTCAGGAGAAACTGCTGCCCAGCGTGATTCAGGGGTGGTGAGCGATCCGCCCCTGACTGTCAAAACCTCACTTCATCCTCTGCGCCGAAGCCGGGGACTCGTGCTACGTGCCTGTTGCGACCTCTACCACTGGCTTCTGACCAACAGTTAGTACCCAGCCCCGATCGACTTTACCGATATCAGTTAGATTGGCAAGCGTATTAACTGCGAAGTCGCATTTGGCGTCTGCCGACGCACTCACCTTCAGTGTCATTGCCCCTACACGATGCGCTGCGTAGAGCGGTTGGTCTCCATCGTCACAACGAGGACATTCTCCGGAGGGCTCAGAAGGCTTCAAAGCTTTCGGTCCTTCGACAATTGATCCTCCGAGCCTGATCAGCCGAACGAAAGGCAATCCCAGAAGTATCTGTACTACCTCCTGTTGGAGCCGTAGGGTCCGTCAGGATCGGGACGCATAAGTTTCTCGACGACTAAAGGATCAGTTGCTTCCTATTAAAATGTCCGTGTTGGCTGGTCGCAAGCCACCGCGGAGTCATCAACTCTGGCCGTAGCTGATGCCTTCTCGGGCGCGCCATTGGGCCAGGATCCTCGCGGACTCGCGAAGGAGGATCTGATACGGCCCGTTGGTCTTCCGCGCCTTTGTCCGGGTGACCTTCCCGTCGGGTTGGAGGTTGAACTTGCCGCGGGCCTGAGTCACCTGCCGCTTCTTCGGGTCGATGGCGATAGTCAGAACGTGGGTCCTCTCCGGCTCCTCGTCGTCCGGGGCAGGGTCTTTCAGGATCGGTTGGGCCTTGATCGAGAAGATGGCGGCTTCGCCCGCCACGCACCTTCGCGTATAGGAACCCACACAGTGGTGGAGGCGACGTCCCTCGAGATACAGAAGCGAGGACGTATACAGTTCTTCGACCGTCCACTTCACTTTAACTTTCAGCTCCTCGATGTATTCTTCCAGCTCGAAGGAGCCGAAGTCCGTCGGTTTCCACTGCTGGACCTTTTCACTTTCCTCACCCGTGATTGTTTCGTGCCAGTTGTCCACTTCCTGGATCAGGCGGTTAATGCTGCGGCTCTTGATGCAGAAGTTCGGATGCGCCGCCGGCCGCTCGACGACCGTCCCGTCTGGCTGTGGGATCCGCTGAGGGACGAATTTCTGGTGATGGATATAGTTGATGATCGGCCAGAGGTAGCTCCGCTCGAGCATCGGGTTGTTCAGGAAGAAGTGGACGATCCCGGTCCAAAAGTCGGCGTGCTCCCGCCCGTAGATGTACTCGTTGTGCGACAGATGCCAGGAAAAGTGACGGACGGTCCCGATTGCGTGGATTTGAGCGTCGCGCAGGGCGATCAGCGGCGGCGCCAAGGCCCTCGAATTCGTGAAGATGTGAGCCGCGCGTTTCGTGAGCGCGAACGGCAGGTTGTCCGCCGCGCGAATGTTTTTACCATCCGCGATGTGCACGATCCATCCCTGTTGAATGTGGCGCTCTTCGTCGTCCAGCTCGAACCAGGCATTATGGAGCGTTCGAGGCATCTCGTAGCGAATGAACAGGTGCTCGGCGAGCTCGAAGAACTGCCGCTCCTGGTGGCGGCCGTGCTGGGTCGGGAACCACTCCTCGACTGGGCGGATCCATTTTCCGTGATACCGCGCGAGCTGCGATAAGCCGGCGATGAGCTGGTTGCGCCAGCCATTGCCGAGCCGATTGAAGACGGTCTTTGTGTGAAGCAGGTCGCCGTACTTTTCGACGTGCAGGAGGAGGCGCTGAAGCGCGGAGTGGGCGCCGTCCACGTTACGGACCTCCTCGAAGAGCTTCCGGATTGATGACATCCCGGAGCTGAGGGGCTGACCCTCAAACTCGCCGTCGGCGATGCGGCGTATGTATTCGGCGCGTCGGGGCGAGTGATTCTTGTCGATACGGGGATCAGAGGGTGCGGTTGGGGCGGTGAACTGGTCGATTTCCGTCTGAAGATCGTCGGGCGACTTATCCAAGGACATCGAGAAGCCGTTGCGCCTGTACCATAGCTTGTAGGCGGAGAGGGAAACGAAGCCGAGGGTGTCGATGTGCCGGCGGATCCGGTCGTCGACGTCCAAAGTAGATGTGAACACTTTCAACCTCCGATCCGTCTTGCAGAATGCGGAGCGAGCTGACTCCTTGACCTAGTGATAACGCGGCCTATGGAGACGTCGGAGAGCCACCCTCCGATCAGGCGCTTCGCCTGTCAGATTCACGAGACGCTTACTGTATCCGCTCCGGGCAGACTTTAGCATACGACAGCGTCGTCGGCATGCTTTTCTGGTTCATCAGTCGCGAAGAATGAGCGCGTCCATCGTGCACACCTTCGCCTATGTATTCCGCATCTCGTCGAAGGATGAGCCTAAGGTCCTATTCATACCTCAGCGCGTCTATTGGATTGGCCACTGCCGCACGCAATGCCTGATAGCTCACCGTCCCCAATGCAATCAACAGCGCGGTCGCACCCGCCAACGCGAATGCCCACCAAGCGACGTCCACGCGATACGCGAAGTTCTGCAGCCAATCGCCGACCGCGATGTAAGCTACCGGCCAGGCGATGCTGCAAGACCGAATAGCCCCATACAGGCCACCATTCACCGCGGAACAGTGCACGAAGGAAGCCCCCAACCCACCAACACCTACAGAGAGACCGAGCACATGTTCACAAAGATGTTTCCAGAACTCCACGTATCCGACGTCGAAAGGCTGTCGAATTCTTCACGGGGGCCCTTGGATTCACGGTGGGCTTCAAGTTCGAGGACGAGGGGAGCTCGATTTCGCAGTGCTCAAACACGGAGATTGGACGCTGTATCTTCATCACATGCTGCCTGATGAAGAGTCGGGGGATCCGAAGCGGATGCGTCTTTACTTTGAACTGCGGGACGTCGATGACCTTCACGCGAAACTCGGGGCCAAAGGATACGAGGTGTCCGAGATCCAGGACCAGGACTACGGAGCTAGAACCTTCCTGTTGATGGGTCCTGATGAGTACGAGATCTGGTTCCAGCAGTGGGTGAAGAAATAGCGGAGTATCGGACGTTTGGACTCCCCTGCTTGACCATTTCTTCCCAGTGCCTGCTGTTGATGACTGCCGCTTCGTCCAGGTGCTGCATCTGTTTCGCTCCTCGTGATTGTCCGTGCTGATATCCGAAGCGGATGCGTGTCTGTGCTGGAGGCTACCGGCTTCAGGGGCTGTTCAGGAAGGCATCGAATGCCTGGTGGAATCCAGGTCTTCCGAGGAGGTTGTTGTGACCGGCACCAACGAGTGTGATGAGCGATGCCGAATGGGCAGCTTCGGCCATTGCTTTTCCGTGTGCATACGGGATGATTCTGTCCTCTGTGCCGTGGAGAATGAGCACCTCGCTGGGAAGACCCTTCAAGTTGTCGACACTGGGGAAAGGATATTCGAGCAATAGACGGACCGGCAGCCAGGGGTATCGCTCCCGGGCGATGTCCTCAATGCTGGTATAGGGCGCCTGGAGAATCAACTTCCTGGGAGGATGGCTCCTGGCGATATGTGTGGCGATGCCGGTGCCAAGCGAAGCGCCGTAGAGCACAATCTTGTCTGATCCATATTGTTCGCTCAGGTATTGCCAGCCGGCTTCGGCATCTTTGTAGATGCCTTCCATAGATAGTGGGCCCGTGCTCTTACCATAGGTTCGGTAATCGATGGCCAGCATGTCGTAGCCATTGCTTCGCGTTGCTTTCCAGAACGACGTGACCCTCTCGATGTTGTAAGCGTTGCCGTGAAGAAAATAGACCACACCTCCAGGGCTCCGCTGTCGGAAAAGGACGCCGTTCACCCTTGCGGAATCGGCGGCATCGAGCCAAATCTCCTCCCAGTCTCCTTCGAATTTGAAAACGTGATCCTCAGGCAGCGCGGCCGGTCTGAAGATGAGTTTCTCCTGTACGAAGTATACGCTCACGCAGATCAGGACATAGATGCCAACGATTCCGAGTCCGGTTCTCGTGAAGCGTCTTTTCACGTGTAGATTCCTCCGATGTACCCGCTATGTACGCTGTCGCAAAGGGGCACTCCGTTGCTAAGCACCGGTGAATTGAAACGCGTAGAGCTTGCAGTCGCGCATGACAAAGCGTAGTCGTATGGGTTTTCCCGCCAGCTCGCTGATGTCCTGATTCTCGCCCCAGGAGACCGGCATGCGGACCGAGTTGCCGCATATGAAGGTCGCATCCTGTTCGGTGTAGGAGCCGATTGGCGTGCCGTATGCATCCTGGATTTCCACTCTCACCGAACCCCCGCCGCCCGTGTCGAGGTTCAGCTCGAGGCGATTCCCCTCGAAACGGATGATGGGCGTGACGAGCTCGCCGCCCCCGTAGCCGGCATCGGCCGATACGAATCCATCCAGGCGCATGACGGCGCGCCCGATCCCCGACCGGCCATTGGCCGCCGGATCGAGCGTACCGCTGTGGTCCCGGCTGGTTCCGCTGAAGTAGAACCACAGCTCGTCTCCCATCCGAACGGGGTGCAGCATGGTCCAAACCATGCGAGACGAAAAGCTGCCCTCGGGCCCGGGGCTCAGGAACGGCCGGCGTCCACCACAGCGATGGAAGTGGATGCCGTCTCGACTCACGGACAAGCGGCTGTCGAAGCGGCTGGGGCCGTAGACCTCCTCCGTTTCTTCGCGGGCGACCTCCAGGTCGTCGCGGACTCGCGTCACGACGCGGTCGCGGGGATAGAAATCCCAGTTGGCGCCGGCCAGCATGACGTAGATACCGTGTTCGTCGGGGTACTTGAAGACCGGGGCGCCGTAGTAGTCGACGGGCACTTTACCGTAGGGTTTCTCGGGGCCTTGCGGATCGAGCGGCGGGTCGACGTCATACGTCGCGCGATCGACGTCGTCCGGCCACATGACGATACGTTGGTTGTCCCAGTTGGCCAGGTCGTCCGACTCGAGTCTTCTAACCGTTCGATAGTTCTCGTTTCCCTCGGCCGTGGTATGCCGTTTGGCGTACCAGTGACGGGTGTAGAGGACGTAGCGACCGATGGCGGGGTCCCAGAAGACGATGCTCTGGGTGTCCCAGCCCCCGCGCCACTTGAGTTGAATCCGGCGGAGAAACGTCCAGTTGATGCCGTCCGGCGAGCCGTGCATGTGTAACTGCATGGCCACGTCGGGATTGTAGACTTTACACTGGTTCTTGTACCGCTCTTGAGGCGGGGCGTTCGGGTCGATCCAGATCGAGCTGCCGCCGGGCTTCCCAGGTATGGTTATGTTGTTGGCCGTTGAGCCGCCGTGTTCGACGAGGCCAAGTTCGGGTTTCTCGAAGTGGATGCCGTCGGTCGACTCGGCATACGCGACGTAGTCTTTTTCGAGGCCTTCACCTGGCTCGCCTTCGGATCGAATGGAGTACCAGATGCGGATCCGCCCGTCCTCCTCCTGCAGCACGCTGTTGTAGATCCCGAAGCTCATCGTAGGCGGATCCTCCCACGGGGCCTCGGGGATCAGGACCGGGTCCGGGAATTGGTAGGGGGGATTCATCACGAGGTCCACATCCCTGCTGGAGGCGATGAACCTGTCGTCGACGAAAAGTTGCTTGCTCGATCCTACGTCAATCGGTTGCATGGGACGTCTCCGTTGGCACTCACGTGCGTTTCTCGTACCTGAAGCTTCTCCATCACGGTTTCTCACGCAGAATTGTGGATGGCTAACGCGCTTCCTTTTTCGCGATCTTATTTGTGTGTTCTCTTTTGTGACCAAAAGAGAACCAGAAAAGTCCCGCTCAGGCGCCGCGGGGGCTTGTGGGCCCAGGCCCCTTCGACTCCGCTCAGGGCAGGCTCCAGTACGATCCTGCTCGGTGACGACACCTGTGACAACCCCCAAGTGCCTCCCCACCCCGCCCTATCACCCCTGGAGGTGAAACAACGATATTGTTCGCTGCCGCCTCTACCTGGGCCGCTAACGTGTGGGCGATAGGCTTCTCAATAGTCTGAGGCGTCTTGTCTCTGGTGGGTCCACTGTAATCCTGAAGAACCTTTTCCGAACGATTTCGAACGAGCGATCTGAATCTATGATAAACAGCTGGAGATAAGCATGAAACATTCAGTGCTCTATTGGGACGAAACTCGCTATTCCAGCTTTCCCTCAGTCGCGAAGGGAGAAAGCGATGAACTCTGGATCGAATTCAGTTGGAATTCACATACCCCACTGGCGCGGGGCATTGAAGGGGCTGCGCACTCTCACGCAGGCGGTCTAGCGGGAGGGGCGACGGGTCACGTGGAACTCTATTCACCAGACGAGGGTGATAGCTGGTTCGAGGAAGGGAAAGACGAAGCGTACTGCTCGTGTCCCGAAACGCTGAGGAGCGGTGTGTTAAGCGATGGCACACAGATCAGGATCTCAAAGCCGGTCAACACCTATCCGCTCGAGCAGAAGGAAGCGTTCGCCAACCGCGGATTCGCTGTGGGTGAGTACCCTGACCAGATCAGCGTTGAACACAGCTTGGAAATGCATCGAAAAAGAGCAGGTGAAGAATACTGGGAGTCTCGCACTCTGGGTAGTGGCGAAGAGCTGCCTTTTTTCGCGCTGATTCGAAGCGGGACGGACCTGAAGAGCTGTGTGCTACCCGACGATACGATCGTCCACCAGGCTTACGGCAGCGCGGCTGCCGGCGATCCATTTCGAGCGTGGGTGCTTCGGTCGGAGGATGCGGGCGAGACCTGGGACATGGTCACGATGGCCTACGACGGGGATGTGCATCCGTTTAACGAAAGCTCTCTTTTGTATCTCCCTAGCGGACGCATCGTGGCGCTGGTCCGAATAGCCAGCGCCAGCAAGTCGGTCCCGGTGGAAGAGAAGTTCCTTTGGCAGACGCACTCGGACGATGGGGGTAAGACCTGGAGCGAGGTGAAGAAGACCGGCATGTGGGGGTATCCACCCCAGCTGCTGCTACTCAGCAACGGAGATGTGCTGTGCAGCTACGGTCACCGGCGCGCCCCTTACGGCGTGCGCGCCTGTCTGTCTCACGATGGATGCGAGACGTGGGATATCGACAACGAGATTGTGCTGCGCGATGACGGTCTGACTACCGACGGAACTGTCGCGGGAAAAGGCGCGTCCTCCGATCTGGGATACCCGCGGACTGTCGAGCTTTCGGATGGCTCGCTGTTCACGGTCTACTACTTCACCCTCGGCGACAGCGTGACCCACGTGGCTGCGACGAGGTGGACACTGGGTCAGTCGTAGCAACAGATGGGTGCGATGCTCTGTGGGTTATGAGTTGGGCCCGGATCTCCGAAAGTTCACGTTCAAGATTAAGCAACTGACCGAGAAACTCGATCACTAGGTCGGGTCTTCGCCGCAGGATGCGCCGCATCGGAGGCGATGGTGGCCGCGGTCTATGGGAAGTGTCCGCGCCAGCCTAGAACCAATTAGGCACAGATTCTCTAGCCTGAATCATGCATGAATTTGAGTTTAGGTTGTTTTGGAGTGATGTGATCACGCACAGGATTTGTTCTCGGCTTCTTCGGATGTCCAAGGTCCCGTAAGCGGTCTCTACGAGTCGCAAGAGTCACGATTTTCGTCCGGAACAGGTGTTGTTTTGCGACGTGTACATAGCTGTCCCCGGTATAGATCGGCGTTGTTACTGCGTGTTCGTTTCGAGCCTGGTGATGATTGACACCAAGACGTTTTTGAGTGGATACGATGTTGGAAAATGGAATCGGATTCTTCGTGCGCTTTCAATGACTCTCGCGCCGATTTTGAGGAAACGGTTCTGTATCGTGTTGACCTGAGGTTTGGTCCACGCGGTGCCCTTGAGTCCCTGTGATCGGAGTGCGTGAAGCAAGGCGTATGCAGCACTGTGTAGAAAGAGTCGGAACTGGTTGGCTTCAAACTTGTGGCACGATGTTCGATCGGAGTGAAGGAATGTTTTGTGGTCCTTGATGAAGCCTTCCGTGCGTCCCCTTGCGCAGTAGATACGATCATAGATAAAGCCGTCTCGATTACTCTGTAAATTGGTCACGCGGTATCTTGGATTTGCTTCGCCGTTTGTGACTTCAGCCTTGTGAATGATCCGGCGAGGCTGCCGGTAGGTGCCAGCCTGATATGAGAAGGATGAGAACAAGCGAATCGTCTCCTTATGCTCGCTCAGACGTAGCGCTTGGTCCATCAGGTTTTGTCCAGCCGCTTTGAGCTTGGAGTTGGCGCCCTGGCCCAGAACGTAGTAGATACCGTTGTCTTCGCAGAAATCGTGCATCTCTGGTGAGCTGAACTTTGAGTCTGCGCGAACGATGATCTCCACGTTTGGCCAAGATCCGCGTAGGTGTTCCACCAAGCGCTTGAGAATAGAAACGACCTGTTTACCGTTCGTCGGATGCCCGGGTCTCAAGATCGTCGTAATGAGCTTGCCGCTTTGGCCTTCATAGATATGTAGCGGCATATAGCAGTGTTCATTGTAATACGCGTTGAAGAGTGAAAATTGTTGCGCACCGTGCGTTGGGTCATCCGTGTCGTCGATATCGAGAATGATGCTTGGGGGTGCCTGGTCATACGATGCGATGAACCCGTCTACAAAAGCCCGTGCGAGCCGATACAAATCCGAGCGTCGCAAATCATCACAATCGACGGCATCTTCATAGCCGCAAGCGATCTGAAAAACACGCTGCTTCACAAGATCCAAAAGCGTGTGATCGATATAGCTTGGGTGACGACGATCTCGCAAAGCATCTACCATTCTGGCGATCAATCCCATCTGAGACTCAAGGGCGCGAAGCAACAGAACTCCACCGTCACTCCTGACGGCGCCACCGGCAAAATCAGCCTCAACTACCTTGCCCGAAATGCTTGCGAATGGTAACCGGATCTGACTAGGTTCTATCACGGTAGTTCCTTCCAAGTGGTTGTTTTGATGTGTCAGCCCTAATGTAGGTAAAAACAAACACTTGTACAAGGAGACTACCTTTTTTAGGCATAATTCAGGCTAAGCGTCTTGTCCCAATCTGAAACCTCACCAGCCGCCGACCACTCATCGACGAGCTGGTGAATCGCGTTCACATCCTCATCGGTCAGGTTCGACATCTTGGGATCCTCCCAGCTTAAAAAAACTCTCTCCTACTCTGTAGTACCCATCGCGTCCACGAGCTCAGGCGTAATCTCTCGCATCCAGAGCTGAGACGAAGTCCTCATGTCAATGTTCGTGTAGGCCCTGGCGTTTAGCTTGCTCGTCTTGGGATCCACCAATATCTGCTCGTATACACCTGCATTGTCCAGTTCGGCCATGACCCGAAGGTCCCCGACCAAACCACCAGCACCTGAATAGACCTTCACGGAATTAACGCCTTCAATCTGACGCATCGCGGGCATCATCTCGTTCATGCCGAGCTTCCAGAAATCGAGAACTTCGCTCTCGCTCAGTGACGGTTTCAGATCGAATTTCCTGACGTAGAGTGTTGGCATCGTATCCTCCAGTGATTGAGTATGTAGTCTGGTATCAGCTTTTTTGGCTATATCCGGATCTCTCAACGAGATGAAGTGGGTGAAGGTGCCGTGGTTCCTGGCATGGGGGCGCGGTTAGAGTGTGCGGAACCTCTTCGGAATCTGCTCAGGGATGTTTATGTCTCCGACGGTAAGGAAGATCATATCGTTGAATGCGTCGAGTGTGCGGAATCCGCTGGCTCGGTTCTTGACGATTTGGACGATTCGGTTGAGGCCTTCGGCGATGGCGTTGGTAAGACGCGTGTTCACGAATGCGAGGACGCCGAAGAAGTGCTGTCGCAGGGTCCTGACGAACTTTCGCAGGGGTTCAAGTCGACTTCTGAGTGCGGACGTCGTCCAGCATTTCAGGAAGCGTTCGGCAGCCCAGGGCGCTTTGTATTCCCAGAACTGCTCGAACTCGTCCTTGAGTCTCCAGGCTCTATAGATTCGGTAGTTCGCCTTCTCCAGTGCTTTGAGTGTCCGAGTATCCCCTCTGGAGCGTGTCGCTGAGTGCCGGTAGAGGAGCCATCGGAGGCCCTTCATGGCTTTGCGCTCATCCGGGGCAGCTTTACGCCACTGGTCCTTACGGACCTCGTCAACGGCGGCATTGAGAGCCTTGACGATGTGAAAGCGATCGAGGACCAGCTTGGCATTCGGACAGTGTTCCTGGATGGCTCCGATGTAAGCTTCGCTCATGTCGCAGCAGGCCCACTCGATCTTGGATCTCTGGTAGGGACTGAGAGCCTCTGTGAAGAACCGATCGATCGTTTTACGCGCCCTGCCGCGGCCAACCCACACCACGCAGGAGCGGTCCAGATCGTAAACGAGCGTGGCGTACCTGTGACGCTTGGCGTAGGAGATCTCGTCGATCCCGATGGTTTTGAGCCCTCGGATACGATGACCTTCACGAAGCCGCGTGATGGATCGGTGAAGGAGATCCGACAGCGTCGAGGCAGAGATGCGCAGTAACTCGGACGCCGCCTTCTGCGTCATGGTCTGGCAGTAGCGCAGCATGGCATACTCGAAGCGATACGTCACCCGAGAGAACCGCTCCGCCCACGGAATCTCCTCGACCACACGACCGTGGGTAGGACACCGAATCTCCCGAGGATGGTAGAGAAGCCAGACCCTCCACCCGCACACCGGAATGTCACGCCACCGACGCGGATGGGGCATTGTGCGGACGATTTTACCTCGACGGCCGCACTCCGGACAACAACAACCATTCTTATGTGGCTTTACGGCGATGACGAAACAGCTTCTCCCCTCAAACCACCAGCTGACAACACGGAACCCCTTGAATCTCAGCAGTTTCGATAGTAATCTGCTCCCGGTCATAGGTCGCACCCCCTTCGCTTTGATTGTCCTACACACACAACCAAGCGTAGGGAACGATCTATGACCTTGTCATTCTATAGTTTCACCGTTGAGAAACCCGGATAGAGCCGCTTTTTATCGTAAACATTTACGAGATTTCTTGATACTCCACCGGCACCCGCACCGTAAAACGTGCTGCCCTTTCCGACTTCGCTCTCCACGCCAATGGTCCCAACAAGTAGCTCCACGATGGGGACGTTTGGAGATGAGCGTTCGTTCTTCAACCCCTCCGTTTATCTCGTTTCAGAAGGACTACGGCAAACACACACGCCTTTATCTGTTCATGTTTTCCACTTCTTCGTTCGGTTTCTGTTGAGGCTCTCGTAGGTTCGGGCTGCGGTCTCAGCTTACTGCCCAGGCATCGGCAAGCTGCTGTTCCAGATATCCACGTGATACTTCCACGTACCGTCGGCCAGCCGTTTCCAGATAACGACATACTTGCCCGAGTCCGACATACCTTCTTGACCCTCGGGTTGGATATTGAGGGTGTACTTACCAGTTGAGTAAGCGGTATCACCATTACCGCCAACATCTACTGTGGTTAAGGTCACATCTTTTAGGCCCATTTGGAGACCGCCATTCCAAAAATCTTGGATTCCCTGCCTCCCTTGAATCATCTCACTGTTCGGTGGCAATAGAGTCGCATTTTCTGTGTACAAGGCGGCCACACCTGCGGCGTCACCTCGATTGAACGCCGCTGTAAATGTGGCTTCCGCGTCCTCAATGGCCTTACGGACCGTAGCCACATCCATTGAGGGTTTGGTGCAAGAAAGCAGCGCAAAGGACAAGAACGGGACAGATAGAAAAGTGCTAATTGAGAATCTCATAACATCCTCCAAAGGACGGTTTGCTACTTCTACACGAGGCCAAGGGAATCCTGCCTGTCCGGCCTCTGTTTCCAATAAACATCAGACAGAAGGGCCCGATACTCGACCGGCACCCGCACCGTGAACGTGCTGCCCCCGCTCCTTGGGATAGGCAGGTGGGAGCCTGTGGATGTGCTTCACGGGTCCGAGTTGAGAATTAATTGCCTGTAGAACTTGATAGCATCCGCATGGTGCTCGACCGAAATACGCTCATTGGTGCCATGTAGACGGGCCAGGTCTTCTTTGCGCAGCCGAAGCGGCCCAAAGCGATACACGGTTTCGGTCAACCTTTGGTAGTATCGGGAATCAGTGGCACCCATTACCAAAAACGGTGCAACTACGGCATCGAGGAACACCTGGTGAATGGTTCGCTGGAGGACGTCGAAAGTCGCCACGTCAGTAGGAGAGACAGGAGAGGGGTCTACGCTGATGTTGGCAAACGGCTCGACTTTTACACGCGAATCATCAACCACACTTCGCACTCGTTCCATCACGGTCCCAGCGGTCTCCCCTGGGAAGATCCGGAAGTTCACCACGGCCTCTGCTCGAGCCGGCAATACGTTGTCCTTGATGCTTCCTTCGAACATAGTGGGGGCGGTGGTGGTGCGAAGCATGGCGTCTGTAGATGGTGAGGCGGCCAGCTGCCGTTCAAGCAGCGACCCGAAGAGCCAGACGTTGGCAAAGAGCATTCGAGGAACGAACGCCATCTCCAGACCCACATAAGCAAACAACTTTCGTGTGGGTCCCCGAAGACCACCAGGGAACGGATTATCCTGGAGCCTGCCGATGGCACTGCTCAAGATTCCCACGGTGGTCTGCCGAGGCGGCATGTGAAGAGTGGCCGCCTTCGCCCACCGCCGAAAGTGCCAGGCTGATGTAGCCTTTCTCAGCAATACCCACCAAGGCCACCGGAGCAGTTAGGGGCAGCACCCCCGTAACAACGCCTCCGCCTTCGTCCAGAACGTACTCGAGCTCTACCCCACGCGTGGCAAGCAGATCCGCAATACGTGCGGCACCAGAACGGCCACCGACCTCCTCGTCCTCCCCAAAGGCGAGGTAAACTGTGCGCTCGGGCTGGTACCCCTCTCCGAGCAAGAGCTCAACAGCCTCAAGCTGGGCGAGGACTCCGCCCTTATTGTCCATCGCACCTCGCCCCCAAATGAAGCCGTCTGCGATGCGGCCCTCGAAAGGTGGGTGTACCCAATCTCCCTCTGTCCCAAGCTCTACCGGGACCACGTCGATGTGGCCCATGAGCAGGGCAGGCTTCAGGCCCGGCACTTCGCCCTGCCACGTATATAGCACTCCACGTTCCCCCACACTCTCTCGGGAAAGCGTCCCGTGGAGACGGGGGAAGGTCTGGGCCAAGTGACTGCGGAAGGCCGAAAACGCTTCGTTATTCCGTTGAGCCGAGTCGAGGTGGGAGATTGTTGGGAAACGAAGCGCTTTCGCCAGGTGGTCGGCGGCCGCCTCAGCATCGAATGCGATGGCAGGAGCGGGTTCAACTACGACCTGCTTGGAGGTGAACAGGACTGTACGAACGAGAAGCAGGGAAACGAGGACCAAGAGACCCAAGCCGAGGGCCAGCAGGATTTTCTTCATCGTGGTCCATCCTCCCCAATGCTCGTGGGTAGCCTGCAAGTCGTTGTCTTAAGACGAAGATTCCCCGTATTCCACCGGCACCCGCACCGTGAACGTGCTCCCCTTGCCCACCTCGCTCTCCACACCAATCGACCCGCCCAGCAACTCCGCGAACTTCTTCGTAATCGACAGCCCCAGGCCAGTCCCCTTCTGCACACCGCTCTCTGACCCCTCGGCCTGACGATATTCGTCGAAGATGCTCGGTAGCTCGTCGGCGGGGATGCCCTTGCCGGTGTCGCTGACGGCGATGACCAGTTGATCTTCAGCCTGTAACGCGCTCACGGTCACGCTGCCGCTGTCGGTGAATTTGATAGCGTTGCTCAGCAGGTTGATGACCATCTGCTGGACCCGTGCCTTGTCGGTGTTCGCCATTAGCTGAGCCTGCCCTGAGCTTGCCGAAGGGCCGGCCACGTCCTGGCGTAGCTCCACGCCCTCCTGTACCAGTGGACTGACCGTGTCACACGCCGACGCAATCAGGCCCCGCACATTGAACCGCTCGGGGTTCACGTCCATCCGGCCCGCTTCAATCTTCGACAGGTCCATCAGGTCGTCAATCATTGCCAATAGTCGGTCTGACGCCTGAGTGGCCTTCTGTAGATTCTCTTGTCCCCGGTCACTCAGAGTCTTCTCACGGCGCAGCACAAGGTTAGTAAAGCCTTTGATAGCGTTCATCGGCGTACGGAGTTCGTGCGACATCGAGGCGAGGAACTCCGATTTTCGTTCAGTGTTCAATTGGATTTCACGAATATCGAGGTAGCGGGCGTAGCCAAGGGCGACAGCGTCGGCGAACTCGCGAAGCGTGGCGACTTCATCGTCTGCGAATTGCTCCCTGTCTGTCTCGGTGAGTCGAAGGCGACCATAACTTCCTGCTGGAACTTCTACAATCCTCAGGTCATCGCTCAAACCTTGCCACGGCTCACCAGCAATGAAGCGTTCGATAGTCTGCTCGTTCACGGGTTGGAAAGGCGCGGCAACGTTGTAGGATTGGGGAGCCACGTTTCCATCGGGGTCCAGTCTGAAGGTTGTATATCGGAACCCGTTTGCTACAAAGTGTGCCATCGTGGGGTTCTCGACGGGCTCGTCCAGCACGTCAATTTCGCAGCCATCGAACGCGAGTTCCACCGTCTTCAGGCTCTCCGTCAGCAGCGAGAGGATGCGCTCAAAGTCGCTCGCCTCGTCCATCGACTGCACTTCGGCGCGAAGTCGTTGAACGGATGCCTCGACGGCAAGGCGGCGGTTCTGCGCTTCCTTCTGCTGAAGTTCCTTGTACCGTGAATGGGCATACCCGAATACCTCCCCAAACCGCTTGAAGAGCGTGAGGTACTCCTCGGCAATGGGTTCTTCAGAGTTCACACCCGCGTCGCCTCCTTTAAAGTGGATGACGTACGTGTCCAGCTTTCGCGGCCACCGCTCCTCTGGAACACCCTTCCATCGGGGATTGCCCTGCGCAATTAGATGGCGCACCCGGTCTTTTGCTGCCTCGCCTTCGCTTCGAGTATACACGTAATCATCGCCGCGGCGGCGAGCTTCGATGCTTGCATTGCTTCGGTCCCTGATAAACGGTACGTGAGCACGGCCGTCTTCTGCTACGCCCCATTGTTCCGTTTTCGTTTCCGACAGGTGGATAGAGATTCCCGAATGGATCAGAGGCAGTCCAAGCCCGCTCAACTCCCGATGCACAGCCTCAACAACCGGCCCGATATCCTCGCTCGACTGCATCCCCTGCGCCTGACCCCGCAGCCGCTCCAGCACCTGCTCGCGCTGGAGGTCCACGTTGACCTGGAACAGCTCGTTGTTTGCGGCGGAGAGGGCCTCGTTGGATTGCCGCAGACGACGGTCGCGACGCACCACACGCGCCGTCTGCCAGCCGACCAACACGATGGTGACGCATAGCCCCAACCAGAGCGCGACCCGTTCTCGCGGAAGGTGAACCGTCAGCGCGACGACGGCGGGAGACTCCGAGTAGACCAGGTCCCGATCCACTGCCTCGACCTCGAACGTGTAATCGCCTCGCGGCAGATCCTGATACTCGACGCGTTGCTCTCGCGTGTTTCGCCAGTCGTGATGTGGGTTCAATCGATACCGGTGACCATTGCGCCAGGACGGGTCTTGAGGCTCATCCCGTGGAACTCGAACGAGGTCAGGGTGACTTCGGAGGAGATAGCAATGTTCGACGGATCGTCATAGCGCCGGTCCGCGACGACTGCGTCGACGAACACGCCGGGCGGATAGGGCTCCGGTTCGCGATAGCGGACGATGCCGTTGAGCGTCATCATCCAGATGTCGCCATTTTTGTCCGCGAACATCCCCCGCACAGCCTGCCCGGTGAGGCCATCCTCGCGGGTGAGCGTCTGAAAGACTTGGCCGTCGTAGCGGCTCACCAGGCCGCCGTCGGTGCCGAACCACAGATGGCCGTGTCGGTCCTGAATGATCGCCAGCACGTCATTATGTGCCAGCCCATCTTCCGTGGTGTACATCGTGAAGTCGCGACCGTCATAGCAAGCCACGCCGTCTCCCCAGGTGCCGAACCATAGGTTACCATCCCGGTCCTCCAGGCTCGTCCAGGCTCCTTTGCCCGCCAGCGCATCGATCGCCGTGAATGCAACCTGTCCAGGATCCGGGTCAGGTTCGTATTGGCTCAGGCCAGCGCCGTTGCCGATCCAGAGGGAGTTTCGACGGTCCTGGAGAATCGAGTTGACCTGAGACGAGTTCCGGGACAGACCGTCTTCGACATTGAAAGTGACAAAGGTGCGGCCATCGTAGCGGCTCACTCCGCCACCTGCCCACAATCCGAACCAGAGGTCCCCGTTCCGGTCCTGTTGGATCGGGTTGCCACCACGATGACGCGCAGCTCCCAGCCCATCCTCATCCGTGTAGGCGGTGAAAGTCACACCATCGTATCGGCTCAAGCCAGCCCTCTGAGTAATCCACAGATCGCCACTCCGGTCCTGATAGATCTTCTGAGCCGCATTCGAACCCAATCCATCCTCGGTGCCATAGGTCGTGAAAGTCCGGCCATCGAATCGAGTCAGACCACGACCTGTGGCGAACCACAGTTGGCCCTCACGATCACGAAGCGCCGAGATGGTGCGGTTGCTGGGAAGACCTTCCGCCGTCGTGAAGGTGTGTGTCCCGAACCACAGATTCCCATCTCGATCCTGAAAAATCACCATCACCCGGTTCTCTGCCAGACCATCCTCGGTGCTAAAGGTCGTCCACGTATGTCCATCGTAGCGACTTGCACCGATGCGACCCAGCCTATCCCCTTGGCCCCCACCATCCGTCCCGAACCAGAGGTAGCCATCCCGATCCTGAAACACCGCATTGACCCCCTCCTCGCCTACATCGTCCGCAGTGAAAGAGGTCCAAGCAGCCTGCGAGATAGTGGAAGAGTCTGCCGCGCCTGTCCCAGGCCTTTCTTTTTCCTTCCGGATGGACTCCGTCGAGAGAGGCGTGACCCGGGGATCGTAGCGAATCACCCCTTGGCGCGTCACGAACCACAGGTTACCGTCACGATCCTCGAGGGCGCGATACACCCCAAACAACTCCTCGTTGGCGAGGAATGTCCAGGATTGGCCGTCATACCGGCTTATGCCTCCCCCGCCGGGAATCAGGATGTTCCCGTCACGATCCTCCACCATCGAAAAGACTATGTTTGATTTGATTACATCGTTCCTGGTGTAGGTTGTGAAGGTCTGCCCGTCGTAGCGACTCACCCCACCACCCCACGTCCCGAACCAGAGATAGCCCCTCCGGTCCTGCAGAATCGTCCGCGTTTCTTGAGTAGCCAGACCATCCACCGTGTCGTAGGTCCGCCACTGTCCGCGTCCCCGGCCGGCGGGCACGACCTTACCGGGCCCTGCCTTGACAACCCTGCCTGGACCGGCTGGTGTCGCGTAATGACCGAACCTGAATCTTCTTCCTGGCCACCAAGTGGCCTCGAGGCCGAGCTCCTCCAGCTGTTCCGCCCACTTCTTGTCATAGATGAGGATCAGACGCATCGCCACCACTTCTGCCGGCGAATCGAACTCGAACAATCGGCTGAACACGCTGTCCACCGTGGCGCGTGCAGGTTGGGACGATTCGACGAGGCCGTGGCTCTTGAGGATGGGCAGCAACTTTTCTCGGTAGGCCGTCGCGAACGCGTCCATCCGCTCGGGCGGCACCCAAAATGAGAGCCGTGCGAGCGTCGGCTCGGCGGACCAAGACGGCCCCAACGTCAGCAGCAGGACAAGGATGGTGGCATAGGTGCGCATCGCAACCCAAGATGCGACGGCGAGGAATGGCGGGCAAGGGCGGTTGATGGAGGGGATTACAGAAGCTGAATGAGGATGGTTCAGCTTTGGTCGGCCAGGTCGATTCGAAGTGCTTTGGTCAGACCATAGCAGGTGAGCAGGAGGAGGACCGTGAGAGGAAGTCCGGAGGTAATCGAAGCCGTCTGGAGGGCCGACAGCCCGCCGGTATAGAGCAGGACACCCGCTACCGCTCCCTCGGCGATGGCCCAGAACACACGCTGCGCCGTCGGTGGATCAGGATGGCCCCCGGACGTCACCATGTCGTCCACGAGGGACCCGGAGTCCGACGATGTGATGAAAAAGGTAATGACGAGCAAGGTTCCAATGGCGGGCATGACCGTGGCGAAGGGCAGATTCGAAAACAAGGCGTTCATGGAGAGCGCCACGTTCTCAGATACGGCTTTGGAAATCTCTCCATTTTGAAAGATTTCCATATGCAGCCCTGTTCCCCCGAAGACGGCCAACCAAAGAAACGTGACCGCGGTAGGTGCCAGAAAGACGTTCAGGACGAACTCTCGGATCGTCCTGCCTTTCGAGATCCGGGCAATGAAGATCCCCACGAACGGCGACCACGAAATCCACCAACCCCAGTAGAAGATGGTCCAGCTCTTCTGCCACGAAGCCTCCTCGGTCAGATCTATCCACAGGCTGAGGTTGACCAGGCCCGATACGTAGCTCCCGAGCGTGTTGGTCAACAGCTTCAGCTGAAACAGAGTTGGCCCAGCGAGAAACACAAACAGCAAGACCAGCCCGCCCAGGATGATGTTGAATTCGCTGACCAGGCGGATGCCTCGCTCGATCCCCGAAACGACCGAAACGGTCGCCGCGAGCGTGATCAGCACGATGATCCAGATCTGGGCGGTTGTAGTTATCGGAATCGTGGTGTACGCGTTGATCCCTGCGTTGATCTGCATCGCACCCAGTCCAAGCGAGGTGGCCACGCCGAACAACGTGCCGACGGTACACAGAATATCTGTCACGTGACCGACCATCCCCCGGTATCGCTCGCCGAGTACGGGGTAGAGCAAAGAGCGGGGAGCAAGCGGGAGATCGTGCCGGAAGTGATAGTAGGCGATACCCAGCCCAAAGATGATGTAGACTGCCCACGGGTGGAATCCCCAGTGGAAGAACGTGAATTTCATCGACTCGACGAGGGCGTCCGGAGATTCTGGCTCGGCGATTGGCGGACTATGGTAGTGCATGATAGGTTCGGCAATGCCCCAGAAGACCAATCCGATACCCATCCCCGCACTGAAGAGCATCGTGAACCAGGCGAAGTAACCGAACTCCGGCTCTTGATCGTCTGCGCCGAGTTTGATTCGACCGTAGGGACTGAACAACAGCCAGACTACAAACCCGAGGAAAAAGCTCACCGACAGGATGTAGAACCACCCAAACTTGGTCGCGATAAAGCTCTGAGCTGTGTTGAAGACATCGGCGGCGTGTTCGGTGAAAAGACCGCCATAGACACAGAACAAGATGACCAGCCCAGCCGACCCGAACCATACGGTCGGTTCCATCGCTTCGAGAAACTTCGGTCGGTCTGCCAACCTTTACCTTTCAGATTGAAAGCGAAAGAGTGCCCGTAGAGAGACGGGACCCCGTTGACGGCTCCGGGAGCAATGTCCATTCGAGAGTGCGTGCCCCAAGTGAGATGTCCTTCTTTCCTCTTTCGATCCAGTGAATCAATCCCAACCACTGACGTGCATCAACTGGACGAACACCAGCAGCAAACGATGGTGGCACAGGTGCATCGCAACTCAAGATGCGACGGTGAGGAGCCCCGTGCAAGCGGGGCTCGCGGGCAAGCGTGGCTGATCGAGGAGATTAGGCGGAGATTGAAGTGGTACCTTGTGGGCTGCGGAAAACCCTGAATTTCTGATCTGGAAAACTCAGGGCTTAATGAAGTCTCCGCTTGGAGTCTTGATGGTTCAGTGTTTCTGGAGTTGCTCAGCGTTCTCGCGGATGTCCGGCAGGTCTTCAGATCGGTCGAGCTCGTACAAGAAGACGCCGGGGTACGCAATCTCATCCAACGCCTCAACGACGCCGTTCCAATCGATGTTGCCGCGTCCCGGGAGCAGATGTTCATCCTGTTTGCCGTGGTTGTCGTGGAGGTGCAGCGTGATGAGATGGGGTCCGGCGATGCGCAAGGCTTCGACCGGATCGCCGACCATGTTACGGTGCCCGGTGTCGATGACGATGCCAACGTTCGGTGCATCGATGTCCGTGATCAACTGGACGAGTCGTGTGGGCTCGCGGGTGTAGCCCCCGGAGGTGTTCTCCACCGCGAAAGAGACCTCCTTGGGGGCCGCATAGGCCGCAACGGTGCGAAGATTGTCGATGAAGGACGCTCGCTTTGCGGCGTGTGACACTCCATCGGGTTCCGGAATCTGGATGTGATGTGTCACGAGGATGCCGCCGCCAAGAACCTCCATCGCATCGACCGCCTGACGGTAAGCCGTGAGCGTCTTGTCCCGCTGGGCCGCGTCGAGGGTCGCGAGGTCGTAGTCGTCGAAGATCTCGAGGTGGATGTGCAGCGTATTGAGATGCAATGACAGGTCGGCCATTGCCAGGCGCAGGGATGCGAGTTCGTCGAGATCCCTGTAGGAAAAGTCCGGGTGATAGTCTGTCAGTTCCAGCGAGTCGATACCCGCTTTCTGGAATTCCTGGAAGAGTTCCCGGGTTAGCGGACGGTCACGGTAGAGGATGGTGGAGGCGCCGATTTTCACGATGGGGTCCTGGGTGAGGGAATAAGACGCTTACATCACGGTCTATAGTTCTGTTGAAGTGGGGTGGAACTGAAGAGTTCAGGTCAATAGGTGTGTAAATGAAATCAGGCGGCCATCTTCCCGGCTTCGACCTGCGGTCCGGTTGAGTGTTTCTGATCGTAGACTTGTTGTAGCAAGTGTGGCGCGGTGAGTTTCCTGAATCGGCTCTCTGCGACCTTGAGCGTACGCCAGATGAGAGTCGTGGCGTTCCTGACTTTCTTGAATCGCCTGGCGGCGTTTGTGCGAAGCCGAACGGAAGCAAAGGGGCTCTCGACGACGTTCGTGGTTCTCAGGTGTTTCCAGTGTTCCTTCGGGAAGTCGTAGAACGTGACCATCCGATCCCAGTCTCTTTCGAGCGTCTCCACGGCGGCAGGGAACTGTGAGCGATACCGTGCGGCAAAGCGTTTCCGGAGCTTCTCGGCCTCCTTTTTCGTGCCGGCATAGGGGATCTGGACGAGCAGTGCGCGGGCTTCAGCCTGTGCACGCTTGGCGACCTTGTCGAGCACGTTGAGGATCTTGTGGTTCCAGCACCGTTGTTGCCGGCTCTCTGGCCAGACCTGATCAACGGCCGCCCAGATGCCCATATTCCCGTCCGCGGCGATCAGGACAGGATGTTCGAGCCCGCGATCCCGGAGATCCCGGAGCACCGTGAGCCAGGATTCTGTAGACTCGATAACCGGGTTCTATCGCCAGGATCTCCTTGCTGCCGTCGCTCATCGCGCCGATCACGACCAGCAGACACGCCTTCTCGCGCTCGAGCCCGGCTTTGACGTAGATGCCATCAGCCCAGGCGTAGACCAGTTCGCGATTATCCAGACGCCTTTCTTTCCAGTCCTGGAAGTCGACCTCCCACTTCCCTCGAAGACGAGCGATCGAGGTCGGCGAAAGCGGCGCGCCATCACCGAGCAGCGCACGCAAAGACAACTCGAAGTCGCCCTGGGAGAGACCGTGGAGATAAAGGTCGGGAAGCAGATCTCCAATGGCCCTGGTTCTCCGGGCGAACAGGAGGAGGATGCGGCTTTCAAACCGCTCTTCCAGACCACGAACCCGGGGACGCCGGACCTTGATCGTTCCGCAGCTCGTCGAGAGACGCCGGGGCTTGCCGTAGCCGTTCCTGTAGCCCGTGGAGCTATCGACCTCGGCTCGGCGCTCATACCACGACCGGCCCAAGAACGCGGTCGCCTCCTCCTCCAGAATGGACTGGAACCGGCCCTGGATCTCTTCACGGATCCAATCGTCAACCGTCTCCCACGTCGGCATGGACTTCAATGGGGCTCTATGCGTATGTTCCTTCACGGCGATCCTCCTTCCCAACCGGGCCTCTCACCCGGTTTTGTGTGAATCAACTATCTCACGGGAAGGGTAGGGTCGCCCTTTCTCTTTTTCCACACCTTTTGATTATAGCTCGAACTGAATTGAATCACTGCTCTTTGAGTCACTTTTCAGCCCCACGAAGAAGAACTAGTGGCCTGTCACGAAGTAGTACTGGACTTTTGCTGCCAGACTGAGCGGCGTCAGTTCGAGCGTAGTCGAGAACACGCCCATTACGAATCGCGAATAGGGACTTCTCGACGGAGTTTATTCTGAGCCTGACGAAGGGCTCGAAGTGACCCTGCTCTTCTGATTTTAAGGGCGATTACGTAACAGGCCACTAGTGTCACGTCCCGCGTATAAGCTTCAAAAGTTTATGGACTTTCTCGAGGATTGAATCTGCCGTGGCGGTCCAGACGAAGGGTGTAGAATTCTCGTTGTAGTGATCAGTGAATTTCTTGATGCAGGCGATCAGGTCCTTGACGCTTCTGAAGGTGCCTCGTCGAATGGCTCTTTGGGTGATGATACCGAACCAGATCTCTACCTGGTTCAGCCAGGAGGCATATGTTGGTGTGTAGTGCACGTGATATCGTTTCCGTGAGGCGAGCCAACGCTTGACGTTCGGGTGCTTGTGCGTGCCGTAATTATCGACGACCAGATGGATGTCGAGATCCTTTGGGACGTTCTTGTCGATGTGCTTGAGGAACTGAAGGAACTCTTTGTTGCGGTGTCTGGGCTTGCACTGAGTCAGAACTTTGCCGGATGCGATGTTGAGCGCTGCAAAGAGGGTGGTCGTGCCGTTCCGGATATAGCTGTGAGTGACGCCCTCGACGTATCCGAGACCCAAAGGAAGAATCGGTTGTGTCCGTTCGAGTGCTTGAATCTGGCTCTTCTCGTCTACACAGAGCACCATCGCGTTGTCCGGTGGGTTCAGGTATAGACCGACGATATCCCTGACTTTCTCGACGAAGAAGGGATCGTTCGACAGTTTGAAGTGCTTCTGTCGATGCGGTTGCAGTCCAAAAGCTTTCCATACACGTTGAACCGAGGACTTGGAGAGCCCCGTCTCGTCGGCCATCGAACGACAGGTCCAGTGGGTGGCACCCTTCGGTTGCTTCTTGAGCGTCTTGTAGATGAGGGAGGAGATCTCTTCGTCGCTGACCGACCGTGGCCCTCCAGGACGCAATTCGTCATACAGTCCCATCAAGCCTTGCTCGCAGAAGCGACGACGCCACTTGCCGACAGACGCTCCGGACAACCCGACTCGTTCCGCGATCTCCTGATTGGTCAGACCGCAATCGCTCATCAAGACGATCTTCGCGCGACGCACCAAAGCGTGAGACATGCTACGCGAACGAGACAATGACTCGAGTTGATCGTGGACCTCATCACTGATGGAGCTATAATCAAAAGGTGTGGAAAAAGAGAAAGGGCGACCCTACCCTTCCCGTGAGATAGTTGATTCACACAAAACCGGGTGAGAGGCCCGGTTGGGAAGGAGGATCGCCGTGAAGGAACATACGCATAGAGCCCCATTGAAGTCCATGCCGACGTGGGAGACGGTTGACGATTGGATCCGTGAAGAGATCCAGGGCCGGTTCCAGTCCATTCTGGAGGAGGAGGCGACCGCGTTCTTGGGCCGGTCGTGGTATGAGCGCCGAGCCGAGGTCGATAGCTCCACGGGCTACAGGAACGGCTACGGCAAGCCCCGGCGTCTCTCGACGAGCTGCGGAACGATCAAGGTCCGGCGTCCCCGGGTTCGTGGTCTGGAAGAGCGGTTTGAAAGCCGCATCCTCCTCCTGTTCGCCCGGAGAACCAGGGCCATTGGAGATCTGCTTCCCGACCTTTATCTCCACGGTCTCTCCCAGGGCGACTTCGAGTTGTCTTTGCGTGCGCTGCTCGGTGATGGCGCGCCGCTTTCGCCGACCTCGATCGCTCGTCTTCGAGGGAAGTGGGAGGTCGACTTCCAGGACTGGAAAGAAAGGCGTCTGGATAATCGCGAACTGGTCTACGCCTGGGCTGATGGCATCTACGTCAAAGCCGGGCTCGAGCGCGAGAAGGCGTGTCTGCTGGTCGTGATCGGCGCGATGAGCGACGGCAGCAAGGAGATCCTGGCGATAGAACCCGGTTATCGAGTCTACAGAATCCTGGCTCACGGTGCTCCGGGATCTCCGGGATCGCGGGCTCGAACATCCTGTCCTGATCGCCGCGGACGGGAATATGGGCATCTGGGCGGCCGTTGATCAGGTCTGGCCAGAGAGCCGGCAACAACGGTGCTGGAACCACAAGATCCTCAACGTGCTCGACAAGGTCGCCAAGCGTGCACAGGCTGAAGCCCGCGCACTGCTCGTCCAGATCCCCTATGCCGGCACGAAAAAGGAGGCCGAGAAGCTCCGGAAACGCTTTGCCGCACGGTATCGCTCACAGTTCCCTGCCGCCGTGGAGACGCTCGAAAGAAACTGGGATCGGATGGTCACGTTCTACGACTTCCCGAAGGAACACTGGAAACACCTGAGAACCACGAACGTCGTCGAGAGCCCCTTTGCTTCCGTTCGGCTTCGCACAAACGCCGCCAGGCGATTCAAGAAAGTCAGGAACGCCACGGCTCTCATCTGGCGTACGCTCAAGGTCGCAGAGAGCCGATTCAGGAAACTCACCGCGCCACACTTGCTACAACAAGTCTACGATCAGAAACACTCAACCGGACCGCAGGTCGAAGCCGGGAAGATGGCCGCCTGATTTCTTTTACACACCTATTGACCTGAGCTCCACTGATGTTCAGTGGCTGTAACGGACGACCTCTAGCCATCGGTTCCTCCCAAGAATGAGTGCTTGAGGAACCATACGACAGAATCGAATATTTTTCTAGTTATTCCTGGGACGTGACACTAGCCTGAATTATGCATAAAAAAGGCTATATCCGGATCTCTCAACGAGCTGAAGTGGGTGAAGGTGCCGTGGTTCCTGGCATGGGGGCGCGGTTAGAGTGTGCGGAACCTCTTCGGAATCTGCTCAGGGATGTTTATGTCTCCGACGGTAAGGAAGATCATATCGTTGAATGCGTCGAGTGTGCGGAATCCGCTGGCTCGGTTCTTGACGATTTGGACGATTCGGTTGAGGCCTTCGGCGATGGCGTTGGTAAGACGCGTGTTCACGAATGCGAGGACGCCGAAGAAGTGCTGTCGCAGGGTCCTGACGAACTTTCGCAGGGGTTCAAGTCGACTTCTGAGTGCGGACGTCGTCCAGCATTTCAGGAAGCGTTCGGCAGCCCAGGGCGCTTTGTATTCCCAGAACTGCTCGAACTCGTCCTTGAGTCTCCAGGCTCTATAGATTCGGTAGTTCGCCTTCTCCAGTGCTTCGAGTGTCCGAGTATCCCCTCTGGAGCGTGTCGCTGAGTGCCGGTAGAGGAGCCATCGGAGGCCCTTCATGGCTTTGCGCTCATCCGGGGCAGCTTTACGCCACTGGTCCTTACGGACCTCGTCAACGGCGGCATTGAGAGCCTTGACGATGTGAAAGCGATCGAGGACCAGCTTGGCATTCGGACAGTGTTCCTGGATGGCTCCGATGTAAGCTTCGCTCATGTCGCAGCAGGCCCACTCGATCTTGGATCTCCGGTAGGGACTGAGAGCCTCTGTGAAGAACTGATCGATCGTTTTACGCGCCCTGCCGCGGCCAACCCACACCACGCAGGAGCGGTCCAGATCGTAAACGAGCGTGGCGTACCTGTGACGCTTGGCGTAGGAGATCTCGTCGATCCCGATGGTTTTGAGCCCTCGGATACGATGACCTTCACGAAGCCGCGTGATGGATCGGTGAAGGAGATCCGACAGCGTCGAGGCAGAGATGCGCAGTAACTCGGACGCCGCCTTCTGCGTCATGGTCTGGCAGTAGCGCAGCATGGCATACTCGAAGCGATACGTCACCCGAGAGAACCGCTCCGCCCACGGAATCTCCTCGACCACACGACCGTGGGTAGGACACCGAATCTCCCGAGGATGGTAGAGAAGCCAGACCCTCCACCCGCACACCGGAATGTCACGCCACCGACGCGGATGGGGCATTGTGCGGACGATTTTACCTCGACGGCCGCACTCCGGACAACAACAACCATTCTTATGTGGCTTTACGGCGATGACGAAGCAGCTTCTCCCCTCAAACCACCAGCTGACAACACGGAACCCCTTGAATTTCAGCAGTTTCGATAGTAATCTGCTCCCGGTCATAGGTCGCACCCCCTTCGCTTTGATTGTCCTACACACACAACCAAGCGTAGGGAACGATCTATGACCTTGTCATTCTATAGTTTCACCGTTGAGAAACCCGGATAGAGCCATAAAAAAGGGCTATATCCGGATCTCTCAACGAGATGAAGTGGGTGAAGGTGCCGTGGTTCCTGGCATGGGGGCGCGGTTAGCGTGTGCGGAACCTCTTCGGAATCTGCTCAGGGATGTTTATGTCTCCGACGGTAAGGAAGATCATATCGTTGAATGCGTCGAGTGTGCGGAATCCGCTGGCTCGGTTCTTGACGATTTGGACGATTCGGTTGAGGCCTTCGGCGATGGCGTTGGTAAGACGCGTGTTCACGAATGCGAGGACGCCGAAGAAGTGCTGTCGCAGGGTCCTGACGAACTTTCGCAGGGGTTCAAGTCGACTTCTTAGTGCGGACGTCGTCCAGCATTTCAGGAAGCGTTCGGCAGCCCAGGGCGCTTTGTATTCCCAGAACTGCTCGAACTCGTCCTTGAGTCTCCAGGCTCTATAGATTCGGTAGTTCGCCTTCTCCAGTGCTTTGAGTGTCCGAGTATCCCCTCTGGAGCGTGTCGCTGAGTGCCGGTAGAGGAGCCATCGGAGGCCCTTCATGGCTTTGCGCTCATCCGGGGCAGCTTTACGCCACTGGTCCTTACGGACCTCGTCAACGGCGGCATTGAGAGCCTTGACGATGTGAAAGCGATCGAGGACCAGCTTGGCATTCGGACAGTGTTCCTGGATGGCTCCGATGTAAGCTTCGCTCATGTCGCAGCAGGCCCACTCGATCTTGGATCTCTGGTAGGGACTGAGAGCCTCTGTGAAGAACCGATCGATCGTTTTACGCGCCCTGCCGCGGCCAACCCACACCACGCAGGAGCGGTCCAGATCGTAAACGAGCGTGGCGTACCTGTGACGCTTGGCGTAGGAGATCTCGTCGATCCCGATGGTTTTGAGCCCTCGGATACGATGACCTTCACGAAGCCGCGTGATGGATCGGTGAAGGAGATCCGACAGCGTCGAGGCAGAGATGCGCAGCAACTCGGACGCCGCCTTCTGCGTCATGGTCTGGCAGTAGCGCAGCATGGCATACTCGAAGCGATACGTCACCCGAGAGAACCGCTCCGCCCACGGAATCTCCTCGACCACACGACCGTGGGTAGGACACCGAATCTCCCGAGGATGGTAGAGAAGCCAGACCCTCCACCCGCACACCGGAATGTCACGCCACCGACGCGGATGGGGCATTGTGCGGACGATTTTACCTCGACGGCCGCACTCCGGACAACAACAACCATTCTTATGTGGCTTTACGGCGATGACGAAACAGCTTCTCCCCTCAAACCACCAGCTGACAACACGGAACCCCTTGAATCTCAGCAGTTTCGATAGTAATCTGCTCCCGGTCATAGGTCGCACCCCCTTCGCTTTGATTGTCCTACACACACAACCAAGCGTAGGGAACGATCTATGACCTTGTCATTCTATAGTTTCACCGTTGAGAAACCCGGATAGAGCCTTATTTATTCGCGAACCCTAAGGGACTGAACCTACAATTCTGTGACACCCTGATTAATTACGATCTGCCCTGGAATCCACAGCGAATCGAGCAACGGATTGGACGTTGCCACCGATATGGTCAGAGGCGAGATGTTACAGTTATCAACTTCCTCGCAAAAGACAATGAAGCGCAGCGTCTCACATTCGAAATCCTCAGCACCAAGCTCGATCTGTTCGGGCAGGTGCTTGACAGCTCAGACGTAGTACTGCAAACGCCCCGCTCGGACTCTTCGGCGAGCTTGGCTTCGGCCCTTGGTCCCAACTTCGAATCCGAACTTCGTCGGATTTGGGACCGAGCTCGCTCAGTGCAGGAGGTGGAAGAGGAGCTTCGGCAGCTACGCGACACAATGGAAGACCGCCGAATGGAGCTTGAACGGGTTCGCGAGCGGACCAATGGGCTGATCGAAACCGGTTTCGACGACTCCGTCAAAGACGTGTTCCGGAATATCCAATCCGAACTCCCGTCAACGCTTGCCGAACTTGACGGAGATCTCGAACGTGTTTTGACCGGGTATCTCGATGCGGTTGGCGTGTCCTGGGGGGTTGCGGACCGAGACGGGAAACGCATTGTCCACGTTGGTGCGTCGGCTCAATTTCCGGGTATGATGGCGGACGGCGGGTCGGTCACCCTCGGGCCAGCCCACGACCTAACTGACAATGAGTCGCTCCACCCCTCGCACCCATTGATCGAAGCATCCGTGGCAGAAGCACGCGAAACGGGCGCAGGCACGTTCCACGTTCGGTTCCTGCTCAGCAACGATGCACCAGAGGCCCTGCGCAACCGCCGGGGAGACCGGGGACGGCTCGCATTGACTAAGGTGATG
The DNA here is from genome assembly GCA_965198115.1 of Candidatus Latescibacterota bacterium. Lineage (GTDB taxonomy): Bacteria > Latescibacterota > UBA2968 > UBA2968 > UBA2968 > UBA6620. The sequence continues at coordinate 378,777 of OZ240241.1, read as the reverse complement.
AGCCGTGGTTTCGAGCGGGAGGACCGGCTGATTGTAACGGTTATTTTCGAAAATGAGGAAGTGCTGCGTCCAGCAGAAGCGGCAGCCGAGTTACTAAAGCAGAGGTGCGAAGACGTCGACGAAATGACTCCGCCAGTAACTATCAGTCCGATCCACCTGGACGAGGTGGTGGACGAGGAGGTCTTTATAGATCAGTCAGCTGCTGGCGATGCTGAGCAGGAGACCTTCTGCAGAGCAATAGATCAGCTCGACCAGTACGTCGCCGACAGGGTTTTGGTTCTCAAACGAACACGCGAGAAACATCGCCGACGGTTAGTCGAGGCCGAACAACGCCGAGACGGAGCGCTTGGCCCGGATCGACGTGAGCGAGAGCAGATGCAAGTCAACTCAATTGAGCGTGTCCTGGATGATCTTGACTTACAAATAGACGCTTTGGAGTCACACCAGGACGTCGATTACGAGCGCTGGAAAGCTCACACTCTTGCTCGGAGATATAGGTGTTGTGCCTATCGTAGTTGAAACTTAGAGGGCTCCAAACTTACGTTGGGTAGACGTGTAGGAGCGTATACCCGTAAGAAAGGAGCCCAGATGGAGAAGCTATTTGTAGGCGATGGTGAAGTCAAGGTTGAGGGCGATGTCATCGATTTGGAGACGCGTTTGTCGGTGATCCAGGCGTTGATCCCGTTGGGTCTGGAGGCAGTGGCAGACCTCCTCCAGCAGGAGGTCGAGCAGCTCGCAGGCGTTCGGTATGCGCGCAAAGGTTCGGAGCAGGCGCATCGTCGGTGGGGAAGCCAGAAGGGATCCGTGTATCTGATGGACCAGAAGCTCCCGTTAGACGTTCCCCGGGTGCGCGACGTCGAGGCCGACGCAGAGGTTTCCCTGGCTGCATACCGGGCTCTACAGACGCCCAAGAAGACGGACGAGGGGCTGTTGCTTCGTGTTCTCAAGGGGATCTCGTGCCGCAACTACAAGGCCTGTGCCGAATCGGTTCCAGAAGCGTTTGGTATCTCAGCGTCCTCCGTCTCGCGGCGGTTCATCAAAGCCACCGCGAAGAAGCTGAAGCAGTTCCAGGAGCGTCCCCTCGACGACTACGGCTTCGTGACCCTGTTCATTGACGGAAAGAGCTTTGCCGACGAAGAGATCGTGATCGCTCTGGGGGTCACGATGGACGGCCAGAAGATCCCCCTGGGCTTCGTCGAATCGGCGACGGAGAACGAACGGATCTGCCGCCAGCTGGTCCAGGACCTCATCCGGAGAGGCCTGTGCTACGACCAGGGCCTTCTCGTTGTGCTTGACGGCTCAAAGGGACTCCGCAGTGCTGTCACCAAAGCCCTCAAAGGGTATGTGCGCGTGCATCGCTGTCAGTGGCACAAGCGCGAGAATGTCGTCAGCTATCTCCCGGAGAGGGAACGTCCAAGAGTTCGACGGAAGCTCCAGAAAGCCTATGACTGCGACACCTACGAGGAGGCAAAGGCCGCACTCGAATCACTTAAACCCGAACTGAAGCTGATGAATCAGTCTGCCGTAACGAGCCTCGAGGAAGGCCTGGAGGAAACCCTGACCCTCCACCGGCTGGGTATGCTCCCATTCTTGAAACGAAGCTTCCGAACCACCAACTGCATCGAAGCCCTCAACAGCAGGACCGGCGAGCTCACTCGGAAGGTCAGACGCTGGAACAACTCTCCCCAGAGACACAGATGGGTGGCTGCCGCACTCCTCGACATCGAACCTCGCCTGCGACGCGTGAGCGGATACAAACATCTTCCCCTACTCAGGCAAGCACTGAACAAAGATCTGAATCTCGACAACGAACAGAATGCTCAAAAGAGAGCCTGACCAAACTACGGGGCCCGATGAGTTTTCAACTGACTATGGGACTTGACCGGGCGAAGCCGTGTTGATCTGCACCTGCTTGTATTGGCCGTATCTGTTGGGATGGTTCATAGCTCCTCTAACTAAACCTTGGTAAGCCCCCGGCTCTGCCGGGGAGACTCCCAGAGTTTGACAGTTCCAGAAATATGTAAGAGCCTCCCTTGCCGTGGACCGCTCAAAGCACACGGAAGGAAGGCTCTCTAATGAACAACGTAAGGAGTCTACGTCACACGGTATGGGAGTGCAAGTATGACGTTGTTTGGGTTCGGAAGTATCGTAGAAAAGTGTTGTATGGTGAAATTCGTCGCTATCTGGGAGGTGATTCGGGATCTGGCCGCACAGAAGGAATGCCGTGTGGAAGAGGGTCACCTGCGATCCGACCATGTGCACACGTTGATTTCGATCCCGCCGAAGCACTCAGTAGCTCAGACGGTAGGGTTCATCAAAGGAAAGAGTGCGATTCACATTGCTCGGAACTATCTGGGACGTAGGTTAGGTCGAACTTCACCGGGCAGCATTTCTGGGCAAGAGGCTACTGGGTCTCCACCGTTGGCAAGGATGAACAGACGGTTCGGGAGTATATCCAGAACCAGGAGCGGGAGGACCGGCGTCTCGACCAGCTCAACATTTTCAGGTAATCGCCACCTTTAGGTGGCGCTTGGTTTCCAACCGCTTTGAGCGGTTCACAAGTTTTCAAGCCTCCGGCTTTGCCGGAGGTCATGACACAAAAGGGTGGTGTCTACGGGATGGTCCTCAGCTTCCTGCCGTCGTGCCCGCCAGTCCGGCGAGCTGCGCCCCGAGGAACGAGCCAAGCTGGTTGAGCTGAGCGATCGCTGTTTCCATGGCTGTGAACTGTCGTTGTAGTGTCGAGCGCTTGAGTTCCAACCGCTCCTCGAGCGCCAGGATCTGTGCGTCATTCGACTCAATCGTGTCCTCGATCGCCTGTTGTCGTGTGGCGACGAGCCCTTCGAACGGATCCGTGATCGCCTCGAGTGAACGTCTTAGCTGGTCGGCCACGCCCTGAATGATTTGGATCGAGCCCTGATCCTGCCCCTGAGCGATCAGCTGCGCGGGCGTGAGCGTAACACGTACCGCAAGACCGTCGGTCGTCGCATTGCCCGAGTCACCCGTCAGAATACGGCCGACACCCGCCGCCGTTTCACCATTGAGCGTACCGACCACATCCACACCCCGAAAGTCGCCGTCGGTGATACCCGTTTCATTACTCGTCTGACTGATCGTGAAGCCGGCCGCGTTTCCGTAGCCCTCAGAAGTCAGCTTGAGGGCGCCCGCGTCGTTCGAGGCCGTGATCGCCATGGCGAACCGACCCTCCTCGGTCTGGTCGAACTGCCCGAAGTCGAGGCTGCCGCCCCCCTCGTTGCGTTCGATCAACACGACCGTGAGCGAGCTGTTCCCGATCTGACTGTCGGTCACCACAATCTGCCCGTTGGCGTCGACCGTGGCTGAAACGGATGCGCCGAAGGTGCTTCGGATGTCGGACAGAAGGTCCCCGATCGTTTGCGTGGTCGGATCGGAGATCGTAAACGTGCCCGTGACCGTCTCGTTCGAGTGGGTGGCACCCTGGATGTCGATCGTGTCGCCAGCAACAACACCCGCACCGAAGATACCGTCGAACGTCGTGTTCGTGTCTACCGGGGTCGCTCCGTCGGTCGTGTTCACGATCGAACCGGTCCGAACTTCGGCGACATTCGATGCCATAACGGTGCTGAGCTTGTCGACAACACTATCGGTGTCGTCACCGATGGCGAGATCGATCGAATCGGATTTGCCCGACAGCAGATCCGTGACCGTGATCGTTGTTGCGTTGACCAGACCACTCGAAATGTCGACCGACCCCGTGACCTCAGCCTGCTCGGGGGCTGTCGTGATCTGAACATCGTAGGTGCCTGCCACCGTGTTGTCGGTTTGAAACACGAACTCGACGTCACTGTCCGTCGACGTGCCGCTCGCCGTCAGGACATTCCGAAGGCTCGTCAGGTCGCCGGCGAGCACGTCGTCCAGTCGCGTGCTGTCGATTTCCAGCTGACCGTCGCGGTTAAAAGCCACGCCAAACAGGGCCAGGCTGTTCTTGTCGCTGTCGACGCCCGTGACCGGGTTGAAAACAGTCTGGCGAAGCTGGGACTGAAGGACGAGCACCGTAGAGTCACCGGACAGGGGGCCGGAAGTCTGCAGCTCTTCGTTGAACACGAACTGCTCGCTGATAAACGAGGCCGCCGTGTTGTAGTTGTCCACCAGTGATTGGACGGACGTCCGAATCGACGCCGTATCTCGCGCAACGTTGATCGTCGCGATCGAGCCCGCCTTTGCACTGTTCAGGTTGATGCTCAATCCTTCGATCGCGTCGGACACGCTGTTCGTGGTCCGGGTTAGCGTCACGCCGTTCACGCGGAAGGTGGCATCCTGTCCGGCCACGACTTCGCGGGACTGGGCGTTCTGGCCCTCGGTCGACGCCGAAAAGGACCCGAAGTTCAGCGAACCACCGCCTTCGTTGTTCGTTCAGGCTGATCGACAGCTGGCTCGCGCCGGCGGTATCGTCGGTGACCTGGATCTGTCCGTTGGCGTCGACGGCGGCCGTCACGGCGTTTCCGAAGACCGACTCGATTTCGGTCAGCAGATCGGAAATGCGATCCGAATTCACGTTGGTGACGGTAAAAGACCCCGACACAGCGGTTCCGTCCCGATCTGTTCCCGATATCGAGAGTATCGCCGTTCACGACACCGGCCCCAAACAGATCGGAAAATTTCTCATTCGAATCGATCGGAGTCGATCCGTTCGTCGTGTTCGCGACCGAGCTCGTCTGCACCTCGGCCACCGCGGCAGAGACGTCGGAGGCACCCTCGAGAATCCCGATCGTTTCCAGGACGTTGTTGCTGTCGAGGAACGTCGTTGTTCCGGCGACTTGTAGCCGGAAGACATTCGACCCGTTCTCGTCCTCTTCGGTGACGATGCTCGTGGTCACGCCCGCAGGGCCAGCCGTGTCTATCGCGTCCTTGATGTCCGTCAGCGACATGGTTGCCAGATCGATCGTAACGGTCTGATTACCGACGGTGACAGTGCCGCTCGGACTCGACGCGAGCCCAAGGAGTATTCCGACCGCTGTCGTCGCACTCGTCAGCTGATCGCTCTTGGCGCCCCCACCGGTCACGGGGGTGGCGATGGAAGTGCTCGCGCTCGTGAACCCGAGGGACTGCAGGACGTTCGACGAGCTGGCATCTCGAAGGGAGAACCCCTCGGATCCAGCCGTGTTACTCGTAATAAGGAGCCGGTTGTCGGTTTCGCTGACTTGCAGCAGCTGAGCCTGGACCCCCGCGTCGGCGCTGTTGATCGCGCCCTGAATGTCCACGAGAGTGTCACTCGAGGCGATCGTGATGGCCTTCCCGTTGATCACAAACTCGCCGCTCAGACCCAACGCTGTCGTATCGGAGGAAAAGGACTGTGAGGAACGGCTCTGTGACTGCGCCAGGGCAAGCACCTCGACGGTGACGGACCCGGAGGTCGCAGAACCGGTGACGGAGGACGAGACCAGATCGGTGTCGCTCGAGGTCGCGCTGAACACGTCGAACGCCGAACCATCGGCGAGTGATTCAGCGCTCGTCTTGACCGACAGCAGATCGGTGTTGATCTGCTGAAGAATCTGGAGCTTGAACTCTTCTTCGGCGTTCCGATTCTCGATAATCGTGACCGGACGTCGATCGATCGCGATCAGCTGTTCGATGATCTGCGCCGAATCGATGCCCGATGACAGGCCCGAGAAACTAATGCCGCCACTCATACGGCCTCCATCTTACAAGCGGTGTCGGTATTGCCCCGTTGACGCACAGAGAACGTGCGTCTCTCTACTCATCGGCAAGTCAGTAGAAAACTTGACTGCTATGTACAGCAAAGCGCGGACGCCTTCCGTTCCGCGTTCGAAAGGTGTCCGCTGCTTCCCTGCAGCGTAAAGCTAAGAGAGGAGGGGCATCCTGCCCATCCTCCTCTCAGTGTTTCTTCAGGCCACGTCGTTGACGAACAGGCCAACAATGTTGTCGATACTTTCCTCGACCTCCAGGACTCGCTCTGGAGGAATCTGACGAACAATCTCACCCGTACCGGGGTCGGTCACCTCGACGATCAGCTTACCGGAATCTTCGTGGACCGAAATCGCCAGATTTCTGTTGAGTGCCTCGAGCGCCTTGTTCAGGCGGCTTGCCGCTTCTTTTACCTTCGGCGCTTCGACTGGCCTCGACAGTTGCCCCTCACTTGAACGTGTCTCGCGCTCATCCTGTCGCTCGGAGGTCGGGGCGGAACCGTCGGCACGCTGCGGTCGCAGCGCGACGCTATAAAGTGCGTTGATTACCGTGTCCATTCCCATTACCTCGCGTTAGAACGTGTCGACACTATCGGAGTGTTTCGGTGTAAGAGCGGTCGCGACGTGTTCACGCCGCGACCGCCCAAAAAGTCAACGTCGGGCTATTACCCGAACAGTGACAGAGCGTTCTGCGGCAACACATTCGCCTGAGCCAGGAGGGCTGTACCCGACTGGACCAGGATCTGTGACCGCGTGAAGGCCGAGACTTCAGATGCGACATCCGCATCACGGATCGAGGACTCGGACGCCGTGATGTTCTCGATGGCGTTCTCGTTGGCCCGGATATTGAAGGCCAGTCTGTTCTGGAACGCACCGAGGTCACCACGCTGTTGAGCCACGTTCGTGATGGCCAGGTCGATGCTCGTGATCGAGGTCTGGGCTGTTGGCGCATCCCCGACCGTCGTACTCCCCAAGTTCAGTATAACGCCGGTGGCACGCATGTCGGCGATGCTCACCTCGATGCGGTTAACCGCCCCGTCGCGCGGACCGACCTGGAATTGGCCACCCGTCCCGGAATCGATCTGGAGGATCGCTCCGGTCAGGTCGCCGTCCCGGTAGCCGTCTGTCGCCGGATTGTTACCTTCGGCCCCCTTCTGGCCGCTCAGCGTCAGCTGAACACCCAGGCGGTCGAAGTTGGCGATGATCGAGCTGCCCGTGGCGACCACACCACCCGGTGGTGTCCGCGTCGAGCGCGGGGCCGATGTCGATGGTCTGTGTGGCCACCCCGTTACCGAGCGTGATCTCACGGTCGCCTGTTGCGTCGGTGAAGAGATACGTCCCGTTCGTGGCGCCCGAAATGGCCTGGGCAACCACACCCGTCGTCGGCGACGCAAGCGCCGTCGAAACGGTCGGGTCGATGCTCACCACGTTCCCAAATCCCGTCAGCAGGACCTGGTTGTTGTAGGACGTCACCGTCCCGATACGATCGATTTCGTTGATCAGCTGAACATACTCGGCGTTCAGCGATTCACGGTTGCTGTTGTTGACCGTCGAAGACGAGGACTGAACGGCCAGTTCGCGCATCCGGATGAGGATCGCGTTGACTTCGTTCAGCGCGCCTTCAGCGGTCTGAATCAGGTTCGTGGCCTGTTCGGCGTTACGAACCGCCTGGCTCAGACCACCAACTTCAGCCCGCATACCTTCCGATACGCTCAAACCGGCCGCATCGTCGGCTGCCCGGTTGATTCGCAGACCGGACGAGAGACGCTCGATCCGGGTTGCGAGATCCCGGTTGTTGATGTTCAGAATCCGCCGGACGTTAATCGACGGAAGGTTCGTGTTGACTCGGAGTGGCATTGCGAAAACCTCCTTGTTTGTCTCAAAAATCTGAGACCGTTACGGCATCCTTGCCGAGGACCGGTCCGTGGGAAACCGGTCAAGATTGGTCAGGGGACTGCAGCAAAACGTGAAAAAGCCGGAAATCGGCCAAAAATCCCTAACGAATAGCCTGATTTGCGTCACCTCCTTAAACTGGCCAGGTATGTAGATATTGGTTGTGCCTTTTGTCTATGTATCGACAGACGCAGAAACAACCTTTAACCATTTTTGCCAGTTAGAGGCACAATTCGGCAGGGTTTGACGACTCCGGTCAGAGTCCCCGATGCCTGGAGGATCGCAGCCACCGGTCGAGTTTTCAGAGAGCGTTTATTCAGTCGTGAAAGCTCCTTTTTCTAGGCGAGAAATATTCCGTTCTAAAAATCGAGGCCAGGCTTCCCACGGACAGGCGGTTGTTCGGAGGTTTTCGCAATGCCCACCCGGCCAAAACCAGAAACTTCTTTGTATGACTTAGTATATCTTCATATACCAAGTATCGCCCAGATCAGGCTTTCACTTTAGGCTTTTCTTCAGGTGACTCACGAGGTCGAGCGAAGACTTCCCGAACGGGGTTCGCTGGATCGCGTCGTATCCGTTCAGCAGAATCTCACGAATCCCGGGTTTTGACCGGTGAATCGGGAGATCGGGCGCTCGTCCCGACCTCGACGTATGTTTCAGCATCACTCTCAGCATCAGTCACCTTCATTATATAGAGGTCGAAATCAGCTCTACTGGAGGAGCGACAGTGCCGTTTGCGGCAGGGCATTCGCCTGCGCGAGGACGGCCGTCGCCGCCTGAGTCAGGATCTGTGCTCGAGTGAATTCGGACACTTCCGAGGCCACGTCCGCATCGCGGATCGACGACTCGGAAGCCTGGATGTTTTCGATGGCGTTGTTGGCCGATGCGACCGTAAACGCAAGCCTGTTCTGGATAGCGCCGATGTCCGCACGCTCGGAAGCCACACGTTCGATCGCTAGGTCCAGAAAGGGAATCGAGCTCCTCGCACTCTCCAGCGTCGCGATCGACGTCGCATTCAGGTTCAACTCTGTGCCGCTCGCTCGCATGTCGTCCAGACCGAATTCGATTCGATCGACCACCTTGTTGTCGGGACCCACCTGGAACGAGCCGCCCGTGCCGTTGTCGACGACAATCGTCTGTCCGTCCAGGTCTCCGTCGCGGTAGCGATCGTCCAGATTCAGGATGATTCCCACGCGGTCGAAGTTGGCCACCGCCGTCGTGCCCGTAGCCACAACCCCACCAATAGCGTCGTTGTCGAGGATCGACCGATGTCGATCGTCTGCGTGGCAATCCCGTTCCCGACGGTGATCTGGTTGTCAGTGGGGTCGCTGTCGATGAAGACGTAGGTGCTGGCTTCTGCCCCAGACAGGGTGACACCCGCCACGCCCGTCGTCGCGCTGGCCGTCAGAGCCGTCGATTGGGTTTGGCTGATCGTATTGCCAAAGCCCGTCAGCAGCACGGTGTTGTTGTAGGATGTCGACAGCGCAACACGGTCGATTTCGGCCACCAGCTGGGCAAATTCGGCCTGGAGATTCTCTCGGTTGGTGTTGTTCACCGTCGACGAAGCGGCCTAAACGGCCAGCTCACGCATCCGGACCAGCATCGCCGAAACTTGATTCAGTGCACCTTCTGCGACCTGAGACAGGTTCGTGGCCTGCTCGGCGTTCCAAACGCCTTGAGTCAGCCCGCCGATCTCGGCACGCATCCCTTCGCTGATCGCCAGACCAGCTGCATCGTCCGCGGCGCGATTGATCCGGAGACCGGTCGACAACCGTTCGATGCGTGTGGCGAGCGTTCGGCTGTTCACGCCAAGTGCTCGACGCGCCGTGATAGCGGTGATGTTGTTGTTTACGCGAAGCGGCATGGGTTCTAACCTCCGGGGATTCCGGTGTCCCTCCGGCCCAATCCCTGGTCCGGCGCGATCCGTCGCAGGGGCACCGATACACCCGATTGCTTTCGCAATGCCTGTGCCACGTGCAGGAGCATCACCCGAAAACAGTATAACATACTGTTTATAATTATTTTATATACATAACACGGAATCCGTTCAGCCTCTGGCGGGGGAAGACATTTCCCACCCCCGGGCAAAAAAAACGCCCCGACATCGCTGTCGGAGCGTTCATAAGATCTTGTGGATTGGGAGCTTAGCCGGATGTGCCCGAAATCGCTCCCCCGAGGGCCTGGACCTGGCGCTCGCACATCTCGGCGGACTCCGCGGCACCCAGCGCGGAATAGCTCGCCCCCAGCTTTCTGAACAGCTCCGGCTCGGTCGGGAACGACTGAATCAGCATTTCGTAAACCTCGACCGCCAACCACGTCTGCCCCGTCGCGTTGTAAATCTCAGCCAGCTGCAGCCCATAGTGCACCGACCCTGGGTCCGCCAGGTAGGCGCCCAGATAGGCGAGTCGCCCGCACGGAACCAGCTGCTTTTCGATCAACATCCGCCCGGATTCGGCCAGCAGCTGTGCCACGGCCTCACGGGACATTTCCGGGGGGATTCCACCTCCCAGACCCCCCTCGTAAACGGCTGTCAGGATACCGGGCAGCAGGGCGATGGCAGCATCGATATTCTGCAGTCCACAATAGGACGCGCAAAGACCCAGGTCGATGTCCAGCAAGCCGTCCCGGTTGGCTCTCGAGGCCACAAAGGCTTCGGCGGCATCGGCGTAGCGGCTCTGGTCGATGAGCAGATGGCCCAGGTTGGAATTGGCCTCGAAGGCACCCTCATCGAACTCGGCCGCCCTTCGATAAAGAGCCTCCGCCTCATCCTGCTTGCCCGACCGCCGCGCCAGGAAGCCCAGATTGAGGTAGGGCTCGTGCATCGTGGGGTCGAGTTCGCGTGCTCGAACGAACTTGGCCCGAGCTTCCGCCTCCTCCCCAGCCTCCAGATGGTAGGTACCACGGTTGAACACGTGCTTCGCGTCGTCGGGATCGACTTCGAGTGCGCGGTCCAGTGCCTCGACCGCGGCTTCTCGCCTCCCCAACCTCCGCAACACCGTTGAGAGCGCTCCCAGAGCTCCTGTTCGTTTTGGATCGATCCGGCTGGCCTCCTCGTAGGCCGAAGCCGCTGCTTCCAATCGCTCCAGTGCCTCGAGACTCTGGCCTCTTGCAAACCGGATGGAGTAGCGAATCGCGAGGGGATCGACCGCGGAGAACGTCACCTGTGTCTCGTAGGCCTGGGCCTGATCCAACGCGTTCAGGGCCCGCTCGTGAGCGCCGAGACGTCCGTAGCACTCCCCGAGCGTGAGGTTCGTCATCGCACACTGGTCGTCCAGGGCGTGGGCTCGCTCGAGCTGCTCGAGTGCGGCGTCGTTCGCGCCCTTCCGCATCAGGCATCGGCCCAGAAAAAGGCTCGCCGTCGTCTCGATGATCAGGTTGTGATCCTCGTTGCAGGCGCTGTCCTCGATGATCCTTTCGTAGTTCTCGATCGACTTGTCCAGGTCACCCCACACGTAATACGTCTGAGCCACGTGGGATCGCACGATGTAGTCGTCCGGATGAGTTTCCAGCCACTTTACCATGATCCCGTGATACTTCTCCTGCTTGGTACGGACCACCTCGGGCGTCGTGTAGCCCGTATGTACGATCCTGATGTCCGTCGGCTCGCACGTGATTCCCAACTTCGCGAGCGAAGGCGTCAGCTGCTCGTGAACGGGCTGCGAAAACTCGACGCCCGGCACGTTCGGAAACAGCCGCAGCTGCAGACACGTCACCGGTTCGTAGCCCTGATCGTCCAGCACGAAGAAGTAGGCGGTCTTGCCACCACGACCCCGCGCCATGGCTTCGCGAATCTTGGTGTGCATCTCCGTCGGCAGGATATCGTCCGGGTCCAGCCACATAATCCAATCGCCAGTGGCCAGCTTGATGGACTCGTTTCGCGCGGCCGACCAGTTGTCGCACCACTCGAAGGTGCCAAGCGTCGCACCAAAAGACTCCGCGATTTCGACCGTGCGATCCGTCGAACCCGTGTCGACCACGACAATCTCGTCGACCAGACCCTGAACGCTCTCCAGGCAGCGGGGAAGCCGTTCCTCCTCATTTCCCGCGATCATGCAGAGCGTGAGCCGTCCTCCCTCTGCCATACCGTTCTCCTTTTCGCGCCTCGCCCTGACACGACGCAGGTTTTCCTGAATCGCAGGCACGTCGGGCGCGAGCCTCTGTGCACGCTCGTAGAGTCTCTCGGCATCGTCGAGCCCACCCTCCCTGAGACGAATCGTCCCCAGGTTGTTCATCGCCTGAAAACAGGCCTCGTCGATCTCCATCGCGCGTTCGTAGTGGCGCCGGGCTTCCGCATTCTTCTCGGGCTGTCCCGCAACGTCGCCTGCGACGAGATAAGCAAACGCGGGCCTGACATAGGGCCCCGGGTCGGCCCCTTTCTCGATCAGGGCCAGACATCGCTCGATCGCCTGCTCTGCTTCGGGAAGCTGACTGTCGTCTCTCAGCGCCAGCGCGAGTTCGTAGTGGGCGGCCACGCTATCGGCCATCTGATCCGCCTTCATTCGCGCGCTCGCCACATACTGCGTCGTCGGACGGTCCTTTTCAACATACCCGTAGTGATGGACGGGCACCTCGAGGTCGTCGATCCTTCCTCCGATTTGCTCGATTGACGTTTCGACCAGTTCGTGCAGCGCGCCGACGAATCGGATCCGGTCGTCGTTCCGGAACAGGCGGACCTTCGTCGTCGGAAACCAGCCTGGGTAGGCTTTCGCTTCTCCATATTGGCCGTCCGTCGCCACGAACCCCACGCGGTGTGGGTCCTTCGCATAGTTCCGTGTCGTCAGACGATACCCGGTCACGCCTTCTGATCCCGTCGCCTCGTGGACGCGATGCCAGTCGCGTTCGGCGATCAGCTCGTCGCAATCGAGCAGAAGAATCCAATCCCCCGATGCGGCCTCCAACGAGGCATTTCGGGCGCGGCAAAATCATCGACCCACGCAAACGTGGACACATTTGCCCCCGCCGCTTCCGCAACTCGGGTTGTGTCGTCGCTCGAGCCCGTGTCTACGACGATGATTTCATCGACGTGTGAAGCCGCCACCGCCAGGCACTGCTCGAGGAAGGACGCTTCGTCCTTCGCGATCATGCAGAGTGATAGAGTCTTCTTACTCACTGATAGGTCTTTCATTCGGGTTGATGGCCGCCATCAGAGTAACATCGATGAACCGATCCCCCTGGAGAAGGGCGTCGCGGAGTACGCCTTCCCGCTCGAACCCGCATTTTTCCAAACACCGGATCATTTGGGGATTTTTCGAAAAGGGGGTCGACATCACCTTGTGCATACCGGCGCCGAAAGCGTGGTCTCGCATCAACACGATCGCTTCCGCACCCAGCCCCTTCCCACGCGCGTCTTCGGGACCGAGCGTGATGTGAAGATCGCACCCACGGTGAACCGGATCGAGGTTGCGGAGAACACCGATGCCAATCGGACGGCCTTCTTCTTTGACGCTGATTCCGAAAACGATCGATCTCTCGTGATGCAGGTCGGATTCGATCGTCTGTCGAAACTGCTCTTCGGTCAGCTCGGACGGATCATCGGATGTGAGATCGACAATGACAGGATCGTTGTACCAGAGTAACCCCAGGGACCAGAACGGCCCCTCGAACGGACCGAGGCTGACGCGATCGCCCTCGATGCGCGGGCCGTTGGCTACGCTCAGGCCGCGACACCCGCTTCGACCGTCTCGGCGGATCCCGCAGGGGGTGCGGCCCTCAGGTGCTGCCGAATGCATGCGGCAACGGTGTCGATCTGCGAGTGGGTCAGTTCGGGGTACATGGGTAGCGAAATGATGCGTCGGCAGGCCGTCTCGTAATGTGGCAGGTCGCCGGCACCGTATCCGAGGTAACCATAGGCCGGGGTCAGATGTACGAGAAATGGATACTGCACACCTGTGGCGATCCCCTCGCGAGCGAGGGCCTCCTGGAGCGCATCACGCCCTTCGGTCTCCATCACATACAGATGATACACATGATCCGCCCAATCGGCCGCCCTCGGCAAGGCCAGTGGGGAATGCCCGAAAGCACCTCCGTATAGTGCGCGGCCCGATCCTGGCGAGCGGCGTTCCAGAAGTCGAGGTGCGGAAGTTTGACGTTCAACACGGCGCCCTGGATACCGTCCATTCGGTTGTTATACCCGACGTGATGGTAGTAGAACTTGTGGCCACCCGCCGTCTGACCGTGGTTTCGCAGCATTCTGAGCCGATCCGCCAGGTAATCGTCGTCCGTAACGACACCACCGGCATCACCGTAGGCCCCGAGATTCTTGCCCGGGTAAAAGCTGAAGCACCCCGCGTGGCCGATCGTCCCGACCGTTCGTTCACGATACAGCGCCCCGTGGGCCTGCGCACAGTCTTCGATCACTTTCAGCCCGTGATGCTCGGCAAGCGCCACGAGAGGGTCCATGTCGACAGCGTGCCCATAGATGTGTACCGGTAGAATCGCGCGTGTGCGTTCGGTCAAGGCAGCCTCGATTTTCGACACGTCGAGGGTATAGTATGCAGGATCGATGTCGACCAGAACGGGTGTGGCGCCGACGTGGCAGATGGCCTCGAGCGTCGCTCCAAAGTATTGGGCGAAGTGATCACCTCATCACCCGGCTCGACACCCGCAGCCAGAAGGGTCATCGACAACGCGTCCGTCCCGTTGCTGACACCCACGCAGTGCCTGACCCCGTGGTAGGCTGCGAAGGCTTCTTCAAACGCCTCTACGGCGGGCCCGAGGATGAACGTCGTGGAATCGATCACGTCTTGAACGGCTCGGTCGATTTCGGGCTTCAGCGTCGCATACTGGGCTTTCAGGTCCACCGCTGGGATGGTCATGGGTTCCTCGAAGAATTTTCGGGATGTCTGTTCAGGTTTCGTCAGCCGACGCGCTATCCAGAATGGACTGAAGGTCGCCGACAACGCGTAGGGCATCTTCGTGGTCAGGCTGCTCGGCCAGAACGATTTCGAGTTGCTCGACGCCTCGCTCGACTTCACCCGTGTCGATCAGCAGTACAGCCAGGTGCACGCGTGCGTCGAGGTTCTCGGTCTCGAGTGACATGAAATGTGTTAGGACGTTCACGGCCTCGCCTGTCTGGCCCAGCTGGGAATAGACCATGCCGACGTTGTAGACGATGTCGGGATCGGTCGGCGCGATTTCCGCGGCGCGACCCAGGAACTCGACTGCCTTGTCGAGATCGCCGTTCTCCCAGTAGAGCACCCCCAGGTTTCCGAGCGCTTCGGCGAAATCGGGCTGAATCGCGAGGGCCTCTTCGAACAGCCTTCGGGCCTCCGTCGATTCTCCGGCTCGATACAGACATCGCCCACGGTAATTCTTCACGCGTGCAGAATCCGGATACCGTTCCTCCAGAACGACGAACGGTTCGGCAGCCTCCAGCGGACGATCCAATTCGAGCAACACGGCCGACGCGATCAAAGCCGCCTCCAGATAGCCCGGCTTCAGGTCCAGCGCCTCCCGGTAGAGGGCAATCGCGCCTTCCCGGTCTCCCCGCGATCGAAATGCGTCGCCTTCGCTTAGTACTCCTGTTCTCAAATACGGTGACGTATTCTAAGCAGACTTTGCCAAGGGCGTATCGTAGAACCTGAGTTTGTCGATCATCTCCGCGAGATCTGTTCGTGTGAACTTCCATTTGAAGGGTGTGGCGATACGTCCGTAGCGTTCCTGAAAACCGAGGATTCTTGCCTCAAGCTCTTCGAGCGATGCAAATTCGATAGGTGTCAGAGCCTTGCGTTTGAGGATCGAGAAGTAGATCTCGATCTGATTGAGCCAGCTTGCGTGGATCGGAAGGTGAACGGGGTGGATGTTTGGCCACTTCCCCTGGATACGGTCGATGCATGTTTGCCCTCGGTGCGAGGAGCCATTATCCACGATGAGGTAGACTTTCTTTGCCGAGCAATAGGGTTTCCGGCTCATGATCAGGCTCAGGAGCCGGTTGAAGGGCTCGATACCCGAAGAAGACTCACAGAGACCGAAGATTCGACCATTGTGCACGTCGAGAGCAGCCAGATAGGCCAGGGCTCCTTTCCGCTCGTATTCGTGTTTCAACGCGTGCCGCTCTGTTCGAGGCTGGCGGTAGGGTAACGTGCTTGCGAGCTCGTGCTTGAATACTGGTCTTTTCGTCGGCAGAAAGTACATATTCCCTCGGCCCTAAAGGCTTTCCTTGCCATTGGCGGTGATACAGATCAAGGACTCTACCTGCTTTGGTTTGGAAGTCCGGGTCCCGTGGGAAAATCCAGGAGCGATGATACCAAGGACGAATCGCGTCCTCGTTCAACCAGCGCCAGACAGTGGCGCCGCTGATCTTGGCAACGAAGCCCCTTTGCACTGCCTCGGCGGCAATCTCGGAACAGCTGAACCGCGAGAGCGGTATCCCGCTCTCGCTCGGTAGTTCACACGCCAGCGCCTTGATCTGAACGACCACCTGAGGGGGGGAAAACCGGGCGGGCGCCCGGGACGAGATCTATCTTCGAGTCCCGAAAGACGCTCTTCGAAAAAGCGCTTACGCCATTTGCTTACGATCGGACGCGGGACATCCAACCGTTGGGCGATAATCTTGTTGGATAATCCCTCGGCGGCGAGAAGCACGATTTTCGATCGGATCACTTTATAATACGGTAACGTATATTGTCCAGCCATTCGCTCGAGGTCGACCCGTTCCTTCTCAGACAGTAGCACCACATAAGGCGAACGTCTTGGCATTGTTCTCCTCCTTTTGAAGGAGAACATAAGCTACAAATAATGTTCAGAACATACGTAATAATATTTATGAAACCATGCACTTAGCGCCGCCACGGCCCTTCGTTCACGCGCTTCATCCAGCGGAGTCGAATCCTCGCCCTCGGCGTGTAGGAAGGCCGTCGGGACACAGATCGACCGTTGACCCTGCTGCGCGAAGCGGCGGATCAGGTCGTCAATGAAGGCATCGGTCGTCATCGTCGCCTCGAACCCGCCCAGCGCCCTCACAGCCGACGTCCGGAGAACCACGCACGCCGGACTCACGGACACGATGTCGAAGGACGTCTCTGCCTTTTCCGCCCGCTGCCTGGCGAATCGGGTCAACGCTTTCTTCACGCTCTTGTAGCGAATCTTCACACGCTGCCCGTCCGGGCCGATCGGCAGAGAAGGCACGGTCGCGGCCACGTCGTCCACCGCCTTGAGCGGGGCCATCAGACGATCGAGCCATCCTTCCGTCACGACGACATCGGACCTCAGCAGAACGAGATACTCGGAGCGCACGTCGTCCAGCACGCGATTCAATGCTGCCCCAATCGTCTCGTTCGATTCGGGCCGGATGTCGTGGCAAGCCGCGATCGAAACCACCGTGCGCGTCTTCAGCGCGTGATCGACCCACTGCGCATCGCACGCAGGTCCTTCGAATGAGAGAATGTCGACGGTATCACCCGCCGCTACGGACTCCGGGCGCTCTGCATCGTGAGCACGACCATTCGCGCTGTCTGCCTTTCCGTTCAGGGGCGATTTTCCGTTTCGTCTCCCGGCCGACTCGGCAAGCGCCTCCCGACGAACCGGTTGGCCTCTGAGCGCCGACAACCGTTCGACGATGCGATCCGCCGCGTGCGTCCACGTGAGACTCTCTCGGACTCGCTCGCTGGCCACGCGACCCCGGTCCGCCGCTTCTTCCGGCTCGGCCAGGACGCGGCGCATTTGCTCGGCCAGGTGGACCGGATCCGGCTCCAGCAACCAGGTCTGCCCGGCTGTCTCTTCCTGGAAGGCAATCGGGCGTCTGTTGGACCGCACACCGTAGCTTGTCTCCCTCTTACAGAAATCATCGGTCGCCCCACCCTCTGTCACGATCACGGGCAGACCGCAGGCCATGGCTTCTGCGACCGGCATGCCGAAACCTTCGCCGCGATAGGGATGCACGAGACAGTCGCAGGCGGTGTAGAGCCCGGCGATTTCGTCGTCACCCATCGTCTCGGTCAGGTAAACAATCTCGGGTGCCGTCTCATCCGTCTGGATCTCCCTGATCGTGTCTCCCGCCGTCTGACCCTTGTAGAAGCTCTCGTCGCCCATACCCTTGATCACGAGACAGACGTCATCTTCCGACGTGAAGGTCTCGCGGTAGGTCTCCAGCAGAATATCGATCCCCTTCCGGTAGATCGTGCCCCCGACGAACAGGAATTTGAACGTCTTTTTCGTGGGCAGCTTCGCCGGTTCGGCTTCGGGATGGAATCGTTCGATGTCCACGCCGTTCGGAATGACATACACACGGTCCGGATCGATGCCGCTGTCGATGTAGCATCGTCTGGCGTATTCGCTCGGCACCCAGACTTCGTCGACCTTGGTCTGGATCGGCTCGACCCACGCTCGGGGAATCCTGCCGAACTCCCACGGCTGGATCACGATCCAATGACCGCTCGGCGGCGCCGCGAAATCGGGCGGCCACCTGTGCCGAACGTGGAACTGTGGCGGTCCCGAAAGGGGCGCATTCAGCCGTGCTGCAACCGGGCCGAGACGGTCCGGATCGACCTCGGGGCCGAAGCCAGCGGGCTCGTAGGGAACGAGACTCAGCTCGACGTCGTCGCGTCCGACCAGTTCCGATGCCAGCGCCGTGTTCACGATCGACAGGCTGTGGTGTACGAACTGCGTGCCTTCCCAGACCCCGCGGAACACCGGCGAACTGGCGTGCCGGCCTTCGGCCTCGTGCGCCGGTCGAGCAGGCGAGTCATTGCCACGCCTGCTCTCCTCGTCGCCGTCTCGAGGTATTGGTGCCTTCAGAATGGGTATGAATCGCCCCTGGCCATCAAAACGACTTTGAAAGCGTTGGGCAAATCTGATCAGGTTGGGCTGGACGTGGTCGTAGCGGCCCTCCGACGTCCCTTCGTGATGGACCAGAACCGAGGACGCACAATAGCGAACCCGATAGCCTCGATCGCGTGCCCGGAGACACAGATCCACATCCTCGACGCCGTTCACATACGCCTCATCGAATCCACCCAGGGCCTCGAACAGATCGCGACGGATCATCAGACACGCACCAGTCACCATGTCCAGGTCTCGTGGTTCGACAACACGCGGGTCGTTCTCGGCGGCGTGGCGGAAGACGTGATCGGGTGAGCCGTTCACGATCTCCAATCCTGCGTGCTGAACATCCCGCTTCTCCGGGTAGAGCAGCTTCGCGCCGACGATGCCGACCGCCGGATCACGCTCCATTTCACGGACGAGCGCGTCCAGCCACCCGGCTTCGGCGACGGTATCGTTGTTCAGGAACAGCACGTAGGGGGCTCGTCCACGGGATGCTCCCAGGTTGTTTCCTCTGGCAAACCCCAGATTTTCGGGACTGCGGACGACATCGGCGCGGTACTCCCACTGCGTCAGCAGCGTCGATGTCTCGTCCGTCGACGCGTTGTCCACGAGGACGAGGTTGTAGGCGGTGTCTCCCTGCGTCGCTTCCAGTCCTTCCAGACAGGCCTTCGTGTAGGCCGCTTTGTTATAGAGCGGAATGACGATATCCACCGTCGCACTGGTGTGGGACACCCGGCCGTTCGACGGCACATCCGATTTCACCGGTGTGGGCAACGGAGCGCACACAGCGATGAACATGTCATCCTCGTCCGTCAGCCTTCGCGAAATGGCGCACTGGCCCTGGAGCTCGGTCTGCGGCGACCACTGTGCCTTGCCCAGGATGGCCTGCACGTCGAATGCTGCCGACAACGTCTCCCGAAATTCTTCGAGCGTCATCTCCGCGTGGTGGAACGGATTCTGCCACTGTTCGGCGACGAGCCGGTTCGGTGTGGAGATCAAAGCCACGCCATCGGGGTTGAGGGACCGTCGGATGCGGTCCAGGTAGGCGGGGATTTCGTCCCGCGTCAGGTGTTCGATCACCTCGAACGACGTCACCAGATCGTAGGCCTTTTCTCCGGGCTCGAACGATCGTAGATCCGCGACCGACCAGTCGATTCGATCGTTGGCGAACGTAGACTGGCAGAACGACACGGCCTCGGGGTCGATATCGACGGCGTCGACGGACTGGGCCACGTTGGCCAGCAGCTTCGTGCCGTATCCGGACCCACAACCCGCGTCGAGCACACGCTTTCCGCGGGCAAACGATTGCGCAAGCAGGTAACGCTTGACGTGGGGGATATAGAGCGACAGCTCGGTCAGACCCGGAATCACGCGCTCACCCGTCTTCTCCAGCCCGAGGTTACCGTCCTCACCGAAGTTCGCGAACACGAATCGATCGTTCCGATGGGGGGGGACTGCTCGTCACGGTCTGGAGCGCCGACCCGA
This sequence comes from Candidatus Latescibacterota bacterium, assembly GCA_965198115.1. Taxonomy (GTDB): domain Bacteria; phylum Latescibacterota; class UBA2968; order UBA2968; family UBA2968; genus UBA6620. The sequence goes on along the minus strand of OZ240241.1, from coordinate 358,957 downwards.
TGCAGTCTCCGATCTTCACACGCTGAGCATCAGTCAACCCATCGAGGTAGCTCGGGAACGACAATCGGTCCTGGCCCACGCGAAGACCCTGAAGCACCATCTGTCCGTCGTCCCGCTTCAGCGCGACGCTCACCCCTCGGACACTGCCATCGGCCGTCAGGTACTCGAACGCCACGAACCCGAATCGCCATTCGTCATCTTCGAGAAAAGCCTCGACATCCGACGACTCATACGGGAACAGCTCGGACAGGTCTCTCGTGAACTGCGTCGCGAACCGTTCGGGTTCCACGTTGCTGTCGGTCGAACAACCACCGACGCCCTTTGCCGCCTCCGCCCAAACGCATTTCACCCCGTGTGACCACGTCGAGGTCACCACGGCACGGCCGAATCCGGCCTCCGAGAGCAACTGCTCGACCCGCGCAACCGTGAAGCCCGTCTTGTGGTGTTCTCCAGCGTGCGTCTGCAGACCGTAAAGCGCGTCGAGGGTCCAGCCCCAGCGTTCGGCTTCCGGTTGATCCAGCCAATGCTGGGCCATCCATTCCAGATCGGGCAGATTCAGCTGAATGCGACCGCCGTCCTTCAGGACGCGGTGCCACTCTGCCAGCGCCTTCGGAACCTCATACTTCCCGAGGTGCTCGAGCATGTGCGAGGAGACGATCTCGTCGACGGATCCGGTTTCGAGTGGAAGGTCGAAAACGTCCATCCTCAAATCGGCAGTCTCCACGTAAGCGTCGACGTTGATGTAGCCTTCGCGCCGATCCGTTCCACATCCCAGGTTCAGCCGAACATCACCCGACCACGCCTGGAGGAACCGCTCGACCTCGTTCCGGGTGTGGAAGGTCGGTCCTGTCGAAGCCTGGGCCCGCGTCACGGCTGTTTCCGCCTTCTGGAATACGCGTGGCGCGAATGGCGTCAGCTCACGCATACCAAGCGTCGTTACGATCTCGTAAAACGACTCGTTCGTGTATTTGTCACAGTTCAGGTGGAAGGGGCCCTGTTCGTTCGTGTAGAAAGTGACCGTCAGCACGAGCAGTCCACCCGGACGCAGCAGCGAGACCAGACGCCGGACGGCCGCCTCCGGATCGGGCAAGTGCTCGATCACGTCCAAACACGTGATGACGTCGTACTGCCCACCATCCAGGACGGCCGGATCGGTCACGTCGGCGGTCGAGATGTTCAGACCGCGACGGGCGAACCGCCATTCTGCATAATCGAACGTCGACCCCGCCAGATCGGCGTAGGTCGACCGTATGCCGGGAAGATCCGCCACCTCGATCAGGGTGGTTCCGATCCCTCCCAAACTCGGAAACCAGATCCACCTCCGTATCCTTCCAGGCGAGGCGAACCGCGTGTTCCCAAGAAGCCTCCGCCACATACCGATAGGCGCCCAGGTTTTCGGCTCTGTCCGCGCGGAGCATCAGGCTTCCGGATTCCCAGGGGGGTCGAATCAGGCTCCCCACGCGAAGACCGAGTTTGCGGAGCAGCGTAAAGTCCGTGGTATGCCGTCCCGATGGGCGCCGCACGCATTTCGTGGGCCGTCGCGTGGCGTGTCCCATCCTCCTCGAGCCGTAACACCTGTCTTTCGATCTTCGTAGGATCCCACGTCGTCCCGGGCGACGTATGCACGAGGTAGGCCCCGCTCGCATTGTCACGGGCCGCGTTGAGCGCCGACGTCCGCCCTTCTGGGGCGTCCTCCACATACTGGACCTGACAGATCTCGATCAGCGTCGACGGATAGGACTGGGAGGCAATGCTGTGCAGCGTTGCCTGACAGGGATCGTCATCGCCTTCACCTGCCGGAACGGGAAGAAGGATCGATACTTTTTCGTCATCCACGACTTCAGGATTCTCCTTCGAACGAAGCATCGCCACGGGTCGACGGTGGGAGCCCGCGTCCGACGAGCGAATGGACTTCATCCGGTCGCATCGTCAGCACCCGGTCGATCCCGAGACCTTCGGCCTGCCTGAGCGCCGGAATCTCCTGTCCCGCTAGATCGTAAGCTTCGGCCACGTCGTAGTTCACACCCTGATACCTGTAGAGATGGCCAAGACTCGCGATCTCACCCGACCGGCGGAGACTGTTGGTCACACCCATCTTGAAATAGTAGAGCCGTCTGTCGGCCGAGTCACCCCAGAGCAATCCTTCGGCAGGCTCGACAGCGGCCATCTTCGTATCCATCGTCGTCCGCAGCCCTTCGAGCGCACGATCGAAACACTCAAGGAGTTGCCCGAGGGTTGAGCGACGGCCCTCCTCCGATTCGGACTGGACCATATCCTGCAACGCCACGACCGCGCGCGAAAAGAAGAGCTGCTTCTGCCGGGTCTCTTCATCGAACAGGTCGCGCTCGATCTGCTCTGCGTGTTCGGCCAGCACGGACTCGTCGAACGCGTCGTCCCCGACCGACGCGTAGTCGTCGTCCCTTCGAGCCAGCTCGATCCCGACCAGAAGACCGCGCTCGATGGCGGCTCGAAGCACCGTGGCCCTGTAGGATACGACCCGTGGCGAAAACGGCACATCGCGCTGTTCGGACACGACCGAAAAACCCAACCCTCTGACCGCCTCCACACCGTCCGCTCGAGGCAAACCCATACGATCGAACAGGTCGACGAGGATTTCCCCGACGGCCCCGGAGCGTTCGTGGATGAATTTCGAGGTCGAGGCGTCCCCCGCGATCAGATCGAACGTCTCTGAAGCAACGTCCCTTTCCGGCGCACTGACCTCACCCGTTTCTAGCCCCGGTGAACGAGGGGCCGTCAAACGCCAGATCACGACGAAGATCAGCGCGAGAATCGCGGCGACGCCCAGCACATCAAACTCTGAATAGCTCGCCCATACGCCGCCCGAGGAATCGGCCCGCGAGAAAGAGACTCGCCATGAGCAAAAGCATACCGAAAACACCCATGGCGCTCGCGATATAGGCTCCGTCCGATATCCGACCCATCAGCGCATAGATCGCTCGTGTGATCGGGAAATACTCGTCCTTCATCGCCAGTACGAGGCTGTCACTCACCTCGAGCATGGCGAACGAGAAACACAGAATACCGCCGGCGACCAGGTTTGCCAGGATCAGCGGAAAAGTGATCTGAAACATCGTCCGCATCCGCGTGGCCCCCAGGTTCAGCGAGGCCTCTTCGAGCGCGACACTCGTCTGCTGAAAGCCCGCGTAGGCGGATCTGATCATGTAAGGTAACCGTCTGACCCCATAGGCGATCACGAGCAACGGCAATGGAAAGTGCCTCGCATCCAGGAAGGTCCCCGAATAGCTCGCCAGGTAACCGAAGGCGAGCACGATCCCCGGTAGCGCCAGGGGCAGCATGGCGATACCATCTATCACACCCTTGAACGGCACGTTCGTACGAGACAGCAGATAGGCGATCGAAATCCCCAGAATCACGTCCAGAATCGTACTCAACACGCTCAACAGCAGCGAAATCTGAATACTGGACGAGGAAAGAGGGTGATCGAACACCATTCCGTAGTGCGAGAGCGTATAAGACTCCGGAAAGACCGACATGAACCATCGATCGGTGAACGACGTCAGGACGATGCTCATGTGGGGCAACAGCGCCAGGAACGTCAGCACCACCATCACACCCCAGATCAGCCACGTCATACCCGTCGATGCCTGCCGGGACGCGCCCGCTACGTGGCCACGGGCGATCATCTCGTATCGACGCCCGCCGATCACCGACTTGGAAATGTAAAAGAAAAAGATCGTCAGCAGAACGACCAGCACCACGAGTGCGTAGGCAACGGGGTTCTCGTTCAGGTCGGAAATGGAGTTGAAAATTTCGACGGCCACGACGCGCCGGAAATTGAAGATCAGCGGCGTGCCCAGATCTGTGAACGCCCAGATGAACACGATGATGGCGCCCGCGAAGTAACCGGGCAACATCAGCGGGAACGTTACCGTCCGGAACAGACGGAAGCCGCGACTCCCGAGGTTGCGCGCTGCCTCGTCCATGCTCGGGTCGATGTTCGACATGGCTGCAGCCACGTTGAGATACATGATCGGATACAGATGCAACACTTCGAGCACAACCACACCCAAAAACCCACCGCCCCCGAAAAAATCGATCGGCTCGTCGATCAGTCCCGCCTGGATCAGCAGCAGGTTGACCGAGCCGAACCGGGCGAACATCTGCCGCATGCCGATAGCTCCGACGAACGGCGGAAGCACCATCGGCACGAGCAACAGCCCGTTCACCAGACCCTTTCCGCGAAAATCATAACGGACCAGAAGAAACGCGAGCGGCAGACTGACCAAGGTCGTCACGATCGTCGTCACCATCGCCAGACGGAAACTGTTGAGGATCGATTCGACGTAGACCGGGTTCGTCAGCATGAACTCGAAAAACTCGAACGAAAGCCGGCCGTCGATCCAGAATGCGTTCAGGAAGGCATACCAGAGGGGGTAGAACAGGAACAGACCGAAGAAGATCAGGAGTCCGCCCAGGAAGACCGCCGTCCCGACACTCAGATCATAGCGCCTCAGCATCGCCCTCTCCTCGTGCCGGAAGCAGGACGACGCGCGAGGGACTGAAGCGCAATCGAACATCTTCACCCGGTTGGGCACGCTGCGTCACCGGATCGTGCTCGACCATCTTCACCTGCGTTCCGTCGACGAGCTCGATCACGTATTGCTCGACTTCGCCCAGGTAGATCACAGTTCGAACCTGACCCGAAACCGAGTTGTCGCCGAGCGGCACCTCGCCTTCGAGGAAGGACAGACCCTCGGGACGAATCGCACACAGCACGTCGTCCCCCTTCGCCAACCCCGACGGGCATTCGCTGGCTGTGAGCGTACCCAGATCGGTCTCGACGCCCTGCTGCGATCCGGCGTCCAGAAGTTTTCCCGGAATCAGGTTGATCTCGCCGATGAAGTCCGCCACGAAACGGGACGCAGGACGCTGATACAAATCCCGCGGCGTCCCCACCTGCACGACCCGCCCCGAATCCATCACCGCCATCCGGTGGGACATGGCCAACGCCTCTTTCTGATCGTGCGTGACGTAGATCATCGTCGTGCCGATCTCCTCGTGAAGCGACAGGATCTGCTCCCGCATCTCGAGCCGAAGACGTGCGTCCAGGTTCGAAAGCGGCTCGTCCATCAACACGACATCGGGCTCGATCACGAGGGCACGCGCCAACGCCACACGCTGCTGTTGGCCACCGGACAGCTGGTTGGGCGAGCGGTCGGCGTAGGCTCGCATCCGAACCATTTCCAAAGCAACGTCGACGCGTGTGTCCATCTCCGCCCGTCCGACATCCCGCATGGCCAGACCGTATTCGACGTTCTTTCGAACCGTCATATGCGGCCAGAGCGCATAGTTTTGGAACACCATGCCCGTGTTCCGAAGGTTCGGTGGCAGATCCGTCACATCCCGGTCGCCGAACCGGACGCACCCGCCCTCGGGGCGGTAGAACCCCGCGATCATGCGCAACAGCGTGGTCTTCCCACAGCCGGAAGGGCCTAGCAGGAAAAAGAACTCTCCGGCCTCCACCTCCAGACTCACCCGGTCGACCGCGATCACGGTGTCGAACCGCTTGGTGACTTGCTCGAGGACTACGCTGACCACGTCTCTTCCCCGTTCATAGCCAACGTCTCTGGCGAAACGCCAGAACGACGCACACCGCGTAGACAAGGGCCGCTGCCGCCACCACGATCGGCCCCTGGCCGAATTCCGAACCCGGCAGCTGCGCGAAGTTCGTCGAAAAATACGTCGTCACGAACACGGGTGGCACGAGGGCGACGACCAACGCCGCCGTCGCCTTGGATCCGACACGCGTGCCGCCAGACTCGACCGCCGTCGCCGCCGCAACCGCCGCCGACGCCAGCGTGCCGTGGTAGTCCGCTCGATGGTGGATGTGCCGCAAATGGTCGGCGACGTCGCAGAAGTAAACGCGATTGTCGTCGTGCACGAAATCGGACTCAGTCGCCAGCGTCGTCAAGATCTGAAGTTGCTCCTTCGCCAGCCGCTCCAGGAGGAGGAGCTCGCGACTGGCCTGCACGAGGTCGGCCACGTCGACATCCCCGCCCGACAGAGCCGCCTCAGCACGTTCGACCCGCGACTCCAACCCGGTGACGGCGGGGAGGTAATTGTCGATCATCGCGTTCAGGATGCCGTGCAACGGCCAGTCTGCCGACCGAAGGAGCGTGCCCGGATTTTTTGCGACGACACCGCGTGTATCGAAGATTCCCTTGATTTCGGAACGATGATGCGTCACGATAAAATTCGGGCCGACGAACACATCCACCTTTTGAGCCTGGAAACGGTCGCGTCCTTCGGGATCCGCTGCGTGGAAGATCATATACGTGTAGCCGTCGTAGCGATCGAGCTTCGGGAGATAGGCGTCGTCGATACAGTCTTCGACAGCCAGAATATGGAACCCGAAGATCCCACCCAGAACGCCCGTTTCTTCATCGTTCGGGTCTTCCAGGTCGACCCAGATCGTGCGACCCCGATCGGCGAGGTGACGGGGGAGTTCGCCGATGTCGGGCGTCTCCATCCGGTTCGACTCGCGTGAGTAGGAAAAAATCCGAATCATCGATACAGCCTCACACACCCCCGGTCCGACGCACCATCACGACGGTCCCGACAGCGATCAGAAGCGGAAACACGAGCGTCAGAACGTCGAAAGCGCGGGCCCACCCGCTTCGGGCATCTCCGTACTTGTCCCGTGCGAAGGCGCTCCATTCATCCAGTTTTTTGATTCTCAGACGCGGGTCGGTCCTCCACGTCGCTCCCAGCTCGAGCGCGGCGCTTTCCGACACGGGTACCGCACACAGGACGCGCACCTCCTCGTCCGTCAGACCGTCGGCCTGCGCTCGGGTCCAGGCCGCTCGTAGCCGATCGTGAGAATCGATCACGAGCACCCCGATCAGGTCGTTCAACACGCTCCACCGGGCCGATGCTTTGGCCGAGTCGTAGACCAGATCGGATCTCCAGACAAAAGGATTGAGCGTCACCGCGGCTTGATCGCGATACGCTTCATACAGGTCGGGAACGACCGTAAAACGGTTCAGCTGGTCGCTCACCGGGCCGCCGGGCACACCCTGTTTTAAAAACCAAAGCTTCTGGCCGGGTTCCGACATGACGAATCGGACGAACGCTCTCGCACCCTCTGGATTAGGCGCCCCCTTGAGGATCCCCAGACCATCGGGGTTGACGATCGTCATGTTGTCGGGCATCGTAAAACCGACAAACGCCTCGCCCACCTCGGTCATCTGGGCCCAGGCGTAGAAATCGATCGACAGCCCGTAGGCCACTTCCCCTACCGCCACGTCCTTGGGGGCCGCACTCCCGCTCGCGCCGAAGTTCCGGACGTTCGCCCCCATTCGCGTGATCACTTCCCAACCCTTTTCCCAGCCGTAAGCCTGGATGATCAGTTCATAGGCCATGTGGACGCTGCCCGAAAAGCGCGGGTCTCCCGAACCCACCCACGACTGATATTTAGGATTCCCCAGCTCTGCCCAGGTGTCGGGCACGGGGAAACCGAGGATGTCCAGCACCTTCCGGTTGTAAACAATGCCGAAGCCGGCGAGCGTGGCCCCATACCAGCGGTGCCCCGCATCGTAAACCGGAATGCCCCCACCGATGACGGCAGGCACGCGATCCAGGATTTCCCGAGGGAGTCGGTAGGTCTCGAACAGTCCCATCTCGGCCAGCTCGGTGTAGGGGTCCAGGCCGCCCCCGAAAAACAGATCGATCTCGATGCCTTCGGGCGACCGGCCGAACTCACCCTTGATGTAGCGCATGATCGAGCTGGTCCCGCCCCCCACGTCGAGCCACTCGAGCGAGATCTCACGGCCCGTCTCGCGCTCGTAGTGGCCCTCGAACGCAGCCGTGAACTCGTTCTGGATCTCGTCGGAGTGCGGGGACAGCAGCACGAGCGTGTCCTGGGCCCAACCGGGAGCGGCCAGAAACACGAGGGCCGTCAAGCCAAGCCCTGCGCACCATCGTGTCATAATGGGTCTCACGCGTCTTACGCCAATCCTGTCAGAACTCGCCCAGAACCTGAGCCATCTCATCCCGACCTTTGCCGAGGATCATGCTCAGATCCCATTCGGTCGACCCGTTGGCGGGCACAACGCCGCACGTCTTCAACCCTTCAGCAATGTCCAGCCGATCGACCTGCGACGTCGATGGCTCGAGCGCGATCTGGTGCTGGCCGTGCCAGTCGCCTTCGTTCGCCCAGAAGCCGAGGTAGGGGAACCGCTTGGCCGGGAACAGGAACCCCACGTATTCGTCCTTCGGATAGACCATCGCCGCCCGACCCTGCGAGAGCGGCGTCGTGAACAGCTTTTCCGACTCCTTGTTCCGGCTCGATCGCACAACACTGCGGTCGTAGGACTTGTCGAGCGTGAAGTCCGTCACGTGCGGCCACTGGTGTTCGGTCATCGGCGTTCCAAGGCGATCTTCACTGCTCGAATACGTTACGACGTTCGTCTCGGACGGGAACAGGATCTGGCTCTTCGTCTCGGCCTTGAACAACGGGTGAAATGCGTAGAGGAACGGCATATCGTAGGGACTGTCGTTCGACACTTTGTAAGATAGTCTGATGAACTGCTTGTCGTGGCGGGCGAGCGTCTCGAAACTGATCGTGCGTTCGAACAGGTAGGGCAAACGAACACCGCGAACCGATCCGTGCAGTTTGCCCTGACGAACTTCGTGCTCCCACGGCAAGCACCAGACTTCACCGTGATCGGGTATTTCCACACCCGACCACGGGTAGACCGGATACGGGCATCCCCCGACCGTCGGGAAGCATTCATCCGCACCATCCCGTTCGTAGTCTTCGAAGGGGTCGCCGTATCGACGCTCGCGGTAGGTCACGTTCGTTCTCGACAGCACCTCGCGCTTGGTCTTGCGATTCACGAGCGACACGATCTTGCCACCCAGTTGTGGCGCCATCGTGAGCGCATACTGGTCGCTCGTCATCGTCACGGAGACGATCTCTCCCTCGAGTTTTTGCTCTTTTACCCTGACCTTATCCATCGTTGCCGTCCTTTCTCCGCGTGTTCGGCTGGATCACGACCCCAACCGTCGGACCCCGGATTCCCCACCATCGTTCCTGGTCTGAATGACATCACACTACGACCTTCGCGGGCGGCCGCGGCCGCCCCGTCTGCCACCGCGCTGATGAAAGTTCCTCCCCCTCGACCGGCCACTTGCCTTGCTCAGATCGGGACATCACCTAGCCACTCTGGCTCGAGCCGTGTCGTCTGAATGAGTCGTCGCATTCCGCCCAAATCCCGTCGCGTGAGGAAAGTCATCGCGATGCCTTCTCGACCCATACGGCCGGCGCGACCCGTCCGATGGGTATAAATTAGCTCGGTGTGCGGATACTCGTAATTGATCACGTGACTCACGTGATCGAAATCCAGACCGCGTGCCGCCACATCGGTCGCCACGAGTAGCTTGATGTCCATCGATCGAAACCGGTTGAAAATCGACGTCCGCTGGGGCTGTTCGAGCCCCCCGTGGATGATTTCAACCGAATCGAAGGCGCCGCGAAGGTCTCTGAGCAGGCGACTGCTCCCCGTCCGGGAATTGCAAAACAGGATCGCCTGCCGGATGTCTTCGCGCTTCAGATACCGCTTCAACGAATCGAGACGATCGTCTTCCCGAATCACCGTAAAGCAATGCCGCAGCGACTGGGGCGCGACCTGGTCGCGGTTGAGCTCGATACGAACCGGGTCCGTCTGATAGGCTTCGGCCAGACGCTTCACTTCCTTCGGCATCGTGGCCGAAAACAGCAGGGTCTGGTGATCGTGCATCATACACGAGAAGATGAAGTCCACGTTCTCGATGAACCCCATCTTCATCATCTCGTCCGCCTCGTCCAGAACCACCGTCCGGATATGGTTGAGCGGCAGCGGGTTGTTCCAGACGAAGTCGATCAGACGACCGGGTGTTGCGACCAGAATATGCACACCGTGCTTGAGCTTGGCCCGCTGGATGTCCATGTCGAACCCACCGAACATCGCAAAAGGCGCCACGTTCGTGTGGTGGGAGACTTTTGCAATCTCGGACACATACTGCTGTGCGAGCTCCCGCGTCGGCACCAGAATCAGAGCCTGCAACTCCGACAGATCGGGATCGACCATCTGCACGAGCGGTACGGCGCAGGCGCCGGTCTTGCCCGACCCTGTCTCCGCCAGTCCGATCAGATCCTTGCCCTCGAGAATGTGAGGAATCGCCGACTCCTGGATGGGCGTCATATCGTCATAGCCCATATCGGCGAGGGACTGCTGAATGTCAGGGGCAAGAACCAGATCGCTAAACTTCATCGGACAGCCTAAAATCTCCCGGATCGGGACTCGTATTTGGTCGGTTTCCCCAGCGTCCGGCCGTCCCGTTCCAGCCAGCCCGCCACCCACGTCACCATCTCGTCCAAACCGACCTTGGGAGGTCCCAGTCGGTCCAACATCGCGGAGGCGTCTCCCAGCAGGGCCGTGGGCTCCTCCTCGCCCGCAAACTTGGGTTTACGCCCCAAGCGCGCCCCGAACTGCTCGGCCATATCCCTCACCGACAGGATTTCAGCCCCCGTCATATTCCAGATTCGTGCCGGTGTTCCACACAGCGGGAACGAGCGGGCCAGGTAGGCGTTGGCGTCGCCCTGCCAGATCTGGTTCACGTATCCCATCGACAGATCGATCGTCTCATCGGCCAGAACGCGTTGACCGATGTCCAGAAGAATCCCGTATCGCAGTTCAGTCGCGTAAAACAGACGGATGATGGCGAGGTCCGTTCCCTGCGACGCCGAAAGGTGTTCGGCCACACGCTCCCCACCCAATCTGGACTGAGCGTATTCTCCGATCGGATCGACCGGGTCGGTCTCGATCGCCCCCCGATCGACTGGCGTGAAGCGATAGACGTTGCCCGATGAGACGTAGACCACCTTGGCGGCGGGGTAGCGCTTCATCACCTTCGCCGGCAGGAGTGCGTTCATCGCCCAGGTCAGCGACTCGTTCCCGGTCGATCCGAACTTGTGCCCGGCCATCAGGTAGACGTAGGGGACATCCGGCAGCGCATTCAGCGTCTCGTCGTCGAGAAGGTCGGCCTTGCGCGTTTCGATCCCTCGCGCTTCGAGATCGGCCTGCGCATCGGGGTCCGAAAACCGTGACACTCCGATGATGCGCGACGCCCCCGCTCTCACCAGGAGCTCTCCGAGCGTCGGTCCCATCTTCCCGGAAATCCCCAGAATCGCGATGTCCCCGTCGAGCGCTCGAACGGCCGCCTTGACCTCCGGGGACGGTGTCGTCATCTGGTCGATCAGCTGCGCTTCCGTTTCGATGTGGTCCGTCGCGGTCGTCATCGATCGTTCACCTAGCCCAGCGATCTGTCCTGTTTCGCGTTAGTTCTACACCGCACCTACGTTCACTTCACGACCGGACTCCGAGTCGATCGCAACTGCTATGGTGCGCGGGTTTCCCGAACACCGAACACTGAACACTTTCTTACTAGGCGGCCGCCGGCAGTCCATAGACCGTGAGTGGCTGTGACTTCCCCTTCAGGGCGACTTCGCCGATTTGCGTCAGTCGATCCCTGTTCCGATGGCTCAGATGCTCGTAGGCTTCGATCGACATCGCGATCGGCGTGGGCAGGTCCTTCGTCGCACCTTCCAACCGCGACGCCGTGTTGACCGTATCGCCGATCACGGTGTACTCCAACCGCTCTTCGGAGCCGATGTTCCCGGCTACGACGTTTCCGAAATGGATGCCCACGCCATTCCTAAGCGGTGTCAAACCCCGGCCGACCAGCTTCTCGTTCAGATCCTCCAACCCGTTCCGGATTTCCAGACTTGTTTCGAGCGCATCGTCGCAAGCGTTGCGTTCTCCCGATGCGAGCCCGAACACCGCCATCGCCGCGTCTCCAATGAACTTGTCCAGAATGCCATCGTGCCCGTGAACCTGGTCGACCACCATCGTGAAGTAATCGTTCAGGATCTCGATCAGCTCCTGCGGTGGACACGATTCCGAATAGGGCGTGAAGTCCCGAAGATCCGTGAACAGGACCGCCACCTCCACCTCGCGTCCACCCAGATTCGTCTCCTCCTCGCTGCTCAGAATCGACTCTGCGACCGTCGGGCTCAGATACTTTCCGAACGACCGCTTGATGCGTTCCCGATCCCGCAGCCCTTCGATCATCTCGTTCGTATGACGCGCGATCTGGCTAAACTCGTCGCGACTCACCACGGGCACGAAAGAGTCATAGTTTCCTGACTCTACCGCGGAGAGAGCCTTCAACTCCAGGTCGAACATCAGCTCCAGGTTTCGGCAGTAGTGTCTTGCGGCCAAGAAGCTCCCGCCGAGCAGCACGGCGAACACATAGAGCATTTCTTGAACCACCCATCTGAACTGGAATGCCATCATCGTTTCGTAAGACTCGATCATCGTCAGAAAATCTTTGTAGATCAGGAGCATGATGACGACGGCGAATACGACGAAAGAGGCGCAGACGAAAATCATGAACTTCGTGGTGATCGAGAAGAAACGACCCTGACGAATCCGGTCGATGTCGGAGCGCTGGGCACAGGAGAGGATGAGTGCGTGCTCGACGTCGAGTGCCAGGTAGGTCGAGCTGAAGATGCCCACGGTAATCGCGCCCATCACCAGCTTCAGACCGCTTTCGATCGGGAAGTCGTAGCGGAATTCGTTCCACAGACCGAGCGCGATCCCCACGGCGAGCCACGCCAGCAATTCCGACCTCAGGGCGACCCAGGGCTTCTCCAGGGTGGATGTCCGATCGTCGTCCAAATGACAGGCGCGGCCGAAGACCCACGACTTGACCCAGAAAACCAGAGCGAAGGCGACCGCGATCTCGCCGACCAGTTCCGGAACGTTGAGCTGTTCCAGAAAAGGACAGACCTGGACACCGTAAAAGGTGATCAGGAAGACGCTTCCAAGATACAACCCTATGTTTTTAAAAGGATACGCGACCCAGTCGAAGAATTGTCCGCTTTATCGTCTGTCACGACATAAACTTCCTAAAAACAATGTGTTATGTTCATTTTTCAGCACCCCGCAGGTGACCCTAATATAGATGCGAAGACAGACCGGAACAACACCAAAGACGACAGACGGCAGGACCAAAGAATTTGACAGAATCGGGGCGATGTCGCTAAGCTTGGTCATCCACTCGAATGAAAGGCCGAATCGTTGAAATTTTTGAAGAACGTGTATGAAGTCCTCCGGGGACGCAGACTTTTCATGACGTGGTCGATCGTGTGCGGCCTCCTCTTCGCCGGCGCCAACCTCATCCCGCCCCTTCTGATACGACGCTTGATCCGGTGGATCACCGAGGGTGGCGCAGAAACATCCGACCTCCTCAGCGTGACCGTGTTGCTCTTCGGTGTCTACCTGATTCGGGGCGCCACGCGTTACGGTTATGGATTTTTTTCTCACGTAACGGCCTATCGGGTCATGCACGACCTGACGAACCGGATCTATCGGCATCTCCAGCGTCTGCCGCACCGCTTCTTCAACGATCAGCGCACAGGGAGCCTGATCACTCGATCGATCAACGACGTCGAAGCCATCGAAGATTTCATCGCCCACGGCATTCCAGAGACGGTACTGGCGGCCATCATCCCCATATCGATGATGACCGTCCTCTTTGTGCTGAATCCCGAGCTGGCGTTCATCGTGCTCGTGCCCGTTCCGCTCGCCGGGTGGCTCGTCTACCGCTACGTCTCCCGCGTTCGCCTGATGTGGCACGGTATTCGAGAACGTCTCTCGGAATTGGGCGCCCTCGTTCAGGACAACCTGTCGGGAATCGCCGTCATCAAAGCCTTCACACAGGAGAAACGACGCGCCGATCTCATCCAGTCGCGAAGCAACCGGTTCCGGGACGAGATGATTCGGGCCAACACGATTTCCCTCCTGCCTTCCGGCATCATCGAAGCGGCGGGTGGCGTCGGCATCGTCCTCGTTATCTGGACGGGCGGCGATATGGCCCTCCAGGGCCGCATCAGCGTAGCCGACCTGTTCGTCTTCATCGTTTATATGGCCCACATCTACCAACCGTTCCTGGCCCTCGCTTCGATCAACGACGTCCTTCAAAAAGCCGCGGCCAGCATCGATCGGGTGTTTCAGCTCCTGGCCGAAGAACCCGACATCGTCGACGCCCCCAACGCCATCGCTCCGTCTCGCACCGATTACAACATTGCCTTCGACCACGTCACCTTCGGCTACGAGCCCGAAACACCCGTCATCAAAGACGTCACGTTCGACGTCGCGCCCGGTGAAGTCGTTGCCCTCGTGGGCCCCACGGGAGCCGGAAAAACGACGATTTCCAACCTCATCCCACGCTTCTGGGATGTCCAGTCCGGCGTCGTTCGGGTCGGCGGACACGACGTCCGGTCTCTCAAGCTGGAATTCCTTCGTGGCAACGTGGCGCCCGTCCTGCAGGATGTTTTTCTGTTCCACGGCACCGTCAGGGAGAACATCCTGTTCGGCCGGCCCGACGCCCCCGATCAGGACGTCATCCAGGCGGCTCAGACCGCCAACGCGGAGAGATTCATCCTCGACTTTCCCGATGGCTACGACGCCGTGATCGGCGAACGCGGCGTACGTCTGTCTGGCGGTCAGAAACAGCGACTGTCGATCGCTCGAGCAGTGCTGAAGAACGCTCCGATCCTCATTCTCGACGAAGCCACCTCCTCCGTCGATGCCGAAACCGAAGCCCTCATCCAGCAGGCCATCACACGCCTGGCCCGGAACCGCACGTCCGTCGTCATCGCTCACCGACTGTCCACGGTTCGCAGCGCGGACAAGATCATCGTCCTCGACGACGGTCGAATCGTCGAATCCGGATCGCACGTCTCCCTGATGGCGACGAACGGGCTCTATTCACGAATGGTGCAGAGCCAGGACCTCACCCGGGAGTGGGGCATCTTTCGCAATGTCCAGGAAAACGCTGCTGACTGACGCTCCAACACGCCTCCTGCTCTGCGTCAGCCTCCTGCTGCTCCTCTCCGCCACGCTGTGCGCCTCGCCCTTCCAGGCCGACTTCACCTCCGACGGCATCGTTGGATTGGACGACTTCGTCCTCTTCGCTGGCGCCTTCGGAACCACATCCGTATCGCCCGATTTTGACGACCGGTTTGACCTCGAAGCCGACGGGTCAGTCGGTTTCGGCGACTTTGTCCTGTTCGTGCTCGAATTCGGTCAGACCGTCGACTGCGGCAACGATCTGGGCAACGGGGGCGAGATCATCGACGGACCGGATGGACCCGCAGGCCCCGATCACGACAACGCCTTCCGCGCCCTGACCGTCCACCCGTCGGACGCTTTCACTCTGCTCATCGGGACCGAACGAAACGGATTCGTCAGAACCACGGACGGTGGTCAGACGTGGACCCGTCATCGCCACGGCCTCCGACACTTCAACGGCGGCTACGCCGAAATCTGGGACATCGCCTACGCCCCGAGCGATCCATCTGTCGTCTACGCCGCCACGCTCGACTCCCCCGGGCCGGTCGTGGGGGATTTCCCGAGCGCTATCGGGGGCGTCTACCGGAGTGCGGACGGCGGCGACACGTGGCAACGGCGAAATTGTGGGCTCGAGAACTCACGGGTCACTTCGGTGCAGGTCCATCCCGAGAATCCCAACATCGTCGTCATAGGGATTGAGGGTGGAGAGCCCTCGTTCACCCAGTTGGCCGGGCAATTCTTCGATGGCGGGATTTTTCGATCGGACAACGGCGGCGCCTGCTGGACGCGCGCCGACCTGGGAGAAAACGATCGTCTGAACGGATACATCTGGATGCGTCGGATCGAAGATGGCTTTCTGACATTCGGGTCGGTCTTCAACGACCCGGAAAGAAACGTGGGCTTCTACCGCGGATCGCTTGACGGCGCCAGCTGGACTTCCTTCGCTCCCGAGCACACGGAAAAGTCCATCGGGTCGTTCGACGTCAGCCACGATGGACGGGTGATCTACGCCCACGAGCGGAACTCGTTCCGAATGCTCATCTCTCAGGATGCCGGGGTCTCCTGGTTCACGACCGAAATCAACCAGACCAACGGTCCCGTGGCCGTCTCTCCCGCCGACCCGCAGATCGTCGTTTACGGCAGCACGGCCAACCTCTACCGATCGTTCGATGGCGTTCAAACGGTGGCCCTCGTCCACACCGCGGACAACACCGTCACCGACATCGTTTTTTCCCCGAGCGCTCCCGATACCGTCTTCGCGATCGCTGAGGGCTTCAGCCTCTACCGGAGCATCGACGCGGGGGCCTCCTTCGAGCTTCTCGCCAACCTCCGCACGGATGTCCTTTCCCCCTGAAATGGGCCTAAAACCTGACCGCGTACGGATTGGACGTTTTCAACCGTCTTAACAGTGGCCTCAGGCCACTTTTAACAAACGCGAACTCATTGGACGTTTCATTCCTCCATGGAAATAACCGCGAATCCATTGGACATCAGAGCGTTCTGGCTGGATTCCAACACAACGCGAATCCATTGGACATACCCGACGAAAAGTCCTAAGATTCGATAATCCTCATTTACAAGCATTTACACAGATGGAAATGGGAATGTCAGACGAGATCACCAAACGGCAGAGGGAGATCCTGGACGTCTTGTGGTCGCGGGGAGAGGCTACGAGCGGCGACATCTGCAGCGCCCTGCCAGACGCACCCACCGCCAGCACGGTGCGATCACTGCTCCAGATTATGGCCGAACGGGGGCTGATCGTCGACGACGGTTCCACCTATCGGAAGCGCTATCGGGCCGGCTTGAGTCGGGAGGAGGTCGACGGCGATGCGCTGCCCAAGCTCCTCGAGCGCCACTATTCAGGGTCCGTCGACGCCCTGCTCGACGAGTTGATCGAAAGGGATTTGCTCGACATCGAGACGCTGGAACGTCGAGTGAAGGCGCCCTCCGGGGCCGATGTATTTCTAGCCACAGATCCCGAGGATCCTGTCGTTACCCCCAGCCGCCATTCGTCAAAGCGGGGCCCTCAGCCGTCAGCAGGGACTCTCATTGCGGGTGGCGTAGCCTTCGGAATCGGACTCCTTCTCGGTCGACGCTAGCCCCACAGAAAAGGGGCGAGACCAATTCGGTCTGCCCCTCGGCTCCTACTTTCGCACGTCTGTTTCGAACAACTGAGCGCGCCTATCACACCCGCTCCCACTCCCGCACATTCACGAAGCCGGTACAAGCGGCATCGACGGCCACGCGCTGGTTGAACGTCACCGACGGCCGGAAGCCGGCCGCTTCCAGAATGGCCTCCTTCTCCGCCAGTCCCTCATCGCAGTAGACAATCGTTCGATCCGCCCGGTCCAGCTCCAGCGCGTCCAGGATTCCGGCGCCGCGATCCCACGCATCAGGATGGCAGTAGACATCCACGAGCAGGGTCCGTGGCCAGATCGGATGTTCGTCGAATGTCGATAGCCCGAAGACCGCCCCTGTGTCGTTACCCGTTAAGACCGCCGTCTGGGTCCCCGCCCCTCGCTCCCGCCTCGCCAGCTCGCTCTTCATCCGGTCCACGATCGGGCCCTCCGTCGACCGGCGTCTCAGAATCCCCATCACGGCTGAACGAACCACGCCCGGATAGTCGCCAATGAACAGAGGGATGGAAGGGGGCCAGTGTTGCCAGCCCAGCCGTGAAACGCTCATCGCCTGACCGGCGAAGTAGGTCTCGTAAAACGCTTTCTCACCATCCGGGTAGTAGGCCATATTCCCGCTTTCCGCCTCGATCCCTTCGAAGCCGCCACGTGCATAGATGTGGTAGGGCGGAGAGTCGTAGCCTGTTCCGAGTACCAACGCCCGTCCTCCACGCGTCCGGTAATGATCGAGCAATAGATCCAGCAGGCGGCTCGCTGCCCCCTTCCGCCGCTCCTCCGGCTTCGTGAAGACGTGGGCGTACATCCCGACGCCATCGACCTCGATGTTCAACATATTCGCGAACGGCTCACCGTCCCGGTGGAGCAGGTAGAAGTAGGATTCGACAGGCACGGCCTCTCGCAACACCACCTCATTCCCCCATCGCCACAGCGGGCCCTTGTGCCCGAGCAGCTGCTCCACCCGATCAGCCCATTCGAGGTCGGGCCCGATTACGACCCCCGCCTCCACGACCTCCCCGTTCTTCAGTGTCACCTGACCTAGAGATTCGTACACGAATGCGCATCCTTGTATATCATCTACCGCCGACAGCCCACCGCTAAAGTCCCAAAGAACTCCAGAGTCTATCGACTTTCGCTTTGACGTCATCACTCATCACGATCTTCTCCGGCCACTCGCGGTCGAAGCCCTCTTCGGGCCATTTCTTCGTGGCGTCGATGCCCATTTTCGTTCCGAACGTGAAGGCGCTGCTGGCGTGGTCGAGTACGTCGACCGGGCCCGGCGTGAATCGGATGTCGCGTTCGGGATCGATATTGTTCAGGGCAACCCACCAGGCTTCTTGCGGGTCTTGCACGTTCACGTCCTTGTCGACGATGACGATGACCTTGGCCAGCATCATCTGCCCCGCACCCCAGAGCCCGTTCATCACCTTGTAGGCGTGACCCGGGTAGGCCTTGTCGATCGACACGAACACAAGGTTGTGGAAGATGCCTTCGGCCGGCATATGGTAGTCGACAATTTCGGGCAGTATCAGGCGAGTCAGCGGCAGGAAAATCCGTTCCGTCGCGTGGCCCAGATAATAGTCCTCCATCGGGGGCTTGCCCACGATCGTCGTAGGGTAGACGGGATTCCGCCGCATCGTCATAGCCGTCACGTGAAACGCAGGATAGTCGTCCGCGAGCGAGTAGAATCCCGTGTGATCGCCAAACGGTCCCTCCCGTATCAGATCTTCAGACGGGTCCACATATCCCTCGAGCACGATCTCCGCTTCGGCCGGCACTTCGAGATCGACCGTCACCGCCTTCACGAGTTCCATCGGCCGACGTCGGAGGAATCCGGTGAAGATGAACTCGTCGACGACCGGTGGCAGGGGGGCTGACCCGCTGTAGACCGTCGCCGGATCTCCCCCGAGGGCGACGGCGACTTCCAGCCGTTCACCCTTGCGCTTGGCCAGCTCGAAGTGGTGTGCACCCACCTTGTGACGCTGCCAGTGCATCGCGGTCGTGTTCCGATCCATCACCTGCATCCGATACATCCCGACGTTTCGAATCCCCGTTTCGGGATCCTTCGTGATCACGAGGGGTAGTGTGATGTAAGGTCCCCCGTCCTCCGGCCAGCACGTAGCCACCGGTAGCGTAGAGAGATCGACATCCTCACCTTGGAGCACGACTTCCTGGCAGGGCCCGGATCGCACAGCACGGGGCGGGAAGCTCGCCAGCTCTTTGAGCATCGGAAGCATTGCCAGCTTGCCCATTAACGAATCGGGCACCTCCAGCTTTAGCATGCTCGACAGACGATCTCCGATCTCGTCCAGCGCTTCGACACCCAGGGCCATCCCCATCCGGCGAGCCGACCCGAACAGGTTGATCCCCAACGGAATCGCGCTCCCCTTCACGTTCTCGAACAGGAGCGCATCCCCACCGCCAGGTCGTTTCATCACGCGATCGGCGATCTCCGTCACCTCCAGATGTGGGTCGACCTCTGTCGAAATACGCTTCAGTTCGCCCGCTTCGTCGATGGCCTGGATGAACTCCTGCAGATTCCGGTAGTTCAGCTTCGCGTTCATGAAGCATCCTCTGATTCGTTTTTCCGCTTATCGGCGAGCTCGCGTTGATAGTCCTCGGGTGTATCCAGGTCCCTCAGTATCCGTTCATCATCGATCGTGATCTCGAGTGTGTCCTCCGGGTGTCCACGTACGACCGGTTTCAGGCCCTCTTCGCCGGACAATCCGACGATCTCGTCTCGGTATCGTGGCAGATCGAAAACGATCGGATGCCCCCGCTTCCCTCCGTAAACGGGCACGACGATCCCGGCATTTCCGGTCCGAAACGCTTGGATCACCCTCGCCACGGTCGTCGAAGAAATCTGTGGCTGGTCCCCCAGCGCAAGGAGGATCGCATCGGTCCCCGGGATCTGGCCCAACCCGCACAGGAGACTGCTGAACATCCCCTCTCGATAAGACTCATTCACGACCGCAGTCACCCCCAGCGGATCGAGAACCTGCCGCACCTCGTCCGCCCGGTGGCCCAAAACAACCACAACGTCGTCGACGCCCCCGTCCAGAACAGCTTGAACGACGGATTCGACGACCGTTTGCCCGCCGAACGGAAGCAACTGCTTGAATCGGCCCATTCGGCGAGACAATCCTGCGGCAAGCACGAGTGCGTGTATCTGCTTGGGCATGGCCCTGAATTATACACAAAGGAAAGTTGATGGCCACCGAAAGCTTGACTCAGAAGCCGCCCGGCGAGTGCAATCTATTGAATTTTCTTGACTTTCAGATCGCAGAAATTAAATTGGCACCGCTTCAGGCGTGCGCCGATCGGGTGAAGCGCCCGTCCGACGCTTGGGTACATAAGTATCGTATTATCAACTAGATAAAACGTTTCAGCAGGATGGTCAGGCGATGATTTGTGATCATTGTGGTGAGCGTCCTGCAACCCAGGCCAAGACGGAAGTCGTAAACGGATATAAAACAGTCGTTTATAGTAGCTGTGATGCGTGTCTCGTAGTAGCTGTGATGCGTGTCTCGCCCAGTCAGAGCAGTCGACACCCGACCTTCAGCGACCGTGTGAGTCGTGTCGCCAGGCCGAAGGCGACGTCAAGCTGACGCGATTCGTTAGAGACCGGCGAGTCGTGGTTTACCTCTGTCAGGCGTGCGCGGCCGGCTGAAGCAAATGTCCCACCCCCGGGGAGGACCCGGATTTGGAGGAGTTGCGGACCAATCCTGGTGGTCGATGACGAACCTGAAGTCTCTACGGTGCTCGAATCGGCGCTGGACAGCCGGGAATACCGGATCCGATCCGTCAATAAATGGACCGAGGCCATCGCCGAGATCCACGAAACGCCGCCGGACATCGTACTTCTCGATCTCTACCTCCCGACCGTGCAGGGAGAGGCGCTCCTCGAATTCATCAAAGATCTGGACCTGAACCTCCCCGTCGTTATCGTCTCATCCGAGATCGATCCGAACAAGATGCAGCAACTCGGCCAGCTTGGCGCGAGCGGATTCGTCCGAAAGCCGTTCGAAGAGGATGACCTGGTTGTCGTCGTCGAGCAGGTCCTCGCGATGTGGAGCGAGGATTTGGCTCAGCAGACACCCTCGGGCGAGAGTGCACCGACGGTCGACGACGGTCCACCGGTAACAGAAGAGGTCAAAGAGGAAGAGCCGGAGTCCCAGGCGATATCCCCTGGAGCCGGTGTCGAGCAGCTTCAGCGAGATCGGCCGCAGGTCGAGACGCGTCCCGAAAGACGACGCCGTGCTCAGAGACGGACGAGAAGTCACAGGGGCAGAAATTACATCCTGGCATTTTTGGCGTGCCTCCTGGCCACGTGGTTGCTGACCATCGTGCAAGGAATGTTGTCATCCGGATTCTTCGGCATCGATATCGATACGGGGCCGTAGAGATCATCCTCAAAAAAGGCTTATGAACCCTAAGACATTCGAAAACCCGCCGGGCGCCTGTCGACCGGCACCGTTCTGGTTCTGGAACGGGAATATCGAAGAAGCCGAACTCGTCCGCCAGATTCGCGAAATGGCCGACAAGGGGGTCGGTGGATTCGTCATTGCCGCCGGGGCCGGGCTCCGAATCCCCTACCTGTCAAAGATCTGGTTCGATCGTGTCACGCTCGCGGTCGAAACGGCCAGCCAGAACGACCTTCACGTCTGGTTTCACGACGCTTTCCCCCACGCGCGAGGCTTGACAGGCGGACGTGTCGTCTTGACCGAGCCACGCCACCGGGCCCAGTATCTGACCTTCCGCGAAACGACCGTCCAGGGGGGACAACAAGTCGATCTCGAGCTGCCCTGGGCCACGGTTCTTCGTGCCGTTGCGGTCCCTCTTCGTCGCGATCGCAGCCTCTGGGAGGATACCGAGGAGATCGATGGCTTTATCGGCGTCGATCACCGGGCCCAGCGACTCCGGCGCACGTCCGCAGACCAGCCTTTCTTCGACCTCCAGTTCGAAACCCACGATCCGATTCAGCGACTCTACTGGAAGGCGCCGGCGGGACGCTGGCGCGTGATCGTGTTCCTCCAGCAGGAGGTCAGGGGGCCCGATCAGACCGGCACCCACTTCGATCCGCTCAGCCGCGAAGCCGTCCTGACGTACATTCGATCGACGTTCCAGCCCTACGTGGAACTGTCCGGCAAACACGCCGGCAAAACGGTCAAGGGATTCTACACGACACGCGAAACGGATCCGCCCGGACACCTCCCCTGGTCGAGCCTTCTGCCAGACGCTTACCGAGCGCGGAACGGCTACGATCTCGTGTCGCAGTTGCCCGCCCTCATCACCCCCTTCGGTCCCAACACCGCAAGGATCCGCTACGACTACTTCCAAACGTTGAGCGAACTCCTGCGGCTCAGCTACCATCGAACCTGCGCGGAGTGGGCGGCCGACAACAAGCTGTCCTTCGCCACCGATGTGCCCCTGTTCAGGAGCGCGCACCTCGATGCGGGGCATATCGCCGGCATCAGGGGAGGCACGGAAAAGGGTCACGCAGAATCGCCCGACGGGGCGTGCGCCGATCCGAGGCTCAACCCCGTTTTCGCGGCCTCCGCAGCGCGTCAAACCGGTTCGGGACGCGTCTTCGCGACCGTCGGCCAGGGCGCAGGATGGTCCCTTTCGGCCAAAGACATCAAGTCGGCTGTCGACCATCTTGCCGCCGAAGGGTGCAACGTCTTCAATCCCCACGGGTTCGCCTACACACTCGACGGCCTCCGCAAGCACGACGGGTCCGCATCCCAGTTCAACCAGAGCCCGCACTGGGAATCCTACCGTTCCGTCAGCGACTACGTCGGTCGGCTGACCTACGCGCTCACCGCCGGAACCCGTGCCAGCCGGGTCGCCCTGCTGGAACCAGGGACCTCCCTGATCGCCCATCTCGGTCATCCCGGCCAGGCCTGGCGTTACAATGGCTTCGACAGCGACGAGGAAAAACTGGCCGAGCGTCTTAGATCCGATTGGGCGGCCATTCTCGAGGCCCTGCCGCGTATGGGGCGCAGCTTCGATTGCCTCGACCCTGCAATGCTCGCGCAAGGGAAAGTGCGCGGACGTGAGATCCACCTGGGAGACTGCGTTTACGACGTCGTGGTCATCCCTCCCATTACCAACCTGGAGCGGGATGCATTCGAGGTCATTCGGGATTTCATCAACAACGAAGGCATCGTGATTTCGGTCAGCCTGCTCCCGATCGAAGACATCCAGGAGGGCCCGTCCATCGTCGAGGCCATTTCCAAACTGTCCGATATGGAAGCCGGCCGCATGATCAAGGACTACATGGGCCACGAGCTCGGAGTCCACCTGGTCAATCGGGGAAATCTCCATCTCGTGCGCACGGGGGGCTGCGTCGTCGAAAACAACGGCACCCACGCCCTCGGCAAGGTCCTCGACCAGGTCTCCCCCCGCACCGTCTTCGTTCAAACCGAAAAGCGGGCGACCGGAGCCGTGCTTTGCCAGGAGCGGGTCGACGACGATCAACACATCGTCTTCCTCGCCAACACCGCCGCGTTCGGATTCGACGCACGCGTCGGCATCACGACCCCCGGTCGGGGCTACTCGATCGAGCGGTGGGACCTCGAAACTGGGGCTCGAAAACCCCTCCCGACCGAATCGGAGGGAGGTCGTTTGACGACGCAGCTCCGCTTTGAGGCGCATACGTCGCACCTCCTGGTCGTCTCGAAAGCTGAATCAGTGGACGTCGAGCTACCGGAATCAGCCGCCCTCGACCTGTCGCTCGAAGGCAGTTGGAGACTCGATCCCGAGGCCGACAATGCGCTGCGTCTGGACCGATTCCGGATGCAGATCGATCCGCAAGACCGTGGTTCGAAGAATGGATGGGCAGCCCTCGGCCAAAACGACGGCCGATGGGCGTCCGTAGAACCGGCTCTGTTTTCAGAACAATTGGGATCGGTTTCCCAGACGAACGTCCCCCTCACCTACGCTAACGAGGAGGGAAAGCCCGAGGTCGAACTGCCCCTCGTCGTCTGGTATCGCTCCACGTTCCAGGCCGACATCGTACCGAGCAAGTTGTCTCTTGTCCTCGACCGCAGTGCCATCCTCGGGGAGTACCAGGTCTTCGTGAACGGTTCCCGACTCCCGAACAACGCTTTTCGACCCACGTTTCGATACGACAACAGCAACCTCACGTGCGCACTTGGGCGTCGCGTGAACAAGGGCAAAAATGTCATCGCGGTTCGGTTGGAGGTGTCGAAACTCTCCGACGGGCTCGTCGACGCCTTCTACCTCTTCGGAAAATTCGGCGTCCGCAAGTGGAGATCCGATGCCTACCGCATCGGGGCACTGCCCGAGCGAGGTCCATTCGGAGATCTCGACCATAACCGAATGCCATTCTTCGCCGGAACGGTCGCCTACACACAGGAAATCTCTCTCAAACGGCCAAAACTAGACCGCTTCGCGGTCACCCTCGATCGAGAATTGCGCGATTCGGACGACGTCTACGAGTTGAGCGTCAACGGTCACGTCGTCGGCGTCCGTCCGTGGTCCCCCTACACGTGGGAAGGCAAATCCTCTTTCCTCAAGAACGGACGGAACCGCATCACCCTCCGCGTGTCCAACACCTTGTCCCGGCTGCTGACTGGCAAGCGGTTCAACACGCGAACCCACCGCATGAGCGCCATACGCACGTAACCCGCGAAGTCATGTCCGAACGCAAAAGACCGAGCCGTTGCACTGGCTCGGTCTTGTTGTTATCTGAGCTTCTATCCTCTACTCTCCGCCAATGGGGCGAGCCGTCTCGGAGCCTGCCCCGAGCGGATGCGAGGGGTCCACCGTCAACCGTACACCAGAAAAGGGCGAAGCCCTCTTCAACAGGTCAGCCGGTGACGGAGAACCTCCTGATCTGAAGTAAAAAGGACAGACTTCGACGGTAGGTTGCGACGATCCTGTGGGCAGTCATCGATGTATTACGCCTGCTCGTTAGACCTTCTCTCCGCCCGAGAACCGTCGGATTCTTCTCGGGTCGCGAGGCGAAATCCAGGTTGCTGCCCGACTCAGGCCTCAGGATCCGATCGTATGAGGCGCCTTTCGCGGACGATTTGATGCGTCGCGTACGGGGTTTGGCGAGCTTGCTCGAGCGCTTTCGAGGGTGGGTCGAGCGACTGGATGGGGCAGGATGGCCGGCGGACGAGACGGGTGTCCCGATCATACCGACCTCCTTCAGGTGGATCGATCAGACGAGTGCGGCAGGTTCTTCTTGAATGTCTGCTTCGGGCGCCGGAGGAGCTAACTCCTCGGGAGATGAAGCAGGCTCTCCGAACGAGGCTCGGCTTTCAGCGAGGAAACCGTCGACTTCCTCGAAGAAGGCGTGCAGTTCATCCGTCACGAAAGAACTCAGGGCATCCATCCCCTGTGCGTCGAGACCGAACGTGTCTGCCGCCTGGGCGAACAGGGCGTCGAGCGAAGCCATCACGAACGACTTCGCCTGATCGAGTGCCGACTCGACGCGGTCGAAGAAAGCTTACAGGGCGTCGCCGTTCGATCCCGATCGCGCGTCCGTCCCCGCCAGGTATCGATCGAGCAGACTGTTGTCCAGTTCGCCGATCGATTCCGATTGACGCGTGAACTGACCGAGGAACGAGAACTCGAGGGAAATGTCGAGCTGGAAGGTGCGTGCGACACGTTCGCTCGTCTGGCCGAATCGGTCCGCCTGGTCGGACGGCATACTGACCGACAGCTCGCGTGAACGGCTATAGAACAGCTCGGTCTGGAGCTGGCGGACCTCGCTGAAACCGCCGGCGATAGACCGGCGCGATTCGAACAGCGACGACTGGTAGTAGAGGCTGCTCGATTCCCTCGCCTGAACGGCGGCGGCCACCGGGTCACCCTGTTCGTGCACGGAGACGGGGGATGCGATAAGCGTCCGCTCGTGTTCGATGTTCAGGTTGAACGAGAAACCGAACGAAGAACTCACGACCGTGGACGGTGCGTAGGTCCCATTCTGAACAGCGATCGCAGGCGTCTCCCCGGGTTGATCGAACGAGGCCCTGCAAGGTTCGAAAGCAGACGCTGTCGCGCGCTCTCCGGCGACAGCTCGACGCGATCGCTCGCCCCCTCCTGGGCCTGAGAATCCGGAGGGACACCCTGCAGACGTTCGGCCAGTGGAGAACGATCGGCGAAGAACGATGCGAGACTCGGAAACGCGCTGGAAAACGAAGAGAGATCGATCATCGGAAGATTCTGTGAGTGTGGTGAGGTCGGGATGTAGAGATCCGCTCCCCTTCTTTATATCGGCCGTTTCTCGATTCGACTTGAGCCCATACGACACACGAAAAAGGCCGCTCGCCAAAGGCGAACGGCCTCCAAAGGGACACCCAAACCAAGTCGCGACTTAAATGATCCTCAAGAGCCCGCGAGTCCCAAAAACCGCATTCCGGACAACGGAGAACGGCCAACAGCTGGGGCCACAGGCCGCAAGCTCTACTGCTCAATCACGATTTCGAACCGCCGGTTCTTGCGCTGGCCCTCGGGCGTATCGTTCGAGGCGATCGGCTTTTGCTCACCGTAGCCGACCGGAATCAGCACGGTTTCGGCAATACCGCCCTGGCTGACCAGATACGCCTTCACACTAGCCGCGCGATTTTCAGACAGCCGCATGTTTACGTCATCGGGACCTTCGCTGTCCGTGTGACCCTCCACACGCACTTTGATCGGTCTGAACCGCTTGATAAAGGCGATCGCCCGGTCGAGCTCCCGAATCGCCTCGGGACGGAGCGTGCTGCTCCCCTTGTCGAACAGATTCTCCGAGGACACGACGAACACGGGCTGAACATAGTCCCCCATCATCACGGCCGTTCGGTCCAGGTGGGGATCGCCGTGAGAGGCCAGCTCGATCACGCGACCGACGCACATATCCTGCTGCGCATCATACACACGAACCCGTCCGATGAACTGCGTCGTCTTGAACGTGATGCTGCCGATATCGGCTTCCACGATGTGGTCGCGATAGACGTTCATCGTCATGCCGATCTGGATGCCCCGATCGGTGCCGATCTTGATGTAAAAGTCGTTTTGCCTGGCGGAGTCGGGCACCGCTGCGCCCGTATCCAACGGGATTTTCGCCTTGAAAACGATGAACTCGCTCTGGGCGTGGGCAGAGCCAGACGCAGCGATCAGACCGAGCGTCAGAGCGGACAATCGGATCATCCAGCCTATTCGATTCATAGCAACCTCCACATAGTCAGCCAGGATGACACACCCGGCTCAGGGTTTGCCCGGGGTGACGGCATCGCGCAGGTAGGGGCACAAAGCGCATCCCGCCGATCCGACCGTTCACGCCTGATCCGACCGCACGGAAACCAGGTTCAGTGCGTTGGTCGCCAGGTGTCGACGCAGCAGATCACGATAGATACGCACGAAGTCCTCCCGGCCATATTCCGTGTTATAAAAGAAGCAGACCGGGTTGGGGTTGACCTCCAGAATTACGAGTCCATCCACCCCTGCAATCAGATCGATCGCGCAAAATCCGAGGGGAAGGACCTCATACAAGGATTCGGCAATCTCCCCTAAGGCCTTGAGGAGATTCCCGTCCTCGACACGCACAGCCCGACCACCCTGGTGGTGCAGGGGATTCAGATCGTCGGTGTCTTCTTCTTCGATCGGGCCCTGCTTTTCATACGCCAGCAACAACCTGCCTTCGCCGACGACGGCCCGATACTCCGAACCCGGTACGTAAGCCTGGACGAGAATAACGTTCTGAAACAACCCGCTCGACTCGAACAGCTGAGTGAGACGCGCACGCAGCCCTTGGCGGTTCAACTCGAGGTAAACACCCTGGGCCATCGAACCCTGATTGCGTTTGACGACCACAGGGTAACTGAACCGGTCCTCCACGTCGCTCAGCGCATCCTCTACGGACGAATGTGTGCGATAGCGGTGAAAACGTTCGTCTGCGAGCGGGTTGAACACCTTCATAGA
Source organism: Candidatus Latescibacterota bacterium (assembly GCA_965198115.1). GTDB lineage: Bacteria > Latescibacterota > UBA2968 > UBA2968 > UBA2968 > UBA6620. The sequence continues at coordinate 330,945 of OZ240241.1, read as the reverse complement.
TAGGGGAACTGGCAGACCTGCCGCCGTGAAGAGTTCATACTGATAGGCCTTGTCTTCCGCGAGACGCGCCGTGACGTAATCGTTGAAGGGATGCTTGTTTCTCAGGAAATACGTCGGTCGATGCAGTCCGCGAATCACAAGAACATTCCCGTCTTCGGACGCGGCCTCCAGCCCGAAACCCTCCTCCTCTGCCGCCAGAGCCAAACAGGCCAAAGATTCGAGCAACACATCCTCGGTAATCCCGTCCAGCTCCGCGGGCAAGTCGAGGGCCCGTCGCGCTTGTGCCACGAGGTGCAGCGAACCCGTCACGCAGGTCGGCCGGTCGACCGCGCGGAGGAAGGATCGCAGACTCTCGACGCCCGGCGGCAACAGATGGTGGGGCGTCTTCCCGGTGTAGGGAACGAGGTCCGAAGCCGGCAACGCCTTGGGATGATCCGAACGTGTCAAGTAAAAACCCTCCGCGATCGGCATCAGCGCCTCTATCAAGCCGCGCGCGTCGTGACCAACGGCGCCTCCGACGACGAACTGCCACCCGGGCGCCGTGCGTCGTAGACTGTTCACGAGTTCGGTAGCGGCGGCCGGATTGTGAGCACCGTCCAGTACGATGGGCGGCACGGTCCGCACGACTTCGAATCGACCTGGCCAGTCGTGCAGCTCGAGCGCGCGTGCGACCGACACATCTGTAACGTCGAACAGATCCGCAGCCACCGCCTGCGCGAGGCAGACATTGTCACAAAAAACGCGAGGTCGCCGGGCTCCACTCGCCGGAAGGTCGTCTTGCTCGTCCGCCGACACCCAGCGCAGGTCGAACCCGATCTCTGCTCGTCGTTCCTCGATGGCCTCCCGAACGAGCGCGTGCTGGTTCGTCATCGTGTAGAGCGGTCGCCCCCGACGTCCGATGTGGACCTTGTCGTGGGCGATTTCGCCCAGGGTGGTTCCCAGATAGTCGACGTGATCCAGGTCGATCGCGGTCAGAACCGAAACCTCGTGGTCCCACGCGTTCGTCGAATCGTATCGCCCTCCCAGCCCAACCTCGAACACCCCCACATCCACGTCTGCTTCGTGGAACAGCAACGCGGCGAGCGCCGTCATCGCCTCGAACTTGGAGAATTCCCCGACCCCCTCGTCCTCGAACCCGACCGTCGCGTCCCGAATGCGAGCGACTCCCTCCGCCCACACCTCACGCGACACCGGCTCCCCATCCAGTCGGATTCGTTCGCGCACCGAATGGAGGTGTGGGGAGCTGTAGAATCCAGCCCTTCGACCGGCGGCCTGTGCCAGCGCGGCGATAAAACTGCCCGTCGTGCCTTTCCCGTTCGTCCCGCCAACGATCACCGACCGAAAAGCACGCTCCGGGTTTCCCAATCGAGCGAGTAAGGCCCGCTCGCGGGGGAGGTAGTCTTCGATCGGCCCCTTCGGCGGCCGACCCGTCTCCCAGTCGGGAAGCGTATCGAGAAAGCGTCTGCTCTGAACGAAATCCACGTCATCTCACCGATCAATAAAAACGCCCGGGCGGAACCCAGGCGACCCATCAGCACTGCGGAAAAGTAGCAGGTCGCATCCACCCGCGCAATCACAATGTCCCGGCGCCCGAGCATTCGTTCAATTCTCGATTCTCGATCCTCGATGCCTTGACACAACGTCACCGACATCCGATTCTTTCACCATCGATGGACATCGTCAGCATCATCACGCTCGGATGCCCCAAAAACACGGTCGATTCCGAGCACATGCACCGGCTCCTGGAGCTCAACGGCTATGCCGTCTCCGAGCGACCCGACGAGGCCGACGTCATCGTCGTCAACACGTGCGGCTTCATCCAGCCGGCCAAGGAAGAGTCGATCTCGACAGCTTTGGATGCAGCCGACTTCAAGCGCGACGGCAGGTGCCGGGGTCTGATCGTGACAGGGTGTCTCGCCCAGAGATACAACACCGAACTCCGGGACGAACTGACCGAGGCCGACCTCATCATCGGACTGGCTGAAGAGTCGCGCATCGTCGAGCACTGCGACCGGTTGCTCGGACGACGTCGTGAAGGTCCTCTCAAAGCACTCGACGCCCGGCACCTACACACACCCGCGCACTGGGCTTACTTACGCATTGCCGACGGCTGCGACCGAACGTGCGCATTCTGCGCCATCCCGGGCATCCGGGGCCCTCACGCCAGCCTCTCAATCGAACGACTCGTCGCCGAGGCCCACCGCCTGGCTGCCCACGGATGTCGAGAGCTCGCGCTCATCGCCCAGGACACGATGCGTTACGGCACCGACCTCTACGGAAGCCCACGGCTCGTCGAGCTTCTCAGAAAACTCGTCGCCGTCGACGGCATCGAATGGATCCGTCTGCTCTACACCTACCCGACCGGTTGGCGTGACGACCTCGTCGAGCTCCTCGCCAGCGAACCTAAGCTGTGTGCCTACGTCGACATGCCGATCCAACACGCGGATGACACCATCCTCCGATCGATGAATCGTGGCACGACACGAAACGCCATCGAGTCGCTCGTCAAGCGACTACGCGACGCCGTCCCCGACCTGACCATCCGGTCCTCCGTCATCGTCGGTTATCCCGGCGAAACCGAGGCCCGGTTCGAAGAGCTTCTCGGATTCCTCGAGGACGTGCGCTTCAACCGACTCGTCGGCTTCACCTACTCGCACGAGGAGAACACCGCCGCCGGCGATCTGGAGGATGATGTCTCCGAAGACGTCAAACAGGAGCGAATGGCCCGCGTCACGGCGCTCCAGGAGGAAATCGCGACCGAAACGAACCTCGGACACATTGGGACGCGATTTCGTGTCCTGATCGACGAGCCCGGGCAGACTGCAGGCGTGGATTGGATCGGTCGCACCCGGATGGACGCGCCCGAAATCGACGGAGCCGTCTTTCTCACCGGGGAGGGCGAGACGGGCACCTTCGTGGAAGCCGAGATCACCGACGCGTCCGGCTACGATCTGTATGGCCGCATCCTGCGCGTCGAGAAGGCTGCACCGTCCTCTCTCATCGCCGTCGAACCCGTGGGTCCCGTCCGATGACCATCATCGCCGCTATGACGAAGGATCGAGTCATCGGACGCGACAACGACATGCCGTGGAAAATCAAAACGGAGTCTGCTCACTTCTTCCGAACGACGCAGAAGGGAACGCTCGTCATGGGAAGAAAGACGTTCGAATCCATCGGTTCGAAGCCGTTGCCGCACCGGCCCCACGTCGTCGTCAGTCGCACACTCGAACCGATCGTCGGTGTCGACGTCTGTCCGTCTCTCGAACAGGCCCTCACGCAAGCGGCAACCTACGGTCGCGAAGTCTTCGTAATGGGCGGAGGCCAGATCTACGATCAGGCCCTCCCGCTTGCCGATCGCATGATCCTCTCCTACGTTAAGGGCGACTACCGGGGCGACACCCACTTTCCCGACTTCGACGAATCGGACTGGGACGTCGTCCACGAAGATGACCATCCCGAATTCCGTTGTGTCGAATACCATCGCAAGACCGGGTAACTCCCCAAGGTTCACCTTCACCCTACCGAGAGCTTCTCTTGCACGCCTATCTCGATCAGCTTCGCTATATCCGTGAACACGGGGTCCGGAAGGAAGATCGCACCGGTGTCGGAACGCTGTCCGCCTTCGGCTTTCAAGCTCGCTACGACCTGAGCGAGACCTTCCCTGCTGTCACGACCAAGAAACTCGTCTGGAAATCGATGGTGTCCGAGCTGCTCTGGTTCGTGTCGGGCAGCGACAACATCAACGATCTGAAATCGATCTACGCTCACAACAAGCTGTGGGACGGAAACTACGAGGACTACCTCGAACGGCTCAACATCGACGGGAATGACGGGAGCATGGGCAGGATCTACGGCGTCCAGTGGCGGGCGTGGCGAGGAAACGGAAAGGTCGTCGATCAGCTGCAGGAAGCCATCGATCTGATTCGCAACGACCCCGGGTCGCGGCGTATGATGGTCAACGCGTGGAACGCCGCCGAAATCGACCTCACCGAGGTGGCGCTCCCACCGTGCCACAACTTTTTTCAGTTCTACGTGGCCGATGGACGACTTTCGCTACAGATGTATCAACGGTCCTGCGATATGTTTCTGGGCGTCCCGCTCAACATCGCATCCTACGCGATCCTGTTGCATATGGTCGCCCGCGTAACGGTCCTGACGCCCGGGGAGTTCGTCCATACGCTCGGAGATGCGCACATCTACCTGAATCACCTCGACGCGGTCGACGAACAGTTGAGCCGCGAGCCTTTGCCACTGCCAACGCTCCACATCGCCGACCGGGGTCAGAGCGAGATCGATGACTTCGTCTTCGACGACTTCGAGCTCGTCGACTACGAGAGCCATCCCGCCATCCGGGCGGAAATGGCCGTGTAAAACCGAGGAATCGATGGACAACATTCAGCTCGACGGCGACCCGCGAAAACTCGCCACGGCCATCTACCGGGCGGCGCTCGAATCTTACAATCAGAAGCACGGCGATCCGCTCGACGGAGGCGACCATCTCCACGACCAGCTCCAGATCGATGTGCCTCAACTCGCCAAACAGATGGTCGAAACGCTCGAGCCCGACGTGCGCGACGTCTACCTCATGAACGCATTCGAATTGATGGCCCTTGACTACGCTCGCCGCGATTTCTGATCGCGGTCGAGACGCGGCGGCCGCCACGCACCCCGAAACACACGCAGCAGGAAGCTGCCTCCGGCGAGGATCACGATCGCCGACCAGGCTAACAGCACGACTTGCACGAACAGGGGCAACTCACCGAACCCCTGCCACGTCTCAGTCCATCCAACCGCCAACGACCCCCACATCACCATAGGCTATGTCCTCAAAACCCGCCGTCATCATCGTGAGCCGTCGGGACGACCCTCCGCTGAATCAGACCGTCCAGGCGCTCACCTCGTTTCGGGTCGCACACGTCCTGATCGAGGAACTCCACAAGTGCCTTCCAACTGTGCTCGACAAGATGTCCACCACCGAAGCCGAGCCGATCGTCCTACTGCCGTTCTTTCTCCAACTCCTGCCCGGGGAACAGACCCTGCTCGAGGAAGCGCTCCAAGCCGGCAGTGCGCGTCACCCGAATACGACGCTGACCCTGGCCGCACCCGTCGGCTACGACCGTCGCATCGCCGAAGTGACCGAAGAGCGCGTCATGACGGCTGCGGCGGAGTCGAGCCGAACCCCGGAGATGCCGATCCTAACCATGGTCGGTGCAGACGGCCGGGAGCACGGGTTCGCCTACGGCGACCTGGACGCTCTCCCCGACCATCTGCCCGACATCGGCGCCAGGGTCGCAGGACGACAGGGCGAGGCCTTGCCGGTCCGCGTTTTGCTGGATCACATCGGCTACACCAACCACGAGGGAAGCCTCGTTTTCCGGTCCGGAAGCGACTTTTCGGCTGAAGTTTCGTTCAAACAGGCGCGATTTGACGGGTTTCTCGTTTTCAAGCAAGATAACGGGCCACTTCCGGCTCGTTTTGGCGGTCCCATCAGACTGTTCATACCCGGCGGCGATGACCGCTGTGCCAACGTCAAGTGCGTGGATCGCATCGAAATTCAACCATGATCGGAAAATCGTTCCCCATCCTCATCGTCGTCCTCCTGAGTGCGACAACCATCCGAGCCCAGCAGCCGACCCAGATGGACAACCTGAACCAGGAGACGGTGGAAAAGTATCAAACCATCGTCACGGCCGGCAGCTATCCTCAGGAACTGAGTCCCCTGTTCGCCCAGCTCGACGCTCGCGAAGAGGCCGTCCGTATCAAGGCCGTTCATTCACTCGCGCTCGTCGGAGGTCCTATGGCCGCCCTTCTTCTTCGAAGAGCCGTCGACGACGATCTCGAGCGATCCGCGGCCGTTCGCTCCGAAGCGGCCAAGGGGCTGGGTGACATCGGGGGCCGTCAAGCGCTCGAGACGCTCGGCATCTCGCTCCGAGACCGGGACGTCACCGTGCGAATGCGGACCGTCGAAGCCCTGCGTTACGCCGGCACCGTCTTCGCCGTCCCCTACATTCAGGAGGCGCTCCGCAACGACGGCGATCTGGGTGTGCGCCTCGAGGCTGTTCGTATGCTCCGCAAGATCGGCACGCAGTTCAGCGTGCAACCCCTCCACGAAGCCCTTCTCAACGACCGTGACTTCACCATCCGAATGTCGTCTGCCGACGCGCTCGGCGAAATCGGCAAGAAGGAACGTCAGGTCGCCAGTGTACTGGGTGAAGCCCTGGTCGCCGGTGTCGAGAAAAACACGAGCGTTCGTCTCGAGGTCGTCAAGTCTCTGGGCCTCGTTCGCGACCGCGCCGGTCTCCCCTTCCTCGCCTCCGCTATGCAGGGCGACCCCGACCTCACCGTCCGAATGCGCGCCACCGAAATCTACGGCCGCGTCCTCGGTCTCCAATAGGGCCCGCACACGGGCGCTGTCTTCCCGACGGGCCTAACAGCTTCGCTTTCTTGCCCTCCGCCTTCGCCGATCCTATAATTAATCATCCCTAACCAGTTGTATTAAAATGGCTATATCCGGATCTCTCAACGAGATGAAGTGGGTGAAGGTGCCGTGGTTCCTGGCATGGGGGCGCGGTTAGAGTGTGCGGAACCTCTTCGGAATCTGCTCAGGGATGTTTATGTCTCCGACGGTAAGGAAGATCATATCGTTGAATGCGTCGAGTGTGCGGAATCCGCTGGCTCGGTTCTTGACGATTTGGACGATTCGGTTGAGGCCTTCGGCGATGGCGTTGGTAAGACGCGTGTTCACGAATGCGAGGACGCCGAAGAAGTGCTGTCGCAGGGTCCTGACGAACTTTCGCAGGGGTTCAAGTCGACTTCTGAGTGCGGACGTCGTCCAGCATTTCAGGAAGCGTTCGGCAGCCCAGGGCGCTTTGTATTCCCAGAACTGCTCGAACTCGTCCTTGAGTCTCCAGGCTCTATAGATTCGGTAGTTCGCCTCCTCCAGTGCTTTGAGTGTCCGAGTATCCCCTCTGGAGCGTGTCGCTGAGTGCCGGTAGAGGAGCCATCGGAGGCCCTTCATGGCTTTGCGCTCATCCGGGGCAGCTTTACGCCACTGGTCCTTACGGACCTCGTCAACGGCGGCATTGAGAGCCTTGACGATGTGAAAGCGATCGAGGACCAGCTTGGCATTCGGACAGTGTTCCTGGATGGCTCCGATGTAAGCTTCGCTCATGTCGCAGCAGGCCCACTCGATCTTGGATCTCTGGTAGGGACTGAGAGCCTCTGTGAAGAACCGATCGATCGTTTTACGCGCCCTGCCGCGGCCAACCCACACCACGCAGGAGCGGTCCAGATCGTAAACGAGCGTGGCGTACCTGTGACGCTTGGCGTAGGAGATCTCGTCGATCCCGATGGTTTTGAGCCCTCGGATACGATGACCTTCACGAAGCCGCGTGATGGATCGGTGAAGGAGATCCGACAGCGTCGAGGCAGAGATGCGCAGCAACTCGGACGCCGCCTTCTGCGTCATGGTCTGGCAGTAGCGCAGCATGGCATACTCGAAGCGATACGTCACCCGAGAGAACCGCTCCGCCCACGGAATCTCCTCGACCACACGACCGTGGGTAGGACACCGAATCTCCCGAGGATGGTAGAGAAGCCAGACCCTCCACCCGCACACCGGAATGTCACGCCACCGACGCGGATGGGGCATTGTGCGGACGATTTTACCTCGACGGCCGCACTCCGGACAACAACACAACCATTCTTATGTGGCTTTACGGCGATGACGAAACAGCTTCTCCCCTCAAACCACCAGCTGACAACACGGAACCCCTTGAATCTCAGCAGTTTCGATAGTAATCTGCTCCCGGTCATAGGTCGCACCCCCTTCGCTTTGATTGTCCTACACACACAACCAAGCGTAGGGAACGATCTATGACCTTGTCATTCTATAGTTTCACCGTTGAGAAACCCGGATAGAGCCATTAAAAAGCTTTGTGGTTGAGGTTGACGTGCCTGAAGAAGAACAGCCGTGGTTCATCATGATCGGCGGAGAACGGCAAGGGCCTCTGTCTGCGGACGACATCCGGTATCTGCTGGGTCGTAAGCGAATCGACGGGGGAACGCTGGTCTGGTGCGAGGGTATGGAAACGTGGGGCCGCCTGCGTGAAATCGAAGCGTTCAGACCGAAGCCGAGACCGCAGGAAACGGCTGATGAAACGTCTGAGGCAGAACCGGCACCTCAGCCCGAACCGTCAACCGAGCAACCGCCTGAAGACGGTTCGTCCCGTCTGACCGGACCATTCGCCCAACGCATCGCAGCCATCCTGGCCGTCCTCGGCTTCATCGCCGGTGGACTCTACATCTTCCTGAGTGAACCACCCCGGGCACGCCGAGCGACCCCGGCCAATCAGCGTGCTCAAACCCAGACCGACCGAATCGCAAGGCTGCGGGCGGGCGACCCGAGCGCCGAACGGGCCCTTCTCCGCGAAGGTTCGAAAGCGGTTCCCGGACTGATCCAGGCGCTGTCCGACAAAGGCACCAGAATCGGCCTTCCACCCGAAAAGGTGAAAGGCTTGCTCATCGAAATCGGCCCCTCAGCCGCCGTCATCATCGGAGACGCTCTCGAGGGACTCGAAGGAATCGACCTGAGTCGAGCCTCCAAGATCATCCTCATTGAGGTCCTGGGCGAATTCGGCGGGCTCCAATCCGTTCCTTCGCTCATCATCGCACTCGGGGATCCCGATCCTGTCATTCAGGAAGAAGCCAAGGATGCGATCTCACGCATCGATCCCGCACTCGGTCCTGCCCTGGCTCGTCACTTGACCCAACCCTCCCGAAACCTGTCTAAACAACAGAAGAAGAATCTCGCGGAGGCGCTCGGCCAGCAGGGCAGTTCGCAAGCGATCCCACTGCTCCATCAGGCAGCGCAGAGGGAGCCCAACCCAGAAGTCAAGCACGCACTCGCGGAAGCGATCCAGCAGATCAACGCGAACCCGGCCACTCCCCGCCTTCGGCCCCTGCCCGGTCTGCAACGGCGGAACCGGCAACCTCACCAGCCACATCACAGGAAAAGGCACCAACCCAACCTCAGCGGGCATCGGTAATCGAGCGCGTCACCACCAAGACCACGGGCGCCACACCCGAGATCAACGTCAATGTCTCGGTGTCCGCAACAGCCACTGCCACAGCCGAAACCAACGATGAGAAAGCAGAAAGGGCGGCGCAACAGGCGGCCACGCATCTCGAGAACGGGGATCGCGAAAAAGCGCTGAACGGCTATAAAGAGGCCTACGCCCTCGCGCCTCGGAGGGTGTGGCTTCTCATCATCATCGATCTCGAAGGGGCCGAAGCTGATTCCACAAAGACCGATTCCGCCGGTTTGGACCCCAATGAACTCGAACCCATCGAAGAACCACCCCCACCCATCACCCTGGCCGAGATCCATCAGGCCCTGAACGAACCCGAACCCTCGCTCGAACGGTTCAGCGGAGGATCGGGTGCGTGGGAGGGCAACCTGGAATCGACTCAGCCACTCGCCCGCGACGGAATCCGCGAGCTCTTCATCGCGCGCGGGAGCCCGGCCGGCCACGACTTCATCGTCTCACTCGCTCCCCGCGAGCGGGCGGTCAGGAAAATCGAAGCTGGCACGACCCGACGATGGGGCGGCATGTTGAGGGGCTTTCGCATCATCGACGATAACGGCACGTCGCGTCTATTGCCGGTGCTCGCAGCCGATCAGATTGAGTAGACACTTCACCAGGTGCCTGTGAGATTGCTTCTTCCAACGACTGACGACTGAACCCTTGAAGCTTTGACTTGACACCAAACGACAAAGGGGACCGTGAACACTCACGGTCCCCTGATTCATTCCTTGCCGTTCGCTTACGGTTTGAGCCAGATCGAGACCATCACAGTCAGCCAGGTTGCGAAGACGAACCCGGTCTGGCAACGAGTATTCTTGTCGAAACGTGCGTTGATTTCGGCTCTGAATTCGTTGGTCTCTCCACGCTGTGTGGCAAACCCCTCGCGCATCTCGCTTCGCACGAACGCAAACTCATCACGCATCTCCTTGCGAAATGCCCTCATGTCCTGCTCGACGTTCGTCAGCCGCGTATCGACCTGTTCCAGAACGTCTCGCGTGCCAAGTTCTTCAGCCAAAGAAATCTCCACAATGATCGAAGACGCGCAGTCCCACCCAGACGCGTGCTGTGAAGGTAGTGCAGTTGCCAACACTGATCAAGTCACGCAACGAAGGCAAAGTGCGTGCCCATTGATTCCGATCTCGAAATACTCGTAAACACACACTTTTTGCTACAGCCGATGGACATCAACGTGAGCAACGAACTTTCACACCTGTTGCCAGTAAGACCGATCTTTCAATTCGGCGTGATATCCGAAAACCAATGTGGGAGATCGGATCCGTCAAAATCCATCGGATATCGCTCCGCCATTGCCACGCCCTTCCGCCCTCCGAGTGGCGCAGCCGCGAAGGAGGATCGCCTGCTCGTCTGCCTTCCTCTGCCTTTTTCCTTGAAACCCCCAACACCCCGTGTTATCGTAAACCGCTATTCGAACGACGGGAGGAACAGTGGCTGTCACGTTGACGCCGGAGCAAGTCGACCAGTACTACAAAGAGGGTTTTCTGATCGTTGAGGGAGCTCTCTCCGACGACGACTTCTCGCCCCTGGAATCGGCCTATGCTGAGCTGATCGACGAACGTATTCAGAGCCTCGTTTCCTCGGGGAAGATCGAGTCAGCCGCCGAGAACGAAGGATTCGCCACCAGGCTCGTCCGAGTGGCCGAACAGATTCCGGGAGACGACGAAGACGCGATCAAAAGCTTGACGGCAGGGCTCGACCTGATGCACGCACGGCTCCCCGTCGTTTTCGAGTTCTTCTTCAACCCGAACCTGCTCGCCCCTGTTGAAGGCATCATTGGCCCTGAGATCACCCTGAGCCCGATCCAACACATTCGACCCTACCTCCCGAGTCGGGACGATTGGCAGCCGGGCCAGGTGCCGTGGCACCAGGACCAGGGCGTGACGCAGGAAGAAGCGGACGCCTCCGAGATCCTGACCGTCTGGATTCCCCTGGTCGATGTCAGTCCGGAAAGTGGATGCCTTCAGATCCTGCCCGGCATCACGAAGGCTGGATTCCTCCAGCACGAAGCGGAGGGTGGCACACGCATCAAGCCCCATTTGATGCCCGAGGTCGAGCTCTTCGATTGTGTCATGAACCGTGGGGATCTTCTTTTTCTTTAGCGCCTACACCCCCCACAGAGGTCAGCCAAATTGCTCGGACTATGTCCGCTGGACGATAGATCTCCGATTCCAGAAAACCGGCACGCCGACGGGGCGACCCTCCCATCCCGAGTTCATTATACAGAGCAGGCACAATCCGTCGAGCGTCCAGAACGACTACGACGAATGGTGTCGGCGTTGGATCAAAGGCATAGAGGCAGGAAAGGGTATCAAGCACCATCGCGTGTAGATGACGTCCCGACTGTCAATGTTCGATCCTCGACATTCGATGTAACTTGAGGGGTAAAACGATGAACATCGCATACGGTTTTCGACGCGAGGCCTCCTACCCGCACTTCGGCCGTGGCACGAACCTGATGCCGAAGGCGATCCGCGGTCGATGGCTGAAGAAAGTCAAGGAGATGGGCTTCGTCGGGTTCGAGATGGGTCACGAACTGCCCGACGGGATGGTGAGCAATGAGGCCAACGTCAAGGATATCGCGAAGGAAGTCACCGACGCGGGCCTCAGTGTGTTTGGCATTCGCGGTGGGGGGAGCGTAGCCAACCCGCGAACCGGCGAGGTAACGAAAAAACGATGGGAAGGGGCGATCCAGTTCGCCTCGTGGATCGGTTCCCCCATCGTCAACTCCAGCATGGGCGCGGGAACCGACCCCGCACAACCGGGTTCGCTCACGGGCGAAACCGTCTCCCAGGGTTCCAGCGAAGCCGCGTCCCAACAGGACTACGAGATCAGCGCAGACGCTCTACGCGGCTTCGCCGACCGCGCTGCCGACCTGGGCATCGGCATCTCGATTGAGATCCACCAACACTCGATCTTCGACACCACGTGGGCGGCTCGAAAAATCCACACGCTCGTCGACCGACCCAACCTCTCGATCAACCCCGACCTGGGCAACATCTACTGGACCTGGGACAACCCGCACGAGACGAGCGAGCAGGCCATACACGACATCGCCCCGGTCTCCAACCACTACTGGCATTGCAAGAATCTGAAGCGCGTCTACTTTCCCGAGCTCGAGCGCGCCATCTTCCTCCAGACGCCATTGCCCGACGGGGACATCGACTACTGCTTTGCCCTCACTGCAATGATCCAAGGCGGATTCGACGGCACCATCATTGTCGAAGGCATGCGGGTGGGCGATCCCTACTACGGCGACAGGAAAAGCTGCGATTACCTGAAGCAATTGGTCGCCGAGCTGACGTGATCAAGAAGGCCCGTTCCCGCTTGTCCTGAGCGCAGCCGAAGGGAACCGGCCCTATAACACGGTCACGAAACAAGGCCTTTCTCACTGCTGCCTTCTCACTGCACGACCTTAAACGGAGACCTCATGAAAATCATCCTCAATCCCCCCGTCGAAGAGGCCCTGCTACAGAAAGTCAAAGACACCGCACCAGACGCAGAAGTCATTATGTGTGACAGCGAGGAAGCCGTCGCCGAAATGGCTGGAACCGACATCGTTTTCGGCAACTACAACCGGGAGATGGTCCGCGCGGGAATGGGATCGCTCAAGTGGATCCAGACCACCAGCGCCGGGATGGACGGCAGTCGCATCCCACCCGAGCTCAAAGACAGCGACATCGCGCTCTGCAACGCCAGCGGTGTTCACGCCATCCAGGTCGCGGAGCAGGCTTTCGCGCTGACGATGGCCCTAATTAGAGGGCTACACCAGTCGGTCGTCTTCCAGCGCAATCACGAGTGGAAACGTCCCGTCCTCGACGACCTCTATAACTGTACCATTGGGATCATCGGGTTCGGAGGCATCGGACGAAAATACGCGGAGCAATGCGCGGCCTTCCAGTCCCGAATCCTCGCGCTCGATGTGCAAGGCGGAGACAAGCCCGACCACGTCGAGGCGCTCTGGGACATGAGTCGACTCAACGACGTCGTCGAACAGGCCGACATCGTCTTCATCGCGTGCCCGCACACACCCGAGACGGACAAGCTGATCAACGCCGACCTGCTCAAGCACATGAAAAAGAGCGCTTACCTCGTCAACACCGCACGTGGCGGCATCGTGGACGAAGCAGCGCTCATCGACGCGCTCAAAGCTGGAGAAATCGCGGGCGCCGGACTCGATGTATTCGAGAAAGAACCCCTGCCAGCGGACAGCCCCCTGTGGGATATGGAAAACGTGTTAGTCACACCCCACGCGGCGGGTTCATCCCCGAAGCGTCATCATCGCACAGTTGGATTCTTCTGCGAGAATCTCGTACGGTTCATGGCCGGCGAACCGCTGCAGAACGAAATCGACAAGAACGTCGGTTTCCCGACCATCGACCGACGCGCGGACGACATCCGAACCGTGGATACGTCAACCGGCGATTAACACGAAGACGCGAAGAAAACCAGACGAAGGAGACGATCGGTTCGGGAATGAAAGGACTGGCTCGTCAGGCAGCCGAGAAATCGGGCCAGTGCCCTGTCTCTCCTTCGTGTCTTCGTGCCTTCGTGTTGATTAGAAGTACGCGGCGATCACTTCAACAGCCCGATCCAGATCGCCCTCCCCCGGCACGATCACATCCGCACGATCTCTACTGCCCTCGACGTGCGCCTCGTGCATCGGCTTAACGGATGACCGATACTGCTCCGCCACGGACCGGATGTCCCGGCCGCGTTCCGCCACGTCCCGCTCGAGACGACGCAACAGTCGAATGTCAGTCCGCGTCGACGTAGACCTTGAGGTCGAACCGCTCGCAAAGCGCCGACTCCGAAAGCACCAGGATTCCCTCGACGACAATCACGTCTACAGGCTCGACCGTAACCCGGCGATCCGTCCGCACGTGTCGTTCAAAATCGTAAGTCGGCCGATCGATGGCCCTTCCCTCTGCGAGACGGTCCAAGTGCGAGACCAGCAACGCCGTCTCCAGCGCCTCCGGGGCGTCGAAGTTCTGCTCCGCCCGTTTGGCGAGAGTCAGATTCGACAGATCGCGATAGTACGCGTCGTGCGGAATCACCACGCTGCGCTCCTCGCCCCACGCACGATGCAGCGCGTCGGCCAGCGTAGTTTTACCAGCCCCTGATCCACCCGCGATCCCCACGAAGAATGTTTTTCGTTTCATCAAATGATTATCACCTCATCCGACCTCGAAATCCAGCGCGAACCGTTCGCACGACCCTTCGGATTCAAAGGATCGGCTTTCCACGAGAAATGGAACTGTGTTGTCCGTCTCCGTTCTGAGAACGGCCACGAGGCGATCGGCATCGGCGGACTCGCCGTTTTGTGGTCCGACCCGGACGTCTTCACCACACACACGGAGGTGGGCGGAAACCTTCTACAGTCGGCCGTGCTCGAGCACGCGCTTCAACACGTCACCGGACACGATTACGCAGACCCGCCTTCGATCCTCGGTGACGTCCTCCCCATCGCCCACGAATACGGTTGCCGTATCACCGGACGCAACACCCTCCGACTCACATTCGTGCTGACCGCGCTCGTCGCGCTCGACAACTCCGCCTGGCTTCTTTACGCCAAGGAAAACGGCATCACCCGATTCGATGACCTCATCCCGAACTGGGCAGCCCCAAATCTTTCCCACCACCAGGATCACCTGGTGATTGCTCCCGCCGTGAACTATAACTTACCTATGGACGAACTGGACGCGCTGATCGAAGCCGGCGCCCACGTCCTCAAGATCAAGATCGGCCACCCGGGCGATGAGCAACAGATGCTCGAAAAGGACAAGGCGTGGCTGTCACAGATCCACAGCCTGGCAAAGGATTGTCGAACCGATCGAACTGAATCAGGTCGCGTCCTCTACCATCTGGACGCCAACGGACGCTACCGCGAGAAAGCGTCGATCGCCGGCCTCCTCGCCCACGCGGAAACCATCGACGCCTTGGATCGAATCATCCTCATCGAAGAGCCGTTCAGCGATTCAGTCGATGTCAACGTAGCCGACCTGCCCGCGCTGTGTGCCGCGGACGAAAGCGTCCACACGGTCGAAGACATCGGGTTCCGCGCCAAACAGGGCTACGGCGCCGTCGCCATTAAACCCGCCGGCAAAACCCTTTCGCTCGCGTTCGAAATGGTGCGGGCAGCCAGCGACGCGGGCCTCGAGTGCCTCGTCGCCGACAACGGGTGCGTCCCGACCCTCGTCGAATGGAACAAGAATATCGCTGCCCGGCTCCCGCGTTTCCCCGGGCTCTACGGCGGCCTGATGGAATCGAACGGTCCAGAGACCTACGGTGCGTGGAATCGCCTTCTGGCAGACTACCCGGTCGACGGAACGTGGCTGCGTCCCGCGAACGGGGCTTTTACGCTCGATGCCACCTATTACGACCAGAGCGGCGGTATCTTCGAAACACCCGAAACATACGCGGACCTCTTCCGGTCCCCCTGAGGGAACACGCAACGTGATCCACACCTCCGAAATGACCAGAATCCGAAACGCCACCTACCCGGGTCGCGGCATCGTCATTGGCCAGACACCCGACGAGAGTCGAGTCCTTCAGGTCTACTGGATCATGGGACGGAGCGAGGGAAGTCGAAATCGCATCTTCATCCACGAAGGCGACACCGTCAGAACCTGGGCGTTCGACGAATCCAAGGTGACCGACCTCTCTCTCGTCGTATACCATCCGATTCGAATCCACGGATCGTGTCACATCGTCACCAACGGCGACCAGACGGATACCATCGTCGAACACCTCGCGCGGGGCGACACGTTCGAGTCCGCGCTGGACACGAGGTCGTTCGAACCGGACCCACCCATTCTGACGCCGCGCATTTCAGGTATCGTGGACCTCGACGATGACGACGTCGCCTACCGATTGGCCGTCCTCAAAACCGTTGGCAAGAGTGCAGACCACCCCGCCCGACACTACTTTGCCTATGATCGTTTCCTGCCCGGCTACGGTCATTGCATCACCACCTACGACGATGATGGCGACCCGGTACTTTCCTTTTCAGGCGAGCCCTATCTCGTCGACCTGGCGAACGATCCCGCGGAAACGGCTCAGACATTCTGGAACGCATTGAACGAAAACAACCGCGTCTCGCTCCTGGTCAAGTCCATCCGCGCGGACGGTTCGTCGGAAATCACCGTCATCAACAAGCACGGTAACCCGGCGTGATCCTGCTGGTCCTGATGTTGGCCGGGACACCGCCTGGCTTCGGTCAGGACCTCTCGGGTGCCACGCCGACCACACGCGTGTTTCCCGTCTTCATCGATTCCAGGGTCGAGGAACCGCCCGTTTACAGCGGAATCGCGCCCGTTCCTCGTCCTGCGGCGGATGATTCCGTCCGCTTCCAGGTTTTTATGCCGGACGCAGCTGCGCTGGAGGCCTATGGTCTCACGATCTACTTCGAGGATCAGGACAGCAGCTTCGCATCGTTCTTCGAAATCGTCGAGATCCGTTCTGAAGTCCGAGAAATCCTCGAAGACATTTCGCAAAGACCCGAACCCCAAGCACTGTCGATGATCTCGCCCGAAGGATCCGAAGGGCCGCTACGCGCCGTCCTTTTCATGAAGCCCTGGCGCGTGTCCGACACAGGCCTCATCGCCGTGATAGAGCTCCGCGCTCGTCAGGACATCGGCCCGGAGGTTCCACTCGTACTGAACGCGACCGTCACCGTCGTGTCGCGAACACCCCCGACCCGACTGTTGATTATGCAAGCTCGCCAGGAAATCGGCTGGCGGTGAAATGCAAACACGAAGACGCGAAGAAAGACGGATCTCATTCAGCGCAGAGAACGGGGAGGCGCATAGAGAATCGAGGGACTTCCAGGCGTTTAGAAATGCGGTGAACTGCGGCCAACGACCGCGACAACGGGAACCACATTGACGTTGCGAATCCTTCCGGGCCCTACCGTCAATCCACTCCTTGATCGGGCCTTGGTTTTTTGGGTTTTCCACCCATTCGTGTTCATTTGTGTGTATTTGTGGTGCCAACTCCTCTGTGTGTTCTGTGTAGTCGGTGGTTCCAACTGAAGGATTTCGCCATGACTAACGAAGAACGCTTCATATTCGATCTCGACGGCTACATCGTCATCAAGAACGTACTCACGGATGACGAAGTCACAGAGATGAACGCGATCACCGACGAGAAACAAAAACCGAAGGAAGCGGCTAAGGAGGTCGGCCGACCGTCCGCGTGGGACAGCATCTTCCAGGACCTGATCGACCATCCCACGATCGTCCCGTACCTGACCGAATGGCTGGGACCGAAGGTTCGTCTGGACCACGACTACGCGATCTTCATGTCACAGGGCGAGAAGCGCGGCAGGCTGCACGGCGGGGATAACGGGCACGAAGGCGATCATTGGTACAAGTATCAGGACGGCGTCATTCGAACAGGACTGACGGTCGTGACATACTTCGCGGCGCCCGCCGGACCCGGCGACGGCGGCTTTGCCTGCATCCCCGGAACCCACAAGACGAACTTCCTGACCAGCATCCCTGACGATGTCCGTCAGTTCGAACGCGACGTACACTATGTCGTTCAGCCCGTCGTCGAACCCGGAGATGCCTTGATCTTCACCGAAGCCCTCGTCCACGGAACGTCACCCTGGACTGCCAACCATCAGCGGCGTGCTTTCCTCTACAAATACGCCCCCGGCCATTCCGCCTGGGCAGGTGACTATTACGACCTCAGCCAATACAGCGACCTGACCGAGCAGCAGCTCCGAATGCTCGCCCCGCCGTCCATTGGAGGACGACCCGATACCGTCGACGCCTGAGCGAGAGGGTATAGGGAGCCGCGCGAGTCGACATCGGACCCGAAGTGCCCCTCGTCCTGAACGCGACGGTGACTGTCGTATCCCGACGCCCCGGACGTGTCTGATGATGATGCAAGCCCGCCAGGAGGTCGGCTGGCGGTGAAATGCAACACGAAGTCGCGAATACGCGAAGAACAGAGCGCAGGGTTCGCAGTCATACTCCATACACTCAACTTTCCACATACTGCAATCCCGACCTAGGCTTGGCGTCACACCCCTCGATGTGTTCTGTGTGATCGGTGGTTCCAACGGAAGGATTTCGCCATGACCAACGAAGAACGTTTCGTATTCGATCTCGACGGCTACATCGTCATCAAAGACGTGCTCACCGATGGCGAAGTCGAAGAAATGAACGCGATCACGGATGAAAAGCTAGAGACGGAGAAGGCGGACGAGGAGGTCTGGGGACCATCGGCGTGGGGCGGGATCTTCCAGGACCTGATCGACCACACCGCGATCGTCCCTTACCTCACAGAGTGGCTCGGACCGAAGGTCCGTCTGGACCACGACTACGCGATCTTCATGTCACAGGGCGAGAAGCGAGGCAGGCTGCACGGCGGGGATCACGGGCGCGGGGGCGACCATTGGTACAAGTATCGGGACGGAATCATCCGGACCGGCCTGACGGTCGTGACGTATTTCTCCTCACCGGCCGGACCCGGCGATGGCGGCTTCGCCTGCATCCCCGGCACGCACAAAACGAACTTCCTGAATAGCATTCCGGACGACGTCCGTCAATTCGATCGCGATGCGCACTATGTCGTTCAACCTGTCGTCGAACCCGGCGATGCTATGATCTTCACCGAGGCCCTCGTTCACGGAACGGCACCCTGGACAGCCAGCCATCAACGTCGGACTTTTCTCTACAAATATAGCCCCGGCCACTCCGCCTGGTCCAGCAACTACTACGACCTGAGCAACTACAGCGGGCTGACCGAACAGCAGAAGCGGATGCTTGCACCTCCGTCGATCGGCAGGCGACCCGACACCGTGGAAGCGTAATCGCACCGTCTTCGACGTGTGCCACCATGCGCTGCCCTACACGACAGGTTCATCACTCCAACCGAGAGCCGTGCTGACATTTCGACCAATCGATGTGAAGGCGGATCGAGATCTTCTTCTCGAGTTGCATTGCTGTGGGAATTATGAAAGCGAGACCCCGTGGGCGAGGACGACCTCATACGAGGCCTACCGAGAGAAATGGCTGAGCACGGAGCAGCCGGACTCGTTCCTGTCACATCTGGATGCCTCCGCGGATGATGATCGAACGATCGCCGAAATAGCTGAGGAGGATGGAATCGCCCTTGGATTCGTCTGGGTCGTGTTTATAGGCTCTATCCGGGTTTCTCAACGGTGAAACTATAGAATGACAAGGTCATAGATCGTTCCCTACGCTTGGTTGTGTGTGTAGGACAATCAAAGCGAAGGGGGTGCGACCTATGACCGGGAGCAGATTACTATCGAAACTGCTGAGATTCAAGGGGTTCCGTGTTGTCAGCTGGTGGTTTGAGGGGAGAAGCTGTTTCGTCATCGCCGTAAAGCCACATAAGAATGGTTGTTGTTGTCCGGAGTGCGGCCGTCGAGGTAAAATCGTCCGCACAATGCCCCATCCGCGTCGGTGGCGTGACATTCCGGTGTGCGGGTGGAGGGTCTGGCTTCTCTACCATCCTCGGGAGATTCGGTGTCCTACCCACGGTCGTGTGGTCGAGGAGATTCCGTGGGCGGAGCGGTTCTCTCGGGTGACGTATCGCTTCGAGTATGCCATGCTGCGCTACTGCCAGACCATGACGCAGAAGGCGGCGTCCGAGTTACTGCGCATCTCTGCCTCGACGCTGTCGGATCTCCTTCACCGATCCATCACGCGGCTTCGTGAAGGTCATCGTATCCGAGGGCTCAAAACCATCGGGATCGACGAGATCTCCTACGCCAAGCGTCACAGGTACGCCACGCTCGTTTACGATCTGGACCGCTCCTGCGTGGTGTGGGTTGGCCGCGGCAGGGCGCGTAAAACGATCGATCGGTTCTTCACAGAGGCTCTCAGTCCCTACCAGAGATCCAAGATCGAGTGGGGCCTGCTGCGACATGAGCGAAGCTTACATCGGAGCCATCCAGGAACACTGTCCGAATGCCAAGCTGGTCCTCGATCGCTTTCACATCGTCAAGGCTCTCAATGCCGCCGTTGACGAGGTCCGTAAGGACCAGTGGCGTAAAGCTGCCCCGGATGAGCGCAAAGCCATGAAGGGCCTCCGATGGCTCCTCTACCGGCACTCAGCGACACGCTCCAGAGGGGATACTCGGACACTCAAAGCACTGGAGAAGGCGAACTACCGAATCTATAGAGCCTGGAGACTCAAGGACGAGTTCGAGCAGTTCTGGGAATACAAAGCGCCCTGGGCTGCCGAACGCTTCCTGAAATGCTGGACGACGTCCGCACTCAGAAGTCGACTTGAACCCCTGCGAAAGTTCGTCAGGACCCTGCGACAGCACTTCTTCGGCGTCCTCGCATTCGTGAACACGCGTCTTACCAACGCCATCGCCGAAGGCCTCAACCGAATCGTCCAAATCGTCAAGAACCGAGCCAGCGGATTCCGCACACTCGACGCATTCAACGATATGATCTTCCTTACCGTCGGAGACATAAACATCCCTGAGCAGATTCCGAAGAGGTTCCGCACACTCTAACCGCGCCCCCATGCCAGGAACCACGGCACCTTCACCCACTTCATCTCGTTGAGAGATCCGGATATAGCCGTTTATAGATGTCGAGGACTACGACGTGACGATCGCCGGGGTGAACGATATCGCGGTGGATACGCCACATCGCCAGAGAGGGGTTGGCACAGCAATTTTAGAGCACGTCGAAGCTCTCGTCAGGGAACGAGGCGCACATCTGCTGCGGTCGGAAACCGGAATCGAGAACATCGCCTCGCAGAAGCTTCACGCAAGGTTGGGATTCAGACCTTATCGAATCGAATACGAGAAAGTGCTTGCCTAGAACCTTCCGTCGAGTTTCACACCCCTCACTCACGGAATCGAACAGACATCATGCCGGAAACGCTCGCCATCCTCGGCAGAAAAAGTGGGTTCTTCAATTCTCGATGTTCGATCCTCGATTTCCCAATGTTCAAGTGTTCCGCCAAACCTCCCCCACCGCCTCCAGCTTCGCATCACTCAAATAGCCATACCGATTGATCCACACTCCACCTGCCTCACTCTCCGCCACGATCCTGAACCGCCTGACGAAATCATCGATCGGCCCATACCCGTGCATCAGCGGCGTCACTTTCCCGCGCCCATTCGCATCCGCCAGCACCTGGCGAATCCGTCTAGCCTGCGGCTCGTCTGGAATCGGATGCGGCTCATCATTCTCCGGATATCCGTAGTTACTGATGCGGGTCGCCGTTGCCTCGTCATCGAGATCGAATAGGTTGACCAACGCCTTAACGACCAGCGACTCGTCCAGATCGTTGTTTGCCATCAGTTCCCGACCCCAGAACTCGACCATCGCCGACCAGTGCATCGTGTAGAGCTTCGGAGACACCGCCTGGGCAATCTCCAGGGTTCCGGCAATGTCCAACCCGGTGAACAAGGTCAGTGGCGGCATGAATGCGTTGGCCGATAGCACCTTCTCTTCGCCACCAGCTTCGGTGATCATCTCTCGCCAGAATCTCAGAAGATCGAGCGACAGCGCCGTCTTGACGCGCAGCCAGGCACCAATCGCCGGGAACCGGCGCAGCAACCGCAACTGAGCCCATCGCCCTCGCTCGACCTCCGCGAACTCCGCGATGTCATCGTTCTTCAGGTCATTCGTCAGATAGTCGTAGAACTCGCCGACTTCCAACCGAATGCCTTCGAAGGCGACCCCCCGCGCCTCCGCCCACTGCTTCACGGGCTCCCCGAAATCGACGAACGTCTCTGGTAGTTTGTAGCACGGATACTCCGGCCAGTCGGGACGAAACCCCGTGATGTTGGGATAAGCCCGGCACAGATCGCGCACGAACGCTCGCAGATACGCCCGACTGTCCTCGCTTGCCAGACTTCCCACATCGACCATCGCATCCGGAATCGAACCGTCCGGCATCCGCCGCCGATCCTTGTCCTGCAACCCCGACGGCGTCGCCCCCGGAATCTGGAAATAGACCTCGAACCCTCGCTCCAGTGCTTCATCGATGAAGTCGCCCACCAGATGACCGTGTGCCTCTGTCAGTTCGTTCGGCTGCTTCGGTTTGTATGACGTATCCGAATACAGCGACACCTCCGGCCGATAGCTGGGCCCGCTCCTCACCCACAGCTCCCGCTTCCCCCATAAGGGCCGATCAAACAACCGCGGGCTGCTCCCTGCATCCGACGGCGGCTGCCAGCTCCCCTCGCCCTCCGACGCCTCCGCCGTCACGATCGGATTCACCGCAACCGCATTCACACCCTGCTTCGCCAACCCATCGAGAATCGGCTCGACGCCTTCGTTCAGGACAAAGTCAGCCATAACGGTGACGCCGAAGAGTCTGTTATCAGATGGCATTTTTTACCTTCGTGTTTTCGAGCGGGAGACGGGGGAAGCGGGCGGCAAGGCAAGGGTTCAGACCAATGCCTTCTCGGCATCGCACCGCAAGGCTGAGCCTCGATCCTCAATGCGTGCAACCGGACACCAGTACTTCCTCGCCTTTTCTCCGCGTCCTCCGTGTTCTCCGTGGTAGTCTGGGTTTCTCAGTGTCCTCTGTGTGCTCAGTGGCGCAGTTCCCTCGCGAATAAACCCTTGATCGGCTGCTCGGGCAAAGATAAGTTACACGTCCTTGAGTACTTACAGCGCATCCAGTGCCGTTACTGACAGCATCGTGACGGCAGAGAATCGGCGAGCGGGCACGCTCGAGTGGCAGCTACAGTGGACGAAATTCGATGACGTCACCGCGCTCGCTGGCTACCCGATGGTGCGTCGTCTCAGGTCATCCTCCATCGAGGGCTACGCGTCGGCTTCGAGCGTCTATCCCGGTGAGACGATGAGTTTCCACGTCAGCCTCGACCCGGCAGGCAATGTCCAGATGGACTTCTATCGGCTGGGATGTTACGAGGGAGCAGGGGGACGTTTTGCAGGATCGGGAGGGCCGTTTCCGGCCGAGCCACAAGCCGTACCGATGATGACGATCGAGCGGCTCCGCACGTGCCGGTGGGATGTCACGGCCGAATTCACGATTCCAGATGACTGGTGCAGCGGAGTCTACCTTGCCAAGCTCTGCCGATGCGACGAACCGGGCTGGCAAAGCTACGTCATCTTCATCGTCAAGACCCGTTCCCGAACCGACCTGCTCGTCCAGGTCAGCGACCTGACGTGGCAAGCGTACAACAAGTGGCCGGCAAACGATTCGATTTATGACGACGGCAGTGGGCCACTCTGGTACTCCGGACCGAATGTGCGCGTCAGTCTCGATCGACCCTTTTCGAAATACTGCCAGATCCTCGACGCGCCCCTGTCGATCGGCTCCGGCGAATTCCTCCTCTGGGAGCACCCGCTCGTATTCTGGCTCGAATCGCAGGGCTATGACGTCGGCTACTGCTCTAACCTGGATCTACAACGCGACCCCAGCGTGCTCTCGAGAAGCAAGGCGTTGATTTCCGTCGCCCACGACGAATACTGGTCACGCGACATGTTCGACAACGCGCTCGCCGCCCGCGACGACGGACTCAGCATCGCGTTCCTGTCGGGCAACGCCGTCTACCACGAAATCGAGTTCTACGACAGCGAGGTCACCGGCGTACCCTGTCGCGCATTCGCCCGCAAGCAACTAATGGGCGACGAGGAGCGCTTGATGGGGTCCAAGTCTTACGGAAGCGCAGCCGGCGATTGGGTCGTCTCGAACGGCAAACACTGGATCTACGACGATACGGATCTCGACGACGGCGACGTGATCCCGGGTTTGATCGGCTGGGAATACCACGGACCGCCGTATGCCGACATCGACGGACTCGAGGTCGTCGCCGAAACCGACCTCTTTCCACGATCGCACCGATCGAACCCCGATCAACGTCACGGCGCGCTCGTCTACCCGTGTTCGAAAGGCAATTGGGTCTTCAACGCCGGTACCATCTGGTGGCCTGAAGGCCTCTCACAGCCGCCGGGGCACATCCCGGCCAGAACCGGCCGCTCCGGCCCTCTCGGTGTCGATTCAAGAGTTCAACGCATCACGCGCAACGTCCTCGACCGAATGATCGCCGATTCACCTAGACAGACGGCGTAGCCTTAGACGGCCGCTCTCTGGCCGGCGCCCCGACAACTGACAACGCTACTCAACTGGATACTGCCTTGGATCCCGCCAATTTCCTCTACATCATCTCTGACCAACACAACCGCGATGCCCTCGGCTGCTACAGCCATCCCGTCGTCCAGACACCCAACCTCGACCGGCTTGCCGAGCGAGGCACGCGATTCAGCAACGCCTACACGAACTGCGCCATCTGCGTGCCCGTCCGCGCGTCACTCGCGACCGGGCGCTACGTCCACCAGATTCGGGCCTGGGACAATGGTCATCCCTACGATGGCAGCACCGAGAGCTGGCATCATCGTTTGCGCGAACAGGGCTACACGGTGGACTCGATTGGCAAACTCCACTTCAGCGGGCCGGGCGACGACCACGGCTTCACGCAAGAGATCGAACCCCTCCACGTCGTCGAGGGAGTCGGAGATCTCCTCGGTTGCATTCGGAAGGACGCGCCCTTCCGCAAGAAACGCGGCGGCATCCTGAACGCAGGACCCGGTGACTCGACGTATCTCCAATACGACAAGCGCAATGCCGACGGCGGTATCGCCTGGCTGGACTCCCACAAGGAGGATGACAAGCCCTGGGCCTGCTTCCTCTCGTTCGTTTGCCCACACCCACCCTACACCGCCCCGCAGGAAATGTTCGACCTCTACGACGGCGGCGACCTCCCGTGGCCAAAGCAATGGAAGGAAGAGAATTGGCCAGCACACGGAGCGATGGACTACTTTCGACGCTTCTTCGATTTCGGCCCACCCCAGTTCAACGAAGACGAAATCCAGCAGATGATGGCCGCCTACTTCGGCGCGTGCACGTATGTCGACGCCCAAATCGGTCGTGTGCTCGATCATATCGACGCCCTGGGTCTTTCAAAGAACACGCGCGTCGTCTACACGTCCGATCACGGGGAGCATTTCGGCTCTCGTGGCATTTACGGCAAGTTTACGATGTATGACGATGCGGCCGCCGTTCCCATGATTGCTGCCGGACCCGATATCCCAGCGGGAAAGGTCTGCGAAACACCTGTTTCTCTGATCGATACCTTCCAGACCGCCGTTGAATGCGTCGGCGCATCGTATTCGGACGCCGACGCCGATCTCCCCGGCGAATCGATGTTAACGATCGCCAACAGGCCCGACAGGGACCGCACCGTCTTCAGCGAGTACCACGCGGTCGGGTCCGAACACGCCTTCTACATGGTACGGGACCGCGACTACAAATACGTTCACTACGTGAATGACGATCCCCAGCTCTTCGATTGCACCGCAGACCCCGACGAAGTCAACGACCTCGCCCCCGATCCGTCCCACGCCGCCACGATCGAACGCTACGAGGTCAACCTGCGCGCGATCGTCGATCCCGAAGCCGAAGACGCGAATGCCAAAGCCGATCAGAAAGCCAAAATCGATTCCTTCGGTGGAGTGGATGCAGTACTGGCAAGGGGTGCCTTCGATAACTCGCCCGTGCCAGGAGAGAAACCCGCGTTCCGCAAACACGGAACGTGAAACCAAGACATACACGAAGGCACAAAGACTCGAAGGATTGTGGGCCGTTCCAACCCCGAAGGGGTTGAGTTTCTCAGCCAAGGGTTCGAAGAACCCTTGGCCATCGGCAGAGAGTATATCCAACCCAACGGGGTTGTGTTCGCTTTCCGAAATCAGAATGGATCCCGGCTCAGAAGCGTACCGGGATGACACTGCTTTTTCCGCTGTCGGATATCGGTAAGACCACAACAATCGGGAGATGCTCTGAAGCTACTCCGACTCTCATCCCCGGATAGGGCCTCGAACCCGCGGACAGGTCCCTCCGTGTTCTCTGTGTTCTCCATGGCTGCTTTTGGTTTCAAGGAGTTTCCATGACACCTGAAGAGAAATTCATCTTCGACCTGCAAGGCTACATCGTCATCAAGAACGCGCTGAGCAAAGAGGAGGTCGCGAACCTCAACGCCATCGCCGATCGCGAGTTTCCCGAACCGTATGACGAGGAAACCGGTTTCAAGCGCACCAGTCGCGTATCACATTGGGATCCGGCCTGCGTCAACCTCTTCGACCATCCCAAAACGCTGCCCTATCTGGTGGAGCTGGTTGGCGAGAAATTCCGTGCGGATCACGACTATTGCATTTTCATGCAAAAAGGGGCGAAGCGCGGGAACTTGCACGGCGGATCCGGCCACGTCATCGGCCGGGCGGCCGACCACTGGTATCGCTACCACGACGGGCGTGATGCGGAACGGACTCACGGTCTGCACCTATTTCCTCACGCACGCAGGTCCTGGCGACGGCGGGTTTGCGTGCGTTCCTGGCAGTCACAAGAGCAACTTCGTCCCGAATCTACCGGCCGACGTGAAGTCCTTCGATCGACAACCCGAATACGTCCGTCAACCGGAGGTTGAGGCTGGCGATGCGCTCATCTTCACCGAGGCCCTCATCCACGGAACGATGCCCTGGGAAGCCGATCACGAAAGACGTGCGCTCCTCTATAAATTCAGCCCGGGCCATTCCACTTGGTCGCAGAACTACTACGAGCTCGACGAATTCAACGGAGACATGACCGAACAACAGAAGCGAATTCTGGCTCCACCCAGTATCGGTCAGCGCCCCGACAGTGTCGAAAATTTGGAATCGATGATCGACGCGTAGATCACGGTAACCCCACAGGAGAAATCCCTAATGCCCCAACCCGAAACCTGCCGTGTCTTCATCGGAGGCGAATGGCAAGCCTCGTCCGCGAAGGAAACGAGCCCCGTCTACAACCCTTCGGATGGGACGCAGATCGCTGCGACGCCCGTGGGCGATGCTGACGAAGTCAGCCGAGCGATCGAAGCCGCCCATAACGCCTTTCCGGATTGGTCGGAGACCCCGGCCACCGATCGCGCGCAAATCATGTTCAGGTTCAAACAGCTTCTCGAGGACCATTTCGAAGAGCTGTCCCAGATCGTCACGCGTGAGAACGGCAAAACCCTCGAAGAGTCACGCGGCTCCGTCCGGCGCGGAATCGAAGTCGTCGAATTCGCCTGTGGCGCTCCATCCCTGCTGATGGGAGAATCGCTCGAAAACATCGCTCGCGGCATCGACTGCGACACGATTCGCCAGCCGCTCGGCGTCTCCGTGGCCATCTCGCCGTTCAATTTCCCCGTGATGGTTCCTCTCTGGACACTCCCCGTCGCCCTCGTATGCGGAAACACATTCGTGCTCAAACCGTCGGAAAAGGTCCCGCTCAGCGCCATCCGAATGATCGAACTGCTCGAGGAAGCGGGTTGCCCGAAGGGCGTCGTCAACCTCGTTCACGGGGGTAAAGACGCGGTCGACACCCTCCTCACGCATCCTCTCGTCCGGACCGTTTCATTCGTCGGTTCGACGCCCGTCGCCAAATACGTGTATGAAACCGCCACGCAAAACGGCAAGCGCGTTCAGTCCGCCGGGGGCGCGAAAAACTACATGGTCGTCCTGCCCGACGCCGACCTCGATTCCACCATCGATGCTGTTATGGGTTCCGCCTATGGGTGCGCCGGTGAGCGTTGCATGGCCGGAAGCGTTCTCGTATGTGCCGAAGAGGCTGGCAATCGCTTCCTCGATCCCCTCGGCGATGCCGCCCGTAAAATGCGCGTCGGCCCGACCGATCGCGATCCCGACTCGCAGATGGGTGCCGTCGTCACGCGGCAGCATCTGGAATCCCTGCACGCTTCAATCGATGTCGGTCTCAAAGAAGGGGCCGACCTGTTCGTCGACGGCCGAGACGTCAAAGTCGAAGACGCCCCCAACGGTTTCTACCTCGGACCCACCGTCTTCGACAAGGTCGAACCCAACATGTCGATCGCGAAGGACGAACTCTTCGGCCCCGTCCTCTCCGTAATGCACACCGACGACCTCCACGGAGCCATCGAACGATGCAACGACAGCGGATTCGGCAACGCGGCCGTCCTCTTCACGTCGAGCGGGGGCGCGGCGCGCACGTTTCGACATCACGTCAACGCCGGAATGGTCGGCATCAACGTCGGCGTCCCGGCTCCCATGGCCTTCTTCCCGTTCTCGGGCTGGAACAACTCCTTCTTCGGCGACCTGCACGTCCAGGGCCGCGAAGGCGTTTCTTTTTTCACCCGTCAGAAGGTGACCATCAACCGCTGGATCGACACCAAGCGTGAAGTTTAAAGGGGGTTGAAGCGGAGATAAGTGTTCGGGTAGACACCCGAACAATAACCTGATGTTCTTTCGCCATTTATAATTACTCCTTAGTGCATGGGTTCATAAATATTATTACGTATGTTCTGAACATTATTTGTAGCTTATGTTCTCCTTCAAAAGGAGGAGAACAATGCCAAGACGTTCGCCTTATGTGGTGCTACTGTCTGAGAAGGAACGGGTCGACCTCGAGCGAATGGCTGGACAATATACGTTACCGTATTATCAAGTGATCCGATCGAAAATCGTGCTTCTCGCCGCCGAGGGATTATCCAACAAGATTATCGCCCAACGGTTGGATGTCCCGCGTCCGATCGTAAGCAAATGGCGTAAGCGCTTTTTCGAAGAGCGTCTTTCGGGACTCGAAGATAGATCTCGTCCCGGGCGCCCGCCCGGTTTTTCCCCCCTCAGGTGGTCGTTCAGATCAAGGCGCTGGCGTGTGAACTACCGAGCGAGAGCGGGATACCGCTCTCGCGGTTCAGCTGTTCCGAGATTGCCGCCGAGGCAGTGCAAAGGGGCTTCGTTGCCAAGATCAGCGGCGCCACTGTCTGGCGCTGGTTGAACGAGGACGCGATTCGTCCTTGGTATCATCGTTCCTGGATTTTCCCACGGGACCCGGACTTCCAAACCAAAGCAGGTAGAGTCCTTGATCTGTATCACCGCCAATGGCAAGGAAAGCCTTTAGGGCCGAGGGAATATGTACTTTCTGCCGACGAAAAGACCAGTATTCAAGCACGAGCTCGCAAGCACGTTACCCTACCGCCAGCCTCGAACAGAGCGGCACGCGTTGAAACACGAATACGAGCGGAAAGGAGCCCTGGCCTATCTGGCTGCTCTCGACGTGCACAATGGTCGAATCTTCGGTCTCTGTGAGTCTTCTTCGGGTATCGAGCCCTTCAACCGGCT
This sequence comes from Candidatus Latescibacterota bacterium, assembly GCA_965198115.1. Taxonomy (GTDB): domain Bacteria; phylum Latescibacterota; class UBA2968; order UBA2968; family UBA2968; genus UBA6620. Next base: position 301,691 of record OZ240241.1, on the reverse strand, counting down.
CCTGAGCCTGATCATGAGCCGGAAACCCTATTGCTCGGCAAAGAAAGTCTACCTCATCGTGGATAATGGCTCCTCGCACCGAGGGCAAACATGCATCGACCGTATCCAGGGGAAGTGGCCAAACATCCACCCCGTTCACCTTCCGATCCACGCAAGCTGGCTCAATCAGATCGAGATCTACTTCTCGATCCTCAAACGCAAGGCTCTGACACCTATCGAATTTGCATCGCTCGAAGAGCTTGAGGCAAGAATCCTCGGTTTTCAGGAACGCTACGGACGTATCGCCACACCCTTCAAATGGAAGTTCACACGAACAGATCTCGCGGAGATGATCGACAAACTCAGGTTCTACGATACGCCCTTGGCAAAGTCTGCTTAGAATACGTCACCGTATTTGAGAACAGGAGTACTAAGGATCCACGAATCTCCCCGGTCCGTCGTCCGGATGACAGTACCACGTTCGCCTACCGCGTATCCGATCAATCTCAGGAAGCTATCCGGAAAGAAGACATCGTTCAGCTTCTCTTCGGTCGGAGACGCCCCGATGGAGAAGTTCACGCCGCGGAGTCGGTGGTCCTGAGCGTAAGTCCAGAGTCGCCGACGAGATGCCAGACGTCGGCGTGGGTGTGCGTGAGTGCTCCAAACTCCGCAACCTCCCGCCAGGTCTGTCCACGATCGGAAGTCACGAGGAACGCGCCAGCGTCTCCGACGGCGTAACCAAACTCGAGAGTCAGGAATCTGACATCGAAGAGGGCTTGGGGGGATGATTGGGAGGTCCACGTAGCCCCCGCATTCGTGGTGGCCAGGATGATTCCCGTTCCACCGCGTGATCCCCCGACTGCGAACCCCTCGTCTGCGCTCAGGAACCAAACAGAGTTCAGCATCTCGTTGATTCCCGAAACCTGTGACGCCCAACTCCGGCCGATGTCGTCCGACCTTAGGATCTTGCCCCTAAACCCTACAGCATAGCCGATGTTCGGCGTAGGGAAGTGTACGTCCAGCATATCCCAGCCGCTGTTTTGCTGAAAAACCTCCCAGTTCTCGCCGTCGTTCTGTGTTGCATAGACATTCGGCCTTTCCCCGATCGCGTAACCTCGACTTCGGTTGTGGAAGTGAACTGCCGCTAGATGGCTGACGATGACCTGCTTTTTGTAGCCATCCCACTTATGGCCATCGATTGTACGCAGGTCCGGCCACCGGATCCAACGACGTGTCCTTCCAGCTGATCCGTGAATGCGACCGATCGGAGATCCCAACCGAGTGCAGGCCCAGGATTCTGCGATGCCCAGTTTGTCCCAGAATTGACCGTTCTTATCACGAGACCGTCTCTGCCAACGGCATAGCCGTGCGTCACAGTCGGGAAGTCCACCCCATAGAGCTCTTTGGCAACAGAAGACTGGCGCCAGCTCCATCCTCGCCGCGTGACCGACAGAACGACACCTATGCCCGCATCCCTTCCCACGGCATGGGCGTTCTTCCGGTCGGGAAAGACCGCTGATCGCAGGAGGTCCACCTCGGGAAGAGAAGCGATCTTGTTCCAACCTGGAGCAAGCGTCGTCCGCCCTGAGGATGCGAAAGGTATGACCTGGGGGCTTGCCGACGCGATCCGGGATTCCAGGCGTGTCAGTCCCTGGCGAAGAGAGTAGATCTCGTATCCGCCGTAGCCGAATGCTGCCAATGCGACGAGACCGATGACCGTATTTTTAGTGAGACGCATGCCGTTTGCCTTTCTGCGAAAAGGTCTGGCCCTCGCCGTCACTCCGCTGTACCGGGGAAAGAGGATTGCGGCTACAGCTATGAAAGGCCGGGTTCTTCAGGATGTTATCGGCCAACAACGGACCTACCGACTGGCCAAAGGACTATGTCACAGCATCGACAATGGAACCCTGTCTTCGACTACATCGACATGGTAAGGGTTTGCCACGAAATAAGTGCTGCACTTTTCAAGGTAATGATCTTACGCTCGGAGTGTGGACGTCGAAACTCTCCGGAGTTCAGGTCAATAGGTGTGTAAAAGAAATCAGGCGGCCATCTTCCCGGCTTCGACCTGCGGTCCGGTTGAGTGTTTCTGATCGTAGACTTGTTGTAGCAAGTGTGGCGCGGTGAGTTTCCTGAATCGGCTCTCTGCGACCTTGAGCGTACGCCAGATGAGAGTCGTGGCGTTCCTGACTTTCTTGAATCGCCTGGCGGCGTTTGTGCGAAGCCGAACGGAAGCAAAGGGGCTCTCGACGACGTTCGTGGTTCTCAGGTGTTTCCAGTGTTCCTTCGGGAAGTCGTAGAACGTGACCATCCGATCCCAGTCTCTTTCGAGCGTCTCCACGGCGGCAGGGAACTGTGAGCGATACCGTGCGGCAAAGCGTTTCCGGAGCTTCTCGGCCTCCTTTTTCGTGCCGGCATAGGGGATCTGGACGAGCAGTGCGCGGGCTTCAGCCTGTGCACGCTTGGCGACCTTGTCGAGCACGTTGAGGATCTTGTGGTTCCAGCACCGTTGTTGCCGGCTCTCTGGCCAGACCTGATCAACGGCCGCCCAGATGCCCATATTCCCGTCCGCGGCGATCAGGACAGGATGTTCGAGCCCGCGATCCCGGAGATCCCGGAGCACCGTGAGCCAGGATTCTGTAGACTCTCGATAACCGGGTTCTATCGCCAGGATCTCCTTGCTGCCGTCGCTCATCGCGCCGATCACGACCAGCAGACACGCCTTCTCGCGCTCGAGCCCGGCTTTGACGTAGATGCCATCAGCCCAGGCGTAGACCAGTTCGCGATTATCCAGACGCCTTTCTTTCCAGTCCTGGAAGTCGACCTCCCACTTCCCTCGAAGACGAGCGATCGAGGTCGGCGAAAGCGGCGCGCCATCACCGAGCAGCGCACGCAAAGACAACTCGAAGTCGCCCTGGGAGAGACCGTGGAGATAAAGGTCGGGAAGCAGATCTCCAATGGCCCTGGTTCTCCGGGCGAACAGGGGGAGGATGCGGCTTTCAAACCGCTCTTCCAGACCACGAACCCGGGGACGCCGGACCTTGATCGTTCCGCAGCTCGTCGAGAGACGCCGGGGCTTGCCGTAGCCGTTCCTGTAGCCCGTGGAGCTATCGACCTCGGCTCGGCGCTCATACCACGACCGGCCCAAGAACGCGGTCGCCTCCTCCTCCAGAATGGACTGGAACCGGCCCTGGATCTCTTCACGGATCCAATCGTCAACCGTCTCCCACGTCGGCATGGACTTCAATGGGGCTCTATGCGTATGTTCCTTCACGGCGATCCTCCTTCCCAACCGGGCCTCTCACCCGGTTTTGTGTGAATCAACTATCTCACGGGAAGGGTAGGGTCGCCCTTTCTCTTTTTCCACACCTTTTGATTATAGCTCACTCTCCGAACGAAGTATGAAGCCTTGGCTCCGGTGCTGACGGAACGCACGCGTCGTCTGTGGGCCGCCACGGAAGCCGAAGCGTTGGGTCACGGTGGGATCGCGATTGTGGCTCTGGCGACAGGAATGTCCAGAGAGCGGATCTTTCGTGGCATTCAGGAGTTGAGGTCGGACGAACCTTTGGACCCGGCTCGCATCCGGCGTCCAGGCGGCGGTCGTAAGCGGAAGGCCGACACGGACCCGACGCTGTGGCAGGACCTGAATGATCTGGTCGAGCCAACGACTGCGGGGTCGCCTGACGACAATCCTCTGAGATGGACATCGAAGAGCACTCGCAAACTGGCCGCCGAGTTGCAAGCGATGGGGCATTCGGTGAGCCCCAGGATCGTTGCCAATCTCCTGCACGAACACGATTACACGCTGCAGGCGAATCGGAAGACAAGGGAGGGATCTGCACACCCGGATCGGGACGCTCAGTTCGTTTACCTCGATGATCGGATTAGCCAGCAGCAGCAGCAGGGCCTTCCCGTTATCTCGGTGGACACCAAGAAGAAAGAGTTGATCGGCGACTTCAAGAATCCTGGCCGAGAATGGCGACCCAAGGGAGACCCGGAGCGTGTGAAGGTACACGATTTCATAGTGCCTGCTCAGGGCAAGGCGATCCCTTATGGAGTGTATGATCTGAGCCGTGATGAAGGCTGGGTAAGTGTCGGTATCGATCACGACACGGCCAGCTTCGCCGTGAATGCGATCCGAAGTTGGTGGAAGAACATGGGACGGCCCGCCTACGGCACTTCGACGCATCTGCTAATCACGGCGGACGCAGGCGGCAGCAACGGCGCCAAGACGCGGCTGTGGAAGTGGGAGCTGCAGCGCTTTGCGAATCGCACTGGCCTGACGATCACCGTATGCCACTACCCTCCTGGCACTAGTAAGTGGAACAAGATCGAACATCGCCTGTTCTCCTTCATCGCTATGAACTGGCGAGGCAAGCCCCTGGTCAGCCTGGCTGCAACCGTGAATCTCATTGCCGGAACAACCACTCAAGCCGGTCTCCGAGTACGCTCCGAGATCGACAAGCGACCCTACCCTAACGGGGTCAAGGTGACCGATGAACAGATGACCCAAATCGATCTCACTCCGCACGATTTCCACGGCGACTGGAACTACACGATCCGGCCAATGGCTCAACATTGAGATCGACCGTTTATTTATTCGCGAACCCTAACCATCCATCCCACCTGAAGACCGAGATATTTGCATAGTCGGCATTCTCCAGCGCAGTTGTACCCGTAGATACAAGATACACTGCTGAAATAGCAAGGCTCGGCTTCCTCGACTTCATTGTCGGGTTCAGTCTCTTCCACGACCTTTCTTATACGGTACCCAGCCCCACGAGGCACGGGTCCAGGTCGACAGAATCGATCGGAACATCACGTGGAAGGGGCGATACGCGCAGGTGGGCCGCGTGGATGCCGGCCAGTCGGTAACGCTCACCTTCCCGATCGAGGAACGGCAGGACGCCGTTTACGCCCAGAAGCGCCGCTACTCGCTCGTCCGCCGCGGCAACGACGTCGTCGCAATCTACCCGCGCGGCAAGTACTACCCCTTCTACCAGCGCGATCACGATCGAACCAGCGACATCCGATGGCGAAAGAAGACACAGTTTCTCGCAGCGGAGACGATTGACTGGTGAGCTCGGAAGGGATACGTCCAATCAATGGCTAAGGCTATTTGAACCAGAAAAGGCCAACCGCGCCTGAAAAATGTCCGATCTGCGGTGCGAGCGCGCACACGGAGCTTGTCCCACCGCCGGATTGGCACCCAACGGATGGTCGTCTGATCCTGAGTTGCGCGTGTGAGGGCAGCTGTGGATCGATGTTGATGGATCTCGAGGGAGAACACCCCAAGATCGAGTCGACGGTTCTCGATCTTCTGAAGGGGGCGACTCAGGAGGAGCTCTCATTTCTGTCCAGGTCGAACAGCAACTGGGTGGACGATGTTGTCTATGGTCCTTATCTGGTTCAAAGGCTCATCGAGGCACAGCGCTATGCTACGCTCGCATCAGACAGGTTTGGGTTTGAAGACGCCGACGTGATTGGGTCAGCGGGTGGACTCGACTTCGCCCACGTCCTCGTGATGGTCGAAGCCGGTGAGCGTCGCTTTACGATCCTCCACGGCGCCCGTGTAGAAGAGAATGTCGTGAGATCGGAGGCGTTCTGGCTCAACAGCCTTCTTCGTGAGGCGCGTGCGAATGTGCCCGTCCCCATACGCGACCTTGATGGAGCTATAATCAAAAGGTGTGGAAAAAGAGAAAGGGCGACCCTACCCTTCCCGTGAGATAGTTGATTCACACAAAACCGGGTGAGAGGCCCGGTTGGGAAGGAGGATCGCCGTGAAGGAACATACGCATAGAGCCCCATTGAAGTCCATGCCGACGTGGGAGACGGTTGACGATTGGATCCGTGAAGAGATCCAGGGCCGGTTCCAGTTCATTCTGGAGGAGGAGGCGACCGCGTTCTTGGGCCGGTCGTGGTATGAGCGCCGAGCCGAGGTCGATAGCTCCAGGGGCTACAGGAACGGCTACGGCAAGCCCCGGCGTCTCTCGACGAGCTGCGGAACGATCAAGGTCCGGCGTCCCCGGGTTCGTGGTCTGGAAGAGCGGTTTGAAAGCCGCATCCTCCCCCTGTTCGCCCGGAGAACCAGGGCCATTGGAGATCTGCTTCCCGACCTTTATCTCCACGGTCTCTCCCAGGGCGACTTCGAGTTGTCTTTGCGTGCGCTGCTCGGTGATGGCGCGCCGCTTTCGCCGACCTCGATCGCTCGTCTTCGAGGGAAGTGGGAGGTCGACTTCCAGGACTGGAAAGAAAGGCGTCTGGATAATCGCGAACTGGTCTACGCCTGGGCTGATGGCATCTACGTCAAAGCCGGGCTCGAGCGCGAGAAGGCGTGTCTGCTGGTCGTGATCGGCGCGATGAGCGACGGCAGCAAGGAGATCCTGGCGATAGAACCCGGTTATCGAGAGTCTACAGAATCCTGGCTCACGGTGCTACGGGATCTCCGGGATCGCGGGCTCGAACATCCTGTCCTGATCGCCGCGGACGGGAATATGGGCATCTGGGCGGCCGTTGATCAGGTCTGGCCAGAGAGCCGGCAACAACGGTGCTGGAACCACAAGATCCTCAACGTGCTCGACAAGGTCGCCAAGCGTGCACAGGCTGAAGCCCGCGCACTGCTCGTCCAGATCCCCTATGCCGGCACGAAAAAGGAGGCCGAGAAGCTCCGGAAACGCTTTGCCGCACGGTATCGCTCACAGTTCCCTGCCGCCGTGGAGACGCTCGAAAGAGACTGGGATCGGATGGTCACGTTCTACGACTTCCCGAAGGAACACTGGAAACACCTGAGAACCACGAACGTCGTCGAGAGCCCCTTTGCTTCCGTTCGGCTTCGCACAAACGCCGCCAGGCGATTCAAGAAAGTCAGGAACGCCACGACTCTCATCTGGCGTACGCTCAAGGTCGCAGAGAGCCGATTCAGGAAACTCACCGCGCCACACTTGCTACAACAAGTCTACGATCAGAAACACTCAACCGGACCGCAGGTCGAAGCCGGGAAGATGGCCGCCTGATTTCTTTTACACACCTATTGACCTGAGCTCACCTTGATGGCCAGGAAGTACAGCGCGTTGAATCTTCTAATGGTTCCCGATTCTGTACTGCCTACCGTTGGATAGAGGGCGAAGTGCTGGCAAGGGTCAGCGGTTCCCAGAGGACGGAAGCGGCGATTGCCAGCATCGGTGAAACCCTCGCGAAGCTTCACAGCCATAGTGGAGCGTGCGCTTTCCCAAGCTGGTTCAGCCGACCCCGGTACGGGATTGAAAGGCTGCAGCAGCGTGGCGTGACCGACCCGGACATCCTTGACAAATTGGAGGACATCGGCGAGTCCTCGGAGAATTTCGGCCTGATCATGCACGAGACAGGAGCTCTCAGTGTGATTTGAATGGAGATCGTGCATCACTCATCGACTTCAGACCGTTTGGATGGGGTTATTTCCTTTCAGATGTGGCCGCGATCAGGCGTGATTTGTTACCAGATGAGCAGGGGATATTCCTTGAAGCCTATCATCGCACACACGAGTTACCCCCAGATCATGAAGACTTGCTTGACTTCTTCGACATCCATTGGCGCACGATACACTGAGCGTGCCTTTCGTCCCACCTGCGCTTAACACCGTGGCCTCAGTACATCCAGCCACCCTATCCACCAACCCGCTGAAAACGATTGACTGGTGAGCTATAACAAAGGTTTTGGCATCGTTCCTCGCGGCGTCAGTTCGAGCGCGAGTCGAGAACACGCCCATTGGGATGAGCGAACAGGGACTTCTCGACGGAGCCTGTGCCGAGCGAAGTCGAGGTGCTCGAAGTGACCCTGCTCCTTGTCATTGTACAGTGCGACTTGTGTGACAGGCCACTAGTGAGTCCCTGCTCGGCTTATGCCTCGATTAGTGAGAACTGGAACGCGTAGAGCTTCATATCGCGCATCACAAATCGCAGCCTGACCGGCTGTCCTATCAGCTCATCCACGGTGTCTCGATTCCTCCACTTCACGGGCTTGCACGTAGCGTTTCCCACCACAGCCACGGCGTCAGCCAGACCGTACCCAGGCAACGGCTCAGCCTCGGGCCTTCGCGCTGGTAGGGGACGGGGATGGCCAGGTCATCAGCATCAGCTTCGAGGACGATCTGCGTCTTGGACCACGAACGGAAGTCGTGTGAGGTGATACGCCCGATACTGCGATAGGTCCCTCCGCCAGCCGCGGCGGCCTCCTCAGCGACTTGGGTCTCGCGGACACGCGTGTAGCCGACATACTGCTCCAGCCGGTCATCCCAGAAGAACACGTTCTGCGTGTCACACCACTGATCGAAAGGATTGGGCTGGCCGCTGTACTCCTGCCAACGGATCCCGTCGCTGGAATACATAGCCCAGAGTCCACACACCCGCTGCCAGCTGGGTGTCGCTAGGGCGAAACTTGGCCCACGGCTTGTAACGCCCGTCAGCGGAAGCACGCTCGTCGCGCAGGACCGTACCTCCATCTCCATCACCTGGCGGACCTTGCGTGAGCCGGGATCCCGTGAAGACCCCAACGAACGGTGCCCCGTGTCCGCGAACGCCCGCCGCAAAGACCAGTCGTGCAACACCCCGGAAGTCGAGTTCCCCTACGTGCTAGGCGTATATCGCCGGCTCGGTGCCGAGGAGAATGTCGAGAATCTCCATCTTCCCGAAGAGAATCACGACTACGGTTACTCGAAACGAGTCGGAAGCCTACACATTCTTCGCGAAACATCTGAATCTGGATCTGTCGGCTGTGCACGGCGACGCCCGGCCAGTCGACGAGTCCTTCGTGCACATCCTGCCGGAGAGCGATCTCCACGTGTGGACGCCGAAGCATCCACGTCCCACCCTTGCCCACCAAGGCGCAGCGAGCAGTCGAGACCGCATTCTGGGAACTCGATCGCTGACCGTCCCTGGCCGATCCCCTTGACTTCATTCCATAGCGAACATCTATTACGCGACAGGTAGCAGCTTCAGGTGCGGAAATGGGGATTTCCCTGAGATCTGACTCAGGGCATATGTTGCCGTTCGGTGTCCTGTTCAGTTTGGGGCTAGGAAATGCGTGCATCAGCAAGAATGCTCTCGAGATTTTCCGGAGTGGTCTGTCTTCTGTGCGTTCAATCGATGTCCGACTGCGTGGCGACGGTCCCTACTGTTGCGCGGTTCTCCGCACGGTATGTGGAACCTGACCGGATGGCCAAGTTCGAAGCAGCGTATGAGAAGCGTGTTGTTCCGATTCTGAAGCGACACGGTCTGGGACGACCTGCAGAACGGGTCGCCCCATCGTCGAGGGGCGTTTTCAGCCGGCTCTTCGAGGTCAGCGATGATTTCGACCCCACGGTGACGCGGGCGGCGCTCAGGGATGATCCTGAATGGTCGACAGTAGTGCGAGAGTTGCCGGAAGAGTTCCAGTTCCAGCGGCGATTGATCAATCTGGAGGTGTATAGCGGACCTGCCGGAGCGGGCACGACAATGCCAGCAGGATCGGGGAAGACGGTGCCTGTCGGGAAGGGAATGGGACTGTGAACCACCTTCGACGCAACGGACGGCCTGACCAGCGGTACGACGGTCGCCATTTACCAGGATCGGGACGGCTACCTCTGGTTCGGCGGGCTTTTCGGGCTGTGCCGATACGACGGCCGCGAGTTCACGTCGTATACAGACAAGGACGTTTTGGGCCACCACGATATACGCTCGATCATCCAGGACCGGGACGGCAACATGTGGTTCGGCACCGATGGCGGCGGCATAAGCCGCTTTGATCCGTCGGCGAGTCCTGGACAGGCCTGGACCACCCATACCGTTGCGGACGGCCTGACCAGCAATACCTCGCAGCTGATTTATCAGGACCGGTCAGGCATCTTCTGGTGCCAATCCGCAATCGACTTACAGCGATTTGACGGCGAGAAGTGGACCCTGGTGAACTCGGAAGAGGCTGACATGAGGTGGCCGAGATCGATCTTACAGGACCGGTCGGGTCAGATGTGGTTCGGGCATTCGCGAGGTGTGGCCCGCTACGACGGCAAGACCTGGACCGCGATTTCGGCTGAAGACGGGTTTGTCGGGAGGGGCGTGAGGTCCATCGTGCAGGACCGCTCGGGCGACCTCTGGTTCAGCACCCGCGGAAGTGGAGTGTATCGGTTTGACGGGCAGCATTTCACGCGGTTTACGACTGAGGACGGGTTGGTCGACAACGTCGTGACATCCATCCGTGAGGACCGTGACGGCGTGATGTGGTTCGGTACCGAAGGAGGCGTCAGCCGGTACGATCCCTCGGCAGGCTCCAGCCTTCGCGAAGCTACGGCTGGCAAGGCAGGACAGGCTGCCTGGACCTCACTGACCGAGGAAGATGGCCTGCCCGATAACCGCGTAGCGTCAATCTTTCAGGATCGTTCCGGTCAGATGTGGTTCGGAACGCAGGCCGGTGTGAGCCGCTACACCGGTCGAGTGATGACCACCCTGACGACCCAGGACGGCCTGCCGGGGAATCAGGTCCAGTCTGGCCTCATGGATCGGGATGGCAACCTTTGGTTCAGCGTTTTCAACCAGGGCGTCCTTCGGCATGACGGGAAGGAATGGACGGCCTACAGAACGGAAGACGGGCTGATCAGCAATAATGTTTTCGGGATGATACAGGATTCGTCCGGCAGGCTCTGGTTTTCGGCCCAGGGCGGAATCAGCCTGCTTGATCTCCCGGTTGACGGGCAGCGCAGGACTGGGGCGGGGACGTTCACGACGTTTGACAAAGAAGACATGTTGATGACGTCCGAGGCGCGGTACGTTGCTCAGGCACTTGAGGACCGGTCGGGAAAGCTGTGGTTCGTTCAAAACTTCGGAGGCGTGGTCCGTTACGACCCTTCGGCAGGCTCCCGTTCGGCAGACTCAGGGCAGGCAGGGCAGGCTACATTTACCAACATCAGTTCGGCAGATCTCGGTCACCCCTCCTGTAACGTCGTCTTCCAGGACCGGGATGGAATCCTATGGTTCGGGAACTGGAACTCCGGTACGACCCGTTATGACGGACAGCAGTTCACCAGATATATGCCAAAGGACGGCCTGGCAAACGACCGGGTCTGGTTCATTTTGCAGGACCAGTCGGGAGACGTGTGGTTCGGCACCACCAAGGGGGTGAGCCGGTGGGACGGAAGCGCGTTCACCAATTACCCCGATTCGGATGGACTGGAGGACAGCCAGGTCATTTCCATGTTCGAAGACCGGGACGGCCACCTCTGGTTCGGCACCGAAGGAGCCGGGATCTACCGGTATGATGGAAAGACGTTCCAGAGGCTGACGGTGGCGGATGGGCTCTCCGGGAATGCCGTCACTACGATCCTGCAGGATACTGACGGGGTCTTCTGGTTCGGCACCCTGGGAGGCATCACCCGTTTCGACCCCCCGGAGCCCCTTCCTCCCGCGGTGGCCATCGAGAGCGTCGTGGCCGACCGGCGATACGAAGAGGTCCGCGAGCTGACGGTGTCCACGGACGTGACCTTGGTAACGTTCGAGTTTCAAGGGATGAGCTTCAAGACCCGTCCATACGGGATCGTCTACCGCTATCGGCTGAAGGGCTATGACAGCGATTGGCTGGCCACGCGTGAGAGACGCGTTGAATACGAGAACCTGCCGCGAGGGATCTATACGTTCGAAGTCCACGCAGTGGACCGCGATCTCGTGTATTCGGAGCTACCGGCGACTTTTTTGTTGACCGTGGCGCTCCCCTATGAACGATTTGGGTGGATGGGCGCGCTGGGCGTTTCGATCGTGCTGATCGCCTGGCAGACAACGCGTGTCGTGCGACGAGGTCGTCGACTCCAAGAAACGAACGACGCTCTCTCCTCAGCGAATCGAGACCTCTTTGCAGCCAATCGGGAGATTCAGCAGCAGACCGAGCGCAAATCGGCCTTCCTGGCTTCGATGTCCCACGAGCTGCGCACCCCGATGAATGCCATCCGGGGCTTCACGAACTTGGTCCTCCGCCGATCTGGTGATGTGCTGCCAGACAGGCAAAAAGCAAACCTGGTCAAGGTGACGCACGCCTCCGACCATCTTCTCGCGATGATCAACGACCTGCTGGATCTCTCCAAGATCGAAGCCGGCCGAATGGATGTGAATGTCTCTTCATTCGACGTCTCGGAGCTGGTGGAATCGTGCGTGTCGACGGTGAGTCCGCTGGTTCAGGAAAGCGTCGACTTGCGGTTTGAGGTCGCGGATGGCGTGGGCGAAGCGCAAACGGATGAAGCAAGGCTCAGACAGATGCTCATCAACCTGACCAGCAACGCCATAAAGTTCACCCACACAGGAAGTGTGGTGGTGAAGGCCAGTCAGGCAGATGGGCAGCTTGCGCTTTCGGTGTCGGATACCGGCAAGGGCATTCCTGAGGACGAACTGTCGACGATCTTCGACGAATACCGCCAGGTGAAAGGGCAATCGGAAGGCGAGGCCCTGCACGGGACAGGACTGGGGCTTTCAATAACAAGACGATTCGCCGAGCTCCTTGGCGGATCGGTCGAGGTTGAATCGATCATTGGCGAAGGGAGCACGTTTTCGATTCGAATACCCGCTGAGTTCGAAGGATAGCCCCGAACGGCCCTGCGCAGCCCTCCGGAGCGAGGCCAACCTGGTTGGCGTTCTCGTACATAGTCGGTATTTTTCTCAGAACCAGCGGGAAACCAAATGCCGACTCGAGTGAACACCAACACGGCCGCCCAAACAGCGCAGCGCCTTCTGCGCGTGAATTCCGCAGACCTGCGGAGCAGGCTCGAGAGGCTCTCCTCCAGCCTTCGGGTCAACCGCGCGGCAGACGATGCTGCGGCCCTGGCCGTCAGTGAAGGCTTGCGAGCGCAGATCTCGGGAACCAGCCAGGGTGTGCGGAACGCCGAACTGGCTGTGAACCAGCCTGCGGACGGCCGAAGGCGCCCTGAACCAGACAAGCGGGATCCTGGTTCGGATGAGGGAGTTGGCCGCGCAGGCGTCGAATTCGACGCTGAGCGATTCGAATCGACGGGCCATTCAAGCGGAGTTCAACCAGCTGTCCGCCGAGGTCAATCGTCAGGCCGCGTCCACCACCTCCGCGTTCCCGGAGGGGCCGGTGGCGACGATCCAGGCGGGCGGCGGATCCGGAGAGGCCGACCGCCTGGAGATATCGGTTCCCGATGCGTCGACATCGACGCTGGGGCTGGACACGGCATCGGTGAGCACCGCACCCGATGCCGCACGTGCGACTGGGTCGATCGAGCAGGCGATTGCGTCGGTCACGGCCGCACGGGGACAGATAGGCGCGATCGAAAATCGGCTGCGTTCGTCCATTCGCGCCTCAGAGACGGCGAGGGAAAACCTCATCGCTTCCGAGTCCACGATTCGCGATGCGGATATCGCGGGTGAAGCGGCCTCTCTCGCCCGTGCACGAACGCTGACGCAAGCAAGCCTCTCGTCATTCTCGCAGGCGAATCGGCTGCCGGGGCAGGTGCTGGATCTGCTGACGTGATGGAGGCGCGTCGTCGCTACGGGGGGAATTAACCATACCTGGACAAGGACGGTCACGTCAGGTTCACCCTAGGCGAGGTGAGGCCTTCGAAGCCGACAGGTCTTCCCCCCTGGTTTTCCTTCGTGTCTTCGTGGTTGAAGGTTTTAAGGTTTACCACTTAGGCGGGTCGTTTCCGACGCGTCCGCCGTCGATGAACAAGGTGGACCCGGTCACGAAGGAGGCATCGTCGCTGACCAGGTAGGCGATGCCGGCGGCGATTTCGTGCGGCAGGGCAAGACGCTTCATGGGGTTCGTGTCAACTTCCATCTCTTCCAGCTCTTTGCGCTTTGCCTCAGGATCCGGGGCGTCTCCGAAATGGAACTCCGTGGCCGCCCACCCCGGAGCCACATCGTTGACGCGGATTCCGTACCGGACGAGGTCACAGGCCATGTTTCGGCTGGTCTTGGCAACCGCCGCTTTGCTCGCGTCGTAAACGAGCGCACCCGTTCTTCCCCGGTGGCCGCCGTCGGACGAGATGTTGATGATCGCGCCCCCGTTGACCTTGATCAGCGGGAGCAGCGCTTGGATGACGATCAGGGTTCCGCGCAGGTTGACGTTCATCACGTTGTCCCAGGATGACAAGAAATCTGCTTCAACTTGCCCCAGTCCGCCTCCGCCGATTCCCGCGCAATTGACGAGCACGTCCAGGCGGTCGGTCCTGGAGGCGACTTCCTGTCCCATCGCTTCGACAGATTCGATACTCGAGACATCGGTTTCGACGACGTAGCCCTTTCCTCCCGCGGCCTCGACTTTCTCCAATTCTTTCTGCGCGCCGTCGACTTCGCGGTCAACGATGAAGACTGTGTCCAGTCCCTCGTCGACCAGTCTGTGCACGGTCGCTCTTCCAAACCCGTTGGCGGCGCCGGTCACCAGCGCGATCTTTCCTTCAAAGCGTCTGCATTTCGAATTCATGTGGGAACCTGTAGATAAAGTTGGTCCTGAATCAGTCTGGGCATCCTTGGCCGCCCACATCCTTGTGTGGACCGGAAGAATATACGGGGGCCCCTGTCTGAGCAAGCGCGGTCTGAGGAATCGAGCACCTATACCCTCGGTGCGAGGAGCCATTATCCACGATGAGGTAGACCGCTCATACAGAAATACGAGTCAGAGATTAGTCTGGAACTGGAGGAGTTCGATGTCAGCAATAACCCAGGTCAGAGATATCTCTCCCCTTTCGGGTCTGCCGAAACTCAGGGCCCTGAACCTCTCTGTCAACCTCGTGGAGAATCGCGGTAAGTCAGACAAAGATCCTGCAGCTTTTATCGGTACCGAAGAGGGGATGGTTCTCCGCAAGTGACCGAGTTCGTCAACACCGTAATCCACCACGACAAGATCCCGCTCAGCCCCTCCTACGGCAGCGTAGTTCCCTTGAACGACGGACGGCTCGTGTGGGTCTGGGGGGAGGGACGTGGACGGCCCGAAGATCGCGTCCACGCCAACTACTCGGACGACCAGGGCCAGACCTGGAGCGATCCTGAGCCGCTCCTGCTCCAGGGCGGCGAGACCATGCCCTGTCTCTTCGGCACGCACCTGCTCAGGCTTCCGAGCGGGGACCTGGGCCTGGTCCAGATGATCTCGAGCGGCCAGCAGACGTTCCACCGCTCAAGAGACGAGGGAAAGACATGGTCGGAGGGCGTCCAGATCAATCCGTCGGGCACGACCGCCTTTGCGGCTCACGACGTCTGCATCGTCCTGAAGAGCGGTCGGATCCTGGTCCCCGCCCACTCGCACATCGCTCCGACACCCCTGTCGCCCAAGCCAAAGCGTCTCAAGCGCTTCGGCGAGGACTACTTTGGCGCCAACATCGCGTGTCACCTCAGATATAGCTACGTCTACTACTCGGATGACGAGGGCCGGACCTGGACCCGGAGCCGGAACGAGACCTTCGTCACGCTCGATAGCGGCTCGGCCGGGAACCACTCCTTCGAGGAGCCGTCGGTCATCGAGCTGACCGATGGGCGCATACTCATGCTTGGCCGGACCTACCTGGGTCAGGTGTTCAAGTCTTACTCGGACGACGCCGGCGAAACCTGGATGGAGCCCCAGTCGACCGGCCTCACGCTGGTTCCATCGCCCACGAACGTCAGGAGAATACCCGGCACCGGCGACCTCCTGGTCGTCTGGAACCAGACGTCCCGCTGGGAGTACATGATCGGGCTCTACCGGCACCGCCTTACGTGCGCGATCAGCCGAGATGAAGGTGAGACCTGGGAGCACCACAAGAATCTCGAATCACTGGACGACACGGCGCACGTCGAGCCGGACGTCATCGAGGTCGGCCTCGACGGGGGCTATCGGCAGCCGGTGGATCGCAAGCGCTACCACCGGGCGCCGGCTCCCCTTCGCTACAACGAACCGACCATCACCTTCATCGGCGACAAGGCGGTCATCACCTACAGCATGCTCGTCTGGGGCGACAAGGCGGTCATAACCGACACCTACGGGATGGACTTCGACGCGCTGATGGAGGAGTTCGGGCTGGCACCCTACGATCGAGGAAACAAGGTCCGGGTCGTCTCGACGGACTGGTTCTACTCATCGTGAGAACTGGAATGCGTAGAGCTTCACGTCCCGCATCACAAATCGCAGCCTGACCGGTTGTCCAACCAGCTCATCCACGCCGTCTCGATCCGTCCACTTCACGGGCTTGCACGTAGAGTTTCCCACCACAGCCACGGCGTCAGCCAGAGTATACCCCGGCAACGGCTGACCGTCCGGGTCCTGAATCTCGACTTTGAGCCAACCGCCGGCCCCGCCGTCACAGTTCAACTCGAGGCGGTCCCCGCCGAACTGGAGTACCGGCGTGGTGAACTCCCCGCCCCCGTAGCCGGCATCGGCCGAAACGAACCCGTCACGCCGCATCGTGGCGCGAAAGATGCCGCTCTGCCGGGTCTTCAGCTCGTCCCATTTGGTCTTACCGGTGTTCAGGAGCCACGACTCGTCGTGTGTGTAGCCTCTTCCGGAGTAATAGATCCACAGTTCGTCGCCCACCGTGATCGGCCAGGGGTTGGCGTAAATCATGCCTCCGGAAAGGGAGCCATCCAGCCCACGCCGCAAGAACGGCCGTCGATCCCCCGCCCGCTGCCACTCGATGCCGTCACGGCTGGTCAGGAGTTGGACGTCCATGGTCGCTGGGAAATCGTTCATTTCCGGGAAACGGGGATGAGCGTCCCCCCAGTGATAGAAGGCCGAGGGCAGCATGAAATATGCGTCCTGGGCGTCGTCGTACTTGAACGCGCAGCTGGTGTAATAGTCGATGTTCGGCCTCGGACCTTCGCGCTGGTAGGGGACGGGGATGGCCAGGTCGTCCGCATCGGCTTCGAACACGATCTGCGTCTCGGACCACGAACGGAAGTCGGGTGAGGTGATGCGCCCGACGCTGCGATAGGTCCCCCCGTCAGCCGCCGCGGCCTCCTCAGCGACCTGGGTCTCGCGTACGCGTGTGTAGCCGACATACAGCTCCACCCGGTCATCCCAGAAGCACACGTTCTGCGTGTCGCACCACTGAAGGAAAGGATTGGGCTGTCCGTCGTACTCGTGCCAGCGAAGCCCGTCGCTGGAATGAAAAGCCCAGAGTCCCCCACCCAGAAGCACACCTGCCGCCAGCTGAGCGTCGCTCGGCCGAAACTTGGCCCACAGCTTGTAACGCTCGTCAGCGGGGGCACGCTCGTCGCGCACGACCGTACCTCCATCGATGCTCTGGTTCTCACAGAGCGGGGCGATAATGTTATTGTCCTTCGAGCCATTGAAGCTGATCAGGCCGAGTGAAGGCTTCTCCCAATGCACACCGTCATCCGATTCGGCGTAGCACAGTCGTCTCGCGCCTTCCAGTACGGGAGCTCGGGTTTTGTAGCACGCCTCGTACCACATACAAAAGCGGCCGTCTGCCTCAAGGGACACCGTGTTGTAGGCACCCACGCCCAATCGCTCCCAGACCCGCTCGGGGACGAGCACAGGCTCGGGGTGCTGGAACGGCGGGTTCATGCATAGGCTGATCCCCTCCGACGCCTCCATGAACCTGTCGTCGAATAGGAGCTGCTTCTGGGTACCTATATCCATGCGGTCTCTCTTTCCTCTTCAAGCCGAGGGACAACTGGTGGGTGATCCTCGAGTATCCTGCCAGTGTAGCGATCAATCATCTGGTCAGCACCGAGGGCTACTTGCTGGCGGAGCGTATTGGTTACAATGTGGCAGAAAATGGCAGCATAAATCTCGATCTTCTGGATATACACTGCAAGAATCTAATTTCGCCTTTCCAATTTCATCTAACGCGATCGCCGTGCCCCCATCGGGCGCCAACACACCACCCCAACTGTCCTTGCGCGGCCTGTCTCCTGAAGGTTTTTTCCAGGTCGACACCGGAGAGCCGACTGATGTACTTTATGTATACGTCAGAATCACAAACCGGCCGCTACCAGGTGATGTGCGCGGCCCTTTTTTCAGGAGGCTGCTATGCCCAAGTACCTTATAACAGGCAGCTATAGCTCGGATGGTTTGCAGGGACTAATCAAGGAAGGAGGTGCGTCCCGTAGAGAGGCCGTCCGTCAGCTCATACACAGTTTAGGCGGGACGCTGGAATCTTTCTATTACACATTCGGCAGTGACGACACGCTGGTTATCGCCGACTTACCGGATAACGTGACAGCCACGTCGGTTACGTTGGCGGCCAACGCTTCCGGGGCCGTAAGGATCACCACGACAGTGTTGCTCACGCCCGAAGAGGTCGACGAGGCCACCAAGAGTACAATCTACTATCGCGCGCCCGGACAAACTGTCCAGGAATGATTTTGAGAATATTGAGGTTCGACCGTCAGCGTACTCGAGTACGCCAGTGGCGAAGACCGTCAGGACGGACGTCGGAATCGTCGCGGCGACGAACCGGGACCACCTCATAGCTCGAGCAGACGCAGGGTTCCGTCCCAGGTGGCGACCGCAAGTCCGTCGCCCAACGGAGTCGGCGCCGCCGTCACCGGCGCACCCATCGCCACCTGGCTCAGGCAGCGGCCCGTTTCCACGTCGAGGAGGTGGAGAAAGCCGTCGACCCCGCTGACCAAAAGGCGACCATCGTAGACGACGGGAGCGGCGAACGCAGCGCTGGTGTTGCGCATCTGAGGTGACATGTCCAGGAGGCCCTCGCCGGTCTGGTATCGCCATAGCACCTCTCCACCATCGGCGTCGATACAGAAGGCGGAGCCGTCGTCGGCGCAGCCGAATACCCACTCGCCGTGTCCCGTCAACGCAGTCGCGTGGTCGAAAGGGACGGCGGCTTTCCAGACGACCTCACCCGATCCCGGCCTCAAAGCCACGAGATGGTCGGGCGTAGAACCCGAGATGATGTGCTCGTCGTGCAGAATGGGAGCCGCCCAGGTGTCCTGGCTGCCGGGAATCGGTTCCTCCCACGCAATGCGGCCCGTGTTCCTGTCGAGCGCCATCACCGACCGTCGGGGAACCAGCGCCACGACCAGATCATCGAACGCCAACAGCGACTGGTAGGCGCCGAACTTGTCTCCGACTGGATCGGCCATCAGGTCCCGCGTGCTGCTCAATCGGCATTCCCACCGCAGATCGCCCGTCGCCGCGTCAAAGGCGCCGTAACCTGCCTTGGCCCCGACGAACACCGCGCCATCGGAAACCAGCGGCGACGTCGCCACCCACCGTAGCGGAAACCCCCACAGGTTGCTGCTCCAGACCACCTCCCCGGAACCGGAATCCAGCCGCAGCAGTTGACCGTTTTGTGACGCCGCGAACAGACCACCGTCCGCAACGGCCACACTGTTGCGCACGGCCGACTCGGTTCGGCGGTGCCAGACGATGCCGCCGTCGGCGTCGACGCGACACACCCCACTCTCAGCGCCGTCGTCCTCGTCCTGCAGACTGAGGATTAAGCTGTCTTCGAACGACACCGGTGCCGCTCGGTGCACGTGAGCGGGCAGGTCCGTCTCCCAGCGAGCGCGCGACTCGTCAGAGGGCTGGGATTGCGGAGCGCGTGGTCGCGGCTCGGGAGTTAGGGGTCGGAACCTCACCTCGCACTGCGGTCCGTCGAATGTGAGCGAGCGGTACCCTCGCGGATTGGTGTCGCCCCCGCCCGCCCAGGGCGGTGTCGTCACGGCGATCAGGATGTCTTTCCACCGGCACGCCCTCACGGTGTGTGAATGACCGTGGAGAATCAGCCGCACGTTGTACTGCTCCAGCCGCCGCAGGAAATCGAGCTCCGGAGCCATGTGCGTGCTCACGGCGATCGGCTTGCCATCCGGTTGCAGCGACAGATCGTGATCGAGCCAGCGCGCCAGGCGTATCCGATCGTATTCGGAGAAGGCGTACGTCTCGTTCGGGAAGACGATGAAATGCCAGTCGCCGCGATCGAAGCTGTAGTGGGTCGGCCCGATCATCTGCTCGTAGTTGCCCGACAACGTCACGCCCAGGTTCGAATCGTCGAACCAGTCGTGAATCGGGCCGTCCGGCGGGATCCGCGGCTGCGAGCTGCCGTGCGCCAGAACGTCGGCGTCGTGCATGCCGAATGCGGGATACAGCGGCGTGTTCAGTCCGTCGAGGACCACGCGCAGGGCCTCGAACTCGGAGATGAGGCCCCATTCGGTGAGATCACCCGTGGCGAGGAAGAAACTGGGAGACAGCTCCTGTTCGATACGAGCCAGGTCGGCGGCCAGCACCGATGTCGTGTTGAACCCTTTCTCTCTATCGTCGGGGGCCCGAGCGTGCAAGTCGGTGATGTGGGCAGCGATCAGCGGGACGTTTTCCGTGGTAGGGTCGAGCGCAAAATCGAAGCGCCGGGAGTCAGCCGTGATGCGCCGGAACCACCCCTCGGCGCACGAGTACCCACTCGGCGTCGTGACGGTGAGAAACCGGTGTATGCCGGGCTGCGCCTCGATTGCGAACGAGCCGGCTCGATCAGTGGCGACAATGAGCTCACCATTCGACACGCAGACCCCGGCCTGCGGTTCGCCACTGCGGGCGTCCAAAACCGAACCCTCGAGGAAGATCATCGCCGGCGGCGTCTCTTTAGGAACGACTCTCATGCGGTCTCCTCGGCCGCCTGGGCGGCGCGGTGTCGCAGGTAAGTTGACTCAATACGGCGATGATCTTCATCTTACAGCTGCAGTGTCTCTAGCTGATGCTAAGGGCTGCGTCTGTTTGGCAAAGCAGTAGTTCTTAAACGAGGTTCTTCACGGATTTAAGTGGTCGATCAGAAACCAGTCGTTGTAAGGACCATGGAGCAGCCCATCGCCCACACCTTAGCGGCCCAGGTAAAGGCGGCAGCGAGCAACGCGGCTGTTTCACCTCCAGGGGGGATAGGGTTGGGTGGGGAGGCACTGGGGGGTTGTCACAGGTGTCGTCACCGAGCAGGATCGTACTGCCGGCGTGGGCCACAAGCCCCCGCGGCGCCTGAGCGGGACTTTTCTGGTTCTCTTTTGGTCACAAAAGAGAACACGCAAATGAGATCGCGAAGAAGGAAGCACGTAGCATCCACTCTTCTCCGTGAAGAACCTTAAACGATAATCGACCATCCAGGATCAATCGCCCTGGTATACTCCAGGCACCGTGTTGGAGGAAATCTCAATGCACTTTCTTGTGCTCGAGACGGATTCCCATCGACAGCGGAACTACACCGATGAAGGCCGTGCGCTCCTCGAGACGCACGGCGAAGTCGAAATCGTCCGCGGGACCGATCGACGGGACAAGGAAGCATTCACGCGATTCCTCAAGCGTCTTCCCGTTGCGGATGCCGTTGTAATCGGCCCCTGGCACCGTCCTGAAACCACCCCCCGAGACTGGCAATCTGCCGAACGGATGAAGGTCCTGGCGGGAACGTTTGACAATCGCTTCAGTGGTTGGGTCGACTTGCAAGAGCTGGCAGACCGCGACATCCCGCTGATCGATACGTCGCGCAGCATGACACCATCGGTTGCCGAGTTTGCGCTCGCCATGACACTCAATCTCATCCGCGACATTCCTGAATCGCTCTACCTCGTACGCCAGGGCGAATGGAAGACGAACGCGTGGAACAAGCCAGGCTTTGTCCACGGTGACCTGACAGGCAGGCGTGTTGGACTCGCCGGATTCGGAAGCATCAACCGGCGTTACGCCGAACTGGTTGCTCCATTCAGGTGCACCACGAGAAGCTACGACCCCTACGTTACAGATGCCACACTTGCTACGCACGGTGTTGATCGGTCCCAGTCACTTGTGGAACTGGCTGCGTTCAGCGAAGTCTTCGTCGTCGGCCTTCCTCCGACGCCAACCACCCAGGAGATTATCAGTAGAGAAGTCATCAATGCCTTGCCCCGAGGTGCTCTGTTCGTGCTCGTCACGCGCATGGCAGTGGTTGAGCGGGAGGCGCTGTGGGAACGCATTGAGGCAGGAGAGATTGCTGCGGCGATTGATGTGTTCGCACCGGAACCTCCGCCCCCGGATGCCTGGTTTCGTCAGCATCCCAACTTGGTGGCAACCCCTCACATCGCTGGTGGCACGGATTTCTGCCATCGACGTTGTTTCACCGATGCGTGCAAGGATGCTGTTGCGGTGATGACGGGTACTGAGCCACGCTTCCAAGCGACCCTGTGGGATGATGCCTGCTATCAGGGGAGACTCGACCAGGCGGGTGTCTCGTGACGGTCGGGCTCAGGATGGTTGGGTGCGGCAGTATCTCGCATTTCACCAATGAATCGGCGCATTCCTGTTCGAGAAGGTCGCGACGCTCCAGTAGACGCACGATCCGTGAGATTTCGCGATATTGGTAACTCCTAACGAGAAGCCACACATCTATCGAGGAACGAGATGATAGCGACAAGGTTGTTTACTGTATCTGCGCTCCTGCTGTTTTATGAGCTGGTTCTGATTCGATACCTTGCTTCAGAGATACCCGCGGTGGGATTCTTCAAGAACCTCGTTCTGATCGCGGCGTTTTTCGGACTGGGTCTTGGCCTCAATCTCAAACTTGAGATCCGGAGGAGTTTCACACTCTTCTCGTTGACATCACTTCTGCCACACCTTTTCGTGGTCGGCAGTTCGATCACAGGTCTCAATGCGCTCGCATATCCGGGAGGAATAGACGAAGCCGTGCTCGTACCAGGGTCTCACTTTGCCTTCGGTCTTGTGTCTGCTTTCGTCAGCTTCGGCTCTGTCCTGATTCCAATGGTTTTTCTCGGCCGTCTGTTGGGCTGGCAATAAGACCCCTTGAAGCATATGGGTGGAATATCCTGGGGAGTCTCGTTGGAACGGTCATCTTTTCTGCGGTATGCAGCGTCTCATCTCCACCTCCTGTGTGGTTCGGCCTATACGCATTGATGTTTGCAATTTTGCTTTTCGCCGAACTGCCACTGCTTGGGACCAGACAAACTGTGTTGCTGGGATGTGTCTGCTTGCTGGCCGTACCCATCAGGTTTGTTGTGGCCCAGTCGGATGAGACGTGGACCCCATACTACAAGGTCCTCGTATACCCGCTGGGCTATGGTACAGGCGAACAGACCGGCTACGGTCTCAACGTGAATAACACCTGGTTTCAGCGTTCCTTCGATGTGAGGCTCCTCGAAAGGCCTGAAGAACTGACGGAGGAGGCACACGCGGGTCGCACTCTTCGGTTCCTGGCCCCATTTACGAAGGTCAAGCCAAGCAAAGTGCTGGTTCTGGGATCCGGTCTGGGCAACGATACGGCGACGGCTTTGAGGTTCGGGGTCGATTCAGTCCACGCTGTTGACATCGACCCTCAGATTCCTGGCCTCTCCAACCGATTCCATCCTAACAAGCCGTACCAGGACGACCGTGTCCGTCTGATCGTCGACGACGCTCGCCATTTTCTGAGCACGAGTGAAGGTAAATACGATCTGATCATTTTCGGCGTCCTTGAAGCCCGGTCGCTTTTCTCGCAGTTTGCCAACTTAAGGCTGGACAACTACGTCTATACCATCGAGGCGCTCGAAAGTGCGAGAGCACATCTCTCGCCCGACGGTGTACTCTGGCTGAACATCTGGGTACCGCAACCGTGGATCCTGGACAAGTTCATCGCAATGATGGGAGAAACCTTTGGTGATGAGTTCGGCGTACTGCACGGTCGTGGGTCACACCACTACGCTCTCGTGGGCGGACCCAATCTGACCCGTGCGGAAGTCCACGCATTCAGCGAGGAACTGCCCGGTGTGGAAGTGATTAACCAAGCCACGAGAACGAGAGAGGTCATCTCCATCCCAACCGACGACTGGCCGTACGTGTTTTATCGTACACGACGCTTCCCAATCTCCTACCTGTTCATGCTGGTTTCGCTAACAGTCGTGTCATTGGGCGCTTTTCGCGTCGTTTGTCGCCAGCCCATTCGAATGCACTGGGAGTTTTTCTTTCTGGGTGCGGCATTTCTACAGGTCGAAACGAGCGCCGTCGTACGGATGGCTTTAGTGGCAGGAACGACCTGGACGGTCAACAGTGCAGTGTTCTCGGGAGTCCTGATCTTTGTCTTGTTGGCCAATTGGTACGTGTCACGACGTCGTCTGGTAAACCTGAATCCTGTGTTCATAGCCCTGTTCGTTTCTCTTCTGATCAACGCCGCATTTCCATTCCACGCGCTGCTCAATCTTCCCAATACCCTGGCTATAACGATCGCGGCCGAGATTCTGACCATTCCGGTTCTTTTTGCCGGCACGATCTTCTCGGCTCTGCTCCGAGGGACTACTGTGGCTAGCCAGGCTCTGGCTTCCAATCTTTTGGGTGCGATCCTTGGTGGATTCTCGGAGTATCTCTCGATGATCACTGGCAACAGAGCAATGTCCCTGGTTGCCCTGGCGCTTTACGCGTGTGCATTCTACGTTGTCCTCCGCCGGCGGATCGCATAGTGCTGTTGACGAGTTGAGTCCATTGTCCCGAAGGTATAGGACTGCTAAACATGAGAGACGGCTTGCAGAAAAGCCCCGATGGGCAGATGAGATGCTGGTGGGGTTCAAATGACGAGTTGTATTCGGCCTGCCACGACGGAGAAAGCCACTTGGTGAGAGCGAAGAATCTAAGCTTGAAGACGATACGACTACTTGAAAGTCCCGGTGCATCATCCGCAGACGCGGCGATTCGGTCAATTTCTGGGCTACCGAAGGTGATTGACCGCGTGCTTCGAGGTTGAGTGTTCGGCCTCGCCTAACTGCGTGTCCGCGGTGCCACGGAACACTTGCTCGTTAAGTGCCATGCCAGTGTCAGAAGGGCGGCCGATCCCCGGGCACCCTCAGACAGGAGTATTCACGTGTATCCAGACAAAGAAGCTGATCTGCTCAAAGCGTTTTCACCCGCTGAACCCATATTCACGGTGGACTCCGATTATATCAAGCGGGCGCGCTCGTTGGCCAAACAGGAAGAGAGCCCGTGTGCGCAGGCCCTCAAAGCCTTGCTTGTGGAGGCGGATGCCGCTTTGAAACAGGAACCGCTGACCATTGTGAACAAATCAATTTTGCCGTCCAGTGGTGATAAACACGACTACGCGAGTGTAGGGCCCTACTGGTGGCCGGATCCCGACAAGCCCGATGGCTTGCCCTACATTCGTCGAGATGGCGAGTGCAATCCCGAGGTCGAGAAAACGGATCGCCCTCTATTGGCAAAACTCATTTCAACGGTGAAAACGCTGGGGCTTGCCTATGGGTTTACTCAGCGAGAAGACTATGCGACGCACGCTGCATTGTTGTTGCGCACGTGGTTTATGAATCCTGAAACCAGGATGAACCCAAACCTTGTGTTTGGGCAGGCCATTCCCGGGATATGCGAAGGACGGGGGATTGGGCTAATTGAAACGGCTGCGTTTGCACGTGAGATGCTTCCTGCAGTCAGTTTTATACGCGACGCTGAGAACTGGTCTGACGAGGATATGGCAGGTTTGCAAGCCTGGTTCCACGCGTTTCTCGGATGGATGTTAAAGCATCCTTATGGGGTCGATGAAGCGCGTCACGGCAATAACCACTCGACGGCCTATGATGTTCAGGTCGTGACGTATGCGTTTTTTGTCGGGCAGTCAGATCTTGCGCGAATGATTCTGGAAGGGGTGGGAGAAAGACGGATTGCCGATCAGATTGAGCCGGATGGTCGACAACCTCTGGAACTCGCACGCACCAAGGCGCTGGGATACGCCAGCATGAATCTGGGTCTCATGCTGGAGCTCGCTGAAATCGGTCGGCAGTGGGGTATCGATCTAATCAATTATGAATCTGCCGATGGGCGATCAACCAGACGCGCCCTCGATTGGCTTTTTCCCTACTGGACGGGCGAGCAAGCGTGGACGCTTCCACAGATTCAACCCTTTTCCTGGGACCGCGCATTCGAATGCATGAGGCTTGCCGCTTACCAACATCTGAACATGGATTTCGAGCCTGTGAAAGCGAAATTGGCAGGCATGGATCAGGAGGAGAAAACGAAACAAATCTACAATCTTCTGATGCCGCCATTTGAAGGAAGCGGTTTGCACGGCCTGGGAATCGGCGAAGACGTCGTTCTCCGTGATCCCGATGTATTGGTCGATCCAGAATTTACAAACGGAGATCCAACCCTCAGTGAAGCCGAAGTCGCGTTCTTCAAAGAGAAGGGCTTTCTCGTGAAACGTGGGTTTCTGGACGAAAAGGAGACCTTTGCGCGCATCGTCGATTATGTATGGGAAAACGTGCCGCGCGAGATCGTTAAACGCGACGATCCCGAAACCTGGATCGATGCGCCACTCGGGGAGTGGACAGCGGCGGATGCAGAAAAGCTCGGACACTTCGGGCGTGGTTCGTGGAAGATGCGTTCGCGTAAGATTGGTACGGAGCCTTTTTTTGTGGACAAGATCGCCAACCATCCACGCATGCGGCAGTTGGTTTCATTGTTTATCGGCGAGCCTGTGAAGCGTGCGAATCGGGTGCGTGGGGTTTACTGCATCTTCCCGAAGTCACCGGAAAGAGAGGGTCGTTTATCGCCCCACGGAGACCACACGGGAGCTCAGCTCTCCGCGATGGTCTTCGTCGACACGGTGCCGCCGCACTGTGGGGGCTTTACGATCTGGCCGGGCTCTCATCACATGAGTCACGTGTATCACAGGACGGTCTATGGCCCCCTCGATGACGACCGCGCGGAGCAATATGTCAAGGCGCGTGACGATGTGCTGAATCAGGTTACGCCGGTGTCGTTTCACGGCAAAGCTGGAGACGTCGTTTTCTGGCATCCGCGCCTGGTTCACGGACCAGGTGTCAATCATTCTGCCGATCACGATCGCCCTGTCGTGCGCTACATCGTTCCGTGTGAGTATCAACGAGACGGTTTGACTTCATACTTTAACCTGTCGCACGGACCAGCGCCAAACCGTCAGTGGTGGGTCGATACCCGAAACTTCCGAGAAGATGTGCCAGCGACTGAGGATAACGTGTGGGACGGGTGGGCGTTTGAAAGCGATCGGTGAATGGCCACCCAACTAATCTGTCTCCGGCGCTTAACGAGATCGCCGCGAAATGCCACGATAGACTCGTCTTTACGACCAGGTGAGCACGCTTCAAGCGGCGATAGGGTACCAAGCCTTCATTCTAAACGCCGCCACGCCCTCACATAACACCGCACGCCCGATCACACCCAACCCCACCCACATAAACTGGGCTATATCCGGATCTCTCAACGGTGAAACTATAGAATGACAAGGTCATAGATCGTTCCCTACGCTTGGTTGTGTGTGTAGGACAATCAAAGCGAAGGGGGTGCGACCTATGACCGGGAGCAGATTACTATCGAAACTGCTGAGATTCAAGGGGTTCCGTGTTGTCAGCTGGTGGTTTGAGGGGAGAAGCTGCTTCGTCATCGCCGTAAAGCCACATAAGAATGGTTGTTGTTGTCCGGAGTGCGGCCGTCGAGGTAAAATCGTCCGCACAATGCCCCATCCGCGTCGGTGGCGTGACATTCCGGTGTGCGGGTGGAGGGTCTGGCTTCTCTACCATCCTCGGGAGATTCGGTGTCCTACCCACGGTCGTGTGGTCGAGGAGATTCCGTGGGCGGAGCGGTTCTCTCGGGTGACGTATCGCTTCGAGTATGCCATGCTGCGCTACTGCCAGACCATGACGCAGAAGGCGGCGTCCGAGTTACTGCGCATCTCTGCCTCGACGCTGTCGGATCTCCTTCACCGATCCATCACGCGGCTTCGTGAAGGTCATCGTATCCGAGGGCTCAAAACCATCGGGATCGACGAGATCTCCTACGCCAAGCGTCACAGGTACGCCACGCTCGTTTACGATCTGGACCGCTCCTGCGTGGTGTGGGTTGGCCGCGGCAGGGCGCGTAAAACGATCGATCGGTTCTTCACAGAGGCTCTCAGTCCCTACCGGAGATCCAAGATCGAGTGGGCCTGCTGCGACATGAGCGAAGCTTACATCGGAGCCATCCAGGAACACTGTCCGAATGCCAAGCTGGTCCTCGATCGCTTTCACATCGTCAAGGCTCTCAATGCCGCCGTTGACGAGGTCCGTAAGGACCAGTGGCGTGAAGCTGCCCCGGATGAGCGCAAAGCCATGAAGGGCCTCCGATGGCTCCTCTACCGGCACTCAGCGACACGCTCCAGAGGGGATACTCGGACACTCAAAGCACTGGAGAAGGCGAACTACCGAATCTATAGAGCCTGGAGACTCAAGGACGAGTTCGAGCAGTTCTGGGAATACAAAGCGCCCTGGGCTGCCGAACGCTTCCTGAAATGCTGGACGACGTCCGCACTCAGAAGTCGACTTGAACCCCTGCGAAAGTTCGTCAGGACCCTGCGACAGCACTTCTTCGGCGTCCTCGCATTCGTGAACACGCGTCTTACCAACGCCATCGCCGAAGGCCTCAACCGAATCGTCCAAATCGTCAAGAACCGAGCCAGCGGATTCCGCACACTCGACGCATTCAACGATATGATCTTCCTTACCGTCGGAGACATAAACATCCCTGAGCAGATTCCGAAGAGGTTCCGCACACTCTAACCGCGCCCCCATGCCAGGAACCACGGCACCTTCACCCACTTCATCTCGTTGAGAGATCCGGATATAGCCATAAACTGGCCTCTGTCAGCCGGCTTGCAGAAGCAACCCGGCCGCCAGGCCGACTGAACGGCCAGCTTCGGGCGTTACAACGTTAGGCGAGACCCCTCTGGCGGAAAACTATCTGGCGAATGGATCTCCACTCTCTACCTGACAGTCTCCAAACAATCGTATCCGACTATTCGTTTTCTTCGCACGGCGATGGCATGTCGCCCTGCGAAGTGTATCGGCTCACGGGACAAGAGGATGTCTTGTTCCTAAAGGTCAGCGAGAGGCGGTATGAGAACACTACATATGGAGTCGGACGAGAGAAGGATGTCCTACGATGGCTTGATGGTAAGCTTGCGGTTCCCCCAGTCGTGCATTTCGCTTCTGACGACGATCGAGAATATCTGCTCACGGCGGAAGCGGATGGCGTATCGCTCTACGAGAGGAAGGACTTTGGCCCTACAGAAGTAATAGACACCTACCTGGAAGCACTGAGGCTCATTCAATCAATAGATCACGCTGAATGTCCGATCACTATCTCCGCTGAAAGCAGACTCGTGGAATTGGAGTACCTCCTGGAAAGTGGAGTGGCCGCCGAAGAGGACTTTTACTCCGGAAATACAGGTTTCCCTTCGCCATCAGCACTAGTCAAGTATCTAAAGGACAATATTCCAGATCAGGAGCCCACGTTTTCACACGGTGACATGAGTGATGGGAACTTCTTCGTCGATGGTCAGCACATTTCTGGGATCATCGACTGGGGACGTGGAGGTGTCGGAGACAAATGGTTTGACATTGCCATGTGCATAAGGAGCGTCAGAGAAGACCTCGGAGAGCAGCACGTTAGGTTGCTTCTGGAGCGTCTTGAACAGAAACCGAATTGGGACAAGATTGAGTATTTCCTCCTTCTGGATGTGATGTTCTGATCCGTTGGCAATGTGGCGGGAGGGACTACGCCTAGCATTCTCTAAGTCGAGTCAACAGAGAATCAGTTGTATTCGACGTCTCTCCAACGATCCCGTCTATCCGTAGGAGGGTGAGAAATCATAGAACACTCGCTGCGTACTATGCGACGCGGGGAGCTCAGGTCAATAGGTGTGTAAAAGAAATCAGGCGGCCATCTTCCCGGCTTCGACCTGCGGTCCGGTTGAGTGTTTCTGATCGTAGACTTGTTGTAGCAAGTGTGGCGCGGTGAGTTTCCTGAATCGGCTCTCTGCGACCTTGAGCGTACGCCAGATGAGAGTCGTGGCGTTCCTGACTTTCTTGAATCGCCTGGCGGCGTTTGTGCGAAGCCGAACGGAAGCAAAGGGGCTCTCGACGACGTTCGTGGTTCTCAGGTGTTTCCAGTGTTCCTTCGGGAAGTCGTAGAACGTGACCATCCGATCCCAGTCTCTTTCGAGCGTCTCCACGGCGGCAGGGAACTGTGAGCGATACCGTGCGGCAAAGCGTTTCCGGAGCTTCTCGGCCTCCTTTTTCGTGCCGGCATAGGGGATCTGGACGAGCAGTGCGCGGGCTTCAGCCTGTGCACGCTTGGCGACCTTGTCGAGCACGTTGAGGATCTTGTGGTTCCAGCACCGTTGTTGCCGGCTCTCTGGCCAGACCTGATCAACGGCCGCCCAGATGCCCATATTCCCGTCCGCGGCGATCAGGACAGGATGTTCGAGCCCGCGATCCCGGAGATCCCGGAGCACCGTGAGCCAGGATTCTGTAGACTCTCGATAACCGGGTTCTATCGCCAGGATCTCCTTGCTGCCGTCGCTCATCGCGCCGATCACGACCAGCAGACACGCCTTCTCGCGCTCGAGCCCGGCTTTGACGTAGATGCCATCAGCCCAGGCGTAGACCAGTTCGCGATTATCCAGACGCCTTTCTTTCCAGTCCTGGAAGTCGACCTCCCACTTCCCTCGAAGACGAGCGATCGAGGTCGGCGAAAGCGGCGCGCCATCACCGAGCAGCGCACGCAAAGACAACTCGAAGTCGCCCTGGGAGAGACCGTGGAGATAAAGGTCGGGAAGCAGATCTCCAATGGCCCTGGTTCTCCGGGCGAACAGGGGGAGGATGCGGCTTTCAAACCGCTCTTCCAGACCACGAACCCGGGGACGCCGGACCTTGATCGTTCCGCAGCTCGTCGAGAGACGCCGGGGCTTGCCGTAGCCGTTCCTGTAGCCCGTGGAGCTATCGACCTCGGCTCGGCGCTCATACCACGACCGGCCCAAGAACGCGGTCGCCTCCTCCTCCAGAATGAACTGGAACCGGCCCTGGATCTCTTCACGGATCCAATCGTCAACCGTCTCCCACGTCGGCATGGACTTCAATGGGGCTCTATGCGTATGTTCCTTCACGGCGATCCTCCTTCCCAACCGGGCCTCTCACCCGGTTTTGTGTGAATCAACTATCTCACGGGAAGGGTAGGGTCGCCCTTTCTCTTTTTCCACACCTTTTGATTATAGCTCCATGCTATAGGTGACTATGACAACGGAAATCTGACCGGGGTGAGGTCCCTATCCTAGGAGCCTGTCGGGTTACACCCGGAAGCTCGTTGAGATTAAGTCCAGCTGAGTCTGTCAGCGACCGGTTACCTTCGTTTTTTCCTTGAGCCGAGTTCCTCTTCGGGATCAGGTAGCCAATGAGAGTCGATAGAGTTTCAGAAGGTTGTGTGTGAGACAGATCAGGTTCCATTCTCTGATGACTTTGTGGATTCGGCGGAATGAGAATCGGGTGAAGTTCCGAACGGATTTGATCTGTCCAAACACGGGTTCGATGATCTGTTTTCTTTTCCAGTAGGTGCAGCGACCTTTCTGTGTGAGAAGCTTTCTCGCCATTTTGTCTTTCGTCGTTGCGCCCTTGGGGATCCGTCCCCTGGGGCAGGTCGCGATGGGCGTTCCATGTTTCTGTTTTGTCGTCGCCACATAGAGGTCGACGCCATCTGATTGAACCTGATCGACCTGACTTTGGTTGAAGTATCCGGTGTCGGCAGTGAGGTGCTTGGGTGTCGTGCCGCCCATATTCGCTCTGATCTGGTTGACCATAGGTGTCATCTGGTTCTTGTCATCAGCTTCTTGGGTGACGTCGGCAGCAACGACAATCTGGGCCTTGTCATCCACAGCAGCTTGGCAGTTGTAGGCTTGAAGGAATTGGCCCCCTGAGACCATGATCCGTGAGTCGGGATCGGTGAAGTTCAGTTGTTCCTTTCAGTCGGGCTCTTTCGATGGAGGCTTGGGCTTACGTCCACGACCGCCGCGGCGCTCCCGGGCCTTTACCTTCTCTTCATACGCTGCCTGCTTCTCAGGAAACTCAGCCTCCGCTTCGGCTTCGATCTCGGCTATTGCGTCGCGGATTACTTTGAGTCGAGTCTCCCGGTGCTGCAACTCCTCGGGCAACTCGTCGCCGCGGTTGTCCTTTCCGTAGAGTTCGTCTTCGGCCGCGTCAGTGGCTTCGGCCTCGGTCAAGAGTCTGCGCACTTCGGCCTCGATCTCGGCTTCTTTCTTCTTCATCCGGCCGTAGCTCATCGCTTTGTGTTTTGAGGCATTTGCTTTGACTTTCGTGCCATCCAACGCCACGTGTCCCAGCTTCACCAGACCTGCCTTCACGCAGAGACACAGCACTTGCCTGAACAGACCTGAGAGGGCATCCAGATGCCGTTGACGAAAGGTCGATATCGTGTCGTGATCAGGATGCTGATCCAGGCTGAGCACACGGAAAGCAACCGAGTCATAGGTCGCACGCTCGATCTTGCGGGAACTCCTGATGCCTTCACAGTAACCATACAGCAGTAGGCTCACCATCATCCGGGGATCATACGGTGGCTGGCCACCTTGAGACCCATCGTAGGTCTCGTAGATCGCGGACAAATCAAGTTGTCCGACGATATCCAGAATGAAGTAGGTCGGATGACCCTTGGGAAGCCAACTCCGGAGATCCGGAGGCAGCAACATCAACTGAGCCGGATTGTAGACACGAAACCGAGTAGAAGTGCTCAACGGAAACCTCCAATTCAGAGTCGGAACCTTGATCGCACTTCTACAATACGAAATCTTCCTCCGGCTGGGTACTCCGACAGGCTCCTAGTTGAAACTTAAAGGGCTCCAAACTTACGTTGTGGGTAGACGTGTGAGAGCGTGTACCCGTAAGAAAGGAGCCCACGATGGAGAAGCTATTTGCAGGGGATGGCGAAGTCAAGGTTGGGTCAGACGTTATGGATTTGGAGACGCGTTTATCGGTGATCCGGGCGCTGATTCCGCTGGGTCTGGAGGCCGTTGCCGACGTGCTCCAGCAGGAGGTGGAGCAGCTCGCAGGCGTTCGGTATGCGCGTAAGGGTTCAGAGCAGTCGCATCGTCGATGGGGAAGCCAGAAAGGGTCCGTGTATCTGATGGACCAGAAGCTGCCGGTGGCCGTTCCCCGTGTGCGCGACGTCGAGTCCGATACGGAGGTTTCTCTGGCCGCATACCGGGGGATGCAGAGGCCCAGAGCGATGGATGAGAAGCTGCTGCTTCGTGTGCTCAAGGGAATCTCCTGTCGCAACTACAGAGCCTGTGCAGAGTCGGTACCCGAAGCGTTCGGAATTTCGGCATCCTCCGTCTCGCGACGGTTCATCAAAGCCACCGCAAAGAAGCTGAAGCAGTTCCAGGAACGACCGCTCGACGACTACGACTTGGTCGCCCTGTTCATCGACGGAAAGAGCTTTGCCGACGAAGAGATCGTGATCGCTCCGGGCGTCACGACGGACGGCCAGAAGATCCCCCTGGGCTTCGTCGAATCGGCGACGGAGAACGAACGGATCTGCCGTCAGCTGATCCAGGATCTCATCCGGAGAGGCCTGTGCTACGACCAGGGCCTTCTCGTTGTGCTGGACGGCTCAAAGGGACTCCGCAGTGCCGTCACCAAAGCCCTCAAAGGGGATGTGTGCGTGCATCGCTGTCAGTGGCACAAGCGCGAGAACGTCGTCAGCTACCTCCCGGAGGCAGAACGTCCAAGAGTTCGACGGAAACTTCAGAAAGCCTATGACTGCGACACCTACGAGGAGGCAAAGGCCGCACTCGAATCACTCAAACCCGAACTCAAGCTGATGAATCAGTCTGCCGTGGCAAGCCTCGAGGAAGGACTGGAGGAAACCCTGACCCTCCACCGGCTGGGGATGCTCCCGTTCTTGAAGCGAAGCTTCCGAACCACCAATTGCATCGAGGCGCTCAACAGCATGACCGGCAACCTGATACGGAAGGTCAACCGCTGGAACAACTCTCCTCAGCGACACAGATGGGTCGCGGCCGCACTCCTCGACATCGAACCACGCCTGCGACGCGTGAGCGGATACAAACACCTCCCGCTGCTCAGGCAAGCACTGAAAAACAACCTGAATCTCGGCGACAATCAAGATGCTCGGCAGAGAGCATGAATACCACGGAGCCCGATGAGTTTCAACTGACTATGGGACTTGACCCTGACCGGCCGCGTCGGCTTTTCTCCAAGGGTCTCATCGAGGGGGAGCTACCGCCGGGGGTCGTCAATATCACGCCCGCGGCCGGGGATGTCGTGATCATGCCCGAATCCGTGACCCACGGGGTCCTGCCCTGGAAACCCGCTGACCGGCAGCGCCGGGTGCTGACACTGCGCTATAGGCCGCACCACCGCCAGGCCGGCCCCATTCTGGAGACGGTCAAAGAGCGGCTGGCACCCGAAACGCTCGAACTGCTCGAAACGGGCACACTATACCCACACAAAGAAAATCGCCACTCGGCAACGGGTGTGCCTCAGCCAGTCATCATGAAACCCAACATCCTATTCCTCCTCAGCGACGAACACAGCTACCGATTCCTCACCGCACGTTCCGAAAAGCGTGGCGGTGAGCCGTGTCGGACGCCAACGCTCGATGGCCTGATCGAGCGAGGCGTCCATTTCGAGACGGCCTACTGTCAGTATCCGCTCTGCGTCCCCAGCCGTGTCGCCATACTCTCCGGGCGTCCATCCTCCCGAGTGTGCCGTCCTCGCTCCCGACGTTCCGACCATCGCGTCTCATCTCGGCGATCACGACTACGCGACCGCCACCGTCGGAAAGATGCACCTGATCGGATCGCGACAGATGGCCGGCTTCCAGCATCGGCCCTACGGCGACTTCACGGCTCCGTCGCCCGCGCATCAGAAAGACCCGCTTCACCTTCCCGGTCCGAAGGATCACATCTTCATGCCGTCCGTTCTGAGGGATCCCGGCGTCAGCAACATCCCGGAATCTCTGATGCAGGAGCAGATCGTGATCCGTGAGGCCACGGCGTGGTTGCGCGAGCACAGACACCGGACTCCAGATCAGCCCTGGCTTCTCATGACCTCGTTCGCTCACCCTCACTTCCCCATGAACGCTGCGCGCCGTTTCTTCGATCGCTATTACCTGGATCGTGTCACACCGCCCCGCATCGGTCGAACCGGCGATACAGTCGATCATCCGCTCACGCTCGGAGCGCTCCGGTCGGATTCCGGCGAGTCACAGGGAATCTTCCTTGAAAACGTGACGGAGGAGCAGACCCTCAAGGCACGCGCCGCCTATTTCGCGTGCGTCGATCAATTCGACGAAACGCTTGGCGACTTCCTGACCATTCTGGATCGCGACGGATTCCTCGACAACACGATCGTCGTCTACACGTCCGACCACGGAGAGCTCGCTGGCGAACACGGTCTCTGGTTCAAGCGGACGTGGCACGAGGCGTCGATTCGGGTCCCGCTCATCGTGTCGACACCCGATCACAGGAGAGGCGCGCTGACGTCATCGGAAATCACGACGCCCGTCAGCCTGGGGGATCTGTTCCCGACGTTCTGCGGCTTCGCCGGAGTCGCACCACCGGACGGCCTGAAGGGCATCGACCTGTCGTCTGTCGCGACGGGCGGCCATTCCGCGGAGCTCGAAGGACGTGACGGCGCTGTCACAGAGAACCTCGCGGGATTCGCAGGACCGGGAACCGAGTATCGCGCCATTCGATCGGAGCGCTACAAGGTCGTGACGTTCAGGAACTGTGAAGATCTCGCCTTCGACCTGCAGTACGATCCGGACGAACAGATCAACCTTCTGAAGGAAGGCGCATCGCCGGTTCCGCCGGAAGTCGAACGTCTTCGATCATCGCTGTGTGAGGGTTTTGATTACGACCGGGTGCTCGAAAGCCTGAAGGACCAGAGACGGATATTCGCAGAGTCCTTTCCTGCTCGCGTGTCACCCAAAACATCGAACCAGATCCTGCTGGGTGACGGCCGACTCATCGACGCAGATATGCATCTCGAGTATCCAAACATCGTCAGCGATCGACCGTCGGACGACTTCGACGACTGGCCCGAGTGACCCGACGGATGTCAAGGAGTGCCTTTTCGGGCAGGATCACGAGCACAACCTGGACCTTCGGCGATCACTGGATGCTGTACCTCTCTACCTTCTCGCGGTCGAGAGAGACCCCAAGCCCCGGGCCGGGGGGAGGCAACAGATGGCCGTCCTCGATCGTCAGGGTTTCATTGATGACATCGTCGCAGTGGTAGACGAACCCGTTCACATCACTGGCGTAACCAAGATTACGCATTGCGAATGCGAGGTGGGCCTGAGCGGCGGTACCGATCCCCAATTCCGGCATACTGCCGATGATGCAAGGGACGCGAGCTGCTTCGGCAATCGCGAAGATCCGTGACGCCGGGTCAATGCCGCCTGCCTCCGCAACGTAGACATTGAACACATCGACAGCACCGGCTCTGATACACGCCAAGGCGTCGGCTGGCGTCCATACGCTCTCATCGGCCATGATCGGCGTGTCCACACTTTCCCGGATCAGGCGTTGCCCTTCCAGGTCGCTGAAGTGCAGGGGCTGCTCAACCAGCTCGATGTCGTAAGGTTCGAGCTGCCGGATGTTCCTGATGGCCTCCTTGGCACTGCGCCACCCCATGTTGGCGTCGACGCGCAGGATGGCTCCACTCCCAATCGCCTCACGAATGGCCGCCACGGTCGCTATGTCCGCCTTCTGATCCATGCCTACCTTGGCCTTGACCGTCCTGTAGCCCCTGGCCACCAGGTCGGCTGCTTGCCCAGCGACCTGGCCGGGCGGGCCCATTGACAGCGAATGGCTCAGCAATACACGATCTCTCACGCGGCCGCCGAGAAGATCGTAGACCGGCGCATTCAGCGCCTTGCCGACGATGTCGAACAGGGCCATGTCGATCCCCGCCTTTGCCGGATAGGAGCGGTGCAGCAGGCTGTCCATCAAGCCGTGGATCGTATTGATATCGAACGGACTCTGACCGGCGAGGGCTTCAGCCAGCAAGTCGTTCACGTCCTCGGCCTGCCCGCGTCCTTTTCGATCCCAAATACTGCTGATCTCACCGAGGCCCGTGATCCCCTCGTCGGTCTGTATTTCGACGACGGCGTTCTCTGTATCCAGAGACACGCCCAGGCTGCTTGAGAACGCCTGAGGCCTCGGTACGCGCACCGGTGTTGCAATGACTGACGTGATCTTCATCCTCTTGTCCCCCACTTACTGCGCGATCGGTTTGACCATCGAGCAATCCACCAGGGTAATCACGCGGTACCCAGCCCCCAGTGTAAAGAGTGCTGTGCGTCGCGCCCCGTCGACAGGATTCCATGCGGAGAGAGCGTCGTGATCGAGATTGACGGCTTGCCTTTCAATAAAGAGTAGACAGGTCGTGTCCCCTAACTTGATTTCCGCCCCCCCAGCCCGGTACATTCAACCCCGCAGGGTGCGAAATCGGATCTGAACACCATATACGTCATGCCCAATCGGGAGGCTGGAACCAGAAATCCTGAAATGACCCGAGTCCAGATCACGTACATCAACGAGTCTCACCGAAGCGACCATTCGGGTTTCCGCGATGGTGGAATACTCATCTTCGACTTTCGATCTAACGATGGCAGGTGTATTCGTTTTTATGTCATGCCGGATTACTGTGCAATGCTGGCTCACCGCCCTTGGC
Organism: Candidatus Latescibacterota bacterium; assembly: GCA_965198115.1. Lineage (GTDB taxonomy): Bacteria > Latescibacterota > UBA2968 > UBA2968 > UBA2968 > UBA6620. Next base: position 264,252 of record OZ240241.1, on the reverse strand, counting down.
CGACCATCCCCACAGCCGAGTGGGTCATACACCTAGTGACTGCTGAGAGAAAACCAGGTGAAGAAGACGCGTGGGAAATCGTAGACAAGGAGATCGACGTCCTGGTCGAGCCAGGCTTGGACGCCTACAGAATGATAGATCTCGAGGATTTCGGGGAGGCACTGAAAGAGAAGAGCATCACGCTCACCCAGGCACACTACCTACTTAACAGACTGCAGACCTTTCTGGATGAATTTCTTCACACGGATGGAGCTTTCCCACCCCCACCCGTCCAGCAAGTGATGGACAGGAACGGCGAAAACCGATAGGCCCGCAGGAGGGCTAGCCATGCTCGGCTATGACCATGTCATGCACTTCAATACGTTCGGTTTCCTCCCGCTGCGGCAGCTTTCACACCGAACGAAATGGCGACCATCAGGCTCGTCGAGCTCGGTTTTGCGCTCGCTGATCTGTAGGTGAGAGATGGACAGTTCAGTCCCCAGTGACCGCCACTGAGGAGTCGGAGTGCCCTCCTTCCCAACTGCCGAAATGGACGCCGTGGCCCAGGCCGTCCCGGGCCGTGTCGGGTTTTACATCAGGGACCTCAACACCGGCCTCAGTCACGAGTACAACGCCGACGAACCCTTGCCCACGGCCAGCACCATCAAGGTCGCCTGCCTGATCGAGGTCTTTCGCCAGGCCGGGAGCGGCCAGCTTTCCCTCGACGCCCGCCACCACGTCCCGAAGGATGTCTCTACTCACGGTACCGGTGTCCTCAGCTGGACGCAGGACGAACCAGAGCTCACAGTTCGCGACTACTGCCGGCTCATGATGGCGGTCAGCGACAACGTCGCCACGGACACGCTGCACGGCCTCGTCGGTGGAGGCGAAGCCATCAACGCCACCATGGACGACCTCGGCTTCCACCAAACTCGCTTTCCCATGTCGATCGGCGTCTGGCACTATCTCATGCAGGGGATCACGGTGACGCCATCGCGCCAGAACGACGAACTGATGAGGGCTGGCAAGCTTACCGGCGATGGCGACCGCGACCTGCCGTTCGCAAGCTCACTCGACAACAACGTCGCCTCGGCCCGCGACCTGGGCCGCCTGATGGAGATGATGCACAAGCGTGAGATCGTCAGCCCCGACGCCTGCGCCCAGATGATCGAGATGATGAAGAAGTCGACGAATCCCGATCGCATCCGCCAGTTCCTCGAGCCAGAGATCGAAGTGGCTCGCAAGGAAGGCGGCCGCGGCCGCATCAAGGCCGACTGTGGCGTGATCTACCTGACGTCGGGACCGCTTTGCATCGCCGCCCTGGCCACCACTGACACGCGCGAAGCGTCCCAGCAAGGCACGGAGGCCATCGGCAACATCGGGCGCCTCGCCTACGAAGTGCTGTCGCCGGAAAGCGTGCTCCATCCTGACGACTAGATGAGTATCGACGCCCTGGACGCTGAAAAATCGATGCGCCCATTCTGCCGTGGACATTCATTAACATGAATAATGAGATCAAAGGGGCGGTCGAACACCTGAAGACCTACGGCTACTGTCTTCTGGGAGACCGTATTCCGAAAGACCTGGCGCAGAGTCTCGGGCAGCGATGCCTGGAGTTGCACGCCAATGCCAAGTGGGCGTCATATATTACCGGCGACCAGCACTACCAGACGCTGTTCGGCCTGCTGAATCTGGACGACCGGGTCTGGACCTGCGCCGGTCACGCCGATGTCCTGGCCATCGCCCGCCACTTTCTGGGGCCTCACTGCCGGGTGGTCGAGGCGTGTTCCAAGCCCACCTGGCCCGATGCCCCCGGTCAGCACCTGCACGTCGATTCGGCGGGCGAATTCAACGAGGTGCCCGACGTGCCCTGGATGATCAACACCATCTGGATGCTGACCGACTTCACGATCGAGAACGGGGCCACTGGAGTGGTGCCCTTGAGCCACCGGTCGCGCCTCAAGCGCCCGCCACCGGAGATCACGCCTGAAAGCCCTCTGATCAAGCCGGTCACTGGCCGGGCCGGCTCGGTCATCATGTGGCACGGCGGACTGTTCCATCAGGCCCGGCCGAATACGAGCAACCAGATCCGCGTGGGCCTCAACATCGCCTACTATCCGCGCTGGTTTAACAACTGGATCGAGGGAGGCCACCAGCCGATCTGGCCCGAGACCTACGCACGCATGCCGGAAGCCATGCAGCGGCTCGTCCCCGGACGCCTGGGACGCGAGCGTGAGAAAGTCTACGAACGATCAGTTCGGTGATTTAGAACTAACGACTATACGTGGCCGAGGTTTGGCCCGTGCTCATAGGGTTGGATGAACTGAGCGCTTGGGGCAGGCTCGCATAAGCGCGAAAATGGATCCCGGCTCAGCAGCATGCCGGGATGACAGACGGTTCCTTTGTTCAGTCATAGATGCTGTTGGATGAGCCCGCTATCTGTGTCCGCCGAAGCGGCACAGCCGCGAAGGTGGAAGCGGGCTTGGTAATCGTAGCGCTGGGCTCTAGCCCCGCGCCGTCACAACGATGTGGAGGTTGACATGACACTCGAAGGACCAGGCGGGCTCATCGACAGGGCCGGAGATACCCTTTCGCCCGCCTACATCAAACGCCTGCAGAGCATGGCTGACGAGCGGGACGGCGATGATGGGGGTGAGCTTCTGCCGACCGGCGCGCCGGCTCCTGCCGCCGAAGTAAGCGAAGAGATCGAGGAGCACGTCGGGCGGGTGAAGGAGCAGGGGTTCACGGTGATCGAGAACGTGATCCCACCCGACCGGGTGGCCGCGATCCGCGAAGACGTGGTGAAGGCGGCGGACATCATCAGAGCGGAATGGGACGCGCTGGACGCGCCAGACTGGAGGGAGCAAGCGACCCCCCGCACCCCACCCGGCATCTCGCAGATGGTTCACCTGCTTTCGCTCGCCCCCTATTTCGGCGACGAGCGCATGGTCGGCGTAGCGCGCGGTCTCCTCGACCCACACGTGCGCATCGCACAGTGTGAGGCGGTCGGCGGAACCGTCCGCCCGCCGAACGATGACCGACCGGATTATCGAGAATGGCACTCCGACTGGCCCCACGACCTCACGGCGGGCCCGCACTCGGGCGCGATCGCCCAGCCCTTCCCCGACGTGACAATGGCGTTGTCTACCGTGTGGTATCTGGACGACGCCTCGCCGCAATCGGGGGGTACGTGGGCCGTGCCCTACTCGCACCGCGACCCTCGAAACCCGCGGGGCGTACTCGACCCCGTTAACCAGCAAGCGCCCATCCCCGGCGAGGTCCAGATCACCGCGCCCGCCGGCTCCGTCTACGTTCAGGACACGCGCTGCTGGCACTCCGTAGCCGCAAACCCCGGACCCATCCCGCGCATCGGGTTGGTCGTGATCTACGCGCCCTGGTGGCTCAACCTCGAATTCTCGCGAGGGCAAAGGGGATTCGCGGGGGCCAACGGTGCGCGGGTGCCGCAGGAGACCTTCGAGCAGCTGCCGCCGTCGGTACAGGCGCTGGTCCGCCACCGCGCCGATGGCCAGGTCGATGAGATCGCCGACGCCAAGTGGTACGTTTCCGCCGCTTCACAGCTTAAAGAGCGGCCGGCCGACAACAGTCACGTGCGCGTCGGGCCGCAGCCCTGAAGAGCCGGCGAACGCCCTTCCGCAGCCGCGCTGATCCACGCCGACCGACCCACACGGTCTTGCGGCATGGTTTCACGATCCGACAGGGAATGCGACTTCTTAGCAGGGCCTAGCCGAAGATGTATCTGTCGACATACGAATTGCGGAACTTCCCATCGGGATCGAGGTCGAACGCCAGGGCACGGAATTCGGCCAACTGTGGATAGCGGGCCTGTACTCGGGCAGGCGCCATTTCGAAAAGCTTGCCCCAATGGGGTCGCGGCTCGAAGGGGGCGAGTTGTTCCTCCAGAACAGGAAGGAAATCCTTCACGCCGGGCCAGTCTTTGTGCCAGTTGAAGTGGATGGCGACCACGTCGTGCCCATACGCGGTACTCAGCCAGAGCTTGTCCGCGGCGACACTGCGAATCTCCGAAATACCCAGGATGGGGGCCAATTGATCGCGAAGGCCGGCGACGACTTTCAGCGCAGCAACTGCGTTGCCACGCGCCACGAAATACTCACTCTGCAGCTCGTTCCCTTCCTGCTGTGCGTCCTTGAAGGTGAAGTGAGGTAAGCGCTCGTGCCAGGGCCCCACCGTTCCCACCGGCGTCCAGGTGCGGTCTGGCGGGTCATTCCAGAAGTGGCCGTCCACCAAAGCCGCGTTGTAGAACGAAGGTTCTGCCGATCGCTCACCAACGCCCTCAGGAACCTGTTGCTTGATCCATAGCGATTCAATGTCGTCTTCCTGCCAGGTGGGAAAGAGACTGACGCTGTAGCCCGAACCCATGATCGCGTCAAAGGACTCGTAGAGCTGCGTCAGTGGCAATTTCTGGTATATGTGCTGTTGAACCGCGAACGACGGTACCAGGTCGAGCGTGATTCGAGTGACGATGCCGAGCGTACCGAGCGCGACGACCGCGCCAAAGAATCGATCTCCATCTTTGTCGCGCCTGAAGGTGATCAGATCGCCATTAGCGGTAACCATTTCCAGTCCGGAAACCGCCGTCGCCAGATTACCGAGTGCGTCGCCCGAGCCGTGGGTCGCGCTCATGCAGGCCCCGATGACCGTAATGTGGTCGAGTGAAGCCATGTTATGCAGCCCATAGCCGGCCGCGTGTAGTCGAGGGCAGAGTTCGCGATAGGTGATGCCGGCATTGACCGTAGCCGTCATGCGCTCGCGGTCAATGACCAGGTCGTCGTCGAGACGGTTCAATGAGATCAGGTCGCCGGTCGTATCGGCAATGTCGTTGAAGCAGTGACGCGACCCGATGACCCGAACCCGGTCAGCATTTCGGACCGTTTCCCGCAGATCGGCAACGGTTGCCGGCTCGTGAAAGCGGACGGCGTTGAAGGGTGTGTGGCCCGACCAGTTCTGATGATGGATTGTCAATCGATCTACTCCAACAGGTCTTCTGTTCTGCCTTGTTGGGCACGACCAGCATCCGGCCAATCGGCATGGCGTTTCGGATGAGTGATCTCGCCGACGTATCTTCCGGATCGTCAACGAGGTGGGAGTCTACTTGCGAATCTGGCAGAGCGCTCCGGTCTGTACCTTAGATGTCCCCACATCAGCAATCTCGACCGCGGCCGAGCCCTTCCTTCCCGCCTGATCTCTGCTCTGTCTTTGTCACTTGTCATCTGTCAATGGTCACCGAACACTGTCCGTCTGTCCGCTGGCCACTCCGCGTCGCACCCGCTCGGTGATTTCATTGGGACGCTCGAAGAGGGCACTGGTGTCGGGATCGGGATGGTTGACCAACCGATCGGGGAAGATGGTGTGGACGCTGAGCGGTGGCAGCGCTCGATGGCCGTAGTAGATGTGGATCGTACGTCGCTCACGCTCGGTGGTACGTTGCCGCGCGTCGTGGACGTTGGCGGCGTTGAACAGAATGGCTGTACCGGCCGGACCGTGGATGTCTACAGCGTTCGTTCCATCGCGGTGTTCGGGAGCCGACTTCTTCTCCGCGATCGACTCGGGTACGATGCTGAAACAGTGGGTTGTCTCGTCGACGTCGGTGAGATAGTAGATGAGCGACAGGTTTCGCAGATAAAGCGGGAGACCCGTTCCGTGCTGAATGTCGCGGTGCCAGTGCGGATCCGGAGCCGATCCGGGGATGGGTTCCCGGATCCGCACGGAATGTTCTTCGAAGCAGAGGTCCTCACCCATCAGCGCCCGAACGACGGGTAGCGTCGCCGGGTTCAGGATGGATCGGTCGAACACGGGTTCGTCGAGGAGGATGCTGACCGAATGGAAACAGCCGCCACCCCGATTCTGCCACAGACGAGGAAAGTGCGCTCGGTCGCGGTCCACCACGTCGTTCATCGTGACGAGCTCCTCCGCGGTCAGCGCATTCGGGATGACGATGTAACCGTTGGCTGCGAATTCAGAGTGCGCTTCAAGGGTATGAGTCAAACCAGGTCCCGTCGTTTGGGGCAGATTCTGCTCGGGCACGGGATGGTGGACAGGAACCACCCGGCGGTAGCTAACCGGGAAAACCTATGGACCGAACCTCATTCAGTCAAAACCTGGCGGGACACCGTGAGGCACAGCGAGCGTGACCTGTTCGTCGCAGGTCAGACCACCGCCAGCGGTGACAGGTTGAACCGGCTTGCCTCCTTCCCACACGCTTGCTACTATCCCTCCCCCTTGAAGACCTCTCAAGCCGGAGTCTCGGAGGCACCGCCACGCAGCAGGCCGGCGTTTCACGGAGTCCAATCGCGATGATGACTGATGAACAGCGCTATCTTTTCGATTTATTCGGTTTTCTGCACCTGAAGAACGTCCTCACCCCCGAGGAGCTGGAAGCGGCTTCGGAGGCCGCCAACCGCTACATCGACAGCGCGCCGAAAGACCGGCCGCAGCATTTCGAAGGATCAAAAGAGGAGAAAGGCTTCTCTCACGGCTTCGCCTTCGACCGGGCGTTGGAAAAGCTGGTCTTTCTGCCCGCGGTCTGGCCCATTGTGCTGGAACTGACCAACGGCAAACCGATGCTCGTCAGCGGTACGATGATGCTCGACGATCCCCAGGGACACACCAAAGCGGTCCAGCTGCACTGCGCCCGCGACGACTACGGTTTCGAGAGCGCCCGCTACGAGGTACGACACGACCGTATCTATTGCGACGATTTCGTGGTGTTCCCTTACCTGGACGATGTACATCCCGGTGATGGCGGGATACTCGTACTGCCAGGCTCGCATAAAAGCCAGTTCGACCGGCCACGTCAGCTGTTTTCCCAGGGTCTCATCGAAGGAGAGGTACCGCCGGGGGTCCTCAACATCACGCCCGCGGCCGGGGATGTGGTGGTCATGCCCGAATGCGTGACCCACGGGGTACTGCCGTGGAAACCCGCCGACCGCCAACGGCGCGTATTGACTCTGCGCTACCGACCACACCACCGCCAGGCCGGCCCCATTCCGGAGGCGGTCAAAGAGCGGCTCGCGCCCGAAACGCAGGAATTGCTCGAATCCGAGCACTACACCCACACCAAGGAAATCGCCAAACGGGAACGGGTGTGTCTCAGCGACTGATGCGACCCCCGTCGACGAAATCGCGTGCGCTGAAAGGGGCGGCGACTACCTCTCAGATACGAGGGTAGGGTCATGGCATGCCGTGACCTTACAAAGAGGAACCATCACGCGAGCTGAAAGGAACTGAGGGAAGAAATGCTGATTCCCACCGAGCTTAAAGCGGTAAAAATCGACAGGAGTCCGGCTCACGGGTTGGGTGAGGGTGACGGTGTCGTGCGCTGGGATCCGAGCAACATCCTGAAGATCGGCGACCGGTATCACGTGTGGTACTCCCACGTGCAGGCAGGGCTGCATCGCGATGACGTACACGCGCCGAACGTCCTCGAAATCTGGATGGCGACGTCGGAGGACGGACACCACTGGACCGAGCACGGGAACGTGTTGACGCCGAGCCCCCACGGGGCGTGGCACGAGCGGGGCAAACACGCGCCGCACATGGTACCGGGTGATGACGGCCGGTATTATCTCTTTTTCAGTGCCCAAACCGATCTTCACGGAAGAGACGTCTTCCTCATCCCGCCGGAGAAACACATCGGACTCGCGACGGCTGATCGACCCGAGGGACCGTTCGAATACGTCACCGATGAACCGGTCCTCAGCCCGTCTTTGGAGGCGGAAAGGTTCGATCACATCCTGATGGACGATCCGTGCATCATCCGTCGGGACGGAAACTACTGGCTCTACTACAAGGGACGGTGCTCGGACACGAGTCAGTGCTGGCTGGGCGTGGCAACGGCGGGGAAAATTACGGGACCGTTCGAGAAGGCGCAGACCACGCCGGTCTGTCACGCGGACTGGCACACCGGCTGCGTCTGGCCGCACCGGGAAGGCGTAGCAGGGGTCGTGGATCGGAACTGCCTGGCCTACAGCGAAGACGGACTCGACTTCCAGCTCGGCGCCGAGGTCGGCCACATTCTCGACGCCGGTGTCTACTGTCCGGACGCTTTCGACGATATCGAAGCCGGGAAGGGCATCAACTGGGGGCTGGCTCAGCAGGGAAACCCGGTCTACCTCTATCGTTGGGACGCGGACCTTCGCGCTTCGTAGCGATGCCGGGCGTGGTTGACGCCAACGTGGCTCGGTGTGCTGGTTCAGTTTGCGTTACGCGCCACAAAGGGACAGAAGCACATGCTCGACACGCTGGCGGTGGCTCTGCCCCGATTCGAGGCGGTGGGAATGGCGGACATGGCTCACATCTTCGGCTTCGATGACGTGGGAGACAACGTCCACGCTGCGACTGTGGACATCTACGGGGAGATCAAGGAGCGGTGGCCGTGGCTGCCGTCGATGACGAGGAGGTCCGCAGCGGGGCTTCGGGCTCGCGGACACGAGATGCGACGGCTCCGCACTTGGAATGCAGTTCCAAGTTCGTATGAGGGTTACATCGTGATCCAGGCAACCACTTGGAACTTGAAATTTGAAGCCTGCAACTGAACCCATGGAACCAGACGCGTCCAAGGTTGAGCACGATAGAGATGCGGCGGAAGTGAAACGCAACTCCCGTCTGGTTATTCTGAACGGTGGCCTAAGCGAGTCCGGCTACCGGTTTGCCAGTTCCGAGACGGTCATCCCCGCATTCATCCAGACCTTAACCGGTTCAAGTGTAATGGTGGGCCTCGCCAGGGCCCTGATGCGGGTAGGATGGGCCTGGCCTCAGATCTTCATTTCCCACCTCATTGAAGAGCGTCCCCGGAAGTTGCCGTTTCTTGTTTATGTGCAGCTCATTCGAGGCGCGGTCACGGTAGGGATCGGAATTGTTCTGTGGTTCGCGGCAGGCGTCGAAGCCACCAGTTTGTTTGTCGTGTTTCTCGCGATGTATGCCGTGACCACATCGATGATGGGGGCCACGAACGTACCGCGGATGGATGTAGTTGGGAAAACCATACCCAGTAGACAGCGCGCCCGTGTATTCGCGATGACACGTCTCGTGGGTGGGGGCCTTGCCATCGGAACCGGCGGCGTCATCTCCTATGTGTTGAGTGAGAAAAGCGGCTTTGGATTTCCAGGTTCATATGGTGTGTTGTTTATGATAGGCGGTACGGTCACAGGTGTCTCTTCGCTCATTTTCTCTCTGATTCGCGAACCGATCGAAAAGAATAGGCGGAAGCGAGAGCCCTTCCGTGCGTATATGGCGAGCGGCCTGAGACTGCTGAAGGATGACGCCAACTATCGAAGACTCTTCGCGCTTCGCTACACGTGGGCGGCCGCTGAGGTGGGTAGGTCTTTCTACGTGCCATATGCCATCTCGACCCTTGGAATCGCGGCGGTTTTTGTAGGCATATTCGTGTCCATTTCACAGGCTAGCTCGCTTCTGTCGAACGCGCTTTGGGCCTGGGTGGCCCCCCGCCGAGGCAATCGTTCTCTCCTGATCTATGGGACCTATATGCTGGCTCTTTCAGTTTCGATTCCGATTCTAACGCCTTACCTGCCTGTAGAGTACGTCCGTCCTCTGACACTGTTTGGTATCGAATCCGCCATCCGGACAGATGTGCTTTTCTTCACCTTGACGTTCGTATTCGACGCGTTTGCCTCAAGCAGTAATTACACAGGGCGCACGGCGCTCGTCCTGGATATTTCGCCACCGGATCGCAGACCCACTTATACGAGCTTCATGAATACCCTTGGTGTACTTCAGGGGGCCTTCCCGATACTTGCCGGCATAGCGGCAACCTTGATCGGCTATCGAGGCGTCTTTTTGATCGCCCTCTGCTGCGTGCCCTTCTCCGTGATTCTCGTACACAGGTTCAAAGAGATCGAAAGCTCGGGAGACGATGGAGGTGTGCACTAATACGTTGGAAGCATTTGAGGGAAGATGAACGATACCTCACTGCAAGTCGGTTTTCCGATGGTGAGCGTGGCGGGCTCGTCCTACGAGATGGGCTACCAGCACGGAGCGATCGCTGCCGACCTGATCCAGAAGTACCTGATCTGGATCGAGCGGATGACAGGGAAGTCGCGTAACGCGCTCTGCGCATCTGCCTTCAGGTTCCTGCCGTTTATGGAGAAGTTGAGTCCGCGCTTCGTCGAAGAAGTGCGTGGGCTGGCTGACGGCGCGGATCTCTCGGTCGAGGAGGCGCTGCTCTGTCAGGCGAGGGGTGAGGCCGCGCAGGTGCAGGACGAGGCGTGCACCGCATTCGCGCTAACGGGCAAAGCGACGAAGGATGGCGTGACGCTGGCGGGACAGAATCAGGATCTCCCGCCCGAGTATGGCGACTTCGCGATTCTTCCGCGTCGACCCGGCGGACGAACGACCCCGGGCACTGATGTTCACGTTTGCGGGACAGCTCGGCTACTCAGGCATGAACGAGCACGGCATCGCGCACTTCGCGAACGCGCTCTACGACTGCCCCTGGCGAGTGGGCCTGCCGCACTATCCCATCAAGCGCGTTTGTCTGGAACAGAAGGACCTGGCCGGGATCGATCGTGTTTTGACCGACAACTCGACGTGTTCGGCGGGGAATATGGTGATCTGCACGGGAGGTGGGGAGGTGGCCGACTACGAGATTCGTCCAGAGGGCCCGGCGCGCTACTACGGCGACGTTGAGGACTCCATCATTCACGCAAATCACTACCTCACCCCGGATTACGGTCATCACGAGACGAATTCGTTGGCGGACTCGTGTCCTCGGGCCGAGCGAATGCGTGAGCTGGTGGACGGAGCGTACGGCAACGTCACAGTCGACACGATGAAGTCGATCCTGGCCGATCACCAGGGCGATCCCGCGGCCATCTGCCGTCACGGCGGAGTCGACATGATTTCCGTTTCAGGCTATATCGCCGACGCGACAGACCGCGTTCTCCACGTCCGGAAGGGCCACGGCTGTACGGGCACCTGGACGGCTTACGATGTTTAGGGGAGTTCAGCAAACACAATGCGCGCCCGGCGGCGCACGCAAAGTCATCCTGGCCGCCACCTGCTACGCGGTGGCAGCCGGCAGCACGATGATGATAGGCGCCGCCTCGTGCCGGTGCTCGCCCTGACGGGAAGTCTTCCTGACCACTGAGTCGCGTGGCACGCCAAAACATCAGTTGGAGAAACACTTATGTTCAAGTTCGTCATAATGCCCCCTCAGGATGACCTAAAAAAAGAGTTCGCCAGGCGCCTACCCGAAGCCCTTCCCGAATACACGGTCGTCTCTCCTGAAACCGACGCAGATGCCAAACGGGAAATCATCGATGCAGACGCCGCTTTCGGCTGGATTCCGCCGGACACACTTCCTGCGGCGCAAAAACTCCGGTGGCTGCAAAATCCCGACTCCGGTCCCTTCGAGGGATACTTCTACCAGGAACTCATCGACCACCCCGTCATCATCGCCAATCCACGAGGCATCTATTACGATCACATCAGCCACCACATCATGATGTTTTTGATCGCGCTGTCTCGCGGCCTTCCCTGGTACGTTGAAGCCCAATCCCGCAAGGTATGGGATAAAGAAGCCCGAAAGAGCCCGTATATCTATCTGGCGGATGCGACGGCACTCATTGTCGGTGTCGGCGGCGTCGGACACGAAACGGCCAGATTGTGCCACGAATTCGGCATGACGGTCATCGGTGTCGATCCCCGTCCGGAACACAGCCAGTCCTACGTTGAAATGCACGCTTCCGAAGAATTGGACGACCTGCTTCCCCGGGCCGACTTTGTGATCGTCACCACGCCACACACACCTGAAACAGCCGGCATGTGGCACCAGGGTCGATTTAAGCGCATGAAAAATGCCGCCTATTTCATCAACATCGCGCGCGGCAAAGACAACCCGCATCGATGACCTTGCCGACGCGATCGAAAGCGGCGAAATCGGAGGCTGTGGTCTGGACGTATACGAAATCGAACCTCTGCCTTCCGACCACAAACTCTGGACCTTGCCCAACGTGTTGCTCACCCCGCACATCGCAGTACGAGAAGCCGAGAACCTGCCCGAACGTCGATTCCAGATCCTGCTCGAAAACGCTCGTTGTTTTTCCGCGGGGCAACCGCTTAAAAACATCGTGGACAAAGGTCGATGGTATTGATTCGACATCGTCGTCAGAGCTCAGACCCGATGTCTACTAGCACGTCGACGCGGAGGCGCATTCGATTTCGGTGTAGGGACTGGGAAGAATGACAGAAGGCGCGCCCGGCTCGCGCAGAATCATCCTGGCCGTCGCCTGTACGCGATGGCTGCCGGCAGCACGATGATGCTGGGCGCCGCCTCGTGTCTCAGCGTCATCGCCGCCGACCTCGGCATGGACTCCGAGCTGTCCAAGGGTCTGTTTCTGAGCTCGCCAATCTGGAGCTCGGCCCTCACCAGCATCTGCTCGGCGTGGCTCGTCGATCGGCTCGGCTACCGCCTACAGATTCTGATCAGCTCGCTGCTGCAGGCGGCGGGTCTGCTCGTCGTCGCCTCGGCGACAGAGCCCTTTCACGCCCTGGCGGGGGGCACGATCACGGGTCTGGGCCGCGGCATCGTGTCGGCGCCCATGACGGCCCTGGTCTGCGATCTCTATGCCGAGAACCGAGTCCGCGTCGCCTGCATCCACCACTCCAGCTGGTACATCGGGGTGTGCGTCATTCTGCTGCTCGTACTGGCGGCCTTCGAGATCGGTGTGGGTTGGCGCAGCCTCTTCGGGCTGTTCACCGTGCTGGTGTTGATGTATGCACCGGCCGCCTTCCTCAAGTCCATGCCCGGGCGCCGGGCGTCACGTTCCGAAAGGTCCGGGGATCGCATCCCGTTCCGTGAAATAGCGAGCCACTGGAGCTTTAGGCTTCTGCTCCTGGGTCTGTTCTTCTCGTCGATCACCGAAGTGACCGCCGCCCACTGGATGCCATACTATCTCGAAGTAAGCATCGGCAGCAGCCGTTCGTTCGGTGCTGTCGGTTTGATGGTCTACGCGATGGTCATGGCGGTCGGCCGGCTGAGCATGCCGCTCGTGGTGCACCGCTTCGGACTCCGGACCGTCGTATTCATCACCGGCCTGGCCTGCCTGATCAGCGCACCCCTAGCAGCCTGGCACGAACACGCGCTCGCCGTGGTGGCGTGGCTCTCCGTACTCGGGTTCGCGATCTCCGGCATCTATCCCTCGGTCAACGCCCACGCCGGCGACCGTTTTCCCACTGCGGGGAGCGCCATGTTCGCCGCCTTCAATGGCGTGGCCCTGCTGGGCGCCCTGACTGGGCCGATTGCGTTCGGCATGACGGCGGATTTCGTCGGACTGCGCTGGGCCATGGCCGCCACGGCGGTAGCACCCCTGGTGTGGATGTCGAGCCTCGCGCTCGGGGTCCGGAGTGGCATCCGCAGCGACGGCTGATTGACGAGCCCCCGTACCCTCATGGGCGGAAAGAACCGGATGCCATGTTTTTCACTAAGGGTTTGCCACGAAATAAGTGCTGCACTTTTCAAGGTAATGATCTTACGCTCGGAGTGTGGACGTCGAAACTCTCCGAACGAAGTATGAAGCCTTGGCTCCGGTGCTGACGGAACGCACGCGTCGTCTGTGGGCCGCCACGGAAGCCGAAGCGTTGGGTCACGGTGGGATCGCGATTGTGGCTCTGGCGACAGGAATGTCCAGAGAGCGGATCTTTCGTGGCATTCAGGAGTTGAGGTCGGACGAACCTTTGGACCCGGCTCGCATCCGGCGTCCAGGCGGCGGTCGTAAGCGGAAGGCCGACACGGACCCGACGCTGTGGCAGGACCTGAATGATCTGGTCGAGCCAACGACTGCGGGGTCGCCTGACGACAATCCTCTGAGATGGACATCGAAGAGCACTCGCAAACTGGCCGCCGAGTTGCAAGCGATGGGGCATTCGGTGAGCCCCAGGATCGTTGCCAATCTCCTGCACGAACACGATTACACGCTGCAGGCGAATCGGAAGACAAGGGAGGGATCTGCACACCCGGATCGGGACGCTCAGTTCGTTTACCTCGATGATCGGATTAGCCAGCAGCAGCAGCAGGGCCTTCCCGTTATCTCGGTGGACACCAAGAAGAAAGAGTTGATCGGCGACTTCAAGAATCCTGGCCGAGAATGGCGACCCAAGGGAGACCCGGAGCGTGTGAAGGTACACGATTTCATAGTGCCTGCTCAGGGCAAGGCGATCCCTTATGGAGTGTATGATCTGAGCCGTGATGAAGGCTGGGTAAGTGTCGGTATCGATCACGACACGGCCAGCTTCGCCGTGAATGCGATCCGAAGTTGGTGGAAGAACATGGGACGGCCCGCCTACGGCACTTCGACGCATCTGCTAATCACGGCGGACGCAGGCGGCAGCAACGGCGCCAAGACGCGGCTGTGGAAGTGGGAGCTGCAGCGCTTTGCGAATCGCACTGGCCTGACGATCACCGTATGCCACTACCCTCCTGGCACTAGTAAGTGGAACAAGATCGAACATCGCCTGTTCTCCTTCATCGCTATGAACTGGCGAGGCAAGCCCCTGGTCAGCCTGGCTGCAACCGTGAATCTCATTGCCGGAACGACCACTCAAGCCGGTCTCCGAGTACGCTCCGAGATCGACAAGCGACCCTACCCTAACGGGGTCAAGGTGACCGATGAACAGATGACCCAAATCGATCTCACTCCGCACGATTTCCACGGCGACTGGAACTACACGATCCGGCCAATGGCTCAACATTGAGATCGACCGTTTATTTATTCCGAACCCTAATGCGACAAACTCCAAGCCATGTAGGTCGAACCGAAACTGAAGGAGAATCTAGGAGGACTAAATTGGGAAGGCTAGACGGAAAGGTTGCCATAATCACGGGGTCAACCCTGGGTCTCGGAAAGGCCGCAGCATTGATCTTTGCCCGCGAGGGCTGCAAAGTGGTCACCTGTGACCGGGGCAGAACCCCTGAGAATGCACAGAAATTACTCGAGGAAGCGGAAGGGCTCGCTGGAGAGGTCGTTTATAAACGATGTGATGTGATGGATGAGGCCGACATTGTCGCTCTCTGCGATTTTACCAAAGAGAAATACGGTCGCATTGATATCATGGTCAACAACGCGATCATCGACAATCCGGGCGGAAAGCTCGAAGATGTGAAATTGCAGGACTGGGAAGAAACCATCTTCTGTCACATGACCGCACCGCTGCTCTTCTGCAAAGAGGTCATACCTGCGATGATTGAGCAAGGAAGCGGTAACATCATCAATGTGGCTTCCCATACAGGACTTGTCGGCGGCTCATCGATTTCGTCCTATGGGCCGGCAAAGGCGGGGATGATGAACTTTACCAAAAGTCTGGCGATCACATACGGGATGCAAGGCATCAGAGCAAACGTCTTGACGCCCGCCCGGATGCTGACAGAAAAGAAGTATGTCATGCTGGATAACAATCCAGCCCAGTACCGCAGGCAAGCGTGTTTCTATCCACTAGGGTCTCCCAGTACGCCGGAGCAAGTGGCCAACGCTATGCTCTTTTTGGCAAGTGATGAATCGGCCGCGGTGACAGGACATAATCTGATTGCTGATCGGGGCCTGACAGCACAGGATCCCGGGGTATGCGGATCGCGCAGTGAACTTTCAGTGCGGACCGCACTCCAAGAGCAAGGAATGACGACCTGGATCGACGGAGAGGGGTAGACACTCGGATACCAGGAAAACGTTAGCCGCGGACACCCTTCATTTGCCTCACTGACAGAGATCAGTGACTAGTGGCCTGTCACGAAAGTAGTACTGGACTTTTACTGCCAGACTGAGCGGCGTCAGTTCGAGCGTAGTCGAGAACACGCCCATTACGAATCGCGAATGGGGACTTCTCGACGGAGTCTATCCTGAGCCTGACGAAGGGCTCGAAGTGACCCTGCTCTTCTGATTTTAAAGGGCGATTAACGTAACAGGCCAATAGTGTCACGTCCCAGGAATAACTAGAAAAATATTCGATTCTGTCGTATGGTTCCTCAAGCACTCATTCTTGGGAGGAACCGATGGCTAGAGGTCGTCCGTTACAGCCACTGAACATCAGTGATGAGGTCCACGATCAACTCGAGTCATTGTCTCGTTCGCGTAGCATGTCTCACGCTTTGGTGCGTCGCGCGAAGATCGTCTTGATGAGCGATTGCGGTCTGACCAATCAGGAGATCGCGGAACGAGTCGGGTTGTCCGGAGCGTCTGTCGGCAAGTGGCGTCGTCGCTTCTGCGAGCAAGGCTTGATGGGACTGTATGACGAATTGCGTCCTGGAGGGCCACGGTCGGTCAGCGACGAAGAGATCTCCTCCCTCATCTACAAGACGCTCAAGAAGCAACCGAAGGGTGCCACCCACTGGGACCTGTCGTTCGATGGCCGACGAGACGGGGCTCTCCAAGTCCTCGGTTCAACGTGTATGGAAAGCTTTTGGACTGCAACCGCATCGACAGAAGCACTTCAAACTGTCGAACGATCCCTTCTTCGTCGAGAAAGTCAGGGATATCGTCGGTCTATACCTGAACCCACCGGACAACGCGATGGTGCTCTGTGTAGACGAGAAGAGCCAGATTCAAGCACTCGAACGGACACAACCGATTCTTCCTTTGGGTCTCGGATACGTCGAGGGCGTCACTCACAGCTATATCCGGAACGGCACGACCACCCTCTTTGCAGCGCTCAACATCGCATCCGGCAAAGTTCTGACTCAGTGCAAGCCCAGACACCGCAACAAAGAGTTCCTTCAGTTCCTCAAGCACATCGACAAGAACGTCCCAAAGGATCTCGACATCCATCTGGTCGTCGATAATTACGGCACGCACAAGCACCCGAACGTCAAGCGTTGGCTCGCCTCACGGAAACGATATCACGTGCACTACACACCAACATATGCCTCCTGGCTGAACCAGGTAGAGATCTGGTTCGGTATCATCACCCAAAGAGCCATTCGACGAGGCACCTTCAGAAGCGTCAAGGACCTGATCGCCTGCATCAAGAAATTCACTGATCACTACAACGAGAATTCTACACCCTTCGTCTGGACCGCCACGGCAGATTCAATCCTCGAGAAAGTCCATAAACTTTTGAAGCTTATACGCGGGACGTGACACTAGTGAACAACAACTAAGTAGACCAAACGATGCGACATGAGCCGGTGGACGAGCTGCCGAAGGCTCCGATTCGGATGATCCGGGATACGCTCGATGGGATTCCGCAGCACGAGCTACCGTCGGCGTATTCGATCCGTTGGTATGAGGAGGGAGATGACGCACATTGGCGTCGGATCCACATCGCGTGCGAGGGATATGAAGACATCGGGAAAGATCTGTTCACCGGCGAGTTCGGCACGGATCTGGATGCCCTCAAGCAGCGCGTCGCATTTATCTGCCGCTCAGACGGCTTGCCAGTGGCAACGAACGCGGCCTGGTTCGGTGATCGGGATGGGCAGACCTGGGGTCGGATTCACTGGGTGGCCACGACCCGAGAAGAGCAGGGCGTTGGTTTAAGCAAGCCGCTCATGACGGCCGTGTGTAATCGCCTCAGAGAGCTGGGTCACGTGAATGCTTACCTGACGACGAACAGCGTTCGATTTCGGGCGATTCTTCTGTATGCCGGGTTCGGCTTCAAACCCGAGTGGGCGAATGAGGAAGAGAAAGAGACGTGCAGGCTGGTGGCAGAAAAAGCGGCGGAGCTCGGGAGAAGGTTGGAGCTATAGAAGTCGAGCGGGAGAGTGGGGCGTGTTAGATCTTTAAAGGGTGATTTTATGAATAAGGTGAGGTTTGGGGTTGTTGGCATGTGGCGTGGGAGGGCGTGGTTGCGAACCCTGAAATTGGTACCGAGAGCAGAGGTTGTGGCGATTTGCGACCGTTTCGAGTCACGCCGCAAGGAAGGCCAGGAGATCACAGGCATCGGGGAGGAAAATGCCTACGAGAACCTTTCCGATATGCTCGCTCGAGACGACATTGACGCGGTGGCGGTGGTGGTGGCGACGGAGGTCCAGCCGGATATCATCCTGGAGGCTCTCAAGGCGGGCAAGCACGTCATCTGCGAAGTACCGCTCGCCTACAGTCTGGAGAACTGCTGGCGCATTGTCCTCGCAGTCGAGCAGTCCGGGCGGAAGTTTCTTATGGCCGAGCAGCAGAGCCTGACGCCCATGGTCCAGGCTTGGAGGAAGATGGTTGATGAGGGACTGCTCGGAAAGCCGCTCTACGGCGAGGCCCAGTACTTCCACGGCCAGCCTCTGGATAAATGGTGGCGGGATGCCAGGACCGCACAGGCTCTGAGCTGGGAGGAGGCACGAGGCAATCCCAACGCCGTAAAGACTCGATACTGGAACATTTGTCACCCGATTTGGTACACGCCGCATTCGCTGGGGCCTTTGCTCCAGATTCTGGACGACCGGGTGGTGGAGGTGACCTGCATGGCGACGAGGCGCCAGAGCTATTACCTGGAGGAGGTGCAGAACCCGGACGTGGAGGTGGCGCTGATGCGCACGGCAAAGGATACGCTTCTGCGGCTGGCGACCGGCTTCAACGCACCGAACCTTCAACACTGGTATCACCTGATGGGAACGAAGGGGGAGGTGGAGACCGGCCGGGGCGCAGTGGGCAGCGGACAGGATCAGGCGAGTGAGGGCCTGCTGTGGCTGGCGGAGCACCACACGTATGCACGCATGCCGGTGAAGTGGGAGTACACCACGTGGCAGCCGGGCGACCCCCGGGCGATGAGCACCGGACACGGTGGCAAAGATTACTACCCGATGAAGGAGTTCGTCGACCATGTGCTGGACGGCACGCCGGTAACAGTCGGTGTGTACAGGGCAGCCGAGTTGGCAGGTGCAGCGGTTGTGGCCGGTCAGTCGGCGGATCAGGGATCTGTGCCGATGGCGGTGCCGGATTTTCGCCCGGGACCGGACCGTGGACCAGGGGAACAGCCGGCTTGAGGTCGAAGGACCTCACGCGCACATCAGATTGAAAAAGCGCAGGAGATCGATATGGAGATGCCGATCGCTGTTCTGACCCGCGATGACGACCCGAACCGGTTTCACACTTATATAGAGGAGGTGCTTCTCACCGAGGGGTATCCCTGGTTTCGCCGGGTGGATCTGGCACACACGTCGCTTACCCCAGAGATGCTGGCCGGAGCTGACGTGACCATCCTCTGCAATATCCAGATTTCCTCAGAAGAATGCACTACGTTGCTGCGCTACGTGGAGCAAGGCGGTCGTTTGCTCGCGCTGCGACCGCCGCAGGAGATGGCCGAGGCGTTGGGGCTGGGCCCGCATCTTCGCAAAGGGGCACTGCCGGACCGGTGGCTTCAGTTGAACCCGGACAGCCCGCTGGCCCAGGGTGTGGCTGCGGCGGATCTGCAGTTCCACGGGCCGGCCGACCTGTACACCTGGTCGGGCGAGCAAGAGGCGGTGGTGGCATGGCTGGCGGCCTTCCTGGGCGAGCCGACCTGTCATCCGGCCATACTCGCAACGATCCGGGGGCAAGGCCGCATCGCACTCTTTACCTTCGATCTTGCGAGATCCACGGTGCTTTTCCACCAGGGCAGACGCGAAAACAGCAGTCTCGGCCGCGGTAGCGGTAGTTATTGGCCGGGTTGGGACGGCGCGTACAGGGCAAACTGGCTGTTCGTAGACTATCTGGACGAGCGACTGAAGGCGATCCCACAGGCCGACGTGCACCAGGACATTTTCGTTCGCCTGCTCAACTGGCTGGGAGAGACACGAAGACCACTGCCGCGGCTGTGGTACTTCCCGGAAGGTGTTCGGGCGGTCGCCCTCTTTGACGGGGATGGGGATTACATGGAGGCCCGGCAGTTGCGCAACGTGATCGAGCAGGTCGAAGGGTTTGGCGCATCCTTTACGACGTACTTGATGCTCGACTACTATTCTGAGGTGGATCCAGACTGGGAAGCCGAATTGCGAGCGCGGGGGCACGGCTTTGGGACGCATCCGATAGCGCCACCGCGCCCGAGTCTGGAGGAGATGCGGGAGATCCTGCGTCACGACCACGAGGCATTCGCCGAACGATACGGGCATCGACCGGTAAGCTGCCGCGGGCACAGCATACGCTGGGTCGGGTGGACGGAGCACGCCAAGTTTCTTGCCGAGAACGGCGTTCGGCTCGATACGAACTTCGGACCTTTTTGGTTTTTCCGGGAGGGATATCTGAACGGCAGCGGCTTGCCGGTGAAGTTTATGGACGAGGAAGGCCGAATTGTAGACGTGTACGAGCAGTGTACCATCTCGATGGACGACTGCGCGTTGAGCGATAAGACCTTCCTGCCTGCGTATTCGATTGAGGAGGCTATTGCGGTATCCCGTAAGCAGCTGGAAGACGCCGCCGGCAAGTATCACACGGTCTATCACCCGCTTTTCCATCCGCCTGCAACGGATCCCGATAGGATGCACACCCAACCGTGGCTGACCGCGATGCTGTGGTACTGCCGTGAGCTGAGCGTGCCGTGTGTTTCGGACGAGGCCTGGGTGCAGTTCAACGATGCCCGGCGGGCGATGCGGCTGGAGGGCCTAAAATACGACGTTGCGGAAGGTCGACTGGAGTTCGATCTGCGTGCTGAGCAGGCGATCAGCGGTGCAACAGTGGCGCTGCCGGCTCGATGGAATGGTCGCGACCTGGTTAGCGTTCTGCTGGATGGCGAGCCGGTCGATTGCAAACCGGAGACCCTGGAGGGGCTTTCGCAGGTTCTGGTCAGCACAGATTTTATAGCGGAAGAGGTCCGTCACTACGCGGTCGGTTGGAGATGAGCGTGACAGAAGGCTGTTTGCGGGTTGAAGCGTAAGAGGATACGGCTGATGTGTCCCTCTCTACCGAAGCTATTTATTCCTTTTGCCATGATCTGGTTTTTCCCCGGACGCAACCGCCAGGTAAACTCAGATTCCGTTTGCCGCCACGGCTCATCGTCAATCCGTACGAGGCGTCTGTCCAGGTTCGGCATGCTGTGCTCCAGCTTCACATGAAGGACCGCTTCCCGTTGTTCCCAGGCCGAAGGGTCGCAGCATAAATCGATCTGCACTTGATCTACTGTCCAGTTGACGTCGTGCTCATTGCCGGTGAAGCTCACGGCATTGACCTGTTTGCCTCTGACCAGCCTTTGCGGTGTCCATTCGTCGATCCACTCGATTCTGGGAGGAAGCTCGTCGCTGGAGTGACGGTCATTCCCAAGCAGATAGTTCACATGGGCGTAATAGTCGCCGGCGTTGTGCTGTGAAAATATCCACAATTCAGCGGCTTCGTTGTCCGGATTCTTAAAGGTGATCGCGGATCCTGATTTCTTGCTCTCCGTCACATGATAAGGCGTGGGTCCCTGTACCATGGTGACCTCGTTCCATCTTCGTGTCACCCAGGCACGGTGTATCTCAAGCGCATTCAGGGGTATCCCGTCCCGTTCGTAGTGGACGTTCATGTCCGCATCGTGCAGCACCCACTTGTGAAACTGGTGAGACCAGACTTCCGTGAGTGAGTGCCCGATGTTCCCTTCGTCTTCCGCCGTCCATTCACTGGCCGTTTTCGACGCTCCGACAGTCCGGGCTACAAAGCCAAGGGCAAGAAAGCACTGCATGAGCGTGGTTGCAAAGTAGCCGCAGTTGAAATCTGCTCCCTTCTCGGCAGCCTCCAGGATCTCAAGCGCATTCTTACACTCTGTTTTGTGGTTCCAGCCGTGCTTCCAGCGGGTATGGACCCACTCGCGAAGGAGCATCATCTGCTGTATCTCCGTGGATGCCGGAGCAATGATCCCATCCAGGTTGTATCGCTGCCTGAGCTCCCGGAGCATTCCGTCAGGAGCCTGGTAGCGAAAGGGAAAAGCGCTTTTAACGATCCACTCGTTGCGCCATTCGACGATACGAAGCTCAGGCGCAATGCGAGTATGCGATTTTGTATCCCCACCGTCTTGTGTTTTTGAAGCATTTTTTCTTTTGGCTTGTTTCGCCATGACGTCTCTCCTTCTTGTCGGTTCAGTCGGATTTCGGAGGAAGCGGCCGGGTACGCCTACCCAGACCTGGTTGGGAGGGACGTCTTGACGAATGAGGGTTCCGGCGCCGATGAGGCTGCCTTCGCCAATGGTTGCGCTGATGATGGTGGAGTGGGTGCCGAGGAAGCAGTTGCGGCCGATTTTGACACTGCCGGAAAAGCCGACGCCGACGGTGAGGCTGCTGTAGTCTCCGATGACGTCGTCGTGGGAGAGGCCGACGTTTTGCAGGATGATGACGTGGTTACCAATGGTGACGTCTGCGCCGACGGTTGTGCCGGCTAAGATGACAGAGCCGCAGCCGATGGTTGTGCGGGGAGAGACGTAGGCGTGAGGGTGGATGATGGTGGCGTAGCGTTCGGAGGCCAGGCCGATGGAGGCGATGGTGTCAGGCCATTTGCGGAAGCTGCCGGGACCGAAGGTGAAACCAGAGAGCTGTACGTCTTCAGGTAAAGATCGGGCGGAGGCGAAGACACCCAGGCAGGGGAGTTCGTCGGTGTCTTTGGGCTCACCGTTTGGAGAGAGGTATCCGAGGACCTGGTAGGTTGGCTCAACTGCGTTGATTTCGTAGATGGCGTCGAGGATGTCCGAGTTGTTGCCGCCAATGCCGAGCAGGACGAGTTTTTGCATAGTGGAGTCCTTTGAAAAGCGGACAACGGACGATAAAACCCCGCCAGCTTGTGTCCTTTCAACAAACGGTCACAGACGGCCAACCGCCTCTGCCACCTGCTCAGATCCTCTTGCCGCGTGGTCGGGCAGAGGATATCTCGGATTGAAAGCCGCCATCTTTTCAGAACACTCGACACGGACTCTCTGCGAGTCTTCTTCCAAAAGCTCGAGCCCCAGGTACCGGGCAAAAAAATGGCTCTATCCGGGTTTCTCAACGGTGAAACTATAGAATGACAAGGTCATAGATCGTTCCCTACGCTTGGTTGTGTGTGTAGGACAATCAAAGCGAAGGGGGTGCGACCTATGACCGGGAGCAGATTACTATCGAAACTGCTGAGATTCAAGGGGTTCCGTGTTGTCAGCTGGTGGTTTGAGGGGAGAAGCTGTTTCGTCATCGCCGTAAAGCCACATAAGAATGGTTGTTGTTGTCCGGAGTGCGGCCGTCGAGGTAAAATCGTCCGCACAATGCCCCATCCGCGTCGGTGGCGTGACATTCCGGTGTGCGGGTGGAGGGTCTGGCTTCTCTACCATCCTCGGGAGATTCGGTGTCCTACCCACGGTCGTGTGGTCGAGGAGATTCCGTGGGCGGAGCGGTTCTCTCGGGTGACGTATCGCTTCGAGTATGCCATGCTGCGCTACTGCCAGACCATGACGCAGAAGGCGGCGTCCGAGTTACTGCGCATC
This sequence comes from Candidatus Latescibacterota bacterium, assembly GCA_965198115.1. Lineage (GTDB taxonomy): Bacteria > Latescibacterota > UBA2968 > UBA2968 > UBA2968 > UBA6620. The sequence continues at coordinate 240,909 of OZ240241.1, read as the reverse complement.
TCTGCCTCGACGCTGTCGGATCTCCTTCACCGATCCATCACGCGGCTTCGTGAAGGTCATCGTATCCGAGGGCTCAAAACCATCGGGATCGACGAGATCTCCTACGCCAAGCGTCACAGGTACGCCACGCTCGTTTACGATCTGGACCGCTCCTGCGTGGTGTGGGTTGGCCGCGGCAGGGCGCGTAAAACGATCGATCGGTTCTTCACAGAGGCTCTCAGTCCCTACCGGAGATCCAAGATCGAGTGGGCCTGCTGCGACATGAGCGAAGCTTACATCGGAGCCATCCAGGAACACTGTCCGAATGCCAAGCTGGTCCTCGATCGCTTTCACATCGTCAAGGCTCTCAATGCCGCCGTTGACGAGGTCCGTAAGGACCAGTGGCGTAAAGCTGCCCCGGATGAGCGCAAAGCCATGAAGGGCCTCCGATGGCTCCTCTACCGGCACTCAGCGACACGCTCCAGAGGGGATACTCGGACACTCAAAGCACTGGAGAAGGCGAACTACCGAATCTATAGAGCCTGGAGACTCAAGGACGAGTTCGAGCAGTTCTGGGAATACAAAGCGCCCTGGGCTGCCGAACGCTTCCTGAAATGCTGGACGACGTCCGCACTCAGAAGTCGACTTGAACCCCTGCGAAAGTTCGTCAGGACCCTGCGACAGCACTTCTTCGGCGTCCTCGCATTCGTGAACACGCGTCTTACCAACGCCATCGCCGAAGGCCTCAACCGAATCGTCCAAATCGTCAAGAACCGAGCCAGCGGATTCCGCACACTCGACGCATTCAACGATATGATCTTCCTTACCGTCGGAGACATAAACATCCCTGAGCAGATTCCGAAGAGGTTCCGCACACGCTAACCGCGCCCCCATGCCAGGAACCACGGCACCTTCACCCACTTCATCTCGTTGAGAGATCCGGATATAGCCAAAAAAAAGCCCCCATCCGGTTTCGAATGGAGGTCGCGACTCCCGTAATCTCACTCCTAAAACACTTTCCTCTACGACTCGGGTAACACCGTGCAAACAGGATAAAGTCCGAAACCGACCACGGCGTCGACCTTCAGATCGAAGCTGAGCACGACACGGTCAATGCTCAGGGGAAACACTCGCTACAATGTTCGCAGGAACCTCGCCACAACGAACCCGGTTTCCATAGCAGGTTGAAGGCCACCTCCACTTCGTTACCTGCCCTGATCGGCCCCAAAAAGCGGTCGGTGGAAAACGAACCCCCTTCTCAGGAATGAGAAGGGGGTTCGTTAACTTGGGTAAGGAAAGGCGGATGCTGAATGCGATGGTACTACACGAACTGATCGTTGCTGTCGCCGCGGACGATCGTGACCTGTCCCGCCTCTTCGAGCTGGCGGACGGTCTGAACAACCCGCAGCTGCACTTCCTCCACGTCGCTCATTCGGACAGGACCGGAGAAGTCCATTTCCTCTTTCATCATCGTGCCCACGCGTTCGGACACGTTCCCGAAGATCCGATCTTTCATCTCGTCGTTCGCGCCCTTGAGTGCCGTCGCCAGATCTTTAGAATCGACCTCGCGCAAGATCAGCTGAATCTCGCGATCGGTGAGGTTGGCGATGTCGTCGAACACGAACATCTGGTTGCGCACGTCTTCGGCGAGCTCCGGGTCCTGGGCATCCAGGCGTTCCAGCACGGCCTTTTCGGTCGAACGATCCGTGCGGTTGAGAATCTCGGCCACCGCCTTCGGTCCACCGATCTCCGTGACCTGACCCGACAGGATCGTCTGCAGCTCCTGCGCAAGACTCTCTTCCAGTTCGCGGAGGACCTGTGGCGAAATCGTCTCCATCTGCGCGATACGGAAGGAAACGTCGGCCTGCAACTCCTCGGACAGACCGTTCAACACACCGGCCGCCTGCGCAGCTTCGAGCTGTGACAGAATCAACGCGATGGTCTGGGGATGTTCTTTGGCAATAAACGGAATGATCTGGTTGGGATCGACGTTTCGCAGCATGTAGAAGCCGCTCGACGTCGTGGAACTGACGCGGTCGAGGAGCGATTGGGCCTTTCGTGGACCCATCGCCTTTTCCAACGCGCCACGGGCGAAGTCCATACCGCCCTGAGAGACATACTGGCCCGCGATCAGCATTTGCTCGAACTCTTCGAGGACTTCGTCCTCCTGCTCCGTCGTCACAACTTCGAGCTCGCTGATCGACTCGGCGATGCGCTCAATTTCGTAGTCGGTCAGATATTTCATAACCTCGGCCGTTGTTTCCTGGCCGAGGGCGATCATCAGGATGGCAACCTTGGTTCGTGCAGGTAGTTCATCACCTTCTTCTTCTTCTGCCACAACGAACCACCTCCCTCAGGGCTGAAACGGGTCCCAACGTTGAAGAATGAACTCGCAACTCACCTCTGAATATACAACCCTATCCAAAAAGAAAAAGGTAGATACTCGAGGCAAAAGTCTGCGAGGGACCGCGAATATCGATGATCGTCTACTATTCTATCGGTAAAACCTCCTCCTGATCACACCATCTCCTTGACGATTCTTGCACCAAATTGACACCTCAATAATGAAGAGTCACGCCACATCGACGTAACCCTTTGTTTTTATTGACCAAAGTTCGCTCTCACCGTTTCTCTGAGAGTAGCTCAGGCCGAAATCTCGTCCAACCATCGCGATGAGACTACCGCAACAGCCTGATTAACAACGATTTACAGAGTCTGAGCAGTTACCACAGGCGTCTAGCAGGAGATAAAGGATACCGTCATTGGGGCGAGATAGGAGGTGTGGCAGCCTCTACCCCCCACCGCCGACAGGAGCCTGCCCCGAGCGAAGCGAGGGGACCGCCAACAGGCATCATCCCCAGGGCCACGGACTCCCCGAAACCGGATGCAAATCCCCCTCCGCAAACCGCGCGAACCGAAACGGATCCAAAACCGAACTCGATTCTCCCCCAAGCACCTTCGCCACCTCTTTCCCCACACCGATCATTTTAAAGCCGTGGTTGCTGTCTGCAATCATATAGACGTTCGGGATTCCTGGTGCGTAATCGAATATCGGAAAGTTGTCGAACGTGAAGCATCCGACGCCTCCCGAGGGAATCCGATTGTACTTGTGGTAGGACCCCTCGAACCGTCCTATGGCGTGGGCCAACCCCGAGGTCCAGAATTCGACAAAGTCCTCTCGTACGACGTGTTCGGGGCTATCCGGCCCGTATGGATCCAGACTACATTCTTCACCGAGATGAATCGGCTCCGCACCCCCCTGTACACCCTCGCGGTCACTCTTCCAATAGACGCCCCAAAGATCGTCTTTCTCACTCAGGACCTCTCCAGTCTTCTCCGAGATCAGGGTCTCGCGGGAGTCGAAGTGGAAAACCGGTGGCATTTTCCCGTCTGACGTCGCGTAGTCGGAAAGGGGAAACGTGATCTCGCCCTCCTCCAGACGCCAGTAGGTCCACAGGGGCTGATCCAGGTGCATCTCGCCATCATTGTCTCGAACATCGACGCGATCGGACAGACCCAGCATCTCCCAGACGCGAGCGCTCCACGGTCCCGCACCGCTCACGACGCATCCGACCTCGATGTCTCCATCCGTCGATTCCACGTGTGTCACGGTGTTGTCGGATCCAAACTTGAATCCAATGATCTGAACTCCATCATAGATGGTCACCCCTTCGGAACGGGCCAGTCCGGCGAGCCCGTTGATCGCCTCCTTGTTGAAGGCAAACCCCCCGCGATGCTCCTGCAGAAGTGACGTTAGACCGCGCGCCTTCCAGTCGGGAAACATCTTTCGCATATGATCGAAGACCTTCTGCTCACCCTGGACCAGCGTCGAGGGGAATTCTCGTCCTGCTGACGGGCATAGATCGCCTCGATGTCGGCGTTCTGTGGTTCGGGTACGACGGCGATGTATTCACAATTGTGAAAATTCAGGGCCTCCGCCTCGGCTTCCCAGATGTCGAACGAAACCAACATCACCGCACCCATCGCCGGCTGGAAGTAGAAATTGCGGACGACCCCACACGCGATCCCCGACGCCCCCGCTGCAACGCCCGTCTTGTCCACAACCGCAATATCCGCGCTCTTTCCCGCAGCTTTCAGATCTTTGGCCAGATGCCACGCCGTACTCAACCCGTGAACGCCCGCTCCGATCATTAAATAGTCGACGTGCTTTGGAATAGATGCCAAGGCCATTCTCCTTCGTATACGATTTCTGTTTGGTCGGATACGTGCAGAACAGATACGGTGAATGTGGCTATAAAGAATCAACGGTGTCAACCCGGATGCGCTCCACTCAGTCCCATCTCCGGGTCCTTCAGCCAACACGGACATCCTACGTTATGCAGTCGTTAGACCGAATAGAAACGGGTCACGACAAACACGTCGCGACCCGTTGTAATTGCTGGTCGGGGAGACAGGATTTGAACCTGCGGCCCCCTGCTCCCAAAGCAGGTGCTCTACCGGGCTGAGCCACTCCCCGTCAATTGTAGATTGATTCTACAAGAATCACGCCTTCAGGGCAAGATACAACAACACACACCACATCATAGCAACGATCGAGCGTCACAGTGGCGCTGTTCAATACTCGATTCTCGATCCTCGATTCTCAATAGTTGTGCACATTGTGTCCCTGCATCGGAAACCAGATCCAATCCACGACAAACACCATCGCAGTACTGATGGCTTGTGCTACAATCAACCCCACGAAGAAGGGCTTTCCTCGTTCGTAGAGCGCGGCCCCCCCAATGCGCATCAACACCGCCTTGATGAACCAAGCGATAAAAATCGACATCCACGTCTTGGTCAGACCATAGTTGCCCTGAAGCGCCAGCCCGATCGGGTGCAGGGGCCAGGCGGGGAATCGATATCGCACGAGCGTCAGAATCGCCATCGTAAACATCCCGACCCCGACCCACTGCATCCTTCCTTTCCCACCGAACGGCGTCGGATTCAGCACCTCTTTGACCGTCGCGTTGAAAGTACGCGGTCCGACCTTCCTCAGACCCATGTTGCCCAGATTGTAGGCCCCGTGTGAATAGCCCAGGTAGAGCGTGTCTGCGATCGAAAGCGTGTAGCCCAACCCGATCGCGAGCAACAGGACGAGCGCCACGCGGCGGGGTTTGATGATACCGTCGACGGCTTTGACCGTCTGCGCAAAGGCGGGCATGATAAAGCCCTTTCCGATCCCCTCGATGCCGCGGGTCAGGGCCAGGATAACCACGCTGGCTCCACCCAGGATCTGAACGCCGAAGGTCTGAAGCACGAATTGCGTCGGCAGGACACGGTAATAGACGTAGACGAGACCCAGTTCGGCGACGACCCGGGAAAGTCCGATGAAAGCGAGCAACGAAACGGTCAGAAAAACGAAAATCACCCACCACGTCATACCGGCCGCAAACAGCCATCCGACACAGAACACGAAGGCACATACGAATCCGAGAACGGTTGTCCGATACGAGAGAAGTTCCTCGCTGTCGTCGACGGCAGGGTCGTTTCGCAGCGCCTTCGCCCAGACCTGCCCGAGGTGACGCCTTGCCATCCACAAACTCCAGCCCGCGAGGAACATCAGAGCACCCAGACTCTGATAGCCCAGTGCCTGACTCCCCCACTGACTCGGAGCCGCGCCCAGCTTGTAACCCAGTTTGTTGAAGACAAAGACCTCGCACGCCGTAATGAAGATGAAGAACCACACGCTCAGAAGCACATCCAGTCTGGCGAAGTAGCTGAACCCGATAGCGTAAAAGCTGACACGCGTGATCAGTCTTGGGAAATCCGGAAGGGCCTGGAAGTTGCCGCCCTCGATCGACAGCCGTGGAAAGGCGGGAGAGAAATACGAACCCACGTTCATCAGCTTGATGGCTATCACGATTCCGAAGGCCACCCAGAATAGCGGGGATCGCAGCTGGGTTGTCAGTCCTCCGCCGATTCTCGTATCTGCGATAAGGCTGCCCGCTTCAATCAGGGGATAAGAAAGTCGCTCGTTCCGCATCCATTGCTTGCGGAGCATCACGACCAGGCAGAAAACAGTGAAGCCCAGCGCCGCGATCAAACACGACCACCATAGCAGCGGTGTCAGCCAGACATCGAGAGGCATCGCGTAACCGGCCGGCAGTCCCTCGAAAAACAGAACCATCTCACCACGCGAGTTCGAAGGCACCAGCCACCGGAATAGCATCGTGGATGTATGCGCCCCACTGATTCTCCGCTGTCGCGAAGTAGTACGGCCCCGCGATGACACTGATCAGGTGGCCGGTCACGCCGTCGTAGGGTACTGAGATGGCGACAAGACCGGTCACCATCACGACCATCAGCTCTGGCCGCGTCAAAGCTCTGCTAGGACAACATCGATGTGCGATCGCGTTCAGGAGACAGAGGATGAGAAACGGCAAGAGAAAGGCGAGGGGAAAGTGGCTCCGGCTGATGTTCGAGCCGCTCATGTAGTAGGTCATCCACTCGTCCCACCACACGCTGATCACGATGAGGCAGACCGCCCAGATGACCGATCGCGTCGTCACTGCCCGCGTTTCGGCCCGCACGCTACCTGTCAACTCAGAAGGTTGTAGCTCTGCCATAGACCCGACTCTTTCTGGTCACTGGTCAGATTTCACTGGTCACTGAATCAGATCCGAATCCGCATCCCTTCCGATAGCTTCCGCGACCCGAGCGATCTCTCCTGGAGTCTCCCAAGCATGTCCTCCACGATCCTCGGTCGATCGCCCGCCACGTTGCGCAACTCCCTGGGATCCTCCCGAAGATCGTACAGCTCGAGCACGTCGTTGTGGTTCCGAATCAGCTTGTGTTCGCCCGTTCGGACGCAAACGAAGTTGTCGAGCATACTGATGGCTTCTTTGCGATGCGAAGTCGCCTCACCTCTCAGTATGGGGACGAACGAACGCGCGTCGATGTGCTCCTGCGCATCTAACCTTGCGAGCTCGCAAATCGTCGGATTGACGTCGATCAGTTCGATGAGCGAATCCGAAACCGTGCCCTCCTCGATCCCCGGCCCCGCGATGATCAGCGGCACCCGCAGCGCGGCTTCGTAGGCCACAAACTTGGCATAGAGTCCAAAATCGCCCAGCATCTCGCCGTGATCGCTCGAGAAGATGATGTAGGTGTTATCCATCATCCCTCGTTCCTCGAGCACATCCAGCAACGCGCCCACCTGATCGTCGATCGCTTCGATGGCGCCGCAGTACTGACGCTGGGCTTCGGTTACCGCGTCAGGAGCCAGCCCGTGGTCGCGCGTCTCGATCCATTCAGGCTTGCCCTCCATCCGCGTCGGAATAACGTCCGGGACGACGGCGTCTCGATATCGATCGGCGTATTCTGTAGGCGGATCGAACGGGCTGTGCGGCCCCACGAAATTGACGAACATCATCCAGGGATGGGATTCCAGCACGTCCTGAATCCACTCGGTGGCTGTCCGTCCGATGAAGGCGTCGTGAAAATCTTCAGCCGGCAGGACGGAATCCCAGTTGGATCGTGCCCACTGATTCTCGATCCGCTTTCCGTAGTCGGCCAGAAAGGCCTCCAGCAATCCCTTTTCCTTCAGGTAGTGCGTATAGGGACCGGCGCCACTGGCCGAGGCCTTCCCCGCCGACATCTTGCCTTCGGTCTCGAACGGATGCGTGAATCCGAGGGCGTAGGTCCCTGGTGGATCGCCCTTGGGCCCTGCCGCCCCGATTCGCCCCAGGTGAAGCTTACCCGAGCTCGCGACCAGGTATCCGTGGTCCCGCATCCGCTGATAGAGCGTCGGCAACCCGTGAGGAGCCCGACCGAAATCGTTGTTCAGCACACCCGCCCGCAGCGGCTGCAACCCAGTGGCCAGCGCCATCCGCGACGGACCGCACGCCGGCGCATTCGTCGTCGCCTGCGTGAACCTCATCCCGCGAGCAGCGATCCGATCGAGGTTCGGTGTATTCACCCACGTCGCCCCCGAAGCCCCCAGGTAGTCGTACCGATGCTGATCGTCAAAAATGAACAGAATGTTGGGTTTATTACTCATTTTGCACTTTTACCTGAAGTATCTGCCCCCATCAATCACCACCGTCTGTCCCGTCGCACTCTCCGTCTCGCAGAACAGCACCACCTGCTTGGCAATGTCGTCCTTGTCCGCCGCTCGCTTGAGCGCAACGATGTCCTTCGCAATTGCCCGATAGGCTGGATCTAGTTGTTCCGTCGTGTGCGTGCCCTCGATATACCCGGGCGCCACACCGTTGACCAGAATCGTCGGAGCGAGTCCGACGGCAAAACATTTCGTGAGATGGTTCAGGCCGGCCTTCGACGTGGCGTAGGGAACCGACGACCCGGTGGGGCCGAAACCGGCGGTTGAGGAAATGTTCACGATCCGACCGCCCCCCACCTCCTTCATCAGCGGCGCCACCGCCTTGATGCACCGCATCGGACCGTTCAAGTTGATGTCCAGAATCTTGTCCCAGATTTCGTAGGTCATCGCGTCGATATCATCGAACGGAATCCACTGGTTGAAGGCGGCATCGTTGATCAGGATATCGACCCGTTCGAATGCCTTGTGAACCGTGGTGACCATGCTGTTGACGCTCTCGACATCCCTCAGCTCGACCTGAAACGACCGTGCGTCACGGAGACCCGAGGCAAACGCCACGGCCCCGGACTCTTCATCGTCCTGATTGTAGAGTACAGCCACGCGGCATCCTGCCCGGTCCAATGCGAGACAGATCCGTCTCCCGAGCCCACCGTTTCCACCCGTCACGATGGCGACTTTTCCGTCCAGATCCATTCCCGTCTCCCGCATCAAGGTTGCAGAATCTGCTTGAGTTCACGGAATCCCGCTCGTACTCTTCCGCCTGTTCGGCAAAAGGTTTGCCGACTAAGATACGCTGCCCCCCCGAACCCGTCACAACCAGAGCACGCCATGGCCCTTTCTACAGCATCACCCGCCATCAAAGCTGGAACGCCACCCGACACCGCCACCCTCCGAGACATCCAGAACGCGCTCAACAAAGATGGCTACTACTGTCTGGGCCCGGTGCTGGACGACGACGAGGTCGCGGCGTTGAAAGAGGGGATGGAACGGAAGTGGTCGGACCCAGCGATCCGACAGGACGAGGCTGGGGATCACATCCGTGGCCGAAGTATGATGAGGATGTTCGAATACGACCGCGCGTTCAGGGACCTGATCGTCCGAGAGCCGTTCCCAACGATCGCCGAAACCGTGCTGGGTGAGAATTGTCACGTGATGGCCCAGAATGCCCTCGTGAACGAGCCAGGCGTCGGCGGCGGGTGGCATCTTGATGACCTCGTTCAACACCCGGTCCCGGAAGAATGCGACGGGCACCCGACCGATATCCCACCGCCGTGCAACGTTCTGCAGATTTTCACCGCCGTGATGGACATGGACACACCCGACAAGGCGCCGACACAAGTCGTTCCGGGTAGCCACTATGCCGGCCGCGGACCTGAAAGGAACATCGACGAGCCGACATTTCGAGGACGAGGGCCCGTTTCAATCTTCGCCAAGGCCGGTGACGCTTACATGTTCGACAACCAGGTTTGGCATCGCGGGTCCGTCAACACGATGGATCAACTGCGACTACTGGCCGGCGTAACCTACAGCAAGCGTTACATCGCCCAGCGATTCTACCCCTTTATAGACTATCAGATGCCCGCGCACGTGTGGGAGGGAGCCGACGAACGCCTCCAACGATTGCTGGGTCGACACAAAAAGGGCGCTTACGGCTGATGAGCGACGTCGCGTCGAAAGTCGTCCTCGTTGTCGACGACGAACTCGAGGTCCGGGCAGCTGTCGGCGAAATGATCCGGCGGAGTGGCTACCAGGTCCTCGAAGCCCCATCTGCCGAAAGCGCCATCGAAGTGCTGGGGTCGGCCCACATCGACCTCGTCATCACCGACCTGATGATGCCTGGCCTGAACGGTTGGCAACTGCTAGAATGGATCCGAGAGAACGATGAACGTATCAAGGTCGTCGTCTTCACCGGCTACGTTGACGACCAGGGCGCGGCAATGCTTCAGGATCGGGATGCGGACGGTTTCCTCGTCAAACCCGTCAAGCTGCAGAAGCTCCAGGAGACACTGACAGCCCTGCTCCCGGACCAGCCGATTCCGGAAGGCAGGACCATCGGAGGCTCCGTTATCGCCGTCGACGATGACCCTGTGACCTTACGGCTGGTCGAGACTGCGTTATCGCGACACCCCATCACCTTGTTGACTTACCCTGATCCCGAAGCGGCACTGGCGGCGGCCGAACGAGACCCGCCGCATCTGTTCCTGTTCGGTCTAGGCCTGCCCGGGATGTCAGGATTCGACATGGTCCGGAAGATTTTGGAGATCGATGCGCTCGCCGAGATTCCAGTCATTATCATGACCAGCAAGTCCGATCGAGCCACCGTCACAGAGGCGATTTCTCTCGGCGTTTCCAGTATCGTCGTCAAACCGTTCGACCCCGACGACCTCGCCGGCAAAGTCTCCAAAGTGCTGGCCCAAATGAGCCGAACGTAAACAGACAGCAAGAACATTCCGGAGGCGATCTCATCGACGTAGGGTATCCTGAAGGTTAAGGTTCATCTCGATCAGTTTTCCCGATTCGGGCCACGGTGTTCAGTCGTGCCACGCATCCGTGTGCATCTGTGTTCATCTGTGGTTCCAAAGGTTTTAACTGCGCCGCACCACCGACGGGCTTCCCGATTCGGGCCTCGATCTGCAGGAGTATCGACATTCGTGTTCATTCGTGTTCATTTGTGGTTTCGTTTCTAAGCTCATATGAGTAACCCAATCCTCATCATCGACGGCCATCTCGACATGGCCTACAACGCGCTCTACAACCGCCGCGATCTGACACAACCCATCCACGTTCTCCGGGCGCGAGAGGATGCCGTGCGTTCGGGCATCTCGCAGCATCCCGACTCGCTGGAAAGACGCAAAGGCCCCTGGTCTGACAAAACCGTGACGGTCACCGTCAGCCTGCCGGAAATGCGCAAGGGCCGGATCGGCATCATGCTCACGACTATCATGGCTCGTGTGCAGGCACCGGCTGGTGAGGGGATGCACAACGCTGTCCGGACGCAAGCCGTTGCCCACGCCCGCGGACGGTCACACCTTCATTATTATCAAGCCCTCGAGCAGGCTGGCGAAATCTTCTGGATAAAATCCAAGGCCGACCTCGACACATCCGCCGCGGCGTGGCACAACCCAACGGACGTCACACCCGTCGGTCTCATTCTCACGATGGAGAGCGCCGATCCGATTTTGGGGCCCGACAACGTCGCATTCTGGTACGAACATGGGCTGCGCTCGGTCTCACTCACGCACTTCGGCGCGAACACCTACGGGCATGGCACAGGCACCGTCGGTGGACTCTATCCGCCCGCGTTCCCACTGATGGACGCGCTGCGCGAGACCGACATCGCCATCGACCTCTCCCACGCAGCCGACCTCGCCTTTTGGCAGATCCTCGACTATTGGGACGGCCCCGTCCACGCCAGTCACTGCAACTGCCGCGCCCTCACCCGAGGTCAGCGCCACCTGTCCGACGACATGATCAAGGCCATCACCGACCGCGGAGGCGTCATCGGCACCGTCTTCGCCGAGCAGATGCTCAGCCCGACCTGGGATTGGGACGATCCCAACACGCACTATACCAACGCGACACGCACCATGAGAGCGGGCGTCGAGCACATCGACCATATCTGTCAGCTCACAGGCAACACCGATCACGTCGCCTTCGGCACTGACCTCGACGGAGGCTTCGGCCGCGAGCTCTCGCCCGTCGATTACAACACGATCGACGACCTCCAGATCTTTCTCGACAACCTGCGCGATGCCGGCTACAGCGAGAACGACGTCTCCAAAGTCGCCCACGGCAACCTCATTCGCTTTTTCCACGAAACCTGGAAGAACTGAACCACGGAGAACACGGAGAAATTCAAATGAGTGGTTGGCGGGTGAACCCGAATGCTGGGCCCAGCACTGACTTGGGGTTTATGGTTCCTCCGTGACCTCCGTGCTCTCCGTGGTTGTTTTCTATGAAAACTCTGATCATCGATAGCCACCTGGACCTCGGCTACAGCGCTATTCAGGTCAATCGCGATCTGACACAGCCGGCGGCGACCGTTCGGGGTCACGACAGCGCGGCTGTCAAGCAAAGCTTCGGCAGTTGCACGGTCACCTTCCCCGAACTGCGCAAAGGACACGTCAGGATCATCTTCGGAACGGTCATGTCCCGGATCGACCCCAACGATCGATGGACGAAGACCGGTATGTATGCCCAGTCCCAGTGTCACGGCGTGGGCATGGGCCACTACGCGTTCTACGAGGCAATGGAAGCCGAAGGCGAGATCCGATTCATCAGAAGTGCAGAAGATCTGGATGCATCTTTCGAGGCGTGGAAGGATCCGGCCTCGAACGAACCCGTCGGTGTGATGCTCGCGATGGAAAGCGCCGACCCCATTCTGGATCCGGATCAGGTACCGATGTGGTACGATCTCGGCCTCAGGATGGTCAGCATCCAGCACTACGGAACGAGCTCCTACGCGCACGGTACCGGCACCGAGGGTGGTCTCCTACCCCGTGCCAAACCGTTGTTCGACGCGCTGAAGGAAGCTGGCATTATCGTCGACACGACGCACACGACCGATCAGGGCTTCTGGGAAACGCTCGACGTCTACGATGGTCCCATCTGCGCCTCGCATCACAATTGCCGTGAGCTCACCCCGGGCCAGCGCCAACTCACCGACCACATGATCAGGGCCATCGCCGAACGCGGCGGCGTCATTGGGGCAGCATTCGACGCGTGGATGCTCGACCCCACGTGGGACCGCCAGCGCCCCTGCTACGAGCAAACAACCAAAGCCACGCTCGAAACCGTCGTCAATCACATCGATCACATCTCGCAGCTACTCGGCAATTGTCGACATTCGGGTATCGGAACAGACCTGGACGGCGGCTTCGGCCAGGAACAGTCTCCGCGCGACCTCAACACCATCGCCGATCTCCAGCGCCTTCCAGAAATCATGAGCAACCGCGGCTACTCGAGCGAGGACATCGACAACATCCTCCACGGCAATTGGATCCGCTTCCTCAAAGAATGCTGGACCAGCTGAGTGGCCGACCAGTGCCTCCGTGCCCCAATGCGGTGGGACCCGACTCCAGTCGGGGAACAGACCTGTAAGTAATTCCGTGGCGTCGGCTCAACGCACACGGACATCACTCTGTTTCCTGACGACTGACGACTGGAACCGCTTTTCATGAGACCAAACATCATCCTCATCACAACTGACCAGCAAAGGGGCGACTGTCTCGGCTGCGACGGCCATCCCGTGGTCGAAACGCCATATCTTGACCAGCTCGCCGAGGAAGGCGCCCGCTTCCGCCACGCCTACACCTCCGTCCCCTCGTGCACGCCCGCCAGAGCCTGCATCCTGACTGGCATGGACCAATGGAACCACGGCCGGCTCACGATGACCGGCAACGATCCGCTCGAATATCCCGCGACCCTACCGGCAGAACTCGCAAAGGCTGGCTACCACACGCAGGCCGTCGGCAAGATGCACTTCGCGCCCCAGCGTCGCCTGTACGGGTTCCATAACTTGGTGCTCGACGAAAGCGGGAGACGTACGGGCGACTTCATCAGCGACTACCACGAATGGTTCGATGAGCATAAGGAGGGCGCTTACGGCTACCGCGATCACAGCGTGGACTGGAACAGCTGGATGGCCCGCCCGTCGCACCTCCCTGAGCATCTCCACCCCACGCACTGGACCGCAAGCGAAGGCATCAAATTCCTCACGCATAGGGATCCGACGAAGCCCTTCTTCATGTGGCTGTCATTTGCGCGTCCCCATTCACCCTACGATGCGCCGCAGTCCTACTTCGACGTGTACAACGGCAACCCTGAGGTTCCCAGTGCGGCCATCGGCGACTGGTGCGACCGCTTCGACCGCAAGGTGGCGGACGTCAACGCCCCCTTTTCGCATCGCACCGACGCCGAAACACATCGTGCCAGAGCGAGTTACTACGGTAATATCACCTTCATCGACCATCAGATCGGCCGCGTCCTCTACGAGCTTCGCCGCCACGACGCCGACGCGTGGGCGAACACCCTCGTCATCTTCACCTCCGATCACGGCGATATGATGGGCGATCACCACCACTGGCGTAAGACCTACGCTTATGAGGGCTCTGCCCGCGTGCCATTTCTGATGCGTTTCCCATCTACCTGGGACATCGACCGCGACCAGGTCCTCGACCAGCCGATCGAATTGCGCGACATCATGCCGACGATCCTCGACGCCACCGGCGTGGACATTCCCGACTCCGTCGACGGCGAAAGTCTACTGAAGCTTGCCAGAGGCAGCACCGAGTGGCGAGACTTCGTCCAGGGCGAGCACACGACCTGCTACGACCACGACTACGGCATGCAATACGTCACAGATGGCCGCGAGAAATACATCTGGTATCATCACACCGGTGAAGAGATGTTCTTCGACCTCGAAAACGATCCGCTGGAATGCCGCGAACGATCTCGAGATCCCGACTGCGCCGATCGCGTCGTCGTGTGGAGGAAACGACTCGCCGACCTGAACGAACAGCGCGGCGATCCCCGCGGGAAGAACGGCCAACTCGTCCTACAAAGTGATGCGCTCAAGCTCTCACCCAACTACGACAAATGGAAACAACGAGCCCTGGAAGTGATGGGGTGATTCCCAAGCAGGCGACACGGCGAGCAGTCGTGGCCAGAGTAGCGCCGCCTTGCGGTGGGACCCGACTCCTGTCGGGGAACGACTCGATTGTGCGAAGGTTCCTCTAGTCAGGCTATAGAGGCGCGAGATTGTAGAGCGGTCCCTTGACCACCACCCAAGGGCCTTGCTCAGTTGCACCACCGCCAAGTCGTAGGTTCTTTTTTGTATTTCGTGTTTTTCGTGGTAAGTTTTCTGGTTCTGCTCGGTCTTGTCCCCGATAGGGCCTCGGATCCAGGCCCCATCTCTCTTCCGTGTATTCCCGTGTGGTCCGCGGTCCTCCGTTTCGTGTATTTCATGTTCTTCGTGGTAGGTTTCTCAAGAGTGGAGAGATTCAATGCCGCAGAAATACTGGCTCGTAAAAAACGAACCGAAGGAGTGCTCCTTCGACGAACTGAAGAAGCGCCCCAAGAGTACCGGCTACTGGCGGGGCGTCCGCAACTACCAGGCCCGCAACTTCAT
This sequence comes from Candidatus Latescibacterota bacterium, assembly GCA_965198115.1. Classification (GTDB taxonomy): domain Bacteria; phylum Latescibacterota; class UBA2968; order UBA2968; family UBA2968; genus UBA6620. Next base: position 225,739 of record OZ240241.1, on the reverse strand, counting down.
CCGCGACCAGATACAGAAGGGCGACCTTGCGTTTTACTACCACTCGAACTGCGAGGAGCCCGGCGTGGCCGGAATCGTCGAGGTCATCAAAGCCGGCTACCCGGATCCTGTGCAATTCGACAAAAAGCACCGCTACTATGATGAGAAGTCACAGAAGGAAGAGCCGCGTTGGTATTCCTTCGACGTAAAGTGGAAGAAGAAACTCAAGTCATTCGTCCACCTCGCCGACCTCAAAGGCAACAAAAAGCTGAATGATATGAAAGTCGTTCAGCGCGGCCAGCGCCTATCTATCCAACCTGTTACGAAGAAAGAATTCGACGAAGTCTGCAAAATGGGCGGTGTGTAACAGGCAAGGACCGTTCGCCCTTCGATAAGCGACTCAACCGGATGGCCGAGCGACATGCTCTGATTCGCGCGATTTCGCTACTCAGGATGAACGGTTGCAAAGCGGCGAGAACCCGTTCATGCTGAGTAGGTGTCTCACATAAGTTGATACCCAGCACTGCACGAATCTCAATGGTCACCATATATCGAAGCACGAACGGGCCCCCACATCAATCCCAATCAAGGTTCCCATGCCTACCATTCTCGAACGCTACGAATCAACATTCGCCAAAGACCGTGAGCTGTCTGAACAAGCGCAGGACATCTTCCCCGACGGCGTCACGCACGACAACCGGCACGCCGACCCGTTCCCGGTCTACATCAGCCACGCCGACGGGTCAAAGAAGTACACGATCAGCGGTCACGAGCTGATCGATTACTGGAGCGGCCACGGCTCCCTGCTTCTCAGCCACAACCCCCCCGAGGTTGTGAAGGCGGTCTCCGCCCGGATAGGCCAGGGTACGCATCTGGGCGGGTCGCACGCGCTCGAGATGGAATGGGGTCAGTGGGTCAAAGACCTCATTCCGTCGGCCGAACGCGTCCGATTCGTGAACTCCGGAACGGAAGCCACGCTGATGGCAATCCGGCTCGCACGAACATTCACCGGCAAGAACAACATCATCAAGTTTGCCGGTCACTTCCACGGTTGGCACGACTCGGTCATTCCCGCCGCGCGTCCGCCCCTAGATGTGCAGGTCCCGGGGATTCCCGATTCCGTCCTCGACGGAACGATCGTCCTCCCGCCAAACGATATCGACGCAGTTCGCAGTCACCTCGCCGCGGATCCGGATGTCGCCATCCTGCTGATCGAACCCACGGGAGGGGGATGGGGCGCGGTCCCTTGCACCGGTGAATTCCTCGGCGACCTTCGGCAGGTCACGAAAGAACACGGTGTCATTCTGCTCTTCGACGAAGTCATCACGGGGTTTCGCGTAGCGCCAGGAGGGGCCCAGGCCTATTACGGAATCACGCCCGATATGACGACTATGGCTAAGATATTGGCGGGAGGGTTACCGGGCGGAGCCGTCGCAGGACGCGTGGACATCATGGACCTGATCTCCATCAAGAAAACCGACGTCGAAAAGAAGATGCCCCATCCCGGAACCTTCAACGCGAACCCCCTGTCGGCATCCGCCGGAATCGCGACGCTCAAAATCGCGTCGACGGGAGAGCCGCAGGCACACGCCAGCGAAACGGCCGCGACATTGCGTCACGGCCTGGGCAAGATCATCGATGACAGGAATCTGGGCTGGGGCGTCTACGGCGAATTTTCAGGCTTCAAAATCTTGATCGATCACGGGATCTCGAGAATCAAAGCGCAGGAGTTCGACCCTTACACCTATGACTTCAACAAACTCAAGTCGCAGTCCCGCCCGGACCTCGCTCGGAACCTGCGGTGCGGAATGCTGTTGAATGGCATCGACCTTCCAGGGACGCCTATCACAATGGCCTCCCACTCCGCCGAGGATATCCAGCAGACGCTATCTGCGTTCGAAACCACCCTCGACTGGATGAAAGCCGACGGCCTGATATAGACCCGATCATCCCGAGTAGACGTATTCAGGACGTGCCATTGATCTCAATTACGCGCTGCCAGACGACAGTCGAATCGAGGGACGATCGGATTGCAAGCTTTTTCTCTCACCCAGAAGATAGACTTAGTCGATAGACGACATCTCGCTCTGGATGCTCCCTAGCTACACCCGAAAGCCTGAATCCCGCCCCTTCAGCCAGACGGCGAGACGCCTCGTTGTCCTTCCCGGTAATGATGACCAGCTCGTTCAACCCAGCCTCTCGCCAGGCATAGTCCCCCAGAAGCCTGAATGCGCTACTACCGATTCCCCTTCCCCTGTCACCCTCTCGAAAAATGTGATACCCGATCATCCCGCTCGATGTCGCCCGATCGATGTCGTGAAGAAAGATCTGCCCCACCTCTCGTTCGCCCTCCCAGATCCCGAAGTAGATGATGTCCTCGCGCGCTTGTGCCTCTGACCACCAACGAAGCCACTCTTTGTCATCGCTCTCCGGAGCACCCGCCGGACGACCAATCCGCACTTCACCCGCACTGACATCGTTACCTTCGTAAATCAACGAGGTCTCCAACGAACAAAGGGGCACCCCGGTTCACCGAGGCACCCCTAAGAATCTGTATCGTCTTTCTTGGTGTCTTGGCGTCTTGCCTGCCCTGAGTAGCGTCCGAAGGCCGCGTATCGAAGGGGTGGTTCAGATGTTCATCCCCATTGTACACAATAGACCGGCGGCAGCGTCCCGGAGACCTGAGACCAGTCATCTCCCTGGTTTTCCGAAATCCATAGATTCCCCGTCGTCGACCCGAACGCAACACGATCGCCCGATTCGTCCACGTCGAGCGCGTGCCGAAACACCAGGTCGTAGGCGTCTTCCTGCGGTAACCCCTTCCAGAGCTTCTCCCACGTCTTCCCTCCATCTCGTGTGCGCGTCACCACCAGCTTCCCATCGACCGGAATTCGGTGTTCGTCTTTCACACCCGGAACGAGCCACGCGGTATTGCCGTCCCGTGGATGAACTGCCACCGCGAAGCCGAAAGTTGAAGGATCGATTTTCTCGATCTCGCTCCATTGATCGCCCCCGTTCTGTGTCACGAAAACCCCGTTATGGTGCTGCGCCCAAAGTGTATCCGGATCGTCCTGACATTGGGCGACGTAATGGGGGTCCTGGACCTCTGGGTTTTCCGATTGTTCGGGCGGCACGTACTCCGCCCTCATCCCGTCGCACCTGGCTCGCCACGACGCGCCGCCATCAGCGCTGTCGTAGACTCCCCCGACGCTGACACCCACCGTCACGTGATCCTCGTCTCGCGGATCCACCAGAATCGAATGGATCCCAGCGTAGTCCGTTCCCGCCCCCATCCACGACTTTCGTTCATCGAGGTCCCAAAGCGATCGCACGAACGTCCAACTGTCCCCGGCGTCATCGCTCTGAAACAGTCCCCCGGGAATCGTCCTGCACCAGACACGGCCCGCTTGGGTCGACAATCCCGGAACGATGGACCAAATCATATGGAGACTCCACGGCGCCACTTTCCCCGTGAACGGATTCGGAATCTCTTCCCATCCATCAGGCTGCTCCGGATACTCGGGAACCTCAATCTCTTCCCACGACTTCCCATCGTCCCTCGATCGATGCAGCTTCGTTCCAAAATGCCCGTGATCCAGACTGGCGAAAACCTGCCCCTCGCGTGGATCAGCCGCGACGATGTTCACGTTGTCGCCCAGGAAGTCTCTGTCAACGATTTCCCACGAACCGGAACTCGATCGCTTTATCTGAAACAAACCCTTACGCGTCCCCACGAGTAGTCGATCACTCATACTCAACCTCCAGAAAGAGCCTGCATCACATAAATCTCCGAATCCGCCCGCACCGGATCGCTCAACCCGTTTCGATCCGAAATGCCTTCCCCATCCACAAAAATCACCATATGCCGACGTACCGCGCTTCGCTCGTCGAGTACGTACCCCTTCGCTTTCGGAATCTGCTCAAAAACGGCTGACAGGGCCTCCCCCACCGTCGATCCACTAACTTCCATCGTCGGGCAGGCGATGTGACGCTGAATATTCTGGGTAAAGGAAACCGTCGGCATTGTCAGCCCATCTTCATCCGGATATGCTCAGCCAGTACACTAAGACGACCTGCCACTCCTCTTTTGGACACGCAATTGGCAAAAATTCACAGGGGCGAAGCCGTCTCTTCCGCCCACAGCGCACCGCCGACCGCCGACTGATCTTTCGTCGACCGACAGAAGTTCAGTCAGAGACTGCTCCCCCACAATCTCTTCGCGCCTTCGTGTGGAATGTTTTCTTGGTGCCTTCAGCCTCTCGGTTTCTCGACTGGCAACTCCAGTCTATCCCCCCACTCCTTCCACGAGCCGATGTAGTTGCGAACTTTCTCGTAACCGATCAGCCGCAACGCCAGGTAGCTGTGGGAAGAGCGGTAGCCGCCCTGTCAGTAGCAGGCGACGGTCTGTTCCGGCATCACACCCGCACGCTCATACATCATCCGGAGTTCGTCCGCGGGTTTGAAGAAACCGTTATCATCGAGATTGTTCACATACTCGATGTGCACTGCACCCGGAATCGCCCCACCTCGTGCCGCCCGAACCGTTTCCCCCGTGTATTCACCTTCGCTTCTCGTGTCGAGTGGAACGAAGTGGTCACGACTCAGCGAGTCCAACAGTTCCTGATAGCCGATCGCGCAGGTTGGTTCTGCCTGGCTTTCGAACACAGTACTCTCTGCGTTCTCGCACACCGTCGACGTTTCATACCCATCGGCCATCCACGCACCATAGCCGCCATCGAGCACGTGCACATCTCCGTGCCCGTGGTACTCGCAAACCCAGAACGCCCGAGCGGCCCGCATATCGGAATTCTGGCCATAAAAGACGATCGTCTGGTCCGATCCGATCCCTCGGCTGCCAAACAGATAGGCATACATCCACATGAACGCGTTGAACGGTTCGTCCGACGTATCGTTGAGGCTGATGCCATAGACGTCCAGGTGGATCGCGCCGGGAATATGGCCCTCGACATAATCCTGAAGCGGACGCGCGTCCACGATCCTAAGTACTCCTGTTCGCAAATACGGTGACGTATTCTAAGCAGACTTTGCCAAGGGCGTATCGTAGAACCTGAGTTTGTCGATCATCTCCGCGAGATCTGTTCGTGTGAACTTCCATTTGAAGGGTGTGGCGATACGTCCGTAGCGTTCCTGAAAACCGAGGATTCTTGCCTCAAGCTCTTCGAGCGATGCAAATTCGATAGGTGTCAGAGCCTTGCGTTTGAGGATCGAGAAGTAGATCTCGATCTGATTGAGCCAGCTTGCGTGGATCGGAAGGTGAACGGGGTGGATGTTTGGCCACTTCCCCTGGATACGGTCGATGCATGTTTGCCCTCGGTGCGAGGAGCCATTATCCACGATGAGGTAGACTTTCTTTGCCGAGCAATAGGGTTTCCGGCTCATGATCAGGCTCAGGAGCCGGTTGAAGGGCTCGATACCCGAAGAAGACTCACAGAGACCGAAGATTCGACCATTGTGCACGTCGAGAGCAGCCAGATAGGCCAGGGCTCCTTTCCGCTCGTATTCGTGTTTCAACGCGTGCCGCTCTGTTCGAGGCTGGCGGTAGGGTAACGTGCTTGCGAGCTCGTGCTTGAATACTGGTCTTTTCGTCGGCAGAAAGTACATATTCCCTCGGCCCTAAAGGCTTTCCTTGCCATTGGCGGTGATACAGATCAAGGACTCTACCTGCTTTGGTTTGGAAGTCCGGGTCCCGTGGGAAAATCCAGGAACGATGATACCAAGGACGAATCGCGTCCTCGTTCAACCAGCGCCAGACAGTGGCGCCGCTGATCTTGGCAACGAAGCCCCTTTGCACTGCCTCGGCGGCAATCTCGGAACAGCTGAACCGCGAGAGCGGTATCCCGCTCTCGCTCGGTAGTTCACACGCCAGCGCCTTGATCTGAACGACCACCTGAGGGGGGAAAACCGGGCGGGCGCCCGGGACGAGATCTATCTTCGAGTCCCGAAAGACGCTCTTCGAAAAAGCGCTTACGCCATTTGCTTACGATCGGACGCGGGACATCCAACCGTTGGGCGATAATCTTGTTGGATAATCCCTCGGCGGCGAGAAGCACGATTTTCGATCGGATCACTTGATAATACGGTAACGTATATTGTCCAGCCATTCGCTCGAGGTCGACCCGTTCCTTCTCAGACAGTAGCACCACATAAGGCGAACGTCTTGGCATTGTTCTCCTCCTTTTGAAGGAGAACATAAGCTACAAATAATGTTCAGAACATACGTAATAATATTTATGAACCCATGCACTAAGATGCTCGTCCCCCAGCCGATCGCTAAGTTGCTCTGCGGACCAGAGCAGCTGCGGGTTGGCATATCCCTTGTCCATAAGTGGTCCTCAATTTGGGTTACGCCGCAATTTGGCAATGTCCCCTTCTACATCCGGATAGAACAGGAACTTCGCGTAACAGTACGCGATGCATTCGGAGATCACGGTCCGGAATCCCGAACTCGTCATCCACCACCGATTCGAGTCGTAGGAGGTCGGAGGGAGAGACTTAACTCCCACGTCAGCGATATCCCTAAGCGCTGCTTGATACAAAAGCCAGGATCTCCTCGCGTGAGGACCGCTCGATAGAACATCGAGCCGGTAACCGTCGAGTCCATCAGCCACCAGCCGAAATCGCAGGGCTAGCGCTGAGGAATAAGTGCGATTCCGGGTGACAGAACCCCGGGGAACAGCCGTGACTCTGTCGTCGGCGACCCCTGCCACCACAAACTGATGAGCAGCAATCTCAGCCAGAGTCTTATGTGTCGGGTAGAGAAGCGAAAGATAGGATCCGTCAGAAACCGGGCCACCCGTGGTATAGATCCCCTCGTAGTCTCCCCGCTGAAACAATGCGATCGTTTCGAGCACGTCTGTCCGGTTCATCCAACCTTCGACGACCAACGAACCCGACCCGATCGGCTGGTTCACGGCCAAGAATGGATAGATCGTTCCGATGAACACGATCGATGCCATTCCCACACACGCAGCGATGACAGTCCACCCAGCCAGTGTCGGAATCGGCAGTTCGACACGCCGAACGAGACGGAATCACCCGAGCCCCGACAGATCAGGATGACGCGAGTGCCAGTCTGTCGCTGATTCGTACGCCAGTCCCGCTGCCAGCAGACCGGCCTCGTCGTAAAACGAGCCGATGAACGTCATGCCGCGGGGTTTGCCATCGACGAATCCACACGGAATGGTCAGCGCCGGAGTACCCGTCAGATTGCCGATCGTCATACTCGTCTTGCCGGGCCCCGGGACAACGATCAGATCCCAATCGCTCATCAGCTGGGAGAAATCATCAATCAGTTTCGTGCGGAGCCTCTGCGCTCTCAGGTAGGCCGGTGCGGGAATGGTCTGTGCCGCACGGAAAACGGAGGCCCATTTGCTGCTATCGTTCTCCGTCACCGTATCGAGCGCATCGGTCTTCGCCAGATCTCCAAAGGCCGTCGCCGCCTCCACCCAGACGGTCATCATTAACCCTTTCGGACAATCCGGAAGCGCGATCGGCCGAACGTCGCATCCGAGCTGTCTGAGCACATCGAGCGCGTCTTCGTAAACGGAGGCGTCATCCTCCTCCACCTGTTCGTATTCGGATGCGACATATCCGATGCGCAGACCTCGCACGTCACGGTCAACCGGCCACCCGAATCCAGCGTCCACCGTACACGCATCACGATCGTCGCGGCCGGCAATCGTGGCGAACACAGCCGCGCAATCCTCGACCGACCGGCACATGGGGCCGATTTTGTCGAGCGAATAGCCCAGGGCCATCGCCCCGTAGCGGCTCACACGTCCGAACGTCGGCCGTAGCCCCACAACCCCACAGGTGTGACTCGGTGACGTAATCGACCCGTGTGTCTCTGTCCCGATGCTGAAGCCCACCATACCCGCGGCAGTCGACGCACCAGAGCCGGCCGAAGATCCACTCGATCCCGAATCCGGATCCCACGGGTTTCTCGTCATCCCCCCGAACCAGTACGCCCCCATCGCCAGCGATCCCATCGACAGCTTCGCCACCAGAACAGCACCTGCCTGTGTCAGCCTCTCGACAACTGCCGCGTTGTAGGGGAAAACCTGGTCCCGATAGGGCGTGGCCCCCCACGTCGTCGGAACACCTGCTGTCGCGAGCAGATCCTTCGCCCCCCAAGGGATCCCGTGCAGTGGGCCGCGAACCTCACCTCTACCGATCTCCTCCTCTGCGGCGTGCGCTTGCTCCAACGCAAGTTCGGGCGTCAGCGTCACCACGCAATGCAGTGAGCTGCCGTAGCGTTCCAGCCGATCGAGGTAGAGCTGCGTGAGCTCCACGGGGGAAACCTGCTTCGTCGCAATCAGATTCGATAGGACACGGACGGGCGCAAAGGCGAGAGCCTCGTCACCACTCGGACGAACAACGTCAGACTCGCGGAAGGTGAATCGACTTTCGGGTTCTGTCCCGGGCGGGATAGGTGGATGGTAGCTGAGTGCAGGGGGAAGTCTGTAGTCAAGACGATCGTCGTAGAGCGAGTCGGCTTCGAAATGGTAGGTGTGCACAAGCTTCGCAAATGCCTCGAAGCACTCGTCTTCCGGCGCTAGGTCGAGAAGCTGGCCGAGGGCCTCGACAATCTTGGGGTCGAGTCGTTGTTCGGATTCGCTCAAGTGACGTCATCCGATCGTCGAAGGGGTCACGGTTCGCCCCGACTCGACGAGGTTAGCGCTGCACCGGCCAACGCCAGGGCCTGCCGCCCATCACGAACGGTCACGGCGGGCTCTGCGACTCCCTTCACCACGTCGACAAAGTGATCGAACTCGGCTCGATAGGCATCGGCGTATCGCTCAAGGAAAAAGTAGGGCGGCTTCTCTCGCGCCACGTCGACGGCATCCCAGACTTCAACCGTCGTCGTCGGCACGTTCTCCGCTCGCGCCATCCCTTTCGATCCGAACGCCTCGACACGCTGATCGTAGCCGTAGGTGGCGCGCCGGCTGTTGTCGATCTGCGCGAGCTTGCCCGATGACGTCTTCATCGTCACGGCTGCCGTGTCGATGTCCCCAGCGTCACCGATGGTTTCCTCCACAAGGCAGCTTCCCAACGCACACACCTCGACCGGCTCCTCACCCAGAAGCCATCGTGCCAGATCGAAATCGTGGATCATCATATCACGGAACAGCCCGCCCGAGACGTTGATGTACTCGATCGGTGGCGGGGAAGGATCGCGGCTCGTGATCTTCACAACTTCAACATCGCCCAGTCGGCCTTCGTCGATCGCTGCTTTGACACCGCTGATATGTCTGTCGTATCTCCGTTGGAACCCGATCAGGACGGGAACAGGAGCCGCCTCGATCGCGTCCATCTGTTCATCCACCCGCTCGAGGCTGAGATCGACCGGCTTCTCACAGAAAATCGGCTTCCCGGCCTCTATCGCAGCCAGAATCAGATCGAGGTGCGTGTCCGTCGACGACGCAATGACAACAGCGTCCACGCTTGGATCCCCCAGTGCCCCAGCGGAATCGGTGACCTTGGACCCGTACTCTTCCGCTAGCGACTTCGCCGACGGCCCGTGAACGTCCACCACGTAGACGAGTTCGGCCTCACCGGAGCTCAGGTCAATAGGTGTGTAAAAGAAATCAGGCGGCCATCTTCCCGGTTTCGACCTGCGGTCCGGTTGAGTGTTTCTGATCGTAGACTTGTTGTAGCAAGTGTGGCGCGGTGAGTCCCGTGAGATAGTTGATTCACACAAAACCGGGTGAGAGGCCCGGTTGGGAAGGAGGATCGCCGTGAAGGAACATACGCATAGAGCCCCATTGAAGTCCATGCCGACGTGGGAGACGGTTGACGATTGGATCCGTGAAGAGATCCAGGGCCGGTTCCAGTCCATTCTGGAGGAGGAGGCGACCGCGTTCTTGGGCCGGTCGTGGTATGAGCGCCGAGCCGAGGTCGATAGCTCCAGGGGCTACAGGAACGGCTACGGCAAGCCCCGGCGTCTCTCGACGAGCTGCGGAACGATCAAGGTCCGGCGTCCCCGGGTTCGTGGTCTGGAAGAGCGGTTTGAAAGCCGCATCCTCCCCCTGTTCGCCCGGAGAACCAGGGCCATTGGAGATCTGCTTCCCGACCTTTATCTCCACGGTCTCTCCCAGGGCGACTTCGAGTTGTCTTTGCGTGCGCTGCTCGGTGATGGCGCGCCGCTTTCGCCGACCTCGATCGCTCGTCTTCGAGGGAAGTGGGAGGTCGACTTCCAGGACTGGAAAGAAAGGCGTCTGGATAATCGCGAACTGGTCTACGCCTGGGCTGATGGCATCTACGTCAAAGCCGGGCTCGAGCGCGAGAAGGCGTGTCTGCTGGTCGTGATCGGCGCGATGAGCGACGGCAGCAAGGAGATCCTGGCGATAGAACCCGGTTATCGAGAGTCTACAGAATCCTGGCTCACGGTGCTCCGGGATCTCCGGGATCGCGGGCTCGAACATCCTGTCCTGATCGCCGCGGACGGGAATATGGGCATCTGGGCGGCCGTTGATCAGGTCTGGCCAGAGAGCCGGCAACAACGGTGCTGGAACCACAAGATCCTCAACGTGCTCGACAAGGTCGCCAAGCGTGCACAGGCTGAAGCCCGCGCACTGCTCGTCCAGATCCCCTATGCCGGCACGAAAAAGGAGGCCGAGAAGCTCCGGAAACGCTTTGCCGCACGGTATCGCTCACAGTTCCCTGCCGCCGTGGAGACGCTCGAAAGAAACTGGGATCGGATGGTCACGTTCTACGACTTCCCGAAGGAACACTGGAAACACCTGAGAACCACGAACGTCGTCGAGAGCCCCTTTGCTTCCGTTCGGCTTCGCACAAACGCCGCCAGGCGATTCAAGAAAGTCAGGAACGCCACGACTCTCATCTGGCGTACGCTCAAGGTCGCAGAGAGCCGATTCAGGAAACTCACCGCGCCACACTTGCTACAACAAGTCTACGATCAGAAACACTCAACCGGACCGCAGGTCGAAGCCGGGAAGATGGCCGCCTGATTTCTTTTACACACCTATTGACCTGAGCTCCATGGAACATAGAACCTTGTAGATAGAACATTGTTGTGAACGTCCATCCTGACTATGATCGCGCTACATACTCACAATACTTTTGGAGGAAGGCAATGAATCCGGAATGGCTAACCCACTCCGCTCAGACCGCGTTAAAATCTGACAAGACATCTTGTGCAACACCATCCGCTCATCCCGAGTAGACGAAATCAGAAGTGTCAATGGGCGGCGATATAGAAGCCAGATACTCGTCGTATCGAGGGAGAGCCCACCGCTTAGTCAGCGTGACCTTATAGTCGCCCTTCCCTGTGTTCCTTCCACGTTTTCTTCTTGCCCAGCACACTCAACAGTTCATAATCACCATCAGCCAGTGCGAGTTTCTTCGCGCGGCTCCACTTCTTGATCCTGCGCTCTGCAACGAAAGCCCGGTCGCGGCTGGGAAACATTTCCGTCCAGATCAGAACCAAGGGTCGCCGTGCGGCTGTGTAAGTTGACGCGATGCCCTGATGATGTTCTGCGATGCGTGTTTCGAGTTCATCCGTGTGGCCAACGTAGATCGACTTGTCAGCGCACCGAAGCATGTAACAGTAGTAATCGATCCCGTCTTCCTCGCTCCTGGCTACTACATTGGAGCACAGAACACATTCGGAATCAAGCCACTGCGAAGACCCATCCGCATCCCGAGTAGACGAATTCGTGGATTCAATCGCTCTTCTGTCAGGTCAAACAGATGCCTGGTCGTATCGAGGGAGAGCCTTCAGGCGATACATTGACTTCGATTACGCGCCAGATCCGTCGTTCGAGTTGAAAGTCCCGACCTTCGGTAGGATCCCGTCTCCCTCGATACCACCAGGTTTAGTTGCTATGCACCGGAATAGTCAAAAGGCTCTGTGAGGTGGTCTACTCGGGATGAGTGGGATCGGAATCGAATGTGACCGGCTGCCTGTCAATGTTCGATCCCTAACAAGCCATCGATTTCTCTCTGGTACTCATAAACCTCCATCCCCATCATCTCCTCCAACGTTACCGCACGCCCTGCTACCGCCGACTCGCACAGGGCGTGGGCAACAGCCACATCACGCGTCCCTTCTTCACCGTCTACTTCCAACTTTCGTCCATCCAGAATCGCTTCTGACAACTCGTGATACTCGAGGGCAATAATCTTCCAGTCCACGGCGTCGTCGCCGACTGTCACCTTTGTCGGGAAGAAGTGTTCGGCCAGGGGTTCTATCGTAAAATCGCTGAACTGGGTGATCAAGTCCTCTTGCTCGACTGTCGTGCCGTCCGGTTCGATCAAACGGATGCGACCCCCTCTGTTACCGAATCCCTCGAAGGCGCCTCTCTCCCCCAAGATCAGTTGGCGGCCAAAGCTCACCGGCCCCGCCAACTGGAGAAACCAGTTCACGCCAATGCCGCTCTCCATTCGAAACAGAGCCGAAGACGAATCTTCAGCGGTCGCTGGAACCGTTTTATCCATCGCATCGTGTCGGGCGCGATAAAACTCGTATGGTGAATTGAGTGACAAAGGCTTTTCGCGCTCCGTCTCGATCAGCCGGGCATCGGAATAGATCTCGCCCACTTCACCAAGTTGGTAACGAATCAGGTCGGTGAAGTGCACGCCCAGATCGAGGAGTGGTCCCGCCCGCTCCTTGAGGTGGCGCCACGGGGTAATGAAGATGTCTCGCCCCGCGCGAACCGAGTGGAAAACCGCGCCGTAGGGCTTGCCGACTACCTCCTGGTCGATCAGATATCGTAGCAGCCGCGCAGAAGGATCGCGCCGATAGTTCTCGGCAACGGAAATGAGACGGTCGTTTCGCTCGGCGGCCTCCATCATCATCCGGCACGTGCGCACGCTCACGCCGAACGGCTTCTCGACCATCACGTGCAGACCCAGGTCGAGCGCCTGGCACACGACCTCGTGATGAAACGACGGATCTGTAACGACATCGACAGCGTCCAGATCCCCGAGATCCTTCGCCATCGTAGCCAGGTCGGTAAACACTGGTGGGCGAAACCCCAGCAACCCTTCCACTTCACCGGCCGCCCGTTCTCCGTTTTCCGGATTGATATCGCAAAGGCCCGCCAGTTCCACGCGACAGAATGGCGTCTTCGTCAACTCTGTGAGCCCGTAAAGGTGTCGCGTACCCATGCCACCACACCCGACGAGCGCGATCCTGATCTTAGTCACCACTCACCTCATTCGCGTGTCCACAGAACGCGTGAACCATCCCATTGCACGAGCCGATCCACAACCCGGACCCTGATACGACAGGCGAAGACAGCGTCGGAACCCCCAGATCGAAAGACCAGAGCGCTTCGCCTGTCCGAATGTCCAGGGCGTAGATAAAGCCGTCAGCGCACCCGAAAAACACAGTGCCACTCACAACGACCGGCGACGAAACTTGCCCTTTGCCACCCCGAATGTACGGGGTAAACGATGCCAGTCCGTCCTTGGCTTGCCAGCACCAGACCTCCTGACCCGTCACTGCGTCCAGCGCGTGAAGCGTGCCATCGCCGGTCGGTACCAGCAGTAACCCGTTCGACAGGGCAGGCGACGCCATACAGCGTGTCCGGCCGAGATTTGACTTCCATCGAACGTTGCCCGTGTGAACATCGAAAGATCGAACCAGCGACGTCGCACCGCTCAATGCAGCGCTCACCACGTAGATCGAGCCGTCCGAAGAGATGACCGGCGTAGAACTTATCCGAAAACGCTTGTGCTCCTCGTTCCTCCAAACGGTCCGACCCGTATCCCTCTCCACAACGAGAAGATTCGTCTCCGGACCGTGGAACGCGATGACAACGAAGCCAGCGTAGCCAGCGGGCGAGGGGTAGGAGGCGACCCAATCCCTCGTCCCGATATCATCCTTCAGCCAGAGGACCTCCCCGGTTGCCGGATCGAGCGACACGAAGTGAGGGCTCATTCCGAGGTATAAGCGCCCATCCGAAACGAGAGGCGAACTGTAGACCCACCGCTCGGACGCATCGCCGAGGCGGTAAGACCACACTGGTTCGCCATCCGCTAGCTTTAAGCCGACAACTTCTCCCGTAACCGAAACCGCGAAGCAGAGATCATCGTACGCAGCTGGTGACAGTTTGACCGAATTCTCCATCGGTCGTGACCAGAGCGTATCGCCTTCGACCGCGTCCAGCGCGACGACGGACGCCGCCTCGGGCCGGTCTTCGTTCTGCGTACCGATTACGAGCGTTCGGTCGACGAGAATCGGAGAACCGATGTGCAACCCGCCGCCAGTCCCAGCCTTCCACGAGGGAACGAGCGGGGGTCGTGGTCCGGATTCCGACTCCCCGGTTCGTCTCGGCCCACCCCTGAACAACGGCCACGCCCGATCGGGACACGGCTTGTCGTCTGACAAACCAACGGGCCCACCCGTCCTGTCGTGCTCGGGACGAAAGCTCGTGCCCGAGAAGACATTCGGATCGAGTGTGCGAATCTCTGAGGTCACCGAGCCTTCGCGATAGGTGCAGAATCGATAGCCCCTCGGGCTCTGGTCGACGCCACCGAAACACAGCGTCGGGGTGTTATAATGAACGGTCGGGCCATCCCGAAAGATACGTGTACAGTGCCAGTGGCCCGAAAGGGAGGCGACCACCCTGTCCTGGCTGAAGCGATCGAAGAAGGACCGACCCCAGGGATAATGCAGCGCAAAGATCACGGGGGTCCCGGCCGGAATTGCATCGAGGTCCGCACGAACCCAGGCGTCCTGGTGATCGGGATCCCGCCAGTGGTGGCCGACCCCGTCATAGACCACGAAGTGAACTGGGCCGAAATCGAACGAGTAATAGGTTGGACCGAACGCGTCGTGGAAATGATCGAGTAACGCTTCTGGATCCCCGTCGTCGTGATTCCCGATACAGGGGTAGATCGGGATCGGAAAATCTTCGGTGGCACGGAGAAACGCCTCGAACTCGTCGCGCGTCCCGAGATCCGTCAGGTCACCCGTCGTCAGAACAAACGAGGCTTCGTCGCCCACATCCTTCCAGATCCTGTCCAGATCGTGACGCAGGTCGACGTCGGTCGCGTTGTCTCCTCTTTGCGTGGAAGAGACGTGGACGTCGGCAATGTGGACAAACGAGAAGGTCTCGACCGATCGCGCGAGGCTCGGTCGAAGCTCGAAATCGTACTTCTCCGGTGCCCCTAGCCTCTGATACGAAGGACCCACGCACTCGTAACCCGAGGGCACCGTCAGAAAAACGAATCGATCTTCTTCCCGTCGTGGGAGTCGGTAGCTATCGCGTACATCCGCAGACACCACTTCGCGGCTGTTGGACACCTGTACGCGAGGCACGCGGTCACCCGACTGAACGCGGATATGCCCGTGAATCATCAGCTGAGCTGGATCTCCGCGATCCACCCCGAGGTCGCGTCGCAGTAAACCCAGGAACCCTCTTTATAGGGCGAAAGCCCGTGGGGCTCAGGATGCGGCTCGGGAATCTCGATGCGATCCATTTCCTCGCTCGTCTCGATATCCAGTTTGACGATGACGCGGTCACCCGTGTGCGTGACCCAGAGTCCGTCATCGACGCGAACCATCCCGTGCGCTCGCTTGAGCGGCAGGTTGACGGTCCGTTGAATCGACCAGTCAGAAATCTTCACTTGCGTAGCCGTCTGTGATTTGAGCGTAGTCAACCACAGGGTCTCGGGTTCGAACTTGTCGTGCTCGATACCGTGTGTTCCCCCGCCATCGGGGATCTTCTCGCGCCGCTTCGTCTCTCCTGTCGCAGGATCCACACCGTGGGCTTCCCCGGTCGGGGCATCGGTATCGCGCGCTGTTCGCCACCTGCCACCAGCACCGTTGGCCGCGAACCACAACAGGCCATCGCCATAAGTCAGACCACTAGTGTTCGACGATTCGGAGGGAATCTCGCGGATCTGCTTCGCAACACCGTAGTAATCGTCCGTCTCTTGGACATCCATCAACGAACACCGATCGGTCACCTGGTCGGCAATCCACAATCCATCGTTAGTCATCTGCAGACCGTTAGGTACGCCATACGACGAACGAAACAAGTTCCTGATCTCCACTTTCATCTTGGATTCCTTTCCTACAAGTGGGGGAAATCGGATTCTGAAGATATCTGATGCTAAAGGGAACGCGGATAGGCTACAGCCGCTTTCCTGAACACCGAACACTGAACTACTGAACCCCCTCTTCCCAGCCGTGCGATCCACCTTCGACACGATCATAGGAGCTCGTGCTCCGTCCACGCGTGCTCTCCCGTCGGGCCCCTCGTAAACCACGCCTTCCGGCCCGGAGGATCCAACACGATTCCCGCGATCGTCTGCCCGCACGGTTCACCGCCAACGAGCTCGTTGTGACGACAGATTCCAATCGGTGCGTTCACGCGATCGGATAGACAATCCTTCAACACATCCGGATCGAAAGCACCCATCGACTTGAGAAGCCGATTCGCGCGACCCCATCGCAGGATACTTGACCCGCGCGCACCCCAGTGACGCCGTTCCAGGTGTTTCAGCCTGTCCTGCAGATAGTGATTCGAGTGCGCCATCGGACCATCGAACGGACAGATCACCTCGTAGTCACGCGCCGATGTCTCCAGATCGTAGATCTCACCGTTCTCATCGCACAGCACGTAATTCATACCCGATGCCCTGGGCCTCGAGATCACCGCGTCGATGGCATCCCCAATTCGTATAGAGGAGAGGATGCGTCGAATGATGAAGGGATAGATCACCCCCGCTCCCGAATCCGAAGGGACAAGATTGTTGATGACCACACCGATCCCCGCATCGTTCAGCCCCGCGCACCCGAGCATTCCCGCCGACGTGTAGAAAAGCACATCGGGCGCGTCATCCTGTTCCACCTTGATCAGCACTGCCGCCTCGGCGTAAATCGACGACAGATCGTAGTTCTGAGCGATCAACGCGCCTTCGCCTTTCGTGTCGCCCGGAACCATCAACGACGTGCAACCCGGCACGACGAAAGCGTCAGACAGGTAATCGTGAAGTTCGAGAAAAGCATTCAGACACAGCACCTCGTCCACGGGAATCCCCGATCCTTCGGAAATCCCTTCGAGCTCCTCGAAGAGCTCCGGCGCGTACACGCTACAGGGTTCCGAATAGGGTACGGCGATCTCGAGTGCCCGATTCCTCGTGATCGCCTCGATCCCGTGGCTCAGGCTGGTCTTCTCGAGGTCGTCGAAGTAGGCGGGAATGAGGTCCTGAATCAGGTCCTTGAACGTCTCTCCGTGCGCCCGTCCGCGCTCTAGGGGCGATCCGCTCACGGTCAGAACCGGCAGTTCATCAGTCATCGAGTACCCCCTGAAACACACTATCGAGGAGTCTCTCCCCGCTTCTCACCTTCGTGTCTTCTTGGTTCTGCTTTTCAGACTCGCGCAAATTTCAGAATCCGCTGGCCTCTGTCACCCTGACCAATCTCGGCGACGTAGATGCTGCCCTCGTCGTCCACCGCCAGACCGTGGGGGGCTTCCACGATACCGCCATTCGCGCCGGAGAATCGGCTGATGCACTCACCCTTCGGTGTCCACACGCTCACGTGGCCGCCGGTGCCCTGCTCCACGACGTAGATCATCCCGTCGTCTGTGATCCAGACGTCACCCGGGCTGGACACGCCGGTCCATTCTTCGATGTACTCGCCGTCCAGGTCGAACAACTGAATCCGGTTGTTCTCCCGGTCGCACACGAGGAGCCGGTCCTCTTTATCGCATCCGATGTTGTGGACCACCGCGAATTGTCCGGGGCCCGAACCACCCTCTCCCCACGACGTGATGTGCTCACCTTCCGAGGTGTACTTGTGGATACATCGATTGCCGTACCCATCGGATACGAACATATGCCCGTCGGACGAGAACGTGACGCCAGTCGGCATGTTGTATTCACGGCGGTGGTACGTGACGCCGGCCACCCCTAGCACGCCCCACTCGCGGTTCTTCTCCCCGAGCTTGGAATACCTTCGCACGATGTGTTGGTAGGCATCTGTCAGATAGACCTGGTCGTCCGGCCCGATGAAGATCCCGTGCGACTGGCTTACCAGGTGGGGTGAGATTCCGAACTCACCGTATCCCCAGGAGGTGATGAAGCGGCCGTCCTTGTCGAAAACGATCAGTGGATGCTTACCCCGCGTGAATGCGTAGACCCGTCCCTGCCCGTCGACCGCCGCATCGGAAACGAGACTTAGCTCCCATCCCTCGGGAGTCTTCGGCCAGCCATCTACCAATTCATACTGATAATCGCCTTCGCCCAAAGCCATTGTGTTCCTCCGCGGAATGGGTCCTTATCCGTTCAGCCCTTCTTCCGTGTTTTCCGTGTCTTCCGTGGTCCCCTGCTTTTGTCTCCCGCCTGAAGCCGCCGTGCGCGCTCCGCCGATCCGATATGCGTCATGTCGTAGGCCTCTTGCGACGACTTGAACGGCCCGTGGCCGGTCTTCCCGTGCCAGTCCAGGTTTGTATACATCGGATTGACATTGCCCGTTTCCCTCTCGCGCTTCACAACCCACGCCTCCATCCGCCCACGCAGCAACTCGACCACTGCCTTTTCCTTCTTGGCAAGATTCCTGGTCTCGCCTGGATCCTCGATCAGATTGTAGAGCTCGACCTCCGGCTTGAAGTGGAAATCCGGCTCCAGAGCAACGATCAGCTTCCATTCCGGCGTACGCCAACCGTGCTTCCGCATCCAGGTCGCTTCGGTGATGTAGAATTCGGGTGAATGCGTCCGACGTTTACCTCTGACCATGCCCAACAGACTCCGGCCATCGAACTTGATCCCCGGACGCACCCCCAGCAGCTCCATCAAAGTCGGAACGAGATCTTGGTGCGTGTTGTATCCCGCGATTCGCTTCCCTTCAGGCAGTACGCCGGGCAAACGCAACATCAGCGGGACGTGGAGCGTACACTCGTACAACCCGTGATGGTCCCAGTAACATTCGTGCTCGTCCAACGTCTCCCCGTGGTCTCCGTTCAGAACAACCAGCGTGTCCTCAGCAAGACCGAGTTCGTCGACCCGCTGCAGCAGACGCTGAATGCACGCGTCCATGTAGGCGATTTCGCCATCGTATTGTGCGTTCACGTAGTCCGCGTCGGTGATCCCCGGCGGCATCCAGCTCAAATGGAAGTCTCGAAATGGCTTGAATGCCCGGGGCACCTCCATGCTCTTCTTCTTGGGATCGCACGGGTCGGCGCTGTAGAACATCGTGTCATACGGTGCAGGCGGGAGGTAGGGCGCGTGCGGATCCATGTGACGCAGAAACAGAAAGAACGGCTTCTTGCTGCGCGAGAGCCGCTCCAACTCTGGGATCGTTTCGTCGTTCAACAGTTCGGCTTTTCGCAAGGGACGCTGCTCCCAGCTCCCCCACGCCGCATACTCGTGATACGTATCGAATCCCCGCGAGCTCGGGTTGCCAGTAAAGCCCACGCACGTCGTGTTGTAGCCTGCTTTTCGAAGGATTTCAGGTAACGTCCTGACCTTCTTCGTCAACCCTCCCCGGTGACGCAGCGCGACGACTTCAGTTGAAAAGCAATCCTTGCCAGTGAGCATCGAGGCATAGGCTGACGTCGTCGGAATGTGCGGGCTGTAGGTGTTTTCGAACAGAACACCTTGTGAGGCCAGCTTGTCCATATGGGGGGAAGTCTGGTGGCGATATCCATAGCAACTCATGCGATCTGCCCACAGACTGTCCACCCCCAACAGGATCAGATTGCGCTTCCGTTTGGCCATCACATCCCCTTCAGGTATATTCCGCGTACTTCAAACGACTGCTACAAAACACGATCGATCATTGAGCGAAGCGTCTTCCCTGAACACCGAACACTGAACCACTGAACACGGTCTTTTTAAATGGCTCTATCCGGGTTTCTCAACGGTGAAACTATAGAATGACAAGGTCATAGATCGTTCCCTACGCTTGGTTGTGTGTGTAGGACAATCAAAGCGAAGGGGGTGCGACCTATGACCGGGAGCAGATTACTATCGAAACTGCTGAGATTCAAGGGGTTCCGTGTTGTCAGCTGGTGGTTTGAGGGGAGAAGCTGTTTCGTCATCGCCGTAAAGCCACATAAGAATGGTTGTTGTTGTCCGGAGTGCGGCCGTCGAGGTAAAATCGTCCGCACAATGCCCCATCCGCGTCGGTGGCGTGACATTCCGGTGTGCGGGTGGAGGGTCTGGCTTCTCTACCATCCTCGGGAGATTCGGTGTCCTACCCACGGTCGTGTGGTCGAGGAGATTCCGTGGGCGGAGCGGTTCTCTCGGGTGACGTATCGCTTCGAGTATGCCATGCTGCGCTACTGCCAGACCATGACGCAGAAGGCGGCGTCCGAGTTACTGCGCATCTCTGCCTCGACGCTGTCGGATCTCCTTCACCGATCCATCACGCGGCTTCGTGAAGGTCATCGTATCCGAGGGCTCAAAACCATCGGGATCGACGAGATCTCCTACGCCAAGCGTCACAGGTACGCCACGCTCGTTTACGATCTGGACCGCTCCTGCGTGGTGTGGGTTGGCCGCGGCAGGGCGCGTAAAACGATCGATCGGTTCTTCACAGAGGCTCTCAGTCCCTACCGGAGATCCAAGATCGAGTGGGCCTGCTGCGACATGAGCGAAGCTTACATCGGAGCCATCCAGGAACACTGTCCGAATGCCAAGCTGGTCCTCGATCGCTTTCACATCGTCAAGGCTCTCAATGCCGCCGTTGACGAGGTCCGTAAGGACCAGTGGCGTAAAGCTGCCCCGGATGAGCGCAAAGCCATGAAGGGCCTCCGATGGCTCCTCTACCGGCACTCAGCGACACGCTCCAGAGGGGATACTCGGACACTCAAAGCACTGGAGAAGGCGAACTACCGAATCTATAGAGCCTGGAGACTCAAGGACGAGTTCGAGCAGTTCTGGGAATACAAAGCGCCCTGGGCTGCCGAACGCTTCCTGAAATGCTGGACGACGTCCGCACTCAGAAGTCGACTTGAACCCCTGCGAAAGTTCGTCAGGACCCTGCGACAGCACTTCTTCGGCGTCCTCGCATTCGTGAACACGCGTCTTACCAACGCCATCGCCGAAGGCCTCAACCGAATCGTCCAAATCGTCAAGAACCGAGCCAGCGGATTCCGCACACTCGACGCATTCAACGATATGATCTTCCTTACCGTCGGAGACATAAACATCCCTGAGCAGATTCCGAAGAGGTTCCGCACACTCTAACCGCGCCCCCATGCCAGGAACCACGGCACCTTCACCCACTTCATCTCGTTGAGAGATCCGGATATAGCCGTTTAAATGCCTGGTATCCCCCATCCTCCCAAAATCGGGAAGAACGTCCAGCGTCTCCGTAAGCGCATGGACTACAGCCTGGATCAGCTATCCAACCGATGCGGTGTATCCAAGGGCATGCTATCCCAGATCGAGGGCGACCGGACGAACCCGACTCTCGCCACAATCTGGAAGATCGCGAACGGCTTGGGCATTCCTCTCGAAGAGCTGTTCGACGCGCCAGGACCATCGCTGTTCGATCCCGTCCACGCCGATCAGGTGACCATCGTACAGAGCGAAAATGGTCAGGGGACCTTTCGCATCGT
This sequence comes from Candidatus Latescibacterota bacterium, assembly GCA_965198115.1. Taxonomy (GTDB): domain Bacteria; phylum Latescibacterota; class UBA2968; order UBA2968; family UBA2968; genus UBA6620. Next base: position 204,197 of record OZ240241.1, on the reverse strand, counting down.
CAGCCCACTAACCGTCCGGGAAGTCGAAACTTACTTCATGGAAATCGAAGTCGGCGGAGAAGTGGTTTCCCCACCACATACGTCCGAAACGATCGAAATCCTCTACATCAGCCAGGGTACGTGCGATGTCGTCTCGGGCGACAACGTCACGACCCTCAATCAGGGCGACTCTATCACCTACCAGGCCGACCTCACCCACGGCTTTCGCAACAAAGGCGACGTTCCACTGCAGGGCTTTCTGACTGTTCGACCTGGTGAGTAGAATTGATCTATTGCAACAAGTGAATGTCATCCCGGTATGCTTCTGGGCCGGGATCCGTTTTCCGCCTCGCGCTATTGTTGCGATCGCGCGGCAGAGAATCGAAAGTGGGCCTCGGCTCAACACACTGCCGGGGTGACATCCTCCTATCCCTCCTGCTGACCTCAGCGATCTCAGTGCCCTCAGTGGCGCCTTTCAAGGCTTTATCCTGGCGAACCCCTCGGCGTAGTTCTTCAGCGTCCCATCCGCATCGTGGTCGCTTCCCGGTTTATGGATCACCTCGACCGAGAAGTGGCCGTCGTAGCCGATCTCGTCCAACAGTTTCAAAGGCGTGCCGTGGTCGAGTTCCCCTTGCCCGAGATCGACCGTATCCAGTTTGGCTCCGTTATCCCGATAGTTTCCATCGTGCGCGTGGATGTGACGGGTGAGCGACCCGATCGTGACCATCGTTTCCTCGGTACGTTCCTGAACTCGCTGGGTGTGCATGAAATCCCACAGGACGGCCATGTTCGGATGACTCACGCGCTCGACCACAGCCCGAACCTGGGCAGAGACGCACCATTCATCGTGCGTCTCGAGCATCACCGTAACACCCCGTTCAGCCGCCTTGTCCATCACCTGTTTGTAAGCCTCAGCGGTTCGGTTGACGATTCCCAGGAGCTCGCCCTTCCCACGAGCGCCACCAAAGGTCCGAACGACGGGGGCCCCCAGATCCGCGGCCAGATCGATGCCCTTCCGCGCTTCGTCGATGTAATTCGCGAGCTCCGATCGATCCTCCGTCGCAAACCGGGCTCCGGTCGCCACACAGCAAACGCGGAAACCGGCGTCTTCAAGTTTGACGCGCGCCGCGTCCCTTTCCTTGAGTGGTGTATCGAGTTCGAGACCCGCTTTATGATTCCAACCGACACGTGGTTCCAGACCCTCGTACCCGTGCCGCTGCATCCCTTCTACGATCTCGTCTACCGTCCAATCGGGACAGACGCTCGTCATCGTGCTGAGCTTGACCATGCCTGCTCCTTCCTGCCGCCAGATACCAGAACTTTGGGGGGCTAACGTAACGGCAGGGACCCCCTCGATGCAAGCGGATTCCCTGTCGGGACGGTCGGTTTGACTCCTCAACGCGGGGCCGTACCTTTGCTTCGTGCCGTGAGCGTCACGAGGTCGCAGCCTGACTCCATCTCTATCTTTGGAACCTCTTTGTCACTCCCTTCGATCCTCAAAATGGCTCCCTACCTACGCGAAGTCATCTGGGGGGGACGACGTCTCGAAACCGAATTCAGAAAACCCCTCCCCCCCGGGAAACGCGTTGGCGAGTCGCTTGAATTGTCGTGTGTGACGGGTATGGAGAGCGTCGTCGCAGACGGTCCGTTGGCTGGCACACCCCTGCCAGGCCTGCTCGACACGTTCGGCGACGAACTGATCGGAAAGGACGTCATCGACCGATACGGCGCCGACTTCCCCCTGTTGATCAAATGGCTCGACGCTCAGGATGACCTGTCCATCCAAGTCCATCCCGGCGATGGATACGTTCGGGACCAGGGACTCGGTCGCTATGGAAAGAACGAAGCCTGGTATGTCGTGGCTTCGGACAACGGGCGGGTTGCTGCGGGTCTCCACGAGGGTGTGGATGTCGAGGACCTGCGAGCCGCGATCGAGGTGGGACGTGTGGAAGACGCTGTCATCTACCACGACGTGAAACCTGGCGATGTGGTGACCATCCCCCCCGGAACAGTCCACGCACTCTGCGGGGGAGTGATGGTCTACGAAGTCCAGCAATCCAGCGACATCACGTTTCGACTCTACGACTACAACCGTCCGGGGCCCGACGGGCAACCGCGGGAATTACACATCGATCGGGGTCTCGCCGTCGCTCGTACCGACATCGATACGTCTCCCCATCGAATTCGAGAGACCCGCCAGGTGACGACCGATCACTTCACACTCGATCGCCACTGCCCGACACAGTCTCGCGACCATCATTCTAGCGCCTCATTCACGGCGCTCACCTTCGTCAGCGGCAGCGCCAGCCTCCGCACCGATCCGGAAACCGCCGCAGCCACCGGGGGCGACACGTTTCTCGTACCGGCCGGGCGCGGAGTCACCGTCGACCCTCACACTGACTGCGAATACCTCGTGGCATCCGTCCCCGTCTGATAACTGCGAAGCCCATACGCAGAAGGCCACCCGATCGCACGATCGAGTGGCCCTGATTTTTACCCGGTTTCCCTGCTCCAGTTCCTTACGAAGGATCCCTCGTCACCGTCCCATCCACCGTGCGCCAGATGCCAAGGGGATTTCCGTCTTTCAGCTCATCCGGTAGCGCCGCGCTCGGAAAACCCTGGTAGCAAACCAGTCGCGTGAACCTGAATATGGCCGCCGTCCCAACGGAAGTCGACCGGCCATCCGTCGTCGCAGGGTAGGGTCCCCCGTGGTGCATCGAGTGGCATACCTCGACACCCGTCGGGAATCCATTGAAAATGACACGCCCGACCTTGCGCTCCAGGACTTCGACCAGATCGGCGTGTTCGGTCAGATCCTTGTTGGTGCCGTGAATCGTCGCGGTCAGGTGACCTTCCAGCCGATTCGCCACATCGATCATCTCCTCTCTGGTCTTGCACTTCACAACCAAACTGGACGGACCGAACACTTCGTGACTCAGGTCCGGGTTGTCGAGGAAGGATGTCACGTCTGTCACCCAGACGTGTGGGCTGGCCTCCGTCTTCGTGGCATCGGGAGACTGATCCGATCGGGCAATCAGCGAAACGTTCGCTGCCCCTTCCATCGTCGCCAATCCATTCTCGAAAGCATCGCGAATCCCCGGGTTGAGCATCGTCGCCGGCGATGCCTCCTCGAACAACGTCTCCGCAGTCTCGATGAACCCGTCCATGGCTTCGTCCTCGATCCCCAGCACCAGCCCTGGATTCGTGCAGAACTGTCCAACACCCAATGTGACCGACCCACGCAGCCCCTCGGCAAATTCACTTCCACGTTCAGACAGCGCACCCGGCAGCACAAAGACAGGGTTCAGACTGCCCATCTCCGCGTAAACTGGAATCGGCTCGGGGCGTCGCGAGGCAAGATCGAACAGGGCCCGGCCACCGGACAGAGAACCCGTGAACCCCACGGCCCTGATCTGGGGCTGTTCAACCAGGGCGGATCCGACCTGCGCGCCCGCCCCGTGAATCAGCGAAAACACACCGTTCGGCATGCCGCACGTCTGGGCCGCGCGCTGAATCGCCTGGCCCACGAGCTCGCCCGTCCCGGCGTGGGAGCGGTGTGCCTTCACGATCACCGGACATCCTGCCGCCAGGGCCGATGCGGTATCGCCACCGGCCGTCGAGAACGCCAACGGAAAATTACTGGCGCCGAAGACGACGACCGGACCGACCGGCATCAACATCAGTCGTGCGTCGGGCTTCGGAAGCGGCTCCCGGTCGGTGATGGCGTGATCGATTCGTGCGTCGACCCAGGAGCCCTCGCGAATCAGCGAGGCAAAGAGCCTCAGCTGGCCGGTCGTACGCCCCCGCTCACCCGTCAGACGTGGGATACCCAGACCCGTCTCTGCGTCACACCGTTCGAGCAGCGGATCACCGATCGCCTCGATTTCGTCGGCAATCGTCTCCAGGAAGGTTGCGCGCGTATCCCCCGACAGCTTCCTGAATGCGGGAAAAGCCTCAGCGGCCAGTGCCACAGCACGATCGACCTCAGCCGCCGTCGCACCGCGAAATAGAGGGTCCATCTCCGTACCAGTTGCCGGTGCGTACGACTTGAACATCGTCGTTCCCTCCCCCGACGAACCGTAACCGATCAGATTGTTTCCGTGAGGTTCCACGTGCGTTCCTCCGTCCTCTGTGTTCACGTTTGGCAAGATCGCGCGTAAAATAGCCGGTGACCCAACCCTTCACAAACGTATATTCAATGAATCACGTAGGTTACACCGAACCCCGGTCTCTACGGGTAGGCAACAGGCCACAGGAATCCCGTGAACACACGCCTTTACACCGCGACGCTCCTCGTCGTCAGTCTTCTGAGTGGTCAGGTCACGCTCTGCGCCGAGCAGATCGATGCGCTGATGGACCAGATCGTCGAAGCGGCGAAGCAACGGACTGTACGATTCGACTTCACGCACCGTACGATCGGGACCGACGGTCCACTCGTGGGTCAGGGCCGCGGCGTCTACCAGGCCCCCGGAGCCAAGGTGGACCTCAACATCGACACACCGAACGGCCGAATTGAAACCGTCCTACAGACAGACGGACAGCACCTTTGGCATATCGTTGAAACCGACGACTCCGTGCGCCGCCGGGTTGTCGAATACGACCTCGCCACAGCTCAAGACCGGGAGGCGGCCGTAGACCCTCTGTTAGCGCTCGGCGGTATCGGCACGCAGACGTTCATCGAACTGGCTGGTGATCGACTTCGCGTAGCCTCGGTCACCGGCGAAGCTCCCTCGCTCCTGGTCGAACTCCGCAGCGCCGATCCGGGCGAGGGTGGTGCGGAATTCGATCTGGGAAGATCGGACCTGTTTCTCCGTCAGATGCGAGTCTTCGGGCCCGACGGGGAACCCCGTGCACTGTTGACGATCGAAAACATCCGTTTCGGGAGTCCGGCCAATCCGAACGACTTCGTATACGTCCAGAAAGAAGGCGATCTCACGATACGTGCGGCCGAACTCACGGCGCGCGAGCGTGCCCCGTCGCGCTCAGGACTCGAGGGACGCGAGGCGCCCCTGTTCTCACTCCCCTCGCTCGAAGGTTGGACGGTTTCGCTGGCGTCACTGCGCGGCAAGCACGTACTGATCGACTTCTGGGCGACCTGGTGCGCGCCGTGTCGTAAAGCTCTCCCGCACATTCAAAAGCTGTCGCAAGAGCGCACCGACCTGGTGGTCCTCACCATCAGCACCGATGCGCCGGTCGTCGCGCAGCAGTTTCTGAACGAAAACGCTTACACGTTCACAACGTTGATCGATCAGAACTACACCGTGAGTCGCAGTTACGGCATCACTGGCATTCCCACGACGCTGATTCTCGGCCCGGAGGGTACCGTCCGCAAACACCTCGTGGGGTATCGAACGGAGCCCCAGTTGCGTTCAGCCCTCCTCGAAGCAGGTCTTCCCAACTAGCAAGCGGCCCATCACCACCACGCGACGGGGCCGCATCTCCATTTTTCAGCAACGGGCAGTTACGCCTACTTCTTCGCTGCGATCTTCGCCCACGAATCACGAAGGCTGATCGTGCGGTTGATCACCAGCCGATCGTCCGTTGAATCCTGATCCACGCAAAAGTACCCCAGTCGTTCGAACTGAAACTGAAACCCTGACTCTGCCCTCGCCAGACTCGGCTCTACGTAGGCTTCAGGAATCACCTCCAGCGAATCCGGATTCAGCACCTCGGCGAAGTCCTCTTCGTGATCCTCCGGATCGGGAACCGTGAACAGGCGGTCGTAGAGCCGTGCTTCGACCGTGAGGGCGTGTTGGACAGACACCCAGTGAATCGTCCCTCGCACCTTTCTGCCATCCGGCGTGCTTCCACCTCGGCTTTCGGGATCGAACGTGCACCGTAGCTCCACGACTTCTCCCTGCTCATCCTTCACGACATTCTTACACGTCACGTAGCAGGCGTAACGCAGCCGAACTTCGCGACCTGGGGCCAGCCGCTGGAACCTGCGCGGCGGATCCTCCATAAAGTCGTCGCGCTCGATGTAGATCTCACGCGAAAACGGAATCGGTCGTGTCCCGGCGCCCTCGTCCTCGGGATTGTTGACCGCATCGAACGTCTCTTCTTCACCCTCTGGATAATTCTCGATGATCACCTTGAGCGGGCGCATCACACCCAATCGACGCGGCGCTCTCCTGTTGAGGTCCTCCCTGAGCATCGCCTCGAGTAACTCGATCTCGGCCGTGGTCTGCCTACGCGTCACGCCGATTCGATCGATGAAGGCGCGAATGGCCTCCGGCGTGTAACCCCGTCGCCGCATGCCCCGTAGCGTGTTCATCCGAGGATCGTCCCATCCACTCACGACGCTCTGCTCGATCAGCGGCAACAGCTTTCGTTTGCTCGTCACACAGTGTGTGACATTGATTCGGGCAAATTCGATCTGACGGGACGGAAAGATCTCCAGTTCCTCAATATACCAGTCGTAGAGCGGTCGGTGATCGACGTACTCGTGAGAACACAGCGAGTGCGTCACCCCTTCGATCGAATCCGACTGACCGTGTGCGAAGTCGTACATCGGGTAGATCTTCCATCGTGTGCCGGTTCGGTGATGCGGTGTTTTCAGGATCCGATACATCACTGGATCCCTCAAGTTCATGTTGGGCGAAGCCATGTCGATCTTCGCACGAAGCGTCTTTTCCCCCTCCTCGAATGCGCCGGCCACCATCTGTTCGAACAGATCCAGATTCTCCTCGACGCTTCGTTCCCGGTAGGGGCTATCCTTGCCCGGCTCGGTCAACGTCCCACGATATTCGCGCATCTCATCGGGCGAGAGATCGCACACATACGCCTTGCCCTTCTCGATCAGCCGGACGGCATACTCGTAAAGTGTCGAGAAATAGTCCGACGCGAAGTAGAGACGGTCCCCCCAGTCGAATCCCAACCACCTGATGTCCTCCAGGATCGCATCGACATACTCGGTCTCTTCGCGGGCGGGGTTGGTATCGTCGAAGCGCAGATTGCAAACCCCCCCGAATTCTTCGGCCACACGAAAGTCCAGTGCGAAGGCCATCGCGTGACCGATGTGGAGGTAGCCGTTCGGTTCCGGCGGAAAACGCGTCATTACCTTGCCGTCGAATCGGCCGCTCGCCGTATCCGCTTCAACTTCCTCGCGAATGAAGCCGAGTGTGTTCCGACCCTCGTTCTTGTCTTCGGTCCGTTTTTCTTCTGCCATATCGTCCACCTATGTATCACGTGTGCTACCGAACGCTCTTGCGTGGGCATAAAAATGGCTGCCCCCCAGGGATTCGAACCCCGATTACCTGATCCAGAGTCAGGCGTCTTGCCATTAGACGAGGGGGCAGCGCAGATTCAGGACACGCGTTGCTCTGGGGCGAGCACGGCCAGCGCCCAGTCCATCCGGCGCAGGCACGTTTCTTTGCCCATGACCTCCATCAGTTCGAAAAGTCCAGGCCCGAAACTCACCCCGCACAGGGCCAGACGCGTCGGGTGGATCAGCTTCGAGGCCGAGAGCCCCAACTCGCCGGCGAGGGTCCGTGTTGCGCCCTCGACAGCGCCCTCGTCGAACGCGCCGAGCGCGCGCAGACGTTCGGAGAATCGTGTCAGACGATCGGGTGTGTCGGTCTTCCAGTGCTTCTTGAGCGCCTTCTCATCGTATCCTTCGGGCTCGGCGAAAAAGTAGTGCGCGTGTCTAAAATCCGAAAGACGTTCAACGCGCGGCTGCATCATGGCAACGATCCTGAGGAGCTCGGATCGACGCGCATCGACCTCCGGCTCCGACAGGAAACCGGCGTCGACCCACTCGCGCACAGCCAGCGGCAGGAGGGCGTCACCCGTCATAGCTCTTACGTGCTCGCCGTTCAACCACAGAAGCTTTGTTTCGTCGAAGATCGCGTCCTTCTTGAGCAGGCCTTCGACCGTGAACGCATCCGCCAGTTCGGTCGCCGTAAAGACCTCCCTGCCGTCACCCGGTGCCCATCCCAGCAAAGCCAGAAAATTGTAGAGGGCCGCTGCCAGAAGTCCCTGCTCGCGATACTCCGTCACGGTCGTGGCGCCGTGACGTTTACCCAGCTTGCTCCCGTCCGAACCGAGAATCAACGTCGAATGGCCATATCGAGGGACGGTCCACGCGAGCCCTTCGCACAACATGATCTGTTTGGGGGTGTTGGAGATGTGATCGGCGCCTCGAAGCACGAGCGTGACACCCATGTCGTGGTCGTCGACCGCAACAGCCAGATTGTAGGTCGGCGTGCCATCCGAGCGCTGGATGACAAAGTCGCCGATCACCTCGTTCTCCCATCGACTCTCGCCCCGGATCACGTCGTCCCACGTAGTTTCGCCACTGGGGATGCGAAAATAGATGACGGGAGAACGACCGGCCGCCTCGAGCGCCTCGATTTCTTCAGGCGCAGCGACGGGGAACCTGGCACCGCGCTTGTCCTTCTGCGCCTGCTTCCGAATCGCCTCTAACTCGTCCGCCTCGGCGTAGCATCGGTACGCCACGCCAGAGGCAAGCAACTGTTCGACCGCAAGCCGATGGGCGGTCTCGTTCCTGGACTGATAGACGGGCTCGCCATCGAAATCGACACCGAGCCACGCAAGCCCCTGCTCGATGGTCTCCAGCGATGCGTCCGTCGATCGATCGCGATCCGTATCTTCAACACGAAGTCGAAGGGATGCTCCGTAGTGCTTCGCGTAGAGATGATTGAAGATGGCCGTTCGTGCGTTGCCGACGTGGAATCCGCCGGTCGGCGAGGGGGCGAATCGGAGAACTTCCGTGGACATGAGGTCGTCGGTGGTGAGCGGTGGGCGGTCGTGGGCACCGCCCGACCTTGTCATTCAGGATGTGGCCCTGCTCGGTGGCACATCAGGATGGGCGGAAATCAGCTACCACCGACCGCAAACCGCCCACGACCCACGAGATTTTTGGCGGAGAGGGAGGGATTCGAACCCTCGGCAAGGGAGTACCCCTGCAACGGCTTAGCAGGCCGCCCTGTTCAACCACTCCAGCACCTCTCCTTGAGTTTATCTAACATCGGAAAATTCAGACTTCAAGATTAACTAAAACAAGGGACTATCGCAAGCTTGGGAGGGTTTCGAAGGGTCGGCTTGGCGGTGGGGGTGGGATTCGAACCCACGGACCCGTGAAGGTCACTGGTTTTCAAGACCAGCTCCTTAAACCACTCGGACACCCCACCTGTCAAACCAAAAACTGAAATGTCGACGGTACGATCTTCCCGGACGACGTCGAAATATCCTCTTTCCCGTCTCGGGCAGCAAGCGCTATGTCCGCAAACCGGCTTAGCAGCCCCGGATGAGCGAGGGCTTCAATAACACGACCCTCGTTCGATGGGCGCTACCGCAGCTACCGATCCCGGATTCGAGTTGACACAAGACAACGGCCGGCATTTATTTCGCGGCGATTTGACTTGACCCGAACTGAAAATCTGAGGCCTCCATGCGGATCTTCTGGCGTTTTGCCCTCGTTCTCTGTCCTCTTCTCGCTGGGACTTTCGGTTGCACGGCTGATGATGAATGGCAAGACCCGTTCAAAGAAATCTGGGTTCTGGAATCACGCGTGCTACCCGACGGCCGGGAGATCAGACCTCCACAGATCAGTGGGCGAATGGAATGGTTCCCGACCGACCCGTCGCACGCACACCTCAGTTTTCTCACAACGTACGATCCTGAATCGGTTCAGGTTCAGGGTGACCACATTGCCATCCACGGCACCGATTCCTACGATAGGCTAACCTACATGAAAATCAATGGTGGCCTGTCGCAGCACTACACCGAGGGAGTGAGTACAGAGTACAGATCGACGTCCGGTACGATCACAGAAGAGGGCGAAAAGTGGACGTGGTCGGACGGAGAAGGATTGACCATGGTTTTCGAGGAAGACCTGCTCGAGATCCGTCACCCCGACGGAACGGTAGATACCCTCACCCAATAGCCTTAAAACGCCCTGTTGAAAGGCAAAGTTGTTGCCTGGCACCGGCCCTTCCTGTATTATTTCGACGGTTTCCCAATCGGGTCGAGATAAGCCTGTCCCGTGATCCATTCGATCGGTATCGACCTCGTCGACGTCGCGCGAATCGAGGCCGCTGTCGCCCGGTGGGGCGATCGGTTTCTGAACCGAGTCTATACCCCCAAAGAGCAGGCCTACTGCTTTCGCAAGGGCGAAAACCATCGATCTCTGGCTGCCCGATTCGCCGCAAAAGAGGCAGCCATGAAAGCGCTCGGTACCGGGTGGAAGAAGGGTGTCCGGTGGGTCGACCTCGAGGTGACCCGCGCCCCGGGGGCCGCACCCCAAATGACGTTGCACGGGCGCTCGGGTGAACTAGCCGGAGACCGGCGTTTCCTCGTCAGCCTGACCCACACCGACACACAAGCCATCGCGGTGGTCGTCGCCGAGAGCGCCACGTCTTCATGACCCAGCATCTTCGGCTCGTCACCGGCCAGCAGATGGCCGGGATCGACGCCGAGACCATCCAGGCAGGTACTCCCGGCCATCTTCTTATGGCAAGGGCTGGAGCCGGCGCGGCCACAGTCATCCGGGACGCGCTCGGCGGATTCGGGGGGCGACGTATCATCGCCCTCTGCGGAAAGGGAAACAACGGCGGCGACGGGTTCGTCATTTCACGTCTCGCCCGTCGATTCGGTTCGAACGTGCGGTGTCTGTTGTTCGCCGATCGAGAGCGTGTCGCCGGTGATGCCCGAACGCACCTCGACCGTGCCGAGCGTGAAGGCGTGGACGTCACGTTTCACGACGCCGTCCCGGGCGATTTGAAGGCCGAACTCGCTGGAGCCGATGCCGTTGTCGATGCACTGCTCGGAACCGGCCTGAATGGGCCCCCGAAAGGCCCGGTCGCCCACGTCATCGAGTGCCTCCGTGAGGTCGCTCCACCGATCTTTGCCATCGATGTCCCCTCGGGAATGGACGCCGACACGGGCGCCGGGTGCGTCGCAGCCGCCGGCGATACGATCACGTTCGGCCAGCCCAAATTCGGACATTTTCTCTACCCCGGCAGGGCGGCGTGCGGTCGGCTCCATCTCGTCGACATCGGTCTTTCGCCCGGGGCGATCGAGGCACAGCCTCCGATCTTCTTGAATCACGCGCTGGGAGCCGCGCTGCCGGACAGAGACCCTCGCGCACACAAAGGCGATGCCGGCCGCGTCATCCTCATCGCTGGGGCTGCAGGCACGACGGGTGCGGCAGCGCTGGCCGCTCGGGCCTCGCTTCGAGTCGGCGCGGGTTTGGTTACGGTGGGCGCCCCAAGTTCGACACTCGATCTGATCGAGGCCCACTCGACCGAGTCGATGACGCACCCCCTGCCGGAGTTGCGAAAAGCACGGTGCCTGGCACGTCGGGCGACGGGCGAGATCGACCGCCTGCTTGCCAAAGCCGACGTCTTGGCCATCGGTCCCGGCCTCGGAACGCACCACGAAACGGTCGATCTTTGCCGTCGCACGCTCGCGACGGCAAAGATGCCGGCCGTCGTCGACGCAGACGCGCTGAACGCGCACACGGGTCGACCCGAACAGCTCGCGTCGGACTACCCACGTGTCCTGACGCCCCATCCCGGCGAATTCGCCCGGCTGATGGGACGCTCGGTGGACGATCCCGTGGCTGACGCGAGGTCGCTGGCCGACGCGACAGGGGCGACCGTCGTTCTCAAGGGTGCCCCATCCGTCATCGCCTCTGGCGACGGATGGATGTATATTAACCCCAGTGGCAACGCCGGCATGGCCACGGGCGGATCCGGCGATGTCTTGACCGGCACGATCGCGGGCCTGATCGCCCAGGGATGCGACGCCGACCGCGCGGCTTGCCTGGCCGTCTACCTGCACGGGCTGTCGGGTGATGTTTCGGCAACGCGCACCGGGCAACGAGGGTTGATCGCCGGCGATATCGTCGATGCTTTGCCCGCCGCGGACGCAGAAATCACAGCAGGATTGAATCGCTACGTACAGTCGGTTCGGCCACCGTCGAATTTCCTCGACGCGCTGCACTGACTCGAGACGAACATGCCAGAAGCCAGCGAAACGATCGACCAGCTCATCGAGGAATCCTATCTCCTCGGGCTGTCGGAAGAAGAGATTCGGGCAGACCTCGACCGATTCGTCGAAGTCTGCGGCAAAGTCATCCGCCAGCACGTCCACGATCGGAAGCAGATGCAGGAATTAGCGCAGAAGCTTGCCCGCACACGGGCGCTCAGTCTGATCGAAGACCAGCAAGACGATGACGACCTCCCCATCGAAGACCAGGGCGAGGATCGATCCGCACGCGAGCGGTTTGCCGAAAAGGTGGCTCGGAACAAATGCTTGATTCTCAAGACGATTCGAGACTGCAACCCCCAGCTCGAAGAACTGATCGAAAAAGAGCGCTATCCTTCCCTCATCCAGGACAGTGAGGGTCCGCTTCCGTTCAACAGCGGGAGCGGCAAAACGACCGCTCGGGACATGTTTTTCAAAGTTTTCTACGTCGTCACATTGCTGTTCGTACTCCTCCTCGTCTACCTTGTGTTGCTCCAGCAGAATTTCTAGGCTTATAGACGCCCGTATCGTGCTCCCCGCCTGCGATGCTTCGGTTGTCGCAGGCGTTTCTATGCCCGCAGGAATCGTCGTCCGCAAGAATTGAAAATGCCCAAACGTACCGACCTGCACTCCATCCTTCTAATCGGCTCCGGCCCGATCGTCATCGGCCAGGCGTGCGAGTTCGACTATTCCGGAACCCAGGCCTGCAAGGCCCTCAAAGAGGAGGGCTACAAGGTCGTTCTCGTCAACAGCAACCCGGCCACGATCATGACCGACCCCGAAATGGCCGACCGAACCTACGTCGAGCCCGTCACACCCGAAGTCTGCGCCGCCGTCATCGAGCGAGAGCGCCCCGATGCGATCCTCCCCACGCTCGGCGGCCAGACCGGGCTGAACGTGGCCATGGACCTCCATCACGACGGCGTCCTCGCCGAATTCGGGGTTGAAATGATCGGCGCACAGCCCGAAGCCATAGAAAAGGCGGAGAACCGAGAGGCCTTTCAGAGTGCCATGCGCAAAATCGGACTCGACTTGCCTCGGGGCGGCTTTGCCTACACCCTCGACGAGGCGACAGCTGTCGTCGACGACATCGGCTATCCCGCCATCATCCGCCCATCCTACACCCTCGGTGGTACGGGCGCCGGAACGGCCTACAATCCCGAAGAGTTCGAGCGTGCCGCGGCCACCGGTCTGGATCTTTCGCCCACGACCGAAATCCTGATCGAAGAATCGATCATCGGATGGAAGGAATTCGAGCTCGAAGTCATGCGCGACTTGAAGGACAACGTCGTCGTCATCTGTTCGATCGAGAATTTCGACCCCATGGGTGTCCACACCGGAGACTCCATCACCGTCGCGCCAGCGCAGACCCTGACCGACAAGGAGTATCAGGTCATGCGGGACGCCGCACTCCGTTGCATCCGCGAAATCGGGGTAGAAACAGGGGGGTCGAACATCCAGTTCGCGGTCCATCCCGACACGGGGCGGCTCGTCGTGATCGAAATGAATCCCCGCGTCTCCCGAAGCTCGGCGCTCGCCTCGAAGGCCACGGGGTTCCCAATCGCAAAAATCGCCGCGAAGCTCGCGGTTGGGTATTCGCTCGACGAGATCCGTAACGACATCACCCGTGAGACACCCGCCTCGTTCGAGCCGACAATCGACTATTGCGTCGTCAAGATTCCTCGATGGACGTTCGAAAAGTTTCCGCAGACGGAAGACCTCCTCGGCACGCAGATGAAGTCGGTTGGCGAGACGATGGCCATCGGACGGACATTCAAAGAGGCTTTCCAAAAGGGACTGCGGTCGCTCGAAATCGGCAGCGCGGGCTTCGGAGCCGATGGAAAGAACATCGACCCGACGACGCTCGACCACGAAACACTCGAACACCAACTCCGGGTCCCCAACTCGCAACGTCTGTTCTACATCCGCGCGGCCTTCGAAATGGGATTGGGTCCCGAAGAGCTGTTCGAACTGACGGGAATCGACCCCTGGTTTCTTCGCAACCTGTTCGAAATCGTCCAGGTCGAACACGAACTGGCTTCACTCGTCGAATAGAGGAACCGTGTCCATCGAAACATCACATCTCGAGCGATTGAGGTCGTTCGTCACGCGCGAGGTCCTGCTCAAAGCCAAGGCGCACGGATTCAGCGATCGCCAGCTCGCCCACCTCTGGCGGTCCGACGAATGGATCGTTCGCGCTTTGCGAAAGGAACTCGACGTCACTCCCGTCTACAAAACGGTCGATACGTGCGCGGCGGAGTTCGAGGCCTTCACGCCCTATCATTACTCGACCTACGAGGCGGAGATGGAGGCCGTGCGGTCCGATCGACGCAAGATCATGATCCTCGGGGGCGGGCCCAACCGGATCGGTCAGGGCATCGAGTTCGACTACTGCTGCGTCCACGCTTCCTACGCGCTCAAAGAAGACGGGTTCGAGACCATCATGGTCAACTCGAACCCCGAGACCGTCAGCACCGATTATGACACGTCCGACAAACTCTACTTTGAGCCTTTGACCACCGAGGATGTGCTCGCCATCGCCGACCTCGAACAGCCCGACGGGGTCATCGTACAATTCGGGGGGCAGACCCCGCTCAACCTCGCCCACGACCTCGAGCGCGGTGGGCTGCCGATTGTCGGCACGTCCCCCGACAGCATCGACCTGGCCGAAAACCGAAAGCGCTTCGGCGCCCTCATCGCCCGGCTCGGCATCCGGCAACCCGAAAACGATACCGCGACGGACGTCGACGAGGCCGTCTCCATTGCCGACAAGATCGGTTATCCCGTCCTCGTCCGACCGTCCTACGTCCTCGGCGGCCGAGCCATGGCCATCGTCTACGACCGCGACGCCCTCGTCAGCTACATGGCCGACGCCATCGATGCCTCGCCCGAGCGACCCGTTCTCGTCGACCGATACCTTCAGAACGCCCACGAGTTCGACGTCGACACCGTCGCCGACTCGACTGCCACCGTCATAGGCGGTATCATGCAGCACGTTGAGAGCGCGGGTGTACACTCGGGCGACAGTGCCTGTGTCCTCCCACCGTATGCCATATCCGATCAGAACCTGGCTCAAATCCGATCCCAAACGCACGATCTCGCTCGCGCGCTCGACGTCGTCGGGTTGATGAACGTGCAGTATGCAGTGCAGGATGGCGAAGTCTACATCATCGAAGTCAATCCCCGGGCGTCACGCACGGTGCCGTTCGTCAGCAAGGCGATCGGGATTCCGCTAGCCAAGGTGGCCGCTCGGGCGATGGTCGGTTTGACCCTCGAAGAACAGGGCGTCACCGAGGAAGTCAGCATCGACCACATCGCAGTCAAAGAAGCCGTGCTCCCGTTCAACAAGTTTCCGGGCGTCGACACGCTACTCGGTCCCGAGATGAAATCGACCGGCGAAGTCATGGGTATCGACAACGACTTCGGACTCAGCTTTCAAAAAGCGCAGCTGGGCGCGGGCGTCCGACTCCCTACGGAGGGGACCGTCTTCATCAGCGTGAACGACCGCGACAAGAACGACACCGTGGACATCGGAAGCCGACTCGAAGGGCTGGGGTTCCGTATCATCGCGACGCAGGGCACCCAGCGGCGCCTCGCCGAGGAAGGAATCGCTGTCGAGAGGATTTACAAGATTCGGGAAGGACGTCCGAGCATTCTTGACGAGATAAAGAACCAGAACATCGCCCTGATGATCAACACGCCAGCAGGAGAAAAGGCGCGATCCGACGATCACCAGATTCGTCGGGCCGCCCTGCAATACGGTGTCGCCTACACGACCACCCTTGCCGGTGCCACCGCCGTCGTCTCTGCAATCGAATCGATGGTCAAAGACCGCGGGGTCCGAATTCGGACGCTGCAGGAGTTCCACGCAGCCATCGCACCAACGTCATGACTCGCTTCCTTCGACTCAGCCTCTGCGTAGCCACCGCATTCTTCCTCGAGTCGTGCGTCTACTACAACACCTTCTACAACGCCAAGAAGCGATATAGGCAAGCCGAAGAAGAACGCGCCAAGTCTGAAGCCGACCCAGAAAACCGGGGCCTCAAAAACAACTACCTCACCTACTACCTCTCCGCGATCCGAAAAGCCTCCTCGATCCTGCAGCTCCACCCCGACAGCGACCTGGTAGATGACAGCCTGCTCCTCATGGGCAAAGCCTACTACTGGCGTGAGGAGCACACCGATGCCGTCCAGAAATTCAACGAGCTCGTGGACAACTTCCCCGAAAGTTCACTCCTCGTCGAAGCTCGCTACTGGATGGGTCTTTCCTTGTGGGGGCGTGAAGAATTCGCAGAAGCCCGCTCGACACTCGCCGCGGTAGGACAGAGCACTGGACCATTCGCTTGGCACGCCCGTCTTGCGCTGGCCGAGCTCGAGTTCGCCGAAGGCAACGTCGAAACAGCGATCGACCTGTTCAATGGGCTCCTCGAAGGGGAGCGCGACAAAAACCTTCTGGCGCGCATCTGGCGTGATCTCGGAGACGCTCACTTTGACACGGAAAACCTCGACGCCTCACTCGCAGCCTACCAGAACGTTCTCCGCAGCGATCCGGACGACGTCACCGGCTTCTACGCCCGCCAACAGATTGGCCGCGTTCACGAGCTGAATGGCGATTTCGATGCCGCGCTAAGGATCTACGAAGGCATTGCTAGAATCAAGAGGTTCGAAGACTACAGGCCGCGAGTTCAACTGATGAAGGCGAACGTATTCACCCTGAGAGGGCAAATCGAAGACGCGGTCGACGCCTACAATGCCATCATCAAGCAGTATCCGAGGACCGAACACAGCGCCGAAGCCTACTACCAGATGGGGCTGATCGACTACCGAACGCTAGGCGACAGCGAAGCGGCCATGGAGCACCTCAAAGCTGCCCGGCTCGAGCGGGGAGGCACGACGGCAGCCGAACGCGCCGGAGCGATGGAGAAGACACTCTTCCTTCTCGACAAAGTCCGAAAGCAATCGGAAAGGGACGGCAAACGCGGCCTGGCTTCAATGTTCGATCTCGCCGAGCTCTACCTCTTCAACCTGGGAGAAATCGACTCGGCCCTCGCGACCTACGAACGGGCTCTGAATCGTGCCGAAGCCGATGACCCGCAGCTGGCTCCGAAGGCCCTATTCGCGATCGCCCTCATCCACGCCGACAGCCTGAAAGACGAGACGGAGGCACGGCAGGCCTTCACACGACTGCTCGAGGCCTACCCCACAACCCCCTATGCCGTCGAAGCACGCAACCGGATCGACGCCAATCGATCTGACGACCTTCTGGCAGAAGCCCGCTACCTCGAGGCCGAATCGCTTCTGGAAGAAGGAGTGGCGCCGGAGGAGATCGTGACCATCCTCGAACAGGTCGCCGAGGAATACCCGAACAGTTTCTTTGCGCCACAGGCGCTGTTCACGACGGGCTGGATCTATGAAAATCACCTAAAGGATCTCCCTCACGCCCGCAGGTACTACGAGAGAGTCCTGAACGACTACATCGGAACCAGCTTTGCAGAAACGGTCGAAGAGAAACTCGACGGAAAGCACCTCGATTCTGGCGATCCGGGAACACCACCTTTCGAGGCGTTTGACACGGACACACCCCCGATCGTTTACAAAACTGCCGAACCCGAAGAGACGCCCGATGAAGAGGCAACCGTGATCGTCAGAATACTCGTCGGGCGCGACGGTGTGCCGAAACGAACGACCTACGTCAACGGACCCTCGAAACTCAAATCGACGGGTGAAAAACTGGCTCGGGATCACCGATTCATTCCCGCTCGTCACTTCGGGAGCTACGTGGCTTCTTGGATCGAGATCCCGATCGACATACGGGAGGCGTCTCGTCCGTTCACGGGTCAGATCGAACGCTCGGGCCCCGTCCCCCTGCCACCCCTATCCTACGCCGATGCCGAGACCAAACCCAGCATCGTCGAAAGATCGGAAGTCCGAATCGACGAAGCCCACGCCCATCCTGAATGGATCGGGGTCAAATTCCTCGTAGGTGAAGACGGGACCGCAAAACTGATCGAGCCACAGTATCGCTCCCCTGACCTGACGAGGAAGGTCGTGGCAGCCGCGAAGAAGTTTAAATTCGAACCGGGCAAGCATCGAGGCAAGCCGAGGGATGTCTGGATGGAAACAGGCATCGACATCCTCGAACGGCCCACGAAAAAAGATTCGAAAGACGGCGCGAGACCGGTTCTCCAGGTCTTCCAGACCGATACCCCACCCGTGATCACCTCGGCAGCTGATCTCGGAACGCCGAATCCGAGATTCGAGGGGGCGACGGCCATCGTAAGCGCCCTGGTCGGCACCGACGGCCGCGTAGAGGACGTGCAGTACGTAAGCGGCCCTCGGGGGCTCGACCGAACGGCCAAACGGTTCGTCACCAGCCACCGATTCGAACCAGCCACCTACCTTGGCGACCCGGTAGCCGCGTGGGTAGAGATCCCGATTGCCGTCGACAGCGAGTCTGTCCCGTTCAGGGGTAGAGTCCGAAGTTCGGGTGAGTTTTCGTTCCAACCACTGTCTTACGGTGAGGCAGACGCCAAACCGCGTATCATTCGACGTGTCCTCTTGAGGATTCACGGAACGACGGAGAATACGGATTCTACCGAAGTGAGATTTCTGGTCGGAGCCAAAGGATCGATCAAGGACATCGATCTGCCGTTGGGGCTCGGATTGAGAGACAAACTGGTCGCTGCCGCAGGCAAGTTCAGGTTTGCGCCGGGCAGCCACGAAGGTATCCCGCGCGACATCTGGATGGCCACGACTATCGACGTCGAGTCCACACCCGACCCCTCTGGGTCGCCGCCCCCAGACAACGAGGATGGAGAAAACATCCGCGTGCCGACCGCGATCCTGGAGTCCGTTGGAAGAATCGATCTTCGATTCAGCAGCTACGAGTGGGAATTCGCCCCATACATGCGGGATCTTCGCTATCGGATCCTATCGAATTTGGAGGCCGAGGATCTTCCTGGTGGGGAGTTGCTTCCCGTGGAAACGGCCGATCAGATCGTGTCGAACGCCTCACTCACGCCCGATCAGACCCCCGACACCGATCCTCGGGACGGAGGAGTGACGATTCGTTTCAGGATTCACCGGGATGGGAGGGCCGATAAGATCGACCACGAGGATGACGACGAATACACGGAGCTCGAGGTAAAACCCAGACTCAAATCCATCAGACAGGCTGCTCCCTTCTCCCCTCTCCCCGAGATCTTTCCCGATGACCTTCTCGAGGTAACGGCTACCTTCAAGAAGAGCAGGTCGGTCCACTTCAACAACCCGAACGGGGCTTTCATCACCAAGAGGGTCGGACCGGTTGACATAACCGCCGTCGATGTCGCGCCTCGATTGCTGAAATCGGCGGAGCCAGAGTTTCCCCAGGTCGCCAGGCAAGCGAGGCTGGAGGGCAGCGTGCGTGTCAAATCTCTTGTCCTCGAAAATGGTCGGGTCGGTGAAACCGTCGTCCTCGAGGGAGACGACGTATTCCACGACGCTGCCAGAAACGCAGCGCGGCAGTCGGTGTTCGAACCTGCTGTCCTGGAGGGCCGGGCGGTAGCTGTATGGATGTCACACTCGCTGAGGTTTCGCCTAGAATGAGGAACATCCAGAGTTTCGTTCTCTCTACGAAGAGAATTGGCCCCGCACTTGCCTTAGTGCTCGTTCTGTGTCCGATCCCGGCGTTGGCATCGGATGGAACGGGGAACAGTGCGTCCAGAAGATATCTGATGCTCGGACTGCAGATCTACGAAAGCGGAAATCTGCAAGAAGCCAGACAATGCATGGAGAAGGCTTTCGCTGCGGACTCGAAGAACGCCCGCGCGGTCTACTACCTTGGGCGCATCCACAACGATCTCGAAGACTATCCCACTGCATCGGAATGGTTCGAGCGCTGGAAGGATCTCGGCATTTCGCAGAAGGCTAAAATTGAGGAAGAGGTAGGCGCGCCCTATAAGATCGAAATCAATCTACCCGCGCACCTCCGCGATGCCCACGGGGATTCCGCCGTCGGAAAGTACTTCGTCGGCATGCGCGTCGATCAGGATGGGAAAGCGGGCAGAACAGAGGCTCTTGCCGGAAAAGGCTTGTTGGAGGCCGATGCCATCGGAGAGACGGAGCGGTTTCGAATTCCCGAAAAGAATCGTCCGCAGGCGGGAACGTGGGTGGCTGTTGAGGTCAACTTCGTCGCTTCAGGGGGAAAGAGTCTGTCCACTGCTCAAGAGGCTGACTCTAAACCATCGCTCCTGAAGCGTGTCGATCCAGAGTGGCCCCCGGACGTCGCCGAACAGGGCATCAGCGGCTGCGTCGAATACCGAGCGAAGATCGGTCCCGAAGGAAAGGTTTTGGAGGTCGAGATCACCGGCGGCCCCGAGATCTTAAGAAAAGCCGCTGAAGACGCCGTCTCCCAACAGGAGTATCGGCCAGCCAAGAAAGGTGGCAAGGCGGTGACCGCCTGGATCGACGGATTCTACCAGATCACCAACCGAGAGACCGACCAAGCCCCTGAGAAGTGAAACCGGTGATGTCGACAGTCCGACCCTTGTCGATGCGCGCTCGATTCACATCGTGCGATCGTGAGCCTTCACTCAAACGCAAATAGCTGGTGCTACGATCCACGAAACGGTGCTCGTCGCCAAAGAGGTTGCCGAGGAGGGACCGTGAGTGAGGTTTGTCCGACCGCGTTTCACATCCATCGATTCAGATCGAATGCATCTCGGGATCACAGTCGAAATTCGTTGGGGTTTCGGTGTGCCAGTGACGTCCTGCCAGGTGGAGAACCACGATAAACCTTTCGATCCCCAACTTTCTCGATCAGACTGCTACGGTCGTCTCCAACAGGGAGGTCGGTCGAAATCTCTACGTGATGCGTCTCGATGCAGCCTCAATCGCAGATGCCGCCCGTCCCGCGCAATTCGTGCAGGTTCTGACCGACGATGCAGGCGCTCCCTACTTGCGAAGACCATTCAGCTTTCTACGCGTCGACCGCGATGCCGGTTGGTTCGAAATCTACTACGACGTCATCGGACCTGGGACGATTCGCCTGAAGCAGGCAACACCGGGTGATACCTTCGGCATACTCGGTCCGCTCGGACGCCCCTTCGTGCCGCCAGATGGACACCTCCTCCTCATCGCAGGGGGTGTCGGCATCGTACCCCTCGCCTTTCTCGCGTGGGAACACCCGCGACAACTCTCCACAATGACGCTGCTGATCGGGGCCAACACGGCGTCTCGGCTCCCCGACCTCGATGGCCTCCTCCCCACAGAGCTCTGCCGTCACCTCGCGACAGACGACGGAACGACCGGCCACGCCGGCTTCGTCACCGATCTGATCGAAACGAACACGACCCCCGAAACGACCCTCCTCACGTGCGGTCCTCACCCGATGATGGCCCGGGTCGCCCACATCGCCGCCGACCTGACGCGTCCTTGTTTCGCCTCCCTCGAAAATCACATGGCGTGCGGTTTTGGCGCCTGCGTCGGCTGTGTCGTCGAACAACGCCGACCCGAACGTGAGGAAGAGCGCTACAAGCGAGTCTGTCTCGACGGTCCCGTCGTCGACGCCCACGAAATCGTCTGGTAATGGATCTCACCGTACACGTCGGCGGCGGACTCGAGCTCCGCAACCCCGTCCTGATGGCCTCGGGCACCTTCGGACACGGCGCCGAATACCAGGGGCTCTTCGATTTCAATCGAATCGGCGGAGTCGTCACCAAGACCATCACCCGTCACCCGCGCGCCGGTAACCCACCGCCCCGGACGGCCGAGACCCCGTCCGGCATGCTCAACTCGATCGGTCTGACGAACCCCGGGCTGGAGGGCTTCATCGCCGAAAAGCTTCCACCGTTGTCTTCGCTGCCCACGGCGCGCATCGTCAGCATCGCCGGCACTTCCAGCGATGAATTCGCCGAAATGGCCAAGGTCCTTTGCGACCGTGGCGGTTTCGACGCGCTCGAACTCAACATCTCATCGCCCAACATGAAAGATGGCGGCATGCTCTTCGGCTGTCGGGAAGAGGCCGCCCGCGACGTCACGCGAGCCGTCAAAGACGTGTCGACCGTACCCGTCATCGTCAAGCTTACCCCGAACGTCACCGACATCGTTCCCATCGCCACGGCCGTAGAGGCTGGCGGCGCAGACGGGATCGCGCTCATCAACACCTTGCTCGGCATGGCCATCGACACCGAAACCGCCCGACCGATTCTGGGCAACGTCACCGGCGGACTCTCCGGTCCGGCGATCAAACCCGTGGCCCTCGCCCTCACGTGGAAGGTCGCGGCCGTTGTCAACGTTCCCATCGTCGGCATGGGCGGCATCTCCAATGCGACCGACGCGATCGAATTCATGATGGCCGGTGCCGACGCGGTTCAGGTAGGAACAGCCACCTTCATCGACCCCCTCGCCGGGCCGCAGATTGCGAATGGCATCGCCGATCACTGCCGCCGGAAAGAGATCGATCGCGTGACCGACCTCACGAGCAGCCTCCGTCTTCCGTGACCCGAGTTTTCCCGATTGCGCTCGCCCTGGTCGTCGCCTGCACGGCCGCACCGCGGTATCGCAAGCCGGTGGCGAATCCCGTCGGCACGCAAACGGCAGCCAACCCGGGATCCCCTTCTCACGCTCGGCCAACCGAAATCAGCACTGAGGGAGCCTATCAGGTCGGTCGAGCCTCTTACTACGCCCACAAGTTCCACGGCCGCAAGACAGCAAACGGTGAAACCTTCGACATGTATGCCATGACCGCGGCCCACCGCGAACTCCCACTGGGAACCATCATCCGCGTGACCCACCTCGGCAACGGCAACCAGCTCCGGGTTCGGATCAACGATCGGGGTCCTTTCATACCCGGGCGGGTCCTCGACCTCTCGCTCGGCGCGGCAGAGGAACTCGGCATGGTCAGCGAAGGCGTCGCCCGCGTGATGATCGAAGTCCTTCAGCTCCCAAAATAAAAAAGGCTCTATCCGGGTTTCTCAACGGTGAAACTATAGAATGACAAGGTCATAGATCGTTCCCTACGCTTGGTTGTGTGTGTAGGACAATCAAAGCGAAGGGGGGGTGCGACCTATGACCGGGAGCAGATTACTATCGAAACTGCTGAGATTCAAGGGGTTCCGTGTTGTCAGCTGGTGGTTTGGGGGGAGAAGCTGCTTCGTCATCGCCGTAAAGCCACATAAGAATGGTTGTTGTTGTCCAGAGTGCGGCCGTCGAGGTAAAATCGTCCGCACAATGCCCCATCCGCGTCGGTGGCGTGACATTCCGGTGTGCGGGTGGAGGGTCTGGCTTCTCTACCATCCTCGGGAGATTCGGTGTCCTACCCACGGTCGTGTGGTCGAGGAGATTCCGTGGGCGGAGCGGTTCTCTCGGGTGACGTATCGCTTCGAGTATGCCATGCTGCGCTACTGCCAGACCATGACGCAGAAGGCGGCGTCCGAGTTACTGCGCATCTCTGCCTCGACGCTGTCGGATCTCCTTCACCGATCCATCACGCGGCTTCGTGAAGGTCATCGTATCCGAGGGCTCAAAACCATCGGGATCGACGAGATCTCCTACGCCAAGCGTCACAGGTACGCCACGCTCGTTTACGATCTGGACCGCTCCTGCGTGGTGTGGGTTGGCCGCGGCAGGGCGCGTAAAACGATCGATCGGTTCTTCACAGAGGCTCTCAGTCCCTACCAGAGATCCAAGATCGAGTGGGCCTGCTGCGACATGAGCGAAGCTTACATCGGAGCCATCCAGGAACACTGTCCGAATGCCAAGCTGGTCCTCGATCGCTTTCACATCGTCAAGGCTCTCAATGCCGCCGTTGACGAGGTCCGTAAGGACCAGTGGCGTGAAGCTGCCCCGGATGAGCGCAAAGCCATGAAGGGCCTCCGATGGCTCCTCTACCGGCACTCAGCGACACGCTCCAGAGGGGATACTCGGACACTCAAAGCACTGGAGAAGGCGAACTACCGAATCTATAGAGCCTGGAGACTCAAGGACGAGTTCGAGCAGTTCTGGGAATACAAAGCGCCCTGGGCTGCCGAACGCTTCCTGAAATGCTGGACGACGTCCGCACTCAGAAGTCGACTTGAACCCCTGCGAAAGTTCGTCAGGACCCTGCGACAGCACTTCTTCGGCGTCCTCGCATTCGTGAACACGCGTCTTACCAACGCCATCGCCGAAGGCCTCAACCGAATCGTCCAAATCGTCAAGAACCGAGCCAGCGGATTCCGCACACTCGACGCATTCAACGATATGATCTTCCTTACCGTCGGAGACATAAACATCCCTGAGCAGATTCCGAAGAGGTTCCGCACACTCTAACCGCGCCCCCATGCCAGGAACCACGGCACCTTCACCCACTTCATCTCGTTGAGAGATCCGGATATAGCCATAAAAAAGCGGCGCGTCGCTCGACGCCCCGCCCGTATTCAAACTGTTGCCGGCCGTTTTATTCCTCGTCTGGATTCCGTTTCTCGGCCTTTTCCCAGATTAAACGTTCGAAGCGAAGTCGATCGTTCCGGGCCTGTTCCTCGTCCTCGAGCAGCATCTTGGCAATGATTGCCACGAGCCGTTCGGGATCTCGCTTTCCGATCTTGGCCAGGGTCTTGAGTTCGTTGATCTGGCGCTGACGAGCGCTCGTCTGGGGTGCTGTCTGTTTCGCGACGGCTTTTTTCGTTTTCTTGGCGGCTGCGGTCTTCTTCCCCTTGACTTTTTTCGTCTTCTTCGCGCGCCCCTTCGCCTTCGGTTCGGCCCCCTTGCCGAGCGGTGTCAAGGTTACCCGTTGCCGCTTCCAGGGCCGGAAGATGTTCGTAAAAAATCCTTCCGGCGGCTGATCGTTCTTCTTTCTGTTGTTCTCGTCTGCCATCCGTGTAGCCCTGGTCGTTATCCCGCATCGTGGCCCTTATCCGCCCAAAACCCGGCCAGTCATCGACTAAACCGATACGCAATAACCGTCTATTTATCAACACTTTCTACACGCGATCCTGCTCGGGCATACTTCTGCGTGTCTCGATTGAGAGACTTCGACGCCTGGAACGTCCTTACACAGGACCTGGAGACCTCTGCCCTCGGAGACCTGCTCGAATGGCGAGTCATCGCCATCGGAAGGGGTGGACTCGCCGATCAGTTCGCGCCGGACACCGTCTGACGAAACGCGATCTCCACGGGGAACAACAATCCCTGGATCCTTCCGACGACCTCCCACGCCACGAGGTCCACCACAGCCACGACTGGCCTAAGGATATTCGGCTCCAAAGCACCGACGTAGGCCCACACGCCATCGGGTGTCAGTCCGATGGCACTCGTCCCACCGCCGATCACCAGGCTTCGTACCACGAGGTTCCTCTGGGAGTCGATCTCGATCAGCGACCGTTCCGCACTCACATACAGACGCTCGCCGTCGATCGATAACCGGAGGTCGTTCGCCTCCCTTGCGTCCAGAGCGATCTCACCGATGATCTGGTTCGTCGACAGGTCCAGGACGCCGACCGCACCTCGATCGACCAACGTGTAATAGGCCTGCCGCCCGTCGACGGCGATGTCGATCGAACCGGGTACGCCGTTGACGTCGATACGTAATACTTCCGCAGGCTGAGAGAGATCGACCACCGAAATATCCCCGGCGTTCAGCACGTAGAGCCATCGGCCCCCCGGCGAGAGCCCCACGTCGCCGGGGCCCCTGCCCACGCTCACCGTGTCGACCGTCATCTGCAGATCGAGGTCGATCACCCGAATCAGATCGTTCTGTTGTTCGCCCAGGTAGGCCGTTCGCTGATCGCTGGAGATGGCGAGACGCCCGGGGGCCCCCGTCGGAACCGACAAAAGAACCTGATGGTCGGTGTTCAGAACGAACAGACCGAACCGCTCGGCCACGAAGACGCGCTGCTGGTCGGGACTCACCACGATGGCCGTCGGTGATCTGAAGGGAAGAAACTCCTGGTGGAGGTGATCGCTGAGCCGGAAGACGTCGATCAGGCTCGACCCGGCATCCACCACATACAGCAAGTGGTCCGGAAATAGCTGCGGCCGGCCCTGGGTTCCGAACGCGTTCGCGAACCGCAAAAAGTCCCCGAAGCCGATGGCGCCGTCGAAATCCAGATCGAAGGCAGGATCGAACGTCGGATGGTCGGAAACCCGTCCAAACTGCTCGGCGAAAGCCACAAAGTCAGCGAACGTCACTGCGCCGTCGGCATCGAAATCCGACGCCAGATCCCCCGCACCCTGGTAGAACAACCTCGACGCGCCTTCTGCCGAAGACGCCAGGACGACGGCCGTCAAGAGGACGATCGGCCACTTCACGAGGAAACCGTCTCGTTGGAATCGGACACGACTTCGACGCGATCGCCGCCTGCCTTTTTGGCCGTGAACAGTGCCTCGTTCAGCGTCTTGAATCGTTCCTCACTCAACGACTGAAGATCATCTCCTTCGCTGGGTGCGACGGCCGTCACACCGGCGCTCACCGTGATTTGCGCAGTCGCATCCGCACACGGGAAGGCGTGTGTGCGAACTCGGGCACGAATCATGTTCCCCCGACCCCGGGCTTCCTCCACCGAAGAAGGATACATCATAAGCACGAAATTCGAACCATCGAGCAATCCCAGACGCCCCGAATCTCCGACGAGAGATTGGATCAGGGCGCCCAGTCCTTTGAGCAGCTGATCGCCAGCCTCTCGACCGTGAGTTTCATTGACAACACCCAGATTGTCCGGGGAAAAGAGCAGAAGCCCGACAGACTGCTGCTCTTCAGACGCCGTCTTGAAAGTCTGCGGTACGAACGCTCGCATAAACGAAATCTTGTTGGGCAATCCCGTCAACGAATCGGTGCCGGCCAGTCTTGCCCATCGTCTGTTCTCTTCACGCAGACGGGCTACCTCGCTCTGTAACGAGGCCACCTCCGCTTCAAGACTTTGTAACCGTCCGGTTTCATCCGGCATCGCCGGACTCCTTCAACGTCAGCAGGTGGTAAAACGCGATACCCGCCGCGACGGACACGTTCAGAGAATCCTTGCGGCCAAGCATAGGAATATGCGCCACACTGTCGCACCGATTGATCGTGTCAGGGTGGATGCCCTCCACTTCGTGCCCGAGGACGAAGGCCACGGGGAACGCGACGGAAACCGTGCGATAGTCTACGCTCTGCTCGTTGTGCTCGAAGGCCAGTACTTGTACTCCCTGTCGCTGAAGCAAGTCGACCGTATCGACAGTCGAGCGCTCGTAACACCACGGAACCGTCTGTTCGGCCCCAAGAGCAACACGGCTGATTTCCCGCCGGGGAGGTGTTCCTGTAAACCCGGTCAGGTAGACAGCTGCGGCATTCACGCCGTCGGCGGCGCGAAAAACTGCGCCCAAAATAAAAAGGCTCTATCCGGGTTTCTCAACGGTGAAACTATAGAATGACAAGGTCATAGATCGTTCCCTACGCTTGGTTGTGTGTGTAGGACAATCAAAGCGAAGGGGGTGCGACCTATGACCGGGAGCAGATTACTATCGAAACTGCTGAGATTCAAGGGGTTCCGTGTTGTCAGCTGGTGGTTTGAGGGGAGAAGCTGCTTCGTCATCGCCGTAAAGCCACATAAGAATGGTTGTTGTTGTCCGGAGTACGGCCGTCGAGGTAAAATCGTCCGCACAATGCCCCATCCGCGTCGGTGGCGTGACATTCCGGTGTGCGGGTGGAGGGTCTGGCTTCTCTACCATCCTCGGGAGATTCGGTGTCCTACCCACGGTCGTGTGGTCGAGGAGATTCCGTGGGCGGAGCGGTTCTCTCGGGTGACGTATCGCTTCGAGTATGCCATGCTGCGCTACTGCCAGACCATGACGCAGAAGGCGGCGTCCGAGTTACTGCGCATCTCTGCCTCGACGCTGTCGGATCTCCTACGCCAAGCGTCACAGGTACGCCACGCTCGTTTACGATCTGGACCGCTCCTGCGTGGTGTGGGTTGGCCGCGGCAGGGCGCGTAAAACGATCGATCGGTTCTTCACAGAGGCTCTCAGTCCCTACCAGAGATCCAAGATCGAGTGGGCCTGCTGCGACATGAGCGAAGCTTACATCGGAGCCATCCAGGAACACTGTCCGAATGCCAAGCTGGTCCTCGATCGCTTTCACATCGTCAAGGCTCTCAATGCCGCCGTTGACGAGGTCCGTAAGGACCAGTGGCGTAAAGCTGCCCCGGATG
Organism: Candidatus Latescibacterota bacterium; assembly: GCA_965198115.1. Classification (GTDB taxonomy): domain Bacteria; phylum Latescibacterota; class UBA2968; order UBA2968; family UBA2968; genus UBA6620. The sequence goes on along the minus strand of OZ240241.1, from coordinate 176,085 downwards.
AGCGCAAAGCCATGAAGGGCCTCCGATGGCTCCTCTACCGGCACTCAGCGACACGCTCCAGAGGGGATACTCGGACACTCAAAGCACTGGAGAAGGCGAACTACCGAATCTATAGAGCCTGGAGACTCAAGGACGAGTTCGAGCAGTTCTGGGAATACAAAGCGCCCTGGGCTGCCGAACGCTTCCTGAAATGCTGGACGACGTCCGCACTCAGAAGTCGACTTGAACCCCTGCGAAAGTTCGTCAGGACCCTGCGACAGCACTTCTTCGGCGTCCTCGCATTCGTGAACACGCGTCTTACCAACGCCATCGCCGAAGGCCTCAACCGAATCGTCCAAATCGTCAAGAACCGAGCCAGCGGATTCCGCACACTCGACGCATTCAACGATATGATCTTCCTTACCGTCGGAGACATAAACATCCCTGAGCAGATTCCGAAGAGGTTCCGCACACGCTAACCGCGCCCCCATGCCAGGAACCACGGCACCTTCACCCACTTCATCTCGTTGAGAGATCCGGATATAGCCAATAAAAAAGGCTCTATCCGGGTTTCTCAACGGTGAAACTATAGAATGACAAGGTCATAGATCGTTCCCTACGCTTGGTTGTGTGTGTAGGACAATCAAAGCGAAGGGGGTGCGACCTATGACCGGGAGCAGATTACTATCGAAACTGCTGAGATTCAAGGGGTTCCGTGTTGTCAGCTGGTGGTTTGGGGGGAGAAGCTGCTTCGTCATCGCCGTAAAGCCACATAAGAATGGTTGTTGTTGTCCGGAGTGCGGCCGTCGAGGTAAAATCGTCCGCACAATGCCCCATCCGCGTCGGTGGCGTGACATTCCGGTGTGCGGGTGGAGGGTCTGGCTTCTCTACCATCCTCGGGAGATTCGGTGTCCTACCCACGGTCGTGTGGTCGAGGAGATTCCGTGGGCGGAGCGGTTCTCTCGGGTGACGTATCGCTTCGAGTATGCCATGCTGCGCTACTGCCAGACCATGACGCAGAAGGCGGCGTCCGAGTTACTGCGCATCTCTGCCTCGACGCTGTCGGATCTCCTTCACCGATCCATCACGCGGCTTCGTGAAGGTCATCGTATCCGAGGGCTCAAAACCATCGGGATCGACGAGATCTCCTACGCCAAGCGTCACAGGTACGCCACGCTCGTTTACGATCTGGACCGCTCCTGCGTGGTGTGGGTTGGCCGCGGCAGGGCGCGTAAAACGATCGATCGGTTCTTCACAGAGGCTCTCAGTCCCTACCGGAGATCCAAGATCGAGTGGGCCTGCTGCGACATGAGCGAAGCTTACATCGGAGCCATCCAGGAACACTGTCCGAATGCCAAGCTGGTCCTCGATCGCTTTCACATCGTCAAGGCTCTCAATGCCGCCGTTGACGAGGTCCGTAAGGACCAGTGGCGTAAAGCTGCCCCGGATGAGCGCAAAGCCATGAAGGGCCTCCGATGGCTCCTCTACCGGCACTCAGCGACACGCTCCAGAGGGGATACTCGGACACTCAAAGCACTGGAGAAGGCGAACTACCGAATCTATAGAGCCTGGAGACTCAAGGACGAGTTCGAGCAGTTCTGGGAATACAAAGCGCCCTGGGCTGCCGAACGCTTCCTGAAATGCTGGACGACGTCCGCACTCAGAAGTCGACTTGAACCCCTGCGAAAGTTCGTCAGGACCCTGCGACAGCACTTCTTCGGCGTCCTCGCATTCGTGAACACGCGTCTTACCAACGCCATCGCCGAAGGCCTCAACCGAATCGTCCAAATCGTCAAGAACCGAGCCAGCGGATTCCGCACACTCGACGCATTCAACGATATGATCTTCCTTACCGTCGGAGACATAAACATCCCTGAGCAGATTCCGAAGAGGTTCCGCACACTCTAACCGCGCCCCCATGCCAGGAACCACGGCACCTTCATCCACTTCATCTCGTTGAGAGATCCGGATATAGCCCAAAATGAACCCGCAGCTGGGCTTGTCTATCCGACACTGTCAGCGCCGCGATCGTACACAATAGACGGGTTTTCATATCGAGACCGAGCCGGGCATAGAGATCGTTCATCACGTAAGCCATGACCTGTTCCTCGAACACCGGATGCAGGGTTCGCATCGCCGCCGACGAAGCCGCCGCGCGTTCTTCTCCGATCATGCTTGCGTAGACTCGTCTCCCATTTTCGTATCTCTCATCAGCCATTCTCTCAACTCCTTTCGCACGGTTTGTCGCGACCGCAGGCGCGTGCCAAACAGCCTTCGCGATGCCCGCGACTGACCTCCAAAAACATGAAAAAAGGTTTGCCTCGAGGGCCGAAAGTCATAGCTTTAGAAGCTATTATCAAACCGTCGCGTCCCTGACGAGGGCCGTTCCAGTTGATTGAGGATACAGCATGAACGACCAGCAAGAAACGGAAGATATCACCGAACTCGACAAGAAGTACGGCGAAGAGAAGCCGAGCGCCGAATTCGCGAAACTGCTCGAACAAACGGGTCCTACTGTGGATCCAAAGCAGGATGTCTCTGTCGGGAAGAAGGTCACCGGTCGCATTCAGAAAATTGACGACAGCAGCGCGTTCGTCGACTTCGGCGGACGAAGTGAAGCCGTGATCGACCTTCGGGAACTACGCGCCGACGACGGCGAGTTGAGCGTATCCGAGGGTGATGACATCGAGGCAATCGTCGCCTCCCTCGAAGGCGAAATTCAGCTGACGAAGTCGTTGCGTTCCTCCAACCGTCAGGTCATTCGCGAAGCCCACGAGAATGGGCTCCCCGTCGACGGACGCGTGACAGGCTTCAACAAGGGAGGTCTTGTCGTCAATCTTGGCGGTCTACGGGCTTTCTGTCCGCTGTCTCAGATCGAGCTGAGATTCTGCCAAAACCCCGAGTCATACGCGGGCAAGACCCTGCCGTTCAAGATCATCGAGCTTCGTGGTGGCGGACGGAATCTGGTCGTTTCACACCGTGCCATTCTCGAGGAACAGGCCCGCGCAAGGGGTCTTGCCCTGCGGGAGAAGTTGGCAAAGGGCGATGAGCTCGACGGAACGATCACCCGCGTCGAACGATTCGGCGCCTTCGTCGACATCGGCGGTGTCGAAGGCCTCGTGCACGTCTCCGAGATCAGCCACACGAGGGTGAACAACCCGAACGACGTCCTCGAGACTGGCAAAACGATCAAGGTCAAGATTCTAGACATCAAAGACCTCGGCGGCGACCGCGAGCGCATCAGTCTTTCCATGAAAGCCCTTGAGCCTGATCCCTGGTCGAACCTCCCATTCCGTCAGGGCCAGGTCGTGGCAGGCAAAGTCGTATCCATCCAGAATTTCGGCGCTTTTGTAGAACTCACGCCGGGCATCGAAGGTCTCGTGCACATCTCACAGCTAACGGCAGAAAAGCGAGTCAACAATCCAAGCGAAGTCGTGAACGTCGGCGATGAAGTCAGAGTCCGCGTTCAGGACATCGATCGCGTCCAGCACCGCATCTCGCTCTCCATCCGGGCCGCCCAGGCGGCAGCCGAGCAAGAGGCCGAGCAGCAAGACATGGCCGAGTTCCAGTCGAAGGAGAAGCAGAAGGTCGACGAGGTCGGTGGCTCCATGGCCGACGCCCTCCGAAAAGCCGGCTTGCTGTAGCCGTGAACACCGCGATCGACCTGGATGAACTCGCCCGCCAGGTCACGTTTCAGCCCCTCCGATCGGGCGGGCCCGGCGGCCAGCATCGCAACAAGGTCGAATCCGCCGTCCGCGCCACCCACGTTCCCACCGGCCTCACCGTCGTCGCATCCGATCACCGAAGCCAGGCGCGCAACAAGCGTGAGGCCCTCGAACGTCTCCGCCGCAAACTCATTGCCCGATCCCGTCGCCTCAAACCACGACGCAGGACGAAACCCTCGCGCACGTCCATTCAGAGGCGCCTTGAACAAAAAAAGCGGCGGTCGCAGACAAAAATGCTGCGCCGCCGCCTCGATCGATAAAGCTCCGATCTATGCTCGGAGGATATTCTCCGGCATGAACTTGTTGTCGTAGTTCAACCGTACGTATCGGACGAGCGCCTTTTCCTGTAGGTTCAGCTTCTGAACGAGGCGCCGCATTGGCTCCTGCCTCTCTGTCAGCTGTTCAGCGCGGGTTTTGAGGTTCTTTGAGTAGCCCATGAGCGTCTGAAGCTGACTGCGCTGCTTCTCGACGGTCGCTTTCATTTCTTCGACTTCCATCGCCAGGTTGGAGCCCTTCATGTTCTGAATGTCTTCCTGGATCGCACCCAGCTCTTCCTGCTGGACGTCGATCTGTTTCTTGTAGCTCTCCTCTTGCGCGTCGATTGCATCGAGCCCGGCTAGAACACGCTGCTTCTCTTTTTCTACGTCCCCGATGTAGTCCAGCAACTCCTCGTTCTCCATCTGCTCGAACTCATCGATCGAAGGAATCTCGGGGTCCCCTTTGAGCACGCTGTGCAGCCTCTCGACTTGCTCGCGCAATGCGTTCCTCGCGTCTCCAAGATCGTCCTCGAACTTTTGCCGCAGATACTTCTCCCGCTTCAGATCTTCGGCCATCTCCTTAACGACGAGCTCGTCCTTCTCGGTCTGTGCCTCGAGCTCCGCGATCTGTTCTTCGGAACGTTGCACGATCTTCTCATATTCTTCAAGCTGCTGCGATAACTGCGTGGGCGGCAGATTTGCCTTTTCGGGCTCACGACCCTTCTGGCTCTCGGCTTCTTGTGCTTTCTCCTCGAGCGACTTGATCTTCTTCGCCATCGTCTGGAGCTCTCGCTCTTTTTCATCCAGAGCAACCTGAATGCGCTTGAGGTTCTGGTCGGCTTCCTCTCTTTCTTCGTTCAACGTCTCGACATCAGACGTCAAGCCGTCGTTTTTCGTCTCCAGGGCTTTGATTGCCGCTTCGGCTTCTTCTTGCGACCAGGTCGAACCATTTTCTGCTGGGGCACGTTCTGTATCTTCGTCTACGGTTGCTTCAGCTTCGAGAACTGGCTCATCAGCCGCGCCATCGCCTGCTCCGTCTAGCGCCCTCACCGCCGCCTCGGGATCATCGAGCAGGGCTTGCCAGCGCGTCTCTCCGAGAACATTGATCAAGTGAGCGACCGGCTCGTCAACGGAGTCTTCAGCCTCTGGCTCGACAACGGCTTCCGGAGGCACGGAGGTCTCCTCCTCGACCACCTCGGCCACAGGCTCGGCTTCGGCCTCTGGCTCCCCGACCTCTGCATCAACAACTTCCTGGTCTTCGGATTCGAGATCGGACTCGAGACGGTCGAGTTCCTGTCCAAAGGCTGCAGGGTCGGCGAGCAACCGGTTGAAACGTTCCTCACCCAGGGCTTGCCGGATACTGCCGAGAACATCCTCTCCAGCAGGGCGGGATTCGACCTCCGCCGGCTTTCCGTTCATCGGCATCGCCTGGCTAAGGACCTCGGCGATCGATTCGGCAGACAGGGCCGTCAGCTTTTCCCAGCGTTCCGTGCCGTAGCCTGCGCCATCGAACAGACGTTTGACCGCCTCCATGTCTTCCTTGCGTGCAAACTCCCGCGCACTCAGCCTGAACTCAGAAGCCCAATCGTTCGTGTAAAACTTGGGAATCTGGTGCATGTTGGGGAACGCAATCCGGAAGTGATCGTAGTACGTCCGAAACGTCCTGACGATCTCGATCCAGTGCTGGTAGGTCTTTTCAGAATTGGCCATAACCCGAGCCTTCCAAGGCGTCAAATCTATCAGATCAACTTAGCACCACAAACTATAGCTCCGATAAGACAACAGACTTCCAATCGTAATTTGAAGAACCCGCGCGGTAAGATATGTGATCGGGATCACGTCGGTGTTTCTCCTACAAAGTGAGAAAACCCTCCGATATTCAGAGTTTCGGAGCCTGCCACGGTCTTTTTCCGGACGGTCCCGTCGCCTTCGACGACGACACCGATCGTGTATAAATCGTCCTTAAACACTCCATTATGCTTTATATCGGCATCTCCAGCAAGAGCCAGCTCGTAATCCTCACCCGCGCCCAGCGCCAGATCGATCGGGGATTCCCCCGTGATTTCACAGAACCTCCTGGTCGCGGTCGAAATCGGAATCGCCTCCAGGTCGATGACGATGTCTACCGCACTGGCTCGAGCAATGTGGGCCAGGTCCGATGCCAGCCCATCCGACAGATCGATCATCGCCCCGACCAATCGACTTTTCGCCAGTCGCCGCCCCAGGTCCACCCTCGGTTTCGGGCGATGAAAACGACGCAGCAGATGCTGCCGGTCTTCGGGCGGAATGTCGAAGGCTCCTTGAGCGGTTCTGAGCCCCGCGCCGGCATCACCGAGGATGCCGGACACGTAGATCAGCTGCCCCGGCCGCGCCCCAGACCGGTATACCACTTGATCGGCAGGTGCGCTGCCCAACAACGTGAGCGAGAACACAAGGGGTCCGGCGATTTCCGTCGTATCGCCCCCCACGATGTTGACGCCGAACCGACGTCCGCAGGCGAAGATCCCATCGAAAACCCGTTCAAGATAGCCCGCATCGAACGACCCCGGGGCGCTCACCGCCAGTACGGCATCACGTGGGACGCCTCCCATGGCAGCCACATCCGAAAGGCTGACTGCAAGGAGCTTGTAACCCAGCCCCTCGGGCGGCGTATCTGCGATCCGGAAGTGTGTGTCCTCGACAAGAGTGTCGGTCGTGACAAGTAAAACCGTGTCGTCACCAGACTCGAGCACAGCGCAGTCGTCGCCGATTCCCTTGACCACACCCTCCGCGCGAGCCAGCCCGTGCGCTGCGACGCGGTCGATCAGGGAAAACTCGCCCAGGTCCCTGAGCTCGCTCACACGGCGCCCTTTCCATTCGCGTTTCGATGCCAGGCGACGACGTCATCGTAGGCCAAGTCTCCTCCAAAAATATCGAGGGCGCTGCCGATCGTTAGGTCTACCCGGTCCCCACCAACCTCCCACACGCGATCCAGATCCTCGAGGGTCCTCGCCCCACCCGCGTAGGTGACGGGGATCGGACACGAGCGACCCAGCAGGGCCACCAGGTCATCGTCGATTCCAACGCGTCTGCCTTCCACATCGACACCGTGTACTAGGAACTCGTCACAATATGCCGCTAGCGACTCGAGCGTCTCGGCATTCACCGGCACTTCGGTAAATCGCTGCCATCGATCCGTCACGACGAAATAGATCTCGTCGCGGAGGCGACAACTCAGATCCAGGACGAGTCGGTCTTTCCCCACAGCACTCACCATCTCATCCAATCGACCCCAGTCGATCAGACCGTTCCTGAAAACGTAGGACGTGACGATCACGTGACTCGCACCGTGCCGCAGGAAGGCCCCCGCGTTCTGTGATGTGATCCCACCACCCACGTGAAACCCCCCCGGGAAGGCCGCGATCGTCGATCGGGCGGCTTCCTCATTCCCCGGGCCCAGCATGATCACGTGGCCCCCGGTCAGACCGTCCGACCGATATCGGTGCGCGAATGCTGAAGGATCCTCACCCGACTCGAAGTTCATGACCGGACGCGCGTCCTCGACCATCGTCGATCCGACGATCTGGACGACACGCCCCTCCTTCAAGTCGATACAGGGCCTGAATCTCACGTGTGTAAGTGTCCTTTAATTAGCGAGTTGCGATCTCTGTGACAATATAGCCTGAACGATGGCGAAGCGCACCATCGTCTGGCGTGCAGTCCGAATGTGTCTTATCTTAGCGCCCGTCCTGAGGGCCGATCCCACCGTGCAAGACTTGAGATACGACCAACTCGCAGCGCTTCTGACCGGCCATTCCACCCGCATCGAAGCCGGTGAGAACGTGCTCGTCGAAGCGACCGACATCCCCGATGGGATGGTCATCGCCCTGATACGCGCCATTCGGAATCGGGGTGGCCACCCTCTCGTGACTCTGAAGCACAACCGGATCCAGCGCGAGCTGATACGGGGCACGGACGATGAAGGCACGAATCTCGGACTGATCGGCGAAGTCGAGGCCTTTCGCATGGAGCGCGTGCAGGCCTACATCGCCCTTCGTGGCAGCCATAACATCGCCGAGCTTTCCGACGTAACACCCGAGGAGATGGAGCACTACGAAAAACGATGGCTCCGGCCCGTCCACTTCGACATTCGGGTGCCCCGAACCAGGTGGTGTGTTTTGCGATGGCCAACGGCCTCGATGGCTCACAACAGGCCAACCAAAGCACAGAGGCCTTCGAATCGTTCTATTTCGATGTCTGTACGCTCGACTACGGTCGAATGAAAGAAGCGCTCCAGCCGCTCACAGCCAGGATGAACCGGACGGATCGTGTCCGAATCGCAGGCCCCGGAACAGATCTGTCGTTCAGCATCAAAGATATCCCCGCCGTCGGTTGCTCGGGCGAGCACAACATCCCCGATGGCGAGTGCTATACGTCCCCCGTCCTGGACTCGGTCGAGGGCCAGATCGCGTTCAACACCCCAACGATCTACCGTGGCACGCGGTTCAGCGACATCGTTCTGACCTTCAAAAAAGGGAAGATCGTCGAAGCCACGGCGGACCGGCCAACCGAGTTGTCCGCGATCCTCGACTCGGACGACGGAGCGCGCTTCATCGGCGAGTTCGCGATCGGGTTCAACCCTTACGTCACGAATCCGATGCTCGACATTCTGTTCGACGAGAAAATCGCCGGGTCTTTTCATTTTACACCCGGTCAAGCCTACAAGTCGGCCGACAACGGCAATCGTTCCGCCGTTCACTGGGACATGGTCGCGATCCAGACACCCGATTTCGGCGGCGGAGAAATCTGGTTCGACGACGAGCTCGTGCGTCGGGATGGTCGATTCGTCGTCGAAGACCTGAATGGCCTCAATCCCGAAAACCTGAAGTGAACCAGCTCAAAAGGGGAAGATGGGGATGATCATCGCCATAACGAACACGAAGGGCGGCGTAGGCAAGACGACAACGACCGTGAACCTCGCGACGGGACTCGCGGCCCGGAACAAGCGCACGCTCGTCATCGACCTGGACCCGCAGGGCCACGCCACAAGATGCTTCTTGCAGGCCGACCTCGACCAGGATGTGACCGACCTGATCATGGAAAAACCGTCACAAGCTGCCAGGGCGGTCGTGCCTTCGGAATACGAACACCTGGATGTCGTCGGGTCGACCGATCGGCTGACCGAAACGGCCGAATTACTGCAAACCCGCATTCGCCGGGAAGAGCGCCTGTCGCGGGCCCTCGACCACGTCGGCGAATACGACTACATCCTGCTCGACTGCCCACCGGTGTTGGGCATTCTCTCCTACAATGCGCTCGTCGCGGCTGACACGCTGCTCGTTCCGGTTCAGCCTGGTGTAGGCGCGATTACCGGACTCGACACCCTCCTCGAGTCGGCGGCCGAATTGCGTGACGAGGAGATCGACGACCTTCCCTACCGGATTCTCACGACCATGTTCGAAATCCGGACGACGCGCACGAACGCCCTCTTCGAGGAGCTCCTCGAAGAACATAGGCGGCGATTGCTCCGAACCGTCATCTCCAAGAGCGAGTCGCTCAACCAGGCCAACCTGTTGGGCAAACCCGTCGTCGCCTATGCGTCGAGTTCCCGAGGTGCGCAGGAATACGACGCACTCTGTGACGAGATACTCCGACTCCGCGTCTGACGTTCGCATCACGACGCGTCCGAACGGCAGTCTCGATGGAGGCTGCCGTTTTTGTATCCGCGTCTTTGGGATATATTCTGATATCATGCCAAACACCCGACAGATCGACATTCCTATCGTCGGCATGACGTGCGCAGCGTGCGTGGACACCGTGGAGCGGGCGCTTTCAGGGACGTCTGGCATCATCAACGCGGATGTCAACCTGGCGACGGAATCCGTCCACCTCGTGCTCGACGAGACGCAGACCGGTGTCGGAGCTGTCATCGATGCCGTTCGGTCTTCCGGGTATGACGTTCCTCTCGAGCAAAGCCGCTTTCAGGTCGAGGGGATGCATTGCGCTGCGTGCGTCGGTCGCATAGAAGGGGCCATCGCCGCCCTGCCGGCGGTCCACGGCGTGGTCGTGAGCCTCACCACCGGCGAAGCCACCGTCGAGCATCTGGGTGCGATCGGCAATCAGGTCTCGAAGGCTGCCAAAGCAGCTGGCTACGCGGCCGTCGTAGCAGACGACGCAGCAACAACCCGTCCCGATGTCGATGGCGAGCGCGATCTCCGAACCCGGTTGCTCGTCGCGGCCCTTCTGTCTTCTGTCCTGATCGTCCTTGGCATCACGGCGTCCCACACGTCCTTGTCGATGGCCGTCGTCCACTCGCTCTTACTCCTCGTGACCACACCCGTCCAGTTCTTCAGCGGATGGCCCTTCCTCAAGGGATTCTTCTCTGCCCTGCGTCACGGCCACGCCAACATGAACAGCCTGATCGCCGTCGGAACGCTGTCTGCCTACGGTTACAGCGCTGCCATAACCCTGGCTCCGATCCTGTCGACAGCACCCGTTGCCGATCACGTCTACTTCGACACTGCGGCGATGATCATCACCTTCATTCTCCTCGGCCGCGTCCTGGAGGGACGGGCACGTCGCCGTGCCTCCGACGCCATTCGTGCCTTGATGGACCTGCGACCCGAGACAGCTTTCGTCATTCGCGAAGGTCGAGAGGTCGTAACACCCGTGGCGCAGGTCGTTCCCGGCGATCGGATTCGAGTAAAGCCGGGTGACCGAATCCCCGTCGACGGACAGATCCTCGAAGGTCACTCGGCTGTCGATGAATCTCTCCTAACCGGGGAAAGCATGCCCGTCGAAAAACAGCCAGATGCCGACGTCCTGGCCGGCAGCGTCAACACGACAGGCACGTTCGTGTTCGAAGCACAGACGGTCGGCGCCGACACTACCCTCGGGCGAATCGTCGAACTCGTCAAACGTGCGCAGGCATCGAAAGCCCCGATTCAGCGACTCGCCGATCGCGTCGCCGGCATCTTTGTTCCCATCGTCTTCTGCCTGGCTTCGGCCACGTTCATCGGCTGGTGGGTCTTCACGGGCGCGGTCGAGGGCGCCGTCATAAACGCCGTCGCCGTCCTCATCATTTCCTGCCCTTGTGCGCTCGGCCTGGCGACCCCCACGGCCATCCTCGTCGGAATCGGACGGGCAGCACAGTTCGGCGTGCTCTTCAAACAAGGCGAAACGCTCGAGACAATCCAGGCGAGTCGGACAATCGTGTTCGACAAGACTGGAACGCTCACGTCCGGACGACTCGAGGTCACCAATCTCGTCACCCTCGGTCCCACCTCCGAACGTGACCTCCTCCGCTTGGCGGCGGCCGCAGAAGCGGCGTCCGAACACCCTCTGGCACGGGCGATCTTGGAAGAAGCCCACAAAAGGCACATCGACATCGCACCGGCTACCGGCTTTGGTGCCATTCCAGGTGGAGGTGTACGAGCGACCGTTGACGGTGCTGTGATCTTGCTAGGAAGCGCGAGGCTCTTGAAGACGGAAGGCATCGACGCCGCGCGTGGCCAAGCGCCGGCGTCGAACCTCGAGGAGGAAGGAAAGACCACGATCTACGTCGCGCGGTCCGGACAGATCGAGGGATTGATCGGCCTGTCGGACGGGGTACGTCCTGAGGCGGCGGGGACCGTGGACAAGCTGCACGACGCCGGATTCGAGGCCGTCATGCTCACCGGTGACAACACTCGAACGGCAGCCGCAGTCGCCCGTACAATCGACCTGGACTTGATCGTTGCAGAGGTCCGCCCCGAGGACAAAGCCCACCGCATCCAGGCTCTTCAGGCCGATCGCGGCAGCGTCATCATGGTCGGCGACGGGATCAACGACGCGCCAGCCCTCGTGCAGGCCGACATCGGCATCGCGATTGGCACGGGCACTGACGTTGCGGTCGAAAGTGCCGACGTGGTGCTCATCCAGGACGACCTGCGACGCGTTCACGATGCCGTCCTGCTCTCTCGCCGCGTCATGCGAGTCATCAGGCAGAATCTGGCGTGGGCGTTCGGCTACAACGTCGTGTTGATTCCGGTTGCTGCCCTGGGTTGGCTCAACCCCCTGGGAGGGCCCATGCTGGCGGCTCTGGCGATGGCTTTCAGTTCGATTTCGGTCGTCACGAACGCGCTCCGCTTGCGGCGCTACCAACCCTCGTAACCTCACCCTTCCACGTAGTCCAACACCCCCCGCACGATGCGGTCCGCGTCTTCGTCACGCGTCTCGTGAAAACGCAGAGCCCAGGCATCTCCCACAAACGACACGTTCCGGATCTCCACCAGAACTTCGGCTCGAGCACGATTGTCACGGAGGACGGCCAGGTTTCGACCGCCGATCTGAGAGGGCACGGTCGGGGAATCGAGCGTCCGACGCATGACCTCGGCAAGCCGCTTCGACCGTCGATCCACGTGCGTGCCGCGCTGCAGAAACATCACGAGCGGTCCTTTTGGTCGTCCGGGACTGTTGTCGGCGTGGAGGGAAAGAAACAGCGTCTTGGAGCGCCCACCAAAAAAGGCATTCGCGATGCGGACACGCCGTTCGATGTTGTCCGATCCGGGCCGGACCGACGAATCATTCGATCGGTTTGTCCTCGCATCGTTGTAGACCTCGTTCTGTTCGTTCACGAAAGTATGTGAAGCCGGTGTGTTGTCCCTCCTCAGATGGTTCGGGCTGATGACCGTCAATTCGACCGCCGCCCCGTAGAGCGTCAATCTCTCGAGGATGCGAACGGCAATGTCGTAGACATACTCGTCTTCCACGACGTGAACGTCCTGATTCCGTCCGTCACGATTGGAGACGATCGCCCCGGGGTCCCGCCCACCGTGGCCTGGGTCCAGGACGATCCGCCACCCACGCAGGGGCTGTGTCCGACCCTTCAAATTTTGAAAGCGAACCTCTAATTCCGTGTAGTGGGCCTCCAACAGGCTGCGTGCACGCGCGTAATCCTTCCTTGGGGTACCGCTGGATCCCTCGGCATACGCTCTGGTATCCTGAACGTCACGACTTGGGCGGATGTAATAGTAGGGTCCGTTGGGCAGCAGGAATTCGCGGATTCTCGTTCCGATCCGGAGCCGCTGCCCAGGGTAGATACGGGAGGAGTTCAGGCCGTTGATTCTCCGGATCCGGTCCACCGAGGTGCGAAAGCGCCTGGCGATTTCCCACAGCGAGTCGCCCCTCCGGACCTCGTAGGTCGGAGAAAGACCGGTGGCGGGTGCACCCAGGAGCAACGTGCACAACGCGATAAGGGCAGTGCGGTAGAGTAACATTCGTTGGGCGAGCGGGGACTAAAGAGGGGATCGTCTGATTTTATCAACTTTGCGAAGCGCGGACAACCGGCTTCTATTCCCGCGTCGGTCAGCGTATCTTACGAGAGAGTTGGTCGAGAGCACCTGGAGTCTGGTGGAATACACCAGATTCGGACAGATTGATCTGGAGAGCCTGGAACGTATAATGCCATTAAAAACAACCATATGGGTTCGCATTCAGGCATCAGCCCGATACCGGCACGCCCCTTGCCATCGTAAGCGGTGCGAATCAAGGCACCCCACGCTGGCAATACGCAGGAGTTGAAAGGAGAACGGTATGGCAAAGGGCATCTTTTCACGAATGGCCGACATCGTCAAGGCCAACATCAACGATCTTCTGACGAAGGCCGAAGATCCGGAGAAAATGATTCGCCAGATGATCCTGGAAATGGAAGAGGCAGTCAACAAGGCTACCGCTTCCGTCGGCACGGCCGTCGCCAACGAGAAGCGCCTCGAGCGCCAGTACTTGGCGCAGGAAGATCAGATCGAAGCCTGGCAGAATAAGGCCGAACTCGCCGTCGAATCCGGAGAGGACGAGCTGGCGCGTCGCGCCCTCGAGCGAAAGGCCGCATTGCAAGAAGCGCTCGAAGACCTCCAGGCCGCCCTACAAGAAAGCCAGAAGACGTCGGCACAGCTTAAACACCAGATGCAGCAATTGAAGGCGAAACTGGACGAAGCCAGAACACGACAGGGCGCCCTGATTGCCCGTCGTCGTGCCGCCCAGGCGCGCAAACAAATCGCGAAGGGACTGGCCGGCGTAGGCGACGATGCCTTCTCGAGTTTCGAACGTTTCCGCAACAGCGTCGAAACCGAAGAGGCCGAAGCCGACGCCCACCAAGACCTGGCAGGCCCTGACGCATCGCTAGACGATCAGTTCGGAAAACTCGAGCGTCGTCAGTCCGTCGAGGATGAGCTCGAAGCCCTGAAGAAGAGGATGGGGAAGGACGATGCCTAAGCACGCGAACTTCGTCGAAGAGATCATCTCGGAAGTCACCGACGCCGTGAAGGATGCGGAAACGAACATCCGGCGTGAGTGGCACTGGGCGAAGGGGGAGTGGAACGAATCCAAGACGTCGCACGACATCCGTTCCGCGAGCATCAAGCTCAAAGACGTGCCCAATCGTGTGTCCGATTTCGCGACGGACGGGAGCTGCCTTATGCGCTACATGTTCGCCTACTCAGCCAAGGGTTTCGCGGCTCTGATGGCGTTGAGTGGACTGATCGCGGCCATCGCTGGCGTCAGCAAGGGCAAAAACGATGCGATCACGGTGGGTCTCTGTCTTCTGGTGTTCGCGCAATGTATCTACTGGACCGGCCAAAGGATCCAGAAATCGGCCGACCGCAGGGGGGCCGAAAAGGATCAAAACCGTCTCCTGAGACTTGCACGCGAACGGGGTGGGAGCCTGTCGGTCATCGAAGCCGCCACCGACCTACGTCTGACCGTAGACAAGACCGAGGCGATGCTCCGAGACCTCGCCGTCCAGGGGTATGCCGAGGTGCGGGTGTCTGAATCCGGTTTGATGGTTTACCACTTCCACGAAATCGAACGGGCAGATGAGAAGTCCCACGCAAAGCCGGTCGACGAGCTCTAAGGGTTCGGAATAAATAAGGCTCTATCCGGGTTTCTCAACGGTGAAACTATAGAATGACAAGGTCATAGATCGTTCCCTACGCTTGGTTGTGTGTGTAGGACAATCAAAGCGAAGGGGGTGCGACCTATGACCGGGAGCAGATTACTATCGAAACTGCTGAGATTCAAGGGGTTCCGTGTTGTCAGCTGGTGGTTTGAGGGGAGAAGCTGCTTCGTCATCGCCGTAAAGCCACATAAGAATGGTTGTTGTTGTCCGGAGTGCGGCCGTCGAGGTAAAATCGTCCGCACAATGCCCCATCCGCGTCGGTGGCGTGACATTCCGGTGTGCGGGTGGAGGGTCTGGCTTCTCTACCATCCTCGGGAGATTCGGTGTCCTACCCACGGTCGTGTGGTCGAGGAGATTCCGTGGGCGGAGCGGTTCTCTCGGGTGACGTATCGCTTCGAGTATGCCATGCTGCGCTACTGCCAGACCATGACGCAGAAGGCGGCGTCCGAGTTACTGCGCATCTCTGCCTCGACGCTGTCGGATCTCCTTCACCGATCCATCACGCGGCTTCGTGAAGGTCATCGTATCCGAGGGCTCAAAACCATCGGGATCGACGAGATCTCCTACGCCAAGCGTCACAGGTACGCCACGCTCGTTTACGATCTGGACCGCTCCTGCGTGGTGTGGGTTGGCCGCGGCAGGGCGCGTAAAACGATCGATCGGTTCTTCACAGAGGCTCTCAGTCCCTACCGGAGATCCAAGATCGAGTGGGCCTGCTGCGACATGAGCGAAGCTTACATCGGAGCCATCCAGGAACACTGTCCGAATGCCAAGCTGGTCCTCGATCGCTTTCACATCGTCAAGGCTCTCAATGCCGCCGTTGACGAGGTCCGTAAGGACCAGTGGCGTAAAGCTGCCCCGGATGAGCGCAAAGCCATGAAGGGCCTCCGATGGCTCCTCTACCGGCACTCAGCGACACGCTCCAGAGGGGATACTCGGACACTCAAAGCACTGGAGAAGGCGAACTACCGAATCTATAGAGCCTGGAGACTCAAGGACGAGTTCGAGCAGTTCTGGGAATACAAAGCGCCCTGGGCTGCCGAACGCTTCCTGAAATGCTGGACGACGTCCGCACTCAGAAGTCGACTTGAACCCCTGCGAAAGTTCGTCAGGACCCTGCGACAGCACTTCTTCGGCGTCCTCGCATTCGTGAACACGCGTCTTACCAACGCCATCGCCGAAGGCCTCAACCGAATCGTCCAAATCGTCAAGAACCGAGCCAGCGGATTCCGCACACTCGACGCATTCAACGATATGATCTTCCTTACCGTCGGAGACATAAACATCCCTGAGCAGATTCCGAAGAGGTTCCGCACACGCTAACCGCGCCCCCATGCCAGGAACCACGGCACCTTCACCCACTTCATCTCGTTGAGAGATCCGGATATAGCCATAAATAAACGGTCGATCTCAATGTTGAGCCATTGGCCGGATCGTGTAGTTCCAGTCGCCGTGGAAATCGTGCGGAGTGAGATCGATTTGGGTCATCTGTTCATCGGTCACCTTGACCCCGTTAGGGTAGGGTCGCTTGTCGATCTCGGAGCGTACTCGGAGACCGGCTTGAGTGGTCGTTCCGGCAATGAGATTCACGGTTGCAGCCAGGCTGACCAGGGGCTTGCCTCGCCAGTTCATAGCGATGAAGGAGAACAGGCGATGTTCGATCTTGTTCCACTTACTAGTGCCAGGAGGGTAGTGGCATACGGTGATCGTCAGGCCAGTGCGATTCGCAAAGCGCTGCAGCTCCCACTTCCACAGCCGCGTCTTGGCGCCGTTGCTGCCGCCTGCGTCCGCCGTGATTAGCAGATGCGTCGAAGTGCCGTAGGCGGGCCGTCCCATGTTCTTCCACCAACTTCGGATCGCATTCACGGCGAAGCTGGCCGTGTCGTGATCGATACCGACACTTACCCAGCCTTCATCACGGCTCAGATCATACACTCCATAAGGGATCGCCTTGCCCTGAGCAGGCACTATGAAATCGTGTACCTTCACACGCTCCGGGTCTCCCTTGGGTCGCCATTCTCGGCCAGGATTCTTGAAGTCGCCGATCAACTCTTTCTTCTTGGTGTCCACCGAGATAACGGGAAGGCCCTGCTGCTGCTGCTGGCTAATCCGATCATCGAGGTAAACGAACTGAGCGTCCCGATCCGGGTGTGCAGATCCCTCCCTTGTCTTCCGATTCGCCTGCAGCGTGTAATCGTGTTCGTGCAGGAGATTGGCAACGATCCTGGGGCTCACCGAATGCCCCATCGCTTGCAACTCGGCGGCCAGTTTGCGAGTGCTCTTCGATGTCCATCTCAGAGGATTGTCGTCAGGCGACCCCGCAGTCGTTGGCTCGACCAGATCATTCAGGTCCTGCCACAGCGTCGGGTCCGTGTCGGCCTTCCGCTTACGACCGCCGCCTGGACGCCGGATGCGAGCCGGGTCCAAAGGTTCGTCCGACCTCAACTCCTGAATGCCACGAAAGATCCGCTCTCTGGACATTCCTGTCGCCAGAGCCACAATCGCGATCCCACCGTGACCCAACGCTTCGGCTTCCGTGGCGGCCCACAGACGACGCGTGCGTTCCGTCAGCACCGGAGCCAAGGCTTCATACTTCGTTCGGAGAGTTTCGACGTCCACACTCCGAGCGTAAGATCATTACCTTGAAAAGTGCAGCACTTATTTCGTGGTAAGGGTCCCGGGAGGGCACTATGATCGAGATTTTCGCTGGTATATCACTCATCGTCCTGGCGTCCGCCGTCCATAAATACGTCGAACGTCGCGGCAACGCGGCCGTACCGGGCGATGTCGAAGAACGGATCCACGAGCGCCTGAACGATCTCGACCGCCGCATCACCGACGTCCAGGACATCCTGATCACCATCGACGAAAAACTGAAACGGCAATAGGGCTTACGACAACCGTTCCTTCACGGAGAACCAGACCATGCCACGCTCGTTCATGACCTTTGGCAGCATTGCCTTCCTCTTCGTCGCCATAGGTACGACGGTCCACATCCTCGACAGGGGAATCGACAACCCCGGCCCCATTGTCATCCTCGTCCTTCTTGCGATCGTGTTCATCAAGATCGCAAGAATGTACAGATACAGCGCCCCACCGTCCGATGTTCCCGATGAAGTAAACGCACGGTTCGACCGCGTCGAGCAACGGCTTTCGGACGTCCAGGACATCATCATCTCTGTCGACGAACGACTGGCGCGACTCGAATCACGTACGAAATCTCCCGCGGAAACCGGGTCTTAGGAGGAAGACGCCATGTTGCTCAAACTCCTTGGCATCATCCTGATCATCGTCGGAGGATCCATGGTCCTCGGCACGCTCTTTCCTCTGATCGGGTCCGTATTCGCGCTGGCCTTCGTGCTCGTCAAGCTGGCGATTTCCGGCGCGGTGACCTACCTCGGCTACCGCTTCCTCACCCGCGATCAAGACGAAGCCTACTGAAAGGATGCGAAGTGACGCGCAATCAAGAACAACAGCTGATTCGGGACGCGCTACATGGGAGCGACGCGGCCTACCGACAGCTCTACGAGACCTACCATTCCAACGTCGTTGCCGTTGTGCGACGCCGCGTATCCGACCCCGATGTGGTCGACGACCTGATTCAACAGTCCTTCATCCGAGCGTTCAACGCCCTCCCCACATTTCGCGGGGAATCCGCCTTCGGCACGTGGATCACGCGCATTGCGATCAACGTCTGCCTCTCACACAAACGCTCCGAACGGGTTCGCCGCAATTGGGTCACGCTGCTCGAAGACGTGGAATACGCCAAAGCAGCGATGTCCGAAGCCGCAAGGCAAGCCGGCCCGGACGTGGACATTCAGACACGAGAGCGTAGAGAACTCGTCCACCAGGGCATCAACCGACTGCCCGAGCGTTACCGGAAAGCGATCTGGCTGCGCTACGTCAAGGACTTTTCCTACGAGGAAATCGTTCAGACGCTGGAGGTCCCGATGGGGACCGTGAAGACCTGGCTCAACCGAGCACGCCGCCAGCTCGAACGCGAATTTCAACGCTTGGGACTCCAGACGGCGTAGGCGTGGATCGCAAGCGCACTACATCGACCGACGGGTCACTCGAGCTGGGCGACAGCCTGCCCGAATCGACAATCGAGGAGGCGCGCGGACTCAGAAGCCTAGGCGACCAGGCCTACCGAGACGCCGATGCCGACGAGGCCGAGCGGGCCTATGAGCGTGCGGCGGCGCTCGACCCGACAAACGTCCGGTCGCTTCACAACCTGGGCGTGCTCTATCACAATCGGGGCGAATACGCAAAGGCGAGCGAGACGTTCGCAAAGGCCCTTGCCCGGGAGCCTAACGTCGCCGACCTCCACTACAAAGTCGGCCTCTCGAAGGCACACGTCGGCCATCCCGGGGAAGCGCGGGAGGCTTTCGAACGCGCGATCGAAATCGACCCCGAGCACCTCGACGCAAGCTTCCAGCTCGCCCTGCACCACGCCCACGGTGCAGCGCCGGCTTCAAAAGACCGACAGAGAGCTATCGAGGCGCTCGAGCATATCCTGGCACGTTGCGACGACGGAGTCGTCTACGATGGACTCGATCGGGTCTGCTTTCTTCTCGGCAGCTTCCTCGACGACTTTCCCGAGCGCCGGCGCCGAGCCGTCGACATCTACCGCCGAGGACTCGAAACCGACCCGTTCTACGCACCGGGTCACAACAACCTCGGCGTCCTTCTCATGCAGGCCGGTCAGACGATTCCGGCCCTGGGCGAATTCAAGATCGCCATACAGCTCCAGCCCGACTACGGGTTACCCTACCGCAATCTCGCGGCGCTGCTCTTCGACCATATGAGCCCTTCGGAAATGGAGCAGGAATACGCGACGATCTCCGAGGAATTCGGCATCAAAGCTTCAACCGTGCTCGCCCACCTTTCGCTCGAGCTCATCGAACTCGGTCGCGCCCAGGTCTACGAGAGCCTCTACACGCACGGCCACCGAATCAAGAACCTGATGGGACTCGCGGGCAACAAGCTCCGACGCGCGATCCGCAAGCTGGATCCGGTTTCGTCCGAACCGTTCGACCGGATCTTGGCCGAACAGGAAAGTGTTTACGATCAGTGGGTCACCTACCTGCGAAGCATGAAGACGGAAACCGTCAACGCCGTGCTCGTCGACGTCGTCGACCTGACACGACGTACGATCGAAGCATCGGGCGGCCCGAACATCACCTTCAAAGCCGAAGAACACATCCCGCAAGTCAAAGCCGACGGGGCTATGATCGCGGAGACCATCACCAACCTCCTGTTGAACGCGCTGGCCGCATCGCAAAATGACGAACCCGTCCGCGTCCAGGTCGGCTACGACGCCGCGGGCACGACCGTCTACATAGAGGTTGAAGATCGCGGAGCCGGTATTCCCGAGGATGTGCAGCCCAGGGTATTCGACCCCGGCTTTTCGACACGAGAAAAGGGAAACGGCTACGGTCTCAGTATCTGTCGCCGCATCGTCTCTGCCCACCGAGGGACGATCCGCTTCCAGAGCAGCGCGGGTCGTGGTACAGTCTTCCGCGTCGACCTCCCGATCGATTTCGAAGTCCATTCCGAGAAGGAAGCGCTTCGCCTGCAACGCAGCAGTGCTGAGACCGGCGGGGATCCGGTCGCCGACGAATTCATCTCCTGAGAGACCCCATGCCCTCCCGCATCGTCATTGCCGACGACCAGCCCGAAATCCGAGACGCCCTGCAGGAAACGCTCGTCGCCACGGGACGAGATGTTCACGCGTGCGCGACCGGGGTCGAAGCCCTGAACCACGTGCGCGGAGCGGGGCAGAACGTCGACCTGGCCATCCTGGATCTCGATTTTGGCGAGGGGGAACCTGACGGTCTCGAAATCCTTCGGCTCATCAAAGAGCAGATACCCGACTTGCCCGTCATCATCCTCACCGGCGAAGGCACTGTCGAGACTGCCGTGACCGCCCTGAGATTGGGGGCCGCCGACTTTATCGAAAAGGACTTCTACATCGAGGACCGGCTCGAGCTCAGCGTCGAAAAGCTCGAACGCGTCCTCGCCGTCGCCGATGAAAACGTAAAGTTGCGCGAAGAGGTCAAGGACCTCGATCGCGAGAATCGATTCTATCGGGACGAGTTCGGCAAACGCTACCAAGTGATCGGCACGAGTCCTGTGATGCAGCAGCTGCTGCAACAGGCGGAACGCATCGCCTCGATTCCCCGACCCGTGCTCATCCTGGGCGAACCGGGGACCGGAAAGGAACTCGTCGCCGCGACGATCCACTATGCTGGTGGTCGGAAGGATCGCCCGTTCGTCAAAGTCAACTGTGCCGCCCTCTCGCCCAACCTGCTCGAAAGCGAGCTCTTTGGTCACGAAAAAGGCGCGTTCACGGGCGCCGGCGAGGCCCGGCCGGGTAAGTTCGAGGCGGCCGACGGTGGTACGTTGTTCCTCGACGAAATCGGCAACACGAGCGCCGAATTCCAGCAGAACATCCTGCGTGCGATCGAGTATCAGGAAGTGCAGCGAGTCGGCAGCGCGGCGCCCTTCAAAGTGGACGTACGGGTGATCGCCGCGACGAACGCCAACCTGGAACGAGAGATCGTCGAAGGCCGCTTCCGCCAGGACCTCTATGATCGGCTCCGCTTCGAAGTCCTGCGGATTCCGCCACTCAGGGAACGCCGCGAGGACATTCACCCCCTCGCAGAGCACTTCGTCCGCGAAATCGTTCAGGAAGTTCCCGGCATTCAGGATAGACGATTCTCGAAGGAAGCCGAACGCGCCCTCATGAACTACGACTGGCCCGGGAACATCAGGGAGCTCAAGTTCGCTGCCGAACGGGCGGCCTGCATCGCCACGGGAAAGGACCTGACCTCCGACGACCTTCCACCCGAAGTCGTGGACGACTCCAGCCCGTCATCCGACGGTGGATTCGACAGCCAGCTCGAAGCGTTCGAACTGAGTCTGCTCCGCCGGGCCCTACGATCTTCCGAATGGAATCAGAGGAAAGCAGCCGATGCGCTCGGGTTGACCTACGACCAGTTCCGCCACTTCTATCGCAAGCACGGGCTCAACAAAGAGAAGCCGTCTCGATAAACCGGCACGCGCTTCCGCACCGCGCCTGGGAGGGACGCCGTGCTACAACCCGCAGCCCCACACCTGAAGGTCAGAACCTGCCTGTCCGACAGCATCACGTGCTGGACCGGCAATCTCCCCAATCTCGTCATCGGGTCGCTCCTCGCCGGCCTCGCCTCGATCGTCCTGCCCATCTTTATGGCCGCCTTCGTGACCGGAATCCTGCTGATGTGTCTCGAAGGGCAGGATCGAGGGTCGGTTTCACTCAGAACTTGCTGGTCCCCGCTTACCAATCGCCCGCTTCGGTTTCTATTCCTGAGCGTGTGGGGTGCGGGTGGCTGGCTTATTCTCGCCGTGCTGAGCGTGGTGTTCGCCTTTGGCATTCTCCCGACCGAGGTCCTGCCTGATCCGTTGGCCCGGGACATCGTGCCCATCAAGGGATTTCTGCGTGAACATTTGAGCGGAGACATCATCCGTTACCTCCCAGGTTTTCAGGAGCCGTCCTACGACTGGAGTGTGATTCTACCCGCCATCGTACTGGCCCTTCTTTGGTGCTATGCTCTCTTCTTCACGCTCCGCTGCTTCTATTTGCCCATCCTGGTCGCCGATCGCCACCTCCCCGTCATTGACGCCTACGTTGAAAGCCGGAACACGGTCGTCCGCTACGGACACGTCAAGCACGCAGCCATTCTGGTCCTCGCCCTGTTCGTGTTGTCACTGGCGTCGAACACGCCCGAAGACTACCACATCGATGCCCTCGTCGACCTGCTCGTATTCCCCTTCAGCATGAGTCTGGTGAGCTCCGCCTACCGGCAGACGTTACTCGCCGAGCAGCGAAACGAAAGCTTGCACGATGCCCAGTATCGCGAAATGCGGGACGAGCTTCAGACCGCACACGACATGCAGATGGACCTCCTCCCCGATACGCCCTCGGGCCTGACCGGCTACAGCGTCGACGGGCTGCTCGTGCCCGCCAACAACGTAGGAGGGGACTACTTCGCCTACAAATGGCTCGACGAAGAACAGCAAAAATTCGCCATCGTCATCGCCGATGTGTCGGGCAAGGCGATGGAAGCCGCCGTCACTGCCTTGAGATTCAACGAGATGCTCCGATACGAAATTCGCAATCGCACCGATCCCATCGACATCGTCGCCGGTCTGAACGACTCGCTCGAGGGGCAGATCGACACGGATACCTTTATCACCTGTTGCGTGGCCGTCGTGGACATCCCTTCGGGGAGCGTCGAGTTGGTCAATGCCGGTCATTGCCCACCCATCCAGGTCGGCGCACAGTCCCGATTGGCGATCCCGGTCGAGCTCTCGGGTCTGCCTCTCGGCATTCCCGCCGTCCTCCGGGCGGGTCGCACCTACGAATCGAAAACGGTTACCCTCTCCGACGGTGACGCGCTCGTCTTCTACTCGGACGGTGTCATCGAGGCACGGGGTCCGAACGGTGACATGCTCGAGGAAACCCGTTTCATATCGCTTCTAGAAGAAGAGAACACCTGGAAAGCCGATGGCTCCGCCCCGGTCGTCAAGACGGTTCACAGGGCGGTCGAATCGTTCATCAGAACTGCCCCCCGCGCCGACGATCTGACGCTGATCGTGCTTCGCCGCGACGTCGATCGAACACCTTCTGAAACTGAGTAAATCGCTCGTTCGGTAGGGCCGTTTCTTGACACGCTCCGGGCCCTCGGCCATATTCCTCCACCGCCACCCCACACGGAGGAAGCGATGGGCGAGGCCCAAAATCTCTACCTCATCCACTACCACGAAATCGGACTGAAGGGCCGGAATCGCGGCCGGTTCGAGAATCAGCTCATCCGGAACATCCAACGATCGCTGAAGGGTGTCCCGATCGGTCCCGTGCGTCGCATTTCGGGTAGGCTGCTGGTCGAGCTCACCCCCGACACGCCCGACGGTGTCGTGCGCGAGCGTCTTTCCGGCGTCTTCGGCATCGCAAACTTTTCGCCTGCCTACCGCGTCGCCAACCGCATCGAGGCGTTCCGCGAAGCCGCCTGGGCGGTCGCGCAAAAGTCGCGCTTCGACAGCTTCAAGCTCGTGACACGTCGGTCCGACAAGTCGTTCGGAATGAACTCCGACGAAATCAACCGTGACGTCGGCGCCCACGTTCAAAAGCTTTCCGGCGCCGAAGTGAGAATGGCCGACCCCGACCTTACGTGCTACCTCGAGGTCACACACGACGGCACGTTCGTCTACGGTGAGAAAATATCGGGCCCCGGGGGCCTCCCGGTCGGTACGAACGAGCGCGCGGTCAGCCTCATCTCATCCGGAATCGATTCGCCCGTCGCGTCCTACAAGATCATGAAGCGAGGCGTGACACTCTCCTTCGTCCACTTCCACAGCCAGCCCTACACGAATCGCAATTCGCAGCGGAACACCGAGGAGCTTGTCCAGATCCTCACGCGTTACCAGTACAAATCGCGACTCTTCCTCGTACCGTTCGTTGAAATCCAGCGCCACATCGTACAGTTCGGGATGGAAAGCTATCGAGTCCTCCTCTACCGACGGTGTATGCTCCGCATCGCGGATGCGATCGCCCGTCAGGAAGGCGCCCAGGCCCTCGTGACCGGCGACAACGTCGGGCAGGTCGCGTCTCAGACGCTGGCCAATCTGCGGGCCATCGAAGAAGTCACACTCCTGCCTGTTCTACGTCCCCTGGCCGGCGACAACAAAGAGGAAATCGTTAACCAGGCTCGCGCGATCGGCACCTTCGAAACATCGATCGAACCCTACGAAGACTGCTGTACCGTCTTCGTCCCCAAACACCCGGAAACCAGAGCCGACATCGACAGGGTGCACGCTTGCGAAGAACGAATGGATCTGGACCCCTTGATCGAAGAGACCCTCAAATCCACAGAAGTGAAGCGATTCGAACGATGAGCACACTGGGTGGAAAGCATGCGATCGTCACCGGCAGTACGCAAGGCCTTGGCGAGGCTACGGCACGTCTGTTTGTCGACCGCGGCGCATCCGGCGTGACCATCACAGGACGGGACGCCGACCGGGGAAAGCGCGTCGCCACCGACCTGTGCCAGGGTGATTGCAATGCCTTTTTCGTTCAGGCCGACCTTGCCGATCCCGATAGCTGTGGGCAGGTGGTATCCGACTCGATCGAACGGTTCGGCCAGATTCACATCCTCGTGAACGCCGCCGGCCTCACAACGCGCGGGACGATCTACGACACGACGCTCGACGTATGGAACAACCTGATCGACGTCAATCTGCGCGCGCCCTTTCTGCTGATGCAAGCCTGCGTCAACCATATGCGCGACCAGGCCGTCGAGGGATCGATCGTCAACGTCATCTCGACCAGCGCCTACGGAGGTCAGCCTTTTCTCACCCCCTACTCGACGTCGAAGGGTGATCTCGCCACCCTCACGAAGAACGTCGCCTACGCTGTCGTGCGGAACCGCATCCGCGTCAACGGCCTGATGCTCGGGTGGATGGATACACCCGGCGAAGACCATATCCAACGGACGGTTCACAGCGACGGCAAGGACTGGCTCGACGAGGCTGAAGCCGACCGGCCTTTCGGTCGGCTCATCAAAGTCGACGAAGCCGCCCGGGCAATTGCCTATCTTGCGTCCGACGAGTCTGGACTGATGACGGGCGCGCTCGTCGACTTCGACCAGAGCGTCATCGGTGGCGGCGATGCACCCGTTCCCGTCCACGGCGAGTTTGGAACCCAATAGCGAGATTCAATATGTCCGACATCCTGACCTACCCGTTCGGCGACGACGGCACGATCCCCAACCATCCGTCCTGGCCGATGATCGTCTACAAAGGCGCGTTTGCCGAGGCCGGAGAGGATCGTGCGATCGCCATTGAAAACGCTTTTCACACGAATGGATGGACGCACTCCTGGAGGAATGGGATCTATCCCTTCCCCCACTTTCACAGCAACGCCCACGAAGTGCTCGGAATCGCCAGAGGATCGGCCAGTGTCCGCTTCGGCGGACAGGCCGGAGACGTCTTCGACGTCGAAGCCGGCGATGTCGCCCTTCTCCCCGCGGGGACCGGTCACGAGAACCTCGGCGCATCGCGCGACCTTCTCGTCATCGGCGCCTACCCCCCCGGCTGCACCGACTGGGACTTGTACAGGGGCGAATCAGATGATCGATCCCTGGTCCTACGAACGATCGCATCCGTTCCCAAACCCTCAACCGATCCCGTCCACGGCGGCTCCGGCCCCATCCACGAACACTGGGTGTAAGCTTTCCCCGGCTCACGGACAACGGCTTTTTTCTATGCGCGCTGAACTCGTCATGATCGGAACCGAGCTCCTGCTCGGAGAAATCGTCGACACGAACGCCAACAAGATGGCGCTCGCACTCCGCGACATCGGTGTCGACATCTACTACAAGACGACAGTGGGTGACAACGAGCAGCGCATCACCGATGTGCTGAACCTCGCGCTCGATCGCTCCGATGTCGTCATCACCTCAGGCGGGATCGGGCCGACTGTCGATGATATGACACGCCAGTGCGTCGCGAACGCCACGGGACGCCCCCTCGTCTACAGCGACGAACTCGAACGCCAGGTCGCCACCCGATTCCGAAGCTTCGGTCGGGAAATGGCCGAAAACAACAAGCGACAAGCTTACATCCCAGACGGCGCGACGCCCATAGAGAATCCAGTAGGCACCGCCCCCTGCTTCCTGAGCGAGGATGTCGACGACCGCGGTTTCATCATTGTCTTACCCGGCGTACCCCGAGAGCTGACGCATATGCTCGAGCACGCCGTCGTGCCGATCCTGGCCGATCGGATGGGAGGGGCGAAGGTCACGCGTGTCCGCGTCCTCCGAACGTGCGCCGTCGGCGAGAGCAGCGTCGACCGCGTGATCGGCGACCTGATGACCGAATCGAACCCGACCGTCGGGCTCGCTGCCCACATCGGGCAGACCGATGTCCGCATCACGGCCAAGGCCGACGACGAAGCCGAAGCAGAAACCCTCATTGCGGGAGTGGAATCCGAACTCCGTGCGCGTCTGGGCGTCGCCATCTACGGCGTCGACAAGGAGACCGTCGCTGAAACCGTCGGCGGAATGCTCCAAGACCGGGATCTCACACTGAGGGTCGTCGACACCGTCACCGGCGGGCAGATCGTACGGGACCTGCAGGAATCCGGCTTTTCCGACCTCGTCGAAGAGACCGCCGATGGAGATCTTCAGACGCTGCGCGCCGACGTCGACGGCGCGTTGGAAGGAGAGGCGCTCGCCCTTGCTCTCACCGGCGACGGCCCCGCCCTGAACCTCACCCTGATCGGCCCGATGGACGACCTTACGACCTACATCGCCATCCGCGGACCCGACGGCATCGAGCTGAGCCGACGAAGCCGCAATTACCAGGACACCGACCACATCCGCCGTTGGCTCGTCACACAATCGCTCGACTGGGTACGCCGAGCGCTACTCGGTCAACTCACCTCCCCCGCCGACTGACGTGAACCGCGTTTACTGGGAGGGCCTGGCTGACCGGTTCGACGAGGAAGTGCTCAGCATCGCCGACCTCGAGGTCAACGGCGCCCTCCGCACCGCCATCCGGCGCGTCAGCCGCGACGCCCGCACCGTCGGTGACTTCGGTTGTGGCAACGGTGCGTTGCTTCCGGCGTTGTCACGTCGCTTTGCTTCTGTCTACGCCGTCGACTTTGCACAGGCGCTCCTCAACATCGCCAGATCCCGTCATCACGACCTCCCTGGCATCGATTTCGTACGCTATAACCTGTCAGGCAGGAAGGCGTTTCCCCACCGCGTCGATGTCGCCGTCTGCGTCAACGTCCTGATCGATCCGCGTGCGCCCGTGCGCGACCGAATTCTCCGCAACGTCATCGCCGCCGTCCGTCCGGGAGGGTGTGCGCTCGTCATCGTCCCCGCCTTCGAATCGCTCCTCCACACCTACCGCACACTCGTACGATGCAACGTCCGGCTGGGCGTTCGCAGGTCGACGGCGCTCCGTGAAACCACGGACCTTTACCAGAGCGAAGTGACTTCTGTCGTCGATGGCATCGTCACGCTCGGCAATGCTCCCACCAAGACCTATATGCACGACGAAGCCCGGCACCTCCTCGAAGATGCCGGGCTCGAAGTCGACCGTGTCGTACGTGTGGAGTACCCCTGGTCCGAGATGATCGACAACGCGCCTGCCGACCTCGCCTCGCCTTATCCCTGGGACTGGCTGCTCACGGCTCGAAGACCCGAGCGGATCTGATCGGTTCCCAGTCCGCAAGACGTCCGTAAGTCTCGAACAACCCATCCAGCAGTGCCGTGATGGCGGGACCGAAGTATCGCCCCTGGCGCCAGGCGACCCCGATTTCACGACTCAGTGACACCCCGGTCACAGCAAGCGTCCTGAGCGTCCCCTCCTCGATCGACTCCTGGACCGTCAGCAACGGCAAGAACGAAACCCCCACACCAGCCTCAACCAGCTTCCGCATAGCCTCGGGACTGCTCATCTCCATCACCCGACCCGGCGTGATGCCCGCCTCTCCGAAATGTGCGTCCACGAGACGGCGGGACACCGACTCCCTGTGGAAAAGAATCAGCGTCTCTGTAGACACCTCCTCCAGGCGAACACGCTTTCGAGTCGCCAGGGGGTGGCCTGCGCCGACCACGAGCGGCATCGTATCCTGGTAGATCGGGATCGTCTCGATCTTCGCGTGATCGAACGGCAACGTGATCAGGCCGAACTCCGACCGATCGGCCAGAATCTCCTCGACCAAGAATCGGGATGCATCGACTTGCACCGTCACCTCGATCTGTGGGAAGCGACGATGATAATCGCTCAACAGATCGGGAATGAGATAGATCACCGCCGCATCGATCGCGCCGAAGCGAAATCCTTCCGCACCCTCCACATCACCCCGTCCGACTCGATCGCGGGCCTCGGTCACCAGATCTTGAATGCGCTCGGCATACGTCATCAGCTGACGACCCTCTAACGTGAGCGAGATCCGCCGGCCGCTGCGGTTGAACAGCCGGACCCCCATCGAGCGCTCGAGTTCGGCTACCCCCGCACTCACGGTCGGTTGCGTGAGATGGACCTCCCGCGCAGCCGCAGTAAAGCTCCCGGTATGGGCCACGGCCAGAAACGTCCTGAGCTGATGCAAATTCATATAGATATTATCTATGCTTTATATCTGTACAATCGATTAGTCGAATATATGGAAAACCGTAGTTTTTGACCACGCATCGATCGAATCCATCACCCATCGGAGGTTCAGACCTTGTCACGTAAAGTACGTGTCGCCATCGTCGGGGTCGGCAACTGCGCGTCCTCTCTCGTTCAAGGTGTTCAGTATTATCGGCACGCCTCGAACGACGAATTCGTCCCTGGCCTGATGCACTCCACGCTCGGCGGCTATCACATCAGCGACATCGAATTCAGCGCCGCGTTCGACATCGACGCGGAAAAAGTCGGAAAAGACCTGAGCGAAGCGATTTTCTCGGGCCCGAACAACACGTTCAAGTTCGCCGACGTCCCCTTCCTCGACGTTCCGGTCCAGCGCGGTATGACGCACGATGGTCTCGGCAAGTACCTCACAGAGGTCATTACCAAGGCCGATGGCGACACCGTCGACATCGCAGAGGTACTCAAAACCACGCGAACAGACGTCGTCGTCAACTACCTCCCCGTCGGGAGCGAGGAAGCCACCAAGTGGTATGTCGAACAAGTGCTCCAGGCCGGCTGTGGATTCGTGAACTGTGTGCCTGTCTTCATCGCCAGCACCGGGCACTGGCCCGATCGCTTCGAGAAACGAGGTCTACCAATCGTCGGCGACGACATCAAGTCGCAAGTCGGAGCCACCATCAGCCACCGAGTTCTGACTCGTCTCTTCCGAGATCGCGGTGTAAAACTCAAAAAGACCTATCAGTTGAACTTCGGGGGCAACACCGATTTTTACAATATGCTCGAGCGCAGCCGACTCGAATCCAAGAAGATCAGCAAGACACAATCGGTCACCTCACAGCTCGACTACGATTTGGGCGAGGGCAACGTCCACGTCGGTCCGAGCGACCACGTTCCCTTCCTCGAGGACCAGAAGTGGTGTTACATCCATATGGAGGGTGAGACCTTCGGCGGTGTTCCGCTCAAGGCCGAACTCAAACTCGAAGTTTGGGACAGCCCGAACTCTGCCGGCGTCGTCATCGACGCCCTTCGGTGCTGCAAGATCGCCCTTGATCACGGAATCAAAGGCCCTCTACCGGGACCATCCGCTTATTTTATGAAGTCGCCCCCGCACCAGTTCAGCGACGATCAGGCGAACGAAATGGTCGAGGACTTTATCAAGCAATACGGACACAAAGAGTAGCGGCACGATCATCGATACGAGAAGAGCCCTGCTGATTCGCTCAGCGGGGCTCTTACTTTGCGCGATTCACTTGGCACGACCGACGGATTCAGTCTTGATAGGGAGGGCCGAGGTTCATATGGTTTAGTTCCTTCCCTTGGTGGTCCCCTTTCAGCCATATAGCAATCGACTATGCGATTTCCAGACTACTTCAAAGAAGGCAACGGGCCCGTTGTCACGTTCGAGGTCTTTCCACCCAAAACACCGCGTGGGATGAGATCCCTCGAACGACGCATCTTGCCCGAACTCGTCGAACACAACCCACGGTGCATCACGGTCACTTACGGCGCGATGGGTACGACGCAGGATAAAACGCTCGACATCGCTGCGATGATCCGGGAGAGATTCGGCGTAGACTCGGCTCATCACCTGACTTGCGTCGGCGCCTCACGCGGCGAAATCGAACAGATCGTCGCCCGCATCCGAGAGGCGGGTATCACGAACATCGTCGCTTTGCGTGGTGACCCTCCCGGCGGCAACGACCGCTTTGAACCGCCACCCGGCGGATTCGAACACGCCAATCAGCTCGTTTCCCACATCCGGACGATCGAGGCATCCGATGCGCCCTTCGGGATCGCCGTCGGTGGCTATCCCGAAAAGCACCTGGAAGCGGAGAACCTGACGTCCGACCTCGTCAATCTCAAGCGCAAGGTCGATGCGGGCGCCGACATCGTCATCACGCAACTTTTTTACGACAACGCCAGCTATTTCAGGTTCAGAGACGCGGCATACACGGCTGGAATCACCATCCCGATCATCCCCGGGCTGATGCCGATTCAGTCGGCCGGTCAGATTCAGCGCATCACGACAATGTGTGGCGCCAGCATTCCGAGTGACCTCCAGATCCAGCTCGATCGAGCCGGCGACGACGACGCAAGGGCCGAAGAGATCGGCATTGAAAAGTGCATCGCCCAGACCGCGGAGCTCATCGCCGCTAGCGTGCCGGGCATCCACTTCTACGTCCTCAACCGATCCCGTCATATGGGCGAAATCCTGGACGCTGTCTCCCTTTGAGAAATCCGCAAACAAGAAAGCCCCCGCTGCAGTGCCTCGCAGCAGGGGTCTTTGGATCAGACTTACGCAGAACACCCAACACTCTCTTCTACACTGCCTCCGCCACCTCCGCCACAGGTTCGCCGCTCGTCTTCCACGTCCCCCAGTCCGACGTCGTCAGCGAAATGTAATTGTCCACCGGATCCATCTCGGGAATGACGATATCCCGCTGTTTCTTCAGCGTGTTCAGAATACGCCACAGTTTTCGTGGATTCACGCCCGCTACGTTCTTCAGAATCAGATCCCAACGGCGCATCGGGTTGTAGAAATTCCAGTAGGCTTTCTTGATCTTCTGCTCGATCACGTTGCCCGGCAGGTGATCGCGGTGGAACACGACCTTGCTCCCCGTGTAGTTCGCCCAGTTGTTGTCGAAAATCCTGGGAATGTTTCGTCCCCAGTCCTCTGTCCCCGGATACGGCGTCAGGATCGAGAACTGCGCCTGATGGGCGTCCAGCGTCTTGGCGTACTCGATCGTGTTGTCGATATCCTCTTCAGTTTCCTCTTCCATCCCGATGATAAACGCCGTCAACGCTTTGATGCCGTTTTGACGAAGCAGTTCGACGGCCTGACCACCCGTGTCGAGCTTCATCTTCTTGTTCCAATGGGCCAACACGTGCTCGTTCCCCGACTCCAGGCCCAGGAATGTCAGGTAACATCCAGCCTCGGCCATATGCTCAACGAGGGCCGGATGCCTCACCAGGATGTCGGCCCTGGACTGGCACCACCAGCTGATGTCTAGCCGGCGCTCGATGATCTCCGCGCACAGCTCATGAACGCGCTCATGATCTGTTGTCAACAGGTCGTCGACGAGCAGCACACCGCCGTAGCCGTAGGTCTGCTCGAGATACTCCATCTCATCCACGGCGGCAACCGCTTCGCGCGAGCGCCACTTGCGTTTCTGATAGAGGGTGGGTACCGAACAGAATGTGCAGTTGTAGGGGCAGCCCCGGCTCGTGATCATCGTCGTGACCGCCCGAGGCCCGAGTTTAGTGACCTTGTAAGCCTCCATATCCACGAGATGGCGTGCTGGTCTGGGTAGATCGTCCACAGTCGCGATGTCCGGAAGCTGAGGATTGTCGACGACAATACCAGCATCGGCGTCATACCACGACAGACTCGGAATCTTGCGGGGATCGAAGCGCGAGCCCTCTTCGTCCAGTGCTTTGCATAAAACGCTCGTGGCCTGCTCGCCTTCGCCTCGGATGACGAAGTCGACATAGGAAAGTCGGAGTGTCGTCTCCGTCGTGAACGTCACGTGGGTCCCGCCGATCAACGTTTTACATCCGGAGGCGTGCGCATCTTTGACGTACTGAAGTGCCTCCGGATACTGCGGCGTCGTACACGTCACCCCGACTAAATCGTAGCCATCGTAGGTCTCCGGCCCGTCGTAGTAAGTCATATCCCGGACTTCGACGTCGTGGCCGTCGGATTCGAGCTTACCGGCGACATACAGCAGCCCGAGTGGTGGGATGATGATGCTGGCAGCGTGGTAGAGACTGTTGAGCGGCGGACTGATCAGCAGGATTTTCATAGGAATCGTGCTTTCGTCAAAAGACGTCCTCGGTTCGAACCGAACCGCGTAGAAACAGTCAGGTTCCCGATCCGCAAATGGATCGGGAACCCGGAATGACCGACGGTTCCCCGGTCTCGACTCAGTCGTCGGCCGGGACGTCCTCCTCGACACGTGCCTCGTCGGGCGCCCGGAGAATGTCTTTGATCTCTTCCTTCGGGTCAGTGCTGCATCCGCACGAACCGTCATCGCACCCGTCGTCGAGCACGGGCAACTCCACGAGATCGCCGTCCACTTTTTCGTAGTTGCGCGTCAGCACGTGATGTTCCGCGTCCTCCGGGAGCGGCATCGCGCGATCGCCAGCGTAGATTTCGTGGCGACCTTCCGTCTTGAACCAGTCAGATGTCGTTGCCGTCATATGCATATTCTCGATGATCTGACGCCACCCGAGACCCGTGTTGTAGGCGCAGAAAGAGATCTCCCCTTCCTGAGTGGCGTAGGGGATCACGCACATTTCCGTGCGGCGGAAATCGTAGGTCCACAGATCCTGAAACCACATTCCGCCGACCCACATAATGCGCCACGACCGATCCTTCGGACGATTTCCACCGGACAGCGATCCACCGACGCGGCGATCCACGATCCTCAACAGATCCTCGAGCTCGAAGCCTGTGGGCGCCTTTTCCGGCTTGAAGTTCCTGAGCAGCGACATTCCCGCCTGTGCTCGTATCCACTTCGTGTCGCGCGCCGTATCCGTCATCACTTCGACGTCCCTCATAAACTGGTCCAGATCGAAGAACTCGGTAATCGACGCCCACTCCTTCGTCTCTTCGTTCACCACGATGTGCACCGCCGACCCGCAATTGGGATGACAGGAGCAGGTCTGTCCGCCGAATTCCTGATCGGGGCCCCGGAGATGGTCGGCAAGGTTCGTGAAAATCGTGCCGGCACCCAATGGGAACCAGTCCCGATGAACGTCGAGCTTTCCGCCCGACCAGTTGGTCAGGTCGTGGGCGAGGTGCGAGATCGTGTAGCGCTGGGCGTGACGCAACTCGTCCGAAATGTCTTCGTCGCGACCCGTGAACGACACGGGCTGGTAAGAGATCGATCCGATCTTGTCGGAATTGTCGATACAGAACTGGAGGATCGGCCCGACCTGCTTGTTGTTGATACCGTTTAGGACCGTTACGACCGGCGTGATGTCGATCCCTGCCTTCGACAGGTTCTCGATCGCGAGCAACTTGGCGTCGAACAGGTTGGAAATGTGACGATGAGAATTGGCTTCGTTCGTCACCCCGTCGAACTGCAGGTAGGCCATCGTAAGGCCCGCTTCTTTCGCCTCGTACGCAAAGTCGAGATCCTCGGCGAAGCGCAGCCCGTTCGTGGCCGCCTGGACGCACCAGTAACCGACCTCCTTCGCGTAGCGGACCGACTCCAGGAAGTGCGGCGAAACCGTTGGCTCACCTCCCGAAAACTGGACTGACATCTGTCGGCGCGGCTTGAAGGAAATCGACGCGTCCAGAATGCGCCGCACGTCGTCCATCGTCAGTTCGTGGACGTAGCCGACCTGATTCGCGTCCATAAAGCACGGGTTGCACATCATATTGCAACGATTCGTCAGATCGATCGTCAACACGGCACCCCGACCGTACTTGATCGTCGATGTTCCGTGTCGGTGGACGTGCTCATCCCCGAAGGTCTGGAAATCACGACCCGGAAAGCGACTTTCGATGATCCTCGACCACTCCGTGTCGATCGACAAGGTATCTTCGAAGTCGCCGTGGATATCGCACGTCTTCCTGATCTTGACCATTCCGTCTTCTTCGAACAGAGTCGCTCGGATCTCACCCGGCCCCCCATCCACGAGCTCCGAAAGATCACGACGGCCTTCGATGATGGCTGTCCGCACTTCCTTCACACATTCCGGACACAGACTGTCAGTCTCTCGTGGATACCCCAAGGTCGGCTTGCTGCGCTCGTAGCTCTTAAGCAACGGCGCGGGCGCCCAGACTGGCTGGAACGGCACCCCTTCGGGAATACGGGTGTTGACGGCCTGGAACACGCTCCAGGCGACATCCGCAGCTCGAGTCACAAGCTGATCTTTGACGCTCATACTTCTCCTCCCACCGTACGGGAACTCCGAAGGTAACTACGAAAACGAGTTACGAATCCTTCGGTGACAATTGCAATAAACATAGTGAAATTCGGTTCACGCACAACCGCTTCCGACTCCCCGCCATCAACCTGATCCAAATTCCGTGCCACGCCCGGACTGGTCAACGCACAAGGCGCTAATATATTGATTAAAAGCCCGTTAGGCAAACCCCGACGCGTCTCAGGATTCTGATGAGTGACGTGGGGTTTCACACTTGTGCTATCACGGCTACGTACGAAAAGGGACCGCGGTCACAATTGAAGCGCCAAGCCGGACAATCTACCTCTCTTTGCGCGATCCTGCGCGCAACTGCGTTTGCGATGGATCACCTGCCCCACGCTCGCCGCAGATCGTCCTCCGGACTGAATCCCAACACCCGAAGCGTCTTGTCGTTCGAAAACGCACCGTGAGGGACGGCGTGAATGTTGAAAATCTCACAACGTGAGTCCAGACGGCTCTCGTCCACCTCGAGCGCCAGCCGGACGGCATCTCCCGCGTCTCTCCACGAAACGGCGAAGGGGTGGTTGTTTCCGCGTTCGGTGTCATCGTGGTCACGGAAGTTGTAGAACAGCAGCATCAGGACGTGGATGTCGTGCTGCGTCGAGAAAATGCGACAGATCTCCTGTCCGGCTCCTTTGGAATGGGCATACAGACCGACTCCCGGATGGGGTGGCATATCGGGAGCCATTCCGTAGTCGAACGTCTCGTAGGTTGGGCCGGCGATGGCGAAGTGCGGGCCCGTGTTGATCACCCTCCGGATGCCGCAGTCGACCGCCGCCCGCATCATATTGTAGCAGCCACGCGTGTTCACGTCGAAAGCCTGACGGGGATCCCGACGCTCGACGGTACAGTTCATAATGGCGTCCATTCCCTCTGCGGTCGTCACCACGTCGTCGAGCGAGCCTACATCGACCCTGCAGGTCTCGTGCCGGTCGCTGGCAACATCGGTTACATCCGCCAGACGTAGTGTGTGTCCGTCTTCGGTGGAACGGACGACGTGGGGTCCCAAACGGGAATTGGCACCCAGAATCAGAATCTTCACGACGACCCACCCTTCACGAATCCGACTCCCGTCGCCTTCGTCGTGTCGAACCGGCGTCCCTCGACGTTGGACTGGACGTGGTAAACCTCCCATTCGGAGGGGGGATGATCCAGCGCCCGCCCGACAGCGATCACGAGATCGTCGACGTCAAGACGATCCACGCCACTGCCCCCGAGCGTTCCCGTTCGCAGACACGTCACCTTGATACGGTGCTCGCGCGCGAATTCGCGGCAGGTGAACTCGCCGATCGCGTGACGCAAGGTTTCGTAGTCGGTCGTCGGACGCGGCTGCCAGCGTTCCGTCACATCCCACGACGCATCGCACGAAGCAAAGAGCGATAGCGAACTCAAATAGACGACGTGCGCCACACCCGCCTCCGCGGCCGCCGTCAACAGGTTGTAGGTGCACCGCGAGTGAAAGTCGACAGCCGCATTGTCGGCGCGGCCGAACGCATCGGCCGACGCCCGTGACAACCGGGCAACGTGAACGATCGCGTCCACACCGGCGACCAGCTCCGCAGTCGCATCGTCCGCTTCGAGTGCACAAGACACTCCGTCAGTCGTCTCCGCAACTTCGGGCAGGTCGGTGGCCACCACATCGTGATCGCCACGAAGACCCTCCACCAACAGACGACCGGCCTCGGAGGCCGCTGATGTGACCACGATTCTCAAAAAATCACCCCTCTACGGATTCATCCTGGATTTGGCGAATCTTGTAGACGAACGAATCCGCCGGGACGTCGACATCCGCGTAGCCGATCGCTTCACCCGTCTCGATCGCGCGGTTCAGCTTTGCGCCAGGAGACAGCCCCAACGGAAGCAGACCTTCCTCACGGGCGACATCCGCACGCTCGATCAACCCGTTGACCGTGTAGCCCCCACCGCCGTCGAGCACCTCTCCCGACTGCAGATTCCGCTTGGCCACCGTGATCAGGTCCGAGATGTGACCGATCGGCGCGCCCGTCGGCATTCCGTAGAGCGCGGCGTTGGCGATCGTGATCGGCGCTTCGATGGCCACGAGGTGATACGGTCGGTGCAACAGGAAATTCTTCCCGTCGCCTCCCGTGATGCCGATGTACCCCGAAAGGTCTTCCTGAATGAACGGATGGTCTGTCCGAATCACGACGAACACGCCCATCCCCAGTGATTGAGGGATGCGTTGGCCTTCGACGGTCACGCTGTTCGCCAGTTCGACGACCCCACTACGTGACAGGATTCCCCCTTCGCCCTCGTGACTCATCACCCGAGCAATGTCGGCGATTGCCACGGCGGGCTCGTGCATCCCACGCACGTCGGGCGGCAACCCCGTCATATTCGAGAGCGCCGTCATCTCCGTCTGCGCCTTTGTCCCGTCGCGGAAGGAGTTATACATCTTGAAGTTGATTCGTCGGCGGGCGATCACCTCGTCGGAGAAGTTGTAACGTTGCGGCACCGTGTCAGGAACGCCTTCACGGTCGTCATCGAGCATAATCGTTCCCCGTCCGGCAGCGACGATTTCGAAGCCCAGCGATTCCGCCCACTCGACCAAATTCATCGTGCATCCCGGTTGATCACCATCCACGAGCGAGTAAACGACGCCCGCAGCGTCCGCCATTTTCTTCAGATAAGGACCGACAGTCACATCCGCTTCGACGTTCACCATCACGACGTGCTTGTTGTGCAGAATGGCCGTGTGGGCCGTTCGAGCGCCGACCTCGGGAAGTCCCGTGGACTCGACGATCACGTCAATCGAATCGGACCGCGCGAGCAACCCGGCATCCTCCATAATCGCGTATTTGCCCGACTGTATCGCATCTTCCAGCCCGTTTTCCTTCTCCACCACGTAGGTGGCGTCGGCCGAGATCCCACCTGCCTCGAAAGCCTGTTTGGCGCCGTTCAGCTTGATGTCCGCGATCGCGGCGACAGTCATCCCCTTCATTCGCGAAACCTGTGCGACGACCCCCGTCCCGAATTTTCCCGCCCCGACGATGCCGACGCGAATCGGGTGGCCGTTCCGTTCTCTCTCAGCCAGCAGTTGCGAAATCATCGAAAGTGCTCCACCTCTCTGAACAGATGGGACGCGTCCCTTCAGACGGGCAACACGCGTGTCTCGTAATTCTCGAAGGCATCGCGCAGCATCAACTGCGCTCACCCCTTGCGCATCAACTCATCGCCATACGCGAACAGCGCGGGTGTGCCACCCGTGTGAACCAGCACGACCGTTTCGTCCTCGGCCAGCTCGCCTTTGCTGGCCAGGTCGATCAGCCCCGCCAGCGCCTTCCCGGTGTAAATCGGATCGAGAATGATCCCTTCCGTCTCTGCCATCAGCCGAAGCGCTGCGTTGCCCTCCTCGGAGCAGAAGGCGTAGCCCTTGGGTCCTATGTAATCCGCACTGTTCCAGATGTCACCATCCTCGAACGAGAAATCGACATCCAGGATCTCGGTCATTCGCGACAGGACGCCGTGGAAAGCTTCCTTCACGTCATACGTCCACTCGATCGGCGCGATGCCATAGATACGCGAGCCTAATCCGATGGCGGCATTTCCAAAGATGATTCCCGGCTGTGTGCAGCTGCCAGAACACGTCACGATCGCGTCGATGCGCTCCCCCATCGCATCGGCCTGATCGGCCATCTCCGCAACAGCCAGTGCGTAGCCCATCGCACCGAATGGTCGATTGACGGCCTGCATCACGATGAAGGGCTTGCGTCCCTCCGCTTCGAAACGTTCGCGGAGCTTCTGCTTCGCTTCGTCCAGATACTCCTGGGTTTCGACCTCCACCACCTCTACCTCGGCACCTAGAAGATCGTCGAGCAGCAGGTTTCCACCACCCCCGCTCTTGTGGTCCTTCACCACGGCGATCGCCGCCTTGAGACCCAGTTTGGCTGCCGCTGCAGACAGTTGCCGGCAGTGGTTGGACTGCGAGCCAGCTCCCCCGATGACAACATCCGCGCCTCGACTCGTGCCTTGAGCGATCGTGAACTCGATCTGTCGCGTCTTGTTTCCGCCGAACGCCAGACCGGTACAATCGTCGCGTTTGATCAAGATCCTGGGCCCGCCGATCGCTTCCGTCAGCCTTGGTAGATACTCCAGCGGTGTCGGAAAGTGACCCAATCGGACACGAGGCACTGCATCGATCCGTTTCCGAAGCGCGTCACGCGTCAAAGCCATCCTGGAAATCTCCTTCTCTCTCGTGTGGACAATCCGGCCGTTTGATAAGGAATCGCTCATCCCCCAGCAAGGCATTTCCGCAACTCAATGCACTGACGACAGCTTCTAACGAACAAATAGGAAGAACCGACCAGTGGACTGCGGAGACACCTCGCGCAGGCGGACGAGGGCCCACAACGCGTCGTCCACTTTTTCGTAACGTATTACGTCCCAGTTACTTGTGAAGCGATCCCCGGTTCTTTTCGACGCCCGAGGAGTGGCAACTGACAACTTCCGGTTGCGTCCACCCGACCACACAGGTACCCTCCGATCCCAAAATCAAGGGGGCACGATGCACATACTGATCACGGGGATCACGGGCAGAATCGGTTCCAACCTCGCCGCACGGCTGGTCGAGGCGGATCACACAGTCAGAGGTCTGGTTTGGCCAAAGGATCCCCGCACAGAAAAACTGGAACCACTCGCTGTAGACCTCATCGAGGGAACACTCACCGAGACTGAGGATGTCGAGCGAGCCGTCGATGGCGTCGATGCCATTTACCACCTCGGTGCAGCTTTCCAGGGCGGTGGACCCTTCACTGAATCCGAATACCTCGACATCAACGTCAAGGGCACCTTTCACGTCCTCGAGGCAGCGCGAAGGAACGAGCAACTCGAGCATCTGATCTTCGCCAGCACGGATGCGATCTATGCCAAGTATCCCCGGGGAGGGATGAAAGAGCCCATCTGTGAGGACGACTTGCCGAGGAAGCCATCGGGGTGGTATGCGCTCTCGAAATCGCTCGGCGAAGAGCTCTGTCACGGCTACGTGAGAACCTTCCACCTGCCCGTCACGATCGTCCGATTCTGTCTCGTCGTCGGCGCGGGCGAAATCCTCGACTTCCGACAGTTCTATTTACGCACGGTTAAATCACGGCCCGAATTCGCCGACCTGTGGGATGGTGAAGACAAACTCGTCGTCCTTCGCGACACCCGCAATCGACCCTACAAGAAACACATCGCAGATGTACGCGACATCGTGCAGGGGTGCGTCGACGCACTCGGCAAGGAACCGGCCTTCGGTCAAACGATTCAACTCGGCGGCCACGGCCCGTTCACGTGGGACACGGCCGTTCCCTATCTGTCAGAGAAACTCGACGTCCCCTACATCGACGCCGTGTCGCAGGGCATCCCGACGTTTTATCAGTTCGACTTGTCAAAGGCTCGAAACCTGATCGGCTTCGAGCCACAGTACGACATCATCAGAATGATCGACGACGCCATCGCCTTCAGAAACGGCGAAGACATAGGCGTCTTGCCGACGTAGAGTTGTCAGTTGACAAACGTCCGTCGTCAGCAAGGTTCCTTCGCGACTTCGTGTAGATTCGCTTTTCTTGGCGTCTTGGAGTCTTGGTACCAGTTAGATGTTCAAACCCATCGACAGAGAGAAAGGCTGCCGAGAGTGATCACGCGGCGAAGGACCGGATCTACCACTTGTATTCGGACTTCAAGGCAGGCCACAACGCGTCGAACGATCTCTATGGCACAAGCCCGTCGGACCTCGGTGCCGTCCTCAAGGCCGAAGTCCCTAGCGTCGCTGAGTTCGTGACGTTTCGCCGGTTCAGGGGCAAAGTGCTGCAACTCCTCGGGCAACTCGTCGCCGCAATCGGGGCCGGACGAGTGCGCTGAAATGGGACAACATCGGGGAGGGGAAGAACGACGAATTGCCCATGATGTATCCCGTAGATACGGGCTACGGCAAGCAGTAGTAGAGATTGGGTGGGGGTCCCAGTCAAGGTCCTTGGACTTCAATTTTGAGGGCGGCTGATCGAGGAAGACCCGCCCCCGATACCACAAGTCAAGTGATGTGTGGGGTTTCCGATGTGTACGGGAGATTCCGGCTACCGACCCGTAGAGCCAGCCGTCCTGCTTGCTATCCGCAGGACACCGTTACCATCCGCCACATCATAGGGCATCCTCTGCCCACTCATGATCGGGTGGGATTGTCCACGTTTCCGAGAGTTGCAACGATCCGCCAGTGGCTGTTCTCGGCCGTCGGATCCGCATCCTCGGACGCTCCGATACGCAAAAACAAGTTCTCGCCAGTTAGACGGATCTTGTTAGGGTCTGCTCCCATTTTTCTCCTCCCAGTCGGTCATTACGAGCTACCAGAGTAAACGTTGCGGGAAGTCTGGAATCATCATCTACAGGATTCTCCACAAGCTGTTCTACAATGAGGCCGCGGCAGCCGGCACTCGATGAGCCGCAATCTCAGATCTCGGTTTTCGCATTCTCAAATCGTCCCGATGCTCGCCCGCTTGGGGAGAGCAGCCTGGAAATCCGCGACGGTATGCCCCACCTGTCGGGAATAGGTTGACATCGCGTGGTTCGAGCTGACCGGTTCCGGCTGACGATAACGGACGTGCACCGTGCGGCGGATGCGATCGGTCTTCCGAATCGTGCCGCAGTGGAAGCTGGCGTTGTTGAACACGACGGCCGAACCCGCTCCGGCGTGGACGTCGACACCCCCGATGCGTCGTAGATTCTCCCGTCCGAACGAGTCCATCCACCGTGGCTTATCTGGATCGACGTAGGACGTTTCGTGATCGTCGATCCGCAGGTCTCCCTCCGTTGTCTTCGGCAGCGATCGCTTTGTGGCCGCACTCTCCGGGATCACGCTCGTACAGTGCGTCGTCTCGTCAACGTCATCCAGGTAGTAGATGGCCTGGATCGCGGGCGCGAAGTAGTCGTTCCAGTCCGCCCCCTCGACGTTCCCGCTGTCCTCACGATGCCACCTACGCGACAGCGCCAGAGGATCGCCCCCGTCGATATCCTCCGGCGGATCCACCAGACACGGCTCGCGTCGCAGGAACGAAAGCCCCGAACACAGACACCCCTCCCCCAGGATCGCCTTCACAAGCGGAATCACCGACGGATGATGGATCACCCCATCCAGTGCATCCGTCCGTTCCATCACCCCCGGCGCATCCCTTCCCACCGCATCGTGGCCCGGCCGCGGCTCCATCACCCATTCTTCCGGATGCGCCGCCCTGTAGGCATCGATACCGTCATTGACCCGGGCTACCTCCTCTGGCGACAGCGCCCCGTGCACCACGACGTAGCCGTTTTCCTTGAAGTGATCGAGGTATTCGTCCATCGCATATCGTTTTGCTGCCATATGGGCTCCATGGGTCGGGTTTATGGAACACGCGTAGTGACGGTCTCATATTTAGGCTATGGCTTCGTGATCGCCCCCTGTCCGGTCCGCGACCCGAAGAAGAAAGGACGCGTGGAAGCCGGCGTGAAGTATGTGAGACGCAACTTTCTCCCATTGCGGGACTTCCGCTGCCTCTCCGACGCGAACCGGCAGCTCAAGGAATGGGTCCTCGGCCCGGCAGGCAATCGTCTCCACGGCACAACTCGAGAAAAGCCGCTCACACGTTTTGTGGAGACCGAACGTCACCTCCTCAGGACTTTGCCGGACATCCCACCTGAGCTCGCGACGTGGGCGCAAGCCAAAGTCCACGGCGACTGCCACGTGCA
Organism: Candidatus Latescibacterota bacterium; assembly: GCA_965198115.1. Lineage (GTDB taxonomy): Bacteria > Latescibacterota > UBA2968 > UBA2968 > UBA2968 > UBA6620. The sequence goes on along the minus strand of OZ240241.1, from coordinate 133,375 downwards.
GTTCGAAAAAATGCCGCTACTCCGTGCCCTACACGCTGGTGGGTAAATCTCTATGGCTGCGCGTCACGGAGACCACCGTCCGTGTGTTCCGGGAGCAGCAGGTCGTGGCCGTTCACTCTCGCGGCATTCGACCCGGCGCCCGCTCCACCGTAACGGACCATCTGCCACCGGAGGCCAGGGCCTACCTGATGCGCGACCCCCAATGGTGCCTCAAACAATCCCGTATCATCGGCCCGGCCTGCCGCACCCTCATCGAACGACTCTTCTCAGACAAGGTCCTGGACAACCTGCGTGCAGCACAGGGCGTGGTCGGCCTGAAGAAGACCTTCGGGGCAAACCGCCTCGAAGCCGCCTGCGAACGTGCCCTGGCCTACGACAACCCACGCTACCGAACCATCAAGACCATCCTCGACAACGGGTTGGACCAGAAAAAGGACGATGAGGTGACCACCACACCGCTCACTGACGCATATACCGGCAAGGGCCGCTACTGTCGGGATGTTCCCAGCCTCTGCAACTGAACACAACCAGGAGACACAAAATGAACCCCATGCCCGAACTTGCACCCATGCTCAAGCGCCTCCGCCTCTCCGGCATCCTCGAAAGCCTCCCCAACAGAAACCAGGAGGCCATCAAGAAAAAACTCGCCTACTCAGAGTTCCTGGCGCTCCTCATCTAGGATGAGGTCGCACGACGCGAGAACAAGAAGTTCGCGATGCGGCTGCGGCGTGCCGGCTTCCGCGGTGAAAAGACGATCGAGGGCTTCGACTTCGACTTCAACCTCGGCATCAACCAAGACCAGATCCAGGACCTGGCCACCTGCCGCTACATCGAGGAGAAGGTCGCCATCCTCATCGCCGGGCCCTGTGGCACCGGAAAGAGCCATATCGCACAGGCACTCGGACACATCGCCGTCCGAAACGGCTACGACGTCCTCTTCACCACCCAAACCAAACTCCTGGGACAGCTCCACGCTTCAAGAGCAACGGCCACCTTCGAGCGCCGCTTCCAAACCTTCGCCAAAGCACCCTTGCTCATCATCGATGATTTCGGACTCAAACCGATGGCGCCTCCGCACGACGAGGACTTCCACGACCTCGTCTCAGAACGCTACGAGCGGACAGCAACCATCGTGACCAGCAACCTCGACTTCACCGAATGGGGAGACGCTTTTCCAAATCGGCTGCTCGGCGCGGCTACCCTCGATCGACTCCGGCACGCCGCCTACCGCGTCATACTCGACGGAGAAAGCTACCGCACGCCAAAACCGCTACCCAAAACACCCAAAAAGACGCTTGGAAAGGAAGACCAAAAACCCTAAATACACACCCCGTCCGAGACCCTGAAATCGCCACTTCTAAGTGGCTCCATTAGGGCGATCATTGACAACTTCGTGTTCGACAGGACGCGTGAAGGCAGACCATTGAAGTGCCTGACGGTTGTGGATGAATACAGCCGCGAGTGTCTGGCGATCGAGGTCGCTCGTAAGCAAACATCACGGGATGTACTGCGGACACTGGCGCAGCTGATGCTAAAGCATGGCGTCCCCAAACATATCCGGTCGGACAACGGCCCGGAGTTCGTGGCCAAGGCTGTCCGATCCTGGCTCTCCAGGTTGGGCGTCCAGACACTCTTCATCGAGCGGGGCAGCCCCTGGGAGAACGGATACATCGAAAGCTTCAACGGAAAGCTAAGGGACGAACTGCTCAATGGCGAGATCTTCACGACCGTGCACGAAGCGAGAGTGTTGACCACCTGGTGGAGACGGCACTACAATCACGTCCGACCCCACAGCGCATTAGGCTATCGACCTCCCGCACCGGTGGTCATCAATCCGCCCATCGCGGCCGCATCCTAACTCTGGATGTGGATACATAGATGGGGGCAGGTCAGAGAGGCCTGTGCTACGACCAGGGCCTTCTCGTTGTGCTTGACGGCTCAAAGGGACTCCGCAGTGCTGTCACCAAAGCCCTCAAAGGGTATGTGCGCGTTCATCGCTGTCAGTGGCACAAGCGCGAGAATGTCGTCAGCTATCTCCCGGAGAGGGAACGTCCAAGAGTTCGACGGAAGCTTCAGAAAGCCTATGACTGCGACACCTACGAGGAGGCAAAGGCCGCACTCGAATCACTTAAACCCGAACTGAAGCTGATGAATCAGTCTGCCGCAACGAGCCTCGAGGAAGGCCTGGAGGAAACCCTGACCCTCCACCGGCTGGGTATGCTCCCATTCCTGAAACGAAGCTTCCGAACCACCAACTGCATCGAAGCCCTCAACAGCAGGACCGGCGAGCTCACTCGGAAGGTCAGACGCTGGAACAACTCTCCCCAGAGACACAGATGGGTGGCTGCCGCACTCCTCGACATCGAACCTCGCCTGCGACGCGTGAGCGGATACAAACATCTTCCCCTACTCAGGCAAGCACTGAACAAAGATCTGAATCTCGACAACGAACAGAATGCTCAAAAGAGAGCCTGACCAAACTACGGGGCCCGATGAGTTTTCAACTGACTATGGGACTTGACCCGATCAGGTTTTCGATGACGTTCGTGCTCGAAAGGGCTTTTGCGGCGTAGCAGAAGGGCAGGCGGCTTTGAATGCCCTTACTCAAGCTACAGACTTCAACGATACAGAATCAGTGGTAGAACTGGTGGAGAATGTAAACCATAGACTCCATTCTGACTTCCGGTTTGATCAGCCGAAGGAAGATTCACTCACTCCTATGGGATATACTAATCAAGTATACCCTGTCTCAGAGACGGACTTCAAGACGAAGTACCTTTTCCCGAAGCGCCTGTGCCTCCACACCTGCAGCAGCAGAGGAGACCGAGGCGGGTTCGGTTATTATGATATCGACGATGCTCGGGATCTCAGGATTCTCCTCAATCACGTCTTTTCTCACGACCCGGATCTTGCACTCGGCACACCGCTCAGAGTGGCGTTGTCGCGCCGAAGACGTCACTTTTCAGTTCCTCGTAAACGGCCATTCCGGGTTTGATGAGTGGGGCCAGTGTCTCGCGCGCGAACTCCTTCGCATCGTTACCGTATTGGTTGAGGCCCAGGATTTTCTTGCAGGCAATATAAATATCGTGGCTTCCAGGTTTTAGATTGTCTTGGGAAGATCCGATGCTGCTCTTGGCGGCGTGGATACGATTCTTTTCCGCGAGGAGTTCTTCGGTCTTGTCTGCCTTCCCGACCGACGTGGCGAGCGCTTGGATAACCTCACCGTCGAACAAATAAGATTCCAGGTTGCGCCGCGACAGAACTCGGACTCCTTCTTTTCTCAATTCTGAGATTTTTCCATCGGTTCGGTTGTCGCGGTCGATGAGCCGCACGACCTTCAGACCGCCGATCAACACGCGAAGCGCCTCCGCCAATCCCCGTTTGTCGCCAATGATTTGTCGATCGCTTCCCATTGACACAAACTTAGTCTGCGGGAACTCATCCTCGAATATGCGCTCGTAGCATTTAGCGTCATGGGAGTGGTTCCCAACGGGCCGACTCGCCAGCGGCTCACCTTCGCATATGACGACCTGACTCGGTGCAACCAATGCGGCTAGATCGCCGAGCGCGACCTTGTAGGCCCTTTCCCAGAAGGCCCGGTTCGGGTTTTTCACTGGCTCGATGGTTTGGGGCTGGTCGAAATCGTAGTTCCCGAAATCTAGGAACACAACGCTTCCAGGTTCTTCGCTTCGATGTCCCGCGCCCGTCGCATCATTCCTATGGAGTGCGTCGCCAGCAGTAACTGGCAGTTCGCTGGGATTAGGTCGTAGAGCACGGACAGGAGATCGGCCTGAAGGCGTGCGTGCATGTGCGACTCGGGCTCGTCGATGCAAAAGATGGTGTTGTCGTAAGCGCGCTTGGAGACGACAAGATCGAGAATCAGATCGAACGCAGCCTTTTCTCCTCCCGAGAGATTTTTGAACTGGAAACCTCTGCTCGTTCCCTTTGTGAATCGAAAGGTCCCGTCCTCTAGGGGATTCCCCAGACTGTTGAGTTCCACATTTGGAAACAGCTTGGAGAAAGCTGTCCTGATATCTCCAATGAGCTGCTCTGTGAATTGGTCCAAAGTCACTGATCCGTCCTCGGGCTCGAAGATGTCGTCAAACACCTGGGAGGCTAGTCGTCGAAAGTTCCGGGCCACCGCTGCATCGTTGTCAATCATGCGTGAGACATGACGCTCGCTGAGTGGATCGCCAGCCCGGTTGAGGCGTTGAATCTGGAAACTCTGGATCGTTTCTGTATGCCGATCTCACGTAAAGGATTTTCTTTTTCTCTTGAGGAAGAGGTTCGTGGAATTCCAGCTTGACATCATTGCCCCAGCTGTCGCGGTGAGGTGAACCAGCCTTGCCGTGGTAATCCATTTCCCATAATCGATTCTTTGCCGTCGTCCAGTTGTACCAAGTATGCAGTGCATCGAAAAAACAAGACTTGCCGCATCCGTTCGGGCCAGCAAGCATGATCAATCGCGCCTTTTGGGGGATACCCAGAACCGTCAGATCCGTGAATCGCCTAAAGTTCTTGATTTTGGCGCTCTTGAACTTCATCCTCGTCCCTCTATCGCGGTGGCGAAGTCTCGTAGATTGTTGAAATTGGGTGGCGGCTCCTCCGCCCGAATTCGGGTGGGAAGTAGTTCACATCAAAGAGGAGCCACCACCATGGGGAAGAATGTCAGTAAGAAAGCAAGTCGGCAACAGGGAAACGTCAAGTCGGGACTGAGTCAGGCGCTTGGGGAGTTCGTTCGAGAGAGTCTGTACGACACGGTTCTGGTGTCCGGGTTGGCGCACGTCATTGAGGTGCTTGAGTCGGAGCGGACGCAGGTGTGCGGGCCTCGTTATCGGCACACGGAAGAGCGACAGGCTCACCGGGGCGGGCATGTGCCCAGCTCCCTGGTACTGGACTCCTGGACCAATAGATATCTTACAGACATTAAACAGATGTCTGTATAGAGTCAGAAACTCTTTGATTGCCTTGTCATCTCGAGGCTTTACCTCGGTGACAGCGAGGCCGCGGCCGGCTGCTGTTCTATACGCCTTGCGATAGACCAAGGCGATGTTGTCGAGAAATTGCAAGGTTTGGACCTCGCGCAGCATCTCAGCAGCCTCTTCGTTGTCTGGGCCGCGAGGTTCGGCTTTATTCAAGAACGTATAGCCCTTGAGCTTGGCGTTTGCAGGTTGCATCTCGGTGTAGAGCAACTCTGTTTGCTCAAGCGACCACAGGTCAAACGATGATGGTTGAAAGGGTACCAGCAAAACATCGCTTACGGTCAGCGCCGCTCTCTGGCTGGTGGTGTCCCGCCGGTCAAGTCCCATAGTCCGTTGAAACTCATCGGGCTCCGTGGTATTCATGCTCTCTGCCGAGCATCTTGATTGTCGCCGAGATTCAGGTTGTTTTTCAGTGCTTGCCTGAGCAGCGGGAGGTGTTTGTATCCGCTCACGCGTCGCAGGCGTGGTTCGATGTCGAGGAGTGCGGCCGCGACCCATCTGTGTCGCTGAGGAGAGTTGTTCCAGCGGTTGACCTTCCGTATCAGGTTGCCGGTCATGCTGTTGAGCGCCTCGATGCAATTGGTGGTTCGGAAGCTTCGCTTCAAGAACGGGAGCATCCCCAGCCGGTGGAGGGTCAGGGTTTCCTCCAGTCCTTCCTCGAGGCTTGCCACGGCAGACTGATTCATCAGCTTGAGTTCGGGTTTGAGTGATTCGAGTGCGGCCTTTGCCTCCTCGTAGGTGTCGCAGTCATAGGCTTTCTGAAGTTTCCGTCGAACTCTTGGACGTTCTGCCTCCGGGAGGTAGCTGACGACGTTCTCGCGCTTGTGCCACTGACAGCGATGCACGCACACATCCCCTTTGAGGGCTTTGGTGACGGCACTGCGGAGTCCCTTTGAGCCGTCCAGCACAACGAGAAGGCCCTGGTCGTAGCACAGGCCTCTCCGGATGAGATCCTGGATCAGCTGACGGCAGATCCGTTCGTTCTCCGTCGCCGATTCGACGAAGCCCAGGGGGATCTTCTGGCCGTCCGTCGTGACGCCCGGAGCGATCACGATCTCTTCGTCGGCAAAGCTCTTTCCGTCGATGAACAAACGGTGGCTGGCCACCTTGAGACCCATCGTAGGTCTCGTAGATCGCGGACAAATCAAGTTGTCCGACGATATCCAGAATGAAGTAGGTCGGATGACCCTTGGGAAGCCAACTCCGGAGATCCGGAGGCAGCAACATCAACTGAGCCGGATTGTAGACACGAAACCGAGTAGAAGTGCTCAACGGAAACCTCCAATTCAGAGTCGGAACCTTGATCGCACTTCTACAATACGAAATCTTCCTCCGGCTGGGTACTCCGACAGGCTCCTAGGATAGGGACCTCACCGTCCCGCCCACCGGTGTCGATAATGATGTCTTGATACTTGTCCGCTAAGCGCAAGGTTTCGGTACGCACGGCCTGACCCGCGAGATTGATGCAAGTGAAGCCAGCGTTGCCATTGGTCTTGTTGTTGCGCTGTAGGCTGAAATCGGATGAGGTGGTTTGGGTGTCAGCGTCAATCAGCAGCACATCTCTGCCTTCGAGAGAGCGCAGTACCACCAGATTAGTGGCGACAGTGGATTTGCCTGAGCCGCCCTTGATGCCGCCAACGGTGATTATCATTAGAGTCGTCCGTGTTGAAAGTTACTGATGTCTTTAAGACATTGCATAGACATCTTACAGAAATCAAGGTGAGAATTCACCCATCCAAGAGTCCACGTGAATACCCAGCAGCTAGAGTTACAACCTTGGGTTGAGTTGGCACCCCTCCCTTTTTCGTCTGAGGCGAGCGCACCGCAGCAGAGAGGGTCCCCCGGTCTACCCTACCCTCAGCAATTAAGAGCGAGATTGCTATCTGATGTCTATATGACTTCTTATAGAATTCACACAACCGACATGCATTATAGCCCGCGCGCTGTAAAGCGAGGGTTCCGAAGAGCCTCTCACAGGGGCAAGTGGAAACTCAGAGCCCAGGGTGGCTAACTACGACAGTGCCTTACCTTATTGATTTAAGTAAGCACTTATTGCATGTTGGAAGGAGACTGGAGGGTCACCATGATCGAGTCCTCTATTACCAAGAAGGGACAGACGACACTACCCAAACCTGTGCGTGAGACGCTTGGTGTACAGGCTGGGGACCGGGTGCGCTACGTTATTTCCAACGGAGAGGTGCGAATTCTGGCCGTTCGCCCGATCAGTCGACTGTTCGGCATGCTACAGCATAAAGGTCCCGCTGTCACATTGGAGGAAATGGAGCAGGCCATAGCCGACGGGGCGTGTAAGGGATGATCGCACTCGATACCAACGTCCTCGCCCGCTATCTGGTACGCGACAACACCGAACAGGCGGAGGCCGCCCGGTCATTACTGGAGTCGCTCACAGCTGACCTTCCCGGCTACGTCTGCCGCGAGGTTACAGTTGAGCTTGCCTGGGTACTGAACCGCGCCTACGGCTACTCCCGTGACCAGATTGCGACGGTATTGGAAGAACTGGTGGCGACCGAGGGTCTCGTGATTGAGGCAGCCGACGATGTGGCCCGTGCGGCCTTCCGCTACCGCACAGGCAGCGCAGGATTTTCCGACCTGATGATACTGGCCGCAACTGAACGATCCGGAGCCCACCCCCTGTATACGTTCGATCAGAAGGCAGCACGGCTTGAGGGTGTCGCGCTGTTACAGGACCAAACGTGCTGATCAGGGAGCGTCACCAAAGTTTCAGTTCATGATTGGTTTCTCTGCGGGGCGTTGGCTAGGTAATCCGGGTCGATTGCCTGAACAAGGAGATTTTTGATGGCAACCCCGGCTGAACCCGTTACCGATGCGCTCTTTCAAGCTCTGAGCAGCCCCGAACCGGACCCCCAGGTGGTCCATGCCGCCATCGAGGAAGTCCGCCAAATAGCCAGCCAGAACGTCATTGCTGTCCTCGGAGCCCAGATCACCGAAATGAAGACCGAGATGAAGGCAGGGTTTTCCGAAGTCAACTCGCGGATCGACACGCTGGAGAAGGTGGTCTGGCGGGTGATTTGGCCGCTCATCGTTCTGCTGGCCGTTCCTATCTTTGGCCTGCTCTACAGGGTCCTTACTGCCGCCCCTGGTTAGGAACTACCCTCTCTCAGATGGGCGTTCAGACGCGGTAAGGAGGATTTATGACGTGGAAAGATTCATTGCGTAAGGCTATATGTCGTCGTTGTGAGCACAAGCGAGGTGACCGAGGTTCTCTGGGGAACAATACGAGGCTTTCCAGAACCGTGACCTCAGTGACCTTCCGCTCCTGTGCCTGTTTCTGGACGGGCTCTACGAACCGTTGCGCACCCACGGCATCACCCGCGAAGCCATCCTGTGCGCCTGGCATCACCCTGGACGGCCGGAAGGTATGATCTCTCTGGCCTTGGGCAACAAAGAGAGCGGCGAGGCCTGGCTCGAGTTCCTTCGCGACCTCGATCGTCGCGGCTTGCCCACACCTCTGTTCATCACCACCGACGGTGCCGGCGGACTCATTCAGGCCGTCGATCAGATGTGGTCCAAGAGCCTGCGCGGTCGCTGCTGGGTGCACCGGATGCGGAACTTCGCCAGCAAGGTTCCCCAGTCCCGCTGGCACGAGATCAAACCGTATCTGTTGATGATCCGCGACGCCCCGGATCTGGAGGCCGGACAGAAGGCCGTGCGCGAGTTTCTGGCCAAGTTCAGCAAAGAGTTCCCGGGCCTGTGTAAGTGCCTCACCGAGGACCTGGACGCGCTGCTGGCACACCTCCAGCTCCCCTGGCGGCTCAGGACCAACCTGATCGAACACAGCTTCGTCGAGGAGCGCCGCAGGACCAAAACGCTGCCCCGATTCTTCTCTGAGAAGAGCTGCCTCAAACTCGTCTACGCTGTCCTCATCCGAGCTGCGGCAAGGTGGCAGGCCATCAGCATCACCTCCACCGAATATCTTCAGCTCACAATGCTCTACGAAGAACGCGAACTCGCTCTCCCATCGAACTGGGAGGCGGTCGCCTAACGCTCAGGAGACCACGTTCACGGCGTGGCTTTTTGCAGGACTCTCAGGACTTGACCCTGGTTCGCGACTGGCGAGGGCGTCCAACGATACGGCTAACGTACGTGGAGCACCTACACCACAGAGAACGGACGAGTCATCAGGAACTGACGTAGCCCGTTCTTCGTTGCTGATGCCGGCAGGTGCGTCGACTCCCGTCCTATTTCCGAACGAAGGTCCCAGATCCTGCGTAGGATTGTGCTGATCGCCATTCTGGCCGCCACCACAGATGCGACCCGCGACCGTGTCCACTGTCGTAGTCGTAGAAGGACACGTTCAAGCGAACCGTGTCCCAGCGCCGACCTTGTTTCGCGTTTAGGTATTCCGCGGGTATGGCGATCTCTGCGGTGATCCCGCCGTCTCCCGAAACGCACACGGCAGTGAATCCTTCAGGGAATTCGTAGCCTCTGTTCTCGGCTCCTGTGAATGCCTCATCCGGCCGCAGCGACACAATCAGCCCCTCCTCGGGCGCCCCGTGGCTTACAGACCGATCGGGTTCTGACTGACCGTCGACGTGTATGACAATGCCGTCTTTACGGCGTCCTGGCTTGTCCTCGCCCTTGACGACCTCGTCGTCGCGGGTACGAACAGCGACGTAGAGATACTTCTCGTCCGCCAGGGCCGTGAACCGGAAACTACCGTCCTCGGGTCCATCCCAGGTCCGTCTCCACTGGCTTATCTGAACAGGCTGATCGTCTCCCAGTGGCAGCTTCTTCCAGTCTTCGAGCAGACCATCGACGGTAGGCGGCTTCTTGCGTTGATCGATCCTGATCATCCGTTCCGGTAGCAGACGGCTTTTCCCCTCCACTCGTAGAGGCTCGTGATCCGGCAGGTCATACCGGAGCGTCCATCCCAGGAAGAGCGGATCCAGGTCGGTGATCTTCGATTTTCGTTCGATCCCAACCTGAATGGGAATCACCTCAGTTTCGCCCGGAGCGACCATCATTTTGAACGAGCGCGGCGTTGGCCGCAAGTCTTCGTGCACTTCGAAAGCGGCCTCTGCGTGGAGCGGCCGATCGCCTGGGTTGTGCACGCGGATCGTCGTCCTGTCACCGTTGTAGGTAGATCGGGTCGAGAGTAGAGGGCCGGTCAGCATCGCGCGTCTGGCGATCAGGGGAGTGGTCAGTGAAGCGGTGTATTCGGTGCGCAGGTCGCCCGGCTGAATGCCGTCCAGCATCAGGTTTGCGATGAGCGGACCCTTGTCGGTGATCGTTACCCACGCGACGTGGTCGAATTTTCCGGCTTCCAGGCCCGAGAGATTGCTCCCACCGCCGGTCGTTGCGAGCGTGTAGTATTCACGTGTGAGACGCGTGTTTTGTATGTAGCGATGTCGGTGTCCGGCAAAGGCCGTGTGCGGTCGGTCCTTGAGCAGCGCATCCATCCGATCCCAGGTTTCCTTCTTGTTGGAATAGACCCACATCGGCTTGTGGATGAAAAGCAGCGTCCACCGCACGTCTGGATTGTCGGCGAGGGCCCTCACCATATACGCAATCTGTGCCTCACTTACATTCGTTCCAGGTGGGTCTTCGCTGTCCATCAGGAGGAAGAGGACATCCTTGTAGACGAAGTGGAAGTAGTGCCTGCCGAATCGCTTCTTCCAGACCTCGAGCATCGTGGAGTTCGAGATGTCGTGGTTCCCGGGGACGTAGAAGAACGGCATGTTCAGTGTATTGATCATCCCTTCCATTTCGGCCCACTCCGCGTCCAGCGTCGCCACATTCTCCGTGTAGCCTTCGATAATATCACCGACCGAAACGACGAACTCCGGCTGAAGCAGGTTGATCCGTTTCATCGCCTTCGCCCAGATCCCGGGACGATGCCCTCCGGTGTGATCCGTGATGATCACGAATTGGAAGTCGTCCGGGTCGTGCTTGAAGTCGAGATGCGACCAGGGGTTGACTTCCTCCTTGTCAACCTGGAACTGGCTATGTGTGGCGTTGGGATGTCCCAGGATGAACAGGCAAAACAGGGCAAAGGTTCTCATGGCTTCCTTTCGGTTTCCCGAGACGGTCACATCACTCCAAAACAACCTAAACTCAAATTCATGCATGATTCAGGCTAGTTTACGATTCTCCCGAAATTCTGTGCAAAGATCAGGAAGTCTGCGAAATCGACCTGCCCATTCTCGTTGATGTCGTAGGCCGAATCGGATGTGCCGAAGGCGACCGCGAAGCCCAGGAAGTCGGTAAAATCGATCGTGCCGCTGCCATCGAAGTCTGCGCGTGCATCTGCGACGTCGATCTCTGCCGTCGCGGAGATCGTGACGGTCGAGCTCATCATATCGGGGTCGTTGCTGATGATCTCGACGATGCCACTGATCAGGCCTTCGGTTTGGGCGTCCACGAGGATGGTGATCGTGGAAACCTCACCTGCAGCTACGGTGAAGGCCCGGGCGGAGAATGTGATGCCCGGAATGTCCGTCCGCACGTCCGTCACGTTCAGCGGACCCGGTCCATCGTTCCGAATCTCCAGCCCCAGGGAGTCGGCGCGTCCAACCTCGATCGTACCGAAGTCGAGCATAGATGCCGGTAGGGCGATCATCGGCAGCGGCCGTTCGATGGTGATCCGGTCGACGAGTAGCGTCCAGGTGCGGTCGTTCGTGGTGACCGTGACGCGACCGGAGATCGAGCCTGCATCCGTCGGGGAGAGGGTGACGGTGACGTCTTCGCGGTCCCCGGGGTTGACCGTAAACGTGCTCTGATCGAACCGTATGTCGGAGTGGTCCGACGTGATGCTCGAGACTTCGAGGAGTGCGTCACCGGTGTTTTCGACCGTGAGGACGAGGCTGATGTCGGTTCCGACGAGTCCGGTTGAGCCGAAGTCGAGCGAGGATCGGTTAAGCCGGGATACCGGCGCAGGCACGGGTGTCAGCAGGAAGTCGACCGCCTCGTTGAGCCGGCGACGATCCGAGATGTCAAAGATGTCGTGGATGGTTCCTTCCTGGTTGACCACGACGATGTTCTCAACGCCCAGACCCCAGGGGATTCCGCCCGTTCCCGCTCTCTGCAGCAACGGGAAGTCGACCCCCGTCACTGAACGGAACAGGGACAGCTGCGACTGCGAACCGTTCCACAGGTCGACGCCGAGCATCTGTACCGGCTTGCCCCGATGCACATCTACGACCTCCCGCTGCACGAGCGGCGCCGCCGCCCGACAGAGGCCTCAGTTGTGGCCGAGGAGGAAGAGGAGAAGGACCTGACCGCTGTATTGATTCGGGCGGTGGTTGTTCCCGTTTAAATCCTGCAGCGTGAAATCGTGAATCGGGTTGCCGGGCCGGGTCTGAGCCTGCGCCGTCGAAGAGAGACTCAGAATCAGGCATCCGGCTAGAACGATGGTGATGGTGCGCATTTCGATTTTTTCCCGACGTTTACTAAATGAATGGTAAACAGCGAGTTATCGGTGACCCTTGTTGTGGTCCCGGTCTTTCCGACCCTAAAATATGGGTGATTCCAACGTAGAAAGAATCACAAAAGTCTAAAAAGCAGCTATCCTCTCACGAGTTTTTCCCTCAGGCAGGAAACAAAATAACTTTGCCAACTTAAATCGTTTTCACGAAACACTACGTAAATTTTCGACATTTATAATTACTCTTTTGTTAATGTTAACGGTGATGTGCCCATTCGAAGTCTGAGAAATGCCTCCTGGCATCCATGGTGCCAAATGACGGAGCTTTGATCAGATCAAGGACCTCGTTACCATTGAAATTCCTGACTCTCACAGTGTCGTCCGAATGATCTGCTGTGCGAGGCTTGCCGTTCTGCCTTACTACTCGAAGATCTACTGCACCGTCCTCCGGAGCACTTATCTCTGAAGGTTGTTACTGAATTCGGGGAGCCCCTTTGCTACGGCGCCGTCTCTAGTCGGCGTCCTTGTATTGTCGACCCTTCACATAATAAATATACTGATATTCCGATCACCCAAAGCAGCTATCTCTCTCACGAGTTTCTTCCCTCAGCAGGAGACAAAATAACTTTGCCATCTGCTCCACCTTGCTTATCCAGTCCTGATGCCAGCTGCATGAATCGCATACTTCACTGCACGACAATTAGTTACGAATAAATAAGACGACTGGTAACAGCAATCGGAGTGTGGTCAATAACCCCCCAAGACAAGATGTGTTACGCGTTTTCCAAAAATTCTAACCTCGATGTGTTGGGCAAGCCTGGCGTTCCAAAAAAACGCATCGCAAGACGTGGTCCCGGCTAGCACAGGCCTCTCCGGATGAGGTCCTGGATCAGCTGGCGGCAGATCCGTTCGTTCTCCGTCGCCGATTCGACGAAGCCCAGGGGGATCTTCTGGCCGTCCAATCGTGACCCCCAGAGCGATCACGATCTCTTCGTCGGCAAAGCTCTTTCCGTCAATGAACAGGGTCACGAAGCCGTAGTCGTCGAGGGGACGCTCCTGGAACTGCTTCAGCTTCTTCGCGGTGGCTTTGATGAACCGCCGCGAGACGGAGGACGCTGAGATACCAAACGCTTCTGGAACCGATTCGGCACAGGCCTTGTAGTTGCGGCACGAGATCCCCTTGAGAACACGAAGCAACAGCCCCTCGTCCGTCTTCTTGGGCGTCTGTAGAGCCCGGTATGCAGCCAGGAAACCTCTGCGTCGGCCTTGACGTCGCGCACCCGGGGAACGTCTAACGGGAGCTTCTGGTCCATCAGATACACGGATCCCTTCTGGCTTCCCCACCGACGATGCGCCTGCTCCGAACCTTTGCGCGCATACCGAACGCCTGCGAGCTGCTCGACCTCCTGCTGGAGGAGGTCTGCCACTGCCTCCAGACCCAACGGGATCAACGCCTGGATCACCGACAAACGCGTCTCCAAATCGATGACATCGCCCTCAACCTTGACTTCACCATCGCCTACAAATAGCTTCTCCATCTGGGCTCCTTTCTTACGGGTATACGCTCCTACACGTCTACCCAACGTAAGTTTGGAGCCCTCTAAGTGCATAGTTTCATAAATATTATTACGTATGTCCTGAACATTATTTGTAGCTTATGTTCTCCTTCAAAAGGAGGAGAACAATGCCAAGACGTTCGCCTTATGTGGTGCTACTGTCTGAGAAGGAACGGGTCGACCTCGAGCGAATGGCTGGACAATATACGTTACCGTATTATCAAGTGATCCGATCGAAAATCGTGCTTCTCGCCGCCGAGGGATTATCCAACAAGATTATCGCCCAACGGTTGGATGTCCCGCGTCCGATCGTAAGCAAATGGCGTAAGCGCTTTTTCGAAGAGCGTCTTTCGGGACTCGAAGATAGATCTCGTCCCGGGCGCCCGCCCGGTTTTCCCCCCTCAGGTGGTCGTTCAGATCAAGGCGCTGGCGTGTGAACTACCGAGCGAGAGCGGGATACCGCTCTCGCGGTTCAGCTGTTCCGAGATTGCCGCCGAGGCAGTGCAAAGGGGCTTCGTTGCCAAGATCAGCGGCGCCACTGTCTGGCGCTGGTTGAACGAGGACGCGATTCGTCCTTGGTATCATCGCTCCTGGATTTTCCCACGGGACCCGGACTTCCAAACCAAAGCAGGTAGAGTCCTTGATCTGTATCACCGCCAATGGCAAGGAAAGCCTTTAGGGCCGAGGGAATATGTACTTTCTGCCGACGAAAAGACCAGTATTCAAGCACGAGCTCGCAAGCACGTTACCCTACCGCCAGCCTCGAACAGAGCGGCACGCGTTGAAACACGAATACGAGCGGAAAGGAGCCCTGGCCTATCTGGCTGCTCTCGACGTGCACAATGGTCGAATCTTCGGTCTCTGTGAGTCTTCTTCGGGTATCGAGCCCTTCAACCGGCTCCTGAGCCTGATCATGAGCCGGAAACCCTATTGCTCGGCAAAGAAAGTCTACCTCATCGTGGATAATGGCTCCTCGCACCGAGGGCAAACATGCATCGACCGTATCCAGGGGAAGTGGCCAAACATCCACCCCGTTCACCTTCCGATCCACGCAAGCTGGCTCAATCAGATCGAGATCTACTTCTCGATCCTCAAACGCAAGGCTCTGACACCTATCGAATTTGCATCGCTCGAAGAGCTTGAGGCAAGAATCCTCGGTTTTCAGGAACGCTACGGACGTATCGCCACACCCTTCAAATGGAAGTTCACACGAACAGATCTCGCGGAGATGATCGACAAACTCAGGTTCTACGATACGCCCTTGGCAAAGTCTGCTTAGAATACGTCACCGTATTTGAGAACAGGAGTACTAAGTTTCAACTAGGATAGGCACAACACCGTGACCTGCCCCCACCTATGTATCGGCAATGTCTTTTTCGCTGTTGAAATTGGACAGCGGCATGTGATGGTTTCAGGCGGCTGCAGTGAGGAGCTGTCGCACCTCGTGGTGTGGGTCGACGGCCGGGCCTCTACCGTCGCGGCGGTAGCGCCGGTCCCCGATGACGCGCGGAACTTCAAAGCCCTGCCGAAGAGCCGGAGGGAGGCCCTGCTCGAGCGCCTCTACGATCAGGACCTGGGCGACTTTCAGGCCGGAGGCGGAAGGACGGATACAAGCTGATGCCCGCCGTCGTTCAGGGCGGCGTTCGACGAAGACGATCTCTTGCGACCCTCGCACCGAGGGCAAACATGCATCGACCGTATCCAGGGGAAGTGGCCAAACATCCACCCCGTTCACCTTCCGATCCACGCAAGCTGGCTCAATCAGATCGAGATCTACTTCTCGATCCTCAAACGCAAGGCTCTGACACCTATCGAATTTGCATCGCTCGAAGAGCTTGAGGCAAGAATCCTCGGTTTTCAGGAACGCTACGGACGTATCGCCACACCCTTCAAATGGAAGTTCACACGAACAGATCTCGCGGAGATGATCGACAAACTCAGGTTCTACGATACGCCCTTGGCAAAGTCTGCTTAGAATACGTCACCGTATTTGCGAACAGGAGTACTAAGCTCCGACGAGCGATGGTCAATCGGACCGGGAACCCCAAGGAGAGGTGAAGGCCACGGCCCCTGGATCGGTCCCCCCCTCAAGCTGGGCGGGTGGCAGCCGGCGAGAGGCGTGAAAGCGGATCGGGACGCCCGACCTGACGATCCACCGATGCGCTCAAGAATTCTCGACGTAGAAACGGAAAGACGACTCCAGTGCCCGTAGCCGACGAAGCCTTCGCAAAGTCCCCAGTGAGCCAAGCGATAAGCATCGCGGCGGCCACCCGCACCGGCGGTCATCAAACCGCCCATCGCGGCCGCATCCTAACTTTGGATGTGGACACAAAGGTGGGGGCAGGTCAATACCTTTGGAAAAAAAGAGGGCTGCTTCCCAATCCTTGCGCGTCATCTCGTCCACCGTCCGGCTGTGTCGGATTCCATTGCGAAGCTCAGCGAGTTGCCCGAAACGGTGCACGAGGGCCTCCTTATTCCCCAAGCGTGGCTCGAACCTCGACCACAGCCCCTTGTTCGTGACGGTATCCTGTAAATCACGTAAGTCAGCATATTCAAGTCTTCCCTCAAGACTTTCGTAGTGATCGGCGTCCAAAGCAGGATTCCTTCTCGATGCCGTCTGCAACCTATCGGTAATCTTCTGTGCTACGTGAGAGGGAATGTCGGCGTTTTGGCCGTTGAGTTCTTCGTTTACGATCTGTCTTAGAGAAAGCTCGACTGCCTCCACCTGTGCGTCTAACTCTCTAAGTTGTGGCGGCAGGTCCAGCCTTTCCTTCACGAGCAGGCCCTCAATGGCTTCCTGAAGCGTTCTCTGACGTTCAACGAGAAACTCCTCGAAGTCGGTTTCGGTGAAAGGATCACGCAGCAGTATATCGAATGCCTTTGGCGAGATGAAGTGAGACTCCAGCGTAGCGCAGACCGTGCCCTCCCCATTATTTTTGATTAATTCTGGCAGATAGGCATTCGGCAAGCGTTCGCGAATGACATTCCGATTCGTGTCAGCAGTTAAAGGCGTTCGGTTAAGAATACTATCGATAGAAGTTTCAAGCTTTCGATCACTGCCCCAACTCTTGGGTACTATGTGATGATCATCCAGATCATCGTACTTCGGCGCGTGACCCGTCATCCAATCTTGAGCCCCCCTAAGCACGAGCAGGTTGAAAACCCCGTTATAAACGGAAGTTCCTCGACGGGTCTCACGACGTAACTCAAGCCCCCTGAATCGCGCTTTGAATTCGGCAATAAGAGCAGGCTCTGCCGCGTCGTTGTCGAACCACGCCTTTACATCAAGGTAGTCTCGGGCGCTTGTTGATTCTACCGATCCCGAGTAGCGATTGGTAAATACACTTGCCCAGTACCAATGTCGAATCTTTCGTTCGCATCCAAGCTGCCGGTTGGAGGAACGTGCAATTTGTAACGCAGCGAAGGCAGGAAGAATCGAAACGTAGGGAAGGTACTTTGACGATATCGAACCATACATTTGGGGGTGCCGAAGAGTCTCTACCGCTGTCGCAAGCGCATCGACAGCCCGATCCCAACGGTCTCTGAAGTCTTCCACATTCGGTATAAGCACCTCACTTCGCAGTGTCCCGGGAGAAGGTAGTAGAGATATTTGGGTGAGCAGTAGCCCTGACATAAGATCGACATGACTTGCAGGATATAGACATTCATCCGCTCTGATTCGACGAAGTCGAGCTTGGTTAAGTAGCGCATTTATGAGGTCAAAGACATCGAGAGCTATAATCAAAAGGTGTGGAAAAAGAGAAAGGGCGACCCTACCCTTCCCGTGAGATAGTTGATTCACACAAAACCGGGTGAGAGGCCCGGTTGGGAAGGAGGATCGCCGTGAAGGAACATACGCATAGAGCCCCATTGAAGTCCATGCCGACGTGGGAGACGGTTGACGATTGGATCCGTGAAGAGATCCAGGGCCGGTTCCAGTCCATTCTGGAGGAGGAGGCGACCGCGTTCTTGGGCCGGTCGTGGTATGAGCGCCGAGCCGAGGTCGATAGCTCCACGGGCTACAGGAACGGCTACGGCAAGCCCCGGCGTCTCTCGACGAGCTGCGGAACGATCAAGGTCCGGCGTCCCCGGGCTCGTGGTCTGGAAGAGCGGTTTGAAAGCCGCATCCTCCCCCTGTTCGCCCGGAGAACCAGGGCCATTGGAGATCTGCTTCCCGACCTTTATCTCCACGGTCTCTCCCAGGGCGACTTCGAGTTGTCTTTGCGTGCGCTGCTCGGTGATGGCGCGCCGCTTTCGCCGACCTCGATCGCTCGTCTTCGAGGGAAGTGGGAGGTCGACTTCCAGGACTGGAAAGAAAGGCGTCTGGATAATCGCGAACTGGTCTACGCCTGGGCTGATGGCATCTACGTCAAAGCCGGGCTCGAGCGCGAGAAGGCGTGTCTGCTGGTCGTGATCGGCGCGATGAGCGACGGCAGCAAGGAGATCCTGGCGATAGAACCCGGTTATCGAGAGTCTACAGAATCCTGGCTCACGGTGCTCCGGGATCTCCGGGATCGCGGGCTCGAACATCCTGTCCTGATCGCCGCGGACGGGAATATGGGCATCTGGGCGGCCGTTGATCAGGTCTGGCCAGAGAGCCGGCAACAACGGTGCTGGAACCACAAGATCCTCAACGTGCTCGACAAGGTCGCCAAGCGTGCACAGGCTGAAGCCCGCGCACTGCTCGTCCAGATCCCCTATGCCGGCACGAAAAAGGAGGCCGAGAAGCTCCGGAAACGCTTTGCCGCACGGTATCGCTCACAGTTCCCTGCCGCCGTGGAGACGCTCGAAAGAAACTGGGATCGGATGGTCACGTTCTACGACTTCCCGAAGGAACACTGGAAACACCTGAGAACCACGAACGTCGTCGAGAGCCCCTTTGCTTCCGTTCGGCTTCGCACAAACGCCGCCAGGCGATTCAAGAAAGTCAGGAACGCCACGGCTCTCATCTGGCGTACGCTCAAGGTCGCAGAGAGCCGATTCAGGAAACTCACCGCGCCACACTTGCTACAACAAGTCTACGATCAGAAACACTCAACCGGACCGCAGGTCGAAGCCGGGAAGATGGCCGCCTGATTTCTTTTACACACCTATTGACCTGAGCTCGCGGCAGACCGTCTAATGGCCATTGCCCTGCGCAGGGCACACGCATACAAGCGCTTTGCCTACACCGTGGCTCCGGGATCGGACTACAGCTGGTTGAAAGTCAGGCCCACGGACCGCATAAAATCAACGACACCGAAAACGGACTTTCGGATTTCTTTGCCGAGGTGTTAACCGTCACCGTCAACGACAACTGGTCCGTCAGCATCGAGGCGCAAGCCGCACCCCCGGGCATTTTTTCCGACACCGTCGACATCGCCGACCCTACCGACGTCGCGATCCCCACGGGCGTCACGGCCACGGCCTTTATCGAAAAAATCCAAGACGGAACGTCCATTGCAGGATTCACAATCGGGTGGGGCGACACGGTCACCACGAACACCGACCTCCGATACCGCAAAGCCGAAGACACACAGTGGATTTTTCTAAACAGCCCCGAGTCTCCCATACGCGTCGCACCCCTGCCCCCAAGCGACTTTGAATACCAACTCCGCCATGTGTCCCGAGAAAACATCTCGTCGAACTGGACCGCCGCCGCAGCCGTCATTGTAGAGGGCGACCAGATCCCGCCGGCAGATCCCGAAAACTTCACCATCACCTCCCTGCCCGCGGGATACCAGGCAACGTGGACGGCATCCCCCGACACCGACTACCACCACACAGAAGTCTACGACGCCGCGACGGGAACGGCGTTCACCGACGCCACACTACGCGCCACCAGAGCCGGCTCGTCCTACTCCCGTCCCGGCCTCGCCACAGACACACTCGACGTCTGGATAAGACACATCGACACATGGGGAAACGCTTCGGGCGAAGTCAAGGCCACAGTCACACCCGGCGAACAAGCACAGGGAATAGCCGGCCTGTCTGTGGCAGAGCTCATCGTGTTTCGCAAAGCCACAGTCACCGAAACGGCGTCAGCGCTCGGGGGCGGCGTCGCCCTGCCCCTCCCCACGGCCACCAACTACGACTTTGCCACGAGCACATTTACCGGCCTTGCGTCGCCATGGTCTCTAGTGTCACGTCCCAGGAATAACTAGAAAAATATTCGATTCTGTCGTATGGTTCCTCAAGCACTCATTCTTGGGAGGAACCGATGGCTAGAGGTCGTCCGTTACAGCCACTGAACATCAGTGATGAGGTCCACGATCAACTCGAGTCATTGTCTCGTTCGCGTAGCATGTCTCACGCTTTGGTGCGTCGCGCGAAGATCGTCTTGATGAGCGATTGCGGTCTGACCAATCAGGAGATCGCGGAACGAGTCGGGTTGTCCGGAGCGTCTGTCGGCAAGTGGCGTCGTCGCTTCTGCGAGCAAGGCTTGATGGGACTGTATGACGAATTGCGTCCTGGAGGGCCACGGTCGGTCAGCGACGAAGAGATCTCCTCCCTCATCTACAAGACGCTCAAGAAGCAACCGAAGGGTGCCACCCACTGGACCTGTCGTTCGATGGCCGACGAGACGGGGCTCTCCAAGTCCTCGGTTCAACGTGTATGGAAAGCTTTTGGACTGCAACCGCATCGACAGAAGCACTTCAAACTGTCGAACGATCCCTTCTTCGTCGAGAAAGTCAGGGATATCGTCGGTCTATACCTGAACCCACCGGACAACGCGATGGTGCTCTGTGTAGACGAGAAGAGCCAGATTCAAGCACTCGAACGGACACAACCGATTCTTCCTTTGGGTCTCGGATACGTCGAGGGCGTCACTCACAGCTATATCCGGAACGGCACGACCACCCTCTTTGCAGCGCTCAACATCGCATCCGGCAAAGTTCTGACTCAGTGCAAGCCCAGACACCGCAACAAAGAGTTCCTTCAGTTCCTCAAGCACATCGACAAGAACGTCCCAAAGGATCTCGACATCCATCTGGTCGTCGATAATTACGGCACGCACAAGCACCCGAACGTCAAGCGTTGGCTCGCCTCACGGAAACGATATCACGTGCACTACACACCAACATATGCCTCCTGGCTGAACCAGGTAGAGATCTGGTTCGGTATCATCACCCAAAGAGCCATTCGACGAGGCACCTTCAGAAGCGTCAAGGACCTGATCGCCTGCATCAAGAAATTCACTGATCACTACAACGAGAATTCTACACCCTTCGTCTGGACCGCCACGGCAGATTCAATCCTCGAGAAAAGTCCATAAACTTTTGAAGCTTATACGCGGGACGTGACACTAGAGTGGCCGGACAACCTCAATCCGAAACTCGAATATGTGTTCGCCTCCACCGTCGGCGCCACGGCGACGGCCGGAGGGACCGACACATCCCTGACCTTCTCGACGCCTCGCCTCGTGGCCACCGCAACAAACATCGACGTCATCTACAAACGGCAGACCACGACACCCCAAAACCGGCCAACCAGCCAGCCGACAGGAATCCAGCAAACTATCCCGCGCCCGACACCGGGTGGTCCACAGACCCGCCCACGGGCGACGCCCCTTTACTCCTGTGTCCGCACCATACTTGCGACGGAATGGGTGCACGACACACCTATTCGAGTCGAAGGCGAGGACGGTGCCCAGGGAGAATCGGGAAAACCGCCGCAGGAATTCTACAAATGGAGCCTGCTTGCCAGTCCGCCTCAAGCCCCAACATATCCGTCGGAAGCCGACCGCGTAAATGACGACTTTGTGCCGAGCGGCTGGACTGACTTCGATTCGATTCCGAGGATAAAACCAACTTCAGGGTCCGTCGTCATCTGGCGGACTGCCAGATCCTGGAACACTGGCACCTCACAATGGAGTGACTTCACGGCTCCGGTGGTGCTGGGATCGACGGACGTTAGTGATCTACGCGGCGAGGATGGTGGACAGGGCGCTCAGGGAAAAGATGGCCGGGACGGAAGAGACGCAGCGGGGGTTGAGCACATTTTCGCGCGCACGGCCGATTCTGTGACAACGATTCCCTCTTCTTGAGTTCGGGTGATTGATGCCGCATTTTGGCGTGTCCTTTCCCACGAATGATGAGGAGACGCGAGATGGCAAAGTATACTGCGTCGGTCGACAAGAGATTCCAGAGTCCCGGACCCCAACCGAACGGACTTCAGGCGGCCGATGATGCGCTTTGGTGTATCGATCAAGTAAATCTGAAAGTTCATAAGCTGGACTGGGACAGCGGCGAGGTCTTGCACGAGTTCGACACGGAAACGGAGCATTCGAGCGGCATTACCCTAGGCGATGACGCTGTCTGGATCGCTTCGACCTATGATCTCGAGATCGTAAAGATCGACCCAGCCAACGGAAAGACGATTGCACGGTATCCGGATCCGGGTACTGGCGTGACCGCGGGTCGTCAAATGAATGGGGACGATGGCAAGTCGAGTTCACACGGGCTCGAGTTCCGCGATGGGAAGGTTTATGTCGTCCAGGCTGGGAGAGCACTCGTGCGTTTTACACCCACCCAACGTCGGAAATCGCCGAAGCAAACGAAATCGTTTGACAGTCCGCTCACGGACGCCCTGGTTGCCTGTCGCGACATCCAGATCGAGTACGACCTGTCCGTGCGCGGTCACGGTGGAGAGCGCCAACCTCGGCCCGAGAGACCTCCAGGTGCCGGATACCAGCTCGGCAAGCGAACGCCAGCGCAACGTAGCGTTTAGAGACTACGGCTTGTCAAAGGAATAACCGAGACGGGTGTAGTAGTAGGCGCCGTTGAAGCCGAACGGCGAGAACTGGCCGTACTGGTTGCCCACCGTGTCCGCGCCGTTCTTGTTCACCTCGGGGTAGGTGTTCAGCACGTTCTGGACGCCGAGCGCCAGCGTGGCGCCGCTGACGAGCGGAATACCGAGCTCGACGTCGAGCAGCGCCTTGCCGGAATAGGCCGGATACAGAACGGATTCGCTCACGGCGCCCAGGTCGTTCGCGTTCCGCGCATCCTCGCTGTCCCAGAACTCGCCGAAGTAGCTCAGGCGGGCCAGCAGGCTCCACCGTGCGGCGGTGTGGTTGACGGTCAAGTTCCACCGGGTCTTCGGCAGTCCCTGTTCCAGCGTATAGATGCGGAATTCATCGATGGCGGTGTCGGCTTCGACGTTTTTGATCGCCGTGTCCGTGTAGTTGAAGACCGCGCTGAACGTCGTGGACCCGACCGCCAGGGTCGAAATCAGGTCGATGCCCTGGGTCGTCGTCGAAAAGTCGTTCAGGAAGAACCGGAACACCGGGAAATTCTGCGCCTCGGCAATCCCTTCCGCGAGCAGCGTCTGGATCTCGCTTTCCGTCAGTTTGATTTCTTGGGAAAGGGCGAGGCGGTCGTCGATGTCGATGCGGAAGAAGTCGGCGGTGAAGGTGAGCGGCCCCTGCTCGACCACTGCGCCTGCGCTGTAGTTGAGCGACTTCTCAGGCTGGAGCTGCTCGCCGCCCCTTTCGATGGCCACCGCGGACGTGGACGGGACAACGCCGTTGTTGGTCAACTGCCCTCCGATGAACGCGGTCGTCACGTTGAACGCGTTCTGTTGCCCCGGAGTCGGCGCGCGGAACCCGCTGCTGACCGCGGCGCGAAGAGAGACCGCGTCGGTCAACCCGACGCGCCCTGAGACCTTGCCGTTCGTCGTTGTGCCGAAGTCCTCGAAGTTTTCAAACCGGACGGCTGTACCGATCATCCACCGGTCGCCCGGGTCGGTGAACTCGACGTCCCCGTAGGCCGCAATGTTGCTGCGGCTCCAGTCCCCCGCCGTCGTGTCTTCCCGGTAGCCGTTGAAGCCGTTCGAACCGGAACTGAAGCCCTGTGCGGCATACGGACCGATCTCCCACGACGGCCGCCCGCCCCCGCCGATCGTGAACTTTTCCTGGCGCCACTCCGCGCCGCCCGCGGCGTGCACGAAATCGTTGACCTGGTACGAGACGTCGAAGTTGGAGTTGATATCGTCCTGCCGGTAGCTTCCCGGCTTGAACGACGTCGGCGTGTCGTAGCCGAGCGACGCGTTGACCGTATCGAAGATGAACTGTTTAACGTCGCTGGTGCCGATGTTGACGCTCGCATCCCAAATCAAGCCGTTGCTCATGGACCCGCGAAGGCCACTGACCAGTGAATAGTCGATGAGGTCGCCGCCGAACTGCGGCGTGAACCCGCCGGGGAACCGGCTGTAGAGCGTGAAGCAGTTCGGGTCGTCCTCGACCGCCCTGAGGGCGGCCGCATCCGGAACGTTGCCGACGATCGGGATCGTGGCGCAGCCGCCTGCGGCGTAGGCGCCGGTCTCGGCCCAGCGCCGGTCGCCGACGAGGAGCGAAGGGGTGCCCGCCTGCCCGGGGAGGCTCGCGACTTGGCCGTTTGCATCGTAAACGATGGCGTCGCGGTGATCAGACTCCTCGGGGTCGAGCTCCTTGGGATCGGGGAAATTCGTGAACACGCCGTCGGCGTTGTATACGTTGAGGCGAGAGATGGGGTGAAGTCTGTGACCGCGGAACACGCCGCCGCGCGTATGCGGATTGCGGAAGTAGAATCCGCCGGTCACCCTGCGGCTCGTGAAGTTGCTGTGGCCGTAGAACTGAAATCCGTTGTCGAACAGGTAGCCGAAGTTGCCGAACAGCTTCAGGTCGTCCTCGATTTCCGGCGATCCCCAGACCTGCGCCGTGTTGCGCAGGTTTGTATTGCCGGCTGCGATGATGGCCTGCGCATCGTTGCGCTGAATGCTGCGGCTGGTCGGACTGGCGTTGCCGTACTCCATACTGAGGTTCACGAACCCGTTCGGACCGAGCGGCAGCCCGACATTGCCGGCGATCGTGAACCGGCGGCCATGTCCGCCGATCCCGTTACAGGAATGCTTGATGTCGCCGATGATTCCTTCCCCGCAGGTTGACGTGTCGCCCGGGCTCGCATCGCGGTAGGCTCCTGTACGCAACTCCAGGCTACCGCCCGATCGGGCATTTTTGAGTTGGAAGTTCATGACGCCGGCGATGGCGTCCGAGCCGTACTGTGCCGCAGCGCCGTCGCGCAGTACCTCGGCCTGCCGGATCGCAATCGAGGGGATGACGGAAATATCCGGCCCCTGCGAGCCGTCCGCGATACCGTTGCCGAGCCAAGCGATGACCGCCGCGCGGTGGCGGCGCTTGCCGTTGACCAGGATCAGCGTGTGATCGGGCGCCAAGTTGCGCAGGTTCGCCGGCCGGACGATGGTCGCCGCGTCGCTGATCGGCTGAATGTTGATGTTGAAGGAGGGGACGACGGTCCGCAACTGATCTGCCAGGTCGATACTGCCCTGGCGGGCGAAGTCCTCAGCCCGGATGACGTCGACCGGTACGGCCGACTTGGTGACCGAGCGCCCCTCCGCGCGACTGCCGACGATAACCAGCTCCTCCATTTCCACAGCGACCCCGCGCAGCATGATTTCGATGGCCACGTTTTCGCTGACAACCACCCTGTTCGTCTCGTAGCCGATATGACTGACGATCAAGGTCGCGGGCAGGCGGTCGACGTCGACTCTGAAGGCGCCCTGCGCATCGGTGATGGCGCCTCCCGTCACGGCATCCTCAACGACAATGTTGGCTCCGGGCAATCCGAGGCCATCGTCGGCATCCACCACGGTGCCGGTCAATGTCACCTGGGCCGATCCTTGGGAATGGGAAAAAAGCAGCAGAGCAAAGAGCGGCCATGCGAGGTGTGCGGGCCGGATACGACGGGTGAAGTCGCCGAACATTGTCAGTCACTCCTGGTTGGCGGGTGGTAGGGCGGTTTGGGGCTGAGCCACGTGCCGGCGCCTCAAGACATCGCAAGCAAATGCCGCCGCATGGCCTTGACAACTGTCGTCTATTTTTCAGGCTCTATCCGGGTTTCTCAACGGTGAAACTATAGAATGACAAGGTCATAGATCGTTCCCTACGCTTGGTTGTGTGTGTAGGACAATCAAAGCGAAGGGGGTGCGACCTATGACCGGGAGCAGATTACTATCGAAACTGCTGAGATTCAAGGGGTTCCGTGTTGTCAGCTGGTGGTTTGAGGGGAGAAGCTGTTTCGTCATCGCCGTAAAGCCACATAAGAATGGTTGTTGTTGTCCGGAGTGCGGCCGTCGAGGTAAAATCGTCCGCACAATGCCCCATCCGCGTCGGTGGCGTGACATTCCGGTGTGCGGGTGGAGGGTCTGGCTTCTCTACCATCCTCGGGAGATTCGGTGTCCTACCCACGGTCGTGTGGTCGAGGAGATTCCGTGGGCGGAGCGGTTCTCTCGGGTGACGTATCGCTTCGAGTATGCCATGCTGCGCTACTGCCAGACCATGACGCAGAAGGCGGCGTCCGAGTTGCTGCGCATCTCTGCCTCGACGCTGTCGGATCTCCTTCACCGATCCATCACGCGGCTTCGTGAAGGTCATCGTATCCGAGGGCTCAAAACCATCGGGATCGACGAGATCTCCTACGCCAAGCGTCACAGGTACGCCACGCTCGTTTACGATCTGGACCGCTCCTGCGTGGTGTGGGTTGGCCGCGGCAGGGCGCGTAAAACGATCGATCGGTTCTTCACAGAGGCTCTCAGTCCCTACCAGAGATCCAAGATCGAGTGGGCCTGCTGCGACATGAGCGAAGCTTACATCGGAGCCATCCAGGAACACTGTCCGAATGCCAAGCTGGTCCTCGATCGCTTTCACATCGTCAAGGCTCTCAATGCCGCCGTTGACGAGGTCCGTAAGGACCAGTGGCGTAAAGCTGCCCCGGATGAGCGCAAAGCCATGAAGGGCCTCCGATGGCTCCTCTACCGGCACTCAGCGACACGCTCCAGAGGGGATACTCGGACACTCAAAGCACTGGAGAAGGCGAACTACCGAATCTATAGAGCCTGGAGACTCAAGGACGAGTTCGAGCAGTTCTGGGAATACAAAGCGCCCTGGGCTGCCGAACGCTTCCTGAAATGCTGGACGACGTCCGCACTCAGAAGTCGACGTGAACCCCTGCGAAAGTTCGTCAGGACCCTGCGACAGCACTTCTTCGGCGTCCTCGCATTCGTGAACACGCGTCTTACCAACGCCATCGCCGAAGGCCTCAACCGAATCGTCCAAATCGTCAAGAACCGAGCCAGCGGATTCCGCACACTCGACGCATTCAACGATATGATCTTCCTTACCGTCGGAGACATAAACATCCCTGAGCAGATTCCGAAGAGGTTCCGCACACGCTAACCGCGCCCCCATGCCAGGAACCACGGCACCTTCACCCACTTCATCTCGTTGAGAGATCCAGATATAGCCATTTTTCAAACGAATAGTATACAAATTGATCTTAAGGCGAAAGAAAATCCTTTGGGTCATGGGACACGAAGGGGCCGGCGTGGTCCGAGAGGCCGGTCCGGGGGGCAGGGGCGTCGCCGCAGGCGACAAGATCATCCTCTCGCTCGACGCCATGTGCGGTCGTTGTCGGAACTGCAGCAGCGGGAAGCCGGCCCTGTGCGAGACCCATCCCCGGGATCCCCTGTCCCGCATGAGGAAGGCCGGAGAGCCGGTCTATCACGCAAAGACCCACGTTCGCCGAGCAGTCCATCGTCCTCGCAGACGCGTGCGTCAAGGTCCCGGACGACACGCAGCTGGAGAAGGCCTGTCTCATCAGCTGCGGGGTCATCACCGGGATCGGGGCCGTGGTCAATCGCGCGAGGGTTGAGCAGGGTGCAACCATGGCGGTCTTCGGGTGCGGCGGCGTCGGGCTGAACGTCATCCAGGGCGGCGTCCTTGCTTCGGCCGGAAAGATCATCGCTGTCGACACCGTGGCCTACAAGCTGGAACTGGCCGAGCGCCAGTGAGAACCTCAGGTTATTGTTCGGGTGTCTACCCGAACACTTATCTCCGCTTCAACCTCCTTTAAACTTCTAACTAGCGTCTTGGTGGTTCAGCTGGCCGGCAACACTTCTCGAAAAAACCTAATCCAATTCCCGTGCATCACCGCTGCAACATCCTCGTCGCTGTATCCCTTCTTGGCCAGGAGGGGAGCAATGTGCTGAAGGTCCGCGATCGTGTTGCAATCGTGCGGAGTCTGTTCCGTCCCGTAGCCCCCGTCCAGATCGCTACCGATCGCAGCGTGTCTTCGGTTCCCGGCCAGCTGACAGACGTGGTCGATGTGGTTCGCGACGGCATCGAGACCCACGACCTCGGGCCGTGTCTCACCCTTGATCCAATCCGGATACAGCATCCACGCGTCCAGCGCGGCGCCGATCACGCCATCCCGCTCAATCACAGCCTTGAGCTGATCGTCCGTGAACTGACGAACACCCGGCACGAGCGTCCTGCTGTTCTGGTGGCTGGCCATGACCCGGCCGTCGAACAGGTCCATCGCCTCCCAAAAAGCCTGATCGGCCAGATGCGTCGTATCCAACACCATTCCCAGCCTGGACATCTCTCCGAGCAGCGCTTCGCCCTTCTCGGTGACGCCGCCCTCCGTATCGGTCCCGTAAGCGTAGGCACTGAACCCGTAATGGGACAGGCTGACGATTCTCAAGCCATCGTCCCACCACGATGCGGCTTGCTCCGGCCACGCGATCGGGTCTGCACCCTCCATACTCAGGATCATCCCCAGCGGTGCGGCGCCCGAATCCTGATTCCACGAGGTCAGATGCGCGTCCAGCGCCGCCACGTTATCGATCAGTCTTACTTTTCCCTGCGACTCGAGCACGCGATAGTAGGCCAGCTGGCCCTGGGCTGCGGCGTAAGAAATTTCCTGACTCGCCGCTCCGCTCGCCGGGCTCCCCTGCCACGCCGTCCGCTTGATGACGGTCGCTACGGACAGACCGACCTCTCCCTTGCGCATTTCGGGAAAAGACACCGTCCCTCGACCCCGCCCCTTTTGCGTCATGTCTCGCTCACGTTCCCGAATCTCCATCACAGGAAGATCCAGATCGCGGTCCAAGTTGAGCGCGTTCATCGCCAGATCCAGATGCGCATCAACGATCAGCATACAACACCTCGTGGTTCGCAATTCGGTGATTTCTCATCATGATTCCATGATCGCTCATCGGCACGGTCTCTGAATGTCCTCTAAGGCTTTTCTTCGTGTCTCCGTGGTTAAAGTTCCGTCAGATCGAACGGATTCGACCACGCCTTCGTCCCATCCGGCCCCACCACTTCGAACCGTACCCACTTCGCCCCCTTCTTCACCGGGAACGTCGCCTCCTCGAACGTCCGTCCCCGCTCCTGGTACTCGCCGCCGGTCGTGTTGCACACGGCGAAAATCCGCTGGGCCTCCGAGCACCTGACCGTTGCCTCGACGTCATCGCCGGACTTTGTCAAAGTGATGTCCTTGATGACGGGGCCCGTCGATCCGTAGCTCGCGCCGCTCGAGAGTGCTTCGAGGACGGCCTCCGGGGTGCGCTCCTTGACGCACGCCATCGTCCACCCCTGATACCAGTCGTACCGACCACCCTTCGGATTCTCTGGGTCTCCGTGCAGGTCGTCGTTGGCCAGCATAGGATACAGCTTCTGCTCCTGTTCCATCCAATCATCCCAATGGACCGAGGATTCACCCCGCCCCATGCACCGGCAGACGGTGTTGAAAACCTCGATGCCCGAAAAGCCTTCAAGGGGCAGGGTATCGCGTGCGATATTCACCGAACTCCAGTGGGGATGGGCCAGCCAGACCTGTCCACCCTGCGATCGCACCCGATCGATGACAAGCTGAGGCGGCATCACATCGGCGTCCATGTCCTCATCCAGTCCAAGACAGACGAAATGGTGTCGCTGACCGCCGAACGGATTCTCGGGATGCAGCTCCGCCCCTTGAACGAGCACGAATCCTTCGGGCGCCTCCACCGAGTCGACCCACGTGATTCTGCGGTGATCCGACAGGCATAGATAATCGTAGCCCGCCTCCGCATACCCGTCCAACCGTGTCTGTGGGTCCACGGTTCCATCAGAATTCGTCGTGTGCGAGTGAAGGTTTCCCTTCAGCCACTCGTATCCATCGTTATCCAACAGACCAAATGGGTTCACCAGCGTCCCGTTCGCCGTATCGACTGCCATCGACCGCCTCCTATCGTATCCGTTTCTCTCCGATGTCGTGTATCTCTGATCTGATCTCTGATATCAGGTTCTCGTAGACAACCATCCCATCCTTCA
Source organism: Candidatus Latescibacterota bacterium (assembly GCA_965198115.1). Lineage (GTDB taxonomy): Bacteria > Latescibacterota > UBA2968 > UBA2968 > UBA2968 > UBA6620. Next base: position 103,303 of record OZ240241.1, on the reverse strand, counting down.
CCGTCGCCGCGCACCGCAGCTTCTGACTCCCCGTCACCGCCACCTCACTCGAATCGACGAGTTCGAATTCGCCCTCCTCCAGGTCGAGCACCGCAATGTCGGCGACTGCTCCAACCCCCAGTGTGCCCAATTCGTCGTCCACGCCGAGGGCCCGCGCCGGCTCCAACGTCACCCGCTGCACGGCTTCTCCCAGCGGCATTCCCAGATGGAGGAACTTGGAGACCGTCGTCGGAAGGTCGTAGACCGGACCGTCGATGTTCAGAGTGTGAATGTCGCTGCTGATCGTATCCGGCGGAAAGCCATCCTCCATCGCCGCTCTGCCCACATCGAAACTGAAGCTGCCGAAACCGTGACCGATATCGAACACGATGCCGCGGGCACGTGCTTCTCTCACCTCTGGACGCACCTTGCCTGAGCCATCCAGAATCGAAGCGATCTCTCCACCGTGAAAGCAATGCGTGATCACATCGCCGGGTCTCAAGGGCGCCAGAAGATCGCTGACCGGCACATCCGACCCGCTGATATGGACCATGAGTGGTTTCTCGCACCGGTGCGCGGCATCGATCGCGATCTGCAACAGATCCCTCAGGTCTGCGTCGCCACCCACTCCGCGGTAGAGCCGCACCTTCACGCCGACCGTGTTCTCGGGGAAGTCGCGAATCGCCTGGGCGCACGCTCCAGGCTGCACGTATCCCTCGAACACCCTCTCCGCTTCGCCACGGCAATCCCACGCCCGATAGATTCACATACGCCAGGACACGCGTTTCCGCAGGCTCCATGATCACTTTTCGAAAACCCGCGTAGTTGATCCATCCAGCTGTGCCTGTGTCGACCGAAGTCGTCACACCCGTTCTCGGACTGAGCTCGTCGACGTCGATGCCGAACATCGAAAAATCCTTGAACAGATGCGTGTGGAGATCGATCAACCCGGGGATCACGTAACGTCCGGTGGCATCGATTTCCCGAGCAGCCGTGCCCTCGATCTCTCCCACGGCTCCGATTCGCCCGGTTCTTACACCCACGTCCGCGACACCATCGTGACCGCTCGCAGAATCGATGACGTGTCCACCCCGAACAATCAGATCATAGTCCGGCAAAAAGACCCTCCCCAGGCAATAAAAAAGCGAAGCCGATCCGGGAGGATCGGCTCGAACAAGGCGCGGCTCGTCCCGACTTAAGATCGTTCCTCCACATACTGACGGGCATCGATCCTTCCAGACTCGAGGAGCTCGCGGAACATCTCAACCGTTTCCGCAACACCTTCTTCGAGCGGCTTGTGTGTAACCGGACCCACGGCGATCTCCAGGCCCGACCCATCGATCTCTGTCGGAAAGGGCAACTGGAAGTCCTCGAACGTAATCAACGAGGCCGCATCGGGAACGGCCTCAACGAGGGCATCTTTGAGCTCCTGCATGTGGACCGTCTGACCGCTGAGATTGAAAGCTCCAGCACCCTCATACGACGAGCGCGCACTCTGAATGAACGCATTCGCCGTGTCCTCAGCGTATTGAAACACGGTCCGGCCGCCATAGGAAATATGATACGGCAACTCGGCTGCCGCCGCCAGCATCGCCGTCGTCGGTGTCGACGACAGACCCTGGTCTCTGGCAACTCCATACACGACGTAGGGCCGGAGTCCCACAGAGGGAAGACCGTCATCGGCCCAGTAGACGTGAGCCGTTCCCTCGTTGGCCTGTTTGTAGACGCCGTAGTGCGTATGCGGAATCGGGCGGTCGTCCTCCGTCAACGCTTTGCCCGGCTCATAGTCCTCGGGCGCGCCGAATACGGCGATCGAACTGGCGTAGGTCACGCGAGAAATGCGATCCTTACGTCGCTTCACGGCCTCGAACACGTTGGCAGTGCCCACGACGTTCACACGCGCCCCGAGTGGAGGATCGGCCTTGCAGAACGGGACCTGCAACCCCGCGAGGTGGATGACGTGAGTAATCTCGTGATCATCAAGGGCACGCTCAAAACTGGCGAGGTCGGTGATATCGCCGGCCACGAACCCGACTTGCGCCAACTCCTCGTCCGTCAGAAGTAGCCTTAACCGACGCGGTTCGGAATCCAAGTCGAAAACCGTCACGCCCGCGCCCTCGCGCACGAGATTTCGGACCGCCCAGGCACCGATGCACCCGAGTGCCCCCGTAATCAGAAAACGTTCATCCGTCACCGCTACCCTCTGCCCTCGTGACTGATCCGAGCGGCCAGCTCTTTATCCGTCTCACTCAACTTATGGGCGATGTTCTCGACGATGTTCCTCAGCAGACTGATCCCCAGGTAGGGCTCGTTTTGAAAGAGCCCCTCCAAAACGCCCTTGCCGATCGTCATACCCGACACGTCTTCGGCCGCCACGATGTCGGCCGTTCTCTGAAGGGCGGAAACGATCTCCATCTCTCCCACCGTGTCGATCGCCGAAACGGTCGCCACCTGGGTGCCTTCGGGCAGAACCACCTGAACCGACCCTTTGAGGAGAATGAGCATCTCCGTACCGGGTGAGCCGGCTTCATAGATCTTCGTCCCGGCCTCATAGGCCGCCGGCTTGCACAGGCTCAGCAAAGGCTTGCACTCGGTCGGGGTGATGTCCTTGAACAACGGAATACGGATCAATGCGTCAGAGAGATTCTGCATCGTCCTCCGCCTGTTTGAGGATGATCAATTCGCGTCCCTTCGACCGAATGTAACCTTCGTCCGCCAAACGACGCATCACGCGGGTGATCGTTTCGCGGGCCGTACCGGACATGGCTGCCAGCACCTGGTGTGTCGGGCGCTGTTTGATAACGATCCCCTCGTCCGTTTCCACGCCCTGTTCTTCGGCGATCGACAGCAACACACAGCAGATACGTTCGGAAATGCCCAGCAGCGCGAGCCCGGCAACCTGTCTGTCGGAGTTCCTCAGACGTCCTGCGAGCGTGATCATCAGGTTGATGGGAATGGCCGAATGCTGCTGGATGACGGTGAGGAAGTCTTGCCGGCGAACGACGAGTAGTTCGGAGGGGTCCAGGGTCGTCACATCCGCGGAGCGTGGACGACCGTCCAACAGAGAGAACTCGCCGAAATATTCTCCGGCGTCCAGAAGAGACAGAATGATCTCCCGTCCGTCTCGGCCGGTCACACTCACTTTAACACGACCCTTCTTAATCAGGAAGAAGGCGTCTCCTTCGTCTTCGGCCAGAATGACCAGCGCGTTCTTGCTGAAGTTCTGACTGCCAGCCACGTCGGCCAATCCCTCGACCTCGTCGTCGGTCAGACAATCGAACAGCGACACCTGTCGAAGGAATTCGAATTCGGGAGTGTTGGACATGGGCCGAAGGAATAGAAGAGCAGGACGGAAACGGACTTCTGGATCATCGCGACCGACACCGGGGCCATTCCCACGAGTGCCATTCCCACGGAGGAGCCGACCACGAGGACCGCCGCATAAAGTCGCCACTGTTGGCGGCCGTACTTCTTCCAGAAGTAGAAACGAGCGAGTAACGCGCCGACGATCTGTGTCACCAGAACGTGCGGGATCTGTGTCAGACTTTGAATGTAGCCGAAGACCAGAAGGATGGGCAGTCCGAAGATCGACGGAACCACGAAAATCGTGATCCCCACGACGAACCCCACCCCTATGATCTTGGGTTTCAGCGCGTCGAATAGTATGGGCCGGTCATCGGAGGATTGCAAGAACGATCCGTCGAACGAGGCCACCTTGTCCACTTCGAACTCGTAGATCAGTTGCCGCTCGGCCGGAACGAGGACCGCACACGGCATCACGAGAAGGGTGCGTGACCTCGCCGATCGTAGGGAAAGAGCTTCGCGATGCCGAACTGTTTGGTTCTCGTTCTCCACCCAAGTTGGGCACGCCTCATTGTCCTTCCTCGTTGCCCGGTGTCTACAGTTCTCTGGGCGACACGTCGCTGAGGTAGTAGTAGGGCGAAATGGCCCGATACCCGCCCGGAACCATCACGATCGAAACGCACTCGATCGATACGAGGACCTGGGCGTCGATATCGAGAAGCAGGTGAATTTTCCCGAACAGCCGCACCTGTTGACCCGACGGATCAACACCATGAGCATCGCCATGGGCACGTGGCTATAGGTCATCAGAGACCCGCGATACACGTACCGCACGTGGATCGCCACGGCATCCAGCACGAGGACCAGAGCCAATCCGAGGAGTACGAACCGGAGGGACAGAGACCCGATCTCGTCCTCAGATGGGACCACCGTTCGATCGGATTGGGCCCCGGCGAACTCGGGCTGAGCACTCATCGATTCGTCTAACAGTAAATGGGAGTATGATTTGCAGGGAAAGGCGCGGGAAAATACCGGACTCCACCCGGCCCGTCAAACCACAAGCACCACTCCCCGCTGACTGGTAAAATATCAGCCACGTAGTGACAGGATTCAGCCACCGGAAGCGGCTGGAGCTGGCGATTCGGTAGGCCCATAGGGCGAGGTACACCCTTTGCCTCCAGTGCCGTGAGCTTGACCCTCGAACTGGATTTCTTTATTTTCTGCCCTTGTCGCGGAGGTCCTGCCGACGCGATCGAAGGAGACGGGGGCACCCTAGCTCAGTTGGTAGAGCAGAGGACTGAAAATCCTTGTGTCGCTGGTTCGATTCCGGCGGGTGCCACCACCTCTTTCGAAGGGTGCACGTGCTCGCCACGTGTGCCTTTTTTTGTTTTTTCACGATTTTTCGCCCATTCGGTGACGGACATCACTGCGGCGCGGTGACGATTATCACTGTGCGGAGACCACATCCATCGGTATACTTAGTACTCCTGTTCTCAAATACGGTGACGTATTCTAAGCAGACTTTGCCAAGGGCGTATCGTAGAACCTGAGTTTGTCGATCATCTCCGCGAGATCTGTTCGTGTGAACTTCCATTTGAAGGGTGTGGCGATACGTCCGTAGCGTTCCTGAAAACCGAGGATTCTTGCCTCAAGCTCTTCGAGCGATGCAAATTCGATAGGTGTCAGAGCCTTGCGTTTGAGGATCGAGAAGTAGATCTCGATCTGATTGAGCCAGCTTGCGTGGATCGGAAGGTGAACGGGGTGGATGTTTGGCCACTTCCCCCGGATACGGTCGATGCATGTTTGCCCTCGGTGCGAGGAGCCATTATCCACGATGAGGTAGACTTTCTTTGCCGAGCAATAGGGTTTCCGGCTCATGATCAGGCTCAGGAGCCGGTTGAAGGGCTCGATACCCGAAGAAGACTCACAGAGACCGAAGATTCGACCATTGTGCACGTCGAGAGCAGCCAGATAGGCCAGGGCTCCTTTCCGCTCGTATTCGTGTTTCAACGCGTGCCGCTCTGTTCGAGGCTGGCGGTAGGGTAACGTGCTTGCGAGCTCGTGCTTGAATACTGGTCTTTTCGTCGGCAGAAAGTACATATTCCCTCGGCCCTAAAGGCTTTCCTTGCCATTGGCGGTGATACAGATCAAGGACTCTACCTGCTTTGGTTTGGAAGTCCGGGTCCCGTGGGAAAATCCAGGAACGATGATACCAAGGACGAATCGCGTCCTCGTTCAACCAGCGCCAGACAGTGGCGCCGCTGATCTTGGCAACGAAGCCCCTTTGCACTGCCTCGGCGGCAATCTCGGAACAGCTGAACCGCGAGAGCGGTATCCCGCTCTCGCTCGGTAGTTCACACGCCAGCGCCTTGATCTGAACGACCACCTGAGGGGGGAAAACCGGGCGGGCGCCCGGGACGAGATCTATCTTCGAGTCCCGAAAGACGCTCTTCGAAAAAGCGCTTACGCCATTTGCTTACGATCGGACGCGGGACATCCAACCGCGTTGGGCGATAATCTTGTTGGATAATCCCTCGGCGGCGAGAAGCACGATTTTCGATCGGATCACTTGATAATACGATAACGTATATTGTCCAGCCATTCGCTCGAGGTCGACCCGTTCCTTCTCAGACAGTAGCACCACATAAGGCGAACGTCTTGGCATTGTTCTCCTCCTTTTGAAGGAGAACATAAGCTACAAATAATGTTCAGGACATACGTAATAATGTTTATGAACCCATGCACTTAGGACCTTCAGTAGAGCCCACACAGTTCAACGGGTTTGGTGCTCTATCCACTCTGTGCCGGCAGTCGTCTTTGTCGGCCGAGGAGGTATAAAATGAATCGCCTAATCGTTATCGCCGGTCTCGTAGTCGCTATGTGCGCCTCGACTGCGGCCGGACAGGTTCTGCTCGACCTGGACGCATCACCCGGGGATCAGGGGGTCCGGGAACGCACGGTTGAACCGGGTGAAATGGTCGAAGTCGAGCTCCTGGCAACGGGAGGGGCTACCGGGATGATCGGATTCGAAATCGAAGTCGCATTCGATCCCAAGCAAGTGATTTTCAAAGGCTTTCAGGCAGGTGGAATGATGACGGGCGCCCTCTCTATGCCGCCGAGGACGACTCCAGAAAGCGTGGTCGTCAGCACAGCCATCATGGGCGGCCGCACCCTGACGGAGGACGCAGGGTCGCTCGGCAAGTTTCGCTTCGAAGCTGCGCGTAGTCTGAGTGGCGATGCGGAGATCAGCGTCGTACGAGGATCCTTCGGTTCCCAGCAGGGCACGCGGCAGTTCGAGGCAGACGCCCGCGTGCGCTTGGTCAACGCTCAGGGAGCGCCAGCGGGGTCCGACGGCCAGAGTGGCTTTCATAACCCGCCCGACCACCAGCCTCCCCCCCAGGGCTTTCAACCTCCACCTGGGCAGGGCCACGGGCAGGGATTTCAAAACCCACCGGATCAGGGCCAGCCTGGGGGCGGATTCCAGAACCCCCCGGGACGGGGACGTACTGGAGGTGGACCCCAGAATCCCCAGGGAGAAGGTCGACCAGGGCGTGGTTTCCAGGATCCCCCGGGCGACAGAGGAACGGGACAAGGATTCCAGAATCCGCCAGGCGAGGGACAGCCGGGACGTGGATTCGGAAATCCACCCGGGCCTGGCCATCCGGGCCAGGGATTCGAGCCTCCACCAGGATCGGATCGGCCGCACGGACGCCCGCACGAAGACGGTCCTGATCCCGCGACGATCATCCAAGAACTGCCGGCCGAACTTCAAGAATCCTTCATGAGCACGCTGCAAACAGAGGAGAAATCCGAGCGAGCTCACATACAGGCCGAACTGACAATGCTCAGGAGCATACGTCGAACACTCGAAACGACGAAGGAGTATCTGTCCCGGGCAAGCGACGACGAAAAGACCAGGATTGGGAGGGTCCTCCGGTTCTTCCACGAACAAGGCGATGAAGGTCCGGGGCATCGACCCCGCCCACGCCGTGGAAACGAAGGAATGGGCGGAGGCCCCGACAATATGGATGTCGAACAGATGGTGAGGAGAATGATCCAGGAGGTGGAAGAAGAAATCCGCCATCTGGAACAGGAGCGGTGATATCACGACCCCACGTCGTGATGTTCCGCCGGGATGGCATCACTCAACTCCAAACGGAGGAGATCAATCCATGAACCGCTCGCCGTTTATCGGTCTACTGCTCGTGGCCCTGGTCGCGCTGCCGGTAGCCGTTAGCCAGGCCGCTCATCACGAGGGCCCGCCACCGGGGGATCACATGCCCCCGTGGACGATCGAGGAGGCCGTGCAGCAGGCGCAGACATTGCCAGCTGCCTTGCAGCCCACCTATCTGGCGACAGTTGAGGGAAACGCACGGCACGGGCGCAGATCCCGCATCGATGCAACCAATGGCCATTCAGCTGCACGAGTCGATCGTTGGAACGCTTGAACAGACCCTCGCTTTCCTCAACGGGGCTACGCCCGACGATGCACAGAAGGTGCACGGCGTTCTGAGCTTCTTCAACCAGCCCATGCCTGGTGAGGCCCCGATGCCGGCTCCGTCGGATCCAATCGGACTCTGCCAGATGATGCTGGACGAGGCGAAGGCAGAACTCGAGATGGTCAGGTCTGGCCAAATGCCAGGCGGCCACGATCCAGCGCACATGCCGCCTCCAGGTGGCGACCCAGGTCATATGCCACCTCCGGGCGGCCACGATCCGGCACACATGCCGCCTCCTGGCGGCGACCCAGGTCATATGCCGCCTCCTGGCGGCGACCCAGGTCACATGCCACCTCCGGGGCACGATCCCGGCATGATGGGTGGGGAACCCGGTCATCACGAGGGTGGACCCGATAACGCCCCGGGTCCCGAGTGGTGGGCAATGGCGGAAGAGATGATCGGCAGACTCCCCGAAGCGCTTCAGCCTGCGTTCAGCGGTACTCTCGAGATGATGAAGCAAATCGAGGGCGCATTCGGCACGGGTGACTGGCGACAGGGTGCCGAAGCCGGCATCCGAGCCCACGAGAATGCGATCGTGACGCTCGAGCAGACGAAGGCCTTCCTCGGTACGGCTCCCGAGCATTCCGGCACGGTCGCGGAAGTCCTCCATTTCTTCGATGCTCCCGAACACGGCCCTGGTGCTGCACCCGCTCCCGAGCCAGGCACCATGGATGCTATGGCGCTTGCCGACAAGGGGATCGAAGATTCGAGAATGGAGATCGAGAGGCTACAGCACGCACTTTCGACCAACACGCCGCCGGGTCCTCCCCCCGCTCACTGATCGCACGCAGGGGCAACCCGAAAGCGAAACCTCAAGCCAAAGGGCCACCGGCGCATTGCCGGTGGCCCTTTGGCTTGAGTACGGTTGACGCAGAATCGCCAAGAGGCTTTCTTGTGCGGAGTTGGGACTCGCAGCGAATGATAAACGAACAGGATGGACAGAGAAATGTCAGTGCCAGAGAAGGTTGTCGACAGGGATCGCTTGATCGAACTCGTGCGTCAAGGCAACACGCCGGAACAGATCTCGGAGATCTTCAGGGTTGATGGGTCGATCATACGAGACATGATCCACCGCCTTGAACAAAACGGCTATTACGATCTTCTGCACCCTCAGAAATAGCCATTCCGAACCTTGCCAAACACGAGAAAGGCCGGTCAGATTACTGACCGGCCTTCATTATACCCAGTTCGGTGAAGGACAACTGCTCCGCGCCAACCGAGCCCTACACTTCCACGCCCTCGATACCTTCGATCGTCCCTTCTTGGATCTCGATCTCATCGCGAAGTCGGATCCTCTCCACCTGGCCGTCTCTCAGGTCGACCACTCGATCGGATGCGGTCAGCATCTTGTGGTCGTGGGTGTTGCTCACGATGGTGACGCCCGATTCTTCACGAAGCCTAACACACAGTTCGATAATATCCTGACCGGTCTTCAGGTCCAGGTTACCGGTGGGCTCGTCCGCGAGGATCAATCCCGGATCGTTGGCCATCGCTCTAGCAATCGCGACACGCTGTTGCTGACCCCCTGAGAGTTCGAACGGTTTGTGGCTGAGCCGATCTTGTAGGCCCACGAGTTCGAGCTTGGACTCGGCCTTATCCTCGTATTCCTTCCTTCCCATTCCCGAGAAAACCATCGGGAGGGACACGTTCTCGAGGGCCGTCATGACCGGGATGAGGTTGAACGACTGGAAAATGTAACCCACGTTGTGACATCGCAAGTAGGCCACCTGCTCCTGGCTGAGCGAACCCATGTCTGCGCCGTTTACCAGAACGTGCCCCTTGGTCGGCTTGTCCAGTGCGCCAATCATGTTGAAGAGAGTGGTCTTCCCACTCCCCGACGGACCCATAATCGAGAGGTACTCACCGCGAATCACATCGAGCGTAACGCCTCGAAGCGCGTGGACCTCCTGATCCCCCATGCGGTACGTTTTCCAGACCTCACGAATCTCGATGATATGGTCTGAACTGCTCGTCGGTGTTTCGTCTGCCATGGGTTACAGCCTTTCAGCACCACGTGTAAGACTTGCCAAGCCTATCAAAATGTGCAACTTATCTTATCGAATCGAAATTGAGCTGTCAAGCGGTTTAGAAATCGCAGGGCGCGAAGCCACGAGCTCGTGTGGCTCGGGGAACACGATCAGCTCCCCCCAGATCCAACTCCCACCCTTACGAAGTCCTTCATCGTCGGCCAACCCTCTGGCAGAGTATTGATCGAGGTAACCAAACCGGCGAGTCAGATCTGAACACCCTCGGATAGGATGCGGTCGGCGAGCCCGAACAAGGCAGAACGCCCGAGTCAATGAAAGGAAGCACTCTGATGAAACTGGCTGTCTGTAACGAATTCTTCGAGGGTTGGCGGATCGAAAAAGTCTTCAACTATGCAGCTGAGATCGGTTGCGAAGGGGTCGAAATCGCCCCTTTCACGCTCGCTCAGAGCGTGACCCGAATCAGCGCCACCCGTCGACGGAACATCCGGCGTGCTGCTGAAAGGGCAGGCGTCGAGATCGTCGGACTACACTGGCTGCTCGCGAGCCCCAAGGGTCTTTACCTGACGCATCCAGACAACGCCATTAGAAAGAAAACGCGAGATTATATCAAAGCCCTGATCAACTTCTGCGGCGACCTCGGCGGAAAAGTGATGATCCACGGGTCACCTGCTCAACGAAACATCCAAAAGGGCTGGGATCGAGAATCCTGCTGGAACCATGCGGTCGACGTGTTTTCCGGCGTGACGAGAGAGCTCGAAAGGAATGATGTCACCTACTGCATTGAAGCCTTGACCACGAAAGAGACCAACATCCTCAATTCAATCGGCGAGGCCCTTCAGTTCGTTGACGCCGTCGGCCATCCGAATTTTCAAACGATGGTCGACACCAAGGCCGCGACAGCAGAGAACAGACCCCACGTCGACGTCATTGCCCAGGCCGGAAAAGCGATGCGTCACGTTCACGTCAACGACCCCAACTTGAAGGGACCCGGTTTCGGGGATCTGCAGTTCGGCTCGATTCTACGTGCACTGAAGGATCGCCATTACGATGGTTACGTGTCGGTCGAAGTATTCGACTTCAAACCCGATCCCCAGACCATCGCGGCTCGAAGCATTGGCTACCTCAGGGGCATCATCGAGGGACTCGGAAACTGACACCCAGACGGGACCGATCTGGCCTACATTTTGGCTTGGTACCAGACGACTCACGCCAACAGAACGAAAGCCGGATAGGACCGACGGCATGACATCGAAAGAACGCTACTTCTGGGACCTGAGCGGGCATCTCATCCTGCGAGGCGTTCTCACGAAAGACGAATTGGACGCGGCCAACACCGCCATCGATGCCTATTCGGACCGTATCAACCCCGGTGAACCCAACCGGCTCTCACGCGGTTCTCAGAGTTTGCAAGGCATAGGACGCCCAAGCATGGGTGGTACGCAACTGCTCAACCTCGATAAGCCGCACTGCGACATCTTTAGGAGGATGCTTGTTCACCCCGCTGTCGTAGACCGGCTTCGCGTGATGTGTGGACCCGGTTTCCGTCTTGACCACGGGCCTCAGTTTATCGGCGGCGTCAAAGGCACATCGGGACATCGGCTGCACGGCTCTGGCGCACCTCACAAGCCCTACGTCGGTTACCATCATCAGGGCGAACCTTACGTTGGAGGCGTGACGGTCTCCTGGCAGCTTGCTGAGGTGATCGAAGGTCAGGGCGGTTTCGCGTGCGTGCCAGGTAGCCAAGTCGGACTTCGATCCGCCCGACGGGGTCACGAGTTGCGACGATCACATGGGCACGGTGATCCAGCCCGCTGCCATGCCGGGCGATGTTTTATTTTTCATGGATGGTGCCCAGACGCACGGTACCTTCCCGTGGCGAAACGACCACGAGCGCCGCTCGATCCTCTACAAGTTCGCCAACCGAAGGTCAGTCAGATCTGGCAATATCGTCTCTCCGCCGAATGTTTTCTGGGATACCGAAACCGTCGACGACATGAGCGACGAACAGCTCGCGGTCATGTGGGGTCCTTACAGCGGGCACAGGGGGCACAGTGCCCTACCTCGATGTGGACGAGTCAGGCAATGTCAGCATCGTAGGCATCGAATAGCTGCTTTGCACGCCACTTCCGGAGGATGGCCATGGATGCGCGCGAACGCTATTTCTGGGACCTAAACGGCTACGTCGTCGCCAAGGGCGTGATGTCGGCAGACGAAATCGCCGAAGCCAACGAAATTGTCGAAAAATACAGTCACACCATCCGGGTTGGCGGTTCCACCGCCAGAGACTCAAAAACATTCGCCGGCACGGGACGTCCCATGCTGCCCGGTGTCCTGGAATATCCTCAACCCGACTGCCTCCCCTTCCGAAACATGCTCGCCCACGCCGCCGTTGTATCGAGACTCAGGGTCATGTGCGGGCCTGGCTTCCGGCTCGACCACGGCCCAATGTTTATCGTCAGCGTTAAAGGAACGGCCGGGCACACCATGCACGGGAACGGCGAGCCACACAGACCACACGTCGCATACACCCATCAGAACGGGGTCACCTACACAGGCGGCGTCACCGTGGCCTGGCAGCTACACGATTGTAAACCCAACATGGGTGGGTTCGCCTGTGTCTCTGCCAGCCACAAGGCGAACTATCGAATGCCCGACGGCGTCCGAACCGGCGACAATGACATGGACGTCACCACCCAGCCCGTCGTCGAAGCCGGGGACATCGTCTTCTTCATGGACAGTGCACAATCACACGGCGCATGGCCGTGGAAACTGGACACTGGACGCCGATCCATCCTTTTCAAATACGCCTCTCGTACTTCCGTACGTTCTTCGCACGCCCTCGCACAGCCACAGACATACTGGGACGAAAACATCGTCGATGAGATGACCGAAGAGCAGCTTGCCGTGATGTATGGGCCCTATTCGAATCACCGGGGCGAAGTCCCCATGCTTGACGTCACCGACGATGGCGATGTCGAAGTCACAAACAAGGACTACGTGAACGGGAGACGGGAAAAGAGACGCGTCGCCTGATCCTCCTAAGCGAAGGAAACCTCATCGATGGATGCACGAGAACGATATTTCTGGGATCTGAATGGGTACCTCGTCGTCAAGGGTGCTCTCAGCCAGCGAGAGATCGACGGGGCGAACGACGTCGTCGAACGCTACAGTAGCCGGATTCGGGTCGGCAGCAATACGGGCGGCAACTCGCAAGCCTTTGCGGGCACCGGGCGCCCGAACTCCCCGGGATTCTCGAATTCCCCAAGCCTGACTCCGATCCCTTCCGCAGACTCCTCGCCCACCCCGCCGTGGTCTCCCGCTTACGTGTCATGTGCGGTCCGGGATTCCGACTCGACCACGGCCCCATGTTCATCGTCAGCGTCAAGGGCACGGCCGGCCACACAATGCCACGGGAATGGGGAACCCCATCGTCCACACGTCGCATACAATCATCAAAACGGGTCGCCCTACGTCGGCGGCGTTACCGTCGCCTGGCAGCTCACAGACTGCAAACCGGGGACGGGCGGCTTCGCGTGTGTCCCCGCGAGCCATAAGTCGAATTACCGAACGCCCAACGGTGTTCGCACGGGTGACGCGGACATGGGCGTCCAAGTTCAGCCGTCAGTCGAAGCCGGTGACGTCCTCTTCTTCATGGACAGCGCGCAGCCCACGGCGCGTGGCCGTGGAAGCTCGACTCGGGACGTCGTTCCATCCTCTTGAAATACGCGTCACGCACGAGTGCTCGCAGCGTTGGCAGAGCAGCCGCGGTCCCCGAGGCGTATTGGGATGAGCACCTCGTTGAAGAGATGTCGGAGGAACAACGAGCCGTCATGTGGGGCCCCTACTCGAACCACGGCGGTGAACTTCCGCTGTTGAATGTGACCGAGCAGGGAGAGGTCCGGATCGAAAGGAAGAACTCCCGTCAGAAACCGCAGGGACAGGTCGCGGCCCCATCGAAGCAAGGTAGCGATTTGCCAAAGGAGACGACGCGATGGATCAAACAGAACGTTACTTCTGGGACCTGACGGGATTTCTCGTTGCCCGCAGCGTGCTCACCAAAGATGAGCTCGAGGCGGCCAACGACGCCCTCGATCACTACGAAGATCAGATCCAACCCGGCAGACCCGGACCCGACAATCCCGCCCTCAAGGGAACCGGCCGACTCGGTCTACGCGGCACCAACGTCCTCCAATTCGAAAAACCCTACTGCGATCCTTTCCGAAGCATGCTGGCCCACCCCCAGATCGTGTCCCGTCTGAAGGTGATGTGCGGGCGTGGGTTTCGGCTCGATCACGGTCCACAGTTCATCGGGGCGGTCCAGGGTACCCAGGGCGGCCACCAACACGGATCGGGCGAGCCTAGCAAGGACGGTGTAAGGTATCACCACGTAAGCGGGACTTCATTCGTTGGTGGCGTGACCGTCACGTGGAATCTGACGGATGCCGATCCGGGCAAGGGCGGCTTCGGGTGCGTACGTGGGAGCCACAAGTCCAAGTATCGAATGCCACGCGGCGTACGTAACCTCGAGGATCACCTGGGGGCCGTTGCACAGGTCCCCATGAAGGCGGGTGACGTGCTCTTTTTCATGGACGGCGCGCAGACGCACGGGACCCTCCCGTGGCACGCCAACCATCCTCGACGCACGATCCTCTTCAAATTCGCTGGCCGCTGCTCCTCCAGAACCGGAGCGGCAAGACAGGTCGCTCCACCAGACACATACTGGGGCGACGAGGTCGACAACATGTCCCCTGAGCAAAAGGCCGTCATGTGGGGACCCTATTCCAACTTTGGAAGCGAGCTCCCTATGCTTGAAGTCACCGAAGACGGTCGCGTCGAAGTCACGAACGGGGACGGACGTCAGAACAGGCGTGTAGCCTGAGTTCGTAGGAGGCCACCGATTTGGATGCGAAAGAACGTTACTATTGGGACCTGACCGGGTTTCTCGTTGTCCGAAATGTGCTCAGCAAGAAGGAACTGAAGGCAGCCAACGACGCACTAGATCGTTACCAAGACCACATCGTGGCCGGCAAACGACGGCACAACAACCCCGCCCTCATAGGCACGGGAAGGCTCGGCCTGAGAGGCATCAACGTCCTTCAGTTCGAAAAGCCCCACTGCGATCCCTTCCGTAACATGCTGGCTCACCCCCAGGTTGTGCCGCGTCTCAACGTGATGTGCGGGGAGGGGTTCCGGCTCGACCATGGCCCCCAGTTCATCGGCGCGGTCAAGGGCACGCAGGGTGGAACCCAACACGGATCGGGTGACCCGCACAAGCCCGGCGTCGGATACAAGCACCAGAACGGAAGTTTTCACACGGGAGGCGTGACGGTCACCTGGAACTTGACTGACGCGGATCCCGGCAAAGGTGGATTCGGCTGTGTTCGCGGCAGCCACAAATCCAAGTTTCGCATGCCGCAAGGCGTTCGTGATCTCGAAGATCACGTGGGCGCCGTCGCCCAGGTTCCGATGAAGGCCGGCGACGTCCTCTTCTTCATGGACGGCGCTCAGACGCACGGCACGCTTCCCTGGCACGCCGACCACCCCCGCCGCACGATCCTGTTCAAGTTCGCCGGACGCTACTCATCGCGCACAGGTCCTGCCTTCGAGTTTGCGCCGCCCGAAACCTACTGGGGTGAGCACATCGTCGGCACGATGACGCCCGAAGAAAAAGCCGTCATGTGGGGTTCGTATTCCAATTACAGCGACGAGCTTCCCATCCTCACCATCGACGACGACGGTGTCGTCAAGATCGAGGACTGAACCGTGGCAACGCCAAAACATGTCGTCACCGATGAAGAGCTCTATTACTTCGACCTTCGCGGCTACCTCGTCGTCCACAACGTCCTGACCGACGAGAAAATCAAGGCATGCAACGACGCCATTGACCACCACGCGAACCAACTCGCCGTACGTCCACAGGGATCCCAGACCAGGGGGTCGAAAGCGCTGACCGTCGGGAAGGCTGGACGCAGCGAACTGTGGGGCATCCTCGAGTGGCCCGACGAGTATCGTAAACCGTTCCGGAAGCTACTCGTCCATCCCGTCGTCGTCGCCCGACTGACCGCATTCTGTGGCAAGGGCTTCCGCCTCGACCACGGTCCCTGGCTCATCAGTGGACAGAAAGGGACCGACGGGGGCACGCTGCACTGTGCGGGCGAGCCCTTCAGTCCAAGGGACTGGTATCACCACCAGAATGGACAGATTTTCGCCCGCGCAGTGACTGTGACCTGGCAGTTCACAGATGCGCCGGCGGGAGCTGCGGCTTCTGCATCGTACCTGGCAGCCACAAGTCCAACGAACCCAAACCCGACGGACTCGACACGGTGGAAGACGACATGGGCCTCGTCGTTCAGCCCGAAATGAAAGCCGGAGACGTCGTCTTCTTTACCGAGAACGCCACACACGGCACCTTGGCAATGGATCGCCGATCACGACCGGCGATCCGTCCTCTACAAGTACACCGAAAGAGCCGCCTGCAGGGACGTGGGCCGCTATTTCACGCCTCAAGAACGTCACGGCGACTGGGTCAACGAGCTCACCCCGGAACAACAAGCCGTTCTCTACGGTCCAGGCACCCACACCGCCGGCAAGCCGCTCCCCTATCTCGCCTCGAACGGGGTAAAAACCTGGATCTCCGGCGAACGCATCGGCTAGGACGTCCGTGGCGGCACGGTCAAGAAGACGTAACACGAATCGCTGGTAAATACGGTTCGCGAACCGTCCCTACGACGTATGGACAAAATGCAAAACGGCTTGAGTACCATGAGGTACTCGAGCCGTTCTCGTTCCCAAGCTATTCCGGTCTATGTCAGTCCTAGGTCCTACTCCCAGACCTCTCCGAGGGAGTTTTCCCGGCCAACAGATTACGGACAACGGTTCACGTCACAACCCTACCTCAACCTCCGCACCCCGACGCTGCCGTGACCTTCTTCCTGGCTCCACCCTACCGAACGAGCACCCCGATATCCCCTGGCCCCGCATCGCAATACCAGATCTCACCGTTGTCCCGAACCGTCATTCCGTGTACCTCCTCCGGCTCGTTGACTCGGAACACGTCGTAGACCCGTCCGTTCTCGGCATCCATCAGCATCACTGTTCCGGCCGACGTATCCGACACCCACAGTCGACCACAATCACTCCATCCTATTCCGTGAGCCCGCAGGCCACCTGAAGGAAACGTCGCAACCTCCTCCCAAGTCTTGACATCCATCACGTGAACCGCCTGGGTGGGGGGCGAAGCGACGTAAACTTTCCCGTCTCGGAATTCGAGACCGTGTGCGCCCGACTCCTTCGTATCGCCGATCAGCTCTCGACCTGCAGTGATCCCTCTCCCTGGGTCCGGGTAGCGCTCGAGGGTCGTTCCGTCGGACGGGTCGATCTTGACAATCTCGAGCTGGTAAGTCGAGGCAATCCAGACGGCATCGTCGCCGAGCGTAATGCCACTCGAGTGTTCGGTTTCCGTATCGAACTCGTGCAGGACCTCACCGCTGTCCCAATCCACCTTGTGTACCTTCAGATTGACCTGATCGATGATCCAGAGCGCGTCTTCGGCGGCCTGAATGCCATTCGGCTGAGGGCCCGGACTCTTGAATCGTTTATCGACGGATGCCGTGTACCTTGCCATCTCGTGTCTCCTCATTGTTCGTTGAAAGGACACACCAAGATGTGGCATCGCACGCGCGAACTCAAGCCCAACCTTCACGTAGGGCTGGGGCCGCAAGCTATATCTGCATAGCCGGATTGATCCGGCCGATGTCAAGCTTCGGTTTTCCGGGCATCCTCGATCTGACCCCCGATAGAGCCTCCGTGGTAGCCCAATCTCCCCGTTCGTTATTTCGTGTTTTTCGTGGTAGGCAGTCTTGTTCTCAGACCGATGTCGCGAGACCAAACCCGTCGCCCGACAGATGGTCGTGCATGTGATCATTCATCGATTGGAGTTTCGCGAAGGTGGCGGTCAGGACGTTTCGGTAAACGGTCGCCGCCAGTTCGTGATCGAGCCCGATCACGTAGCTGAACCGACTTTTCGGAATGACGACGACGGTCGCCTCCTCCTCAGCCGTCACCGTTGCGCACCGCGGTGAATCCGTGATCACACCCATCTCGCCAACGATGTCAACGGCCGACACGTGAGCCAGGTCGACCCCCTGTCGTTTGATTGTCAGCTTTCCCCTCAGTACGACGAATAGAAACCGGCTGTCGTTACCCTCCTCGCACAGTGTCTCGCCGGTTTTGAAGTTTTGGATCTCCACATCGGCGAGCAGTTCCCGTATGTATCCGGGCTCCACGCCGTGGAACAGCGGAATCTTCCGAACCAGCGTATGCATATCCGACGTTTTCATGCCCCGACCTTCCATCGCCCCCTGTGTGTTGTTTCACGCTCCCCGTTCCAGTCTTCCCCTGCGTCTCTCGCGCTCTCTGCGTTGACCGCTTCGAATATAAAAGGGGAGACGACCCTCGTCATTCGAACGACACCCGACGTGGCCAATGGGCCTTCGTAGAATCGGGTCGTGCAGGGCTTGGTTACACTGTCGTCCGGACGTCAAGCCGTCTCCCCATACCTCCCAAGGGATTTCGCTATGATTCAAGTATCGACTCAAGCCGGTAGCCCCGCCGTAAGCGCGATCACACCAAGAGCGTGATCTGGAACACAACTGACGTAACAATCGGTTTTACAAAGGTTTCTGATCAGGATTGTCCTTGCACCACCTGATTCTTCTTGGTATATTTCGCCGAATTGAGTGAAGTGGGCGATTAGCTCAGGTGGTTAGAGTGCCTGCTTGACATGCAGGAGGTCACTGGTTCAAGTCCAGTATCGCCCACCACTTAACTCACTCAGAAACAGATATTTAAGGCTCTATCCGGGTTTCTCAACGGTGAAACTATAGAATGACAAGGTCATAGATCGTTCCCTACGCTTGGTTGTGTGTGTAGGACAATCAAAGCGAAGGGGGTGCGACCTATGACCGGGAGCAGATTACTATCGAAACTGCTGAGATTCAAGGGGTTCCGTGTTGTCAGCTGGTGGTTTGAGGGGAGAAGCTGCTTCGTCATCGCCGTAAAGCCACATAAGAATGGTTGTTGTTGTCCGGAGTGCGGCCGTCGAGGTAAAATCGTCCGCACAATGCCCCATCCGCGTCGGTGGCGTGACATTCCGGTGTGCGGGTGGAGGGTCTGGCTTCTCTACCATCCTCGGGAGATTCGGTGTCCTACCCACGGTCGTGTGGTCGAGGAGATTCCGTGGGCGGAGCGGTTCTCTCGGGTGACGTATCGCTTCGAGTATGCCATGCTGCGCTACTGCCAGACCATGACGCAGAAGGCGGCGTCCGAGTTACTGCGCATCTCTGCCTCGACGCTGTCGGATCTCCTTCACCGATCCATCACGCGGCTTCGTGAAGGTCATCGTATCCGAGGGCTCAAAACCATCGGGATCGACGAGATCTCCTACGCCAAGCGTCACAGGTACGCCACGCTCGTTTACGATCTGGACCGCTCCTGCGTGGTGTGGGTTGGCCGCGGCAGGGCGCGTAAAACGATCGATCGGTTCTTCACAGAGGCTCTCAGTCCCTACCGGAGATCCAAGATCGGGTGGGCCTGCTGCGACATGAGCGAAGCTTGAAGCTTACATCGGAGCCATCCAGGAACACTGTCCGAATGCCAAGCTGGTCCTCGATCGCTTTCACATCGTCAAGGCTCTCAATGCCGCCGTTGACGAGGTCCGTAAGGACCAGTGGCGTAAAGCTGCCCCGGATGAGCGCAAAGCCATGAAGGGCCTCCGATGGCTCCTCTACCGGCACTCAGCGACACGCTCCAGAGGGGATACTCGGACACTCGAAGCACTGGAGAAGGCGAACTACCGAATCTATAGAGCCTGGAGACTCAAGGACGAGTTCGAGCAGTTCTGGGAATACAAAGCGCCCTGGGCTGCCGAACGCTTCCTGAAATGCTGGACGACGTCCGCACTCAGAAGTCGACTTGAACCCCTGCGAAAGTTCGTCAGGACCCTGCGACAGCACTTCTTCGGCGTCCTCGCATTCGTGAACACGCGTCTTACCAACGCCATCGCCGAAGGCCTCAACCGAATCGTCCAAATCGTCAAGAACCGAGCCAGCGGATTCCGCACACTCGACGCATTCAACGATATGATCTTCCTTACCGTCGGAGACATAAACATCCCTGAGCAGATTCCGAAGAGGTTCCGCACACTCTAACCGCGCCCCCATGCCAGGAACCACGGCACCTTCACCCACTTCATCTCGTTGAGAGATCCGGATATAGCCATATTTAAAAGGGGCACCCCATTAGGGGATTGCCCCTTTTGCAATTTTGCTAACAGAATTGCTAACAGAATTGCTAACAAGAGCATTTGTCAATCGAGTCCTTAGCTTCATTCACAATGAACCTAGTCCAGCAGAGACCTGCAAAATTGCTCTGAGATTAGGCGCGGTGCGTGGGGGATAAGGACGCGAGGGCCCACAGCTCGCACGTGGTCGTGCGCCAGCCCGTCCTTCGTCGTATACGTTCGGGATCTTGCCGGGATCGAAAACCATGGCCACATCCATTCACTCGGTCTCCGCGACAGAGAGCGAAGATAACAACGACAGTGAAGACGCTAACGAGTCGAGAAGGTCCGGTATTGTGTTGAACAGACCTGATTCGGTCGGGTCGCAGATGCGGGCGCGGTCGCGTATCGCAACCGCGCAGGGTGGATCGAGGGGGCGCTGGCGTTCGTGGACCAGCAAATTTCGCGAGCTCACCGAGCGGATCGCGGAGCGGGCACGGCAGACGTGGGACCGGAACCGCCCCAGCCGCGTCCCCGATATCGACTGGAGCCGATGAGTGATGGCAGAAAAATGATGGGCGGTGGGCGCAACGGATTCTGGAGTCGGAGACAGTACTTGTCAGCTGGCCTTGATTGAGCGGCGCGATGGCCGGGATCGAGGGATGCAGGATCAGGAGGCCCGGAGCGGTTGAGTAGTTCAACTCCGGCCAAGCGAGCTTGATCTTCTTCAACTCCCGTAGAGCTTGGGTGCGGAAGTTTTGGACGGTGCGCTTGTCGCTGTCTTTGGAGGGGTGCAAGCCAAACTGACGGTACACCTGTCGCCGGCGGACACGGGGCGGCAGACGGTCAGGATCGGCCTGCCGGGCCTTCTGCTCGTAGTAAGTGGACGGTGCGATCGGCAGAACCTTGCAGATCGGCTCGACCCCGTAGTTGTCACGTTGATCGTCGATGCAGGCCACTAACGTTTCGGTGGGCGGTCGAGCTCCGCCTGAGCGAAATAGGCCGATGCCTTGCGAAGGATCTCGTTGGCACGACGCAACTCTCGGTTCTCACGCTGCAGCTCCTTGAGTTGTGCCCGCTCATCGCTAGTCACGCCGTCCCGACGACCCGTGTCCACTTCGGTCCTACGCACCCATTTGCGGAGCGTCTCGGCAGTACAACCGATCTTGGCCGCAATCGAACAGATGGTCTCCCACTCGGAGTCGTAATCACTCACGTGTTCGAACACCAACCGAACCGCACAGTTCGCGGACCTCTGGAGAATACCTCTTTCTGATTGTCATGACTCTATCCTCTCAAGAAATAGAGTCTCCGGCAAGTCCGGGGCGATTCAAAGTGCATTGATGGCCGGATTCTGAGTTGGCCATGTATATGATTTCAGATCTGCGTCGCCTCCAGGGTTCTTACTCGTGGCGCCAGTACACGATGTAGGTCATTCAGGTGCCGCGCTAGCCATTCGTGCTGGTGCGCCCAGTCCGCCTCGTTCTCGGGATCTACGTCATTCAAGTAGCACGCGACCCGGCAGTCACGTCGCGTCGGTAACTCTTCCCATTCGAGGTGGTACCCCAGCTCCCCTTCGAGTGCCTCACGCTGCTCCTTCAGAGACGCGAGAAACCCCTTGGCCTCCTCTCCCTTGATATAGAGTTCGGCGCGGACCCGGTTCTTCGGACGAATCATCACTGCACTCAGATGGAAGCCGGAGCGACCAATCGGATACACCATCCAGGACTGTGGCTGTGGTTTCTGGTTTCCTGAGACGGGACCGCCCGCTGCGTCGAGCACCGTGTGTAGGGCAGCCCAATATGCCCGTTGAGCCACTCGCGTTTCAGACAACTCGGTGTCGTCAATCGCCCGAGCGGCCTGTGCGACGGATTGTGACCAGTCGTTCGGCTTGGAGATCACATTGAATCGTGGCGCTGGCGGCGAATCCTCGATCCGCCACAACTGGACCTCAAGGCCGAAGAAGCGAAATCTGGCATCCGTGATCCTGTTGAGCCAGTCCAGCGTCGACCGATGCTCATCCGTGAACTGGGCTGCGACCCAGACGATGGTGACGGCTTCAAGGCCAGAGGCGTAGGTCAACAGCTGGCCGAGGTGACTGTGATCCGTGCGTTCCAACTGATTCTCAACCAGGACCCAGCTGTCGGTCGCGATGTCCTTGCAGAGGATATCCGCCCGAAACGGACCCACCGAACGCTCCTGGGCTTCCACCTCCAGGTCGATACCCAGCGTTTCGCCAAGCACGGAGAGATTCTCTGGACGGGCTAGCCAGGGGGTGAAGTCTGCGGCCTCACTCGTCCAGATGTTTCGCAACTCGACCGGCTCAAGGCGACCGAGGGTTGTCCGCGTCATAACCTGTTCTCCTATCGAAAAGACCGGTGGTGTCTATTCATTCCACGCCTCAGCAAGTCGAAGGAGCCGATCCGCATGTATCGCAAACGGCCGTTTACGATACGACGGCGAGGGCGCCTTCCGGTGAGCGCCGCCGTGTGTCGTATCCCGTGTCTGATTCTATGTCTTGCAGACGTCGAGCGCGTGTGTCCCGGCCACGAGGCTGGCCGGCATCACGTGTTGCTGCTCAGATTCTCGACCGGGTTCTTCCACCGCGAGCCGCAGATACAGGGCAGTCGTCGCTTGGCCACTAGAAATTGAGTACATGAGTACTCATAATTTTAAAATAAATCGTAATTATCTCTAAACTTGGCCTTGATGGATTCAGCAATACAAATCCACGTGAGTATGTAGGCTGCCCTCAACGCTCCCGATTCAAAGCACGTAAGGACCTCCTCAAATAGGACCTTGTCCTGCTCAAGGAAAACATCGCTGAGCAGGCCTGGTATCGTCTCGGGCATAGGAACACCACCAAGCTATAGGTCGCAAGAAAACAGGGCACTCCAGTCTGAGCTGCGCTCAATGGAAGTGCCCCTTGGGAGAACCTACCTCCCTTGTGATCGGGCTGTCAAAGCTTAACCACCACACCTTCAGCCGATAGCCAACCGACCCGGCAACATCTTCGAATCTGCCACGTCAGATCGTGTTTTCACTTAGCTCAACAGATATGTCCAGGGATAAGTCTGACTTAGCGTCGAATACGTGACTCTTCTCAAGAAAATGGTGAAAAAAAGAAGATTCTCGCGGACACCATGGATTCTGAGGACTACTTTCATCAGAAACCCGCGGAGAACTATATCGAGAAAAGGAGAAACAGAAGAAAGGCCCCGGCAGGAAGGCATTCCCGCCGAGGCACTGCAGCGGGCTTACGGGAAAACGATACACCATTCCTCTCCCCAGTCAATGAAAGGAGAAAGCATTACCAGCGCCCAAGGGACGACCTCGCACAATAGAATCGATCCAGAAAGAGGCAACGATATGCGGAAGACAATCCCTGCCCTCACACGTAGATCTGACAAGGCGGTCCAGATAGGGAAGGATCTTAAGAAGATCGAGAAGATTTACACCAGCATAGCTAAGATACAATCATTGCGAGGAACTACCGTAAGGGTATTCAGTGGAAGGAAATTCAGGTGGACTGAGGAAGCGGAGAATGAAGCACAAGAGGCAGGGGTTGAACCAATGGAACTCCTGTGGAACAGACTTGCAGACATCGTGGGCTACTATTGCTCACAGAAAGCATTTGGGATGCTCACCCAAGCCCGGGGCTCTGAAGTGAGAGATGAGGTCGTCTCCGCACTGGACAAGGCCGAATCCTATCTTCCCGCACTGCTCGTCCAGATCCCCTATGCCGGCACGAAAAAGGAGGCCGAGAAGCTCCGGAAACGCTTTGCCGCACGGTATCGCTCACAGTTCCCTGCCGCCGTGGAGACGCTCGAAAGAAACTGGGATCGGATGGTCACGTTCTACGACTTCCCGAAGGAACACTGGAAACACCTGAGAACCACGAACGTCGTCGAGAGCCCCTTTGCTTCCGTTCGGCTTCGCACAAACGCCGCCAGGCGATTCAAGAAAGTCAGGAACGCCACGGCTCTCATCTGGCGTACGCTCAAGGTCGCAGAGAGCCGATTCAGGAAACTCACCGCGCCACACTTGCTACAACAAGTCTACGATCAGAAACACTCAACCGGACCGCAGGTCGAAGCCGGGAAGATGGCCGCCTGATTTCTTTTACACACCTATTGACCTGAGCTCGAAGATGATCCGTTCTACCAAACTGCGATGACAGAACTAGCACATAGATATGAGGACTCGGGCGGGTACTACCACGCAGTGCAATACTGGGAGCGAGTGGCGACTGGCACAGGACCAGATATGGATGTTGTTCGATGTGAGGCGAAGGCCCGCGTCCAAGAGTTCGAAGACCAGTATGGGTCTGAGGTCATACGGGTCGCGATCGAACGAGTTGGCAAAGCATTTAATGGTATATGGAGAGGTGAAACGGAGGAGAGTGGGCCCTCGTCAGACCGGACCGAGGTTGTCGGCCGCGATGTAGTCAAACCTTTGGACGAGAAGTGGGCAGAGTCCTTTGCTGAACATTTCTCGGCGCAGAATCAGACGATTCAAGAGGAGCATAAAACTACTCGAAAGGAGATCGAGACGAGAATCAAGGAGAATCAGCCGCAGTCTTCTATCGATAGGGAGGCTGCGGTAGCCATACTTAGTACTCCTGTTCGCAAATACGGTGACGTATTCTAAGCAGACTTTGCCAAGGGCGTATCGTAGAACCTGAGTTTGTCGATCATCTCCGCGAGATCTGTTCGTGTGAACTTCCATTTGAAGGGTGTGGCGATACGTCCGTAGCGTTCCTGAAAACCGAGGATTCTTGCCTCAAGCTCTTCGAGCGATGCAAATTCGATAGGTGTCAGAGCCTTGCGTTTGAGGATCGAGAAGTAGATCTCGATCTGATTGAGCCAGCTTGCGTGGATCGGAAGGTGAACGGGGTGGATGTTTGGCCACTTCCCCCGGATACGGTCGATGCATGTTTGCCCTCGGTGCGAGGAGCCATTATCCACGATGAGGTAGACTTTCTTTGCCGAGCAATAGGGTTTCCGGCTCATGATCAGGCTCAGGAGCCGGTTGAAGGGCTCGATACCCGAAGAAGACTCACAGAGACCGAAGATTCGACCATTGTGCACGTCGAGAGCAGCCAGATAGGCCAGGGCTCCTTTCCGCTCGTATTCGTGTTCAACGCGTGCCGCTCTGTTCGAGGCTGGCGGTAGGGTAACGTGCTTGCGAGCTCGTGCTTGAATACTGGTCTTTTCGTCGGCAGAAAGTACATATTCCCTCGGCCCTAAAGGCTTTCCTTGCCATTGGCGGTGATACAGATCAAGGACTCTACCTGCTTTGGTTTGGAAGTCCGGGTCCCGTGGGAAAATCCAGGAGCGATGATACCAAGGACGAATCGCGTCCTCGTTCAACCAGCGCCAGACAGTGGCGCCGCTGATCTTGGCAACGAAGCCCCTTTGCACTGCCTCGGCGGCAATCTCGGAACAGCTGAACCGCGAGAGCGGTATCCCGCTCTCGCTCGGTAGTTCACACGCCAGCGCCTTGATCTGAACGACCACCTGAGGGGGGAAAACCGGGCGGGCGCCCGGGACGAGATCTATCTTCGAGTCCCGAAAGACGCTCTTCGAAAAAGCGCTTACGCCATTTGCTTACGATCGGACGCGGGACATCCAACCGTTGGGCGATAATCTTGTTGGATAATCCCTCGGCGGCGAGAAGCACGATTTTCGATCGGATCACTTGATAATACGGTAACGTATATTGTCCAGCCATTCGCTCGAGGTCGACCCGTTCCTTCTCAGACAGTAGCACCACATAAGGCGAACGTCTTGGCATTGTTCTCCTCCTTTTGAAGGAGAACATAAGCTACAAATAATGTTCAGAACATACGTAATAATGTTTATGAAACCATGCACTTAGCAAGGAGCTTAGTGTGTGGTCCTGCTTGGCCCCATCTTCGCGAGAAAACCTGATCAATTGTGAGCGTAGATTGGCCTACCCAAACTGCCTCGACTCCAAAGACTTCGGTGAGTGTCCCGTTGCCTACGGGAATGTCCTTGTTCGCGAAATGCGCACGCATATCTACGATCCCTTTGTGCAATTCCTGCAATCAAGACAGGAGTGTGCAGAGCCTTTTACGAACCTCTTTAGGGATAGCAAAGAACGCGAAAACTTCAGCTTGACAACGTTCAAGCATGGAATGAAACACAATCTCTTCTTTAGCTTATCGAAAGACTGTTTCAGTCGATCGTTCAGCGCATTCGTCTTCTCTGACCTCAATAGACTTGGGCTCCTGAGAAACCTCTCAGCTCACGGTACGCGAACAATCACTATAGCAGAGGCGAAGGAGTTCAGACAGAAAACTCTTGGAATCCTAGAACAGGTCATCCCGAGCGCGGGTGTTGTGCCTATCCTAGGAGCCTGTCGGAGTACCCAGCCGGAGGAAGATTTCGTATTGTAGAAGTGCGACCAAGGTTCCGACTCTGAATTGGAGGTTTCCGTTGAGCACTTCTACTCGGTTTCGTGACTATAATCCGGCTCAGTTGATGTTGCTACCTCCGGATCTCTGGAGTTGGCTTCCCAAGGGTCATCCGACCTACTTCATTCTGGATATCGTCGGACAACTTGATTTGTCCGCGATCTACGAGACCTACGATGGGTCTCAAGGTGGCCAGCCACCGTATGATCCCCGGATGATGGTGAGCCTACTGCTGTATGGTTACTGCGAAGGCATCAGGAGTTCCCGCAAGATCGAGCGTGCGACCTATGACTCCGTTGCTTTCCGTGTGCTCAGCCTGGATCAGCATCCTGATCACGACACGATATCGACCTTTCGTCAACGGCATCTGGATGCCCTCTCAGGTCTGTTCAGGTCAGTATGGCGCAGCGGCGTCAGCGGATTGTATCCGTGCGGACCTATCGCCGTAGCGGCATCGTCCTGTTGTAAGCCATTCCCCTGCAACGCTTTATCCCACGCGGATTATATGCGGCGGCGGCCTGTTTCCGACGCGGATTGTATGCTGCGGCATACTTCTTCCGTCAGACTGCACCACCCCGGCACAGCGACTGGCCGCGGGGTCGCCTGACGCGGATTCTATGTCCCCCCGCGAGCATACTTCTTCCGTCAGACTGCATCACCGACGCACAGGACCACTGTCCAGGCTACAATCCGCAAGGGCCGCACTGCCTGACGGACTGGAGCACCGACAGAGAGGCCTGTGCGCCGGTGATGCGATCTGACGGAAGAAGTATGCCGCAGCGGCGGCCCGGCGCCTGACGGGAGAAGTATGCCGCAACATACAATCCGCGTCGGAAACAGGCCGCCGCCACATATAATCTGCGAGCGTTAAGTCGTTGCAGGGGAATGGCTTACAACAAGGCGATGTCGCTACAGCGATAGGTCTTCGGCCCTTCACACGACTTGTCCGCCCACGAAGCCGGATACGCCACTATTGACTCTCAACTGGCTGCAGCTCTTCTTTCAGAGAAGATGGCCTGAATGTGTTTTCGAAGCCCATCCTCAAGACGACCTTTGCCACCGATGGAGTTTTCATAGAAAAGAGTTCGAAAAGGCGAAACGTCAAAAGGAAGATCAGTACCCTTCTCTGCTATGAGGATCGTCGGCTTGCTTAGCGCGTGGGCGTAACCAACTTCATAGAACACATTCGGGTTTCTGGGTGTAATGTCCGCAATGACTAGGTGTGATTCATTGATTTCACGCGTTATGTCTGAGATTATGATCCCTGGGCCGCCAGCCTCATCAATGCGGTTAACTTCGATGTTCAGTTCGTCACAGACGTTCTTGATTACATCGTAATACACGTCGTTGTAGGGTTCACTGAATTGCATGACCACAAAAGCCTTTGGACGGATGTTCTCGACTTTGAAGTCTCTCACCATAATGTCCGTCTGATCGACGCACTGCACTCCAACCTGTGACTGCCCAAGTGTGAACGGGAGGGTCGTCCGAAGGACTTCAACTCCGTCTACTAATTGGCGCACCAAAGAACCATACCGCTCCACTCTCACCGCGTATGGCTTGTCTGCTTGTAGATTGCCCTGACCACCAGCTATCGCGTGAAATGTCCACTTTGATGCAGCAAAATGCCTAATGGCGAATAACGATTCGTCGGCCAACCCGACGTTTACGGTCGATTGGTTCTGAGGATCGTAGTAGATGACAATGTCACAAGAGGACCTTTCCGAGACTCCCTTGAACTCAATCTCCGCAGAGATGGTACCACCAGTGAACACCTGATCGCACACGAAGAGGCCTACCTTGCCGGCCTCCTGGTTCTGTACAATTGTGGTTGCCCCCCTGAAAGTCAGATCGCCGTCTTCTTCCTCAAATCCACCGATGATCGGCATCCACTTGTAGGCCATCTTATCTCTCCTTCAAAGGTTTGTCTCAATGCCGCCTAACAATTTCGCGCACTTGCGAATTTGCCGCAGGCAAGTTGGGTCGAGGGCCGTCAAGGCCCGAACCGCCAAGTGCTGCTGTTGCACGGTGGCGGCCCTATCCCCCATAGCGGCGAAGCTCACCAAGGAGATGAGCGCGATCTTGCGTCGCTGGCAAGTTGGTGATAGGGTGTCCTTCAGATCGGGAATTGCAGGAATCCTGCCCTTGTCTATTCAGTCTAGGGATCTACCTAGAGGATCTGGTCGGGAAATTGATGCCTTACTAATAGAAGGCCTTCTACCTGAGCTCAGGTCAATAGGTGTGTAAAAGAAATCAGGCGGCCATCTTCCCGGCTTCGACCTGCGGTCCGGTTGAGTGTTTCTGATCGTAGACTTGTTGTAGCAAGTGTGGCGCGGTGAGTTTCCTGAATCGGCTCTCTGCGACCTTGAGCGTACGCCAGATGAGAGTCGTGGCGTTCCTGACTTTCTTGAATCGCCTGGCGGCGTTTGTGCGAAGCCGAACGGAAGCAAAGGGGCTCTCGACGACGTTCGTGGTTCTCAGGTGTTTCCAGTGTTCCTTCGGGAAGTCGTAGAACGTGACCATCCGATCCCAGTCTCTTTCGAGCGTCTCCACGGCGGCAGGGAACTGTGAGCGATACCGTGCGGCAAAGCGTTTCCGGAGCTTCTCGGCCTCCTTTTTCGTGCCGGCATAGGGGATCTGGACGAGCAGTGCGCGGGCTTCAGCCTGTGCACGCTTGGCGACCTTGTCGAGCACGTTGAGGATCTTGTGGTTCCAGCACCGTTGTTGCCGGCTCTCTGGCCAGACCTGATCAACGGCCGCCCAGATGCCCATATTCCCGTCCGCGGCGATCAGGACAGGATGTTCGAGCCCGCGATCCCGGAGATTCCGGAGCACCGTGAGCCAGGATTCTGTAGACTCTCGATAACCGGGTTCTATCGCCAGGATCTCCTTGCTGCCGTCGCTCATCGCGCCGATCACGACCAGCAGACACGCCTTCTCGCGCTCGAGCCCGGCTTTGACGTAGATGCCATCAGCCCAGGCGTAGACCAGTTCGCGATTATCCAGACGCCTTTCTTTCCAGTCCTGGAAGTCGACCTCCCACTTCCCTCGAAGACGAGCGATCGAGGTCGGCGAAAGCGGCGCGCCATCACCGAGCAGCGCACGCAAAGACAACTCGAAGTCGCCCTGGGAGAGACCGTGGAGATAAAGGTCGGGAAGCAGATCTCCAATGGCCCTGGTTCTCCGGGCGAACAGGGGGAGGATGCGGCTTTCAAACCGCTCTTCCAGACCACGAGCCCGGGGACGCCGGACCTTGATCGTTCCGCAGCTCGTCGAGAGACGCCGGGGCTTGCCGTAGCCGTTCCTGTAGCCCCTGGAGCTATCGACCTCGGCTCGGCGCTCATACCACGACCGGCCCAAGAACGCGGTCGCCTCCTCCTCCGGAATGGACTGGAACCGGCCCTGGATCTCTTCACGGATCCAATCGTCAACCGTCTCCCACGTCGGCATGGACTTCAATGGGGCTCTATGCGTATGTTCCTTCACGGCGATCCTCCTTCCCAACCGGGCCTCTCACCCGGTTTTGTGTGAATCAACTATCTCACGGGAAGGGTAGGGTCGCCCTTTCTCTTTTTCCACACCTTTTGATTATAGCTCCTCCTTCCTCCGAATTTACGCATCTCACGCTTGTTGAGAGAGATGGTCAATAGTGGCCAAATCACCATTCAGAACAGCACCGTTTCTCTCAGCCCTGAGCTCACCGAAGCAACAAGAACAACAACCTGGAACGAATAACCCCGAAAGCCCTGCTTCATAACCTCGATTGATCCCGACTACTCTCGAGGAATACCCTCTCTGGCATCATTGTAGACGACCGATCTGTCAACGCCCAGAGCTTCTGCGACCTGGAGAGGTCGTCCTCCTTTGGCCAGGAGCGTGCCGACCAGCAGCCGCCTGGCCCACACGGCCGCGTGCTCACCCGACCCTTCCTTCTTCCTCCCAGCGGACCACGTGCCCCTCCCCTCACGCAGGATCTTCAGGGCCTGCACAGATCCCGCGCCGAACAGAGACAGTTGATTCGGGTGGACGACCGCATTCACCAACTGGTGGATCGCGGCGATGTGGCCTCGGTCCACATAGGGCACCCCCTCATCTGGCAGATGCTTCACGGCATCCATCGCGCGTTCGTCAGCAACGGGCTCGCCCACGCGTAAGCCGGCGGTGACCCGGCCATAGAAACCGACCTTCTGGAGCATCTTACAGAGCCTCATCTCCCGACGGCCGATTTCGGTCCTGATTCTTCGCCGAAGCTGGAAGCTCTCGGCCTCACGCAGGTCGGCGAAAGCCGCCACCTGGAGACGTTCAAACCGCCTCCTTATCCGGGAGAGTGCTGCCTGCGCTTGCCCAACACCCTCTGCGAGCACCTGGTAGACCGAGATCACCTCCAGGTCGTCCCTTACGACGGGCCCATCAACCCCCAACCCCCTCGCGATGCCGACCACGTCCTCTTCCCGCGCGTAGAGCTCAGCGGCGACCAACCGTCTGGCCCAGTCGATCGGGTCCAGGCCCTCCACCCGCTTTCCTCGTGGCCAGTGTCCTCTCGCTCGAAGAGGGCTTTCCTGACGTGCACAGAGTCGACACCGGGAAGGGGCAACTCGTTCGTCCGGGCAACGGTATCGATCAACAGCCGGATCGAGGCCACGTCCTTTGGGACGGCAATCGGCAGACCCGATGTGCGTCTCCTTTTCTTTGGGTTGGCACTCGTTCTCACCATTCCGTTGCCCTTACGGAGGCATGCGCGATGCGCGCAAGGCTCTTCGCGGCAGACCCGTCTCTCCGATCGCGCGGGCGACGACCGGGAGGTCCCGAATACCCTGCTCGGTCATCCTGATCGGATCCTCGATCTTGTCGATAGCCGAGTGGACCTCGGCCTTGCCGAGTCTGAAGACGCGCTGAAAAATGCTCATTTGAATACTCCTGTTGGGGGGCGAGATTAGCTGTGGCTGAAAGAGATGAGTTCTTCGGCAAGCGGGGTTCACCAAAGTCGAAGTGCGTGGGAAATCCGGCGACGGAGGGATCGACGGAGTGGGTGTGCTACGCGTGAACCTTGTATCGTTTCAGATCTACTTCCAGTGCAAGCGTTGGAAGGGAAGCGTAGGTGCCAAGGATATTAGGGATTTTCGTGGGGCATTACAGGGCCGTGCCGACAAAGGCCTGTTCGTCACCACGGGCACTTTCACCAGTCAGGCGGCGGAAGAGGCCACCCGTGACGGTGCGATCGCAATCGATCTAATCGACGGGGATCGTCTTTGCAACCTGCTCAAGGAAAATGCCCTTGGTGTGGAGACTGAGACTGAGATGATCGAGAGGGTGCGGATCCGATCGGATTGGTTTAAAGGCGTTTGAACGGAATCCGATCATTTTGAGCCGACCGCGCCCAGACGGCCGTGGCAGGGTACCGACCTGTCTTGTCTGGGGAACATGGGAGAATAAGCCCGTATTGCGGGAGACGGCTGGGTGCTCGTGGGCGACGCGTTCGGATTCCTCGACCCCGTTTATTCATCCGGCATCTTTCTGGCGCTCGAGTCGGGCGAAATGGCGGCCGATGCGATCGTCGATGGTCTTCGGGAGGGGGACCTTTCGGGCGAGCGTCTCGGCCGATTCCTGACCGAGTATCTTCAAGGCATGGAAACGATTCGGAAACTGGTCTACGCGTTCTACTCCGAGGATTTCAGCTTCGGTGAATTTTTAAAAGCAAATCCGGAGTGCCAGCAGCACATTGTACGTGATACTTGCACTCCCAAACCGTGTGACGTAGACTCCTTACGTTGCTCATTAGAGAGCCTTCCTTCCGTGTGCTTTGAGCGGTCCACGGCAAGGGAGGCTCTTACATATTTCTGGAACTGTCAAACTCTGGGAGTCTCCCCGGCAGAGCCGGGGGCTTACCAAGGTTTAGTTAGCCGCTGGCGCGACTAAATTCCTCGACGTGACGTTTGAGACGCGGCCAGCTGGGAAACCCGTATTCACGGGCCGTAACGAGTGTCAGCTTGAGAAAGACCCGATCCATTCAGTTGGTCCGGTTTTGGATGCGACGCTTTCGCCCGTGCGACCGCGTCCTCATCACCGGACTGATAGCCCGAACGGAGTTCTTTTGCCTGAAGTTTGAGTTGGGACAGCGACGGAGAAGCAGGGAGCGACTGCGGGAAGGATTGCGTAGCCACGACAATCTCCTTTCGTGAACCGTTTGCCCGATGTCCGCAGGTCAGGCCGAAAGAAGACTGTGATGTAGGTTCTGCAAGAGGGAAGGTGGGACTCGGTCCCTTTCCGCGGACAGGCGGCGTCCTTCACGCCGTTGGTTAATATAGACGGGTAGACGTTGTCGTCAAGACCTGCCCGTACCAATCGTGTCCTGTGCCGTACACACTTTCCAACCTTATCGCCCGGCTCTAACTTGATTCCCAGCGAAGCTCTCCAGGTTTCGCAACTCAACAGAAAGGGAGTGCGCTATGTATGTGGGTTGTCAGGGCATCGGGACCTCGAAGAAGGAGCTGCAATTCCTCACGCGTCACGGTGTCAACAATATGGATACGCAGATCGATCCGGACGATCTCGATCAGATCGTCAAGCAGCGTGAGGAAGCCGAGGCGGAAGGTGTTTCGCTCGAGATGATCCACATCTTACAGCACGCGTGGAGTTTTGAGAAGCCAGCGTCAGCTCCTCACTAATTGACCCCATTTTCTGGAAAATCATGGACTACGAAGAACGGTTAACCTATTTATAAACAGTTACATAGGGCGTTTATTGTGATGTTCTTTGGGGTGGGAAACCGGGGGCACGAAAAAGCGCGGAGTTATCCGAATGGGAAAAATTATTTCGTCAACGTCCTGTCGCCAAAGTTATTTTTCTTCGTAGCTCTGGCGTTTGGGTTGTGCCCGTGTCGTGGACGTAAGCCCAAGCCTCCATCGAAAGAGCCCGACTCCAAGGAACAACTGAACTTCACCGATCCCGACTCACGGATCATGGTCTCAGGGGGCCAATTCCTTCAAGCCTACAACTGCCAAGCTGCTGTGGATGACAAGGCCCAGATTGTCGTTGCTGCCGACGTCACCCAAGAAGCTGATGACAAGAACCAGATGACACCTATGGTCAACCAGATCAGAGCGAATATGGGCGGCACGACACCCAAGCACCTCACTGCCGACACCGGATACTTCAACCAAAGTCAGGTCGATCAGGTTCAATCAGATGGCGTCGACCTCTATGTGGCGACGACAAAACAGAAACATGGAACGCCCATCGCGACCTGCCCCAGGGGACGGATCCCCAAGGGCGCAACGACGAAAGACAAAATGGCGAGAAAGCTTCTCACACAGAAGGGTCGCTGCACCTACTGGAAAAGAAAACAGATCATCGAACCCGTGTTTGGACAGATCAAATCCGTTCGGAACTTCACCCGATTCTCATTCCGCCGAATTTTGCTATCAATCTTATTCCCCCACTTGACTTATCGCTTGGTAAGTCTTTTCCAATACCTCCGCCTCCTTCTCAGCCATTTCCCGCAATCTATTGATCATTCGATCTGGCGTCTTTTTCCTTGGTCTCATCCTGAACTTTAGCATTACCATTCTGACATTTTCAGCCCATCTGAAGATCGAGGAGTATTCCTCCACTATCCTATGATCAACAATCCGCATATGATTGAGGTGTTGAATTCTTTCGAGCATCAGCGCCTTGTGCTCCTTAAGAGCGTGGAAAAGATGATAGTAGAGGAGTTTGGGCCTCTCCTGAACTACACCTAAGTGCCCAATGAGACCCGTCTCATAGGTCTCCAACCCATAACATAGTGACGATGGCTGCTGAACAAGAAGGCTTCCGAATCCAAGCCTGTTCTGAGAGTCGAGATAGTCACGAAGCTGTCCTGCCACCTTTTCCAAGCTAAACCAATAAGGAGTATCGTCTCTGCCCAATAGCCAGATGGTCTGATGGGCTCTGCTCATCGATTCAAGGTAGGTCTCTTGGTACGCGCTTTCTACGAGGTTAATGTCCACCCAAGAAAGACCATAGCTCCCGGATTCATAGCCCAAAATCGCGAATGCACGTTTACTTTTATCATAGCCACATATCATTGTCCCATGGTTACTTTTCGATGGATGAATCGGTGTGTTCCCCTCTCTGAGCACGGACTGATAGTTGAGGTATGTGTAAAAACAGAAGCCGCGGTCAATGGATCTACAAACGAATTCTGCCAGCCTTCCATCGGTCCATTCGCTAAACAGGTTTCTATCAACTGAATGCTGTACCAAGCCCGCTGCATTGTAGAACTTTTCAGGACAAAAGAAGTTATACCCATACGGTACATCAAGATAGGCTTCGTACACCTCTAAGGATTCCCAAGAGAAGTCACTCAAATCTCGACAGCACATCTGGATGAAATTGCTTAGGATCCACGGTCGAAAGAAACGACCCTTCCCTAAAACTGACATTCGAAACGCGTGGTAGGTCCAGGTGCGTATCGGTGGATCTAAATGGATGTCGACCATCACCTGCAAAATGTCCCCCCCATCATCCACTTTCACTGTAGTCATGACCTCCGGCAAAGCTGGAGGCTTGAAAAACTTGTGAACCGCTCAAAGCGGTTTAAGACCGTGTGCGCCACCTAAAGGGGGCGATTATCTGAAGATGTTGAGACTGGTCGAGACGCTGGTCTTCCCGCTCCTGGTTCTGGATTGATTAGCGACAATTAGAACTCCCACCCGCATTGACTCAGGGTTTCTGCTACCCCTGAGGGGTCGTTGCCTCACATATTCTGCTACCCCCTTTGTCTTTCGCGGGAGCAGAAATGGCGAGGAGCATCAGCATGGCGACCAAACGGGAGCTCGTGGTGGAAGTTGGACGCCGATATCGGGTGGCTTCAAGCGGCGAGAAGCGCAGGATTTTGGATGAGTTCGTGGCCCTGACGGGCTACCATCGCAAACACGCCCTGAGGCTTCTCAACGGTGGTGAAACGTGCTACCGCCGCTCGGGCCGTCCTCGCTCTCGGATCTACGACGAGGCAGTGCATGAGGCTCTCATCATCGTGTGGGAGTCAGCTGACCGGATCTGCAGCAAGCGCCTCAAGGCCCTCATGCTGGTCTTGGTGGGGGCCTTGGAGCGGCATGGTCACCTGGTTCTAGGTGCCAAACTGAGAGAGCTCCTGCTGAGCATCAGCGCGGCTACGATCGATAGGCTCCTGGCGCCACAGCGGGCTGCCACCTCGGACCGCCGCAGGCGCCGTCAGTCCAATGGGCTTGTGCGTAGCCAGATTCCGGTGCGCACCTTCAGCGATTGGGTCGACCCACGGCCTGGGTTCATGGAAGCCGACTTTGTGGCCCACAACGGCGGCAACAGCGAGGGCAGTTGCGTCCATACTCTGGTGTTGACCGACATCGCTTCGGGCTGGACGGAGTGCCTGCCACTGCTCGTGCGAGAGCAGGGCTTGGTCGTAGAAGCCGTGGAGATGGTACGTGGCCAACTTCCCTTCGCATTGATAGGTCTGGATACGGACAACGACGGCGCCTTCATCAACGATAGCCTGCTCACGTACACTAGAGACGCAGGACTCACTCAGACACGTTCGCGCCCCTATCGCAAGAATGACCAGGCCTGGGTCGAGCAGAAGAATGGGGCTGTAGTGCGGCGGTTGGTCGGGTATGGGCGCTTGAAGGGGGTCAAGGCCACGCAGACGCTGTCCCGTCTCTACTCTGTTTCCCGGCTCTACGCGTGAACTGCTTCCAGCCCTCTCCTTCAAGCTCAAGGAGAAGAGCCGACAGGGCGCCAAGGTGATCAAGCACTACTATCCGCCGGCCACCCCTTGCCAGCGATTGTTGGCATCCGAATACATCGCGGACGACCAGATCCGAGGACTTCAGGAACTCTCGGCCTCGTTGGACCCCCTACAGCTCCTTAACGAGATCCGCTTAGCACAGTCCGCGCTAACCCGGCTCTCTGCGCCGGACGAAGCGACTGAAGGGTCCTCAACCGACGACGACCTTGCCCTCTTTCTATCACAATTGCCCACCCTGTGGCGCGGGGGAGAAGCCCGGCCAACACACCGACTGCCCCCGGCCTCAGGCCGTCACTGGCGTACGCGTCTGGATCCCTTCGTCTCGGTATGGCCCGTGGTGGAAGGGTGGTTAGTCGAGGAGCCCGACGCAACGGCCAAATCCCTCCTCGAGCGGCTTCAGCAGGAGTACCCCTCTACGTACACCCCCGGCCAACTCCGCACTCTACAGCGTCGGGTACGGGACTGGCGCCGTACGATGGCCCGGAAACTTATCTTCGGTGGGGCCAATCTGGAACCCGGGGCGCCCCAGTACACTCTCTCCGACACCAGCAAATCGGAGTCTGATGCAGCAGCTTCTGTACCTGGTAACATTACTACGTGAGGCAACACGGCGGGAAGAATGGTTGACGCCGGACATCCGGATATAACTCCCGAACCATTTGTTCATCCTTACCAACGGTGGAGACCCAGTAGCCTCTTGCCCAGAAATGCTGCCCCGTGAAGTTCGAACTACGTCCCAGGTAGTTCCGAGCAATGTGGATCGCACTCTTTCCTTTGATGAACCCTACCGTCTGAGCTACTGAGTGCTTCGGCCGGGATCGAAATCAACATGTGCACGTGATCCGGACGCAGATGACCTTCTTCAACACGAGATTCCCTCTGCCTTGGCAAGATCGCGGAAAGCTTCTCCCAGATACCGGCGAAGCTCCGCATACAGACTTTCTCCGATACTTCGGAACCCAAAACAACGTGATACTTGCACTCCCATACCGTGTGACGTAGACTCTGAAGGTCGTTCATTGAGAGCCTTCCTTCCGTGAGCTTTGAGCGGTCCACGGAATCGGAAGGCTCTTGTCTATTTCCCGGAATTGTCAAACACTGGGAGTCTCCCCGGCAGAGCCGGGGGCTTACCGTTAGCTGTTAGGACTGCTGAACTCTTAATCCAAGCGGTAGTGCCTTTTGCTAAACCCTATCTTCGGAGGAGTGGGGGCAGGTCAATATCGTCACCGGATTCGCACATGCGCTCAAAGCGCACCATCTAAATGGACTATGCGGGGATCCAGCTTCAGTACGCTATGCGAGTGAGTCGTCGACCATCTGTGGGTCGATCTCGTACAATGCTCTAAGCCCTTTGAGCACCATAGTTTCAATCAGTTGGCCCTGGCTGGAGGGTGTGTGGCCGCTCTTCACAGAACGACATATGGTTATCAATTTAGGAACAAGCTCGATTCTTGAGAGTACTTCGATGAGTTCTTCAACTCTCTGCTGAATGATCCCATCATCAACAGCCAGACGCGAGGGGTAGATCTCATCGAACATGTTGAAGGTGTAAAAGTATCTCCCGTTCTTCTCTACCGCTTCCACGATTGGTCCGAGATAGTTAATCTGGTGATATCTGTCGTTGTGGAATGACCAGTACTCTTCTCGAGTTATCTCGGCAACGCAGTCCGTGCGTTCCGCCGGGTTTTCCTCGGCTGAGAAGTAATCC
Source organism: Candidatus Latescibacterota bacterium (assembly GCA_965198115.1). Classification (GTDB taxonomy): domain Bacteria; phylum Latescibacterota; class UBA2968; order UBA2968; family UBA2968; genus UBA6620. The sequence goes on along the minus strand of OZ240241.1, from coordinate 65,345 downwards.
AAGTCTATGTCTAGAACGGCATCGTTTGTGCACTCAAGGTTCTCGACATTCTGACGAATAAGCTGAAAAGACTGCACGTCATCATCTGTGAGATCGATCCCTAGTGGAAGTTCATCTTGTATGATGAGTTTCTTTCCAGAAGTGTTGTAAGATCGGACAAATAACGTTTTCTGGGTCTCCAAATTGTGGCGTTTCTTGACCCATTGAATCGAGTTAAACAACCCCAGGTAGACAGCTGGAATGATGAAGGTTCCGATCCTTAGATCACGAAAGACAAACTCCAGTAGCTCATCGTCATCCATAGTGTCTTTCACAGATCTCTTTAGCCTTGGCGCATCAAGATCTGAATGTTGGTCAACGTGAACTAGCTCGTTCCCGGTGGCTGGTATGAGACCAGCAGAAATTGCTCGACTCCAAACCAAGAACGCCTCATTGTGCTCTTCGACAATAAATGTCCGAACCATGACCAGCCTTTCCTATCACTCAGGTGAGACTTCGAGGGCTTCTTCCACTGCCTTGCAGATAAATGTGTAGTCGGAGAAAAAATCGGGAGTAAGCGCGTCATCTTCTATCTCAATCTCGAACTCATCCTCGATTGCCATGAGAAACTCGATCGCCCTAACAGATTCTGATCCAATTACGATGAGTCTCTCCGTATCGTCGACAATCGAAGAGTCAGGCATAAACTCCTTGCTTAATTCGACCAACTTCCCCCTGATGTTGTCCGTACCATCAGGCAAAACAGTCCTCCACTGCTCGAAGTATGTCACTGTCATAATGTTCACTGTGAGAATCAATTACAGGAATGCCGAACCGAGACCTAAGTTCCCTCGCGCGTTCCTGCCACTCTGCCTCCTTCAATCTCCTTACTTTTACATAATTCTTCCCACTGTCCAGAGTCCCAAGTGATCTCACGTTTCGATGCAGTGCGAAAAAGAGCACCGGGACTCGCAGGAGATGTTGCAGGACACCAATAACATCCTCGACTGTCCTGATGTCATCTTCTGGACTTATCACGCACGCAGCGGCATCAGCGCGACAGCCACTCAGGAATGTCAAGTGTTGCAGATAGATGTCCGCCAAATTTCCTCTGGTGTAGGGCAGTAGACCTGATTGATGGCCCGTGATAATGATGTCTGGGCTACCGGCCATTTCTATCCCACGAATCGCGCACGAGACGGCTACGGGCCAGTCGTGCGGATTGAGAGCGACCGTTCCATTGTAACCATACGGAAATGCAAACGAGGCGCCGAAAAGCTCACCTTGCGGCTCGGTGGATAGCCAACCTACTTCATATCCTGCATCTTCCATGACCTTCTTTATACGCAACTGAAGCGAGAACTTGCCCTGCTTTTCATTTGTCCCCACTACTGCGAGAACCGGTCTTGTTGTCTCACCTTCACTTTGGAGACACGCAAGTCGTTGAAGGTCAGCTGTGTCAACCCTTGGACAGTAAATCTGTGACGACACCTTACCGAGGCTGTCCCTTTCCTTTTGCAATTGTTTCTCTACATCGCCGCTAAGACAAAAGAAGTTGCACTCCGTATGCCAGGCCTGGTCTAAGATGTCTTTATAGGCCTTGTGATCAGCGCCAAAGGGCGTCTCGTATGGATATCCAACAATGAGGGTATCAAACGACCTTTCAATATCACTTACTCGCCACTTTTTCGTGTATTTCCTTCCATCGATCTCAATATCTCGGTGGGAAATCACTCCCTTTGGAAAGTCCAGAATTTCCACAAGCTCAAACTGGCATTGCCTACTGAAGTGCTCGATCGCGTGAAATTCTTTGTTACATACTGGATAGAGAGCAGCGCGTCGCATCCAGCTGAATCTTTTGGGTGAAAAATTCCGCTCGACCACCTCTTCAATCGTGTCTGTCCCCTGGGGCGCCCAGCGGCCGGTGCCTGTTCCGGCAGAGACAAACCTGCTGGTAATAGGCACACCTCTAAGTCCAATTGACATGAGGTGTGCTTTCAATTCTGACGGATCAGATTCTGGAAACTGCGCTCTTACATTGCACACTATTCCTGCTAGTTGCGCAGAGGCAAAGCTTGTCCCGCTGTCGAAGATGTAGGAGTCATTGATCCACGCCACACGTTGATTGGTTCCCCGACCAACGAACTCAATATCGCTCTCCTCGTTAACACCAAACTCACGCCGTGATCTCAAAACTCCGCCTGTAACGCCAAAGACATGCGAAAGTGACGCTGGGTAGCATGGGCCATCCCCTTCGTTGTGGTCTGGCGCTACTAGTATGATGCCTTTCGAATGTGCCTCAAGACAGAGGTCCACAAGCTCTTGGGGAGGCGAGGACGCCCGAACGCCGATACTCACACTAATTACGTCTACGCCCGAATCCATACACCACAGGAGGGCTTTTAGAAGGATGTCCTGACTAACCACCAGTTGGCGATCAAAAACCTTTACGATCTTGAACTCACAACTCCTACGAAGCTCTCTATCCAGAACACTGTGAATTATCTGCGTGCAGGCCGTACCGTGTCCCCAAACATCGCTGGTACATCCTCGAGAAATCCCGTCGCTTCCTACCGACACGCGGTCCGTGACGCGTACCCCTTTTAACTTGGGATGGGACTCGCACAGCCCACTGTCTATGACAGCTACTTTGACACTCACTAATATACTCTCGAGTTAGAAGGTCAACATGCTCGCCAACTCGTTGGCCCTCGACTCTGAACGAAACCGATTCTGGACTCGTGTGGGACACAAATGCAATCGACGCTTCACGTAGAGATCTTTCGGAATCCAGTAGGCTCAGATCGATCCTAGGATGAGCTCAGGTCAATAGGTGTGTAAAAGAAATCAGGCGGCCATCTTCCCGGCTTCGACCTGCGGTCCGGTTGAGTGTTTCTGATCGTAGACTTGTTGTAGCAAGTGTGGCGCGGTGAGTTTCCTGAATCGGCTCTCTGCGACCTTGAGCGTACGCCAGATGAGAGTCGTGGCGTTCCTGACTTTCTTGAATCGCCTGGTGGCGTTTGTGCGAAGCCGAACGGAAGCAAAGGGGCTCTCGACGACGTTCGTGGTTCTCAGGTGTTTCCAGTGTTCCTTCGGGAAGTCGTAGAACGTGACCATCCGATCCCAGTCTCTTTCGAGCGTCTCCACGGCGGCAGGGAACTGTGAGCGATACCGTGCGGCAAAGCGTTTCCGGAGCTTCTCGGCCTCCTTTTTCGTGCCGGCATAGGGGATCTGGACGAGCAGTGCGCGGGCTTCAGCCTGTGCACGCTTGGCGACCTTGTCGAGCACGTTGAGGATCTTGTGGTTCCAGCACCGTTGTTGCCGGCTCTCTGGCCAGACCTGATCAACGGCCGCCCAGATGCCCATATTCCCGTCCGCGGCGATCAGGACAGGATGTTCGAGCCCGCGATCCCGGAGATCCCGGAGCACCGTGAGCCAGGATTCTGTAGACTCTCGATAACCGGGTTCTATCGCCAGGATCTCCTTGCTGCCGTCGCTCATCGCGCCGATCACGACCAGCAGACACGCCTTCTCGCGCTCGAGCCCGGCTTTGACGTAGATGCCATCAGCCCAGGCGTAGACCAGTTCGCGATTATCCAGACGCCTTTCTTTCCAGTCCTGGAAGTCGACCTCCCACTTCCCTCGAAGACGAGCGATCGAGGTCGGCGAAAGCGGCGCGCCATCACCGAGCAGCGCACGCAAAGACAACTCGAAGTCGCCCTGGGAGAGACCGTGGAGATAAAGGTCGGGAAGCAGATCTCCAATGGCCCTGGTTCTCCGGGCGAACAGGGGGAGGATGCGGCTTTCAAACCGCTCTTCCAGACCACGAACCCGGGGACGCCGGACCTTGATCGTTCCGCAGCTCGTCGAGAGACGCCGGGGCTTGCCGTAGCCGTTCCTGTAGCCCCTGGAGCTATCAACCTCGGCTCGGCGCTCATACCACGACCGGCCCAAGAACGCGGTCGCCTCCTCCTCCAGAATGGACTGGAACCGGCCCTGGATCTCTTCACGGATCCAATCGTCAACCGTCTCCCACGTCGGCATGGACTTCAATGGGGCTCTATGCGTATGTTCCTTCACGGCGATCCTCCTTCCCAACCGGGCCTCTCACCCGGTTTTGTGTGAATCAACTATCTCACGGGAAGGGTAGGGTCGCCCTTTCTCTTTTCCACACCTTTTGATTATAGCTCCCTAGGATGCTAAAAAGGGGACTATCTCTGGAATGTAGCATGAGTAGTCTCTGAGTTCAGCAAGTGATCCGTTCTCAAGCAAGTCCTTACAGAAGAAGTGTATGTTGGATTCATTTATGAAGTTCCCAGAAACAGAGATGGTGGCATCAGAGTTACAGACCTGATGCCACCATCCACTCGGGACGACTAATAGTTCTCCTGGACGCTGGGTGTAGCAGATCCTCTTCGAATTCCGAAGGAAGGGATAGGCTTCATAGTCAGGATTTAGCAGGTCGACTTTAGCAAACGTGGCTGGATCGTGTTCGTTAGGTGGGGTTAATACCCACTCCTTTTGTCCACTTATGAGGGCCAGCCAGGCCGAGGATTTAACAACGTCCGTATGGAGCTCAGTTCCAGTTCCTTTTGGGCCGATGAAAATCCAACCTTTCCAACCTCGCCAGAAGTGTCTACGACTGCCGCTAATCGGGATACGGTCAAGCCAGTTGCATAGATAGGAAGGCACGGAGATGTGAGAAAGAAGCTCAGGGTACTTCTCTTCCAGGACCCAATCTCGGAGATAGAGTGGCTCCTTTTCATGGTTCTGAGTGCGGAGGTAGTCTGCGTATTCAGCTATGGTCTTTACACCAGCGGATTCCGTTCTCCCTCTCGCTATCCGTGTCACCTGCAGTCTGACATCTCCATAACGCTCTTCAAAGAATCTCATGTTCCAGGTTGATCGGGCCTTCCATTCCTCTGCGCCATCCGCAATGACAAATGGTTTGTTCGGTTTCCCATATAGTTTCAAGTATGTTTCCGGCGAAACGTCTGGCCGTCTAACAACATCTAATGTGTTTTCCATCCTATCCTCCACGGTTCCTTTAGGATGGATGTCCGACAACGCCTTGCACCGACGGATCTAGCTCACACAGAGCTTCGGGCTTAACCTCTTCGCCTTTGACTCGGCCATCCTTCACGTGAAAGATCCGGTCCGCTACATCTCTAAGATCGCTATGGGATATAACTATCACAATTGCGCCGCGAGTGTATCTCTTCATCACGCGAAGCAAGTCTCCTTTCGTAAGCAAGTCGACCTGGGAAACTGGCTCATCGAAAATGTAGACGGCGGAGCTTCTCAGAAGAGCTCTGGCAATCGCCAAACGTTGCTTAAGTCCTCCTGAAATTTCGCTTCCGCCTTGGGATAGTTCTGTGTCGAGCCCCCTCTCTTCGCACCACTTTCGAAGACCTACCTGCTCAAGCATGCTATCAATCATAGAGTCATCAATGTTCTCATCGAAAAGTCTAAGGTTCTCCCTCAGTGTCCCTTGAAATATGAAGGGCTCCTGTGCAACAACAGAAATGTGGCTTCGCCAGCTGCGGTTGTTGAAGTTCGCAACATTGTAACCGTCCACAAAGATCCGGCCCTGTTGAGGGTTACGGACTTTGAGAATGATTCCTAGGAGTGTTGTCTTGCCTGATCCATTGGGTCCTCTTAGTTCGTTCCACCCTGTGGTGAATGTCGCATTGGCCGAGCATAGCAGAGCCTTGTCTCCGAACGAGAATGATACGTCTTCGATGGATAGGGAATGCGGATGGAAATCGTCGGGGATGCTATCCCCACCGTGGAAACCGGTCTCGAGTGGCTGGCTGGACAGTGAATCAATCCGTTCGCGAGAACGTTTGGCCTTGAAGTAACCTTTGTAGACACGATCAACGAAATCCAATGGCGCAAAAAAACTTTGCCTCATCGTTAGGAAGGCAAGTAGATGCCCTATTCCTATCTCATTAGTTGAAACCAGCAACCCACCGTATCCCAGAATCACCAAATAGCTAAACAATGAGACAGAACCCGAGGACAGTTCGGTCAGGCTCTCCCATACTTGCTCACGGATACTACTCCTCCGAAGCTTCCCAAGATCACCTCGAATAACATCACGCGACCAATCGGATAAGCCCAATTGCCTTAATGAACTCATGCTCTCTACAGTATTCACCAGAGAGTTCTTAGCCACAGCTCTTGCTTCAGCCACTTGTGATCCGCACTCATATACAACCCTTCGGAACAATCTCATGCAGATGGCCATAAATGGTACGGCAAGGGCTCCAGCCAATAGCATCTTCCATTGCACCCACCCGACATAGCATATGGCCGCGACAAAGCTAAGGAAGCTTCTCATCGCTGACTGCAGAGTAGAAACTGAGAATTCCCTTATGTTGGCACAATCGTCCTCGATTGTGGCCAGGATTTCCCCTCTGGGAGTTTGGACGAAGTGTTCATACTGTAGAACGAAGACTCTGGCTACTAGCCAGTTCCTCATATTCTCAACGATTCTATTCGAAATGTAACTTGCGAGGATCCGGTGGATGGAGGATGTCAGTAGTCCAAAGAGACCTACTAGACCAAGGTACTTCGTAAGACGAAACGTCGTATCCCAGTCGTTTTCGACAAGCCCCTGGTCTATTACTCTAGAAAAAACCACGGGCTTGGCGATCCCAACCGAGACACCGACTATTGAGACGATTCCTAAGCCAATTGCGTGTGGGTAAACCCCCGCGGCCATTCGCCTCATCTTCATCAGACCTGTCTGATCTTCCTCCAAATTTCCCCCATGTTCCTTATGTTAGCAGCAAGGCCAACCGATTCCTTTGTTATAGCAGCAACTCCTGGGAGCTGAAGTCTCAATTTTGGCTCTATCCGGGTTTCTCAACGGTGAAACTATAGAATGACAAGGTCATAGATCGTTCCCTACGCTTGGTTGTGTGTGTAGGACAATCAAAGCGAAGGGGGTGCGACCTATGACCGGGAGCAGATTACTATCGAAACTGCTGAGATTCAAGGGGTTCCGTGTTGTCAGCTGGTGGTTTGAGGGGAGAAGCTGCTTCGTCATCGCCGTAAAGCCCCATAAGAATGGTTGTTGTTGTCCGGAGTGCGGCCGTCGAGGTAAAATCGTCCGCACAATGCCCCATCCGCGTCGGTGGCGTGACATTCCGGTGTGCGGGTGGAGGGTCTGGCTTCTCTACCATCCTCGGGAGATTCGGTGTCCTACCCACGGTCGTGTGGTCGAGGAGATTCCGTGGGCGGAGCGGTTCTCTCGGGTGACGTATCGCTTCGAGTATGCCATGCTGCGCTACTGCCAGACCATGACGCAGAAGGCGGCGTCCGAGTTACTGCGCATCTCTGCCTCGACGCTGTCGGATCTCCTTCACCGATCCATCACGCGGCTTCGTGAAGGTCATCGTATCCGAGGGCTCAAAACCATCGGGATCGACGAGATCTCCTACGCCAAGCGTCACAGGTACGCCACGCTCGTTTACGATCTGGACCGCTCCTGCGTGGTGTGGGTTGGCCGCGGCAGGGCGCGTAAAACGATCGATCAGTTCTTCACAGAGGCTCTCAGTCCCTACCGGAGATCCAAGATCGAGTGGGCCTGCTGCGACATGAGCGAAGCTTACATCGGAGCCATCCAGGAACACTGTCCGAATGCCAAGCTGGTCCTCGATCGCTTTCACATCGTCAAGGCTCTCAATGCCGCCGTTGACGAGGTCCGTAAGGACCAGTGGCGTAAAGCTGCCCCGGATGAGCGCAAAGCCATGAAGGGCCTCCGATGGCTCCTCTACCGGCACTCAGCGACACGCTCCAGAGGGGATACTCGGACACTCGAAGCACTGGAGAAGGCGAACTACCGAATCTATAGAGCCTGGAGACTCAAGGACGAGTTCGAGCAGTTCTGGGAATACAAAGCGCCCTGGGCTGCCGAACGCTTCCTGAAATGCTGGACGACGTCCGCACTCAGAAGTCGACTTGAACCCCTGCGAAAGTTCGTCAGGACCCTGCGACAGCACTTCTTCGGCGTCCTCGCATTCGTGAACACGCGTCTTACCAACGCCATCGCCGAAGGCCTCAACCGAATCGTCCAAATCGTCAAGAACCGAGCCAGCGGATTCCGCACACTCGACGCATTCAACGATATGATCTTCCTTACCGTCGGAGACATAAACATCCCTGAGCAGATTCCGAAGAGGTTCCGCACACTCTAACCGCGCCCCCATGCCAGGAACCACGGCACCTTCACCCACTTCATCTCGTTGAGAGATCCGGATATAGCCTCAATTTTGAATACCTTAACCTCTAAGGGCTCGTCACGAAATAAGTGACGAGCTTCATTCGCGTGATGGGCCACTCTGACAAGCTTCTCAGCTAATGATATCGTTTAGTATTTTGTAGCAACTCCTAAGGTGACAAATGCACATTCTTTGCCGAAAGCGAAGAGCGGAGGATCTGTCTCCTTTCCATGCCTAAAATTTCGATCAAGTCTGTTGCGCGACTGTGGCCGTTGTTATTTTGGATGAGTGTTTTAATCCTCGTAGAACGCTCTCGGATATCAGTCCTCTGAAGGAGATCACGCAGCTTCAGCTTCATATTGTTACGAGACAACTCCTCATGGTTGATCCCGACACAGACACCCGCGCGGATACACATTTCAGCGCAATCAAACTCCTCGCCGCCGTGAGGAATGAGCATCAAAGGCACTCCTGCTGAGAGTGCTGCGAGAACTATACTGGTGTGCCCCTCTGTTACAACGCCATCTGCAACCTGGAGTACGAGTCGGTGGGGCACGTGTGCGCGTACGAAGTAGTTTGAAGGCAGGCTTGAGTAATCACCGTTCCCCGTCATCCTACCAACCGAGGCCACTACTCTCACACTTTCGTCTTCCAGCGCCTTGGTCAGGACCGGCCAGAACGAATTTGCCCCGAAGAGTGCCCCCGGCTGCGCGTAGATAATCGGATCTCCCGCTGCCGGTCCTTGCCTGATCCAGTCGACAAGCTCCGAATCTGTGGTTGGCGAATCCCAGCCACACGGTCCTACTAGATGCACTCGTCCCGGCAACCTATCTGAATCTTCGATGAGATCATCAAGATTCTGAAGCAGAAACAGGTCTCCAAGTACCGGCATCTCTTCAATAAATTCGCACAACCCCATTTCCGGTATCTTAAACAGGCGACCGGTAGTATTGTAGGTTTCTCTGAATCCATCAGAGAGCTGTAGTGATCGCGTAGAGGGAGTAATCTCGCTTTGGGTCCTGAGGTCATCCGGGTGGGCAAACATATAGGTACAAAGCCCTATCACCGCCGTGGGTAGGTCGTATAACTTCCTGGCTATCAGCGCTCCGAAACAGAAAATCGACGACACACACGCGTCCGGTCGAAATTCATCAAGTGCGAATCGAATGTGACGAACCTGAGAACAGACACTGACAGGTTCGCCCCAGTCCCCGATAATGAAGCTTCTTCTATCACTTCGTCCGTTTGGAATCCTTCGCAACCCCTCACCTGCTAGAACGTGGTCGAACGACTTATCGGTCACGAAAGCAACGTCATGCCCCCTTCGACTCAGTTCTAGCGCGATTCCGATGGCCGGATAGACAAATCCATATGTTGCCATAGGGCAAAACAGAAACCTCACGTGCCGGTCCCTTCGACTCCGAGATTTTCACTATGTGTAACCCTTAACTTCCCGATGTCACATAGCACGATGAGCAAGAGCCTCTATAGCAAGATCGAGAAGCGAATCGTCATAAGGTGCAAGGTCCCGGTATGATTCGAAGCTGGCTTTCATATCTGGTTGTACACCAACTCCTTCGAGATCACGACTGTAGGCGTCCAAAACGGGTTCAGGAAAGGTGATCTCGTTCCCTCCCGGAAGCGATATCGTTCTGATGAAACCGACTGCGCCACTTGTCGGGCTCTGACCGACTACTATGGTGTCCTTGTGATACCTTTTGATCGCACTCACGAATAACTCTGAAGCACAGCCGGTTCTTGTATCCACTAGGACAGCAACCGGGCCACGATAGAAGAAGAAGGGATCTGGTCTTAAAAGAATGGATTCGACCCCCTCACCTTCGATGTTGCAAACGGAGAAAATCACTGATGGCTTGTCTACAAAGCACGAAGCGATTCTACAGAAGGAAAGGTCTCCTCCACCATTACTCCGCAGATCAAGAATTAGCCCCTTGCTCTCTTTCAGTCGGTCAATGTAGGAGTAGAAGAACGGCCAGGTCTTTTCGCTCCAGGTGCCTATACGTATGTATGCGAACTCTCCCAACTCTTTGTAGTGGAACCTTCCCTTTAGAAAATTCTTTGGGATGACTCTCATCAGACTATCGCTCGTATGGTGTTCAATCGAATACTCTTGTCCATCTGGTCGCCGAAAGGTGACCCTTGTAGTTGCGACAGAGTCCTCCTTGGTCAGCAGCCGCTCGATCACGATCCGGTCCCGGATCCAATCCGTAGATCCTGCCAGGGACATAGTTCTTGTCGTTATGTGATCCTCAATGGGCATTTCGTCAACGGCAGTGACTTCGTCGCCTTCCGAGATCACCTTTTGAAGACGAGGACTGAAGACAGCGGAAACGATAACACGTCCGTCAATTCTATAGAACTTCACAACATCATTGAGTTGAGTTGTACTGTGTCTGTAGGTCGGTCTATTAACTCGAAAATGAGTATCACCGAGTGGTACGAGGATCTCTTCCAGCCCATCTAAATACTCTATGATCCCAATATCTGGACGCAGAAGCTGCTCGTGTTGGCGTAGCACCTGGCTCACACTAACGTCCTTCATGCTGTATCGAGAATACTTTCTTAACAGATCAGACATCAGGTTGGCCATCGCCGGGACAGTTCCACCACCAAATCTCAACGCCGGTCCATCACCGAAAGACCCCACCCACTGAGGCCAGCTTTCGAATGGGCCTCTGCCACCCAATGGGGCCCTGATAGGAACGGGTCTCCTATCCCCAAATCGCCATTTTAGGAATCTCCTCGTCGTCACCTGAACAGCCCCAACGATGAGTCTGCCATTCAAGCTCCTTCGTTCAGCGATCATCTTCACGCCGGAAATTTTCCTACTAGAACCTATCAGTTTACCTAGGCCTATCTCAATCTTGTCGTAGCCCTTGGCGGAGATTACCTTGGGAACGGAAATCCAATCGTTCTGGAGCTGGATCCAGACTTTAATGGGCCCAAGCCCATCAGCGTATATGCGTGCCGTCAGGTACGGATGTACGTTCCGGGGTATGAGGACTGGATAGTCTATTCCAAAGCCACATCCATAAACAGAGGAATCCCGCGAGGCGAAGACCACGTTCTCCGTGTATTCCTGAGCTTCTAGCCCCTCCGATAGGTATGTCTCCCAGAGTTCCAAGGGAGGGAATCTGTGGCGGACCAGCATACCATCTACCACTCCTTCCGACGTGTTCCATCTGTACAGCACGGAGTCCTGGGCGAATACGCTGTAGCTTAGGTCGTACGGTTCTGCTGCGGTAACGTCGTATGTGCAAGCAGTAGTGATCCATACTACAAGCACAAACCTCAGACCCAGCAATTTCATTTCGCAGCTTCCCAGAAAAGAGATCGGCGTCAGAAGCTTCATAAAGTCCGAAATCAGTTCAGCCTTAGTCAGCAATCTGGAGTAAGTTCTCCGTGCTACCTTCACCTGGAAACCCATAGACCAACTCAGGAGACTCAGAGTAGAACTTGTACTCGGAAGCTAGCCTGTTCTCGATCCCGAATTTCCAATCGCAGCAAAAAGGATTTCCGTCGTCGTATTTTCCGAGATACTCGCCAGATTTCCATTCAGAGAAGTAATGCGAGGGACAGGGGACAGTACATACTGGGGCCATCTTGCACTTATAGCATCCCGTCTCCTCACGTATTTCTGGATTCATGACCCAACGATTGAGCCCGTTGATCCTATCGTGAATCAGGTCATCCAACGTGCCAACACAATGACTCTCCTGGCCAGGAACATCCCAGCACCGGAAAACATCCCCCACACGATCAACCACCCAGATGTGTTTTTCGTCCACTATGTGACCGCATTGAGAAATGTTAGTGAGCGAAGGAAGTTTGAACTCGAGCTTCGCTCTAGGTCCATCGGTCAACTCGTTGAATTTGCGGACCATATCCAGTCGGAAATCATCTTCAAGGGATAGATATTCCCCTCGAGGTAGTGAGTCTTTACCTCCAGTTACGGGAGCCAAGTAGACACCGATTCCCCGTCGGTAAGGCCAGATTCGAGCTTCGGTGAGATCGTTTACCAATTCTTCTATTGTCTCAGAATTGTGTGATCCGACATTGACGCGGATGATGACATCCATCTCGGGGTTTGCATTAGCGAGATTGGTAAGGATTGTGTCGTAGTTCGCGTTTCTATCTGGTGTGTACAGCCGCCTCTTATTGTGAATTTTGGCAGGGCCGTCGAGTGTTACCTGGGCGGTCGTGATGCCGTTCTCCACAAGCATATCGCTGTTATCTCGGCTCAAGAGAAACCCGTTCGTGACGATGGAGCTCTTCACATTTACGCCTTCCGCATCCGCAATCGCGTTCATCCGTCGCTGCAGAGAATCGACGATCTGAGGGTAGAGAAGAGGTTCTCCACCGTACCACGTTGTGCTAAGTTTTCTGATTTCTGGCAGCGGAAGCTTCTCCGCAACGTATGTACATAGCTTGTCCTGAACCTCCTCAGTCATCGAACTATCTTGCTGCCTTAGGGACAACGGTTCAAAGCAATAGAAGCACTCGAAATTACATCGAATACTGGGCAGGATCGTGAGCGAGAGTGTTCCCCGATCAGCATCTCGATTAGCCGCAAATCGGGTGACATCCAGTTCCCTCACTTCAGCGACTTCATCCTTCTGGTCTTCTACCAAGAATCCACAGTCTGACAAAACCCCTCTACGTTCTTCGTCAATGCCTGCGATAGCATTTTCAGGAATTGGTTTGTTTTCTGAAAAGGTCTGCTGCAATCTCGGAGTTGGGGTCGGCTCAATATGTCTCTTTAGCATATGTGCTACATCGGCTTCTGCTTCAATCAGCGCTCCCGAAAGCGTATTAAAGAGCAAGTATCGATCGTCTTCTCCAAGGTCTATAATGAGGTTGTACACACTGCATTTCATCGTAGAGTCCTCCTACACGACTGATTTGATTGTCCTGATCGAACGGGGAACTACTCTCATTTCAAGAGTGGAGATTCGTCTGAGTTCTTACGCCGCACGGATGACCCTCACACGAAGCGACCTCATGCTTAGGTCGCATTCTGCCCATGAGACGAGAACAGCTAATTCACTACAGTTGATCCCATACTGGAGATCTTGGTGATTCTGTCCTAATCAGGAGATCCGCTTTGTGGCCTACAACTTTAGAGCTTACGAGTCTCCTAACTTCAGGCACTCCTAACTTGACTGCCGTTCTTTAGAAGAGGATGTCGTCTGTATCATCGGTGTCGAAGATTCTGACCCGACATCCGCCTCTACAGCACTCCTCGGTGCAATCCAGCGCCTCGTAGAGCAGCTCCTGCTCACTGGGCGCCACTACTGGCTTCTTGAGCACTTTCATACCGGTCTCTCCTTGATACGAAATGAGTGAAACAGCTCCCCGCTCGATCAGGACGGAAGTACGGCTCTGCTATCTACTCCTTCAACCGAATGATACAAGGAGGGTACATATATTTGGCTCTATCCGGGTTTCTCAACGGTGAAACTATAGAATGACAAGGTCATAGATCGTTCCCTACGCTTGGTTGTGTGTGTAGGACAATCAAAGCGAAGGGGGTGCGACCTATGACCGGGAGCAGATTACTATCGAAACTGCTGAGATTCAAGGGGTTCCGTGTTGTCAGCTGGTGGTTTGAGGGGAGAAGCTGTTTCGTCATCGCCGTAAAGCCACATAAGAATGGTTGTTGTTGTCCGGAGTGCGGCCGTCGAGGTAAAATCGTCCGCACAATGCCCCATCCGCGTCGGTGGCGTGACATTCCGGTGTGCGGGTGGAGGGTCTGGCTTCTCTACCATCCTCGGGAGATTCGGTGTCCTACCCACGGTCGTGTGGTCGAGGAGATTCCGTGGGCGGAGCGGTTCTCTCGGGTGACGTATCGCTTCGAGTATGCCATGCTGCGCTACTGCCAGACCATGACGCAGAAGGCGGCGTCCGAGTTACTGCGCATCTCTGCCTCGACGCTGTCGGATCTCCTTCACCGATCCATCACACGGCTTCGTGAAGGTCATCGTATCCGAGGGCTCAAAACCATCGGGATCGACGAGATCTCCTACGCCAAGCGTCACAGGTACGCCACGCTCGTTTACGATCTGGACCGCTCCTGCGTGGTGTGGGTTGGCCGCGGCAGGGCGCGTAAAACGATCGATCGGTTCTTCACAGAGGCTCTCAGTCCCTACCGGAGATCCAAGATCGAGTGGGCCTGCTGCGACATGAGCGAAGCTTACATCGGAGCCATCCAGGAACACTGTCCGAATGCCAAGCTGGTCCTCGATCGCTTTCACATCGTCAAGGCTCTCAATGCCGCCGTTGACGAGGTCCGTAAGGACCAGTGGCGTAAAGCTGCCCCGGATGAGCGCAAAGCCATGAAGGGCCTCCGATGGCTCCTCTACCGGCACTCAGCGACACGCTCCAGAGGGGATACTCGGACACTCGAAGCACTGGAGAAGGCGAACTACCGAATCTATAGAGCCTGGAGACTCAAGGACGAGTTCGAGCAGTTCTGGGAATACAAAGCGCCCTGGGCTGCCGAACGCTTCCTGAAATGCTGGACGACGTCCGCACTCAGAAGTCGACTTGAACCCCTGCGAAAGTTCGTCAGGACCCTGCGACAGCACTTCTTCGGCGTCCTCGCATTCGTGAACACGCGTCTTACCAACGCCATCGCCGAAGGCCTCAACCGAATCGTCCAAATCGTCAAGAACCGAGCCAGCGGATTCCGCACACTCGACGCATTCAACGATATGATCTTCCTTACCGTCGGAGACATAAACATCCCTGAGCAGATTCCGAAGAGGTTCCGCACACTCTAACCGCGCCCCCATGCCAGGAACCACGGCACCTTCACCCACTTCATCTAGTTGAGAGATCCGAATATAGCCATATATTTTCATATTGCAAATGCAGCTATAATCTAAGGTGCGCCTGTCACTTTGCAAACTTCTTTATAGGGCTGGTGTTGTGCCTATCGTAGTTGAAACTTAGAGGGCTCCAAACTTACGTTGGGTAGACGTGTAGGAGCGTATACCCGTAAGAAAGGAGCCCAGATGGAGAAGCTATTTGTAGGCGATGGTGAAGTCAAGGTTGAGGGCGATGTCATCGATTTGGAGACGCGTTTGTCGGTGATCCAGGCGTTGATCCCGTTGGGTCTGGAGGCAGTGGCAGACCTCCTCCAGCAGGAGGTCGAGCAGCTCGCAGGCGTTCGGTATGCGCGCAAAGGTTCGGAGCAGGCGCATCGTCGGTGGGGAAGCCATAAGGGATCCGTGTATCTGATGGACCAGAAGCTCCCGTTAGACGTTCCCCGGGTGCGCGACGTCGAGGCCGACGCAGAGGTTTCCCTGGCTGCACACCGGGCTCTACAGACGCCCAAGAAGACGGACGAGGGGCTGTTGCTTCGTGTTCTCAAAGGGGATCTCGTGCCGCAACTACAAGGCCTGTGCCGAATCGGTTCCAGAAGCGTTTGGTATCTCAGCGTCCTCCGTCTCGCGGCGGTTCATCAAAGCCACCGCGAAGAAGCTGAAGCAGTTCCAGGAGCGTCCCCTCGACGACTACGGCTTCGTGACCCTGTTCATTGACGGAAAGAGCTTTGCCGACGAAGAGATCGTGATCGCTCTGGGGGTCACGATGGACGGCCAGAAGATCCCCCTGGGCTTCGTCGAATCGGCGACGGAGAACGAACGGATCTGCCGCCAGCTGATCCAGGACCTCATCCGGAGAGGCCTGTGCTACGATCAAGGCCTCCTCGTTGTGCTTGACGGCTCAAAGGGACTCCGCAGTGCCGTCACCAAAGCCCTCAAAGGATATGTGCGCGTGCATCGCTGTCAGTGGCACAAGCGCGAGAATGTCGTCAGCTACCTCCCGGAGGCCAGAACGTCCGCGAATCCGACGGAAGCTCCAGAAAGCCTATGACTGCGACACCTACGAGGAGGCAAAGGCCGCACTCGAATCACTTAAACCCGAACTGAGGCTGATGAATCAGTCTGCCGTAACGAGCCTCGAGGAAGGCCAGGAGGAAACCCTGACCCTCCACCGGCTGGGGATGCTCCCATTCCTGAAACGAAGCTTCCGAACCACCAACTACTGCATCGAAGCCCTCAACAGCATGACCGGCGAGCTCACTCGGAAGGTCAGACGCTGGAACACAACTCTCCCCAGAGACACAGATGGGTGGCTGCCGCACTCCTCGACATCGAACCTCGCCTGCGACGCGTGAGCGGATACAAACATCTTCCCCTACTCAGGCAAGCACTGAACAAAGATCTGAATCTCGACAACGAACAGAATGCTCGGCAGAGAGCCTGACCAAACTACGGGGCCCGATGAGTTTCAACTGACTATGGGACTTGACCTATAGGCTTGCAACTCTCAATCAGTCTCTGCTCACCGGGTCCTGGATGCGCTTGGGAGGAACAGCGTCGCCCTCAATCGGCCCGCCGCAATACTGCAATCGGGCTTGTTCGGGCGGTAATGCTTATTTCGTGGGCTATCGCGACGACCGTGGTTAGAAGAGTCATACCCGCCGCAATGAGGAACGGGAGAGAACCTATCTCCGTCTGATATGGAAAATCACGCACCCATTGGCGGAATGCGATGTATGCTATGGGCAATGCGATCACGTTCGAAATCCCCAAGAGCAGCAGGAGTCTTCCAAGCAGGACTGTTGCGCACTGCCAGTTTTTCGCGCCAAGCACCTTGCGCATTCCGATTTCCCTGATCCTCTGTCGAGTCGTTTGCGACACTAGGCCGAACATTCCCATGCCAGCCAACATGATGGCAATTGCCGCGAATGCACCGAGCATAGCGCTCTGTCGTTCCTCCTTGAGGTATAGTTTTTCCAGATCGGCATCAAGAAGAAAATACTCAAATGGAGTTTCAGGCGAGATGGTGCGCCACTGGTCGCTAAGGTAAACCAGCGTACGCCCAAACTCATCTCCTGTAATTCGAATCGAGAGGTACTGGACCCATTCCTGGAGATTCGCAACAACTAGGGGCTCGACGAGATGATGTAGGGATTGGTAGTGGAAATCCTCCACAACACCTATCACTGGCCCTACAGCCTCGACATTCAACTCATCCCCCGCCGGATAGACTTGTTCCAGCTGCTGACCTTCGATCGAACTCCATCCAAACATCCTCAGAGCAGATTCGTTGATCAAGAAGACCACTCCTTGGTCGGTGTCGCGCATCGTTCTCCCTTTTAAAACGCTGAAGCGGTATGTATCGACCAACTCGTGATCTACGACGTTAATCAAGTTAACCATGAGTGGCTCGGTCTTCTCCTTGTCTGAGGACGACCGGAAAAGGCCACTAGCAATCTCGCGACCCGGAACCATAGAGGATGCGGATGCGCTGATCACCTGCGAGTATGCTCGAATGGCTGTCTTGTACTGATCAATTACACGGTCATCTTTACCTGCCAGAGGGATAACAACTATGTTCTCCTTTTGAAATCCTGGAGATTTCGTCCGCATGAATTCCCACTGATTATACACCGCACAAGTGCAAATCATGAGGACTCCAGAGATGACAAACTGAAAAACAACAAGAATGCGGCGTAAGGCTGATCTTGTCTTAAATGATCCAAGTACAGCCTCGGTGGGACGAACGGATGATAGGATAACGGCTGGGTAGCTTCCCGAGAGAATTCCCGAAAACAGCCCAACTCCAAGAGGTACTAGCCACGCAGCCCAGCTCCCTCCCCAAGGAGAGGTCACCCTAAGATCAAGCAGACCACCCCATTCCCCAATTGCCCCCTCAACCAATAGCAATGAGATCATCATAGCAAGCAACGCCTGGAAGAACGACTCACCAAGGAGCTGCCCAAAGATTTGTGAACGACCTCCCCCTACGGTCTTTCGAAGCCCGATTTCTCTCAAACGCCTCTCAGCGCGCGCAGTTGATAGGTTCACATAGTTGAAGCAAGCAAGTAGAAGCACCATGATTGCTACAGCCGCAAAAATCCTAAGCCTACGTATGTCACCATTTCCGCTGATCTCGTACTCAAGGTTCGAATGAAGATGTATATCTGTCACCTTCTGCAGAAAGAGCGAAAGTTCCATTCTCCCCGCTCGTAGTTGATCGCCAAGATGTCTTTCGATGAATTCGGGCAGCTTTGCGTTAAGCTCTTTATCCGAAGATTCCGTCTCCAAGACTATGTAGGTGTAGTACTTGTACCTGAAATCCAACCACCCTCGACCCTCCAACAGTGGAATCAGAAAATTAAACTCGATGTGGCTCTTCGCGGGCGTATCCGCCGCTACGCCTGAAATCTGGTAGGATTCGCCGCCAATAACTAGGGACTGCCCCAATGCGTCATTCGTTGACCCGAAGTACTTCTTAGCTCTGTGTTCTGCAATGACCACGGAACTCGGGTTACGTAGCGCATCATGCGCATCCCCACTTGCTAAAGGAAAGTCGAAGACTCTAAAGACATTCGGCTCCACAAACAATACGCCTGTCTCGAAGAACCGGTCTTTCCCGATCTCCACAAGAGTCCTTCCATCGTCCTTTCTAAATCTGACGATTTCTGAAACCTCAGGGTATTCTTCTACTAATGCTTCGCCCATAGGATAGGTCGTAATAGCGACAGATCTTGTCCTTCCCGAAATCTCGACCTCTTGCGCAAGACGAAAAATCCTATCCCCACTATGGTGACTTTGATCGTAGCTCGACTCACTCTGAACGTACAACAAAATCAGAATACAGCAGGCCATTCCTAGCGATAAGCCGAAGATATTCACTGCTGATTGCAGACTGTCCCTGCGAATGTTTCGGATCCACAGCGCAAAGTATGTTTTAATCATGAATTTCTAATTCCTATGCACTGCTGCCGCCTGAGAACCTTGTCGAAATCCTGAAGGTAGGATTCGCTGGAACCAGACTCCCTCCAGCAAGGTTCCATCATACAGCTCACAATGAGATGTCCTTTTGGCTATTTGTGCACTCCTGTTGCCATATGCTATTCCACGGTCTACGTGCCGCCATCATCGCAAGCAAAGTATAGCTCATAGTGAAAATATGGCTCTATCCGGGTTTCTCAACGGTGAAACTATAGAATGACAAGGTCATAGATCGTTCCCTACGCTTGGTTGTGTGTGTAGGACAATCAAAGCGAAGGGGGTGCGACCTATGACCGGGAGCAGATTACTATCGAAACTGCTGAGATTCAAGGGGTTCCGTGTTGTCAGCTGGTGGTTTGAGGGGAGAAGCTGTTTGTCATCGCCGTAAAGCCACATAAGAATGGTTGTTGTTGTCCGGAGTGCGGCCGTCGAGGTAAAATCGTCCGCACAATGCCCCATCCGCGTCGGTGGCGTGACATTCCGGTGTGCGGGTGGAGGGTCTGGCTTCTCTACCATCCTCGGGAGATTCGGTGTCCTACCCACGGTCGTGTGGTCGAGGAGATTCCGTGGGCGGAGCGGTTCTCTCGGGTGACGTATCGCTTCGAGTATGCCATGCTGCGCTACTGCCAGACCATGACGCAGAAGGCGGCGTCCGAGTTACTGCGCATCTCTGCCTCGACGCTGTCGGATCTCCTTCACCGATCCATCACGCGGCTTCGTGAAGGTCATCGTATCCGAGGGCTCAAAACCATCGGGATCGACGAGATCTCCTACGCCAAGCGTCACAGGTACGCCACGCTCGTTTACGATCTGGACCGCTCCTGCGTGGTGTGGGTTGGCCGCGGCAGGGCGCGTAAAACGATCGATCGGTTCTTCACAGAGGCTCTCAGTCCCTACCGGAGATCCAAGATCGAGTGGGCCTGCTGCGACATGAGCGAAGCTTACATCGGAGCCATCCAGGAACACTGTCCGAATGCCAAGCTGGTCCTCGATCGCTTTCACATCGTCAAGGCTCTCAATGCCGCCGTTGACGAGGTCCGTAAGGACCAGTGGCGTAAAGCTGCCCCGGATGAGCGCAAAGCCATGAAGGGCCTCCGATGGCTCCTCTACCGGCACTCAGCGACACGCTCCAGAGGGGATACTCGGACACTCAAAGCACTGGAGAAGGCGAACTACCGAATCTATAGAGCCTGGAGACTCAAGGACGAGTTCGAGCAGTTCTGGGAATACAAAGCGCCCTGGGCTGCCGAACGCTTCCTGAAATGCTGGACGACGTCCGCACTCAGAAGTCGACTTGAACCCCTGCGAAAGTTCGTCAGGACCCTGCGACAGCACTTCTTCGGCGTCCTCGCATTCGTGAACACGCGTCTTACCAACGCCATCGCCGAAGGCCTCAACCGAATCGTCCAAATCGTCAAGAACCGAGCCAGCGGATTCCGCACACTCGACGCATTCAACGATATGATCTTCCTTACCGTCGGAGACATAAACATCCCTGAGCAGATTCCGAAGAGGTTCCGCACACGCTAACCGCGCCCCCATGCCAGGAACCACGGCACCTTCACCCACTTCATCTCGTTGAGAGATCCGGATATAGCCGAAAATATACGTCCGGGCAAGAGTTCAGGTCAAGAGGTGTGTAAAAGAAATCAGGCGGCCAGCTTTCCCGTAGCGATCTGGGGATTGGTTGCGTGTTTCTGATCATAGATGTTTTGAAGTAGGTGTGGGGCGTCAAGTTTCCTGAATTGGCTTTCTGCGACCAAGAGTGTTCGCCAGATGAGAACCGTTGCGCTTGTGACTTTCTTGAACCTCTTGGCGGCGTTTGTGCGGAGTCGAACGGAAGCAAAAGGGCTCTCGACGACGTTTGTGGTTCTCAGGTGTTTCCAATGCTTCTTCGGGAAGTCGTAGAACGTGACCATTCGATCCCAGTCCCGTTCGAGCGCGTCCACGGCAGCAGGAAACTGTGAGCGATATCGTGCGGCAAAGCGTTTCCCGGAGTTTCTCGGCGTCTCTTCGCGTATTCGCATACGGGATCTGTATAAGCAACGCCCGGGCTTCGGCTTGTGAGCGCTTGGCGATCTTGTCGAGCACGTTAAGGATCTTGTGGTTCCAGCATCGTTGCTGTCGGCTCTCCGGCCAGACCTGGTCTATGGCGGCCCAGATGCCCATGTTCCCGTCCGATAAGAACAGGATGTTCAAGCCCACGGTCTCGGAGATCTCGAAGAACCGAGAGCCAGGATTCGGTGGACTCTCGATAGCCCGGTTCCAGTGCGAGGATCTCCTTGCTGCCGTCGCTCATCGCGCCGATAACGACCAGCAGACACGCCTTGTCGCGCTCGAGTCCGGCTTTGACATAGATGCCATCGGGCAAGCGTAAACCAGTTGGTCAAGTCCCATAGTCAGTTGAAACTCATCGGGCCCCGTAGTTTGGTCAGGCTCTCTGCCGAGTATTCTGTTCGTTGTCGAGATTCAGATCTTTGTTCAGTGCTTGCCTGAGTAGGGGAAGATGTTTGTATCCGCTCACGCGTCGCAGGCGAGGTTCGCTATCTCCCGGAGAGGGAACGTCCAAGAGTTCGACGGAAGCTCCAGAAAGCCTATGACTGCGACACCTACGAGGAGGCAAAGGCTGCACTCGAATCACTTAAACCCGAACTGAAGCTGATGAATCAGTCTGCCGTAACGAGCCTCGAGGAAGGCCTGGAGGAAACCCTGACCCTCCACCGGCTGGGTATGCTCCCATTCCTGAAACGAAGCTTCCGAACCACCAACTGCATCGAAGCCCTCAACAGCATGACCGGCGAGCTCACTCGGAAGGTCAGACGCTGGAACAACTCTCCCCAGAAACACAGATGGGTGGCGGCCGCACTCCTCGACATCGCTGACGACATTCTCGCGCTTGTGCCACTGACAGCGATGCACGCGCACATACCCTTTGAGGGCTTTGGTGACAGCACTGCGGAGTCCCTTTGAGCCGTCAAGCACAACGAGAAGGCCCTGGTCGTAGCACAGGCCTCTCCGGATGAGGTCCTGGATCAGCTGGCGGCAGATCCGTTCGTTCTCCGTCGCCGATTCGACGAAGCCCAGGGGGATCTTCTGGCCGTCCATCGTGACCCCCGGAGCGATCACGATCTCTTCGTCGGCAAAGCTCTTTCCGTCAATGAACAGGGTCACGAAGCCGTAGTCGTCGAGGGGACGCTCCTGGAACTGCTTCAGCTTCTTCGCGGTGGCTTTGATGAACCGCCGCGAGACGGAGGACGCTGAGATACCAAACGCTTCTGGAACCGATTCGGCACAGGCCTTGTAGTTGCGGCACGAGATCCCCTTTGAGAACACGAAGCAACAGCCCCTCGTCCGTCTTCTTGGGCGTCTGTAGAGCCCGGTGTGCAGCCAGGGAAACCTCTGCGTCGGCCTCGACGTCGCGCACCCGGGGAACGTCTAACGGGAGCTTCTGGTCCATCAGATACACGGATCCCTTATGGCTTCCCCACCGACGATGCGCCTGCTCCGAACCTTTGCGCGCATACCGAACGCCTGCGAGCTGCTCGACCTCCTGCTGGAGGAGGTCTGCCACTGCCTCCAGACCCAACGGGATCAACGCCTGGATCACCGACAAACGCGTCTCCAAATCGATGACATCGCCCTCAACCTTGACTTCACCATCGCCTACAAATAGCTTCTCCATCTGGGCTCCTTTCTTACGGGTATACGCTCCTACACGTCTACCCAACGTAAGTTTGGAGCCCTCTAAGTTTCAACTACGATAGGCACAACACCAACCAGTTCGTGGTCATCCAGACGTCGTTCCTTCCAGTCCTGGAAATCGGTCTCCCATTTGCCGCGCAGACGAGCGATCGAGGTTGGCGACAGCGGTGCACCTTCACCGAGCAGGGCACGTAAGGAGAGCTCGAAATCACCTTGGGCCAGTCCGTGGAGGTAGAGGTCGGGAAGCAGATCCCCAACCGCCTTGGTTCTCCGAGCGAACAGCGGGAGGATACGGCTTTCAAACCGCTCCTCCAGACCCCGAACCCGAGGACGCCTGACCTCGATCGTCCCACAACTCGTCGAGAGACGCCGGGGCTTACCGTAGCCGTTCCTGTAACCTCCAGGGCTATCGACTTCCGGTCGTCGCTCATACCACGACCGGCCCAAGAACGCGGTCGCTTCTTCTTCCAGAATCCCTTGGAAACGGACCTGGATCTCTTCACGGATCCAATCATCAACCGTCTCCCACGTCGGGATAGACTTCATCGAGGCTTTATGCGTATGTTCTCTCACGGCGATCCTCCTTCGCCTCACACCCGGTGTTTCGTGAATAGGACTATCTCACGGGAAGTGCAGGGTCGCCCTTTCTCTTTTTCCACACCCTATTAATCATAGCTCTCCGGGCAAGGTGTGAATGCCCCTGAATTGGAGGTAACCATGGAGATAGAGCCCAATTCCGTTGAGGTCCTTGAGGGTAAGGGTAAAAAATCATCGGGGGAATTCATGGCCAGGTTCGGAAATACCTCGAAACCTGCAATCATACGAGGGGAGGCTGGACAATGGCAAGCCATGCAGACCTGGAGCCTTGACTTCTTAAGGGATAAATTCGGCAGCTTCGTTGTTAATGTCACAGATCAGAAGCCAGGGGCCCAAGGGATGGGCGTGGTGGAAGAAACATCCACAATGCCGGTGGCCGATTACATAGACTACATAGAGGAAAGGACCGACAGTCGCACACTATATCTGAAAAATTGGAGCATTGAGAAGAGACATCCTGAGTTGCTGAAGCACTACACGGTTCCGCATTATTTGAGCAATTGGCTAGACATATACCCACTAGACCGACGACCTAGCTGGAAATGGATCTTCTTAGGTCCAGCCGGCTCAGGCTCCCCCCTTCACAATGATGTGTGGCACACAGCTGCATGGCTGGCGCTAATCAGCGGTGCTAAGGAGTGGATGATCTTTCCCCCAGGGAAGGTTGAACACCTCGGACTGGAATGTATTGACGCTTTCGATACCAACCCAGAGAGGATTGAGAAGGCCAACCCCTACTATTGCAAACAGCTGCCAGGGGAGATCATATATATACCAAGTCTGTGGTGGCACCAAGTACGGAATCTAGAAACGAGTCTGGCTGTTACCGAAAACTTCGTAAACGCAGTGAACCGAACTATATTCGTTGAATTCCTAAAGGCCTCCAACCTTTTGAAACCCCTTGACCGACTAACTACTAAGATCCCAGAACTTCTTGAGACTTCAACTTAATCTCGTTTCGCCAGAAATTCGAAAGAGCCGCATCGGAGAAAGGAGACAAAGGTAGGTACTTTCTCAATCGGCGACACAACTGGAAGCGGACTTATCACCACCGTCTCTCTTTTGCACGATGCAGTCACTAAAGACGACACAGTCCATTTCGGACCGTAGTAGCGCACTTATTGCGTCCTCAGGCGTTTCTACTATGGGTTCACCTCTAATGTTGAAGGACGTATTGAGAAGAACAGGAACTCCCGTCATTGAGTAGAAGTGTTCAAGCAACTTTCGGAATCGTTGATCGTCATTAGGGCCGACCGTTTGGATGCGCGCGGTGCCATCCACGTGTGTGATAGATGGGACTTCTTTGGGCCTCAATACATTCGCAACCCGTAACATGAATGGGCTATAATTTAGATCAAACCACGAACTGGAGTGTTCTTGTATTACTGCTGGGGCAAACGGGCGAAAGGCTTCTCTATGTTTTACCTTTACGTTCAATTGATCCCGCATCCCCAGCCGACGGGGATCTGCTATTATGCTTCTATGACCAAGAGCACGAGGTCCAATTTCGCTTCCTCCCTCGAACAGACTTACAATCGCGCCAGAGCTGATCATCCGAGCAACCGTCGGGAGAGGATCAGGATGCTTCCAGACAGTAAGATGGTTTCGATACTTCCCTGACAACAGAACGGCATCTACCTGATCACTTCGATAGCATTTTTTCGTGTACATAAGGTCGGTGTTTAAGTAGTTCCTCCTAGGATTCTTCATCACGTGATGCCAGTGCCAGAGAACTGCCCCAAGTGTAGTACCGTCATCTCCGCACGCGGGATGCAAGAAAAGATCTGTGAACGGGCTGTGGCTGAACGCCTTCTGATTCGCGACGGAATTGAGAGCCGTTCCCCCTCCCAAGCATAGATTCGGATCAACACCTTCCTGCACCGAAACCTCGTGTAACTCTTTGAGGATGGAGATTAACTGAAAGTCGAGAATCTCCTGTGTGTGGTATGCAAGACTAGCATTATATGCTTTTTCATCTTCCTGGACTACCACCCTGCCTATGCCAAGTTTCCGTAAGGCTCGATAAAGCGATATAGTAGTCCTGACATCTGATAATTGAGCATAGTCCAGATCCAACTCTCGAAACCCGTAAGGGGCGAGCCCCATTACCTTTCCTGCTCCCATAATCCCTGTACCAAACAGGGACTCGGCAACCCTACTATAAAGCTCTGGCGCGTTGAACTGACCAGGGACGTTCTGGACTCCTCTCATCTCGTGGCCTTTACCCACGTAAGATGCCCAACCCACGGGATCCGATGAGAAGACCATTGCAGAATCGAACGGTGACGTGTAAAACGCCAGGGCGCAATGGAGCAAGTGGTGATCTGGATTCACTTTACAGCGGATTCGGTTTCCCCTTATCGTCACATGTCGTTGATCAGGATCCACTTCGAATCCAAGCCACTCTTCTTTGAGATCTGTTCCGTACAGCCTAGGGATGTCCGGGGAATCCATGTTATTCAGGTTGCACATCAAGGCGCCGTCAATCTCGTCAATACGTATACCTCCCTGCCCGAGTAATTCATCTATATCACATTCTCGGATTCCTGGTTGCTTTTTCTTTCGCGAAAATCTCTCCGTATTGACAAACCCGGTTATCACACCATCGCACATCAAAGCAGCAGATCCGTCGTGATTGAAGTTAATTGCGAGCAGATTCATTGTTTTTCACTCCGGTTAGGGTCAAGTCCCATAGTCAGTTGAAACTCATCGGGCTCCGTGGTATTCATGCTCTCTGCCGAGCCATCTTGATTGTCGCCGAGATTCAGGTTGTTTTTCTTCAGTGCTTGCCTGAGCAGCGGGAGGTGTTTGTATCCGCTCACGCGTCGCAGGCGTGGTTCGATGTCGAGGAGTGCGGCCGCCACCCATCTGTGTTTCTGGGGAGAGTTGTTCCAGCGTCTGACCTTCCGAGTGAGGTCGGGTCAAGTCCCATTCTCAGTTGAAACTTATCGGGCTCCAAGATTTGCTCATGCGCTTTGCCGCGCATCCTGTGTATCGAGATCCAAGTCGTTTTTCAAGGCCTGCCTGAGCAGCGGTAGGTGTTTGTATCCCTTCACGCGACGCAGTCGAGGTTCGATGTCGAGGAGTGCGGCGGCGATCCATCTGTGTCTCTGAGGAGAGTGGGTCCAACGTTTGACCTTCCGGGTGAGATCGCCGGCCATACTGTTGAGAGATTCGATACAGTTCGAGGTCCTGAAGCTGCGCTTCAGGAACGGGGATCATGCCCAGACGGTGGAGGGTCAGGGTTTCCTCCAACCCTTCTTCGAGACTCGTCAGGGCAGATTGATTCATCAGTTTGAGTTCCGGCTTGAGGGCCTCGAGCGCAGCTTTTGCTTCTCTATAAGAGTTGCAGTCGTAGGCTTTTTGGAGCTTGCGCCGGATTCTCGGGCGTTCTGACTCAGGAAGATAGCTGACGGCATTCTCTCGCTTGTGCCACTGGCAGCGGTGGACTCGGACATACCCTTTCAGAGCTTTCGTGACCGCACTGTAGAGGCCCTTGGAGCCGTCCAGTACAACGAGGAGGCCTTGATCATAGCGCAGGCCTCTACGGATAAGATGCTGGATCAACTGGCGGCAGACCCGTTCGTTCTCCGTCGCTGATTCGACGAAGCCCAGGGGGATCTTCTGGCCATCCATCGTGACACCCAGAGCGATCACCATCTGCTCGTCGGCGAAGCTCTTCCCGTCAATGAAAAGAGCCACGAAATCGTAGTCGTCGAGAGGGCGTTCCTGGAACTGCTTGAGCTTCTTGGCGCTGGCCTTGATGAACCTCCGAGAGACCGATGAAGCCGAAATACCGAAGGTCTCAGGGACGGCGAGCGCACAAGCCTGGTAATTCCGACAGGAGATTCCTTTGATCACGCGTAGCAACATCCCCTCATCCAGCTCCTGTGAACTTTGGAGTGCCTTATACACGTTCAGCGGCACCTCAACGCCCGTTGCTGAGTCTCGAACACGAGGCACCCCAATCGGCAGCTTCTGGTCGCCCAGATACACCCACCCCTTCTGCTTGCCCCAGCGCCGGAGGGACTGGTCAACGCTCTTCCGAGCATACCGACCGCCGGCCAGCTCTCGCACCTCGTGCTGCAGAACCTCGCTCACGGCCTCCAGACCGATCGGAATCAACGCCTGGATCATCGCAACTCGCGTATCCAGATCCAGGACATTCGCCTCAACCTTGACTTCACCATCTCCTACAAATAGCTTCTCCATCGTGGGCTCCTTTCTTACGGGTACACGTGCTCGACACACACGTACCCAACGTAAGTCTGGAGCCCTCTAAATTTCAACTAAGATGGGCACATCACCTGAGGTCGCCGGTCATGCTGTTGAGGGCTTCGATGCAGTTGGTGGTTCGGAAGCTCGCTTCAAGAACGGGAGCATCCCCAGCCGGTGGAGGGTCAGGGTTTCCTCCAGTCCTTCCTCGAGGCTTGCCACGGCAGACTGATTCATCAGCTTCAGTTCGGGTTTAAGTGATTCGAGTGCGGCCTTTGCCTCCTCGTAGGTGTCGCAGTCATAGGCTTTGTCCGGCGTCAACCATTCTTCCCGCCCCATGGCCTCAGGGATTGTGTTACCAAGCAAAGATTGTTGCCTCAAAGGAATTGTTACCCAAATTGGAGGCAAGCGATGGGCAGAAGAATCAGTACGAACACCAGACAGGAGCTCGTTGAATCGTCTAAACTGCTCAGTAAGACGCGTCAAGGTGCCAAAGTAAAGAGGGCTTACGATCGCCCGAGAACGCCATGCGAGCGCCTTGTAAATCACCCCGCGGTCCAGAATGACACCAAGGAGATCCTCCGAGAGCTGCGTCTGCAGCTTGACCCTGTGGCGATTCTGCATCGGCTGCGTGATGCCCAAGCTGCGCTGGCAGCCCTGGTCTCGACCGATAGCATCGTCGAAGGACCGGTCGAAAGACACTCGATCAGTTTCTTACGCAGCTTCCACAACTGTGGCGATCTGGCGAAGTTCGCCCGACTCACCGTGCCCATCCGACTGAACCACGGCATTGGCGAACCAGAGAGGATCCGTTCGAGAACGTCTGATTGGAAGTCCTAGCTTGGTTACAGGACGAGCCTGACGCCACAGCAAAAACACTGTTCCAGCGTCTTCAGCAGCAGCACCCCGGGCGTTTTCCAGACGGACAACTAAGGACAATGCAGCGTCGCATTCGTGAATGGCGGCAGATCATGGCAAGGGAGCTTGTCTACGCTTGCATCGACGATAAGGGAGAGACCAACGAGACCGGGCCAGTTCAACGCCCCGAACCGAAAAGCACCGAAGTTAAGGCCGCTCAGAGCGCACAGTTGCTAGCCCCGTCGTCCTGACACACGACCAGCGCATCCAAAGAAGCTCTCGTTGCCTCGGTGGCTCTCCTCTCTCTGTTGGCTCACGGAAGACTCCCCACCAGGACCAACACATCGAGGACCAACGATCTTGGGTATGGGGGCTCGCTATGGTAACATTTGTTCGTGAGGCAATGAGGGTGGGAGTTCTAATTGTCGCTAATCAAGGCTTTCTGAAGCTTCCGTCGAACTCTTGGACGTTCCCTCTCCGGGAGGTAGCTGACGACGTTCTCGCGCTTGTGCCACTGACTGGACAACTCTTAACCAGATGAAATCCATTCAACCTCACATATTAGTGCAGATTTCTGTTCTGATGATAGCATCAACCACGTCGTCAGGGTCCAGCGTGTTTAGGCAGCTTCTCACCTCAGAAGCATCATCAAGATGACAACTGAAGACGTTTCCACAAGGTTCACAAACTGACGTGCGCACTACTTCAACCCCGGACCTTCTATGTGGAAGCCACAGCAGAGGATCCGTCGGCCCGAAAATCCCTACTACTCTTGCACCTGCCCAGCACGCAAGGTGCATGGAGCCATTGTCAATAGCCAGAACGCAAGATGCACGCCGGCACGTCTCTGCGAGCTGGTAAATATCAAGGGGACCAATGATGTGGACGTTAGGAGACCGTAGAGACCTAACCTGCCACAGTTCGTTCTGCGTACAGGTCACAAGAACATCTCTTCCTAGTCTCTCAACGATGCGCGAAACCAATTTCTTCGCTATCAATGGTGGAATCATCTTGTTTCTCTTGGAAGTCGGGGCAAGCAGGATGAACTCACGGCCGGTCGAGATCGACTTCCGAATAGCGGCCTCAGCGCGCTTTGCAGCCGCCTGGTCAGGTATTATCAATTCGGGAAGGTCGAGATCAACAGAGCGGTGCCCCCCACCAGTCAGGCAAGCAAGAATGCTCTCATGGAGCCTACAGAGTACAGATTCATATCTGCCAGACTTTATGTAGGAATCCAAGCTAACTTGGTGTGTAAGTAAACTTGAGAACGATCCAAAGAGATACGGAGGTGAGCAGACACCCACGCGAATCGGGGCACCCGAGGACCATAGCAAGTAGTCTATCATCATCATGTCTTCTCTATGGCCGTACGCATTGACTGCATGAGTAAAGCGTACTTGATTCCTCAGGGACACGAGTGTCCGAATGTTCTTGATAAGGGTTGAGAGCACCTTGCCCGTTCCACTACGTTCGAATCGAATTACCTCAACGTTTGGAACGGCCTTCCATAACATCTCGCTACGAGGATCGAAAACGCCAACGTACGGCTTGGCATCAAGCTCTCCACCCGCATGCTTCACAAGCCGCATGTTCAAGATCGTGTCGCCTAGACTAGTACAAGTGTTTATTACAAGGATGCCCTCAGTGCCCCCTTGCCGCTTCCTGCCGGCTGACCAAAAGCAAAGTAATGTGCGGACAATCATGTTTTTCACAGCGCTCAACGCCCTGTCGACCATCACAACGGACATATTCCACGGAGAGAAACGAAAATAGAAGGAGAATACGCTGGATCTCGCACAGAGGCTTGCTATCCACACTTTATGTCCCCGGAGTCTGATCCGTGCGATAGCAAGAAGTGTTCGCCAGAAGAGTCTAAAGTCGACAACCAGAAGTACTCTGTAGTTCTTCTGGTCAAATGTCTGCAACAAGATGTCAAGCTTCTGCGTTTGATATAGGTGACAGAGATCTCTGACCATCAAGCTCTCATCTTCATCTGCTACCAAGTAAGCTCGTGGTCCCTCATCCTTAAGAGAATCCGCCATCTCTCGTCCAATGCTTACAATCCGTTGGTAACAGTCTGATCCCGACCAAAGGACAACAACCGCATCAAAGCAACTCCCCCTTGGGCCCAACCTCAGCATCCTTCTAATCGGATAGAAGAGCAGACGATTCACCATCAACACTCTGTCAAAGTACCGCTGGATGGACTGCCCGAATCTTCTAAACATCCCGGTCGATATAGAGGCAAAAGGTTTGCTGACTAGCCACCACAGGTCGCTATACTTCCAGTAGACTAAATCAGACACCCTGACACCGCCACTCTCTTGAGCGCGGCGCAAGAGTTTGGCCTCAGCAGGCCTCACCGGAACATACTCTCCTCCTATCCCCGCTTTCATGAGCGCAAGTTTCTCGCCGTTTTGACCAGGATGTAGTTCCACGTTCTCGCTGCTGACAGTTAACCTGCGCTCTTTGGAGGTGATTCCCTCCAAAAATCTGCGGAACATTCGGCCTCCCTCACATTTGAGCTACAATCAATAGGTGTGGAAAAATAGAAAAGGCGACCCTACACTTCCCGTGAGATAACAATATCCACGAAATACCGGGTTCACAGGCCCGGTGGGAAGGAGGATCGCCGTGGGAAAACATAAGTCGAAGTCCCCCTCGTTGTCCATGCCGACGTGGGAAACCCTTGAGGGGTGGTTGCGTAAGGAAATCGAGGTTCGCATTCAGTCCATCGTTGAGGAGGAAGTGACCCAGTTCCTCGGACGCGGGTGGTATGAGCGCAAAGAAGGCTATATCCGGATCTCTCAACGAGATGAAGTGGGTGAAGGTGCCGTGGTTCCTGGCATGGGGGCGCGGTTAGAGTGTGCGGAATCCGCTGGCTCGGTTCTTGACGATTTGGACGATTCGGTTGAGGCCTTCGGCGATGGCGTTGGTAAGACGCGTGTTCACGAATGCGAGGACGCCGAAGAAGTGCTGTCGCAGGGTCCTGACGAACTTTCGCAGGGGTTCAAGTCGACTTTCTGAGTGCGGACGTCGTCCAGCATTTCAGGAAGCGTTCGGCAGCCCAGGGCGCTTTGTATTCCCAGAACTGCTCGAACTCGTCCTTGAGTCTCCAGGCTCTATAGATTCGGTAGTTCGCCTTCTCCAGTGCTTTGAGTGTCCGAGTATCCCCTCTGGAGCGTGTCGCTGAGTGCCGGTAGAGGAGCCATCGGAGGCCCTTCATGGCTTTGCGCTCATCCGGGGCAGCTTTACGCCACTGGTCCTTACGGACCTCGTCAACGGCGGCATTGAGAGCCTTGACGATGTGAAAGCGATCGAGGACCAGCTTGGCATTCGGACAGTGTTCCTGGATGGCTCCGATGTAAGCTTCGCTCATGTCGCAGCAGGCCCACTCGATCTTGGATCTCCGGTAGGGACTGAGAGCCTCTGTGAAGAACCGATCGATCGTTTTACGCGCCCTGCCGCGGCCAACCCACACCACGCAGGAGCGGTCCAGATCGTAAACGAGCGTGGCGTACCTGTGACGCTTGGCGTAGGAGATCTCGTCGATCCCGATGGTTTTGAGCCCTCGGATACGATGACCTTCACGAAGCCGCGTGATGGATCGGTGAAGGAGATCCGACAGCGTCGAGGCAGAGATGCGCAGTAACTCGGACGCCGCCTTCTGCGTCATGGTCTGGCAGTAGCGCAGCATGGCATACTCGAAGCGATACGTCACCCGAGAGAACCGCTCCGCCCACGGAATCTCCTCGACCACACGACCGTGGGTAGGACACCGAATCTCCCGAGGATGGTAGAGAAGCCAGACCCTCCACCCGCACACCGGAATGTCACGCCACCGACGCGGATGGGGCATTGTGCGGACGATTTTACCTCGACGGCCGCACTCCGGACAACAACAACCATTCTTATGTGGCTTTACGGCGATGACGAAACAGCTTCTCCCCTCAAACCACCAGCTGACAACACGGAACCCCTTGAATCTCAGCAGTTTCGATAGTAATCTGCTCCCGGTCATAGGTCGCACCCCCTTCGCTTTGATTGTCCTACACACACAACCAAGCGTAGGGAACGATCTATGACCTTGTCATTCTATAGTTTCACCGTTGAGAAACCCGGATAGAGCCGCAAAGAAGCCGTAGATGCAGGATCCGGTTATCGCAACGGCTATGGGAAGCTGCGGCGATTGTCGACCTCTTGCGGCACGATCCAGATCAAGCGGCCCCGTGTTCGCGGTTTGGAGGAGCGCTTCGAGAGCAGGATTCTGCCGTTGTTCGCTCGGCGCACGAGAGAGGTGGGGGAACTGCTCCCGGAGCTCTATCTCCACGGTCTGTCTCAGGGCGACTTCGAGTTGGCCCTGCGAGGGCTTCTCGGTGATGGGGCTCCGCTCTCCCCCTCGTCGATTGCTCGCCTCCGCGGTCAATGGGAGGTTGATTACCAGACCTGGCAGGAACGACGCCTGGACGATCGTGAGCTCGTGTATGCCTGGGCCGATGGGATCTACGTCAAAGCCGGACTTGAGAAAGATAAGGCGTGTCTGCTTGTCGTGATCGGCGCCATGAGTGACGGCCGCAAAGAGGTTCTGGGCCTGGTGCCTGGGTATCGCGAGTCGACCGAGTCCTGGCTGGCTGTCCTTAGAGACCTACGGGATCGCGGCTTGGATCACCCCATTCTGATGGCGGCCGATGGCAATATGGGCATCTGGTCTGCCGTCGATCAGGTCTGGCCGCACACCCGTCAGCAGCGGTGCTGGAACCACAAGATTCTCAACGTCTCGGACCAGATCCACAAACGTCAGCAGCCTCAAGCTCGTGCACTGCTCGTCCAGATTCCCTATGCCAGCACGCGTCAGGATGCGGAGAAGCTGCGCAAGCAGTTCGTCGCACGATATCGCAACGAGTTCCCGAAGGCGGTGGCAACACTCGAACGGGATTGGGATAGGATGCTCACCTTCTTCGATTTCCCAGAAGAACACTGGCGCCACCTGAGAACGACCAACATCGTCGAGAGCCCCTTTGCATCCGTGCGGTTACGAACCAACGCCGCCAAACGCTACAAGAAGGTCGTCGCGGCAAGCGCTCTCATCTGGCGAACACTGATGGTCGCCGAGAAACGCTTCCGGCGACTCAATGCACCCCATCTGTTACACGTTGTTTATGCACAGCACAACCAAACTATGACCACAATCGACTCCGGGAAGAAGCTGGCCGCCTGATCTATTTACACACCTCTTGACTCGACCTCACATTTGAAACCGGAATTGTCTCTGAGCTAAACCAGGATCCTCCCTCCCAGGTTTCCCACCAACTCGGCGGCGGTTACGATTGAACATCCTGGCTTTGCAGCGGAAACGCCACCCGCTGTGTTGCCAATAAAGGCCGCATCTTCGTGAGTTGCATAACACGCTATCGATAAGGCAAAGGCAGCACCGGCCGAATCGCCCGCTCCAGTCACATCTATAACCTTTGGGCATGCGTTGCTGAACTCTGTATACTTCCCGCTGGAACGTATGAGGGCCGCTCCGAATTCTGGGTGTTGTGCCTATCGTAGTTGAAACTTAGAGGGCTCCAAACTTACGTTGGGTAGACGTGTAGGAGCGTATACCCGTAAGAAAGGAGCCCAGATGGAGAAGCTATTTGTAGGCGATGGTGAAGTCAAGGTTGAGGGCGATGTCATCGATTTGGAGACGCGTTTGTCGGTGATCCAGGCGTTGATCCCGTTGGGTCTGGAGGCAGTGGCAGACCTCCTCCAGCAGGAGGTCGAGCAGCTCGCAGGCGTTCGGTATGCGCGCAAAGGTTCGGAGCAGGCGCATCGTCGGTGGGGAAGCCAGAAGGGATCCGTGTATCTGATGGACCAGAAGCTCCCGTTAGACGTTCCCCGGGTGCGCGACGTCGAGGCCGACGCAGAGGTTTCCCTGGCTGCATACCGGGCTCTACAGACGCCCAAGAAGACGGACGAGGGGCTGTTGCTTCGTGTTCTCAAGGGGATCTCGTGCCGCAACTACAAGGCCTGTGCCGAATCGGTTCCAGAAGCGTTTGGTATCTCAGCGTCCTCCGTCTCGCGGCGGTTCATCAAAGCCACCGCGAAGAAGCTGAAGCAGTTCCAGGAGCGTCCCCTCGACGACTACGGCTTCGTGACCCTGTTCATTGACGGAAAGAGCTTTGCCGACGAAGAGATCGTGATCGCTCTGGGGGTCACGATGGACGGCCAGAAGATCCCCCTGGGCTTCGTCGAATCGGCGACGGAGAACGAACGGATCTGCCGCCAGCTGATCCAGGACCTCATCCGGAGAGGCCTGTGCTACGACCAGGGCCTTCTCGTTGTGCTTGACGGCTCAAAGGGACTCCGCAGTGCTGTCACCAAAGCCCTCAAAGGGTATGTGCGCGTGCATCGCTGTCAGTGGCACAAGCGCGAGAATGTCGTCAGCTATCTCCCGGAGAGGGAACGTCCAAGAGTTCGACGGAAGCTCCAGAAAGCCTATGACTGCGACACCTACGAGGAGGCAAAGGCCGCACTCGAATCACTTAAACCCGAACTGAAGCTGATGAATCAGTCTGCCGTAACGAGCCTCGAGGAAGGCCTGGAGGAAACCCTGACCCTCCACCGGCTGGGTATGCTCCCATTCTTGAAACGAAGCTTCCGAACCACCAACTGCATCGAAGCCCTCAACAGCATGACCGGCGAGCTCACTCGGAAGGTCAGACGCTGGAACAACTCTCCCCAGAGACACAGATGGGTGGCTGCCGCACTCCTCGACATCGAACCTCGCCTGCGACGCGTGAGCGGATACAAACATCTTCCCCTACTCAGGCAAGCACTGAACAAAGATCTGAATCTCGACAACGAACAGAATGCTCAAAAGAGAGCCTGACCAAACTACGGGGCCCGATGAGTTTTCAACTGACTATGGGACTTGACCGAATTCTGCTCGAGTTAGGAGACTGAATCGAGTCCAAGCTCATTGGCTATAATCGCACTGGCCTGTAGTTCATCGGAGCATTCGAATTTCGTAGCCTGAATTGCCTCGGCTGTATTGGGCGTGATGGAAGTAAGCCGGAGATACTTGCCAAAATCATCACCCTTGGGGTCCACCACAATGGGACACTTAAGCTGAGCCCCAAGGTGGCGAACCAGATCCGTGGATTCACAAGACACCGAGCCCTTCGCGTAATCTGCTACGTATATCACGTCTATACTTTCATCGGAGCATCTCAACAATACCTTCTTCCAATCGCTCCATGGCATCCTGACTGATAGGGTCATTCTCAGTAAGATGCTTTCCTCCATCCATCACACGTGTCTTGGTAGTAGTGCGCAAGCAAAGGATGGTAATAGGGATTGGTGGCATCATCCAAGACAGATACCGCGCAAGCTGCAATACTCGATCTCCATTGTTGTCACTTCCTATCTGACACCAAGACAGGCACACCTGCCTCCGGTGAAACACGAGTTACTTCACCAATCACACGTAGTGATCGAGGATGAGATCTCCAAAGACCAGTACCTTCTTCTTGGGAGAATCCAGCTATCACCCCCCTGAGATTCTCTCCAGAGGCAGCAGATAGCGACGCCCCTCTGCTTGCAAATTCGAGCATTTTTGTTTGCAATTTGCTCTTTCTTAGGTATCTATTCTTCCGAGAGAAATCCCTAGTGACTCGCGTTTCTGGCAGGTGACCTTAATCAATTTCGAGAATATGTGCAATATGCAAATAAATGGCTATATCCGGATTTCTCAACGAGATGAAGTGGGTGAAGGTGCCGTGGTTCCTGGCATGGGGGCGCGGTTAGAGTGTGCGGAACCTCTTCGGAATCTGCTCAGGGATGTTTATGTCTCCGACGGTAAGGAAGATCATATCGTTGAATGCGTCGAGTGTGCGGAATCCGCTGGCTCGGTTCTTGACGATTTGGACGATTCGGTTGAGGCCTTCGGCGATGGCGTTGGTAAGACGCGTGTTCACGAATGCGAGGACGCCGAAGAAGTGCTGTCGCAGGGTCCTGACGAACTTTCGCAGGGGTTCAAGTCGACTTCTGAGTGCGGACGTCGTCCAGCATTTCAGGAAGCGTTCGGCAGCCCAGGGCGCTTTGTATTCCCAGAACTGCTCGAACTCGTCCTTGAGTCTCCAGGCTCTATAGATTCGGTAGTTCGCCTTCTCCAGTGCTTTGAGTGTCCGAGTATCCCCTCTGGAGCGTGTCGCTGAGTGCCGGTAGAGGAGCCATCGGAGGCCCTTCATGGCTTTGCGCTCATCCGGGGCAGCTTTACGCCACTGGTCCTTACGGACCTCGTCAACGGCGGCATTGAGAGCCTTGACGATGTGAAAGCGATCGAGGACCAGCTTGGCATTCGGACAGTGTTCCTGGATGGCTCCGATGTAAGCTTCGCTCATGTCGCAGCAGGCCCACTCGATCTTGGATCTCCGGTAGGGACTGAGAGCCTCTGTGAAGAACCGATCGATCGTTTTACGCGCCCTGCCGCGGCCAACCCACACCACGCAGGAGCGGTCCAGATCGTAAACGAGCGTGGCGTACCTGTGACGCTTGGCGTAGGAGATCTCGTCGATCCCGATGGTTTTGAGCCCTCGGATACGATGACCTTCACGAAGCCGCGTGATGGATCGGTGAAGGAGATCCGACAGCGTCGAGGCAGAGATGCGCAGTAACTCGGACGCCGCCTTCTGCGTCATGGTCTGGCAGTAGCGCAGCATGGCATACTCGAAGCGATACGTCACCCGAGAGAACCGCTCCGCCCACGGAATCTCCTCGACCACACGACCGTGGGTAGGACACCGAATCTCCCGAGGATGGTAGAGAAGCCAGACCCTCCACCCGCACACCGGAATGTCACGCCACCGACGCGGATGGGGCATTGTGCGGACGATTTTACCTCGACGGCCGCACTCCGGACAACAACAACCATTCTTATGTGGCTTTACGGCGATGACGAAACAGCTTCTCCCCTCAAACCACCAGCTGACAACACGGAACCCCTTGAATCTCAGCAGTTTCGATAGTAATCTGCTCCCGGTCATAGGTCGCACCCCCTTCGCTTTGATTGTCCTACACACACAACCAAGCGTAGGGAACGATCTATGACCTTGTCATTCTATAGTTTCACCGTTGAGAAACCCGGATAGAGCCAAATAAATTTGTGTGGCTACTACTCGGTGGCATTCGCCCGACTCTGATGCGAAATCTTCAGCACTAGCCAGATGGGCGCGGGGGAGGTGCAGTCATTGGATTAAGGTCTAAGATCATGGGTCGCGAGTCTCTAAGGACCGATGTGGCGTTTTGCCGCTCGAGAGGTGATCGGATTGTGTTCACAAATGGTTGCTTCGACCTGCTCCACAGCGGGCATGTCATATACCTGGAGGAGGCAAAGCGTCTTGGAGATAGACTCATCGTCGCGGTAAACAGTGATGAGTCAGTCCGGAGACTAAAAGGACCAGGCCGTCCCATAATGGGTCAACAAGATCGAGCACTCGCCTTGGCGGGTTTGGAGAGCGTGGATTACGTCGTTGTCTTTGCGGAGGATACCCCTGAACTCCTCCTACAAGAGGTGGCTCCTGACGTGCTTGCTAAAGGGGGAGATTACCGTCCTCATGAGGTTGTGGGTCGTGAAATAGTGGAGTCCAGTGGAGGACGCGTTGTCACCGTTGGCCTAGTAGATGGAGTTTCAACGACAGAAATCATTAGTCGGATCTGCTTATCCGGTTAGTTCAGGTAGCCCCAAGATGTTGTGTTTAGCCCTACATGAAGGAGCGGTACTTGACGAAGCTCGAAGGGTTTCGTCACCGAGTACCTGGACAGCGCTGTCGTTGGTCTCCAGGGCGTCGTAGAAGGCCAACTCGTTTTCCGATAGCCCGAGCTTCTCACCGCGAGCGGTAGCTTCCCGCAGTTCCCGGGCCAGTTGGATCAACTCCTCGATCACCTGCGCAGCCTCGACGGCACGGTTCTGATGCGGCGGAGGGTTAGCGCCGGCCTGACCCAGGGTCGCGAACAACGACTCGGGATCGCCTTTGTTCGCTTCAAGCTGCGGCACATAGAATCCGCGTCAGGCAGTGCGTCCTGGCGGACTGGAGCACCGACAGAGAGGCCTGTGCGCCGGTGATGCGATCTGACGGAAGAAGTATGCCGCAGCGGCGGCCCGGCGCCTGACGGGAGAAGTATGCCGCAACATACAATCCGCGTCGGAAACAGGCCGCCGCCACATATAATCCGCGAGCGTTAAGTCGTTGCGGGCGAATGGCTTGCAACAAGGCGCTGTCGCTATGGGGGTAGGTCCCTTCGTGGATCCTCTGACATCGCCGCATCCGTCGATAGCGTCCTCGAGGTTTCCGGCGATTTCGACACCCTGAAGATCAGGCACGCGAAGTCCAAGCGGGGCCCGGCGCAGGAGTCATTTCTCGTCCGGTCCCAAGTCGACGAGGACGGCGCACGTCTCAGATTCGTCAATCCTGAGAAGAAGGCCGAGGAGGAAAGAGAAGAAGCACGTGCGGCAATACTCGACGTCATACGCGGCGCTGGCACGGAAGGAGTCAACTGCTCACGTCTTGCGGAGATTCTCAAGCCACGGGGCATCGGGAAGGAGCGGATCAAGAAGATCACCGAAGAACTCGTGGAGGAGGGTGTAATCACCAAAAAACGCGGTGAACGGAATGCCATCATTCACCGGATGTCGAAAGAGGTTGGCGCTGGAACGACTGACTGAAGCTGGACTACATCAACCGACCTACTCCGTGCACAGTCGGTTGGTCGGTGAGCACGTCGAGGTGAGGCTTTACGCTGAGCACATCGACGTCTACTACGCCCAGCGGCGCATAGAGCGACTACCCCGTCTCCGCGGCAAGAAGCGTCACCTCATCCAGTACGCGCACGTTCTGAACTGGCTGATCCGCAAGCCGGGCGCGTTCGAGAACTACCGCTATCGGTCCGACCTGTATCCGCTGCGACCTTCTCGAGGAGCAACATCCGCGTCGACGCGCCCACGTGTTGTATCTCCGCCTTCTGGAACTAGCCGTGCGAGAAGGCGAGGACAAGGTTGACCGGGCTCTGGACGTCTTCCTGCGCAGAGGCGCATCCATCCACCCGGATGCCGTCGGAGCGTCGTTGGGCTCGACGCAGGTATCCGCTACGCCCGCCGTAGACGTCGCTGAAGTGCGGCTGGACTGCTATGACCGTCTGCTGGAGACCGCCGGATGAAACGAACTCACGCGACCCAACTCCGCGACGGTCTCAAGACGCTTGGGTTGGCCACGATCCGCGAGTGTTACCGCGACAGGAACGTTGAAGGACGCGCTGCAGCCGCCTGAAACCATCACATGCCGCTGTCCAATTTCAACAGCGAAAAAGACATTGCCTACCCCCCAGAAGGATCTGCGAATAGCTTAAGCCGGAGAATTATCGCAAGGCGTCACAGGTTTGGACTTCATAGCACATCCGGTTTTTCTGGACACCGGTTTTAGCTGGAATCGACCTTAACGGGGTTTGGAGAGAGGGATGCGAGGGTGTCGGAGAAGCCGACGGAGGCGGAGGCCGAGAGTCTTCCGAAGCGCTGGAAGGCGGGACGGGAGGCGGCGCTACCCGCTGGCTGGGCGGTGTGACCCCGGATCGGTTGGGCACGGGCGGTACGGATCCGAGCATCACCAACCCCACGCCCAGCCGCCCGGCCTCGGGGCGCGAGATCCGGGGCCGACGCGTCCGTTCGCAGCCACGAAGAGCCGGGGAAATCCGTTTCGTCCCGGTGGATATAATGGGGGGCAGAGCACCGTCACAGATACGTAACTCATTTATAGTAAACGATTTGTGTCCCTACAGGAGGCAGTCCGCAGGGATCATTGGAGACGGGGTCGCTCCCGTCCACCTCCTGTGTCCCCGGTGCGGCACTGCCAGTGGAGATGGAAGGCGAAACGGTCCGTCTGCGTCAAAGCGGCCGGTGACATTTTTCACAGCGGCTTGTGGTTGGG
Source organism: Candidatus Latescibacterota bacterium (assembly GCA_965198115.1). Classification (GTDB taxonomy): domain Bacteria; phylum Latescibacterota; class UBA2968; order UBA2968; family UBA2968; genus UBA6620. The sequence continues at coordinate 24,974 of OZ240241.1, read as the reverse complement.
CTCACGGGGCCTCGGCGTCCCAGTCGGCGACGATCGATCGATACGGCGTTGGGTCCACGGCGATAGAACGCGATCCATTCCCTTCCTCTGTCAGAGTAGACGAGATAGAACTCTTACCTGAAGACAACGAATTGCCAAGCATCAGGGGCATCGCACCCGACATGACTGGGGATCAACTTTCTGAGGATTTCGTCAGAGAACTTCGGGATGCCTCCGAATATGATGTCGCTGAACGTTCCCTGGGAAAGTGTCTCTACGAGGTCAAGCCGTCTACACGGTCGAGAATAGGCGAAATGATTTCCAAAATGACGACCAGCGACGAGGGCGTCGCCGATTGTAAGTCTCAACGGTGACTATGACTTGCCACTTGCCTCATATCCTCGCAGGAAATAGGCACAGGGACCGGCAAAGCTAAAGCCAAGGTTAATAACACAGTTTGACGGACTACCATCCCTACGCCAAGAAACAGGATTTGAGATCGGTGCCGAAACATCGGTTTGTATGTCACGCATCCAGATACGTTCACCGCGTCTTCGGGTCAGAGCTCTCCTTTCATAGGGCGTCCCTTCCTGATCACATAGGTGGACCCTGATCCTTGTTGAAGCCCTTCGGCGTGAGAGATGTCTTGCCCGTTGGAACGAATCCTTGGCTTCGTTATGGACTCCATCATAGCTGAGTATCACACCCTCCAAATAACAGCAGTAGATATTGTCTTCTTCGACTGAGCTATAATAATCAAAAGGTGTGGAAAAAGAGAAAGGGCGACCCTACCCTTCCCGTGAGATAGTTGATTCACACAAAACCGGGTGAGAGGCCCGGTTGGGAAGGAGGATCGCCGTGAAGGAACATACGCATAGAGCCCCATTGAAGTCCATGCCGACGTGGGAGACGGTTGACGATTGGATCCGTGAAGAGATCCAGGGCCGGTTCCAGTCCATTCTGGAGGAGGAGGCGACCGCGTTCTTGGGCCGGTCGTGGTATGAGCGCCGAGCCGAGGTCGATAGCTCCAGGGGCTACAGGAACGGCTACGGCAAGCCCCGGCGTCTCTCGACGAGCTGCGGAACGATCAAGGTCCGGCGTCCCCGGGTTCGTGGTCTGGAAGAGCGGTTTGAAAGCCGCATCCTCCCCCTGTTCGCCCGGAGAACCAGGGCCATTGGAGATCTGCTTCCCGACCTTTATCTCCACGGTCTCTCCCAGGGCGACTTCGAGTTGTCTTTGCGTGCGCTGCTCGGTGATGGCGCGCCGCTTTCGCCGACCTCGATCGCTCGTCTTCGAGGGAAGTGGGAGGTCGACTTCCAGGACTGGAAGAAAAAAACGCGTTGAAGCCGTGGCTGAAGCAGATGTGGTGTCTGCCGGGCGCCCCAAGCGCCGAGTTCGTCTGCGCAATGGAAGATGTGCTCGACGTCTACGTGCCCTCGTCGTCAGCATAGTCGATGGCGACTCTGGTCTTCGTCAGGATGGCCTCGCTGACGTCGTATCCGGGATGCTCGGTGTCGAACAAACTTTCCCTTGAATCTCACGTAGGCCTCCTTCTTACCAGCCTGCCCGCTCCGGAGCATACTTCTTGAGCTTCGTCCGGACTGAGGGATTCCTCTTGATGATCCGGTCAAGCAGATGCGGCCAATACTCGGTTGCGTTGGGCCGTCCCTGCATGTTTGCTCGAATGAACGGGGATGTTCTGAGAATCTGGTCCTGTCTCAGATCTTCGAGGAAGATCGGTGACTTCAGCTGACACACCCTCCTGATGGGAGCCATGTAGTCCTTGCCGGACTTCCAACCTGCATTCACTTTATGGACGCGACCTGTGAGCGTGAAAAGGTCCTGGATCATCTTATCCGGACGTGTGTGATAGAAGAGCAGCAGGTCACCGGGGTGCGCCAAACTCGGCACGCTCCATCGATCATCAGTGGTGATCTCTGAAATTCCCTCCGCGTATTCACCACTCACCGGCTGAATCCAGACATTGAAACCCAACCCATACTCCCGCCTGAGTTCCACGACGTGAATGCTGGCGGGCACGTCAGGCCAGTTGTGCTCCCAGCAGACGATCCAGTCGCATCCCCTTGCCGTATGTCCGGGATGTGACTTGAAGTTCCTGGATCGGAATTCGAACTCGACCCGGATCTTCTTCTCTTTGCCCTGAGCCTTCTGATAGGCGATGCAGTCGGGAAAACCGGGACGGATCTTCTCCACGCGGATACGCTTTCGCTTGGCGTATTCGGAAAAGAGAAACACCACTCCGAGCTCATTCTCGGGTGCAAACTGGAGCTGAGAACCCTGGATCGCTTCAGGTCTTTCGTTGTTGCTACGTTTTCCCAATGGCTGGTTCCCTGAATGTGCGTTCGTCAATGACCTGCCCCCCGGTAATGTCTTAGGTTTCCTGCAAAAGAAGCGGCGTGAACTATCTTCCTGAGGTCCCAAAAAACCTCACGCCCCGAGTGGGCACAGGCCACGCCGTATGAAGCTATCGCCGAGTGTTAAGCTTCGCAAGGAGGTTACTGAGTTCATCGAAAGACTCCAGGACATTGACAGTGCAGAGGATGTGTTGACTCAGTTGGTTCAGCTCTCGACACAGTTGATCACTCAAGAGGGCCTCGAAGCCCACCAGCGGGACCATCTGGGCGTCGACCGGTATGAACGGGGTGAGGGTCGGCGAGGGTTTCGCAGCGGTTACGAGCCGGGCTATCTGGATACGGCTGAAGGTCGTCTCGAGGTCGCCATCCCTCAGGTCAGGGGTTCAGATGAGTCCTATGAGAATCGTGGTAACCGGCAGTTGTGGACGGATCGGCACTTACGTGGTTCGGGATCTTGTCGAGGCCAAGCACGAGGTCCTCGGCATCGACGTTCTGCTCGCACCGGCCGGGGCGGGCCGGTGTATGCGAGTGGATCTGACGAACGCGGGTCAGGTCTACGGCGCGCTCGGAGGATTTCGTGCTGAAGCCGTAGTACATATGGGTGCGTGGGCCAATCCCGGTCGCGTGCCTGACACACAGACGTACGCCGACAACGTCCAGGGTACCTACAACGTCTTTCAGGCGTGCGCGGATCTGGGCATCGAGCGGGTGGTATCGGCGTCGAGTGCGCAGGTCTACGGGTTTCACGAACACGCGCCCGACTACATCAGGGTGGATGAATCCCACCCGCTCAAGCCGATCAACTGCTACGCGCTGTCGAAGGTCGCGGGGGAGAGTGCGGCCGAGTATTTCTCGCGGAACTATGGCACGACAATCCTGTCGTTCAGATTCCAGGGTGTGAGGTTGCCTTCCGAAATGGACGAACAGATCGAATCGGATGTCGCGTGATCCGGCCGGAGGCAGGAATCAGTTCTGGACGAGGACAGATGCACGTGATGCCGCGATGGCCTGTCGTCTCGCCGTCGAAGTGTATCGCGTCGAATCGGGTATCTACAACGTCACAGGGCCCAGGATCGTGCTCAATACACCCGTGCCTGAGCTCGTGAGCGCGCACTATGACGGGGGCGTCGAAATTCGAGATCAGGATGACTGGAAGTCTCCCCTGAGCTGTGAACACGCCCGTGAAGCGTTCGGTTACGAACCGCACTACCCGTGGACCGTAGACGATCGGCTCCCTGAGTGACAAATCTGTCGCCACGCACTCACCCCGAGGTCAGGCTCGAGTCCTTCGGCAGTCGTCGGGATCAGCGATCCTACGCTTTCGCGGGATTCGTCCGCGTCGTGAAGGCGCTTACGGTCGACGATGTTCTGCCTGCGCTGGAACAGGTCGAAAAAGCCACGCAGGATGGCCTCCACGCGGCAGGTTTCGTCTGTTACGAAGCAGCTCCGGCGTTCGATGAGGCAATGGCCGTTCAAGCGCCTGTCGAAGAACTGCCGCTGGTCTGGTTTGCGCTGTATCGAGAACGGAAGTCAATCGAGCCGACATCGGCTTCCACTGATCTCGAGACCCGGCGATGGAACCCATCTGTTACGCCCGAGGCTTACAAAGCCCGTGTCGATCGGATCCAGGATTACATACGGGCGGGCGACACCTATCAGGTCAACTACACGTACCGTCTTTGGTCGGAGACGGCGATCGATTCTCTGGCGTTGTACCAGCAGCTTTCCAGCGCCCAACGTGCCGATTACGCGGCCTACATAGACACGGGACGCTTTCAGATCGTGTCGGCATCGCCTGAGCTGTTCTTTCAGGTTCGCGACGACTGGATTGCCACACGCCCCATGAAAGGGACACGGCCGCGAGGCCCGTCCACCGAAGAGGACGACCGATTGGCGACGGAACTTGCGTGCTCCGAAAAGGATCGTGCCGAGAACCTGATGATCGTCGATCTTCTCCGCAACGACCTGGGACGAGTCTGTCGACCGGGCTCTATTCGTGTGGGTGATCTGTGGGCGGTCGAGCGTTTCGAAACGGTCCTGCAGTTGACTTCGGAGATCGAGGGGCGATTGAGGCCGAATGTCGGCTTTACGGAGATTATGAAAGCCTTATTTCCGTGTGGGTCCGTCACGGGAGCCCCGAAGGTTCGCACGATGGAGATCATTCGTGACCTCGAGTGCTCCCCGCGGGGCGTCTACACGGGGGCCATCGGCACTGTCGCGCCCGGTGGTGAAGCGACGTTCAGCGTCGGGATTCGTACCGTCTGTGTGGACTCGGACAAGCGGGTCGGGGAATACGGTGTAGGGGGTGGCATCACGCACGACTCTTCCAGCGATCGCGAGTACACCGAGAGCGTGATAAAAGCGACCGTTTTGAGGACGCATCGACCCGAGTTTTCGTTGTTCGAAACGATTCGGTATGACCCCGGAAAGGGGGCCTAGATCGAGACCCAGGGTTTGATCGAGAGCTCTGGCCCCGAGCGATCCCGTAGGAAGAAGAAGCACGAATGAAAGAGCGGCGGTGGGCTCAAAGCAGATACCACGATCATCTCGCAATCTGGGGGTTAGGCGTGCTCCACAGCTACTTTAAGACCGCGTTTCGCAGCTTGGGTCGCTATCCGCTGCATACGGCACTGAATGTGCTCGGTTTGTCGATCGGTATCGCGTCTTGCATTCTGGCGATGATGTACATTCGGCGGGAGTATGCGGTCGACGATTTTCACGAGGGAGGAGACCGAATCTACCGGGTCGTACGTGAAACGCGGAACGCTTCCAGCGAGCACGTCTTCCAGCCCGGTGCGACGGGGGCTCTAGCACCTGTGTTGGAGGCCGAATGCCCGGAGATCGAGCGTGTGATGGCGCGCGTGGGTGCGAGCCGCGCCCGTCGAGTACGGTCAGCAACGGATTCGTCTCGGCTTCGGTATAGTCGACAAAGACTTCTTCGAATTCTTCTCAATCCCTTTAGCAGCAGGGAACGCGTCGGAGGTGCTGGCGCGACCAAACTCCATTGTGATCGCGCAGCGGAAGGCGAAGCTGCTCTGACCGCCCTTTTCGATCTCGGCCTCAAAGCCGGAAGGGGCCGTGAAGTTCTCGCCCTTTACGCGTTCGTTTGAACCGATTTGAACGAACCCTCTCAAGGCGTTTCTCCTCGGGCACCTTCAGGGCTACCAGGTCGAACGAGAACCCTGGTAGTTTTCTAATTTCGATCCCCCCATAAATCTGTCAAATCATTCAAACGGGCTGAATCCTTGGCCACCTGTGGCAAAGGCCCTATATTCGGGCATCGGAAAAGCCCGCTTTTTGAACGCTCTGGAACGCCTCTATGACGCTCACCGACAAACACATCGAGTGCGCCCATCTGTGTGCCAGGCTTGAAGTTGCAGGCTAAGACACGAAAGAAATGGCCAAAGAATGCGGCGTCACGAGGACCACGATCTATAACTGGTTCAAAGACGCGGCGTTCAGGGCCGAAAAAGCCCGTGCTCGCGCCGCATTCCGGGTTGACCTGTCGGATATTCCGCTCACGCACCGCCGGGATCGCATCGAAGCCCTGGTGGTGATCGCGACCGACGAGTGTGCCAAAGACGACACGAAGCTCCGGGCTCTGAGGCAGATCGCCGACGAGACGGCGGCCGATGTGGAAGGGATGATTGAGGCCCTTCAGGAGCAGATCGACCTTCTCGAGCGCCAGATCGCCGGTGAGGTCGTGGTGGCCCTTCACCGTCCAGAAGGCAAAAGTCCACCCACCCGGTGACACAACGTTCGTCCGCTTGACACCCTCCAACCAGATGCGGGCCATCGTTCGAGGTCTCGAAGGCAAGAGGCTCCGTTACGCTGACCTTTCAGTAGAATCAATCGTCGAATCCGAAAACATCCCTACCTCCTGACACCACATTCAAAAAGCTTTTTAGGCCCCCCGATCGCGGTTTCGACCGGGGGCCTACCGCGCACGAGCTACCCTCTCGCGTTGGTGCTTTTCAGGCTTGCGCCAAAGCGCGGAAAAGACCCCCTCCAACCCCGGGGCTCATCCCGGCCCCCGACCCTGGGAAAAGACCCCCGACCCCCAACCCACGGTTCGTGAAACTGCTTCGGCCGTCCTGCTGATCCCACGTCGCCGGCGTCCTGGCCCGTGATCGTGCTGTGGCCATCCCTGGCCCTGGAAAGGGCCTTGAGGGCGCTCAGGAGCGCCGATCGGCTTGGGGGGGTCCGGCAAGCCGTCAACGCGCCTCTGTGGAGTCGGGGGGCACCGGACACGATGCCTCTCGGACAGGAGTCCGGTCGTAGAGCCGGACATGGAAAGATGAGACGGCGGCTGACGTTGAGGGGATGGTGGAGAGCGCTCAAGGATCTGGAAGCCCTGCGGACGCTGGCCAGGACGTGGAAAGACGACAATTTTTAGGCTTGGGTCGATGAGTGGCCTCACGCATCTCCTTCGCCGTCGTCGTAAGGCGGGACGTGCCTACTTATAGGTCATACCTTGATTTTGTCCGTCCCATCGAACCTCGAAAATATACACAGCGCCGACCCGACGCACGGAAAGCACCCGACGCTTGCGATTCGGGGGACGTTAAAGTCCAGCGGTGAAGCAGAACCCCTATTCGCGTTGTCTCCGAAGACTTCTGCACGTGACCTCCTCCTATAGTTTTTCGTCGAAGGACAGAGTTCCCTGAATTTCCGTGGACCCCTCGGACCCCCCGTCCGTATCGGGATCATTCCGTGGCCGAATTCCTCGACCTGATGCCCCGAGTTCCCGCTCGAACCACTCGGCCACCTAACAGGTGGGCGGCCGGCCGTAATTCCGATGCCGGGGCCGCTGTAGTCAAGGTAGCTTGAAGTTTTCAACGGATGTTCTTCCTGGATTTTTCTCATGGCGCGTCGAACCGTGCGTCATTCATCCGCCAGTAAGCAGCGGACCCCTTCAGTGCGTCGTTCTCTTGCACGAGGTCCCACGGCCGCCGAATACAGCGGGGTGAAGCCGTCGGTTCGCGCGTTCGGGTCCGCCCCCGCCTGCACCAGGGCTGTCACAACTTCGGCGCTCCCCTCGATTACCGCCGAATGCAGCAGGGTGACGCCGTGTTCGTTCCGCGCGTTCGGGTCCGCCCCCGCCTGCACCAGGGCCGTCACAACTTCGGCGCTTGCCGCCCAATGCAGCGGGGTGAAGCCGTCTTCGGTTCGCGCGTTCGGGTCCGCCCCCGCCTGCACCAGGGCCGTCACAACTTCGGCGCTTGGCGCCGAATACAGCGGGGTGGTGCCGTCTTCGGTTCGCGCGTTCGGGTCCGCCCCCGCCTGCACCAGGGCCGTCACAACTTCGGCGCTTGGCGCCGAATACAGGGGGTGAAGCCGTCGGTTCGCGCGTTCGGGTCCGCTCCCGCCCGCACCAGGGCCGTCACAACTTCGGCGCTTGGCGCCGAATGCAGCGGGGTGAAGCCGTTGGTTCGCGCGTTCGGGTCCGCCCCCGCCTGCACCAGGGCTGTCACAACTTCGGCGCTCCCCTCGATTACCGCCGAATGCAGCGGGGTGAGGCCGTGTTCGTTCCGCGCGTTCGGGTCCGCTCCCGCATCCAGCAGGGCTGTCACATCTTCGGCGCTCCCCTCGACCGCCGCGAGATGCAGCGGGGTGAGGCCGTGCAGCAGGGTGAAGCCGTGTTCGGTTCGCGCGTTCGGGTCCGCCCCCGCCTGCACCAGGGCCGTCACAACTTCGGCGCTCCCCTCGATTACCGCCGAATGCAGCGGGGTGAGGCCGTGTTCGTTCCGCGCGTTCGGGTCCGCGCCCGCCTGCAAACAACGAGTCACGTCAGACCCTCTTGCAGCGTCGAAAAAGGGTCTGGTATTCCAGTCCGCGCAATCGACTTGCGCAGCACCGGAACCGCAAGCGACGACGGCAACGGTGGCCGCGATAAGAAGACATGTGATGATCGGTTTCATTATGTGGCTCTCCCTTTTTTGGGATATGGGTCTTGACCCTGCCCCCTCGATCGTCGACCAAGACCCCGAACGTTGACTAAGCGGGTCTCCGAATCCGAGGGCCTGTAGTTTTCACCAGTGCAGTTTCCCCCCTCGCCCGAGGTCCTGGGCGGGCGCCGCCCATCATGCGGTCCCGTAGAATCGTGCGACGGCGCCGCGTGCTGCCTGCTCGCGTGCGGTATACCGCGCGACCATCTTTTCAGTGCGCCAACCCCCGGCCTGCATGATGGCTGGCATATCGACACCGGCCGTCCGGGCGAGGTCTTGCGCCATCCCGACCCGGCAACCGTGCGAGCTGGCCCCGTCGATCCCGCGGCCCCGCTTCCGCGGGCGGTGGGCGGTCGCTTCGATCCGGGCGAGCACGTCGGCGGTGATTCCGGCGGACTGTTTCACGGTTCCGCCGTCGTCGCGGTGGTTCCGTTCGATGGCCTGGACCGTGCGGCGCACCCCTTCGGTAATCGGCGATTCGAGGTCGCGTCTTTGCAACCATTCCAGGGAAAGGATGGGATTTGTCGAGGGACGACCGTCCAGCGGTCAGGTGGGGGGCATCTTTGCTGTTCCTCGCCTCCTGGGCGTGCAACGACTACTTCCCTCGGTTTGGCGGCTTGGGCTCGTATGTGAACTCGACGATGTTCCGCATCATCGGGCAGGCCTACAGCGGCGATATGCCCGTGCACATCACGATCCCGGCGCGAAGGCGAGACGGGGAGACCCTCGACGGTGGGTACGAGCACGGGGAGGTCACTTTCAACCTCCCGATGCAGTGTTCCATCGGGGAGCCAGCATCATTCGATGAGGACTTCCTCGCAGGATTGAGCGCTGCCGTCGCAGCGGACTCCGAAGTGGCAGGCCTCTTGCGGACGACTCTCCCCTTCGTGGAATTGGCGAACACAAACGATGACTTCATGACGGGGCCCGCCGAGGTCATCTTGATGGCCTCAGCCTACGAGCAACTTCTCCGCGCCGGCGCTGGCAAATACAAACTCGGCCAGAAGCTGGCGAAGTTGTTCGGTCAGTTCGGAACCATGACGGTGGCCGACGCTCAGAAGGTGAGGGCGGGCATAACGAATTGACAACAGCCGAGCCGCCAAGCAGCTGAAATGGTGGGTGCATCAGAAGTGGCTCGAAGAGTTGTACGGCATGCGCAATAAGGTCGCTCACAAGGGCAGCGACGGTGGCCGATCAGGGGGCTGGACTATCTTCGAGCATCTCGTGATGGCCGCGTACGTGTTCCCTCTGGCCGTCAAGCTGCTGCTGGAGCGCGAAAGTCACTACGTGCTCACCGATACCGATCGGGGCGGGTGTTGGGCGGTGGATCAACTGCTGGCCTTGGCGCAGTTGACCCAGGAGTCCTGGACGGGCATTCGCGCGAAAGCGCGAGCTCGGGCAGCTCGATATCGAGGACGCCGGGGAAAGTGACCGACGTGGACCGGCTACGGCGGCAGAAGGTTCGACACGACGAGCCGTGAACACGTGTCCCGCGAGCGGGACGAACCCCCAGGTGCTCCGGGTCCAACCTGAAGGTGCGCTAGGGGCATGAGGCCAACCTCTGACGGCTTCTTGGGAGCGCTTTTTGAACGGCAAAGGGCTGGGTTTGGCAGTTCGAGCCCGTGCCAACTGCTGCACGGGGCCCTTCGCCTGCTGGCGTTTCTAAATGAAGCCCGGTTTTGATCCGGTGGTTCTCTTGGCTCCCCTAGGTCAGCGCCCGCAGTGGGTGGTAGACTGCAACCGGCTTGTCAGCTCGGCAGACTTTATCTTTTGACGCTGGACGGGGTCAACGATCTTTGAAGGCAGCTGCTTCAGAGTCGATCAGGGCAGAAAGGCTGTCGCTCTGATTCGATGAGGCTGTCAAGAGAGGCAAAATTCCATTCGCCGACCTTTAATGGGGATCGAAATTAAACGACGACTCTTTGAACCAATTGTAAATCGTGGTCCTCGTAACGCGACATTCCTTTGCCATAACTTTCGTGTCCTCCTGGCCTGCAACTTCAAGCCTGGCACAGAGATGGGCGCACTCGATGTGTCGTTCGGTGAGTCGCATCGTCCCCTCTCTTCCCCTCTCCTTGCGTCATTCTAATGGCGGAGTCTTTTCGATGCCGGAAATAGGCCCTTATGCCCTCGTTGTCAATTTCCCTTCCGCTCCTCCAATCCCCTGCACCCTCAGGGACACGTTGGCGTGAAAGCGACCCGCGACAACATCCTCTAAAACGTCCTCATCTTCAAGTAGGTCAGCGAGTTTTCTGACTATGGACTCAGCTATTGCAGTACCAGAAACTGATGACCCACTACGGTCCCCTTATCGCGAATACCGTGGCTTTCGCAGTGGGTAACGCATTCTGTGTAAATGTCAGCCACCCGGAACCATGTTTTGGCGATCCGAGCCAACTCTTTCGCCATATCGCACTTCTTGCTGACTCCTAGATGAAAGACGGCCACACCGTCCGATTTCAGCCTCTCTCGACACACCGGCGAGCTCACTCGGAAGGTCAGACGCTGGAACAACTCTCCCCAGAGACACAGATGGGTGGCTGCCGCACTCCTCGACATCGAACCTCGCCTGAGACGCGTGAGCGGATACAAACATCTTCCCCTACTCAGGCAAGCACTGAACAAAGATCTGAATCTCGACAACGAACAGAATGCTCAAAAGAGAGCCTGACCAAACTACGGGGCCCGATGAGTTTCAACTGACTATGGGACTTGACCAGACCAGTATCTATAAAAGGTGTCGTCAGTCGGAATCCGACCCAATAATCAGGATTCTTCTGGACCTGCTCCTACGGGAATCCGACCCAATCTACATCCGTTACGATAGACGCAGCCGAGGAACAGTCTCCTTCATCTCAGGTCAAGTCCCATAGTCCGTTGAAACTCATCGGGCTCCGTGGTATTCATGCTCTCTGCCGAGCATCTTGATTGTCGCCGAGATTCAGGTTGTTTTTCAGTGCTTGCCTGAGCAGCGGGAGGTGTTTGTATCCGCTCACGCGTCGCAGGCGTGGTTCGATGTCGAGGAGTGCGGCCGCGACCCATCTGTGTCGCTGAGGAGAGTTGTTCCAGCGGTTGACCTTCCGTATCAGGTTGCCGGTCATGCTGTTGAGCGCCTCGATGCAATTGGTGGTTCGGAAGCTTCGCTTCAAGAACGGGAGCATCCCCAGCCGGTGGAGGGTCAGGGTTTCCTCCAGTCCTTCCTCGAGGCTTGCCACGGCAGACTGATTCATCAGCTTGAGTTCGGGTTTGAGTGATTCGAGTGCGGCCTTTGCCTCCTCGTAGGTGTCGCAGTCATAGGCTTTCTGAAGTTTCCGTCGAACTCTTGGACGTTCTGCCTCCGGGAGGTAGCTGACGACGTTCTCGCGCTTGTGCCACTGACAGCGATGCACGCACACATCCCCTTTGAGGGCTTTGGTGACGGCACTGCGGAGTCCCTTTGAGCCGTCCAGCACAACGAGAAGGCCCTGGTCGTAGCACAGGCCTCTCCGGATGAGATCCTGGATCAGCTGACGGCAGATCCGTTCGTTCTCCGTCGCCGATTCGACGAAGCCCAGGGGGATCTTCTGGCCGTCCGTCGTGACGCCCGGAGCGATCACGATCTCTTCGTCGGCAAAGCTCTTTCCGTCGATGAACAGGGCGACCAAGTCGTAGTCGTCGAGCGGTCGTTCCTGGAACTGCTTCAGCTTCTTTGCGGTGGCTTTGATGAACCGTCGCGAGACGGAGGATGCCGAGATTCCGAACGCTTCGGGTACCGACTCTGCACAGGCTCTGTAGTTGCGACAGGAGATTCCCTTGAGCACACGAAGCAGCAGCTTCTCATCCATCGCTCTGGGCCTCTGCATCCCCCGGTATGCGGCCAGAGAAACCTCCGTATCGGACTCGACGTCGCGCACACGGGGAACGGCCACCGGCAGCTTCTGGTCCATCAGATACACGGACCCTTTCTGGCTTCCCCATCGACGATGCGACTGCTCTGAACCCTTACGCGCATACCGAACGCCTGCGAGCTGCTCCACCTCCTGCTGGAGCACGTCGGCAACGGCCTCCAGACCCAGCGGAATCAGCGCCCGGATCACCGATAAACGCGTCTCCAAATCCATAACGTCTGACCCAACCTTGACTTCGCCATCCCCTGCAAATAGCTTCTCCATCGTGGGCTCCTTTCTTACGGGTACACGCTCTCAGGTCAAGTCCCATAGTCAGTTGAAACTCATCGGGCTCCGTGGTATTCATGCTCTCTGCCGAGCATCTTGATTGTCGCCGAGATTCAGGTTGTTTTTCAGTGCTTGCCTGAGCAGCGGGAGGTGTTTGTATCCGCTCACGCGTCGCAGGCGTGGTTCGATGTCGAGGAGTGCGGCCGCGACCCATCTGTGTCGCTGAGGAGAGTTGTTCCAGCGGTTGACCTTCCGTGTCAGGTTGCCGGTCATGCTGTTGAGCGCCTCGATGCAATTGGTGGTTCGGAAGCTTCGCTTCAAGAACGGGAGCATCCCCAGCCGGTGGAGGGTCAGGGTTTCCTCCAGTCCTTCCTCTCGAAATCAAACAAGGTAGGTGGGTCATCGGGAATATAGGGTTTACGCGTATACCCCTGTCCGGAACTCAGTTTCACAGCCCTAGGTTGTGATGTAAACTCTCTCACAACGACTGGTACAAAAATCGGTCTGGTCACGTTGCGACGGGCGAAAAGGGCGTCCACTTCGCTAAATTGACTGTACCCGCAGGAGGCTTCAGTCACGGTGGCCGGGTCAAGCAACGAACTCTCTCAAGAACCGAGGCGGTTCACAGTGATTCAAACGAGTGCATCTGTAACTGTTCCACCGCTAGCAAACTGGGTGTTGCCCGAGAGTATCGTTATTCCTCACACCACGCATGGGGATTTCGTCCACTGCGAGCTTCGTCATACTCAAGACGGGTTGCAGCTAGCATTCACTCTGTCACTTTCGCCGCCCGACTTACCACGAACCATCATCCAAGAGCGAATAGTGCAGGCCGCCGTGTGGGCACAAGTGGCAAGCCGACAACTCCGAGGGGTGCTTGCTCGAAAGCGTCCGGCAACAGTTGCGATTCCCGGAAACCACCAACTGTGGCAGCGTGTTCGGGGACCTGAGACGGCGCCGGAGATTGGTTGGTTGATACGTCCCCTCTTCTGCGACTTCCAGGAAAACGACGCGATGAGGTCGTTTCAGCGTACTGGCGTAGCTTGGTTACTCGATCACCAAACGGGGATTCTCGCCGACGACATGGGACTAGGAAAGACGCTTCAAGTACTCGAGGCAGTAAGGATCATGGTCTACCGCGATCAGGTCCGCACTGTTTTGGTGTTGTGTCCCCGGACTCTTGTTTCAACGTGGGAATTTGAGGCCCAGAAATGGGCGCCTGAACTTACCATGGCCTGCTCAACGTCGTGGCAGGACGATCCTTCGTCACTGTGGGCGATGGCGGCGGGACGAGTCCATCTTTTGGTAATGCACTACGACCAATTCAAGAACCTCGCACCGGACAAAATAGAACAGGCAAACGTACAGAAGCTTGTACTTGATGAGGCCCATCGGGTACGGCGATCTGAGGCAGCGGTGACTACTGCAGTCCGCTCGATACACTCGGGGTCTACGTGGGCGTTGACGGGCACACCTATTGAGCGTGACGTGGAGGATCTCTCGACGCTGCTCTCGATCCTAGAACCATCTAGATACTCCGCGCAGCTTCACGTCCTTGGTCCCGGCACTATCCGCTCGATGGCGAAACCCCTGATATTGCGACGGCGGAAAGCTGACGTGTTAGCCGACCTGCCGACCGTCTCAGAGCTGACACACTACGTTGACCTGACCCCAGAACAGCGGAAGGTCTACGACGAGGCGGTACGGTCACGATCAACGCAGACATCGGGTGAGCTCCTCGCGCTGATCGGCAAGTTACTCACAATCTGCGACGCTGATCCGGCGACTGGAGAAAGCTCTAAACTCGAGCATATGGTTGACCAGATTGAATGTGTCGCGGAGCAGTGTGAGAAGGCTGTCGTCTTCTCATACCGCCTTTCGCCACTCGATGCAATCGGCAGTCTTCTAGAATTGCGAGGAATCAAATACGTCCGTTTGGACGGAGCGATGCAGATTGCTGAACGAGACGCAGTAGTTAGCGCTTTCCGATCAGGCCGCGGAATCGCTGCGCTTCTTGCCTCGAGTAGAGTTGCTGCCGAAGGTCTGACTCTGACCGAAGCCAATCACGCGTTCTTTATCAATCGATGGTGGAATCCGTCTTCCAATGATCAAGCACGTGATCGAATCGTTCGGATTGGGCAGGATCGACCCGTATCGATTCATTCATACGTCTGCACTAACACTATTGAAGAGCGGCTAGAAGACATCCTCGGAGCGAAGCGTGAATTGGTCGACCATGTTGTCAATGCGCTTGCAATAGAAGACATCCAGGAGCTGCAGGAGCTAGCCGACAGCGAAGTCTTCGAGTTGGAGAGGCTTGTATCCCAAGGGACCTCAGGATTACGTGGCGATTGATCTAAACGAGACCAAGATATTGATTGCAGTACCTACTCCTGCGTCCCGGAGTTTTCTTGGACACTTGATTGCGAGAGAGTGTTCGATGGATGCTGGAGAAGTACGCTTACGGAAGCCCCGCTCAGGTGCGACGCGACTTTGTCGTCCAGGACCCGGCCGCGTAGAGCGAAAGCCGTCAAACCGAACCTGTGGCGGCGACTCGGTCTGCCGCAGCGAATCAAGAGTTGGTCACTGACGAGCTTGCAGCACCGGTTGATGAAGACCGGCGGTCGGCTGCTCAAACACGCACGATATTACTGGCTCTTGTTAGCCGAAGGACATCTGAACCGGCGGCTCTTCGGCGACATGCTGGGACGGATCTGGGCGTTGCCTGTGCCGGGCGGGTAGCACGCGACTTGGCGAATGCGAAATCTGTGTACTGAGGACGGAAGCTCGGAGGGGTGTCTGCGAAATTGCCTTCGTAGCGGCGGATCAGCCCCCAATGAGGGACAAGAAAGGGGGCTCGATCGGTCCCGCCTCAGCCGCCGCTTCTTCCGGGTGGAGAAATGGTTGTGCTTCGCCAGGTGAGGGTGGTGTAGCCTGGTGCCGTCAGAGTAGCCAAATCGGAAATCCTGGCTAAGAATCCTGGGGCGATACATATGGCAGCACTGGCTCGAAACTGGACACTAGAGAGTGAACACTGGTTCAATCTTGAGCAGCTTCTTGAGAATGAATCGTTGTCTTGGACGCGGATCGATTTCCATCCGATGGCCCATGCTGCCGCCCCCGACGCTCCTGGCGTCTACCTAGTGTGTTCACCGCCTCCTTGCCCCCTTGCCAGAGACGGCTCTCTGCAACTCCGGAACGTTCTGTATGTCGGGAAGGCAGAGGTAAGCGTACGAAGTCGCTTCAAGTCACACTTAGGTCAGGGCGCTACCTGCCTAATGAAGAAAGCTCGAGAGGCGTACGGGAACTATCTCGAGTTCTATTTCGCAGAGACCATTCAATCTCCAGCTTTCGAGCGCGCTATCTTCGACGCTTTCGGTCCTGGGGTGAATGAGAAGCGTCCTCCTGGACTTCGCGGGAGGTTCGGCGTACCACGACCAATCCGATAATCTAGACGAGGAATCAGACATGAGACTGTACCCAGCCTTCAGATTTAATATGGGCGGTTACGAATTTTTCGTAACGAAGATGAATGCCTCCGAGATCGCGGAAACGGTCAAGTTCGCATCGGATGTATTCCAAGGACGAACCCTTTCAGAAGCGATCCAGCGAGACCTTAAAGAGAGTCGCGTTTCAAAAGAGATTGCGTTCTACTGGCGAGAGAACGAAGCACGGTTCTTCAATTCGATCGTCATTGCGGCATGGCAGGGCGGTGCCACATTCCAGCCTATTGAGACCCTCGAGTCGGGAGTGGAGTTCGTAGATAATTTAGTCGCTAGCGATGGCAGGATGCGAAATGCCTTCGGGATTCTCGCTTTCGATGGCACCGAGCAATATTACGCTCTTGATGGTCAGCACCGCGTGCGAGCCATCCAGCTCATGCACAGCTCTCCCGCCGATTACCCCCAGCCCGAGGGCTTCAAAGATGACGATTTCACAGTGATAATCGTCCCGACGCGTGAAGGTGAAGACATCGAGGAATTTCGAATGCGTTATCGCCGAATGTTCTCGGCGCTCAATCGCTATGCGAAGCCTACGGACAGATCAACGAATATCATCATGGATGAGGATGACGTATTCGCAATCATTACACGAAGACTCATCTCAGACCATCCGTTCTTCAAATGGGGAGATAACGATTGGGACAATGAGCGGGTCAAGACAGAGAGCGGCAAGAACCTTAAATCGGGGGATGCCTGGTTCACGCAGATCGAGGTTCTCTATGAGATGACTGAGCGCTTCCTTACTTCAGCGACCCGCGCAAACTCGTTGCTAGCTGATGTTAAGACCTACAAGCAAAACCGACCTAAAGAAGCTTTGATCGACGCGTGGTACGACGAAGCGGCTTGTATATGGGATGCTCTGGTGAAGACGGTGAATAGACTCCCCGAGGATTCGGTATCGATGCGTGTGCACAATCCGTCTGAGAGTGAGGACGGAGACAAGATAATGGACCATGTCTGGTTTTGGCCAATCGGGCAGCAGTTGGTTGCGCGACCAGTGCGGATGCTGCTTGACAAGCATTTCAAAGAGCGCGAGGAGTTCACGGTTGCCGAAGCCTGCGAAGCCCTCGAAGTACTTAGTCGGATCGACTGGGACCTTCATTCTGTCCCGTGGAGGCATTTGCTTCTAGTTCAAAGCGAGCGAGGATGGCATATGCGTAGCGAAGGTCGGGCTCAGGCTCTCAAAGAAGCCGAGAAGCTCGTTCTTTGGTTTGCAGGCATAACGGATCCTGGCGATGAAGGCGTCGCCAAGCTACGAGAGGACTGGGAGTTCAATCTGTATCAACCAAGAGACGATGCAGCGGAGATGTGGAAGCAGATTGAGGATGTCAAAACCTTTGCCGCTGGGGGACACCTTTAAGGGCAATCGCAAACCGCTGGAGAGTCTTCAGCTGCACCTGTCGCAGAAAGAATGTGCTATCAGTCGACGCGACTGTAAGACCGCCAACTGTTGAGATCCCTAAGCGCCCAAGGCGGTTCAGAAACGCCCGACCTCGTCGCGATGTGCTGTATGCGTATACCACTCCAAGAGGAAGACGCCTTGTAACGACCCCGACCGAACCCTGCCACGTCGAGATACTGGCATTTATCTTGGGCACACGAAGTGCTTGTTTCGCCTCTCTGTTGACTTCGATAAGCGTCTCAGATGGTGAGCGGCGAATGAGACTTACGACTGCAGGTGACAGCCAGTACAGCCAGTGTGGGAATCGTTCAATTTATCACCTTCACTACTCGCTCCACTGCACGTTGCTGATCGCGATCGAACCTACAACTACGTGGAAGAGCCTGTAGCTGCCCCAACAGCGTTTTTCTTCTCCTGTCTAACCTTCTGCTCCGTCCCTCTATTGCGAAGCCGATAGAATCAGGAATCACCCAGGCAGGATTGGGGGGGCGAACTGCCTCGATAGATCGCGTCGTTACAGAACGCTCGAACAACCGGACGGCTCGTTTGATAGAGGATCGCCTCCGCTTAGACCGCAGCAGATTCGCTACCTGTACACCGTATGAGCGAGACGACGATCGAAAGACCGATATCGGCACATCTGCCGCCAGTCCTAGCAGCTCGTGCTCAAACGACGAAGGCTCCACGTGGAAAGCTAGAGCTCGGGCCGGGACTAAGGTCATCCAGTCCTCGATGGCGAATTCGTCGATCGAGCCCAGCGTTCCGCAAATATGCGTCGTCACAACAATTCCACCCCTGGGAGCCTGTCGCCCGATTTTTATATCTTAACCCGCATTTTCAATTTGATTCAGACCTCTCGACCTTCCAGCGGCCTTGAGCGTCTTTATTCGTAGGGGCTAGAGCCCGATGAGGACGCCAGGGAGGCCAACACCCAATGGGTGAAAAACAAACCAAGCCATTCCAGCTAAGTTTCAACGG
The DNA here is from genome assembly GCA_965198115.1 of Candidatus Latescibacterota bacterium. GTDB lineage: Bacteria > Latescibacterota > UBA2968 > UBA2968 > UBA2968 > UBA6620. The sequence continues at coordinate 6,635 of OZ240241.1, read as the reverse complement.
CTTGTTGAAAGTCGATTTCCAGGGATCGCACGTCACCTCCGACGGTGGCCTGATTTTGGTTCGCGAACTGGACGAACGGCTCGGTCTCGGAGAACTGATTGACGAGCATCTCAGCGACCTCCCGGCAAGGCACAAACAAGCAGTTCACGCTCGCTGATCTGTTGCGGCAGTCGGTCTACAGCCGCTTGGCGGGCTACGAGGACCTCAACGACGCCGAGCGGGTTTCGATCGATCCGACGTTTCGGCTGATCGGTTCGCAGAAGATCTGGGATCGCGGTGCGGCCTTGACCTCGACGCTGCATGGCTTCGAGACGGAGATGCTGGCGAGCGAAGAGAACCTGCTGGGGCTGATGGCGCTGAACCAAAGGCTGGTCGGGCAAGCGGAGGCGTTCGACGACTCCGAGCGGGTCGTTCTGGACATGGACTCCACCGAGAGTCCGGTCCATGGCCAACAGGAAGGCAGTGCCTACAACGGACACTTCGAGTCGGTCTGCTATCACCCGTTACTTTTGTTCAACGGTCATGGTGATTGCCTCGCTGCCAAGCTGCGTCCCGGCAACGTGCACAGCGCCGAGGACTGGGATGAGCTATTGTTGCCGGAGATCGAGCGCCAACAGGCTGCGGGCAAGCAGGTCGCCTTCAGGGGCGAGCTGTTCCCGCGGGTCGGATTCATCGTGACGAGCATGAGCTTGCCAAGCCGCTCGGTGGTGCGCTTCTACAACAAGCGCGGCACCGCGGAGCAGTGGATCAAGGAAGGCAAACAGGCCACGCATTGGACAAGGCTGTCGTGCCATCGGTTCCGGGCGAACGAGGTACGGCTACAACTGAGCGTGTCGGCCTACAACCTGGGCAACCTGTGGCGGCGGCTCGGACTGCCGAACAGGATCAAGAGTTGGTCACTGACGAGCTTGCAGCACCGGTTGATGAAGACCGGCGGTCGGCTGGTCAAGCACGCGCGGTATTACTGGCTGCTGCCGGCCGAAGGGCATTTGAACCGCAGGCTGTTCGGCGACATGCTGCACAGGATCTGGGCGCTGCCGCTGCCAAGTGGGTAGCGTTGACCGGGCGAGGATCAACAGTTTTCGGCTCCAAAAGATTTCGCAAGGAGCAGTGTCGGCCGGAGCGCCGTTCAGCCCGCTCAATCAACGTCTGTGAGCGGATGGACGAGCCCTGGCGCCTACCGGCGGAGGTCATGTGCAGGGTTCAGCGCGAAAAGACGTGGTATTCGGGGCAGCGCGGGTGTATACTTTCACCGTCCCAGGGCCAAAATGGAAATCCTGGTTAAGAACATGGAATTAACATTCCTACAGAACCGGCCGGCTCATTGTTTTGTTGTTCTCCGTTATCGTTGGGGCCATCCTTACACTGCTGATACAACGCATCCTGAATAAGAGGGGACTCTTTACCTATTTCGTTTCGCACTATCGAGTTGGCGTTTCCACTGACGACGCAGTATTCGGGACCGTCCGAGCCGTTTTGAACAACCAGCCGGTTGCCAATCTGTGGTCCTCTTCCGTCGAACTACATACTACAACGCCACGGAAGTCCTTGCTAAGATCGATGTTTCTAGGCAGACTCTGTATCGGTGGCGACAATCTGGTAAGATTCCACAAGGTCGCCGCTTCCGCGATCGCTCGATCCTTTTTACTCCCTCCGAGGTCGAGCAAATCACCCAGTTCGCCAACCATATGGAGCCGATTGGCCAGTCCCCAGCTGGTCAGATGGCTTTGTTCGGCGACTGATCTGTTCCCCACACATTCCTCTCCCTAACACCGGGTCGATCCCTCCGACCGCGGTATCCAAGGTTTAGTTGGTTCAGCCGGGGTGGTTGGCTACGTGCCGGAAGTGTATCTGGACAACAATGCGACAACGAAGCCGTTACCTGCAGTGCGCGAGGCGATGCTACAGGTTCTCGGCGACGAATTCGGCAACCCCTCCAGCTCTCACTCGGGAGGGAACAGGGCCCGGGTCGCTCTTCGGGAAGCTCGAGGGGCTGTGGCGAGGCTGGTCGATACGTCTGACGATCAGATCGTATTCACTGGCAGTGGCACTGAGGCGAACAACCTGGTGCTCGTCCAGCTCCTTCAGAGGGTGCGCGCTGGCGCGGACCCTCTGAACTGCCGGCTCGTTACGACCAGCATCGAGCACTCATCGATTCTAAGATGCGCGGAAGCCCTCGAGACGTTAGGCATTCCAGTCACGATCTTGCCCGTAGGCCGGGCGGGGCAGGTTGACGTGGCCGACGTCACACACGCCATCGACGAGAGCGTCGCGCTCGTGTCTGTCCAGTGGGTAAACAACGAGACTGGCGTTATTCAGCCTGTTGAAGAAATCGCTAGGCTCTGCCGGGAGAAGGAGATTCCGTTCCATACGGATGCTGCTCAGGCACTCGGTAAGCTCTCGATCGAGGGATCCGAAGTCGCAGCAGATTTCCTTACGGTGACCGCACACAAGCTCCACGGACCGCAGGGCGTTGGAGCGGTTTGCGCTCGCAATCTACGGGACCTTCAACCGATTGGGTTTGGCGGAAACCAGGAACGAGGAGTCCGTCCCGGTACGGAAAATGTGCCAGGCATTGTGGGATTCGGCGCAGCGGCGGATCACCGCGCCAAGTCCTTCGATGACTACTCGCAAAGCGTCGGGGCGCTGCGGGACGCCTTCGAATCGAACCTGATGAGCAAAATGGATGGAATTCGGATCAATGGCGCCTCTGACCATCGCGTCGCCAACTCATCGAACCTCTTGTTCGATGGCGTCGACGGTCAAGCCCTCGTTGCGCAACTTGACCAAGTCGGCATTCGGTGCTCACAGAGCTCCGCCTGCACGAACCAGCGGCCCGAACCGTCCTACGTGCTGCGGGCGATGGGACTATCCGAAGAAGAAGCCTACAGTAGCTTGCGGTTTAGCTTCTCCGAGACCAACACCAAGGAAGAGGTCGACTACGCGGTGGGGAGCATAGTAAAGATCTGCAATCAGCAACGCTCATTCTGGTCGAGCATTGGGCGGAAAACCGAAAGTGTGACAGGATAGTATGGCGTTCAGCGGCCACGAAACCTTCGCCGTCCGCGAGGGCTGGCTCCACAAGGGGCTTCGACTCCTAATCGAGCAGCCGGAGCTGCTGAGCGACGCTTACAATCACGACTGGCTGGGCGTCGGCAAGAACATGGGGCGGTCGATCAGGCACTGGCTTTTCGTGACACGGCTTGCGGACCGGGAGAGCACGAAGCGAAACGCCCCGATGGCGTCCACGACACTCGGCGAGCTGATCTGGGAACGGGACCCGTATTTCAACGAGCCAGGAACCCTATGGGCGTTGCACTCGAACCTCGTCCAACCCGCCTCGGCCGCCGAGAGCTGGGCTTGGTTCTTCAACCACTTTAACCTGACCCGTTTCGAGAAGTCGGTTTGCGTCGAGACACTGCGCCGGCACCTTGATGTGACCATGTCGAAGATCCCGAGCGTGAACACGCTTGAACGGGACATCAGCTGCCTACTCTCGTTCTACGCGAGACAGATCCCGGTAGAAGCAGTGGATCCTGAAGACGCCATCGAATGCCCGTTTAGAGAACTGGGACTGATGGGCTACTTCCGCGCCTCGGGTTACTATCAAGTCAATCAAGGGCCGAAGTCCGTGCCGGCCGAGATCGTGGCCTATGCCATCTCCACAGCAAGTGGTGTGGGCGAGTCTGACAGCGACTTCCTGACGCTGCCGATCGTCGACGCCGCCCGTCTTGCGGGAGGCCCCGCTCGGGCGTTTCTGATGACGCCGGAATCGCTGTTCGAAACCGTATCCAGTGCGGAGGCCGAACTCGGAGAAAGACAGATCCAGATCGGAGGACTGGCTGGCAACCGGACGGTCCGTGTGCGAAGACGTGTCCCGCTGGATTGGCTCACTTTTTACTACGACCGAATCGACCGGGAGAGCCGGAATGCCGCGTAGCGAATTCGTCAACGTGGAATCTTTCCTAAGGTCCATCAACATCCGGTACGACGCGGAGCACCCGGAGCGGATCGCCCATTTCCGACCCACGGCAAAGTGCATCACCCTCCTCCGATGCCTTCTGGGCGAGACGGGCGATCGGTCGTTCTTCGTGGTCGCCCCCTACGGCACGGGCAAGTCGATAACCGCGACCTATCTGCTGCAGCTCCTGGAGAACCGTGGGGACGCGGAAGACACGCTTCGCACGATCGAGAAACGACTGAAGCCCGTGCATTCAGAGCTTGCGCGCTACGCAGAGAGACGACGAAGGTCTAGGAAGCAGAAGGGGCTGGTCCTGGTGCTCCACGGCTACATCGAGGACGTCCCCTTCGCGATCAAGCAGGCTGGGCTGGCCGCGATGGAGCGCGTCAAGCTCGGACGGGAGGCTAAGGGGTTGCAGGACTTCCCTACTCGCTCTGTCGACGACACGGTCGGGTTCCTGACCACGCTTAAAGAGAAGGCGGTCAGGGCTGGTTGTGACCACATCGCGGTCGTTTGGGACGAGTTCGGCCGCCACGTGGAGTCCCTTGTGACCGAGGGTCGGGCGTCGTCGCTTCTCGATATCCAGGTACTGGCCGAGTTCACCGCACGCACGAAGGTCATTCCCATCACCCTCGGCCTCCTGCTCCACCAGGAGCTGCTCCAGTACGCGGGGAACGTACCGCAGTCCGTCCGGGCGGAGTGGCGAAAGATCGAGGGACGCTTCAAGGCGATTCAGTACATCGACGACAGTAAGGAGATCTACCGCCTGATAGCAGAGGCGGTTGCAGCTCGACCCGATCGACCAAAGCCGCCGTCCAAGGCTCTACTCAAACGCGCGGCCCGAGTGTGCGCCGACCACGGCCTGTTTGCTGACTTCAACTTGGGCGAGACCGAGGACCTTCTGTCCGACGCCTATCCGCTGGAACCGGTAACTCTCCATCTGCTCCCCCGACTGTCCGCCCGGGTAGCACAGAACGAGCGCACGCTCTACAACTTCATCTACGAAGCCGATCTGAGCGGACCCACCGGACCGACCGAGCTGTTCGACTTCTTCTCCGCCGAGATGCGGGCCGACACGGCCGTTGGGGGAACCTACCGGCGCTGGCTCGAGACGCAGAGCGCCCTGACCAAGGCGGGCGGAGAAAAAGATGCAGAGGGAGCGCTAAAGGCGGCCTGTCTCCTTGGCCTCGGAGCGAGTGGCGAACGTGCTCGGGCCGCTCGGGGTCTGCTCGAGTTCGCAATCCGAGGCTACGACGAGGGAAAGGACGCAAAAGAGATCCTGGATCGGCTGATCGGGGAGCACCTTCTGCTCTACCGCCGTCACAGCGACGAAGTCGCGGTTTGGCACGGAACCGACGCGGACTTGCGGGGTCGGCTGGAGGAAGAAAAGGCGCGCCACCGGGAGCATTTTAGCCTGCTCGAGTTCCTGTTGAAGGAGGCGCCGCCGCCGGTTTGGCGGCCCGTCAAACACAACGATACTTTCCACATTCGCCGCTACCTCCGGGGCGAGTTCCACGACCTCACGACGCTGGAGCAGTATCTGTCGTGGGAGGTGACGATCGACGCGATGCCCGTAGGATGCGACGGGAAGGTCCTCTACCTCATCGCTGAGACGGGACTGGAGCTCGCCAAGGCCCAGCAGCTGGCCCAGCAGCAACTCAAACACAACCGTGTAATCCTGGCAGTCCCTCGGGATCCGCTTCCACTGTTTGAAGCGGCACTTGAAGTCTACGCCCTCATCCAGCTCGAGTACGACACAGACCTTGTCGAGGGTGACCCCCTCATTCTACCTGAGCTCCGACAGATGGCCGACGACGCACGGGAGCACCTCGAGCGGCAGATCGACCGCCTTGTGCGGCCGAGCGCCACCGGCCCACGTTGGTTCTACAGGGGTTCTGAGTTCGCAGCGAACAACTCGAGCGCCCTTCGCTTTGCCCTGTCCGATATTTTTCGAAGATCTTCGAGCTTACGCCGAAGATCAATAGTGAGGCGATCGTACGGGAACGCCCCACGCCCATCCAGATCAACTCTCGGAAGAAGCTATTGCTGGGTGTGTTAGAGCGCTCGGGGCAGGAGCTACTCGGGCTGGACGGAGAATTCCCCGACTCATCGATGTTCAGGACAGTCCTACTGCGGCCTGGGTTGTATCGTGAGATAGGCAGTGGGCGATGGGGCTATTCGCAGCCAAATGAAATCTACGATCCTGGCTTGCACGAGGTCTGGTCACACATTCACGCGTTTCTGACCGAGCCCTCAGACGATCCGAAGAACCTTCGGGGCTTCTTCGATCGATTGCGCGAGCCGCCCTATGGCGTCCGGACTGGCCTGTTCCCAATCCTCATGGCCGCCGGGCTCAAAGCCTTCCCGAGCGCGCTCTCTTTCACGCGTGACGGCACCTACGTCCCCGACCTATTACCAAGCGTGATCGAAGACCTGTGCCGCGAGCCAGACCGGTTTCGCCTGCAGGTGCTTGACCTGAGCCAAGCGACTGCCACCTACCTGACGTCCGTTCGCCAGCTGTTCGCGGGTGACAACGAAGTTGATGGCGTCGACCTGATTCGGGCCTGTTTCGACGCGATCGAGGAATGGAAAGCCAACCTGCCGGCTGCCGCCCTGACGACGCGCCGCGTGACTGAAAGAGCGGCGCGACTCCAGCGCTTGATCACACGACCTG